>NZ_CP195157.1:0-4800000 GCF_056037845.1 Janthinobacterium sp. TPC_1 | reverse complement strand
GCTCGACCCGGGCGACAAATTCCGCCTTGCTGCGCGTGCGGAATTCGCCCAGAAAGACGTCGCTGCCGGGGACGATCTTGCCATGGCGGTCGTATGCCACCTTGGCCATTTCCAGCACGAACTCGCCCTGCGGATCGTCTTCCGGCTCGAAATGCGAATTGAAGCAGTAGCCGCTGTCGCGGCAATGACCCCACAGCAACAATGCGCTGCTGAACCACTGCATGGTATCGGCACCGGGATCCACCTCGAACAGGGTGTTGACGGTGAGGTGCCAGCCGCCCGGCACGCGCAGCGGCTGCAATGGATAGGGAAAGCGCGGCTGTTTCATGTGGACGATGGCAGGCGGCGGGTTGCGTAAAAGGCGAGGAAGTCCAAGGCCGGCAGCGCTTTCGCAAACAGCCAGCCCTGGCCGAATTCCACCTTGCGTTCCAGCAAATAATCGGCCTGCTGCCGCGTTTCGATGCCTTCGGCCACGATCAGCATGTTCAGGGTGCGGGCCATGGCGATGATGTGCGGCGTGACGCTGCTGGTGGCCGCGTCCGTGCCGATGGTGTCGACGAAGGATTTGTCGATTTTCAGGGCGTCGAGCGGCAGGTTTTGCAGGCTGGACAGGCTGGAATAGCCGGTGCCGAAGTCGTCGATGGCCACCGCATGGCCCCGCGCCCTGGCCTTGTCGATGGTGGCGCGCGCCGCTTCCACGTTGATGAAGCCCCGTTCCGTCGCTTCCAGCCAGATTTGCTGCGCCTCGATGCCGGTGCCGTCCAGGGCGCGCTCGAGCACGTCGAGCACCCTGCCCGTTTCGATATCGCTGGCGCACAGGTTGATGGCGATGTGCAGTTCGCGGTCGGCCAGCAGCGCGGCGCGCATGTCGGCAATGACGCAGGCGATCACCTGGTCCGTGATGGGCAGGATGAGGTCGCTTTCCTCGGCCACGGGGATGAACAGGTCGGGCCGTATCATGCTGCCGTCGGGACGGCGCCAGCGTATCAACGCCTCGGCGCCCACGCACACGCCCGTGTCGAGCGCAATAATCGGTTGATAATGGACAAAGAATTCGCGCCGTTCGACTGCCGTTTCCAGTTCGCCGCGCAGCGACAGCCGGCGGCGCGACAGCCACACGACGATGCCGACGATAAAGGCGGCCATCAACAAACCCATGGGCAGGAGCAGCAGCTGTTCGCGCCGCAGCCTGTCGTTGAGCTTGCTGCGCGGCTCGATCATGACGGCCGTCAAGCCATCGCGGTACAGCATCGCATGGATGTGGCCGTCGTGCGCGGCGTCTACGTTCGCCGGCAGCCCGGCGAGCAAGCTTTGCACCAGCGCGGGATCGGGATGGTGCAAGGTGTCGAGCACGCCTTCCTTGCCGATGGCCATGGCCATCTGGATGTCGCTGTCGACGATGACGTCGGAAAAGCGCACGGGATCGATCAGCACTTTATAGGCGCGGTGGGACAGTCCCACCATGCGCTTGCCGCCGCTGACGACGGGGCGCAGGTTGAAATCGATGCCCATGCCGTTGGCCAGCGTGAAGTCGGCGGGCGTGACGGCGATGCGCGCCTCTTCGATGCCCGTGGACGTGCATTTGAGCAAACCGTTTTCCACGTAGCCGATATCGTCGATGCTGCGCGTGGTGATGGTGATGCGGCGCAATTGCTGGATATGCGCCTCCGAGCACGGCGCCAGGTCCAGCGCATCGGCGCTGCGCAGGGCGGCGCTGGCCGAGGCGATGGAACGGTGGGCGCGCTCGAGCGCGTAGCCGGCCAGCAGGCGCAGGCGTTCCTGCTCGCCCTGCTCGGCGCGCACGGACGACAGATAGAAGGCCAGGCTCAGGGGCGCGGCCACGCCGATGACGGCGACCAGCACGCTCGTGATGATAATGCGTTTTCTGCGCATGCGATTCTCCGCACCGAACATAACCTACTGCGCGTCGCGATTTGCGGCTTCCGATGCTCACTGTGCATTCGCACAGCTCCGCTTCTCAGCCACAACTCACTGCCGCTCGCTACGGTTCTGTTCGGCGCTCTTGATTGATCGTGTTATATGATTGCCATGTATTGCTCGATGGCATCATATTACAAGTGCGGGCGGCGCACGCGCATATTACTGAAGAGTTACACTTTTTCCAGCGGCCGCGCCAGCACGAACACCAGCGCCGCCACCACGGCCGCCAGCCCGCCAGCCAGGTACAGCACGCTGGCAAAGCCGTCGATGAAGGCGTGGCGGGCCGCTTCCTGCGCCACGGCTTGCAGTGCGGGCGGCAGCTGGCCGAAGGCGTCGGCCGCGTTGCCTGCCACGATGCGCCCGATCATCTCGGGCGACGCCTTCAAGCCGTGCAGCCACGCCAGTTGCTCGAACGAAGCGGCCGTGCGCATGGCCAGCACGGCCCCCAGCGCGCCCACGGCCAGCACGATGCCGACGAAGCGCGTGGTGGTGCTGATGCCGGAGCCCATGCCCGTGCGCTCGCGGGGAATGCAGGCGAGGATGGCCTTTTGCGTCGTGCCGTTGAGCAATCCCGCCCCCGCGCCCGTGACGACCATGCCGGCCGCCACCAGCCCGTACGACAGGCTGGCGGCGGCCAGGGCCGTGGCGACGTTGCCCACGGCGACGATCAGCAAGCCCGTCACTAATATGCCGCGGTCGTCCAGCACCCGCATGGCGCGCGGCGCCAGCCTTGAGAACACCACCATGGCGACGGCGAACGGCAGCATGGCGCAGCCGGCCAGCACGGCGGAAAAGCCGAAGCCGTTCTGCAGGTACAGCGGCAAAAACGTCATCATCACTTGCGCGGCGATGGCGTAGCCGAACATGCCCAGCACGGCGCCGACGAACACGCGCCTCCCAAACAGGCTCAAATCGACCATCGGTGCGCGCTGGCGCCGTTCCACCAGCACGAAGACGGCCAGCAGCGCGGCGCCGGCCGCAAAGCGCAGCATGGTGGCACGGCTGGACCAGCCCGCCACGCTGGCGTCGATCAAGCCCCAGATGATGCAGAACAGGCCGGCGGAGAACAGCAGCGCGCCCAATGGATCAAAACTGGCGTTGGACGCGTCCTTCGACTCGTCCACGTGCTTGCCCACCAGCCACATCAAAATGGCGACGACGGGCAGGTTCAGGTAGAAAATCCAGCGCCAGTTGATGGCGCTCGTGACCAGGCCACCGAGCAGTGGCGCCACCGTCATGGCCACGCCCATGGCCGCGCCCCACACGGACCAGGCGCGCGCCCGCTCCTTTTCCGTATGGAAGGTGTGGCCGATGACGGCCAGCGCGGAGGTCAGCAGCAGCGCGGCGCCGAGGCCCTTGACGGCGCGCGCCACGTTGAGCACGAACGGCGTCCATGCCAGGCCGCACAGCAGCGAGGCCAGCGCGAACACGGCCAGGCCAGACAGCATCACCTTGCGCCGTCCCAGGCGGTCGGCGATGCTGCCGGCGGGCAACAAAAACGAGGCGAACGCCAGCATGTAGGCGCTGACCACCCATTCCACGTCGACGAAGCTGGCGTTCAGCGAGCGGGCGATGGACGGCAGCGAGACGGCGACGACGTTGGTGTCGAGCATGATCAGCGCGCACACGCCCGAGCACGTATAGAGGGTCCAGTTGGTATTTTTCATGCCTGTATTTTAAGCAGGATTGTATTATTTTCTGTTATAAGACAAGCGCCTTATAATTTACTCATGGTGAATACAGACAAAGACATGGAATTGCGGCACTTCCGCTGCGTGCTGGCCGTCGCGCACAGCCTGCATTTCGCGCGGGCGGCGGCGGAACTCGGCATCTCGCCGCCCGCGCTGACCAAGCAGGTGCAGGAAACAGAACACTTGCTGGGCACACGGCTGTTCCAGCGCAGCAAGCGCGCCGTGTCCCTGACGGCCGCCGGCGAATTGTTCGTGCTGGAAGCGGCGCGCGCGCTGGGGCAGCTGGCGCAGGCGCAGGAAGTGGCGCGCCGGGCGGGACGGGGTGAGCTGGGACGCCTGGAAATCGGCTACGTGGCCTCGGCCGCATACTCGGGCGTGCTGCAGGACCAGTTTGCCCGCTTTCGCGCCAGCCACCCCGGCATCCACATCAGTGCGCGCGAATACGCGATGGATGCCCTGCCCGGCTTGCTGGACCAGGGCCGCGTCGACCTGGCTTTCGTGCGCCCGCCCCTGCACCTGCCGGACGGACTGGACAGCGTGGTCTTGCTGCGCGACCGCTTCGTGCTGGCCGTGCAGGCCGACAGCCCGCTGGCCCGGCTGGAAGTGGCGGAAATAGCTGCGCCAGCCGCGCTGGCGCAGCAGGCCTTCATCGTGCCGGAACAGGAATTGGGCACATTGGAGGTGAGCCGGCGCGGCGGCTTTGCGGCGCAGGTGGTGTCGCGCCCTGGCAGCCTGGTGGCCGTGCTGACGGAAGTGTCGCTGGGCGTGGGCTGCGCCATCGTGCCCCATTCCGTGATGGCCAGCGTGCAATTGCCTGGCGTGGTGTTCCGCGAGCTGCAAGGGCCGCAGATCAGCTCGGAAATCGCCGTGGCCTTCCGCCGCCACGAACAGGCGCCCGCCGCGCGCGCCTTCATCGCCCAGTTGCGCGCTGTAGCGCTGGCTTAGCCTCAGTTCTTCAATACCGCCACGGCGTAGGTGCAAGCGGCGGCCGTTTCATTGCGGAACACGCAGTCGGCCGGAGGCCCCAGTTCCAGACAGTCGCCCTCGTCCAGCACGTGGCGCGTGTCCCCTTCGAGGAAGACGAGGCTGCCGGTCAGCGTCCAGATCAGCTGGCGCCGCGCCACATAGGCGGCGGCCGGCATGGCCACCACGGCGCCGGGCGGCAAGGTAATATGCACGAGGTCGAGCGGCATGCCGGACGCCGGCGACACGTGGCGCCGCACATAACCGCTCTGCGGGTCCACCCACACGGGCTGCTCTGCCTGGCGCAGCAAGCGTCCCTCGCGCATCTCGGCGCGGGCGATCAGTTCGGACATGCTGAGGCCAAAGGCGCCCGACAAGCGCGCCAGCAAGGTGGCCGTGGGGCTGCAATCGCCGCGCTCCACCTTGTGCACCATCGCGCGCGACACGCCCGAACGGGCCGCCAGCTGCGTCAGCGACCAGCCCAGGCTTTCCCGCTCGGTGCGCACCCTGGCGCCGATGCGCTGGTTTAATTCGTCTGGTTTAGTAGACATCTATTTGATTTTATTGGACAAGAAATGGGCGGCAATCTATGATTTGTCCATTATAGTAGACGACCAGCAAGGAGAGCAATATGCACATACGCGATGCCCACGCGGGCGATATCGAGGCCATCACGGCATCTACAACGATGCCGTCAGCAACACCCTGGCCATCTGGAATGAACGGACGGTCGATGCGGCCAACCGCGCCGCCTGGCTGGCCGACCGCCAGCGGGCCGGCTATCCCGTGCTCGTCGCCATCGATGCGGAAGGAACGGTCTCTGGCTACGCCTCGTTCGGCGACTGGCGCCCGTTCGAGGGTTTCCGCCACACGGTCGAGCATTCCGTGTATGTGCGCGCCGACCGCCGTGGCGCCGGCGTGGGCAAGGCCTTGATGGGGGAATTGATTGCGCGGGCGCGCGGCCTGGGCAAGCACGTGATGGTGGCGGGCATCGAGGCGGGCAATGCCGGTTCGATCGCCCTGCACAAGCAGCTGGGTTTCGAGGAAGTGGGATTGATGCGCCAGGTGGGCACCAAGTTCGGCACCTGGCTGGACCTGGCGTTTTTGCAGCTGCAGCTCGATGCGCGCAGCGATCCGGACGGCATTACACCGCCCGGCTAAGGTCAGGCAAACGTCAAGGATCAATCTCCGGCGGCGGACGGCGCAGCGCCATATGTTCCCACACGGCCACCAGGACCAGGACGCAGCTGGTGATGCAGGCGAGGATCAACGGCGAATACAGCCGTCCATACGCCATCGGGATCAGCGCCAGGATGATCAGGATGCCCAGCAGATGCGACAGCGGCGGCGCGGCGCGCTCGCTGCTGACCCATTTGAACAGTGCATTGCCCAGCAGATACAGGATCGGGCCGCCCAGCAAGGCGCTGATGCCGGCGAAGCTCGCTTCGTCCGGATGCACGAGCGCCAGTTCATCGGCCACGGCGGAAACGATCACGCCGCCCACGATCAGCACGTGGATATACGTGTAAGCCTTGCGCGCGATGCGGCCCGGGTCCTTCGAGTGGGCGATGCGGTGGTGGCCCGCCTCGGCGCCCGTATCGAAATAAATCCACCACATGGCGATGCTGCCGGCCAGTGCCGCCAAGAAACCGAGCCAGTTGCCGGCCGTCCATTCCAGGCCCGCGAAGGTCGCGCCCGTTACCAGCAAGGATTCGCCGAGGGCGATGATGACGAACAGGCCGCAGCGTTCGGCCATGTGGCTGCCATCGACATCCCAGTCGGCCGTCGACGAACTGCCCAGGCCCGGCACGCCGAAGCGCATCCAGGGGCCGGCCAGGTCGATTGCCAGGGCCGCGCCCCACCAGAAGATGCGCTGTTCGGGCGTGGCGATGCCGCCGGCGATCCAGAAGATGCCGGACAACACGGCCCACAGGCTGATGCGCTGGAAATTGCGGCGGCGCGACAGTTCTTCATGGCGCACGGCCCACCAGGCGAACAGGGGCCGGCCCACCTGCATGGCGACATAGGCGAGCGCGAAACCGAGGCCCCGTGTGCCGAACGCTTCGGGAATCGAGGCCGACATGATCAGGCCGCCCAGCATCAGCGCAAACAGGCTGATGCGTACGGGAATGCGCTCGGGGTCGAGCCAGTTGGTGATCCACGAGGTAAAAATCCACACCCACCAGACGGCCATCAGCAGCAGGCCCGTCTGCAGCCAGCCCATGGCGCTCAGGTGCGCCAGCAAGCCATGCGACAGTTGCGTTACCGCAAACACGAACACGAGGTCGAAGAACAGCTCGATCATGCCCACCTTGCCGCTGTCCTGCGCGCCGCGCTGGCGCAGCAGGGAAATGCGATTATTCATTTTTTTCCTTGCATAAATACCGGGCCGGCGCCCGCGGCGCGGCCAAAACGGCACGATGATAGCAGATGGGGATGGCGGCAGTGGCGACGCGCCGCGGCCGCCATGCGTTTGCTCTTCCGCCAGAATTTCGCTACGATGGGCCGCATGCGCGGGACACCACCTCCACCATGTATCAGCTGAATTGGCGCGGCCCCTGGCTGGCTGCCGTGCTGCTGCTATCGCTCGGTGGCGACGCCCCGGCGCTGGCGCGCCAGCTGGCCGAACCGGCCCCCGCATGCCGCGCGCCGCAAAAACATGGCGCTGACGGTCAACAGCGACGCCGTCGCCACGGCCAGCAACGATATCAATGACAACACCCTGGTGGCGCTGCGCGCCAACGGCACCGCGTACTGGACGGTTTTATTGTCGACGGCGACCATCCTGCTGCAGCTGGACGCCGACCGCGGCGATACCATCGTGACGTTCCAGAAAGGTCTGACTCTGCGTTTCCAGGCGCTCGGTCCGCAGCAATATCAAATCCTCATCGATGGCCCCATCCTCGATGACGGCACGCAGTACACGCTGACTGGCAAGGTGGTGGCCGTTTTTGAGCGCTGTCCGGCCCTGCCCGCGCCAACCGCGCCATAAACGGTCGACAAATGCGCAGTAAATCCCCGCATGCCCTCTATTTAAATCAATAAACCGTTTATATTCAATTCCATTCCCTGCCGGCTTGGCCCCGGCTTGCCTGCCGCCGCGACCGGATGCCGCATGATTCTTGCCTTTGCGACAATTTGAGAGAATCGCGCAAAAAAATAAGCATAGAATCGCTACTCGTGATGCGCATCAACCGGCATGCTTATATTCCGAATAGCCGGAAACTATTTTTTTGAATAAGTAAATAAGAAATATATTCATCCATTGCGGATTGATGAATATCAAATGTCTTGTCTTTATTTGAAATTGCGTATTGTCCGGCCATATTTTTATGGCATGGTCGCAAAGCCGTTGCAATACCGTTTTCCACCGACTTACCCAACTGCCCCGAACCTGTCGGCCACGGGGCGCCCACCGCAAGTGCAGGCCGATATCACCTCATGGAGAATGTCATGTCTAACTTACCTCGCGTCGAAGTCACCAACCATACGCTGGCCGCCGGCCAAAGCGTCACCACCAACACCACGCCGAACAGCCTCGCGCTGTCCATCGCCAGCAGCGACAGCAACAACCAGACCGGCATCGCCTTCCAGTTCCAGGGCCGCACCACGTACTGGAATCCCAGCGTCAGCACCGGTTTCACCACGGCCAAGCTGGCCAGCGACACGGGCAATGGCGTCGTCACGTGGAAAGCCGGCCTGACGGTCACCTACTCGCCGCAAAGCACGGGGCTGTATAACGTGCTGCTCTCCGGCGACATCGTCGACAGCGGCACCGTGTACACCTACACGGGCTTCGTGCTGGCCACCTTTACCTCCAACTCGCAGTAAGCGGCAGTTCCGCGTCCGCCTGCGGGCGGGCGCCCTGGATGGCCGCCCGCCACCGCACCCAGGCAGCCAGCCTGGCCATCCGACGCCCTTTCCGGGCCCACCCGTTGTAAACGATTGCGATGCCGCGCGGCGCGCCATGCCGCCGCATCGCAGCCCGAGTCGCGTCTTGAGTGGAGGTTGTCATGGGTTTCAGCTTCGTCGCCACCGATTCCGCCAGCAAGGTCAGCCTGTATGAAGCGCCGCCGCAGGCGGGCCATGCCTGGGCCGGCTATTTGCTGCCGCCCGTCGCGCCGCCGGCCACGCCCCCGGAAAGCATCAGCTATGCCGACAGCCTGTCGCCGCAGCGCATGGGCAGCTACGTGTTTGCCAGCGCCCGTCCGGCGGCGCTGGACGCGGCGCCCGGCCCCTTCATCGCCGCCCTCGCCGCGTATATCGACCAGCAGTCGTCGGCACCGGGACTGAACCTGAACGCGCTGCTGTGGCTGCGCGACGCCGATGCGGCGCCGGCCGATCCCTTCAAGAACTACGGCTGCAGCTACAGCTATAACCCGCTGACCAAGGGCTTTGCCACCAGCACCAACGTCAATTTCCGGCTGGGACAGGACCTGCTGTTCAACGTGCTGTCCGGCGTCGGCCTGTCCATCGACGCCGCCAACGGCAGCCTGCGGCTGTCCGCGCCGCTGGCGACGCCGCCGGCCCTGGCCTTCCAGCGCAACGCCGGCGACATCGGCATACGCGTCACGGGCAGCGGCAATACGATCCGCACTTTCGTGCCACTGGAGGGCGCGAATGCGGGCTGCCTGACGTTTACGGCCACAGTCAACCCTGCCGTCACCTTCGGCCCAAGCGGCCTGGCCGTCGGCTTCCCCCTGAGCGCGCGCGACACGGCCAGCGGCCAGCTGCAGCAGCTGTTCTACCCGGCGCTGAGCGCGCCCGCCGCGCTGCCCGCCAGCCTGGCCTGGGTCGGCACGGTCGACCCGCTCGACCCCTACAATCAGAAGCTGTCCGCCCAGGCCAGGCTGGAAGGCGTATTGCGCTGCGGCTTGCTGCCGGCCGGCCAGCCCGCCTTGCCGTCCACCTACCGCACGGCGCTGGGCCATGCGACGGCCTTGCTGCCGCTGGGCGCAGCCAGCGGGCAGCCGCCCGTGATCGGCCTGCAGTCGGGCGCCCTCGCCTTTGGCTGCGCCGCGCGCTCACCGTCTGCGCCCGCGACCAGCAAGGCCCTGGTGACGCCGGCCGGGCGCTTCGGCCTGAGCGCCAGCGGCCAGGCGGCGGGGACGCAGATAAACTTGTTATGCGGCATCTTCGGCTCGGAACAGCTGAGCATGACCACCTATGACGGCACCGCGCCGGAGAATGACAGCCTGCTGTTCGTGCCCGCCTTGCCCGCCTTCGCGCCCGTCTTCCCGTTCCAGGCCGCGACCCTGGACTTGCCCGATTCCGGCAACGTGGCCACGCCGCTGACGGCCGATTACCTCAGTTGCTGGGCCAGCGTGCTCAAGGGCAGCGCGGCCATGCCGCAATACCATGCGGAGCCGGCGGGCAGTCCCATGTACGGCCTGCCGCCGGCCGCCCGGGCGGCCGCCTTGCTGCGCGCCGTGGCCGCCGATACCGTGCTCGCCTCGACCCCGCCCGCGCTGCCCGTGCCGCAGGGCGCCGCGCACGCCTTTCCCCTGCTGCCGTATGGCGGCGCCGTCAGCGGCGGCCCGCTGGATATCGACGCCGCCCTGCTGTCGAGCTTTGAAAGCAGCATCGTGGCCGCCACGCGCAAGGCCGTCATTTCCGGCGGCGCCGGCGCCACCTGGCGCGCGCGCGCGGCCGCCAGCCGCCGCGTGCGCGGGCTGGCCGCCGGCGAGGCTGTGGCGGAAGCGCCGCACTACCGCACCACGCCGCAGGGCGCCGTCGCCACCGTGTCCAGCCAGGCGCAGGACCAGGACGCCTTCCTGTCAGTGACCCTGGGCCAGACCCTGGGCGCCGGCGGCCAGGTCTTGCCGTTCGGCTTCCGCTTCCCGGACGCCACCTTGCAGGACGCCTTGCAGACCAACCAGCTGTTCCTGGTGGCCGTCAACGCGGCCCACCTGTCGGACGGCGGCGCGCGCTTCGACAATACCGTCGGCATCGCGGGCTGGACCATGCAAGCCCAGGTGGGCGTCGGCGTGACGCCCACGTCCTACCGCAACGTGATGCTGCTCAAGTATTGCAGCGGCAGTGTCAGGGACCGCGTCGCCAATCCGAACGCCTGGTCGGGCGCGCCCGATTTTTCGCTGGCCGCCGGCGCCGGCCCCGGCGTCCAGGGCATCGCCTACACGGGGTTGTCGCAGTGGCTGCAGGACCTCATCGAAGCGGCCGAGGTGCTGGCGGCGGACAAGCCCGAATCGCCGTACCAGCATTTCCTGGAACTGGTCAGCGATCCCGCCTGGACGGGCGTGCTGGTGCTGCAGGCGGACCTGGATCCGTCCAGCCTGCCGGCTGGCCTGCAGGGCATCGCGGCCGGCCTCGACCTGACGCGCTTCGTCGCCCACCATTTCGGCTTCACGGCCAGCCGCGTGACGGTGCATGGCGACGGCAGCATCACCCTCGACGGCAATTCCAGCACCTTCGGCCTGGTCGACTACCAGGACCCGGCCTTCGCCGCCGGCCAGCGCAACGGCTTGCCGCCCGATACGCCGATCGCCCTGCCCGACACCGACAACTATGCGTTCCGCGTGCTGCAATTGCAGGTGCTGTTCGACAATGCCGCCATCAAGACCTTCAAGAGCTACGTGCAGCTGGCCGTCAACGGCCTGCTCGGCTCGCGCGTGACGGCCACCACCTTCGGCGGCAATGCGATGCCGAACAACGGCGTGGTCCTCGACGGCAGCTATATCGACCAGAATGGCACCGGCATCTACATCTTCGAGCAAGCCACGCCGTCGATATTCAGCCTCGACAGCAACCTGCTGCGCCACGTGGCGTTCCAGCGCATCCAGTTCAACTGCCTGGGCACCACGGACGCGGGCGCGACCGTGCTGAACCGTTTTTCCGTGTGGGGCACGCTGGATTTCGCCAGCCTGGACGACCGCACGGGCGCCGCGCTGGACCTGCTGTCGTTCGGCGCGCTGGCGCCGGACCTGCCGCCGGATGGCGAAGGCCTGGCCTTTTCCAACCTGGTGATCGACATGCGCTATCCGCAGACGACGCCGTCGGCCGTGCGCTTCGACGAGGTGACGGCCAGCCTGGCCTACGACCTCGACGCCAGCCAGGCCAGGCCGGACAGCCTGTTCAGGGGCTTCGGCCTGGAACTGTCGGGCTTTATCGCCGCCGCCGACGGGCAAAAGCCGGCCGATTTTCGGCTTCCTGCCCGTCAGCACGGCGCTGAACCTGGGCACGCTTGGCGGGCCCTGGCACGGCGTCGTGTACGACGTCACCATGGGCGGGCCGGGCGCGCTCGTCTCGGCCGCCGGCTTCCATTCGACCCTGCTGCTGGCCTGGTCGCCCGCCAGCACGGCCGGCGACGACGAGCAAGCCGTCTTCGTCGGCCTGTCGCTGCCGGGGGCGGCGCCGGGCGCCAGGCTGATCAGCCTGCAAGGCATCTTCAAGCTGGCCATCGACAATATCGGGCTGATGCGGCAAAAAGTGCCCGATGGCGACTCCTACTATTATTGCCTGCGGCTCGACAATATCGCCATCAAGTTCCTCGGCATCGCCAAGCTGCCGCCCGACGCGAACATCCAGTTCTTCCTGTTTGGCGACCCGAAGAATACGGGCAGCCTGGGCTGGTATGCCGCGTACATCGCCGATGCGGCCGCCCGGCAAGAGCCGGAACTGTCCGCGCTGGCATTGCCCGCCATCTCATTGGGGAGCGCAGCATGACCAACGTCGTGTACTGGAATATCGAGAACTTCGGCATCAACAAGGTCAACAATCCCAGCCGCAAGCGGCCCCGCTATGGCGAAGGCGGCCGCTGCGGCGGCAATCTGCCGGCCGTGGCCGCGCAGCAGCGCTGCAACCACATCCTGACCATCCTGCGCGCAACGCAGCCCGATATCTTCGTCCTGATCGAGGTATCGGCCAGCGCGGCCGGCGCCGGCGACCTGGCGCCCGATACGGGCGGCCTGCAGGGCGCGATCTTCCTGCTGCAACAGCTGCGCAACGACGTCGCCGACCCCAACCGCGCTGCCTGGCGCATGGTGCCGCCGCTGAAAGTGGGCACGGGCGGGCGCACGGAATCGGTCGCCGTGCTGTACCGCGGCATATCGGGCACGGTTGGCACGCCGACGGAAGTGCGGCGCTATTTCACGGGGCCGAACGTGTGGACGGGCGGCGGCGTGTCGGCCGTGGCGGCCGGCGCCGTGCCCGCCGCCTACCCGGCCGGGGGCGCCGGCGCGTCCAACATCCAGGATTTGCTCAACCCGCCGGGCCAGCCGGCGCGCACCATCCCGGCCGGCGCGCAGTACAACGGCGGCCTGGCCGAGGGCATGGCGGCGGCGCGCATCGCCTTCGCGCCCGCGCTGGCGCCAGCCACGCCGCCCATCGCTGGCGGCCTGGTCAATTTCAACGGCTTGCGCCAGCCCTTCATGGTCAGTTTCGTGGAAACCAACCAGGCCAACGCGATCACGCGCAACCTGACCCTGTTTGCCGTGCATGCGCCGCCCAACCACGGCGGCGCCACCAATTTCATCAATATCCTGTTGCGCGGCGTGCTCGACGTGGCGGCGGCGCCCGCCGGCGCGCCGCACAATGAAATCAAGCTGATCTGCGGCGACTTCAACCTGAACGCCATCTACGCGCAACCGCCCGCGGCCGGGGGACGAACCACGGCCTACGACCAGTTGCGCGCGATCAACTACATACCGCTGCTGGACCCGCCGCCCGTCATGCCGGCGGCCGCCAACCTGACGCTGGACGCGTATCAGGGCTACCTGGCCACGCACATCCGCCCCAAGCGCACCAAGCAGCAGCTGACGCAGCAATCGCGCTTCCTGTGGTCCGACAATACGGGCGGCGGCCCGCTGCTGGCGTCGCCGTATCCGGGCTATAACTACATCGGCAGCGATATGGTGAGCAACTTTTTCTCGATCGACAATATGCTCGTCAACCCGCTGGTGCCGGCGAATAACTACCAGTTCACGGTGATGAATCCCGTCTCGGGCACGCCGTTCGCGCTGGCGGGCGCCATGCCCCCTGGCGTGCCCACCGGCACGCGCCCCCTGCCCGCGCAATTTACGAACTTGCCTGCCGGCATAGCCTGGCCGCAATCGCCGGCGGCCGTGTATGCCGTGGGCGAGGCGCGCACGCTGAACGGCTGGGCCAATTACGGCTACCTGCGCAGCACCAGCGACCACCTGGCGCTGTTTGCCGTGCTGTAGACAGAGCGTCCGGGCGGGTGCGAGCGTCCGCCCCGGACATCACGACTGATTCAAGGAGCAAGTTCGTATGGCCACCACCGATACCGCGCTGGAAAACCTGCAGCAAGCCATCGTCAACGCCGCCAGCGGCGGCCCGTTCGCCCTCGATGCCGCCTTCCTGGAAGCGGGCCTGGCCGACCCGGACGTCGCGCCGCCCGAAAAATTCGACGCCATCATCGGCCAGGCATTCCAGATCGACGCGGCGCAGTTCCTGATCAGCTGCGCGCCAGCCGACGTGGGCGCCGTCAGCGACGGCGTGTTTACGGTCAGCAAGGCGAGCCTGCCCTTCATCGGCGGCCTGCTGCAAACCCCGGCCACGCTGGTGTTTTCCACCCAGCCTGCCGCCGCGCGTACGCCGGGCGACAACGGGGATGACGACGGGGATGACGCGGCCGTGCTGGTGGTGCAGGCGGCCGCCAGTCCCGCCGACTGGAACTGGGACAGCAGCTTTCCCTTCATGGGCGGCTGGCCGTTCAGCGAGTTGCCGCTGTCGGGCGCGTTGCTGGTGTTTTCCAGCGCCGACGGCGTCTATCCATGGGGCGGCGGCGCGCTGTCCGTCACGGGCGGCGCCAAGCAGAACCTCAGCGCCAGTGTGGCCCTGCCCGCCTTCGTGACGCCGTTTCTGGAACTGTTTTCCGACCTGGCGGCGCCGCCGGGCAAGCTGCAGATCGGCGGCTACCTGGACATGGCGTTGTACGACGGCAAGACGTTCGAACTGGGCGGCCTGATGCCCAGCGGCGTGCTGTCGGCCACGCTCAGCGAGCTCGACTGCACGTTCGCCGGCTACCTGCGCGTGGCCGCGCCCAGCCTGACCGTGACGATCCCGCCGCCCGTCGATGCGCCGCCGCCCGACGCCCTGCTGCTCGACGGCGGCATGCAGCTGCTGCTGCGCGGCGAAGGCGAACTGGCCGACGAGGAAGCGGCCGACGGCGACCAGGCCGCCACGCTGGCCCTGATGGCCACGCTCAGCGTGGAAGGCGCGGGCGCCACCGACTACACGCTGTCGCTGCTGCTGCAGCCATCGAACGCCGACGGCGACGGCAACTACACGGTCAGCCTGGAAGCGGGCAGCGACGGGCCGCCCCTCAGTCCCGGCGCCGCCATCAGCCTGATTGGCGGGGGCGCCAGCTATTTCCGCGCCACCCCGGCCGTGCTGCAGGAGTTCCTGACGTCGTTCGGCCTCGGCGGCATGACGATCAGCGGCAGCATCCCGCCCAAGGCGGCGCCCACCGTGGACCAGGTCACGCTGCAGCTGCGCAGCGTGCGCGATCTGAGCTGGCAACCCATCCCGGCGCCCACGCCGGAGCTGAGCTTTACCGTCACCTCGTTCTTCCTCGACTGGACGGCGTACCAGCCGCTGGCGAGCAAGGCCAGCGGCAAGTCGCGCTACGAATACCTGTTCGGCACCACCTTCACGCTGTTGCCCACGGTATTTCGCAACCTTGACGGCACGCCGGGCGGCGAATTCGAGGTGCAGTTCAACTCGGCGCAGCTGTTCCAGGCCAGCTTTCCCGGCAAGGCCACGCTGTCGGACTTCCTGTCCGTCGTCTCGAACGGCCTCGTCAGCCTGCCCGACAGCATCCAGGCCGAGGTGTCGAATATCGTGCTGAGCATAGACGGCGCGGCCCAGTCCTTCGCGTTTTCCAGCGACTACGCCATCAGCCTGTCCTTCCTGACGGTGGGCGGCGCGCCCATCCTGAGCATTTCGGAAGGCCAGATCAGCCTGTCGGGCATCAGCGCCACGGTGGCCGCGGACAAGCAGGAAGGCGCGCTGGCCCTTGTCGAGGCCGGCAAGGCGGGCGCCGGCACGGCCTGGGCCGGTTCCATTTCCGGCTTGCTGGGCGTGGGCGCCAGCCTGCAGGCGGCCGTCAGCGTGGCCTACAGCAGCCAGGAAACGCCGCCCCGCTGGACCCTCTCCGCCTCGCTCGCGCAGGAGCTCGACGTGGGCGAGATGATCAAGCAATTCTTTGCCGCCGGCGGCATCTATGATTTCCCCATCTTCTTGCCGGGCAACCTGAAGATTTCCGCGTTCGCCATCGAAGCGGTCATTCCCAGCGGCAAGCCCAGCACGGACCTGGCCACCAGCTACACGGTCGACACCACCTTCACCTGGCTGTTCCTGCTCGGCCAGCAAGAGATCGGCTTGCAGAAAGCCACGCTGTCGGTGCAGTATGACGGCGCCAAGCCGGCCGCGCAGCAATTCTCGGGCAAGGCCGATGCCGTCTGGATTTATACCGCCATCAATCTGAAACTGGGCTTCGGCTATGCGTTCCAGCCGACGGACAAGGGGCCGAACCACACGCTGTACGTGAGCTGGGAAGGCTTCACGGCAACCTATACCAGCGGCAACGAGATGCTCAGCTTCACCCTGGCGGGCTGGTCGCTGGGCAGCCTGATCCAGGCGCTCGTGCGCACGCTGGGCGATCCGTATTTCGTGCTGCCGTCGCCGTGGGACTTGCTGAACCAGGTCACGCTGGACGGCCTGTCCATCAACGTGTCGCTGAAAAGCGGCGAAAAGAACCGCCTCAGCGCCACCTACACGCTCAGTTCACCGCTCAACCTCGGGTTCATCGTCATCCGCAGCATCGTCTTCAAGCGCAATACGGACGGCAAGGTGACCCTGGCGCTGGACGCCACGGTGCCGCCATTACTCAAAGGCAGCATGGGCGACTTGCTGGACCCGGCCAAGGGCCAGGACGTGGAAGAGATGCCCAGCGTGCCGGGCGCCGGTTCCAGCTATTTCAAGGTCTTCCTGCTGATGCTGGGCCAGCGCGTGGCCATCAACGGCGCGACCGACTTCAGCTCGACCAAGGCCGTCATCGACGCGCTGGCCGGCGTGCCGCCTACCACGGGCAAGAACAATCCCGTCAATCCGGGCAGCGGCGTGCCGGGCCAGCCGTACTACCAGCCGGACAGCAACTGGCTGATCGCCGCGCATTTCGGCGTGCTGCAGACCGCCGGCGTGTGGGCCGTCGACGTGCAGATCGTCTTCAACGATCCCAACCTGTACGGCCTGCGCCTGACCCTGGGCAGCCCCAAGATGGGCGGCCTGGCCGGCCTGGTGGTCGATATCCTGTACAAGAAGATCAGCGACGACGTGGGCCTGTTCCAGATCGACTTCACCTTCCCCGACAGCATACGCAACCTGAACTTCGGCGCCGTCAGCGTGGTGCTGCCGATGATCGGCATCAAGATATACACGAATGGCGATTTCCTGATCGACATCGGTTTTCCCTACAATATGGACTTTACGCGCTCGTTCAGCTTCAGCGCCATCGTCTACGGCGTGCCGGTGATGGGCTCGGGCGGCGTGTATTTCGGCAAACTGTCGAGCGCGACGGCGACGCAGGTGCCGAAAACCGAGCTCGGGTATTTCAATCCCGTCATCGTCTTCGGCCTGGGCCTGCAGCTGGGCCTGGGCTACAACTTCGTCAAGGGGCCGCTGAAAGCGGGCTTCGCGCTGACCGTGTTCGGCATCATCGAAGGCGTGATCGCCACCTACCATCCATACGACCGCGCCAACGCCGTCGCGCTGGCCAACGCCGGCGCGTCCGGCAGCGTCCAGGAAAGCAGCTACTTCAAGCTGACGGGCACGTTCGGCGTGATCGGCATGCTGTACGGCGAAGTGGATTTGAAGATCATCAGCGCTTCGCTGCTCGTCAATATCACCGTGTCGGTGCAGATCGGCTACGAATCCTACCGCGCCATCCCCCTGTCCGTGACGGCCTCGGTGCGCATCAGCCTGCGCGTCAAGATCGACCTGGGCATCTTCAGCTTCACCATTTCCGTGGGCTTTTCCGCCACCGTCAGCGCGCAATTCCGCATCGGCAGCGACAGCCGCGCCCCGTGGGACGGCGGCGGCGCGCTGCGCCTGGACAGCCTGGCGCGCGGCCGCGCGCGCACCTTGCCGATGGAACTGCAGGCCGCCATGCTGCGCGCCGGGCCGCGCCGCCAGCCGCGCCGCGTGCTGCGCACCGGTGCCAAGCCGGTGCTGCAACTGGTGACGGCGCCGCAATTCACGGTGCTGGCGCCGCAGGGCGCCACGGCCAGTAGCGCGCAGCAAGGCGCGTTCGTCTGCCTGTTCGCCATGGATGCGCCGGACCCGGCCGCCGGCGGCGCGGGAACGGGCACGACCTCGTTCGACCTGCTGTGCACCGCGTATTTCCCGTGGCTGCTCGACGCCTTGCAGCCGGCGGCGCCGGTCGACGGCGCGGCGCTGGACCTGGCTGCCGCCGCGGCCGCCAGCGTCACGCTGGCGCAGCTGGTGGCGGGCATCCAGGTGCTGGCCGACCCCGCCATGCAGCCATTCGGCATGGGCGACCTGCTGCACTTCCTCGCCGACAGCTTCACCGTGAACATCAGCGCGCCGGGCGCCAATATGGACGGCGCCACGCTATTCCCCCTGTTCGACGGGCTGCGGCTGGACGTGCCCGACCCGCAAGGCGCCGCCGGCACGCAAGCGATCGACCTCGAAACCTACGCGACGGCGACGGAGCAGTACCGCAGCACGGTGGCCGGCGTGCTGCGCCAGGTGGCCGCCAGGGTGGGCAAGGCGCCCGCCAGGCCCGCGCTGCTGGCGCAGGATGACGCTGAGCCCGAATCGATGGCGGCCTTCATCTTCGTCGACGTCTTCAGCCTGATCGGCCGCGCGCTGCTGCAATCGGCCATCGATGCCTTCGACAATTACAGCTATGCGCTGCAGCCGGGCGACAGCATCGCCGGCATCGTCGCCGCCTTCAACGGGGCCGGCAACGCCATCGACGCGGACGACGTGTCGCTGCCGAATGCCGCGTATCCGCTGAACGGCGCGCTGCCGCTGCAGGTCGGCGGCCTGTCCGCCGTGATCCAGGCCGGCGATACGCTGGCGGCCATCGCCGCCCGCTACACGGATCCGGCCGGCGCCGGCGGGCGCTGGCAAACCACCGCGGCCCAGCTGATCGGCGCGAATGCGGCGCCGCGCGCGCTGCGCACGGGCGTCACGCTGGTCTTCGACTTCGGCGCCGGCGCCGTCAGCCACGTCACCGCGCCCGGCGACAGCTTCGGCGCCATCGCCGCCGCGCTGGGCGTGCCGCTGGCCGCCCTGGCGCAGCAGGCGTCGCTGTATGCGCGCGCCGACCTGCTGCTGCCGACGGCCATTCTCGCCGTGCCGCCGCTGGCCTATGCTTCCGTTGCCGGCGATACCCTGGCCGGCATCGCCAGCCGCTTTGCCGCCACGGTCGCCACGCTGGGGCGCGACAATGCCGGCGTCGCCAATCTGTTCGCCGCGGCCCCGGGCCGGCTGGCCATCGCCCGCCTCGACGCCTTGCCGCTGGAGCAGCTGTGGAGCGGCGTGCAGGCCAGCGGCGCCGTGGCCCAGGCCGCCGGCCAGGTCGCGCGCTTCGTCACCTATGGCTTGCGCCTGCCCGTGGCGCCGGGCCTGAGCCTGTCGCCGTCCTTCCTGTATAGCAAGACGCAGACCGACTACGCGCTGTACCAGCTGACGGGCCAGCAATTCCCCACGCCCGCCAGCGCCGCCGGCGGCTACCGCATCGGCCTGGGGCGCAATGCCATGTCGCATGGCGTCGCCCTCGATTTCATCACCTTCGCCGGCGCGCCCGGCACCAGCCTGCCCATCGACCTGGACGCCGCCTATGGCTTGCTGTCGGGCGTGCTGGCGTATGCGCAGGCGGGCAGCTTCGCGCCGTCGCCAGGGCTGCAGATCCTGCCGCTGGCTTCCTTGCAGCCACGGCAGTTCCCTGCGGCTGGCTACGCCGCCTGGATCACCGCCGACCTGGCGCGCCTGACGGCCGTGACGTCGGGCGACGCTATGGGGGCGCGCGCCGCCGCCAGCCAGGCCACGCCGGCGCCGTATCTGTGGCAATTGCCCGACGCCATGCTGGCCAGCATCGCCCAGCGCCAGGACACGCTGCAGGCGCTGTACACCGAGGCGCAATACGCGGACATGCTGGCCCTGATGCCCGCCTATCGTCCCCGCATCGGCAACACGCCGCCCAACAGCAGCAGCACGGTATTCCAGGACGTGAGCGGCTATGCCTACGCCACGCGCGTGGACTTCCAGATCACGCGCATGCCGGCCGCCACCGTGGCTACCAACGACGCCAGCGGCACCGCGCTGGCCAGCGCGGCCACCCTGGCCCACGTCTACGAGCTGGTGGGACCGTCGGCCGCCGATGCCCAGCGCCTGCAATACTTGCTGAGCGGCATGGCCGCCGTGGGCGAAACCCTGGTGGCCGGCCTGTTCCTGCTGTACAGCGAAGGCGGCAGCGACCAGGTGGCGCTGACGGGCCAGGCCGATGCCGACTACCTGTGCTTCCTGACGCAAACCAATCTGTCCACGGAAAGCCATCCGCCGGCCAGCCGCATGCTGCTGGACGCGGCGGGGACGGCCTTGCCGCGCGGCATAGCCAACAGCCCCTCGCAATTCATCAAGCTGCTGTGGGAGCAATCGGTGGTGCGCGGCGGCGGCTACTATCTGTATTTCGAGGACATGGTGTCGGGCGCCGGCCTGCCGCCCTCCGTCTTCGACGCCACGGGCACGGCCACGCTGACCCTGGTGGTGCCGCTGGCGCGCCAGGCCGGCGCCGCCGGCACCGTGCCGAACTTCGTCAACGCCCTGCTGACGACGCAGGCGATCGATCCGCAGCAGGACGTGCTGGTGTTCGAATCGCAGAGCAAGCCGGCCAGGACCCAGCCTCTGGCCCGCGCCGCCACGAGCACCCTGGCCGCCCTGGCCGCCACGTACGGCATGGGCGTGGGGCAACTGGCGCAGCAAAACGCCGCGCGGCCGCTGCGCGCCGGCGCCAGCGTGCCCGTGGCCGGCATCCTGCACCAGCTGAACCAGCAAGACATGGCCGCGCCCGCGCAAGCGCTGGAGCGGCTGGCCGCGTATTACTCGGCCGGCGCCACGCCGCTGAGCGCGGCGCAGATCGCCGCCTACAATCCCGGCGTGACGGTGGCGCTGGGCGCAACCATGCGCATTCCGCCGCTCGTCTATCGCGTGCCCGCCGCCTCTGACGGTCCCGGCAATACCTTCGCCGCCCTGGCCGCCTACTATGGCCTGTCGGTGGATGCCCTGGCCATGGGCGCGGCCGCCACCGAAGGCCTGTACGCCGATGGCGCCGTGCTCGACGTCGACAGCCTGGCCCTTGATGCGCAAGCGACCTTGGCGCCTGGCAACCTGTCGTTCCAGCTCGAGCGCCCCAACGACGGCGTGCCCGTGCTGCCGCCCGATCCCACGCCGCAGCAACGGCGGCACTATGCGCAAGCGACCCTGTCCGCGCTGTACAACACGCTGTCGGCCGGCCTGGGCGCCAACCCGTATTTCCTGCCCAGTCCCTACAGCCTGCCCTTCGGACCGCAGGACCATGCGAACGACGGCGACGGCGACGGCGGCGACGCCGGCGAAGCGCACCGCCGGCGCTATGCGGCCGCGGCCCTGGCCGATTACGACTACCGCCAGGCGCTGGGCTACCTGGGCAACGACAGCCAGGGACGGCCGTTCGCCACGCTCAATGCGGCGCCGGCCAATCCGCCGGCCGGCCTGCCGCCCGCCGCCGACAATCCCTACCTGGGCGTGGGCGGCCATGCGTCGCTGGCCCTGCGCTGGCAAGACCTGTTCGGCAACACCACCGTCACGCCGTTCGAGGCGCCGCCGGCCGGCTACACGGGCGCGCTGGACCAGGCCCCCGCCCCGCTGCGCTACACGGATCGCCTGCTGGGCCTGTCCGCCTGGCCGAAAGTCCAGGCCAGCTACCTGTATGGCACGGATGCGGGCGGGGCGCCCGCGCTGCTGCTGACCTTGCGCATGGATGGCCTGGCCTACGCCACGCCCGCCGATGCGATGCAAGACTTGCCCACCTACCAGCGCCTGTACTTCCAGCTGCACCAGGACTATACGGGCCTGGGCGTGCCCGGACTGAGCGGCAATGCGGTGAGCATCTCGCTCAGCAACTCCCTGCTGGCCACGCCGCTGCAACCGCTGGGCGAGGCCCAAGCGCGGCAGGTGCGCGACTTCGCCGCCGCCTGCGCCATTTACCTGCAGGCCCTGGCCGGCGGCGGCAGCGCCACGGCGCCCGCCGCCACGCTGTCGGTGCCGGTGCCGCTGGCGCAACTGGCCGGCGCCAACCGCATCGCGCTCGACGTGGCACTGGTGCTGACGCGCCAGGCCATCTTGCTCGATCCCGTGCTGGCGGCCCTGCCGGACGGCGCCAGCGTGGTCAGCGCCGTGCTGCCGCAGGCCGACACGGATGGCGGCGCTTCCAGCTACACCACGTTTGCCAAGGCGCTCGAAGCGTGCCTGAAGACGCCGCAATGGTCGATGCGCGCGGGCGCGGGACTGACGCGCGTGGGCAGCGCCGGCCAGCAGACGCAGCAATTGTTCGCCGTGCGTTTCAGCGACACGCCGGGCCAGGGCATCCATTTCCGCCTGGGCCAGCAAGCCAGCTCTACTACGCGCCGCTGCCCGTCGCCAACTCGCTGGAAAGCCGCACGGTCAGCATCGACGCCTATCCAGGCAATGCGCCGCATGCGCTGACGTTCAACAGCGTCGACCTGAACCTGTGGCTACAAAGCTGTCTCGACGCCGTCGACAAGTTCCTCTCGGCAACCTATGCGCCGCCCGCCTACATCCTCGATCGCCTCAACGGCATCGCCGATCCGCTGCAGAGCGGCCAGCTGGGCCTCGTACTCAAGGCGAAGCAGACGCTGGCCGACGCCATCAGCGCCACGGTCAGCCCCGTGCTCAGCAGCAGCGCGGCGGACGAAGCGACGCGCGCCAGCGCGGCCGCCACCATGCGGCAGCAGCTGCTGACCACCCTGGGGCCGGCCTTTGCCGCCGGCGCCGTGGTGGTGTACGGCGTGGACCAGGTCACGGGCGCGGACGGCATCTACGCGGCCGGGCCGCCCGCGCTGTACGGCCAGCCCGCCGGCGCGGGCGCAGCCGACGGCGGCGACAACCAGAACTACACCTTGTTCCCGACCCGGCTGCCTTTGCTGGGCGCGGCAGTGCCGGAGCAGAGCCGGCTGTCATTCAACTTCATCTCGAAGAATGTCGAAGGCCAGGCCTATGTGCCGCTGGACTTGCGCTATCAGATCACGCACATGGAATTCGACCAGCAATTCGTGCCCGGCATCGAAAACTACGCGCAAACCCAGTGGCTGCTGTTCATCACCGGTCCGTTCGAGGTGCCGCTGGGCAATGGCACACAATACATCCCCGTGCTGAACCGCGCCCTGCCCGTGCCGCCCACGGTCAACCGGCAAACGGCCACCGCGTCCGCCGCGCCGCAGGCCGGCCGCCTGCGCCTGGCCGCCGATGGCTTGCAGCCGGCCCAGCTGGCCCAGTGGGATTACGGCTTCAGCTATACCTATCGCCAGGCGGCGCAGGATGCCGTGCACGTCAGCATCGTGCTCAACGTGCCGCCGCAGGCGACCAGGCTGTCCGCGGCGGCCGGTCCCGACCTGTTCACGGCGCTGGCCGCCTTCGTCAGCAACTATCCGCTCATCTCGGCCGACCTCGACGCGTTCCTCGCGCCCCTCGACGGCAAGCAGGACACGGCCGATAGTATCCCCAAGGCAACATTGGCCACCACCGCCTTCCAGCAGCTGGTGACCCAGGTGGCGGCCAGCTATGGCGAGCATTTCGGCGCGGCGCGGCTGGCGGCGGCGCAAGGCGAGGCCAGCGTGGCCGTGGAATTCGACGCGCGCCTGGAAGACCACGACGGCGACGCCTGGTATGCGCTGCTCAATGTCACCGTCGGCGGCGCGCCCGCCACCTACGACCCGCAGGCCGGCACCCTGAGCAACGGCGCCGTCAGCGTGCCCGTGCCCGTGCTCGGCATCGATGCGCAGCAGTACCGGGCCACGCCGGCCACGCCCACGCCGCCCGATGCGCTGCTGGCCTACCGCTACGCGGCCATCGCCGCCGACACGCCCGACCTGTCGTTTGCCGCCGCGCTGGCCAATACCGGCCGCGAGGTGCGCATGCCGGGGCTGAACGTGATGGTGTACCAGAATGCCCAGGCCTCGCTGTACGTGCAGCGCAACCGCTACCTGTGCCCGCCCAGCCAGACCCAGGTGTCGACCATGCCCGCCTTCCTGTACCAGACGCCGGTCGTCAAGTTCAGCGACCCCATCCTGCCGCGCCTGAGCTGGCAGGGCTATGATTTGCGGCAAGTCGCACCGGTGGGCGGCAGCGACGTGGCGGCCTACATGAGGGGCTTCTTCAACGCCCTCTTCACGGGCGCCTCGGGCAGCGTGCGCATCGCCATGGATGGCTGTTATTCCTACAGCGTGATGCCGGCCGTGGCGGGCTTTCCCCGCACCTCGCTGCCGGTCAGCCTGCTGCCGGCCGTGCTGGCGCCCATCGATGCGGCCCAGCCGCCCGCCGCGCCCATGGCGCTGGTGGCCCAGGTGCAGCAATGGTATGACACGCAGCAGCCGACCACGGATGGCGGCGCGGCCATGGATTTCCGTCTGAATTTCTTTACGGACGGCGCGCCCGAGCAACTGCTGCTGTCGCTCGACGACGTGCGCTGGGTAGTGCGGCCTTGACGCGGCGGCAGCGTCAGGGCACGGGCGTGCGCAGCGGCAAGCCGGCGAAGTGGGCGGCCAGGTTATCGACGACCAGTTGCCCCATCGCATGGCGCGTTTCCACGGTCAGGCTGCCCACGTGGGGCGTGAGCACCACGTTCGGCAAGGCGCGCAGGGCGTTTGGTACGCGCGGCTCGTCGGCAAACACGTCGAGGCCGGCCGCGCCCAGGCGGCCCTCCCGCAAGGCGGCGATCAGGGCCTCTTCGTCGATCAGGGCGCCACGGGCGATGTTGATCAGGGTGCCTTGCGGACCGAGCGCGTCGAGCACCGTGCGGTCGACGATCTTGCGCGTGGCCGGCGAGCCCGGCGCGCAAACGATCAGGTAATCGCTTTCCTGCGCCAGGGCCAGCAGCGATGCGGCGCGTGGCGCGCTCGCGCAGGGAATGGCGCGCGGCTGAAAGTAGCGGACGTTGACGCCGAAGGCGGCCAGGCGCAGCGCGATGGCTTGCCCGATCTGGCCGAAGCCGAAGATGCCGGCCGTCTTGCCGCGCAGGCTGGACGCTGGGGCGATGGCTTCGCGGCGTCCCCAGCCGCCGTCGCGCACGAAGCGGTCGAGCGCCACGACGTGCCGCGCGCTGGCCAGCAGCAAGGCCAGCGCCAGGTCGGCCACGTCATCCGTCAGGACGTTCGGCGTGGTGGTGACGGCGATGCCCCGTTCGCGGGCCTGGTCGAGCGCCACGCCGTCGAGGCCCACGCCATTGACGGCGACGATTTCCAGCTTCGGCAGCAAGGCCATGTCGGCAGCGTTCAAGCCCAGCGCGCCCGTGGTGACGACGGCGCGGATGCCGGGTGCCCGTTCGGCCAGCCAGGCGTGGCGCTCGTCCGCCGGCACCTGCCAGGCGTGGTGGCACGTGTATTGCTGTTCCAGCTGCGCGTTGACGGCAGCCGAGGGACTGGGGGCGAGGATGAGGAGTTCGGGTGGCATGGGCGTCCTGGGTCGTGTCGACAAGATTTGCAGACGCAACTTAGCATAGTTGGGAACCAGCCGGGGCTGAGCGCCCGTAATTACCGTGAAAACCGTGTACCGCTTGGAAACTTTAGCCCGGGCAAGGCACGCGCTTGACCTTGCCCCCCGTCTTGAACGGGTCGGCGCCGGAGCCAGGATTTTCGGCCATTCCATAGCAGGTGGCACCGCCGGCGCTGACGACGCGCGTGGCGGGCCGGCCATCGGCCGTCAGGTATTCTTCCACGCGGATGACGGGGCCGCCGCGCCAGGCGGAGGCGACCAGCTTCTGGAAGGCGCTTTCACTTTTCAGGTCGGCAGCGGCCAGCCAGGGTTTGTCTTGTTTCAGTTCGCCGCGCAAGGCCTTGTCGGCGGCGCCAGCGGCCAGCCGGGCGCGCGTGCGCAAGTCGCGCCGGCGCCGGCCGGCGCGGCGGGCAAGTCTTCGGCGGGCACGGTGATGCTTTCCGCAGCCACGGCCGGTGGTGCGAGGATGGCGGGAGGCGCGGCCGGCGGCGCACTGCTGCGCGCGCGCGGCACGGGAGCCGGCATGGGCAGCGGCAAGGCCATCGGCGGCGCCTGCGTCTGCGGCCGGGGCGGCAGCAAAGTCATGAACGCCACTTCCGTGTATTGCTTCAATTGCCGCGCCGGCAGCAGCAGGAAATACAGGCCCAGCACGTGCATGGCCAGGATCAGCGCGACGGCCGCGCCTTTCAGGCTCAAGCCGCCCCGTATGCGCAGGCGCAGGGAGGCGGACGGTAGTTGGCGGTGCAATGGCATGCGGTTTCCTGTGGGCGCCGGGCGCGATGGCCTATTTTAGCGAAACTTGACCGTAGTCATTAATAAATCCACAAGGTATCGTCTGGCGCGCCTTTTCCCGCCAGATTCCGGCACTTTTAGGCGCCCGGTGTGGCACGGATGGCGACTTTTTTTGCCGCTTTCTCACACTTTCCCACGCGCGGCGCCTCACTGGAATATAATGATAATCATTCTCATTAATATCCGGATAACTCCATGCGCACCTTCCGCCTCGTCCCTACCCCGTTCGCCCTGGCCGCCTTCCTGCTGGCCAGCGCCGCCGCCCATGCGCAAGACGCGCAAACCATGCCGACCGTGGTCGTGAGCGCCTCGGCCGACGCCTCGGCGGAAGGCTTGTCGAAAGCCTACGCGGGCGGCCAGGTGGCGCGCGGCGGGCGCATGGGCATCCTCGGTGCCGTGGACATGATGGACTCGCCGTTCGGCAGCACCAGTTACACGCAGCAATTCATTGCCGACCAGCAAGCGCGCAGCGCGGGGCGACTTGCTGCAAAGCGATCCGGCCGTGCGCATGTCGCGCGGCTACGGCAATTTCCAGGAAGTGTATGTGATCCGCGGCTTCGCCCTCGATTCCGATGACGTCGCGTACAACGGCCTGTACGGCGTCCTGCCCCGCCAATATGTCTCGCCGGAACTACTGGAAAGAGTGGAAGTGTTCCGTGGCGCCAGCGCCTTCCTGAACGGCGCGGCGCCGGGCGGCAGCGGCATCGGCGGCGCCATCAACCTGATGCCCAAGCGCGCCGGCAACGCGCCGCTGACGGAACTGACGCTGGGCGTGGAATCGGGCGGCCACGCCTATGCGGCCATCGACGTGGCGCGCCGCTTTGGCGAGCAGCAGGAATTCGGCGTGCGCGTAAATGCCGCCAAGCGCCAGGGCGAGACCGGCATCCAGCGCGAAGACCACGACGTGGGCATGTTTTCCGTCGGCCTCGACTATCGCGGCCGCGGCTACCGCCTGTCGGCCGATGCCGGCTACCAGAATTTCGACCTGACATCGCCGCGCCCGTCCGTCGGCATTGGCAGCGTGGCCGTGCTGCCATCCGCACCCGATGCGTCGAAGAACTTTGCCCAGCCGTGGAGCTATTCGAAGGAGCATGACGTGTTCGGCACGGCGCGCGCCGAAGTGGATCTGGCCAAGGATGTCGTGGCCTGGGCCGCATTTGGCTCCCGCTCGACCAGGGAGGCCAACAGCCTGGCCGAGCCGACGTTGACTTCGATCAATGGCGACGCCGAGGTGTCACGCTTCGACAATGCGCGCAAGCAGGAAATCCGCACGGGCGAACTGGGCATTCGCGGCAAGCTCGTTACGGGCGCCGTCAAGCACACCCTGGTGGCCAGCTGGTCCGGGCACTGGAATGAAGCGAAGAACGCGTATGCGATCGGCGACAAGTTTGCCACCAACATTTACGCACCGGTCGACGTGACCGCGCCGCCGACGCCATACGCGGGCGGCATCATGAGCGACCCGCGCATCACCCAGAAAACCATCCTCAACAGCTACGCCCTGGCCGACACCATGGCCTTCCTCGACGACCAGCTGCTGCTGACCGTGGGTTTGCGCCGCCAGCAGATCAAGGATGCCGGTTACGACTACAACACCTCGGCGCCGCAAGGCAAGGCCTATGACGAGAGCGCCACGACGCCCGTGGCTGGCATCGTCTTCAAGGCCAGCAAGGACGTGTCGCTGTACGCCAACTACATCGAGGCGCTGGTCAAGGGACCGGCGGCCACGGGAACCTACGTGGAAAACGGCCAGCAGCTCAATGTCGACAACATGGGCGAGGTGTTTGCGCCGTATAAATCGAAGCAGAAGGAAATCGGCGTCAAGTATGACGGCGGCAAACTGGGCATGAGCGCCGCCCTGTTCACGACAAGCAAGCCTTTGCTGGCCGTGGTCGGCAAGCGGGCCGAACTTGATGGCGAACAGCGCAACCGCGGCCTGGAATTGTCGATCTTCGGCACGCCGATGCAGGGCGTGCGCCTGCTGGGCGGCTTGACCTGGCTCGATGCAAAGCTCAGCAATACCGGCGTGGCCGCCAACAATGGCAAGAAACCCATCGGCGCACCGGAAACGCAGATGAGCGTTGGCGGCGAATGGGACGTGCCCGGCGCGCCGGGCCTGACCCTGAACGCCCGCACCATCTACACCTCGACGCAATACGCGGACCTGGCCAACAGCAGGCAACTGCCATCGTGGACCCGCCTCGACATCGGCGCGCGCTACCTGACGCAAGTGGCGGGCCGTGACGTGACCTTGCGCGCCCGCGTGGACAACGTGACGGACCGCAATTACTGGTCGTCGGCCGTGTCGTCCTTCAATATCGGCTCGCTGGTGCTGGCCGCGCCGCGCACCGTGGTGGTGTCGGCCAGCGTGGCGTTTTAAAGACCGCGCGCCTGTCGCGCGACGAAAAGCTGCCTTCGGGCAGCTTTTTTTATGTGTGCGCGCCTGTGCCGCAAGCCGCGCTTCGGCGACAATGCGGCATGAAACGACTCCCTGCCCTGCTGCTTTTGCTTTGCCTGTCCCTGCCAGCCGCTGCCCAAAAGCAAGCCGCCTGTCCCTACGCCGCCTGGAAAAGCGGCTTCAAGGGCGATGCGCGGACGCAAGCCACGTGTTTGTTGCGTCCCGTCAAACTGTATGCGCGGCTGGGCGACAGCGCGCCGCTGCCGGACTTTCTTGCCGAGCACATCGGCCAGCGCACGGACGTCGCCCCGGCCCGGCTGCGCGCCTGGCTGGCGCGGCAATCGATCAGCGAAGCGGACGCGGGCGGCGCCGTCGATGCACCGCTGTCGCGCGCCGTGGGCCGGCTGGCGGCACCGATGGCCCGCTATTTCGTCATCCACGACACCAGCTACCCGAATTTCTTGCTAGAAACCATTCCCGAGCACATCAACGACGCCAGCTGGGATTTCAACAACTTTACGCTGCGCAATCCGGCCCTGGGCGGCGGTCCGAAAGGCCACGTCTACGTGAACCGCCTCGGCGATTCCCTGGCCGTGCGCGACTTCGGCACGGCCGGCTATGCCAGCAAGCTGGAAAAGGACAAGCCTTCGCTGACGGGCCTGTTCCTGCACGTGGAACTGGTGCAACCGCGCCACTCCGTGCCTGGCGGCGGCAAGGGCAACGACGGCCTGGCGCCCGATCCCGGCTTTACGCCCGCCCAATACGAGCGGCTGGCCCTGCTCTACATCGCCGCCAGCGTGCGCAAGGGCACGTGGCTGATCCCCGCCTTCCACGCCGTGCTCGATACGGGCTTTGCGAACGGTCATGACGACCCACAGAACTTTTCCCTGGCCGAGTGGTCAGCCTCGCTTTCCCGCCTGTATGCGGCCTTGCGGCAGGCCGATACTGGTCAATAAGGCGTTTTCCTGGCGGCGAATCAGGCGCATACTATGATGAGCATAGTCATTCCTGTCCGGGAGTCCAGGTGAATATTGCCACGGATCATCATGCGGGTCGCCAGGCTCGCGCGCGCCAGCCACTGCAGCGCGCGCAGCGCATCTTTGCCATGCGCGACGCCGTCCTCAACGCCTGGGAACAGCGCGTGCGCGCCAAGGTGCGCGGCGCCGACCGCTTGCTCACGCCCATACTCATCAATACCCTGCCCGCCTTTTTCGACAACCTGGCCGAAGCCCTCACGCCGGGCCATCCGCGCGACAATGCGGCCAGCAACAGCAACGTGCCCGCCGTGCATGGCAATGAACGGGCGCGCATGACCAATTACGGGCCGGAACAGGTGATCCAGGAATACCAGATCTTCCGCGACTGCTTCGCCGCCGCCGCCCACGATGCCCATATCACCTTGCGCCGCAAGGATTGGCAGGTGCTCAACGAGTCGATCGACTCGGGCATCCGCGAATCGATACGCGAATTTACCAGCATGCATGAAGGCTTCCGGCGCCGCATCGCGGCCGGCCTGTCGCACGACATGCGCAACCCGCTGGCCGTGATCAGCACCAGCGCCCAGCTGCTGCTGCGGCCAGCGGAGCCGGAACGCGTGGTATTGCTGGCACGCAAGATTGCCGAGCACAGCAAACGGCTCGACAGCATGATCGAGGAATTGCTCGACACTCTCAGCTACCACCAGGGCCAGCGGTTGCCGCTGGCCCTGAGCCAGTTCGACGTGCTGCCCCTGGTTCATGCCGTGGCCGGCCAGGTCAACCTGCAGCGGCCCGGCAAATGCCAGGTCAGCGGGCAAGCCGTCACCGGCTGGTGGTGCGAGAACTCGCTGCGGCGCGCACTGGAAAACCTGCTCGGCAATGCCATCAAGTACGGCGACGACGCGCCCGTCAAGGTGCACGTGGAAGCGTGCCACGAACGCCTGATCATCACCGTCCACAACGGCGGCCACGCCATCGCGCCGGCCCAGGCGGAACGCATCTTCGACTACCTGCGCCGCGAAAACGACAGCGCCGCACCCGGCTGGGGCATCGGCCTGCCCTTCGTGCAGAACGTGGCCGAAAGCCACGGCGGCAGCATCGCCGTCGACAGCGCGCCGGAAACGGGCACCAGCTTCATCTTCGACGTGCCCGTCGATTGCCGCCCGTTCGTCCCGCCAGTTGGCGTCCCCAACAGTGACAGCTAGCGCACCAAAACGGTGCAAAGGCTGGCGCGACGCCACAAAAGTGGTCATCTTTACACCTGTTCCCGTCCGCACTGTTGGCACGTTTCCTGCTGAGCTATACACAGACACGGCTCAAGGGACATCACAACATGGCAAATTTTTTCAATGAAATGACTGCAGATGACGTGGGGACGGACGGCAAGGTACGCGAACACTATCGTGAATTCGACAACTGGCTGGCGCAGCAATCCCCGGAAACCATCGCCCGCAAGCGGGCCGAAGCCGACCTGACGTTCCGCCGCGTCGGCATCACGTTTGCCGTCTACGGCGACGATGCCGGCACGGAACGCCTGATTCCATTCGACACCATTCCCCGCATCATTCCCGCCGCCGAATGGGCGCAGATGCAGACGGGCCTGGTGCAGCGCGTGCAAGCCTTGAACATGTTCATCCATGATATTTATCATGAGCAAAACATCATCAAGGCAGGCATCATTCCCGCCGAGCAAATCTACAAGAATGCCCAGTACCGCCCGGAAATGCAGGGCATCGCCGTCGCTTCCGACATTTACGCCCACATCGCCGGCGTCGACATCGTGCGCGCGGGCCAGGGCGAATTCTATGTACTGGAAGACAATTTAAGGGTGCCCTCCGGCGTGTCCTACATGCTGGAAGACCGCAAGATGATGATGCGGCTGTTCCCGGAACTGTTCGCCCGCAACCGCATCGCCCCAGTCGACCATTACCCGGACATGCTGCTCGACAACCTGCGCTCCGTCGCACCGATGGGCATCGATGACCCCACGGTCGTCGTCATGACGCCGGGCATGTACAACTCCGCCTACTTCGAGCACGCCTTCCTGGCCCAGCAAATGGGGGTGGAACTGGTCGAGGGCAAGGATTTGTTTGTCAACGACAACTCTGTTTACATGCGCACCACGCGCGGACCCAAGCGCGTGGACGTCATCTACCGCAGGGTCGACGACGATTTCCTCGACCCGCTGGCTTTCCGCTCCGATTCCTCGCTGGGCGTTCCGGGCCTGCTGTCCGTGTATCGCGCGGGAAGAGTCACCCTGGCGAACGCCATCGGCACGGGCGTGGCTGACGACAAGTCGATCTATCCGTTCGTGCCCGACATGATCAAGTTTTACCTGTCGCAGGAGCCGATTTTGAACAACGTGCCCACCTACCAGTGCCGCAAGAGCGCCGATTTATCCTATGTGCTGGCGAACCTGGCGAAGCTCGTTGTCAAGGAAGTGCATGGCGCGGGCGGCTACGGCATGCTGGTGGGGCCCGCGTCGAGCGCCGCGCAGATCGAGGACTTCCGCCAGCGCCTGCTGGCCAATCCGGGCGGCTATATCGCCCAGCCGACCCTGGCCCTGTCCGCCTGCCCCACGTATGTCGAGGCCGGCATCGCGCCCCGCCACATCGACCTGCGTCCGTTCGTGCTGTCAGGCAAGACGATTTCCATGGTGCCCGGTGGCCTGACCCGCGTGGCGCTCGGTGAAGGCTCGCTGGTGGTCAATTCCTCGCAAGGGGGCGGCACCAAGGATACCTGGGTACTGGAAGCCACATTATCAGAAGAAAAAGCAGCTTTTGCAGGAGAAAAAACATGCTGAGCCGCACTGCCGATCATTTGTTCTGGATGGCCCGCTACACGGAGCGGGCGGAAAATACGGCGCGCATGCTCGACGTCAACATGCAGACGTCCATGCTGCCCCAGTCCGGGCAGGACGCGGAGCAAGGCTGGCGCGCCACCCTGGGTATTTCCGAGCTGCAAAGCGCGTACGACCACAAATATGGCCGCTTCCATACGCGCGACGTGCTCGATTTCATGGTGCGCGACCCGAACAACCCGTCGTCGATCCTCGCCTGCCTGACGGGCGCGCGCGAAAACGCCCGCGCCGTGCGGGGCACCCTGACGACGGAAGTGTGGGAAATCCAGAACGCCACCTGGCTCGACGTGCAGAAGCGCTTGAAAAGCAATCTGCTGGAAACGGATCCCAGCGCCTTCTTCGAATGGGTCAAGTACCGCTCGCACCTGTCGCGCGGCGTGACATTGGGCACCATGCTCAAGGACGAAGCCGTCCACTTCATCCGCCTGGGCACCTTCCTGGAGCGGGCCGACAACACGGCGCGCATCCTCGACGTGAAGTTCCACGGTGCGCGCGACACGTCGAAAGACGTCGCCCAGCGCGATTTTTACTACTGGGCGGCCCTGCTGCGCTCCGTTTCCGGCTTCGAGATCTACCGCAAGGTCTACCGCGACGTCATCACGCCGGCACGGGTGGCGGAACTGCTGATGCTGCGCGGCGACATGCCCAGGTCGCTCCTTGCCTGCATGGATGACGTGGTGGAAAATCTGAAACATATCCGCAACGACGTGTCGGCCGATACGGAACGGTTTGCCGGCAAGCTGCATGCGGAGCTGAAATTCGGCCATATCGACGACATCATGAAGGCCGGATTGCACCATACCCTGACGGAGTTTCTGGAAAACATCTATGACCTGGGCAACCGGGTCAGCCGCGACTTCCTCGTTCCCCTGGCGGCCTAATGCAGCTCACCATCCGCCACGAAACCCGCTACGCCTACAGTGCGCCGCTGGCCTACACGATACAGCAGTTGCACCTGACGCCGCGCGTCGAGCCGCAGCAGCGGGCACTGTCCTGGCAAATCACGACGCCGGGCCAGTGCCACGCCTACACGGATGCCTACGGCAATCTGTCGCACATGCTGACGATCAATGGCAGCCACCAGTCGCTGAGCCTGGTCGCCCAGGGCGTGGTGGAAACCATCTACCCGCACAAGGGACGGCTGAACCTGGTCGATACCCTGTCGCCGCTGCTGTTTACCATGCCGACGCCGCTGACCCAGGCCAATCCCGCCATCGTGGAGCTGGCGGCCGCCAGCCTGCCGGACCGCCGCGTGACGGCCGGCACGGGCCATCTGCTGCGCCTGGCCGAGCACATCGTCGGCAAGGTGGCGTATGAAAGCGGCGCCACCATGGTCACCACCACGGCCGGCGACGCCCTGGCCCTGGGGCGCGGCGTGTGCCAGGACCACGCGCATCTGTTCCTCGCCTGCTGCCACGCCTGGGGCATCCCGGCCCGCTATGTGTCCGGCTACATCGATCCGGGCACGACGGGCCACGCAGCCAGCCACGCCTGGGTCGACGCGTGGACGGAAGACACGGATTTCGCGGGCTGGGTCAGCATCGACGTCACGCATGCGCGGCTGATGACGGATGCGTATTGCCGTCTGGCCATCGGGCGCGACTACGATTCGGCCGCGCCCGTGCGCGGCGTGCGCCAGGGCGGCGGCACGGAAACCTTGCACGTGGACGTGCAGATCGCGCCCGTGTAAATGGGCAGGAATGAGGCTGGGCGAGGCTTGCGGCGGATCGTCCAGCCCCGGCTGGTGTAGAATGTTCCCCCTTTTGATTTGATTTACGACAATGACATACTGCATAGGCATGCGCCTGAATGAAGGCCTGGTCTTCCTGTCCGACTCCCGCACGAATGCCGGCGTGGACCAGGTGGGCACCTTCCGCAAGATGAGCGTGTTCGAAAACCCGGGCGACCGCATGCTGGTGCTGATGACGGCCGGCAACTTGTCGATTTCGCAAGCCATCCGCCAGCTCGTTTCAGACCACGTCGATGCGGACGGGCGCAGCATCTGGAACGTGGCCAGCATGTATGACGCGGCGCGCATCGTGGGCGACGCCGTGCGCGCCGTGCACCAGCGCGAAGCGAAGGCCCTGGCCGACTGCGGCATCGACTTCAACGTCAGCATCATCGTGGGCGGCCAGATAGGCGCCGAGCGCTGCCGGCTGTTCCAGGTCTATTCGGCCGGCAACTTCATCGAATCGCACGATGAAAACACGTATTTCCAGATCGGCGAAGCGAAATATGGCAAGCCCATCATCGATCGCGTCGTCAACCCGACGACCAGCCTCGACGAGGCGGCCAAGTGCGCGCTGATCTCCATGGATTCGACCCTGCGCTCGAACATTTCCGTCGGCTTGCCTGGACTTGCTCGTCTACGAGACGGGCAGCCTGGCCGTCACGCGCTTCGTCGCCATCGATGAAAAGAACCAGTATTTCCGCATGATCCGCGACACCTGGGGCGAGCAATTGAAGCAGGTGTTCGAAGGCATCGCCGATCCCGTGTGGAATGCGGCGCCGGAAACCACGGCGAACGTGCTGTCGTCCACCAGCATGCAAAGCAAGCCCGTGCGCGTGGCCATCCCCGGGCACGTGAGCCGCGGCGGCCTGACGGTGGCGCCCCTGCAATCCTTGGCGCAGCAGTTCAGCGACGACAAGCAACATTGATCTGTCGCGCACCAGTTGCGCGCAGTGCTGGACAAGTCGCTTTCCGCGTGCTTTTATGGCAATATGAGTTGATATTTAATTCATATTGATCAGAGAGGCAGGTGGCGCATGGACTTGATCACTTCCGCCGTCGTCGCGGCCATCGAACATGGCGCGCCCGGCCACGCGCCGGAAGCCGTCGCCAGCCACTATCAACGCCTGAGGCTGGCCATCGCCAAGTTCGACGGCGCGGCCGCCATCCTGGCCGCCATCGGCGCGCTGGAGGCCGAACCAGGCAATACCCAGCTGCAACTGGCCCTGTCGGCTGCCCTGTCCACGGCGAAAGTGCCGGACGACATGGAAACCCTGTTTGCCGCGCAAGGCTTGCTCGATGCGCTGCAGCGCCCGCCCTCCCCGTTGCCAGAGGTGGCAACCGCGCCCGCCCCGGCCGATAAAAGCACCGTCGTGTCGAACTATGCCGTGGTCAAAGTGTATTTCGCCACGGATCGCCAGCGCGACGTGGGCAAGCCGCCGGCGCAGCGCTTCAGCGGCGAACGCAGCATGACGGGGGGCAATGGCGGCAGCGATGGCCCGCTCAGCTATGGCAGCTGCGACATCAGCATCCCCCGCGACCACCGCATGGGCCAGCTGGAATCGCCGTCGCTGTGGCGGCTGGAATTTCGCGACGACCCGGCCAAGCACGTGGTGCTGCTGTGTCCGCCGACGTGCAAGACCGCGACAACTTCTTTGCAGCATTAAAAACGCAGATCCGCGCCTCGGCCGGCAAGAGCGCCTTTGTCTTCGTGCACGGCTACAACGTGAGTTTCGAGGATGCGGCGCGGCGCACGGGGCAGATGGCCTACGACCTGGGTTTCGACGGCGCGCCCGTGTTCTACAGCTGGCCGTCGCGCGGCGACCTGGCCGCCTACACCATCGATGAAAACAATATCGAGTGGAGCACGCCCCACCTCACGGCCTTCCTGGCCGACTTTCTCGCCAGCACGGAGGCGGCGCAAGTGTATCTGGTGGGCCACAGCATGGGCAACCGGGGCCTGGCGCGGGCCGTGGCCGACCTGCTGGCGGCGCAGCCGCAGCTGGCGCAAAAGATCACGGAAATCATCCTCTCCGCGCCCGACATCGACGCCGCCATCTTCAGGCACGATCTCGCGCCGCAACTGGCCCGCGCGCGCAATCCCGTCACTTTATATGCCTCGTCGCAAGACCTGGCCCTGGCCGCCTCGAAAGCCGTGCACGGCTACCCGCGCGCGGGCGACAGCGGCGCCGGCATGCTGATCGTGGCCGGCGTGGAAACCATCGACGCCACCGGGGTCGACACGAGCTTCATGAAACACGCGTACTTTGCGGAAAAGCGCTCGGCCCTGTCCGACATGTTTTATTTGATACGCAACAATGCGCGCGCCGACCAGCGCTTTCTCGACCCCGTCGATACGGTGGCGGGCCGCTACTGGACGTTCAAGCCCTGAGCCGGGCCGTTCAATGGCACTTTTCGCTGCCCCCGAGACGGCGGTACACCCCCGGGGCGCTGCCGGTCCATAGTTTGAATGCCCGGCTGAACGTGGTGGGATCATCGAAGCCCAGGCTCTGCCCTATGGCCGCGATCGTCAAATCGCTCTTGATCAGCTGCAAAATCGCCATGTCGCGCCGTAACTCATCCTTTACCGTCTGGAACGAGCTGCCTTCTTCCGCCAGCCGGCGCGACAACGTGCGCACGGAAAAATGCAGCGCCTTCGCACAAGAACCTATCGTCATCACATCGGCCAGGCGGGAAGCCAGGTAGTCGCGCAGCCGGTGCGTGAGGATCTTGTCATTGAATGGCACGTATAGCCAATCGGCGGGCGCATTGCGCAAGAACTGGTTGAGCGCACTCTTGTCCTGGCGCAATGGCGCGCCCAGATACCCGGAGCCGATGTACAGCGCGGTCTGGGCTTGCTCGAAATATATGGGGCCAGGAAATAAATATACGTATTCCGCCACCCGCGCCGGCCGGGGAAACGCAAAATCGGCCCGCGCCAGCGGTATCTCGCGCCCTATCATCCAGGAAGCGAGGCCATGCACCAGTTTCAGCATCAGCTCGTGGACGAGCACCCGCTCCCCTTGTGGCGGCACATATTCAATCAGGGCAATGCGGGTCAGCCGATCGTCGTGCGTGACATCGAAGCCCATGTCATCGAGCAGCAAGCGGAAATAACGGACGAAACGATGCAGTGCAATATCGAGATTCGGGCGCGATCTTGGCGCGCGCCAGCACGGTCCTGACCAGGTCCGAACCGGGATCGAGTCCTTGCAGCAGATCGGTCGCCAGCCCCACCGAAATGGTCGCGCTCCGGTGGCTCATTAAATAATGCAATGCAACATTTTATCTCCCGAAATTTGGCATGAAATGCACATATTTAGGCCATTTCTGTCACTAATGAAATACAAGGGCAGAACTATAATCATCGCATAAATATGGATAAAAAGATAAAAATCACCATACAACAAGGGAGACACAGCATGAACAAACTACCGCGCCTCAAGCGCTGTCTAACCATTGCATACGCAAGCACCATGCTCCTGCTGGGCAGTTGCGGCGGCAGTTCCAGCGAACCCGTTGCCGAGGCCGTGGCGCCGCCGGCACTGGACGTCGTCGTCACGGCGGCGCAAATGAATGACAGCGACATGAGCAATCTGCTGTTTCGTCTCAGGGAAGGCTCCACCGTCATGCTGCCGGCCGGCAAATTTCACTTTGACCGCCCCCTGATCATGAACACCAGCGGCGTGACGATTATCGGCAAGGGCAGCGGCAGCAATCCGGCGAGCGATACCATTTTGTCCTTCAAGGACGCCAGCAGCCGCAACGGCTTGCAGGTCAGCAATGTCAAGACCATCACGCTGAAAAATTTCGCGGTGGAAGATGCGGCCGGCAATGCCGTGTTTGTCTCAGCGTCGAGCAATGTCACCATGGATGGCTTGCGCGCCGAGTGGACCACCGATCCGACCAAAACGTCCAAAATGGCGTATGGCCTGTATCCCGTCAATTCCGACAATATCATCGTCAAAAACAGCAAGGTGATCGGCTCGGAAGATGCGGGCATCTATGTCGGCCAATCGCAAAATATCCGCGTCAGCAACAATGAAGTGTATTTGAACGTGGCCGGCGTGGAGATCGAAAACTCGCTCAATGCCATCGTGGAGAACAATGATTTGCATGACAACACGGGCGGCGTGCTGGTGTTCTCCCTGCCCGGCACCTATCGCTTCAAAAAAGGTTACGGGGTTTTGATACAAAACAACAATATCCACGACAACAATACGCCCGTCGCCGACAATGCCACGGGCTTTGTCACCTCGGTGCCGGTCGGCACCGGCATCATGGTGCTGGCGGCGGACAATACCGAGATCAAGAATAACGTCATCAGGAACCATAAGACCACCAGCATACTGGCTCTCAGCTATCAGGCGACCGGTTTCGCCATCAACGACCCGGACTACAATCCCTTCATCCATGGCCTGTATGCCTACGGCAATACCATCTCGCTATCGGGCCATGCGCCGGACGGCGCCTTCAAGACGGAGCTCAAACCCCTGGTCGATGGCCTGTTCGCGCAGCTGGCGTCGAGCGGCTTGCCGGCGCTGCTGCCGTACGGCGTCTGGGACGGCATACTCGATCCGGCAAAAAGCAGCGGCCTGATCCCCTTGCCCGGCATGGGCGGCCTGGGCATCGGTGGCGTGGCCAGCGATGACAGCCGCATTTGCATCAAGAACAATACCTCGCTCGATACGCCCGTCATCGACGGCGTGATTTCCTATGAGACGCTGGATATCAACCTGATCGGGCTGAAGCTGGGCGCGTCGGTCGCGGCCGGAGAAACACCGCCGGAAGCGATTGCGGGCATCCCCGCCGAGCTGTTACAGCCAGCCTTTCCTTTCGCGCCGCGCATGCACTGTGAATTGACGCTGCCAGCCATTCCAGCCTTTCCGATCATTAAGTAAGCAAACCGGGGCGGCCGCGCGTGCCCGCGCCACAGGGCGCAGCGTGCCCGCCATCCAATCCTTGCTCGCCAGGAGTCCATGATATGAAGACCAGATTGACCTTTTTTGCCGCACTTTTCCCCCTCATGCTCGCCATGAGCTTGCTCAGCGCCTGCGGCGGCGGCAAGACCGCCGACGGCGACAGCTTTGCCGCCGAGGTGAAGCTGTTTGAACGCACCACCGCACCGGACAAATTATCGAGCTGGAATTTGGTGCAGAGCGATGGCAAGTTGATGCGGCTCAATGCCGCTACCGTGGCGTATGATTTGAACAGCCCCCTGTTTTCCGATTACTCCAGCAAGTTGCGCGCCATCTATCTCCCCAAGGGCGGCAAGATCAGCTATAACGGCAATGGCGCCGACCCCTTTGTTTTTCCGAATGGCGCGGTCATCGTCAAAACTTTCTATTACCCGAAGGCGACAGGCAGCGATGCCGGCTACATCGGCGCCCAGGCAGTCAGCCATCAAACCGTGCAGGGCAATTCCATCGACTTGAGCAAGAACCATCTGGTCGAAACCCGCCTGCTGGTCAAGCAGGCCGATGGCCGCTGGCTGGGCCTGCCCTATGTGTGGGATGACGACCAGAAAGACGCATCGCTGAAAATCGGCGGCGACGTCAAACGCGTGGAGCTGGTCAGCGACAATGGATCGCACCAGAAAATCAGCTATCAAGTACCGAGCGCTCAGCAATGCCAGCAATGCCACGCCACCACCTCGGCTGGCGGCGGCGAGCTGCTGCCGATAGGCACCAAGGCACATCATCTGAACAAGACTTATGTGTATGGCACGGGGGCAAAGAACCAGCTCGACAATCTCAACGACCTTGGCATGCTGAGCGGCTATATCAGCGCCGCAGCCGCGCCCAAGGCGGCCGATTGGAGCGATGCCTCGCAAACGCTGGACGCCCGCGCCAAAGGCTACCTGGAGGCAAACTGCGCGCACTGTCATTCCACCACTGGCCAGGCCCAGCAAAGCGGACTATTGCTTGGATTCAACCAGACAGCCAATCCGCTGATCGACTCGATCAAGCGCGGCATCTGCAAGAAGCCGCTGGCCTATGGCGGCCCGGGACTGCCTTATCAGTACGATATCGTGCCGGGCTCGCCTGAAACCTCCATCTTGCTGTACCGCACCAGCCATACGGATTCGGAATCGGTGATGCCGGTGATCGGACGCGCCGCCAATCACGCGGAAGCGAACGCCATGTTGAGCGCGTGGATCGCCGGCATGGCCAAGGCCGAGTGTTCGATGCCCTGAGCCATGGCCCGCTCCGCCGGCACTGCCCTCTGCCCCGGGCATGCCAGCGGCGCCGGCATGCCGGATTGGACGTTCGAAGCATAACGCGGCTTCATGCACAGGGGCACACATGCTAAGATATGGCCCAGAGGGTGGCAACGGGCACGGCGATGACGCCGCCAGCCGATCCCCCGCAAGCAGGCTTATCATGTTGACATCATCTTCTACACCGCACGCCGAATCGCTGATCCGCAACACCAACGCCCGCGTCACCAAGACGCGCGTGAAGGTGCTCGACTTTTTAATGGCGCAAAGCCGTTCGCTGACCCACCATGAAATCCAGCAAGCGCTGTCGCAGGACAGCGATATCGATTCCGTCACCCTGTACCGGGTGCTGGAATGGCTGACGGAAAATGAACTCGTGCACCGCATCGCGGGCGCCGACCAGGTGTGTGCGCTTCAGCGCTTCAGCGCCGGTGCCGGCCATCAGGCGCACGAACATGCGCATTTCCAGTGCACCAAGTGCGCCAACGTCACCTGCTTCAATGAAGTCAAGCTGCCGCCGCCCGTGCTCTTGCCGGAAGGCTTCAGCGGCGGCGAAGTCGATTACCTGATCAAGGGCCTGTGCCCGCGCTGCAAGTAATTTTCAAAAAGACATCACCTGAAGGTATCACTTGAGCAGCAACGCCAGGTGATGCTCGTCGTAAAACAGCTCGCCCACGCGCATCGAGCGCGGTTCCGTCCCATACGCGATAAATCCCAGCGATTCATACAGCCGCAAGGCGGCATTGTTTTCCGCATTCACGCTCAGGTGCACCTGCATGACGGCAGGGTCCGTCTCGGCCTGTTCGATGCAGGCGTTGACGAGCCGCCGCGCCACACCACGGCCCCGCTGAGGCGCATCGACGAACACGCCCCACAGCACGGCCTTGTGCCACAGCTGGCGCAAGGGTTCGCGCCGCAAGCCGGCAAAGCCGACCAGGCGTTCGCCATCGAAGGCGCCGAAAGCCCTGTGCAGGGGGCCGCCGGCGATGCGCTGCGCATGTTCTTCCGGCGTGCGCGCCAGTTCATCCTCGCGCGACGAGGAAAACGAGCTGGGCGAGTCAAGGATGGCGCGCAGGCGCAGCGCGCGAAAGGCGGCGGTGTCGGCTGGCGTCAACAGGCGGATGACGATATCGGGTGCGGGCATGGGAGGACTCGGGAGTTTTTTCCCATTATACCCACGCCCTTTCTCCATGCACGCACGCGGATGGCGAGAATGGCCAAGCCCGCTTCCACGCTCATGCCGCCACCTTGGCCACGCAGCGGTCCAGGCCCCGTGTCAGCATATCCTGCGGCAAGTCGCGGCCGATAAAAATGATCTTGCTGGCGCGCGCTTCCCCGTCGCGCCAAGGCGCGCCCAGTTCCGAGCCCATCAGCATGTGCACGCCCTGGAACACGGCGCGGCATGGCAGGTCGGCAACATATAAAATGCCTTTGTAGCGCATCAGCTGGCTGCCGAATAGTTGCACCACGGCATCAAGAAAGTTTTCCACCTGCAGCAGATCGAGGGGCTGGGCCTGGTGGTAGACGAACGATTGCACGCCGTCGCCATGGCGGTGGCCCAGTTCCCCGAGGAAATCCGGCTCCAGCTCGACGATGGCGTTCAGGTTGAAGCCGCGGATGTTCAGGATGTCGCGCAGCGGTACATTGCCGAAGCGCACTTTCTGTATGCTGGCGCGGCCGTTGATGGCGGCCAGGCGCTGGCGCAGCGCGGCCAGCTCATCCTTGCTGACGAGGTCCGTCTTCGACAGCAGGATGCGGTCGGCAAAGCCCACCTGCTCCTGCGCTTCCTGGTGTGCCGTCAATTGCTGCTGCGCATGGCGCGCATCGACCACCGTCAAAATGGCGTCCAGCATGTAGCACTCGCTGACGGACGGCTCCGCAAAAAAGGTTTGCGCCACGGGACCGGCGCGGCCAGGCCCGTCGTTTCGATGATGACGTGGTCGAATGCGATGCTTCCCGCCGCGCGCCTGGCGTGCAATTCGCCCAGGATGCGGATCAGGTCGCCCCGCACGCTGCAGCAGATGCAGCCATTGTTCATTTCCACGATCTGCTCGCCGCTGTCCTGCACCAGCAAGCCGTGGTCGATGCTTTCGGCGGCGAATTCATTTTCGATCACGGCGATGCGCACGCCGTGATCGCCCTGCAATATGCGCTTGAGCAAGGTCGTTTTCCCGCTGCCGAGAAAACCCGTGATGATGGTGACGGGGATCAATTCTGTCATGGCGCGTTCCTGTTCAAGCTTGATCTTCAAGTTCTTCCATCCGTTGCCATAGTGGAAACGGGTCGGGCAGCTGGCGCCAGGCGGCCATGCCCTGGCGCGTTTCCGTATAGTTAAGTTGACATTTCTTCAAGTCCGCCTCGATGGCGGCCTGGTCCATGTCCTGGCCGATGAAGACGAGCTCCTGGTAGCGGTCGCCATACGTTTCGCTCCAGCCCGCCTTGACTTCCGCCAGCGAGGCCGCATCCGTGGGCCAGCGTTCCTGCGGCACGGCCGCCCACCACAGGCCCACGGGTTCGATATTCATCAGCTTGCCCGCGCCGGACAGGCTGGCCACCCACTCGGGGCGGCTGGCCAGCCAAAAGTATCCCTTGCTGCGCACCACGCCCGGTATCGGTTGCGAAATATAGTCGTGCAGGCGCTGCGCGTGGAACGGTTCCTTCGCCCGGTAGACGAAGCTGGCGATGCCATACGTTTCCGTTTCCGGCGCATGACTGCCCGCCAGCTCCTGGGCCCAGCCCGGCATGGCGGCCGCCTGCTCCAGGTCGAACAAGTTCGTGCCCAGGATGGCGTCGAGCGGCACGATGGACTGGTTGGTTTCGATGATGCGCGCGCCCGGGTTCAGGGCTTTTAACACGGCCAGCACGCGCAGGCGCTCGGCCGCATCGACCATGTCGACCTTGTTGAGGACGATGACATTGGCAAACTCGATCTGTTCCGTGAGCAAGTTGGCCAGTTGGCGGTCGTCGCCCTCGCCCGCCGTTTCTCCCCGCTGCTCCAGGCTGTCTTCGCTATGGAAATCCGCCAGCAGGTTGGCGCAGTCGACGACGGTGACCATGCAGTCGATGCGCGCCACGTCGTTCAGGCTGTCGCCGTGCTCGTCCTCGAAGTCGAAGGTGGCGGCCACGGGCATCGGCTCGCCCACGCCCGTCGATTCGATCAGCAGATAATCGAAGCGGTCCTCCAAGGCCAGGCGCCGCACTTCCTGCAGCAAATCATCGCGCAGGGTGCAGCAGATGCAGCCGTTCGACATTTCCACGAGTTTTTCTTCCGTGCGCGACAGGGCTGCACCGGCCGCTTCGGCGCTGTCTTTCACCAGCGCGGCGTCGATGTTGACTTCGCTCATGTCGTTGACGATGACGGCCACGCGCTTGCCTTCGCGGTTGCGCAGTATATGGTTGAGCAAGGTGGTCTTGCCGGCGCCGAGAAAGCCGGACAGGACGGTGACGGGGAGTTTGCGCTGGGGCATGGGGTTCCTTCGGATGGAGTCGATTGAGGGAGGCGATGGACGGCCTCATACTAAATGCAAGTTAATTGCGTTTTAATTATAATGCAGCTCAGTTGCATTTGTGTGGCAATCTTTGCCTGCCCTGCCACACGCTCGGCCTTGCCGCTGTTCGCAGCGGTGCCGCGACGAGCAATCCTCCTCACATATTCATGCATAAAATCAATGACTTGCCGTACTTTGTGAGAGTGAACTCTCGGCAGCAGGCGCGCGCAGAAGTTGGAGCGCGCCGCTGCGGCATGGCCGCTGCCACCTGCGCGGCGCCTGCATCCATGCGCCCTGCACGGCTGTCATCGCCGCGTCATATGGCGGCGTTACAGTCGCGTCCTTTGAATCTTTCCGAGGGCAGTAATGAAAACAAATTGGGTCATGCTGGCGGCGCTGGCAAGTGCGGGTCTCGTCGGTTGCAACGGCAGTTCGAATACGCCGGCGGCGCCGGCCATTCCCGAAGGCACGACGGTCACCGTGGCATTGCTGGAAACCACCGATATCCACTCGAACGTCTTGAGCTACAACTATTACGCGCTGGCCGAAGACACGAGTCTGGGCCTGGAGCGCACGTCCACCCTGATCCAGGCGGCGCGCGCGGAAAACCCGAACAATGTGCTGCTCGACGATGGCGACGTCATCCAGGGCACGTTACTTGCCGACCTGCAGGCCGTGGCCGCGCCCGTGCCTTGCAGCAGCACCTTGGCCGTGCACAAGGCCATGAATGCGCTGAAATACGATGCGGGCGGCATGGGCAACCATGAATTCAACTATGGCCTCGGTTACCTGAGCCAGATCACCAACACGGATTTCGGCATTCCCGGCGTGGCCAAGCCGACGGGCACCTGCGGCGCGCCCGCCTTCCCTTCCGTGCTGAGCAATGTCGTCGGCGTAGCCACCGGCAAGCCCATCTTTCAGCCCTATACCGTGCTGCCGCGCGATTTCGCCGCCACGGCGCCCGATGGCAGCAAGCTGACGGTCAAGATCAATGTGGGCGTGCTGAGCTTTGTGCCGCCGCAAATCCTCGAATGGGATCAAAAAGTGCTCGCCGGCAAAGTCAGCGTGACGGGCGTGCAGGAAGCGGCGAAACAATACGTGCCGGAATTGCGCAGCAAGGGCGCCGACCTCGTCGTGGCTCTGTCGCATGGCGGCCTGGACACGAGCACCTACAGCCCGAAGATGGAAAACGGCAGCTATCATCTGACCAGCACGGGCATCGACGCGCTGATGATCGGCCACTCGCACTTGATCTTCCCGAAAGGCAAGGAAGAAGGCGCAGCCGCGCTGGACGCCTCGTTTGCCGCCTTCCCGGCCAGCGCCAAGATCGACGCCGTCAACGGTTTTGTCAACGGCGTGCCGACCGTCATGGCGCAAAGCTGGGGCCGCCGCTTGGGCATCATCAAGCTGACGATGGCGTACCAGGGCGGGAAATGGGTGGTGCAGCCGGCCAAGACGACGGTGGAATCGCGCGGTTTCAAGTACACGGATGGCAAGACGCTCGTGAAAGCCGACCCGGCCATCGCGCCGCTGGTGGCCACCGAACACGCGGCCACCATCGCCTATGCCAAGCAGCCGCTGGGCATCAGCACGGATTTCGAGATGTCCGCCTATTTTGCGCTGGTGGGCGACGTCAGCGCCATCCAGCTGGTGAACCAGGCGCAGCTCGACTACGTGAAGAATTTCATCGCCACCAGCACGGATGCGACCTTGTCCAGCTACAAGAACATTCCCGTGATCTCGTGCAGCGCGCCGTTCAAGGCGGGCCGCAACGGGCCGTCGGACTTCACGGACGTGGCATCCGGCGCCTCGCCTGCCGCGCCGGTCGGCTTGCAAGTGCGCAATCCGGGCGATTTGTATTTATATAGCAATAACAACCTGCAAGCCGTCAAAATCAAGGGCGCGGACTTGAAAGCGTGGCTGGAAACGTCGGCCAGGCAATTCAACCAGATCGACCCGGCCATTACTGCCGAGCAAGACCTGGTGCCGTCGTATGGCACGATCTATAACTATGACGTGTTCTACGCCGAAAACAATGCGCTGACGTACCAGATCGACGTGACGAAAAAGGTCGGCAGCCGCATCGTCAACCTCACGTACAAGGGCGCACCGGTCGCCGACGGCGATGATTTCATCGTCGCCACCAACGACTACCGCGCCGGCGGCGGCGGCGCCGTGCCGGGCATCGATGGCAGCAAGACCATCATCAAGTCGCCCGACGCGAACCAGGCCGTGGTCAGCAACTACCTGGCCTCGCTGAGCACCAAGGGCGGCAAGGTGACCCTGGCGGCGAATGGCAGCGCGCGCAGCTGGAGCTTCGTCAAGACGGCCACGGCCGGCCCCGTGATCCTGCGCTCGGCGCCGGGCCACCTGGCATTGGCGCAGAGCAGCGGCATCGCCAACGTGGCGTCCGAAGGCGGGCTCGACGCCAGCGGCTTTGCCAAGTACGGCATCGACCTGAGCAAATAAGGTCCACGGGCCGGGACTGCCGCAGTTCCGGCCCCTCAACATTGAAGGTGATGCAGATGAAACAAGCGCTTTCCCTCCCCGCCCTCGTGCTGGCAACCGCCCTGGCCGCCTGCCAGGCGTCGCCACCGCCCACGGCGGCGGAAATCGAAGCCGTCGCCATGCATGCGCGCCAGGCGGGCGACCGCCAGGCCGAGCGCAAGGTGCGCAGCTGGGCCGGCAAGGACATGCCCGTCGCCGAGCGCGAACTGGCGCTGATTTACCAGCCCCGCGCGGAACGCCGCGCCGAGGCATTGAGCCTGTTCGAACAGGCGGCCCGCGCCGGCGACACGGAAGCGGCGTTCGAGCTGGGCCAGATGTTGCGCGCGGCCACGCCGGACCAGGCCTGGCTGTGGTACAGCCAGGCGGCGCAGCAAGGCCATGCGAAGGCGGCCCTGATGCTGGGCTTGCTGGCGGCCAACGGCGAAGGCGTGCCGCAAGACCAGGCGGAGGCGGCCCGCTGGCTGGCCAAGTCCAGCGAACTGGGCAATCCGCACGCCATGTTCCTGCTGTACAACGCCTACCGCGAAGGCCGCGGCGTGCCGCGCAACCTGGCCAAGGGCCGTGAATTGCTGGAAGAGGCGGCCCACCACGAATACCCGCCCGCGCTCCAGGAACTGGCCATGACGGTGCAGGCGGACGACGCGCTGCGCGCGGGCCACCTGATGAAGGAAGCGACGGAGCACCGGCACAATAACTGGAACAAGTTTTAAGCCAGATCAAGACCGGCTCATATTGCTGAATGGAATGCTTGCCAGTGGCATAAGCTTGCCTGGCACGCACAGGTGTCCGTGCGCAATCTCATCGCGAGGCAAGCATGGCAGATCACCGGTTGGGCCCCATGAAAAAGAGCGACTTGCAGTTCAGCTACCCGGACGGCCCGGCGGCTGGCGATGACCCGGCGCAACGCGCCATCCCCGACAGCGTCTTGCTGAACCGCCACGAATGGTATGAAGTGCTGTACAGCTGCAACAGCTGGTCGGGCGGCAGCCTGGCCACGGCCCTGAAATGCGAACGCCTGATCCAGCGCCACTTGCCGGCCGACATACGCGGCCATGGCGCCGTGCTGACCTGGCTGCGGGCCAATTGGGCCAACTACCGCTGACACGCGGAAAAATCACGCCATCCTTTGCGCCAGGTCAATCGTGTTGGGCTAGACATTGCCGACGGGCTATGATGAACCAGCCGCCTCTCCGGAGACGGCGGGGCAGCAGCGCGCCCCGAAAATGCATTACACTGAATTTGCTTTTTAGAAATTTGTTACTCTGGACCAGCCTCGGTGAGCACGTTACATGCGCTCAGCCCAGCCAGTGTTTGGGTAGGCCCTGGCTCGTCCGTTGACCTCCCTATAAAGAAAGAGTCCAATGAAAAAGCTGACCACCGCCTTTGGCGCGCCTGTCGTCGACAACCAGAACATCCAGACGGCCGGCCCGCGCGGCCCTGCCCTGCTGCAAGATGTATGGTTCCTGGAAAAGCTGGCCCACTTCGACCGCGAAGTCATCCCCGAGCGCCGCATGCATGCCAAGGGATCGGGCGCGCACGGCACGTTTACCGTCACGCACGACATCACGCGCTACACGCGGGCGAAAATCTTTGGCGCAGTGGGCAAGCAAACGCCGATGTTCGCGCGCTTTTCCACGGTGGCCGGCGAACGGGGCGCGGCCGATGCGGAACGCGACATCCGCGGCTTTGCCCTGAAGTTTTATACGGAAGAAGGCAACTGGGACCTGGTCGGCAACAATACGCCCGTGTTTTTCATGCGCGACCCGCTGAAATTCCCCGATCTGAACCACGCCATCAAGCGCGACCCGCGCACGGGCTTGCGCAGCGCCAACAGCAACTGGGACTTCTGGACCTCGCTGCCGGAAGCGCTGCACCAGGTAACGGTGGTGATGAGCGACCGTGGCTTGCCGCGCAGCTTCCGCCACATGCATGGCTTCGGCAGCCATACCTTCAGCTTCCTGAATGCGCAAAACGAGCGTTTCTGGGTCAAGTTCACCTTCAAAACCCAGCAAGGGATACAAAACCTGACGGATGCCGAGGCCGAGGAACTGGTGGGCAAGGACCGCGAAAGTTCGCACCGCGACCTGTATGACAGCATCGAAAACAAGGATTTCCCCCGCTGGACCCTGTACGTGCAGATCATGCCGGAAAAAGAGGCGGGAACCTACCACATCAATCCCTTCGACCTGTCGAAAGTGTGGCCGCACGGCGACTACCCGCTGATCGAAGTGGGCGTGCTGGAACTGAACCGCAATGCCGACAACCATTTCGCGGAAGTGGAACAATCGGCCTTCAATCCGGCCAACGTCGTGCCCGGCATCAGCTTTTCGCCGGACAAGATGCTGCAGGGCCGCTTGTTCTCGTATGGCGACGCGCAGCGCTACCGCCTTGGCGTCAACCACAGCCACATTCCCGTCAACGCGCCGAAATGCCCGTTCCACAGCTACCACCGCGACGGCCAGATGCGCGTCGACGGCAACCAGGGGGGAACCCTGGGCTATGAACCGAACAGCGCGCAGGAATGGGCCGAGCAGCCCGATTTCCGCGAGCCGCCGCTGAGTATCGAGGGCGCGGCCGACCACTGGAACCACAGGGTCGACGAGGATTACTATTCGCAGCCGCGCGCCCTGTTCCGCCTGATGACGCCGGCACAGCAGCAAGCCTTGTTCGATAACACGGCGCGCGCCATCTCGGGCGCCTCGGAGCAGGTCAAGCAACGCCACATCGGCAACTGCACCCTGTGCGACCCCGCGTATGGCGCGGGCGTGGCCGAAGCGATAGGCCGCCTGAGCAAATAAGGCAGGCTGATCGAAGGCAGGCTGCAAGACGGCATGGAAGGCCTGGCAACAGGCTTTCCACCGCAGTACCTGGCGGCAGGCAGGCCAGCCGCCCGGCCCGCCTGCCTATACCAGCGCTGGATATCGATCTGGCCCGTGATGCTCGTTTCCACGGGATAACCGTCGACCTGCAACGGCACGCGCCGCTTGACGGACGAGTCGCGCAGATACACGACGAGGGCTTCCCCGCCCACGGCCGTCTGCCCCAGGCTGACGCCTTCCACGCCGTCGATGGCCATCAGCGCCCGCTCGTTGCGCCGCCTTGCCGCTTCCAGGCGGCCAGGCGGCGGGGCATGGGCAAGAGCCTCATCCGGCAAATACGGCATGGCGGCGTCCTCGAAGACGGCATATGGCGATTGTGCGAATTTACTGTTTGACATGACACACCCTCCTGATCCACTCCATGATACACCCGGCCACCCGGTGCTGCGGCGCCCTTCGCCGGACGCAATCATGCGCGACTCCTGCCCCCTGACAAGATCATCATCGTACAAAAAGCCGCCTTGGGCAAGGCGCCGCGGCGGGGCCGCACCGCTGCCTGTTGGCGTACTCAAGTGTATAAATTGATGTCGAGCGCCACCACCACGCGCCGCATCTGGTTGGCAAACGTGATGTTGTTGCCGCCAGCAAACAGCAGGCCGACGGGATTGCGCTGTTGGTTCCAGGTCCAGATGGAGGAGCCGGAATCGCCGCCCGCGCTGAAGGCCCCGCTCAGGCCCGTGATGGCGATCTGGTCCTGGAACAGCGCGATCCTGCCGCTGCCGTAATTGACGTTGATGGTGGCGCCCAGGCCCGTGATGCGGCCCTGCGTCAATTGCGTCGTGCGGCCGGACTTGCCGACCAGCATGCCCAGCGCGGGCGCCACCAGCGCATTGCTGATGCGGAAGTACGCGGGCACGCCGCCGCTCAGGTAGACCAGTTCGGGCCGCACGCGGTCTGGCCAGGCCCAGCCGGTGGCGCAATCGACATAATTGACGCCGCCGCTGAAATTGATGGGCACGAAGCGTTCGAGCACGGCCACCTGGTCTTGCGGGCAACGGCCGCCGTCGATGGGACCGGGCTGCACGATGCAATCGTTGAACACGCCGCCGTTGGAATTGGCCAGCACGTGATTATTGCTCAGTATCATCAGGCGCCCGTCGCGCGGCGCGCTGCGCCCCACGGCCAGGCAGCCGATGGTGCCGGCCGTGATGCGGAAATGCCCGACCGACACGCCGCCCGGTGCCGGGCGCAGGCGGAAACGGTGCGGCTGCGCATCGATCACGCCCGTGACGACGATGTTGACGGGCACCTTGTCGCTGGCCACGGCGCGCACGCCCATGGCGCCCACGATGGCCGCCTTGGCGCGGTCGACGGAGGTGGGTTCGGCCACGTACAGGGTCAAGGCAGGCAAGCCCGGCTCGCCGGACGAGCTGTCGCTGGCGCCCTCGCCCAGGCCGATGGACACGCCCTGGATATTGCCGCCGTCGCTGAAGGCATCGGCCGCGCGCACGCCGCCCGCCTGTGAAATACCCTGGCGCATGCCGTCCTCGATGCTGCGCTTGATTTCCAGCAATTCCATGCTGACGCCGCTCAGGGCGTCGGGCACCTCCGCGACGGAGGCGCTCTCGATCATATTGTCGTCTTCGCCGGGGACGGCAAACTGGCCGACGGCCTCTTCATCGTCCGCGCTTTGGCCCCTGCCGCTGCTGCCCGGCGGGGCGCTGAAACCGTTCTCAATGCCTGTCATCGTATTCTCCTCGTGGGTCGCCGCAAGCCACCAGTGTGGACGGGCCGCGCCAGCCGGTATTGATCTGGATTGAACTGCACTGGCGCATGGCTGCCCTTTCTTAATGGGGGCAGCGAGGAAAAAAATAGTTCCCTCGTCAAGGTTGAGCCAGATCAGGCGTGTGGACAGTGGCCGCGCCGTATACTTGGCTGGCAGGCTGGAACTGGGCCTGCGTCACGGCAGCAACGGTATGGATGGGGAAACAATGACGAGTCCAGGGATGACAAGCCACGACGACGCGCCTGCGGGCGACGGCGCCGAACAGGCCGCTGGCGCTGGCCAGCATGCGGGTTTCATGCACGGCATGGCGGCCTGGGCAGAAAAACACCGCATCAGCCCCTGGCGCGGCAGTTTTGCCGACTTCATCGAGCAAATCCTGCCCGGCCGCGCGGCCCTGCTGACGCGCAGCGCGCACCAGTACCTGTGGGACATGATGCGCTGGAATGGCCAGACCGATGACAGCGGGCGCTTCCGCTGCCGCCTGTTCGACGACGAACTGTTCGGCATCGACGAAGCCATCGACCGCGTGGCCGCCTATTTCAAGGCGGCCGCCGCCGGCTCGGAAGTGGGCCGGCGCATGCTGCTGTTGCTGGGTCCCCCGTCGGGCGGCAAGTCGACCATGGTGATCCTGCTCAAACGGGGGCTGGAAGAATACAGCCACAGCAGCGAAGGCGCGCTGTACGGCATCGCCGGCTGTCCCGTGCACGAATCGCCGCTGCACCTGGTGCCGCATAGCATGCGCGCCGACTTTCGCGCCAGCTATGATGCCGAGCTGCATGGCGAATTGTGCCCCCACTGCCGCGCCCGCCTGGAAGAGCAGTACGGGGGCGACTTCCTGCGCATGCCCGTCGAGCGCATCCACCTGTCCGAGGCGGGCCGCTGCGGCATCGGCACGTATGCGCCGCATGATCCCACGACGGCCGACCTGGCCGACCTCGTCGGTTCCGTCGACCTGTCGAAAGTGGCGCAGTACGGCGACGAAGGCGATCCGCGCGCCTGGTCGTGGTCGGGCGCCGTGTATGCGGCCAGCCGCGGCATGCTGGAAATGATCGAAATCCTCAAGGTCAAGCGGGAATTCCTCTACCTGCTGCTGACCTTGACGCAGGAAAAGAATGTCAAGGTGTCGCGCTTTCCCCTGATTTACCTCGACGAAACCATCCTCGCGCACACGAACCTGGCCGAATTTCGCAAATTCCTGCAAGAAAGCGAAAACGAGGCGCTGCTCGACCGCATGGTCATCGTGCAAGTGCCGTACACGCTCAATTACCGCGAAGAAGCCCGCATCTACCGCAAACTGATCCTGGCGGCCGCGCCCGCCTTTCGCGCGCGTGCACCTCGATCCGCACGTTCTGCATGCGGCGGCCGTGTTTGCCATCCTCAGCCGCCTGCCCGAAGGCGACGACAAGGAAGCCGAACTGGTCAAGAAACTGCGCATCTACGCCAACGAAGACGTGGACGACTTGCAGCCTGCCGACATCCGCCGCATGCGCGAGCGCGACAAGGCGCCCGACGAGGGCCTGTCGGGCGTGTCGCCCCGTTTCGTCATCAACGCCCTGTCGCACGCCATCATTTCCGCCCAGCGCAACAGCCTGTCCACCATGGACGTGCTGCTGGCCCTGAAGGACGGCATCGAAAACGATGCGCGCATCGAGCCGCGGCGCAAGCGCAAGTGGGTCGATTACCTGGTGCTCACGCGCAAGGATTTCTATAACCGCTGGGTCAAGGCCGATGTGCACAAGGCCTTGTTTGTGTCATTCGAGCAGGAAGCGCAAGACTTGCTGAACAAATATCTCGATGAAGTCGAAGCCATGCTCGACAACCGCCAGATCCGCGACCCCATCACCAGCGAAGAGCGCCGTCCCGACGAGCGCTTCCTGCGCGCCGTGGAAGAAAAAATCCACATCAGCGACTCGGGCAAGCAATCGTTCCGCCAAGAAGTGGTGCGCAAGGCCATGAGCGCCTTCAAGCGGGGCGAAGCGTTTGGCCTGGGCAGCCATGCGCAATTGCACGATGCCATCCAGCAATATCTGTTCGAGCAGCGGCGCGACGTGCTGCGCCTGGTCGGCTCGGCCAAGCGCCCCGATGACGACGTGCGGGCCAGGATTTCCGCCGTCGAGCAGCGCCTGGTCGACGAATACGGCTATGACGCCCACAGCGCGCGCGAAGCGCTCAACTACGTGACCACCTTGCTGGCACAGGAATAGCCATGTCCGCCACGACCACGCCAGGCAGCGGCAACCGGGATGGCGCTCCGGCACGCCCCGCCGGCGCGCCATCGCAGGCGGAGGCCGCGCCTGCCCTGGCCCCCGGCCCTGGTACGCGCTGTTCTCGCGCGGCGCGCGCGACTGGCTGCGCCACAACCAGAAAGTGCGCGAAGCCGTGCAGGCGCACTTGCCCGAATTGATCGCCACGCCCGACCTGATCGGCGGGCCGCAGCAGCGCACGGTGCAAGTGCCCATGCGCCTGCTCGAACACGCGCGTTTCCGCCTGGCGCCCGCGCGCAACAGCGTGGGCGCTGGCCAGGGCGACGGCCAGCCCGGCGACATCCTGCGCCCGGCGCATCCCGCCGCCACGGACGGCAGCGGAACGCAAGGCGAAGGCGGCGATGGCGAGGGCGCCGTGCGCCTGCTGCTGGAATTCCCCATCGACGACATCCTCGACTGGCTGTGGGACACCTTCGAACTGCCGCACCTCAAGCCGCGCCACCTGGGCGCCATCGACGAAGTGCGGCTGGTGCGCAGCGGCCTGGACCGGCACGGTGCCCGTTCGCGCCTGGACCGGCGGCGCACCGTCAAGGAAGCCATCAAGCGGCGCGCCCTGCAAGCGCAGCCCGTGCCCTTCACCAATGAGGACTTGCGCTACCGCCAAGTGCTGCAGCAGCCCCGGCCCAGCGCGAATGCCGTCGTGTTTTTCGTGCTCGACGTATCGGCCAGCATGGCGCAGGCCGAGCGCAAGCTGGCAAAATCGTTCTTTTTCTTTGCCCTGCAAGGCTTGCGCCGCAGGTATGCACGCGTGGAAACGCGCTTTATCGCCCATACGACACGGGCCTGGGAGTTTTCCGAAGCCGAGTTCTTCCGGGTCAATGGCATGGGCGGCACCATGGCGTCCACGGCGTTTCTTCTGAGCCGCGACTTGCTGAAAGAGCACTATGCGCCGGGCCGCTACAACGCCTACCTGTTCTATGCTTCCGATGGCGAAAATTTCAGCGAAGACCGGGCGGCGGCCAGCCTGGCCTTGGGCGAACTGGCCGCCATGCTCAACTATATGGGCTATGTGGAAACCGTGCCCGGCGTGCCGCGCAGCCTGGAAACGGAAATGCACGGCTTGTGCGCCGAGCAGGAACGCCGGGGCTTGCCCTTGCACAGCAGCATCCTCAGCAAAGCCGACGATGTGTGGGTAGCCATCCGCACCTTTTTCCTGCACGAGGCGGCCAACACGGAGGACGCGGCATGACGCGGCATGACGTTCACCGCCATGGCGACGCGGCAGACACGGCCGGGCTGGCCGGCTACGCGGCGCGCATCGAAACGCTGGCGCGCGAGCTGGGCCTGGGATTTGCCCCCGTCGAGTTCGAGCTGGTGCCAGATAATTTCATGAACGAGATCGCCATCTATGGCTTGCCCGTGCGCATGCGCCACTGGTCGTTCGGCGTGCGCTACATCCACCAGCTCGTCCATCAAAAGATGGGCAACTCGCATATGTTTGAAGTCATGTTCCCCGGCGACCCTTGCCATGCCTACATGGCCGAACACAATTCCCTGGCCGAAAACACCCTCGTCACGGCGCACGTGCTCGGCCACGCCGACTTTGCCAGCCGGAACAGCCTGTTCCTGCGCTTCGGCGCCATGGCGGGCCAGCGCATCCTGGAACAAAGCGCGGCGCGGGCGCGGCGTCTGGAAATGGCGCTGCAACGCCACGGCCAAGAGCAGGTGGAAGCCGTGCTCGACGCGGCACTGGCGCTGGAGCAGCATGTGGACATCCACGCCGAGCTGCACCGCCCGCCATACGCCGTACCATCCGCGCTTTCCGCGCCAGCCGGCGTGGCGGACAAGCAGGACGGCATCGGCGCGGACGGTCCCTTTGCCCGACGCTACCGGCGCCTGCCGGGCGAAGCGGCCGCGCTGGCGGCGCACGAGGCGGCACGCGCGCGCGTGACACAGCGCCCCCTCGTGCCGCCGCAAGCCGAGTACGACTTGCTGTGGTTCATCGCACAACACGGGCCGGAACTGGCCGACTGGGAGCGCGACATTTTCCTGGCCGTGCGCGAAGAGTCGTTCTATTTTTATCCCGTGTACGCCTGCCAGATCATGAACGAAGGCTGGGCCTCATACTGGCATGCGCGGCTGCTGCGCGAAGCCGACTTCCTGCCGCCGGCGCTGTACCTGTCCGCCCTCAAGTCGCATTCCGACGTAGTGCGCCCTTACGCGGGCGAGCATCAGCAGGCGCTGGCCGTCAATCCCTATCATCTGGGCTTTTGCATGTGGGAACACATCATCGAGCGCGAAGGATTGGCGCGGGCGCGCCAGATTTGCCGCGACGACGACGACTTCAGTTTCATACGCAATTATCTGGACGGGGAACTGGCCGACCGCCTGGGCCTGTTCGTGCATGAGAGCCGCCGCGATGGCGAAACCCGGCTGGCCAGCCGCGACTTGCGGGCCATCCGCGAAGCCATCCTGGCGCCCAAATACAACTATGGCGCGCCATGCATCGCCGTCACCCTGCTCAACGACGACGGCAGCCTGGTGCTGCGCCACGATCACCAGCGCGATGGGCGCGGCCTCGACCTGGAGCGGGCCGAACAGGTGCTGGCGTACATCGCCCGCATCTGGCGCCGTCCCGTCACCCTGCATACGGCCGATTTCAGGGGCACGCCCCGGGTTTTGCACAGCAAGACCGACGGCTGATCGGAACCGCCTGCTGCTTTTGCACCCGCTGCCTCAGCCGCACCACCCTCCCATATAGAACCCGGCAGCATGTAAAAGCCGTGCGCTTGATACATGCCCGACCTCCAAAACCTTAGCTACATTGCCTTTATGGGCAATGGCCGATGATACGGCAAATGGTTGTAGGTACTGTGGAGCGCCGCCATTGAATGCCAGTTGCAATAATGCAAAGAAAATAGCAAAGTTTAAGGCGTTAAAAATATAAAGATTCTCAGCAGGGAACTCAACAGACATGCAGACTTCTGCTCCATGAAAATAACATTGCAGCAATCGTGCAGCTTACGCTCTATGTCGGGAGCTTGGAATTTATGTAGCTCCAACAACCAATCGACACCCACACCTATATCACGTAGGATTTTCTTGGCAATAGACGTGAGAATGTGTGACTATTCAAAGATTTTACACCTGTAAAATCCTTAATACTTTCATGACATTGGAATAATTTTCAGAAATTATTTAACCTATCTTTAATTTGATGCACCAATTAACACTTAACATAGAATTCAATAATGGCGCTTACACTAACAATTGGACGAGAACGAGACAGAATAACCTTTGATGGAGCCATATCACTCCAAGATCTTCGAAGGGTATATGCCGTACTCCACGAAACAGTTAATATTCGTGGTTACACAGAGATTTCACTTGATTTTACAAGGTGTTCGAATGCTCAAACTAGTGCAATGGTGCCTTTATGCGCCCACATTCTATCTTTAAGACACAATAGAATTGATTTTTCAGTGATACTTCCTAGCGATGATAGAGTTAGACGTGTATTCATAAACGCAGGATGGGCAAACTTTATGTGCCCACGTCAATTTGATGCGCCTCGTAGAAATACACTTAATAGACAATATCCTGCCGTGCAATACAAAACGCATGAAGAGCAAGAAGAACTTCTTAATGATATATTGGAAAAAATACTAGAGGTAGTCCCAAATTTAAATCGATCAACCTTCGCCGCAGTAGAATGGGCATTAAATGAAATTTCAGATAATGTAATAAACCATAGCCAATCATGTATTGGTGGAATTCTTCAAATAAATGTTTTTGATAGGACGGCAAATAAAGTCGAGTTTACAATTGCCGACGCTGGAATTGGGGTGCCCGCGACGCTTCGGCAAGCCAAGCCAGAAATACAGTCTGACGCTGATGCATTAATGCAAGCAGTGAAATCTGGCGTCACTAGAAATGCAAGTGATTTTCAAGGCAATGGCCTTTACGGCACATTAGAAATTTGCAGAGTGAGCAATGGGCGTTTTTCGTTAAATGCAGGAAATGGTTTTTTATTAAGATCAGTTGATGGTGTAGTTACAGCAAGAAATGAATCTGTTCCTTTTAATGGCACTAGTGTAGATGCAATCATTGATTTTTCCGAGCCTGCACTTTTGGAGCGTGCACTTGCAATAGAAGGAAGAATACACAATCCTGTTGACTACATCGAACTAAAGTATGAAAAAGAGGATCTAACCTCGATTCCATTCAACTTAAATGAGCAGTCGATATCATACAGATCTAGGCCGGCTGGGCGCCCAGTATTTACAAAACTGGAAAACATTATAAATGCATGCCCTGGTCAAACCATTGTCGTTGACTTTAATGGAATCGCTGTAGTTTCAAGCAGCTTTGCCGATGAGGTTTTTGGGAAGTTATTTGTTAGCTTAGGCCCAATGAAGTTTATGCAGGCTATTCGAATGATAAATATTAACTCAACAGTCCAGGCTTTAGTTGATCGAGCGATCACTCAGCGGATGCAAAATCCACATCAAAGTAGATAGGGGAACCGAATACGCTCCCTTCCCTCCAATGTCCACGCAACGATCATGACTTAATAGATATAGACGAAAGGCCCACCAATAACCTTCGTTCAGCCCATTGCCATCGCATACACACTTTGCCTAGCTATGTCACATCGGGGCGACCTATGTTCGGGCGTTTGCCACATACCAGGCAATGGTCTGCCGCAAGCCTTGCGCCAGGTCGTGCGTGGGCACATAGCCCAGCAAGCGGGACGCCTTGGCGATGTCCGCCTGCGAATGGCGCACGTCGCCGGCGCGAAACTCGCCATACAGGGGTGCCTGCGGCACGTGCTGCGGTCGGGCGGCCAGCAGCATCTGCTGCATCGTGGCGTGCAATTGGGTCAGGCTGGTGCGGGCGTTGACGGCCACGTTGTAGACTTGGTTGACGGCTGCCGGGTCGGCGCGCGTGGCGGCGAGGATATTCGCTTGCACGGCGTTGTGCACGAAGCAGAAGTCGCGGCTGGTGGCGCCGTCGCCATGGATGTGCACGGCCTGGCCGTCCAGCATGGCGGCGATCCAGCGGGGAATGACGGCCGCGTAGGCGCCCAGCGGGTCCTGGCGGACCGAAGACATTGAAATAGCGCAAGCCCACCGTCTGCGTGGCGTAGCAGCGCGCGTACACCTGCGCATACAGTTCGTTGACATATTTGCTCAAGGCATATGGCGACAGGGGCGCGCCGATGTGCTGTTCCACTTTCGGCAAGGCCGGATGGTCGCCATACGTGGCGCTTGACGCGGCATACACGAAGCGCCGCACGCCCGCGTCGCGCGAGGCGGCCAGCATGTTCAGGAAGCCGCTGACATTGACGGCGTGGCACAGCAGCGGATCTTCCAGCGAGCGCGAGACGGAACCGAGCGCCGCCTGATGCAGCACATAATCGATGGCGCCGGGCCCGCCCGGAGCGGCAGCCGCGCCCGCGCCGAGGCTGCCGCTGCCGGCGGCAGCGCCATCGGCACTGGTATAGGCAACATTGGCAACATCGGCAACATTGACAACGCCAGCCGCAGTCCCGCCGCAGGCGCGCGCGCAGGCCTGCGGGTCGCGGATGTCGCCTTCGATGAAGGTGAAGCGCCGCCACGCCGATTCCCCCACGCTGGCGCGCACCTGCTCCAGGTTGTGGCGGTGGCCCGTCATGAAATTATCGAGGCCGCGCACTTCCTGGCCCAGGTTCAGCAAGGTTTCCAGCAGGTGCGAGCCGATGAAGCCGGCCACGCCCGTCACCAGCCAGCGGCGCGGCGTTTGCGCCAGCTGCGCGCAGGCCTGGGCGCAGGCGCTGGCGCCGGCAGCCGGATGCGAGGTATCGGCCGCCATCACAGCCGCCACACGTGCAAGCCGCCATCCTCGAGCGGACGGGGGTCGAAATGCGACTTGATGTCGATGAAACAGCCGTTTTCCAGCACCTTGGCCTGGAAGTCGGCCAGCGGGCGGGCCAGCAAGGCCTGGTGCGAGACGGCGCTGATGATGGCCTCGGCCTGCGGCAGCTGTTCCCAGCTTTCCAAGGTTAAACCGTACTCTTCCAGCGCTTCGCGGCCATCGGCGACGGGGTCGTGCACGTGCACCTGCACGCCGTACGATTGCAGTTCGTGGATCATGTCGACCACTTTCGAGTTGCGCAAGTCCGGGCAGTTTTCCTTGAAGGTCAGGCCCAGCACGTTGACGTGCGCCCCCTTCAGCTTGAAGCCGGCGCGCACCATTTCCTTGATGGTCTTTTCCGCCACGAACTTGGCCATGCCGTCATTGATGCGGCGCCCGGCCAGGATCACGTGCGGGTGGTAGCCCAGCATTTCCGCCTTGTGCGTCAAATAATACGGGTCGACGCCGATGCAGTGGCCGCCCACGAGGCCGGGGCGGAACGGCAAAAAATTCCATTTCGTGCCCGCCGCCTGCAGCACTTCCAGGGTGTCGATGCCGATGCGGTCGAAGATGATGGCCAGCTCGTTCATCAGCGCGATGTTCAGGTCGCGCTGCGTGTTTTCGATGACCTTGGCCGCCTCCGCCACCTTGATGCTCGACGCCCGGTGCACGCCGGCCTCGACCACGCCTTCGTACAGGGCCGCCACCTTTTCCAGGGTGGCCGCGTCGTCGCCCGAGACCACCTTGCGGATGCTGTGCAGGGTGTGGTCCCTGTCGCCTGGGTTGATGCGCTCGGGCGAAAAGCCCACGTGAAAATCCTCCTTCCAGCGCAGGCCCGAATGCTGTTCCAGGATGGGGATGCAGATTTCTTCGGTGGCGCCCGGATACACGGTCGACTCGTAGATGACGATGGCGCCGCGCCGCATGTGGCGGCCGACGGCCGCGCTGGCGCCGGCCAGGGCGGAGAAATCGGGATTGTGCGCGCTGTCGACGGGCGTGGGCACGGCCACGACGATGAAATCGGCCAGTTGCAGTTCGGCCGGATCGCAGCCGACGCTCAGCCATTGCGCCGCGCGCAGCTGTTCCGTGCTTACCTCGCCCGTGGGATCGACATGGCGCCGGTAACTTTCCACCTTGCGTGCCGACAAGTCAAAGCCTATCGTGCGCTGGCGCATGCCGAACGCCACGGCCAGCTGCAAGCCCACATAGCCGAGTCCCACCACCGCCACCACATCCGCCTTGCCATCCACCTTGCTGTCCATATGCCTGTGCTCCCAATGGTTGCGGCCTGAGCAACGCCGTCCAGGAAATTCTACGGTTGCCGGACCGGCCATTCTTGAGCAGGAACAAGGAACGCAGGGCTACGGCGGCCGGGCGCGGGGCGAATCGGCGGCTTGTTGAGCGCAATCAAGGAGAGCGGCAGCCATCTTTTTAAGCTAGGCCATGCCCATCCCTCATGCACGCCGCTACCGGAGACTTCCATGGCCCGTTCCCTGTCCCGCCCTTTTCCTGGCTTGCCTGCCGCCGCGCTGTGCTGCACCCTGCTGCTGCCCTTGCTGACGGCTTGCAACGGCACGCAAAGCAGCGCCTCCCTGCTGGCCGACGCGCAGCAGTACCGCCAGAAGGGCGAGGCGCGGGCCGCCATCATCCAGTTGAAGAACCTGCTGCAAAAGGAACCGGACAATGCGGCGGCGCGCTTGTGCTGGGCAGCATCTATATCGACACGGGCGAATCGCTGTCGGCCGAAAAAGAATTGCGCAGGGCAAAGTCGCTGGGCCTGTCGGCGCAGCAAGTGATGCCGCTGCTGGCCAAGGCCTGGCTGATGCTGGGCCAGTTCGACAAGGTACTGGCCGAGATCCCCGACGATGCGGCCCAGCCCGCAAACGTGCTGGGCCTGCGCGGCGACGCCTTGCTGGCCCTGGGGCGCCAGGACGAGGCGCGCGCCCTGTTTACGCGCCTGCTGGAAGCCCATCCGGGCCAGGTCGAGGCCCTGCTGGGCCTGGCCCGCCTGGCGGCGCTGGAGCAGCAGGTGGCGGCGACCGAGCTGCTGCTGGCGCAAGCCCTGAAAAGCGCGCCCGCCAGCCTCGACGCGCCTTGCGCCTGCAGGGCGACCTGCTGCGCCTGCAAGGCAAGAGTGCCGGGGCGCGGCTCGCCTACATGCAGATCCTCAAGATCAAGCCGGACAATACCCAGGCGCATATCGACCTGGCCAACCTCGATATCGCGGAAAACCGCTACGCGGAAGCGGCGGCCCAACTGGCCTCGGCCCGCAAGACGGCGCCCAACAGCCTGGGCCTGTTGCAAGCCCAGGCGCTGCTCGATTTTCGCCAGGGCAAGAACAAGGCGGCCTTGCAAGCCTTGCAACTGGTGCTCAAGGTGGCGCCCGACCACATGCCGACCATCCTGCTGGCCGGCGCCGTGCAGCTGGCGCTCGGCTCGCCGCAACTGGCGGAAAGCTATCTGCAGCGCTTCCTGGCCGTGTATCCCAGGCATTTGTATGCGATCAAGATGATGGCCTCGATCGAATTGATGCGCAACAAGAGCGATGCGGCCCTGGCCTTGCTGCTGCCCATGCTGGCCGCCTACCCCGAAGACGTGGAATTGCTGTCGATGGCCGGCGAAGCCCACTTGCGCGCGCGCGAATACGACAAGGCGACGGCGTATTTCGAAAAGGCCAGCACCCTGGCGCCGGACACGGCCAAGCTGCATACGGCGCTGGGCATCAGCCGCCTGGGCCAGGGCGAGAACAGCCGCGCCATCAATGAACTGGAACGCGCCAGCATGCTCGACAAGAGCACGCCGCAGGCGGGCACCATGCTGGTGATGACCTTGCTGCGCAACAAGCAGAACGACAAGGCCCTGGCCAGCGTCCAGATGATGGAGCAACAGCAGAAAGGCACGAATCCCCTGCTGTTGAACCTGAAAGGCGGCGTCTACCTGGCCTTGCGCGACGTGCGGGCCGCGCGCGCCAGCTTCGAGCAGGCGCTGACGATGAACCCCGTGTACGTTCCCGCCCTGGAGAATCTGGCGCAGATCGACCTGGCCGAGAAAAAACCGGAGCAGGCGCGCCAGCGTTTCGAGCGGGCACTGGCAAAGGCGCCGAAAAATGCGGACCTGTGCGCCGCCCTGGCCAAGCTGGCCGCCTCGCAGGGCCAGACGGACGAGGCGCGGCGCTGGCTCGAACGGGCCCAGCGCGACAATCCCGACGCCGTCGCGCCAGCCCTGCTATTAAGTAACTTCTACCTGAAAACGGGCGCGCCCGACAAGGCGCTGCAACTGGCGCGCACCCTGCAGACGGGCCATCCGGGCGACGCCGATGCCCTGGCCCTGCGCGCCCAGGTGGAATACGGCGCCGGCCAGGCGCAGGCGGCGCTCGACAGCTACAACAAACTGGCCAGCATCCAGAGCGGCTCGGCGCCCTTGCAGATGCGCATCGCCAGCCTGCACATGACGCTGGGCGACCATCATCAGGCGTTGCTGGCCGTCAAGCGGGCGCAGGCACTAGACCCGAACCTGCTGGAAGCGCGCGTGATCGAAGTGGTCATGCTGCTGAGCCTGAATCGCCAGCGCGAGGCCCTGGCCGTGGCGCGCCAGGTGCAGGAACAGCACCCGAAGCTGGCGGCCGGCTACAAGCTCGAGGGCGACGTGCTGATGGAACAGAAACTGCCGCAGCAAGCCGTCAAGCTGTACGAGCGTGCTTTCGAGATCAGCAAGATCGGTCCCATGCAGCTGCAGCTGTACCGCGCCCTGCTGGCGTCGGGACAGGCGCGCGAAGCCGAGGCGCGCATGGCGGCATGGCTGAAGGAACACCCGGAAGACCTGGGCACGCGCACCTACCTGGCCGGCGCGATGCTGGCCGCCAGACAATACCGCGGCGCCATCGATCACCTGCAGTACATCGCGGGCAAGGACGGCAACAATGTGATGGCACTGAACGACCTGGCCTGGGCCTATCAGCAGGAAAAAGATCCGCGCGCGCAAGCGACGGCCGAGCAGGCGTTCAAGCTGGCGCCCGATAATCCCGCCGTGCTCGACACCCTGGGCTGGATCGTCCTGCAGCAAGGCGACGTCAAGCGTGCCACGGCGCTGCTGCGCAAGGCGGCGGGGCTGGCGCCGAAATCGCCCGAAGTGCAGTACCACCTGGGCGCGGCCCTGGCGCAAGCGGGCGACAAGGGCGGCGCGCGCAAGCAACTGGAACAACTGCTGGCCGCCAACAAGGACTTTCCGCAGCGGGCCGCGGCGCAGGCCTTGCTGACCCGGCTCTAAGGCCATGCAAGCTGCCCTGCCCGGCCTGGCAGCGCGGCCGCTGGCCCTGCTGGCGGGCGCGGCCTGCGCGCTGGCCCTGCGCCATTACCCGCTGGGCCACGGCTGGCCCGGCCTGCTGTTTGCCGTCCTGCTGCCCGCCTATTTCCTGCTGCTGTGCTGGCGTCCCGCCAGCTGGCTGTTCTGCGTGCCCGCGCTGCTGCCGGTGCTGGACCTGGCGCCGTGGACGGGCTGGTTCTTCCTCGAAGAAATCGACGTGCTGCTGTTGCTGACGGTGGCGTGCGGCTACTGGCGCCTGGGCGGACCGCCCCAGAGCGCGGCGGCGCGGCTCTCGCCGGGCGCCCGCATATGTTTGCTGCTGTGCAGCCTGGCCTGGCTGGCGGCGCTGCTGCGGGGCGTCCTGCCGCTGGCCCCCCTCGACGCGAATGCCTGGGACAATTATCTGAGTCCCTACAACAGTTTGCGGCTCGGCAAGGCCTGGGCCTGGAGCATGCTGCTGCTGCCGCTGCTGCTGCGCGACGGCGATGCGTCCACCCTGCGCCGCTATGCGCTGCCGGGCATGCTGGCCGGGCTGGCCATGGTCTCGCTGTTCGCGCTGTGGGAACGGGCCGTGTTTCCCGGCCTGCTGAACCTGTCCAGCGACTACCGCATCACGGCGCCGTTTTCCGCCATGCACACGGGCGGCGCCGCACTCGACGGCTACCTGGCCCTGAGCCTGCCGTTTGCCGCGCTGTGGCTGGCCTGCGCCCGCAGCCGCTGGCAGGCGGCGCTGGCCATGCTGCTGCTGGCCCTGGCCCTGCATGCGGCGTTCACCACTTTTTCGCGCGGCCTGTACGCGGCCCTGGCGGCAGCCATGCTGCTGGCCTTGTCGCAAACCCTGCGGACGGCGCCCGGCGCGCCGCGTCCGCCCGACCGGCGGCGCGGGCGCAGCCTGTTGCTGAAACTGCTGCTGGCCGCCCTGGGCACCGTCCTGCTCGTGTACATGTTCGGCGTGGCCGGCTACCGGGGCTTGCTCGCCGCCGTCGTCCTGCTCGCGGCCAGCTTCGTGCTGGCGGCGCGGCCCCTGCCGTGGCGCCTGGCGCCGGCCAGCCTGCTGTGCGCGCTGTGCCTGCAGGGCGTGCTGGCCGCCTGGTGGCCGGAACCGTCCGGCCACCAGGCGGCCGGCTGGCTGAAAGGCCCGTATTTTTTGTTCCTGCTGGCCGCCATGCTGCTGGCGGCCGTGCTGCTGCCCGGCCCCCTGCGGCCGGCCGGTCACGCCGGCAAAGGCGCGGCCAGGCTGGGTCTGGCGATGATGGCGTGGACCATGCTGGCCTGCAATCTGGCCTGGATAGGCTGGCACTGGGCGGGTGCTGCCGCCCTGACGCCGGCCGGCCTGGTGGTGCTGCTGGCCATGCTGATGCTGTACAACGGCCGCTTGCGCACGCCGCTGTGGCGGCTGGACCGGGCCAGCCTCAGCATCGCGGGCGCGGCCGGCATCCTGTTGCTGCTGGCCATCCCCGTCTCGGCCAGCTATTACGCCACCGAACGTTTCGCCACCACGGCCTTCGACATGCAGGGCCGCTTACGCCATTGGCGGCAAGTGCTGGCCATGCAGCCGCCCGACTGGGGCGACCGCCTGTTCGGCATGGGCATGGGCAGCTTTCCCGCCACCTATTACTGGCACAATCCGGGGCGCGAAGTGCCGGCCAGCATCGCGTATGCGCAAGAAGACGGCCAGCCTGGCAATTCCCCCAACACCTATGTGCGCCTGGCCAGTCCCGGCTACAGCGCCGGCTATGGCGAACTGCTGCGCCTGCTGCAACGGCTGCCCGTGCAGCCGGCCACGCGCTATACCCTGGCGCTCGATGCGCGCCGCGCCGGCCCCATGCCCGTGCTGCTGGTGCGCCTGTGCCAGCGACAATTGCTATATGCACAAGCTTGCGTGAACATCCCTCTGCGCCTGCACGCGCCGCCGCCTGGCACGCCGGCCGGCGCCTGGCAGCACCATGAAGTGCCGTTCGACAGCGCCTGGCTGGGCGCCGGCGCCTGGCTGCTGCGTCCGCCCGTGCAGCTGGAACTGGCGGCCAGCGGCACGGCTGACTCGTCCGTGCTCGAGGTCGACAATCTGAGCTTGCGCGCGCCGGGCGGCGAGGAATTGATCGCCAACGGACGCTTCAGGCAGGCCAATAATTACTGGTTTTTCAGCAGCGACCACCATCACTTGCCGTGGCATATCAAGAGCATGGCGCTGCACCTGCTGGTGGAAACGGGCTGGTGCGGCGCATTGTCCCTGCTGGCCCTGCTTTCCGTGGCCGGCCTGCGCCTGCTGCGCCAGGCGGCGCGGGGCGACCCGGGCGCGCTGGCCTGCGCCGCCGCCCTGCTGGGTTTTCTCGTCGTCGGCCTGTTCGACAGCCTGCTCGACGTGCCGCGCATCGCCCTGTTGTGCTATCTGATGCTGCTGTGCGCGCTGCTCGGCCCGGCCCCCTCCCCGCCACCTCCGCCCCTTGAAAGCACGCCGCCATGAAAGCCCTGCCGTCGACATTTTTCCGCGCCCAGCTGTTCTGCCTTGCACTGCTGCTGGCCGGCACGCCGTGCCGCGCGGAAGCGCCGCTGGCGCAAACCATCGCGCGCCTCAAGCCGTCCATCGTCGGCGTGGGCAGCCTGCAGACGACGCGCACGCCGCCGGTGAATTTTCTCGGCACGGGCTTCGTGGCGGGCGACGGCTTGAGCGTGCTGACCTGCGCCCATGTGGTGCAGAAACTGCTCGACGCCAATCCGGACGAATCGCTCGGCATACTCACGGGCCAGGGCGAGCGGGCGCAATTTCGCCCCGCCAGAATCGAGGCGGTGGACACGGAGCACGACCTGGCCTTGCTGCGCCTGGCCGGCGCACCGCTGCCGGCCCTGGCGCTGGGCGACGCGGCCACGGTGCGCGAAGGCCAGGCCATGGCGTGGCGTTTACGGGGTTTCCACTGGGCAGCTTGCTGGGTTTGCACCACGTGACGCACCGCGCCACCGTGTCATCGCTGACGCCGGTAGTCAGGCCCAGCGCCAACGCGCAGCGCCTGGACACCCGGCGCCTGGCGCAACTGCAGAAAGCACCGTACACGGTGTTCCAGCTGGACGCGACGGCATACCCGGGCAGCAGCGGCAGCCCCCTGTTCGATCCCGAGACCGGTCTCGTCTACGGCATCGTCAACATGGTGTATGTGAAGGGCCTGAAAGAGGCGGCCATCACCGCGCCCAGCGGCATCACGTACGCGATTCCGGGCAGCCACATGCAGGCGATCCTGCTGAAAAGCAAATAAATCAGTTGCGCCCCTGCCTGAGCCGGTCGGTAATGCCAGGCTCATCCCATGTCGGAAAAAAAAAGGGGTAAAACGACCGTTCACCCCCATGCTGTTCCATCATGCCGCCGTACTTGCGTATCTGGGCCCCCATGTAGTCGAGGTCCAGGCGCAGCAGCACGGCCGGCGCCCCCACGCGCGTGCACTCTCGTTCGCCGCCGAAGTCCTTGAAACCGAGCATGCGCTTGTAAAACACCACATGGCGCGGATTGACTTCGATCACGTAATCCGTAAAGCCGTGAATATTGTGGGCATAGATATAAGAAATATGGATCAGCGCCGCAAACACGCGCTTGCTGACGCCCTTGTCGATGGCCAGGCGCGACGGTTCGCACAGGCGGCGGCCCTCCTCGCGCAGCACGTCGAGCTTGTCGCGGAAGTTTTCGTCGGCGGGCAAGCCCGTCTCGTCATTGTCCAGGCACAGGGTCATGGTGCCGACGGTGGAGCCGGCCGTTTCCGCGAACAGGGTAATTTTGTTGAGCGCATGCGCGATCCCGGGATCGGGATCGACGGCATAGCCGCGCCAGCCGTACATCTTGCGGATCAGCAAACTGGCCGCTTCGCGCCGGCCACGCGAATTGGCCATGCGGATATGAAAGCGCTGCAGGTCGAGCTCGTGCTCCATGGCCGGATCGATCTGCCCCTCGCCCACCACCAGGTCGCTGAAAGTACCTGGCGTGTCGAAGGAAATAATGGGTTCGTCGTCAAAGCTCATCTTGTCCTCACGTTCATCGGCAGCCGTCGAAACGGACTGAAGCCAATGCCTTGTGACAAGACAAAAACTGGAGAAGTTCCCAGCAAATACAAAAAAACAGAAGAAATTTACATTTGAATGGCAAAATTACACGATAAAATTTGCCAAACAGTGCAAAATTGCAAATATAAATGCTGTTTTGACACCATTGAAGGCGCGCCTAAAAGAAACTCTCCGGTATCAGCAAGACGTCGCCCGGCCGCATCATGACGTTGGCGGAAATATCGCCATTCTTCAGCAAGTCGTCCAGGCGCACGCCCAGCTGCTGCTGGTTGCCTTCGCGCATGCGGATGATGCTGGCTTTGTTGCCGGCGGCAAAGTCGGTGATGCCGCCCACGGCGATCAGCACGTCCATCAGCGACATGCCCAGCCGGTACGGCAGCGCCTGCGGCTTGGCCGCCTCGCCGATGACCCGGATCTGCTCGCTGTACGGCCCCGAGAAATTGGTGACGATGACGGTCACCACCGGTTGCTGGATGAACTTGCCCAGGGCTTGCTCGATGTCGCGCGCCAGCTGGGTCGACGTCTTGCCGCTGGCCGCCAGGTCTTCCACCAGCGGCGTGGTGATCTTGCCGTCCGGCCGCACGGCCACCGTCAGCGACACTTCCGGATTGCGCCAGACGATGATGTTGACGGAGTCGCCCGGCCCGATCAGGTAATCGTGCATGGGCGCGCTGTCATCGGTGGGCGCTGGCGGATGGGGCGTGCGGCAGGCGCCCAGCAGGCTGGCGCTGCCCGCCAGGACCAGCGCGTTGATGACAAATGCACGGCGAAACAGATTCATGCGGAGCCTCTTCGAGTCGATGGCGCGTCCATGGGCGGCCCCGCAGAACCAGCCTGGGCCGCGAACTTCCTATGATTATTAAAACCGGGCAAGTGAACCTTGAGGCGTATCAAGAAGCAATCATTTGGGGAAATCTTGCCCCTCAGCCGCCCTATACTTTGCTTACTCAACAGGCAAGCATTTCTTGCAAGACGCCGTCGCCCGCCCATCTGCCGTGCAGCACCGTTACCCGAAGGAAGCGACATGGAGCAATTGATACAGCAACTGCTTTCCGGTCTGAAAGGCATCTGGAAATACCGCTGGCATGCGGTCCTGGTGGCGTGGCTGGTGGCCATCGCCGGCTTCATCAAGGTGATCACCCTGCCCGACGACTTCCAGACGTCGGCGCGCGTGTTTGTCGATACGCAAACCATCCTCAAGCCCCTGCTGGCCGGCATGACCAGCGTGCCGAACACGGAACAGCAGGTGGCCATCATGAGCCGCACCCTGCTCAGCCGCCCGAACGTGGAGCGCGTCATGCGCATGGTCGACCTCGACCTCGATTCGAAGACGGCGCGCGAGCACGAAGCCCAGCCAGCTCGATGACTTGATGAGCCGCATCAAGATCACGGGCACCAATGCGTATGACATCTACACCATCAGCTACAGCGGGCGCGACCCGAAGCTGGTGCGCGACGTGGTGCAAAGCCTGCTGACCATCTTCGTCGAAGGCAGTTTCCAAGGCAAGAAGGGCGATTCGCAGAAGGCGGTGCAATTCATCGACGAACAGATCAAGAATTACGAGGACAAGCTGAGCGCGGCGGAAAACCTGGTGAAGGAATTCAAGATCCGCAACAACCTGCTGCTGCCGCGCCAGGGCATCGACTATGGCAGCCAGCTGCTGATGTCGTCCGATAGCCTGAACAATGCCAAGCTGGAACTGGTCGAGGCGGAACAGGCGCGCAAGGCCATCCAGAGCCAGATCGAGGGCGACGAACCCGTGCTCGACCTGGAGCCGAACGCGGCATCGATCACGAATCCCGAACTCGACGAGCGCATCGCCACGCTCAACAAGAACCTCGACAGCCTGCGCATGCAATTTACGGAATTGCATCCCGACATCATCGCCTCGAAGCGCCTCATCGCCCAGCTGGAAGAACGCAAGATCGAGGAAAGCAAGCTGAAAACGGCGTCCGGCGACCCGGGCAAGAACTACAGCCCCATGCTGCAGCAGCTGAAGGTGGCGCTGACGGACGCGGACGCCAAGGTGGCCGCCATCCGCGCCCGGGTGCAGGAATACAGCGCGCGCAACGAGCGCCTGCTGGCGCAAAGCAATGCCGTGCCCGAGGTGGAATCGCAGCTGGCGCAGCTCAACCGCGACTACATCATCAACAAGGAAAACTATGAAAAGCTGATCGGCCGGCGCGAAGCGGCCAAGCTGTCGGGCGAACTCAGCTCCACCACCGAGATGATGGCCTTCAAGATCATCGATCCGCCCACGGTGCAATATGCGCCCGTCGGCCCGAACCGCCCGCTGCTGTTTTCCGCGGCGCTGGGCGCGGCCCTGGTGGCCGGCGTGGCCACGGCCCTGCTGATCAGCCAGGTGCGCCCCACCTTCCTCAGCCCTTCCGAATTGCGCGACGCCACGGGCTTGAACGTGCTGGGCACGGTATCGATGAACTGGACGCCGCTGCAGCAGGTGCGCCGGCGCCGCGCCCGCTATGTGTTCAGCGCCTGCCTGGGCAGCCTGTTCCTGCTGTACGGCGGGGTCATGACGGCCGCGCTGCTGAAATTCTAGAGCCACCAGGGGAGCGACGATGAGCAGCAAGGACAGCGGCAAGCAGGAACCGACGATACTCGGCGTGGCCGAGGCCAGCGTGCCGTATGGCGTGGATGGCGCGGAGGCGGCCAGGTCGCCGCAGTACCGGCCCCTGAACCTGGACCGGCTGGCCGAGCAAGGCATGCTCACGCACGATGGCGGGCGCAGCGCCGTGGCCGAGGATTTCCGCATCATCAAGCGCCCGCTGCTGCGCCAGGCGCGCGCCAGCGGCGCCGAGGCCATCCGCAACGGCAACCTGATCGTCGTCACCAGCGCCATGCCCGGCCCGGCGAAGGCAAGACGTATTGCGCCGTCAACCTGGCCATGAGCATCGCCATGGAAATGGATATCACGGTGCTGCTGGTCGATGCCGACGTGGCGCGCCCGTCCGTGCTGAAAGTGCTGGGCCTGCCGCCGGAGCCGGGGCTGATGGACGTGCTGCTCGACCCGCAGCTGGCCATGGCCGACGTGATCCTGAAAACCAACGTGGCCAACCTGAGCATCCTGCCCGCCGGGCGCAGCAACAAGCACGCGACGGAATTGCTGGCCAGCCGCGCCATGAGCCGCCTGCTGGCCGAGATCGCCAGCCGCTACGCCGACCGCGTCGTCGTCTTCGACTCGCCGCCCCTCTTGATCACCAGCGAGGCGCACGCGCTGGTGGGCCAGATGGGGCAAGTGGTGATGGTGGTCGAGGCGGAAACGACGACCCAGCACGCCGTCAAGGAAGCGCTGCGCCAGATCGAAGGATGCGAACACATTCATCTGATCTATCTACAACAAGACCAAATCGTTCCCCGGCAACGACTACTACGGCTATGGCCATTACGATTAGCCGCCGGATTCCGCTGCCGCTGCTGCCCTTGCTGTCCCTGCTGCTGCCCCTGCCGGCCGGCGCGGTCGACTGGCTGGTCAAGCCCTCGCTGCGCCTGCGCGAAAGCTATACGGACAATGCCACGCGCGCGCCGCCCGGCCAGGCGCAATCGGACTTCATCACGGAAATCGCGCCCGCCATCGCCCTCATCGGCACGGGCCCGCGCCTGCGCGTCGACCTCGATTACAGCTGGCACAAATTCATCTCCGGGCAGCGCGGCAATACGGACGACCACCAGCTGCACGCCGCGGCCGACGCCGAGCTGGTCAAGGACTGGTTCTTCATCGATACCCATGCCAGCGTGAGCCGGCGCAACATCTCGCCGTTCGGCCCGCAACTGATAGCCGAGCTGCCCGACACGGACAATACCAGCACCGTGCGCACCACCAGCATCAGCCCCTACCTGCGCCACCGTTTCCGCGGCCTGGCCACGGCCGAGCTGCGCTACACGCGCAACACGGTCGCCAGCGGCGGCGGTCTGCTGTCCGTGCACAGCGATGAAATGGAATTGCTGCTCAGCGGCGAGCCGCGCGCCGGCGGCTGGTCCTGGAATGCCAGCCACGACGTGCGCCGCACGCAGGACAGCAAGCTCGCTTCCGTGCGCATGCAGCGCAGCAGCGTGGGCCTGCGCTATCCGTTCAGCAGGAAGTGGGCGGCCACGGCCAGCGGCGGCATGGAAAAGGAAGGCTATGCGTCGACCAGCGGCAAGGCGCCGGCGGGCCGCTTCTGGTCGCTGGGCGGCGTGTGGACCCCGTCGCCGCGCACCAGCGTGGCCTTCAGCACGGGCAAGCGCTTCTTTGGCACCACCTACAGCCTGGACGCCAATTTCCTGCAGCGCCATACCAACTGGCAACTGAGCTACAGCGAAAACATCACCACCCTGCCCACGCAGTTTGCGCGCCTGGGCGACGACCGCGACGCGCGGCCCAGCTGCTCGATCAATTGTGGCGCGGCCTCTTTCCGAATGCGCGCGACCGGCGCTTGCGCATCAATGCCTTCCTGCGCTACGCCAACAGCCTGGGGCCGGAACGGGGCGCCATCAATTACTTCAGCCACCGCTATTTCCTGGAAAAGCAGCTGAAGCTGACGATGGCGCGCGCCACGGCGAAAAGCACGATGGTCGCCGGCATCACGGCCGTCGACCGCACGGCGCAAACGGCCAGCGGCATCGACAGCGGCTTGCTGCCCGACATGGAGTTCGGCAGCGAAGACCGCACGCGCCAGATCGGCAGCAACGTGGGCTGGAGCTGGCAAGCCAGTGCGCGCACCAGCGTGAACGTCAATGCCGGCTACGCCAGCGTGCGCTCGCTGAGCGTGCCCCGGCGCGCAACAACAACATCACCGTCACGGCCGGCTACAGCCGCATCCTGCAGCCGGACATGACGGTCAGCATCGACGTGCGGCATACGCGGCACGCCAGCAACCACGGCGGCGATTACCGCGAAAACGGCGTCAGCGCCACGCTCAACATGCAATTCTAAGGAGCCCGCAATGTCCGACCCCGATCTTGCGTCCGCCGCGCCGGCGCACCTGCTGTGCGTGGTGGCCGCGCGCCCCAACCTGATGAAGATGGCGCCCATCCTGGCCGCCCTGGCCCGCCAGGCGCCCGCCGTGCGCGTGACCCTGCTGCATACGGGCCAGCATTACGACTCGGCCATGAACGGACAATTGTTTGCCGACCTGGACATGCGCCCGCCCGACCTTGCCCTCGACGTCGGCTCCGGCAACCACGCGCAGCAGACGGCCGAGATCATGCGGCGCTTCGACGCCGTGCTCGACGCGCATCCGCCGCTGGCGCCCGATGCCGTGCTGGTAGTGGGCGACGTCAATTCCACCCTCGCCTGCGCGCTGGTGGCGGCCAAGCGCGGCACGCCCGTGATCCACGTCGAGGCGGGCCTGCGCAGCGGCGACCGGCGCATGCCCGAGGAAATCAACCGCGTGCTGACGGATCAATTGTCCGATCTGCTGCTGACCAGCGAGGAAGGCGCGCGCGCCAACCTGCTGCGCGAAGGCATCGCCCCCGAACGCATCCACTTCACGGGCAACGTCATGATCGACAGCCTGCGGCAGCAGCTGCCAAGCGCAGTCCGGCCCGACATCACCGTGCGCGCGCATGGCCACGCCTGTCCGCCCGCCTACGGACTCTTGACCTTGCACCGGCCGTCGAACGTGGATGATCCGGCGCAACTGGAAGCGCTGCTGCAGGCGCTGGGGCAACTGTCATGCCAGCTGCCGCTGCTGTTTCCCATCCACCCGCGCACGGCGGCCGGCCTGCGCCTGGCGGGCCTGGAACCGCTGCTGGCGCGGCACGCCATCGTCCGCCTGCCGCCGCTGGGCTATCTGGAAATGCTGGGCCTGATGCAGGGCGCGCGCCTGGTGCTGACGGATTCGGGCGGCATCCAGGAAGAAAGCACGGCCCTGGGCGTGCCCTGCCTGACCCTGCGCGCCAACACGGAGCGCCCCGTCACCGTCACCGATGGCACGAATACCCTGGCCGGCACGGATCCCGCCGCCATCCTGGCGCTGGCGCGCGCCATCCTGGACACGGGCGGCAAGCGGGGCCGCATTCCGCCCCTGTGGGATGGCCACGCGGCCACGCGCATCGCCGCCGTCATCGCGCCCTGGCTGGCGGCGCGCCGGGGGCCGCCATGACGCCGCCAGTCCGTCTGCGCAACGCGCTGACCATCGACGTGGAAGACTATTTCCAGGTCTCCGCCTTCGCGCCGCACATCGCGCGCGCCGACTGGCCCCGCCTGGAATGCCGGGTCGAGGCGAACATCGAGCGCATCCTGCTGCTGCTGGAAAGCCGCCGCATCCACGCCACCTTTTTCACCCTGGGCTGGATCGCCGAGCGCTATCCGGCCATGCTGCGCCGCGTGGCCGCCGCCGGGCACGAGGTGGCCAGCCACGGCTATGCGCACCTGCGCGCCAGCGAGCAGTCGGCCGCGCAGTTCGCCGACGACGTGCGCCGCAGCAAGACCATCCTGGAACAGTTGACGGGGCTGGCCGTGCGCGGCTACCGGGCGCCCAGCTTTTCCATCGGCGCGGCCAATCTATGGGCCTTCGACGTGCTGCAGGAAGCGGGCTACCGCTACAGTTCCAGCATCTATCCGATCCGCCACGACCATTACGGCATGCCCGATGCGCCCCGCTTCGCCTGGCGCCCGCGCGGACCGCAGGGCGTGCTGGAATTGCCCGTCAGCACCGTGCGCCTGCGCGGGCGCAACCTGCCGGCCGGCGGCGGCGGCTATTTCCGATTGCTGCCGTATGCACTGTCGCGCTGGCTTTTGCGACGCATCAATTCGCGCGACGGGCAAGCTGGCATATTCTATTTTCATCCCTGGGAACTCGATCCCGGCCAGCCGCGCCCGCCGGGCCTGAGCGCAAAGACGCGCTTTCGCCACTACCTGAACCTGGGGTGCATGGAAGCGCGGCTGGCGCGCCTGACGCGCGACTTCGTCTGGGACCGCATGGACCGCATTTTTCTGGAAAGCACATGATGCACGAGGCCAGTCTTCTTCCCGACACGGCGCAGTCCAGCGACACCATCGCCGTGCGCGCGCTGCAGCCGCACGAGCACGCGCGCTGGGATGCCTTTGTCGACGCCTGCCCCGAGGCCACCTTCTTTCACCGGGCTGGCTGGCACACCATCATGGAACAGGGTTTTCACCATGACAGCTATTTCCTGTACGCGGAACAGAACGGGCGCATCGCCGGCGTGCTGCCGCTGGCCCATCTGCGCAGCCGCCTGTTCGGCGCTTCCCTCGTTTCGCTGCCGTTCTGCGTGTACGGCGGCACCGCCGGCGGCAGTGCTCCCGTGCGCCAGGCGCTCGACAGTGCCGCGCTGGCGCTGGCGCGGCGCCTCGGCGTGGGCCACCTGGAATACCGCTGGCGCGAAGCGCCGGAAAACATGGCGACTTCCTGGCTGCAGAAACCCCTGTACGCCACCTTCCGCCGGCCGTTAAGTCCCGATGCCGAGCAGAATCTGCTGGCCATACCCCGCAAGCAGCGCGCCGTCGTGCGCAAGGCCATGGCCGGCGGCCTGCACAGCGCCATCGACTATGACCTGCGCCATTTCTACCCGATCTACGCGGCCAGCGTGCACCGGCTGGGCACGCCCGTCTTCGCGCGCCGCCATTTTGCCCTGCTGCGCGCGGTTTTCGGCGACGCCTGCGAGATCCTCACCGTGTATCACGGCCAGCAGGCGCAGGCCAGCGTGCTGCTGTTCTATTTCCGCGATGAAGTGCTGCCGTATTACGGCGGCGGCAGCGTGCTGGCGCGCAGCACGGGCGCCAACGACTTCATGTACTGGGAAGCGATGCGCCGCGCCAGCGCGCGCGGCTACCGCCTGTTCGATTTCGGCCGCAGCAAGCTGGGCACCGGGGCATACGACTTCAAGAAGAACTGGGGTTTTACGCCGCAGCCGCTGCCGTATGCCAGCCAGCTGGTGCGCGCCAGGGCCTTACCGGAGGTCAATCCACTCAATCCCAGGTACGCGCTGTTCATCCGCGCCTGGCGCCGCCTGCCGCTGCCGCTGGCCAACCTGCTGGGGCCGCACATCGTGCGGCAACTGGGCTAAGCACCGGGACACGCCATGCGCGAACTGCTCTTCCTTTCACACCGCTTGCCGTATCCGCCCAACAAGGGCGACAAGATACGCTCGTGGCACATGCTGCAGTACCTGAGCCGGCATTTCCGCGTCCACCTGGGCTGTTTCATCGACGATGACGACGACTGGCAGCACGCGAAAAGCGTGGCCGCCCTGTGCGCCAGCACGCGCTTCATTGAATTGCGGCGCGGCACGGCCCGCTGGCGCGCCCTGCAGGCGCTGCTGTCGCGGCAAGCCATGAGCGTGCAGTACTACCGCGATGCGCGGCTGCTGCAATGGGTCGATGGCGTGCTATCGGGCGGCAAGGTGCGCCACGCGCTGGCCTTTTCCGGGCCGATGGCGCAATACATCGACGGCAGCGCGGGCCGCGCCCTGCACCGCGTGATCGATTTCGTCGACGTCGATTCCGACAAATGGCGCCAGTACGGCGACAGCAAGCCCTGGCCCGTGTCGCTGCTGTACCGGCGCGAAGCGCAGCTGCTGCTGCAGTACGAGCGCCATATCGCCCAGCAGTTCACGGCCGCCAGCTTCGTCTCGCCCGCCGAAGCGGCCCTGTTCCGCCAGTGCGCGCCGATGGCGCGGCGCAAGACGGGGTATTTCAACAATGGCGTCGACACGGCGTATTTCGCGCCCATGGCGGCCCAGCCCGCAATCTATGCGCCCGGCGTGCAGGCGCTGGTGTTTACGGGCGCCATGGATTACTGGCCGAACATCGACGCCGTGCAATGGTTCGTGCGCCATGTCTGGCCCGCGCTGCGGCGCCAGTTTCCCCAGCTGCAGTTCTACATCGTCGGCAGCGCGCCCGTGCCCGCCGTGACGGCGCTGGCCCGGGTGGCCGGCGTGGTGGTGACGGGCAAGGTGCCCGACATCCGCCCCTACCTGGCCGGCGCGGCGCTGGCCGTGGCGCCGCTGCGCATCGCCCGCGGCGTGCAAAACAAGGTGCTCGAAGCGATGGCGATGGGCAAGATCGTGCTGGCCACGCCGCAGGCGCTGGAAGGCATCGCCGCCCAGCCGGGCCTGGAATTGCTGCTGGCGCGCGACGACGCCGAATTCATCCACCATGCCGCGCGCGTGCTGCGCAATGCCCAGGGCGGCGGGACCGAAGGCAGCGGCGCGGCCATCGGCGCGGCGGCGCGCCAGCTGGTGTTGCAGGATTACGACTGGGAACGCAACCTGCGGGGCCTGGGCGCCATGCTGGGTGTATCGGCCGAGGCCGGTACCGATGCGCCTGCCAGCGGCGCCGCCGCGCCTTTGCTGCCCGTGCGGGAGCCATCTACATGAGTCTGCAACTCGACGAGCTGGCCCGATTGCCGGACGCGGCCGTCCTGCCGCATGCGCAGAATCAGCAGCAAGCGCTGGCGATCCTGCTGCTGGCCCTGGCCGCCGTCGTGCTGCTGTACCACGCCACCTTCTGGTCGATGGTGGAACTGTGGTCGCGCTCGCAGACCTTCGCGCACGGCTTCCTGATCGTGCCCATCAGCTGCTGGCTGGCCTGGCGCCAGCGGGCGCCCCTGGCCGCGCTGGCGCCCCAGCCGTCGCGGGGCGGCTTGCTGCTGCTGGGCGCGCTGGGGCTGGCCTGGCTGCTGGCCGACGCCGCCAACGTGCCCGTGGTGGAGCAATATGCGGCCACGGCCATGCTGCCCGCCTGCGTGCTGGCCATCCTCGGCTGGCCGGCCGTGCGCCTGCTGGCCTTTCCCCTCGCGTATCTGTTCCTCGCCGTGCCGTTTGGCGAAGTCTTCCTCGATCCCCTGATCGACTTCACGGCCGCCTTCACGGTAACGGCGCTGCAATGGACGGGCGTGCCCGTGTTCCGCGACGGCAGCAATTTTTCTCTGCCCACCGGCAACTGGTCGGTGGTGGAAGCGTGCAGCGGCTTGCGCTACCTGATCGCCGCGCTGGCCCTGGGCGCCCTGTTCGCCCACGTCAATTTCCACAGCACGCGGCGGCGCCTGGCCGTCATGGCCGCCGCCCTGCTCGTGCCCATCCTCGCCAATGGCGTGCGCGCCTACCTGATCGTGATGCTGGGCCACCTGAGCAATATGCGCCTGGCCGTGGGCGTCGACCACCTGATCTATGGCTGGCTGTTCTTCGGCCTGGTGGCGCTGCTGCTGTTCTGGCTGGCCGCGCGCTGGCGCGAATTGCCGCTGGCGCGCGCCGCGCGGCCGTTGACACTGCCCGCCCGGCCTGGCGCCAGCGCCGCTGCGGCCAGCACGCGCGCCGTCATCCGCGCCAGCATCGCCTGCCTGCTGCTGGCGGCGCTGTGGCCGGCGCTGGCCCTGGCCAGCCAGCGCCACGATGGCACGGCGGCGCCCGGCTCCCCCGCCGTGCTGGCCTTGCCCGATCCGCCCGCCTGGCGCCGTCTGCATGCCGCGCCGCCCGTCTGGCAAGCGCCGTATGCGGGCGCGCCGGCGCGCTTTGCCGCCACGTATGCGCGCCGGGATGGCGACGGCGCGCCGGTCGGCTTGCAGCTGCACTGGTATGCGCGCCAGGCGCGCGATGCCGAACTGCTGACGCACCAGGCCCTGCCCTACGGCCCCCGCTGGATGGCGCTGGCGCAGCGCATGCGGCCCGTCAGCGTGGCCAGCGGCGTCCTGGGCGTGCGCGAAAGCGTGCTGGGACACGGCGGCGAACGCCTGCTCGTGTGGCGCGTCTACCGCCAGGGCGGCATCGTCACGGCCCGGCCCGTGCTGGTGAAGCTGCTGCTGGCGCAAGCCAAGCTGCTGGGCAGGCGCCAGGATGGCGCCGACATCCTCGTCTTTGCCGCCTACGACGAGCTGGCGCCGCCGCCGCGCGCGCACCTGCAAGCCTTCCTGCAAGCGGCGCTGCCTGTCATCGAACAACGCCTGCAGGAGCTGCCGCATGGCCCTTGACCTCGCTACCGTCCGCCCCCGGCAAGCGGCCGAAGGGCCCGGCGGCGCCCCCCTGATCGTGCACGTGATCCACCAGCTCGACGTGGGCGGCCTGGAAAACGGCCTGGTGAACCTGATCAACCATCTGCCGCCCGAACGCTACCGGCATGCCATCGTCTGCCTGAAAAACGCCACCGCGTTTCGCCAGCGCCTGACCACCCCAGGCGTCGAGGTGATCAGCCTGGACAAGCGCGAAGGCAAGGACTGGCGCCACTACCTGCGCCTGTACCGCGTGCTGAAACAGCTGCATCCGGCACTCGTGCACACGCGCAACCTGGGCTGCCTCGAAGCGCAATTGCTGGCCTGGCTGGCCGGCGTGCGCCTGCGCGTGCATGGCGAACACGGGCGCGACATGAGCGACTTGCACGGCACCCGCCGCAAATACCGGCTGCTGCGCGCAAATGCATGCTGCCGCTGGTGCAGCACTTCATCGCCGTCAGCGCCGACCTGGGGCAATGGCTGGTGGACGTCATCGGCGCGGCGCCCGCGCAGGTGTCGCACATCGGCAATGGCGTCGACAGCGTGCAATTCCACCCGCGCCTGGGGCCGCCGGCCGCCGTCGGGCCGCCCGGCTTCCTGTGCAACGGCGCCTTCGTCATCGGCAGCGTGGGCCGCATGGCCGCCGTCAAGGACCATGCCTCGCTGGTGCAAGCCTTCCTGCTGTTGCTGGCGCAGCCGGGCGCCCGCGCGCGCCTGCGCCTGATCATCGTCGGCGACGGGCCGTGCCGCCAGGCGTGCCTGGACCTGCTGCGCCAGTCCGGCGTGGCGCACCTTGCCTGGCTGCCCGGCGCGCGCGACGACGTGGCGCAGCTGCTGCGCGCCATGGACCTGTTCGTGCTGCCCTCGCTGGCCGAAGGCAGTTCGAACACCATCCTCGAAGCCATGGCGACGGGGTTGCCCGTCGTCGCCACGCAGGTGGGCGGCAATGCGGAACTGGTGCAGTCGGGCTGGAGCGGCACGCTGGTGCCGCCCGGTTCGCCCGAGATGCTGGCCGACGCCATGCTCGACTACTACAGCATGCCGGAACTCGGTCCGCGCCACGGCGCGCGCGGGCGGCGCCAGGTGCTGGCCGAGCACAGCCTGCCCGCCATGGCCGGCGCCTACCTGGCCGTGTACGACCGCCTGACGGGCGCGCGCCAGCCCTCTCCCCTGTCCACCTATCCCTGAAAGGCCTCCCATGTGCGGCATCAGCGGCATCTTTGATTTGCAGGGCCAGCGCGACATCGACGTGCTGCTGCTGGCGCGCATGAACCACAGCCTGCGCCACCGCGGGCCGGACGAAGGAGGATTGCACCGCGAACCGGGACTGGGCCTGGCGCACCGGCGCTTGTCCGTGATCGACCTGGCCAGCGGCCAGCAGCCGCTGTTCAACGCCGACCGCAGCATCGCCATCGTCTTCAATGGCGAAATCTACAACTATCGCAGCCTGATGGCGGAACTGCGCCAGTTCGGCCACACCTTCCGCACCAGCAGCGACACGGAAGTCATCGTCCACGCCTGGGAACAGTGGGGAGAACAATGCGTGCGGCGCCTGCGCGGCATGTTCGCCTTCGCCCTGTGGGACCGCCGGCGCCACCTGCTGTTCCTGGCGCGCGACCGCCTGGGCGTCAAACCCCTGTATTACGGCGAGGCGCAGGACGGCACCCTGCTGTTCGGCTCCGAACTGAAAGCCCTGCTCGCGCATCCGGCCATGCCGCGCGCGCTCGACCCGCTGGCCGTGGAAGAGTATTTCGCCTACGGCTACGTGCCCGAGCCGCGCAGCATCTTCCAGCATGCGCGCAAGCTGCCGCCCGGGCATACCCTGTCGATCCGCGCCGGCCAGCCGCTGCCCGCGCCGCAAGCGTACTGGGATATTCCGTTCACGCCGAATCCCCCCGCCAGCGAGGCGCAGGCGGCCGACGAACTGCTGGCGCGCCTGCGCGAAGCGGTGCGCATCCGCATGGTGGCCGAAGTGCCGCTGGGGGCATTCCTGTCGGGCGGCGTCGATTCGAGCGCCGTCGTGGCGCTGATGGCGGGGGCCAGCAGCACGCCCGTCAACACCTGCTCCATCTCGTTCGGCGACCCGGCGTACAACGAGGCGCGCTACGCCGACCTGGTGGCGCGCCGCTACGGCACGGCGCACCACGCGCGCCAGGTCGAGCAAGACGACTTCGAGCTGATCGACCTGCTGGCCAATTTGTACGACGAACCGTTCGCCGACAGTTCCGCCATGCCCACCTACCGCGTTTGCCAGCTGGCGCGCCAGCGGGTCACGGTGGCCCTGTCGGGCGACGGCGGCGATGAAAGCCTGGCCGGCTACCGGCGCTACCGCCTGCACACGCGCGAGGAAAAAGTGCGCAAGGCGATGGATCCGCTGCTGCCGGCCGGCCTGCGCCAGTCGCTGTTCGGCACCCTGGGGCGGCTCTGTATCCGAAGGCCGACTGGGCACCCCGCTTCCTGCGCGCCAAGACCACCTTCGAAGGCCTGGCGCGCGACACGACGGACGCGTATTTTCACGGCGTCAGCCTGCTGGGCGACGCCATGCGCGCGCGCCTGTTCAGCCCCGAGCTGCGCCGCAGCCTGCACGGCTACCGCGCCGTCGAGGTGCTGCGCCGCCACGCGCTGGCCAGTCCCGCGCAGGATCCGCTGTCGCAGGTGCAGTATCTGGACCTGAAAACCTACCTGCCTGGCGACATCCTCACGAAAGTCGACCGGGCCAGCATGGCGCATGCGCTGGAAGTGCGCTCGCCCCTGCTCGACCATGAACTGGTGGCGTGGATGTCGGGCCTGCCGCCGCAATTCAAGCTGCGGCGCGGCGAAGGCAAGTACCTGCTGAAAAAAGCCCTGCGCCCGCTGCTGCCCGACAGCCTGCTGTACCGCCAGAAGATGGGCTTTTCCGTGCCGCTGGCCGACTGGCTGCGCGGCCCCGCTGCGCCAGCGCCTGCAGCAGCGGCTGCTGGGGCCCACCCTGGCGCAGTGCGGCCTGTTCGACATGGATTACGTGCGCCTGCTGCTGGAACAGCATGCGAGCGGGCGGCGCGACTACAGCGCGCCCCTGTGGGCGCTGCTGATGTTCGAAGCCTTTTTGCGCCAGGTGCTGCCCGTCGATGGCCGCAAGGCGGCGGTAGCCGCGCCGGCCATGGCCATGGAGTGAATCCATGCGCATCCTGCACATCCTCGACCACTCGCTGCCGCTGCACAGCGGCTACACCTTCCGCACCCTGGCCATCCTGCGGCAGCAGCGCGCGCTGGGCTGGCACACCACGCAGCTCACGAGTGCCAAGCAGGGGCCGGCCGACGGCGCGCAGCAGCTGGTGGAAGGCTGGCATTTCTACCGCACGGCGCCCGATGCCCGCTGGTGGGCGCGCCTGCCCGTGCTGCGGCAAGTGGCCGTCATCCTCGGCCTGGCCGTGCGCCTGCGCCAGCCAGCTGGCGCAACGGCTCGAGCCCGACATCCTGCATGCGCACTCGCCCGCCCTGAACGCCATCGCCGCCATCAATGCGGGACGCGCGCTGGGCATCCCCGTCGTGTATGAGGTGCGCGCCTTCTGGGAAGACGCGGCCGCCGACCATGGCAGCAGCCGGCCCGGCGGCCTGCGCTACCGCCTCACGCGGGCGCTGGAAACCTATGCGCTGCGCCGCGCCGACGCCGTCACCACCATCTGCGAGGGCTTGCGGCGCGAACTGTGCGCGCGCGGCGTGCCCGCGCATAAGATCACGGTGATCCCGAACGCCGTCGATGCCGGCGCTTTCAGCACCACCGCGCCCGACGACCTCTGGCTGGCGCACAAACTGGGCTTGCATGGCCACCTGGTCATCGGCTTCATCGGCTCCTTCTATGCCTACGAGGGACTGGCCCTGCTGCTGCGCGCCATGCCGCGCCTGCTGGCGGCGCATCCGGCATTGCGCCTGCTGCTGGCCGGCGGCGGCCCGCAGGAAGCGGCGCTGCGCGCGCTGGCGGCGCAACTGGGCATCGAGGGTGCAGTGGTCTTCGCGGGCAGAGTGCCGCACGCGCAGGTGGCCGCGTATTATCAGCTGGTCGACATCTGCGTGTATCCGCGCCTGCCCATGCGCCTGACGGAACTGGTAACGCCCTTGAAACCGTTAGAGGCGATGGCGCAGGGGCGCCTGGTGGTGGCCTCCGACGTGGGCGGCCACCGCGAACTGGTCGAACATGGCAAGACGGGCATGCTGTTTCGCGCCGGCGACGCCGCGGCGCTGGCGCAGGCCGTATTGCACCTGCTGCTGGCGCCCGACAGCTGGCCGCTGCTGCGGCGCCAGGCGCGCGCCTTCGTCGAGACGGAGCGCAGCTGGGGCGCCAGCGTGGGCCGCTATGCGCCAGTGTATGCGCGCGTAACCGCGGCGCGCGTGGCGGCGGGAGCGATGCCATGATCTTCACGGGCTTGCGCATCGCGCTGGTCGGCCCGCTGCCGCCGCCGGCCGGCGGCATGGCGAATCAGACGGCGCAGCTGGCGAAGCTGTTGCGCGACGACGGCGCGCAAGTGCAGCTGCTGGCCGTCAACGGTCCCGCGCTGCCGCCCTGGCTGGCGCGCATCCGCTACCTGCGCGCCGCGTTGCGCCTGCCCGTGCACCTGTGGCGCCTGTGGCGCGCCGCCAATACGGTCGACCTGTTCCACATCATGGCCAATTCCGGCTGGTCCTGGCATCTGCAGGCCGCGCCGGCCCTGTGGATCGCCAGCCTGAAAGGCAAGCCGGCCCTGCTCAACTACCGGGGCGGCGAAGCGGCCGCTTTTTTCGCCCGTTCGCCGCGTCTGGTCTCCATGAGCCTGCGCCGCGCCAGCGCCATCGTCGTGCCCTCGGCCTACCTGGCCGGCATCTTCGAGCAGTACGGCCATACGGCCCACATCGTGCCCAACGTGGTGGACTTGCAGCGCTTTGCGCCCGCCGCGCCGCGTGCGCATGGCGCTGCCGGCCCGTGCATCCTCGTGGCGCGCCACCTGGAAAGCCTGTACGACAATGCCAGCGCCGTGCGCGCCCTGGCCATCGTGCGACGCAGCTATCCCACGGCGCGCCTGGTGCTGGCCGGCGGCGGGCCGCAGCGCGCTGCGCTGGCGCGCCTGGCCAGATCCCTGGGCGTGGACGCTGCCGTGCGCTTCGCCGGCCCCGTCGACAACGCCGCCATGCCGGCGCTGTACCAGGCCAGCGACATCGTGCTCAACCCCAGCCTGGCCGACAACATGCCCAATTCCGTGCTCGAGGCGCTGGCCTGCGGCGTGCCCGTCGTCAGCACCAACGTGGGCGGCATTCCCGCCCTGCTGCAAGACGGCGTGACGGCGCTGCTGGTGCCGCCCGGCGATCCGGCCGCCATGGCGCAGGCCATCGTGGCGCTGCTGCGCGACCCGCGCCGCGCGCGGGCGCTGGCGGACGCGGGCCTGGCACATGGGGCCGCCTTTGGCTGGCCCGGCATCGCGCCCAGGCCCAGGCTGGCCGCGCATTACCGCCGCATCCTCGCCGCGCCGCGCCCCGGCGCCTATACGCGGCTCGTCGCCCGCTGGCTGTTTCCCCTGCACGAATGGCTCAAGGGCCACCATAGTGCGCGCCTGCTGCGCCGCCTGGAACGCTCGCAGTGGTGGAGCGCGGAGCAGCTGCGGGGGAGTGGCAACTGGCGCGCCTGCGCCACCTGCTGCGCCACGCGGGCCGGCACGTGCCCTACTACCGCGCCCTGTTCGCCCGCTGCGGCTTCGATCCGGAGCAGCTGCGCCAGCTTTCCGACCTGGCGCGCCTGCCGCTGCTGCGCAAGGCTGACATTGCGGGCGCGCGCGACAGCTTCAAATCCGCCCGCGCCGTGGGCTTGCGCCCGTTCGCCACGGGCGGCTCCAGCGGCCAGCCGCTGCAGTTTTTCCTGGGACGCCGCAGGGTCAGCCACGACATCGCCGCCAAGTGGCGCGCCACGCGCTGGTGGGGCGTCGATATCGGCGACCGCGAAGCCGTGCTGTGGGGCTCGCCCATCGAGCTGCATGCGCAGGATCGCGTGCGCCGCCTGCGCGACGCGCTGCTGCGCACCACCCTGCTGCCCGCGTTTGCCATGTCGCCCGACCGCCTGGACGGCTACGTGCGGCAGTTGCGCCGCTGGCGCCCGCGCATGCTGTTCGGCTATCCGTCGGCACTGTGCCGCATCGCCAGCCACGCGAGCGCGCGCGACCTGCCGCTCGATGGCCTGGGCGTCAAAGTGGCCTTCGTCACGGCCGAACGCCTGTACGACGAGCAGCGCGCGCAGATCGCCGCCGCCTTCGGCTGCCCCGTCGCCAACGGCTACGGCGGGCGCGACGCGGGCTTCATCGCCCACGAATGCCCGGACGGCGGCATGCACATCACGGCCGAAGACATCATCGTGGAAATTGTCGATGGCCAGGGCCAGCCGCTGCCGCCAGGGGTCACGGGCGACATCGTCGTCACCCACCTGGCCACGCAGGACTACCCCTTCATCCGCTACGCCACGGGCGACGTGGGCGCGCTGGGCACGCAGCCCTGCGCCTGCGGACGCGGCCTGCCCCTGCTGCAAAAGATCGAAGGGCGCAGCACGGATTTCCTCACGGCGCTCGACGGCACCGTCATGCACGGCCTGGCCCTCGTCTACATCGTGCGCGAACTGCCGCAGGTGCGCAGCTTTAAAATCATCCAGGAAAGCCTGCTGCGCACGCGCGTGCTGCTGGTCTGCCAGCCGCGCCTGGACGACGCCACGCGCAGCGCCATCGTCAGGGGCTTCCAGGCCAGGCTGGGCGCGCAAGTCGACATCGCCATCGAGGAAGTCGACGAGATCGCGGCGGAGGCGTCGGGCAAGTACCGCTATGTGGTGAGCGAGGTGGCGTAGGCAGGCAACCTGCGTTACATTGCCACCCGGCCCGCCGGCAGCGACAGCAGCATTTTTCCGTGCTCGGATTGGAAAAGCTGTTTCGCATTGGCCTCGATCGAACGATAGACCTCGCTGCGCGCTCCGGCGACGCCGCGTATCACTTCGCGGTGTAACTCATTCATGAAATGACGGAAAATTTGCAGACCATCGTTGAATCGCCCTGCACCGTCGAGCAGGATATGCTCTGCAAGCCGCAGTTTGCCGATACGCGCGCAAAGCAGGTATTCGATATGAATTCCCGCAGGCATCATGTCGAGCATTAATTGGGCGAAATTGGTGATCAGCTCAAAATGCGTTGCGGACACGTCTTTGGACGACTTCGTCAAGGCAAGAATATTATCGATAAAGGACAACACTTCATTGCGTTTCGCCGCCATGCTGGTCAACAGCGGAATGGCAAGCTCGCGTATTTCCGATGCCAGGCTACGATCCTGCAACAAGGTTCGCGCTGCCTCCACCAGTCCTACATATTCACTGATCTTATCCATGTAAAATACAATGTGCTGCGAGCGCACATCTTGCGCAATGACATCGACAGTGGCCTGGATTTTATCCAGTTTCTTTGCCAGATATTTTGTCTGCACCACGATCGCGGCAAGAATAATGCCGGTCGAAACGGCCGCGGCGATCGCCGTCGTCGCCTGCGCCATTTTCAGCGCTTCTTCCACGCTCTTGGCCGCACTTTCCTTGAATGGAAGATGCTGGATGATGCCAGACCCGCCGCTACCCTCGGCCCAGTATGCCACGCCGTCATGTATGGCTGCCTTGCCTTCCGCCATCGCTTGTATCAACACCGGCTTCAATTTGGCCTGGTCGATGATCCATATCGTTTCTTGCAACATTTACATTTCCTTAGAAAAATTCACGTGCTTCGCATTCCCGCCGCATATAAGCGATCTGAATGACGGCAGGGATCGTTACGCGATATGCGGCGCCGCTGATTGCGGGCACGGTGAGCGCTGCCGACACGGCCAATCCGACCGGTCCGGCAAACATGGCCAGGCTTCTGCCCAGTCCACCTGTCGCAATGACGCCAAGTGCCCGTCCCGCGAACATGCTTGCAGCGGATGTGGCGATCAGTGCCGATATCTGCAAAGAACCGATGCCGCTCGACAAGGCCGCTTTCAGCAAGGCCAATCCTTCCGCATCGCGTAAGTTATTGCCGATATCAAATTCCTTCAGCAGCGAAGCACGTTGTTCCGCACCGAGCTTTTCCCAGGCATCGCCGATGAATTTCTCCAGCAGCTTGTTTTCCATCAGATAGGCGGAACTGTTTTTTTCCGTCTTGACTTTCTGGTTATCGCACACGTCCGATAAAATCTCCTTGTAAAGCACGCCATCGCCGCGAAACAGGTTGACGATCGTGTCGCCGCCGAAATGCTGAAGCTCGCCGGCAATCAACTTCCAGCATTGCCGGTGCTGGTCCTTCTTTCCAGCAAACTTCTTGAAGTTGTCGTCCTCAAGAAGTTCGCTGGCGATGCGAGCCGATCCATCTTTGTCGTGCGTGAGATAGCCCGCCAAAACACGCAAATCCTCTTCCTTGCAATACGGCAGGAATGCGAGGTCTTCATCGACGCGATATTTGATACCCATATTTCCCCTTGGTAATTTTCTTATATTGTATTTTTAATCGCGCCCAACTTACAAGGCAAAACAAGGAAAAACATGCAATATGAAGCCGATACTTTTATTTCGAAATGGCAATTAACGCCACTATCTTCGCCAAACTGATTTTCCAAAACAATGACCTCGACCTTTTTCTCAGGAAAATACATTTCAATGGATGTAAATCCCAGGCCCAGACCTGTGGCAAATCGGGCAGGTATCTACTCACGGGCCTTTGCAAGTCTATCCATGATCCGAAAATTATCGCCCGGATTTAACCGTGTTCTATTTTCAATATCCGAATAGCCAAAGGCTTTTGAGTATCTGGTCTGGCCATATTTCGTGAGGAGGATGACGCCATTGAAACTTCTTGGACTTGTTGATCTTGCCACGCTGTCGATTTTGGCGGAATAATCATCTGCCTTTTCCGCATGTGAATGCTATCCAACCTGGGGCATGCACGCATGCGGAGATCGTCAACAAAAAAATATAGCGCGGATATTTTCAGTGGCAGCATCGTTTTTCTTTCAGTATGGAGATTCTGATTTGATTTATTATTGCCATGTAAACGCGTATTTTCATCACAAGAAGTCCTGCAGGATTAACGATATGACAAGTGCAGGCCTGTCAGTGAGTGCGGATCCAGGCTGGCAAAAGAAGGAAGGCTGGGCACGCCGGGCATTCAGTCGTCCACCAGATCGAAGTCGGCAAGCAAACCGTCCGCGGTCAGGTAAACCAGCAATTTGCGCTCCGGCTTGATTCCGCTGACATGGTAGGCAAGGACGCTGTCCACCTTGCTGCCATGACGTTCGATCTCCCGGCCAGCAACCACTTGCTCGTGCAAAAAAGTGAGCGACTTAACATTGACGAGTTCGCCAATGGCTTGCGTGCCAAAGTTGTTCTTGACGCCCGCTGTGGCGAAGGCCGAATTGGCCAGGGCGCTGCCGCCACGCGCAATGTCGGCCAGCAAGGCCTGCACACTCCGGGTACGCGCAGGCTGGGGGTCGGGGCGCGCTTTCAAAGTGTGCATCAGCGGGCCGATGCGCGGCGCCTTGTTGGCTTTGCCCTTGGTCGTCACGACGACGTCCGTCACCTCTCCTTGTGCATCGACGACGAAAGCCAGTTCGCAATTGCGCGACGTCGAATGGAAACGGTGCGCGCCGGCAGGCACGAAAGTTTCGTCGGGCAAGCCATCGTAAATGCTGCGCAGCTGGCCACCCTGCATATCGAAGGTGCCCATCGTGTTGTTCGCCAACTCGTAGCGGCCCGTGTAGCGGCCGAGCGCCCTGGCATCGATGTGGATGGCGGGCTGCTTGCGCAATACGTCGTAGTCGGCATCCGGCCAGCGATAGGCGCGGCCGATGGCGGCGGTCAGGCGGTCCATCATGCGGGAATTGTCATTCGCGTTAATCATGATCACGGCGCCCTGGCCCGTGCGGGAAAATGCCGTCCGTCAGCAAGGTATCGAAGCCTTCGTCGCGCCCGCCGTGCGAGAAGCGTTGCGCGCTGCCGCTGCCGTGCAGGAAGACGCCCAGGCCCGCGTTCTCTATTTGCGGGGTCAGCATCTGTTGCGTCAAGGCTGCCGAGATGACCGGGTTGGACGTGCCGGCCAAGGATTGCTGCACGCCGATGGCGAAGCGCGCCAGGTCCGACGCGTTGGTCCATAAACCGGCCGCCGCCATTTCCGGATACAGGTGCCAGCGTCCCGCCACCAGGCTGCGGTCGGCAAGGTGGCCGCTGGCATTCAGGCGCGCGCGTTCGGCTGGCGGCGGTTGCAGATAGGAGCTCTCCTGCATGCCCAAGGGCATGAGGACCGCGTCGCGCATGTAATCGGGATACGCCTGGCCGCTCACGTCGGCCACCATTTGCTGCATGACGGTATAGCCGCCACCGGAGTAACGCACCTTGCTGCCTGGAACGATGTCAACGCGGATGGGCACGGTATTCGCCGGTTGCTCGCCGTTCAGCACCTGGACGACGGTGGGCAGCGGCGCATTGCTGGCGTAACCGGGGAAGCCGTGCACGGTCAGCCCCGCGTTGTGGCTGAGCAGCCTGCGCAAGGTCACCTTCTGTTCGGCCGTCAGGGCGCTGTCCGGCAGCTTCCACGTGAGCAGCCGGGTATTGACGTCCTCGTCAAGGGCAAGCTTGCCCTGCTCTACCAGGTGCAGCGCCCCCAGCGCGGCTACCGGCTTGCTGACCGAACCGGCCTGGAACAGTGTGTGCGGACCGACCGGCGTCTTGCCGCCCTTTTCCGTGACACCGTACCCTTGCACCCTGACAATCTTGCCGTTGTCGATGATGGCAAGCGACAGTCCGGGGATCTTCCGCATCTGCATTTCGGCTTTGATAATGTCGTCCAATGCGTCCGCCCGGGCGCCACTTGCGAACAACAGGGTAACGATTACTGCCAGGGAATGAACTCGCATGAGCGCCTCTTTCAATGGTGAATGACGGATATCAGTAAGGAAAGGTTGACGATACGTCACCTTGCCCGGCCACCATGCAGCATTGCGACAGGCCGTCAGATATCAGTCATGGGCGGTCATTTTCCCGGATGGGTTGCGGGCCGCATTGGCGGGCGCGAGCGCTTCTGGGCGGTTGCTGCTATTGGCAGCTTGCGCCCCAGAGCGGACGTAATCGCGTCACCACCATTTGCCGAACTTGTTGAGCGCTAAATGCAGCGCAAGCATTGACCCGGCATTGATCTTCAGTCGAATTGCGATGTTGTCGCCATCTTGTGACTGCCTTTTCGAACGAGGATTGATCGTTAGATACTCCTCAGATGAATGCCGTTCGAAGTGAAGTATTGGGTACTCGCTCATGTCATGCAGTCCCGCGTCGCTGCCGTCACGGAGGTCACTTTCGAATTGAACGAGGGCGTCATACGCAAACCAAAGGTGCTCCGCAGTCCAGTTGAAACTCTGGCTTCCGCTTGAATACTCAACTTCAAGCCGGACCGGACGCCGAGATCCATCGGATCTACTTCTGCAAACCAAAGCTGGAACTTGAGGGGGCCTTCGACGAAAGCTACGTCAGCAGCCATCTGAGTCCTTTCCTGGGTGTGGTAATCTCGGGCTATCGCAATGGCCGCTCCTGAACAGTTGCCGCCTTTGGTCATCTTTGGTATTTGAATCAGCAGGCTTGTGATACATGGGCTCACTGCCGCGGTGACATGAGGTCAATTAATCGTTCCAAGAGCGCATTCGTGCGCTTCTGCTCGGCCACCAGGACCTGCCAACCGTTGTCAGCAAGTGCCGGTTCTGGTGCGGGCGGATCGATCCATTCATGCAGATCCAGGCTGTACCACCGGCTAGAATCCGCAAACTCGACTTTCGCAACCTTGCGCTCCAGAGCCCCGGGAACATGCAATTCGATCGCCTCTTTCAACATCTCGCGCGATTGTTTTGTACCGTGGTTCAAGAACACAGTTGTGGCTTTGTCGCCTTCTTCCGGAGGAAGTTTGTGATCAGTAAAAATGTATTGCAGTAATCCGCTCTGGTCGGCATGGCCTGAGTAATAGCCGCCCACATCGATTATCTGCGCGTGGATGTCGTCAAGGCGAAATACCGTGTCGTTGACCTGGATTTCCGTGAAGTCAGGAAGCGCTCCTTCGATACGGCATTTGCCTAATTGTGCCAATTTTCCGCCCAGCGTGCCGCTGGCCATATAACCTGTAATCAGAATCACAGCCTGGTTCGAAGGTAACAGCTGTTCAAGGTGATCGACCACGCGACCTCCCTCGCACATTCCGCCGCCCGAAATCGTAATGTGAGCTGGTGGCGGAACTTTTGGCCTGAGTACTGGCTTCTTACTCTTGTAATCGTTTTTCTTCGAAGAAATCAGTCCTTGGTAGCGCAGCAGATGGGGCCCGAGCGCAATTTCGATGCCGGTCAATTCTTTATTGATGGGGAAAATGGTGCGGATCTTGTCATCGACTTCCGCTTCCGATGACAGTCGCAAGCGTTCGGCCATAAGCCTGTTGCGGTACAGCGTTTCGTCGGGAGCGCGTTTTTGCCTGCGGCATAATTCGGTACCGAAAACGCCGGTCATCCTCAGCGTCAGAGGAGAGTCCACATCGATTTTCAATGCCAGTGGTTTCGTATATCCCATCATAATGGATCGGAACTCAGCGAAATTCACCTTTGCATTGTCGACAAATCCATAGCGCGGTGCGTTGCTCTCATCTGGTTCACGCGCCTCTATCGCATCACGCCACTGCTCTTGCACCGCTTCGGACTGTGCTTCCAATGCCCGCTTGATGCGCCCATTGGTGGCTTCATCCCACGAACCTGCAGCGATGCAATCGGCTATGGAGAAGACCGGTAAGATCGGAATATTGGCAGGCAAGCGGCCGTTTGGTGATTCAAGAATGCAAACTAGATCCAACAGAATTTCCTGCGTCCGCTGTAACGAGAATGCGGGAATCAAAATCTTGCCTCGATTGAACGCAGCATCCTGATCACGTCGGTGAGCGCATCAAGGCGTGCAAGATAATTTGAAAAATGCGGAGAGCGAACCCGTGCCCCATAGGTGCTCTCCACCACCATATATTCAGGCACACCAAACGGCTCCTGCCGACCGGCGAGCAGCGGCTGGCAAGGATTGTCCTTCGTGTTGTTTCCCAGGTCGCCGCTCATGACAATATCTCCACGCGTGCCATCGTCGCGATTCCATGAAATCTTGAGCGACATCGCCCCGAGAATATGGGCAGTGCGTGTGAACGACACGAATAGATCGTCATCGACAGGAATATAGCGTGACAAGCCAAAATCAGGCCGCTGATCCACGCAGCTGAACTGAATCGCTTTGACGTCGTCCTCAGAGTAAAGGCCCGAAGAGAAACGGACACTGTCTAGCAGTGACAGCCGTGCAAGCTGCGCCGTGGCCGTTGTGCAAAAAACGACGCCTTGAAAACCATCGCGATAAAGTTTGGGAATGAGCCCGCAGTGATCGATGTGCGCATGCGTCAGAAGCACAAATTTGATGTCGGCGGCATCGAAAGGAAATTTTTGCCGGTTTTTGAGAAGTGCATGGTTTTCGCCCTGATGCAAACCACAGTCAACCAAGAATTGCACTTCTTTGCGGTCGTAAGAAAAGTGTGTGCATGAGCCTGTTACATGATCGTCACTGGCGCCGATAAATCTAATTCGCATTTAAAACCCTGAAGAAATAAGCGTCTGAAAGTCCTGCTTCTGGACGACAGCGGCCCCAGAGAATAGCGGATTGCCAAGCAAAAAAAATCACACATTGTCACACGACCGCGAATGTCCGCTTGTGGACCGATAGCGGACCAGGCAAAATGGAGCGCAACATCATGCGCCATGCCTTCCAACTGCCCTGCCGCAAACATGAGAACGGAAACAATCACTGCCCCAGCAGCTGTTCCAGCCTTCGCTGATCCCCCGCCGCCACAAACCACTCCCCCTGCCAGCGCTGCGTGCGCTGTGCCTGAACGACTCCGGCGCGCACCAGGGCGGATACACGCGCAGCGCGCGCTTGCCTCCAGCTCCGGCGCGCGACATCACGCCCCGTTCCAGCAGCACGCTGCGCGGGAAGATGAAAAAGCCGTGCCGCGCGCCGCCGTCGTCGGTCACGGCGATGATGACGGCATCGACGGGGTCGGCTTCGTCCAGCGGGGCGATGTCGGCGTCGGGATGGGGGCGCTTCCAGACGGTGACGAACTGGCCCGTTTTCGTCGGCGTGGTCTTGGCCACGCGCAAGACCAGCCGCTTGCCGTGCAGTTCGGCGCGGCAGGCGCCGTAGTCGGCGCTTTCCGCTTCCGCCACGGGCGCTTGCGGCAAGCCCAGGAAGGCCCAGGGACTAGCCTTCATTGCGCGCTGAACTCGGCTGCGGCCTTGGCTGCCCACAGCGCTTCGGCGTGGCTGGCGAACGGGCTGTCGTAGCCGTCGATATTGCCGTCTTCATCGACAAAATACAGCCACCAGCCGCCGCCCTGTTCGCGGATGGCCGTCTGGCCCGGCGCGCAATGGGTTTCAAGCGCCTGATCGGCGGCCAGGGTGGCGATGGTGATGCCGCGGTGAATAATATGCTGGGGTGTCATGGCAGCTAATGCAAAATAAATAATGGCGATAGTGTAGCCGCACCGCCCTGTCCTGGCCAGTGCGCTACACTATTGCTTCCTACGGAGGACAACATGGCATCACAGCAAGGCACGGTGGATTTTTTGCTCGACCAGATGGCGGGCGCGGGCAGTATCAGCGCAAAAAAGATGTTTGGCGAGTACGGCCTGTATTGCGACGGCAAGATGTTCGCCATCGTCGCCGACGACATGCTCTTCATCAAGCCGACGGATGCGGGCCGCGCCTGGATCAGTACCATGGGCACGCTGCAGGAAGCGCCGCCCTATCCGCAAGCCAAGCCGTATTTCCTCATCGATGGCGGGCTGTGGGACGAGCGCGACTGGTTGTCCCAGCTGGCGCGGCGCACGGCCGATGCCTTGCCGCAGCCGAAACCCAAGCCGCCGCCCAAGCCGAAAAAAACGGCATCAAACAGCTAGTACGCTGTTCTCGCACGCCTTGCCCTGCAGGAAGCATTGCAGGTTGTGGTAGGTGATGGCGGCGATCTCGCGCAGCGCCTCGATGGTAAAGAAGCCCTGGTGGCCCGTCACCAGCACGTTCGGGAAGGTCATCAAGCGCTGGAAGACGTCGTCGTCGATGATGTCGGACGAGCGGTCCTGGAAGAACAGATTGCTTTCCTGCTCGTACACGTCGATGGCGAGCGAACCCAGCTGGCGCGATTTGAGCGCCTCGATGACGGCGCCCGTGTCGATCAGGCCGCCGCGCGAGGTATTCACCAGCATGGCGCCCTTCTTCATCAGCGGCAACGTGGCTTCGCTGATCATGTGGCGCGTGCTCTCCATCAGCGGGCAATGCAGCGAGACGATGTCGGCTTCGGCCAGCAGCTGCGGCAGTTCCACCATCGTGCCCAGCTGCGCGAACGCGGGCGCCGGATACGGGTCGTGGCCCAGCACCGTGCAGCCGAAACCTTTAAAAATGCGCGCCGTGGCCAGGCCGATCTTGCCCGTGCCGACGATGCCCACGGTCTTGCCGTGCAAGGTGGAACCCAGCAAGCCGTCGAGCGAGAAATTGCCTTCGCGCACGCGGGCGTAGGCGCGGTGCGTGTGGCGGTTCAGGGTCTGCACCAGGGCCAAGGTGTATTCGGCCACGGCTTCCGGCGAATACGCGGGCACGCGGGCAACGAACAGGCCCAGGCGTCTGGCCGCTTCCAGGTCGAGGTTGTTGTAGCCGGCGCAGCGCAGCAAAATGGCGCGCACGCCGTAGCCGTGCAGCGCTTCCAGCACGGGCGCGTCGAGCACGTCGTTGACGAAGACGCAGACGGCGTCCGCGCCTTGCGCCAGCACTACGGTTTCCTGGCTCAGCAAGGCGCTGTGGTAGACCAGTTCGATGCCAGCCGGATCGGGCTGGGACGGCAAGGCTTCGTCGAAGAAGCGGCGGTCGTAGGGCTGGCTGGCGAAGAAGGCGATTTTCATGGGGCGTCCTGGAACTTGCTGAATGGCAAAACATCATCATAGCGCAAGCGCCCCGCTTCCCGGCGTACGTCTGCCTCCTTGACTGCCTATTTGGGCTCGCGCGGCAAGGTCAGCACGTGGCGCAGGTAGGCCGTTTCCTCGGCGTGCTGCGCGTGGTAGCGTTCGCGCGCGGCGCGCATGGCCGCCTGGTGGGCCGCGATGCTTGCCGTCGTCAGCTCGACGCCGAAATCGGCCGGCACCGGCACGGCGCCGCCGAACAGGCGCGCCAGGATGAAATGGCCCACGTTGTCGCGGTAATGCGATGCTTCCCAGTAATAACGCATTTCGCGCCTGCCCGTCACCTGCGGGATAGGCTCGCTGGTGATGCTGTTGAAGCCGGAAAAATCGTACACGCGCACGTCGCAGCCCTGGCTGCGGTGGCGCTGCGCCAGTTGCGCCAGGTCGCGCGCTGCCACTGCTGCATGGCGTCCCACTTGCCGCGCCAGTACAGGGCGTCGAGCGTGAGCGCGTGCGTGGGGTTGATGTACAGGCGCAAGCGCGTGCCGCCCCGGCACAGCTTGCCGACGCTGGCATCGAAGGCTTGCAGCGCGGGCGCCGTCGGCCCCAGGCCGTCGCCGAATTCCTGCAACCGCGGCTTGAACGCGCGCGCCGTACCCACCCAGCCATGGTTGCGGGCCGTGATGCAGCCCTGGTCGCGCTGGCCGTCCAGGGCCAGGCTGGACAGGCACACGCCGTCATAGCTGCCGCTGAGGATGCGCCAGGTGTCCTGGGTCATGTCGACGGTGAGGCCGCGCTTGATGTTGAGCAAGGCGCGCCGCGCGAAAAACGCGGGGCCGCCAGCCGTCAAGCCCGGCTCCACGCCGGCCGAGCCCAGTTCCAGCGAAAACGAGGGCGCGTCGATGCCCCACACCATGGTGTCGACATGGCTGACCCTGGCCGCGTGCTCGGCCAGGCGGATCGCTTCGCCGATCGAGGCGCCCGAGACGGCGCTGTTGAAGATGCTCTTGCCATCGAACAAGGCGCGCACCCTGGTGGGCAAGCCCATTTCCGTGCGCGAATTGCCGATGTAGACGACGGCGGGCCGGTAGCGGGCCACGGCATACGTCTTGCCCCACACGGCGAGCTTTTCGTAGGTGGGACGCAAACGCTGCACCAGCGGCGTGTCCCACTGGTGCAGCAGATACGGATCGACGTGGTAATTCACGGCGGAGATCAGGGCCAGCGCGGCCAGCGCGCAGGCAAAGAAGATGGCGAGGTAGCGGCGGGCGGTAGTGTCCATGGTCGGCATAGGAAGTGCAGAAGTGGCGTATGCGGAGTCTTGCATCAACGCCGGATCAGCGGCCCGTCCAGCACCTGCTGCGCATAGGCCGTTTCGCGCGCGTGTTCCACACGGTAGCGGTCGCGCGCGGCGCGCATGGCCGCCTGGTGGGCGCCGACGTTGGCTGGCGTCAGCTCCACGCCGAAATCGGCCGGCGCCGGCGTGCCGCCGCCGAACAGGCGCGCCAGGATCAGGTGGCCGACATTGTCCCGGTAATGCGATACTTCCCAGTAATAATGCATGTCGGGCTTGCCGCTGACGAGCGGCGTCGCTTCCGTCGTGATGCTGTTAAAGCCGGAAAAATCAACCAGGCGCACGTCGCAGCCCTGGCGGCGGTGTCGCTCGGCAATACTCACCAGGCCGCGCTGCCAGGCCTGCATGGCATCCCACTTGCCGCGCCAGTGCAGCGCGTACAAGGTCAGCGCGTGCGTGGGGTTGATATACAGGCGCAAGCGCATGCCTTCCCGGCACAGCTTGCCGATGCTGGCGTCAAGCGCCAACGTCGAGGGCGGCGTCGGCCCCAGGCCATCGCCGAATTCCTGCAGCCGCACGGGTATCGCGTCCTTCGTTCCCAGCCAGTGCGCGATGCCCTTGCGGGTGCACGACTCGTCGCGCTGGCCATACACGGCCAGGCTGGAGCGGCAGGTATCGCCGGCATTGCCGGTGAGGATGCGCACGCTGTCCTGCGTCATGTCCACCGTCAGGCCGCGCTGCAGGTTGACCAGGGCGCGCCGGGCGAAAAAGCCCCGTCCGGTCCCCGTCAGGCTGTTTTCCACGCGCGCCGCGCCCATCTCCAGGGAAAAGGTGGGCGCGTCCATGCCCCACACCATGGTGTCGATGCGGCTGACCCTGGCCGCATGCTCGGCCAGGCGGATGGCGTCGCCGATCGAGGCGCCGGACACGGCGCTGTTGAACACGCGCTTGCCGTCAAACAGCGCGCGCACGCCCGTCGGCAAGCCCATTTCCGTGCGCGAATTGCCGATGTAGACGATGGCCGGCCGGTAGCGCGCCACGGCATAGGTCTTGGCCCAGGCACCGAGCTTTTCATTGATCTGGCGCGGGCGCTGCAGCAAGGGACTGTCCCACTGGTGCAGCAGGTAGGGGTCGACCTGGTAATTCAGCAGCGAGACGGCGCCCAGCGCCAGGCCGGCGCAGGCGCAGAAGCAGACAAGGTAGCGGCGGGCGGCGGCGTCCATGCTCAGAACTGGAAATAGAGAAATTCGGTGACCCGGTTCATGCCGAAGATGCAGGCGACGAACAACGCGGCAAAGCCCACGCTCCAGCGGGCCGTGGGGCGCCAGCTGAAGGCCCAGCGCCCTGTCGGCTGAAATATTCTTTCAATGGCAGGCTCGTAGAGAAAGAATATTTCTTGCGTATTCGGCGCCTTGAAGGCCAGCAGCATGGCCGCCAGCAGCGCGGGCAAGCCCGGCCCCATCAGCTCGATCCAGCGGATGCCGTCGAACGCGGGATGCACGCCCCACTGCGCCAGGCTGGCCCCATGGCTGGCCAGGCCGCGCGGCAGGCTCAGGCCGTTCGCCCCCAGCAGCGCGCCCGCGATGTCCCAGGCCGTGGCCACGTCGGGCGCGCGGAAGAAGACCCAGGCCAGCATCACGGCAAAAAAAGTCAGGACGCCGGGCCACCAGCGCAGCCAGCGGTACCCCGGCGCCGCGCCGAAGAGCCGCTGCCACGCCTGCTGCAGCACCAGGTACAGGCCGTGCAAGCCACCCCAGATGACGAAGGTCCAGCCGGCGCCGTGCCACAGGCCGCCCAGCAGCATGGTCAGCATCAGGTTGCGGTAGCGCATGGCTTCGCCGCGCCGGCTGCCGCCCAAGGGTATGTACAGATAGTCGCGCAGGAAACGCGACAAGGTCATGTGCCAGCGGCGCCAGAAGTCCGCGATATTGGCCGCCTTGTACGGTGAGTTGAAGTTCAGCGGCAATTTCACGCCGAACAGGCGCGACAGGCCGATGGCCATGTCCGAATAGCCGGAAAAGTCGAAATACAGCTGAAAAGTGTAGGCCAGCACGCCGATCCACGCCTCGATCAGGGTCGGCGTGGCGCCGGCCGCGAAAACGGGCATGGCCAGCGGCGACAGGTTGTCGGCGATCAGCACCTTTTTTGCCAGGCCTATCGTAAAAATCGACAGGCCGATGGCGAAATTGGCCGCGCGCGGGTGGGCGTTGGCCGGGTCGGCGAACTGCGGCATCATGTCGCGGTGGTGCAGCACGGGGCCGGCGATCAGGTGGGGAAAGTAGCTGACGAACAGCACGTAATGGATGAAGCGGTACTCGCGCACCTCGCCCCGGTAGCAATCGACGAGGAAGGCGATCTGCGTGAAGGTAAAGAACGAGATGCCGATCGGCAAGATGATGTCGAGGCCGGACCACGGCAGGCTGCCAGTATTGGCACCGGCGGCACCGGCGGCGACGGCGACCGCGTTCACGCTGTCGATGAAGAAATTCGCATATTTATAGTAGGCGAGCAAGCCCAGGTTCAGTGCCAGGGCCGCCACCAGCACGCGCTTGCGGGCCGCGCCCGCGCTGGCACTGAGCAGGCGCCCGGCGCCGTAGTTGACGCAGATCGAGGCCAGCAGCAGCGGCAGATAGCGCACGTCCCACCAGGCATAGAAGAACAGCGAGGCCAGCGCCAGCCAAATCGCGGGCGCCAGGCGGCGCCCGCTGGCAGAGGTGCCGCCGGAGGTCGCCCAGCGGTCCAGCAGAAAATAGCCGGCCAGCACGATGGGCAGATAGGCGAACAGGAAGGCGAAGGAATTAAACAGCATGGCGTCTCCTGGCAGGCAAGGATTGCACCTGGTAGTAACATTCGGCGATCCGGGCCGCCACCCGTTCCCACGTAAAGCGTTCCACCAGGGCTTGCACGCGCGCGCGTTCGGGCGGCAGCGCCAGCAGGTCGAGGATGGCCTGGCGCTGCGCGGCGCCATCGTCCCAGGCCACCTTGCGCAGCGCGAACGCGGAATCGGGCAAGTCGAGCGCGCTTTGCGCCGTCATGACGACGGGCGTGCCGGCCGCCAGCGCTTCGAGCACGCTCAAGGGAAACACTTCGCCCTGGCTGGGCAAGGCCGCCACGGCTGCCGCATGGTAGGCGCTGGCCAGCAGCGGGTCGGCGTGGTCGAGCGCGCCCAGCCACCTGACGTACGGCAAGTCCAGCAATTGCTGCAGATACGCCTGCTGTTCCCGGGGCGCGGCGCCGATCAGCACCAGGGGCAAGCCGGCCCCCGCCAGCGCCTGTGCCAGTCCCAGCTGGTTTTTATACGGCGAAATGCTGCCCACCATCAGCGCGAACGGCCCGGTGATGCCCGTCTCGCGCAGGAACAGATCGCCATTGGCCGTGAAGAAATGCGGGTTAATCCCGTTCGGCAAGACGCGGATGGCGTCGGACGGCATGCCGAAGCCTTGCACGATGGCGTCGCGTTCGGCCTCGCCCAGCGCGATCACCACGTCGGCCAGCTGCAGGGCGCGCCGCGTTTGCGCATAGCTCGTTTGCACCATCCACTCCGTCAAGCGCCCTGCCAGCCGGTCGGCCAGCCGCGCGCGCCAGGCGCTGGCGCGGCCCCAGCCCGGCGACAGCAGCGGCGACAGCACCACGGGCACGCCTTGCTCGCCTTGCTCGCTGGCCATTTCCATGATGCGATAAGTGCCATTACTGGCCGAAAACACGTGCAGCACGTCGAAATCGGCCAGCCGCTGATGGTTGGCGTCGACCAGCTGCACGTCCAGGGGCCGTGCCGGTTGCTGGGGCAGCCGGTTCAGCGCGGCGATGGTTTCGCGTACCTGGATCTGCAAGCCGCCGTCGCGCTGGAACAGCATCGGGTAGGACAGGATACCGACACGCATGGTCTTCCTTTCGTGCGCCCGCGCCGCTATCAACGGCTCAGTGCGGTGATTTGACGGCCAGCCAGCGGCCGGCCAGCTTGCGTTGCAACAACAAAAACTCACCGGCCAGTTCATGCTTCAACAGGAACAGACCGGCCAGCCAGCACAGCAAGGTCGCCAGCGCCGTGCCCGCCAGCCAGCGCCAGCAGCGCCGGCGTGTCAATAGGCAGCCACAACAGCGAAGCGACGGGCGCGATGGCGCTGACACCGCACAGCAGCAAGCTCTTGCGCAAGGCCCGCGCCAGGATGCGCCAGTCGAGTGCACTCAAGCGCTGCAGGCAGCCGTAGCTCATCCAGCTGCGCAGCACATTGCTGAGCACCACGGCCCAGGCCACGGCCACCAGGCCGAACGGCGCCGCCGCCAGCAGCAGCGCCACCTTGCTGGCGCCCGCCCAGGCATCGAGCCGCACCTGCGCATGCAACTGGCCCGTCGCCACGAACAGGTAGCGGGCCATGCTGAACATGCTATACACGGCCGAGGACAGGCACATGATGCGGATCAAGGGCACACAGTCCAGCCATTGCGTGCCGTACAACACCTTGACCAGGGGCAAAGCCATACAGGCGAGGAACAGAAAAAACGGCCAGGCCAGCGCCGTCATGTAGCTGATCGTGCGCAGATACACGCGTTCCGCCCCGCCCTGCCCCCCTTGTCCACTCCCCTCCCGCGCGCGGGCCGCGAACAGGGGAAACACGACGGGAGAAATGGCGCTGGTGATGGCCTGGTTAAAAATATTCAGCACGCTTTGCGCCTTGCCGAACAGGGCCAGGCTTTCAATGCCGATCAGCTTGCCGATGATCAGGTCCGGCGCCGCCACGCCCGCCTCGTCGACGAGGCCGCCCCCGGTCGCATACGCGCCAAAGCGGGCGATATCGCCGATGCCGCGCCGTCCCGGCAGCCACGGCAATTCGCGGGGCCGCACCAGCAGGCTCACCAGCAGCGAGGCGCAGGAACCGGCCAGCGCCGCCCATACCATGCTCATGTAACTGTAGCCCTGCAGCGCCAGCAGCACGGCCACCAGCAGGTTGACCACGCTGTTGGCGGCATTGATCGCATAGATGGCGCGAAAGCGCAGTTGACGGCGCAGCATGGGCAAGGTCAAGGCACTGAACGGGATCAGCAGGAAATTGACCGACAGCAGCCGCAGCACGAGGGTCAGCCGGGGTTCGCCATAGAAATGCGCGAGCGGCGCGCTGGCCAGCAGCACCAGGCCCGCCAGCAGCCAGGCGACGAGCAGGCTGGTGGCCAGCGCGGCCCGCAATTTGACGGCATCGAGCCGCTTTTCCTGGATCAGGTATTGCCCCACGCCGAAATCGCGCACCACTTGCGCCAGCGCCACCAGCACGGCCCCCAGCGAATACACGCCCACCTCGGCCGGCGTCAGCAGCCGCGACAGCACCATGGTGGCGACGATACCGAGCAGCAGCACCGTGTATTTTTCGGCAAACGAAAAGAAAAACGAGTGGCGGGTGGCGTTCATCCCCGTGGCCGGCGCCTACACGAGGCCCGCATAGAACTGGCGCAGCTGGCGTTCCAGGCGCGGCATCGAATAGCGCTGCACGGTTTCCTCGCGCGCCAGCCGTCCCATGCGGGCGCGCCGGGGCGCGTCTGCCAGCAGCTGCGCCACGGCGCCGCAGGCCGCGTGCTCGTCATCGAGCGGCAGCAGCAGCCCGCCTGCGCTATCGTGCAGGATATCGTGCGTGCCCGGCACGTCCGTCCCCACGGCCGGCACGCCGCAGGCCATCGCCTCGATGGTGGCGATGCCGAAGCCCTCGTTCTTGCTCAGCAGCACGTGCAAGTCGAAGGCCGGCATCAGCAGCTCGACGCGCTGCCGGAAGCCGGCAAACACGACCCTGTCGTGCAAACCCGATTGCTGCGCCTGCAGCCGCAGCATGGCTTCCAGCGGCCCCGTGCCCACCAGCACCAGATATAAGTGGGGAAATTGCGGCGCCAGCCCGGCGAACAGGGCCAGCAGCGCTTGCGGACGCTTTTGCGCGGACAATCTGGCCACGCAGCCGAGCACGAGGGCGTCCGGCGGCAACCCGAGTTCCTTGCGCGCCAGTATTTTCCGTTCGGGCGAGACGATGAACGTATCCGTATCGACGCCATTGGGAATGACGGCCAGCCGCGTCTGCGGCGCCAGCATGTCGCGGTACAGGTCGAGGAAATGCCGCATGGACGAGGCCGACACGGCATACACGCCCTTTACGGTGCGAAACGCCTCCTGCAACCGGGGCCCGCTGCCAGTCGCTGAAGGTTTCCAGCGGAAACGCATTGTGCACGCTGATCACGGCCGGCAGCCGGCATTGCCGCGCCAGCCACAGGATGGAAGCGCCATATGCGGTCCAGCAAAACGCCACGTGCACCAGGTCCGGGCGCAGCCGCCGCAGCCGCCACGCGCCCGTGACCCTGGCGCGCAGCCAGTTCCAGCGGCGCCAGGCCCAGTGTTCGAGAAACAGGGGCGGCTCATACACGCGCACCTGCACCTGCCTTGCGCGCAAGTCTTGTGCCCAGGCGGTAAAACCGGGAAAGCGCCGCAGCGCCAGCACGCTGTCATAGCCGTTCGCGCCCAGTATTGTCGCCTCTTGCGCCATGCGCAGCTCCATGCCGCCCAGCTCGCCGGAATAACTGCTGATGACGATGCGCGGCAGCCGTTTTCGCCTTCCGCGCCACGCTTCATGGAAAAAGCCGCGCAGCCAGGCCCGCTCCCACTGGCGCAGGAACAGGTCGGCGTGGTCGCGCCGCAGCCAGGCCCGCACGGCGCCGAAGGTATCGCGCACGTATCTGCCCAGCATCCAGCGTGGCACGCCCAGCAGCTCCACGGTCGGCGCAAAGGTCGCCAGCCGGCACTGGCCCCGGCCGAACAGCATGGCGCGGCGCAGTATCCAGGCGCGCCGCACTTGCGGGGCGCGGATGATGTGCGCCACCCGCGCTTGCGGACAGAACCAGGATGGGTTGCCGGCCGCATGCATCTCCAGGTTGAGCCGGGTTTCGCTGCCCATGGCGTAATTGGCCCCTTGCGGGCCGATGCTTTCGTCATAGCGGGCGCCCGCCTCGAAGATGCGGCGGCGGATCGCCATATTGGCGCCCCACACCAGGCCCGGATAGATGGGCGCGTCGCGCAAATCGGGGCTGGTGATGCCCCACGTCAAACCGACCGGGGTCAGGCGCAGCAGCCAGTCGGCCGGCCGTTCCCGCCAGGCGGGCACGATGGCGCCGCCGAACAGGGCGTAGCCGGGGTGGGCGCGCGCGCGCGCAGTCCTGCAAGCGGCACAGCCAGTCGGGCGCGGGCATGGCGTCGTCGTCGCCGAAGACGAACAGCTCGCCGCCGTCTCCGCCCAGGCGCAGGGCGTGTTCGACGGCGCCGTTCAGGGCGGGACTGCGGCCGCGCCGCGCCACATAGATATAGTTCAAGGGCAAGCGCCCGCGAAAGGCGGCGATCACCCGGGCCGTGGCGTCCGTGCTGCCATTGTCGGCGATGACGAGGCGCCAGCCGCCCACGGGCGGGCGCAAGCCCATGTAGGCGCGCAATACCTGGGGCAAGGTGCCGGCGCCATTGTAGGTCGCCATGAGAACGGTCAACAAGGACATGCCTCCTTGGTCTTACCATGACAAAACTGATTGATGGTTTCAACAACACTCAACAGTATTGATCCAGTGTACTGAGCCTGCCCGCCAGCCCGTTGACAGGCATCAAGACCATGGCAACCCGGGCAAAACCAGGAGCGTCCCCCTTCATGCGCGACATCTTGATTACCATCATCATCCTGGGTTCCCTGCCCTTCATCCTGAAGTCGCCGGCCATCGGCGGCCTGATGTGGGTATGGGTCAGCGTGATGAACCCGCACACGCAAGCCTGGGGCTTTGCCACCCACTTGCCGTTCGCCTTCATCATCGCCATCGCCACCATGGTCAGCCTGCTCATGACGCGCGAGCCGAAAAGCCTGCCGCTCACGCCCGTCAGCGTGCTGCTGCTGCTGTTCGTCGCGTGGATGAATGTCACGGCCCCGTTCGCCCTGCTGCCGGAAGCGTCGTGGGTGCAGTGGAACAAGGTCATGAAGATCATGCTGATGAGCTTTGTGATCATGATGGTGATACGCACGCGGCGCGACATCGTGCGCCTGATCTGGGTGCTGGTGGGCTCGATCGGCTATTACGGCGTGAAAGGCGGCATCTTCACCATCCGCAGCGGCGGCACGGAACGGGTCTGGGGACCGGAGGAAACATTTATTGGGGATAACAATGCCCTGGCCCTGGCCCTGATCATCACGATTCCCCTCATGTATTACCTGCAGCAAAACACGGAGAAACAGCGGCGCTGGGTGCGCCATGGCTTGTCCGCCGCGATGCTGCTGTCGGCCCTGGCCGCGCTGGGCTCGTATTCGCGCGGCGCGCTGCTGGCGATTGCCGCCATGGGCCTGTTCATGTGGCTGAAAAGCGAACGCAAGCTGATGCTGGGCGCGCTGCTCGGTGCGGTCACGCCCTTGCTGCTGGCCTTCATGCCCGAGCGCTGGGCCGAACGCATGGACACCATCAACACCTATCAGGACGATGTGTCCGCCATGGGCCGCCTGAATGCCTGGCGCATGGCCTGGAACCTGGCGCGCGACCGTTTCCTGGGCGGCGGCTTCGACGTGTCCGACGCCGCCATCTTTGCCCGCTACGCGCCGAACCCCATGGACGTGCATGCGGCGCACAGCATCTATTTCCAGGCGCTGGGCGAACACGGCTTCGTCGGCTTGCTGATTTACCTGGCGCTGGGCTTCGCCACCTGGCGCACGGCGGCCGCCATCATCCGCCGCACGCGGGGCCAGCCGGAACTGCGCTGGGCGCACGGCCTGGCCACCATGAGCCAGGCCAGCCTGATCGGCTTTGCCGTGGGCGGCGCCTTCCTCAGCCTGCTGTATTTCGACATGCCGTACTACCTGATGGCCGCCCTGATCGCCACGCGCATCGTCGTCGAGCGCGAATTGCGCGCGCCGGCGCCCATGTCGCGCCAGGCCAAGGCCGAGGCCAGGGCCGCCGTCGCGGAGCAGCCATGACGGCCACCTTGTCCATCCTGATCTACCACCGCGTGCTGGCGCGGCCCGACCCGCTGTTTCCCGGCGAAGTCGATGCGGCCCTGTTCGAGCGCCAGCTGCGCCTTGTCAAACGGTTTTATGCGCCGCTGCCCCTGTCCGAGGCCGTGCAGCGGCTGCAGGATGGCAGCCTGCCGCCGCGCGCCGCCTGCATCACCTTCGACGACGGCTATGCGGACAATGCGCAAGTGGCCCTGCCCCTGCTGCAGCGCCACGGCTTGCACGCCACGTTTTTTATCGCCACGGGCTACCTCGATGGGGGGCAGATGTGGAATGACACGGTGATCGAGGCCGTGCGCCACGCGTCCGGACCCCGGCTCGACTTGCGGGAACTCGGCCTGGACTGCCTGCCCGTCGCCAGCCTGGCGCAGCGGCAGGCGGCCATCGCCGCCTTGCTGGGCCAGCTCAAATACCTGCCATTTGCCCGGCGCCAGCAGCTGGCCATGCATATCCGCCGCCAGGCAAGCGCCACGGCGGGCCCGGCCGCCATGCTGAGCACGGCCCAGCTGCGCCAATTGCAGGCGGCCGGCATGGGGCTGGGCGCGCACACGGCCAGCCACCCGATTCTGTCCACCTTGCCGGACCACGCCGCGCAGCGCGACATCGCCGATGGCAAGCGCCGGCTGGAAGACTTGATACAGGCGCCCGTCACCCTGTTTGCGTATCCGAACGGCAAGGCCGGGCGCGATTACGGCGCGCCGCACGTGGCGATGGTGCGCCGCCTGGGTTTCCAGGCGGCCGTGGCGACGGACTGGGGCGTGGCGCGCCCCGGCGCGGGGCTGGACCTGCTGCAACTGCCCCGCTTTACGCCGTGGGATCGAGGACGGCTGGCGTTTCTGTGGCGCTTGCGGCAAAACCGCCGGCAAGCGCCCCCAGCGCCGCCGGATGCTGGCTGAGCCACTGTTCCAGCATCAGCAGCAGCCACACCATGGTGCCGTGATAGGCCGGATGTTCCGCCAGCAAGCGCCCCTTCAAATCGTCGATGAAGGCGGGCCGCACGATGCCGCGCCCGCGCAGCTGCGTCAGGTTGTCGAAGGCAAATTCGCGCAGCGGGGCGTGGCTGTGCAGCCACTGGCCGAAAGGCAAGCCGAAGCCATGCTTTTTCTTGCGCACGATGGCCGGCGGCAGGATTTCCGCCAGCGCCCGCTTGAAGAAGGGCCGCAATTGCCGGCCGTCGAGCTTGTCCCGTGGCGCCAGGCGCGACGCAAACGCCACCATCGCGTCGTGCAGGAAGGGAAACGCCGCTTCCACGCCGGCCAGCTCGCACGCCTTGCGCACCTTGAACAGGTCGTTGTCGGCCAGGGTAAAACGCATGTCCAGGGCCAGCAGCTCATTGATCTGGCTCAAGCCCTGGCCTTGCCGCTCCCAATACGCGCCATTCACGCAGCCGGGCGCCACGCCCGGGTCGATGGTGTCGATAAAACCCGCTTCCAGCACCGTGCGGTAGCCATGGCGCAGCAGCAGGTTATAGCCGTCCAGGCGGGCCGGCAGCGGCAAGCTCGCCTGTTCGATATAGCGGCGCGCCTTGTCGCCCAGGCGCCACGGTTGATTTATCCGTTCACGGAACAGCAGCGGCTCGATGATGGCCTGGCGCAAGATGACGGGCAAGCGCTCGTACTGCGACAGCAAGGCCTGGTGCGCATAGCGCTCGTTGCCGCCGAACAATTCATCGCCGCCGTCGCCGCCCAGCAGGCGCGTCACGCCATCCTCGCGCGCCATGCGCGCGCAATAGTAGGCGGGAATGGCCGAGGCATTGCCGAAAGGCTGGTCGAAGATGGCCGCCATGGCGGGGATGGCGGCCAGCACGTCGCCGGGCGTCACGTAGCGCTCGTGGTGGATGCTGCCCGCATGGCTGGCGGCCAGGCGCGCATACGCCATTTCGTCATAGCCGGGCGCATCGAAGCCGATGGAATACGTGCGCGCGGGGCGGCCCGTCACTTGCCCCATGATGGCGGCCAGGGTGGAACTGTCCGTGCCGCCGCTGAGAAACGCGCCCGTATCCGCCCCATCCGCGCCCAGGCTGCTTTCCACGGCCTGGCGCAGCAGGCGCAGGAATTCCTGCTTGTTGGCGGCAAAGCTGGCGCGCGCGCGCCCTGCCGCCGGCTCGTGGAAAGCCAGTTGCCAGTAGCTGCCCTTGCATTGCTTGCCGCCCCGTACATGCAGGATTCGCCGGGCAGCAAGCGCTGCTGGCCCAGATAGGCCGTGGCCGGGCCTGGCACCATGTGGAAATACAAATAGTGATACAAGGCTTGCGGATCGAGTGCCCCGCGCACGGATGGATGGGCCAGCAAGGCATCGTGGGAAGAGGCAAAGAACAGCCCCTGCGCATTGCTCGCATAGCTGAGCGGATGCATGCCGGCGCGGTCCACGGCCAGCAGGGCCGAGCCGGAAAAGGCGTCGAGGATGGCTAAACAGAATGGCCCGGACAGGCTGGCGCAGGCGGCCACGCCCCGGCTCAGCCACAGGGACGCGAGGCGGCACGCCACGTCGTCGGCCGAACCGTCGAGCACGGGCCGGCCCCAGATGGCCACTTGCAAGCCATCTTGCTGATACACATGGCGGCTGCCGTCGATGGCGGCCACGGCCACGCCGCCCACTTCGCTGAGGCTGGCGGCCAGGGGCGCGCCATCGAAACGCGACAGGGGCGCGGCCATGCCGCCAGCCAGCGCCGTGGCCGCGCCATCATCGGCATCGGCGGCGGCCAGGCCAGCAGCGCCGCCTGCCTTCCCCAGCCAACCGCACAGGCCGCTCATACGAGCACCTCCGCCGGCAAGGGATGGCCGAGAAAGGCCGTCGGGCTGGCCGTCAGACCGTAGGCACCCGACTGGAACACCACCACCAGGTCGCCCTCCTCGGCGCGCGCCATTTCCATCTGGTCGGCCAGCAAGTCCAGCGGCGTGCACAGCGGCCCCACGACGGACGCCACTTCGCGCGGCCCGCCGTGCAGCCGGTTGCCGATGGCGACCGGGTAATTCTTGCGGATCAGCTGGCCAAAATTGCCGGAAGCGGCCAGGTGATGGTGCAAGCCGCCGTCCGTCACTAAAAATACCTGTCCATGCGATACCTTGCGTTCGAGCACCTTGCACACATAGATACCGGCCTCGGCCACCAGGTAGCGCCCCAGTTCCAGGTTCAGGCGCACCCCGGGCGCCGCCTGGGCCAGCAGATCGAGCTGCCGCTGCAAGCCTTCGGCCACGGGCGCCAGATCGAGGGCCTGGTCGCCGGGAAAATACGGCACGCCGAAGCCGCCGCCGATATTCAGGGTGCGCAAGGGCGACGGCGCGCTGTCGGCCAGCTGCAGGGCCAGTTGCACGCTCAGCGCCTGCGCCTCGGCCAGGGCCGCGCCCGACAGGCTTTGCGACCCCGCATACAGGTGAAAGCCGTGGAAATCGAGCCCCAGCTGGCCGATGCGGCCCAGCAACGCGGGCACCAGGGCCGCATCGACGCCAAACGGCTGCGCCCCGCCGCCCATGCGCATGCCCGTGCGGCGCAAGGCGAAATCGGGATTCACGCGCACGGCCACCCGGGCCGTCATGCCCAGTCGTTCGCTGGCCAGCGCCGTCCTTTCCAGCTGCGCGCCGGACTCCACGTTGATCAAGACGCCCGCGGCCACGGCCCGCGCCAGTTCGCCATCGCGCTTGCCCGGCCCCGCAAAACTGATGCGTTCGGCCGGTATGGGCGTATCGAGCGCGGTCGCCAGTTCGCCGCCCGAGGCCACATCGATGCCGTCAACCAGGCCCGCCAGCCACTGCACCACGGCCGGCATGGGATTGGCCTTCATCGCGTAATGCACGTGCACGCCAGCGGGCAAGGCGGCGCGCAATTGCGCCACGCGGCGCGTGATGTGCGCCCGTTCATACGCATAGAACGGCGTGCTGCCCACGCGCTGGGCCAGGCGGTGCAAGGGCACCCCGCCCACCTGCAGCACGTCGTTTTCCACGGCGAACTGCTGCCCCAGGGCCGCGTGCAACGGCAATTCCATATTGTTCGAGCGGATCAAGTCCTTCATGCCGCATCTCCTGATTGGACCGCATACGCCTGCGCCAGTTCCCTGGCCAGCAAGGGGCGGTCGATCTTGCCGTTCGGATTGCGCGGCAGCACGCCGTCGCGGATTTCCACCCACAGCGGCACCATATAACTGGGCAGGCGCGCGCGGCAGGCGGCCAGTATGCCGTCGCGCTGCAATGCGACACCGGGCGCGGGCGTGACGAGCAAGGCGATGGCCTGGCCCAGCACGGCATGGGGCAAGCCCAGCGCTGCCGCCTCGCCCACCAGCCCGCTCGCATACGCGACTTCCTCGACCTCGGCGGGGCTGACCCGGTAGCCGGATGTCTTGATCATGTCGTCGCTGCGGCCCACGAAATACAGATAGCCTTCCGCATCGCGGCGCACGGTGTCGCCCGACCAGACGGCCAGTTCCGGCAGCACCAGCCCGCTGGCCTGCGGCGGCAAGGGCTTGAAGCGCTCCGCCGTGCGCGCCGCATCGTTCCAGTAGCCGAGCGCCACCAGCGCGCCACGGTGCACGAGTTCGCCCGGCTCGTCGGCGTCGCACACGCTGCCGTCGGGACGCAGCACCAGCACTTCCGCGTTCGGGATCGCCTGGCCGATGGAATCGGGGCGCCGCTCCAGCTGTTCCGGCGCCAGGTAGGTGGAACGGAACGCTTCCGTCAAGCCATACATCAGGTAGACCTGCGCGCGCGGCAGCGACTGGCGCAGCCGGTCGAGCGTGGCGCGCTGCATCACGCCGCCCGAATTGGTGATGTAGCGCAAGGGCGTGGACAGGGGCCAGCTGAGCTGCGACAGCTGCACCCACAGGGGCGGCACGGCGGCCAGGCCCGTGATGGCTTCCTGCTCCACGGCTTCGACTATGTCGCGCAGCAACAGATAATTCATCAGCACGGCACAGGCGCCGCTGGCAAAGGCCGTCGTCAGCTGGCTCAGGCCGTAGTCAAAGCTGAGCGGCAGCACGCACAAAATCCGGTCGTCCGGCGTATTGCGCAGATAGCCCGACACGCTGAGCGCGCCCGCCAGCATGTTGCGGTGCGACAGCACCACGCCTTTCGGCGGCCGCCCCGTGCTGCCCGAGGTATATAAAATGGCGGCCATGTCCGTGTCGATCGCCGCATGCGGCCTCGGCGCGGGTCCGCCGGTAGCGGGCACATCGCTGCTGGACACCGCAGTCCACGGCAGCACGCGCAGCTTGCCCAGGCGCGATTCCGGCAGCGGTTCGCCCGTCAGCAGCACCGTTTGCAAGTCCGGGCAGGCGGCCAGCGCGGGGCCCAGCTGGGCCAGGCGTTCGCGCGAGGTGACGAGGATGGCCACGTTGCAATCGGCCAGGATGTACGCCACCTGTTCCGGCTTGAGCAGCGGATTGACGGGCACGAACACGCCGCCGGCGGCCGCCGCGCCAAACATGGCGCTGACGTTTTCCGGGCGCTTTTCCAGGTACACGGCCACGCGCGCGCCGCGCCGCAAGCCCAGGGTCAGCAGGGTAGCGGCCGCTTCGCGCACGGATTGCGCCAGCGCGGCATAGCTTGTTTCTTCGCCCTGCCACGACAGGCCCGGCGCGTGGGGCGCGCGCTGCGCCGTATCAAAGATCAGATCGTGTATCAGTGTCGCCATCGTTTCATCCCCGGGTTGCCATGATTGCCATGCATTCCCCTATGATTCAGACAAACGGCCACAACGGTCTTGATTTTGATCAATTAACAGTTTCAGCAGCACAGCTTGAGCCGGCGCAACATCGCCCCCCGGCCGCTGCGTTCTAATGGACAGCGTTGGCTGCATAGCCGCCCCATCCGTTACCACCATGGCTCCGTCCCCGCGATTTCCCCTGCTGCAACGGCTTGCCGCCAGCCTCGATCAGCTGGGCTGGCGCGACAGCGCCTGGCTGGCCGTGGCACGCCTGCTGGAAAGCGTGCCGGGCGGGCGCTGCGCGCTATATCGTTATCAATTCGTCGCGCAGGCCGTGGCGCCCGGTTCGCTGTGCCGCGGACGCGGCCAGTCGATTGCCGTCGCGCCCTGCCTGGCGGAGGCGGATTTGCCGCCCGGTCCCGAACGCCGGCCCGGCGCGCTGCGCGAACGCTACCGGCAAGGCGCGCAATGCCTGGTGGCGCGCGACAAGTCCGGCATGGCCGGCTGGATCTGGCTGTTGCGCCACGGCTGCCAGGAAGACGAGGTGCGCGCCCGCTATGCGCTGGCCTCAAACCAGTCGTCGTGGGACCTGGACGTGTGGGTGCATCCCGAGCGGCGGGGCGGCCTGGTCTTCGCCCGCCTGTGGGAAGAAGCCAACGCCGTGCTGCACGCGCAGGGCGTGCGCTGGACGTGCAGCCGCATCTCGCGCTTCAACCGCGCCTCGCTGGGCGCCCATGCGCGCCTGGGCACGCACGCGCTGGGCACGGCCACCTTTATCCGCTGCGGGCGCTGGCAATGGATGGCCGCCAGCCTGCCGCCATATATCCACCTGTCGCGCCGCCCCGACGACATCCCCTGCCTCGCCTTCGATACGTCGACCCTGCCGCACTTCCCTTCCCTGGAGCTGACATGCCGCATCTTGAAGCAGTAAAACGCATCCTCGACACCACCCTGGGCTTGAACGGGCGCGCGCTGGAAGCCCACACGCCGCTGCTGGGCAGCGTGCCGGAACTCGATTCGATGGCCGTGATCGGCGTGATCGCCGCGCTGGAAGACCATTTCGGCATCATCGTCGCCGACGACGACATCCATGCGCGCCACTTCGCCACCGTGGGCACCCTGCACGATTTCGTGTTTGCGCAGCTGCGGCCATGAACGGCGCCGCCCTCGACGCGCTGCCGCTGCTGCCCTTCTTCCTGCCCGCCAGCGGCGGCCAGCGCTACTGCCTGCTGCACCTTCCGGCGCCGGGCCGCAGCGCGCGCGGCGGCATCGTCTACGTGCATCCATTTGCGGAAGAACTCAATAAAAGCCGCCACGTGGCCGCCGCGCAGGCGCGCGCCTTTGCCGCCGCAGGCTACAGCGTGCTGCAGATCGACCTGTACGGCTGCGGCGACAGCAGCGGCGACTTTGGCGAAGCGCGCTGGGACATCTGGCACAACGACCTGCACCTGGCCTGCGCGTGGCTGGCGCAGCGCGTCGACGGTGCCTTGAGCGTATGGGGCTTGCGCCTGGGCGCCCTGCTGGCCCTCGATTTCGCCAGCCGCGCGCCGCTGCCGCTGGCGCGCCTGCTGCTGTGGCAACCGGAAGCCGATGGACGGCGCGTCATCGACCGCTTCCTGCGCCTGCGCCTGGCGTCGGGCATGCTGGCCGGCGGCACGCATGAGGCGCCCGGCCATGCCCGCGCCGCGCTGGCGAATGGAGATTCTGTGGAAGTGGCAGGCTACCTGCTGGCGCCAGAACTGGCGCAGGCCATCGATAGTGTCAGCGCATCCGCCCTGCTGCCGTCCGTGCCCGTCTACTGGCTCGATTACCAGGCGCCGGAACAAGCTGCCGCTCCCTTGCCGCCGCTGGCGCGCCACTGGCGCGCACACGGCGCCGCCGTGCACGTGGCCAGCTTCGGCGACGGCCCGTTCTGGCACAGCGGCGAACTGCTGGCCTGTCCGCAGCTGCTGCACGCCACGCGGCTACTCTGCCGCGACTGGCTCGACGAGGAAGGGACGCGGCCATGAAACGCGACAGCAGTCAGCCGCACCACGCGCAGGGCACGGCGTGCGCGAGCTGGCCCTGCGCTTTCGCAGCGCTGCCGAAGACGGCGAGGCGCGGGCGCACATGGTCGGCATCCTCAGCCTGCCCGCCGTACCGGGCCCGCGCGGCGTGTTGATCGTCACGGGCGGGCCGCAGTACAGAATCGGCAGCCACCGCCAGTTCGTCCTGCTGGCCCGCGCCCTGGCCGCGCAAGGCTGGCCCGTGCTGCGTTTCGACCTGCGCGGCATGGGCGACAGCGAGGGCAGCGCGCGCGACTACCGCGCCGCCGGTCCCGACATCGCCGGCGCGCTGGCGCAATTCTTCGACGCCGTGCCCTCGTTGCGCGAAGTGGCGCTGTGGGGCTTGTGCGACGGCGCCACGGCGGCCGCCTGCCATGCGCCGCGCGACGCGCGCGTCCAAGCCCTGGTGCTGCTCAATCCCTGGGTGCGCAGCAGCGCCGGCCTGGCGCGCGCCACCTTGCGCCATTATTATTTGCAGCGCCTGCTGCAAGGCAGTTTCTGGCGCAAGCTGGCCAAAGGCGGACTGCGGCTGGGCGCCAGCCTGGCGTCGCTGCGGCAGGTGGCGGCCGCCACGCAGGAACAGACGACGCCAGACAACGATGCGCCCGCGCCGGCCCTGCTGCGGGCATTGACGCAATTCCAGGGCAAGGTGCTCCTGATTCTCAGCGGCGACGACCTCGGCGCGCGCGAGTGGCAAGCGCTGCTCGCCGGCGATCCTGCCTGGCGCGCCGTGGCCGCCCGCGCGCAATGGACGCAGGCGCAAGTGGCGGGCGCCAACCACACGTTCGCCAGCGCCGCCTGGCGCGGCGCAGTGGAACAGCGGTGCGCACAATGGCTGCGGTCATGGTAAAAACCTCGCCGAACGCGGCCCGACCGAGCGCGGCCCGACCAAAACGGGTGCTGATGGTGGCCTACCATTTTCCGCCGCTGGCCGGCGGCAGCGGCATTTTGCGCACGCTGGGCTTTGCGCGCCATCTGCCCGACTGCGGCTGGGGCTGGCAGCCGCTGGTGCTCAGTCCCAGCCCCGTCGCGTATGCGCAGAAAGGAACGTCGCAGCTGGCGCAGATCGGGCAGCGCGCCACCGTGCGGCGCACCCTGGCGCTGGACGCGGCGCGCCATTTGGCCATCGCCGGGCACTATCCGCGCTGCCTGGCCCTGCCGGACCGCTGGAGTTCCTGGTGGCTGAGCGCCGTGCCGGCCGGCCTGCGCATGATCCGCGAGTACCGCCCCGACGCCATCTGGTCGACGTATCCGATCGCCACGGCCCACCTGATCGCGCTGACCCTGCAAAAACTCAGCGGCCTGCCGTGGATCGCCGACCAGCGCGACCCCATGCTGGACGACAGCGACCCGCTGGCGCCGTATCCGCCCGAGCCGCGCCTGCACCGCATGCATGCGTGGATCGAGCAGCGCATCGCGGCGCGCAGTGCGGCCATCATCTGCACCACGCCGGGCGCCATCGACGCGCACCGGCGGCGCCTGGCGCAGCTGGCGCGCGAACGTTTCCACCTGATCGAAAACGGCTACGACGAAGACGGCTACCCGGACAGCCCTGCGCCCACGGGCCGCCGCGGCCGTTTCTTGCTGCTGCACAGCGGCGTGATCTACCCGTCCGAGCGCGATCCGCAAGCGCTGTTCGAGGCCCTGGCCCGGCTGCGCCGCGACGGCGTGCTGCATGCGCGCAATTTCCAGCTGGTGCTGCGCGCCACCGGCCACGATGCGTGGCTGGCGCAATTGCTGGCGAAATACGGCATCGGGGACCTGGTCAGCCTTGAACCGCTGCAGCCGCACGGCGCGGCGCTGCAGGAAATGCTGGCCGCCGACGGCTTGCTGCTGCTGCAGGCGGCCAACTGCAATGCGCAGATTCCCGCCAAGCTGTATGAATACCTGCGCTGCCGCCGCCCCATCCTCGCGCTGACGGACCTGGCGGGCGACAGCGCGGCCAAGCTGCGCCACTGCGGCATCGACACCATCGGACAGCTGGCCTCGAGCGGCGATTGCGCGCACGCGCTGCTGCGCTTCCTGGCACTGGCGCGCCAGAGCCGCGCGCCGCTGGCCAGCCCCGCGGCCATCGCCCTGCAATCGCGGCAAGCCCGCAGCAACGCCCTGGCCGACGTGCTGGACCAGGTCAGGCACAGGAGAACAGCATGAAGCACCGCATACTTGCCTGCACCCTGGCCGCCTGCTGCGGCATGGCGGCGGCCGAATGCCCGCCCTACGTCAAGGGCACCACGGGCGGCGACTACACGAGCGCGGAAGACCGCGAAGGCCTGTCCGTGGTCGAGAAATTCCATTTTTCGCGCGCCGTGGAAACGCTCACGCAAGGCATGACGAGCAGCCTTGGCGGCGACATCAGCTACACCCTGGAGCACTTTCCGAACCACCACCGGGCGCTGGCCTCGATGGCGAAACTGGGCTTGCGCCTGAAAAGCGCGCAGCCGCCGGGCGCCCGCTACACGGTCAGCTGTTTTTTCGAGCGCGCCATCGCCTTCGCGCCGCACGACGTGACGGCGCGCATGGTGTACGGCAGCTACCTGCTGGCCACGGGCCAGGACGCGGCGGCGCTGGAGCAGCTGGACACGGCCAGCCGCCTGGCGCCCGAGCAGGCCACCATCCAGTACAACCTGGGGCTGATGTACGTGAAAAAGAAGGAGTACGAGAAGGCCAGCGCGCACGCGCAAAAAGCCTATGCGCTGGGCTTTCCCTTGCCGGGGCTGAAGAACAAGCTGAAGGCGGCGGGCAAGTGGCGCGAACCGCCGCCGGCGCCGGCCGTCGTTGAAGCGAAGGAAGCACCGAAAACGGAAGAACCAGCCATGCCGCCGGTCGAAGAACCTAGCGGGGAATGAGGGCTGGCCGCCGGGCCACGCTCAGGTGGCCCGGCGGCGAGGCGGCCAGCGCGGCGGCCAGGTCGCGCCGCGATTGCGCCTTGTCGGCGGCCTCGCTGATGAACGCCAGTTCCGCCGGCTGCAGCGCGGTGACAGCGAGCAGCAGTACTTCGCCATACGGCGTGGCGAACGCTGGAGGAAGCGTGGCCGCTCCCTGGGCCAGCAGCACGCCCACCTGCTCATCCTCGTCTTCGAGGCCTGCCGGCGCATCCTGCACGTCCAGCACCATCGAGACGCTGCCGTGGCGCTGCACCAGCAAATCGATGGAACCGTGGTCGGCCACGTTCTGGCTGACCTGGTAGATCACGTCGAACAGCCAGGAATGCGCCACGTCCTTGCCGTCAAAGGCGGACAGCGGCGCCTCGATGCACACTTCCAGCAGGTGGCCGCGCGGCACAAACACGTCGTCGTCATCCTCGAACGGATCGCTCAAGCCGTCGCTGGCGATGAGGATGGAATCGGCACGGCGGATCACGCGCCACGCCTGGCGCAGCGACGGCCAGCGGGGGCCTCCCATGAAAGCCGGGTTGACCAGCGGCGCCAGTACGTCGGCGTCGACGGTGCCCAGGGTGGCATAGAAGGCGTCGCGCGCGGCGCAGGCCGCGCCAGCATCTGCGCACCCGCTTCCTTGCCGACGACGGCGTCGTCCGGTTGCGGTACTTGGGGAATATCGTTGTCAGGCATATCAATACTCATTAAATTAGTCGGCAGGCGGGAAGTCATGGTAGGAACGGGGCAGATAGCCCCAGATGCGCGCCACCCGGTCCCGCACCTCGAAATCGAAGCCGATGCGTTCCAGCTCCGGCACGATCCACACGCCATGGTCGATGAGTTTCTTCGGCAGCAGCATGGCCACGTGTTCTTCCGAGGTCAGGCCGATGTCGAACCATTCCACGCCCATGAACGGGAATGGCGGGTGGTAATCCCACTCCGTGTCCCAGCGCGACACGTAGCCGGACACGGAGCCGTAGCGGTACGACGGCACCCAGTCGGTGCGCCCGCGCATGAAGGCCAGCAGCTCGTTCCACTTGCAGTCATTGGCGGCCCCGGCCAGGTTGCGCCGCGCGATGTGGCCGCGCAGCTTGCGCTTGATGTCGCCGCCGCCGGCGTCGGCCAGCGGCAGGCTGTGCGTCACGGATGCCGTCATGCGGGGTCCGTGACGGCCACGCGCATGTTGGCCCGCAAATCCTCGACCAGGCGCTTGCGGCTGCTCAAGGCGTATTCGACGGGAGAAAAAGGCATGGCCGCCGCGGCATAGGCATCGATCAGCGCATGCATTTCCTGCGCCTGCTGCTGCGGCAGCAGCGTCTTGCTGCCGTTTTCGCTTTGCTGCGCGAGCTTTTCCTGCAGCACTTCCTTCCAGGCGATGTGCGCTTCCGACATGGGATTGGCCACGCACAGGGAAAACGTGCCGTTCAAAAAATATGTCCAGGCGCTGTCGGTACGGGCCAGTAAACCGTCGGCGATCGGGCCGCCCCTGTCGTCGAAACTGTCGCGCAGGCGCCAGGTCGTCAGGTTCAGGGTCGCCAGCGCGGCCGCATAGCGCGACGTAAATTGCGCTTTCAGGCGCGCTTGCGCCGTTTCCGCTCCCTCGGCGAGGGCGTGGCGCGCAATGGCGATCCATCCCAGCTGGGCCGGCGGAAAATAGCGGCCGGCCCTGGAACCGGGCGCCGCCATGGCGCCAAAGACGAAGGAACACAGATTGCCGCCGTCATCGACCACGTATGCAGGCGCCGGAACCAGGCCAGCCCGGATCAGGGCATCGATTTCGTCCATGCCCATGGCGGCGGCTGCCGCCAGCTGCGTCTCGTCCAGATAGTGCTGCGCGAGATAAGTATCGAGTTCCGTCATGCCCCGGCTTCCATGTTGATGACTGTTGTATCCGTAAACAGGCTTACTTCGCCACCGGCTTCACTTTGGACGCGGCCAGCACGGCGCGCTGGCGGGCCGTGTCGATATCGTCGGCCGTGGCCAGTGCCACGCCCATGCGGCGGCGGGCGAACGATTCCGGCTTGCCGAACAGGCGCAAGTCGGCGCCCGGCACATTCAAGGCGTCGGCCACGCCTTCGAAGGCGATGCCTTTCGCTTCCAGCTGGCCGTAGATGACGGCCGAGGCGCCGGGCGAACGCAGCGCCACGTTGACGGGCAAGCCGAGGATGGCTTTCGCGTGCAGCTCGAATTCGCTCTGCACCTGGCTGGCCATGGTGACCATGCCCGTGTCATGCGGACGGGGGCTCACTTCCGAGAACCACACCATGTCGTCCTTGACGAACAGCTCCACGCCGAACAGGCCCAGGCCGCCCAGGTTGTCCGTCACCTTGCGCGCGATGTCGCGCGAACGCTCAAGGGCCAGCGGCGCCATGCGGGCCGGCTGCCACGATTCCACGTAGTCGCCGTGCACCTGCAAGTGGCCGATCGGCTCGCAGAACTGCGTCTCGATCTGGCCCGAGGCACCGACGGCGCGCACCGTCAGCAGGGTGATTTCGTAGTCGAAGTCGATGAAGCCTTCGACGATGACCCGGCCCGTATCGACCCGGCTGCCGCTGGCCGCATACGCCCACGCCGCATCCACGTCAGCGGCGCTATCGAGCTTGGACTGGCCCTTGCCCGACGAGGACATCACTGGTTTGACGACGCACGGGAAGCCGATTTCCTGGCAAGCGGCCTGCAGCTCCTGCAGGCTGCTGGCGAAGCGGTAGGGAGAAGTCGCCACGCCGAGCGTTTCGGCGGCCAGCGTGCGGATGCCTTCGCGGTTCATCGTCAGCACGGCCGCGCGCGCATTCGGGATGCAGGTGATCTGGCCCGCCGCTTCCAGCGCCGCCAGGGTCTCGGTGGCGATGGCTTCGATTTCCGGCACGATCAGATCCGGCTTTTCCAGGGCGATCAGGGAAGCCAGCGCCACGCCGTCGCTCATGTCGATCACGTGCGAGCGGTGCGCCACCGGGTGGCCCGGCGCGTTCGGGTAGCGGTCGACGGCGATCACTTCCACGCCCAGGCGCTGCAGCGCGATGATCACTTCCTTGCCCAGTTCGCCAGAACCCAACAGCATGACTTTGATGGCGGTGGAAGACAGGGGCGTGCCGAAGGTGCGGGGCGCGATGGTGGTGTTGCTGGTGCTAATGGTCATGGCAAGGTCAGGTGGCGTTGGAAAGATGGCTGGGACTATAACAAATGCCGGCCCAATTGGACAGGGCGCGCCAACGGTGCGGCCGCTGGCGGCGGCACTTGCCAGCGCAAGCTGGCAATGCAATAATTGAGAATGATTCTCAATTAACCATCAACCATCATCGTCCTTGCCGCCATGACCCCTGCCGCACCGCCCGACCTTGCCACTCTGTACCGCGCCCACCACGGCTGGCTGCAGGGCTGGCTTCGGCATAAACTGGGTTGCGGCGCCGATGCGGCCGACGTGGCGCACGACACCTTCATGCGCCTGCTGCAGCGGCGCGAACGGCCGCAGCCCGCCCTGCGCGAACCGCGCGCCTACCTGACGCGCATCGCGCAAGGCCTGGTGATCGACCATTACCGGCGCCGCGACGTGGAATACGCCTACCTGCAGGCACTGGCCGCCCTGCCCGAGCAGACGGCACCGTCGCCCGAAACGCGGCTGCTGATCATCGACACCCTGGTGCGCCTCGATACGGCGCTCGATGCCCTCAAGCCGCGCGCCAGACTGGCCTTCTTGCTGGCCCAGTTGGACGGCTTGACGGGTCCCGCCATCGCCGCCAGGCTCGGGGTCTCGCTGGCCACCGTCGAGCGCGACCTGGCCAGCGCCTGGCGCGCCTGCTACCGCGTCTATTTCCAGTGACGGCCACAGCCTTGCCGGATGACCCCGTGGAGCAAGCCATCGCCTGGGCCGTGCGCCTGCAAATGCATGGCGCCACGCCGGACGCGCTGCATTCGCTGCAGCGCTGGCGTGATGCCGATCCCGGCCACGAACAGGCGTGGCAACGCCTCGCCGCCATCGGCAGCCAGTTTTCGGGCTTGCCGCCGGAAGCGAGCCGCGCCACCCTCGACGCCAGCCTGGCGCGCCGCCGCCAGCGCCGCCAGGCCCTGAAAGTGCTGGCCGGTATCGGTTTTGCCGGTACGTCCACCTGGTTCGCCATCGACACGCGCGCCGACTACCGCACGGGCACGGGGCAGCGTTTGGCCGTGCGCCTGCCGGACGGCAGCTTGCTGCACCTGAATGCGGGCACGGCCGTCAGGCTGCGCTTCGATGGCGCGCAACGGCTGCTGACCTTGCTGCATGGCGAAATTGCCATTACCACGCAAGCCGACCCGCAGCGCCGGCCGTTTCTCGTCGACACGGGCGAAGCGCGCATGCTGGCGCTGGGCACACGCTTCACGGTGCGCCGCCTCGCTGGCGCCGATGGCATGCTGACGCGCCTGGCCGTGCAGGAGCACGGGGTGCAGCTGCAGACAGCCGCAAGCGCGGCGCGGCCCTTGCTGGTGCAGACCGGCGACAGCGTCCTGACGGATGGCGCGCGCACCTGGCGCGAGACGGCCCATGACGATCCGGCCGCCTGGCTCGATGGCGTGATCGCCGCGCGCGACATGCCCTTGGGCCAGCTGGTGGCCGAACTGGCGCGCCACCGGCATGGCTTGCTGCTGTGCGACGCCGATATCGCCCACTTGCCCGTTTCCGGCGTCTTCCAGCTGGACGATCCCGAGCGGGCCCTGCGCGTACTGCTGCACACGCAGCCCATCGTGGCCGTATACCGTACGCGTTTCTGGGTCACGCTGAAACAAGCGTAAAAAAGATGAGGGGATGGGGCTGGCCGCACGGCATACAGCTTGATACCACCCAACTTGATAGCGATATATGACCCCATCCTTCCTGCCCTGCCCTCAGCCCTTCCCCGCTCCCGTCCGTTCCCGTCTGGCTGCCGCCGTCGCCAGCACCCTGCTGCTGCTTGGCGCCGCGCCCGTCCTGGCCCAGCAAAACCAGTCCTTGGCCGGCAACGCCAGCGCCGTCCATGCCCTGCAGATCGCCGCCGGCCCGCTCGATGCGGCGCTGGAACAGCTGGCACGCAAGGCGGGCCTGACGCTCACCTACCAGGCGAGCGAGGTGCGCGGCTTGCGCACGGCCGGCCTGTCCGGCAATTACAGCGCCGCGGCCGGCCTCGATGCGCTGCTGAGCGGCAGCGGCCTGGCGGCGCTGCAACTGGCGCCCAACGACTTCGTCCTGCGCCCGCTACCCAGGTCGGCAAACGCGACGGTGGATGGCGCACAGCAACTGGCCGAAATCACGGTCACGGCCGACGGCGAGCCGGTGCTGGAGACGGAAGGCAGTGGCGCCTATGCTGCGGCGCTGGCCAGCACGGCCACGCGTTTTACCCTGTCGCCACGCGAAACGCCGCAATCGCTGACCGTCATCACGCGCCAGCAGATGGATGACCAGGGTGTCCTCAGCCTGGCCGACGTGCTGCAGCAGACGCCGGGCGTGACCGTCTCGCACGACGATACGGAGCGCTACAATTACTATGCGCGCGGCTTCAGCCTGAACAGCTTTCAGTATGACGGCGTGCCCACCTTCGATTTCAGCACCAATTCGAACGGCCTGGGCATCCGCGACATGGCTATCTACGACAGGGTGGAAGTGGGTGCGCGGCGCGAATGGCCTGATGAGCGGCGCCGGCAGCCCCGCCGGCGCCGTCAACCTGGTGCGCAAGAAACCCACGCGCCAGTTCCAGGCATACGCGCAGGCGGGCATCGGCAGCTGGGACCGCTACCGCGCGGAGGCCGATGTCTCCGGCCCCTTGAATGCAGACGCTTCCGTACGCGCGCGCCTGGTGGCCGCGCACCAGGATCATGGCTCCTATATCGACTATTACCAGCAGAACAAGAGCGTGGTGTACGGCGTCATCGAAGCGGATTTGTCGCCGCGCACGCGCGTGCTGGCCGGCATCGACTACCAGAAAATCGATTCAAAGGGTTCGTCCTTCGGCCAGAATCCCCTGTTCTACACGGATGGCAGCCGGACGCGGTTCGAGCGCGCCTTCAATCCCGCAGCGCGCTGGACGAATGCGGGCAGCACCAGCACGCGCGTGTTCGCCGCCGCCGAGCACCTGTTCGACAATGGCTGGCAGGTGAAGGCGGAAGCGAGCCACTGGAAGGGCGATACGGACCAGTTGCAAGCGAACATCATCAGTTGGGGGCCCTATCCGGATTCAGCGACGGGCCTGGCCACGGTGCAGCGCGGCGCAAAAACCTATGGCATCGACAGCAATTCGCTCGATGCCTACGCCACGGGACCATTCCAGTGGCTGGGCCGCCAGCATGAACTGGTGCTGGGCGTCAACGCCAGTCACCGCAAGTCCGACTACGTGGCTTATCGCGGCGGCAATGTGGAAATCGATTACCGCCACTGGAACAACAACGTGCCCCTGCCTGCGAGCATGGCCGTCAGCCAGACGCAACAATACAGCTTCAAGGAATATGCAGCCTATGGCGCGGCGCGCTTCAAGCCGGCCGATGGCTTGTCGCTGATCGTCGGCAGCCGCCTCAACAGCTATGAACGCACTGGCGAGCTGATCTATGGCTCGGGCGACACGGGCCGCGACGACGCGAAGGAAAAACACCGGCTGGTGCCGTATGCGGGCGCCGTCTATGACTTGAACGGCACGTATTCCGCCTACCTCAGCTATGCCAGCATCTTCGAGCCGCAATCGGTCAGCGACGCCAATGCCAGGGCGTTGCCGCCCACCACGGGAAAATCCTGGGAAAGCGGCATCAAGGGCGAGTTTTTCGAGCGCAAGCTGAACGCCAGCTTCGCCCTGTTTCACATCCAGCAAGACAACCTGGCCGATTACGTGGGCACGGACGCCAACGAACGGGAAGTCTACCGGCCCATCGACGGCACCACCACGCGCGGCGTGGAACTGGAAGTGGCAGGCCAGCTGTTGCCTGGCTGGCAAGTGCAAGCGGGAGCGACGTTCAGCCGCCCGCGCGACAAGGATGGCCAGCGCATCGATACGACGCGTCCCGAACGCAGCTTCAAGCTGGCCACCAGCTACCGCCTGGGTGGCGAATGGCGGCGCTTGAGCGTGGGCGGCAATGTCAACTGGCAGGGCCGGACGTATTACCACACCGTCCTTTCAGGCGACGTGCCGGCACGCGCCGACGAAGGCAGCTTTGGCGTGGCGGGACTGATGGTCCGCTACGAGTTCAGCAAGCGGCTCAGTGCCGTGCTGAACCTCAATAATGTCTTCGACAAGCGCTATTACAGTGGCTACGGCCTGTACGGCAGCGGCTATTATGGCGATCCGCGTAACGCGCAGCTGACCTTGCGGGCCAGCTTCTAACCGGCATAGGCCCGCTTGATCTCCTCGATGTCGATCTTTTTCATGCCCATCATCGCTTTCATCACGCGCCCGGCCTTGACTGGGTCGGGGTCCGTCAGCAGGCGGATCATGAGGGTGGGCACGATTTGCCACGATACCCCGAACTGGTCCTTGAGCCAGCTGCATTGCTGCGCTTCCGGCGGCCCGCCCCGGGACAGCAGGTTCCAGTAGTGGTCGACTTCATCCTGGGTTTCGCAATTGACCTGGAACGAGATCGCCTCGGAAAACTGGAATTGCGGCCCGCCGTTCAAGCCCGTAAACGTCTGGCCATCGAGCTCGAAGGCCACCGTCAGCACGCTGCCCGGCTCCTGGCCGTGGATTTCCTTGCCTTCCTCGCCGTAGCGCAGGATCTGGCCGATCTTGGAATTAGGAAATATTTCCGTATAAAACCGGGCCGCCGCCTCGGCATTGCCGTTGAACCATAAACATGGGGTAATCTTTTGTACGCTGTGCATGATGTCTCCCTTGGTCGAAGTAGAAACACCTTCCCTGTGCGGGAAGGCCCGCCGCCTATCATAGCCAATCCGGCGACGTCACGGCGCGCCGGATGCCAGCCTTGCAGCGGCGCAAACAATCACCGTCACATGCAAATTAATCGATCACAAATACGGAAAAATCTGAGTGAATGAATTTGGGCTGCCAGGGAGCATTCAGCACGCGGATATTCGCTACGCCCCGTTTTTCAAAACCGCCTACGGAAAAAGTCCAACCGAGAAAGCGATCGTCACTGCCATAACGCTGCGTATACTGGAGTGCTTGCCCCACGGTGGTGATTTCCTGATTGACTTTTACCAGCGCAAAAAATTTCCGCTCTTCACACGCTTTCAATTCCACCATTTGTCTGACTGAATCATCAAAGCGCTTGCGGGCGACCGATTGTTCCGCTGCGGGCATTGCCGCGAACCTGGCTTCCTGCTCCGCATCGACGCCGAAATTGCTGCTGCTCAGTCCGCCGTGATAGCCGATGACGGCAAAGTTGCTGACGATTTTCTTAGGCGCGGCCGTGAACACATAATTGGCGCAGGAGGAAAAACAATACTCCAGCACCTTGACCACAAGACCTTGCTGATGGATCCAGGTGCCCAGAGCGATGCCGGCGTCGGTGTTGCCGCCCTTGCTGCGTATCGACAGCACTGCCGGTTTCTTGTCCAGCGCGTCGAATAATGCGAATACCTCCTGGTTGCCCGCCTGGGTAATATTCCCGACGTAGTTCAATTCTCCATTATCAAGATAAATGTGCGTTGTTTTTTCCGCCCGAACGATTAATGCATTCGAGGCCAGGAACAGGAAAACAAGCAGGTTTTTCATATTATTCGCACGAAGATAATTTTTCACTGGCAGCGCATCCATTTCACAGGCATTGATTATTCCATGGAATATTCCATGGCCTATCCTGCCATTGAAAGCGAAATGTTGCTGAATGTAAATATATTTTCGGCGGCGCATACCAGGTCATTGCCTGGACAATGACAGTGACGGTGACAAGCTATATGCAGCTCTTTGTTCAGGCGTCGAGGCCGTAAAACACGGCCACCAGGATGGCGATATTGTTGCAGGCGCGGGAAAATGTCGTTGTTGCATAGGCAACAGCGACGCCCGGCTCGCGGTAGCGCAGGTAGACAAAGCTGAACATGGCGCCCGAGCCCAGCGCGACGATGGCGTGCAGCAGGCCGCCGCTGATGAAATGCACGATGGCCCACAGGATGGCGCCGATGAAGATGCTCAGCTGGCGCGTGGCGCCCAGGCGCTTGAGGATTTCCAGCGGCAGCAACTGGCCGAGGAAGGTTTCCAGGATGGGAGAATAGATGACGACCCAGAACACCAGCAGCGGCAGCGACATTTCGCGCTTGAACTTGGCCAGGCCCGTGTGCGCGCCCCAGTATGCGGGCGGCAACAGCCATTTGGTGAGGAACAGGATGGCAAAGCACAGCATGCAGGTGAGCAAGCCCCAGCCGAGGCCGGCCAAGGCCTGGTGCAGCACGGGCGGCGCGGGCTTGTCGTCGTCCGGGCTGGATAGATCGTGGCTGCTGCGCACTTGCATGAGTAGTCCTGGCGGTGATCCAGCTCTCATTGTAGCGCGGAATATGGCGCTTGGCGCGCCGCGCTGCAGTATGAGCGGCCTCAGGCCGCCAGGCGCAGGGGGCCGTTGGCCGGCTTGGCCAGCTTGAAAATCCCCACTTCCTGCTCCAGCTGCGCCGCCTGCTGCTGCAATTCGTGCGCGGCAGCGGCCGCCTGCTCGACCAGGGCCGCGTTTTGCTGGGTCACGCGGTCCATGTCGACGATGGCGCGGTTGACTTGCTCGATGCCGGCGCCCTGCTCCTGCGTGGCATGGCTGATCTCGGCCATGATGCCCGTCACCCTGCCGATGCCAGCCACCACGTCATGCATGGTGACGCCGGCCTGCTCGACGAGCAAGGTGCCCGTGCCCACCTTGCTGACGGAATCGTCGATCAGGGTCTTGATTTCGCGCGCGGCGGCGCTCGAACGCTGCGCCAGGTTGCGCACTTCCGAGGCGACCACGGCAAAGCCGCGGCCCTGCTCGCCCGCGCGCGCCGCCTCGACAGCCGCGTTCAGGGCCAGGATGTTCGTCTGGAAGGCGATGCTGTCAATCACGCCGATGATGTCGACGATCTTGTTCGACGAGGCATTGATCAGGCCCATGGTGTGCACCACTTCGGCTACCGCCCTGCCGCCCTGCTCCGACACCTTCGACGCCTCGCGCGCCAGGTGGTTGGCCTGCTGGGCGTTGTCCGCATTCTGGCGCACAGTGGAAATCAGTTCTTCCATCGACGAAGCCACTTCTTCCAGCGAACCGGCCTGCTGCTCCGTGCGCTGCGACAGGTCGCGGTTGCCCGAGGCGATCTCGGTCGAGGCCGTGGCAATGCTTTCCGTACCGTGGCGCACCTTGCCGACGATGGCGGCCAGATTATCGCGCATGGTTTTGATCGCGAACAATAAACTGCTGTCGTCGCCGTGGCGCGTGTGCACGTCGATGGCCAGTTCGCCCAGCGCGATGCGCCCGGCAATCGTGGCCGCATACGCCGGTTCGCCGCCCAGCTGGCGCAGCAATCCGCGCGTGATGACGGTGGCGACCGCAATACAAATGAGCACGCTGAGCGCGGCCAGCACGCCGATCCAGCGCAGCGACTGGCCATAGATGGCGCGCGCGGCCACGCTGGCCTGCTCCGATTCGCGCTGCACGTTTTTCAGCACGGCATCGATGTCGGCGACGATCCGGCGCCGCAGGGGGCTGCATTCTTCGACGAGGAAGGTGCCGTACTGCTCCATCTGTCCCGTGGCGCGGAACTGGCGCGGACGCTGCAGTTCCTGCGCCATGGTTTTCAGCCCCGTGCTGATTTTGTCGAATTGCGCATCGCCGGCGAACTGCGGCGCCAGCTTCGCCAGCGCGTCCAGGTACAGCGCCTTCTGGCTGTCGAGGATGGCCAGCTCTTTTTCGGCGGCGGCCTGGTCATGGAAAATGTAGGCGTTGCGGGCGGCCAGGCCCGTCTGGTCGAGCGCTTCGCGCGCCACGTACAGCGGTTCGAGTTTTTCCAGTTGGACTTTTTCTTGCGCGTCCATGGCACCGGAGATGGCGCCGATGCGCAGCAGCGCGAAGGCGGCCAGCACCAGCATGAGCACGACCAGCAGCCCGAAGCCTGCGCTCAGGCGCGCGCCTATCGTCAAACGATTGAATGACATCATTGTTGTTATTGCCCTGTAAATAAAGTTGATTGTTGCTGGTTATTTAAAAACCAGCGATCTGCTCGCCGTCGTGTTGCCTTTCCTGCATGGTGCAGGATGGGTCTCTAACTGGCGTTTTTTGGGCAGTCAGCTTCTAATTTCGGGCAATGCAGGCGCGCGGGACAGACCCTGCGCCATACAACAGCACACTGAATTATAAGCGAACAGCGTTACGGATGATTCCACGTGTCCACTTTTAATGCCTTGATGCATATCAAAAAAGACAATTAACGCTGGCCTGGCGTATCGATGACGGCCATGGTGATGCGCGAGATGCAGCACAGTTTGCCATCGTCGTCGCTGATGCGGATTTCCCAGACCTGGCTGCTGCGGCCCCGGTGGATGGGCGTGGCGCGCCCCGTCACCTGGCCGCCGCGCACGCCGCGCACGTGATTGGCATTGATTTCCTGGCCCACGCTCACTTGCCGGCTGGAATCGAGGCAGGCATTCGCGGCCATGCTGCCCAGGGTTTCGGCCAGCAGCACGGACGCGCCGCCATGCAGCAGTTTAAACGGCTGCATGGTGCGGTGGTCGACGGGCATGGTCGCCTCGATCCAGTCCGGGCCGAAGGCGCTAAATTCGATGCCCAGGTGGCGCATGGCCGTGCCCTCGCTGGCGGCGTTGAGGGTGGCCAGGTCGAGCGGTGCGTGCCAGATTTCCATTGTTACTCCTTCACAGATGAAATAAAACCATTGTAGGACAGAGCGCCCGAGCGCGCCGCTTCATCTTTCCTTCACCGTGGCACGGGGTGGCGCCGGCATTAACTGGTTATAATTGCCCCATTCTTAAAAAACGAGGTTGTGTATGAAGTGGGCCTTGCTGGGCATTTTTGTGTTTTCTGTTTTACATATTCATTTTCGGGGCAAGGTGCGCCTGCCGTTCCGCCGCCAGATCTTCGATCACTCCTCGTTCATGGCGCCGCTGAACCTGTTCATGCACACCTTTTCCAAGGTGCCGGCCACGCCCTATTTAGCCGTCGAGCAATTCCCGGAACTGGCGCCGCTGCAGCAGAACTGGCAGATCATCCGCGATGAAGCGCTGCGCATGCAGGAAATGAAAAAGATCAAGGCGGCCGAAAAGAACAATGACGTGGGTTTCAATTCCTTCTTCAAGTATGGCTGGAAGCGTTTCTACCTGAAATGGTATGACGCCAACCACCCGTCGGCGCAGCAGATGTGCCCGCAAACCTATGCGCTGCTGCAATCGATTCCGTCGATCAAGGCGGCCATGTTCGCGGAACTGCCGCAAGGCGGCAAGCTCAACCCGCACCGCGACCCGTTCGCCGGCTCCCTGCGCTACCACCTGGGCTTGCAGACGCCGAACGACGACCGCTGCTTCATCGACGTCGATGGCGAGCGCCACAGCTGGCGCGACGGCCAGGCCGTGATGTTCGATGAAACGTATATCCACTGGGCCCGCAACGATGCCGACAGCGACCGCATCATCCTGTTCTGCGACATCGAGCGCCCGATGCGCTACCGCTGGGCGCAAGGCTTGAACCGCTGGCTGGGCCGCACCCTGATGACGGCCGCCGCCTCGCCGAACGAGCTGGGCGACCAGGTGGGCGGCGTGAGCAAGCTGTTCCAGATTTCCTGGACCATGGGCCAGTACCGCCGCCGCTTCAAGGCGTGGAACAAGACGGCCTACCAGGTCACGCGCGTGGCCCTCGTCGTGGGCGTGATCGCGCTGATCTACTTTATCTAGAAACCGGCATCGCCTCTTTGACAAAAACCGCCTTCGGGCGGTTTTTTTTTATAATGCGATGCCACTCACCAGGAGAATGTTGAAAAATGACCGAACGCGACCGCCAGTACGATATCCAGATCGGCGAGGACGCCTGGATCGAATTCATCGATCTTGACGGCCGCTACGACCAGGCCGTCGACATCGATGGCCTGCTGGGGGAACTGTGGCCGCTGATCTGCCGCCTGGAAACCTATTGCGTGGCCGGCTGCTGCGGCATGGATGCCTTCGATTTCACGTCCGAAGGCATCGCTGCGGCGCTGGTAGACCTTGAGCGCGCGCAACTGCACGCCGCCTGCGCGCAAGCCCGCAGCGCCGTGGCAGCGGCCGCCAGCGACGTCTTCACGAGCAACACGATGAATCACATGGCCGACAAACGCGTGTTCCTGCAATTGCTCGAGCATATCGAGCGCTGCCTTGGCGGGCCGCAAGCAGGAGCGGCGCCAAATCGGCGATAATACCGGCTTCCACCACTTTCTTCTTTATTTATGCGCGACATCATTGCCGGATTTCTACGTTTCCAGAAGGAAGTCTTTCCTGAACGCCGAGAACTGTTCAAGACGCTGGCCACGGGCCAGACGCCGAAGGCCTTGTTCATCTCGTGTTCCGACAGCCGCATGGTGCCGGAACTGGTGACGCAACGGGAACCTGGCGAGCTGTTCGTGATCCGCAACGCGGGCAACATCGTGCCCTCGTTTGGCCCGGAACCGGGCGGCGTGAGCGCGTCCGTCGAATTTGCCGTGGCGGCCCTGCAGGTGACGGACATCGTCATTTGCGGCCATTCCGACTGCGGCGCCATGAAAGCCATCGCCACCTGCACCTGCCTCGAGCACATGCCGGCGGTCAAGAGCTGGCTGCGGCACGCGGATGCGGCGCGCATGATCAACGAATCCGTCGAGCACGCCACGGAACAGGAGCGCATCGACGGCATGGTGCGGGCCAATGTCGTGGCGCAACTGAACAACATCCGCACCCACCCTTCCGTAGCGCTGGGCATCACGCAAAAGCGCCTGACCCTGCATGGCTGGGTGTACGACATCGAAAACGGCTCGCTCGATGCGCTCGACGAATCGACCGGCCAATTTGTCCCGCTGGCGGACCATCCGGCCTCGAAGCTGTAGGCGCGGCACGGCCGGGGTCAGGCGCAGAATGCGCTTGACCTTGTCCAGGCGGGAAGGTTCAAGGTAGCGATATTCAAGGAGATTATCGTATGCCAACCATCACCGTATTACCCCATCCCGAGCTGGCTCCGGACGGCGCCGTCATTGACGCGCCGGGAAGCATGAGCATTTGCGACGCATTGCTGCTCAACAAGATCGACATCGAACACGCGTGCGGCCAGGTAGGCGCCTGCTCCACCTGCCACGTCATCGTGGTGCAGGGTTTCGACTCGCTCAACGCACTGGGCGACAATGAGGAAGACATGCTCGACCAGGCCTGGGGCTTGCAGCCCCACTCGCGCCTGTCGTGCCAGGCCCGCGTCAGCCAGGAAGACCTGACGGTCGAGCTGCCCAGGTACACGCTCAACCACGCCAAGGAATAGTCCCCGGCGCGGCGAGCTGCTTAACCCAGGCTTACCACATGATCACGCGCTGCTCCGGCGGCAGATACATGGGGTCGCCCGGCTTGATGCCGAACGCCTCATAGAAGCCGGGCTGGTTCTTGACCGTGCCCTTGGCGCGGAATTCGCCCGGCGAATGGGGATCGCTCTTGATCTGCGCGATTGCCGCTTCCGGACGCAATTTGGCGCGCCATTTCTGCGCAAAGCCGATGTACAGGCGCGCTGTTCGCCCGTCAAGCCATCGAGGACGGGCGACGGCTTGCCGCCCAGCGAACGCTGATACGCCTTGTAGGTGATCGACAGGCCGGAATTGTCGCCGATGTTTTCGCCCAGGGTCAGCTCGCCGTTGATGTGGTAGCCAGGCACGGGGCTGTAGGCGCCGTACTGCTTGACGAGGCCGGCCGCCAGCGCCTTGAAGGCCGCGCGGTCCTCCGCCGTCCACCAGTTGCGCAGGCGCCCCTTGGCGTCGTACTGGCTACCGGAATCGTCGAAGGCGTGGCTGATTTCATGCCCGAAGGTAATGCCCAGCAAGCCGTAGTTGACGGCATCTTCCGCTTTCACATTGAAAAATGGCGGCTGCAGGATGGCGGCCGGAATCGTGATGGCGTTCAGTGCCGGGCTGTAGCTGGCGTTGACGGTTTGCGGCGTCATCGACCATTCGTCGCGGTCGACCGGTTTGCCCAGCTTGGCCAGGTTTTGCTGGCGGCTCCACGCGCGCGCGGCGCGCACGTTGGCGATCAGGTCGTTCGGCCGCGTCTGCATGCTGCTGTAGTCGCGCCAGGTATCGGGATAGGCGATCTTCGGCTTCAGGGCGGCCAGCTTGAGCTGCGCTTCCTTCTTGGTTTCCGGGCCCATCCAGTCCAGCTGCTCGATGCCATCCTTAAACGAGGCGACGAAATTGTCGAACATGGCCATCACGCGTGGCCGGGTTTCCGGCGGCAGATACATGTCCACGTAGCGCTTGCCGACGGCGTCGCTGATGGCGCCATCCGTGAAGCGCAGCGCCAGCTGCCACTGCGGTTCGCTTTGCGGCACGCCGCGCAGCACCGTGCCGTCGAAGGCGAAGCGTTCCTTGACGGTGGCGCTGTCCAGGTAGGAAGCATAGCTTTCGATGATGCGCCAGTTCAGGTAGCTCTTCCACGCTTCCAGCGGCACGGCGGCCACGGTCTCGGCAAAACCTGTCATGAAGCTGGGCTGGCGCACCACGGCCGAGCTTTCCTTTTTCGCCAGGCCGGCGGCGGCGAAATACGCGTTCCAGTCGAAGGCCGGCGCCAGTGCGCCGAACTTGTCGAAATCGACGCGGTTGTACGATTTGACGGGATCGCGCATCTGTACGCGCGTCCATTGCGCTGCCGCAAGACGGGTCTCGATATCGAGGATCTGCGCCGCATGTTCGGCTGCGGCCTTGTCGCCGCTCATGGCCAGCATGGTTTCGACGTGCTTGAGGTATTTGGCGCGCACGGCTTGCAGCTTGGCGTCGTCCTCCTTCAGGTAGTAATCGCGGTCGGGCAAGCCCAGGCCGGACTGGCTGATGTTGACCGTGTAGCGCTCGGGATCTTGCGCATCGGGCGCCACATAGGCGGAAAACGGCGTGGCGACGCCATTGCCTTGCAAATAGGCAAACAGCGCCGGCAAGTCCTTCTTGTCTTTCACGCTGGCGACGCGGGCCAGTTCGGCCTTCAGGGGCTTGAAGCCGGCCGCATCGCGCGCCTTCTTCCCGTCCATGAAGCTCGTGTACAGGTCGGCGATCTTGTGCGCTTCGCTGCCGGGCTTGCCGGGGTTCTTGACGGTGGCGTCGATCAGGCCGCGCAACTGGCCTTGCGCGATTTCGCGCAATTCGATATACGTGCCCCAGACGGATTTGTCGGCCGGGATTTCCGTATTGCGGGTCCACACGCCGTTGACGTAGCCGTAGAAATCATCCTTGGGGCTGACGGCCGGGTCCAGGGTTTTCAGGTCGATGCCCGATACGGGCGCGGTAGCATTGCTAGCTTGGGCGTACAGCGGTGGCGAAGATAAGGCGAGCAAGGCGCAGCAGGCGGCGCTGATGAGTGAACGTTTCACGAAGATTCCTTTAATTGTTTTCACTTCATGTTGGGGAACATGCCGTGTCCAGGCATGAGAGACCGGATTATAGTCGGCCTGCCTGCGGGGCAACAATGACAGTTGAACAATTCCAGGGATCAGCGGATCAGCAGATCAAACAGATCCAGGCCTTTTTTATCCTGATTTTTCAGCATGTCCGCAAGCGAACCCGGCGTTGGCCCGCCATTGCCGGCCGCATGATTGAAATAATTAAAATCGAGCTTGATCTTGTCTTCCAGGTCGCTCGCATAATTGGCCGGATATTGCGACTGTTCCAGCTGGGGCAATGCCTGGTAATGCGCCAGCACGGATTTGAAGAAATTGGTCGTCTTGCCGGTGGTATTGTATTCATGCATGGCTTGCGCCACGACTTGCGTGCGCCAGGCCTCTTCTTCCTGATACGCCTGCATAAAGGCGGCGCGCCGCTCGTTGATGGTAAATGTCCCGCTGTCATCGTTCGAAATGGCGGACAATTGCTCTCGCGAAAGCCCGGCAAACGGATTGGGGCCCTTTCTCTCGACATAAGCGGTGGCGGCGGCGGCCGACTTTGCCGCTGCCGCATCGTTCGGTTGCGGTACCTGCTTTGCGGCGGCCGCCTTGTGTTCGGCGTCCAGCGGATACAGGATGTCGGTGGTATTGTCATTCACCCACGCACCCAGCGTAGCGTGGTCGTAGCCCCGGATGGTGGCGCTGGTAGCCATCGCGGCCGCCGACAAACGCCCGGCCAGGGTCGAGATCACGACATCGTCCGCCACGGCGCCAGCAGCGGCTGGCGCTGTCTGGGCCTTGTCCGATGCTGCCTTGCCTGATGACACCTTGCTGCCATCCGCGGCAGACAGTGCCCCGGGTTGGATTCCCGCCGTGCTGATATTGACCATTGCCCGCCCTTGGATAAGTAAATGTTACTATATAAGTAAATATTACTATAGCACAACAAATATCAAACCTGAGCAAGGGAATGGAGCAGCTTGATGCAGGAATACAGATTCAATATTTTCGGCACGCTGATTGCCGTCCGGGGAAATCCGGGAGCATGGCGCGCATTCTATCTCGGCGCGGAAGGCAAGCGCCGCCCCGCCGATTTCATTATTCCGGACGATATTCAAGCAGATGCGCTATGCGAATACCTGGCGGCGACCTGTTCCATGAAGAGGCGACGCCGCGCAACAACACGGCCACGCAACTCACCACGCCCGCATTCCAGGCCTAGCTTATTTCACCGGCTCGAACGTCACCGTCAACCCATTGCTGGTAGTCCTGATCTGCGTCGGCACGAATTGCACGCCCGCATAGCGCAATTCGTCGGGCTTGAAGGTGTAGATCGGCGTTTCATGCATGAGCTGGTCGGCCACCAGGCTTGCCACTTTGGCGAACTGGCGCTGCTGCGACTCGTCCATGCCGTCGATGGTGACCTTGTCCACGCTCGCTTCGCTCAAATACACCGCGTTGCGCTGGGCGTCGAGCACCAAACGGCCCGACATGGCCAGGCTGCCGCGCCAGCTCTGGCGTATGAACGGCGGCAAGACGCTGGCGTCCACGCTGAGGGCGACTCTTTCGCGCTCGGGCTGCAGGGACAGTTGCGGGTGCGTCAGCTTGACGTCCAGCACGGACAGCACGCGCTTGTCGATGGGAAAGCGGCGCTCCAGGCCTTGCTGCATCTTGCTCAGCGACACATTCACGTCGCGCGGGCCGATCAGGGTGGAACACGAGGCCAGCACGCCGCAGGCAAAGGCGGCGATGGCGGCGGTTTTCAGCAAGGGACGGATGGCGGTCACGGTCATGGATAGTCTCGGTGGAAAGATGGCGCCATCTTACACATGCGCCCGCTTTCACGCAAAAACCGGCGCCCACCTTGCAGCGGGCGCCGGTTTTGTTGGCCCGCTTAGCGGACGAACAGGGCGATCAGTATGACGATGGGCAATGGAATGCCCAGCAACAGCAAGAGGATGGAACGCATGGCAGACTCCTTGATTTTATGGTGGGGGTTCAGATGGTGACGTGGCGCAACACGCGCTCATGGTCGCGCTGGCGGCCGCCGAACGTTGCCGCCAGGCTGGCCACGAAAGCGCCGAGCAGCAAGGCGACGAACATCCACAAAGCCGTGTGGGCGCCGGCCTTGCGCGCCATGTCGGCCGCTTGCTGGGCGGCAGCCTTCGCATCGGCGGCGGCTTTCACGGCGCGGCCGTAGACGGCGTCGACGCGCGCTTGCGCATCGGCCTGGCTCAAGCCCGTACGGCTGGCCACGACCTGGCCCAGGTAGGCGCGGTCATCTGCAGACAGGCTGCCCGAGGACAGGCTGGTGGCGAAGATCTTGCCGATTTCCACGCGCTGGTCGGCGGCCGTCACGCCAGGATTTGCCATCGCCGGCGTGCCGGTGGCAGCGTCAGCCGGGGCCGGAGCCACGCGCAGCAACATGTCCGAGAAATAATCGAGGGGATTGGCGCCGCTGCCGCCCTCGCCTTGCCTGGCGCTGGCAGCACCTGCAGCACCTGCGCCCGCCCCCACGGCCGGGCCCACTGCCGCCGCCACGCCGCTGCCCGCATCGATGGCGCCGCTCAGCACGGCGCGCGTGCCGCCGGCCAGCACGGCCACGGTGATCAGGGTGGCCACGGCCCAGGCCAGCAAGCCGTGCGCCGTATCACGGAAAATGCACCTCATCCGTGTGGATGGCGCTCCATTTCACGCGCAGCCGGCCCGCCATGTAGCCGCCGATGCCGGAGGCGGCCAGTTGCATGAAGGCCAGCCAGGCGATGGTCGACACGCCGATGGCCGTGGCATTGAACGACCACGGCGACACGGACGATAGGCCCAGGCCCACGCCGAGGATCAGCAGGATGAAAGACAGGGCGGCCGCCGCGGCGGCGCCCGCCAGCACGGCGCCCCAGGACACGCCCGGGTTGTTCAGGTCCGACACGGACAATTGCGTAGCTTGCATGGAATACTCCCTTGGTTGTCAATGTTGATGGCGCTCAGGCGGCGACGCCCGTCAGCTGTTCCTTGCGCGCGGCCATTTCGCGGCCCAGCGCATCGAGGTCGACGCCCGTCTGGCGTACCTTGGGAAACATGTCGCCCTCTTCTTCGCCCACGTGGTGTTCGATCTGCTCGGACAAGACCTTGACCTTGGCGTCATACAAGTCGTCAGCGGGATCCATCGCTTCGATCTGCGCGATGAGTTCCTTGGCGCTCGCGTGCTCGACGAGCGCTTCATCCATCAGATCGCCATCGTGGATGGGGCGGCGCACGGCCGGATAGAAGATTTCCTCTTCCAGCTGCGTGTGCACGGTGAGTTCCTGGCAGATCTGGTCGGCCAGCTTTTTCTTGGTGGCAAATGAGCGGTCGCTCAAGCCTTCATATTGGGCAAACAGGGCCTTCACGGCCTTATGGTCCTGCATCAATAAACTGATCGCATTCATGGCGCCTCCTCGTTGTAGATGAGGCAAGGATGCGCCACGGCGGCGCCAGCGTATGTGCGACGCCTTACACAATCTTGATTTTTAATACACTGCCTGCCTACTTGATGCCGTGGTGGTTCATCAGGTCGTACAGGGTGGGCCGGCTCACGCCCAGCAGTTCCGCCGCCTTGGCGATATTGCCGTCGGCCCGCGCCAGCGCCCGCACCATCACCTTGTATTCGGCTCCTTCGCGGGCCTGGCGCAGGTTCAGCGGCTCATCCGGGGGCGCGACCTGGGCGCTGGCGGGCAAGCCCAGGTCGTCGGCGGCGATCTGCGGGCCGTCGCTCATGATGACGGCCCGCTTGATGCAGTTTTCCACTTCGCGCACATTGCCGGGCCAGCCATAGCTTTCGATCAGCTGCAGCGCGCCGGCGCTGAAATGCAGGCTGCCGCGCCCTTCGCTGGCACAGAACTTGTTCTTGAAATGCTGCGCCAGCAAGGCCGCATCGCCGGCCCGCTCGCGCAGCGGTGGAATGCGCAGGACGATTTCGCTGAGGCGGTAATACAAGTCTTCGCGGAAACGCCCCTGCTCCGCCAGCCCTTTCAGATCCTGGTGCGTGGCGCAAACGATGCGCACGTCGACGGCGATCTCGGCCCGCCCGCCCACCCTTTCGATCACCCGCTCCTGCAGGAAGCGCAGCAATTTCGCCTGCAGCGCCATCGGCATGTCGCCGATTTCATCGAGAAAGAAGGTGCCGCCGTGGGCCAGTTCGATCTTGCCCAGCGTCTGCCGCGCCGCGCCCGTAAACGCCCCCCGCTCATAGCCGAACAGCTCGCTTTCCAGCAGGTTTTCGGGAATCGCCGCGCAATTGATGGCGACAAAACGCTGGGCATGGCGGCTCGACAGCGCGTGCAAGCCCCGCGCAATCAATTCCTTGCCGCTGCCCGAATCGCCCAGCAGCATGACGCTGGCCGACGACGGCGCCACCTTTTCCACGCTGCGGCACAGTTTCAGCATGCCGGGGTCGCGGCTGACGATGCCGGCCAGCGGCGAATCGGCCTGCGTCTGCAGCATGCGGCGGTTTTCCTGCTGCATCGCGTGCAGATAGAACGCGCGGGCGATGACCAGGCCCAGCATGTCGGCCTCGAACGGCTTCTGGTGGAAATCGTAGGCGCCCAGCGCGATGGCCTTCAAGGCATGCGCGCGCTCCTGGTTGCCCGACAGAATAATGACCTTCGTGTCCGGCGCCAGCGCGAGGATTTGCTGCAGCGTGGCCAGGCCTTCCGTGGCGCCGTCCGGGTCGGGCGGCAAGCCCAGGTCCATCGTCACGACGGCCGGCTGGTGGCGCCGCACCAGCGCCAGCGCCGTTTCGCGCTCGCCCGCCAGCAAGACGTCATAGCCGTCGAAACTCCAGTGCAGCTGCTTTTGCAGGCCGGGGTCGTCTTCGATGACCAGCAGTTTCTGTTTGCCCATGGCACTCCTTTGCTATGCCGCATGCAGCGGCAGGATCACGCGGAACGTCGTGCCCACTTGCGGTTCGCTGTGCACTTCCAGGCTGCCGCCCACTTCGCGCAGGTATTCGCGGCTTTCGAAGACGCCGATGCCCATGCCCGCCGTCTTGGTCGTGTCGAACGGCTTGAACAGGCGCTCGCGGATGAACTGTTCGCTCATGCCCTGCCCCGTATCGTCGAGCTCGATCACGGCCGTGCGCTGCTCGCGCCGCAGCCGCACGTCCACCGTCCACCGTGCCATCGCTGGCCGTCGCCTCGATGGCGTTCTGGATCAAGTGGCCCAGCACCCGTTCCAGCCGTGCGCGGTTGGCCAGCACCGTCAGTTCGCCATCGACGATGTCCAGCCGGGGCGCGGGCGCCAGGCTGGCCTTGGCCGCCACGGCCTGGCGCAGCAGGTTATCGAGCAGCAGCGGCGCCGGCGCTTCCGGCGCCTCGCCGCGCGCCAGTTTCTGCAGCAAGGTCTTCATTTTCTGCACGGAATGGTCCAAGGTACCCAGCATGTCTTCCTGGAAGGCGGGATTGGCGCGGTGCTTTTCCGCATTGCTCAATAGCAGCGACAATTGAAATACCAGGTTTTTCAGGTCGTGCACGATGAAGGTGGACATGCGGTTGAACGACTCGAACTGGCGCGACACCGTGAGCGTATCGAGCGATTCGCGGTGCGCCAGGTAGCTGGCGGCCTGGCTGCCGGCGATTTTCAGCACGTCGCGGATTTCCCAGTTCAGGCCGATACGCGTGCGGGGCCGCGCCAGCGCCACCAAGGCGAACAGCTGGCCATGCAGCATCAGCGGCACCAGCAGCCACACGTCGGGCAGCGCCAGCAGCGCTGGCGGCAGCAGCAAGCCGCCGTACTGGCGGGGATCGCGCTGGCAGTCGGGCACGTCGATCACCCATAATCGTTCCTCCAGGAACTGGCACAGGGGACTGGACGCCGGCTCGCTCCACGTGCTGTGGGGCCAGTTCCAGCTGGCGGCCGGGGCGAACTGGCCAGGCTCGCGCAGTATCCACAAGGCGCCGGCGCGGCTTTCCACCAGTTGCGCCATGGCCTGTATCGTGCGTTCGCCCAGGGCGGGTCCGTCTTCCGACAAGGCGCGCGTAAAACGCAGCCATTCCTCGCGGTAATCGAAGATGGCATTGTAAAAATGTTTATTGATGGTCACCTTGAGCTTGGCCCGCAGGCTGCCGGAAAACAGCACGCCGGCCAGCAGCAGGGCCGCGCCGCCCAGGTAAGCCATCTGCATAAAGGAACCCCAGGTGCCGCCGAAATAGCGCAAGTAGTAGGCGCTGGCCGCCATGGCCAGCAGATAGATGGCCGAACCGAGCAAGGCTGCCGAGCGGTACAGCATCTGGCGCGAGACGGACAAGCCCAGCGCCCAGCCCGGATTGCGCGCGGCCGACACGGCCAGCAGCGGCGCGCACAGGGCGTCGACGATGCCGCGCGCGGCCCAGATGTCGTCGTTGATCGCAAGAAACAGCAAGGCGTCGCTGTACAGATAAAAGTCGTAGGCGAACAGGCCGCCCACGCCCAGGCAGGCAAACTTGATGCCCCAGCGTTTCAGGGGCGGCGTGTTGCGGTACCACTGCTCCACCAGCAGCATGCCCAGCACGGCCAGCAGCAAACGGCTGACGCTGGCGATGATGCGCGCCGGCAAAGGCAGCGCCAGCAACCACGAGGCCAGCGCGGACAAGGCGGGTGCCAGCGCCGTGAGGACGATGCCCAGCAGCACCAGGCGCAAGCGGGGGCCGCGACGGTTCGATCAGCAGCAGCACCAGCACCAGCCAGGCCAGGGTGCGCAGCAATTCGAGCGCATCGCCGGCCAGCGAAATGCGCTGCCCCAGCAGCACCAGCACCACCGTGCCCGTGGCCCAGCCGCCCGTCGCCAGGCACGCCACCAGCAAGGCGCGCACGTTCTGCCGCGCGCGCCAGTTGCTGATGAGCAGCAGCGCCAGCAGGAAGAAGGCCAGCGACGCCAGGCCATGGCTGAGCGCCGCCGCGTCGGCCGCCGCCAGCCAGTCCGACTGCGCCCGTATCATCGGCTGCCCTTGCCAAACAGCACGACCTGCACCGTGTCGAGCAAGATCAGCAAGTCGAGGAACAGGCTGTTGTTCTTTACATAATACAGATCGTATTGCAGCTTCTTGACGGCATCGTCGACGGAGGCGCCATACTGGTAGCGCACCTGCGCCAGGCCCGTGATGCCCGGTTTGATGCTGTGACGAATGTTGTAGTACGGCACTTTGCTGCTTCAACTGCTCGACAAAGTAGGCGCGCTCGGGACGGGGGCCGACAAAACTCATCTCGCCGCGAAACACATTGAGCATCTGCGGCAGCTCGTCGATGCGCAGCTTGCGGATCAGCTTGCCCACGCGCGTGATGCGCGCATCGTCGGCCAGCGCCCAGATGGGCTTGCCGTCGCGCTCCGCATCGCAGCGCATGCTGCGAAATTTCAGCACGTTGAAGGGCAAGCCGTCGCGCCCTACCCGCTCTTGCTGATAAAACACGGGGCCGCCGTCTTCCAGGCGGATGCACAGCGCCGTCACCAGCATCACGGGCAGCGCCGCCAGGCAGATGACGCCGCTGGCGGCCAGGTCGAACAGGCGCTTCGAGGCGGCGCGGAAAAAGCTCTGGTCGAAGCCGCCCCCATAGATCAGATAGCTCGGTTGCAAGGAATCGATGCGGATCTGGCATGCTTCGCGCTCGAAGAAGGTGGCCGCGTCGATGACCTTGACGCCGCCCAGCGCGCATTCCAGCAATTGCTTGGCAGGAAACGCGCCATTGCGCCGGTCGCTGACGGAGACGACGATTTCATGCGCCGCATGGCGCTGGGCCATGGCCAGCAGCGACGGTTCGGCCGGCAGCAAGGCCGAGGCCGGCACGCAGCGTTGTTCGCCCGCCACATCGATGCAGCCGACCACCGTAAACTGGTGGAAACCGATCTTGCTGGCCGCCAAGTCCATGCATTCGCGCGCCAGCGCCCCGCCGCCCACCAGGATCAGCCGGCCTTCCATCAGCGCCGATTGCGAGGATTTGAACACCACCAGGCGCGCCAGCAGCACGCCGATGGCGCCCAGGCCGAAGATCAGCACGCTGCCGCGCCCGAAATGCAGGGACGGGACGAAGCGGATCAGCACGCTGAGCACGGCAAAACCCAGCGCAAACGACGGCAGGATGCGTAATAAGGTGTTGCGGATGTCTTCGCGCGAGCGGTGCTGGTACATGCCCAGCGCACTCATGCTCAGACGATGACCAGCGCAAAGATCGCGGACGACAGGTAAATCTCGCCCACGCGCAGCACGCGGCTGCCGTCAACCAGCCACAGCAAGGACGTCAGGGTGGCCGACAGCAGCAGGATCAGGATTTCCAGCAACAGCAGGATAAACGCTGTTTTCGAGACATAATGGCTGAAGATGCGGATCATGGTTCCCCCCTGCGGCAAAAAGCGTCACGCCGCGCACGGGGCGGCCTGCTGCTGTCTTGCCATGATGGCGAACTGTTCCGCGAAGACATTGATGCGCCACAAGCTACGGTCCCAGCTATCTTTCGCTTGCAGAATTTATCTCAACACATTACCGAATGAGGGGAAATGGCATATAGTATGCATCCCCTAAAAGAGATAAATGTCATGAAATTTGATGTAGCGATTGTCGGCAGTGGCCTGGCGGGTTTATCGGTTGCACTGCATTTAGCTGAGACGCGCACCGTCGCGATCATTTCCAAACGCGCGCTGCTCGACGGCGCCAGCAACTGGGCGCAGGGCGGGATCGCGGCCGTGCTGGACTCCGGCGACAGCCACCAGCAGCACATCGAAGACACCCTGATCGCGGGCGGCGGCCTGTGCGACGAGAGCGCCACGCGCTACATCGTCGAGCACGGCCGCGAAGCCATCGAATGGCTGATCGAGCAAGGCGTGCCGTTTACGCGCGACGCCTCGGCCGAGCTGGGTTTTCATTTGACACGCGAAGGCGGCCACAGCCAGCGCCGCATCATCCACGCGGCCGACGCCACCGGGCACGCCGTGCAAGTAACCCTGGAAGAAAAGGTGCGCGCCCACCCGAACATCAGCCTGTTCGAACACCATTGCGCCATCGACCTGATCACCTCCGACAAGCTGGGCATGAAGCCGGCCCAGCGCAACGCGCAACCGCATTGCCACGGCCTGTACGTGCAGGATGAGCAAACGGGCAAGGTGCACACCTTTGCCGCCGAGCACACCGTGCTGGCCACGGGCGGCGCCGGAAAAGTGTATTTATATACAACGAACCCCGACACGGCCAGCGGCGACGGCATCGCCATGGCCTGGCGCGCCGGCTGCCGCGTGTCGAACATGGAATTCATCCAGTTCCATCCGACATGCTTGTACCACCCGTATGCAAAATCGTTCCTGATCACCGAAGCCATCCGTGGCGAAGGCGGCTTGCTGAAACTGCCGCCCGAAGCGGGCGCAGCCGCCGGCACGCGCTTCATGCTGGCCCACGACGAGCGGGCCGAACTGGCGCCGCGCGACGTGGTGGCGCGCGCCATCGACTTCGAGATCAAGAAACGCGGCCTCGACTACGTGCACCTCGATATCAGCCACAAACCGGCCGAATTCCTCATCGAACACTTCCCCACGATTTACGCGCGCTGCCTGGAACTGGGCATCGACATCACCAAGCAGCCGATTCCCATCGTGCCGGCCGCCCACTACACGTGCGGCGGCGTCGTGACGGATTTGTCCGGCCGCGCCGACCTGCCCGGCCTGTATGCGGTCGGCGAGACGGCCTGCACGGGTCTGCATGGCGCGAACCGCCTAGCGAGCAATTCATTGCTCGAATGCATCGTCATCGGCCGCGCCTGCGCGCAGGATATCGAAAGCAAGGAAAAGCTGGGCACGCCGTATTTGCCCGACTGGGATGAAAGCCGCGTCACGGATGCGGATGAAGAGGTGGTGATTTCCCACAACTGGGACGAACTGCGCCGCTTCATGTGGAATTACGTGGGCATCGTGCGCACCACCAAGCGCCTGGAGCGGGCCCAGCACCGCATCGCCCTGCTGAAGGAAGAGATCGACGAGTACTACCGCAACTTCCGCATCACGCACGACTTATTGGAATTGCGCAACCTCGTCGACGTGGCCTCGATGATCGTCAACAGCGCCCTGTCCCGCCGTGAAAGCCGTGGCCTACACTTCAGCCGAGACTATCCGGAAACCTTGCCGAAGGCGATAGCCAGCGTGCTGACGCCGCCGCACAGGTAAGCCGCCAGGCCCTTCCACCATGGAACCCATGCAAGGTCCGGGGTCGTACCGAGGGTAGGACCCCGGTCTGTGCCTTGGGGGAACGCCATTTGCCACAGGCGGCCCCCCCGCTGCAGGCATCGCGCAATCACCGAAACGTCATGCAAATGTTAAATAAGAAACTTTTTGATGCGATTGCATCGGCGGTGGACCTGGATGACCCTGCAGAACAATCTTCAGCTCAGCGATTCATGATTGAGGCTATCGGAAGTGTGACTGAGCAATTGCCTGCGGTTGCCAGGTCAGCAGCAGCGGTGGCGTATCGATACATGACCGGTGCGGCGACGGCTGAGGAAGTCATCGCTGAGCGCGTACGCCTCTGGCGAGCAATCGAAGGGCGTGACCAATCGGACAAGCCGGACGTCTTGAAAATAAGAACGGCCATCTGCGTCCTGCATCCCATGGATAGTGGCGCTACTGCCGAAACATTGGAGTATTTTTTTGCATTTTGGCGGCAAGCAGGCTTGCCCCAGTCTGAGCTTGAGGCCGCTGCTCGGAACAGGTATGGAGTTTGAGGTGGATTCAAGTGGCCTATCGTGTTGAAGAAGTCGAGCGGCAACAATTTCGGGAGGTCTCAGACCCCAAGCAGTCGGTGATCGTTCAACAGCGGCGGTTCTGGCCGTTGCAACCCTCTACGCGAAAGTCTATGAATATCAAGCCCTTTCCTATGAAATCCTTGTCGGCCGAGGTGGTAACGTACTACAGGGATCAAGGCCATATCACCGGCCCGTTTAGGATCAGCGCCTGGACCGGCCCCGGGCAGTACACGGTCCCGTAGCGTCAGGCTTGACTGCCTGTCGTCCATCGTTTAAGTTGATGCAATGGAAAAACAGACTGAAACGACGCCACTCGATCTGCGTTCTGCCGCATGGGCAAGCCTGACGGATGGTTACGGCGGCGCTGAAAAAATTCCCGCGCTGCTGCAGGACCTGCGGCGGGGCGACGCCGAGGCCCTGGACGATTTTGTATGGCCATATTTGTCACCAGGGCTCGATTTATCCGGCTTCGGTCGCCGCATTCCCGCACCTGGTTTCCCTGGCGGCGACGGTGACATCGCCGGACCTGCGCGCCGGCGTGCTGTCGCTGGCGGCGTCGATTCATGAAAGCGCCGGCCTCGACAAGGAATTGAAGGCATCCCCTTATGTCGCGGCCTTTAATGCCGCAGTCCCGGCCGCGCTCGTCATGGCAACCGCCGACCTGCGGCAGGTCGAGGACACGGTGAGCGGCATCTACCTGCTTAAGGCCGCCGCATCATTCGCCGGATTTGCCGGCGTGGCGCGAGTGCTGGGCGGCTTTGCCAACGAGGAGTTCTGCCTGGCATGCCCTGCCTGCGGCGTAGAGCTCTATGTGTGGCCGGTAGCGCAAGGGCTGTCGGTCGCCGCCGAGGATCCGGTCTTTACGCCAACAGCGAAAACGCTGCTGGTGATTGCCGGCCCTGCCGACAATTCACCCCACCTTGCCGCCTTTGCCTGGTTGCAAGCGCAAGCGGACGCTTTGCCATTGCTGGATGACATCGCGTTTCGCTTGCCTTTCCTGTTTGGCAGCGCATGTTGCGCCGGATGCGGTCACGCTTTTTCACTAATGGATACGCTGCTCAACGATGCAGTGGATTAATCCGGCAGTCTCACTGGAGCGCGCTTATTAAAGTCAGACACAAAACAACAATGTTTGACACAGGAGGCCGAGGTAGACATGGTCTCGGGAAGTTCCGCTTTCGGCCAGAAGCGGACATTTAAATACTACTGCGGCACCGCAGCCATGGTGGAAGTTTTCTTAAAATTTTCGCCCAACACTTTGTTCCAGCGAACACCGACAGGAACAGCTGAACCAACCGGGAGGCTGACAATGAAGCTCATCCAGCACGAACTCATCCAAGTCTTGGAAACTGGCGCATTACCTACCACCTTGGCGGCGCGTCTTCGAAACCCTGCTGACCGATTGGCGATGTATGGATTCATCGTTGATCGAAAACCCCAGCAATTCCGGCAATTCCGGCAATTGTTGCTTCGTCTCTTCGATGAAGAGATTGCATTCCGGAATGCGCTGTGGGACGGAACTGTGAAGGACAATGGGGCGTTTTCCGAATGTATCTACCACTGCGCATTTCTGCTTTACTGCTGCGCAGAGCCAAGCGATACGGTGAATATATGGAGGGCGCAGTACCTTAATCAGGACATTGGTGAGCTAGATGGGTGGTATTTCATCGGCGCTGGGCTTAATGAGACTTTGTCGTACCTCGAACGTACTAATGACCAAACGTCGGCAGCCATCGCCGAATATATCGAGAATTGGTCATCTTACATTTCGCCTGACTCGCTTTCTGAATGGCAGCAAGGTCGCCGAAATTGGATTCTTGATGATGTTAGCTGCTTGGACTGATTAGTTTGTCAGCTCGCCGCCCAAAGCGTGAGCGCGGCTAAATTTACAGGCTGAATGATCGCTTAGAAGCTTGCTGAACTTCCGGTTTGGGGCGGGAGCTGTCAACGACAGCAACCGGCCTATTGTGTTGAAAAACGCGGGTACGTTGACCTGTAGATAGAATTCCTGCCAGCCTGGACTGGCCAGAACCGCCGCTATTGAACGATCACCGACTGCTTGGAGATTTGAGACATCCCGAAATGGTTGCCGCTCGACATTTTCAACACAATAGGGCAAAAGCAGCCGACCACAAAGGGCCCTGCTCGGCGCAAGTAGCCATGCGCCACGGTTCAGTCCGGGCTGGCAACGGTGTTTGACGCCACCGGCACGGTGCCGCGACCGGACGAATCGTGGATGCCATCCACCATCCGGTATCCCTGCATTAACCTGTACACGCCTGGCAAAAAGGCTGGCCACGCATCAGTGATCGAACGGCAATGCCCCCCCCCCCCGGCTCACGGTTCCGGTATCAGCGGCGCGATGCCATCCTCCGTGTACGACATCTTGGCCGACGCGCCTGTGCACTCCCCTTGCGGCTCGTCCGCCCACATAGCGACACTCGCTTTCAAGGCTGCCGTCTGCACTCCAGTGCCGCGTCCAGCCCTGGCGTTCGCCGTTCACGTATTCGATCAGCTGCCTCGGCTTGCCATCGGCGTACCACGAGCGCAAGGCGCCCTCCTCGCGGCCGCCCCCGTTCCACCGTTTGTCCACGATCAATACGCCGGCCTGGCTGAAGCGCTGCTCGCTGCGCAATACGTAGTGGCCGCTGTGCGTGCGCTTGCTGGCGACCTTGCCGTCCGGATAATATTCGACGCTGTCGCCGGCGGGCTTGCCGTCCACATAGCTTACCGTGCTGCGTACCCTGCCATCCGGGAAATAGCCGGTGCTGGGGCCCGTCATGATGCCATTCACATGCTGGCTGCGGCTTTCCACGGTGCCGTCGGGATAGAACAGCAGCAGCTCGCCGTCCGTCTCGCCCTTGACCCGCGTCATGCGCGTGCGCAGCTTGCCGTTTTCATCGAACGTTTCCATCACGCCATCGGCACGGGCGCCGTTGCGGTAGGTGCGCGACTCGATCAGCTTGCCACTCTGGTGATAAGTCTGCTCTTCGCCTTCCTGCACGCCATTGCGCCAGCTGCCGCGCATGGAAACCTGGCCATCCGGGTAATAGCGGGTCTGCACGCCTTCCTGCACGCCGCGCCCGTCCTGCTCCACCAGCATTTCCAGCTGTCCATGCGGGAAATACATGCTGTAATTGCCCACCAGCTTGCCGCGCAGGTAATCGGGGGCGTCGACCTGGCCCGTCAGCCGCTTCGGCTCTCCTTCGCGCACGTGATAGATCTCGACTTGCCAGGTGCCGGGCAGCTTGCCGGGCGGCAACGGCAGGATCAGCGCATAGCGTGCCTCTTCCATCACTTCGCCGCGCGACAGGTTGTGGTTCAGGTAGAGCCGCGCCTTGCCATCGGCACACGCTTGCGGCTCGCAGCCGCCCAGCTTGCTGACTTCGGGCATGGCGAGCGCTGCGCCGGGTGCCGGACACGATCTGATGCGCATCAGCAAGGGCGTCGCCTCGCGTATCAACGGCGCCAGCTGCTGCTTCATGGCCGCGTATTGCGCCGCATCCAGCCCGACCGAGCGGGCATCCATGCGCACCTGGCGCCCGCCGCAGCCGCTGGCTCCGGCCAGGGTCAGCACGTCGCCGCCGCCCTTGCCGGGCTCGGCCTGGATCGCGCTGACCACTTGCCGCTGCACGATCTCAGCCTGGGCCAGCACCGGCAACAGCAGCATGGCGCCAAGCACGTGCTTCACAAGGCGCGCCATGCCTGCTCCTTGCGCTGCAGTTCCGGCGCCGGCGGCGCCTCGCCGCAGCCGCCCTGGGCCTTGCCGGCCACATAACGGCATTCGCTTTTCAGGCTGCCATCCTCGTGCCAGCTGCGGCTCCAGCCGTCGCGCCGGTCATTCACGTACTCGATCGATTGCTCGGGCTTGCCGCTTTCGTACCACGAGCGCGATGTGCCCTGCTCGCGCCATTGCGCATCCCAGCGTCGTTCCAGCACCAGCACGCCCTGCGGACTGTAGCGCTGCAGGCTCAGCAAGCCGCCATCGTCGGCATACTGCTGGCGGCTTTGCACCTTACCGTCCGGATAGAATTCCAGCGCCTCGCCCGTGGGCAAGTCATTGTGCAAGGTCATGGTGCCGCGCACGGCGCCATCAGGGTGATAGTTTGTCGTCAAACCATTGTATTTCCCCTCCTTCATTGCGGAGCGGCTGGAAATACTTCCATCAGGGAAATACGTGAGCATCTCGCCTTCGATCTTGCCGCCGCGCAGTACATAACTCGTGCTCGGCTTGCCATTTTCAGCCGATATCTGCTTGGAGCCGTCCAGCTGCTTGCCATCGCGGTAGCTGCTCGTTTCGCGCAGCTTGCCCGTGGCGTGATACAACTGGTGTTCGCCTTCAGGCAAGCCGTCGCGCCAGTTGCCGCGCTTTTCCAGGGTGCCATCCGCAAAATACTGGCTGGTAACACCGTCCTGACGCCCCTGCCCATCCTGCGCCACCTGTTTCTCGATCTTGCCATTCGGGTAATACGTGACATAGCCGCCCACCAGTTCGCCGGAGGCATAATCGGCCTTGTTGACCTGGCCCTTCAGGCGCAGCTTGTGGCTGGCGAGGCTATAAATATCGACCTTCCACGTGCCTGGCAGCTTGCCTTTCGGCAAGGGCAGCAACAGCACGTTCGGTGCGTTTTCCTGCTCGATGGGGTAGAAACCTTCGTGCAGGTACAGCCGCGCCCGGCCATCGGCGCAGACGGCTGGCGTGCAGGCGGCGATCTGGCGCACGATGGGCACGCTTGCATCCTCGGGGCATTTTTTCACGGTGACGAGCATGGGCGTCTTGCTGCGGATGTGGCGGGCCAGTTCGGCTTTCAGCGCCTCGTACGGCGCCTCGTCCAGGTTCACTGAACGCGCATCCATGCGGATCTGCCTGCCGCCGCAGGCCGTCGTGCCCGCGATAGTGAACACATCGCCGCCTTCGCTGTCGGGTCGCCGGCCATGCTTGCCAGCACCTGGCGCTGCACGATGTCCGCCTGCGCCATGCCCGAGTACAACAGGGAAGCGCCAAGCAGCACGCATAGGGTCTTGATTTTCATGCTCTTCCTTTAATTTTCCGCCGTGGCGGGCGCGTCGGCAGGCACGAAACTGGCACGGCCATTGCGGTAGCGCACCAGCACGTCAACCTTGCCGTCCTGGAATTGTCCATTTTTCACGGACGGGTTGAAAGTCCAGCTCTTCAGGCTATCCAGGATGACCTTGTTGAGCATGGGCTCCATGAATTGCTCGGCCCGCGCAGCGGTCAGGCTGCCATCGGCAGCGATGGACAAGGTCAGGCGGCTTTCGCCGCTGGCCTGCGCCTCACTCAACACGCGGTAGGCGACGGTGGCCATGCTGTCGCGCTGTACGCTGGCGCCCTGGTCTGGCGGCGCCGGCAAGGCTGCCAGCCTCTTTGCCAGCAAGGCGCCGTCGGCCAGCGCCTTGTCCCAGCGCTTCGGATAGGCGCCCGGCTGCACCAGGCGCAGCATATTGGCCGCGCGCTCCATGCGGCTGGCCGTGCGCTCGACGCCGTTGTCGGCCGCTTCGCCTTCTTCGGCCGGCATGGCATTCTGCGCCGCATGGCGCTGCGCCGTTACTTGCGCCAGCGCCACCAGGTTGGCGGCATCCTGCTCGCCGCCCCCGCCACGCAGCAGCGCCGTGGCGGCGATGCCGAGCCAGGCCACGCCATCGGTCGGACGGGCCCACACGGCTTGCTCGAAGTATTGGCGCGCCGCTTGCGGCTCGTTCAGGCTCAGGTGCGTGCGCGCCAGCGCCGCGGCAGCCAGGTGGTCGCGCGGATCGGCTTGCAGCAAGTCGAGGTAGGTATCGGACAGGCTGGACTGGTAGCCGGGCAGCCAGCCCATGCTTTCCATCATCGAGGTGCGCAAGCGCGCGCGCGCCAGGTCACCGCTGTAGCCTGACGACTTTTCCCGCTCGCTGCGGTACAGCAGTTGCAAGCCCCGCCCGATGGCGGCATCGTCGCCCTTGCCCATGGCTTGCGACAAGTTGCGCACGGCGCGCCGCACGTCCGACTGCTGCAATGCACCGGCCTTGCGCGCATGCCAGTCCAACTGTTCCAGCCCGGCTACGGGCACCGTCGTGGCTTGCTGCTCAGTTTTCTTTTCCGCATCGGCCGGTACGGCGGTCCAGATCGCAAAGCCGATCACGAAGACCACGATCAGGATGATGATGACCACCCAGCCCGTGTCCGACACGGCGGACTGCCCTTGCGGGGCCGGGGCCGGCTTGCCAGGCAAGGCGCGCGAACGCTGCGGCGCCGCCTGCCTTGCCTGCGCCGCAGCCTGAGCCGAGGCTTGCGCGGCCGCGCCGATCACCTTGTCGCGCGCGCAGGCCGCGCAACCCTGGCCCGCAAAATGCTGATGTTCGGGATTCACGGCGCAAACGACCAACTTGCCGCCACTGCGCTGCGCATAACCGCGCAGCAACTGCGCCCAGTCGGCCGTCGGCCGCCGAGGGCCGCTGGGCGTTTGGCGACTGGGAAAACGCGCGGTCGAACATGGCGCGCAGCTCGGGCGGCATCAGCGCGTGGCCGCTGGTGGCGTTCGGCGCCAGCAGCTTGTGGCGCTTCACGCCATACGCGTAATAACCGTCGCGGATGCGGCCGGGAATATCGGTGGCCACCTGCGCATTGCCGGGCCGCCCGCTGTACGGGTGGATGCCGAAGTTCAGCAACTGGAAGATGACGACGGCCAGGGCAAAGCGGTCTTGCGCCATTTCCGTGCCCGCAGGCATGCCCTTGCGCTGGAATTCCGGCGCCAGGTAGTCGGCCGTGAATTGCTCGGCAGGAAAACGCTCCGCATGGCCCTGGATGCTGAAACCGTCGCAATCGAGCATGGCGATGTACAGCGAATCGCGGTAAAAGCGCAGGTTCACGGGTTTTAAGTCGACCACGTAATGCTGCTGCTGGTGCAGCGCGTCGAGGACGGCGGCCAGGTTGGCGGCCAGGGTCAGCTTGGGACCGAGTCCCGTGGGCAAGCCCGCCGCGCGCGCTTGCCGCTCCTGCATGATCTGTTCCAGCTCGGCCGTTTGCGCCATGTCAAGCAGGGGCATGACGAAACCGGCAAAACCGCCCTGGTCGTCGAACACGGCCGCTTGCGGCCAGGCGATCTGCACGTAGCGCTTGCCGTTTTCCAGCTGGTCGGGCAATTCGGGCGACAATTCCAGCATCGCTTCGAGCTTGCGCCGGTTGGCGGCCCGGTCCAGGTGCGGGTGGTACAGCTTGGCCACCTGCGCGGGCGCGCCGGGCAGCAGATACACGCTGCCCGCGCCGCCGCTCTTGACGAGTTTGCCCAGTACCAGGCTGCGAACCTTATCCAGCCATATCTTGCCGCCCGGACTCAGACCGGGCGCGACTCCCTGCTTCCGGCTCATGCGCGCAAGGCCAGCAGCAAGGTCTTGTCATCGCCCGTGATCTGGTGCGTGCGCGGGTCGGCCAGGGTGGACGCCAGTGCCGTATTGCCCAGTTCCACGCTGTCGACCGCGCGCAGATAGCCTTGCACGGCATCCATGAACGGCGCGTACAGCGCTGCATTGTTCTTGCTCATGGCAAAGGGCATGCAGCCGTCCGACATCAGCACGACGCCGCGCACGGCTTGCGGAATCGCAAGCAGACGCAGCTGTTCGCGCCAGCGCGCGCCGCTGATGAAATAGGTTTCGTTGGCGTATTCACCGTTGGCGGGCAGCGAGATCAGTTCGCCGCCGTCCATCAGCTGCGCCACGCCCAGGCCGTCGCCCAGGTGAAAGAAGAAGCCAGCCTCCTGCCCCATGACCACGCCGACGACCGTGCAGGCGTAGTCATCGAGGGTGGCGTTGGCGGCGCGGGCGATGTCGTCCAGCGCGGCGCGGATCTGCGCCAGGGTGCCCGCCAGCGCGCCGTCCTGCAGATCCTGCACGGTGGCGCCCTGCTCCAGCCGTCCGGCCAGCGCTTGCACGGTTTGCTCCGCAACAAACTGCGCGCCCTGCTCGCTGAGGCGGGCCGAACCGGCGCCGTCGCAGACGATGGCCACCAAAACGTCGTTCACGACGGCGTGCGCATGCGCATCCTGGCAAGGGATGTCCTTATCCAGGTGCGCCTTGCCCGTGACGGAGGCGCCGAACACGCGCCAGGTATTGTGTACCGCAGTCATGGATCAGCGGGCTTTCACGTATTCACGACGGACCAGCCGTCCGTCGAGGCCAGCTGCGCCTGCGCGCCGGGACGCGACTGCGACACCACCTGCATGCTGGCGCTCAGCCACAGGAACAGTTCGCGGAACTGCAAGCCTTTCAGCTGCTTCACGCCCCGCTCGCCACGGCTGGAAAACTGCCCCAGGGTCCCGGTATTCGCATTGTCGCCCACGGCGATGGGGAAGATTGCCACTTTATTGGCCTGCTCGGCCGCGCGCGCCTGCTCGGCGCCGCGCAGCCAGGGATCGGTCGGCTCGCCGTCGGACATCAGGAACAGCCACGGCCGCGTGTACGCCACGCCCGCCTGGCGGAAGCGCTGCTTTTCCTGCTCGATTTCCGCCAGGGCCAGTTCCACGGCCGCGCCGGTCGGCGTGGTGCCGTTTGCTTCAAGCCGGGGCGCCGTGAAATCCATGGCGTCGCACCAGGTGCTGGCCACCACGGCTTCATCGTGCGCGCCGTATTGAATCACGAGGATGCGCACGCGCTTGGCGGCGATCACGTCGGACTTGAGTTCCTGTTCCAGCAAGGCCAGGCCTTCGTTCAGCAGCGAGACGGGTTCGCCCGCCATGCTGCCGGAGCAGTCCAGCACGAGCACCAGCGGCGTGCGTTGTTCGGTATTGTCGACCAGGGCGACGTCAGGGATCATTATGGATGTCATGTACTTTTGATAGAGTTGCGAAATAGCCTAGGCCCGAAGCTTACCCTATGGATATGTTTTCCATGCGTCCGATTGCTGCGGATGGCACCATGCGCTATCAAATTCCTGACAAAAAAACTCTAACTTGCGATGAAAGCAACAAGGTCGTACACTGCGCCATTCTGCCCCGACGCTGGCGGCCGCCCATTTACTGACGTTTTGGAAAAATAATGCAACAGAATCCTGAAATGGACTATGTCGGCTTTTGGCCGCGCGTTGGCGCGACGTTGATCGACACCTTGCTCTTGCTGATTATCATCATGCCGATGCTGATAGCCATATATGGCCGAAGCTACTTTTCGACAGATTCCTTGTTCCGTGGCCCGGCCCACTTCATGATTTCATGTGTCATGCCGCCACTGATTCAATTGGCGTTTTGGATTACCTTGTCTACAACACCTGGCAAGATGGCCATCGGCGCGATCATTGTCGATGCGAAGACGGGCAACAAGCCTTCTGCCGGCCAGTGTGTCAAACGCTGTCTCAGTTCTTACCTGTCCGCGCTACCGCTTTACCTGGGGTTCTTTTGGATTGGCAAGGACTCGCGCAAGCAGGGGTGGCATGACAAGATCGCTGATACGGTGGTGATACGGCGCAAGACCGCTGCAGTGTCGGCCTCTCCTGGCCTGCCATTGCAATAAGCAAACTTGATGATGATACCTCTCGCCAACCTGGACGAACATGCCCTTCGGGAAACGCATCAAGAGCGGTTTCGCCAGGGCGTTAAGGGAAAGTGTCAAGCTCCTGTCCGAAATGCAACGGCGTGCTTTGACAACGAAAACCGTTGCGTTGCTGGAACTTGAATTCTGTCCGCGAGAAGCGGTCTCATCGAAAAAATACTGCTGGCCATATGACTTCCTCGATCAGCATGGCATGCGACTCCCGCCCCATGCCATGAGTTTATATTTTTGACAATTTTTTATTGTATCGGGGAATGTTTAATCCGGGAGCACGATTGCATCGGCGGCGCCGCATTGCGGTGGGGCAGCGTTTGTACTATCTTGATAGTTGCCCAGGACAGATGGCTGCGACCAGCCCCTCCCCACAAAGGCGGGGCGGATCGCCGCGCAAGACCGCCCTTACCCAGTTCCGCACCTGCACGCCTGCGGCACACTGATGTCATCAGGATTGGGGGCAAGCATGGACACAGGTACGGCAACGGCGGATGTGGGCAAACTGATCGCCGCCATGTACGACTCGGCCTGCGGCGCGGGCGACTGGCCGCAGCTCGACAGCGCTGGCCTGAGCGGCCAGCAATGGCAGGAACTGCTGCCGCATCTGCAACGCGCGCTGTGCCTGCAGCAGCGCCTGCGCGAGGCGCAGCTGGCCAGCCACTGCGCGCTGGCGGCGCTCGACGCCATGGGCGCCGCCGTGCTGGTGCTCGATGCCAACCTCGCGCTGCGCTTCGCCACCCCCGCCGGACATGCGCTGCATGCGGCGCAACTGGAACACGCCGCCCCGCCCGCCCTGGTGCGCGCCGTGCGCCTGGTGATCGCCGGCGCCGGTGGCGCGGCACAATGCCAGTCGCTGCGCCTGGCGCGCAGGCAGCAAGCGCCGCTGGCCCTGACCGTCACCGCGCTTGCCGATTGCCAGCCCACGTGCGCACTGCTGATCGCGCGCGACCCCACAAAAACGTGCACGTCCGTCCCGGCCTTGCGGCAGCTGTTTGACTTGACGCAAGCCGAAGCGCAAGTGGGCAAGGCGCTGGCGCAAGGGGCCACCATCGAGGAAATCGCCGCGCGCGGCGGCATCAGCGTCAACACCGTCAAGACGCACCTGCACCACACCTATTTAAAGACGGATACGCGGCGCCAGGGCGAGCTGATCGCCCTGATCCACGGCGCAACGGCGCACCTGGCCATCCTCGATGCCTGAGTCCGTGTCATCCGATCGGATGATGCGCGGTGCATATTGCCTGACTACACTGGCAAGACCGGCAGGCCGCGCCTTGTCATAGTGACAGCAGCACGCGCGGACGAGCCGGTTCGGTTTCCCTGGCAAGCACATCGCCGCGCCGGCAGCGGACGGCACCACAATTCAAGGATGGGTAAAAAAATGAAAACATGGATCCTCGCCGGCACCCTGGGCGTCTGCGCCCTGCTGGCAAATGCGCAAACGCTCCCCGACAGCCAGACCGTCGTCGTTCCAGGCGGACGCCTGCAGACGATCGAACTGCCGGCACACAAACATTTCATGAGTGCGGAAACGTTTGCCCCGTTCCGCGGCGGCTATGAGCTGTCGAACGGACAAGTGCTCTACCTGCGCAATGCGGGCAACATCGGCGCCATCATGTATGCACGCATCGATGACCAGGAAGAACACCAGATCGTCGCCAGCGGCAGCAACAGCTTCGTGGCGCTCGACCAGCAACTGGCCATGCGCATCGACCTGCGCGACGATGGCAGCGTGGGCGGCGAAGTACGGATGGTCGTGCCGGCCGAAAAAATGGCCAGCGGCGGCATCGTGCCTGCCCACGTGCAAAGCATGAGCCTGGCATCGCGCTAGGGCGGCAAACCGCATGCCGCATGGGTGGCAGCCATGAGCAAGCAGTATTCCGTGCAACAGCAAAACGCCCTGACCCAGGCCGCCATCAAGCAGACGGCGGCCTGGTGGCGCGCCCGCCCCTTGCCGGACGCCTTGCGCCAGTGCGCGGCCAGCCATGGCGTGGCGCTTGAGGCGGCCCTCATGCTCGACCTGCAACTGGCCTGGCCCGGCATGCCCGCCGTCTACGGCAAGCTGCTGAGCGCCGACGGCCACTTCATTCATTTCGAGATGGATCTGGACGACAAGCTGCGCCCCCTGCCCGGCAGCGTGGCGTGGGACGACATCAGCGCCGGCTACGACCTGGCCGCACACAAGCGCGGCACGGGCGTGGGCTATGGGGTGTTGTGCAAGAAAGTGCTGCAGGAATTGAATCGCGGCGCGTCCTAGCGGAGCCGCCGCCTTCGCATGCTATGATCGGCGCCCCGTTCATGAGACAAATGGCAACGCCCCATGCAGCATCCATCCGGCAGTCAATCCCGATCCCTGCTGCGCCGCGGCCTGCGCCTGCTGGCCTGGCCCCTGCTGGCCCTGGTCAGCGCCGCCTGCACCAGCACCACGCGCCATCCTGCCAGCGAGCCCACGCCAGTCATCCTGCGCTTTACCTATGACGATGGCAAGCCGATGCGGCATGACGATTACCTGGCCCAGGCGCGCCAGCAAACGTATATCAAACGCTGCAGCAAGATAGGCAGCACCACTGTCTGCGACGTCGGCTCGGATGCACTGTTCACGGGCGGCGACGCCCCGCTGGACGCCAACGGCGAAGTGCGCGTCACCCTGCACTCGACCGGCCCGATCGGCAACAATCCGACCAGTCTTTGCATCAAGGGCAAAGGCTACGTCTTTGATTCCGGCGACTGGAAACGCGGTCCCTTCAGCCCCGGCCAGGTGATCGAAATCCGCTACAGGATCAGCGAAGTGGACATGGCGTGCCCGTGGTCGTCGGGCACGCCGCCGTGGTGGGACAAGAGTTAAGCCAGCCGGAGCCGGCTGGCCCGGCTTTACTGCAACTCGAACTCCGCCGGAGTCAAGCCCAGCTCGCGCGCGATCTTGCTGGCCACGCGCTGCTCGTTGGCGTCGAAATTGCCGTCCGACGAAGCGACGGCGATGATCATGCGCACCAGCAGGCGCGACGCCTCCACATTCGACTTCATCTTGCCCAGCGCCTGATAGGCCTTGGCTTCGCCGATATCCTTGTCGAATTCCAGCTGGCCGACATATTCCTGGAAAGCCTTGATGACATCGCTGGTGGTAAACACCGATAGCGCGTCATTGCTTTCAATAAACTTCACCATCTTCTGCTTCTCTTCCGCACTGACGCTGCCGTCGGCCATGGCGATCAGGGCCGAGCCCGCCATCGCGGCGTTCAGGAAATCCTTGTTCTTGTACTTCAAGGCCTCGGTTTTCAGTTCGCTTGCCTTGGTCTTCAGTTTGGACAAAAAGGAATCGAAACTCATGGTGTACCTCCGGGATGGTGTGGGTGCGGCAGCGCTCTACGTTGCCACTCCCACCCAACTGAGGGCGCATGCCTGAATTGCAAGCGGCGGGAACAAGCCTTGCCTCCGATGAAAGCATGGCAAAACCCAGAGCAAGGGCCGGGGTCAGTCACTTCGTGATCGTAATGTCCCCCATTGGGGGACATTACCCCTGTAGGGTCTGCCCCCAGTTTCTGCCTTGGGGTGAAAGACAGCCGACTGCCTACAAACACACAAAACACCACGAAACCCAATTAACACGAAAATTAACTTCTTTGCAGTTGAAAAATAAGTAACTTCATGGCAGCATGGAATTACATTTTCTTTACTGCAAGGTTGTGATGGACAAGCAATTGCTGTTGGTTTGCGCACTGACGTTCATCATCCACCTCATCGGCACCCTAGCCTACTCCGTGCGCATCGCCGGCATCCGCACCCGGCGCATCGCCGTCTCGCTGGCCCTGTTCAGCATTCTGATGCTGCTGTCGCGCACGTCGAACTCCTTCCTCGGGCCATTCCTGGCCAAGCGCGTGGAAACGGGCATCGACCAGCATGTTGCCGCCGGCACGCTATTGCTGGACTTCCGCTGGCTGCTGTGCTCCGCCAGCCTGGCGACGCTACTGGGCGCCATCCTGATCCCCACCTTCCAGCGCGCCTTTTGCCGCGCCGTCGAGCATTTCCAGGTACACAGGTCGGTGCCGAAACTGCTGCTGCACGCCGTCTTCAAGGGCGGCTTGTCCTACCTCAAGACCTCCGCCAGCCTGCCCAAGCCCGCCAACGTCACGGGCCTGCGCCAAAAATCCGGCGTATCTATTTCCATGACAGCCATGAACGTCATCGCCACGGCCCTGTGGACGGTAGGCGTCTTCGCGGCGTTGTACGCAGGCGTGCTCGACCCCAGCGTGCGCGTCACCTCCAGCACGCTTTCATCAATCATCAACGGCGGCGCCACCATCATGATGGCCGTCTTCATCGACCCGCACATGTCGGGCATGACGGATGACGTCATCGAAGGAAAGATCGAAGAATCGCAGTTCAGACGGGCGGTGGTATGGCTGGTGGGGAGCAGATTGGCGGGGACGCTGATTGCGCAGTTTTTGCTGGTGCCGTCGGCGGTGGTGATTGTGGGGGTGGCGACAAAACTGTAGGAAGTTAAATTTATTAAAAAAATATTTAAAAAAATACAAATTAAAATCTAAAAAGACTTATATCATGATTTCAATGCTAGGAACTGAGGATGTAAAAACCATCCATGAGATTTTAACTGCTGATTTTGAACTTGCGGAAGACCCCATTAGTCCTTCCGGAATAAAATCAGAACACCTATTGGAGTCAGCAATTTCCAGACAGCACACAGGATTTGGAAATAAAATGAAGTATGATTCTGCAATATTAAATGCAGCATCACTTACCTATGGAATTTGTTCCAACCACCCCTTTCACAACGGAAACAAAAGAACGAGTTTGGTAGCTATGCTATGCCACCTAGATAAGAATGATTTGACATTCAAAGAAGATGTCTCACATTCCGAACTTTATCAATTTATGTTGGATATCGCGAGTCATCGCTTTTCCACTACAACAGTCAAAGGGGCGACAGATGTATCCGATGGAGAGGTTCAACAGATGGCCCAATGGATGAGAAAAAGAACGCGACGTGTAGAAAATGGCGAACGCTTAGTAACCTTTAGAGAACTAAGGACCATACTGCAAGCGCACGGCTACCACCTCGAGGATCTACATAACAATACCGTTGATGTAGTAAAGTATGAAGAAAAAAGTACTTGGCTAGGTTTAAGAACTGAGAAGAAGAGAGTTAGAGTTATGCGTATGTCCTATCCAAGTGACGGACAAGTTGTTGGACGAGGATTACTCAGAGATCTCCGCAAGCGCTGCGAACTTTCAGAACGAGAAGGAATTGATAGCAAAATATTCTATACGAAATCCTTGCCTACAGATCATTTTGTCATCAGCTATCGTGGTACGCTACGCCGTTTAGCTCGAGTCTAAAAATTATGAACAAAAAATTTACCACAATAGCGCACCAGACAGCTACTATGCGCATAAGACATCTATTATCAATGCAAAATTTCATCTAGAGACTTTAAACCACTCTGTCTTCGAACAGTTTTTCAATGGATTGAATGCCTGCCACCATTTTCACACGCGCTGACAAGTTTGCAGAATGCACAATTATTTTCGGTGGAATAAATCCTCTCAGAGCAACTGCCTCTTCAATCCAAAGTATTACATCATATCCTGTACCACGAACCTCATCTCCAAGATCATGATCTAGACTAAGTTCTTCAACCTGCCCCGTCTCCAAAAGATCAAAAACTTCGTCTGGCCAGTAGGTTCGTACCCACCCACTTGGCGTAACGCGCAAGTCATCCAAAAATACCTTCATAATTTTCACCTGATCAATACCAGAATCATACTTCAAGTAGAAATACACTTTTCAATCATTGCTCATAATTTCAAAATATGCAATGCAATTTAAGATCTTCATTAGCTAAAATCAAAAATCATTTTTAAACAAAAAGCCGCTGTCTCCCGACAGCGGCTTTCTCATTCCTACCCCAGCAACAGCGTCCAGAACCAGAACGCTGCCCTGCAAGCAACCTAATTACCCCACAAACTTCCGTGCATTCCTGAACATGCGCATCCACGGCGAATCCTCGCCCCATGCTTCAGGGTGATACGACTGCTGGACGCTGCGGAACACGCGCTCCGCGTGCGGCATTAACACTGTAAAGCGGCCGTCTGGCGTGGTGACGGAGGTGATGCCTTCCGGCGAGCCGTTCGGGTTGTATGGATACGCTTCCGTGGCGGCGCCCTTGTTGTCGACGAAGCGCATGGCTTTGGTGACCTGGGTGATGTCGCCCGTTTGCGAGAAGTCGGCGTAGCCTTCGCCGTGGGCGATGGCGATGCCGGCCTGGGTGCCGGCCATGCCGTTGAAGAAGATCGATGGGGAATCCATCACTTCGACCATGGCAAAGCGGCCTTCGAATTTCTCCGACTTGTTGCGCGTGAATTTCGGCCAGGCGTGGGCGCCGGGGATGATCGATTTCAGGTTGCTCATCATCTGGCAGCCGTTGCAGATACCCAAACCAAAACTGTCCGTGCGGTTGAAGAAGCGCGCGAACTGTTCCGCCAGGCTGGCGTTGAACAGAATCGTCTTCGCCCAGCCTTCGCCCGCGCCCAGCACGTCGCCGTACGAGAAGCCGCCCACGGCGATGACGCCCTGGAAGTCGTCCAGCTTCACGCGGCCCGCGATCAGGTCGCTCATGTGCACGTCGACGGCCGTGAAGCCTGCCTGGTGCATCACGTAGGCCGTCTCGATGTGCGAGTTGACGCCCTGCTCGCGCAGGATGGCGACACGCGGACGCACGCCGGTGGCGATGAATGGCGCGGCGATGTTGTCGTTCTGGTCAAACGTGACGATCGGCGACATGCCCGGGTCTTGCACGTCCAGCAGGCGGTCGTATTCGGCGTCCGCGCAGGCCGGATTGTCGCGCAGGCGGGCGATGCGCCAGCTCGTTTCGCTCCACAGGCGGTGCAGGTCCGCGCGCGGCTGGGTGTAGACCAGCTTGGCGTCGCGCGTGAATTCGATGACGTCGCGGTCGTTCAATTTGCCGATGATATGGCTGCAGGCGCCCAGGTTGAAGGTGCGCAGCACGTCCATGACGAGCGACTTCTCTTCCGCGCGCACCTGGATCACGGCGCCCAGCTCTTCGCTGAACAAGGCCCGCAGGGTCAGTTCGTTGCGGCGTTCCGCTACCTGGCCCGTCCAGTTCTTGGCGTCGCCCCAGTCGCTCGAATGCTCGCCTTCCATGGTCAGCATGTCCAGGTTGACGGACATGCCCGTATGGCCGGCGAAGGCCATTTCCGTCAGGGTGGCGTACAGGCCGCCGTCCGAACGGTCATGGTAGGCCAGCAGCTTGTCGTCGCTGTTGAGCTTTTGGATGGCGGCGAAGAAGCCTTTCAGGTCTTCCGCGCTGTCCACGTCCGGCGTCTCGTTGCCCAGCTGCCCCATGACTTGCGCCAGGGCCGAGGCGCCAGGCGGTTCTTGCCGCGGCCCAGGTCGATCAAGATCAAGGACGTGTCGCCCTGGTCCGTCTTCAGCTGCGGCGTGAGCGACTTGCGCACGTCCGTCACTGGCGCGAACGAGGAAACGATCAGCGATACCGGCGAGGTGACGGATTTCGCCGCGCCCGTGCCCTCGTCTTTCCACGTCGTGCGCATCGACAGCGAATCCTTGCCGACGGGGATGCTGATGCCCAGCGCCGGGCACAGGTCCATGCCGACGGCTTTCACCGTGTCGTACAGGGCCGCGTCCTGGCCAGGCTGGCCGCAGGCGGCCATCCAGTTGGCGGACAGCTTGATGTCGGAAATGTCGGCAATCGCGGCGGCGGCGATGTTGGTGACGGCTTCGCCCACGGCCATGCGGCCGGAAGCTGCCGCGTCGATGACGGCCAGCGGCGTGCGTTCGCCCATGGCCATCGCTTCGCCCAGATAACCTTCGAAACTCATGGTGGTGACGGCGCAATCGGCCACCGGCACTTGCCATGGTCCCACCATCTGGTCGCGCACGGTCATGCCGCCCACGCTGCGGTCGCCGATGGTGATCAGGAACGATTTGTCGGCCACGGTCGGCAGCAGCAGCACTTTTTGCGCTACATCAACCAGGTCCATGCCCGTCAGGTCAATCGCCGGGAAATCGTTGGCCACGTGGACCACGTCGCGCTGCATCTTCGGCGGCTTGCCCAGCAAGACGTCCATCGGCATGTCGACCGGCTCGTTACCGAGTTCCGGATCGATCAGTTTCAGTTGACGCTCTTCGGTGGCCACGCCCACGGCGGCGAACAGGCAGCGTTCGCGTTCGCACATGGCTTTGAATAATGGCAGGCTTTCCGGCGCGATGGCCAGGACGTAGCGTTCCTGCGACTCATTGCTCCAGATTTCCTTCGGCGCCATGCCCGATTCTTCCAGCGGGATCTTGCGCAGGTCGAAAATCGCGCCGCGCTTGGCGTCGTTGGTGATTTCCGGGAAAGCGTTCGACAAGCCGCCCGCACCCACGTCGTGGATGGAGATGATCGGGTTGTCCGCGCCCATTTGCCAGCAGGCGTTGATGACTTCCTGGGCACGGCGTTCCATTTCCGGATTGCCGCGCTGGACGGAGTCGAAGTCCAGGTCGGCCGTGTTGCTGCCGGTGGTCATCGACGAGGCGGCGCTGCCGCCCATGCCGATGCGCATGCCCGGGCCACCGAGCTGCACCAGCAGGCTGCCGACGGGGATGTCGTTCTTGTGCGTGTGCTGCGCCGAGATATTGCCGATGCCGCCCGCGATCATGATGGGCTTGTGGTAGCCGAACACGGCGTCTTTGTCCGTGCCCACGTTCTGCTCATACGTGCGGAAGTAGCCGCCCAGTACAGGACGGCCGAATTCGTTCGAGAACGCGGCGCCGCCCAGCGGGCCTTCGATCATGATCTGCAGCGGCGACGCGATGCGCTCCGGCTTGCCGTATTGATCTGCATCATCTGCATCAATGCGCGAGGCAGCGGCGCCGTCACGGAAGCGGCCGTTTCCCAGCTGCGCACGGCGTCCGGCAGCGACAAATTCGATACGGTGAAACCGGTCAGGCCAGCCTTCGGCTTGGCGCCGCGGCCCGTCGCGCCTTCGTCGCGGATTTCGCCGCCCGCGCCCGTGGAGGCGCCAGGGAATGGGGAAATGGCCGTCGGGTGGTTATGCGTTTCCACCTTCATCAGCGTGTGCGTCAGTTCCGTCGAAGCCGCGTATTCGTGGCTGGCGCCGCGCGGGTAGAAGCGCGACACGGTGGCGCCTTCCATGATGGACGAGTTGTCGCTGTAGGCGACGACGGTGCCCTTCGGCTGCAGTTCATGCGTATTCTTGATCATGCCGAACAGCGACTTGGGCTGCGCCACGCCGTCGATGGTCCAGTCGGCGTTGAAGATCTTGTGGCGGCAATGCTCGCTGTTCGCCTGCGCGAACATCATCAGTTCCACGTCCGTCGGGTTGCGGCCGGCCTTGGTGAAGGCGGCGTCCAGGTAGTCGATTTCGTCTTCCGACATCGCCAGGCCCAGTTCCGTGTTCGCCGTTTCCAGCGCGCGCTTGCCCTGCCCCAGCAAGTCGATCGATTCCAGCGGACGCGCTTCCAGGGTGCGGAACAGGTCCTTGGCGTCGTCGGCGCTGCGCAGCACGGATTCCGTCATGCGGTCGTGCAGCAGGTCGGCCACGGCCTGTACTTGCTCGTCCGACAATTTCCCGGCGCCAATGGCGCTGCCCAGGATGCCCGATTTCAGGTTGATGCGGAAAGCGACGCCGCGTTCGACGCGCTTGATGTGCGCCATGCCGCAGTTGTGCGCGATGTCGGTGGCTTTCGAAGCCCACGGCGAAATCGTGCCGAAACGGGGGATGACGAAGAATTCTTCGGCAGCGCCTTCCGTATTGTCAGCGTGGGCCGGCTCGCCGTACGTCAGCAAGGCGCCAAGGCGCGTGCTGTCGTCGTTGCTGAGAGGCGCGCTGGCATCGATGAAATGGACATAGCGTGCTTGTACGGCAACAATCGCAGGCGAGACGGCTTGCAGTTGGCTTAACAGACGGTGGCTACGGAAATGGGACAGGGCATTGGAACCCGGCAGTATCAACATGATTGGAAGGTGGTTGATGCAGCGTGGCTGCGGGTTAAAGGTAGGTATGACAATATCTTTCGTACGGCAAATTTCCTTTGCGCGCATTATACCCGTTTTACCCCTGCTTTATGACCGGAACTTATGGCTTCCGGGCCATTTTGCCCCTGAAACCGGCAGTTTTTGCCAACTTGCAACAACCAGCCCGCGCGAGCGAGCATCAGGCGATCACGTAGCGGTTCTTGCCTTGCCGCTTGGCCAGGTACAGCGCTTCGTCGGCCAGCCGGTAGCTGTGGCCCAGTTCCCTGCCCCGGTCCAGCTCGGCCACGCCCACGCTGATCGAGACGAATTGTGCCGTATGGAAAGCCTGGCTGACGGCCTCGACCAGGGCGCCGGCAAAGGCGCCCGCATCCTCGCGGCTGCCCGCGTAGACGATGCCGAATTCCTCGCCGCCCAGGCGCCCGCACAGATGGCCTTGCGCCTTGCCGGCGATGATGGCGGCCGTGCGCACCAGCACCTCGTCGCCCGCGTCGTGGCCCTGCTGGTCGTTGATGATCTTGAAATCGTCGATATCGATCATCAGGAAGTGCAGCATGCCGCCCTGCGGCGCGCCATGCATCTGCTGGGCGCGCTGCGTGAACATGCGGCGGTTGCTCAAGCCCGTCAGGCTGTCCTGGAAGGCCAGCCGCGTCAATTCCACCTTGGAGTGATAGTTGCGTAAACGCAATAGGCTGAAACTGACATTCAGCGCCAGTCCGAACAGCACGCTGACGGCGATCATCAGCGGCGCCCACGACTGGTCGGGCAAGCCCGCATTCACGGGATACAGGCCGTGGCCCACGTTCCACCACACGCCGGCCACCACGGCCAGGTAGCTGAGGCCGCCGTTGAAGATGGAAGCGATGGCCAGGGTCATGAAGACGCCCACGGGCAAGACCCAGAAGCTGGCGTGATCGATGGCGTCGGCCATGGTGCGCAAGCCAAAAGTGAGGGTCAGCACGGCGCAGGCACCCGTAATGGTCAGCACGGGCAAGGTGGTGCAGCGGTAGCGCACCACCAGGCTCGTCAACATGCCCAGCAGCGCCAGCACGGCGTGCGCCTGGTTCGGATGATACGGCGCCGGCATCAGCAGCCAGGTCAGGCTGAAGGCGATGATGCCCAGCAACTGCGTGACCATGCCGACCCGGTGCAATTCCGCGAAATACGTGTGCTGCTGTTCGCTGTTGCCGCCGAATGCCAGGGGGACGGCGATGCGCCGCAGGGAGGAAAGGTCAGGAATGCGCATACGGGTATCGACACCAGAAAGAAGAAAGCGCCCGGTACAGCCTTGCGCATGCCTGGCCGCGGGATTGCGCGGCATCCAACATTAGTTGTAATTAGGATACTATCATGCTAGTCAACTATTTGCTGAATTATGCGGCGCCGGCACCCGCGCGCAGGCTGGCGGCACCATGAAATACAACGCCGGGCGCCAGCGGAGGCACATGACGCCCTGCCCCGCGCCCGATTGCATGCATTTTGCTGGCAGTGTCGCCCGGCTTTGCAGTATGCTGATAAAAAATATTGCCGCCAGGCAGATACATATAAGAAGAGTTCCCGCAAATGACCGAACAGATGAACGAGAGCTGAACAATGCCAGAAACTAGCGACTTATCTGTCCTGATCGTCGACCCGAACCCCAGCATGCGGGGCAATCTGCACAATATGCTGAACCAGGCGGCCATCACCAAGGTGGAATATGCCGTCAATTCCGGCACGGCCATCCGCTTGCTGACGAAGAAACCGTTCGACATCATCCTGTGCGAATACGACCTTGGCAGCGGCACGGACGGCCAGGATGGCCAGCAATTGCTGGAAGACTTGCGCCATCACAAGCTGATCGGCCTGTGGACGATCTTCATCATGCTGACCTCGGAAGCCATCCACAGCAAGGTGATCAGTGCGGCCGAGCTGACCCCGTCCGACTACATATTGAAACCGTTCACCGTCGACGTGCTGAGCGGGCGCATCGCCCGCGCCATTGAGCGGCGCGCCATTTTCCTGCCCACCTATCAGCTGATCGACAAGGGCGACTTGCGCGAAGCCGTGAAAAGCTGCCGCGCGGCCGAACTGCAGCACCCGCGCCTGGCCGCCGATTTCGCCCGCCTGCGCGCCGAACTGCACCTCGCCCTGGACGAATGGAAGGAAGCGGAACAGCTGTACGCCGACATGCTGGCCACGCGGCCCATGGCCTGGGCCCACCTGGGCCTGGCGCGCACCCTGTTCGAACAGCAGCGCCACGAAGAAGCGCAGGACGCGCTGCTGGAACTGGTGGAAGCCTATCCCCGCTTCATGGCCGCCTACGACTTGCTGGCGCAAAACCATGAAGCCATGGGCCAGCAGGTGCAGGCCAAGAAAATCCTCGAGGACGCCGTGGCCATTTCACCGCACATGGTGCGCCGCTTGCGCCACCTGGGCGGCATCGCCTACGACACGGGCGACATCGGCGCGGCCGAACGGGCATATAAACAGGTGGTGACGAAGGCGAAGTATTCCGAATTCCGCGACCCGGAAGACCACGTCAACCTGGTCAGAACGCTGGTAAAAAAGGGCGATGCGCCGCAGGCGAGCGGCGTGCTGCGCGACATGGAGCGCTCGCTGCGCGGCGGCGCCAACGTGGAAGCGTGCCGCGCCATCTCGGCCGCCATGCTGCATGAATTGTCGGGCAACGACATCGCCGCCGCCACCGAACTGCAGCTGGCCGCCGCCGCCCTGGACGACGCGCGCGGCCTGTCGACCCAGCTCAAGGTGGGCCTCGTGCAAAGCTGCCTGAAGAACAACCTGGAACAGGCCGCGTCCGAGGTCATGATGAAGCTCGTCAACGAGGCCGACAGCGACGTGACGATGGAAGCGGCCGTGGACGTGTGTTTGAAAAAGCGGGACGGCATGATCTGGCGCAAGGCATGGGCCAGCAGATCACGCACCAGGTGCAGGAACTGATGCAGGATGCGGCCAGCAAGTCGGAAAGCGGCGAGCTCAAGGGGGCAGTCTTCGTGCTGCGCCAGGCCCTGCGCAAGACGCCGGGCAACCTGCCCGTGCTGTTCGCCTCCGTCGAGGCCATTTTGCGCCAGCTCAACATGCTGGGCTGGGAAGCCCCGCTGGCCGAACAGGCGCAGCACCAGATGCAAGTGATCCGCAAAATCGACCCCAGGCATCCGCAGCTGGAGTCCTTGAAGCAGCAGTATGAGGCCACGCAGCACAAGTATGGTATTGCTACTTGATTTGAGGGACGCACTGCAAACCTGCTGCGCAGCCCACTCTCGGGTCGGCGTTGCTCACCGTACTAAAGTACGGCTGCGCTACTCAACCCGACATTGGGCTTGCTCGCTACGGTTTTCAGAGGCGTCGTGACGTGCGTTGGCGTCAAAAACGCGCAGGTCAGTCACGCAGGTCGGATTAGCGAGCGGCGCGCGCTTCTTCGCGGGCACGTTCGGTGGCTTGTATCAACGCTCCCCTCTGAGCGTGTAGACCGGCTTGTCGGACTCCCCTTTTTCCGCCATTGCCAGCACGCGCTGCAGTTCCTGGCGCTCGTTGCCCTCCTTGGCCGATGACACCAGCGTGCGCAGGATGGCGACATGCGCCGCCTGCAGCGCCTGCGCCGCGGGCACGGCGATGTCCGGTTTCACGCCGACGTGCTCCCAATTGGTTTTGGTGACGGCATTGGTCGCGCGCGCGGTCGGGATCGAGACGATGATGTCCTGCCCCAGGTTGTACCAGCTCACGGGATTGGAGCCGCCGCCCGTGGTTTCCCCGACCAACGTGCCGCGCTTCTGCGCCTGGATGCCATACGAGAAATCCTCTCCGGCGGAAAACGTGCGGGCCGAGGTCAGCACGTACACGGGCTTGTCGTAACGCTGTGCGACCGTCTTCACGGTCCAGAACTGCCGCGTCGTATCGGTCGGGCGATCGTACATGTCGATCAGGTGACGCTCGTCGCCGAGCGGGAAGAAATGACTCATCAGGTAAGCCACGCTGGCCGGGCTGCCGCCGCCGTTGCGGCGCAGGTCGAGGATCAGCGCATCCGTTCCCGCCATGAGCGACATCGCCGCCGTGTACGCCGCGGCGACGTATTCCGGGCCGCCGAAGCCGCGCAGCTCGATGTAGCCGACGTTGCCGGGAAGGCGTTCGATCTTCTCGATGTCATAGCCGCGCCGCGCGGTTTGCTCGCGCCATTCGTCCATCTTGGCGCGGCTGGGCAGTTCGGCGGTGCCACTGCGCTCGCGCAAACCTGGATAAACCGCCGTGCCGAAATGCAAGTCAGCGCTCAATTCGCGCAAGTCCTGCGCCAGCGCCGCACTGAACGCCTTCACGTTGGCGGCGCTCGCATAGCCGCCTTCGGCATTTTTCCTGGCGATCGCACTGCCGACCCGTTCAGCCACCGCAGGCTCGATGTAATTCGCGTTCATTTTCGTGACCAGCGTCTGCACGATCGCAGCGCGAGCGGACGCGTTCAACGGCGTGTCCTCCGCCGCGAAGGCATGCAACGACAACAAGGTGCCCAATACGGCTGCTGCGACAAACTTCTTTCTGCCTGACATACATTCCTCCAGGTTGGACTACGAAGCTACGAAACGTTTGATAGCTGTGGAAAAAAAATGTGCGCAATGCGCCCCCGCCTGGGAACGTCATCGAATCGGCGTTCAGTCAGGCGTGCTTGCATCATTCGGGGGTTTCGTCAGGGTGCCGCCGCAAATTGGCGTCGCGGATGCGCGCGCCGAAGGAGCGCGTCTCGAGTACGGCGATCGCCTGTTCGAGGCAGGCGGACAAGGGAAACGCCAGTTCCGCATCGAGGCTGTCGGCCGCGGATTTGGTCGCCTGCCAGCACACGCGCAGGCGCGGCAGCAGCGTTTCGCCATCGGCGCTGAGGCGCACCACGCGCTGCCGGCCGTCCGCGCCGCCGGCGGCCACCGTCAACAGGCCCTTTTTCACCATCAAGGCCACCGTCTGCGTGGCGGCCGGCTGCGTGAGGCCGGCCACGGCCGCCAGCTCGCCGATGGTGGCGCTTGGCTGCTCGGCCAGCACGCGCATCACCGGCGTGTAGCGCGGCCGGTAATCGAGCCCCGCTTCCACATAGGCTTGCTCGACCGCGCCGTCCAGCAGTTCGATGAGATGTCGTAATTGTGTGCCGAGTCCAGGTTTCATGGAACCATGGTAGCACTATTTACATAAGGACTTATCTAAAATTATTCTATTTTGAAAACTTTTGATTCGCGATTGTCAGCGCGGCAATTTGTACCGTACCAGCAGCGTAGGCCCCTTCCCGCCGGCTGGCGTCAGCAGTATCTCGTCACCGGGCTGCATCTCTTCATACATCACCGTGCAACAGGTCGGCATCGAGTGGCCGCGCGCCGGATACACGCCAACGTCGGTGTGCAGGTTCGCAGCGCGCACGTCCACGCTGGTCTTGCCGGCCTTTCCCTCTTCTTGCAGCAGTTTGCGCAATGCGGTGACGAAGTCCCCTTTACTGAGCCTGGCAGGTGCCTGGCTGGCGGGCGGGCGCGCGGTTGCGTCGTTTTTCATGGCAGTTTCTTTCAGTGTATACATTCCCGCCACTATATCATCCGCCCCTTGGCGGCATCACGTTAACATAGCGGCCAGAAGCTGCCCTACGCAATTGCGCAATAGACCCACGCCATATATCTGGCCAGTGTGCGTTCTGCACCTCTTTTCGGGCGGTCCGTCGCATGCCTGTCAAGCGGTGAAAAATCACAGCGTATTGTTAAGCCTTTATCATGAGCGGCGGGTAGCACGCTGCCAAACAAGGGGAAACAATGCAAAAGAAGATAGGTCTGATAGCTGCGCTCGTATTCGCCTTGAGCGCCGCTGTCAATGTCAAGGCAAGCACGCTTGACGAACTCGTTCGCGCTTACGCTCAACAGCGCGACTTTAGCGGGGTCGTGCTGGTCGCGCGCGATGGCCAGCCCATCTACCAGGCCGCTTTTGGCATCGCGCAGCCGGCCTGGAAGGTAGCCGTCACCGACGATAGCGTCTTTCGTATCGGTTCGCTCAGCAAGCCGCTCACTGCGACCCTGGTCATGCGGCTCGCGGAGCTTGGCCGTATCAACCTCGATGAAACCGTCGGCATCTACCTCCCGGCGGCGTATGCAGGTACTGCCGCAGGGAAAATAACGGTGCGACAACTGCTGGCGCATACGTCCGGCCTGGCCGATCTGCCATCCCGCTACACCGATCCATTCTGGAGCAAGGACGCGCGCCGTCATTACACGCCCAAAGAATTCGCAAACGAATGGATTCCTGGCGCACTGGCAAGCGAACCCGGGACCTGGCGCTACAACAACAACGGCTATTACTTGCTCGGAATGATAGTTGAAGCGGCCACCGGGAAAAGCTATGCCGAGAATATGAACAATATGTCTTTGCGCCGGCGGGCATGCAGGACAGCGGCGTCTTCGATGGCCGCGCAATTATCGCGAAACTTGCACAGGGAACCGTGCAGACCGACGATGGCACGCGCGTGATGCCCCCCTATATCGATCCATCCGTATCTTATTCCGCGGCCGGCCTGTATGCGACGGCGCTCGACCTGGTGCGCTTTGACGCTGCGCTGGCCGGCGGCCGCCTGCTCAAGCAGACGTCCCAGCGCGAAATGTTCACCAACAGGGGCAAGGGCTATGGTTACGGCTGGGAGGTCGAGGACTGGGCCGTACGAAAAGATACGCCACTTCCCGTTGTCCTGCATACGGGAAGCGTCCCTGGCTACCAGAGCATATTTGTGCGCTCGCTATCCGATCAGGTGGCGATCGTCATTCTTGACAATGCCTGGCAGGGAGCGACGGTGGTCGCGATGGCAAGAGACATTGCGGACCTTGTGCACGGCAAGCCGGTGGCCTTGCCGCGACGCAGCCTGCAGGCTGCCCTCAGTCCCATCTTGTTTCGCGAGGGCCTGGATGCAATGCGTGCCGCCTACCTCCGCCTGGGAGCACGCGAGTCCGCAACATACGATGTGAGCGAATCCGCACTCAACGCTTTTGGCTATAGCCTGTTGCGCAAGAACCAGCCGGAAGCTGCCATCCAGGTCTTCCGCTGGAATGCGGCAGCCTATCCCCTTAGCCATAACGTCCACGACAGCCTGGCTGAAGCCCTGCTTGCATCGGGAGACCGCGAAGGCGCCCGCGCCGGCTATGCCAGGGTATTGGCCCTGGATCCAGGCAACCGCCACGCGACTGAAGAACTGGAAAAGCTCCGGCGCACAAATCCCTGAGACCACCGGCCAACAGACTATTCCCGGATTACGGCCCTATCGGGCCGACTCCGCCTTGCGTTCCACCCGCGCCACCACCAGCTCGATCAGCTCCGCAATCAAGGGCCGGAACGTGGCGGCATCGCCGCCCTGTCCCAGCATGACGGTGCGCGTGGTCAGGTGCGAAAAGACGGCGTCGAACAGGATTTGCGGCAGGTTGGAAAGCGCGGTGTCGGGCGCGATACGGCCATGGGCGCGCTGCTGCTCCAGCAGGCGCAATATCAATGCGTGCCACACTTGCGGGCCGTGTTCGTACCAGGTCTGGCCCACGGCCGGCACGGCGGCCGCACCCGTGACGACGAGGCGATAAAAGTCTACGTGGCGGGGGCTGGTGACGACAGCCACCAGTTCATCGAGGATCAGCTGCAAGCCCTGTTCCAGGCCGACCTGCGACGTATCGAGCCGGCGCAGCGCGATGATGAAGTCGGCGCACAGGTATTCCACCACGGCCACCAGCAGTTCCTGCTTGCTGCCGAAATAACGGTAGGCCGTGGCTTTCGAGCCGCCCGCCTCGGCCACGATGGCGTCCATGCTGACGCCGTCATAGCCGGAGGCGAGGAAGAGGTCCGCCGCCGCCACCAGCAGCTTGCGCCGCCGCTCCTCGCTTCGGGTACTCGGGGAAGCTGGAACGGTGCGCAACTGGGGCATGAAGCAAACTCTTACTGTGTCCTGGGAAGCGCGTATGCTATCACGTAATCTCCCCGGTCCGGGCTCTGGCGGGCGCCGCCCGCCACCACCACCACGTACTGGCGGCCCGACGTGGGCGACACATACGTCATCGGCGTGCCTTGCGAACCGACGGGCATGCGCGCCTTCCATACTTCGCGGCCGGTGGCGATATCCATGGCACGCAGATAATAATCCTGCGTGCCCGCATAAAACACCAGGCCCGACGCCGTGCTCACGCCGCCGCCCAGGGTGGGCATGCCCAGCGGGATGGGCAGGCGCGCGCGCACGCCGTTAATGACGGCGTCCTGCACCGTGCCAGCCGGACGCTCCCACACTTTGGTGCGCGTTTTCAGGTCGATGGCGGCGAACACGCCCCACGGCGGGCTTTGGCACGGTATGCCCAGCGGCGAATTGAAGGCCTTGTGGTCGATGACGAAGGGCGTGCCATCCATCGGATAGGTGCTGCCCACGCCGTGGCCAGCCGTCAGCTTGGCCACGTCCACGGTGTCGCGCGGCACCAGCCTGACCACTTGCGGCATGCGGATATCGTTGACGAACATATAGCCATTGCTTTCATCGACGGCCGCGCCGCCCCAGTTGAAGCCGCCGTAGTAGCCCGGATAGATCAAGGTTTCGCGGGTGCTCGGCGCCGTGAACTCGCCCTGGTAATTGAGCTTGCGGAAGCTGATGCGGCACGCCAGCTGGTCGAAGAAGGTGGCGCCCCACATGTCGCGCTCCGTCAGCGTTTCCGCGCCGAGGGCCGGCATGCCGGTCGAATATGGCTGCGTTTTGGCCACCCAGTCGCCGGCCGCGTGCTCCTGCGGCACGGCTTTTTCCGTGACTTCGGCGATCGGCTTGCCCGTGCGGCGGTCCAGCATGAATATCTGGCCCCGCTTGGTCAGCTGCACCAGCGCGGGAATCTTGCCGCCCTTGCCGTGGGACGTCGTACAGGGCCGGCTGCGCAGCCACGTCGTAATCCCAGATATCGTGGTGGACGGTTTGATACGTCCAGCGCTCGCGGCCCGTGGCCATGTCGAGGGCGACGATGGCCGACGAATACTTCTCCGTCAGCGGCGGACGCTTGCCGCCCCAGAAATCGGGCTGCTCGTTCCCCGTCGGCAGGTAGACCAGGCCCAGTGCATCATCAAAAGCGGGCGCCGACCACATGTTCGGCGTGCTGCGCGTGTAGGTCTGCCCTTCCGGCGGCAGCTTGGTGATGGCGGGATTGCCGAGGTCCCAGGCCCATACCAGTTCGCCCGTATCGGCGCTGTAGGCACGCACGACGCCGGACGGTTCGTCGGTGGAGCGGCCGTCGAAGACCCAGCCGCCCAGGATGATCAGGTTGCGCGCCACCGTCGGCGCGGACGTGTAGGCGTAGTACGGCACGTTCATCTTGACCTTGCCCAGGCCGACGGTGAGGTCGACGGAACCCTTGTCGCCGAAGCCTTCGCACTGCTTGCCCGTCTGCGCGTCGATCTGAATCAGGCGCGCATCCATGGTCACTTGCACGATGCGCCTGGCGCAGGCGCCCGCTTGCGGCGCGCCGGCCGCCTGCATGCCCTCGAACTGGAACGGCTTTGTCACTTTCGCCGGCTCGTAGTAGCCCACGCCGCGGCAGCGGTTCCACGTTTTGGTATTGACCGGCTTGGGATCGAAGATCCAGCGCTGCTTGCCCGTGTCCGCGTCGAGCGCGATGACCTTGCTGGTCGGCGTACACGTATAGATGGTATCGCCGATCTGCAGCGGCGTGTTTTGCGATTCGGACGCGCCTTCAGCCAGTTCGCCCGAGCGGTAGGTCCACGCCACTTGCAGCTGGTCGACGTTGGCCTTGTCGATCTGCGTGTACGGCGCGAAGCGCGTGCCCTTCGGCCCATTTGCATAATGCGCCCAATTGGCGCTGCCGTCATTGATCGCCGTCACGGCATCCTGCTGCGGCTGCGTCGTCGCGTCCGTCACGCCGCCATGCGGCTTGAACATCGAGGCGAAACCAGCTGCCAGCACGACGGCGAACAGGGCCGCGAAACCGCGCGACTGCCCATTGTGCCTGCGACCGGCCAGCCACGGATGCAGCACGGCGGCCACCAGGCCGATGACGAGGAAGGGCGCCAGGCGCGGCACCATGGGCCAGAAAGCGAAGCCGGTTTCCCACACGGCCCAGACCAGGGTGGCAACAACCAGCACCGCGATGACGGCACTGGCCAGCGGTTTGCGGCGCCAATACAGCACGCCGGCCAATAGCAAGCCGAGACCTGCCAGCAGGTAGTACCAGGAACCGCCGAGGGTAATGAGTTCGATGCCGCCCGCCGCCAGGGCCAGGCCGGAAAAGCCAAGAAAGATACCGAAAACCGTCAGGGCAAGCCGCTTGCCCCTGAAGACCGCCGGGATCGCCGGCGCGCCTTTATTTACTGAAGTGTCCATTTTTTATCCATGACGCCTCCCCTGCCCAGGCCAACACGCCGGGGATGGCTGATTTTTTAAATCTACGCAGTGAAACTGTACTGTACGGTTTCATTTTATGCCGATTTTTGACGCAAGGAAAGAAAAATTGATGCAGGAGCTTGATTTTTGGCGGGAATGGGGAAAGTCTGGCGAACCGAATCCGGTCCTGGCTTTTCGGGTAGCGTTCATGGAACGCTCGAAAAAGGCCCAGGGCTAGGCGCCGCGTCGAAGACAGTACGAATGTACGGCGAGACGCGGCAACAACGCCCTGGGCTTTTTCTCGAGCGTTACAAAGAGGCCATATCGATGACGAAGCGATAGCGCACATCGCTCTTGACCACGCGCTCGAACGCCTCATTGATATCCTGGATGCGGATGATCTCGATGTCCGACACGATATTGTGCTTGCCGCAGAAATCCAGCATTTCCTGGGTTTCCTTGATCGAGCCGATCATGGAGCCGGACAGGCTGCGGCGCGCGCCCACCAGGCCGAAGGCGTTCACGGGCGGCACGGCGCCGTCCGGGATGCCGACGATGACCATGTTGCCGTCCACTTTCAGCAGGTTGATGTACTGGTTCCAGTCGATGGAAGCGCCCACGGTGCAGATGATCAGATCAAACGTGCCGGCCAGTTTGCTGAACGTTTCCGCGTCATTGGTGGCGTAGTAGTGGTCGGCGCCCAGGCGCAGGCCGTCTTCGCGCTTCGACAGGGTCTGGCTCAGCACCGTCACTTCGGCGCCCATGGCGTGGGCGATTTTGACGCCCATGTGGCCCAGGCCGCCCATGCCCAGGATGGCGACCTGCTTGCCAGGACCTGCCTTCCAGTGGTTCAGCGGCGAATACAGGGTGATGCCGGCGCACAGCAGCGGCGCGGCGGCGTCCAGCGGCAGGTTGTCGGGAATCGACAGCACATAGCCTTCCTTGACGACGATGCTGTCCGAGTAGCCGCCCTGCGTGGCCGTCTTGCCGTCCGCTTCCAGGCCGTTGTAGGTCTGGATCGGCCTGGCATGTACTGTTCCAGATCCACGTTGCGCGTCTTGCAGGTGGTGCAGGAATCGACGAAGCAGCCCACGCCCACGTGGTCGCCCACCTTGAACTTGCTCACATTGGCGCCGACGGCCGTGACGACGCCGGCGATTTCATGGCCGGGCACCATGGGGAAGGCGGCGCCGCCCCATTCGTCGCGCGCCTGGTGGATGTCGGAATGGCACACGCCGCAGTATTTGATCGAGATGGCCACGTCGTCTTCGCGCGGGGCGCGGCGCTCGAACGTGAATGGTTGCAGTGCGGAAGTCGGGCCGAATGCGGCGTAGCCTTTGGCGATGGTGGTCATGAAAACTCCTGTATCTATAGGTGTGTGGCGGGGAACGCGTGCCGTGCATGCGATTGCACAAGTGTGCCCCAGATGCCCGGTGTCCGTTACCGCGATCCTGCAAGACCTTTGCACGATCCTCCAAATCTGCGTAAGATCAAGCCCCGCCCTCCTCGCCTGACGCCTACCGCACCATGCCCGCACCAATTCCCCCGCAAGATGAAATCGCCGCCCTGATCAGCCGCCACGCGCCGCGCAACGGCGACTATGCGACGGCCATCGCCAACCTGACGTTCCACCGCCAGTCGTCCGTCACGGAATCGCTGTTCCACGCGGCGCGCCCCAGCGTGGCCATCATCGCGCAGGGCGCGAAGGACGTCACCCTGGGCAGCGAAACCTTCCACTACAGCCGCATGCAGTACCTGCTGACGTCCGTCGACCTGCCCGTGCAGGTGCGCGTGGCGCAGGCGAGCGAGGAACAGCCGCACCTGTGCGTGGTGCTGGGCATCGACATCGCCGACGTGGCGGCGCTGCTCGACGGCGAAAGCGCAGGCAGCGCGGGTGGCGCGGCGCAGCAGAAGAGCCTGCCCGCCACGCGCGGCATTTCCGTCAGCGACGTCTCGCCCGAGCTGCTCGACGCCATGCTGCGCCTCGTGCGCCTGCTCGACAAGCCGGGCGAAATCGCCGCGCTGGCGCCCCTGATCCGCCGCGAGCTGACGTATCGCCTGCTCAATGGCCCCGTGGGCGCGCGTTTGCGCCACATGGCGCTGGCCAGCAGCCAGTCGCACCAGGTGGCGCAAGCCATCGACTGGATCAGGCACCATTACGCGCAGCCGCTGCGCATCGAGCACCTGGCCGGCATGGCGAACATGAGCATGTCGTCGCTGCACCACCACTTCAAGGCGATTACGGCCATGACGCCGATGCAGTACCAGAAGCTGCTGCGCCTGCAGGAAGCGCGGCGCTTGATGCTGGTCGAGCAGATCGACGCCGGCACGGCCGGCTACCGGGTCGGCTACGCCAGCGAATCGCAATTCAGCCGCGAATACAGCCGCCAGTTCGGCCGCGCCCCCATGCGCGACGTGGGCCAGGTGCGGGCGCAACTGAGCGGCGCCGGCACGGCTTACTCCAACTTGCCGTAACCGCCCCCGCCAGGCGTCTCGATGACGAACACGTCGCCGGGGCACATATCGGTCTTGCCGATGTGCGCCAGCTGTTCCACCGTGCCGTCCACGCGCTCGACGTAGTTGCGCCCCAGCGCGCCCGCCTCGCCGCCGTCCATGCCGAACGGGGGAATAATGCGGTTGTTCGACAAAATCGCCGCCGTCATGGGTTCCAGAAAGCGCACGCGGCGCACGCCGCCATTGCCGCCATGCCAGCGCCCCGCCCCGCCGGAACCGGCACGGATGCTGTAGCTGTCGAGCCGCACGGGGAAGCGCCACTCGAGGATTTCCGGGTCCGTCAGGCGCGAATTGGTCATGTTCGTCTGCACCACGTCCGTGCCGTCGAAACCGGGGCCGGCGCCCGATCCGCCCGAAATCGTCTCGTAGTACTGGTATTTCTCGCTGCCGAACGTGAAATTGTTCATCGTGCCCTGCGAGGCGGCCATCGCGCCCAGCGCGCCGTACAGGGCGTTGGTGATGCAGGTCGAGGTTTCCACGTTGCCCGACACAACGGAGGCCGGGTACTGCGGATTGAGCATGGAGCCGGGCGGGATGATCACGGTCAAAGGCTTCAGACAGCCCGCGTTCAGCGGTATCTCGTCGTCGACCAGGGTGCGGAACACGTACAGCACGGCCGCCATGCAGACGGCGGACGGCGCATTGAAATTGTTCGGCAGCTGGGCGGACGTGCCCGTGAAGTCGATGACGGCGCTGCGTGCAGCCACGTCGACCGAAACCGCCACCTTGATCTGCGCGCCGTTGTCCAGGTTCAGCGCGTAGCTGCCATCCTTCAGGGTGGTGATGACCCGGCGCACGGCTTCCTCGGCGTTGTCCTGCACATGGCCCATGTAGGCTTGCACGACCTCGATGCCGAAATGCGCCACCATCTTGCGCAGTTCTTCGGCCCCCTTCTGGTTGGCCGCCACCTGGGCGCGCAAATCGGCCACATTCTGCTGCGGATTGCGCGCCGGCCAGCTGGCGCCCGCCAGCAAGGCCAGGGTTGCATCTTCGCGCATCGCGCCCGTGGCGCCGTCGACCAGCTTGAAATTATCGATCAACACACCCTCTTCCTCGATGCGCGTGGAGTCGGGCGGCATCGAGCCTGGTGTCGTGCCGCCGATGTCCGCATGGTGGCCGCGCGAACCCACGTAAAACAGGATGGCAGCGCCGTTTTCGTCAAACACGGGAGAAATCACCGTCACGTCGGGCAAGTGCGTGCCGCCGTGGTACGGGTCGTTCAGCATGTACACGTCGCCGGGCCGCATGGCGCCCGCATTGCGCGTCATGACGGTGCGGATGCTCTCGCCCATCGAGCCCAGGTGCACGGGCATGTGCGGCGCGTTGGCGATCAGCTGGCCTTGGGCGTCGAAGATGGCGCAGCTGAAATCGAGCCGCTCCTTGATGTTGACGGAATGGGCCGTATTCTGCAGGCGCAGGCCCATCTGCTCTGCGATCGACATGAACAGATTATTGAAAATTTCCAGCATGACGGGATCGGCATTCGTCCCGATGGCGACACGCTCCGCACGGCGACGACTCTGCGCAAGATCAAATGGCCGTGCGCCGTCACTTCCGCGCGCCAGCCCGGTTCGATGACGGTGGTGGCGTTGGCGTCGCTGACGATGGCCGGGCCATCGATGGCGTCGCCGGGACGCAGGCTGTCCGCCCCATACAGGCCGCTGTCGCGCCACGCGCCGGCGCAGTACATGGCCACCGTCTGCACGGGCGCCAGTGCGCCTTCACGGGACGCATACGCGGGCGCGGCCGGTTCCGGCGCATCGGAGGCGCCGATGGCTTCCACGGAAATGGCTTCGACGATCAGCGCGCGCGCCGGCATCAGGAACGAAAAGCGCTTTTTGTACGCCGCTTCGAACTGCGCCTGCATGCCGGCCAGCGTATCGGACAGCACGACGAGGGCCGTATCCGTGCCTTCATAGCGCAGGTGCACGCGATGCACGAGCGCGATGCGCTCCCCCGCCACGCCCTGGCGCAGCAAGTCGCGCCGCGCCAGTTCGCCCAGGGCCGCGAAATCGCCCGCCAGGTCCACGCCCAGTGCCGCCTCGATGGCCCGCTCGCGCATGGCGCTCTGGTCGGCCAGGCCCATGCCGTAGGCCGACATCACGCCCGCCAGGCTGTGGATGAAGACCGTGCGCATGCCCAGCGCATCGGCCACCAGACAGGCATGCTGGCCGCCCGCGCCGCCAAAGCTGGTGAGCGCATAGTCGGTGACGTCGTGGCCCCGCTGCACGGAAATCTGCTTGATGGCGTTGGCCATATTGCCCACGGCGATGGCGACATAGCCTTCGGCCACCTGCTCCGGCGTGCTATCTACCGTGCGCGCCAGCGCTTCGAACTGGGTACGCACGGTGGCCGTGTCCAGCGCCTCATCGGCGCCGGGGCCGAAGACACGGGGGAAGAAGGCGGGCTGCAGCTTGCCCAGCATGACGTTGCAGTCGGTGACGGCCAGCGGGCCGCCGCGCCGGTAGCTGGCGGGGCCGGGATTGGCGCCCGCGCTGTCCGGCCCCACCTTGTAGCGGGCGCCGTCGAAATGCAGGATGGAGCCGCCGCCCGCCGCCACCGTGTGGATGCTCATCATCGGTGCGCGCATGCGCACGCCAGCGATCTGCGTCTCGAACACGCGCTCGAATTCGCCCGCGTAGTGCGACACGTCGGTGGACGTGCCGCCCATGTCGAAGCCGATGACCTTGTCGAAGCCGGCCAGCGCGCTGGCGCGCACCATGCCGACGATACCGCCGGCGGGGCCGGACAGGATGCTGTCCTTGCCCTGGAAGGCGCGCGCATCCGTCAAGCCGCCGTTCGACTGCATGAATTGCAGGTGCACGCCGGGCAGCTCCATTGCCAGCTGGTCGACGTAGCGGCGCAGGATGGGAGACAGATAGGCGTCGACCACCGTGGTGTCGCCGCGCGCCACCAGTTTCATCATGGGGCTGACCTCGTGCGACACGGACACCTGCGTAAAACCGGCCTCGCGCGCCAGCTGGGCCAGCCGCGCCTCGTGCGCGTGATGGCGGTAGCCGTGCATCAGCACGATGGCGATGGCGCGCACGCCGCGCGCGTAAGCCTGTTCCAGCGCGGCCCGGGCGGCCGTCTCGTCGAGCGGCGTGACCACCTCGCCATGGGCGCCCACTCTTTCATTGATTTCAATCACGTCGCCGTACAGCAGTTCGGGCAAGATGATCTGGCGCGCAAACAGCTGCGGGCGGTTCTGGTAGGCGATGCGCAAGGCGTCGCGGAAACCCCGCGTGATGGCCAGCACGGTCGGCTCGCCCTTGCGTTCGAGCAGCGCATTGGTGGCGACCGTCGTGCCCATCTTGATGGCGCCCACCCGTTCCACTGATAGGGGCGCGCCGGGCGCAAGGCCCATCAGCTGGCGCATGCCGGCCAGCGCCGCGTCGCGGTACTGGCCCGGGTTTTCCGACAGCAGCTTGTGCGTGGCCAGGCTGCCGTCAGGACGGCGCGCCACGATGTCCGTAAAGGTGCCGCCCCGGTCGATCCAGAATTGCCAGTCCATGTGTTGAGCTCCACTATGTGAGATGGCTATTGTAGCCGCCAAACAGGGGCGCGTTTCAGGCGTGCGCGCCTTGCCTTTCGCCCGCTTCGGCCTTATGTTGAAGGCATGCTGACTAACGGAACACGCGCCATGACACTGATCGACTCCGCAACACCGCTGTACGCCATCGCCGAACTGCGCGCCATCGAACAAGCCGCCCTGCGCGGCCTGCCGCAAGGGCTGCTGATGCAGCGCGCGGGCCAGGCCGCCGCCAGTGCCGCCCTGAAGCTGCTGCACGGGCAGGAAGACGGCGACGCGGGCCACCGGCGCGTGCTGGTGCTGGCCGGCCCCGGCGACAATGGCGGCGATGCGCTGGAAGCGGCCGCGCACCTGGCCGCCAGCGGCACCGAGGTGCTGATATGGCTGGCGCCCGAAGCAGCGGCCACGTCGCCCGAACGCGAACAGGCCCTGAGCCGCGCCCGCAACAGCGCCGCGCGCTTCATGGACGCGGCAACGTCCATGGCGTCGGCCGCCGTGGGCGCCGCGCCCTGGCACCTCGTCATCGATGGCCTGTTCGGCATCGGCGCCTCGCGCCCCCTGGACGGCGAATGCCGCGACATGGCGCAGCTGGTCAACAAGCTCGATTGCCCCGTGCTGGCGCTCGACGTGCCCAGCGGCCTGCATGCGGACACGGGCGCCATCGACGGCGTCGCCATCCGCGCCACGCATACGCTCACCTTCATCGGCGACAAGCCGGGCCTGCACACGGCAAATGGCCGCGACTATGCGGGTGAAGTGGAAGTGGCGGCGCTGGCCATCGACCCATCGCTGCTGCCGCCCGCCAGGGCCCAGCTGGGCGGCCTGCACCTGTTCGCCCGCCAGTTGCAGCCGCGCCGGCAGAACACGCACAAGGGCAGCTACGGCAGCGTGGCCGTCATCGGCGGCGCGCAAGGCATGGCCGGCGCGCCCATCCTGGCGGCCCGCACGGCCCTGCATGCGGGCGCGGGAAGAGTCTACATCGCCTTTCCCGACGCGCCGCCCGCCTTCGACAGCGGCCAGCCGGAACTGATGTGCCGCCGCGCGCAGGACGTGGATTTTTCGGGTCTGCACTTTGCCGCGCTCGTGGCGGGGCCGGGCCTGGGCGACGACGTCGATACGGTGGAGCTGCTGCAGCGTGCCATTGACAGCGACAGCCCCCTGCTGCTCGACGCCGATGCGCTGAACCTGATGGCGGCCGAGCCGGAGCTGCAATCGGCGCTGGCCGTGCGCACGGGCGCGGGAGCGACGATATTGACACCCCATCCGCTGGAGGCGGCGCGCCTGCTCGACCTGACGGCAGCCGAGGTGCAGGCCGACCGCCTGGGCGCGGCGCGCCAGCTGGCGGCGCAGCTGGGCGTGATCGTGGTACTCAAAGGTTCGGGCACGGTGATCGCCGCGCCCGATGGCAGCGTCGTCGTCAACAACACGGGCGGCCCCGCGCTGGCCACGGCCGGCACGGGTGACGTGCTGTCGGCCTGTGCGGCAGCCTGCTGGCGCAGGGTTGGCCGGAATGGGAAGCGGCGCTCGGCGCCGTGTGGCTGCACGGCGCGGCGGCGGACGCGCTGGTGGCCGCCGGCAGCGGCCCGATCGGCTTGACGGCGGGGGAATTGATACCGGCAATCCGCAAGCTGATCAATGCCTTGTCGGCATAGTTAAAACGCTATACCAGCCGCCCTGCCGCAATCGTAATCGTCCGGCCGCAACGGGCCGCGATCGAGCTGTCGTGCGTGACAAGCACCAGGGTCGAGCCCCGTTCGCGGTTCAGCTCGAACATCAGCTGGATCACGGCTTCGCCAGTGGCGGCGTCCAGGCTGCCCGTCGGCTCGTCGGCGAACAGCAGCGGCGGCTCCGTGACGAACGCGCGCGCCAGGGCCACGCGCTGCTGCTCGCCGCCGGACAGGTATTTCGGATAGTGTTTCAGGCGGCTGCCCAGGTTGACTCTGCCCAGCATGGCTTGCGCCTTTTCCTTCGCATCGGGGTCGCCGCGTAATTCCAGCGGCAGCATGACGTTTTCCAGCGCCGTCAGGTGGGCCAGCAGCTGGAAGGACTGGAACACGAAACCGAGCTTTTCCTTGCGGAAACCAGCACGGCCGTCTTCATCGAGGGCGAAGATATCGGTGCCATCGAGCACCACCTTGCCGTCGCTGGGCGTGTCCAGTCCCGCCAGTAAACCCAGCAAAGTCGACTTGCCGGAACCGGAGGCGCCGACGATGGCCAGCGTCTCCGCCGTTTGCACGGTAAAATCGACTTGATGCAGGATGGTCAGCTCACCATCGGCATCGGGTACGCGCTTGGCCAGCTGGACCACTTCGATGGCCGGCCGGGCATTTTGGCTGTTTTGACTGTTTTGGCTGTTGCTTGCGGCGGGCCGCTGGTCCGCTCGCCGTGCGGCTGTCTCTGACGGGAGAAAACTGGTGGAAGTCGCTTTAGGGAATTCGGGCATGCTGATCTATCTTAAAAAATTTCGTGAACAAATAAGTGTCGAGGACGCCAACCGCGCACGGCGGCGCACCCTGTCCTTGCTTCCTGCGGCAGCCCTGCTCCTGATGTCAGGCATGACGAACGCCTATTCTGCACCAAAAACGCTGCTGGTGCTCGGCGATAGTCTCTCGGCCGAGTATGGGCTGGCGCGCGGCACCGGCTGGGTGGCGCTGCTGGAACAGCGGCTGGCCGCACAGCAGAACGACACGCGCATCGTCAACGCCAGCATCAGCGGCGAGACCACGAGCGGCGGCCGCGCCCGCCTGCCGGCCCTGCTGACCAAGCACCAGCCCGACGTCGTGCTGATCGAACTGGGCGCCAACGACGGCTTGCGCGGCTTGCCCGTGGCGGCCGCCGAAGCGAATCTGCGCGCCATGGGCGAGGCAGCCAAAAAATCGGGCGCGCAAGTGGTGCTGGTGGGCATGCGCATGCCGCCCAACTATGGCCGCGCCTACGGTGAACAATTTTATGGCGTGTACGGCAAGCTGGCGAAGGAATGGAAGGCGCCGCTCGTCCCCTTCATGTTCGAAGGCATCGCCGACCAGCCTCAGCTGTTCCAGGCCGACCGCATGCACCCGAACGCCAAGGCGCATCCGACCATCCTGAAAAACATCTGGCCGCAACTGGCGCCGTTGCTGAAAGCCAAGTAAGCCTGTCGATTCCGCAGACAAAAAAATAGCCGCTCTGGGAGCGGCTATTTTTATGCGTGGAAACTAAATCTTACGGCGCTTCCGGCGCTGCGGCGGCTGGGGCGGTGACCGGTTTGACGATCTTCACCTTGGCCTTGGCTTTCAGGTATTCGACGTAATCGAACATTTCCTGTTGTGCCAGGATGCCGCTGATCTGGTCTTTCTCTTGCTGGCGGCGCGCCGCGTCCACTTGCGCCGGCTGCTGCACCTTGGCGATGCGGTAGATGCCGTAGCCCAGGGCTGGCAAGTCCACGCCCACATAGGCTGGCAGCTTGCTCGTGTCCGCCTTCATGACTTGCGCGATGGCGGCGCGGTTGATGCCGTCCAGCTTGCTGCGCGATACCCATTGGGCGGCGCCGAAACCGGTCGCGTCGCCGGAAGCCTTCAAGGCGGCCAGCTTGGTCTCGCCCGCTTTCTTGGCCAGCTTTTCCGCTTCTTCCAGCGTCACGCGCTGACGGATCATCGCTTCGACTTCGGCCAGCGGACGCTTCGAGGCGGGCTTGAATTCCACCACGCGGCCGGCGATCAGCACGTTCGGCGCGACGGTGACGGCTTCCGTGTTGCGCTTGTCTTTCAGCGAATCGTTCGAGAAGATGGCGGCCAGGAACTTGGCGTTGTTGAACGGCGCCTTGCCCAGTGCCGGCGACGGCGTGCGCGACAGGTTGGCGGCGGTTTCCACTTTCAGCTTCAGCTTGTCGGCCACCGGCTTCAGGCTGTCCGATTGCTCGTAGACCGTGTTGGTGAACGTTTCCGCCATTTCCGAGTATTTCTTGGCAGCAAATTGCTTGCGCAGGTCGGCCGTGATTTCGCCCCGTACTTCATCGAGTGCACGCACGTGCTGTGGTTTGAGCGAGGTGACGGTCAGGATGTGGAAGCCGAAATCGGAAGCGACGACATCGCTGATTTCACCTTGCTTGAGCTTGCTGACGGCGCTCAGCAGCGGTGCCGGCAAGCCATCCTTGCCGATCACGCCCAGGTCGCCGCCCTGTTCGGCGGAGGCCGGATCTTCCGACTTGGCCTTGGCTACGGCGGCAAAGCTGGCAGGCGTTTTACGCACTTCGGCCAGGATGGCTTCCGCCTTGGCCTTCGCGGCTGCCTTGTCGGCGGCCGAGGCGTCTTTCTTGACGGCTACCAGGATGTGGCTGGCCTGGCGCGCTTCTGGCGTCGTGTAGGCTTTCTGGTTCTTCGCATAGTAGGCGGTCACGTCGGCGTCGCTGACGTCGACTTGCTCGCCGGCAGCGCTGTCGTCCAGCACGACGTATTCGATCTTCGCTTGTTCCGGGATTTCGAAGAACTTGCTGTTCTTATCATAGAAAGCCTTGATCATGGCGTCCGTCACTTTGACTTCCGGCACGTACTGGGCGATCGGCAGCAGCAATTCCTGCACTTCACGCTCTTCCGAGGTGATGTCGGACAGGCGCTTGGAGACGGTGTTCGGCGCGAAGGCCGTGCCTTGCACGGCGCCGGCCAGTTGCTGCAGGGCCAGGTCGCTGCGGCGGCGCGCATCGTACATCTGCGGCGTCATGCCTTGGGCAGCCAGCATGGCCTTGTAGCGTTCCAGGTCGAATTTACCGTCCGGCAAGGTCAAGCCTGGGATTTCCAGCACTTCCTTTTGCAGCACGGCATCGCTGATGACCAGGTGGCTACGGCCCACTTCGGCGGCCACGGCGCGCTCGGCGATCAGGTTGTCGAGGATGCTCTGGCGCGCTTCCGGCGTATCGAACATTTTCTGGTCGAACTGCTCGCCCATCATCTGGCGGTAGCGATCGATCTGCTGGCGTTGCGCTTCTTCATATTGCTGCTGCGTAACGACCTGGTCGCCGACCTTGGCGATGGTGTTCGCGCCGTCGCCGAAGCTTTGGTAGCCGCTGATACCGACCAGTGCAAAAGACGGGACGATGACCAGCATCAAGAGAAACTGCATCAAGCGTCGATGGGTACGAATAAATTCAAACATGGTCAGCCAATTCGGGATGAGTGGATCACTATAAAAAAAGGCGAACATGCGTTCGCCTTGATTTCTTCGGCGGAATGGACGGGACAGATGTCCACTTCCCCTTTAGATTCAACAACTTGGCGCTGGAACTAAAGCAGGATTCTGACGCCCAAGCCATTATCTCCTGATTCTACAATGCCCATAGCGCTATAGCAAGGGTAAATCAGGGCGCGCGCCCTGCCCTGGCGCTGCGGGGACGGCAAGGCGCAGGATCCGGGCATTTAACCCGGCGCAGCTTAAAGGGGATTTAAACGCAGGTGTTTTTATTCAAAACGGCAGGAAGGGATTTTAGAAAGCAGGCGCGCCGAGATAATCGGTCGCCGGAAAAGAAAAACCCGCGCTACTTATTCAGCAGCGCGGGCTTCTATATTCTGGCGGAGCGGACGGGACTCGAACCCGCGACCCCCGACGTGACAGGCCGGTATTCTAACCAACTGAACTACCACTCCTTAAGAGCGTATTTTTTTGGCGGAGCGGACGGGACTCGAACCCGCGACCTCCGACGTGACAGGCCGGCATTCTAACCAACTGAACTACCACTCCGAAAAATACACAGTACTGCTTGCATTTGTATCCAGGGCTGTTATTCGAAGAACATCAACCCTGAAATCGCGGCACCCGGAGGCGCCGCCAAATGTTTCCGGTGATTGTCACCTCACCGAAGTCCGTTAGTTTACAGCATCCTTCAAAGCTTTACCAGCTTTAAATTTTGGAACTTTTGCTGCTTCGATCGTGATCGCTTCTTTGGTACGCGGATTGCGGCCGGTACGTTCAGCGCGTTCGCTGACCGAGAAAGTGCCAAAACCAACCAGCGTCACGCTGTCGTTGTTTTTCAAAGTTTCCGTCACGCCGCCGATAACAGCGTCGAGTGCGCGCGCAGCGGCGGCTTTGGAAATGTCAGCTTTTTCAGCAATGTGGTCGATCAATTCAGTCTTGTTCACTAGCATCCCCAATTACAAAGGTATAAAACGTTTACCGTATCGTTGCGGCACTTTTGGCACCACAGCTGTCCGGCGAAAAAAATGTGCAGGCGTATTAAACAAGCCACACTGTATATGTGTCAAGCGCTTTGGGGGCGCAATTCACGTTTCAATATAAAACAAGCGCTCTAAAAGCGCTTGTTTGGGGAAAACAGGGGTAAAACGTTAGTGTTTTACCACCTCGCCAGCCGCATCAGGCTTCGCCGCGGCGGCCGTGACAGCCTCCACCGCAGCCACTTCAGCCAGTGCTTCCGGCATGCGTTCGAGGGCGATTTCCAGCACTTTGTCGATCCAGCGCACGGGAACGATCTCCAGTTTGTTCTTGACGTTGTCCGGAATTTCGGCCAGGTCTTTCACATTCTGCTCTGGAATCAGGACCGTCTTGATGCCGCCGCGATGGGCCGCCAGCAGCTTTTCTTTCAAGCCGCCGATCGGCAACACTTCGCCGCGCAAGGTGATCTCGCCCGTCATCGCCACATCGGCGCGCACGGGAATGCCCGTGAAGACCGACACCATCGCCACCGTCATGGCCGCGCCAGCCGAAGGACCGTCCTTCGGTGTCGCGCCTTCCGGCACGTGGATGTGGATGTCGCTCTTCTCGAACACGTCCGCCTTGATGCCCAGGCGCTGTGCCCGGCTGCGCACCACCGTGCGGGCTGCCTCGATCGACTCTTTCATGACGTCGCCCAGGGTACCCGTGCGGATGATGCCGCCCTTGCCCGGCATCGACACGGCTTCGATGGTCAGCAGATCGCCGCCCACTTCCGTCCATGCCAGACCGACCACCTGGCCCACCTGGTTTTCTTTCTCTGCGACACCAAAATCGTAGCGGCGCACGCCGAGGAACTTGTCCAGGTTCTTCGAGTTGACGATGACTTTCTTGTCGGATTTTTTCAGCAGCAGCATCTTGACCACCTTGCGGCAGATCTTCGACACTTCACGCTCGAGCGAACGCACACCGGCTTCCCGCGTGTAGTAGCGGATGATGTCGCGCAGGGCCGACTCGGCCACCGAAATTTCGTCTTCCTTCAAGCCATTGTTCTTGATCTGCTTCGGCAGCAGGTAACGCTGCGCGATGCTGGTCTTTTCATCTTCCGTGTAACCGGACAGACGGATCACTTCCATGCGGTCAAGCAAGGCTGGCGGAATATTGTACGAGTTCGACGTCGCCACGAACATCACGTCGGAGAGGTCGAAATCGACTTCGATGTAATGGTCGGAGAACGTGTGGTTCTGTTCCGGGTCCAACACTTCCAGCAGGGCTGACGAAGGATCGCCACGGAAATCGGCGCCCATCTTGTCGACTTCATCGAGCAGGAACAAAGGATTGCGCACGCCGACTTTCGACAGCGATTGCAATATCTTGCCCGGCATCGAGCCGATGTAGGTGCGGCGGTGGCCGCGGATCTCGGCTTCGTCGCGCACGCCGCCCAGGGCCATGCGCACGAACTTGCGGTTCGTCGCGCGGGCGATGGACTGGCCCAGCGAGGTCTTGCCCACGCCCGGAGGACCGACGAAGCACAGGATAGGCGCTTTCAGCTTGTCGACGCGCTGTTGCACCGCGAGGTATTCCAGGATGCGTTCCTTGACCTTGTCGAGGCCGTAGTGGTCGCCTTCGAGCACTTTTTCAGCGTTCGCCAGGTCGTTATTGACCTTGGATTTCTTTTTCCAAGGCAAGTTGACCAGGGTGTCGATGTAGTTGCGCACGACGGTGGCTTCGGCCGACATCGGCGACATCAGTTTCAGCTTCTTCAGCTCGTTGGTAGCCTTGTCGAGCGCTTCCTTCGGCATCTTGGCCGAAGCGACTTTTTTCTCCAGCTCGTCGAGGTCGGCACCATCTTCGCCCTCGCCCAGTTCTTTCTGGATCGCCTTGACTTGCTCGTTCAGGTAGTACTCGCGCTGCGACTTTTCCATCTGGCGCTTCACGCGGCCGCGGATGCGCTTTTCCACCTGCAGGATGTCGAGCTCGCCTTCGAGCTGACCCAGCAGGTGCTCGAGGCGCTTGGCCACGCTGAAAATTTCCAGGATGACTTGTTTTTGCTCAAGCTTCAGGGGCAGATGCGCGGCCACCGTGTCGGCCAGGCGGCCGGCATCGTCGATACCCGACAGCGAAGCGAGGATTTCCGGCGGGATCTTCTTGTTCAGTTTGACGTACTGGTCGAACTGCTGCACGATCGCGCGGCGCATGGCTTCGACTTCCGACTCGTCGCCCGGCTCGGACTCGAGCGGCGTCAGGTCGGCGATGAAGTGCGTCGGCGCATCGCTGATGTGGTTGATACGGGCACGCTGCGCGCCTTCGACCAGCACCTTGACGGTGCCATCGGGCAGCTTCAGCATTTGCAGAATATTGGCAACGCAGCCAATTTCATAGATATCCGAAGGAGACGGCTCGTCCTTCGCGGCTGCTTTTTGAGCGGCAAGCATGATGCTCTTGCCCTGCTCCATCGCAGCTTCCAGCGCCTTGATCGACTTTGGACGGCCAACGAACAGCGGTATCACCATATGCGGGAAAACGACGACATCCCGCAACGGCAATAACGGCAGTTGAGTTTGCTCAGTTAATTTGGAAGTTGTCATGGCGTACCTTATAGAAAGCGTGTTTACGATGTTGGCGCTCGCTGCCAAAACACAAGACCGGCGAGAATAAATAATTCTGTGAAACAAACATTTTTCTGTCTATTTCGCAAAACACACCCGCATGACGGTAATAAATGCAGTTTTCACAGTAAAAAAGCCACGCGCAGCTAAGCGCCGCGAGTGGCTTTCCGATTGAAGCCTGCACTCATTGATTTAAATTGTACTGCCATGCTTTAAGGAATCAAAACCCTTTTTATGCATTTGTCTCAGCAGTAATCAATTTTCTCCGGAGGCCTTGGCAGTCTCTTGATAAATCAATAAAGGTTTGGCGCCACTGGTGATGGTATTTTCGTCGATGACGACCTTCACCACATTTTGTTCGCTCGGCAGTTCGTACATGACGTCCAGCAAAGCATGTTCCAGGATGGAACGCAGGCCACGGGCACCGGTCTTGCGCGCCAGCGCCTTGCGGGCGATGGCATGCAGGGCGGCCGGACGAATCTCCAGTTCCGCGCCTTCCATCTCCAGCAGCTTCGAATACTGCTTGATCAGCGCATTCTTCGGCTCGACGAGGATCTGAATCAGCGCCTCTTCCGTCAATTCCGCCAGGGTGGCGATGACGGGCAGACGGCCCACCAGTTCCGGGATCAGGCCGAACTTGACCAGGTCTTCCGGCTCCGCTTGCAACATCAGTTCGCTGGCCGAGCTTTGCGACTTGCTGCGCACCGTGGCCGAGAAGCCGATGCCGCTCTTTTCGGAACGGTTGGCGATCACTTTCGACAGGCCGTCGAAGGCGCCGCCGCAGATGAACATGATGTTGGTCGTGTCGATCTGCACGAAATCCTGGTTCGGGTGCTTGCGGCCGCCTTGTGGCGGCACGGAAGCCATCGTGCCTTCGATGAGCTTGAGCAAGGCTTGCTGCACGCCCTCGCCCGACACGTCGCGCGTGATGGATGGATTGTCGGACTTGCGCGAAATCTTGTCGATTTCATCGATGTAGACGATGCCGCGCTGGGCTTTCTCGACGTCATAGTTGCAGCTTTGCAGCAACTTCTGGATGATGTTTTCCACGTCTTCGCCCACGTAACCGGCTTCGGTCAGGGTGGTGGCGTCGGCGATCACGAACGGCACGTTGAGCATGCGCGCCAGGGTCTGTGCCAGCAGGGTCTTGCCCGAGCCGGTAGGACCGACCAGCAAGATGTTGCTCTTGGCCAGTTCGATGTCGTCTTTCTTGCCCAGGTGCTTGAGGCGCTTGTAATGGTTGTACACCGCCACCGACAGGATGCGCTTGGCAGTCTGCTGGCCGATCACGTACTGATCGAGCAAGGCGGCAATTTCTTGCGGCGTCGGCAGGTCGGATTTGGTACCGGTCACCGTCTCGATGCTCGACGTTTCATCACGGATGATGTCGTTGCACAGGTCGATGCACTCGTCGCAAATGAACACGGACGGGCCGGCGATGAGTTTCTTCACCTCGTGCTGGCTTTTGCCGCAGAACGAGCAATACAGTAATTTTTCGCCGCTAGAGGATTTTTTGTCTGACATAAGGCATTTTGGTTGGAACTGCATTAACAATATTGCAAAATCGCAAGCCGGAGTGCGGTAGTTGCCGGAAAGGCAGCTACCCATGGTGCAAGTCAACAACGTGCACAAGCTCCATGCTACCCGAAATAAAAGCGAAACGCCCGAACGTTTGATCGCCCGGGCGTTTACTTACGTACTTAGCAATACCGGTAGGGGCTCATCAAGCGCGGCTGGTCAACACTTTGTCGATCAAACCATACTCAACGGCCTCGTCGGCGGACATGAAACGGTCGCGGTCGGTGTCCTTGGCGATCTGTTCGATCGTCTGGCCCGTGCGCTCGGCCATGATGCCGTTCAAGCGGGTGCGCAGGTAAAGGATTTCCTTCGCCTGGATCTCGATATCGGACGCCATGCCTTGCGAACCACCGGACGGCTGGTGAATCATGATGCGCGAGTTCGGCAGCGAAAAACGCTTGCCCTTGGCGCCAGCGGCCAGCAGGAAAGCGCCCATCGAGGCAGCCATGCCCGTGCACAGGGTCGAGACGTCCGGCTTGATGAACTGCATGGTGTCGTAGATGGCCATGCCGGCCGAGACCGAACCACCTGGCGAGTTGATGTAGAGCGAGATTTCCTTTTCCGGATTTTCGCTTTCCAGGAACAGCAGCTGGGCGACAACCAGGTTGGCCATCTGGTCATTGACCGGGCCGACCATGAAAATCAAGCGTTCCTTCAGCAGGCGCGAGTAAATATCATACGAGCGCTCGCCGCGACCGCTTTGTTCCACCACCATCGGCACCAGGCCGAGCATCTCTGTGTCCAGCGCCGGATTACGGTTCATACCTGTCATTTCATTTCCTTGTGAAGCAGTTAGAGGGCGCCGCCCCGGCCTTGCGGCCGGGAGCGGCATCCGGATACCAACTGGTTTACGCTTGTGCGTTGCTTCCCATCAGTTCGTCGAAAGCAACTGCTTTCGTCGTGACTTTCGACAGGCCCAACACGTAAGTGACGACGTTTTCTTCCAATACAAGGGCTTCGATCTCACCCAGACGACGACGGTCGCTGTAGTAGTACTTCAGCACTTCGCGTGGATCTTCGTAGCTTTGGGCGAAATCTTCGATTTGCGCCTTGACTTGCTCAGGCGTAGCCTGCAGCTTGTTGTCGCCCACCAGTTGCGACAGGATCAGGCCCAGGCGTACGCGACGCTCGGCTTTTTCCGCGAACAGTTTCTGCTGGGAAAGGCACGTCCTTGACGTTCATGCCGCGCTGCGCCATGTCCTGGCGGGTCATTTCGGCCAGACGCTCGGAATCCTGAGCGATCAGCGTTTTTGGCACTTCCAGCTCAGCAACTTTGATCAGCGCGTCCATGACGGCTTCCTTGTTGCGTGCTTTCACGCGGCCAGCGACTTCGCGTTGCAGGTTGACTTTGATGTCTTCGCGCATTTTGGCCAGGTCGCCATCGGCAACGCCCAAGGACTTTGCGAATTCGGCATCGACTTCCGGCAGGTGCGCCCATTCCAGCTTTTGCAGCGTGATGGTGAACGAAGCGGTTTTGCCGGCAACGTCTTTACCGTGGTAGTCCTCTGGGAACGACAATGGGAAAGTCTTGGACTCGCCCACTTTCAGGCCCAGGGTCGCTGCTTCGAATTCCGGCAGCATGCGGCCTTCGCCCAGCACGAAAGCGTAGCCTTCAGCTTTGCCGCCTGGGAATTCAACGCCGTCGATCGAGCCGACGAAGTCGACGGTCACGCGGTCGCCGTTGGCAGCGATCGGCTCGCCGCCGTCGCCGTGTTCGCCAGCTTCGCCCTTGGTGTGGAAGTGCACGCGCTGCTTGCGCAGGATATCGATGGTCTTGTCGATTTCGGCTTCCGACACGTCGGCTTGCACGGTTTCGATTTCAACGGCCGTCAGGTCGCCGATGGCGACTTCCGGATACACTTCGAAGGTGGCGTCGAAAGCCAGCTGGCCTTCGGCTGCTTCTTCTTTCGGCACGATGTTCGGGAAACCGGCCACGCGCAGATTGTTTTCGTTGGCAGCGTCGTTGAACGCGCGGCCGACTTTGTCATTCAGCACTTCCGATTCAATTTGGTAGCCGTATTGTGCTGCGACCATTTTCAACGGCACTTTGCCCGGACGGAAGCCCGGTGCCTTAGCCGTACGGGCTTGCACTTTCAGGCGCTTCTCAACTTCCGTGCGGACGTCCGTCAGCGGGAAGGAGATCGTGATACGACGTTCGAGTTTGCCCAAGGTTTCGACTGCAGTTGCCATGTAAAAAATCGTCCAAAAAATAAACACTGTTGGTGCGAGAAAAGAAGACCCGACCCCTTGCGCCATCGCTGACGGCAAGACATGGGTCCAGCTTCACTCGCTCGCATATTCATCTGTAAAAGCACTGCAAGCAGGACAATGGACCTGGTCTACCCGGCTGAGGGAAAACCCGCACCAGGCACCAAACAATCCGCCGCTTCCAGTACTGCGACAGGGCTCCGAGCGTCCAGCCCCGCTTCTCAGTAAATGCAGGGCCGGCCATCATTCGGTAAAGCGTGGCATTATAACAAAGGACTTCGGGAAAGTGGCTGGCTTTGCAGCCCGGCCACAGAGGATACCAGCGGCGGCGAACGAGTCGCTACAGCCTGGGTGGCCCTGTCTTTACTCTTGCCCCGGCATTCTTTATTTCGCCAGAGACAGGCTTTCCAGCCTGCTTCGTTCATTAGTATATGCGAACTGTCGCCCCGCCCCGTCCGAAACAAAGAAATGCGCTCTTGGCGAAGATTTCGGCCAAAAAACCTTTGATTTACCTCAATTTGGCCATTTTTCAGGCAAACCTAAGCCGCTTCGCCCCTCTCCAAGTGCATTTAATGGAGAAAACATCATGAGCGATAGCGCACCCGGCGGTTCCAGCAACGCCAAAGCCAAGCTGCAAATGGTCCTCAGCCGCCTGCTCGACGGCGTAACGGATGACGACCTGCAAAAAATCCAGACGGAAGTCGATGAAATGGAATTGCGCATGAAGGGTGACGGTCACCACGACCACGACCACCCCACCGTCGCCTGACCCGGCCGCGCCGTGCAGCCCGTTCACAGCTTGCGCGCCGCGCCAGCGGACACCGGCGTGCTGGGCGCCGTGGAAACGGCACTGGCGTCCCACCGTGCCTTTGGCGACAGCGGCTACATCCGCGACCAGCTGGCCGTCGCCTACCGGCGGCGGCTGCACAAGCTGGGCCGCAGCAGCGCCCGCGGCGGAAAGCCTGGCTCGCCAGCTCGATGCGGCGCCGTCCGCGCGCCAGCGCCAGCTGCTGGGCGACACGGTGCTGCGCTGCGCCGTCCAGCACGCCATGCGCCAGTTGCACCTGGGCGACGACTACGGCTTGCCCCTGCCGCAATGCGCGGCGCTGTTCCAGGCGGCGGGCGAGCACTTGCGCGCGGGCTTGCCCGGCGGGCCGCTGGTGGCCCATCTGCCGCCTGTGGCCCGGCTGCACGACGAGGGCAGCCCGCAGAGCGAGGACACCTATATATGGCATGCCTGGCAGGAAGGCACGCCATATGCGCGCGCCTTTCTTGCCGTAATGGAAGATAACTATGGCGCGCCGCTGGCCACGCCCACGCCGCAGGAAAGGGTTTTGCTGCGCCGCGGCCTGCGCCTGCTGGAAACCCTGCTGCCCCGTCTGACGGCCAGCGCGCTGTCTCACGTGCAATTGATCGCCCTGTTCCCCAAGCTGGGCACGTGGCGCGCAAGGCATCGAGTTCGCAATTCCGCGTCAATGGCAGCGTGTTCCTGAACCAGGAACTGATCGGCAATCCCTGGTGGCTGGCCGAGCACTTGCTGCACGAATCGCTGCACCAGAAGCTGTACGATTTCCGCCACGGCCATAGCCTGCTGGCCCCCGACTATGCGCGCGACGATGGCGCCAGGGTCTGCTCGCTATGGAATGCGCCCGATGATGACAATAATCACTATTGGGATGCCCACCGCACCCTGGCCGCCTTCCACGTGTACGTCCATCTGGCCTTGCTGTGCCTGCAGGCCGAGCGGCAGGAAGCCACGCTGGCGCCCCGGTACGGCCCCATCGGCCAGCACATGAGCGGCAGCCGGCGCGCCATCGACCGCGCCCGCTACCTGGGCGAACAATTGCACAGCACTACCTGGCCGGAGCTGGGACTGGCCGGACGCCAGATGACGCGCTGGCTGCTGGACGTACTCGATGCGCTCGACACGCAACGGCGGCCTGCCGGCGCCACCCTGCACCTGCTGCTCGACCTGTACGAACGCCAGAGCCGCAAGCTCGACACCTTTCTCCTGCAGCAGCCGCCACCGCGCAGCGAAGCGCTGGCCGCGCTGGCGCAGCAAGAGCTGGCGATGACGCGGCAGGCGCTGCACATGCTGGACCGGGAACTGCCGCCGGCGCCCCCGGCGCAGGAGCACGACTGGCCGCAGGCGCGCCAGCGCGTCTTGCAGGCACTCTGGCCGCTGACCGCGGATGAAACATTGATGGGCAACACTGGCTACCCGCAGGCGCAGGCGCTGATCATGCGGATGGTGCAACAGTCGAGCAGGCAACTGGCGGCACTGGGCGCACTGGGATGATACAGTGAGGGGAAATCAGGGAAAATCTTGATGGTGCTGCACGTCCGGGCTGGAACAACCCGGATTGGTGCGGATGGGGAGACTCGAACTCCCAAGCCGAAGCACTGGCTTCTAAGACCAGCGTGTCTACCAATTCCACCACATCGCATTTTGTACTACTTTGTGCTACTTGCCACAGGCTGCCGCCCCTGATTTTAACAACTCGGGAGCGATCTGGCTACCGCGGACTCATTGAGCAAGCCCGGAGCAAGCGCTCGGTAAAGCAAAGGCGGCATTCTACTGGATTTCCCAGAGGAATGCCGCCTTTTTTATGACTGCACCTTGGTGCTGGCTCCTAGCCTTCTTTTGCAGTCACCGGCTCCGGCTTCCTGACCCGGAACCAGGCCGCATACAGGGCCGGCAGGAACAGCAGTGTCAGGGCCGTCGCCAGGATCAGGCCGCCCATGATGGCGACGGCCATCGGGCCCCAGAAGACCGAACGCGACAGCGGGATCATGGCCAGCGCGGCGGCTGCCGCCGTCAGCACGATGGGGCGGCAGCGGCGCACGGCCGAGTCGATGATGGCGTCCCACGGCGTGGAGCCATCCTTGATGTCTTGCTCGATCTGGTCGACGAGGATCACGGAATTGCGGATGATCATGCCGAACAGCGCGATGACGCCCAGGTTGGCCACGAAGCCCAGCGGACGGTGCAGCAGCAGCAAGGCAAACGCGGCGCCCGCCACGCCCAGCGGCCCCGTCAGGAACACCAGCAGCGAACGCGAGAAACTGTGCAGCTGCAGCATCAGCAAGGTGAAGATGATGAAGATGGCCAGCGGCAAGTTCGCCGCGATCGACGCTTCCGCCTCGCCGCTGTCGGCCGCCACGCCTTTCACGGTGATGCGGTAGCCGTCCGGCATTTTGGCCCGCAAGGCGTCCAGCTGCGGCGCCAGTTGCGTCGATACGGTGGCGCCCTGGATGCCGTCGACCACGTCCGATTGCACGGTAATGGCCCATTCGCGCTTGTCGCGCCAGACGACGCCCGGTTCCCACACAAAATGCACGCGGGCCAGCTGCGAGATGGGCACGGACTTGCCCGTTGCCGTCGGGATATTCGTGTCGTTCAGCACGGAAATCGTCGCCCGCTCCTCCAGCGGTTGGCGTACCTGGATATCGATCAGCTTGTTGTCTTCGCGGAACTGGCCGATGACGGTGCCCGACAGTATCGTATTGGCCGCCTGCATCACCGTTTTCGAGGTGACGCCCAGCGCGCGCATCTTGTCCTGGTCCAGGTCCAGGCGCAGCACTTTCACCGATTCATTCCAGTTGTCATTGACGCCCACGGTGTTCGGATTGGCCCGCAGGATATCCTTGACCTGGTCGGCAATGGCGCGCACACCCGCCACTTCCGGCCCCGTGACGCGAAATTGCACGGGATACGGCACCGGTGGTCCGTTCGGCAACAGTTTTACCCTGCCCCGCACTTCCGGGAAATCCTTCTTGAAGACGTCGATGATCTTCTGGCGCAGCTGCTCGCGGTCCGCCAGGCTCTTCGGCAGGATCACCACTTGCGACACGTTGGTCTGCGGAAAGATCTGGTCCAGCGGCAAATAGAAACGGGGACTGCCCGTGCCCACATAGCTGGTCACGCTTTCCACGCCGTCGAGCTTGCCGACGAACGCCTCGAACTTCTTGACCTGCTTTTCATTCGCGGCGAACGTCGTGCCTTCGGGCGACCACAGTTCCACCATCAGTTCCGGACGGCTGGAATCGGGAAAGAATTGCTTTTCAATAAAGTTAAAGCCATAGATACCGAGCGCGAAGATGGCCAGGGTGGCGGCAATCGTCGTCTTGCGCCATTCCACGCACCAGGCCACGGTGCGGCGGAAGCGGCGGAAGTTCGGCGTATCGAACAATTCATGGTCGTTATGCGCGTGCGGCTTGACCTTCAACAAGACGTAGCCGATGTAGGGCGTGAAGACGACGGCCACCACCCACGAAATGATCAGGGCCAGCGCATTGACGGAGAACAGGGAAAACGTGTATTCGCCGGCGGCCGACTTGGCCAGGCCGATGGGCAAGAAGCCCGCCACCGTGATCAGGGTGCCCGTCAGCATGGGCATGGCCGTCGAGGTATAGGCGAACGTGGCCGCGTCAAAGCGCAGAAGCCCTCTTCCATCTTGCGCACCATCATCTCGACGGCAATGATGGCGTCGTCGACCAGCAAGCCCAGGGCAATGATCAGGGCGCCGAGCGAAATCTTGTGCAAGTCGATGTCAAGCAGGCGCATGCACAGGAAGGTGACGGCCAGCACCAGCGGGATGGTCAGCGCCACCACCAGGCCGGGACGCACGTCGATGCGCAGCGGCTTCGTGTGCAAGCCCAGCGCGACAAAGCTGACGGCCAGCACGATCAGGATGGCTTCGATCAGGGTATGCACGAACTCGCCCACGGACGCGGACACGGCTTCCGGCTGGTTCGACACGCGCTGCAGCTCTATGCCGACCGGCAATTCGCTCTTCATGCGCGTCACCGTTGCCTGCAAGGCCTTGCCCATGTCGATGATGTTGCCGCCCTTTTCCATCGATACGCCCAGGCCGATCACTTCCTTGCCGTTGAAGCGCATCTTGTCCTTCGGCGGATCGACGAATTCACGTTTCACGGTGGCAAAGTCGCCGAGGCGGAAAGTGGTGCCGTTGGCGCGCAATTCCAGGTTTTCCAAGTCCTTGACGGTAAGCATGGCGCCCGTCACGCGCACCTGCAGGTTGTCCGTCGGCGTCACCAGCACGCCCGTGGCGTTGATGCTGTTTTGCTCGGACAATTGCTGCACGATGGCATCGAAAGGAATGCCCAACTGGGCGAATTTCTTGTGCGAAAAGATGATATTGATCTTTTCATCTTGCACGCCGAACAGTTCCACCTTCGATACCTGCCCAACAGAAAGTAATTCCTGGCGCACCTTGTCCGCGTAATCCTTCATTTCCGCGTAGGTAAAACCGTCGCCGGACAGGGCGAAGATGGAACCGTAGGTGTCGCCGAACTCGTCATTGAAGAACGGGCCCACGACGCCGGCCGGCAAGGTACCCTTGATGTCGCCGATCTTCTTGCGCACCTGATACCAGGCGGCGGCTGTTTCCTTGGGCGGCGCCGATTCGCGCAGCTCCAGCAGGATCAAGGTTTCGCCGGGCTTCGAATAACTGGTGATTTCGTCGATGTACGGCGTTTCCTGCAGCTTCTTTTCCAGCTTGTCCGTCACCTGCTCGGCCATCTGCAAGGCCGTGGCGCCTGGCCAGTAGGCTTGCAGCACCATGGCGCGGAAGGTGAACGGGGGATCTTCATCCTGGCCCAGGCTGGCATAGCTGAGCATGCCGCCGATCAGCAGCACGGCCATCAGGTAGCGCGTCAGCGGGATGTGTTCGAGGGCCCAGCGCGACAGATTGAAGCCGCCCTTCATTTGGCCGCACCCACGCTGACAGGGGCAGCGGCGACATCGGGCTTGCTGGCCAGTCCGGCGCCGAGGATGGTCACTTTCTGGCCAGGCTTGAGCAGGTTGACGCCGGCCGTGACCACGGTCTGGCCCGCTTTCACGCCCGAGGTCAGCAGCAGTTCATTGCCCGCCACGCCGCCCACCGTCACCGGCACGAGCTTCACGGTGCCGTTTTCACCACCACCCACACGGAGCTTTGCGATTTTTCGTTGAACAGGGCCGTCAGCGGCACCTTGATCTGCGGCGTGGCCGTTTGCGAGGCGAACTGCACCACGGCCGTCATGCCCAGGCGTGCCTGCGGCGCGTCCGGGATGCTGACCTTGGCCAGGTAGGTGCGCGTGGCGGCATCGGCCACGGGCGACACTTCGCGTATCTTGCCCGGCAAGCCCTGCTTCGGATCGGCCCACAGGCGCACGGTGACATCCTTGACCTTGCGCAAGGTCTCGACCTTGTCTTCGGGAATGCCGATCACGATTTCCTTCTCGCCGCTCTTGGCCACCTGCACCACGGGCGCGCCTGGCGCCACCACCTGCCCCACTTCGGCCTCGATGCGCGTGACGACGCCACGCCATCGACGTCAGCCACCAAGCTGGCATAGCCGGACTGGTTGGCCTGGCCACGGTACAGGGCTTGCGCCGCTTCCACGTTCGCCTGCGCCGCCTTGTAGGTGGCATCCTTGCCATCGAGCACGGCCTGGCTGACGAAATTCTTCTCGCGCAAATCCTGGTAGCGCTTCAGTTCCGCGCGGGCCAGGTCGCGGCTCGTTTCCGCGCTCACCAGCGACGCCTTGGCCTGCGCCTGCGACAGCTGCAAGTCGGCGGGATCGAGCTGCATCAGCACTTGCCCCTTCGTCACGCTGGCGCCCACGTCCACCTTGCGCGCGACGATCTTGCCGCCCACGCGGAAACCCAGCTGCGACACGACGCGGGGCACGACCTCGCCCGCCAGCTCGGCACTCACGTCGACATTACTGCTAGACAACACGATCGCGCGCACGGGGCGCACGTCTTCCACTTTGACGGCAGGCTTGGAACAGGCCGCCAGGGTCAGCGCCAGGGCGGCGGCAGCAATCAGCCGCAGGGCGGGCAGTGCGGGTGCGCCGGTCTCGCGGCGCAGGGTTTTCAGGGCAAACAAGGTATTTTCCTTTACTATGCGGGCTGTAATATTTTTTTATGCGGAGAAACTTTTTGCTTGCCCTTTGGGCCAAGCCAAACTTTTTCGCACGCGATATCCTTAAATTTGTGACAATATCAGCTTGGTCATGGCGGGGAACGATTTCCCGCTAATGACTTTCTGGTTATTAATTATAATCGTGCGTAAAAGTTTTTAGTGACTTTTGCGTCATTAATCTCGAGATTAAAAAACTGCAAGACTAAAGAAGCGTGTTCAATGCCTGTAGACCATTACGAAAATTTTCCTGTAGCATCATTTTTACTGCCGCGCCGCCTGGTGCCCGCCGTCGAAGCCATCTATGCCTTCGCCCGCAGTGCCGACGACCTGGCCGATGAAGGCGACGCCACGCCGGCCGAACGCCTGGCCGCCTTGCACGCCTACGAAGAGGCACTGGGCCGCATCGCCCGCGAGGAAGGCCATGCCGGCGAGAACGCCGCCATGTTCGAACGCCTGGCCGCCGTCATCGCCCGGTTCCAGTTGCCGCTGAAGCCCTTCCACGATCTGTTGTCGGCCTTCAAACAGGATGTGGAAACGACGCGCTACGCCAGCTATGACGACGTGCTCGATTACTGCGCCCGCTCCGCCAACCCCGTGGGACTGCTGATGCTGCACCTGTACGGCGCGGCCGATGAACAGAATGTACGCGATTCCGATGCGATATGTTCAGCCTTGCAATTAATTAATTTCTTGCAAGACGTCGCCATCGACCAGCAAAAGGAACGCATCTACCTGCCGATGGAAGACCTGAGCCGCTTTGCCGTCTCCGCCGCCGCCTTCGAGCGGCCCGAGGCGCACGGCAAGTGGAGCGCCCTGATGCGCTTCGAAGTGGCCCGCACGCGCGCCCTGATGCTGTCCGGCGCGCCGCTGGCCCTGCGTTTGCGGGGACGCATCGGCTGGGAACTGCGCCTGGTAGTGCAAGGGGGCCTGCGCATCCTGGAAGCCATCGAAGCCGTCAATTACGACGTGTTCCGGCGCCGTCCCAAGCTGGAAAAACGCGACTGGCTGATCATTTTCTGGCGCGCCCTGCGCATGTCGCGCAAAAGCCTGCATCAAGAGACGCAAGTAAAAACGGCTTTTCCCCCGTCGCCCACTCTGTAAGACGATAGAATAGCGGCTTCGATCTGCAACCCTTGCTCTTTTGACTATGTCTCCCGACGAATACTGCCAACAAAAGGCCGCCCAGAGCGGCTCCAGCTTCTACTACAGCTTCCTGTTCCTGCCGGCCGAACGCCGCAAGGCCATCACGGCCCTGTATGCGTTTTGCCGCGAAGTCGATGACACGGTCGACGAATGCACGGACGAAGCCGTGGCACGCACCAAGCTGGTGTGGTGGCGCAAGGAAGTCAAGGCCATGTACGAGGGCAACCCCACGCATCCCGTGATGCGCGCGCTGCAGCCGCACCTCGATATTTATAAACTGGAAGAAAAACATTTGCAGGCCATCATCGACGGCATGGAAATGGACTTGAACCAGACCCGCTACCTCGATTACCAGGCCATGAGCCGCTATTGCTGGCATGTGGCCAGCGTGGTGGGCATCTTGTCGGCCAGCATCTTTGGCGCGACCCGTCCGGAAACCCTGCTGTACGCGGAAAAGCTGGGCCATGCCTTCCAGCTGACCAACATCATCCGCGACGTGGGCGAAGATGCGCGCAAGGGGCGCATCTACCTGCCGATCAGCGAGTTGCAGCAATTTAACGTGACGGCAGCCGATTTGCTGAACGCGCGCCACAGCGAAAACTTTGAAAACCTCATGCGCTTTCAGGTGGCGCGCGCGCAAAAGGCGTATGACGAAGCGTTCGCCCTGCTGCCGGCCGAAGACCGCCGCGCCCAGCGCCCGGGCCTGATCATGGCCGCCATCTACCGCACCCTGCTCAATGAAGTCGAGCGCGACGGCTACCACGTGCTGAAGCAGCGCATCTCGCTCACGCCGATCCGCAAACTGTGGCTGGCGTGGAAGACCTGGGTCCGTGGCTGATATTCGCGTGAAGCAACGCTACGCCGTCATCGGCGCCGGCTGGGCCGGCTGCGCGGCGGCCATGGAACTGGCGCGCGCCGGCCACTCGGTGAGCGTCTTCGAAGCGGCGCGCACCCTGGGCGGCCGCGCGCGCCGCGTCGAACGGGAAAATACTGTGCTCGACAACGGCCAGCACATCTTGCTGGGCGCGTACACGGAAACCTTGCGCCTGATCAAGCTCGCGGGCCAAGACCCTGCCGAACTGATCCTCACCGTGCCCCTGCAGATGCGCTATCCGGTGAACTCAGGCGGCATGGATTTCATCGCGCCGCGCCTGCCCGCGCCGTTGCACCTGGCATGGGCCCTGCTGCGCGCCAAAGGTCTACAAGGCGCCGACAAGCTGGCCCTGCTGCGATTTTCCACCGCCATGCGATGGATGGGCTGGCAGTTGTACCACGATTGCACGGTAACCGAATTGCTGCAGCGCTTCGACCAGACGGATACCTTGAACCGGCTGATGTGGCACCCGCTGTGCCTGGCCGCACTGAACACGCCGCCCGAGCGGGCCTCGGCCCGCGTCTTCATCAACGTGCTGCGCGACAGCCTGGGGGCATCGCGCCGGCGCGCCTCGGACATGCTGATCCCGAAGGCGGATCTCTCCGCCCTGCTGCCCGACGCGGCCGCCCGCTATGTGGAACGGCATGGCGGAGAAGTCCGCACGGGCGCCAAGGTGGCTGCCTTGCACGCCCTGCCCGATGGCCGCTGGCGGCTTGATGACGGCGTCGATGACGGGGACGGCTTTGACGCCGTCATCGTGGCCACCTCGTCCGTGCAGGCCGCGAGCCTGCTGCATGCCGTGCAGGACGCGCGCCTGGCCGATGCCATTGCCCGCATGCAGGCGTTCACGCCGGAAGCCATCAGCACCTGCTATCTGCAATACGACGCCGGCGTGCGCCTGGACTTGCCGTTTTACGCGCTCGTCGATGCGCCGGAGCAACAGCACTGGGGCCAGTTCGTCTTCGACCGGGGCCAGCTCGACAGCAAGCAGGCAGGCTTGCTGGCCGTCGTCATCAGCGCCTCCGGTCCTGCCGCCGAGCAAGGCCACGGGCCGCTGGCGCAGGCGATTGCCGCGCAGCTGGCGCAGGTGCTGCAGCGCCCTGAATTGGCGCAACCCGTCTGGACCCAGTTGATCACGGAAAAGCGCGCCACCTTTGCCTGCACGCCGGATTTGCTGCGCCCCGGCAATGCCAGCGGCATGCCGGGCCTGTTGCTGGCCGGCGACTACACGGCCAATGAGGACCGGACGCAAGACTATCCGGCCACCATCGAGGCAGCCGTGCGCAGCGGCGTGGCGGCCGCCAGGGCCGTCACCACGGCCAAGGCGGCAAAACAGACTTGACGGTGCATCCTCCCCTGGTGTCGCTGGTCCCCGCGAAATTGCATTCTGTCGCACCGTGCTGGTGCGTTCACGTGCGCTTGGGTACAGTCCGATCATCGACAACGGCCATGCCACAGAGGAATACCATGCACACCACCTTGCACTTGAAAACAACAGCTTGAAAGCCCTGGCGCTGCTGACGGGTGTGGTGCTGGCCACCTTGATCGTGATTCACGGACAACAGGCGCCACAAGCGCCATTGATGCTGAGCCAGGCAAGCATGCTGCTGCCGGCGCTGGGCTAAGCGGCGCGCAGGAACAGGAAGAATATGATGAACAAGCAAGATTATCTCGAGGCGCTGCGGCGCGCGCTGGCGGGCTTGCCGCCAGACCTGGTGGCCAAGACGCTCGATTACTACGAACAGACCTTCATCGAAGGCGCTGCGGCCGGCCGCAGCGAGCACGAGATCGCCGAGGACCTGGGCGACCCGAAAAAAATCGCCCTCACCTTGCGCAGCAGCACCCACCGCCAGGCTTTCGAACAAAAGAAAACCCCCGTCAACCTGCTGCGCCTGCTCGTCTCGCTGGTGGGCCTGGCCATCTTCAACCTGTTCATGGTCGTGCCTGCCGCCGTCTACGCGGCTCTGCTGGCCACCCTGTATGCGGTCGGCCTGAGCTTTTACCTGGCCGGCATCGCCATCACGGCCAGCGGCTTGTCCGGCGCCAACGAACTGGTGCTCGACGGCCCCCTGCGCCACGTCTTTATCCATGACGACGATGGCGGCGAGGGCGGCGAGCGGCGCGAAACGCGCATCACCATCGGCGACACGGGCATCGAAGTCGACCATCTGCCCGGCCCCGTCAAAACCGAACCCGAGGCGCCGAGCGCTTCCTCGCGCGTGATGGAGCGGGCCGAAGCGCTGGCCGGTGGCGGCATCCGCATCTCCACCGACATGGACCGCGATGCGCGCACCACGCAAACCGTCTTCGGCGTGGGCATGCTGCTCGGCGGCATCGCCATCTTCCTGCTCAGTCTGGTGGTAACGCGCTATACCTTGATCGGCGTCAAGCGCTACATCGCCATGAATGTCTCCCTCCTCAAAGGTCACTAGAAAGGCTGCCATGAAACGCTTACTCAAAGTCGGCCTGTCCATGCTCCTGCTGGCCCTGGTCCTGATCGCCATGTCGTATGCGGCGCTGCGCGCCAAGGGGATCAGTAATCCCAGCAGTGCTGCCGGCCGCGCCGTGCGCAGCGAAACGCGCCCGATCTCCGCCGACATCACCAGCATCGACCTGGCCGGCCCCATCGACCTGGTGCTGCGCCGCGGCGCCACGCCGTCGCTGAAAGTGAGCGGCGAGCAGCGTCTGCTGTCGAACGTCGACACGACGGCCGATGGCACGACCCTGCATATCGGCCCGAAAGGCATGCTGTTCCACCATCGCCAGCCGCTGCAGGTGGAACTGGTGCTGCCAGCCCTCGCGCGGCTGGAAGTGCACGGCAATGGCGACAGCAGGATCACGGGCTTTTCCGGCGACAGCTTTATACTGGAATTGACGGGCTCGGGCGACGTCAGTTTTACGGGACGCTACAAGCAGGTGCAAGCGACCGTCAACGGCAGTGGCGACCTCGACATCAATGCCGGCAACAGCGACAGCGTGGTGCTGGAAATGGTGGGTTCCGGACGCATCGCCGCCAGCGGCAACACGAAATTCCTGCGTGCCGACCTGAGCGGCTCGGGCGACATCGATGCCGAACACCTGGCGGCAGACAAGGCCAGCGTCAGCCTGCAAGGCTCGGGCGAGAGCACCGTCTTCGTGCGCGACGCCAGCAACCTGACCTTGCGCGGCAGCGGCGACATCCACGTGCACGGCAACCCGCGCCAGCGCGAGACCCAGAAAAGCGGGTCAGGCGACATCATCTGGCATTGATGATGACGCAGTTCACAATCTACTGCGCGGCGCGATTTGCGGCCTGCGATGCTCGCTGTACTAGAGTACAGCTGCGCTTCTCAGCCACAACTCGGGGCCGCTCGCTACGATTGTGAACTGCGTCGTGGCGCTAACGATCAAATGCTGTTGTAATTTCAAAAATTCCCTTCCAGCCAACTGACGGCCTGCTCGCCGGCCGCCTTGCCTTGCGCCAGGCAGGCCGTCAGCAGGTAGCCGCCCGTGGGCGCTTCCCAGTCCAGCATTTCACCAGCCACGAACACGCCCGGCATGGCGCGCAGCATGCTGCCGTCGATGCCATCGAAATCCACGCCGCCGGCGCTGCTGATGGCTTCATCGATGGGACGCGGGCGCTTGAGCGTGACGGGCAGCAGCTTGATGGCGGCCGCCAGTCTGGCCTCGTCGGCAAAGTCGGCAGCGCTCAGGCATTCGCGCAGCAGGCCCGATTTCACGCCTTTTATTCCCAGCCGGCTATTCAGGTGGCTGGACATGGAGCGGGCGCCGCGCGGGCGCGTCACTTCCGCGAACACGCGTTCATGACTGTGGTCGGGCGCCAGGTCCAGCCAGATCGTGGCGTGGCCGTCGCGCGCGATCTGCTCGCGCAAGGCGGCCGACAAGGCATAGATCAGGCTGCCCTCGACGCCGCCCGCCGTGATGACGAACTGGCCCTGGCGCTTGATCATGCAGTCGTCGATGTCGCGCGCCGAAATGGCCACGGTCGTCAGCGGTTCGCCCGCATGGCGGCTGCTGAAATGCGCGCTCCAGTCCACGTCGAAGCCGCAATTGGCCGGCGCCAAAGCTGCCACGGCCACGCCCCGCCCTTGCAGCAGCGGCACCCAGGCACCATCGGAACCGAGGCGTGCCCAGCTGCCGCCGCCCAGCGCCAGGATCACGGCGTCAAAGGAGTGCAGGCGTTCGCCATCCGGTGTGGCAAACGCCAGCTGGCCGTCCTGCCAGCCCGTCCAGCGGTGGCGCATGTGAAATTGCACGCCCGCTTCGCGCAGGCGGTGCAGCCAGGCGCGCAGCAACGGTGCCGCCTTCATATCGGTGGGGAAGACGCGGTTCGAGGAGCCGACGAAGGTGTCGACGCCCAGGCCGTGCACCCAGTCGCGCACCTTTTGCGGGCCGAACTGGTCCAGCGCCGGTTTCACGCTGTGCGCCTGCCGGCCGTAGCGCGAGACGAAAGCCTGGTAGCCTTCCGCATGCGTGATATTCATGCCGCCCCGCCCCGCCAGCAGGAATTTGCGGCCGACGGACGGCATGGCGTCGAACAGCTCCACCCTGGCTCCCTGCTCGCTGGCCGCCTGGGCGGCCATCAGGCCGGCGGGGCCGCCGCCGATGACGGCGATGTGAAATGGAGGAAGGCTGGAATGGGTCATGGCATGCTGGAAGACGGTGAAAACCCCGGCATTTTAGTCGAGATAAGGCCAGCGGATGGCAAGAATGCCGAAAAATGATGCATACTGCGCGGACATGCTGCAGCGATCGGCACTTTGACTTCACGCGACAACGCGACGACAAGAGGAGAAACACATGGGCGCAGGATTCTGGATTTCCCGTTATTTGCTGGCCAGCTCGATCTTATTCATCATCCTGACGGTGGTCGAGTACAGCAAGGGCACCACCAGCCAGGCCGACATCCTCAGCGCGCTGGCCTGGTCGCTGGTGGCATCGGCCATCTTCATCGGCTCGAAATACTGGCGCTACAAGAAAGCCATCGCCTGCGCCACGTGCAGCGCAGACAAACCGAAAAGCAGGTCTTCATGAAAAAACGGCCACTTCGATGAAGTGGCCGTCTCATTTGGCAAGCGGGATCAGCCGCCCGTCACGGGCGGGAAGAACGCCACTTCGTCGCCTTCGCCGATGGCGGTATCGGCATCGCACATCACCTGATTATGCGCCATGCGCAGCGCGCGGCCCTGCGCCAGCGCATGTTCCCAGTTGCCGCCGCGGGCGATCAGCAGGGTTCTCACCTGGCCCACCGTCAGCCGTGGAGCGGCCGCTTCGTCCACCTCCAGCACTTCCTGGCCCGTGCCCACCAGCTCGCGCACGCTGGCAAAAAATCGCAGATTGATCTTCATCAAGACTTCCTTAGTACAGCAATTCGTTAAACGGGATAAAGCGCAGCATGTCGCCGCGCGCGATCGACAGCCCCGGCGGGCAATCGATCAAGCCGTCGCCCCACACGGTGGACGTCAGCACGCCCGAACTCTGGTTGGCGAACAGTTCCAGCTCGCCCTCGTCATTGACCCTGGCGCGCAGGAATTCGTTGCGCTTGTCCGCCTTCAGGCGCTCGAACGCGGCCGGCAGCTTGTAGCTGCGCGGCGCCAGGCTGCCCGCCACGCCCTGCAGGCGCAGGATGAACGGGCGCACGAACAGCAAAAAGGTGACGAAGCTGGAGACGGGATTGCCGGGCAAGCCGATAAAGAAGGCGTCCCGCACCTCGCCGAAGGCCAGGGGTTTGCCCGGCTTGACGGCGATCTGCCACATGTTCAGCCGCCCTTCCGCTTCCACGGCCGGCTTGATATGGTCTTCCTCGCCCACGGACACGCCGCCCGAGGTGATGATCAGGTCATTGCCCTGCGCCGCCTGGCGCAGCACGGCGCGCGTCGCTTCCAGGCTGTCAGGCACGATGCCCAGGTCCGTGATCTCGCAACCGAGATTTTCCAGCAAGCCGCGCAAGGTAAAACGGTTCGAGTTGTAGACGGCGCCCGGCGCCAAAGGCTCACCGGGCATGGCCAGTTCGTCGCCCGTGAAGAACACGGCCACACGCAGCTTGCGCAGCACGGGCAGCTGCGCCAGGCCCACGGAGGCGGCCAGGCCCATTTCCTGGCTGCGCAGGCGCCGGCCCGCGCCGAGGATTTCGCCGCCGGCACGGATATCCTCGCCCTGGCGGCGCACCCATTCGCCCGCGTGCGGCACGTGATTGACCGTCACCACGCCGTCAAGCAAGGTGCACTGCTCCTGCATCACCACGCAATCGGCGCCGTCCGGAATCAGCGCGCCCGTGAAGATGCGCGCCGCCGTCCCCGGCTGCAGGGGCTGGCCCACGTGGCCGGCCGCGATGCGCTGCGACACGGGCAGGCTGGCCGCGCCGCTGGCGCAATCGCTGGCGCGCACGGCATAGCCATCCATCTGCGTGTTGTCGCGCTCGGGCACGTTCAGGGTCGACGTTTGCGCGGCCGCCAGCACGCGGCCGTTGGCGCGCATGGTGTCAATGTGCTCCACTTCGGCCACCGGACGCGCCGCGCCCAGCATGAAGGCTTGCGCCTCGGCCACCGACAGCATGGGTTTGCGTACAGTGCTGGCGTCCGTCATCACAATCCCGTATTGGCGGCGATATACGCCTTCATTTTTTCCACGTCCGTGCCCATCACAACGAACTTTTGCGGCAAGTCTTCGATGTTTTCGAAGCCGGCCGGGCGCTCGGCGTCCACGCCCAGCGCTTCGAGGATGGTTTCATTGAACTTGGCCGCCAGCGCCGTTTCCAGCACGATCATCGGCACGTTCGGCTCCAGGTGCTCGCGCGCCACCTTGATGCCGTCGGCCGTGTGCGTGTCGATGGTGATGCCGTAGTCGTCGGCCACGTCGCGGATGGTGTCGAGGCGGTCCTGGTGCGTGGACTTGCCCGACTTGAAGCCATACTTGGCCACCAGCTTGAACTCGTCGCCATCGCTGCCCGGCTTGCCGGACAGGTCAAAACCGCCATGCGTTTCCACTTTCGTGAACAGGGCGCGCACGCGGTCGCTGTCGCGGCCCACCAGGTCGTAGACGAAGCGCTCGAAGTTCGACGCTTTCGAAATATCCATCGACGGGCTGCTCGTGTGGTAGGTTTCCGCCGACTTGCGCACGCGGTAGACGCCCGTGCGGAAGAATTCGTCGAGCACGTCGTTTTCATTCGTCGCGGCCACCAGTTTCGAAATCGGCAAGCCCATCATGCGGGCGATATGGCCGGCGCAGATATTGCCAAAGTTGCCAGACGGCACCGTGAACGACACTTTTTGCTCGTTGCTGGTGGTGGCCGCCAGGTAGCCGCGGAAGTAATACACGACCTGCGCCACGACGCGCGCCCAGTTGATGGAATTGACGGTGCCGATCTTCTGTTGCGCCTTGAACGGCAAGTCGTTCGACACGGCCTTGACCATATCCTGGCAATCGTCGAACACGCCTTCGACGGCGATGTTGTAGATGTTCGGGTCTTGCAGGCTGAACATCTGCGCCGTCTGGAAGGCGCTCATTTTCTTGTGCGGCGACAACATGAAGACGCGGATGCCCTTCTTGCCGCGCATCGCGTATTCGGCCGCGCTGCCCGTGTCGCCCGACGTGGCGCCGAAGATATTGAGTTCGGCGTCGTGCTTGGCCAGCGTGTATTCGAACAGGTTGCCCAGCAGCTGCATGGCCATGTCCTTGAAGGCCAGGGTCGGGCCGTTCGACAGCGCCTGCAGCATCAGGGTGGTCGATCCGCCCTTGACGATGTTTTCTTCGAGCACGCGCAGCGGCGTGATGTCGGCCGCATTTTCGCCGGCGCGGGCGTTCTTGTAGACTGCCTTGGTATAGGTTTTCGCCGTCAATGCCTTCAGGTCCGCGGCCGGGATATCGGTGGCGAACTTCTTCAGGATTTCGTAGGCCAGGTCGGCATACGACAATGTGCGCCAGGCGTTGAGCTCGGCACCAGTGACTTGCGGGTAGTGTTCAGGGAGGTACAGTCCGCCATCGGGGGCCAGGCCGCCCAGGAGGATGTCGGAAAATTGCTGCAAAGATGCTTGTTGCGATTGCGATGGCGCTTTATCAGCGCGGGTAGACACGTAATGCATAGATTTGAAGAGTCCAGTTGAGCTGAGTGCGGTTGATCATGAATGGCAGCGGATATTATAGTGCGAGGCGGCGCCCAAGGCGAATCCGTCGCGTTCGCCCGGGCGTCAGCCGTCCGGCGCGAGGGGCGTCTGTTGTCAAACGACACACCTTGTCGCACGGCAACTGTATCATGGCCGCTTTCCAGACTAGCGGGGCACGCCAGCCCGCCCACGACGACCATGCCACAGCCATGCCACATGAAACGCGACGATTTTCTCAAGCAGGACGATGTGCGGGACTTTATCGACTGGCTGGCGGCCGCATTGCCAGACAGGCCCTTTCACCTGAAGATGGCGCGCAGCCGCTTCGTGCCGGGCGGCCTGGACGTGCAGGCGACGGGCCTGGAAGCGGTGCTGGGCCACTACTACGTGTGGAGCACGCGCTGGACCGATGCGCAAGGCAAGGCTGTCGTCTCGGGCAACTGGCATGAAACGCGCGCCTCGCTGGGCCTGCTGCGCGGCTGGCTGAAGACCGCCATCGCGCACGGCGATGAAGACCAGGCGCTGGCGGCCTGCCTGGCCGTCCTCGAATGGGGCGGCGTGCGCGGCGCCATCGTCTTCCTCAAGCGCCTGCACGCGCAAGGCCGCCTGGTCGCCTACTTCAGGCGCCTGGCGCCCTTGATGGCGCTCGACTCGGACGCCTCGCTGGACGCGCTCGACACGGACAGCGTGGAACGCTTCGACGCGGGCCTGACCAAGATCCACGCCCTGCTTGACGACAGCGGCTCGCCCATCTACGACACCCGCGTGGGCGCCGCCATGGCCATGCTGTACGCGCAATACCGCAGCCAGGCAGGCAAGAAGCTGGCAAGAAAACACTGGCTGGCCTTCCCCTCGGGCGCCGCGCGCGGCAAACAGATCCGCAATCCCAAGGGTATCGACAGCGGCTTTGCCGGCGCACCGCAATTCTTCGGCAGGGCCGTGTCGTGCCAGGACTGGGCGCAATGGCAAGTCAAGCTGGGCTGGATCCTGCGCGCCGCGCTGGAACGGTGCGACTGGTTCAAGGCGGACGGCGCCGACATGGCCGCCCGCTGCCATGCCTTCGAAGCGTGTCTGTTCATGCTCGGGTATGACTTGCGGTGTTTTGCAGAGGCAGAGGCAACTGCGGAAGCCGCTATGGCAAAAGAAAGGGTTGCAAAGGACGGCGTGCCGCAAAGGGGCTGGGTGCCGACTGGCTGCTCATTCAAGAACGTCCTTCCTCTATACGCGCAATTCCGGCGGGGACAGGAAAAAGATGATCTTGCCACCTTCGCCAAGTGGTACGCCATGACCCAGAACAAACCCCTGGAAACGGCCAGGGCCTACTGCTTCCCGTATACCAAAAGCGAATTCGATCTGTTTGGCAGCAGTGAAGAACGGCTGAGCACCATTGTCCACGGTGGAAAAGAAGGACTGTATGCGGCAGTGGGGAGCACGGAAGCATATGCGGAAGACGCCGAGCGCGAGCGAATCTGCCTGGTCGACGCCCTGCTGGTCGGACGCATGGCGGACATGTCGCCCGCCGCCAGCACCACCTGGCTGCTGAAAAAGGGCTATGCGGGAACGAAAAATGCTGCCAACACCCTGATGACGGTCGGACGCCAGATCGGCCGTCATTTCGGCCTGCTGGACGGGAAATATCGTCCTACCGCCTTCTACCACGAATACTTCGGCGATTGCATGCGCGAGTCCTAAGTCAAAAAATCAGGCGCCCGTGCTGGCGCGTGCGCCCGATTTGCGCCACACTGGTGTTTGTCGGCCCGCCTGCGGGTCATTCATGGAAGCGGTCATGTCGCTGAGTAAAAAACCGTATCTGCAAAGCGCTGCGCTGCGCGCTGACGCCGTCGTCGACCTCGACCACTATCCGTTCACCATTCCCGCCATCCGCGACTTCGTGCACATGGATTTCCACCGCGACGTGACGTTTTTCGTGGGCGAGAACGGCAGCGGCAAGTCGACCATGCTCGAAGCGCTGGCCGTGGGGCTGGGCTTCGGCAAGGATGGCGGCACGCGCAACGTGCGCATCGCCCTGCCCTCGGACGAGGAATCGGGCTTGCACGCACACTTGCGCCTGAGCAAGAGCTACAAGAAGCCGGACGACAGCTATTTTTTGCGTGCCGAGAGCTTTTTCAACGTCGCCACCTACATGGACGACATGCCCGAATACCTGGCCAGCTACGGCGGCAAGTCGCTGCACGCGCAATCGCACGGCGAAGCGTTCATGGCGACCCTGATCAACAAGCTGCGGGGCAAGGGTTTATATCTGCTGGACGAACCCGAGGCGGCCCTGTCGCCGAGCCGCCAGCTGGCGGCATTATCGGTGATCCACCAGCTGGTGCAGGACGATTCGCAGCTGATCATCGCCACCCACTCGCCGATTCTGCTCGCCTACCCGAACGCGAAAATCCTCATGTTTACGGGCGGCGGCATCCATGAAGTGGCGTATGAAGACACGGAACACTACGCCGTGACGCGCGATTTTCTGAATAATTATCCCAGAAGGCTGGAACAGCTGTTCGAGGAGGAGTGAGGATCAACCCAAAGACAAAATCCGGGGTCGGACCCTCAGGGTCCGACCCCAGCGTCTGCCGTTGGGGTGTTTTTCAGATGTTCAGCAAGCCGCATGGTTCACGGTGATGACATGCACGGCCAGACCGCCCAGCGACGTTTCCTTGTACTTGTCCTGCATGTCCGCGCCCGTCTGGCGCATGGTTTCGATGACTTCGTCGAGGCTGACGAAGTGCGTGCCGTCGCCCTTCAGCGCCAGCGAGGCGGCCGTAATGGCTTTCACGGCGCCCATGCCGTTGCGCTCGATGCAGGGGATCTGCACCAGGCCGCCGATGGGGTCGCACGTCATGCCCAGGTGGTGTTCGATGCCGATTTCGGCCGCGTTCTCGATCTGCTCGTTCGTGCCGCCCAGGGCCGCCACCAGGCCCGCCGCCGCCATGGCGCAGGCCACGCCCACTTCGCCCTGGCAACCCACTTCCGCGCCCGAGATCGAGGCATTGCGTTTGCACAACATGCCGATGGCCGCTGCCGTCAGCATGAAGCGGCGCACGCCGCCGACCGGATCGCTGGGGCGGCAATCCTGCGCATAGTAGCGCAGCACGGCCGGAATGATGCCGGCGGCGCCGTTGGTCGGCGCCGTCACCACGCGCCCGCCGGCCGCGTTTTCCTCGTTGACGGCCATCGCGTACAGGCTGACCAGGTGCACGGCGTCGTGCGGCAAGTCGTTGGCGCGGTTGTCCGACGCCTTCGCTTCCTGCGCCAGGCGCCACAATTTCGCGGCGCGGCGCTTCACGTTCAAGCCGCCCGGCAGGTTGCCCGTCGTTTCCAGGCCGTGCGCGATACAGTCCCGCATGACGTGCCAGATGCGGTCCAGTCCTTCATCGAGTTCCGTCTCGCTGCGCTTGACGCATTCGTTGGCGCGCAGCATTTCAGGGATCGACAGGCCGCTTTCCACGCCATGCGCCAGCAGTTGCTCCATGGTATCGAAGGGGAAGACGACCCGCGCGCTGGCGGCCGATTCCACGGCCGCTTCGGCCTGGGTCTCAGCTTGCACTTCGCCCGCTTCGCGGATAAAACCGCCGCCGATCGAGTAATACACCTTGTCAGCACGGCTGCCGTCAGCCAGTTTCAGCGTAAAGCGCATGCCGTTCGGGTGCTCGGGCAAAGACTCGCTCTTGTGCCAGATCAAGCCCGTGGCGGCCGTAAACGGCACCACATGCGTGCCCAGCAGCGCGATTTCTCCGGCCGCCTCGATGGCGGCCAGCTTGCTGTCGACGGCATCAGGCGCCACGTCTTGCGGCGTTTCGCCCATCAGGCCCAGAATGACGGCCTTGTCCGTGGCATGGCCCACGCCCGTCAGCGCCAGCGAGCCATACAGGGCCGCCTCGACGCCCACCACCTGGTCCAGCGGACCGTATTCGACCAGAAAACGCCGCGCCGCCGCCATCGGCCCCACCGTGTGGGAACTCGACGGCCCGATGCCGATTTTAAACAGGTCAAATACGCTCATGTCCATATGGTGTCTCTTTATATTAGTATGTTTTTATGAATGCCGGTACAGGACTCAGGCCGCCTTGGCCGCCTGCCCCGCATCGACATTGGCCAGCATGTCCGTGACCATCTGCTCGACGCCGATCCGCGCCTTCCAGCCCCAGTCCGCGCTGGCCTTGCTGTCGTCCAGGCTTTGCGGCCAGCTGTCGGCGATGGCCTGGCGGCTGTCCGGCTTGTAGCTGATCTTGAAGTCCGGCACCATGTGCACGATGGCTTTCGCCAGCTGCTCGGGGCTGAACGACACGCCGGCCACATTGTAGGACGAACGGATCTTGATCTGCGACACGGGAGCGTCCATCAGTTCGATGGTGGCGCGGATGGCGTCGGGCATGTAGATCATCGGCAGGGTGGTGTTCGCATCGAGGAAGCAGTCATAGCGCTCGCCGCGCAAGGCCGCATGGAAGATGGCGATGGCGTAGTCGGTGGTGCCGCCGCCCGGAGGCGACTTATAGCTGATGATGCCAGGGTAGCGGATGCTGCGCACGTCCACGCCATACTTGTTGAAATAGTATTCGCACAGGCGCTCGCCAGCCAGCTTGCTGATGCCGTACATCGACGTCGGATCCATCACCGTCATTTGCGGCGTGTTCACCTGCGGCGTGTTCGGACCGAAGGCGGCGATCGACGATGGCCAGAAGATGCGCAGCGGTTTGCCCGCCTCGCCGCGCTCGCGCGCCAGTTCCAGGATATTCAGCAAGCCATCCATGTTCAGGCTCCACGCCTTCAACGGCGCCGCTTCGCCCGTGGCCGACAGCATGGCCGCCAGCTGGTACACCTGGGTGATGCCTTCGTCGGCGATGATCTTCGCCAGGCCGTCCTTGTCCAGCACATTCAATTGCGCATAGCGCTTGGCCTGGTACAGATTGTTCGTGCCGATGTCGCCGGCGATGACGTTGTCCGCGCCGTGCTGCTGCGCCAGCGCGCCCACCAGTTCACTACCGATTTGGCCGTTTGCGCCAATGACTAAGATGCGTTCCATGCTATTTTCCTGAATTCTTGTTAATTGGTCGTGGTAGTGGTGGTCAGCAAACCGAGTTCCTTGCCGGCCTGCTCGAAGGCGGCCAGCACTTGCACCAGCTGCTCGCGGGTGTGGGCAGCGGACAGCTGCACGCGGACCCTGGCCTGGCCCATTGGCACGACCGGGTAGAAGAAGCCCGTCACCAGCACGCCCAGTTCATACAGGCGGGCGGCGAATTTCTGCGCCACGGGGGCGTCGAACAGCATCACGGGAACCACCGGATGCGTGCCCGGCTTGATGGTGAAGCCGATGCGCTCGATCTCGCTGCGGAAGAAGGCCGTGTTGTCATGCAGGCGGTCGCGCAGTTCCGTCGACTTGGCCAGGCGTTCCAGCACCGACAGCGAAGCGCCGGCGATCGATGGCGCCAGGGTGTTCGAGAACAGATAAGGACGCGATTTCTGGCGCAGGGTGTCGATGACTTCCTTGCGCGCCGACGTAAAACCGCCCATGGCGCCGCCCAGGGCCTTGCCCAGCGTGCCCGTGATGATGTCGATGCGGCCCATCACATTATGGTGTTCGTGCGTGCCGCGGCCCGTCGCGCCCATGAAGCCGGAAGCGTGGCATTCGTCGATCATCACCAGCGCGCCATATTTGTCGGCCAGATCGCAGATCTTGTCGAGTTGCGCGATCGTGCCATCCATCGAGAACACGCCGTCCGTGACGATGACCTTGTGGCGCTTGCCGGCGGCAATCGCCGCCTGCAGCTGCACTTCCAGGTCGGCCATGTCGTTGTGCGCATAGCGGTAGCGGCCAGCCTTGCACAGGCGGATGCCGTCGATGATGGAGGCGTGGTTCAGCGCGTCGGAGATGATGGCGTCGTTTTCATCGAACAGCGGTTCGAACACGCCGCCGTTGGCGTCGAAGGCGGCCGCGTACAAAATCGTGTCTTCGGTGCCCAGGAAGGCGGAAATGGCCTGTTCCAGTTCTTTATGCACGGTTTGCGTGCCGCAGATGAAGCGCACGGACGACAGGCCGTAGCCGTATTTTTGCGTGGCGGCAATAGACGCTTCCTGCGTCTGCAGGTCGCCGGACAGGCCCAGGTAGTTGTTTGCACACATATTGATCAGGGTACGGCCATCGTCGCACACCACTTCGGCGCCCTGGCGCGAGGCGATCACGCGCTCGGGCTTGTACAAGCCTTGCTGGCGCAGTTGATCGAGATTCTGTTGCAGACCGCTGAAAAAGGTGTTCTTCGCTTGCTCGCTCATGATATTCCTTGTGTCCCTGATGTATGCGTGTGGTGTGCGTGTGGTTTCAGCCGCCATAGGGGAAAAGCCGCCGCTTGACCGGTGCGCGCACAATGCTGTACCGTGAAGCGCTGTTTGAAGTCTACACGTTTCCGTGTTTTTCCTCAAAATCCACTATTTCGAACTGAAATTCAATATAGTGGATATTACCCAAGCCTATTGAACTTTGCAAGCCACCTGCCGATGAAAACCAGCGTTTCGACCAATTCTCCCCCTGAAGTGGGTGCCACCCTGCAACGGCTGCGCCTGGCGCGCGGCCTGACACTCGAGGATTTGTCGCGCATCGCGGGCGTATCGAAGTCCATGCTGTCGCAAATCGAGCGCGAAAAAGCCAATCCCACCATCGCCATCACCTGGCGCCTGGCCAACGCCCTGGGCGTGCAGATCGGCGAATTGCTGTCCAGCGCAGAAAAAGCCGTGGAAACCATCCGCATCACGGACGCCCACGAAACCCCCACCCTGCCCGGCGACCATGCGGGCTACGTGCTGCGCATCCTGGGGCCGATGGAACTGGCGGGCAAATATGAATGGTATGAAGTGACGCTGGCGCCCGGCGGCGAACTGGCGTCGCAGCCGCACGATCCCGGCACCACCGAGCATTTGACGGTGATCCACGGCAACCTGGAACTGGAAGTGGGGACGGCAAAGAAAAAGGTCAAGAATGGCGGCACGGCGCGCTATCCGGCGGACCAGCCGCATATCATCAGGAATCTGGGAAAAACGGAGGGCAAGGCGCTGCTGGTGGTGATCCACCGCTAGCGCGCCGGCCCATCCTCCACCCTGTATGACAGAAAGTATTACGTTACGGCATCACACGGGCGCTGCCGGCGCCGGCGCCCCGCAAAGCCCAGCAAGGCCATGCCAGCCAGCAACATGGCATAGGTTTGCGGCTCGGGCACGGCGCTGACGGGATCGAGGCGGACAATCTCGCAAATGAGCGACTGGCAACGGCGCGCGGAAATCTGTCCCGCCTCGTTGATGCCGCCGACGGCCATGTAACTCCAGCCCGCCTCGCCCTGCACCAGACTTTCCAGGCTGTAAGTCACCCCATTGCTGTAGAACATGGCGTTTGCCCCCAGCACTTGGCCCAAGCCATCCACGCCGATCGGTGTGGAGATGGATTTCAGGAACGTGTTGTTGCCGTCGGTCTTGAGAAAACCGCGCGTCCGGTCCTGGTTCCAGTCGGGGGTGACATGGCCCACCATCTGGCCCGCATTGTTGATGCCCGAAATCGCGCTCTGGTAACCGCCCCAGCCCGTCGCGCTGGTCATCACGCCATCCTTGTACATGAAGCCTTGCGCGCCGCCTGGCGTCGGCGCCATCGCGGAAGCGCCGACGACGACGCCATCGTCGTTGATGCCCGTGACATAGCTGTCCTTGCCGCCCAGGGTGCCCAGCGCCCGTATGCCCGTTTGCGGGTCGTACAGATAGGCTTTCGTCGTGTAGTCGAAGGTGGCATAGCTGCCAAACCCCGCATTGAAGGCAACTTGCCCTGCAGCATTCATTGTGCCGGACCAGGTCGTTTGCCCGGCGATATTGAGCGAAGTCGCCACGCCGCCCGACAGGATGTGCACCAGCGCATTGCCATTGCTGCCGGCCGAGCGTATCAGGCTGTCCCCTGCCGCATTGCTGGCAAACACCAGATTACTCACCGCGGCCTTCGGCGCCACCGTCAATTGGCTGCCCGCCGTGGCATACACCATGTCGACGCCGTCGAGCCGGCCCACGCCGTAAATCTGCCCCATGGCGCTGATGCTGCCCACGCTCAGACTGGCCAGCGATGCATTCTCGAACACCGTGACCGAAAACCGGGGCGGCGATGCCGGCGCCCCCTGTGCGAGCGCTGTCGTGCTGACGCAAGCGCAAAACAAGGGCAGCGCGATTCTCCGGATTATTTTCATTATTCCCTCCAAGAAAAATGCACGATACGATTAAATATCAAAAATGTAAACTTATTTGACAACATTGTTGTTTGCAAGGCATTTTCGGTCACGGCGTTGCCGCGCAGCCGTGCGCAATAAGTCCTTTTGTCCATGCTAAGATTTCGCAATAGACAAGATTTCCAGGCCTGGATGTCTTTGCAGAGCGCCGCAGCACATCCCGGCTCGCCCCATCCTTGCTACGCCCCTGCGCGGCATCCAGGCCCCAACTGTTTTTAACGGAGCCCACGCGATGACCATTTCCGACAGCACCACCACCTTCCACAACAAGAAAGTCGTCCAGTACGACCCTGACCTGCCCTTCGACGCCTCGCCCGGCATCGTCTACCGCCTGTCGCTCGAATACGACGACAAGCGCAAGATGGACGAGCTGATCGCCGGCTTTCTCGGCAAGGCCGACAAGGGCGCGCTTGCAGCGCTGATCATCGGCATGTGGGGCGACCCGTACGAATCGGGCGCCGACGAGGTGATGGCCGCGCTGATCGCCCACGCGCCGCAGCTGCCCAACTTGCGCGCCCTGTTCATCGGCGACATGACGTACGAGGAATGCGAAATCTCGTGGATCGTGCAAGGCAGCTACAAGCCCCTGCTGGACGCTTTCCCGCAGCTGGAAGAATTGCGCATCCGCGGCGGCAATGAGCTCGTCATCGAACCGTTCGCGCACCAGCATCTGCGCCGCTTCACCATCGAAGCGGGCGGCCTCGATCAAAAGATCGCCGAAGCGCTGGCGCAATCGAGCATGCCGCAGCTGGAACACCTGGAACTGTGGCTGGGCACCGAGGAATATGGCTTCTCGGGCGACGTCGACCTGTACCGCAAGGTGCTGGCGCAGCTGACCGTGCCCACCCTGAAATATCTGGGCTTGCGCGACGCGGAAATCGCCGACGACCTGGCCGTCTGGCTGGCCGAGGAACCGCTGGTGGCGCAGCTCGACACGCTCGACCTGTCGCTGGGCACCATCGGCGACCTGGGCGCCGTGGCCGTGCTCAATCACACGCAACTGGGCGGCTTGAAGCGCCTGGACCTGTCGCACCACTACATTTCCGAGGAAAACCAGGAAAAACTGAAGGCGCTGCCCTTCGAGGTGGTGCTGGACGACCCGCAGGAAGCGGACGAGGACGACGGCGAAAGCTACCGCTACGTGGCGGTCGGCGAATAAGCGGATTCCCCCTTTGCACACGCCTCTCACCCTGCTGGCGACACAGGGCAGCAAGCGCGTGCGCCTGATGCAGGCGGCGCGCGCGCAACTGCGCCTGCCGCCCGCGCAGGTGCTGGAATGGCGCGACTGGCTGGCGCAGCCGGCCCTGCTGCATGAAGCATTGCGCCAGCCAGGCATCTTCAAAATCGAACCGCCCGGCGACGATCCTGCCGCCCACCGGCTGTTGCTGCAGGCAGGCTGCAGGCTGCTGGAGCGTCCGCCGGTCGCTGCGCCCGAACACGGCGAACTGCTGGCCATGGATGCGTGGTTCGCCGGTTTTACGGCCGCCATGACTGCCCTGGTGGCGCAACTGCTTGACCTGCCGCAAACGCGCGTATTCAATGCGCCGGGCGAAATCACCGTCATGACGGACAAGCTGGCCTGCCAGCGCCACCTGGCCGCGCACGGCGTGCCCATACCGGCCTTGCTGGGACCCGTGCAAGGCTACGACCATCTGCAGGCGCTGCTGCATGAACGCCACCTTGACCGCGTGTATTTAAAGCCGCGCTACGGCTCGTCCGCGTCCGGCGTCGTCGCCTACCGCCGCAACAAGGCAGGACGCCAGCAAGCCACCACCTCGGCAACCTTGCACCGCACGGAGGGCATAACGCGCCTGATGAACAGCAAACGTATGGCGCGCTACGAATCCGAACACGACATCGCCGCCCTCGTCGATGCGTTGGCCGCGCAGGAACTGTACGCGGAAGCGTGGCTGAACAAGCCCCGCTGCGGCGACAGCCACTACGACCTGCGCGTCGTGACCGTGGCAGGCCAGCCCGCGCACCGCGTGGCGCGCATAGGCGACCGCATGATGACGAATCTGCACCTCGACAACCGGCGCGGCGACGCGTCCGGCCTGCTGGACGACGCCGACCTGGCCGCGCTGGAACAGACCGCCGCCCTGGCCGCGCGCGCCTTCCCCCATAGCCACGTGACGGGCTACGACCTCGTCGTGCGCCACGGCCAGGCCCATGTGCTGGAAGCGAACGCCTTCGGCGACCTGCTGCCAGGCTTGCTGTGGCAAGGCATCGATACTTACACGGCGCAACTGACCCATGTTTAACAACACCCCGGCCATCCCCGACATGCACGCCGTCGTCGGCAGCCACGATATCGTCTTCCTCACGCTCGATACCCTGCGCTTTGATGTAGCGCAAGCGCTGTACGAGGCGGGCGAATTGCCCGTGCTGGGGCGCTTCTTGCCGCCGGGAGGCTGGGAACGCCGGCACTCGCCCGCCACTTTCACCTATGCGGCGCACCAGGCCTTCTTCGCGGGCTTCTTGCCCACGCCGGCCGCGCCGGGCCGCCATCCGCGCCTGTTCGCCAGTGCTTTTGCGGGCAGCGAAACGACGTCGCCGCACACGTTTGCGTTCGAAGAAGCCGACCTTCCCGCCGCGCTGGCCGCGCGCGGCTACCGCACCATCTGCATCGGCGGCGTGGGCTTTTTCAACAAGCAAACGGCGCTGGGCTGCGTGCTGCCGTCGCTGTTCCAGGAAAGCCACTGGAGCGCGGGCATGGGCGTGGCCAGCCGCCACTCGACGCAAAAGCAGGTGGCGCTGGCCATCGACCGCCTTGCGGACGGTGCGCAGCGCACCTTTTTATTCATCAACGTGGCCGCCCTGCATACGCCGAACCGCGCCTACCTGCCCGGCTGCCGCGCCGATTGCCTGGACAGCCATGCTGCCGCCCTGCGCTATGTCGACGGCGCGCTGGCGCCCCTGTTTGCCGCCTGCGCCGCGCGCGCGCCCACGTTCGCCATCGTCTGCTCGGACCACGGCAGCGCCTATGGCGAAGACGGCTACCGTGGCCACAGGGTGGCCCATGATAGCGTGTGGAACGTGCCGTACGCGCACTTCTTCATCGCCCCCGATACACTTCCCAAGGAATCCCCACCGTGAACCCTTCCGAACAACCGGGCACCCTGGCGCAGCGCATGCGCCACACGCCCTACCAGGCCTATTCCTATTCGTATCCGCACAAGGCGGCCTACCGCGCCTTGCCGCAGGCGGCGCCGCTGGCGCCACTGTGGGCGCGGCAAGACCGCTCCGCCCTGTTCGCGTATATCCATATTCCGTTTTGCGAGATGCGCTGCGGCTTTTGCAACCTGTTCGCCATGGCCCGCCCCAGCGCCGACATGGTCGAACGCTATGTGCGGCAAGTGCTGGTGCAGATGCGTGCCCTGGCCGGCGCGCTGGGCGAACGGCGCTTTGCCCGCTTCGCGCTGGGCGGCGGCACGCCCACCTACCTGTCGCCCGCGCAGCTGGACACCCTGCTGTGCGGCGCGCGCGACATCCTCGGCATTGACCTGCAACAAACGCCGGCCGGCATTGAGGCGTCGCCAGAAACCATCACGGCCGAACGCCTTGCCGTCTGCCGCGCGCACGGTATCGACCGCGTCAGCCTGGGCATCCAGAGCTTTGCCGCCGGCGAAATGCGCGCGCTGGCCCGCCCCCAGCAAAACGCCACCGTCCATCACGCCATCGGCCTGATACGCGCGGCCGGCTTCCCCACCCTGAACCTGGACCTGATCTACGGCATCGCGGGGCAAACCGTCGCCAGCCTGCTCGCTTCCATCGACAGCGCGCTGGCCTTCCGGCCCGAGGAAATCTATCTGTATCCGCTGTACGTGCGCGAACAGACGGGCCTTGGAAAAGTGGCGCGCCGCCAGGGCGCGCAATCGCTCAACCCCATCATGCTGGCGCAGGACGGCGACAGCCGCCTGGCCCTGTACGCGGCCGCCCGCGATCATTTGCGCGCCCAGGGCTACGAGCAGGTGTCGATGCGCATGTTCCGCGCCCCCCATGCGCCGGAACAAGACGGGCCTTCGTACTGCTGCCAGAATGACGGCATGGTGGGCCTGGGTGCGGGCGCCCGCTCGTACACGGCCAGCCTCCATTACTCGAGCGAATACGCGGTGGCGCGGCTTGATACCATCAACATCATCGACAACTACCTGGCGCTCGACGAGGCGCGCTTCGCGCAGGCCGAACACGGTTACCAGCTCGATGGCGAAGAACAGCGCCGCCGCTACGTGATCCAGTCGCTGCTGACGGAACCGGGCCTGGACCGCGACGCCTACACGGCCCGCTTCGGCACGCGCTGCGAGATTGATCTGCCGCAGCTGGCCGAGCTGCACGCGCTGGAATTGGTGGAAGAAAATGGTCCGCTGCTGCGGCTGAACGAGCGGGGCTACAGCTACGCCGACACCATCGGCCCGTGGCTGGCGTCCGAGACGGTGCGCGCACTGATGGCCGAAGGCGGCCAGGCGTGCTGACGGCGCAAGCGGCAACGCTGTCCCTGCTGTACCGCGGTACGCTATCGAGCTGCAACTATGCCTGCGGCTACTGCCCGTTTGCCAAGAAGCGCGACAGCCGCGCCGCGCTGGCCCGCGATGCGCGCGAAGTGGCGCGTTTTACGGACTGGGTGGCGGCGCAAGCGCGCCCCATTGGCGTGCTGTTCACGCCCTGGGGCGAAGCGCTGGTGCGGCGCCACTACCGGAGCGCGATGCAGACACTGGCGGCGCTGCCCCACGTGCACCAGGTGGCGCTGCAGACGAATCTGTCCGGCCCCCTGGACTGGCTGGATAAGATGGACGGGCTGGACAAGGTCGGCCTGTGGTGCACCTACCACCCGGACCAGACGACTTTGTCCCGCTTTCTCGCCCGCTGCGCGCGCCTGGACGCCATGGGCGTGCGCTATTCCGTCGGCGTCGTGGCGATGAATGAACACCTGGACGCCATCCGCGCCCTGCGCGCGGCGCTGCCCGCCCACGTCTACCTGTGGCTGAACGCCTATGACCGGCGCGGACCCGGCTACTACAGCGAACCAGAGCTGGCCGAACTGGACGCCATCGATCCGTGGTTTGCGCAAAACCGCCGCCCGTCTCCCTCGCGCAATAAACCGTGCCTGGCGGGCGAGGCGTCGCTGTCCGTCGATGGCGACGGCGAACTGGCGCGCTGCCATTTCGTGCCCGAGCGGCTGGGGAATCTGTATGTGGATGATCTGGCTGAGATGCTGCGGGAACGCTCCTGCCCGCGCTTCAAGTGCGATTGCTATATCGGCTATGCGCAGCGCAAGGATTTGCCGTTTCAGGCCGTGTTTGGGGAGGGGGTATTGGCTAGAATAGCCCCAGAGACAAGGGCCGGGGTCGGACCCGACGGGGGAATGTGTCCCAATGGGACACATTCCGATCGAGATGCGACCGACCCCAGTGTCTGTCTTGGGGTTTAAATAAGACTTACTGCGCCGCCACCTTGGCCGGCTCCGCCACTACCGGCGCCATCTTCAACGAACGGCTGAGGAAGCCCCAGCGGTCGGCCACTTCTTCGATCTGCTTGGTCGTCGGCTTGCCGGCGCCATGGCCGGCCTTGCTGTCGATGCGGATCAGCACGGGCGCCGGGCCGCCTTGCGCTGCCTGGGCGGCGGCGGCGAACTTGAAGCTGTGGGCAGGCACGACGCGGTCGTCGTGATCAGCCGTCGTGATCATGGTGGCCGGGTAGCAGCCGCCCGCCTTCAGGTTGTGCAGCGGCGAGTATTTCACCAGCGCCTTGAACTGCTCGGCGTCGTCCGACGAGCCGTAGTCAGGCACCCAGCCCCAGCCCACGGTGAACTTGTGGAAACGCAACATGTCGAGCACGCCGACCTGCGGAATCGCCGCGGCGAACAGGTCCGGACGCTGCGTCATGGCCGCACCGACCAGCAGGCCGCCATTGCTGCCGCCGCCGATCGCCAGCTTCGATGGCGAGGTGACCTTGTTGTCCACCAGCCATTGCGCCGCGCCAATGAAATCGTCGAACACATTTTGCTTGTTCAGCTTGGTACCAGCCTGGTGCCAGGCTTCGCCGTACTCTCCGCCGCCGCGCAGGTTGGCCATCACATAGACGCCGCCCATTTCCACCCAGGCAAGATTTGCCACGGAGAAACTCGGCGTCAGCGAAATATTGAAGCCGCCATAACCGTACAGGTAGGTCGGATTCGTGCCATCGAGCTTCATGCCTTTTTTCGAGACGATGAACATCGGCACCTTGGTACCGTCGCGGCTGGTGAAGAATTGCTGGCGCGTTTCAAAGGCGTTCGGGTCGAAATCGACCTTCGGCTGGCGGTACACCGTGCTCTTGCCCGACTTCATGTCGTAGCGGTAGATGGTCGCCGGCGTCGTGAAGCTGGTGAACGAATAAAACGTTTCCGTGTCGCCACGCTTGCCCGCGAAACCGCCGGCCGAACCGATGCCCGGCAAGGCCACTTCGCGCACCAGCTTGCCGTTCAGGCCGACGATCTTGATTTGCGTTTGCGCATCTTTCAAGTAATCGAGCACCAGCTGGTTGTTGATCAGATTGACGGCGACGAGGGTTTCCGCGCTTTGCGGCACGATCTCTTTCCAGTCGGCAGGCGCAGGTTTGCGCGTATCGATGGCGATCACGCGCGATTTTTCGGCGCCTTGTTGTCCGTCTTGAAGAAGAACACGGGGCCGTCATTGTCGATGAACGAGTACGATGCGTCGAATTCTTCCAGCAAGCCCACGACCTTGGCATTCTTCTGGCGCAAGTCCTTATAAAACACGCGGTTCTTGCGTTCCGTGCCCTGCGTGGCCGTGATGATCAAATAATTGCCGTCGTCGCTGACGGTGCTGCCGCCAAACGCCCATTCCTTCTGGTCGGGACGGTCGAAGACCAGCACGTCGTCGCTTTGCGGCGTGCCGATCTTGTGGAAATACAATTTCTGGAAGTAATTGATATCGGCCAGCTTGGTCGCTTCATTCGGCGCGTCATAGCGGCTGTAAAAGAAACCTTTATTGTCCTTGGTCCACGAAGCGCCCGAGAACTTGGCCCACTTGATGTGATCCGTCAAATCCTTGCCCGATTCGATGTCGCGTACTTTCCACTCGTTCCAGTCGGAACCGGAAGCGGACGTGGCATACGCCAGGTATTTGCCGTTCGGGCTGATCGAGGTGCCGGCCAGCGCCACCGTGCCGTCGGTGGACAGGGTGTTCGGATCGAGCAGCAAACGCGGCTCGTCGGACAGTTTTTTCACCGTGTACAGCACGGCCTGGTTCTGCAAGCCGTCATTGCGGCTGTAGAAATAGCGGCCGCCCTGCTTCGTTGGCGTAGAGAAACGCTCATAATTCCACAGCTTGGTCAGGCGCTGCTTGATCGCGGCGCGCTCGGGGATGGTGCCCAGGTACGACTGCGTCAGCTTGTTTTGCGCCGTGACCCATTCGCCCGTTTCCGCGCTGTTGGCGTCTTCCAGCCAGCGGTAGGGGTCAGCGATGGTGGTGCCGAAATAGCTGTCTTGCTGGTCGACTTTTTTGCTGACCGGATACGTCACGGGGGCGCCATCGCCGGCCGGGCACGCTGGCATCGCGGCGTTTTGCGCCAGGGCATTGCCACCGAAAGCGGCCAGCAAGCTGAATATGAGGGTTGCACTACGTAATTGCATGGGTTGTTGTCTCATTGTTGGATGTCGAGGAAAGCAAGCCGCTCGAACGCACGCCGCGGCTGCCCATGTTGACTTTCGCCAAGAGAAATCATAGCGCGGATTGCCACTTTTAAAGCACAGTTATCCGGTGGATTTGCCGTCTTTTATTTGGACAATTCCAAGGAATTGCCGTGATAAATCTCGCTTTCGCCGGAATCGGCAAACTGACGTTCATGCAAGAAACATTATCAAAAGCAAATACGTTTCATCAAGCCGTCATAAATAGTCCTTACCATAGGCAACTTGTTCATGGCCCGTCCAGAGGCCGTGCCGCCACAGCCGCCTATGCACACTCTCGCCCTCCCTTCCGCCACCGCCGTGCCGCCCGGCGCGATGCCATCGAATGTGGCTTACCTGAAACCGCCATCGGCCGCCATGACCATCGAAGGAACGGATGCCTTGCACGATATCCTGGCGGGCCGCAAGCTCAGCGCGCTGTTCCAGCCCATCATCCACATGCACAGCGGCGACATCATCGGCTACGAAGGCTTGATACGGGGGCCGTCCGACAGCCCCCTGCACGCGCCGATGAATCTGTTCAAGGTGGCGCGCGCGCATGACCTGACGCTGGAAGTGGAACATTTGTGCCGGCAAGTCGTGCTGGAACGCTTTGCGGAACTGCAGCTGCCAGGAAAACTGTTTCTCAACGTCAGCCCGGAATGCTTGCTGCTACGCAATGCGCGCCATGGCGAAACCCTGGAATACATCGAGCACATCGGCATCAACCCGGACAGGGTCATCATCGAGCTGACGGAAAACCAGCCCACGTATGACTACGAGCTGATGCGCGAGGCGGTGCTGCATTACCGCAACATGGGTTTCCAGATCGCCATTGACGACCTGGGCGAAGGCTTTTCCAGCCTGCGCCTGTGGTCGGAATTGCGCCCCGAATACGTGAAAATCGACATGCATTTCATCCAGGGCATCAATAATGACCCCGTGAAACTGCAATTCGTGCGCTCGATCCAGGAAATCGCGGAAAAATCGGGCACCCTGGTGATCGCCGAAGGCATCGAAGCGCAGACGGAATTGCTGGTCTTGCGCGACCTGGGCGTGGCGTTCGGCCAGGGCTATCACCTGGGCCGCCCCAATGCGGTGCCGGCGCGGGCGCTGCCGGCCGAAGTGGTGCAGGCGCTGGGGCGCAACGGCGTGGCCGTGTATCCGCAGCGCAGCAGCCTGGAAAAGAACGGCGCCAGCATCCGCAAGCTGCTGCACCGCGTGGCAGCCGTCTCGCCCGAGAAAAACAATAACGAGGTGTACGATATCTTCCTGAAGGAACCAAAGCTGATGATCATCCCCGTCGTCGACGACGGCGTGCCGCTGGGCCTGATCAGCCGCTTCGAAATGATCGACCACTTCGCCCGTCCCTACCAGCGCGAACTGTATGGCAAGAAATCGTGCAGCCTGTTCATGGATGCCAATCCCCTGATCGCCGACCACGAAACGAGCTTGCAGGAACTCAGCTACACCATGGTGCAATCGAGCGCCCACCACCTGTTCAACGGTTTCATCATCACCGAACACGGCCGCTACCTGGGCATGGGCACGGGACACGACCTGATGCGCGAAATCACGCAAATGCAGATCAATGCGGCCCGCTACGCCAACCCGCTGACGCAACTGCCCGGCAACGTGCCCATCAACGAGCATATCGACCGCTTATTGCACAGCGGCAGCCGCTTCTGGGTCTGCTATTGCGACCTCGACCACTTCAAGCCCTTCAACGACGTGTACGGCTACCGCAAGGGCGACGACGTGATCCAGTTGACGGGAGAAATCCTCAGCAGCCATTGCGACCCGAACCGCGACTTCATCGGCCACATCGGCGGCGACGATTTCATGATCCTGTTCCAGAGCGAAGACTGGGAAACGCGCTGCCACGCCATGCTGGACGACTTCGCTGCCGCCATCCTCGCCTACTACAGCACGGGCGACTGCGAACGGGGCGGCTACATCAGCGAAGACCGGCAAGGCAAGAAAGTGTTTTATTCCTTGATCAGCCTGTCGCTGGGCGTGATCAAGGTCGAGGCGCACCAGTACTACACGCACCATCAGATCGCCACGCAGGCGGCCGAAGCGAAGAAGCAAGCGAAGAAAATCCACGGCAACAGCCTGTTTCTGGACCGGCGGCAAGGCACGGGCGTGGCCCGCATGGATGCCTAGCCAGGGCTCAACGGGGCATCAAATACGCACGAGGTCGTCAAACGCATTGCTGCCGCGCGCATCGGGCACGAATGCCAGGCTGATGCGCTCGCCATCGCGGCGCGCCTGCACGCGGCAATTGCCCACGGGAACGTCCAGGAACAGGCCGCCATAAGCCGTGTCCGGTTCCAGGCCGCCACCCGTGACATCTTCGCCGGCGCCGATGAAGACGCGGCCCGAGGCGACAGTCAGATGCACGGTTACCTGGGGCTCGGCAAGTTCGGCGTGCAAGGCGATGTCATACGCGCCGTCGCCGCCCACGTTGAAAAACGCCACGTGCCCCGCATTCACGGCCGCCAGTTCCGCACTGGGGAGGCTCCACCAGTCGCAGTCATCGCCGAGCTTGTGGCGCAGAAGGGCCGGGTCGAACACGCACAGGGTGGCCGTGCCGGTTGCGATTCTCGTCATGCGGCCAGCGGCGCCGGTCCCAGCAGGGGCTGGCTCTCCACGTACTGCGCGCTCGCTTGCGCCTGCCATGGAAAATGGCCATCGCGCGAAGGCCAGACGATCTGGTACACGGTAAAATCATCGCCCTGGTAATACCAGCGCGCATAGCCGACGTAGTTGCGGTATTGCTCGACGGGCACGCGCACGAAGGCGCATGGATGACCTTCCAGCAAGGCGTCCGTGGTGGCAGTAAAATCCGTGATGGCGCCGCTGCGCACGGCATCGAGCGCCACGTCGAGTATCTGATGAGCAGTGGAGCGCGGCAAGCCCATGATGAGAAATTCAGGCTGGCCGAAGCTGTGGCCGGCGCCTATGGTGAAGGCATAGCCGGGACCTTCTTCATCGGCACTGATATGCACGCCATGCCAGCCATGCGTGGCGATGTCGTCGATGACTTTTTGCTCGGATGCATCCTCGCCTGCCTGCCTTACCATGTTCCACCTTTCACTGTGTCCAACACCCGCGCCGCCTGCGCGACATGCTCTTCGGCAATTATCGCATGCGGTGCGCATCGCTGCGCGCGCGGCACCCGTGCCTCAGTCGCTCGGCGGCAGCGGCGGGAAGCGCACCTGGTGCCATTGCCGCATGCGCTGCTGCGCCTCTTGCAGCTGCGCCGGCTCCAGCCTGGCGGCAGCCGCTTCCCTGGCCCGGGCCGCGCCGCTGTCGCCGCCCTCGGCAGCCAGCGCCAGCCACATGTAGCCGCAGACGGGATCTTTCTCCACGCCGCGCCCGCTGTTGTACATGCCGCCCAGGTTGTACTGCGCCAGCGCATGGCCCTGGCCGGCCGCGCGCGCATACCATTGCACGGCCAGGCCATCGTCTTGCGGCACGCCATGGCCGTTCGCATACATGACGCCCAGGTTGTTTTGCGCGCTGGCATCGCCCTGCTCGGCGGCCGTGCGATACCAGCGCACGGCGCACAACGCGTCGCGCGCCACGCCCTGGCCATTCGCATACATCACGCCCAGGTTGAACTGCGCATTCGACGCGCCCTGGTCCGCCGCCCGGGCATACCAGTCCAGCGCCTGGCGCAAGTCGCGGGCGACGCCGCGTCCGCCCGCAAACATGCCGCCCAGATTGTATTGCGCCATGCAATGGCCCTGCAGGGCGGCGCGCCGGTACCAGGCGACGGCGCGCGCCTCGTCCCGGTCCACGCCCTGGCCCCGCGCCAGCATCAGGCCCAGGTTGAACTGGGCGTCGGCGTCATCCTGCTCGGCCGCCCGCTGCAGCCAGGCGTAGGCGCGCAACTGATCGGGCGCCACGCCCAGGCCTTCCGCATACGCCACGCCAAGCTGCCGCTGCGCCACAGCCAGGCCTTGCGCAGCGGCCTGGCGGAACCAGGCCAGCGCCTGCGCATCGCTTTGCGCCACGCCCTGGCCCCGCTTGTAGACGAGACCCAGGTTCAGCTGCGCCTGCGCATCGCCCTGCAAGGCGGCCTTGCGGAACCAGGCCAGGGCCAGCGCATCGTTCTTTTTCGCGCCCAGCCCTTGCGCATAGGCTTCGCCCAGCAAGGATTGCGCGCTGGCCACGCCCTGCTCGGAGGCGCGGTAAAACCACGCCAGGGCCAGCTCGTCGCTCTGCAGCACACCGCGTCCCTTGCGGTACATCTGTCCCAGGTTTTGCTGCGCCGAGGCGTCGCCCTGCGCGGCCGCGCGGCGAAACCACAGCACGGCGTCCTCGTCGCTCTGCGCCACGCCGCGGCCGTGGTAATACAGGGCGCCCAGGTGGTTTTGCGCGAAAGCCAGGCCCTGCAGCGCGGCCAGGCGCAGCCAGACAAAGGCGCGCGCATCGTCCTGCGCCACGCCCTCCCTCGCCCTTCTTGTACATCAGGCCCAGGTTGAACTGGGCGTAGGCATTGCCCTGCTCGGCAGCCGTGCGGAACCAGATATACGCCTGGTGGCTATCTCTGGCAGTCTGGTGCTTGTCCATGTGCGCCCCCATCCACATTGCGCTTGCCGGCAGCACGCGCAAAACGGCGGCCCAGGGCGGCGAAATCGTGTGTTGCTTAAATTTTAAATTCGATGCGGGGAAAGGACTTGAGCAGGCTCAAAGGAAATAACAAAATTATATCGTTCTGATGAGCCCGCCTATAGGCGATGCGGAGATCAGCGGCGTGATGGGTGCTTTTGCAGGAATTGCGGTACCTTGGCGGCGGCCAGCTTGTTCAGCGACACCAGCAAATCCGCGTCGACATCGGCGATGCCGTAGCTGCTGCGCAAATGGCGGCCGATATGGATCAGCACTTGCGCCGCCACTTCCGCATCGGACTCGGCCCTGTGGGCGGCGCTCTTGAAGGCGATGCCCAACTGGCTCGACAGCAGCCCCAGCTTGTAGCTGGACAGGCCGGGAAACACGCGGCGCGACAGTTTCAAGGAACACACGAGCGACTGGTGCGCCGGCGTCAGGTTCAGCCTGGCGCTTTCCGCGCGCAGGAATTTTTCATCGAAGCTGGCATTGTGCGCCGACAAGGCATCGCTGCCGATAAAATCCAGCAGCTGCGGCACTACCTCGGCCACGGGCGGCGCCTTGTCCACCATGGCCTGCGTAATGCCCGTCAAGCCCGTGATGAACGCGGGAATGCGGGCATTGCAGTTGATCAGGGTCACATAGCGGTCCGTGATCCGCCCGCCCTCGATGCGCAAGGCCGCCACTTCCGTGATGCGGTCGCCCATGTCGGGAGATAAACCGGTCGTCTCGAAGTCGATCATGACGATCGGTTTGTCAAACACATTCATGGGGCGCTTTCGTGGCTACAGCAATGGGTGATACTCAATGGGTGCTGATTATCAACCAAATTTACGTACCGCGTCCAGCAGCGCCAAACCCGCGCCGATGCTGCCGAACAGGTCGCCCTCGACCTTGCGCGCGGCCGGCACCAGGGCGGCGATCTTTTCGCGCAGCAAGCGCACGCCGCTGGAACCGCCCGTGAAGAACACGGTGTCGACGTCTTGCGGCGCCACGCCCGCATCGCGCAGCAGCCGCAGCACGGTTTCTTCCACGGAACCGCACAAATGGCCGATGGCGTCGTCGAATTGCGTGCGTTTGAGCAACAAGCTTTGCGCGGGCGACAAACGGTCCAGTTCCAGCTGCACTTCGGCCGCGTCGGACAGGGCAATCTTGCCCTCTTCCACCTTCATGGCCAGCCAGTGGCCGGCCCGCTCGTCGATCAGCGTTTGCAGCCGTTTCACTTTATCTTGCTCGCGCGCATCGCGGCACACGTCGGCCAGCTGCACCCAGATCTTCTTGGTATAGGCCAGGTTGATCGTGTGCCAGGTCGCCAGGTTGAAATAGTAGCTGGACGGCACTTCGCTATTGTTGTGCAGACGGCTGCCATAGCCGAGCAAAGGCATGACGGAAGACAGGCTCAGGTATTTATCGAAGTCCGTGCCACCGATGTGCACGCCGCCCGTGGCGAGGATGTCGTCGCGGCGCTCCGTCTTTTTCGCCCGCTCCGGCGACAGCCGGACCAGCGAAAAGTCGGACGTGCCGCCGCCGATGTCGGCGATCAGCACCAGCTCTTCCCTGTCGATTTGCGACTCGTAGTCGAAGGCGGCGGCGATCGGCTCGAACTGGAAGGCGACGTCCTTGAAACCGACGGAACGGGCCACTTCGGCCAGGGTATCCTGCGCCAGCTGGTCGGCTTGCGCATTGTCGTCGATAAAGAAGACGGGACGGCCGAACACGGCGGACGTGAATTCGCGGCCGGCGGACTGCTCGGCGCGGCGCTTCACTTCGCCGATGAATTGGGCCAGTAACATGCGGAAGGGCAAGGCGCGGCCGCCCACTTCCGTCTGGCCATCGATGAGACTGGTGCCCAGCAAGCTTTTCAGCGAGCGCATCAAGCGCCCCTCGTAACCGGCCAGATAGCCGGCCAGCGCCGCGCGGCCAAAACTGACTTCCTCGTCTTCCGCATTGAAGAAGACGACGGACGGTAGGGTCGTCTTGCCATCTTCCAGGCCGAGCATGGTGCTCTGCCCGGGACGCGCCCAGCCTACCGTGGAATTTGACGTGCCGAAATCGACGCCGCAAGCATTGGCCATGTCGACCCTTCCCTGAATAAAGGGGCGTTATGTTATCAGAACGCAGGCCATTGCACCAGAAAAACCCGTTCGGCTCGGTCAACAGCATAAGCTTGCTTTGCATCAAGTACTGGCCGCGTGCAAAAGCTACTCTTGGGAAATTGATGCCGAGCAACTCGGCAAGCTTCCGGAGACCCATCGTGCCCTACGCCCCCGTGCGCCAACTGCCCCGCCTGCCCGCCGCCTGGCTGGCTGCCTTCCTCGTGTTCCTGGCCGGCTGCGGCGGCGGAGGCGGCACCGATACCCAGGCCGGCGCCGGCTGCTCGCTGCACAGCACGGCAGGCTGCGGCGGCAGCCCGCCGCCCACCGTGCCTCCAGTGAAACCGCCAGTCACCCCGCCCGTGACGCCACCCGTGATTCCGCCCGTCACGCCGCCCGAACCGGCCAGCCTGGCCAGCGCCGTCAACCTGGTGTTTTCCAGCACGGAACTGGCCTCGGCGGGCCTGGCCGGCAGCGAAGTGGCCGTCACGGCCCTCGTCAAGGATGGCGCCAACCTGGCCTTGCCAAACGCAAAAATTTCCTTTGCCGCCGATTCCGGCATCCTCGGCAGCGTCGATGCCGTGACGGACAAGAATGGCCAGGCGCGCGCGCTGCTGGGCACCGGTGGCGCCAACGGCAACCGCAGCATCACCGTGACGGCGAATGTCGGCACGCGCAGCGGCAAGGGCACGGTGGCGGTGACGGGCAGCAGCGTGGAACTGCTGGGGCCGGCCGCCTTGATGCTGGGCCAGGGCGCCGACCTCACCGTCACCGTGCGCGACTCGGCAAAGCGGCCCGTGGCCGGCGCCGCCATCGCCTACAGCACGGGCACCGGCAACGGCCTGCGTGTCAGGGATGGCGGCGCCGCGCTCAGCAATGCACAGGGCCAGCTGGTGCTGCGCCTGACGGCAAACAGCCTGGGCAAGGATGCCGTGTCCGTCAGCGCGCTGGGCGCCGCCGCCACGCAAGCGTATGCCGTGGCCGGCAGCGACTTGCGCCTGAGTCCGGCCGTGGGCCAGGACGCCAGCGGCGCGGACGTGCTGCCGGAGATCGCCACCCTGGCGTGCCAGGCCATTGACGTGCGCTACGACAAGGCGGGCGTGGCGCAAACGGGCAGCGCCAGCCTGTCCACCACGCGCGGCAGCCTGTTTGCGGACAGCGCCTGCAGCCAGGCCTTGCCCGCCAGCTTGATCTTTAGCAACGGCAACTTGCCGCGCAGCTATATTCAGTCGGCCAACGCGGGCGTGGCCACCGTCACGGCCGCCGTGGCGGGCGGCCCTTCGGCGCAGACGCGGCTGGAATTCGTCGCGCCATTGAGCCCAGCAAGCAAGCTGGCCGTGCAGGCGGAGCCGGCCGTGCTGCGCGCAAATACGGGCACTTCGGCGGCCCCGGCCGACAACGCCAGCACCAGTATCAGCACAATCAGCGCCGTGGTGCGCGACGGCGCGGCGAACAACCTGGTCAAGAATGCGCCCGTCGTGTTCACCATCTTGAGCGACCCCAGCGGCGGCTACCTGCGGCAGGCGGGCCGGGTGCTGACGGGCAGCGACGGCCTGGCGCGGGCCGCGTATGTGGCGGGTCCGGCCGACAGCGGCCGCGACGGCGTGCTGATCCAGGCCCGCATCGAAGGCGCCGCGCAAGCGGCAGCCGCGGCCCTCGTGCGCCTGACGGTGGCGCGGCAAGCGCTGTCGATCAAGCTGGGCACGGGCAGCCTGCTGCGCGAATATTCGGCCGGCGTGCTGCAAAAGGACTTTGCCGTGTTCGTGTCCGACAGCGCCGGCAATGCCGTGTCCGGCGTCGCCATCACGGCCGCCGCCTGGCCCAGCCGCTATGCCAAGGGATATTATGTGTGGCAAGCGGACAAGCCCGAATTCCCCGACACGGGCGTGTGGCGCCTGGCCCTGCCCCACTACAGCTGCGCCAACGAAGACGTCTTGCGCAACGGCATTTATGACGCCGCCTACGACCGCAACGGCAATGGCGTGCTCGACCCGGGCATCCCGCTGACCGTCAGCGCCAGCGGCCTGAGCGACGCGCTGGGCATGGCCACCGTGACCATCAGCTATCCGCGCAACTTTGGTTCCTGGGTAGAGGTCGCCCTGACCGTGCGGGGCACCGTCAGCGGCACGGAGGCGAGCGCCACCGCGGATTTTCCATTACCCGTCCTGGCCAGCGACTTCAGCGCCCGCCGCGTGGACCCGCCGGGACGCCTCAGCCCCTATGGCAGCGGCCCCTGCGACAGTGCCGATTGAGGGGCAAGCATACCACTTGCCATTCAATCAAATTATTTGCAACATGGATAAGAAAACAGTCTTGCCACATGGAAATATTTTCGCTATGCTCATTTTTCCCGCCCAGGCCGCCACAAGCGGCCGGGCCTGCAGGAATACTTTGAGACAGGTTGCTTGCCAAACCAATATGCGAAAAAAGAATACTGTAGCCAGGACACCCGGCACCACTGCCCGCGCCATACCCGGTGCCGGACGGCGCGTGACCTCGTATGACGTGGCCCTGCTGGCCGGCGTGTCGCAATCGGCCGTATCGCGCTGCTTCAAGCCGGGCGCCAGCGTCTCGCCAGCCACGCATGCCAAGGTCATGCAGGCGGCCATCACCCTCGATTACATCCCCAACGCGGCCGCGCGCAGCCTGATCACGCGGCGCTCGAACCTGGTGGCCGTCATCATTTCCAACCTGGCCAATCTGTACTATCCGCAAGTGTTGTCCGACCTGAGCCAGCAAATCGCCCGCCTCGGCAAGCGCTTGTTATTGTTTACCCTGGAGCGCGAAGCGGACATCGGCAAGGTCTTGAGCGATGTGTGGCAATACCAGGTCGACGGCGCCGTCGTCGCCGCCTGCCTGTCGGACGAGCAGATGGCTGAATTCGCCCGGCGCGACGTGCCGCTGGTGCTGTTCAACCGCAGCCCCCGCGAACACGCCGTGCATGCCGTGCTGTGCGACCAGGGCGAAGCGGCGCGCCTGCTCGTCTCGCGCCTGGCCGACGCGGGCCACCGCCAGTTCGCCATCATCGACGGCCCCGGCGACTCGGCCGTCGCGCAGGAACGCAAGGCGGGCATGCTGGACCGCCTGTTCACGCTGGGCTTGCCCGCGCCCATCGTCGTCAGCGGCAACTACGATTACGCCAGCGGCGGCCGGGGCTTGCGCAAGGTCATCGACCGCCTGGGCCGCGTGCCGGACGCCGTCATCTGCGGCAACGACATCATGGCCATCGGCTGCCTGGACACGGCGCGCCACCAGATGGGCATCCAGGTGCCGCTGCAGATGTCCGTGGCCGGCTTCGACGCGCTGGAAGCGTCCGGCTGGCTCAGCTACGACATTACCACCCTGCGCCAGCCCGTGCAAAAGATGGCCACCGATGCCGTCGCCATGCTGAGCGAACTGATGGAGCGGCGCGGCGGCAGCGCCGAGCGGAGACGGTACTGCTCGTATCTGGTCGAGGGGAGTACGGCCAGGCTGACCGGCGCGCCTCCCCACTTCGGCATGATGGTCGCCGCCTGAAAAACGCCCATGGCGTTGTTGCCTGCCCCTCGCCGTACTCGCGTACTGTCTTCGGGGAGGCGCCTAGCCCTGGGCGTTTTTCAGACGTTCATAGTTCGCACACAAAACCTTGCACATAAAAAAACCTCGCATCGCTGCGAGGTTTTTTGTTGTGGCATCGGCTGCTCAACCGAAGATCTTGCCCTTGAGCATATTCAAGCCCTGGCTGACGAGGTCATTGCCCTCCGGTACCTGACCGTCCGGCGTCAGCTTGTCGATCAGCTGGGGCAGCAAGGCTGCCAGGCCGCCCGAGGCCGCGTCCGGGGCGACGCCCGCTTTTTCCGCGATTTGCGTGATCGTGTCGGCGCCCAGCGCATCCTTGATCTGCTCGCCGGAGACGGGCGCGTTCGCGCCGGTGCTGATCCAGCTGGCTACCTGGTCGCCCAAGCCGCTTTCCTGGAATTTCTGAAGCAGGCCGGGCAAGCCGCCATGCTGGTTGACCAGGTCCATCACGCTGGCCATCAGTCCCGACGGGGCTTCCCCCTCCGCCCCCTTGTTGCCCAAAGCGCTCATCGCCTGTCCTGCAAGTTGGTCTAGCAAACTCATCGTATTCTCCTGAACGCTGTCAATCAGTGCCGCCTACAGCGGCGTCCGGTAATGCCGGCGCATAGTCGCCGACACACACAACAATTATACTATGAATAATTACAATGTCACTTTTGCAATTCAACGGACTGGCTAAAAACAGGCTCGGCAGCAGCCTCACCCACCTCCATCATATTTAGTTCGGTACAACATGCAAGCGTAAATTGACGATTTACAAAACCGTGTAGAATTAATTTTCCTACTTACTGAGGAGTATCAACACATGAACATCAATAAAGCGGTAGACAAAGCCTACGAAAAAAAGACGTTCAAGGAAATCGCCGATGCGCCCGTCGATGCGCTGCAAGGCGTGAGCGAGAAAGATGCGGAACTGCTCAAGCAAGCGTTCAACATCAAGACCGTGCGCGACCTGGCGAACCTGAAATACTCGAAGTGGGCGCGCGCCATCGTCACCCTGGCCGATACGGAAGAATAGAACGGGCCATGCCGCAGGCATTCCCGTCAGCACGGCCCGCCCACGTCGGCGGGCTTTTTTACGCCATGGCGGCTGGCACGCCGGTCGCCGCGCGGAGGCTTCATTGTCCACCCCGCTGACCCTGCCCGGCATCTGCTGGCCCCTGCACGCGAGCACGGGCGATCTTGCCGTCGCCACGTCCCACATCACGGGCCACTTTCGCGCCGGGGCGGGCTGCGATGCCATCGTGCTGTGCGATCTCCTTCCGGCCGGAAAATTTCGCAATGGCGCGGCGCGCCACTGGTGCCGCACGCACCAGTGCTACTGGGGCGCCAAGGCCGACCTGGCCAACTGGCAAGCTACAGGCCACATGCGTTGCCGCCAGCACGCCAGCCCCATGGGCTATGTGCTGTACCCTGAACTGTTCGATCCCATGCAGTTCCACGCCGCCACCTTGCGCCTGGATCCGGACGGCCTGCTGCAACTGCGCGCCCGGGCCGATGACGGCGGCGCCCTGCTGGCGCGCGACGCGGCCGCGCTGGCCATCGATTGCCGCGCCCTGCCCGGCCTGTTTCCGCCCGACATAGTCCAGCTGAACCTCACGCCGCCCGCCGCGCAAGCCTACGTTGCCGCCTTGCAGGCGGGCACGCCGCTCGATTGCAGCGACTGCGCCCGCTGCGGCCATCCCCACCTGGACCTGGGAGCTTCGCGCTGGCGCCGCACCGGCGCCACAGTTGCGGCCATTGCGGCCACGACGCCTCGCACAGCGCCACCGCCATCGTCTCGACACCGCTGTGGCGCTTGCGCCAGCGCATCACGCACTGCGTCTGAAGGTGCGCCCGCCCACAGTCGGCACGGACAAGGCCCCGTAGACTGGGCGCATCGCCACCATCAGGAACGCCGCCATGCCGCACACCCCGCCACACGACGAGAATAGCCAGCGAGACGACGAAGGCGATCTGTCCGACCTGCTCAGCGAATTGCGCATCCTCTTGCCGGGCGCGCAGATGCTGACGGCCTTCCTCATCATCCTGCCCTTCAACGGCGGCTTCGCGAAGATCGTGCAGGCGGAAAAGATCGTCTTCCTGGCCACGTTCTTCCTTTCCATGACCAGCCTGGTGCTGCTCAGCGCGCCGGCCATCCAGCACCGCGTGATGCGCCCCCTGCAAGACCGCGAACGCTTCAAGCGCGTGGCCGACCGCATCATGATGTGCGGCGCCTTTTCCCTGGCGCTGGCGTTTATTTTGGGCACGAATCTGGTGATATCGGAAGTCTTCGGCCACGTCGCCGGCATCGTCGCCTGCGCGCTGATGGGCACGCTCATCGTCTGCCTGTGGTGGCTGCTGCCATTGCACTTGAAGCGCAGCAGGAAAATCTAGGCGGGGCTGGCTGACTAGCGAAAGCATAGCCATTTTAATTTACTGCATGACAATATTGCCCGTCAACACGGCAATTCCATCCCCTTCCTTCGTCCAGTGGCGCCAGGGTGCCGGCCGCCGCATGCCGCTGCGCTGGCTTGCCGCCATCAAATGTTGCCTCTGCGCCCAGCCGCCCATGTTATTCTGGATGCAATATTTTTCTTTTCCCAACAAGCGCTTGCGCCGCAATGGAAGGATGACAACTTGACTGCCGATCCCGACCAAATCAAGAGACAGCTTGCGCTGATGAACGTGCATGCGCAATCGACCAAGGAAAACAAGCAGATCCAGATCATTGCGACGGCAACCCGCGAGATACAGACGACGTATGAGGATGCGCTGCGCACCTTGCACGACGAGAAATCAGGCGGCAAGGCCAGGAAAGATGCCAAGGACATCCTCGACGCCATCGACAAGAACCTGCCCGACATGGTCGACGCCATGCTGTCCGCGTCTGCCGCCTTCAAGGCCGGCGACCATATCAACGGCAGTGCCGCGCTGATGACTATCTGCGCTTCCGGCATGCAGATACTCGCCGGCTTCTCTGTCGCCGCAGGTCCGTATGGCGTGGCGTTTGCGGCGCTGTTTGGCCTCGTCGGCCAGCTCCTCACGTATTTCGGGGAAGAGCAGCCTTCCCTCAAGGACCAGATCATCGAGGCGATCAAGGGGCTGAATGCGGACGAAAAACTGCGCAACGCGCAAGAGCATGCCAATGTCGTCGACGAATATACGCGCACCGTGTATCGCATGCGAGCAGACCTGCCGCTCCTGTTGCAACTTCCCATGAAGACGGAAGAGGACCTCAGGACGTTCCACAAAGGTCTCGATACCTGCCTCGTTTCCATCAACAAGGCGCACGACAAGATTTCCCTGCTATACAAAAAATGGGCGACCGCGGAATGGCTGAAGGATCCGAAAACCCAGGAACTGCCCCAATGGCCGGAAATCCTGGGCGTTTTCTGCCGCACCTACGCCGATTCCCTGCTCTCCAACATGGCACTGGCATCCATGGCAAACCTTGCCGTGGTGAATCAACGGCTGGACGACGCCTCGAGTAAAAACCCGGACTACAAGAGGTTCCAGCACCAATTCGACGCGATCTATGATCGTTTGATGATGCTCAGTGCCACCGTCGAGGCGATACCGAAGCTGTGGGACGACGGTAACGATCTGATCTTGCGGTTCATGCAGGCCGTCGAGCCGGTGGCCCGCGCGCGGGGACTGTTCGTCTACCTCGGCGCCAGTGAAAACAGTAACCTGAACAACAACTATAACAATAGAAACAGGAACAAGTCCGACCTCTACGCTGCCACGGGAGGCAAGGCCATGGAACCCGCTGACTGGACCCTGTTGCAAATGGGGCCTTACGACCGCGGCCACCGCTTCGCCATGAGCATTCCCGGAACATTCGCGGGCTCGCTGCAGGCCCGCTATCGCATCTTTTTTTGCCAGCACTGGGTATTGTCCGACAACGGAGACATGGAGCACGGCTGGGTAGACCCTGCCGCCGTCGACATTTCTGGCCGCGCAATGATTTCCCCGGATAAATTCCATGACGTCTGGGCCATCCCCTCCCCCAAGGAGCGCGATACCTCGTTCGTGTATGCGGCACGCAATGATGGCAACAGCGGCGCCGTCAAACTGTTTGCGATCGGTGCCAGCGACACCTTGAAGGAAATCGGCTGGAAAGCGACCACCAAATCCGGCATCGTCAATGTGCGCGCCCTTCACCACCCGCCCGCCACCTTGCCTGGCGATCCGCACGGGGACGCCATGCCGCCAGAGCTGCTGCAAGGCAAGGGCGAAGAGCATGCCATCCTGTATGGCGCGCTCGCCTCGTCCGGCGACATCTATGTTGATTATCTAAACACACTGCGCTACGTGCCGTCTCCGTGGGGCAGCTATGGCGGCATCGACGTCGACCCGCACTTTCTCTGGGTTTTCGGGCCATGGGGCATGGCGTGCGCCACGCACGCCTCGGTCATCAGCTGCCTGCGCGGGCTGATCGACAAGCCAAGGTGGATGACGCACTCGCCCGATGCGCTGATCGGCGACAGGGATGCCCATGAGGAAAACAAGTGGTGGGACAGGCAACGCAAGACCAGGACCTACCCGCCGCTGATCGGCATTCGATCGCTGTCCCCATGCAAGGATGGCACGCTGTTCGCCAGCATCCATCACCGTAGCGTGACGAAGAAGAGGAACGAAGACCATTGGCAGTTCGAAGTGCAGGATACGCCAGCGCTGTACACGGCCCGTTACAGCATCGATATCAAGAACGGACACCTGCATGTCGATTCCTGGAGCAAGCTGCCAGCCGAGCGGCAAGCGCAGCAAGTCCAGAAGCTGGCCATCCCCTGCTGGCCGCAGTTTGCGCGCCTGAAAGCGAGGCTGACGGATGTCCCCGTCATCGCCAAGCCTACGCCACGCGCTCCGCGGCCCGGCAGCGCATGATGCCGGGCCGGTCAGGCGGGCGCCCCGTCAGGCCAGCGCGCCCGCCTGTTCCAGCAAGGTGGCGCGGAAAATCCCCACCAGCGGACGCAGATTCACCTTGTGCCAGGCCAGCCACAGGGGCGTGCGGTAGCTGAACCACGGCAGTTCGCGCACGACAACGCCGGCCGGCGCGTGCTGGCGCAGGCTGCGCTGTATCATGGCCATGCCCAGCCCGGCCGCCACCAGGCCCAGCGCCGTCAGCGGTTCCGTCGCTTCCATGCGGATATCGGGCGTAAAACCGGCGCGCGCGCAGGCGGCGATGAAGTTATCGTGTTTCAGCACGCTTTCCCTGTGCAGCACGGCAATCCACTCCTGGCCCGCCAGGTCGGCCGGGGTCAGCTGGGCCTTGGCCGCCAGCGGGTGCGTCTGCGGCAAGGCCAGCAGCATGGGGTCGCTCAGCACTTGCGCGCAATCGAGGTCCGGGTCGTTCGGCAGCGGCGGTTCGCACAGCAAGGCGATATCGAGGCTGCGCTGGCGCAAGCCCTCGATTTGTTCGGCCGAATGCAGGTTGTACAGGGCAACGTGGACTTGCGGCCGCGTGGCGCGCAAGGCACGCAAACCGTCGGGCAAGACGCCCGCATGCATGGCGTTTTCGATGTAGCCGATGCACAGTCCCCCTTCGTCACCGCGCCCCAGGCGCTTCGCCAGCGCTTCCAGCCGGTTCCCGTGGGTAATAAAAGCGCGCGCTTCGGCCAGGAAAGTGTGGCCGTCGCGCGTCAGGCGGATGCGCTGCGCGCTGCGCTCGAACAGGGTCAAACCGAGCTTGTCTTCGAGCTGGGCGATTTGCCGGCTCAGCGGCGACTGGGAAATGTGCAGGCGCTCGGCGGCCCGGCCCACGTGTTCTTCCTCGGCGACGGCGATGAAGTATTGCAATTGGCGCATGTCCAGCATATCAGACCTTTCAGGACTCAAGTTGCGCCAATTATGTCTTGGACAGGCTTAACTTGTCCAGCTATTCTGTCTCCATTCACTCACTCATTGAAGGAAAACACCATGACAATCAAACACTTACTGACAGGCAAACTGGGTTTCGGCACGGCGCCGCTGGGCAATATGTTCCGCAACATTCCCGAAGCAGAAGCGCTGGCCACCGTCGACGCGGCTTGGGAATCGGGCATCCGTTATTTCGACACGGCCCCGTTCTACGGCGCCGGCCTGGCCGAGCTGCGCCTGGGCGCCGCCCTGAAACAGCGCCGCCGCGACGATTACGTGCTGAGCACCAAGGTCGGCCGCCTGATCCTCGACGAACTGGAAGACCCGGCCAGCCGCGAACTGGGCGAAAAAGGGGGATTGTTCGAATTCGGCCGCAAGAACAAGATCGTCGACGACTATTCGGCCGACGCCACCCTGCGCTCGATCGAAGACAGCCTCAAACGCCTGGATACGGATCGCCTCGACATCGTCTGGGTGCATGACATCGCGCAAGACTTCCATGGCGACAACTGGCTGGCGCAATTCGAGATTGCCCGCACGGGCGCCTTCCGCGTGCTGACCCGCTTGCGCGAAGAAGGCGTCATCAAGGCCTGGGGCGTGGGCGTGAACAAGGTGGAACCGCTGGAACTGACCCTGGACCTGGCCGAAGCGCAACCGGACGCGTTCCTGCTGGCCGGCCGCTACACCCTGCTCGACCATGAACGGGCGCTGCAGCGATTGATGCCGGCCGCGGCAAGCCAGAACGTCGACATCGTCGTCGGCGGTCCCTACAGCTCAGGCATCCTGGCCGGCGGCGCCCACTTCGAATACCAGAAAGCCTCGCCCGCCATCATCGCGAAAGTGGAAAAGATCAAGATCAAGGCCATCGCCGCGCGCCACGGCGTCAGCGTCAAGGCTGCCGCCCTGCAATTTTCCTTGGCCAATCCCGCTGTCGCCGCCGTGATCCCCGGCGCCAGCCGTCCGGAACGCCTGGCCGAAGACCAGCAAGCGTTACACGCTGTCATCCCGGCCGCCTTCTGGCACGACATGCGCGCCGAGCAACTCGTGTCGCCGTTCGCCCCGCTGCCAACCGGCGCCAACTAATATATACAGGAACACACCATGGCACACACCACCACCTCGATCGACATCGCCGCCACGCCGACGCAAGTATGGCAACTGATCGGCGGCTTCAACTCGCTGCCCGACTGGCTGCCCTACATTCCCAGCAGCACCTTGAGCGGCGGCGGCCGCATCCGCCACCTGGCCAATCCGGCCGGCGACGTCATCGTCGAACAGCTGGAAGCGTACGACAATGCGGCGCGCCGCTACAGTTACTCCATCTTGCAGGCGCCGTTTCCCGCCACAGATTACCTGTCCACCCTGCAAGTTGAACCCCTGGCAGACGGCGCTGAGGCAAGGGTCACCTGGTCCGGCCGCTTCACGCCCGTGGGTGTGAGCGAGCAGGAAGTCACGGCGCTGTTCCACGGCATCTATGCGGCAGGATTGAAAGCGCTGCAGCAATCCTTGGCGAAATAACAAGCCGCGAAGACCATTTCCGCCACAGCCGGATTTTCTTCGCCGGCCCTGTGGCGGAATCGCAGGCATTCCGTGTTATCGTTAACAACAAGAGCAAGCGCTGTTAGGTGCAGTGCAGCATATTTTGGCCGCCGCCCGGCAGAACTTGCCCGAATCTTTTACAATGTTGTCCTTGGGCAGTTGTTATAGCCCGAAAATACGGGCCAGCCGTCGACTCTGGTGGCGCATTGCCACTTCCGGCCGGGCCACTGCGCGCCTCTCCACCCTGTCATTCTTTACCCAAACAACAAGAACATGCACGCCTCCGTAGATCCCCTGATTCCGCGCGTCACCGCGCCTTTTGGCGCTGGCTATGCCGACCTGGCCCTGGCCATCGGCGGCCTCGCCATCGGCACGGGCGAATTCGCCTCCATGAGCATCCTGCCCGTGGTGGCCGACGACCTGGGCACGACCCTGCCCCAGATGAGCCACATGATCAGCGCCTACGCGCTGGGCGTGGTTATCGGCGCGCCATTAATCACCATCTTCCTGGCGCGCATGCCGCGCCGGCTGATGCTGATCTGTCTGATGCTGATGTTCGCGGGCGGCAACTTGCTCAGCGCCATCGCCCCCAACTACGGTTTGCTGGTCGTCGCCCGCTTCGTGGCCGGCATCCCGCATGGCGCGTATTTCGGCGTGGCAGCCCTGGTGGCAGCCGCCCTGGCCGAACCGGACCGGCGCGGCCAGGCCGTCGCCCGCGTGCTGATGGGCTTGACCGTGGCGAATATCTTCGGCGTGCCGCTGGCCACCTACATCGGCCAGACCCTGGGCTGGCGCTCGGCCTTTTTGCTGGTGGCCGCGCTGGGATTATTGACCATGCTGATGGTGCGCATCTTCGTGCCCATGGTCGCCGCCGGCGATTCCAGCCCGCGCCGCGAACTGGGCGTGTTCCGCCGCCTGCAAGTGTGGCTGACCCTGCTGATGGTGGCCATCGGCTTCGGCGGCATGTTCGCCGTCTACACGTTTATTACGCCAACCTTGCTGGAAATCACGAAAGTGTCGCCGCTGGTCATCTCGATCTTGCTGGCCATCATCGGCGTGGGCATGACGGTGGGTAATCTGATCGGCGGCTGGCTGGCCGACCGCTCGCGCCTGTGGACCATCTTTGGCGTGCTGCTGTGGAACGTGGCCGCGCTGGCCGCGTTTACCTATACCAGCAGCAATGTCTGGTTGACGGCGATCAACCTGTTCGCCATCGGCGCCGGCATCGCCGTCGCCCCGGCCGTGCAGACGCGCCTGATGGACGTGGCCGGCGACGCGCAAACGGTGGCCGCCGCGCTCAACCATTCCGCCTTCAACATCGCCATCGCCAACGCGCTGGGCGCCTGGGCCGGCGGCATCGCCATCGCCATGGGCATGGGTTTGCGCTCGACGGGCTGGGTGGGCGCCATGCTGGCCTGCGGCGGCATCGTCGTGCTCGGTATTTCCGTGCTGGTGGAAAACCGCAGCCGGAATGTGGGCGGCGCGCAGCCGGCTTGATGCTTGCGCATTGGTAGGATAATTTTCTTAGGATAGTTATCATTTCCTATATCATGAATAAAGATCGGATTTCGCAATTCCTGCGCATCCGATTTCTTTACATGATGAATGTGCAAGCCATGAACAAAGCAATCATCGCCAGATACACATCTGAAAGCTGTCCTCTGTGAGTACCGCGACCATCTTCATTGACGAGGTTCTCGGGCGAGCGCAGCAAGGCATAACCGAGCCATTTATTTGCCGAGGCGACGATGGGGCGATTTACTTTATCAAAGGCAAAGGGGCTGGTCGGCGTAGCCAGATTTGTGAGTGGGTCTCGGCGCAACTAGCCACCGAATTTGGCCTTCCCATCGCGGAGTATGCATTGGCCGAAGTAGCTGAGGAACTCATCGAGGCAGATGCATTTCCCAATATCAGCCAACTCGGTAGCGGGATAGTCTTTGCATCGAAAGAGCTTCCACATCCACAAGAGCTGACAGCGATCACACGAGACCTTGTGCCGGATCAACTGGCAAGCGATGTGTTGGTTTTCGACTGGTGGTTGCATAACGAAGATCGTCATTTAACCGCACGTGGCGGCAATCCTAACTTGCTTTGGGACATGCAGAGTTCAGAGTTGGTCGTGATCGACCATAACCAAGCCTTTGATCGACACTTTGATTCGAGCAACTTCCTGAAAACGCATGTGTTTGCGAGCAGGTGGAATGACATTTTTAGCGACCATTTTCAACGCGAACACTACGCAAGGAAACTGGAGGCAATTTTGCCAAAATTGGCGAATATCCGTGCTAACATACCTGACTCTTGGTGGTATGTTGACGAGGGCGTCCCCAAATGTGACATGGGATGAAATCGAAGCATGCCTGCAACGGTGCCGCCGAGAAGATTTTTGGAATACCCCATGAAAAAGTTCGCCTGCCAATATGCTCTTTTGCGATTTCGCCCGTTTGTCGAAACCGGAGAGTTCGCCAACGTCGGTATTGCGCTGATCGCACCCGAAGCGCGCTTCTTTGGCTTCCGCATACTGAAGCGGTATGGCCGTATCACCCAATTCTTTCATCAGCTTGACCGTCAAATTTATCTGGATGGCCGCCAACTCTTTAAAGAAGAGATGGATCGCTTCGCTCTCGAGCTTCGTCGGCTGGCACTAGATGGACGAAAAACACAGCCAGATATAGTGCTCGCAAGAAATCTGTTTGCTGAAGTGGTACGCCCACGAGAAGCGATGCTGCAGTTTGCCGATCAACGAGTCGTCTTGGCGGAGGATCCAAAGGCCAAACTTCTGCAGCTCTTTGATCATTATGTCGAACGCAACTTTGTAACCAAGGAATACCAAGAGCGTTTATTGGAAAACAATGTTCGCAAACTCCTCCTCAACGCGCAAATCGGAGCGCGATATCAACGTGAAAAGGTTGGTACGGAGGACTTCGCCGTAAACTTTCCCTTTGTCGACATGGTTGAAGGCAAAGCTGAGCGAGTGATCAAACCACTGTACCTTGCCCAAGGCGACAGCACCAAGATCCTTACGCATGGTGGTCAATGGGTTGACAAAGTCCGGCGCCTACGCAAACGCAATGCACTACCACCAAAGGTCTTGTTCCCGGTCACTCAACCGGCAGCCAACACCAAGCCTTACCATGCATTCCAAGAGATTCGGCAAGATTTGCTGGCTGAAAATGTACAGGTAGTGGCCGCAGACGATGAACGTCAAATACTCAAGTTCGCGACTGACAGAAGCTGACTTTAGCGCCTGATCATAATAGTAGCGATCTTAAAAGTGGCCGTACCGCTCAAAATGTCCGTGAATGACCCAGATCGCTACTCGTATCGCGCAGAGGACATTGACAGGTATCGCTACTCCGCAATGGCAAACGCCACCGCCGCCTCGCAATGAATCGCCGTGGTATTAAATAGCGGCAAGTCGACATCGCCGGGCTGGATCAGCAGCGGTATTTCCGTGCAACCCAAAATCACGCCCTGCACGCCTTGCAGCCGCAGCTTCCCGATGATGCCCAGGAAAATGTTCCGGCTGGTATCGGTAAAGACATTCTGCACCAGCTCCGTATAGATGATGTCGTGCAGGATTTCCTGGTCGGCCGCATCGGGCGTCACCGTCGCGATGCCCTGCTGCTCCAGCGCCTGGTGATAAAAACTGCCCGCCATCGTCTGTTTGACGCCCAGCAAGCCCACCTTGCGTATGCCCGACTGCTGCACCCGCTTTGCCGTTTCCTCGACGATACTGATAAAAGGCAAGCCGATGCGCGGCACGACGGCCGGCGCGAAGCGGTGCGCGCCATTCGCGCACAGCAAAAAGAAGTCCGCGCCCATGCCTTGCAGGCGCTGCCCTTGCGTGACCAGGAATTGCTCGATCGCCTGCGTGCCGGGCTGCGCCGCGCGCGCGACGAAATCGGCCTGGTCCATGCTGACCAGCATGATGCGCGCGCTGTGCGCGGGGCCGATGCGCGCCACCAGCATTTCATTGAGCAAGCGGTAATATTCCAGGGTGGAAGCCCAGCCGATGCCGCCGATGAGTCCTATCGTCTTGTTTTGCACATTATTCCCAGCGAAAAGAATTGCGCAAATTATACGATAGCGATCACCACCATGAGTATGCCGGCATCAGGCGTCGATCCACGCAAACAGCGCCTTGTCCGGTGTCACGGATTGATGCCAGGCCGACTGCAGCTCCATAAGAAATCCCGCCAGGTCGAAAGGATTGATATCCGAACCGGCCCAAGGTGCCGTCTTCGACCATGCCACCGCGATATCGCTCAACTCGTCGGCCGCCATGCCGCCGATCGCCTGCGCTATGGCGTCCGTAAACACGTAAAGCTCGCGCCCATGCATCGGCGCCGGCCGGAGGGCAGATGCTGCCGACTGCGTCAATAATTGCCCAAGTGACACAAAATCCAGTTCGCCGGGCAAGGTGATGCCGGTGACGGGAAACGCATTGAAAGCATCCTGCCAGTTGGCACATGCGCGCATTTCGGCCTCGGAACAGACAAAGATATCGATTTTCTTCATAGTGCGTTCTGCATCAGGTAGCGCTCACATCGTGCCGGTTCGACGTCTCGCGGGAATATTGCTGCTCAAATTCGGCAACATTACCGGCCTCGGCCCACAAGCCCGCAAGGTAATCGAACTCCCGCTCGAACGGCTGCTCAAAGTCGGGCACGTCCGTCGCGTATTCGCAATTGCGGCTCAGCATGACCAGCCAGTCAGGATAGCCAAGCGCCGGATACAAGCGCGTCAGCCTGGCGTCCAGCGATTGCACGCTTTCCCTGCCTGCCAGGTAGGCGGCGCGCAGTTCGACGAGGTATTTGCCGGCGAGGAATTGTTCCTCCAGGCGCGCGTCGCCACGATAGCGTCCGATGATGGCCTCGGCCAGCGCCAGCACCTCGTCCATGCCCCGGGCGCTGGCCAGCAGCACGATATTCAGGTCGTCGCCCTCCTGATCCAGGCGCAAGCGCTCCACGGCCCAGTCCACGCAGCGGTCCGCCCGGCCATCGCCATGGCGCAGCTGGAAGCATTCCAGCTCAAGTTCTGTCAATTGTTCCATTGTTATTCTTCGCAAGCGCGTCGCTGCTATAAACGGTGCCCGGCACCTGAAAGGATGGTTGTTGCGGACATATTATACGATGGACAGTGCAAAGCGCACGCAGGGAATAAGGGCTGAAACGAAGGGCTTACGCTTCGACAGGAAAGAGAGGGAAACAATTGACTATACTGCCGCGCAGCGGGGCAATTATTCAGGAGAATGGAAACAATAAATCAATTTGAAATATCCAATCCGAAGTTTATCGGGAAAGTATTCTTTTTGAGAAACATCAAAACAGGCCATGCGCGCGGCATGCCGAACATGGCCCTTGCCCGATTATTGCGGATTCGACGCCACGATGAATGGATCGAAGGTCAGCAGAGTATTGCCCGCCAACAACAAGGTGATCGTATATTGCACATTGCTGCCTTTGGCATTCACGCGGCCACCCCATACGGTGCTGTCATATTGCGGGTAAGGCGCCGGATTGATCATGCCGCTGGTGATGGCCGTGCCATCGAAGTTATGGATGGAAACTTGCTCGGCCGGGTCCAGCGAGCTCACGTTCCAGACGATGGTGTCGCCGTTCTTGCACGTCGTCACCAGTTCATTGCCGCCTTCGTTGCCATTGCCCGAGTAGCCGGTCGTATCGACCATGAAGACGTACCTGCTCAGATCTTTTTGTGCCACTGCCTGACCAACATTGACCGCTACCAGCACATTAATTGTTGCCATGGTTTTGCCCCTCTTTGGAATGGAATTAAACATTACAGCTATCCTTTGCGCGATGAAATAATGAAGATCCAGTCAAATTACCGGCAGCGCCATCGGCGCAAACGGATTCCATCACTGGCGCATAAAAATACGCAAAATATATCAATTAAAAATACACGAAATATATCAATAAATCACCAAATCTATCGATAAGATCATGCATCTGATGATCAATGGGATTTTTTGATCTTCATTACCGCAACCACGAAGAGAGAATATTTTATCTATTTTTTTAAGTCAAATTATTTTTAATAATATTTAGAATCTATCCATTAATAACATTTAATTTTTAAATGAAATTTCTTATATATTGAATATTGGAACTTCGTGTTTGATTTAGCACAAACAATAGAGATATACCGACGGAAAGAGATGTGGGGGAAGAAAAACAGGCTCAGGCAATGGGGGCAGCATGGAACCGACTGGCCCCACGGCAACTCAACGCGTTTGCAGCATCTTTTGCAGCACCGCATCGAGCTCATAAAAATCCACGGGCTTGGTCAGGTGCAGATCAAAGCCCCGCGTCGGACGCCAGTTGGCGGTCCTTGTCCTGGCCCCAGCCCGTCACGGCCACGAGGATGGCGTGCTGGCCGCAGGGTTCGCTGCGCAACAGGCGCGCCACGTCGTAGCCGTTCATGTGCGGCAAGCCGATGTCGAGCAGGATGACTTGCGGCATGAAGCTTTGCGCTGCCGCGATGCCTGCCGCGCCATCGTAGGCCGTGCGTACCTCGTAGCCGAGGATGTCGAGCGCCAGCGCCAGGCTTTCAGCCGCGTCGGCGCTGTCGTCGATGACCAGCACGGTGCCCTCGCGCGTGCCCGCCAGCAGGCGGCGGTCCGGCGGCACGGCCGGTTCCAGCGGCACGGCCGGCAGCGGCAGGCGCAGTTCGAACGTGCTGCCCTTCCCTACGCCATCGCTGTGCGCGCTGATGCTGCCGCCATGCAATTCGGCCAGGCCGCGCACGAGGGACAGGCCGATGCCCAGGCCGCCCTGGGCGCGCGACAGGGCCGGTTCCAGCTGAGAAAACAGCTCGAACACGGTATCCAGATGCTCGGGCGCGATGCCGATGCCCGAATCGCGCACGCTGATGCGCACCTCATTTTCCGTGCAGGCCACGTCCAGTCCGATGACGCCGTTGGCGGGCGTGTATTTGACGGCGTTGGTCAGCAGGTTGGCGATCATTTGCGCCAGGCGCGTGGCGTCGGCGTCGAGCCAGATCGGCTGCGGCCATTGCTCCACGTGCACCTCGTGGCCCGACTGCGCCGCCAGCTCCGCCACGCTGTGCAGGGCCGCTTCCACCACGGGCGCCAGTTCCACGCTGGCGCGGCGCAACTCCATGCGCCCCCGCGTGATGCGCGACACTTCCATCAAGTCGTCGACCAGGTGCGTCATGTGCCCCACTTGCCGGCCCAGCACGTCGCGGGCCCAGCACAGCTGCGGGTCATCCAGCTGCGCCAGGCGCAGCACTTCCAGCACATTGCGGATCGGCGCCAGCGGGTTGCGCAGCTCGTGCGCCAGGCCAGGGTGGCCAGGAATTCGTCCTTGCGCCGGTCGGCGGCCGCCAGCTGATCGTTGAGCTCGCCTGCTTCCTTGCGCGCCAGCTGCAACTGCTGCTCGTATTTGCGGCGGTCGCTGGCGACAAACACGGCGATTTCGTCGTAGGGCACGCCGTCATGCACGCGCCGCACGGCGTTGAACAGCATGGGTATCGCTTGCCCCTGGCGCTGGCGCATGTCGAGCAGCACTTCCGACACGCTGCCCTGCACCTGCATCAGCGGCAGCCAGTGCGTCTGGTGGAACACGCGCCCGCCGATGGTCAGCAAGTCCTGCAGTTTCTTTTTCCCGAGCAATTCCCCGGCGCCATAGCCGAGCCAGCCGCAAAAGGTGGCGTTCGCCTGCACGATGGTGCCGTCGGCCGCGCACAGCAGCAAGCCGCAGGCCGCATGCTGGAACAGGGTATGGGCATCGGGCAAGGAAGGCGTGGACATGGCGTCGCGCATTACAGGTGCAGGCCGTCGAGAAACTGACGGATGGCGCGGTAGCTGGCATCGGGCACGCTCATGTGCGGGCAATGGCCCACGTTCTCGAGCACGTGCAGGCTGCTGTGCGGCAACATTTCACGCAAATACACGCCCACGGCCGGCGGCGCGATGAAATCGTCGCTGCATTGCACGATCAGGGCCGGCGTGCGGTTGTGCGGCAAGACGGCGCGGTGGTCGGACAGAAAAGTGGCTTGCGCGAAATGCCGGGCAATGACGGGGTCCGTGCGGCAAAAGCTGTTCACCAGATCCTGTCCCAGCGCCGGCTGGCCGGGGGCGCCCATGATGGCAGGCGCCATGCCGGCGGACCAGCCCAGGTAATTGCTGTCCATGGCATCGAGCAAGTCGTCGATATCGGCACGGCTGAAGCCGCCCCGGTAACCGGCCGCCGCATCGTCGACATAGCATGGCGACGGCGCCAGCATGACTTGCGCGGCGAACAGCTCCGGCTCGGCGATGGTGGCCAGCAAGGCGCTCATGGCGCTGACGGAATGGCCCACGCAAATGACGGGGCCGCCGCCGACGGCATGGATAACCTGGCGCAAATCAGCGCCATGCGCGTCGAGCCGCGCGTAGCGATCGAAATCGTAGGCGCCCAGGTCGGATGCGCCGCTGCCGACCAGGTCGAACAGCACGGTGCGGTAGTACGGGCGGAACAGCGGCTCCAGGTAGCGCCACATGGTCTGGTCGCAGCCAAAGCCATGCATGAATACCATGGTGGCTGCCGCGCCCGCCTGCTGCGCACCGCTGCGTTCGCTCACGCGGATATTATTACGGTCTTCTATACGCATGTTCGTCCTGAGTATTGCCACATGGAACTCAAATTAGCATCTTGCTAGCATCTTAGCATGCGCGATTTGACCTTGGGCAACACCATTGGCGCTGGACAAACGCCGCGCCCAGGCGGATAATGAGAACGATTCCCATTATCAAACTACCAGGCGTGTGCCTGGCGTTTTCCTGTGCGCCGCCATGGCGCCCGCTGGCGGCAACAAGCCGGTTTTTGTTGAAGGTTTGTACCGCATGCGCGCTTTCTGGACTGTCATACACCGCTGGGCCGGTCTCACCATCGCCCTCTTCCTCATCGTCGCGGGCCTGACGGGCGCCGTCACCTCGTGGGACCATGAACTCGATGAATGGCTCAATGCCGACATCATGAACACGCCGGGCCGCGGCCCCCTGCATGCGCCGTTTGCGCTGGCGCAAAAGGTTGCCGCCGCCGACCCGCGCGCGGCAGTCAATTACATGACCCTGGGTCTGGAAGAAGGCCATGCAGCCGCCTTCATGGTGCGCCCGTTGACGGACCCTGCCACGAACAAGCCGTTCGTGCTCGGCTACAACACCGTCTACATCGACCCCGTCACGGCGCAGATCACGGGCACGCGCGATTCGACGGCCATTTCCCTGTCGCGCCGTAGCCTGATGCCGTTCTTGCGCCACCTGCACTACAGCCTGCACGTGCCCGCCTTCTGGGGCACGGACCGCTGGGGCTATTGGCTGATGGGGAGCGTGGCCCTGATCTGGCTGCTCGACAGCATGGTGGCGTTTTACCTGACCACGCCGCGGCGCCTGCGCGAACGGGCTGATGCGCCGCGCCACCGCGACGCCGCCAGCTGGTGGCAACGCTGGAAACCGTCGTGGGTGCTGCGCTGGGCTGCCGGCGGCTACAAGCTCAATTTCGACCTGCACCGCGCGGGCGGCCTGTGGGTGTGGGCCATCATCATCGTCGTCGCGTTCACCTCGTTCTCGCTGAACCTGTACCGCGAAGTGTTTTATCCCGTCATGTCGCTCGTCTCGACCACCACGCCTGGACCGTACGAGACGCAGACGCCGGCGCCGTACGGCAGCTACATCGCGCCCGTAATCGGCTTCGAGCAGGCAGTATACATTGCGAAAAAGCAAGCCGTGCAGCGCGGCATCACGGCGCCCATCGGCGGCATTTATTATGGCGGCAATTATTCGTTCTACAACGTCTCGTTCTTCGACCCGGCCGACGAATTCGGCGCGGCCGGCATGGGCCTGTCGAACCTGTACGTCGATGGCATGGACGGCAGCATCATCGGCCAGCACAAGCCGTGGGAAGGCACGGCCGCCGACGTCTTCGTGCAACTGCAATTCCCCCTGCACTCGGGCCGCATCCTCGGCTTGCCAGGGCGCATACTGATGTCCTGCATGGGCCTGATGGTTGCCATGCTGTCCGTGACGGGCATTGTCATATGGGAAAGAAAGCGCCGTGCGCGCCGGCTGCAGGCGCATAAAAAGACAGTGGCCGCCGATTAAGCGGCGCTATCGCGCTCCCGCCCCACCAGCGCCAGCAGGCTGTCGTCCCGGTTGCCGTCGCAGCAGACGGCCACGCCATCCGTGAAGTCGGGCGCTGTCAGCCGCGTCAGCACGCTGCCGGGCGGCATTTCCAGCGCCAGCCGGGCGCCCCGTTCCCACGCCAGGCGCGCGGTAGCGGCCCACTGCACGCGCTGTGCCATGTGGCGGCCAGGCTGTCGCGGATGCGGGCCGGGTCGAACAGCGCGCGCGCCGCGCTGCTGCTCAGGTAGACGAGCGACGGCCGGCGCATGGCCACGCCGTCGAAAGCCGCGCGCAAGTCCAGCGCGGCGCCTTCCAGCAGCGGGCAGTGCGACGGCACGCTGACGGCCAGGCGCTTGGCCTTGCCGGCGCCGTGCGCCAGGGCCAGCGCCATCACGGCCTCCAAGGCGGGTGCGCTGCCGGCGATGGCGATCTGACGCGGCGCATTCAGGTTGGCGACATACACGGGCGTGGCCGCGCCGTGCACCCGGGCCAGCAAGGGTTCGAGTTGTGCCAGATCAAGCCCGACGATGGCCGCCATGCCGTAGCCGGTGGGATACGCCTGCTCCATCAACTGTCCGCGCCGCGCCACCAGGCGCAGGGCGTCCGCATAATCGAGCGCGCCCGCGACGACGGCAGCCGCATACTCGCCGATGGAAAAACCGGCCACCATATCGGGCCGCCCCCGCGCGCCGCCAGGGAGCGCGCCATGGCCACGCCCGCGATCAGCAAGCACAGTTGCACGGCCCGCGTCGACGCCAGCGCGGCCGCCGCGTCCAGTGTCAAGGGATCGTGGCCCAGCACTTCAGCCGCTTCGGCCAGGGTATCGGCCACCGCCGCGTCGCCGGGCAACGCGTGCAGCATGCCCGGGTATTGGGCGCCCTGGCCGGGAAAGGTAAACAATACGCTCATGCTGGCTCCCACGGCGTGGCCGTCAGCACGGGACCGTGGTCCGTCTTCAGCAGCACCCTGCCGCGCCCCGCCGCCCACTCGGCATACGCAAAACCGCCATGGCCCGTGTCGATCTGCAGGTCCAGCCGGCACACCGTGACGTTGGCGGCGATGGCGCGCAGGGCCTCGGCCTGGGCGGCGTCCGGCGGCGCGGCAAGGCGCAGCACGAGATCGAGGTCGCTGTCCGGGCGCAGCACGGGCAAGCCGCTGGCCAGGGCAAAGCCCACGCCGCCCGTCGGCCCCCAGGCCCAGCCCGTGGCGTCGAGCAGCGGCGCCACCAGCCGCAATGCGTCCAGCGCGGCGCAGGAAAGATCAGGCAGCGGCATTCTCGCCACCGTTTCCGGCGTCACGCGGCGCACGACGGCGGCAGCCTCCACTTCGCACGCGTGCCGCTCGCTGCGCAGCATGCCGCGCGCACCGACGGGGATGCGCCCTGGCGAGGTGCTGGCGCGCCGCACCACCAGCGGCGCAGCGGCCAGCCACGCGGCATCAAGCCAGGCGGGCAACGATGCACCGTCCGGCAAGCCAGACACCCACAGCAAATCATGCGCGCGCCAGGCTTCCATCAGGCCACCACCGCCTTGACGGCAAAGAACAGCAGCGAAGGCCCCAGCAGACAGCCCAGGCCCGTGTGAAAAGTGGCGACCAGGGCGCCATACGGCACCAGTTTGCGGTCAGTGGCGGCCAGGCCCGCCGACACGCCGCTGACGGTGCCGGCCAGGCCGCCGAAGACCATCGCCGAACGGGGCGTCTTCAGGCGCAGGAAGCGCGCCGCGACGGGCGTGCCCACCATCACCAGGATGGCCTTGATGAGGCCCGCCGCAATGCTCAGCGCCATGACGTCCGAACTGGCGCCGATGGCCGCACCCGTGACGGGGCCGACGATGTAGGTGACGGCGCCGGCGCCGATGGTGGTCATGCTGACGGCATCCGAATAGCCAAACGCATAAGCCACGCCGGCGCCGACGAGAAACGGCAGCACCACGCCCAGCACCAGGGCCGCCAGGCCGATCAGGCCCGCCTTGCGCGCCTCGGTCGCCTGCACTTCGAAGGCGGTGGCGACGATGGCGAAGTCGCGCAGCATGGCGCCGCCCATCAGGCCGATACCGCCGAACAGCGACAAATCGGCCAGACCCTTGTGGCCGCCGCTATGCACGCCGCCCCAGTAAGCGAGCCCCAGGCCGATCACGATGGCAATGGCTGAACCGTGCACGCGGCCGAAGGTCAGGTATTTCGACAGCGCCATCGACAGCAGCATGATCAGGCCGACAAAGGCGAACGCCGTCACCAGGCCATTGTGGATGGCGGCTTTATCAAAGAGTTCAAGCATGACGGTGCTCCTTGACCAGCATCAAATCTGCTTCGGCGGCGGCGATGGCGGCCGGGCTTTCCGTGCGATTGATGAGCGAAATGACGGCGCCGCAGACGACCACGGAAGCGATGGCGGCCAGCACGGCCACCGGGCCGCCGCGCAGCGCCGCGACCACGTCCTGCTGCGCCGCCATCGCCACCACCACGGGAATATACATTGCGCCCCAGTATTCGACGCCCCGTTCCGTCATCTGCGGCAGCCAGGATCGGCGCTGCATGTAGAGCCGGGCGCAGATCAGCAGCAGCATGGCGATGCCCACGCCGCCCACGTTCGTCTTGACGCCCATCAGCTGCCCGAGCAGGTCGCCCAGGAAGATGCCGAGCAAATGGCATAGCGCCAGCAATGCGGTTCCGTAAATGATCATGATTGTCTCCGTTATTGGAATAGGAATGACTTGCTGTCTTCTCTGTTATTTCACTTACCACTGCTGCCCCAGCACCTCCCTGACTTTTGCCGACGCCTGGCGGTGCGGCGCGCCCAGGCGGCTGGCCAGACCCCGTTCCGGGTCGGCGCGGATATCATGCAACGCCGCCTGCAGGCTGGCGCGCACCTGCGCCAGATCAAGCTCCGACGGCGCGTCCGGCTGCGCCACCCGCAAGGTTTGCCACAGCAGGCCCAGGGTCGCGTAATTGGCGATGTCATAAGCCATCGGTGGAATCGTCGCGGCCAGCGCTTCGAGCGCTGCCACCGTGCGCAGGGTGATGCGCGCGGCCGATGCCTTGCCCATCGCGTGCACCATCACTTGCGGATCGTCGAGCGCAATCAGGCGGTTGGCCTGGTAGCCATGCGCGAGGAACGCGCCCGACATGGCCTTGCCGACGATCAGGCCGATCACGGGATGGCCGGCCAGGCGCGCGCTCGGCATAGGCCCCCGCCGCGCCGGCCAGCGCCTGGTGGATGCCGTAGGCTTCTTCGCGCCGGCCATACGCCTGGCTGGCCACGTCGATGACGGCGACGATAGGACGTTTCACGGCCAGCGCCTGGTCTTCGAGGACTGCCTGCTGCACGGCGCGCGCCAGCTGCCACGCCTCGACCAGGCCGATTTCACCGGTGCGGGCGCGCGTAAAACGGTTGTCCGGGTCCGGGAGCACGGCCAGATAGCGCGCAGGCTCGCCGGCCAGCGGCGCGTCGGCTACGCGCACGGAAAGCGGATAGCCTTCCAGCGGCGCAGTGTTATTCGTGAGTGCCGCCAGCCAGGCGGCGCCGCGGCTGGAATGGGTGATGGCGTTCATGCTGCGGCTCCTTTGCTGTAGATCAAACGCACGGCGTCCGGCGTGGCTTGCGGCCCGGCGTCCACTTGCGCCAGGCGGGCGAGAAAACCGTCGGCCTGGCTGCTGCGATGCCGCTCCGGCACGCCGCGCGCGAACAGTTCGGCCACCGTGGCGCGCATCTGCGCCGTGTCGTCCGCCACATAGGCGTCGGCCAGGCCGCTGTGAAAGCGCTGTTCGCCGCCCGTCAGGCTCCATATAAATGGCTTGTTGCGCGAGTCGAATTCGTCCACGCCCGCCTCCTGCTCGATCACGGCGGGGCCATTGAGACCCAGTCGCGCCTCGCGCGTCACGACAACATAGCTGCACAGGCCTGCCGCAATCGACATGCCGCCGTAGCAGCCGACGGTGCCGGCCGTGATGCCGATCACGGGCTGGTAGCGGCGCAGGTCGACGATGGCGGCATGGATGTCGGCGATAGCAGCGAGGCCCAGGTTGGCTTCCTGCAGCCGGACGCCGCCCGTCTCGAACAGGATCACGGCGCGCGTCGGCACGCCCTGGCGGTTGTCGCGCGCCGCCAGTTCCAGCGCGCCGGCGATCTTCGCGCCGCCCACTTCGCCCATGCTGCCGCCCTGGTAGGCGCCTTCGATGGCCAGCACCACGGCCGGCTGGCCGTCGAACAGGCCCTTGGCCACCACCACGCCGTCGTCCGCCTGCGCCGTGACGCCTTGCTGCGGCAGCCACGGCGACGCGATGCCGCAAAATGGGTCGAGCAGTTCGCGCATGCTGCCCGCATCCAGCAGGGCTTTGGCACGACTACGCGCGCCCCGTTCGATGAAGCTGTCGCGCTCCAGCAGTTGTTGTAATGTGCTCATGCCGCCCTCCCAGCTTGCAATTCTTCATAAGCCTGCTCGATGCGCATACGCACCACGCCCGGCGTGGCGCCGCAGTCGTTGATGACGATGGTCGCCGCCGGCAGCGGCTCGCCGCCGAACACGCGCAGCAAAAGCGCATCCCATACGGCGCCCTTGCCGTCGACGGAGGTGTTGACGACGATGCGGGTCACGCCATCTTCGCCGGGCTGCAGCAGCACTTCCAGGTCGCCCGAACCGACGACGCCGGCCAGCGCGCGCCCCGATGCCGGCCGCCCCGGCGGGGGAATGTATAGTCACGCGTTTCCATGCGCTTCTCCTTCTTGTAATCTGTCCAGGAACAGGGTCGCCGCCAGCAAGTCCGCCGCGCCGCCCGGCGACACGCCGCGCGCCAACGCCACCGCTTCCAGCGCCAGCAGTGCCTTGGCGCCATCTGCCGTGGCCGCGCCGCCGGCCGCCAGCACCCGCGCCGCCCCTGCCTGCAGTGCCAGCAAGGCCGTCTCGCCGCCGCGCGACAGCACGCAGGTGTCGTCCAGCCGGCTGATAATCGCCAGCAGCGCATTCAGGCGCGCCGTCGTCTCGTTGTCGCCGCGCGCCCGCGAGGCGTGCAGCTGCGCCAGACCCGCCCCCGTCACGAGGGGAAAACCGGCGCGGGCCTGGCCCCGCGCGCCATCGACGTGGTACTGGCGGCACGCCAGCTCGCCCTTGTTGCCGGTGACGGCAGGCGCGCCCCGGTCGTGCAAACGGGCCAGCGCGCCGGCCCGCGCCGCCCGCCACGGCCAGCGGCGCCAGCGAGGCCAGCGACGCTCCGCGCGCGCCCTGCTGCGCCGCCGCCGTCACCAGGAGGCCCAGGGCCCAGATGGCGCCCCGGTGCGTGTTCACGCCGCCCGTGGCTGCCAGCATCAGCGCCTCGCCGTCGCGGCCGAGGGCGCCGATGCGCTGGCGCAGCAGGTCGTCATCGTCGCTGTCCCAAGCCGCTTGGGCCATGGCGGCAAATACGGGCTGCAGCACGCAGGCCGAGTGGCACATCAGGGCCCAGTTCAAGTCCGTGTGGGCGCCGCGGCTGCGCAAATCGACCAGGCCCGGTTTCGGCGTCAGGGTCACTTCATCGAGCAGCGCCTGCAGCACCTGCCGACCCAGCGCTGCCGAACGTTCCCGCACCGGCGTCATTGTCATCATTGTGCTCATTACCAGCTCCTGAATTTGGCGGGGGGTTGATACAGGCCGTCCGACCATTCGACCAGGTCGGCGATGCTTTTCGCGGCCAGCAGCGAGCGGTTCGCCGCGCCGCGCTGCACGCCGATATCCTCGGGCAGCGCGATCAGGCCGCCGGCGCGCAATTTCGCCGTCGTCTTCGGGTCGTGGCGCAGGCCGATGGGCGTCACGCCAGCGACGGCCGCCAGCATGGCCTTGCGCTCGTCGAGCGAACGGGCCTTGTACAGGTAGGCGATGCCCTCTTCCGTCAGCACATGGGTGACGTCGTCGCCATAGATCATCACGGGCGCCAGCGGCATGCCGCTGGCCTGGCCCACGGCCACGGCGTCGAGCGATTCGACGATGGTCGGCTGGCCGCCGTCCTGGAACGTCTCGACCATCTGCACCACCAGCTTCTTGCCGCGCGCCAGCGGGTCGTCCGTCTCGATCAGGTCCAGCCAGGCTGGCGTCGGGTGGCGCCGGCCGTGCGGGTCGTGGCCCATATTGGGCGCGCCGCCGAAACCGGCCAGGCGGCCGTTCGTGACGGTCGAGGAGTTGCCCAGGCCATCCATCTGCAAAGTCGCGCCGATGAACAGGTCGACCGCGTACTGGCCAGCCAGCTGGCACAGGGCGCGGTTCGAGCGCATGGAACCGTCGCGGCCCGTGAAGAAGACGTCGGGCCGGGCGGCCGCATAGCCTTCCATGCCCAGTTCCGCACCGAAGCAGTGCACGCTCTCGACCCAGCCCGTCTCGATGGCGGGGATCAGGGTGGGATGGGGGTTGAGCACCCAGTTGCGGCAAATCTTGCCCTTCAAGCCCAGCTGCTCGCCATACGTGGGCAGAATCAACTCGATGGCGGCCGTATTGAAGCCGATGCCGTGGTTCAGCGACTGCACCTGGTGTTTTTCATACACGCCGCGGATCGCCATCATGGCCATCAGCACGTGCACGGGCTTGATCACGCGCGGATCGCGGGTGAACAGCGGTTCGATGAAGAACGGCTTGTCGGACTGCACCACGAAATCGATCCACGAGCCGGGCACGTCGACCCGGGGCAAGTCGCTGACGTCGTCGACGATCTGGTTGACCTGGGCGATGACGATGCCGTCGCGGAAGGCGGCCGATTCCACCAGCGTAGGCGTGTCCTCCGTGCTGGGGCCCGTGTACAGATTGCCCTGGCGGTCGGCCATGTAGCCGGCCACCATGACGACGTTGGGCGTCAGGTCGACGAACAGGCGCGCATACAGTTCGATATACGTGTGGATGGCGCCCACTTCGAGCAAGCCATCCTGCAGGAACTGGGCGATGCGCAGGCTTTGCGTGCCGGCGAACGAAAAATCGAGCTTGCGGGCGATGCCCCGTTCGAACAGGTCCAGGTGCTCGGGCAGGCTGACGCTGGGCATGATCAGGTGCAGATGGTGGATCTTGTCGGGGTTGACCTGGGTCAACATGCGGGCGAGGAAATCGGCCTGCTTCTGGTTATTGCCTTCAAGAACGACGCGGTCGCCCGGCGCAAGCAGCGCTTCGAGCACGGCGACCATGTCGCCCGGTTGCAGCACGGGGCCGCTGGCGTACTGGCGCACGGCGGCGAGAGGCGTCGGCGTTTCTCGGTGCGCCGCGTGTCCCATTGTTTTTGCCGCTGCGCTGGCGCTGCTGTGGCGGTTGACATCATGCCTCCGGAATGAGCTATCGAATCCAGACGATAGAACGAAAGCGCCAGCGCGACAATCAATCTGCTAGCATGTTCATTACCTTGAAGTTAATGAACTCCCTTGAAAGAGGCTAGTCATGGCCATCAACGAAGAAATTACCCTGAAAAAGCTGGAAGTGTTTCTCAGCTTTATGGAATTGAACAACCTGGCGCGGGTGGCCGATGCGCTGGGCCAGAGCACGGTCAGCGTGCACCGCGCCCTGCACTCGCTGGAAGACGGCTTGCGCTGCCCCCTGTTCAAGCGCGAGGGGCGCAGCCTGATCCCCTTGCATGCGGCCTACACCTTTGCCGAATCGGCGCGGCGCGCGCTGGCCGAATGCGAGGAAGGCGTGCGCAAGGTGCGCGAAATGTCGGGCATCAACCCCGTGCGGCTGAAGATCGGCTCGCTGTACTCACTGACCCTGCACTGCATCCCGCAGCTGGTGATCGCCCTGAAGCTGCGCCGACCGGGCCTGGACATCGACCTGACACTGGGCTCGAACCGCGACCTGCTGCAAAGCCTGGCCGACGGCCGCCTGGACGCCATCATCATCGGCGTGCAGGAAGACGAACAGCATGCGGGGCTGGTGGCCGTGCCCCTGTTCCAGGACGACATCTTCCTGGCCGCGCCGCTCGGTTCGCCCTATGCAGGGGCCGCTTCCGTGGACTTGCAACAGTTGCGCAACGACAAATTCGTCACGCTCAGCGAGGGTTTCGTCACCTCGCAAAGCTTCAGCCACGCGTTTGAACTGGCGGGATTCGTGCCCGACACGGCCATGCGCGTGGGCGACATCTTCTCCCTGATCAACTTAGTGAGCGGCGGCATCGGCTACAGCCTGCTGCCCGGCCGCGTGCGCGCCTTCAGCTCGCGCATCGAACTGCTGCCCCTCGACGCGCGCTACGGCTCGCACCAGCAAATCACCCTGCTGATGCAGAGCAGCCGCGAGCGCGACCCGAATCTGCTGGCGCTGGCGGCGGAGTGCAGGTTGTATGGGCGCAGGGAGCCAGCTTTACCAAAACTCTGACTTAACATTTAAACAATGGAAAAACAACCCAAGGCCCGAGTCTCCAACCCGGGCACCCCGGGCCCAGCGGGCCTGAAAAATGCCCAGGGCAAGGCGCGCGGGCGCAGACAGTACGAATGTACGGCAAGCCCAAGCAACGCAGCCATGGACATTTTCTCAGGCCCGCGATCCAGGCCCGCACTTAAATAGCACTATCCCAAGGCGCCGACAACCTGACCGCGCAATTGATCAACCCCACCATCGAATAAGTCTGCGGAAAGTTCCCCCACATCTCTCCCGTCACGGGGTGCGTGTCTTCCGACAGCAGGCCCAGGTGGTTGCGTGCCAGCAGCATGGTTTCGAAGATTTTGCGCGCTTCGTCTTTCCTGCCGATGCGCGCCAGGGCGTCGATGCGCCAGAAGGTGCAAATATTAAAAGCCGTTTCCGGTTTGCCGAAGTCGTCGGGCGCTTCGTAGCGGCGCATGTAGGGGCCGTCGCACAAGGATGCTTCCAGCGCGTCGACGGTGGCGATGAAACGGGGATCCATGGGGTCGATGAAGTTGACTTCCGCCATCAGCAGGACGGAGGCGTCGAGGTCGCGCCCGCCCAGGCTTTCCGCGAAGGCCTGGCGCTCCTCGCTCCACGCTTCGCGCAGTAATCTTTCTCGGATCAGCACGGCGCGGCTGTTCCAGTGGTCGGCGCGGTCCGGCAAGCCCAGCTTGTGCGCGACCTTGGCCAGGCGGTCGCAGGCGGCCCAGCTCATCAGCATGGACGAGGTGTGGACCCTGGCGCGCGTGCGCAGCTCCCACATGCCCGCGTCCGGCTCCGCATGCAGCCGGAATGCCTGGTCGCCCACGGCTTCCAGCGCGGCAAACTCGGCCTTGCCGGCGCGGTGGAACAATCGGTGGTCGAGGAAGGCCTGTGCCGCCCCTAATACAATGTTGCCGTAGACATCGTGCTGGAAGTGTTCCTGCGCCTGGTTGCCCACGCGCACGGGGCCGTTGCCCCGGTAGCCGGGCAAGTGGTCGAGTATAGATTCGGGCAACTGCTCTTCCAGGCCGATGCCGTACAGGGGCTGGATGTGGCCGCCTTTCGAGCGGGCGACGATATTCGTCAGCCAGCGCAGATATTCTTCCATCGTGCCCACCTCGGACAGGCTGTTCAATGCCCGCACGACGAAGAAGGCGTCGCGCAGCCAGCAATAGCGGTAATCCCAGTTGCGGCTGCTGCCCGGCGCTTCGGGGATGCTGGTGGTCATGGCGGCGATGATGGCGCCCGTGTCTTCATATAAAGACAGTTTTAATGTGATGGCCGCGCGGATGACCACGTCCTGCCATTCCAGCGGCACGGCCAGGCGGCGCGTGTAGGTGCGCCAGTAGTTGATGGTTTTCCTTTTCGAAGATGCGCGCCGTCTCGTCGATGCCGCCGGCCAGGGTTTCATCGGGGCCCAGCAGGAAGTTGGCCGTGCCACCCAGCACGAAATACGTTTCGCTCAGTACATAGTTGAGCGACACATCGGTGTTCAGGCGCAAGGTCTGTTCCGGTCCCACGTAGCGGATGTGGTGGCTGCCCTGCGTGATCTGCGGCGCCAGCCGGCCCCAGTCGTAGCGGGGGCGCAGACGCACGCGGATGCGCACGGCATGGTCGAGCGGCCGGACGCGGCGGATCAGCATCAGCGGGCGGAACATGCGGTCACGGCTGAGGAATCGGGGCGCGAAATCCGTGATTTCCACGCCGCGCCCCTGCGTGTCGTACAGCCGCGTGCGCAGCACGGCCGTGTTTGGCTCGTAGAATTGCTCGCTGCGCGCGAAGTTCTCGATGTCGATGCTCCACACGCTGCCGTTTTCCGTGTCGTCCAGCAAGCGGTTGAAGACGGGATCGCCGTCGAATCGGGGCAGGCAAGACCAGACGACCTGCCCGGCCTGGTCGATCAGGGCGTTGAAGGCGCAATTGCCCACCACGCCGCAGTTCAGGGACGCTTGCGCGTGCGGTTGGCTGGCGGGGGTGTCATGCGATGTCGTCATGGGCTACTCCTTCGATGTCGGGGATACGGCAGCGGCCAGCAGCGCGGCGCGCAAGGCGCCGGGGCTGGCCAGGCGCAAGGTGGCGGCGCTGGGGCCGCTGCCCACTTTGACGCCCTGCCCGCCTGCTTGTTGTACAAAGGCAAAGCCTGCCTCGTCGGTGGTGTCGTCGCCCGCGAACACGGGCCGGCGGCCGGCAAACGGGCTTTCCTGCAGGAAGGCGGCAATGGCGCCGCCCTTGTCGGTGGCGGCCGGCTTGGCTTCCACGACCATTTTGCCATGCAAGAGCAATACCCCCGGGCACGCTTGCACGGCGGCGGTCATTTCCTGCAGGCATAACGGTTCTAGCTCGGGCGCCAGGCGGTAATGCAGGGCCACGGCACCCCGCTTCTGCTCCACCAGCAAACCGGGGTGGACGGAGGCCAGCGCCTGCGCGCGCGCCAGCACGGGAGAGACATCGGGCGTGGCCGCCACGTGAAACTGGCCATCGGCGCCGCGCCGCTCCACGCCATGCACGCCGGCAACAGGCAAGACCAGGGGCGCCAGCATGGCGTCGATCTGCGCCACGGGACGACCGGAAATGAGGGCCAGCGCGCCGCCATGGCGCTTGGCCAGCAGCGCCAGCGCTTCGATGACGCCGGGCGCCACGCGCACGCCGTCGGGCGTGGGCGCCAGGTCGACCAGGGTGCCGTCGAAGTCGAGGAAGACGGCTGTGCCGGGCGCACTCAGCAGCTGCAACAGGGCGGCGCTATCGTCACGGAGATCGGCCATCACATCCCCTTGCGCCGCTTGATGCGGCTGTGGGCGTCGATCTTGGTCATGACCTTGTCGCGCTGGCGCAAGCGGGCGGCGTCCAGCAGCATGCGCCCGGCCCAGCGGTAGACATTGAAATGTTTCACGCGGGCCCGCATGCTCTTCATGCGCTCGCGCTGTTCCACGGGCGGCATCACGAGGCCACGGTACAGGGCATCGGCGCCCTGCTCGATGTGGTACGGGTTGATGATCAGCGCCTCATGCAGTTCGCGCGCCGCGCCCGTGAATTGCGACAGCACCAGCACGCCCAGCTCGTCGTCGCGCGCGGCGATGAATTCCTTGGCCACCAGATTCATGCCGTCATGCAAGCTTGTCACCATGCACACTTCCGAGGCGCGGAAATAGCGCTGCAGATCGTCCTGTCCATGGTGCTCGGCTTTCAGCAGGATGGGCACGTAGTCGCCGCTGCCGAAACGGCGGTTGATGCGCTCGACCATCTTGCGCACCCTGGCGTCAAAACTTTGATATTCGTCAAGCGAAGCGCGGCTGGGGGCGGCGATCTGCACGAAAGTGAAATTGCCGACCATGCCGGGCTGCAATTCGAACATGCGCTCGACCCTGGAAGCGCTCGACGATGCCTTTCGTGTAATCGAGGCGGTCCACGCCGATGCCCAGCAAGTGGTCGGGCGCCACGCCCAGTTCGGCACGGATCTGTGCCCGGCACGCGGCCACGTCGGGCTGCGCCGGGTCGTCCTCGGGCCAGGCGATCGAGATCGGGTAATCCTCGACCTGCGTCATCTCGCCGCCATACGAAATGGTCGATGCCTCCGGCTCGATGCGGGTTTCCAGGTAGCGGTCCACCGTTTCGAGAAAATTCTTGCGGTGGAACGGCGTATGGAAACCGAGGATCGTGCTGCCCAGCAAGCCGTCGAGGATTTCCTCGCGCCAAGGGCAAATGCCGAACGATTCCGAGTTCGGCCAGGGTATATGCCAGAAAGTAATAATGGTCGCCTTCGGCAAGGCTTCGCGCACCATGCGCGGCAGCAAGGCAAAGTGATAGTCCTGCACCAGCACGACGGGATTGTCCGTCTTCGCCTCGGCGATCACGGCGTCGGCAAAGCGGCGGTTGACTTTGACGTACTGTTCCCAGTCGGATGAGCGGAACACGGGGCGCACGTGGGCGATATGGCACAGCGGCCACATGCCTTCATTGGCAAAGCCATAATAGTAGCCCTGCTCTTCCTCTTCCGTCAGCCACACGCGGCGCAAGGTATAGCTGGGATTGTCGGGCGGCACGGGCACGTGGTCGAATTTATCCACCGTCTCGCGGTCGGCGGAACCGGCGCCATGCGCGATCCACGTGCCGGAACACGCGCGCATCACCGCTTCCACGGCCGTCACCAGGCCGCTGGCGGGGCGCTGCACGGCAATTCCGCTTTCTGTTTTGGTGTGGATATACGGTTCGCGGTTCGACACGACGAGTACCTGGTCGCCCTGCAAGTCCGCTTCCAGCAAGGCGCGCAGCTTGTCCGGCGTCCAGTCGGACGACCAGCCGTTATCGCCCTGGCGTTCCAGATGGTATTCCTGCAGCAATTCGCGCAAGTCGCCGATCAGCGTCTGCTGCATTTCCGGCGGCGGCGCGAGCGCGGCGGCGGGCGCCGTGGCGGCGGCCACTGCACCATTGCTTTTCGGCAGCAACTCGCCCCGCAAGATCTCCTTGACGGCCGACAACCAGCCGCGCCAGCTCAGGTGGGCGACGAACACGGTCATCAGGGAAATCAGCACGGCCAGCACGGCCAGGAAGGCAAAAATAAAACGCTTGGTATCCGTATTGCGGCGCTCGACAAAGCTCATGTCCTGCACCAGCACCAGACGGCCCAGCTGGGAAGCGTCCTGCATGACGGGCGTTTCACTCAGGTGGACCTGGCCTTGCGGCAATTGCGCCAGGGATTTATACAAGCCGCCCGTGTCAGGCGTGCTCCAGCAGCCGATGGAGGCCGGGTATTGCGCGGACTGGTACAGCAAGTGGCCTGCGTTGTCGCAAAAGCCGATGGCGATCAGCCGTTCGTCGCGCGTGGCGCCCTGGAACAGTTCACTGATGCGCGTGGCATCCTGCGCGGGCAGGTATTCGGTGAGCGAGGGGCGGAGGGTTCCAGCGAGCAATTCGGCCCGGCTGTCGAGGTCGCGCACATACCAGCGCAGGGTAATATTGTCCAACAGGGGCACAACGATATAGGCAAACAGCCCCAGCATGAGGGCCAGCGGCAGGATGAAGCGCAAGGACATTCGCAGTGATCGTACTATCATCGGTTTCCTTTGCAAAAACAAAAAGCATGGCAAGTATGACTATGTTTCCAATGCGGCGACGCCCGCTTGCTTTCCGTATTGAAACGTCAACGTGGCATGGCGCAGCGCAGCAATTTCTTCCAGTATCCACCTTGATACAAGTCTTATCCGTACGGCAACGCACGCCCCCGCGACGTCATCTGCCCGTAAAATAGCCGCTTCCGACATCCATTTCACTTATCAATAAGGAGTTTTCGCCTATGGATCTCAGCACGTTTCACTCGCTGATGGGAGGCCCGCTGCGCTCGGCGCTGACCGTGCTCGTTTCCCCCCTGCTCGTCACCCTCGTCGCCATCGGCGTGCACCGGGCCGGCATCGGCTTGCTGAAAAGATTGGCCCAGGGCCACGCACTGGCCAGCAACGTGGCGCGCGTGGCCTTCCGCGCCAGCCAGCTGTGCCTGATCGTCTTCGGCCTGCGCATGGTGCTGGCCAGCGCGCCCGACGATACGCCGGGCCTGGTCGCCATGTCGCACCTGGCCAGCGTGGCGCTGATCATCGCGCTGACCTGGCTGGCCATGCAATGCATTCAGGCGCTGTCCATCACGATTTCCGAAATCAACCCCGTCGACGCGGCCGACAACCTGCGCGCGCGGCGCCGGATCACCCAGGCCCGCGTGCTCACGCGCAGCGCGCATGCCATCGTCGTCCTCCTGGGCGTGTCCTTCGTGCTGCTGACCTTGCCCGGCGCGCGGCAGATCGGCGCCAGCCTGCTGGCCTCGGCCGGCGTGGCGGGCCTGGTGGCCGGTATCGCCGCCCGCCCCGTGCTCGGCAATTTCATTGCAGGGCTGCAAATTGCGTTTTCTCAACCCATTCGCATCGACGACGTGCTGATCGTCAATGGCGAATGGGGCACGGTCGAGGAAATCAAGGGCACGTATGTGGTCGTGCGCGTGTGGGACGAGCGCAGGCTGATCGTCCCGCTGCAATGGTTTATCGAAAATCCGTTCGAGAACTGGACGCATACCTCCTCGGACATCCTGGGCACGGTGTTCCTGTGGCTCGATTTCAGCGTCCCGATCGAGCCGCTGCGCGCGGAACTGACGCGCATCTGCGAAGGGGCCAAGCAATGGGATGGCCGCGTCTGCACGGTGCAGGCGACGGATTCGAACGAGCGGGCCGTGCGCGTGCGCTTCCTCATCAGCGCAGTGGATTCAGGCACGGCGTTTGAATTGCGCTGCCTCGTGCGCGAGCAGATGCTGGCCTTTATCACGAGCAATTATCCGCACAGCCTGCCGCGCCTGCGCTCCACGCACGACCCGATCGAGCTGCACACCATGCAGGCGCAAAACGATACGCTGTCGCTGCACAAGGCGTAAAACAAGCTGCGGCGCGCTGCCCCGGCCCATGCGCCGCTACAATGGGGCACATGAACACCACCGCCTGGTTCATCCTCATCGGTTGCCTGATGCTGGCGCGCGGCCTGGGCGCCGACGGCATCGCGCGCCTGCCCTTGACTTCGGCCATGGCTTACCTGGGCGTGGGCCTGCTGCTGGGGCCGATGTTCCTCGGCCTGTTCTCGTTCGACCTGCTGCAGCAGGCGCCCCTGCTGGAAACCCTGACGGAAATCGCCGTCCTCATCTCCCTGTTTTCCGCAGGCGTCAAGATGCCCGTGCCGTTCAGCCTGGCACGCTGGATGCCGTCGCTGCGCCTGGCGTGGCTGTCGATGGCCATTTCCGTGGCCCTGGTGGCGGCCTTTGCGTGCCTGGTGCTGGGCCTGCCCCTGGGCGCGGGCGTGCTGCTGGGCGCCATCCTCGCGCCCACCGACCCGTGCTGGCCACCGACGTGCAGCTGCGCCATGCGGGCGACAGCGAACAATTGCGCTTCATGCTGACCAGCGAGGCGGGCATGAACGATGGCAGCGGCTTTCCTTTCGTCATGCTGGGCCTGGGCTTGCTGGGCCTGCATGAGCTGGGGCCGCATGGCGCCACATGGCTGTGGCGCGATTTATGCTGGGCCAGCGCGGGCGCCATCGCCCTGGGCGTGGCCGGCGGCGCGCTGCTGGCATGGCTGGGCTGGCAGCTGCGCGCCAAGGAGCCGAAACACGCCATGCTGGACGACCTGGCGGCCCTGGGCCTGATCGCCTTCGTCTACGGCGTGACTACCTGGCTGCACGCGTGGGGCTTTTTGGCCGTGTTCTTTGCCGGCGTCGCCTTGCGCCAGACGGAATTGCGCCTGGCCGGTGCGCCGAAAGACCGGCACGGCTTGCTGCAGGCGGAGGAAACGCATGCCGTGTCCGCCGCCAGGCCGCACGACGGCGAGGTGACGCTGACCGTCAGCGGCGAATCCCTCGTCTTCAAGGAACACCTGGAACGCCTGTCCGAACTGACGCTGGTGCTGTTGTTGGGCGGCACCGTCACGGCCGCCGCCTGGAGCTGGCAGGCATGGAGCGTGGCGCTGTTCCTGCTGCTGGTGGCGCGTCCGGCCAGCGTGATGCTCGGCTTGCTGGCCTCGGGCACCAGCGTGCGCCTGCGCGGGCTGGCCGCCTGGTTTGGCGTGCGCGGCATCGGCTCGCTGTATTACCTCGGCTATGCGATCGCGCATGGCTTGCCGCGCGGCCTGGCGCGCGAACTGGCCGACATCACCCTCGTCGTCGTCATCGTCTCCATCGTCGCGCACGGCCTGACGGTCAAGCCGCTGCTGGAACGCTACTGGCGCAAATAACAGGTGCAAATGAGCGCCGCTTGCCTCCTTTGTCATTGCTACAGAGCAATGTTTTGTCAATCGCCCCTATGGCGGGCGGAAATATTGTTAAGATAATTAAAAATGGCTAAAGAAAGAATCAATGAAACGAAGAAGCGTGCTGGGACTGGGCGTCTCACTGGCCCTGCTGCAGACGGGTTGCGCCACCGATCCGGCCAGGCTGGCGTGGGAAACGGAATTTGACGGCTTCATGCGCGATGGCCTGGCCCGCACGGAAACGCCGGGCATGAGCGTGGCCGTGGTGCGCGGCGAACAGACCATCTTCGCGCGCGGCTATGGCTGGGCCGACATCGAGGCCGGCAAGAAGGCCGACGCCAACACGGTGTTCCATATCGCCTCCGTCAGCAAGCTCGTCACGGCCACGGCCGTCATGATGCTGCTGGAACAGGGCGCCTTCCAGCTCGACGACAAGGTGGCGGCCTACCTGGACTTCCCGCTCATGCATCCGAAGTTTCCCGACGTGCCCATCACCTTTCGGCACTTGCTCAGCCACACCTCGGGCATTTCCGACGCCGTGTACGACAAAACGACAGCATTTGCCGTGCAGGGCGACCCGCGTTTGCCGCTGCGCGACTTCGTCAAGGGCTATCTGTCGCGCGGCGGCGCCTGGTATGACGCGGATGTGTCGTTTGCGGCCCGGCCCGGCACGGAATGGCGCTACAGCAATGTCGGCATCGCCCTGCTCGGCTATCTGGTGGGCCGCTTGAACCCCGATGGCCTCGACGCCTTTGCGCACGAGCACCTGTTCGAGCCGCTGGGCATGGACAACACGGCGTGGAGCCTGGCCGGCTTGCCGCGGCGCGCCGTCGTGGCCCAGCCGTATGCGCACAAGGAGCCGGGCCTGCAAGTGCTGCCGCCCGTCGGCTACCCGGACTGGCCTGCAGGCCTGCTGCGCAGCTCGGCGCATGACTTTGCCCGTTTCCTGGCCATTTTCAGCAATGGCGGCCGGGTCGATGGCCACCGCTACCTGCAAGATGCCACCCTGCAATTGTTTTTTGCCCCGCAAGCGGCTCCCGTCGTGCCCGCCGACTCGTCCGTGCGCCAGGCCCTCGTGTGGCTGCTGCGCGACGTCGTCGACGGCAAGCCGCTGGCCACGCACAGCGGCGGCGACCCGGGCGCCGCGTCCGTCGTCTGCGTCGACCGCGCCAGCAAGACGGCCGTGCTGGCCTTCGCCAACGTCAGCGCCGACAAGGAGTTTCGTTCATTCCAGAAAGAAGTCGTGCTGCGCCTGCTCGCGCATGGCGGCAGCGGCGCGCCGGCGGCCAAGAAAGGCTAGGCGCCGAACCAGCCGCGCAGTTTGTCGGCGGCCCGTTCCTTGACGTCGGCCGTGATGTAGGTGGCGACCGTGGCGACGGCTGCCGCCAGCACGGCCAGGTCGTCCGCATAGCCGACCACGGGCGTGATGTCGGGAATCGCATCGATGGGCGAAATGAAATAGCCGAGCGCGCCATAGATGGCCGTCTTGGCCCACAGCGGGGTATTCGGCTGCTGCGCCGCGTAGTACAGCCACAGGGCTTTCTCGATGACTTCGCGCCCCGCCGTCCTGGCGAACTTGACGACCTTGTCCCAGGGAAAACTGTCATCCGTGTATTTCTTTTCGTACTGCTTGTCGGCCTGGGGGGCGTGGTCTTCTTCCAGATTCTTTTTTCTGCCAAACATCTGCTGCTCCTGTCTGCCGCGCACGGCGTTACGAATGCGCACCTTAGCATAACGGCGCGCCGGGTGGGCAAGCCCGGCAAGTTCCGCACGCCAACGGCCATCTGCAGGCAACGGGCCGCGCCACGCGCGGGCGCAGCAGCGGCTGCAGGCTGGCATCAAGCCTGGCGGCCAGGCTGGCAATGGGCGGACAACTTGAGCGCGTCGGTACTGCATACCGGCAGTGTCGCATGGCCAGCCTCGCGCGCCATCGGCGCCGGACCCGTGTCCGCTTCGACAGCGTCGCCTGCGGGCATCAGGCTGGCCGCCAGGGTCGAGCACGTGAACAGGCAGATCAGCAGGAATGGCTTGTTCACGTGAAAAGACTGGTCAGGCTTGTGCATCGCATACTCCATCGGATTGGTTGACTGTTGCAGCATGAACACGATCATCGCGTGTTTCCGCAAGGCATACAATCAGACGCTTTCGACAAGATGGGTAGGACAGCGCTGACAGGCTCATCCATAAGAAGCAGTGTCGGCAGATTTGACACCCGCCGCCAGCCTGTGCGGCAATCCCTTGTTTAAAAAGGAAAAACCTGACGGGAACGCTTCCTGCTTCGTGATCCGCATGCGCCATGCAAAATCACCATACCAGGGAGTGCACATGAGATACCTCAAACAAGCGCTGCTCTTATGCATCATGCTATGCATGTTGCCGGCCGCGCGCGCCACCAGCATCGGCTACACGGCGACGTCGCTGGGCGGCACGCAGTGGCGCTACGACTACACGGTCAGCAATACCACCTTGGCCGTGCCCATCGCCGAATTCACCTTGTTCTTCAGCGAGGGCACGTACGCCAACCTGCAGAACGTCTCCATGGCGCCCGGCTGGGACGTGCTGCTGGTGCAGCCCGATCCCGCCATTCCCGCCGGCGGCTACTTCGATGCGCTGGCATTGCTGGGCGGCCTTGCCCCCGGCGCCACGGCCACGGGCTTTTCCGTCACCTTCGATTACCTGGGCGCGGGCAGCCCCGGCGCCCAGCCGTTTTCCATTCTCGACCCCGTCTCTTTCACCGAGCTAGACGCGGGCTTCACGCAGGCGGCCGCCGTGCCCCTGCCCGCCACGCCATGGCTGCTGCTGGCCGGCGTGCTGGCCATGCTGTGCCTGCGGCGCCGGCAACTGGCCGCCGCCGCGCTGGTCCCATTGCTGGCTGCGGGCCTGTGCGCCTGCGGCGGCTCGAACGACCCGACGCAGCCGCCCACGCCGAAAGTCATGCTGGCGGCAGCGGATGGGGAGGCGGCAGCCACGCCAGAGGACGCCGGCAAGGATGCTGTGCCAGCGGCCATGGATGGCACGGATGAAGGCGTTGCCGCCGGTCCCTTTGACGTCACGTCGCTGCGCAAGACGGCGGAGCGGCGCATCAACCGCAGGATCTACGAATACACGTTTCGCGTCAGCATCCGCAACAACGGCAGCGACACGGCAAACAATGTGCATGCCGTCCTCGCCAGTACGCCGGACGGTGCCACCATCGTCGACGGCGACGTCCTGGCCGGCAGCATCGCGGCAGGAGCGACGGTCACCGCCACCGACGTCATCGTGCTGCGCATCGACCGCACGCGTCCGTTCGAAATGGGCGGCCTCGTGTGGAACGTCACGGCCGGCGACAGCGTGGCGCTCGCCCCCGTGCGGCCTGCGCAGGTGGTGGTGCTGGCGCTGGACGCCCTGGGCTTTCCGGATGGCGCCGATAGCGTCAAGGCCGCCGGCGCCATCACCGACGTGCTGCTCAAGGATGGCAGCCTGCGCTTTTCCACGCCCGGCGATACGGGCAGCGACCAGCATGCGCAATTTTTCATCAGCAAGGGTGCTACGGTCGCCATCTTCGATGTGCTGATCCAGACGGAAGTGCCGACGGCGGTGGAAACCTATGTCGAACCGCTCGACGATGGCAGCCTGCCGGCAACGCCGCCCAAGCTGGCCATCACGGGACTGGGGCCGAACAATACGCTGCAGGCCGGCGGCCTGACATTGCGCCTGAGCGGCGCACCGGTGCTGGCCCTGCAGAACGACAGCGACGGCTTCCTGGCGGCGCCCGGCGGCACGGCCGTCGCCTTGAAGCCGTTTTGGGTGTTCCATCCCGATACGGGCAGCTTCACCATCAGCGCCACGGCCATGCAGCAGTTGCTGGCAGCCCTGCCCTCCGGCGCGCTCGACATGCAGCTCAACTTCGTTTCGCAGGACGGCGAATTTGCCGTGTCGTATGCCTTGACCGTCATCAAATCGAGCACCGTGCTGCTGGGGCAGATGCGCACGCCGACGGGCAGCAATGCCACGGGCCTGGCCGGCAAGAAGATCTTGCTGGCCGGCTATAACCTCCGCCAGCGCCGCGTGGCCGTGATCGACGCCAAGGGCGCCTTCCGCTTCGACGGCGTCATCCCGGACACCTACCAGCTGACCCTGAACGACCTCGAACATCCGAATGCGGTCAGCATCAGCGCTGCCGTCTTTCCGAACAGCACGACGGTCAACGTCGGCATCGTCTATCCCTATGCGGCGTCGGCGGCCAGGCCAGCCGCCGGCGGCGCCTTTGTCGCCGGCACCGTCACCCAGGACGGCAGCGCGCCGCCCGCGCGCAGCGCGCAGGAAGATGCGGCCCCGCCGCCCCCTGCCACGCCGCTCAATGGCGAGGGCAGCCAGACCTTTACGGCCGCGGCGGCCGCGCAAGGCCAGACCATCAGCGTCCCCATCGCCTACACGGTGCCGCAAGGCACGAAATACGTGGGCGTGAAGATCACCGTCAGCACCGCCGAATATCCCGCGTACACGACGCAGCAAAGCCGTTTCAACGATACCTGGTCATATGCCGTGCTCGGTTTGCCCGGCGCCAACCTGGCAGCCGCCGGCGCCGTGAACCAGTCGCACTTCACGCAGGGAACCATCGTCAAAACCGATTGCATCGATGTCAGCAAGCAAACCGTGAATGGCGCCCTGACCCTCGGCGGCGCCGTCAGCGCCACGAATATCGGCGACAGCCTGCTGCCGACCGTCACCCAGGTAGAGCTGAGCCTGGCGTGCAAGGGTTTGAAAGTCAGCAAGGCGCAATTTCTGTCACCCAACAAGGATGGCCATCCCATCTTGCAACCGATCAAGGTAGCAGGCAACTTGCCGGGCCCCTATGTTTCCGTGTCGCAAGGCGCCACCACGCCGACCCACACGGTACCGCTGGAACTGCAGTACACGCCGGCGGCGGCCACCATTACGGAAGTCAACATCGGCATATCCGCCGGCGGCGGCAACCCGTCGTTCAGCGCCGACAACCTGTTGGCCCAGGCAAACACCAAGAATCCCGGCAAGGTCAAGTTTGAGGGCCTGGTGCTGCCCACCTTTGCCGGCAACAAGATCGACAAGAAGGCCGTCGTCACCATCCGCCTGAAGGGGCAGATCGACGGCAGCGAAGCGACGTCCGATCCGGCCGAAGGGGGCCAGGTGGATTTCAAGGGCGACACGGCCTTCATCCCCTTGTACCTGGCCAACAACGAGCCGGCGCTGGCGGCGCGGCGCTACGGCGCCCGCGATGCGGGCGGCGACTCGTGGGCCACGCGCCTGACGATCGCCTGGCTATTGAACAAGCCCTACCGCTTCGACGACATCAGCGGCCAGCATGTGACGCAGACGGCGGCGGGCCGCTCCATCCTCGGCCATAGCGGCCACAGCGATGGCCAGCAGATCGACATGCGCTACGCGGACGGCGCGGGCGGCTACACGGATACGCTGGGCGGCGCCGGCAACGGCGCCAGCATCCGCAAGCTGATCAACGACGCGCAGGCAGAAGTGGCGGCCGGCCTGCCGAAAAAACCGCGACTGGCATTGCTGGTGGCGTGGATCGCGGCCAACCGGGCCATGCTGACGCTGGAAGCGGCACAGGGCGCCACGCGCGTCATCTACATCGGCCACAGCTTCGTCAAGCTGGCCCTCGTCGACGGCCGCTTTGCCAACCCGCCCAACGCCAGGATACCCGGCGTGCCGGCCTGGGCCAAACCCGCCAAGGTGAGCATCGATCCCGCCCACCTGAGCCACTGGCACCTGAGCCTGACGGCCCATCCCTGAGCGTCCCGGCGGCGGGCATGCGGCGGCTCAGGCCGGCAAGTCGGACAATTCCAGTTCCGAAAAGCCGGCCCGGCGCCGCGCTTCCAGGTTGAACGGGCCGCGCAGGGTGGGCGCTTCGTAGCGCAGCGCCAGCTCGGCATAGGTGGCGCGCAATTCCAGGCCCCGTTGATCGCACAGGTAGCCGTACCAGCGGTTGCCGATCTCGACGTGCCCCACTTCATCGCGCAGGATGATGTCGAGGATGGCGGCGGCGGCCATGTCTCCCGCCTGCGCCAGCTTGGCGCGCAGGGGCGGAATCGCATCGAGGCCCCGCGCTTCCAGGGTGCGCGGCACCAGCGCCATGCGCGCCAGCACGTCGCCGCGCGTCTTGTCGACCATTTCCCACAGGCTGTCGTGGCCGGGAAAGTCGCCATACGCGTGGCCCAGCACCTGCAGGTGCGCCTGCAGCATGGCGAAGTGCGTCGCTTCCTCTTTCGCCACGCGCAGCCAGTCCGTGTAGTATTCAAAGGGCAAGTCCGGGAAACGCCACAGGGCGTCGAGCGCCAGGTTCATGGCATTGAATTCGATGTGCGCGAGCGCGTGCACCAGCATGGCGCGCCCTTCCGGCGTGATCATCGAACGCCGCCCCACCAGGCGCGGCGGCACCAGTTCAGGACGCTCGGGCCGGCCCGGCACTGCGCCCGATGGCGCCAGCGGCGCCTTGACGTCCAGCGCCAGCTCGGCTGCGGCCATGGCCGCCACCATCGCCACCTTGGTGGCCGGGTCCGGTTCCAGCAGGCAGGCCAGCGCGGTGCTGCGTAACTCGCGCAATTGCGGCGGCGCGGTCGAGGTCGATGGGGATGGCTGCATGGGCATTCTTTCGTGCGCGTTTCAATGAGGGGCGCAGTGTATCAAATTGCCTGCCCCAGCAGCCAGTCGAACAGGGCCTGCACCCTGGCCGGCAGCGGCCGCGCGGCATGCACGAGGTAATACGCCTGCGGACTGGGCAAGCCGAAAGCGCCGAACGGCAGCACCAGCTGGCCGCTGGTGAGCCACGGCTGCACCAGCTGGCGCCGGCCCATGGCCACGCCAGCGTGGTGGATGGCCGCCTGCGCGCTCAGGTCGGCGCGGTCGAAACGCAGACTGCGCGCGGGCAAGGTCACCCCGGGCGCCTGCCCGTCCAGCCACAGCCGCCACTCTGCGTCGGGCGCGCAGGCGGGCCAGGCCAGCGTATCGTGCAGCACGGTCGCGCCGGCCAGGTGTTGCGGCGCGTCAAACAAGCCGTGTTCACGCGCATATTGCGGACTGCACACGGGCGCCAGCCATTCATCCATCAGCTTGCGCGAGGCCAGGCCGGGAAAGTGGCCGTCGCCATAGTGCAAGGCAAGGTCGACCTGGCCGGCGCGAAAGTCCACGCTTTCATTGCCCACGCGCAAATCAAGCGACACGTCCGGAAACTGCGCGGCGAACCCTGCCAGGCGCGGCACCAGCCAGCACTGGGCGATGGACGGGCGCGCATGCACGGTGATGCTGCCCGCCAGCGCATCGCCGCCGGCCAGCGCCGCCTGCAAGCCGTCCCAGCCGATTTGCAGGGCGGCGAAGATGCGTTCGCCATCGGCCGTCAGCTTGACTTGCCGCGTCAGGCGCTGGAACAGGCGCAAGCCCAGGCTGCTTTCCAGCCGCGCGATGCGGTGGCTGACGGCGCTGGGCGTGAGCGCCAGTTCCTGCGCGGCCAGCGCGAAACTGGCATGGCGCGCCGCCACGAGAAAGGTGTGCAGGTTGGCGAACTGGCTGGCCGTCAGCGTGGACATGCGCGGCGCGCCGGCCGGCATCACGCGGCTCCGGCCTTCAGCTGCGCGCGGCCACGGGCCACGTAGGCCGCCATTTCCTGCGCCGGCACCATGCTGCCGCCCGTGCCCCACACCAGGTGCGTGGCCGTTTTCAGCTGCGCCTGGTATTGCGGCGCGGCCAGCACGGCAGGAATGCCGGCGAAACCGGCCACGGCCGACGGTTCCAGGCGCAAGCCTTGCGTTTGCTCAAGCGTCGCCAGCAAGCGGTACAGTTCTTCATCCGTGACGGTGGCGTAGCCGTCGATCAGCCGCTGCATGGCCCGGCCCACGAAGCCGGACGGGCGTCCCACGGCCAGGCCATCGGCGGCCGTCAGGTTGTCGATGCCGATTTCCTGCACGCTGATTCCCTCGTGCAAGCCCGTGTGCACGCCCAGCAACATGCACGGCGAATGGGTCGGCTCGACGAACACGCAGTGAACGGCATCGCCAAACGCCAGCTTCAAGCCAAACGCCACGCCGCCGGGGCCGCCACCCACGCCGCACGGCAGGTAGACGAACAGCGGATGCTGCGCATCGACCGCGACGCCGGCAGCGTCAAACTGGGCTTGCAGGCGCTGGCCCGCCACCGCGTAGCCGAGGAACAGATCGTGCGAGTTTTCATCGTCGACGAAGTGGCAGGTGGGGTCGCCCTCCGCCTGCTTGCGCCCCGCTTCCACGGCCACGCTGTAGTCGGTCGCGTATTCGACCACCGTGACGCCATGGCTGCGCAATTTATCCTTCTTCCACTGCCGCGCGTCGGCCGACATGTGCACGGTGGCGCGAAAGCCCAGGCGCGCGCTCATGATGCCGATCGACAATCCCAGATTGCCCGTGGAGCCGACGGCGACCGCATACTGGCCAAAGAAGGCGCGCACGGCGTCGCTGGCCAGCAGGCTGTAATCGTCGCCCTCCTTCAGCAAACCGGCATCGAGCGCCAGCGTTTCCGCGTGCTTCAGCACTTCATAGATGCCGCCGCGCGCCTTGATCGAGCCGGAAATGGGCAGATGGCTATCCTGCTTGAGCCATAGCTGACCGCTCGTCATGCCTGACGCCAAACCCAGCGCCGCCTGCATGGCGGGCAGCGGCACCACGGGCGACTCGATGATGCCGCCGCTGGCCTGCGTTTCCGGAAACGCCTTCGCCAGATACGGCGCAAAACGCGCCAGGCGCGCGCTGGCGTCGGCCACGTCGGCCGCCGTCAAGCCCACGTCGTTCAGGGCCTCGGCCGCAGGCGCGATGGCGGGATTGAACCAGCTCAAGGGCTGCAAGGCCATCAATTCTGTAATCAGGGGAAATTTTTCGCGCAGCGCGGCGATGGCGGGAGTGGGCAGCATGGCAAGCTCGTGTAGGAACAAACCATGATTAGACCGCATCCGGGCGCCGCTGGCAAAGGATGCTTGATCAGGCAATGGGTGACGGGAGATCACCTGTCCTGCTGCAACAGAACTATTCGCCAGAAGCAAGCGCCCTGGATTTTCTGCTGCTCAAGAACGATGCGAAGAACACGGCTGGAAAACAGGCCAGCCAAAGATAGCATCCGGCACCGAAGCCCAGCACCGTGTAGGAACCATTATCACTAGGAATTATTTTAAGGCCGAAGGTTGTCAGTGCCAGCGCAAAGCCAAAAAAGGCGGCCACCATGGCGGCACTGGGCTTCTCTTTCGAAAAGTACATGGCAAAAATAAGCGGCGGATTGGCAAACCAGGCAAAACTGCCGGCCAACGGCCCTAACCAGCCGAGCAATAATACGCCCCCACCGAGCAAGACTTCGTGGGAGTCCACGATTGCCGTTAAAAACAGGGATGCCACATACGCGACAACGGTCAGGGACAGCACGATGGCGGCGGCATCTTCGCCAAGCAGTTTGCGGGGGAAAATATCCATCCCCTTACGCTGCTGGCGGTACGGAACCCACTTCGTACCACACGCGCAGACCGCGCTCAACCTGGGATATCGACACCGCGCCCCTGGTTTCCGTGAGCGTTTCAATGTTAACAGGACGTACACCCGTTTTTTGCCAGCCATTCATTGGCCAATACCAGCGCTCTGTCGATGCCGTCGGACAGAGGACTGCCCGACGTAGTAGAACGGAAATCTTTAAATGCGATCATGTACACCCTTTTTATCAGCCAGCACGCTGTCCACCGATAGCAACAAGCCTCGCTATCGCACCTGTGCGGCAAACGCCGAAAACGGGACGCCAGAAACAGGACACCATGCAGCATAACAAATTACCAAGAGGAAACATGCGCACATTGTCACGAGCACCTGGCTTTCGCCGACACGGCAAGTTCGGCAGGCGCCTTCCATAGCCCGCATCGGTATCTGAAAGGCGCCGTAGCTGTTAGAACTTCAGCTGCAGCCCCAGATCAATCGACCTGCCCTCGGCCGGCAAGGCTTGCAGCGCGCCGCCGTTCGCCTTCAGGCCGGACAAGTACACGCCGCCCAGCGGGTCCGCATACGCGCGGTTGAACAGGTTGCTGACACCGGCGCTCAGGCTGGCCATCTTGTTCAATGCCACGCTGCTGCGCAGGTTGACGAGCGCATAACCACCCGTTTCCGGTTCGAAGCGGCGGGCATCGACCTTGTCCTTGCGGGCCACGATCTTCGTTTCGATGCGGCTGCTCCAGGCACCCAGCTTGTGCTCGACGGCCAGCAAGGCGTTGAACGGCATCATGCGGTACAAATCGCCGCCATCGCTGCGCTTGCCCCGCGTGTAAGCGGCGTTGCCCGTCGCCATGAAGCGCCCCAAGCGCGCGCTGCTGGCCAGCGGCAACTGCCACGCCACATTCGCGCCGTACAATTTGGCGTCGTGGTTGGCAAAGCGCAACAAGTTGCCGTTCGCGCCCATTTTCATGTACGGGTGGAAAGACGCCAGCACGTCGACGTCGATGTAATTGTCGACCTTGCTGTAATACGGATTGACGCGCAGGAACCAGCCCTCCTCGCCGCCGCCATGCCAGTCGGCCGTGAAAGCCGCCGTGTACGCCGTCTCGGGTTTCAGGTCGATACTGCCCACATAGCCGTTGCCGTCGCCAAACCAGTTGGTCATGGTCATGGCCATCGAGCCGCGGCCCCACGAGTAGCGCTCGTACAAATTGGGCGAGCGCACCTTGCGCGCCAGCGCGAATTCATAGCTGCTGGCAAGGTCCGGCGTGAAGGTGGCTTGCGCCGTGGCATCGATATTCGTGTCGCGCTGGCTGCGGCTGCGCGCATTGAAGGCTTTGGCAGCCATCAGGTCCGGCATGTTCATCATGTTGGTGCCGTACGATTGCACGTCGCCCGCATCCATGCGCACGGATTCGCCGCGCACGCCCAGCACGCTCGTCCAGCGCGCAGCGTGGCGCGTTTCCAGTTCGCCGAACAGCACGGTGCGGTCGCGCTTGCCGTCATTGATGTTCAGGTAGGTGCGCGGCCCCATCATCATGGAACCGGGCACGGCCGGCCAGTAGTCGTCGAGGCGGAAGCCGTGCCACTCCTGGCCCAGGCGCAACTCGCCCGCCGCCGTCGGCAGGCTGGCCATCAAGGCATAACCGGTGTTGCGTCCATGCGTAATCATCGGCATCGAACCCTTGCGCTCGGGCGAGAAAAAGCCCATCTCATGGTCCGTCTGCTGCCAGTAGGCACGCGCATCGAACACGCCCCAGGCAAACGTGCCCTGGTAGGCCAGGTTGGCAAACTGGCCATGGTTGTCCGTCATGTCCATATACTGATTCGGGAAACCCTGGTACGGAATGTGCTGCACGCCGGCGCGCAGGGTCAGCTGCTGGCCATCGCCCTTCGCCGCCAGCACGATGGCCTGGTTGACGCTTTCATACATACTGGCCAGCACTTTATTGCCGTGGCCATCTTCATAGCTGTGGCCGCGCGTGTAGGCGCCGCTGTAGCCGATGCTCAGCGTGTCGCTGGCGGCCGAGGCGTTCACGCTGGTCGCCACGCTGTTGTTGACGCTGCGCCCCGACACGGCAAAGCTGCCTTGCGTGAGCAGCCCCGCGCCGGGCTGGGCGAACACGGGCGCGTTCGATTGCACCTCGATGGTGCCGCCGATGCTGTCGCCGCCCGCGCTGACTTGTGTGACGCCCGCGATCAGGCGGATGCGCTGCACTTGTTGCGGATCAATGTAGGACAGCGGCGCATTCATATGATTGGCACAGGCGGACGTCAGTTCCATGCCATCGATGCGAATCTTGATGCGGTCATCGGCAAAGCCATTGACCACTGGCAAGCCGGACACGCCGCCGCCGGCCGCCACGCTGTAGCCGGGCGTGCTGCTGAGCATCAGCGCCGTGTCGGCGGCGGGACGGTAGCCGTCACCTATGGCCGTGACGATGACTTTCATCTCGGGCAAGACGGTGGTGCCTGCTTCATTGCGGGTTTGCGCCACGGCGGGCATGGCGATGGCGAGGGAAATCAAGAACGGTAAATGTTTCATGGTGCTGCTTTCAGATTCTGTATGGGTCAGACGAACGGCCGCAAGCGCAGCACAGCACATTGCCGCGCGGCGCAAGGCAGTTCAGGATAAGGGACAGGTCAGAAAGCGGCGGGCGGGCCGCGGGGCTGGACGGGCGTCCAGGCGAACAGCGGCGTAGCGGATTGGTAGAACAGTTCGGGCAGCAAGCCCGTGATGAGCTCGCCTGACGCGAGCACGAGCGAGGTAGGCGGTATCGACAAGGTGTCGGCATGCATGCTGCAGCACGGGCAATCGCCCATGCGCATGCCGCCCTTGGAAGTATCGGGCGCGTCCGTGGAAAACGTTGCCGGCAGCATGTTCATGCCGCCCGCCACCGAGCAGATTTCCAGGCTGGGCACGGCCAGGCCGCTGGCGACCGTCAGCGCGCGCGACACCGTAGGGGCGAGCGTGGCCAGGAAGATGGCGATACACGCGATCCACAGGACGATGCTGGCCTTGCCTTTGCTGATGAACATGGCAACATTGTATCAGGGCAAGGCCCCTGCGCACAGGGTGCAGGTCAAGCCTTGCTTACAAATCCACCTTCATCGACAGCTTGATGGCGCGCGGCGCACCGGACGCCAGCCGCGTGCCGGCGCCGGCCCAGTAGCGCTTGTCGGCAAGATTTTCCACGTTCAGCTGCCAGACGACGGCCTTGTCCAGCACGCGGCTCGCATAGCGGGCGCCCGCGCTGAACAGGCTCACGCCGCCGAGGAATGCCTGGTTCAGGTCGTTCACGGGACGCGCGCTGTAATAATACGCGCCGCCGTTGACGGACAGGCCAGGCACGGCGTCAAACGCGTAAGCGAGGAAGGCGCTGGCCGTGCGTTTCGACGCGTTTTCCGGCGCCTTGCCGTTGTAATCGGCGTTGATGTTGGCGAACCTGGGGTCGAGCAGCTGGGCCGACGTTTGCCACGACAGCTGGCGCGTCAGTTTGCCTTGCGTCGAGATTTCCAGGCCGCGATAGCGCTGTTCGCCATCCGACGTAAATATATTGCTGGCATTCGTGTAGTAGCCGGGGCGCGTGATGTCGAACAGCGCGGCGGAGACCAGGGTACCAGCCGGCGTCAGCCAGCGTGCACCCAGTTCCTTTTGTTTACTCACGCCGGGCGCCATCTTGACGCCCTGGTTGGCCGTGCCCGTCGGGCCCGTCTCGCCCTCTTCCAGCCCCCGCGCCGTGGAGGCGTAGAACGACAGTTCGGGCGTGGCCTTGTAGATCAGCGAGGCCATCGGCGTCGTCTTGCTGACGTCGTAGTGGCTGGCGCCCTGGTCGCTCTGGTAACTGCTGCGGCGCACGCCGATGACGCTTTGCCATTGCGGGCTGAAGACCATGCGGTCGAGCGCGTACAAGCCCGTGTCGCGCGTCTCCAGCGCGGCCGTCGTGGGCGACGCCGGCTTGGGACCGAACACGACATTCGTCACGGGCACGGGCTGGTACAGGTTTTGCGACGCGATCATGTAGTTGCTCTGGTAGATAGGGTCTTGCGATTTGTCCGTGCGCGAGGCGCCCAGGGTCAGTTCGTGGGCAATCGAGCCCGTATTGAAATTACCGGCCAGTTCCGCGCGCAGCAAATCCGACGCCGTCACGCTGTGCTGGATATTGCCCGTGATGCGGCCCGCGCCTGTGGCCAGCGCCGCCGCATTGTTCAGGCGAAAGATCGCCAGGCGGCGATCGCGCGCCGTTTCCGAGTGGCCCGCCTCCACCGTCAAGGCCCAGCCATCCGTGATGGCGTAGTCGGCGCGCAATTGCGCGTTTTTCGTCTGCGCCTCGAAATTCGACCAGTCGGGGCCGATCAGCTGGCGCGGGTCGACGGCGCGCGGCAGGCTGATCACGCCTTTCACGGCGGCCGGCAAGGCCACGCCCGCCTGTTCCGTCACCTTGCGGCGGTCGTATTCCAGGTCCGCCTTCAGCAGCAGTTTATTTGTCACGCGCCAGTCCAGCGCGGTGGAGAGAAAGCTGCGGTTGCCATTGCCGACATGATCGAGGTAGGAACCCAGGGTGCCGCCGGCGGCGTTGATGCGCACGCCGAATTCCTGCTGCGCGCCAAAGCGGCGGCCCACGTCGACATTCGCCACGGCGCTGCCGCGGTCGTCAAGGACCAGGCCCATGCTGGTGACGGGCTGGCTGCCAGCCCGCTTGGTGACGAAGTTGACGACGCCGGCCGGCGACGTAAAACCGTAGTACAGGGCCGAAGCCCCCTTCAGCACTTCCACCCGCTCCTTGTTTTCCATGGGCACTTGCGAGAAGTTCATGATGGGCATGGAGCCGTTGAGGCGGTAATTCGTGCGGTTTTCCACGGCGATGCCGCGGATGACCAGCTGATCCCACGTTTCGCCGCCGTTTTGCTGGCGCGTCACGCCTGCCGTATTGCGCACGGCGTCGTACAGGCCGGACACGGCTTGCTGTTCCAGCAATGCGCGCGTGATCACGTTGACAGTCGAGGGCACGTCCATGATGCTGGCGCCGCGAAAGCTGCCCGCTTCCGTGGTCACGGGCACCAGGCCTTGCGCGCGGGCACCCGTCACTTGCACGGCCTGCATGACTTTCTCATCGCCAGCCGTCAAGTCATCCTGGCCGCTGGCGGCATGGGCCGCATGGGAAGCGAAGGCCAGCGACAAAGCGGCGGCGACTGGAAGTAAGCGGGTGCGGGGAGAGACGACAGGCATGACATCGGGCTTTCAATGAGAAAATATGTACGAATGGAAACTTACGGTTAGCGGGCATGATACCGATAATGAGAATCATTATCAAGTAAGAGTGAGTTTGTGTGAGTTTTATAGGGGAAACAAGGCCACCGTGGCGCCTGTTATCACTTGAACACGTTTGAATTTTGCAGACGAGGCCGCAAAGAGGCATACTGACAGTCACGGCACCCAAGATGCGCCGCCCAACAAGGTCAAAAGGTAAGTTCGTGAACACAATCGACAACAAAAGCGTGCAGACGAAAACATTTCGCTGGAAACGCTGGCAGCGCTGGGCCCTTGGCACCGGCTGCGCCCTCGCCGCCTACAGCGCGGCCGGCTTCTGGCTGGTGCCCTACGTCATCAAGAATCAGTTGCCCAAATTTGCAGAAAAAGAACTCGCGCGCCAGGCCAGCATCGCCGACGTGCGCTTCAACCCGTTTACCTTGCGCCTGGAAGCGGATCAGATCGCTTTCAAGGAAGCGCCCGGCGCAGATGGCAAGAGCGATGCGCCGCTGCTGTCCATCGGCGCCCTGGCCGTGCAGCTGGAATGGAAATCCATCGTGCGCCGCGCCTGGAGCCTGGCGGAAATCCGCATCACGGCGCCCCAGGCGCATTTGACCATCGCGCCGGACGGCAAGTTCAACCTGGCCGAAGTGCTGGCCACCTGGCAACGCAATCACCCGGACAAGAGCGAAGGCGGCATGCCGCGCCTCGTCATCGCCCACTTTGCGCTGGAACAAGGCAAAGTGGACTGGCAAGACCAGAAAGCGGGCTACGCGGACAACTTCACGCCGATCAACTTTACGCTCGACAATATTTCGACCTTGCCCGACGCCAACGGCAGCTACAGCCTCAGCGCCGACGCGGCGCGCGGCGGCAAGCTGCACTGGCGCGGCACGGCCTCGCTCAGCCCCATCCGTGGCGAAGGCGAACTGATACTGAACGACGCTTCCCTGCCCGGCCTGGCCGCGTATTTGAAAGCGTACACGCGCGCGACGGTGACGAGCGGCAAGCTGTCGGCCCGCCTGCCCTACGCCTTTTCCTATGCCGACGGCACGCTGCAAGCGACGGTCAAGGGCGCGGGCCTGGCCTTGCGCGACCTGGCGCTGGTGCAAGATGGCAAGGGCGCGCCATTTACATCGCTGGACACCCTGGGCATCGCCGGCGTGAATGTGGACCTGGCGCGCCAGAACGTCACGGTGGATAAAATCAATCTGTACGGCGGCAAGGTGGCCGTGCGGCGCAACAGCAAGGGCGCAAGGGCGAGATCGATGTGGCGAACCTGATGCTGCCGGGCAATCCCGCACCCGTAGCATCGGCCGCCGCCGCGCCAGCCAAGCCTGGCAAGTGGAAGGTGGATTTAAAACAGCTGGCGCTGGCCAATGTGGACGTGTCCGCCATCGATGAAACCGTCTCGCCCGCCCTGCAATTGAGCGCCAGACAGTTGCAACTGCAGCTTCAGCTGGGCTTGCAGCAAGGGCCAGCGGGCATGGCTACCGTGATCGACGGCGCGAATTTCAGCCTGGCCGATCTGGCCATGCAGCGCGGCGCGCAAACGCCGTTCAAGCTGGCCCAGCTGGGCTTTACGGAAGGCAAGATCGACCTGGCGGCGCATACCGTGCACCTGGGCGCCGTGACGGCCAGCGGCGCGCAGATCGACCTGGCGCGCAACCGCCAGGGAGAGTTTGCGATTGCGCAAAAGCTGCCCGTGTTTGCCTCCAGCAAGGCCGACGCAGGCAAGGAAACCGCTTCCGCGCCGTGGTCCACCCAGGTAGACAAGGTAGAACTGAGCAAGTTCGGCGCCCGTTTCGACGATGCGGGCACGGGCATCAAGGGCACGCTGCAGGACGCGCGCCTGTCGCTGCACAAGGTCAGCAACGATATGAAGCAGGCGCTGCCGTTCGAGCTGGGCGTGGGCCTGCGCGAAGGCGGCTTGCTCACTGCCAACGGCAAGTTCGTGCCGGGCACGGGTGCCGTCGATGCGCAGCTGAATTTGAAACAGCTGACCCTGGGGCCCGTGCAACCCTTGCTGGCGCAGCATGTAAAGCTGAAGCTGGCGGGCGGCACCCTCTCCGGCAGCGGCCGCCTGACGACGGGCGGCGGCGCGCCGAAAGCGCCCAAAGTGCGCTATGAGGGCGGCGTGGATATCGCCGGCCTCGTGCTCAATGAAACGGATGGCAAGCGTTTTGCCTCATGGAAAAGCGTGCGCGCCGACAAGCTGACGGCCAGCGTGGGCCCCGATTTTGTCGACATCCCCGAGCTGCGCGTGGTCGAACCGAACGCCCAGCTGATCATCGAAAACGACCGCAGCCTGAACGCGCAGCGCCTGCTGGTGAAACCGCCCGAGCCTGCCACGGCGCCCTCCCCGGCTCCTGCGACCGCCACTGCGCAGGCGGCCGACGCCGCCTTCCCCGTGCGCGTACGCCGCGTGCGCCTGCAGAATGCCAAGCTGGACTTTGCCGACCTCAGCCTGCGGCCCCAGTTTGCGGCGAAAATCTATGAATTGAACGGCGTCGTCACGGGCCTGTCGACGAAACGCGATGCGCGCAGCCAGATCGAACTCGATGGCCGCATCGACGAATTCGGCCTGGCCCGCGTGCGCGGACAATTAAATCCCTTCGCCCCGACCGACAACACGGACTTGAACGTCGTCTTCAAGAACGTCGACATGGTCTCCGCCTCGCCGTACACGATGAAGTTCGCGGGATACAAGGTGGCCGAAGGCAAGATTTCGCTGGACTTGCAATACAAGGTGCGCAACCGCCAGCTCGACGGCACCAACCAGATCGTGCTCGACAAGCTGACCCTGGGCGAGCGCATCGACAGCCCGGACGCCTTGAAGCTGCCTTTGGAACTGGCGCTGGCCATCCTCAAGGATAGCGACGGGCGCATCGACCTGGGCTTGCCCGTGTCGGGCGACATGAACGACCCGCAATTCAGCTATGGCGCGCTGATCTGGAAAGCCGTCGGCAATGTGCTGACCAAGATCGTCACGGCGCCGTTCCGCGCGCTGGGCAACTTGCTGGGCATCAGCGCCGACAAGCTGGAAGCCATCGATTTCGATGCGGGCAGCGCCGTGCTGCTGCCGCCCGAACGGGAAAAGCTCAAGCAGGTGGCGCAGATCCTCTCCAAGCGCGAACAGCTGAAGCTGGCCGTGCCGGGCCAGTACAGCGACACGGACGGGGCCGCCCTGCGCGCCCAGGCCGTGCGCCGCGCCGTCGCCGCCAAGGCCGGCATCAAGCTGGAAGCGGGCGAAGAACCGGGACCGCTGAACCTGGGCGAACGCAAGATACGGGGCGCCCTGCGCGACCTGTACGGCGAACGCTTCGGCAAGGCCGAGCTGGACAAGCAGAAGAAGGCGGCGGAGTCGGCCGTACCAGCCGGAGCGGTGGCATCCGCCGTTGCCTCCGCTCCGGCAACGGCCAAGATCCCCGTCCTGCAGCGCCTGGGCAAGCTGATCGAGGGCGAGCCGCAAGTGGCCGACACGGGGGCTTTCTATAACGGCTTGCGCGAGCAGCTGGAAGCCAGACAGCCCCTGCCTGCCGATGCATTGAATAAACTGGGTGCCCAGCGCAGCGCGGCGATTCTGGCGGCCCTGCAGCAGGACGGCACGCCGGCGGCCAGGGTCAGCGCGGGGGCGCCGGAAAAAACGGAGGCCGCACCGGGCAAGCTGGTGGGGCTGAAACTGGGATTGGCGGCACAATAAGATATGGGAACCATCTGACGCATGAAAAACCTCGACAAGGTAGCGCCCTATACATCGTCTGTCACGCAAGGCGACTGGGGCACAATGACAACACTGCTTGCTGAAACAGCAATATCAGCCAAAGACAGCATCTCCTTTGCTGAAAAGACGCTGCTGGCTAACTATGTGTATGAAAAAAAAATGGCACCTACAAGCTGATATATACGACTGTCGGGATGGATGGCAGTATTGAAAACTACGTCGAGGATGACGGCATCTTGCCGACACTGTTCCTGAGTCCGGATCAGGAAAATTATGTTTCCGTCATTCCCTATCATCCTGATAAAGAACTGGAAATCAGCATTCCCGTCTTTCATCGTGAAGATGTGGAATTACCAAAGGGTAACCGTCCATGTACAGGAGACTTCATTGGAACGACGGACTCGCATTCGATATTTCACGACGTGGATTTTGACGATAAGAAACCGGACAAAATCCTGGCCATCGAGTTTATCAATGGGAAGCTGAAGAAGAAACACAATAGCAAGGTCCCCTTGCCCGCAAATAATCGCATCGCCATTTGCAACAAGGCGATCCACTTGCTGGCAAATGACGGCAGCATCCTGCTGCACCGGGAGATCGATGAAAAAGGCAATGTCACGCGCTCGCGGGAGATCGGCGCGAACGATATCCATGTATTGCAGATATTAAGCGCCTCCTTCGACAAGGATTCTTATCTGCTGGCGCAAGAAAACGATAAAATCATTATCGAAAAAATAGCTGCGTCCGGGGCAAGCGAGATCATTGAATTGGTGGACTTTGCCGACCCGCTGTTCAATACATGGCAACCAGTCGACATCGCTGACGACACTTTTGTCACGCGTTTCAATACCGAGTTTGGAAACGGCTGGCTGACCACGCAAAATGATAAATTACTGGAAATATTCTATAGCAAAGGCGTGCAAGGCTACCGGAACCTGCTGACCAACGAGGTTCTGTCGATACCCGGTGACAAATTGATCATTTCCAGCATCAACAAGACCACGGAGCGTGCCTATGCGGTCGTGCTCTACCCGCTGGCGGACGATACTGCGGATAATGCCGAACTCATCGTCTTGAATCGCCGCTTGCCATAGCGTCGGGGCCCTTATGGCGGCGCATCCGCGGCATGGCCAGACCATGCCGCGGATGCGCTTCACTTACTTTTCTTCTTACTTCCCTTTCCCCGCCCCCTTCACCGCCTCGTCCGGCAAGGCGAACGCCACCAGGCTGTCGCCCATCTTCGTGCCCAGGGAGCCATGGCCGCCGGCCATGACGACGACATATTGCTTGCCCGTCTTGTCGGAGACATAACTCATCGGCGTGGCCTGGCCGCCGGCCGGCAGGCGGGCTTTCCATACGGTTTTGCCATTGCGCACGTCGTAGCCGCGGATGTAGTAATCGAGCGTGCTGCTGAGAAATGCCACGCCGCCGCCCGTCGTGCTCATGCCGCCCAGGCTGGGCACGCCCAGCGGCAGCGGGATGGGCACGGGTGCGCTGTCCATGGTCGTGCCGTTCTTGTGCATCCACACTTTTTTCATGGTGCGCAAGTCGACGGCGGCCACATAGCCCCATGGCGGCGCCTGGCAGGGGAAGCCCAGCGGCGACAGGAAGGGCTTGATTTCCACGGCGAACGGCACGCCCGTCTGCGGCTGCAAGCCCTCTCTCCGACCCCGTGCCGCCCGGCGCATTGGCTTGCGCGCGCGGCACCAGCCGCTCCAGAAAGCCCATGTAGTCGGGATTGACCAGCAGCAACTGACGCACGGGATCGACGGCCGCCCCGCCCCACTCGAAGATGCCGAGCGGACCGGGCGAGATGATGGCGCCCTTGATCTTGCCTTCGGCCACCGTCTGCGGCGTGAACGGCCCCTCGTAGCGGTGCTGGCGGAAGATGATGCGGCACGCCAGCTGGTCGAACGGCGTCGTGCCCCACATATCCGTTTCGCTGATGTGTTTCTCGGGCAAGAAAGTGAGGGCCGAGAACGGCTGCGTGGGCGACAGGCGGTCGCCGGGGGCCGCGTTGGCGGTCGGCACGGGTTTTTCCGGCGCCGGCACGACCAGGCTGCCGTCGCGCCGGTCGATCACGTAGATGTCGCCCCGTTTCGTCGTGGCGACGACCGATGGGACTTTGCCTTTCGGCGTGTCGATGTCGACCAGGGGGGGCTGGCCGCCGATATCCATGTCCCAGATATCATGGTGCACGGTCTGGTAGACCCAGCGCACTTTCCCCGTGGCAAGATCGAGCGCGACGATGGCGCTGTTGTACTTTTCACCATTCGGGTTGCGCTTGCCGCCCCACGTGTCCGGCGTTTCATTGCCCATCGGCACGTACACCATGCCCAGCTTTTCATCGACGCTGGACACGCCCCAGGAATTGGGCGAGTTGTTCGTATAGGTTTTTCCATCGGCGATCGGCGCCGTGTCGTCCGGGTTCGAGGCATCCCAGTTCCACATCAGCTTGCCGGTGACGGGATCGTAGCCGCGGATCACGCCCGACGGTTCTTCCGTGGAAAAGTTATCGGTCACGCTGGCGGCCATCACCACCACGTTCTGCGCCACGGCCGGCGGCGACGTCGGCATCAGAAAGCCCCGTTTCTTCATGCCCATGCCATGGTACAGGCCGATCACCCCGTTTTCGCCAAAGCTCTTGCACGCTGCGCCCGTATCGGCATTGACGGCGATCAAGGTGGCGTCCATGGTGGGGGCGAAGATGCGGCGCGGGCACTCCATGCCGGCCGCCTCGGGCGCAGGGTCGCCCTTGGCGCGGCCCGCGTTGACGTCCCAGTAGGCGACGCCGCGGCAGATCATGTGCTGGTAGCTGGACGCGTCGCGGTTGATCTTCGGATCGTGGCGCCACAGCTCCTTGCCCGTATCCGGATCGAGCGCGATGACGATGTTATGCGGCGTGCACAGATACAGCATGCCGTTCACTTTCAGGGGCGTGACTTCATTGGCGATCTCGCCCGGATCGTTCGGCCCCTTGAAGTCGCCCGTGTGGTAGACCCACGCCTGTTTCAGCTGCGCGGCGTTGGCCGGCGTGATCTGCGCGGCCGGCGCATAGCGGTCGCCATAGCCGGAGCGGCCATACGCGGCCCAGTCGTTGGGCGCCACGCCGGGCGCGTAGTCGCCCTGCGGCGCGGCCGCCATGTTCTCGGCCGGCACTTCGCCGTGCAAGGTGTAGTAATCCTGGAACAGGGAAAAGATAGCCACGGCGGCCGTCAGCAGCACGGCCGCCGTCAAGGCGCTCTTGCCCGCGTCGCGCGGTTTGGCGCCGTGGATCAGGGCCGGCGCCAGACGGCGGTCGACGAACGGCAGCAGCAGCCAGACGGCGGCGGCAAACCAGATATCGAGGCGCGGCAGCAATTGCCACCAGTCGAACTTTACTTCGATGACGGACCAGATCAGGGTGGCAAACAGCAGCAGCGCGAGGAAAAGCTGGGCGCTGCGCCGCCCCTTCCCCACGAGCGCGCCCGCGACGAGCATGCCGATGCCGGCCACCACGTAATACCAGGAACCGCCGAGGCTGACGAGCCAGGCGCCGCCGCCAGCGAGCGCCAGTCCAAGCAGGATAAAGACGACTGCGGTAATGACTAACAAGGGTCCAGGCCGGGTAGAGGCAGTCATGATGCTCCTTTGCAAGGGTAAGTCGGCGGCACGCGCCAGCGCACCGAATTGACGGCGATCAATGCAATTTCATTTTTTCACCAATCGGCAAAGCGTGGCACACGCGAGAGCGCCCGCCGCGTGCCGTGTGGCTTTTTATACACGAACTGACCGTCAAGCCAGATACAGCAGTGCGATTTTGATGAAAATCATTGAATAAAATAAATCAACAACAAATTTCTCGAATAAAACATATTTTTATCGTAAAATGGAAAAAACATCGAAACCAAGCACTTTTCGTGAATTTCACTTCATTGGAGCGGTCCCCATCATGACTATTGCCAAACGCCTGTACTTATTGATCCTTGCCGTCGTCCTGGGATTGGCCGCCCTGACGGGCTTTGGCATCTACCAGATGAATCGCGTGTACACGGCGGCCAGCTATGCCACCGTCAACACCGTTCCCAGCCTGCTGACCCTGAACCAGGCTTTCGTGCCGTTCGCACAGATGCGCACGGCCGTCTGGCAACACATGGCCAGCAAGGATGCCGCCAGGCGCGACGCCCTGGAAGCGGGCATCAAGGAAGCGCGCGCGGCAGTCGGCCAGGCGCTCGACAAGTATGAAAAAGAAAACCTTTCCGATGAGCAAGATAAAGCACTGCTGGCCGCGGACCGCGCCGTGCTGCAGCACTACGACGCCGTACGCGACAAGGTACTGACACTGTCGAAGGCGGGAGAACTCGACGCGGCGCGCGACTTTCTGATGCAGAGCCAGCCCGTCATCAAGGAACTGGTCGATGCCCTCGCCGCCCACCACCGCTACAACGAAAGCCTGGCCACCAGGGGAGCCGCCGAGGGCGCCGCCACCGCGGCCAGCGCGCGCTGGATTTCGCTCGGCCTGGCCCTGGCCGTGACGGCGCTGGTGGCCGGCATGGGCCTGCTGCTGGCGCGGCGCATCGCCTCTTCGCTCGAGAGCGCCATCGGCGTGGCCCGCACCATCGCCGGCGGCGACCTCAGCGCACAAATCAGCGCCACCTCGAACGACGAGGTGGGCCAGTTGATGAACGCCATGGCGGAGATGAGCGGGAGCCTGGTGCGCATCGTGTCCGAAGTGCGCTCCGGCACGGACACCATCAGCACCGCGTCGGGTGAGATCGCAATGGGCAACCTGGACCTGTCGGCGCGCACGGAACAGCAGGCCGGCTCGCTGGAAGAAACCGCCTCGGCCATGGAAGAACTGACGGCCACCGTGCGGCAGAACGCGGACAATGCCCGCCAGGCCCAGCAAATGGCGGTCAGCGCTTCGGACAAGGCGCAACGGGGCGGCCAGGTGATGGACGACGTCATCCGCACCATGGAAGCGATCGACAGCGCGTCCAACAAGATCGCCGACATCATCGGCGTCATCGACGGCATCGCCTTCCAGACGAATATCCTGGCCCTGAATGCGGCCGTGGAAGCGGCGCGCGCCGGGGAACAGGGGCGCGGCTTTGCCGTCGTGGCGACCGAAGTGCGCAACCTGGCGCACCGTTCGGCGGCGGCGGCCAAGGAAATCAAGACTCATCGGCGACTCCGTGCAACAGGTGGGACAAGGCGGCAAGCTGGTCCGGCAGGCCGGCGCGGCCATGACGGAAGTGGTCGACACGGTGCGCAGCGTCACCGACATCGTCAGCGAAATCTCGGCCGCCAGCGTGGAACAAAGCACGGGCATCGAGGAAATCAACCGCGCCATCACGCAAATGGATGAAGTCACGCAGCAGAATGCGGCCCTGGTCGAAGAGGCGGCGGCGGCATCGCAATCGCTGCAGGAGCAGGCGGGCATCCTGGCCGGCGTGGTGGGCACCTTCAAGCTGGCGCACGGGCAAGCCGGCGCGGCGGCCCGGCCAGCGCCGCCTCAAGCGCCCCGCGCGCCTGCCGCCCCGCGGCCGGCACAGCGCAAGGCGTCGCTCAAGCTGGTCGCCACGCCTGCCCCGGGCCAGTCCAAGGGCACGGCCACGGCGGTGGCCGACTCCGGCGACTGGGAAGTATTTTAGGTCCGCCATCACGCAAGATAACAAGCATCGTCCGTACTGGAGCACTGCCATGAACGCCTTACTCTCCATCCACCCCTTCCTTCGCTGCGAAGACCTCTCGCTGATGCGCCCGGCGCTGGCGCTGGCGGGCCTGCTGTTGCTGCTGGCCGCCCTGCTCTGGCGCCGTACCCGCTGGCGCCATGCCGGCCGCCCGCCGGCCGCAGGCGGCACGCCGCCCGATCTGCATCAGCTGCTGCAAACGCGCAAAGCGGCCCCGCCGGCCAAGGCGGCTGACAGCGCACCGCCGCCGGCGCCCAGGGCAGCGGACACGCCGCCCTTCGAGGCGGCCCGGCTCGACGCGATGTTCGGTTACGACCGGCGCCTGCAGGGCGAGATCCTGGCCCTGTTCGTGGCCGAGACGCGCGACCGCCTGGCCGGCATCGCCCATGCGCTGCGCTGCGAGCGGGCCGCCCCCGCACGCGTGCTGGCGCAGGAAATTCTCGACGGCAGCCAGGCCATGGGACTGCTTCCCTTGCAGGCGCTGGCGCGCCAGGCCGGCCGTGCATGCGGGCTTCTCCAACGATATCGGCGCGCTGCGCCTCCTGCATGCGGATCTGCTGATGGCGCTCGATGCGCTGTCGCAAGCCGTCACGGCCCTGCAAACGGGCACGGCGCAAGCCGATGACTATAGCGACATCGGGAGCCGGCCATGAGCGCGCACATCGACCTGGCAGGCTTGCTCGGCGGCGCCATCCTGCCTTCGCCCGCCTGGCGCCAGCACTGGCTGGCGAGCCGCTGCCAGCAGCAGGTTCCGCTCGATGAGCTTGCCGAACAGATAGGCTGCGATCCGGCCCTGACCGGCAAGGTCATCGGCCTGGCGAATGCCGGCGTACCACCGGGCGAACGCATGCATGCTGCAGTCAACGCCGCGCTGCTGGAAGCCATCGGCCTGCCCGCCCTGCGCGAGGCGATCGCCGCCCCGGCCCCGCCAGCGGCCACCTGCGCGCATTTCGACGCGCAGCGCTTCTGGTCGCACTCGCTGGCCATGGCGTGCGCCGCCCGCGTGGCGGGCGACGCGCTGCAGCTGGCGCCGGCCGATGAGCTGTACAGCTGCGGCTTGCTGGCCAACTGCGGCCAGCTGGCCCTGGCCACCTTGCATCCGCAGGAATATGGACAACTGCTGGCCCAGCATGGCGACGCTGCCGGCGCCCGGCTGCTGTGCGCGGAGTCGCGGCGCTTCGGCCACCACCGGCTGGCGCTGTCGGCCAGCCTCATGCGGGGCTGGGGCATGCCGGAGATCCTGTGCGACGCCGTGCGCTGCCATGCCGCGCCGCCCGGCTTCGGGCGTGCCGGGCACATGACGGACCTGGCCTGGCTGCTGAAGCTGGCCAGCAGTTTCGCCGACTTGATACTGCGCAATGGTGCAGGGCCGCGCGGGCCAGCCCTGGCCGCCGCGCGGGTACTGGGCCTGGACGCAGAACACATGGAAACCCTGCTACGCCACAGCAACGCCGAGTGGAGCGAATGGCGCGAGATCCTGGCAGCGCCCGCCCATGTCGCCACTTGCCGCACGCGCACCAGGCCCCGGCCCGCCACCGGCCAGGTTTTTAGTGAATTCATCTAATTCGTTGAAATTGATTTTTTGAGCGCGATTGCGTATCATTCCCTTCAACTTCATCCGCGACCATAAAGTCCATCATGCACACTGCAGACGTTTGCACTACCCAAAAGGCCGCCGAAATCCTCGGTATTTCGGTGACATCGGTACAGCAACTGGTCGAGGCAGGCGTAATCGAAGCCTGGAAAACCAAGGGCGGCCACCGGCGCATTCCCCTCGCGGCCGTCGAGGCCTACAAGGGCAATCCCGGCCAGCCGGGCCAGGACCAGCGCGCGGCGCGCGCCAGCCGCCCCGCCCCATCAGGCCGTCCGCCCTCCATCCTGGTAATCGAAGACAATCCGATCGAGCGCGCGCTGTATGAAAAGCAGATCGGCTCCTGGGGCTTGCAGGCGGCATTGCGCTTTTGCGAGAACGGCTACCAGGCGCTGATGAAATCGCCCGCGACCAGCCCGACATCCTGCTGGCCGACATCGTCATGGAAGGCATCGACGGCTACGAGGTGATCCGCACCATCCTGGCCGATCCGCTGCTGGCGGAGATGCATATCGCCATGCTGTCGAGCCTGACGTCGGAGGAACTCGAAGAACGCGGCGGCGTGCCGCCCGGCGTGGTGTTCTTTGCCAAACCCGTCAATTACGACGAGCTGCGCGGCTATCTGCGCGCCTGCTGCGCCGGCCATGCGCGGCGCAACAGCCTGGCCGCCTAGTTCACCACCTTTGTCCGGGAGTCCAGCATGCCAGCCTATCGCCACATCGATCCCGCCGTGCTGTTCCAGGCCACCGGCCATGACCTGGAGATGTTCCGCGCCCTGTCCCAGACCTATCTGGACACGTCGCCGGCCATGTACGCGCGCGTGGAGCAGGCCGTGCGCGGCGGCGCGGCGCAAGCCATCGTGCATGCCTGCCATACCCTGCGCGGCACGGTGGCCCTGCTGGGCGCCCGCGCGCTGACGGCGCGCCTGGCGGAACTGGAGCAGCTGGTGCGCCACCAGGGCGTGGCGGCGCCCGGCTGGCTCGCAGAAACGGCGGCGCTGCTCGGCGCGGTGGAACAGGAGGTACGCCGCAGCATGCTTGACTACACGGGCGCACAGGCATGAATGCGCGCCGGGCCATCCTGCGCCTGGTCCACCGCTATCCGCCGCGCACCACGGCAGCCGTGGCCGGCCTGGCGCTGGTGGGCCTGCTGGCGCTGTGCATCGTCATCTCCGGCATGCTGCTGCACCGCGAAGCCGTCGAAGACTGGAAACGGGATCTGTCCAACCTGTCGCTGCTGCTGGCGGAAAACACGGCGCAAAGCATGACGGCGGCCCGCCTCGTGCTCGACAGCGTCAGCAACGAAGTGCAGGCAGCCGCCCCGGCCGACGGAGCCGCGCTGGCCGCCACCGCCGGCAACCAGGCCATGCACCAGATGCTGCGGCACAAGATCGGCGGCGTGCCGCAAGTGGACGTGGTGTCCATCGTGGGCGGCGACGGCGCCGTGCTGGTCTTCAGCCGCGCCTTTCCCGCACCGCCCATCCGCCTCGACGAGCGCGATTATTTCGATTACCACCGCCGCCACCCGGACGGCGGCATGCACGTCAGCGCGCCCGTGCAAAACAAGGGCAACGGTGCCTGGACCTTCTATATCAGCCGGCGCATCAGCGGGCCGGACGGCCGCTTCCTGGGCGTGATCCTGGTGGGCCTGTCGTGCGATTTCTTCAGCAAATTCTTCCAGAACACGAGCATCGGCGAGCATACGGCCTTTTCCCTGTACCGCAGCGACTACACCCTGCTGGCGCGCTGGCCTGCCGCCCCCGCCATGATGGGCAAGCGCAACCTGACGGGCAGTACCTACCGCCTGCTGGAACAGGGCAAGACGCATGGCGTGCTGCAGGTGGACTTGCCGCGCGCGGCCGAACAGGGCCGCCCCGTCGACCGCCTGGCCGGCATCCGCCTGGTGCGCGACTATCCGCTGGCCGTCAACGTCACCGTCACGGACGAAGTCTACCTGGCGGGCTGGCGCCGCATGCTGCGCACCATGGGCGGGGCGGCGCTGGTCAGCCTGCTGGCGGTGGCGCTGGCCGTGGCGCTGATCATGGGCCTGCTGCGGCGCCGCGAGCGCGACACGGCCCAGGCGCTGGCGCTGCAGGCGCACGCGGAAACGGCCAATGCCGCCAAGTCGCGCTTCCTGGCCATCATGAGCCATGAAATCCGCACGCCGATGGCCGGCATCGTCGGCATGGCCGAACTGCTGCTGGAAACCCCGCTCGATGCGACGCAGCGCCACTATGCGGCCAACGTCAGCAACGGCGTGCACGACCTGATGCACATACTCAACGACATTCTCGACCTGTCCAAGGCCGAGGCGGGCCAGATGGGCGTGGAACTGCGCGACTTCGACCCGCGCCAGCTGCTCGACGACCTGCTGGCGCTGCACCACGCGCAGGCGGACCGCAAAGGCTTGCAGCTGGTGGCCGAGGTGGACCCGCGCGTGCCGCGGCAGGTGTGCTCGGACCGCACGCGCATCGCGCAAATACTGGGCAACCTGGTCGGCAACGCCATCAAATTCACGGCGTCGGGACAGGTGACGGTGAGCCTGCAGCTGGCGCCTGGCGCACCGGACAGCCCCGGCACGGCCGCCCTCCTGTTCCGCGTCAGCGACGCCGGCATCGGCATGATGCCCGAGCAGCTGGGCCGCGTCTTCCAGCCCTACTGCCAGGCCGACGCCAGCATCAGCGGCGCATATGGTGGCACGGGACTGGGCCTGGCCATCTGCCAGCAGCTGGCCGGACTGCTGGGCGGCGAGATCGGCTGCGACAGCACGCCCGGCGCCGGCTCGCGCTTCACCGTGCGCATCCCGTGCGGCCCGGCCGCGCCGGCTGGCGCGCCGCAGGACGATGCGTGCGCCGCGCCGCCTGCCGCACCGCCCGCCCCCGTCCCTGCGCCCTGCGCCGGCACCGGAGCCGGAGTCCGCGCCCGCGGCCCGCATCCTGCTGGTCGAGGACACGGCGCTGAACCGCCAGCTGGTCTGCCTGCAGCTGGGCGGGCGCGGCTACGCCATCGATACGGCGGAAAACGGCGAGCTGGGCCTGCTGGCCCTGGCGGCACAGCGCTATGACCTGGTGCTGATGGATTGCATGATGCCCGTCATGGATGGCTACCAGGCTTGCCAGACGCTGCGCGCGCGCGAACTGCGCAGCGGTGCCGCGCGTACCCCCGTCATCGCCCTGACGGCGGGCGTCACCGACGACGACAGGCAGCGCTGCATGGATGCCGGCATGGACGCTTACCTGTCCAAACCCTTCACGGCGGCCCAGTTGCGCGAGCTGGTGGAACACTGGCTGGCACGCCAGGCCGCATCCTAGGCGCAGCGGTCAAATACAACACTTACCACAAATAATTCAATTTTATCGATTAAATCATTTATATTCGATATAATTGATCTCAGAGAGAGTAATGCAGTCCGTGTCCAGGTCCGCCATCGCGGCGGCCGTCACGGGCCGACTACTGTGGGAGGCGGCATGCGGCACGACATCACACCACGATTGAAATGGCAGGCCCTGCCTTGGGAACGCCTGGACACGCGCATCCTGCTGTCGTTTTTCGTGGCCCTGCTGCTGGCCGGCCTGTGGGGCGTCACGCTGCGGCAACTCGACCACGCCCACGAGCGGGCCATCGCCGACGCCCAGCGCGATGCGCGCAGCATGGCGCGGGTCTTCGACGAACATGCGATACGCACCATCGAAGGGGCCGACCAGGCCGTCACTTACCTGCGCGGGCGCTACAATGCGCTGGGAGACAAGCTCGACATCGTCACCGACCTGCAGCAGGGGCTCAATCCCGGCCCCCTGTATAACCTGTTCAGCATCGTCAACGAGCGGGGCGACACCGTACTGACGAGCAAGCCGTTCAAACCCACCAACCTGGCCGACCGCGAGCACTTCCAGGTGCACGTGCGCGGCGACAGCGGCGAACTCTACATCAGCAAGCCCGTGCTGGGCCGCGTGTCGAAAAAATGGTCGATCCAGCTGACGCGGCGCATCAATCACCCCGATGGCAGCTTCAAGGGCGTGGTGGTGGCGTCGATGGATCCGTATTACTTCACGCGCCTGTATGACGAGGTCGACCTGGGCAAGAACAGCTCCATCGCCCTCATCGGCACCGATGGCGTGATGCGGGCGCGCCGCGTCGGCAGCGTCAACACCATCGGCCAGGACGTCGGCGACAGCGCTCTGTTCGCGCAGATGCGCGGCAAGACGCGCGGCAGCTTCCTGCAGCGCAGCCCCATCGACGGCACCCTGCGCTACTACGCGTTTGAAAAGCTGGCGCACTATCCGCTCTACATGCTGATCGGCCTGGACCGCGACACGGTGCTGGCCGACTACGCTTCGCGCCGCGAGCAGGCGCTGCTGATGGCGACCGTCACCAGCGCGCTGATCGTGCTGTCGTGGGCCGCGCTGGTGCTGCTGATCGGGCGCCTGATCGACAGCCGCGCCAGGGCCATCGCCGCCAGCGAAGCGAAGTCGCGCTTCCTGTCGAACATGTCGCATGAGCTGCGCACGCCGCTCAACGGCATCCTCGGCTTTTCCGACCTGCTGCTGGAGCAGCTGCAGCCGCAGCCCGGGCTGGCCAGCCACGCGCAGGCCATACGCGCCAGCGGCCGCCAGCTGCTGTCGCTGGTCGAGGCGACCATGGAACTGAGTGCCCTCGAGGGCGGCCAGCTCAGGCTCAAGTGCGCGGTGGAGCCGCTGCCCGGCGTGCTGGCCCAGGCGCTGGCGCCGTTCCGCCAGCGCGCGGCGGAGCAGGGCATCGCCCTGGCCTGGTGCGCCGCCGATACGCCGTCGCACCTCGTTTGCGACCGCCCGCGCCTGGTGCGCCTGCTCGCCATCCTGCTCGACAACGCGCTGCGCTTCACGCCCGCCGGACGCATCGACGTGCGCGTGGCGCGCCACGCCGGCCAGCTGCGCATCGCCGTGTGCGACACGGGCGTCGGCATCGCGCAGGCGCAGCAGGCCAGCATCTTCGAGAAATTCTCGCAGGCGGACGACACGCCCAGCCGCGCGCATGGCGGCGCCGGGCTGGGCCTGGCCATCGCCAGCCACCTGGCGGTCCTGATGGGCGGACGCATCGCGGTGGAATCGGCGCCGGGCCAGGGTGCCGTATTCAGCCTGTACCTGCCGCTGGCCGACACGGCGCAGCCGGTGGGCCACTTCGACAAATTGACCACACTATCGGCTGAGTAGTCACAGGGAAAGTTGTTCTTCTCCCCTATACGGTATAGCATCGTCACATGATCCGACTACCAGGTGGCGACGCAGTGCACAGACGACTGATTGAGTGGCTTTTTTTTCTCCTCGGACTGCTGGTCATCGGCGTCACCCTGGCGTATCTGCACCTCGCCGAAGCCACGCGGCACGCGGCGGCGGAACGCGAGCGGCTGGAGGTGCTGACGGCGCTGCTGGCAAAGAATATCGAAGTCGACCTGGCCGCCACCAACCTGGTGCTCGAAGGCGTGATCCGCGACTTTCTCGGCCCCGCGGCGGAAACGGGCGCCAGCCAGGCCCTGCCCCGGCGCCTGACCGCCCTGGTCGACGCCATGCCCGGCGTGCGCACCATGCTGGTGCTCGACGCCAGCGGCAAGCCCCTCGCCACGAATATCCCGGAGTTGATGCAACAGGATTTTTCGCGCCGCGGCTACTTCCAGACGGTGCGCGACGCGCCCGACGCGCACATGCTGTACCTGTCGCCGCCCTTCCGCTCGTTCAGGAACGACCTCGTGATGACGGCCGCGCGCATGGTGCCGGACCGGCAGGGCCGCTTTGCCGGCCTGGTGATGGCCACCTTCGATCCCGAATATTTCACGGGCAAGTTCCGCACCGCCATGTATGCGGGCGACGTGTGGGCCGTGGTGCTGCACGGCGACGGCCACCAGTTCCTCAACTACCCGGCCAAGGGCGCCGTCGACGGCAGCAACCTGGACGTGCCCGGCAGCTTCCTGCGGCGCCTGCGCGACAGCGGCCAGCCATCGGCGGTGCTCGACGGTGTGATGGTGCCCGGCCAGCCCGCCAGCCCGCCGCGCATGATGGCCATGGCCACGATCGCGCCGCCGGCGCTGCACATGGACCGCGCGCTGATCATCGGCCTGAGCCGCGAGGAAGCGGCCATCGCCGCTCCGCTGCGGCGCCAGGCAACCGGCTATGCCATTTTCTTCGCCATCCTGGCCGCCACCGGCAGCGCGCTGCTGTACTGGAGCCAGCGGCGCCGGCGGCACCTGGCCGCCTGGCACGCGCAGCAGGAAAGCGCGCGGCAGGCCATGCAGGCCGTGTCGGACAGCGAAACGCGCTTTCGCACGCTGATCGAGGATGCGCCGCTGGCCATCGCCATCCTGCGCCATGGCCGCTTCGTCTATTCGAACCCCCGCTACCGCCACTTGCACGGCTACGCCCTCGAGGACGACTTGAGCGGCCTGCCGTGGCGCAGCATGCTCACGGCAGAATCGCAGGCGGCGCTGGCGAGCAGCGAGGCGCTGATCGAGGCCGATTCCGCCAGCGAGCAGGTCTTCGAAGCAGTCGGCCTGGACAAGCAGGGACGGCCCGTGCCCATCCTCAAGACGACGGCCCGCGTGATGCTCAAGGACGGGCCGGCAACGCTGATCTTCGTGCAGGACATATCCGCGCAAAAACAGGCCGAGGAAGCCATGCTGCTGGCGCGCGACGGGGCCGAGGCGGCCAACCGCAGCAAGGCCGAATTCCTCGCCAACATGAGCCATGAAATCCGCTCGCCCCTGAATGCCATCCTCGGCATGGCCTGGCTGCTGGAAAGAGGCGGCCTCGATGGCGAGGCGCTGCTGATGGCGCGCAAGATCCGCGCCGCCGGCCAGTCGCTGCTCGGCATTATCAACGATGTGCTCGACGTGTCGAAAATCGAGGCGGGCCATATGCACCTGGAGCAGGCGCCGTTCCGCCTGGCCGAGGTGATCGACAAGATCGCCGCCAGCATGGGCGTGGCCGTGCATGACAAGCCCATCGCCGTGCGCATCGGCCCCCTGCCCGACGGCATCGACCATGTGCTGGGCGACGCGCTGCGGCTGGAACAGGTGCTGGTCAACCTCACCAGCAACGCCATCAAGTTCACGGCGCAGGGCACAGTCGAGCTGCACACGGCGCTGGAAAGCCGCGATGGCGATGTCGCCGTGCTGCGCTTTTGCGTGCGCGACACGGGCATCGGCATCGCCCCCGAAGTGCAGGAAACGATCTTTTCCGCCTTCACCCAGGCCGACACCTCGACCACGCGCCGCTTCGGCGGCACGGGCCTGGGCCTGACCATCTGCCGCCAGCTGGTGCGTCTGATGGGAGGCGCCCTGCGCCTGAAAAGCACGCTGGGCCAGGGCAGCGAATTCAGTTTCACGGCGCCGCTGCAGCTGATGCCCGCGCGCGCGCGCGGCATGCCCGACATGCAGGGCCTGCACGTGCTGCTGGCCGACGGCAACGCCGCCACGCGCGCGACGGTCGGCGCCGTGGCGCAAGGCCTGGGCTGGAGCGTGCATGCGGTCGCCGGCGGCGAGGCGGCGCTCGACTACGCGCTCGCCTGCGCCGAGGGCGCGCGGCCCGGCACCGTCCTGCTGGCCGCGCACCTGCCTGACATGGATGGCGAAGCCGTTGCGCGCGCGCTGCGCGAGCACTTGCCGCCGCAAGATTGCCCCGTCGTCATCGTGGCGGCCAGCGGCGCGCCGGCCACGGCGCCCGCGCGGCGCCATACCGATCCGGACAATCCCGCCGATGCCATCCTCAACGAACCCGTCACGGCCTCCAGCCTGTACAACGCAACGATGGATGCGCGCCAGCGCCGCGCCGAACTGGCCGGCCTCGATGCCAGCCATGCGGCGCTGGAGGAACGCCAGCTCGCCGGCGTGCGCGTGCTGGTGGTCGACGACAGCGAAATCAACCGGGACGTGACGTGGTCAACCATATCCTGCGCGACCAGGGAGCCCTGCCCGCGTTCGCCTGCGATGGCCGGCAGGCGCTGGACTGGCTGCTGGATCACCCGGATGAAGTCGACATCGTGCTGATGGACGTGCAGATGCCCGTCATGGATGGCTTGCAGGCCACGCGCGCGCTGCGCCAGCTGCCGCAATTCCACGACCTTCCCGTGGTGGCGCTGACGGCGGGCGCATTCCAGACGCAGCAGACGGCGGCGCTGGAAGCGGGCATGAACCATTTCATCAGCAAACCATTCGACGTGCCGCAGACCATCGCCCTGGTCGCGCGCGTGCACCGGCGCCATGCACAAGGCTTGCCGGCCCTGCCGCCAGCCATCAGCGCGGCGGCGATGCCCGTGCCGCCATCCGGCACGGCACCCGTGATCGACCTGGCGCAAGGACTGGCGCAGTGGCTCGACGAGGCGCCCTACCGCCAGCACCTGTCGCGCTTTGGCGCCACGTACCGCAACACCGTCGCCACCATGCGCGCCCTGCTGGCGGCCAACGCGCGCGGCGACGCCGCCGCGCTGGCGCACAAGCTGGCCGGCGTGGCGGGCAGCCTGGCCCTGCCCGCCACCCTGCACGCGGCCCAGCGCGCGGAGCAGCTGCTCCACGCCGGCAAGGACGCGGCCGCCGCGCTCGACACCCTGGAACTGGCGCTGGCGCACGCCATCGATGCCGCCGCCGCATACACGGCACAGGCGCCGGCGCCTGGCCAGGCAGCCACGCCAGAAACGCAACATGGCAGCGCATGCCAATGATAAACTTGCCAATATAAAAAATCAGGAGACGCCATGATCTGGTGCAGGGATTTGCTGCTGAGAGCCTTGATGCTGGGCCTGCTGCTATTCGTCGTGGGCGAATCGCTGTCGTACTGGACGCCGGAAATCAGGAAACTGCTGGCCTGGCGCCCGTCCTGATACCAGCTTAGCCTTCGCGCCCATCCACCCTGGCGCGCCACAGATAGGGCGCATACACGCACGCATACAGGCCAAAGGCCAGCGACCAGCACGCGCCGGCCGCCAGCAGCAGCGGCATGGACAGCGCGGCGGGACCGGCGGCGGCCAGCAGGCGCGCCAGCGCGCCCAGCTGGATCAGCCAGTACATCGCCGCTTCCGCCCTGCCGCCCTTCAATGGACGGCCCGTATGGCCCAGGGTGGTGCGCGTCATCATGCCGATGATCAGGCCCGCCATCGATCCCACCGTCAGCGCGTGCAGCGCGGCGCTGGCCGGCAGCAGGCCGAGACTGGCCAGTCCCAGCAGCGCAAAGCCGATGCCTATCCACGCATACGACAGGTGCAGTATCCACAGCAGCGGCACGCGCACCGTGCGCTGCGGCTGCCAGGCCAGCAGGTTGGCCAGCGACACGCCGGCAGCACAGAACGCCAGCGGCGCCGTCAGCCAGGCTGGAGCACCGGCCAGCCACGCGATGGCGGCGGCCGCCATGCAGGCCACGGCGATCAGGGCCCGCTGCGGACTGGCCACGGGCGTGCTGCCAGGCGCGCCATTGCGCGTAAACATGGGAATGACGCGCGCGCCGATCACCGATTCGATCAGCACGATGATGAAGATGGCCGCCTGCACGGGCAGGAACAGCGACAGCGGCAGCCAGCCAAGCTCAGCCGCGTGGAACAGGCCATTGGCCAGCGCCAGCAAGGCCAGCAGACCGACGAGGAACAGGTTGCGCGTATTGCCCGAACGGCGCAGCACCTGGTACAGGGGCCAGGCGGCAAGCGGCAGGAACAGCCAGTCGACCAGCGCCGGCAACAGGCCGGGGCCGCACAGCATGGCCACGCGCCCGGCCAGCCACAGCCCCGCCAGCGCCATCAGCTGGACACCATGCGGCGTGGGCAAGCCCGTCCAGTTGCGTCCCGCCGTGTACAAGAAGCCCACGACGACGGCCACGGCAAAGCCGAACACCATCTCGTGCATGTGCCAGCCCAGGCCCACCTGCAAACCGCCCGGCAGCAGGCCCGCATAGCTGCCAGCCACAGGGGCATGGCGATGGCCGCAAACACGGCCGCCAGCAGGTAAAACGGGCGGAAACCCAGTTGCCAGACGGCGTGACCGGCTTGCCATGGCGCCGCGCCGGAGGCGGCGGGAGAGGAAGAAGGTTCGCTGATCGGGGTGATGGCCATGATGGAGTCGCCTTTAAAGATATATTCAATATACTACTTTAAAAGCGCAGGAACTGCCATCGGCAAAAAGGACTAGAGATAATAGCCATGGGGTCCGGCCCGCCGGGTCAGACCCCAACTCGGGCTACTTGCCCTGGCGGTGCTCGACCGCGTACACGGCCGCCTGCACGCGGCTGGTGAGGTTGAGTTTTTTCAGCACGTTCTGCACGTGGATCTTGACCGTGCTTTCAGCCAGGTCCAGGGTGCGGGCGATGCCCTTGTTGCTTTCGCCGCGCGACAGGCAATCGATGATTTCCTTTTCACGGGGCGTGAGCTTGTCCAGCTCCGACACGGGCTCCTCGCGCCGCGTGCCCGCCTGCAGTTGCGCCACCAGCTTGCCCGTCATGGCTTCGGCGATGACGACTTCGCCAGCGGCCGCGCGGCGGATGGCGCGCACCAGGTAGTCGGCGTCGATATTCTTGATCAAATAGCCGCAGGCGCCCGCGCGCAGGGCCGTCGCCAGGTCCTCCGCATCTTCCGACACGGTGAGCATGACGATGGCCGTGTCGGGACAGTCGTGCTGCATCAGCTGCAGCGCTTCCACGCCGGACATGCCGGCCATGTTCAGGTCCAGCAGCACCACGTCGGGCTGCAGCTGGATGGCGCGCTTGATGCCTTCCACGCCGTCTGCCGCCTCGCCCACGACGGAAAATTCCGTGTGGCGCTGCAGCAGCGAGCGTATGCCGCTGCGGAACAGCGCGTGGTCGTCCACCAGCATGACGGTGATCGGTTTATCGGGAGTCTCCATTTTTTATACTTTCTGATAGTGGCTTAGGCGGCGCGGCGCTGCTCGCGCGACAGATGCAGTTCGACGGTCGTGCCCCCGCCGGGACAAGCGTGCACGTCGAACGTGGCGTCGATGCGCTGCGCGCGCTCGCGCATGATGTGGATGCCGACGTGGCTGTCGCCCTTTTCCAGCACGGCGGCAGCGTCGAAGCCGACGCCATTGTCGCTGATCGTCAGCGTAAAATCCTGGTGATCGGCGAGACGCACCTCGACGTGGCTGGCTTGGGCGTGCTTGCGGATGTTAGACAGCGCTTCCTGCACGATGAATAATAACTGCAATTGCTGCTCGCGGGGAAATGGCGCGCCGTCGACATCGGCCAGCAGCTCGGCGTCGATGCCCGTCTGGCGGCGGAATTTGTCGAGCGCCGCGCGCAGGGAGCCGATCAGGTCATCCTCCATCAAACGGCTGCGGAAGTTGGCCAGCAGCTCGCGCACGTCCTCGTAGCTTTCCTTCACGCCCGCATGCAGGGCCGGCACGATGCCCGCCACCTCGTCGAAACGCGCATTGCGCACGGAGTCGTCGAGCATCTGCACCTGCAGGTTCAGGAAATTGAGGCTTTGCGCGATGCTGTCGTGCAGGCCCTGCGCGACCAGGTTGCGCTCTTCGGAAATGGCCATTTCGCGTTCGCGCGCGGCCAGGCGCAGGTTTTCCAGCGCGATGCCCAGCAGCTGGCCCAGGGTTTCCAGCAAGGCCAGCTCGCGCGCGGAAAACACGCGCGCATGGCGGAAATGCAGGTTGAAGAAGCCCAGGTGCTGTTCATGCGCATGGATATGGAAGACGGAAACGGTGGCAAAGCCTTCGCGGTGGCAGCGCAGCTCGTGCGCCTTGTCGATGCGGCGCATGTCGTGCACCTTCGCCACCTTCATCTCGACGGCCGTGCCGCACAGGCAGTCGCCCACCTTCAGGCAATGCTCGGACGCCACCAGTTCCTCGGACAGGCCCGTATGCACCACCATGTGCAGGTTGCCCCGCTCGGCGTCGAGCACGCGCACGGTGGAGCCGTCGGCCTCGAAATAATCGACGATGCGCTGCATGAAGCCGCCGCAAATGTCTTCCAGGGGCTGCGGGCGCTGCAAAAAGGCCGCGCTTTCGTACAGCAGCGCCAGCTCGCGGTTGCGGTATTCGAGGGTGGCCGTCTTGCTGCGCACGCCCTCTTCCAGGTTGCCGTACAGCGCCTGCAGGCGGTCGGCCATCTGGTTGAAGCCACTGGCCAGCTGGCCGAATTCGTCATTGCTCTCGACAGCCAGGCGCACGCTGAAATCGCGCTCCTTCATGCGCTGCATGCCCAGGCGCAGGCGCGTCACCGGTTCGATGATGAGCATGAACATCAGGTAAATCATGCTGACCGTGCCGATGACGGCCATGCCGACGAGGATCAGCTGCGAGGCGCGCAGCCAGAAGGTGCGCTGTTCGCTATCGTGCTCGATCAGGCGCACCAATTGATCGACCTGGCCGACGAAGGTATCGGCGTCATGCTCGAACTGGCGCGCGCGCGCAGCGGAATCGGCCGCCAGCGCGGCCGGGCGCAAGGCGCCGCGCCAGGCGGTGCCGATGCGCTCGAATTCGGACTTGATGGCCGTGCTGGGGGGCAGGAACAAGGGGCGCTGCGGGTCGCCGTGGCCGATCTTGGCCAGGGTTTCGTCGATCAGCAGCACCTGCTGGCGCGCCTGTTCGCCGGCGTCGCTGGCAAGCAGCAGGGTCAGGCGGTAAGTCTGCATGCGCAGCCGGCCCGTTTCATTGATGGCGGCCGAACTGCCTTCGAGCTGCCACGACAGGAACAGGGTGCAGCCGATGGCGCTCAGGGCCAGCACCAGCATGAGCAGCAGCGCGCCGACGATCTTGGTCGACAGCTTCTGCCACGAGGAAAACATCGCCTTGAATTTCATACCGCCCTTGAATGTAAATGCAAACTGTCTCAGCCGCCCGTCTGCGCCATGAAGCGCACGATTTTGTCCGGCTGCGAATTGAAATCATGCTGCTGCGGCTTGAGTTCGATGGCGGCGCGGATCGCCGCTTCGATCTGCGCATCCGTGGCCCCGCCGCGCAGCATGGGACCAAAGGCGAATTTCTCTTCCTGCCCGAGGCACAGGTACAGGGTACCATCGACGGACAGGCGCACGCGGTTGCAGGTGGCGCAAAAATGCTGCGACATGGGCGTAATGAAGCCGATGCTCGAGCGTCCATCTTGCGTCGCCAGATAGCGCGCCGGCCCGCCACCTAATTCGGCCGCCTGCGGCACCAGGCCAAAACGGGCCGCCAGGCGCTCGCGCACGGGACCCAGCGGCATGTAGCTGGCATTGCGGCCCGTACTGCCCATCGGCATGGCTTCGATCAGGCGCAGGATGAACTGCTGCTCGATGCAGAAGGCCGCCATGGCCTCGATCTGGCCGTCGTTGATGCCGCGCATGGCCACCATATTGATCTTGATCGGGTCGAAACCGGCCGCCTTGCCCGCCACCAGGCCATCGAGAATGGGCTGCAGGCTGTCGCGCCCCGTGATCTGCTGCATGCAGGCGCGGTCGAGCGAATCGAGGCTGACGTTGATGCGGTCCACGCCCGCCGCGCGCAAGGCCACGGCGTGCTTGCCCAATTGGGTGGCGTTGGTCGACAGCGACAGGTCGTCCAGACCGGGCAGCGCGGACAGCTTTTGCGCCAGCTCGGGCAGGTTGCGCCGCAACAGGGGTTCGCCGCCCGTCAGGCGCACGCGGCGCGTGCCGAGGCGCACGAAAATGCCCAGCAGGCGCTCGATCTCGTCGAACGTCAGCCAGTCCTTCGGCTCCTCGAAGCCGCGAAAGCCCTTGGGCATGCAATAACTGCAACGCAAGTCGCATCGGTCGGTAACGGACAGCCGCACATAATCGATCGAACGGCCAAAACGGTCCTGCAACTTGACGCTACCCATGACGCTACTCCTGTTTCTTCCGTGATTGTAAAGGCTGGGGCACGATCTGGCTGTGCCCCAGAAGGCCTAGCGGCCTACGCCTTTTTAGCTACGCATTTCTACTTACTGAACCCGCGGACTGGCTGTGCCTTCGAGCTCGATGCCGGCAATGTCGGCGCGCCCCACCAGCAAATGCAGATACTGGTGCACGGCGCGCTGCCACGCCGCCCGCGACAGGCGGTCGGCGATCTGCGCCTGTACCGCTTCGTACGGGATGGCCTGGCCTTCGACCCGGCGCTGCACCTGCACGATGTGGTAACCGAAGCGCGTTTCCAGCAAATGGCCAGCCAGCGCGCCCTCTTCCAGGCGGAACACGAGCGCGTCGAATTCCGGCACGCTCTGGCCCGGCGACAGCTGGCCCAGGCTCCCGCCCAGGGCGCCGGACGGGCAGTTCGAATACTGCGCCGCCAGTTCGGCGAAGCGCTCGGGCGCCAGTTTCAGAGCGTCGAGCACGGCTTGCGCCGTCGTGCGCAGCAGCTCCAAGGGAGCCTCGGGCGTCACCTGGAACTGGATGTGGCGCGCCTCGACCAGCGCCCCGCTGCGAAACAGCTGCGGGCGCTGCGCATAAAAGGTGCGGCAAGCCGCATCGTCGGCGGGCGGCACGCGCACTTCCTGCTCGAACAGCGCCTCGATGCGGGCATCGTCACTGCCGCCCTGCACGCCGAGGCGTTCGGCTTCGTCCAGCAGCAGCCGGCGCAGCACCAGTTCATGCACGGCCTGTTTCAGCGGATTGCCGGCACCGTCGTGATGCGGCAATTCCTGCGCGATGTCGGCATCGTCGATATCGATGCCATTGACGGAAATTCCCATGATGATTCTCCTTTCAATGACCGCCTTAGCGGCGGCGAACCAACTGGTAAGCGCGGCCCAGATATGCAACTGCGCCAAAGCCGCTCCACACGTGCACCAGACGGGTGAACGGGAAGATGACGAACAGCGACATGCCCATGAACAGGTGCAGCTTGAACACCAGCGGCGCATCGACGATGAAGCTGGCCGCGTCGCCGCGGAAAGTCACGATGTGCTGCGCCCAGTTCATCAGCAAGACCATCATGTGGCCATCCATGTGCGAAGCCGACACAAAAATCGACGACAGGCCCAGCAGCAAGGTCAGCAAGATCCACACCATCACCAGCTTGTCGCCGGCCGTGGTAACGGCGCGCAGCCGTGCATTGCCGAAGCGGCGCGCCAGCAGGATCAGGATGCCGGCCAGGCACAGGCCGCCCATCACGCCGCCGGCCGCCATGGCCACGCCCTGCTTCAGGCTATGCGACACGCCCAGCGTATCCCACACCCAGACGGGGGTCAGCAAACCGGCCGCATGGCCGAACAGCAGGCCGATGATGCCGAGGTGGAACAGGATGTTCCCCAGGCGCAGGCTGCCGCGGTGCAGCAGCTGGCTGGAATCGGACTTCCACGTGTATTGCTCGCGGTCGAAACGAATCAGGCTACCCAGGAAAAAGATGGCCAGTGCGATGTATGGATAGATGCCATACAGAAATTGATGCAAGTAATTACTCATGATGTACTCTCCTCATGCGGACGCGGTTCAAGCTGCGCGCCGCGGCTGCGGGTGAAAATGCACGGGATGGACGCCGCCTGGGACTTGACCCAGACCTTGGCCCGGCCCCTGGCGCAGCAGGGGCTCGACGCCGTCCGCACCGGGGCCAAAGGTTTCCAGCGCTTCGTCCATGTCGCGCACCGGCGGTTCGGCCAGCATTTCGGCCGCCACGGGGCTCAGGCGTTCGAGCACCGTGAAGACGGGCGCATACGGACTGCCGTTGGCCGTCAGCTTGCGGCCGATGTGCGCCAGCACGTGGACGGCGTCGCCCAGCAACGGCGCCGAGACTGCCTCATCGAGCTGCGCCAGAAACTCCAGGAACAGCGGCACGAAGTCGGGCAAGTCGTCGCCCACCATCTGCAGGCCGTGGCGCTTGTATTCCTCCATCAGGTCGACCATGGCCTGGCCCCGGTCGCGCGATTCGCCGTGAATATGCTCGAACAGGTGCAGCGAGTGCGACGGATTGCGGTCGAAGGTGGCCACGTACTGCTGCTGCAGGTCGATCAGGCTGCTGCTTTCCAGGTGCGCCAGCAAGGGCCGCAGCAGCGCGTGCTGCTCCGGCACGGCCGCCAGCGCGGCGTCGAGCTGCGGCAGGTGCGCGATCAGCTCCGGCTCGGGATACAGCAGCAGGCGAGAAAGGACTTGGTAGTGATGCATAGCGTGTTCCATATGAGCTCCTTAAGCGCCTGGCGCCGTTTTGCGCGACTTCGGCATCTGCATGAAGATGGCCGAACCGTGCTTTTTCTTGCCGAACAAGGTCGGCTCGCTGCTGCCGTCCGAGCAGCCGTTGCCGAAGCTGAAGCCGCACGAACCCTTCTCGTTGAAGCTGTCCTCGGCCATTTCCTTGTGGCTGCTGGGGATGACGAAGCGGTCTTCGTAATTGGCGATGGCCATGATGTGGTACATGTCCTCCACCTGCGCCTTGCTCAAGCCCACCTGTTTCAGCACCGTGAGGTTTTCCACCTTCTCGACGGTCTTGCTGCGCATGTAGGCACGCATGGCCAGCATGCGGTCCAGCGCCGTGACGATGGGCGGCTGGTCGCCGGCCGTCAGCAAATTGGCCAGGTACTGCACGGGAATGCGCAGGCTTTGGGTGTCCGGCAGCATGCCGTTCACGCCCAGCTTGCCCGATTCGGCGGCCGCCTGGATCGGCGACAGGGGCGGCACGTACCACACCATCGGCAAGGTGCGGTATTCGGGATGCAGCGGGAACGCCACTTTCCACTCGACGGCCATCTTGTAGACGGGCGACTTGACGGCCGCTTCCAGCCAAAGGTCAGGGATGCCCTGGCGGCGCGCCTCGGCGATGATGGCCGGGTCGTGCGGATCGAGGAACAGGTCGAGCTGCGCCTGGTACAGGTCCTGCTCCTGCGGCACGGAGGCGGCAGCCTCGATCTTGTCGGCGTCGTACAGCAGCACGCCCAGGTAGCGGATGCGACCCACGCACGTTTCCGAGCACACGGTAGGCTGGCCAGCTTCGATGCGCGGGAAGCAGAAGGTGCACTTCTCCGCCTTGCCGGAAGACCAATTGTAGTAAATCTTCTTGTACGGGCAACCGGAGATGCACATGCGCCAGCCGCGGCACTTGTCCTGGTCGATCAGCACGATGCCGTCGTCTTCGCGCTTGTACACGGAGCCGGACGGGCAAGACGCCACGCACGTCGGGTTGAGGCAATGCTCGCACAGGCGCGGCAAGTACATCATGAAGGTATTTTCGAACGTGCCGTACATCTCCTTCTGCATGTTGTCGAACAGCTTGTCCTTGCTGCGCTGGGCAAACTCGCCGCCCAAGTCATCTTCCCAGTTCGGGCCCCACTCGATTTTCTCCATCTTTTTCCCCGTCAGCACGGAGATCGGACGGGCCGTCGGCGGCGTCTGCGACAGCGGCGCGCGCTTTGCAGGTGCTCGTAGTCGTAGGTGAACGGCTCGTAGTACTCGTCGATGGCCGGCAGGTTCGGGTTGGCGAAGATATTCGCCAGGATCTTCAGGCGGCTGCCCTGGCGCGGCTCGATCTTGCCCGCGTCCGTGCGGCGCCAGCCGCCGTTCCACTTGTCCTGGTTTTCCCACTGCTTCGGATAGCCGATGCCGGGCTTGGTTTCGACGTTGTTGAACCATGCGTATTCGACGCCGTCGCGGCTGGTCCACACGTTCTTGCAGGTGACGGAACAGGTGTGGCAGCCGATGCACTTGTCCAGGTTCAGCACCATGCCGATTTGCGCTCTGATTTTCATACCATGCTCCCGTCTTCTGTTTCCAATGGCCCTTCGAGCCAGTCAACCTTGTTCATCTTGCGCACCAATACGAATTCATCGCGGTTGGAGCCCACCGTGCCGTAGTAATTGAAACCGTAGGCCAGCTGGGCGTAGCCGCCGATCATGTGCGTCGGCTTGGGCACGGCGCGCGTCACCGAGTTATGGATGCCGCCCCGCTTGCCCGTCATCTCCGCGCCAGGCACGTTGATGATCTTTTCCTGGGCGTGGTACATCATCGTCATGCCGGCCGGGATGCGCTGGCTGACGATGGCGCGCGCCGTCAGGCTGCCGTTCACGTTGAAGACCTCGATCCAGTCGTTGTCGACGATGCCGGCAGCTTGCGCGTCGGTCTCCGACAGCCACACGTGCGGTCCGCCGCGCGACAGGGTCAGCATGCGCAGGTTGTCCGAATACGTGGAGTGGATGCCCCATTTCTGGTGCGGCGTCAAAAAGTTCAGCGCCAGTTCCTTGTTGCCGTTCGGCTTGGTGCCCAGCAGCGCTTCCGTCGTCTTCGTGTTAATCGCCGGCTTGTACACGCACAGGCCCTCGCCGAAGTCGCGCATCCACAGGTGATCCTGGTAGAACTGCTGGCGGCCCGTCAAGGTGCGCCATGGGATCAGTTCATGCACGTTCGTATAGCCGGCCGTGTAGCTGACTTCTTCGCTTTCCAGGCCCGACCAGGTGGGCGAGGAGATGATCTTGCGCGGCTGCGCCTGCACATCGCGGAAGCGGATGCTGTCATGCTCGCGCGGCGCAGCGCCAGGTGGGTATGCTCGCGTCCCGTGATGGCGGACAGCGCGGCCCAGGCTTTCACGGCCACGTGGCCATTCGTTTCCGGCGCCAGCGACAGGATCATCTCGGCCGCATCGATGGCCGTATCGAGGCGCGGCTGGCCCTGCGACACGCCTTCTTCCAGCACCGTGCGGTTGATGCCGCGCAGTACGTCCACTTCATGCCCCGTTTTCCAGGAAATGCCCTTGCCGCCATTGCCGATGGTTTCCAGCAGCGGCCCGATCGAAGTGAACTTCTTGTAGACGTCGCGGTAATTGCGCTCGACCACCGTCATGTTCGGCATGGTCTTGCCGGGAATCGCATCGCATTCGCCGGCGCGCCAGTCCTTGGGATCGAAAGGCTGGCCCAGTTCGCCCGGGGTATCGTGCATCAGCGGCGTGAGGATGATGTCTTGCTGGGTGCCCAGCAGTTCGCCGCCGATTTCCGAGAATTTTTCGGCCAGTCCCTTGTAGATTTCCCAGTCCGACTTCGATTGCCACAGCGGCTGCACGGCTTCGGACAGCGGGTGGATGAACGGATGCATGTCCGAGGTGTTCAAGTCATCCTTTTCGTACCAGGTGGCCGTCGGCAGCACCACGTCGCCATACAGACACGTGGTCGACATGCGGAAGTCCAGCACCACCAGCAGATCGAGCTTGCCTTCGGCGGCCGGGCGCACCTTCACCTGTTTCGGCGTGATGCAGTCGTCTTCATCGCTGAGCAAGCCGTTTTGCGTGCCCAGCAGGTATTTCAGGAAGTACTCGTGGCCCTTGCCCGAGCTGCCGAGGATGTTCGAACGCCAGACAAACATATTGCGCGGGAAGTTGGCCGGATTGTCCGGATCGTCGCACGAGAATTGCAGCTGGCCCGCCTTGATCTGGTCCAGTGCATACGCGGCCGGCGCCTGCCCTGCCGCCTTGGCGGCCTTGGCCACTTCCAGCGGATTGGTCTGCAGCTGCGGCGCCGATGGCAGCCAGCCCATGCGCTCGGCCTTGGCGTTGTAGTCGAGCAGGGTCAGGTCGCCCGTGCCGCCGGCCGCCGATGGCGAGGCGATATCGCCCGTTTCCAGCTTTTCGTGGCGCCACTGGCTCGTGTGGGCATAGAAGAACGAGGTACCGTTCATCTGGCGCATCGGGCGCACCCAGTCCTGGGCGAATGCCAGAGGCGTCCAGCCCGTTTGCGGACGCAGTTTTTCCTGGCCCACGTAATGGGCCCAGCCGCCGCCCGACTGACCGATACAGCCGCACATCATCAGCATGTTGATGATGCCGCGGTAGGTCATGTCCATGTGGTACCAGTGATTCAGGCCGGCGCCCACGATGACCATGCTCTTGCCGCGCGTCTGGTCCGCGTTTTCCGCGAACTGGCGCGCCACGGTGATGACGTCGGCGCGTTTCACGCCCGTGTGCTTTTCCTGCCACGCGGGGGTGTACGGCACGTCGTCGTCATAGCTTTCCGCCACGTTTTCACCGCCCAGGCCACGGTCGATGCCGTAGTTGGCCAGGGTCAGGTCGAACACGGTGGTGACGAGGCCCGTCGTGCCGTCGGCCAGGCGGATGGTTTTCACCGGCACCTTGCGCAGCAGCATGTCGGACGCGTCCTTGCCGCCGAAGTAGGCGAAGCCCACTTCCGTGACGGCGTCGCTGTCGTTGATCATGGAGAGCATCGGCACGATGGGCGCGCCGCTGCCGCCGGCCTTCTGCTCCAGGTTCCACTTGCCCGACTCGCCCCAGCGGAAGCCGATGGAGCCGGCCGGCGCCGTGATCGCACCCGTGGTTTCATCGATGACGAGGGTTTTCCATTCCGGGTTGTTGGTTTCGTCGAGGTTGTTGTCCAGGTGCGAAGCGCGCAGGAAGTAGTCGGGCACCAGGGTGCCGTTATGCTCCTTGAGCAGGACCAGCATGGGGAAGTCCGTGTACTGGCGCGCATAGTCGCGGAAGTAGGCGCTCTGCCCTTCCGAGTGAAATTCCTTGAGGATGACGTGGCCCATGGCCAGCGCCAGCGCGGCGTCCGTGCCCTGCTTCGGCGCCAGCCAGATGTCGCCGAACTTCACCATTTCGCCATAGTCGGGCGAGATGGCCACGGTTTTCGTGCCCTTATAGCGCACTTCCGTGTAGAAGTGGGCATCCGGCGTGCGCGTCATCGGCACGTTCGAGCCCCACACCATCAGATAGGTCGAGTTGTACCAGTCGGCCGATTCCGGCACGTCCGTCTGCTCGCCCCACACTTGCGGGCTGGCCGGCGGCAAGTCGCAGTACCAGTCGTAGAAGCTCAGGGCCACGCCGCCGATCAGCGACAGGTAGCGCGTGCCGGAAGCGTAGCTGACCATGGACATGGCGGGAATCGGCGAAAAGCCGATGATGCGGTCCGGGCCGTATTTCTTGATCGTCAGCGCGTTCGCGGCGGCGATGATTTCATTCGATTCGTCCCAGGTGGCGCGCACGAAGCCGCCCAGGCCGCGGATGGATTTGTACTGCTGCGAGCGCACGGGTCCTGGCTGATCCAGTCCCAGGCCGTGACGGGATCCATGGTCTTGCGCGCTTCGCGCCACATTTCCATCAGGCGGCCGCGCACCATCGGGTATTTCACGCGCTGGGCCGAATACACGTACCAGGAATAGCTGGCGCCGCGCGGGCAGCCGCGCGGTTCGTGGTTGGGCAGGTCGGGCCGCGTGCGCGGGTAATCGGTTTGCTGGGTTTCCCAGGTGATCAGGCCATTCTTGACATACACCTTCCAGCTGCACGAGCCGGTACAGTTCACGCCATGCGTGGAGCGCACGATCTTGTCGTGCTGCCAGCGCTGGCGGTAGGCGTTTTCCCAGGTACGGTCTTCGTCGACCACGGTGCCATGGCCGTTGGAAAACGGCTCGGCGGGCTTGCTAAAAAATTTCAGGCGGTCCAGAAAGTGACTCATGCTACCTCCACATTGCGCCGCAGGCAGCGGCGCCAGGTCTTAAAAAACGCTGCAAGCAGGATGGCTCAAGCGTCGATACAAACAGTCTATCGATGCGCCCTGCCCGGCGGTATTGGCAAGAAGTCGGTTTCCGGCACCAGGAATGCATAGGCGCGTAGTCACCCGGATAGTCACTATTGCCTATGGGCGGCAAGGCGGCGCTGAGGTATACCTGTCGCCATCGTTCAATCAGGAGGAAAACCATGCACATTACCGATTACGCCAGCCTGCTGCGCAGCGCCCGCAACCAGGAGCAGCCGCAACGCCTGCTGTTCACCTTTACCCAGGCGCAGGCCCAGCCTGGCGGCCAGGGCAAGTCCCTCACGCCCGTGATGTGCGCCGACAAGCTGCCCGAGGAACTGGGCAGCTTCGAGACATTGAAGGAGGAGTCGAAACAGATGCAGACGCACTGGGACGTGGTCTTCGTGGCGGGACTGGCGGGCCGCGAGGGCCAGCCGCCGGCCGCGCAGGAATGCGAAGCGCCCCTGCGCGCCATGGTGACGGCCATCGAGCAAGGCCGCATCGACAGCCTGCTGGCGTTCGACCGCAGCGGGGATTTGCTACGTTTTAGCTGAATCCGGCCAAGGGCGCTCGTGTAGGTGGCGCGCCCTTTCGATGGGACAGACCAGCGGCAAAAACTGCTGCTGGCGCGCCGAATACGCCATCAGCGCCCCGCTGTCGATATCAAAATACCATCCATGCAGTTTCAATACGCCCTGCTCCACCCGGCGCTTGAGCCACGGGTAGGTAAGCAGGTTGTCCAGCGACTGCAGGATGCTGGCCAATTCGCACGCGTGGTGCTGCTCTGCCGACGAACGGTGCGCCAGGTCGCGCCGCACGCGCTGCGCCACCGGTTCGGCGATGCGCATCCACTGTCCCACGAAGTCCGTTTCCTGGCCTTCCGCGCGCGGCTGCGCGGTTCCAGCAACGCGCGAATGCCGCCGCAGCGCGCATGGCCCAGCACGATGACCCTGGCCACTTCCAGCTTGCAGACGGCGAACTCGATGGCCGAGCTGACGCCGGGCGGCGCGTCCGGCGTGCACGGCGGCACCAGGTTGGCGATATTGCGCACGACGAACATGTCGCCCGGGTCGCTGCCCGTCAGCAGCATGGGGTCGACGCGCGAATCACAGCAGCCGATCAGCAAGGTCGAGGGCCGCTGCCCGTCGCGCAAGCTGTCGTACAAGGTTTGCGGCTCGCTGAAATACTGCTGCTGAAACAGGCTGAAGCCGTTGACGAATTTTTCCAGTTCTTCCATGACTACCTCTGATACTTTAAACAACGCCTGACAAGTGCGACCTGCCAGGCGTTTTGCTCACTTAACAAGGCATCGGCGCGTTTTTACGGGCGTAGCACCACCAGGTGATGGCGATGCAGCTGACATAAAAGCCGATGAAGCACCACAGGGCCGCGTCGGGGCTGCCCGTCAGCGCAATCGAGGTGCCGTAGCTTTTCGGGATGAAGAAGGCGCCGTAGGCCGCCACGGCCGACGTGAAGCCCAGCACCGCCGCGCCTTCCTTGTTGGCGTCGACGATCGCTTGCTCCTGCGCCGCCTTGCCCTTGCCGGCCGCCGCGCGCTGGTGCTCCGTCAGGAAAATCACGGGGATCATGCGGAAGGTCGACGCATTGCCGATGCCCGTGCCGGCGAACAGCAGCATGAACATCCAGAAGAAGCCACTAAAACTACCACCCACGCCGGCCTGCGGCATGAAGTACAGCACGCCCAGCACGGCGCCTATCATCAAGAGGAACGACCACAGGGTGACGCGTGCGCCGCCCAGTTTATCGGAAATCACGCCGCCGGCCACGCGCGCCAGCGCACCGACGAGGGGACCGAGGAAGGCGTAATCGAGCGGATTGACGTCGGGGAACTGGATCTTGATCAGCAGTGGGAACGCGGCCGAATAGCCGATGAAGGAGCCGAAGGTGCCCGTGTACAGCCAGCACATGAGCCAGTTGTGCTTGCGCTTGAAGATCACGGCCTGCTCGGAAAACGAAGCCTTGGCCGAGGCCAGGTCATTCATGCCGAACCAGGCCAGCAAAGTGGACAGCGCGATGAACGGCACCCAGATGAAGCCCGCGTTTTGCAGCCACATCTCCTTGCTCACGCCATTCTTCACCCAGGTGAGCGAATCGCCGCCCCAGGCGCCGAAGACGGCGAACGTGATCACCAGCGGCACGACGAACTGCACCACCGACACGCCCAGGTTGCCCAGGCCCGCATTCATGCCCAGCGCGAAGCCCTTGCTCGCCTTCGGATAGAAAAAGCTGATGTTGGCCATCGACGAGGCGAAATTGCCGCCGCCGAAACCGCACAGCAGCGCCAGGATCAGCATGGTCGGATAACCCGTGTTCACGTCCTGCACGGCCAGGCCGATGCCGATGGCGGGAATCAGCAGCGAACCCGTGGAAATGGCCGTCCAGCGGCGGCCGCCGAAGATCGGCACCATGAACGAGTAAAAGATGCGCAAGGTGGCGCCGGACAGGCCCGGCAAGGCCGTCAGCCAGAACAGCTGGTTGTTACTGTAGGTAAAACCAGATGTTGGGCAGGTTGACCACCACCACGCTCCACACCATCCACACGGCGAACGCCAGCAGCAGCGCGGGAATCGAAATCCACAGATTGCGCGCGGCCGTGGCCTTGCCCGTGCTTTGCCAGAAGCTCGGGGTTTCCGGTTCCCAGGTATTGATCATATAGCGGCTCATGCTTTAACTCCTGCAGGTTGAGTAGTTGGTGCCGCGCGCAGCGGCTTGAACGAGAAATGCATCCAGACGAGGGAAACGCAGACGGTGCCGTACAGGAGCATGAAGGAGCTCGAACGCACGCCCGTGAAATCCACCAGGGCGCCGAACATCACGGGCAGGATGAAGCCGCCCAGGCCGCCGGCCAGGCCGACCACGCCCGAGACGGCGCCGATATTGTCGGAAAAATCATCGCCGATGAACTTGAAGACGGACGCCTTGCCGACAGCCATGGCGATGCCGACGATGAACAGCAGCACGGTGAACCACAGCGGCGACAGGCCGATATGGAAGGCCAGCGGCCCCGTGACGGTTTCCACCACCATCTGCGTTTGCGGATACGACAGCAGGAAGAAGCACACCCAGCACACCCACATCACGGCCCAGGTCACCTTGGCCGCACCGTATTTGTCCGAGATCCAGCCGCCCACGGCGCGCAGCACGCCGCCCGGCAGCGAGAAGCAGGCGGCCAGCAGCGCCGCGTGCTTCAAGTCAAAGCCATATTCGGCCACGTAGTACTTCGTCATCCACAAGGCCAGCGCCACGTAGCCGCCGAACACCACCGAGTAGTACTGGCAGTAGCGCCACACGCGCGGGTCCTTCAGCACTTTCATCTGCGCCGAAAAACTTTCGCCCGATGGCGCCAGGTGCGATTTATCCGTGAACGAAAACAGCCAGAAGATGATGGCCGTGGCCAGCATGGCCACTGCATACACCTTGGGCAGCATTTGCCAGCCGAAGGCGGCGACGATGCCCGGTGCGACGAACTTGGTCAGCGCGGAACCGGAGTTGCCGGCGCCGAAAATGCCCATCGCCAGGCCGCGGCGCTCCTTTTCATACCAGCGCGCCACGTACGGCGTGCCGACGGAAAACGAACCGCCCGCCAGGCCGACGAACATGCCCAGCACGAGAAAGTGCCAATAGGCGGTAGCGTAGGAAATCAGGTAGATCGGCACCACGCTGGCCAGCATCAGCAGGAAGAAGACGCGGCGTCCGCCGTATTTGTCCGTCCAGATGCCCAAGGGCACGCGCACGAGGGAACCCGTCAGCACGGGCATGGCGGCCAGCAGGCCGAATTGTGTTTCAGTCAAGCCCAAGCTGGTCTTGATGGGGATGCCCAGTACGGCAAACATCATCCAGACTGCAAAGCAGATGGTAAATGCGAAGGTACTGCTGACTAACACGGAAAACTGCTTGCGCCGCATGCCGGGTTCGACTGCCTTGTTACTACTGTTGTTCTTAGTGCCATCTAGGGTAGCCACGATGTTTCTCCATGAATGCACTGGCCGTCTGGCCAGCCGTCCCGACCAGCTTACGTGGCAGAGGCGAAAGGCACTATCGGCCACAGGGTGATTCTGGAAAGGCAATCTGGATAGCCGCATCGGCAAAAGTGACTAGATGGCGGGGGATGGACCTAGCCTGGATGGCGGGTGTTTTACAAAACGGCGCATTTTTGGCACACTCGGCACCGGCACAACGGGGAGAGGCATGGAAAACAGAACGCAAGCAGATGAAATCGTCACGCGCATGGCCGGGCATGGCGATGTAGAAGCCATGCTGGCTTGCGACGCCTATGCCCAGACGCACCCGGAGCGTGGCCAGGCCGTGCGCGCCGCCGTGGGCCACGGCCGCTGCCAGGTGGCCATCCGGGCTGGCCAGGTGGCCGGCTATGTCCTCACGCACGGCGACTTCTTCGGCTACGGTTTTGTCTCGCTGGTGATGGTCGCTCCCGGACAGCAGCGGCGCGGCGTAGGCTTGCGCCTGCTGGCGGCGGCCGCAGACGCGTGCACGAGGCCAAACTGTTCACCTCGACGAACCAATCCAACGGCGCCGCGCAACGGCTGTTCGCCAGCGCTGGCTTCGTGCGCAGCGGCCAGATCGACCATCTCGACGAGGACGACCCTGAACTCGTGTACGTCAAATTTCTGCATTAGGCCCGTCTCATCCCGACGGCGTATGGCGCAGGACGCCAAAGGCGGCTATGCTGGCGCCACCATCAATCAACGCCCACCACCTCTCGCATGGATTATCTGAGCCTCAAGCATTTCCACATGGGCTGCGCCGCCGCCAGCGGCGCGCTGTTCCTCTTGCGCGGCGCCTGGATGCTGCGCGCCTCGCCCGCCTTGCAGCAGCGCTGGGTGAAAATCCTGCCGCACCTGGTCGACACGGCCCTGCTGGCCAGCGCCATCACCCTGGCCGTGTGGAGCGGCCAATCCCCGGGCAACCAGCCCTGGCTGGCCGCCAAGCTGGGCGCGCTGGTGGCCTACATCGCGCTGGGCACCATCGCCCTGAAGCGGGGCAAGACGCCGGCCGTGCGCGGCGCCGCTTTCGCGGCAGCCGTGCTGGTCTTCGCCTACATCATCGCCGTGGCCGTGACCAAGCAGGCCTGGCCATTCTGATACATCAGAAGAGGTAACGCAGGGTGACGCTGGCGTTGCGCGGCGCGCCCCAGTAAGCCTGGTTGTACATGCCGAGCTGGCTGTAGTAATGTTTGTCGAACACGTTGTTGATGTTCGCCTGCAGCGACAGCTGGCGCGACAGCGCATATTTCGCCATCAGGCTGGCCACGGCGTAACCGCCCTGCTCCACGCGCTCCGTACCCGTCGGCCCGGTGGCGTCGCGGTAGGCGCCGCTCTGCCAGTTCACGCCGCCGCCCACCGATAACGCGCGCCAGTCGCCACGCAGCTGATACGTGGAAAACACGCGCGCCAGGGTCTGCGGCACATAGCTGTTCAGACGCGCGCCCGTGTTGTCCTCAGCCGCCGCATGCGACACGCTGGCCGAGACGTTCCAGCCCTTGGCCAGCTCGCCCGACACGTCCAGTTCCACACCCTTGCTGGTGGTGCCCGAGGCCGCGTAGTACGCCTGCGTCAGCGAATTGCCGACGAAACGGCCCGTGTCTTCCTGCGCCAGGCCATCCTGCGCGATGCGGAACACGGCCAGCGCCGCATTGAGCCTGCCGCCGAAATACTCGCCCTTCACGCCCGCCTCCACATTCTTGCCCTGTACGGGATCGAGGTAGCGGCCGAACCGGTCCTGGTAGCCCTGCGGCTTGAATATCTTGCTGTAGCTGGTGTACAGCGCATGCTGTGCATCGATATCCCACACCAGGCCCGCGTACGGCGTGACGGCGTGCTTGGCATAGCCGTAGCTGCCGCCCCAGTCATCGACGTGGTCCGCCTTGTAGCGGCTGTAACGCGCGCCGACGATCAGCTTCAAGGGATCCGCCAGCGAAAAGCGCGCCGTGCCATAGATGCCGCGCTGCTGCACCGTGTCGAGCAGCTGCCAGCGCGAGAAACTCGGATCATTCCAGTCAGGTTCCGGCGCCACGCCCTGCCACTGGTAGAAATTGCCGTAATCGACGCTGCTGCCGGCAATCCCCGGATAGCTGGAGAACTGGTTGCTGCCCGAGACGCCGAACGCCAGGTCGTGCGTGCGGCCCAGCAGCTGCACGGGGCCCTGCACATAGGCGTCGACGCTGTCCTGGCGCCGCGTGCCAGCGTAAAAACCGGCGTAGCCCGTCACGCCTTGCCCCGTGGCCTTGTCCGGCCAGGTATTGGCGAAAAGCTCGGCGGCCGAATAATTGCCCCAGCCGTGATTCAGCATGGCCGTCAGGTTCCAGCCGCTGCCCAGCTCCTGCTCCAGGCGCACAAAGGCCGTCTGGCTGGTGCTGAACCAGCGGCTCCAGGTGGTCGCCGTGGTGGCGGAGCGGGAAAGCGTGGCGCGTTCGCCATCCGCATACCACAGCGGCAAGCCGCCATACATGCCGCCGCGCGGGCGGTTATCCTGGTATTCATAGCCGGCGATCAGCACGCTGCCGGGCGCCAGGTCCGCTTCGATGGTGGCATACGCCATGGCTTTCTTGGCGTGATACAGGTGCACATACGATTCGCTGTCCTGGTAGCTGGCGACGACTCGTCCGCGCACCTTGCCGTCCGCACTCAGGGGCGTGGACAGGTCGGCGCTGGCGCGCGCATTGTTCCAGGAACCCAGGCTCAGGGCCGCATTCCCGGCCAGCTGCCTCGATGACGCGCGCTTGCGCACCAGGTTGATGGTGGCGGACGGCTCGCCCGCGCCCGTCAGCAGGCCCGTGGCGCCGCGCACGATCTCGACCCGGTCGTAAGCCGTCATGTCCAGGGTGCTGTCGCCCACGCTGAACGCATTGTCGACCGTGGTGGGAATGCCGTCGTACTGGTAGCTGGCGATGGAAAAGCCACGCGCGAAGAACGAGGTACGGTCGCTGTCGTAGCGGTTGATGGCCACGCCGGCCGCGTTTTGCAGCACATCTTCCACCGTTTGCAGGTTCTGGTCATCCATCTGCTGCCGCGTGACCACGCTGACGGCTTGCGGCGTTTCGCGCACCGACAAGCCCAGGCGCGTGGCCGAGCGCATGGTCTGCGTCGTATAGGAGCCGCTGCCTTCCGTCGCGCCATGCGCATCGGCGCTGGCACTGACCTTCATCTCGGGCATGGTCTGGCCGCCATCGACCGCCGCCACGTCGAGGACATAACCGCCATTTGCCTGCGGCACTGCGCGCAAGCCCGAGCCGGCGACGATGGCGCCCAGCGCTGCAGGCACGCTGTAGCTGCCCGCCAGGCCGGCGCTGCGCTTGCCCGCCACTGCGGCGGCCTGGTAGGAAATCATGGTGCCCGTCTCCTGGCCGAAGCGCACCAGCACCTGTTCCAGGGTGCCGGCGGGTATCGCCAACTCGATGCGCGCCGCATTGGCTGCCTGGGCAACGGGGGCGGCGGCCGAGGCGCCGCCAGCGGCGAGCAGCCACAGGGCCTGGCTGGCTGAGGCCAGCGCCGCCACGCTGCGGCGGCATGTGCTGGAAATGGAAGAAGCGTAAATAGGTGTTGTGCTGGGCATGCGGACTGTTTTCCTGAAAGTGAATGAAGGGTTCACTTGCTATGTCACGCGAAAATCGAAAACCCCTCACTTTTCAGAAAATAATTATGGATGCTGCCGATGTGGCATCACGGTCACCCAAAAACGCGTGGTCTGGCGCACGTCGACGGGCAAGGTCCGCGCCAGCATGTCGAGTACTTGCGTCGTGTCGGCCAGCGGGTAGATGCCCGACACGCGCAGATGGGCGACGGCCGGATCGCAGGCCAGGCGCCCCTGCCGGTAGCGGGCCAGCTCGCCGATAAAATCGGCCAGCGGCATGTCGTGCGCCACCAGCATGCCAGCCGTCCAGGCGTCCGCGCCGGCAGGCAGGGACTCGACGGGCCCGACGCGGCCGGCCGTGAACGTCGCTTGTTCGCCCGCCTGCAACCGGCGCGCGGCGGCGGGCGGCGCCTGTTCCGGCAGAATATCGACGGCGCCTTCGAACACGCCCAGCCGCGTGGACTCGCCGCCGGCGCGCACGGCAAAGCGCGTACCCACCGGTTGCAAGCGGCCTTGCGCCGTTTGCACGAAAAACGGCCGGCCCGCCACGTCGCGCGCCGTGCGGATCATGATCTCGCCTTTGAATAACGTCACCAGGCGCTGGCCCGCGTCATAGCGCACGTCGATGGAGGTAGCCGTGCCAAGGGTGATGCGCGTGCCGTCTGCCAGCACGAGGCGGCGCAATTCGCCCGTGCCGGTGCGGTAATCTGCCAGCCAGAAGCGCGCCTGCTCGTCGCCGCCCGCCAGCCATGCGCCCCCGCCCACGGCCAGCAGCGCCAGCAGCTTGAGCGACTGCCGGCGCGCCGCATTCGCCTGCGCATGCGCGGGCTTGCGCGCCAGGGTGCCGTGCGCCAGCGGCGCCGGCAAGGCTCGCATGCGCGCCATGCAGCCTTCCACATGCTGCCAGGCTTGCTCGTTTTCCGGGTCGCTGCCGCGCCAGGCGCGCCAGGCCTGCTCCACTTCGGGCGCGCAATCGCCGGCCTGCAGGCGCACCAGCCATTCGACCGCCTGCAAGCTGGCCGCTTCCGGCGTCAAGCCGCCCATCACGGCGCCGACGGGGAAAAGAAGCACTGGTGCATGGCCTTCACCAGATAGCGCTGCACGGTGGCCAGCGAGACATTCAGTTCCAGCGCGATGGCCGCCTGCGGCATGCCATCGAGCTGCGACAGCAGAAAGGCGCGGCGCACGGCAGGCGCCAGGCCGTCGAGGCGGCGGTCGATATCGAACAGGGCTTCGAGCAGGATCGCTTGCGCCTCGGGATCGGGCGCGCATTGCGCGGGCAGGCTGGCCAGGGTTTCCAGGTAGGCCGCTTCCAGGTCGCGGCGGCGGTACAGATTGCCCAGCACGCCCTTGGCCACCGTCGTCAAAAAGGCGCGCGGCTCGCGGGCGGCGATGCTTTCTTCGCGATTGAGCAGGCGCATGAAGGTGTCGTGCGCCACGTCGGCCGCGTCAAACGCATTGCCCAGCTTGTGCCGCAGCCAGCCTTGCAGCCAGCGGTGGTGTTCGTGATACAGGCTGCCCACCTCCTGGTGGACGCCGGGTTGGGCAGCCGACACGTCGCAACCTCCCTGATTCGCAAATAATAATGATTCGCATTCTATATCCATGCGGGGCTGCGGCGCAAGCGGCCTGCAAAGGCTTGTTTGACGCGCTTCTTTCCAACATTTCCTTGCTGATCGTCTCCGGTGGCGTAGCCCACATTGCAAGTTCTGCAGAGCGCGCCCAGATACGCGGCAATGATAGTATTGGCAACAGCCCAACAAGCTGGCCTCCCTGGCCATGCATCCACACTATTGAAAGGTAAACATGCTGTTATCTGAACTGCTGACCAAGCTGACCTGCGGTGACCTGGAAGGAGAGGAACTCGACGAAGCCGTCACCGCCATCACCGCTGCGCCCTCCGCTCCGCGCGACGAATGGATCGACAGCGATGCGCATGCCTACGCGGTGGCGATCCTTTGGCACCTGGCTGGTTATATGGCGTCGGGCGACAAGCTCGATGAGCTGCACGAACAGATACAGGACATGTTCGACGAATTCCCCGACTTCCCGTACGCAATGCTCGAGGGAGGCGACGGTAGCGCGCTGCCCTATTTCGAGTGGCTGGACGCGGAACTGGCGCAGCGCGCCGTGGACGAAGGCGGCTATGACCTGATCCAGATCGACGGCAACGGCACCGACCAGATGGATGCGCTGGTCGTGTACCGGCGCGATACAGACGACATCATCCAGGCGGCGGCATTGATGGGAGTGACGATAGGCCGCCCGCTCACTTACTATCGCGGCATCGAAGCGATGGTGGGCAAGCGGCCGGGGTAAGGATCAATGCCTATTGCATCGGCAAGGCGCTCACGTCGACGGCGGGCGCCTGGCCCGTGGCCGGACGCGTGAAGCTCTGGCCGGTTTTCACGACATCGGCAAAAAAGCCGCCGTTATGCAGGTAGAACCTGCCGTTTTCCAGGCCGCCCGCGTAATCCATGCGCTGCGCATTGGTGGCCGTGGCGTCGCCGGTGAACCTCCCCGCCGTCACTTCGGACCAGGTGCCGGCAACGTTCCTCGCCCACTGGTTGCCGAACTGGACGCGGCGCTCCGTATAGCCCAGTGTATCGATGAAGTTCTCGAGGAAGGAATGCATGCGCGTCAAATAGGTGGAAATCGCCGGCCGCTTCCAGGTGGCGATGTAGCGCCACTGGCCCGTTTCCGGCGCAAAGAACCAGGCCGAATAATCGCTGCTGCCCTTGCCGTCCGGCCGCGCGCGCGTGATGAAACGGTACGTCATGCCGGCCGTCCAATTATATGAAAGGTAGGTTTGTCCGCCCGTGCCCTCGCCGCCAAACGCGTTGTCGACCACGCCGGCGCCCTTGCTGACCAGGGTGGTTTTCGCGCCATTGTCGGCGTCCCACACGGAGAACCAGGATCCAGCGCTCGCTGGGCGACTTGACCTGGATGCCCATGTAGCCCTGGCCAAAGCCGTTGGCCATGAAATAGGAGCCGATGGCGTCCTGGCCCTTGGGTATCGTCATTTCGTTATAAAAGTACTCGGTATTGGCCGGCACCGTGTAACCCATGTGCACGGACGGTCCGCGCCGCGACCAGTAGTAATTGGCCGGGTCGTTGGCATACGTGAGCGCCGCGTTCGCAGTCACCTTCAGCGCGGCGACCTCGCCGAACGTGGCCTTTGCGCGCGTCAATCCCTGCAAGTCCACCTTCACATAGCCGGCCGCCGGCACATTGACCGTACCGACGGCGTAAGTCTTGCGCGCCTTGCCGGCCAGTCTGACGTCGAACGGCGTGCCGTTGATCTTCACGCGGATGGTGCTGTTGCCGCCGTCGGCCAAGCTGGCATCGAGCGCCACCTGGACGGGGCCCGCTTCGGCCACGCGGAAGTAGGTGCTGGCGACGGCAGCGGGATTGCTCCAGCCGGCCAGGCCATGTTCTCCGATGACGGCGCCTGTGTCGCCGCTGGTGATGAAGGCGTTGCCCGCCAGTTCCACGGTGGCGGGTGCCGCGAACGCCACGGGCATGACCAGGCAGGCGGCCAGCAAAGGCATGGCGGGCAGGACTGAATGGAATAATGCACTTCTGTGTTTCATCAACGTCTCCCGGGATGGAAAAAACCCGCTACGGCGGCAGGCGCGGTAGCGGGTCGTTAAGGCTTAGTACTTGCCGTCGAGGGCGAAGATCGGCTTGCGCGATTTCCACTGGCCGCCCGTGAAGTCCGGGAAGTCCAGGGTCTGGAAGTTGGCGGCGATAGATTGCTCGGACAGGGGCGTGATGGCGCTCCACGTCACGGCATCGTAGATATCGATCGGCATCGGCGCGTTGGCCTTCAATGCTTCGACGAAGGCGTGGATGACGAAGAAGTCCATGCCGCCGTGGCCCGCGCCTTCGGCTTGCGCCGCGTATTTTCGCCAGACCGGGTGATCATACTTGTCCTGATAAACCTTGAAGTCATCCCACTGGTGCGGCTTGCTGACGCCTTCGATGTGGATCGAGTTGTTCAGGTCCATCCACAGGCCGTCCGTGCCTTGCACGCGGAAGCCCAGCGAATACGGGCGCGGCAGGCTCGTATCGTGCTGCAGGATGATGGTCTCGCCGTTTTCGCACGCCAGGGTGGTGGTGACGACGTCGCCCAGCTTGAACTTGACCTTGGCGTTCGCATGCTGCGCGCCGCCCGGCTGCTTGACGATGTAGTCGTGCAAGCCGCGCGCCTTGGTGGCGAAGGCGTTGATGCGCGTGAAGCGGTTGCCGCGGTTGATGTTGGTGTACATGGCGCATGGGCCGATGCCGTGGCTCGGATACAGTTCGCCATTGCGCTCGACCGAGTGCTGCGTGCGCCAATGGGCTTCCGACCAGCCCTTTTCGCCGAATTCCACGCCGCCGCCATACGGCTTGGCCGGATTGCCGCTGTTGAATTTGACGGCGCGCAAATCGTGCTGGTAGCCGCCCTGCAGGTGCAGCAGTTCGCCGAACAGGCCTGCGCGCACCATCTGCAGCGCAGCCATCACGTCGCGGCGGTAGCACACGTTTTCCAGCAACATGTAGGGCGTACCCGTTTTCAGCTGGGTATTCAGGACATCCCAGTGGTCTTGCAGGGTGATGCCGGCCACCACTTCGCAGCCGACGGCGATCTTCGCCTGCATGGCGGCGATCGCCATCGGTGCGTGGAATTCCCATGGCGTGGCGATGATCACGCCATCGAGGCCGCCCGCGTCCAGCATGCGCTTGTAGGCTTTCTGGTCGCGGTCTTCGCCATACGTGCGCGGACGCGGCTTGCCGGCTTTGGCCACCTGGCCCAGCGCGTGTTTCAGCATGATCGGCTCGATATCGCACAGGGCGACTACTTCGACGTCGTCGCGGCGCACCAGTTCGGCCAGCAGCACCTGCCCGCGCATGCCCGTGCCGATCACACCCAGGCGGACCTTGTCGCGGCCGGCGGCAGCTGCGGCGCTGGCGTCGCCAGGCAGCAAGGCGCTGCCGGCCATGGCGCCACCGGCCAGCGCGGCGCTGGCGGACAGGAAATTGCGTCGATTGATTTGTGTTGTCATTGGTCTCTACTCGCTTCCGTTGGTAATGATCGTCGCCGGCCCGCCGCACAGCGGGCCGGCTGCAGTTTAATAGGTGTATTCCGCCGTGAAGCGCACGGAACGCGGTGCCATGCGTCCATCGACCTGCAGGTAATTGCGGGAGATGGCGCCATGGTCTTCGCGCGTTTCGGTATAGCGGGTCACGGTCTGGCTGTTGAACACATTGAAGACGTCCACTTTCAGGCTCAGGCCCTTGACGGCGCTGGGAGTATAGGCCACATTCATGTCGAGCTGGGTTTGCCACGGCAGGCGGCCCTGGCTGCCGCGCGGCGCCGGCTTGCCATTGCAATAGAAGTAGGAATCGTCGTAATCTTTCTCGAACCTCAGGTTGTCGGGCAGCGCGCCGATGCAGTTGCGCGGTGCGCCCGAGGTCAGCGACAGGTTGGCGCCGACCGTCACGTCCGGGATGACCTGCATGAAGCCATACGCCTTGAAGGCGTGGCGGTGGTCGCCCGGCAGGTAGCCATACGCGTTGTACATCAATTCCTTGTGGTCGTCGCTCACCGTCAGGCCCACGTCGCCGCCGCCGATGCTGTCCGTCTGGCCTTCCATATTGCCCTTCAGGCCGGACAAGGTGTAGGTCAGCTTGCCGTACCAGCCATTCGTGTACGGGTGCTCGATGAACATGTTCAAGGCGCGGTAAGTGCGCGATGGCAGCGGGTTGCCCCACTCCGCCGCCGAAATATCCACGCGGCGCAGGCCCTTGCCATCGTCAAAGTCCACCATCAGGCTGTTGTCGCGGCCCGGGTTGATGATGGCGCACTGGAAGCCGCTCCACTTGCCCGTGTCGACGCCGTTGCGCGTGGCCCAGGCCTGCAGCGGACGCTCGTCGCAGACATCGTCGTTGGTGTCGTTCAGCTTGCGGTACAGGAAGCTGGCGCCCACCACCAGTTTCTTGCTCAGGGCGCGTTCGAAGCCCAGCGAGAATTCATCCTGCGACAGCGGCTTCAGGCCGACGGCCGTCACTTCGCGCGCATCGCGGCTCTGGCCATACGCGTTGTTGGCCGAATACGGCTTGCTGATGGCGTGCAGGCCCGTCGGCGCGCCCGTGACGGGATCGACGCCCGTATAGGTGAACATCTCGCTGGTGGCCAGGAAGGGGCTGGCCATGTTGCTCGACAAATTCGATGGCACCGGCAAGTGGTAACGGCCGCCGTTGGCGAAGAATTTCAGGGTGCCGTCGCCCAGGTAATCCCAGGTGGCGCCCAGGCGCGGGGCGATCATGTTGCGCTGCGAAATGAAGGCCACGCCATCGGTGCTGTAGTTGGTGAACTGTTCGCGGCGCAGGCCCAGGTCCAGCAGCACCCGTTCCGTGACTTGGTAGTGATCCTGGATGTACTGCGCCGATTGCACGCTGGTCGGACGCGCCAGGTTGGCGTTCAATTCCTTGCTGACGTAATAGCCATCCTTGCCGTAGCCGTTGCCCTGGGCCGGCGTTTCAAAGGCGCCGTTGATCAGGAGCGTCGGATCCTTGACCTTCTCGTACCTCCAGCGGTAGCCGCCGGCGAGGCTCAGGCCCACTTTCGATTCCACGTCGATGCGGTCGATGCCGCCGCGCAGCGAATGCTTGCCCAGCTTGTATTCCAGGTCCAGGCGCTTGGCCTTCTGGCGGTCTTCCGACGACGGGTCGACCAGAGTACCGGTCACCGTTTGCGGATTGGTGTACGTCAGGCCAGGCACCTGGGTCGATTCATTCGACGACGTTTGCGCCAGCAGCGGATTGTAGCCTTCCGGGGTACGGCGGTGCGAAGTGCGCGACTGCCCCATCATCGCCGTCACCGTCAGGTTGTCCGTCAGGTAGCCCGTGTACTTGAAGATGTCGACATTCGCGCCCGGCGCGGCCGACGAGCCGCAGCAGTTGATGGTGGTCTCGCTCCCGCCGCCAGGCACGTTGTTGCGTTTCAAGGTGGCATAGTCGAAACCATAGCTCTGGCTGTCCGTAGTCGTGCGGTCATACAGCTTGGTATATTCAAAGTGATGGTCGTCCGTCAGGTTGTAGTCCAGCTTGGCCATCATGCGGTCAACCTTGCTCTTGCTCTCGCGCCAGCCGTTCGGCAGCACCTTGTCGACCAGGTCGTCGCGCGCACCGGCGACGGCGCCGCCGTCCGTGCGCGTCTGTTCCAGCGCCACAAAGGCGAACAGCTTGTTCTTGATCAGCGGTCCGCTGCCGTACAAGCCGACGACCTTGCTGGTGCTGCCGTTATCGCGGTTCCAGTACTTCAAGGTGCCATCCGTCTCCGGATTAGCGCCCGTGTTCGGGTAATACCGGTTTTCCGTCGTGCCCTTCAGCGAGCGTGGGATGATGGAGACCTTGCCGCCGAATTCGACCTTGTTGCCGCCGCTCTTGGTGGTGATATTGATCACGCCGCCCGTGGAGCGGCCGAATTCCGAACCGTAGCCGCCCGACAGCACCTGCAGGTTGGAGATCGCGCCGAACGGCAGCTCCGAGGCGCCCACCTGGGTCAGGAGGTTAGTGATGGGGAAGCCGTTGACGTAGAACGCATTTTCGGACTGGCCCGAGCCGCCGATCGATGGTGCATTGCCATACACGCTGTTGGTGCCGCGCGCCACGCCCGGCGTCAGCTGCACGATGGAGGCGACATCGTTGCCGACTGGCAGCGCTTTCAATTCCTTGGCCGTGAAGATCACGCCATTGTTCGTGTTCGATACGTCGATCGGATTGCGCGACGCCTTCACCACGACGGTCTGCTCCTGGCCCACAGTGCCTGCCGCGCTGGCCGGGCCGAAGTTCGCTTCCGCGCCCGCGCCGATCAGGGCTTCGACTTCCTGCGACGCTTCCACCGACCCGGCGCGCAGCACGCGCACACCGCATAGCGGCCCGGCGGCATGGAGTTGGCCACATAGCGGCCCGACGTATCCGGCGTCAGCGTACGCTGCACGCCCGTCGCCAGGTTTTCCAGCACCACGGTGGCGCCGGCGGGCGCGCTCACTTCGCCGAAAATGGTACTCGTGGCGTTCGACTGTGCCCAGGCCTGGCCTGGCACGCCGGCCGCCAGGGCGATCACGATCGCGGCGGCGCGGCTGATGTCGCGCAATTTGAGTCGGGTGGTATGCATGTGTCTCTCCGTCTATATCGAGGGTTATGCGCGCCCTCCCCGCTCCAGGGCGAAGTCGGGGGGATGCAATTTTTATGGTGAGCGTCGGAAGGTAGAGCCAGGCAGCCGTCCCTTCCGGGAAATCAGTCCGTTTCGGCTGATTTTCGTTTTCTTGGGAATACTTTAAAAAGAAAAATAAGTATCGTCAATAAAAAGAAAGCCATAACGCAAATTTATCTCTAAAACGAGCAAATAAATGCCATTTATCTTTCACTTTAATGAACAATGCCGCAGATAACTTTCGTTATCGTGGTGTAACAGATACACGCGCACGCAAGGAGGCCGTCGGAAGCGCATAATTCGCGCAGTAATGGGGAGAGAAAAACGCGAAAGACGACAGGCCAATCGCCTTTCACTTACGTTTATCTTTCGTATTGCGCATTTCGGAATATTGTATTTTTCTTTTCATGGCAATACCCCGGCCCGCAGGCAGGCCGGGGCGGCGTCACGCCTTAAAAGAACTTGTAGCTGGCCGAGAGCGCAAACTGGCGTCCGAACAGGTCCTGGCTATGGTTGTAGCCTTCCCAGCCGTTCGGGTCGTAGTACGGCTGCTTGTTGAACGCGTTCTTCACGTTCAGGCCCACGTCCAGGTTCTTCACCGGCTTCCAGCTGAAGGCCAGGTTCACCGTCGTGTACGACGGCGCGCCCTTGCATTGGCCCGCCGGCAGCGCCACCGAGGCGGCGGTGCAGTTTTCCGGCGTGTTGTCCTTGTCCCACGGGCCATAGGCCCAGCGCGTCTTGCCCGAATAGTTGATGAAGACGCTGCTGACGAAGTTGCGGTAGCTCCAGTCGGCATTGACCGTGGCGCGGTAGCGCGGCGAATCGTAGTAGCCGACGGTATTGCCCTTGATGTCGCTGCCGTCTTCGCTGTCGTGGGTGTCGCGCTTGCGGATGGTGGCGGCGATGCCGGTACTCAGCTTGCCCCAGTCGCCGAGCGCAAAGCGCGTGCGCGCATCGATGTCCACGCCGTCCATCAGGGTGCGGCCGCGGTTCGAATACGAGTTGATCAAGCCGCCCAGGTTGCCCACCGAGTAGCCGGGAACGCCGCCCGCGCACACGCCCGCGTTGGCGGGATTGGCGCACATGGCCGCCACCGCCGCCATATTGCCCCGGTCCGTGTCCGTCAGGTCGTTGCGGATGGCGCTGGGCGTGCCAGCCAGGGTCGGGCCATACTTGTCCACCAGTTCCGTAAACAGCTCGTTGAAGTCCTGGCGCACGATCTCGTCGCGGCGGTTGATGAACCAGTAATCGATGGAGATGCTCACGTCCTTGGCCGGCTGCAGGACCAGGCCCACGGTGGAAATCTTGGCCTTTTCCGGACGCAGGTTCTGGTTCGGCGGCGTCAGGCCGCCCACCGTCGTCGAGCAGTTCGAATTGAGCAGGCTCTTGCCCAGGTCGGCGTCCGTCGCCACCTTCGATTTCATCAGCGCGCGCGCCATGGCATTCGTTTCATCGCAGCGCACCGTGTCGCGGATGCCGCCCACCTGCGCAAAGACGCCGCCCGAGCCCGATTCAGCCAGGTTGGGCGCGCGGAAGCCTTCCGAATACGTCCCGCGCAGCATCAGGTCGGGCCGCGCGCGCCAGATCACGCCCAGCTTGGGCGCCAGGTTGGCGGAAAAATGCGGGTATTTGTCCAGGCGCGCGGCCGCATTGACTTCCAGGGTGTCGCTGAGCGGCACCACCACTTCGCCAAACACGGCGGCGATGGTGCGCTTGCCATCGAACCAGGAACCGCCCTGCTGCGTGATCAGGCCATTGGCCGCATCCGCGTTGCCGGGAGTGAGAAAGCTCTCGCGCATCACGTTGGTGCCGACAGCGGCGCGCACTTCGCGCTCGCCCAGTTTGAACAGCGTGCCTTCCAGCTTCGCGTCCCAGGTCATCAATTTGGTCCAGGATTCGATGGCGAAGGTCGGATAGGCGGCGCGCACCAGCGCCGCATTGGCCTCGCTGATTTCGCCGAACTTGTAGGCGGGATTGTCCGAGATATACGTGCGCCCGCTGACGGGGTCCTTGGTGAACGGGCCGAACGCCTGCCTGAAGCCATTGATGTTGATGTTCGCCGTCTGGAACAGGGTGGAATGGCTGCCCGCCACGCTGAGCGCCGTTTCAAAATCCCAGCCGCCGCCGATGCTGCCGCGCAGGCCGACGAGCGCGCGGTAGTTTTCATCCACGTTCTTCTGGCCGAAGTGGCCCGTGGCATCCTGCAGCAGATAGTTCAAGCCGGCCGCGCCGCCCATCTTGGCCAGCATATCGGCATCGAGCTTGCCCTTCAGGTAGACGTTGTTCGGACTCAGGAAAGGCGTGGCGAAGGTATTGAGGGTATTGCCCGTGTTGCGCGCGAACCAGTTGTTCGTGCTGCCGCTGTTGAAGCTGGACGGGCCATTCTCGCCACGCATCTTGATGTGGGTGAAGGCGCCTTCCGCGAACGCTTCCATGTCGTTGCCCAGTTTCAGCCGGCCGCTCAGGTAGGCCGTGGCGCGCTCCGAGGTGGGGCCAGTGTCGAGCTGGTTGGGCAGCGCATTCCACACGCAGCGCGTGCCCGACGCTTCGGTGATGCTGGTGTTGCAGCCGGGCGCGGCGCGCTGGGTGCGCGCATTGTTGCTGGCCTTGTCGAAGACAAAGAAGGTCCCCGGATTCATCACGCCCGGCTCACTGCCCACGCCCACGCGCATGTTCGGGATGAAATTGGGATTGTTCGCATAAAAATACGAAGGACGCTTCTGCCACGTATCGGCCAGCGCGATGCGGTCGCGCTGGTAGACGTTGACGGAACCGTAGATGTTGTAGCCGTCGCTGGCCAGGTCGCCCAGGCCATACAGCACGCTGGCCTGGCGCTCGCCATAGGCTTTCACGCTAGGCGAAAACTCGCCGTTGGCGCGCGCTTCCAGGCCTTGATACGATTTTTTGGTGATCACGTTGATGACGCCGGCCACTGCATCGGAGCCATACACGGCCGACGCGCCATCCGTCAGGATTTCCATGCGCTCGATGGCGGCGGCGGGAATGGCGTCGATATTGACGAACATGGTCTGGAAGCCGGCCGGCGCGCCGTAGAACGACAGGCGGCGGCCATTGAGCAGTACCAGCGTGCCCTGCGCGCCCATGCCGCGCAAGTTCGCCTGCGAGCCGCCGTCGGACCCCGTGAACATCGAGCGGAAGTCCTGCTGCGCCGGACGGGCCGCAGGCAAGTTATCCAGCACTTGCAGCAAGGTGAGCGCGCCCATGTTTTCGATCTGCTTGGCGTTGATCACCTGCACGGGCGACGCCGTTTCCGCGTTGATGCGCTTCAGGCTGGAGCCCGTCACTTCGACGCGCGCCAGTTTTTCCTCCTCCGCCGCCAGCGCCGTTGATGCCAGCGCAGTTGAGCACAATCCTACCGCCACCATGGCGGCCATCAGTTTTTTCAAGTGCATTCCCGACTCCCTTTTATAAGTGATTTGTTTTCGTAAGGCTGCAAGAGCCCCTCCCCGGTCCAAAGAGGGGCTCGATTTGGTGAAATGAAGTGATTGCGGTTAGCGCGGCTTGACTGTCGCGCCTTCCGTGCCGGTCAGTACGGCGTTGGCCCAGTTGCCGCAGACCTGGGCCGGGTGGGCGCCGCGCGCGCCCAGGGTGCGCAAACTGAGGTGGCTCAGGCCGCGCACGTCAATCTCGGGTTTGACCACCCCGGGAGCCGTGACCAGGCCGCTGTCATACAGCAGCCGCTCACCGCTCCAGACCTGGAATTGCAAGCCGCCGGCGCTGCGGCAGCTATCGTCCACGCCCAGGTCGGCGCGCAGCAGATTCCAGTTACCCGCCAGCTGCAAGTCGATGCGGCTGGCAGGCCCCACGCCGAGGCCCTTGCGGAACCACAGCCCGTTCATGCGCATCTCGGCCGCCTTGCCGGCCGGCCGGTCTTTCGCGATGTTCTTCGGCAGCGCCAGGTCCGACAGGTAGCGCTGCACCTCTTCTCCTTCGGCCACGCGGTGCTCGAGCACGCGGAAGGCGGACAAGGTGACGGGCGCCACGTCGGTGGCCAGCGCCGCGTCGAACGCGCGCGCCACCGGGCCCGTTTGCGCCGCCGTCACCATCGGGTCGGTGGACGCCGCGCCATCGCCTTCCGGATTTTGCGTGCTCATGACACGGAAGCGCAGCAAGCGCCCGGCCGTGGCGGGGAAATTGATCGTCTGCCTGCCTTCCTGCAGTTTCAAGGTGCCGCGCGCAAGCGCCGCGCCCCATTCACCGTTGTTGTCGCCGATGTAGATTTCGTAATCCCGCACCTGGCCATGCTTCCAGTGCTGGTCGTTGCGCGGCGCCAGTTCGATGCCGTCCACCAGGCGCCGTTCCGTAAAGCCGATCACCCATTCGTGCGGACCGCTTTTCACGGACGGGCTGCGCACGGTGCGGAACCACGTCTCGGGCTTGCCGTCGAAGGCGTTTTCCAGCGGATAGCCGCTTTCTTCCGCAGGACGCGCCACCACCTGCATGGCGTCGGCCGGCAAGGCGCGGCCCGGCACGGGCGCGGCGGGGAAGTCGGCGTCCAGTCGCGCCACGGCCTGCGCACCGGCCACCTGCAAGGCCAGGGACTGGCGGATATCCTGCGCCGCCACTTTTACGTGCAAGGTGCCTTGCCTGTCTGCCGCGTCGAAATACCAGCCTTCGACCGCCTTGTCGTAGGCGGCACGATCGGCGGACACCGCGAGCAGGCGTTCGCCCGCCCTGACGGCTGCGGCTGCCGGGCGCTGGGCCCGCCAGCATGCGCAGCGCATAGCCGCGGCGCGCTTCCTGGCCCTGGTAATTGCCATCGACGGCGCCGATGTCGACCTGCACGTCGCCGCCCGTCTGGCGCATGCGGATGACTTGCTGGCTGAAGGCGCCGCCCTGGTACTGGCGCGTGTTGCCGTCGTCTTCATACAGGGTGTATTCGGAATCGCCGTGCGGGTAGATATCGAGCGTCAGCTGATCCTTCGGCTTCTGGCCGTCGTACAGCATTTCCGGGTACATGGGCAGGATGGCGCCGGCGCGCACGAACACGGGCAGCTTGTCCAAGGTCACCTGCATATCGAGGTCGCGCCCTTTCGCGCCGGCCGTGGCCTGGCGCCCATCCCAGTAGTCGTACCACGTGCCCTGCGGTAAATGAATGCCCTTGCGCCAGCCGCCGCTGACGGCCTGGCTGCGGTAGACGGGCGCCACCAGCACGTCGCGGCCCAGCAGGAATTGATATTTATACGCTTCCGTGTAGGCGCCGGGTCTTGCGGGTAATCCCACATCAGGCCGCGCACCAGCGGCGCGCCAGATTGTTCCGCTTCGCGCACGAGGGTATACATATACGGCGTGAGGCGCATCTTGAGTTTCAGATAGCGGCGGTTGATGTCGCGGTACGGTTCATCGAACCACCACGGGTGCTTGCGCTCGGCCGCGGCCCAGCCGGACATCCCCATCAGCACGGGCGTAAAGCTTTTCCACTGCAAGTCGCGCAGATAGGTTTCCGGGCTGCCGCCGAAGATGCCATCCACGTCGCCGGACGCATACGCCTGGCCGGACAGGCCCGAGCCGATCAGGGTCGGAATGTGCCAGCGGATGTAATCCCAACTGGCGCTCTGGTCGCCCGTCCACGCCACGGCGTAGCGCTGGATGCCGGCCCAGCCCATCACCGTCCACAAAAACGGGCGGCTGTCGGAGTTGTTCAGGATGCCGTCGTAGGCCGACTTGTTCGCATCCATGGCAAACTGGTAGCCCTTGCCCGTCCACGCCACGTCCAGCTTTTGCACGCGGCTGCCCGCCTGGCCCACTTCCCAGGCGATCTTGTCGACGCCGTTTTCCGTCCACAGGCCCGTGCGGAAGCCATAGCCGGCCAGGCCCTTCACCGTTTCCGGCAAGTTCGTGTAGCCGCAGCCATAGCCGTCGTTGGGCAGGATCCAGCCGCCCGGCATGTCGTGGTCTCGGTACTGGCGCGCGACGCTTTCCACCACGTCCGGCGTCTTGCCGGTGGGGCCGTCCGTCCAGCCCTTCGGCACGGAACCGGGCTTTTTCACGTTGTCGCCATCGTTGTAGCAGTCGGCGTCGCCGTATTCGAGCGCCCAGCGCGGCAGCATGCGCGCGCGGCCCGTCAAGTCCGTGTAGCGGGCGACGACGTCGCGCAAGTCCTTGCCGACGAAGAAATACGCATCGAAGCGCCCTTCCGCGTGCTGCAGCGAGATCTGTTCCTTGTCGCGCAAATCGTAATTGCCGTCGGACCAGGTATTGCGCAGCATGCCCCAGCCCCGTGAACTCATCAAAAATGGCGCGGGATTCGGACGGTCGCCCTCTTCCCAGCCGCCCGAATACGACACGGGCACCTGCTTGCCCTTGAATTCGAAGCGCCCATTCTGCTGGCCGCCGCCGAAATAGCGCTCACCCGGCAGGCTCGACAGCACCTGCACGCCCTGCTTGTCGTCGAGCGACAGCGGCTGCACTTCGCGCCACAGCGGCACTGCGTCGCCCTTGCGGTACAAGGTAAAGCGCAGGGGCTTGCGGTCGATGCGCAGGCTCAGGGCTTCGGTGCCGATCAGGATATGGTCGGCCTGCTCGCTGATCTCATATGCCACCTGCGCGGCCGGCTGGCCCACGACGATGGGCGCGGCCTTGTCGCCCGCTCCCGTCAAACCGGCCTTGCCGCCCGCCTGAATGCGCAGCACGTCCGCCTGCGGCAGGCTGATACGCAGCTGCATGCCCGTGTCGCTGCGCAGATCCCAGCCCAGCGCCTCGCCCTTGGCCACGTCGGCCGCACGCACGGCACTCAGGCTTGTCAGATTGCCGATGGGCGCGGCCTGCAAGCCAGGGACAGCCAGGGTGGCAAGGGCGGCGAGGACACAGGCGGCAAGGGCGCGGCGGGGAAGCGGGAGAGGTTTCATCTGCTGGCTTTCAGAAGTGATTCAATGAAATTACTTTAAGAAGAAAAATAAACATCGTCAACAAAAAGAAAGTTAAAGCAGCAATTTATTAATAAAACGCCCAGAATTGACGCATTTTTCTTACGTTTCACCAAAATGTCACAAAACATACTTTCGTTATCGTCGCATTTCAGCGACAGGCGGCAGCACGACTGTGTTTCATGCGGCACCGCAACATGATTTCGGTCCAGAAAAACACCAATACGACGACATTATTTCGCAAGCTGCAAAACAATTTACTTTCGTTTTACTTTCGTATTTGACTTTTCGAAATTTAGTATTTATGCTTTCTCCAACAAACACTTTACTGACACTCCATGACTACCCTTCTTCAGCGTGACATTCAAACCTGGCGCGACATCGGCGGCCTGCACACGGCCGAGGAAATCGCCCACCAGCCGGCCATCTGGCGCGCGCTGGCCGGCATTTTGCGCAACGAGCAAGCCAGCCTGGCCGCCTTCCTGGGCGACGCGCTGTCCAATCCCGCGCAGCGCGTCATCCTGACGGGCGCCGGCAGCTCGGCGTATGTGGGCGAAATCGTCGTCGACACCTTGAATGCGGCCTGGCCCGCGCAGATCCGCGCCATCGCCACCACCACCCTGCTGACGCACCACGAGCTGTACCTGGAAGCGGATGCGCCCACCCTGCTCGTCTCGTTTGCCCGCAGCGGCGACAGCCCGGAAAGCCTGGCGGCCGTGGAACTGCTGCGCCAGGTCGTGCCCGGCGCGCGCTTTTTAAATATCACCTGCAACGCGGACGGCAAGCTGGCGCGCCAGGGCGCCAACGACAGCAGTACCTTTAACCTGCTGATGCCGGAAGGCAGCTGCGACCGCGGCTTCGCCATGACCAGCAGCTTTAGCAGCATGCTGCTGGCGGCCCTGTCGGTCCTGGGCAAGGACGTCGACGTGGCGCGCCTGGAGAGCCTGGCGCAGCTGGGCGAACAAGCCTTGCGCGACTGGTCGGCTCCCGTGGCAGAGCTGGGATCAACACCCGTGCAGCGCGTCGTCTACCTGGGCAGCGGTCCGCTGGAAGCGCTGGCCAAGGAAGCGGCATTGAAAATCCTGGAATTGACGGGCGGTCGCGTGATGGCGATGGCGAATACCGCGCTGGGCTTCCGCCACGGCCCGAAATCGGCCGTCACCACGGAGTCCCTGGTGATCCTGCTGCGCAGCAGCAAACCCTTGGCGCGCCAGTATGAAGACGATCTATTGAAAGAACTGCAGCGCGACAGCGTGGCGCAGGCGTGCCTGACGGTAGGCATCGGCGGCGACCTGTCAGCCGACGCTCCGGCCTGGCCCGACGCCTGGCTGGCCCCGCTGTGGCTGCTGATGGCGCAACAATATGCGCTGCACCAGTCCGCGCTGCTGCAACTGCGCCCCGACAATCCATTCGCCGGCGGCATCGTCAACCGTGTCGTGCAGGGCGTCACCATCTATGGCCATGACCAATTCTAATCACACGGCCGGCTACCACGGCATCGACATCGGAGGCAGCAAGATGGAGCTGGTCGCCTTTGCCGACCGCGACGGCGCGCTGGCCGAGGTGTTCCGCGAACGGGTGGCCACGCCGGGCGACGATTTTAGCGCCTTCGTGCAAGCGATCGTCGACTTGGTGGCGCGCGGCGACGCCGCCCTGGGTACGACGGCGCCCGTCGGCATCGGCTTGCCCGGCGTGATCGACAGCGCCAGCGGCCGCCAGCTCAGTTCCAACGTGCCGGCCCTGAACGGCCGCCTGGTGGCGCAAACCCTGCAGCAAGCCTTGCAACGCCCTGTCGCCATCGGCAACGATTGCCAGTGCTTCGCCCTGTCGGAAGCGCAAGGCGGCGCGGCCGACCATGCCGCCAGCATGTTCGGCGCCATCCTCGGCACGGGCGCGGGCGGCGGCTATTGCGTGGGCGGCCAGCTGCTGCGCGGCTTGAACGGCGTGGCCGGCGAATGGGGCCACTGGAGCCTGCCCGCCACCCTGCTGGCGCAGCATGGCTTGACCGAATACCCGTGCCCGTGCGGCAAGGCGGGCTGCCTGGAGCGCTATGTCTCCGGCCCCGCCATGAGCAAGTTATATGCGCATTTCGGCGGCGAAGGCACAGAACCGCTGGCCACGCTGGCCATCGTGGCACGCGCCAACATGGGCGACGCCGTGGCGCAGCGCACGGTGGCCGTGCACCTCGACGTGCTGGGTCACGCGCTGGCCGGCCTGGTGCTGGCCTACGACCCGCACGTCATCGTGCTCGGTGGCGGCCTGTCCAAGCTGCCGCACCTGTACGACAAGCTGCCGGCGGCCGTCAGGCGCCATTTATTCCCCGGCGTGCACGTGCCGCCCATCCTGCCGCCCCGCTTTGGCGACGCCGGCGGCGCGCGCGGCGCGGCCCTTTTGATACGACAACATATAAAGGCGTCAACATGATGAAGCAAGCGGAAAACCCGACTTTTACCCTGTCGCCCATCCAGCAAGTGATCAAGGCGCACCGCCGCGGCGAGCGCGTTGGCTTGTACGCCGTCTGCTGCAGCCATCCGAGCGTGCTGCGCGCCGCCATGCGCGTGGCCAGCGAATACGACACCGTGCTGCTGGTCGAGGCGACGTCGAACCAGGTCGACCAGTTCGGCGGCTACACGGGCATGACACCAAACGTTTTCCGCGACACCATGCTGGCGCTGGCCCGCGAACAGGGCTTCCCCGCCAGCCGCCTGGTGCTGGGCGGCGACCACCTGGGTCCGAACGCCTGGCAGCACCTCGATGCGGCTACCGCCATGGATCACGCCGAAACGCTGATCGCCGCGTATGCGTCGGCCGGCTTCCATAAAATCCACCTCGATTGCAGCATGCGCTGTGCCGACGACCCCCTGCAGCTCGATGATGAAACCGTGGCCGCCCGTTCGGCGCGCCTGTGCATCGTCGCCGAAGCGGCGGCGGCCGCCGCCGGCTTCGCGCCGCCCGTCTACGTGATCGGCACGGAAGTGCCGATTCCCGGCGGCGAAGCGTCCTTGGCGCAGGCCGGCGCCGTCACCAGCCCACAGGCCGCGCGCCGCACCCTCGACGTGCATTGCCGCGCCTTCCTCGACAACGGCCTGCACGACGCATGGCGCCGCGTCATCGCCATGGTGGTGCAGCCGGGCGTCGATTTCGACCAGAGCAGCATCCAGCACTACGATGCGGATGCCGCCGCCGAGCTGTCGGCCTTCGTCGCCGAGCAGCCCGGCCTCGTGTTCGAAGCCCATTCCACCGACTACCAGCGCGAATCGGCCCTGCACGCCATGGTGCGCGACCATTTCGCCATCCTGAAAGTGGGCCCGGCCGCCACCTTCGCCCTGCGCGAGGCGCTGTTCGCCCTGTGCCAGATCGAGGAAGAACTGCTGCCGGCGCACGCCACCTCGCAGCTGATGCAGGTGCTCGACGACGTGATGGTGGCCAAGCCGAAGAACTGGATCAAGCATTACCTGGGCACGCCGGACGAGCAGCGCCTGATGCGCCGCTACGGCTTGAGCGACCGTTGCCGCTATTACTGGGGCGAGCCGGAAGTGGCGGCCGCCGTCGGCAAGCTGCTGGCCAACCTGGACGCCGCGGCGATTCCGCTGCCGCTGCTGAGCCAGCATTTGCCGGAACAGTATCTGGCCGTGGTGCAGGGCAGCCTGGAAGCCGAGGCGCCGGCCTTGATCGAGCACAAGATCGGCAGCTTGCTGGCGCAATATGCGCGCGCCTGCAACCGCAATGCGGCAGTGGCCGCCATTGCCGAAGCGGCAATCTGTTAAGCTCGGTATTTTCATTTTTTACTGAGCCCGCCACCATGCGAAATACCAGCCAACGCCGTGAATCCATCCTCCAAATGCTTGCCCAGCAGGGCTCGGTGCAGGTGACCGATCTGGTGGAAAAGCTCGGCGTGTCCGCGGTCACCATCCGCAGCGACTTGAATGCGCTGGAAGCGCAAGGCATGGCCACGCGCAGCCACGGCGGCGCGACCCTGACGCGCACGCCGCCGCCCGAGCACACGATACGCCAGAAGGATGCCATCAACCACGAGCAGAAGGAGCGCATCGGCGCGTATGCGGCGCGGCTGGTGGAACCGGGCGACAACATCATCATCGACTCGGGCACCACCACCATCTCGCTGGCGCGCCATCTGCGCGATGCGACTGGCGTGACGGTGGCCACGAATGGCCTGAACATCGCGTGGGAGCTGGCCGACGCTCCCGGCGTGGACCTGATCCTCACGGGCGGCCTGCTGCGCAAGCAGTCGCTGTCAATCCAGGGCAGCCAGGCCGAAACCTGCTTGCAAGCCTACAGCTTCGACAAACTGTTTTTGGGCGTGGACGGCTTCGACCTGCAGTTCGGCGTCACCACCCACCACGAAGCGGAAGCAAGCCTGAACCACAAGATGGTGGAACGGGCGAAGAAAATCATCGTCCTCACGGACGCCTCCAAGTTCGGCCGCGTCAGCCTGCACCGCATCGTGCAACTGGACCGCGTCGATACCGTCATCACCGATGCCAGCATCAGCCAGGAATACCGCGAAGGGCTGCACAAGCTGGGCATCGAACTTTTTATAGCGGAATAACACATGCTGAGCGGCAGAATCCTTACCCCATCTGGCTGGATCACGGGCACCATCACTTTTGACCAGCGCATCGTCCAGATACAAGAAGACCCTGCCGCCGACAGCGCGCTGACCATCCTGCCCGGCTTCATCGACCTGCACGTGCATGGCGCGGCCGGCGTCGACATCATGGAGGCCGGTGACGCGGGCGCCACCGTGGCGCGGGTGCATGCGCGCCACGGCACCACGGCCCTGCTGGGCACCACCCTGACGGCGAAGGAGCCGTCGATCGTGCGCGCCCTGCAAGGGCTGGCCGGCGTCATCGCCGAGCGCCCGGCCAACGGCGCGCGCATGCTGGGCGTGCACCTGGAAGGCCCGTTTTTGAACTTGCACCGCCTGGGCGCGCAGCCGCCCGACGTGGTGCAAGCGAGCCTGGCGCTGGTGCAGCGCTTCCACGCCCTCGCCCCCATCAAGGTGCTCACCATGGCGCCGGAAATCCCCGGCCACCTGGAACTGATCCCGCAACTGGCGGCGATGGGCATCCGCGTGCAGATCGGCCACAGCGCCGGCACGTATGACGAAGGCCTGGCGGCGCTGCAGGCCGGAGTCTCCGGCTTTACCCACCTGTACAACGGCATGACGGGCATGACGCACTACGACCCCGGCATGGTGGGCGCGGCGCTGGCGCATGCCGAATACGCGGAAATCATCCCCGACCTGCAGCACGTGGCCAAGGGCGCCCTGCGCGCGGCCCTGCGCGCCATCCCTCGCCTGTACGGCGTGACGGACGCCACCTCGGCCACCGGCATGCCCGATGGCGAATACGGCCTGGGCACGCAGCGCGTCTACAAATGCCTGGGTTGCGTGCGCCTGGCCACGGGATCGCTGGCCGGCAGCGTACTGACCATGGACCAGGCCCTGCGCAATTTCGTCGAGCTGGGCCTGGACCTGGCCGACGCCTCGAACCGTTTATCGCTGTACCCGGCCGATTACCTGGGCGAATCCGAACGGGGCCGCCTGGCACCCGGCGCCTGGGCCGATATCGTCGTCCTCGATCCCCAATTACAGCCAGTGTCCGTCTTCGTCGAAGGCGCGGCCATCGATCTTTCCACCCGCTAGATTCCGTCTCTAGACCCAGCCCCCAACCTCAACCCCGTCCCGGAGTTACCATGCACGACACGTCACACAAGGCCCCCGTGTGGGCCATGCGCTACCTGCTATTTATTGCCGGCATGGGGGGATTGCTGTACGGCATAGACATCGGCATCATCGCCGGCGCCCTGCCCTACCTGGAATCGACGGCCTCGGTGGCCTGGAAGCTGACGGCCCAGCAGCTGAGCTTTATCGTCGCCGCCGTGCTGCTGGGTTCAGTCCTGTCGTCGCTGTTCGCCGGCGCCCTGGCCGATATCCTGGGCCGGCGCTGGGTGATGTTCCTGGCCGGCGCCCTGTTTAGCGCCAGCATTCCATTGATTGCCCTGGCCGACGGCTACACGCCGCTGCTGCTGGGCCGCCTGCTGCAAGGCATCAGCGGCGGCTTGATCGGCGTCGTCGTGCCCCTGTACCTGGCCGAATGCCTGCCCGCGCAACAGCGTGGACGCGGGGCCGCCCTGTTCCAGTTGCTGCTGACCATCGGCCTGGTGGCCGCCGCCCTGATCGGCCTGCTGCAGGCGCAGACGGTGGAAACGGCCACGCAGGCGGCGCAAGCCTTGCCGGAAGCGGGCCGCATCGCCGCCATTTTTACCGCCAAGGACCACGCCTGGCGCAGCATCTTCTGGGTTTGCCTGACGCCGGGCCTCGTGTTTACCATCGGCGCCCTGCTGCTGGCCGAGTCGCCACGCTGGCTGGCGCAACGGGGCCGCATCGAGCAGGCGCGCCAGTCGCTGCTGCGCACGCGCCTGGCCGCCGCCGCCGACATCGAGTTGCGCGAGATGCTAGACACGCCGGAAAACGCGGCCAAGGCCAGCGGTAAGGCGAAAGACCCGCTGCTGAGCCGCCGCTACGTGCTGCCCTTCCTGCTCGCTTGCCTGATCCTCGCCTGCACGCAGGCGACAGGCATCAATTCCATCCTCGCCTATGTCGTCAATATCCTGAACCAGGCGGGCCTGTCGGGCGCTTCGGCCAACATGGCGGACGTCTTGTTGAAAGTGCTGAACGCCGTGATGACGGTGGTGGCCGTGCTGCTGGTGGACCGCAAGGGCCGCAAATTCCTGCTGATGCTGGGCACGGGCGGTATCGTCGTCTCGCTGCTGGCGGCCGGCCTGCTGTTCCGCGGCGCCGAAGCGCACCTGGCCGACGTGCGCCCCGCCATCGCCGCCCAGGTGCAGCACGACGGTCTGGCCGTGCGCCTCGATGCGGCCACCTTGACGGCCTTGGGCGCGGCGGCCGACGGCACGCCGCAGCAGCTGACCATCGCCTACGCCTATGGCCCCTTTACCAACGTAAAAAGCGTGCGCAGCGACGATCCCGTGCTGCGCCAGGTCAGCATTGCCCGCGAAGACGCCGTGCAGGCCGACAGCGTGATCGGCGTGTTCTTCCGCAAGCTGCACCTGAACCCCTTCGCCGACCCGGCCGCCGGGCGCGAAGCGCCGCTGCGCATCGAGAAGGCCAGCCTGGGCCCCGTGCCCTCGTCCACGCATGGCTGGCTGGTGGCGATTGCCATCTGCGTGTTCGTTTCCAGCTTTGCCGTGGGACCGGGCGTGTGCGTGTGGCTGGCCCTGTCCGAGCTGATGCCGACGCGCATCCGCTCGAACGGCATGAGCATCGCCCTGCTGGTGAACCAGTTCGTCTCGACGGTGATCGCCGCCATCTTCCTGCCCACCGTCGGCTTGCATGGCTATTCGACACTGTTCTTCTTCGGCGCCGGCTGCACCGTGCTGTATTTCCTGGCGGCCGCGTTTTTGCTCCCCGAAACCAAGGGCAAGACGCTGGAAGAGATCGAAGCGCACTTTTCCAGGTAAGCCAAAGTAACCATTTGTAGCAGTCTCCTTTCCAGCCCCGGCCCACATCCGGGGCTGTTTTTTTGCCTGTTTCGCAAGTTGACAGGGCGGGCGCGCACGGCAATGTACGGTTTTCCTTCTGGAATCACGGGCGCGTGGGCTAGAATCTGGCTGCGTCGTGCTACTCACGAGGCGGCAATGGCGCCATGACAAAAACCACCAGGAGACACAGTGAGCTTATTTAGAACCAAGAATTTGGATGACATGATTGCCCACAGCAAGAAGCCGGGAGGCCTGGCCAAGGTGCTGGGACCGTTCGACCTTGTGCTCATGGGCATCGGCGCCATCGTCGGCGGCACCGGCATTTTCGTACTCACCGGCACGGGTGCGCTGACGGCCGGCCCCGCCCTGTCGCTGTCCTTCGTCGTGGCGGCCGTCGCCTGCTGCTTCGCCGCCCTGTGCTATGCGGAATTCGCTTCCACCGTGCCGGTGGCCGGCTCCATCTACACCTACAGCTATGCGACATTGGGCGAGCTGGCCGCCTGGATGATAGGCTGGGACTTGCTGCTCGAGTACGGGCTGGCCGCGGCCGCCGTCTCCGTCGGCTGGTCCGGCTATTTCCAGTCGCTGCTGTCGGGCTTTGGCATCGCCCTGCCCGTGGCCCTGACGGCCGCGCCGGGCGCCCTGCCCGGCGTGACGACCTTCATCAACCTGCCGGCCCTCGTCATCATGCTGCTGCTGACGGCCATGCTGGGCTGGGGCGTGCGCGAATCGGCGCGCCTGAACAACATCATGGTGGCCATCAAGGTGGGCGTGGTGCTGCTGTTCATCATCTTCGGCGCGCGCCACGTGCAGCCGGCCAACTGGCAGCCCTACATGCCGTTCGGCTACCACGGCATGCTGAGCGCCGCCGCCCTCGTGTTCTTCGCCTTCATCGGCTTCGACGCCGTCACCTCGGCCGCCGAGGAAGTCAAGAAGCCGTCGCGCGACCTGCCGATCGGCATCATCGGTTCGCTGGCCGTGTGCGCCGTACTGTACGTGGTGGTCTCGGCCATCATGACGGGCATCGTGCCGTACCAGAAATTCCTCGGCGTCGACCATCCCGTCTCGCTGGCCCTGCAGTATGCGGGCGAAAACTGGATCGCCGGCTTCGTCGACCTGGGCGCCATCCTCGGCATGACCACCGTGATCCTGGTGATGGCCTTCGGCCAGACACGCATCATCTTCGCCATGTCGCGCGACGGCTTGCTGCCCAAGCGCCTGTCCACCGTGCACCCGCGCTTCCACACGCCATTCTTCGCCACCTGGCTGGTCGGCATCGTCTTCGGCCTGATCGCCGCCACGATCCCGCTCAACATCCTCGCCGAGCTGATCAACATCGGCACCCTGGCCGCCTTCACCATGGTGTCGATTGCCGTGGTGGTGCTGCGCAAGAAGCGTCCCGACTTGCCGCGCGCCTTCCGCTGCCCCGGCGTGCCGTTCGTGCCGGCGCTGGCCGTGATCCTGTGCGTGGGCCTGATGAGCTTCCTCAGCTGGGTCACCTGGATGGCCTTTACCATCTGGCTGGTGATCGGTCTGGCCATCTACTTCGGCTACGCGCGCCGCCGTTCGCTGCTGCACCCGCAGCAGTAAAAAGTCCCGTGCAGCGACACATCCTGTCGCTGCCGCAGTTAAGATGGCGGTCTCGCAACCCTGCAGGCCGCCATCCATGCAACCATCCCCAGACCTCATCGCACAGCTGGACCAGAGCACGGACCAGCTCAAGCGCGCGCGCCTGCGCAACATGCAGTGGCTGGCCGCCGGCTTGCTGCTGCTGGCCGCGCTGGTCTTCGCCGTGGCCCGCTCGCAAAGGGGGGGCCGCCACCCCGCCTGGGGCTATGCGGAAGCGTTTGCCGAAGCGGCCATGGTGGGCGCGATCGCCGACTGGTTCGCCGTCGTGGCCCTGTTCCGCCACCCGCTGGGCATCCCCCTGTGGCATACGGCCATCATCCCGAACAGCAAGGCGGACATCGGCCGCAGCCTGGGCGCCTTCGTGGAAAACCATTTCATTACCGAACAAGGCATCGCCGAGCGCATCGCGCAAGCCGATCCCGCCGCCCGCCTGGGCGCCTGGCTCCGTGAGGAGGCCCACGCGCGGCAGCTGGGCATGACCGGTGCCGGCGTGGCGAAACAGCTGCTGGCGATGGCCGACCATGAGCAGCTGGGGCGCCTGCTGCGCGAACAGGCCAGCGGCTACTTGGGCCAGCTGAATGTATCGGACGTGGCGGCCGATTGCATCGATGCGCTGATCGCCGATGGCAAGCCGCAGGAACTGCTGGACTTCCTGCTCGACCGCAGTGCCGCCTACCTGGACGACGAGGCGCACCACACGGCCATCGGCGACTTCGTGCTGGGCGCCTTCCAGATCGAAAACGCGCTGGTCAAGAAAGCCGTAAAGGCGTATGAGCCGCGCATGATCGCCTCGCTGCAAAAATTCGCCCTGACCGTGCGCATCGACCCGACCCACCCGCTGCGCCAGCGCATCGCCGGCTGGATCGCCGACAGCGCGCTGCACCTGAAAGCCGACCCGCAGTGGCAGGAAACGGTGCGCCGCTACCAGCTGCAGCTGATCGCCAGCGACACGGTGCAAGCCATGCTGGGCGAGCTGTGGGACGCCATCCGCGCGCGCGTGCTGGCCGACCTGCACGCCGACGCCCCCGTGCTGGCGCAAGCGATTGCCGGCCTGGCGCGCAACACGGGCCAGGTGCTGGGCGAGGACAAGGCGGCGCGGGCATGGCTGAACGACGCCATCGTCGCCGGCAGCGGCTCGCTGGTACGGCGCTACCGGGGCGAGGTGGGCGCCTTCATCGCCGCCCGCCTGGACTCGTGGAGCAAGGATGAAATGAGCGAGCGCATCGAACTGGCCATCGGGCGCGACCTGCAATTCATCCGCATCAACGGCACCATCGTGGGCGGCCTGGCCGGCTTGCTGATTTACTCCGTCAGCCAGGCGGTGTAAGCGGGCTTTTCCAGCGCCAGCGCCTGCCGCGGCATCACGCCAGCTGCGGTTTCAACAGGCTCGTCACTGATAACTGCTTGCGCGGCGCGGCAGCCCTGGCTGCCGGCCGGGCCGCCACGCCGGCCGCCACGCTGCGCACCAGCTGGAAGGAATCGACCAGCGTCGCCAGTTGCACGGCCTGCTGCTGCATGCCGGCCGCGGCGGCGGCGGCCTGCTCGACCAGGGCCGCATTTTGCTGCGTCACGTCATCCATCTGCGTGATGGCCTGGTTGATTTGTTCGATACCCTCGCTCTGCTCCTGGCTGGCCGCCGTAATGTCCGCCATGTAGCCGGCCACCTGGCGCACCGACTGACTGCTCGATATCGCCCATCGTCTTGCCGGCGTCCTGCACCAGCCGGCTGCCCGCCCCCACCTTGTCCACCGAATCGCCGATCAGCACCTTGATTTCCTTGGCCGCCTGTGCCGAGCGGTGCGCCAGGCTGCGCACCTCGGACGCCACCACGGCAAAGCCGCGCCCCTGCTCCCCGGCCCGCGCCGCCTCGACAGCCGCATTCAGGGCCAGGATATTCGTCTGGAAGGCGATGCCGTCGATCACGCCGATGATGTCGACGATCTTGCGCGAGCTGTCCTGGATCGAGCCCATGGTGGCAATCACCTGCGACATGGCTTGCTCGCCCTTGTGCGCGGTCTCGGAGGCGGTGCTGACGAGGCGGTTCGCCTCGCGCGCATTGTCGGCATTCTGCCTGACCGTGCCGGTCAGTTCTTCCATGGACGACGCCGTCTCTTCCAGCGCGCTGGCCTGCGACTCCGTGCGCCGCGACAGGTTCGCATTGCCTGCGGCGATTTCCTCCGCGCGCGCGGCCCACTACGCCCGTCGATTCCTTGATTTGCCCGACCAGCAGCTTGACGTTCGTCTGCAGGACGCGCAGCGCCTGCGCCACCGCCGTCAATTCGTCGTTGCCGCTGGCGCTGATGCTGCCCGACAGGTCGCCCGCGCTCATGCGCTCGATATCGCCGCGCATGCGCTCCAGCGGCGCCACGGCCGCGCGCTGCAAGGTGTAGCCGCCGGCCGCGCACGACACCACGCCGCAGAGAGTGCTGAACAGCATCGGCATGCCGGCGTGTCCCGACGCCACGTAGGAGATGGCCGGCGCGGCAACGAACAGCAGCGCCAGCGAGCCGAACACGAGGGACATCCGGGCGCGCAGCGTCAGCTGCGCCAGCGGGTTCAGGCGACGCAGGACCGAGCGGTGCATGGCCACGCCTTCGCGCACTTCCAGCGTCGTGCTGCCTTGCTTGATGGCCTGGTATGCCTGCTCGGCGGCGGCCACCTGTTCCCGGCTGGGTTTCACGCGGATCGAGGTGTAGCCCACCATCTGGCCGTTTTCCAGCATCGGCGCGGCATTCGCTTCCACCCAGTAGTAATCGCCATTCTTGCAGCGGTTCTTGACCATGCCCGTCCATGCCTTGCCGCTCTTGATGGTGCGCCAGAAGTCGGCGAAGGCCTCGGCCGGCATATCCGGATGGCGCACGATGTTTTGCGGCGCGCCGATCAGCTCCTCGGCCGAAAAGCCGCTGATATCGATGAAATCCTGGTTGACATAGGTGATGTTGCCCTTCAGGTCAGTCTTCGATACCACCGTCTGACCATCATGAAGCACATATTCCCTGTTCGTTACCGGCATATTTGTACGCATTTCTGTCTCCCTATCCTACACAAGCGAATGGCGGCGCCACCCGAAAAGAAGCGGGCTCGCGCCCTGGTCTGAACAACACTGCTCTTTCCTGCACAGATCCTGACAAGTGGCGAGAGGCGCCTTGCCAACAACTTGCCTCTATTTGCCCTCTTTTTGATTTAAATCAAATTCATTTTGCTCCATGATTTAACCAATTACAACATTTAAATGAAAATTTAAACGAATTTGTCATTTTTGAAATGGTGACAAATGGATAGATTTTCGTCTCGACAGAGGAAAAATACGGCGCCACGAGGTAATATCGCCAACAAGACGGCAGTTGCGCGGCAAACACAAATCATTAAAATCATGAAATTCATTGCATTCTATTTTATTTGAGGTATGATGATTGACATGGGAAAACAAAAACGATGCGACGACATCGTCACTTTCGCCACCCGGGAAATCCGCACCTATGTAGGGGAGATACGCATGAACAAAGTCCTGGCCTTGCGCTTGCTCGACGCAGCAGAAGACGCCGCCGTCATCATCGACGCCGCTTCACGCATCCAGTATGCGAACGACGCCATGTATGCGCTGAGCGGCTATGCGCAGGGCAGCCTGGCGGGCCGGCAGATCGAGGCGCTGCTGCCGGACGCCGTGCGCGAGCAGCATGGCGCGCAGATCGGCGCCTATCTGGCCGGCGAAAAGAAGTCCAGGGTACTCGGGCACAAACGCCATTTCGCCATTCGCCACCACGACGGCTCCATGCTGCCCATCGTGCTCAAGGCCATGGACCTGGGCAAGCTCGGCGACGAGAACTACATGGGCGCCTTTTTCATCGACCAGCGCCGCGAGCGCACGCTCGAACAGCAGAATGCGGCCCGCTGGCAGCAGTTGCAGCGCATCGCCCTGAGCGACCCGCTGACCCATCTGCCCAACCGCCGCGCCTTCGAGGTCGAAGCCGTGCGTGCCGCCGCGCGGGCCCGGCGCGCCCACAGCCCACTGGCCATCGGCATCGCCGACATCGACTTCTTCAAACACGTCAACGACCAGCATGGCCATGCCGCCGGCGATGCCGTCCTGCAAGCCATCGCCGCCGTGTTCCAGTTCCAGGCGCGGGCCTCGGACGTCGTCGCCCGCGTGGGCGGCGAGGAATTCGGTTTCCTGTTCCCGCATACGAACACATGAGCATGGCCTGCCAGGTGGCCGAACGCATCCGCCGCGCCGTGGAAGAGACGCATTTCGAGTTCGGCAAGCTGTCCATTCCGGTGACCATCAGCATCGGCCTGGCGCCGCTGCCCGAGAACGGCGACTGGAAGGCGGGCTTCATGCAAGCCGACGCCGCGCTGTACCAGGCCAAGAACAATGGCCGCAACCGCATCGAGCAAGCCTGAGTACCCGGCCATTTCCGCCGTTTCATTCACCCCGCAGCACCTGACAGGAGCAAGCACATGGAAACCATCACGACACATGCCGCAGCAGCGAGCCAGCTGGCGCAAGCGGACGCCCGGGAATTGCTGGTCTTCGGACTCGGCAAGGAGGAATATGCGATCGACATCGGCCTGGTGCAGGAAATCCGCGGCTACGGCGCCGTCACCCGCATCGCCAACGCACCCGCCTTCCTCAAGGGCTTCATCCACCTGCGCGGCAGCATCGTGCCGCTGGTCGACCTGCGCATCGCGCTGGGCCAGGCCGAACCCGCTTACGACGCCTCGACCGTGGTGATCATCCTGATCTTCGCGCATGGCGCCACCGGCATCGTGGTCGACCGCGTGGCCGACGTGGTGCCGCTGGCGCCGGCGCAGATCAAGCCGCCGCCGCAGCTGCACGGCTCGGCCATGGCCGGCCACGTGACGGCCATCGGCGCCCTGGACGAGCGCATGCTGATCGTGCTCGACATGGATAGCCTGCTGTCGGGCATGGGCATGCACGCCGGCGGAAAACTGGCGGCCTGAGCCAGCCACCAGCCCCGCCACCACCCGAACCCGCCCCGCCGGAGACACCATGAGCATCCTGATCGTCGATGACAACGATACCAATCTGAGCCTGCTGGCGACCCTGGCGCGCAAGGCCAGCGCCGCCGAACCGGTCTGCATGAACGATCCCATCGACGCGCTGTACTGGTGCGAATCGAACGTGCCGGACCTGGTCTTGCTCGATTACCGGATGCCCAGCCTGTCCGGCAATGAATTCCTCAGCATTTTCCGCAAGATGCCGGGCATGGCCAACATCGCCATCATCATGGTGACCACCGAGAACGACCGCGCCGTGCGCAAGCAAGCCTTTTCGCTGGGCGTGACGGAGTTTCTCACCAAACCCATCGACACCATCGAGTTCAGTTTGCGCGTACGCAACCTGCTGGCCCTGCGCACGGCGCAAACCATGCTGGCCGACCGCGCCAAGCTGCTCGAACACGAAGTGGCCGAGGCCATCGCCAACGTCACCGCCAGAGAGATGGAACTGGTCGCGCGCCTGGCGCGGGCGGCCGAATTCCGCGATCCCGAAACGGGCGGCCACATCATGCGCATGGCCCGCTACTCGGAGCTGATCGCCAGGGAACTGGGTCTCGACGCGCAATGGCAGGACCTGCTGCTCAAGGCGGCGCCCATGCACGACGTGGGCAAGCTGGCCACGCCCGACCATATCCTGCTCAAGCCGGGGCGGCTGGATCCCGAGGAAATGGCCATCATGCGCCAGCATGCGGAAATCGGCGGCCAGATCCTCGCCGGCAGCGATTCGCCGCTGATCCGCCTGGCCGAGGAAATCGCCTGCGGCCACCACGAGAAATACGACGGCAGCGGCTATCCGCGCGGCCTGGCGGGCGACCAGATACCGCTGTCGGCGCGCATCGTGGCCGTGGCCGACGTCTTCGACGCACTGAGCTCGGAGCGCCCGTACAAGCCCGCCTGGCCTTTGGCCCAGGCGCGCCAGTTCCTGCAAGAGAACAAGGGCAGCCATTTCTGCCCGCGCTGCATCGACGCCTTCCTGGGCGCCTGGAACGACGTGCTCGCCATCCGCGACAGCCTGCCCGACCCCATCCATCACCACGCCCACCCACTGTAAGCGAGGAACCTGCCATGCGCGTGCAACAACTGATCCTGAAAAACCATGCCGACCTCGATGCCGCCCTGGCCCCCCTGGCCGCCATGCAACCGCAGCTGGTGCTGGCCTTTGGCGCCTGCGCCTACTTTGCCACTCCCGAGCTGACGGCGGCGCTGCGCCGCCAGATGCCCGGCGCCGTCATCGCCGGCTGTTCCACGGCCGGGGAGATCGCCGGCAAGCGCGTCTACGACGACAGCTGCGTCATCACCGCCATCGGCTTCGAGCACACGACGGTGGTCATCGCCGACGCCATCATCTGCGACATGGCCGATTCGCACGACACGGGCGAGCGCCTGGCGCAGGCGCTGCCGCAGGACGGCCTGGCGGCCGTTTTCATGCTGGGCACGGGCGTGGCCATCAATGGCAGCGCCCTCATCGCCGGCTTGCAGGCCAACCTGCCGCCGGGCGTGACGGTGTCCGGCGGGCTGGCGGCCGACGGCGGCGCCTTCCGCCAGACCTGGACCCTGGGTCCGCGCGGCGCGGCCGACAACACCATCGTCGCCGTCGGCCTGTACGGCGAGCGCATCCGTCTCGGCTACGGCAGCCATGCGGGCTGGGAAGCGTTCGGTCCGGCGCGCAAGGTGACGCGCTGCGTCGACAATGTGCTGTATGGCCTGGACGGCGCGCGCGCACTCGACATTTACAAGCTGTACCTGGGCGACTATGCGCGCGACCTGCCCGGCTCGGGGCTGCTGTTCCCCTTTGAAATGCTGACGGCCGCGCACGAAAAAAGCAATGTCTTCCGCACCATCCTCGCCGTCGACGAGGAACAGGGTTCGCTGACCCTGGCCGGCGACATCCTCGCCGACGGGTACCTGAAACTGATGCATTCGAGCACCAACAGGCTGATCGACGGGGCAGAAACGGCCGCGCGCGGCGTCCAGGCCCACGCCGACGCGGCGGGCGACCAGCTGGCCCTGCTGGTCAGCTGCGTGGGGCGCAAGCTGGTCATGGGCGACCGGGTCGAGGAAGAGGTCGAAGCCGTGGCCGACCTGCTGGGCGGCGCGGCCTGCATCGCCGGTTTTTATTCCAACGGCGAAATCGGCATCGCCCAGCCGCATGGCACCTGCCAGCTGCATAACCAGACGATGACCGTCACCGTCCTGAGCGAAGCATGAACCGCACCCTCGCCCGCCAATTGAACCGCGTCTGCAATATCGACTCGGAAAGCGCCTGCGCCGCCTTGCTGGAACAGGCGCAGACACTGAGCGCGCAGGCCGGCACGCCGCCCGAACTGGCCGCTTTCCTGGCTGGCCTGCCGGCCCTGCTGCTGCGCATCGACAGCGCCTACGACCAGTCCGAACGCGACCTGGATCTGCGCTCGCGCAGCCTGGAACTGAGTTCGACGGAACTGAGCATGACCAACGACCTGCTGCGCACGGAACTGGCCAGCCGCAACCGCGTGATCCAGTCGCTGCGCGTGGCGGCCGTGCGCCTGCTCGACAACGACGATTCCGGCCTGCGCCTGCCGCAGGAAAGCGACATCGAAGGCCTGTCGGTGCTGCTGGCCGAACTGGTGGCGCAGCAGGAACTGCGCCGCATCGAACTGCAGAACCAGCGCTTTGCGATGGACCAGCACGCCATTGTCAGCATCACCGACACGAGCGGCGCCATCATTTACGTCAACGACAAGTTCTGCGCCATCAGCGGCTTCGCGCGCGAAGAGCTGGTCGGCCAGACGCACCGCCTGATCAACTCGCACACGCATGCGGACGCCTTCTTTGCGCAGATGTGGCAGACCATTACCGCCGGCCAGGTCTGGCATGGCGAAATCTGCAACCATGCCAAGGATGGCGGCCAATACTGGGTGGACGCCACCATCGTGCCCTTCCTCGATGCGGCCGGCAAGCCATACCAGTACATCGCCATCCGCACGGAAATCAGCGAGAGCAAGCGCATGGCCGAGACCATCGCGAAAAGCGAGCGCGAATACCGCAACGTCGTCAACAGCCTCAATGAAGTGGTCTTCCGCACCGACTTGAACGGCGCCTGGACCTTCCTGAACCCCGCCTGGCACACCATCACCGGTTTTTCCATCGCCGACAGCCTGGGCAAGCGTATCCTGCAATTCGTCGATGTGCGTGACCGCGAGCGCGCCGCCGCCGGCCTGGCCCAGCTGCTGGACGGCCAGGTGGACAGCATGCGCCATGAAGCGCGCTACGTCACCAGCGATGGCAACGTGCGCTGGATCGACGTGTGCGCACGCGCCGAACGCGACGGCCTGGGGCGCCTGGCCGGCATCACCGGCAGCCTCACCGACATCACCGAGCGGCGCCTGGCGGCGCGCGAGCTGCGGCACAACCTCAATTTCGTCGACGCACTGATCGAAACCATCCCTATCCCCTTGTACCTGAAGGACGTACAGGGCCGCTACCTGCGCGCCAACCGCGCCTTCTGCGCCTTCTTCCAGCTCGCGCAAGCGGATATCCTGGGCATGACGGCGGCCGACATCCTGCCGCCGCAGGAAGCGCAGCTGGTGGCGCGGCAGGACCTGCGCCTGATGCTCGACAAGGGCAACCAGACGTATGAAGACCGGCTGACCGCCGGCACGCGGCAGGTCGACGTGCTGTTCAGCAAGGCAACCCTGCTGAAGTCCGACGGCAGCCTGCACGGCCTGGTGGGCACCCTGGTCGACATTTCCAGCCAAAAGGCGGCCGAACGGGCCCTGTTGCTGGCCAAGGAAGCGGCCGAGTCGGCCAGCCGCTCGAAGAGCGAATTCCTGGCCAACATGAGCCATGAAATCCGCACGCCGATGAATGGCATCCTGGGCATGACGGACCTGGTGCTCGATTCCGAGCTCGATGGCCACCAGCGCAAGTACCTGGAAATCGTCAAGGCCTCGGCCGACGCCCTGCTGTGCATCATCAACGACATCCTCGATTTCTCGAAGATCGAGGCGGGCATGCTGACGCTGGAAAGCATCCCCTTCGACCTGCGCCAGCTGATGCAGGAAACCATGCGCGCCCACGCCATGCGGGCGCAGGCCAGCGGGCTGGAACTGGTGCTCGACATCGATCCGGCGCTGCCGCAAACCTTGCTGGGCGACCCGGGCCGCCTGCGCCAGGTGCTGACCAACCTGGCGGGCAACGCCATCAAGTTCACGCCGCGCGGCGAGGTGGTCGTCAGCGCCAGGCAGCGTGCCGGCGGCAACGGCATGGTCCGGCTGCAGCTGGACGTGCGCGACACCGGCATCGGCATTGCCGCCGACATGCAGGAGGCCGTCTTCGACGCCTTCCAGCAGGAAGACGGGTCGACCACGCGGCGCTTCGGCGGCACGGGACTGGGCCTGTCGATCACGCGCCGCCTGGTGACGATGATGAAAGGCAGTATCAGCCTGTCGAGCGAACTGGGCAAGGGCAGCTGCTTCACCGTCGACCTGGCCCTGCCCGTCGGCGAGCAGCAGCCCTTGCTGCCGCCGCCCGGCGCTTCGCTGGCGGGACGCAGCATCCTGCTGGTCGACGACAACCCCAGCAACCTGACCATCCTGCGCAGGATCTTCGAGCATTGCGGCGCCAGCGTCACCGCCTGCGAGTCGGGCGAGGCGGCGCTCGACGGCTGCCGCACCAGCTTGCCCGCGGGCTGCATCATCATGGACTGCGCCATGCCCGGCATGAATGGTTTCGACACGGCAGCGGCCCTGGCCGCCCTGCCCCACTGGAGCCAGGTGCCCATCGTCATGCTGTCGTCCAGCGGCAGCCTGGGCGACGCGGCACGCTGCCGCGAACTGGGCATCGACGGCTACCTGCTCAAGCCTGCCAGCCCCGAGGAACTGCTGGCCATCACCGCGGGCGTGCTGGGCACGTGCCGCGGCATGCCCGGCGCCGCCCCCGCCGCAGCGCCCCAGTGCGTGCGCGCAGACACGCCCGGCCTGGACATCCTGCTGGTCGAGGACAACGCCATGAACCGCGAACTGGCCACCGTGCTGCTGTCGAATGCGGGGCACCGGGTCACGCATGCGGCAAACGGCCGCATCGCCCTCGAATGCCAGGCGGCGGCCCATTTCGACCTGATCCTGATGGACCTGCAGATGCCGGAAATGGGCGGTTTCGACGCCACCGCGCAGATACGCGCGCGCGAAGCGCAGGGCATGCCGAAGAGCGTCATCATCGCCATGACGGCCAGCGCCTTCGAAGGCGACCGCGAACGCTGCATCGCCGCCGGCATGGACGACTACCTGTCCAAGCCGTTCCGCACGGCCGCCTTCCAGAGCCTGATCGAACAGCATGTATTGCGAATAAGCAAGCAACCACCGGCCCTGGCGCCGGCCATGAGCGTGCCGGCAAGGAACGGCGCGCCGCGCTTCGACTATGCCGCCGCGCTGGCCGACGCCGACGCCGACGTGCTCGGCATCATCGGCGCATCGTTCCTGGCCGGCTTGCCGGGGCAGCTGGCGGCCATGCGCGCGGCCCTGCAGGCAGGGGAGCGGCCCAGCGCGAGCCGGCAAGCCCATACCCTGGCCGGCTTGCTGGCCAACTTCCATGCGGCTCCCGCCGTCGCCATCGCCGCCGCCATCGAGCGCGAAGCGGCAAATGCTCCGCAGGCGGCGCTGCTGGCGCGGCTCGATGCGCTGGAGGAGCAAGTGCGGCTGTTTGTGCAGGACACCGGCGCGGCCATCCCGGCGGCAGGCTGCCTGCTGCACGCATCCGGCCAAACTTGATGTAGATCATAATTTTTTGAACAAGCTCTTGCTATCCTGTAAAAAAATGACGGGAGTCCTGGATGAGCAAGACGCAGCCGAGCAAGGCGGAGCACAACGTTGAACATGAGCGCCTGGGCAGCGCCTGGCAAGGCGTGCCGGTGCCCGACTATCCGGAAAGCGCGCCCGAGGGCGCCACCCTGGATCTGCTGCTGAACGCCTGGCTGGGCAAGTTTACGGGCGGTATTTCGCCGGCCGCGCTGGGCAACGCCTATGCCGACTGGCTCAGCCACCTGGCGCTGGCGCCATCGAAACAGCAAGCGCTGCTGCAGGAAGCGTGGAAAAAGATCGGCCGCTGGCAACAGTACGCCATGCAAGCTGCGCTGCCGGGTGCACCCTTCGGGCCGCCATGCATCGCGCCGCTGCCGCAGGACCGCCGCTTCGAGGACGCGGCCTGGCAGCGCTGGCCCTACAACCTGGTCTACCAGGGCTTCTTGCTGCAGCAGCAATGGTGGCACCGTGCCACCACGGGCGTGCGCGGCGTGGCGCCCCATCATGAAGATGTCGTCACGTTTACCGTGCGCCAGTGGCTCGACATGCTGGCGCCGTCGAACTTCCTGCTGACCAATCCCGTGGTGCAGCAGGCAACCCTGGAAAGCGGCGGCGCCAACCTGGCGCGCGGCATGGCCCACGCGGCCGAGGACTGGCAGCGCGCCGCCATGGGCGTGCATGCGCCCGACCAGCGCACCTATCAGGTGGGCGTCAACGTGGCCGTCACGCCGGGCAAGGTGGTCTACCGCAACGACTTGATCGAATTGATCCAGTACGCTCCCGCGACCGCCACGGTGCATGCCACGCCGCTGCTGTTCGTGCCCGCCTGGATCATGAAGTTCTATATTCTCGACCTGTCGCCGCACAATTCGCTGGTGCGCTACCTGGTGCAGCAAGGCCACACGGTGTTCATGATTTCCTGGAAAAACCCCACCGAGGAAGACCGCGAGCTGTCGCTGGAAGACTACCGCCAGCTGGGCGTGATGGACGCGCTCGACGCCGTTGCCCGCCTCACGGGCGCGCCGCAGGTGCACGCGGCCGGCTACTGCCTGGGCGGCACCCTGCTGTCGATCGCCGCCGCCACGATGGCGCGCGACGGCGACACGCGTCTGGCCAGCCTCACCATGCTCGCCTCGCAGGTCGATTTCAAGGAACCGGGCGAACTGTCGCTGTTCATCGACGACAGCCAGGTCAGCTTCCTGGAAGCGGCAATGTGGAAGCAGGGCTACCTCGATACGAAGCAGATGGCGGGCGCCTTCCAGCTGCTGCGTTCAAACGACCTGATCTGGTCGCGCCGGCTGCGCCACTACCTGCTGGGACTCGACGAGCAGGACAGCGACCTGATGGCCTGGAATGCGGACGCCACGCGCATGCCCTGCCGCATGCACTCGAAATACCTGCGCCGCCTGTTCCTGCACAACGACCTGGCCGAAGGGCGCTACCGCACGGCGGGCCGCCACATCGCCCTGCCCGACATCGACGCGCCCATCTTCGCCGTCGGCACCCTGACGGACCACGTGGCGCCGTGGCGCTCCGTGTACAAGCTGCAGCTGCTGACCGACACGGACGTCACCTTTTTACTCACGTCGGGCGGCCACAATGCGGGCGTGGTCTCGCCGCCGGGCCAGCCGCGCCGCAGCTACCAGCTGGCCACGCACCGCCACGACGCGCCCTACATCGACGCAGACAGCTGGCAGCGCGACGTGCCGCACCATGAGGGCTCGTGGTGGCCGGCCTGGCAAGCTTGGCTGGCAGAACGCGCGGGCGCGCAGGCGGCGCCGCCGGCCATGGGGGCTGCCCTGGGCGACGCGCCGGGCAGCTACGTGCTGCAGACCTGAGAACCGACAACCGACAACCGAGGAAAACGCCATGCCCTACACTACCCTGCTGTCCACGTAGACAATTCCCGCCACTGCGCCCAGCGCATCCGCCTGGCCGTGCGCCTGGCCATCGCCGAAGGCGCGCACCTGATCGGTTCAGCCATGAGCGGCATTTCGCGCTACGCGTATGGCGGCGGCGTCAACGCGCTGCAGTTTGCGCCGGCGCAAATGCAGGCGCTGCGCACCCAGGCCAGCGACGCGCTGCACGACTTCGAGCGCATCGCCCGCGAGGAAGGCCTGGGCACCTATGAAACGCGCTTCGTCGACGACGACGCGCAAGGCGCACTGCTGCTGCAGGCACGCTATTGCGACTTGCTGATCCTGGGCCAGACGGACGCGCAGGACACGCCCTCGCGCGTCATCGCCGGCACGGCCGAATACCTGATGCTCCATTGCGGCCGCCCCGTGCTGATGGTGCCGCATGCGCCCGCCGCCGTCCCGCCGCAGGCGGGCCAGCATCCGCTGCTGGCCTGGAACGGCAGCGCCGAAGCGCTGCGCGCCATCACCGATGCGCTGCCGCTGCTGCAACGCGCGCGGCAAGTCACCCTGGCCGTCGTCAATTCGCACGCCCAGCCGGCCGCGCATGGCGAGCAGCCGGGCGCCGACCTGGCCCTGTACCTGGCGCGGCACGGCGTCAACGTCGAGGTGCTGCAACACGACACGCCGCCGGGCCAGGACGTGGGCGCGGCCCTGCTGGCCATGGCGACGCAGCGGCGCTGCGACCTGGTCGTGATGGGCTGCTACGGCCACATGCGCCTGCGCGAAGCACTGCTGGGCGGCGTCACGCGCACGGTGCTGCAGGAAATGACCTTGCCGGTACTGGTGTCGCACTAGCGCAGCCATGCGCCGGGAAAAATAAAGCGGCGCTGGCGGCGGCGCCGGAAGGTCTACAATGGTTGCGCAGCCGTCCGCCGCGCGCTTACTCTTCTGCAGCTGCGCGGTCTTTGCCGTTTCCCCTACATCAAGGAGTATCCGCATGAGCCAGCAAGCCACCATCGTCCTCGTCCACGGTTTCTGGGGCGGCGCCGCCCACTGGAGCCGCGTCATCGTCGAATTGCGCCGGCAGGGCCACACGGCCATCCGCGCCGTCGAACTGCCCTTGACCTCGCTGGCCGACGATGCCGAGCGCACGCGCAAGATGGTGGCGCAAGTGCCTGGCCCGGTGTTGCTGGTAGGACACTCCTATGGCGGCGCCGTCATCAGCGTGGCCGGCAATGCGCCGAATGTGGCGGGCCTCGTGTACATCGCCGCCTTCGCCCCCGACGCGGGCGAAAGCCCGGGCAGCATCACGCAGGAACACCCGCCGCTGGGCGCGGCCAGCCTGGAAGGCGACAGCGACGGCTATCTGTGGGTCAAGCCCGAGCAATACCATGACAGCTTTTGCCAGGACCTCGACGCGGAAGAAGGCGCCGTGCTGAGCGTGATCCAGAAGGCGCCGCTGGCCAGCACCTTCGGCGATACGGTCAGCGACCCGGCCTGGAAGCATAAACCCAGCTGGTACCAGGTTTCCAGCGCCGACCGCATGATTTCCCCCGTCAACCAGGAGCGCATGGCCGCGCGCCTGCAAGCGCGCAAAGTCATCACGCTCAACGCCAGCCACGCCTCGCTGGCCTCGCGTCCCGTGGAGGTGGCGGCGCTGATCCTCGAGGCGGCTGCGGCGGTGCTGGTGAAATAGGCAAAAAGAAGGCTCCCGGGTTACAGGAGCCTTGTGGCGCCGGACAGGCAATGTACGCCTGCCGGCGGCTGTGGGGTACAGCGCCGGCCGGACACGCCATCCACGCCAAGGAGGTTCAGTCACCTGCCATCATGCGCATTCACTGAGACAGTTTCATCGTAGCAGCTAATTGCACGGCAAAACTCTCCAATGTTTGCATGGCGGCAATCAGATCGCGGCAAACTCCACGTCAATCGCCTCGCCCGCCTCACGCCAGGCGTGGAATTTTTCACGCTGGCGCTGGCGTTGTGCAACGTCCTTGCGCACTTCCTCGACATTGCCGACCAGCGTCACGTAGTCGCTGAAGAATGTCTCGTTGAAAGTGGCGGCATCGATCAGCTCCAGCAACTCGGCGCGCTGCTTCTTGAAGTTGCTGACCATGGTCTCGCGCAATTTGCCGAACGCGTCCTGCCGCCGCGCTTGCTCAATGCTATCCCAGGCTTCCATCACCAGGCCGGCGATAGCGAATGCGCCATTGATGTTCTTGGCCAGGTTCGACGCTCCCCATGGCTTGAACTTCAGGTATTTCCCCAGGTCCAGACCCACCATGCCCCCCATGCTGACCAGCCCATCGCGCACACCCAGGACACTCTTGTTATTGATCAAATTATTACTGCGCAGATAGTTAAGTCCCTGTTTCCCATACTGTTTGACCATGCCATTGAAATGGTTCACTTCAGACTCGAAGCTCACCTGTATCTTGCTCACCTCGAGCGTCGCCGACTTCAGAGTGCGGTCAAAGATGTTTTTCAGGCGGTTGGACACGATGATGCCTTCATCGCCGACTTCGCGCTCGAAGAATTCTACGGCAGTATCCATCGTCACGCCCTGCGCCTGCAGGATCAAGTCGGAGAAGTACTCGACAATCGAAGAACGCAGGCGTACCCGGGCATCGCTGATTTTGCCGTCCGTGACGGTGAGCTGCTTGCTCAGGCTGAAATTCATGCCTTCCAGCTTGGCGACTTCCACTGCCTCTTTCTCATCGATCGCCACGGCAATCGGCAACTGCCGCGTCAGCACGTCGCGGATGATGCTTCTCCTGGTTTCATCGGCAATTGCGACGGCGCCGCCATTGGCCTTGATCTTTTCCGAGGTGGCGGTCTGCAAGGTGGCGATATGGGACAAGGCCTTGAATTGCTCCAGATTGTCCAGCCAGTGATGCACGCCCATGTCGAACGGATTGGCAGCCACGCCGACAATGGCCAGCGCCGAGGACTCGGCCGCCGTCAAGCCGATCAGGTCACTCAGGCGGCCGATCACGTTGGCACGCTTGATCGCCATGCTCTGCTGATATTCCTCGTTGTCGGCCACATCGGCCACCTCATCGAAACGGCTCAGCACGAAAATTGTGCGCGGCAACAGATTCAGGGTACGGAACAGCCACATCAGATCGTCCTTGTGGCTTTCCTTGATGGGGTTGACCGGGTTCATCACATACAGCAGCAGATGCGCCTCGCTGACGTATTTCTTGGTGATATCCTTGTACTTCTCGATCGCGTGCGTGTCGGCGTTGAATTTTTCCTTGAAGCCGAACAGGCCCGGCGTATCGATTAATTCAAAGCCCGCGCCCACATCGTAGATGACGACTTCATTCGACGATTCCCGATGGCTGATCTTCATGCTCGCCTTGTCGAGCTGCTCCATCCAGGCGGCAGCAATCGAGGTTTTTCCTTCCGAAAAGCCACCCACGAGGGCGATCTTCAGTTTTTCACCGGAAACACTGCTCAGCGCAGCCTCAAGCTTGTGCCGGGTATTTTCCTCGATCTGCACGCCTGCGTCCTGTCCCTGCTGAAGAAACACTTGCAACTTTTGCAGGATAGCCAGCGCCTGTGCTTTCTTGACTTGAAATGCGTCTAAGGTATGTTCCATTATTTGCTCCCTGCCTTTTCTATATTGTGGGACAACATTTTCAATTGGATTTCTGATGTGCTCAAGACCTTGATGATGCCGTCAACCTGTGCGACGGGCTGCCTGACCGCCGCCGCCAGTGCCTCCATCTTTTCTTCCAGCTGCGGCCAGGCCGGCTCCAGACTTTCCTCCAGCGCTTCACGCAGTTTGCGCACCACTTTCGACAAGTTTTCCGACACGGCCTTGCGCTGCTGCGCCATCTTGTAGTCCTTGCTGAAAAAGCCCATGACCGACTTCGCCACGCTCACCAGCGCGGTCACAGCGCCCACCGCGAGGATGGGCCAGGCGGCAGGATTCCAGAACATCAGCGCGGCCCCCACCACGGCGCCGATCAGGCCGGCCACCTTGATGCCATTGTCGATATCGATCTTCAGCTGGAAATGGCGGTCGACGCCCTTGATCTGCACATTGCCATAGACCTCAAACAGTTCCTCGGCAAATTGGCGGAAGCGCTCGATGACTTCCCGGGTTTCTTCCTGGAAACGCGCCAGCTCATCTTGCATGAGGCTGGAAAACTGCTGCGTCAATCCCTCCTGTGCCCTTTTGATACTTCTCTCCAGCACCTCTCTGAACTCATCGTTGTCGATGCCTTCGCTGATTTTGCTGTCCGTCGAACGGCGCACTTCGTTAGCGAATTTGCTGATGACATCTTCGCAACGCGAATCGAGCTGGCTCTTCAAGCCACTGAACGCCAATGCCAGTTGCTGCTCCGCTTTCTCGGCATCGTTGCTCAGCTTTGTGCGCAAGCAAGGGATGGAAAGAGTGCCGCAGCAACTCGCTCACCTTGGCACCGGCCGCCTTGACTGCCTGACTGGCCTTGTTAAAATTCGAGCGGATGATTTTCTGCCGGTAATCACGTACCAGTTCTCCCGTCAGCAGTTGCTGGAATGCGCCCACGCCCGACTTCTCCAACAATTGCTCCTGGCTGTAACCAGCCAGGAACTTGGCCTGACTTTTGGCCGGCGACGAATCGGGTACCAGACAGCTGGCCACGGCCATGAATGCGGGCTGAGCGCTGAGCGTGAGCGTGCGCACGTAATGCGGCGCCAGATACTCATGCATCTTCTTGTCCAGGTCATCCAGGCTGACTTGTTCATCGTCGCTGATCAAGCTGGGTTTTGCCAGCGCGCCAGGACTGGCAAGACGCTTGTTAAACAGCGTCCAGACTTCCGTTTGCGCACCCAGGTGCTCCTGGATTTTTTCCAGCGTGCCCTTCTTGCCGCCCTCTCCCCGCTGTGGCGGCGCCGCCTTGCTCGTCACGTAAAAGACGGCATGTGCCGTTTTCACGGCAGACCCGATACTGTCCTTCACGGCACTTTCATCGCCTTCGATGCCGGGGACGTCAAGCAGGCAAAATTGCTGGTTGTTGGCCACAAAATCATAGCGCTGCGTGGCACGGGTGTAATCGGAGCGGCCATCGCCAATAATCGCCCCGTCGGCGGTGGCTGCCAGCTGGCCCAGCGCGTCCTGTGCACGCTGTTCCGCCTGCCGGGCATGCTCCTGTTCCCGCCCGGCGGCATCCACGCGCTGTTGCTGCTTCTCCAATACCTGCGCCTGTTCCAACTCATGGGAGGCGATGGCGCTGACCTGCCGCGCGTACTCTTTTTCCTCGGGCAGCTTGGCGAACAGATTGACGATCTTTTGCCACAGCGAGGCATTGCGCTTGAGCTCCGTGACGGCGTGCGCTAGGCTATCGCGCCGCGTCAGCAATATGTCATGCTTGCTGACGCCTTGCCGCTGCAGTACATCGTGTTCCTGCCGCAATTCCGTGACGAGGCGGTTGGCTTGCTCGACAGCGGCAGCCATCTGCGCCAGATCAGCCGCCGTGATGCCGAGCTTGACTTGCAGTTCCTTGAATGCCTGTTGCTGCTGCAACTTGCTTTGTTCGCCCAGCACGATCCTGAGCGTTTCGATGATGGTCGATTTGCCCGCATTCGTTTCACCATACAGGGCAATCGTGAAAGTTTGCCATTCGGCATTACTTTCCAGTGCATCGAGATCCACCTGCAGCAGATCGAGCAGGATGTTCAATTCGCCGGCCGCCGCCTGCCTGGCACTTTCCAGCTGTACGTCCTGCATCGGCTGGCGCAAGCTGCCTAACAGGACATTGACCTGCTTGCTCACGGCAGTAAAGATATCCTTCGGGGATAATAAATCCAGACTCATCTTCTTGTCTTTCTAAATAAACATGCCACATCATCGGGCCAGTAGCGACGAAAGCCGTCGCAGCAAACGATCAGTTTGGGGGGGGATCTAGGCGTAGGACGCGGCCATCTGCTGCGCGATGGCGGCCATTTCGCCGCGCAGCGCCGCCGGCTCCAGCACACTGACGCCCGCACCAAAGCCCAGCAGCCACCAGCGCAGCGCCTGCGTATTGGGTACGGTGGCGCACAAGGTCAGCGAACCGTCGGCCGCCCGCTCCAAGGTTTGTTCGGCGTGCAGCCGCGTTTCGTAGAGGTGGGCGCCTGCCGCGCTGGAAAACGTGGCACGCAGCGCCAGGGGCGCGCCGTTGATAATGCCGAGATGTCCGGCTGCGATGTAGGCATCGAGATTGAAGTCCAGACATTTGCGCGCCGGCTCATAGCGCCGCTGCGCGTGTTCGATGCGGTGCAGCGCCAGCATGCGGATGTCGGTATAGTCAGCAAACATGCAGATCAAATAGACCACGCCGGCACGCTGGGCGATGGCCAGCGGATGTACAACGGGATAGTCTGTGGCCGCCGCCGCGTCGCGCCGGCGGTAACTCAGCTCGAGCTGGCAATCCTGCATCAGGGCTTCATACACGCTGTTGCGCACCGCCTCGTCCTGCACGGGAGGCAACAGCGGCAGCATCGAAGGAATATGGCGTATCTTGTCCAGCCACGCATTCGAAGGCTCCGTGCTATCCAGCGTCGCCAGCGTGCGCTCCGCCGCTGCGAAATGGGGGCGCAAGGCCTGTGCCGTATGCGGAGGCAGCTGGTGATGCAGATGCTGCTCCACCAGTTTGAGCGTCAATGCTTCGGGAATGGTAACGCCAGGAATACTGAATGGCGGCGCATCACGGCGCCAGCTCCAGCCAAATGGTTTTTCCCGCGCGTCCACTTCTAGCGCAAACACTTCACGCAAGGCCTGCAAGTCTCGCTGGACCGTGCGCGCCGTGACCAGATAACCGAGTGCCTTCAAGCGCACACAAATGTCCTCTACCGAAACCTTGCTCGGAGCACGCGGGATGTCCTGCAGCATGTGCCACTGGCGCAGTAGAGACTGCTGATTCGTTGCCACGACATTATCCTTTGCATTTTAACTAACGCAGCATTTTATTTCCTATGAGAATTTTTAGAAAGAGTAAAGCAACATTTATTTATTTCAAACCATTATTGGCAACATTTCTTGCAATAAATATACTTCCTTACCTGTGCTTTGAACGCTACAGCCAGCCTTCGCGCTTCAAACGCCGGTGCAGCCAGTAGCAGCCGGCGATGATAACGACAATCACGGCCGGATAGCTGCCGCGCCACTTCAGTTCCGGCATGAATTCGAAGTTCATGCCGTACAGGCTGAAGACCATGGTGGGCACGGCCAGGATGGCGGCCCAGGCGGCCAGGCGCTTGACCACTTCGTTCTGGCGGATCGAAATCTGCCCCAGCGCCACCTGCATGGCCGAATTGACCAGCTCGCGCATCTGCCCCGCCGTGTGCGTGACGCGTTTGACGTGGTCGAGGATGTCACGGTAATAGATGCGGTTTTCCTTGGGCACGATATCGCCATGGAAACGGATCAGCTGGGTGCAAATGTCGTGCAGCGGGTTGACGGCGGCATCGAGTTTCAGCAGCTCCGTCTTGAGCTGGTAGAAATCCTGCAGCTTGTCCTCGCTCAGACTGGGCTTGAACAGCTGCAGTTCATAGTGCTGAAACTTCGCCTGCAAATGGTCGATGCAGGGCTGGTACTGGTCGACGATGAAGTCGATGATGGAATACAGCACGTAACCGGGGCCGCTGGCCAGTTTCTCGGGCACGCTTTCCTTGCGTTCGCGCAACTTCGCATAGCCGGCCGAGGCGCCGTGGCGCACCGTGATGATGAAACGGGGGCCGAGAAAGACGTGGGTTTCGCCGTAGACGATGGCATCGCCGTCCAGGGTGGCCGTATGCATCACCATGAACAGCGTGTCGCCGTATTCTTCCAGCTTGGGCCGCTCGTGCGCGCCCTGCGCATCCTCGACGGCCAGTTCGTGCAGGCCGAAGGCCGCTTGCAGCGCGTGCATGGCCGTGACGTCGGGGCTGGCCAGGCCGATCCAGACGAAACAATCGGGGTCGCCGAGGAAGTCGCCCACCTTGTCGATGTCGAAATGGGCGATCTTCCTGCCGTCGCGATATGCTTCGCAATTGACGACGGCGGCGTGGGTACTCAGGTCCATGGTGATTTTCGGCGAATGGCGGCAATATTGGGGGGCCAGTATAGCGGAAATGCCATGCTGGCCATGTCAATGGCGCTGCCGCATTGACTTTCAGGCACGTCAATGTAAAATGAGAACCATTCGCATTTAAGAAGGGCCTGCATGCGCCAGCGGCACGGGACTTCCGCGCCAACTGGAGTGTGCCGTGACGTATGCCGTATCCCCTGCCGCCGATCCTCAAGGCCCGTCTTCATTGAGCCAGCTGTACGGCGAGCACCATCCCTGGCTGCTGCGCTGGCTGCGCGGCAAATTGTCCTGCACCGATCACGCGGCCGACCTTGCGCAGGATACCTTCGTCAAGCTTCTGGCCACGCCATCGGAGCGCGCCGTCACCCTGCGCGAGCCGCGCGCCTACCTGACCACCGTGGCGCGCCGCCTGCTGATTGACCATTACCGCCGCCAGTCGCTGGAGCAAGCCTGGCTGGCCACCCTGGCGCAGCTGCCCGCGCCCGCCGCGCCATCGGCCGAAGAGCGTTTACTGATCCTGGAAACCCTGCACCAGATCGACGCCATGCTCGACGGCCTGGGCGCGAAGGTGCGCACGGCCTTTTTGCTGTCGCAGCTGGAAGGCCTGGCGTATGCGGACATCGCCGCGCGCCTGAACATCAGCGAGCGCACCGTCAAGCGCTACATGGTGCAGGCGTTCGAACAGTGCATCCTGCTGCTGGCATGAGCACGGCCATCGATGCGCGCGCCGCGCGCGAAGCGGCGCACTGGATGATGCGCCTGCAGGGCGGCGAACTGGACGCCGCCGCGCAGCAGGCCCTGGCCCGCTGGCGCGCCGCCCACCCCGACCATGAAACGGCCTGGCGGCGCGCCGAGCAGGTCTGCCGCACCTTCGGCATGCTGCCCCCGCCCCTGGCCATGCCAGTGCTCGACCGCCCGGCCGGTGCACCGCGCCGCGCCGCCCTGAAAACCCTGGCCCTGCTGATCGCCGCCGGGCCAGGCGGCTGGGCCATGCTGAAGCTGGCGCCATGGCAGGCGTGGACGGCCGAACTGCGCACCGCGACGGGCGAAATCCGCCATGTTCCCCTGGCCGACGGCAGCGCCCTGAGCCTGAACACGGCCAGTGCCGCCGACATCGCCTTCAGCGCATCCCTGCGCCTGGTTCGCTTGCGCGCCGGAGAGATTCACGTGACAACCAGCCCCGATGCCCTTGGGCGGCCGTTCGTCGTACGCACCAGCAACGGCAGCATCCGCGCCCTCGGCACGCGCTTCACGGTACGCCAGGAAGACAACCTGCTGGGCGCGCGCACCCACGTGGCCGTCTCGCAGGGCGCCGTCGAAGTGCGGCCCGCCGAGGGCCAGGCCCGCATCGTGCGGGCGGACTGGCAAGCCAGTTTCGACGCGGACGCCGCCAGCGCGCCGCGGCCGCTGGCGCCGCATGCGTCCGCGTGGACCAAGGGATTGCTGTACGCGGACGACACGCCGCTGGCCGACGTGCTGGCGCAGCTGAGCCGCTACCGCCACGGCGTGGTGCGCTGCGACCCTGCCGTGGCGCGGCTGCGCGTGTCGGGCGTGTACCAATTGCATGATACGGATCAACTATTATCACTATTGCAAGCATCGCTGCCCATCCGCGTGCAGCGCCACAGCCGCTGGTGGATTTCCGTCGGCCCCGCATAAATATTCTTAAAAAAATGTCCCTTTCGCGCATGTGCCCCGTCAATCCACACAGGACCAACACATGAACGAAGGGAAACAAGCAATGAAGCACTATCGCAACACCAGCATCACTCTCGCCCTGCTGAGCAGCCTGGCCCTGGCGCCGCTCGCGCAGGCGCAGCGGCAAGATGCGCCCGCGCGCCACTACCAGGTGGCAGCCGGCCCGCTGGGCACGGCCCTGTCCGCGTTTGCGGCCGAGGCGGGCGTCAGCATTTCCGGCGCCGCCAGCCTGTACGCGGGCTTGCACAGCCGGGGCTTGAGCGGCAATTACCAGGTGGCCGACGGCTTGCCCGCCTGCTCGATGGCAGCGGCCTGATTGCCGTCGACCAGGGCGGGGGCCACTACGCCGTGCGCAGGCTGCCGTCCGCCGCCGAGGCAACCACCCTGCCCGGCATCGCCGTGCGCGCCACGGCCGAGCGCAGCACCAGCACGGAAGGGACAAATTCGTACACGACGCCGGCCACGGCCAGCGCCACCGGACTGGTGCTGTCCCTGCGCGAGACGCCGCAATCGGTCAGCGTCATCACGCGCCAGCGCATGGATGACCAGGACTTGCTGACGGTGCGCGACGTGCTGCGCAATACGCCCGGCATCGCCGTCAACCAGTTCGACACGGAGCGCAGCACCTTTTCCGCGCGCGGCTTCGACGTCGACAATTTCCAGTACGACGGCGTGCCCACCACGTATAAGGTGCAGTATTCGGGCGGCGAATCGGAAATGGATTCGCTGATCTACGACCGCGTGGAAGTGACGCGGGGCGCCACGGGCTTGCTGACGGGCGCCGGCTACCCGTCCGCCTCGATCAACCTGGTGCGCAAGCGGGCCAGCGCCAGGCAGTTCGAAGGGCAATGGTCGCTGGCGGCCGGTTCGTGGAGCGACTACCGTGGCACCGTCGACCTGGCCGCGCCGCTGAACGCGGACGGCTCCGTGCGCGGCAGGATCGCCGGCGCCTGGCAGGACCGCAAGTCGTTTACCAATGGCTATTCGAACCAGCGCCAGCTCGTCTACGCCACCGCCGAGGCGGACCTGGCGCCCGGCAGCGTCGTCATGGTGGGCGCCAGCTACCAGAAGAACGACCCGAAAGGCAGCAACTGGGGGGGCTTCCCCCTGTGGTACAGCGACGGTTCGCGCACCGATTTCGACCGTTCCGTCACCACGGCGCCCCGCTGGGCCGCCTGGGCCACCGAGCAGACCAACGTGCACGCCACCTTGGAACACGCGCTGGGCCAGGGCTGGAAGGCGCAGGCGCAAGCCATGTACAGCAAGCACACGGAAGACACGCCGCTGCTCTCTTCCTGGCCGAGCGGCCCGACCGCATCACGGGCCTGGGCATGCTGGGCTACCCGAACCGCTACATCGGCCAGCGCGACCAGAGCAGCGCCGACCTGAAACTATCCGGCCCGTTTACCCTGGGCGGACGCGAACATGAAGTCATTGTGGGCGCCAATTACACGGTGCAGCACGCGCAATTCAGCGTCAAGGAAGCGCTCGATCCCGAACCGATCGGCAATTTCCTCGCCTGGGACGGCAGCTACCCGCAGCCGGCCTGGGGCGAGCCCGTGCTGTCGGAAAAATATACGACGAAACAATACGGCGCGTATGGCGCGGCGCGCCTGAACCTGGCCGAGAACACCAAACTGATCGTCGGCGGACGCCTGAGCCGCTGGGACAAGGACCGCATCGGCTTTGACGGCAGCGCCCGCTTTGCCTTCGCCAAGAGCAAGTTCGTGCCGTATGCGGGCCTGGTGGTGGACCTGAACGACACGTATTCCGCGTATGCCAGCTACACGGACATCTTCCGCCCGCAGGAAAACCAGGACCGCGCAGGCGCCTGGCTGGACCCGCTGACGGGACAAAGCATGGAAGTGGGCGTGAAGGGAGAATGGGCTGGCGGCCAGGCCAACGGCTCCATCGGCCTCTTCGAGATCAAGCAGGACAAGCTGGCCCAGCCGGACGGTGCGCACCGGATCCCCGGCACCACCACGCAGGCGTATTACGCGGCGCGCGGCGCCACCAGCCGCGGCATCGAGGGGGAATTGTCGGGCCGCCTGGCGCCAGGCTGGAACGTGACGGCCAGCGCCAGCCACTTCCGCGCCAAGGACCGCGAGCAGCAGGATATCAACACCCTGTCGCCGCGCTCGACGGCGCGATTGTTCACCACATGGAAGGTACGACCCGACCTCACCGTGGGCGGCGGCGTCAACTGGCAAAGCAAGTTCTACTTCGACGACGCGGGCCCGAACGGCAAGGAAAGAGTGACGCAGCAAGCCTACAGCACGGTCAGCCTGATGGCCACGTACCAGCTGTCGCGCCAGCTGACGGCTCAATTAAACGTGGAAAACCTGCTCGACAAGAAGTACATCAACATCAACACCTATGCGCAAGGCACGTATGGCGCGCCGCGCAGTGTGCGAGGTACCTTGACGTACCGTTTTTAGTACGCGCACAAGCCGGGCGGCATGCGCCCGGCTTGCTCTACATCAATCACGTCAATAGCGGTAATTCAGGCTCAGCATGGCATTGCGCGGGTCGCCGTAACTGACTCTGCGGCCCGTGCTGATGCCATAGTAAGCGCGGTCGGTCAGGTTGTTGAGGTTGAACGACAGGGCCAGGCGGTCGGATAGCTGGTAGCGTGCCATGGCATCGAACACGGCATACGAGCCCTGGTGCACGGTGGTCATGCCGCCGCGCACGGCCCGCGTGTTTTGCCAGGTGTGCGATTGCCAGCGCGCGCCGCCCCCCACCGTCAGGCGCGGCATCGGCTGCCAGGTGCTGTACAGGCTGAGCTGGTCTTCGGGCGCCAGGGTATTGACCTTGCCGCCTGCGTCGCGCGCCACCTTGTGCGTGTAGCCGGCCTGCAGCTGCCAGCCCGGCATCAGCTGGCCCGACACTTCCAGTTCCACGCCGCGCGAACGCACGCCATCGATGGCGCGGTAGGCATCCATGCCCGTCACCTTGTTCACGGCATCGACGGACTCGGCAAAGTTATCCTGGCGCACCTCGAAAGCGGCCGCGCTGGCGTTCAGGCGGCCGTTGAGGAACACGCCCTTTACGCCCGCCTCGATATTCTTGCCCAGCACGGGGTCCAGGGTCCTGTTGTCGACATCGCGGCTGTTTTGCGGACTGAAGATGTCGCTATAGCTGGCAAACGCCGTCAAATTCGGCGCGAAGTCCCAGGTCAGGCCCGCATACGGCGTGAAGATGGACGCCTCGTCGATGTCGGCCGTGGGGTTGACGTAGGACGACAGGCGGCCGCCCAGGATCACGTGCACGCCTTGCGGCAGCGAGAAGCGGCCCGTCGCGTACACGGCCTTCTGGCGGATGACTTCGCGGGCCGTGTCCAGCACCCACGTTGGCTCCGGCACCTCGCCACGGTAAGTATAGATATTGTCGACCTTGATGAAGGAATACGGGCTGAAGACGTCGTCCGACTGCTTGCGGTAGGCGTTCGCGCCCACCACCAGTTCATGCGTGCGGCCCAGCAGGGTGAACGGGCCCTTCGCGTACACGTCCAGGCCATTGCTGGTGGCGTCGCTGTTGTACTGGCGCGCCGTGATGGCCGTGCCGCTGCCGTCCGCCTTCGGGAAGCTGTCGAGGTAGGCGACGGGCGCGTACAGGGCATTGGCCTGGTGGATCAGGCGCAGATTGGCCATCCAGCCGTTGTCGAAACTGTGTTCGAGCGAGGCGAAGACGGATTTGGCTTCCGTCTGCTGCGTGCTCCAGGTGGGCGCGCCGTTGAACGAACGGGGCATGGTGAAGCGCTTGCCTTCCGCGTCGAACAGCGGTGCGCCGCCCCAGTCGCTATTGCGCGGCACCGTGTGCTGGTAGTCGGCGCCCACGGTCAGCAAGGTGCGCGGCGACAAGTCGGCCTCCAGCGTGCCGTACGCCAGTTCGGAGCGGCGCTGGTAGCGGTCGACGAAGGAGTGCTTGTCCTGGTAGGACGCGACGGCGCGCGCGCGCACGCTGCCGCTGGCGTTCAGGGGACCGCCCACGTCCGCCATGGCACGGTAATTGCTCCACGATCCGGCCGACAGGTCGGCCAGCGCGCGCAATTCGCGCGTGGGTTTCTTGCGGATCAGGTTGACGGTGGCGCCCGGCGTGCCGGCCCCGCTCATCAGCGCATTCGCGCCCTTCAGCACCTCGACCCGGTCGTACAGGTCCATATTGGCCAGCGATTCGCCCAGGTTCAGCGAGGCGTCGCGCGTCCACGGCAAGCCGTCATAGCTGAAATTGTCGAGCGAAAAGCCGCGCGCATAATAAATCGTGCGCTCGCTGTCGATGTGCTGCACGTACACGCCCGGCGTGTGATTGAGCACCTCGCTCAGCTGCACCAGGCCGAAATCGTCCATCTGTTGGCGCGTCACCACGCTGACCGCGTGCGGCGTCTCGCGCGGCGACAGCACTAGGCGGTTCGCCGTGCTGACGGCGCCCGTCGTGTAGGAACCCGTGTCCTCCGTCACTTGGCCCAGGTAATTGGTGGTGACGACCACTTCCGGCATGGTCGCCTCAAGCCGGACGGCGGCCTGCGGCGCGGCTGGCGCGGCGCTTTGCACGGCGTTTTGCACGGCGTTTTGCACAGTATACACGCCGCTGTCCGTCTTCAGCAGGGCCAGCGGCGTGCCCTGCAAGGCGCGGCGCAAGGCCTGCTCGGCCGTGAAATCGCCGTGCACGGCCGCACTGCTGATGCCGCGCGCCAGGTCCGCATCGATGGAAATGCGCACGCCGCCACGGCTGGCAATGGCGATCAGACTGGCATTGAGCGCCTGGGCCGGCACGTCGAAGCGGGTGGCGGCCGGCGCGGCTTGCACCGATGGCGTCTGCGCCAGGGCGGCAGGAACGGTGAAGGAAAGTAACATTACGGCCAGGGGAATCTGGCGCATCAACAATGGTGGCATGCTGGGACTCTATCTTGATGGTGAAGGAAAAGTGGGCTACACCAGGTATGAGTCGCGGCGCGCCAAAAGTGACAGTGCCGGCGAAAAAAAATGTCAGCTTGTCTTCAGGTCGAGTCCCGTCCACCAGCCGCCAGGCCCCTGGCGCACGGTCACGGGCAGGGTTTCGGCCAGCGCCAGCAGGGTGGTGCCGCTGTCGTCGAGCGAATAATTGCCGGACACGCGCAGCGCCGCCGCCTGCGCGCCGTGACGTCGATGTAGCCGTGGCGGTACGGCCGCAACGCCGCCACCACGTCGCCCAGCGTCTGGTCGACGGCCACCAGCATGCCCTGCTGCCACGCCGTCGCCTGCCCTGCCGCCATGCCTGGCAGCAGCATCAAGCGGTCCGCGTCGAAGCGCGCCGCCTGGCCCTGGCGCAGCACGCGCGCCAGGCCTTTGCCGGCCGGATGCACGTCGAGATCGCCCTGCACGGCCAGCGCCACGGTGCCGCGCGCTTCGCGCCGCAGCATCAGCGCGCCGCCCAGCGCCGTCACCGTGCCGTGCTTGCTGCGCAACAAGAAGGGAGCAGAGCCCGCCGCCACGCGCGCCAGCAGCTGGCCCTGGCGCAAGGCGACCCGCCGGTGTTCATGCGTGACATCCGTATCGGCCGAGGAACGGGCGTCGAGGGTCAGCACGCTGCCGTCGGCCAGCGTGTAGCGGCCCCGCCTGGCCGTGGCCGTATGCAGGTCCGCGCTCCAGTCCGGCAAAAACGGGCTGCCGCGCAGCAGCCAGGCGCCGCCGAAGGCCGCGCCCGCCAGGCACAGCGCGCCCTGCAGCCATTGGCGCCGCTGATCATCGTGCCGGGCGGCGCGCGCCAGGGTGTGGCCGACGGCCGCCGCCCCGCCCGCCGCCTGCAGCGGGCCGATGCTGTGCTCGACGGCCTGCCCCAGCATCTGCCACGCGGCCGCATGGCGCGCATCGGCGGCGAGCCAGCGGGCGAAGGCCTGGTGCTGTCCTTCGTCCGCCTCGCCCGAACTGAGTTCGACCAGCCAGCCGATGGCGGCATCCTGTACCGCGGGGGACATGCTCATGCCGCCTGCGCCGCCAGGCAGCAGCGCAAGCCCTGCGCCATGTACTGGCGCACCATGCTGGCCGACACGCCCAGGCGGGCGGCGATCTGCGCATACGTGAGGCCATCGAGCTGGCTCATCAGAAAAGCGCTGCGCGCCTTGGCGGACAGGGTATCGAGCGCGCGCGACAGCCGTTCCAGCGCTTCGAGCAGCACGGCGCGTTCCTCCGGCGACGGCTGGACGGCATCGGGCAGCAGCGCCAGGGTCTCCAGGTACGCCTGCTCGATATCGCGCCGCCGCCACTGCTGCAGCAAGATGCTTTTCGCTACCGTCGTCAGGTAGGCGCGCGGCTCGCGGATGGCGGACAATCTTCCCGCATGCAGCACGCGCACAAAGGTTTCCGACACCACATCCTCTGCTTCCGCCCGGTTACGCAAGCGCAACAGCAAGCGCTGCAGCAGCCAGCCCTGGTGGCCCGTAAACAGGCTGGCGGCCAGGGTGGCGTCATTCGAGGGACAAGAAAAGGCAGACAAGAGCGGACCCGGCGATATAAATGATAATGATTCTCATTATATGACAGGCACTGGAAGATGTCGCGCAATTTTGCGATGCTTGTCAACCGCTGGCAACGCCACCCATCGCACGCAGGTGGCTGGTCTTCGAGCGATGATGGAGGCCGCAGGCGGCTACTTGGTCGAGATGACGGTATTGAGGGCGCGCCGCAGTTCTTTCAGCCGGGGCGGTTTGCCCAGCACGCAGTTGACGTGTTCGGGATAATCGCTGTCGGCCGCCAGGCGCTGGCCCCAGCCCGTGAGCATGATGATGGGCGTGGCGGGCGGGCGCAGCACTGGCGCACCGCGCTGGCCACCTTGCGCCCGTCCACGTGGGGCATGCCCAGGTCCGTGATGACCACGGCGAAGTATTCGTGCCGCTCGCATGCGGCGCGGAAGCAGTCGATGCCGGCCTGGCCGCCGTCGGCGGACACCACTTCGTGGCCATCGATTTCCAGGATGTCGCGCAGGGACTTGAGCACCATCGGGTCGTCGTCCACCACCAGGATGCGCAGGCGCGGCGGCACGGCGTGGGCCGCGTCGGGCGCTTGCTCCGCCGCGTCCACCGCGCAGGCGGGAAACGCCAGGCGCACCGCCGTGCCCTGCCCCGGCGCCGTGGCGATGTCGATGCTGGCGCCATGGCGCTCCATCATGCCGTACACCATGGCCAGGCCCAGGCCCGTGCCGCGCTCGCCCTTGGTGGTGAAAAACGGCTCCAGGCAGCGGCGGCGCGTATTCTCGTCCATGCCGACGCCCGTGTCGCCCACCTCGATGCGCACCTGCCGCGCCGCCTCGCCCCCGCTGCACCGGCGCAGCTGGTGCGCACGCTCAGGGTGCCGCCTTCCGGCATGGCGTCGACGGCGTTGAAGACCAGGTTCGTCAGCGCCTCGCGGATTTCACCCACGCTGCCGGGCAGCATGGGCAAGCCGTCCTCCAGCTCCGTGCGCAGGGCGATGACGATGCCGCGCTGCTGCGGCATGTCGCTCCAGCGCGCCCGCGTCAGGTCCAGCACCTGCTGCACCACCAGGTTGGCGTCGATGGGCGACAGCGCCAGCTGCGGTTCGCGCTGGCGGTAGAATTCGCGCATGCGCGCCACCGTGGCGGCCACGTCGTCGATGGCGCGCTCGATCACTTCCAGGCAATGCCGGCCCTGCGGACTGAGATTGGTTTCCGTCTCCAGCAAGGACTCGGTGTACAGGGCCACGGGCGAAATGGCATTATTGATATCGTGCGCGATGCCGCTGGCCATCTGCCCCAGCGCGCGCAGGCGTTCCTGCTGCATCACCGACTGCTGCGTCTGGCGCAAGTCGTCATACGCGCGCTGCAGCGCGCCATAGAGCTGCGCCTGGTTGGCGGCCAGCGCCACGTGCTCGCTCAGCTGGCTGAGGAATTCGCATTCGCCGCTGGTAAAGCTGTGCGCGGCGCGGCGCGCCACGATGAGGATGCCGAAGACCGTGTTTTCGGCCAGCAGCGGCGCCATGACGAGGGCGCGCAGCCCCCCTTGCGCCAGCCGCTGCGGAAACGGAAATGCCACTTCGCCGATGTCCGCTTCATACACGAGCTTGCCGCGCACGCAGCTCGACAGGCCATTTTCGTCGATGGGAATGTGCGCCTGCTCGCCCATCATGAACGACAGCGCCAGCGCCTCGCTGCGCACGCCCACGCACGTCACCTGCAGCGCGTGTTCGGACGGCCGGTACAGGCAGATGCAGCTGAAATCGATGGGCAGCTGCTCTTCCAGGCTGCGCACCACCACCTGGAAGATGCTGCGCAAGTCCTGCCGCTCTCCGATCGAGCGCGTGATCTGCTGCAGCAGGTTCAGGCGCTCGAGCTGTTCATGCACCTTGCGCTCGGCCAGCTGGCGCTCGGCGATCTGCGTTTCCAGGGCGGCATTCGTCTGCGCCAGCTCGTCGCGCGAGACGGTGGTGCGCCGCAGCTTGTCCGTCATGCCGTCGAAGGCGCGCGCCAGGTCGCCGATTTCATTCTTCGTGTGCACGCCGAGCGCAAAATCGAGCTTGCCGGCGCCGACGATCAAGGTGCCCTGGCGCAGCTTCTCCAGCGGTCCCGTGACGCTGGTCATGGTGAAGTAGATCAAACCGGCCACCAGCGCGATGATCACGCCGCCAAACAGCATCACGGCCACATTCGCCCGCTGCTGCGCCGCCAGCACCCCTTGCCGGCTCAATTCGGACAAGCGCATCGCGTCGGCGATCATGCCCTGCACCTTGCCCATGATCTGGCCGGACAGGCGCGATTCCAGCTCGCCCAGCACCTCGCGCCGCTGCGGGTCCTGCCCCAGCTCGCGGTGATTCGCCACAAACAGCTGGAACAAAGCGCCCACGCCGGCCAGGTCGCCCTGCAATTCGCGCAACAGCGCGCGCTCCTCGCCGGTGCTGAAGGCGGGCGTAGCCAGCAGCCCCGTGGCCAGCGACTCGCTGCGCAGCTGCCACTGGGCCCGCGTGCGCGCGCCATGGTGCAGCGCATACTCGATCGACAGATAGCGCAGCGAGGTGACGGCTTGCAGGATATCGGCTGCCGCCTTGTTCTTCGCCAGTTCGCGCTGCATCGCCATGGTGGTGGAAAACAGCACGGCGACGATGATGGCCACGAGCGCCACGCAAAACAGTTGGGCCAGCTTGAAGCGCGTCACGATTTTCACGGTGGCCTTCTCAATGAATGACCGTCACGGCCGATGGCGCCACGGCTTCCAGGCCGTCCAGGTAGACGGCGTCGAGGAAGTTCGGCATCTCGCCGCTGCCGGCCAGGCGGTTCTTGATGGCCCAGCGCGCCTCGTCTTCCAGCGCCAGCAGCAAGCGCTGGTCGAGCACGATATCAAACTGATAACCGCGCCAGGCCGCCTGCAGGCGCGCCGCCTCGCCGGCCGAGGCCCTGGAAAACAGGCTGCGCGCGGCATCGGGCTCATCCTGGCAAAAGCGCGCGCCGGCGATCAGCGCGCGCAGCACCTTGCGCATCGTGGCCGGGTGGCTGCGCACATAGGCGCCCGTGCCGGCCACGTTGAACAGGCCCGCATACACGTCCTCGCCATAGAAGAGGGCCGCCTTGCCCGCGATGGCCTGCGTCATCGCCGTCAAAAAGGGTTCCCAGCCGGCCGCCGCGTCGACCTCGCCCCGCGCCAGCGCCCCGGCCAGCTGCTCCGGCGCGTAGTTCTGCAAGGTAACTTCGCCCGGCAGCAGCTTCTGGCGGTTCAAAAAAGCATCGAGCGTGAACTGGCCGGAGGTGCCCAGGGTCACGCCGATGCGTTTGCCCTTCAGGCTGGCGGGCGTGGACACGCCGCGGTCCAGGCGCCCCACGATGCCGTGGTCGCGCTCGGCCTCGAAGATGCTGGCGATGATGACGACGGACTGGTTCTGCAGGCTGGCCAGCACCACGGGAATGTCGGACACCGTGCCCAGGTCGGCCTTGCCCTGCAGCACGGCTTCCAGCGACGCCTTGCCCGACGAATACGGCTGCAGCAGCGCGTCGATCCCCTCGCGCGCGAAATAGCCCTGCCCGCGCGCGGCCAGCACGGGGCAGCTGCCCACGTATTCCCCATTCACGGCCAGGCGCAGCACTTCCACGGGGCCGGGCGGCGCGGGACGGGCAGCGAGCCGCCAGAGCGCCGCGGCGGCCAGCGCCAGCAACAGCGCGATGCCCGCCAGCCAGGCCGCCCGGCGCGCCGGGGCGTTCATGCGCTGCGCTGCGCCGTGGCCGATTCCAGCGCGCTGTTGATGGCCTCGGAAAACGCCGTCACGTCGATCGGCTTGGTCAGATAGCGGTAAAAGCCGGCGGCCAGCCCCTGGCGGACATCGCCCGGTCCGGCCACGGCCGTCAGGGCGATGACGGGGATATGCGCCGTGCGGGCATCGGCGCGCAGCAGCTGCATGACTTGCGTGCCGCTGATGTCGGGCAGGTCGCTATCCATCAGGATCAGCTGCGGCACGTGGCGGCGCGCCAGCTCCAGGCCCGCCTGCCCGTCGCCGGCCGACAGCAGGTCGAGGTCGGGGCGAAAATGGATCAGGCCCGCCACCAGGGTCACATTCAGGGGATTGTCTTCCACATACAACACTGTCTTGCGTTCCGGCAACGGCAGCGCTTCGGCCGGACGGGGGAACACGGGCAGGCGCGCACTTTCCGGCAGCGCCTGGCGCGCCGGGCAACTGGCGATATCGAGCCAGAAGGTGCTGCCGCGCCCGGGCGTGCTGGCCACGCCCAGGGTCGCCTGCATGGCTTCGGCCAGGCGCTTGCTGACCACCAGCCCCAGGCCCGTGCCCTCCTCGTCGCGCGCGTCGCGTCCCAGGCGGTTGAAGGGCTGGAACAGCGCCTCCAGCTGCGCGGCGCTCAGCCCGCCGCCCGTGTCGCGCACGGACAGGCGCAGCTGGTGCGCATCGGCGGGCTGGCAATCGACGTGGATCTCGCCCTGTTCGCGGTTGTACTTGACGGCGTTCGACAGCAGGTTGAGCAGCACCTGCTTGAGCCGCGTGCGGTCGGCCAGCACGTGCATGCTGCCCGCCTCGACGAACGTCAGGGTGATGCCGCGCTTGCGCGCCAGCGGTTCCATCATTTGCCAGCATTCGTGGTAGATGCCGGCCAGGCCCACGGACTCCATCGACAGCGACAGATTGCCCGACTCGATTTTGGCGATGTCGAGGATATCGTTGATCAGGGTCAACAAGTGCCGGCCCGCGCCGAAGATGTGCGAGGCAAAGGTTTTCTTTTCCTGCACCGTCGAGGGGATGGAATCGGACATCAGCATCTGCGAAAAGCCCAGGATGGCGTTGAGCGGCGTGCGCAGCTCGTGGCTCATGCTGGCCAGGAAATTGGTCTTTTCCTGGTTTGCCCGCTCGGCCACCTCGCGCGCCAGCTGCAGATCCTGGTTCATGGCGTCAAGTTCGGCCGTGTGCTGGCGCAGCAGCATTTCCAGGCGCGCATTGGCGATGCGCAGGCGGCGCGTCTCCAGCGCCCGCGCCAGTATCAGCAGGATGCCCGAGACCTTGAACGGCTTGACGACATAATCGAGCGCGCCCGCCTGCATCGCCTGCACGGCCGAGGCGATCGTGCCCTCGCCCGTCATGATGATGCAGGCCAGATCCGGGTCGATCCGGCGCGCCGCCTCCACCACGGCGATGCCGTTCATTCCCGGCATCATCAGGTCGACCAGCAGCAGGTCGAACGATTCGACGGCCAGCAGCGACAGCGCGGCCTCGCCCGAAGCGAGCCCCGTCGTGTCATAGGCCTGGCCGCGCAGGGTGTCGCACAGCGCGCGCACGTGCGCCAGCTCGTCATCGACTATCAGTATCCGCGGCGGCATTGACGAGCTGTTCATGCATTCTCCTGGCGGCATGACCTTGCGGGCCGGGAACTCGCCCCGCAACATGCGTTCCGAGCATAGCACCTGGAAATTACCAAAAATACACGCTTTGTCACGCGCCCGCCGGCGCCGGGCAGATGTCAGCTCATGACGGGCAGCCCGCGCAGCAGCTTGTCGAGGGTCACGGGATAGTCGCGCACCCTCACCCCGGTGGCGTTGTAGACGGCATTGGCGATGGCCGCCGCCACGCCGCAAATGCCCAGCTCGCCCACGCCCTTGGCCTTCATGGGCGAGGACATGGGATCCGTTTCGTCCAGGAAGATGACGTCCTGGTGCGGGATATCGGCGTGCACGGGCACTTCGTAGCCGGCCAGGTCGTGGTTGACAAAGTAGCCGCGGCGGCGGTCGACCGCCAGTTCCTCCATCAGGGCCGCGCCCACGCCCATGGTCATGGCGCCGATCACCTGGCTGCGCGCCGCTTTCGGGTTCAGGATGCGGCCGGCCGCGCACACGGCCAGCATGCGCCGCACGCGCACTTCGCCCGTGTCGCCGTCCACGCCCACCTCGACGAAATGCGCGCCAAACGTCGATTGCTGGAATTTTTTATCGAGATCGCCATATTCCATGCGGTCTTCCGCGACGACGTCGCCATGGTAGGCGGCGGCAACGAGCGGCACGCTGCGCTCGCCCTCGCTCACTTGCCCATCAGAAAACCGCGCTTGATTTTCGTCAAAGCCCAACTTCGCCGCGATGGCCTGGCGCAGGCGCACGCAAGCCGCGTACACGCCGGCCGTGGCGCTGTTGCCGCCCCACTGCCCGCCCGAACCGGCCGAGACGGGAAAATCCGAGTCGCCCAGGCGCACGACGACACGGTTCAAGGTCACGCCCAGCATTTCCGCCGCCGTCTGCGCAATGATGGTGTAGCTGCCCGTGCCGATGTCCGTCATGTCGGTCTCCACGGTGACGATGCCGTTGGCGCCGAGGCGCACCCTGGCGGCGGACTGCATGACGAGGTTGTTGCGGAAGGCGGCCGCCACGCCCATGCCCACCAGCCAGCGGCCGTCGCGCCGCGTGCCGGGCCGGCTGTGCCGCTCCTTCCAGCCGAATTCCACGGCGCCCGTGCGCAGGCAATCGATCAGGCGGCGCTGGGAAAACGGCCGGCCCGGTTTTTCCGGGTCTACCTTGGTGTCGTTCAGGATGCGCAAGACGATGGGGTCCATTTTCAATTTCTCCGCCAGTTCGTCCATGGCGATTTCCAGCGCCATCAGCCCCGGCGCCTCGCCCGGCGCGCGCATGGCATTGCCTTCTGGCAAGTCGAGCACGGCCAGGCGCATGGCCGTCATGCGGTTCGCGCCCGCGTACAGCAGCCGCGTCTGCATCACGGCCGTTTCCGGCTGGCCCCCCTTCAAGTCGCCCGACCACGATTCATGGCCGATGGCCGTGATCTTGCCGTCGCGCGTGGCGCCCAGGCGCAGGCGCTGGATGGTGGCGGGCCGGTGCGTCGTGTTGTTGAACATCAGGGGCCGCGTCAGGGCCACCTTGACGGGACGCTGCGCCGCCCGCGCGCCCAGCGCCGCCAGCAAGGCTTCCGCGCGCACGAACAGCTTGCCGCCGAAACCGCCGCCGATGTAGGGCGAGACGATGCGCACCTTGTCTTTCGGCAGCCCCAGGGTGCGGGCCAGGTCGCCCCGGCCCCAGTCCACCATCTGGTTCGCCGTCCAGACCGTCAATTTATCGCCCTCCCACGCGGCAATCGAGGCGTGCGGCTCCATCATGGCGTGCGACTGGTCTGGCGTCGTGTAGGTCGCGTCCAGGCGCACGGGGGCAGCAGCAAAGGCGCCGGCGAAATTGCCCGTCTTGCTGTCGGGCTTGCCGTCCTTCGGCTTGGCAGCGCTGCCCTTGGCCTTGGCCAGGTCGAAGGCGCCCTGCTGCGCGATATACTTGACATCGAGCAACTGCGCGGCCGAACGGGCTTGCTCGAAGGTGTCCGCCACCACCAGCGCGATGGCCTGGTGGTAGTGCTCGATGTCCGGACCGCCGAGCAGCTTCGCCGTGTTCATCTTGCCTTTTGTTAATTTCCCGGCCGAATCCGCCGTCACCACGGCCAGCACGCCGGGCGCCCGGCGCGCCGCGCCCGTGTCGATGGACGCGATGCGCCCCTTGGCGATGGGCGCGCCGACGACGTAACCGTAGGCGGCGTGCGGCGCGCCCTTGTTCTGTTCATACGCGTACGGCGCCGTGCCCGTGGTTTTCAGGGGGCCGTCGATGCGGTCCGTGGGACGGCCCACGACTTTCAGCTGGTCGATGGGATTGGTGGTCGCAGGTGTCGTGAATTTCATGGCCCTAGCCTTTCTTCGCTGGTGCTTCAGCCATCACGGCGGCAATCGTGCGCTGCGCCAGAATCACCTTGTAGGCATTGTCGGCCGTCGGCCTGGCGCCGGCCAGCAGGCGCTCGCTGACGGCGGCGGCGCCATCCGGCATCGATTGCTCGGCGGCAAGCACTCTCCACGGCTGCGGCGCGACGCCGCCCATGGCCAGCCGGCCCGTGCCGTCCGGCAAGATGATGGCCGCCACGGACACCAGCGCGAACGCGTACGAGGCGCGGTCGCGCACCTTGCGATAGACATGCGTGCCGCCGATAGGCGGGGGCAAGGTCACGCTGGTGATCAATTCGCCCGGCTGCAGCGCCGTTTCCAGCTGCGGCGTGTTGCCCGGCAAGCGGTAAAAGTCGGCGATGGGAATGCTGCGCGTGCTGCCGTCGGCCCGCACCGTGTCGATGCCGGCGTCGAGCACGCGCATGGCCACGGCCATGTCGCTCGGGTGCGTGGCGATGCACGCCTCGCTGCCGCCCAAAATCGCCAGCGGCCGGCTGTAGCCGCCGATGGCCGAACAGCCGCTGCCCGGCACGCGCTTGTTGCACGCCTGGTTGGTGTCATAGAAATACGGACAGCGCGTGCGCTGCAGCAGGTTGCCGGCCGTCGTCGCCTTGTTGCGCAGTTGCGCCGAGGCGCCGGCCAGCAAGGCGCGCGACAGCACGGCATAGTCGCGGCGCACGGTGGCGTGCGCGGCCAGGGCCGTATTGCGCACGAGGGCGCCGATGCGCAAGCCGCCGTCCTTCGTCGTTTCCACTGTATCCAGCGCGAGGCCATTGACGTCGATCAAATGCGTGGGCGTTTCGATTTCCAGTTTCATCAGATCGAGCAGATTCGTGCCGCCCGCGATGAAGCGGGCGCCCGGCGTGTGCAAGGCGGCCTGCGCCGCTTCGGCCGGCGTGGCGGCCTTCTGGTAGCTGAAGACTCTCATGCCGGCCTCCCCGCCACCTCGGTGATGGCGTCGATGATGTTGGAATACGCGCCGCAGCGGCACAGATTGCCGCTCATGCGTTCGCGCAATTCTTCCGGTGTCACCGAGGGGGCCGCATTCAAGTCCGCGCTGGCGTGGCTGGGGATGCCCTGGCGGATCTCTGCCAGCGCGGCGACGGCCGAGCAGATCTGCCCCGGCGTGCAATAGCCGCATTGATAACCGTCATGCGCGATGAAGGCGGTCTGCATCGGATGCAGTTTCTCCGGCGTGCCCAGCCCCTCGATGGTGGTGACCCTGGCGCCGTCATGCATCACGGCAAGAGTGAGGCAGGCATTGATGCGCTGGCCGTCGAGCATGACGGTGCAGGCGCCGCACTGGCCGTGGTCGCAGCCTTTCTTGGTCCCCGTCAGGTGCAAATGTTCGCGCAAGGCGTCGAGCAAGGTGGTGCGCGTGTCGAGTTCCAGGCTGTGGCGCCGGCCGTTGATGTCCAGATTGACTTTCATCAACACCGGCGGCGGAGAAACACTGGCCGTGTTGACCGCTTGCGCCGCTCCCGCCACGCCGGGCACCGCCGCGGCCGTGGCCGACAGCGCGCCGGCGATCAGCACGCCGCGCCTGCCGGCATTGATAGGATTAATCTCTGTCATGTCGCGCTTCCTCCTGGCTGTGGACTGGCTGGGTGGGCGCATGCAAGCCCGAAGCAGCAGTCTGGCGGCCGGATTCCTACGCGTCTGTACGCGAACGAACGTTCAGCCTCAAACCGCGCCGGGTCGTGCCGACGCCCCCCTGCGCCGCATACCCCGTGTGGCGGGCGCAGTGGTCGAGCGCCTGGCGCAAGGCCGTATCGACATTGCGCAAGGACATGTCGTGCCGCTCGGCCACTTCCTGGCGGGTCAGCTCATCCACGCGCAGCGCTTCGAGCACTTGCCGGTGGCGCCGCGGCAGCAGCTCGACGGCTTGCGCCAGGCGGCGCACGTCGGCCTGCAGCTCGGCCAGGCGCTCCGGCCCGGCCGCCGTATCGGCCAGGAAATCGACGAGGCTGACGGCGCCATCTCCATCGCCCTCATCCGCATACAGCCAGGCGCGGTTGCGCCGCAGGCTGTCCATGGCCGCATTGCACGCCACGCGGAACACATAGGCGACGGGGCTGTGCGCCAGCGCCGCGCCATCCCCGGCCGTCAGCGCGCCCAGGCGCAGCCAGGCGTCGTGCAGGCTGTCGCTGGCCAGCTCGGCGCAACCGAGGTGGCGCGCCAGGCGCCGGTGCAGGCTCCGGTAATTGCTTTCCAGTACCGCCTGCAGCCGGGCGCCCTGCCCCGGCGCCGGCAGGGGCGCCACGTCGTTGGCCGCCTGCCGGCGGGGCCGGATGGCGGGCCGGAACCTGGCCATGCCTGCAGCGCCCGCCATGCGCAAGGGCAAGGCATCGGCCACATTCGCCATGCCGGCCATCATGGCGACAACCTGCTGCGTTCCTGCGCCGTCAGCTGGCGCGTGGCCGATTCCGGCAGCGGGCCCAGGCCCAGCACGCGCACGGCGCTGCGCGGGTTTGTAGTCGGCCGCCTCGGTGCGCGCGCCCTCCTGCGGCGCCGCTTGCGCGCTGTCGGGCGGGGCTTCGCTGCCAAAGCCCAGCACGCGCACCGTGAACACGGATGGCTGCGCCGAACGGGTGGCGGCGCGCTCGCGCTGCACCACGTCCTGGGCCGCGGCCGTCGCCTGCGTGGCAGCCGCGCTGGCGTTGGTCATGGCGGCCACGTTGACGGACGCCACCGCCGGCATGCCCTTGGATTCGCCCTTGACCTGGATGTTCGCCGCGTTCATCACCGTCAGCGCGGCCAGGTTGACGCTGCCCGACACGCGGATGCCCGCCTCGCCCGCGTCGATGGTGCCCAGCGGCGCCAGCAAATCGACGTCGCCGGCCGGCACTTCGGCGATCGGCGCCAGGGTGGCGATGCCGGCGCCCGTGCTCGGCACGTCGGACGACAGGGTCACGTTGCCCCAGTTGTCATACACGCGCTTGGGCGGCGTGTAGACGATGGTCGACTTCGAGCCGCGGCCCGCGTTGATATCGCCTTGCGACGACCAGCCCAGGATATCGCCGCCAAACGTCGTCATGACGCGGCTCTGGCCCAGCAGGATGCTGCCGTGCGAGAACAGCTCGATATTGCCGCCGCCCTTGGTGATGATGCCCGAGGTCGACGGCGGTGCCTCGCCTTCGATGCCGAACACCTGTTTGCCGCCCGGCGTCAACAGCTGGATGTCGCCGCCAAAGTTCGTGTGCACGTAGCCGCTGCGGGGGAAATAGTCCCAGCGCTGCTCGCCATCATTGCGCACCGCGTACAGCCCGCGGTACATGACGATGTCGCCCGCATAGGCAATCGCCTTGCCATTCGCGTCGGCGGCCGGCGCCAGGGCCGCGATGGCGTTGCGGCTGCGCAGGAAGCTGCCGTAGCGGGCGCTGTCCGCATCGTTGAACTCGCGCCCGCCCGCCTTCAGTTCCGCGAAATACACGTCGCGGGCAAACACGCGCTGCTGCGGCTCGGGCAAGGCCAGATAAAAGGCCTGCGCCTCGGCGGCCGTGCCCTTGAAGCCGTAGCGTTCATTCAGCCAGGTCGTCAATTCGGTCGCATACGACTTCACCACCTTGCCAGCCTGGTCGGCCAGCGGCACGCCCGCCTGGGCCACGTTGGCCGGGTCCAGATACGGCTTGACGAAGCGCAGGTAGTCGAGACCGGCCGCGCCCACGCCCGCCTGCATGGCGATGCTGGCGCCCGGGCGTTTATCTCCGGCGACGACAGGACCGAGGCTGACGACGCTGCCCTTGTCCTGCATCAATATGTTGCGTCCGGCGCTGATATCGAGCGTGCCGGGGCCGGCCACGTTGAAGGAGCTGTTCAGGATATCGCGCCCGGCCGACACCAGCGACACGTCATACGCATTATTGTGCACGACCAGGTTACTGATATTGGCGAAACGCATCTCGCTGCCGCTGGCCTGGCCATTGATGGCTTCCAGCTGCGCCGTGCCGCTGCCGACGATATCGCGGCCCGCCTTCATCCACACGGGCTGCCCGCCCTCGTACCAGGTAATGCCCGCATGCTTGGCGTCGGAAAAGGCGAGGATGCGGCCGCTATTCACGCCCACCAGGTCGCCCGTGACGGCATAGATACGGGCCGCTTGCGTGCCGCTGTGTTGGCGGAGCCGGCCGAGGAATTGGGGCCGAAGGCAAACAGCGGGAAGTTCCATTTCGTTGCCGGCGTCCCCGTGCTTGAGACATTGCTAGCCAGGGGACTGGTCACGTAAGACTTGATATCCCAGCCCGTGAAGCCAGGCTTGAACGGCGTCGCGATGCTGTCGGCGGCAGCGCCGGACTGGCTGATGGCATAGCCGCCCGCATAGATGGAATCACTGGCCAGCCATTGCAACTGGGCGTTGGAAGACGGCGCCAGCACCAAAGGATCCGCATACACGGACGCGCTACCCCAATCCGCGATGGTCTTGCCGTAGTACAGGCTGCCATTCGCGGCAGCCGCCCGCACGATGGAGGGATAGACGATGGCCAGGTCGGTGGCCGTGCCGACCGGCGCCGTCAACGGCGTCATGTTGCCGCCGGCGGAGAACAGGTCGAGCGCCGTGCGCGGCGTCCACAGGCTGAACCAGCTGTAGCCAAAGCCCTGCTCGCCCGCCGCGCCGGTAAACGGCGTGGCATTGAACGCGGTCACGCGGCCGGGGTCGGCAACGTCCTGCAGCACCTGGTCGCCCAGCGTCGCCACGTTGAACGTGGCATCGCCCGGCACCAGGGTCATGCCGCCCCGGGGCGAGGCGCGCGTGGCACGGAAGGCGTCAAAGGCGCGCGTTTCCAGCGGCACGTGATCCGTATTGCGCGTACCGTATTCCAGCGCCACGCTGCCCAACTGCGTGGCCAACGTTTCCACGTGGCCACGCAAGTCGACCAGCGCGCCATTCAGGTGGCCGCCACCGGGCTTGCTGGCGGGGTTGAGGGCGCCGCCCACGCGCAGGTCCAGGTCGCCGCCGCCCGTCAGCAGCAGGCTGCCGTCGGCCTGCACGCGGCCCGTGCCGCCGACAGCCAGCAGCAAGCCCTGCGAGCGTCGGTTGATGTTTTCACTATAAGAGCTGCCCGTCAGCGGCGCCAGCACGCCCGCATCGCCTGCCACGTCGGCGCGCAGATTGCCGCCCCAGGGTGCCGAAGCCTGTAAAGCCCAGCACCGTATCGGCCAGGGTATCGCGGGCCACGTAGCTGCCGAAATTGATCCACCACGCCGTCGGCTGGGGCGCGCCGCCTGTGGCCACGCCACCGCTGCCCTGGCGCCACAGCCAGTTGCCCACTGCCACCGAGTCAGCCATGCCATCCTTGCTCACGGGACGCAGGTTGCTGGCGACAGCCGCGTCGATCAGCGAGCCGCTCAAGTCACCGGCCACCTGCAGCAGCAGATTGCCGCCCTGGTCCGGATACCATGCGCGGTAAATGCTGTCGGCGCCGCCGTCGACCAGATGTTCGTGCGCACCGTCCGGATTGTTCAATACCTTGCCGTCGGCATTGCGCGCCCGTGCCTGGTTGAACGGGTCGCCTGCCGACGTCGCCGTGGACGACATGCCGGCCGTGTACACGCCGTACAGGCTGTCCACGCGCAAGTCGCCGCCGCTGACCAGGTCCAGGTCGCCCGTGCCCGTGCGCAGCACGCTGTGGCGCAGGCTCGACGCCTTGTAGTCGAACGTGGCGTTGGGCAGGCCGCACCAGGTGGGATTGTCCTCGCAAATGGTCGGCCACTTGAGCGCCACGGGGTCGAGCAGGTCGCCCGCCTTCACGTTGTCATCCGCAAACTCTTCCGCGCCGGCCTTGGTCCACACGTAGGCCACCCTCAGATCGCACCAGCCGGGGGTGTCGGCACAGAACTGCGCAATCGTGGTGCCGTTCTGATTGAGGAATTCCTCGGAGATCGGCTCGCCCGCCACGACGCCTTCGATGCCCTGCTCTCCCGCTTCCTTGCTCCAGTACTGCACGCCCTTCGGCGGGATCAGGATGCCATACATGCCGTAATGGCTGTCGGCCAGGCGCAGGGTGCCGTGGCTTGGGTGCGCCTGCACGCTGCGCGTGTCGGCCGCCTCCAGGTCGGCGCCGGCCACTAGGCGCATGCCCCATGCTTGCGAGCCTTCCGCCAGCATGGGCGCGATGGCCCACAGCTTGCCCTGGCTGCCCGCCACGTCCGGACGCAGTTGGATTGAATCCACATTGGGCATCAGCTTGACGTCCGTGCCGGACGGGATCAGCGCCCCCACGGCCAGCGCCAGGTTGCCATTGAGCGCGAACACCGAGCGTTCGCCCGCCACGCCAGGCAGTGGCACGCCCTTGGGCCAGGTCATGGCGCGCACCTTGACCGCTTGCGCCAGCACGCTGCCCGCGTCGAGGCGCATGCCGGCTGTCAAGGTCTGCGCCGTGGCCAGCAAGCTGCCTGCCGCATGGACGATGTTGCCGGCGCTGTCGAGCACGGCGGCCGCCAGCACCGTGCCGGCCGGCAAGGTGACGGCCTGGTCCAGCGTCGCGGCCACGGGCAGGCGCGTGTCGGCGAGCAGATTGAAGCCCTTGAGGGGCACGCCGTAATTGAGCGCGATCCCGCCCGGGAACAAGGTGCCGTCGGCCACGGTCACGCCCTGGCCCGGCACGATGACGTCGCTGCCATTGATGTCGCGCCCCGGCAGCAAGACCCAGCCGCCGTCGTCCTTGGTGGCGGGCGGCGGCGCGAAGCCGTCATTGATGCTGCCGTAGATGCTCAAATCGCCGCCGGCGCGCAGCAGCAGGCTGCCCACCTCGCCCGAACCGCGCACATTTGTTGCGTGAAAGCGCGGGTTCAGGCTGGCGTAGCGCATGTTTGAGAGATCCAGGTCGCCCCGCACCACCAGGTCGCCGTCCGGCGTCTTGCTGACGATATCGACGCCGGGACGCAAGTGCAGCGCATCGGCATACGCGGCCGTGGTCAAGCCCGCCAGTTTGATATTGCGCAAGTTCGTGTTGGCCAGCGCCGCGTCGATGAAGGCCGTGCTGTCCGCGTGCTTGCTGTCAAGATATGCCTGGTCGATCACCTGGTAGGGGCGGCCGCTGGCCGACACGTCCGTGGCGTAGGCCGCGTCGTCATAGCGCTGCATGGCGTTGACGGCGATCGATTTCGCGCCGCGTATCGTCAAACCGCCGCCGGCCGCAATGGCGATGTCGCCGAAGGTGGCCGCATCAAGATCCGTGCGAACGCCGCCGCTGCCCAGGCGCGGCGCGCTCAGTTCCACGGTGCCGCGCGCGGCGCCGTCGTGTTCGCCCTTGCCCTTGCCGGCCACGGCCACCGTGCCGTGGCGCACGTCGATCTGCGCGCCGCCGGCCAGGTCCAATGTGCCGTCGCCCGCATTCAGTTCCACCGTGGCCCGGTTCGGGCTGTCGATGATCTTGCCATAGCTGTCGACGCGCAACAGCGTGCCATGCGCGTCGAGCACGGCGTTGCCGGCCAAGGTTAATCCATGCTTGCCGGCCAGGCGGATGCTGCCCACGCGCTCGCCGCTGGCGTCGATTGTGCCGGCCACCGTCAGGCGGCCGTTGTCGAGCGATACCTGCACCTCGCCCGCCTTGAGTTCATTGACGATGGTCAAGTCGCCCTGTTTCAGCTGGAAGCTGCGCCCGCCCGTCACGTCACGCCGCCTTCCGTCAGGCGCGTGTTCAGCGACGCGAACTGGCTGTCCAGCGTGCCGCCCGCGCCCAGCGTCTGCGCGCGCACGTCCACGCTGCCCTTCTTGTACGGCACCACGGTGCCGCCCGCGTCATAGCTGCCGCTGGCGCCGCCAAGGATCCTGCCCTGCAAGTCCACCATGCCGGCCGCGCCATCGAGCGCCACGGCCTTCAGGCTGCCGGCGCGGTTGTGCTCGGCCGACAGGTCGATCACGGCGCCGCCAGCTGCGCGGATATCGCCGGCGCGGCTGTCCAGGGTCACGTCGCCGCCCCAGCTGTATTTGTCCACGTCGAAGAAGGTGGACTTGCGGCCCGCCATGTCGATGCGCGCGCCGTCGGCCACGGTAATGTCGCGCTGGGCGCTGATCGTCAACTTGCCGCTCGGCAACACCACGGCCGTTGCGACGGTGACGCTGTCGCCGTTCAGCGCCAGCTGCGCGCCCAGCGCCGCGTTATTCCTGACGGGAGCCGCTGGCGCCGCGCCGGCCGGCGCCGCCACCGTCAGCGCGCCGCCCGCCGTGTAGCTGTGCGCGGAACCGGCGTCGCCCGTCAGCAGCGGCGTGCTGATATGGAGGTTGCCGCCGCTGTACTGGTAGCCCTTGCCCGTTTCATAGGCGCCCTGCGCCTGGTAGACGGACAGGCTGCCCTTGTGGTTGGCCGTGACCTGGCCCGACGCTTTCAGGTTGACGTTGCCAAAACCCAGCGCCAGGCGGTCGAACGAGGCGACGCCGGCCGGCTGCGTGAACGGGCCGAAGCCGAAATCGATGCGCTCCGCTTCCAGGTTCAGGGTGCCGCTGCCCGTGCCGGCGCCGCGCGTAATCACATTGCCGGCCGGCGACAGGGCGCCGCCCCAGATCAGGTTAGCCGTGCGAATGGTCGCCACGGCATCGGCGCCGCCCTGTCCATACATGGCGGGCGTGGTCAGCACCAGGCGCTCCAGGGTCGATTTCCCCGTGCCCTTGTCATAGGTATCGAGCACCACGTCGCCATAGAAATTGACGCTGTCGGCCGCGCTCAGCATGAGCGACTGCAGGGCCGGCGCGCCCGTGCTGGTATCGCCGCGCAGCAGGCGGTCCAGCAAGCCCTGGTTCATCGCCAGGCCGGTGGAACGCGTGCCGCTGGCCTGGGCCGCCGCCAGCGCCTCGTTCGAGCCAATATTGATGGCGCCCACGGCCAGGCTCAGGTTGCGCGTACCATAGCGCGCCGTGTCGTCCAGCTGGAAGCTGCCGGTGGTCGACAGCAGCAACGTGCCTTCCGAGTACAGGCCCGCTGTGCCCGTACCTGTGCCCCCGCAAGCGTCGTCGCATACGCCGATGCGGATGCCGCCGCGCGTCGCGCCGCCAACCGGCGCCACATTGAGCAAACCGTTCGAGGCGGCCAGCACGTGCACATCCGGGCGGCTCTTGTAGATGAAGCCGTCGTTGGCGTCATACGCGGCCTTGCCGCGCCCCACAGTGTTGATGCCGGCGCGGCGGCGGCGATATCGATCAAACCATCGCCCAATTCATAATTGCCAGGATCCTGGGCCACCAGGAATACCTCGGGCGCCGACAGGATGGCTCCCGCGCGCAGGTAGATGGCGCGCGCCGAGTTGACGCCGAAGTTCACGTAATTGCCGCCCTGGCCATACTCCACCGTCGATGAATTGCCCACCACGATGCGGGCCGCGCCGATATTGTTCAGGCTTGACGCGCGCACGCTGACCTGCCCGGCGCCGCTGGTGGCCGGCGCGCCGTCGGCGAGGATTTCAATCACGCCAGCGGAGTTAATGTTCGGCATCAGCACCACGCTGCCGCCATAGCCGCCCTCGGCTGCGGCGAACTTGCCCGTGCCATTGAACTGGAACGTGTCCAGGCCGCCGCCTTGCGCCAGGGTCAGCTTGAGCGTCTTGGCATCGGATGGCAGCTGCGCGCGGGGAATGCCACGCGTTTGCGCATCGGCCAGGGCAAACGCGGCATAGCCTGTTTCGTTGTACTGCGAGTACGAGCGCAAGACCTTGGCCGGCGTGAGTATCAGCTGGCTGGCCAGCGGCGCGCGGATGTCCGTGCCGGCGATCGACAGTGTGCCAGGCGCCGCCCAGGAACCGTTGCGCAGCTGCTGCGCCAGCGTGCCGGCGCTGCCCTGCCCCGCCAGGCCGTTCAGTTCCACGCGGAAGGCACCCGGCAGCAAGGCATAGGTCGATGGCATCAGGGTGTAGGTGCCGGCTGGCAAGCCCGGCACGCCATTGCCTATCGTCACCTGCCGGCCCACGGCCGCATCGGATGCCGCCTTGTCGCCGCCCGAAGGCGATTGCGGCGCCTGCACGCCCGGCACGATGGCGTACACGGGATTCGTCGCCAGACCCGGCAGGACAAAACCGCCGTTTGCGCCCACCTGTACCAGCGGATGGTAGCGCGCGTCGGTGGAGCCGCCGCGGCCGGCGATGAAACCGGCGCCCGTCAGTTCGCCGCCGCCGGACAGGTCCAGCAGCGCGCCCGGCCGCACGTCCACGGCCACGCCGGCCATTTCCACGCCGAGGCGCAGGGCGCCCTGCGCATTGAAGCCGCCCACGCCCATGAGGGAGGTCAACTTGCCATCCACGTTCCAGTTCTGCCCATCAACGGTGCCGCCGTACGGCATGACCAGGCCGGCACCGCTGACCGAGGTGATGCTGTTGGACAGCAGATTCACGCTCAGGCTCTTGTCATTGTCATAGCCTGCCGCGCCGATGGCCAGGCGCCCCAGCGGCGCGCGCACGACGCCGCCCTGCTCGATATGCGCGGCCGCCAGTTCCAGCGAGCCGAAGGCGGAATACGGCATGGCCGGCACGCTGTCGGTGGTGCGCGCGATGTGCAGGGCATGGGCGGGATCGTAGCCGATCTTGCCATTGATGCTGCCATAACCGGCCCGCACGGCGGCGCCGGCGCCCGTTTCCGGATACAGCTGGGCCGCGCTGAGGGTCATGTCGCCCGGCGTGGACAGTACCGTCGTCGCCTGGTTGCCATCCCATCCCAGCGGCGACAGCAGGAAGCGCAGGTCGCCGCGGCTCGTCAGGCGCACGTCGTCGGCGACGACATTGACCATGCCGCGCACGTCGATCAGGTCGCCAGCTATGCTGACCTGGCCGGCCACCGGCGACTGGCCCGCCGTGCCCGGCGTGACATAGTAGTCGCGCCCTGCCGGCTTGACGCTGGCCAGGCGCACGTACGGCGCCGCGATGCCGACCTTCGCACCGGGCTTGCTGCCTGGCGCCAGCACGGGCGCACCGTACAGCTGGAAGCTTTGCTGCAGCGTCAGCGACACGTCGCCATCGAAGGAGGCGGCGCCCAGCAGGGACAGGTTGCCGAAGCCGCCCGCCTCCACTTGCTCCACCGAGTAGCGGCCATGGCCATACTGCAGCAGCGGTGCCGCGTCCTGCGCATGCACGCCGCCGGCCAGGTCGCTGGCAACCTTGCTCTGCGTCAAGGCCAGCTGGCGCCCCTGCAGCACCTTGTCCGTCGCCAGCGTTTTCAGGTAGACGGGCGTGCCCGTGGCCACGGACAGGCTGCCGCCCGCCGCGCCCGCACCGCCCGCCCGGGCCAGCAGCTGGCCATCGAGGTACAAGCCGTTGTTCGACGCCAGCGCAATGCTGCCGCCCGCGCTGGCCACGTCGACGGCCGCGCCGTTTACGTCCAGCACGGCGTGCGCACCGGAAGCATCCAATACGGCGCCATCGCGCACGACGACGAACAGGCTGGCCGCCGACGTGCTGCCCTGCGCATGGTCGATCTCGCCGCCGATGACGATGCTGCCGCCATCGATCACCTTGCCGTAGCGCCGGCCCTGCGCATCCGTGGCCGTGACGGCGCGCGACGCGACGTCGAGCACGGCGTTTTCGCCTATCCAGATGGAACGGCCATGGCCGGCCGCTTCCACCGCTTCGGAGACGTTCACGTCGACGCCCACGCCGCCCAGGCTGATCTTGCCGCCCCAGGCGTTCAGCCGGCCTTCCACCGTCAGCTGGCCCACGCTGGCCAGCTTGATGGCCTGGCCCGCATCGACGCTCACCACGGCGCCCTTGCCTATCAGCAACTCGGCGCTGGCCATGTCGGCCGCGCCGGACTGGATATCGCCCACCTGCAGGGCCAGGCTGGCACCCTTGCGCTGCGTCAAAGTGCTCTTCAGCGCGTTTTCCGTGACCTGCTCCGGCGTCCACAAGGCCAGTTTTTCATTGTCCACCACGCGCAGCACGGGCATGCGCACGTCGACTTGCGTGCCGTCCGCCACCGTCAAGCCCTGCTTGCCGAGCAGGCTGTAGCTGGAAAAGCCCTTGTCGAAAAAGTCGCCGCCCAGGTGCAGGGCGCCTGCGACGGGTTTTTCAATGTCGCCAATGACAATCTTGTTCGCCTGTAATTCGAGCTTGCCGCCGCCCGTCACGCCATGGCCGCGCAGCTGCGCGCCCTCGCCCAGCACCAGGTCGGCCTTGGCGCCATAGCTGGCCAGGGTCACGTTGCCGCCCTTGCCGCCCTGCTGTTTCGCCTGAGAAAGAATTGCCGCGCCCGCGCTGACGTCGATCAGGCTGCCGCTGCCGATGCGCACGTCGCCGTTCGCCCGCAGCGTGACATTGCCGCCATTGATATATGGCAAACCGGCAGCGGCCAGCGGGTCGCGCAGCACATTGGCCAGCAAGCCGCTGGTGTCGAGCGTGACGCCGTCGGCCAGCACCAGCTGGCCCGCTGGCCCGCCCGGGTTCACGACCGTATCGACCATGCCCAGCGCGCCGACCTGGTTCAGCACATTGCCGGCCGCAATGCTGCCGCCATGGCTGCGCAGGCTGGCGTTGATCGCCACGTCCTTGCCATACAGGGTGATATTGCCGCCATCGGCCACCTGCAGCGCGCTGTCGACCGTGATCGCGCCTTTCGCGGCGAGGCGGATGGCGCCCAGACGTTGCTCATTGAGCAAGCCAGTATCGAGCAGCAGCTTGCCCTGGCGCTCGGGCGCCAGCACGCCTGTCACGTCGAGGCCGGCGGCGATGCCGTCCTGCACGCGCGTCAGGCGCACCTCGTCCATGACGGCCGACAATGCATGCTGCAGCACGCCCGTGCGCTTGTCGAACATGGGCTGGTACTGGCCGACGATCAATTGTCCCCGCTGCGCGGCCGCCAGCTGCGACTGCTGGTAGCCGTCGAGCAGGGCCTGCGGCGCCTGCGTCTGGCGCTCGCCCTGGAAGACCTCGCCCGCAATCGCCCCTTCCAGCACGGCAGAACCGGTCGCAACCACCAGCTTGCCGGCGTCGCGGCCCACCGTGTAGCCGTTTTCCAGGCGTTTTTGCGCGGCGATCAGGGGACTGGCGTAAAACGCGCTGGCTTCCTTGCCCCAGCGCGCATGTTCTTCCTCGTAGCCCTTGTACACGCCCGCATACGCCAGGTCGGCCGGCGCGCTGCCCGCCTCATATAATTTGCCATCGGCGCCCTTCAGCCAGGTCTGGCGCAGCGCGCCCGTCTGCACGTCGAGGGTGCCGCCCGACAGGTTGATGGCGGAGCCAAGCTGCGTGACGACATCCTTGCCGCCGAAGCTGACCGTGCCGCCCTGCGCCATCCATTCGCTGACGGAATGGCCCTGCGTGCCCAGGTAGCCAGCCACTTCCAGCAAGCCGCCGGCCGTGTACCAGCGGTCGCTGTCGTAGCCGTTGGTGCCCTTCGGTACGAACACCAGCTTGCGGCGGTCGACCCAGATACTGCTGTTGAGCAAGGCCTTGCCATCGCGGTTGACGGGCGCGTCGCGCTGCTCGTTGCCCTGCACGTTGATCTCGACATTGTTCGCTTCCATGGCCACCTTCACGCCCACGGCGCCGGAAACGTCGAGCTGGGCGCCGTCGCGCAGCAGGCTGCGGCTGGCCGCGTTGACGGCGATCTGGCCGCCCGTGGCCAGGGTCAGCGAGTCGCCGAGGAATTCCACCGTGCCGGCGCTGCCGATCTCGATGCGCGACTGGTCGCGGCGGTCGTTCGTTCACGGAAACGATGTTTTCCGTACCCGTCACGGCCGGGCCGCGCATGGCGTCGCGCTGGCTGTCGAGCGCCGTCGTCTTGCCATCGTCCTCGATGACGATGGCCGTCGTGGCACCGCGGCCCACGGTGACGGCCGCGTCGCTGCCCAGGGCGTTCAGGTGCACGGTGCCGCGCGTGGCCGCCGTGGTGGAAGCGAGCACCACGCCTTCCTGGCGCACGTCGCGCCCGGCCAGGGTGACGTCGCCTTCGCGTGCCTGGATCAGGCCCGTGTTGACGACCTTGCCTGCCGTGCCGCCGACCGCAAACTGCGGCGTGACTTCGCTGCCGCGCGTGGTCGACAGCGGATTGCCGTCCGTGCCCACGCCTTTTTTGATGGTAAAACTGTCGCCGGCGGCCAGCAGGGCCTGGCCCTTGGGCGTGCTGATCTCGCCCCCGTTGTGGACTTCCTTGCCCAGCAGCATCACATAACCGCCGCCCTCCGTGCTGCCCTTGGGCGCATTGCTGGCCCAGGCGCGCGCCCGCCTGCACCTGCACCTTGCCGCCCGCGTCCGTAAAAGTCGTGGCGCCGGCCGTGCCGGCGCTGTAGATGCCGTTTTTCTGGAATTGCGCATCGCCGATGCGGGCCGCGGCCGCCACCAGGCTGCGCGTGTCGACCTGGCTCGTGCCGCTAAACACGATGCCGTTGCGGTTGACCAGCAGCACCGTGCCATCGGCCTTGATCTGGCCCTGGATCTGGCTGGGTCGGGCTTGCGGATCGTTGACGCGGTTCAGCACGGCCCAGTCCTTCTGTTGCTGGAACGTCAGGGTCGTGTCCTTGCCCACATTAAACGTTTCCCAGTTCAGGATGGCCCTGTCCGCCGTCTGCTGCACTACCACGGCCGTCTTGCCGTTCGCCACCGTCTGCACGGGACCCTGGGCATTGAGCCAGCCGGCCGTCAGGCTGTTGGTGTCGACCTGCAAGCCGCCTTGCGCCAGGCCGTTCGGCACGCTGGCGCCGCCGGCGGCAGGCCTGGCGCGCCTGCGCCTGGGCCGCTTGCTGCGCGGCGATGGCGCGCGCGGCCAGATTCAGGTTGTTGAGCGAGCGCTGCAACTGCTGATTGGCCTGCTGTTGCTGGCCCTCGGGGCGGCTGCCCAGGGGCAGCGGCTGGCCATTCGGCAGGCGGCCCGAGCTGGCCGCCGTATTCTGGTTCGCCCCCTTGGCCGCGAACCAGCCGCCGCTGAACGACTGCTGCGCGCGGGCCGGCGTGGTGAAGGCGCCCGCCATCAGCATGGTGGTCAGCGCGTAAGCGAGCGGCGTGAGCCGCAAGCGGCTGCCCAGCGTGGAGCTACGCTGCGCGCCCGTGTCGACGTTTGGGACGGGGCGCTGGGCAGTGTGAAACTTGGTCATGGCAATGGTTTCCTGGCTAGAGAGTAGGGAACGGAGCCTGGCGGTAGCGCAGGCGTCCATGCCTCCATGACGTAGCTCGATGACGGAAGGGATAATGTTTTCTGAAAAATATTATTAATATTTTCAAATAAGCCCGTCAAAGGAAAACCCGGAATCAGCTGAGCAAGACGATGCCGCCTGGCAAGCTGGTCATTTGCGCGCCATACAGGTCGCGTATCATCGCCAGCGCGCCATCGGTTTGCCCGATGGAAAAGCGCATGCGCACGAGGCGGCGGCCCAGTTCGGCATTGCGCAGCAGCACGCGACCGGGCCGGTAGCGGTTGATTTCATCGACGACATCGGCCAGCGGCTTGCCGACGAACGACAGCGCGCCCGTGCGCCAGGCGCTGGCCTCGCCCTTTGCTGCGGCCGTGGCGGCCTGCACGCCCCGCTCGTCGTACGCCAGTTGCTGCCCCGCGTCCAGGGTCACGCGCCGCTGTTGCCAGACGACTTCCACGGCGCCCGCCAGACAAGTGACGCAGACGGCGTCGTCCGTGTGGCGCACATTGAAGCGGGCCGACTGCGCCAGCAGGCGCCCCGCTCCCGCCACCACGCTGACGGGCTGGCGCGCGCGCCGCTGGCGAGGATTTCCGCCTCGCCGCCCAGCAGTTCGATGGACTCGGGCGCCCGCACATCGATGCGCGTCTGCGTATTCATCTGCACCGTCATCTGCTGCGACACGGCCACCTGCCGCTGCTCGCCCGTGCCCGTGCGGTAGTCGGCATTCAATTCCTGCAGCGACGGCCAGGCGCCCAGCGGCGGACGCAGGGCCAGCACGGCCACGCCGGCCGCCAGCGCGCCGCCAAGGAAGGCGCGCCGCCCGGGGCGCAGCGGAAACGCCAGCACGTTTTCACGTTGTGGCGCGGCGGCGGCGCGGGTCAAGGCGGGATCGAGCGCCTGCCACACTTGCCTGAGTTCGCGCCAGGCGCGCGCATGGTCGGGGCTGAGCGCGCACCAGGCGCGCAAGGCGTCGGCATCGGCTTGCGTGAAATCATCGGAGCGCAGCCGCGCCCACCAGGCGGCGGCTTGCTGGCCGATGGCAGCGTCGCTGCCGGCACGATTAAAAGGGGCGCGTTGATCGCGGTCAGGAGCAGTCATGAGATTCATCAATATTTACGGCGGCCCGACACATCGCTGCGCTGGACGGCCTCGGCGTCGGCCATGCACGTTTTACAGTGTTGCATGGCGGCCTGCAATTCTTTCTTCACCATCGCCACGGAAATGCCGAAGCGCTCGGCGATGTCCGCATTCAGCATGCCGTCGATGCGCGCCGCCGTCAGGATGGCGCGGCGGCGCGGCGACAGGCCCGCCAGCGCCGCGTCGAGCGCCTGCACGTCGAGCCGCGCCGAGACGATGCGCGCCGGGTCGCTGATGTCGTCGCCGGGTTCATCGGCCATGTGCATCAGCTCGTCGCGTTCGCGCTCGGTGACGATGATGCGGTCGCGGCGGTAGGCATCGGTGGCGATATTGGCCGCCATGCGCAGCAGGTAGGCGTCGGGATTGTGGACGGGCGCGGCGGCCGAGCCCGGCGCCACCATCGCTTCGAGGCGCAGCCAGGTTTCCTGCAGCGCATCGGCCGCATGGTGCTTGCAGCCGACGACCCTTTCCAGGCGCCAGCGCAGCACGGCGTAGCGCGAGCTGAGGTGGCCTTTCAGCCTGGTGCGCAGGTCGGGCAGGCTCATGGCGCGTTTCTGCCCGGCGCGCCAGGGGCGCAATCGACTTCGCTGCCCGGCCCTTGCGGCAGCAGCAGGATGGAAACGGGCTGCGGCATCGACGGCAGCGGCGCGGCGCCCACGCGCATGCCCAGCACCACGCGCGCAATCGCCGTGTCGCGCGCGCGCAAGCCCGTGCTGTCGAGCAGGTGCACGCGGTCGACGACGCCGGCGCGGTTCAGATACAGCTGCAGCGCCAGCCGGTAGCCGCCGGGACGCGTCTGCGCCGCGCGGCACAGCAGCCCCAGCAGCACGTGCTGCAGACGGCTGACATAGGCCAGGTGGTCGCCGCCGCCCTGCGCGGCGCCCGGGATGTCGGCGGCGGCCACGACGGCGGCCGGCGGCAAGTCCGCTGCGGCCAGCGCTGAAGCCGCGGCCGGGGCATACACGATGACGGCTTGCGCGTCGGACAGGCGCGATTGCAGGCCCGTGCCCTCCAGCAAGACTTGCAGGGCCGCTCCGGCCGCGTATGCACCGCGCACGGCGGCCGACTGGCGCTGCGCGTAGCGCTGGTCCATCAGCACGGCGATGCCCGTGCGGCGGCTGTACAGGTCGAGCGCGTCGCCCAGGTTTTGCGCGGCGATATCGAACTGCAGCACGGGGCCGTCGGCCGGCTGCGCCCGCACTGGCCCCACCGCGGCCAGGAAACCCAGCAAAACCAGGTATCCCGCCAGCGCAAGCACATGGACGGATGCCGGGCTGCCTGTCATATCGCTATCGTGTCGCTATCGTGTGAGAAGTAAAGCAGGACGCCTGGGGGTGTTCAACATTAACAATCCTTGCGTCAACTGCAACAGGCTACACAGCAAACATGACGGCTTCGTGACATGCCTATCACCAATAAATTTCGCCATGCGGGACAGCCGGCGCGGCAATGATTTCAGCTACACTGGCTGTCACTTTCCCTTTCAGACGCCTGATGATCGAAAAGAACCTGCCCGAGCTGGCCATGCTGAAGCGCCTCATCGACGAGGGCGGCAGCCACCTGGAAGTGGCCGCGCCCTGCAGCATCGCCATGGATGGGCGCGAGTTTCCCGTGTACACGATTGCGCTGGGCAATCCGAGTCCCGACGTGCCCGTGCTGGGCTTGTTTGGCGGCATCCACGGCCTCGAACGCATCGGCACGCAAGTCATCCTGTCTTTCCTGGAAAGCCTGGTCGCCCGCCTGCGCTGGGATGCCACCCTGCACCAGCAGCTGGAAAGCATGCGCCTCGTCTTCATGCCGCTGGTCAATCCGGGCGGCATGTGGCAAGCCACGCGCTGCAATCCGCGCGGCGTGGACCTGATGCGCAATGCGCCCTTGAGCGCGCGCGAAAAAGTGCCGTTCATGCTCGGCGGCCAGCGCTACAGCGCCCGCCTGCCCTGGTACCGGGGCGCGGCGGATGGCGCGATGGAGCTGGAAAGCCGGGCCGTGTGCGACCTCGTCGAGCGCGAATTGCTGTCGCGCCAGTTCAGCATCGCCCTCGATTGCCATTCCGGCTTCGGCTTGCGCGACCGCATCTGGTTTCCCCACGCCCACACCAAGGTGCCGATAGCACACCTGGCCGAGATCGGCGCGCTGGAAGAGCTGTTCAGCCAGAGCTACCCCAACCACAACTACGTGTTCGAGCCGCAAAGCCGGCAATACCGCACGCATGGCGACCTGTGGGATTATCTGTATTTGAACGGCACCAGCTACACGGGCCGCGTGTTCCTGCCGCTGACCCTGGAAATGGGCTCGTGGCTGTGGGTCAAGAAAAATCCGCGCCAGCTGTTCAACCGGGTCAGCATCTTCAATCCCACGGCCGCGCACCGCCTGCAGCGCGTGCTGCGCCGGCACATGGTGTGGTTCGATTTCCTCATGCGCGCCGCCAGCAGCCACGGCCGCTGGATGCCGGAAGGCTTGCTGCGCAAGGCGCAGCGCCGGCGCGCCCTGGCGCAATGGTACGAAGCATGAACCCGCCCACCTGGATTTTATTGCGCGGCCTGATGCGCGAACAGCGCCACTGGGGAACCTTTCCCGCCACGCTGGCGCGCGCCCTGCCCGGCGCCCGCATCGTCACGCCCGACCTGCCCGGCAACGGCACGCGCCACGCGCAGGACAGCGCCACCCGCGTGGCCGCCATGGTGGAAAGCTGCCGCCAGGACTTGCTGGCGCGCGGCATCGCCCCGCCCTACCGCCTGCTGGCCCTGTCGCTGGGCGGCATGGTGGCCGTGGAATGGGCCAGCCGCTACCCGCAGGAAATCGCCCGCTGCGTACTCATCAACACCAGCATGCGGCCATACAGCCCGTTTTACCGGCGCCTGCGCTGGCAAAACTACGGCGCCCTGCTGCGCCAGCTGCTGGTCGGCGACGCAGCCAGCCAGGAAGCGCTGATCTTGCGCCTGGAGCCGCCGGCATGCTGGCGGCGACCCCGCGCTGCTGGCCAACTGGCTAAGTTTCCAGCAGGAATACCCCGTCAGCCGCCGCAACGCGCTGCGCCAGCTGCTGTCGGCCGCCCGCTACCGCGCTCCCGCCAGCCGTCCCGCCATGCCCGTGCTGGTGATGGCCGGCGCGCAAGACCAACTGGTCGACCACCGCTGCTCGCAGCGGCTGGCGCGCGCCTGGCAAGCCGATTGCCTGATCCACGGCGACGCCGGACACGACTTGCCGCTGGACGAAGGCGAATGGGTGGCGCAGTCGGTAGCGCGCTGGCTGGGCGAGGAAGTGACGGAGCATGGCGGCACAGGGCAGTCATCATGCGGATAACAAGCGGCAGTACAGAGCAACTGGCAGCGCTGGCAGAGGCCGGCGTGCAGGGGCGGATTTTCCCTGGGGCGGCCTGGGCCGTGGGCGGCATCGGCCAAGGCGTGGCGGGCGCGGCCGGGCGGCTCACGCCCGGGCCAGACAGTGCCGAAATGCAAATCGATACCTTGTTCGATATCGCTTCCTTGACCAAGATCATCAGCGTCTGGTCGCTGACGGGACGCCTGGTAAAGCAGGAACGCCTGGGCATGGACAGCCGGCTGGCCGACCTGTTGCCCGGCACCCACGGTTATGCGCTGGCGCCCGTCACGATTTTCCAGCTGCTCACGCATACGGCCGGCCTGCCGCTGCGCGCCCGCCTGCGCGCCAGCTATGGCGAGGCATACGACGATATCGTGCGCGGCGTGCTGCGCGAGCCGCTGGAAGGCAAGCCGGGCCGGGCCGTGGAATACACGGACCGCGCGGCCCTGATCCTCGGCCTGGTCATCGAGCGGCTGCTGGACATGCCGCTGGACCAGGCCCTCGCAGAGCATGTCCTGCGGCCGCTGGGCATGGCCGCCACGGGCTATGGCCCGCTGGCGCCAGGGCGCGGCAGGCAAGTCGCGCCGACCGAATACTGCGAGCAGGCGGGCGCCCCCTTGGCCGGCGTGACGCATGATTTTTCGACCCGGCTGCTGGGCGGCGTGTGCGGCATTTCCGGGCTGTTTTCCAATGTGCCGGACCTGCAGCGCTTCCTGCGAGCGATGCTGGCCCAGCAAGGCGAGGTGTTCAATGCCGGCTGGGTAAGGGATTCGCTGACGGTGCAGACGGGCACCCTGAACCCGTCGCGCGGCCTGTTCTGGCATCCGGCGGCAGGCACGGGGCCGGAAGACGATGTCTGGTGCCACCTGGGTTTCACGGGCACGGCCATGTGGATCAGCCCCCGGCGCGGCCGTTATGCGGTGCTGCTGACCAATAAGCTGTATTACACGCGCGATTTCGCCAGGATCAACGCGCTGCGGGGCGACTTCATGCGCTGCGCCTTCGATCTTTGAGTTTTACAGCCGCAGGCTGACGATAATCGCCAGCAGCAGCGCGCCGGCCGCCGCCAATAGTGCGCTGTTGAAACTGTGCGACTGCGCATACAGGCTGCCGGCCAGCACCGGGCCGATGATCTGGCCCACGCCATACACCACCGTCATGATGGCCATCATGTTCGTGCCTGCCCTGACGGCGGCCCGCTGCGCGGCCGGCATGGCGATGGTCACCGTGCCGACGAACGTGCCGCCGACGAGGATGGCGCTGAGCAGGTAGCCGGCGGCCGACGGCGCCAGCACGGGCAAGGCCACGCCCAGCGCCTGCATCAGCAAATTGAGCCTGAGCGCCCGGCGCGTGCCCAGGCGCTCGTGCAGCCGGTGCCACAGGAAGCACGACGGCGCCGCGCCGAGGCCGAAGACGGCCCACACGTGGGCGGAATTGAGCCCGGGCAAGGCCGCGCCGACCAGCACGGGCAAGTAGGTGGCCGTGACGATGTAGCCGAGTCCCGCCAGCCCATAGATCAGCACCAGCGGCCAGGGCGACACGGGCGCCAGGGTCGATGCAACGGTTTGCGGCGGCGCGTCCGGCGTCGCCTGGCCGCCTGCGCCAATGGCGGGCGCGGCCCAGCCCCCCAGCAGCACGGTGACGCCGGCCAGCAGCAGCCACATGCCGGCGCTGTGCCAGCCCAGCTGCGATGCCAGCACCAGCAATTCGGCCGACACGGCAATGCCCGCGCCCACGCCCGCGTACAGCAGCGGCGCGCCGCGGCCATGCCCGCGCTGCACCAGCAGCCACAGCGAGGCTGCCACCATGGCCAGGGCGCTGAACACGCCCGCCGCGCCCCGCACGGCCACGATGAGCCAGACGGGCATCGGCAAGGCCAGCACGCCCAGACACAGCGCCGTGCCGGCCACCGACCACAGGCACAGCCGGTGCGCGCCGGGCGCCCGCGCGCGCATGGCCAGGATGGCCCCCAGCAAATAACCGGCATAGTTGGCCGAGGCGGCCAGGCTGCCGTCGCGCAAGCTCAAGACGCCTTCGCCCACCATGTGCGGGTAGATGGCCGTGAAGGCAAAGCGGCCAAAGCCCATGCCGATGGCAAGAATGGCCGCCGCGGCGATGGCCGCACGCAGCCTGGCCGCCTCGCTCACGGCGCCGCCTCGCCCAGTTGCGCCAGCAAGTGCTGGAACGCGGGCACGTCGAAGCCCGCGCGCCACACGAGCACGGTGTCGGCTTGTCCTGCGGAAATAGTCGCCAGGCTGGCCGGCGCGTCCGACAGCGCCAGCACGCTGGCCGGCAGCACGGTCACGCAGGCGCCGGCCGCCACGCAAGCGATCATGGTGTGATACGAACTCAGCTCCTGCACGCGCCACTGCGTGCTGCCGGCCACGCCCAGCAGCTCTTCGGCGATACCGCGATAAGTGCAGCCCTGGGGAAAGGCCGCCAGCGAGCGCGTGCGCACGTCCGCGGGGCGCCGCGCCTGCCCTTCGCTGGCCGGCAGCAGCAAGCACAGTTCCTCGCGCCATACGGCGGTTGACGCCAGGCCCAGCTCTTCCAGCGCGGCGGCGCCGCCGAACGCTGGCGGCAAGGCGACAAAAGCGCAGTCGAGCAAGCCCGTGCGCGCACCTGCTCGATCAGGGGCCGCGACGGCCCCGTGCTCAGCGCCAGGCGCGTGTCCGGATGGCGGGCGTGATACGCGGCCAGCAGCGCCGGCAGGCGGCTGGCCGCCGTGCTTTCCATGCTGCCCACGCGCAAGGTGCCGCCCTCGCGCCCGCCCGTGACGACGTGGCGGGCTTCTTCCGCCAGCGCCAGCAAACGCCGCGCATATTCGAGAAAGCGCTCGCCCGCCGCCGTCAGCGCCATGCGTTTATTGGTGCGCACGAACAGCTCGGCGCCGATATCGGCTTCCAGCTGCTGGATGCGCGTGGTGACGCTGGACGGCGCGCGGCCCAGCCGGGCTGCGGCCTGGGTGACGCTCAGTTCACTCGCCACGGCACAGAAAATCGTCAGGGATTCCATGTCCATCATGTTCTCGCTTTAAGAATTATCATGCTATTATATTCTCAAAATAAGAATTGAATGCGGCATCCTCAACTTGATGAAGGAAACATCATGACTTCAATCCAGCGCTTCCTCGACCGTCTCGGCTTGCAGCACCCCATCATCCAGGCGCCGATGGCGGGCGTCTCCACGCCGCGCATGGCCGCCGCCGTCTCGCATGCGGGCGGCCTCGGTTCGCTGGCCATCGGCGCCGGCACGGTGGCGCAGGCGCGCCAGACGATCGAGGAAACCCGCGCGCTGACGGACCGCCCCTTCAACGTGAATGTGTTCTGCCACGCGCCGGCGGTACGCGATGCGCGGCGCGAAGCGGCCTGGCTGGCCCACCTGGCGCCCCTGTTCGCGGAGCTGGGCGCGCCCGTGCCTGTGGCACTCGATGAGATATATCAAACCTTTCTCGGCAATGAGGCAGCGTTTGCCCTGCTGCTGGAACTGCGCCCCGCCGTCGTCAGCTTCCATTTCGGCTTGCCGGCGCAGCCGCAGATCGCCGCCCTGCGCCAGGCCGGCATCTGCACGATGGCCACGGCCACCAATCTGCGCGAGGCGCAGCTGATCGAACAGGCGGGCGTGGACGCCATCGTGGCGCAGGGCGTGGAAGCGGGCGGACACCGGGGCGCGTTCGACCCGCAGGCGCCCGACGAGCGCCACAGCACCAGCGTGCTGCTGCGGCTGCTGGCGGGCCGCACTACGCTCCCCCTGATCGCCGCCGGCGGCATCATGGATGGACAAGGCATCCGCGCCGCGCTGGACCTGGGCGCCGCAGCCGCCCAGCTGGGCACGGCCTTCGTGCTGTGCCCGGAATCGTCGGCCAATGCGGGCTACCGCGCCAACCTGCAAAGCGCGCGGGCCGCAAGCACGCGTTTGACCAGCGTGCTCTCGGGCCGCCTGGCGCGCGGCATGGTGAACCGTCTGATCGAACACGGCGAAGCGCCCGGCAGCCCGCCGCCGGCCGATTATCCCGTCGCCTACGATGCCGCCAAGCAATTGAACACGCTGGCGAGCCGTCACGGCGACAGCGAATTCGCCGCGCAATGGGCAGGCCAGGGCGCGCCGCTGCGCGCGCGCGAAATGGGGGCGGAGGAGCTGGTGTTGACTTTGGCCAGGGAAATGGCTGCTTGAGTCAGCATGCTTTTGAGATGAATGCCGCCAGGGCTGCTATGCCACAGGCCGCATGTTATCTGGAGATGGCAAAGTGGCCCGGCGCTGCGGCTACACTGTAGTGTCCGCTTTCGCCCCAAAGCAGACATAGATCTGACGCATTCGACATATGCCACCGCAGCAGATTAAGCGTCGTGATAAACAACGCCGTATGTGTCGAACATAGCTCCAGCTAGCTCGACCATGCTTAAGCCGCTGCGCTCCCAAAAAAACAGAAAGTACTCCAACTTGTCGTAAGGTGCTTCAGCGTCCATGCCGTGCAGCGCACAAATCGTGGTTCTGATACGCAACACCTCAGGGTCATCCGACATATCGCGTCCTCGGATGGTCTCCCAAAGCCTCATCCGGACAGCTAAGGCCTCGCTATCCGTTGCCGCGCCCTCAAGATATCGTTTAGCAGCCAAAACAGAAGACTGCGCGGTAACGGGTAGACATTCGATCACCCGAGCCAGGGCGTTAACCATAAAGCGTTGAGCATCACCGTGCTCTACCGGATCATCCAGATCAACGGTGGATGAAATAACATCAAAAGGATCACGGTGAGACATGCTGACTTTCTGAGTAAAGCTTAATTGGTCAATTGCCGACTGTCCGCTCCTGGCCGAAGTCAGCCCCCACCGCCGACCATGACTAGCTTACTTGGCGGAATTATTGCCACGGGTAGAAATGCGATAAAGCGTCTCGCTGTATGGCAGTCGCGCAACTATTCTCGCCTTCGCAGCGACGGCGCCAAGGGTGGTTCCACGGCATAGCAAGCTGACCTGGCCCGCATTACGTTCACACATCGCATCGGGACTGTCGATGAAGTTGGTCTTGCCGAGACGAGGAAAAACAATCGTCATCCCGCCAGGCAGGCTCTCAACAGGTGGAACGACAAAAATCGTCAATTGGGTATAAATAACGATAGAGGTAGCAATCAAAATCGCTAATGAAACCATTGCTCGCTTGCTCATTTGTCAGGAAATGAAGATTGCCAGAATTGCTCATAATACAATAATTTACAACAATAATACTCTCCGATTCTCACACGAAAAAAACGCCGGCTATAGCTGCCTGCTGCCGACATCTGCGAGCGCCCCCGCTACGGCAACCGGTGCCGGAACGTCGGCTCGATATTGCGCGCGTGCAGCCAGCGCACGATGTCTTCCAGCGTGGCATCCTGCAGCAGCAAGCCAGGCTGGGCGACGGGCATGATCGCCGGCAATGGCCCGGGAACGGGCGCAGGCGCGGGCACGGCGTCAAGCAGCCCCGCATGTCCCTGCAATTTCGCCAGCGCCTGTGCGAACTGGGCTGGATTGATGCTGCGCAAGCTTTCCAGGAAGCCCAGCTGGGCGGCCGGTGGCGGCGGCATGTCCAGGCCCGGTTCGTCGACGAAGGCGGCGCCCATGCTGGGGTGGATGAAGGCGGCCCCCACTTGCCCGACGGCTGCAAACACGGCGGCAGCGCCGCCCGTTCCACGTAGTCTGGCGGCGCGACGGCGAGGATATCGGTCGAGGCGGGTAAAAAGGTGGAACGCAGCAGCTGCACGAACTGGCGCGCCTGGGCGGCGGGCACGGGCGTGGCCAGCGACAGCCACAGCTGGAACGCCGTGCCCGAGATGCTGACGGCGGGCGCCGGCAAGTCCAGCTCGTGCTGCACGGCATTGGCGATCGTGCACAGCGCGCTCCAGTGCGCTTCGCCGCCGCCCTTGCCGCCAAACTCCAGCACCAGCGCGCGCGCCAGGCCGCGTTCGCTCACCAGTTGCACCGCCACCGTCTGTTCGCCCGCCAGATGGCGCGCCAGCACGGCCGGCGTCAACGGCTGGACGCCGCCCTGCGCATCGACGTAGTGCTGCTGTTCCTCGAACAGGTACAGGCGGGTGAGTTCGGAAATCAGTTTATGCATGGGCGGCCTCGTAATAACGTTGAGCAACACTTGTCAACGTGACCCGATTATAGCCTCCCCGCCCCTTGGCGCGCTCGTCCTCCCGGCCCGAAACACCAGCCAGCTGGCCACGGCGAACAGGCAGGCGGCCACGCCGCCGTACAGCATCACGGCGCCAAAGCCTTGTGCCAGCGCAAGTTTCGCCACGCCGGCCGGCAGCGCGCCGGCGCCCTTGCCTGCCGACAAATCCTCCGCCATGGCGCGCAAGGTAGCCGCATCCAGTCCGCCGGGTACATGCTGACGCAGGGCCGACTGGATGGCAGCGACGAGAATAAAGCCCATCAGCGCGATATTCACCGACAGGCTGATCATGCGCGCGCTGATGTCGATGCCGGACGCCATGCCCGCCCGCTCGCCCGGCACGGCGGCCGTCGTCGTGTTGGTGACGGGCGTATTCGTCAAGCCCAGGCCCGTGCCGGCCAGCAGGCAGCCGGGCAGGATGGTCAGCCAGGTGGCAGTTTCGGCACGGCTGCCCCACAACATCAGCAGGAAACCTGCGCCGATGGCCAGCAAGCCGGCGGGAATGACCGCATCGGCCCGGTAGCGCAGCGCCAGCCGCTCGGCCAGCGGCGGCATGAGCAAGGTGGGCACCGTGTAGGCCAGCAGGGTCAGGCCCGTGCCCAGGCTGCCGTAGCCGAGGCCATATTGCACGTACAGGGGCAGATAAATCATGAAAGGCCAGAAACTGCAATTCATGCCCGCCGAACCGAGCAAGGCGCCCGAGAAACGGCGGATGCGAAAGACGGAAAAATCGATCATCGGCTCAGGCTGGCGCCGTTCGATGACGGCAAACGCGGCAAAACCGGCCAGCGCCACGGCCAGGCTGGCCACGCTGCGCGGGTCGGAAAATCCCAGGGCCGGCCCCTGCGTGATGCACCACGCCAGGCTGAACACGGCCAGCGACAGGGTGGCGATGCCTGTCACGTCCAGCTTGCGCCGCTGCGGATCGCGCGATTCCGTCACGCCCAGGCCCGCCAGCAGCAGTGCGACGACGGCCAGCGGCCCGTGCACGAGAAATACCCATTGCCAGCTGGACAGCGCGACGATGGCCGCGCCGATGATGGGGCCAAAGCCCAGGCCCAGGCCAAACACGATGCCCCAGGCGCCAAACGCCCTGCCCCGCGCGGCGCCGGCCGGGAACTGCTGCGACAGCACGGCCACCTGGCAAATCAGCATGGCGCCGCCGGCCATGCCTTGCAGTGCGCGCGCGGCGATCAGCACGCCCGTGCTGCCGGCCCAGCCGCATGCCAGCGAACTGAGGCCGAACAGCGCCAGACTGGCCAGCAGCAAGCGTTTTCGGCCATAGCGGTCGGCCAGGGTACCGGTTGCCATCAGCACGGTGGTGCAAAGCCAGCGTGTAGGCGTTCATAATCCATTGCAAGTCCTTGAAACCGCCATGCAGCACGGTTTCCAGGGTGGGCAGGATGACGGGCACGCTGGAAATTTCCAGGCCAAACATGAGCGAGGCCAGGCACACGGCGGCCAGGGTCAGTGCATTTTGTTGCGAAGTAGTCGGTAGCATCGAAGCCTTGATGTCGGTAGTCATGGAGGGGCGCGTAGAGACGGCGCACCGCGAGCCGCCATTCTAGAAAGCCTCGACTCATGAGGGAAATGATAAAATTTTGTACAATTCATTCATTTTCTTCATGAATCACGGGAAACCCATGGACTTCGATACCGCCCTGCTGCGCGCCTTTGTGGCCGTGCACGACACGGGCGGCTTTACGCGCGCCGCCGAACGGCTGCACCTGAGCCAGTCCGCCATCAGCCACCAGATCCGCCGCCTGGAAGATCAGGCGGGCACGGCGCTGCTGGTGCGCACGACGCGCAGCCTGCGCCTGACGGAAGATGGCGAGGATTTCCTGCGCCACGCGCGGCAGATCCTGGCGGCCCAGGATGCCCTGTCGCGGCGCTTCCAGCGTTCCTCGATCGCCGGCGCCGTGCGCTTCGGCGTGCCGGAAAATTTCATGGGCGCGCGCCTGCCGGCCCTGCTGGCGCAGTTCGCGCACCTGTTTCCCGCCGTGCGCCTGGACGTGACGGTGGGCACTTATCTTGATTTGCAGAAACTGGTCGCGGCCGATGCGCTGGACCTGGCCGTCATCATGGCCCCGGCCGATAGCGGCGACGAGGCGGCCGTGCTGCGCCGCACGCGCTTCGTCTGGGCCGCGGCGCACGATTTCCGCCACGACGGCGCGCTGCCCCTGCCGCTGGCGTTTTCACCGGCGCCGTGCATGCACCGGCAAGTGGGCGTCGATGCCCTCGAGAGCGCCGGCCTGGACTGGCGCGTGGCGTTCACCTCGCCCAGCCAGCAGGGCTTGCGCGCCGCCGTGCTGGCTGGCTTGGCGATCACGGCCCTGCCGCAAGGCGACCTGGAAGCGGGCATGGTCGTCATCGATGAGCAGTTTGGCTTGCCCGCCCTGCCCGCTGCTCAGTTCCAGTTGCTCCGGCGTGCCGCCAGCCAGACGGCGGCGGCCGAAGCGTTCGGCCAGATGCTGCGCGAATGGTCGGCCGCGGCGCTGGCTTGACGCTGCGCGCTGTCCTGTTCTACCGGACGACGCCCGAGGCGGCGCCAGTGGCATCTGTACCGGCACGCCGTCAGCCGGCCCAGCCCCGGCTTCCTGAACAACATTACTCATAGCTGATCGTGAACGTCGCCGACGCATTCGCCGGACCCGGCGTCACATTGGCCCCGGTCTGCAGGTAGCGCGCGCGCAGGGGGATGGTATAACTGCGGTCACTGGCGCTCAGGGTCAGCCCGCTGCTGCGCTTGATAGCCAACGGCAGCGGCGTGCCGGCCGTGGTCGCCACCTGCACGCCGATGCCGCTGGCGGCAGGAGGACGGCCCGCAGGGCTGGGATCGAGGCCCAGCACGCCATTGGCCGGGTTGATCGCGGCGCCGGCTGGATCGATGCGGTACTGCAGGCTGTTATTGTCGCTGGTTCCGCTGCCACCCGTGCCTCTCGGCGGGCTGCCGCTTTGCGAGACCCAGCTGGCAGGAGTCTTGTTCACTGTGCCATGGAAGGCCGGGCAATTGTTCAAGGAAATGGAAAAATCCGTCCACCCTGTGGCGCTGTTGACCCCGGTCAATGCCTTGGGCCGGTGCGTGCCCATGGACACCGCCACATCCGGCGTGCGGCAGGTGCGCGAGACAATCTGCAGACTGCCGGAGACGCCCATCTTGAATCCCAGCACTCTCGCATCGCCGAAATTGCCGAACAGGCTGACGGTCGGCAGTGAGTCGCCCCGCAGCACGCCCGGTGCCACGTCGCCCAGCTTGATCAATATCAATTCAAAATTGGCAGGCCCATCAAAAGGAACAATGCAGCGATAGCCCGCTTCACAAGTGGTCCATACCTTGCCTGTCTGTCTGGGCAGCAGACCGCCCGTACTGTTGAAGGCAACCCCCAGTCCCGCAATGCTGGTTTGGTAGACTTTACCGGCATACATCCCGCTGGTCCAGTTGGCCTGGCCGGAACCTGCCTCAACCATAAACTCGGTAAATTGTTGATACGGAGGATACAGGCACTCCGCTCTCACCGCCTGGCCGCCGGCCATGTTGAATGTCTGGCGATACACTTCGGTGCCCACCGGCACATCGCGCCCGACAGTGATCGCCGAGACCTGCAGCGGCATGGCGCCCACCGCCGGCTGGATTCCGTTCATGTAGGTGCAGGTGACCGCGAAGGCCGGGCCGGTCGCTGCCCACAGTAGCGCGGCGGCCACCCCCGATTTGACCAAAGAGCCAATATTCATAACGGTACCTTTACGATGTTGATTGGTGCAACTTACTGAGATTGCATGCGGTACATCAAGGATTTGATGAGGGCGCCCGGAGCTCTAGCGGCCATGGCCGCACGCCCGCAGGCGACCTGGCCGGCTTGCGCTTCCAGTCCGTTCCTGGAAGCCCCTTTCTTGGCCGCGCTCCTGTGTCATTGCGGGGTGAAGTGTAAAACCCCTGCAACTCAAGCAATATAGGAGCACTCCGAAAAATGCGGCGGCCGCAGGGCCCGGACGGTTGCTGCGTGAACGGTCAGCCGCGCCGGCGGCATGACAGCACCAGCAGCAAGGCCAGCGCCAGCATGACGGCCGCGCTGCCCAGGGCCACGGTGACGCGGTGCGCCAGCAGCGGCACGCCCGCCAGCTGGCCCGCGCCAACAGCCGAGATCGCCACCAGCGTCGCCAGCCCCAGCGAACTGCCCAGCTGGTGCGCCACGTTGACGATGCCAGATGCCGCGCCCGCATCCCGCGCCGGCACGCCGGCCACGCCGGCCGCCGTCAGGGGACTCAGCGCCATGCCCTGCCCCGCACCGATCAGCACCATCGGCAGGGCCACGCCCAGCCAGTACGCCGTGTCCGCGCCGACACGGCTCAGCCATGCCATGCCCAGCAGGGTCAAGCCCAGTCCCATGGCCAGCAGGCGCACATTGCCGAAGCGCCGCGTCAAGCGCGGCACGCACAGGGCGACGGCAAAGTTGACCAAAGTCATGGGCAGGAAGGCGAGGCCCGTCAACGATGGCGGATAGCCGAGCACCACTTGCAAAAATTGCGTGGTGAAAAAGAAGAAGCCGATCATGGCGCCCAGGAACAGCACCCTGGCCCCGTACGCAGCGTTGCGTTGCCTATCGGCAAATAGCCTCAGCGGCAGGATCGGTTGCGCGGCGCGCCGCTCGATCAGTATGAAAGCGGCCAGCAGCAGCACGCCCGCCGCCAGCGCGCCTTGTGTCAAGGCATCTCCCCAGCCGGCGCCGGCCGAGCGGATCAAGCCATACACGAAGGCCGACATGCCAAAGGTCGAGCTGGCGGCGCCGGCCACGTCGAACGAGCCCCGGCTGCGGTCACTTTCCGCAATGAAACGGCGCGCGGCCACCAGCATGGCCGCGCCGATGGGCAGGTTGAGGAAGAAACCGACTCTCCACGACAGCCATTCGGCCAGCACGCCGCCCAGCACCAGGCCCACGCTGGCGGCGATGCCGGCCACGGCGCTGTACAGGGCGATGGCCCGCGTGCGTTCGCGCCCCTCCGCAAACGTGGTTTGCAGCAGTGCCAGGGTCGACGGCGCCAGGATGGCCGCGCCCGTGCCCTGGATGGCGCGCGCGGCGATCAGCATGGCTGGCGACTGCGCCAGGCCGATGGCCAGCGACGCCACGGTGAACAGCGCCAGGCCCAGCTGCAGCATCCTGCGCCGGCCGAAAACGTCGCCGGCGCGCGCGGCCAGCAGCAGCAAGCCGCCAAACGTCAGCGTATACGCGCTTTGCACCCAGGCCAGGCCCGTGTCCGTAAAGCCCAGTTCCTGATGGATTTTCGGCAAGCCCGTCAGCACGATGGACGTGTCGAGCACGATCATCACATAGCTGACGAGAATGATGGCGAGGATGGCCGCCTTGTGCGGCGCGGCGGCGTGAGCGGGGAGATTTTTCATGCCGCCACTGTATGCCTTCCCCATTACCATGAATAGATGCTAAAGTCCGCATGAACTTATTAGCAGGATTAATGAATGGCACAAACCAACTTCAACGACATCCTCGCCTTCGTGGCCGTGGCCCGCGCCGGCAGTTTTACCCGGGCGGCGGCCAAGCTGGGCGTGTCGCAGTCGGCGCTGAGCCAGACGGTGCGCGCGCTGGAAGAACGGCTCGGTCTACGCCTGCTTGTGCGCACCACGCGCAGCGTCTCGCCGACCGAAGCGGGCGAACAGCTGCTGCGCACGGTGGCGCCCCGCTTCGACGAGATCGAGGCGGAACTGGCCCTGCTCAGCGAACGGCGCGACAAGCCGGCCGGCAACATCCGCATCAGTGCGGGCGAACATGCGGCGCTGACCGTCCTGCAGCCGGCCATCGCCCGCTTGCTGCCGCACTACCCGGACATCCACATCGAAGTCGTCGTCGACAATGGCATGACCGACATCGTTGCCGCCCGTTGCGACGCGGGCGTGCGCCTGGGCGAGCAAGTGGCCAAGGACATGATCGCCATGCCCATCGGCCCCGATTTCCGCATGGCCGTCGTCGCCTCGCCCGCGTATTTCAGCCGCCATCCGCCGCCGGCCACGCCGCAGGACTTGATGGCGCACAATTGCATCAACATGCGCCTGCCGACATTGGGCGGCCTGTATGCCTGGGAATTTGCCAAGGATGGGCAGGAGCTGAAAGTGCGCGTGGAAGGACAGATGATCTATAACAACATGGCCATGCGGCTGCATTCGGCGCTCGATGGCCTGGGGATAGCCTGCATGGCGGAAGATGTGGTACAGCCTTACGTCGCCGATGGCCGCCTTATCCGCGTGCTCGACGACTGGTGCCCCGCGTATGCGGGCTACAAGCTGTATTACCCGAGCCGGCGCCACCCCTCGCCCGCGTTTACCTTGCTGCTCGACACCTTGCGCTATCCCCGGCTTTGAGCCAGCGCAAGGCTACACCGGGCGTCAACGGCGAACCACACGAACACGCGTTTACCGTGCGGCGGCACAGGACTATAGTGGCTGCTTTCCCACCCTTTCAAGGATCGCCATGAAACTCTTCTACTCGCCGGGTGCCTGCTCGCAGGCACCGCACATCCTCCTGCGCGAAACGGGGGCGGCCTTCACCCTCGTGAAGGTCGACCTGGGCCAGCACCGCACGCAGGAAGGCGGCAATTACTACGACCTCAACCCGAAAGGCCAGGTGCCGCTGCTGGCCCTCGACGATGGCACGACCCTGAGCGAAGGCCCCGTCATCGCCCAGTACATCGCCGAACGGGCCGGCAGGCAGGATTTATTGCCGCCCGTAGGCAGCCCGGCCCGCTACAAGGTGCTGGAATGGCAGAATTACATCACGTCCGAACTGCACAAATCGTTCAGTCCCCTGTTCGATCCCCGCTTCGACGCCGCCACCAAGGCCTTGTTCGTCGAGCAACTAGGCAAGAAGTACAAGTATGTGGACAGCCGCCTGGAAGGCCGTGCCTATCTGACGGGCGACACCTTCACCGTGGCCGACGCCTATATGTTCGTCGTCACCGGCTGGGCGCCGAACGTGGGCGTGGATTTGTCCGCGCTGGCGCATCTGCAAGCCTTCCTGGCAAGAGTGGGCCAGCGCGACAGCGTCAACGCTGCTCGGGAAGCGGAAGGCTTGCAGAAAAGCGCTTAAAAGCAGTGTTGCGGCGCCGGGAAGGCCTGTGCCTTGACGGCCGCCACATAAGCACTGAACGCGCCGGCGATGCTGGCCTGCCCCGTCATGAAGTCGCGCACGAAGCGCGCCTTCTTGCCGGGAAACACGTTGAGCATATCGTGCATGACGAGTATCTGACCCGAGCAACCGGGGCCGGCGCCGATGCCGATGGTGGGAATGGCCAGCAGTTCCGACACCGCCTTGCCCAGCGCGGCCGGAATGGCTTCGAGCAGCAATAGCGCAGCGCCAGCCGCCTGCAGGGCCAGCGCGTCGGCTTGCAAGATTGCCGCGCTTTCCGCCGTCTTGCCCTGTACCTTGAAGCCGCCCAGCTGATGCACGGACTGCGGCGTCAACCCAGGTGGGCGAACACGGGGATGCCCCGCTCGGTGAGAAAGCGCACGGTTTCGCACAGCCAGCTGCCGCCCTCCAGCTTGACCATGTGCGCGCCCGCCCGCATCAGCTGGACGGCGTTGGCATACGCCGCCTGCGGCGTGGCATAGCTGCCGAACGGCATGTCGGCCGCCAGCACGGCCGTCCGGTTGCCGCGCGCCACGCTGGCCGTGTGGTAAGCAATGTCGGCCACGCTGACGGGCAAGGTCGTGCCTTGCCCTTGCACCACGTTGCCCAGCGAATCGCCGACCAGCAGCAGTTCCACGCCACAGGCATTCATCAGGGTGGCGAAACTGGCGTCATAGCAAGTCAGTGCAGCAATTTTTTGCCCCGCAGCGCGCATGCCCAGCAAGGCTGGCACCGTCAACGGGGGACTCCGCGGCAAAATTTCACTCTGGTCTGGGGCGGGCATGGTCTTCATTTCATTAAGTTAGGTTTTTTCGGACTTGCCGTGCATCACCATGATGGTTTGCTGCATCAGCGCGCACAGGGTTTCCTTGTCATCCTTGACGGCAAACACTTCGGCCTGCGTGACGATCAGCGTGCGGCCGGGACGCACCACCTTGCCGCGCGCAATCAGTTTCTCGCCATCGGCGGGCGCCAGCAAATTCATCTTGTATTCCACCGTCAGCACGGACGCGCCGTCCGGCACCATCGTCATGGCCGCGTAACCCGCGGCCGAGTCCGCGATCATGCCCACCACGCCGCCGTGCACGAAGCCGTGCTGCTGCTCGATGCCGCTCCAGTGCGGCACATGGATTTCCGTGCTGCCGTGCGCCACCATGGGCAGGCTGGCCCGGATCAGGGTCATGGCGTTCTGCAAATCAAAACTGGCGCGGACTCGGTCGGCGAATTGCGGGTCGGGAAGTCGTGTCATGGTGAAATACTTTCTCAAGTGAACAGAAAAAAGAACTTATGGCACCACTCTACCCTGCTTCTTGCGCGGCGCGAACAATACGGTCAGGGTGCCGCAGGCACTGACCAGCACGATGCCGGCCAGCAACACGCCGGACAGCGGCGTCAGGATTCCTTGTTGCAGAGTCATCATTATCAACGGTGCGGCTTTTCTTGATATAGTGAGAATCCGACACTCCCTCCTTCAGTACAGCCAACCACAATGCCCGTGCCCACCACAAGACATCTGCTGCTGGCCCCCTACCGCGGTGCCCTGCCAGCCGCCATCTGCTTTCGCAGCGCCGCCATGCCCGCCGCAGGAATTTATCCCAGCCACAGCCACTCCTGGGGCGAGTTCGTGTATGCGCTGAGCGGCGTGGTGGAAGTGCTGGTGGCCGGAAAACACTACCTGGTGCCGCCCCAGTACGGAATCTGGCTGCCGCCCCGCGTGGCGCATACGGGGCAGAACCGCCATCCCGCCTGCCACAGCTCGCTGTATGTGAGCGAAGCACTGTGCGGGGAGTTGCCCGCCGCGCCATGCGCGCTGGCCGTCACGCCTTTCGTGCGCGCCATGCACGAGCACTTGCGCAGCCATCCGCCCGGCATGCCGCAGACGATTCATGAAGAGCGCCTCTTGCAGGTCTTGCTGGACCAGCTGGCGCGCGCCGCACCCGTGGGCAGCTATCTGCCCAGCTCGGATGACCCCATGCTGGGCAAGGTGCTGGCCATGCTCGACAGCACCCCCGGCGATGACCGCCCGCTGGCCGCGCTGGCGCAAGCCGTCAACACCACGGAGCGCACGCTGATGCGCCGCTGCCAGCGCGACCTGGGCATGAGTTTTGCCCAATGGCGCGCGCGGTTGCGCGTGATCAAGGCCATGGCCATGCTGGAAGCGGGCCAGACGGTGGAAAGCATCGCCTTCGACCTGGCATACGCCAGCTCCTCTGCCTTTATCACCATGTTCCGCAAGGTGACGGGCGAGACGCCGGACGAGTACCGGCGGCGCAGCGCCTAGCCGCACTCGCCAGGCGCCCGCAACCACGCCCACTGTGCGAAAATGCCCGCCTTCGCCATTGCCGGACTTTACTCATGCCGCACGCTGCTCTCGCTACCCTTGCCACCCTTTCCGGGCGCGACGCCCGGCGCATCGCGCGCCACGCCCAGGCGGCCGATGCCGCCCGCTTCCTGCATCCGGCCCAGCAAGCCTTGCTGCACCGGCGCGGCTGGCTGACGATGCTGGCGCCGCGCAGCGCGGGCGGCGCCGAGCTGCCCTTGCCGCAGGTGGTGCGCCTGGAAGAAGCCGTGGCCGGCGTCGACGGCAGCATGGGCTGGGTGCTGACCCTGTGCGCGGGCGCGGGCTGGTTCGCGGGCTTTCTGGCGCCCGGCATGGCGCGCAGCATCATCGGCACGCCGCGCGTCTGCCTGGGCGGCAGCGGCGCGGCCACCGGCTACGCGGAGGAAGAAGGCGACGGCTACCGCATCACGGGCAGCTGGGACTACGCCAGCGGCGCGCCGATGGCCACCCACTTCACCCTGAACGCCCGGTTGCAGCGTGCTGGCCAGCCCCTGCTTGATGCGCAGGGACAACCGCGCATCCGCGCCTTCCTCGTGCCCGCCGCGCTGGTGCAGCTGGTGCCGTCGTGGAACAGCATCGGCATGCGCGCCAGCGCCTCGCACAGCTACCGCATCGACGGGGAATGGCTTGCCAAGGAACACGGTTTTACCATCAGTCCCGACACCGCGACGGCCGACGGCCCCCTGTACCGCTATCCCTTTTATTCACTTGCCTATGTGACCCTGGCCGCCAACGTGGCCGGCATGGCCACGCATTTCATGGAATTGGCCGAGGAATGCATGCGCCACCGGCGCCATGCGCGCGCCGGCCTGCCGCTGCTGGACGTGCCGGAAGTGGCCGCCATGCTGCAAGCCAGGAAAGACGCGTTCATGGCCGCACGCACCCGCTTCTATGCCGTGCTGGACGACAGCTGGGCACAGGTGGCAGACGGCGCGGCGCTCGACGAGCACGCCATGCAGGCCGTGCAGGCCAGTTCGCTGGATTTGGTCGCCGTCTGCCGCGCGGCCGTCGACGGCCTGTATCCATATTGCGGCCTGTACGCGGCCCGCGAAGACAGCGCCATCAACCGCGTCTGGCGCGATTTCCATACGGCCAGCCAGCATGCGCTGCTGCTGCCGTAGCGTGAACGCGCCGCGCGGCAACGCCAGCCAGCGCCTCCTTAGCGCGGATAGCAGTCGTCCGTCACCTGCTCCAGCCAGCTGACCACCGATCCATCTTGCGCCTCGGCAATGGCAACATGCTGCATGGCGGACGTGGCCGTGGCACCGTGCCAGTGCTTGACGCCGGGCGGTATCCACGCCACGTCGCCCACGGCCAGCGCCTGCAGCGGTCCCTGCCAGTGCTGTACCCAACCGTGGCCTTGCGTGACGATCAGGGTCTGGCCTAGCGGATGCGTATGCCAGGCCGTGCGGGCGCCGGGCGCAAACGTGACGATGGCGCCGCCCACGCGGGCCGGAGACGGCCGCTGGAACATGGCGTCGACTGCGACCGTCCGTGAAATAGCGGGCGTCGCCCGTGATGGCGGGCATGGCGGCGGCCCGCGTGACGGTCACGGCGGCGTGTGTGGCTGCGGCCTCGGCGGACGCGGAGGCAGAGACGGCCCCGGCGGGCAGGCAAAGCGGCAAGAGTGCCGCGGCGTATCGATGCATGTCTGTTTTCCTTTCATGCCGGTAAGATAAGCACACGTGCCGCCGGGCAGCCGGCTGCGCCTGTCCTGGCAAGCCAAGCTTAACAGTGCTGGCCCGCGCTGATTAGCGCAGAAAATCCGCTAGGACTTATAAGCTGGGCTGATGAATGAGCCGAGGCGGGGCCAGTTGCACAGGAAAGGCTGGCGGACGCCATGCGGGCCGGATTGCCTGATAATATGGGGGCATTGCTACTTTTCGCTCCCCCATCCATGCACGTCAACACGCTCAGCAGCCTGGCGCAACTTCTGGCCAGCGCCGAAACGGAAACCCTGGCCTTTCCTACCAGCATCAATACGGCCCTGCTCCTGCAAAAGGAACTGGCCAACCCCGATTGCCACTCGGCCGACATCAGCCGGCTGCTGCTGTGCGAACCGACCTTGTCGGCGCGCGCCGTGGCGCTGGCCAATTCAGCCCTGTTCGCGCCCGGCCAGGCACCCGCCATCACCAGCGTGCGCGCCGCCGTCGAGCGTCTCGGCCACCGCAACCTGTATGCGCTGGCGACGGCGGCCGTCATCCGCCAGCTGAACGCGGGCATCCGCGACGAAGCCTTGCGCGCCCATGCCACCCAGCTGTGGGCGCACACCGTGCACGTGGCGGTGCTGGCGCATGCGCTGGCCGGCGCCGTCACGCACACGGATGCCGATACGGCGCTGTTCGCCGGCATCGTGCATGAAGTGGCCGGCTTCTATTTGCTGGCCCAGGCCGACAAGACGCCGGGCCTGTACGCCCAGCTGGAAACGCAGATGGCCTCCGCGCTGGAAGTGATCGGCCGGGGACTGATGCGCCAGCTGGGCGTGCCGCAGCGGTGGCCGACGCCGTCAACGCCTTGCCCGGCTCGACCATCATGCTGCCGCCCGAAGGCTTGCGCGACACCCTGCTGCTGGCCAAGGCGCTGGCGCCGGTTCCGTCGCCGCTGCCGCAGGCCAGCATCACCGTCGGCGCGCCGCTGCAGGCCTATCTGGAGCACGATCCCGTGCTGCAGGCGCTGCGCACGCAGCCGTCGGCCGAAGCGAAGGGCCTGATCGAGGTGCTCCTCAGCTGATGGCCGATCTGCTATGATGGCGCAGGCCGGGATGGACCCGGCGCGCTTTCATTGACGTCCACTGGAAAACTGCCTTGACTATCTCCTTACGCATGCTCGGCCTGGCCGCAGCACTGACCGTGGCGTGCAACGCCAACGCCGACAGCTTCGTTTCCTCGGCCTCCAGCGCTGGCTCCCAGTCGAGCGGCAGCATTTCCGATTCGCTCAACGGTTCGAGCAACAGTTCCTCGCGCGACAACAAGGTGGCCAATGGTCCCTACCGCATCATCGACGTGGCCGCCTTACCGGGCCGCGACGGCATGACGCGCCTGACCATGCAGGCCGACGCCACGGCCACGCCGCTGGTGCTGGACTTGCCGCAAGCGGCGCTCGACAAGCAGCAGCTGGCGCAGGGCGACGTGGTGCATGCGCAAAACCGCGCCTACGGCATCGAATTTTCGCGCAACGACACGCGCGCCGCCTTCTTCCTCGTGCTGGCCGACGAGTGGTACGGCGAACTGGCCACGCGTCCCGTCAGCCTTTGATTTTGCGCAAGCTGGCGCCGCTGCTGGCCGGCTGCGCCGCGCGCTCGTCCTGGCCGGCACCGTCCAGGCAGGCACTTCGCTCGCCTCCTCGCGCTTTTGCGACCGCGCCCAGGAACTCACGGCCACGGAACAGGACCGGCTGCTGCGCTTTGCCGCCGTCGTGCGCGAGGAACTGGCCGCCAGCGAAGGCAGCGTGGCCCTGATCAGCCGTTCCGGCCTGGACCTGGCCCGCTTCGGCATCCGCTATTCGCACGCGGCGCTGGCTTGGCGCCACGACAATGACGACGGCTGGTCCGCGCGCCAGCTGTACTACGCCTGCGACGAAGGCCGCCCGCGCATCTTCGACCAGGGCACGGCCGGTTTCGCCATGGGCACGGCCAATCCATCGCTCGGCTACATCTCGCTCGTGAAACTGCCGGCGGAAACCGTGCCGCCCCTGCGCCGCGCCCTGCTCGACCCCGCGCGCGTGCAGCAGCTGCTGGCGGGCCGCTACAGCGCCAATGCGTATGCATTCAGCCTGAAATATCAGAATTGCAACCAGTGGGTGGTGGAAATGCTGGCCGCCGCCTGGGGCGAACTGGCCGCAGGCAGCGGCTTGCGCGCCCGCGCCCAGGACTGGCTGCGCGCCGCGCCCTACAACCCCGCACCCGTCGACGTGGGCGCCCGCTGGCTGATGCTCGGTTCCATCTTCGTGCCCCTCGTGCACATGGACGACCATCCGCCCGAAGCCATCGGCACGATGCGGCTGGCAGTGAGCCTGCCGGCCAGCCTGGAAGCGTTCGCGCGCCAGCGCCTGCCCGCCAGCGAACGCGTGGAAATCTGCCACGACGGCAAACAGGTGGTGGTGCACCGGGGCTGGGAAGCCATCGCCGACGGCTGTATTCCTGGCGCGGACGACCGGGTCATCGCGCTCGATTAGTTAGATATCCGCGTCGAGCGCTTCGCCAATCGCATAAAAGCGCCCGCCGGCGATGTAGTGCAGGCTGCGCCAATCCGGACCAGCATCCTCGAAATGCCAGTGGCCATCGCGGAACACGCGCGTGTCGGCCCAGGCGCCCACCACTTCGCCGATGAACAGGTCATACGCAGCCTGGTTGTGCGGCTCGGGGATCAGGCGGCAGGCCAGCCAGGCCGAGCATCCGGCAACGAATGGCAGATCAAATCCTTCCCGCTGAAACAGCCGCACGCCGGCGCGGACCAGCTTGTCGGGCTGCGCATCGAGCCCGTGCGTGCCGACGGCATGCGTGAGCTGCAGCTGCGCCGCCGTCGGCACCTGGATGACAAAAGTGCCGCTGCCTTCGACCAGCGCGCGCGTGCGCGTGGCCTTGTCCAGCACCACGGTCAGCTTCGGCGGCGCGAAATCGAGCGCGCAGGCCCACGCGGCCGCCATCACATTGTCCACGCCGCCATGGCGGGCCGAGACGAGGATGGAGGGGCCGTGATTGAGCAAGCGGTAGGCCTTTTCCAGCGGCACCGGGGCGATATGGCCATGTTCAGGCTCCGTGCCTTTCAGGGACAGGAGCATGTCCCACTGGTCGATGCCCGGTCCGAAGCCGTCCGGCGTCACCTTCACGGGCTCAAAGCCGAAGCGCGCATAAAACTGCTGCGTATGCTGGCTGGTATTCATGCGCACGCTGGCGACTCCCGGCATGGCGCGTATCGCGTCCAGGCGCGCCTGCGTCAGCGCGCGGCCCAGTCCCTGGCCATGCGCATCCTGCGCCACCATGCCCCAGCACAGGCTGGCGACGCTGCCGCCCGCCTCGATGGCATGGCCGCCGCAGGCGACGATGCGGCCGTCGCGCAGAATCACCAGATACGGATGCGTCGAGGTATCGAGCCAGGCGGCAAAGTCCGCGCGCTCGGACGGGTCGAAAAAGCGCGGCACATTGCCGTCGAACAGGGCCAGGCAGGCGTCGCGGTCGCCGGCCCGGTAAGGACGTATTGTTTGCATTTTCCGTACTCAAAAGAACATGAATGCCGATTATAGGCGATGCGCATTCATGCCAGCTGCTCCGACCTGACGACATGCACGCCCGGCGCCGCGGCCAGCGCCGCTTCCAGCAGGGCGGCGGCGATGCGCGGCGCGGGATTGATGCACCAGCGGCGCGGCAGCACGGGCCCCAGCACGCGCAGCACGCGCAAGGCGGCGCCCTCGCCCGCGCGCGCCTGCTCGCGCTCGCCGCCGATCAGGCCCGGCCGCACGTAGGTGAGCGACGCAAAACCCAGCTGCTCCAGGGTCGCGTTCCAGCTCGCCCTTGACGCGGTTATAGAAGATGCGCGAGCCGGCGTTGGCGCCGGCGGCGGAATTGAGCGCATACGCAGGCGTGCCGGCCGCCAGCGCAAGGCGCGCCACGGCCAGCGGGTAGTCGTGGTCCACGCGCCGGAACGCCTGCCGCGTGCCCGCCACCTTCATGGTCGTGCCCAGGGTGCAGATGACGGCGCAGGCCTGCCACCACGGCGCGCCGGGCGGCAAGCGGTCGAAATCGACGATGGGCGCATCGAGCTTGGGATGCGCCGGCAAGGCCTTGCGCACGGGCGCGACGACCTGGCTGACGCGCGCGTCGCTCAGCGCCAGGCGCAGCACTTCGCGGCCCACGAGGCCGGTGGCGCCGACGAGCAGTAATTTCATGGCTTTCCCGTTCAAGTTGCTGTCAGCCACCACCATACACGGAACTCAGGACAGGCGCAGCGCCAGCGCCGCCAGGGTCGCCAGCAGCACGGGCACGGTCAGCACGATGCCGACGCGGAAAATAGTAGCCCCAGGAAATGTGGATATTCTTGCTGTCGAGCACATGTAGCCACAGCAAGGTGGCCAGGCTGCCGATGGGCGTGATCTTTGGTCCCAGGTCGCTGCCGATGACGTTGGCGTAAATCATCGCCTCGCGTACGGCCCCCTGCGCCGCCGTCGGGTCGATGGCCAGCGCGCCCACCAGCACCGTCGGCAGATTGTTCATCACGGACGACAGCAAGGCCGTCAGCACGCCCGTGCCCATGGCCGCGCCCCACACGCCGTACTGCGCAAAGTGGTTCAGCATGTCCGTCAGGTAAGCCGTCAAACCCGCATTGCGCAAGCCGTACACGACCAGGTACATGCCCAGCGAAAAGACGACGATGTGCCACGGCGCGTGGCGCAGCACGTGGCGCGTGGAAATCACATGGCCCTTGCCGGCCACGCCCAGCAACAGCGCGGCGCCCACGGCGGCGATCAGGCTGATGGGCACGCCCAGGGCTTCTTGCGAGAAGAATCCCACCAGCAGCAGCGCCAGCACCAGCCAGCCGGCGCGGAAGGTGCCCAGGTCGCGGATGGCGGCGTCCGGGCGCTTCAGCTGCGCCACTGCATAGTCGCGGGGAATATCCCGGTGGAAAAAGAGCAGCAAGGCCGCCAGGGTGGCGCCCACGGCGACGACGTTGACGGGCACCATCACGGACGCGTATGCGGCAAAGCCGATCCTGAAATAGTCGGCCGAGACGATATTGACCAGGTTCGACACCACCAGCGGTAGGCTGGCCGTGTCGGCGATGAAACCGGCCGCCATCACGTAGGCCAAGGTGGCCTTGGCGGAAAACTTCAATGCCCGCAGCATGGCGATGACGATGGGCGTCAATATCAGCGCGGCGCCGTCGTTGGCGAACACGGCGGACACCAGCGCGCCCAGCAAGACCAGCAAGGTAAACAACTTGCGCCCGCTGCCGCCGCCCCAGCGCGCCACGTGCAAGGCGGCCCATTCGAAGAAGCCGGCCGCGTCCAGCAGCAGGCTGATGATGATCACGGCAACAAAGGTGCCGGTGGCATTCCACACGATGTGCCAGACGACGGGGATGTCGCCCCAGTGGATCACGCCGGCCAGCAAGGCGACACAGGCGCCGATGACGGCGCTCCAGCCTATGCCCAGGCCGCGCGGCTGCCAGATGACGAGGGTCAGGGTGGCGAGAAAGATCAGGAAAGCGGTCAGCATGGGGCGAGGTTCCGTGCGATGCGGCGTCGCGGGCAGCATGCGCCGCAGCCTGAGTATGTTTTCATTCATTCCATAATACTGGAATTATTGAATTAATGCAAAACAGCAAGGCATTCCTCCACGTCGAGGCGATGGCCAGGGCGGGAACCAGCGGTGAAAAAAAAGTGTCTCCGCCGCCGTTTGCACTTGTCTTTCAGCAACTTAATCGGTGTATAGTCGCAGGCACGATTGAAACTGGGGTCAGGAAAGTGGCACGCATTTATCAGACCAACAACATGGGTGAAGCCGACGTGCGGGTGGCCATCGTGCAGCGCGGCAATGCCGACTTGCTCGTGCACCGCGCAGCCAGCCGGGGCCTGGCGACAGGCGACGCGCAGTGGTTCATCACGCGCGAGCGCCAGGACGCCACGGCCAGCGTGTACTTCACCTCGCAAGGCTTTGCGCAGCTGACCATCTGTTTTGTCGGCCAGGCCGGCGAGGCAGGCTGGACCAGGCCACACCGGCTCAAGGGCTGCCTCTCGCACGGCGGCAGCTGACACTCAAGCGGAGGAATGCGTCATAGATTTGATTTTGCTCGAACCCGGCAACCCTGACCTGGTGTTCGGCAAGGCGCCGGACGGCGGCAGCCTGATCGACAGCGCCTGGAGGGACAACGGCGCGCTGCAGGCGGACGGCCAACCCGGCACCCGACACACGACGGGCTGGAGCCTGGCGCGCAACCGCCCGATCGGCGCTTTTACGGCTTGACACCGAGCACGGCTTCGACTTCCGCCTTGCACTGCAATAGCGCCGACAGCAGCAGCTCCCGCTGGGCGTGGAAACGCAGGGCCGGCACGCCCAGCGACAGCGCGTAGCGCTCGCTCGTGCCCGTGTCCAGGGCCACGCCGATGCCGCACACGCCCGGCGCGTGCTCTTCCATATCGACGGCGTAGCCCTGCGCGCGCACCTGCGCCAGGTGCGGCAGCAGTTGCGCAAGCGCCGCGATGGTCTGGCCCGTGCGCGCTTCCAGGCGTTCGCCGAACAGCCGGCCCAGCGCCTCGTCCGGCATCTGCGCCAGCAACGCCTTGCCATGCGCGGTGCAGTGGATCGGGTAGGCCGTTCCCACGGCCGAGACGACGCGCAGCTCATGGTCGGAACAGTACTGGTCCACCGACACCGCATGCAGGCCGCGGTACACGCACACGTCCACCGTTTCGCGCGTGCGCCGGCCCAACGCTTCCGCGTACGGCCGCAGGACCGCCACCACGTCCGTATGCGCCGACGCCGCCAGACGCGCGATGGGCGGCCCCAGCTTCACCCCGCCGGCGCCGGAACTGACCAGTTGCTGGGCTTCCAGCGCGGCGACGATGCGGTGCACCGTGGTGCGCGGCAAGTCCGCGCCCTTGGCGATCTGCGCCAGGCTCAGGCCGCCCGTCTGGTTTTCCAGCGCGCGCAGCACCGCCGCCGCGCGCGCGATGACTTGCTTGCCGCTATTGCCTTCGTTTTCTTCACTCATCTCTTTACCCAATTGTGCATGACGATAGCTGCCGTGACGGCATTGACCGGCATTGTACATGGCCCTATAATTGTTCCATCATTCGGAACACTGTTCCGACCAACGGTTTAATTAACCCGAGCACCAGGGAGGCGCATGTCCAGCCGCAGTATATCGAAGACAGCAACGTGCACGCTCCTTTGCGTTGCCAGCCTGACCATCATGGTGGGATGCGTGCTGGTTCCGGGATTGCCGTCCATCGCCGCGCGGCTCGGGGTGGCCGACGCCGCCAGCTGGCTCGTCACGCTGCCCTCGCTGGGCGTGGTGCTGGCCGGCCCCTTCGCCGCCATGCTCATGCAGCGCCTGGGACTGCACCGCAGCCTGCTGGCGGGGCTGTTCCTGTACGGCTTGCTGGGCGTCTCGGGCATGTTCTTGCATGGCCACCTGGCCGTGTTCGCCGACCGTTTCCTGCTGGGCGCGCCGACGGCGCTGGTGATGGCCTCGGGCACGGGACTGATCTCGGCCTTGTTCAGCGGCCAGGCGCGGCTGCGCATGATCGCCAGGCAAGGCATGACGATCGAACTGGGAGGCGTGCTCTTCCTCGCCCTGGGCGGCCTGCTGGCCACGGCGGGCTGGCGCTATCCCTTCCTGCTGTATCTGGCCTCGTGGGTGCTGCTGGCATTCGCCTGGCGCTGCGTGCCGGCACTGGTGCCGGCCGGGGATGGCGGCATGGATGGTCCTGGCCCGTCGCGCGCCCTGCTTCACGTCCACGCCCTGGCGGCGCTCTCCATGACGGTGTTCTTTGCCGCCATCATCGTCTTGCCCCTGCGCTTGCAGCAGCTGGGCTGGAGCGAGGACCGGGCCGGGTATTTGCTTTCCTTCGTGTCGCTGGTGGCCGTGGCGGCCGCCTGGCTGATGCCCCAGGCGGTCCGGCGCCTGCATGAACACGGCACCCTGGGCGCCGCCTTCGCCTGTTATGCGCTGGCACACCTGCTGTTTGCGGGCGCCGCCGCGCTGCCCGCGCTGCTGGCCGGCGCCGTGGCGCTGGGGATGGGCTTCGGCCTGTCGGTGCCCCTGTGCACGCACATGACGGTCGAGCGCAGCCACCTGCCCAGCCGCAACCGCAACCTCGCCTATCTGTCGATGGCCATCTTCGGCGGGCAATTTCTCTCTTCCTTCATGACCTGTCTGCCCGGCAGCCACGCCACGATGTTTGCCGCCACGGCCGCGCTGGCCCTGCTGGGCGCGGCCGTGGCGGCCGCCCCGCTGCTGCGCCGCCGCGCCGCCGGCTCCGCGACTGTTTCCACCACCCGCACTGAAAGGTAAGACCATGGATCTCAACGACGTCCACGCCCTGCTGCACCCCGCTCCCCTGGCGCTGGAAACGGGCTTCGAACGGCTGCCCAGCGGCGTGCTGCACGTGGCGTGCCGCACCGACTTACCAAATTGCACTGGCGAGATGTTTGAATGGTGGTTCCGTTCGCGGCCCGACACGGAACGCTACCTGATGTGGCATCCGGTCGACCACCTGGCCAGCGGCTGGGCCGAAGGCAGCGCCGGGACGCACGTCGGCTCCATCCATCTGGCGGAAGAATTTTTCAGCGGCATGCCGGCCGAACAGCTGGCCATCCAGTTCCGCGATCCGCGTGAGTTCTTTGAGGTACAACAATACGCGGCGGCGCGGGCCGAAGGCCGCATTTCGGCCGCCGTGTGCGCCAGGGTGGGCATGAGCTATGCGCCGCCCCGCACGGCGGACGGCGCCGTCATCGGCGGGCGCCTGCTGCACATGGGCCGCGACACGGCCTGGGGCATGACCTTGCGCAGCCATTTCTACATGGGCCAGGACTTGCCGGACGCCGGCCACAGCCAGCAAGAGATCGCAGCCCTCTTCCCCGATGCATTCGCCCGCGCCCTGCTCATGCATTGCTACAACGAATTCACTTTCCTGGCGCAATTCCTGCGTTCCCACTACCAGGCGAAGCACCGCGACAGCGTGCCCGTGGCGCTGCCCTGGTAGACGGAGGTCACTCCTCGAGGCCGCCTCCCAGCGCCTTGTACAGGGCCACGGCCGACTTGAACTGGTCGCGCCGCGCGTCGAGCAGGGCTTGCTGGGCCGCATACGACTGGCGCTGCGCGTCGAGCAATTCCAGCCGGCTGTCCTGGCCCGCGTCGTAGCGCAACTGCGACAGGCGCTGGCGCTGCCGGGCCGCCGCCACCACGCGCTCTTGCGCGGCGATCTGCTGCGCAAACGTGGCGCTGCCGGCCAGGCCGTCGCGCACGTCGCGGAATGCCGCCTGGATCGCTTGCTCATACTGCAGCACGGCAACATCCTTGCGCAGCCGCGACAGCTGCAGTTCCGCGCGCAGCTGGCCGCCCTGGAACAGCGGCTGCGTCACTTGCGGCGCGAACGACCAGCTGCGGGCGCTGCCGCGGAACAGGTCGCCCAGCTCCGGGCTGGCCAGGCCCAGCGACGCCGTCAGCGACAGGCGGGGGAAGAAGGCGGCGCGCGCGGCGCCGATTTCCGCATTCGCCGCCGCCAGCGCGTATTCGGCCTGCAGGATGTCGGGACGGCGCGCCAGCAAGTCCGACGGCAGGCCGGGCGGCAGCTGCGTCAGCACGGGCTGGCCAGCGAGCGGCCGGCCGGCGGGCAAATCGGCTGGCAGCGGCGCGCCGAGCAGCAATTCCAGGTTGTTGCGCGAAAGTAGACTGGCCCGTTCCCGCGCCTGCACGTCCGCTTCCGCCGTGGCGGCCTGGCCTTCGGCTTGCGCCACGTCAAGGCCGCTGCCCTGCTGTGCGCCGTGCAGGCGTGCGTCAGGAGCAAGGCCTGGCGCCAGTCAAGCAAGGTTTGCCGGGCCAGCGCCAGCTGTTCCTCGGCCAGCCGCTGCTCCAGGTAGGCGTCGGCCACGGCGCCGATCAGGGCCATATGCGCGGCGCGCTGGCCCTGCTGCGTGGCCAGGTAGCGGGCAAACGCAGCGTCCGACAAGGAACGCAAACGGCCGAACAGGTCGATCTCGAATGCGCTCATGGCGATGCCGGCCGTGAACGTGTTTTGAACGGTGGCATCGGCGCCGCGCTGGCGCACGCCGCCCGCATTCGCGCCGATGGCCGGGTAGCGGCCCGCATCCTGGATCTGGTACTGGGCCCGCACGGCTTCCACGTTGAGCGAGGCCACGCGCAAGTCGCGGTTGTTTTCCAGCGCGATGTCGACCAGGCGCTGCAGGCGCGCATCGAGCAGCATCTGGCGCCAGCCCAGGCCGGCCGCGGTGTCGGCCGCGGTGCCGGCCACGACTGGCGCGGACGCCTCGGCATAGGCAGCCGGAATGGGCGGCGCCGGCTTGACCAGCGGCGGCGTCAGGGAACACGCCGACAAGGCCAGCGCGGCCAGGGGCATGATAAATATCAAACGCATTACGATTCTCCTTCCACCGCCTTGACGGCGGTGCGATTGCGCTTATTGTCTTTTAGAAAATAGCTTGCCATCTTGTCGACAGTGCCCAGCACCACGACAAAGAACACGGGCACGAAAAACACGGCCAGCACGGTGGCCGTGATCATGCCGCCGAACACGCCCGTGCCGATCGCGTGCTGCGTCTCGGCGCTGGCGCCCGTGGCCAGCATCAGCGGCACCACGCCCAAGGCGAAAGCCAGTGACGTCATCAAAATCGGGCGCAGGCGCAGGCGGGCCGCCTCCACCGTCGCCTCGACCAGCCCCTTGCCCTGCGCCTGCAGCTGGCGCGCATATTCGACGATCAAGATGGCATTCTTCGCCGACAGGCCGATGATCGTGATCATGCCCACCTTGAAGAACACGTCGTTCGGCATGCCGCGCACCATCACGGCCAGCACGGCGCCCAGCAAGCCCAAAGGCACTACCAGCATCACGGAGACGGGAATCGACCAGCTTTCATACAGGGCCGCCAGCACGAGGAACACCACCAGCATCGACAGCGCCATCAACATGGGCGCCTGCGAGGCCGATTCCTTCTCTTGCAGCGACTGGCCCGTCCATGCCAGCGCGAAGCCGGGCGGCAATTGCTTCACCAGACGCTCCATTTCCAGCATGGCGTCGCCGCTGGACACGCCGGGCGCCGCGCTGCCGGAAATGCGCGCCGACGGGTAGCCCTGGTAGCGCACCAGCTGCAGCGGCGACTCGCTCCACACGGGGCGCACCAGCTCGCCCAAGGCCACCATGCCGCCCGCGTTATTGCGAATGCGCAAGGCCAGCACGTCGTTGAGCTGCATGCGCGACGGCGCGTCGGCCTGGATGATCACTTGCTGCATGCGACCGGCATTCGGAAAATCGTTGACATAGGTCGAACCCATGGCCACCGTCAGCATGTCGGCAATCGCCGTAAACGGCACGCCCAGCGCCTCGGCCTTGGTGCGGTCGATATCGAGGCGCACGCTGGCGCCGGGCGGCAAGCCGTCCGGATACACGCCCGCCACCTTGGCGCTTTGCGCGGCCAGGCCCAGCAGCTGGTTCTGCGCCGCCTGCAGGGCCGCGATGCCCTGGCTGGCGCGGTCTTGCAGGCGCAGGGAAAAGCCGGACGAGTTGCCCAATTCATCGATGGCGGGCGGCATCAGGCTCATGATCACGCCCTCCTTCGCCTGCGCCATGGCCGCCTGCGCCAGCGCCACCTCTTCCTGCGCCGTGGCGCCGTTACGTTCTTTCCAGTCCTTCAGCATGGTGAACGCCAGGCCCGCATTCGGTCCCGCGCCGGAAAAGCTGAAGCCGAGGATCGATTGATTTACCTCAATGCCGGGCCGCGTGGCCACGTGCTGCTCGTACAGTTTGACGACATCGAGCGTGCGCTCCATGGTGGCGTCGGACGGCAGCTGGATCGAGGTAATAAAATAGCCCTGGTCTTCTTCCGGCAAAAAGGCCGACGGCAGCTGCATGAAGGCCACGCCCAGCGCGGCGACAATGGCGACATACAGCACCATCGAGCGCCCCGCGCGCTTGAGCATCGCCACCACGCCCTTTTCATAGCGGGCCGTCATGCGGTCAAACTGGCGGTCGAACCACCGGAAAAAGCCTTTTTTATCATGGTCATGCGGGCCGATCGGTTTGAGCATGGTGGCGCACAGGGCCGGCGTCAGGGTCAAGGCCAGAAACGCCGAGAACAGGATCGACACGGCCATCGCCAGGGTGAACTGGCGGTAGATGGCGCCCACGGAGCCGCTGGCCAGCGCCATCGGGATGAACACGGCCGTCAGCACCAGGGTGATGCCGACCACCGCCCCCGTGATTTCGCGCATGGCCTTGGAAGTCGCTTCCTTCGGCGACAGGCCTTCCGTCGCCATCAGGCGCTCGACGGCTTCCACCACCACGATGGCGTCATCGACGATGATGCCGATGGCCAGCACCATGCCGAACATGGTCAGCACGTTGACGGAATAGCCGGCCAGCAGCATCACGGTAAAGGTGCCCATCAGGGCGATCGGCGCGACGATGGCGGGAATCAGGGTGTAGCGTATCTTTTGCAGGAACAGGTACATGACGAGGAACACCAGCACCATCGCCTCCAGCAGGGTGACGATGACCTTTTCGATCGAGATCTTCACGAACGGCGCCGTGTCGAACGGCACCGAGTACTTGATCCCGGCCGGCATGGTGTGCGCCAGTTCGGCCATGCGCGCACGCACGGCGGCCGCCGTCTGCACGGCGTTGGCGCCGGGCGACAGCATGATGGCGGCGCCCGACGCGGCCTGGCCGTTTTCGCGGATGCTGAAATTGAAGCTTTGCGCCCCCAGCGACACTTTCGCCACGTCGCCGATGGTCACTTTCGAGCCGTCCGCATTCGCGCGCAGCACGATGGCGGCAAATTCGGCCGGGGTTTGCAGCTGGCCCTGCACCGTCAGCGGAATCGTCACGCGCTGGCCGTGCACGGCGGGCGAATCGCCGAGGCGGCCCGGCGCGATCTGCGCATTCTGCTGGGCGATGGCGGCCGTCAGTTCGCCCATGGCGATGTTGTACGACACCAGCTTGGCCGGATCGACCCAGATGCGCATGGCCCGCTCGGAGCCGAACAGCTGCACCTTGCCCACGCCGGGAATGCGGCGCAGTTCTTCCGTCACGTTGCGCGCCAGGTAGTCGCCCAGCGCCACTTCGTCATGCTGGCCATTGTCGGAAATCAAACTGACGATCATCAAAAAGCCCGACGACGCCGATTCCACCGTCAAGCCGTTTTGCCGCACGGCTTGCGGCAGGCGCGGCTCGATGGCTTTCAGGCGGTTTTGCACGTCCACCTGCGCCATTTCCGGGTCGGTGCCCGGCTGGAAAGTGACGCTGATCGAGGCCGATCCGACGTGTCGGTGGACGACTCGAAATACAGCAGGTGCTTGACGCCCGACAGTTCGCGTTCGATCAGGCTGACCACGGAATCGTTCATGGTTTGCGGCGTGGCGCCGGGGTAGTTGGCGCTGATGCTGACGCTGGGCGGCGCCACGGAAGGAAAACGCGCAATCGGCAATTGCGGTATGGCGATCAGTCCGAACAGGACGATGAAGACCGCCACCACCCACGCAAAGACGGGGCGGTTGATGAAAAACTGAGGCATGTAATTAAACTTTCAATAAGTACACTTTAAATATGTACGGATCAGCGCACGGCGCTGACGACGGGCGCGGTGGCGACGGCGGCGGCGCGCTTCCATGGCTGGGGTGCGGCGGTGGCGCCCGGCTGCAGGCGTTCCTGGCCTTCGATGACGACGGTGTCGCCCGCCTTCAGGCCGCCGCTGACCACGTACTGGTGCTCGACCACGTCGCCCACGGTGATCGTTTTCAGGCTGGCTTTGTTCGTGCCGTCCAGCACCCAGGCCTGCGCCTGGCCGCCGCTGCTGCGCAACACGGCTTGCTGCGGCAGCAACATGCCGTTGGCCTGCACGGCGCGGGCGATGCGGGCGCGCACGAACATGCCCGGCAGCAACTGGCGCTGCGGATTGTCGACCAGCACGCGGATGACGGCGTCGCCCGTGCCCGCATCGACGCTGATGCCCGAGAACAGGATGCGGCCCGTGACGGGATGCGGCAGGCCATCGGCGCCTAAAATGGTCACGGGCAGCTTGTCGGCCCCGCCGGTGCCGTCCGACCCTGCGGCCCGCAGCGCGGCCAGCGCGGCGGCCGGCTGGCGCACGTCGACATACACCTTGTCGATCTGCTGGATGCGCGCCATCGGCGCCGCGTCGGCCAGGCCCACGAGCGCGCCTTCCGTCACCAGTTCGGAGCCGATGCGCCCGGCAATGGGCGCCTCGATGCTGGCAAAGGCCAGGTCCAGGCGGCGCCGGGCCAGGGTCGCGCGCGCCTGCGCCACGGTGGCCACGGCTTGCTCGCGCTGGGCCACGGCATCGTCATACGCCTGGCGGCTGATGGCGTCCGCTTCCACCAGCGGTTTTAACCTGTCCGCCTGGCTGCTGGCGCGGTTCGCCGTGGCCACCGCGTGCTGCAGGGCGGCGGCGGCGGAATCGACGTCCGCCTGGAACGGCGCCGGGTTGAGCTGGAACAACTTCTGCCCCGCCTGCACGTCGGCGCCCTGCTCGAACTGGCGGCGCAGCACGATGCCGCCCACCTGCGGACGGATGTCGGCCGTGCGGAAGGCGGCCACCCGGCCCGGCAATTCGTCGCTGAGGACGACGGGCGCCGCTTGCAGCTTGAGGACCGTGACGGCGGCGGGCGGCGCGGCCGCCTCTTCCGGCGCGGGTTTGGAACAGGCGGCAAGGCTGAACAGTGCCGCGGCGATCAACATGTTTTTCTTGGAGAGGTGGTTCGGATGCATGGTCTTTTCTATGGCAGATCCCAACCGGCGGTCCGGTCGACAGATAAGCGCAGCATAAAAGGCCAAGGTGGATATTTCGTCAAAGAAATGTGGAGATTCGATGGAGAGAAAGAAGAATGCTAGACTATTTCAATGAACTATCATCACAGCGCCAGCCAGCCCTCGTTTCTTGCCACCACGCCGCCTTCCGCCCTCGTCCTGATCGCCGAAGATGAACCGCAAATCGCCCGCATCCTCGCCGGTTACCTGGAGCGCGACGGCTACCGCACGGCCTTCGCCCTCGATGGCCAGGAAGCGCTGCAGCAGCACCTGGCGCTGGCGCCGGATCTGCTGCTGCTCGACGTGCAAATGCCGCGCGTCGACGGCTGGGGCGTGCTGGCGGCGGAGGTGCGGCGGCGCGGCGAAACGCCCGTCATCATGCTGACGGCGCGCGACCAGGATGCCGACAAGCTGGCCGCCCTGCGCGTGGGCGCCGACGACTACATCATCAAGCCCTTCAATCCGGCCGAAGTGGTGGCCCGCGTGGCCGCCGTGCTGCGCCGCTCGCGCGTGCGCCACCACCCGGTCGGCGGCCAGCGCCTGCGCTGCGGCCCCATCGACATCGACCAGGAAACGTACGTGGCCAGCGTCCTGCGCGACGGCGCGCCCGTGCCCTTGACCCTGACGTTGACGGAATTTCGCCTGCTGGCGCACCTGGCGCGCACGCCGCGCCGCGTCTGCAGCCGCCTGGAATTGCTGGAGTCGTGCATGCCCGAAAGCAATTCGATGGAACGCACGGTGGACAGCCACGTCAGCAAGCTGCGCAAGAAGCTGGAAGAAGCTGGCGTGATGAACATGCCCGCCAGCCTGCGCGGCGTGGGCTACCGGCTGGAAAGCGACTGATGCGCTTCACGGGCCTGAACCGGCAGATCATCCTGTCGATGTCCGTGCTGATGGTATGCAGCATCCTGATCATCTGGATCGGTTCCTGGACCTTCTTCGCCATCGCCTTCAAGATCGATCCCGGCATGCTGTCCGAGCCGGACGACTGGTCGCCCAGCACCGTCGAATGGCTGTGGATCTTCGCCATCACCGTCTTCGGCCTGGGCCTGGCCGCGTTTTTCGCCATCAAGCTGGCCGCGCGCATCTTAAAACCGATCAATTCCGTGATGGACAGCGTGCGCCGCGTGGCCCACGGCGACCTGTCCGCGCGCGCCTTCGCGGGCGACCGCAGCCTGGGCGAGACGGCCATGCTGGTCGATGACTTCAACAGCATGGCCGAGCGCCTGCAGCGGGGCGCAAAGGAAAGCGAAACGTGGAATGCGGCCATCGCGCACGAACTGCGCACGCCCGTGACCATCCTGCGCGGCACCTTGCAGGGCGTCGTCGATGGCGTCTTCAAGCCCGAGGAAGTGCCGTTTTCCAGCCTGCTGGCACAAGTCGAGGATCTGGGCCGCCTGATCGAGGACTTGCGCACCCTGAGCCTGGCCGACAGCGGCCACATGCAGCTGCGCATGGCGTGGACGGACCTGACCCTGGAAATCGAGGAAGTGGGCCGGCTGCTGGCGCAGGAAATGGAAGCGGCCGGCTTTACCTTGCAACTGCACCTGTCCGACCATCCCGTCTGCTGCGACGCGGCGCGCATCCGGCAAATCGTGCTGGCCCTGCTCGACAACGCGCGCCGCTACGCGCATCCGGGCCTGCTGCGCGTGCGCACCCGCGTGCTGGCCGGCCAGTACTACCTGAGCGTCGAGGATGCGGGCCCCGGCATTGCCGAGGAACTGGCGCCGCACGTGTTCGAAGCGTTCCGCCGCGGCGACAGCGCCAGGGTCGACCTGAACGCGGGCAGCGGCCTGGGCCTGGCGGTGGTGGAAGCCATCGCCCGCGCGCACGGCGGCAGCGCGGCCTGCACGCGCGGCAAGGCGGGCGGCAGCGTGTTTACCGTCAAGTGGCCGGTCGAGCACGGCGCGCCGCCGGCCGCGGTCTAGGCAACACCGCCGGCGCGCAGCATGTCGACAAAGGCGCGCAGCACGGGCGGCATCTGCCGCCGGCCCGGGTAGTACAGGAAGTAACGGGATGGCGGCGGCAGGCAGCGCTCCAGCACGCACGCCAGCCGGCCCGCCGAGATATCGGCGCGCGCATCGGCCTCGTACACATACGCCAGTCCCGCCCCATCGCGGGCCGCGCGCAGCATCAATTCATCGTCGTCGAACACCAGCGGGCCGCCGACGGCGATGCTGACGCCCTCGCCCGCCGGCCCGAATTCCCACGCATACTGGCGCCCGCTGGGAAAGCGCCGGCCTATGCAGGCGTGCGCCAGCAAGTCGCGCGGCGTGCCTGGCGCGCCATGCGCAGCCAGGTAGGCGGGCGACGCCACCACCACGAACGGCTGCGGCGCGCCCACGGGCACGGCGATCATGTCGGCCGCCACCTGCTCGCCGAAGCGGATGCCCGCGTCAAAACCGTCGCGCACGATATCGATCATGCCGTCATCGGTCACCACTTCCACCTGCACGCGCGGATAGCGCGCGATAAAGCCGGCCAGCATGGGCGCCAGCAGCAGCCGCGCGGCCGGACGGGGCACGTTCAGGCGCAGCTTGCCTGCGGGCACATCCTGCAAGGCGCTCAAGTCCAGCAAGGCATCGTCGATTTCGCGCATGGCCGGTTCCAGCCGCGCCAATAGCTGCTGCCCCGCCTCGGTCGGCGTGACGCTGCGCGTGGTGCGGTTCAACAGGCGCACGCCCAGGCGCTCTTCCAGCGCCCGCAGCGCATGGCTGAGGGCGGAAGCGGACACGCCACGTTCGAGGGCCGCCTTGCGAAAGCTGCGCAGGCGGGCGACGGCGGCAAAGGCCGTCAATTCGTTGAGGTCAGCCATTGTCGAGGAAAAAATTCATGAACAAAATTCAGTAATGCATGCAGGATTAGGCATCTTATCGCATGCTGTTGCTTCATCCATACTCCTTGCATCTTTTTTTGAAAGGAAATGACAATGGAACACAGAACACTGGGCCACTCCGGCTTGCGCGTCGCCCCCATCGGCCTGGGCTGCATGGGCATGAGCTTTGCCTACGGCGGCGCCGACGAAGCCGCCTCGCTGCGCGTGCTGCACCGGGCAGTGGAACTGGGCGTGACCCTGATCGACACGGCGGAAGTCTACGGCCCCTACGCCAACGAGGAATTGGTGGGCCGCGCCCTGAAGCAATTGCGCGGCCAAGTGAGCGTCGCCACCAAGTTCGGCTTCAAGATCTTGCCGCACGGCCAGGGCGTCGAACGCATGGCCGGTGTCGACAGCCGCCCCGAGCACATCGTGCAAGCCGTGGAAGCGTCGCTGTCCCGGCTCGGCATCGAGTGCATCGACCTGCTGTACCAGCACCGCATGGACCCGGCCGTGCCCATCGAAGACGTCGTCGGCGCCATGGCGGAGCTGGTGCGGGCCGGTAAGGTGCGCCACCTGGGGCTGTCGGAAGTGTCGGCCGCCACCCTGCGCCGCGCCCACGCCGTGCATCCGATTGCGGCCGTGCAGTCCGAATACTCGCTGTGGAGCCGCGACGTGGAAGCGGACGTGCTGCCCGCCTGCCGCGCGCTCGGCATCGGCTTCGTACCCTACAGCCCGCTGGGCCGGGGCTTCCTGACGGGCAAGCTGCCCTCCAGCGCCGTCCTGGCGCCAGACGATTACCGCCACAGCCTGCCCCGCTTCCAGCCGCCGGCGATGGCGGCCAACGCGCAGATGGTTGCCGAACTGCAAGGCCTGGCGGCGGCGCGCGGTGCCACGGCGGCCCAGCTGGCCCTGGCCTGGCTGCTGGCGCAAGGCACTGACATCGTGCCGATTCCCGGCGCCCGCAGCCTGGCGCACCTGGAAGAGAACGTGGCCGCCGCGCAACTTACCCTGAGCGGCGCCGAGCTGGCCGCCATCGGCGCCGCCATCGCGCCCGCCAGCGTACAGGGCGCGCGCTACCCGGACGTGGAGCTGGCCATGGTGGGGCTGTAAAGGGCAAGAGACAGCTCATCTATACAACTCTCTTTGCGGGGCCGCACTTGAAATGGCTGAATCCGCTATCATTTCCAATCTGAACTATTCACTTTGAAAGGGATTCACATGTCCGATTTGCTCGAAACACTGCAATGGCGCTACGCCACCAAGAAGATGGACCCGGCGAAAACGGTGCCGCAAGACAAGGTCGAGCGCATCCTGGAAGCCGTGCGCCTGACGGCCAGCTCCAGCGGACTGCACCCGTATGAAGTGTTCGTCGTGACGAATCCGGCCCTGCGCGAGCAGATCAAGCCGCACGCGTGGAACCAGTCGCAAGTGACGGAAGCCTCGCACCTGCTGGTGTTTGCCGCCTGGGACAATTACACGGCCGAGCGCATCAACGCGCGCTTTGACCTGGTCAACACCGTGCGCGGCTTCAAGAATGAAGGCTGGGAAGCGTACCGCCAGCAGATCCTGGCCACGTATCCGCAGCGCGACGCGGAAACCAACTACCAGCACGCGGCGCGCCAGGCGTATATCGGCGTGGGCACGGCCCTGATCGCCGCGGCACAGGAAAAAGTCGATTCGACGCCGATGGAAGGTTTTGACCCGGCCAAGGTCGATGAAATCCTGGGCTTGCGCGAAAAAGGCCTGCGTTCCGTCGTCATGCTGCCGCTGGGCTACCGCGCCGACGCAGGCGACTGGCTGGTGGACCTGAAAAAAGTGCGCCCTGCGCGCGAGCAGTTCATCACCGAGCTGGCCTAAGCGCCTCACCAGCGACTGAAAAGCGGATGCCCTCGCCGGCATCCGCTTTTTTTCGTTCAGGCCGCCTGCGGGAAGCGCACCGTCACCTGCAAGCCCCGCCCCGCCTCGCCTTCGGCCAGCGCAATGTCCGCCTGGTGGTGCTCGGCGATATGGCGCACGATGGACAGGCCCAGGCCGCAGCCCCAGGCGTCGTTGCCGTCGGGGCGGAAGAAGCGGTCGAACAGCCGCGCATGGTGCTGGCTTGGCACGCCGGGGCCGTTGTCGGACACGCGCAGCAGGGGCCTGCCCTCTTCCAGCGCCGCCTGCAAGTCGACCCGGCCGCCCTGCTGCGTGTAGCGCAAGGCGTTGTCGATCAGGTTATTCAGCAACACTTGCAAGCCGTCGGGATCGGCCTGCACCAGCACCGGGGCCGGCAGCGTTTCCACCACGCCCAGGTCGATCGCGCGGCTGTCGGCCAGCGCGCTGTGGTCGGCCACGGCCGCTTCCAGCAACTGTCCCAGGTCCACCGTGTGCAGCTGGCTGGAAGTCAACGCCGTTTCATGGCGCGCCAGGCTGAGCAACTGGCGCACGAGGTGCGTGCTGCGGTCCAGCCGGTCATGCAGCTTGGCCAGCGCCACGCGGCGCTCGTCTTCGCTGGCGGCCCGTTCGGCCACCTGCAGCTGCAGTTTCAGCGCCGTCAGCGGTGAACGCAATTCATGCGCGGCATCGGCAACAAAGGTGCGCTGCGCCGCCAGCGCCGCCTCGAACTGCCCCATCAGGCTATTCAGCGCCAGCGCCACGGGCCGCAGTTCGGGCGGCATGTCGTCGGCCGCCAGCGGCGTGAGCGTATCCGGCGAACGGCCGGCCACGGATTCGGCCAGCCGGTGCAGCGGCGCCAGCGCGCGCCCCACCACGACGACGATCAGCAGCGCCAGGATCAGCGCGAACACCAGCAGGGGCGCGCCCGCGCGCATGGTCATCTGCCAGGCCAGCTGGTCGCGCACGGCCTGCGCCTGCGCCACCTGCACGTAGCGGCCGCGCCGCGTTTCGCCGTACAGGCGCCAGTCCTCGCCGTGCACCGCGACATCGGCAAAGCCGGCCAGCGCATAGCGCGGCAAGGCCGGCTGGCCCTGCAGGACGGGCAATGGCTGCCCCTCCTCGTCCCACGCCTGCAGCACGAACGCTTCTTCCGGCTCTTGCGCGGCGGCCAGGCCCGTCTGCGGCTCGAACTCGTCGGGCAAGGCCACGGCCAGCTGGCGCAGCTGCAAGTCGGCCAGCTCATTGGTTTCTTCCAGCAGCGAGCGGAACAGCGAAATGCCGGCACCGAGCACGCACAGCAAGGTGGCGGCCAGCAAACCGAGCAGCAATTGGCGGCGGATCGTCAGCATGGCGCCGTCCGCATCTTGTAGCCCACGCCGCGCACGGTCTGGATGGCGTCCGCGCCCAGCTTCTTGCGCAGCTGGTAGACGTAGACGTCGACGGTATTGCTTTCCACTTCGCAATCCCAGCCGTACAGCTTTTCGCTCAGCTGGCGCTTCGACACCACCTTGCCCGGATGGTCGAGCAAGGCGCGCAGCACGGAAAACTCGCGCGGCGGCAGCTTGATCAGCTCTCCCTCGAACGTGACGTCGTGGCTGGCCAGGTCCAGGATCAGCGCGCCATGCTCGATGACGGAGCGCGAACGGCTGACCCGGCGCCGCAGCAGCGCGCGGATGCGCGCCAGCAGCTCGTCGAGGTCGAACGGTTTGACCAGGTAATCGTCGGCGCCGCTGTCGAGCCCTTCCACGCGGGCCGGCGTGCCGTCGCGCGCCGTGATGATCAGCACGGGCAGGTCGGCGCCCCGCGCGCGCATGGCGCGCAGCACGTCCATGCCCTGCTTGCCGGGCAAGCCCAGGTCCAGCAGCATCAAATCGTAGGCGAACCCGGCCAGCGCCAGCTCCGCATCGTGGCCATCGCGCACCCAGTCCACGGCATAGCACTCGCCGCGCAAGCCCTCGACCAGGCTTTCCCCGATCATCGGATCGTCTTCCACCAGCAACACGCGCACCCGGGCCTCTCAAGGTCTTGAAAAAGCCGCCATCTTACCTTGACCGGCGCCGCGCCGCATGGGCTGCTGCACTGGCCTTACTTGCCAGACCCGCGGAACGGTGGAATATTGCCTTCTTGCGGATACAGCGCCACGCCTTTCGCAAGCGGTACCGCCGCAGCGAGCGCCTCGCCAGGCTGGGCCGCTTGCGATACGGGCAGAAAGGCCAGCAGGGATACCGCGCCAACACAGAAAATAGCCTTGATTTTCATATCATTCCTTGAAGGTTGCATAGAAAAGAGCGGATTAATATATTATTTTATATATTAACAAACAGGCAATGCCAGCCCAAGATACCGACATGCCGGCAACAAGTCAATCTGTGCAGCAACTGGATTGCTCGGCCCTGCCCGGCATGAATTCACGCTAGCGTGACTATGTGCGCATTTGGCGCGTTTTTTATGCGGTATATTTTCCTTCCCTCCACGCACCTGGAAAGGCATGCCATGTCCAGTTCCACCCAAGATACCGTCATCGTCAAGGCGGCGATTTATCCCCCCATCGGCATTGCCCGCGTGGGCAACAGCCCCAGCGAGTATTTTCTGGGACCGGAGGTGCCTGAACCGGCGGCGCGGCCGGCCGGGTATTACCGCGATGCGTCCGGGGCCATCAAGCGCCAGGCGGCCGGCTTTCGCATCTACGGCCTGAACGCCGCCGGCGTGGCGGTGGCCGAATTGAACGCCGGCAATGCCGACATCGAATGGTCCGTCACCCTGGCCAATACCAAGGCGGCGTGGTACCAGTTCCAGATCGCGCTCGATATTCCCGAGGCGCACGTCACCCAGCCCTCGTTCCTGCGCAACATGGCCGTCACCGACCGCGCGCAACTGTCCATCACGCCGGGCGAGCGCAAGATCAGCGGCAGCGAACAGCCGGCCGTGGCCTTCGACAGCGGCAGCTTCCTGGGCACGCCCGTCTACCTGGGCGAATTGCGCACGGACGCCATGGGCCGGCTGATCGTGCTGGGCGGCCATGGCAAGTCCGCTTCGTGGAATGGCGCGCGCGCCATCACCTTTGCCAACAACGAAGGCTGGTACGACGACACGGCCGACGGCCCCGTCTGCGCCACCGTGCACTACCAGGGCCATGCCTTGCCCGTCGACATGGCCTGGGTGGTCGTCGCGCCGCCCGACTACGCGCCGCAGCAAAAGTCGGTGCGCACCATGTGGGACTTGATGCGCGACTTGTTTGTTGCCGAAGGCAAAATTGCCGCGCCTGCCGTTCCCTCGTTCCAGGACGATATCCGCCCTATATTTTCGAACGCCTGTCCAACCTGCAATGGGTCAACGCCGGCTTCGCGGCCGCCTTCGGCTGGGATGGCAGCACGCCGTTCAGCCGCGACGAATGGATGGCGCGCCTGGCCAGCCCGTCCGAAAACCGCAAGGAGTGGCGCAACGTCATCTATAACCAGTTCCGCCAGTTCGAGCGCGACGCCTGGGCGCCATCGCCGTGGCCGTGGCTGTATGGCGACGCGATGGCCATCCCGCCGGCAGACACGCCGCGCCAGAACTGCGCGCTGAGCAATCTGCAATTGCGTTTCCTCAAGCAATGGGCCGCCGGCGAATTCACGGACGACTATGCGCCCGGCAAGGTGCCGCCGCAAAGCCTGGCCGACGTGGACGTGGCCCTGCAACCGGACACCCTGCTGCGCGCGGCCATGGAATTCTGCCTGGCCGACGCCTTCCACCCCGGCTGCGAAATGACCTGGCCCATGCGCCAGGCCAGCATGTACAGCGCGCCCTACCGCCTGGCGCGCACGGCCGCCCGGCTGGGTCGAGCCCGATTACGGCGCCGTCTTGACGCCGGACAATATCGGCGGCCCCTGCTCGGCGCAGATCGCCGGCGGCGTGACGCGCTGGATGGCCGTGCCATGGCAGACGGACACAGCCAGCTGCCGCTCCGGCTACCAGTCCGACTACGATCCCTACGTGCCCACGTTCTGGCCCGCGCGCGTGCCGAACCAGGTGATGAGCAAGCTTGCCTACGACACGGTGATGAACCGCGAAGTGCCCATCGACGACCGCCTGGCCGCCTTCGCCCGGCGTGCCGCGTGGATACGTCCGCTGGGCAACATCAGCTATGAAGAGCAGATCAACAACATGATCGCCGACCTCGCGCAAGTGGGCGTGGTCGAGGTGCGCCCCGGCCCCACGGATATGACCGGCTTCCCTGCCTTCCTGCAAGTGGAAAACCTGCCGCAGCCGATAACCGGCAGGCACCAGCTGCGCGCGGCAGCCTCCATACCGGACGAGTTCGTCGACGTCGACCTGGAAGGCACGGAAAAAGCGCGCCATCTGCAACGGCACCGCTTGTGACCGTGCTGCAGGCCGACGTGCTGATCGTCGGCGCCGGTCCGGCCGGCGCCACGGCCGCCCTGAACCTGGCGGGGCGGCACCGGGTCTTGCTGGTGGACCGGCTGGCCGCGCCGCTGGCGCGCATCGGCGAATCGCTGCCGCCGGCCGCCGCGCGCCTGCTGCGGGACATGGGCTTGCTTGACGCCTTCCTGCGGCAGGGCCATGCGCCCTACCACGGCAACCGCGCCTGGTGGAACGGCGCCTGGACGGAACACCATTTTCTCAGTGATCCCGACGGGCACGGCTGGCACCTGGCGCGCGGCACCTTCGACCTGTGGCTGCGCGACGAGGCGCGCCGGCGCGGTGCCGCCCTGCTGGCCTCGGCCAAGGTCGCCGGCATCACGCCTGACGATGGCGGCTGGAGAGTACGGCTGGAAACGCCGCGCGGCCCCTGCGACGCGGCGGCGCGCATCGTCATCGACGCCACCGGACGCAGCGCCCGGCTGGCCCGCGGCATCGGGGCGCGGCGCCAGCGCAGCGACCGGTTAGTTTCAGTGTGGCAATACGGACATGAGCGCACGCCCTCGGCGCGGGGCGTTGCCCACATCGAGGCTTGCGAATACGGCTGGTGGTACAGCGCGCCCCTGCCCGGCCAGCGCCGCGTGCTGGCCCTGCACACGGACGCGGATTTACTCGACAGCAACGCCTTGCGCGATGCCGGCTGGCTGGAAGCGGCGGCGCGGCGTCTGCCGGCCACGCGGGAATTACTGGAACAGCAAGGCTACATGGCCGCTACACAAACCCTGGCCACGCCCGCCCATACGGCCACCCTGGACGCCGGCGCCGGCCCAGGCTGGTTCGCCGTCGGCGACGCCGCCCTGAGCTTCGATCCGTTGTCGTCGCAAGGCATCTTCAACGCCCTGTACACGGGCCTGGCCGCTGCCGAGGCCGCCGACCGCACACTGCAGGGAGAGCCGCAAGCTTATCAACACTACCATGGAGAATTGTCGGCCATCGGCGCGGCGTACGAGCGCCACCTGGCGTACTGCTACGGCCAGGAAATGCGCTGGCCGTCGGCGCCGTTCTGGCGCCGGCGCAGGCCCGCGATACAAGCAAGCTGAGCCTGACGATGTTGCATTTTTAGCCATATTGTGCGCCAGTACGGCCGCATGACCAGGTCAAACCCGGCCTCGATGGCCCTGTCGTCCGCGCCCCCATCTTGCCATGCCTCGCCGGCCGGCGCATCCACGGTGCCGGCCACGACCACGCAGTGAAGCGCCACGCTCGACAGCCGCCGGCGAACGCGATGAAATGCGCGCCATCCGTCAGCCATACCGAAATCTGCCAGCGTCGCCGGCAAAGTTTCGGGCGGCTGATCGCCAAGGGCGGCACCGTGGCCGTCGAGGTCTGAGCATGGCGGCCCGGGCGCTTCAACTGAAGGGAAACCGAAGCGCCACGGACCCTGCCTGATGCAGGGCCTGTGCGGGGTATTACCGAACGATTACTGCGCCAGATAGCGTTCCGAACGAGGGCCGTACAGCAAGCCATTCGGCACGCCGGCCGACAGCATGCGCGCATTCGCCGTGCCAGCCAGCGGATGGCTGGCGTCGGTGCTGGTGTTGATGATCTGCTTGACCGCCGCCGTCACCAGCATACCGACCAGGCCGCCGCCACCGCTGTTATTGCCTTCATTGCTCGATGCACTGGCCGCGCCCTGCCACAGCAAGGCGCCCGTCTTCAGGTCGACCAGCTTGGCATCGACCGACACCACCGTCACGCTGTCGATCACGGCGTAGGTCGTGCCGTACTTGGAGATCGTCACGTACAGGCCCGCATCGGCGCCGAAAATCTCGTTGAGCTTCTTGGCATCGACGCCGTGGATATCGGCGGCGTTCGTCAAGCCGTTCTGCTTGAAGGTTTCACCGACCACGGCCACCGGCAGCACGTAGTAGCCCGCTTCGGCCAGCGGATAGGTCACTTGCGCGTAGACGCTGTTGGCGGCATTGACTTCGGGCGAGTTGTTCAACGGCGGCAAGACCACGATGGAACGGGGCTTGGCCGCCTTGAAGGCGGTGTAATCGTATGCCGCCTGCTTGGTGGCGCAACCGACCATGAAGATGGCGGGACCCAGGCACAGGGCCATTTTCAACATGCGCGACATCATAATTTTTCGCCTTTTTTCATTTTACCCAGCAGGAAGTCCATGTACGGCGCCGATTCCGGGAACAGCTTCTTCTCGTCCTCGAACTGCGCGGCGACCTGCTCCGGCTTGCCCGCGATCGAGTACAGCATGCCCAGGTGGGCGTGGTAGCCCGGCGGCGCGTGATTGCCCTTGGCAGCGATCATTTGCAAGTCTTTTTCCATGGCGGCGATCTGCTGCTCGGGACTTTCGCCCTTCAGGTACTCGTACACTTGCGGCTGGTAGCCTTCCCATTGATACAGGGTCTTCGATTGCGTGGCGCAACCGGTCAGGGCGGCACAGGCGAGCAGCGCCAGCAGGGCTGCGCCCTTGTTCATCATTGTTTTCATGGGAAACCTTATTGTTTGCGCAATGCGCCCGCTTCGACGCCAGCCACCAGGCGCTCGACGGCTTCGCGCATGGCCAGGTCCAGGACTTTGCCGTTCAGGGTGGCGTCATAGCTGGCGGTGCCGCCAAAACCCAGCACTTCACGATTCGACAGGCTGTATTCGCCGGCACCACCAGCCGAGTACACGACTTCCGAGGTGGCGATATTGACAATGTTCAAGGTGACCTTGGCATACGCCACTTGCGTCTTGCCGCGGCCCATGATGCCGAACAATTGCTTATCGCCAACTTCCTTGCGGCCGAATTCGGTCACGTCGCCCGTGACGACGAAATCGGCGCCCTTGATATTCTGGCCCTGCTTCTTGAAATCGGCTTCCTGCTTGAGTTCCGCCATGTTGTCGCGGTCGAGCACGTTGAAACGGTTGGACGTCTGCAGATGCGCAATCAGGATCGTTTTCGACTGGCTGCCCAGGCGGTCGACGCCATCGGAAAAGATGCCGCGCATGAAGTTCGAGCGGTTGTCGAATTTGCCGACAGCGATCAGGGTACGAGGACCAACGTAGGGACGGGCTGCGCTGGCAACCGTGGGGACAGCCAAAGCTTGCGAGGATTCGGAAGCGCAGCCAGCCAGGGCCGCGCCAATCAGCGCTGCAATCAACAACGCGCCGGGTTTATTCTTGTTCATAGTGCCCTTATGATATGTAGGATCAGGAGCAACTCACAAAATTGATTATAAGCAAGTTACTTTCCTAAATGCAATTATATGGCATTGCATGTCTTATAATTCTCTCCAAAAGTAACGATGGCAAGGATTGCATTGTTGCCAGCCACGTCAGGCGCGCGCCTGCTTGACTTCCCGGAGCCGATTCATTAACTTAGCAGTAAAAGAGCGTGCAGGCAGCGCCGTACGCCACTGCCGCCACAGACCTTGCCCGCCGGCCTGCCCCACCCGGCGCCAACTCCACGCTCTCACATAGACGGGTCACCAGGCCATGCCGACACACGATCATTCCCCGGCCCATCCGCTGGCCACGGCGCTGGCGCTCTCGCTGGGCGCCGCCATAGCCCTGGGCCTGTCGCGCTTTTCCTATGGCTTGCTGCTGCCGCCCATGCGCGCCGACCTGGGCTGGTCATACCTGCTGGCCGGGGCCATGAATACCTTCAATGCGCTCGGCTACTTTCTCGGCGCCCTGGCCACGCCGGCCCTGATGCGCCGCCTGGGCGTGTGGCGCTTGCTGATGACCGGCTGCGTGCTGGCCAGCGTCTTCATGCTGCTGTCGGGCCTGGTCAGCGATACGGCCGCCCTGTTCCTGCAGCGCGTGTGCGCGGGCGTGGCCAGCGCCTTCATCTTTATCGCCGGCGGCGTGCTGGCGGCGCGCCTCGGCTCCATGCACAGCCGGCGCGCCGGCCTGTATATCGGCCTGTACTATGGCGGCACGGGCTTCGGCATCGCCCTGTCGGCCCTGCTGGTGCCGGCCACATTGACGTCCGCCCAGGCGCACGGCGCCGCGCATGCCTGGCAATGGCCCTGGCTGGCACTGGGCACGGCCTGCCTGGCCGCCACCGCCATCATGGCCCTGCCGGCGAAGGCGATCGGCGAAGCGCCGCGCGCCGTCGACACGGCGCGGCGTTTCGCCTGGCGCGACTTTTCCCCCAGCCTGGCCGGCTATTTCATGTTTGGCGTCGGCTACATCGGCTACATGACCTTCGTCATCGCCCTGCTCAAGCAGCAAGGCATGGGTGCCACCTTGATCACTGTCTTCTACACCTTATTGGGGTTGGCGGTGGTGGCGTCGTCACGCATCTGGGCGCGCATGCTCGACCGCTACAAGGGCGGCGAATCGCTGGCGATATTGAATGGCGTGCTGGGCGCGGTGACCATCCTGCCCGCGCTGACAAGCTTTGTGCCCGTCGTGTTCCTCTCCGGCCTGGTCTTCGGCGCCGTGTTCCTGTCGGTGGTGGCCTCGACCACGGCCCTGGTGCGGCATAATTTGCCGCAGCAATCGTGGACGGCCGGCATCACCGCCTACACGACCGTGTTCGCGCTGGGCCAGATCGTCGGCCCCATCGTCGTCGGCTGGATCGCCGATGGCCCGGCCGGTTTGGAACGGGGCTTGATCGCCTCGGCCATCGCCCTCTTCATCGGCGCGGCGCTGGCTGCGCGGCAAAAGGCGCTGGCGCCGGCCGCATAGTAGACTAAAGGCATTAATTAACCTTGGCGGAAAGAAGACGATGAACGACGATGCGCGCAAACGCCCGGCAACGATGGATGCCGAAACCTTGGAATTCATCCAGGGCCTGTTTGCCCTAGTGCGCGAAGGCGATACGCAGCAACTGGGCGCCATGGTGGCCCAGGGCGTGCCGGTCAACTTCCGCAACGAAAAAGGCGACAGCCTGATCATGCTGGCCAGCTACCATGGCCACCTGGAACATCGCGCCTGCTGCTCGCAGCGGGCGCCGACGCCAACGTCCCGAACGACCAGGGCCAGACGCCGCTGGCCGGCGTGGCCTACAAGGGCTACCTGGAGCTCGCCGAACTGCTGCTCCTGCACGGCGCCAGCGTGGACGGCGCCAGCCCGGACGGCAAGACCCCGTTGATGATGGCAGCCATGTTCAACCGCCTGGCCATCCTCGACCTGCTGCTGCAGCACGGCGCCCGCATCGATGCCGTGGACAGCCGCGGCATGACTGCCGTCACGCTGGCCAGGAGCATGAATGCGCAAGAGACCCTGGCACGTCTGGCCAGCCTGGGCCAAGCGGAATAAAACAGGGGCACTGTCTGCCAGTAGTCGCGCTACGGCATCGCGGGAGATGGCGCGCGATTACGACCGCCAGAGCATCGAGCGCTAAGTACCTGCGGCCATCCTTGTCCAGAAAAATGAAGATGCTTCATTTCTACCCCAGAAAGGAGCAGCTCACTAGGAAAATCAACGGGATCGTACATTTTACTTATCTAATTTAAAGATAGTACACGCCCATCGGCAAAGCGGGCTTTCCTGACTTTCTGGATTTTCTCGTACTTTTAAAAAGATCAATTTTTTGCGGGTGATCAATCCCTAATGCTGCTCCAACTCTATCCATTTCTTTTGAAAAATCCATAAAATCTGACCAACTCAATCCTACTGTTGCAAATAAAATAACTTGCGCTGTTATAGTCGCAGTAATCAACATCAACCATAATGGAATATTCCCAAAAAACCCCATTCCAAGAGTAAGGATGTATAAACCTGTGCAAAAATACCCACTACATCTTAATAGATGATATTTTTTTGCAAGTGTTCCACGTTCACAATGTGGCTGCATCCATATTTTTTCTTCCTTTACATCAACGACTGCGACAGCGATAAACTCATTGCCTTTTTCATATCCCACAACCTGAACCTCATCTCCGTCTCTAAAATCAACTTCCCAAAAACTCCCGCTAACCCACTTGCCGCCCACGCTCATGCTGAAGCCTGTGACAGGATCTCCGTCACTTGTCGCCGCCTGCGCACTGTGAACAGCGCCTGATTCGCCGGTGGCAGCCTGTACGATCGAGGTCAAACCGGACATTTTTTTGAACGATGCGGCACTCTTCAAATAATTCACATGCATGTCGGAAGTTCTTAACTCCTCAACAACACCGCTGACCAACTTATAGGAGAATTCATGCATATGATTTTCTCGATCGCTGAACTGGCAATATCTTTACAGCAATGCCATCAATTTCGGGGAGGAAGCGACTCAGATCCAACTTGGAAAGTAACGGAAATGTATCGAGGAAATTATCAAGCAGATTGAATTTTGTATTTTACCAAGTAAATTTACATTTGTTGCAGCCATATGAAATTCTGTGAGTTTTCCCTTCCACTATGAAAAAAGCCTTGTCGGAAGATGTATTTTCATTATTCTCTTCAGCCACCATGCGCTTCCTAAAAATTATGGTTGAACCGTCTTTAATGCCTTCTGCAATTGCATTAATTTTTCAACAGAATCAAACGGCTATTCGCCAAGCTACTCTCATCTTTTCCTCCATTTTCATGCTTGAAACCGGTTCACCCATTCGTCATTCCTGCTCTACATCAGATATCCATCTTCAAAATTTGATGGAGAGGCGCGGCGTATCGGTTAACCATTCATCGATCAACAGGTAGGCGATCGACTCCTGTTGCTCATCGAAAAGATGGCTTACAAGCACAAGCGTCCGGTCGACTGAGCTGGCCGATGGATGAAATTTACATCAGGATCTATGGCATCTGGAAATATCTCTATAGAGTAGCGCCCTCACACTTAAAGATAATACACACCCATCGGCAAAGCTGGCTTCCCTGACTTTCTGGATTTTCTCGTACTTTTAAAAAGATCAATTTTTTCCGGCTCAGCGATCACTAGCGCCTTTCCTACCTCATTCATTTCTTTTGCAAAATTCATAAAATCCTTCCAGCTTAATCCAACAGTTACAAACAAAATAATTGGGTTAATAAAAGCAGAGCAAATCAAAACAAACCAAATCGGAAATCCAGTAAAAAATCCCAATAAAATTTCAAAAATACATAATCCAATAAAAGAATATCCACAGCATTTTAAAAGATGATATTTTTTGGCAAGTGTTCCACGTTCACAATGTGGCTGCATCCATATTTTTTCTTCCTTTACATCAACGACTGCGACAGCGATAAACTCATTGCCTTTTTCATATCCCACAATCTGAACCTCGTCTCCGTCTCTAAAATCAACCTCCCAAAAACTTCCGGTAACTAACTTGCCGCCCACACTCATGCTGAAGCCTGTAACAGGATCTCCGTCACTTGCTGCCGCCTGCGCACTGTGAACAGCGCCTGATTCGCCCGTGGCAGCCTGCACGATCGAGGTCAAACCGGACATTTTTTTGAACGATGCGGCACTCTTCAAATAATTCACATGCATGTCGGAAGTTCTTAACTCCTCAACAACACCGCTGACCAACTTATAGGAGAATTCATGCATATGATTTTCTCGATCGCTGAACTGGCAATATCTTTACAGCAATGCCATCAATTTCGGGGAGGAAGCGACTCAGATCCAACTTGGAAAGTAACGGAAATGTATGAGGAAATTATCAAGCAGATTGAATTTTGTATTTCGACCTGTGTTTTTTCAAAGCCAATTCGCAACTGTATCCAATAAAACCATAGCTGTGATCCTTGAATAAAGTAGCGCCAGAGCGCATATCAAAGTCACTTGGCCTTGGAAAACCATGGGCAGCGAAAATTTCTGTCGCGTATATTGAATAGTCACGCATGGTTCTGAATGTCCAATATTCGAAAGGAAACCAAAAAATCAAAGGCACCAATAATATAATTCCACATGTCACAATTAAATATTCTTTGTTTTCTACAGATACATCAACATATGAAAAAAAAAATGCAGCAAAAGCCATAATCCACATAAACAATATCATATTCCCGCGCAAATTTCATGCAACTCCAAAAAAAGGCACGCTCCCCGCAATAGGTATTCAGAGGCATTAGCAACAAGCTATCGTCAATACGGAGCAAACTATGCACGTACAGCACATCCTTTTTCTTTGTGACTACCAATTTAATAAAATCGCCATCCTTGATCTTGTCAGCGTCGCTAAAAACCCCACAGACTACTTTCCCGTTAACCAACCCGGCAAAATTGAACATATCTTCGCCATCGTAAAAACTTAGCATGGCTGCATTTGCCAATACCCCCGGCATGCCATTGATTGCGGCGGCGATACCAGCTGCCAGATTCTTTTCCGCAAGGCTGTTTTCAATTTTACTGAGCAAATTTACACTTGTTGCAGCTACATGAAATTCTGTGATTTTTCCTTCCACAGTAAAAAAAGCTTCCTCGGGAGAAGCATGTTTATTACTCTTTGCTGCCATCATACGCACCCTGATAATTACGACTGAATCTATTTTGATGTTTTCTGCGATTTCACCACGTAGACAAGGTGAGGATGCACCTCTATTTGGCGTGCAACAATTCATTTCGGCTCAAAAATACAATAAAACCCGCAAGAGGAACTTGCAAATTTGCCGCTCAAATAATCAGGCAGATGCCATATTGTACTTCGACTTGTGTTTTTTCAGCGCCAGTTCACAATTAGTCGCAAAAAATTTATTGCCATCACTCTCAAAAAAAGTAATTCCGCGACGCGCATCAAATATTTCCGGCCTTGGAAATCCATAAGCGACGAATATTTTCTCAGCATATATTGAATAGTCACGCATGGTCTTATATGTCCAATACTCGAAAGGGAAACAGAAAATCGGGGGCATCAGTAATATCGCACCACATGCCGTAATCAAATCCTCCTTTCTTTCCAGCGACACATCGACAAACAAGAAAAATCCGGAAAACAAAACAAACCAAACAAATAGCGTCATGTTTCTTGCGAATCTCATGCAACTCCAAAAAAAGGCGCGTTCTCCGCAATACGCATTCAGGGGCATCAATAACAAGCTATCCTCAATACGTAGCAAACTATGTACGTGCAGGACATCACCCCTTCTTGTCACGACCAATTTGACGACATCGCCATCCCGGATCTTGTCCGCATCGACAAAAGTTCCACACACGACTTCGCCATTGACCAGTCCGGCAAAACTATGCACATCTTCGCCATCGTACAAACTTAGCATGGCTGAAGTTGCCAATGTTCCAGGCATGCCATTGATAGCGGCAGCGACACCCCCTGCAAGGTTTTTTGCCTCAATATTTTTTTCTATTTTTCTGAGTAAATTTATAGTTGTTGCAGCAATTTGAATCTCTGTTATTCGTCCTTCCACTGTAAAAAAAGCGTCATTGGAAAACATATTTTCATTTTTCTCCTCTGCCACATTCACCTCGAAATTCATGATTGAATTGCCTTAAAAGCTTTCTGTAACTCCATTAACTCCTGCTCAACATTAGTAAATGGTTTTTCAGAAAGCCATCCTCTTCTTTTTCTAAAAGTACACGCTTGAAACCAATTCTCCAATTCATCATCCATGATCCATACCCGATATCCGACTTCAACAACAGTTATCCCGAGACCAATCAGATTAAATCGAGCCAATCTTATCAATAAAATAGTTCTTCCACCTATCAAGCTTGTTGCCAATCCACCAAAATAATTTATTGCCTTTAAAGAAAAACTGAAATTTTTCGCCAGCTGAGATCCTGCCAATCGTGTCAATAAAGGAGCACAGTAGGACAATGCAGCGGTCAAGCCTAAACCCATGTTAATGGCACCAAAGACAGCTCGGCTAGTATAAATCGCCACTAAAATTCCATCAGATCGCTCTTTCTTGATTTCATCATAAGCCGAATCAATATCCAAGCAAACTATCATAAAACCAGAAAGAGCCCCAAGTAACCCGGCAGCCATTTTAAATCCACCTCGAATAACATCTGCCGCCTTGTTTATTCCGCTAATTTTACTATAAGGGGATATTTCCCTTATAGATTTTGTAACAGCATAAACCAGATCAAAAGATATACTGCTCAGTGACAATATTGAGGCTATCACCTCAGACTTTAGTCTGCCTGAATCGTTAAAATGAGGCAATTTGGTTGCCAGGGAAAGGCTTTCAATTGACATCAAAAGAACACCAATGCGAGCATGGCGAAAATTATTGGTCTCGGGCCTTTTACCCACGTCCAGTTCGTCCAATGCAATCTTCACCTTTCTTTTTACCTTTTCCTGCTCATCCCCTATCAAATTTTGTATGCTCCCTTCCACTTTTGCCGCATCTGCTCGAGCAGTTTTGGTCGCCTCTGTTCGCGCCATGCGCTCAGCTTTCTTTTCGATTCCTTGCTCTAATTTGTTTTTTTCATTTTCCGATTTCAGCGCTTCAGAATATTTCTTTGTTTTTTCTCTTAATTCTTCAATATTTTTTTTCTTCAGAGGAAGCATCAATTCATCGAAGCTTATTTTTTCAGCAAGATCCGCCAATTTTGAATACAGCAATACGCCGACGATGCTGGAAATTGCCTTGTCCAACTTCCCGCTTTTAGTGAACATTGCTTGCGTCCACTCCGAGATTTTTGCAAATGCCATCCCTTCCGCAGTTCGATGGTACTTTGATAAATTTACTATCGGCTTATCCGTCTTGGCCGTTGGATCCTTGTTGTGAATTTTAAGGACTCCGCCATCACGCAACCATTCATCCCATGCGGAATCAATTTTCTTAAAGGAGTCAATCAGGCCCTTGCCGGCTTTTAACCATGGTGCCGCCTGTACTTTTGAAATATCCCCTGCAGCATCAACTTGTTCTTTAGCATCTTTAAAGGCCTTTTCCGCAAGGTCATACAAAGACTTATGGTTGTAGAAATTTGACCGCATGTACAAATTTTTTCTTTCAATTGAACTCACATTCATCCAATTTTTAAGAACAGGTGCATTTTCCTTGCCGGAAAACATGCCAAACACACACCGGGAATATTCAAAAGTAAAGCAAAATCCGCTACCGATATTTTCCTCGTCATAACTATCAAATGCCTCAACCAACTCCGTGGAGGTTACCCACTTGACATGATCGGCAGTTCTCTTCCTCGATCTTGCCTCGGCTTCCTGCGACAGTTTATCCAGCGTCTTGCGCAGCAAATCGATTTCCGCGACAGAGATCAGCGACTCATATTTCTTCTCGAAGTTTGCGCGTGCGTCCTGCTCACTTGTCGCAAGGATCTGCTCGCGCCTTTTCTCGCGCGCGTCAGCAATTTTCCTCATTCTCTCTTCGATTATTTCAGCTTCTTTTACACGGTTCAATTTCCTGAGCATTTCGGCATTATTCTTATTAATGTCCGGAAGTGCCCTCGAATCCATGTCATCGAGATTTTTCTTTCTGATTTCCACGCCATATTTGATGACACAGTCCTTGATATCATCAATGCCGACCATGACGTCCATCTTCCGCCGATTGCTGACTTTTTCCTTGTCCTCGCTATCGAGAAAATTTTCAAGCGGCTGCAGGGCGGCATTACGGAAATCATTCAATTCCTGCGTAATGCCGATCGGGTCAAACAGAACAAATGCTGCCGCCTTCGTCGCCACCATTTTCTCTTCCAGCGTCCCCATCCGCCCGCCCGGCGTCGCCAGTGGAAGATTTGCCATGCCTACATAAGCATCGTAACTTCCCATGTAGAGCTGCTGCATGAGATTCTTCCCCAAGGGGCTCTTCCAGGCATTCTGATACTGTCTGGCGAGTACGGCTTCGGGAACATACTTGCCAAGCTCTTCAGGTTTCAGGCTGTGCGGCTGCTCGGTACTGCCTGCAGCCCATTCCTTCGGCAGGAAAACCTGCATCTGTCCCTTTTCAGCTCTGGCGTCGGCATTGGCCGCATACGCGTCGAGCCTGTTTTGCGTCATGGCAGTTGGCGTAAACAACAGGTAGATTTTTTCGACAAACTCGATCTTGTCGATCGCGATCATGCTGGCATTGATGCCGCAGGTGGTGCGGTCACAGGAAAAATTCACTGCCGCCGAGGGTGGCGTATCGACGGAAAATTTGGACAGAAACGCGTCGTCGTCGGCAAAATAACCTTCCCAGTACAGCAGTCCGGCGCGCTTGATCAGCACGTACAAGAATCCCGAGCGCAGCAGGCGCGGCGCATAGCCGGCGTTCTCCAGCTTGATGTGCCTGACCTTGTCGCCCAGCTTGCCGGGCAAGGCGGAGACCTGACTGGCCGCGCCCTCGCCGACCACTGCCGCATAGCGCAGCGGCAAAATGAACAAGCCGTTCTTATCGCAAAATTTACAGTCTTTCATTGCTCTTCCTGTTGGGTGGGCGGCACGCGGTCATTCTGCTGGGCATCAGCCTAGGGAATGCAGACGGGCGTTCAATACTATATCCAGTGGCAAGCCTTGCGTGCTTGCCATCCGCATCAGTTCCCCGAGGGCGGGGTGCAAGGTGAAGGCCTGGCCGTTTTCGACGGCGCGCCAGGCATAGGCGATCTGGATCTGCGTCCGCCTGCGCCAGACCCGCGCTTGCGCTGTCGACAAGATAGCGGTCGATCTGCGCGTCGATGCCGGCGCCGATTGGCGTTTGCCTTGCGCAAAGGATGCGCAATACCAGATTGATCTGCTCAATGCGATCCATCGCCTGCCTGGTTGGTTCATCGATGCGCAGGGGAACGTCTTGTACTGCCGACAATGGCTGCGCATGGCCATGCAGGATCAGCTGCCCCTCGCGATCGAGCTGGCACCAGGTCTCCACAGGACCAAGCAGATCGGCAAAACTGCTGCGCCCCGGCCGGCCTGCCGCGTCAGACGGCGGCAACAGTCTTGCCAGATGCGGCATGACGCGCGGGTCGAAATAGCGCAGGTAGACGGCTTCGCCGGACGGATAGCGCAGATTCAGGCGCGCCAGCATGGCGCTGCGCAGGCGCTCCAGGGGCGCATTGCTAAATAGCCAGGCACAAATGCCGGGCACCCCGCCCGGTTCGGCATGCTGCTCTTGCGCCAGCTTCAGGCTGTGCTCGACCAGTGCATAGTGCTCGGGCAGCTGGTTGGACAAGGCGAGCAGCATCGGCGCGCGCTGCAGGTCATCCTCGAAGATCGGGTCATCGAGCAGCAAGCTGGCCGCGGGCGGCGACAGGGCCGCAATCGCCTCGCGCAGGGGATTGTCGATGAACTGGTCGATCAGGACGACGGTCCTGTCATAGCCGCGGGCCACGTTGTAGAGCACTTCATCGGCGCGCGCCGTCGATACCGCGGCAGGAGACAGTGCTGGCGATGGCGCTTTATCGTTTGACACTGGCCGCTCCCGCCTGCGTGGCATCGAGAAGTTTCAGTGCACAGCCTTTCAATTGTCCTATCGGCAAGGCAATCGGTGCAGGACTGGCGCTCGCCGGCCCAGTCAACTCCTTCATGCCGGCCTTGAATTCCATTTTGCCGGGTCCATGAATCTCAATATTGCCGCCTTCGAGCTTGATATAGGCGCCCTGCACCGTCAGCAGCACATGCTGCTTGCCGCTCACGTTGACGCTCTTGCTGACGCTGGCCACGGTCACGGCCTTGTCTGCGGTTAATTTTGTTTCATCGGACTGGCTCTGGCTGCTGACCTTGCCGCTGGCGGCGTGCAGGCGGATGCCGGTTTCCTGGTTCGGTTTGTCGGGCTTGCTGGCCTTGCCGTAGGTAAACAGGCTGATGCCGGAACTGATTGCATGAAAATGGTTGCCTTGCGCGCCGAAATTGATGTCCTGCCCTGCCGCGATGCTGCTGGTATTGCCGGCTGCAAAGAGCGCATTGAGCGGCGTGGTGGCGGCGATGCCAGCCGGACTGGACAATTGCAGCTGCGGCGCGCCATAGGCCGTCGCCTGGCCGTCGCCCGTGCCCGCCGTGCCCTTGAGCATTTCTATGCTGTGCGCCAATTGCTTCAGCGCCGGCAAGGTGTCGGGCGCCGCTTCGGCCTGCCCTTGGCCACCTTTCAGCCCCGCATTGTGCTTTTGCGCCGTTTCCGCAAGCGAAGTCAGCAAGACCAGGCTCTGTTCGATCTGGTCCGTCGCCTCCTTGCTATCCATCTGCGTGCCGCTGGCGTTGCTGCGCCCGTCGGTCGACAACAGCAACCCCTGCCCTGCGCGAAGCGCGGCGCTGTGCCCGGTTTTCAGTTCGGCGCCGAAGCCGGCGGCGGCCAGCCGCTGGTTGTCCGTCTGATGGCGCAAATGTCCCAGGTTCAGCTCGGCAGTGCCCTGGTGTGCGCCGGCATGGCGCTGCAGGGCCACGCGCGGCTGGCCGGGGCTGTCGTCGAACACCAGCTGGCTGTACGCCGCGCCGCCCTGCTGGCTGGCCTGCATGGCCTGGCTCTTGATGCCGGACAACGCGGCCGGATGGGCATGCGCGCCCGCTTCGCCGGGAAACCAGGCTGGCGCGTTGCCGGTGGCCGGTCCCGCGCCATGGCTCACGCGGTTATTCTGTGCATCGGCCGTGCCCTGGCCGTTGTAGACGGCGCCGATGACGACCGGCCGGTCGATATTGCCTTCCAGAAAATCGATCAATACTTCCTGGCCGATGCGCGGCAGTGCATGGCCGCCCCAGTTGGCGCCCGCCACCGGCGCCATGGTGGAAGCGACGCGTACCCAGGTGCCGGCACTGTCGTCGCCCGGCGCGCCCGTATGCCCTCCGCCTTGCGGATGGTCAAGGCGGCTGTGGCTCATGACGCCGCGCTGCCAGTGAAATTGCACCTTGATGCGGTGGTCGCGGTCTGTGTGAATCACGGCGCCGGCCGGCCCCACCACGACAGCCGTCTGCTGGCCATGCACGGTCGGGCGCGGATGCAGCAAATGGCCATGCTGGTCCTTGCCGCTGGCGCGATAAGCAATATTGCTGCGGATGGCATCGATGCGGTTGCGATACAGGGGCCGCTCGGCAATGGCGCCCAACAGCGCCGGCATACGGTGCAGGCTGCCCGCTTGCTCCTTGCGGATGGCCGCATCGAGCAAACCCGTCTTGAGCGTTTGCACAATGGATGACTGCAAATCCGCACTCAAGTTGTTGTGCATCAAGTGGACCGTGCGCACGACCAGGAAAGTGCGTTCGTCGTCACCGCCGGCCTCGTCGAACACCGGCTGTCCCTGCAAGACAAACGTGGTGCCCGGCGACAAGGTACGCACGGTACCGGCCGCCACGTGGATCTCCTTCCCCGCTTCCAGCGCCTGCAACTGGTTGCGCGCGATGCGCTGACCCTGCTCGCGCGAAGCGTAGGCATAGGCGCCGGGCGCGTCGCGGCTAAGCAGCTCCACGCCCTGCGCCCCGCCCGCCTCTGCCGCCGCGCTGGCGACACGCTGGTCGAGCGAGCGGTAATCCCAGCTGCCCATTTCGATGGCATTGGTCTGCTGGCGCAATTCGGTGCGCCAGCGGTCGATGCTGTCGACCTTCATGACGGCGCCCGGCTGCGTGAAGTTGATGCTGCTCTGGGCATTCGGCTTGAACGCGCCGTTATGGTCCGCGATCACCAGGCAGTGGCTGCCCAGGCTGGGGCTGCCGGGATCGCCGCCGTGTTCATAGTAATAAAACAGCCCTTCCTCGTGCATCAGGCGCTGCGCGTAAGCCCAGTCGCTTTCCTGGTACTGGGTACTCAGGCTGCGCTTCGGGTATGCCGCGCGGTCGAGAATATCGAAACGCCAGACCGGCGCCAGCTTGCCCTGCGCCTGATAGGCGGCAAACAGCGCGTCGAGGATGTCGAAGACCGTCATGTCCTGGAACACGCGGCTGTCGCGGCCATGCGCAAGAAACGCGCTCCAGGGTTCCAGGGTCAGGTGATAGCGCGCCATGCCGCCGTTCGCGCCGACCAGTTCAACGGCGGTGATATGGCCGTGGAACGGGCGCAGCGCGTCGGCGCTGGTGGAGGTCAGCAATTGCAGCAAGGCCGGCTGGCCGATCAGGGTGCGCAAGGAAATGGCGGCGTCCGTCGACAGGGCCGCGATCTGGAACACGAAGCCCGTGCTCAAGCCTTCCTCGCCGCGCACGCATTCGGCCAGCAGGCGGTCGGCGCCGAGGGGCGTGGTCAGCTGTAGCAATCTGCTGGCTTGCGTGAAACTGGCGGGCAAGGACATCGACATCCGGAAACTCCATCACGCGGCTTCCCGCACAAAATTAGTAAATAAGCACTTTTATCAAAGCCATTACACCCTAGAAATTTCGTTATAGCAAGAGTGATTCGATTGAAATCGGGACTGCGGCAATCATTGGTTCAAAGCTGTGGCCAAAGCACGCGCCCAGCAGAATTTTTAGCTCTGGTAACAACCAGGACTCATGAGTCCTACCTGCAACAAAAATCAATAATCCTCGACTTTGGTAAATTCTATTCCATTGACTTTACCGGATTTAAATATATTCAAAATTGATTCATGACATACGATAAAAGCATTCAAAGCGCCGCCCATTTTGAACAGCAAACGCTTGGATTGCGGAATTGAATTCAACAACTCTTCATCAAAACAGAAGTCAAATACCTCATCATAAAGCTCAAATCCACCCAGACTTACAGGTCCGGCATCTTTGAAATAATTAGATTTAATCCTGCTCCAACAATCGAATCTTTCCGTAAAAGTCATATACCAGTAATCTTCATGCCATTGTCCATCATCATGAATATAAACCGATGGATGCATATGAAGATGCGGAATATCAAGTTCAAGAAGTTCCTCCCGCATGCTGCTGGTTACAAGCAAATCCGTCCCGCTAAACAATATGGATGGTACTTTTTTCAACGATGGAATGCCTCGCTTTTCATTATATTCCCTTCCGCCATTAAAGAATACAAATGGAGGAGAGCCGATTGGAAACTCTTCAAAATTATAATTCCTATCAGATGTATTATCATCTGGAGACAGTGAAGGAACTCGCTCATCCTCCAACTCACTTAAAAAATAATATTGCTGCTCATATTTCTTCATTGCATTTCCCTATTTTGAAATTTGAATCGTCGATCTTTTGCAATTTATATTTCACTTGTTTTAGTTTCGCTTCTTTTTGACCATGCACCTCATATTTCTTTTTATTATTTCATTTCTTACTGAATCCACCCATCGCAAGCCTGCAAATTCAAAATGGGAATTCTCAGCAATTCTTGCGAGAGCTGCCTTATTAGGAATACTCTTTATCACATCCAATATGCCACTCGAACTTTCAGCTCTCCGGACAACCGCAACATATTCCCCTCGCCGAGCATCAATAATCTTCAACTTTTATGAATTTGATGCCATGCACATCGCCCAATTTAAATATATCCAATATAGATTCATGGCATACAATAAGAGCATTTAATGCTCCACCCATTTTGAACAGCAGACGCTCGGATTGCGGCATCGAGTTCAACAACTCCTCATCAAAACAAAATTTATAAACTAGAAAAAATTCAAATCCACCCAGTCGTATGGGTTCAATTTCATCTTCATAATCAGATTTCTCCCTGCTCCAACAATCCAATCTTTCTACAAAGGTCATATACCAATAGTCTTCGTGCCACTGCCCATCATCGTGGATATAAACTGAAGGATGCATATGAAGATGGGGAATATTCAGCTCAAGAAGTGCCTCTCTCATACTGCCAGGCACAAGCAAATTCGTTCCATCAAACAATATGGCCGGAACATTTTTCAATAATGGAATCCCATTCTTTTCGTTATATTCTCTCCCGGCGTTAAAAAACATAAAAGGAGGCGAGCCGATTGGAAATTCCTCGAAATCATAATTTTTATCTGACGTGTCATCATCTGCAGAAACTGAAGGAATCCTTTCATCATCTGCAACTCTCAAAAAGTAATATTGCTGTTCATATTTCTTCACATTACCTTCCCATCATGAAAATATAGCTTTCGACTTTTTATAGCCAATTAATCTACCTGGCCGTATCGATTGATCTTGGTTTCCATGCTCGCCCCCTGAATTTATTACTCCATGAATTAATAATCTTCCACCTTTACAAATCTTACACCATCGCCATCTCCTGATTTAAATATATTCAAAATTGACTCATGGCAAACAATAAAAGCATTCACCGCACCGCCCATCTTAAAAAGCAAGCGCTGAGATAGAGGTATCGAATTCAACAGCTTTTCATCAAAGTGAAATTTATAAACTTCAAAAAGATCAAATCCACCAAGCTGTATAGGTTCATCTTCATTATCATATTCGGATTTCTCCCTACTCCAACAATCGAATCTTTCCACAAATGTCATGTACCAATAATCCTCATGCCATTGTCCATCGTCATGAATATAAACCGATGGATGCATATGAAGATGTGGAATATCCAGCTCAAGAAGTTCCTCCCGCATGCTGCTAGTCACAAGCAAATTCGTTCCATCAAACAATATGGACGGAATATTTTTCATAGATGGAATATTTCTTTTTTTTATTATATTCTCTTCCCGCATTAAGAAAAAAGAATGGGGAAGAAGCAACTGGAAACTCTTCGAAATCATAGTTTTTATCTGAGGTATTATCGTCAGGACATAGCGAAGGAAGACTTTCATTTCCCTTTTTCTTTCTTAAAAAATAATATTGCTGCTCATAATTTTTCAATTTATTTTCCAATTTTTAAAATGTAATTATTAATTTTTTTAAAATTAATTTTTTCACTAATTTGCTCTTTTGCGTTTTTATTAAAATGATCCCTACTTACACTGCATATTTTTTTATCATTATATTTCTTTATTGAATCTACACTGCCACATCCTTGAAGAATATTTCGAGAAAAATTTTTAGATATTCTCGTCAACGGTGCCTCACCAGGATTATTTTGAATTAATTTTAATATCCACTTGCTAAGCTTATTGAGGTCAGATATGATTTTTTCAGAATTTTCAATTTTACTTCCAATGCATTCCTTATGAAGAGGCAAGCGAAGATCTTTTATTTTTTCTGCGACCATATCGTGGTAGTCCGTGGGTTCAGAATCGTCATCATAAGAGTCCTGATTTGCAGTATGATTCCCTCGATGTAACTGAACGTTGAGGTGACACAGGCCCCTTGCAAAGTACATGGTATAAATACAAGATTCGGCAGAAGATTAATATCATAGCCAAACTTCTCTATTTTCTTCCCAAGCTGACTTCGCTTCATACCCTCTGCGGAAATAATATGATGCGCCTGCATTCTCACGCCGTTATTGCGAGGATGATGATGATCTCCTTCAATTACCGCCTTAATTCGATTCAAGTATTTACTATCCTTGGATGAATTTCCAATCAATGCCATACGTGCCTCGATAAATTTAAAATATCATTTATAGACCACTGTTCCCTGCCTGCCACGCGGCGTGCTGTGCCCGGTACTGCCGCACAAGCGACATTTTTTGTCGCGTTTGATGCTTTCTTTCTTTCCTGGCTTTCAGCGTCATCTTTGATTTCCCCTTGATGCGAAGTCCTTTTGCGCGCGCCTTGACCAGCTTGGCGCCGAGCTGGTGCAAGTCATCCACCGCATTCGACAAGTCTTCCAGCATTCTTATCAGGGCATCCACCGCTGCCTTCGCGCGCTTGATTTTCTTTCCTGCCGTTGCGATTTTCGCGCTGCTTGCGGCAATCCGCGCGACCAGCATGGTGATGCGTGCAGCTGCTGCGGTTCCGGCACTCAATAAAGCGGTCACAATCAGCAGGACTACCTCGATCATCAAATACGCGCCCCCTTTGCCAGCCGCATAAGCATAGAAATTCGGCGGAATCGCTTCCAGCATCAAGCCAACGTAAGAGACATAGGCCAAGGCGCTATCGGCGTCGGCAATAATTTCCAGCACAACTGGAAAATTGGGGTCATTTTTAATGGCCTTGGCCAGTTTGGGATCGATATCCATCAATTCCCTGTCGACAAACGCCTGGATCGGCTTTGGATCGCCATTGGCAATCAAACTGGGCAGATTGAGGATGGCGGTGCGATGCTTGTAGATTTTCTTCGCTGTTGCTGCTGTATTGAGCACCATCCCGGCAGTGTCGGAAATTGCATTAACCGTATTTTTCAATTTTCCGACTTGCTGCCGATACAGTTCGCTCGCTTCATCTTCAATGGACTTCCGCCACCATGCCCAGTTGTACAAGGTATCTTCCGGATGATCGATATGCTTGTTCAATTCCTTTTGAAGTGCCCGATAACGCTGCCCGCTGTATGTCCCAAGACGGTCATAAGCTGTACCTGCGTTCTCTTTGATGTTGTCACCTATTGCCACCCAGGTCCGGGCTTCGAAAAGCTCGGCCTGATCATCAAGCCAGCTGGCTCCCCCCTGATTCAAGCCCTCGCGTGCGCTATTGATAAACGCTAATGTCGGGCCGTCATCCCATAGCCTCTGGAATTCCGCCATCTGGTCGGTCAGGTTGAGGTAAGTGGCATGCAGGCGCTGGACGATGGATTCACGGTCTTCGAAGATTTCCCGTTCCGTCACCTTGGGTTCGCTGGTCACCAGCACAGCACCATCTTTCGGCAACTGCAGGTGCTTGATTTCCGAGTCTTTCTCTTGCATCTTATTTGCTACCTGATTTGAGCGGGTTGACATTGACCGACTGTAAAATGCTCTTGCCATCGACCTTGAATTTCAGCTGTTCCAGAGGCCAAGGTGTATTCCATGCATCGTCGTAACTTGCCTCGAGTTCAACCCAGGTATTGTCTTCTTTGGGCAACACTGGCATGAGATGGTCCAGTTTCGTCGGTCCGCTGAAGCTTTTCTTGCCCGCATGCACCGTAATCTTGCCCGGGCACTGGATCGTGATATTGCCGCCTTCGATGGTGATATTCGCGCCGCCCGCCGTCGACAGGCGGATGCTTTTCGCCGCCGCCCAGTCCACATGCGCGTTGGCGCTGATGACGTTGACCTCGTCACGCGCCTGCACGTTGAGCACGTCGGCCTGCGCCTGCAGGTCGATGGCGCCCTGGGCCGCGATCAGTTGCACCCCGGCATCACCCTCGCCGGCCTTGACCACGCCGCCCAGCACGCCGATGGCCTGGCCCGCGTGCACGCGCCACTGGCCGCCACCGGTGAACTGGGTATCCTGGCCGCTCATCATGGTGACGGTTTCGCCGCTGGCCAGTTGCATGTCTTGCCCCGCGACAACGCCCAGTCCGGCCCTGGCGGCGATCGCGATGATGGCGTCCTTTGTGTGCGGCAACTGTTCATGCATACCGGAAACGCTGGCCAGCATCGCTTTCAAGGGCGCCGCCTGGCCGTCAAGTTCGCTGGCATTCGGCGCGCTGGCGCCGACATGGCTGGCGTAGGCCACCGTTTGATGCGTCTTGGCGGCAGCGCTGAAGGTGTCGCCCAGCAGCACCGCCTGTTTCATCAGCGCGATCCCGCCCGCATTGTCGCCGGCCGGATCGCGTTGCGCGGCCTCGTGCAGAAGCACATAGCTGCTTACCAGCAAGCCGGCCCTGGCGCGCACCACGCCATACGCGTCGGTGCGCAACTCGGCGCCGGCACCGCGCAGGCTGCCACGGTAGTTGTCGGCGCCATGGATCAGGTGGCCCAGGTTCAGTTCGCTGGCCGCGTGGCTGCTTTTCAGCTGGATGCGGCCCTGCTGGTCGGTGTCGTCGAACAGCAACTGGTTGTAGCCGGCCGCGCTGCCCGCCTTGCCGAATTCCTTGCTGCGGATGCCCCATTGCGCTGCGCCATTGCGGTGCGCCGCGCTGGCGCCCGCGGCGCCATGCCACAGCGGACTGTTGCCGCCCGCCACATTGCCCTGGCCCGCGATGGCGTGGTCGTGCGCCGGCTGGAACACGCCGGCGTCGCCTGGCTCGCCCCCGACGCCGCCTGGGGTCGGTTTGGTGCCGCCCTCGCCCTGGCCGTTGTACAGGGCGCCGACGATGACGGGCCGGTCGATATCGTTTTCCAGGAATTGCACCAGCACTTCCTGGCCGATGCGCGGCAAAAACTGGCTGCCCATGCCGCCGCCGGCCGCGCGCTGGGCCACCCGCACCCAGCACGTTGCGCCAGTCTCTTGCTGCCAGTGAAAGCGGATGCGCACCCGGCCCAGCTTGTCGCAGTAAATCTCATCGGCGCCGCTGGCCACGTCATTGCCGTCGGCGCCGACGACGATGGCGCTCTGGCTGCCCAGGGCGGTAGGTTTCGGATGTTGGCGCAGTCCGTTTTCGCCCAGTACCGGGCGCCACGGCGTGGCGGCAGGAATCGCTTCCAGGTGGTTGGCGTAGCCGCTGGCCACCGCCTGGGCGATCACCTGCTCGAAATGTTCAATGTAATGCGGCCGTAGGTTCAGCGTACCCAGGCTTTCCTGCAGCAGTTCCGGGATCGGGCCGAACAGTTCGGCCAATCCTTGCCGGGCCGGCGCCGGCAGGTTGTTGACACCCACGCTGCAGACGCGCAGCACGGTGTAGGACGGCGTGTCGCCGCCCGCCGCCTGCAAGGGTCCTTGCGTCAAGGTAAAACGCGTACCGGCGCGCAAGGTGCGCACCATCGAACGCGCAACGCAGCGTTCGCCGCGCGCTTCGATCGCCTGCATGCGCAACAGCGCGTAGCGGCTGGCCTGGCAGCGTCGGCATAGTAATACTGGCCCGGTGTATCGTAGCTTTCCAGCAGTGGCGCCTGCCGGCCGCCCACCGCCGTCCGGGTCGGCACGCTGGCCGCGACCGCCTGCTTTGCCTTGTAGTCATAACTGAGCACCGTCGCCAGCGCCGTGCTCAGCGAACGCGCCGTGCTGAATGCCTGCAGCGTGTCGCCCTGCTCGCCAACCCTCGCGCCATGAAAGCGGATGCCGCCGCCGACCGCGCTGGACGCATCTTCCGGCACGGCGCTGTCGGCGCTGCTGTCGGCAAACAGCACCAGGCAATGGCCGCCGTCCTGTTCCTCAAAGCGCCATGCCAGCCCTTCTTCCGTCAGCAGTCGGCTTACGAAATCGAGGTCCGATTCGCGGTACTGGCAGCAATAGCTGCGCGCCGCAGCGCCGTCCATGAACGGGCGCGTGTCGTCGCTCCAGCGCCATAACGCCGCCGGCGCATAGGCCTGGAACACGGACTCGACGATCTCGATCACGGACTTGTCTTGCCAGACGCGGCTGTTACGCACCTGGCCCAGCCGCCACAACCACGGTGTCAGGCGCAGCCGGTAGCGCGCCAGGCCGCCCAGGCTGCCCAGCATGGCCGCCTCGCTGATATGGCCGCTGAAACTGGCGCGGCTGCCATCAAACAGGCTCACCTGCAGCGTGGCCAGCTTGCCCAGCATGGGCGCCAGCGCCAGCTCGGCGCTGGTCGACAGCACGATGACATCGCGCGCGCCCGGCGTCTGCAATTGCTCGTCGCAGGCGAACGCTTCCACCAGCAGGGGCGCAGTCTCTTGCGCGCCGTCACCTTCAAGCTTGAGCTCGTACAAGCGCGTGATGCTGGAGAACGCTCCCAACGCGGCGCCCACCTGGTCCAGCAGCGCTGCGCTCATCGCGCGCCTTTCGCCGCTGCCTTGGCCGCCTTGCACAGGGGCTTGTCGACGCGGCCGGCGCACGTTCTCTGACGGCAGCTATCGGCCGCCGCCGGTTTCAATTTGCTGCATTGCTGCAACTGGGCTTGCAGGCTGGACGGCGTTTTTTTGGGCGGCTTGGCCGCCTGGGCGTGCGAGACCAGCGCGGCCAGCAGGGCCACGTCGTTTTCCTGTTCCGGCGTGGTGGCGGGCTTGGCCGGTGCCGCAGGCTTGAGCGGCTTGGCCGTTGGTTTTTTTGGCGGCGCCGCCTTGGGCGCGCTCTTCTGCGGCCTCTCAAGAGCCTTGCTCAGCACATCCCTGGCGCTGGGTACGGGAGCCGAAACCGGAGCCGGCAGGTCGGCGTCCAGCATTTCGCTCAAGCTCTGCTGCGGCAGTGCCTGCTGCTCCTCCTCGCGTATGCTGGCCGCGGCGGTGACAGGGGCGGCGGCTGGCGTTTCCGGCGCTGGCGCCGTGCTGGCCAATGCCGGTTCGGCCTGCGCCGCCGTTTCGCCTTGCCCCAGCCAGGCACCGGTGGCCAGCAACAGCATGGCGCCAGCCAGCATGCCCACCCAGACGGCCCACCGGCCGATGCGCCTGCCGTCATGTGGCACGGGCGCGGGCCGGCGGCCGCCTTCAAGGTGGTTCAGGATACGGCTGCGGTCGGCCTCGGCCTGTTGCGCGGGCGTCAGTAAGCTGGGCCGTGTCGATGGCCGTCGGCTGTCGTCATTGCTTTGCAAAATCTTAACTCCTGTCAATATTTACAACACCTTACGACAATAAAAAAAAGCGTGACGCATGTTAGGAAATCAACAGTGCGCACCCGGCGCACAATTGAAACAAAGCTCCCGTAATTAGCAAGTTAGTAAGATATACTCAGAGGCAATATTAGCGAAAACGCTGGCACCGCGGCATTCAGCTGCCCATGCATGGCGCCTTTTTTCGAACGGAGTGGGCGTGTTTTTACTGGCGGTGGCACTCTATTTTTTACTCGCATGCCTGATCAGCTGGCTGGCGCTGTTTCCATCCGGCCGCGAACTGGTACTGCGGACGCTGGCGACGGCCGAACAAGGCCTGGCGGCGCGGCTCGATCGGCTGGCCCGGCGCAGGAACGCCGGCCTGGACACCTTGCGCCGTGGCGGCGCCAGGACGCTGCTCGGCGGCGCGGCATTCGTGCGCCGCCATTACCTGCTGTTCCTGGGCGGTGCGGCGGTGGTCTGCCTGCCGCCGGCGATCGCCTTGCTGGCAGGCAGCAAGAACATGCTGGGCGGCTACGAGGTCTCGACGCGCGAAATGAATACGCAGGTATCGGCCCTGCTGCAAGGCGAACAGCTGGTGCCGCCGGTAGACCTGCCGCCGCTGGTGTTTGCCACCGAGGAAGTGCAGCAAGTGCGGCCGATGCTGGTATCGGCCAGCCGCAACTGGACGCTGCTCAATGCCGAATATGCGCAAAGGCTGCTGCTGGTGTTCAAGATCATGAAAGAAAAACATGGTTACGACATGGCCATCCTGGAAGGCTACCGCAGTCCGGAGCGGCAAAACATGCTGGCCGGCATGGGCAGCAATGTCACCAATGCGGCCGCGTTCCAGAGCTGGCATCAGTATGGCCTGGCGGCCGATTGCGCCTTTTTGCGCGACGGCAAGCTGGTGATCTCGGAAAAAGATCCCTGGGCCATGCGCGGCTATCAGCTGTATGGCGAAGTGGCCGAATCGGTCGGCATGACCTGGGGCGGCCGCTGGAAAATGATGGATTTCGGCCACACGGAACTGCGCGTGCCGGGTGTGATGAAAAAACAACGATGACTGGAAGGAACACATATGGCTGGTCCCGTAATCAGATTGGGCGATAAAACATCGCATGGCGGCAGCGTGCTGGAGGCCTCGGCGATGACGGACAGCGGCGGCATCGGCATCGCGCGCGTGGGCGACAAGGTCTCGTGCCCCCTGCCGGGCCATGGCACCTGCCCCATCGTCAGCGGCGACGCCAGCTGGATCATCGACGGCAAGCCGGTCGCCCGCCACGGCGACAAGACCAGCTGTGGCGCGATGCTGATCGCCAGCCAGCAAGCCACCACGGATCAACTATGACGTCCCGCCGCCACTGCAAGGAAGTGCGCTGATGCGCCCGTGGCTGCGGCGCAGCCTGCTGATACTGGCCGTGTTCGCCCTGTGCTGGGGCGGCGCAATCTGGTACTGGCGCACCAGCATGCGCATGCCGTCGACGGGCGACCTGGCAGGCACCATGCTGGCGTTGCCGCTGCTGCTGCTCGCCAGCTGGTGGCTGGGCAAGAAACTGCTGGCCAGGCTAGCCGCGCCGGCAGCGGCGCCGGCCGATGCCGCCGGCAGCGACGCCCTGGCGGGCGGCATCGAAGCGCCGCCGCGCGCGCCGCTGCACCTGGCCGCCGCCGCGCTGCGCATGCCCGGTGGCAGCTCGGCGCCGGAACTGGCGGCCGCGCTGCAGGACAAGCAGCAGCGCCCCGAACTCGATCCGGAGCTGACCGACGCGCAGGGCTACCCCGTGATGAGCGCCCGCGTGGCGGATCTCGATGAACAGGGCCAGAAGGAACTGCTGGACGACTTGCTGCGGACCCGTCCTGCCGCTACGGCGCAGGGCGCGGCAGCGCATTTCGATGCCGAACACTTGCGCGCACTGGCGCTGGGTGCTGGCGTATTGAATGAACTGATGCAGGAAGCGGCGATGCACGCGGCGCTCGACGGCTACAAGACGGCGCAAACGGGCGCGCGTGCCGCCCTGCCGACCCTGCAACTGCATCTGCTGTTGCCGCCGGACTGGGACAAGCCGCAGCGCGACATGGGCGCCGCCTGGCTGCACGCGCAAGCGGGACAGCAAGGCTGGCCGTCCGACAAGCTCAGCGTGCACCTGGCCGGCGACTGCGGGCCGCTGGCGCTGATCGAACAGCTGGCCACGCAGGCTGCCTTGCAAGAGGTGCCGTGCCTGGCCATCGTGCTAGCTTGCGCTTCCCATATCGGCGAGATGACCGTGCATGACTGGACTACGCGCGGCCTGCTGTTCAATGCCGGCCAGCCGGGCGGGCAGATTCCCGGCGAAGGCGCGGCCGGCCTGTTGCTGGCCGACGCGGCCCAGGCGGCAGCGCTGCAGGCCGACACGCCGGTACTGCTGCACCATGCCAGCACGGCCGTGCGCGGCCAGTCGGCGGACAGCCGCGGCCATGGCGATGCCAGCTTGCTGGCCGAGCTGGGCGGCAAGGCGATGTCGGCCGCGTCCGTCGCCCCGGCCGCGATCACGCGGCTGTACGCCGATGCCGACCAGCGCTCCAGCCGCATGATCGAACTGATGAACAATGCAGGCACGCTGCTGCCCGATATCGACCTCAGCAATGACGTACTGAGCGTGTCGGCGGCCTGCGGCCAGAGCGGCCAGGTGGCCACCCTGGCGGCGCTGGTGCTGGCGCGGCACGAGGCGGCCGAGAATGCCAGCCAGGTGCTATGCCTGAGCAACCTCGATGCCTTCCACCGGGCCGCCGTAGTGGTGGGTCCGGCCGCCGATGCCGCTCCTGCCGCGCCCCCTGAAACCCTGGCCGCGACATGACCCCTCCCTCCACCATGCCTATCAACCTCTCGCCCCTCATACTATGATGCAACGATTCTGGCATTCCATTACTACCCGTTTCAGCCTGTTCGCCATCGGCTTCGTGGCGCTGGCCGCGCTGCTGGCCAGTTGCGCCGTCATCTTTCAATGGCCGCTGGTATGGATCGTGCCGCCACTGGCGCTGGTCCTGCTGGTCGCCAGCGTGGTCTGGTGGCTGCAGCGCAGGCGCCGCCAGCGCGATGCCGCCCGGTTCGGCGGCATGCTGGAACAGCAGACAGCCGGCGCGGCGCCCAAGGCCGGGCCCGCCCAGCGCGAAGAAACCGAAGCCATCCGCAAGCGCATGCTCGAGGCGATCAGCACCATCAAGACCTCCAAGCTGGGCCAGCTGTCGGGCGACGCGGCCCTGTATGAATTGCCCTGGTATATGATCATCGGCAATCCGGCGGCCGGCAAGAGCACGGCGATCGCCAATTCCGGCCTGCAGTTTCCGTTTGCCGACAGCAAGATCGTGCAAGGCATCGGCGGTACCCGCAATTGCGACTGGTTCTTCACCACCGACGGCATCCTGCTCGACACGGCGGGCCGCTATTCCGTCAACGACGAAGACCGCGCCGAATGGTTCGGCTTTCTGTCGCTGCTGAAAAAACACCGCAAGCGCGCGCCGATCAACGGCATCATCATCGCCGTCAGCATTGCCGAACTGACGGGCAGCCGGCCCGAATTCGCCATCAACCTGGCCAAGAACCTGCGCCAGCGGGTGCAGGAGCTGACGGAAAAACTGGAAGTGCACGCGCCCGTCTACGTGGTGTTCACCAAGGCCGACCTGATTACCGGTTTCAACGAATTTTTCCAGGACACGGAACGCGGCGAACGCGACCGGGTATGGGGTGCCACCCTGCCCTACAGCCAGACCAGTTCCAAACAGGACGTGCTGGCGCAGTTCGACCAGCGTTTCGACGAGCTGTATGACGGATTGAAAGAACTGAGCCTGGCCAGCATGGCGCTGCAGCAGAACGAACGCATGCCGCCGGGCGTCTTCACCTTCCCGCTCGAATTCAGCGCGATCAAGGGGTCGCTGCGCGCCTTCATCGCCACCCTGTTCGAGGAAAACCCGTTCCAGTTCAAGCCCGTCATGCGCGGCTTTTATTTCACCAGCGCGCTGCAGGAAGGCGCGTCGGTATCGGCCTCGTCGGAACGCGTGGCGCAGCGCTTCGACTTGAAATTGCAGCCGCAGCAACACAACGCGGTGCAGGACCAGCATGGCTATTTTTTGCTCAATCTGTTCCGCAAGGTGATATTTGCCGACAAGGAACTGGTGGCCCAGTACGCCAGTCCAGCCAAGACCCGCCTGCGCTACGCCACCTTCTTTGCCGCCACCGCGCTGGTGGGCCTGGCGCTGGCCGGCTGGAGCTGGTCCTACATGGCCAACCGCCAGCTGGTGGCCAATGTGCAGGCCGACCTGGACCAGGCGATCAAGGTGCAGGACAAGCGCCTCGACCTGCATCGCGCTTCGAAGCGCTGGAAATCCTGCAGGACCGGATCGAGCAGCTCGATTCCTACCGCAACAGCCGCCCCGTCTCGCTGGGCCTGGGGCTGTACCAGGGGGATCTGCTGGAGCGCAAGCTGCGCGAGGAGTATTTCTCGGGCGTGCGTGAAGTGATGCTGGGCCCGGTGGCGCAATCGCTGGAAGCCTTCCTGGCCGAAGTCAACGCGGGCGCCAGCCGCTTGCAGCCGATGGCCAGCACGCCGCAGTCGGGCGCGGTGTCGGCCAGCGCGGCAGCCACCCTGCCCGCGCCGGCCGGCACCCTGGCCGCACCGGTGGCGGCCACGCCGACGCCAGCCCTGGCCAGCGCCCCTGCCGCCGCACCGCCTGCCACGGCCGCCGCCGTCAACCTGGGCGCACAGCAATTCAAGGATGCCTCGCCGGCGAATGTGGAAGACGCGTATAACGCGCTGAAGACCTACCTGATGCTGAGCGACAAGTCGCGCGCCGAAGCGAGCCACCTGAACGACCAGCTGACCCGTTTCTGGCGTGTCTGGCTCGACAGCAATCGCGGCAGCATGCCGCGCGAGCAGATGATACGCAGCGCCGAACGCATGATTTCGTTTTATCTGACCCAGATCAACGACCCGTCCTGGCCGCGGATCGACAGCAAGCTGGCGCTGGTCGACCAGTCACGCGACAGCCTGCGCCGCGTGGTGCGGGGCATGCCGGCGCGCGAGCGCGTGTACGCCGACGTCAAGGCGCGCGCGGCCACGCGCTTCGCCTCGATGACGGTGGCGCGCATCGTCGGCGAGCAGGACAAGGAACTGGTGCTGGGCAGCTACGCCATTCCCGGCACCTTCACGCGCGACGCCTGGGAACAATTCATCCAGCAAGCCTTCCAGGAAGCGGCCAACCGCGAACTGCAAAGCGCCGACTGGGTGCTGAAAACGGCCTCGAAGGATGACCTGACACTGGAAGGCAGCCCGGAGCAGATCCAGAAAGCGCTGGTCGAACTGTACAAGACGGACTACGCCAGGGAATGGCAGAAATTCATCCAGGGTGTCAGCATCCGCGAGCTGAATGGCTTCGACAACGCGGCGGCGGCCATGAACCGGCTCGGCGACCCGCAAACCTCGCCGATCAACAAGCTGATCGAAACGGTGTACAAGGAAACCTCGTGGGACAACCCGTCGCTGCTGGGCCAGGGCTTGCAGCGCGCCCAGCGCGGCGTGATAGGCTGGTTCAAGGAAACCATCCTGCGCCAGAAACCCTCCGGCATCAACGTCAACGTCAGCACGGGCGCGCCCGCCGCCGGCGCCTTGCCGATGGGACCGGTGGGCCGCGAGTTTTCCGGCGTCGCCCGCCTGGTGGTTGCCAAGGACAAGGACGCTTCGCTGATGCGCGGCTATATGGAAGCGCTATCGAAGCTGCGCGCCCGCTTCAACCAGATCAAGAACCAGGGCGATACCGGCCCCGGTGCCAAGCAATTCATGCAGCAGACGCTCGACGGCACCGGTCGGAACTGGCCGATGCGCTCAAATACGTGGATGAACAGATGCTGACCGGCATGACCGACGGGCAAAAGCAGGCGATCCGGCCGCTGCTGGTGCGCCCGCTGATGCAGACGTTTGCCGTCATCATCAAGCCGACCGAGACGGAAATCAACAAGGTCTGGCTGGCGCAGGTGCTTGAACCGTTCCAGAAAACCCTGGCGCCCAAGTATCCGTTCTCGCCCGCCTCCGGTAGCGAGGCCAGCAATGCCGACATCGGCCAGGTGTTCGGACCGGAAGGCAGCATCGCCAAGTTCTTCAATACCACCATCGGCCCGCTGGTGGTGCGCCGTGGCGATTCACTCAGCGCCAAGACCTGGGCCAACATGGGCATCGGCCTGGCGCCGTCCGTGGTAGCCAGCTTCCCCGGCTGGATCGCTCCGCTCAGCGCCAACGGCGTGGCCACGGCGGCCGGCGCCGGCGAAGCGCAAACGCGTTTCGACCTGCAGGCGCTGGCCGCCAGCGGCGCCACCGAGTACACGATCGAGATCGATGGCCAGGCCCTGCGCTGGCGCGGCCAGCCGCAGCCGTGGATCCATATGGCCTGGCCGAATCCGCAAGGCACGCCCGGCGCGCGCATCAGCGCCATCACGCCGGAAGGCCGCACGATCGTGTTGCTCAACGAACCAGGCCATTTCGGCCTGAAGAAAATGATCGATTCGGCCAAGCGCAAGCGCAAGGATGGCGGCGTATTCGAACTGAGCTGGGAAAACAGCGGCGTGACCGTGGCGGCCAACCTGAAGATCGTCGCCACGCCGGCGCCGGCCGCCGCGCCAAGCACCGCCTCGGGCTCCGCGGGCTTCCGCGGCCTGAAACTGCCGGAAAGCGTGGCCCAGAGCGTACCGGCCGTCAACACCCCCGCGCCGGCAGCCCCTGCCGGCGCCATCGCGGCCAATGCCGCCGCCGTGCCATGAGCCGCGCCACCGCCACCCCGATCGGCTATTTCGGCAAACTGCCCAGCCGTGGCGACTTCGTCAAGGCCAGCGACAACCCGGCCCTGCTGAAGATCCTCGACGACTGGCTGGCGCAGGCGATGGACCTGCTCAGTGCCGACGCGCGCTGGAAGCTGACCTACGATGCGCTGCCGCCCATGCATTTCGCCTTTATCGGCCCGCGCCGGGGGCGCGCCATCGCCGGCCATATCGCCGCCAGCAGCGATGCCTCGTCGCGCCGTTTTCCCTTCCTGATGATGAGCACCATGGAAGTGGAGCAGCCGGCCGCGTTTGTCGCCAACAGTCCGCTGGTGCTGTCGCGCCTGTGGAACCGCTTCGAGGCGCTCAGCAACGACATGCGCGGCCCTGATGCGGGCAACGCGCTGCAGGCGGCCACGCATGCCAGCATCGACGTCGACCTGCGCGCCGCCGCCTATGAAGCCGCCTTCAACGATTTTCTCGACATGCAGACCGTGGGCGAACTCGACGCGCTATTGGCGCCCACCGGCTTCACGGGCACGGTGCGGCAAGTGCTGCTGGCGCTGGGCCTGCTGCTGCAGCCGGTGATGGCCAGCAGTTCCAGCCGGCTGGAGAAAAGCCTGGAACTGCCGCTGCCGGCCGATCCGCTGTACCGCAACATGGTGGCGGCGTTCTGGATGCACCTGATCACGCCGTTCCTGGCGCGCGCCGACTTCGAGCTGGCGCTGTTCATCACCCGGCTGCGCGGCCGCCAGACGCTGGTGCTGGGCTTTTCCGGCGCCTCGGCGCAGACCCTGCATGTGTTGATGAACCCGCAAGCGGCACTCGATCACCATATCGCGTTCGACGACCTGGACTGGGTCGAAGAACAGGTCGGCAGCGACTATGCGATCAAGAAAGTGTCGACCTATCTGGCGCAAGCCAACCTCTCGCTCAAATCGGCGCACGACTCCTTGCGCGCCGCCTTTATCGGAACCTGACCATGCGCATATCCCGGATCGTTCTCTTCCTCGGCATGGCGCTGGCCGCCATGTCCGCTTCAGCGCAAGCGCCCCTATCGATACCCACGGCCGCCACGCCGCAGCCAGGCCAGGTGCTGGCCAGCGGCACGGTGCCCGACGAAGCAAGCAAGGCCGCCGTACTGGTGCGCCTGCGCGAACTGTACGGCGCCGACAAGGTGGTCGACCAGATCGCGGTGAGCCAGGTGGTGTTGCCCGCCAACTGGAACGCCTATGTGCAAAAGTTGCTGTCACCCAATCTCAAGCAGATCAGCCGCGGCCAGCTGAAGATCGACGGCAGCGTCGTCAGCGTGCGCGGCGAGGTGGCCAACGAGGCGCAGCGGCAAAAGATCGCCAGCGATATCGCCACAAGCCTCAACCCCACCTACACCGTCAACAACGGCCTGCGCGTGTCGGCCAGCGAACAAGGCGTGCTCGACACCACCCTGGCCAACCGCACCATCGAGTTTGAAAGCGGCAAGACCATGCTGACGGCATCGGGCCGCGCCATCCTCGATGAAATGGCGGCGGCCATGCAAAAGCTGGCCGGCCGCAAAAGTGGAAATCATCGGCCATACCGACAACCAGGGCTTGCGCGCCAGTAACCAGAGCCTGAGCCAGGCGCGGGCCGAGGCCGTCAAATTCTACCTGGCGTCGAAGGGCATCCACAGCGAACTGCTGACGGCGTCGGGCCAGGGCTCCGACCGGCCGATCGCCAGCAATGACACGGCGGACGGGCGCGCCCGCAACCGGCGCATTGAATTTCGCATGGCGCAATAACCATCTATCAGAGGACCACATGTTTTCAGCCGAACAGTTATTACTTCCGATCAGCAATGAACAACCGGCGGGCGTGGATCTGGCGTTTTCGCCCGAACTCGATGCCATTACGTTGGCGCGCAAGTTCGACGACCCCTCGCTCGACCAGGGCGAATGGGTCGCCGACCTGAAGGAAGCCGACTGGGACTTCGTCGTGCGCAGCTGCGCCGGCCTGCTTGCCGGCAGCAGCAAGGATCTGCGCCTGGCGGTCTGGCTGACTGAAGCGGGCGCCAAGCGCTATCACCTGCGCGGCATGGCCGAAGGCTTGCTGGTGCTGGCTGGGCTGTGCGAAAAGTTCTGGGACCGGGGCCTGTTTCCGGAAGCGGAAGACGGCGACCAGGAGCAGCGCATCGGCAACCTTAGCTGGATACTCTCGCGCATCCCGCCGCTGCTGCGCGAGGTGCCCCTCACGGGCGGCCCGGGAGGCGCCTTTTCCACCATCGATTTCGAGACCGCGCGGCGCCAGGCCGGCGTGGGCGATTCGGCCAGGCCGCATGAGGGCGTCAAGTTGTCCGACATGGAAGCGGCGCGGCGTAACAACTCGGCCGCCTTCTGCGCCAGCTTCGCCGTCGACGCGCAAGATTGCCTGGAAGCGCTGCGCAAGCTCGAAAGAGTCGTCGACGCCCGGCTGGGCAACGACAGCCCGGCCTTTTCCACGGCGCGCGAAGCCGTCGAAGCGATGCTGCGCGTGATGCCAGCCAGTGCCGGCGTGACGCCTGCCGCCGTCCCTGTCGCGGGCGGAGCAGCCGCTGCCGCAAGCACGATGGCGCCTGCCATGCTGGCGATCCCGGCCGGCCCACCGGGCGCCATCGCCACGCGCGCGCAGGCGATCGAGCAATTGCGCGCCGTGGCGCAGTTCTTCCGCCGTAGCGAACCGCACAGCCCCGTCTCGTATTTTGCCGACAAGGCCGCCAATGCCGCCGACCAGGACTTGCACAGCTGGTTGCGCTCGGTGGTCAAGGACGCCGGTTCGCTGGCGCATATCGAAGAACTGCTGGGCGTGCAGCCGCCCGAGAATGGCTGAAACCGCTACTCGCACCCTGGCGGCGTATCTGCCGCCAGGGTGTTCAGTTTTTTGCTTGGCGCAGTCTTATTTCACATTTCCCCGGTCTTCCTCGCGCCAGCGCTTTAACAGCTGCGCCTTCCAATCGGCCTCTGCATTGGCATATTTCAAATTGGCTTTTGTACGGAATGATCCATTGCCAGGTTCTTCAAGATACACATCCCATAGCCCGCCCGGTAACATTGCTGTGCCTGTTTTTACAAGAACTCCTGAATTATTTTCACAACTTCTATTCCCATATTATTTCCAGTGGAATGCCCGGCTCCAGTTCCGCCTCCTTGCCAGCAAGGGGATATTTTCGATGTCCCAGCAAATATTTTGTTACAAGTATCTTATAACTTCCATCATGAAGAAAATGGACGACAAACCTGTCGGCATCGGAAGAATTGTAATGAGGGATAGCGACAGTCTTCTCCACCCGAACCGGCTTACCATTTTTTACAGTATGCATGACAATCGCCGCTTTCATGCCTGGCGTCCATGTCGCTGGGATAGAAAGACAGCAGGTTTTTCCTCCACCACCTTCACCTGGGCTCAGGTAGCCAGCCTCGGCTGAAGATCCGTCTTCGAGTGTCACGACATAGCTGCCAACACCATGCTCGGTATGGTTATACGCAGTCATATTTACGTCAATCTTCATTGCCTCCTTGCTACAAGCTGTATTTAAAAACACAAGAAATCCACATAAAAATACGCAACCAAATCGTTTTCCCAGAAAATTCACCATAGCCTTCCAGAAACTGAAAATGCATTATCACAAAAAACATTCATATGAGAAAATTACTCTCCTATTATTTCAAGCGGCTCACTTGGCCGTAATCCGTTCTCTTTCCAGAAAATTGATATCTCCCACCTCCAAAAATACTTGGTCATGATGCAAATTATTAAAAATCCCCTATTGATATAAGATGAATGCTTTCCTGTGATCCGTTAAATAACTTAAGCAAACTTTTATGGCAGACAAAAAAAGCAGACAAATCCCCTCCCATTTGAAACATCAAACGGTTCCTCAATGGGGTTTTTTCCAGCAGTTCATCATTCAAATTATAGCTATATACCTGCTCCAAAACAAATCCTCCCAACTCTATTGGAGGTGCCTCCTGGTCATAATGCGAGAATTTCCTGTCCCAGCAATCAAACCTCTCAGAAAATGCCATAAACCAGTAATCCTCGTACCATTTTTTATCATCATGCTTATAAACAACGGGGTGCATATGCAAATTTGGAATTTCCAACTCCAATAAAATATCCCTGATAGAGCCTGGGATTACAAGATTCGAACCAGATAAAAGAATACATGATGATATTTTCATGGATGGAATTTTATTTTTTCTTTGATATTCAAACGATCCATTAAAGAAAACCAATGGCGGAGAACCAATCAACTGAGCCTCATATCTGAATGCCCTACCTTCAGTATTTTCATCAGGCGTCAACATTGGATTAGCATCATTACCCGACGAGACAATGAAATAGTATTCCTTATCAAATTTTCCCAAAATTTCCTTCCTGCTTTTAACTTTTACTTGGCGCCAAATAAATAAGCTATTTTCATTTTCCTGAAAATAATAAAATTTACCATGGCAATCTCTATCGACCAAGCAATAATTCGAAATTTTGATTTTCGAAATTAACCCCCGCCGATAGAAAATATTTTCATCATTGCAACTCCACTTATCCCGAATCGAAATCAACAATCACCGACCTGGATAAATTTTATACCATTTCCATTCCCTGATTTAAATATATTTAAAATTGACTCATGACAAACAATAAATGGATCAAGACTCCCCCCCCATCTTGAAGAGCAGCCGCTGAGATTCAGGAATAGACTTCAATAAGTCATCATTAAAAGCATAGTGGTAGATTTGATGCAGTTCAAACCCACCTAAATTTATTGCCTCGCCATCCTTGTCATAATCCGACATCAACCTACTCCAGCAATCAAAACCCTCAACAAAACTCATATACCAGTAATTTTCATACCATTTCCCATCATCATGTATGTAAACTGATGGATGCATATAAAGACCCGAAATATTTAATTCAAGAAGCGCTTCCCGCATAGCACTCGGAATTAACAAATCAAGCCCATCAAATAAAACATCCGGGATTTTTTTCAGAGATGGCACGCCTCTTTTTTTATTATAATACAACGCGCCATTAACAAAAATAAAGGCGACTCACCTAATGAAAACTGCCTTATATCATACTTCCTTTCCGACGTATTCCGATCCGGAGATAAAGAAGGAATTATTTCATCATCTACTGATCTCATCATAAAATAATATTGCTCCTCATATTTTTTCATCTAAGTTATTTTTTCCTGGACTTTTCTTTCACACTGCCGCCCAAAATTATTCCGTTGAACTGATCAATCTCACTTCGCTTGATACTCTCTTCGAAAATACATTCTTATGAGGGCATCCACCACAGCCTTCGCGCGCTTGATTTTCTTGCCTGCCATTGAGATTTTCGCGCTGCTTGCGTCAATCCGCGCAGCCAGCGTGGTGATGCGTGCAGCTGCACGCTTGCCGCTCAGGCTGGCATTACCACGACACCAGCACACTGTCCGCCGGCAGTACCGAGCGCCAACGCCGGTTTTTCACTGGCCAGCTCTACCGCCAGCGCAAGATGGACCAGATCCGCTGCGATGCCGAAACTGCCTGCCGATTTCATGGGGCTCAGCCGCTGTTCCAACGGGTCGAGACCGGCCAGCACCTGCTGCATGGCGGCCACCACCGCCATGCTTGCCTGGGGGCGATGATCGGCGTCGCTGACGACATGGGCGATGTCGGCGGCGTCCATGCCCGACGCCGTGATTGCGGTGGACATCACGCTGCGCAAGGCGGCGCGCGTCGCAGTGCCCTGCAGAGTGCTGACCGGCCCCAGAATTGCGGCATTTGCCCACACCTGCTCCGGCGCCCTGTCCGGGTTCCACAGCACGATGCCGCCCGCGCCTTCGGCAGGAATATAGCCCTGCGGCGCGCTACTGGAAAACACCTGTCCCAGCGCCAGCGCAGGCGCGAGTTCTTCGGGGTCCAGCAAGCTGTCGGCGCCGACGATAATGGTGCAGGCAACGCCAGGCTGGCTGGCGCCGTTCTGCAGGGCCGACAGCACGCTGAAAAGATGGGCCTCGCCGGCCCGCATCGCCTGCAAGACATAGGCAATGTCACGCCAGGCCGACTGCTGCCAGGCCCGTGCAAAGACGGCGCCCTGCGCCTCGCCGCCGGATATCGCATCGGGTGCCAGCCAGTACACGCTCACCGGGCCATCTTCGCTGCGAACCAGGCTGCCTTGCTGCGCATGCAGGTCGTCAAGGATGGTGGCGAGCAGGGCCATGACGCGCGGCGCACGCAGGCGCGTGCCGGCGGCATGTCCCGTCGCAGCGAGATCGAGGGGATCGACGATGCCCGCATGGGCCGGGTAGCCGGACGGGTGCAGGATGGCCTTGTCGGGCTTGAAGACCTGCTTGCGCGCCTTGCTGCCTTCGGCCGTTTCGGTCACGGCGCCATGCGGCGTCAGCGCGCTCCAGGCGCCGATCCGCAGGCGCACGAGGGGTATGGGAGGCGCCAGCGCGACCTCTGGCGCCGGTACGGAGGCAGGCATACTTGCAGGCAAGGACGGCACGGATTTTGGCGCAGAAAGAAATTGCAGGCCTGTCCAGCCCAGCAAGGCCAGCAGAACGGGCGGCGCGCAGAGCATCAGTATCGCTCCCCCGCCTGACAAATCCAGGCGCGATGGCGCCACGCTTGCCAGCAAGACAATCCAGGCAAGGCCGACAATTGCCAGCACAAGTATCCACAAAACGATCCTGAGCGCCAGCCGGCGGCCCGAGCGCGGTACAGGTGGCAACTGCTGCAATGGAATATCGCTCATGATGCGCCTACCCTATCGTGGCCACGGGCAGGCTGGCGATCAGCGCGCAGCCGCAAGCGCTTTTATGCCCATGCAGCGCCACCTTGCGCCCGCCGATACTGAAGACGGCGCTGCCTTCGATGATGGGATTGCTGCCATGGCCCGCCAACGGGCACGCGACCATGTCGCCCAGCCTGGCGATGCCGATGCCGTGGAGGGTGTGCACAGGAGAAGCGCTTGCCACGACGCCGCCGTGGGTGGTCTTGTCGCCGAGCCGGATGATTGCGAGTGCCATGTCAAAATCCCAGCTGATTGCGCCGGAAGGAACTCCAGCCATCTTCAACCGATTTGACGTGCGCATCGATGCCGTCGCTGATCGCCTTGCCCGCCTTGCTGGCACTGCTCTGTACCTTGCGTGCGGCCTCCGTGGCCATGTCCTGGGCCTGGCTGGCGCCACGCTGCACCTTGCCTGCGGCTTCGGTGGCCATGTCCTTGGCCTGCTTGACGCCGCTTTGCACCTTGCGTCCGGCCTCGGCCGCCAGCTCCTGGGTCGCGTCCACCACCTCGCCGGCCTTTTTCTGCACGGCCGTGGCGGCATCGGTGATTTCTTTCTTGACGACGTTGACCGAGGTAATGACCATCTGCTGGCCGCGCTTCACGGCAGCGATGACGACCTGCTTGCCGCTCTGATACACCTCCACCGTATAGGTGACGCCCGCCTTCACGGTCTCGACGACAAATTTTTCACCTACCTTGTACGTATGCGTGGCCACCCGCTTGCCGCCTTCCCAGGTTTCCATCACCACGCCCTCGGCCCGGTGGTACACCTTGATCACGCCCTTCTTGATGGCAGTGACGGTATCGTCCAGCCAGTCCAAGCCTTGCGCCAGCACATTGCGCGACGACTCGGCCATGCCGCGCGGACGGAAATAGCTGAATGGTTCGATGCCACCCATGAAGCCGGCCTTGGAATCATGCACCGCGGATTTGATGAAATTGAGTACGGGATCGGACGCCGTCGCTTGCCAGGCATCGAGCCGCCACTTTTCCGGGCGTACGACCATGCTGTACGTTTTGCCGATTACCTGCAGTGGCTCTGAGGCAACTCTTAGCGGCAATTGCGCTAAGGAAAATTCTTTCATCTTGTTGACGCTCAGTAACAATTCTGCTTCCCACGCGATGCCGGGATGACCTTTTTTGCTGCCAGCCGCGCTCTCGGCTTCAATCAAGTCCGGTGTCTTGATTTTTCGCTTGGTCATCGTTCCCCAGGTAGAGTACAGGGCTTTCATGTGAGCCGTGACCGCTTGTTCCACGGTGGCGGAGCACCAATTGCTGCCATGTATTGCTTGTACGAGGCTTCGACTTCAGGCTTAAACTCAAAACGGTCTCCAAAGATGCCTTTCCCGAACTTAGGGAGGTCGTCATAGTCAACCAACCGTACACCGCTCTTTACAGCCTCGCGCATCATGTCACGCATGGGAATACGTGCATAGTTATTCAAGATCTCCTGATTCTTGGGCTCGTATCCACCTCCCACATCGGAATGCGCGCCTGGGTAAACTGTTTCAGTCCAGCCACGCTTGAGTACACCGTTCTTCCGAATCAAATCAACGGGAAATGAAAAGCGCAACTCATGGGCTGCCACGTAGTGCACGCAACGCTCCACAGTATGCGGTACGACGAGATTCTTTTCGTTAAATGGCGTATCGACGTTCAACGCTGGCAAGCCAAACGAGGCAACCGTATCGAACAATCCCATAAAATTGAAGCGTATGGGTACTCCCTTGTAACGCAGCAGGCCATCTTTTCCAGTAGTGCATGCCTTCAGCATGTCGTTGCTGAAGGCCCTGGCCAATGCTGCGCCGCGTGAAAAACCAAAGATAGAAAGATTAATGATGGTAATCAGGCCGTGCGCCTCGATAGCGGCAGCGAGACCATTGATATTGGCCGGCTTCCCCTTTTCTCTATAGGCCTTCAAGGGGATGTTCAGCTTGGCAGCGTTTTGCATGAGGGCGGCACGCAACCCATCGTCAACGTTATTTTTTCCAGATTCGACACGACGTGTACCACCGCCACCCAATGCTCCGCCGGTGTAGGCATCTTCCGCTTTCGTCAACTTCTCGTCCATCCAATCTGTCGCAGAGCCATTAAACTGCGTCCCAACCCCGGAGACATAAATAGGGTAATTCGGAATCTCAGGGAAAACAAGAAACTGGGCCGATTGCCACAGTCTTGCAGGATTGGCCCAACGCCGGAGATCCCTATCCGCGTCCCTGTTGTTACCCGTACCATCAAAGTAAATGCTGATATTCACGATATCCGAGCAATTCTGTTTCGCACTGGGTTTTGCGCCAGCTACGTCACGGTTGCATGCGCGGGCCGCAAGACATTTGTCGTTTTCGGCCATTTTATTTCTTCCTGTTAGAAAAAATTTTTTTGCCTCTGGCGGTTCGCTCTGGTATGCCTTCCGCAAAGGTGAACTCAACCGTATCATCGGGATAAACATGTATGCCGAGATAACGCGTTCCCGGCGGTATCTGCTCCGGTGAAATGACAAGTTGATTCTTTGGGGTCATACGCTCGCCATTGCGCGGTGTTCCCTCCGGCCCGTCCAATGTCCATTTCAATATCTGATTCCCGAACGGAATGTAAACGTCAGTAATCGTTCCCGTGCCACCATACCTATTCATCACACCCAAGCCTGTTCCATTAAAAGAAATGTCGGTAATGACCTGATCAACGTAGGAGAACACTTCTACATGGAGTGTTGTTTCTTTTTGCATTGTTTTCTTTCCTTGCCCACAAGCCGCAAGCGGCATCATCAAACCCAAACCTATCAAGCCGATGGCACTCCGCCGACTTGATAGCAATAGTCGTGACCTATGAATAACCAAATCTCGTTCGTCGCCTGTCATGATGTTTCGCCCTTATGCTGTGTGTGTGACCAAGTGTGCCGCTAGCTATCATTTCAATGCAGTCTCGTGCCGGTTTTCACCGCAGCGATATCACGGCTGCAGGCGTGGACACCTACCGCCCTGTTTCATGTATCAGCTTGCCTAGGTAAGAGAACATCTCCACGTCAACCAATTTCTTTCCGCAAGACATGACCGCAGTCCACCAGCGAGATTGCCAGCCCAGTGCAATCACCCTGGTGGCGTGACGCCTGCTTCGCGGCGAAGGTGCCAATTTTTGAGTTGCCGCGTTCCTGCACCCTTGCACCCTTGCACCCATACTATTTCTTTCTGTCAGCAAGAATTTTTTGGCCTCTGGCTGTTAGCTCTGGTATGCCCTCAGCAAAGGTGAACTCGACCGTATCGTCGGGGTAAAGATGTATGCCAAGATAGCGCGTTCCTGGCGGTATCTGTTCCGGAGAAATCACCAGCGGCCCCTTAGCGGTCACCACCTCGCCAATGCGCGGAGTACCCCTTGGCCCATCCAACTCCCATTGCAATGCCTGAACGCCGAACGGGATCTGGACACCAGCAATAGTTCCCGTAGCACCATACCGATTCATCACACCCAGGGGCGTACCGTTAAAAAAAATGTTGGTAATGACATGATCAATATAAGAGATAACCTCCACATTCAGCCATATCTCTTTCCTTACCGCTTGCCCGCACGCCGCCAGCGGCAGTATCAAACCGCACGCGATCAATCCGAGCGCCAGCCGACGGCCTGGCGTCCTTGCTTCTTGTTTCCAGATACTCATGGAAACTGGTCCATGGCGGCTTCAAAGCTGATTTCGCCGGCCTTGACCTGCGCCAGCAGTGACGCAATGGCCGGGTTGGTCTGGAGCTTGTCGCCGTAGATCAGGGCGGCGAGAGATGTAGTTCAGAATGTCGCGCATGCCGAACAGCTTCAGTTTGCGCGCGGCTAACAGGTGTTTTTGCACGAGGCGGTAGTGCTGCGCGCGTGGAATATCCATCAGCAGCTGCGGCTGGTTCTCCTGCAGCATCGACAAAAGCTGGTCCGGCATGCCCGCTTCGACCAGCATGTCGACCTGCACCTGGGCCAGCTTGAGCGGCAAGGTCACCTGATGGGGCGGCAGACCGTTGTCGTTTTCGCCTGGCAGTATCTGCTGCGGATGGCCTTCGCGGTCCCAGTACCACCATGCCTGTATGCCCTGCAGCAGGCGCTCGCGCTGGGAAACGGTCAGCGCCGGCACGCCTACGTGCAAAGTCAGATCGCTTTTCTGTCCCATCAGGGTACCCAGGATGGCCGGGTCCCAGAAGGCAAAAATCATGTCGGTGCCGTCCGGCAGCAGTATCTCGGTAAACGCCGCCAGGCTTTCCCACAGCGTGTCGAAATCATCAGTACTTGCCAGCAGCGTAAGGCTGGCGGGATGGCTGGCGGCGCCTTGCGCGATTTCCGGCCACGCTTCGGTATCGGCGGCCAGTGGCGACAACGCCACCAGATGGGGCGCATACGCTTCCGTGTCGGATCCGAGCGCCGCTGGCAGCAGGCACTTGCTGCGCATGCTGATCTGCTCTTTTTCAAAGCGCGCCAGCAGCGTGCCGTCCTGCGCCTGGTCGACAATGGCATAACAGCTCAGTTCACGATTGTCGAGCGCACTTGCCAGGTTTGCTTCAAACGAAGCCTTATCCAGAGGTAAAAATTTCATCGTTGAGGTCCTTTGTTGACGAAGGCGGAGCGCTGTTTTGCGCGCTTTTGCAGGCATTCCTTGCAGACTCCCTGCGGCCGCACTGCGCCACGCGCCGCGGCCGCCTTTTTCGTGGTTTTATTTTTTTGTCCGAAAGCCGCAAGCGGCATCATCACACCCAGTCCTATCAAGCCCAGCACACTGCGCCGGCCTGACAGCAGTGGCTGCAATGACTTGCCGGACATATCTCGTTTGTCGTGCCTCATGATGTTCTATCCTTTATGTATTCCAGCGATGAAAATGTCATCGTTGCGATCCTTTGTTGACGAAGGCCGTACGCTGTTTTGCGCGCTTTTTCAGGCATTCCATGCAGACTTCCATGGGCAGCACCGGCAGCGCATACGGCATGGTCTTCGGGCCGGGCATCGAGAAGTCGGCGTTATGGCTGATGCGCTGGCCGCTCGTCATGTCGGTGATGCCCGCGCCGTTGATCCTGATGGCCGAGCCATCGGCGCCGAGAATGATCTCCTTCTTGGCGAAAATTTCGATGCGGTCGGTGGCTGACAGCAGGCGCAATACTTTTTGGGCGATGATGTCGATGTCGCCGCCGTGGGCCTGGATCTCGACCTTTCCTTTCGCGGCGAACAGCTTGATGCCCGCGTTATAGGCAAACAGGCTGATCTTCTCCTTGACGCTGGCGATCAGGCTTTTACCGACAGCCAATTGGTATCCTCGCCCGACGACATGGTGACCTGCTCGCCGCTGTGCAGATGCGTGCTCTTCGGCGTGGCGAGGCCGATGCCGGCCGGCGACGCCGCCAGCAGCACCGGTTCGGCGAAGCGGTTGGCGCCCTGCTGGCCGGCGCCGTCGTATTGCGCCTGGGTCGCGTCGATGAATTGCTGGAACGCCTGCTGCCCCGGCAGTGCCTCGGCACTGGACTTTTCCGCCACGTCCGACAGGTTTTGCGCCAGCTCGTGCGCCTGCGTCAGCTGATCGTATGCCTCGCGCACGTCGAGCTGCGAGCCGCGCCCGCCGGGCCGGCCATAGGTGCTGATGTACAGTCCCTTTTGCGTGGTGATGGCGCCATACGCATCCGAATTGAGGGCGAAGCCGGAACCGAAAAAGCCGTCGCGCTGATTGCCCTGCTGCCCTACCAGGTAGCCCAGGTTGAGCTGCGCATGGGTATTGCTGCTGTACAGTTGCACCCGGTTCTGCTCGGTGTGTCGTCCATTACCAGCTGGTTGAAGCCGGCGCCCTTGTATTCCTTCGATTTGTAGCCCGACACGCGTCCATCGGTATGCCATTGCGGCGCTTGTTCGCCGTTGTAGATGCGGCCCGTGATGATGGGCCGGTCCACGTCGCCGTCCAGGAAGGTGATAATCACTTCCTGGCCCACGCGCGGCACATGCACGGCGCCGTATCCCTCGCCGGCATTCGGATAGCTGACGCGCACCCAGCACGAGGCCTTTTCGTCGCCGGGATTGAGGCGATCCCAGTGGAAGCGCACCTTCACGCGGTTCAGCGCATCGGTATGGATTTCCTCGCCGGCCGGACCGACCACGGTGGCCGTCTGCGGATGCATGACCGGCTTGGCGTGCACGCAGGCGCTGCGGTATTCCACGCTGCGGCGCTGCACTTCGAAGCGGTTGAAGCAGTGGCCGGTGCGCTCATCGCCGGCGCCGGGCTGGGCCAGGCCGGCACGGTTCAGGCCCGCCTCTTCCTTGAACTGCAGCAGCCGGCCTTTCAGGCTGCCCGAAAAATCCTGTTGCATGCCTGACAGCGGCAAGTTGTTTTCGATCGCCCATTCCACGCCCAGCACGATGAACTGGCGCTCCTCGGCCGCCTCTTCGGCGTGGGCCGGATGGTCGAGCAAGGTAAACCAGCAGCCCACCGGCAGCCGGCGCACGCCCGAGGTGCCAAAAAACCGCTTGATGCGCGATTCCCACTCCTGCACCCGGATGCGCGATTGTTCCGCGCCGTGCTCGGTGTCGGCGCTGCTGTAGGCGCCCGTATATTCATAGACCTCGAGCTGCGATGGAATACTGCCGTGCCCTGGCAAGATCTGCACGGCATTCTGCTGACCGCTGCGAGGCGCCTTGTAGTCGTAGGTGCGGGTCGCCAGCTGGCTGTTCGACAGCGTGCGGGCGCCGCCCCACTGGACGATCTTGTCCAGTTCCTCGGTGGCATCGGCACGGTGAAAGGCGATCTGCCCGGGCTGCAGCGGCTTGAGCGATTGCACCGAATCGGTGATGATCCACTGATGGCCGCTGCCATCGGCCGCCTGTTCGACATAGCCGTACCAGCCTTCGCTTTCCAGCATGCGCATGACAAATTGCCAGTCCGTCTCGTACTGCGTGCAGTAGGAGCGCTGGCGCACCGCCTGGTTCAGGTCGAACCTGAACTTGCCCTGGCATTGCGGATGGCCGCCCAGCACGTCGGCGATGATGTCGTCGGCACCCTTGTTCTGCCAGATGCGCGCATCCTTGCGGAACTTGAGAAAATGCAGGCAGCTGGCAAAAGCGATCTGGTAGGCCGACAGCTGCCCGTCGCTGCCCAGCTTCCTGGCCGTGTGTACGTAACCGTGGACGGGCTGGTAGCTGGCGTCCGGCTGCAGTACCCACAAGGTCACTTCCTGGGCGATCAGCTGCTTGAGTTCCAGCGCGCCGTCGAGCGACAGCAGATCGACGATATAGTCGTATCCCTGGCTCACGCGGTCGACCGCATGGACGCGCTGCGCCAGCAGGACGTCGGCGCCAAGCGGCGTGTCGAGCTTGAGCAGCCTGGCGTGCTGGCCCACTCCCGCGAACATGTTTTCCAGTTCCTGTTGCAACTCAGCCATGAAATACGGCTCCTTCTACTTGATGGTGTACTTGAACTGCCCCTGCTTGCTGGCGCTGACCTTGATTTTCGTGATCGCGGCGCCTTCGGCCATTTTGGCCAGCACCGACTCGGCGATCTCGGGCAGCACGGTGCCGTTGAGGATATTGTCGACATTGCGCGCACCCGAATCGACTTCGGTGCAGCGCGCCAGCACGGCCTCGACCAGCGCTTCGTCGTGGCTGAATTCGGCCTTGTGATTGACCGCGATGCGCCGGGCGATCTTGCCCAGTTTCAGGCCGATGATATTGACCAGCACATCGTCCGAGATCGGATAGAACGGGATCACTTTCAAGCGCCCCAGGAAGGCCGGCTTGAAGTTCTTGACCAGTTGCGGGCGGAGCTTTTCCTCCAGCTGTTCCGGCGTCGGCAGGTCTGGCGCCGCCACGTTCAGGCAGGCCTGCATCAGGATGCTCGAACCGACGTTCGAGGTCAGGATGATGATGGTATTTTTAAAGTCGATCTCGCGCCCTTCGGCATCCTCCATCACGCCCTTGTCGAAGACCTGGAAGAACAGTTCGAGCACGTCCGGGTGGGCTTTTTCCACTTCGTCGAGCAGCACCACGCTGTACGGGTTGCGCCGCACGGCTTCGGTCAGCACCCCGCCTTCGCCATAGCCGACGTAGCCGGGCGGCGAGCCTTTCAGGCCCGACACGCTGTGCGCTTCCTGGTATTCGCTCATGTTGATGGTAATGAGCTTGCGTTCGCCGCCATACAGCACGTCGGCCAGCGCCAGCGCCGTTTCCGTCTTGCCCACGCCGGACGGGCCGACGAACAGGAACACGCCCTTCGGCTTGTTCGGGTCATCGAGGTTGGCGCGCGAGGTGCGCACGCGCTGCGCCACCGCCTCGATCGCATGCGACTGGCCCAGCACGCGCTCTTCCAGCATGTCCTTCAGCTTCAACACCGTGCGGATTTCATCCTTGACCATTTTGCCCAGCGGGATGCCGGTCCAGCCGGCGACGATTTCCGCCACCACGTGGCCGTCGACCTGCACTGGCACCATCGGCGTTTCGCCCTGCAGCGCGCGCAAGTCCTTGAGCAAGGCCTGCAGGTCGCCCGCCTGGCTGGCATCCGGTTTCGTGCCGGACTGGCCGGCGCCGGCGCTTTCCAGCTCCTGGCGCGCCGCCTTGATTTTCCCCGTCAGCGCCTTTTCGCTTTCCCAGCGCGCGGCCAGGGCCGCATGCTCGCCGGCGGCGCCGCTGCGCTGCGCGCGCAAGTCTGTCAGGCGCGCCGGGTGCTTCCCGCCGCTCTTTTCCTCGCGCTCGAGCGTCGCGACTTCGGCGTCGATGCGGTCCAGCCTTTTGACTAGGTTTTCCAGCAAGGCCGGCGTCGCGTTCTGGCCCAGCGCCACCTTGGCGCAGGCGGTATCGAGCACGCTGATGGCCTTGTCGGGCAGCTGGCGGCCCGAGATGTACCGGTGCGACAGGCGTACCGCTTCGGTGATGGCTTCGTCGTAGACGCGCACATTGAAATGCTTTTCCATCAGCGGCGCCATGCCGCGCAACATGGCGCAGGCCAGTTCTTCGCTGGGTTCTTCGATCTTGACGACCTGGAAGCGGCGCGCCAGCGCGGCGTCCTTTTCAAAATATTTCTTGTATTCGCCCCAGGTGGTGGCGGCAATCGTGCGCAGCTCGCCGCGCGCCAAGGCCGGCTTGAGCAGGTTGGCCGCGTCGTTCTGGCCGGCCGTGCCTCCGGCGCCGATCATGGTATGCGCTTCGTCGATGAACAGGATGATGGCGTGCGGGCTTTTCTTGACTTCGTCGATGACGTTCTTCAGGCGGTTCTCGAACTCGCCCTTGACGCTGGCGCCGGCCTGCAGCAGGCCCATGTCCAGCGTATGGATCTCGACGCCCTTCAGCACGTCGGGCACGTCGTTCAGCGCGATGCGCAGCGCCAGCCCTTCCACCACGGCAGTCTTGCCCACGCCCGCCTCGCCCGTCAGGATGGGATTGTTCTGGCGGCGGCGCATCAGGATATCGATCGCCTGGCGGATCTCGGCGTCGCGCCCGATCACCGGATCGACCTTGCCGTCGCGCGCGCGCGCCGTCAGGTTGGTGGTGAACTGGTCCAGCGCCGGGGTTTTCGATGCGGCCGCGCGTCCTTCGAGTTCGCCGACGGGGTCTCCTCCTCCCTCGCCGCCCTCCCCCGCCTCGCCATCGGCCGCCGGGGCGCCGGCCGCCTCCTGCGAGCCTTGCGTGATCTTGTCGAGATTGTGTTTCAGGTCGTCGAGCTTGAATTTGTTGAACAGTTTCGAACCGCGGTACGCCAGCTGGGCCAGTTCAGGGTCGGTCAGCAGCGCCTGCAGCAGATGGGCGCTGCGGATGCTGGCCTGGCGGCCGGCCTGCACGTCGAGCGAGGCGATCAGCCAGGCGTTTTCAAACAGCTTCGGCAGCCTGGACGAAAACACGGGGGTGCGCGCATTGCCGGTCTGCAGGCGCGCCACTTCGGCCTGCAGGTCCGCTTCGAGCATGCTGACGCTGATGCCGCTGTGGCGGGCGATCAGCGCGAAGTCGCTGGCCGGCTGCTCCAGCAGGGCCAGGAACAAATGTTCCAGGTCGACCTCGTATTGCCCGAGGCCGACGCAGATGCCGGCGGCGCGGGTGGCGGCGGTGCGGCTGGTGTCATTGAGCTTGCTGATCAGCGTCTTGAGGTTGATGCTCATGGGGCGAAGGTCCTTGTATGGAAACGGATAAAAAAAGAAAATGGTTCATGCCAGCGCATGCAGTTCGTAGCGCACGTCGCCGCGGTCCTGCGCGGCACCGGCGGTGATCAGGAAACTGTCCCAGCCCAGCCGCCCGCCGCTGCGTGGCTGCTCCAGCGTGACGCCATGCACGTCGTCGGCGCGCGCAGCACAGCTGCACTTCGTATTCGAGGCACAGGCCGGTAAACATGGTGAGCATTTTTTCCAGCGCGCGCGCCGCCGCCCCGCCCGGCAGGAAGGCGTCGAAATGGGCACGCGCCAGGGGGCCGACAACCAGCCGCATGCGCAGATCGCGCTGCCAGACGCGCGCGCCGACCAGCGCGGTCGAACCGAGCATGGCGTTTATGCCGCCCAGGCTGCTTTGCTGGTCGCGCGGCACGTCGTACCAGCAGCCAACGAACTGGATCACCTTGATCGGCTGGCCGAAATACGCGGACAATACCTGACCCATCGCCACCGCCGATGGCGGCCGGTGCCGCATGGCGGCGACAAAAAATCCCACCGACTCGTCGAGCACGCCGTCGCCATCGTCGTACAGGCGCCGGCGCAGCGACTCATGGCCCAGGCCCGCCAGCGACAGCAGCAGCGGCAGGAACTTGTCCTTGCCATCGAGCTGATACTTGAGCTCCAGGCGGTACTTGCGCCACGCTTCGTAGAACAGCGCCAGCGCGCGGTTGGAAAAGGTGTCGAGAAAGGCGCGCGGCCCCGCGTCTTTCTCGTACAGCTGGTGCGCGGCGATGCGTTCCGTGTAATGGGCCGGCAGCGCCCCGGCCACGCCAAGAAAACCCATGAAGGCCGGCGTGAGGCGGATGTATTTCAGCTCGGCGCGCCGCACGGCCTCGCCCAGTGCGCGCATGTCACCCGCCAGGGCGCCCAGCTCGCGCGGTTCGGCCTGCACCGCTTCAAGCTGGCTGGGCGCGAAACTGAGCGACACCGAATTTTGAAAGCGCAGGAAGTTGGCCACCGCGCCCTCGCGCGCCATGCCGTTGCGCACCAGCCAGAGTTCGAGCATGCGCACCGCCTGGAAGTACTGGAAGCGGTAAGGCTCGGCGAACAGGCGCTCGATTACACTAGGCTCAAATCGCCGCTGCGTGGTTTGCATCGCAACAACTCCTCTCCCGATTTTTTCGACAGCACCACCAGTTGCGTGAAACTGTTGGCATGCACGTACAGGCCGAGAAAACACTCGACGATATGGGCAAACGCATGGATGCCGCTGCCGACAAACGCTTCTTCGTCCAGCGTCAGGCGCACCTCGATTCCACGCACCAGGCAGGCGAAGGGATTGCCAGGCAGCCAGGCATTGGCCGCCTTGTGGTCGATCGCCGCGATACCGCTGATCTGCCGCTGCGAGGTCGCCGAACGGGGCAAGTCATACAGGGTCAACATCTCCTGGAACGCTTCCAGGCCGCTGCCCGACAGCGACAGATGGTTCAGCGACAGGTGCGAGATCAGCCGCCAGTGCGCGCCGCGGCCCCGCTCGAAGCGGTGCGACTCGGTCGGCTTGCGCAGGAAGTGGATGCTGCGCACGCTCGATCCGCCTTCCAGGAACAGGTCGCCGCCGCGCAGGCCATAGGTGAGTTGCGCCGGCAGGTCGCGGTTGGTGCAGCTCAGCTCCAGGCTCAGGGTATCCGTTTCAATCGCGGCCGGATCGAAATCGATGTCGACGATGGAAATCTCGGTCTCGTAGCCGGGACTTTTTTCACTGATGGTGTCATCGCGCCGCATCACCCAGTAATGGCCATCCCTGGCCGGTGTCTGGCCGTGGCGCAGCGAATAGAAAGGACGAAATTCGGTGACCGACTCCCCTTGCGGCGTCTGGCGCACCAGCTTGACCGACTCGATTGCGTGCACCTCGAAGGCGTAGGCGCGGCGCGCATCGGCCAGCACCGGATAGCTGGCGGCCGTGTGCGTCAACCGGATCGGTTCGCCGCGCAGGCGGAACAGGTTGACCACCGGCGTGCAGCCCAGCAGCAGGTTGTTGGTCGACATGGTGCCCAGCATGCGCGCCGTATTCGAATCGGTGCGCAGGCCGGCCAGGGCCAGGTGCAGCGTGATGCGCCGGCAGCCGGACGGCAGCGGCGCGCACAGCGCGGCCAGGTCGATGTCGAAGAAATTGAATTTTTCCGGAAAACAGAAGTATTCGGTCAGCAGCCGGTAGGCCGGATGGGATCGGGCCGAAAACGGGATCAGCGCATCGTCCTCGGCATAACCGGCGATGCTGACAGGCACCTGCGCCAGCGCGCTCCAGCGGCCGCTGTCATCAGCTTCCACATAGGCCTTGACCGTGCGCATGAACAGCGCGTCGCGCAGCGCCGCGCAAAACGAGGGTTCGCCATCGATGAACACGCGCAGCTTCGCCACGCCCAGCTGCGCCAGCGAGATCTGCTCGGCGGTCGCTTCGATGACGATGCTGACGCTGGAAGTGGCGTTGGGCGGCAGTTGCATTTGCTCGGGCGCGTCGATGATGGCGAAAAATGCCGCATGCGTCAGCGCCAGCGGCGCCACGGTGACGGGATAGGCGGTGCGGAAAGTGCACGCGACGCCCTTGACGGGACGCGTCGCCAGTTCGGTGCCGCGCGCGATCTCGGTGGCGGCAGTCAGCTGCGCCGCCGCGCCGCTGTAGTCGAGGCGCGCGATCGAGCACGAAGGAAACGGCCGCAGGTAGTGCGGATACAGCACCTCGAACAACGCCTCGGTAAATTCGGGGTAATCGTCATCGAGGCGTTTCGAGATGCGCGAATTGAGCAGCGCGAAGGACTGGATCATGCGCTCGATATGCGGGTCTTCGCAGACTTCGCCGCCGATCAGCAGGCGCCCGGCGATCTTCGGGTAGCGCTCGGAAAACTCGCGCGAATAGCGGCGCAGGAAACCCAGCTCGCGTTCGTAATACGGTAACAATTCTTCCAAGTTCAGGCTCCTTGCGCAGCACGGCGCGCCTTGCTGATCGTGTAATGCAGGCTCGATGGCTGCAGGATGGCGTCGAAGTTGACGGGTTCCTGCGCCGAGTGCACCACCAGTAACGCGGTGATGGCGAAATTGAGGCGGTTAATCGAGCCTTCCTGGATTTCCAGCGAAGCGCGCACGCTGCGCAGGCGCGGCTCATGCCGCGCGATGGCTTTTTCCAGGCACTGGCAGATATATGCGCGGTCGTCGGAACTCGACAAGCTCAGGCCGGCGAAGTCATTGAGGCCGTAGGTGACGATCGAGCGGCCGCATTCGGGAAATTTTTTCAGCAGCGCTTCCGGTATCACGGTGCGCGTGTTGAGCAGCGCCTCCAGGTCGCGCGCCACGGTGTCTTTCAAGTCTTCCAGCGACAGGCGCGAGACGGTGCTGCTGGAAGCGCCCTGGACAGGTGTGTCCATCAGGCGGTCGAACAATCCCGGCGTAAAACCCTTCATCGGTATCCTGTGCTTGGCAGTAGTATGAAAAAAAGGGCGGCCTGCGGCGGCCCTTTGATGCAGGAAACTCAGTCGCGCAGGCACAAGCCGGAGTCAGCGCCGGCAGCTGGCCGGAACGGCTTCATCCGGCAAGGGCCGTTGTCGATCAAATCGTCTTGTTGGCCGACAGATCCCAACCGCCGGAGGTATTGCCGCCGGAGCCACCGCCCACTTTTTGCTGCGTGTATTTCCACTTGACCTTGGAATACTTGATCGACAGGTTTTCGCCGAGGATGTCGCCAGGTGCGACGGACGGCGCCACACTGCTGATCAGCACGTTTTCCAACTCGATCTCGAAGTACTTGATGCGCTCGCCCTGGCCGTCAGCGCGCAGGAATTCGAACTTGGCTTTCGGGATCGTTTTACCGGACGAGCAATTTTGCAGCAGCAGCGGCGTGGCGAGGTCGGCCAGCTTGGCCACCACGATATCCTTGTGCTCGGTACGCTCGGCGGTATGGCCGCCGCCCGTCGAGGCAGTAGCGGACTTCGGTTGCAGCACTTCCCATTGGACCGACTTGCATTCGATCCAATCTTTATGGGAGGTGTCGGTGGATTCGCCTTTGATACCATCAATTTGCAAGTAAACGTCGATTGCCATGTCATTCCTTTCGGTTGTTTATAAAAAAAATCAGGATTTGGTCGATTGCGGCAGCTCCGCGACCAAACGGAGTGAAACGGACAGCTCATCGAGCTGGAAATGGGGACGCAAGAAGGAAATGGCGCGATAGACGCCCGGACGACCAGGCACCTCCGACACCTGCACCGATGCTTCACGCAGAGGAAACTGGGCCTTCTGTTCCTGGCTGGCGTTATCGTCGAGCAACACGTATTGCATCAGCCAGCGGTTGAGGAAATCTTCGACGTTGGACGCGGCGGCAAAGCTGCCGATCTTGTCGCGCATCATGGCCTTCATGTAATGGGCGATGCGCGAGACGGCAAAGATGTATTGCAGCTGCGACGACAGCACCGCATTCGCATTGGCGGAATCGGTGTTGTATTTCTTGGCCTTCTGCGCCGACTGGGCGCCGAAGAACGCCGCGTAATCCGTGTTCTTGCAATGCACCAGCGAGATGAAACCCAGGTCGCTCAGCTCCTTTTCGCGCCGGTCGGTAATGGCGATCTCGGTCGGGCATTTCAGCGCCACTTCGCCTTCGTCGGTCTTGAAGGTATGGGTCGGCAAGTCCTCGACCAGGCCGCCGCCCTCCACGCCGCGGATCGCCGCGCACCAGCCGTAGTCGTCGAAGGCCGCCGTCAGCTTGGCGCCGAAGGCGTAGGCTGCATTGCACCACAGATATTTCTGGTGGTTGGTGCCATCGACATCCTCGACGAAATTGAAGCCGTCGACGGTGGCGCCATCGGCCGGATTGAACGGCAGCCGACCAAGGTAGCGCGGCAGCGTGAGGCCGACGTAGCGCGCATCTTCCGATTCGCGGAACGACTTCCACTTCGCGTACTCGACCGTATCGAACACCTTCGCCAGGTCGCGTGGTTTGCCGAGGTCGGCATAACTTTCAAGACCGAACAGCTCGGGCGATGCGGCCGAAATGAAGGGCGCGTGGGCAGCAGCGGCCACATGCGACATCTGTTCGAGGAAATACATGTCTTCGGGCTGGCGCGTGAATTCGAAGTCGCCCAGCAGCGCGCCGAACGGAGCACCGCCGAAGGTGCCGAACTCTTCTTCATACACTTTCTTGAACATGGTCGACTGGTCGAACTCCAGCGCGCCCTGGAAATCGCGCACCAGCTCGCGCTTGGTGGCGTTGAGCAGCTTGATCTTCAGATTGGTGCCGGTGGGCGTGTTGTCAACCAGGTGATGCAGGCCCGTCCAGCTGCTTTCCAGCTTCTGGAATTCGGGCGCATGCAGGATAACGCTGAGCTGGCGCGAAATGAGTCGGTCCAGCTCGGCAACGCGCGCATCGATGGTGGCGGCCAGGTTATCCGACACCACGACGGTGCCGTCCATCACCTGGCTGACCAGTTCTGAAATCAGATCCTTGGCGCGTGCATGCTCGACGCTGGATTTGGCAACCTTGCTTTGCTCGACGATCTGGTCGAGCAAGCCGATATCGGTGGTCGCGGCGGCGCCGGACGCGGGGGTCAGTTGAGCGGACATGGGATCAGCCTTTCTTGGCGGTGGATTGCTGTTCCAGCTGGGCCAGCTTTTCAGTGCTGTTGAGCACGTCGTTGAGGATATCTTCCAGTTTGTCGTTGCCGGCCAGCTTGTTGCGCAGGTCCGCCAGCTTGGTGCGCGCTTCGAGCAGCCGTCGCAGCGGTGCCACCTGTTCGACCACCGCCTCGGGACGGAAGTCGTTGAGCGACTTGAAGCGCAGGTCGACCCGCAACTGGCCGCCTTCATCGCTCAGCTCGTTGGAAACGCCGAACGCGGCGCGCGGCTCGACCCCCTTGAGCACCTCGTCGAAATTGTCGCGGTCGATACCGATGAACTTGCGGTCCTTCAGCCGTTTTTGCTCGACTTCGGAATTGCCGCCGAAGTCGCCCACGACGCCCATCACAAAGGGCAGTTCCTTGTTTTCAATCGCATCGCCGATTTCCACGTCATACGTCATCTGCACGCGTGGCGGACGGACCTTTTGCAGGCGTTTTTGAACACTTTCTTTTTTTGACATGACATCATCCCTTTACGAATAATCGACGGCATCGGCGATGCCCCTGATAATTTCTTTACTGCCTCAGTTTACTTCAACCCATCGAAAGGATTGGCGCTGCTTTCGGCAGCCTTGGCCTGCCCTTTGCGCGACGGACGCGGCGGTTTGTCGCGCGCCTGCGCCGCGGCCGGCGCCGGCACCAGCACGGTTTCGCCCAGGCTTTCACGCAACAGCTTGGCCAGATCCTGCGATTCGGTGCGCAGCGGGCCGGACAGATTGTTCTGACGGCTCAGGTCAGCCAATGCACGCGTCGACAAGCGCAGTCCGCTGATCGCAATGACGCTGTTGGCCAACTTGTCGGCAGGGTCGCGCACCAGCACTTCCTGGGCATTGATGATGGCGTCGCCGTACTGGCCCGCCTCATAACGGGTCTGGGCCATGCGAACCCATGGATTCTTATCGGCTGGAAATTCGACAGCAGCTTGTTTCCACAAACCCATAGCCGCTTCGTTGTTGCCCGAACTGGCAGCCTGGGTCGCCTTTGCCATCAGCTCGTCGAGCGAGGGCGGCGGCGGCGGCGTCTTGACCGCGGGTGCGGTGCTGCAGGCACTGAGCGTCAATGCGCAAGCAACCGCGGCAAAAAAATGGAATGTGGATTGGCGAGACATGGTCTGATTTCCCTCAAAAAAGATGACGCGTTCATTAAAAAAATGTTGCAATTTATAGTTGCTAAATTCTTATTTTTGCGAGACTAACACGGATTTAATATTGACTCCGTTCAATAGAAAATACGCGAAAACTCACATTCCGATCGGCCACTAAGGCAGCAGCCATGCGGAAAACGTACCGTACGCACCTTTCTTTCAGATAATGTTAATGTTGTTGCAGTTGCGAAAAAAGCACATAATTTTATTGCAAAGATTAGATGATTGGACGCACCGGCAACATGGCGACCGCGCTGCACGACAGCCCGCGAGCGTCAGCGTTCTCCGCGCTTTGACTTCCTCGGAAAAAGGCAATCGATGAGCATTACAAGTAAATTGTTATGGGGTGAAGGCCTGTTTCTGCGCCCCCAGCATTTCCAGCAGCAGACCAGTACCATGAACATCGCCTGCACGAAAGCATCAAGGCGCTGCATCCCTATGCCTGGGGGGTCAACCACGTGCAGATCGACCGCGATGCGCTGAGCAATAACACCCTGCGGCTGCTGGAACTGTCGCTGGTGTTCCAGGACGGCGAAATCTACAACGCTCCCGGCGCCGACGAGTTGCCCGAAGCCGTGGACCTGGGCAAGCTGCTGCAATCGCAGCAAACCGTCACGTTTTATGCCGCCCTGCCCGCCTTCAAGCATTTCGGCGGCAATTTTGCCGCGTCCGACCAGCCCAACAGCGCGGCGCGCTACGGCCAGGCCAACCTGGAAACGCCCGACCTGTACACCCATGCCGCGCAGGCCGAACTGGCCTACCTGCAAAAATCGCTGCGCCTGGTGGCCGAATCGGAACCACGCGATTCGTATGTGAATTTTCCCTTGCTGCGCCTGCGGCGCCTGTCGACCGGCGGCTTCGAGCCCGACCCGTCATTCGTGCCGCCGAGCCTGTCGATCCGCGGCGCGCCGCTGCTGTTCCTGCAACTGCGCCGCCTGATCGATGCGCTGCAGGCGAAGGTCAACGCCCTGTACGGCCACCATCGCGAACCGAGCAAGAATGTGATCGAATTTCGTTCCGGCGACATGTCCTCGTTCTGGCTGCTGCACACGGCCAGTTCGGCGTTTGCCTCGCTCAGCCACTATTTCCACCATCCGGCGCTGCACCCGGAGCGTTTGTACGAAGCGCTGCTGGCGCTGGCCGGTGCGCTGATGACATTCTCGAAAACCCATGCGCTGGCCGACCTGCCGGCCTATCAGCACGCCGATCCGGGACCATCGTTCGCGCGCCTGCACGCGATCATCCGCGAACTGCTCGACACGGTGATCTCTTCAAAATATTTCGCCATTGCATTGAGCGAAGTCAAGCCGTCTTACCATCACGGCAAGCTCGACTCGGGCAAGATCGACGACAAAACGGCGTTTTACCTGGGCGTCTCGGCCGACATGCCGGGCGTGGAACTGGTGGACGTGGTCCCGCTGCGCTTCAAGATCGGCGCGCCGGACGACGTGGAAAAATTCGTGCTGTCGGCCCTGCCCGGCGTGCGCCTGCAGCACACGCCGCAGGTGCCGGCCGCCGTGCCGGTACGGCCCGATACCTACTACTTCACCGTCGAAGCGAAGGGCCAGATGTACGAGCGCATGCTGCAGGCCCAGTCGATCTCGATCTACGTTCCGTCCGGCATGCGGGATCTGAAACTTGAACTTGTCGCCATCACTTCCTGAAGATAAACGATGAATGCAAACGCCCCTTCCCTGATGTCCGGCGGCTCCGCCGCTTACGCATCGAGCGTACCGACCGGCCCGGGTAGCGAACACACGCTGACGGATCTGATGTACGACGGCTTCTACGCGCTGTTCATGCTGAAAAATGGCAGCGGCCCGCAAGACAATGCCGACTTCATCAGAAAGATGACGCAGTTTCTCGACGAGTTTGGGCACGCGCGGAGAAAACATGGTGCCTCGGCCGATGATATCGATGCCGCCAAGTATGCATTTTGCGCGGCTGTCGACGAAATCATCCTGCGCTCGCCGTATCCCATCCGCGACGATTGGGCGCGCCGCCCGCTGCAGCTGGTGCTGTTCGGCGACCAGTTGGCCGGCGAGAACTTCTTCATACGGCTCGAAGCGCTGCGCGCGCGCGGCAGCGCCCACCTGCAGGCGCTGGAAGTGTTCCACATGTGCTTGCTGCTCGGCTTTCAGGGGAGGTACATCCTGGAAGGCTCGGAAAAGCTGGCCTACCTGACGGCACGCGTGGGTGACGAAATCGCCCAGATGAAAGGCAGGAAAGCCGGCTTTGCGCCGCATGCGGAACGCCCCGACCAGATTGCGCACAAGTTGCGCAACGATGTGCCGCTGTGGGTACTGTGCTCGGTATTCGCGCTGATCTGCGCACTGGGTTACCTGGGCCTGCGCACCATGCTGGCCAAAAATACCGAAAAGCAGATGAACGCCTACAGCGATATCGTCAAGCTGGCGCCACGCACGGCCAACCTGACCATCACGTTGCCGTAATGAGCGGCCTGGCGACGACAGAAACTGCCCAGGGCATGTTCGGCACCGGCCTGTCCCAGCATGCGCGGCTGATCACATTGGCCACGGCGCAGGCATCGAACTTGCCCGAATCGCTGATGGCCGAGCAGGTGACGGGCCGCGAGGCGGTCAATGAGCTGTTCCGCTTCGAAGTCGATGCCTTGAGCACGGCAGCTGGCCTGGACCTGGCCAGCTTTCTCGGCGAAGAAATCACGCTCAAGCTGCTGCAGCCCGACGGCAGCTGGCGTGCCTGGCACGGCTTGTGCACGGACTGCGCCTTTGCCGGCGCCGACGGCGGCGTGGCGCGCTACCGGCTGCGCCTGGAACCTGCCCTGGCCTTGCTGGGCTTGCGCCGCGACAGCTATATTTTCCAGGACAAGAACGCGCGCGACCTCATTACGGAACTGCTCGGCGACTATCCGCAGGTCCGCTTCGAATTCGATGTCAGCCAGGAACTGGCGCCGCGTCCGGTCTGGACGCAATACCGCGAAAGCGACCTGGCCTTCCTGGCCCGCGTGCTCGCCTTCGAAGGCCTGAGCTGGCGCTTCGAGCACGAGCAGGATGGCGCGGCACGGCAGGACGCGCAGCAGGCCAAGCACAAGCTGGTAATTTTCGACAGCAAGGCCGTCGCGCCAGCGACGCCGGGCGTGTCCGGCCTGCGCTTTCACGGTGTGCGCGCCAGCGATACCGATGACGCCATCGACAGCTTCAGCGCGCGGCGCCAGGTGCGGCCCAATGCGGTCAGCATCAGCAGCTGGGACCCGCAGCAGCTGGCGGCGCCGGCCGCCGAACACAGCTCGAGCCTGCAGGCGGGCGAACTGCCGCCCCTGCCGCTGTACGACGGCGCCGGCGAACGGCGCCATGCCGACAGCACGGCGGCCGATCCGCGCGGCCTGCGCATGCTGCAGGCGCTGGAACTGGAGAACAAGCAATTCACGGGCGCCGGCGCGGTGCGGCGCATGGCGGCCGGCCACGCCTTCGATCTGCTGCAGCACGAACAGTATGCCGATGGCGCCAACCAGTTCACCGTATTGTGGGTCGAGCACCATGCACGCAACAACCTGGGGCCGGCCGGCGGCGCGCTGACGGCGGTGCTGTCGAAACTGTCGACAATAGCCAGCCTGGGCGACGTTGCCAGCCTGCTCGATGGGCAGCTTGAGGCCGGCACCTACCGCAACACCTTCGGCTGCGTGCGCACCAGCGTGGCCATCGTGCCGCGCGCCACCGCCGCGCGCCAGGCCAGCAGCGCGCTGGGGCCGCAAACGGCACTGGTGGTCGGCCTGCCCGACAGCGTGGCCACCACCGGACGCGACCATCAGGTACGCATCCAGTTCGCCTGGCAACGGGGCAGCGCCGCCAATCCGGGCGGCATGACGCACAACACGGATCAACAAGGCAACGCGCCCGGCAACGAAGCGTCAGGCACCTGGGTGCGCGTGGCCGAAGCGCTGGCCGGCCCGAACTGGGGCTCGCAGTTTACGCCGCGCATCGGCACCGAAGTCCTGGTCGATTTCATCGAAGGCGACATGGACCGCCCGCTGGTGGTGGCCCAGCTCTACACAGGCAGCGACACGCCGCCTTACGCGGCCGGCGTCGATTCGGACGTCAACCATGCCGGCGTCATTTCCGGCATCCACAGCCACAATTTCGATGGCGGCGGCCATAACCAGTGGGTAATCGACGACACACCGGGCCAGTTGCGTACCCGCCTGGCGACGAGCAGCGCCGCCACGCAGCTGAACCTCGGTTACCTGATACAGCAAGGCGTGGGCACGGCCCAGCGCGGCAGCTACCGCGGCAGCGGCTTCGAACTGCGTACCGACGCCTGGGCCGTGCTGCGCGGCGGCGAAGGCGTGCTCATTTCCACCACCACCCGCGCACAGGCGGGGGCGGGCGTAGCTTCTACCCAGCTCGACACTGCGGAAGCGCTGGGCCAGCTGAAAGGCGCAGCCGAACTGAACAAGTCGTTGGCCGAAGCCGCGCAACAGCAAACCGCCCTGTTCAGCCAGGAAGCGAAACAGGCCCAGCTGGACCTGATCAAGCAAATCGATCCCCAGCAGGATGGTCGATACCGGGCCAGCGTGGGCGGGCAGGAAGCGCTGAAGGCCAGCGCAGGCGAGCGCAAGCTGGCCACCGACCAGCCGGTGGAAAAATTCGGCCAGCCCCTGGTTCTAATGGAGGCGCCGGCCAGCATCAACTGGGCCACGCCCGGCTCGACCGTACTGTTTGCCGCGCAGCAGCTGCAATGGACCACGCAGGCGGACCTGCACATGACGGCCGGCCACACCTGGTCGTCCGTGTCGGCCAGCGCCAGCGCCCTGTTTACCCACACCGGCGGCATCCAGGTGATCGCCGCCAACGGCCCGGTATCGCTGCAGGCGCATACGGGGCAACTGGAAATTCTGGCCGACAAGGCCATTACCGTGATCTCGGTCAACGACGTCATCGACATCAAGGCCAACCAGAAGATCACGCTGCAGGCCGGGCAATCGTCGATCACCTTAGAGGGCGGCAATATCACGTTTAAGTGTCCCGGCAACTTCACGGTCAAGGGCGGCCAGCATGTCTTCAACGGCGGCGCCAGCGCGGCCGGCATGCTGCCGGCACTGCCCGATACGCGCATCAAGCTGTTCGACGAAGGCTTTGTGCTGCGCGACCGCGACACGGGGGAACCGATGCCGCGCCAGCCCTACCGCATCAAGCGCGAAGATGGCAGCTATGAGAGTGGCATGACCGACGAAAAGGGCTTGACGCATGTGATTGCAGCGGCCGCCGCCGAGGCGCTGGTGATCGAGCTGCTGAAAACGATGGGCGGTCAGGGTTCGGCATCGGCACCCGCCCCCTCTTCAGCGCCGGCGCCGGTACCAGGTTCGCCAGGACAGCCGGCGGCCAAGGCAAACACCCCGCCGGAACCAAAATACAAGCCGGCAGGCGACTCCAGCACCACGCCGGTGGACAACAAGCGCCGCAAGGAAGTACTGGTCAAGCTGCCGGCCTGCTGGATCGAAGACTACGAAAAGGAAATCGCCGGCCCCTCGTATGGCCGCTATGCGCAGCCTTACCAGCACGACGGCACGCCACACAAATACAGGGACAAGATCTGGTTCAAGCTGTACATACCGGCAAAATCGGACGGTCCGGTGGTGGTGGAAGTGCGTTTCAAGGCCATCCCGGTACTGGACGCCGCAGGACAGGCGCTGGAAGAGAGCGACAAGGGCACCGAATCGGCGGCGCTGCGCGTCAAGCAGCGCGCCAACGTGGTAGCGCTGGCGCAGAAAAACGCGACGGCCGGCATCGAAGGCAACTGGAACAACAAGTTCCGGCTTGAAATCAATGATCCGCAATGCGGGCAAAAAGTGTTGCCCGTGGTTTTCCGCGTCCTCTGGGTCGACGATCAGCAGCACTACACGCGCAGATCCACAAGCGCTATGACCGAGAAAACGTCACCGGCGACGTCATGAACGTGTCGCTGGCAACGGCACTGACCACGTATGCGCATGAATTCGGGCATTGCGTCGGCATGCCCGACGAATACTCGTACACGGAGTTCGAAGAAACGGTACGCTATTTCAAGCCGGACGGCACACTCGACGCGCCCATCGTTTGCCACGTCAACGGCACCTCGCCGGAAGACCTGACGCAATCGATCATGTCGTATGCAGAAGGCGCACTGATATTGAAACGCCACGGCTGGAATATCGCGATTGAAGCGCAGGAATTGCTGAGCAAAAAAATCGGCAGGAAAATACGATGCGATATTGTCTGACACTGCTTATTTATGCCATGCTGATGGCACTACCATTGAAAGCCAATACCATGACGAGCACTCACGCGCCCCTCTCCATTTCCCTGCAATGCCTGGGCAACGCTGGCTGCGTCTATCAGCGCAAGCCGATCGACATACTGGTCACCATCCGTAACGATGGCAGCCGCGATATCGGCTTTCCGCTCGACTACCTGCGCAAGTCGGGCCCGATCGTCAAATTCATCGATACCGATACGGGCGCCGTCACCTACGCCCGCCGCGGCCTGGCCAATCCGGCGCTGAAAACGCAATTCACCACAATTGCGCCAGGCGCCTCGATTTCCATGGAAATCGATGTACATCCCACCGACATTGAAACGTTTCGCATCAAAAAAGTCGATATCAGCGTGGAGGTGATATTGAAGGGCAATATACGCATCGATGGCGAAGCGGAACTGCAGGACTACCAGGGCGGCGCGAAGATCCGCATCGTTGAAAAAGATGACTAAAACCATGCTGGCGCGGATGGTGCTGTAGAGCATACGCGTCGACCAGCAACTGCTGTCGCCACGGAAACAATAGCGCCATACGATCACTTGCTGGCCGGCCGCTACAGTTTTCCGGCCCCGCATAAAAAATCCCCTGAAAAATCAGGGGATTAGCTGTTGCATTGACCCGGTATTACCTTACGGTGCCGGACGGGAGATTATCCCACTCGATTGCCAACAATAAATCTAAACATTTGATTTTTCAGAGCTTTTCACGTTACTCAGTTGCCGAGACCCTCAAAAATACCCTCACTAGATATCTCCATCATTATCGATTTATCCCGAGGGTGTCGGTAGAGGCACGTCGGCCCACTCGCAGCTGTCGCCAGTTTTTTTCTGAGCGATGCAGCCTGCCGATGCATTCGAGGATACGTCAAGACAGCAGCACAGCGCTGTCACGCTGACACTAGCGCAATATCAAGCCCTCTATAGCAACAGAGACGAGGCAATGGCACGCGCTTATCTCTCAACCGCTTTTACCATGGCCCATATCGCCGTCGCTTTTCACGTCTCGAGCAGGGCAGTGAGTCGGGCCATATCAGCATTTAATAAAGCGCAACTTGCTGCAGATCGAAACGGCCAAGGCTGAGATCGTGTACTAATGGCGGATCTGACTCCGGCTTCCACGTATGGCGCATACCCCTCGCCGCAAAAGTCAGCGCACGCAGCTACCAACCGAGTTCGCTTATCATATCGATATTAGAAACCTGGACGGCGCCTGACTTCAAAGTGATGGTGGCAGTGACATCGTCCACTGCCCCCCATCCTGCATATTGCATGGAAAAGCCTGAATTTTTATCACCCTCATAAACTTTCTGCTTAAAACTAGGATGATTAACCTTATAGATGACGGAGCTTATTTCAGCCAAGGAGTCATGCGGAGCAATTGTAAACAGATAACCTCCGCTGCGTCTTTCATTAGCCAGTACGGAAAAGTGTATGGATGAACTATTTTTTCTCGCCTCCCCCAATCGGCATAGGAGTATTTGCGACAAGGTGTTGCGTATTCGACGAAATGATCGTCTGCGCAGCTCGAAGCTGCTCCTGAATCTCCACATCCTTAGTAGCCGAAGCAAATTTTGCAAAAATCGTATCTGTTACCTTTCTATTCGGGGAAGTCATTTTTATGACCTCAATCACAAAAGTTCGTTCCGCTGGATTGGTTGAATAGATTTTTGGCCCATGCTCAAGCAATACTTTACCCAAAGAAAAAACCCCTTCTTTTTCGGCCCGATCGTTACCTATCCAAAATTGAACTGATCCCGTAATAAGGCTTACTATAGCCCCGGCAATGCCCAGCCCCAAACTCAGCCGGCGTACGGTAGACTTCAATTCATTTTGATTTCTGAGCTTCTCATATTCGAACCGCTCACGCTCCAACTGAACCTTGGCATCATTACCCTCCATGTCCCTCTCCCAGTCGGCATATCGTATGCAGTACTTGATATCAGGCAGGCGGACGACACGCGTTGACCATTTCCCTTACCCGCCAACTTATCATCTTAGAATACAGTCGGTAGAACGCCACATCCGAAGCTTTGAGCACGATCAAAATACCAGCATGGGAACGGGGTCAGGTTGACCCCGCCCCTAGACAAATGGCGGACCTGACCCTGGCCAGAGCCAGCAAACCAAGGCGCGCCTCTACTGCGTTTTGCTTTCCTCTTTTTTCACCAGTTTGCCATTGATAAAGGTAACGATATTGTTCGGATCCTGTTTCTCAGAAAAGTCGTAACCTGGCGCCGGATTGCTAACCGTGACACAGCCTTTCGCGCCCGTGCCATAGCAGCTATGCGCGCTATATGAGGTTTTATACACATTGATAAACTCGAATATGGAAGCGATGATATTGCCAGGATTCATGGTCGTCAGGACAGGAATCGGATCATTTTTCATGTACGTATAGCGGTACAGCTCCTTGTCCGACGACGTTTGGGTGTTCACCTTGCCGAACGAGGAATACAGATCCGTGTTCGAAATGCCTGGACCGAAGGCCTGCAGCGTCAGCTTCGGGTTGACAAAGCCGTTGCTCGCCGCGATATCCAGGCCATTCCTGGCAACGATCGCGCCGCGGCTATGCGCCAACAGCAGATTTTCCGTATCCTGGCGCCCCATCAGTACCTGCGCCAGTTCCTTGTCGCCAGCCGAATAGCCCAATACCGGCGCCAGCAATTTTTCATAGCCAGCCAGGAGCACATCTGCGAAGCCGTCTTTCGTCTGCTCGATATGCATCAGGACAATAACATCCGGTTTTTTATTCTCGGCATCGAGAAGCACGTTCTGGTAGGCCAGTTCCGCGGCACGGTCCATGCCATTGCGAATGCCATTCACGGCCAGTACCCCTTTCATGGCGATGGCCTCCTCCTTGGTGATCTCTTCCTTCACGAGCAAACCGGGTTCCTTGATGCAGGCATTGCGGTCGCCTGGACAGCTCAGCTTGTAGAACTTGCTTGGCGTATTGGCCGCAATAAAGGTTTGATCGGTGTAGTAGGTGGCCTCGCCATACATGGCGTTCTTGAAGCCTTGAACGATCTCGGCATTTTTCGCCAATTCCTGGACATTCTGTTTTTCCGCCGCCGTGTGCGCCACGCCCGTATCGCGGTTCAGCGCCGCGATGGCGGCAGCGCCATCTTTCCCCGTCAGCGCCTGCTGCTGCGCATTGTCGCGTATCGTCAGCACGCCATTGCTGATCGTGCTGCGCGTGAGTCCGTTCGAGGAAGAGGAATCGGAACTGTTATTGAGCAGGTTTTTCGCCACCAGCTTGCTGCCCTCGTACAGATTATCGGTGGCATTCGGCCCGCTGCCCGCGTTGATCAAGTCGGTGCCGCCCGGGCCTTTCCCCTTGCCGATATCCTTGCCGCCAGCCACCTTGTCATTCCCCTCCTTGTTGCCCTGTTCCCTGTCTTTCTTGGCGTCCGGATCTGCAAAGCTGAAGCCGCCACTCAGCCCCATGCTGCTGGCGTCGGCCACCGAGTGGTTCTTGATATCGCTCTGCGTGAGCGTCCCCGTATTCAGGCTGTTGGCGCCGGGCGCGGCGCTGCTGCTGATAATGGCGCCCTTCAAGTCCGTATTGCCGCCGACCGCGATCTGGAAGCCGCCCGCGCCGGCCCTGATGAGCCGCTTTGTTCCTGCACGCTGGCATAATCGCTGTGCATCTTGCTCTGGCTGAAACTGGCACTTACGCTGGCACCGGCGCCATAGGTTCCGCTCACGCTGACACTCTGGTTCTTGCTGTCGAACTTGGCTGTATCCTGCAAACTTTCCAGATTCAGATTGCCCTGGATATTGGCAATCACCTGGCCGGCATTCGCCACCGCACCCTTGATCATGGTATCCCCTCCACTATTAATCACCAGCAACTGGCCTGCATTGACGTGCGTATTCAGCTGGGTACTGCCCTCGCCATCCTGCTTGCCCTGACTGGCGCTGATACTGCCGGTCAGGCCAAACGCCGGCCCGCTCTTGCTGATGTTAGCCGAGACACCCGCCGAAACACTCAGGCTGGAACTCTTGGTGTGCTGACTTTCCGTATCCTGCACTGCCAGCAGGTTGACCTGATTATCTGCGCCCAGTCGAACGATATTGCTGGCATTAAGCTCGCTGCCGAGGATATTGATGTTGCTATCCTTGCCGCCGCCAGTTGCCGTAATGTCAATGTTTTTGCCGCTCAATATGCTGCCGCTATGCGTCGTGCTGGCCGTCGTCTGCGTCTGTTCGCTTTCCGAATGACCGTAAGTGAGGCTGATGCTCACGCTCGGGCCTTGCGATTTGGCGTTGTTGGCGGCCAAGGCGGCCGTGGCCGCAGCCATGGCCTGCACCCGCCCGTTGCTCGTCTTGCCCATCGCCTCGCCCATGCCTTGCACGGTTTGAATGGCGCTGACCACGCTGCCACCCACAGCCAGGGTGAAGCCATCCTGCACGATCTTGGTAACAACTTTGCCTTTCTCATTGTCTTGCCCAGGCTGAATGGTGACACTTTTCCCGATGATATCGAGGTCAGTCGCGGCGGCAATATCGCTGCCACTTATTTTGACGCCGTTGCCAGCAACCATCGTCAACGCTCCCCCCGTGGAACCAATCATGCTGCGCGAGTCACCGCTCTGCAGCGTAGCATCACGTTGCCGATCCACGGTCGTGCTATTGGTGCCATAGGTGAAGCCAATGCCGCCACTGCTCATAAATCCGGTTTTCTTGGTATTCAAGTGATGCTGTTCATACACGGTATTGGTGGCCGCATCGATCGTGATGTTGTTACCCGCGAGCAATCGTGTCGCATCGTCACTCAAGATGCTCGAACCCGTAACTTGCAGATCATGCCCAGCCTGCACCGTCACGCTGCTGCCGCCCAGCGAAGTGCCGATTGCCGTGGTGGTATCGACCACATCATGCTTGGTCGTCGTGGTCTTGTTCCAGAAGCCCTTCTTCGTCGATTTGCTGGCGATATCGCTCACTTCGTTCTGGAAACCATTGACCAGGCTGATGTCATTGCCCGCCACCAAGCCCAACGTTCCCTGCGCCTGCACGTCCGCCGCGCGCGCTGTCAGGTTATTGCCCGCCTGCAGATTGACATTGCCGGCGCCCATGATCTGGCTGCCTACTTCGCTGGTTTTGCTCTGTTTGCTGTAATTGTCAGCATTGCGTATGTCATTCTGCGTAGAGGCCACGGTAACGGTATTGAGGGTCAGGTTATTGCCGGCAATCACGCTGGTCTGGCCATTCACGCCGGCGTTGGCGATGACGCCGCCCGTCACCGTCACATCGCGCCCTGCCTGGACGACGAGGGCAGCGCCTTCGTCCGTCCCCGTCACGTACATGCCTGCCGTCGTGCCAATGGTGGTGCTGGTCGACGTGTTGCCTGTCCATCTCTGGCTGGCGTTGCTGACGGTGGTACTGACCACATTGATATCGCGGCCTGCACTGGCCAACAACTGGGATTCGGCCACAACACTGCTGCCGCGGTTATTGATGTCATTGCCGGCGATCAGCGCCACTTTGTCGCCGTGTACTTCGCCTGCCTGTTGCTCGATACGCTTGGCCGACAAGCCGCTACCGGAGGTGGCCACCACCGTCTCGACGCTCAGGTCGCGCCCGGCAGAGATTGCCGTGACGCCGCCCTGCCCGGTATTGCTGACAATACCTCCAGCGATACTGACATCCCTTCCCGCAGACAGCACCAGGCTGCTGCCACTGGCGGCATCGCCGCTGACGTACAGCCCCGCCACGCGGCCCAGGTAGCGCCCGTCTTCCAGCGTATTGGTGGAAATATGAATGTCGCGTCCTGCGCTCGCCTGCAGTGCGTTATTGGCCGAAATGGTACCGCCGATATTATTCAAGTCGTTGCGCGCCGCGATGCCGACGTTATCGGCGCCAACACGGCCACCCAGATTGCTGACATTCTCCGCATTCAGCAACACGACTTCACGGCCGGCAATGGTGCCGCCATTCACCAGGTCGCCCGACAAGCGGATATCGACCTCTTTGCCTGCCAACAGACTGCCTGCGCCATCAAGGTCGTCTTCGCGCACGCGTACGTAGACCTGCGGCACAAGCACCTTTTGCGTGGAACCATCGGCCAAGGTCACGTCCTGCTCCACCAGCCACACGATATCGCTGGTCAGCGCCGCCATCTGTGCCGGCGTCAGCGCCAGGCCAGGGCGCAAATCCCAGGTCTGGGCAAAGGCGGCGCCGGCATCCATCAGCCCGCGATACTGCTGATCATCGCTTGAATAGTCGCCAGTAAAACGCTGCCCCGTCAGTTCCGCGATCTGCTCGCGTACCAGGCGTTGCTCGTAAAAACCGTCACCGAGGCGCTTTTGCGTCACGGTTGGATCGAGTTGGACCTTACTGGTCAGGTAATCCGACCCCGTCCAATCCTTGTAATTGGCAAAACGGGGATCCGTTTCCACGAGGAAGCGCGATGCAGGTCCGGGACTCGTCCTGAACAGGCTGGCATTCGGAATTTGCGTGGAAGGCAATGTCGTACGCACGACTTGCGCGCGGCCGGAAGGGTTCGCCAAAGCCACCTGACCGATCACCGTCATGCGTCCGGCGGACGCGCCGCCGGCGCCGGCCACCTGCGTCGCTCCACCTGTGGCGTGTGAAACAGTGGCGCCATTCGCTGCGGCCATACCCGATTGCGTGACCGTACCCGGCCCCGTGGCGCCGGCCGCCATTACCTGCTTGACATCATTCAGACTGAGCGCCTGGCCGGCATTGCCGGCACGTTCGCTCCCCTGCAAGCCACTGTTGTCGCCCACGGCGGCAGGACCACCTTGCGTATTTTTAGCAAGCAAGCCCGCATCGACCTTGCCAGCACCAGCCACTGCGCCGACGGCGGCAACGCCGCCATCTTGCACACTGCCATGGCCTGCTGCCTGGCCAGCATTGCCAAGGCGTCCACTACCTTGCAAGCCGCTGCCGCCGCCTACTGCTCCCGGTCCGCCTTGCGCCTCGCGCGCCAACAGTGCGGAATCAACCGTGCTGGCAGCGCCGCTGCCCGTGGCAGCGCCGGTGGAACCTCCCTGCACCATGCCATGGCCGGTTGTTTTCCCAGCATTGCTAATCCGGCCACTGCCATCCTGCGTACCTTGTGCGGCAACGGCGTCCGCGTTCTTGCCATCGACACCCACCGTGGCACGGCCAGTGTGGATGCCCGACGTCGCCGTATGTCCGCCCGCACCCGTGGCGCCGGCGACGGCTGAACCACTGAGCGCGCCGACATTGCCCGCCTGCCCCGCATTGCCCGTGCCGCTGGCGCCGCTCAATGCACCCGTGCCGCTGGCTGCCGCGGCGCCTGTCCCTCCAGCAGCAGTCACACCTGCAACACTGCCAGGCGTGCCATTCACTGCAGTGTGCGTCACATTTGCACTGGTGGCGCCAGTGGCGCTGGTCCCGCCGTTGACGCCGCTCACGCCTGTCGACGATGGCGAGGTATAGGTGGTTTTCTGATAAATCTGTGTTACAGGATTCACCGAGCTATGCTCGACCGGAGTCAAGGGACTTTCTCCCATCGGTTTTTGAACATAACCGCCCCAGGCGCTCGATGGCAAATACAATACATTCTCGGACGTTCCCGTCTCCTTCGAATAGGTATGTAGATCAACTTGCGGATTAACGAGCGCAGCCCCCTCCATGAACAGTCTCCCACCCGCAATGACATGGCTTTGCTCGTTGCGCGCATCGCTGGACCGTATCGTCACGTTGCCTCCAGCCACCAGCTTCGCCGGATCGGTATCCACCACGGTCTCCGTACGTGAGGTACGGGTCAGTCTGTAGATGACGTACTCTTTTTGTACTATCCCCTTAGCATCAACAACATTACCGCCTTCGCTACGAAAGCGCTGGTCTCCTCCGGAAGGCAGGCTCCCATACTCTCTGACGCTTACAGTCCCGCTATCGAGCGTCTCGATCCTGAAATGCGTATTTAAATTTCGGAACTGACTCGCCCCCATATCCAGATTCCCCAACGCCTCGATCGTCGCACTGGCATTCGTCACCGATACCGCCCAGCCCGTGGCGATGCGGTTGCCGTCCAGGTAACCGCCGATGGCCATGTCGCCGCCGCTGAAGATCAGGCCGTGTTCGCGGTTATTGAGTGTCGTGACGCCGATATCGAGGCGGGTGCGCGCCGCGATGGTGGCCGCCATGCCGCCTTCCACGTCATTGTTGACGGTGCCGCCGCCGATGCTCAGATAGTCGCCATAGATGCGGCCCGTACCCATGTTGTTCAGCGTGCCGACGTTCAGTTGCGTGTAGATGCCATCGATCACGCCCCGGTTGTTCAGCACGCCGCCGACATTGACGCGCGTCGTGCCCGCATTGATGTCGCCGGTAGCAGCGTTGTCGAAATTGGCGGCACCCAGGGTCAGTTTGCTGAGCGCCTGGATCTTGCCCGCGTTCACCAGCTGCCCGCCGATGGCAATATCGGCGTTACCGTTGGCCATGATCTCGGCGCCCGAGTTCAGCGTAAAGTTGCCGGCCAGGTCCAGCGCCAGATCTTTCTGTGACAGCACCTTGCCGTCACCGCTCAGGCTGCCCGCGCGGATGTCGGTGCGCACACCGCCGATGATGGTGCCACCCGAGTTGGTCACGGCCAATCCACGGCCGAGTCCGGTGTCCTGCAGCGCCAGCGCGCCACCGGCGCTGAGCATGCCCAAGGTATTGTTGACGCTGCGTGCGCTGTTAATCGCCAGGTTGCCATCGGCGCGCACCGCTCCCTGCACATTGCTGACATTGGCGCTGTTCAAGGTCACCTGCACGCCTTCGATGCCCTGGTTCGCGCCCAGGGTGCTGGCATTGTCGATTGCGCCGCCCGTCAGCGTGACGGCAGCGCCGGAACGGATCAAGCCTTGCTGATTGTTGACGCTGCCGCCACCGGCGTTCAAGCCGATATTGCCCAGCACCTGGATTTGTCCGCCCTGGTTCTGCAAGCCACTCAGGGTCAAATCCAGCGCCGACTTGCCGACGACCTGGCCGCCGCGATTGTCCAGCTGGCCCACGCTGCCCGTGATGTTGCCGGCAGCGCCCAGGTAGCCACCCGCATTGTTCCAGCTGCCCGTTTGCAGGGTCAATCCGGCACCACTGCTGATGCCGCCGGCGCTGCCGGGATGGCGCACCACATACGCGCCCGCATTGGTGTTGAGCAAGGCGTTGCCGTGCGTATCGATGGTCATGGCGCCGCCCGACTGCAGCAAGCCGCCATCGTTGTCCAGAATACCCGTCTGCAAGTTGACGCTTCCCGTGCCCGCCAAAGTGCCCTGGTTGTTGTTGAAGACTTGGCCATGCGTGTCGAGCGTGACGTTCGCGCCGGCAATGGTGCCTTGCCCGTTCGACAGACCACCATTACGCAAAATGATGTCGCCGCCAGACTGCAGGGTGCCGCCGTCGTTGACGGTGGCGCCCGTGGAGGTGACCGTCAACAGGCCTTGCACCGAGGCCAGCTTGCCGCCGGCGCTGTTGTCGACGCTGGCCGCGTTTACGTTCATATTGCCCGTGGCGGCCAGCAAGCCGCCCGCATTGTTCAAGGCCTGCGCCACGTTCGCCGTCAGCTGCCCGCCCGCCGTGGCGCTGCCGCCCTGGTTCAGCAGGCTACCTGCGCCCAGCACCACATTGCCGCCGCCAGCGATGGCGCCGCCAAGGCTGTTGTCGAGTACATTGTTCGCCGTCACCGTCAGGTTGGATGTACCCGCCGCCTGCAGCTTGCCGCCCTGGTTGTTGAGGCTCGGCGCGACGATGCTGGTATTGCCATTGCTGGCGATGGTGCCGCCGCGGTTATCCAGGCCACCACTCAATTGAATGCTGGTATCACCTTTACCGAGCTGCGTCAGGTTACCGCCTCCATTGTCCAGGGTCGCGGCCGTTATGCTGATTTGCTGCGCGATGGTGCTGGCGTTGCGGTGGTCGATGACATCGGCTGTGACGACCAGGGCGCCATTGCCCGTGATCTGGCCACGCTGGTCGTTCAACTGCGTGGCTTGCAGGCTCAAGGTACCGCTGCCCGCGTGTTCGATCTTGCCATCCGTATTCGTCAGGGTGGCTGCCTTCAGGGTCAAATTGGCGCTGTTGACGGCGATGCGGCCGCCCGTGTTGTCCAGCGTGCCTGCTGGCGATGTCAGCTCGATGGCGGTATTGCCGACACCGGTCTGCACGATGCTGCCGTGCTGGTTATTGAGGTTGCCCACGCCGACGGCCAGTTGGCCGGCGCTGATGTCGCCGCGCTGGTTGTTCCACGTCTGGCTATTCGCACCGGCCTTGATCGTCAAGGCGCCCGGCGTGGTGACCACGGCGCCGCTGGTGCTGACGTCACCTGCGCTGGCCGTCAGGCTGATATTGTCGGCGCTGCTGCGGCTGCCGCCAAGGTCGACGCTGCCGCCGCTCAGGACGGCATTGCCTGCCGCCAACACTTGCCCATGCGCACCCAATGCCTGCTGTGCCGTAATTTGCAAGTTGCCGCTCGTTTTGCAAACTGCCATCGGCTTTCACGCCCGCGCCGACCAGGCTGGCCGCACCGCTGTCGATACTCTTCGCGCTGATCGTGTTGTTGCCCTGGGCCAGGATCACGCCGGTATTCTCCAGCGCGCCCGTCACGGTCAGCACCTGTTCTGCGCCGGCAACAGGGCTGCCGCTGTTGCGCACGCTGCCCGCCGTGGTCGTCAGATTACCGCTGGCAACGATGCTGCCCTGCTCATTGAGCAGCTCGTCCATGGTCAATTGCGCATTGCCGCCCGCTGCCTGCAATTGTCCCAGCGTATTGTCCACCTTGCCGCCGGCCACCGTCAGGTCGCGCCCGGCAATGATCACGCCGCTGGCATTGTCCAGCTTGCCCGTCGCTGCCACATTGACATCTTGCGCAGACGCAATACGACCATGATCGTTGAGCAACTCACCCGTTTCCACGCGCACATTGCCATTCGCTTCGATTTTGCCGCCGCTATTGTCCAGGCGCGTGCTGGCCAGCACTGTTGCCGCACTCGTGCCCAGCTGCGTGATCTGCCCCTGGCGATTGTCGAGGATGCCAGCAGAGACGCTCACCTGCTGCGCCAGCAGGCTGGCGTTGCGGTGATCGATGTAATTGGCCGCCACCTGCAGCGCGCCATTGCCCGTCAGCTGGCCCCGCTGGCCATACAGATTCGTGGCGCGGATGTCCAGCACACCCTTGCCTGCATGTTCGATCTTGCCATCCGTATTCGTCAGGTCGCCCGCCTGCAGGCGCAGATTGGCGCTGTTGACGGCGATGCGCCCGCCCGTATTGTCCAGCTTGCCCGTCTCGATGACGGTGTCGCCCGTGCCCGTCTGGATCACGGTGCCCTTGGTGTTGTCCAGATTGCCTACGCGCAAGGCCAGTTGCCCCGCGCTCAGGCTGCCGCCCTGGTTGACCAGTGCCTGCCCGTTGGCGGCACTCGCCGTAATATTCAACAGGCCATTGGTCGACACGACCGCCCTGCTGGTCGTCACATTGCCCGTCAATGCCGTCAAGCCGATATTCGCCGCGCTGGTCTGGCTGCCGCCCACGTCAACAGACGCACCCGTCAGTTGCAACTGGCCGGCCGCCATGTTCTGGCCGCCAGCCTGCAAGGCGCCGCTCGTTTTCACCGTCAGATCGCCAGCCGAGGCAAAGCTGCCATCGGCGCGCATGCCCGCTGCCAGCAAGCCGTTGCCGTCCAGACTACCCGCCGTGATCGTCGTATTGCCCAGGGCGGCCAGCGAGCCTGTATTGCTGAGCAAGCCGCCGATATCCAGGCTCTGGTTGCGTCCCGCATACAGCACGCCAGCGTTGAGCACGTCGCCGCTGACCTTGGCCGTGATATCCGTGCCCGCGCTCAGCGTTCCCTGCGCATTGCGCAAGCTGGCCGCGTCCAGGCTCAAGACGCCAGTCCCCGCCTGCAGCAAGCCACGCGTATTGTCGATGGCGCCGCCCAGGTGCAAATCGGTCGCCGCCGCGATCACGCCATCGGCATTGACGAGCGCGCCAATGCTGGCGATGTCGGCGGAAGTGGCCGAAGTGATCTTGCCCTTGGTATTATCCAGGCTGCCGGTCTGCACCGACAGCAAGCCATTACCGGCAATCTCACCACTCGTATTATCGAGCTGTCCCGTGACGGCCACCGTCATGCGCCCGCCCGCGCCCGTCTGCAGCAAATGGCCGCCCCGGTTGCTCAGGCTGTCAGCCTGAACGCTCAGGGACCGGCCCGTGGTGGTGGCGTTGGCGTGGTTGAACAGACCGGCTTTCAGATCGACGGCGCCGTTGCCGATGATGCTGCCGCCCACGCCCTGCAAGGTGGCAGCCGTGATGGCCAGGGTACCTGCACCAGCATGCTCGATCTTGCCGCCCGCATTCGTCAAGCTGGCCGCGCCCAGGGTCAAATTGTTACTATTGACGGCGATGCGCCCGGCGCTATTGTCCAGCTTGCCCGTCTGGATGACGGTATCGCCCGTGCCCGTCTGGATCACAGTACCCTTGGCGTTGTCGAGATTGCCCACGTGCAGGTCGAGTTGGCCGGCACTGAGTTGCCCTTCCGTATTGCGCAAGGTGTCTTGCGCATGGATCGTCAAGGCGCCAGGCGTGCTGACCACGGCTTGATGCGTGCTGACATCGCCCTGAGTTGCCGTCAGGCGATATTGGCGGCGCTGGTCTGGCTGCCAGACAAGTCCACGCTGGCGCCTGTCAGGTTGGCATTGCCTGCTGCCAGATTCTGGCCATGCGCGGCCAGCGTTTGCGCAGTGTTGACCGTCAAGTCGCCCGACATGCCCAGCTTGCCATCGGCCTGCATGCCCGCAGCGATCAGGCTGCTTGCGCTGCTGTCAAGGCTGTTTGCCGTGATGCTGTTGTTGCCTTGCGCCGCGATGACGCCAGTGTTCACAATGGCGCCGCTGGCGTTCAAGGTCTGATTGCCAGCAGCGTACAGGCTGCCCGCGTTGTTCAAGCTGGTCAGTGTCGCGTTCAGATTGGCGCCGGCAAACACGCTGCCGGTGGCATTGTTCAATTTACCGACTGTCAAAGCAGCATTGCCGGCTACGGCTTGCAATTGGCCCTTGGTATTGTCGATGTCAGCACCGTTCAATGCCAGGTTGCGCCCGGCGGCCACGGTGCCTTCCGTATTGTCCAGGCTACCGACGTTCAACCCGGCATCCTGTGCCGCCACGATGCGGCCCTTGTTGTTCAGCAACGTATCCGCTTTCACCAGCGCATCGCCATTGCCTTCGATCTTGCCGCCCGTATTGTCCAGCGAGCCGGCGGCATTGACGCTCATCAAACCGCTACCCGTTTGCGCCAGGCTGCCGGCGCGATTGTCCAGCGTGCCGGTGTTGATGGTCAGCTGATTGGCGATGGTGGTCGCATTGCGGTGATCCAGGGTCGCGGCGGTGATGTCGAGCTTGCCATTGCCCGTGATCTTGCCAAACTGGTTGTTGAACTGGCCCGCGTGGATGGCCAGCAGGCCCGCGCCTGCGTGTTCCAGCTTGCCATTGATATTCGTCAACACCGTCGCGTTCAAGGCCAAGTTATTGCTGTTGACGGCGATACGGCCGGCCGTGTTGTCCAGCTTGCCTGTGGTGATGATCGTATCGCCCGCGCCCGTCTGCACGATGTCGCCGCTGGCGTTGTCCAGATTCACCACGTTCAATTGCAACTGACCGCCCACCAGTTGGCCCTGGCTGTTCACCAGCGACTGGGCGTTGTTTGCGTTGGCCGTGATCGCCAGCACGTTACTGGCGGAAATCACCGCCTTGTTCGTCAGTACGTCGCCGCTGCGCGCGGTGATGGCAAGGTTGCTTGCCCCCGTCTGGCTGCCAGACAGGTCCACACTCACGCCAGTGAGCACGGCATTGCCCGCAGCCAGGTTCTGGCCGCTCGCTTGCAGCACGCCATCCGCGCTGATGGTCAGATCGCCTGCAGTACCCAGGCTGCCATCGGCTTTCACGCCAGCGCCCAGCAAGCCGCTGCTGGTCACCTTGCCAGCGGAAATTATCGTGTTGTTGACGGAGGCAATCGACCCCGTGTTGTTCAGCAAGCCGCCGACCGTCAATTGCTGATTGCGGCCCGCATACAGCAGGCCGACATTGTTCAGGTCACCACTGATTTTGGCCGTCAGGTCCGTGCCCGCGCTGAGCGTACCCTGCTGGTTCAGCAAGGTAACGGCATCCAGACGTAATTTGTCTGCCTGCAACACGCCGCGCGTGTTGTCGACATTGATGCCGCCAACTCGTAACTCTTGCGTGGCGGCAATTACACCATCCGTATTGTTCAAGGTGCCCTTGCTGACCATATCTGCCGAGGCAGCGGACGTGATGCGGCCCTTGCTGTTGTCCAGCACGCCCACCTGTACCGTCAAGATGCCACTACCCGCGTGCTCGATCTTGCCGTCTTTGTTCGCCAAGGTGGCTGTATCTAAGGTCAAATTGGCGCTATTGACGGCAATGCGGCCGGCTGTATTATCAAGATTACCTGTCTGAATGACAGTATTGCCTGCACCTGTCTGCAAGACAGTGCCTTTGGCGTTGTCCAGGTTTGCCACGTGCAGGTCGAGCTGGCCTGCCTGCACTGTGCCGTCCGTGTTGTGCAAGGTGGCGTTGCTCGTGATATTCAATGTGCCTGGTGTCGTGACGACCGCCTTGTTCGTGCTGACGTCACCCGTTGTTGCCGTCAGGCCGATGTTGGCGGCGCTGGTCTGGCTGCCGCCGATATCGATGCTGGTGCCGGTCAGATTGGCGCTGCCTGCCGCCAGGTTCTGGCCATGCGCAGCCAGCGTTTGCTTGGTCTTGATTGTCAGGTCGCCAACCGTGCCCAGCTTGCCATCGGCCTGGATACCGGCGCCGATCAAGCTGCTTGCGCCGCTGTCAAGACTGTTTGCCGTGATGCTGTTGTTGCCCTGCGCCGCGATGACGCCCGTGTTCACGATGGCATCTGTTGCAGTCAGGGATTGATTGCCGGCCGCATACAGGCTGCCCGCGTTGTTCAAGGTATCGAGCGTCGTGGTCAGGTTGCCGCCGGCAAACACGCTGCCTGCCGCATTATTCACGTTCGCAGCGTTCAAGGTGGCGTTGCCCGCCACGGCTTGCAGCTGGCCTTTGGTGTTGTCGATGTTACCACTAGTCAATGCCAGGTTGCGCCCTGCGGCCACAATCCCTTCGGTATTGTCCAGGCTGCCGACGTTCAACCCGGCATCCTGCGCCGCCACGATGCGGCCGGTTTTGTTCAGCAACGTGCCCGCTTTCACCAGCGTGTCGCCATTGCCTTCGATCTTGCCGCCCGTATTGTCCAGCAAACCCGTGCTGTTGATGCTCATCAAGCCTGTACCCGTTTGCGCCAGGGTGCCGGCGCGGTTGTCCAGGTTGCCTGCGTTGACCGTCAGCTGATTGGCGATGGTGGTGGCATTGCGGTGATCCAGGGTCGCGGCGGTGATGTCGAGCTTGCCATTGCCCGTGATCTTGCCGAACTGGTTGTTGAACTGACCCGCGTGGATGGCCAGCACGCCTGCACCCGCGTGTTCCAGCTTGCCATTGATATTCGTCAACACCGTCGCGTTCAAAGCCAGGTTCGCGCTGTTGACGGCGATGCGGCCGGCTGTGTTGTCCAGCTTGCCCGTGGTGATGATGGTATCGCCCGTGCCCGTCTGCACGATCTCGCCGTTGGCGTTGTTCAGGTTGGCCAGGTTCAGTTGCAACTGACCGCCCACCAGCTGGCCCTGGCTGTTCACCAGCGACTGGGCGTTGTTCGCATTGGCCGTGATGGCCAGCATGTTGCTGGCCGAGATGACTGCCTTGTTGGTGATGACATCGCCAGCAAGGGCCGTGATGGCGATGTGCGCCGCACCCGTCTGGCTACCCGACAGGTCCACATTGTTCCCCGTCAACACCGCACTGCCTGCCGCCAGGTTCTGGCCGCTCGCTTGCAGCACGCCATCTGCGTTAATGATCAGGTCACCCGCCGTGCCCAAACTACCATCGGCTTTCACGCCAGCACCCAGTAAGCCGCTGCTGGTCACCTTGCCAGCGGAAATTATCGTGTTGTTGACGGAGGCAATCGACCCCGTGTTGTTCAGCAAGCCGCCGACCGTCAATTGCTGATTGCGGCCCGCATACAGCAGGCCGGCATTGTTCAGGTCACCACTGATTTTGGCCGTCAGGTCCGTGCCAGCGCTGAGCGTACCCTGCTGGTTCAGCAAGGTAACGGCATCCAGACGTAAATTGTCTGCCTGCAACACGCCGCGCGTGTTGTCGATATTCACGCCGCCGACGTGCAAGTCGGCGGCCGCAGCCATCACGCCATCGGTGTTGTTCAATACACCTTTGCTGGTGATGTCGGCTGATGCAGCGGACGTGATGCGGCCCTTGCTGTTGTCCAACACGCCTGCTTGCACGGACAAGATGCCTGTTCCCGCATGCTCGATCTTGCCATCGCGGTTCGTCAACGTGGCCGCATCGATGTGCAAGTCCGTGCTGTTGACGGCGATGCGCCCCGCTGTATTGTCCAGATTGCCAGTAACGATGCTTGTGTCGCCACTACCCGTCTGCAACACCGTCCCCTTGGCGTTGTCCAGGTTTGCCACGTGCAGGTCGAGCTGGCCTGCCTGCACTGTGCCGTCCGTGTTGTGCAGGGTGGAACTGGTCGTGACGTTCAGCGTGCCAGGCGTCGTCACGACAGCCTTGTTCGTGCTGACATCGCCCTGGGTTGCCGTCAGGCCGATATTCGCGGCGCTGGTCTGGCTGCCGCCGATGTCGATGCTGGTGCCGGTCAGATTGGCGCTGCCTGCCGCCAGGTTCTGGCCATGCGCAGCCAGCGTTTGCTCGGTATGGATCGTCAGGTCGCCGGCCGCACCCAGCTTGCCATCGGCCTGCATGCCGGCGCCGATCAAGCTGCTTGCGCTGCTGTCGAGGGTCTTTGCCGTGATGCTGTTGTTGCCCTGCGCCGCGATGACGCCCGTGTTCACGATGGCATCTGTTGCAGTCAGGGATTGATTGCCGGCCGCATACAGGCTGCCCGTGTTGTTCAAGGTATCGAGCGTCGTGGTCAGATTACCGCCGGCAAACACGCTGCCTGCCGCATTATTCACGTTCGCAGCGTTCAAGGTGGCGTTGCCCGCCACGGCTTGCAGCTGGCCTTTGGCATTGTCGATGTTGCCACTATTCAATGCCAGGTTGCGCCCTGCGGCCACAATCCCTTCGGTATTGTCCAGGCTGCCGACGTTCAACTCGGCATCCTGTGCCGCCACGATGCGGCCCTTGTTGTTCAGCAACGCATCCGCTTTCACCAGCGCATCGCCATTGCCTTCGATCTTGCCGCCCGTATTGTCCAGCACGCCGACAGCATTGATGTTCATCAAACCGCTACCCGTTTGCGCCAGGCTGCCGGCGCGATTGTCCAGCGTGCCGGTGTTGATGGTCAGCTGATTGGCGATGGTGGTCGCATTGCGGTGATCCAGGGTCGCGGCGGTGATGTCGAGCTTGCCATTGCCCGTGATCTTGCCGAACTGGTTGTTGAACTGACCCGCGTGGATGGCCAGCACGCCGCTGCCTGCATGCTCCAGCTTGCCATTGATATTCGTCAACACCGTCGCGTTCAAGGCCAAGTTATTGCTGTTGACGGCGATGCGGCCTGCCGTGTTGTCCAGCTTGCCAGTGGTGATGACGGTGTCGCCCGTGCCCGTCTGCACGATGTCGCCGCTGGCGTTGTTCAGGTTGGCCACGTTCAATTGCAACTGACCGCCCACCAGCTGGCCCTGGCTGTTCGCCAGCGACTGGGCGTTATTCGCATTGGCGGTAATCACCAGCAACTTGCTGGCAGAAATGACCGCCTTGTTGGCCAGCACGTCGCCACCGCGCGCAGTGATGCCGATGTTTGCCGCACCCGTCTGGCTGCCTGACAGATCAATGGAATCGGCCGTCAGCAAGGCGCTACCCGCCGCCAGGTTCTGCCCGCTCGCTTGCAGCACGCCATCGCTATTGATGGTCAGATCGCCCGCCATACCCAGGCTGCCGTCCGCTTTCACCCCGGCACCCAGCAAGCCGCTGCTGGTCACTTTACTAGCGGAAATATTGGTGTTGCCAACGGAGGCGATGGAACCGCTGTTGTTCAGCAATCCCCCCACCGTCAGTTGCTGGTTGCGGCCCGCATACAGCAAGCCGGTATTGCTCAAGTCTGCGCTGATCCGCGCCGTCAGGTCCGAACCGGCGCTCACCGTCCCCTGCTGGTTCAGCAAGGTCGCCGCATCCAGACGCAAAGTGTCCGCCTGCAATACGCCACGCGTGTTGTCCAGTGCGATACCGCCGACCTTCAAATCAGTGGTCGCAGCCATCACGCCGTCCATATTCTTCAGCGCACCCTTGCTGGCGATATCCGCCGAGGCAGCGGACGTGATGCGGCCCTTGCTATTGTCCAGCACACCCGCCTGCAGTTGCAGGCTGCCATTGCCGGCGATGCTGCCGCGCGTATTGTCCAGGGTCTGCGCCACGTCCACGCGCATCTGTCCTGGCCCCGTCTGCTGCAGGGTACCGTCGCTGTTGTCCAGCTGGCCGGCTTGCACGGTGACTTGCTGCCCCGACGTGACGGCATGACGGTGATCGACCGTTTCCGCCTGGATATCAACTAAACCATTGCCCGTCACCTTGCCCCGTCACCTTGCCCCGTTCGTCATCGAAGCGCACCGCGTCGATGTTCAGGCGGCCCGTGCCCGCGTGCTCGATGCTGCCGTCGCGGTTAGTCACCTTATCCGCAAGCACTGTCAAGTTGGCGCTGTTGACGGCGATGCGCCCGCCCGTGTTGTCCAGGGTGCTGCCTTGCAATGCCGTGTCGCCACTGCCCGTCTGGATGATGGTGCCGCTGCGGTTGTCGAGCGATCCCGTCTGGATATCCAACTGGCCGGCGCTCAGCGTGCCGCGCACGTTGGACAAAGCCTGGCCGCTGGCTGCTGCCGCCACGGACAGCAGGCCCGTGGTCGTCACCAGCGCTTTGTCGGTGACGACGTTGCCGGCGCTGGCGTTCAGCGCGATAGCCGCGCCGCCCGTCTGGCTGCCGCTCAGGTCGATGCTGGCAGCGTGCAGGCTGGTCTTGCCGGCGGCCAGGTTTTGGCCATGCGCACTGATCGCTTGCGCAGCCGTCAGCTGCAGCTGGCCGCTGCCGGCCAGGCTGCCGTCGGCGCGGATGCCGGCGCCCAGCAGACTGCCGGCCGTGCTGTCGATGCGGCTGGCATCAATGCGGTTGTCACCTTGGGTGGCGATGACGCCGCTGTTGCTGACGGCGCCACTCACCTGCAGCGCCTGGCTGCCGGCCGCATACAGGTTGCCGCTGTTGAGCACTTCGCTGGCCCGGGTGGCAAGGTTGCCACCGGTAAACACGCTGCCGGCCGTATTGTTCAGTTTTGCGACCATCAAAGCTGCATCGCCCGCTACCGCCTGGATCTGTCCGCGCGTATTGTCGATGTCGCCACTGTCCAGGCGCAGTGTACGGCCCGCCGCCAGGGTCGCTTCGGTGTTGTCCAGCGCGCCTGTCGACAGCGCCAGATCGCCGCTGGCGACGATGCGCCCCTTCTGGTTGTGCACATTGCTTGCCTGCACAGTCAACGCGCCATTGCTCTCCAGCGCGCCGCCGCGGTTGTCCAGTCCGCCGCGCACCTGCACGCCGGTCGTGCCCCTGGCCGCTTTGCGCCAGGCTGCCGCCCCGGTTGTCCAGGGTCCCGGCGTCGATGTTGAGCTGCCCCGCCACCGTGCGGGCATCGCGATGGTCGATGTGTTCGCCGCTCAGCGCCATGGCGCCATTGCTGACGATGCTGCCGCGCTGCAAGTTGATCTGCGCCGCGCCGATCTCCAGCGCGCCCGTGCCCGCATGCTGGATGGTTCCGTCCTGGTTGCTCAGGCTACCTGCCTGCAGGCGCAAGGCCTGGCTATTCGTGGCGATGACGCCGCGCGTATTGTCGAGGCTTCCAGGCAATTGAATCGCCAGGTCGCCGGCGCCCAGTTGCATAATCTGGCCGCCCACGTTCGACAGGTCATGCGCCCGCACGCCCAGTTGTTGGCCCGTCAGCTGCGCCGCATCGCTGCGCACGGTCCGTGCCGCGTCCAGCTGCAGGCGGTCGCGGGCACTGACCTGCGCGCGGCTGGCGTCAAGGTCGCCGGCGCTGGCGCCCAGGCTGACGTTGCCGCCCGACACTTGCGCCCCAGTAATGTCCAGCTGGCGCGCCGCCAGGCTGCTGTCTCCGCCTGCCACGGCCGTGCCATGCACGGCAATGGTATCGCCAGCAGAAACGTTCAGCTTGCCGCTGGCGGCCAAGGTATTATCCAGATTCAAGCCAGCCGCCAGCACCGAGCCAGCAGTGGCATCGATGCGCGCTGCCGCGCCCGTGGCTTGCACGCTGGCATTGCCCTGGGCCGCGATCACGCCGCTGTTGGCGATATTGCCCTGGGCCTGCACCTGGCTGTCGCCGCCTGCATACACAGTGCCGCTGTTGGCCACGTCACCCGCGACGGCAATACTCGTCTGGCTGCCGGCGCCGGCAGACTGGATGTTGCCGCTATTGCTCAACCAGCCATTCGATTGCAGCACCAGGTTGCCGGCCGTGGCCGCCAAAACGCCCGCGTTGCGCACGCCCAGGCCCGCTTCCGTACCGATCAGGGTGATCTTGCCCGCATACATGCCACCCAGCTGCGCCACGTCCAGTGCGTAGGCTGGGACGGAGCCCGCAGCGGCGACGCCAGCGCCCACGCCATGCGCCGCATCGATCTGGTTAGTTCCCGTCACCACTTTCAATTCCTGCGCCCAGATGCCGCCATTGATCTGCGCGGCGCGCGCCAGGATCGCCGTGTAGTCGCTCAGCGAGGTATCCAGTCCCCGTCCGTTGATGCTGACCACCCCGCGCTGCACCATGTAGCCATCCAGGTTACCGCCGTTGAGGATAGGCGTGCCCGTCGTCAGTGTGACCCGACTGGCGTTAATAAAACCGCCGCCGTCGACGGCCACGCCGGCCGGATTGGCGATGACGACCTCGGCCCGCTGGCCCGCCACCTCGACATAGCCGCGCAACTGGCTCGGGTTGGCCGAATTGACTTCGTTGAGGATCACGCGCGCGCTGCCGCCCGCCAGCCATGGATTGCCCTGCACCCAGCCGCCCGTCTGCGTCTGCACGTTGCCGCGGCTGTTGTGTTGAGGATGGCGCCATTGGCCGTCACGTCGAACTGGCTGTAGGTATTGCGCGACACGCCGGCCGCGCTCGGCGTCTGGATATTCACCTGTGTCACACCATTGGCGCTCTGCACCACGGTCGGACGCTGGCGGCCCGGCGCGTTTGGGTCGGCCACAATCTGCCCCATGGCCGGTCCCGCCACAAAGCTCACCATGCCCAGCGCGCCAAATATCGCCAAGGCCAGCGGCCGCAACTTGCCATTGATCCCGCCACCGCCATCGCCCTCAAATACGCCGCTGTCCAGGCCCCCCTCCCCCTTGGCAGCCTTGCCTTGCGAGGAAGCATTTTCAGCGACGACGACCATCAATTGGCCACGGCGTTTATTGAAGATGATGCGGTACAGGTTCTTGTTCATGAAATGTCCTAATGACAATTAAATGATGCGATCAAGGGGGAGAACGCTGGCTGGTTGCGGCGTCTCAGTCTCAGTAACTGGCGTTCAGGCTGAAGCCGGCCGTATGGCTGGCCGTGCGAAACAGCTCAGGTTTGCGCACGGGCCAGCCGACAAAGGCGTCGTACTGCACCCCCAGCCACTGGCCGCGCAAGCCTACGAAGCCGCCCGTCAGGCGCCGCGCGATCAGCCATTCGGCGGACGGTCCCGATACTTCGCCGTGGTCCAGGCCCGCATACGCTTCCTGGCCGCTGTTGCCCAGCGGCACGCCGAATTCGTTGCGCAGCAGCCAGCCCCGTTCGGCCGAGAGGCTGCTTTCGCCGTCATAGCCGCGCACCGTGTAACGTCCGCCGATGGCGAAGCGATCCTGCGGCACCAGTGGCGTGCGGTTATGCTGCATGCGCCAGCTGCCCGCGTAGCGCAGCGGCTGGCCGGCCAGCGTGAACGGCGCCGACACGGCCGCGTCGGCCAAGATGAGCTTGAAACGCGACGTGCCTTCGCCAAACGCTTCCTCGGGCGCGGCCATCGCATCCATCGCGCCCGTGCCGCGCCGGTATTGCAGATTCAGGTCCAGGGTTGCCTGGCCCATGAATTCACGGTGGCCAAGACCCAGCTCCCAGCCGGCCATGCGGCGGCGCTGCACTTCCACTTCCGTGTCGTCGATGAAGTTTTGCGCGGCGCGCTGCCAGCCGCGCAGGGATAGCGTCGTCTTGCGCGAGGCGTCGCGGTACACCAGGCGCGACAACTTGACTTCGCGATTCTGGCTGGCGCCGCTGTAGTTGTAGTCCTGGCTGATGCCAGCCACGGACTGGTGGTAATGGCTGTCGCTGACCGTAAAGGCCAGCAGCCAGTAGGCGTAGGGAATCGAATAGTGGGCCACCATGCCGCCCGTGCCGCGCGGACCGTTGCGGTTGCCGTCGACGTTCTGGTTCAGGCTCAGGTAAAACAGGTCGTTCAGGGTCAGCCAGTGGTCATACGACAGGGTCACGCTGCCCTGCAGCTTGCCGGTCGAGCGCGAGCCGCCATCGTCGAGGCCCAGCGCCAGGCGGAACGGCAAACCCTGCTTCCACTGGATCTGCAGGTCGCTCTCGCCCGGCTTCGCATTGCCGCCCTCGGCCGGCATGATCTGGATATCGGCCTCAGCCGTCGGCACGCGCTTGAAGTTTTCCAGCGCCTGCTCCGTATCGCGCACATTGAGCAAGTCGCCCGGCCGCGCCGGCACGGCATTCCACCACGTGGCGCGGGGATTCGTGCCGGGCGCAAAGCCGATCTGGCGGATGCGCCCCGGTATCAGCGTCAATGCCAGCGTGCCACGGCTCAGGTCCTGCGGCTCGGCCAGCACGCGCGTGGTGACATAGCCGCGCGCGATGATGGCGTTCTGCATGCGGCCCATCAGTACATTGATGGCCTGCGTGCCCAGGCAGCGCCCCAGCGGCGAGTCCGGCGCTCCCAGGTCGTCACGCGCGGCGGCGGCCAGCGCCCACTGGAACTGGGCGGCGTCCTCGCCCCGCAATTGCAGATGATCGATGGTAAAGCACGGCGATTCGCCTGCGGGCAGGCGGTTGGCGGAGGCGGCCGCGGGCGCCTCGAGCAGGCGCACGTCGGGCGTGCGTTCCTGCTGCTGGCGCAGGAGGCGCTCGCGTTCTTGCTGGCGTATCAATTCTTGGCTGGCATCGTCGCGCTGGCCGAGGCCAGGCGTAGTGGGAAGGGGCGGCGCGATTTCGGGACGGGTCTGCGCGGACACGGCGGCACACAAGGTGCTGCTAAACAAAAATACACCGCACCATGGCGTCAAGCGCAGGTGCATAGTTGCCTCAAATAATTATTTACGTAAGGAAATTATAAAATAACTATTTCTATATGGCAACTATATTTATTTCTTGAGAACTTTTCCTCTTTGCTAACTGCCTTTTAACTATCGAATTACCACTAGTAAACAAGCTTACCGCGTCATGGCAAGAAATCAGATAATCGCATCCACAACAGGTGCCATAAAAAAAGCCCTGTAAAAACAGGGCTTTCGCTTACTCAGTCATTTCGACATGCAAAATTTCCAAAGGGAAATTTATTCCCACTCGATGGTCGCTGGCGGCTTGCCCGAGATATCGTAGACGACGCGGTTGATGCCGCGCACTTCGTTGATGATGCGGTTCGACACCTTGCCCAGCAGACTGTGCGGCAGGTGTGCCCAGTGGGCCGTCATGAAGTCTTGCGTCTGCACGGCGCGCAGGGCCACCACGTATTCGTAGGTGCGGCCGTCGCCCATCACGCCCACCGATTTGACGGGCAGGAACACGGCGAAAGCCTGGCTCGTCGCTTCGTACCAGTTGGTTGGCACGCTATCCTGGTCGAAACCAGGAACCACGACTGGTTCATACGGCGTGTTGCGCAGTTCTTCGATGAAGATGGCGTCGGCGCGGCGCAGCAGGTCGGCGTAGTCCTTCTTGACTTCGCCGAGGATGCGCACGCCCAGGCCCGGGCCCGGGAACGGGTGGCGGTAGACCATGTCATGCGGCAAGCCCAGGGCCACGCCCAGTTTGCGCACTTCGTCCTTGAACAGTTCGCGCAAAGGTTCCAGCAACTTGAGCTTCATGGTATCCGGCAAGCCGCCCACGTTGTGGTGGCTCTTGATGGTCTGGCCCTTTTTACCTTTGCCGGCCGATTCGATGACGTCCGGGTAAATCGTGCCTTGCGCCAGCCATTTGGCGTTGACCAGCTTGCCCGATTCGACCTGGAAGACTTCGACGAATTCGCGGCCGATGATCTTGCGCTTCTGCTCAGGATCGGTGACGCCGGCCAGGTGGCCCATGAACTGGTCTTCCGCATCGACGCGGATGACTTTCACGCCCAGGTTCTTGGCGAACATGTCCATCACCATCTTGCCTTCGTCCAGACGCAGCAGGCCGTGGTCGACGAAGACGCAGGTCAGCTGGTCGCCGATGGCGCGGTGGATCAGGGCAGCAGCCACGGACGAATCGACGCCGCCGGACAAGCCCAGGATGACGTCATCAGTGCCCACTTGCGCGCGGATTTTTTCCACCGCTTCGCTAATGTAGTCGGGCATGTTCCAGTCCGATTTACAGCCGCAGATTTCATGCACGAAACGGCCGATCATGGCCTTGCCCTGCACCGTGTGCGTCACTTCCGGGTGGAATTGCACACCGTAGAACTGGCGCTCTTCGTCAGCCATGGCGGCAATCGGGCAGCTCGGGGTGTTGCCCATCAGCTTGAAGCCTGGCGGCATTTCCAGCACCTTGTCGCCGTGGCTCATCCACACCTTCAGCATGCCGTGGCCTTCGTCGGTGACGAAGTCGGCAATACCGTTGAGCAACTTGGTGTGGCTGCGGGCGCGCACTTCGGCGTAGCCGAATTCGCGTACCAGGCCGTTTTCCACCTTGCCGCCCAGCTGGGCCGCCATGGTTTGCATGCCGTAGCAGATGCCCAGCACGGGCACGCCCAGCTCGAACACGGCTTGCGGTGCGCGCGGCGAGTCGCCGTCCAGCGTGGAATTGTGGCTGCCCGACAAGATCACGCCGGCGGCGCCATAGTTGCGCACGAATTCGTCGCTGACGTCATACGGGAAGACTTCGGAAAACACGCCGGAGTCGCGCACGCGGCGGGCGATCAACTGGGTGACTTGGGAACCGAAATCGAGAATGAGGATTTTAGAATGCATGATGGGGACTTTATCTGAGGTCATTACAAAACCGGCGCACTAGGCGCCGGTCTGGTCTGTCGCTACCACAATAGCGTAGCTGGAAAACTGTTCAGGGCAAGGCGCAGTGCCGAAGACAGTACGAATAGTACGGCGAGGCACTGGAACGCAGTCATGGACAGTTTCTCCAGTACGCTTACTCTGAACGGTAGTTAGGGGCTTCTTTCGTGATCTGCACATCATGGACATGCGACTCGCGCATGCCGGCCGAGGTGATTTCCACGAATTCCGCTTTTTCGCGCAGTTCGTCGATGGTGGCGCAACCGCAGTAACCCATCGATTGACGCACGCCGCCCACCAGCTGGAAGATGATCGCCAGCACGCTGCCCTTGTAGGCGACACGGCCTTCAATACCTTCAGGCACGAACTTGTCGGCCTTCATGGTGGCGTCCTGGAAATAGCGGTCAGCCGAACCGTCGGACATCGCGCCCAGCGAACCCATGCCGCGGTACGACTTGTAGCTGCGGCCCTGGTACAGGATCACTTCGCCTGGCGCTTCTTCCGTACCGGCAAACATCGAACCCATCATGACGGTCGAGGCGCCAGCGGCCAGCGCTTTCGAGATATCGCCCGAGAAGCGGATACCGCCGTCGGCGATACATGGCACGCCCGTGCCTTCCAGTGCTTCGGCCACGTTCGAGATGGCCGTGATTTGCGGCACGCCCACACCGGCGACGATACGCGTGGTGCAGATGGAGCCAGGACCGATACCGACCTTGACCGCATCGGCGCCGTATTCCACCAGCGCCTTGGCGGCAGCGGCGGTAGCGATGTTGCCGCCGATCACTTCCACTTGCGGATACTTGGTCTTGATCCAGCGTACGCGGTCGAGGATGCCTTGCGAGTGGCCGTGGGCCGTGTCGACCACCAGCACGTCGACGCCGGCGGCGACCAGCAGGTCGATGCGCTCTTCATCCTTGGCACCCACGCCGACGGCAGCGCCGACCAGCAGTTTGCCCTGGCTGTCTTTCGACGCGAACGGGTGGGAAGTCGACTTCTGGATATCCTTGACGGTGATCAGGCCGCGCAATTCGAATGCGTCGTTGACGACCAGCACGCGCTCGAGGCGGTGCTTGTTCATCAGGCGCTTGGCTTCGGCCGTATCGGCGTCTTCCTTGACGACCACCAGCTTTTCGCGCGGGGTCATCTTGGCGGACGCTTCCGCGTCGAGTTCCTGTTCAAAGCGCAAGTCGCGGTTGGTGATGATGCCAACGACTTCCTTGCCCTTGACAACCGGGAAACCGCTGATGCCGTATTGTTCCGTCAGCGCGATCACGTCGCGGATCTTCATGTCCGGCGGAATCGTGATCGGATCGCGCAGTACGCCTGCTTCGAAACGCTTTACGCGGGCCACTCACACGTGCCTGGTCTTTCGGATTCAAATTCTTGTGGATAATGCCGATGCCGCCTTCCTGGGCCATCGCGATCGCGAGGCGGGCTTCCGTCACCGTATCCATGGCTGCGGACAGCAAGGGAATATTCAGGGTGATATTGCGGGTCAGGCGAGTTTTAAGGGACGTATCGGCGGGCAGAACGTTGGAGTAGGCTGGGACGAGCAGCACGTCATCGAATGTGAGTGCTTTTTGAAGTAGACGCATAGCATTTCCTATTGGCGCAAAAGCAGATTATACAGAAAAAAGTGCCCTCCGTCCTTGCAGCATAGAAAAGATATTTGAAAATAGCAAAAAATGGCGGCTGCCACGCAGCGGACGGGCTAGCACCGCCCTGCCCGCTCAGCCTTTGGCAGGCTTGCTGCCGGCGCGGCGCCGGCGCGCTTCTTTCGGGTCCGCCTGCAGGGGACGATACACCTCCACCCTGTCATGCTCGCGCAATACGGTATCCAAAGGCTTCTTCTTGCCATAGATGCCGACCATGTTGACGGCCAGGTCGATGTCGGGGATTTTCTGCAGCAAGCCGCTCAACACCACCGCCTGCCCGATGGTGGTGCCTGCAGGCACCTTCAATGCATGCAGAAAGCTGCTATCGGGCAAGGCGTGGCAAACCTGCACCTGAATATCGTCAGCCATACACCGTCTCCGCGCGCTTGCAGAAGGAATCGACCATGCTATTGGCGATCATGCCGAAGACAGGGCCGATGATCTGCTCCAGTACGCGGCTGGAAAACTCGTAATGCAGGTCCAGTTCGATCTTGCATGCATCTTCGCGCAGGGCCTTGAAGGTCCACACGCCGTCGAGGGTCTTGAAAGGACCGTCTACCAGCTTCATCTTGATGGAAGTCGGGGGCACGTTCTCGTTGGATGTGGTGAAGCTTTGGCGCACGCCGTGGTAATGTATGCCCACGCTGGCGACGACCGTGTTCTCGCCCCGCTCGCGAATCTCGACCGCACCGCACCAGGGCAGGAATTTGGGATAATCCTCCACCGCCGCCACCAGCGCGAACATTTGTTCGGCGCTATAGCCGAGAAAAACTGATTTATGTACTACTGCCATTGAAGAACCATTTGCTATGATGTTGGATACATTTGATTTTATCGCGCTTGCGCGAGACAGTAGTTTAACCGACCCGCGCACATTTACCATCTCATGACCATAGCAGACAACAGAAAAGCCTTCCACGACTACTTTATCGAGGATCGCTACGAAGCGGGCATCGTGCTGGAAGGCTGGGAAGTCAAAGCCATCCGCGACGCCCGCGTACAAATCAAGGAAGCCTACGTCGTCGTCCGCGGCGATGAACTCTTCCTGTTCGGTGCGCATATCAGCGCCCTGCCGACCGCCTCTACCCACATTCATCCGGAAGCCGTACGCACGCGCAAGCTGCTGCTGCACCGTGCGGAAATGGATAAACTGATCGGCAAGGTGGAACGCTCCGGCTATACGCTGGTACCGCTCAACCTGCATTACAAGGGCGGCCGCGTGAAATGCGAAATCGGCCTGGCCAAGGGCAAGAAACAGCACGACAAGCGGGCTGCCGAACGTGACCGCGATGGTGCACGGGAAGTGCAGGCAGCAATGAAGTCGCACCGCCGCTGATCCGCCACCGCGCGCAGCAGGCTGCGTTCACACAAATAGGCCCGGCTATATGCCGGGTTTTATTTTGCCACCATCTACGGCAAACGGAAAAAAGCGCGGCGCAGCAGAACTAAAACAGGGATGAAATGAGATAAGGCGGGAAAAAAGACTGGCATTTAGAAAAATACCATGGAGATAAGCAGCAGAGAGACAAACAGGCCTGCCTGGCCAACGACGATAAATCAAGAAAGTTCCGGATGCTTGCATGCTGCCTTGTACTCCACCTGCCACTCCACAGGACAAGCATCCGAATGAACGGTTTGTTAAACCTTCAGCAGATCACGCGACTTGCCCGAATCGGTCCACTCTTTGACCCATTTCGGTTGACGGCCACGGCCAGTCCATTGCTGCGTCGCGTCATCCGGATTGCGATAGCGTACCGCGACCGTGCCGGTTTTAGCGCGGATACCCGTACCAACCAGATCTTTTACGGAAACGCCGACGCTCTGGGCGATTGCCAGGATTTGCTCGCGCGCTTTGGACAGATCGTCCTGTTCGCGCTTCTTCATTTGCTTCTTGATGTCGTCCTGCAAGGTACGCAGTTCGGACAGGGATAAGCTGGACAGATCCATGATATTTCCTTGTGTGAGTTGAAAAATATAACTGAACAGTTAAATTCTATCCAATTGTAACGCGACTGAGGTGATTTTTCTTGAGATTTGATTGTTTTTTACAATTCTTTCACCAAAAAACCTCGACTTCCCTGGCTTTCAAGCGCTGCAAGTCTTCAATCCCGGGAACAGCCATCACGCATGGACAGTCTGCGCAGTCGCCTCCGCTTTGTACGCCTGCGATTCGATACAGCGCCATCGGCAGTATTTATTTTGCAGTACTTTCTGTTTCATTGCAATTTATAGTAATTACAAATAGCAATTCAAAATATACATGGGAGCAATACTATCGGCAATTGCGCATCATCTACCCAGACACCACCCATGTATCCGTTACGGATTTCGGCGCAATCATCGCCACGCATGCGCGGCAGATTTTACTTCAATTAAAAAGATAAGCGGCGCACGCCAGCATATAATCCCGAAAGTGCGCACAGCATAGCATAAAGAAAAGATTTTCAACGCGAATGATTCAAACACAGATACTCCAGCCCTGCTCTCACCATATATTCCAGTAGCACAAATGAAAACTGCCCGCGAAACGGCGGGCAGTATTGACGACAAACTTGCTATGAGTTTGCTATTCACCGGGCAAGCCAGGCAATCAGGGAATAGCCACGCCGCCTTTCGGCTTCTGCGTTTTCACCACCTGCATCGCCGTGGCGATCAAACTGCTCATATCGCCCAGATTGGCTGGCACGATAATCGAGTTATTTGTTTTCGCCAATTGCGCGAACGCGCCCACATACTGCTCGGCCACCTTCAGATTGACGGCATCTTCACCGCCTGGCTCGCGTATGGCCGCACCCACCTGGCGCAGCGCTTCCGCACTGGCCTGCGCCAACGCGACGATGGCCGTCGCCTGGCCTTCGGCGCGGTTGATCGACGCCTGCTTTTCGCCTTCGGAGCGGGCAATGGCCGCTTCGCGCTCGCCGCTGGCGATATTGATCTGCTCTTGCTTGCGCCCTTCCGAAGCAGCAATCAGGGCGCGCTTCTCGCGCTCAGCCGTAATCTGCGCCTGCATCGCATGCAGGATTTCCTTCGGCGGCGTCAAATCCTTGATTTCATAACGTAATACCTTGACACCCCAATTCGCCGCCGATTCATCAATGGCATTCACGATGGCCGTATTGATATGGTCGCGCTCTTCAAATGTCTTGTCGAGTTCCATTTTCCCGATCACCGAACGCAGGGTCGTTTGCGCCAGTTGCGTAATGGCGGCGATATAATTCGACGAGCCATACGAAGCACGCATGGCATCGGTAATCTGGAAATACAGAATGCCGTCGACCTGCAATTGGGTGTTATCACGCGTAATGCACACCTGCGGCGGCACGTCGAGCGGAATTTCCTTGAGTACGTGCTTGTAGGCGATGCGGTCGACAAACGGCACGACGATATTCAAGCCGGGACCCAATACGGCATGGAATTTACCCAGGCGTTCAACCACCCAGGCATGCTGCTGCGGCACCACATTGACCGTCTTGAAGACAAATACCAATGCCAGCAATAACAAGATAAGCGACACGCTTCCGATGTTTACTTCCATAATCTACTCTCCAGGTTATCCAACAATCAAACGGCTGCCGCGCACGGCACGTATGGTGTAATGACCGGCCTGCGTATCGCTGCCGGGTATCAATTCCACATCCCACAAGGCGCCGCGATACATGACGCGCGCCACGCCATCGACCCAATGCGCCACGGCCACGGCCACGCTTTGGCCGATATCGAGATTCACATTCGGATCCTGGGCCGCATCGCGCCGCGACGCCTTGCCAAAACGGCTGCGCCGCAATAACAAGGTGGCCGCCACGCCGACAATTGCCGCCGTCACGGCCTGCCAGCTGCCATTACCGCCCGCCAGCGCCACCAATCCGCCAGCGCCGACCCCGATGGCGATCATCAGCAGATAAAAGGTGCCCGTGAACAATTCCAGGATCAATACCACACCTGCCGCCACAAACCAGCCCACCCATTCAGCCATGATGCCTCCATCCATTTGAATCCAAAAAATAAAAAACCCCGCGGCCTATATAAGCGACGGGGTTTGATGCGCAATACTGCCTGATATTATTCTTGCCATACACCTATATACAAGCAGTCTAACGCAATTCCGGATGACGTCAATAGCCGGGGGCGAATTAGCGCCACCGGACCAGCCAATTATTCCTCCAGCAGGCTGCGCAGCATCCACGCCGTCTTTTCATGTAAATCCAGGCGCTGCGTGATCAGGTCGGCCGTCGGCTGGTCATTGGCTTTTTCCAGCAATGGGAACAGGCGGCGCGCCGTGCGAGCGGTCGCTTCCTGTGCCGCCACCAGATGGCTGACCATATCCAGCGCCGGCGGCACGCCGTCGATTTCCTTGATCGAGGCCAGCTTGACGAATTCCTTGTAGGTACCAGGCGCCGGATAGCCAAGGGCGCGGATACGCTCGGCGATCAGGTCCAGCGCGCCCCATTGTTCCGTGTACTGCGTCATGAACATCAGGTGCAGGGTGTTGAACATCGGCCCCTTCACGTTCCAGTGGAAATTGTGGGTCATCAAGTACAAGGTGTAGCTGTCGGCCAGCAGGCCGGACAGGCCTTCCGCGATCTTCGCGCGGTCCGCCTCGGAAATGCCGATATCGATCTTTGCAGCCTTGCTCGGTTTCTTGCTTGCCATGAGAACTCCCGTTTCAATGTATTGGTGGAATCATTTTAGCTGATCTGGCGCAAGCCCATCAAATACTGCCGTGCGCAGCATGGCAGGCATAAAAAAACCCGCTGCCAGGTCAGTGGCAGCGGGTTTTCAAGGGGCAATAAAGATGCTTACGCTTTCAGCGCAGCCAGCTTTTGCCAGGTATCGATCACCGAGTCAGGATTCAGGGACATCGATTCAATGCCCTGCTCCATCAGCCAGACGGCGAAGTCCGGATGGTCGGAAGGACCCTGGCCGCAAATGCCGATGTACTTGCCGCGTGCCAGGCAAGCCTTGATGGCCAGGGCCAGCAGGGCTTTCACGGCAGGATCGCGCTCGTCGAAGTCGGCGGCCAGCAATTCCATGCCGGAATCGCGGTCCAGGCCCAGGGTCAGCTGGGTCAGGTCGTTCGAACCGATCGAGAAACCGTCGAAATGGTCGAGGAACTGGTCGGCCAGGATGGCGTTCGACGGCACTTCGCACATCATGATGACGCGCAAGTCGTTCTCGCCGCGCGCTTCAGGCCGTTTTTCGCCAGCAAGTCGATGACTTTCTCGGCCTGGCCCAGGGTGCGCACGAATGGCACCATGATTTCCACGTTCGTCAGGCCCATGTCATTGCGCACGCGCTTCATCGCTTCGCATTCCATGTTGAATGCTTCGGAGAAGTCAGCCGACAGGTAGCGCGCCGCGCCACGGAAGCCCAGCATCGGGTTTTCCTCGTCCGGCTCGTAGCGCGAACCGCCGATCAGCTTCTTGTACTCGTTCGACTTGAAGTCGGACAGGCGCACGATGACTTTTTTCGGCCAGAACGCGGCGGCGATGGTAGCGATACCTTCGGCCAGCTTGTCGATATAGAACGCTTTTGGCGAAGCGTGGCCGCGCGCCACGGATTCCACGGCCTTTTTCAGGTCGGCATCGATGTTCGGATATTCCAGGATCGCGCGCGGATGCACACCAATATTGTTATTGATGATGAATTCCAGGCGCGCCAGGCCCACGCCGGCATTCGGCACGGACTGGAAGTCGAACGCCAGCTGCGGATTGCCCACGTTGAGCATGATCTTGGTATCGAGCTTCGGCAATTCGCCGCGCGATACTTCCGACACTTCCGTTTCCAGCAGACCGTCGTAAATCTTGCCTTCGTCGCCTTCCGAGCACACGACGGTGACGAAGGTGCCGTCTTTCAGCACGTCGGTCGCGTCGCCGCAGCCGACGACGGCCGGCACGCCGAGTTCACGGGCGATAATTGCTGCGTGGCAAGTACGACCGCCACGGTTGGTGACGATGGCCGAAGCGCGCTTCATGACCGGTTCCCAGTTCGGGTCCGTCATGTCGGCAACGAGCACGTCGCCTGGCTGCACGCGCTCCATGTCGGCCGGGTCGTGGATCACGCGCACGGGGCCGGCGCCGATCTTCTGGCCGATGGCGCGGCCGGACGTCAGCACGGTGCCGGTGCTCTTCAGCTTGAAGCGTTCCTGCACGTCGGTCGCCTTTTGCTGCGACTTGACGGTTTCAGGACGCGCCTGCAGGATGTACAGCTTGCCGTCGCGGCCATCCTTGCCCCACTCGATGTCCATCGGACGGCCGTAGTGGTTTTCGATGATGACGGCGTATTTCGCCAGTTCCACCACTTCGCTGTCGTTCAGCGAGTAGCGGTTGCGCATTTCGACGGGCACGTCGACGGTTTTCACGGAACGGCCAGCTTTCGCTTCGTTCGTAAATTCCATCTTCAGCAGCTTCGAACCGATATTGCGGCGGATCACGGGCGACTTGCCTTTTTCCAGCATCGGCTTGTGCACATAGAATTCGTCGGGGTTGACGGCACCCTGCACCACGGTTTCGCCCAGGCCATAGCTGGAGGTGACGAACACCACGTCCTTGAAACCCGATTCCGTGTCGATGGTGAACATCACGCCGGCCGCGCCCAGGTCGGAACGCACCATGCGCTGCACGCCGGCCGACAAGGCCACTTCAGCGTGCGTAAAGCCCTTGTGCACGCGGTAGGAGATGGCGCGGTCGTTGTACAGCGAGGCGAATACCTGCTTCATGGCTTCAAGCACGTTGTCGATGCCGACCACGTTCAGGAAGGTTTCTTGCTGGCCAGCAAAAGAAGCATCCGGCAAGTCTTCCGCCGTCGCCGAGGAACGCACGGCAAACGACATTTCCGTGTCGGAATCGGCTACCAGCTTGGCGTAGAACTGGTCGATTTCAGCGGCCAGGCGTGGCTGGAACGGCGTTTCCACGATCCATTGACGGATCTCGGCGCCGGCTTGCGCCAGCGCGCGCACGTCATCGATGTTCAGCCCTTCGAGGCGCTGGGCGATGCGTTCGGCCAGCGGCAAGCCGCCGTTGGCGCTATACGAGAGGAAATCGCGGAATGCCTGCGCCGTGGTGGCAAAGCCACCGGGCACGCGCACGCCGGCTTCCGCCAGCTGGCTGATCATTTCGCCCAGGGAGGCGTTCTTTCCGCCGACGGATTCGACATCCGTCATGCGCAAATGCTCGAACGAGGCAACATACACCGCGTCCTTGTCTTCCTGCTGTTGCGATACTGCGTTGGTCATAATGACACCCTTACTGATGATAGAAATCTTTACGCGCGGCGCACGGACAGTCTTCTTGTTATTCTTGGCGTCGTGCAGCACAATCATACCGTTACAGCCATTTTACCTTGTGCGGCGCAAATTGACGACGCACAATCTTGATCCGAAAACCCATGACACAAGAACTACGCCCCCCTCTGCCCTCCGCGGCCCGCACCGTTTTCTTTGTTTCCGACGGCACCGGCATCACCGCCGAGACCTTCGGCCATTCGGTGCTGACGCAGTTCGACCTGCGCTTCCGCCAGATCCGCCTGCCCTTCATCGACACCATGGACAAGGCCTACGAGGCGGCGCGCAAGATCAACGAAGCCTTCACCGCCGACGGCCAGCGCCCGATCATTTTCTCCACCCTGGTGAAAAACGACCTGTCGGCCGTGATCCGCAAGTCGAGCGGCATGCACATGGACCTGATCCAGACCTTCGTCGCCCCGCTGGAGCAGGAATTGGGCGTGATGTCGACCCACACCATCGGGCGCTCGCACAACATCGTCGACAGCGAGGAATACAAGAACCGCATCGAGGCGATCAACTATTCGCTGGCGCACGACGATGGCCAGTCGCACAAGAACCTGTCCTCGGCCGATGTCATTCTGGTGGGTGTTTCGCGCTCTGGCAAGACCCCGACCAGCCTGTATCTGGCCATGCAATACGGTATCAAGGCGGCCAATTATCCGCTGATTCCCGACGATTTCGAGCGCGACAAGCTGCCATCGGCCCTGCTGGAATTTAAGAATAAAATTTTCGGATTGAGCATTACGCCCGAACGTTTGTCGGAAATACGCAACGAAAGACGCGCTGGAAGCAAGTATGCGGCCATCGAAAATTGCCGTTACGAGGTCAACGAAGCGGAAAAGATGATGAAACGCGAAGGCATACGCTGGCTGTCGTCGACCACCAAGTCGATCGAAGAGATCTCCACGACGATCCTGCAAGAGATCAAGCCGAACCGCCGCGAGTACTAGAACGCCTGACCAAACCTGCTGCGCGTCGGTTTTGTCAGGTGTTCGTTTCTCTCGAAAGCACCGTCAGCGCCGCCACCAGTTGATCGAGTTCAGCAGTGGTGGTGGTGACGGCCACCGTGGCGCGCACAACGTCCATGTCGCCGATATTGCGCTGCACGGTAAAAACCCCGAAACGGTGCAGCAAGGCCTGCTGCAGCACGCGCGCCGCCATGCCATCGACGGCAAAGGCGACCAGCGCCGTGCCACGCAGCGCATCGAGCGGCGACAGAATGCGCACGCCGGGCAGCCGCGCCACCCGTTCGATCCAGTAATTGCGCAGCCAGGCCAGGCGTTCCCTCTTGGCTGGCGTGCCGCCCAGGTGTTCATGGAAGTCGAGCGCGGCGGGTGCGGCCAGGATGGCGCCGATCGGCGGCATGCCCATGTGCAGGCGGCTGCGGATATCGTCAAGCGGATAATCGTCGTCGCCAAAATGCGGCTCGATCTTGTGCAACTGCGATGCGCGGATATACACGACACCGAGTCCCGCCGGCGCCCCCAGCCATTTGTGCAGATTGAAACCGGCGAAATCGACGCCCATGGCCTGCACGTCCACGTCGACCTGCCCCAGCGCATGGGCGCTGTCGAGCAATACGTCGATGCCGTGTTCGCGCGCCAGCGCCATGATAGCCTTTACTGGCAGTTGCTGGCCGTTGGCCGGCGTCACCTGCGACAGCAGCAGCAATCTGGGCTTGACGGCCTGGCGCATGGCTTGCGCGTAACGGGCGATGATTTCGTCATCGCCGATGGGCAGGCCCAATGTGACTTGCGTGCTGGTGACGCCACGGCGCTGCGCCAGCCAGCGCATGGCCGTACGCATGGCCGGATAGTCGAGATTACTCCACAGCACCGTATCGCCTGGCGCCAGGCCATGGTATTGCGTAATCAGCACCTGCATGGACTCGGTGCCGCTGCGGGTCAGCAGGATCTCATGCGGCTCTGCATGGATCAGCGCGGCGACGCGCTGGCGCAGCATATCCACATGCGTGCGCGTAAACTCGCCGCGCACGAAGGGACTCAGCTGCTCGTTGGTGTAGCGCACGGCCTGCTCGAAGGCCGCTTGCACGGGCGCGGCCATGGCGCCGAAATAGCCGTGTTCGAGATTGACGATGGCGTCCGGCGGCGCGGGATAAAACGCGGCCACCTGGCGCCACCAGGCCTCGTCACGAGCCGCACCGTCGGCAAGCACAGGCAAAGACATGGCGACCCGGTTCAGGACTGGCCCTGGCGCAGCTGCTCGAAGAAGCAGACGGCGGCGCAGGCAGCCACGTTCAGCGATTCGATCTGGCCCAGGTGGGGAATGACCACCTGGTGCGTCGCCATCGACAATAAATCATCGGCGACGCCCTGCCCTTCATGGCCGAACAGCCAGGCGACGGGCTGGCGCAGGTCGACGTCGTACAGGCGCTGCGTGGCGTAGCCGCTGGTGGCGAGGGTCGCCACCTGGGCGCTCGATACGAGCGCCGCCAGGTCGACGTTTTCAAAGATGTCGAGCACGAAGTGCGCGCCCATCGCCGCACGCAGCACCTTGGGCGACCAGCAGAAGGCCGTGCCGGCGCTGCAGTACACCTGCGTGATGCCGGCTGCGGCCGCGCTGCGCAAGATGGAACCCACATTGCCCGGGTCTTGCAGGTTATCGAGCAGCACGGCCGACACGCTCAGCGGCTGCGTGACGGCCCGTTCCGGCGTTTCGATGAGGAACATCACGCCTACGCCGTGCTCGACCTGGCTCACCGCGTGGTACAGCGCGTCGGGCAAGCCCAATACGTGTGCGCGCTGGCTTTCCAGCTGGCCGACGATCTCCATCACTTCCGGATTGCGCAAGGCGCTTTCGCTGACGATGCACTGCTCCGGCATGCCGCGCAGCTGCAGGTAGGATTGGCACAGGTGCACGCCGTCGAGCAGGGTGCGGCCCGACTTGCGACGCGCCTGCGAACTGCCCGCCAGCTTCAGCAGCTCCTTGTATTGCGCATTGTCGCGCGAGGTAATCGTCTTCATGCCGCCACCTCTTGTCCACCGAACAGGGCGATCACGTTGCGCACGGGCGCGAACGAGCGGCGGTGCACGGGCGAGGCGCCGTGCAGATGCAGACGCTCCAGGTGCAATTTCGTGCCATAGCCCTTGTGCTGGTCAAAGCAGTACTCGGGATAGGCCGCATGCAGGTGCACGAGGGCCGCGTCGCGCGCCGTCTTGGCCAGGATCGAGGCGGCGGAAATCGAATCGACCTTGTCGTCGCCACCGATGATGGCCATGCCGCGTATCGGCATCACGGGACAGCGGTTGCCATCGATCAGGGCCAGGGTCGGCACGGTGGCCAAAGCCTCGACGGCGCGGCGCATGGCAAGCATCGACGCCTGCAGGATGTTCAGTCGGTCGATTTCCTCTTCCGACGCTTCGGCGATGGCCCAGGCCAGGGCCTTGGCCTTGATCTGCGGCGCCAGCAGGTCGCGTTTGGCTTCGGTGAGCTTTTTCGAGTCGCGCAAGCCGTCGATGGGCTGGTTCGGGTCGAGGATCACGGCGGCGGCAAACACGGGACCGGCCAGCGGACCGCGCCCTGCCTCGTCGACGCCGCAGATGATTTCATCGAGCGAGAATGGCAAGTCGTCAAACAGGCCGGGATAGATATTTTTCACGTTGAATCTTTGGTTGGTACTGCGGTTGAAGCGGTGATCGGGCGTTACTTGCGGTTGGCGGCGATGACCTGCATGACGGCGTTGGCGCTTTCGCGCGCGCTGTCGCGCAGCAGGCTGTGGTGCATGTCCGTGAAGCGCTGCACCAGGCGCAAGCGGCCAGGCACATCGCTCAGCTGCTGCCACATGGCCTCGGCCAGCGCTTGCGGGCTGGCCGCGTTCTGCAGCAGCTCGGGCACCAGGTAATCGCGCGCCAGGATGTTCGGCAAACCAATCCACGGCTGGTAGCCCATGTGGCGCATGATTTCCCACGACGCGCGCATCATCTTGTAGGCGATGACCATGGGCTTCTTGTACAGCGCCACTTCCAGCGAGGCCGTGCCGGAGGCCACCAATACCGCATCGGCGGCGCAGATGGCCGTGTGCGAGCCGCCATCGGTGAGCAGTATCTCGACGTCCTGCAAGCCCGCCTCACGGATCAGCTGCAGGAAGTACTGGCGCTGCTTTTCGCCGGCCATGGGCGCGACAAAACGCAAGGAGCGGTCGCGCGCCAGCAGCAGCTTGCAGGCGCTGACAAACGCCACCGCATTGTATTTGAGTTCGCCCATGCGGCTGCCCGGCATCAGGGTCACGACATTCGCGTCCTGCGGCAAGCCCAGGGCGCGCGCGCGCGCCGCTTCGTCGGGCTGCAGCGGGATCATCTCGGCCAGCGGATGGCCGACATAGGTAACTGGCACCCCCGCCTTGCGGTAGATTTCTTCCTCGAACGGGAAGATCACCAGCATGTGCGAGACGGCCTTGATGATTTTTTTCTTGATGCGTCCACCGCGCCAGGCCCAGATCTGCGGCCCGATGTAGTGCACGGTGGGAATGCCGCCTTCCTTGAGCTGCTGCTCGAGGCCTAGGTTAAAGCCCGGATAATCGGCGCCGATGAAGACGGCGGGCCGCTCCGCCAGCAGCTGGTCGCGCAGCGCGTTCTGGATGCCCTTGATTTCGCGGTAGCGGGGAATGATCTCGAACAGGCCGCGCACCGTCAGCTTGTCGAGCGGCCAGTCGGACACAAAGCCCTGCTGGGCCATGTGCTCGCCGCCGATGCCGTGGAAGCGGGCACCGGGCAGCTGCGGCACCAGGCCGGACAGCAGGCGGCTGGCCAGCAGGTCGCCCGACACCTCGCCGGCGACGATGGCGACCGACAGGCTGCTGGCCTGGTCAGCGGACGATGCCACGCGACGCGACGCCAAGGAATTCGCGCATGGCGCGAATGTGTTGCGCCACCTCGGGCGACGACGCCGCTTCTTCTTCGAACAGGGCCGCCTTGGATTCTTCCAGGGTCAGTCCCGAGCGGTAGATGAGCTTATACGCGGCGCGGATGCCGTTGATCTGCTCGCGCGTAAAGCCGCGGCGTTTCAAGCCTTCGATATTGACGCCATGCGCCTGCGCCGGATTGCCGTTCAGGAGCACGAACGGCGGCACGTCCTGCGTCAGGCTGGTGCTCATGCCGACAAAGGCGTGCGCGCCGATCTTGCAGAACTGGTGCACGTTGGCGAAACCGCTCATGATGACCCAGTCGCCGATTTCCACGTGGCCCGCCAGCTGGGCGTTGTTCGAAAAAATCGTGTTGTTGCCCACCAGGCAGTCGTGCGCCAAGTGCACATATGCCGAAATCCAGTTGTCGTTGCCCAGGCGCGTCACGCCGCCACCCTGCACGGTGCCCGTGTTGAAGGTGCAGAATTCGCGGATGGTGTTGCGGTCGCCGATTTCCAGGCGCGTCGCCTCGCCTGCCCATTTTTTATCCTGCGGCTGCGCGCCGATGGAGGAAAACTGGAACAGGTGGTTGTCGCTGCCGATCGTCGTGTGACCGTCGATCACCACGTGCGGGCCGACCCTGGTGCCGGCGCCGATGCGCACGTGCGGACCGATGATGGTGTACGGACCCACCTCGACCGAGCTGTCGAGCTCGGCCTTCGGGTCGATCACTGCGGTAGAGTGGATGGCCGCCATGTTACTGCCCCGCTGGCTGGCTCGCAGACTGGCTCGCATCCTGCGCGCTGCGGATGGTGCACATCAGTTCCGCTTCCAGCGCGACCTTGCCGTCGACCGTACCGACAGCCTTGTATTTCCAGATGCCGCGCGAGACGCGCAGGATTTCGACGTCCATCTTCAGCTGGTCGCCCGGTTCGACAGGACGCTTGAAGCGCGCATTGTCGATGCCGACAAAGTACACCACCGAATTCTCGTCCGGTTTCACGCCCATCGACAGGAACGACAGCAGGGCCGCCGTTTGCGCCAGCGCTTCGATCATCAGCACGCCTGGCATGACCGGTTTGTGCGGGAAATGGCCCTGGAAGAACTCTTCGTTGACCGTCACGTTCTTGATGGCGGTGATGGTTTTGTTCGCTTCCCAGTCCAGCACGCGGTCAACCAGCAGCAGCGGGTAGCGGTGCGGCAGCAGCGATTTGATGGCCAGGATGTCGAGGGTCTTTTTTTCAGTAGTCATTTTTCGTCTTGCGTGGTCAGTGTTTTAATTGTTTTTTCAAGCGCGCGGATCTTCTCGCGCATGCTTGACAGGTTGCGCACGATGGCGGCGCTCTTTTCCCAGTCGGCGTTCTTGGCCAGCGGATAAAAACCCGTGTACTGGCCCGGTTCGGCGATCGAACGCGACACCATGCTGCCCGAGCCCACGTGAACGCGGTCGGCAATGGTCAGGTGGCCCAGCACCATGGCGGCGCCCCCAAAGGTGCAGTACTTGCCGATGATGGCGCTGCCGGCCACGCCGACGCAGCCGGCCATGGCCGTGTGCGCGCCAATGTGGCAGTTGTGGCCGATCTGGATCTGGTTATCGAGCTTGACGCCGTCTTCGATGATGGTGTCGGCCAGCGCGCCACGGTCGATGGTGGTGTTGGCGCCGATATCGACATCGTCGCCGATCACCACCCTGCCCGTCTGCGGTATCTTGATGTACACGCCGCCTTCGTTGGCGAAGCCGAATCCGTCGGTGCCGATCACGGCGCCCGAATGGATGATGCCGCGCTGGCCGATCACGCAGCGCGCGTGGAAGGTCACGTTGGCGAACAGCTGGGTGCCAGCGCCGATGACGGCGTCGCGGCCAATCACGCAGCCAGCGCCGATCACGCATGCAGGGCCAATCACGGCGCCCGCCTCGATCACGGCGCGCGGGCCGACCGATGCGGTCGGATCAACCTGCGCACTGGCGTCGACAAAGGCGCCCGGATGAATGCCAGCCGGCGCCTTGATCTCGTGCAGGGCGGCGAAATACTGCGCCGCGCGCGCGAAATACACATAGGGATTCGGTGTGACGATGCGCGCGCCGGCGTATTCAACGCCGATCAGCGCGTCGTCGCCCGGCGTGAGGATCAGCGCCGCTGCGCCGCTTTGCGCCGCCTGTGCGCGGAATTTGCTATTGCTGAGAAAGCTGATGTGCGAAGCGCCGGCGTCGGCCAGCGGTGCGATCCCTGTGACTTCCAGGTTGGGATCGCCCGCTAATTGACCACCGAAGCGTTCGACCAATTCTCCTAGTCGAGTGCCCATCTATTTACCTCTATTCTAATGTTACTTGTCCAGCGCCTTCAGGACCTTGTCGGTGATGTCGATGCGCGGGCTGGCCCACAGGGCTTCCTGCAGCACGATGTCATATCCTTCGATATGCGCCATCTGCTGGATGATGGTATTGGCTTTTTCCGCGATGGCGCTGCGCTCTTCGTTCGTGCGCTGGCTCAGGTCTTCGCGGAACTCGCGCTGGCGACGCTGCAGTTCCTTGTCCAGCTCGAAAAACTCGCGCTGGCGCTTGGCCCGCTCCGGCTCGCTCAAGGTCGGCATGTCCTTTTCCAGGGCTTCATTGGCGACCTTGAAGCGGGCCGCCAGTTCCTGCACGGCTTTTTCGCGCGAGCGGAACTCTTCGGCCAGCTTGGCGCTGGCCAGCTTGGCCAGCCTCGATTCGTTATAAATACGTTCGCTGCTGATCCAGGCGATCTTCGACTCCTGAGCCTGCGCCTGCACCGGCAACAGCGAACTCCAGCACAATGCAATCATGGCAAGGGACTTGGGCAGGGTGGCGGATGCGGTGTTCATGATACTCCATGGTCAAAAAGTAAAAGCTGTCGCCCCGATTCAGATGGCCGGTCAGAAACCGGTGCCCATCTGGAACTGGAAGCGCTCCAGGCGGTCCGTCGGCTTGGCGTTCAGCGGTTTGGCATAGCTCAGCTTGAGCGGGCCCACTGGTGAAATCCAGCTGATGCCCAAGCCAGCAGAATAGCGCAATTGCGAGAGCCGCATTTTTTCGCCTTCCTGGTAGACCTGGCCGCCGTCGAGGAAACCGAACCAGCGCAAGCTGCGGTCATTGCCCGAACCGGGGAATGGCATCTGCAGTTCCGCGTTACCGATCAGGCGCGAGGCGCCGCCCAAGGCATCGTTGGTGCTCGGTTCGACCGCGCCCAGCGAGGAACTCAGGTAGCCGCGCACCGAACCGATGCCACCGCCGTAGAAGTTCTTGAAGACCGGATACACGTGCTTGCCGATGCCGTGGCCGTAATCGAGCTCGCCCTTCAGCGCCAGGGTGACCTTGCTGAACAGCGGACGGAAATACTGGTGCTCATAGATGGCACGGAAGTATTTCTGGTCGCCGATCAGGTCAGCCTCCAGGTTGACGCGCTGGTAGCGGCCGATCGATGGCGTCAGGGCGCTGTCGCGGCTGTCGCGCTGCCATGCCGCCGTCAGCGGGATGGAATTCGTGGTGGCCGAACCGATACCGTCGGACGGGCCGCCGTTGTCGACCACATACTGCTTGAAGCGAATCGGCTGGTGATGTCGGTTTCGATACGCGAGCGCTCGGCGCCGATGCCGAAGAAGACAGTGTCGACTTCCGAGAACGGCACGCCGAAACTGACGCGGCCACCAGTCTGCTTGATCTTGTAGCTGCCGATATTCAGCGCCGGCGGTTCCGTCGTGCGCAGGTAGACTTCGAAGCTGCGCGAAATGCCATCGTCCGTAAAATACGGATTGGTTTGCGAAAACGCAATCGTGCGGCTGTAATGGCTGGTATTGAGTTCGATGCCGACCGTGTTGCCGCTGCCGGCAAAGTTGGCTTGCGAAATCGACGCCGACAGGGTGAATTTTTCCGATTGCGAGAAGGCGCCGCCGATCAGGAAGTTACCCGTTGGTTTTTCCACCACCGTCACGTTGACGTCGACCTGGTCGGTCGTGCCCTGCGCTTCCGGGGTATCGATGGTGACGTCCTTGAAGTAGCCGAGGCGGTCGACACGGTCGCGCGACAGCTTGATCTTGTTGCTGTCGTACCAGGATGATTCGAACTGGCGGAATTCGCGGCGGATGACTTCATCGCGCGTGGTGGTGTTGCCGGCGATATTCATGTGGCGCACGTACACGCGCTTGCCCGGATCGATGAAGAAGGTGAAACCGACTTCATGCTTTTCGCGGTTGATTTCCGGATTCGCATTGACGTTGGCAAAGGCATAACCAAAGGTAGCCAGGCGGTCCTGGATGCGCTTGTTCGTCGCCGTCAGGCGCGCGCCCGAGTAGATCTCGCCTTCGCGCATCAGGTTCAGCGCTTTGAGCTCCTCTTCGCGGCCGAACATTTCGCCTTCGAACTTGGTGCCGGCGATCTTGTACTTCTCGCCTTCGGTGATGTTAATCGTCAGGTAGATGTCTTTTTTATCGGGCGTGATCGACACTTGCGTGGAGTCGACCTGCATCTCGATATAGCCGCGGTCCAGATAGTAGGACTTGAGCGACTCGATGTCGCCCGTCAGCTTGGTTTTCGAATACTGGTCGGCCTTGGTGTACCAGCTGAACCAGCCGCCCGTGTTCAGGGCCAGCTGTTCGCGCAGTTCCTTGTCCGTGAAAGCCTTGTTGCCGACGATGTTGATCTGCTTGATGCGGGCCACGTCGCCCTCGTCGACGGCGAACACCACGTTGACGCGGTTGCGCTCGATCGGCGTGACGGTGGTAGTGATCTTCACGCCGTACAGGCCATGCGACAGGTACTGACGCTTGAGTTCCTGTTCCGCGCGGTCGACGGACGCCTTGTCGAAAATCTTGGCTTCACCGACGCCGATTTCCTTCAGGGCCTTGACCAGCACGTCTTTTTCAAATTCCTTGGTGCCCGTAAATTCCACGGCCGCGATGGCCGGGCGTTCCTCGACCAGCACCACCAGCACGTCGCCATCGACTTCCAGGCGCACGTCCTTGAAGAAACCCGTCGCATACAGGGCCTTGATGGCGGCGATACTCTTTTCGTCGGAGAACGTCTCGCCGACGCGCACCGGCAGATAGCTGAAAACAGTGCCCGCTTCAGTACGCTGGATCCCTTCGACCCGGATGTCCTTGACAGTGAATGGCTGGACGGCCAGCGCATGGCCGGCACAGAAGGCCATGACGGCGGCGCCGATCAGGCTGCGACGAAAGGAAGGCAAGGCAAAACGAGCAGAATGTAATTTCATTGGGGTTATTCAATGGGTAAATCAATGGACAACATACACAAAAGATTGCTTGTGCGACTCACGCAATGGCATCAACCACCGCCCTAATTCAGCAATCGCAACACGTCATTAAAGACGGCAAGCACCATCAAGGTCAGCAACAAACCGATCCCCAGGCGCTGGGCAATCTCGCCTACGCGCTCCGGCAAGGGGCGTCCGGTCAAAACTTCCAGCGAATAATACAGCAAATGCCCGCCATCCAGAACAGGAATGGGTAGCAAATTCATCACGCCCAGACTGATACTGATGAAGGCAATGAAGCTCAGATAGCTTACCAGACCGATGCGCGCCGTCTGGCCGCGTAATCGGCGATGGTAATGGGCCCCGTCACATTCTTCAGCGAGACCTGGCCGGTGATCATTTTACCCAGCATTTTCAGGCTCATGACACTGGTATCCCAGACCTTGGCGGACGCCTTGCCCACGGCGGCGAACGGTCCCGATGCCACGGTGATCATATCCGGCACCTGCCCCAGCTTTGCCTGGATCTTACCAACTGTTACAGCTCCCTCTGCCGTGCCAGCCTTGACAGCTTCCGGCGTAATGGACAGGGTCAGATCCTGCCCCTGTCGCAAAAGCTGCAACTGCAAGGTCCGGCCCGGCGCCTGGCTCAGGGTGGCGATGACGGCCGCCACGTCGTGCACGGGCTGCTCGTCGATGGCGAGGATCTGGTCGTTTTTCTGCAGGCCGGCGCGCGCGGCAGCGCCATCGGGCATGATTTCCATCAATGTGGGCGCGGAACGGGCCATAGTCAGGCCCAGCTTGCCCAGCACGTCGCCTTCCAGGTCCGTTTCCGTCAGGCTGGCCGTCCGTCGGCAAGGTCGCTTCCTGCTGGCCACGGTCGGGGCGGCGCACTTCGATGCGCGCCGGCTGCTTGTCGAGGGTAGCCTGGATCAGCTCCCAGCGCAGCTCGGACCAGCTGGCCACGGCCTTGCCATTCACCGACTCAACCGTATCGCCGCTGCGCAAGCCGGCCGCATAGGCGGCCGTCTGTTCGGCCACGGGACCGAGCTTGCTGGACGGCTCTTCGATGCCATGCATGAACAGGCCCGCATACAGCACGATGGCGACGAGGAAATTGGCCAGCGGGCCGGCGGCCACGATGGCGATGCGGCGCCACACGCTCTGGCGCGTGAATTCGCGGCGCAATTCGCTTTCCGGCAAGTCGCTGAGGTCTTGCGCGCGGCTGTCGAGCATGCTCACATAGCCGCCCAGCGGCAGCGCGGAAATCGCCCACTCCGTCTGATCCTTGCCAAACTTGCGCGAATACACCACTTTCCCCATGCCAATCGAGAAACGCAGCACTTTCACGCCGCACCAGCGCGCCACCAGATAGTGGCCCAGCTCGTGCAAGGTGATCAGCGAGCCCAGCGCGACGATAAACGCCAGCAAGGTGGTAATCAAGGTCATGCGGCCAGCCTGTGGGCGATGTACGCGTGCGCGGCCGCTCTGGCCAGCCGATCCTGCTCCATCACGGCCTCGATGCTGGAAGCGGCGCCATGCGGCACCGTCTCAATGACGTGGGCGATGACCCGGTCGATCTGGCGGAAGCCGATCTGTTCATCGAGAAACGCTTGCACGGCCACTTCATTGGCCGCGTTCAGCAGGGCCGGCGCCGTGCCGCCCGCGCGCAGGGCGTCGAAGGCCAGCGCCAGGCAAGGAAAACGGCGGAAGTCGGGACGTTCGAACTGCAAGGTGGCAACTTGTGCCAGGTCAAGCTGCGCTACGCCAGAATTGATACGCTGCGGATACGCCAGCGCATGCGCGATGGGCGTGCGCATGTCCGGATTGCCCAGCTGGGCCAGCACGGAACCGTCGATATACGACACCATCGAATGGATCACGCTTTGCGGGTGGATCAGCACCTCGATCTGGTCGGCAGGGGCGCCGAACAGCCAGTGCGCCTCGATCACCTCCAGGCCCTTGTTCATCATGGTGGCCGAATCGACGGAAATCTTGCGGCCCATGGCCCAGGTCGGATGCTTGCACGCCTGGTCCGGCGTCACGCTATCGAGCGTCTCGACGTCGCGCGTGAGGAAGGGGCCGCCGGACGCGGTGAGCACGATTTTCGCCACGCCCGCCGCGCCAGGCGCGCGGCCATGGGCGTGCGGCATGCATTGGAAGATGGCGTTGTGTTCGCTGTCGATCGGCAGCAGCACGGCACCATTGTCATGCACGGCATCGATGAACAGCTGGCCCGACATGACCAGCGCCTCTTTATTGGCCAGCAATACTTTCTTGCCAGCCCGTGCGGCCGCCAGGGTGGGCGCCAGGCCGGCGGCACACGACGATGGCCGCCATCACGCCCGTCACTTGCGGCGCGCTGGCGATGGCGCACAGGGCTTCCTCGCCATAATCGACTTGCGTATCGGCGCCCTGCCCGCGCAGCAAACGCGTCAGTTCAAGGGCGGCATCCGCCGTGCCGACGACGGCGCGTTGGGGACGGAACTGCAGGCACTGGGCGGCCAGTTCGGCCACACGGCTGTGGGCGCTCAGCGCATACACGCTGTATTGCTCAGGATGGCGCGCCAGCACGTCCAGGGTGGACACGCCGATCGAACCGGTCGCGCCAAGGATGGTGATGTATTGCATGAGTTTCCTTAAAGCCAGCTGGCCACGAGAGCGGCGAATGGCAGGACCGGGATCAACGCGTCGATACGGTCGAGTACGCCGCCATGGCCAGGCAGCAGGTTGCTGCTGTCCTTGATGCCGGCGCGGCGTTTCAATTGGGATTCGAACAGGTCGCCGACGATGCTGGCGGCGACGATCAGCAGCAGCACCAGCAAGGCCACCGGCCAGCCGCGGCGCAACTGCAGCTGCACGGCGAAGGTGTCTTGCAAGACCGGCAGCGATGGCGCGGCAACGATGGTGATGGCGGCGATGACCAGCACGGCGATGCCGCCGCCGATGGCGCCCTCCCAGGATTTTCCTGGGGAAATGCTTGGCGCCAGCTTGCGCTTGCCGAAAGCCTTGCCCGAGAAATAGGCGCCGATGTCGGCGATCCACACGAGAGCCATGACGGACAGCAGGTACAAAGGGCTATGCAGGAACAAGGCGATGATGGCGACGAAGCAGCCGACGATGGTCACCGGGTACACCAGGCTGAGCAAGGTATTGCCCAGGCCTTCGGTGGGCGGCAAGCCCGTCGCCAGCGAAGGCACGAAGCGGATCAGCCAGATGGCCACGCACAGGGCGAACCAGAAATTGAGCTGCGCCATGCCGTTACCAACAAAAAACGTATACGCGAAGGCGGCAGTCCAGACGGCGGCGATCAGCAGCGCCTGGCGATTTTTGAAGATGAAGCTTTCCCAGACGGCGGCGCCAAAGAACGCCGTGGCGATCACGGCGAAGGCGGGGAAATAATTCAGATACAGAACCGGCAGCAAGACCGCCAACAAGACCAGGGCGGTGATTATCCGTGTTTTCAGCATCAGTTTGTCTTTTCAGTTAATTGCGCGCTGGTACGGCCAAAGCGCCGTTCGCGCTGCTGGTAAGACGCGATTGCCGCGTCGAGGCACTCGTCATCGAAGTCGGGCCAGAAAGTCTCGGTGAAAAACAACTCAGTGTACGCCAGTTGCCACAGGAGGAAATTGGAAATGCGCTGCTCGCCGCCCGTGCGGATGAACAGGTCAGGCTCGGGTGCGTAGGCCATGGCCAGGTGCGGCGCCAGTTGCTCTTCCGTGTAGGCGTGGCCGGCGGGCTGGCCGCTGGCTGCCGCCTCGGCCGTCATTTTGTTGACTGCCTGCATGATATCCCAGCGGCCGCCGTAATTGGCGCAGATGGACACCGTCAGGCGCGTGTTGTTGGCCGTCTTGCGCTCCGCATTGGCGATCAGGGTTTGCAGCTCCCCATTGAAGCGCGACAGGTCGCCCACCACCTTCAGGCGGATGTCGCTGGCATGCATCTTGACCACTTCGCGTTCCAGCATGGTAACGAACAGGCGCATCAGCATCGACACCTCTTCTTCCGGGCGGCGCCAGTTTTCCGAACTGAAGGCAAACAGGGTCAGATATTCGACACCGCGGTTGAGGCAACTCTCGACGATGCCGCGCACGGCGTCGGCGCCCTTGACGTGGCCAGCCACGCGGGGCAGGAAGCGCTTGGTTGCCCAGCGGCCATTGCCATCCATAATGATTGCTACATGGCGCGGCACCGTGCCAACCTCAGGTACTGCCGTTGTCGAACTCGAATAGATCATGAAAACACGAATACCAAAAATAAAAGATAGCTATTATGCGCCAAATAGCACTGCCCGGAAAAGCCATGCTTTCCCGGGCAGCGTCAAAAGGACTGAAAACTAGACCGTCAGCACTTCTTTTTCTTTGTCGACAACCATCTTGTCGATGTCGGCAATAAACTTGTCGGTCAGTTTCTGCACTTCTTCCGACGAGCGGCGCTCATCGTCCTCGGAGCAGGCTTTTTCCTTGACCAGCTTTTTCAGCGACTCGTTCGCATCGCGACGAATGTTACGCACGGCAATCTTCGCATCTTCCGCTTCGCTCTTGACCAGCTTGACCATTTCCTTGCGGCGCTCTTCCGTCAGCGGCGGCGTCGGGACGCGGATCAGGTCGCCCTGTGCCGATGGATTCAAGCCCAGGTCGGCGTCGCGGATGGCTTTTTCGATGGTGTTGGCCATCTTCTTCTCGTACGGCTGCACGCCGATGGTGCGCGCGTCGATCAGGGTCACGTTGGCGACCTGGGTCAGCGCCGTCGGCGAACCATAGTAGTCGACCATCACGTGGTCCAGGATACCCGTATGGGCACGGCCGGTACGCACTTTGGCCAGGTCGGCCCGCAGGTTTCCAGCGACTTCGTCATGCGTTCCTGGGTGTTCTTTTTAACGTCAGCTAAGGACATTACCTACTCCTTGTCTTGATAATAATGAATATTCTATTGCGCTTGCGGCTTTAATGGTACCGCAGCCGGGAGTGCCGAAAACCGTTCAGGGCAAGGCGCAGCGCCGAATGTACGGCGAGGCGCTGCAACGCAGCCATGGACGGCTTCCCGGTGCTCCTTATTTCTATACGTGAACCAGCGTGCCTTCGTCTTCGCCCATGATGACGCGCATCAGCGCGCCTGGCTTGGTGATCGAAAACACCTTGATTGGCAGTTTCTGGTCGCGGCACAGGGCGAATGCGGTGGCATCCATCACTTGCAGGTGCTTGGCGATGGCGTCGTCGAACGTAATCGTGTGGAACAGGGTGGCGTTCGGATCCTTCTTCGGATCGGCCGTGTAGACGCCGTCGACCTTGGTGGCCTTCAGGACGATCTCGGCGCTGATCTCGGAACCGCGCAGGGCGGCTGCCGTGTCGGTGGTGAAGAACGGATTGCCGGTGCCGGCGGCGAAGACCACTACTTTACCTTCTTCCAGGTATTGCAGGGCTTTCGGGCGGACGTACGGCTCGACGACTTGCTCGATGCCGATGGCCGACATGACGCGCGCGGTGATGCCCACGTGGCGCATGGCATCGGCCAGGGCCAGTGCGTTCATCACCGTGGCCAGCATGCCCATGTAGTCGGCGGTGGCACGGTCCATGCCTTGCGCGCCGGGCGCGACGCCGCGGAAGATATTGCCGCCGCCAATCACGATTGCCAGTTCCACACCCAACTTCGCCACCTCGGCCACATCGGCCACCATGCGCTCGATCGTGGCGCGGTTGATGCCGTAGGGATCATCACCCATCAGGGCTTCGCCGGACAACTTGAGGAGGACGCGCTTGTAGGCTGGTTTTGACATGAGCTGGGGCTCCATAAATGAGGTTATTCGAGTATGACATGGCGCAGCGCCTTGCAGCGCCGGATAGGCGCGCGGGACTGCCCATGCCGCCGCCCGGCACGGCAGGTGCGGGCGGGCCAAAAAAACGGGCCTCTCGGCCCGCTTTACTTACGCTCCCTGGGAGGCAGCCATCTGTGCTGCGACTTCTGCTGCGAAGTCGTCTTGCTTCTTCTCGATGCCCTCGCCCACTACGTACATGGCGAAACCTTTGACGCTGGTGTTAGCCGCCTTCAGCATTTGCTCAACCGACAGCTTGTCGTTTTTCACGAAAGCCTGGTTCAGCAGCGATACTTCTTTCAGGAACTTCTGTACGGAACCTTCCAGGCGCTTGGCCAGGATTTCCGGCGATTGCGCTGGCTTGCCTTCGGCGGCCGCTTTGGCTGCGTCTTCTTCGGCTTTCAGTTGTGCAACCGAACGCTCTTTTTCGATCAGTTCCGCAGGAACTTCGTTCGACGACAGCGATACTGGCTTCATGGCAGCGATGTGCATGGCCACGTCCTTGCCTACTTGCTCATCGGCACCGTCGAATTCGACGATCACGCCAATGCGCGAACCGTGCAGGTACGAAGCCAGCTTGGCGCTGGTTTCGAAACGCTGGAAGCGGCGGATGGTCATGTTTTCGCCGATTTTGCCGATCAGGGCAGCGCGCACTTCGTCCAGGGTCTTGCCGTCGAGTGGCAGGGCCAGCAGGGCAGCCACGTCAGCCGGGTTGTGTTCTGCTACCAGGCGGGCAGCGTTGTTGGCCAGTGCCAGGAAATCGTCGTTTTTCGCAACGAAGTCGGTTTCCGAGTTCACTTCGACCAGGGCGCCTACGCCGTTGGCGATGTAGGTTGCCACGACGCCTTCAGCGGTGATGCGCGCCGATGCTTTCGATGCCTTGCCGCCCAGTTTGACGCGCAGGATCTCTTCCGCACGCGCCATGTCGCCTTCGGCTTCGGTCAGTGCTTTTTTGCATTCCATCATTGGTGCGTCGGTTTTGCCGCGCAATTCGCCTACCATCGCTGCTGTAATCGCTGCCATGTGTTTCTCCTGATTCGGTGAGTCGATAGTCGCGGCCGGGCATGCATGCCTCGCCAGCGGTCACTATCGTTTTTTTGTTAAAAAAAAGGGGGAGCTGCTGCCACCCCTTTTCCCTTACTGCTGTGCTTACAAACGGCTATCCTTCGATAGCCTGGCCATTAAGCCTGTTCGTTTACTTCGACGAATTCGTCGCCAGCGGCTGCTTTAACCATTTCAACAACTTCGTTACCGGCAGCTGCACGGCCTTCGATGATTGCGTCAGCAACACCGCGAGCGTACAACATGATGGCTTTCGAGGAGTCATCGTTACCTGGGATCACGAAGTTCACGCCTTCTGGGGAGTGGTTGGTATCGACAACGCCGATGACCGGGATACCCAGCTTAGCTGCTTCGGTGATCGCGCCTTTGTGGTAGCCGACGTCGACGACGAAGATTGCGTCAGGAATGCCGCCCATGTCCTTGATGCCGCCGATCGATTTTTGCAGCTTGATCATTTCGCGGGAGAACATCAGCGCTTCTTTTTTCGACAGCTTCTCGATCGAACCGTCTTCGATCATCGCTTCCATGTCCTTCAGGCGCTTGATCGAGGTTTTGATCGTTTTGAAGTTGGTCAGCATACCGCCCAACCAACGTTGATCAACGAAAGGCACGCCAGCGCGTTGTGCTTCAGCAGCGATGATTTCGCGAGCTTGACGCTTGGTGCCAACCATCAGGATGGTGCCACGGTTTGCAGCCAGTTGACGCACGTGCTTCATTGCGTCCTGGTACATCGCCATGGTTTTTTCCAGGTTGATGATGTGGATCTTGTTGCGATGGCCGAAGATGAACGGTGCCATTTTTGGGTTCCAAAAACGGGTTTGGTGACCAAAGTGGACACCGGCTTCCAGCATTTCGCGCATTGTTACGGACATTATTAACTCCAGGGTTGGGTCTGGAATCCGATCAGTCACCATACAGGCACCCTTGTCGACCGGATTCGCGTGTTTATATAAATTAAAGACACTATTTACTGCATTGCTCAAAAGAGAATTCAAGCAACCCGGGATTCTACACTGAAATGACCGCCGCATCAAGTCCGCACTGCAAAACGCCGGCCCTGTGGAAACACTCAACGCACCACCTTGGTGCAAGACGTGGCGCCACCGCCGATAGAGCGCCGTTTCCCCCACAAATCCCCGCCTCAGCCATAGGAAGGAGGCGGCGGATTCAGGGCGCCTCGTTTATAATTTCGACATATTTGCAGACTTTTCCTCATACGCTGAGATTCGTCTGTGCTTTTCACCCGAACATCTTGCAGATTGCGAATTACACCATGTCCACCATCCGTATCAATACCCCCGCCGACATCGAAGGCATGCGCGTTGCCGGCAAACTCGGCGCCGAAGTGCTCGACTACATCACGCCCTTCGTCAAGGTCGGCGTCACCACGGGCGAACTCGATCGCCTGTGCCACGAATACATGGTCAACGTGCAGGGCACCATCCCTGCCCCGCTGAACTACTGTCCGCCCGGCTACACGCCCTACCCGAAAGCCATCTGCACCTCCGTCAACGACGTCATCTGCCACGGCATTCCTGGCGACAAGGTCTTGAAAAGCGGCGATTCCGTCAATCTCGACATCACCGTCATCAAGGATGGCTACCACGGCGACAACAGCCGCATGTTCCTCGTCGGCACGCCCACCATCCTGGCCAAGCGCCTGTCGGAAATCACCTATGAATGCATGTGGCTGGGAATCGACCAGATCAAGCCGGGCGCCCACCTGGGCGATATCGGTCACGCCATCCAGCAACATGCAGAAAAGGCCGGCTACAGCGTGGTGCGCGAATTCTGCGGCCATGGCATCGGCAAAGTCTTCCACGAAGAACCGCAAGTGTTGCATTACGGCAAGCCAGGCACCCTGGAACGCCTGGAAGCGGGCATGATTTTCACCGTGGAACCGATGATCAACTCGGGCCGCCGCGAAATCCGCGAAATGAACGATGGCTGGACCATCAAAACCAAGGACCGCAGCCTGTCGGCGCAATGGGAACACACGGTGCTGGTGACGGAAACGGGCTATGAAGTGCTGACCGTCTCGCCCGGCATGCCGCCGCCGCCCGCCTTGATCCTGAACAAAGCCTGATTCTTCCATCCCACGCACCGCCACCCAGGGCTCAGATGAAAAAGCAAGTTCGGGAACAGCTGAAACAGCAACTGAAAGCCGACCGCCAGGTCGTCATTGCGGCCTTCCAGGCCGACGGCAAGCCTGAAAAACTGCTGCGCAGCCTGCGCCACAGCGTCGACGGGGTGCTGGCGCGCGCCTGGCAGGAAGCGGGCTTGCCGCCAGGCACTTCCCTGGTGGGCGTGGGCGGCTATGGCCGCGGCGAACTGTTTCCGTATTCCGACGTCGACCTGCTGATCCTGCTGCAACAGGCGCCGGACGCGGCCGCGCAGGAAAAACTGGAAGAACTGGTGCAGCTGCTGTGGGATCTGGGCCTGGAAATCGGCCACAGCATCCGCACCGTCGACGAGTGCCTGGTCGAATCGAAGGCCGACATCACCGTGCAAACGAGCTTGCTCGAAGCGCGCCTTGTGTGCGGCAATGCGGACCTGTTCGCGCAATTGCAGCAGCGCTACGATGCGGCGATGGATCCGCAGGCATTTTTCCAGGCAAAAACGGCGGAAATGCGCCAGCGCCATGCCAAATATGAAGACACGGCCTTCAGCCTAGAACCGAATTGCAAGGAAAGCCCGGGCGGCCTGCGCGACCTGCAGGTGATTTTGTGGGTGGCCAAGGCGGCCGGCCTGGCCAATTCCTGGCGCACGCTGGCAACTGGCGGCCTGATCACCCTGACGGAAGCGCGCCAGCTGATGGAAAAGGAACGCGCCTTCAAGGATATCCGCGTGCGCCTGCACCTGCATGCTGGGCGGCGCGAAGACCGCCTCGTGTTCGACGTGCAGACGGCCATCGCCGAATCGCTGGGCTTGCAGGCGACGGGCAGCGGACCGCACATGCGCCGCGCCAGCGAATTCCTCATGCAGCGCTATTACTGGGCCGCCAAGACCGTGACCCAGCTCAACACGATTCTGCTGCAAAACATCGAGGCGCGGCTGTTTCCGCAGGACGACGTGGCCGTGCCCATCAACGAACGCTTCAATGAAGTCAACAGCCTGATCGACATCAGCGCCGACGATACGTTCGAGCAATATCCTTCGGCCATGCTGGAAATCTTCGTGCTGATGACGGAGCGCCCGGCCCTGAAAGGCATGACCTCGCGCGCCACGCGGGCCCTGTGGCACGCGCGCTTCAAGATCGACGCCGCCTTCCGCCAGGACCCCGTCAACCGCGCCCTGTTCCTGCGCATCATGCAAGCCCCGGTCGGCATCATCCATGCGCTGCGGCGCATGAACGAGATGAGCATCCTGGGGCGCTACCTGCCGAATTTCCGCCGCATCGTGGGCCAGATGCAGCACGACCTGTTCCACGTGTACACGGTCGACCAGCACACATTTTGATGGTGGTGCGCAACATGCGCCGCTTCACCATGAGCGAACATGCGCACGAATACCCGTTCTGCAGCCAGCTGATGGCCGATTTCTCGCAATCGTGGCTGCTGTACGTGGCGGCCCTGTTCCACGACATCGCCAAGGGCCGCGGCGGCGACCACTCGAAGCTGGGCGTGGCCGACGCCACCCAGTTCTGCCAGGACCACGGCCTGTCGTTTGATGACACGGAACTGGTGGCTTTCTTGGTGGAAAATCACCTGACCATGTCACAAGTTGCACAAAAGCAAGATCTGTCCGACCCGGACGTCATCGCCGCCTTTGCGAAAGTGGTCAAGGACGAGCGCCACCTGACGGGCCTGTATCTGCTGACGGTGGCCGACATCCGCGGCACCAGCCCGAAAGTGTGGAATGCCTGGAAGGGCAAGCTGCTGGAAGACCTGTACAAGATCACCCTGCGCGTGCTGGGCGGCGAGCCGCACACGGCTGACCGCGAACTGAAGAACCGCCAGCAGGAAGCGCTGGCCACCCTGCGCCTGTACGGCTTGCCGCCCGATGCGCATGTAAAGCTGTGGCAGCAGCTGGACGTGGCGTATTTCCTGCGCCACGACGCCTCGGACATCGCCTGGCAGACGCGCTCGCTGTATGACAAGCTCGACAGCAAGTTGCCGGTGGTAAAATGCCGGCTGGCGCCCATCGGCGAAGGCTTGCAGGTGGCCGTGTACATTCCCGACCAGCCGGACCTGTTCGCGCGCATCTGCAGCTATTTCGACCGCAAGAATTTCAGCATCCTCGACGCGAAGATCCACACGACGAAAAATGGCTATGCGCTCGACACCTTCCTCGTCACCGAGCAAAACTTCGCCAAGAGCTACCGCGACATCATCAGCCTGATCGAGCATGAGCTGGGCGAATTGCTGCAGTCGCAGACGCCGCTGCCGCCGCCGGGCAAGGGACGGCTGTCGCGCCTGTCGCGCACCTTCCCCTTCCAGCCGACGGTGGACCTGCGGCCGATGAAAAAGGCCAGTACTACCTGCTGTCGGTGGCCGCCAACGACCGCACGGGCCTGCTGTACGCGATCGCCAACGTGCTGACCAAGTATCGCATCAACTTGCACACGGCCAAGATCATGACCCTGGGCGAGCGGGTCGAAGACGTTTTCCTCGTCGACGGTCCCGCGCTCAACAATGCCCGCAACCAGATATTGCTGGAAACCGATTTACTCGATGCGCTGAAAGTGTAAGCTTTCCGCGCAGCGCCTACCCTTACTGAAACTGAAACAACATGACCGAAGAATTATTACGCTTGTCCAAACGCATGTCCGAACTGGGGCTGTGCTCCCGCCGCGAAGCCGATGAATGGATCGCGCGCGGCTGGGTCCGCGTGGATGGCAAGGTGGTGTCCGAGCTGGGCAGCAAGGTCTTCCCGAGCCAGCGCGTCACCGTGGAACGCCAGGCGGCAGCCGAGCAGTCGAAGCGCGTCACCGTGCTGATCAACAAACCCGTCGGCTATGTCAGCGGCCAGGCCGAAGACGGCTACACGCCCGCCGTGGCCCTGATCAAGGCAGAAAACCGCTGGGCGGAAGACCGCAGCCCGGAACAGTTCCACCCGACCCAGCTGCGCAGCCTGGTGGCGGCCGGCCGCCTGGACATCGATTCCGTCGGCTTGCTGGTCCTGACGCAGGATGGGCGCGTGGCCAAGCAGTTGATCGGCCACGATACCGATATCGACAAGGAATACCTGGTACGCGTGAGCTACACCAAGGGCGGCACCCTGCCCGACAGCGAGCTGAAAAAACTCAACCATGGCCTGTGGCTGGACGGCAAGCCGCTGCTGCCGGCCAAGGTGCGCTGGCAAAATGAAGACCAGCTGAGCTTTACCTTGCGCGAAGGCAAGAAACGCCAGATCCGCCGCATGTGCGAAGCCGTCGGCCTGAAAGTACTGGGACTGAAACGCGTGCGCATCGGCAAGGTCAAGCTGGGCGATTTGCCGACCGGACAATGGCGCTACCTGAGCGCGGACGAGCAGTTTTAAGCTTGCCGGGATCTATATCCAGAAGGCAACAAGAATAGTGCAACAAAGGCAATTATTGTGATTTGGTTAGCAAATATTGCCCTGAACCTATACACTATTCCCCATTAGAAATTACAAGAGATACGCCGTCGTGAACGATCCCATTCCTAATCCCCTGCGCAAAGGCGCCCCCAGTCTGGCTGACGTGGCCGAGCCGATGGAGCCAGGCACCAAGCCGCACCATATGAGCGATCCGTGGGATATCGGCGAAACCCTGTGCAGCCTGGCAGATAACGGCGACGCCATTTCCATCTACCCGACGGGCGGCGAAGACGTCATCATGGCGCGCGTCCTGTCCGTCGACGACGACTTGCCGCAATTCGTGCTGGAACTCAACGAAGGCGCGACCCTGCCCGAAGGCGGCGCCACGTTTGTGTCGTGGGTGCAAAGCGCCAAACTGCAATTTACCATCAATGGCGAATGGGAGGCGTATCCCGAGCGGCCAAACGTCTACCTGACCAACTTCCCCAGCCATTGCCTGGTGCTGGAGCGGCGCGAATCGGCGCGCCTGGAAACGCCGCTGGGCGTGTACTACCTGGCCGCCTTCGTGCTCGAGGGCCGTCCGTATGAATTGCAGCTGTATGATTTCTCCGCCGGCGGCATCGGCATGCGCGCCCACCCGCGCGACACGGTGGGCCTGTACGTGGGGCGCAAGCTGTCGCGCGTGCGCCTGGAACTGGGGCCGGACAAGGTCATGATCGCCGACCTGGAAATCCGCCTGTCGCGCACCTTCCGCTCCTTCCTGCTGGGCGAGCAGGTGCAGATCGGCTGCCGCTTCCTGAACCTGACGGAGGCCATGCAGGATGAACTGAAAACCTTGCTCGACAACCTGGGCAGCAGCCGCAAGGTGCGCTAGGATTGCTTCAGGCATAAAAAATGGCCGCCCAGCTGATGCTGCGCGGCCATTTTTTGTTTGACAGCCAAAGTCACGAGGCGCCTGAAAAACGTTCAGGGCAAGGCAACGCCGCCATGGACGTTTTCTCAGGAGCCGATCAATCGTCGTCGTTCGGATCCAGGTCGGGGAACATGACTTCCGTATAGCCGAATTGCGTAAAATCAACGATACGCATCGGATACAAAATACCGTGCAGGTGGTCCACTTCATGCTGCACCACGCGGGCATGGAAGCCGTCGCAGTCGCGGCTGATGGGCTGGCCGAACTGGTCGACGCCTTCGTAATGCAGCTCGCTCCAGCGCGGCACGCTGCCGCGCAGGCCGGGCACGGACAGGCAACCCTCGAAGCCCTCTTCCTTGCGTTCCGACAAAGGTGTCAGCAACGGGTTGATCAGCACGGTTTCCGGCACTTGCGGCGCGTCGGGATAGCGCAGATTCTGCTTGAAGCCGTAGATCACCAGCTGCAGGTTGACGCCGATCTGCGGCGCCGCCAGGCCGGCGCCATTGGCCGCATGCATGGTGTCGAACATGTCGGCGATCAAGGCGTGCAACTCGGGCGTATCGAATTCACGCACGGGCTCGGCCATCCGCAGCAAACGCGGATCGCCCATCTTCAGAATCTCGCGTACGGTCATTTTGCTTCCAGTGTCGATTGCAATTCTTGCAAGTAAGTACGGAAGGCCGCGCCTGTTTCCGGATGTTTCATGCCCATCGCCGTCGTTGCCTTCAGATAACCGAGCTTGGAGCCGCAGTCATAGCGCTGCCCCTGATAGCGGTATGCCAGCACGCGCTCTTCGCGCATCAGGGCGGCTATCCCGTCCGTCAACTGGATTTCGCCGCCGGCGCCCGTGCCCAGGTTTTCCAGGTGACCGAAGATGCGGCTGGTCAGCACATAACGGCCCACCACGGCCAGGGTCGATGGCGCCTCTTCCGGCGCAGGCTTTTCCACGATGGCCGAGACCACTTCCAGGTCGGGCTGATAATTCTTTGCCGACACAATACCGTACTGCCTGGTTTCCGCGCGCGGCACATCCTGTACCGCCAGCAGCGAGCAATTTTCATACTGGAAGACATCGGTCATCTGCGCCAGCACGGGGCGCACGCCCTCTTCCACATCCATGAAATCGTCGGCCAGCAAGACGGCAAACGGCTCGTCGCCGATCACGGGACGGGCGCACAGCACGGCATGTCCCAGACCCAGCGGCGCCGACTGGCGGATGTAAATGCAATTGATGTGCTTGGGAATGACGTTTTGCACCATTTCCAGCAATTGGCGCTTGCCGGCCGCTTCCAGCTCCGATTCCAGTTCATAGGCCGTATCAAAATGGTCTTCGATAGCGCGCTTGTTGCGGCCCGTGATGAAGATCATTTCCGTGATGCCTGCCGCCACGGCTTCTTCCACCGCGTACTGGATCAGGGGCTTGTCGACGATGGGCAACATTTCCTTCGGTTGCGCCTTGGTCGCAGGCAAGAAACGGCTGCCCAGGCCGGCGACGGGAAAGACTGCTTTTCTGATTTTTTTCATGGGTCTTCTGTAAGATATTGAATAATTAGTCTTGCGCGAGCAAGGCCAGCAAACCGGCCTCGTCAAGTATGGCCACACCCAGTTCCTGCGCCTTGGCCAGCTTGCTGCCAGCGTCAGAACCCGCCACGACATATCCTGTCTTCTTCGACACGGAACCGCTGACCTTGCCACCGGCCGCCTCGATCAACTCAGCGGCCTCGTCGCGGCTCATATTGGGCAAGGTGCCTGTCAGGACGAAGGTCTTGCCGTCCAGCTTGCCGCCAGCGGCTGACATTTCAGGCAATTGTGACAGTAATTCACTGCGCAGGGCGTCCAGTTGACCAAGCAGCTTGACATGGTCTTCATCGGCCAGCCATTGCGCCAGCGCTTCGGCCACGGTGGCGGGCAAGCCCGCGTGGAAGCTGGCGCCCTGCGCCGCCAGGCTGGCCAGGGTCACGCCCCGCTCCACCAGCTGCTTGCTGCGCGGCTCCGTCAGCTTCGGAATGCCGAGCGCGGCGAGCAGCTTGGTTTGCTCCAATTGCGCGCGCAGCTTGGCGCTGGGCGCGTGTTCGCCCTGCGGCGCGACGCCGGCGTCCAGCAATGCCTGCAGCGCCTGCTGGTTCTTTTCTTCGGCAAAGAAGCCGGCAATCGACTCGGCCACGGTGCCGCCGATATCGGGCAGCACGCGCAGCAAGGCCGCCGGCGCCCGCCGCACGTAGTGCAAACTGCCCAGCCATTCGGCCAGGGTCTTGGCCGTCGATTCGCCCACGTGGCGGATGCCCAGCGCAAACAGGAAGCGCTCAAGCGGCGGACGCTTGCTCGCTTCAATGCCGGCCAGCAGGTTTTCCGCCCACTTGGTGGGAATCTTGCCTTGTTGCACTGTTTCCGGCGTGGAACCATCGCGCTCGTCGGCGCGCAGCTTCATTTCCAGCAATTTGTCCAGGGTCAGGCTGTACAGGTCGGCCAGGCCATGCACGTATTCGAGTTCGACCAGGGTATCGATGTAACGTTCCCCAAGTCCCTCGATATCCATCATGCGGCGGCCCGCGAAATGGCGGAACGCTTCCTTGCGCTGCGCCGAGCAGAACAGGCCGCCCGAGCAGCGGGCAATCGCCTCGCCCTCTTCGCGCACCACGTGCGAGCCGCAGACGGGGCAAGTTTCCCGCATCTTGAACGGCGGCGGCGCCGGTTCCGGGCGCTTCTCCAGCACCACGCTCAGCACTTCCGGGATCACGTCGCCGGCGCGGCGCACGACGACGGTGTCACCCACGCGCACGTCCTTGCGCAGCACTTCATCTTCATTGTGCAAGGTGGCGTTGGTCACCGTCACGCCGCCCACGGACACGGGCGCCAGGCGCGCCACGGGCGTCATGGCGCCCGTGCGGCCCACCTGGATATCGATGCCCAGCACCTGCGTCAGCGCTTCTTCTGCCGGAAACTTGTGCGCCAGCGCAAAACGGGGCGCGCGCGACACAAAGCCCAGCTGCTGCTGGTCTTCCGTCGCGTTCACCTTGTAGACGACGCCGTCGATTTCATACGCAAGGCAAGGCCGGGCGGCGCGCGCCGATGTCGGCATAGTAGGCCAGCAAGCCTTGCGCGCCCTGCACCACACGGCGCTCCTTGGACACGGGGATGCCCAGGGTCTCATACCAGTCCAGCAAGGCCGAATGCGACACCGGCATGGCGGCACCATCGAGGGCGCCGATGCCATACGCATAGAAGCGCAGCTTGCGCTGGGCCGTGATGCGCGAATCGAGCTGGCGCAGGCTGCCGGCCGCCGCATTGCGGGGATTGGCGAATTCTTTCTGGCCCGCTTCGCGCTGGCGTTCGTTCAGGCGGGCAAAATCGGCCTTGAACATCATCACTTCGCCGCGCACGTCGAGCACGGCCGGTATCTTGCCGCCATGCAGGCGCAATGGGATGCCGGAAATGGTGCGGATATTCGCCGTCACATCTTCGCCCGTGGCGCCGTCGCCGCGCGTAGCCGCCTGCACGAACAGGCCGTGTTCATAGCGCAGGTTGATGGCCAGGCCGTCGAATTTCACTTCGGCAGCATAGTCGACTTCTGCACCGTCCAGTTCCAGGCCGTCGCGCACGCGGCGGTCGAAATTGACGATATCGTCGTCGGTGAAACCATTGTTCAGCGACAACATCGGCACCGTGTGCGTGACTTGCTCGAACTGCGGCAGCGGTGCCGCGCCCACGCGCAAGGTGGGCGAATCGGGTGCGCGCAGTTCGGGATGGGCCGCTTCCAGCGCCTGCAGTTCGACGAACAGCTTGTCGTACTCGGCGTCGGGAATGGTGGGATTGTCAAGCACGTGGTAGGCGTGCAGATGCCGGTTCAGTTCGGCAGTAAGTGCCAGGACGCGCGCTTGCGCATCCTGGTTGATCGGATCGGTCATTGTTGCGGGATTCTTCAGCTAAATAAACGCAGGGCGCGGGTGGAACCGGCCGGGATGTCGGCCGCGTCCATTTCCTGGTAAAACTCTTGCACCTGGCCGGCGATCTCGGCCAATGCCGCATCGGACAGGGCCTGGTTGTAATAATCGTCGACGATGGTGGCGTCGAGGCGGCCCACCAGCGCCTTGGCGCAGGCGACCATGGCGCCGAAGCCGTCGCGCACCGGCGCCACGCAAGGCACGTCCAGCAGCAGGGTCAGGCGGGGCGTCGTTTCCTCGGCCAGGGTGACGTTCGTCGACAGCGAGAACAGATGGCCGCCGTCGCCGTCCGGCATGACGAAACGGCCGTCCGGACGCACGTCGAAACCTTGTTTCTCCAGTGCAACGAGCAAGGTGGAAATGGCCCACGGCGCGCCATTCGTGTGCAGGTTCACGCCCAGCTGGGCGTCGTGGCCGGCAACGAAGCGGTGCAAGGTGCGCGCTTCGGCCATCACTTCCATCATGTCGGGCACTTCCGGCTCGGCGCCGATCTCGTCGGCGACGCCGCGCAGCCGAGTGACCAGTTCCGAGTATTCGAGTTCATTCAGGGCCGTGCTGCGGCTGGCCAGCTGCACGCCGCCCTGCATCTTCGTGTAGACACCGCCATGCGTGATCGGTTCCCAGTCGCCATTCACGTGCAAACCGATGAAATGGACGGGTTTGTTGCCCACCAGACGCAAGGTTTGCAGCACGGGCAGGATCTTGTCGCCGCGCACGGGCGCTTCCAGCGACAGGGGCAGCAGGCAATCGATCAGCGGGTCGACCAGGCTGGTCGCCTGTTCGCTGGCCGCGCTCACTTCCTGCACGGGGGCGGCGGGCGCAGCGGCGGCAGGAGCCGGTTCGGCAGCGGTATCGCCCAATGACGGTTCCGCATGCACGGGCGCGTCCGGCACAACGGCGGCCGGCGGTGCGCCGAACGACGGTTCCGCCTTGGCGGCAGGCGCGGCGTCGAAGCGCGGTTCCTGGCGCAAGACAGGTTCCTGGGCTTCCACCGCAGGAGCGTCGCCCTCGCGCATCAGCACGTCATCGTGGTCGGTGGAAAAAGCCCGTTCCACGCTTTTCTTGGCCTTGTATTCCTGCCATTTGTTGTACGAGAAAACGCCGACGATAAAGACGCCGCCGGCGCCGAACAAGGTAATTTGAAGGTCTGTCATGCTGCTTGTGCCTCGGTTGCAAAATTTGCGGCGGACTCCATGTCCACCGCCACGATGCGCGATACGCCCTGCTCCTGCATCGTCACACCGATCAATTGATGGGCCATTTCCATCGCAATCTTGTTATGCGAAATGAAAAGGAATTGGGTCTGGTCGGACATGCGCTTGACCATGCGGCAAAAGCGTTCCGTGTTCGAATCGTCCAGCGGCGCATCGACTTCGTCGAGCAGGCAGAACGGCGCCGGATTCAGGCGGAACATGGAAAACACCAATGCGGTCGCGGTCAGCGCCTTCTCTCCACCGGACAACAGGTGGATGGTGGCATTTTTCTTGCCGGGAGGCTGCGCCATGACTTGTACACCGGAATCGAGAATCTCGTCGCCCGTCATGGTCAGCCTGGCCTGGCCCCCGCCAAACAAAATAGGGAACAGCTCGGAAAAGTGGTGGTTGACCTTGTCGAACGTGTCTTGCAGCAAGTCGCGCGTTTCCTTGTCGATCTTGTGGATCGCGTCTTCCAGCGTATTGATCGCTTCCGTCAGGTCGGCATTCTGGGCGTCGAGGAAATTCTTGCGCTCGGATGCCTGCGCCAGTTCGTCCAGCGCGGCCAGGTTGACGGCGCCCAGCGACGTGATGGCGTTGGTCAGGCGCGTGACCTCGCCCTGCAGATACGAAGGACGCATGTCCGGATGCAATTTTTCCGTCAAGGCGGCCTCGTCGGCGCCCGATTCCAGCAATTGCTGGGCGAATTGCTCCTGATTCAGGCGCGCGGCCTGCTCCTTGAGCTGCATTTCCATGATCTTGTCGCGCTGCGGCTGCAAGCTGCGTTCCGATTGCGTGCGCGCATCTTCGGACAGGCGCAGCTGCTGCGTGATCTGGTCCAGTTCATGGCGCGCGTCGGCCAGCGCCCGCTCCTGCGTGGTGCGGCGCTCGAGCAGATCCTGCAAGCCGTCGGCGGCCGCGCCGCTTTCCAGGTTGGCCAGTTCCAGTTCGCCCGCCTGCAGGCTTTCCGTCACTTGCTGGGCCTGCGTACTGGCCGTGGCGATATTGCGGCGCAATTCCTCGATCTTCGCGCGGTGGGCTTTTTCCGCGTATTCCGTATCCTTGGCGGCGCGTTCCAGGTCGCGCAAGGCTTCGCGCGCTTCGGCCAGGCGCTGCTCTTTCTGCAAGAAGTCGGTATGGCCGTCTTCGTGCGCTTCCTGCAAGTTGCCCAGTTCCATGTCCAGCTGTTCGAATTTCTCTTCCGATTCCAGCTTGGTCTGCATCTGTTCGGCTTCTTGCGCGGCAATTTCGCCAGGTCGGCGCCGATCTGCGTGCTGCGCTGGTTGAAACGCGCTTCCACTTCCGACAATTTGACCACGTCCAGTTGCAGAGTATGCACGGAAGACGTCAGCTGCTGTATGCGCAAACGCAAGTCGGACAGGTTGCGCGTGAGCGTCGCCACGGCGGCGTCGGCCCGCACGGAACGGGCGCGCGCCTCTTCGGCCAGCAATTGCTGGGCGCGCAGCTGCTTGCCGATATTGTCGATTTCCTGCTGGCGGCCCAGCATGCCTTCCTGCTCCGAATCGGCCGCATAGAAGCGCACGCTGGTGGCCGTGACCACGTGGCCCGCGCGCGTGACGAAATAGCCGCCCGGCGGCAACTTGCCGCGCTCGGCCAGCGCTTCGGCCGCGTCTTCCACGGCGTAGGCGTTGTACAGCCAATCCTGCAGCAAGCCGCGCAAGCCCGGATCGTTGAGTTTCAACAAGTTCAAAAACGGTTTCAGGCCTGGCACGTCCGGCACGGGCAACGGCGCCACCGTCGATGGTGCGTACAAGGCCAGCTTGGCCGGCGGCGCGTCCGCAAAGAATGCCTTGGCCCAGTCGATATTCGACAGTTGCAGGGCCGACGTGCGCTCGCGCAAGATCGATTCCATGGCCGCTTCCCAGCCCGCCTCGATCTGCAGCTTTTGCCACAGACGGGGCAAAGTGTCGAGCTCGTGCTTTTTCAGCCACGGCTGGACCTTGCCCTGCGTCTGCACCCGTTCCTGCAGTTGTTTCAAAGCGGAAAGACGCGCTTCCAGCTGGGCGTTGGCGGCCGTTTCGGCATTCACCTGCGCCTGCGCCTCGGCCCGCTCTTGCTCCAGCTTGGGCTGCTGCTCCAGCGCTTCTTCCAGGTAGAAACCCTGCTCTTCCAGGGTTTGCTGCTTTTCTTCCAATTGGAGCTTCAGGTTTTCCAGATGGCTGCTGTCAGGCAAGCTGAGGCTGTTCTTTTCCTGCTGCAAGCGCTCGCGGCGCGTCAACAGGCTGGCCAGGATGTTGGAGGCGTTGCGCTGGTGCGCCGATTCCAGTTCCAGCTGCTGCTGCGCCTGCATGATCCGGGCGCGCGATTCCGTGCTCTTGTTTTGCGCGGCGCGCCAGGCGGCGTCCAGCTCGGGCAATTGCTCGCCCTTCTGCTCCGCCATCATTTGCGATTGCTCGACCTTGGCAGCCAGCTCTTCGAGGTGGAATTCCGCCTCTTCGATCTGTTCCTGATATTCGCCGCCCTGGCTGTTCCACTGGTCGCGCTGGGCCGTCAGGGTGGCCAGCTGGGCCTGCAGGCGGGCGCGCGATTCGATGACGAACTTGATCTGCGCTTCCAGGCTGCCGATTTCCGCATTCGTCTGGTACAGATGGCCTTGCGCCGTATGCAAACGGTCGCCCACGGCAAAGTGCGCCTGGCGCATCTGCTCCAGGGTCAGTTCCACGTTGCGCAGCTTGGCCGTCTGCTCTTCCAGGTCCGTCTGCGCCTGTTCCACTTCGCGGAAATAGCGCGTCTGCTCGTTTTGCGCCTCGTTCTTGCGCAGCAGCCACAACAGTTTCTGCTTTTCTTCCTGGTCCGCCTGCAAGGCGTGAAAACGCGTGGCGACAGCGGCCTGCGCTTCCAGCTTTTCCAGGTTGGCATTGAGTTCGCGCAAGATGTCTTCCACGCGCAGCAGCAAATTCTCGCGCGTATCCTGCAAGCGGTTTTCCGTCTCGCGGCGGCGTTCCTTGTATTTGGAGACACCGGCCGCTTCTTCCAGGAACACGCGCAATTCCTCAGGGCGCGATTCGATGATGCGCGAAATCATGCCCTGGCCGATGATGGCGTAGGCGCGCGGGCCGAGGCCCGTGCCGAGGAAGATATCCTGGATGTCGCGCCGGCGCACGGGCTGGCCATTGATGTAATAGGTGGACGTGCCGTCGCGCGTCAGGGTGCGCTTGACGGCGATCTCGGCGTACTGGCCCCACTGGCCCGAGGCCTTGCCATCGTTGTTATCGAACACCAGCTCGACCGAGGCGCGCCCGGCGGGCTTGCGGTGCGTGGAGCCGTTGAAAATGACGTCCTGCATCGATTCGCCGCGCAACTCCGACGCTTTCGATTCGCCCAGCACCCAGCGCACGGCGTCGATGATGTTCGACTTGCCGCAGCCATTCGGCCCGACCACGCCCACGAGCTGGCCTGTGGCACCTGGAAATTGGTGGGATCGACGAAAGACTTAAATCCCGACAACTTGATGGAAGAGAGACGCACGTGTTTTAGAGTTCCTGGCCTATGCTGGCGGTTATATTATGGGTGAACCCGGTTCATATTCAGTTCAGATGCACCATCGCGACGGCTGTCTGGCCATTCACCGCAAAAAAAGTGGTTCATCATACCATTTCCTGATGCTTTTCTGGCCAAAAAACCGTAGCGCCAGGCGCCAGCCTGCCCCGCATCACGGGGCTGGGCGGCCATCCTGCGCCAGTTTCCAGTCTTCGCGGGAAAAAACGCGCTCATGGCCGGACAGTACCAGGGCCAGTTTTTGCAGCCACTGCTCGGTCGGCATCGGTTCCGCCTTGAAGCTCAGCACCACCATCAGCACCAGGCTGGCCAGCGCCAGCGCATGGCTGACGGCGATATTCACGGCGCCACGGGCGCTCCACATGAAACCCAGCGCCAACGCCAGGCCCAGCACGCAGCCGCTGGCGGCTTCCGACACGCTGTGCGCATGCACGACCACGCGCGAAATGGCCACCAGCACGGCAAAAGCCACGCCGACGAGCACGGCGGCATGGCGCCAGCGCGGCTCGGCCCGCTGCAGCAGCACATACATCAGCACGGGAAACACGGCGCCGGCGCGCATGGCGTGGCCGCTGAAACCCGTGAAATCGAGCGCGCTGCTGCCCACTCCCCAGCTCATGAAAGCCAGCTTCGACAGCACCACGAGGGCCAGCCCGCCGCCGTACCACAAGCTCCAGCTGAGCACCAGGCGCCATTGACGCGAGACGAGCAGCCACAGGGCAATCGCCACGCCAGCCGGCCCCATCACCGACATATCGGCCGCAAAAGAAATCCCATTCCACCAAGTCATCGTGCCTGCACTTATTTCATGATCAGCGTGCACTATGCCACGACTAGCCCTGCTTGCGCCCCGGTTTTCATCAACTGCAGGCAAGAATTACATCCCATTACAATTTTCACCTCGAAAATTGCCATATGAAAATGTTTTCGCGGCAGCCGCATGGGCGAAGGGTCAGATATTCGTCAGGCGCTTGCCCTTGGGTGGCGAAAAGTCGCGGATCGATTCGACCATGCCCACTTCCAGCGCCTGGTCGGCCGTCAGGTGCAGGTCGGAATACGCGTGCACCTGCCACTGCTCTTCCGTCAGCTTGACGTGGCCGCGCAGGATGCGCTCGGTGCGCATGTCGTCGGCGCGCAAGCCTTCGACGATGATGCTCAGCGCATCGGGGCGGGAACCGGGCGAGGCCGTCGCATGCGACTTGTGCACCATGAAGCGGGCCGTGTCGCTGGCGTGGCGGTGCCGCCCCGCCAGGAACAGGGTCACGGCAATGGACGCCACGGCGCCCGCATTGTAGGTAATGATGTCGAGCGGCAACTTGCTGAGGAAGTTGTACAGACAGATGCCGTCGCTGACATAGCCGCCGTTCGACTGGATCAAAATGTGCGCGGTGGTGAGCTTGTCTTCCGTGATGTCGGACACGGCGTTGAAGACGCGCCGCACCATGTCGCTGTTGACGTCGCCCGAGAGGGTAAAGTAACCGTGCTGCTCGGTGTTGTTTTGTGTCTCGTGTTGTGTCCCGCTTTGTGTCGTATTCATGGCAGCCACCCGCAAGAAAGCCAGAACTTCATCATAGTCCATTCGCGCGCGGCAGGGCGCCCTTTTGCGCCAGGCCAGGCCCTCTGCCAGCCCCGCAAACCGGGGCTTTTGCTGCAATTTGGCAACGTCTTTACAGATTGACAGAAACACCCTGCTGGCATATATTCCTCCCACTTGATCGGGAGAGGGCAATCCAGCGTTGCCGCCGAAGGGGCACTACCCAAAAACTCTCAGGCAAAAGGACCGATCAGGCGGACTGAAGCTGTTGCTTTGGCGACACGTTTTAGCTCAACTCTGGAGAGCGGCCGCGGCTATTGCCGGCGGCCCACCGAAGGGGCGCACGGGGCAAGCCCCCGTAATCTCTCAGGTACAAAGGACAGGGGGGTCAGTGATCACGCTGGAAAGCCGTGTTTGGCTATTCTATGTTTTGTTAACTCCCCTTTTACCTTCGTCCCGAGGAATCCATGACGCTCAAAGCGACCCCACTCAACAACGCCCACCGTGCCCTCGGCGCCCGCATGGTCGATTTCGGCGGCTGGGACATGCCCGTCAACTACGGCTCGCAAATCGAAGAACACAATGCCGTGCGCGGCGACGCCGGCATGTTCGACGTGTCGCATATGTGTGTGGTCGATATCGAAGGCCCGAACGTGCGCGCCTTCCTGCGCGGCTTGCTGGCCAATAACGTCGACAAGCTGCAAGTGTCGGGCAAGGCGCTGTACTCGTGCATGTTGAATGCCGAAGGTACCGTCATCGATGACCTGATCGTCTACTTCTTCAACGAAAACTGGTTCCGCCTCGTCGTCAACGCAGGCACGGCTGAAAAAGACGTGGCCTGGATGCAGCAGCAAAACACCAACACCAACACCAACAGCGGCCTGACGATTACCGAGCGCCGCAATGCCAACAATCCGATGGCCCTGGTGGCCGTGCAAGGCCCGAACGCGCGCGCCAAGGTGTGGCAAGTGCTGCCGGAAACGCAAGCCGCTTCCGAAGCCATCAAGCCGTTCAACGTCGTCATCGTCAAGGACACGGCCTTCGGCGAAGTCATGCTGGCGCGTACCGGCTACACGGGCGAAGACGGCTTTGAAATCGGCGTGGCCGCGACCCAGGTGGAAGCGCTGTGGAACGCCCTGGCTGCCGCCGGCGTCAAGCCGGCCGGCCTCGGCGCGCGCGACACCCTGCGCCTGGAAGCGGGCATGAATCTGTACGGCCAGGACATGGACGAAACCGTCAACCCGCTGGACGCGGGCCTGGCGTGGACCATCGACCTCGTCAGCGAACGCGATTTCATCGGCAAGGCCGCCCTGCTGGCGAAAGGCCAGAACGCGCAATTCGTCGGCCTGATCCTGCGCGAAAAAGGCGGCGTGCTGCGCGCCCATCAAAAAGTCATCATCGCCGGCAGCGACGCCACGGGCGAAATCACCAGCGGCACCTTCAGCCCCACCATGCAGGAAGCGATTGCCCTGGCGCGCGTGCCGAACGGCGTCGCCGTGGGCGACACCGTGCACGTGGAAATCCGCGGCAAGCAGCTGGCCGCTTCCGTCGTCAAGCTGCCTTTCGTGCGTAACGGTAAAATCCTGGCTGCGTAAGGTTTTATAGAGCCGCCCGCAAGACCGTACAACCATAATCAATAACGAACATTTACCATCTGGAGCCACACATGAACATTCCTGCAGACCTGAAGTACACCGCTTCCCACGAATGGGTACGCCTTGAAGGCGACGGCACCGTCACCGTCGGCATCACCGAATACGCGCAGGACGCCCTGGGCGACATCGTCTTCGTCGAACTGCCAACCGTGGGCAATACCTATGGCGCCGGCGACGATGCCGCCGTGGTGGAATCGGTCAAGGCAGCGAGCGACATCTACGCGCCAGTGGCCGGCGAAGTCGTGGCCGTCAACGACGACGTGGTCAACTCGCCTGAGTCGATCAACGCCGACGCCTACGCCAACTGGCTGTTCAAGATCAAGCCAGCCGACGTGTCGGCCCTGGACGGCTTGCTCGACGCTGCCGCCTATGGCGCCACCACCAGCGCATAATCGCGTTTGATTCACGGGCCGCAATTGCGGCCCGTTTGCTTTTTTTCTGCGCTGCGCCCGCGCGCCGCCTCCCGGTTTTTCAGTCTTTTTTGGCCTCTATATCATGACCCGCACCAGCCTGACCCAACTCGAAGCACGCGATGCCTTCATCGCCCGCCACATCGGCCCCTCTTCCACCGAACAGCAAGCCATGCTGGCGACCCTCGGCTATCCATCGCGCGCCGCGCTGATCGACGCCCTGGTGCCAAGCAACATCCGCAACAAGGGCGCCCTGCCCCTGGGCGCCTACTCGCAGCCGATGCCGGAACAGGAAGCGCTGTCGCGCCTGAAAGCCATCGCCGGCAAGAACCAGGTACTCAAATCCCTGATTGGCCAAGGCTATTACAACACCTTCACCCCCGGTGTCGTTTTGCGCAACATCTTTGAAAATCCCGCCTGGTACACGGCCTACACGCCTTACCAGCCTGAGATTTCGCAAGGCCGCCTGGAAGCGATCTTGAATTTCCAGCAAGTGATCACCGACCTGACCGGCATGGGCATCTCGAACGCCTCGATGCTGGACGAAGGCACGGCCGCCGCCGAAGCGATGACATTGATCCAGCGCGTGGGCAAGTCGAAGTCGAACGTGCTGTACGTCGCCAATGACGTGCTGCCGCAAACGCTGGAAGTGGTGCAGACGCGCGCCCAGCCGATCGGCATCGAAGTGCGCACGTTTGATCCGGCTGAAATCGAGTCGCTGGACGCCTGCTTCGGCGTGCTGCTGCAATACCCTGGCGTAAACGGCTTAGTCCGCGACTACCGCGCCGGCGTGGAAAAACTGCACGCGAATGGCGCCATGGTCATCGTCGCGGCCGACCTGCTGGCCCTGACCATGCTCACGCCGCCTGGCGAATGGGGCGCCGACGTCGTCGTCGGCAACAGCCAGCGCTTCGGCGTGCCGCTCGGTTTCGGCGGCCCGCACGCGGGCTACCTGTCCACGCGCGATGAATTCAAGCGAAATATGTCGGGCCGCCTGGTGGGCGTGACCGTCGATGCGCAAGGCAACAAGGCGTACCGTCTGGCCCTGCAGACGCGCGAACAGCACATCCGCCGCGAAAAAGCGACCTCGAACATCTGCACGGCGCAAGTGCTGCTGGCCGTGATGGCCTCGATGTACGCCGTCTACCACGGCCCTGCCGGCCTGCTGCAGATCGCCCAGCGCGTGCACCGCTTTACGGGCGTGCTGGCCGCCAACCTGAAGACCCTGGGCCACAAGGTCATTAACACCACCTATTTCGACACCCTGACCATCCAGGTCGCCGATGCGGAAAAACTGCACGCGGCGGCACTGAAGCACGGCGTCAACCTGCGCAAGGTCGACGCCACCCACGTCGGCGTGTCGCTCGATGAAACCACGACGCGCGACGATATCGCGCTGCTGTGGAACGTCTTCGCCGACGGCGTCGCCAACGCGCCTGCCGCGCCGGACCTGGATGCGGTTGAAGCGGGCGTCACCAGCGCCCTGCCGGCGCAGCTGGCGCGCGAGAGCGCCTACCTGACGCACCCCGTCTTCAACAGCTACCACTCGGAACACGAAATGCTGCGCTACCTGCGCAGCCTGGCCGACAAGGACCTGGCGCTGGACCGCACCATGATCCCGCTCGGCTCGTGCACCATGAAGCTGAACGCGACGAGCGAGATGATCCCCGTCACCTGGCCCGAGTTCTCGAACATCCACCCGTTCGCGCCCGATGCGCAAACGGTCGGCTACCGCGAAATGATCGCGCAGCTGGAAGAGATGCTGTGCGCGCTGACGGGCTACGCTGCCGTCTCGCTGCAGCCGAACGCCGGCTCGCAGGGCGAATACGCGGGTCTGCTGGTGATCAAGGCGTACCACGAATCGCGCGGCGAAGGCCACCGCAACATCTGTCTGATTCCATCGTCGGCGCACGGCACCAACCCTGCCTCGGCCAACATGGTCGGCATGCAGGTCGTCGTCACCAGCTGTGACGCCAACGGCAACGTGGATCTGGCCGACCTGAAGGCGAAAGCGGAAAAGCACAGCGCCAACCTGGCGTGCGTGATGGTCACCTACCCATCCACCCACGGCGTGTTTGAAGAAGGCATCCAGGAACTGTGCGAGATCATTCACTCGCACGGCGGCCAGGTCTACATCGACGGCGCCAACATGAACGCGCTGGTCGGCGTGGCCGCTCCCGGCTCGTTTGGCGGCGACGTATCGCACCTGAACCTGCATAAAACCTTCTGCATCCCGCACGGCGGCGGCGGCCCAGGCGTCGGCCCGATCGGCGTGGGCGCCCACCTTGCGAAATTCCTGCCGAACCAGCGTTCGTCGGGCTACCAGCGCGACGTCGCCGGCATCGGCGCCGTCAGCGCCGCGCCATTCGGCTCGGCCAGCATCCTGCCGATTTCGTGGATGTACATCGCCATGATGGGCGCGGAAGGCTTGACGGCAGCGACCGAGACGGCGATCCTGGCGGCAAACTACATCGCGCGCCGCCTGGCGCCGCACTACCCTGTGCTGTACTCGGGCCACGACGGCCTGGTCGCGCACGAGTGCATCCTGGACCTGCGCCCGATCACGGACGCCACCGGCATCAGCAACGAAGACGTGGCCAAGCGCCTGATGGATTTCGGTTTCCATGCGCCGACCATGAGCTTCCCCGTGCCGGGCACCTTGATGATCGAGCCGACGGAAAGCGAATCGAAAGCGGAGATCGACCGCTTCATCGACGCCATGATCGCCATCCGCGCGGAAATCGCCAAGGTCGCCAGCGGTGAATTCGACCACGACGACAACCCGTTGAAAAACGCGCCGCACACGGCACAGGTATTGATGTCGGACAACTGGGAACGCAAGTACAGCCGTGAAATCGCAGCCTACCCCGTCGCCTCCTTGCGCCAGCGCAAATACTGGCCACCGGTCGGCCGCGCCGACAACGTGTACGGCGACCGCAACCTGTTCTGCGGCTGCGCGCCGATCAGCTCCTACGAAGAGGAATGACGCCAGACCAAACCTACTGCGCGTCGCGCTTTGCGGCCGGCGATGCTCACCGTACTAGAGTACGGTTGCGCTTCTCGGCCACAAATCACTGACGCTCGCTACGGTTTTGTCAGGCGTCGAAACTCAGCAATCTAGAAATAAAATCCCGGCAAAAGCCGGGAGTATTAAATTAAAACAGAACGGCAGGCCGCAAGGTCTGCCGTTTTTTATGCGCGCTCTACAGCGCCAGCAAGACGGCGCCCGGCAGCCCCAGCACGGTGCCCAGTATCGTCAGCAACATGACGTCGCGCCGCTCACAGCGGGTGCGGTGCGAGCTCCAGGCGGCGAACAGCAGCGCCACGGCCACGCCGCTGAGCGAGATTCCCACTTCCGTCATGCCGTCTCTCCCATCATAGTTTCTTCCTTCATCGTTCTCATCCTTTCATTGACTGAGCAAGCTACCTATCGGTAGGTAGCCAGTGTACAATAAAAAAGACGGCAGTGTCCATGCCGTGTTTTTTGACGATACAAAGGAAGCGCAATGCAGCAGCAAACCCCTCTCCCCGCCGCCAGTCTCGGGCTGGCGGCTTCCCTGGCCCTGGTGGCCGTGCTCGGCCCGGCCGGCATCGACATGTACCTGGCATCGATGCCGGCCATGGCGCGCGAGCTGCACACCTCGTATGCGAACGTGCAGCTGAGCCTGACCGTTTTCCTGCTGGCTCTGGGCGGCGGGCAGCTGCTGTGCGGGCCGCTGACCGACATGCTGGGCCGGCGCCGCCCGCTGCTGGCCGGCATCGCCGTCTACATCGTGGCGGCCGTGTGGGCGTCGCAGGCGGAACAATTGACCACCCTGCTGCTGGCGCGCACGCTGCAAGGCCTGGGTGCGGCGCTGACCCTGGTCGTGGTGATGAGCATGGTGCGCGACGTGGCCGATGGCGTCACAGCGGCGCAGCTGTTCGCCCTCCTGATGACCATCGTCGGCCTGGCGCCCGTGCTGGCGCCCGCCGTGGGCGGCTTGCTCGACGCCCATTACGGCTGGCGCGCCGTGATGCTGGCCCTGGCCGCGCTGGGCGCCTTGACCCTGCTCAATAGCGCGCTGTTCCTGCCGGAAACCTTACCCGTCGCCAAGCGGGTCTCGCCGCGCGGCATGCACCGCACATATGCGCGCATCGCGCTCGACCGCGCCTTCCTGCTGCCCGCACTGGCCCTGTCGGCCGCGTTCTTTTTCCTGTTTGCGTATATCGGCGGCGCGTCACTGGTCTACCAGCGCGATTTCGGCCTGTCCGCCGGCAGCTTCGGCCTCGTGTTCGGCGCCACGGGCGTGGCCGTGCTGCTCGGCGCCATGCCAGCGGCCGCCTGGTGGAAACGCAGGGCGTGGCGCGCCTCTGCGTGGCGGGCAGCCTGGCCATGCTGGGCGGCGCGGCACTGGCCCTGCTCGGCGCCTGGGCCGGAGGGGGAATCATGGCCGTCGTCCCCGGCATGTTCGTGGCCCTGTTTGGCCTGGGCATCGCGGAAGCGGCGCTGATGGCCATGGCCATGGGTTCGCAGCAGCGCGCCCTCGGTTCCACGGCGGCATTGCTGGGCGCCATACAGATGAGCTTATCGTCGCTGGCCACGCCGCTGGCGGCCGGCCTGTCCGAGCGGGGACCGCTGCCGTGGCTGCTGTTCTTGACCGTGGCCGGCCTGCTGGTATCATGGCTGACCCTGGCCGCTGCGCGCATCCATCCGGCACACGCCAGCAGCCTGGGCGCGCACTGACGCTTCACCCAACTACTACCCTCATATGAAGAAACGCTCGGCCTCGGCCGATAACATCTGCACCGTCGCCGTCGTGCACTTTTCCGAACACGGCTACGACGCCTCGTCCCTCAGCGACATCGCCGCGCAGGCGGGCATGCGCAAGGCCTCGCTGTACTCCCACTTCGCCGGCAAGGACGCCCTGTTTCTGGACGTGTTTGCCGACGCACTGGCCGAAGAGCAAGCCTTCATGGACGCCTGCTTCGCCGACGAGGCGGCGCTGGCGGCACCGGGCGGCCAGCTGGCCGGTTCCCTGTACTGCGACCGCATGGCACAGCGCTATGCCGATTCGGCCCACTTGCGCTTTTTGCTGCGCACGGCGTACCTGCCGCCCGCGCCCCTGCGCGTGGAAGTGGGCACGGGCTATGAAGCGTTGCTGGCGCAATTGCAGCGGCACTACGTGGCCAGCCTGGGGCGATTGGCGCCCGCCCTGCCGCCGCAACGCATCGACCTGTATGCGCAAGCCTACCTGGGCATCGTCGACAGCCTGCACGTGGAACTCATTTACGCTGGCGGCGCCGCGCTGCAGCAGCGCCACGCGGCGCTGTGGCACATCCTGGCCGATTCACTTTCCTTAAGCACCTGTAAGCCCTCCTGAAATCGAACCTGCCTGACCTTCTGCGGTTCAACACCCTCACCGTCACCGACAAGGAGTATCCCATGGTAAAGCGTATCGTCTGGAAGGAAGGCGACCTGGTCAGCCTCAAGCTGCGCGAGAATTTATATGCGCTGGCACAGATGACCAGGAACTCGATCATGCGCTTTTACGCTGCCAGCAGCGCCACCGGTGACTGGAGCGGCCTGACGCTCGATACGACACCGGTCCTTTTCAGCGGCTTTGTCGGGAAAATCGTCTTGCGACAGCTTGCCGTCGAGCAAATCCCAGCGGGTAGTCCTCTGATTGTCGGCGACCATGAACGCTATTGGTTGAGGCCGCTTGTCAATTTTGAGGGAGGCTTCCCGTTTCGCGGTGCCGATCTGGTCGATCTGGGTGCTGACTGTGCCCTCGACTACAGCGTGATACCCGCGCTGAAAGAAGAACTGGCACTGCCCGCAAGCCGCGACCTGATCGAACGCCATGAGCTGACCAATATGTGGGGCGATGCAGACCTCAGCGACAGGCTGTGCCGCTATTTCGATACCGGCGTCAACCGTGACGATTTGAAGTTCGAAGTCTTTCCCGGTCTATGGACGGATCGTCAAAGCATGCGTCCGCTGACCCGGCGCTTGCCGGTTCCGCTGAGATAAGCGTGCACAAGCGGGTGCCGGCATTGCCAGTACCAGGCACCACGCGCCTTGCAAATGCTTCAATAATTCCGCTTCAAAATAGTTTCCACAGCAACCATTACGTATAGCACCGCGTCGTGTCGAGGCTATACACGACGGAATTGAGCGTGGTGTGCACGATCTGAAACAACGCGCCGTCCCAGCGGGACTTGCTGAAGTGGGAGGTACGGTCCAGGTAGCCTGGCGTGCCGGTGATGCCGTCGACAGCCAATGGTTTTCCGGCTTTGTCGACGAGGTGAGCTTGCCACACCTCGCCGATGGCCGGGCCAAGGCACCGGTAGACTTCGACGCGATATTGTCTGTCCGGCGACGAACGCCATAATTTGCGCACCGGGATGCGGAGTGTAAACGCGCAGTCGCGCACACGGCGTGCCGCCTGATTGACGGCCTCGGCCTCGGCACCACTGGCCAGCCGGACCAGCACCGCCGTCAGTTCCAGCAGCATGCGCTCCTGTTGTGCGGACGGGGAACAGGCCATGTAGGCGCCGATATCGAAGTCTTCCACATAATAGCTGGTGCAGCCCAGCACCTGGCTGCACTGCGCCTCGCCGGCCGGTTTTTCGCCGAAGATGACGGACAGGAGCGAAGAGCCATCAAGGACGAAATCGGACGGCAAAAAATGCATCAGCAACTGCCGCACATGATGCGCGCCCGGATGGAAAGACCAGGCGTGCTGGTTGGAATAACTGATTGGCGTTTCCACCACCCTGATCTCTTTGAGTCTTGCCATATGACCAATGCCTTTCATGGGCCTGTCTTGACTGCCTTTTCGTCGAACATGACGGTTTGCCCCGATTATAACAATCGAGGCCAGGACGAACGCCGGCAGAAAAGCGCTGGCCAAGACCCGGTCAACATTACGCTTCGGTAATGTTGACGATCTTTGCTTGACCTTGTCTGCATGCACTTTTATCATCGCTGCATTATTCATTTTACGGAGTCCCACGTGGGTACTTGTTCTAGTGACAGTAGCCGATCCTGTATCGGCGATTGCCTCGGCAGCTAAGCAGCAAGCAACGCGGAATTCCCTTTCCTCCGTGCCTTGCTGAGCAAGGTGCGGTGTCTCGCGCGGCCAGTCCGGCTGCGCGCCTCTCCCTCCCTCTTTCCGATCGCGACCGGCTACTGACCCGGATTGCCCGCCAGCACTATTGTGTCCTGGCGGCACGCAAGTCTTGCCTGCGGCTGCGCCGCCCGTCAACACCTCGTCGTGAAAGGAAGAGCCATGAACCTCTTCACCCGCTTATTCGAATCGTTCCTGCGCAAGCGCCATACGGCCGGCAACTTCCGCCGCCGCGCCATGCCGCTGGAAAACAGCACGGCCCGTCCCGTGCCAGACCATCTGGCGCGCCAGTTGCTGGCCGCCGCCCATGAAGACCTGGACAGCGCCCTGAACCGCCTGCACACGCGCCTGGAAGGCTTGCGCGATGCCGAAGCGCAAGTGATCGGCGCGCAAACGGGGCCGAACGAGGTCGAGCATGAAAAGCCGCTGGCCTGGTACCAGCACCTGTGGCTGTGCTACAAGAATCCGTTCAACCTGCTGCTCACCGTGCTGGCCATCGTTTCCTACCTGACGGAAGACCCGAAGGCGACCATCGTCATCGGCACCATGGTGATTTTGTCGACCCTGCTGCGCTTCGTGCAGGAAGGCCGCTCCAACCGCGCCGCCGAACGCCTGAAAGCCATGGTCAGCAACACGGCCACCGTGCTGCGCAATGGCCAGCAGACGGAATTGCCGATCCGCCAGCTGGTGCAGGGCGACATCATCGTGCTGTCGGCAGGCGACATGATGCCCGCCGATTGCCGCTTGCTGTCCGCAAAAGACCTGTTCGTCAGCCAGGCGGCCATGACGGGTGAATCCTTGCCCGTGGAAAAGATGGCCGAACTGGCCGACGCCCATGGCAAAGACCCGATGGAACTGGCCAATCTGCTGTTCATGGGCACGAATGTGATCTCGGGCGCGGCCACGGCGCTGGTCTTGGCCACCGGCAACCGCACGTATTTCGGCACCATCGCCACGCGCGTGACGGCCACCGAGCGCACGCCGACGGCGTTCGAGGCGGGCGTGAACAGCGTCAGCTGGCTCCTGATCCGCTTCGCCCTCGTGATGGCGCCGCTGGTGTTCCTCATCAATGGCTGGACCAAGGGCGACTGGATGGAAGCGTTCCTGTTCGCCCTGTCCGTCGCCGTCGGCCTGACGCCGGAAATGCTGCCCATGATCGTCACCAGCACCCTGGCCAAGGGCGCCGTGAAGTTATCGAAAAAGAAAGTCGTCGTCAAGCGCCTGGACGCGATCCAGAACTTCGGCGCCATGGACGTGTTGTGCACGGACAAGACAGGCACCTTGACGCAGGACAAGATCGTGCTGGAACGCCATACGGACGTGTTCGGCCAGCCGTCCGATGAAGTGCTGCAATTTGCCTACCTGAACAGCCACTACCAGACGGGCCTGAAAAACCTGCTGGACCGCGCCGTGCTCGACCACGTGGAATTGCAGACGGAAATGCAGCTGGCCCGCGATTACGTCAAGGTCGATGAAATCCCGTTTGATTTCGTGCGCCGCCGCATGTCCGTCGTCGTTTCCGAAAAGAATGATCACCATGAACTGATCTGCAAGGGCGCCGTCGAGGAAATCCTCGCCGCCTGCAGCCATCTGCGTCTGAACGGCGTCAACGTGCCGCTCGATGCCGCCCTGCTGGACAAGGTGCTGGAAACCACGCATGGCCTCAACGCGGAAGGTTTGCGCGTAGTGGCCGTGGCCGTCAAGGAAGTGCCGCCCCATAAGACCGTGTACGGCGTGGCCGATGAAACGGCGCTGACCCTGATCGGCTATGTGGCCTTCCTCGATCCGCCGAAGGAATCGACGGCGCCCGCCCTGCGCGCGCTGGCGGAACATGGCGTCACCGTGAAAGTATTGACGGGGGACAACCACCTGGTGACGGCGAAGATTTGCCGCGAAGTGGGCCTGGCCGTGCATGGCGTGCTGCAAGGCCCGCAGCTGGACGAGATGGACGATGCCACTCTGGCCAGGGCGGCCGAGGACAACACCGTGTTTGCCAAGCTCAGCCCGCTGCACAAGGAACGCCTCGTGCGCGCCCTGCGCGGCAATGGCCATATCGTCGGCTTCATGGGCGACGGCATCAACGACGCGCCCGCCCTGCGCGCGGCCGACATCGGCATTTCCGTCGATTCGGCCGTCGATATCGCCAAGGAAGCGGCCGACATCATCCTGCTGGAAAAAAGCCTGATGGTGCTGGAAGAAGGCGTGCTGGAAGGCCGCCGCACCTTCAGCAACATGCTCAAATACATCCGCATGACGGCCAGCTCGAACTTCGGCAATGTGTTTTCCGTGCTGGTGGCCAGCGCCTTTTTGCCGTTCTTGCCCATGCTGCCGCTGCACCTGCTGGTGCAAAACCTGCTGTATGACGTGTCGCAGATCGCCATTCCGTTCGATAACGTCGACGCCGAACTGATCCAGCAGCCTTTGACCTGGAACCCGCGCGACATCGGCCGCTTCATGGTGTTTTTCGGCCCCATCAGCTCGATCTTCGACATCAGCACGTTTATCCTGATGTGGCATGTGTTCGGCGCGAATACGCCGGAGCAGCAAACCCTGTTCCAGTCCGGCTGGTTCGTCGTGGGGCTGTTGACGCAGACGCTGATCGTGCACCTGATCCGCACGCCGAAGCTGCCCTTCATCGACAGCATCGCGTCCGTGCCCCTGCTGGTGGCCACGACCCTCATCATGGCCGTGGGCGTGTTCCTGCCGATGGGACCGCTGGCGACTTACTTCAAGCTGCAAGCATTGCCGTTGGGCTACTTCCCCTGGCTGCTGGGCATCCTCGTCTGCTACACCGTGCTGACGACGTTCATGAAACGCGTGTATCTGCGCAAATTCGGCTGGCAATAGTATGATGAGCCGCTCTTTCCCCTACAAAAGGCACGCATGAGCGGCTCCTCCCTTCCGAAACGTCATCTCGCCCTGCTGCTGTCGGCCCTCGTCTTTCCCGGCAGCGGGCATTTTGTCTTGCAACGCAAGGCCCGCGGCTGCCTCTTCCTCGTGCCGGCCCTGGTCGCGCTGGCGATCGTATTGCGCCAGATCATGGCACGACTGGACCAGGTAATGGCACAGATCGACAGCGGCGCCCTGCCCCTGGACGTGCAGCTGATCATGGAAAAAGTGGAGGCGCTCTCCGCCAATGACGGCCCCGCCATGACGGTGGCCGTGTGTGTGCTGGCGGCGTGCTGGATAGGCAGCCTCATCGATACATGGTTCCTCAAACCATGACGGCGGAAGCAGAGGCGCGCAAACTGCGCAAGGAAGCGAAGATGCAGGCGCACCGCGCCCAGCTGGCGCTCAAGCGGCAGGACCATGGCGGGCCGCTGGCCTGGCGCGGCTGGTTCGACGGTTCCGCCCACCCGAACCCTGGCAAGCTCGGCATAGGCGCCCTGCTGCTGGGGCCGAACGGCGAACGCATCGAGGTGAGCGAGGCGGCCGGTTACGGCAGCAGCAGCGATGCGGAATATGCGGCCCTGACGGCCGTGCTGAAGGCGGCACTGGCCGTGCGTCCGCCGCCCGCGCAACTGCTGCTGTACGGCGACAGCCAGGTGGTGATCAATGACGTACTGGGAACGGCGGCGGCTGGCGCCAAGGGGCTGGAAACGCAAAGGGCCACCGTAGTGGCCCTGCTGGAACAATTACACGATGTAACGCTGCGCTGGCTGCCGCGCCACAGGAATGGCGAGGCGGACCGGCTGTCGCAGCTGGCGATCGCCGGCTGGGTGGAGAAAGATTAAGCGGCGCGGCCGATCCGCAAGGTATCTTGCGGTGCCTTGGCCGCCGGGCGTTTCATCCCCTTCAAACCGCTGACGCTGGCCTGCTGGGCATTGAGCTTGAACACGCTGACGACCTGCGCCAGGTTATGCGCCTGGTGCTGCATCGATTCGGCGGCCGCCGCCGATTCTTCCACCAGGGCCGCATTTTGTTGCGTCACGGCATCCATCTGGCCGATGGCGCGGTTGATTTCGTCGATGCCCACGCTTTGCTCGCTGCTGGCGGCCGTGATTTCCGTGATGATGTCGCTCACGCGCTGCACGCTGTCGACGATATCGTTCATGGTCGAGCCTGCCTGCGCCACCAGCATGCTGCCCGCATTGACTTGCTCGACCGACGCGCCGATCAGGGTCTTGATTTCCTTCGCCGCCGACGCCGAACGCTGGGCCAGGTTGCGCACTTCGGACGCCACCACGGCAAAGCCGCGCCTGCTCACCGGCGCGCGCCGCTTCCACGGCCGCGTTCAGGGCCAGAATGTTCGTCTGGAAGGCGATGCCGTCGATCACGCTGATGATGTCGACGATCTTGTTCGACGACGCATTGATCGATTCCATCGTGCCCACCACCTGCGCCACCACCTCGCCGCCCTTGACGGCCACTTGCGCCGCCGAGGCCGCCAACTGGTTCGCCTGGCGCGCATTGTCCGCATTCTGTTTCACGGTACTGGTCAGCTCTTCCATCGACGAAGCTGTTTCTTCCAGGGAACCGGCCTGCTCTTCCGTGCGGGAAGACAGATCTTGATTCCCTGCAGCAATTTCCGTCGACGACGTGGCGATGCTGTCCGTGCCCGTACGCACTTCGCTGACGATATTGAGCAGGCTGGTGTTCATATCCTTGAGCGCTTGCAGCAGTTGGCCCGTTTCATCCTTGGCGCTGGCATCGATCTGTGCCGTCAAGTCGCCATCGGCCACCTTGCGGGCGATGTCCACGGCCGTGCGTGCGCAGGGGGCGCACGATGCCCATCGTCAAGACCCAGGCGCAGACGACGCCAAAGATCAGCGCCAGCGCGGCCAGCGCCAGCATCAGGTTGCGGCTGGTCTTGGCCACTTCGTCGATATCGCGCGCCGTGGCGTCGATACTGGCACGCTGGTGTTCCAGCATGTTCATGATGACTTTCTGGTATTTCGTCGAACCGGGCACGAACACGGCCTGGAAGGCCTTTTCCGCTTCTTCCGTCTGGCCGGCCGCCTTCAGCTTCGATACTTGCTCACGGGCATCCAGATACACCTTGCGCATTTCGCTGACCTGGCGGAACAGTTCCGTTTCTTGCGGGCCGGAAATCAGGGCTTCGATCTTCTTTTGCAGTTCACTCGAGACGACGGACGACTGTTTCGCTTCGTCCGCAAAATACGGCCCCAGCGAGGTGTCGGCGCTGCGCACGATGGCCGTGGTGCGGCGGATGCCGCTGTCGATCTTGCTGTACCAGTCGGAAATATAACGTTCCTTGGCCAGCGGCTGCTCCATCATGGTGCGCGTGGCCGTCGCCACATCGTGCAAGCGCCACACGCTGATGCCCGTGATGACCATGGAAAACAGCAAAATCACGGCAAAACCCAGGCCGAGGCGCACACCAATACTGACGTTTCTTAACAAATTCATGTGAATATCCTGAAAAAGCGGAACCAGACTATATAAAAGGAGACAGCAGAAAGCGGCTGCACGGGGCAGCCGCGCCAGCGTCAGCGTTTGCCGATGCGCAAGGCGGTTTGCGGCGCTGCCGGGCGTTTTTGCGCAGGTGCTACATCCTTCGCACCGCTGCCGCCGGCCCGCTGGCCATTCAACTTGAACACGCTGACGACTTGCGCCAGTTTGTGCGCCTGGTGCTGCATGGATTCGGCGGCGGCGGCCGACTCTTCCACCAAGGCTGCATTTTGTTGCGTCACAGCATCCATCTGGCCGATGGCGCGGTTGATTTCGTCGATGCCCACGCTTTGCTCGCTGCTGGCCGCCGTGATTTCCGTGATGATGTCGCTCACGCGCTGCACGCTGTCGACGATGTCGTTCATGGTCGAGCCTGCCTGCGCCACCAGCATGCTGCCCGCATTGACTTGCTCGACCGACGCGCCGATCAGGGTCTTGATTTCCTTCGCCGCCGACGCCGAACGCTGGGCCAGGTTGCGCACTTCGGACGCCACCACGGCAAAGCCGCGGCCCTGCTCACCGGCGCGCGCCGCTTCCACGGCCGCGTTCAGGGCCAGAATGTTCGTCTGGAAGGCGATGCCGTCGATCACGCTGATGATGTCGACGATCTTGTTCGACGACGCGTTGATCGATTCCATCGTGCCCACCACCTGCGCCACCACCTCGCCGCCCTTGACGGCCACTTGCGCGGCCGAGGCCGCCAACTGGTTCGCCTGGCGCGCATTGTCCGCATTCTGTTTCACGGTACTGGTCAGCTCTTCCATCGACGAAGCTGTTTCCTCCAGGGAACCTGCCTGTTCTTCCGTGCGGGAAGACAGATCCTGGTTGCCGGCAGCGATTTGCGTCGAGGACGTGGCGATGCTGTCCGTGCCGCTGCGCACTTCACCCACGATATTGAGCAGGCCGGTATTCATATCCTTGAGCGCTTGCAGCAATTGGCCCGTTTCATCCTTGGCGCTGGCATCGATTTGCGCCGTCAAGTCGCCATCGGCCACCTTGCGGGCAATCTCCACGGCCGTGCGCAGGGGGCGCACGATGCCCGTCATCAACAGCCAGGCGCACACGATGCCGAAGGCCAGCGCCAGGGCCGACAGCAACAGCAGCAGCTTGCGGCTGGTAATGGCGATGTCATCGATCTGGCGCGCCGTGGCGTCGATGGTGGCGCGCTGGTGTTCCAGCAAGCCGTAGACCATCTTCTGGTATTTGGCGGCGGCAGGCACGAAGGTCTTTTCAAACACTTCGTTGGCGGCCTCGACCTGGGACTCGCCCTTGAGCTTGTAGACCTGGTCGCGCGAGCCGACATAGACTTCGCGCAATTCCAGCAGGCCGGCGAACATGGCCTGCTCTTGCGGATCCTTGAGCAGCGCCGCGATCTTCTTTTGCAGGACCGCCGAGCTGGCGGTCGATGCTTTCGACTCTTCGGCAAAAAAGCCGCTCAGCGACGTGTCGCTGCTGCGGGCGATGGCGATCGTGCGCCGCACGGCGCTGTCGATGCGCGTATACCAGTCGGAAATATAACGTTCCTTGGCCAGTGGCTCTTCCATCATCGTGCGCGTGGCGCTGGCCACGTCATGCAAACGCCAGACGCTGATGCCGGTAATAAGCATGGAAAACAGCAAAATGACGGCAAAACCCAATCCCAGACGCACCCCGATGCTGACGTTTCTTAACAAATTCATGTGAACCATCCTAATATCCTGAAGACGCGCCCTGCAGCCCGCGCCAAGGGCAGCGTGGCGGACGCCGCCAAATCTGTCCTGACAAGTAAACTGGCGCACGGTTCGGTTGAACCGTGCGCCAGGAAAATGCGCTAGCGTGCTCCCTGCGGAAACGATATGCAATACTTAATGTCAATAGTTTTTGACAATATGGAGGGAAATTCTGTTCACTACGGCATTACGCCGCCAGTTTCTCGATCAAGCCCATGTCGGCGCTGGACATCAGCTGGTCGATATCGACCAGGATCAGCATGCGCTCGTCGATGGTGCCCAGGCCGATCACGTATTCCGTGTCGATCGAGCGGCCCATGTCCGGCGCGGGCTTGATCTGTTCCGGCATCAGGGTGGTGACGTCGGAGACGCGGTCGACGACCATGCCGACGACGCGGTTGCCGATGTTGAGGATGATGACGACGGTAAACTGGTCGTAGCTGGGCGTACCCAGGTTGAACTTGATGCGCATGTCGACGATGGGCACGATGATGCCGCGCAGGTTGACCACGCCCTTGACGAACTCGGGGGCGTTGGCGATGCGGGTCGGCGTTTCATAGCTGCGGATTTCGCTGACTTTCTGGATGTCGATGCCATACTCTTCCTGGCCCAGGGTAAAGGCCAGGTATTCGGCAGCCTTGGCAACGGTAGTGCCAGTGTCGCTGGAATTGGTGTTCATGATAATCCTTTCGTTAACTCGCCTGGGGCGCAGGCCAAGGCACGCTGCGCGCAAGCCTTGGACGTGGCAAAAACCATCCACGAGGGAATGGCTGCCACTTGTAGGTTTTTTTGCAAATACTTTCTCGCAATTAGCTTATGCTTCTAATTTCCGTGCGGCAATGTTACCCCATGTAAATTTTACATGCACTAAAAAAGAGCACTCGGCGGTTTGAATATTTTCCAAAATGCAATTACTGTGGCAAATACAGTACGCCGGCGCACTTGGCCGGCCGCCGCACGCGGCGGCGTTTTATGCCACACTGGCGGCCCCTGCTTTTTACGACTTTGAACCATGGATTCTTTGCTTTCTCAATGGCAGCCACGCCTGCTGGCGCTGGCCACGACCGGCCTGGGCGATGACGGCGCCCACGACATCAACCACCTGCACCGCGTCTGGCGCAACGCCAGCGTCCTGCTGCAGGACCATGCGCAAGCGGATGCCCTCACCGTGATGGCCGCCTGCTATCTGCACGACCTCGTCAACCTGCCGAAAAATCACCCCGAACGGCACCTGGCCTCGCGCCAGGCGGCCGCCCTGGCTTGCCGCCAGCTGGCCGAACTGGAATTCCCGGCAGAAAAACTGGCCGGCGTGGCACACGCCATCGAGACGCACAGTTTTTCCGCCAACCTGCCGCCGCACACGCTTGAAGCGCAGATCGTGCAGGATGCCGACCGCATCGACGCGCTGGGCGCCGTGGGACTGGCGCGCCTGTTCTACACGGCGGCGCGCATGGATAGCGCGCTGGCGCATGGCGCGGATCCGCTGGCCCGGCATCGCGAACTCGACGACAAGGCATACGCGCTCGACCATATCGTCACCAAGCTCGATAAACTACCCGGCAAAATGCAGACGGCGGCCGGCCGCGCCCTGGCCGAACAGCGGCTGGCCGTGCTGACGGATTTCCGCGCCGCCTTTGCGGACGAGTGGGGAATTGCCGCATAGCATGGGTGGCGATAGCCAGCAGCGCGCATGCTGTCTATAATGCAAGGCTCAGCGATCGCGCCGCGCGCCAGCAGAACACTGCCACGCGCCAGCGCTTTGCCAACGCGCCGAAAGCATGCATGTCCGATAAAACCCGCCCCGATAGCCATTCCCCGTCATCCCCCGCCCCAAAGAGCGCCGGCAACCTCAATTTCATCCTCGCCTGCGTCTTCATCGACATGCTGGGCATCGGCCTGGTGGTGCCCGTGCTGCCCATCCTGATCGGCGATTTTGTCGACGGCAAGGATGCGCAGGCATTCTGGTACGGCATCATGGCGGCCGTCTTCGGCTTGCTGCAGTTCATCTTCATGCCCATGCTGGGCGCCATCAGCGACCGCGTGGGCCGCCGTCCCGTGCTGCTGTACTCGATGGCCGGCATGGGCATCAATTTCCTGGCCACGGGCTGGGCGCCGAACCTGGCTTGCCTGTTCATCGGCCGCATCATCGGCGGCGTCTCGTCGGCCAGCATGTCGGTCGCGTCCGCCTATGCATCCGACGTGTCGACGCCGGACAACCGCGCCAAGAGCTTCGGCAAGATCGGCGCCGCCTTTGGCCTGGGCTTCATCTGCGGCCCCATGCTGGGCGGCCTGCTGGGCGAGATCAACCTGCACCTGCCGTTCTACGTGGCGGCGGGCCTGTCGGCGGCCAATTTCATCTACGGCTATTTCTGCGTGCCCGAATCGCTGCGGCCCGGTCCCCGCGCGCCATTTACCTGGGCGCGCATCAATCCGTTCGCCGCCCTGATGAAACTGGTGCGCCGCGTGGAAATCCGCGGCCTGGTGCTGGCCTTCGGCCTGATGACCTTTGCGCAAATGATGCTCAACACTACCTGGGTGCTGTACACGCACTTCCGCTTCGACTGGACGCCGCGCCAGAACGGCATCGCCCTGTTCTGCGTGGGCCTGTGCGCGGCCGTCGTGCAGGCGGGCTTGCTGGGCATCCTCATCAAGCGCTTTGGCGAAGTGCGCCTGTCGCTGCTGGGCATGGCTTCGGGCGCCCTCACCTACCTGCTGTACGGCCTGGCCACGCAGGGCTGGATGATGTACGCCTTGATTTTGTGCAACCTGCTGGCCTTTGCCGCCGGGCCCGCCCTGCAGGGCATCATCTCGAAATCATCGAAGGCCAGCGAACAGGGCGAACTGATGGGCTCCCTGCAATCGATCAGCAGCCTGGGCATCATCATCATGCCTTTGCTCGGCAGCATGATCCTTGGCGAAGTAAGCCACTTGCCGCCGCAAGACTGGCGCATCGGCAGCACCTTCTACCTGTGCGCCATCATGCAAACCCTGGGCATCGTGGTGGCCTGGCGCTACTTCCAGGCACAGCGCCAGGCAAGACTTGCGGTTTCCACCACAAAGTAGTCGGCGGGATAATATTGCATTTGAGAAATAAATAGGCGAGAATGGGATAATCAAGCGGACGTTGCCGACGCCCGCGCTACGATGGTGAGCAAGGATGGGTATGACTGACTTTTATTCCAGCGCCTGGCGCCGGACCGTGGCCATGCTGGCGCTGGCGCTGCCCTCGCTGGCGGGTGCACAGTGCTCGCGCGACATCCAGGTGCCCGTCTCGGCCATCGGCGCCAGCGTGGTGGTCAATGGCGCCACCATCGGCGGCATCTATCCCGACTTGCTGCGCAGCATGGGCGCCAAGCTCGGCTGCAATTTCATCTTTACGGCCGTGCCCCGCGCGCGCCTGGAAGCGATGTTCGAGACGGGCAAGGCCGACCTGCTGATCCCCGCCAGCAGCACGCCGCGGCGCGACCAGCACGGCCTGTTCATTCCCATGCTGGGCAGCCGCCCCCTGCTGATCTCGCTACAGGGCGCGCGCACGCCCATCAACACCATGCAGGAACTGATCGAGCGGCGCGAATTGCGCGTGGCGCTCGTGCGCGGCTACGACTATGGCGCGCCGTACCAGGCGCTGGCCAAGGAGCTGAGCAGCCAGGGCCGCCTGTTCTACGAAGTCGACGCGCTGTCCGTGGCGCGTTTGATGCAAAGCGGCTTCATCGACGCCACCATCATGGCCCCCACCATCCTCGCCGGCGTGGCGCAGAACGATGCGCGCGTGTACGGCCTGGCCGACCGTTTGCGCCTGGAAGCCTTGCCGGAATTGCCTTGGGGCATGAGCGGCGTCTACCTGTCGCGCAAGTCGCTGACGGCGGAAGACCAGGCGACCCTGCGCGAACTGCTGGACAAGGCGGGCCGCTCGGGCTCCCTGATGGACGGCTTCCAGCGCCATCACCGCCAGGAACTGTTGTCGCTGAGCATACGCCCGCGCTAAGGCCTGCATGTCCGGCCTCGTCGTCGCCGTCGTCCTGTTTGCCGCCCTGCTGCACGCCAGCTGGAACGCCATCGTCAAGTCGGGCAAGGATACCTCTCACGACCGTGCTCGTCTCCGTGGGCGCGGCGCTGATTTCCCTCCTCGCATTGCCTTTCGTCAATGCTCCCGCCCCCGCCAGCTGGCCTTACCTGGCCGCCTCGGCCGTGGCCCAGCTCGCCTATTATTCGCTGCTGGCGGCCGCCTACAAGGCGGGTGACATGAGCCATGCCTATCCATTGATGCGCGGCAGCGCGCCATTGCTCGTGGCGCTGGCCAGCTGGCCGCTGATCGGCGAGCGCCTGTCGTCCATGCAGATGGGCGCCGTCGCCTGCATCAGCGCGGGCATCTTCGGCCTGTATTTCGCCGCGCGCCTGCCCGCCGCGGCCGGCGCCGCGACAAACACGGGGCGCGCCACGGCCTTTGCGCTAGGCAACGCCTGCGTCATCGCCAGCTATACCCTGATCGACGGCATGGGCGTGCGCCTGTCCGGCGCGCCAGCCGCCTACACGATGTGGATTTTTGTGCTGAACGGCGCCGGACTGCTGCTGTGGACGGCCTTGCGCCGTCCGGCCGATTTGTTTGCGTATGCGCAAACGCAATGGCACCTGGCCGCCCTGGGCGGTTTCGGCACCCTGGCGTCATATGGCCTGGCCCTGTGGGCCATGACGCAGGCGCCCGTGGCCGCCATCGCGGCCCTGCGCGAGACGTCGATTCTGTTCGCCATCGCCATTGCGGCCCTGTTCCTGCGCGAAAAAATCAGCCCCCGCCGCTGTGTGGCCATCGGCCTGATCGCGGCGGGAGCGGTCTTGATGCGAATCGCCTAGCGGGCGTCCAGCGGCGCGATCGGCAATTCGATGGCGCTGGCCGCCCCTGTCGCGTGGTACACGCGCTGCGTGGCCTTTCTATAATGGCCCGGGTCGGCCAGGAAGATGTTCGGCACGTAGTTTTGCGGGTTGCGGTCGTACAGGGGGAACCAGCTCGACTGTACTTGCACGGCGATGCGGTGGCCCGGCAGGAAGACGTGATTCGCGTTCGGCAAGGCGAAGCGGTAACGCTCCACTTTGCCCGCCGGAATCGGCGTCGGGTGCTCGAAGCTGTCGCGGTAGCGCCCGCGGAAGATATCCATCGCCACGCCCAGCTGGTAGCCGCCCATGGCCGGCTGCGACGGCACTTCGTCCGGATACACGTCGATCAGCTTTACCACCCAGTCGGCATCCGTGCCGCTGGTGGCCGCGAACAGGTTGACCATCGGCGCGCCGGCGATGCGCACGGCCGTTTTCAACGGTTCGGAAACGTAGCTGAGCACGTCCGTGCGGTCCGCATAGCCGCGCTGGTCGCTGACCAGCCATGGCTTCCACACGTCGGCGTCATTGAGGCGCACGGGACGGGGCACGAAAGGCACGGGCTTGGCGGGATCGGCCACGTATTCGTCGAAAGCGCCTTCCGCCGCATCCGCAGCGCCCGCTGGCGCCGCAAAGCCCAGCCTGGAACCATCCTGCAGGTAGATCGGCGTCAGCTTGGTGTCGCAAGTCTCGCAAGCCAGCGGCCACTGCTGCAGACGCTGCCACTGGTTCGTGCCGCTCTGGTAGGACACGACGGGCGCCGTGTTCGCCTCCGGCGCGCCATCCTTCAGGTACTGGTTCAGGAATGGCTGCATGACTTTTTCGCGGAACTGGCGCGCCGTATCGCCGTCGAACTTCAGTGCGCCCAGGCTGGAACCGTCATAGTTGACGCCGCTATGACGCCACGGGCCGATGGCCAGGTAATTGAGGTTGTTGCGCTTGTCGCGCCCTTCCATCGCCGTATAGCTGGCGTAGGGACCATAGATGTCTTCCTGGTCCCACTGCCCCACCACGTGCATGGTGGGCACGATCAGCGGACGCTTGGCCAGGATTTTATCGAGCGCCTGTTCCTGCCAGTAACTGTCGTAGGCCGGATGCTCGAACAGCTTTTTCGTGTACGTCAGCTTGTCGATGCCGAATTTTTTCGCGAAATCACCGGCCGAGCCGATGCGCAGATACGCGTCGTAATCGTCGTAGACGCCCAGCACGGGCGCCTCGCCACTGCCGCGCGCGCTCGTCTGCCACGCCAGGTAGGACAAGCTGGGCATGCGGAAGGCGCCGTTATGGAACCAGTCGTCGCCGCGCCAGCCGTCGACCATGGCGCTCATGGGAATGGCCACCTTCAGCGCCGGATGCGGGTCGACCAGCGCCATCAGCACCGTATGGCCCTCGTACGAGGAACCCAGCATGCCCACCTTGCCATTGCTTTCCGGAATATTCTTCGACAGCCAATCGATGGTGTCCCACGCATCGGTGACATTATCGACCTTGGTATGGTTCAGCGGACCGCGCACGGGGCGCGTCATCACGTAATCGCCTTCCGAGCCATGCTTGCCGCGCACATCCTGGAACACACGGATGTAGCCGTTTTCCACCAGGGTATCGTCGCCCTGCGGCAAGGTGGCCAGCATGCTGGGGCTGGCCGCGCGCTGGGCGCGGCGGGCAGCGTTATAGGGCGTGCGCGTGAGCATGATCGGCGCGCGGCTGGCGCCCTTCGGCACGACGATCACCGTGTACAGCTTGACGCCATCGCGCATGGGGATCATCACCACGCGCTTGACGTAATCATTCATATCGGGCACCACCAGTTTGGCGCCGATATCGGGCGTCATCGGCGGCGTTTGCGGGGTTTGCCGGGTTTGCGCCAGCAAGGGAGCGCTGAACAAGGTACTGACAAGCAGGGCCAGGCCGGTGAGCCGGACGGGGGACGACACGCGCATACTGTTCTCCAATGATTCATGCCACGCAAAAGTGGCCGAACGGCAATAGTACTCGGAAAGCAAGTTTTGCATAAGGCAAGCCTCTGACGCGGCGCAGCAGATAAATCGGGGCCGCAACTTGACAGAACGCGCACGAACTGCAACCATAACGCCATGAAATTTATCCCGTCACAACGCGCTTGCTTGAATTGGTGGTCCCGCTCACTTTCGCGCGGCCACTCCATAGTGATGTGAATTTGATCCACGCCGCCTCGATCGGTGGCGTAACAGGCTCCCTGGATCATCCCCGATGCAGGCGGCTCAAAAGGAAACTTGATGAGCTTGCCTAACACCCCCGATACCCAAAACTCTCCCGACACCGACAACACCCCGGCAGCACCGCTGTCCGCCGCCGCCATCGCTTCGCAATCCGTGATCCTGACGGGCGACCGCCCCACCGGCCCCTTGCACCTGGGCCACTTTGTCGGCAGCCTGCGCGACCGCGTTTCCTATCAGAACAATTACAAGCAATTCATCATGCTGGCCGATGCGCAGGCGCTGACGGACAATATGGATGACATCGACAAGGTGCACCGCAACGTCGTCGAAGTGGCGCTCGATTACCTGGCCGTCGGCATCGACCCGACCAAGACCACGGTCTTCATCCAGTCGCAGATCCCGGAACTGGCCGAGCTGACCTTTTACTACCTGAACATCGTCACCGTGGCGCGCCTCGAGCGCAACCCCACCGTCAAGGAAGAAATCCGCCTGCGCGGCTTCGAGCGCGACATTCCGGCCGGCTTCCTGACCTACCCGGCCAGCCAGGCGGCCGACATCACGGCCTTCAAGGCGGGCGTGGTGCCCGTGGGCGAAGACCAGATCCCGATGATCGAGCAAACGAATGAAATCGTGCGCCGCTTCAACCGCATGTACAACCGCGAAGTATTGATGGAATGCAAGGCGCTGGTGCCCGACATCGGCCGCCTGCCCGGCATCGACGGCAAGGCGAAGATGAGCAAGTCGCTGGGCAACACCATCAACCTGGGCGCGACCTCGGCTGAAATCACGGCCGCCGTGAAAAAAGTCTACACGGACCCGCTGCACCTGCGCGTGGAAGACCCGGGCCACCTGGAAGGCAACATCGCGTTTACTTACCTGGACGCCTTCGACCCGGAAAAAGCGGCGCTGGCCGAAATGAAGGCCCATTACGTGCGCGGCGGCCTGGGCGACAGCATCGTCAAGAAGCGCCTGGACGTGGTCTTGCAGGAATTGCTGGCGCCGATCCGCGCCCGCCGCGAAGAGTTCGCCAAGGACAAGGGGCAAGTCATCCAGATGCTCAAGGAAGGCACCTTCAAGGCACGCGAAGTGGCGGCCCGCACGGCCGATGAAGTCAAGTCGGCGCTGGGCCTGAATTACTTCTGATTATCATTTACCAATAGCAAACTGATGCGCCTTGGCGGAGTCGGGTAAAATCCCGCTTTCGCCAGGGCGCAATGCATTTGGCACCGTGGCATCAGCAATCCGTAGAGAAGAAGACAAACGCGCAATGACCGATACCGCTATCGAACGGCTGCTGCAGCAGCATTTTTCCATCGATGCGCTGCAACGCTCGCCCGCGCCCCTGCAGCAGGCGCTGCGCATGCTGGGCGGCTGGCTGGCCGCCGAACGCGACACGGCCTATCCGCACACGCCCTACACGGAACTGCTGACGCAGCTGTCCGACATCAGCCCGCCCGCGCACGGCATGCCCGTGGCCGATTTCTTGCAAGAACTTGACGCCAGTGTGCTGGCCAATACGGCCCAGCTGAACCACCCGCAATACATCGGCCACATGACGCAGGCCTTGCCCTGGATCAGCGTGCTGGCCGAAGCGTTTACGGCCACCCTGAACCAGAACCAGGTCAAGATCGAGACGGCGTATGTGTCGACCCTGATCGAAAAGCAAATCCTGGGCTGGCTGCACCGCCAGGTGTACCAGCAGGCCGACAGCGTCTACACGCAGGCGATGGCCGCCACCAGCGGCGCGCTGGGCAACGTCGTCAATGGCGGCACCATGGGCAACTTGACGGCCCTGGCCGTGGCGCTGGAAAAACAGTTGCCCGGCACGCGCAAGCGCGGTTTGTTTGCCGCCATGCAAGAATCAGGCTACGCCGGGCTGGCCGTGATTGGCTCGGCCCGCAGCCATTATTCCGTGAAAAAGGCGCTGGCGACCCTGGGCCTGGGCGAAAACGCCTTGCACCTGGTGGCAGTCGACCGCGACAACCGCATCGACGTCGCCGCGCTGGAAGCGACGATTGCCGACTTGAAATTGCGCAAGATCAAGGTCGTCGCCATGATCGGCATCGCCGGCACGACGGAAACGGGCGCCATCGACCCGCTGGCCGCCATGGCGGCGATTGCCGCACGGGAAAACATCTGGTTCCACGTGGATGCGGCCTGGGGCGGCGCCCTCTTAATCGCGGAGCAGTACCGCCCGCTGTACGACGGCATCGCCCTGGCCGACTCCGTCGTCATCGACGGGCATAAATTGCTGTGGGTGCCGATGGCGCAAAGCATGGTGCTGTTCAAGGATGGCGCCAGCCTGAACTTGCTCAAACACAACGCCAACTACATCTTGCGTGACAATTCTGGCGACCTGGGCCAGACCTCGCTGGAAGGCTCGCGCCGCTTCGACGCCTTGAAACTATGGACCTCGTTCAAGGTGCTGGGCGTGTCTGGCTACACGACCTTGCTGCAGCAGGCGGCCACCCTGTCCGGCCAGTTGCAGGACTTGCTGGCAGACCAGCAGGATTTCGAGCTCGTCACGCGCTCGGACACCTTCATTCTGACCTACCGCTACGTGCCCGCGCACTTGCGCCAGCGCATGGACAGCTTGCTGGCCGGCGGCCAGGTGGACGCGGCGACCGAGCTGAACAAGCAACTGAACACATTGACCGCCAAGCTGCAAAACCGGCAAAAGGCCGAAGGCCACAGCTTTGTCTCGCGCACGGTGCTCGAATCGACGCGCTACCCTGGCCCCACGAATGTATTGCGCGTGGTCATGACGAATGTCAAGACGCGCCCCCACCACCTGCGCGCCATTTTGGCCGAACAGCGGGCCATCGGCCAGGCGCTGGTGGCGGAACTGGGCCTGTAAGGAATCTCCCACCCATCAGCCTTGACTGGATGCCCGATGCACCGCCTGAGCGCCCTCACCGATCTATTCAAGCATCTGTTGAAATGGCTGCTGCTGGCCTTTGTCGTGGCCGTGCTGGCGGGGTCGGCCTCGGCCGGCTTCCTGTACGCCCTCGACCGGGCGACCGCGACGCGCCTGGCGCACGCCTGGCTGATCTGGCTGCTGCCCGTGGCGGGCTTTGCCGTCGGCTGGCTGTATTTGCGCTACGGCAGCAGCGTCGAGGGCGGCGCGAACCTGCTCATCGATGAAATCCACGATCCGAAAAAAATCATTCCGCTGCGCATGGCGCCGCTGGTGCTGGGCGGCACCGTCATCTCGCATCTGTTCGGCGCTTCCGTCGGACGCGAAGGCACGGCCGTGCAGATGGGCGGCGCGCTGGCCGACCAGCTCACGCGCCTGTTTCGTTTGAACAATGAAGACCGCCGCATCATCCTGATGGCCGGCATCAGCGCCGGCTTTGCCTCCGTCTTCGGCACGCCGCTGGCAGGCGCCATCTTCGGCCTGGAAGTGCTGGCCATCGGCCGCCTGCGCTACGAAGCCATGCTGCCCTGCCTGCTGGCCGCCGTCATCGCCGACCAGGTGGTCCTGCTGCTGGGGCCGTTTTTGCACATTGGCCATACGCATTACGCCGTGCCCTTGATTCCCGCCCTCTCCGCCTGGACCTTATCCGCCATGGTGATCGCGGGCGTGCTGTTCGGCGTAACCGGCAAACTGTTTGCGCAAGCCACGCACGGCTTGAGCGGGTTGATGAAGCGCAAGATTGCCTACGCCCCGCTGCGTCCGCTGACAGGCGGCCTCGTCGTCGCGCTCGCCGTATGGCTGCTGGGCACCGACAAATATATCGGCCTGGGCATTCCGACCATCGTCGACGCGCTCCAGCAGCCGCTGCCCGCATACGATTTTCTGGGCAAGATGGCGTTCACCATTGTGTCGCTGGGCACGGGATTCAAGGGCGGCGAAGTGACGCCATTGTTCTTCATCGGCGCGACCCTGGGCAATGCGCTGGGCCCGCTGCTGCACCAGCCCGTCGCCCTGCTGGCCGCCATCGGCTTCGTCGCCGTGTTTGCGGGCGCCGCCAACACGCCGATTGCCTCGACCCTGATGGCCATGGAACTGTGTTCGGCGCGGACATCGGCGTGTACGCGGCCATCGCCTGCGTCGTCGCCTACCTGTTTTCCGGCCACGCGGGCATTTACCGGGCGCAGCGGGGCGGCCACGCCAAACGCCATCCTGCCAAGGATCTCGACACATGACACAGAACATCTACGATAACGACGCCTTTTTCACGGCCTACAGCCAGCTGCCGCGCTCCATCGGCGGCCTCGACAGCGCGCCCGAATGGCCGGCCCTGCGCGCCATGCTGCCTGAGCTGCGGGGAAAAAGCGTGCTCGACCTGGGCTGCGGCTATGGCTGGTTTTGCCGCTGGGCGGCAGAACAGGGCGCGGCGCGGGTGCTGGGCGTGGACGTGTCGGAAAAGATGCTGGCGCAGGCGAATGCCATGGGGACGCACGCGGCCGTCAGCTATGCGCGGCTTGATCTGGAACAACTGGCCTTGCCGCCCGCCAGCCATGATCTGATTTACAGCTCGCTCGCCTTCCACTACGTCGAAGGGTTCGACGCCTTGCTGGCCGCCATCCGCGAAGGCTTGAAGCCTGGCGGCAAGCTGGTGTTTTCCATCGAGCACCCGATCTTCATGGCGCCGCGCCAGCCCGGCTGGCTGACGGATGGGCAAGGCCGCAAGCGCTGGCCCGTCGACAGCTACCAGCAGCAAGGCCCGCGCGTGTCGGACTGGCTGGCGCCCGGCGTCATCAAGCAGCACCGCACCCTGGGCACGACCATCAATGCGCTGCTGCGCGCCGGTTTCCAGCTGGAACATGTGGAAGAATGGGGCCCCACTGACGAGCAGATCGCGCAGCAGCCGGCCCTGGCGGAAGAGCGCGAACGGCCGATGCTGCTGCTGGTGGGCTGCGGCCGGCGCTAGTCCCGGGTCCGCTCGAACAATTTGGCCGCCAGCTCTTCGATATCGGCGCGCATGGCCAGCGCTTCCAGCCACAGTGGCGGAATCGCCTGCGCGCCATAATACGCGCCGGCAAGCTGGCCGACGATGGCGCCGGTCGTATCCGCATCCTCGCCCAGGTTGACGGCGCGCAACACGGCCGCTTCCAGTGAATCGGTATGGAAGAAGCACCAGAGCGCCGCTTCCAGCGATTCCACGCAATAACCGGTGCCGCGTATCTGCTGCTCCGTCCTGGCGAGAAAACTGCCGCTGGCCAGCTCCACCAGCTTCGGTTCGGCAGGCCGGTATGCGATGCTGCCCAGCAGCTCTTCTTTTGCCGTGCCCGCCAGCGCGCTGCACAGCAAGGCGGCAAACAACTGGCAGCTTTCGACGGCTTCCGCCGCCGCGTGGGTGGTGCGCGAACTATCGGCGGCGCAGGCCAGGGCCGCGTCGGCATCGGGATAGGCAAACAGCACGACGGGGGCCAGGCGCATGAGCGAACCATTGCCCGCCGTGTCAGGCGCGGCGGAGCCGCTCCAGGGATTGCCCGTCTCCTGGAAGCTGGCCAGCGCGCTCCTTACCGTGCCACCGATATCGAAGCAGGTGCCGGTGGAGCTCAGGTAGCCCCATTGCCACCAGTTCAGATACCGTACCATCTGGTCCGCCGGATCGAATGCCCCTTTCGATATCAGGCTCTCGGCCAGGCATAGCGCCATCGAGGTATCGTCCGTCCATTGTCCCGGCTGCAGGCCGAACGGTCCGCCGCCCTGCATGCCCGTCACGGGCGCAAAGCTGCCGCGCGGAGAAAATTCCACGGTGGTGCCGACGGCATCGCCGCAGGCAAGTCCCAGCAAGGCGCCCATATAACGGTTGTGCAAGGTTGGCTTGTAAAAAGTTGACGTCAGCATGATTCCTCCTTGATTCCTAGCTGGCTACATTGCGCGTAAAGCGCACAGTGGACTCACCCGCATTCACATAGCTATACGCTTGCGCGCTGCTGAAGACGAAAAAGTCGCCCGTGGCCAGTTGCCTGGTTTCCGCCGCCAGCACCAGCTGCAATTCACCCTCCAGCACGTAGAGCATTTCGCTGAAGCCCGCCGGATCGGCCTCGGCATCGTAGCGCTCCCGGCGCCAGGGTCCACGACCACAGTTCCACCTGGCGGCTGGCGGGCGCGGCGCCCAGCAGCACGGCCTGGCTCGCCTGCGATGCGCTTTGCCACATCAGCACGCGCAGGCTGTCGTGCGGTTGCCGCGGCGGCTGCACCAGGTCGACAAAAGCGACACCCAGCGCCGCCGCCACATGGTCGAGGTTGGCCAGGCTGATGTTGGTGCCGCCCGCCTCGACGCCATTGACCATGCGCCGGCTCAGGCCGGACCGGCGCGCCAGCTCTTCCTGGCTGAGGCCGGCAGCGAGGCGCAAGCGCCGCAGATTGGTGGAAAGGTGTGCCAGCACGCCACCGGCCTCGGCTTGACTGCGCAATATATTGCTCCTATGATGATGGGAAATATTTTGCTCATAGCATAGCCTCCCATGAAAACACACGCAAGTCCCCCGCCCGCCCTCGGCCTGCCCGAACTGGCCCTGATCGCCATCACCTTCATCTGGGGCGGCACGTTTCTCGTCGTGCAGCATGCCGTGACGGTCAGCGGCCCGCTGGCCTTCGTTGCCGCCCGCTTTGCCGTGGCCGCCAGCATCGGCGCCCTGATTTGCCGGGGCCAGCTGCGCCAGTTGACGAAGGCCGAGTTGTTGACGGGCATGGCCATCGGCGTGAGCATCTTTGGCGGCTACGCGCTGCAAACCTATGGCTTGATGCATATCACGAGCAGCAAATCGGCCTTCATCACGGCCTTCTATGTGCCCATCGTGCCGCTGGTGCAATGGCTGGTGTTCAAGCAGCGGCCCCGCCCTGCCGTGTGGGCGGCCGTGGTGCTGGCGTTCGTGGGATTATTGTTGCTCACGGGCACGGATGGCCTGAGCATGGGCCTGGGCAAGGGCGAACTGATGACAGCCGTGGGCGCCATCGCGATCGCCCTGGAAATTATTCTGATCAGCCGCGTCTCGCCGCAATTGAACATCTTGCGCGTGACCATCGTGCAGCTGGCCACGGCGTCATTGATCGCCCTGCTGCTTATGCCCGTCATGGGCGAAGCGCCGCCGGTGCTCGGCAAGACCTTCATCCTCAGCGTGCTGGCCCTGGGCTGCGCCAGTGCGCTGATTCAATATGTGATGAACTGGGCGCAAAAGCGCATTTCCGCCACGAAAGCGACGCTGATCTACGCGGGCGAGCCCGTGTGGGCCGGCGTGATCGGCCGCATCGCCGGCGAGCGCCTGCCCGCGCTGGCCATCGTGGGGGGCATATTGATCATTTGCGCGGGCATCCTCAGCGAGTGGCGCCCCAGGCGTCTGCGCGCCGACGGCAAACCCATCGAGCAATAATTACGCCACGCCACGCCGCAGCGCCATATCCCCATGCAGCGCCAGCGGCACGGCCCTGGCCCAGCGGTTCGACGACAGCGAAAACGTCAGCGCGCGCACCTGGTGATACCAGCCGGCGGGCACATACAGCATGTCGCCCGGCTCGACGAGGCATTCGATCATGGTCGCCTGGCTTGCCAAAGGGGAAACGCTGGAAATCGGGCGCTTCCGGGTCGAACGGCGAGCCGAACAGGATGGCGTTCGCCTCGCTGGGATACAGGAAGGCATCGTGGTGCGGCGGCGACAGGAAGATGCGCTTGCGGCCCCACACTTGCGCGAAGATATTGTCGTCGTAATCGCAATGCAGGGGCGTCACCGTGCCGGCCGGTCCCACCCAGAAGCGCGGCGGACCCATCTTGTCGAAATACGTGGGCCAGTGGCACAGGCGGTTCAGCTCGCGCAATTCCAGGTTGCCCAGGTACGGCGGCAGCACGTACTCGCCCTCTGCCACCAGATCCAGGTATTGCCCCATCGACATGTCCTGCATGGCGCGGTCGACCGCGAACGCCGTGTTGATGTAGTCGCCCACCCGCGCCCGCACGGGCACGTGGCTGAACTGCTCGCGCAAGACCTCTGGCCCCAATGCCGACAAGGGCCAGCGCTGCACCAGCCCGCGCATCAGGAAGGGCAAGCCTTGCGCGGCGCGCGCGCGGAAGGCGGCGGCGCCAAGCATGCCCAGGCGCGGCACCTCGGTGATGGCGGGCAAGTCGCGCGCCGCCCGCTTGATGGCCTCGCGCATGGCATCGATGGAAGTGACGCCGCGCACCTGCGCATCCTTCTCTTCGCGCGCTTGCTTATGCGCAAGAGCTGTCGCGGCAGAACTGAATTCGGCAGGCGGGCGCGGCGGCAGCGCGCGCGGCGCCGTGGATGGCGGCATTTGCCCGGGGGCCGATGAATTTTTCTCTACTGACATAAACCTTCTTTGCTATCGATGCCTTGCGCGGCAACGGCCAGGCGTGCGCTATTTTAAGCGAATGCGACCCGGCCGGTGCCGGCCAGCGCCAGCAGGACGGGAGCGATGCCGGCCACGGGCAGGCACCAGTCCACGTCCACATGGGCCAGCGCGCTTTGCGGCATCGATGGCGCTTGCGCCTCCCGTGGCTCCTGCACCAGCGCCTTGCCGCCGCAAGCCTTGATCGCCCGCAAACCAGCCGTGCCATCATCGAGGTAGCCGCTGAGGATCACGCCCGCCACCTTCGGCCCGAAAACGGCGGCCGCGCTGCGAAACAGCGGGTCGATGGCGGGACGCGTGTAATGTTCCCTGGGACCACGGGTCAGCTCGACCGTCGCCTGGCCCGCCGCGATGGCGACCAGCATATGCCGGTCTGGCGGTGCCAGCAGGATGCAGCCGGCGCGCACGGCTTCGCCCGTTGCGGCAAAGCGCACGGGCAAGGCGGATACTTTATCGAGAATGTCGGGCAGCACGCTCTTGCGCGCCCCCACGTGCATGACGGCCAGAATGGCCGCAGGAAAACTCGCCGGCAAGGCCGCGAAGATGGTGGACAGCGCAGCCACGCCGCCCACGGAAGCCCCCATGACGATCAGCGTTTCCATGCCAGGCCCTTACACCCAAGTCCAGCATGGATTCTGCGGCGCCTTGAATCACGATTCCGTGCGCCGTTTAACCCAAGGCAGCAGCCCGACGCATCGACGCCTGGCAAAAGCGTCGCGAGCGGAAGGGAGAGGCGGCCGAGAAGCGCAACCGCACTGCAGTGCGGTGAGCATCGCAAGCCTCCTATACCGACGCGCAGCAGCTTATGCCGGGCGTCCTCAGACAGGCGTTTTGAAGATGGGATCGACGATAAACTGCTGCGCTTTGATGCGCAAGGTGCGCTCCTCGTCCAGCTCGGCGCGCGTTTCGCCCAGCTCTTCGCGTTCCGCTTCCAGTTCCAGGCGCGCGGCGGCCAGTTCCGTTTCCACGCGCGTCAGGCTTTCCAGCTTCAGCTGGGCCTGGATCAGTTCCGCGCGCGCCGCTTCGGCGGCCTCTTCCAGGCGTGGGATGCCTTCGAGCTTGAATTGCGCCTTGGCCAGGTCCATGCGGGCCTGCTCGGCCGCCTCTTCCAGGCGCGGCAAGCCTTCCAGGCGCAGCTGCGCCTTGGCCAGGTCCGTTCTAGCCTGGTTCGCCACTTGCCGCTCGCGTTCGAGTTCCTCGCGCAAGGTTTCCAGCTCGCCCGCCTGCAGGTCGAGCAACTCTTGCTGGCGCTCGTTTTCGCTGGCCAGGTCCATCAATTCCTGTTGATTGTCGTTCATCTCGGCTTCATGCGCGCTGTGGCTGGCGCTTAATTCCTGTCCTACATAATCGAGGATGGCTTGCTGCAGCACGGGCGACAGCTCGGCGGCCGCAGCGATCTGGCGCTGCGCGCCCGCCTTGCGGCGCTGCAAGAGCTTGCTGATGGTGCCCAGGCAGGCCCCGTTACCCAGCCGTTCGCGCAAGGCGCGCACCGTGATGGCCTGGCCTTCGCCGGCCATCGCTTCCATTGCCGCATTGATCTGTTCCGCGCTTACTTTTGCCATGTCGTCTGCTCTTGAATGTTGCCCAGGGCAATCTTGCCCAGGGGCATTATCTTATGCCAGCGGCGGCAAAGCGTAAAGTATTTCTCAATAGTAATTGCAATTGCACAACGGAAGCGCGAGAAAAAAATGCGGCCTGGCGTGTTTTACTCTTCCAGCAAGCCGTTTTCCGTGAGCATATCCTGTACCAGTTCCAGGCGCAGCACGGGATTGTCCTGGCTCAGCAGCAATTGCTTTTGCATGGCGCTCAGCGACAGCAGCTCGCACCAGCGGTTCGCCACCCAGCCGCACTCGTCGAGGCGGTATGGGGGCTGCAGGGGCATTTGCTCGGGCGGAATCTTTTGTTCCTGCAAGGTGCGGATCAGGGCACCGAGCGCGTCGGCCACGTTCTGCTGCTCCTGGGGGATGGGAATGGCCTTGTCGGGCGGCAAGGTTTCAATTTGCGCCATCCACAAGCCATTTTTCAGCTGTTCGCTGGAGACGATGTGGAAGCGCTGCATGCCCATGCATTTGATTTGCAGCAAGCCAGACAGGGGCGCGGCCCAGTCGATGATGCGCGCCAGGGTGCCCACGGGCGCCAGGGTTTCCAGCTGGCCCGGCTTGCGCACTTCGGCGCCGTCCAGCAACTGCAACCACGCCGAACGGCTGCTCGCCCATGATGCACTGACGTATCATGTCCAGGTAGCGCACCTCGAAGATCTGCAGGGGCAGATAGCCATCGGGATACAGCACCGTATTGAGCGGGAACAAAGGTATCGAGGTCATGGCGCATGATGGCACGAATGCGATATCCGTGCTGCGCGCCTTGTGCGTCCTTTACTTATAAAAACGGCGCTTTTTCGCCCGCTCCGCCGCCTTCGGCGCCAGCACTTTCACTGCCTTTTTCTGGATGGTGCCGCCGGCGGACGTGCCCGGCACGCGGTGCTCGGCCTCGAAACCGGGCTCCTCGTTGCGTTTCAGGGTTTGCCGCGTCAGCGCTTCCACGGCCGACAGCAATTCGACTTCATCGGCGCAGACGAGGGAAATGGCTTCGCCCGAGGCGCCCGCGCGGCCCGTGCGGCCGATGCGGTGGATATAGTCTTCGGCCACGGTGGGCAAGTCGAAATTGACGACGACGGGCAATTGATCGATATATCCAGGCCGCGGGCGGCCACGTCGGTAGCCACCAGCACTTGCACCTCGGCAGATTTGAAGCGGGCCAGCGCGCGCAAACGGTTCGGCTGGGTCTTGTCGCCGTGAATCGAATCGGCGCGCACGCCCTGCTCCAGCAAGGTATTCACCAGCAGCTCGACGCCCTTGCGCGTCTTGACGAAGACCAATACCTGGCCCCAGCGCTTTTTCTTCAGCAAGTGCAGGAACAGTTCCGGCTTGCGTTTCTTGTCGCACACGATCACCGACTGTTTCACGGCCTTGACCGTGCTGTTGCGCGCGCTGACTTCCACCGAAATCGGGTCTTTCAGCATGGTTTTCGCCATGGCGCGGATGGCGTCCGAGAAGGTGGCCGAAAACAGCAGGGTCTGGCGCTGCTTGGGCATGGTCATCAGCAATATATCGAGCTCGCGCTCGAAACCGAGATCCAGCATGCGGTCCGCCTCGTCCAGCACCAAGGTTTGCACTTGCTCGAACTTGACGGCGCCTTGCGTCTGCAAGTCCAGCAAGCGGCCCGGCGTGGCCACCAGCACGTCGAGGCCCTTGCGCAGCTTGCTGATCTGCGGCTCGATGGGCACGCCGCCATAGGCGACGAAGCTGCGCAGCGGCAAGTTACCGCCATAGCTGCGGAAGCTGGCATAGACTTGCTCGGCCAGTTCGCGCGTGGGCACCAGCACCAGCACGCGCACGCACTGGGGCGCCACCACGCCTTCCAGGGTCAGGCGCTGCAGCAGCGGCACGGCAAAGCCGGCCGTCTTGCCCGTGCCCGTCTGGGCGGCGGCCATCAGGTCGCGTCCGGCCAGCACGGCAGGAATCGCTTGCGCCTGCACGGGCGTGGGCTTGGCATAGCCGAGCTCATCGAGTTTGCGGACCAGGGGATCGATCAGGCCGAGGGAGGAAAACGTCATGGGGAAAGCAATCTTGGCAAAGGAAAAGGCGGCGCGCACGGGCCGGCCGCGCGCGCAATTGCCGAGATTATAGGCCAGCGGGGATGCCGGCCGGGGTTTCACCGCGAAAACAGCACGATCAGAACTTCATTTCCAGGGTTGCGCGCGCCTGCGGCGAACTCGGCGAAATGCTGTTGCGCACGATGGCGCCGTTGGCGTCCGCATACGTGGTGGTGTTTTCGAAGTCTTGCGCCAGCAAGTTGGACACGGCCAGGCGCAGCTGGTTCTTCGCATCGAATTTCCACAGCGCATAAATGTCGAGGTCGCGCCGCGGCGACGTGTAGGCGCTCTGGCGCTCGGTGATGCGCACGGGGCCGCCATTGCGGAAATTGAAGCTGCCGCCCGTGGTCAAGACGCCGTCCGGCGTCTTGTAGTCGAGACCGAAATTGCCGCTGACGGGCGTTTGCTGGTCGAGCCGGTTGTTTGGCCCCGGCACCTGCTCCACTTGCGACCAGTTGCGGCTGACGCTGGCGCGCAGGTCGATGGCCGGCACGGGCGCGGCCAGCACGGCGCGCAGCGGGAACTTCGCTTCCAGTTCCAGTGTCTGCGTATTCGCGCGGCCATCGTTGACGGGCGTCGATACCCAGCGGTCATTGATAAACAGCAAGCCCTGGCGCGTATAGCCGTCGATGCGGCGGGCCGAGGCGCGCGCGCTGAGCAAGGCGCCTTCGGCCCAGTAATGCTCGTAGGAAGCGTCGATGCCCAGCGCCAGCTCCGGTTTCAGGTAGGGATTGCCTTCGCGGTCGGGGTCCGTCTGGCTGTTGTTGGTCGAGGTATTACGGCGGGGAATCAGGCTCGACGTGGGTTGCGCCTTGTAGGTGCGCGTCAGGGCCAGGCGCACCTGGTCGCCCTTGGTATCTGGCAACTTCCACAGGGTTTGCAGCAGCGGGCTCCACACGCTGGTGCGCTGATTCACTTCGTCATAGGTATCGCCCGCGCTGCGCGTATCGATGCCTTCCCAGCGCACGCCCGCATACATCGACCAGCGCGGCGTGATTTCCCAGTCGTCCTGCACGAACAGGGCCAGGCGCGCTGGATGGGCGTCGAAACCCTCGTCGCTGTTGACGAGCGGACGCACGCCCAGGGCCGCTTCGCGCTGGCGGCGCGTTTCCTCGCGCTCCGTGTAGGCGCCATCCCAGCCCATCGACAGGGCATGGCCGGGCAGCAAGGGCGCGGAATACTTGCCGGTGGAACTGACGCCGTTTTCCGTCGCCTTCACGCCCACCTTGCGCTCGAGCGCCAGGCCGCTGCCATCGATAAAGCCCTGCTGCAGGCTGTCGGACGTATTGCGGGCGGCCGAGGCGCCGATCTTCAGTTCCAGTTTGGCGCCGCCGGCCAGCTTGTGCATCCACGTCAGGTCGCTGCGGCCAAAGGCGTTGTGGTTGCTGGAACTGCCCGTATTCGTGTCGTAATCGGGGCGCAAGCCCAATTCTGTTTCCGCGCGGCTGAAATTGCGGTGGTTCGATCGCCCGCCATTGAAAAAGAATTGCGCCGTCACGTTGTCGCCGTTGGCCAGCACCCAGTTCAGGCGCGGCGACGACAGATTGATGCCTTCCGGACGGCCATCGCCCGTGCCATTCGTGCGGCGCAGCAGGTTTTGCCGGCCGTCAGGCGCGTAGCCCAGTTCCAGTCCGGGATTATCGTAATGATAATCGTAGCGGAACAGCGAAGCGGCCAGCGAATACGAGAAATTGCCGTCGCGGTCGGACAGTTGCAGGTTCACGCTGGGCGAAAAACTCACGTCGCTGCCCTGCACGCCCAGCTTGAGTTCGCGCTGCGCCGTTTTGACGGCCTTTTTCAGCACCACGTTGATGGTGCCGGCAATCGACTGCGTGCTGTATTCGGCGCTGGCCGCGTGCAAAATCTCGATGCGTTCGATGACGTCGGGCGACAGGGTGTCGAGCGAAAAACCGGCCGGCGCCCGCTCGCCATTGAGCAATATCTGCGTGTAGCCGCTGCCCAGCCCGCGCATGCGGATTTCGCCGCCCGTGCGCCCTGCCGCGCCGGACACGGTAATGCCGGGCAGGCGCTTGAGCACGTCGGTGACATTGCTGTCGCCATACTTGAGGATTTCTTCGCTGCTCACGACCATCTTGCTGGCCGTATCGTCGCGGCGCGGATCGTAGCCGCTGCCCTTGACCTCCACGGTTTGCATGGCGGGCGCGGCGGGCTTTTCAGCCTTCAGCGGCGCGCCGACAGGGTCGGTGGCGGCGGGCGTTTCGGATTGCTGGGCCTGGGCATTCCAGGCAAACAGGACAGCTGAACAAACAACGGTGAGGCGGAGGCAACGGCGTGGCATCATGACCTGGCTGAAAAAAGTTGGCTGAATAAAAATGGCTAAAAGCTAAAAAACAGGCCGCTGTATTGTGCTGTAATTTTTTCCGAGTGGCACAGTTTCCTGAAAATATTTCCTATGGCAAATTAAATTCGGTGGCAGACTGCGATACGCCCCCTTGCATACGGCGCATATCATTGCGCGCCACATCGCCGCTATAATGCGTTTTCGCCATTATTCCGATCACCCCGTCAAAGGCTTCCCATCGTGTCTGACCGTCTTGCCGTTTTGCCTCAATATCTGCTGCCCAAGGGGGCGTTGACCAACTTTGCCGGACGCATCGCCGGCGCCAAGGGCGGCGCCATGACGACGCGCCTGATCCGCTGGTTCGTCGGCCGCTACAACGTCAACATGGATGAGGCGCTGGACCCGGACATCACGCACTACGCCAGCTTCAACGACTTTTTCACGCGCGCGCTGCGCCCCGACGCGCGGCCGCTGGCCAAGGCCGACTACGTCTGCCCCGTCGATGGCCGGATCAGCCAGTTCGGCGCGATCGACAAGGACCAGATCTTCCAGGCCAAGGGCCACAATTTTAGCACCACGGCGCTGGTGGGCGGCGATGCGGCCCTGGCAGCGCAGTTCGAACACGGCAGCTTCGCCAACCTGTACCTGAGCCCGCGCGACTACCACCGCATCCACATGCCCTGTGACGGCCGCTTGACGCGCATGATTTATGTGCCCGGTGAATTGTTCTCCGTCAACCCGACGACGGCGCGCGGCATTCCCGGCCTGTTCGCCCGCAACGAGCGCGTCGTCTGCGTGTTCGACACGGCCAACGGCCCCTTCGTCATGACCCTGGTCGGCGCCACCATCGTCGGCAGCATGGCCACCGTCTGGCACGGCGTCGTCAACCCGCCCCGCACGGGCGAGATCCGCGACTGGAGCTATGCCAACGACAATGTGGTGCTGAAACAGGGCGAAGAGCTGGGCCGCTTCCTGCTCGGCTCCACCGTCGTGATGCTGTTCCCGAAAGACACCGTGCAATTCAATGCCAACTGGCAACCGGCCGGCCCCGTGCAGCTGGGCGAAGTCATGGGCAACGTGCCCAGCTAAGCCAGCGGGATGCGCGCCTACACGGGTGCATCCGTTTGATACATCTCTTCCATCAGGTCCAGAAACGCCCGCGTCTTGGCCGGCATCAAGCGCCGGCCGGGAAACACGGCCCAGCCCGTGACTAGCGGGAAACTCCACTCGGGCAGCACGCGCACCAGTTCTCCCGTCGCCACATAGGCCTTGGCGAAGCGGTCCGTGCTGGCCGCGATGCCCACGCCCGTGCAGGCCATGCGCACCAGCAATTCCGGCGAGTTCGCCAGCAGGCGCACGGGCAGATCGCGCTCCCACGTCGTCTTGCCGCGGATCAAAGTCCAGTGCACGAGGCCATGCACGGCCCGCGGCAGGCTCAGCAGGTCGTGGCCGTACAGATCGTCGGGATGCTCGGGCAAGCCGTGCACGCTCGTGTATTGCGGCGAGGCATACAAGGCCAGCGTGCTGAAGGCCACGCGGCGCGCCGCCAGGCTGGCGTCGTCGGGCAAGTTGCCCATGCGGATGGCCAGGTCGAAATTTTCTTCCAATAAATCCACGCGGCGCGCCGACAAGTCCAGCTCCAGCGAAATGGCCGGATAGCGGCGCACGAACTCGGCCAGCACCTGGCGCATCAGCGCGTCGCCGAAGTCGGCCGGCATGGAAATGCGCAGCAAGCCGCTGGGCCCCGCCTGGCGGTGCTGGGCCAGCGCGCCGGCCGCCTCCGTTTCCTCGACCACCTTGCGCGCATGTTCGAGCAGGCTGGCGCCAAACTCCGTCAGCGCCAGCTTGCGCGTGGTGCGCAGCAGCAGCCGTTCGCCCAGCTTCGCCTCCAGCTGCGAGATGCGGCGCGACAGGGTCGACTTGGGCAAGTCCACGCGCACGGCGGCGCGCGAAAAACTGCCGCACTCGACGACGCGGGCGAACAGCAGCAAATCTCCGGGATCGATATCCATATATTTACCTGTAAACTCAATTGTTCCATGAGTGGGTTAATGTTATCCATTTTAACGGCTTCCGCATCAATTTTGGAATTGCTATAGTTCATCCATCGCAAGACACCTCACAACGGAGAAAACAAGATGAACATCCTGCAAATCAATTCCAGCGCCCGCAGCACCGGTTCCGCCTCGACCCGCCTGGCTGACGCCATCGTTGCCCGCGTGCAAGCCGCCAACCCTGGCGCCACCGTGGCGCGCCGCGACCTGGCTGCCCAGCCGCACCCCGTGCTCGACGAGCCGACCCTGCAAGCGCTGTTCACGCCAGCCGACAAACGCACGCCGGAACAGGCGGCCCGCATCGCCCTCGACGACGCGCTGATTGCGCAAGTGCAAGCAGCGGACGTGATCGTCATCGGCGCGCCCATGTACAACTTCGGCATCACCGTGCAACTGAAAAGCTGGTTCGACGCGATTGCCCGCGCCAACGTCACCTTCAAGTACACGGAAAACGGCCCGGTTGGCCTGTTGACCGGCAAGAAAGTCTACGTGGGCCTGTCCCGCGGCGGCTTGCACCGCGACAGCGCCAACGACAGCCAGGTGCCCTACCTGAACACCATGTTCGGCTTCCTGGGCATGACCGACGTGCAATACGTGTATTCGGAAGGCATGGGCATGGGTCCGGAAGCCGTGGCCAAGGCGCAAGCCCAGGCGGACGCCGAGATCAATGCCATTTTGGTGTAATTCCCAGCAGTGAATGGGGCGGCGCACTGGCGCCGTCCTGGCCTAGAGGAGAAAGCAATGAGCGACATCACCACCGTCACGAAACCACGCGCCGTCGAGCGCGTAATCGCCGGCCAGGCCGTCATGGATGGCGCCGGCGTGAAGATCAACCGCGTGCTGACGCAGCAGCTGCAGCGCCGTCTCGACCCGTTCTTGATGCTCGACAACTTTGCCAGCGACAAGCCGAACGACTACATCGCCGGCTTCCCCGAGCATCCGCACCGGGGTTTCGAGACGGTCTCGTACATGATCACGGGGCGCATGCGCCACAAGGACAGCGCGGGCCACGAAGGCTTGCTGACCTCGGGCGGCGTGCAATGGATGACGGCCGGCAGCGGCGTGATCCACTCGGAAATGCCGGAGCAGGAAGAAGGCGTTATGGAAGGTTTTCAGCTGTGGCTGAACCTGCCCGCGCGCGACAAGATGCGCACGCCGTGGTACCGCGATTTCACGAGCAGCGACACCCCCGCTACACGACGGACGCGGGCGTGGCCGTGCAAGTGATCGCCGGCGAGAGCCATGGCGTGAAGGGCGCCGTGCAGCGCGAGCTGACGGAACCGCTGTACCTCGATATCGACTTGCCGGCCGGCAGCAGCTTCGAGCAGCCCTTGCCGCCAGGCCATAACGCCTTCCTGTACACGTTCCGCGGCGAGGTGCAGGTCGATGGCAAGGCCGTGCCCGCCCTGCGCATGGCCATCTTCGCCAATACGCCAGGCAGCGACGGCGTGCGCATCGAAGCACCGGAAGGCGGCCGCGTGATCCTCGTCGCTGGCCAGCCCTTGAACGAGCCCATCGCGCAGTATGGCCCGTTTGTCATGAATACCCAGGCGGAAGTATTCCAGGCCGTACAGGATTTCCGCGAAGGCAAGTTTGGCGAGACTGCCGCGCAGTAACTGACGTGTACCAGCAAAAACCTGCAGCGCCTCCGGGCCTGCAGGTTTTTTGTCGTGCCGCCTATGTTGTTGCTTTTCAATTACACTGACGGCAACCTCATTCCACAAAGCATTCCATGCAGCCGACGCACACCGATCACGACGCCACCCATTTGCACGCCCACCTGAAGGGCGACGCCAAGCACACCCACTCCTTCGAGGGGCGCAGCCAGAGCATCCTTGCGTGGGCGCTGGGGCTGACCCTGTCGTTTGCCGGCATCGAGGTGGCGGCCGGCTTCCTGTCCAATTCGCTTGCGCTGATTTCCGACGCGGGCCACATGGTCACGGACGCGGCCGCGCTGGGCCTGGCCCTGCTGGCGCAACTGATCGCGCGCCGCCCGCCCTCGCCGCGCCACTCGTTCGGCTTCGGCCGCGCCGAGGCGCTGGCCGCCTTCGTCAACGGCCTGGCCATGCTGTGCGTGGTGGGCTGGATCTGCTATGAAGCCGTGCTGCGTTTTTCCGCCCCGCAACCCGTCAAGGGCGGCATGGTCTTCATCGTCGCCTTCATCGGCCTGGCGATCAACGTGGTGTGGCATGCATGGGTATTGTCCAAGGACAAGCAAAGCGTGAATACGCGCGCCGCCCTCGTGCACGTGATGGGCGATTTGCTCGGCTCGGTCGCCGCCATCATCGCGGGCGCCGTGATTTACTTTACGGGCTGGATGCAGATCGACCCGCTGCTGTCCGTGCTGGTATCGCTGCTGATCCTGAAATCCACGTTCGGCGTGCTGCGCGAGTCCTACCACTTCCTGATGGAAGGCGTGCCGCACCACATCGACTACGTCGAAGTGGGCACGGACGTGGAACAAGTCGATGGTGTGATCGCCGTGCACGATCTGCATGTGTGGGACATGTCGCCGGGCCAACCGGCCCTGATCGGCCACGTGGAGATCGAGCACCTCGACCATTGGCCGAAGGTATTGCGCGCGATCAAGAAGATGTTGCTGGCCAAGCATGGCATCGACCACATCACCCTGCAGCCGGAGACGGCGGCGATGGCGGGGCTGCATCAGGGTGACAAGACGCATTGATTGAACCCAACAGCAAATACTGGGGTCGTACGGGGACGCCGAGTCCCTCAGGGTACGACCCCGGCGTCTATCCTTGGGGTGCAAAGACTAGCTACGCCGTGCCTCCAGCACGCCACTCACATCCTTGATCACATTCAAGGCTTTCAACAACTGCGCCGTCGAGCTGATTTCGGCCGTAAACGTCATGCGGGCCTGGCCCTTGGCGCTTTGGGTGTTGACGCCGATCACGTTGATCTTCTCTCGCGAAAAGATTTCGGAGATGTCGCGCAGCAAGCCCTGGCGGTCGCCGGCCAGAATAAAGATGTCGACCGGATACACGGTGTCGTGGCCCGTGCTGCCCCATTCCGTGAAGATCACGCGCTCGGGCGCCTTGGCGCGCATTTCCTCGAAATTCTTGCAGGTGGCGCGGTGGATGGAGACGCCCTTGCCGCGCGTCACAAAGCCGACGATGCTGTCCGGCGGCGCCGGCTTGCAGCACTTGGCCAAGACTGTCATCAAGCCTTCCGTGCCCACCACCAGCACGCCGGACTTGGCGCCCTGCTCCACGCTGGAAGCGCGGCTCTTGCCGACCAGCACGGCGTCTTCCGGCACCACCACTTCGCCATTGTCGTGCAGCGCCTGCTCCACGTGGCGCAGGCTGAATTCATCCTTGCCCACCGACAGGAACAGCTCGTCGACCTTGGCAAAGCCCAGCTTTTGCGCCAGCGCCTCGAGGTTGACAGCCGTCTTGCCTTCGCGCTGCAGCGACTTTTCCACCAGCGCACGGCCGTGGGCCAGGGTTTCCTGCATGTCGATGGCGTGGAACCAGGCGCGGATTTTCGAGCGCGTGCGCGTGCTGACGGCGTAGCCGGCGCTGAGCCAGTCGCGCGACGGCCCGGCCGTGCCCGGTGCACCCTTGGCCGTGATGATTTCGCAGGTCTGGCCGTTCTTCAATTGCGTATTCAGGGGCACCATGATGCCGTCGACCTTGGCGCCGCGGCAGCGATGGCCCACGTCCGTGTGCAGGTGGTACGCAAAATCGACGGGCGTGGCGCCCACGGGCAATTCCAGCACGCGCGCCTGCGGCGTCATGACGAAGATGCGGTCGTCCAGGGTGGCGGATTTCAACTTTTCCACCCATTCGCGCTGGATTTCTTCCTGGCCCACGACGGCGTCGGCCACTTCCGTCTTCCAGGCCAGCAACTGGCGCAGCCAGGCGATCTTTTCGTCGTATTTCTGGCCGGCAAAGTTCGAGCCGCCCTCTTCCTTGTAGCGCCAGTGCGCAGCCACGCCGTATTCGGCAAAGCTGTGCATTTCGTTCGTGCGGATTTGCACTTCCAGCGGGCGGCCATCCTCGGCCGTCACCACCGTGTGCAGCGACTGGTAACCGTTCGGTTTCGGACGCGAAATGTAATCGTCGAATTCTTTCGGGATGGGGGTCCAGATATTGTGGACCACGCCCAGTACCGTGTAGCAAGTTTTCACGTCGGCAACGATGACGCGGAAGGCGCGCACGTCATACAGGGCCGTAAAGTCCAGTTCCTTGCCGCGCATCTTGTTCCAGATGCTGTAAATGTGTTTCGGGCGGCCAAATACTTCCGCCTGGATACCGGCCGAAGCCAGTTCCGTCTGCAGGCGCAAAATCGCCGAGGACACGAAGCCCTCGCGCATCATGCGCTTTTCTTCCAGCATCTTGGCGATGCGCTTATACGCTTCCGGCTCGATGAAGCGGAACGACAAATCTTCCAGTTCCCATTTCAGCTGCCAGATGCCGAGGCGGTTGGCCAGCGGCGCGTACAAATCCAGGGTTTCCTTGCCGTATTCGCGCGTCATTTCATTGAACAGCTTCAAGTCGGCAAAGTAACGCAAGGTCGTCACGCAGGCGGCCAGGCGCACCAGCACGACACGCATGTCGGACGCCATCGCCAGCAACATCTTGCGCAAGGTTTCCACCTGGGCCACGGCTTGCTGCGCCGCATTCTTGCCGCGACCTCCAGCGCCGCCGTGCTGCGCCTGGGTCAGCGCACGCAAACGGATCAGCTGGCGCACGCCTGTTGCCAGGTCGCACACCTGCTTGCCGAAGCGCGGTTCGATGTCGGCCGCCGTGTCCGGTTCCAGCAAGGTCAGCTCGAACATCAGGCCGGCGATGCGTGTTTCCGCATCGCTGCGCAGGAACGCCAGGGTGGTGGCCACGCCGATGGCGAACTCCAGCGCGGAGCGGCCGGCAAAGGTCTGCTTGTCGCCATACGCCGCGGTGGCATACGCGAGCGCATCCAGCACGCGCGCGCTGTCCGGCGCACTCAAGCCCTCTACCAGTTGTTCCGAGGTGGCGCTATTCGGGGCCGAGATGGAAACCATGTGATACCTTATAAACTTAACAACTCAATAACTGAATAACTTAGCGTTCTGCAGCGATGATGACAATTTCCACCAGGCAAGCCGGATTGGCCAGTTTCGCTTCCACCGTGGCGCGCGGCGGCGTGTGGCCGGAGGCGACCCAGTCGTCCCACACTTCATTCATGCAGTCGAAATCCTTCATGTCGGCGATGTAGATCTGGCACGACAGGATGCACGTCTTGTCGCTGCCCGCTTCCATCAGCAAACGGTCGACGTGGCCCAGCACTTCGCGCGTCTGGCCGACGATGCCCTGCGTGGTGTCTTCCGCGATCTGGCCCGCCAGGTAAATGGTATTGTTGTGTATCGCTACTTCGGAGAGGCGTTTGCCTACGTGCAATCGTGTAATTTCCATGCTTCTTCTTTCGGTTGTTTCAAAATCTGTACAGCGGTATCGCTTGATATGTGATTACTTGCCCAGCAAAAACTTGCGCGCGATGGCGATCTGGTCGTCGTGAACGAAAGTGGGCGCATGGCCCACGCCTTCGATTTCCACCAGTTCCGCCTTCGGCCCACGGCCCAGCATGATCTGCGCAGTCGCGTGCGACAGCAAATCGGACTCCGACCCGCGCACCAGCAAGGTGGGGCAGCGCACGGCATCATACGCGGCCCACAGCATGGCTTCGTCGCTGGCCGCCGATTCCGGCGTGGCCGAGCGGAATGGCATGGCCAGTCCCATATCATAGTGGCGGCGCCAATGGCCATCCTTATCCTGACGCAACACATCCACCGCCAGTTTATGCCATTCCGCATCCGTGTGCGGGCCGAAGCTGGCGGACACGTCACGCACAAACCTGGCGCCCTGCTCGAAGGTTTCGAAACGCAAGTCCTGGCCGATGTAGTCGCCGATGCGCTGCAAGGCTTCGGGCGCCAGGGTCGGGCCGATATCGTTCAGGACCAGCTTGCTGATCGGGCTGTTGGGCAACGAAGCCAGGCCCAGGCCGATCAAGCCGCCCATCGAGGTGCCGAACCAGTCCACCGTCTGGCGCTCGCCGTTGGCCAGCACGCGCGCCAGCAGCGTCACCATGTCGCTTACATATTGCGGCACGCGGTAAAACTGCGGGTTGGCCAGCCAGCCCGAGCGCCCGCGCCCCACCACGTCGGGGCAGATCACGCGGTAATCGCTGGCATGGCGGCGCGCGCCAGGTTGTCGAAGTCGTCCGCCACGCGCGTCACGCCATGGGCGCAGACGAGCACGTTCGGATTGTCGGGTGCGCCCCACTCCTTGTACGACATGGTGTGCAGGCCTGCGGGGGAGATGCACTGGACGGATTTGATGCTCGCTTCGATCATTCGATTTCCTTATTCGATATAAAAAGAGCACCGCTTTCTGCCTGCCAAGGGATGTCCCGCGCGCGACGCTACGGCAGTGTAGCGCAGCGCGGGCAATGCTCCAAGCGCGCGGCTGAAATGCTGCACCGCAGCATTGCACTGGCACATTCGCCATGGCGCAATACCCGATATAGCGAAACTGCATATCTGCGGTTATCCACAATTGAGCCGGCCCGGCAATGGGCGGATGATCGCAGCATCAACCCGCAAGAGGAGACCGCTCGTGAAAAAACCATTCTATAAAATCCTGTACGTGCAGGTGCTGTTCGCCATCGTGGCTGGCGTGCTGCTGGGGGTGTTCTACCCATCGAACGCCGTCGACATGAAACCGCTGGGCGACGGCTTTATCAAACTGATCAAGATGATCATCGCCCCCGTGATCTTCTGTACCGTGGTCTCCGGCATCGCCGGCATGCAGGACGTCAAGAAAATCGGCCGCGTGGGCGGCAAGGCGCTGCTGTACTTCGAAGTGGTCTCCACCTTCGCGCTGGCCATCGGCTTGCTGGTTGCGAACATCCTGAAACCGGGCGCCGGCTTCAACGCCGATCCGGCCCACCTCGATGCCAAGTCGATCGCGCAATACACGCACGCCGAAGGCATGAGCACCATCGACTTCCTGATGAACATCATCCCGAAGACCTTCGTCGATGCCTTCGCCAAGGGCGACATCCTGCAAGTGCTGTTGATCGCCATCCTGTTCGGCTTTTCGCTGTCCCTGCTGGGCGAGCGCGGCCGTCCCGTCACCAAGCTGATCGACGAGCTGTCGCATGCCATCTTCGGCATGGTCAACATCATCATGAAAGTCGCTCCGATCGGCGCGTTTGGCGCGATGGCCTTTACCATCGGTAAATACGGCCTGGCTTCGCTGATCCCCCTGGCCAAGCTGATGGGTTCGTTCTACCTGACCTGCTTCCTGTTCGTCTTTGTCGTGCTGGGCTTGATCGCCAAGTACACGGGCTTCTCCATCGGCCGCTTCTTGCTGTACATCAAGGAAGAACTGCTGATCGTGCTGGGCACGAGCTCGTCGGAATCGGCCCTGCCGGCCCTGATGAAGAAACTCGAGCGCCTGGGCTGCTCCAAGCCAGTCGTCGGTCTGGTCGTGCCGACCGGCTACTCGTTCAACCTGGACGGCACCAATATCTACATGACCATGGCCGCCCTGTTCGTGGCGCAAGCTACCAACACGGAACTGACGATCTGGCAAGAGCTCACCATCCTGGGCGTGGCGATGCTGACCTCGAAAGGCGCGTCCGGCATCACGGGCGCCGGCTTCATCACCCTGGCCGCCACCCTGGCCGTCGTGCCGACGATTCCCGTGGCAGGCATGGCGCTGATCCTGGGCATCGACCGCTTCATGAGCGAATGCCGCGCGCTGACCAACTTCGTCGGTAACGGCGTGGCCACCATCGTCGTGTCGAAATGGGAAAAGGAACTGGACATGGACAAGCTGCACAGCGAGCTGGCCCACCCAACCCACCCGACCGAGGACGCCTACGTTGCACCGAGCGTAAACATCGTCAAGTAAGCCGTACTCAGCATTGAAAAGCCCCACGGAGCGATCCGCGGGGCTTTTTTCATGCGCGCGCACTTTACCCGATCATCAACCCACAGTAAATCATCCATCAATATTTATCATGATGATCAATGAATACAAAACCATTACAGTACTGCTTACTGTTCGCCGCCAGGCTCCCGCATAATGACATTGCGTTAATGCAAGCCTGACACCGAACCATCCTCATTATTGAATGGAGCACCTCATGTCCCTCTCGCCCGCCGTCTACGCCACCTGGTCCCCACGTTTGCTGGGCCTGCTTCGCATCATCCTCGGTTTCCTCTTCCTGCAGCACGGCACGGCCAAGCTGTTCGGCGCGCCGCACGTGGCCATGTTCGACGGCCTGCAACTGTTTTCCCTGATGGGCGCGGCCGGCGTCATCGAGCTGGTGGGCGGCACCCTGCTGCTGCTCGGCCTGTTCACGCGCCCCGTCGCCTTCATCCTGTCGGGCCAGATGGCGGCCGCCTATTTCATCGCGCACGCGCCGGCCGCCTTCCTGCCGATCCTGAACGGCGGCGAAATGGCCGTGATGTACTGCTTCACCTTCCTGTACTTCGCGGCGGCGGGCGGCGGCGCTTACAGCCTGGACGGGCTGCGCGGCAAGGCGGGCGCGTAAAAAAAAAGCGGACATCGCTGTCCGCCCTTTTATTCCCTACGACGATCCGCCTGCTTATACGGCGGACACGTCCAGTTCCGCGCCCGTGGCCGCCTGCACCTGTTCCTTGGTCACGCCCGGCGCCAGTTCCACCAGCTTCAAACCGTTTTCCGTCACGTCGATGACGCCCAGGTCGCTGATGATGACGTCGACCACGCCCACGCCCGTCAGCGGCAAGTCGCACTGCTTGAGCAGCTTGTGCGACGTCGTGCCATCCTTGGCCGTGGCCACGTGCTCCATCAGCACGACGACGCGCTTGACGCCGGCGACGAGGTCCATCGCGCCGCCCATGCCCTTGACCATCTTGCCTGGAATCATCCAGTTCGCCAGGTCGCCCTTTTCCGACACTTGCATCGCGCCCAGGATGGCCAGGTTGATCTTGCCGCCGCGAATCATGCCGAAGGAATCGGCCGAGCTGAAGTAGGCGGCGCCGGGCAAGGCCGTCACCGTCTGCTTGCCCGCGTTGATCAGGTCGGCATCGACCTCATCCTCGGTGGGGAACGGGCCGATGCCCAGCAAGCCGTTTTCCGACTGCAGGAATACTTCCATGTTGTCCGGCACATAGTTGGCGACCAGGGTCGGCAAGCCGATGCCCAGGTTCACATAAAAGCCGTCCTGCAATTCCTTTGCCGCGCGCGCGGCCATTTCATCTCTCGTCCAAGCCATAATAATCTCCGTATTCTTTTATGCTTCAGTGCGCACGGTGCGCTGCTCGATGCGTTTTTCCGGGTTCGCGTTGACCACGATGCGGTGCACGAAGATGCTCGGCGTATGCACCTGGTCCGGGTCGATCTCGCCCACTTCGACCAGTTTTTCCACTTCGACGATGGTGATCTTGCCGGCCATGGCCACGTTCGGGTTGAAATTGCGCGCCGTCTTGCGATAGATCAGGTTGCCGGCGCGGTCGGCCATGTAGGCTTTGACGAGCGCCACGTCGGCCACGAGGCTGCGTTCCATCACGTATTGTTCGCCGTCGAATTCGCGGATTTCCTTGCCGTCGGCAACGATGGTACCCACGCCCGTCTTGGTGAAGAAGGCGGGAATGCCGGCGCCGCCGGCGCGCAGTTTCTCGGCCAGCGTGCCTTGCGGCGTGAATTCCAGTTCCAGCTCGCCAGCCAGGTACTGGCGCGCGAATTCCTTGTTCTCACCCACGTAGGAGGCGATCATTTTCTTGATCTGGCGCGTGGTGAGCAGCTGGCCCAGGCCGAAGCCATCCACGCCGGCGTTGTTGGAAATGGCCGTCAGGCCCGTCACGCCCGAATCGCGCAAGGCGCCGATCAGGGCTTCGGGAATGCCGCACAGGCCGAAGCCGCCGACGGCGATGGTCTGGCCATCTTGGACGATACCGGCCAGCGCCGAGGCGGCGTCAGGATAAACTTTATTCATGAGTGTCCCTCTATCTTTTGTTAAGCTTTGGTCTTGAGTCCATGACTCAGGCAGCGACTCAGCATAAAATACGCGAGTGGAAAGTACAATACCGTAGAACTACCGGCGCCGTGCCTGCAATCCCCCTGTGAGAGTGATACGTATCAGATGAACGCCGCGTCAGCCATCGATTATGAAAGCATCTTCCTGCACGCGCCCGTGGGCATGTGCATGTCGGAAAACCGCATCATGCGCAGCTGCAACGAAGCGCTGGCAGCCATGTTCGGCTACGCGCGCGCCCAGCTCGACGACCAGTCCTTCGAAGTACTCTACCCCACGCACGACGAATTCCTGCGCACGGGTGACCGCATCATCCCCATCATGAACGCCAGGGGCCGCTATTCGGACGAGCGAATTATGCGCCGCAGCAATGGAGAATTGTTCTGGTGCCACGTCACGGGCCACGCCATGCTGCCGAACCAACCGCTGGGAGCGGGCATCTGGACGTTCGAGGATGTCAGCGAGAAACGCCCCGTGACGGCGGAGCTGACCCCGCGCGAGCGCGAAATCGCCGCCCTGCTGGTGGAAGGCAAGACCAGCAAGGTCATCGCCCGCCAGATCGACCTCAGCCCCCGCACGGTGGAAATGCACCGCGCCAAGCTGATGCGCAAGTTCGCCGCCTCGACGTCGTCCGAGCTGGTGCACAAGCTGGTGGGCTTGCAGCTGCAGCGCTAGGAGCCGGCTCAAAACGAGCAGCAAACGTTGCCCGCAGGAAAAATACAAGTTATGATGAAGAGTCAGCAAACCCTGCCTTTCCGGCTTGCCTATTCAAGTCGTTCCAATGAAAAAAATTTCCGTTCCTACGAGCGCCATCCTCGATCATTTGTCTGGCCCCGTTTTCAACCCAGACATCTTCCGCAAGGCAGGCGTATTTATCATGCGCAATGCAATTCCTTCGGATGCGATTGAGCAGTGGCAAGCAAGCTGGCTTGAATTCCAGGCAACGCAGCTGCAGGAAAGCCGCGATGTGAACCAGGCAAATCCTGTTGCACTATCAGAACAGTTGCCGCCGCCACTGGCGACCATGTACCGGCACCCTGTTTTCGCGCAGACCATGCGGCAGGTACTGGGCGAGCATATCGCACTGTACAACCATCGCTTTGTCATCAAGGACCGCTTCAGCACGGGCAAGGTGTTCTTGCATCAGGATAGTTGCTACCATGTGGGCAACCTCAACAAATGCAGCCTGTTCGTGCCGCTCAGCAATGCCAATCGCGACAATGGCGGCATGACATTCCATGTCGGCTCGCATCAGCTCGGGTTTCTCGGCGATGCCGGTGAAATCAACCCGGAGAAATTCGACATGCGGTGGCCCACGGTCACGCCCGAGTTACAGCCAGGCGATTTTGTCATCATGCACAGTTCCCTGTGGCACGAATCTGGCCCGAACACCTCCGGCATCGACCGCATCCTGGCCGATACCATCGTGCAGGCTGCCGATGACCCGACCGGCAAGGAGCTGCTGTGCGGCGAATGGCAGACGGACATCTTCTATTCGCCCGTGAACTACATCCGCTATTTCGTCAATTCGCGCGTCCTGAAAATTATCAAGTATGAAAAGGAGCGTGCCGAGGCCCTGCACGCGGGGCAATAACGCGCCACCTGGCCGCATCGCCATCCTCCCTCAACACCCTTTTAAAAGCTGACAATATGACATCCACAATGCGCACGCATGCCCGATTTGCCATGGCCCGATGCAGGCGGTCACGAACGCCTCCTGTGCGATGCACGCCAGCCTGTTGCATCCGGCCACCGAGCTGGCGCAATACCTGTGCCAGGATTGCGGACATGGCCAGCTGACGCACAGCATTCCCGCCGAGGTGCTGTACAACTCGAATGTCGCCATTCCAACCGATCACTCGGCCGGAGACGTGCGTTTTGCCTTCATACAAAATGCTGCCGACTTGACGCAGGTCAATGGCACGATTGTGGAATTTGGCGGTGGTCCCGGCGAACTGGCTGAGCAGGCCCGGCAGGCGCTGGGGCGCCCGCGCGCAACCGTCATGGACTTTGTCGACCGCGTCGCCTTCCCCTCGCTCGATTTCGTGAAAATGGATTTGAATGTGGATGGCCCCAGGATTGCACAACGGCTGGAAGAACAGTTGCACGACAAAAACCTGTTCCTGCTGTCGCACGTCGTCGAGCACCTGAACGATCCAGGCGTGCTGCTGCAGGAACTGCACCGCTTCAGCAACAGCCTGGTCTATATCGAAGTGCCCGATTTTGCTACGGCACATCCGGCCGGCACCCTCAAATTCTCCTTGAATTGCCTGGAACACTACCACTATTTTACCGACCGTTCCCTGCTGGACATGGTGCACAAGGCGGGTTTCCGCGTCATCGCATTTGAAACCCAGGGCGCGCCGCGCATGCCGGCCATCCGCGTGCTGTGCACGCCCCGTCCACAGCTGCGCAATGCCGTACTGAACTACAACGACCATTTCGATGTCATTGCGGAGCGGCTGCGGCAGAAAATACTGTCCGCACCGAAAGACCAGGAAATCTGGTGCTGGGGCCTTTCCGCCTTCATGGCCGAAGCGCTGGACAAGCTGGGCGCCGAGCGCCATCGTGTGAAAGGTATCCTGGATACACGCTATCCAGGCGCGGATTTCCTGGGCATCCCCGTCCAGCGCGAAGCTAGCGCACAGGCGGAAGCAGTGCCGCCACAAAACATCTTGCTGGTGTGCGGCTCCACTTATTCCGCAGTACAGGCAATTATCCAGGCGAAAGCCAGCGCGAGCTATCCTGAAGCCGAGTTTTTTACCGTATCAATCGATTAAACAAGCAACGACGATTGCGATGGGCGGCAGCGGCAACGGTGCCGCCCATTACACGATCAGAACGTGCTCATGCCGCCATCGGCGGAAATGATGGCGCCATTGATGAAATGCGAATCCTCGCCCGCCAGCAACAGCAGCAGGCCGTCGAGGTCTTCCGGCTTGCCCGGGCGTTTATTGGGCAGCATCTCGATCAGTTTCTTGCCCTGCTCGGTGGCGAAATAATCTTCGTTGATTTCCGTGGAAATGTAGCCGGGGCAGATGGCGTTGGTGTTGATGCCATATTTGCCCCACTCCACGGCCATGGCGCGCGTCATGTGCACCATGCCCGCCTTGCTCATGCAATACACGCCGATCTGCGGCAGCACCTGCAAGCCCGCCATCGAGGCGATATTGATGATGCGGTGCTGTTTCTTCGGGTCGCCCTTGGCGCGCGCGATCATGCGTTTGGCCGTCTGCTGGGCCACGAAGAACGATCCGCGCAGGTTGGTGTCCATCACGAACGCGTAATCTTCGGGCGTGACGTCGACCAGGCGTTGCGTGGTGGAGACACCTGAATTGTTGACGAGGATATCGATGGGACCGGCTTCCGTTTCCGCGTGCGCGATGGCCGACTTGATGCTGGCAAAGTCGGTCACGTCGAGCGACACCACGTGCGCGGCGCCGCCGTCGGCTTCGATTTCGGCGCGCAACTCCTTCAGCCGTTCGGTGCGGCGCGACGCCAGCACGACCTGCGCGCCGGCCTGGGCCAGCACTTTCGCAAAGCGCGCGCCGAGGCCGCTCGATGCGCCGGTAATCAGGGCAATCTTGCCCTCGAAATTGACTTCTATGCCCACGAGCTACTCCTGTTTTATTTTAGATAACACTTTACGCCGTGCCGATGGCACCGGGGCAAAATACCGTGCGCCGTACCTGAGCAAAGGTAAACGCCATCATTACACAAAATGGCCGGATTTAGATTGCGGCGAGGGGCAATGTCACGCAAAATGGCGCCAAAGTTGCAATCCTCGCCAAAAACAAGCACACTCGTGCTTAAATTTATTCGAAGATTCCTCACCCACCCATTTAGTGACTAACAATCGAGACCATGACACAGCCTAATAACTTAGTTGAACAGTACGGACCGCGCGAGACCATGGAGTATGACGTGGTGATCGTCGGCGGTGGCCCCGCAGGCCTGGCCGCGGCGATCCGCCTGAAGCAGCTGGCCGCTGAAAAGAGCCAGGAAGTGTCCGTCTGCGTGCTGGAAAAAGGCGGCGAGCTGGGCGCGCATATCCTGTCGGGCGCCATCATGGACCCGAAAGCGCTGACGGAACTGATTCCGAACTGGAAAGAACTGGGCGCGCCCCTGAACACGGCAGTGACGGAAGACCGCATCCTGTTCCTGACCGAAACCAAGGCATACAAGACGCCGAACTTCGCCGTGCCGGCCTGCTTTGAAAACCACGGCAACTACATCGTCTCGCTGGGCAATGTGGTGCGCTGGATGGGCCAGCAGGCGGAAAACCTGGGCGTGGAAATCTTCCCGGGCTTCCCGGCCGCGGAAATCCTCTACAACGACGACGGCTCCGTCAAAGGCGTGGCGACCGGCAACATGGGCGTCAAGCGCGACGGCGAACCCGGCCCCGACTTCCAGCTGGGCATGGAACTGCACGCCAAGTATACCCTGTTCGCCGAGGGCGCGCGCGGCCACCTGGGCAAGCAATTGATGGCCAGGTATGACTTGAACGCCGGCAAGGATCCCCAATCGTACGGCATCGGCATCAAGGAATTGTGGGAAATCGACCCCGCCCTGCACCAGCCTGGCCTGGTGATCCACTCGACGGGCTGGCCGCTGGACGCGAAAACCTACGGCGGCTCCTTCCTGTACCACCTGGAAAACAACCAGGTCATGGTCGGCTACGTGGTCGGCCTGGCCTACGAAAACCCCTACCTGTCGCCGTACGAGGAATTCCAGCGCTACAAGACGCATCCGGAAATCCGCAAATTCTTCGAAGGCGGCAAGCGCATCTCCTACGGCGCGCGGGCGATCACGGCCGGCGGCCTGCAATCGCTGCCGAAACTGGTGTTCGCCGGTGGCGCGCTGATCGGCTGCGACGCGGGCTTCCTGAACATGAGCCGCATCAAGGGCAGCCACGCGGCCATCAAGAGCGGCATGCTGGCGGCCGAAGCGGCCTTCGGCGCGCTGGGCGAACAACGCCAGCACGACGAACTGACGAGCTACCCAGTTGCTTTCGAGCAATCCTGGCTGCACGAAGAGCTGCACGTGGCGCGCAACGTCAAGCCATGGCTGTCGAAAGGCCTGTACCTGGGCAGCCTGATGACGGGCATCGACCAGATCATCTTCCGCGGCAAGGCGCCATGGACCCTGCACCACACGCATGGCGACCACGAATGCCTGAAACCGGCGGCCCAGTCGAAAAAGATCGTGTATCCGAAACCCGATGGCAAGCTGACCTTCGACAAGATGTCGTCCGTCTTCATTTCGAACACGAACCACGCGGAAGACCAGCCCATCCACCTGACCTTGAAGAACGCCAGCGTGCCCGTCGACGTCAACCTGACCACGTATGCGGGTCCGGAAGCGCGCTACTGTCCCGCCGGCGTGTACGAATTCGTGAAGAACGACGACGGCGCCGAGCGCCTGCAGATCAATGCGCAAAACTGCGTGCACTGCAAGACCTGCGACATCAAGGACCCGACGCAGAACATCGTGTGGGTGACGCCGGAAGGCGGCGGCGGGCCGAACTATCCAAACATGTAAACGGCAGCACCCACGCATGGCGACAAAGTCGCCAGCTGGCAGAAAGACAGCGCCCTACCCCACGGTAGCGCGCTGTTTTTTTTAAAAGCATCATATTTCCCCACGCTTTGACCCGCCAGCAACACCAAGTTTGCATTGCGACAGCATTCCCGGATAAATTCCACCCGGAAAGTTTCTCAGAAGCACTTCCAGCAGTTACAATTCCCACTGCTAAATATTTCACCTTCCACCCGCCCATGAACGCAAACGCCCTTCCAGCTGTGCCCCTCGACGCCGAATTGCAACAGGCAATCACCGAACACCAGGCTGGCCGGTACGCCGAGGCGGAAGAGCTTTACCTGGCGATTTTGCAGGCGCAGCCATACCACGCCATTGCCAACCACAATATGGGTTTGCTGGCTGGACAAGTCGGGCAATACCAGGCTGGCTTGCCATATCTGCACAAGGCCTTGTCGGTCAACCCCGACGAAGGCCAGTTCTGGCTGTCGTATGCGGATGGTTTGCTCAAGGCGGGCGACCGAGAACAGGCGCTGGAGATCGTCACGGCGGCCATCGCGCGCGGTCTCGACAACGAACAATCGCAAGGCTTGCGCAGCCGCATCGAAACGGCCATCGCCAGCACCCCGACAGCGCAGGAAACGCAGCACGTCATTGATCTGTATCAAGCCGGCCACCATGCCGAACTGGAAGCGGCCAGCCACTCCCTGACGCAGCGCTATCCCGACTCGGACTTTGCCTGGAGCGTACTGGGCACCGCCTTGCAATTACAGGGCAAGGATGCCTTCGAGGCACTGCAAAAAACCGTGCAACTGGCACCCAACGATGCCGAGGCGCACGGCAATCTGGGCACCGCATGGCAGGAACGGGGCATGTACACGCAAGCCGTCGACAGCTATACGCGGGCGCTGGAACTGAATCCGGACTTTGTCGAGGCGTACGGCAACCTGGCGGCGGCGCTGCAGGCGCAAGGCAAGTTGGAACAGGCCGAGCAGGCATACCGGCAGGCCCTGGCGCTGCGCCCCGACTATGCCAAAGGACATTTTAATTTAGGCAACACATTGAAAGCGATGCAGCGCAGTGCCGAAGCCGTCGCCTGCTATCAGCGCGCACTGGCCCTGCCCGGGCGACGCTGAAATCTACCTGAACCTGGGCAACGCCCAGCAAGACCTGCAGCAATGGCAAGCGGCCATCGTCAGCTACCGGGCCGTGCTGCAACTGGCACCCCACACCACGGCGGCGCATGCCAATCTTGCGGCGGCACTGCACGAGGCCGAAGAATACGACGCCGCAGTAGCCGCTTGCCAGTCTGGCATCAAATTACATGCAAACGACGCAAAGCTGCACAACAACCTGGGACGCGCGCTTCAGGCGCTGGGACAAACAGAGCAAGCCATGGCCGCCTACGAACAGGCGGTCGCACTCGATGGGGATTTCCCCCAGGCGTTGAGCAATCTGGGGTTGCTACTATGCAAACAAGAGAAGTACGCTGCAGCCATTGAACATTGCACGCGCGCGCATCGTCTTCAGCCAGACGATGCGCAAGCCTGCGCCCAGCTCGCCATCGCTTACGGTGCCGCCGAGGACAGGGACAATGCACTGAAGTACTTTCAGCAAGCTATCGATATGGCGCCTGACAACGCCACAACGCACAAACATCTGGGCGATTACTACAACACGATCAAGCGCTTCGAGCAAGCCGTAGCGTCTTACCGTCGAGCACTTGAATACGAATCCGACAATAGTGATACGTATAACAACCTTGGGGTCGTCTTGCAGGAATTGAAGGCGTTCGACGAAGCGACCGCAGCCTACCTGCGCGCGCTGGAATTGAAGCCGGAAAACACCTCGGCGCTATGCAACCTGGGATCGACACAGCAGGCGCAGAATCAATTGCAACAAGCCAAGCAGACTTATCTGGCCGCGCTCGCTATCGACCCCAAATTCGAGCGCGCTCAATTTGCGCTCGGCAATTGCTACGTGCTCATGAAGGAGCCCCTGCTGGCCCTGGAGTGCTATCACAAGACGCTGGCAATGAATCCGAAATACCGGGATGCCTACCTCAATATAAGCGCTACCTTCAGCAATATCGGCCGGATAGACGAAGCCATCGCAACCTGCCGCAAGGGCCTGGCCATCTGTCCGCTATGGGAAACCCTGTTCAGCAACTACCTGTTCCTGCTCTCGCATAGCGCCGACATCGACGCCGAGACGCTGTTTGCCGAGCACCAGCGCTTCAGCGACACCTTCGAGACGCATATCGAAAAAAGTCGCACGGCGCACAGCAATACCCGAGAGCCGCTGCGTACGCTAAAAGTTGGCCTTGTATCTGGCGACCTGCTCAACCATCCGATCCCGCATTTCATTATCCCGATACTGGAAAATATCATCGATGGCGCCAGCCTGTCGTTGTATGCCTATCACAACAATCAGGAGAACGACGACGTCACGCAGCGCTTGCGTGAACTCATTCCTCACTGGCGCCAGGTGGAGCGCATGTCCGATTTGGAACTGGCGCAACATATCCGCGACGACGGCATCGATATTCTGATCGACCTGTCCGGCCACTCGGGCAAGAATCGCCTGCTGATGTTTGCCGCCAAGCCGGCGCCTGTCCAGGCAAGCTGGATAGGCTACCCACTCACCACGGGCCTGAAGGCGATAGATTACTACCTGAGCGATCCATTCTTTTCGCCGCCCGGCAAATTCGACAGCCAGTTCACCGAGAAACTGCTGTTGCTGCCAGCCTGCGCTCCTTTCCTGCCATCGCACTATGCACCCGGCATTCAAGCTGCACCGGCATTGACGAATGGATATATCACGTTTGGCAGCTTCAATCGCCTCAATAAAATCAACCGCCAGGTAGTCGCGCGCTGGTCCAGGCTGCTGCGCGCGCTGCCCGATTCGAAGATGTTGCTGGCCGCGATGCCCAAGTCGGAAGCGCCCGCGCAGCTCAAGGAGTGGTTCGAAGAGGAAGGCATCGCGCTGGAGCGCCTCACCTTTGAAGGGCGCACCGGCATGAGCCAATTCATGGCCATGCACCACCGCGTCGACCTGTGCCTCGACACCTTCCCGTATGGCGGCGGCACGACCACCTTCCATGCGCTGTGGATGGGCGTGCCGACGCTCACTGTGGCCGGACCGACGTTGCCCAGCTGTGCCGGTACGTCCATCCTGCGCCAGGTCGAGCTGGAAGAGTTCATCGCCAGCGACGACGAGGATTTCGTGCGCAAGGGTATGGCCATTGCGGCCAATCCATTGCTGCTGGGAGCGTATCGCTTCAGTGCGCGGCACCGTCTGGAACGCTCGACCATGGGCAAGCCGCAACTGATCGCGGAAGGCTTCGAAAACGCCCTGCGCATCGCCTGGCAGCGCTGGTGCGAAGGCTTGCCTCCTGTCTCGTTCGAAGCCCCCGTGGCCGTGCCCAACCCGCCGATCGGATTATGATGAGCACTCAAAAAAACAAGCCGGTGTATGTCACCCAGCCGCTGCTGCCGCCGCTGGAAGACTTCCTGCCTTATCTGGAAACGATCTGGGACAACAAGATCCTGACCAATGGCGGCCCGTTCCACCAGCAGCTCGAGCAGGCGCTGTGCGACTACCTGGGCGTCAAGCACATCTGCCTGTTCGCCAACGGCACGCTGGCGCTGATGACGGCCTTGCAGGCGCTGCGCATCAACGGCGAAGTCATCACGACGCCGTATTCGTTTGTCGCCACCGCCCACTCTTTGCTGTGGAACAACATCAAGCCCGTGTTTGCCGACATCGAGCCGCACAGCCTGAACCTCGACCCGAGCAAGATAGAGGCGGCCATCACGCCGCAGACCACCGCCATCATGCCCGTGCATTGCTACGGCCGCCCATGCGATATCGAAGCCATCGAGAAAATTGCCGACAACTACAACCTGAAGGTGATCTACGATGCGGCGCATGCGTTCGGCGTGCGCCACCGCGGTGGCAGCGTGCTCAATCACGGCGACCTTTCCGTGATCAGCTTTCACGCCACCAAGATTTTCAACACCTTCGAAGGCGGCGCCATCGTCTGCCCGGACGCCAAGACCAAGCAGCGCATCGACCATCTGAAAAACTTCGGCTTCGTCGATGAAGTCACCGTCGTGGCCGCGGGCATCAATGGCAAGATGAGCGAGATCAATGCCGCCTTCGGCTTGCTGCAGCTCAAGGGCATCGACGGCGCGCGCCAAAAGCGCAAGGCCATCGATGCGCATTACCGCCAGCAGCTGGCCGGCATCGACGGCATCACCTGCCTGCAGCAGAGCGAAGGCGAGGCAGCCAACCACGCGTATTTCCCGATCCTGGTGGGCCCCGGCTACCCGCTGTCGCGCGACGCCCTGTTCCAGCTGCTGCGCGACCAGGAAATCTACGCGCGCCGTTACTTTTACCCTTTGATCAGCGACTTCCCCATGTACCGCGGCATTCCGTCGGCCGCGCACGCCAATCTGCCCGTGGCGCGGCTGGCGTCGTCGCAGGTGATCTGCCTGCCCATCTATCCGGACCTGGAGATGGCCAGCGTGGATGCCATTATCGCCATGATCGCCGCCCCCGCACGGCAACACGAATTGATACGGAACATAGCCTGATGCATATTTCCACCGAAACCATTTTTTCCGGCGTGGCGGAGAACCATCCTTGGTCGGCCCAATTCACGGTACTGGGCTACGACGATGGGGCCATCAGCACCCTGCCCCATCAATTTTTCCGCGACTGGCTGGACCAGGAACCGACAAGCGGGCACTTCTACATCGGACGCGGCTCCGGCTTTGGCGTCGGCTCTCTGGTGAAATACGACAGCGGGCAGCAAAGCCTGTGCGTGGGGCGGTATGTGGCCGGCGGCTCGCGCCTGCGCTTCCTGCTCAATGGCCAGCACGAGATGCGCACCATCTCCACGTACATGCTGTCGATCCTCGGCGGCGGATTGAAGAATGCGCCCCCGCCCCAGTATGCCGACACGGTGATCAGGAACGATGTGTGGATCGGCGACGAAGTGATGGTGCTGGGCGGCAGCGTGATCGAGAACGGCTGCGTCATCGGCGCGCGCTCGCTGCTGCCGCCCAATTTCCGCTCGGAACCGTATGGCATTTATGCCGGCTCGCCCGCGCGCCTGATCCGCCACCGCTTCACGGAAAAAGTCCGTGCCGCACTGTTGGAACTGGCGTGGTGGGAAATGCCGCTGGCCTGGGTCCGCGACAACAATGCCATGTTCCTGGAAGACATGTGCACGGACGAGGCAAAAGCCCTGCTGATCGTCGACATCCTCAAAAACAGCCGTCGGGAATGGGAGCGGGAGCACGGCAAGGTATCCGCCTGAGGACCGCCAACTCCCCCTCTCCCCTGACTCCACTGACAACTGACCCAACGGCCCCGCATGCAGAACCACGCCCAACTTACCGCCGTCGCCTATCACCTGCCACTGGCCACGCTGACCAACGACGCCCTGGCGCAGGAATTGGACGACTGGTCGGCGCAAAAGATCTTCGACAAGACTGGCATCGCCGAGCGGCATATCGCCGCACCCGATGAAACGGCCAGCGACCTGGCCTACCATGCGGCGGAAAAACTGTTCGCCAGCCACGACATCGCGCGCGCCGGCATCGACTTCCTGATCCTGTGCACACAGGCGCCCGACCATTTGCTGCCCAGCAGCTCCTGCGTTCTGCAGCAGCGCCTGGGCTTGCCCACCTCGTGCGGCGCGCTGGATATCAACCTCGGCTGCTCCGGCTATGTGTACGCACTGGCGATGGCCAAGGGCCTGATCGAGGCCGGCATCCGCAAGCAGGTGCTGATCCTGACGGCCGATACGTATTCCAAGTTCATCAATCCGCGCGACCGCAGCGTACGCACCCTGTTTGGCGATGCGGCGGCGGCCAGCCTGGTGACGGGCGGCGCGGCGCAGCAGGGGCTGGGGCCTTTCGTGCTGGGCACGGACGGCAGCGGTGCGCAGAACCTGATCGTCCCGGCCGGCGCCATGCGCCTGCCGCGCAGCGCGGACACGGCGGTAGAAAAAGAAGATGCCTCGGGAAACTGGCGCAGCCAGGACGACCTGTTCATGGACGGCGCCGAGATCGTCCAGTTCACACTGGGCGCGGTGCCGCGTACAATGCGGGAATTGCTCGACGCCGCCGGCAAGACGCTGGACGATATCGACCACGTGATCTTCCATCAGGCCAATAAATTCATGCTCGACGCCCTGCGCCGAAAGATCCGCATCCCGGAAGCCAAATTCGTGATTGAAATCGATACCGTCGGCAATACTGTCTCCTCGACCATACCGATCGCCATCGCGCGGGCGCGCCAGTCGGGCCGCATCCGTCCCGGCGACACCGCCCTGCTGCTGGGCTTTGGCGTCGGCTATTCTTGGGCTGGCACCCTGGCGCGCCTGTAGGATGCCCCACTGACGGCGCGACGCCGAGAACCCTCTGCTCACTGACCTGTTACTTATTCCGAAAGAAATGATTATGCAAGAATTTTTCAACGGCATGGCCGACATCCTGGAAATCGACGCCGACAAGATCGGCCCGCAGCTGAACCTGGGCGACTATGCCTGGGATTCGCTGGCCATCATTTCCACCATCGCACTGGTTGACGACCTGTTCGACCAGATGCTCGATGGCCAGGCCCTGGCGCAGTGCGTTACCATGGCCGACGTGCTGGCATTGATCACCGTCAAGGCCTGAACATGTCCAGCCTGCGCCTCGCTTCGGGCTTGCCGTTTACCGCCGCGCACCTTGCCTTGCGCGGCGTCGTCTGCGCCTTGCCGCGCACGGAAATCCAAAATGCCGCGTTCGAGGAGCGCTTTGGCGCCGCCGGCGTGGCCGACGTGAGCAAGATGATCGGCGTGCAGTCGCGCCGCCGCGCGCCGGAAGGACAGACCACGGCCGACCTGTGCCAGGCGGCGGCGGAAACCCTGCTGGCCGACCTGGGCTGGGAACGCGACAGCGTCGATGCGCTGATTTTCATCTCGCAAACCCCCGATTATGTGCTGCCGGCTACCGCCTGCGCGCTGCATGGCCGTCTGGGCCTGCACAAGGCTTGCGTAGCGTTCGACGTCAACCTGGGCTGCTCGGCCTACGCTTACGGCCTGTGGCTGGCATCGCGGATGCTCGACGGCCAGGCCATCGGGCGCGTGCTGCTGCTGGTGGGCGACACCATCAGCAAGACGGTCGACGACAGCGACCGCGCCACGGCGCTGCTGTTTGGCGACGCAGGCACGGCCAGCGCGCTGGAATTCGACCCCGCGGCGACGCCCAGCCACTTCATCCTCGGCAGCGACGGCAGCGGCGAGCGCCACCTGATGATGGCCGCCAGCGCCTGCCGTCCCTACCTCGGCGACGATACGCGCCTGGCGCAGCGCGATGCGGCCAAGCTGTACATGGATGGCGGCGAAATCTTCAATTTCACGCTGAAGAACATCCCGCCGCTGGTAGCCGACCTGCTGCATTTTTCCGGACGCCAGGCGGAACAGATCGATGCTTTCCTGTTCCACCAGGCCAATACCTTCATGCTCAAGCACATTATCAAGAAGACCAGGCTGCCGCCCGAACGCGCGCCCATCAATATGGATCGCTATGGCAATACCTCGAGCGCCTCGATTCCGCTGCTGATCTGCACCAGCCTCGGAGCACACGCGCAAGGCAAGAACGTGGCCATGTTCGGCTTCGGCGTCGGCTATTCCTGGTCGGCCGCCCTGCTCAATCTCGGGTCGCTGCGCGTCAACCGCCTGATAGAAATCTGATCCCATGATATTTACTTCCGACATGCTCGCCGGCCAGCGTATTCTCGTCACCGGCGCGTCGTCCGGCATCGGCCGCGATACGGCGCTGCTGCTGGCGCGCTGCGGCGCCCAGTTGCTGATCACGGGCCGCGACGCACAGCGCCTGGAGCAGACCTTGCAGGCGCTGCCCGGCGACGGCCACGTGGCCGAAACGCTGACGCTCGATGGCGGCGACCACATCGTCGACTTCATGAAACGGGTCAGCGAAGAGCGGCCGTTTTCCGGCCTCTTCCACGCCGCGGGCGTGGAACTGCTGCGCCCCGTAAAGCTATCGAAGGAGCAACAATTTGACGACGTCTTCGATTCCAGCGTGAAGACGGCGCGGCGCGCTGGCACGCGCGGCCGCCCTGCGCGGCGTGATGCGCGATGGCGCGGCGCTGTTGTTCATGTCGTCGGTGGCGGGCCAGAGCGGCCAGTCGGGCATGAGCGTGTATTCGGCGGCCAAGGCCGCCATCGACGGCCTCGTGCGCGCACTGGCCGTGGAACTGGCACCGCGCGCGATGCGCGTCAACAGCATTGCCGCCGGCGCCGTCGCCACTGAAATGCATGCGCGCCTGACGCGCGGCTTGCCCGATGAAGCGATGCAAGCTTACCAGCAGCGCCACCCCTTGGGTTTCGGCAACAGCGATGATATCGCGCAAACGGCGGCCTTCCTGCTGTCGCCGGCGGGACGCTGGGTCAGCGGCGCCACCTGGGCCGTCGACGGCGGCTACCTGGCGCGCTGAAGCGACACGTCCATCTGCCCGATCATCTACTGGAAATTACATGAAAAACATCATCGTCGTCGGCGCCGGCCGCTTTGCCCGTGAACTGCTGTGCTGGCTGGAAGACAGTCTCTCGATCCCGCCAGCGAGCGCATCGCCGGCTTGCTGGACGACACCATGCCCGCCATGCCCGCGCTGGACGCCGACTATGCTTATCCGGTGCTCGGCAGCATTCAGCAATATCAACCGGCCCCCGGCGACGCGTTGCTGCTGGCGATCGGCGCGCCGCAAGCCAAGCTGCGCATCGCGGAAGAACTGGCGGCGCGCGGCGCGCGCTTCCACACGCTGATCCACCCGAGCGCCATCGTGGCGCGCACGGCCCGCCTGGGACAGGGCGTGGTCGTGTGCCCATTCGCCCTAGTCTCGGCCGGCAGCGACGTGGGCGACTTCGTCACCATCAACAGCTACTCCAGCGTCGGCCATGACGCCGTGCTGGGCAAGGGCTGCACGCTCAGTTCGCACGTTGACATCACGGGCGCCGTGCGCCTGGGCGCGGCAGTGATGGTGGGTTCGGGCGCCTCCGTCCTGCCGCGCGTCGCCGTCGGCGAACGCGCCACCGTCGGCGCTGCGCTGCGCCGTGGTGATGCGCCGCGTCGCCGATGGCGCCACCGTATATGCCCAACCGGCCAAGACCTTATGAATCCCATGCAACAAGCACAACAATTACGCGACGGCTTCTGGCACCTGCTGTGCCATCGCAGCGAACTGCCGTCCAGCGGCGACTATCTCAAACTCGAATGGCTGGGCGAGGAAGTGGTCGTGTATAACGACCAGGGCAATCTGCTGGCCTTCGACAATTTGTGCCCGCACCGCGGCACGCGTTTTTTCACGGAAACGCATGGCAACGCGCCGCTGGCCTGCCCCTACCACGGCTGGTCCTACCGCGCCGGCGCCATGCATATTCCCTGCCGCGAACGCTATGCGCAAAACGAACTGGACAACGCAAAGCTGCACACGCTGCAACTGGACTGGTGCGCCGACTTCCTGTTCGCCGCCCCCGCGCCGCGCATGACGCTGGACGAACAGCTGGGCGACACCTACGCGCTGCTGGCCGATATTTCCTTCAACATCGCGGGCCGCAGCGACGTGAACGCCTATATATATGAGTGCGACTGGCGCATCGCGCTGGAAAATGCGCTGGAACCGCTGCACGTGCCTTTCGTCCATCCCGAATCACTGGCGGAATTGCAACTCGGCGATGGCAGCAACCACTTTACGCCGTGGACTTCCGTGTGGCAGGCGGAACTGGGCAACGCCCCCATGGCGAAAAAGTTGCGCTCCATCAAACGCCTGTTCCAGCTGGACCAGCAATACGAAGGCTACCAGAGCCTGTATCTGTTTCCATTTACCATGCTCTCGTCGACCTACTCGTATTCCTACTCGCTGCAGCACTTCTTCCCGTCCGCGCAGCCGTGGCGCACACACTTTTCCAGCCGCCTGCTCAATGGCGCCGTCAATCCATCCAGTGCGGCCGCGCTGCAAAATTTTTTCGATTCCAGCGCGCGCATGAACCGGCAGGTATTTGATGAAGATCATGCCATCTGCAAGCGCATCGCCAAAGATGCCGCCGACAACACGCGCTTTGGCATCCTGTCCAGCGATGAAGAGAAAATCGCGCATTTCCGCGCCTGCCTGCTTGCCGCCGCAGGCGATTGAGCGATACACCCAGTCAGCTCGCATCGAGTTTGCGGCGCAATCGCTGGAAAATAGCCTGTACCGCACTATTTTTGAAAATATTTTCAAAAATTTCCTTAAAGCATTTAATTAAGCTGCCTGGACGGTCGTCTTGTACTGATAGGAGCAGATAAACGTCGCTCCTCACCGTAACCACTAAATTAGGAATGACACCATGCTGAGCCTTCACACCAACGCTGCTTCCCTGTCGGCACAAAATTCGATCACGAATACCCAATCCAAGCTGTCGACTTCGATGACGCGCCTGAGCACCGGCTTCCGCATCAATTCGGCAATGGATGACGCTGCCGGCCTGCAAATCGCAACCCGCCTGAAAGCACAAACCAGCGGCATGACCGTTGCGATGAACAACACGCAAAACAGCACCTCGATGCTGCAAACGGCCGAAGGCGCATTCGCCGAAGTGACCAACATGCTGGTGCGCATGAAAGATCTGGCCACCCAGGCAGCCGATGCTTCGTCGACCGCAAACGACAAGACCGCAATGCAAGCTGAATATAATGCATTGGGCCAAGAGCTGTACAACGTCATGACCAACACCACGTTCGGCGGCACCAAGTTGCTGGGCAAAGGTAGCGCTGCAGCTGACGGCACGCTGTCGACCTCGATGACCTTCCAGATCGGTGCAAGCTCGACCGAAAAAATGACTTTCGACGTTTCCGGCAATCTGAGCACGCTGAACGCAGCCCTGACCGGCCTGAGCGCGAACTTCTCGAGCGCCGCTGCAACAGGCGCAACGGAACTGACGTCCAACGCCAACGCCAACATCGGCCTGCTGGCTACCGCCATCGACAGCGTCAGCACGCTGCGTTCGGCACTGGGCGCGACGGCTAACCGTCTGGACCACGTCAACACCAACTTGTCGAACATCGCCACCAACACCAAAGCCGCTACCGGCCGCATCATGGACACCGACTTCGCTACCGAAAGCTCGAACATGACGTCGTCGCAAATGCTGCTGCAAGCTGGCACCGCAATGCTGAAACAAAGCAACAGCATGTCCTCGATGGTCATGTCCCTGCTGCAATAATATGGACTTGGCCGTTCGCGGCCTATCTATCGAAGCCAGACTCCGGTCTGGCTTTTTTTTTTTTTCGCCTGCGGTTACATGCATTCCCGGCATATTTGACTAAATTGCCATTATATTTAACGATGTTGCCCGCATAGTCGCCTGTACAAGGTAGAACACCGAACAATCGCCTACCGGAGCCGCCACGTGCTGAGCATTCATACCAATACTGCCGCACTGTCTGCCCAGCGGGCCATGGGCTGGGCGCAGCAAATGCTGTCGACCTCGATGACGCGCCTCTCCACGGGCTTTCGCATCAACTCGGCCATGGACGACGCGGCCGGCTTGCAGATCGCCACCAGGCTGAGCGCCCAGACCAGCGGCATGGCGGTGGCCATGCGCAACACGCAAAACAGCACCTCGCTGCTGCAAACGGCCGAAGGCGCGTTTGGCGAAGTCACCACCATGCTGGTGCGCATGAAAGACCTGGCCACCCAGGCAGCGGACGCCTCGTCGAACCAGAAAGACCGCGACGCCATGCAGGGCGAATACGATGCGCTGGGCGCCGAGCTGTACAACGTGATGACGAATACCCGCTACGGCGGCACTTTATTGCTGGGCAACGGCAGCGCCGGCAAGGGCACCCTGTCGCAAGCCATGACGTTCCAGATCGGCGCCACCGGCAGCGAGACCATGCAGTTCAGCGTGGCGGGCGACATGAGCAGCCTGGATGCGGCATTGCAGGCGATCTCGGCCAATTTCGCGCCAGGCGCCACGCCCGGCAGCGAATTTGCCAGCAACAACAGTGCCAACGGCATGATCGACCTGCTGGCAGCGGCCGTCGACAAGGTGGGCAGCGTGCGCTCTGCGCTGGGCGCCACCGCGAACCGGCTCGGCCACGTCTACAATAACCTGTCCAACATGATCACCCACACCAGGTCCGCCATCGGCCGCATCATGGATGTCGATTACGCGGCTGAAAGCGCCAACATGACCTCGGCGCAAATGCTGCTGCAAGCGAGCACGGCAATGCTCAAGCAAAGCCAGAGCATGAGCAAGCTGATTCTTTCTTTACTACAATAGTTACTGGCAGGGCGCGATGGCGGATCGGATGAATATGTATGAGCAGGAAGCAATGGCATGGCGATAGACCGCATTTCATCGGGCAATCCTGTGCCCCTGATTACCCAGCGCCTTGACGTCAGCCCGGCGACACCGATGACGCCTGGCGTGGTGCAGCCGCTGGTGCCCATCGGCCCCTACATGGCGCCCGCGCCCGACGCCGGCACCCTGCCCGCCCAGCTGCAACAGCCGGGCCAGGACAGCCTGGCGTCCCTCATCAAGCCGAACGCCGACGGTACGGGGCGCCATGCCGCGCGACAGCAGCGCCATGCAGGTCAATCAATTGTTCTTCACGCGCCAGCTGGTCTGGCAGCCGCCCGACGCGGCGCAGCTGGCCGCCTCGTGGCGCGTGATGGTCAAGACGTATGGCGAGCAATATGCCGCCCTGCAGGAACAGGCGCGCGGCCAGCACGTGCCGGGCAACCTCTTCATGGCCGAGCAGCAACCGGCCCTGCTGCGCGAAGGCGCCCGTCCACCGTTGACGGTCGACAGCGAAGCGTGGCGCTTTGCCGTGTATGGCTGGGGCGGCCAGCGCCTGCTGCTGCGCGTGCTGGCCAGCGACGAGGATGAGGACGCAACGCCGAGGCGGCGCGGCAAAGTGGCGCTGCGCGTCGAACTGATCATCATCGGCATCGGCCGGGTCGTGATCCAGATGGAGCCATCCGGCGACGGCGTGCTGCTGGAGCTGGCCGCCGACGAAGAAGCCGCCTTGCGCCATCTGCGCCTGGCCCTGCCCGGGATCGCCGACGCCGTGCGGCGCGCCGGCCTGCGCGTGGTGCGCTGCCGCCTGAACCGCCAGCTGCATGCCCAGCGCATGCACGGCAATTACCCGATGCAGGCGGGCGCCGCTGCGCTGTCGCTGGCCCTGTTCCGCGCCATGGCCGAAGTGGCGCTGCTGCTGACGCAGCCGGAAGCGGAAGCGGCAGCCGATCCCGATGCGCCCGCAGCCCCCGCGGACGTGGCCGAAGAGGAAACCATCATCGTCTCGAAGGAAGTGGCGGCGCCGCTCGGCTACGACTATGGCGACGCGGCGGCGGACAGCCAGGAAAATGAAGTGCTGCTGCTGGCCGGGCCGGCAGCGCCGGAGCAGGATTTGCTGCCGCCCATCGACGAGCAGGATTGATACAGCACAATAAAAACGGCGCCCGAAGCGCCGTTTTTGTTATTGCCCCGGTTTATCCCACCGTGCCGATGATGCTCACTTCGCGGTTTTCCGGAATTTCGTTATACGACAGCACATGCAGGCCCGGCGCGAACAGGCGCGCGTAGCGGGCCAGCAGCGGACGGATCTGCGGCAGCACCAGCAACAGCGGCGGCGTGGCCTGCTGCTTCATCTGCTCGCGCGCCACCGGCATGTTCACCTGCAGCTGCGACAGCAGGTGCGGATCGATCGGATAGTTATCCAGCGTGACCTTGCCGGACTGGCGCGCCTGGTTCAGCGAACCGAGCAGCATGTTTTCCAGCTCGCCGCCCAGGTTGAATGCCTGCATTTCCATCTTCTGGCCAAACAGGCCGCTGACGATCTGGCGCCGCAGCGCGCAGCGCACCTCGGCCGCCAGCAAAATCGGATCCTTGGTGGTTTCCGAACTGTCGAGCAAGGTAGTGGCGATGGGCACGATATCCTTCAGCGATACGTTTTCCGCCAGCAAGACACGGAATACGCGCAGCATCTGCGTGTGCGTCAGCGCCTTGTCCAGCGCGCCGGCCAGCTTCGGCGACAGGGCCGTCAGGCGCTCCATCAGGTTCGAGACGTCTTCGTGGCGGAACAGTTCCGGCAAGTATTCGCGCACCATTTTCGACAAGTGCGTGGCGATCACGCTGGGCGCCTCGATGACCTGGTAGCCGAGGCCCAGCGCATGCGCCTTTTCGCCCGGTTCGATCCACGTGACGGGCATGCCGTAGGCGGGCTCGATGCCGGGGATGCCGTCGAGCTGGCCATACACGTTCGGCGACGGAATCGCCATCAGGCGGTCGGCCTGCACTTCTGCCTGCGCCACCACCGTGCCCGACAGCACGATCGCGTATTGCGACGGCTTCAAGGCCAGGTCGTCGCGCACGCCGATGTTCGGCAGCAGCAAGCCCATCGCCTCGGACAGGCTCTGGCGCACGCCCTTGACGCGCTTGTTCAATGGTTCGCCTTGCGTTTTATCAACCATGCCGACCAGCTTATAGCCGAGCATCACCATCAGCGGCTGCACGGCCGGCAACTGCTGCCATTCCAGCTCTGCCGGGCGCTCGTCGCGCAAGGCCGCCTCGATGGCCGCCATGCCGGCCGCGTCCGGCCCCTTCACGCGCTTGGTCAAGCGCCAGGCCACGAAGGCCAGCACGCCGGCGAAAGTCATGAACATGAACCACGGCATGCCCGGGATCAGGGCCAGCGCCACCATCATGCCGGCCGCGCTGAAGATCACCGTTGGCGAAGTCAGCACCTGGCCCGCCACCTGCTGTTCGAAGTCGCCCGAATCGCTGATGCGGGTCACCAGGATGGCGGCCGCGGCCGACAGCAGCAGCGCCGGGATCTGCGCCACCAGGCCATCGCCGATGGTCAGCAGTGCATATTGACGGAAAGCATCGCCGAACGACAGGTCGTGCATCAGCGAGCCGATGGCCACGCCGCCGACCATATTGATGATCAAAATCAAGATACTGGCGACGGCATCGCCGCGCACGAACTTCGACGCGCCGTCCATGGCGCCGTAGAAATCCGCTTCGGCGGCCACGTCCTTGCGGCGGATCTGGGCTTTTTCCTGGTTGATCAGGCCGGCGTTCAGGTCGGCATCGATGGCCATCTGCTTGCCCGGCAAGGCATCGAGGGTAAAGCGCGCGGACACTTCCGAAATGCGCTCGGCACCCTTGGTGACGACGGCGAAGTTGATGATCATCAAGATCACGAAGACCACGATACCGACGACGAAGTTACCGCCGATCACCACGTTACCGAAGGCCTCGATCACCTTACCGGCCGCGTCCGCGCCCGTATGGCCGTGCAGCAACACCACGCGTGTCGACGCCACGTTGAGGGTCAGCCTGAGCATGGTGGTGGCCAGGATCACCGTCGGGAAGACGGAAAAATCGAGCGGCCGCTTGGCCGACACGCTGACGAGGATAACGATCAGTGCCAGCACGATATTGAAAGTGAACAAGATATCGAGCAGCACGGGCGGCAGCGGCAAGATGATCATTGCCAGGATCACCAGCAGGAACAGCGGCGTGGCGAACTTGTGGCGGCGCATTTCGGCAACCAACCGGTTCAGGAAATTCATGGTGGTACGACCTCGCTCAGATGAGATGGCACGGCCATCTCGGTGGGTAATACGGGCTGGGCAGCACGCTGCCCGGACCGGAATGCTTTCAATTGCAGGATGTAGTTGAGTACCTGCGACACGGCCTGGTACAGCTGCACGGGAATCTGCTGCTGCACCTGGCTGGTGTTGTAGATGGCGCGCGCCAGCGGCGGCAACTCCAGCGTTTCAATATGGTGTTCCTTCGCCACTTGCCGGATATACAGCGCCATCTCGTCGACGCCCTTGGCAACGACGAACGGCGCCTCGGCGCGGTCCTGGTCATACTTCAATGCGACGGCGTAATGCTCGGGATTGACGATCACCACGTCGGCGTCGGGCACGGTCTTGCGCACGCTGCGCCGGCCGATCTGCTGCTGCAGCTGGCGGATGCGCTGGCGCACTTCGGGCCGCCCTTCACTGCTTTTATGCTCTTCCTTGACGTCCTGCTTGCTCTCATGCGCTGGTTGCGGGCAAAGAAAAACGCCTGCGCCGGCACGTCGATGATGGCAAACAGGACAAAGACGGAAATGAGCGCCATCAGGCCGTCGAGCATCAGCACGGAACCATCGAGCATGGCTTGCTGCAGGGGCCGGTGTTGCAAATCCACGTACTGCATCAGGCTGGAGCGGCTGACGTGCACCAGCACCATGCCCAGCACGGCGGCCTTGGCGATGGACAAGCCGAATTCAAAGCCATGCTTGGGCGACACCAGGCGGCCCAGGTTCTTGGCCGGGCTCAGGCGCTCCATCTTCGGCATCCAGTTCTTCGTGCTGACGACCCAGCCGCCAGGGATCAATGAGCCGAGCACAACAAACAACGGCACGCAGAACAGCGGCACGATCATCTTGATCAGCAAGCCCACCGATGTCGTAAACGCCATTGACATGGCATTTTCCAGCGCGCCCTTGCTGTCGAGCGGCATGAAAGCCATGGCGAACAGCTCGCGAAAGCTCGCCAGATAGCTCGGCAGCAAATAAATGAAGACCTTCATGCTGATCAGGATGCCCAGCGCCGTCGACAGGTCGCGCGAACGCACCACCTGCCCTTCCTGGCGCGATTTCTTCAGCTTCTGGGCTGACGCCTTTTCTGTCTTGTCGCCCGTGCTGCTATCCGCCATGGGCCACCCGCATCTGTTCCTGGATCATATCGAGCACGCGGTTGGTCATGGCGACATAGTGTTCCGGGATAAAGCGCACGATCTGCGTCAGCATCAGCAGGCCGAACATGGTAATCATGGAAAAACCCAGCGAAAACAGGTTCAGCGACGGCGCCACGCGGTTCAGGAAGCCAAAACCGAGCTGCACCACCATGGTGGAAAAGACGATGGGCAAGGCCAGCAATATGGCGGCGGCGAAGATCCACGCCACGTTATACGCCACCGTCTGCAGCAGCAGCGGGCCGTAGCCCTGCCCCACGGGCCAGGCCGTGAAACTGGCGCCGATCACGCCCGTCAGCACGAGGTGGCCGTCAATGGCGAAAAACACGATCATGCACATGATGGTGAGCAAACCCGTGATCACGTCCGACGAGGTGCCGTTGAGCGGATCGTTCATGACGGCCATGGAAAAGCCCACCTGGCTCGACACCAGATAGCCGAGCACCGACATGACGGACATGGCGAAGTGGAAAGCCAGACCGAGGACGAAGCCGACGATGGCCTGCTCCAGGGTGGCGACGAGGGCGTGCAGGGAAAACGGATCGATTTTCAGCAGTTCCTGCGAGACGCCCGACGCCTGCATCACGGGCAGCATCAGGATCGCCAGCACCAGCGACAGCAGCACACCCGCACGGGGACGGGCACCATGGCGTCGCCGATCACGGGCGAGGCGCTGAGCATGGCCAGGATGCGGCAGAACGGCCACCACACGGCCAGCAGAAACGGCAGCACCTGATTGAAAATCTGATCCATGGCGCGTGGCGCTATCCGACCAGGGTGGCGGCGCGCTGAAAAATGGACCGCACGCAATAATCCATCAGGTAACCGGCCATCCAGCGTCCGGCCAGGATCAGGGCCAGCAGGGTGACCAGCAGGCGCGGCAGGAAACTCATGGTCTGCTCATTGATCGAGGTGGCCGCCTGCACCAGCGCGACCAGCAAGCCCATGAGCAAACCCGGGACGACCAAGATTACCACCAGCAACATCACGACATGCAAGGCCTCGATGATCAGGTCGACGGCGACTTCAGGGGTAAACATGGATCAATAGCCCTGTATGCTGGTAACCAGCGTGTTGACGGTCAGGGTCCAGCCGTCGACCAGCACGAACAGCAGCAGCTTGAACGGCAGCGAAATCACCAGCGGCGACAGCATCATCATGCCCATCGCCATCAGCACGGACGCCACCACCAGATCGATGATGAGGAACGGTATGAACAGCATACAGCCGATCTGGAACGCCGTCTTGAGTTCGGACAAGACAAACGCAGCCAGCTTGACCGTGAAGCTGTGGTCTTGCGGGCGCATGCTCGACGGCTCGCCGGCCAGGTGCGCGATCTGCGCCAGCGCGGCCTTGCTCGTCTGCGCCAGCATGAAGCGCGAAATCGGCACTTCGGCGATCTTCAGCGCTTCCTGCATGCCGATCTGGTCGCGGTCGTACGGCACAAACGCTTCCTTCCACACCTGGTCGCCGATGGGGCGCATGACCAGCAGGGTAAGGATCAGGGCGATGCCGGTGACGATGCGGTTGGGCAAGCCCTGCTGCAGGCCCAGGGCCTGGCGCAGCAGGGACAGCACGATGACGAAGCGGGTAAAGCTGGTCATCATCATGACCATCACGGGCAGCAGCCCGAGCAGGGTCATGACGACCAGGATCTGCATCTTGACCGACAGGTCGGTCTTCGCGCCCGGCACCACGCCGGCCAGCAGGTCCTGCGCGCCGGCAGCGGCGCAACACAGCATCAGAACGGGAACAGCCAGCGCGGCAGCCAGCGCACCGCGGCGCCGGCTCAAACCGGGTACCGCCAGCTTCATGCTGTCATCAGGTCGAGATTGAGGCCGTCGAGGTCGATGACCTTGAGGCCATAGTTCTCGCCAGCAACTACCACTTCGGCACGGCCGATCGGCGTGCCATTGACCTTGATCACCAGCGGTTCGCCGGCCAGCATGTCGAGTTCGATCACGCTTTCCGGGCCGATGGCCATCAGTTCTTCCAGCGAAATGCGGGCCGAGCCCACTTCCAGGGTCAGGGTGACGGGAATCTTGCGCATCATCTGCGGAATGTCGCGCCGCGCGCGGCCGCTGGGCACGTCGGACACGTCGCCCTGGTCGATGATCATGTCATCGCCCAGGTCTTCCAGCAGGGTTTCGCTCTGGTTGGTATCGTTCATATTCATATTATTCGACATCTTCAAATGAGGTTAAACAGAGCTTGCCCTTGTGTTCGGAAACAGCAGCTGTAAATAAACGGGAGTCGTCCAGCATGACGTCAGTACGGCTCAGGCTGACGGGAATCACGTCGCCCACGCGCAGGTCGAACAAGGCGCCCAGTTGCATCTGCTTGCTGACGAGGCGGCCTTCCAGCGTCACTTGCAGGCGCGAAGCGAGCGGACGCACGCTGCCACGCAAGGCCTTCTTCGCTTGCGCGCGTTCGGGCAACAGGCCGCGCAGCACGTCGGCCATCAGGCGCTTGTCCAGCGAGAACCAGAAGTGGCCGCTCTGCCCTGCCTCGACGTCGCTGAGCGCCACGCTGACGATCCAGCTGCCGCGCGCCGGGTGCACGCCCGACTGCACGGCGAACTCGGCACTGGTGTCGATGCCGCTGCTTTTGCCCAGCGTTTGCAGATTCTTGTGGATACGGGTAAACAAGCTGTTCACCAACTGTTGTCCCAGCACCACAGCGAGGCGCTCCTCGGTGGCCGTCACGCGCACCTGCGCCGGATCGGGCAGCACGCCCTTGGCGCCGGCACTACCATAGCGATAGTTCAGCACGCTCAAGAGGATCTGCCGTTCGAGGGCAAAGCCCGTCTGGCTGGCCGGCGTGGAAAAACTCAGCCAGCGATTCACGCTGTCCTCGTTTTCCACGCGCGACAAATTCACGGCATCGATCTGGAAATTACCCCAGTAGCGACGGCTCATGGGCTGGCGCAAGGCCACTGCCAGGTCGTCGCGCAGCTGGGCGCCGAATACATGCAGCAAATGGACAGGACGTCCAAGCAGACAGGAATCGAGGACTTGATGGCGCGCAGCTTGATCTGTCTTGGTAATGATTGTCATGTAGTGGTCATGTCGGTATTGCGGTGGCAGAACAAATTATACGGATCGCCCGAAATTAAATACAGCATCATCTTGACCTTGCCTACCGGTATGCAAGCAAACGATTGCGCATCGTATCGCATGCTAGATGACTACGGTGCTGAACAATACATGAAAACGCCAAATATTGCCATGTATCAATATTCCTTGAGACAATCCTCTCTTTACTTTATAGTTGCCTGCGGGTAAGCTTATGGCGAGAAAATAGTGATTTGCAGTGCGCCATTCCCCTTACCTGATTCCGGTTTTTATGGCAGTTTCCAGTTTTATTATTGCCACCAGCAGAAACTCTTATCAGATAAATATTAGTTATCATGGCCATGTAAATCATGTCGGCGTGGGTTTGCTGGGTTTGTTTGAGTCTGCTTGAGCGGATGGTGTGGCAACTGATAAAACTGATGGGTCCTGCAACTCGGACCGGGCAGGATGGCATTGGATGTAATGCCTGCCGGAATGGCAACACCAGTAATTTCTGATTGATACGTCACCGCATATTGAAAGTAGAGGGCAAGATGAGCAACGAACTCGCAGGTCTGATCAAGGCCGATCTGGCAGCACTGAGCAATGACGCGCGCGCCCTGGGCGCCAGCATCGCGCCCGCCGCCCAGTTCGGCGCGCCGGAACAGTCCGGCTTCTCCTTTGCGCAAAGCATGAAAGACGCCATCGGCAAGGTCAACGGCGACGACCGCATGGCCGCGCAGAAAATGAGCGACGTCGACAGCGGCAAGAGCGACGACATGGTCGGCGCCATGCTGGCCAGCCAGGAAGCGAGCCTGTCCTTCTCCATGTTGATGCAAGTGCGCAACAAGGTCATGGGCGCCGTCGACGAACTCATCAAACTGCCTCTGTAATCTTCACGTCCTGATCCACGCCCAGCCTCCCAGCGAAAGTTACCCCAAGTGATTACCCCCATGAAGTCCGCATTTGCGCGCTGGCGCCTTGGCGCCCAGCCCGCCATCCCGCCCGCCCTGCTGAAAAACCTGGTTCCCATCGTCGTGCTGGCCATCGGCATCACCGCCATGGTGACCATGTATGCCTGGCGCGACCAGGCCAACTACAAGCCGGTGTTTGGCGCGCGCGAAAAAGTGGCCGTGACGGACATGATGGCCACCCTGGACGCCGAGCACATCCCCTACCGTTTGCATCCGGACAGCGGCCAGGTGCTGGTGCCCGACGCCATGCTGGGCAAGGTGCGCATGCTGCTGGCCTCGAAGGGCGTGACGGCGCAGCTGCCGGCCGGCCTGGAGCTGATGGACAAGAATGACCCGCTGGGCGTCTCCCAATTCGTGCAGGACGTGCGCTTCCGCCGCGGCCTGGAAGGCGAGTTGGCGCAAAGCATCATGACGATGGACGCGATCGCTTCGGCGCGCGTCCATCTGTCGATTGCCAAATCGACGTCGTTTGTCGCCAGCGACGGCGACAAATCGTCCGCCTCCGTGGTGGTGGCGCTGAAACCGGGCCGCACCCTGGCGCCGGAACAGATCGCCGCGATCATCAACATGGTGTCCGGCAGCGTCGCCAGCCTGGCGCCCACGCGCGTGAGCCTGGTCGACCAGGGCGGCAACCTGCTGTCCTCGCACGTCGACCTGACGGACGGTTTCGATGCCTCGGCCGCCGGCAATGAAGGCGCGAAACGTTTCCAGGATGAAATTCGCCGCAACGTCACGGGCTTGCTCGGCCCCGTCATCGGCGAAGACAACTTCAAGCTCAGCGTGACGGCCGCCGTGAACAACGACCGCGTGGACGAAACGCTGGAAAAATACGGCGAAGCTCCGAAAGTGACGAGCGAAGCGATGCGCGAAGAGCAGGAACGCAACCGCACCGTGGCCGGCATTCCCGGCAGCCTGTCGAACCGTCCGCCAGCGGCCGCCGTGCCGGCACCGGCCGACGCCGCCGGCGCCGCGCCCGCCGATGGAGCACCGAAGCCGTCCGACGACGGCACGGCCCGCAAGAACGCCACCACGCGCCAGTACGCGTACGACCGCAGCATCACGCAGATCAAGCGCAGCCGTGGCCGCCTGGAAAAACTCAGCGTCGCCGTGGTCCTCAACAGCGCCGCCGCACCGAACCCGAAAACGGGCTGGACCCCTGCCGAACTGGGCAATATTGAAAAAATGCTCAACAGCGGCCTGGGCATCAACGCCCAGCGCGGCGACAGCCTGAGCCTGACGGCGCTGGCCTTCCCGGCCAAGCCGCCCGTGGCGCAGTGGTGGGAAGAGCGCGACACCGTCGTCGATTTCAGCAGCTGGCTGCTGTACGCCCTGGGCGCCGTGCTCGGCTACTTCCTGATCCTGCGTCCGCTGCTGCGCCTGCTGACCACGCGCCTGGCGCCGCCGGCACTCAAACAGATCGATCCCGCCATGGCCCTGGCCGGCAGCAGCACGGCCGGCGCCACTGGCGCCACCGCCGCCGCCGGCGCGCCGGCCTTGGGCGTGAATGGCAGCCCGCTGGCGCTCGAAGGCGAAGCTGCCGCCGGCGGCAGCATGCCGGTCGTGCCGCTGCTGGAAAACTATGACTTGCCGCCACCCGGCTCGGCGGTCGACGTGATGGTCGACCACCTGAAAGTGCTGGCGGAAAAAGAACCCGAGCGTGTCGCCGAAGTCGTCAAACAATGGATGCAGAAAAATGGCCGAACTCAACAACAATAATTTCCCTGACGACGCAGATGTCGAGAACGTCAGCCTGAGCCCTGTGGAACAGGCTGCCATCGTGCTGCTGAGCATAGGCGAAGAACAGGCCGCCAATGTGCTGCGCTGCCTGTCGCGTGAAGAATTGCTGGAAGTCACGCAGGTGATGTCGCGCATGAGCGGCATCAAGGTCGAATCCGTGAAAACGGCCATGCAGACCTTCTTCGACGACTACCGCCAGCAAAGCGGCGTGCACGGCGCCTCGCGCAGCTACCTGAAGCGCTCGCTGGACATGGCGCTGGGCAGCGATATCGCGAACAGCGTGCTGAACAACATTTACGGCGACGCCATCCGTCCGAAAATGGCGCGCCTGCAATGGGCCTCGCCAAAATGGCTGGCCGAATACATCGTCAACGAGCACGTGCAGATGCAAGCCGTGTTCCTGGCCTTCCTGCCGCCCGCGCTGGCCGGCCAGATCCTCGATGCCCTGCCCGTCGAAGGCCGCGACCTGGTCTTGCTGAACCTGGCCCGCCTGGACGAGATCGACCGCGACCTGCTGGTCGAGCTCGACGAACTGGTGGGCCGCTGCCTGGGCACGCTCGACACGCAAAGCACCAGCGTGGAAGGCATCCGCCAGGCGGCAGAGATTCTCAACCGCATGCCGGGCAACCGTGCCGCGCTGGTCGAACTGCTGCGCGCGCACGACCCGGACGTCGTCTCGGAAATCGAACTGAGCATGTACGACTTCCTGATCCTGGCCACGCAGAGCGATGTCACGCTCACGCGCATCCTGGAAGACGTGCCGATGGAACAGTGGGCCATCGCCCTCAAGGGCGCGGAACCGTCGATCCGCGACGCCGTGCTGAAAACCATGCCGCGCCGCCAGGCGCAGAGCTTCGAAGACATGATGCGCCGTTCCGGCCCCGTGCCTTTGAGCCGCATCGAACAGACGCGCCAGGAAATCATGGCCACCGTCAAGGGCCTCGCCGATGCGGGCGAAATCGAAGTGCAACTGTTTGCCGAAGCGGTGATCGAATGAAACACTTCCGCTCGTATCGTTTCCCGCCCCTGTCGCAATTCATCGCCGCCGGCCAGCGCGCCGCCAGCGAGGACACGGACGGCCAGTGGCAGGCGTCCGTCTCGGAAGGCTTCGAGCAGGGCCAGCGCGACGGCTACGAAGTGGGCCTGGTGCAAGGCCAGCAGGACGGCTACGACGCCGGGCGCAGCGACGGCGTGGCGCAGGGCCGCGAAGAAGGCCGCAATGAAACCCTGGTGGCGCTGGACCGCCTGGCCCGCCCCGTCGACGCCATCCTGCGCGACCTGAAGAAAGTGCGCGCCGATTACCGCGAAGCGCAGCGCAAGGAAGTGGTCGACCTGGTGGCCAAGGTGGCGCGCCAGGTGATCCGCGCGGAACTGGCGCTGCAGCCGGTGCAATTGCTGGCCCTGGTCGACGAGACTCTGGCCTCGATGCCGCCCACGCGCGAGGAAATCGACGTTTTCCTCAATCCGGAAGAACTCAAACGCATCAGCGAACTCGATCCGAAGCGCGCCAAGCGCTGGAACCTGATCGCCGACGCGCGCCTCGACGCGGGCGAATGCCGCATCAAGGCGGGCGACAATGAAGTCGACGCCGGCTGCCATCAGCGCCTGTCGGCCTGCATGGAGCAAGTCAGCAGCCACCTGGCGCTGGCCGCCGAACACGCTGACCAGGGCGCGCCTGCATGATCGCCGACACGCTGCGCAGTTTCGAGATCGGCGATATCCCGGTCGCGACACCCACCGGCCGCCTGGTCGGCGCTTCCGGCCTGCTGCTGGAAAGCGCCGGCTGCCGCCTGCACACGGGCCAGCGTTGTCAAATTGAAACTGTCAGCGGCGAGTGGCTCGATGCGCAAGTCGTCGGCTTCCGCGAAAAACTGTCTTACCTGATGCCGTTCAAGAAGGCCACGGGCCTGACCACGGGCGCCAGGGTCCTGCCCCTGCCCGACAAGGCCAGCCTGCAGATCGGCCCCTCGTGGCTGGGCCGCATGGTGAATGGCCTGGGCGAGCCGATCGACGACCTGGGCCGCCTCGGCGGCGAACACATCCTGGAAGTCACGCCACCAAAAATCAATCCCCTGAAGAAACAACCGGTGGTCGAACCGCTGGACGTGGGCGTGCGGGCCATCAACAGCATGTTGACCTTGGGCAAGGGCCAGCGCGTGGGCCTGATGGCCGGTTCCGGCGTCGGCAAGAGCGTGCTGCTGGGCCTGATCACGCGCCAGACGGTGGCCGATGTCGTCGTCGTCGGCCTGATCGGCGAACGGGGCCGCGAAGTGCGCGAATTCGTCGAAAAGTCGCTCGGCGCCGAAGGCTTGAAAAAAGCCGTGCTGGTGATCGCACCGGCCGACGAATCGCCCTTGATGCGCATCATGGCCACCGAGCTGTGCCATTCCATCGCCGCGCACTACCGCGACCAGGGCAAGCACGTGCTGCTGCTGGTCGATTCGCTCACGCGCTATGCCATGGCCTTGCGCGAAGTGGCGCTGGCCCTGGGCGAGCCGCCGGCCACGCGCGGCTATCCGCCTTCCGTCTTTTCGAACCTGCCGCAACTGGTGGAAAGCGCCGGCAACGGCGCCCACCCGGACGGCAGCATGAGCGCCATCTACACGGTGCTGGCCGAAGGCGACGACCAGCAGGATCCCGTGGTCGACACGGCGCGCGCGATTCTCGACGGCCACATCGTGCTCACGCGCGAACTGGCCGAACGGGGCCACTACCCCGCCATCGACATCGCCGCCTCGATCAGCCGCTGCATGGCGCAGGTGATCACGCCCGAGCACATGCAGGCGGCGCGCGCGCTGAAGGCGTCGATGGCGCGCCACGCGCGCGTGCGCGACCTGATCCCGCTGGGCGCCTACGTGCCGGGCGCCGACCCGATCACCGACCGCGCCGTGCAGCTGCACGCGCCCATCGAAGCCTTCCTGTGCCAGGGCACCAAGGAAGAGGCGCCGATGGGGCCGTGCATCGAACAACTTGAACAGATCATGGCCTAGGAGCATATGTGAGCGACGCGCATACCATCCGCAATCTGACCACCCTGGTCGCCTGCGCAGCACCGAAGTGGAACGCCTGCAAGGCGAAATGGCGGCGCAGACGGCCGTGCGCGAGCGCTACCAGAAAAACCTGGAGCGCCTGACGGGCCTGTACACGGATAGCGGCCCCAGCGGCGCCCTGCCCCTGGCGCTGTCCGTCAACTGCGGCAACTTCAAGCAGGCCGTGATGCAGATGGCCGACCAGCACCGCACGGATTTGCACCTGCACGAAGCCAACATGGCCGTTTCGCAACGCGCACTGAACACGGCCTGGGCCAAGCGCGAAGTGCTGGACCAGGTGCTGACGCAAAAACAGAAGCATGTTGCAAATGAGCAACAACGAGTTGATGCCAAGCGGCAAGACGAGCTGGCGACGCAATTCTGGTTCCGCGGGCAGGTAAAATGAAGTTTGTGTAAGTTTCTTTCAGGAAAACTTCACGAAACGGGAATGGGGGTCGCCTTGTACCGGTATAACCCTTTATTCAGGAGTCTGGCATGGCAAACGCAATTACCGCACCACGATACGATCCACTCGTCACAGCACAACAACTGGCTACCAAATCGGTGGCTGCGCAAAAGGCGGCCCTGGAGGCTCAGAGTACGCTTGCCAACAACACCTCCAGCGCGCTGGGCAACCTGAAATCGGCCATCTCGGCATTCCAGCTGGCGATGTCGGCAATGACGTCCAGCAAATCCGTGCTGAACCAGTCCGCCACCTTCAGCAATACCGCGTATGGCACGGCCACGGCCGGCATCAAGGCGGCGCCGGGCAGCTACGCATTCTTTGTGGAACAACTGGCCACGGCCAGCCAGACGTCGTATGGCGGCTTGAGCAGCACCACGCCCGCCAACGGCGGCAACATGACCATCCGCATCGGCGACCCGGCAGCCGCTGCCACGGCCGACAATGCCTTCGACATCGACCTGGCCGCCGCCAACAAGGATGGCGACCCCTACCTGACGCCGCAGGAAATCGCCGCTGCCATCAATGGCAACAGCAAGAATAATGCGCGCGTCACCGCTTCCGTCATCAATATCGGCAACCAGGCGCAATTGGTGCTGACATCGAATCTCACCGGCCTGGCCAATGCCGTCTCGATCGACACCAACAGTGTGACGGATCCGGCGCTGCAGACAGCGCTGCAGAGCGACAAGAAAGCCCTCGTGGCGCCCAAGGATGCCATCGTCTGGCTGGGAGCCCAGGGCTCCGGCACCAAAATCACGCAGGCATCGAACACGTTTACCAACGTGCCAGACGTGAAAATGACATTCACCAAGGCCATGACGGCGGGCGAAAATCCGCTTACCGTGACCGTCGGGACGGATAGCGCTGGCACCATTGCCAATGTGCAAGCCTTCGTCGACGCCTACAACAAGCTGAAAAGCGTGATGGATGGCCTGGCCAACCCCGGCAACCCGGAGAAAAATATCGCTGCCGGCATCTTTGCCCACGATTCCGGCCTGAACGCCCTGCGCTCCAGCATGGGCGATGCCTTGCGCCTGACCGTCGATGGCGTGTCGCTGGTGGCGTATGGCATTACGGCCCAGCGCGATGGCACGATCAGCCTGAATTCTGCCAAACTGACGGCCAAACTGGCAGACAATCCTGGCGGCCTGGACAAACTGTTCGGCAATAACAGCCTGTCGGCACCTGCCGGCGTGCTCGGCGGCCTGGACAAGGTGCTGGGCCAGTGGAGCAATGTCACCAAGGGCCAGATCACCCAACGCATGGCAGCGACGGACAAGTTGCAGAAGAGCCTGGTCAAGAGCAGCGAGCGTCTGACCAACCAGTACAACACGGCGTACAGCCGCTTCCTGGATCAGTATTCCCGACTGCAAGTATTGCAGGAGCAAATGACCAGGAATTCCGACATGTTCGATGCCATGTTTAATAGCAGCAAATCCTAAGGCGGACGTGCCAGCCGCGCCGCCACAGTTAACATAGCGAGAAGATAATAATGTTGAACAATGAAGCTTACGGCAACTACCACGCCGTCACGCCGTCAACCTCGATTCCCAGACCGCCCGCGCCACACCGGTCGAGCTGGTACTGGTGCTGACGGACGGCTTGCTGGAAGAACTGGCGCGCGCGCGCGGGGCATATCGTGGGCAAGCGCTACGAGCAAAAGGCCATCAGCCTGGATAAATGCACGCAGATCATCAACGGTCTGTCGAGCTCGCTCGATTTCGACAATGGCGGCGAAGTGGTGGTCAACCTGGCGCGCCTGTACGACTATTGCGTGGCTCGCCTGTACACGGCCGGCATCAAGCTCGACCCGACGCTGATCGATGAAGTGACTACCTTGATGACCACCATCAAGCGCGGCTGGGTGGGCGTCCAGGCCAATAATGCCTAGGCGCGCTGCGCTGCAGCAGCTGAGCCGGCATTTGAGCGCGGCTGTCGCCCAGGCAGACTGGGAGGCGATGGAACAAATCTCGGCCAGCCTGGCGAAAAACATCCCGCTGCTGGCCGAACGCGGCGCATGGAATGCGCTGGAACAAACAGAATTGTTGCAATTGCGCAAAATTCACGCGCAAGCGGTTAAAATTTGCTCTGCGGAAAAAGAACGCCTGGGTCAACACCTGGGTGCATTACAGGCAAATAAGGAAGGTTGGGTCGCCTACGCCGCACTCGGCGAATACGACTCGGACGGGAATCAAGCATGATCATGAACTTCAACAAGGCGCCGGCCGCTCCGGCAGCGACGGCCAATGCGGCACCGGCGCCAGCGTCGGCACAGGCGGCCGCCTTGCCCGGCACGCCAGGCTATGGCAGCAACGGTGCAGCGCCCTCCGCCCTGCCCCTGTTTGCGCAGGTGCTCGATGTGACAGGCACGCAGACGGCCGATGGCGATACGCCCGCACCCGCCAAGGATGGCGACAGCGACAGCCAGGCCGACAGCGGCCTGCCCGCCATGGCCGCCCCTGTCATCGGCTTGCCGCTGACGATGCTGCCGCCAACGGACGCGGCCGCAGCCGAGGCGCGCGCCGCCGCGCAGGCACAGGCACAGACACACGCGCAGGCGAATGTGGCGCAAGCCAACCCGGCACTCAACATCAGCCTGCATCCGGCGGCGATCAGCCTCAGCGCACAGGGAACGGCGCAGCCGGCAGGCCGCGATACGCGCGAACCGCTGGCAGCAGCCATCCCGGCGAGCGCCGCCAAGGGCAGCGCGCCGGCCCAGCCTTTCGAGTCGCTATTGCAGCAAGGCACGCCGGTGACGGCCGCCACTCCTGCCGCTGCGGCGCGCGAAGGCGAACGCGGCGCTGCAACGCCAACGCCACCCAATCTGGGCCTGACGGGCGCGGTCGGGAATGCCGCCACGGCGGCCCCGGCCGGCGATACCATCAAGCTCAACGGCCCTGCCCAGCAATGGCAGGAACCGCTGCGCGAAGCGCTGGGCGAACGCCTGCAGACGCAGCTCGGCCGCAACAGCGAACACGCGACGATCCGCCTTGACCCGCCCATGCTGGGCCGCATTGAGATCTCCATCCGCCACACGGCCGGCGCGCTGCAGGTGAACGTCACGGCATCGAACTCGGAAGTGTTGCGCCAGTTGCAAGGCATCGGCGAAAACATGCGCAGCGACCTGGCGCAGCGCCAGTACACCGAGGTGGCCGTCAATATAAGCGCCACCCCGCGCAGCCCCGCCGCCCAGGCATTTGCCGAAGGCGATGCGCGCGGCCAGCGTCAACCGGGCCGCCAGCAGGACGATGCCGAACCGGGCCGCGCCCTGTCCGATGGCACAGCCTCCAGCACCACGTACGCCATGCATGAGCGAGAAACCACCTGATGACTATGAAAATGAAACTGATAGGCGGCTTTATCGCCGTGGCGGTGCTGGCCGCCGGCGCGGCAGGCGGCGCCATGTGGTACCTGGCCAAACCGGTCGCCGGCCATGCCGATGTTGCCGAAGCGAAAGCCCCGCCGCCACCCGCCACGGGCAAGAAGGCGCGCAAATTCATCACGCTTGACAAGGTCATCGTGATGCTGCGCCGCGCTCCCGGCGAAGGCGAAACGCATTACCTGTCGGCCGACCTGGTGATCGCCACCACCGAAGAAAAGGAAAAGCTGACCAAGGACCACTTGCCGCTGATGCGCTCGATCGCCGTCAGCACCCTGTCGAGCTTTCCACTGGACAAGGCGCAAACCATGACCGTGGACCAGTATGCCGAGCAGATCAACAAGGCATTCAATGTCAGCTATGAACGCGAGCAGATGGAAAAGCCGTTCACCGAAGTCATGGTCGGCAAGCTGATCATTGAATAAGCCAACACGCCAGCCGACCTAGTGGGAGACCCTGTGGCTTATGCAGAGCAATACCAGGAAGCGTATGGCGCCGGAGAATATGCGGCCGCCAGCGCTTGCGCGGCCGTGCTCAGCGTTGCTGAAGAGCAACAACATCTGGTGGCGTACGCCCCTTTGGTGAAGCGCATCGTGCGCCAGCTCAATTCGCAGGTATCGGGCGCCATCGACCGCGACGACATGGAGCAGATTGGCCTGATGGGTTTGCTCGAAGCCTTGCGCCGCTACGGCGTGCCGGATCAGTCTTTCGGCAGCTATGCCAGCCTGCGCATCCGTGGCGCCATCCTCGATGAACTGCGGCGCCAGGACTGGCGCCCGCGCGCCGTGCGCCAGGAAAGCCACCGCCTGCGCGACAGCGTGCGCGCCCTGACCCGGCGCCTGGGACGCGAGCCGCAGGAGGCGGAAATCATGGCGGCCCTGAAGCTGACGCCGGAAGCCTTCCAGGAATATCAATTGGCTGAAAACGCCGAGCTGATCGCCAGTTTCGACGAAGTGCTGCAGGAAAGCCTGGGGCAGGCCGACAGCGCACCGAGCCCGGAAGAATTGAATTGATGGTGCGCCGCAGCCTGGAGCAAGCGTTGCGCGCGCTGGACGAACGCGAGCAGCGCGTGATCCAGATGTATTACGAATTCGAACTGAGCTACAAAGAAATAGCCGCCGTGCTTGACCTGAGCGACGCCCGCGTCTGCCAGCTCAACAAGACGGCACTGGGCAAGATGAAAGCCATGCTGCAAGACGCATAAGTTTCAGCACTATCCATCAAATTGACGCAGCACAATGACGCAGAAAGGCAGTTGACATGGTAATTATCGGTATCTTAATCGTGATGGGGTGTGTATTCGGAGGCTTCGCCCTGATGGGCGGCACCGTCCACGCGATCTGGCAACCGGTCGAGTTGATCATCATCATCGGCGCCGCCGTCGGCGCCCTGGTGTTGGGCAACCCCAAGCATGTACTCGGTGAAATGCTGCACCAGATGCGCAAGATCGTCACGCACAAGAAGCAAGGCTCGGAATTCCAGCGCCAGTTGCTGCTGCTGATGTACGAACTGCTGCAAACGGCCGCCGGCGGCCTGAAGGCGCTCGATGCCCACGTCGAGGCACCGCGCGAAAGCGCCCTGTTCCAGCGCTATCCGCTGGTGCTGGAAGAGCCGAAGCTGCTCGCTTTCATCGTCGACAACTTCCGTTTGATGGCGATGGGCAAGATCAACGCGCATGAGCTCGAAGGCGTGCTGGAACAGGAACTGGAAGCCATCCACGACGAATTGCTGCAACCGTCGAAGTCGCTGCACAAGATCGCCGAAGCCATGCCCGGCTTCGGTATTCTGGCCGCCGTGCTCGGTATCGTGATGGCCATGAATTCCGTGGCCGACGGCGCCGATGCGGCGGAAATTTCGGAAAAAGTGGGCGCCGCCATGGTCGGTACCTTCATCGGCATCTTCTTTTGCTACGGCGTGCTTGATCCGATGTGCAACATGATGAAACAGCTGGTGGGCGAGGAAGGCTCGACCATGGAATGCGTGAAGGTCGTGCTGGTCACGCACGTGGCGGGCAAACCGCCCCTGCTGGCCATCGATGCGGGCCGCCGCCTGGTGCAGTTGAACATCAAGCCAAGCTTCGCCCAGCTGGAAAGCTGGATCAATGCGCTGGAAGATGGCGGCGCCGAACAAGAGCAAGGCCAAGGCCGGGGAGGCCGCCGTGCTAAAGCCGCATGAGAAACATGAACAGGCCATCATCAAGCGGGCTGGCCGCAAGCACGACGACGACGGCCACGGCGGCGCCTGGAAAGTAGCGTTTGCCGACTTTTGCCTGGCCCTGCTGTCGCTCTTCCTCGTGCTGTGGCTGATGGCCGCGCGCGAGCAGCAGGCGATGAAGGAAATCATGATGGATGCCAGCGCCGGCAGCCGCCAGGGCGAAGGCCAGGGCGTCATGCCGGAACAGAAAGGCGGCCCCCGTGGCAGCCTGATCGAGCGCTTCCCCATGCCCCGCAAGGGCACGGGCGACACGCGCACGGAAGGCAAGCAGATGCAAGATGGCAAGGCTGGCGCCGCGCGCGCAAAACCAGACCAAGATCAGCTACCAGTCGCCGGAAGACCTGCTGAGCCTGTCGCGCGCGCTCGACAAGCTCAGCGACGAAGCTGGATTGAAAAGCAACTTGCAATCGGTGATCACGCCCTACGGCTTGCGCGTCATGCTGCACGATACGGACAAGGGCAGGCATGTTCGTGCGCGGCAGCGCCGTGCCGACCGACCGCTTCCGCAAGCTGCTGCGCCAGATGGGCCCTGTTTTTGCCCAGATGGACAACCAGATGCTGATCGTCGGCCATACCGATTCGATGCAATACGCGAATACCGGCTATGAAGGCTTTTCGAACTGGACCCTGTCGGCCAACCGCGCCATGTCGGCGCGCGCGCAATTATTGATCGGCAGCATGAGTCCGGACAGCGTGCTGCAAGTGGTGGGCATGGCCGACCGCGCGCCGCTGGACGTGAAAAATGCCAGTGCCGGCATCAACCGCCGCATCGAACTGTTAATATTGACGCGTGGCCAGGCCGACAGCATCGCCGCCATGTTCGGCATGGCCGGGCAAAAGCCGCAAGGCGAAGAGTTGCAAGTGGGTGAACCGGACTCGGGCACCTTGCAGCGCCTGCGTGATAAGCTGGGCCTGCCCGCAAAGAAGGAACGGGACGAGCATGCAAATTAAAGGCAAACAACGTATGAAAATCTCCTCCGGCAATACCGGCGCTGCCGTGCGCAGCAGCGCCGTGGCGCCGGCCGAGGCGATCGCCGAGCACGCGGGTGCCGCAGGCGCCATGGGCGGCTCGTCGGCCGGGGCGGAACTGCAATCGGCCGTGCTGCAACCGGCCATGGCCGCCCTGCGCGCCATGCCCGAGATCGATCACGAGCGCGTGGCCATGCTGCGCGATGCGCTGGCCAAGGGCGAATTGCCGTTCGATCCGTCAAAACTGGCTGGCCTGATCCAGCGTTTCCACGGCGGCGAATCGTGACCGCGCCGCGCAAGGGCATCACGCGCCAGGAAGCCATGCGCCGCGTGCTGCAAGGCATGACGGACGACCGCGCCGGCTACGCCGCCCTGCAAACCTTGCTGGAAGAACAATTTCAGGCCACCCTGCACCACCAGAGCGCGCAGCTGACGGCGCTGGCCGACCAGGTCGTCGCCGCCGTCGAGCCACTCGATGCGCGCCGCCGCCAGCGGGTCAGCCTCGTCACTGCCCTGCTGGGCCCGCAAGGCGATATGCCGCAATTGTTTGCGTTATTACAAGAAGACGCGCGCAGCAAGGCCCAGGCCGATTGGGCCTTGCTGGAACAGATGGTGCTGGAATGCAAGCGCCTGAATGCCCGCAACAGCGATTTATTAACAGAGCAGTACAGCATCATGCAGCGCGTGCTGCATGGCGAGGAAGATACGTATGCGCCAGGCTGATTTCCTGACCACCCGCGCCACGGCGGCGACGCCATCGACGGCGGCGACCCATGCCGTGCAAAGCAATATGCGCGCCACCGACGCCACTGGCGCCACTGTCTCCGGCGGCAGCTTTGGCAGCGTGTTCCGGCAAGTGCAGGGCGAAGTGGCCCGCTTCATCGAACAGGGCGGCGGCAATGCCACCAGCCTGAGCCCGCAGGGCCGCGCCTACCTGGAGCAAAGCCAGCCTGTCAACGTCCTGGGCGCCATCAGCCAGGGCGGCGAGATTCGGCGAAACGCAGCAGCAATTCCTCGCCTCGATCAAGCCGTGGACGGAAGAAACAGGCGCGCGCCTTGGCGTGGCGCCGGAAATCGTCGCCGCCCACGCGGCGCTGGAATCGGGCTGGGGCCAGCGTCCGCTGCGCCAGGGCACGGGCGCGGACACGAATAATTTGTTCGGCATCAAGGCCGGCGGCAAATGGCAGGGCGACGTGGCCAGCAATGTCACCACCGAATACGAGGCGGGCAGCGCTACGGCCCTGAAAAAAACGGAACGCTTCCGCAGCTACCCGGACCAGGCCAGCGCCTTCCGCGACTATGCGCAAGTGCTGCTCGACAACCCGCGCTACCGCGCCGCCCTGAACACGGGTGCCGACGCGGGCGCCTTCGCGCAAGGCCTGGCGCGCGGCGGCTATGCCACCGACCCCAACTACGCCGCCAAGCTGACGCAGCTGGCGACGCGGCTGCAGCGCACGGCCGCCGCCGACTGATTTTTCTTAACGGCCAGCAATATCGGCCGGCTCCACCACACCCGCATCGACCACCCTGGCACGTATCACCGTGCCGCTGGTGGCGTTGCGCACGCGAATCACCTCGCCCAGCGCGCCCGGATCCAGCGCTTCGCCGGCCATGCTCACCTCCACCTGCTCCTTGCGCGCCACGATATTCACCGCACTGCCCCGCTTGATCAACACGGGCGAGGCCAGTTGTCCTTGCCGCAACACTTCGCCGGCACGCAAGCTGCGCCGGCTCGACAGGCCAACGGCGCCGGGCAAGGAGGCAATGCTGTCGGGCACCATCGTCACATCGCGCCGCGCCATCGTCACGTCGCCCGCCTGCAAGGGCGTATTCGCCGTCACGGGGGCGCTCGTCACCGCCACCTGGGCCGTGATGCTGCCGCGCGCCAGCATTTCATAGCGCCAACCGTTGCTCCCAGGACACACTGCAACAAAGCGCATGCGCTGCGCCGAACGGCTGTCCGCCGTTTCCAGCGCGACGGGCGCCGCGCACGCCGGCATGGGGCGCGTGCTTTTCACCACGGCCACCTGGAACTGCGGCTCCAGCAATCCCGCCGAGGCTGCCTGCTGTGCCAATTGCTCGCGCGCCAATTGTTCCACACGCGAAAATATATTGTCGGCTGGCAATTCTGCGCGTCCTGCACTACTATATAGGCTGGTCAGTAAAAATAGGCTTGGCAATAGTATGTGACGACCTTGCGCCTTGTTCCACATCATGGAATAGTTCTCAAAATAAATCATTGCTAACCTTAATCAAAGATACTGAAGCGGCATGACCTTACCATGCGTCAACATGACCAGGCTGGGATTTTACCTCTGCACCATCTATTTTCTAGCCCGAACCGCAAAAAGCACGATCGAATTCAATACAAAGGATGACCATGGGGATTAATTTCAAGGATGCGCTGGGCGTGCACGCCGATGCGCTCGCGCTGCGCGCCGACCGTACACGCGTGCTGGCGGCCAACATCGCCAATGAAAACACGCCAGGCTTCCAGGCCATGGACATGGATTTCGGCAGCGCCCTGCAGCAGTTGCAGGATAACGAGGCCGGCCTGCTGTCGACCGATGACGATGCCAGCGCCCTGTACCGCGTCCCCTACCACCCCAGCCGCGACGGCAACACCGTCGAAATCGGCGTGGAGCAGGCGGCGTTCTCGCAGAATGCCACCGACTTCCAGACCAGCCTCACTTTCGTCAACATGAAACTGAAGGGTCTGTCCAAGGCCATTTCCGGACAATAAGGATCACATGAGCTTCCAGGATATTTCCAAGATCGCCGGTTCGGCGATGGCGGCGCAAACCGTGCGCCTCAATACCATCGCCAGCAACCTGGCCAATGCCGATTCCGTGGCCGGTTCCGAAGGCGAAACCTACCGCGCGCGCAAGCCGGTGTTTGCGGCCGTGATGGATGGCCCCGGTGCCAGCGGCGCCGGCGGACGAGTTCAAGTACTCGACGTGGTGCAAAGCGATGAGCCGCTGCGCGCAAGGTGTATGAACCGGGCCATCCGATGGCCAATGCCGATGGCATGGTGTTCTACCCCAACGTCAACCAGGTCGCCGAGATGACCGACATGATGTCGGCCTCGCGCGCGTTTGAAACCAATGTCGAAGTTCTGGGCCGCATCAAGTCGATGCAGCAATCGCTCCTCAAATTAGGTGAAGCATAATCCATGGAAACCAATCTCTTTACAAATAACACCAGCGGCAGCGGCAGCAACAGCAATGCCGTCAAGTCGCAAAGCAATGCCACCCAGGATATGTTCACCAAATTGCTGGTCGCGCAGATCAAGAACCAGGATCCCCTCGCGCCGACCGATCCGAGCCAGTTCGTCAATCAATTGACGCAGCAGGCGCAGACGGAAGCGATGCAGAACCTGTCGGCTCTGACCAGCGCCAATGCCAGCGTGCTGCAATCGATGCAAGTGCTGGCCCTGGGCGCGCAAGTCGGTTCCGAAGTCATGGTCAACAGCGAAACGGTGCAGCTCGACAAGAGCAAGGTCAGCGGCAGCATCGCGCTGGCGTCCGGCACCACCAAGACCACCGTGACCCTGAAAGGCATCGACGACAAGGAATACAAGATCGAACTGGGCGCCAAGGCGGCCGGCACGGTGCCGTTCACCATCGATCCCGTCGCCCTGGGCTTGCCTGCTGGCACCTACAGCATGAAGGTCACCACCAATGGCACCGAAAAGCCGACGGTCGATATCGCGGGCAAGCTGAACAGCGTGCGCCTGTCGGCCGGCGGCAGCATGATTCTGAGCGTGTCGAACCTGGGCGAAGTCAACCCTGGCGCGATCACCGGCTTTAACGGTAAGACGGCCTGATCCGCTCTCCCCTTCGTTCCTGAACACTAATCTCCTCCTTCACTAAAGGAAGTCAACATGAGTTTCGACATCGCCCTGTCCGGTATCCAGTCCATCAACCAACAGTTGAACAGCACCAGTAACAATATCGCCAATGCCGGCACCTACGGTTTCAAGAGCAGCCGCGCCAACTTTTCGGCCATGTACGCCGGGTCGCGCGCCACGGGCACGGAAATCGGTTCGCTGACGCAAAGCATGTCGCTCAATGGCGGCGTGCTCAACACGGGCCGCGCGCTCGACGCGGCCATCGACGGCCGCGGCTACTTCGTCACGCGCGATGCGCAGAACACCATGATCTACAGCCGCGTTGGCATCTTTTCGGCCAGCAATGATGGCAAGCTGATCGACTCGAACGGCCGCCTGGTGCAGGGCTACGCCGCCGTCAAGGGCAGCACCACTCTGGGCACCATGGGCGACATGAACATTCCGACGGGCCAGATTCCCGCCGTGGCAACGACCAAGCTGGCGTATGCCGCCAACATGTCGTCCGAATGGACCGTGAAAACCCCGCCGTTCAGCAAGACCAACGAACTGAGCTACAACAGCGCCAAGTCCTCGATCGTCTACGACTCGCTGGGCGCGAAGCACTCGCTGGGCCAGTACTTCGTCAAGACGGCAACGGGCGTGGACGTGCACTACACCTTCGACAACGCCGATGTGACGCCGGTGACGAGCATGACCTTCGACACGAACGGCAAGCTGTTGACGGGCACGACCGCGTCGCCAGTGCTGCCGACGCCGGCTGGCGCCGCGCCGATGACGGTCGCCATCGACTACGCGGGCACCACCCAGTTCGCCGGTGAAGCCACGACCTCGACCGACCGCGCCGACGGCTATGCCTCGGGCACCTACATGGGCGTGGAACTGGCCGATGACGGCTCCGTCGTGGCGAAATACACGAATGGCCAGAAACAAAGCATCGGCGTGATCGCCCTGGCAACCTTCCCCGACGAAGGCGCCTTGACGGCCGTCAACGATACCAGCTGGGTCGCCTCGACCACCTCCGGTACCGCCATGTATGACCGTCCGGGCGTGGGCATGGCCGGCAAACTGGTGACGAGCTCGCTGGAACAGTCGAACGTCGACATCACTTCCGAACTGGTGGGCCTGATGACGTCGCAGCGCAATTACCAGGCGAACTCGAAGGTCATTTCGACCGAGAACGCCATGCTGCAATCGCTGATGCAAGCGCTGTAATCCACGATACGCAAAGGTAAAGAGCAATGGATGCGCTGATTTATACCGCCATGAGCGGGGCCGACCGTGCCCTGCGGGCACAGCAGGTACACGCCAACAACCTGGCCAACATCGAAACGGGCGGCTTCCGCGCCAATCTCGAGGTATCGACGGCCCAGCCGCTGCAGAACGGCTATGGCTACGACGACCGCCACATGACGCAGACGCAGTCGAGCGCCGTCGGCACGCGCACCGGCGCCATCAAGGAGACGGGACGCGAGCTCGACGTGGCCATCACGGGCAACGGCTTTCTCGCGGTGCAGTGGCAAAACGGCGAAGCCTACACGCGCGCCGGCGCCATGGACCTCGATGAAACGGGCGCGCTGACCATCAACGGCCGGCCCGTGCTGGGCGAAGGCGGCCCCATCACGATTCCCGAACACACCAGCCTGTCGATCGGCGCCGATGGCACGATTTCCATCCAGGTGCCGGGCACCGCGCAAATGCAGACGGTCGACAAGCTCAAGCTGGTCAATGCCGAAGCGGGCGAGCTGACGAAGAACGAGGCGGGCCTGATCGTGGCGCGCGGCGGCGAAGACTTGCAGGCCGATCCGACGGTACGCCTGCGCGACCGCCACCTGGAAGGCAGCAACGTCTCTGCCGTCGAGGAAATGGTCGCCACCATGAGCCTGAACCGCAGTTTCGAGATGCAAATGAAAGTATTCAAGGCCAGCGATTCCATGACGGAATCGGGAAACCGCCTGCTGGGCGCCTAAGCCCCACGCCAACCAATTACCAGGAGTAAATCATGAATCCAGCAATGTGGATCAGCAAGACCGGCGTGCAGGCGCAAGATGCCAAACTGCAAGCCATCGCGAACAACCTGGCCAACGTCAATACCGTTGGTTTCAAGCGCGACCGCGTCGTCTTCGAAGACCTGTTTTACCAGGTCGAACAGCAGCCGGGCACGCAGCGCGCCGACAATACCCTGTCGCCGTCGGGCGTGCAGCTGGGCAACGGCACGCACATGGTGGGCACGCAAAAGGTGTTTACCACGGGCAGCCTGCAAACGACGAGCCGCGAATTCGACGTCGCCATCACCGGCAACGGCTTTTTGCAAGTGCTGCGCCCGAACGGTGAAGCGGCCTACACGCGCGCCGGCCAGCTGGGCATCAATGAAAACGGCGTGATGGTCAACGCCCAGGGCTTGCCGCTGGTGCCGCAGATCACCGTGCCGAACAATGCCACGGCGATCACCATCGGCGAAAACGGCATGGTTACGGCCACCGTGCCGGGCAATGTCAACGGCACCCAGCTGGGCCAGCTGAACCTGACCAGCTTCGTCAATCCGACGGGCTTGCTGGCACTCGGTGAAAACCTGTTCCAGGAAACGGCATCGAGCGGCACGCCAACGGAAGGCCGTCCCGGCGAAGGCGCCCTGGGCAAGCTGAAACAGTTCGCGCTGGAAGGCTCGAACGTGCAGGTGGTGGAAGAAATGGTCGACATGATCGCGGCCCAGCGCACCTATGAAATGAATACCAAGGTATTGTCGGCCGCCGACAATATGCTGCAATACCTGGCGCAAGCGGCACGCTGATGACGGTCGCCATGAAAGCCACGGCGGCCCTGCTGCTGGTGTCGATCGCCGGTTGCGCCAGCCAGCCGGCCGCGCCAGTGGCGCCCAGCTTTTCCGATACGCCGCTGCCCGTGGCGCCGCGCAGCGCTGCGCGCGGCGGCGTGGGCGGCGGCGTCTTCAATCCCGATGCGGGACTGGACCTGATTTCGGACAGCCGCGCCTTCCGCGTGGGCGACGTCGTCACGGTGGCCCTGCAGGAAACCACGCAAGCGAGCAAGAAGGCCGGCACGTCGTTCAACAAGGGTTCCTCCGTCGGCGTGAATGCGGCCAACATCCTCGGCAAGACCTTCCCCAAGACGGGCATCGACCTGTCGGCCGACCGCAACTTCGCCGGCGACTCGACCAGCACGCAGCAAAATGCGCTGTCCGGCGCCATCACCGTGATCGTGCAGGAAGTGCTGCCGAACGGCTTGCTGCGCGTACAGGGCGAAAAAACGCTGACCCTGAACCAGGGCGAGGAATTCGTGCGCCTGCGCGGCTACCTGCGCGCAGCCGACATCGATTCCAACAACCAGGTATCGTCCTTGCGCATCGCCAATGCGCAAATCGCCTATTCCGGCCAGGGCACCCTGGCCGAAGCCAATACACCAGGCTGGCTGACGCGCTTCTTCGTCGGCCCATGGATGCCGTTTTAAGGTGAGCTCATGAAATTTCGTTCCGCCCTGCCCCTGGCAGCCATGCTGGCCGTGCTCTCCGGCTTAGCCCTGCCCGCCAGCGCCGCGCAAGTGCTGCGCAACCTGGTCAGCATCGAGGGCGTGCGCGACAACCCGCTGGTCGGCTATGGCCTCGTCGTGGGCCTGAACGGCAGCGGCGACACCACCCAGGTGAAGTTTTCCAGCCAGTCCGTGGTCAACATGCTCAAGCAGTTCGGCGTGAAGATGCCCGATGGCGCCGAAGCGAAAAGCAAGAACGTCGCCACCGTCATGGTCAGCGCCGTGTTTCCGCCTGGATACCGCCGTGGCCAGTCCATCGACGTCACCGTCTCCTCGCTGGGCGATGCGAAAAGCTTGCGCGGCGGCACCTTGCTGCTGACGCAACTGCGCGCGGCCGACAATGAAACGTATGCGCTGGCGCAAGGCAACGTGGTCGTCGGCGGCCTCAACGCCACCGGCAAGAGCGGCTCGTCCGTCACCGTGAATACGCCCACCTCGGGCCGCATTCCCAACGGCGCCAACATCGAGCGCGAGATTCTCAGCGACTTTTCCACCAAGCCTTCCGTCACCCTGAACCTGCGCCACCCGCATTTCGAGACGGCCATCAATATCGTCGAAGCCGTGAACCGCCGCTTCGGCGCCGTCGCCACCACGCCGACGCCACCAGCGTGGACGTGCTGGCGCCGGAAAACCCGACCCAGCGCGTGGCTTTCATGGCCAAGCTGGAAGCCTTGAGCGTCGATGTGGGCGTCGACACGCCGAAAGTGGTCTTCAATTCGCGCACCGGCACCGTGGTCATCGCCGAAGGCTTGCGCGTGAAAGCGGCCGCCGTCACGCACGGCTCGCTGAAAGTGGTCATTTCCGAGAGTTCGGCCGTCAGCCAGCCGGCGCCGTTCGGCCGCGGCCAGACCACCGTCACGCCGCAATCGAAGGTGTCCGTCGACCAGGGCAACGGCAATATGTTCAAATGGCCGGCCGGCGCCAAGCTGCAATCGATCATCGACGTGGTCAACAGCCTGGGCGCTTCGCCCGATGACATCATGGCAATTTTACAAGCCCTCGACCAGGCCGGGGCCATCGAAGGCGAACTGGTGGTTATCTGATGCTTAATATAAATGACAGCAGCAGCGCCCTGCCTTCGGCGCTCGACGACAAGACCCCCGCCGCCGCCACGCCGGCTGATCCCCGCTATGCGGCCAAGGCCACCGAGGCGGCCGTCAAGTTCGAAGCCTTCTTCATCTCGCACATGCTGCGCCAGATGCGTTCAGGCACGCGCGAGATGGCGGGCGAGGACAGCGTCTTCAAGGACCCCATCAACAGCGACATGCTGGAAATGGCCGACAACCTGGTGGCCGACAAGATGGCCGGCCAGCGCGCCTTCGGCATCGCCGACGCCATCCTGCGCCAGCTGCTGCCGGCGGCCAGCGCACCCGTTTCGGCCAACGTCACTGGCAAAAGCGCTGTCAAAACCGACAATATTGCAGCGCCGCTTAATAAATCGGCCTGAAGCGTCGCCTGTACAAGGTAACAACGATTCAATGCCTGCCCACCCGCATGCGCCACACTCTTCACGAAAGAAACTTGCCCAATGAGCATCATCAGCAATGCATTGTCAGGCAGCATCGCCGCCCAGGCCGCACTCAATGCGGCCAGCCAGAACATCGCCAACCTGCAAACGGCGGGCTATACCCGTCAAGGCGTGCTGTTGTCCTCGCTTGGCGCTAGCGCCGGCGTACGCTCGGCCGGCAATGGCGTGGAAGTGTCCGCCCTGCTGCGCTTTGCCGATGCTTATAAAAGCCAGCAAATGTGGCGCGCCGCGTCCGACCAGGGCGCCCGTTCGCAGACCCAGCCTTATCTGACGCAGCTCGAACGCGTGATGGGCGACGATGCCTCCAGCATCAGCAACGGCATCGACGGCTTTTTCGCCGCCCTCAACGCCTCGGCCGTCGACCCGACCTCGACGCCGCTGCGCCAGCAGATCATCACCTCCGCCGACGCCATGGCGCAGCGCTTCAACAGCATCAGCACCGTCATGGGCAACCAGTTGCTGTCGGTGCAGCAACAACGCGCAGCGATCGTGCCGCAAGCCAATACCGCCCTGGCCAATATCGCCGCACTGAACCAGCGCATCAGCGCCTCCACGGCCTCGGGCACGAACGTGTCGTCGCTGATGGATGCACGCGACCAGCTGATCGATGGCCTGGCCTCGCAAATGGGCATCGACGTGCTCGACCAGCCGGACGGCTCGCGCAATGTCTCGCTGAAGTCTGGCCAGCCGCTGGTCATCGGCAGCCTGGCCGGCACCTTGACCAGCACCATGACGAACTCGGGCGAGCAAACCCTGAGCCTTGATTTCGCCAAGTCGACGTACACCCTCGATCTGGCAGCCATCGGCGGGCAGATGGGCGGCCTGGGCGAATTCGAAAAGAATACCCTGAAACCGCTGCAACAGTCGCTGCAAGACATGGCCACCCAGCTGACCAGCAAGGTCAACGCACAGCTGGCACTGGGAAAAACCATGGCTGGCACCCCCGGTGGTCCACTGCTGGCCTACGCGAATGGCAAGCTGAGCATTACTCCAGGCTTCAACGCCAAGGATCTGGCCCTGTCGTTGACGGGCGCCGCCGGCGACAGCGGCAACTTGCAAAAATTGATCGATATCAAGAATCAATCGATCAACGTCAGCTGGGTGGGTGATGTCTTGATGAGCGACGCGGATACGCAGCTGGTCGGCAAGCTGGGCATCTACAGCCAGCAGAACCAGGCCTTGCTGAAAACGGCCACCACGGTGCGCGCGCAAGCCATCGACGACTGGAAATCCACCAGCGGCGTGAACAAGGACGAGGAAGCGATGAACCTGGTCGAATTCCAGAATATGTATCAGGCAAACATGAAAGTCATTTCCGTGGCAAATACCTTGTTTGATGCCACTTTGCAAATGATGGGTTAAGGAGAAGATCATGCGTGTCGCCAGCAGCCAGTACCAATCGCTGATCAATATTTCGCTTCAGCAAAACCAGGAACGCATCAACTTCCTGACGCAGCAGATGTCGTCGGGCTTGCGCATCCAGCTGCCATCGGACGATCCGATCGGCAACGTGCGCATTTCGCGCCTGACGCGCGAGCAAGCCATGGTGACCCAGTACCAGGACAATATCGCCACGGTCAAAGTGCGCCTGCTGAAAAACGAAAACTACCTGTCGAGCATGGTCACCGACATGGGCGAGGCGCGCGACCTGCTGGTGTGGGCCGCCGACGGCAGCAACACGCCCGGCGACCTGAATGCGATGACGCAATCGCTGACCGCCATGCGCGACAGCGTGCTGTACACGGCCAACCTGAAGGACCAGGAAGGCCGCTACATGTTTTCCGGCACCGCTACCGACCAGCCCGCGATCAAATACGACTCGGCGGCAAACGCCGGTTCGCGCTACAGCTACATCGGCAATACCGGCACGCAAACCGTGGTGGTGGGCAACGGCGTGTCGCAGGCGGCCAACGTCGACGTGAAGAACCTGGAGGTGTGGCTGAACAAGATCGATAAGGTCATCGCCACCCTCAGCGCGCCGGGCGTCAATCCCAACGACCCTGCCGTGCGCGCCATCGTCAGCGACGGCCTCGGCGGCACCGATGATGGCATGGATTTGCTTTCCGGCAAGATCGCCATCTTCGGCGGCGCGCAAAACATCCTCACTACGCTCTCCGGCAACCTGGCCAATGTCTCGCTGTCGAACAATTCGGCCCTGCTGGACCTGAAAAAGACCGACATGGGCGCGGCCGCCATCGACCTGACCGGCTACCAGACGGCCCTGCAGGCAACATACAAGGCTTACGCCAAGGTTGGCACCATTTCCCTGTTTGATCTTCTCTGACCATCATGCAAATCGTTCAGACCTCCTCCTCTTCCGGCGTTGCCGCCAAAGGCGCCGGCACCGCCCGCGTCGTCGATGACGCGTCCGCCGCAGTCAAAGGCAGCGCCAGCGCGCGCAGCGAGGCGCCGGCAGCGAGGAGTTCGACGGCGAGCCTGCAGCGTGGCCTGAGCAACTGGGATCACCAGTTGCAGGGGGAAATTTCCAACGCACAACAAACCCTCGACTACCTGGAACGCAGCAGCAGCCAGCTGCAAGCGCTGAAAAGCGAACTGGCGGCGGCCAAGCTGGCCGCGCGCCAGGGCCGCGAGGGGCAAGTCGAGGCAAGAGTACGCCAATTCAGCAATACCTGGCGCCAGCGCGCCAGCGCCTCGGGCGGCACGCTCGACGCGCAGCTCAGCTATACCAGCCCGCAGGCGGCACAGCAGAACTTCAGCATCCGCGGCCTGACCATGGCCAGCCTGCAGGAAGGCCCGCAGGAAGTGCTGGCCTTTTCCGTCGGCGGCGCGAACCAGGCCTTGCGCTCGGTGAATATCGAACCTGGCCTGAGCGCGAACGACATCGTCTCCCGCTTCGACCGCGCACTGATGCCCTCAGGCATAGGCGTGAAGCTGGGCGAGAATGGCGAGCTGGTGTTCAGCACCTCGGAAGCCGCCTGGGCCAACGTGCGCGACAGCCTGTCCGTGCGCGGCAGCGGCATCCGCTATCCGACGGGCCAGATGAGCCGCGTGCGCACGGATGTGGAGCCAGCCGCCATCGCCCCGGAAGAATGGCATACGGGCGACACGGAAGCCCTGCGCGCCACCTTGCAGCAAGTGGTGCAGGCGCTGGCGCAGTTGCAGGCGGCGCGCAGCGCCGTCAGCCTGGCCCTGGCGCAAGCCACGGGAAGGGTTGCCCGCGCACAACCGGTGCAAGTGGCCGTCAGCATGGATACCCTGGCGGAAAACTTCACGGAAAAGGCCAGCCAGCCCGGCTATGAATCGCTGCTGGCGATCAGCTCGGCATTGGTCGGCATCAGCCGCGAACGAGTCGTCGCCCTGCTGGGCCTGGAATAAGCCTGGTCCGGCGGCGCAATTGCCGGACGCATGCGGCATCAATAGTTACGGCAGGAAATTTCATTTCACAAAAACAAGAAATTCAGTCAAGATAGCGCCACTTCCATTGCGCACCTATCCATGACCGACACCATCTCGCTAAGCCTCATTGTTCCTGCATACAATGTCCAAGACTATATTCGCGCCAGCATCGTGGCCATTGCCACGCAAATGCGGCCATGCCATGAGCTGATCGTCATTGATGATGGCTCCAGCGACAGCACGCTGGCAGAGCTGCGGCGCTTGCAGCAAGAGTTCGAACACTTGCGCATCACTATCTTCGAGCAAAGCAACCAGGGGGTCGCAGCGGCCCGCAATCAGGGCCTGGCGCTGGCACGCGGCGACTATATCGCCTTCGTCGACAGCGATGACATCCTGCTGCCCGCTTCCCTCGATGCCCTCGATGACGTGATACGTCAAGCGCGCCCCGATGTCATCGCCTGCGACCTGCAATTCTGGTATCCGCAACGCGAGTCGAAAAACAAGCGGATCACCACGGCCTTTGCGCCGCATGTCTTGACGACAAGTAAAGACGAAATACTCAATACCTATTTTGACGAATGTCATATGTTCGTCTGGTCGAAGATTTTCCGACGCGAAATTTACTTGCGGCAGACGGCCCCCGTCTTTCCACAAGGGCGCGTCTATGAAGATGTGACTGCGTTGCCGCAACTGCTCGACAGCTGCGACAACCTGTATTATTTGCCGCATTGCATTATCAACTACCGCCAGCGCGACGGCAGCATCAGCAAGACAAGCAGCGTCAAGTCGTTCCGCGAACTGTCCACCGCCCTGCTGCCGGCGCGCCGCCACTTTGCCGAGAGCGGCCTGAACGCCGGCAGCCGCCTGTATTTCGACGTGGCGCTGTGCCACGTCTTCATCGGGATCGTCAAGGACACCTACAATCTGCCATTGCTGCAGGGCCGCCGGCTGCGCAAGGAAATCCGGGCGACCTTGCTGGGGGCGCTCTTCCATCCGTGGCAGGACGTGCTGGCGGCCATGCCGCTCCCCCGGGACAGCCAGGGCGGGCGCGATGCCGCCGCGGCACAGGAACGCAGCGAGTTCCGCAAGAAGCAGGCAAGGCAATTGCGCCAGGTGCTGGGCGGCAGTATCGCCTTTGACGTGAAACAGACCGTCAGCCGCACCGTGCGTGCCTGGCGCAACAAGCTGAGGATGGGCCTGGGCCGCGCCGCCGTGTCCTGAGCATCCCCCGTGCCTTGAGCATCCCTTGTCAGGCCGCGATCAAGGCGGCCAGTTGCTGCGCCGGCAGCGCGCGGGAAAAGAAGTATCCCTGCGCATAATCGCAGCCGGCGGCGCGCAGCACATCGCGCTGCGGCGCCGTCTCCACGCCTTCGGCCACGACTTTCAGCCCCAGCCGATGCGCCAGTGCAATGATCGCTTCGCACAGCCCCTGCCCGGCGCCGTCGCGGCCCAGTTCGGCGACCAGCGAGCGGTCGATCTTGAGAAAGTCGATATCAGCCTTCTTGATGCACGCGAGCGACACCTGGCCGCTGCCGAAATCGTCGAGCGCCAGGGCCAGGCCCATGGCGCGGAACTGGCGCAGGCGGTCGGCCACCTGGCGCGCCTCGTCGAGCAGCACCGCTTCCGTGGTTTCGATGACGATGGCGCCCGGCGCCAGGCCCGCCCGCGCCAGGGCATTGCCCCAGTCCTGGTACAGCGCGGCGTCGCAGCGGAACTCCACGGCCGACTTGTTGATCGATATCTGGAATACGGCGCCTAGCTCGTCCTGCCACTGCCGCGCCTGGCGCACGACCTGGCGAAACACCCATTCGCCGATATCGACGATCAGGCCGTTCGCCTCGGCAAAGGCGATGAAGTCGGCGGGCACCAGCAAGCCGCGCAGCGGATGGCGCCAGCGCAGCAGCGCTTCAGCCCGCTCGATGGCGCCATCGAGCAGGCGGATGATGGGCTGGTAATGCACTTCGAACTGGTCTTGCGCCAGCGCCAGGCGCATCTCGCGCACCATGTTGCGGCGCAGTTCGGCAGCCTGCTGCAAGGCCGGCGTGAAATAGCGGTAGCCGTTGCGCCCCCCGCTCTTGGCCGCATACATGGCCTGGTCGGCATGCCGCAGCAAGGCGTCCGGCGCCTCGGCGTCGGCCGGATACAGTGCCACGCCCACGCTGGCCGACACTTGCGCCGAGTCGCCGTCAAGCAGGAAAGGCAGGGCCAGCGCGGCCGTCAGCTCCTGCAGCACGCGCGCTCGATGCCGCCCAGCTGCCCCACGCCGGCCAGGATGACGGTGAATTCGTCGCCGCCCAGGCGCGCTACCGTATCGGTGGCGCGCACGTGCTCGCTGATGCGCCGTGCCGCCTGGCGCAGCAGCATGTCGCCCTTCTCGTGGCCCAGGCGGTCATTCACCTGCTTGAAATGGTCGAGGTCGATGAACAGCAGGGCCAGGCACCCGCCCTCGCGTTTGGCATGGGCCGCCTCGTGCTGCAAGCGGTCGAGAAACATGTGGCGGTTCGGCAAGCCCGTCAGCTGGTCGAAATTGGCTTGCCGCCAGATGCGCTCGGACGCCGCGCGCTGCGCCGTGATGTCGCTGACCAGCGCCAGCGCGCCCAGATAGCTGCCGCCGGAGTCGAAGATGGGATTGGTGGCCAGGGTGGCCCACAGGGTGCTGCCGTCACGCCGCAGGAACTTGAATTCGTGCCGCTCGACAATGCCATCCTGGCGCCGCGCAATGTTGCGCTCCAGGATGGCGCGCCCCTCCTCATCCATGAAGGCGGCCAGCGGCTGGCCCAGCATATCCTCGATCCGGCAACCGAGCATGTGCGCCATCTTCGGATTGACAAAGCTGGTCAGCGCCTGCGCATCGATTTCCCAGATGCCTTCCTCGGCGCTGTGCACGATGCGCCGGAAACGCTCTTCGCTGCGTTCGAGCACGGCCAGCTTGCCCTCGGCCTGCTCCAGCACTAGGCGCAGCGCCTGGCCATTCGGATCGGCGCTGCCCAGCAGGCTGACGGGCAAGCCGGCCTCGCGCGCGCCGGGACGCGGCGGCGGCAGCTGCACCTGCAGCTGGATGCGCTCGGGCTCGCTGCTATTGAGCACGCGCTGCACGAACCGCTCGTAATCGTGGCGGAAGGCTTCGTGCACATAGGAACGGAACAGCACGTGGCCAAGGCGCTCGCGCGCCAGGCCGAACAGCTCGGCCGCCACCAGGTTGACTTGCACGATCGCGCCATCGAGGCCGAGCACGAAATAGGCGACGGGCGCCAGCAGGTATAAATCGTTGAAATAGGCTTGCTCGCGTTCGGCCTTCACCCGCTCCGGGCTGAAGACGCCATCATCAAGCAGGGACGCGGCATGCCGCGGCACGCCGTCGTGGACGCGCGGGGAGGAATCCGGAGCAGGTACCGCTAGCGGTGGTGTGTCCATGGCTGTCCTTTGCACCGCCGCCCAGGCAACAAGGTGGGTGCAGTAGCGAGACTAGCACGCGCCACGCGCAGTGTCGAGCCATGCCTGCCATGGATAACTGTTCTGCAACAAGCCGCTCAGCGGCCCAGCCCCATGCCGCGCCGGCGCAAGCCGAAATCATGGCCGACCACCAGCAAAGTGCTGGCGACCAGACTGGACAGTCCCACGATGAGCTGAATCAGCTTATCGTCAGGCAATATCCACAGTGACGAGTCCGGCGTCTCGCAGCCCGTGGCCGCGCTGATCAGGGGAGCGACCCAGGCCGCGTCCGGCGTCACGTCGAGCACGACGGCGCCGTCGGCGCTGGTCTGCATATAGATATCGCCCCCTTCTGCCAGGGTAAAGCAGATGCCCACGCCCGTTTCCGTGGCGCGGATATTGTCCTGCATGCTGCGGTTATGTTCTTCGATCCACACTTCCACGTCGTACGGCGTTTCCAGGTGTTCCCACGGACGGGGGCGGAAACGGGGACGTTCGTCCGCGCTGGCGGGGGTGTCGGGGATGTTGCTGTCTGCTGCGCCTTGCATGCTCGTTGCCTTTTCTGCGGTGATGTTCTGCGGTGATGTTCTGCGGTGATGCAGGGGAGCGTTCGCCCGCCAGCCGCCATTATCCCCCGTTCCTGGGCAACATGCGATTACGCGCATCAATGTATCAGAAAAACTGACAGCTATTAACTTTTAACATCAGCATGACTGACTTAAAATACGCGCCATCTCTTCTTTACAGGTTTTACATGCAAGGCATCAAAAACAAAATCGTCTACGTCACGGCCTTTGAAATCATCGGCATGGCCATTTCCACGGCCTGGCTGACCCTGCTTTCGGGCGAATCGCCCACCAGCACGGGCCCGCTGGCCATCATGATCACCACCATCGCCGTGATCTGGAATCTGCTCTACAACACGGCTTTCGAATACTGGGAAATCCGGCAAGTGTCGCGCACGCGCACGGTCTGGCGCCGCATCCTGCATGCGATCGGTTTCCAGATCACCCTCGTCATCTACCTGATCCCGCTGATCGCCTGGTGGCTCGACATCAGCCTGTGGCAAGCGTTCGTGCTGGATTTCGCGCTGATGCTGATCATTCCCTGCTACAGCTTCATCTTCAACTACTTCTTCGACGGCCTGTTCGGCGTGCCCCTGTCGGCGCAGCAGCCGAAGGAAGAGCCTGCAGACGTTCAGGCCGCTTCGCTGAGCAACTGAAGAAAGGACCGCGCCGCCATGCCCAGCGGCCGGTCCTTCATCCACACCAGGTGGATGGGCACGACCAGGCCATTGCCCGTATTCTTGAACGCCACGCGGCGCACCCGCCCCGCCGCCAGAGAATGGGCGATGGCCGAGGCGGCAAAGTTGCCCCAGCCCAAACCTGCTTCCACCATCGCCAGCGCCATCGGCAAGCTGTCGGTGCGCCAGTAAGACAAGCCCACCACGGGGCGCGCATCGGCCAGGTCGAGTTCGCGGCTGGCGACGATGATCTGGCGCAAATTCACCAATTCCTCGATATACAGGGGCCGGCCCGCCGCGTCGGGCGGATGCTGGGTGGAAATAATCGCCAGCAAGGCATCGCTGCCCACCAGCTGGAACTGTTCCTCGTGATTGATGCGCCCGCCAGCGAAGGCCATGCAGGCGCTGATGCGGCCCCGGTGCAGCATGTCGAGCACGTCGTCCTGCGGCGCCGTCAGCACCTCGATGTCGAGCAGCGGATGGCGCTGCGACAGCGCGCGCACGGCAGCGAGGAAGGGCGTATGGTCGAGTTCGGCCGCGATGCCCAGCGAAATGCGGCTTTCCAGCCCCTGCGACAATTCCTGCACGTGCAGGTGCAACTGTTTCAGCTGCTCGGCGATCAGGCGCGCGTGGGGCAGCAGCGCCATCGCGGCCGGCGTGGGCACGGCTTCGCGCGCGCCCCGGTCGAACAGGGCGATACCCAGTTCCGCCTCGATGTTGGCCATCGCCATGCTGACGGCCGACGGCGCCCGGCGCAAGGCGCGCGCGGCGGCCGAGAACGAGCCGCCGTCGACGACGGCCAGGAACAGTTCGATGTTATGGCTGGAGAGTTTCATGGAAGAGAGCGCGGCACTTTTGCGTGCGCCAGAGGTCAAAAGCCAGGCCAGGCAAGAAAGGAGCAGCCATGCCGCATCGACTTCCCTACCGCCGCAGCGGTTATGTATCGGACTTTACGCGCTTTATCGACGGCTATCTGCAGGCGCACCCGGAGGTGCAGGCCAGCCAGCGCCAGGGCTGGCGCATTTTCTGGGGGCGCCCCGTGAATTTCGACGCATGGCGGCGCGCCGGCACCGATAGCGTGCCGGAGCCGCCGTATCACTATGACTGATCAAACAAACGCCTGACAAAACCGTAGCGAGCGACAGTGATTTGTGGCCGAGAAGCGCAGCTGTGCTATAGCACAGCGAGCATCGCAAGCCGCAAAGCGCGCCAAGCGAGGTTTGGTCAGGTGTTTAACCTTTCCAGACGCGCTGCAATCCCGTATCGGCATGTATCCAGCCGCCACGGGGGCCGGAGCGGTAATAGAAGCCCACGCCGCCCTGCTTGAAGCTGCGCACGAGCGAACCGAGCACTTCCGCGTTCAGATTCGCCACGCGGATGTCGGCGGCACGGCCCGAGATGTGCAGCGACTGGCGCGCGGCCGGCACGCCCGCTTCGCGCAGCTTGCCGTTCGATTCGGCCGTGCGGTAGCCCGACAGGATTTCCAGCGGCTGCTCGATGCCGTAGCGGGCCACGAACGCTTGCGTGCCCCACAGGGTTTCCAGCAGTTTCGGGTCGATGGGGGCCGTCTTCTTGCCGTTCACGTCGCGCAGCAAGTGGCACAGTTCCTGGTAGGCCGAATCGATGACTTCGCCATCTTTCCAGTACAGCAATTTCGCTTTTTCATTGCTGGCCGGGCGCACCACTTCCAGGGTGCGGGGCTTGAGCCAGAATTCCAGGTCCAGCGCCTGGGCATCGAAGATGTCGGGTGGCGGTTCCATTTCCGTGATCGCCTGGCGCGACTGCGAAGTGATCGAGCGGTCGACGCTGGCCAGCTGCGTGGGCTGGGGCGGCACGCCCGTGCGCGGGGCGCGCGGCTTGGCGCTGGCCGAAGCGGAGGCGGGAGCGGCCGTGCGCGAGGCGCAGCCGATGAGCGGGGTGGCTACCAGGCCCAGCGCGGCCAGGCCCATACCGTGGTGTAGAAAATTTCTGCGCGATGCCATAGTCAGTCCAATGTAACGATGGGAATACTATAGCGTATTGTGCTGCGAAGAAAAACCCTCAATGCCTATCGTGCCGCCCTCATTTCGACATCTGGCCCCCTAGGCGGTGGCGGCAACGTCCCGATTTGCCTGCGCCAGCGCCGTCAAAGGCTTGTCGAGCAGATAACCCTGGGCCACGATGGGCAAGCCCGTAATGGCGGCGACGCGCTGCAGCGCGGCCAGCGCGGCCGGCGTGTCGAGGCGCTTGAAGACGACGCGGATCTTCGCCGCATGGCACACCGTGACGAAGCTGGCAACGGCTTGCTCGTCGCTGAGGTTGCCCGCATCAAGCTTGAACGCATGCGGGTGCAGGCGCTCCAGCATGCCCGTGGCCTCCTGCACGCTGGCCACGTTGATGGCCAGGCGGAAACCGTTGCGCCGGTAATTGTCGGCCACGTAGTTGAGCAGCCAGCCCTGGTTCGGCGTGACCGTCGGCAATTGCAGCACGATGCGCTCGATGGGCAAGCCCAGCGCGTCGAGGATGCGCTGGAAGGCGTGCCCGTGATTGCTGCTGACGGCACTGAGCAGGCGGTCGTGTACGTTCAGGTACAGGTCGGACTGCTCCGCTTCCGCCTGCCGGAAAAAATTAATGGCGTGCAACATGCGGCACAGGCGGTCCAGCTCCACGGATTCGTCGTCGCTGGCCGCGTGATCGAGCAGGCGCCACAGCGACAAGCCCTCGTCCGCCTTCGACACGCTGCGCGCCAGCCCCTCGAACGCCACCAGCTTGCCGCTGTCGAGTTCGCGCAGCGGCTGGAAGGCGCTGGTCATGGTGCAATTGAAAAAACGCCCCAGCGCCCTGCCCTCGCCGTCGAGCCAGACGCTGGTGCCGGCCTGGGTTTGGTGCGACAAACGGGCCAGGTAGTTTTTCAGGACGGGAAATGGCATACGTGCTCCTTCATCGGGCTGCGCCGCCGGCTCTCGTGGGGCAGGCGGCGCCAAAGTGTGCAGACTAAGGCAGGTCGAACCAAAGGAGAACGAATGGTTTCGCCATTTGATATGCGTCCAGCGAATAAGGTCACGGCAACGGCCAGCGCATATCAATAGTTGGAAACATTCGTTCCAGCGCCCTGCCCCGGCCTTTACTGTGGTCATGTACCGATACCATCAGGAAGGGCCGCCATGTGCCAGTTACTCGCAATGAACAGCAGCAAGCCGGCCGCGCTGGGCTTTTCCTTTGCCGGCTTTGCCGAGCGGGGCGGGCGCACGGACGAGCACCGCGACGGCTGGGGCATCGCCTATCATTCCAGTAGCGGCTGCACCTTGCTGACGGATCACCTGGCGGCCATCGATTCGCCGCTGGCGGCCACGGTGCAGCGGCATCCCGTGAAGGCGAAAAACATCGTCGCCCACATCCGCAAGGCCACGCAGGGCCGCATCGCGCCGGAAAATACCCACCCGTTCGCCCGCGAACTGTGGGGCAAGACCTGGTCCTTCGCCCACAATGGCGACCTCAAGACGTGGCGCGCCCCCGCCAATGCCCACTACCGCGCCAGCGGCGACACGGACAGCGAACAGGCCTTCTGCCACCTGCTGGCCCGCTTGCGCGCGCAGTTTCCCGCCGGCGAACCCGCGCGCGCCGCGCTGCGCGCCGCCATCGCCGAGGTCGCCACGGAAATCGCCGCGCACGGCACGTTCAATTTCATCCTGTCGGACGGCGAACTGCTGTTTGCCCACTGCTCCACGCATCTGCACTATGTGATCCGCGAATACCCGTTTTCCGTGGCGCAACTGATCGACTGCGAGCGCAGCATCGATTTTCGCCAGCACAACCACCTGGACGACCGTATCGCCGTCATCGCCACGCACCCGCTGACGCAAAACGAGGACTGGCTGGCATTCGCGCCCGGCGAACTGAAACTGTTTGCGAACGGCACCTTGCTGCAGGCAAGCGATGGCGCGCAACAAGGCGTGTATATCCAGATCAGTTACTGAAGGGAAATATTCAAAGGAAGGAAATGGCCCGCCGCCGGATGGGCGGGCTGAAGTGCAGAAAAGCCGTCAGGCCGAATTGCAGTTGCAAAAACGCTTGCGCTTGGGGTCGCCGCTAGCGAGACCCGCGGGATCAATCTGTTTCCAGCAAAAAATCGTTTCCACGCCATACGGCGAGCGCACGTTGCCCGCCTCGATATAGCCCTGCTTGACGAAAAAGGCCTGGCTGCTGGCCGTGCTGTGCAGTTGCAGGGCCTTGATGCCCCATTCGCGCGCCTGCGCTTCCAGCTGCGCCACCAGCGCCTTGCCGGCGCCCCGGCCTTGCGCCTCGGGCAGCAGGTAGCACAGGGCCAGCTTGCCGGCGCGCGTCAGCAGGCCGACGCCGACGACGGCGCCCTGCTCGACTGCGACCAGCGAAAAATTGGTAGGCGACGCAAACCAGCACGCCACCATCTGCGGTGTTTTATTGCCCAGCCAGGCTTCCAGGATGGCCGGATCGTCCCGATGATCGAGGCTGCAGCATTCGACGATGGAGCGTCGTAATACATTGCACGCCTCGAAAGCGTCGTCGTCGATGTTGCAATACGAATTTCAAGACTCATGTACGCTCACAAAATATTCCAGTTGCCGATGCAGGCGGTTTTACCCCTGTATCGCGCGATTCGACTATACACCAAGCGGCGCAATCGGGTTTTTTCGCGCCACGCCACGGGGCGGATTTGCCTATGGCGCCATGCCTGCAGACTAAGTGCTGATGCGCATCTTGCCCACGAATGTTTCCAGAAATCGATATCTGTTTTTTAGCGCAAACGGGAATCGGATCTAAGCATATTACGAAAAATTCGTTTCTTTTCCGGCCGGAATTTTAGACTATGACTGTCTATTCTCACAACAAGAGTTCAACATGACCCATTCCAACGCCGTATCGACTGCCGCAGCGACACTCACCCAACGCTCGCGCCGCTGGTTCCTGGCCAGCGCCCTGGCCGCTTCCGCTGCCGCCATGAGCCTGCCGATGGCCGCCAGCGCCGCCGAACCTGTGGTCTTGCTGAACGCCTCGTACGACGTGATGCGCGAACTGTTCAAGGATGTGAATCCCGCATTTGTTGCTGATTGGAAAGCCAAGACGGGCGAAACCATTACCATCAAGCAATCGCACGGCGGTTCCAGCAAGCAGGCGCGCTCCGTCGCCGATGGCCTGGAAGCGTCCGTCGTGACCATGAACCAGGCGAACGACATCGACATCCTCGTCGACCGCGGCCTCGTGGTGGCCGACTGGGCCAAGAAATTCCCGAACAATGCGGCGCCGTTTTATTCGACCATGGTGTACCTGGTGCGCAAAGGCAACCCTAAACACATCAAGGATTGGGACGACCTGGCCAAGCCGGGCATCAAGGTCATCGTGCCGAACCCGAAAACCTCGGGCAACGGCCGCTACACCTACCTGGCAGCCTGGGGCTATGCCGTGAAAAAAGGCGGCAGCGAAGCGCAGGCGCGCGAGCTGGTGACCAAGCTGTTCAAGAACGTGCCCGTGCTCGACGGCGGCGGCCGCGGCGCCACCACCACTTTTACGCAGCGCGAAAATCGGCGACGTGCTGGTGACGTTTGAAAACGAAGTGCAACTGGTGCGCGCCGAATTCGGCGACAACTTCGAAGTCGTGTATCCAAGCATCTCCATCCTGGCCGAGTCGCCGGTGGCCGTCGTCGACAAGGTGGTCGACCGCCGCGGCATCCGCAAGGAAGCCACGGCCTATCTGCAATACCTGTACTCGGAGCCAGGTCAGGAACTGGTCGCCAAGCACTATTTGCGCCCCCGTTCGGCCGCAGTAGCGAAGAAATACGCAGCCAGCTTCAAGCCGATCACCCTGTTCACCATCGATGACGTCTTTGGCGGCTGGAAACAAGCGCAAAAGAAACATTTTGACGATGGCGGCGAGTTCGACAAGATTTATCAGAAGTAAGCTTGCGCCACATCAATAAAAAACCGGGATGAGTCCCGGTTTTTTATTGCCGTCGCGTCACTGCTTTTTCAGCAGCAACTTGAATTGCGGCAGCCAGCGCCCGTCCACCAGCATCTCGCTGGCCGCCTCGTAGGCATCGCCCGACGGCGTCCAGCGCACGCGGTAGGTCAGCGCCTTGCCGCTGGCACCCACATACTGCGTGGCGGGAAAGTCGAGGCCGCCGTCCGCCGGCAACATCGTGCCACGGCTATGGCCGCCGCTGTTTTCCACATACAGAAAGGCTACCTTGCCTTCGACGGCATCGTGGTAATACGTGGTTTCGCCCACGTAATCGGGCTTGCCGGGGCTGCGCACCGTGTGCACGTCGCGCAGCATCCGGCCGCCATACAGCCACTGGAAACAGTGCTCATCCGTCTGCTTGCCACCAGGAAATTCGCCCTTCCAGCAATGCCCGGCCAGGAAAGCCATCGGCTGCAGGGCGGCAGTGGGTTGCGCCAGCACGGCAAATGAGGGCAACAGCAGCAGCAAAGGCAATGGGCGCATGGCAAACCTCCTGGTCAATGCAAACGAGTATAGGCGAATAATATGCTTGCGCCAGCGCTGCCGCACACTTTGCGCATATCGATATGCGCATCGATTCGTGGTCAAAACCACGCGCGCGCCGTACTCTGGCCATGTCGCGCCGCACGGCGTATTACGGGCACAAAGGAAATATCATGGCTATCTCGGAAGTGAATGTACGCAACCAGTTTCGCGGCAAGATCAAGGAAATCATCTTTGGGCCCGTCGTGTCCGAAGTGGACGTGGAAACGCCGCACGGCATCGTCACCTCGGTCATCACCTCGCGCTCGATCAAGGATCTGGACCTGAAAGTGGGCAGCGAAGTCATCGCGCTGGTCAAATCGACGGAAGTGTCGATCGCCAAGATCCAGTAGGCGCGGCGCCGCCTCCATCACCACCCCCGCCCCCCCCCAGATGCGGGGCGTTTGCCTTGCGGGCTAGTCGCGAAACAAATGCGTAAACGTGCGGCTGACGGGCAGCTTTTCCGTGCTGCCGCGCAGCAGTACCTGCATGCGCTCGGCGTCGATGCGCTCGGCCGCTTCGATGGCTTTCACGTTGACCATCGTGCCGCGGTGAATTTGCCAGAACTGTTCCGGATCAAGTCCCCCCAATAAATCCTTCAGCGGCGTGCGCACCAGCGCTTCCGAGCCGGCCAGCACCACGCGCGTGTACTTGGTATCCGCCTGGAAGAACAGCACATCGTCGATGTCGATCAGGCGGATCTGCTTGCCCACGCTGGCCTTGATCCATTTCAGTTTTTCGCGCGGCGGCGCCGGCAAGGCGGCGCGCAGCGACTGCAGCAAATAGGCCATGTCGGCCGGCTGGGCGCCGAGTTTGTCGCGCAGGCGGGCCAGCGCCCGCGCCAGCCGTTCGCCCTGCACGGGTTTCAACAGGTAGTCGACGGCGCCCGCGTCGAACGCGTCGACGGCGTACTGGTCATAGGCCGTGACGAATACCACGTGGGCCCGCGTGCCGATGCGCTCGGCCACTTCCAGGCCCGACAGGCCCGGCATGCGGATGTCGAGGAAGACCACGTCCGGCTCATGTTCGAGGAAACCGTCCCAGGCATCGTTGCCGTTTTCCGCCACCAGCACGACGCGCGCCTCGGGCCAGGCTTGCGCCAGCAGCATTTGCAGGCGCTCGCGCATCAGCGGTTCGTCTTCGGCGATCAGGATGGTGGCGTTCATGCGGCGGAGTCTTTCAGGCTGGATGCAATTTTAATGGGCAACACTATTTCAGCGATCACGCCGCCCTCTTCGCCGCCGCGCAGGCTCAAGCTGGCGGACGGATCGGACAGCAACAGGCGGCTGCGCACGTTTTCCAGGCCCAGGCCGCCTCCGGGCGCGCTGCCCGCGCCGTCTTCCGGCAAGCCCATGCCGCTGTCCTGCACGCGCAGGCGCAGCCTGCCATCGCCGGCGAGCGCGGCCGACATAACGATCTCGCCGCCACGCAACGATGGCTCGATGCCATGTTTGATGGCGTTTTCCGCCAGGGTCAGCAAGATCATGCTCGGTATCGTCGCCTGCGCCAGCTCTGCCGGCAAGTCCAGGCTGAAGCGCAAGCGCGAGCCCAGGCGGGCCTGCATCACGCGCAGGTAGGCGGCCACCATCTCGAATTCGCTTTGCAAGGGCACGTGCTCGCTGCGCATTTCCGCCAGACTGGCGCGCAGGAAGGCGATCAGGTCGGACGTCAGCGCCGCGGCCCTGGGCGCGCCCTGCTCGGCCAGCTGCTGCACGGCGCCCAGGGTGTTGAACAGGAAATGCGGCTCGATCTGCGCGCGCAGCAGGCGCAGCTGCGATTCGCTCAGCTCGCGCGCCAGGCGGTCGCGCTCGGCATCTTGCTGCAACTGCAGGGTCAGCGCTTCGTACTGGCGGTTGCGCCAGAGAACGACGATGGTCATCGGCACCATGTAGACCAGCCCTGTCGTCAGCGCGGCCCAGCCGCCCACGCGCACGCCGTGCTCCAGCGCCGGACCGATGGAACTATCACCTTCCAGCATGGCGCGCAGGACGCCAATCGCCACACCTGCCAGGGCGGGCACAAGCAGCAGTAAAGCACCTTGAATTTCTTTTGCGCCAGCTTGCGGTAATTGAACCAGACGCCCAGCACGCCCCAGGCCATCGCCAGGCCGAGAATATTGCTGAGCACCAAGGCCTTGCTCCAGCCTACCCTGTCCGGCAGCAGCAGGTGCAGCGCGACGCCGAGAATGCTAAACAACAGCACCAGCCTGACCGCAGCCAGGTAAAAGCCGGCGCCCCGGTACTTGAGCATGAAGGCATGGAATTGCTGGCGCTCGATTGGCGTCAGGGTGGCCAGCCGCAACGCCACCCAGCGCCGCCAGCCCTGCGGCAACTGGGCCGCCGTGTCCGGATGCGCAAGCACCCTGAGGGTTTCATCGTCGTAACAGCGATACCATCCGGCAAATTTTTTCCACATGCTGCGTTCTCCTTGTCGTATCAATCAGGCATGAACGCAGTCTACGGCGCCCCGGTTGCGGGACCTAGCGCGGGGCGACGAAGCACGAAGCGGCAGGCATCAACGACGACGCGCGCGCCGTGCCTGCCCGGCCAAGGCTGCCAATCTTGCTGAAATCATACGAAGTTTCCAAGATGAAATCAACAATTGCGCAACAATTTTCACTACGGCAAGAATAGCCCCATTTATTTGCCAAATTGGCCGCAACGCCGCCTGTGGCACCCTGATTCCGTAGACATCGCTTGATCTTTAATGGTATTGTTTAAGCTTGGCAAATATTGCCTCCGAGATACACGCCGCGTCCCCGCGCGGCCCGCTTCCGGATTTGCGCGCAGCGCCCACGATGGCGCCCCAAAACTGCTTTCCCACATACAATCCCATGCTCAAAAAAATGTTCGCCGCGGTGCTGATGACGCTTTCGACAGCGGCCATCGCCGTGCCCTTCGGTTCCCAGTCGATTCTGGTGGTCGAAGACGGCACAGGCAAAGTCTTGCTTGAAAAAAATTCCAACGTGGTAGTGCCCATCGCCTCGCTGACCAAACTCATGACAGCCATGGTCGTGCTCGACTCCAAGGCGAATATGCAGGAAGAGATCAGCATCGACCGCGAGGACGTCGATACCTTGAAACACAGCACTTCGCGCGTGCCAGTGGGTGCCACCCTGAGCCGCCACGACGTGCTGCAACTGGCACTGATGTCGTCCGACAACCGCGCCGCCGCCTCGCTGGCGCGCACCTTCCCCGGCGGCCCGACGGCGTTTGCCGTGGCCGTCAACGCCAAGATCAAGGCCCTGGGCATGCGCCAGACCGTGATCGAAGAGCCGACGGGCTTGTCGCCGAATAACCAGTCGACGGCGGCCGACCTCGTCAAGATGGCCGTGGCCGCCTCGCGCTACCCGGAAATCAGCCGCATCACCACCGATTCGAAGGACGTGATCCAGATCAAGGGCCGCGACGTGGAATACCACAACACGAACCGCCTGGTGGGCGCCAAGGGCTGGGACATCGGCCTGTCGAAGACGGGCTACACGAATGAAGCGGGCCGCTGCCTGATCATGCGCATCAAGTCGGCCGGCAAGTTCGCCACCATGATCCTGCTCAACGCGCGCGCCAATTCCGTGCGCGCCATGGATGCCGTCAACATCCGCCGCATGCTGGCGGCCGAAAACGGCATCGAAGAGCCGAAAGTGATGCGCGCATCCGTCAGCCGGCACAAGAAGGCGCCGGCGAAGCCTTCGAAGCGCCGCCGCGCCAAATAATTACTTCGCTTGCCGGTTGGTCATCACCACACCGGCTATCGTCACCGCGCCGCCCACCAGCATCGAGGCCAGCACCGGTTCGCCCAGCAGCCCCGCCGCCAGCACGATGCCGAACACGGGCACGAGGTTGTTGAACACGGCCGTGCGCGACGGGCCCAGCGCCGCCTTGACGCCTTCGTAATACCAGACAAAGCCGATCACCGTGCCGAACACGCCCAGGTAGCCGATGGCGGCCCACACTTGCCAGCCGAAACTGTGCCACGGCACCGTCGGGAATTCCACCACCGCCCCGACCAGCAAGAAGGCCAGGCCCCACATCGACGCGTACGTGGTGGCGGCAATGGGCGAGAGGCCCTTCAGCGCCACTCTGCCGATCAGGGTATAGGCGGCCCAGCTGGAAATGCCGCAAAACATGAACACTTCGCCCATGCCGATGCCGCCGCCCGTGCCGTGCAGCACGCCGGCCAGATCGCCGCGCGTGATGACGATGGCCGTGCCGCAAAACGCCAGCATGATGCCCAGCCACTTGAACGATCCCAGCCGTTCGCGGAACAGCATGGCCGAGGCCAGCGCCGTGACGATGGGGTTCAGGGCCACGAACAGGGCCGTGCGCCCGGCCGGCATGCGCGACAGGGCCGCCAGGAAGCACAGGTTGTATAAAAAGATGCCCGTCAGGCCCAGCGCGGCCGTCGTTGCCAGCTGCTTGCGGTTCAGGCGCGGCAAGCCCCCTTCCAGCTTCCACGCCAGCACGACGAGCAGCAGCACGGCCACGCCGAAGCGCCCGCTGGCAGCCGTCATGGGCGGCATCTGCTGCGCCAGCACGCGGCCCGCGATAAAGGTGCCGCCCCAGAACAGGGCGACGAAAATCAGTTTGAGGTAGACGAGCGGCGATTGCGCGGCAGGCAAGGCGGCAGAGGGCAAGGCGGATGAAGACATGGAATTTCCTGTGAGGCCGTTTGCGCGGCGGGTGGTGTACACTTATATATTAATACTAATATCAACTCATGAAATAATGAGCAAAAACTCATAGCACAGGAAAACCACAGATGACCTTCACGCAACTGGAAATCTTTACCCTGGTGGCCGAGCTGCACGGCTTTTCCGCCGCCGCCGCGCAGCTGGGCATCAGCCAGTCGGCCGTCTCGCACGCGTTAAAAGCGCTGGAAAGGGAGATGGGCGTGGACCTGATCGTGCGCCACCAGGCGTCGGCCGAGCTGACGGACGTGGGGCGCCAGCTGCTGGTGCGGGCGCGCGAAATCCTGGGGCTATCCGAAGCCATGCGCCAGGAAGCGGCCGACGTGCTGGGCCAGCGCCAGGGGCAGCCTGCGCATCGGCTCCTTCGGCCCCACTTCGTCGTTAAATCTGCTGCCGGCCATCACGGCGCAGTTCCGCCTGCGCTATCCGGGCATCGCCCTGCGCATCGACGAAGGCGCCGACCATGAAGTGGTGCAGTGGATACGCGAACGCCGCGTGGATGTGGGCTTCGTCGTGCTGCCCGACGAGCGTTTCGATACGGCGCCGCTGGTGGAAGACCAGATGATGGCGCTGGTGCCGCGCAGCCACCCGCTGGCCAGCGAAACGGCCATCACCCTGGCGCAGCTGTGCGAAGGGCCGTTCATCATGTCCGAGGCGGGCTGCGCCTGCCTGATCGAACCGCTGTTCGCCAACGCGGGGCTGCAGCCCAATGTCCCCTACCGCATCAGCCAGGTGATTACCATCCTCGACATGGTCAGCCGCGGCGACGGCGTCTCCATCGTCGCCGAACTGGCCCTGCCGCAGCGCTTGCGGGAACAATACCCGGAACTGGTGGCCCTGCCGTTAAATCCGCCCGTCAGCCGCAAGGTGGGCCTGGCCGTGCGCGACCGGCGCCAGAACACGCCGGCCACCAACGCTTTTTTCGAGGTGGCCAAGCAGATGGCACCGACCCTGGCGCCCCGGCGCGCCTGAACGCTGCTTAGAACGTTTCCCACTCCTCGCTCGCTTCCGGCTTGCGCTGCGCCGCGGCCCTGGACGCTGGCGCCTGCGCGATGCGCGCCGGAGCCGGCGCGCGCGCCACGGGCCTTGCGGCATGCGGCACGGCCGCCGGAGCCTGCCCGTCATCGAGCTTGAACACGCCCACCACCTGCGCCAGGGTGCTGGCCTGGTCTTGCAGGCTTTCCGCCGCGGCGGCCGCCTCTTCCACCAGGGCCGCGTTCTGCTGCGTCACCTGGTCCATTTGCGCGATCGCCTGGTTCACCTGTTCGATGCCAGAGCTTTGCTCGACGCTGGCGGCCGTGATCTCGCCCATGATGTCGGTCACGCGGCGCACGCTGTCGTCGACGATTTCCTGCATCGTCGCCCCCGCCTCGTCGACCAGGCGCGCGCCCGAATCGACCTTGCCCACCGAATCGTCGATCAGCAGCTTGATTTCCTTTGCCGCCCCCGCGGAGCGCTGGGCGAGGCTGCGCACTTCCGTCGCCACCACGGCAAAGCCGCGTCCCTGCTCGCCCGCGCGCGCCGCTTCCACGGCCGCATTCAGGGCCAGGATATTCGTCTGGAAGGCGATGCCATCGATGACGCTGATGATGTCGACGATCTTCTTCGACGAATCATTGATCGAGGCCATGGTGTCGACCACCTGCGCCACCACCTGCCCGCCCTTGCTGGCCACGCCGGACGCCGATTGCGCCATCTGGTTGGCCTGGCGCGCATTGTCCGCGTTCTGCTTGACGGTGGACGTCAGCTCTTCCATCGAGGCGGCCGTCTCTTCCAGCGAGCTCGCTTGCTGTTCCGTGCGCGACGACAGGTCCTGGTTGCCGGCGGCGATTTCCGACGACGATACCTTGACCGATTCGCTGGCCGTGCGGATTTTCACGAGCACGGCGGCGATCTTGTCGATGAAGCGGTTGAAGGCATCCGCGATCTGCGCCAGTTCATCCACGCCGGAAGCGTCGAGGCGGCGCGTCAGGTCGCCCTCGCCCGAGGCGATGTCGTCGAGCGCGTCGCGCACCAGTTCCAGGCGCTTGAGCATTTTAAAGACCAGCAGCGACAGCAGCACCGCCGCCAGCCCCGTCAGCAGCACGGCCGTGACGGTGGCCGTCGTCAGCATCGTCTGCAAGGCTTGCATGGCTTCCTGCTGGTCCAGCACCACGGCCAGCAGCCAGTCGGTACCGGCCACGCGCGTCACATACAGCATGCCGTCGCGGTCATTCAGGCGCACGGCCTCGCTCTGGCGTGCGCTTTCCAGGCGGTTCACCTGCGCGGCCGACAGCGCCGCATCGAGTTTCGCCACCGGCTGCAGGCTCAGTTCCTTGTCCGCATGGGCGATGATGGTGCCGCTCTGGTCGACGAGGAAGGCAAAGCTGTGCGGCGTCGGCTTGATCGCCACCACGTTGGCGATCACCGTATCGAGCAGCACGTCCGCGCCCGCCACGCCCAGCAGCGCCTCTTTCGGCCCGACGGGCGCCGTAAACGACACCACCAGCTTGTGGCTGGCCGCGTCCACGTACGGCGGCGTCAGCATCGGCACGCCCGCCTTGACGGTGTCCGTGTACCAGGCACGCGCCGTGGGATCGAAATCGGCCGGACGGCCCGGATGGGTAAACACGGAGCGCTTGTCCGCGTAGCCGATGAACACCTCCGCAAAATCGCCGGCCTTTTCCGCAATCTGGAAGGCGCGCAGCGGATCGGGCGTCTCGGCCGACATCACGACGGATGCCATGACCTTTTTCTTGCCGTCGACCCATTGCGCCAGCACGGCCGACTGGCTTTGCAGCAGCTGCTGCATCTGCTGGTCGGCCGACGCCAGCATGCTGTTGCGCGTAGTGACGTAGTTGGCGACCGACAAGGCCAGCATGGACAGCACGACGATGGAAACGCAAATGAGCACCAGACGCGTGCGCAACGATGAAAACATGGTGTACTCCTTGTGGTGATTTTTATGGTGTGAACCAGCGGCTGAGCCACGCACACTCTGCTGCCATTTTCACACAAAAATCGGAACGATATTATTCAATATTCGGAATAATAAGCATTTATTACATCAAAGCAACACCATCAGACGTTGACGCTCTACAACGATTGCCTCATAGTCAATCTTTTCAAAGGAGCTTCCATGCGTTTGCACCACGTCGTCCTGGCCTGCGCCAGCTTCGCCATCTCCAGCGCCTTCGCCTCGCCGCAAGCGCCCGTGCCTGACAAGGAATACCAGGTGCTGGCCACGCCGCAGCCCGTGCAGGCGGCGCCGGGCAAGGTGGAAGTGATCGAGTTTTTCATGTACCACTGCCCCGCCTGCAACGCGCTGGAGCCGGGCCTGGCGCGCTGGCTCAAGGAAAATGCCGCCACGGTGTCGTTCCGCCGCATCCATTTGCCGCACACGCCGGCAAACGATCCGGAAGCGCATCTGTTCCTGACCCTGGAAGCGCTGAAGAAGGAAGAGACGCTGCACGCGCAAGTCATGCACACCTGGCATGTGGAGCGCAAACGCCTCGCCAGCGACAGCGACAACCTCGATTGGGCGCTGAAAAATGGCCTGGACAAGGCGACCTTCGAAGGCGCCTACCAGTCGTTTGGCGTGCAGACCAGGCTGAAAAATCTGCCCCGCCTGTCCGCCGGCTACCAGGTCGACAGCACGCCCACCCTGATCGTGGGCGGGCGCTACCTGACCAATCCATCGCTGGTCGCCGGCGCCAACCCGGGCTTGCCGCGCCAGGACGTGGAGCAAGCCACCCTGCAAGTGGTGCAGGCGCTGGTGGCCAAGGCGAAGCTGGCGAAATAAATCAGCCGATCAAGCCCCGCAGCCCGCTGGCGCGCTGCGTGCGGCGCAGGATCGCGTCGAACAGCACCGCCTGCGTGGGCGAAACGAGGGTGAAGAAATCGCGGGCGCGCGTGATGCCCGTGTAGACCAGTTCGCGCGCCAGCATGGCGCCGCCCTCCTGCGGCAGCACCAGCACAGTATGGCGGAATTCCGAACCCTGCGACTTGTGCACCGTCATGGCGAACGCCGTTTCCACGTGGCGCAAACGCGTGGCCAGCACGCTGCGCACATTATCCCCTTCCAGGAAGTACACGCGCAATGATCCCGGCCGCGCAGGGTCGTGCAAGGTCAGGCCGATGTCGCCATTGAACACGCCCGTGCCGTAGTCGTTGCGCGTGACCATCACGGGACGGCCCACATACCACTCGCTGCGGCGTATCAGCCCTTCCTTTTCCAGCCGCAGCTCGATGGCCGTGTTCAGGCCCGCCACGCCCCACTCGCCTTCGCGCACGGCGCACAGGATGCGGAACGACTCGAAAGCGTGCAGCACGGCGCGCACCCAGTCGTCATGCCGCGCGTACGCCGCCTCGCCGGCATGCACCAGCGCCAGGTAGGGCTGATAGCCGCCCGGCGCATCAGGACGTCCGCGCAAGGCCAGGCGCAGCACGTCTTCCTGCTGCGCCGGCACGCTCCACGCCAGCTGGCCGCCGCTGTCGGCGGCAAAACACGCCTTGGCCAGATCGGGCCTGCCGCCATTCACGGCCAGCGCCAGTTCGCCGATCGGACCGCTGAAACGGTGGCTGTGGCGCAGCATCACCGTCTGCTGCGCCAGCGCGCCGGCGCTCCCCGCAAAAGCGGCGGGAATGGCTACGCCGCTGGCCGCCTGCGCATACGCGATGGTATCCCCCGTGTAGCCGCCCGCCTGCGCGTCGTGGCACAAGTCGCCCAGCACGGCGCCCGCCTCCACGGACGCCAATTGATCCTTGTCGCCCAACAGGATCAGGATCGCCGTGGGCGGCAAGGCGTCGAGCACGGACGCCATCATTTCCAGGTGCACCATCGACGCTTCATCGACGATCAGCACGTCGACGTCGAGCTGATTGCCCGCGTGGTGGGCAAAGGCGCGCGTGTCAGGCCGCGCGCCCAGCAAACTATGCAGGGTGCGCGCCGCGCCCATGCGCCGCGCCAGTTCCAGCAGGGGCAGCGCGCCGCCCGCCTTGGCCGCCAGGCCTTCGAGCGCCTTGTCGATCGACTGTTTTAATCGCGCGGCCGCCTTGCCCGTGGGCGCGGCCAGCGCGATGCGCAGCTGCTCCGGCTGCGGCGAGACGGCAAACAGCAAGGTCAGCAAACTGGCCACCGTGTACGTCTTGCCCGTGCCCGGGCCGCCCGTGATGATGGCCACCTTGCCGCGCAGGGCAACGGCGCACGCCACCTTTTGCCAGTCCGGGCCACCATCCTGCGTGGGCTGGTCGAACAGGATATCGAGCCATTGCCGCACCTGCGCCAGCGGCGGATTCGTCAAATCCTGCGCCCGCACGGCGATCTTTTCACCGACCAGTGTCTCGTCGCGCCAGTAGCGGCGCAGGTACAGGCGGTCGCCGTCGAGCACCAGCGGCTGTTTCACGTCGGGCGCACCGACGCGCCACACCTGCGGCGCGCCGGCCAGCAGCGCGTGCCAGCCGGCGGCGCTGTCCGGCAGCGGGCCGGAAACGGCCAGCACGCCATGCCACAATTCCTCGCTCCAGCCCAGCAGCTGCGACGGTTCGCTGGCCAGGTCCGCCAGCATCAGGCAGCTGTGGCCCCGCCCTTCCAGCTCGGACAGCACCACGCACGCGACGGCGACGGCGGGCGCATGCGGCGCCCCCTCGTCCAGGCTGGCAATGAAGCGGGCAAAGGCGGCGCTCAGGCGGCGCAGATGGCCATCCCCGGCGATGCCGTCGACATGGGTAAACAAAGCGTCCGTCTGCGCGTCATGCTGCATGGTGTTCCGTTTCTTCTAACAGTTGATCGAGGCCGTCCAGCAGTTCCAGCTGCGGCGCCAGCCAGTAGCAGCCATGCGTGTCCGCGTTCGCTATGCCGCGCAGGAGGACAGAAGATGCGCCGCCCAGGTGTTCGGCCGGGTCGTAGGCGTCGCCAAGCCGGCTTTTCAGCAGCCGGTGCAGGGCCAGCATGTAGATGGCACCCTGGATGTCGTAGCGGTGCTGCGCCATGCCGGCCGCCAGCGCCTGCGTGTGGTAGGCGGCGTCGCTGGCGCCCAGCGCGTTCGACTTATAGTCGAGCACCCAGTAGCGCCCCTCCCTTTCGATGACCAGGTCGGCAAAGCCTTTCAGCATGCCGTGCAGCTGGCGCCGCGGCAGCACGGGACGCGGCGCGCCGTCGAGCAGCAAGCGCGTGCACAGCTGGTCGAGCGCGCCCGTGGACAAATGCTCGCTGGGGAACCAGAACTCCATCTCGGACAGGGTGCTGTCCAGCTGCGACAGCGATGCATCGAGCAGCGGCAGCGGCGTGACGGCAATTTCCCGGAGCCAGGCGATGGCGTCTTCCTGGCGGTGGCCCCAGCCAGCCCGTTCGCAGCGCGCGGCCAGGCGCGTGTCGAAATTGGCATCGTGGACGCCGTCAAAGCCTTCGCTGCCCATCCACTCGAGCTGCTCGTGCAGGAAATTACCGGGCACGGAACCGCGCGGGAAGCGGTGCCAGGGCGCGTCGCCCATAGGCGTCGGCGCGGCCACTGCCACAGCCGTGCCATCTTCCAGCAGGGTCTCTTCCAGCGCCCGCTGCGGCACGTGCGCGGCCGCCACGGCGCCGATCTGGCGCGTCAGCGAGGTAAAGCTGCCCACCGACCAGTCGCGCTCGAATTCGCCCGTGAACACGGGCGCGGGACGCAGCTCGGGACGCCGCTCGATGCGGTCGAGCACCGTGCAGGCATCGGGCTGCGCCAGGGAACTCACGTAGATGGCGTCGCAATCGCCCGCCACCTGCTGCCAGCGCAGAAGCAGCTGCTCCGCCGGCAGCTTGTCGCCGCCCGTCAGCAAATAGCCGAGCGCCGATTCGTGCAGGGTGTTCTCGCCCGCCTTGCGCGCCGCCTGGGCGGCCACGCCCAGCCACAAAAAGTGGCGCGCGCGCGTCAGGGCCACGTACAGCAGGCGCAGGTCTTCCTCGATGCGCGCCTCTTCGACCGCCGCCATGGCTTCGTCGGACAAAGACAGGTCGAGGCGGCGTTCGCCATCCTCGCCCGCATACTCGAAGAAGCTGCGGTTGCGTTTATCCACCTTGCGCGCCGTGACGGCGAACGGCAGATACACGAGCGGGTATTCGAGACCCTTGGATTTGTGCACGGTGATGACCTTGACCAGCTCCGCATCGCTTTCCAGGCGCAGCACGCGCTCGTCGCCGCCCTCGCCTTCGCCGGCGATCTGCTCGGCCAGCCAGCGTATCAGCGCCTGCTCGCCATCGAGCTGGCGGCTGGCCGATTGCAGCAATTCGGCCAGGTGCAGCAGATTCGTCAGCCGCCGCTCGCCGCCCGTCTGCTGCAGCAGCATGGCGGGCAATTGCAGTTCGTGGATGAAGCGGCGCAGCATGGCCAGCACGCCCTGGCGCTGCCAGATCAGGTGCAGGGCCTTCAATTGCTCGACCCGGCGCTCCCACTCCAGTTCATCGCTCGACAGGCGCGCCAGCTCGCCCAGCGACAGGCCGATGGTGCGCGTGGCAAACGCGGCGCGCGCCAGGCCGCCGTCGAGCGGGTTGGCCAGCGCCGCCAGCCAGCGCAGCACGTCGGCAGCTTCCTCGCTGTCGACGACGGAATCCTTGTCGGACAGGTAGACGCTGGCGACCCGGCGGCGCGCCAGCGCGCGTCGGATGGCCGCCGCTTCCTTGCGGTCGCGCACGAGGATGGCGATATCGGCCGGCTGCAGGCGCGTAAAACCGTCGGGGCCGTCGAAACCGGCTTGCGCATCGCCCAGCATGGCGACGATGTGCTCCGCGCAATGCTGCGCGAAATACTCGCGGTAGCCGTCGCCGCGCAGCCCTTCATCGCTGGCGCAGGCGGCCAGCAGCGCCGGCAGCGGGCCGCCGGCGTTCACCAGCCATTCGTCGCGGCCCTTGGCGTCGACGGCCTCGAACGGCAGCGGATTCTCACCGTTTTTGCGGTAGCGGAAGGCGCCGGCCGGCACTTCGGCGCGCTCGGCGTGCAGGAACAGCTGGTTGACGGCCGCCACCAGGGGCGCCGTCGAGCGGTAATTGGTGCCCAGCTGGTAGTGGCGGCCCGTGGTGGCGCGCCGCGCCGCCAGGTAGCTCTGGATATCGGCGCCGCGAAAGCCGTAGATCGACTGTTTCGGATCGCCGATCAGGAACAATCCTTGCGCGGGATCATTCTCCGCAATGCGGTACAGCAAATTGAAGATCTGATACTGTGCAGGCGCCGTATCCTGGAATTCATCGACCATGGCCAGCGGATACTGGTCGACGATGCGCTGGCGCAGCGCCGCGCCATTCTCGCCGGCCAGCGCGTCGTGCAGGCGCTGCAGCATGTCGGCAAAGCCGAACTGGCGCGACTGGCGTTTTAACTGATCCATGCGCCGCGCGATGGCCGCCGCCGCATGCAGATGCAGCTTGTGCGCCAGCGGCGTAATGGCCGCCAGGGCCGTCCCCAGCGCTTCCGTATGTTCGAAGCACTCGGGCACTTGCGCCGTGAAACTCTTGGCGAACGCATCCTCGATGCCGAACGGCGTCAGGCGCTCCCACGCCTTGGCCGTGATGGCGGGCAGCAGCAACAGCGGATCCTGCGCCCAGCGGCGCAAGCCGTCGAACCACTTTGCCAGGTTCTCCGGCTTCATCTTGACGCCGTTAAAACACTTGGGATTGGCGGCGCGGTGGTCGTTGATCCACACGGCCATCTGCTCCGTGCGCTCGACCCAGCCCGCCTTCAGGGTGGCCAGCTGCGCGGCCAGCGCCCGCTGTTCGCGCGCGATCAGGACCGATAAGGGCTCATCGTCGGCCATCTGCATGCTGCCGGCGCGGCGCGCCAGTTCGCGCGCGCCCTTCTTCAGCGCGCCGACGTCGGACCAGCAGGCCAGCAGCAGCACGTCGAGCGCCTGCGGTGCCAGCGGATAGACTTGCTGGCGCCAGTAATCGTGGGCCGCATCCTCGAACAGGGCTTGTTCGTCGCTGACCAGTTCTTCGTCGAACAGGCTGCCGCTGTCGAACGCGTGCTCGCGCAGCATGCGCTGGCACCAGGCGTCGATGGTGAAGATGGCCGCTTCATCCATCGTCTCGGCGGCCAGCATCAGCCGGTGCGCGGCCTTTTGCCGTTCGCTCTCGTCAGGATAGGATTCGAGCAAGGCGTCGAGAAACGGGTCGCCGCCGCCGGATTCAATGCCAGATTCGTGGCGAAAATAGGCGGCCGCCTCGATCAGGCGCTCGCGCACGCGGTTCGACAATTCGCGCGTGGCGGCGCGGGTAAACGTCATCACGAGGATGTCGGCCGGCAGCAGCGGGCGGGTAAAAGCCGTGCCTTCGCCGCCGTGGCCCACGCCGTGACCAAGTACGAGGCGCACGTACAGCGCGGCGATGGTCCAGGTCTTGCCGGTGCCCGGCGGACGCCTCGATCAGGCGCGAGCCGTGCAGGGGAAATTCCAGGGGGTTGAGCAGATGGCTCGTCATTGTTCTTCTCCCGCGCCATCATCGGGCGCGCTGATCGGGTCGATCGTAATGTGTTGTTGCAGCCAGTCGGCCAGCGGGCCATACAGCTCGCGCGTGCAGTCTTCCCACGCTTCTTCAAGCGCCAGCGCGGAAAACTCGGGCCACAGGCGCGCCAGGCACAGTTCATCGCGCTCGCCAGACAGTTCAAAACCGCCGTCATACACGGCGCGCGGGTCGCCCTGCTGCACCAGCGCCAGGCCCGTCTTGCACGCCGTGGGCAGCGGATGGTTCATGCCTTCGCGCCACAGCGCCAGCAGGGTCGCCAGCGCGTCGCGCGAACTGGCCGGATCGAGCGGCGCCATGCTGACGATGGCGTCGCGCGCCACCAGGTAGCCGGTGACGGGGAAGCCGAGGGCGGCGGCGGCCAGCTGGCGCAGCCACATCAGCATCAGCTTGTCGCCGCGCGCCAGGCCGCCCTTGTCCGTCACTTTCGAGGAAATCTGCATCAGCCAGGCCGTCTCCTGCCCGTTGCTGCGCAATTTGTCGAGCCAGTCGTCGATCTGCAGCTCGCCAAACGGCAGGTTGATGGCGCGCTTGTCGGCCGCGTACGGGAACGAGGCACGCAGCGACAGCCATGCGCTGCGCACGGGCACCAGCGCCTCGACCAGCTGCGCCTGCACCTGCCGGCCGATCAGGCCGATGGGCAGCACGCCTTCGCGCGCCAGTTTCCCTGCCCGCGCTTCCAGGCTGGCGCGCACGTCGTCCAGCGCTTCGACGGCACCGCCGTCATCGAGCATGGTGTCTTCCAGCAGATAGCGCTCGAGCGCATTCAGGCCGAACGGCTCCTCATCCTCGCCCAGCATGGCCGCGTCGGCAAAATACACGCTCAGGCGGCGGCGAAAGAAGTACTTGACGGGCTGGCGCAAAAAGCTGGCCAGTTCGCCCAGCTTCAGGCGCGTGCCGGGATCGAGTTCGTAAGGGCCCAGCGGCAGCGCGGCGGCCTGCATGTCCGCATCCGCCGCATCGGCATCGGTATGGACTACGCGCCATTCGCGCGCATAGGTGAGCAGGCCGCCCGCCTCGAAATAGCGGCGGCTGAACGGCTGCAGCGCGTGTTCGGTGGTGAGCGACGCCAGGTGCCGGTCCAGCGACCAGCCGGCGGCCAGGTAGTCGCGCAGCTGCGACACCAGCACGGACGGCGGCTGTTCGGAATTGTCGCGCACATTGCGCCCCACCCAGCTCACGTACAGTTTGTCGCGCGCGGCCAGCAAGGCTTCGAGCATCAAGTAGCGGTCGTCGTCGCGGCGCGAGCGGTCGCCCGGGCGCGCCATGCCGGGCAGCGCCAGCAGGTCGAAATCGGCCTTTGGCGCGCGGCGCGGGAAATCGCCATCGTTCATGCCCAGCAGGCATACCACGCGGAACGGCACGGCGCGCATCGGCATCAGGGTGCAGAAGGTCACGCCGCCGGAGACGAATTGATGGTTCAGGGTCGGCTCGTCCAGCGCGCCCAGCCACGCCACGCGCAGCACCGACAAGGGCACCTGCTCGACAAAGCCCGCGTGTTCGCAGGTTTCCAGCCAGCCTTGCAAGGCGCCTTCCAGCTGCGCCAGGGTCAAACGGTCGCCTTCGTCGTCGGCGTCAAAGAAGGCCGCCAGCAGCGCGCGCGCCTGTTCGCCCCATTCGGCCGGCGTGCGCGCGCCGGCCAGCACGGTGCGCCAGTGCAGCAGCGCCTCGACCAGCTGCGCCAGCGAGCCCGCCAGCGCCGCATCGAGGCCGCCCACTTCCGCATACGGCTCGATGCCGCCAAAGCTGGCGCCATCGCCGCTGGCATAGCCAAGCAGCATGCGCCGCACGCCGAAGATCCACGCATTCTGTTCCCCGGCCGCGCCCAGTCCCAGGCCGGCGCGGTGCGCCTGGTCCAGGCCCCAGCGCACGCCCGCCCCTTCGATCCAGGCGCCCAGTGTGGCCAGGTCGTCCGGCTGCAGGCCAAAGCGGGCGGCCAGCGCGGGCACGTCGAGCAGGTCGCGCACTTCGCTCTGGCGACAGCGCTGCTGCGGCAGCTGCAGCAGCCACTCGAGCGCGACGAGCAGCGGGTTGACGCTGCGGTCCTTCACGTCGCCGATCTCGAACGGGATGAAACGCTCGTCGTTGCGCCGGTACTGGCCGAAGACGGCGTGGATGGCAGCCGTAAACGTGTCGATGTCGGGCACCATCACCACCACGTCGCGCGGACGCAAGCCCGTCTCGGCGCTGTGCGCGAACATGGCCAGCAACTGGTCGTGCAGCACTTCCACTTCGCGCTGCACGCTGTGCGCCACGTGAAATTCGATCGAGCGGTCGCCGGCGCCGGGCGGCGTTTGCTCATGTTCGGCCAGCGGGCGCAGTTCGCGGATGGCCACCTGCACCTGCTGCAGCAGGGTTTCGCCCGTTTCCTCGCCAAACAGGTCGATGCGCAGGCTGTCGTCGCGCCCTTCGGCTTGCGCGTGTTCGTCGAATTCGTCGAGCATGCGGATGAAATCGCGCCCTTGCCTGCCCCAGCTGGCCAGCAGCGGATGGCTGTGCGCATGCAGTTCTTCCAGCGGAATCTGCGCCAGGTCGGTGCCGTTGCGCTGCCGCTGGCGCTTGTTTTCCGCGCGCAGCAGGTCGCGCCCGTCGATGATGTCGCCCCAGTAAAACTGGCACGGATTCGGCACGGCCAGCACCACCTGGGTGTGGCGCGCCAGCGCGGCGAGCGCCTGCAAGGTCTGGTACGGCAGGGCCGACACGCCGAACAGCACCACCCTGCGCGGCAGCTTGCCGGCGGGTGCATCGCCGGCGGCGATCGCCGCCAGGAAGGCGTCGTGGATGTCGGCGCGGCCCGTGTCGCGCTCGAAAGCCTCGACATCGGCCGCCACGGCGCGCCACAACTGCGCCTGCCAGCGCTGGTCTTCCTTCAGTGCGATGGCTTCATTGCGGGCCGTGCGCAACTGGTCGCGCCCCGCTGCCCAGTCGGCCAGCCAGTCGGCGCGGTAGACCTGGTACTGGTCGAACAGATCGGCCAGGCGCTCGGCCAGCTGCAGCCGGCGTTCGCTATCGCCATCGGCCAGGAAGTAGCGCAGCGGCGCAAACACGGGGTCGGCCAGCAGCGACGGCAACAGGCGCATCAAACGCCAGGTCAGCGGGGATTTATCGAAAGGCGACACGCGCGGCACGCGCTCGTGCCCCAGCATGCCACGGTAGCTTTCCCACAGCAGGCGCGCCGGCAGCGCGATGCGCGTGGCGGCGCATACGCCCATTTCCTCGGCCAGGGCGATCTTCAGCCACTCGGCCACGCCGTTCGACTGCACCAGGAAGATATCCGTTTCCAGCGGTGCCAGCGGGTGCTGGCGCAGCCACTGGAAGACGGCGGCGCGCAGCTGTTCCAGCTGGTTGCCATGCAGGATGAGGAGGCCGGGCGTGACGGGAGTATGCATGCTGATCCGATGGGTTGCCGCGCCTGCGGCCGGGTGGCCGCAGACGTCAAACGCATATTATCGCCGCTGCCTGCGTCAGGGAGCGTCGCTGGCGGCAAATTCCATGGAAATTTGTTCCGCCACCTGCGCCAGCGCCGGCCCGAGCGCCGTCAGCAAGGCGCGCGCCTGCTGCAGGTCGCCGCCCCGGCGCAAGCCTTCGATCGACGTGCACAGGCCGGCAAAGGCATGGGCGCCCACGGCCAGCGCCGACGATTTGCTGCGGTGGCCCAGGTCGGCCAGCCGTCCCAGGTCTTCCAGCGCCATGGCTTGCTCCATTTCGGCGATGCCGTCGCGCGCCGTGTCGAGAAACAGCTGGGTGTACTTGCGCATCTTCACTGCATCATTGCTGAACGTGAGCGCCAGCGTGGCCAGGTCGAGGATGGCCGTGTCGCGCGGCTCCGGCGAGGCGTCCGACGGCGGCGTTTTCGGCACGGCCACCAGCCTGTCGCCCGCGCGCGCATGGCCGATGCCTCCGCGCAAGCGGAACCATTTCGCCAGCAGGTGAAACAGCAGATTCGGGGCGATCGGCTTGGTCACGAATTCATCCATGCCCGCCGCCAGGCAGCGGGCGCGGTCTTCGCTGCCCGCATTGGCCGTCATGGCGATCACCAGCAGGCCGGCTAGCTGCGGGTCGGCGCGGATGCGGCGCGTCGCCTCGAAGCCATCCATCTCCGGCATCTGCACGTCCATCAGCACGCAATCGTAGCGCCGATGAGCCAGCAATTCCAGCGCTTCGCGGCCATTGCAGGCGACGCAGACGGTGGCGCCGGCGTCTTCCAGCAATTCGCAGCCCACCTGCTGGCTGAAGACGTTGTCTTCCACCAGCAGGATGGACGCGCCGCGTATCACCCCCAGCACTTCCGGCTCCACCTCGGCGATGCGCTCGTCGCTGGCCTGCGCGCTTTTCTCCAGGCGCGCCGTGAACCAGAAGGTGCTGCCCAGGCCCGGCTGGCTGTGTACACGCCCACCTTGCCGCCCATCAACTCCACCAGTTGCTTGCTGATCACCAGCCCCAGGCCGCTGCCGCCATACTTGCGCGTGGTCGACGGGTCGGCCTGGTGGAAGGAACGGAACAGCTGCGCCACCTCTTCCTGGTTCATGCCGATGCCCCGGTCCTGCACCTCGAAGCGCAGCATGCTGTGGCTGGCGCGCTCCTCGGACTGGCGCACGCGCACGAAGATGCTGCCATTGTCGGAAAACTTGATGGCGTTGCTGGCCAGGTTCAGCAAGACCTGTTCCAGGCGCAGCGGGTCGCCGCGCCAGCGCTGCGGCAGCTCCGGCGCGATATCGAACTGCAGGGCCAGGCCCTTGACGGCGGCCGCATCGCCGAGCTGGCTGGCGATGTTCGCCAGCAGGGTGTCGAGACGGAAGTCCAGCACCTCCAGCTCCAGCTTGCCCGCCTCGATCTTGGAAAAATCGAGGATGTCATTGATCAGGCCCAGCAAGTGCTGGCCCGAATGGAAGATTTTCTGCAGATAGTCGCGCTGGCGCGCATCGGCCACCGATTTCAGCGCCAGGTGCGCCATGCCGATGATGCTGTTCATCGGCGTGCGGATTTCATGGCTCATGTTCGACAGGAAGTCGCTCTTGGCCTGGCTGGCCGCGTCGGCCTGCTCCTTCAGGCGGTGCAGTTCCGTCACGTCGGTGGACAGGCCGATCAGGCCCGTGACGGGACCGGGCAAGCCCAGCGGCACCTTCACGCTCCACAGGTGATGCACCTGGCCCTGCGCATCGACGAAGCGCTCCTCGCCGACGAACTTGGCGCCGCTGTCGAACACCTGGCGTTCGGTCAGCTGCGCGGCGGCGGCCGCATCGCCGAGCATCAATTCACCATCCTGACGGCCGATCAGCTGCTCCGCCGGGCGGCCCAGTATCTTCGCCGTGCGCGCATTCACGTAGCGGTAGCGCAGGTCGGCGTCCTTCATGTAGACATAGGCGTCGACGCTGTCGAGCACCGTGTCGAGCAGGGTGCGCTGCGCCACCGCGCTGCGGCGCGAACGGTACAGGGTAAAGATATAGCCATAACCGAGCAGCGTGCCGGCCACGCCGACGGCCAGCGCCAGCCACGGGAAATAGCGGTCGAAAGGGCTGTACAGCTCCGCCTTGCGCACGCGGAAATGGGCTTTCCACAGGCCGCCCTGGTAAGCCACGGGCAGCACCTGGTCGAAATACGCGGCATCGCTGCCCGGTTGCGGCGGCGGCGCCGCCAGGTCGCCATCGTCGTTGAACAGCAGCCGGTCCTGCGGCGTAATGGCCAGGGTCCCGCTGGCCGGCAACGGGTCTGCGGCGCTGTACAGGGTCAGGTGCAGCGGTTCCAGGGCGCTGCGTTCGAGCGCGCTGTGCACCAGCTGGGCCACGCCGAAGCCGATGCCGACGGAGCCCTGGTAGGCGGCGCGGCGCTCGGCCACGCTGCCCTGCGGCATGCCGTTGCGGTACACGGGCAGGCGCATGCCCAGGCCCACGTGCGCGGGCGGCCCCTTGATCATGATCACCTGCCCCGACGCGCTGACCTCGCCGCTGTCGCGCGCCTGCGCCAAGGACTGGGCCACCAGCGGGTTGGCGCCGATATCGACGCCCATGCGCTCGCCCAGCAGGGAATCGGGCTCCAGGTAAGTGAGCACCGTGTATTCCGGCCGCTCGCCGGGCGGGCGGAGGGTGAAATCGGGATAGCCGCGCGGTGCCAGACTGGTGTCGCGGCGCACGGCCTCGATGAAGGCGGCGCGCTGCGCCGATGGGACGGCCACCGCGTAGTTGACCGATTCGATGGCGGGAAACTGGCGCGCGATATCGAGGCCGGCCACGTAATCGTGGAACTGGCGGCGCGTCAGATGCTCGCTGGTGCGGAACAGGGCTTCGAGGCCGCGCAGCAGGTCGGAATAGCTTTTTACGCGCGTGATCAGGCTATGCTGGGCGCCATGCGTGAGATTGTCGAAACGCTGTTCGGCGTCGTCATTGACCGTGCGCGCCGCGCCCGCATACAGCGCGCCGCCCACCGCCAAGGCCAGCAGCAAGCCACCCGCCCAGATTCTGATACCCGCTGCCGTCCCGCCCTTGCTCAAAGTGTGCATTGTCGATCGCTTATTCCGGTTTCCTCGAATGTGCGGCGCCCCGCCGCCCAGCAAGTACGAGGATACTATCAAAGCTCATGCCCGACGCATCTGTGCATGAAAAAAAGGGCGCATGATAGTTACCCTGGAAAACACCTGGCGCCTAGGCCCCCTGCAGCGCCCCGGCCAGGAAGTCGCAGAAAGCGCGCACCTTTTCCTGCACGTGGCGTCCATCGGGCATCAAGGCATACACGCCGCGCCTGGCCATGGCGTGCGACGGCAGCACGCGCACCAGGGCGCCGCTGGCCAGCAGCGGCGCGGCGACGAACGACGGCAGCGCACCGACGCCGATGCCGGCCACCAGCATGTCGGCCAGCAACAGGCTGCTGTCGGCGGAAAAGCGCACGGGCAGCACGATGCTGCTCGCCCCTTCCGGCCCGGCCAGCTGCCAGACGCCGGGACTGTCGGCCAGCCGGTAGGCCAGGCAGTCGTGGCCGTGCAGATCCTGCGCCTGGCCTGGCGTGCCACGCCGGGCGAGGTAGGCCGGCGCTGCGCAGATCATTTGCTCGACGTCGCCCAGGCGGCGCGCCACCAGGGTCGAATCGGCCAGCGCGGCGCGGATGCGCAGCGACACGTCGTAGCCTTCGCCCACCACGTCGCGCAGGCGGTCGTCCAGGGTCATCTCGATCTTGACGTCCGGATAACGGGTCATGAAGTCCGGCAGCAGCGGCGACAGCACCTTCAGGCCAAACGACAGCGGCGCATTCACGCGCAACCGCCCTGCCACCTTGCCGGCGCAGCCGCGCGTGGCCAATTCCAGCGCGTCGATTTCATCGAGCAGGCGGCAGCATTCAAGATAGTAGGCACGCCCGCCGTCCGACAGGCTCATGCGCCGCGTCGTGCGCACCAGCAGCACGGTACCCAGGCGCGCTTCGAGCTGGCGCACCTGCTTGCTGATGGCGGCCGCCGACTGGTGCAAGTCCAGCGCCGCCTTGCTGAAGCTGTCGCGCTCGACCACCTTGCGAAACACGCGCATGTGCGCGAGAACATCCATCATTCTTTCCTTCCAGTTGAATATCTTATTATTTTATCGCTGATTATCATTGAAATGAAAAACAATATGATGGTTGCTTCTTTCTTTCGCTGACACAAGGAGCACACCATGTTCAAACCATCCGCCACCCTGACCGCCCTGCTGCTGGCGCTGCTGGCAGGAACGACGCAAGCCGCCGCCCTGCCCGAAGTGGGCATCAGCCCCTGGGGTCCGAAAGACGAGATCGGCCGCCTGAACCTGATGACGCCAGCCTCGCGCGCCGCCATCCTGGCCCGCATCGACGGCGGCAAGAGCTACGACCTGGCCGTCGATTTCTATGTCGGCATGCCCAGCTGGCAGGCGGCAGGCGACCCGCCCTATCAAATGTGGATGACGCACACGCCGAAGGGCAATGTGGTGGCCGACTCGATGCAGGTGGGCGACGCCATGAACCGCCACGTCAGTTACACGGGCTCGGCCGTGTCCATGTATGCGCACATGGGCACGCATATCGACGCCCTCAACCATTTCGGCTTGAACGGCAAGATCTGGAACGGTTTTACGGAGGAACAATACCTGGGCGACCGGGGCTGGACCGTGACGGGGGCTGAAAAACTGCCGCCCATCGTCGCGCGCGGCGTGCTGATCGACGTGGCCGTGGCCAAGGGCTTGTCGCAACTGCCCGACAATTACCGGGTGACGCGGCAAGACTTGCGCGCGGCACTGGCAAAACAGAAGGTCACACTGGAAAAAGGCGACGTGGTGCTGATACGCACGGGCCGCATGCAGCATTATGAGCAGGCGCAAGCGTACATGGCCAATCCGCCCGGCCTGTCGCTCGATGCGGCGAAATTCCTCGTGGAAGATGGCGGCGCCATGGTGGTGGGCGCGGACAACCTCAGTTTCGAGGCGTTTCCGTCCGAAGTGGCGAACAATTACCTGCCCGTACACACGTATCTGCTGGCGCAGCAGGGCACGCCCATCCTGGAACTGGTCGACCTGGAAGGTTTGTCGCGCGACAAGGTGTACCAGTTTGCCTTCATCGGCGCCTCCTTGAAATTCCGTGGCGGCGACGCGGCGCCCATCCGCCCCGTGGCCCTGCCGATCCGCTAGCCGCCGGCAGGCTCAGACGGTCGCGGCCAGCAAGGCGCCATGGTCATCCCAGGCATCGGCGCAGCGCACCACCTCGCCCACGACGATGATGCTGGGGCTGCCCAGGCCGCTGGCCTGCAAGTCGGCGGGCAGCTCCCGCAAAGTGCTCAGCAACTGGCGCTGCGCCGGCAGGCTGGCCGATTGCACCACGGCCACGGGCGTGCCTGGCGCCATGCCGCCGGCCAGCAAGCCCGCCTGGATGGCGGCCACCCTGGCCACGCCCATGTAGATGACGAGCGTCAGGCCGCTTTGCGCCAGCGCAAGCCAGTTCGGCTCCGAGGCGCTATCCTTGCCATGACCGGTAACGAAGATCGCGCCCTGGCTCCAGCCGCGGTGCGTCAGCGGCACGCCGATGCTGGACGGTGCAGCCAGGCCGCTGCTGATGCCGGGGATCACCTCGACGGCCACGCCGTGGCTGCGCAGGTAGGCGCGTTCCTCGCCGCCGCGCCCGAACAAATACGGGTCGCCCCCTTTCAGGCGCACCACGTGCAGGCCGGCGCGCGCCTCAGCCAGCATCAGGCGTTCGATGAACGCTTGCGGCGTGGAAGCGCAGCCGCCCCGCTTGCCCACCTCGACCACGCGCACGCCTTGCGCCGCATGCGCGAGAATGGCCGGGTTGACGAGGTCGTCGATCAGCACCACGTCGGCCCGCGCGATGGCCTTCACCGCCTTGATCGTCAGCAAGTCCGGGTCCCCGGGACCGGCGCCGACCAGGGTTACGCTTCCAAGTTGCGCCATGATGACATCTCCCATTAAAAAAAATGACCGATGGCAAACGCTGCCGCGTACGCTTCTGGCGCGCTGCCGTCCCACACGACGCCATCGCACAGGGTCGAGCTGCGCATGGGGGACGCTGGCAATGGCGTGGCCGTCATTTCCGCCGCCTGGCGGTACAGGTCGATGCGGTTGACTTGCCTTGCCACCGCCAGGTAATCGGGTTCGTCGCGCAGCAAGCCCCAGCGCCGGTGCTGGGTCATGAACCACATGCCGTCGGACAAGTACGGGAAATTGACGGCGCCATCGCCGTAGAACTTCAAGCCGTGCGCCTCGTCCCAGGTCTTGCCCAGGCCATCCTGGTAATGGCCGAGGATGCGCGGCGCCAGCGTTTCCTGCGGCGCGTTCAGGTAAGCGGGCTCGGCCAGGGTAGCCGCCATGGCCAGCCGGTTGGCATCGCTGGCGTCGATCCAGCGCCCCGCCTCGAGCACGGCGGCGATCAGGGCGCGGCAGCTGTTCGGATGCGCGTGCGCAAACGCGGCGCTGGTGCCCAGCACCTTGCCCGGATGGTCGGGCCAGATGGCGCCGCTGGTGGTGGCCGTCACGCCCACGCCATCGACGATGGCCTTGTAGCCCCACGGCTCGCCCGCGCAAAAGCCATCCATCTGGCCCGCGCGCAAGGCCGCCACCATCTGCGATGGCGGCACCGTCAGCACGCGCGCGTCGCGCAGCGGATCGATGCCATGCGCGGCCAGCCAGTATTGCAGCAGCATCGCGTGGTTGCCGGTCGGGAAAGTATGCGCAAACGCAAACGGACGCGCCACAGCCCGCATGTGCCGCGCCAAGGATGGGCCATCGTGGGCGCCGTCGCGCGCCAGCGCCGCCGACAGGGTCACGGCCTGGCCGCTGTGATTGAGATTCATCAAGACGGCCATGTCGTGCCGCTGCCCGCCGATGCCCATCTGCACGCCATACACGAGCCCGTACAAGACGTGGGCCGCATCGAGTTCACCACTGTTCAGCTTGTCGCGCACGCCGGCCCACGACATTTCGCGGCTCAGTTCGATCTTGATGCCGTATTTTTCATCCAGGCCCAGCTTCGACGCCATCACCAGCGAGCCGCAATCGGTCAGCGGCAGGTAGCCGATGCGTATCGTCCGTTTTTCTGGCTGCAGGGTCCGCAACACCTGGACGCCCTGCCCTGTCTCTTTGCCCATTTGCTCTGTCATACCATTCCTTGCTGATAAATACTGTTTTGCCGCGCCGCCATGGGCAAGGTCATGCTGTTCCAGCAGCAAGGACCGTGCCCGTGCATGCCCGGTTGATGGCGGCGGGAAACGCACCGCGATGGTGCATTGCACCAGCATGTATCAGGAAATGAACGATTCATCCCAGCAAGTCTTCCACGTCGAGGATGCGCTGGGCGATGTCGGCCAGCTTGAGTTTCTTGTTCATGGCCATGCTGCGCAAGCGCTGGTAAGCCTGCTCCTCCGTCAAGCCATGATGCGTCATCAGCAAGCCCTTGGCCCGCTCGATGACCTTGCGTTCCAGCAACTTGTGCCGCGTGTCGAGCAATTCGGCGCGCAGTTTTTCTTCCTGGCGAAAGCGCGCCAGCGCCACGTTCAGCACCGGCTGAATGCGCTCGGCCTGCAAGCCGGCCACGATATAGGCGGATACGCCGGCCGCCATGGCCGCGTCGATGCTGGCCGTGGCGCCGTCTTCCGTGAACAGGACGATGGGGCGGCGCTCGTCGCGCGTGGCGATGACGATGTGTTCGAGCACGTCGCGCGCATCCGATTCCGCGTCGATGATGATGAGATCAGGCTGCAACTGCGCGATGCGCTCAGGAAGGTAGAGGTCGGCTGGAAGCGAGGCGACGATGTCGTACCCCGATTCCAGCAAGCCGATGCGCAAGGCATTGCCGCGCTGCACCTGGGCAGCCAAGGCCGCATTCTCGTGCACGCCATGCTCGACAATAGTGTTGACGACAACGATGCGCAAAGGCTGGGTACGGCTGGACGTCATGGAGGGCGATCTGCAATGGCTAAATAGTTAACCATTGCATCAAGCAAGAAGCGAACCAGCGGGTTTTACAGCGGATTTTACTTCAGTGTCGGCATGGCGAACTCGGCGCCGGCCGCCGTCGAGGCCGGCCAGCGCTGGGTGACGGCCTTCTGCTTCGTATAGAAGCGCACGGATTCCGGGCCGTGCGCATGGTGGTCGCCGAACAGGCTGCGCTTCCAGCCGCCGAAGCTGTGGAAGGCCATCGGCACGGGAATCGGCACGTTCACGCCCACCATGCCCACCTGCACCCGGTGCGTGTATTCGCGCGCCGTATTGCCGTCGCGCGTGTAGATGGCCGTGCCGTTGCCGTATTCATGCGCATTGACGAGGTCCAGCGCGGTGGCAAAATCGGGCACGCGCACGATGCACAGTACGGGGCCGAAGATTTCTTCCTTATAAATCGTCATCTCCGGCGTGACGTGGTCGAACAGGCTGCCGCCGAGGAAAAAGCCGTGCTCGTGACCGGGCAGCACGAAGCCGCGCCCGTCGGCCACCAGCCTGGCGCCTTCCTTGACGCCCGTGGCGATGTAGCCGGCGATCTTGTCCTTGTGCACCTGCGTCACCACGGGGCCCATCTCGGCCGACAGATCCATGCCTTGCGTGATCTTTAACGCCGCGATGCGCGGCACCAGGGCTTCCACCAGCTGGTCCGCCACATTGCCCACCGCCACGACGACGGAAATGGCCATGCAGCGCTCGCCCGCCGAGCCAAACGCGGCGCCCATCAGGGCATCGACCGTCTGGGGAATATCCGCGTCGGGCATGACGACCATGTGGTTTTTCGCGCCCCCGAGCGCCTGCACGCGCTTGCCCTGGGCGCAGCCCGTCGCATAGATATACTCGGCGATCGGCGTGGAACCGACGAAGCTGACGGCGCGCACGTCCGGGTGGTGCAATAACCCATCCACGGCTTCTTTATCTCCTTGCACGACGTTGAAGACGCCGTCCGGCAAGCCCGCGTCCGTCAGCAACTGCGCCAGCAGCAGGCTGGCCGACGGGTCGCGTTCCGACGGTTTGAGCACGAACGTGTTGCCGCAGGCAATCGCCATCGGGAACATCCACATCGGCACCATCACGGGAAAGTTGAACGGCGTGATGCCGACGCAGACGCCGAGCGCCTGGCGGATCGACCAGGCGTCGATGCCGCCGGCCACCTGTTCCGAATACTCGCCCTTCATCATCTGCGGGATGCCGCAGGCAAATTCCACCACTTCGATGCCGCGCGTCACTTCCCCTTTCGCATCCGTGAACACCTTGCCGTGCTCGGCCGTGATCAGGGCGGCCAGCTGGTCGGAATGTTCTTCCAGCAACTCTTTAAATTTGAACATGACGCGGGCGCGGCGCAGGGGCGAGGTCTGCGACCAGGCGGGAAACGCCGCATGGGCGGCGGCCACGGCCGCGTTCAGCTCGGCGGCAGTGGCCAGCGATACCTTCGCCGTCACGGCGCGCCCGTGGCGGGATTGAAGACGTCGCTCGTGCGCTCCGAGCGCGAGGCCATGGGGTTGCCACCAATAAAGTGGCCAATCTGTTGCGTTGTCATCTTGAATCCTTGTTATTTGGTAGGCATCAGCCACTCATGGGCCGGGTCGTTTTTAAAGTGCCACACGCGTTTCGGGCCGGCCATCACGTTCAGGTAATAGCCGTCGTAGCCATACGGCACGGTGACGGGGTGGTAGCCCCTGGGCACCATCACCACGTCGTGGTTTTCCACGGCCATGGCTTCATCGATGGAGCGGTCATCCGTGTAGACGCGCTGGTAGGCAAAACCCTGCTCGGGATTGAGGCGGTGGTAGTACGTTTCTTCCAGCGAACTTTCCAGCGGCACATTGTCGCTGTCGTGCTTGTGCGGCGGATAGCTCGACGAATGGCCGGACGGCGTGACCACCTCGACCACCAGCAAGCCGTCCGCTTCCTCCGTCTGCGGCAGGATGTCGCACACGTAGCGGGTATTCGCGCCCTGGCCGCGCACGGAACGCGTCATGCTCGATGGCTCGATCAGGCGCGCCGGACGGTGGGTGGCGGCTGGCGCGCTGCACAGGGCTACCTCGGCAGCGCTCACGGCCGTGATACGGACCTGTGTTTCCAGCGGCACATACACGGCATAGGGCGAGACGTCTTCAAAAACGCTGGCGCGCTTGCCGATGCCTTCCCAGACGTGATCGCCCGCCTGCACGGTGACCGTGCCCGTCAGCACGACGAGGCACAGCTCGCGGCTGCCCGTCTCCAGGCTGATGTGTTCGCCGGCCTGCAACCTGTGCGCGGCAAAGCCCACGTGCGTCCAGCCGGCCGACGCCGGTGTCACCTCGACAATTGTGGAACCGGACTTTGCCTTGACCAGCAGCGGGCTCATGCCGCCTCCCGGCCCAGGCGCGGAATCGCGTCGACCAGGCGTGCCAGGTAATCGTGGCCCATCTTCGCATACTGATAGCTGGGCGCGACGGCCGGATCTTGCTCCGCTTCCACCACCAGCCAGCCTTCGTAGCCGTGCAGATACAAACGCGTCAGGATGGCCGGGAAGTCGATGCAGCCGTCGCCCGGCACGCTGAAGGCGCCGTTGATGACCGCTTGCAGGAAACTCCAGTGGCCATTTCTCGCCAGTTTCACCACGTTGGGGCGCACGTCCTTGCAATGCACGTGGCAAATGCGATCGATATGCTTATTTAAAACCGCCAGCGCGTCGCCGCCGGCAAAGGTGATATGACCCGTATCAAACAACAAGCCGACTTCCGGCCCCGTCAGGGCCATCAGTTGATCCACGTCAGCCGGCGTTTCCACGTAAGCGCCCATGTGGTGGTGGTAGGCAAGCCGTACGCCGTGGGCCAGCAGGTGGGCGGCAAAAGCCGTGAGTTTATCGGCGTAGTCCTGCCACTGCTGCTGCGACTGGAAACGCGGACGTTTATATAACGGACGGGCTTCGCCCTGGATGGCGTCGGCCACTTCGCCGTAGACCATGACGGTGGCGCCGCTGTCGGCAAGCAAGCGCAAGTGCGATGCGACGGAAGCGATCTCCTCTTCGACGCTGCGGTGCGCCAGCCGGCCCGAATACCAGCCGGAGACGCAGGCCAGATTATATTTGCCCAGCACGGCGTTCAGGGCCGGGGCATCTTTCGGAAACTTGTTGCCCAGCTCAAAACCCACGTAGCCGATCTCAGCACCTTCCTTCAGGGCCGTCGCCAAAGGCGTCTCGCCGCCCAGGCTCGGCAAATCGTCGTTCATCCACGAAATCGGGTTGATGCCGATCTTGACATTCCATGTAGTCATTTCAATTCCTTTGTTTCAGGCGATCGTTTTCATAACGGGCACGGGCAGCTTGCACGCCGGCTTGCGTGGAGACTTCGGGTACGGCCACTTCCCACCAGCAGCCACCCTCCTCGGTCGTGCGCGTGTCGTCCGTATTGATGCAGATCAGATACGTGCGGCTAGCTTCGCGGGCGCGCAGCATGGCTTGCTCCAGTTCTGCGATACTGGCCACGTGCTCGCTCAATGCGCCCAAGGATTGCGCATGCAGGGCGAAGTCGATGCGCGGTGCGCTGTCGGGCAACATATTGTTGAACGAGGCATTGCCGCACGCCTGCTGCAGGCGGTTGATGCAGCCGTAGCCGCGGTTGTCGAGCACGACAATAATCAGTTTTTTGTCCAGCATGACGGAGGTGGCGATTTCCGAATTCATCATCAGATAGCTGCCATCGCCCACCATGACGATCACTTCCGAGTCAGGCTTGGCCATCTTGACGCCGAGGCCGCCGGCGATTTCATAGCCCATGCACGAATAGCCGTATTCCATGTGGTAGCCGCCGGGCGTGCTTGTTCTCCACAGTTTATGCAGTTCGGCCGGCAGAGTCCCTGCCGCGCAGACGACGATGTCGCGGGTGGTGGAATCCTTAGATGAACGCTGCACGGCGCCGATGACTTCGCCGTCGTACGGCAAGCCGGCGACTTCCCGTTTGCCGGTGATCGCCAGCACGGTATCGCGCCACGCGCTCCCCGCCTGCTGCGCCCGCTCCAGCCACTGGCCCGCGCTGTTCCAGTTGCCCAGCAGGCGCGACAGGCCCTGCAAACCCAGGGTTGCGTCCGCCTGCACACCCAGGCCGCGGCGTTTCAGCGCATCAAAACGGTTGACGTTCAGGCTGACCAGTTGCGCCTGCGCAAACAGGGAGTTGGAACCGGTCGTGAAATCCTGCAGGCGCGTGCCGATGGCCAGCACCACGTCCGCGTCCGCCGCCAGCGCATTCGCGGCAGGCGAACCGGTGACGCCGATGGCGCCCAGCTGCAATGGGTGGTTCCACGGCAGGGAGCTTTTACCGGCCTGGGTTTCCGCCACGGGAATGCCGTGCCGCTCAGCAAACGCCTGCAGGGCGGCGCTGGCCTTGCCGTACAACACGCCGCCGCCGGCCACGATCAGCGGCTGTTTCGCGTTTTTCAACAGCAACGCGGCCTCTTCCAGTTCCAGCTCGACGGGCGGCACGGAGCGGAAACGCACGACTCTCGGTTCGAAAAAGTCGACCGGATAGTCATACGCCATCGTCTGCACGTCCTGCGGCAGGGACAAGGTCACGGGACCGCAAGCGGCCGCGTCCGTCAAGGCGGCGATGGCCCGTGGCAAGGCGGTCAGCAATTGCTCCGGATACACGATGCGGTCGAAATAGCGCGATAAAGGTTTAAAAGCATCGTTGACCGAGACGCTGCCGTCGCTGGCGTCTTCCAGTTGCTGCAAGACGGGGTCCGGCGCGCGCGAGACGAACACGTCGCCGGGCAACAGCAGCACGGGCAGGCGGTTGACGTGCGCCAGCGCGGCGGCCGTCAGCAGATTCGTGGCGCCGGGACCGATGGAAGTGGTCACCGCCATCATGCGCCGGCGCATGTAGGCTTTCGCATAGGCAATGGCCGAGTGCGCCATCGCCTGCTCGTTGTGGGCGCGGTAGGTAGGAAAGGATTCCCGGTACTGGTACAGCGCCTCGCCCAGGCCCGCCACGTTGCCGTGGCCAAAGATGGCGAAGGCGCCGCCGAACAAGGGCTGTCCATCCTCGGTGCGCAGCACGGACAGGTAGCGGACTAAAGCCTGCGCCATGGTCAAGCGGACAGTGGCGCTCATGCGGCACGCTCCAGGCGGTTGCGCGTGCGCTGCCACAAGCTGATCAGCTGTTCGAAGTTGGCGCGCACTGCGGCGATCAGGCCCGCATCGTCGAGTTCTCCGGCCAGCCAGCGGCGGCTCGGTTCCTGGAAGATGGTGCGGCCGACCATGAAGCCGCGGCACGTCGTGCTGGCACTGGCCTGTTCAAAACTGGCGGCCAGTTTGTCGATGGGCGCATTCAGGCCCAGCAAGACGACGCCACGGCAATACGGATCGCGCTCGTGCACGAGGGCATCGATGGCTTGCCATTGCTTGGCCGACATGCTTTCCAGCTTCCACCATTCCGGGTAGATGCCGAGGTTGTACAGGCGCTTGACGGCGCGCAAGACTGTGTCGTCGCCGTGCGGCAAGGCGTCCGACGGTATGACTTCCAGCAACAGTTCGTGACCGCTCACTTGCGCCGCGTCATACAGGGCCTTGATCTGCGCTTCCTGTTCCAGCCGGTTTTCCACGGCGTCGTCCGGATGCAGTTGCACCAGGCACTTGATCACGTGTTCCTTTGGCCAGCTGAGCAGATGCGAGCCGATGGAGCGGCCCCAGTCGAACTGCAGCGGATTGGAACCGGGCAATTCCACGGGACGGCCTATCCACCAGCCCCGCCCCGTCGCATCGTTGAGCGCGTCGACGCCATAACGGCCATCGATCAGCACGCCCGTCTTGCCGGCCAGTTGCAAGGCCGTTTCCGTCTGCGCCACGGCTTGCACCATCAATTGCTTCAAGGCGCAGATACGCGATTCGGGCGCGCCCGCTTGTTGCGCCAGCTCAAAGAATTGCGTGCGGTGGTCAAAGGCGAACACGCACAGCTCGTTCCACTCCTTGCGCGCCACCGTCGTGCGGTGCAGGCGCGACAAGGTGGCGTCCTGGTCCGGCTGCGTCAGTTTTGCCGCGTTGGCCAGGAAATAATCGAGTTCGACAGGCGACGGCATGGCCGGCGCGCAACCATGGCGCGACACGACGAGGGCGCCGCAGCCGTTCGCATAGCGGCAGCACGCCTCGTAATCCTCGCCACGCAGCCAGCCTTTCAGGAAACCGGAGAGAAAAGCGTCACCCGCACCCAGCACGTTCAGCACTTCCACGCGCACGCCGCGGTAGTTATAGGCGTCGTCCAGGCTTTGCGGCACCACGCTGTCGATGACGGCGCTGCCCAATGGCCCCCGCTTGACGACCAGGGTGGCCAGGGTGGCGGCCCGCACGGCGCGCAGGGACGCCATGATGTCCGCGCCGCCGCCGGCGATCATGAATTCCTCTTCCGTGCCGACGATCAGGTCGAACTGCGGCAGGATCGCCTGCAAGTGGCGGGTGACGCCGTCGTTCGAGACGAAACGCGTTTCGCCGTCCGCCTTGCCCGACAAGCCCCACAGCACGGGCCGGTAATCGATGTCGAGCACGGTGCGCACGTTATTCGCGCGGGCCAGTTTCAATGCCTGCGTGCTGACGGCGTGCATGGCGGCGGTCGAAAAATGCGTGCCGGTGATTAATAACGCTTTGCTCGACGCAATGAAAGCCGCATCCACCGACGATGCGTCGATGGCCATGTCGGCGCAATTTTCACGGTAGAAAATCAGGGGAAAGGTGTTTTTATCCTTGATGCCCAGCATCACCAGGGCAGTGAGCCGCTCGCGGTCGATGCCGACGTGGCTGACGTCGCAGCCCTCCTTCGCCAAAGTGTCCGTCAGGAAACGGCCCATATGATCGTCGCCCACCTTCGACAGCATGGCCGATTTCAAGCCCAGCCGGGCCGTGCCGAAAGCAATGTTCGCGGACGAGCCACCCAGGTATTTGGCGAAACTGGTGGCGTCTTCCAGGGTGCTGCCGATCTGCTGCGCATACAGGTCCACCGCCAGGCGGCCCAGGCAGATCACGTCGAGCGCGCGGCCCTGGGCAAATTGTGTCGGGTTATTCATGGTTATCCTTAAATCGTGACACCGTCGAGTTCAGCCATCAGCGTTTGCATTTCCGCGCCGCCCGCCATCATGTCGAGTACTTCATCCTTGGAAACGGTTTCCTTGGTGTAAGTCCCCAGCGACTTGCCCCGGTTCAACAGAGTGAACGAGTCGCCCACGGGATAGGCGTGGTGCACATTGTGGGTGATAAAGATCACGGACAAGCCCCGTTCGCGCGCCTTGTAAATCAGTTTCAGCACATTGAACGATTGCTTGACGCCCAGCGCGGCCGTCGGCTCGTCGAGGATCAGCACGCGGGCGCCGAAGTGGATGGCGCGGACAATGGCCAGGCATTGCCGCTCGCCGCCCGACATGGTGCCCACGGCCTGGTGCGGGTCGCGCACCATGATGCCCATTTCGGCCAGCTTGTCGCGCGCCGTGGTGGCCGCATAGTCCATATCCATCACGGGCAGCACGCCGAACATCTTTTTGATCGGCTCGCGGCCCATGAAGAAATTGCGCGCCACGGACAGCAGGGGCACGAGCGCCAGGTCCTGGTAGACGGTGGCCACGCCCAGGTCGAGCGCCTCTTTCGGCGAATTGAAGCTGACGGGCTTGCCATCGACCAGGTATTGGCCATCGGTGGGCTTGTGCACGCCGGCCAGGGTCTTGATCAGGGTCGACTTGCCGGCGCCGTTATCGCCCAGCAGGCAATGTACTTCGCCCGGTTTCAAACGCAAGGTGACGTTTTGCAGGGCGATGACGGAGCCGAAGCGTTTGCTGATGTTTTCCAGCGCAAGGATGTATTCGCTCATGGCTTATCTCGCTTCCGTGACACGGGCACGGACAAAGTTGTTGAACAGTACCGCGATCAGCAGCATGACGCCGAGGAAGACACGGAACCAGTCGGAATTGATATTCGTATAAGTAATGCCGATCTGCACCACGCCGAAGATCAGCGCGCCGAAGCAGGCGCCGACGACGGAACCGTAGCCGCCCGTCAGCAAGGCGCCGCCGATGACGGCCGCGATGATGGCTTCGAATTCCTTTTGCATGCCGCGGTCGGCGGCGGCCGATCCCACGTCAAATACTTGCAATGTGGCAAATAAACAGGCGCAGAAGGCCGTGAAGACGAACAGCGAGACCTTGATGGTTTTCACGGGCACGCCCACATTCTTGGCCGCGTTGGCGTCGCCGCCGACGGCGAAGATCCAGTTGCCGATGCGGGTGCGGGCCAGGACGAAGCCGGACACCAGCGCCAGGCCCGCCCACCAGACGATGACCTTGGGGATGCCCTTGACCAGCGGCGCGCCATTGTCGAGCGCCGTGATCCAGCCCGCCTTGGCCATCCAGGCGAACAGCGAAGTGCCCACTTCGCCATGGAACAGGGTCATGGCCAGCCAGTCGTCGGCGGCCAGCGCGCCGATGCCGCTGACGATGGTGCGGTTGGCAAACATGATGGACAGGGCCAGGGTCAGGCCGCGCAGGATGAACAAAAAGGCCAGGGTGACGATGAACGACGGCAAACGCGTCTTGATGACGAGGTAGCCGTTGAGCCAGCCCAGCGCCATCGAACCGGCAAAGGCGAACAGGATGGCGGCCCACACGGGCCAGTGGAAATACACGGAAGGAATGGCGATCATCATGCCGGCAAAGCCGATCATGGAGCCGATCGACAGGTCGAATTCGCCGGCGATCATCAAGACGCAGGCGCCGATGGCGATGATGCCCAGATAGGCGGCCACTTGCGCCCAGTTGATCACGCCGTCCAGGTTGAACATGCCGGAATCGCCGGCCGTCAGGATGAAGAAGGCGAACACCAGGATGGCGCCCGAGATCGAGGCGAACTCAGGACGGCTGAACAGCCGCTTGAGCCAGCTGACCTGTCCCACGCGCTCATCAAGGCCCTGCTTCTGCGGCGGCGTGCCCGAGGCGGCCATGCCGCCCTGTTCCACGCTGAATTTCACGGTACTCATGCTATGTCTCCCTTGATTTATAGCAACCTGCCAGCCTCGACAACAATTCCAGGACGGCAGGACCCGCGCGCCGGCAAGCATTGCTGCGCGCGGGGACAACAACTAAGTATTAATTGATTTGAAAAGCGGGTGCTTAACGGAACTGGCCGGCGTATTTCTCTACCTTGCCGATATTGTCCTTGGTGACATAACCAGGACCGGAACCGATATGGCGCGGGCCATACGATGGTGCCAGGCCATATTCGGCCAGGCGCGCCTTGAACTTGGCGTTATTGATCAGCTTTTCGCGCACCTTGGCCAGGTCCGTGGTCTTGTCCTGCTTCATGATGGCCAGCACGGCAACGGGGATGTAGCCTTGCAGGTAGGGCTGCTGGTCGATGGCGAACTGGATGCTGCCATCCTTGATGCCTTTCGAGATGTCATCGGACAAATCGAACGTGGCGAACCACATCTTGCCTCAAGCCCATCTTTTCCAGCGCCTTGAGCGAAGCGTGGGCCGAGGTGGGCCCCAGCGCCAGCACGGCCTGGGTTTTCGGGTTGTTGCGCAGGTAGGCGCTCAACTTGCTTTCGATGGTGGTCGGATCTTCGCCCGCATCCAGGGTGGCGGTCTTGAAATCGACGCCGAGGGCTTCGGCAAAGCCGCGGCAGCGCTCGAACGACGACGGATTCGTCGCGTAGTGGTTGACGCAGACGAAGGATTTGATGCCGGCCGCCTTGGCTTTTTCGCCGGCGCCCTTGCCTGCCTCGTATTCAGGCTGGCCCACGTGCATCACGGCGCCCAGCTGCTCGCTTTGCGCCAGGGTACCGGAGTTGATCGTGACAAACGGAATCTTCTTGGCGGCAACGAGGCCCAGCGGTTTTTGCAGCACGCTGAAGTCGGCGATGCTGACGATCACGCCGTCGTAGTTGCGGGCCGCCGATTGTTCGACCAGGCGCGCCATATCGGCCAGGTCGCCATTCGGCGGATTGCGGTAGTCGACGGTGACATTGAAGTCTTCACCTGCTTGCTTGACGGAATTTTTGATCGTATTCCACCAGGAATCGGAATCGGGCGCATGGCTGATCAGCACGAATTTCTCGCCTGCCGCGTGGCTGGCGCTCATGCCCAGACCCAGTCCCAGGCCGAGTCCCAGCACAGCCAGGCTCTTCAGAAATCCCTTACGCTTATTGCTTTGCATGAATGTCTCCTTGAAGGATTAATTTTTATAGTTGCCAGCTTTTGAAGCGTGTCAACGGGGAGCCGGAAAGCCGGCAAGACCCGATGCACTGCGCACAGCTTAGGCCACAAAAAAGACAAATGCAATAAAATTTTCAAAATAAATTTAAATAGAAATTCGTTTCTATTTTCAGGATTCCCTCCTATAATTCTCGCCAGAACCAGCCGTAGCGCAACTTGATACAGCATCACGGCCCAGCAAGCACACCAAGGAAAAAACATGGCAGCCACCGCCCCCATCGAACAACTGATGCAGCACATTGCCGCCGAGTACGACAACCTGTCGCGCCAATTAAAGGTTATCGCCCAATACATTGAAAAGCACCGTGCCAGCCTGATGCTCGAACGCATCAGCGACATCGCTGCCGCCTGCGACGTGCAGCCGTCGGCCATCGTGCGCTTCGCGCAGCGCTTCGGCTACACGGGTTTTTCTGAAATGCAGGATGTGTTCCGCCAGGCTTACACGGACCAGGCCGGCGCCACGCCCGACTACCAGCAGCGCATCCGCAAGCTCATTTCCACGCGCGACGCCGCCCTCAGCGCGGGCGACCTGACGCGCGAATTCGTCGGCGCCAGCCGTGCCGGTCTCGACGACCTGGCGGCAGGGCTCGACGACGCCCAGCTGGAAGCGGCCGTCAACCTGCTGCTGAAAGCGGAAAATATCTATGTGATCGGCGTGCGCCGGTCGTTTCCGATCGCCTCCTACATCGCCTACGCGCTGGAACACACGGACAAGCGCGTGCACCTGATCAGCGGACTGGGCGGCATGCACCGCGAACAGATGCGCAGCGTGCGCGAACGCGATGTGGCGATCGCCATCAGTTTCTCGCCTTACGGCAAGGAAACCCAGCAGTGCATCAAGGCGGCGCAGGACAAGGGCGCAAAGGTCCTGGTGATTACCGACAGCAAGCTGGCCCCGCTCGCGCGGGCCGCCGACGCGCTGCTCACCGTCACCGAGGGCAGCGCCTTCGCCTTCCGCTCGCTGACCAGCACCATCTGCCTGTGCCAGGCGCTGTTCATCGCGCTGGCATACAAATTAGAGCTCGACATCGAAGAAATCCACACCCCAGGAGAACATGATGATTGAAGTAGCGTTATTCGGCGCCGGACGCATCGGCAAAATCCACGCGGCCAACCTGGCTGCCCAGCCCGGCGTGCAGTTCAAGTACGTGGTCGACGTCAACCAGGAAGCGGCCGCCGCGCTGGCCGGCTTGCATGGCGGCAGCAGCGCCACGGTGGAAGCGGCATTGGCCGATCCGGCCGTCAAGGCCGTCGTCATCGCCTCGAGCACGGACACGCACGCAGACCTGATCCTGCGCTCGGCCGCCGCCGGAAAGGCCATCTTTTGCGAAAAACCCGTCGATTTGACCCTCGACCGGGCGCGCGCCTGCGCCGCCGCCGTGAAGGAAGCCAAGGTGCTGTGCATGCTGGGCTTCCAGCGCCGCTACGACCCCACCTTCAATGCCGTCAAGACACGCATCGCAGCGGGAGAAATCGGCACGCCGGAGTTGCTCATTGTGACCAGCCGCGATCCCGGGCCGCCACCCGTGAGCTACATCAAGGTCTCGGGCGGCATCTTCAAGGATATGTTGATCCACGATTTCGACATCTTCCGCTGGATACTCGACGATGAAGCCGTCAGCGTACACGCCACGGGCAGTTGCCTGGTCGACCCGGCCATCGGCGAAGCGGGCGACCTTGATACGGCCGTCGTCACCATCCGCACGGCCAAGGGCCGCTTGTGCCAGATCAATGCCTCGCGCCGCGCCGCCTACGGCTACGACCAGCGCTTCGAAGTGCTGGGCAGCGCCGGCATGCTGCAGGCGGGCAACCACAAGCCGACGGAAGTGACAGCCTATGGCTCGGTGAACGTCAGCGTGGACAAGCCGGAAGATTTTTTCCTGGAACGCTATCGCCACGCTTACGCGCAGGAAATGGCACATTTCTTCGACGCCCTCAGCCACGGCACGCCGCTGCGCACCACCGTCCACGATGGCTTGAAGGCACTGGAACTGGCCGAGGCGGCCACCCTGTCGTGGCGCGAACAGCGCGTCGTGACCCTGTAAAAATACAAAAACAAGATACTGGAGACACCATGTCATCCCCAACATTAAAAGTCGGCATCGTCGGCCTGGGCCGGCTGGGCCAGCGCCACGCCATCAACCTGGCGCAGCGCGTGCCGAATGCCGAAGTCGTCGCCGCCTGCAGCCCCGTGCCGGCCGAACTGGACTGGGCCGCCAGCCAGCTCGGCATCACCACCGGCTATGCCGACTACGACGCCCTGCTGGCCCACCCGGGCCTGGACGCCGTGTTCCTCGTCACGCCCACCTCGCTGCATGCGGACCAGATCATCGCCGCCTTGCGCGCCGGCAAGCACGTGTTTTGCGAAAAACCGCTATCGCTGGACCTGGCCGACTGCCTGAAGGTGGAAGCGGAGGCGGCGCGCCACCCGCAACTGACCATCATGATCGGTTTCGTGCGGCGTTTCGACGCCAGCTACCATGACGCGCAGCAAAAGATCGCCCAGGGCCTGATCGGCAAGCCGTATCTGGTGCGTTCGCAAACCTGCGACCAGAACGACCCCAGCGGCGCCTTCATGCGTTTCGCCCCCACCAGCGGCGGCATCTTCCTCGATTGCAGCGTGCACGATATCGACCTGGCGCGCTGGCTGCTGGGCAATCCCGTGCCCAAACGCGTGTATGCGAGCGGCACCAACGCCATCCACACGGGCTTGCAGGCGTTCGGCGACGTCGACAATGGCCTGGCGACGGTCGAGTTCAGCGACGGCAGCATGGCCAGCTTCATGGCGTCGCGCACCATGGCGCATGGCCATGAAACCCTGACGGAAGTGTTCGGCACGGGCGGCCGCCTGGCCGTGGGCAGCAATCCGCGCCTGAACCGCGTGGAAATCTCGGATGCGCATGGCGTGCGCAACGAGTGCACGCCGGACTTCTATGCCCGCTTCGCCGACGCCTTCTTGATCGAGGCGCAGGAATTTACGGATGCGGCGCTGGGCCGGCGCACCTTGTCATTGACCTTGCACGACGCCACGGAAGCGACGCGCATCGGCCTGGCCATGACGCAAGCGATGCGCGAAGCACGGCCTGTGGAGTTTTAAGCCAAAGGCAGGGACTCAGGCGGCCGGTGCAGAAAACGGCTGTTTGGGCTCGACGGCCAGGCGCAAGCCCATGGCATCGAGGATGGCCGTCAAGGTGCTCAGCGAGGGATTGCCCTCGGGCGACAGGGTGCGATACAGCTGGGTAGGATTGAGCCTGGCCGCCTGCGCCACGGCGGGCACGCCGCCAAAGGCGCGCGTCAGCTGGCGCAGCACGGCCAGCAGTTCGCCGTGGTCGCCATCGACGAGGATATTGTTGATCAGTTCAAGGGCGAGATCGGGATCGTCGCGGTACAGTTCAGCCATCGCTTGGTCATGCGAGCGGTCTCTCGGTGGTTTGCTTAGTTCCTCTTTCATGTCCTCTCTCCTTCCAGTCGTGCCAGCAGGCACAGGCGTATTCGATATCTTTCGATTGGGTACGCTTGTCGCCTCGCGCTTGCGCCGCCGCACAGCAATAAAATGATCTGTCCGTCAGCGATGGCGTAATACACGCGGTAACCAGGCCCCACGTCGATGCGCAACTCCCACACGCCATCGTGGCAAAACTTGTGGTCGCCAAAATTGCCCGCTATCAGACGCAACACGCGCCGGGCTATGGCCACTTTAGCCGCGCTATCGCGTTGTCGCTTCAGCCATTCCGTGTATAAATCCCTGCCCGCTGACGTCAGATAGTGCCGGATCTCGTATATCATATTCGTCCATAAACGAAGAAAGATCAAGGAGAAAATCACGCGTATGCATAAAAAAGAAGACCACGCCATCTTGCGGCGAAACCGCATGACGCAGGTGCCGAATGCCGGGATCACTGATGTATATCAAGATGTGTTTCCCCAGTTACTGTAGAGAAATGATGTGACGCGTACACGCCTCACGCGCATGCCATTGCGCTATACAATAAGCGCTGCCCAACCGCGAAAAACCCTGCCGCCATGACGAACAACGACAGCAACTCCCCTCACCTTGCCGACGTGGCCGAATGGTACGTCAAGCTGGTCCTGGCCATGGGCCAGCACGATGCCTCGTATGTCGACGCCTATTACGGCCCGCCCGCGTGGCAGGCTGAAGCGGCAGAACAGCAACAAGGTTTGAGCGACATCAAGGATGCTGCAAACGAGGCGCTGGCCCTGCTGGCCGGTGACGCCTCCTTGCGCGCCGTCAACCTGCGCAAGCAGTTGCACGCCGTGCTGGCCAAGGCAGACATGCTGCAGGGATTACGCCTCGATTTCGATACGGAAAGCGCGCACCTGTACGATGCCGTCTCGCCCCATCACAGCCGTGCCTGGTACGAAGCACTGGTGGAGCAGATCGACGCCTTGCTGCCCGGCGACGGCACGGTCAGCGCACGCGTGAATGCCTTGCGCGCGCAACTCGTCATTCCTGCCGACAAGCTGCGCGCCGTCATGGAGGCGGCCATCCGCATGGGCCGCGAGCGCACCTTGCAGTACATCGCCCTGCCCGAGGGCGAAGATTTTGTCCTGGAATTTGTCACAAATAAACCCTGGAGCGGCTACAACTGGTACAAGGGCAACTACCAGAGCGTGATCCAGATCAATACGGACTTGCCCGTGTATATCGATCGCGCCGTCGACCTCGGTTGCCACGAAGCGTATCCGGGCCACGGGCCACCACGTCTACAACGTGCTGCTGGAACGCGACCTGGTGCGCGGCAAGGGCTGGATGGAATACTGCATCTATCCGCTGTATTCGCCGCAATCATTGATCGCCGAAGGCACGGCCAACTACGGCATCGAACTGAGTTTTAAGGATGCGGAACGGCTGGATTTCGAACAGCAGGTGCTGTACCCGCTGGCCGGCCTCGAGCCAAAGCTGGCGCCCCGCTATGCGCAACTCAATGCGCTGCTGGCCAAACTGAGCTACGCCGACAACGACATCGCCCGCCAGTACCTCGAAGGCAGCATCACGCGCGACGAAGCGCTGGAATGGCTGGTCAACGTGCGCCTGTACCCGGCCGAAAAATCGGCGCAGCGCCTGCAGTTCTACGACGCCATGGGCGCCTATGTGATTAATTACAACCTGGGCCAGGACATGGCGAAAGCCTATGTCGAACGCCAGGGCAGTACGCGCGCCGCGCACTGGGCCGCCTTCCGCGACCTGATGTCGTCGCCGCCGCGCGTGCCCCCAGCGCGCTGCTGGAATGAGGCACAAACGATAAAGGAGAGTCGCATGCACGTCACGCATACTGCCAGCGCCCTGCTGCTGGCGCTTTCCGTCAGCAATGCGGCATGGGCCAGGGATGCGGCCGTCGCCACGGCAGCGCCACTCAGCGCGCGCCAGCAGGCGCTGATGGCGACAGCCGTGGGCAGCGCCGCCCATCCGCGCATCCTGCAGGTGCGCCTCGATGAACTGCAGCCGACCCAGCCGGCCGTCGGCTACGACCAGGTGTATTACAAGCTGGGACGCTACGCGGCCGAAGAAAAGCACATCGCCGACATCGCCAGGCCGAAGAAATTTGCCGACCTGTGCGAAGCCAATGGCCAGGGCGACGTCTTGCCCAACACGGCCAACGTGGCCGGCGCCACCCTGGCCGCGCCGCCGGCCAGCTACCGCTGCAAGGCGGCCGTCGGCAGCCGTCCGGCCGACATGAAGACGGTCGTCATCGGACCGCGCGGCGTCGTGTACCTGACCGATGGCCACCACACGTTTTCCACCTTCTGGGAATCCGATGGCGGCGATGGCGGGCGCAATCATCAATTGAAGGTCTGGGTCAAGGTCAGCGACAATTTCAGCGCGCTGGGAGACGCGGCGTTCTGGGCACGCATGCGCGCAGAAAACAAGGTATGGCTGAAAAACGGCCGCAACCAGGCCATCACGCCGCAGCAACTGCCGTCCGCCATCGGCTTGCGCACGCTGGGCGACGACCCGTACCGCTCGCTCGTCTACTTTACGCGCGGGATCGGCTACGAGCCGCCGGAGCACGCCACGGAATTTCTCGAGTTTTACTGGGCCGACTGGCTGCGCGGCATGCCGGCGCTGGACCTGGCGCGCGTCGACCTGCGCGAGCCCGCCGCGTATGCCGGCGTCATCCTGCAAGCGGCGCAGGCCATGGTGGCGCTGCAGCCCGATGACATCGTCAGCGGCGGCAAGCGCGCGTCGGATCTGGGTGCGCTGGACGAGGTCGACCGCGAAACGCTGGCTGCATTGACGCAAGACAAAGGCAAGCTGCGCTACGCCATCGACTACCGCAAGTCGCTGCCGCGTCCGTAACCTTCCGGCGTGTCATCATCCTGACATCTGCGCCCGCTAGCATGTCGGCACTTTTCAGGCCGACATCACGGGACACCATGTACAAGCACAGCATCCGCCGCACCACCTTTTCGATCGCCATCGCCCTCGCGCTGGGCGCCAGCCTGGCCGCCTGTGGCGGCAAGGATTATCGCGACACCACCACGGCGCCCGTCGCCCCGGTGGACCCCGCCGCCCCCGCACGCCTCCTGAACGTCGTGGCGGCCACCGGCAAGGCGGTGGCGAATGCCACCGTCACCGTACTCGACGCCGGCAAGAATGTCGTCGGCAGCGGCACCACGGACGCGAAAGGCAAGGTGGCCATCCCCCTGGCTGCCACGGCGAAGACGCCCTTCCTCGTCTCCGTCACGCCAGCAGGCGGCACCACCCTGTACGCGCTGTCGCTGAAGGAAAACGCCGTCAACCTGACGCCGCTCACCTCCGTCATCGCCATGCAGTTGCTGGGCGGTACCCCGTCGAGCGCGGCCCCCGCCAGCCTGGCGGCCATCGACGCGGCCAGGCTGCAAACGGCGCAGACGCAGCTGGGCACGGCCCTGGCGGCGCCCCTGCAAACCTTGGGCATGGCAGCCAATTATGACTTCGTCAACGGTGCCCTGACGCCGGACAGCAAGGACCCGGCCGACGTTTTACTCGACAACCTGCAGGTGAAACAGAGCGGCACGGATATCGACATCATCAATGCCAGCGGCAGCATCGTCGCGCAAATCATCGCTGGCGGCGCGCCGATCGCCACCGGCAAGAGCGTGCTGGAAACGCCGCCCGTGCTCAGCGCGCGCCAGCAGGTACTGGCCGCCACGGCTGCCGGCACCGATGCGGCGCCCGTCTTCCTGCAAGTGTCGCTCGACGAACTGCATCCCACGCAGCCACGTCGGCTACGACCAGATCTATTACAAGCTGGGCCGCTATGGCGCGGAAGACCTGGTCATGGCCAAGACCAACAAGCCAAAGAAATTCGCCGAACTGTGCGAAGCCAATGGCCAGGACGATGTCGTCAGCAAGACGGCCAACGTGGCCGGCGCCACCCTGAGCAATCCGCCTGCGACGTTCCAGTGCAAGTCCGCCGTGGGCAGCAAGCCGGGCGACATGAAAACCGTCGTCATCGGCCCGAACGGCAGCCTGTACCTGACGGACGGCCACCACACGTTTTCCGCCTTCCGCGATGCCGACAATGGCCAGAACCATCAGCTGAAAGTCTGGGTCAAGGTGACGGACAATTTCAGCCAGCTCAATGAATACGATTTCTGGGCGCAGATGAAGAAGGTCAACAAGGTCTGGCTGAAAGATGGCAGCAACAAGGCCATCGCCACCAGCCAGCTGCCCGCATCCATCGGTTTGAAGTCGCTGGGCAACGACCCGTACCGCTCGCTCGTCTACTTCACGCGCGACGCCGGCTACGTGGTGCCGTCGACGGCCACGGAATTCCTCGAGTTCTACTGGGCCGACTGGCTGCGCACGCAAGCCGGCATCGACCTGGCCGAGACGGATACCAGCGACGCCGCCAGCTACATGGCCACGATCAAGACGGCGTCGCTGGCGATGGCGGGCCTGAAGGCGAACGATATCGTCAGCCGCGGCGTGACGGCACAAACCCTGGGCTGGACGGGCATCTTCAACCAGGCGGCGCTGGACGATCTGGTGAAGCCGACGGGCAAACTCAGCTACGCCATCGCGCATAAAAAATCGCTGGCAAAATAATCGCGGCGCAAACGACAACGGCCCGCCTGTCATTCGACAAGCGGGCCGTTTTTATTGGCAGGTGCCGCTTACGCGATGCGCTCGCCGTTGGCCGGATCAAACAGGGCCGCTTTCGACAGGTTGAACGACAGCTGCATGGTCTGCCCTGGCAGCACGGCTTCGCGCGGGTGCGTGCGGCAAGTCACTGCCGCGCCGTTCAGGCGCGTCGTCAGCAGGGTGTCCGGGCCGGTCGGCTCGACCAGATCGATCAGGCAGCCCAGTTCCTGGCCCACGTCGCCGTGCGCGCTGCTCATGTCCGTGATCTGCTCCGGACGCACGCCCAGGATCACGTCGCGGCCCGCATAGCTACGCAGCTTGTCGGCGGCGAACGGCAGGGCCAGGCGCATGCTCTTGCCCGCGTTGTCGATGGCGGCAAACACCTCGTTGCCCTCGATGACGGGCTTGACGGTGATGAAATTCATCGATGGCGAGCCGATGAAGCCGGCCACGAACAGATTCGCCGGATTGTCGTAGATTTCCTGCGGCGTGCCCAGTTGCTGCACCACCCCATCCTTCATGACGGCGATCAAATCGCCCATCGTCATCGCTTCGATCTGGTCATGCGTGACGTAGACGATGGTGGCCTTCAGGCGCTGGTGCAGCAGCTTGATCTCGGCGCGCATTTCCACGCGCAGCTTGGCGTCCAGGTTCGACAGCGGTTCGTCGAACAGGAACAGCGACGGCTTGCGCGAGATGGCGCGGCCCATGGCCACGCGCTGGCGCTGGCCGCCCGACAGCTGCGCCGGACGGCGATCCAGCAAATGCGTGATCTGCAGGGTTTCGGCGACGCGGGCGACGATTTCTTCCTGCTCCGCCTTCGGCACCTTTTTCACGTTCAGGCCGAACGCGATATTCTCGCGCACCGTCATCGACGGGTACAGCGCATACGACTGGAACACCATGGCGATGTCGCGGTCCTTCGGCGGCAAGTCGTTGACCACCTTGCCGTCGATGAGGATTTCGCCCGAAGTCACACTTTCCAGGCCGGCCACCATGTTGAGCAAGGTCGACTTGCCGGAGCCGGAGCCGCCGACGAGGATCAGAAACTGGCCATCCTTGATTTCGATGTCGATGCCTTTCAAGACTTCGACGCCATTCGTGTACACCTTGCGGATGCTGCGTATCGATAAACTGGACATATTCTTTCCTTAACCTTTGACTGCGCCTGCGGTCAGGCCGCGCACAAAATAACGGCCTGCGACCAGGTAGACCAGCAGGGTCGGCAGCGCGGCAATCACCGCGGCGGCCATGTTGACGTTGTATTCCTTCACGCCCGTGGACGTGTTGACCAGGTTGTTCAAGCCCACCGTGATCGGCTGCGAATCGCCGCTGGCAAACACAATGCCGAACAGGAAGTCGTTCCATATCTGCGTGAACTGCCAGATGATGCAGACGACGAAGATCGGACCCGAAATCGGCAGTACGATCTTGCGGAAGATCAAGAAGAAGCCGGCGCCGTCGATGCGTGCCGCCTTGATCAGTTCTTCCGGCACGCCGATATAGTAGTTGCGGAAGAACAAGGTCGTGAACGCCGTGCCGTACACCACGTGCACGAAAACCAGGCCGGTAGTCGTATTGGCCAGGCCGAATTCGCCCAGCAAACGCGCCATCGGCAGGATCACCACCTGGAAGAAATGAAGCAGCCCACCAGCAGGGCGGCAAACAGGATTTCCGAACCGCGGAAGCGCCAGTGCGCGAACACATAGCCGTTGAAGGCGCCCAGGAAGGTCGAAATCAGCACGGCGGGAATCACCATCTTGATCGAGTTCCAGAAGAACGGCTGCATGCCGTCGCAGGTGACGCCCGTGCAGGCCGACGACCAGGCCTTGGACCAGGAATCGAACTGCCACACGTGCGGCAGTGCCAGCAGGTTGCCGCTGCGGATCTCGTCGAGCGACTTGAACGACGTCGACAGGGTCACGTACAGGGGCACGATGTAGTACACCGCAAACAGAATCAGCAGCAGGTATACCACCACCCGTCCGAGGGTGAGGCGATTATTTCGTGTAGGTGTCATCTCATCGCCTTTGCGCTGCGCGTTTCCAGGTACATCAGCGGCACGAGCACGGCCACGATGGTGGCCAGCATCATCATTGCTGATGCCGAGCCCAGGCCCAGCTGGCCGCGGGGGTGAGGAAAACTGGTACATGAAGATGGCCGGCACGGACGACGAGTTGCCAGGTCCGCCAGCCGTCAATGCGATGACCAGATCGAAGCTCTTGATGGCGATATGCGCGAGGATCAGCAGCACGCTGAAGAACACGGGACGCATGGCGGGAATCACGATGCGCCAGTAGATCGTCGGCAAGGACGCGCCATCGACTTGCGCCGCCTTGATGATTTCATCATCGATGCCGCGCAGGCCGGCCAGGAACAGCGCCATGACGAAGCCCGACGACTGCCATACGCCGGCGATCACCACCGTGTAGATGGCCATGTCGGAGTTCACCAGCCAGTCGAAGGTGAACGAGGTCCAGCCCCAGTCGTGCATGACCTTTTCCAGGCCCAGGCTGGGATTGAGCATCCATTTCCACGCCGTGCCGGTGACGATGAAGGACAGCGCCATCGGATACAGGTAGATGGCGCGCAGCGCGCCTTCGGCGCGGATTTTCTGGTCCAGCAGGATGGCCATGGCCAGGAACAGGCCGATGGCGATGCTGCAACCGATGAACAGGACACCGAAGATGCCGAGGTTCTTGAGCGAGGTCCACCAGCGCTCGTTGTCGAACAGCTCGTAATATTGCACCAGGCCGGCGAACTCGTAGTTCGGCATCAGCCGCGATTCGGTCAGCGACAGCCAACCGGTCAAAAAGATAAAACCATAGACGAATACCAGGCTGGCGATGAGCGTGGGGCCCAGCACCATCTGCGGTATCCATCGGTCGAATTGCTTGCGTATGGACATAGGACAGCCGTAGAAGTAAAAACTGCGTGTGGCGCCGGCCCGGACGAAAGCCAGGGCGGACGCCTGCGATGCATGCGATGCAGCGGGCGCCGGCGGGAATGCCGGCGCCGTCGTGATTACTTCACTTTTGCCGCTTTGGCCAGGGCGGCAACCGCGTCCTTCGAGCTCATGTTGGTGTTCATGAACTTGGCGATGACGTCGGTCACGGCGCCTTGCGTGGCCGATGGCAGCGCCATGCCGTGCGCGAACGATGGCACCAGGCCGCCGGTCTTGTTGGTGGCGTCCATGTCTTCCATCGATTTCAGGGCGCAAGCGTCAAACTTGTCCTTCGATACGCCGGAACGCACGGGGATGGAACCCTTGTTCAGGTTGAAGATCGACTGGAACTTCGGATTCATGATGGCGTTGGCCAGGGCGATCTGCCCTTTCTTCGCATTCGCATCCTTTTGCGTGAACATGGCAAACGAATCGATGTTGAAGGTGTAGGCCTTGTCCGTGCCAGGGGCGGCCACGCACAGGTAGTCCTTGCCCGGCACCTTGCCGGCAGCCGTGAACTCGCCCTTGGCCCAGTCACCCATGAACTGGAAGCCGGCCTTGTTGTTGATGACCATGGCGGTGGCCAGGTTCCAGTCGCGGCCGGCCGCATCCTTGTCGATGTAGGTCTTCACCTTGCCCAGGGTGTCGAACACCTTGAGCATGGTCGGGCCGGTCAATTCCTTCTGGTCCAGCTTGAGGATGGCCTTTTTGTAGAATTCCGTGCCGCCCACGCCCAGCGCGACGGATTCAAACACGGTGGCGTCCTGCCATGGCTGGCCGCCGTGGGCGATCGCGACGCCGCCCGATTTCTTGATTTTCTCGGCCGCGTCGAAGAACGCATCCCAGGTGGTCGGGGTGGTGGCCACGCCGGCTTTTTTCAGCACTTCCGGATTGACCCACATCCAGTTGACGCGGTGGACGTTGACGGGAGCGGCGACGTAGTGGCCCTTGTATTTCATGATGTCGGCGACGACTTTCGGCAGCACGGCATCCCATTTGCCTGGAATGGCGGCATCATCGATATTGGCCAGCACGCCTTCCGCGCCCCACTCCTGGATCGATGGGCCCTTGATCTGGGCGGCCGTTGGCGGATTGCCGGAAATGACGCGGGTTTTCAGCGCGGTCGCGGCGTTTTCGCCAGCGCCGCCAGCCACGGCGAAGTCTTTCCAGCCAAAGCCGCTTTCCTTCACGATTTGCTGCAACTGGCCCCCACGGACTTCGCTTCGCCGCCGGAGGTCCAGTAGTGCAACACTTCCACGTCGGTCGCAAACGCGCTGCCGGCAAACGCCAGGGTGGTCAATGCGGCCAGTTGGGTAATCTTGAATTTCAGTTTCATCTCCACATTCCTTTTTTGATCAAGCTTTTAGGGGGCTTCGGCATACGGGGGCCGAAAAAGGTGAAATCTGCGCCTGTACCGGCGCTCTTGTGCTCAGACCCGCTTGCAAACGGGCATCATCTTGGTGTAAAGACGGCGCCGCGATCCATGATATGACTACATTGCATTTATATCACGGGACGGCGCCAAAAACGCATCCGCGAAGGATGCGCCAGGTTGATCTAGACTGACTACGACTGCAAACTTAGAACCAAGTTTCCACCTGGAAACCATACGACGTGCCGCTGGTATTGTTGTTGTAGATCGGGCCGCCGTTGTTCGACGCGTTGACCGAGGCGGTGGCCGCATCGTTCCATTTGCCGTAGGTCACGAAAGCGCGCAGTTCAGGACGCGACCACAGGCCAGGGCCGGCCGAGATCGTCGGGGCGATGGTCAGCTTGGTCAGGCGCTTGGCCGGCAGGCCGCCCGCTTGCGTCACGCGGTCCGTGCCCAGTTCGCCCACCAGCTTGAAGTTGTTGGTGAACGCGTACACCGGGCGCACGCCGACCGAGGTCCAGGTCGAGGAACCGTTGGCGTTCGACTCGTCTTTTTGCCACAGGGCGACGAATTCCATGCCGAAGTTGGCCATCGGCTGGATCGCCATGTCATTGAAGATGCGCGTGCGTTTCACGTCCGAACCCAAACCGGTGTCGCCCGACGCGCCGAACTGCGCGCCCTGGCCGGTGCCGGGACCGACGCCGTACTGCACGCCGAAGGTATTGCCGCCGCCAAACACTTTACCTTGACGGTGGAATGCCGACAGTTGCCAGCCGTTGTGTTTCTTGCCGTAGACGTCGTTGTCCTTGCCTTCGCCGATGATGTAGGTCGCGGCCAAGTCCAGCGTGCCGTTTTCATTGACGGGGATTTCACCGTAGATGAAGTTCTGGCGCACGGCCGAGGTAGTGCCGAGGATGGCGCCATTGTCGTCGCGCTTGTTGAGATCGCGGTCCTTGAAGAAGGCGTACGAGAATTTACCGGGGCCGGCAGGAATGCGGTCCAGGCCGGCGCCCGTGCCGTTCATGTTGATGTATTGCAAGTCCAACATGTGGATGTCAGGACGGTAGTAGAAGCGCTTGCCGATCCAGGCCGTGCCGCCGTTCAGGAAATCGAGTCCCTGCGCTTCGACATAGGCCTTGACGATGCCCAGCTTGTTGTCGCCGAAATCCGAATTCGGCGCGTAGGCGTTGACCCAGATGGTGGCCAGGTAGTTCACGCCGCCGGACTGGGCGACGGACTTGGTGTAGCCGAATTCCGTGTAGGCGTCGCACTCATTGCCCAGACGGTACTTCATGGTATTGCCGCCCAGGCCGAAGCAGCCTTGCGAACCGCCGTCGCCCGACGTATTGCTGCCGGCGCCGGCGCGCAGGTAGCCGTGGAAGCCTTCGGAGTCGGATGGGTACATCGGGTCGGCGGCAGCGGAACCGCTGGCGATGGCTAAGACGATGGCAGCTGGCAGTGTTTTCAACACGGCCTTCAACATGGTGCGATGCAGCATGGTAAGTCTCCTCAGTAGTTATTTTTTATCTAGTCATTCGTGGCCGAATGTACTGGCCAGAATTCTTTCCAGCAGGGACATAGTAACTATACTACGAACAAATATCAACATATTATGTTGTAATCCTACGACTACTCTGCGACACTTTATTTGCGTACCGACAGGCGCATTGACTGCCCCGTTTTTTCCGCTGGCGCCGCCCGTTTCCGGCACTGCGGGCAAGCATTTACGCAGGCGTCCCGCATTTTTCGGCACGCGGCACGTATACGAATTAAAATCCTTGGTTTTTGCCATAACGACAGTGCGCCGCCACGACAGCGCACGCAAACGAGACTAGGCACCGCCATGAAAATTGATGAAAAAATGGAAGTAGCAGGCAGCGATCCGGCGGAGCGTTTCAGTGAAGGGCCACGCTTGCTGGCCGACATCGGCGGCACCAACGCGCGCTTCGTGCTCGAAACGCGCCAGGGCCACCTGGAAGCGGTCGCCGTGCTGCCCTGCGACGACTACGCGTCGCTGCTCGACGCCATCACCGCCTATATGGATAGCAGCGAGGCGCGCGCCGCCGGTTCGGCGCGCGTGCGCCATGCGGCCATCGCCATCGCCAATCCCATCGACGACGACAATATCCGCATGATGAACCATCACTGGTTCTTTTCGATCGAGGCCATGCGCGCCACGCTGGGCCTCGACACCCTGCTGGTGGTGAATGACTTCACGGCGCTGGCCATGGCCCTGCCCTACCTGCGGCCCGACCAGCGCCTGCAGATCGGCGGCGGCATGGCGCGCGCCGACAGCGTCATCGGCCTGCTCGGTTCGGGCACGGGCCTCGGCGTGTCGGGCATGATCCCTGCCGAAGACCGCTGGATCGCGCTGGGCAGCGAAGGGGGCCACGTCAGCTTCGCGCCCTGCGACCAGCGCGAGATGGACGTGCTGTCCTTCGCCTGGCGCGAACTGTCGCACGTCTCGGCCGAACGCCTCGCTTCCGGGCGCGGCCTGGAACTGATCTACCGCGCCCTGTCCGAACGCGCCGGCAAGCCCGATGCGCTGCCGCTGCTGGCCGCCGAAATCACCAGCCGCGCCCTGAACAATGAATGCGACGTGTGCCTGGAAGCGGTGGACTGCTTCTGCGCCATCCTCGGCTCCATCGCCGGCAACGTGGCCATGACCCTGGGCGCGCTGGGCGGCATCTATATAGGCGGCGGCATCGTGCCGCGCCTGGGCCCCCTGTTCGAACAGTCGCAGTTCCGCGCCCGCTTCGAGCAAAAAGGCCGCCTGAACGAATACCTGGCGCAGATTCCCACCTTTTTGATCACGGCCGAACTGCCTACTTTTCTCGGCATCGCCGCCATCCTGGCGCAAAAGCTCAAGCGCGCCCATACCGGCGCACCCGTGCTCGAATCCGTGCGCCAGGCGCGCGGCCGCATGAGCCCTTCGGAATGCAAGGTGGCCGACTGGGTCCTGAAGGAACCGAACGCCATGCTGACCCTGCCGATCGCCGAAATCGCCCAGAGGGTCGGCGTCAGCCAGCCGACCGTGATGCGCTTTTGCCGCTCGATCGGCGTGCAGGGCCTGGCCGATTTCAAGCTGAAGCTCGCGTCCGGCCTGACGGGCGGCGCCATCACGGTGGCCCACTGCCACGTGGAGATTTCGGATTCCGACGCGGAACTGGCGCGCAAGGTGCTGGGCAATAACGCCTCGGCCGCGCTGGCCCTGCGCGACATGCTCGACGTCAAAGCGCTGACGGCCGCCATCGAACTGCTGCGCGGCGCGCAGCGCGTGGAATTGCTGGCCGTGGGCAGCGCCCGCGTGGTGGCCGACGACATGCAGCACAAATTGCTCAACCTGGGCATCGTCAGCAGCTTCTTTGCCGACCCGCAGGCGCAGGAAATGAGCGCCGCCATGCTGAAACCAGGCGACGTGGCGCTGGTCATTTCCCGTTCCGGCGCCCTGCCCGACCTGCTGCGCACCGTCAAGGTGGCGCAGGGCTGCGGCGCGCGCGTGCTGGCCATTACGGCCAGCGGTTCGCCGCTGGCCAAGCTGGCCGACGTGCTGCTGACATTGAACCACCCGGAAGGCAACCTCAATTTCGTGCCCATGATTGTGCGCTTGCTGCAGCTCATGATGCTCGATATCCTGTCGGTGGGACTGGCGCGGCGCGACACGGCGCAGCGCACCAGCGCCGCCGAACTGGAAGAAGGCCAATTGCACGGCATGCGCATCAGCGGCAAGCTGAAATTCGGTGGCCACCTCGAATAAGGCGGCGCACGCCGCCCCCGACACCGCCAGCGGCGCCACCGTGCACGACGTGGCGCGCCTGGCCGGGTATCGGCCATGACGGTGTCGCGCGTGATCAACGGGCGCGCCAGCGTCAGCGCGGCCACGCGCGACAAGGTCGAGGCGGCGATCGCCAGCCTGCGCTACCAGCCCAACCTGGCGGCCAGGGCGGCCCGCACCGGCACCCTGCGCATCGGTCTGTTGTACAGCAATCCGAGCGCGGCCTTCCTCAGTGAATTTCTAGTTGGCGCCATGGATCAATGCCGCCAGGGCGGCGGCCAGCTGCTGCTCGAGCGCTGCGAAGACCTGGACAGCCAGCGCGCCGGCATCGATTGTCTGGTGGCGGCGGGCGTGGACGGCATCCTGGTGCCGCCGCCCCTGTGCGATTCGCCGCAAGTGCTGGCGCAGCTGAACCAGATGGGCATTCCCGCCATCGCCGTGGCCACGGCGCGCCCCTCGCCCGATGTGTCGGCCGTGCGCATCGACGACTACGAAGGCGCGCTGGCCATGACGCGCCATCTGCTCGCGCTGGGCCACCGCGACATCGGCTTCATCGAAGGCGACCCGGCGCACACGCCCGCCCTGCTGCGCCGCCAGGCCTTCGAGGACGCCATGCGCGAAGCGGGCGTGCAGGTGCCGCCGCAGCGCGTGGCGCAAGGCTATTTTACGTATCGTTCGGGACTCGATGCGGCGCGCCAGCTGCTGGCGCAAAAGCCGTACCCCAGCGCCATCTTCGCCAGCAACGACGACATGGCCGCCGCCACCCTGGCCGTGGCGCACGGCATGGGCCTGCAGGTGCCGGCGGAACTGAGCGTGTGCGGCTTCGACGACACGCCCGTCGCCACCACCGTCTGGCCCGAGCTGAGCACCATCCACCAGCCCATTGCCGACATGGCGCGCGCCGCGGTCACCCTGGTGATCGACGAAATCCGCCAGCGCCGCGCGGGCGAAACGGCGCCTGCCACGCATCATCTGATGGCGTTCACCTTGATGGAACGGGCGTCGACGGGGGCATGCGGCCCCCGCTGACCTGCCCTTAGCGCACCAGCGTGCGCTGCGCCAGCGCTTGCACCAGTTCCACCGAGGGCGGCGAGCCGCCGGCCGCCAGGCAGGCGCCCGCGCCCGCAGCGACGGCAAAGCGCAAGTGCTCGCCGCCGTCCGCTTCGGGACGGTACATCAGGCTGTACAGCAAGCCGCCGATGCTGGCGTCGCCCGCGCCCACCGAGTCGACCACCTCGATGACGGGCGGCGCCGCCTGCCATGTCTGCCCGCCCTGGTACAGCGCCGCGCCCTGCGACCCACGCGTATACAAATAGGTGGCTTGCGGATTCCAGCCGCGCAGCACGGCAAACGCGCCATCGATGTCGTCGTGGCGGAACAGGCCCGCCAGGTCTTCATCCGACACCTTGACCACGTCGGCCAGCTCCGTCATGCAGCGCAGGGTGGCGTCGTAGCGTTCATCCATCATGATGCGGAAGTTCGGGTCGTAGCTGATTTTCACGCCAGCGGCCTTGAGTTCCTGCGCCAGCGCCAGCAGCTTGCCGGCCAGCGGTTCGCGCGCCAGGCTGATGCCGCCGAAATGCACCCATTGCGCGCCCTGCATCCAGCCGGCCGGCAGCTGCGCCGCGTCGAAATGCAGGTCGGCGCTGTCGTCGCCGATGAAGTAATACGTGGGTGGATGCAATTCATGCACGATGGCCAGCAGCGGCGACTTCGCGCGGCGCTGCAAAAAACGCATGTCCAGCCCCGCCGCTTCGGTGGCAGCGGCCAGCGCGTCGCCGAAGACGTCGAGGCTGACGGCGCCCGCAAAGGCGCTGGGCACGCCCAGGCGCGCCATCACGCGCGCCACGTTCCAGGTCGAGCCGCCCACCTGGCTGCTCCAGGCGTCCGGGCCCGTGCGCAGCATGTCCGTCAGCGCTTCGCCGGCCGACACGAACGTCGGGAAAGCGGCGCTCATGCGGCACCTTTGAGCACGTTCAGCACTTCATAGCAGGCGCCCATGGTGTGGTAATCGACCTTGCCAGCGGGGCTTTTCTCGTTGCTGATTTTTTGATTCTCGGGCGTCAAAATACGGTACCAGGCGCCGTGCTCGTGGTCGACGAAGTGCGTCCAGCTGTAATCCCATATCTTGTCGTAGCTGCGCCAGTAGGCGTCATCGCCCGTGCGCGCGGCCAGCACGGCGGCGGCGGCAAAGCTTTCCGCCTGCACCCAGAAGTATTTGTCGCCGTCGCAAATTTCATCGTGCGGACCGAAACCGTAGTGGATGCCGCCATGCGCGCCATCCCAGGCCTTCGCCAGCGCCGTGTCGTACAGTTCGCGCGCACGGGGCAGCAGCCAGCCGGACGGTCCGGCCATGAACCGGCTGTGACGCTCCATGATCAACAGCAGCTTGGCCCACTCCGTGAAGTGGCCGGGCTGGTAACCCCAGGGACGGAAGATATTACTCTTGTCGTGCAGGTTGTAATCCCATTCGATAGCCCAATCGGGCGTGTAGTGTTCCCAGATCATGCCGTTCGCCAGACCCGCCTGGCGCACCGTGATGTTGTGCGCCAGCGTCTCGGCGCGGTGCAGATATCTCGCTTCGCCCGTCGCCTCGAATGCGGCCAGCATGGCTTCGCAGGCATGCATGTTGGCGTTCTGGCCCCGGTAGCCGTCCAGCGTCGCCCAGTCGGCGCTGGCCACATCCGCATACAGGCCGTGTTCGGGCAGCCAGAAGCGCTGTTCCATCAACTCGAACGTTTCGTCCAGATACGCGCCTGCCTCCGTTACCCCCGCCTGCAAGGCATGGGCATACGCGAGCAGCACGAAAGCCAGGCCGTAGCAGTGATTGGCGCCGTCTTCCACCGTCTTGACGCCGTCTTTCCACGACAGTTGCCAGGCATAGCCGCCCGTGGCCGGGTCGCGGTGTACGTCGCGCAGGAAGGCCACGCCGTGGCGCAGCGCTGCCTGGTAATCGTCGCCGCCGAAACGGCGGTACGCCATGGCGTAATTGAAGATGAAGCGCGTGCTGCTGACCAGGTGGCGCGTGGCAGCGTCGTAGACGGTGCCATCGTCGAGGAAGAAGTGATAAAAGCCGCCGCTGGGGTCAAACGCGCGCGGGTGATAAAAATTCATCGTGTGCTGGATATGCTTTTCAAGCATTTCCCTGGAGCGGAAATCGGGATTCATGGGTCTCTCATGATATTGTTATCGATAACAATGATGATAGCATGCCGTTTCCGCCCCGTCTCATCCACTTAGGGCGTCCTGGCCAGCCAGAGCTTTTCGCGCCACAGCGCCGCCTGCGCAGGGTCGGCCGCTTGTTCCAGCTCGCCCCTATCGTACACCTTGACCAGCCGTTCGATGGCTTCCAGGTCGCCCTGCTTCGCCGCCAGCAGGTACAGCGCGAAGGGCTTGGGCGCCGGCCCTTGCCGGGTCGGGCCGCCACGGCCCTGCTCCAGCAGCCGCGCGAAACCCGTCTGACCGGGTGGGCTCTTGGCGATGGCCGCCATCTCGTACCAGCCCAGGGCCGCCTCGTCGCTCTGCGGCGCGCCCTGCCCCACTTCATATGAATAGGCGACATTGTTCAAGCCCGGCGGGTCGAGCGCCTTGGCCGCCCGCATGTACCAGGTGAATGCTTCCTTGCGCTGCGCCTCGTCCTGCGCCGTCATCATCAGGCGGTAGCCGATTTCATTGTAGGCGGGGATGAAACCGTTTTCCGCATAATATTTCAGCCATTGCAGCGCATGCGCCTGTTCTTCCGGGCTGCTGTGGATATTTTCAAAGTGCTGGGCCACCGTGAAGTTGGCCAGTTCCACGCCTTGCGCGGCGCCCTTGCGCGACCAGTATTCGCCCAGCTTGCGGTCGATGGCCATGCCCTGTCCCAGCGTGTAGGCCACGCCGAGGAAAGCCTGCGCCGGGCCATAGCCGCCTTCGGCCGATTTCTGCATCCACGCCAGGCCGGCGTCAAAGTCGCGCGGCGTGCCTTCGCCGCCATGCAGCATCTGCGCCAGTTCCAGCTGGGCGGCAGTGTCACCCCCTTGCGCGGCGCGGCGCGTCGTTTCATAAGCGGCGACGACCTTCTCCGGCGACAGGTCGGCCGGGCGGTCGACCACGGCCCGCACCCTTGCGCGTATGGCATCGAGGCCGGACATATCGAATTCGACCAGCGCCGGATGCTGGCGCGGCGCCGGTTCGGCGGCTGGCTGCGCCAGCACGCTCTGCGCCATGGCCAGACTCAATATCAACAGGACAGTCTTCATTTGTTTTCCTTCTCTGCCAGCCTGGCGCGCCATTCGGCGGCGTCCTCGGCATTCGCCTGTTCTCCCAGTTCACCTTTGACATACACCTCGATCATGCGCCGCATGGCGGGCAGGTCGCCGCTCCATCCGGCCCGCTCGTACCAGACCAGGGCCCACTTGTCCGACTGCGCCACGCCCAGGCCCAGCTCATGTGCGCGGGCCAGGTTGCGCATGCCGGCCGGCTCCTTTTCACGCGCCGATCTGTAATACCAGTGGAAAGCCTCGCCACGGTCCTGTTCATCGACGGCTGCGCGCATCAGGTGCTCGCCCAGCGCATTGTAGGCGGGCACAAAGTGCTGCTCGTTCGCCGCCGCATTCAGCCAGGTGATGGCCAGCGCCTGCTCTTCGGCACTGCTGTCGCCGTTGATGAATTCCAGCGCCAGGATGGTTTGCGCCAGTTCATCGCCTTGCGCCGTGCCCTTGCGCAGCCAGTATTCGCCCTGCACGCGGTCGACGGGCACCTTGCCGCCCACGGTGTAGGCCAGCCCCAATGCCGCTTGCGCCGGCGCATAGCCGCCCTCGGCCGACTTGCGTATCCAGGCCATCGATAGCGCCGTATCTTGCGGCGTGCCGACGCCCATCTGCAGCATGCGCGCCAGCTCCAGCTGCGCCTCCACGTCGCCCGTTTCAGCCACGCGCCGGGTTTCGGCAAACTCGGCGATGCTTTCCGGACTATGGCTGGCCGCATCCGCCCGTGCCTTGATGGCGATCAACTGCAGATCGAGCAAGGTGGGCGCGGTTTGCGCCAGAACAGGCAGCGGCAATAGCAGAGGGATCAACAACAGTAGTTTCCTGGTCATGCGGCGGTATCGGAAAGAAGAAAACACGCATGGTAGCCGATGCCATGCGGGACAGGCGCGCACGGTAGGCGAAGTTTGACAGGGCAGGCCGGCAGGCTTACATTGCACGGGCCCACCACTGACACAGGAATGCCATGAACCTTCTATCGAAAACCGCCCTGACCCTGCTGCTCGCCGCCGCCTCCGTGGGCGCCAGCGCCGCCAGCGCCGCAAATTCCCAGCTGGCCGGCTGCGCCGCCAAGCGCGAAAGCATCCGCAGCGAATTGCAGCAGGCGCAGGAACAGGGCCTGTCCGACAAGGTCGCGGGCCTGACGCGCGCGCTCGACGAAGTCAACGCCCACTGCCGCGACAGCAGCCTGGTCGAACGCCACAACAAGAAGGTGCTGAAGGCGCAAGCCAAGGTGAACCAGACGGAGCGTTCGCTGCGCCTGGCCCAGGAAGCCAATAAAGAGCCGAAGAAGATCGCCAAGCTGGAAGGCAAGCTGGAAAAAGCCAGGGCGGAACTGGCTGCCCTGCAGGCGCAGCAGCCCTGATGGCGAGCCACGGCTACCCTGCCGCCTCCAGCGCGAGGCACGTCGTGCAGACGTACGCCAGGCGCAAGGCTTCAGGCGCGCGCGGCGCACTGACGTAGGCCGCCAGCAGGCCGGCCGGCAAATCCAGGCCCAGCGCGCGCAAGGTGGCGCCGTGCCGCGCCAGTTCACCGGCCAGTTCCGCTTCCAGCCGCGGCCGGCCGCTACGCGCCTGCAGTGCGAGAAGGTCGAGCACCTGGGCCAGCACCCGTGATGCCGCCGAGGCTTGCTGCGGCGCCGACGGCGCCAGGCTGGTACCCCCCAGGCTCTTGAAAAAACGCGCCAGCGCCGACGGCAGCTTGCCTGCGTCGATCTCGAAATCGAGCGACACCACGCTCAGCTTGGCATTCTTGGCGATGAGCAGCGCCACCGGTTGCCAGCCGCCGGCTTCGCCGCGCGCGCGGCTGGCCAGCACGGCCCGGATATCGGCGCCGTCCGCCACGGCCGCCTGCAGCCGCGTGATGCGCGGGCGTAGCGCCGGCAGTGCCGGAATCTGCAAGTCCAGGGCGGCGCCACTGGCATCGAACACTTGCCAATCGAGCCGCTGCCCCACTTCGTCAAGCTGCGGCCGCGCCACTGCCGCCGGGCGCAACAGCACGCAATCGATGGGCTCCGGCGCCAGGCCGACGTTGCCGCTCATGAAGGCGGCCAGCGCCGTCCAGTCGCTGAAACCCAGACTCTGCCAGCGCGCATCGTCGAGCGCCCACAGCGGCGCCGCACTGGCGCGCACCCGGCTGTCCATGGCAAGCCGCCCATCGTCGGCCAGGGACGCGCCTGCCAACTGCCAGCTCGCCTCGCACATATGCCGCGCGCTGCCGGCGCCCGCCCACAGGCTGCCCGCATCCCATGCCGATTCGCGCGTAAACGAGTGGTCGCTGGCGTCGGGCCGCGCCAGCACGGCCTGCACGATGCGACCCTCGGCATGCTGCCAGAACGACAAGGTCAGGCCATGCGCGCCGCCGCGCGTTTCCCACCAATACGCGCCCAGCGGCAGCAGCTCGAGGGGCGCATCACCGGCCGCATCGAAGCTGCGCCGCACCTGTCCGCGCAAGCGCTGCAAGAGCGGGCCCGGCGCGTGTTCGAGCGCCGCGCACAAGGCGCTGATGGCCGCCATCTCTTCAAATGCCTGGCGCTCGCTGGCGTGGTAATCGCGCCGCACGAGCAAATCCAGCGTACCGCCCAGGCCACGCAACAGGGCGGCAAGACGGGGCAGGTTTTCGCTGCGCGCCGACATGGTCAGCGCGCGCAGCTGGCCGGCGGCAATCGCGCTGGCATGCGACAAGCCGTTGTCGTACAGCTCACCGAGCAGCCGCCGCACCTGGGCCAGGAACACCAGCTCTGACGTACTCATGCCCTGCGCTGCGGCGACAGGCGCCGCTGCGGTGCCGTCCGGCCAGGCAAACTCCCGGCCATGCTTGCGCCAGACGCAGGCCAGCGCATACAGGTGCAGCGCCTTGCGCAGGGCCGCCGGGGTATCGGACACCATGGCGTCCGCACCGGCGCCGCGCAGATAGCTGCAGCCCAGTTTCAACAGGGGCAGCTCGATCTGCAGCCTGGCATTGACGATGGTGACGTCCGCCTGGTCGCCTTCCGCCAGCCAGGCCAGCGCCTGGCGCACCGCCGGCTTGCCCGCCTGCTTGCAGACGGCCGCGCTGTCAAGCGCCAGCACTTCCTCCTGCACGCCGGCCGGCGGCGCATCTTGGACACCGTCCTGTCCACTGTCTTGTCCACTCTCCTGCGGCAGTTCGCGCAACCACACGGCAGCGGCCAGGATATGCTTGCAGATGCCGGGCGCCGGGCAATCGCAGCGGCCCTTCTGCGGTCCGCCCGCATCGAGCAGCACCCGCTGGCCGTCGGCGACCAGGGCGCCGCCCACGTCATCCTGCCAGCCCACCTTGCCCGCCTCGATATCTTTCAGGGCACGGCGCAGCAGGCCCGCGTTGGCCAGCGTCGCCAGGCTGTCGTCGTCGAAGCTGCGGTACACGGCGTGCCAGCTCATCCCATCACCCCGCCCAGCCATTCGGCAAAGTGCTGCGGCGTCAATGCCGCCACGTGCATGCCCTGCTCCGCCAGGCGCTGCGCCATGCCGTGGTCATACACGGGCTGCGCGCGCGCGTCGAGCGCCGCCAGGCCCAGCAGGGTGACGCGCGACTCGGCCATGCGCTTGAGCGCCGCCAGCAGCGGCCCTGGCGGCGCGCCCTCCTCGAAATCGCTGATCAGGGCCATTACCGTGCGTTGCGGATTGCTTACCAGCTGCTCGCAATACTGCACCGCGCGGCCGATATTCGTGCCGCCGCCCAGCTGCACCGTCAGCAGCACCTCGACCGGGTCGGCGGCCAGGTGCGTCAGGTCCACCACGCCGGTGTCGAACACCACCAGCCGCACGTTGACGCCCGGCAGGCCGGACAGGATGCCGGCCACCACCGCCGCATAGATCACCGAATCCATCATCGAGGCGCTCTGGTCGACGCACAGGATGACGTCCCACGGCAGGCTGCGCTTGACGCGCGCATTGAAGATAGGCCGCGCCATCAGCAGGCGGCGGCTGGCCAGATCGTAGTGTTTCAGGTTGGCGGTGATGGTGGCGCGCCAGTCGAAGTTCTGCGCGCTCTTCATCTGCGTGCGACGAAAGCGGTTGCGCCGCCCCACCACCGCGTTGACGAAATCCTTGCGCAGGCGCTCGGTGATTTCTTCGACCACGCGCCGTATCACGGCGCGCACCGCGTCGTGCATGTCCGCGCCGAGCCGCCCGCGCATGCCGATCAGGGCGCGCGCCAGCGCCTGGTTCGGCTCCAGGCTGGCCAGGACAAACGGGTCGCGCAGCAGGCCGCTCAATTCATAGCGCTCGATCGCGTGGCCCTGCACGCGCTCGTACACGTCCTGCGGGAACAGCTTGCGCGTGTCTGTGCCAGCCAGTCGATGGCGCGCAGCTGGCTGGGATCCAGCGAACCGCCACCGCCGGCACGCAGCATGCCCTTGCGCGCATACTCGCGGCCATACAGGTAATCGAGGCAGGCATCGAGCCGGCCATCATTGGCGGACCACGCTTCGGTTTGCAGCGGCTGCGCGTAGCGTCCCAGCATCAGGCGCCAGCGGCGCAGCAACGCCTGATTGTCCAGATTCTCAGCCATGCGGCTTCTCCGTTGAAAGATCCAGCCAGCCAGACAGCGCATCGCGCTCCAGGCAGGCGGCCAGCGCCGCGTTCAGGCGGCCGCCTGCCAGCATCTCGTCTTCGCTGACGTCGTAGTGGAATTCGGCCTGCAAGGCGTCCGGCGCGGCGCCGTTGAGCACCGCCAGCGCCTCGGCCAGGTCGCTCGTCTCCTGCGGCTTCAGGCCAGTGAAGGCCAGCCGCAAATCGGGCAGATACTGGATGAAACTGGCCTCGTCCCAGCTGCCGACCAGGGTATTGAAGCTGCGCCGCAGTCCCGGCTGCGTCAGCAGCAATTCAGGCGCGGCGGCCATCAGGCCCGACAGGAAGCGCACGGCGTCCTGCGGCGTGGCGCCGGCGCCGAAGCGCTGTTCCAGCAAGCGCGACAAATCCTGTTCATCCCAGGCGCCATCGAGGAACAGCAGCGCGGCAGCGGCGCCGCAGATGCCGGGCGCGCAGCCGCGCATCGCCGTCAGGGACTGCAGGCGCCGGTGCAGGTCGCCGGCTTCGAAGGCCAGGCCAGCCTCCTGCTCCGGCAAGGCGCCGCGTGCGGCACGGCCGAATTCGCGCAATGCCAGCAACTGTCCCACTTGCGCGCCTTCGCCGTCCATCCCCGTATCGGCCAGCCCGGGCAGCAGGAACAGCGCGGCCGGCCAGACACGCCGCATCAGCGCCAGCACGCCCGGATGGTCGCGCACGCCCAGCGGCTCGCGCGCGCGCCACAGGGTCACCAGCGCATGGCCGCAGGCGACGACGAGGCAAAATCGGCATCCTCATCGAGATGGCGCGACAACAGCGACAACAGAGCGGGCAGGCGTTCATGCAATCCCACCAGGCAGGCGCGCACCAGCAGGGCCGCGGCGCTGCCGGCCGAACGGGCCCGGCCCGCGTCACCCAGCGCCTGCTCTTCGCGCAGCAGCCGCGCCAGCGCCACCTCGGCCAGGGTGGCGCCATCGGCGGCCAATTCGATCAGGCGCGCTTCGACCAGCGGCGTCCACGCATACGTCCATTCCTCGAACAGCAGTTCCAGCCGGCTGCCGGCCATGAAATCGGGGCCGCCCTGCCAGCGCGCCAGGTCCGTGTCCAGATACTGCATCAGATGAAAGAAGCGGCTGCGCCGGCGGTGGCGCTGCTTGCGGTACAGATCCAGCCGCGCCAGCCGCGTGTCGCCGTCGTCGAGGCGCAAGCCATGGCGATGCGCAGCCGCGCGCGCGTCTTGCACCAGCGGCGGCGAACCGGCCGACGGCGGCACGTCGCCCAGCCGGCTGCCCGTCATCTGGCGCCGCACGTCGTCGAACAGGCCTTGCATGCCATCGTCGATGGCGCCCTTGACGAAGCAGGAACGCATGGCGTCAAGCACGTCCTGGCGGCCCGGCCCCGCATGGCCGCGCAAGGCGGCGAGCCTGGCCGCCTGCAGCACCGCCGCCTGTACCTGCGCCGTGGAGATGCGCTCCTGCACGCCGCGCGCCCGGCTGTCCTGGGCCAGCCTGGTCAACTGGTCCACGGCGACGGCAAGCTGATGATCGCCAGGCGCCGGCGACTGCAGGGCGTCCCAGACGGCCTGGTAGTAGGCGGGCGCCGGCATGCCGGCGCCGTAGCCATTCAGTGCATCGAGCCGCTCGAAGCTGTAGCGTATCAGCCAGCTGGCGCCAGCGGCGGCCGACGCGGCCAACGCGGCAGGCGCAGGATCGGCGTCAAGCAGTTCGATCAGCGCGCTGGTGTGAAAGCCGCCGGTGACCACCACCACGGGGCCGTCGACCTGTTTGCGCCAGCGGGCGATATGCGCCGCCATGTGGCGTTCGCGCGGCAGGCTGCCTTCCGCTTCCAGCACGGCCGGCTCGTAATCGAGGCGGGCCATGGCGCAGTATGAAAACACGTCGCCAAACACGCTGCGCCAGTCCGCCAGCGCCGCGCGCGAGCGCGCCTCGAACAGGTGATCCCACAATTCGTCCTGGTCGCGGCAGCCGGCGCGCGCGGCCAGGGCGTTCAGATAGCTGCTGTGGGCCAGGTAGCGCTCGGCCATCAGGCTGCGCGCCTCGGCATCGGGCTGCGCGTCGGCCGAGCCCGCGCGCGCCTGCCACGGCAGGTCGATGAAGGCCAGCTGCGCCTGCACGGCCGCCCCCTCGCGCAGCGCCACCCATTCGGGGCTGTAATCGCAAAACGGGAAAAACGCCGATTGCGCGCGCGCGCCCTCCGCGCCTGCCGCCGGCGTCTGGCACAACAGCGCCACGGGCGGGCGCGTGCGTTCATCCCAGCAGGGGCAGCATGTCCGTAAAACCTTCCGGTCCCTCGATCAGCACGGCGGCCGGGCGCAATTCGCGCAACATGGCCTGCAATGCATGCGCACATGCCGGGCTGTGGTGGCGCACCGGCGCAAAGTACACGCCCGGCCCGAACAGCCTGGCGCGCGCAGCAGCCACGCCGGCAGGCAAATCCGGCTGCACTACAGCCATAGCTGGCGCGCCGCGTCGCCGAAGCTTTTCCACAAGTCGTCGCGGCGGCCACGTTCGCGCACCACCGTGTCGAAGTAATGGCGCACGCGCTTGAGGTCATCGGCGTTGTCCTTCAGGACCACGCCCTGCAGCTGGTTGGCCAGCTCGCGCGGGCGCAAGGTGCCGTCGCCGAAATGCAGCGCCTCCAGCGAAGCCGCATAGACCAGGTTGACCGCCTCGGCGCTCGACATCACCGCCTCCGGCGTCTTGATGGCCGTACCTTCGCGGGTCTGGCCGGCGCGCAGTTCCTGGAACGTGGTCACCAGCAGTTCGACCACGTCACGCCTGACGATGACGGCGGCGCCGATGGCATCGAGTTCGCGCTGCAGCTGCTGCATCACCAGTTCGACTTCGAAGCCATGGTCGCGGATCGGCTTGACGGTTTCGAAGTTGAAGCGGCGTTTCAGCGCCGACGACATTTCATGCACGCCGCGGTCGCGCAAGTTGGCGCTGGCGATGATATTGAAGCCGCGCCGCGCATGCACGCGCGCGTCGCCGCCCAGTTCGGGAATCATCAGCTGCTTTTCCGACATCAGTGAAATGAGCACGTCCTGCATCTCGGGCGCGCAGCGCGTGATTTCCTCGAAGCGCACCAGCTTGCCCGCTTCCATGGCCTGGAACAAGGGCGACGGCACCAGTGCGCGCCGGCTCGGCCCTTCGGCCAGCAGCAAGGCATAGTTCCACGAATACTTGATATGGTCTTCAGTGGTGCCGGCCGTGCCCTGTATCGCCAGCGCGGAGTCGCCGCTGATGGCCGCGGCCAGCAGCAATTCGGACAGCAGCGACTTGGCCGTACCCGGCTCGCCCACCAGCATCAACCCCTGGTGCCCCATCAAGGTGACGATGGCGCGGTCGACCAGCGGATCGTCGCCATAGAATTTGCGGCTCACTTGCAGCGCCGCGTCGCCCAGGATGAAGCGGCGCACCGCGCGCGGCGACAGCTGCCAGCCCTCCGGGCGCGGATCGGCATCGGCCTCCTTCAGGCGTTCCAGCTCGCTCGCGTAGCGCTGTTCGGCGCTGCGGCGCACCACCTGGTTATCGTTATCTTGTTCCGTCATGATTTTGCTTTCTTTGCTTACCACGGCATTTTACTTTCCCATTGCGCATCATAGCCGCCGCACGCCTTCGACACCGCCAGATAATCGGCATAGGTTTCGGCCAGCAGCACGGACGGCACGTCGGCCAGCGGCACAGCCTCGTCGCGCCAGGAGCGCGGCAAGGGATAGAATTGCAGCGTTTTCAGGGCGGCCGCCATCAATTCCTCTGGCAGGCTGCTGCCGGAAAATTCGATCACTGCGCGCAGGCCGGCGCTGACGAAATCCTTGTGATACTCGGTGAAGACGCCGCCATCCTCGGCCTGGCCGCGCTGATAGCCGTGCTTGCCGAAGGCGCCGCGCAAGCCGAAGGTGTCGCCCACCCAGCCTTCGCGGTCCGCGATGTGCCGGCCTGCCATCAGCGCGGCGTCGGGCAACTGGTGGGCCAGCTGCTCGAACAGGGGCTTGACCTTGTAATCCTTGAAATGGCGCTGCCAGGCGGCGATCTGCGGCGCATCCAGCAGCGAGGCGTGCGCCAGGCGCAGCCGGCTGCCATCGTTCAGGTCGACTTCCTCGTCGTCCGCGTCGAGCAGGCTGCCATCGTCGCTGGGGCGCAGCAGGGTGCGGCCTGCGTCGTCCTCGCTGATCCACACCAGCGCCTGCACCAGGCGGCCAGCGATCGGATGGCCGAGCAGGTAATCGCGCCACTCCTGCGCCGGCCAGACACGTCCCGCGCACATGGCTTCGTACAGGCGTGCCGTCTGCATGGTGATGACTTGCTTGAGTTCCTTCTTGCACACGGATAGCTGCTGTTTGGCCTCCTTCGCCAGTTCGGGCGCTTCGTCCTGGCGCGGCTCGGGCAAGGCCTTGATCTCCTTGCCGTCGGGGTTGTGCAGGCGCGGCTTCATGGCGCCGTCCAGGGTCACATGGAAGACACGCTCGCCATACGACAGGTCGAGGCGGCCGCTGTCGTCGAAGCCGCCGGTCGGGATCGTGCGGTCGCCCAGCTGGTCCTGGCTCCAGCCCTTGCCTTGCGCGATGCGCTCGACCAGCAGGCGCGCCTTTTCCTGCACCGAGGCCGTGCGGTAGCGCCGCGCAATGCCCAGCAATAACTGGATAACGGCCGGGTCGTAGCCGTCAGCGAGGCCGTCGAGCATCGCTTCGATCTGCGCGCGGCGCGGGTAATGGTCGCGCATATACGCTTGCAGCAGGCTGATCGCCACATGGCCGGCGTATGGGCGGCCAGCGCCAGGATGCCCTTCTCGCCGATGGCGCTGCCCAGGTATTCGGCCATCTTGTTGCGGCGGATCTGGTCGAACACCTGCTCTTCGGTCATCTTGCCCTGCGCGCCATAATACTCGGGATAGCGTCTGGCGTTGTCCTGGTAGCTCTGGTAGGTCTGCGGCGCGCGCGCCTGCGCTTCGGCGGTCGCCACTTCCAGGCTCGGGCCGCGCAGATCCTCGGTGATGAACAGGCGCAGCACCGTCTCGCCCAGGGCGGCGCGGCCTGCCTCGTCGAGCAGGCCCAGATAGCGCTGCAGCAAGGCGTTGCCGCCCGGCTCCTTCAATTTACAGGCCAGTACCACCCACCAGCGGATGACGTCGGCGTCGACCGGCGTGCCGTCCTGCCAGCGGCAGGCGGGCAGCGCCTCGAAGACGAACCAGGCCAGGCCGACGGGCGCCTTGCCCTTCAAGCCCTTGCGCGCGGCGGCCAGCAATATCTCGGGCGACAGGCGCGGACTCAGGTCCTCGCCCAGTTTTTCCAGCGCCGTCATCAGCGCGGCGATCACGGTCTCGCGCGTCTCCTTGTCCAGCGCCTGGTACAGCGCCGGGACGGCGGCACGGTAATCGAGGTCGGCCAGCCAGCGCGCGGCGCCGATGCGCATGTCCTGCTTGCTCGATCCCAGTGCCTCGGCCACGCGCTTGCCGATATCGGGCAGGCTGGCCAGCACCTGCTGCGCGCTGGCGCGGTGCTGCTTGCCCTCTCCCAACGCGAGCTCCATCACGCGCGGCAGCCATTGCGCCGGCAGCATCGGAAAGGTAGCCAGCACTTCCAGGGTGGGACCCAGCTCGGGCGTCACGCCCTGGCGCCTTTCGACGGCGCGCAAGCCCAGGCCCTGCTCGACCAGTTCGGGGCGTTCCGCGAACAGCGGCCAGACCATGTCCGCCGCCAGCACCTGCTGCGGCTTGGCGCCCCACCAGTTGCTGGCCATGCAGGCCATGGCCACGCTGTCATGCTCGTCGCCGGCCTCGCGCATGGCGCGCGCCAGCAGGCGCAGGTCAAACGTGGACAGGTCCTGCCGCGCCAGCCATTTCTGGAAGAAGTCATCGTGCCAGAAGTGAAAACTATTGCGCCGCGTGGCCTGCAGCCAGCGTGCCATGTGCGCCACGCCAAAATCCGGCAAGGCAGCCAGCTTGCCCTGCAGTTCGACGGGTTCGCGCGCCAGGTTATTTTGCAAGGGCCGCTCGTCGCCCTTCGCCGCCTCGCCATTGAACACGCGGATGGCCGTTTCCAGCCAGACCGGCTTGAACGCCTCATAGCGCTTCAGGCGCTCCTGCTTCCATTCGTACTTGAGCTTGGCGTGCTGGTTGTCTTCGCGCTCCTGCCGTGCTTCGGCGCGGTACTTTTCCAACAACGCCGTATGATTGGCCTGCAGCAGTTGCAGCGCGGCGTCGCCCAGGCGCGCCGCCGGCGGCGCGGGCGGCAGCGGCGGCACGGGCTGTTCCGCCGCGCCGGCATCGCTGGCCGCGCCCAGCCACGACAAGGCATTGCGGATGGCCGCCTGCACCGGTTTGCTCGCCTCCTGCGCCAGCGCCTGTTCCAGCAGCGCACCCTGCTGCGGCCCCAGGCTGCGGCCCAGCAGCTCGGCCGCCTGCACGCGCTCTTCCGTCTTGCCCGTCAACAGGCACTGCTGCAGCAAGACGGCCCTGCGTTCCACGGGAATGGCGGCCAGATGCGGAGCCGCTTCGATGCGCACGCTCTTGCCGCCGTCGACGGCCAGGCGCACCAGGATGGCGGCATAGGCGTCGGCCAGCGCGGGCGCGGCGCCCAGACGCCGGGCCAGCTGCGCCTTGCCGCTGGCCGACAGCAGCGCCGGCAATTGCTCCACCTGCGCGGCATGCGCGAGCATGTAAACGTCAAGCGCGCCCGGCGCCAGCAGGCGCTGCAGGCAGTTGTCGCGCACGTATTCGCTCAATTCGCGCCGTTCGAACACCAGTTGCAGCGCGCCGTCTTCCGCTTCGCCATCGGCTGCCAGCAGGCGCGCCAGCAGCGCCACGTCCCAGCCGCGCCGGTTGACCGTGGTCGCCTGTGCGCGCGTCTCGGAAAAGCTGGCGAACAGCGCATCGCCGAGCAGATAGTCGAGCCACTGCGGCACCGCGGCGCCAGTGCGCTCCAGCGTATCGCCCCCGTCGGCGGCCTGTAGCAGCTTGCCCAGGCGCACCAGCAGCGCCGCGTCCAGCGCCGCCGCATCGGACTGGGCATAGAACTGGTGCCGGTGGCGCAGGCTTTCGTTGGCCAGCGCGCCATCCTTGCTACTCATGTTATGGGTATAAAAGTGGGAGTACAGGCGCCCGGGCTTGCCCAGCAAGGTGCCGCCGCGCGGCGCCGCCGCCTGCACATCGAGCAGCACGCCTTCCTGGCGCCCTTCGCAGACGAACTCGCAGGCGCGCTCCCACAGCGCAGGCGATATCTGCGCCAGGCCGCGCAAGCCCTTCTTCAATGCGCATGCTCATCCGGGCCTGCCATACCCGCTACGCCCTGCGCCAGTTCCAGTATTTTTTTAAACATGCGTCGTTCCATCGTGAATAGTCATTGAAATCATTGCCATGGCATCCGTTCCTCCCATGCGGCATCAAAACCCGCACACTGCGCCGCCACCGCCAGGTAGTCGCCATAGGCCTCGGCCAGCAGCACGCCCGGCACCTCGGCCGGCACTACGGCGTGCTGGCGCCGGGGGCCGGACAGGCGCTCGAAGCGCAGGCTTTTCAAGGCGGCGGGCAGGTTTTTCTCCGGCTGCACATTGCCCGAGAAATCGATCGCGACGCGCAGGTCGGCGGCGCCAAAGTCCTTGTAGTAACTGTCGCACAGGCCGCCGTCGTCGGCCGGTGTGCGCTGGTATCCGAGCTTGCCGAACGCGGCGTGCAATGCACGGGCATCGCTGACCCAGCCCAGACGGTCGCTGATGGCCACGCCGCCGAGCAAGGCCGCATCGGGTGACGAACGCTGCAATTGTTCGAACAGCGGCGTGATCTTGTAGTCGATGAGGTGCCGCTGCCAGTCGCCGATCTGCGGCCCGCTCAAGATGGCGGCATGGGCCAGGCGCAAGGCGCTGCCTGGCGCCAGCACCAGCTCCGCGTCATCCGCGCCGATCAGGCTGCCATCTTCCGTGGGACGCAGCAGTTGCAGCGGCACGCCGCCATCATCCTGCGCCTGCCATACCAGCCGCTGCGCCAGGCGCCCGACGACGGGATGGCCAAGCAGATGGCGCTGCCACTCTTCCAGCGGCCAGACGCGGCCCGTGCACATGGCGCAGTACAGCCGCGCCGCCTGCGTCTCGGCCACCTGCCTGACCTCTTTCCTGCAAGCGGCCAGCGCCTGCCTGGATTCCTGGACGAGGCGCTCGTCATCACCCAGGCATGCTGCGGGCAAGGTCTTGATTTCGCCACCATCGGCACGCTGCAGCACGGGCTTCAAGGCAGGGTCCAGCGTGGCATAAAACCGCCGTCCGCCGTAGTCGAGTTCGAGCCGGCCCGCAGCATCGAGGCCGGCCATGGCTACCGTGCGATCGGCCAGTTGCTCTTCGCTCCAGCCCCGCCGTTGCGCGATCTGTCCGACCAGCTCACGCGCCCTGCCTTGCACGCCAGCGTTGCGGTAACGGTGCGCCACGCCCAGCAGGAACTGGACCACGGCCGGATCATCGCCGCCGGCCAGGGCTTCCAGCATGGCCTCGATCTGCGCGCGGCTTGCATGGGAATCGCGCATATACGCCTGCAGCAGGCTGACCGCTTCGCTGCCGGGCGCATGGGCGGCCAGCGCCAGCATGCCTTTCTCGCCGATCGCGCTGCCGCGGCTCTCGTCATGGGCGATAAACGTGCGCAGCACCATGCCGCCGAGCGCCGCCCGGCTGGCAGGCGCCAGCAAACACAGGTAACGCGCCAGCAAGCCATTGCCGCCCGGCTGCTTCAATTGACAGGCCAGCACCAGCCACCAACGCACGATACCCGCCTCGACCGCCTGGCCATTGCGCCATGCGCAGGCTGGCAGCATCGAGAACGGGAACCACGAAAGGCCAGCCGGCGCCTTGCCGCGCAATCCCTCCCGCGCCTGCGCCAGCAGCAGCTCGGGCGACAGGCGCGGCGACAGGTCTTCACCCAGCGTTTCCAGCGCCGCCATCAGCACCGCGCCGACAGTCGCGCGGCTTTCCCGTTCCAGCGCCTGGTACAGCGACGGCACGGCCGCGCGGCAGCCAAGTTCCGCCAGCCAGCGCGCGGCGATGCTGCGCACTTCCTGCTTGCCGGAATCCAGATTGTCGCTCACCTGCTGGCCGATACCGGGCACCCTGGCCAGCAAGCGCTGGGCGCTGAGGCGATAGGTCTTGCCCTCGCCCAGCGCCAGCTCCATCAGGCGCGGACGCCAGCGCACGGGTAGCGCGGGGAACAATTCGAGCAGCTCCAGGGTCCATGCCAGTTCCAGCGTGATATCGCCACGCGCCACCGACAGGCCCAGGGCCTGCTCGACCAGTGCCGGCTGTTCGAAAAACAGGGGCCATATGGCGTCGGCCGGCAGCATGTGCTGCGCCTGCGGCGGGCCGTGCCAGCCGGGCGCCAGCCAGGCCAGCGCCACGAGGTCGGGCATCGCGCCGGCGTCGCGCAGCAGGGCATCGATGGTGCGCAGATCGACGCCTGCCGGGTCCTGACGCGCCAGCCAGACCTGGAATGGCTGATCATTCCACAGCGAGAAGCGCTGCTCGCGCAGCGGGCCATACCACAGCGCCAGCTGACGCAGGCCGAAATCGGCCAGGTCAAACAGCTGCCCGTGCAGGCAAATCGTGTCGCGCATGGCTTCGTCGTGCAACAGCAGCCGGTCCGCCGCATCGCCCTGCCCATTCAAGGCGCGGAGCACTCCACGCAAGCTGGCTTCTCCGCAAGCCAGTTGCTGCTGCTCGCGGCGCTGCCAGTAGTCATTCTGCCCATGCTGGCGACGATTCTCCGCTTCTTCCTTGCGCGCAGCGGCATCGCATTCCTTGAGCAGTTCGCCATGGTTTTCCAGCAGGATCCGCAGCGCCTCCTCGCCCAGCACCGTGTGGGGCGCCTGCGGCGCAGGCGGCGGCGCGTCCGCGGCAGCGGGCGGCCCGTCCATGCGCGCCAGCGCAGCGGCAATCGCCTGCCTGGCGGCCTTGCCCGACTCCTGCGGCAGCGCCCGTTCGAGCAGCGCCCGTTTGAGCAGCGCCGGCGTGGCATCAGTGCCCAGCAGTTCAGCCGCGCGCGCGCGCTCATCGAGCTTGCCGTCCAGGAGCCAGTGTCCGAGCAAGGCCAGTTGCCGCTCCCCGGCCATCGCGCTGACAAACGGCGCGGCCGCCGCGCGCACGGCCTTGCTGCCGTCGACGGCCAAACGCACCAGCACATCGTCAAAAACACCCGCCAGCCTGGGGGCACTGCCCAGGCGGGCGGCCAGCATACGCCGCCCCTGCGCCGACAGGCGTGACGCCAGCGCGCGTACCTGCTCCGGCCGCTCCTGCATGTAGTCATCGAGCGCGCCCGGCGCCAACAGGCGCCGCAGGCAGCCTTCCAGCTGATGCTCGGCGATCCGCCTGCGCTCAAACACCAGTTCCAGCGCAGGGCCGGGGGACAGGCCGTCCGCTTCCAGCAGGCGTGCCACCAGTCGCACATCCCAGGCGGGACGGTTGTCGGCCGTGGCTTCGTCGCGCGTCTGGCTGCGGGTGGCGAACAGGGCGTCGTTGACCAGGTAATGCAGCCAGTCGGGTACATCTGCGCCCGTCGGTGCGAACGACAGGCCATGGTCGGCCGCCTCCAGCACCTTGCCCAGCCTGACCAGGCATGCCGGCGACAGCGCGCCGGCATCGGGCGCCGCATACAATGCGTCGCGCGCGACCAGGCCCGCGCGTGCCTGCTGCGCGTCCCCGTCGCTGGTGCCGGTGGCGAAAAAACTGTGGCTCAGGCGGCCCGGATGGCCAAGCACGGCAGCAGTGCGCGCACCACCTTGCCGCAGTTTCTGCAACGTGGCCGAGTGCTCACCGCCAAGGACAAAGGCGCAGCTATCCTGCCACAGCATCCTGTCGATGTTGGCGAGTCCCTTCAATCCCCGTTCCAGGGCCGCCCGGCCTGCGCCAGGCACATGCTTTCCCGTGTCGTTCATGCGCATCCCCGATCTTGCCCTAGATCACAAGTTGCTGATTGTATATTCTTATCCTCCTGATAGCATGTACGTTTGGATTGCGTCAAATAAAAAAAAAGCGCTCCCGCAGGAGCGCCATCGCCACGACAGCGGCCTTATGCCGGCGTATCCTGCAGCCGGTAGATGCTGGAGAAATCGAGCCCGCCCGATCCTGCCTTGCTGTGCATGTCATACAGCGTGCGCGCCAGCGCGCCCAGGGGTACGCTGGCGCCCGAGGCCTCGGCGCTTTCCATAGCCAGGCCCAGGTCTTTCAGCATCAAATCGACGCCGAAGCCGCCCGTGTAGCCGCGCGCGACGCGGGCACGTTCTCGGCCACGCCGGGGCACGGGTTGTACACCTCCAGGGTCCAGTTGCGGCCCGAGCTTTTCGCCATCACGTCCGACACCACTTTCGGATCGAGGCCATTGGCCACGCCCAGGCGGATCGCTTCGCTGGTGCCGATCATGAGTATCCCCAGCAGCATGTTGTTGCAGATCTTGACCGTCTGCCCGCAACCGGAGCCGCCCGCATGGAAGATCGCCTTGCCCATGACGTCCAGGTAGGGCCGCGCCGCCGCCAGCGCGGATTCTTCGCCGCCCACCATGAACGTCAGGGTGCCGTTGGTGGCGCCCGCCGTGCCGCCTGAGACGGGCGCGTCCAGCATGGGCATGCCCTTTTCCTCGGCCGCGCGGCCCACCTGGCGCGCCGCCTCGGTGGAAATCGTCGAACAGTCGATCAGCAGGGTGCCGGGCCGCGCCTGCGCCAGGATGCCGGAGTCCCCCAAAGGGTTACCCAAATAAGCACCCAGCACGTGGCGGCTGGCCGGCAGCATGGTGATGACGATGTCGGCCTGGCCTATCGCCGCCGCCTGGTCGTCGGCGACCAGGCCGCCGCCATCGGCAAATTGCCGCACGCTGGCAGGCAGCAAGTCGAAACCCGTCACCGCATGGCCGGCACGCACCAGGTTTTGCGCCATGGGCAGCCCCATGTTCCCCAGGCCGATAAAAACGATATTGGTACTCATCGCCGCCTCCTTATTTCATCGCAATGGTGGTATTGACGCCGCTGCCGCCATCGTCCGGGGCGAACCAGCGCGCCGTGACGGTCTTGGTCTGCGTCCAGAAGTACAAGGCTTGCTTGCCGTTCGGGCCCAGGTCGCCCAGTTTCGACGCGCGCGAGCCCGTAAAGCTGAAATAGGCGACGGGCACGGGGATGGCCACGTTGATGCCCACCTGCCCCACGTCGATCTCGTTCTGGAACTTGCGCCCCGCCCAGCCGGACGAGGTGAAGATCGACGTGCCGTTGCCGTTCGGGTTGGCGTTGATGAAGGCGATGGCCTGGTCCAGGGTGTCCGTCTCCACCACGCACATGGCGGGGCCGAAGATTTCCTGCGTGTAGACGGAGTTCGACGCGGCCACCTTCGAGAAAATCGTCGGCCCCATGAAATTGCCGCCCTCATAGCCGGCCACCTTGTGGCCACGGCCGTCGAGCAGCAGCTGCGCGCCTTCGTCCACGCCCGCCTGTATCAGTTTTTCCGCCCGCTGCATGGCGGCCTTGGACACCATCGGACCCAGGTCGGCCGTGCGGTCGCTGCCCGGCCCCACTTTCAGCGCTTGCGAACGGGCGACGATTTCCGGCAGCCAGGAACGCGCCTCGCCCACCAGCACGACGACGGAATTGGCCATGCAGCGCTGGCCGGCCGCGCCAAAGGCGGCGCCGATCAGGTTATTGATCGCCTGCTCCTTGTTGGCGTCGGCCAGCACCACGCAATGGTTTTTCGCGCCCATCATCGATTGCGCGCGCTTGCCCGATTCGCTGGCGCGGCGGTACACATGCGTGCCCACGTGGGTGGAGCCGATGAAGGAGACGGCCTTGATGTCCGGATGGTCGCACAGCATGTTGACGACGTCCGCGCCGCCATGCACGACGTTCAGCACGCCCGCCGGCAAGCCCGCCTGGTACATCAGTTCCACCAGGTACATGCTCGAAGACGGATCCTGTTCCGACGGTTTCAGCACAAACGTATTGCCGCAGGCGATGGCAATCGGGAACATGAAGCACGGCAGCATGACGGGGAAATTGAACGCCGTGATGCCGGCGCCCACGCCCAGCGGCTGATAGATATTGTAGACATCGACGCCCGTGGCCGCGTTTTCCGCGATTTCGCCCAGCTGCAGGGTGGCGATCGAGCACGCGTGCTCCACCACTTCCAGGCCGCGCATCACTTCCCCTTCCGCATCGGGCAGGGTCTTGCCGTGTTCGCGCGTGATCAGTTCGGCCAGGGCGCCGATATTGTCGCGGATCAAATGCTGGTACTTGAGCATGATGCGCATGCGCGCCGCCAGCGGGATGTTGCGCCACGTTTTAAAGGCTTCCTTGGCCGTGGCGACGGCCAGATTGACTTCGTCGGGCGTGGAAAACGGCACCCTGGCGACGATTTCCTGCGTGGCCGGGTTGACGACGTCGCGCCATTCCGTGCTGGTCGAGGCGTGATGCTTGCCGGCGATGTGCAGGGGGACGGCGGGGACTGAGGTGAGGGCTTGGTTCATTTGTTTGGCTCCGTGATTATTTTTTAACGAGATTGCACGCCGCCCCATCCATCGGCTTGAACGCCTGGTCGGCGGGAATGGTGGACAGCACTTTCAGGTAGTCCCACGCGCCCTTCGATTCGGCCGGGGTCTTGACCTGCACCAGGTACATGTCGTGGATGACGCGGCCGTCGGGGCGGATCGAGGCGTTGTTCATGACGGCATCCTTGATGGGCAGCTCGCGCATTTTCTGGGCGACGATCTTCGAGTCGTCGCTCTTCGCGGCCGCCACCGATTTCAGGTAGTGGTAGACGCTCGAATACACGCCCGCCTGCACCATGGTCGGCTTGGCGCCCTTGTTGAGCGCTTCGAAGCGCTTGGCGAACGCGCGGCTGCGGTCATCGTAATCCCAGTAAAAACCGTCCGCGTAGACGAGGCCCTGGGCCGTTTCCAGTCCCAGCGCGTGCACGTCGGACAGGAACACGAGCAAGGCGGCCAGGCGCTGGTCCTTGCCGCTGCCGATGCGGAATTCGCGCGCCTGCTTGATGGCCGAGACGGTGTCGGCGCCGCCGTTGGCCAGGCCGATCACCTGCGCTTTCGACCCTTGCGCCTGCACCAGGAAGGACGAGAAATCGGACGCGTTCAGCGGATGGCGCACGGCGCCCAGCACCGTGCCGCCGTTGCGCTTGACGACTTCGCTGGCGTCTTTTTCCAGCGAATGGCCGAACGCATAATCGACGGTGACGAAATACCAGGATTTCTGCCCCAGCTTGGTCAGCGCCGCCGCCGTGCCGGCCGCCTGCGAATACGTGTCGAACATCCAGTGGAAGCCGTTCGGCGAGCAATCTTCATTCGTCAGGCGTCCCGTGGCCGGGCCGCTGAACATGGCGATGCCGCCCTTCTCTTTCATCAGCTTTTGCACGGACAGGGCCACCGAGGAATTGGTCAGATCGGCGATGGCGTCAACCTTGTCGCGGTCCAGCCATTCGCGCGCCTTGGAGGCGGCAATATCAGCCTTGTTCAGGTGGTCGGCGGAGAGGATTTCGATCTTCATGCCCTTGCATTCGGCTTTCAGGCAATCCTCGACGGCCATCTGGCTGGCGACGACGGAGCCGCGCCCGCCCATGGCCGAATACGGGCCGGACATGTCGGTCAGGATGCCGACCTTGACGACGCCATCGGAAATCTGCGCGTGCGCGCCGGTGAAAGACAGGGAAAGCGCCAGCGCGCCCATGGCCAGAACGGTTTTTTTCATGCGTGTCTCCAGGTGAACGGGTTTTCTTATATGTTTAGATGCATTCTGCATGTGTAAAAATATGCGTTCAAGTGGAATTAATGCATAATTCCTTTGCAAAAATGCACAAAGAGGATAAGCCATGCTCGATTGGGACAATGTACGGGTCTTCCTGGAACTGACGCGCAGCGCGGGACTCGTCGATGCGGCGAAAAAGCTGGGCATCGACCATTCCACCGTGTCGCGGCGCATGCGCAAGTTCGAGGAGCAGGTGGGCACGCAGCTGTTCGACCGGAACTACGTGGGCTACCAGCTGACGCCCGAGGGCCACCGCCTGATGGAATACGCGGAAACCATGGAAAGCACGGTGTTTGCCGCCACCGAGGAGCTGGGCGAACACAACCGATTGCTGTCGGGCCAGGTGCGCCTGGGCGCCACGGAGGGCTTCGGCGCCATCGTGCTGGCGCCCCACCTGGCGCAGTTTTGCGGCCGCTACCCGCACATCAGCGTGGACCTGATCGCCGTGCCCCGTTTCGTCAGCCTGTCCAAGCGCGAGGCGGACGTGGCCATTTCCATCGAGCGGCCCCTGTCCGGCCCGTATGTCGTGACGAAGCTGTCCGACTACCGGCTGAAACTATACGCCACGCCAGGCTACCTGGCGCGCCACGCGGCCATCACCAGCGTGGCGCAGCTGGCGCAGCACCCCATCATCGGCTACGTGGACGACCTGGTCTTCAGTTCGGAGCTGCGCTACATGGACAACGTGGCGCCCGATTCCCTGCGCGCATTCCGCAGCACCAGCGTGATCGCCCAGTACCACGCGGCGCGCGCGGGCCAGGCGCTGGCGATCCTGCCCTGCTTCGTGGCCCAGCAGTCGAACGAGCTGGTGCCCGTGCTCGACGGCGAGATCGACCTGCTGCGCGCCTTCTGGATGGTTTCGCCCAGCGAGCGGCGCAACATCGCCCGGGTCAGCGCCCTGTGGAACTACCTGCGCGGCGCCATCGAGCTCAATCATGCCTACCTGATGGGCGAAACGGCCGTGCCCAGCTGGCCAAGCTGACTGCGCGCTACACTGTCGCCACATATTAATAAGGAGAACGCCATGCTGATGGATGCGAACCAGGCCGTACTGGTCATTGTCGACCTGCAAGGCCGTTTGATGCCGGCCATCCACGACGCCGGCCTGGTGCTGGCGCAAAACCTGCGCCTGGCGAAGATTGCCCGCCTGCTCGGCGTGCCCGTGCTGGGCACGGAACAGAACCGCCAGGGGCTGGGGCCGAACGTGGAAGAGATCGCCGCGCTGTGCGAACGCACCTTGCACAAGACGCATTTCGGCGCCTGTGCCGACGGCTTGCAGGACATGCTGCCCGCCGGACGCAAACAGATCGTCGTCACGGGTTGCGAAGCCCATGTGTGCATGCTGCAGACGGCCATCGGCCTGCTGGAACTCGGGTATGACGTCATCATCGCCATCGACGCCGTCGGCTCGCGCCAGGCCGCCAGCCGCGACGCGGCGCTGGCCCGCCTGGACAGGCTGGGCGCCCAGCTGGTGACGGTCGAGGCTGGCCTTTGAATGGTTGCGCGACTGCAAGCACCCGCGCTTCCGCGAGGTATTGGCGCTCATCAAATAACACGCAAGGTTTAAGCAGGATCAAGCCCCTCGGCCACCCATTTGCTAGCTTGGTAACAGCGCCGCCATTGCGAGCGGCGCAACTGTCCAACCGAGCTGGAGAACCATCATGGCCTATATCCTGCGGGGCAAGCTGTGCGGCTTGATCTGTGCCGAATGTCCGGAACCGCTGTCGCACGTGATCGTGCGCCTGTACCGGCCGCGCGACACGCAAAACGTCACGGCCCTGGCCGTGGCCAGCGCCAAGGAAACCTTCGCCATCCTCACGGACGAGGAAGTGCAGGCGAAAGCCCCCTTCCTGCTGGCCGAAGCGCGCACGGATGACGACGGCAACTACAGTTTCACCCTGGAAGGCGATTACCAGGGAGAGGCCGTCGAAGTCGATATCCTGTGCCCCACCGTGCCGCATTTGAAACCGGGGCCGAAAGAGCCCGTGCCGCTGCAATTTTCCATCACCACCCTCCAGCCCCGCTGGCGCCAGGCCGACAACGATTTCGTCGCCGTCTGGGACTATTGCCTGCCGCAACGCTTCTGGTGCCTGGTGCGCGCCCGCTTCGGCGCCTGGACCATCTGCGGCCGGCTGCGCACCTGCGATGCGCCCCATGCGCCGATCGCGGGCGCCACCGTGCGGGCCTTTGACGCGGACTGGCTGCAGGACGATGCGCTGGGCGTTGCCGTCACCGATGCCACGGGGCGCTTCCGCATCGATTACCTGACGTCCGACTTCACGCTGACGCCGTTTTCGCCGTTCATCAACGTGGAATTTGCCAGCGGCCCCGACGTGTATTTCACGGCGCAGCTGGGCAGCGTGACCATCCTGTCGGAAACGCAAGCCAACGGCCGCCAGCCGGGGCGCGAAAACGTGGGCCACTGTTTCTGCGTGGAATTGTGTTCGAAAGATGTCTTGCCGCCCGACGTGGAAGGCGTGCCCACTGGCAGCAGGTGGAAGTGTTCGACATCCACCCGTTTCCCTCGCTGGCGGGCTTTTCCGCGCAAGGCTATGCGGGCGGCGCCGGCGCCTCGTACGTGTTCGCCGGCGGCGTCACATTGAAAGGCAATTGCCCGCTGCGCAACAGCGCCATCCCCGCCAACCCGCTCGAATACCGTTTCCTCATCGGCGAATGGTCCTGGCCCGGCGGCACGGACGACCCGACGGCCATCCCGACGGTGCCGCCCGCCAGCCTGGTGCCGTTGACGCAAGTGCTCGGCACCCTCGTCGGCTATGTGTTTTATACGAATGGACTGGGCCTGGCCGACTCGGCGCAAGTGATCGTCGACGCGGGCGACTTGAAACCGGGCGGCTGGATACGCGTGGACGGCAAGCCCGTCACGGTGGACATGCGCGACGGCACGACGGCCGTCGTCAACGTGGCACCCAACATCTTCCTGCGCACGTTCGACTTGCTTACCGTGAATACGCCCGCCATCCCAGCCTGCATCCGGCCAAGCTGCCGGGCGGCTTGCCCATCCTCGACGCGGGCCGCAGCCTGACGGCGGCCGAGAGCGAACCGATACGCCGCTACCGCATGGGCTTCGAGGTGCGCGATGGAAATACCCTGGCACTGGTGGCCACGGACGGGCTCGACTCCATCGTCTTCGACAACTCGCCCGTCATCGTGGCGCTGGACCTGGAAGAGTTGCGCAGCAATGCCTGCAACCCCATCGCGGGCGGCCTCGTGCATATCCTGTACACGATCGACCACCCGCATTTGCGTTTTTTCAATATCACGATTTCCAACAACAACGGCATCCAGCACCCGCCGCCACCGCTGCCGGCCGCCAGTTTCACGCCACCGCCACCGCCCAGCAATTATCTGTTCCGCGGCGGCGCGGGCGGCCCCCACTTATCGGGCAACAATGGCGGTTTTCCCGTCAACGTGGCGCTGGACCCGCCGTGCGCCTACCGCGTGGCCATCGCGTGGCAGACGCGGCATTACCTGGCATCCAGCCACAGCATTGACAGGCTGTATTGCAAATAGAATAGGATTGACTCAGAAATAACGCACCCAGGCCTGTGTTGAGGTGCGTTTGTAATTGGCAAACGCGCGGCAGGGAAAGTACAGCACGGGCATCAGGGCCAGCGCGATCAGCCAGACTTGCCAGATGTGCCCGACGCCATAACGGGCACCGTGATTGGCGCCCAGCACGGCCGTCAAGGTCAGGCCGATGGCCAGCAGCAGATACAGGTGCAGCAAGTAATAGAACATGGGCGCGCCGCCAAAGGTGGCGCAAGCCCGCGTGAACCCGTTATCGACGCTTTCCAGCCAGGCCAGGCCCAGCATCCCCAGGCCCAGGGTGAACAGCAAAAAGTCCAGCGACGGCGGATACTTGGTGAAGTTCAGCACGCTCATGGCCGTGCGCAAGGCCGTGTCGCCCGCCACCCACGGCAGGGTTTCGCCATACAGATTGAAACCGCGCAGCAGGCCCAGCAGCAGCAAGCTGCCCGCGCCCAGCGCCAGCAGCCAGCGCCGCCGTGCCGTGGCGGAACGCTCCCGCGCATACAGGGGGCCGGCCGCATAGCCGAGCACGATCACGCCTATCCACGGCAGCAGCGGATAGCTGACCTTGATCTGCATGGCGCCATCCGCCACCAGGTAACCGCGTTGCAGCAGCACCGTCAGAGCGTAATAGGCAAAGGTGCCCTCTTGCGCGCACAAGCCAGTCATCAAATGTTGTCCCGCGACAATCGCCACGCCCAGCACGAGCAGCACGTTCAAAGGCAGCTTGTGCAGCACGGCCAGCGCCATCATGGCCAGGCCGATGACCCAGATCACCTGCAGATACAGCACGGCCGGCGGAAACGCCCCGCTCCACGCGAAATTGACGAACACCAGCTCCAGTACGACCAGCAGCAAGCCCCGCTTGAACAAAAAGCCGCTGGCGCTGCGCGGACCGGCGGCCGGATGCGCGTACAGCCAGGCCGACAGGCCCGTCAGGAAAACGAACATCGGCGCGCAGACATGGGCGGCCAGGCGCGTGAAGAACAGGGCCGGATCGACGCTGGCCGCATCCATCGGGTCGCTGACCTGATGGTGTAAAAAGACGGTCTCGCGCACATGGTCGAACAGCATGATCAGCATGACGAGGCCGCGCAGCACGTCGATGACGGCGATGCGGGTGCGCAGGGTGGCGGGAGTAGTCAAGGTCATCGTCATCCCTTAAAAACGGTAATGGGCATTCAGGGTCAGCGTGCGCTCGGCCCCCGGCGCCACCCACAGCTGGCTGTAGGAACTCGCATAGTAGCTGCGGTTGAACAGGTTTTCCAAGTTCAAGGCCAATCGCAGTCTGGCGTTGGGCGCATATGACGCCAGCAACCTGGCCGTCGCGTAGGCCGGCAGGGTAAATTGGCTGCTGACGGCCACGTCGCCCAGGCGCTCGCCCACATACTGCACGCCGCCGCCCACGCTGGCCGTGCCCGTACCCAGCGCGCAACTGCTGCGTGGCGATCACGTTGGCGCTGTGGCGCGGCACGTTGGCGAAGCGGCTGCCCGTCACGATCGTATTGTCGCCGCGTGTGACGGTGGCGCTGGTGTAGGCATACGCGCCCGAGACGCGCAAGCCGCGCGCCACTTCGCCCGACACGTCCAGCTCCAGGCCCCGGCTGCCCACCTCGCCCGCCGCGATGGCGAAGTCCGTGTTGGCGGGATTGGTCGTCAGCACATTGCGCTTGCGGATGTCGTACACGGCCACGGTGCCCGTCAGCTTGCCCGTTTCCAGCTTCGCGCCCAGCTCATACGAACGGCTGCGCTCGGCCGGGAACGCCTGGTTGGCGATGCTGATGCCGCTGTTGGGCCGGAAGCCTTTCGCCGCGCTCGCGTACAGCGACCATGCCTTCGATGGCTGATAGACGAGCCCCGCGCGGGGGCTGGTGGCCGACAGCGACTGGCGACTGCTGACATTCAGGCGATTGTTCGTCACGTCCTGCGTGTATGTATCGTGGCGCACGCCGACCAGCGCCTTCCATTGCGCGCCCAGCTCCAGTTGATCTTGCGCATACAGGCCGCGCGCCCGTTGCCCTTCCTGCGTGTCGATGGACAGGGCCAGCGGAGCGGCCTTGCCGCCATACACGGGATTGAAAATATCGATGGCATAGGCATTCGCGGCCGATGGATTGCGCCGCAGCTGCACCCGATGGTCGTCGAAATGATAGGCATCCACGCCGGCCAGCACTTCGTGCGCCAGCGCGCCCGTTTTGAACTTGCCCAGCACCTCGACGCGGGCGGAGACGTCGGTGGCCGAGAAATCGCGGTGGCGGCGCTGGCGGTTCAGGGTGCGGCCATCGGCCAGCAGCTTGTTCGCCTCGGTCGAATAGCCGCGCAATGCACTGTCGCGGTAGGAAACGCCCGCCTGCAGCGTCCAGTCATCGGACAGCGCATGGTGGATAAACAGCTGCTGGCCCAGCGACTTGACCGTCATGGGGCCGTCGTCGCCCGGTTCGCCCAGGAAGCGCGAGACAGGCACGGCTCCCAGCTTGCCGTTCACCGCCACTACGCCCCGGTCGAACGGCGCGCGCTGGCGCACGGCTTCGATCTCGTAGGACACGGTCGTATGCTCGCCCGCCAGCCAGAGAAACGAAGGCGAAAACAGGCTGCGCTCGACCTTCACCGTATCGCGGAAGCTGTGCCCTTCCTCATGCGCGGCGTTCAGGCGGTAGGCGACGGTCTCACTCAACGGTCCCGTCAAGTCCAGGGCGGCGCGGCGCGTCTGAAAACCGCCCAGCGATACATCGGCGCCGTACTCGGGCGCGAATTTCGGCTTTTTCGTCGTGATGTTCACCGTGCCGCCCGGCTCGCCCCGGCCGTACAGGGCCGACGCGGGGCCTTTGAGCACTTCCACGTTCTGCGTATTGCCGCCGTCGCGCAGGCCGTTGTAGCCGCGGCTGGAACTGAAGCCGTTGACCATGTAGTCGGAGCCGAAATTCGGGTCGCCCGTGAAACCGCGCATGGCGTAGCTGTCCCACAAGCCGCCCAGCGGACTTTGCCTGGCAATGCCGCTGGCCAGGTCCAGCGCGCCGGCCAGGGTCGTCACGCCCGCATCGCGCAGCAGGTCGCCCGTGAGCACGCGCACGCTTTGCGGCAAGTCCATCAATAAAGCGTCCGTCTTGGTGGCGCCCGTGGCGGACAGGCTGCGGTAATGCTGGCGCTCGGCGCTGACAGTGACGACGTCCTGCACAGCGGGTCCGTCCGCCAGTGCCAGCGGACTGGCAGCGGCCAGCAGCAGCGCCATCGGGCGCTGTAAAAAGAGGCACATGGGGATTCCTGAAAGAGAATTAAATGCAAATGAATTGCATTATAAATGATAATTCACTCTCAATAAAGACCTACCCCTCCAAGTGCCATCCCGGTGCCTGGCCCGCCTGGCGCTGCATGCCGCTGTACACGCCGCCCTGCCGCAGCAATTGCGCATGCGTGCCCCGTTCGACGATGCGCCCTGTCTGCATCACCAGGATCTGGTCGGCCTGAGCGGCAATCGCCAGCCGGTGCGTGGCGACCACCACGGCATGGGCGCGCGCCAGGCCGGCCAGGGTGGCGATGGCGCGCCGTTCGCTGATGGCGTCTAGCGCCGACAGCGGTTCGTCGAACAGCATCAAGGGCGCGGGTTTCAACAACGCGCGGGCGAACGCCAGCCGCTGGCGCTCCCCACCCGACAAGGCCCAGCCGCCTTCGCCCACCACCGTGTCCAGGCCCTGCGGCATGGACTGCGCCAGCGATGCCAGGCCAGCCGCCGACAGGGCCGCCAGCAGATCCTGCGCCTGGACCTGCCGGCCCAGGCTCAGATTGTCGCGCAAGCTGGCCGGCAGCAGCCAGGCATGCTGGAACATCGGTGTTGCCAGTTGGGCCAGCGCGGCGTCGTCATTGGTCCGCATATCGACGCCGCTGGCCAGCAGCACGCCGCTGTCGGGATCCATCTGACGGCACAGCAATTGCAGCAAGGTCGTCTTGCCCGAGCCGGAGGCGCCCGCCAGCACCGTCAGGGAGCGCGGAGCAATCTCCAGCGAGACGGCATCGACGATGGGGCGTCCATCGCGCCGCACACAGACATGGCGCGCCTCGACGGCTGGCGCGTCCTGTTCCGGCACGCGGCAAGGCGACGCCAGCACGGGCAATTCCCGCTCCGCCAGCACGCCATCAAACTGGCGCAGGGTGTGGGCCACTTGTTGCAGGGCGGCGCCCGTGTGCACGACGGCGGCCATTGCCTCGGCCAGCACGGTGGCGACGATCAATGTCGCCAGCAGCGCCGGCACATCAAGTGCGCCAGCCAACACCTGGTGCAAGCCGATAGCCAGCAAGAGTGCATATGCCAGCTGCGCCGCCACGGTAAAACCGAGGGCGGCGGGGAACAGCAAATGCTGCGAACGCCGTTCCGCCTGGCGCTGTTCCTTGAGCGACTGTTCCAGCATGGCGCTGCCCAACGCGGACCGGCCCGCGGCGCGCAGCACGGGTTGCGCCGCGACATATTCCAGCACGCGGCCATTCGCCTCGGCGCTGCTGGCCGCCAGCGCCGTCTCGGCCCGGCTGCCACAGGCCAGCGCCCAGCGATACACGAATAACAAGGGTGGCATGGCCAGCAGCAGCACCGCACCAAGGCGCCAGTCGACGGCCAGCCAGAGCAGTCCTAGCACCAGCGGCGCCAGCACGGCATCAAACAGGGGCTGCAGCAGGTGCGCGGGCGCGCCCATCACGGCCATCACGCCGCCAGAGGCCAGCTGGCGCATATCGCCGGCGCGGCGCGGCGTGCACCAGGCCAGCGGCAGGCGCACGATTTTATCGGCCAGCCGCCGGTGCAGCGCATGCGCGCAGTGGGCACCGGCAGCATAGCCTTGCAATCGAGTGACATGGCGCAGCGCGGCGCTGGCCGCTGCCAGCAGCAGGAACAGTAGCAGCCATGCACCTTGCGCTTGCCCCGGCTGCGGCGCCAGCCAGCGCGCGCGCAGCAGCGGCAGCAGCATGCACAGGGCCAGCGCACCGAGGATACTGTTGGCCGCCATCAGCGCCAGCGTAAGGCGCAACTTGCCGGCGGCCGCGCCATCAAGCAGGCGCAACAGCAAACGCACGGTGGCGATCATGCTGTCACCTCGCCAACCCGGCTTTGCGCCTCCCATAGGGCCGCATACGCGCCCCGCGCGGCCAGCAGCTGCGCATGCGTGCCCAGCTCACGCAGGCGTCCGCCATCGAGCAAGGCGATCTGGTCGGCCTGCACGATGGTGCGCAGCCGGTGCGCCACCACCAGCACCGTGCGTCCCGCCAGCAAGGCCGACAGGCCAGCCTGCACCAGCGCTTCCGACTCGGGGTCGAGGGCCGCCATCGCCTCGTCCAGCACGACGATACGCGGATCTGCCAGCAGGGTGCGGGCGATCGCCAGGCGCTGCGCCTCGCCGCCCGACAGCGCCAGGCCTTCGCCCAGCAAGGTGTCATACCCTTGCGGCAAGGCCGTGATGCGGTCATGGATGTGCGCGGCGCGCGCCGCCGCTTCCAGCTGGACGTCGCTGGCCTCCGGCCGCCCCAGGCGGATGTTGTCGCGCGCGGACAGGCGCAGCACTTGCGTGTGCTGCAAGACAAACCCCACACGCGCATACAGCACGGCGGGATCGATCTGGCGCACGTCGACGCCGCCGATGCGCACGGCGCCGCCCGTCGCGTCCCACAGGCGCGGCAACAGCATGGCCAGGGTCGACTTGCCGCCGCCCGACGGCCCCACCAGGGCTGTCACGCTGCCCGCAGGCAGGCATAAATCGATGCCGTGCAAGACGTCGGCGCCGCCCGGGTAGGCGAACCGCAGCTGTTCAAAACGCACATCGTCGCCAGCAGGCAGCAACGGCGTCTGCGCCTGCGGCATCGGCGCCTCGGCCAGCAAGGCGCCGATCCTGCGCGCCGCCGCCAAACCTCCCTTCAAGTCATCGGCGCCGTGCCCCAGCGCGGCCACGGGCGCGCACAAGGCCATGCCCAGCAAGGCAAACGGCAGCATCTGCGCGGGCGCCATCGCCCCCGTTTGCGCACCCAGCCAGGCGCCACTCACGACAAAAGCCAGCACGACGGGCGGCGACAGCAGCACATCGACCAGCGCGCCCATGCCGCCCCAGCGCCGCACCCAGGCCAAAAACTGCCGCGCATGGCGCGCCGCCACGGCTTGGAAGCGTGCTTGCGGCAGTGTCTCCTGCGCATACGTCTTGAAGACGGCCATGCCCTGCACCAGTTCCACCATCGCAGCGGCCAGTGCGCCGCCAGTGCGCTGCAACTGCGCCTGTCCCGCACGGAAGGCTGGCGCGGCCATGCCCCGGTAGCGCCACCAGGCCAGGGCTGGCGCGACCAGGGTGACGGCCGTCATGCGCCAGTCCGTCTGCAGCAGCCAGGCCAGGCATGCCACGGGCGCGACGACCACGGCGGCCAGGTCGGACGGCGCATGCGCCACCAGGCGGTGCAGCGCCGCCACATCACGCTGCACGATTTCATTGACCTTGGCCGCATTGCTGCCCGCGTACCAGCCCAGCGGCACCCTGGACAACTGGCGCGCCAATTGCAGGCGCAACTGGCACTGCAAGTGTGCATCGGCCAGGTGCGTCAGGTGCAGGCCCAGCGCCGTCGTCAGTTGACGCAGGCACAGCGCCGCCAGTGCCAGCCACAGCACATTCCAGGCACGGCCGGCATCGACATCCGAGGCCAATAGCAAGGCGCCCAATTGCGCCATGGCGATGTACGGCAGTACGCCGCACAGGGCGGCCAGCGCCTGCAGCGCGCCAGCGCCCAGCAAGCGGCCCCGCACGGGCGCCAGCAAGGCCGATAAATCGCGCCAGTCGCTCACAATGTTCCCTCCACGCAGACGACGGCAGCCGTATCGAGCTGGCGTACCGTGGCCCGTACCCGGTAGACGCGCGCGATCAGGGCGGCGTCAATCACGGCATGCGGCGCGCCCGACGCCGCCAGCACGCCATCGTGCAGCACCATCACCTGATCGGCACAGCCCAGCGCCAGGTTTATGTCGTGCAGGACGATGACGGTAATCAAACTATGTTCGCGCGTGGCGCGCCGTATCGCCTCGATCACCTGGAACTGGTGATACAGGTCCAGCGCGCTGGTGGGCTCGTCCAGCAGCAGCACCCTCGGCTGGCGCACCAGCGCCTGGGCCAGGCCCACCAGTTGGCGCTGGCCGCCCGACAGCGCCTCGACCTGGCGACTGGCCAGGGGCAGCAAGTCGAGGCGCGCCAGCACGGCCTCCACCCTGGCCACAGCGCCCGCATCGACCCTGGCGCCCAGCCAGCCTTCGCTGCGCCCCGCCATCGCGGCGCTGAGCACAGCCTCGAACACGCCCAGCCGCGTGCGCGAGGGCAGGCTTTGCGGCAGGTACACCATGCTCTGCGCGCGCCGGGCTTGCGGCCCGCAGGCCAGGTCCACGCCATCGAGCAGCACGGCGCCCTGCATCGATTGCAAGCCGGCGATGCCGCGCAACAGGGTCGACTTGCCGGCCCCGTTCGGGCCGATCAGCGCAGTCACGCTACCCGGCAACAAGGGCGGCAGGCTGACGCCGCGCAGCACCTCGCGCCGTCCATACGCCACGCAGGCATTGCGCACCAGCAGGCCGCTCATGCCGCACCTCCGCGCTGGCGCATGACGATGAGCATGAAAAACGGGATGCCGACCAGCGCCGTGACGATGCCGACGGGGATCAGCACGCCGTCGATCAGCGTCTTGCTGCAAATCGAGGCCAGCGACAGGATCAGCGCGCCGGCCAGCGCGGACGCGGGCAACAGCAGGCGGTGATCCTCGCCCACCAGCAGGCGCGCGATATGCGGCGCCACCAGGCCGATGAAACCGATGGTGCCGACAAAGGACACGGCCAGCGCCGACAGCAGGCTGATACGCAGCAGGGACAGCATGCGCAGGCGGCGCACGTCGACGCCGAAGCTGCGCGCGCGGTCCTCGCCCATGGTCAGCGCCGTCATGGCCCAGCTGTCGCGCACGGCCCATGGCGCGATCACGGCCAGCGCCGCGGCCAGGATGGCGATCTTGTCCCACGAAGAGCGCGACAGGCTGCCCATGGTCCAGAACACCAGCTGCTGCAAGCTGTCCTGGCTGGCGACAAACTGCAGCAGCGCCACCAGCGCATTGAAGGCAAACACCAGCGCAATGCCGAACAGCACCAGGCTTTCCACGCCGAAGCCGCGCCAGCGCGTCAGCAGGTGCAGCAGGCCGACGGACGCAAACGCGAACAGGAAGGCATTCGCCGACACCACGTACTGGGGCGGCACCCCGGGCAAGCTCCAGTTCAGGACGATGGCCAGCGCGGCGCCGAACGAGGCGGCGGCCGACACGCCGAGGGTGAACGGGCTGGCCAGCGGATTGACGAGGATAGTCTGCATCTCGGCGCCCGCCAGCGCCAGCGCGGCGCCCACCAGCACGGCCATCAGCGCATATGGCAGGCGCACGTCCCACACGATGCCTGCTCTCCATGCGCGGCACGCCATCGGGCTGCAGCAGCACCTGGAACAGGCGGGACATGCCCATGCCGGACGGCCCCGTGGCGATGTCTATCGCCAGCGAGACGGCCAGCGCGCACAGCAGCGCGCCCACCAGCAGGACGCGGCGCACATGGCGCTGGCGGTACGCCCTGCCCGCCGCCATGGCAGGCAGCGCCTGTGTCAGCACGGCGCTCACGGCTGCAGGTCCACGAACAGTACGCCCGTGGCGGGAATCGGCATGAAACGGTGATACATTTCCAGGCGCGTGCGGACCGGGTCCAGGTCCGCAAACAGCTGCGGATGCAGCCACTTGGCCAGCGCCTGCACGGCCACCAGGTGTTCGGGCGAGTCATAGAACACATGCCACAGACCGTGCGCACGCCTGCCGTTCTTTTCGCGCACGGCGCTCAGCTGGGCCGTTTCCGTGCGCGAAGCCACGGCACGCAGGCTGCCGCGCGCCTGCGCCAAGGTGGCCTGGTAACCGAGGGTCACGCCCCCCTGTCCGCTGGCAAACACGCCCGTCGCCACATACACGTCGGGATCGCGCGACAGGATGTATTCCGGGTTCAGGGTACCGATGGGACCGGGGATCTTGCCGGCGCCGATATTCTCGCCACCGGCCAGGGCAATCATCTCGCCGAAATTGCCCGTGCCGGGAGAACCGCAACAGCCCTGCAAGCCCGCCAGCATGTCGACGAAGATGCTGGGACGGCGAAAGCCCGGCCTGGCCTGCGCCGCTTGCACGGCGCGCGCGACTTTACCCACTTGCTCTTCGTAAAAGGCGATGAAGGCGGCGGCCTGCGCCTGGCGGTCCAGCGCCTTGCCCATCAGGCGCATGCTGGGCACGGTATTGGCCAGCGGATGGTTGCTGAAGTCGACAAAGATCACGGGCACGCCGGCCGCTTCCAGCTGGCGCACGGCATCACTGCCCGGCGCGGGGCCGTGGCCGCCCGACAGGGCCAGGATGGCCAGGTCGGGCCGCAAGGACAGGGCTTTTTCCACGCTAAAACTGTCGGCCGAGGTGGCGCCCACCAGGGGCACCCGCTCCGCTTGCGGGAAGACCTTGCGGTAGGCCGCGTAGCCCTGCACATCGAGATGACGGAAATCGCCCTGCCAACCCGCCAGGCGGGCAAAGGGATTTTTTCCTTCCAGCATGGACAAGGTGTAGATCAGGCGGCCTTCACCCAGCACGATGCGCCGCACCTGGCCGGGTACGTTCACCGTGCGTCCCGCCAGGTCGGTGACGGTGACGGCTTCAACTGACAAACTGATGCAGGACAACAGCGCGGCGGCCAGCACGGATACAATTTTTCTCATGGCATCACCACGCATGCTTGACGGTCAGCAGCAAGCGGCGCGCATCGCCCGTGCTGCAATTGCTCGATGAACAACTATCGTAGTAATGCTTGTTGCTCAGATTCGTCACGTTCAGCGCCAGCTGCGTGCCCCGCAGGGATGGCGACAGCCGCAGCAGATCCAGGTCAGCAGCGCCAGGTCCGTCAGCAGGTAGGACGGCACGTCGATACGGTTGGCGGAGTCGGCCTTGGTGGCGCCCGTGTAGCGCAAGCCCAGGCCGATGCCCAGTCCCGCCAGCGGGCCTTGCACCAGTTTGTACTTGCCCCATACGCTGGCCATGGTTTCGGGCATGCCGACGGGGCGCTTGCCCACTTCATTGACGTTATTGCTTTTACTCACTTCCAGGCGGTTCCACGTGACGTTGGCCGCCACGTTGAAATTGCGCGTGAGATTGGCCAGCGCATCGAGTTCCACGCCATGCGATTTGATTTCGCCCGTCTGCAAACGGTTCAGCGAGTTGTTCGGGTCCAGGGTCTGCACGTTTTCCTGGCGCAGGTCAAACACGGAGGCCGTGAAAAATCCGTCGAAACCGGGCGGCTGGTATTTCACGCCCACTTCCGCCTGCTTGCCCTTGGTGGGGTCGTAGGATTTGCCATAGAAATCGTTGCCCAGCACGGGGTTGAACGAGGTCATCAGGCTGACGTAAGGTGCCAGGCCATTCTCGGCCAGATACACGGCGCCCGCCTTCCACGTCAGCGCATCATCCTTTTGCGACGGCGGCGTGACGCCGTCCAGCCGGTCGCGCGTGGACGTGTCCGACCAATCCTTGCGCACGCCCGCGCTGAGCACCCATTGCCGCGCCAGCTTGATCTGTTGCTGCGCGTACAGGCCGTACTGGTCCGAGCTTTGCACGGTGCTGGCATAGCGTTCGGGCGTGGGCAGCATATGGCCCAGGTAGACGGGCTGATACATATCAATCTCGGCGCCGGCCGGACCGCCATTGAGCACATAATCCTCTTTCGTGTGGCGGTAGTCGAGGCCCACCAGCGTCTCGAATTCGGCGCCGCCGCTGCGCCAACTGGCCTTGGCATTGTTATCCAGCGACCAGCTCTCGCCATCGATATCGAAGAAATAGGGCGTGCGGCGCAAAGTGCGCTGGTCGGCCAGCAGGCGGCCCTGGATGGTTTCCGTGATCAGGTTGACCCGCCCGTAGCGGGCCTTGGAATGGACGCTCCACACGTCGTCGATGCGGTGCTCCAGCAGATAGGCGAGCGAATACTGCACGCGGTGATTGTCCAGGCCCTTTTCGTTGAGCATCTGGTTGTAGGGAAGTCGGCCATGGCGGTTCGGCAACAGGGTGCCCTGGATGGGCGCCACCACGGCGGGCGGACCGAACTTGTCGCGCGTGTAGTCGGCCAGCAAGGTCAGGCTGGTGGCCGCGCCGGGACGCCAGCTCAGGGCGGGCGCGATATACACCTTGTCGTCCGGCACGCCTGTGAATTGCGAATCGCTATCGCGCAGCAAGCCCGTCATGCGGTAAGCCCAGTCGCTGCCCTCGCCCACGGGGCCACTCACATCGCCCTGCACCTGCTTGCGGTGGAAGTTGCCCGTCTGCAGTTGCAATTCCCGGTAGGGCTGGAACAGCGGCTGTTTGCTGATCTGATTGACGATGCCGCCCGGCGAATTCTGGCCATACAGCACGGAACTGGGTCCCCGCAACACTTCCACCGCTTCCAGGCCATACGGCTCGACCTTGGGCCAGGCTTGCACGGTGGTGCCGCGCAAGCCGTCGCGCAGCATGCCGTTGCTGCCCACGTCGAAGCCGCGGATCTTGACGTTATCGAAACGATCATAACGCTGCGACGCGGCCATCGACGGACTGGCCTGCACGCCGGCCGAGTAACGCAGCGCCTCGCCGACAGACTGGATGCCCTGCGCATCCATCTGGTCGCGCGTGATGACGGAAACGGAGGCGGGCGTTTCGATCAGCGCCGTATCGGTCTTGCTCGATGTCGTGCTTTGCGTGGCGATTTTCAGGCGCTGCGCTTCGATCGTCACGCCTTGCATGGCTTGCGGCGCATCAGGTGCTGCAGCGGCATAGGCGGCGCGGCAAGCCAGGACCAGCACGAGAGGAAGGGGAACGACGCGCACAAGGCGCGGCAAACGGTGGGGCTGCGAACGTGACATACGTAAATCCTTCCAGGCTTTAAATGAGAATGAATATCATTCATCATAGAATCCGGAAGCTCCGCTTGCTTTCGTTATCGGGCCTTCACCTTACGAAAGACGGAAAAGATGCAGCCGGCTAAGTAATCCTCGGGAAATTAGTGTGAATTTATAACGAACAGAACCGGATGCTATGCAAGGCGCTCGCTGCGACGCAGTGCGGGCACTGCTAGCAGTGAGCAAGCCTCGTCGGCCACCTTGCAGAGCGCTGGTTATGGCAGTCAGAAATCACAATAATTTATTGGGGGTTACTTAGGCACGCGCCAGCTGGCTGGGCGGCATGCCGAAACGCTGGCGAAACAAGGTGGAGAAATGCGGAATGGCATAGCCGACAAAGCACGCCACCTGCGTCACCGTATAGCCGCCCGCGCTGAGCATGCGATAGGCTTCCTGCAGACGGTAATCCTGTACGTACTCGAACACGCTGACGCCAAACAGCTGGCGAAAGCCGGCCGGCCGTCAGCTTCTTCACGTTCAAGCCGCTTAATCTGGCTATTTCCGGCAACCCCAGCGGCTGCTGGAAATGCTGCTCGGCCAGCTCGCGCGCCTGCTGCAGGCGCTCGATTTCGAAGGCGCTCAAATCGGCGCCGCCAGCGCCGCCCCGCGCCCGCCCCAGTACCCGGTCGCTGGCCACGGCCGCCATCTCCAGCGCCTTGCCCGCCATGTACATGTCGCGCACGGCGCCGTCGAAGGGGCACATCAGGATCTGCGTGGCGATGGCCCGCAGGGCCGGCGTGAGCGCCTGGCGCATCACCAGCACGCCATCACGGTGCAGCTGCTGGCCGCCCGTGACGGCCAGACGCTCCAGGTCGAAGCCGCTGCGCTGCGCATGGCCCGCGTCGAGTCCCACTTTCACGTAGCGCTGCAAGGTATTCGCCGCAAAGCGGTCGCAGCCTTCGTGGCGGCCCCGCGCCAGCACCAGGTAGACGCCCGCATCGGTGATGGCGAACGGCGCACGGCCATCCACGCTGCCGCTCAACTTGCCGTTCAGCGAGACGATGACTTGCAAACCCTCGAACACGGGCGTATTGACGGTGATGGGAGTGGGCGACAGCACGGAACCGGCCGACAAGGTCAGTTCGGAAGACAGTTGCCGCGTCCAGGCAGTCGATACCACGCCATACTCCATATGAGAATAATTCTCATTTATATTATCATAATGCGGCGCGGGTGGAACAGCGCCCGCAAGAGAATGGCATCCGGCTTGTTTCTTGCACGCCCAAGCGCTAATATGCAAGAATTAACTTGCATATTAAGATGAGGCCGGCAATGCGTGAACAACTTGAAAAACTGCTGGCGCAGGGGCGCGACAACGCCCTGCTGCGCTTTGGCCTGGGCGATGCCTGCCTGAAAGACCATGACGCCGAGCAAGCGGCCCTGCACCTGGCGCAAGCCACCGCGCAGCAGCCCGGCTATTCCGCCGCCTGGAAACTGCTGGGCAAGGCCTTGCACCAGCTGGGACGGCTGGGACGAAGCGCAAGCCGCCTGGACCACGGGCGTGACGGTGGCCCAGCAGCAAGGCGACTTGCAAGCCGTCAAGGAAATGACGGTGTTCGTCAAACGCCTGCAAAAACAGCGGCAGGCGGCACAGTAAAAACGGCTTAGTGCGCGTGCGCAGCGCCCTTCGCGTCAAGAGGCAAGGCGACGTCCCGTTCCTTCGCCAGGCGCTTGGCCAGCAAGCCGCCCGCTTCGGCCGCATAGGCGCGGCAGGCGCTGGCGTCGATCAGGGGATTGTCCGTGCCGCTGCGCCTGGCCGCCTTGCCCAGCACGTCCGTCGTACCCGGATGCACGGGAATGATGATGTCGCATGGCAAGGCGGCCACCTTGGCGATGCTCGCTTCGAACGAAGCCGAAATATCTGGCGAACCTCCCTTGCCCTTGCCTTTGCCTGTGTAGCGGAAATCGCCGCTCGCATACGGGTTCAGGCTGTCCGCATACACCACGTCCAGGCAGCGCTGGCCTTCGCACGAGGTCCAGGTCCACGTCGTGCCGCCGGGCGTGTGGCCCGGCGTCATGTGGGCCGTCAGCGCCAAAGGACCCACCTTGACGGTATCGCCCTCGCCCACCAGGCTGACCTTGCGCACCTTGGCCACATGCACGACGGGATTGGCCTGGTATTGCGGGTCATCCTTGCCATTCGTGCCGCTTTGCAGCCCCAGGGCGCCCGAGGCGCTGGCCATCACGGTGGCGCCGCTGGCCCGTTGCAGCGCGGCGATGCCGCCCGCATGGTCCCAATGGGCGTGCGAATTGAGGATATATTTCACATCCTCGATGCGAAAGCCCAGCGCCTTGATATTGTCGATGATCAAGGGCGCCGATTGCGGCAGCGCGCCGTCGAGCAGGATATGGCCCTGCGGACTCGTCACCAGCACGGCGGACAAGCCCGCCGTGCCCACATACCAGCTATTGCCATAGATATTGAACGGCTTGACGGGCGCGTTCCATTCCTTGCAATTGTCGCAATTAACCGGTTTATCCTGCACCGGCGCGGGGGTCTTCGCCTGCACCGTGCCTGCCGCCATGGTCGCAACCGTAGCCAGCATCAACTTCGCCAATAGTGTCATCTTCATCTCCAGAGTGTAAAAAAGATGGGCGCCCGCACTGGCGCGCCCGGGGGGGGGGGTATCAATGCATGCGGCCTGGGCTCCCGGCCAGGGTGTCGCGGATGTGTCCGGCGTCTAGCGAGCGCCGCTGCGCGCCGTCGGCGTCGAGCAGCACTACGGTGACGTGCTTGCCGCCGCTGCGCATGCGCATGGTCAGGCAGCTGCCCGCCGCGTGGCTGCTGCCCGTCTTCGACAATAAAATGTCCCAGCCCTTGCCGCCGACGAGCGGGTTGGTGTTGCGCAGGGTGCGGACCTTGCCATTGACGGCCACGCTCGCTTGCGGGTGGCTGGTGATGCGCGCAATGTCCGGATAGCGCGCGGCCGCCGCGACGATTCTCGCCACCTCGCTGGCCGTCGACGTATATTCGCGGGCGAACTGCCGACGGGGTCCGTCAGGTTGGTGCGACGCAAGCCCAGCTGGCGGATCTTCGCCTGCAAGGCTTGCTGAAAAGCCGCGTTGCCGCCTGGATAAGTGCGCGCCAGCGCGGCGGCGGCGCGGTTTTCGGATGGCAGCAGCGCCAGTTGCAACAGCGCGCCGCGCGACACGGCCACGCCATCGGCAAGCAGGCTGTGGCGCTGCAAGGACGCATCGCCATCGGCGCGCACGATGCGCAGCTGTTCGTCCGGGTCAAGGCCCGCGTCCAGCACCACCATGGCCGTCATCAGCTTGGTGATCGAGGCGATGGGCACGACGGCGTCCGCGTCTTTCGCCATCAGCACCTGGCCCGTGCTGTCGTCAAATACCAGCATGTGTTTCGCGCTGACGGGCAAGTCCAGCATGGCGGAGGCAGCGTCGGCCAGCATCGTCCCGTTGACGGCAGGCTTGCCCTGCACCTGCAGCAGCAGGGTGGCGCAGGCCAGCAGCAAGGCGGGCACGGCCAGTTTCCAGCCGGCCGTATCAAGCCCGGGCGCCATCAGGCGTTCGATGCGCGTCAGCAGCGCCCCGCCCCTGGCCGACATCAGCAAGCCGGCATGTTGCGGCGCGGCAGCGTGCAGGGACAAGGCATGCAGCGCCGTGGCCAGCTGCTGCGGGTCTTGCAGCGCTTGCGCGGCCAGCGCGTCGGCCACCTGTTCCCGTTCGGCCCGCATGCGCGCCGACAGCCACCAGACGACGGGGTGAAAAAACAGCAGCGCCTCGGCCACGCTTTGCAGCAGGTTGACCAGGTAATCCCAGCGCCGCACGTGCGCCAGTTCATGCGCCAGCAAGGCCTCGAGCAAGGCGACGGGCATGCCGCTCAGCAAGGCGGCCGGCAGCAGGATGACGGGGCGCCAGAATCCCACCGTGACGGGGCTGGACAATCCTCCGTGCAGCTTCAGCGGCACTTTCCGACTGCCGTGCAAGCCCATGCGCTGCGCCAGCGCATCGAGGCGCGCCTGCCAGATGGCGGGCGCGGCCACTGCCTGGCGGCGCAGCTTGCCGACCCAGGCCAGGCCCAGGCACAGGCGCAAGCTCATCAGGGCGACACCGGCGCTCCAGGCCAGCACCAGGGCCGGCATCCACGCTTGCAGCGCGGCGCGCCAGGCGGGCGGCGCGTCCACCGTCAGCCGGGCCGGCGATGTGCCCGACAGCAGGGACAGCAGGTGCACAAAAGGAATACACAGGCACAGCAGCAGCGCCAGCGCGCAGACGGCATAGCGCCAGCGCGCGCTGGCACGACGCAGCAGCCAGAGCAGGACGGCGGACACGGCACCGACGATCAAGCCCTGCCAGACGAAATACAGCAAGACCCAGCCCAGCGCAGGGACCAGCTTGCCCAACTCGATGCCCAGGCGCATGTCCACATTCATGGCTGTTTGCCATCCTTGCTGCGCAGGATTTTTTCAATTTCCAGGCGTTCCGCGTCGCTCACGTGCTCGCGCAGCGCCGTCAGCACGAGCGCCTTGCCGGAACCGGAAAACACCTTGCCGATCAAGTCCTTGAGCAGACTCGTCTGCAGCTTTTCCTGCGCTTCGACGGCCGCATACAGCTGCGGCCGCTGGCTTTCGTCGCGGCTCAGCAAGCCCTTGCCATGCATCAATTGCAACTGGCGCAGCACGGTGGCGTAGCTGGCGTCGGCACGCTCTGCGGCCAGAGCGTCGTACACGGCGCGCGCGTCGGACGGACCGCGCTGCCACAGGATGCGCAGCAGGTCCAGTTCGGCGGCCGTGGGATGGGGAGTGGAGGTATTTTTTAACATGCCGCTAGAATACCGATTCTAGAATGCCCTGTCTAGAACTTTTTTTCTAATACATGCGTCACTAAAAATCGCGCAAGCGGTCGAACAAGGCATACAGCGCCGCCACATCCGGCAGCGCCACCTGTGCCAGCACCTGCTCCAGCGCCACATAGATTTCATCGCGCTCCACCGTCTCGATGACGCTGGAACGCCGCTCGATCTGGTTGAATACGCCGACATAGGCAGTGACCATCTCCTGCGCCATGGCTTGCACCGTCCCGGCATCGTTCGCGCCGTCCAGCGTGCGCGCCGTGGCCAGCAGCTTCTTGTACGCCTGCGCGGCCTTTTTGGCATACGCCGCCGAAATATGTGCGCGGCCATCCCAGTCGCGGAACGCGTTATGCAGGTTTTCCGCCAGCCATTCCGGCTTGCGCGGCCGCGTCACGGACAAGTCCAGACCCAGCGCCGCCGCCTTTTTATAGCGGGCCTTGATGGCCTTGGCGGCGTCGGCCGGCAGGCTGGTCAGGCACAGGCTGGACAAAGCCGGCAACTGCGCCGGCGCGGGGAAGTCGTCGGCACCGTAACCGAACAGTTCATACGCGGTGAAATCCTGCAAACGGTCCAGTCTGGCGATGCTGGCCAGGTTCGACGCCACGCCCGGCTTGCCCCATACCGTCAGGTCCGTCAGCACGGGGAAGCGTTGCGCCACGGTATCGAAATCCACAGCCGGCATAGCGCTCAGCGACAGGCGCGCCAGCTGGTCGAGGCCATGGAATGACGCCAGGGCGCCGGACAACTGCAGGCGCAGGAAGCGCCCCGCATGCGGGTCGTCGATACGCAGCGCGGACGACGGCGCGCCATTCAGTATCAGGGTGCTCAAACCCTCGTTCAGGCGCAGCGAGCGCAAGCCTGCGCCATGCACGACGAGGCGGCTGACATTGCTGTTGCGCAAGTCGAGTTCGCCCTCCGTCGAGGATTGCCAGTGCACTTCGTTGATGATGGGGTTGCCGTTGATGTAGGCGGCCAGCGCCGCGCTGCCGTGGCGCGTCTCGATGGTCGTCAGGCAAGGCAGCTGGTCCAGTTCGGACAGGTCGCCGAGCGCCTGCAGGATGTCGTCGCCGATGCGGCTTGTCTTCTGGCGCACGGCCTGGCCGCCGACCATCACTTCCTCGCTCGATGCCGCCTTGAAGCGCTGGCGCCTGGCCGGGTCGACCTGCTCCCAGCGGCGCTGGCGGTACACACTGTCGCCCATGTGCCAGCCGCCGCTGTAGCTTTTCACTGCCGTCTCGACCAGCGGCGCGACATTGGCCACCAGGCTGTAGTGGCGCGGCACCTTCGCGCTGGCAAAGCTGTGGTCGTGACGCCTGTTCCAGAAATAGTAATCGCACACCAGCGGGCGCATCGCCTGCACGGCTGCGGCATCGGGCAAGGCGTCGCCCGTCCAGTCCAGCTGCAAAATGGCGGCCAGCGGGGCGCTGCCGGACGCCGCATCGTCGATGGCCGTGACCTGGCAAGCCACATACTGCTGCAGCCTGTGCGAAAACACACTATAGATATCTCCAACCTTGGCAAGCACGCTGATTTCCTTGTAGCAAACAATGAGGCCAGCACGATAGCAAAAATTGGCGGCGCGCGGCGTACGCGCCGCCGGAGCCGCAAAGGTGCTTACACGGCTCAGTCGGCGTGCAGCTTGTGGTGCATGCGGCGCAAGCCCAGCCAGACGCCGGCCGCCACGAACGGCACCAGGGCGCCGACGAGGATTTCCGGGTTCACGGGCAAGCCCATTACCTTGGCCGCCTTGCCCGTGTAGCTGAACAGGCCGATCACGTAATACGAAATGGCGGCCACGGACAAGCCTTCCACCGCTTGCTGCAAGCGCAGCTGCTGCGCCGCGCGGGCGTTCATCGATTGCAGGATTTGCCGGTTTTGCAACTCCTGCACGATGCCCACGCGCGTGCGCAGCAAATCGTTCGTGTTGGCAATGCGCTGCGCCATCGCTTCCTGGCGGCTGGCCATCGCTTCGCACGTGTTCATGGCGGGCGTCAAACGGCGGTCCATGAATTCCTCGACCGTCGGAATGCCCTCGATGCGCACTTCGCGCAACTCGTCGATGCGCGCCTTGACGAGGCCCATGTAGGCTTTCGAGGCAGAAAAACGGTAGCTATTGTCGAGTGACAGCTTTTCTATGCGGGCCGCCAAGCGCGTGATGCGGTCGAGCAAGGTTTGCTCGGCCACGCCCTCGTCGGCCTTGACCAGGCCCGGCGCGTCGTCCGTGTCGACCATGGCGGCGGCCAGGGTGGCCAGTTCGTTCTCGATGGCATTCAAGGATGGCGCCGCCTGCATGGCGTAGGGCAAGCCCAACAAGGCCATCATGCGGTAGGTTTCGATTTCCAGCACGCGCTGCACCAATCGGCCCGACTGCTGCGAGCGCATGCCTGCGTCGCGGATGACGAAACGGCTGAAACCGTCGGACTGGATCGTGAAATCCGTCCACAATTCGCCGCCCTGCAGCACCTTGCTGCCGGCCAGGGTATTGCCCTCGAACACGCGCGACAAGCCCTGCATGAAGATTTCGGCCGGCTCCGTTGCCTGTTCCAGCACCACGTGGGCCGCCACCATCAGCTTGCCCTTCAAGCCCACCAGCCATTGCTGCGGCAACTGTTCCAGGGGCATGCGTTCGAACGCCTGTTCCAGCGGCAAGGCCGCGCCCGGATGCTCGGCGAAGGTAAACGTGGCAAATTCCGTGTGGCATTCCCATTTCAGGCGGAAGCGGCCAAAGTCGTAATAGAAATACTTGGCTTCAGCGTTTGGCGGCGTGACGCCGAAATGCGTGCACAGGGCCGCCAGGGTGGCGTGCTGGGCCGCCATATTCGACGCACCGGGCGCCGCGCTGTCATCTTTATAGACGGCCAGATGGGTGATCAGCTCGGGGGCATCGAGCTGCAAAAACGGCCGCGAGTGGATTTCCGCAGCCAGCGGCACGCGCAAGGCGTGGTTCAAACTGGAGTTAATCAAGTGCATGATAGCCAAAGGTAAAGTTGCAAAACTGCTTAGAACCGCGCGCGTGCTGTGCTGCCCGCAGCGGGGGTCTGATTGTCACAGTGTAACAAAGCAGAAAGCATGCCATCTTTTTTCAGGGCCGGTCATGTTGTTTTGACAAGCCCGGTTACACCCTGCTCCGCCCCTTGCCGGCTGCCCAGCCACCAGAATGCGGCGGCCAGCGCCACGGCCGACGCCTGTCCCAGCGCCAATTTAAAAGCGCTGTCGAACAGCAAAGGTGCGACAAAACCGGACACCAGCGCAAACACCAGCATTTGCACGAAGTTCTGCAAAGACGCGGCCAGGCCCCGCATCTGCGGGAAAATGTCGAGCGTCGACATGGTCATGCCCGGCAAGGCCAGCGACATGCCGAACGCGTACAGCATCACGGGCACGACGGCGAACGGGATGCAGGCCACGAACCAGTGGTTGTAAGCGATATTGAGCGCGCCCGTGGCCGCCATGGCCAGCAAGCCCCAGCGCACCAGCACGGTACTTTTCACCACGTGGGCCAGCTTGCCCGACAGCGCCGAGCCGCCCACCAGGCCCGCCACCATGGGGATGAACATCCAGCCAAACGCCGTTTCCGGCAAATGCAGCAATTCCAGGATGAAATGCGGGGCCGAGGCAATGTACAGGGCAAAGCCGCCAAAGGCGAAGGCCACGCCAGCGAACGCAGCAGGAACGCCCGGTGGCGCAAGGCCAGCCAGTAATTGCGCGCGATGTTGGCCGGGTGGAAGGGTTGGCGATGCTCGACGGCTAAACTTTCCGGCAAGCCTTTCAGGCAGGCAAGCGCCAGCAGCACGGTGACGGAAAAGGTGAACACGAACGTGGATTGCCAGCCATAGGCCACGTGCAGCCAGCCGCCGATGATGGGCGCGATGGCGGGCGCGATGCCGAACACCATCATGATGTTGGCCAGCATCTTTTGCGCGGCCGCGCCAGCTAAACTGTCGCGCACGATGGCTTGCCCGATCACCCTGCCCGCTCCGGCCGAGGCGCCCTGCATGCCGCGGAAGAACAGCAGCCAGCCAAAGCTCGGGGCAAACGCGGCGCCGATGGAGCCGGCGGCAAAGATCAGCAAGGAGGCCAGGATCACGGGACGGCGGCCGAACGAGTCGGACAAGGTGCCGTAGAACAAGGTCATGAACGCATAGGCGGCCAGGTAGACGCTCAGGGTCTGCTGCACCAGCACGCTGCTGACGTCGAAATGCGTGCCGATCGCGGGAAACGATGGCAGAAAGGTATCCGTGGCGAACGGGCCCAGCATGGCCAGCCCGGCCAGCACCAGGGTCAGGTTGCGCGCCTTCATGCGCCCGCCTGCACGGCATATTGAAGGCGCATGCCATCGAGGGCTGCCAGCGAGAACGCGGCGACATGCTGCGCAATGCGGGCGGTGCCCGCCTCGTCATAGGTGATTTCCGGCGCCACCAATTCATGCACGATGCGCGACCGGGCGTAGAACACGGCCTGGCCGATCACGCTGAACACGCATTTCTGCACCACGTCGTCCGGCATGGCCGCGCCCACCACGCCGCGGATCAAGCTAGTGAACAGCGCATGGTGCGCGCGCACATCGCGGTCTGCCAGCATGTGGATGGCGGCCGTCGGCTCGATCAGTTCGCGCGCCACCAGGCGGCTGAACAGCGAAGACGGTCCCGGGCGCAGCATGTCGAATACCATCGCTTCTATTGCCAGGCGCAGCTGTTCCACGGGTGCCACGGCCACCACAGGGCCGGCATCCGCCGCGGCAGCGGCCGAGGCACGCGCCAGCGCGCGCGCATGGTCGAAGGCGGCCAGGTACAGCTCTTCCTTGCCATGAAAATAATAATTGACCATCGCCACGTTGACGTGGGCCGCTTCGCAAATCCGGCGCACGGACGCGAGCCGGTAGCCTTCGTCGGCAAACAGCTGCACCGCCGCCTGCAGGATGCGTGCGCGCGCCGGTTCGTTTTCTTTATCTTCCGTCATGCCATTCCCATCATTTAAACAACTGTTTAATATTGTACGGAATTATATCAAACAGCCGTTTAACTTTCAGGCGGACGTAAAAAAGCCCGGCGAACCGGGCTTTTCAAGGGCGTATCGGCAGCTTAATGCTTCATCGCCGGCATCGGGGCCGAGGCGGTGCCCAGCGGACGCGCCACGGCATTGACTTCGATGGTTTCGCGGCGCTTGTCCTCGCCTTCGACGACCAGGGTCAGCGGGATCTTGTCGCCCGCCTTCACCTGCCCTTTGAGTTCCAGCAGCATGACGTGGTAGCCGCCCGGCTTCAGTTCGACGGCTTTGCCGGCTGGCAAGGCGATTTCCTTGACCTGGCGCATGCGCATCATATTGTCCGTCATGCTCATTTCATGGATTTCCGCCACGCCCGCCACGGGCGAGCGCACTTCCAGCAAGCGCATGGCTTTCGGCGCCGTGATCTGCATGAAGGCGCCCGTGGCTTTCTGCTGCGGCACGGTGGCGCGCACCCACGGGTCGGTGATCTGCACGGAAGTCTGGGCAGCGGCGGAGAAGGACAGCACGGTCAGGGCCGTGGCCAGCAGGGTTTTCAGATGGGTCATGATTATTCCTTTCGTGATAGTTACAAGGTGTATTTCGATTTCATCAAGGTCTTGATGTCTTGCACGCACTCGTCGCCCGTCAACTGGTGCTTCAAGCCCAGGCGCATGCGCCCCTCGTTATCGAGCACATAGCTGATGGCCGTGTGGTCCATCGTGTATGAGCTGCCGCTCGGCACGCGGCGGTAGAAGACCTTGTAATTGAAGGCCGTCTGCGCCGTCGCCTGCGGGTCCGTGCGCAAGCCGAGGAAGCTGGGGTCGAAGGCGCGCATGTACTCGCCCAGCAACTCGGGCGTATCGCGCTCGGGGTCGATGCTGATGAAGAGCACTTGCAGCTTGTCGGCATCGGCGCCCAGCTTCTGGCGGATTTCCAGCGCGCGCGACAGGGCCGTCGGGCACACGTCCGGGCATTGCGTGAAGCCAAAGAAGACCATCACATACTTGCCCTTGAAGTCGGCCAGGGTGTACACCTTGCCGTCGGGGCCGCTCAACTTGAAGTCGGGCTTGTAATCGCCTCCCGTCAGGTCGAGGCCGTTGTAATGGGGTTTCGGTGCTTGTTCGCAAGCGGCAAGCGTGAACAATCCCGCCGTGCCGGCGAGAAGGAATAAACGACGTTTCATGGCATTCTGGCCCGATGGGCGTAGTGGATACAGTTAAGACGTGGAAGGCGTGACTGGTGTATTCAGGCAGCCAGAGGCGGGCCGCGCGGGCTGGCGGCCAGCCACGCGAACGGCGCTTTGGGCGCCTGGTAAAACAATGGCGGATAGTGGTCGTGGCCCGTGACGACGGCCAGCGGCGAGGATGAGGACGGCGGCAAGCCCACGCTGCCCGCATGGCTCATGCAGAACGGGCAATGTTCGATGTGGTGCAGTACGGAATCGGTGGTGGATCTGGCGGCTGGCGCCAGATCCGCTTGCGTGTAGACGGCGCCGCTGGCCGAGCATATCTCGACGGCCGCATTGTTCGCGTTCGCATGCCTCGAGGCAAACGCATACGACAGGGACGGCGACAGCGCATTGAGCAGTATCGCCAGGCAGGCGAACCACATATGCCACTGTTTGCGTTTCAATAAAGATCCCATGGCCCCGATTATAACGGAGTCTGGCTATCCGGGCGCCTGGCCCCGCAGGAACAGGCTGGGGCGCACGCCGGCCACATCCACGCAGGCGTCGCAAAACGCGGGGATCGAGGCAAAGCCGGAGCCGGCCGCCACTTGCGCCAGGTCGCGCTCGCCGTGCCCGCCCTCGGCGTCCGCTTGCGCCGCCGTGTGCAGCGCGTGCGCCAGACGCTGTTCGCGCACCAGGCTGAGCAATGCCTCGCCTTCTGCAAACAGGCGCGCCCGTGCCTTGTGCGGCGTCACTTGCCACAGGGCCGCCAGACGCGCCGACGTCCATTTGCCTTGCGGCGTATCAAAGATATGCTGCGCCAACGCCTGGCTCCAGCGCTTGCCGCCGCCGTGGCCGCCTTCGGGCTCATCGCCTTCCAGCGCCAGGGTGAAGACGGCCGGCTTGCCCCGTCCCGGCATCACGTCGCAGGCGAAGCGCAAGAAGGCGGGCACGACGAAGCTGTCGCCGCTGGCCAGTTTCTTGGTGGCGATTTCATTGTGCAAGGTGACAAAACCCTGGCGCACGGTAACGCGCAGCCGGAGCGGAAAGCGCAAGCCCAGCAAGTGCAGAGGATGATCGGAAACGAGTGCCATGCGTCAATTCAATGTCATAAGCCAGCCGCCAGCATGCCACACATCGCGCGCCCAGTCTGTCATCACAGCGACGCCACGCCATAGCGGCGCAAGCCGTCGAGGTCTACCACGCGGATCGATTGATACGCGATGCTGATCAGGTTCAGCTCGGCCAGATGGCCCAGCGCCTGGTTCACGCGCTGGCGCGAAATACCCGTCAACAAGCCGATTTCTTCCTGCGACAGCTCAAGCACGCTGGACGTGCGCGGGTATAACATGGGGTGGAACAGTTGCGCGATCGCTTGCGCCACCTGCGCATCGACGGCCAGCAGGCGCTGGTTCTGGATGGTGGCGATGAATTGGCCCATGCGCTCGTTCAGCTGGCGGATGACGAAGGCATTGAAGGAAAGGCTCTCGGCCAGCAACAGATGAAACAGATCCACGGGCACGAGGATGATGTCGGCGGCGCGCACGGCCACCACGTCGTAGCGGCGCAGTTCGCGCTTGAGCACGCTGCCCTCGCCGCACCAGCCGCCGGCCGGCACGCCGGAAAACGTGGCGCCGCGCCCATCGGCATTGTAGACGGCCAGCTTGATCAAGCCCGTGTGCACGCCAATCCAGTGCGCCGACGGTTCGCCGCGCCGCGTGACGAAGGCGCCCGCTTCATAGTGCCGCAGCACGCTGCCGGCGCGCAACAGGGTCTGATGCCGCGCATCGAGGGCCGTGAACCAGTCGTGGCTGTCGAGCTCGGGCATCGCAAGGTCTACACTATCGTTGCTATCCATTCCATCCTTCAGACCTGTCACTAAGATGACAGTGATTTTCCAGCACCGGTGCTATGCTCACCGGTATCAATCCCGAAACAGGGAGCTACAGAATTTTATTTAACAGGAGACAAGCATGACTGCTGATTTCAACACCGGGCTCGGCAAAAACAGCGCCAACTACGCCGCCCTCACCCCGCTCGACTATATCGCCAGGGCAGCCGCAGTATATGGCAATCGCCTGGCAATTGCACATGGCGCCATCCGCCAGACCTGGCGCGAAACGTATGCGCGCACGCGCCGCCTGGCCTCCGGCCTCATCAAACTGGGCGTGGGCACGGGCGATACGGTGGCCGTGATGCTGCCGAACACGCCCGCCATGGTGGAAGCGAGCTTTGGCGTCCCCATGGCTGGCGCCGTCCTCAACGCGCTGAATATCCGCCTCGACCTGGCCTCGCTGACCTTCATGCTGCGCCATGGCCAGGCCAAGGTACTGCTGGCCGACACGGAATTTGCCGAACTGGCGCGCCAGATGGCGGCGCAGATTCCCGGCTTGCGCGTGATCCAGGTCAATGACTTGCTGGGGCCCGAAGTGGACGCGTTTTCCGACCTCGACTATGAAGCCTTGCTGGCCAGCGGCGACCCCGAGTACGACTGGCAGCCGCCGGCCGATGAGTGGGACGCCATCGCCCTCAACTACACGTCCGGCACCACGGGCGACCCGAAAGGCGTCGTCTACCACCACCGGGGCGCGGCCCTGAATGCCCTGTCGAACATCTTAGAGTGGGACATGCCCAAGCACGCCGTCTACCTGTGGACCTTGCCGATGTTCCACTGCAATGGCTGGTGCTTCCCGTGGACCGTGGCCGCGCGCGCGGGCGTCAACGTGTGCCTGCGCAAGTTTGAACCCAAGCTCGTGTTCGACCTGATGCGCGAATTGCGCATCACCCACTATTGCGCGGCACCCATTGTGCACGCGGCGCTGGCCAACGCGCCCGCCAACTGGCGCGACGGTATAGACTGGACCGTGCGCGGCATGGTGGCCGGTGCGCCGCCGCCGGCGGCCATGGTGGCGAAGATCGAAGCCATGGGTTTTGATTTGATCCACTCGTATGGCTTGACGGAAGTGTATGGCCCGGCCGCCATCTGCGCCGAGCAGGACGAGTGGGCCGCCCTGAGCCAGGAAGAGCGCGCCGTATTGAAATCGCGCCAGGGCGTGCGCTACCACTTGCAAAGCGCCGTGGCCGTGCTGGACCCGGAAACCATGCAGCCCGTGGCGGCCGACGGCGAACAGATCGGCGAGATCATGTTCCGCGGCAACATCTGCATGAAGGGTTACCTGAAAAATGAAAAGGCGACGCAGGAAGCGTTCGCGGGCGGCTGGTTCCACACGGGCGACCTCGGTGTCATGTATCCGGACGGCTACATCAAGCTGAAGGACCGCAGCAAGGACATCATCATTTCCGGCGGCGAGAATATTTCCAGCGTGGAAGTGGAAGACGCGCTGTACCATCACCCGCAAGTGCTGGCCGCCGCCGTCATCGCCCAGCCGGACGAGAAGTGGGGCGAGACGCCGTGCGCCTTCGTCGAACTGCGCGAAGGGGCGACGGTGACGGAAGCGGAATTGATCGCCTTCTGCAAGAACAACCTGGCGGGCTCAAGGTGCCGAAAGCCATTTATTTCGGCCCCCTGCCCCGCACCTCGACGGGCAAGATCCAGAAGTTCGAATTGCGCAAGCGCATGCACTCGGACAAGGCCATCGACGTCTGATTCTTGTGATAAATCAATCGCGCTTGCCGGCCAGCCACGCCGGCTGCGCCACCGCCAGGCGCGCCAGGCTGGCGATGCTGGCCACGGCGGCGAACCCTGCCGCCAGGCACAGCGCATAGGTCGTGCCCCGGCTGGCGGAAACAGTAAAACAATACGCGACGAGCGCCGCGCCCGTCGCCTGGCCGATCAGGCGCGAGGTGGCCACCACGCCGCTGGCGCCGCCGGCCCGCTCGGGCGGCGCGCTGCCCATGATGGCCTTCAGATTGGGCGCCTGGAAAAAGCCGAAACCGATGCCGCACAAGGCCATGCGCCAGCCGATGTCGAACACGCTCGGGTGCGCCGGGATCCACACCAGCGTCAGCAAGCCGCCCGCCAGCGCCGCCAGGCCGATGCCGCCCAGCACGCCCGGCGAATAACGGTCGCTCAAACGCCCCGCTACGGGCGCCATCACGGCCACCAGCACGGCCCACGGCGTCATCAAGAATCCCGTCTCGACGGGAGAGCGGCCCAGCGTGACTTCAAAATAAAACGGCAGCGAGACGAAGGCCAGCCCCTGCGCGGCAAACGTGCAGATGGCCGTCAGCGACGACAGCAGGAACAGGGGGCGGCGGAACAGGTCGATCGGCAGCATCGGTGCCGCATGTCCCGCCTGGCGGCGCAGCAGCAACATAAAAAAGACCACCACGGCCACCAGTTCCGGCAGCAAGGTCGACAGATCCGCGTGATGGGCCGCGTCGCCGAACAGCAAAATGAGCAAGCCGAAGGCGCCCACGTTGTACAGCGCCGTGCGCGCATCGAGCGTGTGGCCGGACAGTCTTGTCGCCGGCAGCATGCGGCTGGCCAGGAAAAAGCCGCCCACGCCCAGCGGCACATTGATGGCGAACAGCCACGGCCACGACGCCGTCGCCAGGATCAGCGAGGCGGCCGTGGGCCCGATGGCGAACGCGACGGCCACCACCAGCGCATTGTTGCCGAACGCGCGGCCCAGCAAATGTTTAGGGTACAGGGCGCGCAGCAGCGCCGTATTGACGCTCATCATGGCGCTTGCGCCGACGCCCTGAAACAGGCGCGCCACCACCAGCGAGGGCAAGGACCAGGCCAATGCGCAGGCGAGCGACGCCAAAGTAAATAAAAACATGCCGGAGATAAACACGCGGCGGTAGCCGGCGATTTCGCCGAGGGCGGAAAACGGCAGCAGGGTCGCCACCATGGCCAGCTGATACACGTTGACGATCCATACGGAAGCGGCCGGCGTCGTGTGCAGCTCGCTGGCGATGGCCGGCAAGGCCGTGTTGGCGATCGCCGTATCGAGCGAGGCCATGCCCACGCCGATGGCCAGCGCCAGCATGGCCCATAAACGGGCATTCGGCGGCAAGCCGTCGTCCGCCCACCATGACGGGTTGCGTGTGCTGCTGCTGCATAAATACACTACCTGTTCATCTTGCTGATCCGGGCAATACACTAGCATGTATGACGGAAAGCTGCAGGACAGGCAAGCTTACTTCTGGCAGTCGATCACTTTAAAATCTTTCGAATAACAGATGCGCAACTCGCCCGAGTGCTTTTCATAGCCGAGCCAGCGGCCCTTCAGCTGCGGGTTGTGCTGCTTCATCCACTGGAACAGCTCGTTCTTTGGCATGGTGGAGTCCGGCAACTTCAAGGCCTGGAACAGCTCGCGTTCCTTCTCGAAATACTGCTTGGCCGTATCGAAATCGCAGGCGCCATGCTTTTCCCATTCGCCCTGCAGCAAGGCTTCGCCGGGCTGCATGCACATGTACGGCAAAATCTCCGACGACGCCAGCTTCGGCAAGTTGCCCTTGCAATAGCGCGGGTGCAGTTCCGTCTTGCGCGGCGGCGTCGCGGAAATGTCGTCGCAGCTGGCCGGATTGTTCGACTGCGCCCACAGGCCATGCACGATCCAGCCGAAGTGGTTGCTCTCGGCGCACTGGAAGGCGGCCTTCTTCGACACGGCGCCGCGGCGGCGCTGGCTGTCGCAAAAGCCTGGCGACCACGACAGCGCCAGCATGAAGTAATCGGTGGGCACGTTGGTGCTTTGCTTGTAGCACGTGTTTTTCTCGTCCGACGGCTTGACGTCATAATCGTAGTAACTGACGTTGCGGGGAATGGCGCAACTGGCATCGGCCGCGTGGACGGCGCCGGCCGACAGGCTGAGGAAAACGGCGGCCAAGGCAGGCAGGATAGAGCGAATTTTCATCGTATTTCCTTCAAGATATAAAAACGCCGGCAACTGAGTGCCGGCGCGGTATCAATCAAGCAAGCTGATCAGCAAACCTTGTGCATCCAGCCGTGGGTGTCTGCGGCCGTGCCATGCTGCAAGCCCAGCAGCGCTTCGCGCAGGGCCAGGGTGACGGCGCCGTTTTCATTGTTGTTGATGGTCATTTCAAAGCCGTTGGCCTTGGCCACGCCCACGGGCGTGATGACGGCGGCCGTGCCGCAGGCGAACACTTCGGTCATGCGGCCCGAGGCGATATCGTCGCGCCATTGCTGGACGGACAATTTACGCTCTTCCGTCGCGTAGCCGAGGTCTTTCGCCATTTCCAGCAGGCTGCGGCGGGTGATGCCTGGCAGCAAGGTGCCCGTCAGCTCCGGCGTCACGACGGTGACCTTTTCGCCATCCTTGTAGACAAAGAACAAATTCATGCCGCCCATCTCTTCGATGAATTCGCGGTGCACGGCGTCCAGCCACACGACCTGGTCGCAACCCTTTTCTTGCGCTTGCGACTGGGCCATCAGGCTGGCCGCGTAGTTGCCCGCGCACTTGGCTTCACCCGTGCCGCCCGGTGCGGCGCGCACGAAGTCTTCGCTGATCCACACGGTGACGGGTTTCACGCCTTTCGGGAAATAGGCGCCGGCCGGCGAGGCGAACAGCACGAACAGGTATTCTTCCGATGGACGCACGCCCAGGTAGGGGTCGGTGGCGATCATCAGCGGACGCATGTACAGGCTCTCGCCCGTGTTCTTCGGCACCCAGTTGCGGTCTTGCGCGATCAGCGCATCGCCCGCTTCCAGGAACAGCTCGACGGGAATGGCCGGCATGGCCAGGCGCGCGGCGCTGCGGTTGAAGCGCTCGGCATTTTGTTCCGGACGGAAAGTCTTGATGCTGCCATCGGGCTGGGCAAACGCTTTATAGCCTTCGAAGATGGCCTGGCCGTAATGCAGCGACGAGGCGGACGGGTCCAGCGTCAAAGGGCCGTAAGCCTTCAGTTCGCCCTGTTGCCATTTGCCGTCGCGGTAAGGAATCACCACCATGTGGTCGGTGAAGATGCGGCCGAAGGCCGGGTTGACCATGCGCGCGGCGCGCTCGGCATCGGACAGGGGGTGGGCGGACGGGGTGACGACGAGATTCGGTGTGGAAGTGGTCATGGCGGCAATGGGAACTAGTGAACAGTATCCCTATTGTAGCGCCTAATCAGGCAAACGAGGATGGCCGGGACTGCGCCCCGCCCCGTGTCAATCCGGCTGCAAAAAAAAGCGCCGTCCACCTTACGGTGGAAACGGCGCTTTTGCATTACAGCAAAATCACTGCATCAGAACTTCATGTTGGCCGTCAGGGTAGCCGAGCGGCCCGGCGCCACGCCAGCGTAATGCGGCGAGGAAACCTTGTCGAAGTACAGCTTGTTCGTCAGGTTCTGGATGTTCAGCTGCAGGGTCACGTTGCGGCTGACGACATAGCTGGCCATGGCGTCGAAGCGCGTGTAGGCCGGTGCATATTTATTGTTGGCCACGTTGGCGTAGACCTTGTCGACGTAGTTCACGCCGCCGCCCACGGTGATGGCAGGCGTGAGCAGGTAGGACGTCCACAGCGAGGCGCTGTTTTTCGGTGTGGTGGGGAACTGGTTGCCGTTGTAGGGCGACGGCACATACACAGGCGCAGCCGTCGTGCCCGTGTTGAGATAGCCATTGTTTTCCACGATGGCGTTCAGGTGCGTGTAGCCGCCGAAGACCGACCATGCCTTCGTGATATTGCCGCTCACGCCCAGTTCGATGCCCTTGACTTGCTTGTCGCCCACGTTTTGCGTGCTGCCGTCCGGTGCCGTCACGCGCGCATTGCTCATATCGCTATGGAAGTAGGCGCCGCTCACGGACAAACGGCCGCCCGGCAGCACTTCCCATTTCGTGCCCAGTTCGAAGCTCTTGCTCTCCTGCGGTTTCAGGTTCTGGATCGCGACCGTCAAGCCGTCGATGCCGTCGCCGCCGTCATTGCCCGGTGGCGTGGACGACGTGCCGTACGACACATACACGCTGCTGTTGCTCGATGGCTTGTAGACCAGGCCCGCCTGGTAGCTGGCGAAGGTGGCATGTACATTGGCGCTGACGGCGGCAGTGGTCTTGCCGTCGAGCGTGTATTGCGGCGTGTTCAGCGAACTCTTGTAGTCATCCCAGCGGATGCCCACGTTGAGCAGCCATTGCGGCGTGAACTCGATGGTGTCGAAACCGTACACGGAACGCGTGTTGGTGACGATGTTCGTGCGTGCCGGGGACACGGAGCGCGTGTAGACCCACGGGTCGTTGGCGTTCGGATTGAGCAACGGCGCGCAGTTGTACAGGGTGGCGGCGCCAGAGGTCGGGCAACTGGAGCCGACTTTTTCCAGCGGATTGTTCGTCCCCGGGCTGAACAGGTAGGAGCTGCGGTCCGTTTCTTCGCGGCTGATTTCCAGGCCCAGCGTGTACGTGTGCTTGACGCCGCCAGCCAGCCATTCGCCGCCCAGGCTGGTCGCATTGGCCAGCGCATCCGTATCGGTCGTGCGTGTGTTGGCGCGGCGCCAGACAGTGCCGTACAGCATGGTGTTGCCCTTGGAATCGTCGGGCTGGGTCCACACGTAGTCGTTGCTGGTCTTGCTGTAACGGGTCACGTTGCGCAAGATCAATTTGTTGCCGAAGTCGTGGCGCACGTCGATGGTGCCGATATCGCTCTGCGTGTCGCGGAAGTCGCGGTTCACGAGGCCATAGAAAGTGTCGCGCGGCACGTTGACGGGCGTGCCGTTGCCGTTTTTCGACACATTCGCGCCCGACGAGAACGGGTTGTTGAACGGCAAGCCGGTGTCCGGCAATTCGCTCGACTGCATGTGGTAGTAGCTGAGCGTCGCCTGCGTGGCCGATTTCAGGCCGAAGGTGACGGATGGCGCGATGCCCCAGCGGTCGCCATTGATGTAGTCGCGGCCGGCAACGTGGGCGTCATGCGCCATCACGTTGAGGCGCACGGCCACGTCGTCGCTGACGACGCGGTTCGCATCCAGGGTGGCGCGGCGGTACTTGGCGCTGCCCAGGCCCACGGTGGCATTGGTGAAATTGTCGACTTTCGGCGTCTTGCTGATCAGATTGACGCCGCCGCCCGCGGACGAGCGCCCGCCGTAGGCCGAGTTCGGGCCCTTGACGACTTCGATTTGTTCCAGCGCAAAGATTTCACGCGACTGCGAACCCGTGTCGCGGATGCCGTCGATATACGTATCCGTTTGCGCGTTGTAGCCGCGGATAAACAGATTGTCGCCCACAGGGTTGCCGCCTTCGCCGGCGCCGATGGTGATGCCCGGCACGGTGCGCAGCGCGTCCGTCAGCGAGACGGCGCCCGTTTGCGAAATGATTTCGGCGGGAATCACCGTCACGGATTTCGGCGTGTCCAGCAGCGGCGCCGTCAGCTTGTCGTTCTCCGATTTGACGGGGGCCTGGATCAGGCGGTCAGCCGTGCCGATGACTTTCACTTCCTGCAACTGCTGCGGCTTGTCCACCGTTTGCGCGTGCAGCGCCAGCGGCATGGCCAGGGTGGCGAAGGCGGCCAGGGCCGTGCCATGCATGCGCGGCGCGGCGGCGATCTGGTGCTTGCGGCTGCGGATGGCAGCGGCTGGCTTGGCGGCGCCTGCGGTGTGTTTCAATGTCATCGTGTTCTTTCAATCTATCAAGTGGGCTGAATATAGCTGGCGAATGCGCCGTAGCGCCTGGCTGGCCATGCTTGCTTGGGTACTACAAAACTGCCACAGCACCGTCATGCGCGGCGCCCGGGGCAAGCCGGGTGGAGCGCGATATTGTCATTGCTGTAGGAAGTGTCCTGCGCCGGTGAGACAGCCAGCCATGCTGGCTGGCGTACTGGTCGCTGAAATCGTCAATGGCTTGCACGGAAAAACGAAGCAAGGAGCTGCCGGACTTGCCTGCCAGGCGGGTCCGCCTGTATCCGCAGCGCATGTTCAACGATTCAGGATCAGCTCATAGTTACGAATGAGAATGATTTTTATTTTTACATAATTTCACTGTGATGTAAATTATCAATGTCAGCATTTTTCAATTCCGTGGCTATTCTCGCTGCCTCGGGACCTGGCCCTTATTTGCGAATGATTCTCGTTTGCGTTAATATGTCAGCCTTCCTTCTTCCCTGCCATGCCTGACGCCCCGCATGGCAGCGCTATCGAAAGCCGCCATGACCAGTTCTTCCCTCCCCCAGTTGCGCGCCGGCACCGATGCCGACGCCGCGTCCGCAAGCCGCCAGCGGCGCGCCCATGCCGCCTCTCCGCAAGCGCGGCGCTGGCGCTGGAGCTGGAAGCAGGTCTGGTTTCAATTGCACTGGTTTATCGGCATCACGGCCGGCACGGTGCTGGTGATCATCGGCCTGAGCGGCGCCACCCTGGCCTTCAAGGATGAACTACTCGATGTCATGAACCCCGGCGTGCGTCATGTGCCCGTGGAAACACGCGCGCCGCTGACGCCGGCACAGCTGAGCAACATTGCCGCAGCAGAACACGGCCAGCGCGTCGCCTCGATCACCATGTATGCGCAGGCGGGCGCGGCGCCCCGGCTGTTTTTCGCGCCCAAGAACGGCCAGCGGCGCGGCGAGTCCGTTTATCTGCACCCGTACACGGGCGCGACCCAGCCGGCGTTGATGGGGACGGAATTTTTCGAATGGACGGAATCGCTGCACCGCTGGCTGCTGCTGCCGCGCGACCCGGGCCGGCAAGTGGCGGGCGCGCTGGCCCTGTGCCTGCTGGGCTTGGCACTGTCCGGCCTGTACCTGCGCTGGCCCCGCCGTCCGCTGGACTGGCGCACCTGGCTGACCTTCGATCCGGCATTAAAAGGCCGCTCCTTCCTGTGGAATCTGCACGCCGTGGCCGGCACCTGGTGCCTGGTGGTCTACGTGGCGCTGACCCTGACGGGCATTTACTGGAGCTATGACGTGGTGCGCGACAATATCGACGCCTGGGCCGGCAAGCCGCCCCGCACGGCGCAAGCACCGGGCAAAAAAGGCGCGCCGAAGGAGCCATCGCCCGCCGCCGACATCGGCCTGGCCTGGAGCACTTTCCAGCAGCACGCCGCCGGCTGGACCCTGGCCACGGTGCGCCTGCCCACGCGCCCCGGTGAAGCCGTGCAATTCACGTGGCTGGCCAGCGATGCGCCGCACGAACGGGCGCGCAGCCGCATGAGCATTGCGCCGGCCGATGGCATGGTCACGGAAAACGAGCCGTACAGCCAGCAGGCGCTGGGGCCGCGCCTCGTCAACATCATTTATCCGCTGCACATGGGCACGTATTTTGGCTTGCCGGGCCGCATCATCGTGACGCTCGCCAGCCTGGGCCTGCCCCTGTTCGCCGTCACGGGCTGGATGCTGTACCTGGGCCGCCGCAAGGCAAAACGCGCTGTGCAGGCGCAGCGGGCCCTGCTGGGTGCCGGCGCACCGGGCAAGACGGGCACAGATTTACCGACCCTGGTGGCCTACGCCAGCCAGTCGGGTCAGGCCGAGCGCCTGGCCCTGGAAAGCGCGCGCGCCTTGCAACAGGCTGGCGTGGCCGTCGACGTGCAGTCGCTGGAGCAGTTTGATCCCGCGCAATTGCGCCAGTACGAACGGGCCCTGATCGTCGCCAGCACCTTTGGCGAAGGCGAGGCGCCGGACGGCACGCGCCGCTTCGCGCGCCTGTTGCACCAAATGGCGGGCACGCCGCTGGCCGGCCTGGACTTCGGCATGCTGGCCCTGGGCGACCGCCATTACAGCGCCTTCTGCGGCTTCGGCCATGCGCTGGCGCAACAATTACAAGCGCTGGGCGCCACTTCCCTCTTCCCGCTGATCGAGGTCGACAAGCATGATCCCGCCGCCCTGGCCGCCTGGTCGCAGGCGCTGGCCCGCTGCAGCGGCAGCGCCATCGACGCCATCGGCGTGCAGGAAGAAGCGTCGTACGCCGAGTGGCGCCTGGCGCGCCGCGTGCTGCTGAACCCGGGCAGCCTGGGTGGCGAACTGCATGAAATCACCTTGACGGGCCCGGCCGGCGCCAGCTGGGAAGCGGGTGCGCTGGCGGAAATCATCGGGTGCAACGCGGACGGTAGCGATGGCGATGCAGACATTGCCCATCACGCGCCGCGCAGCTATTCGCTCGCGTCGCTGCCCTCCGATGGCGAACTGCAATTGCTGGTGCGCCAGGAGCGCCATGCGGGCGGCGAAAACCAAGGCTACGGCATCTGTTCCGGCTGGCTCACACGCTTCGCGCCCGTGGGCGCCGCCATCCGCCTGCGCCTGCAAGCCAATCCCGCCTTCGCGCCCGCCCTGGTCGACATGCCCTGCATTTATATCGGCAACGGTTCCGGCCTGGCCGGCCTGCGGGCACACCTGCGCGCGCGCCAGCGGGCGGGGCTGGCCCGCAACTGGCTGCTGTTCGGCGAGCGCCAGCAAGCTTTTGACAGCGTCTGCGGCGCAGAGTTGCAAGGCTGGCTCGACGCTGGCCACCTGGCGCGCCTGGACCGCGTCTTTTCGCGCGATGGCAACGATGGCGGCAAACGCGAATACGTGCAGGACCGCCTGCGCGCCAACTCCCACGAACTGCGCGACTGGCTGGCGCAAGGCGCCATCGTCTACGTGTGCGGCAGCTTGCAAGGCATGGCGGCGGGAATCGATGCTGTACTGCAAGAAGTGCTGGGCCAGGACGGTCTCGACGCCCTGCTGGCGGCCGGACGCTACCGCCGCGACGTGTATTGATCTGCATCAGGCTAGCCCCCGGCAGCGCCCGGCTATGTGGGCCGGCGCACGGTCGGCGCCAGCCATCGGACTAGAGTGGGGACATGGCGGCAAACCCGCGCCGCCCCCTTCTCTGCGAGGCTAGCCATGAAAAACCCCTGGATGAGCATGTACCTGAGCGCCGCCAACCGCATCGCCAACACGGCGCGCGGCCACGCCACGGCCGCCGTCAAGCGCGAAGCGGCGAAAAATACGCGGCAGTTGACGCAAGTGTGGTTCGATTCCTTTCTTCCGCCAACAGGCAGGCCCCGGCGCAGCCGCAAGGCAAAATAAGCGCCGTCACGATCGGCAACTGGTGCAGTGCATCACAGCAACTAGTTGAAGTTTCAATCAGATGAACTAAACTGCAAGCATGGTAGTACATAGAACGTGACCGGAGGCGCCGCATCCCCGCGCCGCCGCCAGGACACCGGGAGACGACCATGTTGACGCTCAAAGTGCTGCTCTGTCTCGCCTTGTCGGCCTTGCCTTGCTGCTCGTGCCCCTCGTGCTGAGGGATGCGATGCAGACGTCGGCCGGGCAGCAGTTGCAGGTGCCGAATGTGGATGCGCAAGGCATGTGGGCCCACTGGCCTCGGCAATAAGACGCGCGGCTGAGAAAACGTCGCTGGCTGCGTTGCTTTGACTTGCCGTACTAGCGTACTGTCTGCGTCAAAGACGCCTTGCCAGCGGCGTTTTTCAGCGGCGCTCGGTAACACGGCGCATCGTTTAAAACCGCTTTGTTGCGGGTGGGAATTTGTTCCCTTCGTCCATTTGTTTTTGTCTTGTTTTCCTCTTTGCCTCTTCACCATACTTTTGATCCAGATCATGGATTTCGCCCTTCGCTGCGCCCACACTGGAACAGTCCGCTTCGCACCGCGACGGACTTAACCTGGAGCATTGGCATGGGTAAATCGCATTGGAAGGATGAGATGGCGCTGGGCGTTCCCGCCATCGACGAGGCGCATGAGGCGCTGTTTCTGGAGCTGGCGCGGCTGCAGCAATTGAGCGACCAGCATTTCAGTGTGGCATTTCGCGAGCTGGTTGCGGCCGTCGAACGCGATTTCCGCGAGGAAGAGGATTTGATGGAGCAAATCGCCTTTCCCTCGCTGGCCAACCACCGCGAACAGCATGCGCGCGTGCTCAGCGGCTTGCACCATGCCTGGGCCGCCGTCGATGAGGGCGATCTGGAACAGGGGCGCCATGCGCTGTCGCTGTTGCCGCAATGGCTGATCTTTCACCAGGCCACCATGGACCTGGCCCTGGCGGCGGCGCTGGAACTGGTGCAGCGCCAGCCCAACTAGCCTCTACAGCAACAGCACCGTCGCCTGCTCGGGCAAGACCACGCGGTAATGTCCCGGATACTTGTCTTCGCCGTCGAAAATCTTGCAAAACACGGGCTGTCGGATGTCGTTGACGGCCGGCTCGCTCATGGGCAAGGTGGCGATCAGTTGCTCGCCATCCATTAACTGCAAGGCGCTGCCCCGCTCGGCCGCGCAAAAGGCCAGCGCTTGCACGTCGTCGGCGAACGGCCGCTTGTACCATGGCGTGATGGCCCGCACGGCGCGCCGCGCGTCGTGCAGGACTTGCCCCACGCGCGTGACGTTCCAGGCATCGCGCGCCACGGATGGCTGCAACACGATATTCGCCGTCAGCTCGCCCCTGCCCTTGTTCACCAGGAAGGAGCCGTCCTGCGCGGCGATGTCCTCGTTGAGCGGCACGACAAACACGCCGCCGTCGGACACCTTGATCGGCATGGGCGCGCCATTGCCTTGCAAGGCCACGCGCACGTCGTCGATGGTGGCGCTGAGCTTGGCCGGAATCAGGCGCAGGGCCATGACCACGCTGCCGCTCGACACTTGCCACACTTTCCTGGCCGTCAGATAACTTTCACGGTAAGCCGTGAAGCGCACGCGCGGCGCCTTGGCGTCGCCGCTGGCCGTGATCGTCACCGTTTGCGAGGGCAAGGCGTCCTCCGCGCTCGCCGCTGGCGCCGCGGCGGTGGCTGGCGCAAGCGGTGACGATACGGCGGCGGGCGGCACGCTGGCACTCTGCAGCGGCGCGGGAACAGCCGGCGGCGGCGCGTGTTCCTGGGCCTGGCCCAGCGACACGACACACAACCATCCGGCACAAGCGATCCATGTACGCATGCATTTCTTTCAATGAGGAAAATATTTTGTCAGCGCCTGCATTATCGCAGAAGGCCGGACGATGCGCCGCCCTTGGGCGGCCTGTACTCGGCTGCCTGCACTCCTTTGGTGCGCACGCTTGATTATTTGGCAAATACCACTTATATTGATAATGATTCTTATTCACATAATATGAACGGAATCATGCACGCCCTTTCCACTGCCATGCGCGGGTGGAACTGCTATCCGAGCCAGATCCCGGGCCAGCGTCACGCCATCCCCCAGCTACTGCGCCACTCGCCAGACGAGATAGGAACCCTCACGACTAAAAATACTCCAGGAAAATAATGCAATCGACCACCGTCCTATCTTCTTCGCGCCTGCCCGCCCTGCGCCCCCTGCCCCATTTATTACACATCAGTCTGCTCAGTCTTGCCGCCGGCGTGGCCCTGCCGGCACTGGCCGCCGACGCCGCCCCGGCCGACGTGACCATGCCGGCCGTCACCGTGCTGGGCCAGTCAATGGCCACCACGGAAGGCACGCAGTCGTACACGGCAGGCGAAACGCGCAGCGCCACGCGCATGGACCTGTCGCTGCGCGAAACGCCGCAATCGGTCAGCGTCATCACGCGCCAGTTGCTCGACGACCTGGGCGCCGTGCGCCTGGACCAGGCGCTGGCGCAGACGACGGGCATCCAGGTGGGCCAGAACGACACGGAGCGCACGACTTTTTATGCGCGCGGCTTCGGCATCAACAATATCCAGATCGACGGCATGGCGCGCGGCGGCAATGCGCCGCTGCAAGACACGATTTTGTACGACCGCATCGAGGTCGTGCGCGGCGCCACCGGCCTGATGGGCGGCACGGGCGACCCGTCGGCCACCATCAACATGATACGCAAGCGCCCGACGAAGGAATTCCAGGCCAGCGCCGGCCTCATCATGGGCCGCTGGGATGACCAGAGGATCGAGGCCGACCTGTCCACGCCGCTGAACGCGGAGGGCAGCGTGCGCGCGCGCACGGCCCTGGCCTGGCAAAAACGCGATTCCTACCTGGACATGTATCACGAACGCAAGACGGTCGGCATGCTCATCGTCGAGGCGGACTTGCGTCCCGGCACCCTGCTGACGGCGGGCGTCGACTTCCAGGACAACAAGCCCACGGGCGCCACCTGGGGCGCCGTGCCCTACTGGAATGCGGACGGCAGCCTGGCGAACTTGCCGCGCAACACCAGCTGGACGACGCCATGGAGCACCTGGGCCCAAAAGCAGCACACGGTATTCACGTCGGTGGACCAGCGCCTGCCGGGCAACTGGAATCTTCACCTCGGCTATGCGCGCACGGAAAGCACGAACCGCACCACCGTCGCCTATGCGGGCGAAGGTCATCCCGATCCCGCCACCGGCACAGGCATGAAACTGTGGACGGGCGCACGGGGCGCGGGAGAAAGGAACAGCGACAATTTCGACGTCTACGCCAGCGGGCCATTTACCTTGCTGGGACGCAAACACACGGCCATCATCGGCTGGAATGGCGACAACCGCCAGGAGCGTTCCCCCGGTGGCAAGGCGAAAATCGATTATGAACCTTTGGTCCCTGATTACCGCAGCTGGACGGGCAACATCCCCCGCCCCGTATTCCACCCGGATGGCTCGCATACGGAAAAAGTCACGCGCCTGGCGGGCGGCTATGTGGCCACGCGTTTGAGCCTGGTCGACCCGCTGCATGTGATCATCGGCGCGCGCAGCAGTACTTACCGCACGGACACACGCGCAACTACAACACGCAAGGCGTGTACACGGGCAGCGGCGACTTTGTGGAAACGCGCAATGAAGTCACGCCATACGTGGGCGCCGTGTTCGATATCAACAAGCAATATTCGGCCTACGCCAGCTTCACGCAACTATTCAACCCGCAATCGAGCAAGGACCGCAACGACAAGTTCCTGGCGCCGGAAACAGGCGACAATGCGGAACTGGGCATCAAGGGCGAATTTTATGAAGGCAAGCTGAATGCATCGGCCGCCCTGTTCCACACGAAGAAAAAGAACCTGGCGGAACTCGACCGCACGGTGCCGCCCGGCTTTTTGCTGCCCGACGGCGGCCAGGCCATGGTGGCCAATGGCGCGGGCGTGACGGCCAAGGGCGTCGAATTTGACGTCTCCGGCCAGTTGTCTCCCGGCTGGGAAGCGAGCGGCGGCTATACCTATCTGCACGCGGCCGAGGCCGATGGCCGTCGCGCCGCCACCACGCAGCCGCGCCACTTGCTGCGCCTGGCCACCAGCTACCGCTTCGACGGCCGCCTGAGCGGCCTGAAAGCGGGCGCCAGCATGACGGCGCAAAGCGCCACCTACAGCGAATCGTGGTACGGCCGCCCGCCATCGAACGAGATGACGAATATCCCGCAGGCCGGCTATGCGCTGGTCAACGCCATGGCCAGCTATGCCATCAACCGCCACGCCAGCGTGCAGCTGAACGTGAATAACTTGCTCGATAAAAAGTACTACCGCAACGTGGGCTTCTTCGACGGCGTGTTCTGGGGTGAGCCGCGCAACATCAGCCTGGCCGTGCGCACGGCGTTCTAAGCACGCCAGTGCCCGGGGGCGGGCAAGGTAAAGCCATCGAGCAAGGGGCCGCCCACGGGCGCCAGCACGGCGGCGGCGACTTGCTCGAACGCGCGCTGGCCAGCCGGCAAGTCGCTGGCGACCAGGCGCAGCGCGCCATCGAGCTGTGCGGCGATGGCCGCGTCGAACGCCTGCAGGCGGCGGAATGGTGCTTGCCGCCGCCGCTCCACTGCCCTGCGGCGCGCAGGCTCAGGTCGGCCAGCGCTGCATACAGCTGGCAAGCGACGGCCAGCGCCTCGCCCGGATGCGTGCTGTCGACCAGGTCTTCCAGCGCGGTGGTGATGGCGTAACGCCGGCGCTGCAGGTTTTCCACGTCGAGCACGGGCGGCCCGGCCGTGTCGATGGCGTGCGCCAGCGCGTGCAGTTGCGCGTAGTGTTCGCTTGCAGCGACGATGTTTTCCCCTTCGACGACCATCATCGCCAGCGGCACCGTGCCGCCCGGTGCATCCATTTCCTTGCAAAAATACGTGAACGTGGCCAGGTCGTGCGCGAACAGTTCCACCGTGCGGCCTTCGGCAACGAGGGTGTCGCGCCAGGCGCAATCGACGTGCTCGAACAGCAGCAGCAAATCGATATCGGAACTGGCCGTTTGCCGGCCCGTGGCGAACGAGCCGCCGATGATGGCCGCCACGGCCGTGGGATAGCGTTCGCGTACCAGCCGCTGGGCAATGGCGCGGATGGTCTCGTAGGTGGGGATCGTCGTCAAAGCCGGTGCTCCATGTCGATAAAACACTATCCTACACGCAATACGCAAGCGGCCGCCAGCCTGCTACACTGGCACTCTCCGATCAAGGAACAGACATGGAATACGACTGCATCGTGGTGCCCTCGCCCGTGGGCGAACTGACCCTGGTGGCGCGCGGCGCGGCGCTGGCGGCCATCCTGTGGGAAAACGACAAGCCGAACCGCGTGCGCCTGGGCGCGATGCGCGTCGATGACAGTTGCGCCGTGCTGCAGGAAACGGCGCGCCAGCTGGGCGAGTATTTCGCCGGCACGCGCCAGCGTTTTGACGTGCCGCTCGATTTCGATGGCACGCCTTTCCAGCAGGAAGTGTGGCGCGCGCTGCTGACGATACCGTACGGCCAGACGCGCAGCTATGGCGAGATCGCGCGCCAGATCGGCCGCCCCGCCGCCGTGCGCGCCGTGGGCGCCGCCAATGGCAGGAATCCCATTTCCATCATCGCCCCCTGCCACCGCGTCATCGGCGCCACCGGCGAGTTGACGGGCTTTGCGGGCGGCTTGCATGCCAAGGAAACCTTGCTGGCGCTGGAAGGCATTTCCCTGTCCAGCGACCGCGAAGCACTGAAAACGGGCCACGCCCGCCGCCGCGCCGTGCACATTGATATGGCGCAAGGCTGTTTATTTTAGCCAGCGGCATCGCTGCCCGTGTGGGATACTCACGTCCCCGCTCAAGCCGACCCATCCTATGCCCTACCTTGTCATCCTGTTCTTTGCCGTTCTGTATTTGCTGGCCACCTTCTTTTTCCACATCCCCGTCCTGGTCGCCCTCGTGTATGGCGTGCTGAGCCTCAGCTGCTTCGTTGCCTATGCGATCGACAAATCGGCCGCAAAACAAGGGCGCTGGCGCACCTCGGAGCGCACCCTGCTGCTGCTGGGGCTGCTTTGCGGCTGGCCGGGCGCCGTGCGCCGTGCTGGCCCAGCAATGGCTGCGCCACAAGTCGAGCAAGCGCTCGTTCCGCATCGTGTTCTGGATCACGGTCGCCCTCAATATCGGCGCCTTCGTGTATTTCAGCATGCATTACGCGGCGCCCGATATCGGCACCGACGTGGCGCCCATCGAACTGTAAAACTGCCGCCCGCCAAGATGTAACAATTATTGCAGCGCATTGTTCTTGAAATGATCGCCTGTCAGAATATCAATACTTACGATATTCAAGCCAATTCATCTATACGAGAAAGCACTTTTCGAGCATGCGTACCTTGCAAATCCACCATTCCTTCTTGTTCCGCCTTGCCGCTGCGATTTGTTTCGCGATCACATTGGCGGGCTGCACAAGCTATCGCTTTATTCCCCCGAACTCCGATGCGGGGCGTCAATGCGTGACGAGCTGCGGGACCAATCAACAAATATGCATTGCCGGCAAGGAGCAAGTTGCTGCGGCGCAGGCACAAGCTTGTGAGATGCGCAACGTCAGTACAGTGTCCATCTGCCTGGCAGTGGCGAAAACAGATGCGGAGCGGGAACTGTGCTCGAAGAAACGCCAATATTGCTCCTCAACCGCATCTGGAACATGGCAATGCGAGGCAGATTACAGAGCCTGCTATACGCAATGCGGCGGCAGGATCGAGGAAAGCGAATAATCGATCGCAAGGCCGATGCCGTCGAACAAGATGCCGGCACGGCTGGCGCAACGTGCGGCGCGCGGCACGCTTGAGTCATCTAATTACTCGCCCAGCAAGCGCAGCGATTCCAGCCAGTCCGCCTTCCACTCGCGCAGCAACGGTTGCGTGGCGAACGCCTTCTTCAGGTGCGCCATCGGCACGCGGTGCACATCGTGCAAGCCGAACGCCAAGGTCACCGGATGCCACAAATGGCTATTCTTGCCGCCGCGCGAATTCTTGCGCACGCGGGCGCCATCGTCGCCAAAGATGCCCACGCCGCCAGCCATCCCTTTGTCCAGGTCGACCTTGCCCACGCCGGCAAAGGCAGTCAGAATCTGTTCACGCCCCAGGCCCTTCAAGGCGCTGGGCAAGACCACGGGTGCCTTGTCCGCTTCCGCTTCTGCCGGCTGCGGATGCTGCAACTCCTTGAGCAAACGCAAGAGATCGCGCTCCTGGAAGTGCAAGCCGTCCAGCGGCACGCGCAAGCCCGGCGCCTTGAGTTCGATGGCGATGTTGCCGGAGTCGCGCGTCAAACGCAGCCACACGTCGCCGGCGCCCGAGGCCAGGTGTTCTTTGTCGCCGATAAACACGACGGGCGCCGCATAGCGCGTCACGCCGTCATGGAACAGCTCGGCCCAGGCCTCGCTGTAGTCGAGCCAGACGTACGGCAAGCCGCCCTGCTCGAGCAGGCGCGCCAGGCTCCATGGCGTGCCCGTCTGTTGCGCCAGCCAGGCACAAGCTTCGGTTGCGGTGGCGCGGTATGGCAGGGATAGGGAGGTCATGGCGGTTCCATCGGTCAAAGTGGAGCGCAGTGTAGCAGACGCTGCCATCCGTCCCTGCTGCGGGCGCAGCGGGCGCGCTATTTCTGCGCGATGTGCTAGGCTGAAAGCATCAGCCCGCGCCATCGCCTCCCGGCAACCTGGCGCACCACCGCGAGGGGATCACCATGCATTCGAGCACCAACGCCGCCACCACGCCCGCCCCGCCACCGGAGCGCGATTCGCCCACGCCGGCTGGCGAAAGCCACGCCGAGGAAGCGCTCGATGAAGCGCTGAAAGAAAGCTTTCCGGCCAGCGACCCGATTGCTGTTGCCGTGCCGAAACCTTCACCCAGCACGCCGGCCTGAGTCCCCCGCCTGTCCGGTGGCACAAGGCCGGACACTGAGGTCACGCCAGCAATTTGAACACGCGCACGTCCTGCATCATGTTGTCCGCCTGCTCCTGCATGCTGGCCGCTGCCGCCGCTGCCTGCTCGACCAGGGCGGCATTCTGCTGGGTCACCGCATCCATCTGACTGATGGCCTGATTCACCTGTTTGATGCCATCGTTTTGTTCGTGGCTGGCGACGGCGATTTCGCCCATGATGCCCGCGACCTGCTGGACCGATGAGACGATTTGCTTCATCGTGCCGCCCGCTTCATCGGCCAGATTGCTGCCAAGCTCGACTTTTTCGACCGATTCGGCAATCAGCTGCTTGATCTCTTTGGCGGCACTGGCGGACCGTTGCGCCAGGGCGCGCACCTCCGATGCGACGACAGCAAAACCGCGCCCCAGTTCACCGGCGCGCGCCGCTTCTACTGCCGCGTTCAGGGCCAGTATATTGGTCTGAAACGCGATGCCATCGATCACGGAAATGATCTCGACGATACGGTTCGAGCTATCCTTGATGGAGCCCATGGTCGCGACGACACGCTCGACCACCTCCCCGCCCTGCACCGCGACCGCTGAAGCCGACAAAACCAGTTGATTGGCTTGCTGGGCACTTTCGGCATTCTGCTGCACCGTGCTGGTTAGCTGCTGCATCGCCGACGACGTTTGCTCCAGTGCACCGGCCTGAGCCTCCGTTCTGGCCGAGAGGTCCAGATTGCCAGCAGCAATTTCCTGCGAGGCAGTCGAAATGGTTTCAGTCCCGCCACGCACACGGCTCACCGTATGACGCAGGCTCTCCGTCATGCTTTTCAGAGCACGCATCAATTCGCCCGGCTCGTCGCGATAGTCCGTTGCGATATGGCTGCGCAGGTCACCGGAAGCGACGATGCGGGCAATGTTCACGGCATCCTGCAGTGGTTTGGTAATACTCTTGCTGATGAGCACAGCCACCGCAATCGCCGTGCCCAGCGAGACCAGCAGTATCGCCAGCAGCAAGCTGCTCGCCACCGTGATGCGCGCGCCCGACTCCGCCTCTATCGCCGACGCGCGTTGGGTGGTCATCTCGACCAGTTGCTTGATGGCCTGCAGATGCTGGGCGTAGCTCATCGTCATTGTTTTCATCGCAACGGCGGCGCCAGCCTTGTCCTGCGCCTCGATTGCGGGGATGAACTGTTGCAGTGCCGTCGTATAGAAGGCCTGTGCCGGCGCATGCGCCTTGTTCAGCAACAGCCCGGCGATATCGGCATCCAGTGCCGCGCCCTTCCAGAATGCATGGCGCTCATCGTAATCATGTTTGAGCGTTTTGAATTGGGCGATCAACTGCGCCTGTTCGGCACGATCCTCGGTCGCCATCAGCTGAAAACTGACCAGATAGGATTCCAGTATGTACTCCGGCGGCGGCAACACGTCCGCAATCAGATCCTTGCTTTGCACAATTTTCTGATAGACAGGGCCGTTCACTTTCCATTCTTGCAGAGTCTTGAACGACCATAGGCCATAGAGGATGAAACCGACTGAAAAGATCACAATCAGCACAGCCAGGCGGTGCGTTAGTTTGAGTCCTCTTAGCATACTCATGATGTTTTCCTTAAATTAACTATGCTTGCCCCTGGTTCAGCGACCGAGGCGGCACTACTCTCGCGCGGATGGCAGACGCTCAGTCAAGCCGCGAAAAACCTGCCAAATCATCATTATATTTTTATGACAGGCAACTTATTTTACAGCGAATTCTGACAATTTAGTACGAATTTAATTAAAATTCACAAATATGAAAATAAAAAACACAAAAAACATAAATTTATGTAAAGAGCCGTGACATCGGCGTCAAAACAAGTTCTAGCGCTTCCCTCCCCTGCGCGCGGCTGCCGCGAACGGCAGGGCCGGGCGATGGACATGCAGGGAGCAGTGAAGTTCTGGCGCTACGGCGACGCGTTCTGTGTTGACCGCACAACGAATCCATCCGTGCTTCACAGCATTCTTATTGCTGCAATTGCTTTCCGGAAATGCGGGAAAACCATAGCAAAGCCCCGCCGGGCGGCAATGGCAAAACCATCGCACCGGGCGGGGCCAGTCAAGCCGACGCGCTTTTACTTCGGCGTGTCGCGGTACTGCTCAGGTGTCGTGTCGCCATCGGCGATTTCATACCACATCGCATTGAGCACAACGTCGCGAACGTCGCCGCCAGCGGAAGACCCAGTATCCAGGCGAAATACCACATAGTTATATCCTTTCCTTAATTCTTAGTAAGCGTGACCGCTCTCGTCTTCGATTGCTTTTCCATCAACCTTGCCCCACAGCACTTTATATACCCACGTCGTGTAGGCCACGATGAGGGGAATGAAGACGGCCGTGACGACCAGCATGATGAACAGGGTCATGTGGCTGGACGAGGAATCCCACACCGTCAGGCTGGCGCGCGGATCGATCGACGAAGGCAGGATGAACGGGAACATGGCCGCGCCCACGCCGAGGATGATGCCGGCGATGGCAGCCGCGCTGGCCAGCAAGGCGGGCACTTCGCGGCGCGCGCGCTGGAAGGCGAAGGCCAGCAGCGGGCAAAGCAGGCCCAGCGCTGGAGCGATCCAGGTCCACGGGTGGGCGGCAAAGTTGGCGAACCAGGCGCCCACGTGCACTTGCGCCGTCTTCAGCATCGGGTTCGACGGACCGTCGACGACGACGGCGCTGGTGACGCGGTAGCCATCGACCCACAGCCACAGGGCCACGCCGGCTGCCGCATACAGCACGACGGTGGCAAGCGCCGCCACGCTGCCGTAGCGGCGCGCCCGTTCGGCGACAAGACCGTCCGTTTTCAGTTGCAGCCAGGTGGCGCCGTGCATCACCAGCATGGCGACCGAGACGAGGCCGCACAGCAGGGCAAACGGGTTGAGCAGCGCGAAGAACGTGCCGTCATAGAAGATGTGCATGTCCGGCGAGAAACGGAACGGCACGCCCTGCAGCACGTTGCCGATGGCCACGCCGCAGATCAGGGCCGGCACGAAGCCGCCCACGAACAGGGCCGCATCCCAGCGGGCGCGCCAGCGCGGGTCTTCGCGCTTGCTGCGGAACTTGAACGCCACGGGACGCACGATCAGCGCCACCAAAATGACGAACATGGCCAGGTAAAAGCCCGAGAACGACACGGCGTACAGCTGCGGCCAGGCGGCAAAAGATGGCGCCGCCGCCGAGAATCAGCCACACCTGGTTGCCTTCCCACACGGGACCGATGCTGTTGATGATGACACGGCGCTCGAGGTCCGTCTTGCCGGCGAAGGGCAGCAAAATACCCGTGCCCAGGTCGAAGCCGTCCGTGATGGCAAAGCCGACCAGCAGCACGCCGATCAGCAGCCACCAGATCAGGCGCAGTGTTTCGTAAGAAATCATTTCATGCAAAATCATGGTCTGGCCCTCCTTAGGCGCGTTGAGTATGAATGGCTGCGGCGGGCGCGGTAGCCGGCGCCGTCTCTTCCGGCCCCTTGCGGATGGCCTTGAGCATGAGCTTCATTTCGATAATCAACAGCACGGTGTAGATGGCGGCAAAGCCGGCAATGGTAATCAGCAAGGTCGTCGCGCCCAGGTTGGAGACCGCCACTGCCGTCGGCAGCACGCCTTCGATGACCCACGGCTGGCGGCCCACTTCGGCCACGATCCAGCCCGCCTCAATCGCCACCCACGGCAGCGGAATGGCGAGCACGGCCAGTTTCAGCAGCCAGCGGTGCTTGTCCAAGGTGCGGCGCGTCGACAGGATGAAGAAGGTGCCGGTCAACAAGATAAAGAACATGCCCAGGCCCACCATCACGCGGAAGGACCAGAACAAGGGCCCCACGGGCGGCACGGTATCGAGCGCGGCCTTGCGGATCTGCTCGGGCGTGGCCTGGCGCGGATCGTCGACATAGCGTTTTAACAACAAGGCGTAGCCCATGGACTGGCCTTTCGACTCGAACACGTCTTTCGCGTCCTGCGGCACGGGGCTGCCCGGCGCCACGCTGCGGATGGTTTGCAGCGCGTCATACGCCTTGATGCCATCCTGGATCAGCAGTTCGCCGCGGTCGACCAATTGCTCGATGCCGGGGATTTCCGTCGTCAGCGAACGCGTGCCGATCAGGCCCATCACCATCGGGATGTGCACGGCATAATGCGTCTCGCGCGCTTTTGCGTCGGGGAAACCGATGGCCGTGAAGGCGGCGGGCGCCGGCTCCGTAGTCCACATGGCTTCGATGGCGGCCAGCTTCATTTTTTGATGTTCGGACGACAGGTAGCCGCTTTCGTCGCCCAGCACCACCACCGACAGGGTGGCGGCCAGGCCGAACGAGGCGGCCACCGTCATCGAGCGCTTGGCCAGCTGCACGTGGCGGCCTTTCAGCAGATACCAGGCAGAAATACCCAGCACGAAGATGGCCGCCGCCGTATAGCCGGCCGACACCGTGTGCACGAATTTCGCCTGCGCAACAGGATTCGTCAGCACGGCGCCGAAATCCGTCACTTCCATGCGCATGGTCTGCGGATTGAAGGCCGCGCCGACGGGATTTTGCATCCAGCCGTTGGCGATCAAAATCCACAGGGCCGAGAAGTTCGAGCCGATGGCCACCAGCCAGGTGGTGACCAGGTGGCCCCGCTTCGACAGCTTGTCCCAGCCGAAGAAGAACAGGCCGACGAAGGTCGCTTCCAGGAAGAAGGCCATCAAGCCCTCGATGGCCAGCGGCGCGCCGAAGATGTCGCCCACATAATGGCTGTAATAGCTCCAGTTCATGCCGAACTGGAATTCCATGACGATGCCCGTCGCCACGCCCATGGCGAAGTTGATGCCGAACAAGACACCCCAGAACTTGGTCATGTCGCGCCAGATGGGACGGTTCGTCATCACATAAACCGTCTCCATGATGGCGAGGATCACTGACAGGCCTATCGTCAGCGGAACGAATATAAAGTGGTACAGAGCTGTCAGCGCGAACTGCAGTCTGGATAAAGCGACAATATCGAAGTCCATATGATTTCCTTGGTGTTTCCCTACTGAATTGTAAACTTGGTATCTATCTGATGTAGTTCGATTGGTTCCGCCGCCCTCAGGCTGGCGTGCGGCACCGCCTGTGTCTCCGGTCTTCTTTATTCCCTAATCGCCGCGCAAGCCCGCCAGCGCCGCCTCGAAGGCTGGCGTGCCACGGCGCGCGTCGCCCACGATGCGGCCGTCGCGCAGGCTCACCAGCCGGTCCGCCAGCGCCGCCTCGCGCCGCAAGTGGGTTGCGATCAGCAAGCTGCGCCCTTCGCAGCGCGCGCGCAGGCGCTGCAGCACGTCGCTTGCCGTCTGCGCATTCAGCGCTTCCGTCGCCTCGTCCAGCAGCCACAAGGCCGATGCATGCAGGAACAGCCGCGCCAGCGCCAGGCGCCGCGCCTGGCCGCCCGACAAGCCCAGGCCGCCCTCTCCCAGCAAAGTGTCGAGGCCGCCCGCCAGGGCCCGCACTTCCTCGTCCAGGCCGGCCGATTGCAGCGCCGCCCACAGCTGCGCATCGCTGGCGGACGGGTCGGCCAGGCGCAGGTTGTCGCGCAAGCTGTCCTGGAACAATTCCGTCTTCTGGGTGAACAAACAGGCGCGGCCCGCGTGCACCGTGCCCGACAGCGGCGCCAGCTCGCGCGCGGCGATGGCCAGCAAGGTGGACTTGCCCGCGCCGCTGGGGCCGATCAAGGCCACGCGCTCGCCATCGGCGATGTGCAGCGATATGTCATGCAAAATTGCAACATTGCTGCCCGCATGCGCGGCGCTGACATTGTCCAGGCGCAAGCCCGGTGCGGCGTCGACGGGCGGCGGCGGTACATCGTCGCCATCCAGGCGCGGCGCCAGGCGGCGCATGGCCAGCAGCATGCGCCCCGCTTCCAGCGCGCCGCGGCGCAATCCCGCAAACGGTTCCACGGCCGTCAGGGCGATCAGCAGGGCCAGCGCCGCCAGCGGCACGTTCAGTGTTTGCTGCTGCACCAGCGCGGCCACGGCCAGCAAGACGCCGGAAAGTAGCGCGCTGCCGGCCACGCCATACGCGGCGCCGGCTGCCGTCTCCAGGCGCTGCAGGGCGACATCGGCTTGCGCCAGCGAGCGGTCGATCTGTCCCAGCACGGCGCACTGGGCGTCGATGCGGCCCGCCATCACCAGGTCCGTCTGGCCAGCCACCAGGTCGATGGTGCCGGAGCGCAATTTTTCGATGGCGCGCGAGCGCACGATGGCGGGCCGGCGGGCACGCTGCGCCACGACCCAGCTGATGCCGCCGCCGGCGGCCAGCAGCCACGCGGCCAGGCCCAGGCCCAGTTGCCACTGCATCGCGCCCAGCGCCACGCCGGCCAGCAAGGCCGCGCACAGTGCCGTGAAGGCGGGCACCAGCAGGCGCAGATACAGCGCTTCGAGCGCGTCGATATCGGCCGTCAGGCGGAACAGCAGCCTGGCCGGCTGGCGCAGCAAGCGGCTGGCCGCTTCCGGGCGCGACCAGCCGCGGAACAGTCGCACGCGGATGGCCGCCAGCGCGGCGAACGTGGCGTCGTGCGTGACGAGGCGCTCCGCATAGCGCGACCCCGTGCGGCCGATGGCCAGCAGGCGGATGCCGGCCGACGGGCCGAACACGTCGAACAGGATGGCCGTCGAGGCATGCAGGCCGGCAATCGAGGTGGCCGTGATGAACCAGCCGGACAAGCCCAATAAGGCCATGCCGGCCACGGCCGTCAGGGCCGCCAGCAAGGCGCCCCCGATCAGCTTGCCGGGCTGGGCCAGCAGCAATTGCCGCAGGACGGGGTGCAATGCCAGTGAATTCTTCATGCGCTCAGCTCCTGCGCCTGCGCATCGACGTGCACCGTGCGCTGCAAGCGGCCCGCCAGCACGGGGTCGTGCGTGGCGACGAGCATCGTCTTGCCTTTCGCCAATTCCAGCAAGGCGTCCGTGACGCGCGCCGCCGTTTCGCTGTCCAGGTGGGCCGTCGGTTCATCGACCAGCAGCAAATCCGCATGCGGATGCAGGGCCACGCGGGCCAGGGCCAGGCGCACGGCTTCGCCGCCGGACAAGCCCTGGCCGCCATCGCTGAGCATGACGGCCGGCTGCGCCTGCGCCACGCCGGCCAGGTCGGCCAGGTGCAGCGCCTGCGTCACCTGCGCGGGGCTGCCGCTGGCGCCGCTGCGGCCCAGGGTCACGTTCTGGCTGAGGACGCGGCAAACACGTGCGGACGCTGGCCCATCCAGGCCATGCGCTGGCGCAAGGTATTCACGGTACTGTCGGTCAGGCGCACGCCGCCGATGCGGATCTCGCCGCCGCTGGCGGGCAGCAAGCCGGCCAGCAGGGACAGCAAGGTGGTCTTGCCGGCGCCGCTGGCGCCCAGCAGGGCCACGTGTTCGCCGGCGCGCACGCTCAAATCGAAGCCGTGGAACACGGGCGCTTCGCCAGGGTGGGCAAAGCGCAGTTGATGGATGTCAATGGCCGGCGGCGGCGCCACCGCCATGGCGGCGGCGGAGACGGCGGCCACTTCCGCACCAAAGCCAGGCAGGGCGACGCCCTCGCCCGCCAGGTCGTGCAAGCCGGCCAGGCCCGCTTCGCCGGCCGCCTTGTCATGCCAGACGGCGGCCAGCTCGCGCAGCGGCTCAAAGAACGCGGGCGCCAGCAGCAGGATGAACAGGCCCTGCCCCAGCGTCAATTCGCGGCCCCAGGTGCCGAAATTGATGCTGCCCAGCAAGGAAAAACCGATGAACGCGGCCACCATGGCGACGCCCAGCGCGGAAAACAGTTCCAGCACGGCGGACGACAAAAAGGCGATGCGCAGCACCACCATCGTGCGCCGGCGCACGGATTGCGACGAGGCATCGAGCCGCTCGGCCGTGGCGTCGACGGCGCCCAGCGCGCGCAAGGTGGCCAGGCCGCGCAGGCGATCCAGCAGGAAGGCGTTCATGCTGCCCATTTCCACCATCTGCGCGCGGCTTGCCGCTTGCGCGCCCATGCCGACCAGGGCCATGAAGACGGGAATCAGGGGCGCGGCGATCAGCAGGATCAAGGCGGCGATCCACGACAGCGGCGTCACGGCAGCCAGGATCACGAACGGCACGGTGAGCACCTTCCAGCGCGCGGGCTTGTAGCGCACCAGATACGGCACGATGGCTTCGGCTTGCTCGGCGATGACGCTGGCCGCCTGGCCCGACCGGGCGCGCTGGCGGCGGTCCAGCGGCGAACGGCGCGCCAGTGCTTGCGCCACTTGCGCGCGCAAGGTGGACAGGTGCCCGCGCGCCGCCGCGTACATGCGCCGCGCGCCCCACGCTTCGCAGCCGGCGCGCAGCACGCCCAGCAGCAGCACGCCGGCCGCCGGCAACAGGGCCGCGCGCCAGGGCGCGCCATCGAGCATGGCTTGCACGGCCCAGGCCAGCAAGGCCGCTTGCGGCAGCCACAGCAAGGCGGCGCCCCCCTGCGCCAGGCTGGCGGCACGGGGAAGAATAAAGCGGGGCAAGGACAAAGGCGTGGTCGGCATCTTATACTTTTTGAGTTTTCAGAATTTTCTGTAAATTCGATTTTTTGTATAATACTGCGAAACATGACATATATCAATTGACCCCACCAGTATGGCGTGAAAAAATTCGGATAATTATGAAAACTCAAAATATCCAAATGACGCCGCTGATCCTGACCTTCGTCAGCCATTTCGGCGAGATGGGCAGCCGCTGGGGCTTTTAACCGCACGGTGGGGCAAGTGTACGCCTTGTTATTTGTCGCGGAGCATCCCTTGCACGCGGATGAAATCGCGGAACACCTGAGTTTCTCGCGCTCGAACGTGAGCATCGGCTTGAAGGAATTGCAGGGCTGGGGCTTGATCCGCCAGTCGCGCATCCCCGGCGACCGGCGCGAATATTTTTCCTCGCTGGGCGACGTGTGGCAGATCTTCCGCGTGGTGGCCGCCGAGCGCCGTCGCCGCGAAGTGGCGCCCACCCTGACGGTGCTGCGCGAATCGTTGCTGGCGCCGGCCACGGAACCCGTGGACCAGTATGCGCAGGAGCGCATGCGCGAGATGTATGAATTGGTCGACCTGGCCAATACCTGGTTCGACGACTTGCAGCGCCTGTCGCCCGAATCGATGGCGCAACTGATGAAAATGGGCGCCAAGGTACAAAAATTGCTCAACGCCAAGGATCGTCTGTTCGGCAAGAGTCCCGACGACAGCGAAAAGTAAGCTCCGCCCTCACGGGCCGCGGCGCCCCGTTTACACCGCGCATACGCGCCGCGCCCGACTCTTTACACCGCCTTTATGCACCTCTCGCTATGCTGGCTGGCACCACCGCCACCCTTGCGAAGGAGCTTCCATGCATGAATCCCCATTCCACCCCCGCGCGCGCAGCCTGCTGCGCCAGCATTTGCCCGTGCGCGAACGGCTGCGCCTGGCGCGCATGGCGAGCAAGAAAGTGCTATCGCTGTGTTCGGCGCTGCTGTGCGCGGTGCCGCTGCTGTATTTGCTGAGTTTGGTGTTGTTTGCGCAGCCGTAGAACCGGCGAGCAAGACGGGAGGAAGGGAACGATGCGCTGTGGTGCGGCAGCTTGCCGCATGCTCGTGGCCAGTATGAAACTGGTCCGCCCAGAGGGAATCGAACCCCCATTCACGGTTTAGAAGACCGTTGTCCTATCCGTTGAACGATGGGCGGAAAGGTGCAGTATTTTAATCCATGCACGCCAGCAATGAAATGCTTGCGCGGAATAGAAAACGGGCTGTCATTTCTGACAGCCCGCTTATGACTTTGGTCGGAGTACAAGGATTCGAACCTTGGACCCCCTGGTCCCAAACCAGGTGCGCTACCGGGCTGCGCCACACTCCGAAGACAAGATAATAACGCCCCCACTCAATTTCGTCAATTGCCATAGACGAATTAGATGGAAATAACTATCGGCGCCTGCCCTTACACCGCCACTTTATCCGCGATGCGGCGCGCCATCGATTCAGCCTTGTCCTTATCTTTCGCTTCCACCATCACGCGAATCAGCGGCTCCGTGCCAGAAGCGCGGATCAGCACGCGGCCCGTGTCGCCCAGCTCGGCCTCGACCAGTTCCTTCTCGGCCACCATGGCGGCATTTTTCTGCCAGTCGAAACCGGGCGCCACGCGCAGGTTGATCAGGGTTTGCGGGAACAGCACCAGTTCGGCCAGGCATTGCTGCAGGCTCTGGCCGCTGCGCTTGAGCGCGGACAATACTTGCAGCGCGGAAACGATGCCGTCGCCCGTCGTGTGCTTGTCCAGGCACAGCAAATGGCCGGAACCTTCGCCGCCCAGTATCCAGCCCTTTTCCTTCATGACTTCCAGCACGTAGCGGTCGCCCACCTTGGCGCGCGCAAAGCCGATGCCCTGCTGCTTGAACAGCACTTCCAGCGCCATATTCGTCATCAGGGTGCCGACGGCGCCGGCCACGGGGCCCGTCGCCAGGCGGTCCTTGACCATGACGTACAACAACTCGTCACCGTTATACAGGCGGCCCGTGGCATCGCACATGATCAGGCGGTCGGCGTCGCCATCGAGGGCGATGCCCAGGTCGGCGCCATGCTCGACGACGGCTTCGGCCATGGCCTTGGTCGCCGTGGCGCCAAAGCCCGCATTGATGTTGAAGCCATCGGGCTTGTTGCCGATGGCGATGACTTCCGCGCCCAGCTCATGGAAGACGTGCGGGGCGATATGATAGGCGGCGCCATGCGCGCAATCGACAACGATCTTCAGGCCGCGCAAGTCCAGCTCGTTCGGGAAGGTGCCCTTGCAAAATTCGATGTAGCGGCCCTGGGCGTCGTCCAGGCGCTTGGCGCGGCCCAGCTTGTCCGATGGCACGCAAGCCATCGGTTCGTCGAGCGCCGCTTCGATTTCCAGTTCCACGCTGTCAGGCAGCTTGGTGCCCTGGCCGGAAAAGAACTTGATGCCATTGTCGTGATACGGATTGTGCGAGGCGGAAATGACCACGCCGGCCGACAGGCGCAGCGCCCGCGTCAAATAGGCGATCGCCGGCGTCGGCATGGGGCCGGCCAGCATCACGTCCACGCCGGCGGCCGACAAGCCCGCCTCCAGCGCCGCTTCCAGCATGTAGCCGGAAATGCGCGTGTCCTTGCCGATCAGCACAGTCGGGCGCGCCTTGCCGCCTTGCGACTTGGCCAGCACCTTGCCGGCCGCATAGCCGAGGCGCATGACGAAATCGGGGGTGATCGGAGCCGTGCCCACCAGGCCGCGGATGCCATCGGTGCCAAAATATTTACGCGTCATCGTATTTCTCTTTTTGTTGTTTATGATAAATCTTACAGGCTCAGTGTGCCATGCGCCAGACCTTCAATGCATCGACGGTTTCAGCTACATCATGCACACGGATAATTTCCGCACCTTGCGCTACCGCAGCAAGTGCACCGGCAACACTGCCGGCCAGACGCTGCTCGACGGGACGTCCCGTGACGGCGCCGATCATCGACTTGCGCGACAGGCCGGCCAGCACGGGCAGGCCCAGCTCGCTGCGCAGCCGGCGCGTGGCGCGCAATAAAGCGTAATTCTGCTCCACCGTCTTGCCGAAGCCAAAGCCGGGGTCGATGCACAGGCGCTCGCGGTCGATGCCGGCCGCCGTCATGGTGTCGATGCGTTCGCGCAGGAAGGCGATGACTTCGCGCACCACGTCTTCGTATTGCGGCTGGTCCTGCATGGTTTGCGGCACGCTTTGCATGTGCATGATGCACAGCGCGCAGTCGCTGTCCCGCACGGCGTCGATGGCGCCCGGCGCGCGGAAACCGTTGATGTCGTTGATCATGTCGGCGCCCGCCAGGATGGCTTCGCGCATCACTTCGGGTTTATACGTGTCGACGGACAGGGGCTTGCCGCAGTCGCGCAAGGCGTACAGCACGGGCATGACGCGCTGCAACTCGTCCTGCAGCGGCAGCGGCGGCGCGCCGGGGCGGCTCGATTCGCCGCCGATATCGATGATGTCGGCGCCGTCAGCAATCATCTGCTCGGCGCGCGACAGGGCAAATTCCAGGTGCTGATACTGGCCCGCATCGGAAAACGAATCGGGCGTGATGTTCAGGATGCCCATCACCAGCGCCTGCGTGCCGGACAGGTTGAAGCCGAAGCGGCCGAATTGCAAATAGTGTCGCATGTGAATCTTTTTAGTCGTCAGGAAAAAACTGCCGCGGCAACGAAAAAGGGCAAGGATTGCTCCTCCTTACCCTTCTATTACATGCCACTAATCAGGCAGTGGCAGCTATCAGGCTGGCGCCGTCACGTTTGGCGAGATGCCGCCCGTGCCGCTGTCGCCCGCATTGCGGCGTGGCGGGATGACTTTCGGTGGACGCGGCTCCAGGCCGGCCATGATGTCATTGATTTGCTCTGCATCAATGGTTTCCCATTCCAGCAAGGCTTTGGTCATCATTTCCACCTTGTCGCGGTTGCTTTCCAGCAAGGTTCGCGCCAAAGCATATTGCTTGTCGAGAATATTGCGGATTTCAGCATCGACCTTTTGCTGGGTCGCTTCCGAGATCGTCTTGGTGGCGCCACCGAAGAAACCTTCGTTTTCGCTGTCTTCGTAGACCATCACGCCCATGCTGTCGGACATGCCGAAGCGGGTCACCATGGAACGGGCCAGCTTGGTGGCACGCGAAAAGTCGTTCGACGCACCCGTGGACATTTGTCCAACGAAAATCTCTTCGGCGATACGGCCGCCGAACAGGATGGAAATTTCTTCCAGCATCTTGTCCTTGTAGGCGGACAAGTTGTCGTGTTCCGGCAACTGCCACGTCAGGCCCAAGGCCCAGCCGCGCGGCATGATCGTCACTTTATGCACGGGATCAGCCTTCGGCAACAGCTTGGCGACGACGGCGTGACCGGACTCATGGTAAGCCGTATTGCGACGCTCTTCCTCGCGGATGATCATCGATTTACGCTCGGGACCCATGTAAATCTTGTCTTTCGCATCTTCGAAGTCGGCCATTTCCACCAGGCGCTTGCTGCGGCGCGCGGCGAACAGGGCTGCCTCGTTGACTAGGTTGGCCAGATCCGCGCCCGAGAAACCGGGGGTGCCGCGGGCCAGGATATCGGCTTTCACGTCAGTACCAATAGGCACTTTGCGCATGTGCACGTTCAAGATCTGTTCGCGGCCGCGGATATCGGGCAAGCCGACGGAGACCTGGCGGTCGAAGCGGCCCGGACGCAGCAAGGCTTTGTCGAGACGTCGGCGCGGTTGGTGGCGGCCACGACGATGACGCCGGAGTTCGCTTCAAAACCGTCCATCTCGACCAGCAACTGGTTCAGGGTCTGTTCGCGCTCGTCATTGCCGCCGCCCATGCCGGCACCGCGGTGACGGCCGACAGCGTCGATCTCGTCGATGAAGATGATGCACGGCGAATGCTTTTTCGCGTTTTCGAACATGTCGCGCACGCGGCTGGCGCCGACGCCGACGAACATTTCCACGAAGTCGGAACCGGAAATCGAGAAGAACGGCACCTTGGCTTCGCCGGCGATGGCGCGCGCCAGCAGGGTTTTACCCGTGCCCGGAGGACCGACCATCAGCACGCCGCGGGGAATACGGCCGCCCAGCTTCTGGAATTTGCTTGGATCCTTGAGGAAGTCGACCACTTCGTTGACTTCTTCTTTCGCTTCGTCGCAACCGGCGACGTCGGCGAAGGTGACGGTGTTGCTGGCTTCATCCATCATGCGCGCCTTCGACTGCCGAACGAGAATGCCCCGCCCTTGCCGCCGCCTTGCATCTGACGCATGAAGAAGACCCAGACGCCGATCAACAGCAGCATGGGGAACCAGGAAACAAAAATAGTTTGCAGGAAAGACGCTTCCTCGGGCGGACGCACATCGAAATGCACGCCATTGTCGCGCAGGTCGCCGATCAGGCCCTTGTCGAGGCTGGTGGCGGTGGTACGCACCTTGGTGTCGTCCATCAGCTTGGCGGTGATCGACGAACCTTCGATCACGACATCCTTGACGCGCTTGGCTTTGACTTCATCCAGCAAATCGGAATAAGCGATGGCCTTGCTGCCGCCTGTGGCGCCATGACTGTCGAATTGCTTGAACAGCATGAACAACAGCAGCAATACGACTACCCAGATGGCAGATTTGGAAAACATGTTATTCACGAAGACTCCTTGGATGCAGTGCGCATCTCTTTACCTATAGCTAGAAACACGATTTTACTCGCAATAAGCGGGCCGTGCCAAAGCCCGCCGATCCGTGCGCGCGAAAAAACCGCGTTCACGCAAAAAAAATGCAGTATAAACAATTTAGGCTTTTATGCCATCAGACGCTACTGCACTTCTCGTTCCCATGTGCGGATTCCCGCTCAAATATCAAGGGCGGAATCATCTTCTTCCACGGCATTTTTCAGCGGATTCTTGATTCCACGGCCCATCAGGAAGATTTCCGACGATTTATCGCGGCTGGCCTTCGGCTTTTTCTGCACCACGACCTTGAATTCAGCGCGGAATTTCTCCACGATCTGGCTGAAACCCATGTCTTTAAAGCATTTCACCAGCAATACGCCCGATGGTTTCAAATGCAATTGCGAAAATTCGATGGCCAGGTCGATCAGATGCTCCATGCGCGCGGCGTCCGCCGTGGCGATGCCCGACAGGTTGGGCGCCATGTCCGACAGGACCAGGTCGACCTTGCGTCCCTGCAACACCACTTCCAGCTGGCGCAGCACGCGCGCTTCGCGGAAGTCGCCCTGGATGAAGTGGAAATCGGCAATCGGTTCCATTTCCAGCATGTCCAGGCCAATCAGGGTACCATTGACCCCGCCGCCGTCCTTGCCGGCCAGCTTGCGCCGCGTGTACTGGGCCCAGCTGCCAGGAGTGCAGCCCAGGTCGACGATCACCTGGCCAGGTTTGATCAGTTTCTCGTCTTCATCGATTTCTTTCAGCTTGTATGCTGCCCGGGCGCGGTAGCCCTCTTTTTGCGCCAACTTCACATAAGGATCATTTATGTGGTCGTGCAACCAGTTTTTGTTTAATTTCTTCTTTGCCATTCGCGTAGAATACTGCTTTTAAGGGAATTACTAAATATTATTATGCTAAAACTTACACCCGTAGAGCGCAGCGCACTGCGCGCCGAAGCACACGCGCTGAAGCCTATCGTCATCATTGGCGAAGCGGGCTTGACACCTGCTGTCCTCAAAGAGATCGACCTTGGCCTGGATTCGCACGGCCTGATTAAAGTCCGCGTGTTCGGCGACGACCGCGAAGCCCGCGTCGGAATGTACGATACGATTTGCGGCAATCTCGGCGCCGCCCCGGTACAACATATTGGCAAACTGCTGGTAATCTACCGTCCGAAAAAAGAAGTGGTTAAGGAGAAGGTCAGCGCCGGCAAAGGCATGCGCGAAGTGACCATCGTCAAGGCCAGCGCCAGCGGCACCAAGCGCCCCAGCGTGACGAAAGTCATGATCAAGGGCAATGAGCGCGTTACCGAAGGCGGTTCCATCAAGCGTGCCAAGCCACGTCAGAAAAGCGCCAAGAAAAGCGCACTGGGCAGCAAGTAAGCCTGTTCACCCGGCCACCGCAAGGCGGCCGGGCTTGAAACAAGAAGCGGAGCACGGGATATCCCCTGCTCCGCTTTTTTCATGCGATTACTTTACCTGCATCAAATTACTGCTGTTTCCAGATCAATACGCCCGCCAGCAGGCTCTGCACGGCAAAGATCGCGGTCGACACGCCATGCAGCATGCCGAAGCGGCTGCGCATGGCCTCGTCCATGATGCCCGACGGCGCTTGCGCCTTGAGTTCGGCCATCAGCGGCGAAATGCCGAAATGGCTGAGCAGCGCGCACACGAGCATGGACAGCACCAGCGCCCCCAGCAGGCGGCGGCGCTTGAGTTCCAGCGCGCCGGGCGCCCATTGCAGCAAGGCCAGCAGTATCAAGGCACAGGCGATGGACAGCCATGCCTCGGCGCGGAACATGCTGCCGGCGATATTGCCCGCCAGCACGCGGTCGCTCAGGGTGCCGAACAGCGTGGGCGCCACGATGAAGCCGATGGTCCACAGGCTGCCGGCCCACAGGGCGGCAACGAGGAAACGCAGGCGCGTCAGCATCAGATGTACAGCACTTCCAGGATTTCGTATTCGCGCGGGCCGGACGGCGCCTGCACTTCCACCACGTCGCCGGCGTACTTGCCGATCAGCGCGCGGGCGATCGGGGACGTCACGGAAACCTTGTTCATTTTCAGGTCGGCTTCATCGAGGCCGACGATCTGGTATGTGACTTTCTGGCCCGATTCCAGGTCTTCCAGGTTCACGGTCGAGGCAAACACCACGCGGCCTTCCGCGTCGAGCGCGGTCGGGTCGATGATTTGCGCTGCGCCCAGCTTGCCTTCGAGCTCGGCGATGCGGCCTTCGACGAAGGCCTGGCGTTCCTTGGCGGCATCGTACTCGGCGTTTTCCGACAAATCTCCGTGCGAACGCGCTTCGGCGATCGCATCGATGACGATGCGGCGTTCCTTGGTCTTCAAATGATGCAGCTCTTCCTTCAAGAGTTCTGCGCCGTATTTGGTCAATGGGACTGAGGTCATGTTATCTCTACTATCTGCTAGTTATCGGCGCCGTTGCCGTGTTTTGTCACGCTGAACGGACTTACCAAGTGAAAACCACAGAGGCCGCGCGCTGCTCTGCACGGAACTCTGTGGTTGATAAGCATGCAGTGTACCGCCTAACGGCGGTCACTGCAAATCACACGCGGACTATGCTTGCTGCAGGGTCTTGTGCAGGCCTTGCAAATCGTAGACGCGCAACTCATCCAGATGGCGGATGCCTTCGACGGCCGCTTCCGCGCCCGCGATGGTCGTGTAGGTCGTCACGCGCGAGGCCAGGGCCGACGTGCGGATGGCCCGCGAATCGACGATGGCGCTGCGCTTTTCTTCCACGGTGTTGATCACCAGCACGATTTCATGGTTCTTGATCATGTCGACGATGTGCGGACGGCCTTCGATCACCTTGTTCACTGGCGTGACGGCGATGCCGGCAGCAGCGATCACGGCGGCGGTACCCTTGGTGGCAACCACGGTGAAACCGGACTCGACCAGGTCGCGCGCCACTTGCACGGCGCGCGGCTTGTCCGACGCTTTCACGCTGATGAAGACCTTGCCCGATTTTGGCAGGTTCACGCCGGCGCCCAGTTGCGATTTCACAAACGCTTCGCCGAACGTCAGGCCCACGCCCATGACTTCTTCGCCCGTCGATTTCATTTCAGGGCCCAGGATGGTGTCCACGCCCGGGAACTTGACGAACGGGAACACGGCTTCCTTGACGCTGAAATATGGCGGCACGACTTCCTGCGTGATGCCTTGCGACGCCAGCGACTGGCCGACCATACAGCGGGCGGCGATCTTCGCCAGTTGCAGCCCCGTGGCTTTCGAAACGAAAGGCACGGTGCGCGAGGCGCGCGGATTGACTTCCAGCACGTAGACGACGTCTTTCAGCTGGCCATCGATTTCCTGTTTCTGGATCGCGAACTGCACGTTCATCAGGCCGACCACGTTCAAACCCTTGGCCATCAGCGCCGTCTGGCGTTTCAGTTCTTCAATGGTTTCCGCTGCCAGCGAGTATGGCGGCAAGGAGCAAGCCGAGTCGCCCGAGTGGACGCCAGCCTGTTCGATGTGTTCCATCACGCCGCCGATGAACGTCGTTTCGCCGTCGGAGATGCAATCGACGTCGCACTCGATGGCGTCGTTCAGGAAGCGGTCCAGCAGCACGGGCGAATCGTGCGAAACCTTGACGGCTTCGCGCATGTAGCGCTCGAGGTCGCGCTGCTCGTGGACAATTTCCATGGCGCGGCCGCCCAGCACGTACGATGGACGCACGACCAGCGGGTAGCCGATTTCCTGCGCCAGCGCCAAAGCGTCGGCTTCCGTGCGCGCGGTGCGGTTAGGCGGCTGGCGCAGTTCCAGCTTGTGCAGCATTTGCTGGAAACGCTCGCGGTCTTCGGCCGCATCGATCATGTCGGGCGAGGTGCCGATGATCGGCACGCCATTCGCTTCCAGATCCAGCGCCAGTTTTAATGGGGTCTGGCCGCCGTACTGCACGATCACGCCGACCGGTTTTTCGATGGCGACGATTTCCAGCACGTCTTCCAGCGTCAGCGATTCGAAGTACAGGCGATCCGAGGTATCGTAGTCGGTCGAAACCGTTTCTGGATTGCAATTGACCATGATGGTCTCGTAGCCGTCTTCGCGCATGGCGAGGGCCGCGTGGACGCAGCAATAGTCAAATTCGATACCCTGGCCGATACGGTTCGGGCCACCGCCCAGCACCATGATCTTTTTCTTGTCGGTCGGATTCGACTCGCACTCTTCGTCGTACGTGGAATACATGTACGCCGTGTCGGTCGAGAATTCCGCCGCGCAGGTGTCGACGCGCTTGTAGACGGGACGGATGTTCAGCGCATGGCGCTGCTGGCGCACGGCCGTGTCGGTCGTTTGCAGCAGGAAGCCCAGGCGGCGGTCCGAGAAGCCCTTCTGTTTCAACTTGTACAGGGTGTTCTTGTCCAGGTTTTCCAGCTTCTGCGTGTCCAGCCACAGTTCCAGGTCGACGATTTCCTTGATCTGGATCAGGAACCATGGGTCGATCTTGGTCAGATTGTGCACTTCTTCCAGAGTGAAACCCTGGGCAAACGCGTCGCCCACGTACCAGATGCGCTCAGGACCAGGCTCGCCCAGTTCCTCTTCGATCTTTTCGCGGTCCTTGGTCTTTTCGTTCATGCCGTCCACGCCCACTTCCAGGCCGCGCAAGGCTTTCTGGAACGATTCCTGGAAGGTACGGCCGATGGCCATCACTTCGCCGACGGATTTCATCTGCGTCGTCAGGTGGTGGTCGGCGGTCGGGAATTTCTCGAACGTGAAACGGGGAATCTTCGTGACGACGTAATCGATCGATGGCTCGAACGATGCCGGCGTGGCGCCGCCCGTGATTTCATTGCGCAGCTCGTCCAGCGTGAAACCGACGGCCAGCTTGGCGGCGATCTTTGCAATCGGGAAACCCGTCGCTTTCGATGCCAGCGCCGACGAACGCGACACGCGCGGGTTCATCTCGATGACGATCATGCGGCCATCGACGGGGTTGATCGAGAATTGCACGTTCGAGCCACCGGTGTCGACGCCGATCTCGCGCAGCACTGCCAGACTGGCATTGCGCATGATCTGGTATTCCTTGTCCGTCAGGGTTTGCGCTGGCGCAACCGTGATGGAGTCGCCCGTGTGCACGCCCATCGGATCGAGGTTTTCGATCGAGCAGATGATGATGCAGTTGTCCGCCTTGTCGCGCACCACTTCCATCTCGTACTCTTTCCAGCCCAGCAACGATTCTTCGATCAGCAGCTCTTTCGTCGGCGATGCTTCCAGGCCGCGCTTGCAAATGGTTTCGAATTCTTCTTCGTTGTAGGCGATGCCGCCGCCGGAGCCGCCCATGGTGAACGATGGACGGATGATGGTCGGGAAGCCCAGGGTGCGCTGCACTGCCCACGATTCTTCCATCGAGTGCGCCACGCCGGAGCGTGCCGAACCGAGGCCGATCTTGGTCATCGCATCCTTGAACTTGGAGCGGTCTTCCGCCTTGTCGATGGCTTCCGGCGACGCGCCGATCAGCTCGACGTTGTATTTTGCCAGCACGCCATTGTTGAACAGGTCCAGCGCGCAGTTCAGCGCCGTCTGGCCGCCCATCGTCGGCAGGATGGCGTCAGGACGCTCCTTGGCGATGATGCGCTCGACGACCGACCAGGTGATCGGTTCGATATAGGTCACGTCGGCCATTTCCGGATCGGTCATGATGGTCGCAGGATTGCTGTTGACCAGGATGACTTTGTAGCCCTCTTCGCGCAGGGCCTTGCACGCTTGCGCGCCGGAATAATCGAATTCGCAGGCCTGGCCGATCACGATCGGGCCAGCGCCAATAATCAGAATACTTTTGATATCTAAACGTTTAGGCATTTTTCTTTTTCTCCTCCGCAGCCATCAAGTTGATGAAGCGGTCAAACAGGTAAGCAACATCCATCGGGCCCGGCGACGCTTCAGGGTGGCCCTGGAAGCAGAAGGCCGGCTTGTCCGTGCGGGCAAAGCCCTGCAGGGAGCCGTCGAACAGCGATTCATGGGTCACGCGGCAATTCGCGGGCAGAGTTGCCGCGTCGACTGCGAAACCGTGGTTTTGCGAAGTAATCAAGACCTGTTTCGTTTCCAGGTCCTGCACCGGGTGGTTGGCGCCGTGGTGGCCGAACTTCATCTTCAAGGTTTTCGCGCCGGAAGCGAGCGCCATGATCTGGTGGCCGAGGCAGATGCCGAAGGTCGGGATGCCCTTCTCGATCAGCTCCTTGGTCGCCGCGATGGCGTAGTCGCACGGCTCCGGGTCGCCGGGGCCGTTCGACAGGAAGATGCCGTCCGGATTCAAAGCCAGGGCGTCGGCCGCCGTCGCTTGCGCGGGCAGCACGGTGACTTTGCAGCCGCGCGCCGTCAGCATGCGCAGGATATTGCGCTTGACGCCGTAGTCGAAGGCAACCACGTGGTATTTCGCATCGGCGTCAAGCAACTGGCCATAGCCTTCGCCCAGGGTCCATTCCGTTTCGCGGTACTCGTAGGCGGCCTTGCTCGATACCACCTTGGCCAGGTCCATGCCGGCCAGGCCAGGGAAGGAGCGTGCCAGTTCCAGCGCTTGCGCGGCGGACGGTTCGTTGCCTTGCGTGCCGACGAGGATGGCGCCGCCCTGTGCACCTTTTTCACGCAGGATGCGCGTGAGCTTGCGTGTATCGATGCCGGCGATGGCGACGATATTTTCAGCTTTCAGGTAATCGGACAGGGAGAGCGTGGAACGGAAACTGGATGCCAGCAATGGCAGATCGCGGATGATGAGGCCGGCGGCGTGAACCTTGGAAGATTCGACGTCTTCCGGATTGACGCCCGTATTGCCGATATGCGGATAGGTCAGGGTGACCATCTGGCGGCAATAGCTTGGGTCGGTAAGGATTTCCTGATACCCGGTCATCGAGGTGTTGAAAACAACCTCGCCCGTGGTATGACCGGCGGCACCGATCGAAAAACCTTTAAAGATCGTTCCATCAGCAAGCGCTAATATGGCTGGAACGGCAGGGCCAGAAAAAAATGGCGGCAAGGGCAACTCCTGATAAAGTTACCGTAGCTGCGCCACGTCAGACCGACCGCCTAGTTACCCGAGCCAGATGCACTCAGGTGTTTCAACGGTCATTTTGAATGAGGGGATGGGTAGTCGCTACGGTATATGTGTGATTGGCTAAACCTTTGAATTATAACCAAAAGGAAGCTTTTCCACAAGGAAGAAAATTCAGAAAGCCCGGCATTTTTTTGCGCAGCAACATAAATCCTGCGGCCCATGAAAAAAGCCGCCCGGCTTGCGCGGGGCGGCTTGTTCTGCAACTACGGATAGTACTTAGGCCGTCAGGGCCGCAATGCCCGCTTTGGCAATTTGCGCATCTTCCGCCGACTTGACGCCCGAGACGCCGACGGCGCCCACGTAGTGGCCGTCGAACACGATGGGTACGCCGCCTTCGAGCAAGCCGTCGATTTCCGGCGCGCTCAGGAACGACACGCGGCCGCCGTTGATCATCTCTTCATAGATGCGCGATTCGCGGCGGCCCAGCGCGGCCGTCTTGGCTTTCGATGGGGCGATGTGCGACGAGATCGGCGCCACGCCGTCCATGCGCTGCAGCCACACAGCAGGTGGCCGCCGTCGTCGACGATGGCGATCGTGACCGCCCAGTTATTCTTGACCGCTTCCGCTTCCGCGGCGGCAGCGATTTTCTTTACGTCGTCCAGGGTCAAAATCGGTTTCGATTGCATGGTGCATCCTTGTTATGTTGAATCAAAATTGTATACGAAATGCGGGGCCAGAATAACGGCTTACTGCTCGCGCTTGGCTTTCAGCTTTTGCTTGAGCTGCGCCATGACGGCAAACGTCGCCTGCTCGCCCGCCAGGATGGCCTGGTTGCGGCTGTTGAAATCGTTGCCCTTCATGGTGCCCAGGCTGGGCTGGATCACCACGTCCGCATCCTTCAGTTCGAACTGGTTGATGCGCTGGCCCATGATGGCGAAGGTTTGCATGATGACTTCCATCGAGCTGATGGCCTTCTGGGTGTCCGTTTGCGACGAGATATTCACGGCGATGATGAAGTCGGCACCCATGTCGCGCGCAAAACGCACGGGCACGGGAGCGACGAGGCCGCCATCGACATAGGTGTGGCCGGCAATGGTCACGGGCTGGAACACGCCGGGCACGGCCGACGAGGCGCGCACGGCCATGCCGGTGTTGCCACGCTGGAACAGGATCGGCTGGCCATTCTTCAAATCGGTCGCCACCACGCCAAACGGAATCTTCAGCTTTTCCAGCGGCACGCCGCCGACCGCCTTGTTGACATAGCTTTGCAGCGCCTCGCCTTTCAGTACGCCGGACGACTTGCCGAACAGGGGCAAGGCCCAGTCCGAAATGGCCGCTTCGTCCATATCGAAGGCCATCTTTTGCAGGGCGAAGCCGGAATTGCCCGCCGCATACATGGCGCCCACCACGCTGCCGGCGCTGGTGCCCGTAACGATGTCGGCGTTGATGCCCTGCGATTCGAGCGCCTTGATCACGCCGATGTGCGCAAAACCGCGCGCCGCGCCGCCACCCAGCGCCAGGCCGATCTTGATCTTGCGCGGCGTGACAACGATGGGTTCGGGGCGTCAATACTTGGACGGGTTTCGGGGCGGTGGTATCGCAGCCGGCCAGCGCAAAGGCGGCCAGGGCAAGCAGAGTCAGGCGTTTAGGGAACATAGTGGCAGAAGAGAACCGCGCGCGGCAGTGGCAACAAAGGAGAGCCGATTGTAGCGCAAGCGGGGCCGCCCGCACTGAAGGCGATCTTAAATGTTTACAAATGACAAGATTCCGAATCGTGCGCGCCACGCCGGCTGCTAGACTGGCGGCTGGTTTCCAACCTCCCCACCTGCCGGCTTATGAAAACAGACCTGTTCCGCTACATCGCGCCCCCATGCTTGCTCGTTGCCACCCTGCTCGGTGCAGCCTGCGCCAACGCCACCCCTGCGGCGGCAACGCAGCGCCCAGATAGCATCGCGGAAAGGATGGCGGGCTTTACCTGCACCGGTAACATACAGATTCCCCCTGATCAGGAGGAGCACACGATTGAGCTCAGCTTCGACGTCCCCGACCGGCACGGCGCGCAAGGCACCCACATCATTGACGGGCGCGGCAAAGCGAGTAATTTCTACGGCTGCCGGCAAAGCGGCGACAGCTTGTCTTGCACGTATGACGCGGGACCAAGCAGCGGCCCGCTGACCATGCGCTTTACCGGCAACTTGACTCAGGTAAAGGGCGAATTCAATTCCCCGTTTGAAAACAGCACCGCCTTGCAATTTTCCGCACGCTGCAAAAAATCGGAGCAATAGCAGCGTCCGCTCTATTGCCCCCCTGCCCCTGGGATAGCTTGTGCGCATACCGAAGCGCCCCACCTCTTCTCACTCGCCGAATCGCTCAACATGTCCGACGAATATCAATTTTCCGACAGCCGCGCCCTGAGCGCCCCATTTACGCAACAGTTATCGAGGCAGCCGCCCGATGGGGCCCTCGCCTGGCTGAGCGCCATCCTCGCCACGCAGGCACCAGCACTGCGCTCGTCGAATGCCATCCTGCTGGCCTACACGGGCAATCCGGCCGCCCTGACTTGGATCGACGCCAATGTCGGCTCGCCCGTGGCGGGACAATGGGGCGTGGCGGCGGCCCTGCTGGACACGCCCTGGCCGCAAATCGTTGATTGGCTGCAACGGGGCGGCGCACACCGGCTGATGGCGCTCGATACCCTGCTGGCCTACCGCAAGCCGGCCGTCAACATGTCGCCGCTGGAACAGATCGCCGCCCCCGTGCTGCCGCAGGCGCCCGCGCGCGCCGAACTCGACGCGGCGCTGGCCGCCTGCCTGGCGGCATCTTCCACGCCGCGCATCCAGGCGGCCATCGACTCGATCAACAAGCACGTGGACGAGATCCTGCGCGGCGGCCCGCGCGGCGTGGCCGTGGCCGACTTGCCGCGCCTGTACCTCGACCCGGCACCATTCAAGGATGCGCCCGCCATCCTGGAGCAGCACGAGTCTGTGGTGGGCGGCATGCGGCAAAACCTGCAGAACCTGCTCAAAGGCATATTGTGAATCGATCTGCCCTGGTGACGATCGACTTGAGCGAGATCAACACCGCGCGCCAGCTGCACGCGGCGCTGGCGGCCGCGCTGGATTTCCCTTCCTTCTACGGCATGAACTGGGACGCCTTCTGGGATGCCATCACGGGCCTGGTGGACATGCCGCAACAGCTGGAGCTGCGCGGCTGGCCAGCCTTCGCCGCACGCCTGCCCCACGATGCGGCCACTTTGCAGCGCATCCTGGCGCGCATGGCGCAGGACATGCCGGCCCAGGCGGCGCAGGTGCGCCATGCCTGAGCTTTCGCCGTCTATTACTTCGAATATCCCTGCTCATTGAACTGCCCCGCATCCAGCGTGGCCCAGGCATGGCGGATGCCCCACCACATCAGATAGGCATTGCCGCCGCCGCGCGCGCGGAACCACGGTTTCACGGGGTCAATCGGCCGCACCTTAGCCGGCGGCAAGATCAGCACGCCGGTCGTCTGATCCGCGTCGCTGGTGCCCGCCACCAGCACGTTCTGGCCAAAGTGATTCGCCTGCGCGATGCCCAGCGCCACATTCGTCAAGGCCGTGGCAGCGCCCATTTCGCCCAGCAAGGCCGGCGTATTGAAGGTCTGCCGGAGGAAATCGAAGGCCGGCACCTCGGTCGTCAAGGTTTGCGCCAGGTGGCCGATGCGGTCCGACGAGGCCGGATGCGTGTTGTGCGCATCGTGGATCACATAGCCGATCTCGGCATCGGTCTTGCGTCCATTCGCGGCCGCCTGCGCCAGGGTCGCCTGCCACGCCTGCACCGTGGACGGCGGCAAGCCCTTCTGCGCCGTAAAGGCGCCGACCTGCTGCGTGGCCGGATAGCCTATCCACGCCAGCGCATCGCGCTCCGTCTTGTAATGGGGGCCGGCCAGCACCAGCAAGACCATGTTTTCATTGATCTGCTCATCTTTCGGAAAGCTGGGCGCATCCCAGCTCATCACCCACACCGTTTCCTTCGGATGCGCCTGCAGATAATCGAGGGCGGCCGCCAGGGAAATGAAACCGGCATTCGCGCCGCCGGCTGTGACGCGCACGTCGGGCGGGGTGGACTTGGTCCAGGAGTTGGGGAAGTTCGGGTTGCCGATGGAAAAAGTACTTGTAATTTGCTTGCGCAAGTCATCCCCGGCGAGAAGGGGATCAAACCGTTCTGCAGGCAAAGCGTACTCAACATGGATACCCGCCAGTTCATTCCAGCCTTTTTTGTTTTTTACGTCGTGGGCGTTATAAAAATAGGTTGGATTTGAAAAATACATACCATGAAATTTTGCAATCATCTGCCGGACATATTTTCCGTGAAAGTTAAAAAAAGTACCCTTTCCATCATTGGAGGAAGCTATGCCAGACACAGATCTGACCTCAGAAAAAATGGCAGGATATTGTTCCAACATGTCGTCTTTCTTATTTGGCCTTACTTTCCCAAGGGTCCATAATAGTTGCCATTCGGTTGGATAATCCTGACGCTGTAGGGGGTTGAGCCACTGCACGCCCACCACTTGCGCCATGAATGGCTGGGCAATCATTTTTTCATTCTCACGGCCATCTTTGCTCGCCGGATGCGTCACGCACGCCGACAAAGCCAGGCCCGACAGCAGTGCCGCCAAGTTGCGAAAGGAAGAGAGAAGGTTCATTTTTCACCCTGGTCAGTTCATCAAGTACGCCATCTGGCGCGCCATTCCCATCGCCTACTTCGAATAACCCTGCTCATTGAACTGTCCCGCATCCAGCGTGGCCCAGGCATGCCGGATGCCCCACCACATCAGATAGGCATTGCCGCCGCCGCGCGCGCGGAACCACGGTTTCACGGGGTCGATGGGCCGCACCTTGGCCGGCGGCAATATCAACACGCCGGTCGTCTGGCCAGCGTCGCTGGTGCCCGCCACCAGCACGTTCTGGCCAAAGTGATTCGCCTGCGCGATGCCCAGCGCCACATTCGTCAAGGCCGTGGCAGCGCCCATTTCGCCCAGCAAGGCCGGCGTATTGAAGGTCTGCCGGAGGAAATCGAAGGCCGGCACCTCGGTCGTCAAGGTTTGCGCCAGGTGGCCGATGCGGTCCGACGAGGCCGGATGCGTGTTGTGCGCATCGTGGATCACATAGCCGATCTCGGCATCGGTCTTGCGTCCATTCGCGGCCGCCTGCGCCAGGGTCGCCTGCCACGCCTGCACCGTGGACGGCGGCAAGCCCTTCTGCGCCGTAAAGGCGCCGACCTGCTGCGTGGCCGGATAGCCTATCCACGCCAGCGCATCGCGCTCCGTCTTGTAATGGGGGCCGGCCAGCACCAGCAAGACCATGTTTTCATTGATCTGCTCATCTTTCGGAAAGCTGGGCGCATCCCAGCTCATCACCCACACCGTTTCCTTCGGATGCGCCTGCAGATAATCGAGGGCGGCCGCCAGGGAAATGAAACCGGCATTCGCGCCGCCGGCTGTGACGCGCACGTCGGGCGGGGTGGACTTGGTCCAGGAGTTGGGGAAACTTGGATTCCCGATTGAAAAAGTATCGATGATTTCTTCACGCAGTGCCTCGCCTGCCTGAATAGGGTCAAAGCGCACTGCGGGCACCGCGTATTCGACATGGATACCCGCCAGTTCATTCCAGCCTTTTTTGTGTTTGAAGTCGTGGGCGTTATAAAAATAGGTAGGATTGGAAAAATAGACTCCATGAAATCTCAATATCATATTTGAAACATAAGAATAGTGAAAATTACTAAAATTACTCTTACTTTTTTCTACTTGTGAAATATCTGAAACAAACCTGATTTTTGAAAAAATCTCCGGATATAGCTCCAACATGTCATCTTTCTTATTCGGACGAACTTTCCCCAACGTCCATAAAAGCTGCCATTCCGTCGAATAATCTTGACGTTGCAAAGGATTCAACCATTGCACACCGACAACCTGCGCAATAAATTTCTCATCAACATCTGGCACTCCCAATTTAGCATTTCCGATAGGGAATTCATGAACAACTGTACTGGCAGACACTCCCATTGTCGCCATGATCGAAGTGATTGCAGATAATAAGTATTTTTTTACCATGACAAATCTTTCATCATTGAAAAATAAAATACAAAAATATTGAAATATTTGTATTTATTTATTTTCTCGGAAATTTTTTATTTTTTCCGGAATGGATCCTTCTGTAGAATATCTACTCCAATCAATAACTGTTTTTCCCTCCAAATCTCCTTTTGCGAAATATCTATGAAAGATTTTCATATCTTTATTATCTAACCGTCCTTCAAGAAACCGCCAATCCGCCATCGTCCTCAACTCCCGCAAATCCGTTTCCAACAAATGGCAACAGCCCACGGCCACGTCATACGCCAGCGCCTTTCTGGAATGCTCGCTGTTGGTCAGGATGGTGGAGTGATCGGTGGCATAGGTGCCGACGTTGCCAGCCAGGCCGGCCTGGATCTTCTTGTTGCGCCATGCCGTGTATTGCGCGCTCGCCGTCTCGGGACGGTCTTCTTCCGTGACGTGTTTGCCTTTCTCGACCTTGCCTTCGCGCTGGCCATCATGCGCAGGGAGGCGTGGTATTCGTATTGCAGCGCCGCTTCGCTCTCCTCGTTGCCGCGCGCGGCATCGGTGCGCTGTTTTTCGCCATGCAGGCCGCCGCGCGGTATCGACAACTCGCGCTCGCCATGGAAGGGGTCGCCCGCCGGATGGGCGGCATCCTTGTTGCGATCCCAGCCGTGCGGATGCAGTCCCATGTCGAAACTGGGGCAGATAGCGCCAAACAACTTCGCCTGCGGGAAGAAGGTCTCTGGCAGGTCGGGCGCTTCCAGCGGGATTTTCCAGTACTTGTCGGGCGAGGCATTGATACGCTGGCGCATCAATGCGGTGGCCACGATGGCGATGGGAGCAAACGCCACGGTGAGTATCTTGAACAGCCAGTTCTCTTGCGCTTCCACCCCCTTTTCCACGCTATAGGTGGAAATCATGGAAGGCGGATTCCAGAAATGGTCGCTGCCAAAATCAATGGCAGGACGGTGATCGCCCCAGTAGTCGCGCGCGCCTTTTACGCCGACGGGAAAACCCTCGGCAAACACGCGCTGGGTAAATACTCCCTCGCCGCCTGCCCTGGCGATTTCGCCGGGGTCGAGCTTGCCCTGGCGGTCTTTCCTTGGCAAGCCATTCTTGCCCAGCAATGGGCCGGCCAGGCCGCGCCAGCCGATGCCTTGCACCGTCAGGGACGAGATCACCTGGTCGTGCGGATTGCAATACAGGGTCACGCGTCCCACGGTCGCGCCCCGTACGCCATAACTGTCAATATCGTGCTGCGCCTTGAATGGGTGGTGCGCGCTGCTCATGGCCTGGTCGATTTTTTCGGCTGGCCATTGTGCGGCGCGCCGCTCGCCGATGAGGGCAAAGAAGGCCGCCAGCGTGTCGATGCGCGCCGCGGCCGTCTGGCGGCCCGTGCTGCCATCGGCCGCCTTCAGATTCGACGACGTCCAGTTCTCCGCCATATTGTCTTCCACCACGCTGTAGGGTGGATTGCACAACACATAATTGTCAGCAATGCAAGGCCACAGCCTGCCTTGGGAATCAGCCACCTTGGGCAGGCGTTCGCCCAGGAAGGCCGCTGCCATGCTGACCATATTGCCCTGGCTATGGCACACGATGGTGATCGGCACGTCGGCCTGTTTTTGCCGGATGGCCTCGATCAACCGGGCCAGGCGGTAAGCGGCCAGCACGAAGTACGGGCGCGGCGGGCAGGCATACACCTGCCGGTCATTGGTCGGGTTCATGTGCTGGATCTGCATCCACAGGAACAACTGGTCCGACAGGCCTTCGCTCCACAAGTCCGGCAGCGAAGTGCAGCCATTGGCGAACGGTCCGCCGCCCCAGTAATTCTGTTCGTTCAGGAATATGCCGTCGCCATACGTCTGCAACTCGATATCATTGGCTGCATAACCCCAGCGAAAGCGGATCACGGGCGAATAGCCATCGCCTTCCATGAAGGTTCTGGGTTTCATCAGCGGGTTAATGAAACCGTCGCGCGTCAGCTGTTTCAGATAGCGGGCCGGCGTCATGGCAATGCCTTCCTGGGCGCCACGCCCGGCATCGTGTACGCGCCGGTGCAGGCGCGCATTCAATCCCGCGCACAAACCGGTTTCCGCCTCGTCATACCACTCGCCATCGGAGTTGACGCCATGCACGAAGATCATGATGCCTGGCAAAGGCAGGCGCGTGGTAATCGGCAATGTGTCATGGTCGAAGCGCAGCAAGCCGTCTTTTTCGCCTATCTGCAGGTATTTGCTTTCATCAAAGGGCAAGGAAGCTGCCTTGGGCTTGTGCACACTCATGCTTGACTCCCGTGAATGATGGGCAACGCACTATCCACGCTCAATCGCGCGGCCTGAAAATACGCACCTTGAGTTTTTCCAGGCTGTCGCCCACGATGGCCGCGCCCTTGCCTTCGCTGTCGGCATCGACCACTTGCTGCGAGCCATCCTCGCGCTCGACGACGATCTTGACGCCGCCGACGGGACTGCCGTCGAGGCCGGAAAGCACCTGCACCTGCGGCATGCGGCCCAGGTCGCCTTCGTCAAAGCGCGGCAGTTCAGCCTTGCTGCTGGCCGGGCCATTCCAGTGATGGCCGTCGGTCTTGATGGTCAGCGCACCCGGGCCGCCCAGTTCCACGCTGCCGCCCGCCAGTTTCAGATAGGCGCCACCGGCCGTCATGAACGTGATTTCATCCTGCGCCATGCCGATCAGGCGGGTATTGGCCGTCAATTTCAGGGCCTTGGCGGCGTTCAGCTGCATCTCGTCAAACTGGCTCTGCATGAGAAATTTGCCATGGTGCGCGATCTGGGTGATGCCGCCCTTGTGGGCAAACACGGAAACGCCGTCGCCAGCCTGTATGCTGCAGCGCTGGCCCGCGATCACGTGTACATGCTGCTGCGCCACCGTATCGACATTCACGCCGGCGTAGCTGACGATGGTCTTCGGGCTGCTCAGCGCCAGCCCCGCAGGCGCCGTCAGGCTGGCCGCAGGCGCCACCGCACCCGCTACCGCCTCCTTCAAGGTTGCGGCGGGCGCTGCGTCGACCGGCAGCGCCTGGTGCGCGCCAGCGTACTCGCCCAGCGATTTGAACAGGTCCAGGCACTCCTGCATCAGGGCCACATGCTCCTCGGCCGATAACTGGCCGCCTGTCGCGTCGAGCCGCTGCCAGGCCGACAGCAGCAGCGCCTTGCCGCTACGCACGGCGCCGCCATGATCGCTGCGCAATTCGAATCCGTCGCCGCGCTGCCGGCCAGCGCCGCCGGCGCGCGGCTCGACGAGGAATCCCAGGTTCAGCTCGGTGGCGGCGTGATCGCTGGCCAACTGGGCGCTGATCTGCCGCGGCGTATCGTCGAAACGCAGCTGATTGCCGCCCTGACCACGCACTTCGCGGCTGCGCATGCCCGCCAGGTAACGGTTGCCCGGCAGCGCGCCGCGCTTGCTGAGGGCCGGCGGCGGCGCAACGGTGTTGAACAATTGCCCCAGGACAATCGGCCGGTCAGGGTCGCCCGCCAAAAATCCGATCAGCACTTCCGACCCGACTCGCGGCAACGCCAAGGTGCCGCACTGGTGCGCGCTGCCCTGTCCGTCGCCAGCCCAATTGCCGACGACGCGCAGCCAGGCTGTGTCGCGCTCCGTATCCGAGGCACCGGAACCTTGCGCGTGCGCATGGTCTGCGGCGCGGGTGGCAGGGAAACGCACCTTGATGCGCCCCTGTTCGTCGCAATGCACTTCTTCACCGGCAGGTCCGACGACGATGGCGCTTTGCAGTTGCGGCTGGGGCACATCGCGTTGCGGATCGAAGGCGGGCACCAGCACCACGCTGGAGCGGACGCAACTGAAGCGCATGCGATAACGCGGCGTTTCCGGCCCCGTCTCGCCGTGCAGCCAGGATGTTCCTTGCGCCTGCCAGCCATTGGAGGCGAACAGGCGCGCGAGGCGCGCATCCAGGGTTTGCGGCAGATTGTTGCTGGCATGCACCTCCAATGCCGTGACCAGGAAACGCCGGCCATCCGGCCGGTGCCGGTCGATCTCCGGATGACCTTCCAGGCTGAACTGCTGGCCGGCGCACAGCGAGCGCACCACGCCCTCGCCATGAAAACACTTGGTTTCCACGTCATGGCGCGCCATCGCCAGCAAACCCAGCTGGCGAAAATCTTCTGCATCGTTGCCCAGGTGCGGCGTCGCCACAAAATAGTCGTCGAGGCTGGTTGCCAGGCTATTGCCGCTGGCACCCTGGTCCGCCATCGCGCCCGCATCCGTTTGCATGAACTGGCGGTTGCGCGGCGCCGCATAATCCCAGCTATGGCGCCCCGTGCTGCCTGCCTGCAAAGTGCGTACGGCGCCCCAGGCCGTGATGGTATCGCTCTCTTCAGTGCCATCCGCCCGGTGGTAGCGGATGACCGGCGCCACATTCTCCGGCAGGCGGCTGGCGTCGTCGAACAGCAACAAAACGTGCGAGGGCATGGCGTCGGATGCCCCATGTTGTGCGGCGCCAGGCTGGATGACCCAGGAAATGCCGCGCCGCCGCAGCAGGCGCCGGATGAATGCGGCATCGGATTCATTGTGCTGCATGGTCAGCTCGCGCGCCGGAAAGTGACGACCGGCCAGGGCCTGATCGATTTTGCAAGCGAACGTGGCACCGATGATGCTGTTGCCCAGCCGCCATTCGGCAATCAGTAATTCGACGATCTCCAGCTCCGTCTTGGCACGAAAAACCCGCGTATTACGGCGCTTTTCCATCAAGGTCAGCGCATCGTGCAGCACCAGCCGGTAAGTGGCGAGGCCGCCATCGCTCAGTCCGGCCGATGCCTGCGCGACGATGCCGCACACGCTGCGCAATTGCCCCGTATCGGTGACAATCTGCAACTCGGCCGGCACACCGATGAACTGCTTGAGCGGCAAATGCGCGTCAAGCGAGACGCAACCTATGCTGTACTCGAGGCCAGCACAAATGGCTTCGCGGCCATCTACCCGCTGCGGCAACAGCACATCGTCGTTGATGCCGTCCGCATACGCCAGCCGCAGGCGCAATGGCCGGTTGCTGGAGTTCAATTCCTTGTCCGCCAGCATGAATTGCATGAATTCGTCCGCGCTATCCATTCCATCTCCCTCAATGCCGATAGGCATCGCCCCAAGCTCATCAGTATTCATGCATTTACCGGCGGCCAATTGCGGCACATCAAGCGGCGCCGGGAAACCGGAGGTCATAGTGCATGGCGTCGCAATCGCTGCTTGCCTCTCCCGCCAGCAGACGCGCTGCCTGCCCCAGGCAAGCTGCGCCTTGCCCCATCCTGTCCGTCAGGCTGCTGCCGTGCACATCCGCAGTGCGCAGGATCAGACGGATTTCGTATTGCATGGAAGGCATGCCAAACAGGCTCAACATGCTTTTCAAGGCCAGCGCGCCTGAATTTCCAGGAAGAAAATCGTCAAACTGTGCCCGCGTCAGAGGACCCAGGTAAAGGCGCACGCGCAAGTCCCGGCGCCGGCAGCGTGCGCCCAGCATGGCACCCTGCCCCAGACTCACATTGCCAAGGTTGAGCAGGGAATGCTCATCGCTTGGGCGCACGTGCCAGGTGCTGACGAAGGACTCGATGCGCAAGGGCACGCCGAAATAGTCGCCCAGCACGTCCGCCATCAATTCGGCGCTGACGGGGCGGTGCCGCAGTGCCGCCGCGTAGTAAGCCAGCGCTTCCGGCGGCAGCGCGCCAGCACTTGCCAGGCGCGACGGCCAGGCGCCAGCCAGCGCCAGCTGCAACGACAGGAAGCCGGGGCGGCCGCTTGCGTCGGCCTGACACTCGATCCGGCTACCGGCCCAAGCCTGATAAAACAGCACGGGGGCGCGTTGCGACAAGGCATCGAGAAAGGCTCGCGCGCCGGCATCGCCCATGGCCCGTTCCTGGCGAATCAGGCGTTCCGTATAGTGCAGGGGCAAAGTGCCGTTCACGCCCAGCAAGCCCATGAAACTGGGCCGCAGGTGCAGGCGGCCATGCTCGCCGTCATGCCACACTGCCTCTATTTCACAGGCAGGAAAGGCCAGCGCAACGCTCTGATGGAAACGCAATCCATCGTGCAATGCGGAATCGGCGCACGCTCCCTGCCGGCATAGCCAGCGTTCGAGCAAGCGCACGGTCTGAAAGAAACCAAAACGGTATGGCGCCTCGGACAGCAGCGCGATTACGCCAGTGCTTGCTGGCCATTGCGGGGCAGGCATCGCAGCAGCTCCTTCCCACTCTTGTGCGAAATCAAGAACAAACGGCAATAGCTGTTGACATGAACATACATGCCCAGCACATGCTCGATCACTTGCGCAAAGATATGCAGGCCACTGCCGACGTAGGCCTCTTCATCCACTGCCAGCAAGACATCGATGCCAAACACCAGCACGCCGCCACTGGCGTCGGGCATCCAGGTGCTGCTGGCGCGCTGCGTCAACGCCTTGATGCCTTGAATTTGCCGTTGTGACATCAAGGAAGCGGGCAAATCATGCAGCTCCAGCATTTCCTGAAAACAGCGCCAGACCATCGTCCAGCAAAGATTGATGATTCAACGACAACAATGCCAGCAAACGGGTTTGCGCAGGCAAGTCGGCTTTAAAGCGATACGCCGGACTCGGCTGGCGCAACAGGCGCACCGGCAGCGCGCCAGCCGCCCCCTCGTGCCGCAGATCGCCACCGGGCACGCCGAATGGCAATGCGCTCGGTAAATCGCGATTGCTGCACGTCAGGTCGACCGATACCGTCGCCAGGCCGTCATAGGTATCGTCCTCGTCGCTGTCGACAAACGCCAGGCTGCTTTCGTAACCGGGATGGCTGAGCGCCCGCGCTTCATCGCGCCGCGCCACCCAGTAACGGCGCTTCGCTCCGCCAGCCTGCCCATGGTGCATGGCATAAAACGGTTGGCAGTGTGTCACCATGCCGGCATCGGCGCCCTGCCGTACCACACGCACGGCATCGACACTATGGATGTCGTACGCGTGCGCATATTTATGCTCGGCGAGCAACGGATATTCGCTGTGCATGTGCGTCAGCCTGATCGGCGCTGCCGCTTGCTGGAACAGATTAATCACTGGCGTGCAGGCAAGCAACAAATTACTTGCCGATACAGAACGCAGCAGGCGTGCGCCAGCGCTGCTGACGGGCATGTCCCGCAGGCCGACATACAGCGTCCAATTCCGGCATCCAGGCGGCAAAAGCGGTGTGATCAAGCCAAGGTCGATATCGAAGAACTGGAATTTTTCAGGGAAGGCAAAGTATTCGGTCAGCAGGCAATAGGCACGATGGGAACCCGGCTTGCGCGGCAACAGCGCTTCCTCCGGCAAAAACCCGACGGCACGCAGCGGCACTTGCGCCAGCGGCAACTGCGCGCCTCCGGCCTCGATCCAGGCGTACGCGGCATGCAGAAACAGGGCATCGCGCAAGGTGGCCGTCAGCGATGGCGTGCCGTCGATAAAGACGCGTACGCCAGGCAACGTCAATTGCTCCAGCGTCCCAGTGGCCGATGTGGACACGATATCGATGGCAATCGCGGTCGATATGTCGGACGGCAAATGAATCGCCGCAGTAACATCAAGAATGGGAACGAAACGCGCGCCAGCGAGGCTGAGCGGCGCCAGCACCACATCATAGGCGGTGCGAAACTTGCAGACGACACCCTGATATTGCGGTGCATGCATCAAGGTTCCGCGCAGTAGCGTGTCGATGCCGTCACGGGCCTGGCCAAGCACACCACTGGCATCCACATGGGCAATCGAACACGCTGGAAACGGCCTCAGATAGTGCGGAAAATTCACTTCCAGCATGGACTCGGTGAAAACATGGCGCGCATCATCGATCTTCTTGGCCGTGCGGGCATTGCACAGAGCGTATGCCTCGATCAGGCGTTCGATGTGCGGATCGTGGCAGTTGCTGCCCACGATACCCAGTGCGGCAGCGACACCAGGATAGCGGGCGGCAAATTCCTGCTGGTGCGTACGCAGCATGCCCAGTTCCAGTTCATAGTATTTCAGCAAGGATTCCATGCAGCCGACTCCAATGCAGGACGGGCGACACACGTCGCCATACGGAAACTGTATTATTCAACAATGATAGAAAAGTAAGTTGCGCAGGAACAATAAGTCGACCTGCGGCATGGCAGCAGCAGCGTTCCCGGCTGAAATATGCTTGACAGCGCCGCCCGACATCCCTTACATTGAGTGCATGTCCTCCTTCAAACATCCATCCCCTTCCCTGCTGTCGCTATCGCGACTACTACTAGCACGCGCATAAGTTTGCCGCATTGCTTCGCCTGGCCACACGCCGGCGTGTTTCAAAAACCCTGGAAGGTTTGATGATGTTTGCACCATCCCCATACGTACACGTAATTCCCGCTGCGACCGCTCCTGCCGGCATCGCGGCCGCACTGCTACCGCTACCGATCGCTTGCCTGGCCTAGTGTTGCGTGGCCGCCCGGCAAGCTTGCGCCACAACCATTGATTTCCCCCTATCTTCAGGAGTACCCGATCATGATGTTGCAAAACCCAGCTTCCAAATACCGCGCCTTTCCTCCCGTCAAATTGACCGACCGTCAATGGCCGAACCAGATCATCAGCAAGCCGCCCATCTGGATGAGCACAGACTTGCGCGACGGCAATCAGTCCCTGATTGAGCCGATGAGCGCGGAAAAGAAGCTGCGGTTCTTCGAGATGCTGATCGCCATCGGCCTGAAGGAAATCGAAGTGGGTTTCCCATCGGCATCGCAGACGGATTTCGATTTCGTGCGCAAGCTCGTCGATGAAGGCCGCATCCCGGACGACGTCACCATCATCGTGCTGACCCAGTCGCGCGAAGAATTGATCCGCCGCACGGTGGAATCGGTCGTCGGCGCCAAGCGCGCCATCGTCCACCTGTACAACTCCGTGGCGCCCGTGTTCCGCAAGGTCGTGTTCGGCATGTCGCGCGAAGAAATCACGCAGATCGCCACCACCGGCACCACTTTGGTAAAACAGCTGGTGGCGCAGCATCCGGAAACGGAATGGGGCTTCGAATACACGCCGGAATCGTTTTCCACCACGGAACTCGATTTCTCCAAGCATATCTGCGACGCCGTCAGCGCCATCTGGAAGCCGACGCCGGCCAACAAGATGATCATCAACCTGCCATCGACCGTGGAATGCAGCACGCCGAACGTGTATGCGGACCAGATCGAATGGATGTCGCGCAAGCTGGCGCGCCGCGATTCCATCATCATCAGCGTGCACCCGCATAACGACCGCGGCACGGCCGTCGCGTCGGCCGAGCTGGCCGTGATGGCGGGCGCCGACCGCGTGGAAGGCTGCTTGTTCGGCAATGGCGAGCGCACGGGCAACGTCGACCTGGTGACTTTGGCGATGAACTTGTACACGCAAGGCGTGCACCCGGGCCTGGATTTTTCCGACATCGATACGGTGCGCAAGTGCGTGGAAGAATGCAACCAGCTGCCCGTCCACCCGCGCCACCCGTATGCGGGCGACCTGGTGTTCACGGCATTCTCCGGCTCGCACCAGGATGCGATCAAGAAAGGTTTCGCCAAGCAACAACCGGACAGCATCTGGGAAGTGCCGTACTTGCCGATCGACCCGGCCGACCTGGGCCGCAGCTACGACGCCGTGATCCGCGTCAACAGCCAGTCCGGCAAGGGCGGCATGGCATATTTGCTGGAACAGGAATACGGCCTGGTCTTGCCGCGCCGCCTGCAGATCGAATTCTCGCGCGCCGTGCAAGCCGTGGCCGACGCCACGGGCCGCGAAATCGCCGCGCAGGATATCCATGAAATCTTCCAGCGCGAGTACCTGGAGCAGACGGCGCCCTACGCCTACGCTGCGCACCGCATGGTGGAGGACACCAGCAGCGACGAGTCCGTGCAGATCGACATCAGCCTGTCGCACCGCCAGACGCCATTGGCCCTGCAAGGCGGCGGCAACGGCCCCATCGACGCCTTCGTCAATGCGCTCGGTCTCGACATCAAGCTGATGGATTACCATGAGCACTCGATCGGCTCCGGCGCCAATGCGCAAGCGGCGTGCTATGTGGAATTGCGCCTCGACAACGGCCCGACCCTGTTCGGCGCCGCCATCGACAGCAATATCGTCACCGCCTCGTTCAAGGCAGTGCTGTCGGCCGTGAACCGCCGCATCAAGCAGACGGACGCCGAAAAAACAACAGCGGCCGACGTGGCGGCCAGCGCCGTCTAAGAACGACGCTCCCTCTCGCACAGGAAAAAAAAGCGGCATGGCTTGATCCACGTGCCGCTTTTTCATTTCCGTAGGGCAATTGTTGCTGCAAAAGAAGTATCACTCGCCGTATAATCGACTCATAATAAGACCACCGGGGACAGGATTCTAGCTACCGAGGGAATGAGTATGAAATTGACGGACATGAAGATAGGCGCGCGCCTGGGCGCGGGTTTTGGCGTGGTACTGCTGCTGATGGCGGTGCTGGTGGGCACGGGCCTGTTCCGGCTGGACAAGATCGGCGCGCTCAGCAGCGAAGCCATCATCGAAAAAGACTGGGCCAAGGCGGACGCCATCGCCACCATCCGCAGCACCACGCGCTCGAACGCGGCGCTCGTGCTGGAACTGTTCATCCATGAAGATCCGGCCCGCGCCAGCGCCATCCACGGCGAAATCGATGCCAACAAGGCCACCATCACCGATGCGCTGGCCATCCTCGACCGCCTGATCGTGCTGCCTGAAGGCAAGGAACTGCTGGCTACGCTGAAACAGCAGCGCAAGGCCTATGTCGTCTCGTTCAGCCAGGCAGACAAGCTGCTGGTGGCGGGACAGCGCGCGGAAGCGGCCAAGCACGTGCGCGACGACACCCTGCCCGCCCTGAATCAGTTGCAAAAGACGGTGAACCACCTGAATGAAATCCAGCGCGGCGTGGTCGTGCATGGCGGCCAGCAAATCCAGCAGAATATTTCAGCAGCGAATGTGCTGATGGCCAGCCTGGGCACGGCCGCCTTGCTGCTGGGCATACTCTTTGCGTGGCGGGTCACGCGCTCGATCACCACGCCCGTCGCCTATGCGCTTGGCGTGGCGCAAGCCGTGGCGGCAGGCGACTTGAGCAGCAAGATCGTGGCCGAGGGCAACGATGAAATGGCCCAGCTGCTGCGCGCGCTGCACGACATGAACCACAACCTGGCCACCCTCGTGGGCCAGGTGCGCGGCGGCACAGGCACGATCGCCGTGGCGTCGAGCCAGATTGCCAGCGGCAATGCCGACCTGTCGGCCCGCACGGAAGCGCAAGCGAGCGCGCTGGAAGAGACGGCCTCGTCGATGATCGAACTGACGGGTACCGTGCGCAGCAACAGCGACAATGCGCGCCAGGCCGACAGCCTGGCCCGCTCGGCGTCCGCCATCGCGCAGCGCGGCGGCACGGCCATGGCGGAAGTGATCGGCACCATGGACGCCATCAATGCCTCGTCGCGCAAGATCGTCGACATCATCGCCGTCATCGACGGCATCGCCTTCCAGACGAATATCCTGGCGCTCAACGCGGCCGTGGAAGCGGCCAGGGCCGGCGAGCAGGGGCGCGGCTTTGCCGTCGTGGCCACCGAAGTGCGCAGCCTGGCGCAACGCTCGGCAGCGGCCGCCAAGGAAATCAAGGAACTCATTGCCGACTCCGTCAACCGCGTGGGCCAGGGCGCGCAACTGGTCAGCCAGGCGGGCGCCACGATGGATGAAGTAGTGGCCAGCGTGGGCCGGGTCAGCGCCATCGTCGGTGAAATCAGCGTCGCCAACCACGAGCAAAGCGAAGGCATCGAGCAGATCAATGCCGCCATCATGCAGATGGACCAGACGACGCAGCAGAATGCGGCCCTGGTCGAGGAAGCAGCCGCCGCCGCCGCCGCCATGCATGAACAGGCGGGCGAACTGGAAACCCTCGTCAGTCAGTTCAAGCTGGAACAGAACGCCGTCGCCAAGGCGCCGCCCCGCCCTGACGCGCCCGCCGTGCCGCGCCTGCACTAAGTTACTCCCCCTTTATTCCACCTTTATTCCACCTGGCGCGCCAGGCGGATGCCGGCAAACTGCCAGCGCGCGCTTGCTGGAAAGAAATTGCGGTAGCTGGCGCGCGCATGGCCGGCCGGCGTGGCGCACGAAGAGCCGCGCAGCACGTACTGGTTCAGCATGAACTTGCCGTTGTATTCGCCCAGCGCCCCGGGCGCCGTGCGGTAGCCGGGATACGGCGCGTAGCTGCTGCTGGTCCATTGCCAGCAGTGGCCGAACATCTGCCGCAACCCTGTTCCCGGCGCGCCAGCCGCCGGATGCAGCCGGCCCACTTGCATGTCGACGCCCTGCGCCGCCACTTCCCACTCCGCTTCCGTCGGCAGGCGCGCGCCGGCCCAGTGCGCATACGCATCGGCCTCGAACAGCGACAGATGCGTGGCCGGCGCCTGCGGATCCAGCGGGCGCAAGCCGGATAAAGTGAATTCCTGCCAGTGGCCCGCGTCATCGCGCTGCCAGTACAGCGGGCATGCCAGCTGTTGCGTGCGGACCCAGTCCCAGCCCTCGGCCAGCCACCAATGCGCCGTGCGGTAGCCGCCCGCCTCGATGAAGGCGAGAAATTCGCCATTCGTCACGAGCGCGCTGGCCAGTTCGAACGGCGCCACGTATTGCGGGTGGCGCGGCAATTCATTATCGAAGCAAAAACCGTCGCCCGCGTGGCCGATCTGCGCCAGGCCGCCGTCGAAGGCGAGCCAGGCCGTGGGCTGCGCGTGTTCTTGCGCTGGCGCAAACGTGCCGTCCAGCGCATTGTCCAGGTAAGCGGGAAACAGCGCGCTCTGCGCCAGCAGGTGCTTGACATCCGTCAACAGCAATTCCTGGTGCTGCTGCTCGTGTTCCAGGCCCAGCGCCAGCAGCATGGTCAGCCGTTCGCGCGCGTCGCGCGCCAGTTCGCCCGCCAGCAGGCGCGCAATGCGCGCATCGACGTTGGCCCGGTAGGCACGCACGACGTCCATGCCGGGGCGCGTCAGCAAGCCACGCTGGGCGCGCGGGGTGCTTTTCGCCCACGCCGTTGTAATACGAGTTGAACAGCACGCGGAAAGCGGGGTGGAATGGCGCGAACCCCGCTTCCATGCTTTCCAGGATAAACGTTTCAAAAAACCAGGTGGTATGCGCGAGGTGCCATTTGACGGGACTGGCGTCCGGCATCGACTGGGCGCCGCAATCCTCGTCGGACAGCGGTTCGGCCAGCCGCAGCGAGTGCTGGCGCACTATATGGTAATGATCGATCAGCATCTTTTTCTTAATCCCTGATGATGCGCGCATAAATGACGGCAAACCACTGCTGCGGGTCCGTCCAGACTTGCACGGTGGAAAACCCTGCCTGTTCCAGCAAGCCGACGAAGGCCGGGCGCGTGTATTTATAGCTGTCTTCCGTATGGATGCGTTCGCCTTTCGCGAAACGCCGCTGGCCACCTTGCCAATGGACAAACTGTTCGCTGCGCGCCTCCAGGTGCATTTCCACGCGGTGCTCATCGGCATTGAAAAAACCGTGGTGCCGCCAGGCGCGCACGTCGAAGTCGGCGCCGATCAAGCCGTTCACGTGGCGCAGCATGTTCAGATTAAAGGCGGCCGTGACGCCCAGCGCATCATCATAGGCCGCGTCGAGGACGGCGTCATCCTTGATCAGGTCGACGCCGATCAGCAGGCCGCCATCGCCGTCCGCATTCGCGCGCAGGCGGCGCAGGAAGGCAGTCGCTTGCTCAGGCTCAAAATTGCCGATCGACGAGCCGGGATAGAAGAACAAGCGCCGCGCCTCGCGCACGCTGTCGGGCAAGTCCAGGCGGCTGGAGAAATCCAGGCCCAGGCCCGTCATCTCGATGTGCGGAAAGCGCTGCTGCAGCCGGCTCAGCGACTCGCTGAGAAAATCGTAGGAAATATCCACGGCCACGTATTGTGCCGGGTGCAGCAGGGGGAACAGGCTGGCGGCCTTGGCGCAATTGCCCGCGCCCAGGTCGATCAGGGTGCTGCCCGGCCCCACGGCGTGCGCGATCTCGGCGCCGTGGCGGGCGAAGATGGCCGCCTCCGTGCGCGTGGGATAGTACTCGGGCAAGGCGCAGATGGCTTCGAAGAGTTTCGAGCCCAGCGCGTCGTACAGGTACTTGGGCGAGGTCCAGGCCGCGCGCGCCAGCAGGCCGCTGCTGATCTCGGCTATCGTGGCAGGAGTGGCGCTGGCCGCGCGGGCGTTGCTAGCGGGATACAAATCGGACAGGTGCTGCGCGGGTGGCGTGGTCATGGGCTGGCGTCGTCAATGTTGGGTTCACGAAGGGCTTGCACGGTCGGCCACCGGACGCGCCGCCCCTGCCGCAGCGCTTGCGGGCGCCTTTGCCGATGACTTTTTCTCATCATAGCGGAATCCGCGCAAGCCAGCCGTGCGGCAGGTAACTTAAGGTCAAACGCGCGGCGCGCACATAAAATTGGTATTGCCAAGCAAAAAGCATAAGGCTGTCGTATACTACACATTGCCGGCCAAACAATCCGCGCGCCCTTGCAGTTCCCAGGCCCCCCTCTCCCCCGCGTGCCTCCCTTTACGATAGCCGTTATTAATCAAGATCACCATGCTCGAATTGCGCCATCTGTCGAAGTCCTATGCCAATGCCCGTCCCGTGCTGGCCAATCTTTCCTGCCGCTTCAAGGCGGGGGAATTCATCGCCATCATGGGCGATTCGGGCGTGGGCAAATCGACCTTGCTGAACCTGATCGCCGGCCTCGATACGCCCGATGCGGGTGCCGAAGCGCACCCTATCCTGGTGGACGGCATTGCCATGTCCAGCCTCGATGACGCCGCCGCCACCCGGCTGCGTCGCGCCCGCATGGGCTTTATTTTCCAGGCCTTCCACGTCTTGCCGCACCTGACCCTGCTGCAAAACGTGGCCCTGCCGCTGCTGCTCAACGGACTGCCCCAGGAGCGTGCCGCCAGCATGCTCGAAGCGGTCGGCCTGGGCGGACGCGGCGGCGACTTTCCGCAGCAATTGTCGGGCGGCGAAATGCAGCGCGTGGCCATTGCCCGCGCGCTCGTGCACAAGCCGGCGCTGGTGCTGGCCGATGAGCCGACCGGCAACCTCGATCCGGACACGGCGCACAGCATCCTGCAATTGCTGCGCGCCGAAATCAAGGCCAACGGCAGTTGCGCGATCATGGTCACGCATTCGCTGGCCGCCGCCGAAATGGCGGACAGAACCATGATCCTGACGAAAAGCGGCTTACAAAATACAACAATCGTCAACCAAATTGATCAAACAATCAGTTAATTTAACTGACCATCTGTCACAAGTTTTGTTATCGTAGTATTATTGAAAACACTTGCATGGTTATCAATGTTGTACCGCAAATGGTGTACTACGTCACCCGGACAGCCGTACTGCGATGACGAACTATAGCCGGGACTGCGTAAAGTGGTCTCGTCCCTTGCATAACCTGAAGGAGGAGTAAATGAACGTTCGGCAAAAGAAGCTGGAAATGATTGAAGCGATGAACCGGGCGCGCGCGCGCTCGAACCATCGAGTTTTGTGCCCAACAAGCTGCTCGATACCCTGATCGAGAAGATGAACCTGAAAAATGATGCGGAACTGTGCCGAGTTCTCGAGGTCCAGCCCCCCATCATCAGCAAGATTCGTCACGGCAAACTGTCGGTCGGTGCAACGATTTTATTGCGCATGCATGAAAAATCGGACATCACCATCCGCGAACTGAAGGAACTGTCCGCCACGCCAGTCCATTGAACCACCCGCTGTTGTCATGCCATGCCAGGCACCCAGGTCCCCGGCGCCATGAACTTTTGCCATGAAATTCGCGTAGTTCGCTCACCGCACCGCATCCGGGCACGATAGCGAAGAGACCCAGCCCAAACCATGCTGACCGTTTCTCTGCCTTCCCGCTCCAGCAGCACCCCCTCCCTGCCCCGCCCTCCCGATCGCCAGCATTTCCACTCAAACTTGATCTGACACAACACGCACAGTCGCCGCAGGCATCAAGGTCAGCTTTTAACCAGTTTTCTCAACCGCATGTCCAGCGACCCTCTTGCGCCGCCCGTGCTGCGCCTGACGCTCACGCGCGATCCCCTCGCCGGCGCCGGCGACTGCCCCGCCGCGCCCGGCTGGCATGCCGAGACCCATGTGCTGTCGAGCGCGCGCGGCATCGGCAGCTGCCGCATCGCCCTCGATATCGGCCCGGCCGACGTGGTGCAGCTGCTGCTGTGCGACGGCAGTTCCTTGCTGGCAAGCAGCCTGGACCTGCCACGCTATCTGGGGCCGGCCACGGCGGCACGCGACGGCGCGCCCGCCAGCATCGAAGTGGGACTGGCCTTGCGCCCGCAGGCGGCGTGCCAGCCGCCCGGCGCCAGCCGCGACGGCCTGGGCGCCTGGATGCTGCGGGCCGTGCGCGTGTACCGCTGCGGCGCTGCCGCCATGACGGCGCTGGCGGCGGCGGGCACCTTTCAGGACCGCCAGCTGGAACAGCGGCTGGGCCTGTACCGCTGCGGCATCGAGGCGGGCAGCATGACGGCCGTCGCCAGCCTGCCCGCCGGGCCGGAACCGGTGCTGCTGCTATTGCACGGCACGGCGTCATCGACCCAGCGCAGCTTTGGCGGCCTGTGGCGCAACGGCCTGGCGCCGCAGCTGGCGGCGCAGTACGGCAACCGCATCTATGGCTATGAGCACCGCAGCCTCAGCGAAAGCCCCATCGACAACGCGCTGACCCTCGTGCGCCAGTTGCCGCACGGCGCCGTGCTGCACCTGCTGACGCATTCGCGCGGCGGCCTGGTGGGAGAATTGCTGGCGCGGGCGCAGCGCATCGACAGCCGCGGCGCCGTCGACCTGGCGGGCGACGGCCTGGAGCGCCTGAGCGAAAACACGGTGGGCGGCGAAGCCTTCAACAGCCACGATATCGAGCACTTCACGGCGCAGGCGCGGCTGGGCGGACGCGGCGGCCACGACGGGGATGCGGCGCGCCTGCGCGCACTGGGCGTGGAGCTGAAAACGCGCGCCATCCGCATCACCCGCTTCGTGCGCGTGGCATGCCCGACGCGCGGCACGACCCTGATGTCGGGCCGGCTGGACCGCTGGGCCAGCGTGATGTTCAACCTGCTGCAGGACGATGCCCCCGATGGCGCCGCCGCCTTTCTGCTGGCCGTGGTGCAGCAGCGCTGCGACGCGCGCATCCTGCCGGGCCTGGAAGCGATGATGCCCGACTCGCCCCTGGTGGCGCTGCTCAATGCGCCCGACGTGCGCGTGGCCAGTCCGCTGCATGTGCTGGCCGGCGCGTGCAGCGGCGAGGGCCTGCTGGGGTGGCTGGGCGACTGTCTCGGCGAACAGCTGTACGGCGGACAGAACGACCTGGTCGTCAATTGCGCCTCGATGGCCGGCGGCGCCACGCGCAGCACGCCCGTGCGGCAACTGCTGCTGCGCGGGCCGCGGACGCACCACCTGAACTACTTCGAGCGCGCGCCTTCCAGCCTGGCCGCCGTGCAGGCGCTCACGGGCGACGAGACTGCCACCAGCCGCTGAGCGGCATGGAACATGGCCCGCTGGGACGCGGCGGCGAAGTGCCGAAACGGCGCGCGCACGCGCCCATCGCCCTGCTGCTGCCCCGACATGCTGGGCAGCCATCTGCAAGTGGGCAGCAACCGCATCTGGTTCGACCCCGTCAACCTGGTCGAAGGACGCATCGAACGCCTGGCAGTGGGCCAGCCGCACATCGTCAGCGCCGGCTGGCTCGAGTCCTGCTATGAGCCGTTTGCCCGCTTTCTCGCGCAAAGCCAGGAAGTGCGGCCCTTTACCTATGACTGGCGCCTGTCGCTGCAGCACTCCAGCAGCGCCTTCCTGCCCGTGCTCGATGAAGCCATGCGCGACGCCGGAGAGCGCGGCCAGCCCTTGCGCATCGTCGCCCACGGCATGGGCGGGCTGGTGGCGCGCCTGGCCCTGAAGGACCGCTGGCAGCGCTTCGGCGCCCTGCCCGGCAGCCGGTTGCTGCAGGTGGGCACGGCCAACCGGGGCACGCAGGCGATGGTGCAAGTGCTGCTGGGACGCGACCGGCTGGTGCAGATGCTGGCCTGCTGGATCGGCTGGAAGCACACGCGGCGCCAGTTTCTCGGCTTCGTGCGCGCCTTTCCCGGCGTGCTCGACATGCTGCCGTGGCCGCAGGCGGGCGGCATCGACTATTTCGACGCCGGCGCCTGGGCGCAGCTGGCGGCCGGCGACGCGCAAGCGGGCCTGCCCGGCGGCTGGCAGGCGCCCGAAGCGCCAGCGCTGGCCGCCGCGCGCGCCACCGTGGCCCTGCTGGAAGCGGCCCCGCTCGACGCCCGCCATTGCAGCTACCTGGCCGGCTGCGCCGACACGCCGGTGGCGCTGCGCCTGCGCGACGGCGGCATCGAGACGGCCTGGTCGCCGGATGGCGATGGCCGCACCGCCTGGCAAGGCGCCGTGCCGGCCGGCGTGGAAGCGTGCTACCTGCCCGTGGCGCATGGCGACCTGCTGCTGCAAAAGGAATACTACCCGGCCCTCGCGCAGTTGCTCGAGGGCGGCCAGGCGGCAGCCCTGTCCCGGCAGCCGCCGCACGCGCCTGGCGGCGTTCCACCCCGCTTCCATCCCTACGTCCCCGAGGCCAGGCCGCTGTACCCGCAGCCGCAGGAATTGCTCGACGCGGCCATCGGCGCCGCCGGCCCCGCCAGCGCGCCGGAAAGCCGCGCGCCGCAGCTGAGCCTATCCGTCATCCACGGCAGCATGGCCTCGGCCGATGCGCCCGTCATGAGCGGCTGCTACGCGTCCGAATCGCTGCGCGGCAGCATGAGCTTTCTCGACCGCCTGCTGGCCGGCAAGCTGCAGGAAATCCACGCGCTGGGTCGCTTCCCGCAGCGCCCCGACTCCGCCCTGGTGGTGCTGCAGCCCGATGCGGCGCGCCGGCCCGGCGGCGCCATCGTCATCGGCCTGGGCGCGCTGGGCGAGCTGACGCCGGGCGAACTGGCGCGCGCCTTTGCCGGCGGCCTGCTCGAATACGCGTGCGTCTGCCTGCAGGTGCGCGCCGCCGGCCACGTGGCCGCGCCGCCGATGGGCGAACACGGCTTGCGCGTGGCCAGCCTGCTGTCCGGTTCCGGCTACGGCGGCTTGAGCATCGCCCTGTGCGCGCGCGCCCTGATCGACGGCGCGCGCAGCGCCAACCGGCGCCTGGAAGACGCGGGCATGGCCTGCCGCATCGGCCACATCGCCATCTATGAACAGTCCGAGGCGCGCGCCATCGCCGCCGCCGTGGCCATCGAGCAGATCATGGCCGAGGCGCGCTACCAGGGCAGCTTCTCGTTCGAGCGGCGCATCCGCCACAGCCCCGGCGGCTACCGGCGCATCCTGCCCAGCCTGAGCGGCGACAATGGCTGGCGCCGCGTGCAGATCGTCGCCGCGGATCTCTCGGGCGCCCTGCGCTTCACGGTGCTGACGGACCGCGCCCACAACAGCGTCGATGAAGAGCCGAACCAGCGGCAAGCCGTCGATGGCCTGATCATGGATGCCACCGACAACACCACCGACCAGCCGGGATTGTCGCGCGCCCTGTACGAACTGATGCTGCCCAACGGCCTGAAGGCGGCCATCCCCGAGATGCGCGGCCTGATCCTGGCCGTCGACCAGAGCGCCGCCATCTACCCGTGGGAACTCATGCGCGACGAGGCGGGCAGCGAGGAAAGCCCCCTGTCGACGCGCATCGGCATGGTGCGCCAGCTGGCCAGCCTGCGCGAGCAGCCGCCGGCCGTCAGCCCGCCCAGCAACAGCGTGCTGGTGATCGGCGACACCGATTCCGGCCTGCCCGAGCTGCCCGCCGCGCAGGCCGAGGCGCAGGACGTGGCGCGCATGTTCGGCGCGTACGGCTACCAGGTGCGCGAGCTGCTGCGCCCGCAGGCGCAGCGCGTGCTGGTGCACCTGTTCGACGAGCGCTATTTCGCCATCCACCTTGCCGGCCATGGCGAGGTGGCCGGCCCCGGCATCGCCCATACGGGCCTGGTGCTGGGACCGAAGACGCGGCTGACGGCGGCGCAGGTGGGCAAATTGAAGCGCGTGCCGCAATTCGTCTTCATCAATTGCTGCCACCTGGGCGACATGCGCGCGGACGCCATCGCGCCATGGTCGAAACTGGCCGCCAGCCTGGCCACGGCCTTCATCGAAATGGGCTCGCAAGCGGTGATCGCGGCCGGCTGGCGCATCGACGACGAGGCGGCCAGCATCTTCGCGCACAGTTTTTATCACGCCATGCTGAGCGGCGAGTACTTCGGCGACGCCGTGCGCCTGGCGCGCGAGGCGGCGTATCTGCGGTTCCCCGCGTCGAACACCTGGGGCGCCTACCAGGCCTACGGCGACGACCGCTACCGCTTTCCGAACACCCAGAGCCGGCCCTGGCAGGCGCCCGACTACCACTACCACGGCCATTTGCTGGCCGACCTGGAAACCCTGCATGCGCGCCTGGCGGGCGCCGATGCGGCGCGCCGCGCCGCCATCGAGGAAAAGCTGGCCAGCATCGAGGAAGCCGTGCGCGCGCGCTTCTTCGGCTGCGCCGACATCCGCGAAAACATGGCCGCCACGCGGGCCGGCCTGGGAGGCCTGGACAACACCCTGCGCGCCATTGAGCACTATCGGGCGGCGCATAGCGCGGCCGACGGCAAGGTGGGCTTGCGCGCGCTGGCGCACTGGGCGGAACTGGAGATACGCCAGGGCGCGGCCCTGTGCGGCCTCGATGCGGGCGCCGGCATCGACGTGCCGGCCGTGCCCGATCCGGCACAGGGACGCCAGCTGCTGCAGGACGGAAAACAGCATATCGACCTGCTGGTGGCGCTGGCGCCCACGGCGCAGCGCCTGGCCCTGCTGGGGCGCTACTGGGCCTTGCAGGCGCGCCTGGCCTGCGGCGAAGGAAGCTCCGGCGCGCCGGCCCTGCGCGCCATGACGGACGCCTGCCTGGCCGCGCTGGAAGAAGCGCGGCGGCGCAGCGGCGTGGCCGACTGCGACCTGATTTTCCAGGTGCTGGCGGGCGCCCTGCTGCTGAAATCCCACGGCGACGGCGGCCCCTGGCGCGCCCTCGATCCGCAGCTGGGCGACTTGCTGCACGATGCCATCGCCTATGCGCGCCAGCGCCACGCGGACGAACACCGCGCCATCGACGCCAGCGCCCCCGTGCGCGCCGCCCTGCTGGCGGCCCTGTGGCAGGTGCCGGACGGCCAGCCCCTCGACGCGCCAGCGCGCGCCGCCTTCCTGGCCCTGTACCACGACGCCGTGCGGCGCCACGGCAGCATCGGCGAACCCGAGGCGATCACGGCGCCGCTGCGCTTCCTGCTCGAACTGCTGCCGCCCGGCGGCACGGACACCGGCTTGCGCAGCGCCGTGCAGGCGCTGGCCAGCCAGCTGCAGGCTTCACTGCCCGCTCTTAGCCAGGCACCACCCCGTAATGGCGCGCATAGCGCTCGTCCAGATTCGCCAGCGGCATCATCATGAACATGTCGGCGCTTTCGAAGTCAGGATCCCAGGCCGGTTCGCCGCAAATCCAGGCGCCCGAACGCAGATAGCCCTTGATCAGCGGCGGCACTTGCGGCTTGTGCGCCGCTTCCACCTGATGGATGGGGAAAGGCAGGTGCGGCGTGACGCGGTACTCGCTTGGGGCCATGTGCTTTTCGGCCAGCGCCTGGTACACGGCGACGGCGTTATGGCCGCCATCGGCCAGGCTGATGCTGGCGCAGCCGACCAGGTAGTCGCAGCGCTCGCGGCGCATGTACTCGGCCAGGCCCGACCACAGCAGCATGATCACGCTGCCGCCGCGGTATTTCGGGTGGATGCAGGCGCGGCCCGCTTCGACCATGCGGCCGCGCAGGTTCTTCAGGCGGCTCAGGTCGAACTCGTTTTCCGAATACAGGCGGCCGATCTTGGCTGCCTTGGCCGCGCTCAGCACGCGGTAGGTGCCCACCACTTTCAGGGTATCGGCGTCGCGCACGATCAGGTGGTCGCAATGCGCGTCGAATTCATCGCTGTCGAGGCCATCGGCATTCGCCAGCGACGTCAGGCCCATGGTCTCGATAAACACCTTGTAACGCAAACGCTGGACTTCGCGCAATTCCGCCGCTGTAGTGGCCTGGCTCAGCACCAGTTGGACCGGCCGGGCCTTGGCTTCGTTTGATGCGATTATGTTTTGCATGGTTTCATCCCTGTGATCAAGACGACTCCAGCGTACTTGCCTAATATGTCAGGAAAATGACAGCCGAATGTCATTTCCATGACGCAAGTCAATGCCATGCGGGGATCGTGCATAATTACCACACTCCCCTTCCGGAAAGCCACGATGGACGATCACGAAGCGCCCCGCATCACCCCCTATACCAAGCCTGCCGCCGGCTGGGACGCCCTGAAACACATGGCCATCAGCCTGCGCCAGGAGCGGGTCGCGCCCGGGAACCTGAAGGCGCTGCTGGCGCAAAACCAGCCGGACGGCTTCGATTGCCCCGGCTGCGCCTGGCCCGACCGCAACCACGCTGCCACGTTCGCCTTTTGCGAAAACGGCGCCAAGGCCGTCGCCGCCGAAGCGACCAGCCGCCGCGCCGGCCCGGAGCTGTTTGCCAGCCGCACCGTCACGCAGCTGCTGGAACAATCGGACTACGCGCTGGAACAATACGGCCGCCTGACCGAACCGATGGTCTACGACGCCGCCAGCGACCGCTACGTGCCGATCGCCTGGGATGACGCCTGCGCCCTCGTGGCGCGCCACCTGCGCGCCCTGCCCGACCCGAACCAGGCTGCGTTCTACACCTCGGGACGCGCCAGCAACGAGGCGGCCTTTTTGTACCAGCTGATGGCGCGCCTGTACGGCACGAACAACTTCCCCGACTGCTCCAATATGTGCCACGAGGCGACCAGCCGCGGCTTGCCGGCCACCGTGGGCATCGGCAAGGGCACGGTGACTTTGGCCGACTTCGAACTGGCCGACACCATCCTGATTTTCGGCCAGAATCCCGCCACCAACCATCCCGCGCATGCTGGGCGAACTACGCGAGTGCGCGCGCCGCGGCGGCAGCATCGTTTCCATCAATCCCCTGCGCGAGCGGGGCTTGCAGCGCTTCATGGACCCGCAAAGCGCGCTGGAAATGGCGACACTGGGCAGCACGCGCCTGGCCGGCCTGTTCGTGCAACCGACACTGGGCGGAGATTTCGCCCTGATCAAGGCCGTCGCCAAGCGCGTCGTCGAGCATGACGATGCGGCGCAGGCGGCCGGCGCGCCGGCCGTCATCGACCACGCTTTCATTCTTGAGCACTGCAGCGGCTTCGACGCCTTCCGCGACGACCTGCGTGCAGAAAGCTGGGAACTGCTGCTGCGGGAGTCGGGCGTGGCGCGCGCGCAGATCGAGGCATTGACGGACATTGTCGTCAAGGGCAAGCGCATCATCGCCACCTGGGGCATGGGTTTGACGCAGCACAAGCACAGCGTGGCGGCCATCCGCATGCTGTCGAACCTGATGATGTTGCGCGGCCAGATCGGCAAGCCGGGCGCCGGGCTATGCCCCGTGCGCGGCCATTCCAACGTGCAGGGCGACCGCACGGTGGGCATCGAGGAAAAGCCCACAAACGCCTTCCTCGACCGCCTGGGCCAGGTGTATGGCTTCGCGCCGCCGCGCGCGCACGGCCACGACGTGGTGGCCACCATCGAAGCCATGCGGCGCGGCGAGGTAAAAGTGTTCATCGCGCTGGGCGGCAATTTCGCCGCCGCCACGCCCGATACGCCATTGACCTTTGCCGCGCTGCGCCAGTGCGCGCTGACGGTGCAGGTGGCCACCAAGCTCAATCGCAGCCACCTGGTCATCGGCCGTGAAGCCCTGCTGCTGCCCACCCTGGGCCGCACGGAGATCGACCTGCAGCACGGCGTGGCGCAGGGCGTGACGGTGGAAGACTCGATGAGCATGGTGCATATCTCGTATGGCCGCAATGCGCCCGCCTCGCCGCAGCTGCGCTCGGAAGTGGCCATCGTGGCCGGCATGGCCAAGCGACGACGGTCGGCAGCGCCCTGGTGGACTGGCGCGCGTATGCGGCCGACTATGCGCGCATCCGCGACGATATCGAAAAGGTGTTTGACGATTTTTACGACTACAACGCCAGGGTGGCGCAGCCGGGCGGTTTTCATTTGACGGTGGCTTCGCGCGAGCGCGTGTGGAAGACGGCCAGCGGCAAGGCCAGCTTCCTCGTCGCCCCGCTGGACCTCGATACGCCGCTGCACCGCGCCCGCGCGCGCCATGGCGAACGCCTGATGGTGTTGATGAGCACGCGCTCGCACGACCAGTACAACACCACCATCTACGGCATGGACGACCGCTACCGGGGTGTACGGCACGCGCAAGGTCGTCTTCGCGAATGCGGCCGATATCGCCATGCTGGGTTTTAAGGATGGCGACATGATCGATATGATTAGCGCCTGGGACGACGGCGTGGCGCGCCGCGCCGACGGTTTCCGCCTGGTCGCCTATGACATCCCGCGCGGCTGCCTGGGCGCGTATTACCCCGAGACGAATGCGCTGGTGCCGCTGGCCAGCACGGCCGACGGCGCCGGCACGCCCACGTCGAAATCCGTGCCGGTGCTGCTGCAGCGTTCTGCCGCTTAGATGCTGATGCCGGGCGTGTAGTCCACGTACGCCTCCTGGCGGCAGAAGCCCACCAGCTTCATGCCCGCCTGCGCGGCGATGGAAATGGCCAGAGAACTGGGGGCGGAAATCGTCGCCAGCAGCGGAATCTGCATGCGCGCCGCCTTGCGCGCCAGCTCATAGCTGCCGCGGCTGGACAGGAAGACGAAGCCGCGCCGCATGTCGGCGCCGTTCAGTGCGAGGTGGCCGATCAGCTTGTCGAGGCCGTTATGCCGGCCGACATCCTCGAACACGTGCACGATGTCGCCGTCTGGCGCGCACCACGCGGCAGCGTGCACGCCGCCCGTTTCCCGCATCAGCGCCTGGCGTTCGCGCAAGCCCGCGGAGGCACGCGCCAGCGCGGCCGGCAAGTCGACGCGGATCAGGGACGGCGGCAGCGCCGCAGGCTGCAAGTCGAGCATGTCGATGCTGTCGATGCCGCACACGCCGCAACCCGTGCGGCCCGTCAACTGGCGCCGCCGGTCCTTCAGGCGCATGAAATCCTCTTGCGCGATGGTCAAGGCCACTTCGGCGGAGTCGGAGCGCAGGAACACTTCGCAATCGAAGATGGCGGCAGCCGATGCCACCACGCCTTCCGTCAGCGCGAAACCATACGCGAACGCTTCCAGGTCGCGCGGCGTGGCCATCATGACGACGTGGGAAATGCCATTGAAGACCAGCGCGACGGGGATTTCCTCGGCGACGTGGTCGATGGCTGGGGTAGAGACGCCCGCCTTGTGGCGGACGATGGAACGCTCGACGAAGCCGGCGCGTTCGGTATTGGTATCTTCTGACATGGCAACCATGGGGAACTATCACAGGCCCCATGGTAAACCAGAATGGGCAAGCGGGGGCGGCCCCTGCCCGCGCCATCAATCCTTCTTCGGACGGCCCGTTTTCAGCTGCGGCAAGCCGGCCAGCACGTTTTGCAGCGTGGCCAGGTCGATCTGGCTGATCAGCGCCACGCCGATGCGCAGCAATTCGCTTTTCTTGATCTCGAAACCGGCTTTCAGGCAGGCTTTCTTGACCTGGCCCAATACCTCGTATTCCGCTTCCGGCATAGTAAAGCTGTCGCGCACCAGTTTCGGCTTGCGGGCTTTTTCCTTGACGGCGGCGACCTTGGCGGCTGGCGCCTTTTTCACGGCGGCGGGCTTGGCAGCAGCTTTGGCCGCCGGTTTGGCCGTGGCTTTCGCTACCGGCTTGGCGGCTGTGGCAACTGGCTTGACAGCGGCTTTCGCGGCTGGCTTGGCGACAGCTTTGGCGGCAGGCTTGGCAACGGGTTTGGCAACGACGGCCTTGGCCGCCGGCTTGGCGGCTGGCGCCTTGGCTACGGCAGGCTTGGCGGCAACAGGCTTGGCTGCTGCCGCTTTGCTGCGGCGGGTTTGGCAGCCACTGGCTTGACGGCGGCTTTGGCCACCGGCTTGGCGGCCGCCTTCGCCGCAGGTTTGGCGACAGGTTTGCTGGCCGGTGCGGCCTTGGCCGCTGCCGCATTGATCGATGCGCTGGTGGGGAACATCGATACAGGCGCGCTGTCGGCCTTTTTCACTGGAACGGTTTTGGTCATGGATTTTCCAATCTAATCAATAATATAAACAATATATACTGTTTTTTGAAATCTTGCTTGCTGCACATCAAACCATGCGCACGACAGACACCCTCTCACGCGCTGGCGCGGATGGTGAAATCGACCCCGACCTCGTCCCAGAATTCCTGCTCCTTCTCGATCCAGAACGACACGGTGGGATGGTGCGCCACCCAGCCGCGCTTGATGTCGAGCTCGATGCGGCTCTTCATGCGCAGGCGCAGTTCGCTGAAATCGGCCTCGATGCGCGCATGCATGAGCAAAATCGACAGGCGCAGCGCCAGCACGGCCTTGGCGAAATCGGGGTCGGACAGCACTTCGCCGATCTTGCGCAGGTTGCCCTTCTGCGCCAGGATCAAGCGGCTCATGGTCTTCTGTTCGCGCGTGGTAAAGCCGGGCAAGTCCGCGTTTTCCACGATGTAGGACGCGTGCTTGTGGTAGCCCGTCTGCGACACGGCCAGCCCCACCTCGTGCAGCAGGCTGCTCCAGCGCAGGCTTTTCACCAGGGCGTCGGAGGTGGGCTTGAGCTGTGCGTACAGGGCCAGCGCCTGCTGCGCCACCCGGCCGGCGCGCTGCTGGTCGATGTGGAATTTCTCCATGCAGCCCTGCACCGACTGTTCGCGGCGGTCGCGCTTGGTCGAACGCAGGTACAAATCCCACATCACGCCCATGCGCAGGCCCGCCTCGATCGGCGTCATGGCGGGAATCGCCAGTTCGCGGAACAGGCCGATCAAGATGGCCAGGCCGCCGACGATGGTGCTGGCGCGGTCGGGGCGCAGCAGGCCGGGCATGTCGATGCGGCTGGTGTGACCGAGTTCGATGAAGCGCCGCGCCAGCGCGTCGAGGCTGGCGCTGGTAAGCAAGCCGTCGCCAAGCTTATTGCGGGCGATGATGTCGGCGATGGTGCGGATGGTGCCGGAAGAGCCGTAGGCCGTCTTCCAGTGCTGCGGGTGGTACGGCGGCGCGGCATCCTCGAAATGGCTGCGCGCCGACAGGATGGCCGCCTCGAACGACGGCGCGTCGATGCGCCCGCCGATGAAGAACGACAGGCTTTGCTTGACCGTGCCCAGGCTGAACGACTCGACGCGCTCGATATCGTTGCCGCGCCCCAGTATCAGTTCGGTCGAACCGCCGCCGATATCCATCACCAGGCGGCGTTCGCCGGGAATGGCCAGCGCATTGGCCACGCCCATGTAGATCAGGCGCCCCTCTTCCTCGCCCGAGATGATTTCGATCGGGTAGCCGATGGCTTGCTCTGCCAGCGGCAGGAAGACGGCGCCGTTGCGCGCCACGCGCATGGCCGACGTGGCCACCACGCGCACGGCTTCAAGCTCGAAACCTGCCAGGATGGCGCGAAAGCGCTGCAGGCAGGCCAGCGCGCCCTGCATGGCCGCCTCGGTCAGGTCGCCATTGGTGTCCAGGCCGGCGGCCAGGCGTATCGGGTCGCGCACGCTCTTGACCACGCGGATGGTGTCGCCATCATGCTTGCCGACGTGTAAACGAAAACTGTTGGACCCCAGGTCCACCGCTGCATACATACTGGCCTCTTGTCTTGTCATTGCTGCACCAACTGAAAAAAGTTGGCAAAATCAGTTGCTAAACTATATAAATCATTTAGACGATTTAAAAATCCTACCACACTACCCTCATCGTATGACAGCGGCGTGACAGGATTGTGACAAAACGGCGGCCAGCCGTGGCGCTTACGGCACGATGGTGGTAAATAAATAAACGGCGAAAATCACCAGGTGCACCGTGCCCTGCATGACCGTGGTGCGGCCCGTGCCCCAGCGACAGGGTGGCCACCATCAGCGACAGCAGCAACAGCACTGTCGATTTGATATCGAGTCCCAGGGTAATCGTCAGGCCCGTGGCCAGCGACACGACCACCACGGCGGGTATCGTCAGGCCGATGCTGGCCAGCGCGGAGCCGAGCGCCAGGTTCAAGCTCGTTTGCAGACGGTTGGCGCGCGCGGCGCGCACGGCGGCCAGGCCTTCGGGCAGCAGCACGATGGCGGCGATGACGATGCCGACCAGGGTTTTCGGCGCGCCCATGGCGGCAATCGCCGTCTCCAGCGCGGGCGCCAGCGACTTGGCCAGCAGCACCACGGCTCCAAGGCACACCAGCAGCGCGCCGGCGCTGACCCAGGCGACGGTGGGCGTGGGCGGCGCCGCATGCACCTCTTCGTCGCCGACGGCTTCCTTGGGCAGGAAGTAGTCGCGGTGGCGCACCGTCTGCACCAGCACGAAGGTGCCGTACAAGACCAGCGAGATGACGGCGATGAAAATGAGTTGGCTGGAATTGTAGAAGGGGCCGGCGGCGCTCGAGGTGTAGTTCGGCAGCACCAAGGTCAGAATGGCGATGGCGGCCAGGGTGGCCAGCGAGGCGCTCACGCCCAGCAAGCCGAAAGTCTGCTCGCGATGGCGCCCGGCACCCAGCAACAGGCAGATGCCGACGATGCCGTTCAAAATGATCATGATGGCGGCAAACACGGTGTCGCGCGCCAGGCCCGTCGTCTCCGGCCCGCCGGCCAGCATCAGCGAGACGATCAGCGCCACCTCGATCAGGGTTACGGCCAGCGCCAGCACCAGGGTGCCATACGGTTCGCCGATGCGGTGCGCCACCACTTCCGCGTGGTACACGGCGGCCAGCACGCTGCCGATCAGGCCAGCGACCAGCAGGATCTGGTAGTAGCCGCCGACATTGAAGGTGGAACCGAACAGGAACAGCCAGCCGGCAAGCGGGGCGGCAAGCGGCCATACAGGCAGGGATTTGAGCATTTTCATTATGGGCCTGGCAAGAGTAAGAAAGGGGAACTGCGGTGCGGACGACAAGAGGGGCGAGCGTGCACCCCACAGCATAACTTGCTTAGCTTAAATGAATGTTAGGGAATGCACATGTCCGGGTGCCGGCGCCCGCGCCTGGCTCACCTTTCAATCACCTTGCCACAGTGCACCTGCTTGCTACCAGTAACTATAGTCCCTTTGGTAACATGCCGTTGCAATTTCCTTGTCTTTTTACTTCCTGAATCCGTCATACTGCAGGGCAGGCCCTCCCGCCACCGACCAAGGACACACCATGAAACGAGCAAGCAGCGCAGCCACGCGCACCGTCACCGTATTAGCCATCTTCGCGAGCAGCCTGCTGTGCGCCGCCGCGCATGCGGACACGCCGCCTGCGCCGCCAACGCAGGCAGCGCAGGTGGATGCAAACTGGGCCACCCCGCCCGCGCCCGCCGCAGAGGCACGCTGGCAAGACAGCCTGCCGCCCGCGCCGCCCGTGGCGCCACGCGAAGAAAAGATACTGCCCAAGAGCGAATGGCTCACCGTCGAGCCGATGAAGGCGCCGGACCGGCGCTGCGATCCCGGCCTGGGCGCCCTGTTCCTGCCCAAGGAGTGCGGCAAGGAACCGAGCTGGCTGGGCTCGCGCAAGAAATAATCCGGTTTATTAGTCCGGTTTATATATCGAGGGTGCTGGAGCCCTGCGCCTCCACCACCCTGTTGCGGCCCGCCTGCTTGGCCGCCTGCAGCGCCTCGTCGGCCCGCTTGAACAGGCTGACGGTGCTGTCTTCGGCGCGGATGGTGGTCACGCCCAGGCTGGCCGTCAGCTGCAGCACGGCGCGCTCCGTCCGTCTGACGGGCAGCGCCTCGACGGCGGCGCGGATGCGCTCGGCCACCATCAGTGCATCGGCCAGGCTCGTGCGCGGCAATTGGATGGCGAATTCGGCGCCGCCCAGGCGGCCCATCAGGTCGCTGTCGCGCAGCTGCTGGCGGCACGTGTCGACGATGGTTTTAAGCACCGCATCGCCCACCGGATGGCCATAGCTGTCGTTGACGCGCTTGAAATGGTCGATATTGAGCACCACCAGCGCCGTCGGCAAGCCGGGCCGGCGCGCCAGCGCCATCCACGGCGCCAGCGCCTGGTAAAAACCGCGCCGGTTCGGCACGCCCGTGGCCGCGTCCAGCACTTCCAGGCGCGCCAGTTCGCCGCCCAGTTTTTCGCGCGACAGCAGCAGATAGCCGAAGGCGTTCGTCAGCATCATCAGGTACAGGGCGCCAAAACCGGCCAGCTGCAGCAGCTCCGCGTCAAAAGCCGGGACGGCGGCGGCGAGCACGCCGCGCGCCGCGATCAGCAGCAGACAGCAGGCCCATGCTGACGACGAGGAAGCGGCGCAGCATGCTCGCCTCGCGCCATTTCAGGCACAGCGCCGCCACGCCAGCGAGGAAAAAGCCGGCCACGATCAGCGAACCGCCGGCGCTGCGCAGCAATGGCGCCACGTCGAACAGGTAGCAGGCGGCAAACAGGCCGATCGCCGCGCCCAGCGCCGGCAATATGTAGCGGCGCCAGCCGCTGCGTCCGGCCGCCTGCCACAGCGCGCCCGCGTCCAGCGCCATGCCGGCAAACAGCAGGCTGTTGCCGAGCAGGATGGAGAGGAAATCGGGCAGCACGCCGCGAAAATACAGCAAACACCAGGCCACGGCCTGGCATTGCTTGGCCACCGCCCAGGTGGACATGCTGAGCGACTTCTTGCGCTCGTACTCGAAGAAGAACAGGGCCGCGCACAGGCTCAGGTTGCCGAGCGCCAGGGCCAGTACCAGGGTCTTGATATCCATGGCTTACAGTATCGCCGCGCTGGCGCGCCGCGCCGGGTCAGATCTCGTGTTCGACATTGGTGCTGCCGTCGCCGACCTTGCTGGCCCAGGCCTGCACGAAATACTGCTTTTCCACGTCGCTGGGAACTTCATGCCAGAACACGATGAGGGTGCCCTTGTGATCGTGGATTTTGCGCCACTTTTTCAATGAAGCCGAAATTTTCGGCCTGGTCGGCCAGCGCCGCCGCGTAACCATACACGCGCGTCAGCCGCTCGATGCGGTCAGGTTCGGTAAAACTGTTCGTCGCCGTAATGATGGGGTGATCCAAAAACATGCTTGTCTCCATGGTGCCCGACTGCGCGGCCGTGCCGCCGCGTACCGTTACGCATGCTCGGCGCGGATTAATCGGGTATGCTCACGGGAGCTTATCAGATTTCTCTGAATGCAACAAAGCATCTCCCCCTGTCCACTCAGCGAAGTCGCCCCATGCCGGAAAACAGAAGCACCACCCCACTTGCCCCGCAGGTGCATACCTGCGGCGACCGGCGCCGGCTGGAATTCCAGCCAGGCATGATCCAGAGCGAAATGCTGCTGTCGCGCCCCGACCATCTGCTGCTGCGCTATGCGCGCGCCATGATGTGCTTTACCCTGTTCGTGCCGCATCCCCGCCACATCCTGATGGTGGGCCTGGGCGGCGGCTCGCTGCTGAAATTCTGCCACCGGCACCTGCCCGAAACGCGCATCACGGTGCTGGAACTGCGCGCCGACGTGATCGCCCTGCGCGAGCAATTCATGCTGCCGCCCGACGACGCGCGCCTGCGCATCATCGAGACGGATGCCGTCAGCTATATCCGCCAGCATCCGGGCTGCGCCGACGTGCTGCTGCTCGACGGCTATGACGAAACGGGCCTGCCGCCGGCCCTGGGCAGCGCGCGCTTCTATGCGGACTGCCTGCGCACCCTGTTGCCCGGCGGCGTGCTGGTGGCCAACCTGTTCAGTTATGACGAGCACTACCCCGCCATGCTGGAACGCCTGATGCTGACCTTCCGCGGCGCCGTGTGCCAGTTCGACGGCATCGCCGGCAACAACCGCATCCTCTTCGCCGCCAGGCCGGACAAGCTCGGGGCGGGCCGCGCCGTGCGCATGGTGCGGCTGGTGCGCTGGCGCCGGGTATGCGGCCTGGCGTTCCTGAACCGCTGGCTGCCGGCATGGCAGTTGTGGCGCTTGCGCCGGCAATCAGGCGCACCCGACAACTGATAGTCGTCCGCCATGGCCATAGATATTGTTGCTTATTAGCAGCGATCTGGTGCAAAATTCGCATGATGGATGTGGTTTATGACAAACTACGGCCTGCGCGGGCCCGCAGGTGCTGCCGAGCAATTGTGTCCATGAAGTGAGATAGGAAAACCCATGCTGCGTGGCCGCCTGCCATTGTCGATTTCCGCCGCGGCCGCGCTGACCTTCGCCTGCGGCGTCAGCGTGACGGCCGTGCTGTTCGCCGCCATCAGCCAGCTCGAATACGACAAGATGGGCCTGAGCCTGCAGCAGCGCGCCGGTGCCAGGGTGGCCGCCATCGAGCAGGGGCTCGACGATGCGGTCGAGGTGCTGACGACGACGAACCAGCTGTTTTCCGCCGTCGTGCCCGTCACGCGCGAGCAGTTCCATGCCTTCACCACGCCGCTGCTGCAGCGCCACCCGTTCATCCAGGCCTTCAATTTCCACCGTATCGTGCCGCATGCCCAGCGCGACGCCTTCGAGGCCGGGCTGCGGCGCATCGTGCCCGATTACGCCATGACGGAAATGCACGACGGCGTCATCGTGCCCGCGACGACGCGCGCCAGCTACCTGGTGGTGGACTACCTCGAGCCCCTGCAGGGCAACCGCCCCGCCTTCGGCCTGAACGTCAGCCCGAACGGCGTGCTGGCGCGTGCGCTGGAGCAGGCGATCATCAGCGGCCAGACCACCGCCACCGGCCTGCTGGCCCTGGCGCAGGGACCGCAGCAGGGCTTCGTCATCGTGCGTCCCGTGTACCGCCACGGCGTGCCCCTGCAGACGGTACCGCAGCGGCGCGCGGCGCTGATCGGCGATACGGCGGTCATCGTGCGTGCCGGGGAACTGGTGCAGAAAATCCTCGCCGGCGCCGACTTGCTGGGCGACCCGCAGCTCGAACTGAGCGTCTATGCCGACGCCGGCGCCGACCCGCGCCAATTGATCTTCCGGCATGGCCAGGCGCCTGCTGTCGAAGCGGGCGGCGCCTGGGAATCGCTGCCACGCTGGCTGCAATTTGCCTACCACAGCCATTACGACCGGGCCTTCGTTTCCGCCGGCCGGCCGTGGCATGTGCGCGTGGTGGCCCATCCGCGCCCCTTCCTGGCCGACCACCTGGGTTCGCTGTTCACCCTGATCATGGGTTTGCTGTTCAGCATGCTGACGGCCGCCTTCGTGCAGTCGCTGACGCAGCGCTCGCGCCGCGTGCAACTGCTGGTGGAGCAGCGCACGGCCGACCTCAAGCGCAGCAATGAGCTGCTCAGCGCCGACGTGCGGGCGCGCCAGCGCACCGAGCGCGCCTTGCAGGAAAGCGAAAAGCGCTTCCGCCGCCTGCTGGCCCTGTCCTCGGACTGGTACTGGGAACAGGACGCCAACTTCTGCTTCACCCACATCACCAGCGGTTTCACGGACAAGTCGAACATGCCGCTGGAACGCTTCATCGGCATGACGCGCTGGGACAACAACCCGGAGATGCGCAATTCGCGCTGGGGCAAGCAGCATATCGCCAACCTGGAAGCCCACCTGCCCTTTTCCAACCTCGAATACGCGATGCAGGACCGCAATGGCCAGCTGCGCTGGTTCAGCGTCAATGGCGAACCGCTGTTCAACGAACTGGGCGAGTTTCGCGGCTACCGGGGCACGGGTTCCGAAATCACGGAACGCAAGCTGGCCGAGCAGCAAATCCAGCACATCGCCCACCACGACGTGCTGACGGGCTTGCCCAACCGCGCCCTGCTGCGCGACCGCCTGGCGCAAGCGATGGCCCTGTCGCGCCGCAAGAACCGCGCGCTGTGGGTGCTGTTGATCGACCTCGACCGCTTCAAGTTCGTCAACGACAGCCTGGGTCACAAGGCCGGCGATCTGCTGCTGAAAACCATCGCCACGCGCCTGCAGGCCAGCCTGCGCGAAACCGATACGGTGGCGCGCCTGTCCGGCGATGAATTCGTCGCCATCCTGTGCGAACAGGCCGATGAAACCCTCAGCGCCGCCATCGTGCAGCGCGTGATGGATGCCGTGGCCCAGCCGGTATTGTTAGATGGCAAGGAGTTCTTCGTCACCTGCAGCATCGGCGTGGCCGTCTACGACATGTCGCGCTACGACGCCCCCGGCGACGTGACCCTGAATGGCGAAACGCAGAACCTGATCGAGCAGGCCGACATCGCCATGTACTGCGCCAAGAAACAGGGCCGCAACAACATCAAGTTCTACACGACGGCCATGAACCAGGCCACCCTGGAGCGCCTGCGCATCGAGACGGCGCTGCGCAACGCCGCCCTCGAACGCGAGCAGTTCGTGCTGCATTACCAGCCGCAGCTGGACCTGGCCAGCGGGCGCATCGTCGGCGTGGAGGCGCTGCTGCGCTGGCAGCATCCGGACCTGGGCATGGTGGCGCCGAACCGCTTCATCGCGCTGGCCGAGGATAGGGGCCTGATCGTGCCGATCGGCGCCTGGGTCATGCGCGAAGCGTGCGCCCAGGTCAAGGCCTGGCATATGGCGGGGCTGGACAATCTGCGCCTGGCCGTGAACCTGTCGGCGCGCCAGTTCAACGAGCCGAATCTGGTGGCATCGATCGCCGCAGTGCTGCTTGAAACGGGCCTGGCGCCGGCCTGCCTGGAACTGGAATTGACGGAAAGCCTGTTCATGCACGATGTGGCGCTGGCCGTGAGCCAGCTGCACGACATGAAGGCGCTGGGAGTGCAGCTGTCGATCGACGATTTCGGCACCGGTTATTCCAGCTTCGCCTACCTGCGCACCTTCCCCATCGACGTGCTGAAGATCGACCGCAGCTTCATCAACGACGTGGCGCGCGACGCGGACGACGCGGCCATCGTCGTCTCCATCATCGCGCTGGCGCACAATCTGAAACTGCGCGTGGTGGCCGAAGGCGTGGAAACGGCGGAGCAGCTCGATTATCTGCGCAGCCACGGTTGCGACGAAGCGCAAGGCTATTATTTCAGCCGGCCGCTGCCCGCGCATGAAGTGGAACAGCTGCTGCGCAGCGACATCAGCGTGGTCGCCTGAATCAGGCCCTTCAGCATCATGCGTCCGGCTTATCGGCAGCCCTGCAGCCGTGAACAATGGAAACTATTTCAGCAATGTATGTATCTCACTCATGCAAAATGACAGGCATGCAGCAGTTGTGGCCCGCCCGCGACGCTACTGCATGAAACTGAGCGAAAAACTGAACGGCACCACCATCGCGCAGGGTTGGCCCGCGCATCGGCCTGGCGTATATTTGGTGAGCATAAAGACAGACGCTGCCAGCCTAGTAGCCTCGCTGTCGGGACTTTCCAGCATGGCGACGCTCTGTGGCACGCCATTTTCGTTGATACTGACATTGGCACGCAATACACCGGTAATGCCCCCATACGAAATCAGATGGCGCATGGCGCGAAACACGGGCAGCTGGCCCTTTTCCGATAGGGCGGCACATCATCATCCTGCAACACGGGGTAATGGCGCTTGATGAGCGTTTGCTGCTCCCCCGTCAACTCGGCATACGATTTTTCCGGCGGTACGACATGACCGCTGCTGACAACCGGCGGAATATTCGAGCCGATGTATCCGTCTTTCTGCTTGATGTCATACAGCCTCGGTGTCGCAAGCTCCCCAGGCTGTTGCGTCAGCTGAAAGCTGCCATGGAAGCGTCCCTTCAGCACTTGTCCGTTCGGGTATAGTATTTCGCCGTCCCCCATAGGATGCCCTTCGTGCCAAGCGCCCCGGTAGATGCCGCCCAACGCAAATGTCATGCTGCCGCTGCCTTCCGGACCATTCTGCCAGCCCCCCTCATAGCGGTTGCCATTTCGCGCTGTCACCGTCACGGGACCGGCTGGCGTATCGCGCTCGAATGTGGCGGTCATCTTTGCCTTGTCCGCAAATACGATCAGGCCAGGGCCCTCCAGCATGCCACTCTGATAGTTGCCTTTATGCAAGCTACCATCCGCCCACTGCGCGATGCCTTCGCCCTCCGGCCTCCCCTCGCTCAACACACCTTCATAGCGTTCCGTCGCCTTGCCGTCCTTGCTCCACTGCAATGCACCAGGTCCGCTGGCATAGCCTTCCTTGCAGGCACCACTCCAGTACGCCACGTGCCCGGCAACCCGCGCATGCTCTGCAACGCGGCAATCCGCCTCGCCAGCGTAAGTGATCTCGGCTGCACCAGAACTGGACGCACACAGCAAGACAATCAGGAAAAGAGGTTTTTTCATGTTTTTTTTGCAATATATTGAGTTGCAACATGCTAACATGTCTGATCTGATAAGAAATACGTACATTCTCACGTGACCACTGCAGCTGTTGCTGCGGGAATGCCAGAAACCGCTGATGCTGCGCTGGGCAGCCATCACGGGCTATCGGGCAGGCACCCTTGCCCCAAGTTCGAGCTCGTCCCAGTCGTCGTCCAGGCCGGATTGCGCCAGCAGGGATGCCACATCCGTGGCATGCGCCGGATCAATGTCCTGCTCGGGATGCGGCCACACGAAATCGCATTCCGTGCAAACGATCACCTGCTGGCCCGTCTGGCGGACCGTGGCGTGCACCAGGTCGCCATATCCGTCGCAGGTGGGGCATTGCATGCCATGTGCGCTCATGTCCGGGCCTTACAGCTTCTGTTGCAGGAATTCGAGGAAGCAGCTGATGCGCTGCGCCAGCTGCGTATTGCGGTAGTAGACGGCGTGGATCTGCTGGCGGTAGCCCGTGTAGAATGGCTGCAGCACTTTCACCAGGCGGCCGGCGGCGATGTCGTCACGCGTCATGAAGTCGGACAGGCAGACGATGCCCTGGTCGTGCAGGGCCAGCTGGCGCAGGGTTTCGCCGCTGGAGGCGGCCAGCGCGGGCACGATCTGCAGGCTGTTGCCCGCGGCGTGCTGCAGCGGCCAGTTATTCCCCAGGTCGTATTGGGCAAAGCCCAGCAGCGCATGGCCGGACAGGTCTTCCGGCGTGGCCGGTTCGCCGTGGCGTGCCAGGTAGGCGGGCGTGGCCAGCACGTGCAGCGGGCTGGCAGTCAGGGCGCGCGCATGCAGGGTCGAATCGACCAGCGCGCCGATGCGGATGGCGATATCGGTGCGGTGTTCGAGCAGGTCGGCGATCTGGTCGTTGCTGGTCAGCTCCAGGCGGATGTCCGGGTACATGGCGCGAAACTCGGCCACGTGCGGCACCACGCAGTGGAGCATGAAGGGCGAGGCGGCATCGACGGACAGCCGCCCGGCCGGCTTCTGGCGGCGGATGCGGATCGACTCTTCCACGTCTTCCATCGAGGCGAGGATGGCGCGCGCCTTGTCCAGGAACAGCTGCCCCTCTTCCGTCAGCTCCATGCGCCGCGTGGTGCGCGTCAGCAGCGACGTGGCCAGCTTGTCTTCCAGCCGCGACAGGGCGCGGCTGACGCCCGAGGTGGTTTGTCCCAGGTGCACGGCGGCCGCGCTCAGGGTGCCGCTGTCGATGACGGTGACGAAGATTTTCAGGTCGTCCGAATTGATATCCATTGTTGCCTTATTATTGCCGCATTGTTGCGCTATTTTCACATATCGCGCCATTATAATGGAATCACGGCAACAGTGATGGCTGCAGGCAACGTCAGGCAACGTAGAACAAAATGGCGATAAAATGGCAGCTGCTGCCGGCCAGCACGAACAAATGCCAGATGCCGTGGCCATGGCGCAGCTTGTGGTCGGTGGCGTAGAAAGCGATGCCGCCCGTGTAGCACAGCCCGCCCGCCACCAGCCACAGGAAGCCGTTCCACTCGAGCGCCGCCAGCAGCGGCTTGATGCCGATGACGATGAGCCAGCCCATGGCCACGTAAATCACCAGCGACAGGATGCGCGCGCCTTTCGCGTACACATATTCCTGCACGATGCCAAACAGCGCGAGGCCCCAGACGACGCCGAACAGCGACCAGCCCCACGGCCCGCGCAGGGTCACCAGCATGAAGGGCGTGTAGGTGCCCGCGATGAGCAGGTAGATGGCGCAATGGTCGAGCCGCTGCAGCACGGCCTTGGCCTTGCCGCGCACGCTGTGATACAGGGTGGAAGTGAGGTACAGGGTCAGCAGCATGGCCGCATACACGCTGCAGCTGACGATTTTCCAGGGGTCGCCCGTGCGGGCCGCCGCGACGATCAGGATGACGCCGCCGATGGCCGCCAGCGCGGCGCCCACCGTATGGGAAATGCTGTTGAACCGTTCACCGTGGTACATGCTTGACCGCCCGCTGCGTTAAAAACAGGCTCATCCTACACGCTTGGGGAGATCGGGGTGCGCGGTTTGCGCAAGGCAGACACAGGAAAAGCCGGGGCGCATGCGATTGCCGCCCCGCTTGTTCCTGCTCAAACTATCAGGCAGCTTCCGCCTTCTTGCGCGCGGGACGGCGTGCCGGGGTCTTGCGCGGGGCCTTGGCAGGCTTGTCTTCCGCCACGACGGCCGCTTCCACCGGCGCCGCCTCAATCACAGGCGCCGCTTCCGCCACGGTATCGGCCGCCTTCCTGGCCGGCTTTTTCGCCGCTGCAGTCTTGCGCGCTGGCGTGCGCGGCTTGGCCTTCGGCTTCGCTTCGGCGGCGGCTTCCACGATCACTTCGGCGACTGGCTCAGGCACCGGTTCGGGCGCTGGCGCCACTTCGGCCACTTCGGCACGCGCTTCACGGCCGCCATCGCCATTCTTGCGGCCGCCACGGCCATTGCGGCGCGAACCGCGCTTGGCGTTGCCCTCTTCCGCCGCGACCTCGACTGCGGCTTCGGCCACTTCGTGCACCACCTCGGGCTGCGGCGCCGGCGCATACTGCTCGATGACGGTTGTTTCGGCGTCGGCCACCGGCACGAAAGCCTGTGGCGCGGACTCGCCGCGGCGTTGCTCGTTCTGCTTGCGGCCGCCACGGCCATTGCGGCGCGAATCGCGGCGACTGCCGCCTTCGCGGTGATTGCCCTCTTCGCCGTCGCGCCGGCTTCGCCGCTGGCGATGACTTCACTGGCGACTTCCCCGTTCACGGGCGCAGCGACAGGCACCAGGCCGCTGCTGCGGTAGACATAGGCGCCCGATTTTTCGTCGCGGCCAAATTCCAGCAAGCCGCGCGTCTGCGCTTCTTCCAGCAGGTTGCCGAAGGTGCGGAAACCGTAGTAGGACTCGCTGAAGTCCGGCTTGCGGCGCTTGATCGCTTCCTTCAGCATCGAAGCCCAGATCTTGCCGCTGTCGCCCCGTTCGGATACCAGCGCGTCGAACGTTTCGACGGCCATTTCGATCGCTTCCGTCTTGCGCGACTCGTATTTTTCCTTGCGGCGCACTTCTTCGTCGGCCGAACGCTTAGGCGCAGGCGTGTCGCGCGCGTCGCGCTTGGCGGCCGTGCGGCGGCTCTCGCGCACCAGGTCATCGTAGAAAATGAATTCGTCGCAGTTCGCCACCAGCAGGTCGGAGGTCGACTGCTTGACGCCCACGCCGATCACCTGCTTGGCGTTTTCACGCAGTTTCGACACCAGCGGCGAAAAATCGGAATCGCCGCTGATGATGACGAAGGTGTTCACGTGGGCCTTGGTGTAGCACAGGTCCAGCGCATCGACCACCAGGCGGATGTCGGCCGAATTCTTGCCGGACTGGCGCACGTGGGGAATTTCGATCAGTTCGAAGTTCGCCTCATGCATGGTGCCCTTGAAACTTTTATAACGGTCCCAGTCGCAATATGCCTTCTTGACAACGATACTGCCCTTGAGCAGCAAGCGTTCGAGGATGGGCTTGATATCGAATTTTTCGTAATTTGCATCTCGCACGCCGAGCGCGACGTTCTCGAAGTCGCAAAACACGGCCATGCTGAGGTTTTCTGGGGATGACGCCATAAGGGTGAATTCTCGCTGATGATAAGGGCGGACGGGAAGCGCAACGCCTCCCTTTTCCCCTAGTATATTCGCCCATCCCCCGTTTCGGCGACAACTATCGTGCGCGGCAGCCTATTGCGCGCCGCCGGCGGCGCCCGCACTGGCGCCCGCGACCGGCCAAACAACGCTTTCATCGACCGAATACAGCTGGCATGGCAGGCTGCTGCGGCGCTGGCACGAAGCGAGCGCACGCACATCGGGGCTTTCGCCCTCTTCCGCCCAGCCCCAGGCGCCGCTGGCCGACAGGGCAAAGGCGCGCGGCGCGGTTTTCTCCAGGAAGACGCGGTAGGCGGCGCGGCCCTGCTCTTCCAGGTACGGCACGGCGGCGATATCGTCCTGCGGCGCGAAATGCGTGGCGGGCGGCGGCGGCGCATCGGCCACGCGATAGACCTGGCGCACCGGCATGCCGATTCTCTGCAGGAAGCGCTCGGTGGCGGGCAGCCACACGGCCACGCCATCGCGGCTGCCCAGGGTCAGGTGGGCGTCGCGCTTGAACGGGCCATAGGCCAGCAGTTGCGCCCGGCCGCCGGAACCGGTAAAGGAATTGAACAGCCGCCGCGCCAGCGCCGGCGAAAAATACGCGTCGTTCGCGCCATACAGCCACAGGCTGGGAATGTGGTTGTAGGCGCCCAGGGTGGCGAAAGTCTTGGCCAGCGCCCCTTGCCAGTCGCAGCCGGGCATGTCGACGCGCAGGCCACCGGAAAAATTGAGCACGCCGCGCACGCCGGGCAGCACCCGGGTGGCCAGCGCCAGCGCCGCCATGCCGCCATACGACTGCCCCGCGACGACGATGCGCTGCGGGTCGACCCAGCTCTGGCGGCGCGCATATGCCAGCGCGGCGAGCATGTCGCGCGCCTGGCCCTGGGCGTTGCCCAGCATGTCGCAGCCGAAATCGCGGTAGGCGCCCGTGGAGCGCGCAAAGCCGGCGCGCATGGGCAGCATCACGGCGTAGCCGCGGCGCACGAACTCGGTCGCCATATAGATGAAGCGCTCGCGCTGCTGCAGCCGGGCCGGGCCGGGCTGCTTGCCGTGATTCATCAGCAGCAGGGGAAACGGGCCGGGGCCGGCGGGCCGGAATACCGTCGTTTCCAGCGCTTCGCGCAAGCCGTCGCCAGCCGGCACCATGAGCACCTGCTCGTTCAGGCGCGCGTCGAGCGGTAGTTGCGCGTAGGCAAGCTCGGCTTTCAGGGGCAGGCAAGGCAGGCAGAGCAAAAAAACCAGCAAAATGGGGCGAAGCAGGTGGAAAATGACGGACTCCGTGAATGACTTCCCTGCCAGTCTAGACAGTGAAGTAGCACAGAACAATATAAAAAAATTACGTGATGCACATATTTTTTACGGCAACTACCTGCGGAAAAAATTGTTGCCCTACACCAACCACCATCAGCCACTTTTCCCGCCGGAAGGAGTAAACTGGACGCATTCTGAAGGAGTTGCCATGTCCATATCCGCCCTCACCACCGGTACCTCGGGGCTGACCGCCAACCAGCGCGCGCTGGACGTGGCCGCCAACAATATCGCCAATGCGAATACGCCCGGCTTCCAGCCGCAGCAAGCCGGGTTCCAGGAAGCCAGCCCGGCCGGCACGGGCGTCACCCTCTCCGTGGAAGGGCGCAAGCTGGCCGCCACGGAAAGCGTCAGCGGCGCCAATGCGACCGCGGCCAAGGCGGCCGAAAGCCGGCCGAACGGCGTCGGCCTGGCCTCCGAACTGACCGATAACCTCGTCTACAAGGCCGGTTTTAACCTGTCGGCGAACGTCGTCAAGGCGGCCGACCAGGCCCTGGGCAGCCTGATCGACGTCAAGACTTAAGCACAGTCACTAGCGCTTAGATAGTCTGCTTGTTCATTTCCAGCGCCAAGGGCGCCATCGCCGGCGTGATCAGCGCCAGCAGCCGTTCGGCGGGAATGCCGTCGCGCGCCTGCACCGACAGGCCGTGCAGCAAGGCCGCATAGTAGTCGCCCAGCGCCTGCACGTCCGCATCCTCTTTTAATTCCCCTGCCAGTTGCGCCGCGCGCAGGCGCTCGATGACGGCTTGCGTGCGCGCGCGGCGGTGCTGCGCCAGCCTCGTCGGCGATGCCCGCGTTGTCCGCGCTCGTATTCGTGGCGGCCGTCACCACCATGCAGCCTTGCGGCTGGCCGCTGCGCGTGTACAGCAGCACGGCCTCTTCCAGCATGCGCGCCACCGCGTCGCGCACGTTCAGGCTGGCCGCCAGCGCATGCACGGCAAACGCGCCCTCGCCTGACTCGTATAGCTCCACGGCTTCGCGGAACAGCTGCTCCTTCGAGCCGAACGCCGCATAAATGCGCGCCGAGGCGATGCCCAGCGCCGCCACCAGGTCGGCCATCGATACGCCTTCATAGCCGCGCGTCCAGAACGCGTCGCGCGCTTTTGCCAGCGCCAGCGCGCGGTCGAATTCCCTCGGTCTTCCTGCCATCTTGATCCTCTGCTTACGAACTGGCGGCCAGTATAACGCCTGGCGCCCGCGGCGCGTTCGCCATTTATTTTGCATCACGGGCTTGACCGCGCCAACAATTTCGCCTATTCTTTGTCGATCGACAAACAATAGGAGCCGATATGAAAACCATCCAAGGACCAAGCCTGCACCTGGCACAATTCGCCGCCGACACGGCGCCCTTCAACACCCTGCCCGCCATCGCCGAATGGGCGGCCGGCATGGGCTTCAAGGCCCTGCAGATTCCCGCCTGGGATGCGCGCCTGTTCGACGTGGCGCAAGCGGCGCACAGCCAGCAATACTGCGACGACCTGGTTGCCATGCTGGCCAGCCATGGCCTCGTCATCAGCGAACTGACGACGCACATCCTCGGCCAGCTGGTCGCCGTGCACCCGGCCTACGACGCGCTGTGCGACAGCTTTGCGCCGGCACACCTGCACGGCCAGCCGGCTGCGCGCACCGAGTGGGCCATCGAGCAAGTGAAACTGGCGGCCATGGCCTCGAAACGCCTGGGCCTGACCGACATGGGCACGTTCTCCGGCTCATTCGCCTGGCCCTACCTGTTCCCGTTCCCGCAGCGCCCGCCCGGCCTGATCGAGGCGGCCTTCGACGAGCTGGCACGCCGCTGGCTGCCCATCCTCGACGTGTGCGAGGAACAAGGCATCAACCTGTGCTACGAAATCCACCCGAGCGAAGACCTGCATGACGGCATCAGCTTCGAGATGTTTTACGAGCGCGTAGGCCGCCACCCGCGCTGCAAGATGCTGTTCGACCCCAGCCACTTCGTGCTGCAGCAGCTGAACTACCTGGAATTCATCGATATCTACAAGGACCATATCCGCATGTTCCATGTGAAGGATGCGGAATTCAATCCGACGGGGCGGCAAGGCATCTACGGCGGCTACCAGTCGTGGGAAAACCGCGCTGGGCGCTTCCGTTCGCTGGGCGACGGCCAGGTCGACTTCAAGGCGATCTTCTCGAAGATGGCGCAGAACGACTACGCGGGCTGGGCGACGCTGGAATGGGAATGCTGCCTGAAGGACCAGGAGGTGGGTGCGCGCGAAGGCGTGGCGTTCATCAACGCCCACATCATTCCCGTGACCGACAAGATCTTCGACGATTTCGCCGGCGCCCCCGTCAGTGCGCAGCAGATCAATACCCTGCTCGGCATCACGCACAACTAATCGACTAATTAACTGAATCAATACAAGGACTTGCCATGCATCAGAATGAAGACAGCTACACCCACGACTATGTGCGCATCGACGGCCAGCGCCTGCATTGCGTCATCGCCGGCGAAGGCAAACCCGTGCTGCTGATCCCCGGCTGGCCGCAAACCTGGTATGCGTGGCGCCACGTGATGGCGGCGCTGGCCGCCAGCGGCTACCAGGCCATCGCCATCGATCCGCCCGGCAGCGGACACTCGGAACGTCCGGCCGGCGGCTACGACACGGGCGCCGTTGCCGCCACCCTGCACCGCGCCATGCTGGCCCTGGGCCACGCGCAGTACGACGTCGTCGGCCACGACATCGGCATGTGGGTCGGCTATGCGCTGGCCAGCGATTTCCCGCAAGCCGTGACGAAACTGGCGCTGACGGAAGCCGTGATTCCCGGCCTGGCGCCCGCGCCGCCGATTTTCGTCGCGCCGTCCGACAACATCTTCCTGTGGCACTTCATGTTCAACCAGGTGCTGGACTTGCCGGAAATGCTCACGGCGGGCAAGGAGCGCGAATACATCCGCTTCATCCTGGACCGCTGGTCGTACCGCCGCGACAAGGTGGCCGTCGACGTGTATGCGGACGCGTATGCCACGCCAGGCGCCCTGCGCGCCGGCTTCGCCTACTACCGCGCCATTCCCGAAACCATCCGGCAAAACCTGGAACGGGCGAAAAAGAGTCTGGCCATGCCCGTGCTGGCCATCGGCGCCGACCATGCGACGAATGACGCTCCCCTGCTGACCATGCAGGGCAAGGCGGGCAATCTAAAAGGCGCCATCGTCGCCGAATGCGGCCACTTCATCATGGAAGAACAGCCGGAAGCGTTCATCGCCCACCTGCTGCCCTTCCTGGCGGGAGATGCGGCATGAGCCTCGACCCGCTGATCGCCGCCTGGCTGGAACAGAGCAGGGATGCGCCGCCGCCCGCCTCGCTGGCGGACCTGCGCGCGGCCACGGAAACGGGCTTGCGACAGCTGCACGGGCCACTCGAGGATGTCGCCTCGATCAAGGATTACGTGCTGCCGGGCGAGCATGCGCTGACCGTGCGCGCCTACGTGCCGGCCGGCGCGGAGACGGGCCAGCCCCTGCCCGCCATCGTCTTTGCGCATGGCGGCGGATGGTGCCTGTGTTCGCTGGACCTGTACGACAATCCGTGCCGCGCGCTGGCCAACGCCACCGGCTGCGTGATCTTTTCCGTCGACTACCGGCTGGCACCCGAGCACAAGTTCCCCGTGCCGCTGGACGACTTTTACCGGGCCTTGTGCTGGGTCGCCGAACATGCGGCGGCGCTGGGCATCGATGCGAAACGGCTGGCCGTGGGCGGCGACAGCGCGGGCGGCAACCTGGCGGCGGCCGCCGCCCTGATGGCGCGCGACCAGGCGGGACCCGCGCTGGCGCACCAGCTGCTGCTGTACCCGGCGCTCGATTTTGCCTTCGACACGACTTCGTACCAGCGCTATGCGGAAGGCCATTCGCTGACGCGGGAAGCGATGCGCTTTTGCTGGTCGGCCTACCTGAACGAGCCGTCCGACGGCGCGCAGCCTTACGCAGCGCCCCTGCGGGCGGCCTCGTTGAAGGACTTGCCGCCGGCCACGGTGCTGGTGTGCGAATACGACCCGCTGCATGACGAGGGCGTGGCGTATGCGCGGTACTTGCGCGACGACGGCGTGGCGGCGCAATGCGTGCAGCTCGATGGCATGATCCACGCGTCGATCCACATGCTGGGCTTGACGCCAGCGGCGCGCGGTCTGTTCGACGTGGCGGGCAAGGCCATGCGGCAAGCGCTGGCGGCATAAAAAAAACGCGCCGGGGATGGCTCCACGGCGCGTTTTTTCCATCAGCTGCGCGTCATTCCGCCAGCTTGCGCACCTCGACGCCGTTCAGCCACTTCACGTGGCGCGGGCCCGTGCGGATATCCTTCGCCGAGATCAGCGCGATTTCACCATCGTTGTCGTCGAGGGCCTTGCCGTTTTTTTCATAGTAGACGATGACGCCCTCGCCGGCCGGCGCGTTATACAGCTCGCCCCAGGAAAACACCACCGCGTAGCCATCCGTGGCCGTGGCGATGATGGCGAGCTTCTTGACGTCATTGTGGCCCGGCGCATCAAGCACCGCCTTGTCGAGGATGTCGCGCAGGCGCACGCCCTTGTAGCTGGTGATGGTTTCGGCCTTGTCGCCATTATGGCGCGTGACGGCGATTTCCCCGCCGTTGGCCGGCGGCAGCTGGCGCAGGTCGGCCACCTTCAGGGTCAACGGCGTTTCCACCATGCCCGTCACGGCGAGCGCGTGGCTCATGTTGTCGCGCGCAGGCGCGGGAGCGGCAGACCACGCGGGCGCCGCGGCCAGCAACGCCGCCGAGGTAAAGCCAGCCAATATCTTCTTCAACATGCTGTGTCCTTTCATGACAGTGACAAATCAGAACTGGTACTGCGCATTGGCCAGCCACGTGCGGCCCGCGCTGGGGAAACCGTCGGCCAGCGCGTAATTGCGGTCGCCCAGGTTGCTCACGCCCGCTTCCAGGCTCAAGGCCGGCACGGGCCGGTACACGGCCTTCAAGTTCAGCGTCGTAAAACCGCCCAGTTCCAGGGTGTTCGAGACCCAGCGCCCGCTGTTCGCTTCCGCGATGGCCACCACGTCGACCTGGCGCGCCGCGTGCAGCACGGCGTGGGCCGTCAGCTTGTGGCGCGGCACGTCCGTCAGGCGGATGGCGCGGTCGCTGACGTTCTTCATCTCCGTATAGGTGTAATTGCCGCCGAAATCGAGCCAGGCGCCGGCGCGGCCGCGCAAGCCCAGTTCCACGCCGCTGATGTGCGCCCGGCCCGCGTTCTGCATCTGCGCGCGCACGCCGGCCACATTCGCCACGCTCTGGATCTTGTCCTTCACGTCGCTGTAGAACACAGCGCCGCTTCCAGGCTGGTGCCCTGCACGCTACCCTGATAGCCCAGCTCGTAATTCATCGCCTGCTCGGCGCGCAAGGCCGGGTTTTCGATGTACGTGCCCAGGCGCTGCGAGTAGCGGTCCTTCAGGGTCGGCAGGCGCGACTTGCGCGCCACCGTGGCGTACACGCGCGATTCAAGACCGGTCTTGTGGAACAATCCCGCCTGCAGGTCGGTGGCCGATTGATTGTCCGGCAAGGTGTAGGCATTGCCGGCGCTATACACCGTGTCCGGGCGCAGCTCATTGCGCGACACTCCCAGCGACAGTTCCGTCGCGGCGTTCAGGGCGATGCTGTCTTCCGCGCCCAGGGTCCACAGCGCATCCTTGTACCAGGTGTTGCGCACGCCCTTGCCATCGCGTTCCTGGTGTTCGTCGGCCTTGTAGCTGGCCACGAAGCGCAGGCTGTGCGCGGCCAGGCGGAACGATTCGAGTTCCACCGCGCCGCCGTTCGTGCGGTCGTTATAGATGCTGCGCCCGCCGCTGACGCTTCCCTGGCCGCTGGTTTTCAGGGTCGTGTAGCTGCCATTCGTGTACGAGGTGATTTCATTGTCGTAGCTGTCGTGGTACAGGCGCAGTTTCAGGCGCTCGGCGTCGCCCAGGCGCGTCTGCGAGACGACATACACGCTTTCCTTGTTCCAGTATGGCCATTGCCAGTAGCGCGCGCCGACGGGATTCGTCGATGGCGGCTGGCCCTTTTCGCCATGCTGCTTGTAGTAGCTGAAAGCATACTCGTCGCCGCCCACGGGCGTGTACCCCACCTTGAACGACAGCTTGTGGTCCTTGCGGTACGCGTTATTGCGTGTGCCGCCGTCTTCCGTGGCCGTGGGGCGGAAATCCGACGACATGGGGAAGCCGTCGCTGTCGATATACGACACGCCCGCCTGCAGATACCACAGGCCCTGGTTCGTGCCGACGTTGGCCGACACCTGGCGCTCGCTGCCCGAACCGAAACCGACGGACGGTGTCTCCCTCAAGGCGCGCCGTCGGTTTGCGCGACACCAGGTTGATGGCGCCGCCCAAGGTATTGGCGCCATACGCGACGGAACTGAAACCCTTGGCCACCTGGATGGCGGCCAGGTCGGCCGTCGTAAAGCGGTTGAAATCGACGTAGCCGTCATACGGCACGTAGACGGGAATGCCGTCGATGTACAGGGGCACCTGGCGCGCATCGAAGCCGCGGATGGCGACGGTTTTCTCATTGCGCGAATTGGTCGACAGCGACACGCCGGACAGCAAATTCAAGGCATCGCCCACGTTATCGCGGTTAAAGCGGCGCATCTCGGCGCGGCTCACTTGCGTGCCCACCTGCTGTTCCATCTGGCCTGCCTGCTCGCGCTGGCCGATCACCGTCACCGTGCCCAGCACGAACGGCGCCGCCGCATCCACGTCTTCCTTGCCAGCAGCCTGCTGCGCCAGCGCCAGCAGTACGGCGCCTGCCATTACCTGTTTCACCATCGTCATGTTGTTCTCTTCCGTTATATATCAGCTTATATAGCGATATACAAAAAAATACAAAAAAAGCGGCCGCGCATCCGGCGGCCGTCATCCAACGGCGCAATATACAGATGTATATAGCGATGCTCAAGCGGCAAGGCCAAAAGGCCTCGCGCAAGTCAATTTCTCACGCTTTTTTCATGCACTGCAGCATTTCGCTGTGCGAACGAATGTTTCACAAAACGATTGACACGTCCAATTTGGCTAGGCAAACTGATTTCCAGGGAGTTCGAAAATGAATGCAAATATGACAAATATTCAGGCCGCAGCGGATCCGGAAATCATCGTCTTCAGCGATGACGAGGAAGGCAAGGACCGCCAGTTCGTCAACGCGCTGGCGCGCGGACTGGAAGTACTGCGCTGCTTTCGCCCCGGCGAAGTATTCCTGTCGAATGCGGACATGGCCAAGCGCACGGGCATCCCCAAGCCCACCATTTCGCGCCTGACCTACACCCTCACAAAAAACTCGGTTACCTGAATTATTCGGACAGCCTGGGCAAGTACCAGCTGGGCGCCGGCGTGCTGGCCCTCGGCTACCGCATGCTGTCGAACCTCGACGTGCGCAAGATGGCGCGCCCGCTGATGGAGGAACTGGCCGAACATGCGCAGGCCTCCGTGTCGCTGGGCACGCGCGACCGCCTCAGCATGGTCTACGTGGAGACGTGCCGCAGCAGTGCCAACGTCACGCTGCGCCTCGACGTCGGTTCGCGCATTCCCCTGATGACGACGGCCATGGGCAAGGCCCTGCTGTGCATCCTGCCGCAGGCCGAACGCGACTATCTGATGGATCACGCCAGGGTGCACGAGACGGAACGCTGGCCGCGCATCAAGGCCGGCATCGAGCAAGGCTTCAAGGATTACCAGGACCGGGGCTTTTGCATTTCGGCCGGCGAGTGGCAGAACGACGTGCATGCCGTGGGCGTGCCGATGCTGGGTGCCGACGGCGAACAGGTGATGGCCTTCAATTGCGGCGGCCCCGCCTTCCTGCTGTCGCGCGAAAAACTCGAAGGTGACCTGGGTCCGCGCCTGGTCTCCCTGGTCAAGACAGTGGAAAAAAACCTGGGCCGCGGTTAGACTGCGCGCCCCCTCTTAACAACAGATCAAATCACAGCGCCGAGGAACCCGATGATACGCGACGAAGAAACCCTGAACATCCTGCTGGGCAGCATCGCCCGTTTCGTGCGCGAAGTGCTGGTCCCGAACGAGGCGCTGGTTGCCGAAACGGACACGATCCCGCCCGCCATCGTGGCGCAGATGCGCGAACTGGGCCTGTTCGGCCTGTCCATCCCGGAAGCCTACGGCGGCCTGGAACTGAGCATGGAAGAGGAAGTGCGCGTCGCGTTCGAGATCGCCCGCACCTCGCCCGCCTTCCGCTCGCTGATCGGCACGAACAACGGCATCGGCTCGCAAGGCATCGTGATCGATGGCACGGAAGCGCAAAAACAATACTATCTGCCCAAGCTGGCGGCCGGCGAGATCATCGGCTCGTTCGCCTTGACGGAAGCGGGATCGGGGTCGGATGCTGCCTCGCTGCGCACGACGGCCGTGCGCGATGGCGACTTTTATATCCTCAACGGCAGCAAGCGCTATATCACCAACGCGCCCGAGGCGAGCATCTTTACCGTCATGGCCCGCACGGACCCCGTCAAGCGCGGCGCCTCGGCCATTTCCGCCTTCATCGTGGAAAAGGACACGCCGGGCCTCTCGCTGGGAAAAATCGATAAAAAGATGGGCCAGCAAGGCGCGCATACCTGCGACGTCATCTTCGAAAATTGCCGTGTGCCGGCCGCGAACATCATCGGCGGCAAGGAAGGCGTGGGTTTTAAAACAGCCATGAAAGTGCTCGACAAGGGCCGGCTGCACATCGCCGCCGTCTGCGTGGGCGCGGCCGAACGCATGCTGGCCGACGCCCTGGCCTACGCCATGGAGCGCCAGCAGTTCGGCCAGCCTATCGCGGAATTCCAGCTGATCCAGGCCATGCTGGCCGATAGCAAGGCGGAAATCTATGCGGCGCGCAGCATGGTGCTCGACGCGGCGCGCCGGCGCGACAACAAGGAAGACATTTCGACGGAAGCGTCGTGCTGCAAGCTGTTCGCCTCCGAAATGTGCGGCAGAGTCGCTGACCGCTCCGTGCAGATCCACGGCGGCGCCGGCTACATCAGCGAATACGCGGCCGAGCGTTTCTACCGCGACGTGCGCCTGTTCCGCATCTACGAAGGCACGACGCAGATCCAGCAGATCGTCATCGCCCGCAACATGATCAAGGCAGCGCAAAAGTGAAGGAGGCCGCGATGGACATTCCCGCCCTGCTGGCCAACTTGCCGGCGCGCCTGTCGGCCATCCCCATCTATTGGGCGACGCGCGCGCCGGACGCGCCCGCGCTGCACGAAGGTGGGCGCAGCTGGACCTACGCTCAGCTGCAGCACAGTGTGGACAGCGCCGCGCAGCTGCTGCGCCGGCTGGAGGTGCGCGCCGGCGACCGCCTGATGGTGGTGGGCGAGAATTGCGCGCTGCAGGTGGCGCTGATTTTTGCTGCCGCCAGCATCGACGCGTGGATCGTCAACGTCAATGCCCGGCTGTCGGCGCGCGAGATCGACACCATCGCCACGCACAGTTCCGCGCGGCGCGTGCTGTTCCTGGCCGGCGCCTCGCCGGAAGCGGCCATGCATGCGGCGCGTCTGGGCGCGGCCAGCGCCACGGTCGACGGCATGGGCCAGCTGCTGGCGGGCGACTTGAACGACGCAGCCATCGCGGAAGACACGGTGCCCGGCAACGAACAGGTGGCCGCGCTGATCTACACGACGGGCACGACGGGGCAGTCAAAAGGCGTGATGCTCACGCACCGCAACCTGCTGTTCATCGCCGCCGTTTCCAGCACCCTGCGCGGCTTGAGCAGCTCCGACCGCGCCTACGGCGTGCTGCCGATTTCGCACGTGTACGGCCTGGCCTCGGTGGCCCTGGGGGCACCCTGTATGCGGGCGCCGCCTTGTACCTGGTGCCGCGCTTTTCCGTCGACGGCCTGCTCTCGGCCCTGAAGGACGACGGCTTGACCATCGTGCAGGGCGTGCCCGCCATGTATGCCAAGCTGCTGCAAACCCTGGGCGGCCCGGACACGCCGCTGCCCACGCGGCTGCGCTTCGCGTATGCGGGCGGCTCGCCGCTGGCGCCGTCGCTCAAGCGCGACGTGGAAAAGCTGCTGGGCACCGCGCTGCACAATGGCTACGGCATGACGGAAAGCGCGCCCACCATCAGCCAGACGCGCCTGGAAACGCCGCGCCAGGACGATTCCGTCGGCATGCCGATCCCTGGCGTGGAAGTGCGCGTGGTGAGCGTCGATGGCCTTGACGTGGCGCCGGGCGAGCCGGGGGAATTATGGATACGCGGGCCGAACATCATGGCCGGCTATTACCGCGAACCGGCCATGACGGCGGCCACCATGCGCGACGGCGGCTGGCTCAATACGGGCGACATGGCGCGCCAGGACCTCGACGGCGCCCTCTTCATCGTGGGCCGCACCAAGGAATTGATCATCCGCTCCGGCTTCAATGTGTATCCGCTGGAAGTGGAAACGGCCCTGAACGCCCACGCTTCCGTGGTGCAGTCGGCCGTGGTCGGGCGCACCCTGGCCGATGGCAACGAGGACGTCATCGCCTATGTGGAGCTGGATCCGCGCCAGCCCGCCAGCGTGGCAGAATTGCAGGCCTGGCTGGCGCAGACCCTGTCGCCGTACAAGTGCCCGTCCGCCATCATCGTCATGGAAGCGCTGCCGGCCGCCGCCACCGGCAAGATTTTAAAGGGGCATCTGCGGCAAATGGCGCAGAATGCACGATAAGTTGACCATGCAGTACCAGACCCGACAATAAAACCAAGCCACATCACCGGAGGAGACACGATGAAACGCACCTACACACGCATCGCCATCGCAGCGCTGGTCGCCAGCGCCTGGATGGCGCACGCCAGCGCCGACGAATTCCTGGTCGGCGCGGAAATCCCGCTGACGGGCAACCTGGCGCGGGTCGGCGCCGGCATGCAGGAAGGGATCATGGTCGCGGCCGAGGTATTCAACAAGACCAACGGCAAGCACACCATCAAGATCATCACCGTTGACGACGAATCGGCGCCCGCCAAGGCCATCGCCGCCGTGGAAAAGCTGGCCAGCCAGGGCGTGGTGGCCATCACGGGCGGCTACGGCTCGAACAATATCTCGCCCGCCTCGGACACGGCGAATAAACTGGGCCTGGTCTACATCACCTCGGGCGGCGTGGACGACAGCCTGGTGGCAAGCGGGCGCAAGAATTTTTTCCGCATCAATAACACGGCCGGCTACGAAAAAGCCATGCTGGGACTGCTAGCCGACGTGGGCGCCAAGTCCGTCTCCATCGTGTATTCGACCAAGGACGCCACCACGGGCCTGGCCAAGGACGTGGAAAAAGCCCTGGCGGCAAAGGGCGTGAAGGTGACGACGCACTCGTTCGACCCGGCTATTACCGACTTCAAGCCCATCATCAACAAGATCAAGCTGCAGGATAAATCGGAAGTGGTGGCCATGGTCGGCTACGAAAACGATTACGTGGGCATCATCCGCGCCGCCCGCGTGCTGAAACCGAAGATCAAGGCCATGGTGGGCGTGTGGTCGCTGGCCACCCCTAAAATGGCGTCCGACTTCCCCGACCTGATGCCGAACGTCTTCGGCACGGCCCTGCTGCCCTTCCCGACCGAATTCAAGACGGCCGACGGCAAGGCCTTCAGCGACGCCTACAAGCAACTGTACAAGAAGGAACCGGACTACCTGGGCCAGTTCGGCTATGTGCAGTCGATGCTGCTGTTCGAAGCCATCGCGCGCGCGGCCGACAAGGGCACGCTCAAGAAAGGCGGCGTGGCCGACGAGATGCGCAAGACGGACCGCGAAACGCTGATCGGCCGGGTGCAGTTCGCCGCCAACGGCGACAACCAGAACTTCGTGCACCGCATGGCGCAGCACCAGGACAAGAAGGTGGTGATCGTCTGGCCGAAGGAACACGCGACGGGCAAGCTGGCCTACCCTGCCCTGCCCTGGTAGGCAGCCTCCCGCTGCACACGCGCGCGCCCGCAGGACGCGCACCGATGAACGGCGGTCCTGGTGCCTCTTCGCGAAGCGCCTGGGCCGCCTGACGGGATGACGACATGACAGAATTAATCTTGCAAGCCCTGTATTCGGGCTTGCTGCAGGGCGGTTCCTACGCCCTGATCGCACTGGGACTGGCGCTGGTGTTCGGCACCATGAAAGTGATCAACCTGGCGCACGGCGAGCTGGTGCTGCTGGCCGCCTACATCGCCTACAGCGTGGAGTCGGGCCTGGGCCTGGGGCCCATGTTCGCCATTCCCATCGCGCTGGTGATCGTCAGCCTGACGTCCGTGGGCGTGTACCTGATCGTCAGCCGCATCAAGAAGGACCGCGAAATCAATTCGCTGATCCTCACCTACGGCATCGGCGTCATCCTCACCAATTTCATTTTGCTGCTCTGGAAGGCCGACATCCGTTCGACGTCTTCCAGCTGGCTGCAGGAAGGTTTTGAAATCGGCCCGTTTTTCAGCATGCGCAGTGAAGTGATCTTCTTTGGCGTCAGCCTGGTGCTGATGGCGGCCCTGTGGCGCTGGCTGTCGACCAGCTGGTATGGCCGCGCCGTGCGCGCCGTCTCCAGCAACCGCGACGCGGCCAAGCTGATGGGCATCGACCCGGGCCGCACGGAACTGGTGTCGTTTCTGGTCGCCGGCATCCTGGCCGCCTTCGCCGGCGTGGCGCTGTTCAGCTATGGCGTGATCCAGCCGGCCTACGGCGGCGCGCTGACGGTAAAAGCCTTCATCATCACGGTACTGGCCGGCATCGGCTCGATACCGGGCGTGCTGCTGGCCGCCGTGCTGCTGGGCGTGGCCGAAGCGCTGACCGTCACCCTGGCCAGCTCCGCGCTGCAGGAATTGTCCGGCATGGTGCTGTTCCTGCTGGTGCTGTTCATCATGCCGAACGGCTTGTTCGGCGCACAACGGAGGCGCGGATGAAGCGCTCGACTTTCCTTTCAACGGCGGCCCTGCTGCTGGCCGCGTATATCGCCGTGCCGCTGGCCCTGGGCGCCAACCAGTATGTGATGAGCATGGTGGTGGCGGCCCTGGTCATCGGCGGCGTGGCCATGTCCTGGGCACTGCTCGGCAATCTGGGCGGCATGGTCAGCTTCGGCCATGCGGCGTTCTTCGGCGTGGGCGCGTATGTCTCCGCGCTGGCCACCGTGAAACTGGGCTTGCCCGTGTTTGCCGCCATGCTGCTCGGTGGCGCGGGCGCGGCCATCGCCGCCGTCATCATGCTGCCCGTGCTCTCGGCTGCGCGGGCCGTACTTTGCGCTGGCCATCCTCGCCTACGCGCACATCTTCCGCATCCTGGCCACGGAATGGAGCTCGGTGACGGGCGGCGCCGGCGGCATCAATAATATTCCCGCCCTGCCCACCGTCTTCGGTTTTGATTTGGCCAGCAAGACGGGCGCCTACCTGGTGGTGCTGACCCTGGTGGTGGCGTGCGCCTTCGCCTACAGCCGCATCCGCGCCAGCCATTACGGCATCGCCCTGCGCGCCATGCACGACAGCGAAGACGCCACGCGCGTCGTCGGCGTCAACAGCACCTTGCTGAAAGGCGCGATGCTGCTCGTGTCGGCATTCATGGCGGGCCTGTTCGGCGCCTTCAACGCCCACTACATCAACTTCCTGGAGCCCGACTACGCCTTCAATAGCCTGTGGGTGACGTTGCCGATCGTGGCGGCCATCTTCGGCGGCTACCGCACCATACTCGGGCCCGTGCTGGGCGCCGTCGTGGTCTATCTGGTCGACCAGCTGATTTTCAAGTCGCTGATTCCGACCGGGCACCAGCTGGTGCTGGGCGTGCTGCTGGTGGCGATGATCGTCTTCAGTCCGAACGGCCTGCTGCCGCTGCTGCAAAAAATGGCTGAAAAAAGCGCTGCTCAAGGGGAACGCGAAGGAGAAAGCACATGCTTAAACTAGACAATGTGTCCGTGCGTTTCGGCGGCCTGACGGCCGTCGACAGCGTCACCCTGAACGTGGGCAGCCACGACGTGATCGGCCTCGTGGGCGCGAACGGCGCCGGCAAGACCACCCTGTTCAACGCCATTTCCGGCCTGGTGCGCCCCACCGGCGGCAGCATCCGCTTCGAGGGACGCGACATCATGGCCACGCCCATGTACCAGCGCGCCCGCCTGGGGCTGGGCCGCACCTTCCAGATCCCGCAACCGATGCATGAACTGACGGTGCGCGAAAATCTCGTCGTGGCGCAGCGCTTCGGCACCGGCAAGGTGGACCAGCGCAAGATCGATGAAATCCTCGATTTTACGAGCCTGCTTGACAAGGCCGGGCGCGATGCGGCCGGCGAACTGGCGCTGACGGAACTCAAAGCGCTGGAAGTGGCCAAGGCGCTGGCGACGAACCCGAAACTGCTGCTGCTAGACGAAGTGCTGGCCGGCCTGGAAACGAACGGCAAGCGCCGCTTCATGGGCATGCTGAAGGACTTGCACGCCGCCTTTGGCGTGGGCATCGTCATGATCGAACACGACATCGAAACCATCAGCAATCTGTGCCAGCGCGTGGCCGTGCTCAATTTTGGCCAGCTGATCGCCGACGGCACGCCGGACGCCGTCTTCCGCGATCCGGCCGTCATCGAAAGCTATACGGGAGCCGCTCATGCCTGAATCGATGCTTGAAGCGATGCCTGAAACGATGCTTGAGATAAATCAACTGCGCGCCGGCTATGGCGCCATCAATGTGCTGTGGGACGTGTCGCTGTCGATCCAGAAGGGCAAGCTGACCACCATCATCGGCCCGAACGGGGCCGGCAAGACGACCCTGCTGCGCGCCATCATGGGCCTGCTGCCCGTGGGCGCGGGCAGCATCGCGCTCGACGGCCAGGCCATCAACGGCACGCCGACGTGGAAGATGAGCGACGCGAGGGTCACGATGATCCCGGAAGGCCGCATGACGTTTCGCGACATGAGCGTGGAAGAAAACCTGATCATGGGCGCTTTTCCGAAGGAGCACCGCAGCCACATGCCGGCGCGCCTGGCCGAAGCCTACGCCATGTTCCCGCGCCTGCATGAACGGCGCAGGCAGCTGGCCGGCTCGCTCTCCGGCGGCGAGGCGCAGATGCTGGCGATGGCGCGCGGATTGATGTCGGACCCGTCGCTGCTGATCATCGACGAGCCGTCGCTGGGCCTGGCGCCGCTGGTGGTCAACGAGCTGTTCGACATCCTCGCGCGCCTGAATGACGGCAAGCGCACCATCATTTTAGTGGAGCAGAACACGGCGCGCGCCGTGGGCGTGGCCGATCACGTCTACCTGATGCAAAGCGGTAAGGTGGCGCTGTCGCAGGCAGCGCGTGATGTCGACCTCGAGCACCTGCATGCGCTGTATTTTGCGCACTGAGCGGCCTGCAATCATCAACCCTCGTCGTCGTCCTCGTCGTCGTCGGCCAGCTTGTCAAACACCTGCAGCTCGGCCTTGCTCAGTCCCGTCATCACGAAGGGATCATCGGCAGGAAAGCGGCCGGTATCGACCAGCATGCGCAGCTTGCTCAAGCGATCGCCCAGCGCCAGCGCTCGCGCCTGCGGATCGGCATCGGCGTGGGCATCGGCGCCGGCATGCCCGATCGCGCGGGTCACGGACTCGGGAAACTCCCATAACTCGGCGATCCGCACCGACAGGATGCGCGCTTGCGCAAACACCTGGGCAATGAAGGCGTCCGATTGCGGGAAGGCATCGGGCGCATGCATCTGGTCGATCAGGCGGAACGCCACCACCAGGCCGACATTGGCCATCAGTCCCGCCAGATAGGCGTCGAAGGCGTTGGCCTGCATGGCCGGCGCGACCAGGTTGGCGGCCAGTGCGCATTTCTCGGACTGGCGCCAGATCAGCGGCGCCGTGCGTATGGTCAGGCCGCCGCTCTGCATGCTGACGATGGGACGGAAGGCGACGCGGGCGAGCAGCATGCGCATGCCGTTTTGCCCCAGCAGCATGATGGCGCCTTCCATGTTGTTGATCGACGGGCTGGCGTTGTAGCGCGAATGGTAGCGGGGCCGGTTCGCTTCGCGGTAGACCTCGGCGACCAGCAGCACGTCCTGCGCCAGCTGGCGCGAGAGCTCGGCCGCGCTCATGTTTTCATTTTGCAAAGTCCGCATCAACTGGGGAATGATGGCCGGTATGCGCGGTATCAGCGCAGCGCCAGCGACCGGCTCACGGGCCAGGCGCGTCAATTCATCCAGAATCTGCCGTTCCGCCTCCGCCGGAGCCTGCGCCGAACCGGCGGCCGCCAGCCAGCGGTAATAGATGGCATCGATTTCGCTGATGCTGGCTGGCGGCCGTGCCATCTCGGGCGCCGCTGCCGGCGTAACTGGCGCAGCCTTGTTTTTGTCGTCGCCGCCGTTCAGTTCAGTAATTTTCCTATCCAACCCATTGCTGTCCAAACCTTATATGCATCACTATCGCGAAATCCGCTGCGCGATTTTACTTGATGACGGCAGTACTGGTGCGGCGGACGTGGCCGGCGTTGTCCGCCTGCCGCAAAGTGCTACAGTGGCACTCCCGCAGGTCTCCTGCCTTGCAAGGTACATCATGAACAATCCGCTGGCCCAGTACGTCACCGCCCAGGCGTATAACAACGCCTGGGCCAACCACCGCCTGCTGAAGGCTTGCGGGCGGCTGACCCAGGCCGAGTTCCAGGCCACGCGCGTGAGTTTTTTCCCCACCATCGGCTTCACGCTGAACCACATCCTCACGTGCGACTGGTTTTATCTCGACGCGCTCGAGCGCGAGCTGCGCGGCGAGGCGCCGCATGCCGACTGCTATGCCTTCTTTGAACAGGACGAGCCATTTACCGACTGCGCCACGCTGCAGGCGGCACAGCATGCGTCCGACGCGCGCCTGATCGCGCATTGCCGCAGCCTGTGCGACGCGGATCTGGCGCGGCCCGTGACGATATTGCGCGACACGCCGCAAGTGGACACGCGCCTGCGCCTGCTGGCGCATCTGTTCCAGCACCAGATCCACCACCGGGGGCAAGTGCACGCCATGCTGGCCGGCACGCGCATCGCGCCGCCCCAGCTCGACGAATTCTATTGCGCCGGCGAAGCGGGCGAGCGGGCGCAGGATTTTGCGGAGCTGGGCTGGACGGAGGACGACGTCTGGGGAGCGCGCTGAATCATTCTTCGGCGTGACAGCAGACGCACAGCTTGTTGCCGTCGAGGTCGCGGAAATACGCGCCATAGTAGTTGGCGTGGTAATGGGGCCGCAATCCGGGCGGCCCTTCGCACGCGGCGCCCAGCGCCAGCACGGCCTGGTAGCAGCGGTCCACCTGCGCACGGCTGGCCGCCAGCAGGGCCGTCATCTGGCCATTGCCGGGCGTCGCCGGTAAGCCGTCATGCGGCGCCGTCAGCACGAACAAGGGGCGCGGCGCCTGCTGCGCCATCCAGCCCGCCCAGGGCTTGGCCGGATCATGAAATTTTTCGATCAAGTCGAGTTCTCCCAGCAGGGCCGCATAGAAAACATACGCGCGGGGAAAGTCGTTGGTGCCAAGGCAAATATGGGACAGCATGCTGCTCCTCCATGAATTCAAGCATGTGCGGCGAAAGGCGCCAGCTGATTATAATGGCGCATTACTTTCCAGCCAGATTCCATGCCCGACCTCGACCGCCTCCAATTACAAACGCCGACCAGCGCCGACCTCCCCGCCCTGCTGGCCTTCGAACTCGACAACCGCACCTATTTTGAATCCTGGGTCACGGCCCGGGCGCCGTCCTACTACACTGCCGAGGGCATCGCCACCGCCATCGAACAGGCGCAGCGCGAACGCGAGAAAGACACGGCGCACCAGTACCTGGCCACGCTGGACGGGCAAATCATCGGCAGGGTCAACCTGACGGCCGTCACGCGCCCGTATTTCAACAAGGCCGCGCTCGGCTACCGCATCGGCGAACGGTTCGGCGGACGCGGCTACGCCACGCGCGTGGTCGCCCTGCTGCTGCAAGAAGCGTTCGGCGCACTGGACCTGTGGCGCCTGGAAGCGACGGCGCGGCCACAAAACCTGGGCTCGATCGCCGTCATGCAGCGCAACGGTTTTCACCAGTATGGCCGCTCGGAAAAAGCCATGCGCTTCCAGGATGCCTGGTCGGACTTGCTGTACTTTGAACGGCGCAAGGACCACCCCGGCATCGAATAAAATCGAGCAGTTGCTCTATTGAGCAGGCGGCTCGCCCCTGATGTTGTAAAATAGGCAAATATCACACTCAGGGAACAACATGCGCAATACAGACAAAAAAGCCTACCTCGTCGGCGGCGGCATCGGCTCGCTGGCCGCGGCCGCCTTCATGATACGCGACGGCGGTATGCAAGGCAGCAACATCACCATCTTCGAAGCGTCGCCCGTGACGGGGGGCAGCCTCGACGGCGGCGGTGGCAATGCCGAGGATGGCTATACCCTGCGTGGCGGGCGCATGTTGACCACCGACAATTACGAGTGCACCTGGGACTTGTTCAAGAGCATCCCCTCGCTCGAACATGCGGGCCAGAGCGTCTACGACGAAACCATCGCCTTCAACGAGCGGCACCTTCCCCACTCGCGCGCGCGCCTGGTCGACCGCAACCGCTTCAAGGTCGACGTCAGCAGCATGGGCTTTTCCATGCAGGACAGGCTGGAACTGCTGAAGCTGACGGAAGCCGACGAGGACACCCTGGGCAGCAGCGCCATCACGGACTGGCTTTCGCCGGAATTCTTCGATACCAAATTCTGGTATATGTGGGCCACCACGTTCGCCTTCCAGCCCTGGCACAGCGCCGTCGAGTTCAAGCGCTACCTGCACCGCTTCATGCTGGAGTTTTCGCGCATCGAAACCCTGGCCGGCGTCAAGCGCACCGTCTACAACCAGTACGATTCGCTGGTGCGCCCGCTGGTCCCTGGCTGCAGGCGCAAGGCGTGAACGTCATCATGGATTGCACGGTAACCGATATCGAGGTGCAGGAATCCGAAGGCCGCCTGAGCGCCACCGCCCTGCACTGCCAGCGCCGCGGCCTGGCCGACGTGATTCCCGTCGCCGCGGGCGACCTGGTATTCTTCCAGAATGCCTCGATGACGGATGCGTCGAGCTACGGCAGCATGCGCAGCGCGCCGGCCAAACGCACGAAGCACGACAGCCATGGCTGGCGCCTGTGGGAAAAACTGGCCGAGGGCCGGCCGCAACTGGGGCGCCCCGCCGCCTTCAACAGCAGCATCCCGGAATCGTACTGGGCCTCGTACACGGTCACCCTGAAGGACAGCGCCTTCTTCGACCGCATGGAACAATTCACGGGCAACAGCGCGGGCACGGGCGGCCTCGTCACCTTCAAGGACAGCAACTGGTTCATGTCCATCGTGCTGGCGCACCAGCCGCATTTCGCGGGCCAGCCCGAGGGAGGGTGTGCAAGTATTCTGGGGCTATGCGCTGCACCCCGACCGCATCGGCAACTTCGTCGCCAAGCCCATGTCCGACTGCAGCGGCGAGGACATCCTGCGCGAACTGTGCGGCCACCTGAATTTCGACCTCGACATCATGGCCACGGCCAATTGCATTCCCTGCCGCATGCCCTACATCACCAGCATGTTCATGCCCCGCGCAAAAAGCGACCGCCCGCTGCCCGTGCCGGCCGGCTCCATCAACCTGGCCTTCGTCAGCCAGTTCGTGGAAATTGCCGACGATGTCGTGTTCACCGTGGAATACTCGGTGCGCGCGGCGCAGACGGCCGTCTACCAGTTGCTCGGCGTACAGCGCGCAGTACCGGCCATCCACGCGCACGACAAGTCATTGAAAGTCAAGCTGGACGCCGTCATCAAGGCCTTCAAATAGCCGTATTTTCCGGCGTCAACGCCGTTTTTGTCCTACCGGCCGTGACTTTGTCGCAGCGCAAAGCACGGCGATATCGGACTGATAACGTCAAGGTTCGGGAATTTCCCCACTCTTGCCAAGTCCAACATGAAATTGCGTCACCGCCTGTTCGAACATGTGCTGCTGGTGCTGGCCTTGGCCGTCGTCATCTTTGCCGCCGCCATCGTGCTGGCACGGATGACGCAGTGGGCAGAAGTGCAGGAACTGCCCCCCTATCTCGTGCAGGGCATGCATCTGGTGGGCAAGGTGTTGTTTTTCCTGGACGGCTGCATCGTCGTTGCCGTCAGCAGCATCCTGGCCGCCCGGCTGTTCCGCATGCTCACCAAGGAGGACCTATGAACGACCTGCACTACCTGCTGACCCTGCGGCATCCGCGCCGCTTCTGGTGCAGCGCCCTCGTCATCGCCGTGGCCTCGGCCATCCTGCTGGGCCCCTGGCTCGACAGCATTCCATGGCTGGTCGCCGTTCCTTTCGTGGCCGGCGGCTTGCTGGTGGCGCTGGGCGAACTGTGGGATGACATGCACGACAAGCGCCTGCAGAACGGCGACGACGACGCGCAGGCGCCCTGCGGGCATCCCTGACGCTGGCGTGGTGATGTTTACACGCAACAACGGTGACGCCATCGGCCCCCGCATGCGTTTGATTTAAGGCTCGCTTCAGCCTCGCCGTGCATCGTGATATGGCGCCAGCAACAATGGCGCTTCCCTTCACCATCACGGGCACAGCCCAGCGAAAGAGCCGATATGAGCACATGGATGCGCGCCAACAAAGGTTTTTTGATGTTTCTGCTGCTATTCGGCGTATTCCGCACGGCCGTGGCGGACTGGAATCCGATACCGTCGGCGTCCATGCGCCCCAACCTGCTCGAAGGCGACGTGGTCTTCGTCAACCGCCTGGCCTTCAATTTGAAAGTGCCGCTCACCGACATCGTGCTGCAGCGCCTGGGCGAGCCGCAGCGGGGCGACATCGTCACCTTTTCCTCGCCGAAAGACGGCACGCGCTTGATCAAGCGCATCATCGCCCTGCCCGGCGACACCGTGGAAATGCTCGATGAACGGCTGGTCATCAATGGCCAGCCCGCCCAGTACACGGCGCTCGACACGGCGCCTGAAACCATCGCCAACGTGGGCCAGCTGACGGCGCAGCGCGTCCGCGAACGCAATGCGACGGAACAGCACCGCATCCAGGTCTTGCCGCAAATTACAGAGGCGGCGCGCAGCTTTTCCCCCGTGACGGTGCCGCCCGATCACTTCATGATGCTGGGCGATAACCGCGACAATAGCGCCGACTCGCGCTACTTCGGCTTCGTGCCACGCGAATTGCTGATCGGCAAGGCCGAACGCATCCTCGTCTCGGCCAATATCGACGAGCATTGGCAGCCGCGGCTGCAGCGTTTCGGCATGAAACTGGAATAACCATCGCCCTTGCAACGGCGCCGTGCTTTTCGGTTAGCATGGCGCATCATGCAAAACTTTTCATCAGCCAGCCAGCGGCCCGCCAGCGACGATCTTGCCATTGAGCAGCTGGCGCAGTTCCTGCAGCGCCATCCCGACGTGCTGCTGCTGACGGGCGCCGGCATCAGCACGGCGTCCGGCATTCCCGATTACCGCGATGCGGATGGCGTGCGGCGCGGCAACGCCCCCGTGCAAGGCCCCGAATTTCGCCGCCAGGAAGCCGTGCGCCGCCGCTACTGGGCGCGCAGCATGGTGGGCTGGCCCACCCTTGCGCGCGCCACGCCCAATCCCGGCCATCTGGCCATCGCACAACTGGCGCAGCGTGGGCTCATCGGCGGCCTGGTCACGCAAAACGTGGATGGCCTGCACCAGCAGGCCGGCAGCGCGGCCGTCACGGAGTTGCACGGCAGCATACATGGCGTGATCTGCCTCGATTGCCGCACCCAGCACACGAGGCGCCTGATCCAGGACATGCTCGAACATGACAATCCCCAGATGCTGGGCGCCACGGCCACGCCGGCGCCCGACGGCGACGCCTTGCTGGAGCCATCGCAGCTGGCCACCTTCCACCTGCCCGTCTGTCCCCGCTGTGGCGGCACCCTGCAGCCCGATGTGGTGTTTTTCGGCGACGGCGTGCCCGCCGCCTGCGCGGCCGAAGCCGAGCGCAAGATGACAGAAGCTGGCGCCTTGCTGGTGGTTGGCTCGTCCGTCATGGTGTATTCGAGCTTTCGCCTGTGCCGCATGGCGGCCGAAACGGGCAAGCCCGTGGCCGCCATCAACCTGGGCAAGACGCGCGCCGACCATTTGCTGGCATTCAAGACCGAAGCGCCGGCACAGGACATCCTGCCTGCATTAGCGGCCATGCTGGGCTGATCCCGAGCCGGCGGCATGCCGCTCTCGCTATACTATGGGATTGACGAGGAGAATTCATGCTGGAACTGTTGAGTGAACACGCCTGTTTTGGCGGCGTACAACGCTTTTATCGCCACGATGCGCAAGCCATCGGCTTGCCCATGCGTTTTTCGGCCTTCATCCCCGACACGGCGCCGGGCAGCGTGGTCACCACCAAACGCCCCGCCCTGTTTTTCCTGGCGGGCCTGACTTGCACGGAAGAAACGTTCATGATCAAGGGCGGCGCGCAGCGCGTGGCCGCCGAAGAAGGCCTGATCCTGATCGCCCCCGACACCAGCCCCCGAGGCGCCAACATCGCGGGCGAGACGGATGCCTGGGATTTCGGCGCGGGCGCCGGCTTTTACGTCGATGCCACCGAGGCGCCGTGGAGCAGCCACTACCGCATGTACAGCTACATCCTGGAATTGCGCGCCCTGCTGGAACGGGAATTGGCCATCGATGCGCAGCGCACGGGCATTTTCGGCCACTCAATGGGCGGCCATGGCGCGCTGGTGCTGGCCTTGCGCAACCCTGACCTGTTCCGCTCCGTCTCCGCCTTCGCCCCCATCGCCGCACCGAGCCAGTGCCCGTGGGGAAAAAAGGCGTTCACGGGCTACCTGGGCAGCAACGAAGCCAGCTGGCAGCAATACGACGCCAGCGCGCTGATGCGCGGCCTGCAGGGCCAGCCCTTACTATTTCCTAACGGCATCTTGATCGACCAGGGCCTGGCCGACAAGTTTTTACCGGAGCAACTGTACCCCGAGGTGTTCGAAGCGGCATGCCGCGACGCCGGCCAGCCCTTGCAACTGCGCCGCCATGCCGGCTATGACCACGGCTATTACTTTATCGCCAGCTTCATGGAAGAGCACGTGCGCTTCCATGCGCAAAATTTGCGCGCCGCCTGATCTGCAACGCTATTGCCCCGTGCTGGTATGCCCGTTGAAATGGCGCGTGTACCAGTCCGTTGCCAGCAAGGCCGCCTGGTGGCGCGTGTCGGGGCCGCCAGGCGCGGCGATCTGTTCCAGTTGCTTGTCGCAGCGCAAGGTGGCAAACGCCATGCGGTTCAGGCCGGCCACGTCGGGGTCGCGTCCGCCCACGATCAGCAACGAAGGCACGCGCACGTTTTCCAGCGCCGCCTTGCCTGCCATTTCCACCTGGCCATCGCAGACGGCCAGCGCGGCAATTTCCGCGCTGCGCCAGGCCGCAAGCTGCATCACGACGGCCGCGCTGGTGCCATAGCCATACAGGCCGCAGGGCAAGCGCCGCGTGGACGGGTCGACCTGCAGCCAGCCCAGGGCTTTTTCCAGCTGGCGCGCCAGCAGCACGATGTCGCTGCGCACGAAATACGCGTGGCCATTGCTGCCGCCGCCGGGCCCGACACCGCCCTGGTCGAAACGCAAGGTGGCGATGCCCGCTCGTAGAAAATCCTGGGAAGTGGCATGGCTGGAGGCGCCCAGATAGTCGCTGTCGGCGCCCGCGCCATGGGCAAACAGGACGATGCCCACCGGCCGCTCGGGCATTTCAAGCACGCCGTCCATTTGAAGTTCATCGGCCGTGATGCTGACAAATTGTTCTTGCATGGCTGCCTCCGCTATCGAGCTGAAATCGGACTGACATCAAGCTGCTGTTGCGTTGATCTTGCCGGAACGGGCGTCGCCAGCGCGCCCTGAGCGGCAAGCCTCAGTGTACCAGCCTGCGTCCGTTCACGCGCGGCGCACGTCAAATTTGGCACGCGCCCGCATCAGACGGCGCCGTGCCGGTCCAGCCCCTTGAGCACGGCTTCCGGGCGGATCGGCAAATGCCGCACGCGCGAGGCCACGGCGGCAAAGATGGCGTTGCCAATGGCCGGCGCCACGGCCGTCGTGGGCGGCTCGCCCATGCCCGTCGCCGTTTGCGTACTGGCAACAAATTCGATGTCGAGCTCGGGTACGTCGGCCATGCGCAGCGGCGTGTAAGTGTTCAGGTTGGTATCCTTCACTTCGCCATTCAGGAACGCCGTGCCTTCATGCAAGGCCATGCTCACGCCCCACAGGGCGCCCCCTTCCGCCTGCGCCAGCGCGCCATCGGGATCGACGATGCTGCCCGCGTCGATCACCATGAACAGCTTTTCGACTTTCACCATGCAAGTGCTGCGGTCCACTTTCACCCGGGCAACACAGGCCGTCCAGGTGGGCATATCGCGTTCCTGGCCGAACGTGGCGGCGATGCCCAGGCCCGTGTCGGGCGGCATGGCCGTGCCCCAGGCCGCCTTGTCCGCCACCCGCCGCAGCACGTGGGCCAGGCGCGCGGCGCCGCCGACGGCGTTCGGCGCGCTGCCCGCATTGCGCCCCGTGGCCTGCAGCAAGGACAGGCGAAACGCCAGCGGATCGACCTTGGCCGCCTGCGCTGCCTCGTCCATGAAACTTTCCACCGCCCAATTCGTCCAGCCCGGCCCCACGGAGCGCAGCCAGCCGGGGCGAAAACTGCTGTTGGCCAGGTCGTTCGACACGGCCCGCACGCGCTGCGCGCCCACCGCATACCAGTGGTCGGCGCCGACGATGGCGAACGGGTCGTACGGATGGCCCTGCTTATCCTTGGCCAGCAAGGCGGGAATCATCGCTTGCGTGGGCCAGCCCGCGCTGGCCTCGTGCACCATGGCCGACACCTTGCCGGTCTCGTCGAACGCCATGCGCACGTGCTGCACGGACGGCGAACGGGGCGAATCGAAACGCGCATCGTCGGACCGCGTGCAGATCATCTTGACGGGGCGCCCCACGGCTTGCGCGGCCAGCGCGGCCGGCACGCAATAATCGCCGTTCAGGCGCCGTCCGAAGCCGCCGCCGAGCAGATAGGTATGCAGCATCACCTTGTCCTGCTCCACCTTGAGCGCCTGCGCCAGCACGGGCAGGATCAACGATTGCCACTGGTTGCCCGCATGAATGTGCCAGACGCCGTCGATTTCCTGCGCCAGCGCATTCACGGGTTCCAGCTGGAAATGCAGCACGGTGCTGGTCGTGTAGTGGCGTTCCAGTTGCAGGCTGGCATCCTTGAACGCTTGCTCCACGCCATCATCGTCGACCACGCGCGCGCCCAGGCTGGCGTCGGCCAGCTGCTTGCCCGCATAGTTGACGATATCCTGCTCCGACACGTGGGCCGCCGCGCCGGCCCGCCATTTCACCTGCACCAGGTCGGCCGCGCGCATGGCGGCCGCATACGTGTCGGCCACCACCATGACCCAGCCGGGCACCGTGCCGCTGGGGTCTTGCAGCGCCACCGAGCGCAAGTAGCCGTTCACTTTCTTTGCCGCCGAGTCGTCAATGGACACCACTTTCGAGCCGTAGCGCGTGGGCGGTATCTTCGGGCGCGCAAACAGCATGCCGTCGACCTGCGCATCGATGCCGTACACGGCCGTGCCATCCGTTTTCGAAGGAATGTCCAGCGCCTGCACCTGCTGGCCGATCAGCCTGCGCTGCTGCGGCGTTTTCAGCACGATGGCCTGCAATTGCTCCGGCGTATAGCGGCGCGCCAGCTTGCCACGGCGCACGATGTCGCCATAGGCAATCGACCGGCCCCGCCCATGCACGACGCCGAGCCGGGCGTGGCAGGCGGACACGGGCACGCGCAGCAGGCACGCGCCCTCCTCGATCAGCGCAAGGCGCCCGGCCGCGCCGGCACGGCTGAGCGGATCGAAATTCTGCCAGACGGACCAGCTGCCACCCGTCACCATCACGCCCCATTTCGGGTCCGTGTCCACATAATGCAGGCGTACCTTGCTCCAGTCCGCTTCCAGCTCCTCGGCGACGATGCGCGCCAGGGCCGTGCCGATATGTTGGCCCATTTCCGCCTTGGCGATATTGACGGTGATCATGCCATCGACGCCAATCTCAAACCAGATGCTGGGATCGAACACGGGCGCGGCGGGCTTTGTCCGCTGCACGGGCGCCGCCTTGCCAGCGGCCAATGAGCTGTCGGCGCGCAAGAAAGCCAGGGTAAAACCCGTGCCGGCGGCGGCGATCAGGAAACCGCGCCGGCCCAGCGAGCTGGGGCGGGCGCCTGAATTTTCTTTCGGCAATTTAAACACGGGGCGCCTCCTGCATGCCGGCCGCCAGTTTAATTGCCTTGCGGATCCGTACATACGCCATGCAGCGGCACAGGTTGCCGCTCATGACGGCATCGATATTCGCATCCGTCGGCTGCGGATAGTCTTTCAACAAGGTGGCCGCCTGCATGATCTAGCCCGACTGGCAATAGCCGCACTGGGGCGCCTGCGTGGCGACCCAGGCCCGTTGCAGCGGGTGCGAACCATCGGGTGACAAGCCTTCGATGGTGGTGATGGCGCAACCGGTGACGGCGGCGATCGGCGTGATGCACGAGCGCATGGCGCGCCCATCCACGTGCACGGTGCAGGCGCCGCACATGCCGATGCCGCAGCCAAACTTCGTGCCTTTTAAATGGGCTTCGTCGCGCAGCACCCACAGCAGCGGCGTGTCGCCATCGGTTTCGGTGCCGAAGGGCTGGCCATTCACAATAATGTTATACATGAGTGTTACACATAAGAAACTTTCAAGAATTACTTGCCGGCGCGCGTGCGCGCCACTACCGCTTCCAGGTTCGTCCAGGCCGGCTGGTGGCTGCGGCTGCGGCGCAGATAGGCGGCCAGCTGGGCCACGTCGTTGTCCGTCAGCGAGGCGGCAAAGCCAGGCATCAGCACGCCGGGCATGGCTTCATCCTTGCCGATGCCGTGCAATATCACCTGGATCAGGTTGGCGGGATCGGGCGCGCTGACGGCGCTGTTCAGGCTCAGCTCGGGACGCAGGGCTGCGGGCCGGCCGTCGCTGTTCGAATGGCACGCCGCGCAGGCGGCCACGTACAGGCTGGCGCCACGGTCGTTGTCGACCAGGCTGACGCGCTGCGAACGGGCGATGCCGGCCTTGATCACGGCATCCGCATCCACCTTGCGCCCGTCAGCTCCGGCCACACCGGCAAAATACGTGGCCAGCGCGCGGATATCGCTATCGGGCGAGGCGCCCATGCCTTCGTGCACGACGGCCGACATGGGCCCGGCCGCCACGCCGTGCAGGGCCGTCGCCCCCGTGCGCAAAAAGGCATACAGCTCGTCCTGGGTCCACGGCAAGGGCGCCGTGTTGGCGCTGGTCAAGGCTGGCGCGTACCAGTGGTCGATGGACGCGCCCAGATACGCCGCACCGGCAAGCTCGGCGCCCAGCGCGTTGCGCGGCGTGTGGCAGGCGGCGCAATGGGCCAGGCCTTCGGCCAGGTAGCGGCCCCGGTTCCAGTCCAGCCCTTGCGCAGGATCAAGCTGAAAATTGGCCGGCTTGAAAAACAGCAGCTTCCAGCCCGCCTGTAGCGGCCGCAAATTCAGGGGGAAAGGCACGCCGTTGGCGGGCGCCACCGCGTACACGGGCGGACGCGTCATGAAGTAGGCGTACAGGGCCGTCAGGTCGGCCTCCGACACCAGGTTGAAATGGGTGTACGGAAAGACGGGATACAAATGCGCGCCATCGCGGCCCACGCCTTCGCGCATGGCCCGCTGGAAGGCGGCCGGCGACCAGCGGCCGATGCCCGTTTGCCGGTCCGGCGTGATGTTCGTCGCATAGATCGTGCCGAACGGCGTGGCCAGCCCGTGGCCGCCCGCGTAGTCGGCGCCGCCCTTGGCCGTGTGGCAGGCGGCGCAATTGCCCATGCCGGCCAGGATGCGGCCCCGCTCCACCACTTGCGGGGAAAAAGCCGTGGCGGCAGGCGGATCGATGGGCGCAAGCGCGGGGCGCCAGTAATACAGATACGCGGCCAGCGCGGCGGCGATGAGCAGCGCCAGCAGGAGCAGCAAGCCGGTGAAAATTTTCTTGAGCAAAACAGGAATCCGGTAAAAGGCCAGGTACGCGCCTGCCGCGCGCGGACGGCGGCGGCAGGCGATGGTGACAATCTTACCGCGATTGTGACTTGTTGTATGTACGCAATGACACGGAGGTCGTGCCGCAAGCGGGCTGCGCCTTATAATCAGCGTTTCAGCACGCCGCCGCTCTCTTCATGCATACCGTTACCATCATCCTCATTCTCGTGTTGACCGTCGTCCTGTGCGGCTTCATTGCCCGCTCGCGCTGGGTCAAGCTGCCGCTGCCCCTGATTCAGATCGCCGGCGGCACGGGTTTGGCCCTGTTTGGCGTGCAAGTGCCGCTCGATCCCGACATTTTCTTCTGCTCTTCATTCCGCCGCTGCTGTTTCTCGATGGCTGGCGCATTCCCAAGGGCGCCTTCTTTTCCGACGCGCGCTCGATCCTGATGCTGGCCATCGGCCTGGTGCTGTTTACCGTGCTGGGCATGGGCTTTTTCATCGACTGGCTGATCCCCAGCGTGCCGCTGGCCGTCGCCTTCGCGCTCGGTGCCATCCTGTCGCCGACGGACCCCGTGGCCGTCTCGGCCATTGCCGCCGGCAACCCCATCCCGCCGCGCCTGATGCACATCCTCGAGGGCGAATCCCTGCTGAACGACGCTTCGGGCCTGGTCTGCTTCACGTTTGCCGTGGGCGCCATGATGACGGGCGGCTTTTCCATCGGCGCCGCCTCGCTGAGTTTCCTGCAGGAAGCGGGCGGCGGCATCGTCATCGGCCTGGCCATCTCGTGGGGCGTGGGGCTGGCGAATAAATGGCTGGTGAGCAAGGTGGGCGAAGAGCCGGGCCTGCAAATCCTGATCAGCATCCTGATCCCGTTCGCCGCCTACCTGGGCGCCGAGCAAATCCACGGTTCCGGCATCCTGGCGGCCGCCACGGCGGGCGTGTCCATGCATTACGCCGACCTGATCGGCCGCCCGCTGGCCGCCACGCGCACCCAGCGCAAGGCCGTGTGGGATACCGTGCAACTGGTCTTGAATGGCGTGATCTTCGTCATGCTGGGCGCGCAGCTGCCCGCCACCGTGGCCGGCTTGCCCGCCGCTTCCATGGAAGTGGGCGCCGGCAGCGCCTGGAAACTGCCCCTGTTCGTCATCGCCATCACGGTGGGGCTGACTTTCATGCGCTTCCTCTGGGTCTTCATCTCGATGAAGCTGACCCTGTTCAAGCACCACAAGAAAGTGGCGGGCGAGCCGAAGGACGCGGCGCTGCTGGCGCGCCCCAGCCTGCGATTGCTGCTGGTGGCCTCGTTCGCGGGCGTGCGCGGCGCGCTGACTCTGGCCGGCATCCTGACCTTGCCGTTGTTTTTGCCCGACGGCACGCGCTTTCCCGCGCGCGACCTCGTCATCTTCCTGGCCATGGGCGTGATCTTGCTGTCCCTGGTGCTGGCCAGCGTTACCTTGCCCCTGCTGACCAAGGGCCTGGTGTTCGCGCCGCCCGCGCGCCGTTCGACGGAAGAGCGCAACGCGCGCGCCGCCGCCGCCGAAGCGGCCATCGCGCGGCTGGAAAAAGTCTGCGAAGGCATCGACAAGAATGACAAGCAGCAAGTCGTCACGGAGGCGGCCAACCGCCTGATCGAAGCCTACCGGCGCCGCCTCGCGTATGGCGAAAGCAGCAACGACGAGGCGATGCGGCTGCAGGAACTGGCCAAGGCCGAGCGCGCACTGCGCCTGGAAGCGCTCAATGCGGAACGCGATGAACTGTTCCGCCGCCGCATTTCGGGCGAACTGGACGACACCATCCATTTGCGCCTGCTGCGCGAAATCGACTTGCTGGAAGCGACACTGGAAGAATAGCAACACTCTGGCGCAGCAAAGCAGTGTTGATTAGCAATTCTCATGGCAAAGAATGCAAGTTTTCACATTCATGTTTATAATGCAAGGTTTATGGCGTGATGCCGTGATTTACTTTCAACATGGACTTCCGTACAGTCTGTGTTGTTGAGTAACTATTTGAATAGCCACCCCGACCTGCATAAAGACACCGACGCCGTGCCCTCCTCCCCCCGCCACCGGCAACGCCCCGCGCTGCCCGCCCTGCTCGCCTCCGTGCTGCTGGCCTCGCTGCTCGCCGGCACTGCGCTGGCGCCAGCCGCGGCGTGGGCGCAAGCGGGCGCGGCGGCCGACGCCAGGCGTCCCGCCGAAGTGGCCCAGGTCCTGTTCGGCATCATCAGCTATGTGCGCTGGCCCGTGGCGCGCCCGGAAGTGCGCGTCTGCATGCTCGGTACACCCCGCTACGGGGCGGCCATCGTCGACACGCCCGCGTCCAGCCTGGGCCAGCGCATCCGCGTGAAAACCCCGGCGGCGGCCAGCGCGGCCAGCGAATGCGACGTCGCCTACCTGGGCAGCCTGCCCGAGGGCGAACGCGAGCATCTGCTGACGCAGATCATCGGCAAGCCGATCTTGTCGGTCGCCGAACCGGGCACATCCTGCACCGTGGGCACCATGTTTTGCCTGCGCCTCAACGAGGCGCAGATCGGTTTTGACGTCAACCTCGACGCCATCGCCCGCAGCGGCCTGCGCGTGCATCCGAACGCCTTGCAAATTGCACGTCGCAAGGGACCGCCGCCATGAGCCCCGGCATGCCCCCTAAGCTGGCGCGCAAGCCCCGCCCCACGCTCGACAGCGTGCTGCGGCGCGCCCACCTGAGCGTGTCGCTGATCGCCGTGCTGGCGGCCGGCCTGACCCTGACGGCCGTGGCGCTGCTGGCCCTGCGCGTGTATTCGGACCAGAACCTGCGCCTGGTGGCCCGTTCGATGAGCTACACGGTGGAAGGGGCCGTCGTCTTCGGCGACTCCATGGCTGCCAGGGAAGCGCTGGCCTTGATCGGCGTCAATGAAGACATCGACCAGGCCCAGGTCAACGACAAGAACGGCAAGGTGCTGGCCCGCTGGGAACGGGGCCAGCACAGCACGCGCTACTACATCGAACGGGCGCTGACGGGCTGGATGCTGCCCGATTCGCTGACCTTCCCCATCACGCGCAATGAGCAGGTCATCGGCAGCATCAAGCTGGTGCCGCACAGCCGCAGCCTGCTGCCCTTCCTGCTCAGCGGCCTGACCTGCCTGCTCGCTTGCCTGGTGCTGAGCCTGGCCGTCGCCGTGCGCCTGTCGCGCCGCATGGAAACGGAGATCACGTCGCCCCTGCGCCACCTGGCGGAAACGGCCCACCGCGTGCGGCGCGACCGTTCGTTCGAACTGCGCGTGCCGCCGGCCAACATCGCCGAACTGAACCAGATCAATGACGACTTCAATGCCCTGCTCGACGAACTGGAAGCGTGGCAAAGCCATCTGCAGAAGGAAAACGCCTCGCTGTCGCACCGCGCCAACCACGACAGCCTGACGGGCCTGTCGAACCGCGCCTTCATGGAGGCGGAGCTGGAACGCGCCATCCTCGAAGCGCGCATCGGCAACGGCAAGGTGGCAGTACTGTTTCTCGACAGCGACCGTTTCAAATACATCAACGATACGTTTGGCCATGCCTCGGGCGACCGCGTGCTGGTGACGATCGCCGCGCGCATCAAGCAGCAATTGCGCGAAGGCGACCTGGTGGCGCGCCTGGGCGGCGACGAATTCGCCATCCTGCTCAAGCCGCTGCGCAACAGCAGCGACGCCATGCACATCGCCGACAATATCATCGCCGCCATGGCGCAAGCCATTGAACTGCCCACCGGCAATAGCATCGTCAGCTCGCTGACCATCGGCGTGGCCGTCTTCCCCGATCACGCCATCGACGCCGTGTCGCTGGTAGGCGCGGCGGACGAAGCCATGTACCGCGCCAAGCAGGCGCAGCGCGGCACGCGCCAGGTGGCGCGCCTGCCGCAACCCCACACTCACCCCTGAACCAAGGAGCAACACCATGCAATTTATCTACAAGCAATTACGTCTCGGCTTCCTCGGCCTCTTCTTCGTTGGCCTGCTGGCCGCCTGCCAGAGCACGCCAGCGACCAAACCGCTGTTCAATGCCGAGCAAGTCGCCACCCTGAAGGAGCAAGGCTTCAACCAGACGGACGAAGGCTGGGAGCTGAGCTTTACCGACAAGCTGCTGTTCGAATTCGACGCCGCCAAGCTGACGGCACCGAGCCGCAACGCCATCCAGAAAATCAGCGCCGCCCTGCTGAAAGTGGGCATTACCCACATGCGCGTGGAAGGCCATACGGATAACGAAGGCACGGAAGCGTACAACAACAAGCTGTCGCTGGCGCGCGCCAACGTGGTGGCCGACGCCATGAGCGCATCGGGCATTCCACGCGACAACATCAGCGTCAAGGGCCTGGGCATGAGCAAACCGGTGGCCTCGAACGCCAGCAAGACGGGCAAGGCGGAAAACCGCCGCGTCACCGTCATCGTTTCGGCGCCGTGAGCGTGGGCGAGCCCGTCCGCTGGGTCGTGATGGGCGTGTCCGGCTGCGGCAAGAGCGCCGTCGGCAGCCTGCTGGCCGACGCCTTGCACGTGCCCTGCGTGGAAGGCGACGACGTGCATTCCCCGGAAAACGTGGCCAAGATGGCGGCCGGCATCGCGCTCGACGATGCCGACCGGGCCGGCTGGCTGGCCGCCCTGCGCGACCGGATCGCCACGGCCCGCGCGCAGGGCAGCGGCCTCGTTGTCTCCTGCTCGGCCCTGAAGCGCGCCTACCGCGACGTGCTGCGCGCAGGCGACCCGGCCCTGCGCTTCGTCCACCTGGACGGTCCGCGCGCCGTGCTGGAACGCCGCATGCAGCGCCCCGGCCATTTCATGCCGTCCAGCCTGCTCGACAGCCAGCTGGCCACCCTGCAGCCTTTGCTGCCGGACGAGGCCGGCATCGTGCTCGACATCCGCCAGCCGCTGGCCGTGCTGCTCGCACAGATCCTGCAAGCGCCTTGACGGTCAGCCGCGCGGCTGGACAGCCCGCGGCCCCCTGTGTAGACTGGCGCGCACTTTCATGAGGGATTTTTATGAGCACACCAACAACAAAACCAGCACCAGGCCCGGAATTCTGGGAGCGCGCCGACCAGGTCATCGCCCTGGCCAATGAGCAATGCATGCACAGCGGCGGCAATGAAGTGGCCACCTCGCTGCTGTACGCGGCCGCCCGCTTCAACGCCTTCCTCGTCGCCAGCAAGAGCAACGACGTGGCCAAGATGCAGGCAGAGAAGGAAGGCGCCGTGGCGTTCTTCACGGAGCAGTACAAGCGCATGTTGACCGATAACTTCAACGACTACATCACCAACTTCGACAAGTACACGCAACCGTCGTCGGCCCCCAAGGGTTGATGTCCGCAGCCAGCCTGGCCAGCCACCGCGCCCGCGCCACGCACGCGGGCAGCGTCCTGACGGCGCGCGCGCGTGCGCCATGCGCCGCTGCCCTCGCTGTGGCTGCTAGCCATGCTGGCCGGCGCCATTGCCGGCGCCCTGTTCTTCTTCAGCTGGACGGGCCTGGCGCTGTTCATCACCGGCACGGCCATCGTCCTGCTGTTCGGCCATTCGCTGGGCAGCCACCGCAAGCTGATCCACGACAGCTTTCAATGTCCGCCATGGCTGGAATACCTGCTCGTCTACCTGGGAGTGCTGGTGGGACTCAGCGGCCCGCTGGGCCTGCTGCGCCAGCACGAACTGCGCGACTATGCCCAGCGCCTGCCCGCTTGCCATCCCTATTTGCGCCACGGCGCCGGTTTCTGGCGTGATGCCTGGTGGCAACTGTTTTGCCGCCTCGATCTCGACCACCCGCCGCACATCGCCATCGAGCCGCGCATCGCCCACGACCGCTTTTACCGTTTCCTGGAAGCAACGTGGATGCTGCAGCAATTGCCGTGGGCCATGCTGTGCTTCGCCTGGGGCGGCTGGGGCCTGGTGTGCTGGGGCGTGTGCGCCAGGGTCAGCGCCGGCGTGCTCGGCCACTGGCTGATCGGCTACTTCGCCCACAACCATGGCCAAATGCACTTCCATGTCGACGGCGCCGCCGTACAAGGGAGAAATATCCGACTGACGTCGCTGCTGACCATGGGCGAATGCTGGCACAACAACCATCACGCGTATCCGGGCTCAGCCAGGCTGGGCCTGCTGCCGGGCGAATGGGACCCGGGCTGGTGGATGCTGCTGCTGTTGCGGCGCCTGGGCCTGGTGTCAGCCCTGCGCCTGCCGCAAGACCTGGCGCCGCGGCCGGAATTGCGCCGCCTCGATCATGCCGACGATCAGGCGCCGTCGCCACCGGCCAGGTAATTGTTTTTGACACGTACGTAATGCTCGGCCGAATAGCGCAGGTAGGCGATCTCGGCATCCGTCAGTGCGCGCACCTTGGCGGCCGGGCGGCCCACGTACAGGTGGCCGCTTTCCAGCACCTTGCCCGGCGGCACCAGGCTGCCCGCGCCCAGCATCACGTGCTTTTCCACCACCACGTCATCCATGACGATGCTGCCCATGCCGATCAGGCATTCATCGCCAATCGTGCAGCCGTGCAAGATCACGGAATGGCCGATGGTCACATACTTGCCGATGGTCAACGGTGAACCGTCGGGCTTGGCCGCATTTTTATGCGACACGTGGCCCATGGAAAAGTCCTGGATATTACTGCCCTCGCCGATGACGATGCGGTTGACGTCGCCGCGCAGCACGCTGTTGCACCAGATGGAGCAATCGTCGCCGATCTGCACGTCGCCGATCACTTGCGCCGTGTCATGCAGGTAGACTCGTTCGCCCAGCACGGGGCGGGTATTCAGGTAAGAACTTACAGGCATTGTCTTCTCGTTTCTTTGATATTAAACAACAGGTTTCACACCCAGCCAGCCGCCAGCGCAAAAATCGCCAGGCCATGCGCCAGCGATGCGCCCAGCAAGCCGGCACGGCAATATACCAGCCCCGCCACCACGCCCTCGATCACGGTGAACACGACGATGGGCGCGCCCACCTGCGTGACGGTGGTGGCGAGGAAGGCGTGGCACAGGCCAAACAGCAGGCCCGACACCAGCGCCGCGCGCCAGGCCGGCAGCCAGGCGCGCAATTGCTGCTGCAGCAAGCCGCGGAACAGCAATTCCTCATAACAGTTGGCCGCCAGCGCAAAACCCAGCAGCAAGGGCAGCGCGGATGGGGCGACGGGCGGCAAGGATGGCAAGTTAAACAGGGCTTTCAAGCCCGTTGCCAGCGCGATGATCATACACGCGCCCGCCACGCCCAGCAGCACGGACAAGGCCGGCCGCATGCCCAGCCAGCGGATCTGGCGGCGCGCCTCGCTTTCCAGCCAGCACGTACTTGCCACCAGCCCCAGCGACATCGCGCCCAGCGCCAGCAAGACCGGGGGCGGCGCCGTGAAGCGCAAGCCGCCCGCCGCCACCTGCCAGTAGCCGTGCGCCGTCATCGCATCGCGCGCCAGCACGAAAAATAAAATGTGCACGAGCACGCGCAGCAGCGGCACAGTGCGTGGCGCAGTACGGGGAATGGCCAGCAGCAAGGCGGCGCAGACGAGGAAGGCGGGCGTGATCGCCAGCAGGTACTGCGCCAGAGAAGTCAGGTCGGCCATCGCTCACATCGGGAAAAGGACGGTGCCAACGGGCACGGGCGCAGCAATTGTATGCGGCGGCTGGCAAAACGGGCAACCTGTCTTGCTATGCCGCCTTGCGCCAGCCATGCATCAGCGCATGCGCCGCCAGTCCCGCCGCCAATCCCCACAAGGCGCCGCCCACGCCCAGCAGGGTGACGTTCGCCGCCGTGGCAAGAAACGTGATCAGGGCAGTCTCGCGCATGCGCGCGTCCGCCATCGCCTGCGCCAGGCTGTTGCCGATTGCGCCCAGCAAGGCCAGACCCGCCAGCGCCGTAATAAAACTGCGCGGCAAGACCATGAACAGGCTGGCCAGTGTCACGCCGAAGATGCCCACGAGGATGTACAGCACGCCGCACGCCAGGCCCGCCACATAGCGCTTCGACGGGTCCGCATGCGCATCCTTGCCCGTGCAGATGGCGGCCGTGATGGCGGCTACGTTGAAGGCGTGCGCGCCGAACGGCGCCATAAGCAGCGAACCGAGTCCCGTCACCGTCAAAATGGGATTGGCGCTGACCAGGTAACCGTCATTGCGCAGCACCAGCATACCGGGCATGTACTGGCCCGTCAGGGTGATCAGGAACAGGGGCAGCGCCACGCCCAGCAGCGACGCCACGGAAAAGCGCGGCATCTCGAACACGGGCGCGGCCAGGGCCAGTTCGATGCCGTGCGCATCGATGCGCCCCTGCGCCAGCAGCAGCGCCAGGCCGACCAGCATGATGCCCACCACGGCAAAGCGTGCCGTGAAACGGCGCAGCACGGCGTACGACAGCAGCAATACGACGACCAGCACGGGATCGGCGCTGGCGCCGCCGAACGCATTCACGCCAAATTGCAGCAGGATGCCGGCCAGCAATCCCGCCGCGATGCCGCCCGGTATCAGCCGCACCAGGCGCTCGAAGGCGCCGGACATGCCCAGCAGAATGAAGGCGATGGCGGACACGATATAGGCGCCGATCACCTCGGCATACGGCGTGTGCGGCATGACGGTGGCCAGGAAGGCCACGCCGGGCGTGGACCAGGCCGTGATGATGGGCGCGCGGTAGCGGTAGCTGAGCCAGATGCCCGTCACGCCCACGCCGATGCTCAGCGACCAGACCCAGGACGCCGTCTGCGCGGCGCTCAGCTGGGCCAACTGGGCCGCCTGGAATACCAGCACGAAGGTGCCGCCATAGTTGACGAGGACGGAAATGAAGGCTGCCATGATGGGGGAAGCCAGGTCGCGCCGGCGCGCCCGGTCGGCCATCGCGGTGGTGGTGGTTGATGTCATGTGTATGCCCCTGCCAATGAAAGGGAGCAGTGTAATGGCCGCATGGACTGCTCAGGCAGGCCAATTTCCTTACATATAACAGACCACTTGCGCAATCACCCCAGGGCGCGGGCCAGGCGGACGATGCCGCTGTCGATCTCGTGCGGCGTGAGCGCGGCAAAGCCCAGCAGCCAGCCGCCCCGCACCGGCGGCGTCGCATACAGCCGGCTCAGGCCCGGCAGCACGATGCCCGCCTGGGCCGCCAGGCGCAGCGTTTCCAGCTCTGCCCTGCCCTCGTGCAGCAGGCATGGCAGTTGCAAGCCGCCCGGCGGCAGCTGCGCCGTGACGACGTGCGGCAAATGCCGCTGCACGGCCTGCGCCATCGCGTCGCGGCGCACGGCGTAGACCTTGCGCATGGCGCGCACATGGGCCGCGAAATGGCCGTCGGCGATGAAACGGGCCAAGGTCAGCTGATCCAGTTGCGGCGTGTGGCCATCAAGGATGCTGCGCGCATAGGTCATCGGTGTCACCAGCACGGGCGGCAGCACCATGTAGCCGATGCGCAGTCCCGGATACAGCGACTTGGCGAAGGTGCCCAGGTAAATCGTGCGCTGCCGCGTGTCTAGCCCCTGCACGCACGCCGTCGGCAAGCCCGCATAGTGAAACTGGCTGTCGTAATCGTCTTCGATGATCCAGCCCTGGCGCTCCGCCGCCCACGCAACCAGCTCCAGGCGGCGCCCGAGCGCCAGGGTGGCGCCCGTCGGGTATTGATGCGACGGCGTGACATAGATCGTGTTGGCCCCGCTGCGGTCCGCGCGCAGGTGGTCGATGGACAAGCCATCGGCATCGACAGGCACGGGCACCACCCGCAATTGCGCCATCTCGAAAGCCTTGCGGGCGCCGAAATAGCCGGGATCTTCCATCAGGATGGGGCCATGCGCGTCGGCCAGCACCTGCGCGCACAGGTACAGGGCCTGGCGCGTGCTGCTCAGCACCAGCACCTGGCCGGCCGTGGCCCGCGCGCCCCGCTCCAGATTCACATAGTCGGCGATGGGCTGGCGCAGCGGCTCGGCGCCTTGCGGGTCGCCGTGCAGCAGCACATGGTGTTCGCCGGCGGCCTGGCGCCGCAAGCGCTCCCACACGTCGACGGGAAAGGCCCGCGTTTCCGGCAAGCCCGTGGCGAAAGCCTTCACGCTTTGCTGGTCGGCCACGCCGCCGCTGGCGAGGATCTGCGCGCCGCGCGCGCTGAGCGCCACCGGCTGCGGGGACAAGGGCTGCAGCGTCGTCGCAGGCTTGCCCAGCAAGCTCGCGCCGACCGTCGCCGACACAAAACTGCCCGATCCCGCCTGCCGCCGGATGTAGCCATCGAGGCGCAGCTGCGCATACGCCATTTCCACCGTCTCGCGCGACACGCCCAGCGACTGCGCCAGCGCGCGCGTGGCCGGCAGGCGCAGGCCGGGCGCCAGCACGCCATCGAGTATCAGCTGGCGCAGTGCGCGCTGCACGCGCACGCGCAAGTCGAGCGCCGCCAGTTCGGGCGCGGCGATACGGATTTTCAGGGTGTCGAGTTCGAACTGCGGCGTCATATGGCCTTGGCGCGGGCCGCATCCACGGCCGCCATGCTGCTGGCCAGCGAAAACCCGTGCTGCTGCAGCACCGCCACCAGCTGTTCGCCAGCGCAGCCCAGGCGCAGGTTTTCCGCCACCCAGTCCAGCCATTCGCGACTGATGTCCGGCATCGGCTCATCGTCCAAGGCGAGACCGAGTATGCAGCTGGCCAGTAAACCATTGATGCGCTTCGTGTCGATCAAGTGCTGCACCACCGCGTGGCCCGACTGGGGGAACGGATGCAGGGTACAGCGGCCAAATGGCGCCAGGCGCTGCGCGTGCATGGCGTCGAGGTTGACCGATTCGCTGGCGCTGGCGCCTCCTCCCCCGTTGGCCACGTCCGGCCGCGTGCCGAACAGCAGGTGCAGCTGCGTCTTGTCCGTCGCCCTGGCGCGGCACAGGGCCGCCAGGTCGTAGTATCCCGAGGCTGGCGGATCCTGCGCCAGCGATTCCATCATCACGGGCAGCCAGCGCAGCTCGTGGTACAAACGCGCCTGCTGCACGTCCAGAAAAGACAAGGGTCCGAAGGCGACGATCTGCTGCGCATCGAGCAGCACGCCATACATGACGGCCGCATACGCGCCCATGGACTGGCCCAGGGTGGCGACCTGGCTCGGTGCGATGCGGCGCACGAGGTCGCGCAAGGCTTGCGCCGTCTCATCCACGTGGCTGCCCAGGCCCGCGATGCGGCGGTGATACCAAGCATTGCCCGAATCGCGCACGAGTATCTTGTTCAGATACTGGCCGCTGGCCTGCTCCAGCTTTTTCAGGCGCCCGTAGAAATCGAAGGCGGGGCGCGTCGTCCACGAGACGAAGCCGAAGGCGATGACCAGCGGCGCGCCAGGCACGATGCGGTCGACCAGCACGTCGTCGGCAGTGGTGGCGACCAGTCGATTATCCAGCGCTTGCGCTTGCAGCATCGGCCCCGCTCCCCGATCAAGATTGAAACAGCAGAAAGCATGAGTTTAATGCCAGAACTGGCAAAATAGCAACATTCGCCGCTGCGGTACGCGGGCGGGCACGAAAAAACTGCTAGTCTGGCGGCTATTCGCCTTGACACTGGAGTTCACCATGCTGCATCGCCTGACGCATCGTTTCAAATACCTGTCCCTCGCCGCCGTCATCGCCATGGCCGGAGGCTGCGCCGCCACGCCCGGCAGTGCCAGGCCGGACACGGGCCTGACGCCCACGTACAGCCTGACGAATACCTACTGGAAGCTGACGGAGCTCGATGGCGCCCCCGTGACGATGGCGCCGCAGCAGGAGCGCGAAGTGCGCATCACCCTCACCGACGATGGCAAGGTCCACGGTTTTACGGGCTGCAACCGGGTGATGGGCGGCTACACGCTGGCCGGCACGGCCCTGCGCTTCACGCAGCTGGCCGGCACGCGCATGGCCTGCCCGCCGCCCCTAATGCAGCTGGAAAGCGCGGTATTGGCCAACTTGAACAGCGTGACGGGCTACCGTTTCGAAGGCGAGTACCTGATCCTGCTCAAGGATGGCGCGCCCGTGGCCCGCTTTGAATCGGTCTACCTGTGAAATAAAAACCGGCTGCCGTTACAATGGCTTCCAGCCCATCATCTGGAAGGAAGCCATGTCCGCACTGCCCTCGCCGTCGTCATCCCCAACGCCATCGGCCGCCGGCCGTTACCGGGCTTTTCTTTTTGACATGGATGGCACCGTCATCAATTCCATCGCCGCCGCCGAACGCATCTGGGGTACCTGGGCGCAGCGCCAGGGCCTCGACGTCGCCACTTTTCTGCCCACCATCCACGGCGCGCGCTCGGTCGACACCATCGCCAGACTGCGCTTGCCCGGCGTCGATGCGCAGCGCGAATCGCAGGGCATCACGGATGCGGAAATCGTCGATGTGGAAGGGATTATTGAAATTGCGGGCGCGCTGCGTTTTTTGACGTCGCTGCCGCCCGCGCAATGGGCCATCGTCACCTCGGCACCGCGCGCGCTGGCGACGGCGCGCCTGAAAGCGGCCGGCATGCCGATACCGGCCATCATGGTCACGGCGGAAGACGTCAAGGCGGGTAAACCAAAACCCGATTGCTACCTGCTGGCGGCGCAAAAACTGGGCGTGGCGCCAACCGACTGCCTGGTGTTCGAGGATGCATCGGTGGGCATCGAGGCGGGCGAGGCGGCCGGCGCGAAAGTCATGGTGGTCACGGCCACGCATGCGCACCCGCTGGCCACGCGCCACCCGGCCATCGCCAGCTATGAGGGCATCGTGGCGACCGTCGATGGCGACGGCTTTATTGTCCTGGCCGAGACGGTTGCAGCACCCGCGACAAGATAGCCTGCTCCAGCGCGGCGAAGGCCGCGGTGCCGCGCTGACGGGGGCGCGGCAAGTCCACCCGCACGTCCAGGGCGATCTGCCCCTCCTCGATCAGCAGCACGCGGTCGGCCAGGGCCACGGCTTCGGCCACGTCATGCGTCACCAGCACGGCCGTGAAACCGCGCGCCAGCCACAGCGACTCGATCAGCTGCTGCATCTCGATGCGCGTCAGGGCGTCGAGCGCGCCCAGGGGTTCGTCGAGCAGCAGCAGTTGCGGCTCGTGCACGAGGGCGCGCGCCAGCGCCACGCGCTGCTTCTGCCCGCCCGACAGGGCCGACGGCCAGTCGTCCGCCCGCTCGGCCAGGCCCACCGTCCACAGCGAAGCGGCCGCCGCGCCGACGGAACGGGGCAGGCCCAGGGCCACGTTGTCGAGCACCGTCTTCCACGGCAGCAGCCGCGATTCCTGGAACATGATGCGGATGTCGGGCGCGCCCACGCCGCTGCCGATGGCGACCCTGCCTTCATCGACGCTTTCCAGGCCCGCGATCGCGCGCAGCAAGGTGCTCTTGCCGCAGCCGCTGCGTCCCACGATGGCGACAAATTCTCCCGCTTCCAGCTGCAGGTCGACGTTTTTCAGCACGGGGCGGCTGGTGTAGGATTTGCTCAGCTTCGTCAGCTCCAGCGGGACGCCACGCCGTTGCAAAGGGGCGGACGGCACCGCCTTCGCCTGCGGCGGCGCGCTGGACGGGTCGTACTGCACGAAATGCGACAAAAAGTCCGTTTCGATCTGGATGGGGGCGAGCAGCATGGTGTCCTCTTCAATCATTAGCGGTAGGCAGGATTCCAGCGCAGGCAGTGGCGTTCCAGCCCCCGCGAGAACCAATCGGCCAGCTTGCCCAGCAGGGCGTACAGCAAAATCCCCACCAGCACGACGTCCGTTTGCAAAAATTCGCGCGCATTCATGGTCATGTAGCCGATGCCGGCCTGCGCCGAGATGGTTTCGGCGACGATCAGCAGCACCCACACGAGGCCCAGCGAAAAGCGCACGCCGACCAGGATAGACGGCATGGCGGCCGGCAGGATCACGTCGCGGTACAAAGGCCAGCCCGACAGGCCATAGCTTTTCGCCATTTCAATGAGGCCCTGGTCGGCCGAGCGGATGCCGTGGAGGTATTCAGGTAGACGGGGAAAAACACGCCGACGGCCAGCAGAAAGAGTTTCGCCGTCTCGTCGATGCCGAACCACAGAATCACCAGCGGAATCAGGGCCAATGCCGGGATGTTGCGCACCATTTGCAAGGTCGTGTCGAGCAGGGTTTCCGCGTGGCGGAAGCTGCCCGTCAATAGGCCCAGCAGCAAGCCCAGTCCCGCGCCCACGGCGAAACCGACCGTCGCGCGCCACAAGCTCGTCTTCAGGTGCAGCCACAGCTCTCCCGATGCGGCCAGGTGCCAGAAGGCTTTCGCCACGGCCCACGGCTCGGGCAGAATGCGGCTCGACAGCCAGCCCCACTGGGCGGCCAGCTGCCAGGCCAGCAGCAGCACCACGGGCAAGGCCCACGGCGCCAGCGCATGACGCCAGGGCGTGCCGGACAGCCTCTTGACGGCGGCCGTCGCCATCTCAGGCCGCCTTTTTCTGCGGCGCGGCCGGCACGATATTGCTGGCCATGACTTCGCCGAAAGGGCCGCTCAAGGATTGCTCACCCACGGCCTTGCCCTTACCCAGCAACGGGAATACCAGTTCGGCGAAGCGGTACGACTCTTCCAGGTGCGGGTAGCCGGAGAAAATGAAGGTGTCGATGCCCAGGTCCGCGTATTCCTGCATGCGCGCCACCACCGTCGGGCCATCGCCCACGAGGGCCGTGCCCGCGCCGCCGCGCACCAGGCCCACGCCGGCCCAGAGATTCGGCGATACTTCGAGCTTGTCGCGCCGCCCGCCATGCAGGGCCGCCATCCGTTGCTGGCCCACGGAATCCATCTTGCCGAACGCCGCCTGCGCCTTCGCGATGATGTCGTCGTCCAGGTGGCTGATCAGTTCATCGGCCGCGCGCCAGGCCGCCTCGTTGGTTTCGCGCACGATCACGTGCAATCGGATGCCAAACCGGACCGTGCGGCCTTTTTTTGCCGCGCGCGCGCGGATATCGGCGATTTTCTCGGCGACGGCGGCGGGCGGCTCGCCCCACGTCAGGTAGACGTCCATCTGCTCGGCCGCCAGTTCGTGCGCCGGCTCCGACGAGCCGCCGAAATACAGCGGCGGATATGGTTTCTGCACGGGCGGATACAGGGTTTTCGCGCCCTTCACCTGGATATGCTTGCCCTCGAAATCGTAGCCGGCCGCGCCGCCCTCGCCCGCCAGCGTGGCGCGCCACACCTTGATGAATTCATCGGAAATTTCATAGCGCTTGGCGTGGTCGGCAAACAGGCCGTCCGCTTCCAGCTCGCCCTGGTCGCCGCCCGTGACGACGTTGATCAAGAGGCGCCCGTTGGACAGGCGGTCGAACGTGGACGCCATGCGCACGGCCAGGCCGGGCGTGGACAGGCCGGGGCGCACGGCCACCAGGAATTTGAGCTTTTGCGTCACGCTGATCAAGGACGACGCCACCACCCACGCATCTTCGCAGGAGCGGCCCGTCGGCAGCAGCACGCCGTCGTAGCCCAGCGTGTCGGCGGCCACCGCCACCTGGCGCAAGTAATCGGCATCGACGGGGCGCGCGCCCTGCGACGTGCCCAGGTAGCGGCTGTCGCCATGGGTAGGGATAAACCAGAAGACATTCAATGACATGATATTTGTTCCTTATTTTGCGCTGGTAGCCAGCTGGCGCGCCGGCAGCAGCGCGTCCTTGACGACGATCGGTTTCGGGATCAGCTTCAGGCTGGAAAAGGCATCGGCCACCCTTTGCTGCGAGGCGATGACGTCGGGCGACACGGGTTTGACGCCGTACGCATAGCGCGAGGCGGCCAGCGCCACGACTTCCTTGCCCAGCCCCGTCTGTGCCGACAAAATCGTCGCCACCTCGTCGGGATTGTTGCGGCCCCAGTCATCGACCTTGGCCACTTCATCGAGCACGATGCGCAGGATTTCGGGATGCTTTTCCGCATACGTGCGCGAGGCCAGGTAGAACTGGTAGTTCGCCACCAGGCCCTTGCCATCGGCCAGCACGCGGGCGCCCAGCTGCTTTTCGGCGGCCGCCAGGAACGGATCCCAGATGGCCCAGGCGTCCACGCTGCCGCGCTCGAAAGCGGCGCGCGCATCGGCCGGCGGCAGGAATACGGGCTGGATGTCGGCATAAGCGACACCGGCCTTTTCCAGCGCCTTCAACAACAGGTAATGCACGTTCGAGCCCTTGTTCAGGGCGATTTTCTTGCCCTTCAAGTCGGCCAGGGTGCGCAGGCCGGAACCCTTGGGCACGACGATGGCTTCGCTGGCTGGCGACGCCGGCTCATTGCCGACATACACCAGGTTGGCGCCGGCCGCCTGGGCAAAGATCGGCGGCGCCTCGCCCACGGTGCCGAAATCGATGCTGCCCACGTTGAGGCCTTCCAGCAGCACGGGGCCGGCCGGAAATTCCGTCCATTTCACGCCCACGCCCTGCTCGGCCAGGCGTTTTTCCAGCGTGCCGCGCCCCTTCAGCAACGTCAGGGTGCCGTATTTTTGGTACCCAATACGCACCTGTACCTCGCCCTTGGCCTGCGCCTGCGCCGCGGCCGGCATGCCGGCCGCCATCACGCCGGCGACGGCGGAAAACAGCAGGCCCAGGGTGGTACGGCGCGAGAGGCGTTGTGCGTGGCGGTGTGTCATGGCAGTTCCTTGGTCGGTGAATAATCAGGCGGCTTGATAGTGGGGAGCATAAGGCTGCTCTTGCAGCGAACGCACGGGGTGCGGGACTTCTGCCGGCACGGACGGACGCCGGCCCTGCAGCACGAACAGGCCCGTGGCGAGTTCCTCGATGCCGGCCTGGACACGCGCGGCAATCGGCGCGTCCAGGCTCAATCCCCCCTCTTCGTGCCATGCCAGCTGCTGCGCATTCGCATAAATGCTGGTAAACACCTGCTTGGCGCCCAGCGCATGCAGTACGGGACGCAGCGCATAGTCGAGCGCCAGGGTGTGTGCATGGCCGCCGCCCGTGGCCAGCGGCAGCACCAGCTTGCCGGCCAGGCCATCTTGCGGCAGCAGGTCGAGGAAGGCTTTCAGCAATCCTGTATACGACGCCTTGTAGATGGGCGTGGCGATCACGATGGCGTCGGCATCGGCCACGGCGCGCACGGCGCGGGCGATCGCCGCGTCGTCGTAGTCGGCCAGCAGCAAGGCGCGCGCCGGCAGGTCGCGCACATGCAGCTTGGCGTAGCTGTGGCCCTGCAGCGCCAGCTGTTCGCCGATATGCAGCAGCAAACGGCTGGAACTCGATGGGAGTTGCGGGCTGCCGCCCAATAACAAGATGCTCATGTGATGCCCGTCCCTGTACGTGATGGTTTGATTTGGCTACTTGGATGCTTGCAGCCTATCGCCATCAGGAGCGCGTTAGAACGAATGCTTTCGCGCTTCGATATGCGTTTTTTGACTATCCGGGTCTGACGCCCCGCACGCCATGGCGCCGGCAGCCGCGCGGCTTTTTTTCGCATATCCATGCGCGGTTTTCTTCGTGTACGGCGCACGCGGAGCGGTGCAATATCGGCGTCATCGTCTTTCTGGAATGTCACTCATGTCTAGCGTTTTTCTCCATGCCGCCCGTCCCCAGCCGCCTGTGCCGGAACCCCTGCGGGACGCCATCAGCATCGCCACGTCGCTGGCTGCGCGCCTGGCCGAAACGGCCAATGCCCGCGACCAGGCGGGCGGCCATGCGGCGCAGGAACGCGAATGGCTGCGTGAATCGGGTTTGCTGACCCTGTCGATCCCCGTGGAATTCGGCGGTCAGGGCGCGTCGTGGCCCCTCGTGTACCAGGTGATTCGCATCCTGGCGCGGGCCGACAGCGCGCTGGCGCATGTCTTCGGCTTCCACCATCTGCAGCTGGCCGGCCTGCAGCTGTATGGCAGCGCGCAGCAGCAGCAGCAGCAGCGCCGCCTGCTCACCTTGACCGTCGACGAGCGCCTGTTCTGGGGCAATGCCTTGAATCCCCTCGACAAGCGGGTCACGGCGACCGACAGCGGCGACGGCTATCTCCTCGACGGCATCAAGAGCTTTGCTTCCGGCTCCGTCGGTTCCGACTGGCTGACCGTCTCCGCCTGGCACGCGCCCACGCAGACGGCGCTGATCGCCGCCCTGCCCACGCGCCAGGACGGCGTGAGCGTGCAGGCGGATTGGGACGCCTTCGGCCAACGCCAGACAGACAGCGGCAACGTGCATTTTCAACAAGTTCATCTGCCGCATGAGCTGGTGCTGCAGGCGCCCGCGCAGGCCGCCACGCCGCAAGCCACCGTGCGCTCGCAGACCGCGCAGCTGATCATGGCGAATCTCTACCTGGGCATCGCCGAAGGCGCCTTCGAGGCGGCGCGCCGCTACACGGACGAACAGGCGAAAGCCTGGTTTGCCTCGGGCGTGGACAAGGCAACGGACGATCCTTTGGTTCAGCACCGCTACGGCCAGCTGTGGCTCTTGCTGCGCCCCGCACAAGTGCTGGCCGACGCGGCGGCGCAGGAACTGGAAAAGGTCTTCCGCAAGGGCGCGCTGGTCACGGCGCGCGCGAACGGGGCTTGCTGGCCGTCTCCGTGGCCGAAGCCAAATGCCTGGCGCACAAGGCGGGCGTGGAAATCAGCAGCCAGATGTTCGAGCTGACGGGCGCCCGTTCCACCTCGGCCCGATATGGCTTCGACCGGTACTGGCGCAACGTGCGCGTGCATACCCTGCACGACCCCATCGACTACAAGCTGCGCGACCTGGGACGCTTTGCCTTGACCGGCACGGTGCCCGAGCCGACCGCATATTCATAATTCACACACCAAGGAGCCACCATGACCATCGCCCGCCGCAGCATCGTCCTCAGCGCCCTGACCCTGGCCTTGACGGCCAGCTTCGCCCACGCCAAGGACCCGAAAGACATCACCATCGGCACCAGCGCCGGGCCGTACGCAGACCAGATCAAGCTGGGCATCAAGCCTATCCTGGAAAAGCAGGGCTACAAGGTCAAGCTGGTGGAATTCAACGACTACATCCAGCCGAATTTCGCGCTGGCCGAGGGTTCGCTGGACGCCAACGTGTTCCAGCACATCGTCTACCTGAAGAAATTCGCGCTCGAGCACAAGCTGGCTCTGACCGATCTTGTCACGATCCCCACGGCGCCGATCGCCATCTACAGCAAGAAGCACAAGACGCTGGACGACGTGAAGGAAGGCACGACGGTGGGCTTGCCGAACGATCCGACCAACCAGGCGCGCGCGCTGGTGCTGCTCGATCAATTGGGCTGGATCAAGCTGCGCGCCAGCTTCGACCCCGTGCGCGCGTCGGAAAAGGATATCGCCGTCAACACGAAGAAAATCAAGCTGCTGCCGCTGGAGGCGGCGCAGCTGCCACGCTCGCTGGGCGACACCGATTACTCCTTCATCAACGGCAATTACGCGCTGGCGTCGGGGCTGAAACTGACGGAGGCGCTGGTGGCCGAGAAAATCTCGCCCAACTACATCAACCTGGTGGCCATCCGCACGGCCGACAAGGACAAGCAGTTCGCCAAGGACCTGGCCGCCGCCTACCGCTCGCGCGAATTCCTCGACATCACGAATAAACACTTTGCCGGCTATTCGAAACCCGATTACCAGCAAGCCTTGCAGACGGCGGCCAAATAAGCCATGGCCAAGACGATACGCTTCAACGCCTTCCAGATGAATACCGTCGGCCACCAGTCGCCGGGACTGTGGACGCATGCGCGCGACCGCAGCCACCGCTATACGGATGCTGCGCACTGGACGGAGCTGGCGCGCCTGCTGGAAGCGGGCCTGTTCGACGCGGTGTTCCTGGCCGACGTGCTGGGCGTGTATGACGTGTACCGGGGCAGCCTCGATGCGGCCCTGGAACACGGCGTGCAGGTGCCGCTGAACGACCCGCTGGCCCTCGTGCCCATCATGGCGCAAGCCACCACGCACCTGGGTTTCGGCGTCACCTGCGCCCTCACCTACGAACATCCGTACACGTTCGCGCGGCGCATCTCCACCCTCGACCACCTGACGGGTGGACGCATCGGCTGAATATCGTTACCGGCTATTTAGACAGCGCGGCGCGCAACCTGGGCTTGCAACAGCAGCTGGGCCACGACGAACGCTACGACCTGGCCGACGAATACCTGGAAGTCGTCTACAAGCTGTGGGAAAAAAGCTGGGACGACGACGCCGTCGTCAACGACAAGGCGCGCGCAATCTACGCCGATCCGGCCAAGGTACATCCGATCAACCATGCCGGGCGCCACTACCAGGTGCCCGGCATCCATCTGTGCGAGCCGTCGCCGCAGCGCACGCCGCTGCTGTACCAGGCGGGCACCTCGCCGCGCGGCACGCGATTTGCGGCGCGCCATGCGGAAGCCACGTTTGTCAGTGGCCCCAGCAAGACGGTAGTGAAACGCTACGCCGACGACCTGCGCGCCGCCGTGCGGCTGGCCGGACGCGATGGCGACGCGCTGCTGATCTACGCGCAGGCGCTGGTCATAACGGGCGCCACGGAAGCCGAGGCACGCGCCAAACACGCCGACTATCTGCGCCACGTCAATATCGAGGCGGCGCTGGTGCTGCTGTCGGGCTGGACGGGCGTCGATTTCAGCCGCTACCCGCTCGACGCCACCATCGACTACATCGATTCCCCGGCCGGGCGCTCGGCGCTGGCCTCGTTCAGCCAGGCCGACCCGAGTCGCACGTGGACGGTGCGCGAGGCAGCCGAATACATCGGCCTGGGCGGGCGCGGCCCCGTGCTGGTGGGCGATGCGCGCCAGGTGGCCGACCAGCTGGAAGCGTGGCTGGACGAGACGGGCATCGACGGCTTCAATCTCGCCTTCGCCGTGGCGCACGACAGCATGGCCGACGTGGTGGCCCACATCGTGCCGGAACTGCAGCGGCGCGGCCGCTACCGCACCGCCTACGAGGAAGGCACCCTGCGCCACAAGGTCTTCGGCCAGGGTTCGCGCCTGCCGGCCGATCACGCGGGGCGCCAGGTCAGCATCGCGCCAGACGAGGCCACGCTCGCCGCGGCCTGAACGCCGCCCGCGTCCCCGCGGGCATTTGCATCCAGACCCGTTCCGTGTCAGCATACGCCACCCTGGCAACACGGATAAGGATCGCAATGCCCCCCACTCTTACACGCGCGCTGGCAGTGGCGCTGCTGGCAGGCCATGGCGCCCTGGCATTGGCGCAGGAGCCAGCCACGCCGCCGACGCCTGGCTGCGACGTCTGCGCCGCCTGGAATGCCGACCAGACGCCGTTCCGCATCTTCGGCAATACCTATTATGTGGGCGTGAAAGGCCTGAGTTCCGTGCTCCTCACGTCACCGCAGGGCCATGTGCTGATCGACGGCGGCTTGCCGGAATCGGCACCGAAGATCATCGCCAATATCGGCGCGCTGGGATTTCGCATCGAGGACGTCAAGCTGATACTCAATTCGCACGGCCATATCGACCACGCGGGCGGCCTGGCCGAACTGCAGCGGCGCAGCAATGCGCTGGTGGCCGCCAGCCCGTCGGCCGCGCTGGACCTGGCGTCGGGCGAAGTGGGGCCGGACGACCCGCAATACCACGCGCTGCCCAAGTATCCGCCCGTGAAGGACATGCGTCTGGCGCGCGACGGCGGCCAGTTCAATGTCGGCCCGATTCAACTGACGGCGCACGCCACGCCGGGCCACACGCCCGGGGGCCTGAGCTGGACGTGGCAATCGTGCGACGGCCCCCGCTGCCTGAACATGGTCTACGCGGACAGCATCAACGCCGTTTCGCGCCCCGGCTTCAAGTTCAGCGCCAGCAGCGAGTATCCGAACGCGGTGGACGACCTGCGCCGCAGCTTCGAAACCCTGGAAAAACTGCCTTGCGACGTGCTGATCTCCGCCCATCCGGAGGCGTCGCAGCTATGGGAACGGCTGGAGGCGAGCGCCACGGCCGGCAGCGAGGCCTTCGTCGACCAGCAAGCCTGCCGCGCCTACGCGGCGGCGGCGCGCACCTTGCTCGAGGCGCGGCTGGAGCAGGAGCGGTAGGCTTGTCAACCGTGCACGCTGGCGCGGCGCCGATCTGCTAATCTGGCGCCATTCATTTGAAGAAGGAAATGCCATGTTCAATATCGCCAGACTGATCCCCCTCGCCGCCATCGTCGCCATCACCGCCGGCTGCGCGCAAACGCCCGTGCGCAGCGACGCTGCCGCCGCCGCGCCAGGCGCCACCTCGCCCGCCAAGCCGGCGCCGAAGCTGACGGGCACGCAGTGGAAGCTGAAGGAATTGAAGGGCAAGAAAATCGTGCGCAAGGCGCCCGAGCAGCGCGAAGTGACCCTGCTGCTGGCCGAAGGCCGCGCCGCTGGCCACAGCGGCTGCAACCAGATGATGGGCGGCTACACCAGCGATGGCGTCAGCACCCTGGCCTTCGGGCAGATGGCCGGCACCATGATGATGTGCCAGCCGCAGGACATGGATCTCGAACGCGAACTCCTGACCACCCTGGGCGAAGTCAATGGCTACCGCTATGCGGACCAGGAATTGCTGCTGCTGAAGGATGGCGTGCCCGTGGCGCGGTATGAAGCGCTGACGGTGAAGTAAGGTTTTTGCAAAGCCAAGCGCCACGCCAAAGCTGTGGGGTCAGACCGCCGGGTCTGACCCCAGCCTTAGCTCTGGGCTTACTCCCCTTTCGCCACACCTAATCGTTGCGCATCTGCGCCTGCGATACGTTACTCTCAGGCGGCACGCTCTGCGTCAGCCACACATTCCCCCCGATAGTCGATCCCGCGCCGATGGTGATGCGCCCCAGCACGGTCGCGCCCGCGTAAATGACCACGTCGTCCTCGACGATGGGGTGGCGCGGCGTGCCCTTGATCAGCGCGCCGGATGCATCGGCTGGAAAACGCTTGGCGCCCAGGGTGACGGCCTGGTACAGACGCACACGCTGGCCGATGATGGCCGTCTCGCCGATCACTACGCCCGTGCCATGGTCGATGAAGAAGGAGGCGCCGATGTGCGCGCCCGGGTGGATGTCGATGCCCGTCAGCGTGTGCGCGCGATGTCGGCGATCAGGCGCGCCAGGAAAGGCGCACCGAGCGCGTGCAGCTGGTGCGCCAGGCGATGGTACAAAATGGCGATGGTGCCCGGATAGCACAGCATGATCTCGGCCACCGAGGTGGCGGCCGGGTCGCCCGCGTAGGCGGCCTGCACGTCCGACACCAGCAGAGCGCGGATGTCGGGCAGGCTGGCGGCGAACGCCCGCGTGATGTCGCGCGCCTGCTGCGCCAGGGCCGCATCGTCGCTGGCGCCATCGCCCTCATCGCCGGCCGGTACGGCGTGAGCCGGAGCGGAAAACAGCAAGCCGCGCCGCACCTGCTCGCTGAGGCGGTTCAGGGTGGTGTTCAGGGTATCGCCGACAAAATAGTCGATGCTTTCATCGGTCAGATTCGGCCGCCCGTAATGCGTGGGAAACAGGGCCGCCGACAGGCCGTTGACGATGGTGGTGAGCGCTTCGCGCGACGGCAGTTCGCGCACCCTGCCGTTATGGCGGATCTTGTGCTTGTCTTCGCGCGAACTGCGCAGCGCCTGGATCACGGGTCCCAGGTTCCACTGGGCCGTGTCGTCGGCGGGCGCCGCGGGATAAATGCTGTGCATGGCGTATCACTTCCAGAAAATGGCAAACAAGCCGGGTCGCCCCAGCTTAGCGGTGACGACAAGCGATGCAAACGAAGAATTTCAAGGTTCTATATGCGAAAAACGCATATAGATGGCAAACCGCCGCGGCACCGGACCCGATTCCAGCCACTAGCGTAAAATGACGGACTAACAAAAACACTCTTCAACATGACTAAATTATTAACCTGGATTTTGGCGGGCCTGGCGATGGTCGGACCGCTTGCAATTGACACCTATCTGCCGTCTTTCCCCGCCATCACGCAAGATTTCAATGCCAGCCCCCTGCTGGTGCAGCAAACCCTGAGCTTTTTCCTGTTCACGTTCGCCTTCATGATGCTGTTTTACGGCACCCTGTCCGATTCGTTCGGCCGCCGTCCCGTGATTCTCGTCTCGCTGGTGCTGTATGTGATCGCCTCCGTCGGCGCCGCGCTGGCGCCGTCGCTGGGCTGGCTGCTGGCCTGGCGCGTGCTGCAGGGGCTGTCGGCGGGCGCCGGTTCCGTGATCGGCCGCGCCATCGTGCAAGACCGCTATTCGGGCGCCGCCGCGCAAAAAATCCTCTCGCACATCATGATGGTGTTCGCGCTGGCGCCGGCCATCGCCCCCGTGCTGGGCGGCTGGCTGCAGGTCAGCCTGGGCTGGCGCTGGATCTTCTGGTTCCTGACGGCTTTCGGCGTACTGATGTTCGTCGTCGTCTGGCGCGCGCTGCCGGAAAGCCTGCCCAAGGAACAGCGCCACGCCTTCCACCTGGGCGACATCGCCGTCAATTACTGGAAAGTGCTGTGCCACAGCCAGTTCCTGCTGCTGTCGACAGCCATCGGCGCCGCCTTCGGCGGCTTCGCGCTGTACATCGGCTCGGCCGCCTACTTCATCATCAACATCCTGCACCTGCCGGAGACGGCCTTCGCCTGGCTGTTCATTCCTTTGATCAGTGGCATGGTGTTCGGTTCGGCCCTGTCGGCGAAAATCGCCCACCGCTACAGCCAGCGCCAGATGATCTGGGCCGGCTTCATCCTGATGCTGGTCGCCGCGCTGGCCAACATCGGCTACAACTATGTCTTTGCCGCCGAAGTGCCATGGGCCGTGCTGCCATTGTTCTTCTACTCGTTCGCCCTGTCCATCGCCATGCCGCCGATGACCCTGATGGCGCTGAACCACTTCCCCAACAACAGCGGCCTGGCGTCGTCGATGCAGTCGTTCATCCAGATGCTGCTGTTCGCGCTGGTCTCGGGCCTGGTGGCGCCGCTGCTGTTCGACAGCGCGCTGAATCTGGCGTATGGCGTGATGGCGGGGCTGCTGGTGAGTTTGGTTTGCTGGGTGTTTGCGCAGGGCAAGAAAGCGGAAGTGGTCAAGCAGTAACTTTTACAGCGGATTTTTCAGGACGGGGACACCTGAAAAACGTTCAGGACAAGGCGCCGTGCCGCAGGCAGTACGCTAGTACGGCCAGGCACGGCAACGCAGTCATGGACGTTTTCTCAGGCGCTCCTCAAGGCCAGGGGGCTGGCGTCACATCCAGATATTGCGCCCCGCCCTGCTCCGGTTCCGCCGCATGCTGCTGCGCCGGCTGGTTCAAGGAACCTGCCGGCGAACGCAAACTCAATATCTCCTTGCGCGTCTCGACGAAATCGGCGGAACTCAAGGGATGCTGCTGATCCGGCCAATGGCTGACGGCCCATTCCTGCAAGGCTTCAAAACGCCGCCACAGTTCCGCGATGAATTCGCGGCGCGCTTCTTCCTGCTGCTGCGGCGTCTTTTCCATTACTTCGCTGATATTGACTTCCATGGCCATTCCCTCGCTGACAGTGTCTTGCCAGACTACGCAGGGGCAGGCCAGGCGTCTGTTCGCGAACGAACACACAGTTATTCAGGCATCTTGCGGAAACCCACGGCCAGGCGGTTCCAGGTATTGATGGAGCCGATGGCCAGGGTGACGTTGACCATTTCTGCCGGCGTCAATTGTTCCGCCAGCGCCGCGTACACGTCATCGGGCGCCTGGCTTTGCGGCAGCAGGGTCAGCGCTTCCGTCCAGGCCAACACGGCCCGTTCGCGCGGCGTGAAGAACGGCGTTTCGCGCCAGACGGAGACGGCATACAGGCGGCGCTCCGTTTCGCCCGCCTTGCGCGCATCGCTCGTGTGCAGATCCACGCAAAAAGCGCAGCCATTGATTTGCGAGGCGCGCAGGCGGATCAGCTCGAGCAGCGAATGTTCCACGCCCAGTTTGGCGATCGCCGCTTCCAGCGCATACATGGCCTTGACGGCGTCGGGCGAAGCTTGCGTGAAGTCGAGTCGTTGCTGTGTCATGATGTATTCCTTGATAATGAGAGATGCGCCATTGTAGAAGCGCGAATAACGCGCGCGGCAGGCCAATCCCGCCGAAAAACGGCAGACCACCTACAGATACTCCATGGAATTACATATCCTGATCGACGGCACGCGCGACCTGGGCGGCCAGCTGTACCGCCAGCTCAGCGCAGCCATCCGCTCGGGCCGCCTGACGGACGGCCAGCAATTGCCGCCTTCGCGCCTGCTGGCCAGCCAGCTGGGCCTGTCGCGCAAGACGGTGTCCGACGTGTATGACAAGCTCGGCTATGAAAAGCTGCTGGTAGGAAAGGTCGGCGTGGGCAGCTTCGTGCAGACGCCGCATGCCTCGCCGCAGCGGCGCCATGCCAGCACGCCGCTGGCCAGCGCGCAGCGCATCGCCCGCTGGGAAACGACGCCCACGCCCCTGCGGCGCGCCAGCCAGGAAGAGCCGGCGCGCTACGCCTTCATCGGCGGACGCGCCACGCCAGCGCATTTCCCGCAGGATGCATGGCGCGCCTGCATGCTGCACGCGCTGCGCCAGAGCGGCCAGGCGCGCGGCCGCTACGGCCCCGTGGAGGGTTTGCCGGCCTTTGCGCGCGGCGATTGCCGGTCATGCCGCCTTCAGCCGCGGCATCCATTGCACCGAGGAGCAAGTACTCGTCACCAGCGGCGCGCAGCAAGCCTTGCACCTGCTCGCGCTGACCCTGCTGGAACCGGGCGACACGGTTGCCGTGGAAGAACCCGGCTATCCGGTGGCGCGCGCCGTGTTCGCCAGCCTGGGCGCGCGCGTGGTGGGCATCGAAGTGGATGAGGATGGCCTTGTCGTCGCGCAAATCCCGGACGGCACGCGCTTGATCTATGTCACGCCCGCCCATCAATTTCCGCTCGGCATGCCGATGAGCCTGGCGCGCCGCCATGCCTTGCTGGAACGGGCGCACCAACTGGGCGCCATCATCATCGAAGACGATTACGACAGCGCCTTCCGCTACGAAGGCCGGCCCGAGGATTCCCTGCAAAGCATGGACCGCTATGGCGTCGTCGCCCACGTGGGCAGCTTTTCCAAGATCATGCTGCCGGAATTACGCCTGGGCTATGTTGTGCTGCCGCAAGCCCTCGTGGCCGCCATGCAGACGGTGAAATACCTGAGCGATTGCCACACGGCCAGTCTGAGCCAGCATGCGCTGGCCAGGTTCATCCTGGACGGCCATTTGCTGCGGCATATCCGCCGCTGCCATGACATTTATGCGGGGCGCCGCGAGCGGCTGCTGCACTGGTTCAACGGCCCCTTGGCGCCGTGGTTCCGCCTGGTGCCGGCCAGCGCCGGCTTCCACGTGGCGGCGCTGGCGCAGGCCCCGCTCGATATCGCCGAATTGCTGCGCCGGGCACGCCTGGCCGACGTCAGCCTGTATGCGCTGGCCAGCTTTTACCACGGCCCCGCCCGCCACGAAGGCCTGTTCCTCGGCTATGGCGCCATCGACAAGCTCGATATCGACACGGCGCTGGCCAGGGTGCAGGCGATCCTGCAAGAGATGGCGCCCTTGCCCCTCAGCGGGGTTGCCAGCGATAGTGCCCCGTGATCGGATAGCTGAATAAAATATTTTCCTCGCGCGCGCCTTCGCCGATGTTGTGGATGATCAGCGGCACGCCGCTCCACGACTGCTTGTCGCTGACGATGCCGATGTGCGTGAGGTTGCGCGGCAGGCGCCAGGTGACGATGTCGCCCGCGCGGTAAGCACTCGCTTGCGTGGCTGGAGGCAGGCTGGTGCCGTGGCGGGCAAAGTAGGTGCCCAGATTCGGCACGCGCCGGTGGTCGATATTGCGGTCCGGCCCCTTCATCTGCCAGCGCCCCTGCTGTTGGTACACCTGCCATGCCTTGCGCATGTCTTCGTGCACCAGCACCTGCAAATCCTGCCCAAGTTTACGGTAGGCACGCACGACCACGTCCGTGCACACGCCCCGCTCGAGCGGCACGTCGCCGCCCGGATAGGCCAGGCGCTCATAGCGCGGGTCGTACTGCAGGGTCACGCCCACCTGGCTGCGGGCGGCGGCAACCAGCGCTTGCGGGGTGGCAAGGGCTGCCGACGCCAGCATGGGCGCCAGGGCAAGCATCAGGGTGGAAAGCAGTTTGATTGGCATCAACGTCGATAATCGGATGGAAATGCCAACTTTACCTCAGCGGCAAGGAAAACGTCGGACGCTTAGACGGCGGCCAGCTGCGCCAGGTGGGCAGGGAAATCCACGGCCGGGCCAGCCGCATTGATGGTATCAAAATAATCATGCCAGCCCGTGGCGGCGATACCGGCCAGCAAGGCATCGAGCGCCGCCTCGTCCGGGAAGCGCCAGACGGCATAGAATTGCTGGGCAGCCGCATGCAGCTTGCCGCCATCGACGGCGCCCATGGCCAGCGCTTCGGCGCCCGTGCCCGACAAGGCAGCCATGCCGGCGCCCACGGTGGCGAAATACGCCTGGCGCGCGGCGCCGTCGAGGGCCAGCCAGGCCGGTTTCGGGCTGTACAGTTCCAACAGATAATGCATGTTTGTCCTCCAAACAATCAAGAAAATGAACGCTGGGCCCGCTTGCAAATGCGGGCCGTGGCGGCAACAGGGCTTTCCAGCAGCCATTGCGCGCACAGGCTGCGCACCCAGTCCGGCCGGTTCTTGGCCGCATCGTTGAGCCAGTTGGCCACGGAATCCTGCACATAGACGGCCGGATCGGCACGCAGGGGCTGCAACAGGGACAAGGCCAGCTGCGGCTCTTCCTTCAGCTCGGCGATGTGCGCGCACCACACGCCGCGCGGGCGCAGCGCTTCGCAGGCAAAGCGCCGCACTCTTTCCGACGGGTCCGCCGTCCATGGCGCCAGCAAGGCAATCGCCTCGACAAGACGCACCGCCAGATAGGGCCGCAGCGCCAGCCAGGCCCATTCGCGCACGCCAAAGTGGCCATCGTCGGCCAGCGGCCGCATGGCGGCCAGCTGTTGCGGCAAGGTCAAGCCGGGTTGGTCGGCGATGGCAAAGCAGGCCCAGCCGCGCACCGTGTCGGAAACATGGCCTTGCAATTGCGCCAGGTCAACGTTGGCATCGAGCAGCATTTGCGCTGCCAAGGCCATGCGCCGGGTAATGCCGGCGGCGGCCTGGAGCCGCATTTGTTCCATCCGTGCCCCGCCGATAGTGGGCACGGCGGCAGCCAGCAACTGGGCAAAATCGATGGCCAACCCTTCCGTCAGGGTGGTGCTGGCCACCATTCCTTGATTCAGCAGGGCCAGGCGGGCGGGGGCGATATCGGCGACGCCACGGCTCATGCAGCACCCTGCATTTCACCCTTATCCGTCTTGCGCCAGGCTTTTTCCAGCAATCCACTCAACAACTGCATTTCTTCCGGCGTGAAATCGGCAAACAGGCTGGCGATCCACTGCGCGTGCTCGTCGACCAGGGTGGCGGCAGCCATGTTTCCCTTGGCACTCAGGCGCACCAGCAGCTTGCGCCGGTCGAACTGGTCCGCGTGGCGCGCCAGGAAACCGTCGCGTTCGAGGCCGTCGAGCAAGCCCGTGATGGTGCCGCGCGTCACGCCGGCCCGTTCGGCCAGTTCGTGCGGGGAGAGCCCCTCGGGCACGTCGCGCAGCAAGGACAGCAGCACAAACTTGCCTTCCGACAAGCCATGCCGGCCCAGGCGCGAGGCGCAATCGCCATCGATGGCGGACGCCAGCCCCAGCACTTCAAAGCACAGGCGCAGCCGCCCGATGGATGCGGGCAGATCTGCGCCGAGCGCGCGGCGCTGCACGTCACCGAGCAGGGCCGTGTATTTCTGTTCGAGTTTTATCATATGGCGCAATATAATATGGCACCATATTAAATGTCAAATGGAAAACCTGAACGGCTTGCCCCTGCGTCTAGAAATGCGCCTTGTCCCTTGCCCACGCGATGATGGCGTTCGCATCGATGGCGCCCGGCTGGCGCGCCACTTCCACGCCGCGCAAAAACAGGGCCAGGGTGGGAATGCTGCGGATATTGAAACGGCTGCCCAGGTCAGGCGACGCTTCCGTATTCACCTTGACGACGCGGAACGCCGGTTCCAGGGTCCTGGCGGCTTGCACATAGAATGGCGCCATGCTGCGGCACGGGCCGCACCACGGCGCCCAGAAGTCGACCAGCACGGGAATGTCGCTGCGTTCGATATGCTTGAGGAAACGGGCGCTGGCCAGATCCACGGGCTGGCCCGTAAACAAATCCTTCTGGCACTTGCCGCAGGTGGGCTGCTCCGTGAGCCGGGCGGCCGGCAGGCGGTTGACGGCGTCGCAATGGGGGCACACGATGTGCAGGGAGTCTGGCGTGGTCGGGGTCATGGCATTCCTGGATGCAAGCTGGTTAAAGCGCTCAATCAGGCATTCTACGGCGATTCGCGCCGGTCATGGCGGCGCGCACAACAGACAATTGTTGCTTGACCATAAATACTGCAGAATAGGCATCATTGCCCGATTGCTGTACCCTGCCCGGGACGGCACTGCCAGCCCACGCGAGGAAACCCATGCACATGACCGCTCCCCCGGCGCACGCCGCGCTCGACGCCATCCTGGCACGCCAGCGCGCCGCCTGCCTGCGCGCACCCCATTCCCACGTTCGCCGAGCGCAAGCGCGACCTGCAAACCCTGCAGCGCTATATCCGCGACCACAAGCTGGCATTGTGCGAGGCCATCAGCGCCGATTATGGCAACCGTTCCCACCATGAAACCTTGCTGGCGGAGATATTCCCCGCCATCGACGGCATCGATCATGTACTGAAAAAGTTGAAAAAATGGATGCAGCCGCAGCGCCGCAGTGTGGACTGGCGCAATTTCCCGGGCGCCCGCAACCGCGTCATTCCCCAGCCGCTGGGCGTGGTGGGCGTCATCGTGCCGTGGAATTTCCCCGTCAACCTGAGTCTGGTGCCCTTGACCTACATCTTTGCCGCCGGCAACCGCGCCATGGTCAAGATGAGCGAGAACTCGCGCCACCTGGCCCGGCTGCTGATCGCGACCATGCCCGCCTATTTCCCGCCGGAAAAGCTGCAGTTTGTTGACGAGACGGGCGGCGTAGGCATTGCTTTTTCACAACTGCCGTTCGACCACCTGCTGTTTACAGGGTCCGGCCAGACGGGCCGCGCCGTCATGGCGGCGGCCGCACAGAATCTGTGCCCCGTGACGCTGGAGCTGGGCGGCAAGGCGCCGGCCATCGTCTGCGCCGATTTCGACGTGCGCACGGCTGCCGAGCGCATCCTGTTCGTCAAGTACCTGAATGCGGGGCAAATCTGCACCAGCGTCGACCACGCCTGGCTGCCCGAGGCCGGCATCGCCGCCTTCGTCGAGCATGCGCGCCGGATCATGCCCACGCGCTACCCGCGGCTCGATACGCCCGATTACACCTCCATCATCGATGAGGCCGCCTTCGAGCGCCTGCTGAAGGCCCTGGATGAAGCGCGGGAACGGGGCGCGCAAGTGATTTCGCTGCTGCCCGGCCCTGCCTGGGACCGCGCCACGCGCAAGATCGCGCCGCACATCGTGCTGGGCGCGCCCGCAGACAGCCTGCTGCTGACGCGGGAAATCTTCGGCCCCATCCTGCCCCTGCGCGGCTATACGAAGCTGGAGAACGTGATTGCCAGCATCAACGGGGGGCCGCGCCCGCTGGCCATCTATCCTTTCAGCAACGACAAGCGGACCGTGCAGATGCTGATCGACACGGTGATGTCGGGCGGCGTGTCCGTCAACGACGCCCTGTTCCATGTGGGCCAGCACGACTTGCCCTTCGGCGGCGTGGGCGAGTCCGGCATGGGCCACTACCACGGCGTCGAAGGTTTTCACACTTTCAGCAAGCTGCGTCCCGTGTTCTACCAGGCGCGCTACAGCCCCTTGACGCTGCTGCGGCCGCCGTATGGCAAGCTGGCCAGCCGCGTATTGAACTTCCTGACCCGCTGATTACAAGAACAGCGAGGCGGCGATGGCCCACATGACGAGGGCGATGATGCCGTCGAGCACGCGCCAGGCCATGGGCTTGGCAAACACGGGCGCCAGGTAGCGGGCGCCAAAGCCCAGCAGGAAGAACCACAGGGCCGAGGCCATGATGGGGCCGCCGGCAAAATAGAAACGCCCCATGCCTTCATGCTGGCCGCCGATCGAGCCGAGCAGAATGACCGTGTCGAGGAAGGCGTGCGGGTTCAGCAAGCTGAACGCGAGCGCCGCGCCGATCACGGCCCAGTAGCCTTCAGGCGCCTTGGCGGCCGATACCGTCATGGCCGTCGGGCGCCAGGCCGACTTGGCGGCGCGCAAGCCGTAGGCGATCAGGAAGGTGGCACCGCCGGCCTTGGCCCACAGCAGGAAATTGGGGTTGTCGGCAATAAAAGTGCCCATGCCGGCCACGCCGGCCGTGATTAAAATCGCATCGCACAACAGGCAGACGAGGATGCAGGTAAGCACATAATGGCGCTTCAGGCCCTGCTTGAGCAAGAAGGCGTTTTGCGTGCCGATGGCCACGATCAGGCTCGCCCCGAGCCCCATGCCTTTCAAGAAAATTGCGCTGTCCATATCGATTCCTTTCCATTGCTTTCCATCACGCGCACGGCCGCCCACGCGCTCTGCCGGCAACGGCAAAGTCATCAGAGGTAGGTGGAGGGTGGTGCGGAACCAGGGGGACCGCGCGGGAGAGTGGAGTTGTTACCCTATTTCAACAGTGTAAAGAAAAAGTAAATATAAGTATAATGAATGATTCTAACCATATATAAGAGAAACTTATGCGCGTCGTCGACTACCGTGGATTGGCCGCCCTCGACGCCGTGATCGGCCTGGGCAGCTTTGAAAAGGCGGCGCAAGCGCTGGCGATCAGCCAGCCGGCCGTGTCGCAGCGCATCCGCACCCTGGAAAACCTGGAAGGCACGTTATTGATCATCCGCAGCCACCCGCCCCTGCCCACGGAAGCGGGCCAGCGCCTGATCGCCCATTACCGCCAAGTCAAGCTGCTTGAAGCGGCGCTCGACGCCCAGCCTGGTCCCACGACGCAATTGCCGGAACTGGCCATCGCCGTCAACGCCGACAGCGCCGCCACGTGGATCCCGGAAGCGCTGGGGCCGCTGCTGTCGCCGCCGTCCTGCCTGCTCGACATCCGCCTCGACGACCAGGACCACACCCTGAGCCAGCTGCGCGAAGGCCGGGTGTTTGCCTGCGTCACCAGCGCCAACGACCTGGTGGCGGGCACCACGGCCACGCCGCTGGGCGGCATGCGCTACCTGTGCGTGGCCTCGCCCGCATTCGCCCGGCAGTGGTTTCCCCATGGATTTACGGTGGAAGCCGTCAGCCAGGCGCCCGCCATCACGTTCGGCAGCAAGGATGCCCTGCACGAACGCTACCTGCAGCACCGGCTCGGCTACGCGGGCCGCTATCCGCACCATGTGCTCGGTTCGGCGCGCGACTTCGTGCGCTTCATCGAAGCGGGCTATGCCTATGGAATGGTGCCCCTGCTGCAGGCGGAAACGGCGCTGGCCGCCGGCCGGCTGGTCGACGTGGCGGCGGGTCAGGCGCTCGACGTACCCCTGACCTGGCATGCCTGGGATATCCAGACGCCCCTCACGCGCACCCTGTCGGACGCCGTCATCGCCACGGCCCGCAAATGGCTGCTGCAAGACAACATTGTTTCTGAATAATTTCTATGCCACTGCAACAACTCCTGCCCGCCGCGCCCCGCTTGGCCTACACTGCAACCATACTGCACAACGACAAGGGGCCGGCATGACGATCGTGCGCAACACTCTGCTGGGCTTGCTGGCGACGCTGCCCCTGGCCGCCGGCCTGATCGCCTGCTCGCCCTTGACGGCCATCAATGCCCTGTCGTCCGGCAGCGCCTCGAAGGTGACGCGGGGCCTGGCCTACGGCCCCCTGCCCCGGCAAAAACTCGATGTCTATGCCCCAAAAAGCCGCACGGGGCCCGTGCCCGTCGTGGTGTTCTTTTATGGCGGCAACTGGACTTCCGGCGAGCGCGCCGACTATGCCTTCGTTGGCCATGCACTGGCCGCGCGCGGCTACCTGGCCGTGATCGCCGACTACCGACTGTATCCGGACGTGCACTACCCCGAAATCCTGCAGGATGCGGCCCGTGCCGTGGCCTGGGCCGCGATGGAGTCGAGCCGCCATGGCGGCGACCCCGCGCGTTTGTTCGTCATGGGCCATAGCGCCGGCGCCTACAATGCGGCGATGCTGGCGCTCGACGCCAGCCTGCTGGCGCGCCACGGCATGCGCCCGCACGACTTGCGCGGCTGGATAGGCCTGGCCGGCCCCTATGATTTTTTGCCCATCGAGAACACCACGACCCGGCCCGTCTTCTTTTACCCGGACACGCCCGCCGCTTCGCAACCCATCCACCACGTGACGGCCGATGCCCCGCCCGCCCTGCTGATCGCGCCCCAGCCCGGCCAGGACAAGCTGGTCAATCCGCAGCGCAACACGGGCGGCCTGGCCAAGGCCTTGCGGGCGCTGAACAGGCCCGTGACGGAAATGTATTTCGGCAAGGTCAGCCATACCACCCTGGTCGCCTCGCTGGCCGGCCCCTTGCGCATGCTGGCGCCCACGCTCGACGCCGCCGTGAGCGCCTTTATCGACGCCAACAGCGCGGCGGACAAAACAGCGCACAATGCGGGCACGCCGCGAGACACGGCCAAGCCTGCATCCCCGGCCAGACCGCAGCAGCCGGCAAGGGCGCAGGGCGCCGCCATGCACGCTGCCGCGGCGCGCACTGACGAAAAAACGCCCGCCCCCTGAGGGACGGGCGCTCTGCCAGACCAATACGCGCGACGCTGCATGTCAACCAGCCGCATCTCAAGGCTCGGCCCTCGCGATGCGGATGCAGCCGCCAGCAGCGGCCTGTTTACTCTTTACGGCTGGCGCTGCTGCTCTTGCTTTGAGCGGAGCCTGCTTGCGATGCGCTGCCGCTGGCCGAGCTTTCGCTACCGGCCGACTGCTGGCTGCCCTGGTGGCTGGCGCTTTGCAGGCTTTGACCGTCACGGCTTTGCGCACCACGCTGCTGCTCGCGGCTGGCGCCATTTTGCTGGTAGGCCTGGAACGGTTCGGCCATGCGCTGCATCGCTTCCTGCTGCTTGCGCACGTTTTTCTCCGTTTCTTCCGAAGCCGTACGGGCCACTTCCTCGGCCAGGGCCTTGGCGGTGCGGCTCGTTTCATTCACATGACGCTCTGCCACATTGGCCAGTTCGACCTGCGTATCGGCTGCCAGGCGCGACACCTGTTGCTGGTATTTGCGCAGTTGCTCGGCGGCTGGCTGGCCCGAGGCGGCAGCCACCTGAAACACATCTTCAGCGCGCTCGACCGTCAGCAGGTTCTGGCTGGTGACCGTGCTTTCTTCCAGCAAGCCTTGCGCCAGTTGCATGTTCAGGTCACTGAAGTGCTGCACCGACTGGAACAACGACTTCGTCAAGCCATTGAAGAAAGCCAGTTGCGCTTCCAGGTGGTTTTTGGCGGCGGGGGTAACACTACGGGAATATGGATACATGGAGTTCCTCATTAGATAGCGGTTGGGTGGACACAAACAGATGGCGGCACCACCGACTACCGAACGCTTAGGCAGACGGCCGGGTTACGCCACGAAACGCGAAAAAACATATCCGATTGGTGGGACGATGCTTTGCAACGCGAGTCCCAAGGCTACGTGAGCACCGCAGATGAGGCATGATCTGGATCAAAGGTGCGCTAGGCTGTGCAGAAAGTTTTGGCTGGACGGCTTGCCCTTGGCAAACGTCAGTAACGGAAAGGAAAATCTGTGCCAGGCAGGCTCAGCCAGCGGCGCCCGTGCCCGGCACGACGGGCTTGTAGCCACGGCTGCGCAGCGACGCTTCCAGCCAGCGGTTGCCATACCAGCCACGCGCCAGCAGGTAACTGAGTTCCGCACCGGCCATCAGCAGCATCATCGGGCCGATGCGCAGTTCGCTGGCCAGATGGCTGCCAAACCACAGGCACGCATCCATCGCCAGCATGAGCAGCAACAGCCACCAGCGGCGCTTGGCCACGGCCCAGAACGAGCCCAACAACAGGGCTGGCCAGGAAAAACCCGCCTTGACGTAGGCATAGCGGCCGGCATCGTCGGCAAACAGGGTGGCGCTGTGCTTCATGCTGCTCTCTTCAGGTAATGACCGGCCTCAAGGCTCGGGATGGTGGCAGACGGCTTCGACATTGTGGCCGTCCGGCCCCAGCACGAAAGCGCCATAATAATTCGGGTGATAGATGGCACGGATGCCGGGGGCGCCGTTATCCTTGCCGCCCGCTGCCAGCGCGGCCTGGTAAAACGCGTCCACCTGGGCACGGTTTGCCGCCGCGAAGGCGAGATGCATGCCGGCATGCGGCGTGCCGCCCGCGCCGAACCAGAAATCGGGCTTGCCATCCTTGCCCATGCCCACCCAGCCCTGCTCCTCCATCACCACCGATACGCCCAGGGGCGCCAGGGCGGCCGAAAAGAAGGCCTTGCTGGCCTGTGCATCGCTGACGTTCAAACCGATGTGATCAAGAATCATGATGGCGCTCCCTGGAAGTCGTGGAATAGAATTGCAGTATGCACCAACATTGCCTTTTAGGCAATCAACACTGCAGATCCGGCACACTTGCTCCAGGGATGCGCCATGCGCCTGCCTAGCGCAGGTTGCCCGTGTGACCCAGCGAATAGCGGCCCGGCTGCGGCCACACGGTCAGGCCGTGCGGTTCCTGCCCGACTTTCACTTTCGACACGTCGCCGCTGTTCGTATCGATGCGGTACACCACGTCGTCGAAGCGGCCGGACAGCCACAGATACTTGCCGTCGGCGCTCACATTGCCCATGTCGGGGCTGCCGCCGCCGGGAATCGGCCAGTTCGCCACCACTTTTTCCGTAGCGAAATCGATCACGCTGACGCTGCCCTTGCCCTTCGGCTTGCCGTGGATGCGGTGCGTGCCGCGGTTAGCCACGTACAACTTTTTACCGTCGCGGCTCGGGTACAGGCCGTGCGCGCCCACGCCCGTCTGGATGAAGCCGATTTCCTTCAGCGTGGCGCCATCGACGATGTGCACGCCGTCGGCGTCCATGTCGGCGATAAAGAATTTCTTGCCGTCCGGCGAAATGCGTATGTCTTGCGGCATGCCCTTCTTGACGCTGCAGATTTCATTCGCCGGGCCGCCCACGGGGCCGGACTCGGCGAAGCGCTTGGCCGGCATCTGCAGTTTCAGGTAGCCGTCGACCTTGCGGCCCACCAGGTCGATCTTGGCAATGGTGCCGTCGAACTCGCAGGTAAACATGGCGTAGCGGCCGTCATTCGAGAAATCCGCATGGTTGATGCCGCCGCACTGGGGCGTATCGATCGAATACTGCACCGCCATGGTCTTCGGATCGCGGAAATCGAGGCGGTGGCGCGCTTCGGCCACGACGATGGCCGACTTGCCGTCCGGCGTGAAGTACATATTGTAGGGATCGTCGACGGGCACTTCCTTGCCCGGTTTGCCCGTCAAGGGGTCGACCGGCGTCAGGCTGCCCTTGTCCGTGCGCTCGGCATTGTTCGCCACCCACAGGGTGCGCAAGTCCCACGACGGCACGACGTGCTGCGGGCCGCTGCCGACCTTGAACTTGTCGACCACTTTCAGGCTGTCCTGGTCGATCACGTAGACGTCGTTCGAGCGCAGATTGGGCACGTAGACACGGCGCAAGTGATCCTTGACGACGGGGCTCATATTGCTGCTGCCGATGCTGCCATACACGTTTTTCGGGTCCACCAGCGGCGGCATGCCCGGCAGCGGAGAATAAGCAGCCGCCGGCGCCGCGGCTACAGCGGCAGGGGCCGCTGTGCTGGCGCCGGTGACCTGGCTGGCCACGCCCAGGCCGGCCAGTGCGGCCGCCAGGACGGACAGGGTAACGATGGTGCGTCGTTGAGATGTTTTCATGTGTTTTCGCGTCATTTCATTGCAAAAGCCGGAAGTTCAGCACTTCCAGCGGAAAATTATTTATTACGTTGCAGCAGCTGCCTGATGGCGGCCACCGAAGTGTCCACCTGCAGCCTGATGCCGATCTGGCCCAGTTCAGCCGTGGCACGCGTGGCGTCGCCGCGCACGCCATCGGCCACACCGGGCTTCGGTCCGTGGGCCATGGCCTCGCTGCGCACGAGCGACGGGTCCGTCGCCAGCATCAGGGCCGCGTCCGCCAAGCCCGCGTGCAGGCCGATCTCGGCGCCGCTATGGCCACGTTTCTGCAGTTCGACAATAAATTGCGATTGCGTAATGTCATAGTAATCGAGCAAGGCATACGCACGTGCATCTTTCGCCGTGGAAGCTTTGCCCCAGGCACGATTGAGCTTATTCGCCACATTCTGCTCGTTCTTCTGGTAACCGCCGTGATCACCAAGGAAGATGATGTCGCGAAAACCATGCTGGCGCAGGCTGGCGGCCGCCCCTTCCAGCACGGCCTCGAAGGCGGCCGGCGGTATCGAAATTGTGCCAGCGAAGCGCATGTGGCCGGCCGGTGGCGAAATCGCGCCTTCCGGCACGTAGGAAACGACGGGCGCGACGATGGTATTGCCCAGCTTTTGCGCGATCTGCCGCGCCAGCAGCCCGGCGCGCGCACATTGTGCTTGCCCAGCGCGATATACGGCCCGCTCTGCTCGACGCCGCCGATGGGAATCAGCACCGTCGTGGCGCCGTGGTCGATGCGGCTGCGCAATTCCGTGCTGGTCAGTTCTTCCAGCATGACGCTGCTGCTGGCAGGCGTAGCGGCCATGACAGGCGCCGTAAGCAGCAGGCATGAAAACGTCAGGACGAACAGGGAAACGAGGGGCTTGCGTGAAAGGCGGAGCGTGGATGGCGCGCAAGGCGCCGTTCGCTGGGGGAACTGCAGAGTCATAAGCCAACATCTTTCCGAGGTCAAAGGCGCCGTGCCCGGCCTTGCCAGGCAAGCTGGCTGCCACGCAGGAATTGTATTCCATCATGACGGGAAGGGCACGTTAATTTGACGCGGTGCTTTGCAAGGAATTGACCAAGAGAAACTATCTGTCAGGCAGTGGTCGCCTTCGCCCTGCCCGCCTCGCCATCATGGAGGGTTTCGTTGCGTTTCTCGGCATAGGCCTTCAGCGCAAGCATCGTCCTGGGAAGCCCGTCCCTGACTTGCCTGGCAACGCCTGGCCCGAACAGAAAGGCAAGCGCTCCAGTGAACCACACGCGGTGAACGACTGCCGATCCGCCGTCTACGGCAGTAACCGTGTGCTCGAAGTGGATGCGGAACAGGGGGATGTAGCCCTCGACGGTGAACGAGCGGCCGGCCGTGCGCTCCGTGACCAGCATCGCAATACCCATCCCCTTGCTCGGAACGATCCTACCATGCGTGCCCACCGCGAACGGCCCATTGAGCCGGGCTTGCTTTGTATCCGGATCCCACAGGTGCCATCGGTCGACTTCGCTCCAGATTTGATCGATGACCGTGGGCGTGACGGCAATGTGGATGCTTTCTTCGATTTGCGTCAATGGGAACTCTCCCTATTCATAGCAATATAATTAAATTCTGTCTGTACTTGCCGCAGACAGAGCCGGGCCATAATGACAGCCTTGTTTGGAGCCAGGCTTGAGCGGTAAGCCAGTGAGCAGGCGCGCTTGACAAGGCACAACCAGGCAAGCATGTCACACCTGGGCACGATGCTATCCTAAAAACGCTGACCGTGAGCACCTTGGACGTTGAGAAATGATGAACGCAACACACTGGAGGGTTGAAGAGCTAAAGCATCACACTGCGGATATCGTCTGGCTTGATGCCGAGGGTGCTCGCCGTGCCTATAATGTAGTGCGCCTTCATGATTCGAAGACGCATCACGGCCTGGACGTTAACACCGTGGGTGCACCGCCAAGATGAGCCTGCTATCATCGCGTGCATTCAACGCAACTACTATCGGAGTTCACAGTGACGGCATACATCCCCGCTTTGATCTGGCTGCTTTCGGCAGTGGCTTGCCACCTGATTGCCAAACGACGCCTTCTGAAAAAAACTGCGGTCAGGGACATGATAGTCGCTCTGACAGGCCCGTTTGCCATCCCCTGGCTTCTCATTGCAAAGCCCGAAAAAACCTAGCCGCGCGAGCACCCGCAGGTTTGGACTGAACATCGGCAGTGGGGCGAAAAATGCTGGCGACGGCAGCCGGCCAAAAGCAGCGGTCGCGCTTTTAACTCTTCCTTCAGCCGAGCTTAGCTGCGCCGCTGATCATTTATATTAGGCTGCTCGTGAGAACAAATTTTCATTGCACCTCGATCGAAGATTATGGCAACGGCCGGTTAGCAATTGTACGAGGCTCATTATCGTCGGGAACTGCTTCCCCAGGGATGTCGCTTCAGATTGGATTGAGCGGCACATTCGGCATGACGGTTCCAATCACCGACATACTCGATTCCGGCGAGCTATTGATTGACTGCGACGATCAGGAGGGCGTGGAGATGCTCCTTGCATTTGATGTGGCGAACGAAGATCTCGACCTTGGGTAGAATTCAATATCGTCAAGCCTGCGTTCAGATGTCCGTTTTGGGGCTGAACCTGCCGACGACTGCAACCGGCCAGAAGCGGTCAATCGATTTAACCTAGGGAACTTGATGAACGAAGCGTCGAACCAGCCCCGAACGAAATACGACAAACTGTTCAGTGTCTTCGAGCAGTTCTATGCATCATTACCTGAACTGTCAGACCGACGAATTTCCGATCTGCGAGACTCATGGAATTTGGCAAAGGCACAGTATGAGAAGTTTCTTTCTGCAGGCGAATCGAAGTCGAGAATTGCTGCCGGCCTTGAGCAAGGCCTACGTGAATTGCCCTTGATCCTTGCGGATGTTGAACTAAAGAACCGTTCCCAAGTTGTAGCTGCGCTAAGCAGCGCCGTGCGTACGTTTTATCCAGATTTCGCTGCCAAGGAAGCTAAACGCCTTGAAGAGATTCTGACAACCGGCAAGATCCGGGGGGAGAACCAATTCTATCTTGTGCGGCATCGGATCGACGAACTTGAAGGTTCTGGCGATTCTGAAACACAATTAAGCAAATTGTATAGTTTGGTCGATGAGTTCGAGGCGCGGCCCCGCAGATGAGCTTGCACAGACGTGGCCGTCCGCTATGGGGCGGACCCCGCCAACAGCGGCAACCGGCCAAAAGCAGACGCAGCCAGTGAAATAATAAAATCGAAACTTACAAGTTATGAGACATATTAAAACATTGATTTACGTTTTCGCTGCCATCGCTGTGCCAGCACAAGCAGTTGAACGTTGGGCGCTCCCAGACCCCGATGAGATGATAAAGGCGTCGAATGTTCTGTGTGTTGACCAAGCAAAATCGGCCTTAGTTGCGGGCTCGCTTCGTGCAAATGGACATGGTAGAGACGAGGTACTTTCGTTGATACCTGAGGCCCCAAGAAGCCTCACACTCCGCGTCGTAAGCGCAATGCGTGAGAGTGTCGAGGACACGTTCGATTATCCAAAACTCTCCTCCTACACGCACTATTCTTTCCGCTCGGAGATTTGTCTTCGCGAGACTTTGGGTGCGGTGAGAATGCCGCGTCTTATCAGTATGCTTCCGAAGGTCGAGGAGTGCCAACACATTCATGGTTCAGATAAAAGTAGCGCACTGTTCCAGTGCATCCGGGCAGTAGTTCGAGATGCAGAGCCGCGCTAATTAGCTTCTAGTGCCTGCACCCGGCCAGAAGCGGACAGTCGGCAATTGACCAATTAAGCTTTACTCAGAAAGTCAGCATGTCTCACCGTGATCCTTTTGATGTTATTTCATCCACCGTTGATCTGGATGATCCGGTAGAGCACGGTGATGCTCAACGCTTTATGGTTAACGCCCTGGCTCGGGTGATCGAATGTCTACCCGTTACCGCGCAGTCTTCTGTTTTGGCTGCTAAACGATATCTTGAGGGCGCGGCAACGGATAGCGAGGCCTTAGCTGTCCGGGTGAGGCTTTGGGAGACCATCCGAGGACGCGATATGTCGGATGACCCTGAGGTGTTGCGTATCAGAACCACGATTTGTGCGCTGCACGGCATGGACGCTGAAGCACCTTACGACAAGTTGGAGTACTTTCTGTTTTTTTTGGAGCGCAGCGGCTTAAGCATGGTCGAGCTAGCTGGAGCTATGTTCGACACATACGGCGTTGTTTATCACGACGCTTAATCTGCTGCGGTGGCATATGTCGAATGCGTCAGATCTATGTCTGCTTCGGGGCGTAAGCGGACTCACGCGCCCAAAAGTCAGGCTGATACCCTGACTGCAGCGGAAACAGACGGCGCCGCCCACCTTCCCTTCCGCCCTGCCCGCCCGGGCAACTTGACGACCCTCGCCACAGGCGCAGCACGTCCACGCTCGCGCACCGGACGGTTGCGCCGCAAAAAAAAACCCCGGCGTACCGGGGCAGTCACAAAGTTTAAGCGCGGGCGCTGCGGCCCGGCAGCGCCAGGCGCCGACTGGCTGAGGCGGAAGCCGGGGCCGGCAAGCCGCCCGCCACTTTCAACGGTTTTGCCTGGGCATCGCCGCGCAGGCGGAACACGGCCACCACGTCGACCAGTTCGACGGCGCGGTCTTGCAGCGAGGATGCGGCTGCAGCAGCCGCCTCTTCCACCAGAGCCGCGTTTTGCTGGGTGACCTGGTCCATTTGCGAAATGGCCTGGTTCACTTGCTCGATGCCGGCGCTTTGCTCGTGGCTGGCGTTGGCGATGTCGCCCATGATGTCCGTCACGCGGCGGATGCTGGCGACGATTTCTTCCATCGTCGCGCCCGCCTGGTCGACCAGCGCGCTGCCCGTGTTGACTTTATCCACGGAATCCTCGATCAAGCCCTTGATTTCCTTGGCGGCCGCTGCCGAGCGCTGCGCCAGGTTGCGCACTTCCGTAGCCACGACGGCGAAGCCGCGGCCCTGTTCGCCCGCGCGGGCCGCCTCGACGGCCGCGTTCAGCGCCAAAATGTTGGTTTGGAAGGCAATGCCGTCGATCACGCCGATAATGTCGGCGATCTTCTTCGCAGACTCATTGATGGAGCCCATCGTGCCCACCACTTGCGCCACCACGGCGCCACCCTTGCGGGCCACGTCCGAGGCGGACACGGCGAGGGTATTCGCCTGGCGCGCATTGTCCGTATTCTGACGCACGGCCGAGGTCAGCTCTTCCAGGCTGGAGGCCGTTTCTTCCAGCGACGACGCCTGCTGCTCCGTGCGCACGGACAAGTCCGCGTTGCCGGCGGAAATCTGCGCGGCCGCCACGCTGACCGTATCGGCCGAGGCGCGCACGGTGGCGATCACGCCGACGATGCGTTCCAGGAATTTATTAAAGGCAGTGGCCGTGCGGCCCACTTCATCCATGCGCTCGACGGGCATGGCGGCGGACAGGTCCAGCGAGGCGCTGACCCTCTCCAGGGTGTGTTCGATATTGCCCAGGCCGCCGCTGATGGTGCGGTAGATATGCCAGGCCAGCGCGCCCGTCAGCAGCACGGCCACGCCCAGCACGGCCAGCATGGTGTTGAACGCCGTGTCGTAGGCGGCCAGGCTTTCGGCCTTCACGTCATCGACCAGCTTGTTGTTGTAGGCGATATGGTCATCCATGCTCTTTTTCGCGGCGGCGGCCGTGATGGCCAGCGGCGTGCCGGCCAGCAAGGTGGCGCGCACGCCATCCATGTCGCCCGCGTAGGCGGCGGCGAAGAACGGCACGAGCGCGCGGCGGTAGGCTTCCATGGCGGCCTGGTCGGCGTCGAGCATCTTGCTGTCCGTCGCGTCGTACAGGCGCTCGGCGCGGTAGGTGGCGATGACCTTGTCGAAATTCGTGTTGGCATCGGCCACGGCCTTGTCCAGCGCCGTCTTGTCGGCCAGGTTGGAGAACACGGACAGGCGGTAGCCTGCCAGGCGCGAGTCCGCCAGGAAACCCTTGGCCGCATTCAAGCCCTGGATGCTGGGAATGATGCGGTTTTGCACGGTGTCAAAGCGCTCCTGGGCGCGCTGCAGCTGGATGGCGCCGCCAGCCCCCAGCAATAGCAAGGCCAACAAGGCGATGGTGAGGGTCAGAATTAATTGCTTGGTGATATTCATGGTGTTTCACAGTCAAAAAAAAGCAGCCTGGCAAGGCCAGGCGGGATGAGTAGCTGCCGATCGGGTGGCCGGGACCGGTTGCAGGCGGGGTCAGCTTAGGCCGCCAGCGGGGCAGCGTCGGGCGTGCGGCGCAGCAAGTCGCCATGTTCGCGGCAAAACGCCAGGCCCGCCTTGTGGCCCACGTCGAACAGCAGCTGCATGTTCGAGCTGGACCAGTCCAGGGTGTCGGGCCAATGCTGCTCCGGGATGCCGCCCATCAAGTCGAGCTTGAGCAAACGCCGCTTGGGCTGGCCCGTGCTTCTGTCCGTGTTGTGTTCAAGTTCGAACAGGCGCAGCTCGCTCTTGGAAATCTTTACCAGCGGCGTGATGATGGAGCGCACCCAGGCGTCGTACAGGTTGCGCGGCTTGCGCAGCAAGCGCTCGTCACCGAGGATGTCGAGGATGACCAGGGTGTCGGCGTCAGCGTGTTCGCCCTTACCTTCGATAAACGGATCGAAATTGAGCGTATCGAGGGCCGCGCCTTCGATGTAGTCGTCGCCGGCAATGGTCGTGGGCGCATACAGGAAAGGGAACGACAGGGCCGCGCGCACGTGAATCGGTTCGATCTCGTGCTTGCCCCAGATTTGCATGCGGTGCTCGCTGAGGTTGTAGGCATTGATGTAGAAATCGGGACGCATGCGCGCCACGCCCGAGAAATCCACGGCTTTTTCCAGGAAGGGCAAGTGCGCGCAGAGGCCCAGGCTTTTCGCCGACAGGTCGGACGGCGACAGCGACGACACCATCAGCTTGCCCCAGTCCGACCAGGCCGTGGGCACGCCCGCAAACGTTTGCTGGAAGGCCTGAAAAAAAGGATTGTTGGCCGGCGGCTGGAAAGCGTCGCGGAAAGTGCTCGCGTGCATGCCAGGCTTCTGGAATACCTTGTAGTTGATCGGAATCATCTTGTAGATGCTGTCGGCCACGCCCGTATCGGCCCAGCTTTGCAGCGCCTGGCGCGGCGTGGCTTCGTGCGGCGTCGTGTAAAGCAAAACCCATCAGCACACCGGCGCCGGAGGCCGAGATGACGTCGAATTCGATGCCTTCGTCGAGAAACGCGGCCAGCGCGCCTGCGATCAAGGTGGAATTTGGTGCACCGCCACCAAGCAGCAGGCCCGTCTTGCGGGCCGCTGTCGTGGCTGGTGCCGGCTGTGGCGGCATCGTGCTTACTGTCTTCATGCACACTCCCTGAACGGAACCGGGCTCACGCCCTAATTGTTGGTTACTACATGCTTATTGCGCCTCATCTTGCACTTATCTCCACAACCATAAAGTTGATGCAATGTTGCGGAAACAGATATTAAATTAACATAAATAAATTCCTTATGGCAATTTAATTAACGCATGATAGGTATTCAGAAAGGGTATAAGTTGACGGCACGCGGCGTAGCGTGGTGCATCGCAGCAAATAAATATGCGGCAGTGTTAGGAAAAATCTCTTTAGGGTAGGAATATTCCTCAACCGGCCTCCACGGCGGTTGCCAGGCCGTTCAGGGGACGGGAGGTGGGGCTGAAAAATGCAGGTGGGTACACAGATGGTCAACAAAGACGCGGATTTTCGGTGACAGATGGCGGCTCGATGGCCACAGCACCCAGAACTTGCTCGAGTACGCCAGATACTCGCCCAGCACTACTTGCAGTTCGCCACGCGCGATGGCGTCGCGCACGATAAAGTCAGGTAAATAGGCCAGGCCCACGCCCTGCGCGGCGGCGCCGATCAGGGCCTCGATATTGTTGCAGGTCAAGGCGGTCGGCAAGCGCAGTTCGCCGCCGTCGCCCTCGGCACGCTGCAGCGCCCACTCCTGCAACTTGCCCGTGGTGGGAAATTTATAGCGCACGCAGGCGTGCTCTTCCAGCGCGCGTGGCGTGGCCGGCACGCCGTGGCGGGCAAAATACGCGGGAGAACCGACGATGGCAAAGGCAAACGGCCCCAGCTCGCGCGCCATCAGCCGCGAATCCGTCAAGGTGCCGCTGCGCACGGCCACGTCGATGCCTTCGGCCACCACGTCGACCAGGCGGTCGTTGAAGTCGAGGTCGAGCTCGATCTCCGGGTACTGCCGGGTAAAGTCCGCCAGCAGGGGCAGGATGATGCGGTAGCCGATCACGGGCAGGCTGACGCGCAGCTTGCCGCGTGGCGCCTCGGCCAGGTGCGACAATTCCGCCTCCGCATCCCCGAGGTCGGCCAGGATGCGCTGGCAGCGCTCATAGAACAGCGCGCCCTCGTTGCTCAGGCTGATGCGCCGCGTGCTGCGGTTGAGCAGGCGCACGCCCAGCTTTTCTTCCAGCCGCGCCACGCTCTTGCCCACGGCCGAGGCCGACACGCCGAGCAGCCGCCCGGCCGCCACATAACTGGAAGTTTCCGCCGCGCGCACGAAGGCGGCGATGCCGTTCAGATTATCCATATCTTCTCAATTAAGGAATATTTGTCCGTTATGAGTGGATTTTCAGCCACTTTTTCATGGATTACGTCCATATTATCATCGAATCCCCTCTTTCTGGAATCAATCCCATGGATACGAATCTTCCCGCGCATGTCCCGGACCAAGCGGCTGCACGGCGTCTGCTGGTGCTGGCCGCCGTCTGCCTGGCGGCCCTGTGCATGCCGCTCAGTTTTACGGGCCCGGCCATCGCCATTCCCGCCATCGCCGCCGAACTGCACGGCAGCCCGCTGGCGCTGGCGTGGATCACGAATGCCTTCATGCTCAGCTTTGGCGGCTGTCTGATGGTGGCCGGCGCGCTGGCCGACCGCTATGGCCGCAAGCGCGTGTTCTTGCTGGGCATGGGCGTGTTTTCCGCCGCCGCGCTGGCGCTGGCGGCGGCGCCGTCCATTGCCCTGCTCGACGTGCTGCGCGCCGTCCAGGGCCTGGGCTGCGCCATGGCCCTGTCGAGCGGACTGGCGGCCCTGGTGCAGGAATTCGACGGCCCCGCCCGCGCGCGGGCCTTCAGCCTGATCGGCACGGCCTTCGGCGTGGGCCTGGCCTTCGGCCCCTTCCTGGCCGGCACCTTGATCACGCACACGGGCTGGCGTGCCATTTTTGCATCCACGGCCGTGGCCGGCCTGGCCGCCCTGCTGGCCGCCGCGCGCGCCATGCGCGAAACGCGCGACCCGCAGGCGCAAGGCGTCGATTGGCCCGGCGCCCTGACGTTTACGGCAGCCCTCTCCTTATTTACCTATGGCTTGCTGCAAGCACCCGACAGTGGCTGGGGCAGCGCGGCCAGCCTGGGCCTGCTCGGCGGCGCGGCCTTGCTGCTGGCCGCGTTCATCCGCGTGGAACGGCGCGCCGCGCGGCCCATGCTGGACTTGACCCTGTTCCGCCTGCCCGCCTTTGCCGGTGTGCAATTGCTGGCGGCCGCGCCCGCGTTTTCCTTTGTCGTGCTGCTGGTATTGTTGCCGGCCCGCTTCATCGGCATCGAAGGCTATAGCGCGCTGGAGGCGGGACGCATGATGATCGCCCTGTCGGCGCCCATGCTGGTGCTGCCAGTCCTGGCCGGCATGGCGGCGCAGCGCATTGCCTCCGCGTACATCTGCGCCAGCGGCCTGCTGCTGGCGGCGGGCGGCTTGCTGTGGCTGTCGACATGCGCGCCGGGCCAGCCGTCCGTCAGCTTGCTGGGTCCGCTGCTGCTGATCGGCTGCGGCATCAGCCTGCCCTGGGGCTTGATGGATGGCCTGGCCATCAGCGTCGTGCCCGTCGAGCGGGCCGGCATGGCGGCCGGCATCTTCAATACGACGCGCGTGGCGGGCGAAGGCCTGGCGCTGGCCATCGTCAGCGCGCTGCTGGGCACGCTCACTGTCGCGGCGCTGGGCGGCGCCGGCATTCCCGGCATCGGCGCGCAACAGGCGGCGCACGCGGGCCCCTTCCTGGCGCTGGGCGAGCTGCGCCATGCGGCCACCCTGTTGCCGCAGGCGGGCGCGGCCGAACTGGCGCAAGCGTACGGCACGGCCTTCCGCCACTTGCTGTATGTGCTGGCCAGCATCACGACGGCGTCGGCCTGCTGATCCTGGCCTTCTTGCGCCATCCGGCCGTTGCAGCAACGGACACGGCCGCCCTGTCCGCCTGCAAGGCACAGCAATAATTCACGACCATCATTCCGTCTGCCGTACACGGCGGCGCCCATGTGCCGCCGCCCTCCCTGATGTTTCTCCGCAACACCTAAAAAGTTTTCAAAGATAAAACCAGTTTACTCATCAAAGCGCTTTGAACTATACTCAAAGCGCTTTGAAACATAACTAAAGCGCTTTGGCTGTGCGAAGTTATGCGCACCGATCCCACACCTATAAAAACACTGGAGACGCAATGAACCAACATTTCTTGAAAACTTTGCCTGCCGCCGTGGCGTTGGCCTTGAGCGCTTCGGCCGCCCAGGCCGCCCTGCCGATCGATTTCGGCGGCTACATCCGCTCGGGCTTCGGCACCAGCAGCGAAGGCGGCAAGGAAGCCTGTTTCGGCCTGGCCGGCGCCTCGTCCAAGTATCGTCTGGGCAATGAGTGCGAAACCTACGGCGAGCTGAAATTCGGCGGCGAAGCCTTCAAGGCAGCCAACGGCACCACGTTCCGCATCAACACCCTGGTGGCGTTTTCCGTCAACCAGAACCAGGACTGGGAGCAATCGGACCCGTCGTGGCGCGAAATGAACGTCGTCGCCGACAAGATCGGCACGGGCGCCTTCGCCGAAGCGCGCGCCTGGGTCGGCAAGCGCTACTACGACCGCCAGGACGTGCACATTACCGATTACTACTTCTGGAACAACAGCGGCCCCGGCGCCGGCCTGGAAAACATCGACCTGGGCGCCGCCAAGCTGGCCTACGCCGTCGTGCGCACGGCCGATGACGGCGACAGCAAGCGCATGGGCCTGTCCCACGACTTGCGTTTCTCCGGCATCAAGGTCAACCCGGACGGCGAACTGACGCTGGGCCTGCAATTCAACCAGAAACGCAATGCACAAGGCGCGGCCCCCATCGCCAGCGGCCACTTGCTGACCATCATGCATACGCAAGGCAATCTGCTGGGCGGCTTCAACAAGGTGGCATTGCAGTACGGCAAGGGCAGCGCCGCCAACACGGGCGGCTTCAGCCTGGGCGCCGACAAGGACGACAAGGTCGTGCGCCTGACGGAACAGATCATGATCCAGCCCAAAGGCGCCTGGTCGGGCATGGGCACCTTCGTCTATGAAGACAAGGAATCGGCCGGCGTGAGCAGCAAGTGGACCTCGATCGGCGCGCGTCCCGTGTACCACTTCACGGACAACTACAGCCTGGCCGTGGAACTGGGCCACGACATCGTCAAGCCGGAAGGCGGCGAGAGCCGCAACCTGACCAAGCTGACCATTGCCCCGCAACTGTCGGCCGGCAACAGCTTCTGGTCCCGTCCCGTACTGCGCGCCTTCTACACCTACGCCAAATGGAACAAGGCAGCCCAGTCGGCCGCCGCCGCGGAATCGGCGCTGTCGTCGACGGGCGTGTTCGGTGGCAAGACCAACGGCAGCTCCGTCGGTTTCCAAGTGGAAAGCTGGTGGTAAGCGCGGGACTCTAGGACGTTGGCAAGCGTCCCCGGACGCTTGCCGGTGGCAGCAACACCGCCCGCTTATCCAGGGGCAAGTAATATCCGGATCCACCATTTCGCCGCTGCACGCGATGGCCGGCAGCTTCACTGTAGTGATTCAGCAGTATCCTCTTTTAGCGCGGGCGCCCCTGGGTTTGCCCGCGTATTTTTTTTGGGCGCCGCCGCCGCTTGCCATGACCCTGATCAATCCGGCATTTATCAGATAAACTACCCGTCATCGCACCGCATCGCTCCCGACCCACCCTGGATAGACCCCAACCGCAGCATCCATGAACCTCAAAAATCTCGCCAAAACGCTAGGAATATCCGAAACCACCGTCAGCCGCGCCTTGAATGGCTATCCGGAAGTGAGCGAACGCACGCGCGAGCGGGTGCTGGCCGCCGCGCAGGCGGCCGGCTACCGCCCCAATCCCATGGCGCGCAGCCTGGCCGTGGGGCGCACGAACATCGTCGGCATCATCTACCCGCTGATGCCGAACGACCTGGCCGACCCCATGTTCATCGATATCGTCGGCGGCATGTCCGAGGCGCTTGAAGCGCAGCAGATGGACATGATGATCGCGCCCGCCTCGGCCACCAATGAATTCCACACCTATGAACGCATGGTCAAGGGCCGCCGCATCGACGGGCTGATCGTCGGGCGCACGAAACCGTTCGACGAGCGCATCGCCTACCTGGCCCAGCAGGGCATGCCGTTCGTCGCCCATGGCCGCACGCAGCTGAACCAGCCGCACGCATGGTTCGACTATGACAACGAGGCCGGCATGCGCCTGGCCGTCGAGCGCCTGGCGCAGCTGGGCCACCAGCGCATCGGCCTGATCAGCGCCACGCCGGACCTGAACTTCGTGCGCCAGCGCGTCGAGAGTTTCCAGCACGCCATGCAGGCGGGCGGCCTCGCCGTCGATCCCGACAACCTGGTCGACAATGCACACGACCGCCGCGCCGGCTACCAGGCCATGCAGCGCCTGCTGGCCCGCTCGCCCCGCCCCACCGCCGTCATCGTCGACAATCACATGTCGGGCGTGGGCGCCGTGCGCGCCCTGCTCGACGCGGGCATCGCCATCGGCCGCGAGATGTCGCTGATCGTCTGGGGCGTGATGGAAGATTCGCTGGCCGGCCACAACGTCACCACCGTCGTCCAGCCCGACCCGCGCGGCGCCGGCGCGAAGATGATCCACATGCTGCTGGCCCTGATGGACGGCACGCCCGTCACCGACCTGCAGGAACTGTGGCCGTGCGAACTGTTGCCGGGCGAGTCGGCGGGCCCCGTGCCGCACTAGCCATTTCCCTACCCCCGGCACCGCCGGCCGCCTGGCCGGCGGTGCCATCTTGTTGTCCTGAATCACCCTCATAAAAAAATCGTATGTCTGGCGCGTGTATCGCTTTACTTTTCAAAGCGCTTTGAACTATACTCATTTCATACCCAAAGCGCTTTGAATTTTAAAATAAGACGTTCGCCTACCAACCAGCAGCGCGCCCTGATAGCCAAGGCTACAGGCAACTTTTAAGAAATCATTCATGCCGACCATCCAGAACAATCTCGCCCACCTGCCCGCTGACTGGTGGCGCAGCGCCGTCATCTACCAAGTCTATCCACGCAGCTTCCTCGACAGCAATGGCGACGGCATCGGCGACTTGCCCGGCATCACCTCCAAGCTCGATTACATCGCCGCCCTGGGCGCCGACATCGTCTGGATCTCGCCCTTCTTCACGTCGCCGATGAAAGACTTCGGCTACGACGTGGCCGACTTCTGCGACGTCGACCCCATGTTTGGTACCTTGGCCGATTTCGACCGCCTGGTGGCGCGCGCCCATGAACTGGGCTTGAAAGTGATGATCGACCAGGTGTTGTCGCACTCGTCCGACGTCCACCCATGGTTCGTGGAAAGCCGTTCCAGCCGCGACAATCCCAAGGCCGACTGGTACGTCTGGGCCGACCAGAAACCGGATGGCACGGCGCCGAATAACTGGCTGTCCGTGTTCGGCGGTTCCGCGTGGCAATGGGAGCCGCGCCGCGGCCAGTACTTCCTGCACGATTTCCTCGCCAGCCAGCCCGACCTGAATTTCCATAACCCGGCCGTACAGCAGGCGCAGCTGGACAACCTGCGTTTCTGGCTCGAACGCGGCGTCGACGGTTTCCGTTTCGATTCCTGCAATTTCCCGTATCACGACCAGTTGCTGCGCGACAATCCGCCAGCAGCGCAGCGCGACGCCAGCAGCGTGTCGGCCATCAACCCGTATGGCATGCAGGCGCACGTGTACGACAAGACGCAGCCGGAAAACATCGCCTATTTGCAGCGCGTGCGCGCCGTGCTTGACGAATATCAAGCCATTTCCATCGGCGAAGTGGGCGACGACAATGCGCTGGCCACCATGGCCGCCTACACGGGCGCCGACAAGCTGCACATGGCTTACAGTTTCAACTTGCTGACGGCGGAGTTTTCCGCCGCGCACATCCGCACCCAGGTGGAAGAATTCGAGGCACAAGTGGCCGACGGCTGGGCTTCCTGGTCCGTGGGCAACCACGACAGCGTGCGCGTCATGACGCGCTGGGGCGGCGAGAACCCGTCGCCGTCGCTGGCCAAGGTGGTGCTGGCCGTGCAGGCGGCGCTGAAAGGCACACCGTGCCTGTACCAGGGCGACGAGCTGGCCCTGACGGAAGCGGACATTCCTTTCGAGGCGCTGCAAGATCCCTACGGCATCCCGTTCTGGCCCCAGTTCAAGGGCCGCGACGGCTGCCGCACGCCGATGCCATGGGTATCTGACGCGCCGCATGGCGGCTTCAGCAATGCCAAACCCTGGCTGCCCGTGCCGCCGGAGCACCTGGCGCGCGCCGTTGACGTGGAAGAAAACGATGCCGCTTCCCCATTGCAGTTTGCGCAGAACATCCTCGCCTGGCGCCGCACCCAGCCGCAATTGTTGCGCGGCGATATAGTCTTCTTCGATGCGCCGGAACCCGTGCTGGCCCTGCGCCGCGACTTGCCGGGCCAACCGTCCGTGCTGGCCGCCTTCAACCTGGGCACGCAAGCGGTCACCTTCGCCTGGCCTGACGCGGCGCCAGCGAGCGATCTGGCCGGTCACGGCTTGCCAGGTAGCAAAGATGGCCAACAGATCAGCCTGCCACCGCATGGCGGCTGGTTCGGCACGCACGCTTAAACAGTACCCTTTGGCGGCCATGCCGCCAATTACAATAACGAGCCCCGCGCATCAGCGGGGACGGATTGACACAGTGAGGACGACATGGCAGGACTGAAATTAGCAGGGCTGAAGAAGGCATATGGCGACGTGCAAACCCTGCACGGCATCGACCTGGAGATCGCCGATGGCGAATTCATGGTCTTCGTGGGCCCGTCGGGTTGTGGCAAGTCAACCTTGCTGCGCAGCATCTGCGGCCTGGAAGAAATCAGCGGCGGCGACTTATTCATCGGCAAGACCCGCATGAACGACGTGCCGCCCGCCAAACGCGGTATCGCCATGGTGTTCCAGAGCTACGCCCTGTACCCGCACATGAGCGTGGCGCAAAACATGGCGTTCGGTCTGAAACTGGCCGGCATGAGCAAGGTACAAATTGCCGACGCCGTGCAGCGCGCCGCGCAAATCCTGCGCATCGAACCTTTGCTCGAACGCAAACCGAAAGATTTGTCGGGCGGCCAGCGCCAGCGCGTGGCCATCGGCCGCGCCATCGTGCGCAAGCCCGACGTCTTCCTGTTCGACGAACCGCTGTCGAACCTGGACGCCTCGCTGCGCGTGCAGATGCGCATCGAACTGGCGAATCTGCACCGCGAATTGCGCTCGACCATGATCTACGTCACGCATGACCAGGTCGAAGCGATGACTCTGGCCGACCGCATCGTCGTGCTCAACGCGGGCCGCATCGAACAGGTGGGCGCGCCGCTGGAGCTGTACCACCATCCCGCCAACCTGTTCGTGGCCGGCTTCCTCGGTTCGCCCCGCATGAACTTCATCAAAGGCAAGATCCACAGCTACGTCGACGGCGTGGCCACCATCGCCACGAATGCGGGCGGCATGCTGCAGGCGGCGTTGACGCAGCCGCTGGCCAGCGGCACCCCCGTCACCATCGGCGCGCGCCCGGAGCACGTGCAGGCATGCGCGCCCGGCGCCACTGCCGCCATCACGGCCACAGTGCAGGCGGTGGAAAAACTGGGCGACATCAGCTATCTGTATGTGCACGTGCCTGGCGGCGACGAGCCGCTGGTGGTGCGCGCCGATGCCGATACGGATTGGGCGATTGGCCAGTCCGTGGCGCTGCAGGTGGCGCCCGCCCGCGTCCACGTGTTCGACGAGCACGGCCAGACCCGTACCTGATCTATCCGCTTTAGGGGCCAGGCGCTACAGGCGCCGCCTGGCCTGGTTGCATCGTTTCAGCCTTGATACTCAACATAAACTTAGCATAAAAAAAGATACTGGAGATTGACATGTCCTTCACGCACCCGAAACGCAGCTTCATCAAAACCACGCTGATCGCCGCCGCCCTGGCCGGCATCGGCAACCTGGCCGCCGTCAGCATGGCGCACGCGGCCGAAGCAGGCACCCTGTTGATCTGGATCAATGGCGACAAAGGCTACAAGGGCCTGGCCAAGGTCGGCGAGGAATTCACCAAGAAGACGGGCATCAAGGTCGTCGTCGAGCACCCTGAAGATGCGCCGAACAAATTCCAGCAGGCGGCCGCCGCCGGCAAGGGCCCGGACATCTGGATCTGGCCGCATGACCGCATCGGCGGCTGGATCGACGCCGGCTTGCTGCAGCCAGTGACGCCAAGCAAGGAAGCGCGCGCCGCCATCCTGCCGCTGGCGTGGAACGCCTTCACGGTGGGCGGCAAGACCTGGGGCTACCCGATCTCCATCGAAGCCGTCGCCCTCGTCTACAACAAGGACCTGGTGCCGACCCCGCCAAAAACCTTCGAAGAAATCGCCGCGCTGGACAAGAAACTTTCCGCGCAAGGCAAGAAAGCCATCCTGTGGGATTACACGAATACCTATTTCACGTGGCCACTGCTGGGCGCGGGCGGCGGCTTCCCGTTTGAAGTCAAGGCCGATGGCCGCTACGATGCGGCGAAAACCGGCGTGAACAATGCCGGTTCGCAGGCGGGCGTGAATGCACTGATGACCCTGATCAACAGCGGCGCCATGCCGAAGGGCGCCGGCTATGCCGAGATGGAAGCGGGCTTCAACCAGGGCAAGATCGCCATGATGATCAACGGCCCATGGTCGTGGGACAATGCGCGCAAATCGAAGATCAATTACGGCGTGGCAACGATTCCTACCGTGGCCGGCAAGACGGCCACCCCGTTCGTGGGCGTGCTGGGCGCGATGATTTCGAAAGCCAGCCCAAACAAGGACCTGGCGACGGAATTCCTGGAAAACCAGATGCTGCAGCTCAATGGCCTGAAAACCATCAACGCCGACGTCCCGCTGGGCACGCCAGCTAATAAAGTGCTGTTCGCGGAATTGAAAGCCAATCCGAACATTCAGGCGACGATGGAAAGCGCGCAAGCGGGCCGCCCAATGCCGAACAACCCGGAAATGGGCCGCTTCTGGTCGTCGATGCAATCGGCGCTGGAAAACATCACGCAAGGCCGCCAGAGCACCAAGGATGGCCTGGACGCGGCGGCGAAGCGGATTACGACCGCCAATTAAGCCATCTTTTGATTGAGCGTAGGTCGGATTAGCGTGTAGCGCGTAATCCGACATGTGCCGCCAACAATGTTGTCGGATTACGGCCCTTTGGGCCTGATCCGACCTACGTATCATTACAGGTATCCCATCGTGCGCAAGTTTATCGGCCCTACGGTATTGACCATCAGCATGGCGCTGGGTCTGTATCTGCTCTTCATGTTGTACATTTCCGGCCAGACCATGCTGGCCGCCGTTTTCCTCGGCTTGCTGACCTTGACGACGTTTGTCTTCACGTCGCCGCGCGCCTATGCCTACCGTTATCTGTTTCCCGGCATCACGGCGGTGATCGTCTTCGTGCTGCTGCCGATGGTGTACACGGTGTCGATCGGCTTTACCAATTTCAGTTCGCGCAACCTGCTCACCTACGACAGGGCCACGCAATACCTGCTCGACGAGACGCAGCGCGTGGAAAGCGCCGGCTATGCCATGACCGTGCATGCCGACAACAAGGAATACCGTTTGCGCCTGGAAAGCCCGGACACGGGCGAAGTGCTGTTGACGCCGCCGCTGGCCCTGAAGCGCGCCGTGCCCCTGAACGTGGACGTGGCGCCGGCCGACCCCGTGCAAGCGCCCGTGCTGGCCCCGCCGCTGCCCATCAAGGACATCATCGCCCTGCAAAAGGATTTGAAGCTGCTCACCCTCGTGCTGCCGAACAAGATCGAGCTGCGCATGGTGGGCTTGCGCGAATTCGGCCCCGTCGCGCATGTCTACAAGCAACTCCCCGACAAGACCCTCAAAAAAGTCGCCACGGGCGAACTCGTGACACCGAACTTCAAGACGGGCTTTTATGAAATGCCGGATGGCACCAAGCTGGAACCGGGCTTCAAGGTCAACGTGGGCTTCGCCAACTTCGTGAAAATCTTCTCCGACGAAGCGTTCCGCGGCCCCTTCCTGCGCATTTTTGTGTGGACCATCGTTTTCGCGCTGATCAGCGTGGCCACCACGACGGGCCTGGGCATGGTGCTGGCCGTGCTCTTGAACTGGGATGCGCTGCGCTTCCGCGGCCTGTACCGCACCCTGCTGTTCCTGCCGTACGCCGTGCCGGGCTTCATTTCCATCCTGGTCTTCAAAGGGCTGTTCAACAATAACTTCGGCGAAATCAACCTCGTGCTCGACGCCTTGTTCGGCATCAAGCCCGCCTGGTTCTCGGACACCACCCTGGCCAAGGCCATGATCCTGATCGTCAACACCTGGCTCGGCTACCCCTACATGATGGTCGTATGCATGGGCCTGATCAAGGCGATTCCGTCGGACCTGTACGAAGCGTCGGCCCTGGCCGGCGCGGGACCGCTGACGAATTTCTTCAAGATAACGTTACCCCTGATCATCAAGCCGCTGACGCCGTTGATGGTGGCCAGCCTGGGTTTCAATTTTAATAACTTCGTGCTAATCAGCTTGCTGACGGGCGGGCGTCCCGATTTCCTCGACACCAACTTGCCGGCCGGTACGACGGACTTGCTCGTGTCCTACACCTACCGCATCGCGTTCGAGGATTCCGGCCAAAACTTTGGCCTGGCTGCCGCCATCTCGACCCTGATCTTCTTCCTCGTGGCCGCGATTTCGCTGGTCAACATGCGCCTGACGCGCATGAACAAAGCATAAAGGACAGCATATGGCTATCGTTGTCGACCGTTCCAACCGCTGGCGCATCCTGGCGGCCCACGTCGCCGTGATCGCGCTGATCGCACTGGTGATGTTCCCCTTCCTGATGATCCTGTCGATTTCTTTGCGCCCAGGCAACTTCGCCTCGGGCAGCTTGATACCGCCCGAGATCAGCTTCGAGCACTGGCGATTGGCGCTGGGCATGTCCTACCAGGCGCCCAACGGCGCCCTCGTCGAGCCGGACTTCCCCGTGCTGCTGTGGCTATGGAATTCCATCAAGGTGGCCAGCATGAGCGCCACCGTCACCGTGCTGCTGTCGACCACCTGCGCGTATGCGTTCGCGCGCATGCAATTCCGCTTCAAGTCGCAGACGCTGTCGGCGCTGATGCTGCTGCAGATGTTCCCCGCCGTGCTGGCCCTGGTGGCCATCTACGCCATCTTCGACGTGCTGGGCAACTACGTGCCGTGGCTGGGCATCGACCACCACGGCAGCCTGGTGCTGGCCTACACGGGCGGCATCGCCCTGCATATCTGGACCATCAAGGGCTACTATCAAACCATCCCCATCGAGATCGAGGAAGCGGCCAAGGTCGACGGCGCCACGCAGTGGCAAGCCTTCGTCTACGTGCTGCTGCCGATGACGGTGCCCATTTTGATGGTGGTATTCCTGCTGTCGTTCATCGGCGCCATCATCGAATACCCGATCGCGTCCGTGCTGCTGCATGAACAGAACAACCTGACCCTGGCCGTCGGCTCGAAACTGTTCCTGTACGAGCAAAAATACCTGTGGGGCGACTTCGCCGCGGCGGCCATTTTGTCCGGCTTGCCCATCACGGCCGTGTTCCTGCTGGCGCAAAAATGGATGATCTCCGGCCTGACGGCTGGCGGCGTAAAGGGCTGACCATGCGACGCTCCCTGACTGCGCTGGCCGCCCTGTTACTCAGCGCTTCGGCGCAGGCAGGCAGCGTCAGCTTCGCTGACAACCCCATCGTCTACTTTGCCGTGACGGACCGTTTCGCCAACGGCAATCCCGGCAACGACCACAGTTACGGCCGCGCCGCCGACCCGCAAGGCGGCGATGTCGGCAGCTTCCACGGCGGCGACATCGCCGGCATCACGCAGCAGCTGAAAGCCGGCTATTTCAAGGACCTGGGCGTCAACGCCCTGTGGATCACGGCGCCGTACGAGCAGATCCACGGCTGGGTGGTGGGCGGCAAGCAGCAATTCCAGCACTACGCCTACCACGGCTACTGGGCACTCGACTACACGACCATGGACGCCAACATGGGCACGCGCGAGGAACTGCGCGAGATGATCGCCACCGCCCACGCGCAAGGCATCCGCGTGCTGTTCGACGTGGTGCTGAACCACCCGGGCTACGCGGACTTGCGCACCCTGGCCGAATACAAGGTGCCCGTGCTATGGCCCGGCCACGAAAAAGCCACCCTGCGCGACTATCATAGCTTCATCGACTATAACAACTTTGATTTCGCACAATGGTGGGGCCCGGACTGGGTGCGCGCCGGCTTGCCCGGCTATCCCGATGGGGGCAAGGACGACTACACGATGCAGCTGGCGTATCTTCCCGACTTCCGCACGGAAAGCGCCAAGGCCGTGGGCTTGCCGCCGATTTTGCAGCGCAAGACGGACACGCGTGCCGTCGCCCTGCCCGGCACCACCGTGCGCGGCTACCTGGTGCACTGGCTGGCCGACTGGGTGCGCGAATTCGGCGTCGACGGTTTCAGGGCCGACACCGTCAAGCACGTGGAACCAAACAGCTGGCTGGCCCTGCGCGCGGCGGCCACGGAGGCATTACAAGACTGGAAAACGCGCCATCCCGAACAGAAGATCGATGACGCGCCGTTCTGGATGACGGGCGAAGCGTGGGGCCACGGCCCCGAGCGCAGCAGCTGGCATGACGCGGGCTTCGACTCGATGATCAATTTCGACTTTCAACACCGCGCCGGCGGTGGCTGGAAAAGCATAGACGGCGTGTACCGCCAGTACGCGGGCTTGCTGGGCAAGGGCCCAGGTCCCCGCTACGACATCCTGTCATATATCTCCTCGCACGACACCAGCCTGTTCCCGCGCGATCAATTGAAGCACGGCTTGTCCGCGCTGCTGCTGGCGCCCGGCGGCGTGCAGCTGTTCTATGGCGATGAAAGCGCGCGCCAGCCCGGCGCGGCGCCCATCGGCGACGAACAGCAAGCCACGCGCTCCGACATGAACTGGTCGTCGCTGGACGCTGCCACCCTCGCGCATGCGCGCAAGCTGGGCCAGTTCCGGCTGCGCCACCCTGCCCTGGCGCGCGGCGAGCATCGCCTGATCGATGAAAAACCGTATGCGTTCGCCCGCGTGACGCAGGACGACGCCGTCATCGCCGTGCCCGAAGCGCAAGGTGCGCTCTCACTGAAGGTACACGGCGTGTTCGCCGATGGCGCCAAGCTGCGCGACGCTTATACAAATCAAACCTACCTGGTAAAAAATGGCGCCGTCGCGGTGAACGCGGCCGGCACCGTCCTGTTAGAAAAGGCTGCACCATGAGTACCTATGACATATTAGTTGTCGGCGGCGCCGGCATCGACACCATCGTGCGCGTCCCCGACCTGCAATTGCCCGTCGCCGACTCCGTGCACGTGCCCCCCATCCGCGACTACGTGGCGCATACGGGCAATGGCGTGGCGCTCGGTTGCCACGCGCTGGGCTTGCGCTGCAAGTTCATCGATTTCATCGGCGACGATGTGCAAGGCGCGGCCATCCTGCAGCGCTATAAGGAAGCCAAGCTCGATTTTTCGCATCTCGTCGAGCCCTCGGGCACGCGGCGCAGCGTCAACCTGGTCGACCCGCAGGGGCGCAGGATGTCGCTGTACGACGGCCGCCATCCGGAAGACCTGCGCATGCCGGCCGCATTTTATCTTCCCTACCTGGGGCCGGCGCGCCATGCGCACTTTTCCATCATGGGCTGGGTGGCCGAACTGTTTGACGATGCGCAAGCGTGCGGCACCACCGTGTCGACCGATCTGCACGACTGGGATGGCGTCAACCCGCACCACAAGGTCTTTGCGCTGCGCGCCGACCTGGTGTTTCTCAGCACGGCGGCGCTGGGCGAGCGTCGGGACGACGTCATGCGCGCGATAATCGCGGAAGGCCGCGCGCAAGCCGTCATCGCCATGGCGGGCGCGGATGGCGCCTACCTGCTGGAACGGGGCAGCGCGTCCGTGCGCCACACTCCGACGGCGGGATTGAAGCTGCCCGTGGTGGACACGAATGGCGCGGGCGATTCCTTCGTGGCGGCCTTTTTGCATGCCTGGCTCGATGGCGCGGGCATCGACGCCGCCATGCGCCGCGGCGCCATCGGCGGCGCATTCGCCTGCGCCCAGCATGGCACGCATGAACGGTTTATCGGCCAGGAAGAGCTGCATGACTTATATCAAGACAGCACTAGCTTATGACTTAATATTCTATCAAGCGTAGCATCGAGCTAACGGGCGCATGGCACAATGGCTGCGAATTTCAAACGCTTCACCATCGCAGACCGAGAACCGGAGACCACATGAGAATCGAAACCCTGGCCGTGCACGCCGGCTACACCCCCGACGACCGACCACCAAGGCCGCCGCCGTCCCCATCTACCAGACGGTGGCCTACGCCTTCGACAATGCCCAGCATGGGGCCGACCTGTTCGACCTGAAGGTGGCCGGGAATATCTACACGCGCATCATGAACCCGACGCAAGACGTGCTGGAAAAGCGCGTCGCGGCGCTGGAAGGCGGCGTGGCCGCGCTGGCCGTGGCGTCGGGCATGGCGGCCATCACCTACGCGATCCAGACGATTGCCGAAGCGGGCGACAATTTCATCTCCGCCAGCCAGCTGTACGGCGGCACCTACAACCTGTTTGCCCACACCCTGCCGCAAATCGGCATCGAAGTGCGCTTCGCCGATGCGCGCCAGCCCGAGACCTTCGCCGCCCTGATCGATGCGCGCACCAAGGCCATCTTCTGCGAATCGATCGGCAACCCGCTGGGCAATGTGACGGACGTAGCGAAACTGGCCGAAATCGCGCACGCGCACGGCATCCCGCTGATCGTCGATAACACGGTACCGAGTCCCTATCTGTTCCGCCCCATCGAGCGAGCATGGCGCCGACATCGTCGTCCATTCGCTGACCAAATACCTGGGCGGCCACGGCACCACCGTGGGCGGCGCCATCGTCGACAGCGGCAAATTTCCGTGGGCGGAGCACAAGGAGCGCTTCAAGCGCCTGAACGAGCCGGACGTGTCGTACCACGGCGTCGTCTACACGGAAGCGTTCGGCCCCGCCGCCTTCATCGGCCGCGCCCGCGTCGTCCCGCTGCGCAACATGGGCGCGGCCATTTCTCCGCTCTCCGCCTTCCAGCTGATCCAGGGCATCGAGACCCTGGCCCTGCGCATGGACCGCATCTGCGACAACACCCTGGCCCTGGCCAGACACCTGAAGCAGCATCCGAAAGTCGCCTGGGTCAATTACGCTGGCCTGGAAGACCACCCGGACCACGCGCTGGTGAAAAAATACATGAACGGCCGCGCCTCGGGCATTCTATCGTTCGGCCTGAAGCTGGCTGCCGGTGAAGATCCGCGCGCGGCCGGTGCCCGCGTGCTCGACGCCCTGCAGCTGTTTACGCGCCTGGTCAACATCGGCGACGCCAAGTCGCTGGCCACGCACCCGGCGTCCACCACGCACCGCCAGCTCAATCCGGAAGAACTGGCCAAGGCGGGCGTGTCCGAAGACATGCTTCGCCTGTCCGTGGGCATCGAGCATATCGACGACTTGCGCGAAGACCTGGAACAGGCCTTGAACGCGGCCTGAATCAAGCTGAAATCAGCCTGCAAGCCTGTCCCGGCACATGCATGCCTCCCCTGCCGGGACAGGCGCGGACCCGGTGCCTGCATCTTTTCTGCGAGCTGCAGCCGCCTGCTGAGCGCCTTGCACACGCCTTGCACACGCCTTGCAGCATGCGGTGATTGCATCCCGACATGCCATCTCTCCTTCAAGCGATATCCGGTTAGACCACGTTCGTGGCAAAAAACACCCGTCAAGCGACATGTGCCGCCCTGATTTTTTTTTGCGCCTGGGAGGACCCGGTGTGTCTGGTGCCCGGCAAGCCAGGCGAGGAATTCATTCATACCGAAAAATATTGCCTAAATATATATATTGTTTTCGTTGTTTATAAGCAACATTATGCAAAACGCAGCCAGTCCGAAGTTGTATAGTTAACTAAGCCTTATGGAAAAGACTATCTAAAGTCCATCCATGAGCTTCTCGGCAAAAACCAAGCAACAATAATTTCAGTAACGGATCGTTCAATGATACCGGCGGCTTGAATTTTGTTGTTTATTAAATGCAATCAACTATTTATCAAGGCTCGGAGAATATGATTTTTCAAGAAAAAAAGAGCGTTCATGCGGTTAAAATCGCGTTGAGCGTCATGGCAGGAACCATTCTCATCGCCAGTCAAGTGCAAGCGCAGCAAGCCGACGTCGCCAACGATAAGATTCAGCGCGTCGTCGTCACGGGTTCGAATATTTCGCGCGTCGACATGGAAGGCCCGACCCCAATCGAGGTCGTCAAGCGCGCCGACATCGCCAAGTCGGTGCCTCCACCGTGATCGAATTGTTAAGCAAACTGCCATCGATCTCCGTCTCCCTCGACGGCAACAGTAGTTCCACCTTCGCCTCCGGTGCCTCGTCGGCCGCCTTGCGTGGCCTCGACTCCAAGTACACGCTGATTTTGCTGAATGGCCGCCGCCTGGCCAACTACGGCTTTGCGATCGGCGCGGAGAATTCCTTCGTTGACTTGAACAGCCTGCCTTTGTCGGCCATCGAGTCGGTAGAAATCCTGCGCGATGGCGCTTCGGCTATTTATGGCTCCGACGCCGTCGCTGGCGTAATCAACTTCAAGACCCGCACCAACTACCAGGGCGTAGAGGGTACTGCAAACATCGGCGCCAACCAGCAGGGCGACGGCGAGACCGGCAACGTCAGCCTGACCTCAGGTTGGGGCGATCTGGAGAAGGATGGGCGCAACCTGCTGTTGACGCTGGACTTGTACCGCCGCAATCCGCTGGTGTCGAACAAGCATTCGAACCTGGCGGCGAACGATTTCCGCAAGTTCGGCGGCTCCGACAAGCGCAGGACCAACGAGTACATGGGCTGGATCCGCAACCAGAGCAGTGGCGACAAGGGTTATGTGATCCCAGGTTGCCAGGGTACGGTGGGTGTCTCCAGCACCGGAGACAATGTCTGCTTCACCAATCCGGCTTCGAACCTGACGCCGAAGCAGGAGCGCGCCGGTATTTCTTCCATTTTCACGCAGCGCCTCAACAGCACCGATGAATTGTTCCTGGAAGCCGCCTACACCCAGAACTCGTCGACCTTTATCGGTGGCTCCCCGAACTTTAGCAGCGCCAACTACCGGACGGCCGGCTCGACCAACCCCGGTCTGGCGACGCTGCCGGACGGCAGCGATGGCACCGTGAACGGCTTCATGCCCGGCGATCAGGTGCAGGTTTTCCGCAGCGTCTACGAGGCCGGCAAGCGGACCTCGAAGGTCACCAGCAAAACCACGCGCGTGGTCGGCGGCTGGCGCGGTACGCTGGGCAAATGGGATAGCGAAGGTGCAATCAGCCTGAACCAGAACAAGCTGAGCGACGATGCCGACAAGCAATCGTTGCTGGACAAGTCGACGGCGGCCTTGCAAGCCGGCTTGCTGGGCAAAGCGGGTGGCTACGATCCCTTTGTCTTGAATAATCCGGAAAGCGCCTACTTGCCTTTCCTGACAACAACTTCGCACCGCTCAACCTCCAAGCTGAGCAGCGCCGAATGGAAGATGAGCACGCCTGAATTGTTCACGCTGGGCGGCGAGCCAGTTGGCTTCGCCTGGGGCTTGCAGGGCAGCCACGAGTCGATCGACGACGTCGCCGATCCACAGATGAAAGCGGGCAACATCGTCAACTTTGGCGCAACCAGCAGCAAGGCCAGCCGCACGGTGTATTCCATATACGGCGAGTTGAACGTACCAATCGCCAAGCAGGTTGAAATGCAATTGGCGCTGCGCGGCGACCATTACAGCGATTTCGGCAATTCCTATAATACCCGAAAGTCGCGCTCGCATGGCGTCCGAACCAGCAAGTGATGTTGCGCGGTTCGGCCACGACCTCGTTCAAGGCACCGACCCTGCCGGAGGTCGCCTCGACCACCACCGGCTACGCCACCGTGGCCGACTGGGCGCGTTGCGGACCGCTGGGTTACACGGGCGTGCAATGCTCCTACGGTCCCAAGGTTTACCTGTCCGGCAATCCTGACCTGAAGGCGGAAAAGGCGAAGAACTTCTCCTTGGGTATCGTCTTGCAGCCGATCAAGGACCTGTCGGCATCGCTGGATTGGTATAGCGTGCGTCAAAAGGACACGATCCAGACCCTGGATGCGCAATACGTGCTCGATCATGAAGACACGATTCCCGGCTTCGCGGAACTGATCGGCCGCGATCCGCGCAATCCCGTGCTGGAAGCGAATAATCCCGGTTTGAACAAAGGCCGTATCAAGGACATGAAACTGCCTTTCCAAAACGTTGGCAAAACAAATGTCGCAGGGCCTGGATCTGGATGTGAAGTACTCATTCAAAGTGGGTGATTACGGCACCGTGAAACTGCGCGAGTCCAATAGCTACAATTTGAAGTATGAGCAAAGCATCGCGCCGGGCGCCGAGCCGACCGACCGCCTGGACGGCACTTACCATCCAAAATGGTCGAACACACTGCGTATCGGCTTCGAGCGCGATGACAAGGAAGTGGCTCTGACCGCCCGTACGTACTCCAGCACGAAGAATATTGACGATCCGACGAAACTGCAGGACGCTGCCATTACCAACAAGCGTATTGGCTCGTACACGGCGTGGGACATGAATATCCACTTCAAGCCCGTCAAAGACCTGGATGTGAGTTTCGGCGTCAACAATATGTTCGACAAAGGTACCGTGTACTCGAACAGTGCGTATGTCGATACCTACGTCAATGCGATGAACGATATCGTCGGCCGCTATATTTACTTGAACGCACGCTACAAGTTTAAATAATCGCCGATTTCAAGTGGCAGTCTCCGGACTGCCACCGCTGACAATCCTCGCCTGCGAGCAAATGCCGTTCAGTTCACACTGGACGGCATTTTTTTTTGCCGGCGACCCGGCCAGTCCCCTGCATGCATCGTCATGCCGTCGGCCATGGCGGGTGCCGCGTTTGCGCCACCAGCACCTTCGCCACCTGCCTGACCCTGTCGTCCACAGCACCAGATACATCGATAAAAGCGATCCCCCGCCGCGCCAGCTCGGCCTGGTACCACGCATGCTGGCGCGCGCGGAACTCCCCGTCGCGGCGCGTGCCGTCCTGGATGAAGGGGAAATCGGGGGCGCACAGCAGCACCAGGTCGTAGCGGTGTTCGGCCAGCTGCGCCAGTTCCTGCTCGGCCCTGCCGAACATCTCGACGCAGTAAAAATACGTGGTCATGGGCGAGGTATCGCAAAACAGCCAGCGCCGCGCGGCCATGGCCGCCTGCGCTTCGCGGCGCAGCTGTTCCCGGCCGATCCTGAGCAGATCGTCATAGTGCAAGATGCCATCCTGGCTTTCCCACAGTTCGCGGCCATATTCGGCCACCCAGCCGGTATCGAAATGCGCCGCCAGCGCTTGCGCCAGGGTCGTCTTGCCGCTCGATTCGCCGCCCAGCACGCACACACGCGTCACAAAATCGGCGCGCACGACGGGCGACAAAAAGGCGCCGTGCGCCTGCGGGTCTTGCCGCACGAGGGTGCCGGACACGGGCACCAGGGACCTCGCCTGGTCCACGCTCACGTGCGCCACCGCGCCCACCGCATAATGCCGTTCCAGCACGCGCGCAAAGCCAGGGCCGTAGTCTTCGCTGGTGAAGACGGCGTCGACGGGCAAGCACAGCACCGTCCAGCACAGCCAGCCCATGAAGTGGCGGTGCAGTTCGCCGTCGTCGTCGTTGTGCGGCAAAAGGCGTGCTGGCACGCCGCGCGCCGCGCACAGGGCGGCCAGCCGTGCATCGTCGAGCACCACGATATGCGCCTGCGGAAACCGCGCGCGCAGCCAGGCTTCCCGGCGCGCCGGTTCCAGGCCTGGAAATTCGGGCCTGGTGTAGCTGACCACCAGCAGTTCCTCGCACCCGTCCGTGGCGCGCTGTATCAATAGTTCATGGCCCAGGTGCAGCGGACAGAATTTTCCCACTACCAGGCCCCGCTTGTATCTGCTCATACTGCCGCTTCCCGTAAATCCGAGGTGTATTGAATGATCTTGTCTTCCGCCAGCAAGGTCTCGACCGCGATGTCGCCGAAAAAAGGCGCCAGCAAGGCGCGCGCCCTGTCAGCCTGCGGCATGGCGCCCGGCGCCAGGCGCAGCGCGACGGCGCCGTCGCCATGCTGGTGCACGCCGAACAGGGCGATGGCCAGCGGTTTCAGGGCGTGCGTGATGTCGATATTGTTGATCCATGCGCCGTTGACCGTCCTGTAGCGCAGAGGGCTGCGGCCAGCCAGACCCACCAGCACGGGACCGTCTGGTCCATGCGCCAGCGAAGCGAAGCGTAGTCGCCCGTGCGGTAGCGCACGAGGGGCAGGCAAAAATTGAAACCGCCCGTCACGGTGATCTCGCCACGGACTCCATCAGGCACGGGACGGCCATCCGCGTCGAGGATTTCCACGTACAGCCGGTGCTGCAGCAGCACGTGGCCGCCGGCCCGCTCGTCGTACACGGCCACAGGCCCCACTTCATTGAGCGAATAGATGTCGAGCACGGGGCAGCCGAACGCCGCTTCCAGGCGCGCGCGCATGCCGGGCAACAGCATCATCGAGACGGACAGCAGCGCGGCCGGCTTGTGCGTCATGGGCACGGTCAGCAGCTCGGCGAACGAGATGGGGTCGCCCGCGATCAGCTCGGGCGCCATGGCGTCCAGGTAGCGCGCGCGGTCGTCCGGGTCGCGCCAGTCGTCCACGTGCAGGTTGATCTTCGCCAGGCCCGATTCGTGCATCGTCGGCGTGACGGAGACATAGGTGAAGCAGCGGCGCTGGTGCCCCAGCAGCATCACACCCACCTGGCCCGCGCCATGGCGCAGGGTGACGCCGAAGCGGCGCAGCGCGCGCTTGTGGAAGGCCAGGTAGCGCCCCGCCACCAGCGGGTGCGAGGCGATCAGCAAGGGGTGGCCCGTGGTGCCCGTCGTCTGGAAATTGATCATGCGCACCAGATCCGCATCGTCGGGCACGAAGGCGGCGATATCGTGCGCCAGTTCGGCGCGGCTGATGGGCGCCACGTCCGCAAGGCGCGCGGGGGGCGAGCCGCAGGCGCGGTAATGCGGCACCGTGGCGTAGGTCGCCCTGAGAAAATCCGCCAGCCAGGGCGGCGGCGCAGCGGCGCTCCAGCCGATCGCCGCGTCCATCACTTCGCGTTCATATGCGCGCAGGGCGCCGACTTCCGCCGCCTGCAGCTTGTTGCCGCTGCGGTTGCGGTACATGGGCGCGCAAGGATGGCTGCGCAGCTTGTCCAGCATGCGCGCACCCGCCGGCGTCAACGTGGGGCAGTAATCGCGGTCCGATTCCCAGGCGCCGCCCGGCAGGTTGACGTCAGGTTTGACAGCGAGCGTCATTCGCGCGACCACTTGTCGGCCGATTCCTCGGCCGCCTTCTTCGCCAGCGCCTCGCGGATTTCCCGCGCGCGCTGCTCGGCCAGCCGGCTCGCTTCAAGCAGGCGGCGGCGCTCCGTGCCGCTGATGGCGGACAACCTGTCCGTGGCCTGCGCCACGCTTTCGTCGCGGGGCCGAAAGCCCAGGCGCGCCAGCACGATGCGCGCCAGTTCCTCGCGCCGCTCCGGGTCTTGCGTGAACTGGTGCGCCGGCGTACTGGCAGCCAGTTCGCGTGCCGCCTCGCCCAGTACCTGCAGCAAGGCTGGCTGCGGCAGCTGCTGCGCGGTGAACCAGTCGTCGGCCAGCAGCCAGCACAGGATCATGGCCAGCGCCAGCCGGTTGCGGTCCGCCTTCACTTGCGCGCCGATAAAACCCTGCAGTGACGCGGCCGGCGCGCGCGCGCCATGCAGCAGCAAAATGTCGTTGACCAGCGCGGCAACCGCCACGGCCTGGGCATTGGCGACACCGGCGATGCGGGGCTCGGCGAGGAATTCGGCGGGCGTGTCGGCCAGGCGGTGGGTCAGAGTTTCGAGGTGGGGTCCGGGAGTCTGCATGTCATGGTTGTATATAGTGGCGCCGGCTGAACGCCCGCGCAAAGTCCAGCAAGTCCTCGTAGCGCTCGACGGCGTGGATATCCCAGCCCTGCTCGCGGCGCGCGCGTTTCAAATCGTCATAGGTCTGCTGCAGCCACTTGTGGCTCGCTGCGCCTTCCCAGTCGCGCTCCAGGTTCAGGGCCATGGTGCCGCCCGCGCCGCCCTGGGCCAGCGCTTTCGCCGAGATATCCCAGCCGCTGTTGCCCAGTTCATCCTTGTCGAACATGGTGGTGATGCCATCGTCGGAAATCATCAGGATGTGCGCGGGCCGTTCGCGCTTGCCCGCATAGGTCTTGCGCAGACAATGGATGGGGAAACAGGTGCCGCCGCCAAAAAATTCCGTCAGCACGCCCAGGATCAGGTCTTCGTCGCGCACGAAACCGGGCGTCTGCATCACCTCCTTCTTGCCGCTCCACAGGGTCACCTGCACTTTCGCGCCGGCGCGCAGGGCCGACAGGGCGATGACGGCGCCGGCCAGGGTCAGGAACGAGGTGTGCGCCTGCGGATTCGGCATGGAGCCGGAACTGTCCACATACATGTCCAGGTCGACGGGCACCGCGTCGATGGCGCGCGCCGGTTCGCGGCCGTACACGCGGCGCACGGTCGTCACGCCCGGCACGGGGCGCGGCGACTGCATCACGGACTGCAGCCAGTCGATGTCTTCCAGCGGATCGCCGATTTCCCACGGCTCCAGTCCCTCCATCTGCGGCTCCTGCGACTCGGGCGCGGGGCGGCTGGGAAACGCCACCAGATGCGGCAAGGCCCGCTCGCGGTAGTAGCGGATGGCGATTTCATGGTCGCTCAGATCGATGCCCGAGGCCTTCAAAATGTCGCCCAGCTCGAACGGTTCGCGCAGCTGGCCGCCGCTGGGCCTGGCCGGCGCCTCGGTCGCAGGTTCGGCGGCAGGCTCCTCGCCATCGAGGCCGGAAATGCGCTTGTCGTGCACCGGGTGGATGGCGCCGCCCTCCTCGTCATCCTCGATCTGCTGCGCGCCATACGTCTGGCAGCCACGGGCCGCGTCGCGCGTGTCCTGCAGATAGCGGCTCGGGCTCAAGGCATCCGTATCGTCGACCAGGTAGGGCAGCAGCAAGGTGGCGAAGCGGCCCGCCGCCAGCATCCAGTCGTTCGCATACACGCGTATCAGGCGCGCGCCCAGCCAGGCATCCGTGTCCAGGCGTTCGTCCGCCTCGTTCTCAGCCCCTGCTCCGCCCAGCTCTCCCTTTTCCAGCTGCCACAGGTTTTCATAGATGAGCATGTACAAGGTCCATACGCCGCCGCTGCCCTTGGCGCGCGCTTCCACCGTGCGCCCCTGCTGCAGCTTGCGGTAGAGATGTCGGCCATGCGCAGATTCGCCTGGCGCTGCAAGCGGTCGTTGATGAACAGGTCCGTGTACAGATTGGCCACCATGGGCGCGTGCTGTTCCAGCGTGGGCAAGGCGCGGCGCATGCGCGCCAGCAGGCGGAACTGGTCGCCGGCGCTGCCCGGCGCGAGGATATGGTGGCCGATTTCATGCGCGAGGATTTCCAGCGCATAGTCGTCCAGCCCCAGCTCCGCCACCAGCGGCAAGTCCACCACCACGCTCTGGTCCAGCAAACGGATCATGGCGAAGCTGCCGGACAAGCCCTGCTTGCTGGCCTCGACGCGGCTGGCGCACAGGCTGGGGTCGCGCAGGCGCGTAAATTTGCTCCATACGGCCAGGGCCTCGGGCCAGGCGGCGCGCCAGGCGTCGATCAGCGCGGTGTCGGCATCCTTCTTCATGCGAGCGGCAGCAGGCGAATCGCATGCGTCCAGGGCGAGGTGACGGCCAGCGTGTGCGCATTGGCGGCAAGGGCGATGTCGCCGGCCGGCACATCGAGTTCGATGCGGCGCGCGCCAATCTGCACGCTGGCGCCATCCACGCGCACGGACGCCGGCATGCCCGTTTGCGCCTGCTCAAACTCCTGCGCCGTGGCGCCATGCAGCACGGCGCCATAGGCGTCGGCCACCAGCAGGTAATGGCGCTCGGCGCTGCGCACGACAAATCCATCCAGCGTGGCGCGCACCTGCGGCGGCGTGCCGAAAGCGCCGCCGAGGCCTGTGAAGCTGCCGAACTCCCTGCCCTCCGTATTGCCGCGCCACGGATTGCCCAGCAACTGCGCATGCACCTGCGGCCATTGCGCACCGGGTTCATCGAAGGCGGCCAGCGCCAAGGCGGGCGGCAAGGTATCGGCGGCAGCCAGCGCGCCCAGGCGGAAATGCGCAACGCCCGCGCGCCAGGCCAGCACCTGGCCCACTGCGCGCAGCTGCGCCAGCGTGGCGATCTGCGGCGCCAGGGCGGCCAGCTCGCGCTGCCACTGCGCGGGACGCGCGCCCGCCACGGAGGCGATGTGGATGGCGGCGTTGCTGAGCATGCCAAGCACATCGACGGGCGCCGCCGCCAGCAGCGGCGCAAACTGCGGCGCCAGCTCGCGCCAGACGGTGTTCAGGAACGGGTTTTTCGCGGCCGGACCGGCCAGGCCGTGGCCCACCAGTTCCAAAGCCGTGTCGTAGGCGGCCAGAGTCGCGCCGCCCACGCGCTCGGGCGCGGCGGCGGCCACGGCGACTATCAGCGGATCGACGCCGTCGCGCAAAAAGGCGGAAAAAGCAGCCATGTCGAGCGCGGGAAAGCGCCGGCGCGCTTCCAGTGCGCGCGCATTGAACTGGGCGCGGCCGCTGGCAAGGATCGAAGCAAAGGCAGGAGAAATCATCGTTGCACCTCAGTCGCTGTGCGAAAAGTGCAGCAGATAGCGCTCGCCATCACGCTCGAACGCGATCTCGTCCCAGTGGATCGCGTACCAGAAACCGGCGGGCGGCGTCATCGTCACGGCGTACGGCGAAAAACCGCCCAGCGCCTCGTCGAGCGATTCGAGGAAAGCGGCCACCAGCTGCGCGCGGAAGCGGCCGGCCGGCGCCGCCTGCATGTGCCGCGACGAGAAAAACCAGCGCTGGCACACCTGCTCCAGCTGCGCGCGCGCGCACGGCGCCGCATGGAGGTGCCACAGGGCTGCCGGCAAGTCGCGTGCGGGTTCGATGACGTGCAAGGCATAATCCTCGACGCGCAAGCCCAGCGCCGTGGCGAGGTCCGGCGCATCGGGCAGACGTGATAATTCGTAGCTCGCGCACAGGTCGCTGGCCTCACTATTGAGTAGAGCCAGCGCGTCCAGGAAGCCTTGACAATGCTGGATACTCATTGCGAACGCAGCCAGCTGCGGTAATTCGTATAGCGCTGATGCAGGTATTTGAGTTTCAGCAAATCGTCGTACAGGGGGCCGTACAGTTTTCTGCCCTTCGTGCGTTCGCCGATCAGCTTTTCGATGCGGTTCAGGCGCGCCAGGGTCTCGCGCTCGCTGACGCCGTCGAGGCCCAGGTCGAATTCAGCCGACAGCGCGCCCACGGGATCGTCGCGGTCCAGGTCCAGGCGGTTGAATTCATCGTTGGACAGGTCGAACAGGCGGCGCAGCCAGCCCAGCCTGTCGCTGCGGTAGGCGGCGTTTTCCGGCAGCGCGAAAAAAAAAACGGCGCGTCCGGGTCCGGCTGCAGCTTGTTGTGCAGGACGAAGGGCAGTACCTGGCGCAAGTCTTCCAGCGCCACCTCGCCATTGCCGCGAAAATACGCCATGGCCTTGGCGTAGATCATGAGCGCCATCAGGGTGCGCACGGAGATGCCATTCAAGGTCTGGCAACCGAGATCCTTCAAACGGTCGCGCCCATTGTCGGCCGCCTGCGCGGCGCCACGGTCGGCGCCGGCAAGGCGGGCCGTATCCTTGGTCATGTATTCGAACTGGCCACCGGCCGTCTCGAACAGCTCGAACTGGCTGGCAAAGAATTCCAGGCGGCGGCGCACGGCGTCGGGTATGCCCACCTGGCGGATCGCCTCGCCGATCTGGTCGACCTCCCCTTCCGTGAAGATGATATCGGGTGGCACCAGCTCTTCGGGGCGCACGTTTTCTTCCACGCGCAGCAGCAGTTCATTCAGGAAGCGCGGATTGAAGGCCAGCGCCTGCACCGTCACGTCGACCCGGTCGCGCAGCGCCTCGATTACCTGGTAGGTCCCGCCGCCCTGGTCGTCGTTGGCCGTCAGATACCAGGCCGCTTCCGGGCATTCATAGATATGGTTCAGCACTTCCGCGTAATTGTCGCCCATCACGGTGAGCAGCGCACTTTGCGTGCGCGTGGGGATGCGGTTGTATTCATCGACGATTTTCACGCGCATGCCCAGCCAGGCGCGCCAGGCGATGCGGATATCGTCCATGCTTTGCGCGTTGACCAGGTCCGCCGGCAGCGGATTGCCCAGCAAATCGGCCACCGTCATCTGCGGGTGGCCGTGCTGCATGGCGCGTTTCACCTCCTTGACGGTGGAACCGGCGAGCACGCCCATCAGCAAGGCGCTGGCCGTCTTGCCCCGCCCCGGCCCGCCGACGAACAGGCATTTTCGGCGCGTGGCAAACGTCAGCAGCGGCAGCAAAATAAAACTGGAATAGCTTTGTGCCGACGGCAAATTCAATGTACGGCGGCTGTCGCCCACGGAGTACGTCTGCGACGGGCCGTCGTTGTACTCGATGTCGTAGTGGGGGCTGATGATGGCGTGGTTGACGATCCAGAAATACGCCTGGCGCAGCTTTTCATCGAAAGGCCGCGCTTGCGCCTCGCCTTCCGCTCCCAGCGCGATGGGGCCCTGGTACAGGTCCGCCACGTCGAACTGCCGCGCAACGGGCGCGGACTTGGGCTTGGTGGGGGCTTGTGAAAGACGCTGGAACAAGTTAAAGGCTGACATAATGTACAGGCAACGTGAGGGAAACGAAATTATTGCATATCGTTCCCACTACGCCTTGTTCAAATCGACAACCGTTTCCTCCAGCTTGCGCCAGCGCCACCAGCCCAGCGCCACGCAGGCCAGCAGCAAGGCCAGCAAGCCCGCCACTTCATGGCGGATTTCATGCAGCGAGGCGCCCATTTGATTGAGCGCAACAAAGCCCTGGATGCCAGCCGTGGACGGCAGCAGCCAGCGCAGCCACTGCAGCACGACGGGCATGGACGACACGGGCCAGGTCAGGCCCGCCAGGAACAGCACGGGCATCGAGGTGGCGATCATCAGCTGGGTGCCCCGTTCGCGCGTGCGGAACAGCATGCCCAGCAGCATGCCGAAGGCCGCTTCCGCCAGCGAGAACAGCACCAGCAGCAACAGCATGCCGCCAAAGTTGCCGCCACGGGGGTAATCCTGGAACCAGAAGACGAAGCCGAAGAAATAGCAGCAGTTGAGAAAGGCGACGCAGGCAAACGCCAGCAGCATGCCCGCATAGCCGCCCGCCGTGCGCGGCCTGCCAACGGGAAGCTCTTGCGCTGATACCAGGTGCCGAACAGCATGGTCATGCCGATCAGCAAGGTCTGTTGCACGATCAAGGTCGCCACGCCCGGCACGACATACGCGCCATAGCCTTCCTTGACGTTAAACAAGGGCACGGCGTCAAAGGCGATGGGCGAGCGCTGCTGGTTGGCCTGGATGGTGGACGGCGTGCCCGCGCCCAAACGCTTGAGCTCGATTCCGGCCGACACCGTGCCCACCACTTCGGCCAGGCCGTTCAAGGCCACCTTGTTGAGCATCAAATACAAGCCATTGCCCGCCACCTGCGCGTGGGCGGCGCGGCCGGCCAGCACGTCCGTCTGCAAGCCGTCGGGAAGGATCAGCACGCCCATGACCTGGTCGCGCCACAATAAATCCTGCGCGACGGGCAAGTCCGGCGTGACGGCCACGACTTGCAGCGATGGATGGGCCATGGCGAAGCGCGTCAGCTGGCGCGACATGGCGCTGCGGTCCTGGTCGACGACCGCCACGGGCACGCGCTGGACGATTTCCGTCGAGTATGGCAAGGGATAGAAGAAGGAATAGATGATGCCGCCGACAAACAGCAAGGTCAGCGCGCCCTTGTCCGTCAGCATGGCGCGCCAGGTGGCGAAGAAGGATTGCCACATCATGCGCGCCCCCAGGCAGCAGGCGCATTCGCGCGGCGCGCCAGCAGGAATATGCCCACGGCGCCGCAGCCGATGGCAAAGCCGGCCAAGATCAGTATTTCCTGCACGCCATAACGCCACGGCGCGCCGGCCAGCCAGTATTTCGTTTGCAATTGCAGATAATGCGTAAGCGGCAAGGCTTCCGCCCAGGCGCGCGCGGGCGCCGGCATGGCCATCAGGGGAAAAGCCTGGCCCGCGAACGCGAAGGCCGGCGCCGTGATGAAGGCGGCACCGGACAGGGCCAGGCGCAATGACAGGGTGGCGGCGATCAGCAAGGTTGCCAGGCCGCAATACGCGAGCACCAGCAGCAGCATGCTCAGCAGCAAGGCCGGCAAGCTGCCCGCCACGGCCCAGCCCCGCGCCAGGCTGAAGAACAGCAAGTACAGCAGCGCCAGCGCGCAGTAGGCGATCACGGGAAACAGCAGCTTGGCGCCGACGGCGCGCAGCCAGCTGCCGTTGGCCGAGGCCAGCCATTGGGGCACCGTGCCGTCGCGCAACTCTCGTCCGATGCTCGTGACGACGGCGACGACGATGAAAATCTGCAGCATGGCCGGCATCAGGGCCAACGTTAAAAATGCTTCATAGCTGGTGTTTTCATTGTATAGACTGTTCAGTGTCGTGCGTATCGGTTCGAACTGGGCCACCGCCTGCACGCCCGACATACCCTTCTTGACGCGCGCCGTCATCTCGATGCCGGCCGACAAGGTCGTGCTGACCGTGCGCACGTCGCGCAGCAAGGCGCCCGCGTGCGAGGAAAACTGCGCGTTGTACAGCCATTGCACGGTGGCCTGGCGGCCGCCCAGCAGTTTCTGTTCGAAATCGTTCGGGATCAGCAGGTAGCCGTACGCCGTGCGTTCGCGCAAGCGATGCAGCGCTTCGTCGCTGGACGCCACTTTCGCCGCCACCGCGATGCCGGGCGACGCGTCGAGCCAGCGCGTGAGCTGGCGCGACAAGGTGGAGTTGTCGTTATCGATGACGACGATGGGCAAGTCGCGCGCGATGCCGGCGGAAAACACCAGCCACAGCATGCCGCACAGCACGACGGGAATCCAGCTGAGCATGCCTAAGTCCCAGAAATCGCCGCGCAGCCGCGCCCACTCGCGCGCCAGCGCTGAATCCGGCCCCTTATCCGCTTCGTTCATCGCGTATCAGAGCGGTGGAAACACGACCGACATGCCCGGACGCAAGCCCTCGACCTTGATGGCGGGACGCAGCCGGATTTCAAACGTGCGCAAATCCGTGCCGCCCGGGCGCGCCGCGCGCCACGTGGCAAAATCGGGCAGCACGGCGACTGAGCTGACCTTGAAGCTCACTTGCTGTTTCAGGGCCGGCACATTGGCCGTATGCGTGCTGCCCATGGCAAACGCGGCCATTTCATCTTCGCGCACCTGCAGCACGGCCCAGGCGTCGTCGAGGTTCACCAAAGTGATTACCGGGAAACCTTGCGGCGCCAGTTCGCCCGGTTGTATCTGGATCTTGCTGACCTGCCCGGCCACGGGCGCGGCGATCTTCGTTTCGGCCAGGGCGATCTGCGCTTCCGTCAGCACGGCGCCCACCTGGCGCGCCTGCGCGGCGGCGGCCGTCTTGTCTTCCGGACGGGCGCCTTTTTGCGCCATGTCATATTGCGCGCGGGCCGCTTGCGCCAGCTGGTCGGCGGCGCGCCATTGCGCTTGCGCCTCATCGCGTTTCTGTTGGGCAATCACGCCTTGCTCGTACATATTGTTGACGCGGGTGTACGTGGTCTTGGCGATGGTGGCGCCCGTTTGCGCCCGTTCCCAATTGGCTTTCGCCGCAGCAATTTCCTCGGGGACGCGCACCGGCTTGCGCCTTTTGCGCCACGGCATCGGCTGCCTGCGTGGCGGCCGTCGCTTGCGCAACCTTGGCATCCACTTCCGGACTCGTCAGCTGGAACAGCAGCTCGCCTTTCGGCACCGTCTGGCCCAGCTTGACGTACAGCTGCCCCACCCTGCCCGGCACTTTCGATGACACATTGACTTCCTGCGCATCCATCTGCCCCTGCAAAGGCAGGCGCTGCGGCTGGAACGCCTGGTACAAGCCCCAGCCCACGAAGCCGAGGACGATGACAGCGGCGACTACTGCCAATGGTTTTTTGGAGGTGCTCATTATTATTTGTCCACAGGTAATTGGATATCGGCCGCGGCGGCCAGGCTGCCCAGGCGCTGCGTTTCGCCCGTCGCTTCCAGCAATTGCGCCAGCCCCATCACATAGTTATAGGCCGTCTGCGCGCGCTGGGTTTCCACCTTGGCCAGGTTCAGACGCGCATCGACCACTTCCAGCGACGTCACTTGTCCTTGCTGGAAGGCGACCGTTTGCAAACGGATATTTTCGCGCGCCAGTTCCACCGACGAGGCCGTGGACAGGTACTGGATGCGGGCGTTTTCCAGCGTGCGCCAGTTCTTTTCGATCAGGGTCGGAATGTCGCGCTCGGCCTGGCGCGCCACCACTTCCACCCGCTCCTGGTCCAGTTTGGCGGCGGCGATCATCTTGCCCGTATTGATGCGGTGCACGAGCGGCACGGACACGACCAGGCCGATGGCCCAGTTCGAACGCACGAGCTTTTCGCTGCCGCGATTCAAATTGTAGTTACCGATGGCAAACACAGTGGGCGCATATTCCTTGCCGTGCAGCTTCAAGGCTTGCTCGGCCTGCACGCGCTTGCTGTCGATCTTTTTCCAGTTCGCATTTTCGCGCATGCCCGTGCTGATGAACGATTGCAAGGTGCCCACCGGCAAGCTGTTGACGAACAGCGGTGTGCTGGGAAGCACTTGCGTATTGACGGCAAGCAAACGGTCAAGCGCCACCTGGGCAATTTCCTCATCGCTGCGCGCCTGCGCTTCCTCGCTGCGGGCGCTGTCCAGGGCCACGTCGGCGCGCAGGCGTTCCGCGCGCGAAATCAGGCCACCCTTTTCCAGCTTGGCCGCGTCGCGCTGGTGCTGCGTCACGCCGGCCGTCACTTCGGCCCGCACGGCCACCACCCGCTTGGCCAGCAACAACTGGAAATAGCGCTGCGCCACCAGGGTGGCCAGCTGTTCTTCCGCTTCCGTGTGCTCCGCCTGCGCGGCCAGGGTCAGGCTCGATGCAAGCCCCTTGACGGCGTCCAGCCGTCCGCCCGTGTAGATGGGCCACATGCCCAGCAAGCCGAACGAGGTCAGGTCCGTCACCACTTCGCGGCTCAGGGAGTTGGGAATCTGTGGCTTGGGCAAGCCGGGAATCGATGGCAGCACGGACTCGATGCCGCCCACCACGCCGGACAGGCCGCTCGTATCGATGTTCAGGTCCGTCGACAAACGGCCGCGAAACGCCGTCAAGTCCACGGAAGGGCCGTCGATATTCGACAACGCCTCGGCCTTCAGTGTTTTCGCGCGCACGTCGAGCGCGGCGCCCTGCACGGCACCCGACGCCTTTGCCGCCTGCTGCAGCGCTTCGTTAAATGTCAGCGGTTCCGCCAGGGCGGGCATGGCCGCGCCCAGCGCGCCCGCCAGCAATAATGATAAATGTCCTTGCAATCTGCCCATGTAGCGTCCAGTCAATGAATGAGGGGAAAGCACGGGGTTGCCATGTTTATACTTTCACAATAGCAATTATATCCATGGATGTCCATTCCACCCTGCACTATTGGTTACGCAGACTGACAGACAAAAACGGGCGCCTCTTGCGGGGCGCCCGTTCTACTCAGCGTAAGCGGCTAGCGGCTTACTTCTTGACCTTCTTGCTTCCCTTCTCCTTTTCAAATACGGCAAAGAACTCGGACGCCATGTTGCGGATGGCGCGGCCGATGTTGGCGTAGTCGTATTCGTTCAGGTTGGCCAGCGAGACGCGGCCGGACGGATGCGTGGTGCCGAATCCGCGGCCCGGCAGCAGGATGACGCCCGTTTCCTCGGCCAGGCGGAACAGCGCTTCGTTCGGTTTCAGCTTTTTCAGCAGCCACTGCGAAAACTCCACGCCATGCATCTGCGCGGCCAAGGATTCCATGTCCAGCAGATGGTAGTAGCGCACGGAATTGGCGTCGTGCACCATCGGCAAGCCCAGTTCGCGGTACAGCGCTTCCTTGCGGCGCAGCACGATGCGCTTCATCGACTGCTTGTACTTTTGCTCTTCATCCATCAGCGAAAACAAGGAGAACAAGGTCATCTGCACCTGCACGGGCGTGGACAGGCCGGCCGTGTGGTTCAGCGCCACCGTGCGGCTGTCGGCCACCAGGCGGTCGATGAATTTCAGCTCGCGCGGCTCCGTCGTGATGGAATGGTAGCGCGCATCGAGCTGCTTCTTGATGGTTTCCGGCAACTTGGCAATCTTGTCGTCGAGCACATTGTTTTCATGCGTGGCCACCACGCCCATGCGCCAGCCCGTCGCGCCGAAGTATTTCGAGAACGAATACACGAGGATGGTATTGAACGGGCAAATGGCAAACAGCGAGACGAAATTGTCGGCAAAGGTGCCATACACGTCATCGGTCAAAATGATCAGGTCCGGGCGCTTCTTGATGATCTTGGCGATGTATTCCAGGGTTTCGTCATCGATCTTGACGGATGGCGGATTGCTGGGGTTGACGAGGAAGAACGCTTTTACTTTCGGGTCCAGCAGCTTGTCCAGCTCCTTCTTGGTGAATTGCCAATTGTTCGATTGCGGCGCATCGATGTGCACGGTGTTCAGCTTGTAATCATTGAGCTGAGGAATCTCGATGTACGGCGTGAAGATCGGCATGCCCAGGGCGATCGTGTCGCCTTCCTGGATGATGTGGTTCGATTTCAGGCTGGCGAACAAATAGGTCATGGCTGCCGTGCCCCCTTCGACGGCGTACATGTCGAAGTTGCCAACAAACGGGTGCTTGCCGATCATTTCGCGGTGGATATACTGGCCGACGATTTTCTCGGACAGGCGCAGCATGCGGTCAGGCACCGGATAGTTACAGCCCAGAATCGCTTCGCACATTTCATAGATGAAATCGCCCGCGCTCAGGCCCAGCTGGTCGCGCACATACGACACGGCCGCCTCGATGAAATGCGCGCCGGGGTTGCCTTCGTGCTTGCGCACGAAGATTTCAAAGCGCGCCTCGATGCCTTCGCGCGTGGGAAAGCCGCCCACGTCGTCCATGTAGACATACGAGCGCTCCGCTTCCGTCATGGCGAACTGGCCGAACTGGAAGAAGCCGTGGCGTGGGGTGGTGGCCAGGAAATTCGGGTTGCCGCGGCCCGCGTTCAGCATCAGGCGGTTGCTTTGCTTGGCCGTCTGGATCAGCGCATCCTTCAATTCGAAGGGGCTCAACAGGGCGAGTTTGCTTGGGTTTACTGAAAAATCCATTTTTGCTACTCCTTATCAGACTGATAATTTTAAAGGTTCTTGCAAAGGTTCTTGCACATACATGCAGACTCAGACGAAGGCCACAATCAGCGGCCCCAGCAAGGTCAAGAAAACGTTGGCCAAGGCATATGTGATGGCAAACGGTACGGTGGGAATCGAGTTTTGCGCCGCGTTCAGCACTTCGCCGAACGCGGGATTGGCACTGCGCGAGCCGGACAAGGCGCCCGCAAAGATGGCGACGTTGTCATAACGCAAGATGTAACGGCCAATCAGCATGGTCAAAATCATCGGCAGGATGGTCACCACCACGCCCACGCCGAACAGGGTCAGGCCGTGTTCGCGCACGGTTTGCACGGCTTGCAGGCCGGACGTGAGGCCGACGACGGCAACAAAACCGGCCAGGCCCAGGTCCTTGAGGATTTGCACGGCGCCGCTGGGCATGTAGCCGAAGGTCTGGCGCTTGGCGCGGAACCAGCCGAAGACCAGGCCCGACAGCAGCACGCCGCCGCCGCTGCCCAGGGTCAGCGGAATCGAACCGATGCGCGCCACCAGCAAGCCCACGAGCAGGCCGACGACGAGGCCGGCGCCCATGTAGACGAAGTCCGTCTTGGCGCTCGGCACGATCATGTAGCCCACTTCGGCCGCCACGCGCTTGACGTCCTGCTCGGCGCCATAGATGGTCACCACGTCGCCCGTCTGTACGATGGTTTCCGCCTGCATGGGCAAGATCTTGCCCATGCGGCTCAGCTGCACGACAAAGATGCCGTGGCGCACACCCGGCGCCGTCGCGCTGCGGATTTCGCCCACCGTCTTGTTGTGGTAAGCCTTGTTGGTCAGCACCATGTCGCGGCGCTGCATCACCAGTTCCATGCCTTCGACGGCCAGCAATTCCTTGCCCAGCTGGGAAGACACGCTGAGCATGGCTTCGCGGCGGCCCACCAGCAGCACGATATCGTCGGCCGCCAGCACCAGGTCCGGGCTGACGTCGATGATCTGGCCATTGCGCTTCACGCGCTCGATGGTGATGGCCGTGTTCGGATGCGCACTTTCGATCTCTTCCACCGTGCGGCCGGCGCCCGGGCCCACGTCGTAGATGCGGCCGATCAGGTCTGGCGCGGCCGGCGTCTGGCCCGGTCCCAGCACCTGCACGCCCGCCTGCAGCGCCGTTTCCGCCTTGATCGCATCTTCGCGGATGGTGCGACCCATGAGCTTAGGCAAGATATTGACGCAAACGATGATGGCCCCAAACGAGCCGAACACGTAGGTGACGGCATAGCCGACGGCCACATTGCCCTGCAAACGCGCCACCTCGTCGGCCGCCAGGCCCAGCTTGGTGATCGCGTCACCGGCCGTGCCGATGATGGCCGACTGCGTCAAGCCGCCCGCCGCCACGCCCGCTGCCAGGCCCTTGTCCAGGCCAAAGACCTTGGCCATGATGACCACCGTCAACAGCGCCGTCACGGCCAGCACCACGGCCAGGATGATTTCGCGCACCGACTGGCGACCCAGGGAATTGAAGAACTGCGGTCCGCTTTCATAGCCGACCGCGTAAATGAACAGGGCAAACAGCACCGACTTGACGCCGGGATCGATGGCGACGCCTACCTGGCTGACGAGGACCGCCACCAGCAGTGAACCGGCGACCCCGCCCAGCTGAAACGAGCCGAACTTGATCTTGCCGATGTAGTAGCCCACTGCCAGGGAGAGAAACAAGGCAATTTCGGGCGACTTCTTGAATAACTCATGCAACCATTCCATACGGACCGCCTTTCGTGTTGAAGGAATTCTTTACTGCGCGTGCCCTTGCCGGCTGCTCATGCGTGGACGGAACCGGCCAGGGCCACGATGAGCGGCCCCAGCAGAGGCAGCACCACGTTCGAGATCGCATACGTAATCGTGTAGCCCAGCAAGGGCGTGGAGTTGCCGGCCGCGTTCTGCACGGCCGACAGGGCCGGCGTGCTGCACTGCTGGCCGGCGATGGCGCCCAGCAGCACGGGCGCTTCCAGCTTGAGGAAAAAGTGACCCACCAGCAACGACAGCGAGGCGGGAACGACGGCGATCAGCACGCCCATCAGCGGCAGCGACAGGCCGTACTGGCGGATCAGCTCGATCGCCTGCGGTCCCGACGCCAGGCCCACGCAGGCGATGAAGGTGGCCAGGCCGATATCCTTCATCATGTCGAGCGCGCTGGGGTGGATGCCCGGCATGCCGGGCTTTCTTGCCTGGTACCAGCCGAATACGAGGCCCGTCAGCAAGGCGCCGCCGCCCGTGCCCAGCGAAAACGGAATACCGCCCAGCCTGGCGGTAAAACCGCCGATGTACACGCCGAGCACGATGCCGATGCTGGCGTAGACGATGTTACTGCGGTCGCCCGTGGGCACACGCTTGCCGATGGCGGCCAGCGCCGTGTTCAGTTCGCGCCCTTCCGCCGTGCCGTACAGGCGCAGCACGTCGTCGCGCTGCAGGGCCAGGTCGGGCAAGGGCGGCGGCATGCTGTGCTCGCCACGGACGACGGCCGCCACGTGCACGCCGGAAGGCAAAGCCAGCTGGCGCAAGGGCTGGCCCACCAGCGCGGCTTGCTGCAGCACCACTTCGACGGCGGAAACGGCCATGTTCAAGCCCGTCGTGTCGGCAAATTCCTCGCCCAGCACGGCTTCGGCCGCCACCAGCGCGGGACGGTGGCCGATCACCAGTACTTCATCATTGGCGCGCAGGCGCAGTGCCGGTTCCAGGTCAAGCACCTTGCCGTGCCGGCGCACGCGCGTGATGCTGGCGCGGCCCGCGAAAATATGCTGCAAGGCATCGAGGCGGCGCCCGGCCCCCCGGCTGATGCGGTAGGCGCGGCCCACCATTTCCGGCGTCGCCTGCACCCCGTCGCCATCGGTGTGCGCGCCGCCCATCTTTGCCCATAATTTGTCCGCTTCCTCGCGCAGGTTGACGCGCAACAACAGCGGGAAAACCTGGCTGGTGACGATGACGATGGCGATCAGGCCGAAGATGTACGTGATGGAATACGCGGTGACCACGTTGGCTTGCAGTTCGGCGATGCGGGCGGCCGGCAGCGCCAGCTTCGAGATGGCGTCCGTGGCCGTGCCGACGACGGCCGATTCCGTCGCCGCGCCCGCCATCATGCCGGCTGCCGTGCCCTGGTCCAGGCCCAGCAACCGCGTGGCCAGCAACACCAGCGCCAGCACCACCACCACTTCGATCAGGCAAAGTATGCCCAGGCGCAAGCCCTTGGCGTTCAGGTTGGCAAAGAACTGGGGACCGCCCGCGTAGCCGAGGGCAAAGATGAACAGCATGAAGAAAACGTTCTTGACGCTGGCATCCAGCGTGATGCCCAGCTGGCCGATCAGCAGCGCGGCGATCAGTGTGCCGCACACGCCGCCCAGCTGGATGGGGCCGAAGCGTATCTGCCCTACCGCGTAACCGAGGGCCAGCGCCAGGAACAGGGCCAGTTCCGGCACCTGGTGCAATACCGACGCGATCGAATCGAGCATGGGCAAACCTTCGAAAAGATAACGGATGGTTACAAGGGAACAGGGCGTTCGGTGGCTGGCGGCGGCTTGCCGTTGAACGGGCGCACGGGTCCCGCACGACAGCTGCCATGGCGGCTTTCGCTGGGAAAGTATTGCAAAGTGTTGCAAAGTAGAATGATGTTCGGCGAAAATTTTATAAGTGTCAACAGGTGTTCTGTTGAACTCGCTTTGCGTTTCATCAAACATCCTGCGCACGATTGCGGCGGCTGTTTGACATAGATCAACAAAACTATTAGTAATATTTTTGGCGATACCAAAGTGCCTTGCGCGCCAGCGGCGTCTCTTCCGGCAAGTCGGGATTGATCAGTTCCAGCACATGGCGCTGGGGCAGCTTCAGGCCATCCGCGAGGCGGCCGAAATGCTGCTGGAACAGCTGCGCGAAACTGCCATCGGCCAGCATGGTTTCCAGCCCTGTTTCAATGTGGCGCGCCAGTTCCGGCCGGTGCTTGCCGACAAAAAAGTACAGCGCGGCCGGGTAGCGGATGACCAGGTGGGTGTCGAGCGCCAGCGGCAATTGCGCGTGGCTGGCCAGTTCGCTTTGCGCCTCGATCACGGAGCGGGGAAAATAATCGATGCGCCCCGCCGCCAGTTGCTGGAACAGGCCTTCGTAAGTGCTCGAAGTATCGAGACGCAAGCCGTTCGCCTGCAGGATGGCGGCGTCGGGCCAGTCGCGCATCTGCCCGGCCGACAGCCGCGCCAGGGCGGTGATGCTGCGCACGCCCCGCAACAGCTGGGGCTGGCGGGCATGGATCAGGGCCACGCGCCAGCCGATCAGGCCACGGTCGATAGGGATGCGCACCGGCAGCAATTGCATTTCGCGCTCCCGGCTCGTCATGGCCCAGACGACATCGACGCTGCCCGACGCCGTGGCGATTTCCTGCATGGCGCGCGCCTGCACCATGCGCAGTGCGGAGCGGCGCAAGGCATATGCCTGGCCCGAACGGGCCAGCGCCTGTTGCAGCAGGGCCGTCACATAACCTTGCTGCGGATCATCGAGCGCCTGATGGCGCGGATACACGAGCGGCAGCGGCGTGCCGGCGGCAGCGCCCAACGGCCACAGGCCGGCCAGCATGAGCAGGGTGCGGCGCTGCATGGCCCCTCCTTTCCAGCGCTTTCCTCAGCGTTCTTATCAGAATGACAGTATCACGCAGCAGAGTACGCTTGTCGACTGGAATAGGGAAACTGTGTATAAAACAACAGCAGTTTCAGGCAGTACTGGAGGGGCAGGAATTAATCCAGATCAATAAAACCGCAAATACAAAATAAATCCTGCGTGCTGCTCTGGACGGCATGCGCACCGCTCGCCTACGCTGTTTTTTTTATCTGAAAAACAAGAGGAACCCATGCAGACAGCGCGCTTGAATATTATTGGAATGGATCACGAAGGATGCGCCGACAGGTTGACGGGCGCGCTTGAGGCGGTCACGGGCGTGGCCACCGTCTGCGTCTCGCTGGCGCGCCACGGCGCCACGGTGCAATTCGACGAACGGCTGGCCACGCAGGAACGCTTGCTGGCCGCCGTCAACGACGCCGGCTTCATGGGCGAAGCAACGGATGAGGAACAGCTGGCCTCGTGCAGCGGCGCCTGCGGCCACTGCCGCCACTGAACGCCCTGCCGGCAATTCCCCGCTCAGCCTTCCCGCGCGCCCCGGTCGCGCAGATGCGCGAGCACGCGGCGCGGTCCCAGCGCCTGCAGGTCGAACGGCGGCAATTCGATGGCGTCGAGCGTGTTCTTGAACAGCAAGCCCAGTTCCGTATCGCCTTCCAGGCTCAGGCGGCGGCTGAAGAACAAGGTGTCCGGATCTTCCTGGCGCCGCGCCAGCAGCATCAAGTCATGCACGCTGGCGGCGATGCACAGGTCGGGCACGTCGACATAGCGCTCGGCCACGAACACCGTGCCCTGCCACTCGAAATCGAAGGCGATGCCCGCGTCCAGCAGGCGCAAACGCAAGCTGCGCCCCTCCAGGCTGCGCCGCACGTCGTCGGGCAATTGCGGCGCCAGCAGGCGGTTCAAACCCTGCACGAACAGCCACGAGGCGGGATATGGCGGCAGCTTGGACAGCAATTCGGCCAGCGGTTCAGGCAGCCGGTACGACATGGCGGGCTTGCTCATGCCGGGTTTGGCCGGAACCGGGGCCGGGACGGGCAATCTTTCCAGTTGATCTTGCATGGTGCTTCCTTTCGAGGCGTTCAATGGGCGGCGTGCTGTTCCATGCCGGGCTGGCCGTGCCAGTAGCCGTCGCAGGCGCCGGCCGGCTGGCAGGCCGCCAGCTGGGCCTGGGCGCCGATGCCGCTGACCTGCCCCCGGCGGGCACGGTCGAAGATGGCGATCACCTGTTCCGTATGCATGGCCTGCGGGCTGATGCGCGCCACCGACACGCCCATGTCGCGCATGGCGTCCAGTTCGCGCACCAGGTTGTAGACGAGCGCCGACTGCGTCTGCGTGCCATTCAGTACGAGGAAGGGCACTTCGTCGCGCGTGCGCAGCAGCAGGCCGTCCGGCTCTTCCAGGCAGCTGTAGCCGCAATCGTCCTTCGGCAGGTTGCGGTTGCGCGCCGTGAAGCAGCGCGCGGAAAACGCCAGCGGCATGCGGCCGTAGGCGAACACCTCCGTCTCCAGCCCTTCCGGCTTCTGGCGCTGCATCTCGGCCAGCGCCGTCTGCCCCATTTCCAGCGGCATCACCCAGCGCCGCGCACCGAGGCGCGCCAGCAGCTGCAGGCTGGGGCCATTGAACAGGTTCAGATGGGGCCCGGCGACGAAGGACGCCCCCTTTTCCATGCAGTGCACGGCGCCCATGTCGTTGGCCTCGACGCTGTAGCGGCCATTGCCCGTGATGCGGCGCAGGGTGGCCAGTTCGGCGCCCGCCTCGATCAGCGCCTGCGTCGACAGCACCACTTCCTTGCCGGCGGCGGCCAGCATGTCGGCGATATCGAGCCAGTCGGCCAGGCGCAGCTCATGCCGGCGCGAACAGACGGTTTCGCCCAGGTACACGATATCGACGGCGGTGCCGGCGATCTGCTGGTAAAACTCGAAAACGGTGGCGCGCGGCCAGTAGTACAGCAAGGGGCCCAATGATAGTTTTAGCATGTTCATCCTCTATTTCCAGGAGCGGTGATACGCGCCCAAGGTGTGCTGCTGACCCTCGGCCAGCTTGTCCATGGCCGCCATCCAGCCTGGCTTGACGGCGTAGCGCGCATTGCCTTCGCGGCAGGCGTCGATCGCCTCGCGCCATACGCGCGTCACCTGCGCGACATACGCGGGGCTGCGCTGGCGCCCTTCGATCTTCACGGCGCGCACGCCCATGGCGATCAGTTGCGGCAGCAGCGCCAGCGTGTTCAGGCTGGCCGGCTCCTCGATGGCGTAATACTCTTCGTCGTTGACTTCGAAGCGCCCCTTGCACAGGGTCGGGTAGCTGGCGTTTTCACCGGGTGCGTAGCGGTCGATCAGCACGCCGTTCAGGCGCGATTCGAGGCCGTTCGGCGTTTCCAGCCAGCGCACGGATTTCGCCGGCGAGCACACGCCGTGGGTGTTCGGCGCCTCGCCTGTCGCATACGAGGACAGCGCGCAGCGCCCCTCGACCATCACGCACAGGCTGCCGAAGCCGAAGACCTCGATCTCGACTTCCGTCTTGCTGATCAATTGCTCGACCTGCGCCATCGACAGCACGCGCGGCAGCACGGCGCGGGCGATGCCGAAATGTTCGTGGTAAAAATTGATGGCTTCGTAGTTGGTGGCCGAGCCCTGCACGGACAGGTGCAGGCGCAGCTGCGGGTGGTGCTGGGCCGCGTAGGCCATCAATCCCGGGTCGGCGACGATCATGGCGTCGATGCCGGCCTGCGCGGCGCGGTCGATGGCGCTGCGCCACACGGCCCAGTTATGCGGCTGCGGATAGGTGTTCAGCGCCAGCAGCACCTTGCGTCCATATTGATGGGCGTAGCGCACGCCCTCGGCAATGGCCTTCTCGTCGAAATTGAGGCCGGCGAAATTGCGCGCATTGGTGGCGTCGCGAAAGCCCAGGTAAACGGTGTCGGCGCCATTGTCGACGGCCGCTTTCAAGGCGGGCAGGCTGCCGGCGGGGCAGACCAGTTCCAGCGGTCCAGCCACGCGGGTGGCGGTGGTTGATTCAAGCATCATGGTGTTCTCAGTCCTGTATCGGCTCAGGGTGCAGACTATAGCCCCGCCCATGCCGCCCAGTCCTTGACGCAGGTGAAGGAATGCATGCATGGCTGGCGCGCGTTCAACTTGCTTGACCTGGCTGTAAAATGCCCCACTTTTCTTCCCTCCGATTGCCCGCCATGACCCGCAAACCGCTGCTGATTTTCCTGCTCACCCTGTTCCTCACCGCGCTGCAAGTGCAGTGGGCCGGCCCGGCCGATGGCTATGACGCGGGAACCCTCTCCGTGCTGTCGCCCGAAGTACTGGGCGCGTATCCGGGCGTGCTGCTGCTGTTCCTGCTGGCCGTGTTCGCGCGCAGCAAGATGCCGCTGCTGCGTCAGGCCGCCATCTGCACGGGCCTGCTGGCCATCTACTGGCTGCTGGCGAACTACGTCACCTTCGACGCGCGCGTGGCCAGCTGGAGCACCTATACGCCGCTGGAAATCTGGACGCACGTGCTGCCCGCCTCCGTCGCCAGCGTCGCCGCCTGCGGCGCCGCGTTCTTTTTCGCGAGCTGGCTGATCCTGCGCGAAACGCGCTGGAACAAAACCGGCTGAGGTGTATTTTTCACCTGCATCAAGGATTCGCCACGCAACTGCACGCGCCCTTTGACGCCACTATATTTAGTGATTAATCTCCATAAAAACACCGCATGTTGTGTTTATTGGAGGTTTCATGACGACAAATGCAGTTCCATCCATGCGCGGCCAGGTCGACGTCGCCGCGTCCATCAATGAATACCTGGACCGGCGCGACTGGCGTGTCAACGCCAACGCCAACCAGGGTTACTCGCTGGGCGGCCTGATACTCAACGTGTCGGGCAAGGTCATCGCCAACTACTGGCTGGACCAGGTGTATCCGCCGGAAGTGGGCGCCGCGCACCGCGAAGCGGCGCTGCACATCCACGACCTCGACATGCTGGCCGGCTATTGCGCCGGCTGGTCGCTGCGCACCCTGCTGCACGAAGGCTTGAATGGCGTGCCGGGCAAGATCGAATCGGGCCCGCCCAAGCACATGTCGAGCGCCATCGGCCAGATCGTCAACTTCCTCGGCACCCTGCAAAACGAGTGGGCCGGTGCACAGGCGTTCAGCTCCTTCGACACCTACATGGCGCCCTACATCCGTAAGGACAGCCTGCGCTACGAAGACGTGCGCCAGTACATGCAGGAGCTGATCTTCAACCTCAACGTGCCATCGCGCTGGGGCACGCAGACGCCGTTCACCAACCTCACCTTCGACTGGGTCTGCCCGGACGACCTGCGCGAGCAGATTCCCGTCATCGCTGGCCAGGAAATGGACTTCAGCTATGGCGAGCTGCAGGCGGAAATGGACATGATCAACCGCGCCTACATCGAGATCATGATGGCGGGCGACGCCAAGGGCAGAGTCTTCACCTTTCCCATCCCCACCTATAACATCACCGAGGATTTCGACTGGCATAGCGAAAACGCGGAACGCCTGTTCGAGATGACGGCCCGCTACGGCCTGCCCTATTTCCAGAATTTCATCAATTCGGAGCTCAAGCCGAACATGATCCGCTCCATGTGCTGCCGCTTGCAGCTGGACTTGCGCGAACTGCTGAAACGGGGCAATGGCCTGTTCGGTTCCGCCGAGCAGACGGGTTCCCTGGGCGTGGTGACGACGATCAACTGCGCGCGCCTGGGCCACCGATGGCGCGGCGACGAAGCGGCGCTGATGGCGGACCTGGACCGCCTGCTGGAACTGGGCAAGAGCAGCCTGGAAATCAAGCGCCGCACCATTGAGGAATTGATGCAGCAAGGCCTGTTCCCGTACACGAAGCGCTACCTGGGCACCCTGCGCAACCACTTTTCCACCTTGGGGGTGAACGGCATCAACGAGATGATCCGCAATTTCAGCGGCGACGCCTGGGACATCACGTCCGCCGAGGGCCATGCGCTGGCGATACGCCTGCTCGACCACGTGCGCGCCCGCATGGTGCAATTCCAGGAAGAGACGGGGCATATGTACAACCTGGAAGCGACACCGGCCGAAGGCACGACGTACCGCTTCGCCCGCGAAGACCGCAAGCGCTATCCCGCCATCCTGCAGGCGGGCACGCCGGACAATCCGTATTACACGAACTCGTCGCAGCTGCCCGTCGGGCATACGGACGACCCGTTCGAGGCGCTGGAATTGCAGGACGCGCTGCAGCGCAAGTACACGGGCGGCACGGTGCTGCATTTGTACATGACGGAAGCGCTGTCCGACGCGAACGCCTGCCGCGAGCTGGTAAAGCGCGCCCTGAGCCGCTTCTCGCTGCCCTATATCACCGTCACACGCCCACGTTTTCCATCTGCCCGCGCCACGGCTACCTGGCCGGCAAACATGAATTCTGCCCCACCTGCGACGCGGAGCTGATCGCCCGCAAGCAGGCCCACATTGCTCCATCACTTGAGGAAACGCCATGAATGCACGTCCCGACTTCACTCCCGCCATCACCCTGCTCGACACCGAACGCCAGCGCTGCGAAATCTGGACCCGCGTGATGGGCTACCACCGCCCCGTCGCCTCGTTCAACATCGGCAAGCAGGGCGAATTCCACGAGCGCCAGTACTTTACGGAAGCGGGCGCCCGGCTTGGCCTGCCCGCCTGCCATGGCTGAGTTGAAAGTGGGCGGCCTGACGCCCTTTTCCGCCACCGACTACCCGGGCAAGCTGGCGGCCGTGGTCTTCGTGCAGGGCTGCCCCTGGCGTTGCGGCTATTGCCACAATCCGCACTTGCAGGGGCGCACGCCGGAAGGCGCCATGCCGTGGCAGGACGTCCTGACCTGGCTGCGCCGCCGCGTGGGCCTGGTCGACGCCGTCGTCTTCAGCGGCGGCGAGGCGTGCATGGACCCGGCGCTGGGGCGCGCCATGCTGGACATCAAAGCGCTGGGTTTCGGCATCGGCCTGCACACGGCCTGCATCTATCCGCAGCGCCTGCAGGAAGTGCTGCCCCTGGTCGACTGGGTCGGCTTCGACATCAAGGCGCCGTTTGCCGACTATCGCCATGTGACCCGCGTGGCCGGCAGCGGCGACCCGGCGCGCGCCTGCCTGGACGCCATCCTTGCCAGCGGCGTCGCCTACGAATGCCGCACCACGACGCATCCCGACCTGCTGCCGGACGCACAACTGCTGGCCCTGGCCGCCACCCTGGCCGCCAAAGGCGTCGACAACTACGTGCTGCAGCAATTCCGCGCCGACGGCTGCGTCGATGCGGCGCTGTCCGGCCGGCCCCTGCACGGCTATCCGGCGGCGCCTACTTTGGCGCAAATCGGCGCCATGTTTCCGCAATTTACATTCCGTAATCATGGCAGTTGAGCCTGCCGCCACATAATTGCTGAAAGATCCACAAAATTCCCCGTTCTGCAACGCTGAAATGCCTTGCGTGCTGTAATGTATCAACTGTGCCGCGCACCATGCGCAGCACAGCAGATTCCTCCTACAGCATTACAGATAAGCGTCATCCATGAACGATTTCACCGCAGTCAGTCCAGGCACCCCGTCCACCCACGCCGACATCCTGTACGGCCCGCCGCGACCGGATTTGCTGCGCGAGGAAGTGCTGGCCGACCTGCTGGAAGCGACGGCCCGCCGCTGCCCCGAACACATCGCTCTGATCGATGGCGAACGCCGCATCACGTATGCCGAACTCGATGCGCAGGCGGGCCTGGCCGCGTCGCGCCTGGTGGCGGCCGGCGTCAAGCCCGGCGACATCGTCGGCCTGTGGCTGCCGCGCGGCGCGCATTTGCTGCTGATGCAGGCGGCCATCGCCAAGGCGGGCGCCGCCTGGCTGCCCGTCGATGAAGACACGCCCGTCGAGCGCCTGCAAGTGTGCCTCGATGACGCCAATGGCTTTGGTGTCGTCAGCTGTGCGCAGTTCGCGCCGCGCCTGGAGCAGGCCGGCGTCGAGCGCCCCGTGTGGACGGCGGAAAGCCTGCTGGCCCCCGCCGCGCCGGGCGAACTGCTGCCCGCGCGCGGCACAGTCTTGCCCGAACACCCGGCGTACGTGATCTACACGTCCGGCTCCACGGGCAAGCCGAAAGGCATATTGATCAATCAGCGCAGCATCTGCCACTTCCTGCGCAGCGAAAACGCCGTGCTGGAAGTCACGCAATCCGACACCGTCTACCAGGGCTTTTCCGTCGCCTTCGACATGTCGTTCGAGGAAATCTGGATCGCCTACCTGGTGGGCGCCACCCTGTGGCTGGGTCCCAAGGAGATTTCGGGCGACCCGGAAGCCTTGCCGCGCGCGCTGGCCGAGAACAAGGTCACCGTTCTCCACGCCGTGCCGACCTTGCTGGCCCTGTTCGCCGAGGAAGTGCCCAGTTTGCGTTTGATCAACCTGGGCGGCGAGATGTGCCCGGAATCCCTGGTCGAGCGCTGGTCGCGCCCGGGCCGCGCCATGTTCAACACCTATGGCCCCACGGAGGCGACCGTCTCGTGCAGCCTGGCGCGTTTGCGGCCCGGGGAACCCGTCACCATCGGCACGCCGCTGCCCAACTACGGCTTGCTGGTGCTGCAGGTGGCCGAGTCCGGAGAAAACCGTCCCTTGACATTGCTGGCGCGCGGCGAAACGGGGGAATTGTGCATCATCGGCCCCGGCCTGGCCGAGGGCTACCTGGGCCGGCCCGACCTGACGGTGGAAAAATTCCTGCCCAATCCCTGGGCGAGCACCGACGACGACGCGCGCCTGTACCGCACGGGCGACCTGGCACGCATCGATGCGGACGGCCAGGTGCTGTGCCTGGGCCGCGCCGACGATCAGGTCAAGATACGCGGCTTCCGCGTGGAACTGGGCGAGATCGAAGCCGTGCTGGCGCAGCAACCGGGCGTGGGCACGGTGGCCGTCCTGCTGCGCAAGGATGACGGAATCGACCAGCTGGTGGCCTACATCGTCGGCAGCGACGAGGCGCCCGACGACGCCCTGGCGGCGAAAAACCTGCGCGCGGCCCTGAACCTGCACTTGCCGCCCTACATGGTGCCGGGCCGTTTCGAGCTGCTGCCGCTGATGCCGCGCCTGACCTCGGGGAAAATCGACAGGAAAGCCTTGAAAGCCATGCCCCTGTCCGCGCCGCCGGCCGGCGAGGCGGGTGTATCGGACGTGCCGGAAACGCCGGCCGAGGCGGCCCTGTTCGCGGCGCTGGCCAAGCTTTTCCCCGGCCAGGCGATCTTGCGCCAGCTGGACTTCTTCAGCGACCTTGGCGGCCACTCCTTCCTGGCCGCGCGCCTGGCATCAAGCCTGCGCGCCGATCCGGCCTACGCCCACATGACGGTGCGCGACATTTACCAGAACCGGCAGATCGGCAAGATCGCCGCCGTCTTGAACGAAGTGCCCGCGCTGGCCACGCCGGAAGCGGATTGGACGCCGTCGTCGGCCTGGAAGCGCTGGATCTGCGGCGCGGCCCAGGCGGCGGCCGTGCCGGGCCTCGTCACCCTGCGCATGGCACAGTGGATGGCGCCGTTCTTCACCTACCACTTCTTCACGGGGGACACGGGCGACACCGTGCCGCGCGCCATCGCCGCCTCGATCGGCGTGTTCTTGCTCGCGACGCTGGCCGAATTTGCCATTGCGATTGCCGGCAAGTGGCTGATCGCCGGGCGTCTGAAGCCGGGCAGCTATCCGCTCTGGGGCGTCACGTATTACCGCTGGTGGCTGGCCGACCGCCTGGTCGAATCGGCACCCGCGTATCTGCTCAGCGGTTCATCGCTGAACAGCTGGTGGCTGCGCGCGCTGGGCGCGAAAGTGGGCAAGGAAGTGGTCATCGGCTCGATGACCCTGCGCGCGCCCGACCTGCTGTCCATCGGCGACAACGTCAGCGTCGGCAATGCCGTCAACTTTGAAAACGCCCGCGTTGAACGGGGCCGTTTGCTGCTGGGCCGGATCAGCATCAGTGACGATGCCTGCATCAGCTCTTACGCGATTTTGGAAGGCAATACCAAAGTAGGCGCATTTGGCCACCTGGAGGGACAATCGGCGCTGGCAGATGGCGCCTCGGTGCCGACCGGCAGGGTCTGGACTGGCTCGCCCGCGCGCGACATCGGCCCTTACGACCGGGCCAGCCAGCCGCCGCGCCCCGCCGTCTCGCGCCTGCGCCTGACGGGCGAAACCCTGTTCTTCTGCTTTGGCATGGTCCTCATCGCCGTGCTGTTCTTCATGCCCGTCTTCCCCAGCTTCGTGCTGATCGACTGGTTCGACGAGCGCGAAATGATGCCGTGGCTGCAGGGCCGCGACGTGACGACCCAGCTGGCCCGCTACTTCCTGCTGGCCTTCCCCGCCAGCGCCGTGCTGATCGTGCTCACGGCCCTGCTGTCAGCCGCCATCCGCTGGGGCGCGCTGCCCCGCCTGAAGCCGGGCAGCTCGCCCGTGCACAGCAATCTGTATTGCGCCAAGTGGCTGGTCAGCCATATCCAGGAATCGAGCCTGAACGTCCTGCACGGCATTTACGCCACCGTGTACGCGCCGTACTGGTACCGCCTGCTGGGCGCCAAGGTGGGCAAGGGCGCGGAGATTTCCACGGCGCTGGGCGTGGTGCCCGACATGCTGACCCTGGGCGACGACACCTTCATCGCCGACGCCGTCATGCTGGGCGACGAGCAGATCGACGGCGGCTGGATGACCATGCGCCCCACCGTCGTCTCGCACCGCAGCTTCGTCGGCAACGGCAGCTACATCCCGGACGGCACCGTGCTACCCGAACACGTGCTGATCGGCGTGCACACGCACGCGCCGCGCAATGAGCAGATGCACGGCGGCGACACCTGGCTCGGCTCTCCCCCCATGCATTTGCCCGCGCGCGAACAGGTCAGCGGCTTTGCCGAGCACCTGACCTTCAAGCCTTCCATGCTGCGCCGCCTGGGCCGCAGCCTGATCGAAGCCTTCCGCATCGTCGCGCCGCACGCGGTGGTGATCGCAGTCGGCTATACCCTGGTGCTGGACGTGATGCCGATCGCGGGCGCCGGGCGCTGGGGCGAAGTGGTGGGCGACCTGGCCATCGCCGGCCTGGCTTACGGCATCGGCAATTTTTTGGTGGTCGTGCTGTTCAAGTGGCTGCTGCTGGGACGCTACCGCAAGCACGCGGCGCCCATGTGGACGCCGTTCGTGTGGATCTCGGAAGGCGTGACCAATCTGTACGAAGGCATCGCCGTGCCCAACTTCATGCGCTATCTGCGCGGCACGCCGTGGCTGCCGCTGGCCTTCCGCCTGTTCGGCTGCAAGATCGGCCGCGGCGTCTACATGGATACGACGGACATCACGGAATTCGACTGCGTGCATATCGGCGACTACAGCGAATTGAACGCCCTGACCTGCCCGCAAACGCATTTGTTCGAAGACCGCGTGATGAAGATCGACCACGTGGAGATCGGCCAGCGCGTGTACATGGGCCCGCGCAGCTCCGTGCTGTACAGCGCCAGGGTGGGCGACAATGCCCGCCTTGGCCCCTTGACCCTGGTGATGAAGGGCGAACACATCCCCGCCGGCAGCAACTGGGCCGGATGTCCGGCCGCGCCTTTGCGTAGCTGATTGCAGCTGATGGATTTTACGGTGCTCTGGTCGGGCGACGGCGTGCTGGCGATCGGCATCGTGCCGCCGCCGTCACGTATCGAAGCACGCGCGCACCTGCGCCAGGCCGTATGCGAGGCGGCGGCGCAATGGCGAAACCTGGACATCGAGGCGATTTCAGTGGAATCGACGCCGGGCGCCCCTCCCCGTTTGCTGCTGGCAGGACGCGCGGCGGGCCTGTCGTTCAGCCATGACGAGGGACTGTCGCTGGCTGCCGTCCACCTGCATGGCGCCGTCGGCATCGACGTGATGCGGGTGCAGGACATTGCCGACTGGTTCAATCTGGCGCGCGATTACCTGGGGCCGCAGGTGGCAGCTGAGCTGGCCGACTGCCCTGCCGACCAGCGCTCGCTGCGCCTGGCGCAGGCGTGGACGGCGCGCGAGGCGGCGCTCAAGTGCGCGGGCTTGCCGCTGGCGGAATGGGACGGGATCGCGCCAGCATGCCGCCTGCAAGCTTTGAGCTTGTCGGCTCCGTATGTGGCGACCCTGGCATATTAGTCCTCCTTGCCCTCGGCCACGCCGCCGATCTGGACGAAAATCAGTTTTACGATAATACTGACAAGTACTCCCAACACCCCGAGCAATTCCAGCATGGTCTTTCCTTTGCAGTGACGGCAGATCAGTCCACTGTAGCGTGAACGCCGGGGCAAGGCTAATATCAAATCAGGCAGTCTCCGATCTCGAAAAGGCATACGATTGATTTCCATCAAACAGTTCCGCTATTTTGTCGAAGTCGTCGTCGATGCGGGCAGCTACTCGCGCGCGGCGGAAAAGTTATATATCGCGCAGTCGGCCCTGAGCCGGCAAATCAAGGAACTCGAGGGCGAGGTGCAAGCGCTGCTGCTCACGCGCGACGCGCGCCATATCGAACTCACGCCCGCGGGACAGGTCTTTTATGAACGGGCCAGGCGCATCCTCGACGACATCGAGGAAACCGTGCGCCAGACACGCCACGTGGGACAAGGGGCGCAAGGCATCATCCGCCTGCTGCATTCGAGTTCCGTCACCCTCACGCCCGCCATCGGCGCCGTGCTGAACCGCCTGCTGGCGCAATTCCCCGGCGTTTCGCTCGATGTATCAAAGGGATCGTCGGAAAACCAGGCGTTTGATATCGAGGAAGGCCGCGCCGACCTGGGACTCGTGCGCCTGCCCACCCTGCGCAAGCACGCCAACATCGTCGTGCGCGAACTGTACGCGGAAAAGCTGGTGGTGGCCGTGTCGTCGGCCTCGCCGCTTGCTGCCCTGGAGCGCACGACGATCGCCGCCCTGCGCGATGAAGCCTTCGTCTCGATCCCGCACAAGGACCGCGGTGGCCTGAGCTATCTGGTGGCGGGCCTGTGCCTGGCGCAGGGCTTCTTTCCGAAGGCGGCGCGCGCCCTGTCGCGCAAGACCTCGCAGCTGAACCTGATCGAGGCCAACATGGGCATCGCCATCGTCCCGGACAGCATGCGCCTGGTGGCGCCGCCCGGCGTGCGTTTCATTGCCCTGCCCGACGAGGAATCGCATTCCGTCGTCGGCCTGATCTCGCCGCGCGCGGCCAGCGGCATGGTGGCCGCGTTTACGGAAGCGTTCGTGCGCGAGATGAACGCGTCGGCAACGGCGGCTTAACCTTCCGCATACAGCGCCGCATCCGCGTCGCGCACGGCCGCCATCAGCAGGGCCAGTTTCATGACATCGAGCTGGCCATCGGTGCGCACGCGCGAGCACAGGTCGATGCCATAGGGCCGCACCTGGCGCAGGGCCTCCATCACGTTGTTCGCATCGAGGCCGCCAGCGAGGAAGACGGGACGGGGACTGGCGCGCACGAAGCGCGCGCTGATGGACCAGTCGTGCGTGCGGCCCGTGCCGCCCAGTTCCGGGACCGGCGCGCCAGGGCGGCCCGAATCGAGCAAAAAGGCATGCACGTGGGGCGCATAGGCGGGAATCAACTCCAGCGCCTGCGGCCCTTCCACGTGGATCACCTGCACGCGCCGCACGTGCGGCAGCAGGCGCGCCAGCTCAGCGACTTCGCCGGGATCGACATGCCCGACGATCTGCACGGTGGATGGCTGCGTGGCGTGCACGTGTTCGGCAATGGCTTGCGCCGTCGTTTCGGACGTCAACAGGAAGGTGGCCACGGGCGGCGGCGTCCAGGCGGCGATCTGCGCGATGCGCCCATCGGGAATCGGGCCAGGGCCGGACGGCATGGCCGCCACCAGGCCCAGCGCGTCGGCGCCGGCGGCAATCGCCAGTTGCGCTTCGTCGATGGAAGCGATACAGCAGATCTTGATGCGGGTTCTCATGGCCTTGCGTGTTCAAATGAAATGATCAACATTACAACACAGGGCGGCGCGCGCGCCAAGACACGCGGTCAAGGCCCCGCACAATAGTGTGCCAGAATGGCGTCATTACCCACTTCACGAGGAATCCATGGCCGACTACAAGAACCCCAGCTACGTGGCCCGCTCCATGCACCCGCGTTTCGATGAATTGACGTCGCCCGGCGAAGCCGTGCCGTATTCGGGCATCTACCGCTGCGACGGCTGCGCGCACGAAATCGTGTCGACGGAAGGCCACGTCATGCCGCCGCAAAACCACCATCAGCACAGCAGCGAGCAGGGGGGCCTATCCTCTGGCGCCTGATCGTCAGCCCGCGCTGATTGACAGGCGCCAGATGGCGGACGATACTGGATTTATCCCGGATCGCCATTGGAACGTCACTGGAACACCAGCATGCGCATCGTCGATTTTGAAGTCCGCAAGGAGTGCCCGCCGCAGCTGTGCGACTGCGAGCGCGAGCGGCTGCTCGACGATGCGCAGGCGGACTTGTCCATCCTGCGCCTGAACCTGGCGGAAGAAAAGCGCCTGCTGGCGCATATCGATGGCATCGCCACCTATGCACAGCTGCAGAAGCTGCAACTGCTGTTGAAGAAAAATCTGGGCGTGGAATTGCAGATTGCACCGGGCAGCGGCGAAGTGCGCAGCGTGCGCGGCTTCCAGATCCGCCTGCTGGAGCAACCGGGCCTGTGCCGTAAGACGCGCGCGGCCATTCCGGCCGCCGTGCGGCGCTGCCTGGCCGCGCACCCCGAGATCGCGTTTGCGATCTTGAATGAAAACGATTTGCTGGGCGGAGTTTAACCCCACGGCAAAGGCTGGGATCTGACCCGCAACGCTGTTAGCGTCAAGCTCGATGCCAACGTATCCGGGGGTCTAACCCCGGTTCTACGCTGCGTGTATCTCGATCACTTTCCTGCCCTTCGCTTCGCGCGCCCTTAACTGCCCGCATCCCCCTTCCACGTCCTGACCGGCCGAATCGCGCAGCTTGGTCAGCACGCCGCGCGCATGCAGGGCGGCGGCAATCGCCCGCGCCTTGTCCCAGCTGGGGCGCCTGAACGGCAAGTCGTCGATGGTGTTGTACGGAATCATGTTCAGTACCGCGTACTTGCCCTGCAGGAGCGCCACGATGCCGTCCATCTCGTCCTCGCCATCATTGACGCCTTCCATCAGGGTCCATTGATACTGCACCGGGTAGCCGGTCAGGCGCGCATACGACTCGCCGAACTCCACCAGCTCGCGCGGGGATAATTTGGGTGCGCGCGGCAGCAGCTGTTCGCGCAGCGCCGGCTTGGTCGTGTGCAGCGACAGGGCCAGCGCCGGCTTGACTCGCCCCTGCGGCAGGCGCTCGAAGGCGCGCGGGTCGCCCACGGTGGAAAACACGAGGTTCTTGTGGCCGATATTGCCCTCGGTGCCCAGCAGCTCGATCGCTTCCATCACATTGTTCAGGTTATGCGCCGGTTCGCCCATGCCCATGAAGACGACTTTTTTCACGGGGCGCAAGGTGCGCGCCAGCACCACCTGCGCGACGATTTCGCCGCTGGTCACTTGCCGGATCAAACCGTCGCGGCCCGTCATGCAGAACTGGCAGCCAACGGCGCAACCGACCTGGCTCGACACGCACAGGCCGTCGCGCGGCAGCAGCACGCTTTCCACCGTCTGGCCGTCGTGCAGTCCCACCAGCAGGCGCGCGGAACCGTCCGCGCCCGGATGGGTGCTGAGCAGCTTCAGCATGCCCTGCAGTTCGAGGTCGAGCGCAGGCAAGGCTTCGCGCACGGGCAGCGGCAAAAAGTCTTCGGCGCGGCGCCGGCCCTGGTCGTGCGGCTGGCCCTGTATCCAGTCGCGCAGCACGCGCTGTTCGTGCAGGGGCTTGGCGCCCAGGGCGCGCAGGCGCTGGCGCAGATGATCGATTTGCATGGAGTCTGAATAAAAAAACGGCGCGCGGGAATGAAGCCGGCGCGCCGTGTTACAGGTAAAAGCGTTACACCTTCTTGACGAACTCGGTTTTGAGGCTCATGGAACCGAAGCCGTCGATCTTGCAGTCGATATCATGGTCGCTGTCGACCAGGCGGATGTTCTTGACCTTGGTGCCCATCTTGACGACACCGCCGCCACCCTTCAATTTCAAATCCTTGATGACGCTGACCGTGTCGCCATCCTGCAGGATATTGCCGGCCGAATCGCGGTACACCTTCGCGCCCTCCTCCGCCGCTTCTGCAGCCGTGGCCGACCATTCATGCGCGCATTCAGGGCAGATCAACTGGCTGCCGTCTTCGTACGTGAATTCGGATTGGCATTGCGGGCATGGTGGTAATGTGCTCATTTTCTTCTCTGTCTGGTGAACAGCGCGTGCTGTAAAAGCCGACATTATACGGCCTACGCCCCGCATCAACGGGCTTTTTTCACCATCATTGTCAAGGCCGGCGAATAATCTCGATGGTGCTGTGGACGATTTCCTCGTGGATGCCGATGCGCGCACGCAGCTCGGCGCCTGTCAGGCTGGCATCGCGGCTGACGACGGAGAAAGCGCACGAATACAGCTGCTTGCCGACTCGCCAGACGTGCAGGTCGACGATGCGCGGCGTGTCCCCGGCGCTTTCCACTTCCACGGCCTCGCGGATTTCGTCCACCACGGGATGGTCCATCTCGCGGTCCAGCAAGACCTTGCCCGTGTCCAGCATGAGCTTTTTCGCCCACAGCGCCACCAGCACGGCGCCAGCGATGCCCATCACGGGATCAAGCCAGCGCCAGCCATAAGCCCACGCGCCGGCCAGCGCCACGATGGCCAGCACGGAGGTGGCGGCGTCGGCCAGCACGTGGATGTAGGCGGCCTTCATGTTCAGGTCTTCGCCATGGCCGTGATGGTCGTGGTGGTGGTCATGGCCGCCGTGGTGGTCATGCCCGTGATCGTGGTGGCCGCCGAGGATCAGCGCGCACACGAGGTTGACCGCCAGGCCGAAGGCGGCCACCGCCATCGCCTGCGGATAGTGGATGGGTTGCGGCGAAAACAGGCGCTCGACGGAGGCCGCCACCATCAGCACGGCCACGCCCAGCAGCAGGATGGCGCTGGTATAGCCGGCCAGCACCTCGATCTTCCACGTGCCGAAGGCAAAGCGGGGGTCGCGCGCATAGCGGCGCGCGGCCGCATACGCAAAGGCGGCCAGGCCGATGGCCAGCGCGTGCGAACTCATATGCCAGCCATCGGCCAGCAGGGCCATGGAGTTGTACCACCAGCCGGCGACGATTTCCAGCACCATGGTGGCCAGCGTGATCCACATGACGATGCGCGCGCGGCGTTCTGCCTTGTCGCTGGCTGCGCCAAACACGTGTTCGTGCTGCCAGGCGGAGAGGTCTTCGCTCAGGGAGTGCGTTTTCATGGCGATCTCCTTATTTGAGGTAGGTGCGCAGAATGCCCGCGATGTCGTCGTCGCGGCGCCCCTGGCCCGCTCCTCGCCGGAGATATCGGGACTGGCCACGTGCTCGCGCAAGTGCTCTTCGATGACTTCCGCCATCAGGCCATTGACGGCGCCGCGCACGGCGGCGATCAGCTGCAGCACTTCGCCGCAGTCGCGGCCCTCTTCCAGGCCCCGCTCCAGGCCTTCCACCTGTCCCTTGATGCGCTTGACGCGATTGAGCAGCCTGGTCTTGTTGTGTGCCGTGTGGCCCATGATTCACCCCGATAAATACTATAGGGGGGTATACTATCAGAAGCCGCCACGGTTACGTCAAAAGGCATACCCGCCTCAGGGAACGGGCGTGATCTTCTGCAGCTTGCTGGCCAGCGAGGCGTCGGACAATTCGCCCAGGTGGGTGTCGACCAGGCGCCCTTGCGCGTCATAGAACAGGGTGGTCGGCAAGGCCGAGGAACCGGCCGCCTTGCCCAGCGCCGCCTCGCTGTCGAGCACCACATTGCGCAAGGTCACACCACTCTTGTCCAGAAAAGCGCTGGCGGCAGCCGCATCCTCGCGCTGATTCGCGTAGACGAAGACGATATCGGCGCGCGCCTGCTGCGCGGCGGCCAGCACGGGCATCTCGCGCCGGCATGGCGGGCACCAGCTGGCCCATAGGTTGACCACCATGGGCTTGCCGCCGGCCAGCGCCGCCAGGGTCTTTGGCGCGCCGTCGAGCGCCTGCAGGGCCACGGCCGGCAAGGCTGCCGGCTTGTCATACGCCAGCCCCATCCCTGCGCTCAGCACGCCCCAGGCCAGCGCGCCGGACGCCACGCTGATGACGAGAGGACGGCGCATGGCCGCCATGGCGGGACGCCGGCAGCGCCACGCGGCGATGGCCAGCGCGGCGGCGATGCCAGCCGGCGCCAGGAAGCCCCCGTCGCGGATATTCAGGATGGACCAGGGAGCCGCGAAGTATTGTTCGTGCCAGCGCAGCACGAAAGCCAGGCGCGCCGCCAGCAGGCCGGCGATCAGCATGTCGGAAAACGAGGGGACCGGCGTCGGGCAGCTGGCGGTAGCGCCGCAGCCACCACGCCGCGCCGTAGGCGGCGCACAGGGAGAAGAACAACAGAACCAGGCCCGTGGGCAGGGCCAGGGGGCCGATTTGCAGGGACAGCATGGGCGCTTTCTATGACGTCGAATGGTGGCCATTCTGCCCCATGCGGATTAAGCAGGCATTAATCCGGAATCAAAAAGCAGCCAGCGCCTCCTTGCGCACGAAATGCATGGCTTGCGGCTGGTCCACCAGCACGCACTGCTTGCCCGTGCGCTTGCAGTGGTCATGCACGCGCCAGTAGGCATCGTGGCTGACGCAGCCCGTCTGGCAAATCACCAGGTCGGCCGCTACCAGCCCCGCTTCCAGCGCCGCCACGTCGTCGGCGCCGTCGTCCCCGCCCGCATGGTGCAGGAAGCGTCCGCCGGCCTGCTCGACGGCCTGCTGCGCCACGTGGACGCCGCCCGCAGCCTGGCCCGGCTCCAGATTTGCATAGTTGCCCACGTATAGCACGGCCTTTTCGCGCACGTCGGCCCGCAAGCCCGGCGCGGGCAACCACTGCAGGCGCAGCAACTCGCGCATCAGGTCCTGCACGCGCTCACTGAGCCACTCGACCTTGCGCGCCAGCCGTGCCCGCGTCGGCAGGCCCGGTGCGGCGGTCGCCAGTTCGGCCAATTCGTCACGCGCCAGCGCCAGCCGCGTATCGCGGATCACGACTTGCGCCCGCGCGCGCATCAATTCCGACTCCAGCTGCGCGATGCGCGCCGCCTGCGCGGCCAGCTGCGCACTGCAGCGGGCCTGCGCCCGCCCATACTCGCCGATCAGCACGCGATGCTCATGCGCGATCGCGTCCTCGTTACCATACACACTGCCCATCATGCCCTCCTTCACACCCGTGGCGCCACGGCGCCTGCCCATTGCACCCCCATAGCCACGAATTATAAATGAGAATCATTATTATTTGTGTATGCACATGCACGCAGCAGGGGTATGCGCTCGCCACCGGCGTCACGCGGCGGGCAAGCAGGACAGCAGGCGTTGCCAGACGTCGTCCTGCACTTGCCGCACATGCCGCACGCCATCGGGGCCGCGATAGATATCCAGCGTATTCGGCCACGCCATGTCGATGAACAACTGCCGTGCCGGATCGATCAGCAGGGACTGCCCCACATAGTTACCCTTGATCTCGCCCTTGTTGACGGCCAGCAAGCGCGCGCCGCCCGCAAGCGCCCGCTCTTCCAGCGCCACGCCGCTGCGCTCGGCCACGTCGCGCAGCCAGCGCTCGCGCCAGCGCGCCTGCTCCTCGAACTGTCCCTTGGGTGGCCGGTCCAGCTTGACGACGGCCGCCACGGGACCGCCTATGCCCGCCTGCAGCGAAAAGCCCATGCGTTCCTGCAGTTCGACCGTATAGGCCTCGCCCTTGACGTCGATCTGGTAGCGCCCCGTCCCGTCCTGCACCAGCAGGTCGGCCTGATGGTAGGCAGGTTTGACGCAATTGGCGTACTGATAGACGAGCACATCGAGGAACGGTGCTGCGGCCGCGGTGGACGCCGCCATGGCGGGCGACAGGCTGGCCCATAAGGCCGCGGCGGCCGCGTATTTGATCTTGCTCATGCTTGCTCCTGTTCACGTAAAAAGACGATGACGGCCGAAAACACCTGCGGCACGCCATCGCGTCGCTCATATTAGCTATTTTGAATCTTTCTTTCTGGCACACGATTCAATTGAATCGCGCTTGTTCGATCACTATTTCTAGTGTGTAATCTTGCAAACAAGTTATGACATCAAATGCCGATACGTTTACCTCACCACACGGAGTCCCAAACAATGTCCGCATTTCTCCATGCAAGTGCATCTTCCTTACGCGTCGATCACGACGGCAGCCGGACAAGATGAACAATCTTCCATTCACCGAGCGGCGCCGCCAGCAATTTCTGGATGAAAAACTGTATGTCAAAACGCGCAACAATCAATTTGCGCTGATTGCAGGAGGACTGGAAAACAAAAAGGTCGCCGACTCAACGCAGGAAAATGCGTCCGTCCATCATTTTTTGTATTTAGAAGAATTCTGGCTCTGGATGCTCGACTATACGGCTGGCGAGCCGATTGATGCGCTGGCGCCGCGCATCGCGGGCATCGTGGATAAGTTTGAAGAATGGAATGCGGTCGATCAACTCTATCAGCAGGATGCGGCGCTTGAGTTTCCAGAGTTTGGACCCTACGAATATCAGGGAGCGCCAGAGTTTTACATCCTGTCCGACTATCAGGACACCTTGCAACTGCTGAGCATTGCGATCCTGCTGCGCGATCAGCGTTCGGTACTGCGCATCATCCACGTGCTGCGCAGCCATCGTGGCCGCGATGGCCTGTTCGAGCAATTGATCGACGGATATGTGGAGGATGGACAAGCACTCGACGCCTGCATCATCGCCAGGCCCTATGACACCCTGCTGCAAGTGTTCTATGAGGAGGATGAGGAAGCTACCTTGGCCCTGCTCCAGAAATACCTGAAACAATGGTATCCGGCCATGAAACATCATCCGCGCTGGCACAACGAGCATCTCAATATCAGCGAGGAAGGCTATGCCGGCTACTACGGCTACTGGGCTTTCGAAGCGGGGGCGACGGTTTTCCTGCTCGACCTGGACGATAGCCAGGCCGGGCATCTGGTGTACCCCAGGGATCTGGTCGACTATGCGCGCCAATTACGCAAGGAAGGCCGCCACACCAGCCTGTATACGAATCCATCGGCGAATCCATCGGCAAAACGAAAAGCCGGCGAATAGCATGGAAAATGCGCCATTCAACACTCGTCGTCGCCAACAATTCCTTGATCAGGATCAATATGAAAAAACCCTGGAAAATTCACGTGCCTTGCTACAGGTTCAGCTGAAAAACAAGGAATTGGCTGCATCCGCTGGAGATAGCAGTTTGGCGCACTATTTCTTATATCTCGAAAATTTCTGGATCTGGATGCTCGATTACACGGCCGGCGTGCCTATCGAAGAACTCGCACCACGGCTATCAGGCATCGTGGACAGATTTTCGGAATGGAACGAAGTCGACCAGCAACATCAACAGGAAACGCTGTCGCAGTATCCTGAATATGGCCCATACAAATACAGGGCAGCGGCGAATTTCGGGGATTTTTCCGATTATGCAGATACCTTGCAATTATTAGGCATCGCCATATTATTACGCGATCAACGTTCGGTCAGGCGCCTTATCCGAATATTGCGCAGCCACCGTGGGCAAGACGGCCTGTTCGAACAGCTGATTGGCGCGTATGTGGACGATGCGATGGAGCTCGACACTTGCATGTTTGCAAAACCCTACGCTACCTTGCTGCAGGCAGTTCATGCAAACGACGAACCTGCGGCACGCATGCTGATCGAGAAGTATTTACAGCAATGGTACCCAGCCATGAAACAGCATCCGCGCTGGCACGACGGCCATCTGCGCATCAGCGAGAAAGGCTACTCACCCTATTATGGCTATTGGGCATTTGAAGCCGGCGCAATGGTCTTTGTTTTTGATGTCGACGACAACGGCATCAACCATATGGTCTATCCCAGGAACCTCGTTGACTATGCCCGAAAATTACGCGCAGAAAACCGTCACACCAGCACGTGACCAGTTTCACCCGAAAAAGGAATCCAGGCATGGAAGATTTGCCATTTCACGAGCGGCGGCGCCAGCAATTTCTTGATGAAGAACTGTATGTCAAAACGCGCAACAATCAATTTGCGCTGATTGCAGGAAGACTGGAACATAAAAAGGTCGCCGATTCAGCGCTGGAAAATGCTTCCGTTCATCATTTTTTGTATCTGGAACTGCTCTGGCTCTGGATGCTCGACTACACGGCGGGCGAGTCCATCGAGGCCCTGGCGCCGCGCATCGCGGACATCGTGGACAAATTTGAAGAATGGAATACGGCCGACCAGGTCAGTCAGCGGGAAGCGGCGCTTGAGTTTCCAGATTACGGGCCGTACGCCTACTTCGGCGCGCCAGACTTTTCCATCCTGTCCGACTACCAGGACACCTTGCAACTGCTCAGCATTGCCATCCTGCTGCGCGATCAGCGCTCGGTGCTGCGCATCATCCACGTGCTGCGCAGCCACCGTGGCCGCGATAGTCTGTTCGAGCAATTGATCAGCGCCTATGTCGACGACAGCCAGGATCTCCACGCCTGCGTCCTCGGCAAGCCCTACAGTACCCTGGCGCAAGTCTTCTTTGAAGAGGACGAGCATGCCACGCTCGCCCTGCTCCAGAAATACCTGAAACAGTGGTATCCAGCCATGCGACATCATCCACGCTGGCATGACGGACATTTGAGAGTCAGGGACGCAGGTTATGCACCTTATTACGGCTACTGGGCATTCGAAGCGGCGGTGACGGTTTTCCTGCTCGACCTGGACGATAGCCAGAGCAGATCCCTGGTGTATCCCAGGGACCTGGTCGACCATGCGCGACGGCTACGAAAAGAAGCGCGCTACACCAGTGAAGTTGCATGGCCGCAACCATAATCAGCAAAGGACAAGAATGCAGACGCTGAACGAACAGGATTTTTTGGCGCGGCGCAGGGAAGCGCGGCTGTCCTACGCCATCTACCTTGAAAGCAAGGAAAGCCAGGACGAGTGCTACGACATGGTGGCAGCCGGCTTGCAACAGCCGGCGCACGTGCTGCAACATATTCCACCAGAAAATTTCATGACGGCCACGCGTGAGCGGGCCTGGGATGGCGTCGACCAGCTCGCCCTCGCCTATAGCGCCGGCCACCCGCTGGACGAGCTGCACGGCGCGTATCCGACGATACTCGCTTACTGGCTGACGTTTGCCCGCCATGACATGGCATTTGACGCTCAGGCCGGCGAAGCCGAGCAGGGATTTCCCCACTTCGCCCTGCCCGGCGACGGCTACGAACAGGTCAACCGCATGGTCTGCCTAGGCATTTTGCTGGGCTGCGGCAGTTTGCTGCCCCCTGGCGCCCCGTCATCGATTTCAATAACCATGAAAAGGATGGCTTGCTGGAGCGGCTGCTGGCATGCTTCGTCGCCGGCAGGGATGCCGCCTGGCCAAAGTGCACGCGCCATCTGCCCTACGTCAATACACTCAAGATATTCGCGGCAGAAAAAGATGCCCGTCCCGCGCTGATGCACGCTTATCTGCAGCAATGGTATGAGGCCAGCCGCCGCGAGCCCTATTACGACAGCCACCGGCGCGACACCTCGTTCTGGGGCTACTGGTCCTGGGAAGCGGCCGCCATCACCTGCGTGCTCGATATCGACGACAGCGGCTATCGCGGCGCAGAATTCTATCCGGCCGACCTGGTGGCGTTCTGCAAAAGGCAAGGGAAAGGTCCCGGCGCATGAAAGCTACCAGCGCCAGCATCGCCATCGCCACCGCCGTCACCGTGGTTGCAGGACTCTGCTTCGCCCTGCCCAAGCAGTCGCCTGTCGCCACCGATCCCTTTCCGGGCATTTATTCCATCATCGACCCTGTCACCGGCGAGACCAAGGATGTCCTGAAAGTGGTGCCGTTGCTGAACGAGTACCTGGTACGCGCGCGTTTTGGCGGCGACGGGCCATGGACGGGCCCCATCTACGCCAAAGTCATGGGTAGCAGCGACAGCTATGCGTCGCCGCCACTGTTTCAGCAGGACCGCATGGTCAGCGCGCTAGCGCTGGGAGAGATCGGCTACCTCTACCACACGCCGGGAAACAAGAACTCACGCGTCGGCCCGTCCGATACCGGCTATATCAGCAATATCGCGGCCTTCGGCATTACCACCCTGTTCCACCGGCCACTACTTGCGGACGAGCGCGGGGAGCGGGGCCGGGACGGCTCCACGTCCGGCGCCGGTGAACGGCAGTTGTCGGTCAGCACCTTGAACTACAGCCCGCGCATGATACAGGTGGGCATCAGTTCCGCCAGCAATCCCGACAACGCTGTCGATACCGATCCACTGCATCCTTACATGAGCAGCGCCGCCAGCTGCTGCCTTTTCCTGCCGGCGCAGGCCGCCGCGCCATTGCAGGTCAAGCTCGAATATCGCTGGCTGCCCAAGGGCAAGCCTGAAGTGCTGGCCCTGACCTTGCCGGCCTACGGCGACGCCGACGAACTGCTGATACTGGTGCAGGCGGATGGCAGCATGAGCGTGGAATTTCGCGCTCCCGGCAAGGACCTGGATCTGACGCCCGAGGGCGTCAAATCCATCAATGGCAAGCCGTATCCCCTGCCACCGGCCGCCGAGCGCAAGGCGCGCCTGGCTGCGGAACTGGTGCGAAGAAAACGCTTCTTGAAAGATATGTACAGGCTGCGGGACAAAGGCACGGGCGAATCTGTCGAGGCGACATATCAGCTGCGCTACCTGATCGACGAGTACGAGAAAACCATCACCTATCTGGAAACGTTTTCCGCCTGCACAGGCAGCCTGGCGACGTGCCACAAGCAAGCCATTGCAGCGGTTCACGCGCCATAGCGCAGCAACGCCCACGAAACGCCATGCCGAACGGCATCCGGGCCGCCAGCCAGCCTGTCAGCGGCCCGGATGCGCGGGCGCGGCAAGCACGCCGGCAGCGGCACCCGCGTCGAGCTTGAACACCCCCACTTCCCGCACCAGGCTGGCCGCCTGCTCTTCCAGGCTGCCGGCAGCGGCGGCCGCCTCTTCGACCAGGGCGGCGTTCTGCTGCGTGACCTCGTCCATCTGCGTGATGGCCTGGTTGACCTGTTCGATGCCCAGGCTCTGCTCCTGGCTGGCGGCGGCGATTTCGCTCATCAGGTCGACCACCTGCTTGACGGATGTCACGATCTTGTCCATCGTGGCGCCCGCCTCGTCCACCAGCTTGCTGCCCGCATCGACGCGCTCGACCGAGTCGCCGATCATGGCCTTGATTTCGCGCGCGGCGCTGGCCGAACGTTGCGCCAGGCTGCGCACCTCGCTGGCGACGACGGCGAAGCCGCGCCCCTGCTCGCCCGCCCTGGCTGCCTCCACGGCCGCATTCAGGGCCAGGATATTCGTCTGGAAAGCGATGCTGTCGATCACATCGACAATATCGACGATCTTGCGCGAGCTGGCATTGATGGCACCCATGGTATCGACCACGCGCCCGACCACCTGCCCGCCCTGCACGGCAAATTCGGACGCCGATACCACCAGCTGATTCGCCTGCCTGGCATTGTCGGCATTCTGCTTTACCGTGCTGGTCAGCTCCTTCATCGCGGAAGCCGTTTCTTCCAGCGAACTGGCTTGCGCCTCCGTGCGCGACGACAGGTCGAAATTGCCGGCCGCGATTTCACGCGAAGCCACCGTAATGCTTTCCGTGCTGCTGCGCACCTGGCCCACGGTGCGCGACAGGCTGCCATTCATCGCTTCGAGGGCTTGCAGCAATTGACCGGGCTCATCGGAAAAGCGCTTGTCGAGGCGATTGCTCAAATCGCCGGCCGCCACCCTCTGCGCGGCCCGCAGCGCCTCCTGCAGGGGGCCGGTAATGCTCCGGCTGATCAACACGGCACCGGCGATGCTGACGCCCAGCGATGCCAGCAGCAAGCCCGCCAGCAGCACGGTCGCCGAGCGCGCCCTGTCGGCCGACTCGGTCTCGAATGCGCCGGAACGCTTGCTGGTCATGTCGACGACGCGGTTGATGGCCGCCAGATGGCTATCGTAGCTGGCCGCCATCGCCGCCATGGCGGTGGCCACGCCAGCCTTGTCCTGCCCCTGCAGCGCGGGAATGAGGCGCGTGAATGCCATCTCATAGAATGCCACTGCAGGGGCGTGCGCCTGCGTCAGCAAGGTGTCGGCGATATCGTGATCGAGATCCTGGGTACGCCAGAACTGGTGGCGCGTGTCGTACTCAACCTTCAATGCCTTCAGGCGTTCGACCAGCTTGTCTTGCGCGCCCCGCTCTTCGGACGCCATCAGCTGGAAGGCGACCAGGTAGGATTCGAGGATGTATTCGGGCGGCGGCAGCACGTCGGCCACCAGATCCCTTCCCTGCACGATGCGGTGATACACGGGTCCGTTGACCTTCAGTTCGTGCAGCACGCGCAGCGACCAGCCGCCATACACGATCATGCCCAGCGAAAAGATGCCGACCAACAAGGCCAGCCGGCGCGACAGTTTGACTTGGCGAAGCAGCTGCATGTGCGTACCCCCTCGGTTGTGCGGACCATGCCGTCCTTGCCGCTGGCATAGGCCACGCTGGCCAGGATGAAGTTCTGCGCGGCATTTGCAGATTATGCAACTTTTTAAGGGGGTTGGGCTGAATGCCGTGAAAAAGAATCCCTTGCTGAGCGCCGGTCGGCGCATGGGCTCGCATAAGCCGGCGCATGCGCTGGCCACCATTGCCTGAGATGAGGGGACGGCGTTGGCCGCTGCGCGGCCAACGGGGCCGCGCGGGGCGCGGCAGATGGGTGATTCGGAGAGCCTGCGCGCCCTTCAGGGCGCTCCGTCTTCGAATCCCACCGTTCCGTCCAGACAAATAAAAAAGCCCCCCGCAGGGGAGGCTTTTTTATTTGATTCTGGCGGAGACGGTGGGATTCGAACCCACGATACAGGTATAAGCCGTATGCATCCTTAGCAGGGATGTGCCTTCGGCCACTCGGCCACGTCTCCTAGCTGATTACTCAACTATGTCTCTGTAGCTAACTGCGCTGCAGCGACGAACGTCATAATATCGATTGCCCCCCCTTTGGTCAAGGGCGTGGGGCAATATTTTTGGATATTTACGCTTTTTCCAGCTCGAACGCTTTATGCAGCGCGCGCACGGCCAGTTCCATGTACTTTTCATCGATCAGCACGGAGATCTTGATCTCGGAAGTGGAGATCATCATGATGTTGATGCCCTCTTCCGACAGGGTACGGAACATTTGCGAGGCGACGCCCACATGGCTGCGCATGCCGACGCCGACGACGGACAGTTTCGACACTTTCGCGTCGCCCGTGATGCTGGCCGCGCCCAGCGCTTCGCGGTTCGCTTCCAGCACGGCCAGCGCGCGCGTGTATTCGCCGCGCGAGACGGTGAAGGTGAAGTCCGTTTTACCGTCGACCGACTGATTCTGTATGATCATGTCGACTTCGATATTCGCGTCCGCCACCGGTCCCAGGATGTGGTACGCCACGCCTGGACGGTCGGGCACGCCGAGCACGGTGATTTTGGCTTCATCGCGGTTGAAGGCGATGCCGGAGATGACTGCTTGTTCCATGTTTGTATCTTCCTCAAACGAAATCAGGGTGCCTGAATTGGCTTCTATTTCCAGCGGCAACATCGGGTCGGTCAGCGACGACAGCACGCGCGTGGGAACGCGGTAGTTGCCGGCAAATTCCACCGAACGCGTCTGCAGCACTTTGGAGCCCAGCGAAGCCAGTTCCAGCATTTCTTCAAAGGTGATGGTCTTCAGGCGGCGCGCCTCGGAGACCACGCGCGGGTCGGTCGTGTAGACGCCGTCGACGTCCGTGAAGATCAGGCATTCGGACGCCTTCATGGCGGCGGCGATCGCCACGGCCGAGGTGTCGGAACCGCCGCGGCCCAGGGTCGCGATGTTGTCGTGCTCGTCGACGCCCTGGAAACCGGTAATGATGACGATCTTGCCCGCATCGAGGTCGCGTTTGACTTTTTCGTCATCGATCGACTGGATGCGTGCCTTGGTAAAGGCGGAATCGGTCTTGATCGCGACTTGCCAGCCAGCATAGGATACGGCTTGTTTGCCGATCGCCAGCAGTGCCATCGACAATAGGCCGACGGACACCTGTTCGCCTGTCGAGGCGATCATGTCAAGTTCACGGGGATCGGGTTGATCCATGATTTCCTTGGCCAGTCCAATCAGGCGGTTGGTTTCGCCCGACATGGCGGATGGCACCACCACGATTTGATGCCCGGCGTCGTGCCACTTGGCAACGCGCTTGGCGACATTCTTGATACGGTCAGTCGAGCCCATCGACGTACCGCCATATTTGTGGACGATTAAAGCCATAAGAGTGAAGTTTCCGCTCAAGAAGAATAAAAAAGGAGGGCTTTACTCTACATGCCGCAATGCAAAATAACAAGCTAAAAAGCGCATTAGCTCATACCGATTGCGCATATGGAAATAACCAATCCATGCAGTCCAGCCGGCTTGAGCAGCCACTTGCCGGCCACCCCGAGAGTGGCCGTGGCGGCTGCCCCTGCGCTCAGCAGGAGACCCAGCGCAAAGTCACGCGGGGACGGTCCAGCAGACTCAGGCAATGGCAATCGAGGCCGATACCGGCCGCAAACAGCAATTGTTGCGCCGCACAGACAAGGGGCAGGCGTTCGCGCTCCCAGGCGGGCACGTCGAACGCCTGGTAATGGTATTTCAAGCTCTTGGTGGGACGGTTCAGGGCCAGTTTCAGGCGCTCACCGCCCTGGCGGAAGTCGATCGTCAAGGTTTGAGCTTGCAACCAGGCAATATCGATACCCTGCCCGCCTTCTTCCACCGCATCGAAATGCAGTACGCCGCCATACGCGGGAAAGGCCAGGCTGGCTTCGCCCTGCCACGTAAATTGCTGGCCGGCTTTTTCCAGGCCGGGAATGCCCGCATCGCTTTTGTCGCGCATGCCGGCAAGGTCATTCAGCTTGGGCGTCAGGTACAGCCGGTCGCGGTGGCGCCGCACGTGGCATTCGGGATGCGTGACCAGCAGTTGCGCATCGGGCCGCGCCTCCAGCAGTTGCGCCAGCATTTCCGCCAGCCACGCCGTCGACGGCATGCGCAAGCCGCGCGTGCCGAACCAGTGGCGCAGCAGGTTGTAGCAGCGGTCCGCGCTCAATTCCCGCAATTTCGCCAATTCGATGCAGTCGCCGTCGAGGCAAGCGGCCAGATCCTGGGTCGCCAGCTCCGTCAGCAGGCGCTGCGCCGATTGCGCATGCTGGGCGCTGCGGGCGAAGCGCTCCTGGAAACCGGGAAAGGCCTGCGCCAGCACGGGCATCACCTGGTGCCGCAGGGCATTGCGGGCAAAGCGGGGATCGTCGTTTCGACTCGTCGTGGATGTGCGCAATGGCATGCTTGTCCACATACGCTTCGAGTTGCCTGCGCGACACGGAAAGCAAGGGGCGCGCCATCACCAGGTCCGGGTTGCCCAGCAGTTCGGGCGCGCTGTTGGCGCCATCCATGCCGGACAGCCCCGCCGTGCCGGAGCCGCGCAGCAATTGCAGCAGCACCGTCTCGGCCTGGTCGTCCTGGTGGTGGGCCGTCAGCAGCAGGCGCACGCCGTGCGCGGCGCACAGCTCGCCCAGGGCCGCATAACGGCGCTTGCGGGCCGCCTCTTCCGTGCCCGTCTTCGCATTCTTTTCCAAGGTGACCTTGCGCGCCTCGAAGGCGATGCCCAGGCCGGCGCACGCCTGCTCGCAGTGCGCCAGCCAGGCATCCGCATTCGGACTCAGGCCGTGGTGCACGTGAAATGCGTGCAAGGCCACGCCCTGCTCTTGCGCCCAGGCATGCGCCAGGTGCAGCAGGGCCGCGGAATCGAGGCCGCCGCTGAGGGCGATGCCGACCGTCTCGCCGGCTTGCGGTCCGCAGGTTTCCAGCGCGCTGGCGAAGATATCGGCGACGGTGGCGGTTTGTTGCTTTTTCATAATACTCCAGGAATGCAAAGAGGGACAGGCGACCAAACGACTCCTGTCGTCTGGCTGCCTGTCCCCGGTGTTCTTGCTGCCGGCCTGCGCCGGCGATGATTTACTCGCTCGGCGTGGTTTCCTTGAACTTGCCGTAGCTCAGCAGTTTTTCATGGCGCGCGGCCAGCAGATCCTTGGTTTTCATGCCCTGGAACTGGCGCAGGGTGTCCGCCAGTGCGCGTTTGAGCAAGGTGGCCATCTGTTTCGGATCGCGGTGGGCGCCGCCCAGCGGTTCGTTGATGATCTTGTCGATCAGGCCCATGGCTTTCAGGCGGTGCGCCGTCAGGCCCAGCGCTTCGGCCGCGTCGGAGGCGCGCTCGGCGCTCTTCCACAGGATCGAGGCGCAGCCTTCCGGCGAGATCACGGGCATAGGTCGAGTATTGCAGCATCAGCACGGCATCGCCCACGGCAATGGCCAGCGCGCCGCCGGAACCGCCTTCACCGATGATGGTGGCGATCAGCGGCACTTTCAGCTCGGCCATCACGTACAGGTTGTGGCCGATGGCTTCCGACTGGCCGCGCTCTTCCGCGTCGATGCCGGGGAAGGCGCCTGGCGTGTCAACGAAAGTGAAGATGGGCAAGTTGAACTTTTCAGCCACTTTCATCAGGCGCATGGCCTTGCGGTAGCCTTCCGGTTTCGGCATGCCGAAATTGCGCATGGCGCGCTCTTTCGTGTCGCGGCCCTTCTGGTGGCCGATGACCATGCACGGCTGGCCGTTGAAGCGGGCCAGGCCGCCGACGACGGACAGATCGTCCGCGTAGCTGCGGTCGCCATGCAATTCGTGGAAATCGGTAAAGATTTCATTCACGTAATCCATGGTGTAGGGGCGCTGCGGGTGGCGCGCGATCTGCGCCACTTGCCAAGGCGTCAGCTTGGCGTAGATATCCTTGGTCAGCTGCTGGCTCTTCTTGGCCAGGCGGTCGATCTCTTCCGAGATGTCGACGGCCGAATCGTCTTGCACGAAGCGCAACTCTTCGATCTTGGAATCGAGTTCCGCGATCGGCTGTTCAAAATTGAGGAAAGTCGTTTTAGTCATTGTACCTCCAGGTTTTACCGGCCACGGCGCCAGGGCGCGCGGCGTCATCTATGTTTATTTTACCGTACCGGCTGGTGCGCCGGGGGCTGCATCGGGTGCGGCAGGGGCGGCTGCAGGGTCGAGACTGCGCCACAGATACCACGTCGCCACGGTGCGCCACGGTTCCCAATTGGCGGAAACTTCGCGGGCATCGCTGCGGGAAACTGGTTCGCCGGAAAAATAATTGACGCTGATGCCCTGGATCAAACCCGGGTCGTCGAGCGGCAAGACATTCGGCCGGAGCAGATTAAATATCAAAAACATCTCGGCTGTCCAGCGGCCGATGCCGCGGATCTGCACCAGTTCGGCGATGACGGCTTCATCATCCATCTGATCCCACTGGCTCGCGTGCACGCGCTTGGCCTTGAAATGGTCGGCCAGGTCGAGGATGTATTCGGTCTTGCGTTTGGACAAACCGCAGGCGGACAGTTGCTCGGCGCCGGCCTTCAAGACTTGTGAAGGCGTGCATTTCGGGCAAGCCAGCAGCAGCTTTTTCCAGGCGGCATCAGCCGCCTTGGGCGTGATCTGCTGGCCCACCAGCGAACGGGCCAGGGTGGTAAACGGGTCGCTATGGCCGACCAGGTGCAGGTCGCCAAATTGCGGGATGAGCTTTTTCATGATGCGGTCGCGCTTCATCAGCTCGATCTTCGCCTCTTCCCAGTAGTGCGGCACCTGGATCACTTGCGCCAGGTCCGTCACCTTGGGCGCTTCCCCGTTTTCCCTGGACGTCGCCATCATGCGCGGCGCCAGTTGGTCGAGCCGTCAGGCTTGTCTTCAAGAATAATGCCTGCGGCCAACAATTCGGCGCGGATCTTGTCGGACTGGGCAAAGTCGCGCGCCTTCTTCGCCGCGCTGCGCGCCGCGATGGCCGCTTCGATGCCGGCCGCCTCGTCCTGGCCGCCGGCCGCGCCGACAGTTGCCTGCAGGAATTGCTGCGGCGTGCGTTCCAGCAAGCCGAACACGCCCGCCAGGCCCTTCAATTGACGCGCCAGGGCCGGCGACTTGCTCTTGTTGACTTCCGTTGCCAGGTCGAACAGGGCAGCCACGGCCAGCGGCGTGTTGAAATCGTCGTCCATCGCTTCGCGCACGCGCACGGCATGGGCTTCATTCCAGTCGATGGCGCCCGCTTCCACCGCCACGTCGGCCAGCGCCGTGTACAGGCGGGTCAGCGACAGGCGCGCGTCGTCCAGGTGCACGTCCGAGTAATTCAGGGGGCTGCGGTAGTGCGCGCGCAGGATGAAGAAGCGGATCACTTCGGCATCGAACTTTTGCAGCACTTCGCGGATGGTGGAAGAAGTTACCGAGCGACTTGGACATTTTTTCATTGTCCAGGCGCACGAAGCCGTTATGGATCCAGTAATTGACGCTGGTGTGGCCGAACGCGCCTTCGGACTGGGCGATCTCGTTTTCGTGGTGCGGGAATTGCAAGTCCGCGCCGCCGCCATGGATGTCGAATTGTTCGCCGAGCAAGGCGCACGACATGGCCGAGCACTCGATATGCCAGCCCGGGCGGCCTTTGCCCCACTTCGAGTCCCATTTGACTTCTTCCGGCTCGGACTCCTTCGACGACTTCCACAGCACGAAGTCGAGCGGATCGCGCTTGCCCGTGTTCACATCGACGCGCTCGCCCGCGCGCAGGTCGTCGAGCGACTTGCCCGACAGCTTGCCGTAGTGGGGGAAATTGCGCACGGCGTAGTTCACGTCGCCGTCCGCGCCCTGGTAAGCCAGGTCCTTCGCTTCCAGCTGCTCGATCAGGCGCAGCATCTGCGGCACGTACTCAGTGGCGCGCGGCGTGTGGTCGGGCGTCAGGATGCCCAGCGCGGCCGTGTCTTCATCCATGTACTGGGTGAAACGCGTCGTCAGCTGGGAAATCGTCTCGCCGTTTTCCACGGCGCGGCGGATGATCTTGTCGTCGATGTCCGTAATGTTGCGCACATAGGTGACGTCGAAACCGGACGCCTTCAACCAGCGGTAGATGACGTCGAAGGCCATCATCATGCGCGCATGGCCGATATGGCAATAGTCGTAGATGGTCATGCCGCAGACGTACATGCGTACCTTGCCCGCTTCCATCGGGACGAATACCTGCTTCTCGCGAGCCAGGGTGTTGTAAATCTTTAGATTGCTCATCGTACTTTGCAAGTGGAGCGGCCGCCAGCCTGGCAAAACGACAGACAGGCGCGGACACCAGGGGTGCCGCGCCACTGAACTGCCGTGTGCGCCGAGACTGTACGACCCGCTATATTGTTGTTCTTGTTTGTTAGAATTAGGGCGTTAGCGGTCAAGTATAACATTGATAAAAACCATACTGGCCCGATATGAATCAGGTTTTTACGATGTTCAACCGAATTTTCATTTATTTACAATTAAAGCAAGTTTAAAGAAAAATAACGATTAAGGACGCCTTCATGCAAGAAATCAAATCGAAACGCCTGTCTTTCCTGGCCCGCTTTTGCACCCTGTTTGCCGGCCTGACCCTGGGCAGCGCCGTCGTGGCAGCCGCTCCGGCGACCGCCCTCGACCCGACGCCCCACGTGGCCCTGAAAACCAGCATGGGCGAGATCGTGCTGGAACTGGACCAGGAAAAAGCGCCAAAAAGCGTGGCCAATTTCCTGCAGTACGTCAACAGCGGTTACTACAAGGGCACGGTGTTTCACCGCGTCATCGACGGCTTCATGATACAGGGCGGCGGCTTCGACAAGAACATGAAACAGAAAGCCACCAAGGCGCCGATCAGGAATGAAGCGCAAAACGGCTTGCAAAACGTCACCTACAGCATCGCCATGGCGCGCACGGGGCGACCCGCATTCGGCTACCGCGCAATTCTTCATCAACGTCAACGACAATGGCGCGCTCGACTATCCTGGCCGCGACGGCTTCGGCTACACGGTGTTCGGCAAAGTCGTCAGTGGTATGGATGTGGTCGACAAGATCAAGGCCGTGCCCGTGGCCGACAAGGGTCCGCACCAGAACGTGCCGGTCACCCCCGTGGTGATCGAATCGGCGACTTTACTCAAGACAGCGCCCGCAAAACTGTAAAATAGCGTTTTTGCGGCGCCGGCCTGGCCGGCACCGCTGAATCAATTATTCATCCAATTTATTAAGGATCATCATGACCTCCGTCATCATCACCACCAATCTGGGCAAGATCACCGCTGAACTGGACGCCGAGAAAGCGCCGAAAACGGTTGCCAACTTCCTGGCCTACATGAAAGCTGGTCACTACGACAACACGATTTTCCACCGCGTCATCGACGGCTTCATGATCCAGGGCGGCGGTTTCGAGCCAGGCATGAAACAGAAGCCTGCCGACACCACCGTGGAAAACGAAGCCAAGAACGGCCTGAAAAACGACACGTACACGCTGGCCATGGCCCGCACGTCGGATCCGCACTCGGCATCGGCCCAGTTCTTCATCAACATCAAGAACAACAGCTTCCTCGACTATCCAGGCCAGGACGGCTGGGGCTACGCCGTATTCGGTAAAGTCACCGAAGGCAAGGAAGTCGTCGACGCCATCCGCGCCGTGAAAACCTCGCGCGCCGGCATGTTCGCCGATGTGCCAGTAACCGACGTCATCATCGAAAAAGTCGAAGCAGTTTAATTCGGCTACTGCATCATGAATAACAGGCATTGCAGCGTTTGCGCCTCTCCATGCACTTCACTTCTTGGGAGCGTTGAACGATGACAATGCCTGCCGCACTCTTTATTTCCGACCTGCATCTGCAGAGCTCGCATCCGCGCACCAGCGCGGCGTTTCTTTCTTTCCTGGAACACCATGCGCAATATGCGCAAGCGCTGTATCTATTAGGCGACCTGTTCGAATACTGGGCCGGCGACGATGACCTGGAAGACCCGTTCAATGCGCGCATGACGGCCGCCATCCGCGCCGTCAGCGATGCTGGCGTGCACGTCTACTGGATCGCCGGCAACCGCGACTTTCTCGTCGGCTCCGGCTTTGCCGCCGCCGCCGGCGCTACCCTGCTCAGCGAACCGCACGTGGCCACAATTGCCGGCCGGCGCATCGTCTTGCTGCATGGTGACGCCGAATGCACGAAAGACGTCAGCTACATGGAGTTTCGCGCCATGGTGCGCCAGCCCGCCTGGCAAAAGCAGTTCCTGTCCATGCCGCTGGCGCAGCGCAAGGCCATCATCGACGGTTTGCGCAAGAGCAGCCGCGAGCACAATGGCGAAAAATCCATGGACATCATGGATGTCACGCCCGACGCTGTCGCCCAAGTATTTGCCGAAAACGCCAGCACCGTCATGATCCACGGCCATACGCACCGCCCTGCCCTGCATAAAGTTGACGAAACCTTGCGCTATGTCTTGCCGGACTGGGAATGCGACGTGGAACCGCAACGCGGCGGCTGGATCGCCATCGATGCACGCGGCAACATCACGCGCCACAAGCTGAACGGCGACATCATCGACTAGGCGAAAGCTGACTCCGCCACGGGGTTTAGTCCGATAGCGCCATAGGCCGGCCTGCGCTGTAATGGCGCCATGCACACTCGCTACATCGGCACGGCCGGCTGGAGTATTTCCAGCGCCGCCGCCCGCCACTTCCCCCTCGATGGCAGCCACCTGCAGCGCTATGCCCAGGTGCTGGACTGCGTGGAAATCAACAGTTCTTTCTACCGCCCGCACCAGCCGTCAACCTACGCGCGCTGGGCCGACAGCGTACCCGGGCATTTTCGCTTCAGCGTGAAATTGCCGCGCAGCATCACGCACGAACGGCGTTTGCACGATGGCACTGCCGAGCTGGAACGCTTTGCGGGGGAAGTCATGCAACTGGGGAATAAATTGGGCTGCGTGCTGGTGCAGCTGCCGCCCAGCCTGCGTTTCGAGGCGGACGTGGCCTTTGACTTCCTGACTGCGCTAAGGCAACGCTTCGACCGCATGCTGGCCTGGGAGGCGCGCCATCCCAGCTGGTTCGAGGAAGGTGCGACCACGCTTTTGACGATACAGCGCATCACGCGCGTGCGCGCCGACCCGCCCGCCGGCCAGCCGGGGCCGCACGTGCCGACCACGGAGGCCGCCTACGTGCGCCTGCACGGCAGCCCGCGGATTTACTACTCGGACTACCCTGCCGACTACCTGGCGGCCCTGGCCAATGAACTGGCCGCACGGGCGCCAGCGAACAGCTGGTGCATCTTCGACAATACGGCGGCCGGGGCCGCCCTGCTCAATGCACTGGACTTGCAGGCGCGGCTGATGGGCTTGCCAACCGCGCCTGACCGAAGTCCCGCCTAAGGCAACGGCGTCTGGACGATGGCGCGGGCGGTATAACCATACAAGGTTCCGTTGCCAAAAGCCAGGACCTCCACGATGGGATTGCCCCATGCCAGTTGCGGTGAGGAAATGACCCCGGCCGCATCGATCTTGCGCACGCCATCCTGGCCGCTCAGGTACAGGTTGTCGGCCTTGTCGATGGCCAGGCTGGGCATGCCGGCAAAGGACAGGCTGCCCACGCCAGGCGCACCGTCGGCATTTTTAGTCGAGTACAGGGTGCCGGCAAACACGGTCACGGCGCCGGAACGATCCGCCTTGAAGATCACTTGATGATAATAGTCATCAAAATACAGATTCCCCTTGCTGTCAAATACCATGCTGTAGGGCAGAATATCTTGCAAGCCGAGCTCACTGTCGCTGAAGGAGCGCGCGAGGGTCTCAAAGGACACAAACAAGGAAAATACGCCACCGGGCGGGCGCCGGTAAATCCCCCCGCCCAAAGCCTCCGTCCAGGTGATATAGCCATCCTTGTCAACCGCCAGGATATACTGCTGAAGGCCAAAACCGTCTGCTGGCAATGGCTCAACGGTGGACATGACCCCGTCGGCATTGATCTTGCGCAAATTAAATGAAGCAGAATTCGGCGCCCTGTCCGCCACATACACGGCGCCATCCGCGCCGCAAGCAATGGCCACGGGGCTGAGCATGGTCGCGCTGAGCCGTGGCCCGTCATCGCTGCCGGCGCGGCCGGCAATCCCCGCATGGACTTCCAGCTTGCCGTTTGGCGCGAGCCGGCGCAATACCTTGTTGGCCGCATCGAGCAGATAGACATTCCCTGCAGGGTCGCCGCACATGCCCGACGCCCTGACCGTACCCACGCGGGCCGCAGCGCCCACGCCGTCCGCCGGCCCGGCTTCGCTCAGCATGACAGGCACGGTCACAATCCTGTTGCCGGCATCCACCCGGCTCAAGCGCGGCAGACTGGCATCGTAGACCAGCATGGCGCCTGACTCCTCGCGCAATATCAGCGCGAGGTTTTTCCAGTCGACAGGTTCCCCGCAGCATCAGGCACCAGGCGCCCCACGACCGTCGTCACCTCGCCATCGGGCGCCATGCGGCGGATGGCGTCGCGGTCGACCAGCAACAAATTGCCGCTGCGCTCGAACACCATGCTGCGCACGCCCCTGAAGCTGGCATTGACGCCCTTGCCATCATAGCCAGTCGTTCTCGCATTGCCAGCAATCAGGAAAGCCTGGCCATTGTCAAGGCGATATATCTTACTGCCGCCATAGTTACTCAAGTAAATGACGCCGATGGCATCGAGCGCTATCTGACCTACCTGCCCTGCCCGCGGCTGGCTGTTCGGTTCGAAAAACATGACAGACATGGAGCTGACCACGCCATCTGGCGTCACCCGGCGAAGCGTGGACTGCCCATCATCGGCGAGCAGCAGATCGCCGTTACGCTCCACGGCCATGCTGCTTATCCATCCGAACCCCGCTTGCGCTCCCGGCCCATCGGCATACACAGGCGTGCCATTCGGCGCGACCGGTGTCGCGCCGCAATTGGCGCGGCGCTTGCCGGCCAGTGTACTGACCACCCCGGCAGGCGTAATTCTTCGCACCAGGCCATTGCAGCTATCGGCCACGTACAGATTGGACTGGCCGTCGATCGCCAGCGGTGCACGGCCGCCGCCCATGTTGAAAGTCGCGCTGGCCCCAGGCCCGTCAACGGCACCAGCCTTGCCCGGCATGCCGGCGTAGATACTCAGGTTGCCGTCAGGGGTGAGCTTGTGGATCACCTGCGTGGACGAATCGGCGAAATAAGAATTGCCCGCGCCATCCTGCACCATGCCATCGACACGCTGGATCTGTTCCTGCACCCCGGCCAGCAAGACAGGCAGGCAACGCACGGCCAGGGTATCGACATCCGCGTTGCCCATGGTCGCCGCGCCTGGGGCGATGCTGCAGCCCAGGCCGGCGGAGGCGCTGTCGACCTTGCCTTGATACGCAGTGCCCGCCGCCAGCTTGCCGGCAAAGCTGAAGCGACCGTTGGCCGTGACGGTCACTTTATCCGCGCCGTTCGCCAGCACGACGCTGGTGCCAGGCAGCAAGCCGCTGACCGTGCCGCCCAGCAGGTATCGTGGCGTTTCGACAGGTGCTACGGGCGTGGCCGCGCCACCGCAGGAACCGCCGCCACAGGCGCTCAGTAGCGCCAACAGGGCGGCGCCGCAGCCGGCACGCCTGAACAGGTTTTGCACTTCCTCAAAGCAATTTAACATTTCTGCTTTCATGGTTGCTGGCGCCGGTTCGGGCCAAAAGTTATCAAGTAAGATTCTCAAACACGCAACATTATAGTTTCCTCATGGATAGAAAAGCATCAAAATGTTGACATTTGCATTTTCACTGTTATAGTTAACTACAACACCAACTCAATACATCACGGAGCCACCATGCCGACAGCATTTTTTACGCGCCGCACCGCCCCGCCCTTGTCGGAGCGCATCCCATGAGCACGGAATGGAACGACAATAGCCCCATCTACCGCCAGCTCAAGGCCAGGGTGGTGGGCATGATGCTCGATGGCGTGCTGCAATCCGGCGACGCCTTGCCGTCGGTGCGCCAGGTGGCGGCCGATTATCAATTGAATCCCATCACGGTTTCGCGCGCCTATCAGGAACTGGTCGACGATGCCCTGGTGGAAAAACGCAGAGGACTCGGCATGTATGTACTGGAAGGCGCCCGCGACAAATTGCTGGCCAGCGAACGCGAGCGCTTCCTGCGCGAAGAATGGCCGGCCTTGCTGGAACACATCACGCGCCTGGGCCTTGACCTCGATCAACTACTGCAAGCGAGCCGCGACGGCGGCGCACACGGAGAGAACGCATGAATGCATTGAACAAGGACAGCGTCATCAGCGCGCGCGGCTTGCGCAAGCAGTATGGCAAGCAGACGGCCATCGCCGGCATCAGCTTCGATATCGCGCCGGGGCGCATCGTCGGCCTGATCGGGCCTAACGGCTCCGGCAAGACCACCACCCTGAAAGCCATTCTGGGCCTGACGGGCTTCGATGGCGACTTGTCGGTGCTGGGGCGCGATCCGCGCGTGCAGCGCGACGCGCTGATGGAAGACGTGTGCTTCATCGCCGACGTGGCCATCCTGCCGGGCTGGCTGCGCGTGGCCGACGCCATCGATTTCGTTGCCGGCGTGCATCCACGTTTCGACCGCAGCAAGGCCGAACGCTACCTGGCCCACACCAAACTGTCGCCGAAGATGAAGGTCAAGGCCATGTCCAAGGGCATGGTGGTGCAGCTGCACCTGGCACTGGTGATGGCCATCGACGCCAAACTGCTGGTGCTCGACGAGCCGACCCTGGGCCTGGACATTTTGTACCGCAAGCAGTTCTACCAGAACTTGCTGGAAGACTATTTCGATGAAAACAAGACCATCGTCATCACCACGCACCAGATCGAGGAAGTGGAGCACATCCTCAGCGACCTGATGTTCATTCGCGACGGCCAGATCGTGCTGGCCTCGAGCATGGAAGAAGTCGTCGGCGAGCGCTACATCGAAGTGATGGTGGGCCCGCAGCACGTCAATCCCGCGCGCGCCCTGCAGCCGATCAGCGAACGCAGCGTGTTCGGCAAGTCGGTGATGCTGTTCGACGGCGTCGCCCGCACCCAGCTGGCCGCCCTGGGCGAAGTCCGCACGCCCAGCCTGGCGGACCTGTTTGTCGCGACCATGAAAGGATCGTACCAATGAGTATTTCCCCCATGAACAAAATGCAGTGGCTGCTCCGGCGTGAATTGTGGGAACACAAGGGCATGCTGGTGTGGACGCCCGCCATCATCGGCATCGTCATGACGGTGCTGGGCGCCCTGATGGCGGCCGCGACCGTCGCCAGGACCAAGATGCACACGGCGCTCATCGTCAATGGCGAGGAAATTTCCTGGAGCACCGTCTTCAATACCCGCACCTTCGGCCCGCGCCGCGCGGAAATCATCGACGCCGTCGCCAATAACTACACGTACGCGGCCGCGCCGCTGTTCCTGGCACTGGGCTTCCTCGTGTTTTTCTATTGCCTGAGCGCCCTGCATGACGACCGCCGCGACCGCAGCGTGCTGTTCTGGAAGTCGCTGCCCGTCTCGGATGCGCAGACGGTGCTGTCGAAGGCGGCCATCGCCCTGCTGGTCGCGCCGCTGCTCGTGGCCGCCGCCGCCAGCCTGACGTCGCTGGCCCTGATCCTGATCCTCAGCGGCGTGCTGGCGGCCAACGGCATCCACGTGTTTGCCGAACTGCTGGCCTCCCCGGGCCTGTACCTGGGACCGCTGCGCGTGTTCGGCTTGCTGCCCGTGTATTGCCTGTGGGCCTTGCCGACGGTCGGCTGGCTGCTGATGGTCTCGAGCTGGGCCAGGTCGAAAGTCTTCCTCTGGGCCGTCGGCGTGCCGCTGCTGCTGCTCGTCTTGACGGTCTGGGCCGGCAAGCTGACGCAGACGGAAAGCGGCGTCGAGTGGATACAGATGAATGTCATCGGACGCGCCCTGCTGGGCACTCTTCCGGCAGCTGGTACCTGTTCGAACCGGAACTGCTGCCGCACATGCACGCGCTGGCAGAGGGGGGCTCGCACATGACGCGCATCGATGTATTCAGCAATTCCTGGTCCAGCCTGGCCTTGCCTGCCGTCTGGCTCGGTGCGGCGGCGGGCGCCGCGCTGATTTACGCCGCCATCCGCCTGCGCCGCTGGCGCGAGGAAGGCTGACGGCGCAACATCACTGCCCCGTAAAAAAAACGCCCCGCCCGTCGGGGCGTTTTCCATTTCCGCCCCAATCCCCGTCCTGAAAGAATAACTACCGCACTGATAGTTATTATGAAAGATCCCTTACCGCATTCAGGCTATTCAATTGATAGCAATAATACGATATAAGAATTACAAATAATTATTTCTATCGTATTTTATTCCCAATTACATTTGACAATTTCCATACAAAAAAGCAACAGCTTGCAATTCGATAGCGATATGTTTTTTTAATAAACAATGCGGAAATACCGGAGCATGTCAGCAGATTCAGCCGCAAAGTCCCATTTCGTGACAATTCGTGATTATTCACTTGCGCAAAGCTTGACAGAATAGTGGCATGAAAAGTGATCAAAATTAAATTGAAAGTTTCAAAATTGAAACCATCACCAGAGGAGGATACAGCTAGGGACCACACGCCAACACCGTTCCCTGCCGCTGAGTATCGCCTGACCAGCCAGTTGCAGGCGAAACAGCATACGAAAAAATAGCACCATGCGAAACAACTATAAAAATGATATTTTTAATATCTCTGAATAAGTGTTCTGTTGTGCCAGCGCTTTTTTTCCAGTTATGTTTTACTTTCATCACCCACATCAGCAATACCCAAGTTCGACCACGGCCCAAGCCTCGCCGGAGTAATCAAGGAAAAGAATTTCATTATTGATTTTTAATATCCTGAAAAATTGAACGAACACATAACCTATTCCGGAGAATTTCAAATGGCCACCACCCCGAATCCAGCACAAGTTCCCGTCAATGCCGAAGGCGCTGCCGCCAAGATCGCGACACCCGCAAAAAAGGCCCTCAATCCAAAAAATGGCGACCGCAAGCAATATGACGAAGATGAACTGATAAAAGGGGCCGATGCCAGTGCGACCATGCCGCCTGAAAATGTCGTGGAAGTCACGGAAAGCGCCGATAACGGCAATGCCGCCGCCCTGGGCACGGCCGCGGCCGTGACAGCGGCGGCCCTGGCCGCAGGCGGCAGCGGCGCGGCCGCAGGTCAGGCTGGCGCCGACCTCGGCACGCCGCAAAGCGATAACAACGGTGCTGCCACGGGTGCGGCGGGCACTGGCGCGGGCGCCGCCGGCATCCCCAGCGGCAGTGTCGTCGATGTCGCCGGCACTTCGGCTGGCGCGGGTGCCGGAGCCGGAGCCGGCGTTACAGATGGGCAGGGCGGACTTGGCGTGCTGGGCGTACTCGGCGGCCTTGGCCTGATTGCCGCGGCAGCGGGCGGCGGCGGAGGCGGTGCCGCGGCCGGCGGTGCCGGTTCGGGTGGCACGGGGACAGGAGGTAGCGGCACCGGCGGTACGGGTACGGGCACGGGCGGCACCGGTGGCACGGGCACGGGCGGCTCCACCGGCGGCCAGGGCGGTACAGGAAATCAGTCCAGCACCACCGTCGTGACCGACGCCGCCGTGCTGGCCGCCGCCGCAGCGGCCGCCGCCGCCGCCAATGCCCTGGCCGATGACGCCGCAGCCGCCGCGGCAGCTGCCACGGCAGCAGCATCGCTGGCAGCGGCGAATGCCGCCATCCAGGCAGACCAGCTGGCGGCGCAGGCCGCCGCCGCCGCGGCAGCAGCCTTGCTCGCCGCCAATGACGCCACCAGCGACGATATGCTGGCGGCCAGCACGGCCGCCGCCGTACCCGGCGCACAAGCGGCCGCTACCGCCGCCACGAATGACGACATTGCTGCCGCTACTGCCACCAACGCCGCCGCCGCGTCCCAGACCGCCACCACCTCGGCACAAAACGCCGATGCGGCTGCCGCTACGGCCGCCGCCAACGCCGCCGCCGCGCACGCCGCCGCCGATGCGGCGCAGACGCAAGCGGACCAGACCAACGCCCCGGCGCTGCAAGCCATCGCCGATGCGGCCGACGTCGTCGCCAACGCCGCCAACACCCAGGCAGCGCTGACCGATGCGGCGGCGCTCGGTGTCATCTCGGCAAATGATGCCGCCGCTGCCGCCGCCGCCACGGCGCTGGCCAATGCCACGGACGCCGCCGCGCTGGACCTGGCGGCAAGCGCCGCCGCCAACGCTGCCGTCGCCGCCGGCATCCAGGCCAGCCTGACGGATGCCGCCGCCCTGGCGCTCGTCTCCGATGCCGATGCCGCCAATGCCGCCGCAGCCGCCGGCGTGGCCGCCGCCACCGATGCCGCCACCCTGGCCGCCGCCTCGAATGCCGCCACGACCGCCGCACAAAATGCCGCCCTCCTCGCCGCCGCCACCGACGCCGCCGCACTGGGCATCGCCGCCACCGCCGCAGCGAGTGCCGCCGCCGCGGCCAGCACGCAAGCGGGCCTGACCGATGCCGTCGCCTTGAGCATGGCAGCGGACGCCGCTGCCGGCGTCGCCGCCCAGGACGCCTCGATCGCCAACGCCACGGACGCCGTCGCCCTGCAGGCCGCCGCCAATGCGGCCGCGACGGACGCCGCCAATGCACAGACGCAGGCGAACATGACGGACGCGCCAACCCTGGGGCTGATCGCCGATGCCGCCACCCTGGCGTCGGACGCCGCGCAATTCCAGGCCGGCCTGACGGATGCTGCGGCACTGGCCCTGATTTCCGATGCCGACGCCGCCGCCGCGGCTGCCGCGGCCGTCACCGCCAACGCCACCGATGCCGCCGTACTCGACGCCGCCGCAGCCGCCGCCGCCACCGTGGCCGCGAATGCCGTCGCCGCCGCCAGTCTGAGCGACGCGGCCGCCCTGCAAATCACGGCCGATGCGGCCGCCAGCACGTCCGCCAGCGCCGCCACGCAAGCGGGGCTGACCGATGCGGCCGCGCTGCAAGTGATTTCCGACGCCGATGCCGCCGCCGCGCTGACGGCGCAAACGACGGCCAACCAGACGGATGCGGCGGCCCTGGCCGCTGCCGATGCGGCGGCCGCCAGCGATGCCGCCAATGCACAAACCGTTGCCGGCCAAACCGATGTCGTTGCTCTTCAACAAGCCGCCGACCAGGCCGATGCCGATGCGGCCGCCGCCAATATGCAAGCCAGCCTGCTGGACGTCAACGTCGCATTGAATGCCTTCAATCTCGCCAACCTCGCCGCCCTGGCCGCCAACGTCACGGCTGGCCAGACCAGCGTCGTCGACCTGACGGCCACCGTCAATACCTTGCAGCTCGATGCCGACAATGCCGATATCACTGCCGCGCTGTTCGATGCCACCATCCTTGCCGGCATTTCCACCGCCGATGCGCTGACGGCGAACATCGCGCAAGCCACCGCCGACCTGACCAACGCCGCAGCGCTTGCCGCCACCGCCGCCAGCGCCGTCTCGGCGGCGGAACTGGCCGCCCAGCTGGGCGGAATCGATATCTCCGCCGTCAGCGCGGCTGCCGCCGCTCAGGCCGCCGCCACGAGCGCCGCCGCCACGGCCGCGCTGACCGACGCCGGCGCGCTGGGCATCATCTCCACTGCCGACGCCGCCGCTGAAGTTGCCGCGCAGACAGCAGTCACCACCTTGACGGCCGCCAATACGCTGGCGCAAAACGCCCTGGCCACGGCGCAATTTGTTGCCAGCCAGACCGACGCCGTGGCCCTGGCCGCAGTATCGTCGGCCGCCGATGTGGCCGCCGCCGCGGCCGTCACGACGGCCGGCCTGACCGATGCCGCCGCGCTGAGCCTCATTTCCACCGCCGATGGCCTGGCCGCCGCCTCGGCCGCCAGCCTGGCAGCGCTGACGGACGCCACGGTGCTGGGACTTGCCTCCACGGCCGATGCGGCCGCCGCTGCCGCCTTGCAGACAACGGCCGACCTGACGGATGCCGCCGCCCTGGGCCTGGCCGCCGCCGCTGCCGCTGCGGCCGCCAATACGGCAAGCAATGTTGCCAATCTGACCGACGCCGTGGCCCTCGGCACCCTCTCGACGGCCGCCACCACCGCCGCCAACACGGCTGCGGCGACCGCCGCGCTGACGGATGCCACGGCCCTGGGCCTGGTCGCCACGGCCAATGCCGCCCTCGCCGCCACGGCCCAGACGACGGCCAACCTCACCGATGCCGTTGCCCTGGGCCTCGTCTCGACGGCCGCCAGCACGGCCGCCAGCCTGGCCGCTACCACCGCCAACCTGACCGATGCCGTTGCCCTGGGCACCGTTTCGACGGCCGCCACGGCCGCCGCCAACACGGCTGCCGCCACCGCCGCGCTGACCGACGCCGTCGCCCTGGGGCTGACGGCAACCGTCGACGCGGCTGCCGCTACCGCCGCGCAAACCACAGCCAGCCTGACCGATGCCGTCGCCCTGGGCCTGGTGGCGACCGTCAATGCCACCGCCGCCGCGACCGCCGCCAGCGTCGCCGGCCTCACCGACGCCGTCTTGCTGGGCACGCAACATACGCTCAATGTCACGGCCGCCACCGTGGCCGCCACCAAGGCCGCCCTGACGGATGCGGCCGCGCTGACCACCGTCGCCAACAACGACGCCGCGAATGCCACTGCCCTGGCAGCCTATTCGGCGGCCCACCCGCTCGACCTGGTGGCCGCGCTGGCCGCCACCGTTGCCGCCACCACGGCATCCTTGTCGCTCGCCGCCGCACAGTCGGCGCAAGCGGACGATGCGGCAGCCGCCTCGGCGGCGGCCACGGCGGCCGCCTCGCTGACGGCCCTGAACAATGCGGTGGCAGCCGACAATGCCGCCACCGCCGCGGCCACCCTGGCCCTGACTTCCCAGGCGGCAGCCACGGCGGCGCAACTGGACGATACGGCTGCGGCGACTGCGGCCGGCGTGGCCGCCACCTCGCTGGCAGCGGCCCAGGCCGCGCAGGCGGCCGATGCGGCCGCCGCCGCGACGGCCGCGACGGCCGCCAATGCCCTGGCCGCCCTGAATGCGGCACTGGCCGCTGACGCGAATGCGGCCGCCACGGCCGCTGCCGCCGTGACGGCAAACGCAGCCACCGCCGCCGCCATCGCCGACGACCTGGCGGCAGCGACGGCAGCGACTCTGGCCGCCACCTCGCTGGCCGCTGCGCAGGCAGCACAAAACGCCGACAATGCCGCCGCCAGCGCCGCCACCATCGCCGCCAACGCGCTCGCTTCGCTGAATGCGGCCCTGGCCGACGATGCGGCCGCCGCCGCGGCCGTGCTGAACTCCACCAATGCAACGGCGGCCGCCGCCGCCGCTACCGCCGCCGACACGGCTGCCGCCACTGCCGCCGCCGTGGCCGCCATCTCGGCCGCCGCCACGCAGCACGCGCAAGCGGACGATGCCGCGGCCGCCGCGGCCGCCCTCACGGCATCCATCTCGCTGGCAGCCACGCAAGCCGCGCAGGCGGCCGATCTCGCCGTCGGCACGACCGCGGCGACGGCAGCGAGCGCGCTGGCCGCGCTGAACCAGGCCCTGGCCGACGACAACGCCGCCAGCGCCGCAGCGACGGCGGCCAGCAACGCGCAAGCGGCCCTGACTGCCGCCACGACGACGCTCAACGCGGCGATACTGACTGCCAGCGCCTCGCTCGCTGCCACCAATGCCGCCTTGGGCGACGACGCCACGGCGGCAAGCACGGCGGCGGCAGCAGCGGCGGCCCAGCTCCTTTCCGATGCGGCCTTGCTGGCCGATGGCGCCCTGGCGGCCCTTGCCACGACGGCCAACAACGCGCTGGCAGCCGCCAGCGCGGCGCTGGCCGCCGACGATGCCGCCGCCAATGCCGCGCATACGGCAGCCCTCTCGGCGGCCGCCACCCTGGCCGCGCAACTGGCCGACACGGCAGCCCTCGATGCCCATGCCGCGCTGAACGCGGCCATCGCCAACCTGAACGCCGCCGTGACGGCCGATACCAACGCCACGGATGCCGACAATGACAAGACCCTGAAATTGAACCTCCTCCTCGCCGCCCAGAGCGCGGCCGATGACGCGGCCCAGGCCAATGCCAATGCGGCAGCGGCCCATGCGGCACTGGCAGCGGCCCAGGCCGACGATGCGGCGGCCGCCACCGCTGCCACGAATGCGGCTGCGGCGCATGCGGCGGCGGTGGCGGCGCAAAATGCCGATGCCGCCGCGGCAGCCGCGGCGGCGCAAGCGGCCATTTCCCTTGCCGCCACCCTCAATGCCCAGGCCGACGACGCCACGGCGGCAGCGGCCGCCACGGCAGCGGCGAATGCGCAACTGGCGCTCGACGCGGCCCTCGCTGCCGACGCCAACGTCGCCGCCACCGCCGCCGCGGCAGCCGCCGCCCAGCAGGCAGCGCAAAATGCGCATGCCGACGATGCCGCTGCAGCAGCGGCAGCGACGGCCGCCGCCATTACCCTGGCCGCCACGCAGGCGGCACAAGCCGATGACGCGGCGGCAGCGCTGGCAGCGGCCAACGCCGCCAACGCCCAGGCCGCGCACAACGCCGCCGTCGCCGACGACCAGGCTGCAGCGGATGCCGCAGCTGCCGCCTCCCTCGCGCAAGCGGCAGCCACGGCTGCAGCAGCCGCCGATGCGGCCGCCACCGCCAGCGCCGCGGCAGCGGCATCCGCACTGCTCGCCGCGCAGGCAGCGCAAGCCGACGATACGGCGGCCAACCAGGCTGCGGCCAATGCCGCCGCCGCCGCCGCCGCGCACACGGCAGCCATCGCCGCCGACGCCCTTGCCGTCAGCACGGCAGCGACGGCGGCCAGCGCACTGGCAGCGGCCACCGCTGCACAGAACGACGACGCCGCCGCCGCGGCAGCTGCCGCCCAGGCCGCCGCCTCGCTGGCCCTCACGCAGCAGGCACAGGCCGACGACGCGGCTGCGGCGGCGGCCACCCTCAACGCCAATAACGCCGCGGCAGCGGCGCTGGCCGCCCATGCAGCCGATGCCGCCGCGCCGCTGGCGCAGGCACAGGCAGCCGCGTCCCTGCTGGCCCTGCAAGCGGCGCAAGCCGACGATGCCGCCGCCGCCAGCGCGGCAGCGGCTGCGGCACAAGCGCATGCCAATGCAAACGCGGCGCAGGCGGACGACGCGGCGGCGGCCCAGGCCAATGCCGACGCGCAGGCAGCCGACATCGCCCTGGCGCAAGCGAATGCCATCGCCGCGCAAACGGACGCCAATGCCCTGGCCGTCGTGTCGAATGCGGACGCCGCCCACGCCGCCGCCGTGCAAGCGCTGGCCGACCAGACCGACGCACTGGCGCTCACCCAGGCCGCCGATGCGGCAGCGGCAGCGGCGCTGGCGGCGGCGCAGACGGCCGACCTGACGGACGCCAACGCCCTGCACCTGGCAGCCGACGCGGCCGCCAACGCCGCCCTGCAAGCGCAGGCGCAGGCGGACCTGACGGACGCCAACGCGCTGACGGCGGCGGCGAACGCCGATGCCGCAGCGGCAGCGGCAGCCCAGGCCCAGGCCGACCTGACCGATGCGAGCCAGTTGTTCATGCTCAGCCAGAACGCCCTGCACAACCCGCTGACGGTGGCCGACTTCAGCACGGGCCTGCCGGCCGCCGGCGGCGACGTGATCGACATGTCGGCCATCGCCCACCTGACGGCATCGGTAGCGGTGAACGTCAACGTGGGCACCGACTTTGGCAACGACAACCTGTTCATCTTCGACGGCACGGCCGTGTCGATCGGCGCGGCCGCCAGCGCCATCGCGGCCGACAACAGCGTCCTGTCCGGCCAGGGCTACATCGTCATCGCCGATGCGCAAAACAGCGGCGCCGTGACGGTGTATCACTCGAGTGACCTGAGCAACGCCAACGCCATCGACACGGCGCTGGTGCTGCTGAGCGGGGTGAACATCACGCAGCTGACGGCCGCCAACTTCGTGGTCTGACGCCGTGGTTCCACGCCAGGCGCCGCGCCTGGCACGGCAGCGGGAGCGCACGGCAGCGCGCTCCCGCCCATACCTTGAAATGCGTCAGGCCTGGTGCCGGAAAAATACGGGATGAGATCAAGCGGTTCCGCAGCATTATTCTCTCTGCCACGCATCGCGGCCTTGCTGGCGGCCGTGGCCATGGCATCGGCATCCCCTTTCGCCGGCGCCCAGGGCGCCACCGCCTGGAGCTTCGACCAGGTCTTGCAGCAGGCGCTGCAAAGCCATCCGGCCGTCCAGGGCAAGCGCTCGGCGCAGGCGGCCGCGCGCGCCGAGCTCGATGGCGCGCAATGGCAGCGCTTTCCCAGCCTGTCGGCGGAAGTGCCCGCCGGTTCGCAGGAAACGGGCGGCGTGGTGCGCATCGAGCAGCCGCTGTGGAGCGGCGGGCGCATCGACGCCGGCATCGATGCCGCCGGCAGCCGGGTCGACGCGGCGGGCGCGGCCATCGAGGAAGAACGCCTGAGCCTATCCCTGCGCGTGATTGCCGCCTACACGGAAGCGCTGCGCCAGACGGCGCGCGTGCGCTCGGCGGAAGCGGGCCTGGCAGAGCACCAGCGCCTGCTGGACATGATCAAGCGCCGCGTGGCGCAGTCGGTCAGCTCGCAGACGGATCAGCGCCTGGCCGAATCGCGCGCCTACCAGGCCGCCAACGACGTGTCGAATGCGCGCCAGGCGCTGGACAACGCGCTGGCGCAGCTGTCGCAACTGGCCGGCAAACCCGTGCGCCTCGTCAGCGCCACCGGCATCGGCGTGGGCGAACCGCTGCCCGACGCCAGCCTGGAGCGGGTCATGCGCCAGGCCATCGGCTACTCCCCCACCCTGCACCGCCTCGCTTTCGAGGCGCAGGCCGCCGACTCGGACATCACCCTGCAGCGCTCGGCCTACATGCCGAAAGTGGTGCTGCGCATGGAAAAGCCGACGGGCGGCATGAATGCCGACAACCGCACGCGCGCCATGCTGGTGCTGCAGGCGCAGCCGGGCGCCGGCCTGTCGGCCAAGGCCGGCGTGGATGCCGCCGTGGCCCGGCGCGAAGGCGCGCGCGCCGCGCACGATGCGGCCGAGCGCGATGTGCGCGAACGTTTCACGCTGGACTGGAACGAGGCCGAGGCCAGCCGCCAGCGCCTGGGCAACGCGGGCGAGGCCAGCGCCACCTCGACGCAGGTATTCGAATCGTACGCACGCCAGTACGTGATCGGCCGCAAGAGCTGGAACGATGTGCTCAACGCCGTGCGCGAAGCGACCCAGGCGCAATTTTCGCTGGAAGACACGCGCGCGCAGGCGATTGCCGCCAGCCTGCGCCTGGCGGCGCAAACGGGCACCCTGGCCGGGCGCACGGCGCCCGCCGCGTCGATGCGCGCCAACTGACCGCCGCAGAATCTAACCGGGAGACAGCGTGGATACCCCCCTCAAACATGGCTTGCTGACACTCATCGAGCGGGCCGCCCGCCTGAAGGGCCAGCACGTGCCCGCCGCACGCCTGGCCGACCTACAGCGCCTGCTCGATGACGTCGACGACAACGGCGCGCCCGCGATGATCCTTACCGCCATCTGGCAGGCGGCCGGACTGGAGGGCGCGGCGCGCGCGCTGCACGCGCCGACGCCGGGCGAGCTGCCGTTCGCCGTCTACAGCGCCAGCACGGGCTGGGGCTTGCTGCAATCGCGCGGCGCCGACGGCGCCTGGCGCGGCGAAGGCATCGATGGCCGCACCTTGCAGCTGGCATCGCTGGCTGGCCTGGATTGCGTGGGCCTGCCGCGCCGTCCCGAAAAGAGCACGGCGCGTCCCGGCGCACTGGGGCTGGTGCGCAACGCCCTGTGGCTGAAGAAAAGCATGTTTATCGACGCCGTGCTGGCCACCACGCTGGTGACCCTGCTGACCATGGCCACGTCGCTGTTTTCCATGCAGGTGTACGACCGCGTGATCCCGAACCAGAGCTTCAGCACCCTGTGGGTACTGGTGGTGGGCGTGGCCCTGTCGATCGGCCTGGAATTCATCCTCAAGCAGGTGCGCAGCCGCATCGTCGACCACTCGTGCAATGACGTCGACCATGAACTGTCCGAGTGGTTTTTCCAGCGCATGCTGGGCATCCGCATGGAAGCGCGCCCCGCCTCGGTTGGCACCCTGGCGGCGCAGGTAAAAGGTTTTGAAATGGTGCGCGGCGTGCTCACGTCGACATCGCTGTTCGTGCTCACGGACGTGCCCTTCGCGCTGATTTTTCTCGCCATGATCACCATCATCGGCGGGCCGCTGGTGGTGGTGCCGCTGGTGGCCCTGCCGCTGGCCCTCGTGTGCGGCCTGATGTTCCAGCGCGCCATCGAGAATCACACGCGCAGGAACCTCAACGCCAGCAACCGCAAGGCGGGCCTGCTGGTGGAAGCCGTCGATGGCGTGGAAACCCTCAAGGGCAGCAGCGCGGAATGGATGATGCAGGCGCGCTGGGCCGAACTGGTGGCCGAGACCAGCCACGCGGAGCAGAATATCCGCGACTATGCGGCCCTGTCGCAAAACATCACGGCCGCCTTCCAGCAGCTGACCAACGTGGCGCTGATCTCCATGGGCGCGTGGTTCGTGGCCGAGAACCAGATGACCATGGGCGCCCTGATGGCGTGCACCATCATCAGCAACCGCGCCCTGATGCCCATCGTGCAGCTGCCCGCCGTGATGGTGCAGTGGGCGCATGCGCGCGCCTCGATCGACGGCCTGGAACAGGTCATCAGCCTGCCCAACGAAGCGGACAACGCGCAGTTCGCGCTGACGCCGCGCAGCCTCGATACGGGCTTGCGCTTCGAACGCATCCGTTTTACGTATGGCGGTGCGCAAAAGGTGGCGCTGGAAGTGGACAACCTGGCCATCCGCCCCGGCGAGCGCGTCGGCCTGGTGGGCGCCATCGGCTCGGGCAAGAGCACCTTGCTGAAACTGGCCTCGGGGCTGTACCAGCCGGCCGAAGGCAAGGTGTACCTGGGCGACGTCGACATGGCCCTGCTGGCGCCGGCCGTGGTGCGCGAAATGATCGGCTACCTGCCGCAGGAGACGCGGCTGTTCAGCGGCACCCTGCGCGACAACCTGCTATTGGGACTGGCCGACCCGGGCGAGGAAGCGATCCTGGCGGCCGCCAAACGCACGGGATTGATCGAGCTGATACTGGGCCAGCCACGGGGCCTGGCGCTGGCCATCACCGAGGGCGGGCGCGGCGTATCGGGCGGCCAGCGGCAATTGATCGCCGTCACGCGCCTGCTGCTGGCCAAGCCGAAAATCTGGCTGCTCGACGAGCCGACGGGCGCCATGGATGCGAAGACGGAGGCGCGCATCGTCGGACTGTTGGGCGAACTGGCGGCCGAAGGCGTGACCATGGTCGCCACCACGCACAAGAACGCCCTCTTGCCCCTGCTCGACCGCCTGGTGGTGCTGCAGGCGGGCCGCGTGCTGCTCGACGGGCCGCGCGACTTTGTGCTGGCCAAGCTGTCGGGCAAGCCGCAGGCCGTACCCAGTGCCGCAACCGCGCCCGTGGCGCAAGGAGCCGTCGCATGAAACTGGCCAAGGTCGAAGCGCGGGAAGAAGCCAAACGGGGCCGGGTGCTGATCTGGAGCTGCACGGCGGCGCTGGCGGGTGTCATCGCCTGGGCGTCGTGGGCGGAGCTGGACCAGGTCACGCGCGCCAACGGCCAGGTGATCGCCAGTTCGCGCAACCAGATCATCCAGGTGGCCGACGGCGGCGTGCTGGCCGAGCTGCGCGTGCATGAAGGCAGCATCGTGAAAAAAGGGGAACTGCTGGCCCGTTTCGACCGCACGCGGGCCGAGACGAGCTACCTGGAAAGCACGGCCAAGGCGGCTGGGCTGAAGGCGGCCGTGGCGCGCCTGCAGGCGGAGGTGTTTGGCGGCGCGCCGAAGTTCCCGCCCGAACTGCAGGCGTTTCCGGAATTTCGCGCCAACCAGCTGGCCCTGTTCAGCAAGCGCCAGGGCGCCGTGCAGGCCGAAGTGGTGGGCTCGCTGGACAGCGCCATGAAGCTGATCAGGGAAGAGCTGGAAATGAATCTGCCGCTGCTGGAAACGGGGGACGTCAGCCGCGCCGAGGTGCTGAAACTGCGGCGGCAGGTGGTCGATATCCAGGCGCAGATCACCAACCGGCGCAACAAATACCTGCAGGACAGCCAGACGGACCTGGTGAAAGCCCAGGAAGACCTGGCCGGCGTGCTGCAGACGGTGACGCAGCGCAAGGAGCAGCTGGGTTCCACCGACATCTACGCGCCCACGGACGGCATCGTGCGCAACGTGCGGCTCACCACCCTGGGCGGCGTGGCCAGGCCGGGCGAGGAAATCCTGCAGATCGTGCCGACGGACGACGACCTGATCATCGAGGCGAAAGTCAAGCCGGCCGACATCGCCTTCATCAAGCCGGGCCTGCCCACGGCCGTGAAACTGGACGCCTACGACTACGGCATCTACGGCCGCCTGCGCGGCACCGTCAGCTACATCAGCGCGGACACCTTGAGCGAAGACAACAAGGGCAACGAGCAGCCCTACTACCGCGTGCAGATCAAGACCAGCGGGCGCAATCTGATGGGCAAGAATGGCGAGCCGATCCTGATCCAGCCCGGCATGACGGCCACCGTCGAAATCAACACGGGCCGCAAGACGGTCTTGCGCTACCTCACAAAACCGATCACCAAGACGTTTTCGGAGTCGCTGGGGGAGCGGTAAGGCAGCGGGCTACCGCAACTGGCCAATTTCAGCCGGCCGGCTTCAGGCGGCCGATGACGCTCGCCACCTTGGCGGTAATCATGTCGACCGCGGGGCCATTCGCGCCGTGCGGCAAGATGACATCGGCATTGCGCTTGGTCGGTTCGATGAATTGCTTGTGCATGGGGCGCACGGTTTCCAGATACTGCTCGATGACGCTTTCCACGGAACGGCCGCGTTCCGTGATATCGCGTTGCATGCGGCGGATGAAGCGCACGTCGGAGGCCGTGTCGACAAAGATCTTCAGCGACATCATGTCGCGCAAGTCTTCGTCATACAGGGCAAACAGGCCTTCGATCACGATCACCGGGGCCGGCTTGACCAGAATGGTCCTGTCGGAGCGGTTGTGCAGCGTAAAGTCGTACTCCGGCATCTCGATCGATTCGCCGTTGCGCAAGGCCTGGATGTGCTGTACCAGCAATGGCCACTCGAACGCCTGCGGATGGTCGTAATTCTGCTGGCGGCGTACTTCCGGGGAAAGGTGGGTCTGGTCGCGGTAGTAGTCGTCCTGCATCACGACAGAGACCATGTCGGCGCCGAACGAAGCGAGCACTTGCTGGGATACGGTGGACTTGCCGCTGCCGCTACCGCCTGCGACACCGATGACAAATGGTTGGAAAGAAATCTTATTCATGCCGAATGATACCGGAAACGGGGCCGTACCGACAGGGAGCGGCCGCAGCAACATAGCGTTGCGGCAATTTCGCGGCGCCTGCCGCACGGCCGCCCTGGCCCTGGATCCGCTAATCGACGCGCGGCACTGCCTCGGCAAGCCGCGTACCCTGGCGCGGCCGGCCATCGACAAAGATAAGGGTCTGGATCCTGCCGTCGCCATTCTTATCGAAATGCAATGTAGCATCCTTTTCACGCATGAAGTAATCGTAGTCCCCTGCCGGGATCAATTCCACTGGTACCGGACCGACCGGCGGCCCGGCGATATACAGACGGCCATTCTCGTGGCTGACGCGCAGCGTCGTGTTGGTCACGCCAAAATCACCGGCAAACCGGGCGAATAAGGCGGCATTCGGCTGGGCGGCGACGCGTTCCCTCGGGCGATAGTCTTCCCATCCATACTCGGCAGCAATGCTGCGCGCGATTTCTTCTATCAGCATCCAGCCGTTATCCCCATTGGCGAGAATGACCGCGCCCTGCCCCGTACGCTCATACGCAAACAGCAGCGCCTTGTAGCCGGCATTCGAGCCGCTGTGATGGAATGCCGGTTCAGCTGCCGCATGATCGAGTTCGAAACCGAGGCCATAACTGCCGCGCACGGGCGTCAGCATCGCCCTTGCCTGCTGCGGCGTGATCAGCTGCCCATCCTGTCCCGATGCAGCGCGCTGGACGGCGAGCGCAAACAGCGCCAGGTCATGGGCCGTGCTCCATAGCCCCGCTGCGGCCAGTTCCGGATAGGCGCGCCAGTTTCCCGCTACAACGCTGCCGTCCGCCGCATGGCCAGATGCGGCGCGCGTGGCGAGCGCTGGCGGCAGCGACTGCGCATAGAGCGTATCGCGCATGCCGAGCGGGGCAAATACCGTTTCACCGGCCAGGACGCCGAACGGCCGGCCAGTCGCGTCATTCAGATATTGCTCAAGCACAACATAACCAAGGCCGGAATACGCGTAGCGGCCGCCCACGCGGGCATCTACCGTGACGGGCGGATTCGTCGCCGGGCGCGAGCCGGCCAATACCTGCAGCAGCGTCGGCTGCGGTGCATCGCTGCCGTAGCCTGGCAAGCCGAATGTTGCATGCCAGCGGTATGGCTGAGCAGCGCCCGGGCCGTCACGGCCGGCTGCGCGCCGGGCACCTGCCACTGGCGCAGCCGCCGGTTGACGTCTTCATCAAGATCGATCTTTCCCTCGGCCGCGAGCCGCACCGCCATCAGGGCGGCCACCGGCTTGCCGATCGAGGCTACCTGAAACAGCGTGCCGGAGGTGACGGGGCGGCCCGTCCGCGCGTCGGCAACGCCGTAGGAACCGCTCCATTCCACCGCGCCGGCATTGATGACGGCGAGGCTCACGCCCGGCACGTTCAGGGAATGCATCCGCTCGGCCAGCCGCATGGCATGGACAGGCGCCCCGCGCACGGCAACGGGCTGCAGCAAGCCGCTCTCAACGCGCGCCTTGCGGGCCGTCACCGCGCCGCTGTCGCCCTGCGCATGCACGTCAATCACCCCTGCCGCCAGCAGCAAGGTCAAGACATTTCGCATCATCATATGGCATCCCATTCGTTGCCGAGGGCGGCTTGCATGCCGTCGGAAGAACCTACTATCCATACTGCAAGGCAGACTGGCCCGCAGCTCCGTGCTCGCCGGCACGTACGCGGCCCGCTTGCACTCCTTCTTTTCTTCCGGCGCAACGGCCGCCGTCATGCCCGGCATGATGAGCTGGGCAGCGGAGTTGTACTTCTTGCGGATGACCTGCTTGCCGTAGGGGGGTATGGAAGCGGTAAATGCCCGATGCGCGTGCAGGCAACGCCACGGCAGGCGGGGCCGTGCTGGTCGAACCACGGGGCGGCCGGGCCTTGCCGGCCGCAGGCGGTCACCGGTGGGTCCCAAACAGACCCAAGGCGAGATACGCCAGAACGACTACGATGAAGGCAATGCCGCAGTAGGTTGACCACATCATGAACTTGCCCTCGGCGCTGCCCTCCTTGCTCAGCCTGGAATAATAAGCCCACGCATCTCCTGGCTCATAGGCTTTTTTCTTGCGGTGCTTGTAGTCGATGATCTGATTGGGAATGCCAAAAAAGATGATAAACAACAACAAGATACCCTTTAACACTAGCATATCGCTCTCCGCCTGTAGTTGCATGCATGTCTGTACCGCCAGGCTGGTCGTCAGCGTGGCGGATGATTCACCGTATGGGATGGCGGCACGAGAGCATAACGAAATGCCATGCAAAAAAAGTCACACATTGTCACATTCGCATGCATGGCGGCTTCTGCCGTCGCGACGAGCCCCTGGCGCAGTCGGTGAGCTCGGCAGCGGCACCTGGCGGGCGGTCAGCTGCCATGCAGCAGCTGCGCATACAGCCCGGCCACCCGCTCGGCGGTGATGCCGTCGCGCTGCTCCACCGCCAGCGGATGGTCAGTCGGCTCCAGCTCGATCGCCGGGCGCAGGCCGTCGTCGCGCAGGTGCACGCGGGTTTTCAGGTTCAAGGTGTCGGGATAGGCAGGCAGGCGCGTGCTGAGCCAGCCGAAGAAGGGGCCGACGTGCGAACGCCTGGCTTCATGGAAGCACGCGTCCCAGGCGTCGAAACTGTCGCCGCTCAATGACACCCACACGCCCCAGCTGAATGGCTCGTCGGAGCCATGCACGGGGACGTCGATGGTGGCGCGCACGAAGCAATATTCTTCGTCGACGATGCAGGCGTCGCTGTCCATCTGGCAGCGCGCCGTCCGTTCGGCGGGCGCCATCTGCTCGTACAGCCACGGTGCGTCGGCGCCGAAGCCGGGCATGCCCGTGTGGGTCTCGCCGCAGGAGCGGCACAGGAAGGAAAAACTCATGCGTAAAAGCCGCTTATTCGAATTGTTTGGGGTGTTGAACGCAAAATAGTTACTTAGGGAAACCGCGCGCTTGGCATTCGAGCAAGATGATATTCTAAACAAGCTCAAGATGCACAGACGGGACGACTCGCGCCACCGGTATTGCATGCCTGACCTCTTTCCGTATCGATTGACTATTTACCAGGGAATAACAATGAACGAAGAAAAATTTTGGCAGCTGATAGAACAAATCGACCGTGCAGCCCTGGAAGACGGCGACGCCGATGCTGCGGTGGAACCATTGATCGCAGCACTCGCCGAGTTGCCAGTCAAGGACATCAAGGGCTTCGAAGAGTGCCTGGCTCAAGCACTGTACCAGCTCGATGGCAAGGTGTTTGCGGACCATGCCGGCAATTCAGGAAAGTCGGATGACGGTTTCCTGCATGCGCGCTGTTTCGTCGTCGGCTCGGGCAAGGCCACGTATGACAGCGTGCTGGCCAACCCCACGCTGATGCCCGATCAAACGGACGAGTGGCTGGAAGAACTGTTGAGCGTCGCTCCCGAGGCTTGGTCCGAGAAGACCGGGCGCGACACCGATGACTGGGAGTTTACCGCCAGCGTCGATTATGAAACCGGAAGCAATTCCGCCGCCTGGCCTGACTAAGGCGGCAATGGACGCCATCGCCGCGAGCAAGGCTCATATAACGCTGGCCGAAGGCGATGCCGGGCAATGGGATGCGCACATGGCGGCAGCGGAAGCCGTGTTGCGCAGCGCCTGGCAAGGGGCCCGGCAAGACACCGCCCTGATCACTTGCCTGGGCGCCGTGCTGTGCGACCAGGGCAAGTATCGGGACGCCGTCAACGTACTGGAAACGGCGCTCAAGCTGGGCTCGACGGACAGCCATACCCATTACAACCTGGGGGTGGCCCTGGCGGGACTGGCAAAACCCCGCAGGGCCATGGCGCAATTTGGCAAGGCGCAGGGGCTTGCCGCGTCCAGCCTCACCTGGACCGCCTATTTCGACGCGCAGGCCCAATAGGCGCGTGGCCGGAAAATTATTCGAACTGCTTGCGGAACGCCTCGAACTGCGCCGCCAGGCCATCGAAATCGCTGCGCAATTGCAGCACTTCCTGTTCCAGCTGGGCGACACGGCTGCCCTGCTGCGGCGCGCTGACGGCGCCGGCGAAACCGGCCGCCGTCTCGCTCTGCGCCAGCGCTGCCTCGCCGCCCAGCAAATGGCCGTAGCGCGGCTCCTTGGCGCCGGGGGCGACGGCCAGCTTCGCCACCAGCGGCGGGTATTTGTCGATCAGAAACTGCAGGCCGGATTCCACTTCCGCCACGGACTTGAATTCATGCACGCGGCCGCTGCGGCTGCGGATTTCGCCCGCCGTCTGCAAGCCGCGCAGCATCAGGATCGTCAGGATGGCCAGCTTGTCCTGTTCCAGCGACCATTTGATGCGCATGCGGTGTTCGTACTTGGCGACCCGGGCGCCCGCCTGCGTGATGCCGTTGACGAATTTGCGCTGCATCAAACGCTGCAGCACGTCGTAGACGGTTTCCTCGGACAGGGCCATGACGGGGTCGCGGCTGGACAATTGATTGCAGCCGTTCGTCAGCGCGTTGAGCGACAGCGGATAGCTGTCCGGCGTCAGCGCTTCCTTTTCGGCCAGCACGGCCAGCACGCGGATCTCGAACGGGTCGAGCAGATTCGGATTGTCATTGCCTTTTTCGCCTGCCGTCACATCAGTGTTCATCCTGTATCCTTAATCAACCAGCTTGTTCATTTGCTCAGAATCAAATTTATCACATTCAGGCACGCCCTGGCAGCATATGCCCGCCGCCTTCAGGGTGGCGAGGATGGTCTCGATGCGCTGCTCCTGCGCCACAGCATGCGTGATCAGGCCCTGCAGGGCTTTCGACAGGGGATCGTCGCCGTTGGGCGTGACGCCATACGCGGCAAACAGGTGCGCCGTGCTGCCTTCGCGCAAGGCGCTGACATCCTTTTGCACGATGTGCGCGGGGTTGCCGACGGCCGTCGCGCCCGACGGCACGGGTTTCAATAGCACGGCGTTCGAGCCCACCTTGGCGTACTCGCCCACGGTAAAACTGCCCAGCACCTGCGCGCCGGCACCGACGATGACGCCCCGCTCCAAGGTCGGATGGCGCTTGGCGCCGCTGTGCAGCGAGGTGCCGCCCAGGGTGACCCCCTGGTAGATGGTGCAATCGTCGCCGACGACGGCCGTCTCGCCGATCACCACGCCGAAGCCGTGGTCGATGAAGACGCGGCGGCCGATGACGGCGCCAGGGTGGATTTCGATGCCCGTGATGATGCGGGCAAGGTAGGAGATGAAGCGCCCCACCCACTTCATGCGCCGCGTCCAGCACCAGTGCGCCCAGCCGTGCATGACGATGGCGTGCAGGCCGGGATAACAGGTCAGCACCTCCCAGCCATTGCGGGCGGCGGGGTCACGTTCAATGATGCTGTTGATATCTTCGCGCAGGTGGTGGAACATAATGAAAATGGATAAGGTGGAACGCAAATGGTAGCGTATTCGGCGGCGTGCTGCCGGAGAGGCAGATAAACAACCGCCGCCTCAAGGGCGGCGGCTTATCAAGTACGCTCAACCCAAAGGCGAAAGTGCCGGGGTCGTACCCTGAGGGTACGACCCCAGGATTTGCTTTTGGGGTAAAAATAGATCAAGCAAACGGCACGCTGAGGACTTGTCCGCTTATTTCGGCTCCAGCGCGATGCGCTGGCGGCGGGCTTCGTAGAGACACACGCCCGATGCCACGGACACGTTCAGGCTCTCGACGGAGCCGAACATCGGGATGCTGACGAGGATGTCGCAGGTGTCGCGCGTCAAACGGCGCATGCCTTCGCCTTCGGAACCCATGACGAGCGCCGTCGGGCCCGTGAAATCGGCTTCGTACAAGCCTTTTTCGCCGTCGTCCGAGGTGCCGATCAGCCAGATGCCGCGCTCCTTCAGTTCGCGCATGGTGCGCGCCAGATTCGTCACGGTGATGTAAGGCACGGTTTCGGCGGCGCCGCTGGCGACCTTGGCAGCCGTGGCGTTCAGGCCCACGGCGCGGTCCTTCGGCACTATGACGGCATGTGCGCCGACGCCGTCGGCCACGCGCAGGCAGGCGCCCAGGTTGTGCGGGTCGGTGATGCCGTCGAGAATCAACAGCAGCGGCGGGCCGTCGATGGCGTCCAGCAGCTCGTCGAGGTTGCGCGCCAGCGACAATTGCGAAGCAAACGCGATCACGCCCTGATGACGGCGCGTGCCGACGATCTTATCGAGACGCGACGAATCGACGGGCATGACGCGCACGTTGGCCGCCTTGGCGGCGGCGATCATGTCCTTCATGCGGCCGTCGACGCGGCTGGCATCGACGAAAATTTCTTCCACGGACGACGCTTCATGACGCAGACGCGAGGTGACGGCGTGGAAGCCGAAAATCATTTTATTCTTCATTATTTATCGTTTCTTCTTGCTTGTTTTTGATGCAGATACAGTTTTTGCTGCTCGTGGTGCCACCGCGGCAGGTGCCGCGGCTGGTTTCTTGCTGCGCTTCGGCTCGGCTGCCTTGGGCGCTGCTGCCGCCTTCGGCGCTGCCTTGGCTTGCGCCTTGGCGGCAGGCTTGGCGCCATTGGCACGGCCGCCGGAACCATTGCCGGATTTGCCGCCGTTGCTGACGCTGGCCTTGATCTCGTGGCGCTGCTCGGTCGCGGGACCGGGCTTGACCATGGATTTCTTTTCGCCCTTGCGCTTGCCGCCGCCGTTCGGCTTGGCCGGCGCATCTTCGCCCGCCAGTTCCGCATCCGTGACCAGGCGCAGGTCGATCTTGCGCGTTTCCAGGTCGACACGTGCCACTTGCACCGTCAGACGGTCGGTCAATTGATAACGCTTGCCCGTGCGTTCGCCGCGCAATTCATGGCGCGCATCGTCGTACTGGAAGTAATCGGTACCGAGCTCGGTGACGTGCACCAGGCCTTCGACAAACAGGGTGTCCAGTTGCACGAACACGCCGAAGGTGGTTACGCCGGTGATGGTGCCGGTGAACTCTTCGCCCAATTTATCTTGCATGAAGTAGCACTTCAGCCAGGCTTCCACGTCGCGCGACGCTTCGTCGGCGCGGCGCTCGTTGGCCGAGCAGTGCACGCCCAGCGCGTCCCAGATGGTCAAATCGGTCTTCTTCGGCTTGCCGTCGGCCTTGTCCTTCGCCTGCTGCTTGCGCGTGGCGTTCGACACATTCGTGTTCAGCACGACTTTATCGGACAGCTTCGGCTCGTATTTCTTGCCTTGCAGAATGGCCTTGATGGCGCGGTGCGTCAGCAAGTCAGGATAGCGGCGGATCGGGCTGGTGAAGTGGGCATACGCCTCGTAGGCCAGACCGAAGTGGCCGATATTGTCCGGGCTGTAGACGGCTTGCTGCATCGAGCGCAGCAGCATCGTCTGCAGCAGGGCCGCGTCGGGACGCTGCTTGATCTGCTGCATCAGGGTCTGGTAATCGGATGCCGACGGCGTGTCACCGCCCGTCAGGTTCAGGCCGACCTGCTTGAGGAAGGTGCGCACTTGCGTGAGCTTTTCCTTGGTCGGGCTGGCGTGGATGCGGTAAGTGCCAGGATGCTTGTTGCGCAGCAACAAATCGGCCGCGCAGACGTTGGCCGCCAGCATGCACTCTTCGATGATCTTGTGCGCTTCGTTGCGCGTGCGGGGGATGATCTTTTCGATCTTGCCGGCGCTATTGCAGACGATATACGTTTCCGTCGTCTCGAAATCGATGGCGCCCCGCTCCGTGCGCGCTTTCAGCAAGGCGCGGTAGACGGCTTCCAGGTTTTGCAGGTGCGGCAGGATGTCCGCGCGGCGTGCCGCTTCGGGTCCCTTGGTGTTGCCCAGCACGGCAGCGACTTCGTCATACGTGAGGCGCGCGGCAGAGTGGATCACGGCCGGGTAGAACTGGTAGGCCTTCAGTTCGCCCTTGTCGCTGACGACGGCGTCGCAGACGAGGGTCAGGCGGTCGACGGCCGGGTTCAGCGAGCACAAGCCGTTCGACAGCTTTTCCGGCAGCATCGGAATCACGCGGCGCGGGAAGTAGACGGAGGTGCTGCGCTCGAGCGCATCGATATCGAGCGCGTCGTTCGGCTTCACGTAATGGCTGACGTCGGCAATCGCGACGATCAGGCGGAAGCAGTTGGCGCGGCCAACCTTGACGGGTTCGCAATACACGGCATCGTCGAAATCGCGCGCATCCTCGCCATCGATGGTTACCAATGGCACGTCGCGCAGGTCGACACGGTCTTTCAGGTCGGCGGCGCGCACTTCGAACGGCAGTTTTTCAGCTTGCTTGAGGGCGGCGGGAGAAAAGATGTGCGGCACGTTGAATTTACGTACAGCAATCTCGATTTCCATGCCGGGGTCATCCAGGGCACCGAGCACTTCGACGATCTTGCCGACCGGCTGCTTGAAGCGCATCGGCTGCTCGGTCAGCTCGACGCTGACGATCTGGCCGGCCTTCGCCTTGCCCAGCGAACCGGTGACGAGGATGTCCTGGCCGATGCGCTGGTCTTCCGGCGCCACGACCCAGGTGCCGTTTTCCTGGATCAAACGGCCGATGACGTGGGTATTGGCGCGCTGCGTGACTTCCACGATCGTGCCTTCCGGGCGGCCGCGGCGGTCCGTGCCGACGATGCGGGCCATGACCTTGTCGCCATGCAGTACTTTCTGCATTTCTTTCTCGGGCAGGAACAGGTCGGCGCTGGCGTCATCGGGAATGACGAAGCCGAAGCCGTCGCGGTGGCTGGTGACGCGGCCGGCGACGAGCGCGCTCTGGTCGGCCAGGCTGAAAACACCGCTGGCATCAGACTTGAGCTGGCCGTCGCGCTCCATCGCCTTCAGGCGACGGACCAGGACATCCATGGAATCGGCATGCACTTGCAGCGTTTTCCCGAGAGACTGCGGATCGAGAGGCGCGTTGACGCTGCGGAATATGCCGAGAATGTCCTCCCGGCTGGGGATGGTGTGGTTATTTTGGCTCAAAAGTATTTCTATAGTTGTTATTGACAGTGATCAAACGGAAGACAAAGACCGATGACATCACCGTCAATATTGACACGGTGATGTCCGGTAGTGTACCGGAGGACGCCTTGGTTTGCCTAACGGACAGCGTGTCGGAAACAGTACAAGACGCCCGCCGATGAAAAAAAGGAGAAAAGCTGCGCAATGCATTTGACTTCGGCAAATATTGCTCTATAATCTCGGTCTCTTGCAGCGACAAACCTTCACGGGGATGCAGTTGCAGGAAAGCGGTACAGGGTTGATGTGCAGTATGGAGCGAAAGCTCATCTGGCGCAAAACTCTTCAAGCCGCTATAATAGCAGAATTGCTGTAAAGTTATTTTGCAACAAGTACTCGAGCAGTAAAAGTAATAAGTCACAGCAGCATCAGTGCCCACGTGGCGGAATTGGTAGACGCGCATGGTTCAGGTCCATGTGCCTTCGGGTGTAGGGGTTCGAGTCCCTTCGTGGGCACCATTACCTAATTCGCAAAAGAGCCGCAAACTTTCACGAGTTTGCGGCTTTTTTCATTTCCGCGCCAGACATCCCTCCCCTCCCGCCAACATAACTTGACTGGCCGCACAGCGGCGACCGGGCCACGCGGCAAGCCCAAGGACAGAAACAGGCGAAAAAGCGCTGAAAAAAGAGGCAGATTTAGCCTTTTCTCATAGGGAACAGCCGTTTTCAGGCAAAAAACATGTTTCTTGAAGAAAAGTGCAAAATGTTGATTGACCGAATGCGCGCCAGCCCTTATGATTTTGTCCTCGCTGCAGAACACGCAGCGACAAGCAGCAAGCAGTAACAATGCCCACGTGGCGGAATTGGTAGACGCGCATGGTTCAGGTCCATGTGCCTTCGGGTGTAGGGGTTCGAGTCCCTTCGTGGGCACCACCAGCAACAAGTTGTTCATTGTTGTGATCCGCAGTAAAGTAGCAGATAGTAGCAACGAGCAGCAAAAGCAGCACAATGCCCACGTGGCGGAATTGGTAGACGCGCATGGTTCAGGTCCATGTGCCTTCGGGTGTAGGGGTTCGAGTCCCTTCGTGGGCACCACCAGCAACGAGTCGTTTTCGTTGTAGTCCGCAGTAAAGCAGTACAGTAGTGAGATACAGCAACAAGTAGCAGCAGCATCAGTGCCCACGTGGCGGAATTGGTAGACGCGCATGGTTCAGGTCCATGTGCCTTCGGTGTAGGGGTTCGAGTCCCTTCGTGGGCACCATTACCTAATTCGCAAAAAAGCCGCAAACTTTCACGAGTTTGCGGCTTTTTTCATTTCAGAATGCCGCGCGGTTTCCCCAACCTGCGGCACCCTCCCCTTATCTGGCCAGCGCCGCCTTCACGGCGTCAGGCAGGGTCGTCGTCGGACGGCCAATCAGCGCGCTCAATTGCCTGCCATTGTCTTCCAGGCCGCCCTTGGCCGCGCCCGCATCGGAATCGGCCAGCAGTTCGGCAAAGCCTTCCGGCACGCCCACGCTCACCAGCGCCGCCTTGAAGTCCGCCTGCGGCAAATCTTTATAGACGATCACCTTGCCCGACTGGCGCGCCACTTCGGCAGCGTACTCGGCCAGGGTAAAGCCGTGGTCGCCAGCCAGTTCATAGATGGCTTGCGGCTGTGCCGCCGTCAGCACGGCAGCGGCGGCCGCCGCGTAGTCCGCGCGCGCGGCCGACGAGAAACGCCCGTCTTGCGCCGCGCCCAGCACGACGCCATGCTCGAGCACGGGCGCCAGGTGTTCCGTATGGTTTTCCAGATACCAGCCGTTGCGCAGGAAAGTGTACGGCAGGCCGGAGGCGCGGATGGCCGCTTCCGTGACGACGTGCTCGGCGGCCAGGCCCAGCGGCGACGTGTCGGCGCGCAAGACGCTGGTATAGGCCAGCAGGGCCACGCCGGCGCGCTTGGCCGCATCGATGACGTTCTGGTGCTGCTGCGCGCGCCGGCCCACTTCGCTGGACGAAATCAGCAAGATTTTCGTTGCACCCTTGAATGCCGCGTCGAGGCTGGCGCCGTCGTTGTAATCGGCCTGGCGCACTTGCACGCCCTGGGCGGCCAGACCGGCGGCCTTGGCCGGATTGCGCACGGCGGCGATGATGCTGGATGCGGGGACGGATTTCAGCAGGCTGGCGATGACGTGCTGGCCCAGGTTGCCTGTGGCGCCGGTAATGACGATCATGATTTCTCCTTGGTACGTGGGTGGTAAAACCCTATAATAGGGCTATTACTTACTTATTGTAAGTACGTACCTTTTGGTAAGTGTAAATTAAATTTTTTTCAGGCCAACTATCATGCCCACAGACACTCCCGGCGCCAGCCTGCGCGCCGCCCTCGCCCGCCAGAACCAGGGCGCGCACCTGCTGGCGGCGGCCTGCCCGTCGCGCGCCGTGCTCAGCCATCTCACCAGCCGCTGGGCCGTGCTGGTGCTGGTAGTGCTGCTGAGCGGTACGCGGCGCTTCAGCGAGCTGCGCCGCGAAGTGGGCGGCGTCAGCGAAAAAATGCTGGCGCAAACCCTGGAAGCGCTGGCGGGCGACGGTTTCGTGCTGCGCCAGGCGTATCTGGTGATCCCGCCCAAGGTGGAATACAGCCTCACGCCGCTGGGACGCGAGGCGGCCGAACGCCTGGCCGTGCTGGTCGACTGGATAGAGGATAACTATCCGCGCATCGAACAGGCGCGCGCCGACGTGGAAGCGGCACCGGCAGCGCAAAATGCGGCTTGAACGGATTGCTTTTGATCATCAAGAATTATCGTTTACTCCTTCTTGCCTTGATGTAATACTAGGCCCATGAAACGCGTAAGGGCGCGACACCATGAATCAGTTGATATCTTCCATCACCGACCGGGCCAATGTGCTACTGGTCAGCAACTCGCCGAACGATGTGCGCGAACTGCTGTATGTGCTGGACCGGCATAACCTGGGCACGGGACTGGCGGGCGATATCGACGAAGGCGTGGAACTGGCAGCCGGCGGCACGGACCTGATCCTGCTCGACGCGGCCCTGGCGGGCACGAATATCGGCGCCACCTGCATGCGCCTGCGCAATGCGGGCGGCCGCCACAGCGTGCCGCTGCTGCTGATGTCGGCCACCCCCAGCGCCGAGGAGCAGGGGCGCAGCGTGGGTGCCGGCGCTTCCGACTACATCAAGATGCCCTTCAATGCGCGCGACGTGGCGGAAAAAATCCTCATGGAACTGGCGCTGCACAAGGCCGAGGCACCCGCCGCCCGTCCCTTCGCCACTCCCGCCACGCCGCCGCGCCCCGTGCATCCGCAAACGCTGGAAGTCAATTACCACTCGATCCTGGCCGGTTCGCCCGACGCCGTGCTGCTGTTCGATATCGACAACAAGCTGCTGATCGACGCCAACCACCTGGCCGAAGACCTGTTCGGCATGCCGCTGGCCGAGCTGTTGCAAGGCGGCATGGAGCCGCTGTTTCCCCAGCATCAGGGCGATGGCCGCGCCTCGCCGCAATTGCTGGAAGAAAAGATCCAGGATACCCTGCAAGGCAAGATCGTCGTTTTCCGCGCCAACTGCTGCCACCGCGACAGCCACCCGATCGCCTGCGAAATCCGCCTGATGCGATTGTCCGTGCCGGGCCGCCAGCTCGTGCATGCGCGCATCATCGACTTGACCGAGCGCAACCTCGCCGAAGCAATGCGCTCGGGCCAGAGCGCCCTGCTGGAAATGGTCGCCAAGGGTCGCCCCTGGTCCCTACGCTGAACCAGCTGCTGCTGCTGATCGAAGGCCAGTCGCGCGGCGTGCTCTGCTCCATCATGCTGCTCGACGACGACGGCGTCCGCATGCACAGCGCGGCCGGCCCCAGCCTGCCGGCCGAGTACATGGCCCTGCTCGAAGGCGTGGAAATCGGCCCCGGCGTGGGTTCTTGCGGCACCGCCATGTTCCTGCGCGAACCGGTGGTGGTCAGCGATATCATGCACGACCCGCTGTGGGCACCCTACCGCGAGCTGGCCGCGCCGTTCGGCCTGCGCGCCTGCTGGTCGCGCCCCATCTTCGGCCAGGAAGGCAATGTACTCGGCTCGTTCGCCATGTATTACCGCGAAGTGCGCCAGCCCGACGCGCGCGACCTGGAGCTGATCGACACGGCCACCGACCTGGCCGGCATCGCCATCGGCCGCATGCGCCACGAACGCGAGCTGCAGCGCCACCGCGCCCATCTGGAAGAGCTGGTGGCCGAACGCACGGCTGCCTTGACGCAGGCCAAGGAACACTCGGAACAAACGAACCGCGAATTGGCCGCCGCGCTGGAAAACCTGTCCATCACGCAGGAAGAACTGGTGCGGCGCGACAAGCTTGCCGCGCTCGGTGCGCTGGTGGCCGGCATCGCGCATGAACTCAATACGCCGATCGGCAACGGCCTGGTGGTGGCCACCACGATGGCCGAACGCACGCGCGAAATCCAGGCCAGCTTTCTCGACGGCCTGCGCCGCTCCGAACTGGGCGCCTACCTGACCCAGGCCAGCGAGGCGGACGCCATCATGCTGCGCAACCTGCAGCGCGCCGCCGACCTGGTTTCCAGCTTCAAGCAGATCGCCGTCGACCGCGCCAGCTCGCAGCGCCGCCACTTCCTGCTGCGCCAGTTCATCGCCGAGCTGATGCTGCCCATGTCCACGCCGCTCAAGGCCGCCGGCCTGAGCCTGACGCAGGACGTGCCGGACGGGCTGGCCATGGACAGCTATCCCGGGCCGCTGGGCCAGGTGCTGAGCAACCTGCTGGAAAACTGCCTGCGCCACGCCTTCGAAGGCCGCAGCGGCGGCACCATCGCCATTACCGCGCGCGGCAGCGACGACGGGCAGACGATCACCCTGTCCATCGCCGACACGGGCGTGGGCATCGCCGCCGACGACCTCGTGCACGTTTATGACCCCTTCTTCACGACCAAGCTCGGTTCCGGCGGCTCGGGCCTGGGCTTGCACGTGGCACACAACATCGTCACGGGCGTGCTGGGCGGCCATATCGACGCCACCAGCAGCACCGGCGACGCCAGCGGCACCACCTTCACCCTGCAACTGCCCGCCGCGGCGCCGCAATCGCCCGCGCCCTGAACGGCCGGCGCGCTACAATGCCGGCAAGCTATTCTTTCGGAGCACTTATGAAATACCTGATTGCCACGGCCCTGCTGGCTGCCTGCGCATACGCCTCGGCCGGACCGGCGCCCTGGTACCAATGGCGCAGCAAGATCGACGGGACCCTGGCGTGCGCCCAGTCCACCCTGGGATTTGGCTGGGAACTGGCCTCGGGACCGTACAAAGATAGCCGTTGCGAAAAACCGGCGCTTGTTAAATAATGGGGCCATGACCACACGGGGCACCGGCTTGAGATCAAGCGATGGCATTGCGGCGTCGAAAGAGTATGGAACGATAAGAACGTATCTATTCAAACCGAGGAGACCACATGTTTACGAATCCCGAACAATTCGCATCGGCCACCAAGGCCCTGTTTGAATTCCAGCTGATGACCTTCAACACCCTCACCTCCAAGGCCGTGCAAGGCGTGGAGCAGGTATTGGCGCTGAACATGGCTACCGCCAGGTCCGGCATCGAGGATGGCCTTGCCGCCGGTAAGGAAATCAGCCAGGCAAAGGATCCGAAGGCCGCCATGGCTGCCGCCGCTGCCCAGCTGCAACCGGGCGTGGCAGGCGCAAAAGCATATAAACAGCAACTCGACGACATCATCAAGGGAAATCCACACGGAATTCACCACGGCCGCCGAAGCCCACGTGGCCGAAGCGAAAAGCAATCTGAGCGCCCTGATCTACGACGTCACGAAAAACGTGCCGCCCGGCTCGGAAAACGCCGTCGCCATCGTCAAGGCCGCCATCGACAACGCCTTCCTCGGCTACGAACAAGTGACCAAGGCCACGAAACAGGCCGTGAAGACCGTGGAAGAGCAGATCGCCAAGGCCAGCGCGCAAGTGGCGCAGGCCTCGGAAAAAGCCACGGCCGGCGCCACCGCCGCGGCTGAAAAGGCGGCGCCTGCGGCCAAGCCGAAGGCGGCTAAAAAGTAACAAGCCCCAGGAGCAGATACCGGGGTCGTACCCTGCAGGGTACGACCCCAGCCTTCGCCGGGTTTTACCCCACCGGCACGATCCTGTACACGCAGCGCCTCCCTCCCTCCAGCAAATACTCGCTGCGCTCCACCGTGCAATCGTCCCCCAATACCCGCTGAAAGATGGCCAGCTCGAGCGGCAGAAATTCTGGCATGCCGTGGCTGCCGCGCAAATCGGGCAATGGTTTTCCACCAGCAAGACGCTGCCATCGTCCTGCGGCACCGCGTGGGCCATGTAGCCCTCGCCATCGCGCGCGCGCGCCAGGCTGTCCACCCGTTGCGCCAGCGCAAGCTGCGGGTCGATGAGCTTGCCGTAAGCGGCTTCGCTGCTGCGCTCGCGCGCGCCGATCAGTTTATCCAGGCCTTCCTCGCCGAACAGGGTTTTCACTTGCGCTATCAATTCCAGGGTCAGGCCGGCATGGCGGTCGGGATAGCGCGCGTGGCCGGCCGGTGTCAGTTGCCAGCGCCGCGACGGGCGCCCCACCTTGTCGGCCACGTCCTCGAAGTCCACCAGGCCACGCTCTAGCGCCGCTTCCAGCTGGCGCCGCGCCCCCATGGAGGTGATATCGAGCAAGGCCGCCAGCTGCTGCGCCGTCTGCGGCCCGCGCATCTTCAGCAGGAACAGGGTCTGTTCGGCAGTGTTCATGCCACCGCCTTGGCGTCAACCTCGCCGGCCAGCTGGCGGCGCCAGGCCGCCATGCGCCACGCGGCCCAGGCGGCGGACAAGGCGCCCGCGACGAGGATCAGCCGCGTGTCGATCAGGGTCAGCACGGAGCCGCTCAAGGCGACGACGATGTTGGCGATGCAAAAGGTGGTGGCCAGCAAGCCCATCACGGCGCCCTGCCCGTGCGCGCTGAAGCGCTCGGCGCACCAGCCCTGTATCACCGTGTTGTACAGTGCATTCGGAATGCCGAACAGCACGATGGCGGCGATGCCCACCCAGATGTTACCCAGCGCCAAAATCCCGACGGCCAGCGCCACGCCACACGCATACCAGCTGGCGCGCAGCAGCGGCGCATGGCGGCTGGGACCGCCCGCCAGCAAGGAAGTGACCGTCATCGTGCCGCACAGGCCCACGTTTACCCAGGCAATCTCCTGCGCATGGTAATTGGCCGTCTCGACCAGCCACAGCGGGTAGAACTCATAAAAACTTGCCACGCCGCAGGTGAGCGCCAGCTGCACGATGAACAGGGTGCGCAGCTCCTCATGGCGCAGCAGGTTCAGCGAATGGCGGTCGCGCGCCACCTGCCACCACGACGTCGTCAACAGCGATGGCGTTTCGCGCGGCAAGCCCGCGGCCACCAGCACGGCGACGAGCATCAGCGCGGCGGCGGCGATCCAGAACGGCACCGTCACGCCCCAGCCCAGGGTCGCGCCCGCCAAGATCGGCCCCACCAGCCAGCCCAGGTAAAACGCGCCGTTCAGCCACGACATGGCGCGCAGGCGCAACGGCCCCGTCAGCTGGTCGGCCAGCATGGCGCGCGCCACGGCGCCATTGCCTTCAAGCAAACCGGTGATGAAACGGGCGACGATGAACAGGGGGTAGGACTGGATCACCAGCGCCCAGGCTGTGATCGCGTGGCCGATGGCGGCGCCCACGGCCGTGCGCATCAGCAAGGGACGGCGGCCGTAGCGGTCGGACAAGGGCCCCAGCAGGGCCGAGCCGATCAGCAAGCCCAGCGGGTTGATGGTCAGCGCCAGGCCGAACAGCAATTTCGACGGCAAGCCGAGGAAATTGTTGAAGGCATTCGGCGCTTCGGCCGCGAACAGGGGCGGCAGGATCGGGTAGGGCAGCGAGGCGCCGATGGTCGACAACAGCGCCAGCAGGCAGGCGGCGGAAATCAGGATGATGTTTTTCATGCGGACTCGATCAATAGTGTCTGGCAAGGCTACGTGGTCATACTGCATAAGTAAACAAAAAAGTTTATTAATGCTGGGCATTGTCACAATGAAACGTGCAAGCCATCGCCTCGGCTATCATTGCCGCATGAATCTTATTTAACAGGTTAAATATGACACTGTCAGAAATTGAACAGCAACACGGCTTCACCTATCCCCCGCTGTACCGGCAGCTGGAACGCGACGGCATGCTGGCCGTGGGCGAATATGGTCCCGACTGGTACAAGCTGGTCTATCCCACATTGAAGGACAAGCCCACCCTGCTGCTGCATGCCGATGATTTCGAATTGCTCAATATCAATGTCGTTGCCGAAGAAGCGGCAACCTTGCTGGACGGGGACGATTACCGGCAGATCGACCCCGCCTTGCGCTTCATCCCGTTCGCGCAAACGGGCGCGGGCGACCACTACTGCTTTTTCGCATCAGGCGAACAGAACGGCGACATGCCCGTCGTGCTGCTGTGGCATGACGAGAATGAAGCCCAATACCTGGCAAAGAACCTGCAGGATTTCCTGTTCCACATGTTGTTGAACAGCATGGCCGACCTGGATACCTACAACGAGGTCAGCGACGAGGAATTCAGGGAGCAGCTGGCCAACACCCTGGGCACGCATGCGCGCTACCTGACGCCGGAACAGGCGCAGGTCCTGCACACGCTGCTGGCCAGGGACATCATCGATTACGAGGTGGCGCTGCCGAAAGGACGCACGGAAGCGCACCGGGGCTTGCTGACCGATGTGGAAATGGCCAGCCTGCGCGGGAGATTCATTCCCTACGAAAAGTTCGACAGCGGTTTTGCCTACAGCGCGGCTGACTGAACATAAAATCGCTGGGCAAGCGGCAGCTGAAGGTTTAAACTGTATATAAACACAGTAAAAGCCATCACCTTGCAACTTGCCCTATTGCCATCCCCATGTTGAGAGTCCTGGAAAATCCCCTGTACTATCTGGATAATTTCCAGGACGTGCTGAGCTGGATCAGCACGCGTTACGCCGATCTGCTGAGTCCTGAAGAAACGCAATTCATCACGGACTTCGGCGCACTGCCGCAGCCTTCGCGCGCCCTGTTCGTGCGCCTCGTCATGCGCAAGGGCTGTCTGTTTCGCGCCAGCAAGCTCAATTACCCGGAAATCGGCGACACGCGCGCGGCCGCCCTGCCCTTGCTGGACACGGGCTGGGTGGAAGCCGATCCCGTCATTGCGCTCGATGAACTGTTCGAGCAACTGCTGAAAAAGGGGAAATCGCCCAGGCCTTCGACCTCGCCGCTCCCCTGAAGGCGGCGCGCAAGGCCGAGCAGTTCGAAGCCTTGCGCGGGCAGCATGGGGAAAATAAGCCGTTTTCCGCCTGGCATCCGGCCTCCGGCGACGTGCTGTACCGCATCGGCCTGCAAGCGCTGTGCGACCGCCTGCGCCTGATTTACTTTGGCAACTATCACCAGGACTGGTCGGAATTCGTGCTGTCCGACCTGGGCGTATATCAATACGAAAAGGTGGAATTTTCGCCCGAATCGCGCGGTTTTCGCACGCGCCAGGATATCGAACACTATGCAGTACTGCACCAGTGCCGCGAACGCTACAACGACAGCGCGCCGGCGGACGAAGTGCTGCAGGAACTGGCCGCCCTGCCATTGCCCGAGGACAATACCTGGCTGGCCAGCCGACGCGACAAGCTGCGTTTCCAGATCGCCCAGCACCTGGAGAAATGCCAGGACTGGCCCGCCGCCTACCGCGCCTACCCGATTGCCGCTACCCGGGCGCGCGGGGCCGCGCCATCCGCGTGCTGGAAAAAGATGAACAGCCGCAAGCAGCCTACGACCGGCTGACGAACGCGCTGGCCGCGCCGGAAAGCGAGGCGGAACAGCAATTGCTGCTGCGCATGGCCCCCCGTTTGCGGCGCAAGCTGGGCCATGCGAAGCAGGCGGCCAGCGCCCCCGCCGCCGTCGACCGCATCGACCTGCTGCTGCCGCATCCGGGCGAAGCGTGCTACGTGGAAGGGGTGGTGCAGCAACACCTGATGCAAGACGACTCTCCCGTGTACTACGTGGAAAACACCCTGATCAACTCGCTGTTCGGCCTGCTGTGCTGGCCCGCCATCTTCAAGGCCATGCCGGGCGCCTTCTTCCACCCGTTTCACCGTGGCCCGGCCGACTTGCACAGCGCCGATTTCTACCAGCGCCGCAGCAGCGACTTCGCCGCCTGCCTGGCGCAGCTGGACGACGGCACCTATCAAGCGACGATACGCGCCACGCTTGCCGCCAAGCACGGCATCGTCTCGCCGTTCGTCAGCTGGGATGTGCTGGGCGACGGCTTGCTGGATCTGGCGCTGGCCTGCATGCCGGCCGCGCACCTGAAAAAGGCGTTCGAACGCATCTTGCTCGATATCAAAAGCAACCGCAGCGGCTTGCCCGATCTGATCCAGTTCTGGCCGGCGGAACGGCGCTACCGCATGATCGAAGTCAAGGGTCCGGGCGACCGCCTGCAAGACAACCAGCTGCGCTGGATCGCCTATTGCGCCCAGCATGCCATGCCCGTCAGCGTGTGCTACCTGCAATGGGAGGGGGCATGAAATACACGATCGCCGTGCGCGCCCTGTGCGAATTCACGGCCAAGGTGGGCGACCTGGACTTGCGCTTCACCCCTTCGCCCACGGCGCAGGAAGGCATGGCCGGCCACGCCACCGTCACGAGCCGGCGCGACGACGATTACCAGCGCGAAATCAGCCTGTGCGGCGACTTCGGCCCCCTGCATGTGCGCGGCCGCGCCGATGGCTACGATCCGGCGCGCCGGCAGCTGGAAGAGATCAAGACCTACCGCGGCGAGCTCGATGCCATGCCCGCCAACCACCGCCAGCTGCACTGGGCACAGGCGCGCATCTACGGCCATTTGCTGTGCCAGCAGCTGAACCTGCCCATGCTGCGCGTGGCGCTCGTGTATTTCGATATCGTGAGCCAGAAGGAAACGGTGATGCACGAGGAATGCACGGCCGAGGCGCTGTGCCTGTTCTTCGAGCAGCATTGCGCGCTGTTCCTCGACTGGGCCGAACAGGAAATGGCGCACCGGGCCAGCCGCGACGCGCAGCTCACGGCCATGGCCTTTCCCCACGCGGACTTCCGCCCGGGCCAGCGCCAGCTGGCCGAAGCCATGTACAAGGCCAGCAGCCGCGGCTGCGGCTTGCTGGCGCAGGCGCCGACCGGCATCGGCAAGACGGTGGGCAGCCTGTTCCCCATGTTGAAAGCGACGGCCGCGCATGGCCTCGACAAACTGTTTTTCCTGGCTGCCAAGGTGCCGGGCCGCCAGATGGCGCTCGACGCCTGCGCCATCCTCAAGGAGAGCGCGCCGCTGCTGCCCTTGCGCGTGCTGGAACTGAGCGCCAAGACCAGCGCCTGCGAACATCCCGACAAAGCCTGCCACGGCGAATCGTGTCCGCTGGCCAAGGGTTTTTACGACCGTTTGCCGCTGGCGCGCGAGGTGGCGCTGGCCAGCGGTTTGATATTGGACAAGGAAGCCGTGCGCGCCATCGCCTTGCAGCAGGGTATCTGCCCCTATTACCTGGGCATGGAACTGGCGCGCTGGAGCGACGTCGTCATCGGCGACTACAATTATTATTTCGACCTCAGCGCCATGCTGTACGGCATGACATTGGCCCACGACTGGAAAGTCAACGTGCTGGTCGACGAAGCGCACAATATGGTGTCGCGCGCGCGCAGCATGTATTCGGCCGAGCTGGCGCAGACCGACCTGAAAATGCTGCGCAAATTCGCGCCCGAGGGCTTGAAAAAGCCGCTGGACCGCCTCTCGCGCCAGTGGACGGCGTTATTAAAAGAGCAGGATGGCGACTACCACGTGCATGCGGCCTTGCCCGATAAATTCTTTGGCGCCCTGCAAGGCGTGGCCACGGCCATCGGCGACTACATGGCCGAGCACGCTGCCGCGCTGGACGAGGACTTGCAGCGCTTTTATTTTGACGTGCTGCTGATCAACCGCCTGGCGGAGAGTTTCGGCGCGCATTCGCTGTTCGACGTCAGCAAAACGGACACGGGTTCCACCGTCTGCATCCGCAACATCGTCCCGGCGCCGTTCTTGAAAGAACGCTTCGCGGCCAGCCACAGCACGGCCCTGTTTTCCGCCACCCTGAGTCCGTGGAATTACTACAGCGACACGCTGGGCATGCCGGCCGACACGGCCTGGGTCGACGTGGAATCGCCATTCCAGGCGGAACAACTGTCCGTGCGCGTGGCCGACAGCATTTCCACGCGCTACCAGCACCGCGCCGCCTCGCTGCTGCCCATCGCACAATTGATGGCGAAGCAATACGCAGAAACGCCGGGCAACTACCTGGCCTTCTTCAGCAGCTTCGACTACATGGAAAAGACGGCCCATTTGTTCGCCCAGCATTACCCGGACGTGCCACTCTGGCAACAGCCGCGCCGCATGGACGATGCTGCCCGCGCGCAATTCCTGGGCCGTTTCGGCCTGGACACGCGCGGCATCGGCTTTGCCGTGCTCGGCGGCGCCTTCGGCGAAGGCATCGACTTGCCCGGCGCGCGCCTGATCGGCGCCTTCATCGCCACCCTCGGTTTGCCGCAGATCAACCCTGTCAACGAACAGATCCGCCAGCGCATGGGCGAGCTCTTCGGTTCCGGCTACGACTACACGTATCTGTATCCGGGCATGCAAAAGGTGGTGCAGGCCGCCGGCAGGGTCATCCGCACACAGTCGGACAAGGGCGTCGTCGGTATCTGATCGACGACCGTTTTTCACGCCCGGAAATCCGGCAACTCTTGCCCACGTGGTGGGATGTGCAGCTAGCCAACCAGTAACTTCAGCTTCTGATACCCCGCCTTGCTCACGGGTATCCTCGTATCGTCGCGCAAGATGGCCACGTGGCTGTCTTTCGTCGCCGCCTCGATGCGGCGGATGCCGTCGATATTGAGCAGGTACGAGCGGTGCACGCGCAGGAACTTGGCGGGGTCGAGCTGGGTTTCCAGTTCCGATAAGCTTTGGCTTTTCAGGTAGGACTTGCCCTCGGAACGGATACTGATGTAATCGTCCTGCGCTTCGATATAGTCGATCCGGGCGCTGGCGATCACGTGGACCTTGGCGCCGTCGCGTATCAGCACGCGGTCCAGGGGCGCCGCGCGGGTGGCCGCCTCGCGCGCCAGCGTTTGCACAGTTTCGGGCAAGCTGCGGTTGGCGCGCGCATGGGCCAGCGCCTGCTCGAAGCGCTGTTCGCTGAACGGTTTGAGCAGATAATCGAGGGCATGGCATTCGAACGCTTTCAAGGCGTACTGGTCGTAGGCCGTGACAAAGATCAACTTTGTCTTCGCGCCGATCAGCTCGGCCACTTCGAAGCCGTCCAGGCGCGGCATCTGGATATCGAGGAACACCAGTTCCGGTTCCAGTTCCGCGATGGCCTTGACGGCGTCGAAGCCGTTGGCGCACTCGGCCACGATGTCGATATCGTCATGGCGCGCCAGGTATTCGCGCAGCACGCTGCGCGCCAGCAATTCATCATCGACGATGGCGACCCGCATTCTTGCCTGCATCATGCTTCCTCCGTGTCGCCGGTCTGCGCCGGCATGGAAATCGTCACTTCGAAATGGCCGTCGCGCCGGCCCCAGTGCACGCTGGCCTCGTGGCCATAGGCGCCGGCCAGACGCTGGCGCACATTCCCCAGGCCTACGCCATTGCCGCGGGCCGTTCCTTGATCCGCATCAATCGGGTTGCGCACGGCAATCTGCAGCAGGCTGCCCACGCGCCGGGCCTCGATGGCGATCAGCCCGCCCTCCGTCAAGCCGCAGATACCATGCTTGACGGCATTTTCCACCAGCGGCTGTATCAGCATCGGTGGCAGCAAACACGCCAGCGCGGCGGCGTCGATGGCTTCCGCCACTTGCAGGCGTTCGCCGAAACGCACTTGCTCGATGGCGAGAAAGTGGCGGATCAGCACCAGTTCCTGCTCCACGGTAATGTGCTTGTGCGCTTCCAGGCTCAGGCTCTGGCGAAAGAAGCTGGCCAGCTGCACCGTCATCTGGCGCGCGCCCGCCGCATTGATGGACGTCAAGGCGCTGATGGAGTTCAGGCTGTTGAACAGGAAATGCGGATCGATTTGCGTGCGCAGCATGCGCAATTGCGCTTCCTGCGCCGTCAGTTGCGCTTCCAGCCCCCGCTGTTCGGCCATCCTGGCACGCACGAATTCCAGCAACAAATAATGCACGGCGGCAGCCAGGCAATACAGCAGCGCGCCCAGGCCGAAGAACAGGGCCAGCAGCGACTGCGTCAGGTTCACGCCCAGCCAGCGCACATCCGGCAACAGGCTGATGCTGTTCAAAAACTGCAGCAAAGTAGCCCACAGCAAGCCCGCGAACAGGGCCGCCACGCCCATCACGCCGGCGATGGCGAGCGGATGGCGGGCGTGCAAGGGGTAGGCGCGGCACAGGTAAAACGCGGAAAAGCCCGAACCGATCGCATACACGAGCGTGGCGGGCACCACCAGCACGATGGCGTTGAGCCACGGTGCGTGGGCCACCCTGGCCAAAATACAGGCCAGGGCCAGGCCCAGCGCGATGCACACCAGGAACACCACCACGGCGCCGCGCCGCTTCGACAAGGACCCGGACATGCGCGCCTAGTTGCGGATTTCCAGGCCGCCCATGATGGCGTAACCCGTCACGTACAGACGCTTGGCCTGGTTCGGCGGCACGATGGTCTTTTCTTCGAAGCCGCCGAGAATGGGCGTGCCCTGCAGCACAACGCTCCAGTCGGGCGGAATCTTGATGGTGACGCCGCCGCACAGGGCAAATACGTTGAGCACGGCTTCGCCTTCGATCGATGCCTGGCGCAAGTCGATTTCGCAGCCGGCCATGATGACATTGATATCGCCGCCCCTGAAGCGCTGCGACGACACGCGCCGCACGTAGCCGCCCAGGATGGCCGTCACTTCGATGATGCTGTCGTCGTCCGCCTGGCCGCTGGCGCCGGGCGCTGCCGATACTGCTTCCTTGTCGAGGGAAACGGCGCCATTCCTGGGCTGGCCGAATGCGTCGGGCGCAGCGGTGCCGTCGGGTGGCGCGGCAAAATGCCGGCGGCGCTGGCGCTGCTGCGCGCCGGGCAAGGATTTCGACACCACGGCCACGCCGGCGGCGATGATGAGCAGCGGCCACAGCATGCTCCAATTGATATAGAACAAGCCCATGGCTTTCAGGGTCCAGCTCAAGCCCAGCAAGACCATCACGCCGCCGAGAATGTAGCCGGAGCGGGTATGGCTTTGCGAAATTTTCAGCAAGCCGAAAATGATGAGGATGGTGGGCCAGAAGCGGAAGGTGTAGCGCACGCTGATGAAACCGAGGTTATCGAGCAGGAACAGCAGCCCCAGGCCGATAACGATGACGCCCAGCACGATCTGCGATGGCGAGTGCAGCGGCGGTTTATTTTTCATGCTCGGACTCCCGGTAGGCAATAAAATGTTTGTTCAACAGCGGTTCCAGCACGAGGCCCACGCCCCAGGCGATCAGCAAGGCTGGCCAGCTATTGTAGAAATTCAAGTTCCACAGTTCTTCATACGACACATACCACCAGGCGGCAAAGAAGATCAGCCACAGGCCGCTCAGTACCTGCTTGGCGGACACGGGCGTGAGCAGCTTGTTGAGGCCGAAGACGGCCAGTATCAGCGGCCAATAATGCCATAGTGCATAGTAATCGTGGAGATAGATCACATCGAGCCGGTCCAGCAGGATGACGGCGCCGATGGCGATCAGCAGCACGCCCCACAGCAGCTGGGTACGGCGGCAATAAGCTGGTTCAGGTTTCACGGTCACCCCTTGAAGTTGGTTGATCGTAAAGATACGCGGATTTGGGCCGCGCGCAAACGGCGCTTCGGCGAATGGCGGACAGGTGGCGGTGAATGGCGCGGCGGCGGAAACGACAGGCAAAAAAAAGACCGGCTAGCGCCGGCCTTGAAGGGGTTCGCAGTTCACACCGCGACCTGGAGTTGCAGTGCACAGCCGCCTGGCGCAAGCGCGCCAGCGGCGGAAATCTGGTGCCGATCCTTGAGGCGACCGGCTGACCTGCTGGAAGATCGAACATGCCGCCAACTTCACGGCAGTGCGTCTCAACCAAGCAAAGCCATCATACTCCCGATCAGGCAAAAGCACCGTTCGCTAGCGCACACAGATGCGGTTTTGCTGAGGTGCATCAAGCAGTCGTGGCGTGCGGCGGCTGCAGCATGTCGTGCTTGATCCATGCCAGCACGGACGGCCCCTGCGGCTGCCAGCCCAGCAACTTGCGCGACCGTTCGCCGCGCACGCGGCTGTTGGAACCGAGGCCATACGACGCCATCTCGTAGCCCCATTCGGCAATCGCCTCGGGCAGCGGCCAGTCCTGTGCAGGCCCCAGGTCAAGCGCCTGGGCGATGGCGGCCGTCATGTCGCGGAAAGCCGCCTCGCCCGACTCGACAAAGTAAAAGGTGCCGGCGGGCGACTTTTCCAGCGCCAGCAAATACAGGCTGACGACATCGTCGATATGCACGTTCGACCAGATATTGCGGCCCGGACCCACGTGGCGCACGATGCCGCTCTTGCGCGCCTGTTTCAATAAGCGGGGCAATTGCACGCTGTCGCGCGGCAAGGCGCCATGGCCATAGATCAAGGTGTTGCACAACACGCTGGCGCGCACGCCTTGCGCGGCGCTGGCCAGGATCAAATCATCGATGGCGACCCGGGCCGCCTTGTCGGCCGTGGGCGCCGGCAGCTTGTCTTCGACATAAATCTGTTCCGTGCCCTCGCCGCCCGAAGCGTCGCCCACGATGGACGAGCCGCTGGTATGCAGAAACACTTTGTTGCTGCCTGCCAGCGCCTCAATAATGGCTTCGACGGCGCCCCGGTGGTCGCTGCTGGCCGCATTGATGACGGCATCGGCCGCCTTCGCCTGCTCGATGATCAGCTCGCGGTCGTTCAAGGTGCCGACGATGCCTTGCACGCCGATGGTAGTCAGCTCGGCCACCTGCTCCGGCTTGCGCACGAGGCCCGTCACCTGGTGGCCGGCGCGCACGAGGCCCGCCGCGATGGAACTGCCGATGAAACCTGCTGCGCCCGTTAAAAACACTTTCATAGTTGCTCCTGTCTGGTTAGATTGCTGTCAATCACACCAGCCCAGTATGCCCGCTTTCGTCTTTCGCAGAAAGCGGCCGCACGGCAAAAGATCTATGACTTGGACGCAACAATCTTGAGCTGCAGGGCGGCGATGTAGCGGCTCCGCCAGGCGGGATCTTGTGGCGTGAGCAAGGTGAGCCTGTCGCGCGCGCGCGTGGCGGCGACATAAAAACGGTTCTCTTCTTCCAGCGGATCGGTCTTGCTGCGCGGGAACTCATCAACGGCCAGGTAAGGCAAGATCACGTGGTTGTATTCGAGGCCCTTGATCTGGTCGATGCAGGCGATGACGAGTCTGGCCTTGCCGGTCGACACCGTCACGGCGTCTTCCATCTCGCCCAGCCAGCCGGCAAAGCCGCCCAGCGCCACGCCCGCTTCGCGGCACACGTCGATAAAACCGTGCAGGGACCGGGCCACGACCCGCGCCTGGGCCGGGTCGACATAGATGCGGCGCGCCGTCTGTTCCAGCTGCATCAGGCCAAAGATGTGCTGCAGCGCATCACCCGCCAGGGCGTCCGGGGGCAGCGCGCGCAGGTAGTCGACGGCGGCCAGGGTCAGCGCCGCCTTGTCCTGGTTCTGCGACTTGGCCAGCTGGTTCGTCAAGAAGCCTTCCAGCAAGTCGGGATAGTTGGCCACGTCGGCCTTGGCTTGCTGCAACTCCGCGCGCGTAAACGGGATTTCCGCGAAGGCCACCAGGGCTTCGAGTATCTCGCCGCGGCGCGGGCCGCTCTTGATCGCGTGCAAATCCTTGCGGGCGATGGCGACCATGCCGCGCAGCATCAATACTTCCAGGCTCAGCAGATAACTGTTCATATCCACCAGGCCATACGCGATGCCGCTCTGGAACAGCGCCGTTTCCACGCGGATGGCCTGGTCGCGGTCGCGCAGCAAGATGGCCGTCGTGCCCGCATGCGCGTGTTCGAGCGCGGCGATCAGCTGCGCGCTGCACGCTTGCGGCTGCGCATGGTCGTACTCGAGCAGTTCGATGTGGGTGGCGCGCGACAGGGCCGACACGCTGGCCTTGTTTTTCAGCACGCCCACGGCCTGCGCCAGCTGCGGGCCGTAGCGGTAGGACGCCGTCAGCGGCAGGCGCTGCAAGGCGGGAAATTCCTGCTCGAAACGCTGGCGCAGGAAGCGGTGGTCGGCGCCCGACCACGTGTAAATCACTTGATCCTTGTCGCCGGCGCCGCAGAAAAACGCATTGCCGCGACGTATCAGCATGGTCAGCAGGCGGAACGACGCTTCGTTCAAGTCGTGCAATTCATCGGCCACGATGATCTGGAAGGCCGGCAATTGCTGGCGCAGCGGCTCGTCGCCGTCGAGCATGCGCACGAGGTCGTAGGTGGCGTCGAACGGGGCGCGGAACTGGATATCGCCCGTGTCGGCGCCGCGCAAGCCTTCGTATTCGCGCAGCCACAGATAGTGTGTGCGCGACATGCCCAGCAGCTCCAGGTTGTCGTCGAGGGAATTGCTCTCGAAGTCGGGATTTTGGAAATCCAGGCGCGCCTTGGTGCGCAACTGCAATTTCAGGAATTCGGCGATGGCGCCGTTGGTCGTATTGATTTCCAGCGGGTAGCGGTGAGCATATTTCTCAGACACCACTTCCAGCGCTTCCCAGGCAATCGGGCGCAGCTCTTCATCGCTGCGCATGGATGCCACTTGCATATTTTCCAGCTGCAACAGCACCTTGGCGGCAAAGGCGTCGAAGGTGTCGATCGTCAGGCGCTTGACGACGCCCAGCGGCACGCCCACTTCCAGCAGGCGCTGGCGCAGGGCCACGCGCGCCGCCTCGGTGAACACGAGGGCCAGCATGCGCTCGGGCGCGCGGCCCCGGTGCAGCGCCTCGGCCAGGCGCAGGGCCAGGGTCGTCGTCTTGGCCGCGCCGGCATTGGCGTCGATCAAGACCACTTTCTTTTGCGCCGTCTGGATGGCGACCTGTTCCGGCGTGGGCGTGATGCGTTTGGGAATGAACTGCGGGGCGTTATCTGTACTCAAGGGTATCCTGAAATGATGTCTGTTTTCGGCGCGCTACCAGGCGCAGGTGCGCAGGCCGGCAAAGATGTCGCCCCGTTCGGGCGCGTGGAAGGCGCGCATGCGGGGCGAATGCAGGCGCGGCGGCGTGGCAAAGGCGGCGCCGCGCAGCACCTGGTGCTGCATGAAATACGGCGCCGAATATTCGCGCCAGGCATCCACCGCAAAGCCCGGATACGGCTCGAACGGCGTCGCCGTCCACTCCCATACCTGGCCCCAGTGAAAGCGCGGGTGGCCGGACAGCGCAGCATACTCCCATTCCGCCTCGGTCGCCAGGCGGCGGCCCGCCCAGGCGCAGTACGCCTGCGCTTCATACAGATTGATGTGGCGCACGGCTTCATTCGGCGGCAAGGTCGTGCGCCGGCCGAAACGCATGGTGCGCCACTGCGTCGCTTCGCGCAGCCAATATAAAGGCGACGAGCGCTCCTGCCGCATCAGCCAGGCGCTGCCGGCCGCGCTCCAGAACTGGCGGTTCTGGTAGCCGCCATCGGCGACGAAGTCGGCAAACTGGGCGTTTGATACGGCGCAAGCATCGATGGAAAACGGCGCCACGTAGCAGCTATGAGGCGGCGATTCATTGTCGAAGGCAAACCCGTCCCCGCGCGGCGAGCCCAGTGCGATGGTGCCGCCAGGAAAAGCGATCTCCCCCGCGCCGGGCGGCAAGGCCGGGCTGGCAGCGAGCGATTCCGGCGCTTCCAGGCCCAGCCATTGCAAGCCTGCCAGCATTTCCTCGCCACACAGGTCTTCATGCGCCAGGGCCAGACGGTACGGCGCCAGGGCGCTGTCGACATTGGCTTCGCGCGAGAGCTTGTCAAGCACGCGGTCAAGTACTTCGCGGCAATACGTTTTGACGGCGCCGGGACTGGGCAGTTCCAGCTCCCAGCGCGCGCGGTGCTCGACCATATTGGCGTCGAACAAGTCGTCGCCGCGCGTCAGCAGGGAATTATAAATGGCGTCGGCCGGGTGGCTCGATGCCGCTTCGCGCAGGATGTACCACTCGGCAAACCAGGCGATCTGCGCCAGTTGCCACAAGGGCGGCGTGAGGCGCGGATGACGGGGCAGGCCCGCCACCACGTCCAGGCCGGCACTGACATAACAGTCGAACAGGGAAAGGGTATCCTGGCGCGCGGCTTGCAGCGACTGGGCCAGTTGCTGCGCGCCGGCATGGCGAAAAGAGGCGTTGATTAAAGTCATGGCCTGATTGTAACGACTTATGCCAAGCTTGCACCAGTCGCCGGGGAAACAGGGAGCTGCCTCCCCCGCTTACTTGACGAGCAATTCGCCCTGCAGCGGCGTGACGACGGACTTGGGCATGCTGACGATAAAGCTGCTGCCCTTGTCGGCCACGGACTGGATCGCCAACGTCCCGCCGTGGCGCAGCAGCACGTGCTTGACGATGGCCAGGCCCAGGCCCGTGCCCTGGGTTTCGCGCGAACGGCTCTTGTCAACGCGGTAAAAACGTTCCGTCAGGCGCGAAATATGCTCCTGGCTGATGCCGATGCCCGTATCTTGCGCGATAAATTGCGGTCCGGCCGGGCCATCCTGCCAGCGCAAGGTGATGGTGCCGCCGGCCGGGGTGTAGCGCACGGCATTCGAGGCCAGGTTGCCGAACGCGCTATACAGCTCGTCGTAGCTGCCCAGCACGTCGGGGCCGTTGCATTCCATGGTCACTTCATGCTTGCCTGCCGACAAGCCCTTGGCGTCACGCAAGACTTGCTGCATGAGCTTTTTGACATCCACGGGCTCGGGACGCAGCGGATAATCGACCGATTCCAGGCGCGACAGGGTCAGCATGTCCTCGATCAGATGCTGCATGCGGTGGCCCTGCTCCGTCATCAGCTTGAGGTGGGCGGCGCGCGTGGCGGCGTCCAGGTCCAGCTCGGCGGAAGCGATTTCCAGGAAGCCGACGATGACCGTCAGCGGCGTGCGCAATTCGTGCGAGGCGTTGGCGATGAAGTCGCGGCGCATCATTTCGATGCGCTCCGTCTCCGTCACGTCGTGCGTGACGAGGATCTGGCGGCGGTTTTCAAACGGAATGATTTGCACGATCAGCTTGCGGTTGCGGAAGGTGATCGTCAGCGGCTGGTCGTAGCGGCCCAGGATGATGTAATCCATGAACTCGGGGCTGCGGATCAGGTTGGTCACGCGCATGCCCTTGTCGCGCTCGTGGGTGAGGCCCAGGTGTTTCTCGGCGGCAGGATTGCACCATTCGAGGAAGAGCACGTCGTCCATGATGACGACGCCGTCCGGCAACAGGTGCATGGCCTGGCGGAAACGCGCCAGCCATTCCGTCAGCTCGGCCTGGTTTTTCTCGTCGTCGCGGCGCATGCGGTACAAACGCGCGAAAATGCTGGTCCAGGCGCCCCAGCCGTCGGGCAGCCTGGCGCTTTGCGGATTGTCCAGCCAGTTGCTCAGCTGGAACAGATACGACAGCTGCACGAACACCATCATGGCCATCAGCACGAAGGCGATGCCCAGCGCATACGTGGCGCCGAACAGATACCAGACGACGGCCACGCCCAGCAGCGCCAGCACCATGCGCAAGGCGGCGGCCGGTACCCAGAACAGCAATTTCGGATTCATAGAGGCAAGCTTTACTTTTCAGACAACATGTAGCCGACGCTGCGCACCGTCTTGATCAGGCTTTCCGCCTCTTTCAAGGCTTTGCGCAAGCGCAATACGTGGACATCGACCGTGCGTTCCTCGATCACCACATGGTCGCCCCACACCTTGTCGAGCAGCTGGCTGCGCGAAAACACGCGTTCCGGATGGGCCAGCAGGAATTTCAGCAGCTTGTATTCGGCATGGCCGATATCGATCTTCTGTTCATCCATCATGACGGTGCAGCTGACGGGGTCCAGGGCCACGTTGCCGGCGCGCATGGGCGCCTGCGCATGTTCCGGACTCTTGCGTCGCAGCAAGGCTTTGGCGCGGGCCAGCAGCTCGCGCGGCGAGAACGGCTTGGTGACGTAATCGTCGGCCCCGCTGTTCAGGCCGGCCAGCTTGTCTTCTTCCATGCTCTTGGCGGTGAGCATGATGACGGGGATGGCGGCGAAATTGCGGTCGGCGCGGATGCGCGACAGCAGGCGCAAGCCCGTCTGGTCCGGCAACATCCAGTCCAGCAGGATCAGATGCGGCGTGCGGTGCTGGATGAATTCCCAGGCATCGGCGACGTTTTGTACGGAACAGCAATTCCAGCCGGATTCGCGCAGCGAATAGGTCACCAGTTCAACGATGGCCGGCTCATCTTCAACAATCAATACCGTGGTTTTATCAGATGCCATAAAGCTTACTCAGGGAGCTCCTCGGAAATGGCGGGAGCAGCCACCTTGGTGTGGCGGATGTCCTTGCCTTCAACCACGTAAATCACGTATTCGGCGATGTTTTTCGCATGGTCGCCGATCCGTTCGATGGCCTTGGCCACCCACAGGGTATCGAGCGCCGCCGAAATCGTGCGCGGGTCTTCCATCATAAAGGTAATCAAGTTGCGCATGATAGACCGAAACTCATGGTCGATGATGGCATCTTGTGCAATTAATTGTAAGGCCAGCTTGCCATCGTTGCGGGCGAAGGCGTCGAGCGCGTCGTGCAGCATGTCGGTGGCCGTGTTGGCGATGCCGCGCACCATCTCGTAATGGTTGACGACGCCGTTGCCCCGCTTGTGCAGGTTCTTCGCCACGCGGGCGATTTTAGTCGCCTCGTCGCCTACGCGTTCGAGGTCGGTAATCACCTTGATGGTGGCCATGATGGTGCGCAAATCGTTGGCGGCCGGCTGGCGGCGCACGATCAGATGGCTGCAGGCGTCGTCGAGCGACACTTCCAGCTGGTTGACGACGTCGTCTTCGCGCATCACGCGGTCGGCACGCTCGGCATTGCCGATGCGAAAGCACGTCATCGCGTCGAGGAACTGGGTTTCAACGATGCCGCCCATCAGGAGCACTTTCGAGCGGATCGCTTCGAGTTCGTTATCGTATTGCTTGGATGAATGTTCGCCTAACATGCTGTCTCTCCGTATTCAGTTATCTTGTATATCGTTATTCTGTTCGGATCAGCCGAAGCGGCCCGTGATGTAATCCTGCGTTTCCTTGCGGGCCGGATTCATGAAAATCTGGTCCGTTTCGCCGAATTCCACCAGTTCGCCCAGATACATGTACGCCGTGTAGTCGGAGCAACGCGCCGCCTGTTGCATATTGTGCGTCACGATGGCGATCGTGTAATCCTGTTTCAGTTCGCTGATCAGCTCTTCCACCTTCGACGTCGAGATCGGGTCCAGCGCCGAGGTCGGCTCATCGAGCAGCAAGACGTCCGGCTTCACGGCCACGCCGCGCGCGATGCACAGGCGCTGCTGCTGGCCGCCCGACAGCGACAGGCCGCTCTTCGTCAGCTTGTCCTTGACTTCGCCCCACAGCGCCGCCTTTTTCAGGGCCCACTCGACGCGCTCATCCATCTCGCCCTTCGACAGGTCTTCATACAGGCGCACGCCGAAGGCGATGTTGTCGTACACGGACATGGGGAACGGCGTCGGCTTCTGGAACACCATGCCGACCTTGGCGCGCGCAGCATGTTGACGTCCTGGTCCGCGTCGAGCACGTTGCGGCCGCGGTACAGGATCGAGCCTTCCGCGCGCTGGCCCGGATACAGGTCATACATGCGGTTCAGGGTGCGCAGCAGGGTTGATTTGCCGCAACCGGACGGGCCGATGAAGGCGGTAACCTTCTTCTCGTGGATGTCCAGGTTGACGTTATGCAAGCTTTGCGTTTTGCCGTAAAAAAAGTTCAGGCCCGAAATCTCGATGGTTTTTTTCTTTGGTGCCAGGTCTTGGGCTGGATTCATTTGCGTATTCATATGGGTTCGCTTCGCTCGGTATCTGTTTAATGTGGGACTTTTTGGCTGAACACGGTACGCGACAGGATATTTAAGGCCAGCACGCTGAAGGTGATCAGCAGTGCGCCGCCCCAGGCCAGCGAGCGCCAGTTGTCGTACGGGCTCATCGCAAACGATGCGATGACGGACGGCAAGTTGGCCATCGGCGCATTCATGTTGAAGCTTTGGAACTGGTTATTCAGGGCCGTGAACAGCAGCGGCGCCGTTTCGCCGGCGATGCGGGCCAAGGCCAGCAGTACGCCGGTGATGACGCCCGCCTTGACGGCGCGCAAGCGCACGAGTGTCGCCACCTTCCAGCGCGGCGCACCGAGGGCAAATGCGGCTTCCAGCAGGCTGTTCGGCACCAGGCGCAGCATATTGTCCGTCGTGCGCACCACCACCGGCACGGCGATCAGCGACAGGGCGATGGCGCCCGCATAACCGGAGAAATGTTTGACGTGCGCCACGTACAGCGCATACACGAACAGGCCGATGACGATCGATGGGGCCGACAGCATGATGTCGGTGACGAAGCGCGTCACTTGCGCCAGCTTGTTTTCTTCGCCGTATTCGGCCAGGTAGATGCCGGCCAGAATGCCGATCGGGGTGCTGACGACCGTCGCCAGGCCCACCATCAGGGCGCTGCCGACGATGGCATTGATCAGGCCGCCGCCTTCGCTGCCGGGGGCCGGCCGCGTCGTTTGCGTGAACAGGTCGACGGACAAGGCGCCGAAACCCTTGATCACCAGGGTGAACAGGATCCACACGAGCACGGCCAGGCCCAGGGCCATGGCGGCCACCGACAGGGCGATGCCGATGCGGTGCATCAGCAGGCGCTTGCGGTAGACGGGGTTCATGGCCGGCTTGGCCGGAGCGTCGTGGGTACTAACTTGGCTGAGCTGGCTCATTTCGTGCCTTCCTTGCGGGACATGCCAGCCAGCATCAGCTTGGCGGCGGATAAGACGATAAAGGTGATGACAAACAGGATCAGGGCCAGCGAGAACAGCGACGCCACGTGCAGTTCGGATTGCGCTTCGCCGAATTCGTTCGCCAGCAGCGAGGTGATGCTGTTACCGGCGGCAAACAGCGACCACGACAGTTTATTCGCATTGCCGATGACGAAGGTCACGGCCATGGTCTCGCCCAGCGCGCGGCCCAGGCCCAGCATGACGCCGCCGACGACGCCGGTCTTGGTGTACGGCAAGACAATCTTGCGCACCACTTCCCAGCGCGTGCAGCCGAGGCCGTATGCGGATTCCTTCAGCACGGCAGGGACGATTTCGAACACGTCGCGCATCACGGAAGCGATGAAGGGGATGATCATGATGGCCAGCACCAGGCCGGCCGTCAGCAAGCCGATGCCCATCATGGGGCCGCTGAACAGCTGGCCGATGACGGGCACGTTGCCCAGCGTGGCTTTCAGGATAGGCTGGACGTGGTCGGCAAACAGGGGGGCAAATACGAACAGGCCCCAGATGCCGTAGATGATCGATGGCACGCCGGCCAGCAGCTCGACAGCCGTGCCCAGCGGGCGGCGCAGCCAGGCCGGGCAGATTTCCGTGAGGAACAGGGCGATGCCGAAGCTGACGGGAAAGGCGATCAGCAAGGCGATGACGGACGTCACCAGGGTGCCGATGATGGGAATCAGGGCGCCGTACTGGTCATTGACGGGGTCCCACTCGGCCGAGACGATGAAGTGCAGGCCGAAGGTCTTGAAGGCCGGTATCGATTCCATGATCAGCGAAATGATGATGCCGACCAGGACGATCAGCACCGACAGGGCGAACAGCATCGTCACCTTGTGGAACATGAAATCCTGGATGCGCTGCTTGCGCATGGTGGAAAGCATTTGCGCGTGACTGATGGAATCGGTCATGGTGCCGCCTGGCATGGGGATCGTGGAGGAGGTAGATTGTGCGCTCATAATGTGCCATGTGGGTGGTACTGCAGGTACTGCTATTTTTATTTTGCTCTTTTAGCCGGGAACGCCTGCAAGGGCTTGCGGGCGGTCCTGGCTAACTCCCTGCCCCGCCGTGCTGCTGGCGGAGACAAGGATGGATATTGCTGTATTCAGACTATCGGATTAATAGATCGACTTGCCCGATGCATCTTTCAAATTGGCTTTCCACGATTCCTGCACCAGTTTCACGACCGATGCCGGCATCGGCACGTAGTCCAGTTCGACGGCAGCAGGGCCGCCGTTCTTGTAGGCCCAGTCGAAGAATTTCAGGACTTCTTTTGCCTTGGCTGCGTCAGCCTGGACTTTATGCATCAGGATGAACGACACGCCCGTGATCGGCCAGCTGTTCTTGCCAGCCTGGTCGGTCAGAACCACGCCGAAGCCTGGGGTTTGCGTCCAGGGTGCCGAAGCGGCAGCTGCCTTGAAGTTTTCGTCGTCAGGCTGCAGGAAGTTGCCGTCCTTGTTTTGCAGCTGGGTGTGCGACATCTTGTTTTTCTTGGCGTAAGCCCACTCGACGTAGCCGATCGAACCCTTGATACGCTGTACGTTGGCGGCGACGCCTTCGTTACCCTTGCCGCCCACGCCGACAGCCCATTTCACAGCCGAGCCAGCGCCGATTTTCGATTTGAATTCCGGGTTGGTTTTCGACAGGAAGTCGGTGAACAGGAAGGACGTGCCCGAACCGTCGGCGCGGTGCACCACGGTGATTTCCGTGTCCGGCAGCTTGACGCCACTGTTCAGTGCGGCGATCTCGGGAGCGCTCCACTTGGTGATCTTGCCCAGGTAGATGTCGCCAACGACCTTGCCCGTCATTTTCAGCTGGCCTGGGGTCACGCCGTCCAGGTTGACGATGGTGACCACGCCGCCCATGATGGCCGGGAACTGCATCAGGCCCGCTTCTTCCAGCTCTTCCGCCTTCAAAGGCATGTCCGAAGCGCCGAATTCAACAGTCTTGGCCTTGATTTGCTTGATGCCGGCGCCGGAACCGACGGACTGGTAGTTCAGGCCGTTGCCCGTGTTGGCTTTGTACGTCTCAGCCCATTTGGCGTAGATCGGGTACGGGAAGGTTGCACCAGCACCTGTCATATCTGCCGCCATGACGGAAGCGGAAGAAAATGCCATCGCTGCCGAAGCACCCACGACGATAAATTTGAACATTTGCTTCATTTGCATATCAAGTCCTCAGGGTTGTTAGGGCTCAAAGTCCCGGTTGAATGCTGCGCAGTCTAGCAAGCGAATATGACAGCTTTATGACATGGGTAAAAAATCCTGAAATAATTGGCTACGCCCGGGGAATCGCCCTTTTTGGCGCGAAAAATGACAGGACGGGCGACGCTTTATGACAGCTTATGTCACGCTTACGTCATATTTCATGATTACACTCACAACGCGTCATACATGATGAAATACGGCTAGAATTAACTATCTGCAAAGACAAAAGAATATGAAACCTGAACTGCACACGGAAGTGACCAAATCGGGCATCCTGCTTGACCGCGAGCTGTCGCAACTGACTTTCAACCGGCGCGTGATGGCGCAGGCGGAAGACCCGAACATTCCGCTGCTCGAGCGCCTGCGCTACCTGTGCATCGTCAGCAGTAACATGGATGAGTTCTTCGAGGTGCGCGTGGCCAGCCTGCTGGCGGCCGGCAGCATCGGCGGTTCGCTGGCCGGCCACCCTGCCCTGGCGGCCAACCTGGAGCGCATCGGCAAGGAATGCCATGCACTGGGGAACGCCAGTACGAGATATTAAATAGCGAAGTCTTGCCGGCCCTGCGTGAAGCGGGCGTGCATTTGCTGCGCGACAGCGACCGCAACGAGGCGCAGCGCGCCTGGGTCAAGCAGTATTTCGACCGCGAAGTGCGCCCCCTGCTGACCCCGATCGGCCTCGACCCGGCCCATCCGTTCCCGCAAGTGGTGAATAAAAGCCTCAATTTCATCGTTTCGCTGAGCGGCAAGGATGCGTTCGGGCGCGGCACGGCGATCGCCATCGTCAAGGCGCCCCGCGTCTTGCCGCGCGTCATCAAGTTGCCGGACGACATATCGGGCGACGGCGTCTCCTTCTGTTTATTGTCGTCCGTCATCCATGCGCACATCTCGGACCTGTTCGCCGGGCGCGAGGTGATTGCCTATTCGCAATTCCGCGTCACGCGCGACAGCGACCTGTGGGTCGATGAAGACGAAGTCAAGAATCTGCGCCAGGCGTTAAAAGGCGAACTCGTGGGCCGCCAGTTCGGCACCTCCGTGCGCCTGGAAGTGGCGCGCAATTGCCCACCAGAATTGTCGCAATTCCTGCTCGACCAGTTTAATCTGGATCAAAGCCGCCTCTACCGCGTCAACGGCCCCGTCAACCTGGTGCGCCTGTCGGAGATGATCGACCACGTCAAGCAGCCCGAGCTGCGCTTCCCGCCGTTCTTCCCCGGCCTGGCCCATAAAGCCATCGGCAACGACATCTTTGCCGCGCTGACCAAGCACGACATCCTGCTGCACCACCCGTATCAATCGTTCCAGACGGTCATCGACTTCATCCGCAGCGCCGCCTACGATCCGTCCGTCGTGGCCATCAAGCAGACGATCTACCGCACCGGCATGAACTCCGACCTGATGGAATCCTTGATCACGGCGGCGAAGATGGGCAAGGAAGTGACGGTCATCGTGGAATTGATGGCGCGTTTCGACGAAGAAGCCAATATCAACTGGGCCGACAAGCTGGAGCAGGCGGGCGGCGCGCAAGTCGTGTACGGCGTGGTGGGCCTGAAAACCCATGCCAAGGTGGCGCTCGTCATCCGCCGCGAAGAAGGCGCGCTGCGCTTCTACGCCCACTTGGGCACCGGCAACTACCACCCCACGACAACCAAGCTGTACACGGATTTCGGCTTGCTGACGGCCAACCAGGACCTGGCCGTGGAAGTCAATGAGGTGTTCATTCATCTCACCAGCCTGACCAAGCCGCACAACCTGAACCATTTGTGGCTGGCGCCGTTCGGCCTGCAAAGCGAGATCATCAAGGCGATCCGCAACGAGGCGAAGATCGCCCGCTCCGGCCGGCGCGGACGCATCATCGTGAAAGTCAATGCGCTGGTCGATGAATCCGTGATCCGCGCCCTGTATGCGGCCTCGACCGATGGCGTGAAGATCGACCTGATCGTGCGCGGCGCCTGCACCCTGAAGCCGGGCGTGCCGGGCTTGTCGGAAAACATCAAGGTGCGCTCCGTGATCGGGCGTTTCCTCGAACACAGCCGTATTTACTACTTCCGCAATGATCTGGCGCACGATGTCTACCTGGCCAGCGCCGACTGGATGAGCCGCAACCTGTTCCGCAGGGTGGAAGTGGCCTTCCCCGTGCTGGACCGGGCGCTGAAGCGGCGCGTGATCGCCGAGGGCCTGAATCCGTATTTGAAGGATAATACGAATGCATGGGAACTGGAGCCGACGGGCCATTACGCGCGCCGCAAGCCGCGCGGCAAGCAAACGCCGTTCAGCGCCCAGCAATACCTGATGCACACACTGGGCACGCCGGGCGCGGAGGTCGGCGAATAGACAGCTTTCGACTTTCAACACAGAGGAGCACAGCATGGATCTCATCTTGTGGCGGCACGCAGAAGCGGAGCCGGGCGTCCCCGACCTGGAACGCGCCCTGACCGTCAAAGGGCAGAAACAGGCGCGCCGCATGGGCGAATGGCTGGCCTCGCAACTACCGGAAAATTGCCGTATCCTCGTCAGCCCCGCCCTGCGCACCCTGCAAACGGCCGAAGCGCTGGGCCGCAAGTTCAAGCTGATGCCGGAACTGGCACCGGGCGCCGAGGCGGAAGACATCCTGAAGGCGGCGAACTGGCCCGGAGGCAAGGAAAGCGTGCTCATCGTCGGCCACCAGCCCACCCTGGGCCAGGCGGCCGCCCTGCTGCTGACGGGTGAAGAGCAGGAATGGGAAATGCGCAAGGCCAGCGCGTGGTGGTTTTCCCAGCGCGAACCGGGCGACCCCATCAGCGTCTATTTAAAGGCCGTGATGGCGCATGACCTAGTGGTGAAATAAGGGTGGTGAAATAAGGGAGCTGAAGCAGAAAATGCGCAAAAAGTGCGCTGGGACAAATGCTAGTAAGAATTACAACTCGGCAGCCTTGCAAAGCGCTGCCGATCTGCTAGAGTTTAATTGCATCAACTACGTGTTGGAGCGCTGCTCTGGCACATTGAGCAACCCAGCGGACAGCCGTCCAACGGCGGCTGAAAGACCATGTTAACCTTCCTCGTTTTTCTCTTCATCGCCATCTTCGCCGCCATCATCGGCTTCGTCGCCTTTGAACTGATCGAAGAAATGCGCGGCAGTCACCACAAGCTGATGGACCGCTACCACGAGTAGTGTTCACCTCGGCAATATCGCATGGCGCCAGCGACGGCCTACAGGCCCGTCCCTCGCGCCATCCTTGTTTTTACGCTCCCGTATTACACTCCCGTCTTGAACTTCGTATAAATGCGCGTCATCAGGCGGCGGATATCGGCCGTGGTCGCTTCTGGCGCGGCCATGCGCTGCTTGTCGGCGTCGGACAGGAAGATGGCCTTGTTTTCACCGATGTCCTTGCGCACATATTTGATGCTGGCCGGATTCGGATTCGCGTAGAACACCTTGTTGCTCAGGCTGGCATGCACTTGCGGACGCAAAATGTAATTGATGAACAGGTGCGCATTGTTCGGGTGCGGCGCGTCGGCGGGAATGGCCATGGTGTCGAACATCAGGGCGGCCGTCTTCGGCACCAGCACCTGAATCACATTGCCATTCTTCGCGTCGATGGCGCGCTGGCGCGCGATATTGATGTCGCCCGACCAGCCCAGCGCCACGCAGACGGAGCCGTTGGCCATGTCATTGATGTAGCCTGACGAGCTGAACAGGGTCACGTAGGGGCGGATCGCCTGCAGCACCTTGCCCGCTTCCTGGTAATCGGCAGCCGTTTTCGAGTACGCGGGCTTGCCCAGGTATTGCAGGGCTGCCGGCAGCACTTCCGACGGCGAGTCGAGGAAGGACACGCCGCACGATTTCAGCTTCGCCGCATATTTCGGGTCGAAGATCAAATCCCAGGCGTTGTCGGGCATGGGCATGCCGCCCAGCGCGGCCTTGACCTTGTTGACGTTGATGCCCACCGTCGTGTAGCCCCACAGCCAGTCGACCAGGTAATCGTTGTTCGGGTCGATCTTCGACAATTTCGCCTGCAGGTTCGGGTCCAGGTTGCCCAGGTTCGTCAGCTTGCTCTTGTCGAGCTTGCGCAACAGGCCCGCATCGATCTGCAACCGCGCCCACTGGGCCGTCGGCACGACGATGTCGTAGCCGGACTTGCCCGCCACCAGTTTCGCGTTGAGGATTTCGTTATTATCGAAAACGTCATAGCGCACCTTGATGCCCGTTTCCTTCTCAAAATTCTTGATCGTATCGTCACCGATATAGTCCGACCAGTTATAGATGTTCAGGACCTTCTCTTCCTGGGCGTGCGCAGGCAATGCCAGCACGGCCGCCGCCAAGGCCAGTCCCACTCCAATGCGCCGCCCTGCTTGCCATGTGTTTGCCATCGTACCGCCTCCGAAAATTAGTCAGAAAATAGTGACGATGATAGCAAGAAGGGCGGCATCAGGTCTAGCCTGATACCGCCCTGCTTATTACTGCTAAATCAACCCCCACCGCAAACACCGGGGTCGGACCCTGAGGGTCCGACCCCAGCCTTTCGCCTTTGGGGTAAATTAACCTTGTCCAGCCCCACCTGCGCCCCCGTAAACACCAGGTTGCCGTTCTGGGCGTCGATGCGGATCTCGTCTTTCGGGCCGAAGCGGCCTTCGAGGATCAGCTTCGACAGCGGATTTTCGATCTGCTGCTGGATTGCCCGTTTCAACGGACGGGCGCCATACACCGGGTCGTAGCCCGCCTCGGCGATTTGCTGCAAGGCCGCGTCCGTCAAGCTCAGCGCCATGTCCATGCGCGCCAGGCGTTCTTCGAGGATCTTCAGCTGGATCTTCGCGATCGCGCCGATATTCTTCTCGTCGAGGCCGTGGAACACGACGATTTCGTCGATGCGGTTGACGAATTCGGGACGGAAGTGCGAGCGTACCTCGGCCATCACGGCCAGCTTCACGACACCGGGATCATCGCTTTCCATGGCCTGGATCTTGTGCGAACCCAGGTTCGAGGTCATGATGATGACGGTATTCTTGAAGTCCACCGTGCGGCCCTGGCCGTCCGTCATGCGTCCATCGTCGAGCACTTGCAGCAGCACGTTGAAGACGTCGGCATGCGCCTTTTCCACTTCGTCGAGCAGGATCACGCTGTACGGCTTGCGGCGCACGGCTTCCGTCAGGTAGCCGCCCTCGTCGTAGCCCACATAGCCTGGCGGCGCGCCGATCAGGCGGGCCACGGAATGTTTCTCCATGAACTCGCTCATGTCGATGCGGATCATCGATTCTTCCGTATCGAACAGGAAAGTCGCCAGCGCCTTGCTCAGCTCGGTCTTGCCGACGCCCGTCGGTCCCAGGAACATGAAGGAACCATACGGCCGGTTCGGGTCGGAGAGGCCGGCGCGCGAGCGGCGGATGGCGTCTGCCACGGCCGTGATCGCTTCATCCTGGCCCACGACGCGCTCATGCAGCTTCTCTTCGATGTGCAGCAGCTTGTCGCGTTCGCCCTGCATCATGCGCGACACGGGAATGCCCGTCGCGCGCGACACCACTTCGGCGATTTCCTCGGCGCCCACTTCCGTGCGCAGCAGTTTCGGCTGGTCAGGATCGAGTTTCGGGATGCCGCTGTCGGCTTGCTTGAGCTGGGCTTCCAGCTGCGGCAGCTTGCCGTATTGCAATTCCGACACTTTCTGCCAGTTGCTCTCGCGCGTGGCCTGCTCCATCTGCAGCTTGACTTGCTCGATCTCTTCCTTGATGTGCGTGCTGCCCTGCACCACGGCTTTTTCCGCCTTCAGGATTTCCTCGAAGTCATTGTATTCACGCTGCAGCTTGACGATCTCTTCCTCGATCAGGCCCAGGCGGCGCAGCGATGCTTCGTCTTTTTCCTTCTTGACGGCTTCGCGTTCGATCTTGAGCTGGATCAAACGGCGTTCCAGCTTGTCCATCACTTCCGGCTTGGAATCGATCTCGATCTTGATCTTCGCCGCCGCCTCGTCGATCAGGTCGATCGCCTTGTCGGGCAGGAAACGATCCGTGATGTAGCGGTGCGACAATTCCGCTGCGGCGATGATGGCCGCGTCCGTGATTTCCACCTTGTGGTGCAGCGCATATTTATCCTGCAAGCCGCGCAGGATGGCGATCGTCGCTTCCACGGTCGGTTCGTCGACGAGCACTTTCTGGAAGCGGCGTTCCAGCGCGGCATCCTTCTCGATGTACTTGCGGTACTCGTCGAGCGTGGTGGCGCCCACGCAGTGCAGTTCGCCCCGCGCCAGGGCCGGTTTCAGCATATTGCCGGCATCCATCGCGCCGTCGGCCTTGCCCGCGCCCACCATGGTGTGCATCTCGTCGATGAAGACGATGGTTTGCCCTTCATCCATGGCCAGTTCCTTCAGCACGGACTTCAGGCGCTCCTCGAACTCGCCGCGGAACTTGGCACCGGCAACCAGGGCGGCCATGTCCAGCGCCAGCACGCGCTTGCCTTTCAGCGACTCGGGCACTTCGCCGTTGACGATGCGCTGCGCCAGGCCTTCGACGATGGCCGTCTTGCCCACGCCCGGTTCGCCGATCAGCACGGGATTGTTCTTGCTGCGGCGCTGCAGGATCTGGATGGTGCGGCGGATTTCATCGTCGCGGCCGATCACGGGGTCGAGCTTGCCCTTGCGCGCCCGCTCCGTCAGGTCCAAGGTGTATTTTTTCAAGGCTTCGCGCTGGCCTTCGGCCTCTTGCGAATCGACCTTGTTGCCGCCACGCACGGCGTCGATGGCCGCTTCCAGGGCCTTGCGGGTCAGGCCGTTTTCGCGCGCCAGCTTGCCGCAGTCGGACTTGTCGTCCGTCATGGCCAGCAAGACCATTTCGCTGGAAACGAACTGGTCGCCCGCCTTTTGCGATTCCTTGTCGGCCAGGTTCAGCAGGGCCACGAATTCGCGGCTGACCTGCACATCGCCGCCCGTGCCCGATACCTTCGGCAGGCGTTCGATCGACGCGCCCAGGGCCTTCGACAGGCCGCCCACGTTGACGCCGGCCCGCTGCAACAGCGAACGGGCGCCGCCGTCGTCCTGGTTCAACAGGGCCGTCAGCAGGTGGACTGGTTCAATATAGGGATTGTCGTTGCCCACGGCCAAGCTTTGCGCATCGGCCAGGGCTTCCTGTAATTTGGTAGTGAGTTTGTCTTGTCGCATGAAAAGCGCTCCCGGTTAATTAGTTGTTAACCAAATTGGGGTGAGGCAGTACTTTTCAAGCATACACAAAGCAGAAAACTGATGCATTTTGGCAAATGCTACGGTGCGGGGCGCGTTCGCTTCAAATGGCGCTTGCTTTTACGGCCCACTTGTCCAGGGCCGTCTCGTCGCTGTCGCGCGCATCGACCCAGCGCGCCCCTTCGGGCGTGTCTTCCTTCTTCCAGAACGGCGCTTCCGTCTTCAGGTAATCGATGATGAATTCGCAGGCGGCAAACGCCTCGCCCCGGTGAGCGGAAGAGACGGCCACCAGCACGATCTGCTCCTGCGGCAGCAAGGGCCCCACGCGGTGGATCACCAGCGCGCCGGACAGGGGCCAGCGGCCCCGCGCCTGCTCCACGATGGCTTCGATGGATTTCTCCGTCATGCCCGGATAGTGCTCGAGCTCCATGGCGGCCACGTCCAGCCCTTCATTCATGTCGCGCACCGTGCCGACGAAGCCGACGACGGCGCCTACCTTGGGGTTGCCTGCACGCAATTGTGCGATTTCTTGACTCAAGTCAAAATCAGCGTGCTGGACGCGGACGGATGTACTCATTTGGCGTGGCCTCCGATGCGGCGCAGCAGGGTTTCGATGCGGCTGGCCGTGCGCGCATCGGTAGCGGCGGCAATCGCGCACAGCTGCATCAGCTGCGACACTTGCGTGAGCGGCTTCTGGCCCGATTTGAGCGACGATTGCAGCACTTCCACCTGCATTTTCAGGCGGTCGCGGGCAAATTCGGCGCCGCTGTCGACGCCGGCGACGATTTCCAGGCGCAAGACTTCAGCGAGCAAGCGCTCCTGGTTGGCCTGCAATTGCCGCACGTAGGCGGCAGCGCCCTCGCCCAAGGCGGCCTGGGCGGCGGCAAAGCGCTGCTGCAGGCTGCGTTCGTACTGGGCGTCGAGCGGCGGCAAGGCGCTCCAGCGCTCGGACCAGGCTTGCGCGTTGGCGCCGTCGCCGCCGTCCGCCAGTGCGGCTTCCAGCGCCTGCACCAGGCGCAGCTTGTCGCGCAAGGCGTTGGCCTGGGCCGCGCCGGCACGCTCGGCGATGGCGTCCGCCTGCGCTTGCACGCCGGCAACAGCCGCCTGGTAGCGCTGCTCGATCTTCGCTTCGCTGGCGCGCGGCACGGGGCCCGTGGCGTTCCAGGCGGCGCGCGTGTCGCGCAGCAAGTGATTGATGAAGGCGCTGCGGGCCTTGTCGTCGCCCTCGGGCACGACGGCCGTTTCCAGGCTGGCGCACAGGGCTTCGCGCGCATGCAGGTGTTCGCGGCGCTCGTGGTCGGCCGCGTGGGCCGTTTCCTTGCGCCGGGCGAAGATATCGTCGCAGGCGGCGCGGAAACGCTGCCACAGCGCCCTGTTCCGCGCGGCGTTCCAGCGGCAGGGCTTTCGCCAGTTCCTGCCATTTATCCTGCAAGGCTTTCAGCATGTCGACCGTGTTGCGCTCCGATGGCTTGAGCAGGCCCACTTCGACGATCAATTGCTCGCGGCGCGCCGTCTCGATCTGGCGCTGCGTATCCAGCGGCTTCGACAGGGCGTCCAGCGCGGCGCCAAATTCCGCATCGAGGCGTTTCTTTTCCTTGCGGTCGATGGTGCCCAGGCGCGTCCACGCCTGGCGCAAGCGCTGCGAAGCGGAAGCAACATGTTTCCAGTCGGTACTCTCTTCGGCCGCCAGGGCCGCCGTTTCCGCGATCAGTTCCTGGGCCTTGGCCGCATTGCCGTGGCGCTCTTCCGCCAGCTGCTTGAAATGCTGGGCCGCCGGTGCGTACGCCACGCTGCAGGCGGCGTCGAAACGCTCCCACAGGGACTTCGGCGCGGGGCCGGACAAGGTGTCGAGCGACTTCCAGCGCTCGCGCAGGCTGCCCACTTTCTTGGCCAGCTCGGCCATTGGCAATTGCTGCGCCGGCAATTCTTCGCCCGCCTTGACCAGTTCCTCGCGCGACACGTTGCCGCCCCAGCGCGCCCAGTCGGCCAATTGCTTGAATTGCGCGCGCACATGGGCCAGGCGGTCGGACTGGGCCGGCGTCAAGCGGCCATGCTTGCTATCGCGCAAGGTTTTATCGTGCTCGGACGCCACGTGCAGCAAGCCTTCCTGCAAGGCCGCGTCCATGGCGTCGAGGGTCTTGATGAACTGCTCCGTTGCTTCCTTCGACACGGGGGCGTGTTCCTGGCGCGGCTTGCGCGGCGCCGGTTCCGCATGCGCTGGCGCAGCCACGTCTGCAGCAGGAACGACAGGCGCTGGGGCACTGGCCAGCAGGGCCGCAAATTGCTGCTGCAAGCTGTCCGACAGTGGCGATTCGGGCAGGCGCGGCAAGGCTTGCCAGGCGCGCTTCAAGGCGTCGGCGTCCAGGGTGGCGGCATCCTGCGCCTGCCATTCAGCCAGCGCAGCCTGGCGCGCGTCAAACACGGCCTGGTGCTGCTGCAGCGCCTGCAAGACGGACTGCGCCTGTTCGCGTGCTTGCGCAAAGTCAAGTTCCAGGTGTTTCGGCAGCGAGCCGCGCTCGGGCGACTGTGCATGCTGCGCATGTTCCGCGTCCAGGCGGGCCAGCGACTGGGCCAGTTCTTCTGCGGACTGGCCATTGCTGGCCAGCGCGCGCATGGCACCCACGGCGTCGATTACGGCGCGCTGCAGCACCACTTGCGCTTCCAGGCGGGCGGCCAGCGCGGCGCGCGCGCGCGGCAAAGGCGGCCGCCAGCTCGGGCGTGGACTTGATGACCTGCCATTGGCGGTCCAGCTCGGCTACCTGGTTGGGGCTCAGCTTGTCATCATTCATCAGGCGCTGGGCCGTATCGATGCTGGCCTGGGCGCGTTGCGTCTCGGCAGCCTGATGACGGATCAGGTCGATACGGCCCTGCATCAGCTTTGCAACGCGGCGGTCCGTGTTGCGCATGGCATGGTGGACTTTTTCCAGCAGGGGCAAGCTATGGACGTGTTCGGCCGCGATCAGGCGGGCATCGGCAAATTCGCTGGACAGGATGAACTCACAGGCGGCGGCTTCGTCGCCCGCCACGGCATGGGCACGCGCAACCTGTTCGGCACGGCGCGATGCGCTCTGCGCCGAGGCGGCGGCCTGTTCTGCCACGACAGGATCGGGGACGGCAGTCTTGCTGGCAGAACGCTTGAAGAGAAATTCGAACATGACGGGTTTCGCGTGGATCAAAACCACCATCATAACAAAGCCCGGGGTATTGCATCGGACAGGGCCGAACAAGTTATCAAATGAATAAAACGAATCTTTTCCCTATATCTTTCCCTATGACAGCTCGCCAGTCACCATTACAAAAACGACGCCGGCAGACTCCGCCTGACGGGGTGTGCGCTCGCTACCCGTTCAAGCCTGCGCACGCAGCGGCTGTGGCGGCACGGGCAACGCGGATGCGGCCTCATCGGCTGCCGTTTCAGCGCCGCCGGTGGCCGGCAAAGGCGCTGGCAAAACAAAGGGCAGCACCTGCGCCTTGCCACGGCGCGCTTCCTGCGCGCGCGCATCGTGGGCGAGGAACTGGTAGGCGATGGCAAACCACGCTTCGCCCACGATGACCTTGCGCGCCAGCGCGAACAGTTCGCGCTCTTCTTTTTCCAGGCGCTGCAGCAGGGCCGCGCAAAAGGCGTCGATGGCGGCGCACAGCTGCTCGGCCTGCAATTCGGAATGGTCGATGGCGGCGCCCGCGCCCTGCTGCACCACATTGATGCTTTCCAGCGCCGCGTGGTTCAAGCCGTTGAGCTCATCGAGCAAGCCATCCGCATGCGGTGCGGCCTGGCGGATGGCGGGAATCAGATACATCTCGACCTTGCGCCAGTAGCCGCCCTGGTACAGCCGGTTCAGCCAGTCGCCCGCGTACTGCAGCTGCGCCATGCTGAGCCTGCTCTGCTGGCGCAACTGCACATGCATGTATTTCTGAAAAGCCAGCAAGCTCATGCGGATGCTGGCCTGTTCCACCGACAGGGAAACCAATATATATGTTGCCGTAAGCATGCACTCACTCCCGAAAATACGCTGGATATCTGATCCTGGAAGTGAAAGTGTAAAGACTACCGACAGGGATGGGTTTGATCCTGCACAAACCCGCAGCGAGCCCCCCCGCGCTTTTTTTACGGCGCGCGCAAGCCGATATGCAAGTTGACGACGCCAGGCTCTTCCGACGGCGTGACCTCGCCGCCAAAGCTTTTCACCAGCCGCTGCATGCCCTTGTTGCGCGCCATGGCCTCGCCCACCAGCGCTTCCGTGCCGCGGCTGCGGAAGTAGTCGACGAGCTTCTCGAACAGGATGTGCCCGAGTCCCTTGCCCTTCAGGGCCGAGCGCACGGCGATGGCGAAATCGGCGTGGATATTGTCCGGGTCGGCCACGGCGCGCACCACGCCCAGGGTTTCCGGCTTGCCGTCCGGCCCCGTGTGCGTGGCGATGAAGGCCATGGCGCGGTCGTAATCGATCTGCGTCAGGCGCGCCAGCTGCGACACGGGCAGTTCGCGCATCGAGGTAAAAAAGCGCAGGCGCACGTCGTCCGGGTCCAGCGCGTGGAACAGGTCCATGTGCTGCGGCGCGTCCTCGGGGCGGATGGGGCGCAGCAGAATCGATTGCCCCATCCACGTCACCTGCTCTTCCAGCTCCTGCGGATACGGGCGGATGGCCAGGCGGTCGCGCTGCTGGCCCGGCTGCAAGCGGATGCGCGCGTCGAGCGCGATCACGCCGTCCGCGTCGGCCACCAGCGGGTTGATGTCGAGTTCGGCCAGCTCGCCGATGTCGGCCACCAGTTCGGCCACCTGGATCAGCGTGTAGCAGATGGCGTCGATGTCGGCCGGCGGCTGGTTGCGGTAGCCTGCCAGCAATTTCGACACGCGCGTGCGCGCCAGCATGTCGCGCGCCAGCACCATGTTCAATGGCGGCAGGCCGATGGCGTGATCGGCCGTCACTTCCACGGCGATGCCGCCCTGCCCCACCAGGATCACGGGGCCGAAGGCGGCGTCCGTGGTGACGCCGACGATCAGTTCATGCGATTGCGGCCGGCGCGCCATCTGCTGCACCGTAAAGCCGTCGATCAGCGCGTCGGGGCGCATGCGGCGCACGCGCTTGAGCATGGCGGCGGCGGCCGTGCGCAGGATGTCGGGCGTGTCGAGGTCGAGCGCCACGCCGCCCACGTCGGATTTGTGGGCGATGTCGGGCGAGTGGATCTTCAGCGCCACCGGGTAGCCGATGTCCGCCGCCACGGCCAGCGCCGCTTCCACGTCGGCCGCCATGCGCGTGGTGGCCACGGGAATGCCGTAAGCGGCCAGAATCTCTTTCGAGCGGCATTCGCCCAGCACCGTCTGGCCGGCCGCCAGCGCGGCGGCGACGATCTCGCGCACCCTGGCGCGGCGCGGCGTGGCCGACATCGGCAGCTGCGCCGGCACCTGCATCAGGGTTTCCTGGTTGCGCCGGTATTGCACGATCTGCATGAAGCCATGCACGGCCTTTTCCGGCGTGTCGTAGGTGGGAATGCCGGCGCGATTAAAAACCTGGCGCGCGGGGGCCACGGTCGTGCCGCCCAGCAGGCACGACAGCACCGTGCGCGAAGTGGCCTTGATCAGCGGCGTGACGGCTTCGGCGATGTCGATCGACGAGACCATGGCCGTGGGCGCGTGCAGCAGCAGCAAGGCGTCCGCCTGCGGCTCGTCGAGCAGGGGCTTGATGGCGTCGGCATAGCGCTGCACGGCCGCGTCGCCGGGCAAGCCGACGGGGTTGTCGTGCGACCAGCCCCGTGGCAAGGCCTTTTCCAGCGCGATCACGGTATCGGGCGACAGTTCGGCCAGCTTGCCGCCGCTGCCCACCAGCGCGTCGGTGGCCATCACGCCCAGGCCGCCGCCGTTGCACAGGATCGCCAGGCGCTCGCCGCGCTGCGAGCGGATGTGCGTGAGCGTTTCCACGGCATCGAACAGTTCTTCGGCCGAATACACGCGCAGCATGCCGGCGCGGCGGATGGCCGCGTCGTAGACGGCGTCGGAACCGGCCAGCGCGCCCGTGTGCCAGGCAGCCATGGCCGCGCCTTCCGCCTCGCGTCCCGCTTTCAGCACGATGACGGGCTTGCTGCGCGCGGCCGCGCGGGCCGCCGACATGAATTTGCGGGCCGCCTGGATATCTTCCATGTACAGCAGGATGGCGGCCGTGTCGATGTCGCCGGCCAGGTAATCGAGCAGGTCGCCGAAATCGATGTCGTAGCTGGCGCCGAGCGAAATGAACTTGGAAAAGCCCACGCCGTGCGCGTTGGCCCAGTCGAGCACGCCCGACACCAGCGCGCCCGATTGCGACACGAAGGCGATCTTGCCGGCCGTTGCCCCCACGTGGGCGAAGCTGGCGTTCAAGCCCAGTTTCGGCACCAGCAGCCCCCATGCTGTTGGGTCCCAGGATGCGCAGCAGATGCGGTTTGGCCGCCTTCAGCATGGCCATGCGCAGCGACTGCTCGCGCACGGGGTCCAGGCCGGACGTCATGACGATGGCCGCGCGCGTGCCCAGCGCGCCCAGTTCGCGGATCAGCGCCGTGATGGTGGCGGGCGGCGTGCAGATGATGGCCAGATCCGGCGCCTTCGGCAAGTGCGCCAGCTTGCGGTAGCATTTCAGGCCCATCAGCTCGTCGTACTTGGGATTGACGGGCCAGATCTCGCCTTGATATCCCCCGCCCAGCAGGTTGTACAGGGCGATGGCGCCCAGCTTGCGTTCGCGCGCCGTGGCGCCGATCAGGGCCACCGAGGCCGGCTTGAACAGCTTGTCGAGATTACGGATACTCATGTTCTGGCCTCATGGATTGCCGGAGCGGGATTGCCGGAGTGGCTGCGCCAGTGTATAGGATGCGTTGCCAAAAAAATTTGACTTTGCAAAGCGTTTCACGAAAAAACCGCGCGCGCCTACCAGCGCGAGCGGTGGCTTTCCGTCACCCCCGCCAGCTGCGCCACGATGCGCTTGGGCGACTCGGCGCTGGCGCGCACCCAGCCGCTGAAGGTGCCGATGGGCTGGATGTAGCGGCTGGCGGCGATCCACAGGTTCTTGTCCTCGCGCCGCGCCCCTTCCGGCTTGAAGTGCAGGTCGAGCAGATCGTCGTCCGTCCACACGTGCCACGGCGCCAGCGGGTTGTCGGGATTGAAGTCGAAATGCGCGCGGCCCAGCGGATACAGCTGGCCATCGAGCCACAGTGCGTTTTCGTGCGCGCCGAAATAGCCGGCTTGCAGGTTGAAACCCAGGTCCAGGCTGTGCGCCGAGGCCCAGCGCCATTCCGTCTCGCGCGCCAGCAAGCCGTTCGAATAATCGAAGCTGGCCACGCCGTCGTCCAGGCTGTAGCCCATGGCGCCGCAGCGCACCGTGCCCCACAGGGGCAGGCCGCCCGACTTTTGCGTCGCGTGCACGGAACCGCCCTCGCCCACGGGCCCGACGGCCAGCAGGGTGGGCGCCACGGGCGGGCCGAACTCCGCATCGATGCCGAAATGGCCGCAATCGAGCCGCAAACGGTAGCGCTGCTGCTGCCGCGCCTCGATGCGGATCAGGTGCGAGAGGAAGCGGAAACGGCTGCTGGCACCCGCGTGCGGCGCCACCGTGGCGCTCAAGCCCGGCACGCCATCCTGCGAAAAGCTGGCCACGATCTTGCCCTTGTGCCGGTCGAAGGCATACGCGAACGCCGTGCTGGTCCAGCCCAGGTCGACGATGGCCACGCCGCAGAACACGGCGGGCGTGGACAGGGCCACGTAATGCCAGCGTTTGTGGTGGAACAAACGCCAGACGGCCCCGCGCGCGTGCGGCGGCGCCAGCGCGGCCCAGTCGAAGGCGCTCAATTGCCCCGTGTAGCGGCCAAAATGGGGCACGCCCTCGGCGTCGAGCAGCGCGGGCGGGGCAGGCGGCAGCATCATGCGGCCCGCCTTGCGGCAGCGCCGCCGTCGTGCAGGGCGGCGGCCAGCTGCACACCAAACAGCGCCGGCTGCGCTTGCGCAATATCAATCTCCGGACACGCGTGCCACAGCGCCAGGCGACGCACGGCGCCGGCCACGTCCTGCACCAGGCGGGAGCTGAGGCGCACGCCCTCTTCCAGCGCCAGCGACTTGATCTCGAAGCGGCCCAGTGCGCGGTGCGCCTTGGCGTCCAGCCGTCCCACCAGCGCGCCGCGGCGCAGGATCGGCAGGGTGAAATAGCCATAGCGGCGTTTTTCAGCGGGCGTGTAGCATTCGAGCCGGTAGTCGAAACCGAACAGTTCCAGCGCGCGGCGCCGGTCCCAGACGACGGGGTCGAACGGCGACAAGATCGTCGTCAGGGTGGGCGCCAGCTTGCCGGCCGCCGCCGCGCGCAGCAACTCCCCATGATCCGCATGCACGTAAACGGCGTCCAGCCAGCCGTCCACCGTGCAGCGCAGCAGCGCGCCTTCGTCCACCAGCGCCTGCAGATCGTGCGCCAGGCTGGCGCGTGACTGTTTGGTGCGAAAATAATCGCTGATCCAGCCGGCCCGCGCCAGGCCCAGCGCCTTCACGCTGGCCAGCAGCAAATGGCGGCGCACCTGCTCTTCCGGCGGCAGCAAGCCGTCGTGCCAGCCCGGCAGCACGCGCTCGGCCAGGTCGTAATAGCGCTGGAACTGATGGCGCTTGGCGATCATCAGCACGCCCGACGTAAACAACACTTCGAGCGAGCGCTTTTCCGGTTTCCAGCTCCACCAGCCGCCCGCCTGGCCATCCGTGCGTTCGAAGTCGGCCGAGCGCGCGGCGCCGTTGGCGCGGATGTGGTCGAGCACCGAAGCCACGGCCTCGCCCTGCTCGGCCATCCACTTGACGGAATACTTCCAGCCCATGGCGGCCGGGTCGAGCATGCGGTGGCGGTACAGGCCATAGTCTTCGATGGGCACGAAGCAGGCTTCATGCGCCCAGTATTCGAACAGCGCGCCCTCGGCCAGCAATTGCTCCAGCCACGGTTGCGGATAATCTCCCAGCCGGCTCCACAGCACCAGATACGGGCTGCGCGCCACCACGTGGATGGTGTCGATCTGCAGCACGCCCATCTGGCGGATGGCCGCCAGCACGTCGGCCTTCACGGCTTTTTTACGCCGCGCCTGCAGCAAGCCTTGCGCGGCCAGGTGCAGGGCGCGCGCGGCGGCCAGCGGTAGCGGGGGGAGGTCTGGAGGAATGGGCTTGTCTGGGCTGTGCATAACAGAAAGATACCGCATTCCGGACGCGCCTTGTACGATTTATCGCTACCGGATCGCCCAGCCCGCTGTCACGCTACGCGGCGGGGAACACCACCGTCACGGCCAGCCCCCTGCCCTGCAAGCCGGTGCCCAGGACGATGTCCGCGCCATGCCGCTCGGCGATGCGGCGCACGATGGACAGCCCCAGCCCGCTGCCGGGCAGCTGCGTCGCACTTTCCACCTGCACCAGGCGCACAAAGCGCTCGAACACGCGCGCGTGCCATTCCTCGGCGATGCCCGGCCCCGTATCGGCCACGCGCAGGTAGCTGCGCCCCGCTTCCACGCCGCAGCTGATCTCGACGGCGCCCGGCGCCGGCGTGTAGCGCAGCGCATTCTCGACCAGGTTGCGCAGCAGCATTTGCAGGCCGTCCGCATGCAGCGCGCACGGCGCCGGCGCCATGTGCACGCTCAGCGCCAGTCCGTACGGCGCGGCCAGCGCCTGCCAGGGCGCGGCTTGCTGCGCCAGCAGGTGCGCCAGGTCGCCCGGCGCCAGCCGCATCTCCAGGGCCTGCGGATCGAGCTGCGCCAGCGCCAGCAGCTGGTTGACGAGGCGCGTGGCGCGCTCCACGCTGGCGCCCAGGGCGGCGATGAATTCCTCGCGCTCGTCCGCGCTGCGGGCCCGCTGCAGCACTTGCAGATTCGTCTTGATGGCGGCCAGCGGGGTGCGCGCAGCTCGTGCGCCGCGTCGGCCGTGAAGCGCTGCTCATTGTCGCGGCTGTGCCGCACCCTGCCGAACAGGCGGTTAATTTCCTGCAGCAGCGGATGCAGCTCGGTGGGCGCGCCAGCCAGCCTGACGTCGGCCAGCTCATCGGGCGTGCGCGCCGAGACTTCCTCGGCGCACGCCTGCAGCACGCGAAACACGCGGTGGATGCTCCACCAGATGGCGACGGTGGCCAGCGCCACCAGCAGCAGGCCGAACAGCGCGATGCGGTAAAAGAAGCCGCGGCTGATGTCGTCGCGGTGGCTGGTCGGCTCGGCCACCAGCAGCTGCAGGCTGCGCTGCGGATCCCACAGCGAAAACAGACGCCAGCGCTGGCCGGCTATCGTGGTCCACGACAGGCCGTCGGGCGCGCTGCGCGACAGGGCGATGTCGGTCGCCGCGTCATTGCGGTACAGCACGCGCTGCTGCGCGTCGCGCACCTTGAACAGCAGGTATTGGTGGGGATTGCGCTGGCCGCGCAACGGCAGGTCGATGGTTCCCGCCAAGCCGTGTTCGCGCACGTCCTTTTCCACCAGCGACAGCAGCAAATGTCCCGTCTCGGTCAGCGACTGATCGAACAGCTCCTGGCTTTCGCGGCGCGCTTCCACGTACACGATGGCGGCGCTGCCCACCCACAGGGCCAGGGTCAGCCCCAGCAGCACGGCCAGCAGGGTGCGCCGCAGCGACCAGGTGTGCACGCCGCCGCCGGCAGTTAAGAATCTCTTAAGAACTTCTGCGCATGATCCGGAGCGAAATATTTTTGGGAAAGCCATGCCCGTAATTGTAAATGATTCTTATTGCTTTCATGATTCCCATTACTCAAACAATACAGACCAATAACTAATCCACCTTCCAGGAGTTTGCATGTCCCACAGCCCCCGCCGCGCGCGCCTGCCGCGCCCCACCACGCTTGCCCTGGCGCTCGCCGCCCTGTCCTGGCTGCCGGCCCACGCCCAGACGGGCACGCCTGCCAGCATGCCGGAAGTGGTCGTCTCCGCCTCCGGTTTCGAGCAGGACATCAAGCAGGCGCCGGCCTCGATCACGGTGCTGACGCGTGAAGAACTGTCGAAGGAACGCTTCGGCAACCTGACGCAGGCGCTGGAAAGCGTGGAAGGCATCGACGTGGGCGCGGCGGGCGACAAGACGGGCGGCATGAACATCAGCATCCGCGGCATGCCCAGCGACTACACCCTGGTGCTGATCGACGGACGCCGCCAGAACGCGGCCGGCAATGTCACGCCGAACGGTTTCGGCGGCACGCAGACGAGCTTCATGCCGCCGCTGGCCGCCATCGAGCGCATCGAGATCATCCGCGGCCCCATGTCGACCCTGTACGGCTCGGACGCCATGGGCGGCGTGATCAACATCATCACGCGCAAGGTGGGCAAGCAATGGATGGGCTCCGTCTCGGCCGACTACACCGTGCAGCAGGAATCGGACTTCGGCGACGTGAAAAGCGGCCGCTTCTACCTGAGCGGCCCCATCGCCACCGACCTGCTGGGCCTATCCCTGCGCGGCAGCAAGCAGCGCCGCGACGCGGCCGACATCCGCTACAGCGACGCGGCCGGTGCGGAAGTCACCCCGAACATGGGCGCCAATCCTGTGCGCGCGGACATAGCCAACTTCGGCGCGCGCCTGGCCTTTACGCCAAACCGCCACCACACCGTCATCCTCGACGCCGACGCGGGCCGCCAGACCTACGACAATTCGAAGAAGCAGCTGGGCACCCTGGGCTTGCAGGGCGGCTACGGTCCCGAGCAGAAATACAACCGCGACCAGTGGACCCTGTCGCACACGGGCCGCTTCGGCTTCGGCACCCTCGACAGCAGCTACATGGTGAACAAGACGGAAACCCTGGGTCGCACGATTCCGCCTGGCACGCCGGGCGCCGTCGCCGGCAGCGCGCGCACCTTGGAAGTGGAAAGCCAGGTGTTCGACACCAAATTGGTCATGCCTTTGGGCAAACACATGGCGACCGTTGGCGCGCAATGGTGGAAAGCGGACATGACGGACGGCGTGGCGCCGAAAAAATTCGAATTCACGCAAAAAGCCCTGTTCCTGGAAGACGAATGGCAGGTGCTGGAGAATCTCGCGCTGACCTTCGGCGCCCGTTATGACGATCACAGCATCTTTGGCGGCCAGACCAGCCCGCGCGCGTATGCCGTGTGGAACGCCACGACTAGCTGGACCGTCAAGGGCGGCGTCAGCAAGGGCTACAAGACGCCGCGCGTGGAACAATTGTCGCCAGGCATCAACGGTTTCGGCGGCCAGGGCACGATTCCCCTCGTCGGCAGCCCGAACCTGAAGCCGGAGACGAGCACGACAACAGAAATCGGCGCGTACTTCGACAACCTGGCCGGCTGGACCGCCAGCGGCACCGTGTTCAACAATACATTCAAGGACAAGATCACGACGGGCACGGGCCTCGTCAACTGCAGCTACCGTCCGTCGCCGAACCGTCCCGGCTGCGTCAGCTTCGGCAACTGGCCCAACGTCGATGCGTTTGGCCAATCGGTCAACGTGGATGAGGCCGTCACCCGCGGCGTCGAACTGAACACGCGCTTCCCGCTGGGCAAAACCTTGTCGGCCAGCGCCAACTACACGTACACGGAAAGCGAACAGAAGAGCGGCAGCAATGCGGGCAAACCCCTGAGCGACACGCCCAAGCACGCCGTCAACGCCCGTTTGAGCTGGGATATCTCGCGCGCATGGAATGGCTGGCTGCGCGCCGAGTACCGCAGCGAGCGCTTCCGCGATCCAGGCACCTCGGCTTCCACGCGCGCCGCCAAGGCCGCGCTGGGCGACTACAAGGGCTACACCATGCTGCACCTGGGCAGCAGTTACCAGCTGAACCAGCGCGTCACCCTGAACGCGGCCGTGTACAACCTGCTCAACAAGGACTTCATCGACTACCAGCCGTACCGCGCACCGGCCTTGAACTACGCCAACCGCTACGTCAACAGCCTGGACGGCGCCGTCTGTGGCTGTCGGCCAGCGTGGATTTCTGATGATGTAAGGTCTGATGATGTAAGGCGTCATCCGTGTCAACATCGAACGGGCTGCCTCAGGGTAGCCCGTTTTTTCATCAAGCCGTTTGCGCTTTATCAATGCAATAGCCGATCGCATGCACCGTGCGTATCAAGTCCCGCCCCAGCTTCTTGCGCAGGTGGTGGATGTGCACTTGCACGGCATTGCTTTCCACCTCGCCGCCCCAGCTGTACAGGTTTTTTTCCAGCTGTTCCCGGCTCAGCACGCGTCCGCCGTGTTCCAGCAGCAGTTGCAGGATGCGGAATTCCTTCACCGTCAAGGTCACGGGCACGCCCCCTTGCGTCACCTGCCGGTCCGCGATGTCAAGCACCAGGTCGCCGTGCACGAGGTGCTCGCGCAGGCGGCCCGCGGCGCGGCGGCAGGCGCTGCGGATGCGGGCGGCCAGCTCGTCGAGGTCGAACGGTTTCACGATGAAGTCGTCGGCGCCCGCGTCCAGGCCGGCGATGCGCTCGCCCACCTGGTCGCGCGCCGTGACGACCAGCACGGCGCCGCTGTAGCCGTTGTCGCGCAGCACGCCCAGCGCCTGCATGCCGTCCTGCCCCGGCAAGCCCAGGTCGAGCAGGATGCAGGCATAGTCGTGCAGGCGCACGGCCGTGTGCGCGTGTTCGGCGCTCGTGACCCAGTCGACGGCATAGCCGCCCTGTTCCAGGCCGATCTGCGTGGCGCGGCCCAGCTGCGGGTCGTCTTCGGTCAGCAGGATGCGCATGGGAAAGCGGCGCGGCCCGCTCAGTCCTTTTTCTTGATCAGGCCCGCCAGCGCGGCGAACGGATTGTGCGTGGCGGGCGCCACCTCGGCCGACAGCAGGCCGGCGCCACGATCCGCTTCCAGGTAGCGCGAGTGCTCATTGTCGTGGCAATACAGACACAGCAGTTCCCAGTTGCTGCCATCGGGCGGATTGTTGTCGTGGTTATGGTCGCGGTGGTGTGCACCGTCAGTTGCTGCACGTTGGCACGCGTAAATTCGCGCATGCAGCGGCCGCACACCCACGGATACATCTTCAGCGAGCGCTCGCGGTAGCCGCTCTCGCGCTGGTCGGCGGCGCGGCGCGCTTCGGCCACGATCTTGTCCAGTCTTGCCGCGTCGGGCTTTTTACTCTGCATGACAACTTTCGATATGGGAGGAAGAAGCCACCATTTTAATGAGGATGCAAGCCGAATTGTACTTTTTCTGCCACTCGCCACGCCCGTGCCGGCAGCATGGCGCTTTTTTTAGCATGCGCAGCGCCACGCATGTTTGATTTAACGCAGAATTAACGCAGAATAGGATCAGCGACAGACTACGAACGGACGGTGGGGAGCAGCAACAGGGCGCAGCGCAAGCGGGCCGATTCGGCTATCATGCGCGCCACGCCGCTCCTCCACGTTCCCCTTTTCATCAATCTAGCCTGCAAGCGCCCGTGATAGCGATAACAAGACCCCTGCAACCCCTGCAACCTTGCCCGCCGCCTGTACCGTCTCAGCCTGGTGCCCCTGTTCGCGCTCATCCTGCTGCTGGCGCTGTGGGCGGCCGTCTTGTACCAGGTGGGCCAGGAGCGGGCCAGCGCCGTGCGCGACGCCGTGGCCGTCAGCCAGTCGCTGGCGCGTACCCTGGCCGACCACACCAGTTTCACCTTGCGCCAGACGGATCACGCCACGCAATTGTTCAAGCTCAAATACGAGGAAACGGACGGCGCCCTGCGCCTGAATGAATTCACGCGCCGCCAGGGCCTGCTCGACAGCGTGCTGCCGTCGAAGCTGGCATTGCCGATCGCGCTGGTCGACGCGCACGGCGACGTGATCGACAGCGCCAACGCGTATTTGCCGGAAAACCTGGCCAGCCAGCCGTTTTTCAGGGCGCTGGCCGCGAATGCGTCCGACACGGCGCTGGTCGACACGCCCATGCTGGACGCGGGCAGCAAGCACTGGACCATCCGCCTGGCGCGCCGCCTGAACGATGCGCAGGGCCGCTTTGCCGGCGCCATCGTCATCCACGTCGACCCCACGTATTTTGTCGACGATTACGACCGCCTGAACCTCGACGAACAGGGCGCGCTGATGCTGGTGGCGCGCGACAGCGGCCTGACGGTGGGGCGCATCGGCGAGCAATTGATCCTCAGCGACCGCATCGACTTCCGCATGCCGGGACCGCCGCAGCACGCGCCCGAGGAACTGCTGATCGAGCCGCCCGTTGACGCGACGGCGCGCATCTACAGCTACCGCGAGCTGCCGCGCTACCCGCTGCTGGCCGTGGTGGGCGTGAGCAGTGCCGTCGCCCTGGCCCGCTTCGAACACCGCCGCCTGGCGTATGTCGGCGCCCTGCTCGCCGCCAGCGTGCTCATCGCCGGCTTTACGGCCCTGCTGATGCGCCAGAGCGCGCGCCTGCGCCGCAGCATCCGCCAGGCCACGGAAACGCAAGCCTTGCTGCGCGCGGCGCACCAGGGCAGCCTCGATGCCGTGCTGCTGCTGAAAGCCTGGCGCCCCGCGCCGGGCAAGCCGGTGGAAGACTTCATCTTCGCCGACGTCAACGAGCGGGCCGCCGACATGCTGGGCAAGCCGCGCTCGGAACTATTGGGCCAGCGCGTGCTGCCGCGCGTGCCGCTGCTGCGCGGCGAGCGCTTTTTCAAGCGCTTCGTGCTGGTGATGGAAACGGGCCAGCCGCTGGAAGATGAATTCGAGCTGAAACTGGCCTCGGGCGGCACGCGCTGGCTGCGCCACCAGGTGGTGCCGATCGCCGACGGCGTGGCCGTCACCTCGCGCGACATCAGCGCGCGCAAGCACGACGAACTGGCGCTGCAGGACAACCGCAGCTTCCTGCAGTCGCTGATCGACCATTTGCCCGTGCTGGTCTACGTGAAAAGCGCGCGCCCGGAAAACTTCGGCCGGATGGAAGTGTGGAACAAGGCGGCCGAGGATATCACCGGCCACCTGGCCGCCGACGTCATCGGCAAGACCGATTGCCAGGCCTTTCCGCCCGGCTTTGGCCTGCACGACGCCGAGGACGACCGCGCCATCCTGGCCGAACGGGGCGTCATCGACCATACGGAAAAGCCGCTGCGCCTGCTTGACGGCAGCCTGCGCTACCTGCGCGCCGTCTCCGTGCCCGTGTTCGACGAGCGCCAGCAGGTCGAACATATCCTGTGCATCGCCGAGGATATCTCGCAGCGCCGCCAGCAGGAACTGGAACTGCGCCAGAAACAGGCCGAACTGGCCGCCGTCAACGACGCCTCGCCGCTCGGGCTGGTGCGCCTGGACCGCCAGCGCCGCTGCACCTACGTCAACCGCACCTTCGAAGCCATCACGGGCCTGCCGCGCGCAGCCGCCCTGGGCGCCGGCTGGACCAGCGCCCTGCACCCGGACGACTACCCGCTGATGCACGTGGCGCTGGAACAGCTCACGCGCAGCCACGCGCCATTCCAGTCCACCCTGCGCTGCCTGCAGCGCGACGGCGCGAGGCAGGCTGGTGGGTCTCCGTCAAAATTGCCCCCATCCTCATCGACGGCAGCATCGAAGGCTACGTGGGCAGCCTGGACGACATCACCACCTTGCGCGAATCGGAAGTGGCGCTGCTGGAAAGCGAAGCACGGCTGCGCACCATCGCCGACACCCTGCCGGCCATGATCGCCTACATCGACGCCGACCAGGTCTACCGCTTCCTGAACATCGCGTACGAACGCGAATTCGGCCTGACGGGCCGCCAGGTGCTGGGCAAGAGCGTGCGCGACACCGTGGGCGAGGCGCGCTACGGCACAGTGGCGCCATATATCGAGCGCGTGCTGGCCGGCGAAACCCTGAGTTTTGAAGAGGAAGATGAAAAGGAAGGCATCGAGCGCTGCATGGAGGTGATCTACATCCCGCAGATCGGCGAAGACAAGCTGCAGGTGGTGGGTTTTCACGTGATGCGCCAGGATATCACCGTGCAAAAGCGCGAAAAGCAGCGCCTGCTGAAACTGGCCCAGGTCGACGCGCTGACGGGGCTGTCGAACCGCGCCGGCTTCCAGCAGAAACTCAGCGACGCCATGCACGCCAGCCGCCAGCAACAGCGCCTGATGGCCGTCATGTACATGGATATCGACCGCTTCAAGCCCGTCAACGACACGCACGGCCACGGCACGGGCGACGCCCTGCTGCGCGCCTTCGCCCAGCGCCTGACGCAAACCATGCGCGCCACCGACATCATCGCCCGCCTGGGCGGCGACGAATTCACCATCATCATGGAACAAATCGCCCGCCCCGACGACGCGGCCGTGCTGGCCGAAAAAATCGTCGCCGCCATGCGGCAGCCGTTCGAACTCGACGGCATCAGCGTGCGCATTTCCGCCAGCATCGGCCTGGCCTTCTACCGCGACGAAGACATTTCTCCCGCCGTGCTGCTGCAGCGGGCCGACGTGCTGCTGTACCAGGCCAAGCAGGATGGGCGCAATACGTATCGCGCAGGCGTGCTGACGGCGTGAGACAGGCGCCATTCCTGCTATATTGGCGCCTGTCCTCCCTACCCTTGGCCCACCATGCGCCTGCTGCACACTTCCGACTGGCATCTGGGCCAGACCCTGCACAATTTTGAAAGGGGCTACGAACACCAGCGCTTCCTCGACTGGCTGCTCGACACGCTCGTGGCCGAACGCGTCGACGTGCTGCTCGTCGCCGGCGATGTGTTCGACAATGCCAATCCTTCCGCCGCGTCGCAGAAGCAGTTATATGTCTTCCTGCAGCAGGCGCGCGCGCGCCTGCCCGCGCTGCAGCTCGTCGTCGTCGCCGGCAACCACGATTCGGCGGGCCGTCTCGAAGCGCCCGGCCCCCTGCTGGCCGCGCATGGCACCCACGTGATCGGCCATTTGCTGCGCGGCGACGATGGCCAGATCGACCTGGAACGCCTGCTGCTGCCGCTCACCGGCAGCGATGGCCAGGTACAGGCCTGGTGCCTGGCCGTGCCTTTTCTCCGCCCGGGCGATGTGCCGAAACTGCCGGCCGGCGACACGCAGGATGCCTACCTGGGCGGCATCGCCCTGCTGTACCGCCAATTGACCGACCTGGCGCTGGCGCGCCGCCAGCCCGGGCAAGCCATCATCGCCATGGGCCACTGCCACATGGTGGGCGGCGAAATGTCGAACGATTCCGAACGCCGCATCGTCATCGGCGGCACGGAAATGCTGCCATCGGGGATCTTCGATACGTCCATCGCGTATGCGGCGCTGGGCCATTTGCACAAGGCGCAGGCCGTGGGCGGCCAGGAACGCATCCGCTATTGCGGCAGCCCGATACCGCTGTCGTTTGCCGAAGTAAACTACCGCCACCAGGTGCTGTGCCTCGACATCGACGGCGAGCAGTTACGCGAGGTGCGCGCCATCGCCGTGCCGCGCGCCGTGCCCCTGCTGCGCGTGCCGGCCACTCCGGCGCCCATCAACGAAGTGCTGGAACAGCTGGCCGCCCTCGACGTGCCGGACGCTCCAGCCGAAGCGCAACCGTTCCTGGAAGTGCGCGTGCGCCTCGATGCGCCCGAACCGGGCCTGCGCACGCGCATCGAAACGGCGCTCGACGGCAAACCCGTGCGCCTGGCAAAGATCGAAACGTCGAGCGCCGCGCGCGGCAGCGCCCCCGAAAACATGACACTCGACCAATTGGGCCAGCTGCAGCCGGACGACATCTTCCGCCGCCTGTACCAGCAAAAATACGCGAAGGAAGCGCCGCCCGAACTCCTCTCGGCCCTGGCCGAACTGCTGCTGCCTGGCGCCTGAGCGTACCTGAAAAACCATGAAAATACTGAAAATCAGCGGCAAGAACCTGGCTTCGCTGGCCGGCGAATTTGAAGTCGACTTCCAGCAGGAGCCGCTGGCGTCATCCGGCCTGTTCGCCATCAGCGGCCCCACGGGCGCGGGCAAGAGCACCCTGCTCGACGCCCTGTGCCTCGCCCTGTACGACGCCACGCCACGCCTGCTGAAAGTGCTGGGCCGGGGGGCAGCGCCCTGCCCGACGTGGGCAAGGAAACCGTCAACGCGCAGGATACGCGCACCCTGCTGCGCCGCGGCACGCCCGAAGGTTACGCGCAGGTGGACTTTGTCGGCAACGACGGCGCAAGCTACCGCGCGCGCTGGAGCGTGCGCCGCTCGCGTACCAAGGCGGAAGGCGCGCTGCAGGCGACCGCCATGAGCTTGCACCAGCTGCCCGCGCTGCAACCCATCGGCAGCACCAAGACGGAGGTGAAGGAAGAGATCGAAAAACGTATCGGCCTGTCCTTCGACCAGTTTACGCGCGCCGTGCTGCTGGCGCAGAACGAGTTTTCCACCTTCCTGAAAACGGAAGACAATGAGCGGGGCGAATTGCTGGAAACCCTGACGGGCAGCAGCATGTATACGGACATTTCCATGCGCGCCTTCGAGCGGGCAAAGAAGGAAAAGCAGGTTCTCGAACGCCTGGGCGAAAAACTGGCCGATCAGCGGCCATTGTCGCCGGAAGAACGTGCTGAAACGGCAACGCTGGGTGAGGCCGCCGAAGCGGCCCTGCACACCATCGACCTGCGCAAGAGCGTGCTGGAACTGCAGCAGCGCTGGCACCAGGAGACGCACAAGCTGCAAACCCAGGCGACGGCCGCGCAAGAGGCGCTGGACGGCGCGGATGCCGAATGCGCCGCCGCCGAAGAACGCCGCGCGGCGCTGGCGCAGTGGGAATTGCTGCAGCCGGCGCGTCCCCTGATCGACGACGTGGCGCGCCTGGCCAGCGACATCGCCGGCACGGGCGCCGCGCTGGAAGCGTCGCGCGCGCAGGCCGCGCAAGCCATCGCCAGCGAAGCGCAACTGGCGCAGGCCGTGCAGCAAGCGGCAGCGGCCTTGCTTGCCACGGAAGCGGCGCAGCGCGATGCGGCGCCCCTGCTCGACCGGGCCAAGGCGCTCGACGCGGGCATTGCGGCGCAGGTGCCCGCGCACCGCCAGGCGCAAGATGGCGCCCTGGCGGCCGACCAGCCAACGAGGCGGCGCGCGCCGCGCTGCACGCGCTGCAGCAGCGCCAGCACGCCGCGCTGGCGGAACAGGAAACGGGCCGCCAGTGGCTGGCATCGCACCAGCAATGGCAGGCGCTGGCGCAATCGTGGCAGTTGTGGGATCAATTGTTTGCCCAGGCCGGGCAAGCGGCCGCGCAAGCCGATGCGGCCGACGCCAGCATGGCCGAGTCAAGACAGCAGCTGCGCCAGGCCTTGGACGCCACGCAGGCGGCGCAAGCGGCGCTGGCCAGCGCGGCCGCCGCCCTGGCCGCGCGCGAGGCGGAACGGCGCGAGGCGCAAACGGCCGTGCAAGCCATCGATGGCCAAGGGCTGCAGGAACAGCGCGGCCAGCTGGAGACGCACGCGCGCACGTTGACCAGCGCGGAAAAGACCTGGAGCGAACTGGCGCGCCAGCAGCAGGCGCTGGCGCACTGGCAAGCCAGGGCGGCCCAGCTGGCGCAGGCCGCGCAGACGGAAAGTACGGCATTGGCGGCGGCAGCGGCGCAAACGCCGCTGCTGGAAGCGCGCCTGGCGCAGGCGGAAAAGTCCTTGAAAGGCGCGGAAGCGGCATGCGCGGCCAGCGTCGAGCAGCTGCGCGCCAATTTGCAGGACGAGCAGCCCTGCCCCGTCTGCGGCGCGCTGGAACACCCGTACAGCCACGCCGACGACGCCTTGCAGGCGATGCTGGCCAGTTTGCAGGATGACGTGCTGGCTTGCCGCACGCAGGCGCGCGGCAATCTGGAGCGGCTGGCCACGCACAAGGCGACGCTGGCCGCGACGGCGCGCGAACAGGCGCAAACGGATGCCGAACTGGCGGCCCTGCCGCCCGCCATCGACAGCTTGCTCGCGCAGTGGCAGCCGCATGCCGATACCCTGCAACTGCCGCCCGAAAACCAGCGCGCGGACTGGTTCGCGCGGCAGCTGGCGGCCAATGCGGCAGGCTTGCAGGCGCTGGCGCAGCAGGAAACGGCGCTGCGCCAGGCGGCGCGCAGCGCGAGCAGGCGCAGGCGGCGCACGAACTGGCGTCCAGCGACCACGCGCGCTGCACAAGCGCCGTCGCCGAGGCGCAGGCGCGGCTGGCGCAGCTGCAAGCGCAGCAAGCGGGCAACGCCGACAAGGGCGAGACGGCGCGCGCCGCGCTCGATGCCTTGCTGGCGCAGCTCGACGGCGCGTTTGCCGACGCCGATGGCGCCGAGGACTGGAAAGACGGCTGGCGCGCCGGCCCGGCCGCCTTCCGCGCGGCGCGTGAAACGGAAAGCCGGCAATGGCTGAAACAGCAGGCGGACCAGGACCACCGCGGCCACGCGCTGGCGACCCTGGCAGCGCAGCTGGAAGCGGCGCTGCTGGCCGCCGCCAAGGCGCAGCAAGCGGCGCAGGAAGCCCACGCCGTCTTTGCCGCCGCCGACAAGCAGCGCTCGGCAATGCAGGCGGAACGCCACGCGCTATGGCAAGGCCAGAGCGTGGCCGAGGTCGAGCGCGCGCGCACTGGCAGGCGCCATCGCGGCAGCCAGGGAGCTGCTGGCGCGGCAGCAAACGGCGGCGCAATCGGCCAGCCAGCAGCGCACGCGCCTGGAAGAAGCGTGCGCGCAATTGTCGCAGCGCCTGGCCGCCTTGCGTGAACAGGAACATGGCGCCAGCGCCGCCCTGCACGACTGGCTGCGCCAGTTCCAGAATGCCCATCCGGCCCATGCGCCCGCCGACATGGACGCCTTGCGCGCGCGCCTGGCCGTCTCCGTGGAGACCATGCGCGCCGAACGCGACGCGCTGCAAGCGATCGCCGACCGCCACACGGCGGCCGTCTCCGTGCTGGCCGAACGCCGGCAGCAGCTGGCGGCGCACCTGGCACAGCCGCCAGACGGCCTGGAAACGGACTCGGCCGCGCTGCAGGCGGCGCTCGATGCACTGCTGCAGGAACGCCAGGCGGCCAACCAGGAAGCGACGCGCCTGCGCCTGGCCATCGCGCAGGACGACGCGCGGCGCCACGGTGCGCAAGCGATGCTGGCGCAGATCGAGGCGCAGGCCGTCATCGAGCGGCGCTGGGCCAGCCTGAATGAATTGATCGGCTCGGCCGACGGCAAGAAATTCCGCAACTACGCGCAGCAATTCACGCTGGAAGTGCTGCTCGGCTATGCCAACGCGCACCTGAACCACCTGGCGCGCCGCTATCAGCTCGAACGCATCGACAACCCGAACAATCCGTCGCTGGGCCTGATGGTGCGCGACCAGGACATGGGCGGCGAGCTGCGCTCCGTGCATTCGCTGTCGGGCGGCGAATCGTTCCTCGTCTCGCTGGCACTGGCGCTGGGCCTGGCCTCGCTGTCCTCGAACCGCGTGCGCGTGGAATCGCTGTTCATCGACGAAGGCTTCGGCAGCCTGGACACGGAAACCCTGCGCGTGGCCATGGATGCGCTCGACGGCTTGCAAGCGATGGGCCGCAAGGTGGGCGTCATCTCGCACGTCCAGGAAATGACGGAGCGCATCGCCACCCGTATCCTCGTGCAACCCGGTTCGGGCGGCAGGAGCGTGGTGACGGTGCGCTAGGTCGCTAGCGGCTGGCCGGCTCCCGGCACAGCTTGAGCAAATCCCAGCCCAGTTCGCGGCGGATCTGCTCGGGGTCGGGCGGAGGCCGGCGTTGTGCCAGCTCCGCTTTCAGCCACTTCCTGACCAGCTCCTTGGCGGGCTGTACAGGCTTTTCCTTGTCATGCTTGTCCATGGTGCTACCTCTTCAATGGCGGTCAGACGACCTCCTATATACGTTCAACGTCACGGCGCGGATTCAGTTGACGTGCGCGTGGCGCAGATGCAACAACGTGTAACGATGACCGGAGTGCGTTAAAATCGCCGCCTTCGCGTAGACGAACTCTACGCCCCGCAACAGTTCAAGGAAACCCATGAAAGCCGCCCGCAGCCTCACCTTCAAGTGCGTAAAATGTCACAAATCCATGCAGGTCTACCTGCAAAAAGTCTCCGCCTGCTCGCATATATCCAGCCGCGTATCAGGGCATTTGCGCATGCGGCGAACTCAAGCGCCACGCCACGGGCCAGGCCGATGCCGTCAAGTCCTACCTGGAGTCGGCAGACGGTAGCTGGTCGCACCACCACTAATGGTTAAAGAACGGGGAGATAGTGCCGTTAATTCACATATCCTCCCCATTTGAACCGACCATGTCCCAGCTTCCCGCCCTTGCCAGCCGTCAACCCGCCTCGACTACGCTGGCTGGCCAGCAACCGTCCCGCACGGGCGGCAGCGCCACCGGCCTGGCCGGCTCGCCCCTGATGCAGCGCACGGCGCAAGACGTGGTGGCCCTGTCAAAAAACGGCCTGGACCTGTCGGCCAAGGGGCTGTCGCAACGGACCGATGCGCTGGGCAACGCCACCGTCGACGTGGCGCAGGATTTTCTCTCCAACATGACGCGCCAGCTGTTCGGCGACGGCGCCAGCATCGCCTTCGATTCCGTCGACCTGCAAGCCGGCTCCAGCTTCAGCAGTGCTGGCGCCAGCGTCTCGGGCGCAGGCGGCAGCAGCCGCGCCGCCGCCTTCAGCCTCGATGAAAACGCGCATTTCATCGGCAAGGGCAAGATCACCACGGCCGATGGCCAGACTTTCGACTTCGAACTGGAAGTGCAATATCAATCGAACATCAGCGCTGGCATCCTTGAGCAAACGCAAGGTGAAACGCCGGAAGCCACATCCTCCGAAGACGCCGCCCCGCCCGCCAAGGAGTTGCCCGCGACGCACTTCGCCGGCAATCTGCACGACCTGTTCATGCTGCTGGGCCAGCAATTGCAAAGCAACATTTTCAATAACAACGTCAACGGCAACGCCGATGGCGTCAGCGCCAACGGCAAGGATGGCGACCTGGCAGGCAGCCTGAGCTTGCGCTTGCTCAAGCTGGTGCAGCCGGACGCAACGGTGAAAGCCGTGGAAACCACGCCGGAAGACCAGGCGCGCGCCCGCGCGCTGGCACTCGCCTATGGCACGGACACTGTGACGGCACGGCCCGCGACGTATAATGGAAGACGGCCTGCGCAGGCGACCATGCCGCGCGCCCCCTTCTATCGATTGAAACCCATGTCCGACACTTCTTCCCCTACCGTTCATCCGCAGATCCACTGGAGCGAAAACGGCGCCGAACATTCGGCCCGCTGGCGCTCGGAAAGCGGCATGCCGCCGCCCAAGCGCGTCGTCATCGCCGACGACCGCACGACGGCCGACCAGGCTTACCGCCTGGCCTGCGAAGGCACGGCCATGCTGTGGCGCGGCGACTTCCAGAACGCGCGCCAGCTGCTGCAGGCACTGGCGCGGCGCGCCGACCACAAGAACGACAAACCGAGCAAAAAGGCCAAGGCCGCCAAGCTGGCGAAACCCGAACCATCGGCCACAGAAGCCTTCCATCTGCACCGCCAGGCGCAGTCGCAGCGCGCCCGCACCCTGGCCATGCTGCTGCTGCCTTTCGACGCCGACTACACGATTCCGCTGCGCCGCGCGCCAGACGTGAAACTGGCTTGCAATGAAGCGTATGGCCGCGGCGAAGAAGCGTTCGTCGCCTCGCTGCGCGAGCTGCTGGGCCTGATCGGCGCGCATGAATGGCGCCGCACGGGCGTGGAACTGCCGGCCCTGGGCCAGCGCATCCACCCGCACTACGGCGTGTTCGCGCCCATCCGCGGCGAATACGTGGGCCTGGTGGCGGAAGCGCCCCTGCCCGCGCGCGCCAAGCTGGCCTTCGACATCGGCACCGGCACGGGCGTGCTGGCCGCCGTGCTGGCGCAGCGCGGCATTCAGCGCATCGTTGCCACCGACCAGGATCCGCGCGCCCTGTCCTGCGCGCGCGAAAACCTGGCCCGCCTCGATTTGATCGACAAGGTCGACGTGGTGCAGGCCGACCTGTTCCCCGCCGGCCGCGCGCCGCTGGTCGTGTGCAATCCGCCATGGCTGCCGGCCCGCCCCAGCTCGCCGATCGAATACGCCGTCTACGATCCGGACAGCCGGACAGCCATGCTGCGCGGCTTCCTTTCCGGCCTGGCCGACCACCTGGAGCCAAGCGGCGAAGGCTGGCTGATCCTGTCGGACCTGGCCGAGCACCTGGGCCTGCGCCCGCGCGCGCAATTGCTCGAATGGATAGCGCAGGCAGGCTTGAAGGTCGTCGACCGCCTGGACGTGAAACCCACGCACCCGCGCGCGCAGGACGCCACGGACAGCCTGCACGCGGCCCGCTCGCAGGAAATCACCTCGCTGTGGCGCCTGGCGGCGGCGTAATCCAGTCAGCCATTGCGCATTGCAGCAAACCCCGCTATAATTCGCCTGCGGGGTGGAGCAGTCTGGCAGCTCGTCGGGCTCATAACCCGAAGGTCACAGGTTCAAATCCTGTCCCCGCAACCAATATATGAAAGCCGCTGATTCTTGCAAGAGAATCAGCGGCTTTTTCCATTGCGGCGCAGTCTATCCTGCGAGCCACGTCATCCGCTCTTTCGCAATGCAGCAAACTCGGTTATAATTCGCCTGCGGGGTGGAGCAGTCTGGCAGCTCGTCGGGCTCATAACCCGAAGGTCACAGGTTCAAATCCTGTCCCCGCAACCAATACATAAAAACCGCTGACTCCTGCAAGGGATTCAACGGTTTTTTTTCATTCCGGGCCTGCCCCGTACTTTTACGCCGTGACGCTGGCCCTGATCTGCCTGGCCGCCGCATGCAGGCTGGCCGCCACCCGTTCCAGCTTGTCGGCTCCCGCCGTTTCAGCCAGGGCGGCAAAGGCGCTGATATGAAACGTGGCCACCATGGCGGGCGACACTTCCAGCTCCAGCGCCGTCTTGCTCAATTCCGTCGACGCTTCAAGGTAAGGCTCGCTGCCCGCCTCGAACGCCTGCTTCGTTTCCAGCAATTCCTGGCCGCCTTCCGCCTTGGCCAGGCAGGCATCGACTTTTTGCTGGAACGCCGGCAATGTGTCGCGCACGGGGCCGGGTTCAGGCGCAGCTTCCGGCTCCGCTGGCGCGGGAGCGGCTGGCGCCGGCTTGTCCGCCACCGGCATGTCGCGCAAAGTCAGCCAGCGTTCGACGGCGAGAAAATCGGCAAACGGCTCCTCCACCTTCGGATTCATCAGCCAGACCTCGCCCGTGCGCCAGTCGATCCGGGCGCCGCGCTCATTTCTCGCCAACAAAATATCCTTGCCGCCATCGGCATTCGACACGCGGCCGATATCGAGCCAGTTCATCAGTTCCGCCTGGCGCGACATCGCGTTGACCCGATGAAAAAAGGCCAGCCATAAGAATCTGGCGACCAGAAGAACCAGGGCACCGCCAACCATCCACATCATTTTTTCGCTCCGCACCACATCGACAGCCCGCATTTTCTCACATGAAAGCTTGCGCCAAGGAAACTTTTACATCTGCCGTGCGCGGGCGCAAATCCCTTGCCGCAGGCGGCCTGGGCATGCAGTCGCATTTCAGCAACGCCGCATTTTCCCGATTGCCTGGCGTGCCCCGCTACGCTATCATGAGAACAATTCTCATTTAGATTAAGCTGTACTGTACACATGCCGTCCGCCCCTTCCCCGCCGTCCGATTTCCAGGCCCTGTACGCCGAGCACCACTCCTGGCTGCTGCACTGGCTGAAGCGCCGCCTGCACGATGCGGGGCTGGCGGGCGACTTGGCGCAGGATACCTTCCTGAAGATCTTCGTCGCGCGCAGCAGTGCCGGGATCGCGCAGCCCCGGCCTTTCCTGGCCACCATCGCCAAACGTCTGCTGGCCAACCACTGCCGGCGCGAAGAACTGGAACGCGCCTACCTCGATGCCCTGCTGCACCAGCCGCAAGCCTGTGCGCCCTCGCCGGAAGCGATGTCCATCCTGCTCGAATCGCTGCAACTGATCGACCGCGCGCTGGACCGGCTCTCCGCCAAGGCCAGGGCCGCCTTCCTGCTGGCCCACCTGGACGGCATGAGCTACGCCGAGATCGCCGCCGAACTGGGCACCACCACGCATTCCGTCAAAAAATACCTGAGCAAGGCCAACCTGCTGTGCTTTTTTGCCGTGCCCGATTTTGCCGCGTCCTGACATGCGCGGCGCCACCGTCTACGCCCAGGGCCAGCCCATCGATCTGGCCGTCGCCATGCAGGCGGCCGAATGGCTGGCCACCCTGATGAGCGGCGAAACGACGCCTGCGGAAAAAACGGCCTGGCAGCAGTGGCGCCTGGCCCATCCCGACCATGAACGGGCGTGGAAACACATCGAAAGCGTCAGCGGCGGCTTGCGGGAACTCGATGCGCAAGCCAGCCACCAGGCGCTGGCACGGCGTCCAGCCTCGCCCCTCTCGCGGCGCGGCAGCCTGCAGCTGCTGGCGTGGGTATCGGCCATCGGCCTCACGGGCTGGTTCGGCGCGCGCTCGGAATATGCGCCCGAGATGGCCCGCGCCGCGCTGGCCGACCTGTCGACCGGCGTGGGCGAACGCCGCGAGCTGACCCTGCCCGACGGCAGCCGTCTGCATTTGAACAGCGGCAGCGCCGTCAACATCCGCTTTACGGCCAAGCAGCGGATGCTGCAACTGGTGCGGGGCGAAGTCTTCATCGCCACCGCCCGCGAAACGGGCATGCCCTACCGCCCCTTCCTCGTCGAAACGGCGCATGGCCACGCGCAGGCGCTGGGCACGCGCTATGCGGTGCGCGAGACCGAGGGCAGCACCCTGGTCGCCGTCGAGGAAGGCGCCGTGCGGCTGGTGCCGCGCCATGGCCATGCCAGCCTCGTGATCCAGGCGGGCCAGGGCGGCGGCATGACGGCGCGCCAGCTCTTGCCCGCGCACGCCGTCTCGCCCGACCTCTGGGCCTGGCGCCAGGGCTTGCTGCTGGCCGACGCCATGCCGCTGCGCGACTTCCTGCATGAGCTGAGCCGCTACCGCCACGGCTGGCTGAGCTGCGACGACGCCGTGGCCGGCCTGCGCATTTCCGGCGTCTTCCCGCTGGCCGACCTGGACGCCGTGCTGCTGTCGCTGCCCGATTCCCTGCCGGTCGACGTGCGCCTGCGCACGCGCTACTGGGTGCAGGTGGAGGCGCGCCAGCAGCGCTGAAGCGATATTTTTGACGCCAGCGAAAAAAAAGTACCCGCTTTCGATTCTCGCGTGACCTGTGTAGGCAACGTTCTTTTTGACGACTACACCACAAGGTAACCATGTCTCCAGTCATTCACTCCCAGCCGCGCATCAAGCGCATGGCGCATGCCATTCAACTCGTCTGCATCGGTTCGGCCCTGCTGCTGAATATCCCCGCGCCAGCCCTGGCGCAGGAAAGCGCCGCAGCGCCAGCGGCGAGCCAGGACTTCCAGGTGCCGGCCGGCGACCTGGCGGCGGCGCTGCGCCAGGTCGCCAGCCAGTCCCGGGTCATCCTCAGTTTTACCCCGGAACAGACGCGCGGCAAGACGTCTGCCGGTTTGAGCGGCCGCCACGACGTGCTGGCCGCCCTGAACGGCGTGCTGCGCGGCACCGGACTGAAGGCCGAACGCAGCGCCAATGGCAGCTACGTGCTGCGCCCGGCCGATGCGGTGGCAGGTGGCGAGGCGCTGTCGATGATGCCGGAGGTGTCGGTCAAGGCGCAGCAGGATGCGACGGAAGGCTCGGGCGCGTATGTCTCGCCCCTGCCGATCGCCACGGCCACGCCGCTGGGCCTGTCCGTAAAGGAAACGCCGCAATCGGTCAGCGTCATCACGCAGCAGCGCATGCAGGACCAGGGCTTGAGCACGATCGCGCAGGTCATGGCACAAACGCCGGGCATCACCCTGTTCTCGCTGGGCAGCGAGCGCACGGGCTTTACTTCGCGCGGCTATTCGATCACCAATTACCAGCTCGATGGCGTCAGCACGCACTCGGAAACCATGGGCCTCAATGCGATACCGTCGCAAAGCCTGGCCGACATGGCGCTGTACGACCGCATCGAAGTGCTGCGCGGCGCCTCGGGCCTGATGACGGGCGCGGGCGACGCGTCGGGCGCCATCAACATGGTGCGCAAGAAACCGACGGCGCAGTTCCAGGCCGCCGTCGAGGGCGAGCTTGGCTCCTACGATGAACGGCGCGCCATGGCCGACATCTCGGGTCCGCTGAACGAGGCGCGCACGGTGCGCGGCCGCCTGGTGACTGTGTACGAGGAAGGCGACAGCATCATCGACAACTACAGCCACGATAAAAAAGTCGTGTATGGCGTGGTCGAGGCGGATCTCTCCGCCGACACGAAGCTGACGGCCGGCGTCACGCACCAGCGCAAGCGCTCGGACGGTTCCCTCTCCTACCTGGGCTTCCCCCTGTTCTACAGCAATGGCGCCATGACGGACCTGCCCCGCTCCTTCAGCCCGGCGGCCAGGTCGAATCGCTTCAACACCAATTCAACCGACATCTTCGCCACCTTGGAACACGCGCTGACAAACGACTGGAAGCTGAAAATCTCGGCCAACCGCGTGCAGTCGTCGCAGGAGGAGCGCGCCGTCTACATGAACGTGAGCGCTGGCTTCCCCGACCAGGCACGGGCGATGGCCTGGGTTTGAGCGCCGACTACCGCGATTACCAGCTGAAGGTCAACAGCGTGGACGTCAACGTGCGCGGGCCGTTCAGCGCCTTCGGCCGCCAGCACGAGCTGGTGCTGGGCATGGACTACAGCGAATTTCAAAGCAAGACGGATGGCCGCTTCGACTGGAGCATCCAGGGCAGCGGCGTCAACCTGTACCGCTGGAATCGCCTGGCAACGCCCGTGTTTGGCGATACCTACGTCACCTACGACAGCACGCGCCGCCAGGCCAGCGCGTATGCAGCCACGCGCCTCAACCTTTCCGAGCGCCTGAAACTGATCGCCGGCGCCAAGGTGCTGCGCTACAGCGAGAACTACATCTCGGACGCGCCTGCCGAACCCTTTTACAGCGCGTCGCCAGCGTCGGAAAGCCGCGTCATCACGCCGTATGGCGGCCTGGTGTTCGACATCGACGGCACGCACAGCGCCTACGCCAGCTACTCCACCATCCATCAGCCGCAAGCATCGCAAGACCGCTACGGCAAGCTGCTGGCGCCGCGCGAAGGCAAGACCTTGGAAGCGGGCATCAAGAGCGGCTGGTTCGATGGCCGCCTGAACACGGCTGCCGCGCTGTACCAGATCCGCCAGAAGAACCTGGCCGAATCGGATCCCGGCTACTACGTGCCTGGCACAAAGATTTCCGCCAACCGCGCCATCAAGGGCGCCAGGACCCAGGGCGTGGACCTGGAAGCGACGGGCGCGCTGACGCCGGACTGGAACATCTCGGCTTCGTGGTCCTACAGCCAGACGGAAAACAATACCGGCAAGGCCATCCTGACCACCTTCCCGCGCCACCTGGTGAAACTGTGGACCACTTACCGGCTGCCCGGCGAACTGCATCGCCTGACGGTGGGCGGCGGCGTAAACTGGCAAAGCCGCGTGTACTCGGATATTGAGGCGTGGCAGATCGAACGCACCCTGCACTGGCAGCAGAATTCCTACGCCGTGGCCAGCCTGATGGCGCGCTATGACGTCAACGACAGGCTGTCGGCCACCGTCAACGTGGCCAACCTGTTCGACAAGCAGTACACAGCCTCGATATCGGACTGGTGGTACTCGGGCATGTATGGTTCAGCGCGCAAGGTGGCGCTAAGCGTGCGCTATCAATTCTAGGGCAGGCTGAATATTTCACATTGGCGCAGGGCCGGTGATACAATTTTCTGCTTCACGGGCACAGACACTGCCCGTGCCACAGAATCACCCAAGGAGAATGTGTGAAGGACCTCGCCCCCGCCCTGCCAGCCGATCCGGCCGACCAACCCGCCAATCCCGCGCGCCGCCGGATTTTCCAGGCCGCTTCCGCAGTCGGCCTGGCCACCAGCCTGCCGGCGCTGGCCGACGCCGCGCCAGCCAGGAAGACCATCGCCAAGGGTTCGCTCGACGCGAAACTCAAGGCGCACGTCAAGAACGTGGTCGTGATCTACCTGGAAAACCGCAGCTTCAACAACCTGTTCGCCAACTTCCCCGGCACCAGCGCGCCCCTGTCCGCCGTCACGGCGGAACAGGCGCAGCAGATGGACCGCGACGGCAAGCCGCTGGCCACCCTGCCGAAGATCTGGGGCGGCCTGGTGCCGAACCAGCAAAATATCGGCGGCATCGATTACCTGATCAAGGAAGACCAAATTTCCGGCCTGCCGAACGCGCCCTACAAGCTGAGCGACGCGGCCGGCAAGCCCCTGCCCGAGAGCATCATCACGCGCGACCTCGTGCACCGCTTCTACAACAACCAGATGCAGATCAACGGCGGCAAGAACGACGGCTTTGCCGCGTGGGCCGACAGCGGCGGCCTGGTGATGGGCCACTACGGCGAAACGTCGAAAAACCTGAACCTGTGGCAGATCGCCGAGCAGTACACGCTGTGCGACAATTTCTTCATGGCGGCCTTCGGCGGCTCCTATATGAACCACCAGTTCCTCGTCACGGGCCGCGCCAACGAATATTTCAATGCTGCCGAGACGGCGGCGAAGAAAAAGATCGCCGTGCTGTCCGACGGCCCGCAAGGCGTGCGCCTGGCCATCTCGCCCGACTGCCCCGCCTCCGCGCTGGACGGCAAGCCGAAATACGTGAACGACGGCGCCCTCACGCCGGACGGCTATGCCGTCAATACCATGGCGCCGCCATATCAACCGAGCTACGTCCGCCCCGCCTTCGACGGCGATCCGCTGCATGCCGACCCGGCCGACGCGAATACCCTGCCGCCGCAAACCTACGACACCATCGGCGATCTGCTGTCGCGCAAGGGCGTCAGCTGGGCGTGGTATGGCGGCGGCTGGCAAGCGGCGCTCGACCACAAGGGCGGCGGCAGCAAGCCGAACTTCCAGTTTCACCACCAGCCGCTGAACTACTTCAAGCAGTTCGCGCCGGGCACCGCGGCGCGCGCCGAACACCTGCGCGACGGCGGCACGGGCGACAGCCCGATCTCGAACAAATTCCTCGCCGCCGCCGTGGCGGGCAAGCTGCCGGCCGTGACCTTCTACAAGCCGCAGGGCAATCTGAACCTGCACGCCGGTTACTCGGACATCGAATCGGGCGACCAGCACGTGGCCAACATCATCCAGCATCTGAAGGAATCGCCGCAGTGGAAGGACATGATCGTGGTGATCACGTTCGACGAGAACGGCGGCTGGTGGGATCACGTGGCGCCGCCAAAGGGCGACCGCTGGGGTCCGGGCACGCGCATTCCCGCCATCGTCGTCTCGCCGTACGCGAAAAAAGGCGCCGTCGACCACAGTTTTTATGACACGACGTCGATCCTGCGCCTGATCACGCGCCTGCACGACCTGCCGCTGCTCGAAGGGCTGAAAGTGCGCAACGATGCCTTCGCGTCAAGAGGAGCACTGCCGCCGGGCGACCTGACGGGCGCCCTCAGCTTCCGCTAAGCCTCCCACAATGCGGCACGCCTGTGATACACTGCGTGCCGCACTTAAATCCGCAGGAGAAGTTTTCCTGCAGCTTGTCCCAACAATGAGCCCGACTCCAGTAGCCGGGCTTTTGTTTTGTGGATGAAGTGAAAGCGTATTGACATAGGCGGGCAGCACCTTGCCCGCCCCTTGGCTTACACAGGCCAGGGACAGAGGTTAGCAAATGAGAGATAAAAAAGACAACGCCACCATCGACTTGCCCGGTTTCGGTCCGCCGCCAGCGCTCGAGGCGCCAGAGCCGGCGCCGGAGCCGCAGCGCCGCGCGCGTGCGCGCAAGGTGGCTTTGAAGCAGGTGCAGCTCGAATTGCTGGAGCCGACCGACGCCACGGGCCTGCCCGTATGGACGCGCGACGCCGGCCTCGATCTGACCGGCCTGCCCATCTGGGCGCCTGACAATTAGTACCCCAACGCCAGCGGCCGTTTGCCGCCGGCTTCCACACCACCATCCGCACAAGGGCGTAGAACGCCTGTAGACTGTGCCCATCCACCCGCTTTTTACCGGCTCCGCCCTTTATGAACACCTCCACCACTGCCACCACCTCTTTTTCCAGCCTGCCGCTGACGCCCGCCTTTTTGGCCAACCTGGACTCGCTCGGCTACCACGAGATGACCACCATCCAGGCGCAAAGCCTGCCGGCGGTGCTCGATGGCCGCGACCTGATCGCACAAGCGAAAACGGGCAGCGGCAAGACGGCCGCCTTCGGCATCGGCATCCTGCACAAGCTCAATCCGGCCTGGTTTGCCGTGCAGGGCCTGGTGCTGTGCCCCACGCGAGAACTGGCCGACCAGGTGGCCAATGAGCTGCGCCGCCTGGCCCGCGCGGCCGGCAACATCAAGATCCTGACCCTGACGGGCGGCGCGCCGATGCGCCCGCAGATCGCCTCGCTGGAACACGGCGCCCACATCGTCGTCGGCACGCCGGGCCGTTTGCGCGACCACCTGGGCCGCGGCACCATCAACCTGAACCACGTGCAGACGCTGGTGCTCGATGAAGCGGACCGCATGACGGACATGGGCTTTTACGAGGAAATCGCCGGCATCGTCAGCGCCTGCCCGGCGCGCCGCCAGACCCTGCTGTTCTCGGCCACGTACCCGGAAGACATCCGCCGCGCCACGGCGTCGTTCCTCGTCAATCCGCTGGAAGTGACGGTCGAGGCGCAGCACGACAACGACAAGATCGAACAGCGCTTCTATGAAATCGGCTTCGACGAGCGCAATGGCGCCGTCGGCAAGCTATTAAAACACTTCAAGCCGGAATCGACCCTGGCATTCTGCAATACCAAGGTGCATTGCCGCGAACTGGCCGACGAACTGCGCCAGCAAGGTTTTTCCGCGCTGGCCCTGTATGGCGAGCTGGAACAGCGCGAGCGCGATGAAATCCTCGTGCTGTTCGCCAACCGCAGCTGCTCCGTGCTGGTGGCCACCGACGTCGCCGCGCGCGGCCTCGATATATCCGACCTGGGCGCCGTGATCAACGTCGACGTCTCGAAGGACACGGAAGTGCACATCCACCGCATCGGCCGCACGGGCCGCGGCAGCAAGAAGGGCCTGGCCCTGTCGCTGTGCGCGCCGAACGAGAAAAAATGGGTCAAGCTGATCGAGCAATACCAGAACAGCGCCGCCGAATGGCACGACCTGAAGGAACTGGCGGAAGATGACGGAATCGAGGCGCTGCCGGCGCCGATGGTCACCCTGTGCATCATGGGCGGTAAGAAGGACAAGCTGCGTCCGGGCGACTTGCTGGGCGCACTGACGGGCGACGCGGGCCTGACGAAGGAACAAGTGGGCAAGATCAACGTATTCGAGTTCATGACCTACGTGGCGCTCGACCGCAAGGTGGCCGAAGCGGCCTTCAAGCGCCTCAACGCCGGTAACTCCCTGGGCCGCGACTTCGGCAACATCAAGGGCCGCAGCTTCAAGATGCGCTTTATCGAGGCGTAAGCAGCGCCAGCGCACGCAGGGCCGCCATGGCCTTGCGTCCCGGGTAGCTATCCCACGCGGGATAGCGCCTGCGGTAGTGGCAGTTCCAGTAGCACGACGGCGCGCCGCTCCAGGGTGGCCAGATACGCGGGGTTCTCCCGCAGGTAGCGCGCCAGCGCATCCGTATTCCAGGCCGGCAGCGCCGCGCCGATTCTCTCCACGATCTCCAGCACGTACTCGCCGCACAGGTGCACGACGAAGGGCACCGTCCACGCCCGCTCCTGCAGCAACAACTGTTTTACACACGCTTCGCGCAAATGGCCGTCATGGTGGCGCGTGCCCAGGCACAGGGCGAGCACGCCCGCGTCGCCGGGCAGCCGCGTACAGGCCAGCAGCCGCTCGCGGTCGTAGTAAGTGCGCGTCGGGATCAGCAAGGCCTCGCCATTCTGGCGCACGGCAAATGGCGGGTGTGCCCGGCCGCTCCCCAGCACGGGCAGCAGCTGCGCCAGCGTGTCTGCCAAGGCCGCGGGAAAGGCATCCGCTTCAGCCATCGCGCCCCTCCCGGCACACCTTGCGCACGCCCAAGGCAGGTTTATCCACCTTTTCAAAGATCACGTTCGAATACCATGCGGCAGGATCGCCTTCGGTCGGCTTGCCCAGCGAAATATGGTAGCCGCCATGGGTGAACAGGGCCGTCGTTTCCTTGCCTGGCGTGAGCCCCTGCAGGAAGGCCGGCCAGGCCGCCTTGTCGACTGGCGTAAAACGCGCGGCCAGCAGCGCCAGCAAGCGCGCGTGCGTGGCTGGCGCATACGGAAACAGATACAGGTATTCGACCAGTTCGCCGCCATCGGCCAGGCGCGTGACGGCGGCCGTCGCCGCATCGACCGTCCCCTCGTCGCCGCCAAAGCGGCACAAGGTGCCGCCGCTGTAGGCGAAATCGATGACGGTCGCCGGCGCGCACGCCTGCCGTTCCCGGTCGATACCGGCGGGTGGCAGCGCGCGCACTTGCGCCAGCAGCGTTTCGCCGGACGTGGCCAGCACGGGAAAGCCCGGACACTCGCTGGCCGCCTGCACGCAGGAATAGGCCAGGCAACAACTCAGTAACAGCAAACGGCGCTTCACGGCATCTCCAGTTTCATCAGGCGGCCATTATGCAGGACATCTTCACAAAGGCCGCGCCTGTTGCCCTTGCGGCGTATCGTCGATGTCGAAGCCCGCCGCGCGCGCCAGTGCGCGCAAACGGTCCGCCTCGGCCCACTGGCGCTGCGCGCGGGCGACGCTGCGCTGCGCCAGCCACGCCTGCACCTGCTGCGGCACTTCCACCTGCGCCGGCTGCCAGGCCAGCAAGTCCAGCCCCAGTGCCTCGTCGAAGCGGGCCATGGTCGCTTTTTTCACGGCGTCGGGCAGGCCGCTTTTCAGCAGCTCCCAGGCCACAGCCAGCGCGCGCGGATAATTCAAGTCATCGTTGATGCAGGTCATAAAACGCGCCAGCCACGTCGCATCGGCCTCGCCGCCCGCATCCCCCAGGCCATGCACGGCCACGCGCAGGCGCGCCAGGCCGCTGCCGGCGGCGCGCAGGGCTTCATCCGTGAAATTGAGGCTGCTGCGGTAGTGGGCGCCCAGGCACAGATAGCGGTAGGCCAGCGGGTCGACGCCCTGCTCCGCCAGGCTTTGCAGACGCAAAAAGTCGCCCGAGGATTTCGACATCTTCGCCTCCTGCGTCTTGAGGAAGGCGCCATGCAGCCAGAAGTTGGCCAGGCGCGTGCCGTGGCGCGCTTCCGTCTGCGCGATCTCGTTGCTGTGGTGGACGGCCACATGGTCTTCGCCGCCGCAATGGATGTCGAAATACGTGCCCAGGTGCTTTTCCGCCATGGCCGAGCATTCGATGTGCCAGCCGGGAAAGCCCAGGCCCCACGGGCTGTCCCATTCCATCTGCCGCTGGCCCGGCACGCCGCTGAACTTCCACAGCGCGAAGTCGCAGATGTCGCGCTTCTCGCCCAGGTCCACCCGCTTGCCCGCCTGCAGGCCATCGCGGTTCAGGCGCGCAAGCTGGCCGTAGCTGTCCTGGCGCGCCGTGTCGAAATAGATGCCGTCGGCCGTGCGGTAGGTATAGCCCTTCGCTTCCAGGTCGAGGATAAAGGCGATCTGTTCCGCGATATGGTCGGTGGCGCGGCACCAGACGGTGGGCGGCAGGATATTGAGCTGGCGCAAATCATCTTCAAACGCGCGCGTGAATGCGGCGGCGATGTCCCATGCCGACTCGCCGCTGCGCCGGCTGCGCGCTTCGACCTTGTCGTCGCCGCTGTCCGCGTCCGACGTCAAATGCCCCACGTCCGTGATGTTCATCACGTGGCGCACCTGCAAGCCGTTGAATGCGAGCGCGCGGCGCAGGCCGTCAACGAACAGATAGGTGCGCAGGTTGCCGATGTGCGCATAGTCGTAGACGGTGGGACCGCAGGCGTACAGGCCCGCCTGGCCGGGGGCGATGGGTTCAAACGGGCGCAGGCTGCGCGCATAGGTATCGTACAGATGCAGTGTCATGCGGGTCCTTCCTGAGTGGCGCGGAAAAAGAAAATGGCCACAGGTTTTTCAACACTGTGGCCATCGAATGAGGAGCAAGACGTTAGCGGCGCCTAGCCGCATCCTCACGGAGCCAGGCACGCGGACACGGCGCAGCAGCGGCGCCGGATGCAAAAACTGGAGGGAGGATGAAAGTGATCATGGGACGAATATCGCATGCGCGCGGGCGGGCCGTCAAGCCCTCCCGCGTCAGCCGCTTATTTTTTCGCCTGCTCGATATGCGGCAGCAGTACCGTCAATATGCCCAGCAGCGGCAGGTAGGAGCAGATTTTATACACGTAGGCGATGCCTGCCACGTCGGCCAGGTGGCCCATGGCGGCCGCCGCGATGCCGGACACGCCGAACATCAGGCCGAAGAAGATGCCCGCGATCATGCCCACCTTGCCCGGCACCAGCTCTTGCGCGAAGACGACGATGGCGGAAAAGGCGGAAGAAATCACGAAACCGATGATCACCGTCAATACGGCCGTCCAGAACAGGTCAACATAGGGCAGCAGCAGGGTGAATGGCGCGGCGCCCAGGATGGAAATCCAGATCACGCGCTTGCGGCCGATGCGGTCGCCGATGGGGCCGCCCATGAAGGTGCCGGCCGCCACGGCGGCGAGGAACAGGAACAGGTACAGCTGGGCGTCGCCGAGCGACAGGTGGAATTTGTCGATCAGGTAAAACGTGTAGTAGCTCGACAGGCTGGCCATGTAGATGTACTTCGAGAACACCAGCAGCGCCAGCACGCCCAGCGCGCCAACCACCTTGTTGCGCGACAAGTTCGGGCCATGGCCGCCCGCCTTCGGCTTGAAGCTGGCCAGGTGGCCGCTATACCAGTGGCTGACCTTGTACAGCACGCCGATGGCCAGCACGGCCAGCAAGCTGAACCAGGCGACATTGCCGTGGCCACGGTTCACGATGACGGCGGCCGCCAGCAGCGGCCCCAGCGCGGAGCCCACATTGCCGCCCACCTGGAACAGCGATTGCGCAAAGCCGTAGCGCCCGCCCGAAGCCATGCGCGCCACGCGCGACGCTTCCGGGTGGAAAGTCGAGGAACCGACGCCGATCAGGCCAGCGGCGAGCAGCAGGGTCGGAAAGGTCGAGACGATGGACAGCATCAGCACGCCGGCCAGGGTAAAACACATGCCGACCGGCAACAGGAATGGCAGCGGACGGCGGTCCGTGTACAAGCCGATCCAGGGCTGCAGCAACGATGCCGTGCACTGGAACGTCAGGGTTATGAGGCCGACCTGGGTAAAACTGAGTGAAAACTCGGCTTTCAGCATCGGATAAATCGACGGCAATAATGCCTGGATCAAGTCATTGAGCAAATGCACGAAGGCGACGGCGCCCAGGATGTGCATGGCCAGACCGGATTGTTGTTGGGAACTATGAAGCGATGGCGCCGCCGGCACGGACTTGGCCAATGCCGGGGCAGTTGTGGTTGTGTGCATGTGTCATCCGCAATAATCGGGCTCGGCGGGCGGCCCGTCAAAGAAGCCAGTATAGTATGGTCACTGAACTGATAACTTCCAATAATCGTCGCTTAAGTGACAACTGAGTGACAATCAGGTGAGAATCCAACGCCCCCTATGTACACCCACCACCCCGCCCAGACCCACCCCGATGGCGTGCCGTTCAGCCGCAGCACCAGCTCGCACGATTACCAGCATGTGCCGCGCCCCGTGACGGCCATGTCCAGGCAATACGCGGCGGGCGACTACACGGCGCCGCACAGCCACGTGCGGGCGCAGCTGCTGTATGCGACGGAAGGCGTGATGCGCGTCTCCACCGGGCACGGCGTGTGGATCTTGCCGCCGCGGCGCGCCCTGCTGATTCCCGTGGGCGTCGTGCATGAAGTCCATATCTTGAGCGAACTGAGCATGCGCACCGTGTACATCGATGCGCAGGTGGCGGCTCAATATGGCAGCGATTGCAAGGTACTGGAAGTGAGCCGGCTGCTGCGCGAGCTGATCCTGGCCCTGCTGGCCGAACCGATCGAATATGCGCTGGCGGGACGCGGCGACTGGCTGGCGCATTTGATCCTGTCGGAACTGGCGGCGGCCGATACCGTGCCCCTCGCCATCCCTTGGCCGCGCGACCGCCGCCTGGTGGCCGTGTGCTCGGCCATCATGAGCGCGCCCGGCAGCCGGCGCAGCATCGAGGACTGGGCGCAGGATGCGGGCGCCAGCGCGCGCACCCTGATCCGGTTATTCCCGAAGGAAACGGGCTTGCATTACCGCCAATGGCTGCAGCAAGTCCACCTGGCCGAGGCATTCTGCCGCCTGGACCGGGGCGAAGGCGTGGCCGCCATCGCCTATGCGCTGGGCTACGCCAGCCCCAGCGCCTTCAGCGCCATGTTCCGCCGCATCCTGGGCCGCACGCCGCAGCATTACCTGAGCGAATGGCGCGCCGCGTAGGCGGGCAAGCGCCGCTGCCGGCATTGTCGGCTTACTCCTTCTCGCCCGCAATCAAGCGGTAGGCCAGCGCCCCCAGCAAGGCGCCGATGATCGGTGCCAGCCAGAACAGCCACAGCTGGCTAGTGGCCCAGTCGCCCACGTACAGCGCCACGCCCGTGCTGCGGGCCGGGTTGACCGAGGTATTCGTCACGGGGATGCTGATCAGGTGGATCAGGGTCAGCGCCAGGCCGATCGGCAACGGAGCGAAGCCGGCCGGCGCGCGCTTGTCGGTGGCGCCCAGGATGACGATCAGGAAGAACATCGTCAGCACGATTTCAATCACCAGCGCCGACAGCATCGAATAGCCGCCCGGCGAATGGGCGCCGAAGCCGTTCGAGGCAAAGCCCTTGCTGACATCGAAACCGGCCTGGCCGCTGGCGATCACATACAGCACGCCGCCGGCCACGATGGCGCCCAGCACTTGCGCGATGATGTAAGGCAACAGTTGATTGGCGGGAAAGCGGCCGCCGGCCCACAGGCCGATCGAGACGGCAGGATTCAGGTGGCAACCCGAGATGTGGCCGATGGCGTAAGCCATGGTCAGCACCGTCAGGCCAAACGCCAGTGCCACGCCGGCAAAGCCGATGCCGAGGCCGGGGAAGGCTGCGGCCAGCACGGCGCTGCCGCAACCGCCCAGTACCAGCCAGAACGTGCCGAGGAACTCGGCGCCATATTGTTTCATGATGTATTCCTTTAAAGTGACGAGAAAACGTGCCAGGGACGACCAATCGGACCGCTCACCACCTTTGCCCCGCCCAGGGGCGACGGCAAAGCACAGCACCAGCAACGCATGCTGCAGAGCGCGCATAATGACATGACATCATTATCAATGCAACATTATTTCGTATAATAATGTTAATAGTTCTCTTGACACCTAAAGGTTGTTTTGATAATTCTCATGGCGCGGGGCGGCGCATGTATTTTTGCGGCGCCTCCTGTGGCGCAAAACCAAAGCCCGCATACAGGCCATGCGCGTTATCGATGCCCTTGCGCCGCGCTTCCATTACGACTGCCCGCTCAGGTAGCGGTCGATCATGGGCACGTCCAGCTCGTCGCGCTCGCTGGAAATACGCAGTGGCGCGCGCATCAGTTCTTGTACAGCAAATCGGCTTCGGCGATGCTGGGCTCGCCGAAATACACGGTGCGCAAGCCGCCCTTGGCATCGCTGCCCATGTACACGCCCGTCATGCTGTGCGTGGCCGGGTCGTACAGGATGGAGTAGCGGTGGCCGCAATTGTGCGGTTCGCAGACGCTGCTCAGCAGGCGCGCCTTGCCGTCGATCTCGACGGGCTTGAGCGGACTGGCCACGCCATCGGGCACCCAGCGCTGCCGCTTCAGGCCAGCTTTTTTCAGGCCCACATTAAAAGCCTTGCGAAAGGCGTAGTCCGCCTTGTAGACATCGGGGAAATACGGGCAGGTATGGCCACCGTCGCAGCTTTGCGCTTGCTCAATAAGCGACAGCTTGGGCGTCCGGGCTTGTGCCGGCATGGCGGCCAGCGCCACGGCGGCGCCCAGGAACAGGGGGAAGAACAAACGTGCGGACATGCAATCTCCTAAAAGCATCCAATAATGGGTGCAGCATAGCAGAATGGCATGCTTGCGCACCGGCCTCAGGGAGAGCAGCGGATACCGACCACCCCGTTGACCTTGCCTTCCGGCCAGCCCGTCTCGCGCCAGCGGTACACGCCGGGCGCAACGACGATCAACTGCCACTCCACCAGCTTGCCAGCGGCATTGAGGCGGGTTTCATTGTCATAGCGCAAAGTCAGGCTATGCTCCGTTTCCGCCACCACCGTCGCGGCAAAGCGGTTGGTTTCGCCCAGCTTGCTTTTCCACGTGCGGTCATTGAAGATCGCCAGCCGCTGATGATCATCAGACAGCTGCATGCGCGTAAAGTGCCGCGCTTCTTCGCACACACTATTCGTATTCACGCTGTCGGACCAGCTGCCAGACAATTGCGCGGCATCAAAAGGAGTCGGGGCGGCGGACACGGCCGCACTCAGCAGCAAGGTTGCAAGCATAGTTATCGAAAGAAAACGAAAGGAAAAATCATGGCTGGCGCAGCGCCAGCGTGATGCTGACGGCAATGCGGGCGTACGCCGGTGCAAAGTCGCCTGCTCATAGGCATACGCCATCGCGATGAGCTGCATGTCGCCATGGGCAGGGCCGATGAAGGACAAACCGACAGGCAAGCCCCCTGCCATGCCGGCCGGCACCGTGATATGCGGCAAGGCCGACGGTGCCTGCGCTACGCCGTGGCACGTGGGCCCCACCAGCGCATCGAGCCCATGCGAGCCCAGCAACGCTTCGATGCCGCCTGGCCCGGGCGCCGGCGGCGTCTCGACCAGTTCCGCCCCCTGTTCGCGCAACGCCAGCAGCGCCTGCCCGATCACGGCATCGGTCCCGGCGCACAGGCCGAACAGGTGGCGCGCCACGCCGATGCGGCGCCCGTGCAAGCCGGCGGCATCGAACAGCGTGCCATCGGCCAGGCGCTCGCCCGTCAGGGCGGCGAACAGCCAGGCCGCCTCGCGCACGCTGGGCGCCATCGGTCCGGCCGTGGCTGGCTCGCCGTCCTGCTCCGCGGCAGTCCTGCCCGTGGGCTTGATGGCGACCAGGCCGCAGTTTGAAGCAGGCGCGACAATGGAGCCGTCCGCCGCGCTGTCCACGGCCAGGATGGTCAGCCCGGCCCAGCTGGCACTGGCATGCGGCACGCTGACGGCGGCCCACTGGCGCAAATTGCTTTTGCCAATAATGACGGCGCCGGCCGCGCGCAAGCGCGCCGCCACAAAGGAATCGCAGCTGGCCTGCGTGGCCAGGGGCGCCTGCGTGCGCGTCTTCATGCGGTCGCCCGTGGCGATATTGTCGCGCAAGACGATGGGGATGCCGTGCAAGGGGCCGCGCACCTTGTGCACCTGGCGCTCGCGGTCCATTTCCAGCGCGATTTTCAGCGCATCGGGGTTGATTTCAATGCCGGCATAGGCGCGCGCGCCGATGCTGCACAGCGAACGGATGCGCGCCAGGTACTGCGACGTCAGCGCATGGGAACTGAGCTTGCCTGCCTGCATCATCTGCTGTTGCGGCAAGACGCCCGCGTCGAGCAGATGGGCCATGGGACTGGCGGGCGCCGTGGCGCGGGCCAACACGGGACGGGCCGCGCCACGCGACGCGCCACTGCGTAACATCTGACTGCGCTGCATGCTATCTCCAGGAAACTTCAATGTTTCTACCGCAATAATGTTCTAGTCATAGCATAGCAGTCCTTGCAACACAATTGTTGTCGAAGGGAATTATTTTTTAAGCAAAAAAAAACGCTGCCCGAAGGCAGCGTTTCTTGATGATCATGCACTGGGGCGTATCAGTTGCGTACGACACGCTTGTATTCGTTGGTACGGGTGTCGATTTCGATGACGTCGTCCTGTGCCACGAACAGCGGCACTTGCACGGTGTGGCGGTGTGCGTCGATGGCGTTTTCGATCTTGGCTTCTTTCAGGACGTTGCCCGAGGTGTTGCCCTTGACCGCTGGCTCCGAGTACACCACTTGACGGGCGATGGTCGTCGGCAGTTCAACGGAAATAGCCTTGCCGTCGTAGAAAATGGCTTCGCATTCCATGCCATCTTTCAGGTAGTTCAGCGCTTCGCCCAGGTTTTCTTCTTCGATTTCGTACTGGTTGTACTCGGTGTCCATGAAGACGAACAGCGGGTCGGCGAAGTACGAATACGTTACTGGCTTTTTATCCAGAACAACAACGTCGAACTTGTCGTCGCCGCGGAACACGTTTTCCATCGGGGTGTTCGTCAGAAGATTTTTCATCTTCCATTTGTAGGTGAAGCCCGTGCGGCTCGAACCGTTGACATCAGAACGCAACACGATCATTGGCTTGCTGTCGACCATGATGATATTGCCAACACGAATTTCTTTTGCGGGTTTCATAGGAATGTACGTAAAAAGTGGGTTGCATGAAGACCATCTGCCGCCTGTGCGCCATCAGCGCCGCAAGCTTGCGTTTGATCGGTTAAAAATACGTTAGAAATAACCGGGCATTTTACCTTAATTTTTGGCAAGCGCCTATCTCGTCGCGCCAGCGAACGCCAGCAAGTTACTTGCCAGATCGCCATTAGCCTGCATCTGCCGCTGCCAGGCCTGCGCGCGCGCCCCGATGCGCGGCAGATCGGCCTGCAATGCGGGCCACAGCTGCACCCACGGCAAGGCGTCCGCGCTGGCGCCATTCCAGGCCAGCGCCGCCTGCACCAGGCTGTCGATGGCGCCGTCCGCATCGGCCGCATAGCGCTGCAGGAAAGCGCGCAGTTTCACGTGATGCAAGTTTTCATCCTGCAAGTAGATATGCCAGAGAAACGGCCGGCCCGCCCATTGCGCGCGCACGAAGGAATCCTCGCCGCGCACGCAATTGACGTCGCAAGCCCACAGCAGGCAGTCGTAATCGTCTTGCGGCACGAAGGGCAGCACGCGCACGGTGAGCGCGCCGCGCGTGCGCGCCGCACCGGCCACCGCTGCATCGTCGCCGATAAATGCCTGAACATCATCGAACGCGACGCCTTCCGGCACCAGGCATGTCACAGGCTCACTGCCCGCCTGCCACACGCCAAACAACTCGGCGACGGGGGCGGACGGGTAACAGAACAGCGATACTTTCAAGGCAGACATTTCCGCCGGACTCACGCCAAATTGCCCCAGGAATGCCGCCATGGCGCCGGCATCGGCCTGGAATGCCAGCCTTTTTTCGTCGAGCGCCGCTTCGCGCAGCAAACCGCCCGTCTTATCGGTAAAACCGGGAAAGAAGAAATGCTTGATCATGCCGTGACGGGGCGACGTCAGCGCGTGGCAGCCCTCGACCCACTCTTCCGCCGTCAAGCCTTCCAGGTTCAGCCACACGGGATGCGGCGCGCATTGCGCCATGGCGGCGATATAGCCGGGCGGAATGTCGCAGGCAAAAAACTCGATGACGATATCGGCGATATCGGCGGGCGCAAACACGCCATCCTGGCCGCGCCAGTGGCGAACCATGACGCCGGATGCCTGCTGCGCCTCGGCAGCCACATCGATTTCAGGGCAAATGCGCTGAAAACTGGATAAATCATCGACCCACAGGGTAACGGCCACGCCGTGTTCGCCGCTCAACTGCCGCGCGAGGCGCCAGCAAATGCCGATATCGCCGTAGTTGTCGACGACTTTGCAGAAGATGGCCAGGGATGGTGCGCGATCGGTAGGTAGTGGCATAGTCAACGGGAAGAGAAAAACATGGGCATGGCGGCCAATAACAAAAAAGCCGCGCTGTTACCAGGCGGCTTTTTTGTTGGCTGATTCAGCCGGTCTGGCGTCCCCAAGGGGATTCGAACCCCTGTACTCACCGTGAAAGGGTGATGTCCTAGGCCTCTAGACGATGGGGACAGAAAATCTGTCCTGGATGCGCTGCTTTGCATCCCGACCTGTTACTTGCTTACTGCTTGCGAATCTGGCGTCCCCAAGGGGATTCGAACCCCTGTACTCACCGTGAAAGGGTGATGTCCTAGGCCTCTAGACGATGGGGACAGAAATCTGTCCTGAATGCATTACTTTGCATCCCGACCCGGTACTGCAGCAATATGGCAGAAACAAAAAAAGCCTGACTTGTCAGGCCCGTTCAGCACTGCACTCTTGCTTTACAACTAAATCCTGGCGTCCCCAAGGGGATTCGAACCCCTGTACTCACCGTGAAAGGGTGATGTCCTAGGCCTCTAGACGATGGGGACCTGTGCTGGCTTTACTCTCAGCGGACTCTTCGTTGAAGGCTTTTGCTTAGCCCCTCAAAAAAGCGTGCGCGAAGTTTAACACGAAGCGATTCACGAAATCAACTGCTGGCCTTCTTTTTTCCACCTTATTTGAATCATCGCTCCCTATGGGGACAGGATGATGGCAGGAAGATATGGAAGCGGCAGCACGCCGGGCACGCAGGAAAAACCGCGCCAACCGTCTGGCGCGACAAAAGCATTCCTTAGCGCAAGATATCGTCCGCATTGGCGATGCGCACGTCATGCATCTGGCTCAGATACGCCTCCAGGTAGCCCTTGTGGGATGCGCCGACAATGACCAGCACGCGCATGCCCGGTCGCGCCGCCATGATTTCGCGGATATTCGACGCCATGCGCAGGTTGCGCACCTCCCAGGATGCCACGTAGTTGCGGCCATAACGCTGCGGCGACGGCTCTTCGAGCGCCGCGCCAAAATCGCCGCGGAAGGCAAGATCCGCCTCTGCGCGTCCGTTATAGGCGCGATAGATCGCCAGCACACCGGCGGGCGTACCCAATTGCTCCTCAAACCCGGCATGGATGCGCTTGCGCTCGGCCGAAAAGGAATTATTCCAGGCCGCCCTGATCGCCTTGGCATAAGCCTTTTCATCGTCTACAGGCATATCGGACGTATGGTCATCCATGCCATGCACCCGCTCGTGCCCACCCTTCGCCGCCAGCACGGCAGCAATCTGATAGCTCTCGTTGCGCTGCCCCAGCAGGGAATTGAGGTTCACGGCCAAGGGCTCGCTTACGCCATCACCGGCGCGCCGCTCATCCACGGGCAGGCGCAGCCATTGCACCAGCGCCGATGCACGCTCGCCACCGGCCAGGAACAGGGAAGCCAATGTACGCCGCTGGGCGGCGGACGGCGCCACCGGCCAGGCGGCCAGCAAACGCTCCGCCTGCGCCGTGGCCGCCACCACATCGAGCCCCGTGGCGCCCCGCGCGGCGGAAGTGTCATAGCAGTACGCTTTTACCGTATCGCCATAGCGCTGCGGATAGGCGCGCAAGTAAGCGCATTGCAAGCCAGAAAGCGCCTCGATCGCGATCGCATCCGGCCGCCAGCCCGCCAGGCGCTCGTTGAGCAAGCTCAATTGAGACGGATCAAACGATGTTGGTAATTGCGCCAAATGGGGCGAACCGAGCACCAGCACGTCATTGAACGGCCCCTTTTGCAACTTCAGCGCACCGGGATCGAATTTCGCCGCAGGCGGCGCCTCCGCGTGCGCGGGAACGTGAATGACGGCAGCAAGAAAAAAACTGGCAAATACGCGGTGCATCCTGTCTCCTCAGTGTAATGATCCATTTTTATCTGCAGGCATGATGAAATCAAGCCGCCTGCCAAATGTAACCACTCCGCAAAACACTGTCAGTTATATCCACGCAACCAATAGGCACAAAAAAAGCCGCCCAAGGCGACTTTGAATATCTTGTGACTTATATGCTATTGAAGGAGGTTGACGGAAAATGTTCCGGAAATAAAAAAAGCCGCCCGAGGCGACTTTGATTATCATGTGATTTCTGCGCTGTTGGTGGAGGTAAGCGGGATCGAACCGCTGACCTCTTGCATGCCATGCAAGCGCTCTCCCAGCTGAGCTATACCCCCCGGGCGCAGAAACACTGCTACTTCTTTACAACCACAACACCAGACTGAACTGGCGTCCCCAAGGGGATTCGAACCCCTGTACTCACCGTGAAAGGGTGATGTCCTAGGCCTCTAGACGATGGGGACCTTGGCACTACATTTATTTCTACAGTTTGCTGCTTTACTTCTGCGCTGTTGGTGGAGGTAAGCGGGATCGAACCGCTGACCTCTTGCATGCCATGCAAGCGCTCTCCCAGCTGAGCTATACCCCCCGGGCGCAGAAATAATAAAAGCCGCACTTGGCGACTTTGTTCCACTACTTGCTTTCCATCCAGATTCCGCTTTTTACGGGCCTGAACTTACAACAATCAGTACAAACAACTGCCACTACTATACCACAACTACCTGGCGTCCCCAAGGGGATTCGAACCCCTGTACTCACCGTGAAAGGGTGATGTCCTAGGCCTCTAGACGATGGGGACCGCGGAACTTCCAAACAACAACTGCACCACTTCAACGACTAACAAAACCTGACTGCGATTTTGCTGCTGGTGGAGGTAAGCGGGATCGAACCGCTGACCTCTTGCATGCCATGCAAGCGCTCTCCCAGCTGAGCTATACCCCCGTTGGTGCAGAAACAAGAGTATAGCAAAGAAGTTTCACTCTGCAAATACCCTTTTTCGTCTATGAGCAACTTTTCATAGGGGCGGTTTCTACGACTATTTCAGCGCTTATTTCAGAACGCCGCTTACAGCCACTTGGCCAGGCGCGCCAGCACGGTGTCGCGGCCGAACATCACCACCACCTGGTCGATGGCCGGCGTCTGCAGCTGCCCCGTCAGAATCAGGCGCAAAGGCATGGCCAGCAGCGGCATCTTGATGGTGTGGGCCGCCAGTACTTCCTTGATCATGGCGGCAACGGCTTCCTTGCTCCATTCCACCGTGGCGATGCGCTCGGCAAACTGCGCCAGCACGGGCTTGATCGCATCCGTGATGTGCTGCGTTGCCAGCTCCGCTTCCGGCTGCGGCTCGCGGAAGAACAGCATCGAGGCTGCAGCCAGTTCATTGACGGTACTGGCGCGCTCTTTCATCATGCCCAGCACTTGCGCCAGATCAGGCGCGCCTTCGAAGACGGCGCCGGCTTCCAGCATCTGCGGGCGCGCCAGGTCGGCCAGACGGGTGTTGTCGGCCAGCTTGATGTAGTGGTTATTGAGCCACTTGAGCTTTTCCAGGTCGAACTGCGCGGCCGACTTGGTCAGGTGGTCGAGGTTGAACCACTCGCAGAACTGCTCCACGGAGAAGACTTCATCATCGCCATGGCTCCAGCCCAGGCGCGCCAGGTAGTTCAGCATCGATTCAGGCAGGAAGCCCTGCGCCGGGTAATCCATCACGCTGACGGCATCGCGGCGCTTCGACATCTTCTGGCCGTCCGAACCCAGAATCATCGGCAGGTGGCCATACAGCGGCAGCGGTGCACCGATGGCGCGCAGGATGTTGATCTGGCGCGGGGTATTGTTGACGTGGTCATCGCCGCGCAGCACGTGGGTGATGCCCATGTCCCAGTCGTCGACGGCCACGCAGAAGTTATACGTTGGCGTGCCGTCCGGGCGGGCGATCACCAGGTCGTCCAGCTCGCGGTTCGAGATCGTGATCGTGCCCTTGACCACGTCGTCCCACGTCACGTCGCCATCGAGCGGATTCTTGAAGCGCACGACGGGCTTGCGGTCCGCCGGCACGGCAGGCAGGGTCTTGCCCGGCTCCGGACGCCAGGTGCCATCGTAGCGGGGCTTTTCGCCGGCGGCGCGCATGCGCTCGCGCATCGCTTCGACTTCGTCGGGCGACGAGTAGCAATGGTAGGCAGTACCCTCGGCGAGCATCTGTGCCACCACTTCGCGGTAGCGGTCCATGCGCTGCATTTGGTAGAACGGGCCTTCGTCGTGGTCCAGGCCCAGCCACTGCATGCCTTCGATGATGGCTTGCACGGCTTCCGGCGTGGAACGCTCCACGTCCGTGTCTTCGATGCGCAGCACGAAGGTGCCGCCGAAGTGGCGGGCGTACGCCCAGCTGTACAAGGCTGTGCGGGCGCCGCCCAGGTGCAGATAGCCGGTCGGGCTGGGAGCGAAACGGGTGCGGACGGGAGTAGCGGTTGTGGTCATCGAAGTAATCAGGCCTGAATAAGTAAAACGCCATTTTACTCTGTTGACCGCCGCCGCTCCACAAGCGCCGTCACAGCTGCAGCAAGCGCCTTTTCACCTCGTCCGCCTGGGCATGCAGCGCCTGCTCGAACAGGGCGACCAGCTGCGACAGGGGCCGGTGCAAGGGTTTCACGAGATTCACCGTGAACGGCAGGGACACGGCAAAGCGACGGATCTGCAAGCCCTGCCCCGCATAATCGAGCGCCGTGAGCGGATTGACGATGGCCAGCCCCACGCCTTCGCGCACCATGGCGCACACGGAGGCGGCGCTGTGCGTGTCGAGCGCCATGCGCCGCTCCACGCCCGCCTGCGCGAAGATGGCGTCGATCTGCTGGCGGTAGGGGTCGACGGCGGCCAGGCTGATGAAAGGCTGGCCCGCGAAGTCCGCCGGCTGCAGCACGGCCTTGCCAGCCAGCACATGGCCGTCGGGCAGCACGCACACTTCATCGACGGACATCAAGGTGGCCAGCGCGGTGCCCGGCGGCGCATTGTCCACTTCCGTCAGGCCGATATCGTGGCGCTGCGCCGACAGCCACTCTTCCAGCAGCGGCGACTCCTGCGGGGTGATGCTGATGCTCACCTTGGGAAAATCGGCGACGAAGCGCTTGCACGCCTGCGGCAGCAAGGACTGGGAAAACACGGGCAGGCAGGCGATCGACAGCTGCCCCTGGTCGAACTGGCGCAGGGCCGCCGCCGTGCTGACGATGCGTTCCAGGCCAAAGTACGCGCGCTGCACTTCCTCGAACAGCTGCAGCGCCTGGGCCGTGGGGCGCAGCCGCCCCCGTTCGCGCTCGAACAGGGTCAATCCCGTCAAGTGCTCGAGGCGCGCCAGCTCGCGGCTGACGGTGGGCTGCGACGTGTGCAGCATGGCGGCGGCGGCCGTCACGCTGCCCGTCGTCATGATGGCGCGGAAGACTTCGATATGGCGCAGGGAGATAGTCATGCCCATATCATAAATGAATAAGGTAGCCCCAAATAGATATTTTATAGTCGAAGCACAATCAGCCATCATGCGCTATCTCCTCATTCCACCGAAAGCACACGATGAAGCCCGTCACCGACCAGACCCTCGCCCAACTCGCCCAGGAACACGGCACGCCCCTGTGGGTGTATGACGCGGCCACCATCCGCGCGCGCATCGCGCAGCTGGCGCAATTCGACACCGTGCGCTTCGCGCAAAAGGCCAATTCGAACATCCATCTGCTCACCGTGATGCGCGAAGCGGGCGTGCACGTGGACGCCGTCTCGCTGGGCGAGATCGAACGCGCGCTGCAGGCGGGCTTTACGCCCGCGCAAACGAATGGCGCCGCCGGCGTGGTGTTCACCTGCGACCTGTTCGACCGTGCCACCCTGGCGCGCGTGGCAGAAGCGAAGATCGAAGTCAATTGCGGCTCCGTCGACATGCTGCGCCAGCTGGGCCCCGTGTCGCCCGGCCACCGCGTCTGGCTGCGCATCAATCCCGGCTATGGCCATGGCCACAGCAACAAGACGAATACGGGCGGCGAAAACAGCAAGCACGGCATCTGGTATGAAGAGCTGCCGGAGGCGCTGGCCGTCATCCGCGCGCATGGCCTGCATCTGGTGGGCCTGCACATGCACATCGGCTCCGGCGTCGACTACAGCCACCTGGAAACCGTTTGCGGCACCATGGTCGACCTGGTGAAGAACATGGGCCACGACATCGAAGCCATTTCCACGGGCGGCGGCCTGTCCGTGCCCTACCGCGAAGGCGAGCAGCCGGTCGATACGGATCATTACTTCCAGCTGTGGGATGCGGCGCGCAAGCAGATCGAGGCGCACCTGGGCCATCGCGTGCACCTGGAAATCGAACCGGGCCGCTTCCTCGTGGCCGACGCGGGCCTGCTGGTGGCCGAAGTGCGCGCCACCAAGCAAATGGGCGGCAACCACTTCACCTTGCTCGATACGGGCTTCAATGAACTGATGCGCCCCGCCATGTACGGCAGCTACCATGCAATGTCGGTCATCGCGCACGACGGCCGCGCCCTGGACACCCGGCACGCCACCGTCGTCGGCGGTCCCCTGTGCGAATCGGGCGACGTGTTTACCCAGCGTGATGGCGGCGTGGTGGAAACCCGGCAACTGCCGGCGGCGCAGGTGGGCGACTACATCGTCTTCGAAGGCGCGGGCGCGTATGGCGCGTCGATGTCGTCGAACTACAACAGCCGCCCCCATGCGGCTGAGTACCTGGTCGATGGGGCGCAATCCCGTTTGATCCGCCGCCGCCAGACGGTGGCCGAGCTGATCGCGCTGGAACAACTGTAATACCGCGCCGCGTGCGGGCATGCGCATCTGCTAACATCGGGGCAACTCGATGAAAGCCCGCCATGCCCGCCCAAGCCCTTCCCTTCCGCAGCGCCACCCGGCTGCTGCTGCTGCCCCTGCTGCTGTCCGCCGTCCTCGCCGGCTGCGCTGCACTGCCCTCGCTGGAAGGCCGCAGCGCGTCGACCGTCATGGCCGACACAACGCACACCCAATTGGCCACGGCCATCGCGCCCATGGCGGCGCAGCATCCCGGCGTGTCCGGCATCTACCCGCTGGTCGACGGGCGCGACGCCTTTGCCGCGCGCGCCCTGCTGGCCGCCGCCGCCCAGCGCAGCCTGGACGTGCAGTACTACATCTGGCACAAGGACATCACGGGCACCCTGCTGTTCGACGCCCTGCGCCAGGCGGCAGAACGGGGCGTGCGCGTGCGCCTGCTGCTCGACGATAACAACACGGCGGGCCTGGACCAGACCCTGGCCATGCTGGGCAAGCAGCGGAATCTGGAAATCCGCCTGTTCAACCCCTTCGTGCCCCGCTCTCCCCGCGCGCTGGCCTTTGCCACGGATTTTTCGCGCCTGAACCGGCGCATGCACAATAAATCGTTCACGGCCGATAACCAGGCCACCATCGTTGGAGGGCGCAATGTGGGCGATGAATATTTTGGCGCGGCCGGCGACGTGCTGTTCGCCGACCTGGACGTGCTGGCCATCGGCCCCGTCGTCGACGACGTCTCGCACGATTTCGACCGCTACTGGAACAGCGCTTCGGCCTACCCGGCCAGCCTGCTGCTGACCCGCCCAGTCGACGGCGACGCGGCCACCATCGCCGCCGAGGCGGACCGCATCGACGACACCAGGGCCGCCGAGGAATACGTGCAGGCGCTGCGCACCTCGCCCTTCGTCAAGCAAATGATGGAACGCACCCTGCCCTTCGAATGGGCGCGCACGCGCATGGTCAGCGACGACCCTGCCAAGGTGCTGGACCAGGCCAGACCAGGCACGGGCGTGGCGGAAAACCTGCAAAACCTGCTCGGTGTGCCGGAAAAGGAAGTGGATCTGGTGTCGCCGTATTTCGTGCCGGGCAAGGCCGGCACGCAAGCCTTTGCCGACCTGGCCAGCAAGGGCGTGGGCGTGCGCATCCTGACGAATGCGCTGGAAGCGACCGACGTGGCGGCCGTGCATGCGGGCTATGCAAAGTGGAGGAAACCGCTGCTGGAGGCGGGCGTGCTGCTGTACGAGTCGCGCCGCTCGTGGGAAGCGGGCGACGCGCGCGAGCAGCCGGGCCGCTTCGGCAGCTCCGCATCGAGCCTGCACGCGAAAACCTTTGCCGTCGACGACCGGCGCATCTTCGTCGGCTCCTTCAATTTCGATCCGCGCTCGATCGACTTGAACACGGAAATGGGCCTCGTCATCGATAGCCCCGTGCTGGCCAGCCAGCTGGGGCAAGCCATGCGCACCAGCATCCCGCAGCGCGCCTACCAGGTACTGCTGAACCCCGACGGTTCGCTGTACTGGCTCGCCCGCGACGCCAGCGGCACCACCACGCGCTACGACACGGAACCTGGCGCCAGCGTGTGGAAGCGCATGGGGGTGGCGATTCTGTCGGTGCTGCCGATAGACTGGCTGCTGTAAGCACCATGAACCTCCACAGCAAGCGCGAAATGAACCTGTTCAATCTGCTGTCATGCAAGCTTGAAAATTTCATCAACATCCGGCCAGCTGCGTGCGCAACAGGGCCTGTTTTTTACCAGGAAAACGAGACGTCGCTATTCTCCATCGCCGCCAGAAAACGCAATGGCGCAATTTGCTACGCAAGCCGCTGGCACGATCTGTTTTCTGTCGGCGCTTTTGAAAAGACCATGTCGAAGCAAGGCTATACGGAAGCGGATTGCCATGCGCTGCTGCTGTTGCTGGGACGGTTCGGCTTGCTGCTCGAAATCGACAACCGTCAACGCAGCAACAAGGAATATTTTATTTTTTTCTATCTGATCCAGCTGATCAGCCTGAAAAACAGCCATTGCGACGCCGATGCACGGTGGCGTAACCACATGCTGCGCTTCCTGCTTTTTGAATTAAGCATGGACGACGAAGCCTATCGTCGCTTCAGCATCAGCGACCAGCAGCTGCTCATGTCCACCGATTGCCAGGGACAGGTGACTGTACTGGACATGATCGAGGTGGCATACAAAGCGATCAGGGCGGATGACAGAAAGGAGCATGCACTACTGAATACCCTGAAAAGTTATCAGACAGGCGTAGTCAAGCTATTGACGCAAGCTGATGACACGAGGTACCGCTTCAGCCTTGACGACAGGTATAGCGAATTGATGTACCCCGACGTCTTCCTGCATGCCTACGCTCATGACCGGCCCCTGGTATTTGCGGCCTTGCAGGACACCGTCAACCCGCTTCAATCGACGGAAAACCTGTTCGTTTCCAATATCCTGCTGATGAATTACGCGTTTTATATTTTGAAAAACAATCCTCGCGATATTCTGGCATTGAAAAAATACGTAAATGACCAAGTGGTGTTCGGAAAACTGCTGGAGGCAATCATCAAGCGCCGCATGGCGGTCGGCAAAGCGTCGTTTGAAAAGATCGCCATCGGCCACGACTTATCCCTGATCGCTGAACCTCCGGGCGCGTTCTACAATATTCTGTATACCCTGTAACCGGACACCAGCACCGGCAATGCCAACACTGTTGCCGGATGACGGGGGGCTACCGGACTGCCTCGGTCAAAATACGCCCCTCCGACGCCGACGGCTGGCGTATGCGCAGCAAATGGGCCAGCGTAGGGGCGATATCGACCACTTCCGCGTACTGGCCATAGGCGCCCGGCTTGATCCAGCGGGGGCCGAAGACCATCAGCGGCACGTTGGTGTCGTACGTGTACGGCGTGCCGTGCGAGGTGCCGCCGCTGCCCTTGCCGAAGTACCAGGCCGGCTTTGTGACGACCATCAGGTCGCCCGACAGCTGGCGGTTCCAGGCGCGGCGCATCAGCGTGTCCATGCGCGTAGCCACTGCCCCTGTTTCCATCTGCGTGCGCGTGTAGACTTGCGCCAGGCCGTCCTGCTGCAGCAGGAAGCGGGCCGCCGCGTCTTCCAGGGCCGCGCGATGGACGCCGCTCTTTTCCGCCAGCGCGTAATCGAGGTAGATGTTCGGCAGCGACGACGCCGTCACCAGTTTATCGATGCCCAGGCTGGTTGCCAGGTGCTGGTTCAAGGCATCGACCAGCTTGGCGCCATCGATGCGCCTGGCCGAGAAGCCCCGCGTTTCGGCAAATTCCGGCACGTTGGCAAAGCCATGGTCGGCCGTCAGCACCACCAGCACGTTGTCCATGCCGACTTTTTTATCGAGATCAAGAAAGAAGCCGGCCAGCATGCGGTCCAGGCGCTGCAGGTGGTCGTGCGACATCTTGCTTTCCGGGCCGTAGGCATGGTTCACGTAGTCGTGCGCGGACAGGCTCACGCCGAGGATATCGGGCACGCCGGCCGGGTTGCGGCCCAGGTTCTCGCCATCGATGGCGGCGCGGGCGAATTCCAGCGTCAGTTCATCGAGGAAGGGACCGGACTTCAAACGGCTGTAGTACTCGCCATCGAGCTTGCCGCTGTCGCTGTAATAGGAGAACGGGAAGGTGTTGCGCGTGCCCGGCTTGGCCGCCACAAGATCATCACGGGCGTCGCGCGCATAGGCTGAATCGGCCAGCAGCGGCGTCCAGCTCTTGCCATAATAACGATCCTGCGGTTTGGCAGCCTGGTAGCGCTGCACCCATTGCGGGTGCTGCTGCATGTAATAGGTGCTGCTGGCGAAATTGCCCGTCTTTTCCATGTACATATAGGCAGTGCCCGTTTTCCCGGCCAGCAAGATGGCGCCCCGGTCCTTGCCCGACACGGTGACGACCTTGGCCTGGTCGCCCGTGGCATAGCGCAACTCGTCGCCCAGGGTGCTCACGCGCAGCTTGGTCGGCGCCGTGCCGTCGTCGGGCTGCGTTGCTTCGCCGATATAATGGAAATTGCCGTCCTCGGTGCAGTACACGGATTTTTTCGTGACGGGATCGATCCAGTTATTGCCGATCACGCCATGCTGATAAGGATAGGCGCCCGACAGCACGGCCGAGTGGCCGATGGCGGTCACTGTGATGCCATGCGCCTGGTGCGCATCGCTGAACCACGCGCCCTGCTCCAGCAGGCGACGGAAGCCGCCCTGGCCGAACTGGTCGCGTAGCGTGTTACCTGCTCTTGCGGCAAGCCGTCGACCACCAGCACCACGACCAGCTTCGGCTGCGCCGCAGCCGGGGGTACGGCCTTGGCCGCATATGCCTGGCAAGCCGCCACGCTAGTCACCAGCAGCAGCGCATGCGCCAGTTGCCGGGAAAGGGAGAAATGTTTCGTCATATCCGCTCATCAAAAGTTAGGCCACCGGCCAGCATACGCCGACTATATGACACAATAATGACAAGAGGCAACAATATGAAAAAGGCCAGACTCCATCGCTGGAATCTGGCCCCATGCCTAAACAAATGAATATGCCCGAGTTACTTGACCGTCACTTTGATGCTTTTGCTCAACTCCGGCCCATACGACTGGTGCGCGCCGTTGGCGAACTGCATCGTCAGGGTGTACTGGCCCGGCGGCAAGGTGACATCCGTTTCCGTTTGACCTTTGCCGAAATGTAAATGCTTTTCGTCCATGGGTATCATCTCGCCCGCCTTCATCGGCCCCGTATTGATGAGCAGATGATGGTGGCCCGTCTTGACCGTCATGTCACCGGCCGGCTTGACGTCCATGCCGCTGACGGCAAATTTCACTTTGAACGGGCTCGTCACCGTCGCACCATCGACTGGCTCGACGAAGGAAACGGATTGGGCAAACGCGCTGGCGGCCAGCAGGCTGCCGGCAAGCAGGACTGCGGCCTGGCGCAGGAATACGGTGGTCAATTGCATGATGTCTCCTCTTGTTTAATAACAACACGGACTGCATGAAACCATATTCCTGCCGGCAGTGGCGCATAGGAGCGCCAAGTCCAGCCGCTAGTCGTTCTTGATGACGATCGACGGGAATTTACTTGTCATATCCTTCGCCTTTTCCGCCACCTTGATCGCGATGGTGCGGGCGATCTGCTTGTAGATCACGGCGACGGGGCCTTCCGGCTCGGCCACGACGGTCGGCGTGCCCGAATCCGTCTGCTGGCGAATCGCCATGGTCAGCGGCAAGGCGCCGAGGAATTCCACGCCGAAGTCCGCGCACATCTTCGCACCGCCGCCGGCACCGAAGATTTCTTCCGCATGGCCGCAGTTCGAGCAGATGTGCGTGCTCATGTTTTCCACTACGCCGAGGATAGGAATGCCGACTTTCTCGAACATTTTCAAGCCCTTGCGCGCGTCGAGCAAGGCGATGTCCTGCGGCGTCGTGACGATGACGGCGCCCGTGACGGGCACTTTCTGCGACAGGGTCAGCTGGATGTCGCCCGTGCCTGGAGGCATGTCGACGATCAGATAATCGAGGTCGCGCCAGTTGGTCTGGTCCAGCAGTTGCTGCAACGCTTGCGTGACCATGGGGCCGCGCCACACCATCGGCTCGTCCGGATCGATCATGAAGCCGATCGACGACACTTGCAGGCCGTGGTTTTCCATCGGCTCCATGCTCTTGCCGTCCAGCGTCTTCGGCTGGCCGCTGATGCCCAGCATCATCGGCTGCGACGGACCATAGATATCGGCGTCCAGCATGCCGACGGTGGCGCCCTCGGCCGCCAGGGCCAGGGCCAGATTGACGGCCGTGGTCGATTTGCCAACACCACCCTTGCCGGAAGCGACGGCAATGATGTTTTTCACGTTGCTCATCGGCTTCAAGCCGCGCTGCACCGTGTGCGAAATGATCTTCGACGACACGCCCACGCTGACATTGCCCACGCCCGGCAGCACGCGCAGGGCGGCCAGCACGGACTTGCGGATCAGGTCGATCTGGCTCTTGGCGGGGTAGCCCAGCTCGATGTCGAGGGAAATGTCATTGCCATCGACCTTCAGATTCTTGACGGTTTTGCTGGAAACGAAATCTTTATGTGTATTTGGATCAATAACCTGGGCCAGCGCGGCCTTGACGTCTTCTACTGTGATGCTCATGTAAATCTCCGTGTGTACTACATATGTGCAATACGCGCAGTCTAGCGCAAATTTGCATGGTGCGATGGCGGCAAAAGCATCACTTGCCGGCGCTGCATCTGCTCATATTGCCTTTCCGCTGTTAAAATGTCCTATTATCCATCCCAAAAGTGCATCAATCATGACTCGCAAGCTGTTCGTCACCACTGCCCTGCCTTACGCAAACGCCGCTTTTCACATTGGCCACATCATGGAATACATCCAGGCTGATATCTGGGTCCGGTTCCAGCGAATGCAACGCGATGGCGCAGCCGGCCGTGAAGTGCACTTTGTGGGCGCCGACGATACGCATGGCACGCCCATCATGATCGCCGCCGAAAAGGAAGGCATCACGCCGCAGCAATTCGTCGCCAACATCGCCGCCGGCCGCGCCCAGTACCTCGACGGCTTCCACATCGCCTTCGATAACTGGTATTCGACCGATTCGCCGGAAAACGTTGATCTGTCGCAATCGATCTACCGCAAACTGCGCGATACGGGCCTGATCGTCACGAAAACCGTCGACCGCTTCTTCGACCCGGTCAAGGGCATGTTCCTGGCCGACCGCAACATCAAGGGCGAATGCCCGAAATGCGGCGCCAAGAACCAGTACGGCGACAACTGCGAAGTGTGCGGCGCGGCCTACCAGCCGACCGACCTGGTCAACCCGTTCTCCGTGTTCACCAACGCGACGCCCGTGATGAAGCCGTCGGAACAGTATTTCTTCAAGCTGTCCGACCCGCGCTGCTTCGAATTCCTCAAGGATTGGCTCAACACGCCAGGCCGCTTGCAGCCGGAAATGGTCAACAAGGTCAGCGAATGGCTGGGCGAGGCGGGCGAAAAGCTGGCCGACTGGGATATCTCGCGCGATGCGCCATATTTTGGCATCCCGATTCCCGATGCGCCGGGCAAGTTCTTCTATGTGTGGATGGACGCGCCCGTCGGTTACCTGGCCAGCCTGAAAAACTATTGCGACAAGAAAGGCATCGATTTCGACGCCTTCCTGAACGACCCGATGACGGAACAGATCCATTTCATCGGCAAGGACATCGTCTCGTTCCACCTGCTGTTCTGGCCTGCCATGCTGAAATTTGCCAATCACCCGGTGATCGACAAACTGAAAGTTAATGTTCACGGCTTCCTGACGGTCAACAACGAAAAAATGTCGAAGTCGCGCGGCACGGGCATCTCGCCGCTGCGCTACCTGGACCTGGGCATGAACCCGGAATGGCTGCGCTACTACATCGCGTTCAAGCTGAACTCGAAAGTGGAAGACCTGGACTTCAACGGCGAAGATTTCGTCGCCCGCGTGAACAGCGACCTGATCGGCAAATACGTGAACATCGCCAGCCGCTGCGCCGGCTTCATCGCCAAGCGTTTCGACGGCAAGCTGGCATCGACGCTGTCCGAAGGCGCGCAAAGCTGGATCAACCGCGCGCTGACGGTGGACGTCAACGGCGTCATCGTCGAGCGCCAGGCCAGCATCGCCGCGCATTTTGAAAACCGCGAATTCGGCAAGGCCTTGCGCGAAATCATGGAAATCGCCGACATCACGAACCAGTATGTCGATGAAAACAAGCCGTGGATCCTCGCCAAGGATGCGGAAAAAACCGCTGAGCTGCACGACGTGTGCACCACGGCCCTGATCCTGTTCCGCCAGCTGACGATTTTGCTGTCGCCGGTGCTGCCGGGCGTGGCCAAGAACGTGGCATCGTTCCTCAACGACGCCGAGTTTACTTGGGCGGATACGCAAGTGTTCGGCGACGCCGTCTCGAACAGCATGCTGGGCCGTACCATCGGCGCCTACAGCCACTTGATGACGCGCATGGATGCGAAGATGATCGAAGCACTGTTTGACGCGCCGCAAGCGGCCCCCGCCATCGCGGCACCGGCCGGCGACGCCGCCAACGACGCCGCAGCAGCCCCTGCCGCTGCAGCCATCGAGGAACTGGCGCCCGAAATCAAGATCGACGATTTCCTCAAGGTCGACCTGCGCATCGCAAAAATCGTCAACTGCGAACTCGTCGACGGTTCCGACAAGCTGCTGCGCCTGACCCTGGACGCGGGCGAAGGCCGCTTGCGCAATGTCTTCTCCGGCATCCGTTCGGCGTACCAGCCGGAAGAACTGATCGGCAAGCTGACGGTGCTGGTGGCCAACCTGGCGCCGCGCAAGATGAAGTTCGGCATTTCGGAAGGCATGGTCATGGCCGCCTCCGCCGCCGACGAGAAGGCCAATCCGGGCATCTATATCCTGAACCCATGGCCGGGCGCCGAACCTGGCATGCGCATCCGTTAAGCCACCACAAGGACCGATGATGAATATCGTGGTGCGCGAAGCAACGAATGCCGATGCACAACTGATCGCCGAGCTGACCCGCGCCGCGTGGGCCGGCAAGGTGGCCGCCTCGTCCAGTGGACACCACGAGACGGCGCAGCAGGTGGAAGCGCAACTGCGCCACGGCGGCGGTTTTCTGTTGCTGATCGACGACATTCCAGCCGGTTCGCTGCGCTGGATGCCGCTCGACAGCGATCCTGCCATCTGGAAGATTTCGCGCATGGGCGTGCTGCCCGCCTACCGGGGCAGCCACGTCTCGCAACATTTGCTGGAAGCCATCATTCATCATGGCCTGTCGTGCCAGGCAGAGGAATTGCGCCTGGCCGTGCGGCGCGACCAGCGCAAGCTGATCGATTTTTATGCGGCCTTCGAATTCGACCTGGCCGAAGAACTGGAATATTCGCACGCCAACCCCGCCGAACCGGCGCCGATGGTGATGCGGCGCTTGTTACGTTATTGATTGCGTTATTGATTTTTAGCAATTTCGCCCCGGACTTGCCGATACAACAACCCGCCAAGCGGCACGGCGCGGTAAAATACGGCCGGCTGACCTTACCCATAAGACACTCAGAAGAGAATATGAAACTGCCTGCAAAACACAACAACTACGTATCCGACCACACCTTGTTCATCGCCGAACTGAAGGCCAAGAATCCTGGCATGGAAGCGGGCCAGCAAGCGGGCCGCGCCCTGCTGTGGGACAAGCCGGCCATCAGCATCGATGAGCAGGAGCGCCAGCTGGCGTCGGCCGTCAAGCAACAGGCTTACGTTTACCAGAACAAGAACTAAGATCTGGAACCGGCACGATGTTGCCTGAAGAGTCTGCAGTCACGCCGGAAGCCGACGCTTCCGGTGCCGGCGCAGTCATCGAGTCGCCCGAACCTGTCGCTGACGGCGACGGCAGCGGCGACCCTGCAGCATCCGCCACGGCAGTAACGGACGCGGCGCCCGCCGCCGACCCGCTGGGCATCGCCCGCCTGTACGGCGAGCCGATGATGCGCATGCCGACGGATTTGTACATTCCGCCGGACGCGCTGGAAATCTTCCTCGAAGCCTTCGAAGGCCCGCTCGACTTGCTGCTCTACCTGATCCGCAAGCAAAACTTCAACATTCTCGATATCCCGATGGCGCAGGTGACCCTGCAATATCTGAAATATGTCGACCAGATCCGCGTGCGCAACCTGGAACTGGCCGCCGAGTATTTGTTGATGGCTGCCATGTTGATCGAGATCAAGTCGCGCATGCTTTTGCCATCGCGCAAGAGCGACGTCGAGGAAGATGGCGGCGACCCACGGGCGGAACTGGTGCGCCGCCTGCTCGAGTACGAACAGATCAAGCTGGCCGCCTACGACCTGAACGCCATTCCCCAGTTCGAGCGCGATTTCGTGCGCACGCAGATTTTCATCGAGCAAAGCCTGACGCCCACCTGGCCCGACGTGGAACCGGTGGACTTGCAGCAGGCGTGGCTCGACGTGCTGAAACGCGCCAAGCTGACCCAGCATCACCGCATCAGCCGCCAGGAACTGTCCGTGCGCGAGCACATGTCGAGCATTTTGCGCCACTTGCAGTCGTCGCGCTTCGTCGAGTTCAGCGAGCTGTTCGACATTGCCGGCGGCGTGCCCGTGGTGGTGGTCAACTTCGTGGCCTTGCTGGAACTGGCCAAGGAAACCCTGATCGAAATCACGCAGGCAGAACCGTTTGCCCCCATCTACGTCCGGCTGGCGTATTCGCCCGCCTGATCCCTTCCCTTTGTCACTGACCACCGTACAACGGGGTTTTAGCGAAAGCAATCCATGAAAATTATTTCCGACATTGAAGAATTGCGCGACCAGCTCAGCGGACAGCTGCGCACGGCGTTCGTCCCCACCATGGGCAACCTGCACGAAGGCCATCTGTCGCTGATGCGCCTGGCGCGCAAGCATGGCGACCCCGTCGTCGCCTCAATCTTCGTGAACCGCCTGCAATTCGGCCCGAACGAGGATTTCGAGAAATATCCGCGCACCATGGCGGCCGACATCGCCAAGCTGGAAAAGGAAGGCGTGTACGTGCTGTTCGCGCCGACGGAAAAGGAACTGTATCCGGAGCCGCAGGAATACCGCGTGCGCCCGCCCGATGACCTGGGCAATACCCTGGAAGGCGAATTCCGCCCCGGCTTCTTCGAAGGCGTGTGCACGGTCGTCACCAAGCTGTTCTCGTGCGTGGGTCCCCGCGTGGCCGTGTTCGGCAAGAAGGATTACCAGCAATTGATGATCATCCGCAACATGGCGCGCCAATTCGCGCTGCCGACGGAAATCATCGCCGCCGAAACCTACCGTGCAGAAGATGGCCTGGCCTTGTCTTCGCGCAATATGTACCTGTCGGAAAGCGAACGGGCGGAAGCGCCGGAACTGTTCAAGGGCCTGAATTTCGTGGCCGAGGAAGTGCGCAAGGGCAACCTGGCCGTGGGCGAACTGGAACAGGCCAGCATGCAGTTATTGAACAGCCGCGGCTGGAAGTCGGACTACATCGCCGTGCGCAAGCGCGCCAACCTGCAAGCGCCAAGCGCCGCCGAACTGGCCGCCGGCGAACCGCTGGTGGTGCTGGCCGCCGCCAAGCTGGGGCAGACTCGACTCATCGACAACCTGGAAATTTAAACGCAGTCACAGCGGGGCCGTTCGGCCCCGTTTCTTTTATTACTTCTCCATCCCCACCAGCTTGAGTTCGGCAAACAGCGGCTTGTTGCTGCCGCGCGCCGCTTGCAACAGCTCATAGCTGGCCGCATCGAGCGCAATTTCCTCCCCCACCCACAGCTTGCGCTGCTTCGCAGGCAGCCTCAGGCTGCGCAGGATGGCCCGCACCTGGGCCGGATCGGCTGCCAGCAGGCGGATGGCGTGCGCATGGCGCTGCGTCCCCGTGAGTATCGGCAAGCCGCCCTCGGGGCCATACTGGCTCAGGCTGACATAGTCGCGGCCTCCCACGCGGTGCAGATAAGCATGCCGGCCATCAGCTTCGGCAGGCAACTGCGCGGCCAGCTCCTGCATCTCGACGACGGTCGCCGCGACAGGTGCGACGCTGGTTTGTTCAAGGCTCACGCCGCAAGCTGCCAGCAAGGCCGTGCTCAGGGCAAAAAATAATACGGGTGCTCGGCGCATGTTGCGCTCCTTCTTGTCGGGGTCGGGGACAAAGGGAATAGTGCAGCGATCATGGGCCAAATTATTTGACGTGTAAAGTTAACTTTGGGAAATATTTCATTCCCTTGCGCAATGACTTGCGGTCAGCGGCACCACGCCTGTCCATACCAGCCAGCCCGGCAATCATTGTTAATCCAATTTGCACATTGAAATTAAAATCCCTATCTTTATCCATGGATCAATAAAGATCACAATGGCTGCACTGGCCCATGCGGGCCGCCACCACGACAGGAGAACACCATGAATACCGCATCCACCCCAGCCAAAGTTGCCATCGTCACGGGCGCCTCGCGCGGCATCGGCGCGGCCATCGCCCGCCGCCTGGCGCGTGACGGCATGCAGGTCGTCGTCAATTACGCCAGCGGCAAGGAGACGGCAGACGCGCTGGTGGCGGCCATCGCGGCCGGCGGCGGCGCCGCCATCGCCGTCAAGGCCAACGTGGCCGATGCGGGCGAGGTGCAAGTCCTGTTCGATGCGGCCGAGGCGGCCTTCGGCGGCGTCGACGTGCTGGTCAACAACGCCGGCATCATGCCGCCCGCGCTGCCAGCCCTGGCCGACACGGACGACGCCACCTTCGACAGCCTGTTCGCCATCAACGTCAAGGGCAGCTTCAACACCATGCGCCAGGCGGCGACGCGCTTGCGCCACGGCGGCAGCGTGGTCAACTTCTCGAGCAGCGTGATCGGCCTGGCCCTGCCCGGCTATGCCGTCTACGGTGCCACCAAGGCGGCCGTCGAGACGATGACGGCTATCTTCGCCAAGGAATTACGCGGCAAGAACATCACCGTCAACGCCGTCGCCCCCGGCCCCACGGCCACGGCCCTGTTCTTGAACGGCAAGACGGAAGAAACGATAGAACGCATGGGCAAGATGGCGCCGCTGGAGCGCCTGGGCACGCCGGAAGACATCGCCGCCGCAGTCGCCTTCCTGTGCGGCCCCGATGGCCGCTGGATCAACGGCCAGACCCTGCGTGCAAATGGCGGCCTGGTATAAGCGAGTTCAGCCGACGAAAAAAAAAAAACGCTGCCTGTTTGCACAGGCAGCGTTTTTCTTGATCGGTATCAAACCGTGATCAGGCGCCGGCTTTTTCCAGCTTCTCGAAAATCTTGTTCAGCTTTTCATCGAGGGTCGCGGCCGTGAACGGCTTGACGACATAACCGCTGGCGCCAGCCTGGGCGGCGGCGATGATGTTTTCTTTTTTCGCTTCGGCAGTGACCATCAGCACGGGCAGCTTGGCCAGTGCGGGATCAGCGCGGATATGCTGCAGCATCGTCAGGCCATCCATGTTTGGCATGTTCCAGTCCGAGACGACGAAATCATACGATTCCGCCCGCAGCTTGGCCAGGCCCATCACGCCGTCTTCCGCCTCATCGACGTTGGCATAACCCAGTTCCTTCAACAGATTCCGGACAATGCGGCGCATCGTCGAAAAATCGTCAACGACTAAAAATTTCATCTTTGGATCAGCCATGAATAACTCCGTTGTTTCTGTAGCGGTTTGTTAATAATATCGACATGAATGCCGACATTATGGTCGACACTACGGCAGCAAGTTGTAGGATAGCATTTTCGTTGCTTTTAGGCGAACAAACTTGCCTCAGATCATATAAAACGTGGCTTACACGCGCAAAGCACGCATGCCGTGCGCAGCCAGGTGTCCCAGCACCATGCCAGGCAGCGCCGTCAGAGCGCCGACCTCATGCGTAGCACCGATGGCGATCGCCTCGCGCGGCATGCCGAACACCACGCAACTGGCTTCATCCTGCGCAAAATTATACGCTCCTGCGGCCTTCATCTCCAACATGCCTTGTGCGCCATCCTTGCCCATGCCGGTAAGGATCACGCCGACGGCATTTTTACCGGCCGATTGCGCTGCCGAACGGAACAGCACGTCAACCGAGGGGCGGTGGCGGTTGACCGGCTCGCCCTGGTCGATTTTGGTCATGTAGTTGGCGCCGCTGCGCGTCAGGGTCAGGTGCGAATGGCCGGGCGCGATGTAGGCATGGCCGGGCAGCACGCGTTCGCCGCCTGCCGCTTCCTGCACCGATATCTTGCACAGCGAATCGAGGCGGCGCGCAAACGAGCGCGTAAAGCCTTCCGGCATGTGCTGCGTGATCAGGATGCCGGGGCAATCGGACGGCATCTGCATGAGGAATTCGCGGATCGCTTCCGTGCCGCCCGTCGAGGCGCCCACGATGATCAGCTTTTCGCTCGACGTCAAGGGACTGCGCAGCGCAGGCAGCGGCGCGGCCACCTTGTCGCCGGCAGACGGCAGGGTACGCGCGCGGATGCGTGCCTTCGAGGCGGCGCGGATCTTGTCGGCGATCATGTCGGTGTACTCGCGCATGCCGCTCTGAATGGAAATTTTCGGCTTGGTGACGAAATCGACGGCGCCCAGTTCCAGCGCGCGCATGGTGATTTCCGAACCGCGCTCGGTCAGGGACGACACCATCAGCACCGGCATCGGGCGCAAGCGCATCAGCTTTTCCAGGAAGTCCAGGCCATCCATCTTCGGCATCTCGACGTCGAGGGTCAGCACGTCGGGGTTGGTCTGCTTGATCATCTCGCGCGCCACCAGCGGATCGGGCGCCGCGCCCACCACTTCCATGTCAGGCTGGCTGTTCACGATTTCCGTCATGACGCTGCGGATCAGCGCCGAATCATCCACGATCAATACCTTGATCTTCATAAATATCCTTCCAGGCCTTGCGGCCCTTGTATCTTATTAAATTAGTACCCCGGACCACACCGCCGCACGCCGCACAAGGCGACGCGCAGCAAGTTTGGTCCGCTGTCACTAGAACAGCTCGACCTCGCCGCCCACCGGCGCGACCTTGAGGCGGCTGGCGTAATCGAGTTCGCGGCGCACCAGGGTGTCGTTATGCGTCTGCATCAACTTTTTCACCAGCACCTTGCCGCTGCGGGGGAAAAAATACACCTTGCGCGGGTGGATGTCGTTGAGGTCTTCGGCCACCACGCGCATCTTTTCCGCCTTCAGGTAATTAATGACGAAGGCCGCATTGCGCTCGCCCACGTTGATCGCCGTGAAGCCGCGCAGCACGGCGCCGCCGCCGAACACTTTCGCTTCCATGTTCTCGCGCCGCGCGCCAGCCTTCAGCAAGTCGTTGATCAATATCTCCATGGCGTAGGTGCCATAGCGCATCGATGCGGAAATCGGGCTGTTCGGATCGCTGCCGCCGTCGGGCAGCATGAAATGGTTCATGCCGCCCAGGCCCGTGACGCGGTCGCGGATGCAGGCCGAGACGCAGGAGCCGAGCACGGTGACGATCAGCATGTCCTTGTTGGTAAAGTAATACTCACCAGGCAAGATCTTGGCGGCGTCACAATTGAACGTCCTGTCGTAATAGACGTTAGTGGCGAATTGCTCTTTGGATTCCAGGCTCATATTTCACTCTCATGTACGATGCGACGATGCCTTGGGCGCGGCGCCCCGAGGCTGATCGAGCTCATAGACTGTTTTACCGCGCAGCTTCAATGAATCCGACACGTACAGAAAATTCTCCGAATGGCCCGCAAACAGCAGGGCATCGGACTTCATCAATGGCACAAAGCGCGACAGGATCTTGCGCTGCGTCGCCTTGTCAAAATAAATCATCACGTTACGGCAAAAGATGACGTCGAACTGCCCCGTCAATGGCCAGCTGTCGGCCAGCAGGTTGAGCGGCTTGAAGGTGATCATCTGGCGCAGTTCCGGGCGCACCCGCACCTGCCCTTCGCGGTCGCCCTTGCCGCGCAAGAAAAAGCGCCGCGCACGGTCGGCCGGCATCTTGTCGAGCCGGTCCAGGTTGTAGACGCCATTGGCGGCCGTGGCCAGCACATTCGTGTCGATGTCCGTGGCGATGATGGTGACGGGCGGCGTGAGCGTATTGAACGCCTCGCACACCGTCATGGCGATCGAATACGGCTCTTCGCCGGTGGAGCTGGCCGAACACCAGATGGTGATCGGCCCGCTCAGTTTTTTCACATGCTCGGCCAGCAGCGGGAAGTGATGCGCCTCGCGGAAGAACGACGTCAGGTTGGTCGTCAGCGCATTCGTGAACGCTTCCCACTCGTCGCCCATGCGGCCCGCTTCCAGGTCGTCCAGGTAGCGGACGAACGAGGAGATGCCGGTCGCGCGCAGGCGCCGCGCCAGGCGGCTGTAGACCATCTCCTGCTTGCTGTCGGCCAGCGCGATGCCGGCCCGCTTGTAAATCATGGCGCGGACCCGTTCGAAGTCCTTGCCAGTGAAATCAAATTCCTTGACCGAATCCGTTTTAGTTTGCGGCATTTTGTTTTTACCTCTCTATGACTACTCTGACCAATGCCTTTGCAAGTATAACTAGCGGGACCGGGTTGGCGTCAGAACTCTTCCCAATCGTCGCCGCCGGCCGCCGCCAGCTTTTTCGCGGGCGGTGGCGTGCCGGCTTGCGCCGTCTTTGCCAACCGCCGTGTAGTTGCCGCCACTGCAGGCGCCGGCCGTGCCGCCGCCTTTACCGGCACGGGAGCGGGTGTGGCCGCTGGCGCAACGCTCTCGCCACCCAGCTTGAAGATGCTGACGGCGTCGGCCAGTTTCTGCGCCTGGTCCTGCATGCTTTCGGCCGCCGCCGCCGCTTCCTCGACCAGCGCCGCATTTTGCTGCGTCATCTGGTCCATTTGCGCGATGGCCTGGTTCACTTCCTCGATGCCATGGCTCTGTTCCTGCGTTGCCGCCGTGATCTCGCCCATGATGTCGGCCACCTGCCGGATCGACGTGACGATCAGGCCCATGGTCTGCCCCGCCTCGTCCACCAGGCGGCTGCCAGCATCGACCTTGTCGACCGAGTCGCCGATCAGGCCCTTGATCTCTTTCGCCGCGCCGGCGGATCGTTGGGCCAGATTGCGCACTTCCGACGCCACCACCGCAAAACCGCGCCCCTGCTCGCCTGCGCGCGCCGCCTCGACGGCCGCATTCAGCGCCAGGATATTCGTCTGGAACGCAATGCCGTCAATGACGCCGATGATATCAACGATCTTGCGCGAGCTGTCCTTGATGGAACCCATGGTGTCGACCACTTGCGCCACTACCTTGCCGCCCTGCTCCGCCACCGACGATGCCGACACGGCCAGCTGGTTAGCCTGGCGCGCGTTGTCCGCATTCTGCTTCACGGTCGACGTCAGCTCTTCCATCGACGATGCCGTCTCTTCGAGCGAACTGGCCTGCGTTTCCGTGCGCGCCGACAGATCCGCATTGCCGCTGGCGATCTCGCGCGACGCCACGGTGATGGTGTCCGTCCCATTGCGCACGTCGCTGACCGTCTGCACCAGGCTCTCGTTCATGTCCTTAAGCGCCTGCTGCAAGGCGCTCGTTTCATCCTTGCCTTCAACCACCACGCGCGCTGTCAGTTCGCCGGCAGCCACCTTCTGCGCCACCGCCAGGGCGCCCGACAGCGGTACCGTGATCGAGCGCGTGATGAAGATGGCGCACCAGGCGCCGATCGCCACCGCCGCGCCGCCCAGGATGAACAATACCGTCATCAGGCGCGCATCGGCCGCCAGCGAATCGTCCATGAAGCTTTGCTGCGCCACGTGCTGCAAGTCGAGCAGCTTGTTGATATCGGCCAGGGTCGTCTTGTTCAAGGGATCGATGCGGGTGGCAATCACCTTCGCCGCGCCCTCGCTGTTAAACGCCAGCACCTGCCCCATCGCTTCCTTGAAGGCTGCATCAACTTCGCCGTCAGCCTTGGCGATATTGGCCAGCAGCGCCTTCTCGCCCTCGGACAGGCCCAAGGTGGCCAGCTTGCCGCGCGCACCGTCATACAGCTTGCGCTGCTCGCGCACCTTGCCCTCTTCCACCTGCATCAGGCCCACATCGCCCTGCAAGCCGATATTGCGCATGGCGATACCGGTTTCCAGCATCGCGCTTTTCATCAGCGACGCCTGCGTATTCTTTTCGCTGGCCACAGCCAGACCCGTGAGCAACTGGGCCTTGTTACGGTAATTCAGCGCATTCGCCGAAACGATCACCACCACCAGGATGGCCAGGATGCTGCCGAAGCCTATCCCCAGCCGGGTGCCTATCTTGATATCGCGCAAACTCATTACAGTCTCCAATATTTATGTGAACGGCGCCCGTTCAACCGGACGGCGCCGTGTTGTGGCCGGGTCTCTGACGGACCTTGCAGCCTGCCGGCGCGCCTCTGGCTGATGCCCGCGCCGGTACATGCATATCTGTAGTGATTCTTTGCGTGGTAAAGCGGCGGCGCACCGGGCGCCGCCTTGCTGCCGCTTACGCCGCCAGCTTGTCGATCAGGCCCATCTCGCTGCTCGACATCAGCTTGTCGATATCGACCAGGATCAGCATGCGCTCGTCGATGGTGCCCAGGCCGATCATGTAGTCGGTCGAGAAGGCGGTGCCCATTTCCGGCGCCGGCTTCACCTGCTCCGGCGTCAGGGTGGTGACGTCGGAAACGCTGTCGACCACCATGCCGACGATGCGGCCGCCGATGTTCAGGATGATCACCACCGTGAACTGGTCGTATACGGGCGTGCCCAGGTTGAACTTGATGCGCATGTCGACCACGGGAATGATGATGCCGCGCAGGTTGATCACGCCCTTGATGAATTCAGGCGCATTGGCGATGCGGGTAACCGCTTCGTAACCACGGATCTCCTGAACCTTCAGGATATCGATGCCGTACTCTTCGGAGCCCAGGGTGAAGGCCAGGAATTCACGGCCGGCGATGTCCTTGCCGTCGCCCGCATTGCTTCCGGATGTTTGTTGAGTATCTGACATGGTGCGTTTTCCTATCTTTTATCTATCGGTATTACGAAAAAATGGACTCGTCGGCCAGCTGGCGAGAGGAACGGATCAGGGCGGCGACATCGAGAATCAGCGACACGCCGCCATCGCCCAGGATGGTGGCGCCGGAAATGCCCACCACCTTGCGGTAGTTCGATTCGAGGTTTTTCACCACGACCTGCTGCTGCCCCACCAGGTCGTCGACAAACAGGGCCGCCTTGCGCCCTTCCGTCTCGAGGATCACGCAGATGCCTTCCGAGGGACTGGTAAAGCGCGGCGCAATGTCGAACATCTGGTACAGCGGAATCAACGGCAGGTATTCGCCGCGCACTTTCACCACTTGCCCCTTCCCGCTGATGTCCTTGACATCCTCAACGGCTGGCTGCAGGGATTCGATGACAAAGCCCAGCGGTAAAATATACACTTCATCGCCGACGCGGATCGACATGCCGTCCAGGATGGCCAGGGTCAGCGGCAGCGAGATCGAAATCGTCGTGCCGAAACCCTTGGCCGAACGGATGTCGACGACGCCGCCCATGGCGCTGATATTGCGCTTGACGACATCCATGCCCACGCCGCGGCCCGACACGTCGGTGACCGCTTCTGCCGTGGAAAAGCCGGGCGCGAAGATCAGCTGCCACACGTCGGCGTCGCTCATCGACTCGGACACGTCCAGGCCTTGCTGCGCGGCCTTGGCCAGGATGCGCTCGCGGTTCAGGCCAGCGCCGTCGTCGGACACTTCGATGATGATGTTGCCGCCCTGGTGGCTGGCCGAGAGGAACAAACGGCCCGCCTCGGTCTGCCGGCGGCCACGCGGGCGGCCGGCATTTCCACGCCATGGTCGATGCTGTTGCGCACCAGGTGCGTCAGCGGATCGACGATGCGCTCGATGAGGCCCTTGTCCAGTTCCGTGGCGGCGCCATTCGTGATGAAATCGACCTTCTTGCCTAGTTTCGTCGCCAGGTCGCGCACCATGCGCGGGAAGCGCGAGAAGACGAAATCCATCGGCATCATGCGGATCGACATCACCGCTTCCTGCAAGTCGCGCGTATTGCGCGTCAGGTGGCTGACGCTGTCGAGCAGTTTTTCATGCAGCATCGGGTCGAGCGCGCTGGCGCGCTGCTCGATCATCGCCTGCGTGATCACCAGTTCGCCCACCAGATTGATCAGCTGGTCGACTTTTTCGATCGAGACGCGGATCGACGACGATTCGGCGCCGGCCTTGTCGCCCTCTTTCTTGGCCGGTTTCTTTTCCTGCTCCATTTCGGCCACGGCACTCGCCACGGCCGGCGCGGCGGCGGCGCTGGCGTTGCCCGCCTTGGCCGCGTCGGCGCGAATCTGTTCGAGCGGCTGGAAGAAACCGTAGCCCTGTTCGGCCTCGCTCTGCACGCCGGCGGCGGCGCGGATGTCCTCGATCGGCTGGAAGAAGCCATAGCCGGGATCGGCCGCGCCCTGTGCGGCAGGCGCGCCTGGCAGCGGGTCGAAGAAGCCGTAGCCCTGGGCCTTTTCCTGCGCGCGCGCGGGGCCGCATCGGCTTCGCCCGGCGCCAGTGGCGGCGCCTGCGTGATCACCATGTCGTCGGGATTGAGCACGAACGAGCAGATGGCCAGGATATCGTCCAGGCTTTCATGCGTCGTCACTTCCAGCACCTTGCGCGCGTCGGGCAAGCTCGATACGGCGACGTCGCCCAGCAAGCCCAGTTCGGCCGCCAGCGCATCGACTTCGCGCTCTTCCATCTTCGGCAGTTCCAGGCGGATGCGATGTCCGCCGGCATGGCTGACGGCGGCCTTTTCCGCCGTATGGAAGGCTGGCGCGACGGGCGTGAGCGCCGCCACGGGCACGTCTTGCGAGAACGACTGCAGCATCATGCGCACATTGGCCACGGCATCCTGGTCGACGGCGCTGCCCAGGCGATGGCCGTCGAGCTGCATCTTGAGGATATCCTTGGCCGCCAAAAAGGCGTCGACGTGTTCCGCCGTCAGGGCCATCTGGCCCTGGCGAATGCGGTCGAGCAGCGACTCGAGGATGTGCGTCACCTCGCTCATGTCGGAGAGGCCGAACGTCGATGCGCCGCCCTTGATCGAATGGGCGGTGCGGAAAATGGCATTCAGGTCTTCGGCGTCGGGCGCCGCAATATCGACGGCCAGCAGCAGCCGTTCTTTTTCAGCCAGCAGTTCTTCGGCCTCATCGAAAAAGACCTGAAAAAACTGGCTAATATCGATGGTCATAGGGTGACTCCGTCATTTGCATCGTTGCGCTGCGCGGCTGGCATCAGCCGATCACCTTCTTGACCACTTGATCAGGCGTTGCGGGTCGAACGGCTTGACCAGCCAGCCATTGGCGCCGGCGGCACGTCCTTTCGATTTCATCTCGTCCGACGACTCCGTCGTCAGCATCAGGATGGGCACCTTCTGGTAGGTCGGCAGTTCGCGCAGCAGCTTGATCAGCTCCAGGCCATCCATGCGCGGCATGTTCTGGTCCGTCAGGACCAGGTCCACGGTTTGCAGTTTGGCTTTTTCCAGTCCGTCCTGGCCGTCGACGGCCTCCACCACCTGGTAACCGGCGGCTTTCAGACTGAACGCCACCATCTGGCGCAATGAGCTGGAATCGTCCACTGCAAGTATCGTTTTGGCCATCTTTGCTCCCACTTATTCCGGGCATCCTGCCCGAGTATTTGATTAATCAATCCATGCAACCACAAGCATTCCGCACTGGCATGCTAGAACAGCTCGATGTCGCCACTTTCCAAATGCTGTTGACTGACAGCCTTGCGCAGCACGCTGCGCAACTCCAGGCTTTGAATCGCCAGCGCCATGCTGACCCGCCCCAGCAGGGCGACAATTTCTTCATTGTCGCTCTCCGGCAACATCTCCGCGCCATGCGAACCCAGGGTGCCGAGGAACTCGCGCAAGCCCGTCACGCGCTTCAGGGTGCGCTCGATCAGCTGGCTGGTCATATCCTGGAACTGCAGGCTGGTGATGGCCGCATTCACGTAGCCGCCCACTTCATCCTGCAACGCCAGCAGTTTTTCCCGCTGCTGTTCGGCCGGAATACCGCCGTCGAGCAGCAGGGCGATGGTATCTTGCTGCGCTGCGACGGCTGCGTGTATCGCCATGAAATTGAAGGACAGCTTCTCGATCGCCTCTTCCAGCAAGATGCCGGTCTGCACCAGGTCGGTTTCCACCTCCGTCAAGTGCTTGCGGCCATGGTCCGACACGCCAGACAGCAGGCGCTTTACATGCGAGCCAAGTATTTTCTTTCTTGTCATAAAGGTCTCATTGTTTCAATACACCACGCGTTGACAGCCTTGCGTGTTACTTTTTCGCCGCTGCCGGGCCGGTGGCTGGCACCGCCGCGGGCGGCGCACCGGCCGCCAGCCCCGACGCCACGGCGGCGGAAGCGGCATCGGTCACCGGCAGTTCGATCGCCGCCCCATCGCGCAAGACATTTTCTTCCGTGCGCTTGTTCATGACGATGATGCTGATGCGCCGGTTGATCGGATTGAAGGGGTCGAGCTTGTCCAGGTGGGCGGCCGAGCCCAGCCCCACCACGCGCAAGACTTTTTCTTCCTTCATGCCGCCAATCACCAGTTCGCGCCGCGACGCATTCGCGCGGTCGGCCGATAATTCCCAGTTGCTGTAGCCGGCATCGCTCATATAGGGCGTCGAATCCGTATGGCCGGACAGGCCGATGCGGTTCGGCACTTCATTGAGCACGAAGCCGATGGCGTGCAGGATTTCCTTGGTGTACGGCTGCAGATTCGCATTGGCGAGCGCAAACATCGGACGGTTCTGCTCGTCAACGATCTGGATGCGCAAGCCTTCGCTGGTGATATCGAGCAGCAGCTGGTTCTTGTACTTTTTCAGCAGGGGATTGGCATCGATGGTTGCCTCGATGCGCGCCTTGAGCGCTTGCAGGCGCTTGCCCTCCTCGCGTTCGAGCGCGGCCTTGGCGGAATTGAGGTCGAAGGACTTGCGCTGCTGCTCTTCCTGCGCCTTGCGCACCTGCCCATCCTGGCGCGACAGATCCTGGCCGCCGCCCTGGATCACGGAGTTGCTCTCGCCGCTGCCGGAGCCGCCCGCCATGGCCACTTTCAACGGTGTCTTGAAGAACTCGGAAATGCCGTTCAAGTCGCCCTTCGAGGTGGAACCAAGCAGCCACATCAGCAGGAAGAAGGCCATCATGGCCGTGACAAAGTCGGCGTAGGCGATTTTCCACGCCCCGCCATGGTGTCCGCCAGCCGTCTTCTTGATACGCTTGACGATAATCGGGCGCATGCCTTCATCGGCCATGGCGCCCCCTTCCGTGTGCTGCAAATGACTCATGGTGTCCAGGCGTATATTCACTGCTTACTTCGTTTTCGATTTCTTGATGTGGTCTTCCAGCTCATTGAACGTCGGACGCTCGGTCGAGAACAGCACCTTGCGGCCGAACTCCACGGCCAGCGCCGGTGCATAGCCGTTCAGGCTGGCCAGCAGCGTCACTTTCACGCACTGGAACATCTTGCTCGACTCTTCCAGCTTCTGCTCCAGCAGGCTGGCCAGCGGGCCGACGAAGCCATACGCCAGCAAAATGCCGAGGAAGGTGCCGACCAGCGCGTGCGCGATCAGCATGCCCAGCTCAGCCGGCGGGATGCCTACCGACTCCATCGTGTGCACCACGCCCATGACGGCGGCGACAATACCGAACGCGGGCAAGCCGTCGCCCACCTTGGCGATCACGTGGGCAGGCACGGCGCCTTCGTGATGGTGCGTCTCGATCTCATTATCCATCAGGTTTTCGATCTGGAAGGCATCCATATTGCCCGACACCATCAGGCGCAGGTAATCGGTCATGAATTCGACGATATGGTGGTCGGCCAGCACGGCCGGATACTTGGAAAACAGCGGACTCTCTTCCGGCTTGTCAATATCGCCTTCGATCGACATCAAGCCTTCCTTGCGCACCTTGCTGAGCACTTCGAACAACAGCGACATCAGTTCCATGTACAGCTCTTTGGTATAACGCGAACCCTTGAACAGGCTCGGCAAGGCGGCGATCGTCGCCTTGATGGCCTTGTTATTGTTACCAACAAGGAAGGCGCCCAGGGCGGCGCCGCCGATCATCAGCAACTCCAGCGGCTGGAACAGCGCCGCCAGATGGCCGCCGGCCATTGCGAAGCCGCCAAAGACCGAGGCGCAGACGATGATGTATCCGATTATGACTAACAAGTGCCCTGACTCCCAATAATGGCCGGGGCTGTGTGCCCGGCATGTTCAAACCTGTTTCTGTCTTTTGGCGGCTGCGCCGCCGGCAAAGACAGCGGCAAAAAAAGCAACCGGAAGTTAATTGAAATGCGTTGCTTTTCAATGCAATTCCGAGAAAATGCCGTGTGGAACTACAATAACGTGAGATTGCCCTACGGGCAAGCAAATAACGCAGACAATTGCTTAAAAGCACCATATGTAAAGTAAAGGGCCACCCTCTGTGGCGGCGATGGTCTTATCGGGCTCGCGTGCCGCAATCTGGAATTCGTAACTAAGAAGCATGCTACCGGGCAACATTTCCTTTTCCGCCTTGCTCCACAGGGCCGCCATCGCCGCCGGCGACAGGTAGGCAAACACGGCATCATAGCGGCCGAAATCGAGTGCCGCGTAGTCGCCGCGCAGGAAGCGCGCGCGGCTTCCCGCCAGCCGCGCGCGCGCAAGCGGCTGACTAGCCACGGCAACGGCGCCAGCTCGATGCCGGAAAACTGTCCATCGGGCCGGCGCCGCGCCAGATCCAGCACCAGGCCGCCCAGGCCGCTGCCGATATCGACCAGCCGCACGCCGGGCCGGTCCGCGACCTGCCCGGCCACCGCCTGCCACACCTTCGGCCCCGACGGGTAAAACGGCACTTGCGTGCGGAACGTGGACCAGTACAGGCTGAGCAGGAAAACAAAGGCGGCCAGGAATACGGCCGGGGGCAAATCGAGCAGGCTGGCGCCCAGCAAGGCGGGCGCAAACAGCAAGCCGATGGCGCACCACCAGCGCGCCAGGCCCGCGCGCCACGTGATGAGCGCCGCCAGCCCGCCCTGCAGAACGGCCACGGCCGGCAGCGACATGGCCGCGCCGGCGCGCGCCAGAGCATATACCAATAGCAACATCAAGGGAAAAGCCAGCACCTGGATCAGGATGGCCTTGAGCGCGGGCGCACGCAGGATTTGTTGCAGCATGGGATGATCAAAGGAGGAAAACGCCAGTGTAAGCGAAAGCAGCGGCAAAAAGCCGGAGTCCGGTCTGGCGACCGCTCCGGCTTTCACTAAGATACTTATCGGGGCAGGATCAGGCGACGATGCCCGGCGGCGCGACGGCGGCCGCTTCATCGCGCGCCTTCTTGGTCTTGCCGGCGCGCGAAGGCATGTGGCACAGGCCGCACACATAATCGGCGTTCAGGTCGAGGCAGTTGACGACAAACTTGCCGCCGCATTTGCCGCAGGGCGCCATGTCCAGCATCTTGCTGCTGAAAAAGCGCACCAGGGTCCAAGCCCGCGTCAGCGACAGCAGCGGCTCTTCGCCCGCTTCGGGCGGCATCTGTTCCAGATACAGCTTATAGGCCTTCATCACCGCTTCGATGCCGGTGGCGCCCGCGTGGTCAACGAGGAATTTGTGGATATTGATGAACAGCGAGGAATGGATATTCGGTTGCCAGGTAAGGAACCAGTCGGTGGAAAACGGCAGCATGCCCTTAGGCGGCGAGACGCCCTTCAATTCCTTGTACAGGTTCAGCAGGCGTTCGCGCGACAGCGACACTTCCGTCTCCAGCAGTTGCAGGCGTGCGCCCAGCTGTATCAGTTCGATGGCCAGCTGGATTTCCTGCGCTTCCGATACGACACTTTTCTTGGCCATGCTGTGCGCTCCGCAACTGACTGATACTGAATGACTGACTGACTGACTGATACTAACTAAAAGGTTGCCAGAAAAATGCTCAGGGCAATGCAACGCCGCCATGGACGTTTTAATGGGAAGCTTAAGCGATTTCTTCGACGCCCTGGCCGGCCATGAGGATGGCAGCGTGCGACTGGGCCAGCGAGCGGTCTTTATTGTAGTTCGTCAGCATGCCCAGGATGGCGCTGTCGTCGAAGCGGAAGCGGGCCAGCATCATGTTGCCGCCAGCCAGTTTCAGGATCTGCGCATTGCTCATGCCTTCGATGAGCTCGGCGATGTCGGCGGCAATGCCCAAACGGAAGATGGCCGTTACCTTGTCCGCACGAATCATTTGCTGGGCCAGCATCAGGTAGCTCAGGTTAGCGTCGCGAATCTCAGCCATCATGTCGTTAGCAGTCATTTCCATCTCCTCAATCCGTTGAATTCAGCTGGCGTTGTGTGTTGCCAGTGAGATACATTCTGCAGGAGCAACATCAAACGCAACAGAGGCGTAGCGCTGTATTTTTGGTCGGGGAATAGCGGATGGGGCCGTAGGTGTTTGTCTGACAAACACCGCTCGACCATGGTCGCACGCCAGCAACGGCGCGGATTCTTGAGATACGCAAGGAGCCAGATTTGCCTGACTTTCCGCTTGCAATGAAATCACTTTTTTACAACAACTTGACCTTAATCAAGCCATCTAACTGAGGTAACGGCAGCTTCGACGGGAACTTTAGGCTTATTTTTAAAAATATTTAAAAAATTTAGGACGCCTGCCTGACTGACCGATTACCGCCGTTCATGTATTTGTTGACGGCGCCATATCGCAGAACTTTAGGGGTTCTTGAAAATATTTTTTAAAATCGTGATTTTTTTCGTTGACGCCCCGCAAGCGGGTATTTTTTCGCCGCTTTTCCATGCCGGGAATCGCGCTTTGCGGCAGGGATTTGCTACACTGCCACTTCCGCATGATACTTTAAGCCTCAAGCAATATCATGCCATCCAGACAAGTATCAACATGAAAGCCACCATGATTTCTCGACATGACTGCAGTGCGCGCGACCTCGACGATCCCCTGGCGCCCCTGCGCCAGCAATTCGACTTGCCGCAAGGCGTGATTTACCTCGACGGCAATTCCCTGGGCGCGCGGCCGAAGGCGGCCCTGGCCCGCGCCCAGCACGTCATCACGGCCGAATGGGGCACGGACCTGATCCGCAGCTGGAATACGGCGGGCTGGTTCGACCTGCCCAAACGCCTGGGCGACCGCCTGGCACCGCTGCTGGGCGCCGGCACGGGCGAAGTGGTGATCACCGACACCACCTCCATCAACCTGTTCAAGGCGCTGGCCGCCGCCCTGCAGATGCAGGCCAGCGATCCCGCGCAGGCCGCGCGGCGCGTCGTCGTCAGCGAACGCAGCAACTTCCCCACCGACCTGTACATGGCGCAAGGCCTGGCCGCCTGGCTGGACCGGGGCTACCAGCTGCGCCTGGTCGACAGTCCCGAAGAACTGGCGCAAGCGATCGACGCCGATTGCGCCGTCGCCATGCTCACGCACGTGAACTACCGCACCGGCTACCAGCACGACATGGCCGCCATCAGCAGCCATTGCCACGCGCAGGGCGCGCTGGCGCTGTGGGACCTGGCCCATTCGGCCGGCGCCGTGCCGCTGGACCTGAACGGCGCCGGCGCCGACCTGGCCGTCGGCTGCACCTATAAATACCTGAACGGCGGCCCCGGCTCGCCCGCCTTCATCTGGGTGCCGGCAAGACACCAGGCGCGCTTCCGCCAGCCGCTGTCCGGCTGGTGGGGCCACGCCACGCCGTTCGCCATGGAGCCGGGTTTCGCGCCCGCCGACGGCATCGCCCGCGCCCTGTGCGGCACGCAGCCGATTCTCTCGCTGGCCCTGGTCGAATGCGGCCTCGATATCTTTGCGCAAACGAGCATGGAAGCCATTCGCCGCAAGTCGCTGGCCCTGACGGATTTGTTCATCGCGCTGGTGGAACAGCGCTGCGCCAGCCATCCGCTGGGCCTCGTCACGCCGCGCGAGCATGCGCACCGCGGCAGCCAGGTCAGCTTCACGCACCCGCACGGCTATGCCGTGATGCAGGCGCTGATCGCGCGCGGCGTGATCGGCGACTACCGCGAGCCGGCCATCATGCGCTTCGGCTTCACGCCCCTGTACACGAGCTTTGCCGACGTGTGGGATGCCGTGGAAATCCTGCGCGACATTCTCGACACCCAAGCCTACGACATCGCCGCCAGGCGCGATGCCGTCACCTGAACCATCCCATGAGCGACGACAAGAATATGAACAAGGAAAACACCAGCGGCTGCCCCATGCATGCGGGCGCCCAGGATGCGCAGTGGCATGGCGCGCAGATGGATTTCAGCGAATCGATGAGCTACGGTAACTACCTGGCGCTGGACCGCATCCTGACGGCCCAGCATCCGCTCTCCCCCAACCACAACGAGATGCTGTTCATCGTGCAGCACCAGACGAGCGAATTGTGGATGAAGCTGATGCTGCACGAAATGCACGCCGTGCGCGCCAACCTGCAAAGCGGCGACCTGGCGCCCGCGTTTAAAATGCTGGCCCGCGTGGCGCGCATCATGGATCAATTGGTGCATGCCTGGGACGTGCTGGCCACCATGACGCCGCCCGAATACACGGCCATCCGCCCCTACCTGGGCGCCTCGTCCGGCTTCCAGTCCTTCCAGTACCGCGAAATCGAATTCATTTTGGGGAACAAGAACGCCGCCCTGCTGAACGTGCATACGACGGCCCCCGACACCTACAAAGTGCTCGACGCCGCCCTGCGCACGCCATCCGTCTACGACGAAGCCATCAAGCTGCTGGCGCGCAGCGGCTTGCATATCGCCCCCGAGCGCCTGGACGCCGACTGGACCCTGCCGACCGCCTCCGACGCGTCGGTCAAGGCGGCCTGGCTGGAAGTCTACCGCGACCCGTCGAAACACTGGGCCCTGTACGAGCTGGCCGAAAAGCTGGTCGACCTGGAAACGGCCTTCCGCTTCTGGCGCTTCCGTCACGTGACGACGGTCGAGCGCATCATCGGCTTCAAGACGGGCACGGGCGGCACGGCGGGCGTCAGCTATTTGCGCAAGATGCTCGACGTGGTATTGTTCCCTGAATTATTTGCCCTGCGCACGGAGTTATAACCTCAAGGAGCATCGATGTCGCCTCTCGTCCTGACCCTGGCCGGCCTGTGGAATTCCGGGCCGCAGCATTGGCAAACCCATTGGGAAGCGCGCCACCCGCAATGGTCGCGCGTGCCGCACCGGGAATGGCAGACGCCGGACAAGGACGAATGGGTGATGGAGCTCGACCGGGCCATCGCCGCCTGCGAGCGCCCGCCCGTGCTGGCGGCGCACAGCCTGGCCTGCACGCGGTGGCCCATTGGGCGGCCAGCGGTTCGCCGCACAGGATCGCCGGCGCCTTCCTCGTCGCCCCCAGCGATGTGGACGCGCCCTCCTACCCGTCCGGCACCACGGGTTTCTCTCCCATGCCGCTGCAAGCCTTGCCCTTTCCGACCCTGGTGGTGGCCAGCGGCGATGATCCCTATGTCAGCTTCGCGCGGGCGCGCGCGTTCGCCGCCGCCTGGGGCAGCGATTTCACCATGATCGGCGACGCCGGCCATATCAACGGCGATGCCGGCTACGGCCCGTGGCCGGACGGCGAACAGCTGCTGCTGGACTTCTGCGCCGCCCACCAGCCCTGAACCGGGGTGCGCACACGATAGACGCGCGCGCATTTGCCCACAAGTAAGAACGCAGGCAGAATCGTGGCCTTTCCATTGCGGCGCCCCGGTGCCAGCCTTACGATGAAACGTCCGTTCTTGCCCGTTCTCCTGCCCTTGCTCCTCTGTTCCGCGCTGGCCCACGGCGCGCCCTTCTACGAAGGCAAGAGCCTCGCCCATCCCGCCATCAGCGCCTCGCAGGATAGCGGCCTCGACATCGCCTTCCTCAAGGAAAAAGACGGCGTCAACGGCTATTACTGCGAGTGCACGAACAGCGCTTCGAAAACCTTCCTGCTCGACCAGTTCGGCAACGCAGTCATCCGCTCCGTCTTCTACGCGTCACTGGACAAGGAATCGGACAGCAGCGTGCAAACCATGCTGGTGCTGTTCCGCCAGGGCGACAGGAACGGCCTGCGCGCCTACCGCTACCACCGCAGTTCCGGCAAGTACCGGCGCCTCGACGGCTTGCAGCCGGCACTAAACCGCATCGCGGCGCAAACCACCTTGCCCAATGCGGGCCAGGTCAAGGCGGCGCTGGCGAAACTGGCGCCGATGGACTACAGCGTCGCGCGCGGCAAAAGCGGCAATGCAGACTTCGACGCCATCGACCATACGCAAGGCACCGTCGTCGGCTACTACAGCGACGAAGGCAGCCTGTGGCGTCCGACAGCAAGGACGCCATCACCTACAAGAAAACCTTCCAGAAAAAGGGCGAGCGTTTTCTCACGGCCAGCTACACGCTGTACAGCGATGCGGGCGCCGGCATCCTGCCCAATTACCGCCTGTGGCAAGTGACGTGGGAAACGGCGCCGAAACAGTTCACGGGCAGCGAAGACGGCCCGTCCGTCATCTACAGCCTGGCCTGGGACGACGGTTCGGTGGTCGAGCGGGGCCAGTACGCGAAAGGCAAGCGCCAGGGCCTGTGGGTGCGCGAGGGCATGCACGAAGGCAGCGAAAAAGGCCATTTCGTCGACGGCCTGCAAGAAGGCCTGTGGTCCTTCAACTATCCCAAGCAGAGCGAGAGCGGCATGTACCGGGCCGGCAAGCGCGAAGGCCGCTGGACGGTCGTCAACTATGCCGATGAAGAGGAAGTGACGGGCTTCGACACCTACGCGGGCGGCCAGCTGAACGGCCCGCACGAACGCCGCATGGGCGGCAAGCTGCGCACGCGCGGCAACTACGTCAACGGTTCGCGCCACGGGCCGTGGGTCACGGAAGACGGCGACGGCAGCTTTATCGACGGCTTGCGCGACGGCCCGTGGAAGCTCAAGCTCAAGGACAAGGGCACGCAAAGCGTCGCTTTTGTGAAAGGCAAAAAACAGGGCGAGGCCCTGGACACGGATGCGCAGGGCGCGCTGCGCCAGCGCGACCATTACCAGGCGGGCGTGCTCGATGGCAGCCGCACGCGCTACCTGGGCCCGCCCGGCAAGGAATACGTGGTCTACACGGCCACCTTCCGCAATGGCCAGCTCGATGGGCGGGAACAGGCGTTCGACGACAGCGGCAAGATCCTGCGCCTCGACACCTTATGGGACAACGGCAAGAAGCAGGGCCTCGATGCGCGCTACTACCCAAACGGCAAGCCGGAACGCCTGGCCGTCGTCGACCAGGGCCGCCTGCTCACGCACCTGCGCGAATACTATGAGACGGCCAGCTGCTCAACGACATCCACCGCTGCACCTTCAAGGAGTACGGCAGCACGCGCGACGACGTATGCGAGTACCACCACATGTACTACCCGGACGGCAAACCCCAGTACTACTACGCCTTCCAGTACGGCCAGCGCCAGGAAGGCTATTCGAACTACCCGAACGGCAAGCGCAAGGATGAACTGCTGGTCGACCGCGCCGCCGACACTTCCGTCGTCAACGCGTATTACGAAAGCGGCCAGCTCAAATGCACGGAGCCGCGCAGCGGCCACAGCACGCGCACGGTGAACGGCCAGACCATGATCAGCTACGCTTCGGCCGACCGCGATGGCGACAATATCTGCTACCACCCGAACGGCAAGGTGGCCAGCATTTACACCTTCCGCAAGCGCGTGCTCGTCGAATGCGGCAAGCGCTACGATGACACGGGCAAGCAGACGTTTCCCGGCCCGGAGGGCTGCCCGCCCCCCAGGAAAGTCGACTACCCGATAGGACTGTGACGATGACGCAAACAAGACAGCCGCAGCGCATCCAGAATCCCGAGCGCATCGATGCCGGGGCGATCCGCGCCGCCATCGCGGGCGGTCAAGAGGTGCTGGTGCAGTTCAATACCCTGGCCGAGCCGGCGCCGCTGCTGGCCGACCTCGACGCCCTGGCCGCAACCTGCGGCACGGCGCTGACCATCCGCATTTACGGCTATGACCCGAGAGTGTTCGATGCCCGCATCCTGCGCGCGCTGCCGCATGTGGCCAGCCTGTCCATCGATTGCCACCGGCAAGCCATCCATCTGGAAGCGCTGGGCGAACTGCGGCACCTGAAGCGCCTGAGCCTGGGCGTGTACGAGCTGGCGCAAGGCGACATCCTGCAACTGGAGAATTTGCGCGCCCTCGAATACCTGAACCTGGGCGAATCGGCCAGGAACAATATCGACCTGGCGCCCCTGCGCCAGTATGCGCACCTGGCCAGCCTGACCATCGAAGGCCACAGCCAGCATATCGAGACCCTGGCCAGCCTGCCGGCGCTGCACGAGCTGTCGCTGTACCGCATCAAGAACAAGGTGGCGCTCGATTTCATCTCGGCGATGGGCCGCCTGGACAGGCTGCTGTTGCAGCTTGGCGGCCGCGAATCGCTTGCACACATCGAAGCGCCGCTGTTGAGGAAACTGGAAGTGATACGCGTGCGCGGCCTGGAAACGCTGGGCGATATCGGCCGTTTCCCGCTGTTGCAGGCGCTATGGGTGGAAGACCAGATCAAGCTGCGGCAGATCGCGCTGGGGCCCAATTCCGTGCTCGAACGCCTGAACCTGCACACCTGCAAGACGCTCGACAGCCTGCCCGGCCTGGCCACCCTGCCTGCCCTGCGCCAGCTGTCGGCATCGGAAACCCTGCTCGACGTGGACGCACTGCTGCAGGATCTGCCCGCGTCGCTGACGCACGTGCGTCTGCGCACGGGCAAAAAAACACGCGACGACGCCATCGCGGCGCAACTGGCGGAGCGCGCTACGCCACGCCACGCCCGTAAGCAGCATTCCATTCACCTTCCGGAACCCGCCCATGTACCAGCCACCCGTGCAGGAACGCATCCATCAACCGGTCCACATCGATGCCGCCGCCGTCCGCGCGTGCATAGACCAGGGCGAACAGGTGGTCATTCAATTCACGCAGGACCGCCTGCCGGCGCCGCTGCTGGCCAGCCTCGATGCACTGGCCTCCACTTGCGGAACGGCGCTGGAGATCCGCTTCTTCGGCGCCAGTACCCGGCCTTTTGACGCCCGCGTGCTGCGCGCGCTGCCGCATGCCGTCAACCTGTCGCTCGACTGCCACATGCGCGCCATCCACCTGGAGCAGCTGGGCGGCCTGAGCCACTTGAAGCGCCTGTGCCTGGGCGTGCATCACCTGGCCGAAGGCGACATCCTGGCGCTGGACAACCTGCGCGGCCTGGAGTCCCTGAGCCTGGAGCCAACGGCCACGGCGCATATCGACCTGGCGCCGCTGCGGCACTGGAAGCGGCTGACGCAGCTGCATACTGCCGGCCACGCGAAAAACATCGAGGCAATCACCGCCGTGCCAACGCTGGCAAAGTTGACGCTGGCGCAGATCAAAAGCAAGGATGACGTGGACTTCATCGGTGCCATGCCGGCGCTGGAGCGGCTGTGCTTTATCCTGGGAGGGCGGACATCGATCGCCCACGTCACGGCGCCGCGGCTGCGGGAGCTTGAAGTGGCGCGCGTGCGCGGACTGGAAGACCTGGGCGACATCGGCCGCTTTCCGCACCTGGAGCGGCTGTCGGTGGAAGACCAGAGTCAGGTGAAGGAAGTACGGCTGGGCGCCAACCCGGCGCTGGCATGGCTGGTTCTGCGCAATTGCAAGGCCATCGAGCACCTGAGCGGCCTCCCGGGCTTGCCTGCGCTACAAGCGCTGGCCGTGCACATGACGCGGCTCGATATCGATGCGCTGCTGGCCGCGAGCATGCCGGCCGCATTAACGCAGCTGAGTTTTTCGACGGGAGCAAAAAAGCGCGACGACGTAATCCGCGCGCAATTGACGCAACTCGGTTACGCCATGGCGCCCTACTACTGACAACAGCTCTGACAGCAACGCTGAAATCAGCGGCTGGCCGCCAGCTTGCGCTGCCATAACGCCACGTCGATCATCACGCCGTCCGCGCCCGTGTTGCGGATGTAGACGCGGTAGCTGCCCTGTCCCATGTCGCCATCAAGGTAAGCCGTGCGCTCGTTGCGCTGCAGCCTCGCGCCCTTGGCCAACTGGCGGTAGCGCTCGACCACCGTGTCGAAACTGGCATAGCTGCGCAGCGCCACCTCCAAGTCGCGCGGCGGGCGGCCCTCGGCATGGTCCAGCACATTGGTCTGTTTCTTGCCTTTGAGCGTGAGCGGATAGGCAAACACGCCGGCGCCGGCCGACGTCAGCACCGTCGATTTATCGAGCAGCAGCGGCAGCAGCGCCGGCGGGTAGGCGGGCGGCAGCTGGGCGCGGTTCCAGCCCGGCAGGGCCGGCTGCGCCAGCACGTATTCGACGCTGGCGATCTTCTGTCCGTCGGCGCCCGCTTCCTTGTCGCCCGCGATCAGCGCCAGCATGGGCGGCAATTGCCTGGCCCAGGCCAGCAAGGGCGCCGCATCTCCAACCAGCATGCCCTTGCGGTGGAACACCGTCAGCACGGCATTCGGATCGGGATTGCAGACTTTCGCCAGCGGCTGGCCCTCCAGGCGGCAATGTCCGTTGACCAGGCCAAAGGCGATGATGACGCCGCGCTTGTCGAGCAGCATGGCGCCCCGTTCGCGCCCCTGCTTGCGGTCATTCATCGACGCCAGCAACTGGCGGCCATCGGCCAGCACGGTGCGCGTGGCGTCGCGCTTTTCGCTGATCGCCTCGAGCGCCTGCGCCAGCAGCAATTCATCGTCTTCCGTGTAGCTGCCGCGCGCGTAGCCGAAGAAATCGAACAGGGCCGCGCGCACTTGCGGGTCTTCGCTCAGGCGCGGCAAGGGACCGCCGGCCAGCAGGGAGGACAGGCTTTTCCCGGCCGGCGCCGAAGGTGCCGCCGTGGCGCGGGCGGGCTGGGAAAGGACGCAGGCCGCTGCCAGCAAGGCGCCGCCCAGGGTGCGGTAATTCGAAAAGATGATATGCATGATTCTGTCTGTCGGGGGATTTGGCCGCCACCAGTGGCCGCTGGCCACGCATGACGCGCCGCCGATTCTAGCATGGCGCCAGCCCCCATGCGGTGCGGCAGGCGGACGGCGCGCGCATCGGCGGGCTGGTATGATGGCCGCAATGACGATCTCTCACCCCGCCTCGCCATTGCTTGTCCTCCTGCCCGGCATGGATGGCACGGCCAGGCTCTTCCACCGCTTTGACGCCGCCTTGCGCGCGCAGAGCGCCATCGCCACCCAGGCCATCGCTTATCCCGCTGCACCGCTCGACTACGCGGCACTCGAAGCGTTCGTGCGCGAACGCCTGCCGCAGGACCGCCCCTTCGTCGTGCTGGCCGAATCGTTTTCCGGGCCGCTGGGGACAGCTTTGCGCGCCGATCCGCCGCCCGGCATGCGCGCCCTGGTCCTGTGCTGTTCGTTCGTGCGCAATCCGCGCCCGATGCTGGCGCCGCTGCGCCACCTGCTCGGCCTGATGCCCTTTGGCACCCTGCCCGGCTTCGCCCTGCGCCAGGCGCTGCTGGCGCCATGCGCCACGGCGGAACTGCAGGCGGAACTGGCGGCGGCACTAGCGCAAGTGCCGCCTGCCGTGCTGCGCCAGCGCCTGCGCGCCGTGATCGATGCCGACGCCACGCGGGCGTTTGCGCGCGGCAGCCTGCCCGTGCTGTATCTGCGTGGCCGCCACGACCGCCTGGTGCCACCGGCGAACGCCGTGCAGATACTGCGCCTGGCACCGGGCTCGCAACTGGCCGACATCGCCGCGCCGCACATGCTGCTGCAGGCGGCGCCGGAAGCGGCCGCCGACGCCGTCGTCGCTTTTATTACAAGCCTGTCAGCCCGCAAATACCCGCTTAAACGCGCGCTGGCCAGCACGGCCAGCCAGCTCAAGCCGCCCGACAGCACGCTGAAGTAGATGGCCCGCAGCGGATGCTGCGGCAGCAGATACGCGAGCACGGCCGCACCCAGCAGACCGCACAGCGCAGCCTTCCACCAGCCGGGCGGCAGCAGCGCCAGCAACAGATTCGTGCCCGCATACACGTAAAACACGAGCAGCAGGGCCAGGCCGCCGGCCACGCCGCGCGAGCCCAGGCTGCCAAACAGCTGCGTGTACAGGTAAAAACCCAGCCAGCTCAATGCGATAAACAGCAGGCAGCCCAGCGCATGCGCACCCAGGCCCGCCATCAGGTGAATTTTCACGGTTGCTTGAGTACGGGAATGAAGCGGTGGCCGCAGGCATGGCACATGAAGGTACGCGCATACTTGTCCTGCAAGGCGGCGGCCTCCTTGTCCCAATTGGCGACGAAGGACGTTTGCGACAAGGCGATGGAGGCGACACCCCCTGCCACGAAGATCCAGAACAGGCCATTTGCGCCAGCCTGGTAAAAGACGACGGCGGCGATGACAAAAATGATCACGCCCAACACGATCAGCCCCACCTTCTGGTGGGTCTGCATCGTCGGCCCGGCGGCCTGGCGTGACAACAAGGTCTGGCTGCGCGTATGCGCATGACCGTGGATGAAATCACCATCGATCCTGCCCGAGATATGGGTAGAGGTGCCGGAAATGCCGGAGGCATGCACCATGGAGAGACGTTGAATGTTGGAACTGTCACATGCCGGGCAATGCGCCATTGCTATTTCCATAAAATAAAATAATCGCGCACTGTAGCATAAAAAAGCCGGCCCTTTCACGAGGAAAGGGCCGGCTCGCTGACGTTTGCAGTCAGGTGATTACTTCGCCGAATTGAGCAGCAATTCGTTCAGGCGCTTCACGAAGCTGGCTGGATCGGCCAGCGATCCGCCTTCGGCCAGCATGGCCTGGTCGAACAGGATGTTGGCCCAGTCGCCGAACTTGCCGCCTTCCGCATCTTCATACTTCAAACGCGTCACCAGCGGGTGGTTCGGGTTGATTTCCAAAATCGGCTTCGATTCCGGCGCGCTCTGGCCCGCCGCCTTCAGCATGCGCAGCAGGTTGCCCGACAATTCGTTTTCATCGGCCACCAGGCAGGCTGGCGAATCGGTCAGGCGGAACGTGACGCGCACGTCCTTGGCCTTGTCGGCCAGCACGGTCTTCATCTTGCCCACCAGGTCGGCGTACGAGGTTTCCGTTTCTTCGTGCTCTTTCTTTTCCGCTTCGTCTTCCAGCGCGCCCAAGTCCAGGCCGCCCTTGGCGACGGAGACCAGCTCCTTGCCTTCGAAATCCTGCAGGAAGGACAGCATCCATTCATCGACGCGGTCCGTCAGCAGCAGCACTTCGACGCCCTTCTTGCGGAAGATTTCCAGGTGCGGGCTGTTCTTGGCGGCGGCGTAGTTGTCGGCCGTGACGTAATAGATCTTGTCCTGGCCTTCCTTCATGCGCGCCACGTAGTCGGCGAACGACGTGATCTGCTCGTCGCTGTCGTTGGCGGTCGAGGCAAAGCGCAGCAGCTTGGCCAGGCGTTCCTTGTTGGCCGCGTCTTCGCCGATGCCTTCCTTCAGCACCTGGCCGAATTCCTTCCAGAAGACGGCGTACTTGTCCTTCTTGTCTTGCTCGTCCGCGTTCGCCAGCTCTTCCAGCATGCCCAGCACGCGCTTGGTCGAGCCTTCGCGGATCACCTTGACGTCGCGCGATTCCTGCAGGATTTCACGCGACACGTTCAGCGGCAGGTCGGCCGAATCGATCACCCCGCGCACGAATCGCAAATAGGTCGGCATCAGCTGCTCGGCATCGTCCATGATGAAGACGCGCTTGACGTACAGCTTGATGCCGCCGCGCTTGTTACGGTCCCACATGTCGAACGGCGCCTTGGCCGGAATGTACAGCAGCTGCGTGTATTCGCTGCGGCCTTCCACGCGGTTATGCGTGTGCGTCAGCGGCGACTGGAAGTCGTGCGACACGTGCTTGTAGAATTCGTCGTACTGTTCCGGCGTGATGTCGGCCTTGTTGCGGGCCCACAGGGCGCTGGCCTGGTTGACGGTTTCGAATTCGTCCTTCAGGACGGTTTCTTTTTTCTCGTCGTCCCACTCTTCCTTCTGCATCACGATCGGCAGCGAGATATGGTCCGAATATTTGCGGATGATGGACTTGATCTTCCAGCTCGACAGCAATTCGTCCTCGCCTTCGCGCAGGTGCAGGATGATGTCGGTGCCGCGCGACGGCTTGTCGATCGATTCGATGCTGTAATCGCCTTCGCCCGCCGACTCCCAGCGCACGCCTTCGGAGGCGTCCACCCCGGCGCGGCGCGTTTCGACGGTGATCTTGTCGGCGACGATGAAGCCGGAATAGAAGCCCACGCCGAACTGGCCGATCAGGGCCGCGTCCTGCTGCTGGTCGCCCGACAGCTTGCCGAAGAATTCCTTGGTGCCCGACTTGGCAATGGTGCCCAGGTGCGAGATCGCCTCGTCGCGGGTCATGCCGATGCCGTTGTCGGAAATGGTGATGGTGCGCGCATCCTTGTCGAAGCTGACCTTGATCTTCAATTCGTGATCGTTGCCGTACAGGGCGTCGTTATCGATCGCTTCGAAGCGCAATTTGTCGGCCGCGTCGGACGCGTTCGAGATCAGTTCGCGCAGGAAGATTTCCTTGTTCGAGTACAGGGAATGGATCATCAGGTGCAGCATTTGCTTCACTTCGGTCTGAAAACCCAGGGTTTGCTTTTCGGAGACAGCCATTTTTACCTCATAGTCTTGTGGATGGGACGGATTTGATGAAGTTGGGGATTATATAAGCGATTTCAAGGGCTCCCGTTTCACGCCGTGTCTTATCCCAGCGCGCGGTCGAAAAAGTCCCACACCCGCCCGTCCTGCACGGTGGCCAGGTTCAGGCGCATGCGGGTCGACGGCAGCTGGCGCGGGGAAAACAGGCTGCCCGGCCCCAGCACCAGGCCGTCGGCCAGCGCCTTCTCGGCCAGCACATTCGTGTCGCAGCCCGCATCGGCCCAGATGAACATGCCGGCCGGCGCGGGATCGAAGCGCAGGCCGGCCCGCTCGGCGCGGCGGTACGTGCCCTCGCGCACCTTGTCGAGCCGCGCGCGCAGGCGCTCCGCATGCTTGCGGTACAGGCCTTGCGAGAGGATTTTATACACCACGCGCTCGCCGATGTCGCTGGTGGTGAGCGTGGCCAGCATCTTGCGGTCGGCCAGCCGCTGCGCCCATTCCTGTGACGTGGCGATGAAGCCCACGCGCAGGTTGGCCGACAGGCTCTTGGAAAAGCCGCCCAGGTAAATCACGCGGCGCAGCTGGTCCAGCGCGGCCAGGCGGGTGGCCGCCTGCACGTCGCCGCCCGGGTGCATGTCGCAATAGATATCATCCTCGACGACGAGAAAATCATGCTGTTCGGCCAGGCGCAGCACCTGGAAGGCCTTGGCCGCCGACAGCGACGTGGAACTGGGGTTGTGCAGCACCGAGTTGATCACGTACAGCTTGGGACGGTGCAGAGCCGCCAGCTCGGCCAGCACGGCGATATCGGGGCCGTCGTTCAAGCGCGGGATGCCGATGACGTTCATGCCCATGGCGGCAAAGGCGCCGAACATCAGCCAATACGCAGGATCGTCGACGAAAATGGTGTCGCCGGGGCGGGTAAACTCGCGCGCCACCAGGTCCAGCGCCTGCATCACGCCCACCGTCGTGACAATCTGCTCGGGCGGACAGGCGATTTCCAGCCCCGCCAGTTTCAGCTGCAACTGCTGGCGCAGCGGCAGGAAGCCCTGCGGCGATCCATAACCGAGCAGCAGGCTGCCAGGCTGGCGGCTGACGTCGCGCAGGGCGCGCGCCACCAGTTCGCCATCGAGCCACTCGGCGGGCAGCATGCCGGTGCCGGGCGCGGGGATGGCCGGCGTCTGGCGGAACATGTTACGAATCAGCCAGACGACGTCCATCGGCTGCGCCGTCGCGTCCTGCGCGCCGGCGAGCGGCGCCGGCGTGTTCAGCGGCGAGCGCTCGCGCACGAAAAAGCCGGCGCCGCGCCGCGATTCCAGGTAGCCGCGCGCCACCAGCTTGTCGTAGCTGGCCACCACCGTGGCGCACGACACCTCCAGGCTGGCGGCGCACTGGCGGATCGAGGGCATGCGCGCGCCGCCGCGCAGCAGTTTGTCGTCGATGCGCGCCGCCAGCGAGCGCGCGATCTGGTCGATCAGGGTTTCGCCCGAGGCGCGCGACAGCAAGGGCAGGGAAGGCAAGGCGGGTGTATTGCTCATATGACCATCACAGTATGTGAAATTATGCGTGAAAGTGTATTTGTACTGTATTGCTATTCAGCTCTAGGATAGCAGTACGGGGCGGATTGATCCACCCCGCCCTATTATTCATGCAACCCGTACCAGGACAGCCATGCCATCGCACGCCACCACTTCCCCCAGTCACCCCCTGCGCCTCGCCGACGACCGCAAGGGCCTGCTGCTGGGCCTCATCGCCGTCGTCCTCTTCAGCCTGACCCTGCCCTTTACGCGCCTGGCGGTGGCCGAACTCGATCCCACCTTTGTCGCCCTGGGCCGTGCCCTGGTGGCCGCCGGCCTGGCCGGCCTGTGGCTATGGCAGCAGCGGGCGCCGCTGCCGCGCCGCGAACAATGGCTGCCGCTGGCGCTCGTGTCGCTGGGCTGCGTGCTGGGCTTCCCCTGGCTGACGTCGATCGCCATGCGCAGCCTGCCCGCCTCGCACGGCGCCGTGCTGGTCGGCATCCTGCCGCTGGCGACCGCCGTGTTTGCCGTCATGCGCGGCAAGGAACGCCCTTCCCCCGGCTTCTGGCTGATGGCCCTGCTCGGCACGGCGCTGGTGGTGGCCTTCGCGCTGCGCCAGGGCGGCGGCAGCTTCCACCTGGCCGACTGGCTGATGTTCGCCGCCGTGCTGCTGGGCGCCCTCGGCTATGCGGAAGGCGGGCGCCTGGCGCAAGCCATGCCGGGCCAGCACGTGATTTCCTGGGCTCTGCTGCTGGCCGTGCCGTTTGTCTTGCCCGCAGTGCTGTGGAACGCCTGGCCGCAGCGCGCGCTGATGGCGCAGGCCAGCGGCGCCGCCTGGCTGGGCTTTGCGTATATCTCCGTGTTTTCCATGTTTATCGCCTTCTTTTTCTGGTACAGGGGCATGGCGCTGGGCGGCGTGGCCCGCGTGGGACAGACGCAGCTGCTGCAACCGTTCCTCACCTTGCTGGGCGCCGCCGTGTTGCTGCACGAGCCCTTGACGGGCGAAAGCCTGCTGTTTGCCGGCGCCGTGATCGCCGTCGTGGCCATCGGACGCAAGCTGAAGTAAGGCTCCCTGACGCCCATTTGCAACGCCGTTGCGCGTGCGGATGGGCAGAGCGGCGTGCAAGCCGTACAATACCGCAGCACCATGGCGACGCCTATCCGGCGCCGCTTGCGCACGCACCGCCACAAGCGGGCCAACAAATCCAGCCGGCGCAGCTCGGCATCTTCTGTGAGACTCGTATGAAAATTGAAAATCCGAATCCGATCCAATGGCGCTTTGCCGAACGCGCGGAACAGCTGCAAAGCTCGTTCATCCGCGAAATCCTGAAGATCACGCAGCGTCCCGAGATCATCTCGTTTGCCGGCGGCCTGCCCTCGCCCGCCACCTTCCCCGTGGAAGAAATGAAGACCGCCTTCGACAAGGTCCTGTCGAACAATGGCAAGGTGGCCCTGCAATACGGCCCCACCGACGGCTACCTGCCGCTGCGCCAGTGGATCGCCGACTCGCTCTCCAGCAATGGCAGCACCATCATGCCGGAACAAGTGCTGATGACGTCCGGCTCGCAGCAGGCGCTGGACTTGCTGGGCAAGGTGCTGATCGACGAAGGAAGCCGCGTGCTGGTGGAAACCCCCAGCTACCTGGGCGCCCTGCAGGCGTTTTCCGTCTACCGTCCCGAATTCGTTTCCGTCGATACCGATGACGAAGGCCTGGTGCCGTCGTCGATCGACCCCGTCGCCGATGGCGCGCGCCTGTTGTACGCGCTGCCGAACTTCCAGAACCCGACGGGCCGCAGCCTGTCCGTGGCGCGCCGCGTGGAACTGGTGGAAACCTGCGCCCGCCACGGCCTGCCGCTGATCGAGGATGATCCGTACGGCGCCCTGAGCTACAGCGGCGAGCCGTATCCGAAGATGATCAACATGAATCCGGACGGCGTCATCTACATGGGCTCGTTCTCTAAAGTGCTCACGCCCGGCATCCGCCTCGGCTACGTGGTGGCGCCGATGCCGCTGGTGCGCCGCCTGGAACTGGCCAAGCAGGCGGCCGACCTGCACACCTCGCAGCTGACGCAGATGGTCGTGCATGAGGTGATCAAGGATGGCTTCCTGGAGCGCCATATCCCCAGCATCCGCAGCCTGTACGGCAACCAGTGCCAGGCCATGCTGTCCGCGCTGGAAGAGCACTTCCCGGCCGGCGTCACCTGGACGAAGCCGGAAGGCGGCATGTTCATCTGGGTCACCCTGCCGAAACACATCGATGCGATGAAGCTGCTCGATGAATCCATCGCCAATAAAGTGGCCTTCGTGCCGGGCGCGCCGTTCTACGCGAACACGCCGGACACGCATACCCTGCGCCTGTCGTTCGTGACGGTGCCGCCGGAACGCATCCGCGAGGGCATCGCCATCCTGGGCAAGCTGATCGCCGCAAAAATGTAATTTCCCCTTCGCGCCCCGCTCTTGCGGGGCGTGTCGCTGCTGCCCCTGGCGCCAAGGGGCACGCATCTTTTCCGCCTAAAAACCGCCTTCGCGACAGCAACTGCGTGCATCTATTTTTAAAAATATCATAAAAATAATAGTTTACCACCTCTCGCAGCATCGATTTTCTACCCAAAAAATTGGCGAGGCGGTATGATTTGAGCGCCGCAGCCGATTTGAACCCGGTCAACAGCGCCGACAGTGCGGCAAACGCTGGCATCGCAGAGTACATCGAGAAGGCCGGAAGCAATGAGTCCAGGCAGTGCAGGGTATCCCCAGCGGCACGACGCCGCCATTTTGATTGTCGACGATGCGCCGGCCAACCTTGAGCTGCTGCGCAAGCTGATGAGCGAACAGGGCTATCAGACCTATGTCGCCACGTCCGGCGAACGGGCGCTGGCCATCGCCCAGCGCGCCCATCCCGACCTGATCCTGCTCGACGTGATGATGCCGGACATGGACGGCATCGAAACGTGCCGCCGCCTCAAGCAGCACCCGCTGACGCAGGGCATCCCCGTCATCTTCATGAGCGCCAGGACGGAGACGGACGACGTGGTGGCCGGCTTCGACTGCGGCGCCGTCGATTACATCGCCAAGCCGCTGCGCATGGCCGAAGTGTGCGCGCGCGTGCGCGCCCAGCTGCAAATCCGCAGCAACAATGAAACCCAGCAGGAACAGGCCGAACGCCTGCGCACCATCGTCAACAACATGGCCGAGGGCTTGCTGATCATCGAGGCCGATGGCCGCATCCAGTACACCAACCCGGCCTGCGACCAGTACCTGGGCTACCGCGAAAACGAACTGGCCGGGCGCTTCATCGGCGAGCTGCTCAGCCCCCTGGTGACGCAGGAATACCTCGACTACTTCGCCATGTACGCGGCCAATCCGGAGAAGGCGCACAATCACGGCACGCGCGAAGTGGCGATCCGCCACCGCAACGGCGAGACGCTGAGCATGGATCTGACCCTGACGCCCATGTACCTGCGCCAGCCCCTGTATATCGGCCTGCTGCACGACATCACGCACCACAAGCAGTCGGAAGACGCGCTGCAGCGCGCCGCCTATCTCGACCCGCTGACAAAAATTGCCAACCGCCGGCATTTCGACAGTTTCCTGGAAAAGGAATGGCAGCGCGCCGTGCGCGGCGGCGGCGCCCTGTCGCTGGTGGTGCTCGACGTCGACCACTTCAAGCTGTACAACGACAGCCTGGGCCACCCGGCCGGCGACAGCTGCCTGCAGCAGGTGGCGCAAGCCATCGCCTCGCATGCCGCCCGCCCGGGCGACCTGGCGGCCCGCTACGGCGGCGAGGAATTCGTCCTGCTGTTCGCCGACACGGATGCCGAAGGCGCCCTGCACCTGGCCGAAGCCATCCGCGCGCACATCGAGGCACTGCAACTGCCGCATCCGCGGTCAAGCACCTCGCCGTGGATCACCGTCAGCATCGGCGTGGCGACCATCCACCCGCACCAGCTGGACGACCGCAAGGTGCTGTTCGTCGCCGCCGACCGCGCCCTGTACGTGGCCAAGGAAGGGGGGCGCAACCAGGTGCGCGTCACGCAGTCGGGCAGCACGGCCTGGGAGACGGTCAAGGCGCTCGTCCTGCGCTAGCCGGTCACTTTTCAGGATAGCCGGTAATGTCGGCGATTTCGCGGTACAGCGGCTGCAGCCGCGCATACATTTTCTGGTACACGCGCCGGTACAGTTGTTCATAGACCTTGCTGTGCCCGGGATGCGGCTGGAACACCTTGCCCCTGCGCGTCATCGCTTGCACGGCGGCGGGAAAGTCCGCATGCCAGCCCAGGCCCACGCTAGCGGCGATGGCCGCGCCCAGGCCCGAACTTTCATACACGTGGGCGCGCGCGGCCGGCAAGCCGAAGATGTCGGCCGTCAGCTGCATGGCCGCGTCGCTTTGCGAACCACCGCCCGCGACGCGCAGCTCCGTAATGGCAATGCCGCTGCGCTGCTCGATGCGCTCCTTGCCTTCGCGCAGCGCATACGCGAGACCCTCGAGGATGGCGCGGTAGATGTGCGCGCGCGTGTGCACATCGCCAAAGCCGATCATGGCGCCCTTCGCTTCCGGCCCAGGCACCTTGATGCCGGGACTCCAGTACGGCTGCAGCATCAGGCCCATGGAGCCAGGCGGCACGGCATCGACCAGGCGGTCGAACAGCGCTTCGGCGGACAAACCCGCGCCATCTTCGGCGGCCGCCGCCCGTTCACGGTCGCCGAACTGCTCCTTGAACCAGTTGACCATCCAGTAGCCGCGGAAAATCTGCACTTCCGTGCTGTAGGCGCCCGGCATGGCGGCCGGGTACGGCGGAATGAAACGCGTCACTTCCACGTACTTGCGGCTGGTCGTGTTGATGGTGGCCGTGGTGCCGTAGCTCAGGCACGCCACGTGCGGCTCGACGCAGCCGGCGCCCAGCACCTCGCAGGCCTTGTCGGCCGCCGCCGCCAGCAAGGGCGTGCCCTCCGGGATGCCCGTCGCCGCGGCGGCCGACGCCGTGATGGCGCCCATGCGCGTGCCCGGCGTCACCAGCTCGGGCAGCATGGAGCGTTGAATCGCCAGCGCCTGCCACTTCCAGTCGAAGCGCCCGGCCCAGGCATGGCGCTTGTAGTCGAACGGAATGTACGCCACTTGCGAGCCGGTCGAATCGATATATTTTCCGCAGAGGCGGTGATTCAAAAAGCCCGACAGCAGCAGGAATTTGTGCGTGCGCCGCCAGATGTCGGGCTGGTGCGCGCTGATCCAGTTGATCTCGGCCTCGCGGCGGAAATACGCGATCGTGCCATCGAGGCGCGTGGCGCGGAAGGCGGCGCGCCACCATGGCGCCAGTTGCGGAATGTCGCGCGTGCTGCGCTGGTCCAGCCAGGTAATGGCGGGGCGCAGAGGGGCGCCGTGTTCATCCACGTTGACCACCGTGCCGCGCTGCGTGGTGACGGCCACGCCGGCCACCGAGGATCGATTGATGTCCGTGCTGCGCCACAACTGCTGGCACGCTTCGCACACGGCTTGCCAGTAGCCTTCCGCATCGTGCTCGGCCCAGCCGGGGTGCTCCGAGTAATACGCTTCGAGGAACACTTGCGCCTTGGCCGCCAGCTTGCCGTCCCGGTCGAACAACAGCGCGCGCACGCTTTGCGTGCCATTGTCGATGGCGAGGATATACGGGCCATCGCCCGCTACGGTCGCCATGGCTTATGCCACGCTCGCCAGCGCGGCGCGCAGCGCCTGCAGCAGCGCCTGCGGATTCTTGTCAGGCCGGGCGCTGAACACGGGCGCTTCCCACTCCTGGCCGCGCACGGCCACCACGCGTAATTTCCCCTCTTCGTTCCAGGCCGGATACCAGCCCACGTCGACGATGCAACCATTCGCGCAGGTGATTTGCAGCAGGTCTTCGCCCAGGTCGTCGGCAAGGGCGGCCACGGGCTGGCGCAAGTCCAACGGCGACAGGCTGTCGTAGGTAATGCGGGCGTCGCCCAGCGCCAGGGACTGGCCAAACAGGGTAGTGTCGATGATGCTCTCCTCTTGTTTATTTTTTATGTTTTTTCAATCGCCCTGCGGCACGCTGTAATGGCGGCGCCACAGGGCCAGGTAGCGCTGCTGTTCTTCCTCCCAGCGCGCATCGCTCCACCCCAGTTCATGCTGGCAGATGGCGCGCAGGCGCGGCATGATAGCAAGCGCGCCGCCGGCCAGCTGCAAACCGAGGCGCGTGCGCCGCAGCAGCAGGTCGTCCAGGTGCTGCACGTCCTCGTTGCGCGCGCCCCAGCGCAGCTGCGCCCATAAAGTCTGCGTGCCGGGCACCGGCGCCAGTTCGCCCTCGTGCGCCGCATCGCACAGCGCCTGCGCGGCCGCACCATGACGGCCCAGCAGACGCTCGCGCTGTTCGCCGTCGAGCAGCAAGGCCTTGCCCGACAGGGGCGGCGTGGCATCGAAAATCGGCAAGGGGCGCAAATCCGCCTGCCAGCCCGGCAGCAGCGGCGCGGCGCGGCGCAAGGCGTCGAGGGCGATCACGCGGAACGTCGTCAGCTTGCCGCCCGCCACCGTCAGCAAGCCATTTTCCAGCCATAGCGCATGTTCGCGCGCTTCCTTCGACGGGTCAAGCTGACCGCTGTCGATCACGGGGCGCACGCCGGCAAATGTGGCCAGCACGTCGTCTTCGCCCAGCGCCAGCTGCGGGAACTGCCAGCGCAGCGCCGTCATCAGATATTCGAGTTCGCCGCGCGTGATGGCCGGTTCCAGGTCCAGGCTGGCGCCGTGGTCGACATCGGTGGTGCCCACCAGGGTCACGCCCTCCCACGGATACGCGAACACGGGGCGGCCATCGTGCGGGTGCATCAGGCTGACGGCTTGCGCCAGCGGCAAGCGCCAGGCCGGCAGCAGCAGATGGCTGCCGCGCAAGGGCCGCAGTTTCGGCTGTTTTCCCACCTGGCCGCGCAAGCCGTCGGCCCAGGCGCCCGTGGCGCTGATCACCAGGCGCGCGCGCACGGTGAATGCCGTGCCATCGAGCGCATCGTTCAAGGTGGCGCCCGCGACCTTGCCATCGTCTCGCAGCAGCGATGCCACGCCCAGGTAGTTGACGGCCACGCCGCCATGGCGGCGCGCTTCCTGCAGCACGCGCAGCACCAGGCGCGCATCGTCTGTCTTGGCGTCCTGGTACAGCATGCCGCCCTGCAGGCCGTCGCGCCGGACGTGCGGCGCCAGCATGGCAAAATCGTCGGCGGCCAGATAGCGGCGCGCGCGCCGGCCCGCCATCACGTCATAGATGGCCAGGCCCAGCATGAACTGGCGCCGCCCCGGCTTGCGGCCCACGTAATCGCCGAAGGCAAAGCCCTGCGGCTCGACCAGCCCCGCCGCATCCGCCAGCAAGGCTACCCGCTCGTGCACCGATTCGCGCGTCAGCGCGAACTGGCCCTGCTTGAGGTAGCGCAAGCCGCCATGCACCAGCTTCGAGGAGCGGCTCGACGTGCCCCAGGCGAAATCGCGCTGCTCCACCAGCAGCGCCGTCAAGCCGCGCCGCGCCGCTTCCAGCAGGATGCCGGCGCCCGTGATGCCGCCGCCGACGATCAGCACATCCCAGTCGCGCGCCAGGATGCCGGGCAGCTCTTCCCTGTTCATGACGGGCCGCCGGCGTCGGGCAGCAGTTTGCCGGGATTCATCATGCCCTGCGGGTCGAACTGGCGCAGCAGCGCGCGCATGGCGGCGATGCCCAGCTCTCCCTTTTCCACCATCAGCCAGGGCGCGTGGTCCGTGCCCACACCATGCTGGTGGCTGATGGTGCCGCCGTTGGCGACGATGGCGGCGCCGGCCGCGTCTTTCAAACTGCGCCAGCGCGCCAAATTGTCTTCATACGTGGGCGCCAGCCGGTACACATACGTGGTGTAGACACTGGCGCCCTGCGCGTACACGTGCGACAAATGCGTGTAGACGTGCACCCGCTCGCCGTGCGCGGCCAGCGCTTTGGTGCCCGCCTGCTCCAGCGCCGCCATCATGGGCGTCACGCGCGGCCAGTCGACGGCCGTTTCCACCGTGTCGATGACGTAGCCGTGCTCCCAGGCGCCGTTGCGCAGGTAGACGTTGCGAAAGCGCCCCTGCTTCCATTTATCTCCCATGTGCCGTCCCACGTGCACGCCCCTGTGCCGCCGCGCCAGCGCCAGGGCGCCGCGCAGGGCCGCGCGCGCCGGTCCGGCTTCGCCGCTGACGCCCAGCATCAGCATGCACTTGCCTTCCGCGCAGCCGCGCAGGGACAGATAACGCTCCAGCAATCCCACCAGTTTTTTATGCCCGGCCAGGGTCAGCATGGTTTGCGTTTCGACCGCGTTCGACAGGCGCAGCATGCACAGGGGCAGGCGCGACTGGGCCAACGCCCGCACGGCCGCTTGCGCCTGGCCCCAGCCGGCGAAAAACACGGCGTGGAACGCTTCGTATGGCGGCAGCGGCGAGACGCGCACCGTCGCCTGCGTCAGGATGCCCAGCCGCCCTTCGGAGCCGAGCACCATTTCGCGCAGGTCGATGCCGGCCGCCGAGGCGGGAAAGGTGGGAATCGTCAGGGTGCCGGACGGCGTTTCCACCACGCCGCCGGCGAACAGCTGCTCGATGCGGCCATAGCGCAAGGATTGCTGGCCCGACGAGCGCGTGGCGATCCAGCCGCCCAAAGTGGAATATTCGAACGACTGCGGATAGTGTCCCAGCGTGTAGCCGTGCGCGCGCAGCTGCGCTTCCAGGTCGGGGCCATACACGCCCGCGCCGAACGTGGCCAGTTGCGCCTCGCGGTCCAGGTGGCCCAGCGCGCACAGGCGCACGAGACTCAGCGACAGCACGGGACGCGGCCCCGCCGCCACCGTCAGGTGGCCCGCCACGCTGGTGCCGCCGCCATGCGGTATCACGGCCACGCACGCCTGGCGCGCGTAGTCGAGCAGCTGGCGCACCTGCAGCGCGCTGTCGGGAAAGGCCACGCCATCGGGCACGGCGCCGATGCGGCCATGGCGCAGCTTGAACCAGTCGGGCAGGCTTTGACCCAGCGCATGGCGCACGCGCACAGCTGGCGTAGTATCGATCAGCGGATGCGGCGCCAGGCGCGAAGCAGGCACCTGCGCGCAGGCATCCTCGAAGGCGGCATCCGGAATGGCGCTGCCGGGCCCCAGGCGCTCGCCCAGGAAGGCCAGCGCCTCGTCACTCAGCGCATACGTGATGCTCTCGTCTCCCCAGCCGTTCCAACGTTGCATCGACATCCCCTGTGTTGTGGCCAGTTGCACGCCACGGCGGCTTGCTATACTGTCCTTGTCTGATTTTCTTGCCAGATCAATAGCATATGCCGCCACAAACGAAGGGTATTGGTTTTTCATGACAATCGCCTTGTTCCATCATGACAAATACTGACGGCCGGGTCGCCGGCGCATACCTGCAGCCGCTGCTGGAAGCGGCCGGCGCGCACGGCATCGCAGCCGCCGCCCCCTGGCGCAAGCGGCCGGCGTGGCGCCGCACAGCCTGGAAGCGACAGCGCCCGGCCTGGCCGCGCGCGACTACGTGCGCCTGCTCGATGCGGGCGCCAGCCTGGCGGGCGATGCGCATTTCGGTTTGCACGTGGGCCAGCGCGTGCGCATGGGCACGTACAGCGCGTATGGCTTGATTTTGCTCAGTTGCCAGAACGTGGGCCAGGCGCTGGAACAGACGGCCCGCTACGAGCGGCTGGCGCACGACCTGGGCCACTCGACCCTGCAGCGCGACGGCGCCGTCGCGCATTACCGCTGGGCCAGCAACTACCCGGGCGCCAGCCGGCACCTGGTCGACAGCGTCTTTGCCGGCATCCGCGTCTGCGGCGACTGGCTGGCGGGCATGCCGCTGCCGCCGGCCAGCCTGGCCTTCACCCACGATGGCGGCGGCGACTTGCTGCGCCACGCGGCGCACCGCGACGAATACGTGCGCGTGCTGGGCAGCCTGCCCGCCTTCAACGCCCCCGCCAACACGGCCACCTTCGACGCGCAATTACTGGACTGGCCCGTGCCGAACGCCGACGTCAGCCTGTACCCCGTGCTGTGCCAGCATGCGGAACAGTTGCTGGCACAGCGCCAGGCCGAAGCGGACGCGGGCGGCGGCATCGACGCGCAAGTGCACGCGGCCATCGTGGCGGGCTTGCGCCAGGGTTCGGCGCGGCTGGCCACCGTTGCCGCCGCACTGGCCGTCACGCCGCGCACCCTGCAGCGCAAGCTGGCCGACGCGGGCACCAGCTTCCAGGCCGTGCTGGACCAGGCCCGCTATGGCCTGGCGCGCGACTATCTGCGCGAGCCGGACCTGTCGCTGGTCGACATCGCCTTCCTGCTCGGCTACCAGGAGCAAAGCGCCTTCAACCACGCGTTCCGCGTCTGGGCCGGCACCAATCCCGGCGCCTGGCGCCTGCAGCAATTACAGGAAAAGCAAGCCGGTTTACAGGCGTGCGCGGGCCATGCCTGACGCGTTTTCTGGCTATACTGGCAAAGTCTGACTTCCCACGATCACTCCAACCCGCAATGCAAAGGATTAATATGCAACTCAAAGACAAAGTCGCACTGATTACCGGCGCCGCCAGTGGTATCGGCAAGGAAATGGCCATCGAATACGCAAAACAGGGCGCCAAGGTCGTCATCGCCGACCTGGCCCTGGAAGCGGCCAGCAAGACGGCCGAGGAAATCAAGCAATCGGGCGGCCAGGCGTTTGCCGTCGCCATGGATGTCTCCAGCGAAGAGCAGGTCGACAAGGGCGTGGCGGACGCGGCGGCCCACTTCGGCGGCATCGACATTCTGATCAGCAACGCGGGCATCCAGATCATCAGCCCCGTCGTCGACTACCCGTTCGACCAGTGGAAAAAGATGCTGGCCATTCACATGGACGGCGCCTTCCTCACCACGCGCGCCTGCATGCGCGAAATGATCAAGGCGGGCCGCGGCGGCGCCATCATCTACATGGGTTCCGTGCACTCGCACGAAGGCTCGCCATTCAAGAGCGCCTACGTTGCCGCCAAGCATGGTCTGCTGGGCCTGGCCAAGGTGGTGGCCAAGGAAGGCGCCAAGGATGGCATCCGCGCCAACGTCATCTGCCCCGGCTTCGTGCGCACGCCGCTGGTCGACAAGCAAATCCCCGAGCAGGCGGCCCAGCTGCACATCAGCGAAGAAGACGTGATCAAGAAAGTCATGCTGAAAGACACGATTGACGGCGAATTCACCACCACGCAGGACGTGGCGCAAACGGCCGTGTTCCTGGCAGCGTTCCCGTCGAACGCCCTGAGCGGCCAATCCATCGTCGTGAGCCACGGCTGGCACATGCAATAATAGTGACGCCCGCCCACATCGGCTGCGCGGCGCCCTGTGCGGCCTGCGATGCTCGCTGTGCTCCAGCACAGCTGCGCGTCTCGGCCACACATCGCTGCCGCTCGCGATGATGTGGACGGGCGTTGCAGCGTTAGCGTATCAACCCTCCGCGCCTTTCCCGAAAGTTCCCAATTGCAAGACAACACTTACCGTCACCCGCGCGCGGGCTGGCCGGGGCGCCTGTTTGCCGCGCTCGCCAATTGCGCGCATTTCGCCCATCTGCGCCAGGCCGTCATGGCGCGCCTGCCCTTCCTGAAACTGCACAGCGACGTGCGCGACGTCGTGTACGTGAGCTGGCTGGTCGATGCCGCTGCAGCGCAGACATTATTGCCGCCGGGCGTTGCCCTGTGGCAGCGCGATGGCAAGACGCCATTTACCGTGCTGACCTACCGCCACGGCCATTTCGGTCCCGCCCTGCTGGGGCCCTTGCGCCGCCTGCTGCCCTCTCCCCTGCAAAGCAACTGGCGCCTGTACCTGGACCATACGCCAGCGGGCGCGCCCGCCGTGTCTTGCGTGTATTTCCTGAAAAACATCATGGCCAGCTTGCCGCATGCGCTGGGCACGCGGCTGTTCAGCGATATCCTGCCGACGCACCTGGCGGCCGGCATGACGCTGGACGTCACGGCCACGCAGGCCCGCTGCAGCATCGCCAGCGGCGCCGGCAGCGCCCCGGCACTGGACGTGCAGGCGGACATCACGGCGGAGCATGGCCTCGATACGGATTGGCAGCAACTGTTCGGCAGCTGGCGCGACGCCGTCGCCTTCCTCGCCTGCCAGGATGCGGCCATCGCGCACGTGCCGCGCAATGACAAGCTGGTCTTCGGCGAAATCGACTTGCCCGTTGATCTGGATCAAGTACAAGCGCTGACGCCCTTGCGCGCCGACTGCGGCTTGCTGGCACAGTTGCCGCCCTTGTCCGCTCCGTTCGCCTTCCTCGTGCCCAAGGTGCCGTTCAAGGCGCTGTCAGAGCGCCTGCTGTAGCGCGGCGCTCTGGCGCGCGCAAGGGCACGGCCGGGCCGCCGCGCCGCCGTTCCAGCTTGAACAGGGCCATGGCTTGCTCCAGTTGCAAGGCCTGGTCTTGCAGCGACGCGGATGCGGCCGCCGACTCTTCCACCAATGCCGCGTTCTGTTGCGTCACTTCATCCATCTGCGTGACGGCCATGTTGACTTGCCCGATGCCGTGGCTTTGCTCGCGCGAGGCCGAGGCGATCTCTTCCATGATGCCGTGCACGCCCTGCACGGCGCCCAGCATTTCGGCGCTGCTGGCGCCCGCCTGCTGTGCCAGCTTCGCGCCCGCCTGTACCTGTTCCAGCGAGGCCGTGATCAATTGCTTGATTTCCGTGGCCGCCGCCGCACTGCGGTGCGCCAGCTGCGCACTTCGCCCGCCACCACGGCGAAACCGCGCCCCTGGTCGCCGGCGCGCGCCGCTTCCACGGCCGCGTTCAGGGCCAGGATATTCGTCTGGAAGGCGATGCCCTCGATAATGCCCGTAATGTCGCCGATCTTCTTCGATGAAGCGTTAATGTCCGCCATCATCGTCACCATCTGGCCGACGATCTCGCCGCCGCGCCCGGCCAGGCCGTGAACTTTGCCCGCCATGTCGCTCGCTTGCACGGCATTGCCGCTGTTTTGCTGCACCGTGGCGGCCAGCTGCTCCATGCTCGATGCCGTCTGCTCCAGGGCCGAGGCCTGCGCTTCCGTGCGGCCCGACAAGTCCATATTGCCGGCGGCGATTTCCTGGCTGGCCATGCTGATGCGCAGGAAGTTGCCGCGCACGTCGCCAACGATGGAATGCAGGTTCACGCGCAGCTGGCGCAAGGAACGCAGCAGCTGCCCCATTTCGTCGCGCCGCGTCGTGTCGAGCTCGCCAGTCAGGTCGGTCGCCGCCCGCCATCACGTCGCACGCCTGGCGCGCCCGCTGCAGCGGCTGCAGCACCACCTTGTGCAGGGCATGCCAGAAATACAGGGTCAGGCACAGGGCCGCCACGGACAGGCCCGTCAGCCAGCCGTGTAGCGCATCCGGCAACAAGCCCGCATCCCAGGCCAGCTGCAGCAGCAAGAGCACGACCAGCGCCCCCAGGTTCCAGGCAATGCGCCGGCCGATGGCCATGTCGCGCACGCTGAGCAGCCTGGCCAGCCAGCCCGTGCGCACGGCGGCGCCCTGGCTCAGGGCGATGCCGTCGGCCTGGCCCGCCTTGATGCGCGCGTACAGGGCGGACGCCTGCGCCACTTGCTGGCGCGTGGGCTTGGTGCGCACGGACATGTAGCCGACGGCCACGCCGTCTTCCACCACGGGCGTCACGTTCGCCAGCACCCAGTAATAATCGCCGCTCTTGCAGCGGTTTTTCACCATGCCGCTCCACGAGCGCCCCGGCGGATGGTGGCCCAGAAATCGGCAAACGCTTCGGCCGGCATGTCCGGATGGCGGAGGATGTTTTGCGGCGCGCCGATCAATTCTTCCGCGCTGTACCCGCTGACGGCGATGAAATACGGATTGGCATAAGTGATATTGCCTTGCAAGTCGGTAGTCGAGACGATGGTCTCGGTATCGCTCAGTGTGATTTCGGTATCGCTGACGGGAAGATTGAGTCGCATGGTCACATCCTTAGTGGTAGCCCGTACGGTGACGGGTATGCGGACAAGGAACGGTCGCCAGCCAGGAAAGCGGACACGGCACTGGCACCATTATTTTAATATTTTATTATTAACAAAATGCACTTTATTACGGCCGTGCCAGCCGTCACGCCACGGCAGGTTCGCCGGCCCAGTAACGGTCGATGTCCTGCAAGCGCCACTGGGCTGCGCTTTCCGTGGAAACAATGCGCTCCTGGCAACCCGGCGCCGCCAGGTCGATGACCGTCGGGGCGATGCAGGTGCCGGCGCGGATGGAAAAAAACACGCGCACGCTGGGCTGCGTCAGCGGCTTGCCCGGTGTCTGGCCCACCACCACGGCCAGGCGTTCCGACTGCAGCCGCACCAGGGTGCCCAGCGGATAGATGCCCAGGCATTTGACGAAGGCAGCAAACAGTTGTGCGTCGAGATGCGCGCCGCGCCAGGAGGCCATGCGGCGCAGCGAATCGGCCGGGCACCAGCCCTGCTTGTACGGCCGGTTCGAGGTGATCGCGTCGTACACGTCGCAGATGGCGCCCATGCGCGCAAACAGGCTGATTTGCTCGCCACGCAAGCCCTCGGGATAGCCGCTGCCGTCGAGTTTTTCATGGTGGTGCAGGCACACGTCGAGCGCCACCGGATCGATCTCGCCCACCTCCTGCAACATGCGGTGGCCGGCGGCCGGATGGGCGCGCACGGAGGAAAATTCCGCGTCGCTCAGGCTGCCCGGCTTGTTCAGGATGGCCGAGGGCACGGCCATCTTGCCGATATCGTGCAGCAAACCCGCCAGACCGGCCGAGCGCACCTGCTCCGGCGCCAGGCCCAGCTCTTTGGCCAGCGCCGTCATCAGCGCGCACACGGCCACCGAATGCATATACGTGTAGTTGTCGGCGGTTTTCAGGCGCGCCAGGCCGAGCAGCACGTTGCCGCCGCGCAGTACCGAGGCGGCGATATCATCGACCAGTTCGTAAGCCTGCGCCGCAGACAAGGCCTTGCCCATGCGCACTTCGTCGAACATCGTCTGCACGGCCTGGCGCGAGCGTTCGATCAGGCGCCGGGCGTGCGCCATCTCCTCGTCGCGCGAGCGGGGCGGCCCGGCTTCGGCGCGTGCGCCGGTAGGGCTGGTGAATGCGGCAGCGGGCGCGGCTGCGGGCACTGCTGCGGGCACGGCATCGGCGGCTGGCGGCTCCACGGCAGAGGAGGATGCGTATGCCGGTGCGGGTTCCGCCAGCGCCAGCCCGCGCGTCGTGTCGATCCACATCCACTCGCAGGGGCGTGCCTTGCGGATACGCTCAAGGTCGGCCGCCGACTCCAGCAGGAAGGAACGCGTCCAGAAAGGGGTATCGAGCCAGGAACGGCCCAGGCGTTCGACATACATTCCCAACTCCAGTTCGCTACTCGTTATTTTTTTCAGCACGGCGGTTCTCCAGGCATTCAGATCGCGATATTTACTTGCGCATTAGCAATATCATACGCCAAAAATAAACAAATAAACCAAATAAATTAATTTATATGGCAATATCGCAACAATAGACACAAAAATCACCAATTCTATCGCTTTCATTGATTAACAGTGATAAATCAATAAATATGACAATTAAACCATGTCGACTTGGCAGAATTTTATGCATCGATGGGAGATGCGGCAGTCCCGCTGCAAGCGACCTCATGGGTAGCCATACGGGCATGATGTGCAGGAAAGAGAGTGCGCCAGCGCCATGCCGGAACGGCTCGGGCGTGGCGGAGAGGTGCTGGCGCCTTGGGGAAAGATGAGTGCCTGCCGGCCGCGCCGGCCAGGCGGGCGGCTATGTCTGGGGAGGAATGCGTGAAGCGGCCGCGGGTGCGCCGCCTGGCGCCTAGCGCGGCACGTAGCGCCAGCCGGCGCTTTCCAGCATGAAGGTAAATTCAGTCTTGATGCCTTCGGGACGGCTTGGCACGCTCAGTTGCGTATCGCACACGAGGTAGCCCGTCTTGCGCTTGACTTCGCATTCGTTGATGGCCGTCACCTGCATGGTGGTCTGCGCTTCCTGCATCTGCACGTCCTTGGCCGCTTCCGGATTGCGCGCCACTTCTTCCTTGGCCCACGCGCGTAGCATCGCTTGCGCCTCGGCTGGCGACGGTCCCGCGAACCGGGCGTCCTTGCGCTCGACGCCGACCCAGGTGCCGCCATCGTTACGCAGCGGCAGTACCGTAAAGGCCTCGCGCATGCCGGCGCTCATGTTCACCAGGCACACCACCTCGCCCGGCACGTCCTGCGCATCCTGGCAGCCCAGCAGTCGGGTGACGCGCACGGCGATGGGCATGCGCGACTGCATCTTGGCCACGCCCGCCTGCACGGCGGCATGGATTTCTTCGAGTGTCGGCATGGTGGCCGCCTGGGCTGGCACAGTGGCGAACAGGGCGGCGGCGGTCAGGGCGAAAGTAGTCAGGCGCATGGGTGTCAAAAGTAGTGATCAAAGGCCGGCAGTCTAGCACTTTACATAAAGACAGCTGTTTCTATAGGGAACAATCCACGCCATCGGGCGCGAGAAAGGCGCCGCCCCCGTCCGCCTGCCCGCGCAGGCGCAGGCCGATGGCGCGCAGCATCTCGACCAGCTCGCGCAGGCGCAGGCCCTCGTCCGTCAGCTGGTACTCGACCTTGACGGGCACTTCCGCGTAGACCGTGCGCGTGAGCAAGCCCGCCTCTTCCAGCGCGCGCAAGTCCAGGGTCAGCATGCGCTGCGAGATATTCGGCACGGCGCGGCGGATTTCGCTGAAGCGCTTCGGCCCCGCCATCAGATAGCTGAGCAGCACCACCCTCCAGCGCCCGCCCAGCATACGCATGGCTTCTTCCACGGCGCAGCCGGAGACATTGTCTTTCATGTGCATGCCCCATCTGGTATAAAAAATGTACCTATACCACATTATTCTGCCTTCTTCCAAATAGTAACTTATGCCGCTAGACTGCCCTTCCCTCAGTTCACAAGGAGTTCCAGCATGGAAACCACCCTGATCTACAGCGTGCCGTTCGGCTGCTCGTTTGCCGCCATCGCCGCCCTCGAATGGAGCGGCCTGCCCTTCCAACTTGCCCGCGTGGAAGCGCGCGATCCCGCCAGCAAGCAGCATCCCACCTTTCTCGCCATCAATCCCCTGGGCCAGACGCCGGCCCTGCTCACGCACGCGGGCACGCCGCTGCTGGAAAGCATGGCGATCCTGCTGCATATCGCCGCCCGCGCGCCCAATAGCGGCCTGGGCTTTGCGCAGGGCACGCCCGCCTACGACCGACTGAACAGCGCGCTGTCGTTTCTGCACATGACCTTTCACGCCGCCTTCATGCCCGCCTTCCAGGCGTCGCACGCGGCAGAAGGCGATGCGCGCGCGGCCGTCTGGCGCGAAATGGCCATCGAGAAGGTGAACAAAAGCCTGGCGCATCTGGAACGCCTGCTCGCAGGCCGCGCCTGGCTCGCCTCCGATGCCGCGCCGACGATTGCCGACGCCTACCTGGCCGCCACGGCGCGCTGGGCCGAACCGCTGCAGCTGGCGCGGTTAAGCGACTATCCGCACGCGGCACGCGTGCTGGCGGCGCTGGAACAGGACCCCGGCATCCGCTTTGCCCACGCCATCGAGGCGGGCTTGCCGGCCGCCAGCCAGGGCGGTTTCCTGGGCCACGTGGCGCTCGACCAACTGGCAGTTCCGGCCGGCTAACCGGCGGTCAACTCCCGCAGCGGGCGCGTCTTTATTGCTATGATGTCGGGCTGCCGGCGGTACAGCCGGCCACGTTCATATCACATCAACAACGTCGCAATAACATTGGGAGTTTGAATGAGTTTACGTCTGCTGCTCTTGGGAGCATTCAGTGCCGCCATGGCCACCACCGCCGTTGCCGCGGAACCGGCGCTGGCCGCGCCGCGCGGCTTCACCGTGGAAGACATGGTCGCCATGGAACGCGTGGGCAGCCCCGTGCTGTCGCCGGACGCCACGCGCGTCGTCTACACGGTGCGCACCACCAACCTGGAGAAAAACCGCGGCAACACGCAGCTGTGGCTGATCGACCTGCGCGCGCCGAACGCGGCGCCGCGCCAGCTCACGCGCGGCGACGCCAGCGCCAGCGACCCGCAATGGTCGCCGAACGGCGACGCCATCTACTTCCTGTCCGGCCGCTCCGGCTCCTCGCAAGTGTGGCAGCTGCCCCTGAACGGCGGCGAAGCGGCCAAGGTCACCGACCTGGCGCTGGACGTCGACACCTACCGCCTGTCGCCGCAGGGCGACCGCCTGGCCTTCAGCATGGGCGTCTACCTCGATTGCGCGGACCTCGCCTGCACGAAAAAACGCCTCGATGAAAAAGCGAAAAACAAGGCCAGCGGCATGGTCTACGACCAGATGTTCGTGCGCCACTGGGATACCTGGGCCGACGGCCGCCGCAATGCGCTGTATTCGGCGCCGATCGACGCGGCCGGCAAGGTCAGCGCCGCGCCCGTGAGCCTGAGCGGCACCCTCGATGGCGACGCGCCATCGAAGCCGTTCGGCGACAACAGCGAATACCACTTCAGCCCGGACGGCAAGACGGTGGCCTTCTCCGTGCGCGTGGCCGGCCGCACGGAATCGTGGTCGACCAACTTCGACGTCTACACAATTCCTGCCGCCGGCGGCCAGGCGCCGCGCAACCTCACGGCCGACAATCCCGCCTGGGATGCGAAAGCCACCTACTCGCCCGATGGCCGCACCCTGGCCTACGTGGCCATGACCAAGCCGGGCTTCGAGGCGGACCGTTTTCATTTGGTGCTGATGGATGTCGCCACGGGCAAGAAGCGCACCCTGGCCGACGACTGGGACCGTTCCGTGGCCGACTTCCGCTGGACGCCGGACGGCAAGGCCTTCCTCGTCGCCGCCGATGACGTGGGCCAGCACCGTCTGTTCCACATCGACGCGGCCAGCGGCAAGGTCAACGCGCTGACCGGCAAGGGCGCCGTGGGCGACTTCGACGTGCGCGGCAATACCATCGTGCTGGCGCAGGCGAACCTGGCTTCGGGCGCGCAGCTGTACACGCGCAAGCTCGACGCGAAGTCGGAAACGGCGCCGATGGTCCAGTTGACCAGGCAGAATGCGCAAGCGCTGGCCAACGTGCGTTTCGGCGAATATGAACAATTCTCGTTCGCGGGCGCGGATGGCGAAACCGTCTACGGCCACGTCATGAAGCCATGGAATGCCAAGGCCGGCGAAAAGTATCCGGTCGCCTTCTTGGTGCACGGCGGCCCGCAGGGCAGCTTCGGCAACAGCTGGAGCTACCGCTGGAATCCGCAAGTGTATGCGGGCGCCGGCTATGCCACCGTCTTCATCGACTTCCACGGTTCCACCGGTTATGGCCAGAAGTTCACGGACTCCATCAGCGGCGACTGGGGCGGCAAGCCGCTGCTCGACCTGCAAAAGGGCCTGGAAGCGGCCACCAAAAAATTCCCATGGCTGGACCGCGAGCGCAGCTGCGCGCTGGGCGCGTCCTACGGCGGCTACATGATGAACTGGATCGCCGGTAACTGGCCGGACGGCTTCAAGTGCCTGGTCAACCACGACGGCGTGTTCGACAACCGCGGCATGGCTTACGCGACGGAAGAACTGTGGTTCACCGAGTGGGAAAACGGCGGCACCTACTACGACGCCCCCCGGCCAAGCACGAGCAGTTCAATCCCGTCAACTTCGTGAAAAACTGGAAGACGCCGATGCTGGTGGTGCAGGGCGACCTGGACTTCCGCATCCCCACGGCGCAAGGCCTGGGCACCTTCACGGCGCTGCAGCGCCGCGGCATCCCGAGCAAGCTGCTGGTCTTCCCTGACGAGAACCACTGGGTGCTGAAGCCGGCGAACTCGCTGCTGTGGCATCACACGGTGCTCGATTGGCTCAATACTTACACTAAAAAGTAAGTCTGTACCAAAGTAAAAAGCCGCACAGTTTGCACTGTGCGGCTTTTTTTCATCCATCAACTGCGCAATATCAATACGCGATCAATACGCAGTGAGCGCCTTGGCAAACTTCACAACCCACAGGCGGCTAGGACGCTCGCGGTCGTCGCCGCGCGCCACGCGGATGGTGTTGGCGGCATTGCAGCCGGCCGCGCTGCTCGTGACGATGGTGCCGTTGGCATCGACCGTGCACTTGGTCACGTCGGCGCCATCGACTTCCACGCCATTCGCGTCGAAGACCTTGGTTTTCAGGCCGAAGTCATTGTCGTTGGCCAGCGCGATGGTGGAGTCGTCGATCAGGGTCAGGCCTTCGGCCTTTTCCGCCGCCCAGCCGATGGCGTTCAAGTCCAGCAGCAGGGTTTTCTTCAGCGGCGTGACGGCGGCCCAGTCGGCGCCATTGAAGGGGGCGCCGCCCATGCTGCTCTTTTCCAGGTCCGAGGTCGTCGCGTTGTAGGCGGCGGCCGCGATGTCGGTGGCGCCTTTCAGTTCGACCAGCATCAGCTTGTTGAATACCTTGCCCGATGGCGCGGCACCCTGCTCGATGACGAGGAACTTGCCGCCGCCCAGCGCCACCATGTCGCCCAGCTTGGCGTTGCCCGTGCGGCCATCCTGGTAGTCGGCGGCATTGAGCGGATACGCATACATCTTGCCGCTGGTGCCCGTCACCGGGTCGAATTCGATCCAGCGCGTGAAGCGGGCAAAGCGCTCCACCTGTTCATTCTTCTTCGTCGCCGAGTACGGCGCGCTGCCGTCGGACAGGGGGCTTTGCAGGAAGGCGTACAGCTTGTCATTGCTCGTATCTAAGGTCATGCCTTCCATGCCGCGGTTTGCGCGGCGCTTGGCGAACAGCGCCGGCAAGCCCTTGCCCGGCTCGTACTTGGCCTGGATGATGCCCGTGGCGGCATCGATCCTGACGATGAAGGGACCGTATTCGTCGGACACCCACAGCGCATTGCGCTTGGCATCGACGACGATGGCTTCCGAATCGAGGCCGCCCGCATTGAAGACGGCTTTGCTGGCGGCATCGAACTTCATCGCATCCATGACGGGAATCTCGGCCGAATTGCCCACCGCGCCCACGGGCACGGGCAAGCCCGAGCTGTTCACCGTGGCCGACACCTTGATCGGCGTGCTCGATGCCAGCACGGCGCCGTTCTTGCCCACGGTGATCACGCCAAACGAAGGCGTAAAGCTCGGTGACGGGAAGATCTTGCTGCCGATGGTGCCCTTGCCCGACGGATCGGGCACCAGCGGGCCGTCGCCGTTCGGGCCGCGGTCCGTCAAGCCATAGAATTCCAGGTCGCCGGCCGCGTTCTTGCCCTTGTAGGCCAGGCCAGGCCGGAACCGTAGGAAGGCAGGAAACCGTTCGGGAATTCGCCCTTGATCTTGGCGTTGGCGCCTTCGTACGGCACATAGAACTTGCTGTCCGCCTGGATCTGGTAGCGCGTCACGGTCACCTTCACTTCGCCGACAGGATTGGCTTGCGTCAGCGCCTCGTTGACGGGCGCGCCCGCTTTTGAGGCCAGCGTGTCTTCGAAATGCTCGCGCACGAGGGCGCGGCGCTCGGCATCGACCGTGCGGCCGGCGAATTTCCCGCCCACCGATGCCAGATGCGCGGCCAGGGCCGCGTTGAAGACGGCCGGGGCGGCGGCAAAGTCCAGGGTCTTGCCCGCCAGCGCAGCCTTCACTTCGGCCGTCAGCTTGATGCCGTTCGACGGATCGCTGTCGTCGTCGAGCAGTTGCAGCGCCAGCAGGCGGTTGACGACCTTGTCGTCGGCCACATTCGTGCTGGCGGCCAGCGCCAGCGGCGTGACGATGGCGCCGCACGGCGCCGAACCCAGGGCCAGGCCGCCCACGCTGAAGGCCACCGTGTCGCCCGGGTTGCACATGAATTCGCCCTTGGCATTGGTGCTGGCCTTGGCCGCGCTGCCGGCCACGTAATCGAGTCCTTCCACCGCGCCGTCGAGGAACACGCCCGTCTGCGCCACGGGCTTGGAAGGCTCCGCTGGCGGATTATCGCTGCCGCCGCAGGCGGCCAGGGCCAGGCCGGCAGCGATGGCCAGCAGGGTCAGTTTCGGGGTCGACGTTACAGCAGTGTTCATGCATTCCTCGGCTAAGGTGGGATTGAAGCCGTGGAGAGTAACCGGGCAAAGTGACAAGCCCATGACAGCCGTCACGCCAGTGGCGCATCCGCAACAGGGCCGCCGATGCCGCCGAAGCGGCCATCGGCCTGGCGCCGGAATTGCTTCGGCGTGACGCCTTTTACCTGTAAAAAGCGGCGGTTGAAATTGGCCACGTTCTGGAAACCCACGTCGTAGCAGACGTTGGACACGTATTGGTCGGTGTCCATCAACAGCTGGCACGCCTTGTTGATGCGCAGCCGGCTGATGAAATCCGTAAAACTGTTGCCCGTCGCCTTGCGGAAGAAACGCGAGAATTTACTCAGCGACATGCCCACCTGATCGGCCAGCATTTCCGCCGAAATCGGCTCGCGGTAATTCTCGGTGATGTAATTGAGGACGGCATTGACCTTGGCCAGAGTGGCGTCATCGTCGTAGGAACGCAGCGAGGCGCTCGACAGCAAACGGTAATTGGCCGTGCGCGCCAGCTTGCTCATCAATTGCACGAATGCGGCGAAGCGCTCGGCGCCATGCGTGGCGCGGATGCGCGCCAGGTGCTGCTCGGCCTCGTGGCCCATGTCGAAAAACTCCACGCCATAGCTGGAGCGCTCGAGCAGGGGCAGCAGCTCGCGCAATTCGGGGATGACGCGCGCGGCGCCCGCCAGCGGCGCGTGGGCGAACTGCACGATCATGTCGCGCAGGGCCACGCCCCCTTCCGGCACCACGTTGGAAATCCAGTTGTGCGGCAATCGCGGCCCCGTCAGCACCAGGTGGCCGGGCGAGAATTCGCCGATATAGTCGCCCACGAACAGGCGCCCGCTGGTGGCGACGATCAGGTGCAGCTCATATTCTTCGTGGCAGTGCCAGCGCACGCGCGAGCTGGGATAGCCGTGTTCCAGGTAATTGATGATGCCGTCGTAGCTTTCGCGTTCCAGCTCGGGCGCCTTGCGCTCGCCGTCCTTCTGCCACAGGTGTTCCATGCTCGTCTCTCCCAGGCTGTCCCCGCCCGTGCCATCGAATGTACCTCAAAAAACCTCAGCTGCCAAAACGGCCCAGGGCCTGCTGGCGGAATTCCTTCGGCGTCATACCCTTCAATTCCAGGAAGCGCCGGTTGAAATTGGCCACATTGTTAAAACCGGCCTCGTAGCAGATGTTGCTGACGTAGCGCTCCGTTTCCATCAGCAGCTGGCACGCCTTGTTGATGCGCAGGCGGTTGACGAAGTCCGTGAAGCTGTTGCCCGTGGCGTGGCGAAAGAAGCGCGAGAACGTCCGCTCGGGCATGTCCACCTGCTCGGCCAGCTGTTTCAGCGAGAACTGGCTGCTGTAATTGTGCACGATGAAGTTGATGGCGGAGCTGATGCGCGCCAGGGCCACGTCATCGTCGCTCGATTGCATGGGCACCGTCGACAGCAGCTGGTAGTCGCTGGTTTGCGCCAGCTCGCCCAGCAGGGTGAGAAATTCAATGAAGCGCGGCAGGCCGCTGCTGTCGCGGATGCGCCGGAAGCGCCGCAGCGACTGTTCGCTCACGCCAAAGAATTCCACGCCGTGCAGGGCGCGCTGCAGCAGCGGGAAAATATCCTTCAATTCGGGAATGGCGGCCGCCATCGACGCCAGCGGCGCATGCGAAAACTGGATCACCATGTCGCGCAGGGCCACGCCTTCGGGCGGCGTGTCGAGCGAGACCCAGTTATGCGGCACGCGGGGGCCCGTCAGCACCAGGTGGCCGGGCGCGAACTGGCCGATATGGTCGCCGACAAAGACCTTGCCGCTCGTCGCCACGATCAGATGCAGCTCGTATTCGTCGTGGTAATGCCAGCGCACCAGCGCATTCGGAAAACCATGCTCCAGGTAGCGGATGAAGCCGAAACTGCCTTTCGGCTCGAAGCCGGGCGTGGCATCGCGCTGCTGTTCCAGCTCCATCTGCGGCAATGTGGCATCGGCTTTGCGTGGCATGGCGCGCCCTCCCCCTCAGGCCAATATCTGTTCCAGCGCCGCGCGCGCTCCCAGCCCGTACAGCTTGGCCAGCGACTGCGATACGGCCTGCGTGAACGCTTGTGTGTCGCTCAATTCTCCGAACAGCTCGCGCAGCGACAGCAGCGCCGCGGCGTCCGAGCCGCCCTGCAGCGCCAGCGCGCGCAGGCGCACCGCATACGGGTCGCTCAAAGGCATCTCGCGTCCCGCTTCGTCGTGGCCTTCCAGGTAGCGGAACCAGCACGCCACGGTAAACGCCAGCAGCTTGATGGCGCCGCCCCGGGCCAACGCCTCGCGCACGGACGGCAGCACGAATTTCGGGATGCGCGCAGAACCTTCCGTGCCGATGCGCGCCAGCTGGTCGCGCACGGCCGGATTCGAAAAGCGCTCGAGCAGGGTCGCCTTGTACCGTTCCAAATCGATACCCGCCACGCTATCGAGCAGGGGCGTGACTTCATCATCCATCATGCGCCGCACCAGCAGCCGGATGCCCGCATCGCCCATCGCTTCGTGCGCAAACGTGTAGCCGAGCTGCATGCCAATGTAGCACAGGGCCTGGTGGCTGGCATTGAGCAAGCGCAGCTTCATCTTTTCATACGGCAGCACGTCGTGCGTCATCATCTGCGCGCCCACCTTTTCCCAGGCCGGCCGGCCCTGCGGGAATTCATCCTCAATGACCCACTGGCGGAACGGCTCGCACACGACGGGCCAGGCGTCGATGATGCCAAAACGTTCGCGCACGAGCGCCCGGTGTTCATCCGTGGTGGCCGGCGTGATGCGGTCGACCATGCTGTTGGGGAAGCTGCCCTGCGTGGCCAGCCAGCGCGCCAGTTCGCCGTCGCGCAGGGCGACAAAGGCCAGCAGCATCTTGCGCGTCACGTCGCCATTGTTTTGCAGGTTATCGCAGGACATGATGGTAAACGGCGCCAGGCCGCGCTGGCGGCGCAGGGCCAGCGCGGCGGCCAGGTAGCCGAACGAGCAGCGCGGCGCCTGCGGGTGCGCCAGTTCGTACGCAATGTCGGCATGATCGGCGTCAAACTCGCCCGTGCCCTGGTTGACGTAATAGCCGCCCTCGGTGATGGTCAGCGCGACGATGCGCGTGCCGGGGTCGGCCAGCTTTTCCAGCACGGCTTGCGGCTCGTCGGGCGCATACAGGTAGTCGCCGACGCTGCCGATGATGCGCGCGGCATCGCCGGTCGCGCTGCGTTCGATCACCGTATATAAACCGTCCTGCGCCCGCATGGCGTCGCGCATGGCCGCGTCGGTCGCCAGCAAGCCCACGCCGCAGTATCCCCATTCTGCGTTGCCGGGCAAGGCCAGCAAGTCATCGAGATACACGGCCTGGTGAGCGCGAAAAAAGCCACCCACGCCGATATGCACGATGCTGGCCACGAGCGCCTCGCGCGCATACGCGGGCACGGCCACGTTCCCTGGCAGCCGCGCCAGGTTCGATTGCTTCAATGCGATGGCGTCCATTACAGCGCTCCTTTCGCCGCCGCATAGGTCTTGCCGGCGCGGTCGAAATAATGGACGAAGCCCGGTTCGAACGTCAGGTGCGTCTGCTGGCCCGGCTGCAGGCTGCTGCGCTCCGCGCCGCGCGAGACCACCTGCACATTGTTCGGCAGGCGCACATAGGTCAGGGTTTCCACGCCCAGGGACTCTACCAGGTCGACTGTGACGGGCACGCTGCCCGGCTGCGCCGCGCCCAGGTGCACGTGTTCGGGGCGGATACCGACAAAACCGTCCGCCTGCGCCGCGCTGCCCGCCTGCGCCAGCAGCTGCGGCGCCGCGTCGGCGGGCACCACGTTCATGCTGGGCGTGCCGATGAATTGCGCGACGAAGCGATTGGCGGGACGGTCATACAGTTCCAGGGGCGAACCATGCTGCTCAATCTGCCCGTCGCGCAGCACCACCACGCGGTCGGCCAGGGTCATCGCCTCGACCTGGTCGTGCGTGACGTAGATGGTGGTGGCGCCCAGTTCGCGGTGCAGCTTGGCGATCTCGATGCGCGTCTGCACGCGCAGGGCCGCATCGAGGTTCGACAGCGGTTCGTCGAACAAAAACACCTTCGGGTCGCGCACGATGGCGCGGCCGATGGCCACCCTCTGGCGCTGGCCGCCCGACAATTCCTTCGGCGTGCGCTCCAGGTAACGCCCAAGGTCGAGGATGGCAGCCGCCTTGTCGACCTTTTCGCGGATGATGGCGGGATCGACGCCGGCCAGTTTCAGCGCGAAACGACATGTTCTGGAACACCGTCATGTGCGGGTACAGCGCATACGACTGGAATACCATCGCCAGGTCGCGCTTCGATGACGGCAGGTTCGTGATGTCGCGCCCGTCGAGCGACAGCTTGCCGCCGTCGATCGGTTCCAGGCCCGCGATCAGGCGCAGCAGGGTTGATTTACCGCAACCCGACGGCCCCACGAAGACGACGAACTCGCCCTGTTGAATGTCCAGGTCGATGCCCTTGATGGCGCGGTGCTCGCCAAAGAATTTCTCGATATTGCTCAGTTGAAGGTAAGCCATGATTTTTCTCAATTCTGATTTGTTTTTCGATGCTTTCAGAAACCGTAGCGAGCAGTTCAAGTTCGGTTTGAGTAGCGGAGCTGTGCGGATGCACAGTGAGCAACGGAGAGCCGAAATTGGGCCGCGCAGTAGGTTTATGGAGGCATCGATTATTTGACGGCGCCGAAAGTCATACCTTGTACTAACTGTTTCTGGCAGAACCAGCCCAGCGCCATGATGGGCGCGATGGCCATCAGCGAAGCGGCCGACAATTTGGCCCAGAAGAGTCCTTCCGGGCTCGAATACGAAGCGATGAGCCAGGCCAGCGTGCCCGCGTTGGACGCGCCCAGGTTCAGCGACCAGAACGATTCATTCCACGACCACACCATGCAGACCAGCGCCGTGGAAGCGATGCCGCCCACGGACAGGGGCAGCACGACGTGGCGGAACTCGTCCCACACGGTGGCGCCATCCATGCGCGACGCCTCGAGGATTTCGCGCGGCAGCTCCTTCATGCTCGTGTACAGCAGCCAGATCATGATGGGCAGGTTCATCAGCATGAACATGATGGTCAGGCCGATGCGCGTATCGAGCAGGCCGAAGTACTGGTAGCAGATATAGATGGGCATCAGCGCGCCCACGCCGGGCATGTAGCGCGAGCTGAGCATAAATTTCAGCAAGCCGATGGTGCCGCCCGTGGGAAAGAAGGCCATGGAATAGGCGGCCGGGATGGCGATCAGCAGGCCAATCGCGGTGGAGACCACGCTGGTAAACAGCGAGTTCCACGCGTAGCCGAAGTAATTGTCGCGCGCCAGCACTTCGCGGAAGCTGTCCAGGGTGGGCGTGAAAAACAGCAGCGGCGGCGTGGAAATGGCTTGCCCTTCCGTCTTGAAAGCCATCAAGCCCAGCCAGAAGATGGGGAAGAACAGCAGCAGCGCACACAGCCAGGCGGCGGCCGTGCGGCTATATAAATGAAGTTTGCTATGCATCAAGGTCTCCTTATTTCGACAGATTCTTGCCGATGACGCGCATCAGGAAGAAGGCGGCGATGTTGGCGATGAGCACGGCGAACAGGGCACCGGCCGAGGCTGCTCCCACGTCATACGACAGCAGTGCCTGCTGGTAAATCATGAAGGTGATGGTGGTCGTGTCGAAGCCGGGACCGCCGCCCGTGGTGGTAAAGATTTCCGCAAAGATCGACAGCAAGAAGATCATTTCGATCATCAGCACCACCGAAACGGCGCGGCCCAGGTGCGGAATATAGAGGTAGCGCAACTGCTGCAGGTAGGTGGCGCCATCCATGCGCGCCGCTTCCAGCTGTTCCCGGTCCATCGATTGCAGCGCCGTCATGAAGATCAGGCAGGCAAACGGCAGCCATTGCCAGGAGACCATCATGATGATCGAGAACAAGGGATGCGCCGACAGCCAGTCGACGGGCGTGGCGCCAAAGAAGATGCTGATTTGCGCGAACAGGCCGTAGATCGGGTTGAGCAGCATGTTCTTCCACATCAGGGCATTCACGGCCGGCATGACGAGAAACGGCGAAATCAAGAGCACGCGCACGACGGCGCGCCCCGGAAACGCTTCATTGATCAGCAAGCCCAGCGCCGTGCCCAGCACGACTGTCACCAGCATGACGGAAAACAGCAAGGTAAACGTGTTCTGCAAGGCCGGCAGGAACGAGGCATCGCTAAAGAAAAAGTGAAAATTGGCCAGCCCATGGAAAGGATGGCCGCTCGGATCGAGCATGGAATAGCGCACGAACGCGTAATACAGCGTGATCAATAACGGGATCACGGAAATGACGGAGACGGCAAGCACGGCCGGCGTCAGCAAAGTCCGGGGGATAATGCGTTTCATAATGTTCTCTTGGGGCAGGTGAACCGATAACCCGCAAAGCTAAAGTACCGGGGTCGGACCCTCAGGGTCCGACCCCAGATTTATGCCGTTGGGGTACGCAAACTATGCAGCAGTCTTACTTGTAGTACCCGCCCTTACGCATTTCACGTTCCGCCGTCTGCTGCGACAATTCCAGCGCCTGCTCCACCGTCACCTTGCCCAGCAGCGCTGCCGCCATCTGCTGGCCGGCGGCCACGCCGATCACCTGGAACTCCGGGATCGACGCGAATTGCACGCCCACGTACGGCGAAGGCGGCAAGGTGCTTTGCACGGCGCGCGTGGTGGCCAGGGCCTTGCCTTCGGCGGCGGCAAATTTCGCCACTTTCTGGAACTCGGGACTCGCATACGTGGACTTGCGCGTACCCGTCGGCACGTTGGCCCAGCTGGTTTCCTTGGCAACCAGTTTCACGTAATCGGGCGACGTGGCCCAGTTGATGAAGCGCTGCGCTTCGTTCGGGTGTTTCGAGCTCGACGGGATGGCCAGCGACCAGATCCACAGCCAGTTGGCGCCCCGCTCCGTCACGCCGACGGGCGACTGGGCAAACGCCACCTTGTCGGCCACCTTGCTCTGTTTCGGGTCCGTGATGAAGGAGGCGGCGATCGTCGCGTCGATCCAGATGCCGCACTTGCCCTGGTTGAACAACGCCAGGTTTTCATTGAAGCTGTTGGCTGCCGCGCCTGGCGGGCCGTATTTCTTCATCAGGTCGACATACATGGTGACCGCGTCCTTCCACGGCTTGCTGGTAAATTGCGGCTTCCATTGCATGTCGAACAGCTGGCCGCCGTAGGAGTTGGCCATGGTGGTGATCAGCGCCATGTTTGTCGCCCCAGCCCGGCTTGCCGCGCAGGCAGATGCCGTACACGCCGTTGGCCGGGTCGTGCAGCTTGGCCGCCACGTCGCGCAGCTGGTTCCAGCTGGGGCGGTCTTCGATCGTCACGCCCGCCTTTTTGACCAGGTCGCTGCGGTACATGATCATCGAGCTTTCGCCATAGAACGGCGACGCGTACAGCTTGCCGTCGCCGGACAGGCCTTCGCGGATGGCGGGCAGCAGGTCGTCGATATCGTACTTGGCGTCCGGCTTGATGGGGATCAGCCAGTTTTTCTTGCCCCAGATGGGCGTTTCATACAGGCCGATGGTCATCACGTCGAACTGGCCGCCCTTGGTGGCGATATCGGTGGTCATGCGCTGGCGCAAGACGCCCTCTTCCAGGGTCACCCATTTGAGCTTGATGTCGGGATTGGCTTGCTCGAAGAACTTGCTGAGCTTTTGCATTTCGATCATGTGGCCGTTGTTGACGGTGGCGATGACGAGGTCGGTTGCGGCCGAGGCGGACGAGCTGAGGCAGAGCGCGCCGGCGCACAGCGCGGCAATGGCGGTACGTTTCATTGTGTGTCTCCAGTGTTTTTTGTCGTTGGCAATGCCGCTTGTTGGCACCACGACCACAATGTAGCACCGGGCTTTGATACTTTCTGATACTCCAAAACCGCAATTCGATACTCTTTTGCAGCGCCACTATGCGCGAGAGTATCGATATTGAGTAAAAACAACACTTTGAAAGAAAGTATCGTCACTTGTACGTTTTGTATCGGTCTGGTTAAAAAAGCGCTGCTAGACTTGGTTTTCGGCATTAGACCGTGTGCGGTGGCCGTCCTTCCGGGGCGCCAGCGCTACCACCTACATTCTTCTGGAGACCGCATGAATCGCACTGCATTGAAAACCTTACCTGCCCTGCTCCTGGCCATCGCCAGCGCTTCCGCCATGGCCGACCCCATGTACCCAAGTGATGCCGAAGGCTTCCACGGCTACCTGCGCGCCGGCGCCGGCAGCAATACGTCGGGCGACGGCGGTTCGCAAGGCTGCTTCGGCCTGGGCGGCAATACCATGAAGTACCGTCTGGGCAATGAGTGCGATGCCTACACGGAATTTGGCTACACCAAGTCCGTCGCCCAGTCCGGCGGCGTGAACTACCTGGCCACCATCTGGGTCAACGCCTATGCGCCGAATTCGGATTTCGGCGACAACAAGCTGGGCATCGTCAAGGCCTACGTCGAAGCGCAGGGACTCGATTTCCTGAACGGCGGCACGGCCTGGATCGGCAAACGCTTCTACTACCGTCCCGACATCCACATGCTGGATTTGCAGTACATCAACATGAACGGTACGGGCGCCGGTCTGGACCGCATTCCTGCCGGCCCCGGTAAATTCTCGTACGCCTTCTTCAAGGACCGCGATCTCAACAAGCGTGATCCGAACACGGGCGCCATCCTCGGCACCACCTCGGCCGTGCGCCAGAACTTCATCTACGGCGAAATTCCCGTCAATGAAAACGGCACCCTGGACCTGGCCGCCACCTACATCATCGGCGAAGGCAAGGACAACGACGTCTACGGCAAGAAACACAACGGCTGGCAACTGTCGGCATTCCACCGCCAAGGTAAAGTGTTTGGCGGCGGCAACACCTTCGGCGTGCAGTACGGCGTCGGTCCCGGCACCGGCCAGGGCGCGCAGTTCGGCGCTTCGGGCGACACCGGTTTGGGTTCGGACGTGAAACGCACGCGCATCTTCAATGACATGGCGATCCAGCCGATGGCCAACTTCGGCATGGAATTCGTCGCCCTGTGGCAAAAAGATGAGTCGAACGCCAACGGTTCCTCGACCTGGACCTCGGTCGGCGTGCGTCCTGTGTACGCGTTCACCAACAACTTCAAGCTGGTGGGCGAACTGGGCACGGACCGCGTGACGCAAGCGGGCGGCCTGCCGGCCAAGCGCCTGACCAAGCTGACCATCGCCCCGACGATCTCGGCCGGCCCTGGCCTGTGGTCGCGTCCTGAACTGCGCGCTTTCGTGACCTACGGCAAATGGAACGATGCGGCCACCGCCTCGGTCAATGCGTCGAACAACGGCGGCCCGATCTACAACAACAATACCAGCGGCACGTCGTATGGTTTCCAGGTGGAAACTTGGTTCTAAGCCAGCTTAACGGCTGCAATTAAAAAAGGGCGGAACCTCGGTTCCGCCCTTTTTACTTTACGACATCAACAACTTTACGGCAGCGCCACCGGCAATTCCGGATACTCTTGCGTCAGCGCATACTTGGTGCCGCCCACGGTGACCGTGTAGTTGGCCGGTCCCGAGATCGGCAAGCGGTAGTTCAGGGTCAGCGCCACGGAGCCGCCCGGCGCCAGCGATTGCCAGGCGGGAATCGCGAAACGGGCCCGGTTGTAGTTCTTCGTGAAGCCGCCGATATTGTTCGGCCCCGTGTAGCCGGCATTGATCACCGTCAAGCCGAAGCCGGACTGGTCGCTCATGTCCGACGGCGCCGAGACGGGATAGTCGAACTCCACCACGGTGCCGCCCGGCAGGGTCGATGCCGTGTTGTTCTTCACCGTCATCACGGGATTGATGGGGAAGTTGTTGTCGCCCAGCTTCCAGCCGCCGAGGGTGATGCTGACGTTGGCCGCCGTGCCCGGCATGGCGATTTCGGCGCGTTTGTTGCCATACGCGCCGGCCGTGCGGAAAGCCTGGTACAGCACGTCCGTCAGGGTGGTGCCCATGAAATACTCGCCCTTGCCGCCGTTGCGCGTGGCATCCCAGGCATAGTCGCCCGCCATTTCCCATATCATCACGCCGCCGATATTGTTGTTGACGATGTACTGGGCCTTGGCCGCGATTGATTGCGTGGTTTCCGTGGAAATGAACACTTTTTTGGTCGCATTCCACAGCCACGGCGCCACCATGGTACTGCTGTAGTACGGCACATACGTGCCCACCAGCGCCTTGTCCGTGACTTTATACGCGTCCAGGTAGCTTGGAACGATACCGTTTTGCAAGTTCAGCGCATGCCAGATGGGGTTGCCGCCGCCCGGCGTGGGCTTGCCTTGCGAGTCGAGGTCGTACCACACGTTGTCGATGCCGGTCGCGCCCGTGCCGCATGTCTTGGTGCCGGCGCAAGTGACCGTGGAGCTGATCAGCGGCGTCGTGCCCCACAGGCCATTGGTGCCGCCCGTCACATCCTTCCAGCCCCGCGTGTAGAACGGCACGCCGATATTGATGCGTCCCGCCTGCATGGCGCCCCGGTAGTAGCGGTAGGCCCAGTCCGTGTTCAGGTAGCCGATGTTCTGGTACTGGTAGGCATTGCCGGCACGCAATTCACCATCGTTGCCGTCGTCAAACAGCGCCGCGTTCGGCCCCACGTACTGGTTCCACGCGCCGTGCAAGTCATAGCTCATCAGGCTGGCGTAATCGAGATATTTCAATCCCGACATATTTTCCTCGCCGCGCAAGACCCAGCCCGAGGCGGAGCCGGCAATGGTCAGCAGATAGTATTTATTGTCCTGCACGGCCGCTTCGTCGAGCTTCTGGCGCAGCACTTTCAGCAGCACGTTGTAGCTCGTCATCAAGCCAGCCAGGCGCGGTTTCGACACGGCGAAGTCGTTCGGATTGCCCGCTTCATTGTTGGTGGTCGGGTGTTCGTAATCGACATCGACGCCATCGAAGAAGTTGTACTGGCGCACGAAGGCCACCATCGAGTCGGCCAGGGTATTGATGCCGGCCGTATTGATGCTGCCGTCCGCATTCGTCGTGGCCGTGTAAAAGCCGCCGCTGCCGGCCCAGCCGCCCACGGAAATCATCAGTTTCACGCCTGGATACTTCTTCTTGTATTGCGCCAGCAAGTTGAAATGGCCCTTGTACGGCAAGGACGGGTCCATGGCCGCGGCCGGCACGTTGGGCCACGTCAGGCCCGTGTCCGGATTGGCCGCGCCGCTGCCGATGGCGATTTTTGAGGTCGCCGGATCGACGGAAGCGAACGCATAGTTCAGGTGGGTGATCTTGTCCCACGGCAGGTTATTCACCAGATACGTGGGACTGCCATCGATGCCCGTGCGCCAGCTGGCAAAATAGCCGACGATGCGCCGGTTCAAGCCATTGCCCAGCACTTCGCGCCCATTCGCGTCATATACCTTGCAATACGGCACATTCGGCACGGCCGAAATCAGGCCGTCCGGGCGGCAAGCCGTAGGGGTCGGCGTTGGCGTTGGCGTTGGCGTTGGCGTTGGCGTTGGCGTCGGTGTCGGGGTTGGCGTCGGGGTCGGGGTCGGGGTCGGGGTCGGGGTCGGGGTCGGGGTCGGGGTCGGGGTCGGGGGGTCGGGGTCGGCGTCGGCGTCGGCGTCGGCGTATCGATCACAGCCCATGGCCCCCAGGTGTCGGTGGCGCTGGGGACATTACCCTGCGTCCACCACTTGGCCTTGTAGGTGACGCCCTGGTAGAGCACGCACTGGCCGCCCGTGTAGACGGTAGCGGCATCCCAGACGGCGCACGCTTTCCACGGCGGCCAGCAGGGTGTTCGGCGTGGCGGTCGTGCCTTCCTGGCCGCCGCCGCAAGCGACGAGTACGCCGCTGAGCAGGGCCATCAATAATGCATTCGATTTCATGTGATTGTTGTCTCCGTTATGGTTGTACAGGTTGTACATTGTGAGCTTGTTGCAGGCCCCTGAAGGGGCTCTTGTCAACTGTTATCCCTGGCCGGCTTTCCTGCATTGACTGCTACTGCAACTTCACATTCCAGTTGGCTTCCACGCATTTCACGTAGTTCCCGGCCAGCAAGGCGCTGTACGGGGTTTGATAGCTGACCAGCTGGCATTGGTTCTCGCCACCGGCGCTCCAGTTCTTTTCCCAGTAGATGTTGTAGGCAGCGGAACTGGCCGGGGTGAAGCGTTGCATGTTGGCGCAGGACAATTGTTCGCCGGAATAATCCCAGCCCATGTCGGCGGCAAATTGCTTGTAGTAATCGATACGGTTTTGCGCCGCCTGCTTTTCCGTGCCCTGCCCGCATTCGGCATTAATGATCATGATGGTGGTGGCGAAGTTATTGCCCGCGCCGGCTGCCGTATCGGCCGCGTTGGGCACCCACGTACCGTCGAGCACGTGCAGCATCGATGGCTTCGGCGGTTGCGGATAGACAAAGAAGAACGTGGCCGAGGCCAGGTTCAGCCAGGTCGAGGCGACGAGGTCGGGATTTTTCAGCAGCACGGATTGATCGCCGTCATGCATGGCTTGCGAAAACGGCCCATAGTTGTAGTTGTAGGACAGCTGTTTGGCGCCGCGTCCAAAATACTTCTTGAAGCTGCCGTCGGCATTCTTGCCACACGTCCATACCTTGTTGAAGACGGGATCCGCGCACTCGATGTTGTAGCCGCAGCCGGCGCCCGTCTCGTCGCAGCCCAGCTCGCGCAAATACTTCAAGCCCTGGCGCCATTGCGGCAGCGGGCTGCTGGCGTTGTGGTCGCCCGTTTCCTGCCCGAAGTGGGCAAACATGGTGGCCAGGCTGTGGCGGCAGATGGCGTCCGCGTTGCGCCCGTCGCTGTAGTCGTCGCACACGGCGGGGAACTTGGCCACGGCTTGCAGGAAGCGCTGGTAGGTGTAGCTGGCGTCGCGCGCGGCAAAATAGTAATCCCACTTTGCCGCCGGCAGCAGGCGCTCGACGCGCTTGACGTTGAGCGGGTTGCCGGCCAGGCCAGGCTGGACGGCTTCGACGGCCGGATTGCCCAGGGTGCGGATCGAGGCCTTGACCTTGCGGAAGAAATCGTTGTTCGTCAGCGCCGCCTCGTTGGCCTCGGCCTGGGCTTTGGTGGGCACGCCTGGCGTCGGTGTCGGCGTTGGAGTGGGCGTCGGCGTCGGGGTGGGCGTCGGCGTGGGAGTGTGCTGGTGTCGAGGCTCCACGGTCCCCACTGGTCGTTGTTCGGTGCCGTGCCCTGCACCCACCATTTGGCCCGGTACACCTTGCCGTCGTAGACGGCGCACTGGCCCGCCGTATAGACGGCAGCGGCGCTCCAGGCAGCGCAACTGTCGCTGCCGGCGGTGGCGGCCAGCAGGGTCGACGGGGGTTCGGTGGTGGAATTGCCGCCGCAAGCGAGCAGCGCGCTGCCCAGCAGGCCTGCCATCAAGGGCGAGGCCAGCCGGCTGATTTGCCGTGTCTTCACATTGTCTCCTGAACGTTATACGAAAACTATCGAAGTAGCTTTTTATGTTGTACGTAAAGAAAGCGCAGCGAAGCATCGGCTTTCTGCACAGAGAATGCGACGCCCTAAATTGGTAGTCAAGTGGTTTTATACAACGGTGTTTTTTACAATACCAGTTGCATCAGCGCCGGTGCCCACGGCACCGTTGGCAAAGAATGAGCGGGAAAGATATGCGGCCGGCTCCAGCAATACCGCGCCGGCAGCGGTGCGGCAAGTGGTATCAGCACTGCCGCAGGTATTTTCAGACGGATGGCGTTGCCACGCGCTGGTGTTGTGGATAATACAGCTCATAAAACCAGCCATACGCGCTTTCGATCTGCGCCTGGATACGCGGCGGTATCGCATGCGGCTTCGGCGCGCTGATCGTCGCCTGCTGGCGGTGCGTGTATTTCATGCGGTAATGGCTGTCGCTTTCCTGGATACCCACGGCAAGATCGTGCGGATCGATCTGGAACGGTGCCAGGCCCAGCCATATATACAGGTGCGACATGCATTCCACCGGCCGCGCCATCAAATCCTCGAAACGCACGAAATACAGCTTTTGCTGCACCTCGACGGGCAGGTCCAGCACGGCATGCAGGGAACTCAAGGGAGCGCCGATGGTGCGGTCCTTGGCAAACAGCATGTCGGCACGGCCCAGGCGGTCGAAATCGGCCAGGTGGTCGACGAAGTCGAGCAGGATGGTGCGCTGGTGCTGCGCTTCGATGGAGCCGTAAACCTGGCCCAGTTCGCGCACGCAGACGATGATTTTCGCTTCCGGCGCCAGTTGCAGCAGCAGCTCCACGCAATGCAGCCAGGCGCGGTTCTTGTCCACCACGCCCTGCTTGCCGCAATCCTGGTACCAGCCGCGCAGGAAACCCTGCATGGCCGTTTTCAGGTGGCCATAACTGGCATCGAAGGTGCTGTCGAGCTGCGACAGGAAAAACGCGTCGTCGCTGACCATGCGCCGCATGCCCAGCAAGGCGTTGCACAGAGGCGAGCTATTGCCTTCGCAATGCAAGTCGGGATGCTGCGCCAGCAGCTGGCACAGCAAGGTGGAACCGGCGCGTGGCAAGCCGGCCACGCCGATGAAATTGGATGTCATGCGATTGTACTTTCTGTTCAGCGCTGCTCTTCTGACGGAAATCAAGGATGGTGCCGCCATTATAAGAGCGCGGCAACGATGCACCGGTAAAAAAAATGCCGCCTCGAAACACGAAGCGGCACTCCGGCGCCACCATGCGGCGGGGCCGCTTGCTTTACTGGCTGTCCTGACGCGTGTTGCCGCCAGCTTCGGCCGGCAGGCGCAGGCCGCTATCGATCACGCTCAGGCGCAGGCCTGGCAAGACATTGCCGACGACATTGCCGGCCAACTGCACGGCCGGCGCGCTGCCGGCGCTCCCCGTCTCTGCCTCGCGCGGCGCCTCCTGCGCGGCGGCAGGCTTGCCTGGCGCCGTCTCGCCACTGACGATCATGTCGGCCTGCACCATATTGCCCTGCGATGGCGCCACGGCAACGGCCGCGATCACGTTCGCGACCGCGCTTTGCAGCGCTTCCGTCGGCTTGACCTTCAGCACGCCTTCCACATAGTTCAGGGCGTAGTTGTTCGACGCCTGGCCCGATGCCGATACCAGATAATTGCCGGCCGCGGATGCCGTCGCCGCCGGCGTGCTGAACGCCAGGTTGCCGCGCACTTCAGCCGCCAGCGTATCGCCACCAAGCAAGCCGCTGTAGCTGGCGCGGAAGTCGGGATTGGCGCGTCCCTGGTCTTTTTCAGCGTTATCGACTTTCACCGTCAGCGCCGCCTGCGAGATCGTGGCCGTCGTGCTGGCGCTACTGTTGACCACGTAATTGCCCGCATCCGCGCCGCTCAGGCGTATGCCGGCCACCGTCACCGTCTTGCCCGCGCCCGCATTCTTGTCGCTGAAGCTGGCGCCATCGCTGGCAATGCTCAGCTGATCATTGCCGAGACGATTGTCGCGCAAGGAAACGGCGGCATTCGTGGTGGCGTCATATACCTTGTTGACGCCGCTGGCGCTGACCGTCAGTGCCGCTGGCGTGATATCTGCCGTGGTGCTGGCCAGGCTGCTGGCCAGCACGTAGTTCGCCGCATCGGCGCCACCCAGGGCCAGGCCGCTGATGGTTACGGTCTTGCCCCTTGCCGCATTCTTGTCGCTGAACGCGCCAAGCACGGGGCCGCCAGCCAGGCTCAAGGCGTCGCCAGCCACCAGGCCATTGAAGGTGGCGCCAGCCAGGTTCAGGCTGGCCGCCGTGCCACCGTCGTACACTTTGTTCGCGGCCACGATACCGGCAACGGCGCTGATGGACGCTGGCGTGATGCTGGCCGTCAAGCCCGTCGGATTGCTGACCGTGTAGTTGCTGGCCGAACCAGTGCCGTCGAGCAAGGTGGTGCCGCTGACGGTCACGGCTTTCGCATTGCCCGCGTTCTTGTCGCTGAAGGCCGCCGTCTGGCCGCCGATGGCCAGGGTTTCATCGCCCACCAGGCCGGCCAGGCTGCCGCCGCTCAGTTGCGCCACCGCATTGCCGTCGTAGACCTTGTTGCCGGCCACCTGGCCCGTCACCGTCAGGGCTTTCGGCGTGATGCTGGCCGTCAAGCCGGTCGGATTGGCCACCGTGTAGTTGCTGGCCGAACCAGTGCCGTCGAGCAAGGTGGTGCCGCTGACCGTCACGGCTTTCGCATTGCCCGCGTTCTTGTCGCTGAAGACCGCCGTCTGGCCGCCGATGGCCAGGGTTTCATCGCCCACCAGGCCGGCCAGGCTGCCGCCGCTCAGTTGCGCCACCGCATTGCCATCGTAGACCTTGTTGCCGGCCACCTGGCCCGTCACCGTCAGGGCTTTCGGCGTGATGCTGGCCGTCAAGCCGGTCGGATTGGCCACCGTGTAGTTGCTGGCCGAACCAGTGCCGTCGAGCAAGGTGGTGCCGCTGACCGTCACGGTTTTCGCATTGCCCGCGTTCTTGTCGCTGAAGACCGCCGTCTGGCCGCCGATGGCCAGGGTTTCATCGCCCACCAGGCCGGCCAGGCTGCCGCCGCTCAGTTGCGCCACCGCATTGCCGTCGTAGACCTTGTTGCCGGCCACCTGGCCCGTCACCGTCAGGGCTTTCGGCGTGATGCTGGCCGTCAAGCCGGTCGGATTGGCCACCGTGTAGTTGCTGGCCGAACCAGTGCCGTCGAGCAAGGTGGTGCCGCTGACCGTCACGGCTTTCGCATTGCCCGCATTCTTGTCGCTGAAGGCCGCCGTCTGGCCGCCGATGGCCAGGGTTTCATCGCCCACCAGGCCGGCCAGGCTGCCGCCGCTCAGTTGCGCCACCGTATTGCCGTCATAGACCTTGTTGCCGGCCACCTGGCCCGTCACCGTCAGGGCTTTCGGCGTGATGCTGGCCGTCAAGCCGGTCGGATTGGCCACCGTGTAGTTGCTGGCCGAACCAGTGCCGTCGAGCAAGGTCGTGCCGCTGACGGTCACGGCTTTCGCATTGCCCGCATTCTTGTCGCTGAAGGCCGCCGTCTGGCCGCCGATGGACAGGGTTTCATCGCCCACCAGGCCGGCCAGACTGCCGCCGCTCAGTTGCGCCACCGTATTGCCGTCGTAAACCTTGTTGCCCGCCACCTGGCCCGCCACCGTCAGGGCTTTCGGCGTGATGCTGGCCGTCAAGCCGGTCGGATTGGCCACCGTGTAGTTGCTGGCCGAACCAGTGCCGTCGAGCAAGGTCGTGCCGCTGACCGTCACGGCTTTCGCATTGCCCGCATTCTTGTCGCTGAAGGCCGCCGTCTGGCCGGCGATGGCCAGGGTTTCATCGCCCACCAGGCCAAGCAAGCTGCCGCCGCTCAGCTGCGCCACCGCATTGCCGTCGTAGACCTTGTTGCCGGCCACCTGGCCCGTCACCGTCAGGGCTTTCGGCGTGATATCGGCCGTGCCGCTGGATACATTACTGCCCAGGATATAGTTGCCAGCATCCGCACCAGCCAGCGTGATGCCGCTAACCATCACAACCTTGGCCGTGCCAGCATTCTTGTCGCTGAACAAAGCAGAGCCTGCGACACTCAAGCTGTCGTTGCCAATAATGCCATCGAAGGTCGCCGTGCCATTCAAGGTGGCGGTTCTCAAGCCATCATAAGTCTTGTTGCTGACACCCACGTTCGACACGCTGCCGATGCTGGCCTTGGCGATATCGGCCACGCCGCTGGACGTCGTGCTGCCCAGGAGGTAGTTGCCCGCATCCGCGCCACCCAGGGTGATGTTGCTGACGTTCACCGTTTTGCCCGTGCCCGCATTCTTGTCGCTGAATTCGCCATTGCCCGCCACCGTCAGGCTATCGTCGCCGAAGATGCCGGTGAAGGTCGCCGTGCCATTCAAGGTGGCCGTTTTCTGGCCATCATAGGTCTTGTTGTTGACGCCCACGTTCGACACGCCGCTGATGCTGGCCTTGGCGATATCGGCCACGCCGCTGGACGTCGTGCTGCCCAGGAGGTAGTTGCCCGCGTCCGCGCCGCCCAGGGTGATGTTGCTGACGTTCACCGTTTTGCCCGTGCCCGCGTTCTTGTCGCTGAAGGCGCCATTGCCCGCTACCGTCAGGCTGTCGCCATTGACCATGCCATTGAAGGTCGCCGCGCCGTTGAGCGTGGCCGTGGCTGAGGCATCGTAAGTCTTGTTGTTGACGCCCACGTTCGACACGCTGCCGATGCTGGCCTTGGCGATATCGGCCACGCCGCTGGACGTCGTGCTGCCCAGGAGGTAGTTGCCCGCATCCGCGCCACCCAGGGTGATGCCGCTGACGTTGACGGTCTTGCCCGTGCCCGCATTCTTGTCGCTGAATTCGCCATTGCCCGCCACCGTCAGGCTGTCGTCGCCGATGATGCCGGTGAAGGTCGCCGTGCCATTCAAGGTGGCCGTTTTCTGACCATCATAGGTCTTGTTGTTGACTCCCACGTTCGACACGCCGCTGATGCTGGCCTTGCTGATGTCGGCAGTCACGTTGCCCGGACTGGTGAAGGTGTAGTTGCTGGCCAGGCCAGTGCCATTCTGCAAGGTCGTGCCGCTGATCGCGACCACCTTGGCCGTGCCGGCGTTCTTGTCGCTGAAACTGCCCACGCCGCCGCTGAAGCTCAGCGTTTCACCCGCGACCATGCCGCTCAAGGTACCGCCCGACAAGACTGCCGCCGTCGTGCCATCATAGACTTTATTGTCGGCTGTCACACCGGAAAGCGTGACGGCCTTGGGCGTGATATTCGCCGTGGCAGTGGCCGTATTATTGCTAAAATTATAATTTCCCAGGTCGCTGCCGGACAAGGTGATATTGCTGATATTGACGGCCTTGTTGGTCCCAACGTTTTTATCCGTAAAGGCGCCGTTCGCACTGGACAATTGCACGTCGTCACCGGCAATCTTGCCATTGATCACAGCCAAGCCGGCACTGAGGCTGGCGCTGAGGTTGCCGTTATAGACCTTGTCCTCGGCGCTCAAGCCAGTAATGCCGGTAATCGTTGCTTTCGCAATATCGCCCGTCAAGCCGCCAGGCGCGCTCAGCGTGTAGTTGCCTGCCAGGCCGCTGCCATCGCTCAGGGTCACGCCGCCGATCGTAATGGCCTTGCCCGTGCCCGCGTTCTTGTCGCTGTAGCTGGCGCCCTGCACGGCAAAGCCCAGGGTTTCCGCATTGACCAAGCCATTCAAGGTGCCGCCGGTCAGGTTTGCATCGGCCGTGCCGTCGTAGACCTTATTGTTGCCGCTCAAGCCCGTCAGCGTCAGCGCCTTGGCAGTGATATCGGCTGTGCTGCCGGCCGTGCTGCTGGCCAGGTTGTAGTTGCCCGCGTCCGTGCCGCCCAGCACGATGCCGCTGATGCTGACCGCCTTGCCTGTGCCCGCATTCTTGTCGCTGAAACTGCCGCTGGCGGCCGACACGTTCAGGGTATCGCCGCCCACCATGCCCGCAAACGTGGCGCCCGCCGTGTTCAGGCCAGCCGTGGCAGTGCCGTCATACACTTTATTTCCAGCAACAATGCCGCTCACGCCGCTGATGGTGGCCTTGCTGATGTTGGCTGTGCTGCTGGCCGAAGTATTAGTGAAATTGTAATTACCAGCATCCGTGCCGCCCAGGGTAATGCCGCTGATATTGACTGTCTTGCCATTGCTGGCGTTCTTGTCGGTAAAGCTGCCGCTGGCGCCCGAGACCGTCAAGCTGTCGCCACCGACCATGCCCGTAAACGAGGCCCCTGCCGTGTTCAGGCTGGCGGCCACGCCGCCGTCGTACACTTTATTTCCAGCAACGATACCGGCCACGCCGGTGATGGTGGCCTTGCTGATATCGGCGGTGCTGCTGGCCGTGGCATTGGTCAAATTGTAGTTGCCGGCGTCCGTGCCGCCCAGCACGATGCCGCTGATGCTGACCGCCTTGCCGGTCGCGGCGTTCTTGTCGCCGAAGCTGCCGCTGGCGCCCGACACGCTCAGGCTGTCGCCGCCCACCATGCCCGCAAACGTGGCGCCCGCCGTGTTCAGGCTGGCCGTGGCAGTGCCGTCATACACTTTATTTCCAGCAACAATGCCGCTCACGCCGCTGATGGTGGCCTTGCTGATATTGCCCGTCAAGCCGTTCACGGGCGCCAGCGCATAGTTGCCCCCGGCGCTGCCGCCCAGGGCCGCGTTGACCGTCACGGCGATGCCGTTGCCCGCATTCTTGCTGGCGTACGTGCCATTCACGGTCGAACTGACATTGGCCAGGTCGCCCGCCAGCACGCCGTTCAGGGTGCCGCTGATGGCGGCCACGGTGGTGCCGTCGTACACCTTGTCGCCCACCGCCGCGCCGCTCAGGGTGACGGACTTGGGCGTGATCACCAGGCCGCCATCGATATAGCTGATGGCGTAGCCGGACTGGCCGCCGGACGAGTACAAGCCGCTGGCCGACACGCCATACGTGCCCGCATTCACGGCGCCAGCGGCATTGCCCGCATACACGGGCGTGCCCTGCAGGCTGGCGCCCGCCACCGTGTTCGAATACGTGACGCTATTGCTGCCGCCTGCGTAGGCCACGCCGTCATACACCTTGCTGTCGTAGGAAACGCGCACGGCGACCTGCTTCATGAACGAGCGCAGGAAAGGCGCGCTCTGGCCGTCGTAGACTACCCACATCTGCCCCAGCTCCCAGCCGGCGCCCGTGTAATTCGACAGGTTTTTCAGCTGCGCCGTCGTCTTGCCCGTCCCGCCCATACTATTCGCCTGGCCGCTGGCCACCGTGTCCCAATAGCTGCCCGTGACGCTGCCCGCATTGGCGCCCACCAGGCCGCCCACATTGCTGGTGCCGCTCACGCCGCCGTTCGCGTAGCTGTTGGCGATGCTGCCGCCATTGCTGCCGACCAGGCCGCCGACGATGCTGGTGCCGCTCACGGTGCCGCTCGCATAGCTGTCCGCCACCGTGCCCGTATTGCTGCCCACCAGGCCGCCTCCGGTGGACGTGCTCGTCACGCCGCTGGTGGCAAAGCTGCCGCTGATCGTGCCCGCATTGCTGCCGGCCAGGGCGCCCACATTCGTGCCGCCCGCCACGCTGCCGCCGGACAGGCCCACGTTCGCCACCACGCCCGTGCTGCCGATGGCGCCGAACAGGCCCACATCGCTCACGCCCGCCTTGGCGATGTTCAGGCTGGAAATAATATGGCCAGTGCCGTCCAGGCTGCCCGTGAAGGCCGAAGCTGCCGTGCCGACGGGGATGAAGCCCGTGCTGCCCCACACATCGTTGCCGTTCGCCGCAGTGCCGGCCGCGCTGAAGCTGCTGCCCAAGGTGTAGCTGGCAGCCTTGTTCATCGCCATCAATTGCAACTGGTGCGTGGAATTGATGGTATTCGACCACTCCGACGCCAGCATCGGGCGCGTGCCGGCGGCCGCGCCATTGATCGAACCGTCGCCGCTGACGATGACCCAGTTGTTGCCCGTCGCACCTGCCGTACTGGTGAAATTGAATCCCGTGAAATTACTCCCTTGCAACATCTGCGCCGCACTCAAGCCCTGGGCCACGGTGCTTGCGCCATTGCTGACCACACCAACGGCGCTTAACCCCGAATTCAGGATGTTGTTGAAATAGGCATTGACGATGGAGCCACCATTGTGGTCGCCGACAATGGCGCCGTTATTGATGCCGGTCGTCGTGAGCTTGCCCGAATAATATGTATTGGTGAGGGCAACACCGATGTTGTAGCCCACCACGCCGCCCACGGTGGAGTTGCCCGTCACGTTGCCCGTCGCATAGCTGTTGCTTATCGGGCCAGCAGACACCCCGACCAGGCCGCCGAGATTATTCGTCCCGGTCACATTGCCAGTGGCATAGCTATTCGTTACCGCGCCGCTTTCTATCCGCCCCACCAAGCCACCCAGGCCGGAAGTTCCCGTGACATTGCCCGTCGCATAGCTGTTCGTGACCGTGCCGCCACCCGTGTTAATGGCTGCCAGGCCGCCGCCGTAGCTGCCGCCAGCACTGCCGACGCTGATGGCGCCCGTGGCGTAGCTGTCGCTGATCGTGCCGCGGTTGAATACGGCCAGGCCGCCTGCGAAATAGTTGGTAGAGGTGGTGGCCACGGCGCTGGAACTGCCCTTGATCAAGCCGCCGGCCGCATTCACGCCGACCAGGCCGCCGGCGGCGCCATACGCGCCAGCAACAACGGTGCCGGCGGCGCGGCTGTTGCTGAGCGTGCCGGCATTGGTGCCCACCAGCGCGCCCATGTTGATGTAGCCGGAACCATGCACGGCGCCGCTGCTGGACACATTTTCGATGGTGCCGTTATTGCGGCCCGCCAGCGCGCCGATGTCGGTATACGCGGCACCGTACGCGGCCTGCGAACCCGAAATATTGACATTGCTCAAGCTTAGGTTGCGCACGCTGCCAGCCACGCCAATATTGCCGAACATCGCCGCCGGCGTCTCGGGGCGGTTGATGGTCAAGCCATACAGTTCATGGCCCAGGCCGTCAAACTTGCCGGTAAACGGCGTCCCGGCGCTGCCGATCGGCACAAAGCCCTGGCCGCCGTCCCAGCCGGAGGTGCCGCGCGCGTCGATATTGCTACCCAGCACATAGTTGCCGGACAAATTGCCCTGCATGCCTTGCACGTCGCTGCCGGTCGTGCTGTTGAAGGCGCCCAGGCTGTTGATCACCTGATACACGGTCACGCTGCCGTTACTGCCCAGCTTGGTGCTGAAGTTATTCCCCGATGGCAAATCCACTTCGGCCTTGACGTTGTACGTGGACAGATTGCCGGCGGCGAGCCCGCTCTGGCCGTATTCCAGCGCCAGGCTGGCCGTGCCCGCGCCGCGCATGGCCTTGTTGATATTGATATTGTTCTGTGCCGTCAGGGTCAGCTTGTTGGCCGTCCAGTTGACGTTGTCATTGACGTTGATGTTGCCCTGCGTGCCGCTGCCGCCCGAGATGCTCTGGATCTGCACGTTGCCCGATTTCAAGGAGTTGCTCAGGAAGGCGCCCGTCATGTCGCCGCCGGAAACGGCGATATTGAAGTCGGTCGGGTCGATCAGCCAGGTGCCCGCCAAGCCCTTGCTTGAGGCCGTCGTCACCTTCAGCGCATCGTCGATCTTCACGTGCGCGGCCGAGGTGTCGATGAAGCCGCCATTGCCTTCAGCGGGCGCGCTGGCGTCCAGGGTGCCGCCCGCGTGCACCGTGCCGCTCTGCATGTCACCGAGCAACTTGATCGTGCCGCCGCGCGTGTCGATGGTATGCGCCTCGATCACGCCCGTGTTGTTGACCACGGTTTTCAGCAAGTCGCCCGCCGCCTGCGCCGTCAGCACGACGCTGCCGCCGTCCGCCTTGATCATGCCGCCGTTATGCACCAGCGCGCCCACGGCGCCCTGGTCCACCGCCACGTTCAGCAAGCCGTCGGCGGCCACATCCAGGGTGATGGCGCGGCCCGCCGCCAGGGCCACCGAGCCCAGGCGCGCCTGGATCGTGCCTTCGTTCGAGACGTTGGCGCCCAGCAAGGCCACATAGCCGCCCGGCGCGCTGATCGAACCCTGGTTCAGCACCTTGCCGCTACCGTTGCCGCTAAATTTGTAATTGCCGGCCATGAAGTCGGCATTGGAAATATCCAGCGTGGACGCCACCAGGCCCGCCGTGTTCACGGACGCGCCCCGGCCGAACAGCACGCCGTTCGGGTTGACGATGAACACCTTGCCATTGGCCGACAAGTTGCCCAGGATGGTCGTGCCGTCGCTGCCCAGCACGCGGTTCAGGGCCACCGCATTGCTGTTGGGCTGCTGGAACTGCACCGACTCGCCCTTGCCGATATTGAAACTGGCCCAGTTGATCACGGCATTCTTGCTGCCCTGCCGGATCACCGTCGCGCCCGGCGCGCCGTTGATCGTTGCCTGCCCCGCCACCACCGTGCCGCCCGCCGGCCCCGCCAGGGCCAGCGAGCCATAGCCCAGCATCAGGGCCGCCGCCATGCCGGTCAAGGCAAAATGCGCCCCGCCACCGCTGCTGCCGGGCATCGAGCGCTTGCCGGCGGATTTGACGTTTTCGGAAACGGCGGCGTAGGCGCCGGTGGCCTGGTTCCAGATGGAGCGGTAGATGCGGTTCATGGCAGTGTCCTGATTGTATTAACTTGTCTTAATTAGAAGTATTTGACGGCTTGCAGCCAGAAACGGCCTGCCGCATCGGGTGCCGAGGTCGCCTTGGCATTGCCCAGCTTGTGCGCGTAATACGCCTTCAGCACGAGCGCATTGGCGCCCGTCCACGTCACGCCCACGCCGGCGCCGCTCAGGGTGCGGCGGTTGTCGCCGGCGCTCCAGGCATCGCGGTTCAGCTTGACGGTGCCCGTGTCGGCAAAGGCCAGCACCTGCAGCTGGCCCGGGAAGGCCGTGAACGCCGTCACGTTCTGGCGCAATTCCAGATTCAGCACATAGCCCTGGTCGCCATACGCCTCGCCGCCCGGATAGGCGCGCACGCCGCCCACGCCGCCGATGCCCATCTTTTCCGAGACATCGAGGTTTTTCGATGCCGCCTGGCCACTGATGATGCCGAACAAGCTCGTCTCGCCGCCCAGGCTTTGCACGCGCGCCCCGTTGAAGGCAAGCTTGTTGAAGTGGCCGTTGCTGTTGGCCGTCGCGCGGTCGAGCAGCAAGGCATCGGGCGTCCCGATATCGATCTTGCCCGTGGTGTACGTGACGGAATAGGTGCTGACGCCGCCGCCGCCCCAGCCGTCCTTGCCGTCGCCATTCAGGTTCAGCATCCACACCCTGGCCGTCTTGTCGTTGACGCTGCCCGTCGATTCCGTCCGGTCCTGGAAGGTCTTGTCGTCATAGCTGACCTGCGCATACAGATTGTTGCTGCGCGAACGGATCAGCGGATAACTGCCGTAGGCGCTGGCGATCTTCGCCGTGCCCTTGGCGTCGAGCACGGCAAATTCCTTGCCCAGCTTGTAATCCATATACGTGTAGGCGCCGCCCAGGCGCAGCAAGCCCGCCTGTCCCTGATAGGCCAGGCGGCCATAGTTCAGGCCGTCGGCCGACGTGAAGGCGCGCACGGTGGCCACGTCGCCGATGCCGGCCAGTTCATTGATGTTCAGGGTGGCGCCGATGCGGTTGCGGCCCGTGTAGCGGTTGCCCTGGTTATCGACGTCGATGCTGCCGTTGAAGCGCGCACCGGGCTGCACGTCGACGATGAGGTCGGACGCGCCCAGGGACGCCCCCGGCGCCAGGGTCGAGCTGACCTGCACGCCCGGCAAGTCCGACAGCAGCAGCAAGCGCCGCTCCAGTGGCGGCGTGGAAATCACCTGCCCATCCAGGCCGGCCAGCAGCGTGCCGGCCAGGCCGTCGTCGGACAGATTGCTCTGGTTGCGCAGCTGCACCTGGCCATACCGGCCCGGCAGCACGTCGATGGCGACGACGCCATCGTGGATGTCTTGCGCGGGCAGATACGCCTGCGCCAGGAAATAGCCGCGGTTCTGATAATAGCTGGCAATTTTGGACGCCATGGCGCGCAGCTCGCCCAGGGTCAGCTCGCTGCCGGGGACAAAACCCGTGGCAGCGACCAGTTCGCTCTCGGCAAACACGGGCGGCGCCGCGATACGCAGGCGCTGCACGCTGATGCGCGTGGTATCGCCCACCGTGGTGGCGGGCACGTTGCCCTGCTGCACGCGGATGGCTGGCGGCACTTTCGGCAACTGTGGCGCGACGGGAATCTGCTGCAACTGGCTGCCGGCATTCGGGGGATCGACGGCCCAGGCGGTCTGGATCAGCGCCAGCAAGGTCAGTGGAAGTAATTTGGTATTCAAGGTCATCCTTTCAGGCGGCGCGCCCGCGCCAGGCACGCCGTTTCCGGCGGTACTGGCGGGGAATACAAGAGCGTGAAAAAAAATATTCTTTTGCTACCAATGTTAAATAAAATAGCAACGGAAGAATAAAATTCTCAACAGCAACATTGATCCATTTTAGCGCGCCATGAGAAGAGAAAATACTTGCCTGGGGGACTGATTCACTACATTGGTGCAGCCCAAACACGAACATCGGCAAAATCCTCAAAGTCGCGGGAAAATGCACCTTTCCACCAAGAAATTCGTTGTCTTCATGCAACAAATTTTCCGCAGCATGACTATCGACATGCTACTTTTCGCAGCACAAATAGTGGTTCCAATGACGACTTATTGATATTGTCGCAAGATAAAACAATGTTATTGTTTTGCATACACTGATTCTCTTTCCATGACGCAATTTCTTGCGCCACAAGAGTATGTAACATTCTTGCAAAAATGAGTTATCAATGAATTAATTCCAGCAATGGAATGCTTGAAAAATACAGGCGTGACAGCCAGCCGGCATGTCGGACACAAGACCGACCTACCGGCTGGCTGCGCGGAGGAAGAGAGGTGAAGTGCGCTGGCGTGCCGCGCTGGCCAGGCGCTACCTGGACAGCACGTATTTCGCCAGGGCCGCCGCATCGGCTACACTGAGCTGGCTGAACGGCGGCATGGGCACGGGCCCCCATTTGCCGGCGCCGCCGCTGCGGATATTCGCCGCCACGGCGGCAACGCCGTCCTTGCCCCTGTAGCGGGCGGCCACCTCGGCAAAGCCGGGGCCGACCACTTTCTGGTCGAGGGCGTGACAAGCCATGCAGCCATTTGCCGCCAGCAAGGTTTTCACATCCTTGCCGCTGGCGGCAGGGACAGCCGCTACGGCGGGCTTCGTTGCGGCGGCGGGCGCTGCGGCGCCCCGCTCCGCGCCATAGGTTTTCACCAGGTAGTCGACCATGGCCGGCATGTCCGCGTCGTCAAACTGGGCGCCGAACGGCTTCTTCATCTTCTTGACGGTCGCTTCCCAGTAGGCGCGCGGCGAGGCGGGCGGCTGGGTCGATGCGTACTGGGCCGCGTGACACGTCATGCAGTTGCGCTGCACCAGCTGGTAGCCGGGCAATTCGCTGGGTTTATAGGCCGCCGTTTCCGGCGGCAAGTGGATGTCCAGCGCGCACGCGCCGCCCGCCGCCGACAGTGCCAGCGCGGCAAGTATTATCTTCATATGATTCTCCTCAGACTGCCTGGATGCGCGTGGTTTCCACCACATTGCGCATATAACCCATGGGATTCCACAGGGCTTTCATGGGCTGGCTCTGGCCGATGCGGTTGACGGCGCGCACCATCAGCACGTGCTTGCCCTTGCGCGGCGCCTTCATGACCATCGTCCACTCGCGGAACGAGAAGCGTCCCAGGTCCTTGCCCAGCGTTGCTTCCTGCCACGTCTGGCCGCCGTCCACCGACACCGTCACCTCGCTGATGCCCTGGCCGCCATCGAAGGCGATGCCGCGCAAGGCCAGGTCGTGCCCCGCCTTCACTCGCGCGCCATCTTGCACGCTGGTAATGAAGGAGCGCACGTTGAGGCGGCTGATCGGCGTCGTCTTGCCCACGGGCGTGCCCGGCTCGATGAAGCCGGAACCGTTGTCGGGGATGCGGTAACCCGTGCTCATCCAGAAGCCGTCAAACGGCTTGTCCAGCACCGTGATGTCGCTCAAGTGCTTGACCCAGTAAGTGCCATAGTAGCCCGGCACGATCAGGCGCAGCGGATAGCCGTTGAGGAAAGGAATGTCCTCGCCATTCATGGCCCAGGCCAGCAGCACGTCGCCAGCCATGATGTGCTCGACGGACAAGGCTTTCTGGAAGTCGGGGCCGTCGCCCACGGGCGGCGTTTCCAGGCCGTTGAAGGCCACCTGCACGGCATTGGCCGCGATGCCGGCCTTTTCCAGCACGGTTTTCAGGGGGACGCCCGTCCAGCGGGCATTGCCCATGGCGCCATTGCCCAGCTGCCCGCCATTCGCGCGCGGGGCAAAGAAGCCGCGGCTGTTGCCCGAACATTGCGTCACGGCCACCACGTCGACGGGGTCGGCCAGCTGTTTCAGTTCCGCCAGCGACAGCTCCAGTGGCGTCTTGACGAGGCCGCCGATGCGCAAGCGGTAGCTGCCGCCGTCTATGCTGGTGGGCAAGCCACTCCAGTGATAGCGCACGAAGAACGCGTCGTTGGGCGTGATGGCCCCCTCGTTGAACACGCTGAACGGCGTTTCCAGCTGGGGCGGGCGGCTGGTCAGCAGGATCAGCGGGCGCTTTTGCGGAAAGGCCACCAGTTCGCGCTCGCCGTTTTCAAACGGCAAGGTGACAGAGGCAGCCAGGGCCGACCCAGGCCCCGCCACGGCGGCGGCGCCCAGGGCGGCCGTCGTGCGCAGGAAGCGGCGCCGGCTGGCGGGCAACAAAGTTGTATCAGACATGTTTGAGCTCCACTTTGGTATCGGCGGAGGCACCGCCGTTGCGGTCATCGTTGACCAGCTTCTTGATGTAGTACATGACGCTCATGATGACCACGCTCAACAAGCCGAACCAGAACGACACGCGCTGCTCCGTATCGGACGACACGCTCATGGCCCCCAGGATCACCAGCATGGCGATGATGGTGAAATACGTAAGATAGGGGAAAAGCCACATGCGCACCTTGATGCGTTCCGGGCATTCGCGTTCCAGGCGGCGGCGCAGGCGCAATTGAGATATCGCAATGAGCAGGTACACGAACAGGATCAGAATGCCGTAGGAATTGACGATGAAGGGGAAGACCAGGTCGGCCGACACATACGAGACGGCAATGGCAAAGTAGGCGAACAAGGTGCTGAACAAAATGGCGCGAATCGGCACGCCGTTCTTGCTCAGCTTGACCAGGCCCGTGGGGGCATCGCCGCGGCGCGTCAGCGCAAAGATCATGCGCGACGAGGCGTACAGGCTGGAATTCAGCGCCGACAGCACGGCCGTCAAAATGATGGCGTTCATGATGTGGGCCGCGTACGGAATGTTCATGACGGTCAGGGCGCTGACGAAGGGCGTGGCGATGGCAGGCGAATCCCAGGGCACGATGCAGACGACGACAAACATGGAACCGACATAAAACATCAGCACGCGGGTGACGACGGAATTGGTGGCGCGGGCGATGGCCTTGGCCGGGTCCGACGTTTCGGCGGCGGCGATGGTGACGATTTCGGCGCCCGAATAAAAGGCCGTGGCGGCCACGGCGCCGCTCAGTACGGGGCCCCAGCCGTGCGGCATGAAGCCGCCATGGCTGGTCAAAAAGCCCAGGCTTGGGATGCTGTTGGGCAAGCTGCCCGTGAGGAACAGGGCGCCGACGAACAGGAAGACGATGATGGCGACCACCTTGATCGAAGCGAACCAGAACTCGAATTCGCCGAACGCTTTCACCGAGAACAGGTTCAGCACCGTCATCGACACGAGCAAGACCAGACTGATGGACCACGATGGCACGTCGGGCAGCCAGAAGTTGACCAGCTTGGCGCCGGCGATGGCTTCCAGGGCCACGACGACGACCCAGAAATACCAGTACATCCAGCCGCTCATGAAGCCGAGGAATTTCGACACCTTCGGCTTGTCGTCGAAGGCCAGGCGCGCATATTCGTAAAAGGAGCCGACCACGGGCAGGGACGAAGCCAGCTCGCCCAGCATGCGCATGATCAGGACGACGAGGCCGCCCGTGAGCAAGAAGGATAGGATGGCGGCCGGGCCGGCAGCCTTGGCGATGACGCCGCTGCCAACGAAAAGGCCGGCGCCGATCACGCCGCCGATGGCGATCATGCTCATGTGGCGTTGCTTCAGCGAGTGCTGCAAGCCGGTACTGTTATGCGATTCGCTAATCATGTTTTGTCTCCTGAAAATCTCTGAAGCCCGGTGCGCCCTGCCTGCTGCGGCTTGCTCTTGCCGCGCGGCTTTGTTTTATTTAGGCAACACCGTCAAGCAGCATCGATACATCGTGTGAATCAGTCTGGTTGGCCGCATTCCATAAGTCAATCTGGAAATGCAGCGGCCCGGCGCGGCGCCCAAGGGGCAAGCGCGCTGGAGGGTAAGTACGGCTTATTGCGGATTAAAAAAAGGGAGCGGCGGCAACACTTGTGGCGTGCGCGCCACTCCCGGGAACGTCTTACACCTTGCCCTTCCATGGCACGAGGGTACGTTCGAGGTAGCGCATCATCAAATCAAACAGGAAAGCGAAGAAGCCGATCACGATAATGCCCATGATCACCACATCGCTGGCGAGGAACTCGGATGCGCTCAGCACCATGTAGCCGAGGCCGCGCGTGGCCGCCACCATCTCGCCGGCCACCAGGGTGGTCCAGCCCACGCCGATGCCGATGCGCATGCCGGTGAGGATTTCCGGAATCGCCGCGCGCAAAATTACGTGCACGATGACCTGGAAGCGGGTGGCGCCCATCGAGTACGCGGCGTGGATTTGCTCCAGCGACACGGAGCTGACGCCGGCGCGGGCCGCGATGGCCATCGGCGCGCGAAGATGGCCAGGAAGATCAGGTAGACCTTCGAAAACTCGCCGATGCCGAACCAGATGATGACTAGTGGCAAGTAAGCGAGCGGCGGCAGCGGACGGTAGAACTCGATCAAGGGGTCGAAGATGCCGCGCGCCACGCGGTTCACGCCCATCATCACGCCGATGGGGATGGCAAAAAGGCAAGCCAGGCCGAAGGCGCCGAACACGCGCACCAGACTGGCGACCGTGTGTTCCCACAGGGTGGCGCCGCCGAACCCGGTGGTGGCTGCCATGATGAATTTTTCATACACGGCTTGCGGCGAAGGTAAAAACAAGGGTTTCACCATGCCGCTGGCCGTCACGCCAAACCACAGCAGCAGCACGGCGATGACGGTGACGGTGGCGATGCGGCTGGAATTGCCCTGCCCCGGCGCACCGAACGCTTCGCCGGGCATGGCGCAGCGGGGAGCGAACAGGCGGCCAAAAAAGCCGGCGCGCTTGGCGTTGGTGGGAGGAAATCCCACGGCGGATGGGCTATGCATGGGACACCTCCAGCTCTTTATTGACGGCGCGTTCGTCGCCATAAATGATGTTGAGCACTGTTTCGCGCATCTTGATGAAGTCCGGGCTCGATTTCACGGCGCGCGCATCGCGGCATTCGAGGAAGCGCTTGTTGAAATCGAGTTCATACGTGTGCGTGATGCGGCCCGGACGGGGCGACATGACGATCAGCCGGTTCGCCAGGAACAGCGCCTCGTCGACGCTGTGGGTAATGAAGAAGAACATGGTGCTGGACTTGGCCCAGATATCGAGCAGCAATTCCTGGATGGTTTCGCGCGTCAGCGCGTCGAGCGCCGCCATCGGTTCATCCATCAGCAGCATGGCGGGATTGCTGGTCAGGGCGCGGGCGATGCCCACCCTTTGCTGCATGCCGCCCGACAACTGGTAGATCATATTGTCGTGAAAGTCCTTCAAGCCGACCAGCGCCAGGTTTTTCGCTGCCTGTTCGCGCCGCACGGCTTTCGGCACGCCTTGCAGCTTGAGGCCGAATTCCACGTTTTCCATCACGTTCAGCCACGGCAGCAAGGCGTGTTTCTGGAACACCACGCCACGGTCGGCGCCCGGCCCTTCCACTTTATTGTCACCGAGCATGATTTCACCCTTGGACGGGGCGATAAAGCCCGCCATCAGGCTCAGCAAGGTTGTCTTGCCGCAACCGGAAGCACCGAGCGCGACGACGAAGTCCCCGCTATTGATGGTGAGATTGATATTATTTAAGGCATGTACGCGTTCACCGGCCGTCTTGCCCGGATAAATCACGCTGACATCCTTGACGTACAGATTTTCCATCGTGTCCCCACAGTTCTGTTCAACGCACTCTGTTCAGTCAGCGCGCCCGCAGGCGCGCCATCGCACAACGTTTACTTCAGCAGGCCGGCGGCCTGTGCATACCTGGGTGTCACATATTTGGCGTAGTCAGGGGCCAGCGTATCGATCTTGCCTTCGCCCTTCAAAAATTGCGCCGTGGCCAGCAGCAAGGCTTGCGCCACGCCGCCCTTTGCGCCGCCACCGAGCCAGGCGGGCGAAGCCTGCTCCTGCAAGGATGGATAGGCGTACAGGGCCACGGAAGCGGCCACGTCCTTGGCAGCTGCGCCCGAATGCTTGACGTTGGCTTTCACTTGCGGCGAATCGATGGTCCACGCCTTCGGATTGGCGCGGTAGTCGGCGTCGGCAGCGGCCATCACCTTGACGAACTTGGCCATGAAGTCCGCGTTCGCTTCGCCCCAGGCGCGCTCGACGGCCATGCCGTCAAACGTGGCCTTGCCCTTCTTGCTCAGTTCGCCGGAAGTGACGAGCACCTTGCCGTTTTGCTTGAGTTTGCTCAAGGCCGGATCCCACACGAAGGCGGCATCGATGTCGCCCCGCTCCCAGGCGGCGGCGATCTGGTTCGGCTGCATGTTGAGCAACTTCACTTCCGTGGGCTTGATGCCCCACGTTTCCAGCGCGAACATGGTGTGGAAGTGCGTGGTGGAAACAAATGGCACGGCGATCTTCTTGCCGCGCAAGTCGGCCGGTTTGGTGATGCCGGCGCCGTTGCGGGCCACCATCGCTTCCGCTTCATTGATGTCGTCGATGATCCAGAACAGCTGCAGGTCGACGCCGCGGCTGACGGCCGCCGTCAATGGGCTGGAACCGATGACGCCGATCTGCACGTCGCCCGATGCCATGCCCGTGGCTACCTTGGCGCCCGAGTCGAACTTGCGCCAGTTGATTTTATAGCCGGTGGTTTTTTCCACTTCGCCGCTGGCGATCGCCACCAGGAAGGGGCCGTTGATTTCCTGGTAGGCAATCGTCACTTCCTTGCCTTGCGCGAAGGCCGTGCCGCTTGAAGCGACCGCCACGCCCAGCACCAGGGTGCCGAGGACGGCGCGGCGCAGCGTTGAAAAAACCGTTTTGCTCGGGGTTTTGCTCGGGGTTTTGCTCGTGTAGGTGTTCATGTCTCACTCCAAGTTATTGTTATGTGTGAACGTTCGGGCAATCTCATCCCTTTCGGGAGGCGCCGCTGTTTGCTCTTTGTCAACCATGCGGCGGCTTAGTACGGCTACTGCTATTACTATTTAAAAAACTTCATCCTTCAAGTGATACCAGCGGTACAGGAAGCGCTGGCCCAGGCGGCGGAACGGGGCGAACGCTTGCGACTCGACCAGTTCCATCATGTTGGGATACGGCAATTTCGAATTGAAGATCGGCAAGCCCGTGTCGCTGGCCTTGCCCGCGATGCGCTCGGCCATGCGCCGGCCCGCCTGCGCCGAATACATGACGCCGTTGCCGCCGTAACCGAGCGAATAGAAGATCGATTGCTTCGGGTCCGGTTGCACGATGCGCGGCATCATGTCGTGGCTGACGTCGACCCAGCCCCACCACGAATAATCGATGGGAATACCGGTCAGCGCGGGGAACTTGCGGTGCAGATCGTTGATCAAAAACTGTTTATATCTGTCGTCCGGCGCGTCGGCGCCCGTGATGGCGCTGCGGCTGCCGATCTGCACGCGGTTGTCCGGCATCAAACGGTAGTAGTGGCGCAAGATGCGCGTATCCGTGATCACCTGGTGGGTGCGGAAATTGCACGCCTCGATTTCCGCCGGGGTCAACGGGCGCGTGACGATGGAATTCGACAAAATCGGCAGCAGCCGGTTTTTCACCTGCGGATGCAGGTGGGGCGAGGTGTAGCCGCCCGTGGCCACGGCCACGGAACGGGCACGCACCACGCCGCCCGGCGTTTGCAGATAATGCACGCCGTTGCGCGTTTCCCAGCCCATCACAGGGCTCGATGGATGTACCTTGGCGCCCAGCGCGCGCGCCTTGCGCAGGTAGCCGAAGGCCAGCTTGCCCGCGTGGATGCCGATGCCTTCCGGCTCGTGCAGCGCACCCGCCGCTTCCTTGTCGTCGACGAATTCGCGCTTGACGGTGTCGGCGTCGAGGATGCGCGCGTCGTACTTGAAGATCTCGCGCATGACCTTGGCTTCTTTTTCCAGCGCGGGCATGGCTTTCGCCTTGTGGGCGATGTACAGGTGGCCGCCCGGCTGCGGGTCGCAATCGATGTCGGCCGTGATCTTCTTGAAGGTTTCCATGGCGTCGCACACTTCCGTGTGCAGTTTCAGGGCCGTGTCCATGCCGTAACGGGCGATCCACTGCGAGCGCTTCAGGCGGCCCGTCGTGCATTGCGCCTGGCCGCCGTTGCGCGTGCTGCAGCCCCAGCTGACCCGGTTCGCTTCCAGCACGGTGGCCTTGATGCCGTGTTCCTGAGCAAGAAAGATGGCGCAGGAGAGACCGGTAAAACCCGAGCCGATGATGGCCACGTCGACGTCGATGTCATGCGTGATGGGGCCGTCGTCGGCGGGCGGCTCGCCGGCCGTGCCGATCCAGTAGGTGGGCGCGTAGGCATTGCCGTGGCCAGGCCGCTGGGCCACGAGCGGATCGAAGGCGGGATCATAGGCCGTGCGGGCGGCGGTGCTGTGCCCCCAGTACGTCAGATGGGGTGTCGACAGGTTTGTTCATGATCATTCCCGGTGAACGTACTGGCTCAAGCTTTGACGACGGGTGGGCGATCCTTGCGGAAGGCGTTCTTCACGGCAATCTTGCCGTCGCGGAAGGTGAAGATGTCGACCATGCGCGCCTCGATGCGCGTGCCGTCCGCCTTGGTGCCGGCAAAGGTCGACTCCGTCACGCCGCGCTGGCCGCTGACGAAGTGCACGGGGTTGAGCCAGGCGGCGTCGGGAAAGGTTTGCCAGGCCAGCTCGAAACCGGCGCGCACGGCGTCGCGGCCGATAAAACTCTTGCCCAGCAAGTCAGGACCGGCGACGGCGTGGAATTCGCAGTCGTCAGCCATGGCGGCCATCAGGGCCTCGATATCGTGGCGGTTCCAGGCATCGCCGAACGCTTGCAGGAAGTCGATGGTGACGGCGTCGGTGTGCGGTACAGGGTGGTTCATGGTGGTCTCCGTAAATCGTTTTTGATACGCTACGTTCCGTTTTTTGTCTTTTATTGAATTTAAGCCTTAAGCATGGCCTTGTCAAATCAAATAATCCAAAAAACGGGACGCCTTGTATTCTTTAATGAAATTATGATGTTTTCGTGACAATCTGTGAGAATTTGGTCACAGGCCAGATCCTCACAGGGCCGCTGACTTAAACATAGTCTTTATATTTGTCCAGGTGACGAATCGGTTTGCTCAGCGCATCGCGACGGAACGGGTCGCCCAGCTCGCGCGTGCACATGATTTCAATGATGGTCGTCTTGCCTTCATTCATCTGCATGTCGATCGCCTTCTTCAGGGCCGGCCCCACGTCTTCCAGCTTGTCGACCGTGATGCCTTCGGCGCCCATGGCGCGCGCAATTTCCGCGAAGCTCTGGTTGTCGAGCTCGCCGGCCACGAAGCGGCGGTTGTAGAAATCCACCTGGTTTTTCTTTTCCGCGCCCCACTGGCGGTTGTGGAACACCACGGCCGTCACGGGAATGTTGTGGCGCACGCAGGTCATCGTTTCCATCAGGCTCATGCCCCAGGCGCCGTCGCCCGCATACGACACGGCTGGACGGTGCGGCGCGGCAACTTTCGCGCCAATAATCGTCGGAAACGCGTAGCCGCAGTTGCCAAAGCTCATCGCCGCAAAGAAGCTGCGCGGCTTTTCGAAGCGCAGGTAGCTATTCGCCACCGAGTTGATGTTGCCGATGTCGGTCGACACCATCACGTCTTCCGGCATGGCTTTTTCCAGCTCGCGCAGCACCTGGCGCGGGTGCAGATAGTTGCCCGGCTCTTTCTTTTGCTCTTCGATCATGTCCAGGCTGTACGCATCCTTTTCATGGGTCCAGTTCGTCAATTCCTCTTCCCACGCCGCCTTTTCCGCTTGCACGGTGGCATAGCGCGCGTCGCGCGTCGCATCGCAGTCGAGCGTCTTGCCATCCAGGCGGGCAATAATCGCCTTGGCGGCCGCCTTGGCGTCGCCGCAGATGCCGACCGAAATCTTTTTGACCAGCCCCAGCATCTTGTTGTCCGCATCGATCTGGATGATCTTGGCGTTCTTCGGCCAGTAATCCATGCCGTGCTGCGGCAGGGTGCCGAACGGTCCCAGACGCGAACCGAGGGCGACGACGACGTCGGCCTGGGCGATCAGTTTCATCGCCGCCTTGGAACCCTGGTAGCCGAGCGGACCGCACCACAGCGGGTGGCTGGCGGGAAACGAGTCATTGTGCAGGTAGCTGTTCACCACAGGCGCGCCCAGGCGCTCGGCCAGCGCCTTGCATTCCTCGATCGCCTCGCCCATGACGACGCCGCCGCCCGAGATAATCACGGGGAACTTGGCCTTGGCCAGCAGCTCCGCCGCATCGTTGAGGCTTTGTTCGCCGCCGGCGCCACGGTCGAGGCGGTTCGGCTTCGGGATTTCCGCCTTGATTTCGCCATAAAAATAGTCGCGCGGGATGTTCAATTGCGTCGGACCCATTTCCGACATGGCGCGGTCGAAGCAGCGGCCCGTGAATTCCGCCATGCGGGCCGGATTCGTCACGTGGCCTTGATATTTCGTAAATTCCTCGAACATCGGCAACTGGTTCGCTTCCTGGAAGCCGCCCAGGCCCATGCTCATCGTGCCCGTTTCCGGCGTGATGATCACGACGGGCGTGTGCGCCCAGTAGGCGGCGGCGATGGCCGTGACGCAATTGCTGATGCCGGGGCCGTTCTGGCCGATGACGACGCCATGGCGGCCCGAGACGCGGGCATAGCCGTCGGCCATGTGGCCGGCGCCCTGCTCGTGCACGACGGGGATCAGGCGGATGCCGGCCGGCGCAAAGATGTCCATCGGGTCCATGAAGGCCGAGCCCATGATGCCGAACATGTCGGTCACGCCATTGGCGGCCAGGGTTTCCACGAACGCTTCGGAAGGCGTCATCTTTTGCGGGCCGGTGGGGATGGCCGCTGCGGCGGCGGCTTTTTGCTCGGTCATGTCATTCATGGGTGTCTCCTGGTCTGTAGTGATGAACTTAAGCTAAATTATCAAAAAACGGTATATTTTGTTCCGAAATTTGATATACAATTCAATTTAAGCGTTCGGCAATCAAAAGTCAAACAGAATTTCGAGGAAACGGTACAATTTGAGTTCGAAAATGAAATAAGCTGATGTAACACTCAGATACCCAACCGAGGCCACCATGGACATGATTTCATCCCCAAAACTTGAGCCGGAAAAACTGGAAGGCGACACGCCCACGATGCGTTTGTTTGCCTTGCTGGAAGTGATTGCCGAAAAAGATCAACTGCTGTCGCTGCAAGCGCTGGTGGAAGAAACGGGGCTGCCAAAACCCACCCTGCACCGCATGCTGCAACAGCTGGAAAGCGTGGGCGTGCTGCAGCGCGAAAGCGACGGCCGCCACTACAGCACGGGCGTGCGCCTGCGCCGCCTGGCGTCGAACCTCTTGATTAACAACACTTTCCATGGCGCCCGCCGCATGGTCTTGCGCCAGCTGGTCGAGGAAGTGGGCGAAAGCTGCAACCTGACGGCCTTCAGCGGCAGCGAAGTGGTGTACCTGGACCGGGTGGAAACGGCGGCCCCGCTGCGCTTCTACCTGCATCCCGGTTCACGCGTGCCGGCCCACTGCTCGTCGAGCGGCAAGCTGTTCCTGGCGCAGATGACGCCCGTGCAGCGGCGCCGCCTGCTGGGCCACATGGAATTGACGCGCTTTACGGACAAGACGGAAACGGACCCCGCCAAGCTGGAACGCGAACTGGAACTGGTGCGCCGCAATGGCTACGCGCTGGACGACGAAGAATTCCTGCCCGGCCTGCTGTGCGTGGCCGTGCTGGTGCCGAACCCGAACGGCCGCTCGAACCTGGCCGTGGCGATCCAGGCGCCCATCATCCGTTTGACGCACGACAAGGCTTTACATTTCTTGCCAGCATTGCAACGCGCCGCGCAAGCCCTGGCCGCCATCGAATCGGAAACCATGCCGACGACGGGCGGGGGGACGACGCATTGCAGACAGGTAATTCATAACCGCTGCGGCACCCATGCTGCGGCTTGACCAGGAGAACAAGGTGCCAGATTCACGCCAACACCCCCCCGCCGCCGCAGCGCAAACCTTGCAGTCCGTGCACAGCCTGTTCAACATCGACAGCGACCTGCTCGTGCCCGTCTTCACGGAACGCGACCCGCACGTGCCCGACATCGATCCCGCCTACCGCTTCAACAAGGACGTGACCCTGGCGATTCTGGCCGGCTTCACGCACAACCGCCGCGTGATGGTGCAAGGCTTGCACGGCACGGGCAAGTCCACGCATATCGAGCAGGTGGCGGCGCGCCTGAACTGGCCCTGCGTGCGAGTCAACCTCGATGGCCACATCAGCCGCCTGGACCTGGTGGGCAAGGATGCCATCGTGCTGCGCGAACAGCAGCAGGTGACGGAATTCCAGGAAGGCATCGTGCCCTGGTCCTTGCAACGCCCCGTGGCCCTGATCTTCGATGAATACGACGCGCGGCCGCCCCCGACGTGATGTTCGTCATCCAGCGCATTCTGGAACGCGACGGCAAGTTTACTTTGCTCGACCAGAACCGGGTCATCACGCCGCATCCCCACTTCCGTTTGTTCGCCACCTCGAACACGGTGGGCCTGGGCAACCTGAACGGCATGTACCACGGCACGCAAGTGCTCAATCACGCGCAGATCGACCGCTGGAACATTGTTGCCACCCTGAACTATTTGCCGCAGGACGAAGAAACGGACATCGTGCTGGCCCGCGTTCCCGCCATGAACGACGATGCGGGCCGCCAGCTGGCAAGCAGCATGGTGGCCGTGGCCAGCCTGACGCGCCACGGCTATGCGGCGGGCGACCTGGCGTGCCTGATGTCGCCGCGCACGGTGATTACCTGGGCCGAGAATTGCCAGATCTTCCGCGACCCGGCCCTCGCCTTCCGCCTGTCCTTCCTCAACAAATGCGACGAGGCCGAGCGGCCCATGGTGGCCGAGTACTACCAGCGCTGCTTCAATGAGGAATTGCTGGCGAGCCAGGCATGAGCGCCGAAGTCACTGCTCCCGCCGCCTACACGCGCGAACAGCAGGAAACGGATGAGTTGTGCGCGGGCGCCATCCGCGCACTGAGCGGACAGGCGGCGATCCGCTACCGCGGACGGCGCCTGCACGACGGCCACCGTCCCCTGCCCATCCACGCCGCCCATCTGCAGCCCGATGCGGCACTGCAGGATTTGCCGTCGCTGCGCGGCGCGGCCGACAGCGTGGCCCTGCGTTTGCTGCACACGGATGCGGCCCTGCACAAGTCGCTGTGCCCGCCCGAGCCCGTGGCGCGGCTCGTGTTCGAATTGCTGGAACAGTTAAGGGTGGAAACGCTTGCGCCAGATCAACATGCCGGCGTCATCGCCAACCTGCGCCACCGTTTCACGGCCTGGTCGCACGCGTTCTACGATTCCGGCCTGGCCGAAGGCGCGTCGGGCTTGCTCTTGTATACAGTGTTCCAGATGTGCTGGTCGCGCCTGACGGCCCGGCCCGTGCTGGAAAAGACGGAAGATTTTATTGAAGCCACGCGCTGGTCCGTGTCGTCGCAACTGAGCGGCGACCTGGCAGGCTTGCGCCGCCACCGCGCCGACCAGGCCGCCTTTGCCCGCCATGCGCTGGCCATCGCCCATGCCGTCGATGCCATGCTGAAAGAGGCGCAAGCGGCGCGCGACGGCAGCCAGGACGAGGCCGGCGACGCGAAAGCGCAGGCGGCGTTCAAGCTGCTGCTCGATTTCGACAGCGATAACGACCACCTGCCCGATGCGGCCCCGCTGGGCGACAGCCGCGCCTTCAGCGCTGGCGACGGCGGCTACAAGATTTACTGCACGGCATATGACCGCGAAGACAAGGCGGGCGAGCTCGTGCGCCGCGCCCTGCTGCTCGAATACCGCGAACGCATGGATGCGCGCATCGCCAGCCTCGGCATCAACACGGCCCGCCTGGCGCGGCGCTTCACGCAATTGCTGGCCGTACCCGAGCGCGACGGCTGGTCGTTCGGCGAGGAAGAGGGTTATATCGACGGCCGCCGCCTGGCCCAGCTGATCAGCTCACCGTCGGAACGCAGGCTGTTTCGCAAGGAACAATTCCTGCCGCAGGCCGATTGCCTGGTCACTTTTCTTGTCGATTGCTCCGGCTCCATGAAGACGCATGCGGAATCCGTGGCCGTGCTGCTGGACATATTGCTGCGCGCGCTGGACCAGGCCGGCATCACGACGGAATTGCTGGGCTTTACGACGGGCGCGTGGAACGGGGGAAGAGTCAAACGCGACTGGATGCGCGCCCGCTCGCCCGCCCATCCGGGCCGCTTGAACGAACTCGTGCACATGATCTTCAAGGATGGCGACACGAACTGGCGCCGCGCGCGGCCCGACATCGCGGCCCTGCTGAAGGCGGACTTGTACCGCGAAGGCGTCGATGGCGAAGCCGTGGACTGGGCCTGCAACCGCATGCTGGCGCGGCCCGAGCGGCGGGCGCATCCTGCTCGTCGTGTCCGACGGTTGCCCGATGGATACAGCCACGAATCTGGCCAACGACGAGTTTTACCTGGCGCAACATCTGAAACAGGTGGTGGCGCGCCGCGAAGCACAGGGCGCCGTGGAAATCTGCGGACTGGGCCTGGGCCTGGACCTGGGCGCTTACTACAGCCGCAGCCTGGCCACCACCCTGCCCGCCTCGCTGAACAATGAGCTGTTCAGCGAGATCGCGCAGTTGCTGGGTGGCTTGAGGCGATAGGGCTTCAGGCCACTTCGTAGCGCACCGTGTGCGCCTCCATGGGCAGCGGGATTTCCCAGTTCCACAGCATCGCTTGCAGCTTCTTGTTGCTGAGCGAAGTGTCGCGCTGGCCGTTGCGCCGCAGCAGCTCCTTGCGCGGCTGCTCCAGGTACACGAGCTCCACCTGCGCATGGTATTTATACAGCAGGTTGAGCGTCTTTTCACGCATCAGTTTGGACAGATGCGTGGCGTTCCACACGAACGGTTCGCCCTTGCGCAGCAATTCGCGCGCCCGCTCTTCCGCATAGTCGCCCACCTGCCCCTCGTTCTTGCCGTGCTTCAAACCCAAGGCCGTCCGCGCATCGTCAAACGACACGACGGGCAAGCGCGGATGGTGCTTCTCCACCCACGTATTCTTGCCGGAAGCGGGCAAGCCCGACATGACGATCACGCGCGAACCCGGCTCCTGGAACAGCGAGTAATCGGGATGCGCCTCGGCGCCGCGAAAATATTTCACGCGCGTGTGATCGTCGACAAAGACCCTGCGCTGGCCATAGCAGCCTTCCTCGCGCGCCAGTTCGCGGAACAGCTCGATCGCGTCGAGGATGCGCTGCGGGTCGGGGCAGATGCGGCCGCGAATATCGGCTTCGGCCAGCATGGCCAGCAGGCGGATATCGACTTGCCACGACAGTTCGCGCACGGTAAATTCCGGCGTAACGCCGCGCCGCGATTGTTCCAGCGCAAAGAACGGCACTTGATGCACGTTAATCAGACGGCAGATTTCCTCGCGCGCGGCAAACGGCACGTCATAGTCCCACAGGGCGATGCGCGCATCGAGCGCGCCCTTGCGCGAGTGGCCGGGCTGGCCGATGGCGCCCGTCACCGGATCGATCACGGTCGTGCTGTACTTGGCCACGTCGTGCAGCAAGGCGGCCAGGAACACGATTTCCTGTTCCGCCCGCGTGGCTTGCTGATATTCAGGCATGCCCAGCAGGGATTCCACCACCATCATCGTATGCGTCCACACGTCGCCTTCCGCGTGATACACGGGGTTTTGCGGCGTCGTCTTCGCCAGTTCCAGCTGCGGAAAAGCGGCCAGGCAGGCGTTGAAATCGGGCGACCGGCCCGCTGGCGGCACCAGTTGTTGTAACTGTTTCCAGTTCATCTTGTACTCCTTGAAAATATTGCCAGTTCGTCCAGCGATTGGCAGGTGTGCAAGCCCAGGCTTTCCCACGTGACGAGCGGTTGCGGCGCGTACAGGTCGACGCCGTCCGCCAGCAGGTTCGGGATCAATGGACGCGTGCTGTGGTGCGAACCGCTGTCGAGGATGGTTTGCGTAAAGTCATGCCGCACCAGCTTGTAGCGGGCCAGCACTTGCTCGTCGTCTTCCACTTTCAGGTACAAGCCTTCCGCGTGGTCGGACTTGTCCGTCTGCTTCCAGCACAGGTCCAGCGGCAGGCGCTCGCGCGCCACCACGTTTTCAAAGGCGTCGCGCCACAACCGGGACTTGGCCAGCGAATGGCGCAACAGCTGCCACAACTGTTTCGGCGACGCGGGCATCAGGCCCGCATACAGCACGGGGACGGACAGCACGGGCGAGCCGGCCAGCATGGCGTGGCGGCGCGCCGTCGACAAAAACATCTGCGTACGGCGGCAATACACGTCGAACTCGTTGAAATAATGGGGCAGCCGGTCGTAAAACACGGAATGCTTGCTGTAAGACCATTCGCCAAACAGCACATACTGGTCTTCCAGCATATGCAGCAAGGCGTGTTCATGCGCATGCGCCCACGGTTTCAACAGGTTGAACTGGCGTTCGCTGCCGCCGCCCGCCAGGTAGTGGCCGCGCGACTGCAGCAGCACCTCGCCCGCATCGCTGAACGACACGGCGGAGTTGGCGCCATCGATTTTTTCCTCGATGACGACGTACTGGCCGGCCAGCTTTTTCAGGGGCATCTGGTCGGAACCGTCGTCGCCGTCCTGCAGGCGCGAGCCTTCCAGGTGCGGCGTGCGCGGGTATTTAAATAAGGGCAAAGATTGTAAAAACATAGCGTCCCACGCCGCGTTCACCGGGGCGTGTCCATACAGGGTCAGGGGTGCTGACGACGTGTTCGGGCGTGGACGATCAGGACAGTGGTCCTGGGATACGTGTGCGGAAAGAGCAAAAACAGTGCCGCAGCAATCGGGGGCGTCAACGCGCCGAACGATGCTGCAGAGAGCATTTCGTCAGCGTTAGCAGGTGATGGCGAAGAAGCGAGGCACTTTTGGCTCCAATAAGGAAGAGGTTCAAGAAAGAACCGCGAATATAAAGGCTGTTTGATTATTTTGCAAGTGGATCATCCGTATCGTGCGCATCCCTGGCTTTGCAATCCCCGTAAAATTTGCTAAGCTGGCGGCACTTCCTGTCGCTGCTGCGTGGAAAACAAACATGGCCCTTGCAAAAGGGCCGTGCATTCGTTATTTCCGGAGCAGAATCGTGTTTCCCATATCCAGATTACAAAAAGCCCTGCGCCGCCAGGGCATCGCCGTCGCCTATGCCGACGGCATTTATACACTCAGCAATCCGCACGCCCAGGCGTCCGTGCTGCTGCCCCACAACTTTCCGCTCGAGGAAAAAGCCGTGCGCCAGCTGATGGAGTTTGCCGCCGTCGCCGTGCCGGGCCAGGATGGCCATGTGTGCAAGGCGTGCGCCACGCCCGACTTCCATCCGGGCAGCATCGCGCCCGTCGGCAGCATCGTCGCCACCAGCCCCGACATGGTGATCCCCGCCATCCCCGGCACGGACATCGCCTGCGGCATGCGCCTGATCACGACTGGCTTGACCCTGGCGCAGTTCGAAGCGCGCAAGCCGCAGTTATTGAGCAAGCTCAAACACGTGTTGCTGGAAGACGGCCGCAACGTGCCGCTGCGCTCGAAGGCGTTTGCCGCCCTGTTCGACGTGGGGCCGGAAGCGTTCATCGACAGCCTGCACAATGATGGCTTGTGGCCCCGCGTCGACAAGGAGCGTTTGCTGCGCGAGCTCGACGATTGCATCGCCTTGCGCGAACTGGGCGGCGGCTTGCGCCATGCACCCGAAGCGCTGGTCGGTACGCGCGAAGTCATACGCGACCCCAGCCTGGGCACGACGGGATCAGGCAACCATTTCGTGGAAATCCAGCTGGTCGATGCCGTCATGGACCGCCACGCCGCGTACCGGCACGGGCTGGTGCCCGGCGAAGTGGTCGTCATGATCCACAGCGGCAGCCGCGACGTGGGCTTTTTTGTCGGCAGCCGCTGGATGGACCGCGCCAGGGAGGCGTGGCCGAAAGGCGTGCGCCACCCGCAGTCGGGCCTGTACGGCTTGACGGGCGAACTGGCCAGCGAATACATGGACGCCATGGGCGTGGCCTCGCGCTACGCCTGGGTCAACCGCATGGTATTGGCCGAACTGGTGCGCGACAGCCTGTCGCAAGTGTTTGCGCAGGATCAATCGCACCTGGTGGTGGACGTGCCGCACAACGTCATCCTGCGCGAACATGGCATGAACATCCACCGCAAGGGCGCCACGCCCGCGCGCGAAGGCGACCTGGCGCTGATCCCCGGTTCCATGGGCGATTATTCTTACGTGGCAACGGGGATGGGCAATCCCGACTGGCTGTGGTCGTGCTCGCACGGCGCGGGGCGCAGCATCCGCAGGCAAGCCATGCGCGCCATCCGGCCCACGGTGGGCGGCGACGAGATGGCGTTCCAGTGCGTGACCCTGCGCGAAGAACGCCGCGTCGAGGAAGCGCCGATGGCCTATAAAAAGATCGGTCCCGTCATTGCCGCGCAGGAGGAAGCGGGCTTGCTGCAATCGGTGGCACGGCTGAAACCCTTGCTGACGTTCAAGGCCTAGCGCAGCAATTGCGGCACGGCCGCCGCCATCAGCGACAGGCCGATGGCCGTCAGCACGGCAAACGCGATGCGGCGCATGCCGCGCTGGGCGATCGGCGGCGGGTAGCGCTTGCCGGCCATGGTGGCCAGCACGCCGACGGGCAGGGCCAGCATGCATAAAAGTAACACTTTCGCATCGAGCTGGCCCTGGCTGCCCGCCATCAGCGAACGCCCGCCCGCGCTGATGGCGAACAAAAAGATCAGGCTGTAGCGGATGGTGGTTAAACTCATTTCCTGGCGATAAAACTGGTACACGAGCGGCGGTCCCGCCAGCGAAAACAGGCCCGAGAACAGGCCGCCGCACACGCCGCTGATGAAAAAGCTGCGCTTGTCCGCCGCGCCCGGTCCCGGCGGCGCCTGCAACAGGATGCTGACGCCGCCATACACGATGGCCGCGCCCAGCAACAATTTCAACAAGGGCGCATACGCCTGGTCCAGATATCCCAACAGCAACACGCCGGCCGCCATGGCCGGCAGCAAGCCGATGCTGGCCGCGCGGATGGCGCGCCAATCGAGGTGGTGCAAGGCGCCCGGCAATGCCACCAGGCAATTCGCCAAGGACAATAAGCTGACGAGGGCCGCCAGCGCGGGCACGGGCGCCAGGCCGAGGCCGCTGGCCACGCCCATGACGATCATGCCCAGGCCAAAGCCCGTGACGGTCTGGAAATACGTGCCGGCCGCCACCACGCCCAGCAGCGCCAGCACGGGCAAGCTGAACAACTCAGCGCCCACCCTGGGCCTGCACGGCCGTCACGGCAATCACGTTGTACACATCAATCGCGCTGCAGCCGCGCGACAAATCGTTGGCGGGCTTGTTCAAGCCCTGCAGCAAGGGCCCGATGGCGACGGCGCCGCCCATGCGTTCGGCCAGCTTGTAGCCGATATTGCCCGCGTCCAGGTTCGGGAACACCAGCACGTTGGCGCGGCCGTTGACGACGGAATCCTTGACTTTTCTCTGCGAAATTTCGGCCACGATGGCCGCATCGAGCTGCACGTCGCCATCGATGGCCAGCAGCGGACGCTGGGCCTTGACCCGGTCCGCGGCCGCATGCACCTTGTCGACGGCCGCATGGTGGGCGCTGCCGCTGGTGGAAAACGACAGCATGGCGACCCTCGGTTCTTCCATCAGCAAGGCTTGCGCGCTGTCGGCGGCGGCCATGGCGATGTCGGCCAGCTCTTCCGCCTTCGGGTCGACCACTAAAGCGCAGTCGGAAAAGATGAAACCGCCCTTCAGGCTGTGAAACGGTTCGCACAGCATCATCAGGAAAAAGCTCGACACGAGCTTGAAGGCGGGATCGACGCCGATGATCTGGATGGCGCTGCGCACCACGTCGGCCGTCGTGTGCACGGCCCCCGCCACGCAGCCGTCGGCGTCGCCCAGGCGCACCATCAGGTTGGCGTAGCACAGCGGGTCTTGCACGGCGATGCGCGCCTGCTCCACCGTCATGCCCTTTGCTTGACGCAGCACAAACAATTGCTGGGCATAGTGTTCCGACTCGTCGGACGTTGCCGGGTCGACCAGGCGCACGGCATCGAGATCCAGCCCGTGTTCATGCGCCAGCGCCAGGATGGCGGCCGGCTTGCCGACGAGGGTGATGTGCGCCAGCCCTTCGGCGGCGGCCCGCGCGGCCGCCTGCAGCACGCGCGCATCGCCGCCCTCGCACAAGACGATGTTTTTCGGCACGGCGCGGGCTTGCTCGATGATGCGGTGCAGGGCTTTCATGGCGACTCCAATTCGGTAAAAAAAGTGCCGGAACCATGGAAGCATGAAGCAATGGCTCCGGCACATAAAACCCGGCGCGATGCCGGGGTCATACAAGGATCGGGCTGACTGATTACACGTAGTCTTTGTACTTGTCCAGATGACGGATAGGCTTGCTCAGCGCATCGCGGCGGAACGGGTCGCCCAGCTCGCGCGTGCACATGATTTCAATGATGGTCGTCTTGCCTTCATTCATCTGCATGTCGATCGCCTTCTTCAGGGCCGGGCCCACGTCTTCCAGCTTGTCGACCGTGATGCCTTCGGCGCCCATGGCGCGCGCAATCTCGGCAAAGCTCTGGTTGTCCAGCTCGCCGGCCACGAAGCGGCGGTTGTAGAAATCCACCTGGTTCTTCTTTTCCGCGCCCCACTGGCGGTTGTGGAACACCACGGCCGTCACGGGAATGTTGTGGCGCACGCAGGTCATCGTTTCCATCAGGCTCATGCCCCAGGCGCCGTCGCCCGCATACGACACGGCTGGACGGTGCGGCGCGGCAACTTTCGCGCCGATAATGGTCGGAAACGCGTAGCCGCAATTGCCAAAGCTCATCGCCGCAAAGAAGCTGCGCGGCTTTTCGAAGCGCAGGTAGCTGTTCGCCACCGAGTTGATGTTGCCGATGTCGGTCGACACCATCACGTCTTCCGGCATGGCTTTTTCCAGCTCGCGCAGCACCTGGCGCGGGTGCAGATAGTTGCCCGGCTCTTTCTTTTGCTCTTCGATCATGTCCAGGCTGTACGCATCCTTTTCATGGGTCCAGTTCGTCAATTCCTCTTCCCACGCGGCCTTTTCCGCTTGCACGGTGGCATAGCGCGCGTCGCGCGTCGCATCGCAGTCGAGCGTCTTGCCATCCAGGCGGGCAATAATCGCCTTGGCGGCCGCCTTGGCGTCGCCGCAGATGCCGACCGAAATCTTTTTCACCAGGCCCAGCATCTTGTTGTCCGCATCGATCTGGATGATCTTGGCGTTCTTCGGCCAGTAATCCATGCCGTGCTGCGGCAGGGTGCCGAACGGTCCCAGACGCGAACCGAGGGCGACGACGACGTCGGCCTGGGCGATCAGTTTCATCGCCGCCTTGGAACCCTGGTAGCCGAGCGGACCGCACCACAGCGGGTGGCTGGCGGGAAACGAGTCATTGTGCAGGTAGCTGTTCACCACGGGCGCGCCGAGGCGCTCGGCCAGGGCCTTGCACTCTTCGATCGCTTCGCCCATGACGACGCCGCCGCCCGAGATGATCACGGGGAACTTGGCCTTGGCCAGCAGCTCCGCCGCATCGTTGAGGCTTTGTTCGCCGCCGGCGCCACGGTCCAGGCGGTTCGGCTTCGGGATTTCCGCCTTGATTTCGCCATAAAAATAGTCGCGCGGGATGTTCAATTGCGTCGGACCCATTTCCGACATGGCGCGGTCGAAGCAGCGGCCCGTGAATTCCGCCATGCGGGCCGGATTCGTCACGTGGCCTTGATATTTCGTAAATTCCTCGAACATCGGCAACTGGTTCGCTTCCTGGAAGCCGCCCAGGCCCATGCTCATCGTGCCCGTTTCCGGCGTGATGATCACGACGGGCGTGTGCGCCCAGTAGGCGGCGGCGATGGCCGTGACGCAATGCCGTGACGCAATTGCTGATGCCGGGGCCGTTCTGGCCGATGACGACGCCATGGCGGCCCGAGACGCGGGCATAGCCGTCGGCCATGTGGCCGGCGCCCTGCTCGTGCACGACGGGGATCAAACGGATGCCGGCCGGCGCAAAAATGTCCATCGGGTCCATGAAGGCCGAGCCCATGATGCCGAACATGTCGGTCACGCCATTGGCGGCCAGGGTTTCCACGAACGCTTCGGAAGGCGTCATCTTTTGCGGGCCAACGGGAACGGCAGCGGCGGCGGCTTTTTGGTCGGACAAATCGGTCATGGCTCAGTCTCCTTACGGTTTTATGAAAAATCGGTATATTTTGTTCCGATATTTGAAATACGTGTTCAATTTAACGGTTGCGAAATGCGCTGTCAATGAAAATTCATGAAAAATCGGACTGTTTCATTCCTGAATCCGGAATCTGCGACTTTGCCCCACTCCTGAAACAACAATGGCGGCTTATCCGCAACAGACAAGCCGCCATCGCTACCTGCACTGCCGCGTTTAGAACTTCAGGCGCATGCCGGCCGTGAAGGCGCTCGAGTTATGCCCAGGCAAGGGCACGCTGCCGCCGCTGGAGGCGTCGCCAACGAAGTTGGTGCCAGCGCCATCGTTGCTGATGCGCCCGTACGAGGTGTACAGGTTCGTGCGCTTGGACAAGGCATACGTGTAGCCGATGGCCAGCTGGCGCCCGCCGCGGCGCGCATTCGTGCGGTCATCCTTGCGGATGTACGACGCCATCACGCTGCCGGCCGCGCCCACGGGAGCCGACGCGCCCACCATGTAGTTGCGGAAATCCGTGCCCGCATCGTCCTTGTCCGTTTCATACGCGGCATGCAGCTTGGCGGGGCCGAAGTCGTAGGTGCCGCCCAGCAAGGTCACTTTCGCCGTGTTCAATGGCGTGTCCTTGCGGTTGTCGTGCGCCAGGGTCAGCACGAGCGGGCCGTTGGCGTAGTCGATGGAAAAGTCGATGGTGCGGCCCAGCGTATTGCTGTCCGGCTTTTCGCCGAGGCCATACATGATCGATGCCGACAGGCCCTTGACCTTGGGCGTCTCGTACATGATGGAATTTTTCGTGCGCAGGCTGGCCACGCTCATCAGGTTGATCGAGGCGCCCGTCAGGCCCGTCTCGAAGGGGTCGATATTGTCCAGCGCCGTGAACAGCGGGTTGTGCTGCAAGCCCAGGTTCACGGTGCCGAAGCCGCCCGACAGGCCCACGTAGGCCTTGCGCCCGAACAAGGCGCCCTGGCGGTTGGCGCCCGTGTCCACGTCGAGGCCATTTTCCAGCAGGAAATTGACTTTCAGATTGTTGCCCAGGTCTTCCGTACCCTTGAAGCCGATGCGGCTGCCCGACTGCACGCCGGTGGCCAGCTTGGTGACGGAACCGTCCGCGCCGCCGTGCTCGGACGTCAAGCCCGCGTCGAGCAAGCCGTACACGGTGACGGACGATTGGCCGCTGGCGTTGCCGGCGAAGAAGGAGGCCAGGATGGCTGCCGCTACGAGTGTGTGTTTCATGTCATCTCCAGGTATTGTGGTTTTTATGGGTGCTTCAAACAGAATCAACAACGGTGCTGCAAACTGCGGTAAATGCGGTAAATGCGGCGGCTCAGGCGATCAGCCCGGCCATCGGCGACGAGGGCGAAGCGCTCATGACGCCCGCTCTCCGGGGCATGCGCCCGGCCAGATAGGCCTCGCGTCCGCCCTGCACTGCCAGTTTCATGGCGCGCGCCATGCGGATCGGCTCGCGCGCCGCCGCGATGGCGGTATTCATCAGGATGCCGTCGCAACCGAGTTCCATGGCGATGGCGGCGTCCGACGCCGTGCCGACACCGGCATCCACCAGCACGGGCACGCGGGCTTGCTCGATGATCAGCGACAGATTCCACGGATTCAAAATGCCCATGCCCGAGCCGATCAATGACGCGAGCGGCATGACGGCGATGCAGCCGATGTCTTCCAGCATGCGCGCCTGGATGGGGTCGTCGCTGCAATACACCATCACCTGGAAGCCATCCTTCACCAGCTGCTCCGCCGCCTTTAACGTTTCCGGCATGTTCGGGAACAGGGTCTTTTCATCGCCCAGCACTTCCAGCTTGCACAACTGGTGGCCGCCCAGCAGCTCGCGCGCCAGTTGCAGGGTGTAGACGGCGTCGCGCGCGTTGTAGCAGCCGCCCGTGTTGGGCAAAATCGTGTATTTCGACGGCGGGATGAAGTCGAGCAGGTTCGGCTCGCCCTTTTCCTGGCCGATATTCACGCGCCGGATGGTGACGGTGACGATCTCGGCGCCGCTTTCCTCGATGGCGAGGCGCGTTTCCTCGAAATCCTTGTATTTGCCCGTGCCCACCAGCAGGCGCGACTGGTAGGTGGTGCCGGCCAGGGTCAGGCCGCCGGGGGTATGGCTGGGGATGGCGTCGTCTCTCATCGTGGTGCTCTCCTAAGTTGAACCAAAGCGGCCTCATGCCGGGGGGCTTCGCCGCAAAACGCAAAATCGACGTCGGGCCGCCGTCCCGACACGAGGTCGGCGATCGCCCTGCCCGCGCCGCAGCCCATGGTCCAGCCCAGGGTGCCGTGGCCCGTGTTGAGGTAGAGCTGGCGATAGCGCGTGGCGCCGATGTAGGGCACATTCGACGGCGTCAGGGGGCGCAAGCCGGCCCAGTAGACGGGGTCGCTGTAATCGCAGGCGTGGGGAAACAGCGCCTGCACGCGGCGCGTGATGGCGGCGCAGCGCACAGGGTTCAGTTCGCGCGTGTAGCCGTTCAGCTCGCACGTGCCCGCCACGCGCAGGCGCTCGCCCAGGCGCGAAAACACCAGCTTATGGCCATCGTCCGTCAGCGACACGCTCGGTGCGCTGACGGGGTCGATAATCGGATACGTGGCGGAATAGCCCTTGCCCGGATACAACATCAGGCGGATGCCCAGCGGCTGCAGCAGCGGCGCGGAAAAACTGCCCATGGCCACCACCACGGCGTCCGCGTATTCCAGGCGGTGGCGGCCCTGCGCATCGATGCATTCCACGCCCGCGATGCGCTCGCCGTCCGCCAGCAGCCGCGTCACCGTGGTGCCGTACTGGAAATCCACGCCGGCAGCGGCGGCGCGGGCGGCCAGCGCCGTGGTAAACAGGTGCACGTCGCCCGACTCGTCGCTGGCCGTGAAGTCTCCGCCGACGATGCGGCTGCGCGCGTGGCGCAAGGCCGGTTCCAGCCGTATCACTTCATCGGCGCTGACGGTGTTGCGCGGGCAGCCCAGTTCGCGCAAGAGAGCGGCGCCCGCTTGCGATTTGTCAAACTCCTGCTGGTCCGTATAAAAATGCAGAATGCCCCGCTCGAGGTGATCATAGGTAATCCCCGTCTCGCGCCGCAAGGCTTGCAGACTCTGGCGGCTGTACTCGGCCAGGGCGACGATCTGGCGCATATTGCGCGCCACGCGCGATGGCAGGCATTCGCGCAGGTAGTGCAAGGCCCACTGCCATTGCAGCGGGTCCAGGCGGGGCCGGAACAGCAGCGGCGCGTCGTCCTTGCCCAGCCATTTCAAGACCTTGCGCAGGGTGGCGGGATTGGCCCACGGTTCCGCATGCGAGACGGAAATCTGTCCGCCGTTGGCAAAACTGGTTTCCTGCGCCGCGCCCGCCTGGCGCTCGAGCACGCGCACGTCGTGGCCCGCCTGGCGCAAATACCAGGCCGATGCCGTGCCGACCACGCCGGCGCCGAGGACAAGGATCTTCATGGCAGGGCCGTTCCGTTTAACGCGTCAGCAGGACGGCGATGGCGACGAAGGCGGCGATCCACACGGTTTCCATCACCAGCATGATCACGGGACGCCAGCCCAGCGAGGCGAGCGACTGGAACGAAGTTTTCACGCCCAGGGCGGCAATCGCAATGACCAGGCAGGCACGCGAGGCATTGTTGATCCAGCCATTCACTTCCTGCGGGATCAGGCCCAGGCTGTTGGTAATGACGAGCCAGACAAAGCCGATCAGGAAGAACGGCACGAGCGGCGGCGCGTCCACTTCGCTCTTGCCGTCCTTGCGCTTGAACATGATCGACAGGCCCAGCACGACGGGCACGAGGCAGGCCACGCGCGTCAGTTTCACGAAGGTGGCGACGTCGCCCGTATGGTTGCTCACCAGATAGCCTGCGCCCACCACTTGCGCTACATCATGAATCGTGCCGCCGATGAACACGCCCGCTTCCGTCGGGTCAAAACCCAGCAGCTTGACCAGCAGCGGGTAGACGATCATGGCCAGGGTCGACAGCGACGTCACGCCCCCACCACCGTCAGCAGGGTGAATTTCTCGTTTTCCTTGGTTTGCGGCAGCACGGCCGAGATGGCCAGCGCGGCCGACGCGCCGCAGATGGCCACCGAGCCGCCCGACAGAATGCCTTCCGTGATGGGACGTTTCAGCCAGCGAGCCAGCAGGTAGCCGAAGCCCAAAGTCGCCACCAGGCCGCCGACGACGATCAGCAGCGGCGTCACGCCCACCGAGGCGATCTGATTAAAAGTGATGCGCGCGCCCAGCAGGGCCACGCCCGTGCGCAGCAGCACCTTGCTGCAAAACTCGATGCCGGGCTTGCAGGTGGGGTCGGACGCGAGGAAGTGGAAGGCCAGGCCGAAGAACAGCGCGTACAGCAGCTGGGGGCCGCCGTAATTGCTGGAAATAAAAGTGGCCGACAGGGCGATCACCAGCGCGATGGCCACGCCGGGCCAGCTGCGCAGCACGGCGCGGGGGCGCCAGATGGCAACGGCGGAAGACAAATAGGGAATGTTCTTGTCGACAACGCGTGTTATCGCTGAGGAGTTAGTTTTCATGCTGGTCCGCTCATAATGTTTTAAAAATTGGGACATTTCATCTCGTTTTTTAATAATACACGATGAGCTAGCGAAGTCCATGCTTTTCCATGAAAATCGAAACCAGATGTTCCGGAAACTGACGTTTTTTACTTCCCCCCCCCGTAAACGACGAGCGGCGCGGCCCTGGGCAGGGACGCGCCGCTCTTTACTTAAGCGTTAAAAAGTTACTTTTTGTTCAGGCGGGTGATCAGGCTGGAGGTGTCGTAGCGGTTGCCGCCCGCCTGCTGCACTTCGCCATAGAACTGGTCCGTCAAGGTCGTCACGGGCAAGTCGCTGCCGTTGCGCTTGGCTTCGGCCAGGCAGATGCCCAGGTCCTTGCGCATCAGGTCGACGGCGAAACCGAAGTCGAACTTGCGCTCGATCATGGTCTTGCCCCGGTTTTCCAGCTGCCACGACTGCGCCGCGCCCTTGGAAATCACGTCCACCACCAGCGCCGCATCGAGGCCCGCGTTTTCCGCAAAGGCGATGCCCTCGCTCAAGGCTTGCACGAGGCCCGCGATGCAGATCTGGTTGACCATTTTTGTCAGCTGGCCGGAACCGGAAGCGCCCATGTAGGTGACGGCGCGCGAGAACAGCGCGATGACGGGCTCGGCCCGTGCATACGCCTCGGCATCGCGCCCCCACCATCACCGTCAGCTTGCCGTTTTCCGCACCGGCCTGGCCGCCGGACACGGGCGCGTCGAGGAAGAACACGCCCTTCTCCTTCGCCGCCGCGTGGATGGTGCGCGCCGCTTCGGCGGACGCCGTCGTATGGTCGATCAGGATGCTGCCCGGCGCCATGGCGGACAGCAAGCCGCCCTCTTCCAGGATGACTTGATACAGATCATTGTCGTTGCCGATGCAGGTGAAGACGAACTCGGCGCCGGCAGCGGCCGCGGCCGGCGTGGCGGCGCTGCTGCCCTTGTGCTGCTCCAGCCAGGCTGCCGCGCGGGCCGGGTTGCGGTTGTACACGGTGACGTCGTGCCCGCCCGCCGCCAGGTGACCTGCCATGGGGAAACCCATGACGCCCAAACCGATGAATGCCACTTTTGCCATTTTGTCCGTCCTGTCGATGTGTGAATCCGATTATTGTTGCACAAACAGTCGCCGCCGGCAGCATCAAGGCGCGGGAGCGCGCCGTAATACAGGTCGAACTCTTCCTCGCCATCCGCCACGAAGCCGTGACGCACATAGAAGCGGTTCGCCTCGCTGCCGCGCAAGGCGCCCACGCGCACGCTCTTGCGGGCCGCATCGGCCTCGGCAAACACGCGCGCCAGCACGGCCGCGCCCATGCCTTGCCGCTGGCATTCCGGCGCCAGGTAGAGGTGGTCGAGCAGCAAATAATCCGCTTGCGGGCGCAACACATAGAAGCCGGCCAGCGCGCCGCCGTGGCGCAACTGCCACGTGCAGGCGGGGTCGTAGGTGGCCAGGAAACGCTGGCGCGCCCGCTGCGGATCATAGCGGCCGATGCGCTCCAGGCTTTCGCGCATGGCGGCCACGCGCAGGCTGGCCAGCGCCTCGCCATCGGCGATGCTGGCAGGTACGAAGGTCAGCATGGCGTCACACCACTGCGCGCAATGCCGCCATCAGGGCCGCACATTCTGCCGGGTTGCCGATGCTGATGCGCAAATACTGGCTGATGCGCGGCGCATTGAAATGGCGCACGATCACCGATCTGGCGCGCAAGCCGGCCGCCAGTTGCGCCGCGTCATGCTGCGGATGGCGGGCAAAGACGAAGTTGGCCACGGACGGCAGCACTTCGAAGCCCAGCGCCGCCAGGTCCGCCGTCAGCTGTTCGCGGCTGGCGATGACGGCCTGGCGCGTCTGCTGGAAATACGCTTCGTCATGCAGCGAGGCCACGGCGCCGGCCAGCGCCAGCCGATCCAGCGGATACGAGTTGAAACTGTTCTTCACCCGTTCCAGCGCCTCGATAAGGTCCGCATGGCCGAAGGCGCAGCCGACGCGCAAGCCGGCCAGCGAACGCGATTTCGAGAACGTCTGCACCACCAGCAAGTTCGGATAGCGGTCGACCAGGGCCACGGCGCTCTCGCCGCCGAAATCCACATACGCTTCATCGACCACCACCACGGCGTCGGGATGGTCGCGCAGCAAGGTTTCCACGCCGGCCAGCGGCAAGTCCACGCCCGTGGGCGCGTTGGGATTCGGGAAGATGATGGCGCCGCACGGCCCCTGGTAGTCTTCGGGGCGGATGCGCATGGTGTCGTCGAGCGCGACCGTGCGGTAATCGATGCCGTACAGCTTGCAATACACGGGATAGAAGCTGTAGCTGATGTCCGGGAACAGCAAGGGCGCATCGTGCTTGAGCAAGGCCATGAAGGCCAGCGCCAGCACTTCGTCGGAACCGTTGCCGACGAACACTTGCTCGCTGTTGAGGCCGTGGTAGGCGGCCAGGGTTTGCTTCAGTTCGCTGGCCGTGGGATCGGGGTAGAGGCGCAGGCTGTCGTTGGCCGCTTCGCGCAGGGTGGCCAGCACCTGCGGCGACGGGCCGTAGGGGTTTTCGTTGGTGTTGAGTTTCACCAGGTCGGGCAGTTTCGGCTGCTCGCCGGGGACGTAGGGGGTCAGCTCGCTGACGATGTTGCTCCAGAATCGGCTCATTGCTTTTATTGGTGGGGTCGGGATGGGAGGGGGTAGATTAACATAGGCTGAGCGGGGTCAAGGTGGGGTGCATCGGCAAGGGGTAGCGTGGACAGCAGCGGCATCGGCCCCAGACTGTAGAGGACGTGGCATGAACAGCATGCACAAGCTGAGCGATACGCGGGTGCGGCATGACGCGCTCACGCAACAGGCGCGCCAGCGCAAGATCGATGCGTGGCTGCAGGTCGCAGCCAGTCTCAGCGAGCAGATCACCGTCGAATTGCAGACTGCCACGGAGCAGCTACAGGGCGAAGGAATGGCCGACTTGCAGCGCGTGACGGCACTGGCACAACGCCTGGCAAACAATAGCAAAGCCATGCGCGATACCCTCGGGACACTGTTTGACAGCGGTGAAAAAATCGAGGAGCATGCAGTGACAAGCACGGAGGATTGCGCCATGGACGAGCAAGTCAACACACTGGGAAAAGACATGGCCGGCGTGAAACTGGACGTTGCTGATTTGAAGGTTGATGTGGCTGGCATCAAGGTGGATGTGGCTGGTCTGAAAACGGATGTGGCGGACCTGAAAACGGATGTGGCTGGCCTCAAAGTGGATGTGGCAGACCTGAAAACGGATGTCGCTGGTCTCAAGGTGGATGTGACAGACCTTAAAGTGGATGTCGCCGGCCTGAAAACGGATGTCACTGTCCTCAAGACGGATGTCAGCAGCTTGAAACTGGACTTGGCGGTGGTGCGCTCCAATTACGCGACCAGGTCCGATGTGGCTGAGGCGAAGTCGACTGTCATCCTGTCTTGCGTGGGGACGATGATTGCGCTGTCGAGTGTGGCGTTTGCGGTGGCGCGGCTGGTGCACTAGCTTGAGTTCGTGGCGGCGCTGGCAATTAGAGCTTGAATGGAGGAAAAAACGCCTTGCGCTGCGCGCTTTGGGCGGTTTTTCTACCTGCGTTGATGTGTCGCAAGCTTTTTGGCGTTCCCAATAAAAAAAGCTCCCTTGCGGGAGCTTTTATTATTTATTCTGGGGAGAGGGTGGGATTCGAACCCACGGTACGATTTAACGTACGCTTGATTTCGAGTCAAGTACATTCGACCACTCTGCCACCTCTCCGTTTACTGCGGTCTATTCATTCAAACTGGCATGCCTGTTTGAACGAGGCGCTATTTTAGCATGGGCATTGTTCAGTTGGGTAGGGGTTTTATTGGTGATTTGCAACTGAGGGCTGGCAAACCAAAACCTATCTGGACGATTCGGGGAGCCTCGCGCGAATACGCGCTCGTCTTCGAATCCCACGCGTACGCCCCGCAGGGGGCGTACTCCTTTCCGCCGCCACAAATAAAAAAAGCTCCCTTGCGGGAGCTTTCTCTATTTGTTCTGGCGGAGAGGGTGGGATTCGAACCCACGGTACGATTTAACGTACGCTTGATTTCGAGTCAAGTACATTCGACCACTCTGCCACCTCTCCATTTGCTGCGGTCTTTTCCCGCATTGCTGCGAGAAGGCAAGATTATAGCAGCCCGCGACAAAAAGAAAAGGACTATTTTAAGCCTTCAGATGCGTCAGGCCGCCCATGTACGGGCGCAGCACTGGCGGGATCTCGACGCTGCCGTCTGCCTGCTGGTAGTTTTCCAGCACCGCTACCAGGGTGCGGCCCACTGCCAGGCCGGAGCCGTTCAGGGTGTGCGCCAGTTCCGGCTTGCCGGCGGCGTTGCGGAAGCGCGCCTGCATGCGGCGGGCCTGGAAGGCTTCGCAGTTCGACAGGGACGAAATTTCGCGGTAGGTGTTTTGCGCCGGCAGCCACACTTCCAGGTCGAAGGTCTTGGTGGCGCCGAAACCCATGTCGCCCGTGCACAGCGACATTACGCGGTATGGCAGGCCCAGGCGTTGCAAGATGGCTTCCGCATGGCCGACCATTTCATCGAGCACCTGGTACGAGGTGTCCGGGTGCACCACTTGCACCATTTCCACCTTGTCGAACTGGTGCTGGCGGATCATGCCGCGCGTGTCGCGGCCGTAGCTGCCCGCTTCCGAACGGAAGCATGGCGTGTGGGCCGTCATTTTCAGGGGCAGTTGATCGAGCGCCAGGATTTCATCGCGCGCGATATTGGTCAGCGACACTTCCGACGTCGGGATCAGGTAGAAGGTCTCGCCCTCGCCTTCCGCGCCGCCTTTTTTCACCGAGAACAGGTCGGCTTCGAATTTCGGCAGCTGGCCCGTGCCGCGCAGGGAATCGGCGTTGACCATGTACGGCGTATAGCATTCCGTGTAGCCATGCTCGTCCACATGCGTGTTGAGCATGAATTGCGCCAGTGCGCGGTGCAGGCGGGCGATGCCGCCCTTCATGACGGAGAAGCGCGAACCGGTCAGCTTGGTGGCCACTTCGAAATCGAGGCCCAGCGGGCCGCCCACGTCGACGTGATCCTTGACTTCAAAGTCAAAAGTGCGTGGCGTGCCGACCTTGCGCACTTCCACGTTGCCCGACTCGTCCGTGCCCAGGGGCGACGATTCATGCGGCAAGTTCGGCACGGCCATGATGAAATCGCTCAGCTTGGCTTGCACTACGCTCAGGGCCGCTTCATCGGCTTTCAATTCATCGCCCAGGCCGGCCACTTGCGCCATCACGGCCGAGGTGTCTTCCCCCTTGCCTTTCAACATGCCGATTTGCTTGGACAGCGCATTGCGCTTGCCCTGCAGTTCCTCGGTGCGCGTCTGGATCGCCTTGCGTTCGGCTTCGAGGGCGGTAAAACCTGCCACGTCGAGCTGGAATTTGCGCGTCGCCAGGCGTTCTGCGACGGTGGCGATGTCTTTACGGAGAAGTTGGATATCTATCATGGGTGGATGGCGGTGCCGATGTATCGAAAGCACTCATTGTACCAAGACCCAGTTCACTTCGATGAGTTTTGCGCAAGGTCAACCATCGTCATGGCAGCCTGGCCGGGCACTCGCGCCCGCTTTACATTTTCTGCATAGCTTATTGCTTAAATGAAGGCGGCTTTTTCGGCAGCGGTCAGGCGGCGGGCGTGACGGTCACGACAGGCATCGTGCTGTCGGCGGCCTTGGCAATCAGGGTCGACGTGGCGCTCACTTCCACCGTGTGTGCGCCTGCGGAGGCGAAGCTGGCGCCGATGGCGATGATGGCGGCGGCGACAAAGGTGATTTCCATGTTTTTCAGTGCGTTCATGATGTGACTCCTGGTTGGTTTGTTTGGTTGACTGCTGCTGGTATGGTGGTACTTTAGCCAACGGCGGCAAACAAGGCCACCGGCTTGCGACCAGCGGCGAAAAACAGGGAGCGAACGGTGAAAATGCGGGACTGAAACGCAAAGAATAGTTACAAGGCCTCATGCACCAGGCGGCCCAAGCGGCCGATGGCCTGCTCGATGCGCGGCGTCCAGGCATTGCCGCAATTGAGGCGCAGGTAATTGCCGAACTTGCCCGAGGCCGAGAACAGCTGGCCCGGCATATACGCCACGCCGCCGGCGATGGCGTGGCCGTGCAGGGCCAGCGCATCGACTTGCGGCGGCATCTGCACCCACAGCACGAAACCGCCCTGCGGCTCGGACAGCATGCAGTCCGCCGGAAAGCTGGCCGCCACGGCGTCGGACATGCGGGCGATGCGCTGCACCAGGGTGCGCCGCATCTTGCGCAGCTGCTGGTCATAGCTGCTGCCTTCCAAAAAATCGGCCAGCACGGCCTGGAAGAAATGGCTGGTGGCGCCGCTCGACACGGTTTTCAGCAGGGCCACTTCCTGCGCGAAACGCCCGGCCAGCACGTAACCGACGCGCGACGCAGGCGTGATGGCCTTGGAAAACGAGGAGCACAGCAGCACATTGCCGCTCGTATCGTAAGCCTTCACGGGCCACGGGCGCTGCGGTGCAAAGCACAGGTCGCCATATACATCGTCTTCCACCAACGGAATATTAAATTCCGACAGCAAGCCCGCCAAACGCTTCTTGTTGGTCTCCGGCATGACACAGCCCAAAGGATTATTCGCGTTCGGCACGAACAGGCACGCTTGCACGAGGCCGGCGCGCAGGGCCAGCTCCAGCGCATCGAGCGACGGCCCCGTCTTCGGGTCGGTGGGGATTTCCAGCGCCTTCATGCCCAGGCTTTCGATCATCTGCAGCAGCACGAAATACGTGGCCGACTCGATGGCGATGGTGTCGCCCGGCCTGGCGACGGCGCGCAGGCACAGGCTGATCGCTTCCGTGCAGGAATTCGTCACGACGATCTCGTGCGGGTCCAGCTTGCCCCAATCCAGCGCGCGGCGCGTGACCTGGCGCAGGAAGTTGCTTTCGCTGACGTCGTAGCAGCTGACCTTGCTCAACAAAGCCGGTTCGCGCCGCGCCACCGCGCTGATGGTGCGCTGCATGCGCTTGATGGGCAAAATCTCGTCGGGCGGCCAGGCCGTGCCCAGCTGCACGATATCGGGCGCCTCGTTTTCCTTCAGCACGCGCATCAACAGATTATTGATGCCGACAAAGGCCGGCTCCTTCAAGTGCTGGGCGTCGGCGCTGCAGGGCCGGCGCGGCGCCCGGTGGCGCACGAAATAGCCGGACTGGGGCCGCGCATCAACCTGCCCCCGGTCTTCCATCAGGCGCAAGGCTTGCATCACGGTGCTGACGGAAATGCGCTTTTGCTGCGCCAGGTGGCGGATCGACGGCAAGCGGTCGCCAGGCGCGAACACGCGCGCGTCGATCAAGGCGCCCAGCTCGTTGGCCAGGTGCTCGTACAGATTCAAATGCGCGCTCATGTTCATCCCTTCAGTATGCGGCTGCCGCGCGCGGCACGCACAGATACAGTTGCCCGTTTTTTTGACAAGCACAGTGTACGATGAAGCGCACTGTATGCATGACAATTTCGTTTTCCTGCATCTGTCATGGTTCACCGCAAGCGCCTAAGCTGTTCCTGTCAGCACACCAACAGGAGCGATGCCATGCATACCGACCACGAATTACGCAGCGAACGGCCTTTGCGTCTGGAAAAAGCGCACGCCAGGGTCATCGAATGCCTGTCCGGCACGGCCTGGATCACGGCCTACGCCCAGTTCGAGGATTGCGTGCTGCACAGCGGCGAACGCTACACGATCCCGAATGACGGCCTGGTGCTGGTCGAAGCCGTCGGTAGCGGACGCATCCGCGTGCATGGGACGGCCGCACCGCGCACCGCCCTGCTGCGCTGGCTGAACCTGGCACTGCCTCACACCTTGAATATTAGGAATACATGACTCAAGCACCACCACTGCGCGTCCTCGTCACGGGCGCCGCCGGCGTTATCGGCACCGTTTTCTGGAAGAGCCGGCACGGGGAATTCTCCCTGCGCCTGGCCGACCTGCACACAGGCAAGCTGGCCGAAGCGCCCTGCCCGTCCATGCAGCTCGACGTCAGCGATTACGCCGCCTGCCTGGCCGCCTGCACCGATATCGACGTGGTGCTGCACCTGGCCGGCGTGCCGCACGCCAGCGCCGATTTCGATACGCAATTGCTGCAGCCGAATATCGTCGGCACGCACAACATCTTCCGCGCGGCACAGGCGCAGGGGGTGAAAAGAGTGGTATTCGCCAGCAGCGCGCAAGCCATCGAAGGCTATCCGCTGGACGCGCAAGTGCACGAAAGCATGCCAGCGCGCCCGGCCAACATGTATGGCGCCAGCAAAGCCTTCGGCGAAGGCGTGGCCTCGGCCTTCGCGCACCAGCATCGCATGACGACGATCGCCGTGCGCATCGCCAACGTGGCCCGGTTTGCGCCAGGCCAGCAGCACAGCGCACGCGACATCGCCGCCTTCATCAGCGAACGCGACGTGGTGCAATTGCTGGCCCGCTGCATCGCGGCGGACGTGCCGGCCGGCTACCACGTCGCGCATGGCGTGTCGGACAACCGTTATAAACGGCTATCCATCGACGCGACGCGCCGGCTGGTCGGCTACGCGCCGCAGGACGACGGTTTTAGCTTGCTGGGACTGTAATTCAGCCCTTGCCGGCCGGTTTTCCTGCTTTCCTGTCCAGCTCGCGCAGCCACGCCAGCTTGTCGGCGATTTTACTTTCCAGGCCGCGCGGCACGGGCTGGTACCAGCCCGGTTCGGCCATGCCATCCGGAAAATACGTTTCGCCGGCCGCGTAGGCATCGGGCTCGTCATGCGCATAGCGGTAGGCATGGCCATAGCCGAGTTCCTTCATCAGCTTCGTCGGCGCATTGCGCAAGTGCACCGGCACTTCCTTCGACTTGTCTTTCTTGACGAAGGCCATGGCGGTATTAAAAGCGTTGTAGCCGGCATTGCTCTTTGCCGCAATCGCCAGGTAGATCACGGCCTGGCCCAGGGCCAGCTCGCCTTCGGGCGAACCGAGGCGCTCGTACGTTTCCGCCGCATCATTGACCATCGTCAAGGCGCGGGGGTCGGCCAGGCCGATGTCTTCCCAGGCCATGCGCACGATGCGCCGCGACAGGTAGCGCGGGTCGGCGCCGCCGTCGATCATGCGGCAAAACCAGTACAGGGCGGCGTCCGGGTTGGAACCGCGCACGGACTTGTGCAGCGCGGAAATCTGGTCATAGAAATTATCGCCGCCCTTGTCGAAGCGGCGCGAATTTAATGTGAGCGCATTGTCGACGAAGGCCGCGTCGATGGCCGTCGTGCCCGTCGAGCTGGCGGCCGTCTCGGCCTGCTCCAGCAAGTTCAGGAAGCGGCGCGCGTCGCCATCCGCATAGCCGATCAGGGTGTCGGCGGCGGCCTCGTCAAAGGTCAGGTGCGTCAAGGCCGTGGACTGCGCCTTGGCCAGCAACTGCTTCATCTCGTCTTCGTTGAGCGATTTCAATACATACACTTGCGCGCGCGACAGCAGCGCCGAGTTCACTTCGAAGCTGGGGTTTTCCGTCGTGGCGCCAATGAACGTCACCAGGCCCGATTCGACGAAGGGCAGCAAGGCGTCCTGTTGCGATTTATTAAACCGGTGGATCTCGTCGACGAACAGCAAGGTGTGCTTGCCGAACTGGTCCAGGCTGTTGCGCGCCTGGTCCATGGCTGCGCGGATATCTTTCACCCCTGCAAACACGGCCGACAGGGCGATGAATTCGCTGTCGAACGCGTTCGCCATCAGACGCGCCAGGGTGGTCTTGCCCACGCCGGGCGGCCCCCATAAAATCATCGAATGTGCCTTGCCCGCCTCGAAGGCCAGGCGCAGCGGCTTGCCTACGCCCAGCAGATGCGTCTGACCAATGACTTCGTTGAGGGTAGCAGGCCGCAAGGCTTCGGCCAGCGGCTGGCGCGGTGCGGTGGAAAAAAGATCCGCCATAATGAGTTACCTAACAAGAATGCAAAAGCCCCGCATTGCTGCGAGGCCGGCTCATACGCAAGGCGCGACAGTCTTAATTATTAATGACGTCGGCGCCCTTGGGCATGACAAATTTAAAGTGATTGGCAGATAAGGCCGGGTTTTTCTGGAAATTCTTGAACGCCAGCACCGAGGTCTGCCCGAACGAGTCGCGCAATTCCATCGCTTCCGGCACGCCGTTGCGCAGGCCGATGGTGATTTCATCGAACGTCGTGTCCTTGGCTTTCGGCGTGGCTTTCAGCCATTCCAGGCCATCGCGCGTGCCTGCTTCTGCCAGGGTGAAATTCTTTTCCAGGTCGTTGCTGCCGAACAAGATGGCGGCCGGCGAGGAACCGAGCGCGTCGCCCAGTTTCTTGACCGTCACCTGGCTCAAGTCCTTGTCGTAGATATACAGCTTGTCGCCGTCCGCTTGCAGCAGCTGCTCGTACGGTTTCAGATAGGTCCAGATGAACTTGCCGGGACGGGCAAACTCGAACGTGCCGCTGGCTGGCGTGGAAACTTTGGCCTTGCCGCTGGCGTCCGCCTTCTTGACCTGGCGCTGCACGAACTCGCCCTTGGCCGACTTGGTGCTGGCCGCAAAGCTCTTGAATTGCTCGAGGGCACTGGCCGAGGCGCTGGCCGCGAACAGCAGGCTGCAGGCAACGCTGGCCGCGCCGATGATCATTTTTGCTGCGAAAGTATTGCTTTTCATTTATTACCCTTGTTCGGCACTGGCCGCCGGCACCAGGATTTCCCGGTTGCCATTGGATTGCATGGTTGACACTACCCCGCTCTGCTCCATCTGCTCGAGCAGGCGGGCGGCGCGGTTGTAGCCGATGCGCAAATGACGCTGCACCAGCGAAATCGAGGCGCGGCGGTTTTTCAGCACCACCGCCACCGCCTGGTCGTACAGGGCATCGGCCTCGCCGCCGCCCTCGCCCGGCGCGCCGCCTTCGGCGCCATCGCCTTCCAGGGTGCCGCCTTCGAGGATGCCCTCGATGTAATTCGGTTCGCCCTGCAGCTTCAGATGGCTGACGACGCGGTGGACTTCTTCATCCGACACAAACGCGCCGTGCACGCGCATCGGCAAGCCGGTGCCGGGCGGCATGTACAGCATGTCGCCCATGCCCAGCAGGGTTTCCGCGCCCATCTGGTCGAGAATGGTGCGCGAGTCGATCTTCGACGAGACCTGGAAGGCGATACGCGTCGGGATGTTGGCTTTAATCAAGCCCGTGATCACGTCTACAGATGGGCGCTGCGTGGCCAGAATCAAGTGCAGCCCGGCGGCGCGGGCCTTTTGCGCGATACGCGCGATCAATTCCTCGACTTTTTTACCCACCACCATCATCAGGTCAGCCAGCTCGTCGATGATAATGACGATGGTCGGCAGTTTTTCCAGCGGCTCGGGCGAGTCCGGCGTCAGGCTGAACGGATTCGGGATGTGTTCTTCGCGCTTTTTCGCGTCGGCAATCTTCGCGTTGTAGCCGGCCAGGTTACGCACGCCCATCTTGCTCATCAGCTTGTAGCGGCGTTCCATCTCGTTCACGGCCCAGTTCAGCGCGTGACCCGCCTGGCGCATGTCGGTGACGACGGGCGCCAGCAAGTGCGGAATGCCTTCATAGACGGACATTTCCAGCATCTTCGGATCGATCAGGATCAATCGCACGTCGAGCGGGTCGGACTTGTACAGCAGCGACAAAATCGTCGCATTGATGCCACGGATTTACCGGAACCGGTCGTGCCGGCCACCAGCAAGTGGGGCATCTTGGCCAGGTCGGCCACGACGGGCTTGCCGGCGATATCTTTGCCCAGCGCAATCGTCAGGCTGGACACGCCATCGTTGTAGACCTTGGAGCCGAGGATTTCCGTCAGGCGCACGATCTGGCGCTTGGTATTCGGCAATTCCAGCGCCATGTAGTTCTTGCCGGGAATGGTTTCCACGACGCGGATCGAGGTGAGCGACAGCGAACGGGCCAGGTCGCGCGCCAGGCCCACGATCTGGCTGCCCTTCACGCCCGTGGCCGGCTCGATTTCATAGCGCGTCACGACAGGGCCGGGGTAAGCGGCCACTACCTTGGCATCCACGCCAAAGTCCGACAATTTCTTTTCGATCAGGCGGCTCGTAAACTCCAGGGTTTCCACGGATACCGTTTCCACCACGGGCGGCGCTTCATCGAGCAAGGACAGCGGCGGCAGCTTGCCATCGCCCAGGTTCTCGAACAGATGCGCCTGGCGTTCCTTTTCCACGCGCTCCGATTTCACCACGGTCACCACCTGCGGCTCGATCTTGACGGGTGGCGCGGCCACGTGCTTTTCCACGTGCTTGGCCCGTTCGATGACCACCACTTCGTCGCGGCGCACGGCAGCCACTTCGCCCTGGCGGCGGTCTTCGCGGTCCTGGTAGCGCAGCACGAACCAATTAAACGCATCTTCGATAGCGCCGCCGATGCGTTCGGCCACTTGCAACCAAGAAACGTGGAAGAACAGGCTGAAACCGAGGCCGAACAGCAGCAACAGTAATAAAGTGGCGCCCGTGAAGCCGAAAGCCACATGGGCCGAATGTCCCACCAGCTGGCCCAGCACGCCACCCGGGTCGCGCGGCAGCTGCACGTGCAGGCTTTTCGCCATGCGCAGGTATTCGAGACCCATGCTGCCGATCAGCATGATGGAAAAGCCGACGATGCGGATCAGCATCTCGACATGGTGCTCGCGCTCCACGTCCTCTTCTTCCAGCAGGAAGCGCTTACTCAGGCGGCGATAGCCATTCCACACGGTGCGCAGCAGCCACACGCACCACCACCAGGCGGAAAAACCGAAGATATACAGCAGCAGATCGGAGAAGGTCGCACCGAGCTTGCCGCCCAGGTTGGCCACCTTGTCGACGGAAGTGGCGTGCGACCAGCCCGGGTCGAGCTTGTTGAAGCTGGCCAGTATCAGCACGAAATACAGGGCAAACGCGGCCAGCGCGAACCAGCGCGCCTCGGACAGCAGCCGCACCAGCCGGTTGGGCAGGGGCCGGCGTTCGACCGGTTTTCGGGTGTAGCTATTTTGATTGGCCTGGGCTGGTTTAGTCATTCTGGGAAGCGCTGCAAGGTGAAAAATGTTTCTGAAAGGGAATTTCCCATAATAAGGAAGTATTCTAAGCCATATATGCCCCGGACGGCCCCACGATTCGTCGCTACAGGCGGCTTGGTCTATAATCGAGGATTGCTTGCGCAAGCGCAATACGGCCTTGTTCTTCGCGCGTATGCCCCCAATTCGGATAGACCCCACTCATAGAGAAGCTTCCCATGACCACTACCAAACACGCCCGCGTTTTGATCCTCGGCTCCGGCCCAGCCGGCTACAGCGCCGCCGTCTACGCCGCCCGCGCCAACCTGAACCCGATGCTGGTCACCGGCGTGGAACAAGGCGGCCAGCTGATGACCACCACCGACGTGGAAAACTGGCCCGGCGACCCCATGGGCGTGCAAGGCCCGGACCTGATGCAGCGCTTGCTGCAGCACGCCGAGCGTTTCAATACGGAAATCGTGTTTGACCACATCCACACCACCTTCCTCAATGAAAAGCCGATCCGCCTGAAGGGCGACAGCCACGAATACACGTGCGACACGCTGATCATCGCCACCGGCGCATCCGCGCAATACCTGGGCTTGCCGTCGGAAGCGGAATTCATGGGCAAGGGCGTCTCCGCCTGCGCCACCTGCGATGGCTTCTTCTACCGCAACCAGGAAGTGGCAGTCGTCGGCGGCGGCAATACGGCCGTCGAAGAAGCACTGTACCTGTCGAACATCGCCAATAAAGTCACGCTGATCCACCGCCGCGACAAGTTCCGCGCGGAAGCGATCTTGATCGACCGCCTGAATGCCAAGGTTGCCGAAGGCAAGATCGTGTTGAAATATAACCACACTCTGGATGAAGTGACGGGCAACGAAGGCGGCGTGACGGGCCTGAACATCAAGTCGACCATCGACGGCAAGGTCGAAGCATTGAGCGTGCACGGCGTGTTCATCGCCATCGGCCACAAGCCGAACACGGGCATCTTCGAAGGCCAGCTGGACATGCACAACGGCTACATCAAGACGAAAACCGGCCTGGAAGGCATGGCCACCGCCACCAGCGCGCCGGGCGTGTTTGCCGCCGGCGACGTGCAAGACCATATCTACCGCCAGGCCATCACCAGCGCCGGCACGGGTTGCATGGCAGCACTGGACGCCCAGCGCTACCTGGAAGGCCAGGAGTAAGCGTCGCATGGCGTCGATGAAAGACTTTGCCGACCTGAAAGCGGTCAGCAAGCAGCTCAAGGAGCAGGCCGACGCGCGCGCGCAAGCTGAAGCGGAACGCGCCAAGCAGGTCAAGGTGCAGGCCGTGGAAAGCAATCTGTTCAAGGCCAGCATCGGCGGCGTCAAGCGCCTGCCCGAGTCGGACCGCTACGTGCCCAGCCTGCCCAAGGCGGGCGCGGCCAGCGTCCAGCAGCCGGCGCGAAAATTGTCTCCGGAAGAGGACGATGCGGCCGTGCTGCGCGAATCGCTGTCGGACTTGTTCGAAGTCGACCATTATCTGGAAAACGATCCGGCCCTGAACTACGCCCGCCCCGGCGTGGGGCCGGACGTGGTCAAGAAGATGCGCAAGGGCCACTGGCCCATCCAGGATGAGCTGGACTTGCACGGCTTGCGCCGCGACGACGCGCGCGACGGCATCGGCGCCTTCCTGAACCAGGCGACGCGGCGCAAGCTGCGCTGCGTGCGCGTGATCCACGGCAAGGGTTTCGGCTCGAAAGGTCAGGAACCGGTGTTGAAATCGATGGTGCACAGCTGGCTCGTGCAAAAGGATGAAGTCGTCGCCTTTTGCCAGGCGCGCCGCTCGGAAGGGGGCGATGGCGCCCTCGTCGTGCTGCTCTCGGCAGCGCTGCAGCCCATCCGCTAGCCCTAGCAGCAAGAAATTACAATTCAGTAACAAGTTACACCCCGCACACGGCCCCGTTTGTCACCATTCGGGGCCGTGTCATGTTAACCTGTGACAATTATTTCCTGCTTAGCGTCTCGTGCACGCGCTCCACCCATGATGCCACCCCAACTGCCGCCTGGCTCGCTGATCAAGATCATTGAGGTCATCGCCATCCTGGTGGGCGCGTTTTCCGGCTTCATCGAAGCGCGCCGCAAGCGCATGGACCTGGTCGGCGTATTCGTCGTGGCCTTCATCACGGCATTCGGCGGGGGGGGACCTTGCGCGACATCCTGCTCGACAAGCGCCCTTTGTTCTGGGTTTCGCACCAGGAATACGCGATTCTGATCTTCGTGCTGGCCCTGACGGCCGCGCCCCTGATCCAGCATTTGCGCCAGATCGTCTCGGAACGCCTGATCGTCATCGCCGACGCCATCGGCCTGGGCATGTTCGCCATCGCCGGCGTGGCCGAAGCCATGCGCGCCGGCATGCCGATCTTTATTGCCTCGATGATGGGGGTGATTACGGGGATTTTCGGCGGCGTGATGCGCGACATCGTCTGCAACGAAGTGCCGATGGTGTTTCGTGACGGAAAACCCTACGCCATCTGCGCGTTTTTCGGCTGCTGGGCTTATTTATTGCAGATGCACTTCGGCGCCGAGCACGACTTCGCGCTGTGGACCAGCGCCAGCGGCATCACGATATTGCGCCTGATCTGCTGGAAATTCGACATGCGCCTGGGACGCTGAAGGTCAGCAGCCCAGGCTGAAAAAACTTACACTGCGTCAGGACCGGTCTCGCCGGTGCGGATGCGGATGACTTGCTCCACGTCGCGCACGAAGATCTTGCCGTCGCCGATCTTGCCCGTGCGGGCTGCCTTGATGATGGCGTCGACCACCAGTTCCGACACGCTGTCATCCACCACCACTTCGACTTTGACTTTCGGCAAGAAGTCGACCACGTACTCGGCGCCACGGTACAGCTCGGTATGGCCCTTCTGACGGCCAAAGCCCTTCACTTCCGTCACGGTCAAGCCCGTCACGTTCACATCGGCCAGGGCCTCGCGCACTTCGTCGAGCTTGAATGGTTTGATGATGGCGGTAATCTGTTTCATGGCTTTCTCCTTATTGATAATCGTCAGTTCTTCATTAGCTGGCTTAACGGGACCCCGCAAAACCGTAGCGAGCAAGGTCAATACCGGGTTGAGTAGCGGAGCCGTACTTTAGTACGGTGAGCAACGGATGCCCGGTAGTGAGCTGCGCAGTAGGTTTGGCGGGGTTCCCCACGTTATTCGTAAAACTTCGACGTAATGGGATAGCGCCAGTCGCGGCCAAAGCCACGGTGCGTGACGCGGATGCCCACCGGCGACTGGCGACGCTTGTATTCATTGATCTTGATCAGGCGCGTGATTTTCGCCACGTCGGCCGGCGGGTAGCCAGCCTCGATAATGTCGGCGATCGGCCGGTTTTCTTCCATGTACATCTGCATGATGCCGTCGAGTATTTCATACGGCGGCAAGGAATCCTGGTCCAGCTGGTCGGCGCGCAGCTCGGCCGACGGTCCGCGCGTCAAAATACGCTCGGGAATCACGCTTGTGATGCTGTTGCGGTATGCACACAGACGGTACACGAGCGTCTTGGCGATATCCTTGATCACGGCAAAGCCGCCCGCCATGTCGCCGTACAGCGTGCAATAGCCGACCGCCATCTCGCTCTTGTTGCCCGTCGTCAACACAATGCTGCCATGCTTGTTCGACAAGGCCATCAGCAAAGTGCCGCGGATGCGCGCCTGGATGTTTTCTTCCGTCGCGTCTTCCGCCAGTCCCGCGAACTCCTCGGCCAGGGTGGCGCGGAAGGCGTCGAAAGTTTGCTTGATCGGAATTTCATCGTAGCGCACATTCAGACGTTTTACCATGTCGCGCGAGTCGATCCACGAGATATCGGCCGTAAATTGCGACGGCATCATGACGGCGCGCACCTTGTCGGCGCCCAGCGCATCGACGGCGATGGCCAGGGTCAGCGCGGAATCGACGCCGCCCGACATGCCGATCAGCACGCCAGGGAAGCCGTTCTTGCCGATATAGTCGCGCACGCCCAGCACCAGCGCCTGGTACACCTGCGCCTCGGTGGTCAGCGGCGTGGCCAGCGGCTGCGGCACGGGCGTGGCACCGTCGAACTCGACCAGTTGCAGATCTTCCTCGAAATGGCGCAGCTGGGCGCAAATCGTGCCGGCCGCATCCATGACAAACGAGTCGCCATCGAAAATCAGCTCGTCCTCCCTGGCCGCCGACCAGGTTGGCGTACACGAGGGCCATGCCTTGCGCGCTGACGTTCTTGCGCATGGTTTCATAGCGCAAATGCTGCTTGTTCATGTGATAAGGCGAGCCGTTCGGCACCAGCAGCACTTGCGCGCCGGCCGCGCGGGCGCGCATCGGCGCGTGCTCGAACCACGTGTCTTCGCAGATATTGATGCCGAAGCGCACGCCCTTCACGCCAAACACGAAAGCCTGGTCCGACGACGTAAAGTAGCGTTTTTCATCGAACACGGTGGTATTCGGCAAGTCGTGCTTGCGGTAGGTGCCCAGCACTTCGCCATTGACCAGCACGGAAGCGGCATTGTGGCGCACGCCCTTCTCGTCCTGCAGCGGCAAGCCCACCACCACGTGCATATCCTTGAACTGGGCCAGGTCGCGGGCCAGCGCCGCAAACGCTTCCTGCGTTTTTGCGTAGAATGCATTGCGCAGCAACAGGTCCTCGGGTGGATAGCCAACCAGCGACAGTTCCGGCGTGAGCACGATATCGGCGCCCGCCTCGAACGCGCGGCGGGAAAGGTCGAAGATCTTGGCACGGTTGCCGGCCAGATCGCCGACCGTACTATTCATTTGAGCAATTGCGACTTTGACTGTCATGATGATGATGGATATTTTTCGTTCTATTAAACAAGACAGGGGCGCGCAGGCCGACGGCGGCGCCCCGAGAGTGATGAATGCACACTACAACAATGAATTATCGCACGGCTATCGTCACTACCCTGGCTGAAATTGGCGAAGCGGCCTGGTCAGAACTGCTGGCGCGCCAGGCGGACGCCAAGGCGGAGGCCACTCCCTTCCTCTCCTATGCCTTTTTGCATGCGCTGCACGAGTCCGGCTGCGCCAGCGCGGACACGGGCTGGCAACCGAATTACCTGGCGCTGTGGCAAGGAGACACGCTGGCCGCCGCCCTGCCCCTGTACCTCAAAACGCACTCGTACGGCGAATACGTGTTCGACTGGGCCTGGGCCGATGCCTATCAGCAACATGGCCTCGAATATTACCCGAAACTATTGTCCGCTATTCCCTTTACGCCCGTCAGCGGCACGCGCCTGCTGGCCCGCGATGGCGAAGCGCGCGCCGCCCTGCTGGCCTTCCTGCAGGCCCAGCAGCAGGCCAGCGAGGTGTCGTCCTGCCACATCCTGTTCCCTCCGGAAAGCGAGGCACGCCAGTTGGCCGAGGCCGGCTACCTGCTGCGCAGCGGCGTGCAGTTTCACTGGCTCAATCCCGGCTACGCGGATTTCGAGCAATTTCTTGCCACCCTGGAGCACAAGAAACGCAAGAATATCCGTGCCGAGCGGCGCAAGGTGCGGGAAGCGGGCGTGACCATGCGCCAGGTGCGCGGCATGGACGCCACGGACGCGGACTGGAAACTGTTCCACCGCTGCTACAGCAATACCTATGCGGAACACCGCTCCTCGCCCTATCTGTCGCTGGACTTCTTCCGGCGCATAGGCGCGGCCATGCCGCAGAATATTTTATTGGTGATCGCCGAGCGCGAAGGCCGGGCCATTGCCGCCTCGCTGGTGATCCACACGGCCGACACACTGTATGGCCGCTACTGGGGCGCGCTCGAGCACGTACCGTGCCTGCATTTCGAGACGGCGTATTACCAGCCGCTGGAATTTTGCATCGCCAACGGCATCGCCACTTTCGAGGGCGGCGCCCAGGGCGAGCACAAGATGGCGCGCGGCTTCCTGCCGCAAAAGACCTGGTCCGCCCACTGGCTGGCGCACCCGGCCTTTGCCGACGCCGTGCAGCGCTTCCTCGAACGGGAACGGGGCGGCATCGATGCCTATCTCGATGAATTGAACGAGCACAGCCCGTTTCGCGCATAAAAAAACGCTCCCGGCCATGACTGGCGGGGAGCGTTTTTTAACTGATGCTGTTAGGCTTTTGCAGCATCTGCCTTGTAGGCAGCGACGCCGCCCAGGATTTCTTCCTTGGCCACTTCAGGGCCATACCAGCCGTCGATCTTGACCCATTTGCCTTTTTCCAGATCTTTGTAGTGTTCGAAGAAATGCTGGATCTGGCGCAGGCGCAGCTCGTTCAAGTCTTCCGGCTTTTGCCAGTGGCTGTAGATCGACAGGACCTTGTCGACTGGCACGGCCAGCACTTTTGCGTCTTCGCCCGACTCGTCGGTCATTTTCAGCACGCCGATAGGACGGCAGCGCACGACCACGCCCGGGATCAGCGGGAACGGGGTGATGACCAGCACGTCGACCGGGTCGCCATCCGGCGACAGGGTGTTCGGCACGTAGCCGTAGTTGCACGGGTAATGCATGGCGGTACCCATGAAGCGATCGACGAAGATCGCGCCGCTTTCCTTGTCGACTTCGTACTTGATCGGATCGGCATTCATCGGGATTTCGATGACGACGTTGAAATCGTTCGGCAGGTCGCGGCCGGAAGAGACGTTATTCAAACTCATGGGGTTCCTCATTAGCGGATGGTGTTTTAACCGCGCAATTATAGCGAAGTACAGGCAGCTTGTGCGATGCAGCAGCGGCCTGGCGGCGTTTTGCGCGTCCAGCCAGCAACAGTGGCATGCATGGCCCGCTGGCCCCCGCAGCCTGCCAGCGAAAGAATAAACAGGCGGCCCAGAATAATAAGTAAAAACACGTAAGTAATACTACGCTCACGCCTGAATTAATATCTTGAATATCTGCGTATTTTCATTTCAATATCACCATGCGGCAAACATGGTTATTATAATCGGCATTGCATTTATTGCAGCCACTTATAGCAACAATTTCATTATCATGCATCCGGCGATGCCTGCACATAATGACGCGGGCGTTTCAACATGCTTCGCCGAACGCCCATCCAGCCCCGCAATCTGCTCTTCCAGCATAATATTTGCTCTTATTTGAAGAGTTTATCTGATTCAAATGGCGACCCCGCCAAAAAATGGCACTACCGGAAGACAATCATCAATTCTGATAAACTGTCACATTCTGGTGATTCCAAACTTTGTATATTCTGCAATCGACGCCTTCCCTGAATTCAATATGGCGCATCACGCGCCACCGATAAATCCTTGCAAAAAGGAATATGATGATTCCCTCTTTCCGGCCCGGTCCTTTATTAAAGGTCACTGGCGTTATTTTCATTCTGTTCGGCCTCGCCCTGCTGGGCGGCGGCATCTGGCTGGCCACGCTCGGCGGCTCCTGGTACTACTTGCTGGCCGGCATAGGCATGCTGATCGCAGGCGCGCTCGTGTTCCAAGGCAAGCGCAGTGCGCAACCATTCATGGCGCTGCTGCTGCTCGCCACCCTGATCTGGTCCGTGATCGAAGTGAAATTTGACTGGTGGCAATTGTTGCCGCGCCTCGACATCTGGTTTGCCGCCGCCGTCTGGCTGCTGCTGCCCTTCGTCAGCCGCCGCCTGGCGCCAACCGCCGCGGCGAAACAGCCGCAATTGGGAAGGACGGCCCTGTCCGCCGCCGTCGCGCTGACCGTCATCGCCGGCGTCATCGCCCTGTTCCAGGACTACCATGACCTGCATGGCGACGTGCCTGCCGACAGCATGGCCGCCACGGCCAGCGGCGATTTCGCGCCCGGCGTCGAGCACAATGACTGGTCCGCGTATGGCCGCTCCGGCTATGGCGACCGCTACGCGCCGGCCGCGCAGATCACGCCGGCCAATATTTCCGGCCTGAAAGAAGCCTGGACTTACCACACGGGCGACTTCAAGGGTCCGAATGACCCGGGCGAGATCGCCAATGAAGTGACGCCGCTGAAGGTCAATGACATGCTGTATTTGTGCACGCCGCACAATATCGTCATCGCCCTGAACCCGGACACGGGCAAGGAAATCTGGCGCCACGATCCGAAGATCAACCGCGACGCGGCCAGCTACCAGCACATGATCTGCCGCGGCGTCGCCTACTGGGACGTCAACGCGGGCCGCGCGAAGAACAACCCGGCCCCTGAAGCGGCTGGCATGGAATGCCCGCGCCGCATCCTGGCGCACCATGGATGGCACCATGATCGCCGTCAATGCCGATACGGGCGAATCGTGCAAGAGCTTTGGCAACAACGGCGTCGTCAACCTGTATAAAAACATGGCCATGATCAAGCGCGGTTTCCTGATGCCAACTTCCCCGCCAGCCGTGGCGCAAAACGTGGCCGTGATCGCCGCCAGCGTGACGGACAACCATTCGACGGAAGAACCATCGGGCGTGATCCGCGGCTACGATCCCGTCACGGGCAAGCTGCTGTGGAACTGGGACCCGGCCACGCCGGAAGATACCAAGCCCTTCCCTGAAGGCAAGAACTACACCAACAACTCGCCCAACTCGTGGGGCGTGGCCAGCATCGATGAAAAGCTGGGCATGGTCTACATTCCAATGGGCAATGAAACTCCCGATACCTGGGGCGGCAACCGCAACAAGAACGGCGAGAAATTCAACAGCGCCATCGTCGCGCTGGACCTTGCGACGGGCAAGGTGCGCTGGGTCTACCAGACCGTGCACCACGATATCTGGGACATGGATATCGGCGGCCAGCCGAGCCTGGTCGACATCGACACGCCGAAAGGCAAAGTGCCGTCCGTCGTCGCCACAACCAAGCGGGGCGACATCTATGTGATCGACCGCCGCGATGGCAGCCTGGTCGTGCCGGCGCCGGAAAAACCCGTGCCAACGAGCAATCCTGCCGCCGGCGACACCCTGTCGCCCACGCAGCCATTCTCGGCCCTGACCTTCTTGCCTGAACGCAATATCAGCGAAGCGGACATGTGGGGCACCACGCCGTTCGACCAGCTCGCTTGCCGCATCATCTTCAAGGAACGCCGCTATGAAGGCCCGTTCACGCCGCAAACGGCCGGCAAGGGCGCCGTCATCTCGCCGGGCCCGCTCGGCATCTTCGAATGGGGCGGCGCGGCCATCGACCCCGTGCGTCAGTTGCTGATCGTCAACCCTGACTACATGGGCTTCCTGGAAAAACTCGTGCCGCGCGCGGAAACGACGGCCAAGGGCGGCACGGGTGGCGAAATGGGCTTGCAGCCGCAGACGGGCGTCCCGTTCGCCGTGGAAATCAAGGCCTTTTTGTCGCCGCTGGGCTTCCCGTGCCAGGCACCGCCGTGGGGCTATGTGGCCGCCGTCGACCTGCGCACCATGAAGAAAGTGTGGATGCACAAGAACGGCACCACGCGCGACAGCGGTCCCGTGCCGATTCCCTTGCCACTGGGCGTGCCCAGCCTGGGCGGCATGGTCACCACGGGTGGCGGCGTGACCTTCCTCAGCAGCACGCTCGACTACTACATCCGCGGCTACGACGTCAGCAACGGCAAAGTCATCTGGAAAGCCCGTTTGCCAGCCGGCGGCCAGGCTACGCCGATGAGCTATGTGTCGAACAAGTCGGGACGCCAGTTCGTCGTCGTCATGGCAGGCGGCCACGGTTCGCTGGGCACCAAGATGAGCGACACCCTGGTCGCGTATGCCTTGCCGGAAGGCACTGCGGTACCGAAGAAGTAATTAGCAACGCACTCCGCCCTGGAGTGCGCGCATAAAAAAAGCCGTTCAGTCTGCACTGAACGGCTTTTTTACGTCTGGAGAAACAGATTACAGGATGGTGGCCAGCGCGCATTGACGGTAATGCGCGGCGGCCTGTTCCGTCTGCTGCAAGGCATCGTGCATCTGCGCCAGCTTCAGGTGGGCGTCGCGCACCATCTGCGGCTCGTTCGCGTCGGACAAAGCCTGCTCCAGGTGGCGCTGGGCCTTGCCCCACAGTTTTTGCTTGAGGCACAGGGTGCCCAGGGTCAGCGCCAGTTCCGCGTCCAGCGGACGCTGTTTCATCCATTGCTCGCAATGCTCGATCTGCAGCAGCAGGGCCGGCGTGCCGGCGGGCGCCGCCGCTTCGCGGTAGGCGCGCACGACGCGCTCGTCCCAGTCGGCGGCCAGCGACTCTTCGCACACGAGGCGCGCTTCGTCGTGCAAGCCGCGCGCATTCAGGGCCGTGGCGGCGCGGCAGGCGATATACGGCTTGACGCGGTCGGCGCTCGGCACGCTGGACCACACGCGCATCAGCGATTCGGCGTCATGCGATGGGTCGGACAGCAAATGGTCGTAGGCCAGCTCGCGCAGGCGCGACGACAGGGCCGGATGCAGGGCACGGTGCTTGTCGAGCGAACGCACGAGGCGCAGCACTTCCGGCCAGTTCTTCGCCTGCTGCTCGGCCTTCAACGACCATTGCAGCGCGTGGATATGGCGCGTGCCGCTGGCGTTGAGTTCGCGCACGGCGGCCAGGGCCGCTTCCGGCTGGTGGTCGTCGACCAGCAATTCCGTCACCGTCATCAAACGGGCCGTTTTCAGGCTGGCATCGCCTTCGACGCGGGACAGCCAGCTGTCGCGGCGCTCGGACTGGCGCATGCGGTGCGCGGCGCGCGCGCGCGCGATCAGCGCGGCCAGACCGGCGTTTTCTTCCAGCTCGGCGGCGCGCAGGGCAGCTTTTTCCGCATGGCCGAAACGGCCTTCGAACAGGGCCTTCAAGGCTTCGCGCAAGCCCTTGTTGCCATCGCGCTCACGCTTGCGCTGGCGGTAGGCCGCCACTTGCGCCGGCATGCGCACGGTGGCGCGCACCGCGCGCACCAGCAGGTACAGCAGCACGAACAGCACGACCTGCAGCAGCAGGAAGAAGTTCAGCGACAAGTCGATGCGGTACGGCGGATAGAACAGCACCACGTTGCCGGGGTTGAAACGGGCCGTCACGGCGATACCGATCGCCGCGGCCATCAGGGCGAGTAACCAGAGAAATAGACGCATGGGCTCAGGACTTCGCTTTGTAGTTGCGCACAGCCGTCAGGCTGTCGGACAAGGTTGGCATTTCGATGGCCAGATTGCTGCCCTGCACCTGGCGCAACAGGGCTTGCGCCGTCTGCGTGCCCTTGGCGCGGGTGTCGAAATACTTGGCCAGCGCATCCTGCGCGGCGATCAAGTCGTTGCGGAACGCCGTTTCATTGCGCGACAACAAAGCCATGCGGGCATTCAGCAAGCGCAGCTTGACGTTTTCCCGCAAGAAATACGATTGCGTCGGCGACAGCATCAGCGCTTCCGGCGTATCGACGCGGCGGATGCGGATCAGCTGGCGCACATCGGCCCACATGTCGCCGCTCCAGCTATTCCAGCCGTCGCGCACGGTTTGCAACAGCGGTTCCGGCGCCGGCGGTCCCACCAGCTTGCCGCCGGCATCGCGCACGGCCTTGGCCTTGGCCTTGCCTGGTTTTTCCGGCGCGGCCGGCGAGGCCGGCGTTTCGTCGGACAGCATCGGCAGCGAGTCGATCTGGGCGATCACGGCGTCGAGGCGCAGGGCCACGCCCGTCGAATCGACGCTGGGCAGAGCCTTGAGTTTTTCCATGTCGCGCCCGATGGCGCGGCGGATGGTGATGAATTGCGGCTTGTCGGAACGCGACAGGCTGCGGTCCGCGTTTTGCAGGGCGATCAGCGCACCCGGCACGTTGCGGCCAGCTGCAGCTGCTGGCTGGCCGTCGACAGCACTTGCTCGATTTCCGTCAGCGCCCACTCGTCGCGGTTCTTCGACAAGTCGTTGTACAGTTGTTCCAGCGCAAGCTGCTGGCTCTGGGTTTCGCTCTGGCGGTTTTCCAGCGCGCCCACCTTGATTTGCAGCTCTTTCGTGCCTTCTTGCACGTTGCGCGCCAGCACGCCCGTTTCGGCATTGCTGACATCGCCCTTTTGCAGGCGCTTGGCCACCTCTTCGCGCAGGTTGCGGATCTGCTTGCTGGTCGACCAGCTTTGCGCCGCCAGCAGCACGGCCAGCACGATGACGGCGATGCTCATGGGCTTTTGCAGCTGCTCCAGCAGGGTCGGCGCGCGGCCGGCAGGTTGGTCGGCCGCCTGCGGCGCCGTCTTCACGGCGCTGCCAGGCGTTGCATTCGGTTCGGAGAGTGTAGGCATTTCGTTCATGGTCGTGATTGTAACGCGGCGAGCACGCCTGCGTCGCCTGAACCTGTCAGGGTGACACGGGCAAAACCCAGGGCCGCCGCCGTTTGTGCAATGCGGGCGTGCGGCACGATCAGATGCTGCTGTTGCATTTTCACAACATCCGTCTTTTCATCGCCCATTTCGCCCAGCAGCGCCAGCAAACCGCGCAGCGCTTCCGAGCTGGTGATGATCCAGTCATTATTATGCTGCAACAGGTTTTCCAGGGTCGCCCGCAAGGCCGGCGTCAGCCTGGGCACCTGGCGGCGGTAGGCTGTAACGAACTCGACTTCGGCGCCGGCCGCGCGCAAGCCGTCGGCCAGGTAATCGCGCCCGCCATCGCCGCGCACGATCAGCACGCGCTTGCCGCGCAGGGCCGGCAAGTCCAGCGCCAGCAACAAGTGTTCGGAATCGCTGCGCGCCGTGTCGAGCGGACTGGTGATACTGGCGTTGGCATCCGTGACGCCGTGCGCCGCCAAGGCCATCTTGCTGCCCTCGCCCACCACGGCCAGCGGCACGCCTGGCGGCCAGGCGGGCAAGTGCGCAAAGACGCAGTCGATGGCGTTGGGCGAAACAAACGCCACCAGGTCGTAAGCGGCCAGGCGCGCCAGCACGGCTTGCAGCTGCGCGCATTCCTGTTCACCGTCCAGCGCATGGATTTCCAGCAGCGGCAGCAGGGTCACGGGCCAGCCCAGCGCCGCGATCCTGGCGGCCAGCGGCCCCGCTTGCGCCGCGGGCCGCGTGATCACCACCGTGTCAGGCATGCGGCGCCAGGCCTTCATGGTTGTCGGGGGTAACGGCGCATGAGGCGAGGATGCCGGCGGCGTCCTGGCCGCGCAGCAGTTCGGCCACCTGTTCGCCCAGCAGTTCCGGCGCGCCGGCAGGGCCACTGACGTCGGCGCTGGCCATGCGCGCGCCGTCCGGCGTGGCGACCATGGCGCGCAAGCGCATCTGTTCGCCATCGACGGTGGCAAACGCGGCCAGCGGAATCTGGCAGCTGCCGCCGAAGATCTTCGAGACCTTGCGCTCGGCCGTGACGGCTTGCGCCGTATCAATATGGTTCAGCGGCGCCAGCAGGCGCACCAGGTCGGCGCCGTCCGCGCGGCCGCTGCGGATTTCGATGGCCATGGCGCCCTGGCCGGCGGCCGGCAAGCTGTCTTCCGGCGCCAGCACGGCGCGGATGCGCGATGCCAGGCCCAGGCGTTTCAAGCCGGCGGCGGCCAGGATGATGGCGGCGTAGTCGCCACGGTCGAGCTTGCCCAAGCGCGTGTCGAGGTTGCCGCGCAGGGGCAGAATCGTCAGGTGCGGATAGCGCGCGGCGATCAGCGACTGGCGGCGCAGGCTGCTGGTGCCGACGACGGCGCCGTGCGGCAGCTCGGCCAGGCTGGCGTAATCGTTGGACACAAACGCGTCGCGCGGGTCTTCACGTTCGAGGATGGCGGCCAGGCTGTAGCCTTCTGGCAACTCCATCGGCACGTCTTTCAGCGAATGCACGGCCAGGTCGGCGCGGCCCTCTTCCATCGCCACTTCCAGCTCCTTGACGAACAGGCCCTTGCCGCCTACCTTGGACAGGGCGCGGTCCAGAATCTGGTCGCCGCGTGTGGTCATGCCGAGAATTTCAACGCTACACTGCGGATACAGGGCGGCCAGGCGCGCACGCACGTGTTCAGCTTGCCACATGGCAAGACGGCTCTCACGCGTGGCGATCACCAGGCGGGAAGGAATATTTTGGGTCAATTCAGATGCTTTCAAAACAAGTTCTTTCGCTGTGGCTGTCATTGTCGTTGCCAATTCGCCCGTCCGATATCAATTTGTATCGGAATGGCGCCCGGCGTCGCTATAATCGTTATCCCTTAGCCTAGAAGGCCAAGTCAGGCTAGCGTCCATGTTGAAGACCACAAATTTTATCATGCGCCCCCTCCCCTCTGCGGCCAAACGCCCGGTGCGATCCACATTCCCTTGCTTTTACACTTACTTTGGTTCTTTATTATGCTCAATGACGCAGTAGCACCAGAAATAGTCCCGGCGGCCGGCTCCGACAAGGATGCGCCGCTGAAAGAAGATATCCGCCTGCTGGGCCGCCTGCTGGGCGACGTGCTGCGCGAACAGGAAGGCGATGCCGTCTTCCATGTGGTGGAAACCATACGCCAGACGTCCGTGCGCTTCCGTCGCGAAGCGGACGCTGGCGCCGCGCTGGAACTCGACGCCATGCTCAAGGAACTGAGCCGCGAACAGACGATTTCCGTCGTGCGCGCCTTTTCTTACTTTTCGCACCTGGCCAACATTGCGGAAGACCAGCACCACATCCGCCGCCGCCGCGCCCATTTGCTAGCCGGTTCGCCGGCGCAAAAGGGCAGCGTCAGCTTCGCGCTGAGAAAACTGCGCCTGGCCGGCGTGCCCCGCAAGACCGTCGACACCTTCTTCCAGGACGCCCTGATCGCCCCCGTGCTGACGGCCCACCCGACGGAAGTGCAGCGCAAGAGCATCCTCGACGCCGAGCACGACATCGCCCGCCTGCTGGCCGAGCGCGACCTGCCGCAGACGCCGAAAGAGCGGCAAGCCAATATGCAGCTGCTGCGCTCGCGCGTCGCCACCCTGTGGCAGACGCGCATGCTGCGCTACTCGAAGCTGACGGTGGCCGACGAAATCGAAAACGCCCTGTCCTACTACCGCATCACCTTCCTGCGCGAACTGCCGGGCCTGTATGACGACATCGAGGACGATATCGCTGCCGAATACCCGAACGGCGACGGCACGATCGAACCGATCAATGCCGCCTACGTGCAGATGGGCAGCTGGATCGGCGGCGACCGCGACGGCAACCCGAACGTCAACGCGGGCACCATGCAGCATGCGCTGGCGCGCCACGCCACCACCATCCTCGATTTTTACCTCGATGAAGTGCACGCGCTGGGCGCGGAATTGTCCGTCTCGACCCTGATGGTGGGCGTGAGCAGCGAACTGCAGGCGCTGGCCGACCAGTCGCCGGACGCCTCGCCGCACCGCAGCGACGAACCGTACCGCCGCGCCCTGATCGGCATCTATGCGCGCCTGGCCGCCACGGCCCGCGCCCTGGGCGCCACCAACATCCTGCGCAAGGAAGTGGGCGCGGCCGCCCCCTATCCGGACGCGGCCGCCTTTGTGGCCGACTTGCGCACCATCATCGCCTCGCTCGAAGCGCACCACGGCGCGGCCCTCGTGCGCCCGCGCCTGGCCACCCTGGCGCGCGCGGCCGACATCTTCGGCTTCCACCTGGCGTCGCTGGACATGCGCCAGACGTCCGACGTGCATGAACGGGTGCTGGCCGACCTGTTCGCGCAAAGCGGCGTGGCCGCCGACTACGCGGCCCTGTCCGAGGAAGACAAGCAGGCGCTGCTGCTGAACGAACTGGCGCAGCCGCGCCTGCTGTACTCGCCCTACATCAGCTACGCCACGGAAACGGATTCCGAGCTGGCGATCCTGCGCGCCGCGCGCGACATCCGCCAGCGCTACGGCGCGCGGGCCATTCGCAATTACATCATTTCGCACACGGAAACCGTGTCCGACTTGCTGGAAGTGTTGCTGCTGCAAAAGGAAACGGGCTTGCTGCGCACCGACTGGAAGGCGGGAGGCGAAGGCGACAGCAGCTGCGAGCTGATGGTCATCCCCCTGTTCGAGACGATCCCCGACCTGCAGCGCGCGGCCGGCATCATGAGCCAGCTCATGGCCTTGCCATTGGTCAAACAATTGATCGCCAAGCAGGGACAGTTGCAGGAAGTCATGCTCGGCTATTCCGATTCGAACAAGGATGGCGGCTTCCTCACCTCGAACTGGGAACTGTACAAGGCGGAACTGGCGCTGGTGGCCGATTTCCGGAAGGCCGGCGTCAAGCTGCGCCTGTTCCACGGCCGCGGCGGCACCGTGGGCCGTGGCGGCGGACCCAGCTACGAAGCCATCCTGGCCCAGCCGCCGGGCACCGTCAACGGCCAGATCCGCCTGACGGAACAGGGCGAAATCATCGCCTCGAAGTTTTCCAACGCGGAAATCGGCCGGCGCAACCTGGAATTGCTGGTGGCCGCCACCCTGGAAGCGAGCCTGGCGCCGCAGGAAGCCAATCCGGCCCGCAACGGCCAGCTGGCGCAATTCGAAGCCGTGATGGCGCAGCTGTCGGACCGCGCCTATCACGCCTACCGCCACCTCGTGTATGAAACGCCGGGCTTTACGGAATATTTCTTTTCAGCAACACCGATCGCGGAAATCGCCGAGCTGAACCTCGGCTCGCGTCCCGCCTCGCGCAAGGCCAACCAGCGCATCGAAGACTTGCGCGCCATTCCCTGGGGCTTTTCCTGGGGCCAGTGCCGCTTGCTGCTGCCCGGCTGGTTCGGCTTCGGCAGCGCCATCGACGCCTGGATCAACGAGGCCGACGGCGCCGCGAAAGATGCAAAAATCGCCACCCTGCGCGCCATGTACGCCGAATGGCCGTTCTTTGCCACCCTGCTGTCGAACATGGACATGGTGCTGGCCAAGACGGACCTGGCGATCGCTTCGCGCTATGCGGAACTGGTGGCGGATCAGGACTTGCGCGAACGCATCTACAAGCGCATCACGGACGAGCATGGCACCACCCTGCGCTGCCTGGAGCTGATCACCGGCAACACCGAGCGCCTGGCGGGCAATCCGCTGCTGGCCCGCTCGATCCAGAACCGCTTCGCCTACCTCGATCCGCTGAATCACTTGCAAGTGGAATTGATCAAGCGCAACCGCGCCCTGTCGGCGGAAAGCCGCATCGATGAAAGGGTGCACCGCGGCATCCAGTTGTCGATCAACGGCGTGGCCGCCGGCCTGCGCAACACGGGCTGATCGCGCCGCATCGCCATCGGCACACAGGGGCCGGCGCCGCAAGGGCCGGCCCTTTTGCTTGCCTGATGGAAAAATATTCTCAATAAAGCAACATTTGGTATTACACTAGCGTCGGATACTTTTCCACTCCGGCGCCAGGCGCACGGCAGCGGCCAACCATGACGCCAGGGGCGCGGATGAGCAAATGGTCGATTGAAACCTTGAGTACGGCATGCGCCGCCCTCATCCTGATCATGCTGGGCTGGCTGGCGGGCGCAGCCTGGCAGGAACTCGACTTCTGGGAACATCTCTGGCTGTCGCTGCTGCTGGCCGCATCCGCCGGCACGGCCATGTGGCTGATGCGCGTGCTGCGCGCCCGCCTCGCCAGCACGCGCCTGCAGCTCGACGCCAGTGCCATGCGCTACCGCGACCTGAGCGAGGCGGCGCAGGATGGCATGTGGCAAACGGATGCAAAAGGCACGATATTGCATGTCAACCAGCGCCTGAGCGACATGCTGGGCATCCCGGCGGAAAAGCTGCTGGGCCACAAGATGCGCGACTTCTATGACGAAGCGACCTTGCTGCGCCTGTGCCCGCTGATGCGCGCGCAGGAACACAGCTGCATGGGTGAACTGCAGTACTGGCACAGCAACGGCTCGGAACGCTGGGCGATGATCACCGGCCGCTGCCTGTACGACCAGCAGGGCAAGCTGACTGGCGCGCTCGTGCTGGCCAGCGACATCACGGAACACAAGCGGGCCGAACACGCGCTGAGCGTCGCCCATGCGGAGCTGGAAAGCCGCGTGGCCCTGCGCACGGCCCAGTTGCTCGATGTCAATCTCCAGCTGTCCGCCGAAATCGCCATGCGCGCGCAAACGGAAGCGGCCCTGGCGCGCAGCGAAGAGCGGCTGCAGGACATCATTTCCATGATGCCCCTGTCGCTGTTCCTGAAAGATGCCGATTCGCACATGCTGCTGATGAACCAGGCCTGCGAGCAGCAATGGGGCGTACGGTTCCAGGATATCGCCGAGGGACGCGACGTGCAGCACTTTCCCCCGGACCAGACGCAGGGATTCCACGCGGCGGACCAGGAAGCGTTTGCCAGCCGCCAGGTGGTGATCCGCGAAGAATTGGTATGGAATGCGCAGCTGCAGGAAAACCGCCTGCTGCAGACGCATAAAAAACCCATCTTCGACGCGCAAGGCCAGCCGCAGATGATCATCGCCATGGGCATCGACATCACGGAAAGCAAGCGCAACGAGGAGAACCTGCAGCGTACCCTGGCCCAGCTGCGCGAACTGACCGACCACCAGCAGACCATCAAGGAAGAGGAAAGGCGCCGCATCGCGCTCGACATCCACGACGACCTGGGGCAGAACCTGATGGTGCTGCGCATCGATGTCTCGCTGCTGCATGCGCGCACGGCCGGCAGCCATCCGCGCCTGCACAGCCATGCGCAACGCGTGCTCGACACCATCGACGCCACCATCCGCTCCGTGCGCACCATCATCAACGACTTGCACCCCAGCACCCTGGAGCTGGGACTCGGTCCGGCGGCCGAATGGCTGATACGCCAGATGCAGAGCCGCGGCGCCATCCGCTACCAGCTCTCGCTCGACAGCGAGGCGCCCGACCTGGGCCTGGACCAGCGCCAGACGTCGGCCATCTTCCGCGTGCTGCAGGAGTCGCTGTCGAACATCGTGCGCCATGCCCAGGCCAGCGAAGTGGAAGTGGCGCTGGCACAGGAGCAGGATGCCATCGTCGTGCGCATCAGCGACAACGGCATCGGCATGCAGCCGGGCGACGACGGCAAGCGGGCCGCCTTCGGCCTGAAAAGCATCCGCGAGCGCGTGCATGCGCTGGGCGGCGAGCTGCGCATCGACAGCCAGTCGGGCCAGGGCACGGCCCTGGCGATCCGTCTGCCACAGGCACGCCCCAGCCACACCGAGGACAGGAAAGCCGAAAAGCTACCAAAAACAGTAGCAAATTAGGCATGTATTGACGACACACGAACGTATCGTAGGGTTTTTCTTTGAGGAAACTATCATGCCGCCACGGTTCTCCTGCTTTCCCGCCAATCCGCTGCCGCGCCTGGCGCTGCTGCTGTTGCTGTCCATAACGCCCCTTGCCGGCGCCAGCATCCATGCCGAACATGGCTTCGGCGAGAAAGGCGGCGATGGCAGCATCGCGTCCGACCTGAACCCGGCGGGCTTGGTCGCCGGCATCATCACGGAAGAGGAAGGCCGGCGCCGCGCCGTGGTCTACCAACATGGCCGCATCCGTGAACTGGGCACGCTCGGCGGCAATGAGGGTTTCACCAAGGCCATCAATGCCCACGGCGTGGTGGTCGGCTCCGCGCAGACGGCCAGCGGTACCTGGCACGCATTCCGCTACGAGGAAACGCTCGGCATGCGCGACCTGGGCACCCTGGGCGGCAACAGCAGCTATGCCACCGCCATCACGCGCGACGGCCGGGTGGCCGGCTATGCCGATACGAGCGGCGGCGACTTCCATGCGTTCGTCACGCAGGCCGACCACAGCCTGCAAGATCTGGGCACGCTGGGCGGCGCCAGCAGCTATGCCAGCGGCCTGAATATGCATGGCGTGGTGGTGGGCACGGCACGGCACAGCGCAGCGACGGCTACCGCCGCGCGTTCGTCTACCGCCCCGGCGAGGGCATGCGGGAAATCGGCACGCTGCCAGGCGGACGCATCAGTTCCGCCACCGCCATCAATGATGCGGGCCTGGTCGTGGGCGCATCGGAAACGGAAAAACGCCGCTGGCATGCGTTCGCCTGGGATGGCAAGCGCATGCTCGACCTGGGCGCCATGATAGGCCAGGGCGACAGCTACGCTACCGCCGTCAATGCGGCCGGCCACATCGTTGGCAGCGTCGAGATCAATGGCTATGAGCCGATGACCTTTGTCTACAAGGAAGGCGTGATGACGGTGCGCCGCCGCGATGACGGCTTGTACCTGACCAACAAAATCACGGATGCCGGCCTGGTGGTGGGCGCCATCTACACCGGCCATAAATTCCAGGCTTTTGCCGTCTCGTCGCGCGCGGCGCCGCCACCACAGCGCGGCAATCCGCTGGACTGGCTGCTGATCACCTTCGTCATCGGCGCCAGCGGCGTGGCGCTGTACAAGCTGCGGCGCCGTCACCGCGCCGGCGTGACGGGCCAGCGCATGCATTTTCTGTAAGGCGACGCCGGGGACGGACGAAAAAAAAGAGGCTTGCGCCTCTTTTTAAATATACTCAACAACTATCGCGACACCTGACAGAACCGTAGCGAGCGGAAGTGAATTGTGGCCGAGACGCGGAACTGTACTTTAGTACAGTGAGCATCGCAGGCCGCAAGTCACGACGCGCAGTAGGTTCTGACAGATGTCTCTAGTTTTGCGTCAGGAAAGTTTTAAGTTTATCCGAACGCGAAGGCTGGCGCAGCTTGCTCATGGCTTTCGCCTCGATCTGGCGGATGCGCTCGCGGGTCACGTCGAACTGCTTGCCCACTTCTTCCAGGGTGTGGTCGTTCGACATTTCCACGCCATAACGCATGCGCAGCACTTTCGCTTCGCGCGGCGTCAGGGAATCGAGCACTTCCTTGATCACGTTGCGCATCGAGGCGTGCAGCGCGGCGTCCAGCGGCGCCAACGTCGTGTTGTCTTCGATGAAGTCGCCCAGTTGCGAATCGCCATCTCGCCCATCGGCGTTTCCATGGAAATCGGCTCTTTCGCGATCTTCATGATCTCGCGCACCTTGTTTTCCGGCATTTCCATCTTGACGGCCAAAGTCGCCAGGTCCGGCTCGCTGCCCGTTTCCTGCATGATCTGGCGCGAGATGCGGTTCATCTTGTTGATCGTTTCAATCATGTGCACCGGCACGCGGATGGTGCGCGCCATGTCGGCGATCGAACGCGTGATGGCCTGGCGGATCCACCAGGTGGCGTAGGTCGAGAACTTGTAGCCGCGGCGGTATTCGAATTTATCGACGGCCTTCAGCAAGCCGATGTTGCCTTCCTGGATCAGATCGAGGAATTGCAAGCCGCGGTTGATGTATTTCTTGGCGATCGAAATGACCAGGCGCAAGTTGGCCACCGTCATTTCGCGTTTCGCGTGGCGCGCGCGCTTTTCGCCGGCCGCCATCTGCTTGTTGATCTTGCGCAAGTCCGCCAGCGGCAGGGCCACACGGGCTTGCAGGTCGATCATCTTCTTTTGCAGTTCCTTGACGGCAGGCACGTTGCGGCTGAGGATGGCGCTGTACGGATACTTGCAATCGACTTCGCGGTCGACCCATTCCAGATCGCATTCATTGCCCGGGAACACCTTGATGAAGTGGGCGCGCGGCATGCCGCATTTGTTCACGCACAGTTCCAGCACGGCGCGCTCGATGTGGCGCACTTCTTCCATCTGGCCGCGCAGGGTGTCGCACAGCTTTTCAACGACCTTGGCCGTGAAGCGGATGCCCAGCAATTCCTGCGAAATGGCTTCCTGCGCCTTGATGTAGGCTTTCGAGTTGTAACCCTCGGGCGCCTTGCGCATCTTGTCGTACTGCGTGGAAATGACGTTGAATTTCTCCAACGCATTCTTTTTCAGCTGGGCCAATTGCTCGCTGGAGAAACCGGCCGCGCCGCCATTGGCGTCGCCGTCTTCTTCCTCGGCTTCCTCTTCCTCTTCGTCCTCGTCGCTGGCGGCGGCAGGCGCGGCGGCAGCGGCAGGCGCCGGGGCATTGCTTTCGTTCAAGTCGACAAAGCCGTCGACCACTTCATCGACCTTGATTTCATCGCGCGCGATTTTTTGCGACAGCGCAACGATTTCACCGATGGTGGTGGGACAGGCGGAAATCGCCTGGATCATGTCCTTCAGGCCGCCTTCGATGCGCTTGGCGATCTCGATCTCGCCTTCGCGCGTCAGCAGCGCCACGGCGCCCATTTCACGCATGTACATGCGCACGGGGTCGGTGGTGCGGCCGAAGTCGGAGTCGACCGTCGACAGGGCCGTGGCGGCAGCCGCTTCCACTTCATCGTCGCTGGTGACGGTGGCGACGTTGTCGGTCAGCAACAGGCTTTCCGCGTCAGGGGCGCGCTCGTAGACGGCGATGCCCATGTCGTTGAAGGTGGCGATGATGCCTTCGATGGCTTCCGGATCGATGATATTTTCCGGCAATTGGTCATTGATCTCGGCATAGGTGAGGAAACCGCGTTCCTTGCCCATGTTGATCAAGCCCGTGATCTGCTTGCGGCGGCGTTCCAGGTCCGCTGCCGATGCTTCCGGATCGCCCAGCGCATCGGCCAGGCCGCCCTTGGCCTTGCGGTCGCGCGCTTTCGACACGGCCTTCAGTTCGGCGCGCTCGACGGCGTTGAGTGCTGCCACTTCATCGTTTTCCGGCGTGAATTCGCTTGGTTTACGGCCACGGCGGCCTGGCACCTTGACGGTCGGCAAGAAGTAATTCGAGGTATCGATGGCGGCCAGGGCATCGGCGTCCGTGGTCTTGCTGACCACTTGCGCGCCGGTGATGATGGTCACGGGCGCCGCTTCAGGCTTGGCGCGCACGACTTTCGAACGGGCTGCCGTCACCACTTTGTTCGTGGCGGCGCTTTCGCTGACCTTGCGCGGCGCGGCCGGGGCCTTGGCGCCAGGGGCGATCTTCACGCTCGGCGTCTTGACCGGTGCAGCGTCGGCCGCTTCCGCGACTTCGGCAACGGCGTCGACAGCCGCCGCGGGCGCTTCGGCAACCGGCTCGGCCGGCGGCACGGCGGCCAGGCGCGAGCGGCTTTTCTTCACCACGGTGACGACGGTGGGCGCCGTGGTGACGGTGGCTTCCGGATTCGCTTGCGCATTATCGATGAAGTAAGATAAAGTCGTTTTTGGTACGGCAAGCGGCGCCGCGGCTGGGCGTGGCGCCTTGGCAGACAACGTTAAAGTTTTTGGCGTATTCTTCATGAGATATCTCTTAATGCGAGACCAGATGGTGTCGGCGCGAAGTGAATGATTCCACCTAAGCCTGCGAAACCGGACTCGATGGAGCGTATTGTTGCGGCTGCCGTGTTAACGGCAGCGGCGCCTGTCTATCGGGACGTTCAAAGCCCGCGCATCCAGCGGCGGCGGGGCCGAAGCCGGGTCAGATAAATAAGCGATGTACATTGCGGAATGAAAAAAAGCCCGTACCAGAACGGGCTTGAATCTATTGTTGTTCAGTGAAGACACAGCGGAGAGCAAGATTATGCACGAAGGCCAGTTATCTGGATAATTGATAAGCAAAATATCTGATATCAAAAATATTAATAATGATGGCCCTGCACCGCACTGCTCCTATCCCCTGCACACCTGAGCCAGACCGTCGAATACGGGGTCCAGTCATCAGCGCAAGCCGACATTATACACATTTCCCGCATTTCGCGCTGCGTCCGCTGTAGCACGGACCCGCCTATCTGTGCGCAAGTTGCCAAAAAAGACAATGCACTTGCCTGTGGCGCGTGCTATGCTCCCCTTTTATAGCCCAACCAATGATGTCGATGACCAGCTCCACGCCAGACCAGCAAGCCACCACTCCTGACACGCCAGTCGATGCAGCCCCAGCGGCCGCAGCGGCGACCACGCCGGCGCCTGCCGGCCTGACCGCGCGCGCCCTGCTGAAGCAGTTCCAGGAGCAATTCCCGCCATTCCGCGATTGCCTGCCCTTGTCCATCGGCATCGACAAGCAGATCCTGGCGCGCTTGCCGAACCTGGACCGCAAGCTGATGCGCACGGCGCTGGGCATCCACACGGGCTCGCTGCGCTACCTGCGCGTGATGGAAAAAGCCAAGGTACGCTACGACCTCGACGGCACGGCCGGCGCGGAAGTGACGCAAACCCACCGCGACCACGCCACGCAAGTGTTGCAGCAGCGCTTCAAGAAGGAAGCCGAGCGCAAGAAAGCCGAGCGCGACGCGGCCGCCGCCGAAGAAGCGAACCGCTTGCGCCTGGAAAAACTGAATCAGCTGACCGCGAAATTCTCGCGCAAAGGCTGATCCGGTTTCATGGACACAGCTGCCGCACCGCCACTGCCCCCCTATCAAGGCATCGCACTCGACCACGTCAAGCTGGTACGCACCAGCGACGATGCGCAAGCGGCCATGGCCGCCCTGCTGGCAGCGGATGCCATCGGCTTCGATACGGAATCGAAGCCGACGTTCGTCAAGGGCGAGTCTTCCACGGGACCGCATCTGATCCAGTTGGCCACCGACGACATCGCCTACCTGTTCCAGGTGGGCGCCACGCCGCCCCTGGCCGAACTCAAAGCCATCCTTGAATCGACCACCACCCTGAAGGTGGGCTTCGGCCTGTCCGACGACGTCAAGCGCCTGCGCAACAAGCTGGGTATTGCTCCAGCGCAAGTGCTCGACCTGTCCGTCGCCCTGCGCGGCGGCCAGCGCAACGACCTGGGCGCGAAGACGGCCGTGGCCAAGTTCTTCGGCCTGCACCTGCAGAAATCGAAAAAGATCTCCACCACCAACTGGGCCACCTCGCGCCTGACGGAAAAGCAGATCCTGTACGCGGCCGACGATGCGCAAGTGGCCCTGCGCGTGTACCGCCGCTGGATCGCCGACGGCGGCAAGGTGGCGCCGCAAAAAGCCCCGCGGGCCAGCACGCCGCCTGTCCCGCCGCCGGTCGCCGCCTGAGCCGGTGCGCCTTCCCGCAGCATGAGCAAGAGCAAGTCCATCGGCACCACGCCCGACGCGATCGCCGCCGCCGAACAGGCGCTGGGGCGAGCGCTGCCCGCTTCCTACGTGCAATGGTTATTGGTGAACAATGGCCGCGCGCTGGGTGCCTTGTGCATATTTCCCGTCTACGACGCGGCCAATGCGCGCAAGACGTGGGAATCGATCGATCGCCATTACCGCACAGACTGGCAAGAGTGGCTGGAGAATGTGGATGGCGGCGCTGCCGCCGCCCTGCTGCCGTTTGCCCAGTTCGGCACGGGCGACTACTACTGTTTTGATTATGCGCAAACGGGACCGGCCGGTGAAGCGGTGGTCGTGCTGTGGTCGCACGAAACAGGCGCCACCACGGCGGTGGCGCCCGACTTTGCGTCATTCCTGATACTGCCCGGCCGCCCGGGCTGAACCCGGCGGCCGAGCCAGCCTTATTTGACGAGGCGCAAGGTCAGGGGATAACGGTAAGTGATGCCATTGCTGGCCTTGACGGCCGCGACGATCGAGCACACCAGGTTGGCCAGCGCCACGATCCAGAACAGGAACAGGCCGATCAGCACGAACGACAGGATGAAGCAGGCGAAGTACCAGATGATCAGGGTGATCTGGAAATTCAGCGCTTCGCGGGCGTTCTCGGCCGAAAATTTATCCGCATCATCCTTCTTGATCAAATAAATGATCAGCGGCGCCACCCAGCTGGTGAACAGGCCGCCAACATGGGACAGAATGGCCATCGTCGTATCTGGCGTACGACCCACTTCCGGCTGCGTGTTATCCATTATCATTCCCATCATTAGTTATAGATACACCAATATAACAGTAATATTTCTTTTTGAAATGAAACACTTGCTGCCGCAAGGGACTTTTTTATGTACCGCTATGCCGCCGCCAGCGCCAGCCGCCCCAGCGCGGCGATGGCCGCTTCCAGCTGCGCGCTCCACGGGTGGCCGTAATTGAGGCGGATACAGTGGCGAAACGCGCGCGTGGCGGAAAAGATGGGACCGGGCGCGATGCTGATGCCGGCCGCCAGCGCGCTGCGGTGCAAGGCCAGCGCATCGACGCCCGCCGGCATCTCGACCCACACAAAATAGCCGCCCTGGGGCCGCGTCACCCGCGTCCCAGGCGGAAAATGCACGGCGATGGCTTGCAGCATGGTGTTTTGCTGCGCCGCCAGGGTCAGCCGCAGCTGGCGCAAATGGCGGTCATAGCCGCCGTGCGCCAGGTAATCGGCCAGCGCCATCTGCAGCGGTATCGGCGCCGACAGGCTGGTCGTCAGTTTCAAACGTTCCACCTGGCGCGCGTAGCGGCCCGCCACGGCCCAGCCCAGGCGAAAACCGGGCGCCAGCGTCTTCGAGAACGAGCTGCAATGCATGACGAGACCGGCGCTGTCGTAACTTTTCGTCAGACCGGGGCGCTGCTTGCCGAAGTACAGCTCGCCATATACATCGTCCTCGATCAGCGGCACGCCATGGCGCGCCAGCAACTCCACCAGCGCGCGCTTCTTTTCCGGCGGCATCAGGCTGCCCAGCGGGTTCTGGAAGTTCGTCATCAGCCAGCACGCCTTGGGCCGGTGGCGCAGCAGCAATTCCTCAAGTGCCGCCAGATCGACGCCGTCGCGGGGGCTGGTGGCAATTTCCACCGCCTTGAGTTCCAGCCGCTCCAGCGCCTGCAGGCAGGCATAAAAGCTGGGCGACTCGATCAGTACCGTGTCGCCGGGCCGCGTGACGGCTTGCAGGCACAGGTTCAGCGCTTCCAGCGCGCCGTTCGTGATGACGATGTCGTCGCTGGAAACGGGCACGCCGTCGAGCTGGTAGCGCAGGGCGATCTGGCGGCGCAGCTCCGCATTGCCCAACGACAAATCCGTGACGGTGCTCCACGGGTCGAGGCGGCGCATGCTGGCCGACACGGCCCGCGCCAGCTTTTCCATCGGAAACAGGTGCGGGCTGGGAAACGCCGAGCCGAAGGGCACGATATCGCGCGCGCCGACGGCACCCAGCACCTCGAAGACGAGGTCGCTGACGTCGACGGTGGTGCTGGCGTCGAGCGGGCGCGAACTGTCCGGCTCGGGGGCCAGCGCGGCGCGCTGCGGCGCCACGTAATAGCCGGAGCGGGGGCGCGAGACGATCATGCCGCGCGCTTCGAGCAAATAATACGCCTGGAACACGGTCGACGGACTGACTCCCCTGCGCGCATGCTGCTGGCGCACGGAGGGCAATTTATCACCAGGCAACAACAACTGCGTGGCTATCATGGCGGCAACTTCTTCCGCCAATTCCTCATATCGTTTCAACCCTGCTCCTCAAACTGATCCGTAGTTTTATTGCATAACTGATCCTGTCACAGTGACAGCACGCAGTATATGCTAGGGTAACAACATCCGGGCAGCAACACCGGGACATCATATCGACCGACGAGACAGGTTACTTCCCATGCGACTTTCCGTGCAACTGCATTCCCCCCTCGTGCTGGCGCTGGCCATCGCGCTGCCCGGCATGGCGCTGGCCGCGCCGGCCGCGCTGCCAGCCGGCCACGACAGCCTGGAACAGCGCATCAAGGCGTGCACGGCCTGCCATGCGCCCAAGGAACGCCACGACGCCTTCTTTCCCCGCATCGCCGGCAAGCCGGCCGGCTACCTGTACAACCAGCTGCTGAACTTTCGCGAGGGAAGGCGCCAGTATCCGATGATGAACTACATGGTGGAGCACTTGCCGGACGATTACCTGCGCGAAATTGCCGACTATTTTGCGGCGCAGCACCCCGCCCCGCCGCCGGCCCAGCCCAGCAGCGCCGGCACGATGGCCCTGGCGCGGGGTAAACAATTGGTGCTGCATGGCGATGCCGGCAAGAAGATTCCAGCCTGTATCGCCTGCCACGGCCAGCAACTGGCCGGCGTGGCGCCCGCCATCCCCGGCTTGCTGGGCTTGCCGCGCGACTATATCAATGCCCAGCTGGGCGCCTGGAAGAACGGCATCCGCCGCGCCCACGCGCCCGACTGCATGGCGAGGTGGCGCAGCGCCTGTCGGATGCGGACGTGGGCGCCGTCTCGGCCTGGCTGGGCACGCAGGTGGCCAGCGCCGACGCGCGCCCCGCCAGCGGCATCAGCGTGCCCCTGCCCCTGCATTGCGGCGGCGTGCCCGGTTCCAGCGCGCAGGTGGCGCCATGAAAAAATGGATGATCGCCGCCGCCATCGCGGCCCTCGGCGTGGCCGGCGCCAGGTTCGTGCTGTACCCGGGCGACGACATCGGCCCGCCCGCCGCCGCCAGCACCCTGAGCCAGCAACAGCTGGTCGCGCGCGGCGCCTACCTGGCCAAGGCGGGCGACTGCATGGCTTGCCACACGACGCGCGGCGGCGTGCCCTACGCGGGCGGCCGGGCCTTGCAGACGCCGTTCGGCAAGGTGCTTTCGCCCAACATCACGGCCGACAAGGAAACGGGCATCGGCAGCTGGACGGCCGACGATTTCTGGCGCGCCATCCATAACGGCAAGTCGAAAGACGGCCGCTTGCTGTATCCCGCCTTTCCGTACACCAATTACACCAAGGTGCAGCGCGAGGACAGCGATGCCCTGTATGCGTATTTCCAGAGCGTGCCGCCGCACAAACAGACGAATGCGCCGCACGCGCTGCGCTTTCCCTACAACCAGCAGATTGCGCTGGCCGCCTGGCGCGCCCTGTATTTCAAGCCGGGCGTGTACCAGCCGCTCACGGAAAAAAGCATGGAATGGAACCGCGGCGCCTACCTGGTGCAGGGCCTGGGCCACTGCAGCGCCTGCCATAGCAGCCGCACCACCCTGGGCGGCAGCGACGACGGCCTGTCGGGCGGCCTGATCCCCGTGCTGGGCTGGTATGCGCCCTCGCTGACGTCGGACGCGGAAGCGGGCCTGGGCGACTGGGACACGGCGCATATCGTGGAATTGCTGCAAACGGGCGTCTCGCCGCGCGCCACCGTCTTCGGCCCCATGGCCGAAGTGGTGCGGCAAAGCCTGCAGCACATGGGCACCGCCGACGTGCAGGCGATGGCCGTCTACCTGAAAAGCTTGCCCGGCCCCGCGCAAGCGGCGAAAAAGGTGCCGCGCGACACGTCGGAGCAAGCCCGGCAGCAACTGGCGCTGGGCGCGAAACTGTATGAGGCGCAATGCGCGAGCTGCCACCAGGCTGACGGCAAGGGCGTGCCGCCCGGCTACCCGCCCCTGGCCGGCAACCGCGCGCTGACGACGGAGTCGGCCGTGAACGCCATCCGCCTCGTGCTCAACGGCGGCTTTGCGCCCGGCACCACCGGCAACCCGCGCCCCTACGGCATGCCGCCGTTCGGACCCGTCATGGATGACGCCGAAGTGGCCGCCGTGGTGACGTATCTGCGCGCGTCGTGGGGCAATGATGCGCCGGCGGTGTCGGCCCTGGAGGTGAATAAATACCGCAGCGTGCCGCTGGAGTAGCGCGCCTGAAAAACGTCCATGGCGGCGTTGCATCTCCTTGCCGTACTATTCGTACTGTCTGCGTCGATGCGCCTTGCCCTGAACGTTTTGCAGACACGCATATGAAGTAAAAAACCGGCTCGCGCCGGTTTTTCAAGTCAGACAGCAGTTCTCAGCGGAACTTGCTCTTGTGCCCCGTCTTGAGGTCCAGCGCATAGCGCACGCCATTGTCCGTCAGCATGACTTCATCGGGCGGTTCCTCGCCGGCCAGGGCGCCGTCGATCAGGGGCAAGCCTTCGCCCTTGCGCATCAGGTCGTCGCAGCGCTCGTACACATTGGCGCAACCGGTGGACGCCATCAGCGATTGCACGATGGCCACTTTCCACGCGTCGACGCCGCCGGCGTTGAATTCGCAGATCAGATAGCCTTGCACGCCGCCGAACAGCTGCACCACCAGGCCCGGCAAGCCCTCGTCCTCGCCCTTGATCAGGGTCAACAGCTGGTTTTCGCCCGCCTTCTTGATGGCCGGCAGTTTTTTCTCGATGGCGGCCTTCACGCGGCGCTTGATCAGCGCGTGGTCGACCGGTTCGTCTTCCTTGAAGCTCCAGATGCGCGCGCGGATCTGCGACTTCGAATTGTAGGCGGCGCGGGCGATGAATTGCTTCGACGAACTCTGCACGATGGCCGTCGAGCCGGGCTTCATTTTTTCCTGCGGCTTGCCTTCGACTTTTTCAATCGCGGACGCGTAAATCCACGATTGGCCCAGCAAGCTCTTTTCCTTGCCCTGTTTGATGGTGATGATCAGCATGTAATTCCAGTAGTGTGAGCGGCGCGTGCCGCTCGTCGTATGTCCAATACCCGCATGATACCTCATGCCATCCTGTCGCATCCTCCTGCATTCCATGCCGCTGCCGGTGCAGTCTGTCGCAGCGCGGTACGCAGGCGCGGCCGGCTGGCATACCATGCACTTATACCAATTCAACACAGGGAGCAAGAATGACACAGCCACTTTTCCACCGCCGCCATGCCACCGCCCTGCTGCTGGCCGCCTGCGCGCTGGCCATCCCGGCCGCGCCGGCGCTGGCGTCGCGCTCGACTGGATTTCCGGCAACAGCATCCAGGGCAGCGGCAAGCTGCAAAAGCAGACGCGCGAAGTAGGCAATTTCCATGCCGTGGCGCTGAACGTGCCGGGCACGGTCGAATTGCGGATTGGCAACACGGACAGCGTCACCATCGAGGCTGACGACAATATCCTGCCGCTGATCGACACGGCGGTGGAAAACGGCACCCTGCGCATCCGCCCCGCCAAGCGCAACGCCAACTTCCGCCAGAGCAGCCTGACCATCGTCATCCAGGCGCGCCAGGTGGAACGCATCAGCGTGGGCGGCTCGGGCAACATCACGGCAACGGGCTTGCGCGCGGAAAAGCTGCGCTTCGACGTGGGCGGCTCCGGCTCCATCGATGCGCGCGACCTCGACAGCCGCCAGGTTTCCATCGCCATCGGCGGCAGCGGCAACTTCAAGGCCAGCGGCAAGACGGAGCAGCTGACGGCCTCGATCGGCGGCTCGGGCAATATCCAGGCGGGCCGCCTGGCCGCGCGCGAAGTGCAGGTGAGCATCGGCGGCTCGGGCGAGGCGCAAGTGTGGGCCAAGGATGACTTGACCATCAGCATCGGCGGCTCGGGCGAAGTGAGCTACTACGGCGATCCGCGCATCAGCCGCAGCATGCAGCGCTCAAGCAGCATCAAGCGCCTGGGTGCCGCGCCGAATTAAGCCGTCAGGCCGGCCAGCACGGCGGCCAGCTCGCGCGTGGCCGCCTCGCCCAGCGGCTGCAGCGGCGCACGCGGCGTACCCACATCAAAGCCCCGCAGCGCCAGCCCCGCCTTGACGGTGGGCGGCAAGCCCCCTTTCATCAGGCATTGCAGCAATGGCAATTGCTGGAAGAACAGTTCACGCGCCCGCGCCAGGTCGCCCGCCTGCACGGCCGCATACAGGGCAGGGCCAGCGGCAAGCCCGCATGCAGGTTGGGCGCGGCCGTGCACCAGCCGCGGGCGCCGGCCGCCAGCGCGGCAAAGGCCAGGGTATTGCTGCCGTTGTAGAACGGCAACTTCCCCCCGCTCAGCTGCGCCAGCCGGTGCATGCGCTGGATGTCGCCCGTGCTTTCCTTGACCATCGTCACATTCGGCACCTCGCGCCAGATGCGCACGATCAGCTCGGGCGACATATCGATACCGCTGGTGGCCGGATTGTTGTACAGCATGACCGGAATGCCCACGGCGTCGCCGATGCGCGCCACGTGGCGCACGATTTCTTCCTCGCTCAATTTCCAGTACGACACGGGCAAGACCATCACCGCGTCGGCGCCCTGCTTTTCCGCAAAGCGGGCGCGGCGCATGGCGCCCGCCGTAGTCAGGTCGGAAATGCCCACCACCGTGGGCACGCGCCTGGCGACGGCGGCCAGCGACGTGGCGGCGACGGCATCCCACTCCGCGTCCTGCAGGTAGGCGCTCTCGCCCGTGCTGCCCAGCGGGGCGATGCTGTGCACGCCGTCGGCAATCAGGCGCTCGATCAGTTGCTGCAGGCGCGGCAGGTCGACGTCGCCGCCATCGGCCGTGAACGGGGTGACAGGATAGGCAATGATGCCGTGAAATAAGGTTTGCATGATGTCGTGTTCTCCGGTGAGTGTCGTTATGCCAGGCAGTCGGCATGCTGGCGCAGGGCGCGCCGCGCGTAATAGGCGAAGGTCACCGTATCGCGCCGGGCCGTGGAAATCCAGTCGTGCGCCTCGCGCGCCAGGGCCGGCGGCAAGGGCAGGATGGTGCCCGCCGCCATGGCCAGCAGTTGCAGGCGGGCTGCCCGTTCCATCAGCAAGGCCAGCATGCACGCCTCTTCCACCGTGCGGCCCACCACCAGCTGGCCGTGATGGGCCAGCAGGATGGCGCGCTTGTCTCCCAGGGCGCCGGCGATGATCTCGCCTTCTTCATTTCCTACCGGCACGCCCGGCCACGAGGGCAGGAAGGCGCAATCGTCGAACAGGGGGCAGGTATCCATGTGCGACACCTGCAGCGGCTGCTCCAGCATCGACAGCGCCGCCACGTGCGTGGGATGCGTGTGGATGATGCAGGCCACGTCCGGGCGCTGGCGGTAGATCCAGCTGTGAAAGCGGTTGGCCGGGTTGGGAATGCCCTCGCCATGCACCACGCGCAGGTCATGGTCGACCTCGAGCAGATTGCTGGCCGTGATTTCATCGAAGCCCAGGCCCAGCTGTTGCGTGTAGAACGTGCCGTCCTGGCTGCCACGGCAGCTGATCTGCCCTGCCAGGCCGGAATCATGCCCGCCATCGAACAGGATGCGGCAGGACAGCGCCAGGGTTTGCCGCGCCGACCACGGGCTGTTCGGTGTGACGCTGGCCAGGCGCCGCTCGGCGATGGCCACCAGTGCGTCTTTCGACAAGGCCAGGCTGGCGCCCGGGGCGGCGACTTCATATGGAGTATTTTGCTGCATCGTCTTTCCTTCACTCATGCTGACTACGCTTCCCGGCATGCACGGCAGCAGCCGTGCAACCCAATCCAAGGAAACTGAGTGTATATTTTAGGACACTTTGTGTCATGAGGTACAATAGTTTTTTTAAATCGACCGATGCAACCATGGCTATGCGTCTGAAACTGCTGAGAAAACACAAGGGCTGGACGCTGGAACAGCTGGCGGAAAAAAGCGGCTTGACGAAGAGTTACCTGTCCAAGGTGGAGCGGGGCCTGAGCGTGCCCTCGATCGCCGTGGCGCTGAAACTGTCGCACGCGATGCAGGTGGACGTGGAGCAGCTGTTCAGCGACAGCCACCGGCAGGCGGCCGTGACCATCACGCGCGCCGGCGATCCGGGCAGCGCGGGCGCGACGCCGCCGCTGCCGCATTTCGCCAGCATCGCCGCCGGCGTGGCACCGAAGAAAATGCTGCCCTTCATGGTGTATCCGGCGCCCGATTTCGCCGCCTCCGCCTTCAAGGAACATGCGGGCGAGGAATTCCTGTTCGTGCACCAGGGCACGATTGAAATCGAATTCCCGCAGGAAACCGTGCAATTGCACACGGGCGACTCCGTGTATTTCAACGCGCTGATTCCGCACCGCACGCGCAGCATCGGCGCGCAGCAGGCGCAGTTGCTGGTGATCGTCAGCAACGACGAAGACGCGGCCCCGTAAAGCGGCGCCGCAACGCAAAAAGCCCGGAGCGATCCGGGCTTTTTGCGTTTCAGACAGTCAACTTCAGCGCGCCGGCTTCACCGGTTCGCGGTCGATCAGCACCGTGTTGACGCTGTCGGTCAGCCAGATCTGGCCATCCTGGATCGTGCATTGCAGCTGCATGGTGCGTTGCGCCAGCTTGCTCATCTCTTGCGCCGCGTCAGACGGCAGGTTAATCACGGTCAGGTTCTTCGCCCGTTCCAGTTTATTGGCGATCTGCTTCCACCAGATGTGGCTGGTTGCGCCATAGCTGTAGACGATCACCTGCTCCGAACGGCCGCACGCCTTCAGGATGCGTTTTTCATCGGGCTGGCCCACTTCGATCCACAGCTCGATGGCGCCCGTCAAGTCCTTCTGCCACAGGTCCGGCTCTTCCGTGTCGAAAAGGCCTTTGGTAAAGGTCAGCGCCTCGTTGGCGTGGATGGCGAACGCCAGCAGGCGCACCATCATGCGCTCGTCCGTTTCGGACGGGTGGCGCGCCAGGGTCAGCGCGTGATCCTGGTAGTAATTGCGGTCCATGTCGGCGATCTGCAGATCGGCTTTGAAAATTGTTGCTTTGAGGGCCATCGTGTTTCTGTCTCGGTAAAGTGAATTGTGAAGTCGGTATCAGCGGAAAACCACCGTCTTGTCGCCATTTTTCAGGATACGGTGCTCGACGAACCATTTCACGGCGCGCGCCAGCACCACGCACTCGACGTCGCGGCCGATGGCCGTCAGGGTTTCCGCATCCATCGCATGGTCGACGCGCTCGACGTCCTGCTCGATGATCGGGCCTTCGTCCAGGTCGCCCGTGACGAAATGGGCCGTCGCGCCGATCAGCTTGACGCCGCGGTGATGCGCCTGCGCATACGGCTTGGCGCCCTTGAAGCTGGGCAGGAAGGAATGGTGGATATTGATGGCGCGGCCGTCGAGCGCCTGGCACAGGCCCGGCGACAGAATCTGCATGTAGCGTGCCAGCACCACCAGGTCGATCTTGTGCGTGTCCATCAGGTCGAGGATCTTCGCTTCCTGCGCCAGCTTGGCCGCTTCCGGCGCGCCGGCCGCCAGCGGCAGGTGGTGGAAGGGAATATTGTAGCTGGCCGCCAGCTGGTAGAACTCCATGTGGTTCGACACGATGGCGGGAATTTCCACGTTCAGCAAGCCGCTCTTGTAGCGGAACAGCAAATCGTTGAGGCAATGGCCGATCTTCGACACCATCAGCATCACGCGCGGCTTGACGCGCGCATCGTGCAGCTGGCCGTGGAAGGGGCCGTTGACCTGCATGGCTTGCGACAGGGCGGCGAAGTCGCTGCGCAACTGGGCGTCGCTGACGGCGCCGTCTTCCAGCGCGAAATGCACGCGCATGAAGAACAGCTGGGATTCCTGGTCGCCGAACTGGGCGGAATCGAGGATGTTGCAGCCACGTTCGGCCAGGAAGCCGGAGACGCGGTGCACGATGCCGCGCTGGTCCAGGCAGGACAGGGTCAGGATGTATTCGGGATGCGTCATGGTCGCGGAAATAGGTAAAAAAGTAAGGCGATGCTCGGCTCAGCCACGCGCGCCGGCCATCGGCTGCGCTGCCGCGAGCCGGCTATTGTCGCACGGCCGGGCCTGTAAACCTGCATTTTCCACACAAGCGGCATGGCGGCGGCGCCGGCAAACCGATTGACGTTCATTTGATCTGGCACAAAGTCATCGCGTTTTTCTGGCGGCCAGCGGCCATTCTCGCGCCAAACCCCCATCCGCCATGGAACCTGGCACGCCATCCGGCGTCTATCCCTTTGCTTGTTTCACCATACGTCGCATCCGGTGCACCGGGTGTTTTCTGAATCAGCTTTTCATTGAGGTAGAACATGTTCACAAACAGTCTTTCCCCCAGTCTCAGCCCCGCCCTGAAGTCCCACCTGGAGGCCCAGTGCAATTTCGCCACGGAACTATCGCGCAAGCTGTTCGATACAGCGCAGCAACTGAGCGAACTCCATCTGCGGCTGGCGCAAGATCTGCTGCAGGAATGGAGCAACGCCAGCCAGCAGCTGCTGTCCGCGCGCGACACGGGCGAATTCATGTCGCTGGCGGCCGCGCAGCTGCAGCCCGGCAGCAACAAGCTGCAGCAGTACCAGCATCAGCTCGGCAACCTCATGGCCAACGCCAATGTCGAGATGAACCGCACGGCAGAAAACCACCTGCCCGAAGCGAGCCGCACGGCCGTGGCCTTCGCTGACGAAGTGGTGCGCAAGACGGCGGAAGAAACGGAAAAAGCCACGCAGCGCCAGCGTGAAATGATCGAAAAAATGCATGCCGCGGGCCGCAGCGACGTTGTGGCCCGCAGCCGCGATACCAGCCGGCAATCCGATCAGGCACATTGAACACCACCACTCGACAGCAAGGAGAGCGACATGGCTAGCAATCAAGGTAATGAACAGGGCAAAGGCGCTGGCAGCAGCCAGAAAGCCGGCGAAGCGGGCAGCACCAAAGGCACGAGCAAGCGCGGCTTCGCCGCCATGAACGAGGAGCAGCAGCGCGAAATCGCCAGCAAGGGCGGCCAGGCAGCCCATCAAAAGGGCACGGCGCATGAATTCGACTCGGAAGAAGCGCGCCGGGCCGGACAGAAAGGGGGCGAAGCCGTCAGCCGCAACCGCGAACACATGGCGGAAATCGGCCGCAAGGGCGGTGAAAGCCGGCAATCGGCCCAGCGCGCCAATGAAAGCCGCAGCAGCACGGCGGCACGCAGCGGCAGCACCGAGCAGCAATCGAAGACTGGCCGGCAGGGCAACAAGGACGAGGACGACAAGGGTTGACGGCCGGCTTGACGACGGCACGGGGCGGCTGCGGCAGCCCCGTGCCGGGGCAGGTGCAGCACGCGGGGCGCGGCGGTATGGTACATTCTCGCCTTACCGACACCTCCGCGCCCCGCCCGCCCCCGCATGCAGCCATCCCTGAAATACCTGAGCGCCTATTCCGAACAAACGCAAACGCAAGTGCAGCAACTGATCGCGCAGGACAAGCTGGGCGAAGTGTTGTTAAAACGCTACCCGAACGCGCATGACGTGCGCAATGACAAGGCTTTATACCAGTATGTGCAGGATTTGAAGAATGAATTCCTGCGCAATGCCGAGCCCATCAACAAGGTGGCGTTCGACAGCAAGATCCATGTGATCCAGCATGCGCTGGGCTTGCACACTTCGATTTCGCGCGTGCAGGGTGGCAAGCTCAAGGCCAAGCATGAAATCCGCGTGGCCACCATGTTCAAGGAAGTGCCGCTGGAATTCCTGCGCATGATCGCCGTGCACGAACTGGCGCACGTGAAGGAAAAGCAACACGACAAGGCTTTCTACAAGCTGTGCACGTATATGGAACCGCAATACCACCAGTACGAATTCGACGTACGGCTGTACCTGACCCAGCTCGACCTGTCGGGCCAGCGCCTGTGGTCGTGACGGCCAGTGCCGGAAAGCATGACAAAGCCGCCAAGTGGCGGCTTTTTTTTACGCGCGGACCGGCAAAGCCGGCGCCATGGTCAGGCTCAGGCCGCGTTCTTGCGGCGGCGCAAAAAGGCCAGCAGGCCCAGTCCGCCCAGCAACATGCCATACGTGGCAGGTTCCGGCACGGCGCTCACGCTGGCGGCGATGTTATCGACCTGGAAGGTGTGGAAGGCGCCTTCCTTCCACGATGCCGACAGCAGGTTGTTGAAGCCCGTGAACGTGTAATCGCTGAACGTGTGGCTGCCATCGAGGCTGAAGGTCTGGGTCACCGTGCCGCCGCCTACCTGGTGGCCGACGAACGTGACATCGTAGGAGCCTGGCAAGCTCACGAAGTCAGCCAGGCTGATCGAGCTGAGCGAAAAGGCCGCGCCATCGGTACGGCTCAAGGTTGTCGTCGTCAGCACCGTGGCGCCAAGGCCGGCCGAGCCCGCATAGGCAAAGTTGCTTTGATGGGCAGAACTCAACAGGCCCAGGAAGCTGCTGTCGAAATCGTAGCCCCCTTCGGAATAGGAGTTGAAGACGGAACCGAAGATGCCGGGCTGCTCCAGCGCATCGAAGCCGATGGTGGTGCTTTGTGCGTGGGCACCGCCAGCGGCGAGGATGGCGGCGACGGCGGTCGCGCGCAAGAAGGTCATTGGTTTCAAAATAGCATCCTTTCAAGATGATGAAGTGGCGAGATTGTGGCAACTTGCAATTCCTGGGCGTCGTCGCGGGAGCGCGGGAAGCGCTGCACCGGGCGTCCGACGACCTGTCTTTTGAACAACGCCAGTAGACCACATTCATATATAAAAAGCATCTTCATTTTCAAAAAAACATGCATACAGAGAAACATTCTGGACATATTTTTATTAATTGAATTGTTGAGCTCGATCAATTTTTCCGTGTAGAAATAAAAAAAGCCATGCACTTTTCAGGGCATGGCCATATCGCATCGCACCGACAATACTAGGGCGCGCACTCCTTCAGGCGCTGCACCAGCGCTGCGGGATCGGCATCGGCGTTCAGGAAAGCGGCGTGCTGCGGACGGATGAAACCCTGCTCCTTGCCGTTTTGCACGAAGGCGATCAAGCCATCATAAAAACGGTCGACATTGAGCAAGCCGATGGGCTTGGCGTGCAAGCCCAGCTGGGCCCAGGTCAGCATCTCGAACAGCTCTTCCAGGGTGCCGTAGCCGCCGGGCATGGCGATGAAGGCATCGGACAGGCTGGCCATCATCGCCTTGCGCTCGTGCATGTCCTTCACGATGAACTGGCGCGTCAAGCCCATGTGGCCCACTTCGCGCTCGACCAGCTGGGTCGGGATCACGCCCGTCACCTCGCCGCCCAGGCGCAGCACTTCGTCGGCGATCACGCCCATCAGGCCCACCTTGCCGCCGCCGTACACGAGCGAGATATTTTCCGCCACCAGCACGCGCGCCAGTTCGCGCGCCGCCACCGCATAGTCGGGCGAGACGCCCGCGTTGGCGCCGCAATACACACATAAAGCCTTGATCACAGTAATCCCTACCCTTTCAATTCATCGATCGCCGCCTCGACCTCGAGGCGCTCCTTGGCGTCCAGTGCCACGCACTGGGCCGCCTTTTCATACAGGGCCAGCGCTTCCGCCAGCTTTTTCTTTCCATCGAGCATATTCAACGCGCGCGCATATTCGCTGTGCGCCAGCGCCGAATACGGCGTCAGAGCCAGCGCCGTCTTGAAGTGCTGGTAGCCGTCTTCCTTGTTGGCGCCGTAGGTCAGGCTGCCGATCATGGCGCCGACCTTGTCGATAATTTCCGTATGATAAATCCCAAACGCGATATGCGCTTCCGCATGCATGGGCGCCACCGTCATCGTGCGGTCCAGGCTGTTTCGCACGCGCGCGCCCATGCCTTGCGCCAGGGCCTTGACGACGGAGGTGCCCAGCGCATAGCGGCCCAGGCTGTAGGCATGCCAGTAGTAGCCGGCCGGATTGTCCGGCTGCTCGCTCTGCTGGCGCTCGCAGCGCTCGGCCACTTCTTCGTACATGTCGAGTTTCTGGCTGTCGTCCACTTCCAGGTGCGTGGCATAGATGCAGGTCGCCTTGTGCGCCACCGCATAGCCGGGCACGCCGATGGCCAGGCCCAGCTTCACGGCGCGCTCGAAGTCGCCCGCATGGAAGGCCAGCCAGGCTTGCACCAGCGCCGGGTGCGTGGGAAACGGTTCCACATCGCCCGCATGCAGGCGCGCCCAGGCCGCTTCCAGGGTCTGCGGCGTGTAGACATATGCCTCGTCCGGATAGGGAAATTGTTTCCAAGCCATCGATCTCTCCTGTAAATGACGACGCGGCGCCAGCAGCCGCGTCAGTCGTTCTTGAGTTTGGTCACATACTCTTCCGACAGTTTGCGAAACAGCAAATGCGTTTCATTGCGCAAATACGCCCGATCAGGGACAGCACCTGGTAGCAGCCGCGCGCCAGCGCATCGGACATCGATTGCTGCTCGCTGTACTTGCGCGGGTTGCGCACATACTCGTACGACAGCCAGTAGGTGGCAACGACCACCATATTCGTCGCCATGGCAGCCACTTCCATGTCCGACGCTTCGAGCGACTGTTCGCTGCGCAAGTCTTCGCACAGCTGCGTGGCCACCTTGATCTTGTGCGCCAGGATCAATTTGAAGTGCAATTCCAGCTTGCGGTTGCGCGAGAGCAAATCATTGAGGTCGCGGTAAAAAAAACGGTAGCGCCAGATCAGTTCGAACATCAGGTGCAGATACAGCCAGACATCCTCGATATTCGAGCGGCGCCCGTCAGGCACGGTCAGGATGCGTTCGATTTCCGCCTCGAACTGGACGAAGATCGAATTGACGATGTCGTCCTTGTTACGGAAGTGGTAATACAGGTTTCCCGGCGAAATGTTCATCTCTTCCGCGATCACGGTCGTCGTGATATTCGGCTCACCAAACTCGTTGAACAGGCGCAGCGACAACTCCAGGATGCGTTCGCGGGTACGGCGTGGTGCTTTTTGTAGCATGGCGGGCAATCTCTCTGTGTTCTGCCTCAAGCATACCACCTAAGATAGCCGTAATGAAACACTGCGCCCCACGGCGCCAGCGAAAACCGCAGGCAAAAAAAAGCCTGCGCGAGCAGGCTGGAGGGATGTTGCGCCAGCTCAGGCGGCCGGTGCTTTTTTCTTCGCCGCCGGCCTGGCGGCGGGCTTGCCCACTGGCTTGCTTATTGGCTTGGCTGCGGCGCGCGGCGCGGCCTTGGCAGCCGGCTTGGCCGGGGCCTTGACGACGGCCGCCTTCGGTGCCGCCTTCGGTGCCGCCTTCACGGCAGGCTTGGCCCCTGCCTTCGGCCTGGCCGCCGGCGCGGGCTTGGCGGACAGTGCCTCCACCTGCGTGCTCAAGGCATCGATCCTGGCGTGCAGCGCGACGATGTCGTGCTGCATGGGCACGCCAATGGTCGCCAGGGCGCGCGCCACGCGCTCTTCGAACACTTGCTCCAGCTTGTCCCAGGAGCCGCTGGCCTGCTTGCCCACGCCATCGGCCAGCTTGCCGACGCTGTCGCTGACATCGGCCACCTTGTCTTCGGCACGCTTCTGGAATTCCGTGCCTTCCTTCACCAGCCTGGAAAACACGCGCCCGCCCTCTTCCTGCGCCTTGGCGAAGGCGCCCAGGCCCGCTTGCCAGATCTGCTGCGCAGACGAGCGCACGGCGTTCGCCAATTCCTTGTCTTCCGCCAGGTCCTTCAATTTCTTCACCATCGCCAGCTCCCGTCATGTGAAAGGCCATGCCACTCCATGGATGCTTTTTATTCTAGAGAGCAAAACTAGAGACGGGAGTCTAATTCGATAGCGAGCTGCGCCCCAAGGTGCGCCAGCGCACGCGGCAGCCGGTCGCTTGCACGCGGCCAGCGCCTATGCCGCCGCCTTCACCTGGCCATGCAGCAGCTTGTGCAGGCGGAAGCCTTCGCGGATATTCTCGCGCAGCACGGCGCCTTTCCACGGCTTGGTATAGAAGCGGTCGACGGCGCCGCGGTTGATGGCCGCCATGATGGGCGTCAGGTCGGCAAAGGCCGACAGCATGATGCGGAAGGTGTCGGGGCACAGGTGCTTGACCCGCTCCATGAATTCGGTGCCGCTCATGAGCGGCATGCACTGGTCGCACAGGATCACCTGCACCTTGTGGCGCGCCAGGATATCGAAGCCTTCGGCGGCCGTCTGCGCCGTGAGGATGCGGTAGCCGTCCTGCGCCAGGAAATCGCTGAGCACGTCGAGCATGAAGACATCGTCGTCGACGATCAGCAAGGTTTGCTGCTCTTCGCTATCGGTATCCTGCGGCGCCTGCAGCAACTTGCCACCCATCAACATCTGCTCGAATTCCTCGTGCGGCACGGGGCGGCTGAAATAATAGCCCTGCATCTCGTCACAGCCGTGGCGCCGCAGATAGGCCAGTTGCGCATCGTTTTCCACGCCTTCGGCGATCACTTCCAGCTTCATGCTGTGCGCCATGCTGATGATGGCCAGCACGATGGCCGCGTCGTCCGGATTGCTGGTCACTTCGCGCACGAAGGCGATGTCGATCTTCAGCTTGTCGATGGGGAAACGTTTCAGGTAGGCCAGGCTGGAATAGCCGGTGCCGAAATCGTCGATGGAAATCTGGATGCCCAACGCCTTGAGATTGCGCAATACGGAGATGGTTTCCTCGGCATTCGACATCAGCGAGCTTTCCGTCAGCTCCAGCTCCAGCAGCTCGGGCGCGATGTCGTACTTGCGGATCGCCTTGAGCACTTCCTCTTCCAGGCCGCCGACGAAAAACTGGATGCCCGACACGTTGACGGACAGGTGCACGGGCCCGATGCTGCTGGCGCCCCACTCGCTGATCTTTCTGCAGGCTTCGTCGAGCACCCAGTTACCGACGCGCACGATGAGGCCCGTTTCTTCCAGCAGGGGGATGAACAGGGCCGGCGAGACCATGCCGTGGCCGGGACGGCGCCAGCGTATCAGGGCTTCGGCGCCGCTGATGCGCCCCGAGATGATATTCACCTTGGGCTGGAAAAACAGCACGAATTCCTCGTTGTCGATGGCGCGCCGCAGGGCATTTTCCATGTCCAGCCGCGCCATCGATTGCGCGTTCATTTCCGCCGTGAAGAAGCGGAAGGCGTCGCGGCCCGCTTCCTTGGCGCGGTACATGGCCGTGTCGGCGTATTGAATCAGGGTGTCGGCATCGGCCGCGTCTTCGGGGAACACGGAAATGCCGATGCTGACCGTCACCGTCACCTCGTGGCCCTGCAGGTCGAAGGGCTTGCGCATCGCCTCGCGGATCTTGTCGACCACGCCCACGGCATGCTGGGCGCCTTCGGGCAGCACCAGGATGGTGGCAAATTCATCGCCGCCAAAGCGGCCGATGGTATCGCGCACGCGCAGGCAATCGACGAGGCGGCTGGAAAACTGGCGCAGCAGGTCGTCGCCGATGGTGTGGCCCAGGGTATCGTTGACGTTCTTGAAGCGGTCGATGTCCATGAACAGCACGGCCACGGCCCACTGGTGCTCGGCTGCCTGGGCCAGCGAATGGGTCAGCGAGGCGAAGAACTGGCTGCGGTTCGGCAAGCCCGTCAAGGTATCGAAATGGGCCAGCTTCATCAGGCGCTGCTCGGCATCCTTGCGCTCGGTGATGTCGCGCGCCACGGCCACCAGGATCCAGCTCTGCCCCGAGCGCAGGGTGCGCCGCTGCACTTCCACCGACAGCGGCGAGCCATCCTTGCGCTGCAGCTGCAATTCCGTCATCGGCCCGCCCTGGTCGCCGGCCAGCAGCTTGTTGTACAGCTCTTCGAGCTGGGCTTCGCCCTCGTGCGCGCGGCCCGGCCCCACGCGCAGGAAGTCCTCGCGTTCGAAACCGAGCATGCGGCAAGCCGTCTGGTTGACGTCGACGAAGCAGCACATGCCGGCGCGGTCGACGAGGAAAATCGCGTCGGCCGTGGCGTCCATCGCCAGGCGGAAGCGGCGCAAGTCTTCATCGAGGCGGATGCGCGCCGCCATGTCCAGGGTCAGCTGCTCGTGGTGGCGCTTGATTTCGTCGTACAGCAGCAGGTTGTCGTAGGCGACGGCGATCTGCGCCGCCACCGTGGCGGCGACCCGCTCGTCGACTTCGGAAAACTCGTTCGCGCCCAGCTTGTCGACCAGGTACAGCCAGCCGTGGCTGCGCTCGCGCGAGGCGATGGCCACGCCCAGGAAGGAGTGCACGGGCGGGTGGGTGTCGGGCAGGCCCAGCGCGCCCGGGTCGCCCTTCAAGCCATTGACGCGGTAAGGCTGGCGCTGTTCCAGCAAGCGGTTCAGGATGCCCGTGCGCGGCGCGCTGGCGATGCGCTCGAGGTTTTTTTCGGCACCGCACGAGGAAAAATAGCTGAGCTTGTCGGCGCCCTCTTCCAGCACGCCGATGCAGCGTACCTGGAGACGCAGATATTCTGCGCCACCTTGCAGCCCGCCTCGATCAGGGCGCGCGGATCGCGTTCGGTGCCAAGCTCGATGCCGAGTTCGATCAGGGCCGTCAGGCGCAGGCTCACCGCCTGCAGGCTGGACAGCGAGCGCGACAGGCGCTCCGTCATGACGCCCAGGTCTTCGGGAAGGGCGGCGTGGCCCTCGCGCTGGCTGGCCAGCTGCGAAATCTGCTGGCTGCTGGACTCGAGCTCGTCGAGATAGCCGCTGACCTGGTGCTCGATGCCGGCCAGCTTGCCCGTGGCGGGAAGCACCGCGCCGCCGCCCGCGCCCGGCGCCGCCGGCATCAAGCCCAGCGCCTCGTTGACGGTGCGCACGATGACTTCCGGGTCGGACGGCTTGGGCAGCACCCAGCGCACGCCGCACGCCTGCGCCAGCAGGATCGCTTCCTGCTCGCGGTAGGTGGCCGTATAAAAGATGATGGGCACGTCGGTCAGCGCGGGATCGGCATGCACGCGCGTGACGAATTCGTAGCCGTCCATGTTCGGCATGAGGATATCGGAAATGATCAGATCCGGCCGCTCGGTGCGCAATATTTCCAGCGCATCGGCGCCATTGGCCGCCTCCAGCAGGCGGTGGCCGCCGTAACCGAGCAATGCGGTCAGGAACTCGCGGTTCAGCACATGATCATCGACGATCAGGATGGTGGCTATGTCGTTTTTAACTGGCGTCGACGGCGCCCCGGGTAAAAAAGATTCCAGCTCCGCGACGAACAGGTCGGGCTCGATCGGCTTGCCGATATAGCCATTGAAGCCCGCTTCGAGCAGGCGCTCGCGGTCGCCCACCATGGCCAGCGCCGTTACGGCCAGGGCCGGGATCTTGCGCAGCAGCGGGTCTTTCTTCAGCTCCGCCACCACGCCATAGCCATCGAGCTTGGGCAAATGCACATCGCAAATGATCAGGTCGGGCAATTCGCTGCGCGCCATGCGCACGCCCTCTTCACCGTCATAGGCGGCCAGCGGCGTGTACCCGAAGGCACGCAGCAAATACACCATCAATTCCATATTGGTGGCGTTATCTTCGATAATCAGGATACGTGCGGACAATTAGCGCCCCCAATAAAAACAGCATGGACTCATTTTCTGCCTGCGTTGATCTTTCCGCATGCGCGGGCTACATAACAATCCTACAACATCTTGCCATACATCCAGAAAAATATCTGGCCGCCGGATGCCTGCGGAAGGTCGGAAGCGGCCTCAAGAACGAATTTCCACCGGCCGTCTTCCGACGTTAGCTTAATACACTACGCCAGTGGAAAACAGCATTATCTGCCCCTTGCGTTGTTAAACACGGGCAACAGCAGAGTCAAAAGAGACAGTCTTGCCATGCAGATAAAACACAACACGATTCAGGCGAAATGGGGGGCCGAAGGGGGCCGGGCGACTTCGTTCTTGATAGTGATTTCTGCCAGCACCAGGCGCAGCACGCGCGCGTCGCTGGCCAGCGCCACGTGGCCGATGCCGCCAAAGGCCAGATTGCGCGCGCAGGGCAAGTGGGCGGAAGTTTGCGGCGCGACAATATTATCGTGGTGCGAATACATCGACGTGATCAGGGCGCGCAGTTCCGGCGTCTCGCTGGCGGCCAGCTGCGCCAGCCAGCCGCTCGGTGCGCCACCGATACGGCTCATCTGCCGCGCATTCGTCCCCGCCGCCAGATTGGCCAGCGCCGTGCCGTGGTGCGGCGTGCCGATGGTGATGATGCGCGCCACGCGGGCCGCGCCGTAATGGCGCAGCCAGGCACGCGCCACCAGGCCGCCCATGCTGTGGGCGACGAGAATCACGCGGTCGCTGCCCGTGCGGGCGCACAGCGCCGCGATGGCTTGCTCGACCTGCGGCACGAACTCCTCGATATCGGCGCCTATCGGTTCCAGGTCGATGCCGTCGTGCGCGATGCCCGCCTGCGCCAGCTGGCGGCTCAGCTTCGTCCAGTAGCCGCGGTTGCACACATAGCCGTGGATCAGCAGCACGGGCGGCCCCTGCCCGGTGACGGTGTCGGCCACGTGCAGGCGCGGACGCAGCATGCCCCACGACGACGTCCACAGGGTGGCGCGCAATTCGCCCAGGAACAGGCGCGCGGCGCCCCGCACACCCAATTGATAGTCCACTGGCACGGGACTGCCCAGGCGCCGGCTGTCCCAGAAATTGCGCGCCACGACGAGCGCGCGCACGGCCAGCAGCATGGCAGCTCCCAGCAGCAGGGCCGCGACGGGCGAGGCGACGCCCCACGCCTGCATGGCCAGGTACGCCACGCCCAGCACGGCCAGCACCTGCAGCAGCATCAGCCATTTGAGGATGCGCGCGATCATGCGGAAGCTGGGGCGGGCACGGGTGCCGGCTTGCCCGTCAGCTCCCGCGCCAGGCCGCTGGCCAGGCGCGCGGCCAGCGCATACAAGGTCAGTTGCGGATTGGCGCCTATCGAGGTGGGCAACAGCGAGCCGTCGTGCACGGACAGGTTGCGCACGCCGTGGTAGCGGCCGTCGGCGCCCGTCACGCCCAGGCGCGCATCGTCCGACATGGCGCAGCCGCCCATCACGTGGGCCGAGACCACCCTGGTCAGCAGCGCCTTCATCGGCAAATCGCCGATGGCCTGTTTCGCCTGCGCCCAGCTCGTGTAGTGGCTGGCCAGCTCGTGCACGGGATACACGCTCCGCGCGCCGGCCGCGAACTGGATTTCCGCCATCGACAGCAGCGCGCGCCGCGCGCCATCCCAGATGAAGGGCGTGAGCGGGTAGTCGAGCACGGGCGCGCCGAAGCTGTCGATGGACACGCTGCCGCCCGCCGAGTCGTGGTGAAAGCCGTCACGCAGCAGCGCCAGCAAGGCGTGCGCATGGGGAAAGTCGCGCATGGTGCGCGCATGTTCGTCGCCGAAGCCGCCCATGGTGGTGGCCATCAGCAGCGGGTGCAAAGGCGGCGCTTCGAGCTTGTAGCCGATGGGGCCGTCGATGGGCGCCGTGTGCAGGAAATGGTCGGAATAAATCGTCTGCGGCGCCCCCGCATAGGCGTCGACGCGTTGCGGGAACAGGCCCGCCGACACCACGGTCGGATGCAGGAAAGTGCGCCGGCCCAGCAAGCCGTGCGGGTCGGGCGCCTGCGAGCGCAGCAGCAGCGCCGGCGAGTTGATGGCGCCGCCGGCCAGCACAAAGTGTTTCGCGCGCAGCGTCAGGCGCACGCCCGTCGGCGCCTGGCCGGCAGCGTCCAGCGCCGTCACCTGCAGGCTGTCGATGCGCTCGCCCTTGAAAGTGAAACGCTCGGCGCGCGCATGCACGAGCAGGCCCGCGCCCAGCGCCAGCGCCGACGGAATCGTCGTCACCAGCATCGACTGCTTGGCGTTCGTCGGGCAACCCATGCCGCAGTAGCCGAGGTTCCAGCAGCCGTTCACATTGCGCCGGATGGCGGCCGTGGGGATGCCCAGCGCCGCGGCGCCACGGCGCAATAAGTCGTCGTTGTTTTTTTTGGGCGGCGCGGCCCAGTCGCTCACGTGCAGGCGTTTTTCCATCATGGCAAACCACGGCGCCATGGCGTCCACCGAATAGCCGGACAAGCCAAAATGCTGGCGCCAGTAGTCGAGGGTACCGGGCGGCGTGCGGAAGCTCGAGGTCCAGTTGACAGTGGTCGAACCGCCCACCGTGCGCCCCTGCAGGATATTGATGGCCTTGTCGCGCGTCTTGCGGGCGGCCGATTCCTGGTACAGCGCGGGATAGGCCTGCGCTTCGCGCATCTTGAAGTCTTGCGATGACTTCAAGCCGCCCTCCTCGACGATCAGGACTTTCAGGCCGGCCAGCGCGAGGATTTCCGCCGTCACGCCGCCGCCGGCACCGCTGCCGATGACGACGACGTCCGCTTCGAAGCTGCGGTCGGCGGCCACGGTGCTGGCGTCGGTGACGTTCCAGCCTGCCGCAATGCCGGCGGCGATGGGATCGGGAATGGGAGATGTGCTCATGGATGGAATGCCTTATGCGCTCAGTTCGGGCAGCGGCCCCGGATAGCCGATGGCGGCCCAGTGGGCGGCATCGGCATACCAGGCGCCGAGAATCAAATCGTGCAGGGCCAGGTACGCCGTCTGCAGGGTGGCCAGGCGGTGCGTGCGCCACGACTGCAGAAAGGCGGCCACCTGGGCCGGGTCGGCGCCCTGCCAGCCATCCTTGACGCCGGCGACGAAGCGCCGCGCGGGCGCCAGCGCCAGCAAACCGAACAAATCCTGCACTTCCTGCTGCGCCGCCAGGGGCAGACCATGGATGGCCGTCTCCGCGCCGGCGATGGCGCCATCGAGGGCCGCCGCCCGCGCGCCCGCATCCTGCGGCAGCGCGCTGCCCAGCATGGCCGGCACGATGGCCGCCAGCGCCGCGCGCGCTTCGCCATCGAGCACGAAACGGCCCGGCGGCGCCGGCCCGCGCACCAGCCGATACGCGGCGCCGCTGGCGGCCAGCGCGCAGGCGCCCAGCAAGCCCATTTTCAGAAACGATCTGCGTCGCATTCCCGTGTCTCCCCTTGTTGTGTACCGCCTTTTGCAGGCCAGTGTACGCCAAAGGCAGTGGGCGTTTGAACGCAAAAACTAGAGCGGGCCGTCTAGTTTGCGCGACTGGAAGCACAGCAGCAGCATGGCCAGCAGCGCCGCCAGCGCCCCGCCGATGGCGATGCCGGGCAAGCCAAACGCGACGATCAGCATGCCGCCCAGCGCCCCGCCAGCAGCCGTGCCCGCATTGAAGGCGGCGATATTCAAGCCCGCCGCCACGGCGTCGCTGCCAGGGCAATGCTGCTGCGCCAGGCGTAGCAGCCGCATGGTCGACAGGGTCACAAGGGCAAAGAACAGCAAGCCCAAAGTGCCGCACAGGGCCAGCATGGCAAACGGATGCGTGCGCAGCGCATACAACCCAAGCAGGTTGAGCGCCAGTGCGGCCAGGGCCAGCACGGTGCAGCGCAGCGCGTGGGGCCGGTCCGCGCACCAGCCGCCCAGCAGGTTGCCGACGATGGCGCACGCGCCAAAGCACAGCATGGCGGCGCTGAGCCAGCCCGCATCGAGCCCGCCCAGCTGCAGCAGGAACGGAGATACATACGTAAAAAAGCTGAAGGTGGCCACGCTGACCAACGCCGCCACCCCGGCCGCCAGCAGCAGCGGCGGCTGCAGGATGGCGCGCAGGCTGGCCAGCGCCGGTGCAGCGGGCGCAGAGGGGCGCGTGCGCGGCATGGCGGACAGCAAGCCGGCACCGCCGCACAGGGCCAGCACGCCGATGGCCGTAAATACCCAGCGCCATGACGAGACGGCGCCCAGCCACGTCCCCAGCGGCACGCCGCCGGCCAGCGCCAGGGTCAGGCCCAGCCAGACGATGGACAGCGCCCTTCCCGCGCGGGAAGGGTCGACCAGGCTGGTGGCCGCATGCGAAGCGACGGCCATGAACACGCCATGCGCGAGGCCGACGGCAAAGCGCACACCGAGCAGCGCGCCCAGCGCCGGCGCGGCCGCCATGGCCACGCTGCCGGCCGCCAGCACGAACATGGTGGCCACCAGCAGCTGGCGCACGGGCCGGCGCGCCAGCAGGGCCGTCAGCACGGGCGCGCCGATGGCCGCCCCCAGCGCATACGCGGCGATAGCGCCGCCGGCCGCCGCCACGCTGGCGTGCAGGTCGCGCGCCATGGGGGTCAGCAGCCCGGCGGCGATGAATTCAGACAAGCCGAAGGCAAAGCTGCACAAGGACAGCCAATAAATGGAAGGAGGCAGCGCGCGGCTGGGTGGCGAAACGTTGGACATGGCATTCCCGGCAATCAAAACGCCATGCTGGCCCCTGGGCCATCATCTGTAAAATATCTTATTTATCTTGAAACGAGACGCTTAAAGTCTTATTGAACAGCGGACAGCCGCAGCTGCGCCAGCAGCCGCTCGCGCACGGGAGACGTGCGCTGCGGGTCCCACGCCATGTACAGGTCGAGCTGGCGCAAGGCCTCGGGCGCGCTGCTTGCCAGCGGCAGCATGACGACGCCGGCAGGCCTGGACGACGCCAGGCTGGCCGGCAGCAGGGCCACGCCGAAGCCGGCCGCCACCAGCCCCAGCACCGTTTGCAGGCGGCGCGCCTGCTGCGCCACGCGCGGCACGAAACCCGCATGCAGGCACAGGCTGGCCAGCTGGTCGTGGAAACCCTGGCCCAGGTCGCGCGGCGAAGCGACGAAATCGTCACCGGCCAGGTCCGCCAGGTTCACGCGCGCCTGCCCCGCGCAGCGGTGGCCCGACGGCAGCGCGATCACGATGTCTTCGCCGGACAGGCGCTCGAAGCGCAGGCCCGGCGTGCTGCGCCCGGGCGCGCGCAGCAGGGCGATATCGACCTCGCCCCGCTCCAGCCACTCGACCTGCTGCTGCGCGTCGACGCTTCGCGCAAGGTGAATTGCACGGCGGGCGAAGCGGCGCGAAACGCGCGCAAGGCGTTCAATACGTGGGCATACGGCGTGATGTGGATGAAACTGAGGCGCAGATGGCCCTCGATGCCCTGCGCCACGCGGCGCGTGGCGGCCACGCCCTCTTCCAGGCTGGCCAGCACCTGGCGCGCCGTGGCGAGAAAAGCATCGCCCGCCGGCGTCAGGCTGACCTTGCGGTTGGTGCGCTCGAATACGGGATAGCCGAGCGCTTCTTCCAGCCGCAAAATCGCCTGCGACAGCGGCGGCTGCGCCATGTGCAGCCGTTCGGCCGCGCGCCGGAAATTGAGTTCCTCGGCGACGGCGATGAACTGGCGCAGCAGCCGCGTCTCGATCATGGGCCTTTTTTCGCCACCGCCAGGATATGCCGCGCGATGCCGCGCAGGATGTTGACTTCTTCCGTTTCCAGCCCCGTGCGCGAAAACAGGCGTTTCAAGCGGGGCATGAGCTTTTTCGGGTTATCGGCGTCGAGGAAATCGATGGCGACCAGCGCCTGTTCCAGGTGCGCATACATGCCGTCGACCTGCGCCAGGCTGGCCGCGTCGCCGTGGAAGCCGACAGGACTGGCGATTTGCCCGTCGCCGAGGGCCGCCACGCGGCATTCATAGGCGACGACCTGCGCCGCCTGCGACAGGTTCAGCGAGGAATACTCGGGATTGGCGGGAATGTTGATCAGCACATTGCACTGCTCGACGATCTCGTTGGGCAAGCCGAAGCGCTCGTTGCCGAAGATGACGGCCGCGTGCAAGTCTTCGCCGGCGGCCAGCTGGGCCGCGATGGCGCGCGGGGCCGTGACGGGCGGCGAGAACTCGCGCAGCCGGGCCGAGACGGCCGCCGCGTAATTGCAGCCTTCGAGCGCCTCGGCGATCGAGCCGACGATGCGCGCGCCGGACAGGATATCCTGCGCGCCGCTGGCGAAGGCCACCGCTTCCGCATCCGTCAAGGCATCGGGAAAACGGGGGTTGACCAGCACCAGATCGGAAAAACCCATCGTTTTCATGGCGCGCGCGACGGCGCCAATGTTGCCAGAGCGACTAGTTTCGACAAGAATAAATCGCAGGCGTTTGAAAAGAGACGTGTTGATTTCGGGCAGATTCATTTAAAATAGCGCTATTGCGCGGTATCGATACAGGAAATTTCGGGAAACGGAGTCACAAAACGCTGACTCCAGGCCGGGATTTTAACCACTTCGGCACCGCTCCGCTCTTTAATTCATTCTTGCACTCTACCGTACCGGCGCCGCAAGGCGGCCATGGGCGGTCGCGTGCTTTTAACGGAAGCTCACATGCACCCAATGCTCAACACGGCGATCAAAGCCGCCCGCCGCGGCGCCGCCGTCATCAATCGCGCCTCTTTTGACCTCGACCGCGTCGTCGTCACGGAAAAACAACATAACGATTTCGTCACCGACGTCGACCAGGCGGCCGAACAAGCCATCATCGAGGTGCTGTCCAAAGCCTACCCGGACCACGCGTTCCTGGCTGAGGAATCGGGAGCTTCCGCCAACTCGCACGACGAGAATGAATATCAGTGGATCATCGATCCGCTGGACGGCACCACCAACTTTATCCACGGCTTCCCGCAATACTGCATCTCGATCGCCCTCGCGCATCGCGGCGTCGTCACGCAAGCCGTCATCTACGACCCGGTCCGCAACGACCTGTTCACGGCCACCAAGGGCGCCGGCGCCTACCTGAACGAAAAACGCATCCGCGTCACCAAGCTGGACCGCATCTCGAACGCCCTGCTGGGCACCGGCTACGTGGCCGGCAGCGCCCGCGCGCTGGACGAATACCTGAAGATGTACGCAATCATGGGCGAACGCAGCCAGGGCGTGCGCCGCGCTGGCTCGGCCGCGCTGGACCTGGCCTACGTCGCTTGCGGCCGCCTGGACGGCTTCTACGAAAAAGGCTTGAAGCCCTGGGATATCGCCGCCGGCGCCCTGATGATCACGGAATCGGGCGGCATCGTCGGTGAATTTTCCGGCGAATCGGACTACCTGTACAAGGGCGACGTCATCGCCGCCAGCCCGAAGATCTTTGGCCAGATGATCACCCTGCTGACGCCATTTGCCTGATTGCCAGGCAAGGGTTGAACTAAAAAAAGCTGCCGGAGGCGACTCCGGCAGCTTTTTTATTGCCCGCAGGTATAACAATCAGTCGCTGACGCCATACGTCGCCGACGTCACGATGCCATTCGGCGTGCGCACCGTCACCGTCAACAGGCCGTTGCGCACGCTGTTCGGCTGGCACGCAGTGCCGATCTGGGTCACGTCGCTGATCATCTGCACCGGATAGATCCAGTTCGCGGAACTGGCGCTGTCGATGCTCGGCACGACAAAGCTGGTGCCGCCGACGATGCTGCCATTGCTCGCCGAGAAGCTGATCGTCGTGCCCGCCGGCAACGGATTGCCGGGCAAATCCATCGCCAGCCCCGTCACGGCGGCACGATTCATGGCAAACACGGTGTCATTGCCGTCGCGGATGGCGAGCGGGAAGGTACGCACCCGGTTCTCGAACACGCTGCCATCGACGCACTTGTCCAGGTCAACGGAAGCGGCGCCCAGGGGCGTGAAACGCGCCGTGCTGCCCGACAACACCTGCACCAGGGCCTGGCGTATGTGCACGGTGTTGGCGGCCGTGGCATTGGCGCTGGAGGCAGCGCGTCGGACGCCATTGTACTGTCCATCCCCCACCTGATCCCAGCTGCCGTTGCCATTCGAATCGATAGGCTTTTCATTGCCGGCAAGCACCGCATTGCCCATGCTATAGGCATCGTCCTTGAAGTTGGCATTGCTGCTGACGATGGCGCGGTCATTGCGGAACGGTTCGCCCAGGTCGACGTAGCTTTCGCCGGCATCAAACAAATTGTTGCCATTCGCATCGACAAAACTTTCCTCGCCCAGCGCATACGCCAGGATGGTCACGCGGCCGTCAAGCGGACGGGGATTGCCGGGGCAGAAACGCACGGAACACGAACCCGGCACGCCTTTTTGCGTAATTACCGTGCCGTCCGTCAAGGTGGTGTTGACCAGGCCCGTCAGGCAGGATGCATCGACGGTGCCGCCTTCGGCCGTGAAGCTGACGGCCGTGCCATCGGGTACGGGATTGTGAAAGTGGTCGCCCAGGCGCGCCGTGATGGTGGCGCCCGTGGGCGCGGTGCAGCCGGCAAAATCGCTGCCTTCCGTATTGAACATGGACGTGGTCAAGGTAAAGCTGTCCTGCTCGGGTATGCCGGTGGACACCACCAGCTGGTCCGACACCGTCGACAGGCTGGTGCCCTGCAGGGTGGCCGTGACGCGGATCGGCGTGTTCACGGTACCGGAAGCCACCGTGGTACTGACGCTGCCGTCGGCGCCGCTGGTCGATTGCGCGGGATTGAGGCTCAGGCCGCCCGCCGTCGTATTGAGCACGAAATTGACCGCTTTGCCGCTGACGGGATTGCCATTCCTGTCGAGCACCTTGAAGGTGACGGTGGACGACTCTTGCCGCCCCGCCCCGCCCGTGCCTTTCAGGGCGATGTTTTGCGGCAGGCAGGGCCGAGACAAAGCCGATCTGGCCGGCATTGGCCGTCTGCACCGTCAGGGTGCCCGACTGGCTCAAGGTGGTGGCATTGAAGACGGTGCTGGCCGTGATCACGTCCGGCGCGCCGCAGCCCTTGTCGATGTACGAGGTGCTGGCCACGCCATTGACCGTATTCACGGGGCTGCTGATGGCCGCCTTGCCGGCTGCGGCGCAAGGCGAACTGAAGACGACCGACTGCACCGGCGCATACACGGCCGGGCCATTCATCACCGTCACGCTCAGCCCGGCCGTGCCGCCCGCCGACAGGGTCGCCGGCACGACGCCCACGCCGCCCAGGGTCAGGGTCGGGTAGACCACCGTGTAATTGATACTCGACGTCAACACGCTGCCATTTACCGTGGCGCTGGCCGTCAGCGCAAAAGCACCGCTCTGGCTGCCCGCCGCGATGACGATGCTGGCCACGCCGTTCGCGTCCGTCAGGGCGCTGGCCGCGCCCGGGGTGAAACTGGCGCTCTTGTCGCTGCTGTTCAAGGTCAGCAAGACGCCCGGCAGCACCGCACCCTTGCCATCCTTGACGACGGCTTGCACGGTGGCGCTGTTGCCGGGGCCGACCGAGGTGGTCGCCTTGCCGCCCCCATCCTTCAGGCTCAGCGCCAGGGTTGCAGGCACGGGCACGACGGGCGTGACGGGAGCCACCGGCGTGACGGGCGGCACGACGCAGCCGGGCAGGTTCGGATTGCGGCCCGGGTCCAGGGTGCTGCAATCGCTGCCGCCGGAACCGCCGCCGCCACAGCCGGCCAGCAACGTTGCTGCCGTGCCGGCAGCCAGGCAATGCGCCCAGCGCGCCGGCCAAGCCCTACTCGTCAATCCATACATGCACTTCTCCCTGTTATTGTGATACTGATAATGTATTGCTACTAGCTTGTTCAAATTAAGCCTGGTCGTGTCCCAGGATCAGGCGGATGCCGGCGCCGCGCCCCAGGCTGGCGACGGCCACCAGTTGCACGGGCGGCCCCTGCTGCGCCAGGACTTGCCGCAAGGCATCGGCCTGGTGCGCATGGCCGGGGGCGTACAGGATCTGGCTATGTGCCTGGCGGAAACCGGGCTGATTCGCCAGGCGGCCGACCGCCATGCCATGCTCCCGCACGCGCTGGCGCACCTGCGCCGCCATGCCGCGGATGCCATTGCCATTGATGATTTCGATCCCGGCCAGCGCCGCCGGCGCGGCGGCCACGGCTGGTGCCGCCTGCATCGCTTGCGCCGCTTGCACCAGTTGCAGGTTATTGCGCGCCAGCGCCGTGCCGCCAGCGCGCGCCACGGCCTGCCCGAGCATGCCCGACGCTTGCGCCAGTTCCCCTTGCAGGTAGTAGACATAGCCGAGATTGTTCATGGGCTGGGCGGCCTCGGGATAGTCGCGCACCAGCGCCAGCAGCGCCGTGGCGGCCTGTTCAAGCCGGCCCTGGCGCGCATCGAGCACGGCTTGCGCATTGCGCGCGCCCAGTTGCCGCGGGTCGAGGGCAATCGAGGCGGCATAGGCGCCGGCCGCCAGGTCCAGCTGGCCCCGCTCCTGGTAAAACTTGCCCAGTTGCAAATACGTGGCGGCATTCTGGCCGGCGGAATGGCCGATGCGCTGCACGCCTTGCACCTGCCACTGTGGCGCGACGGGCGTGGCCGTACAGCCTTGCAGCAGGCACGCCAGCAGCCACCAGACAGGCATCCTGAACCAGCGCGGCATCACGCGCCTCCCATCGCCGGCAGCAGCGCGCGGCGGATCTGCAGCAGGGCGGGCCCCATGAGCACCACCAGCAGGGATGGGAAAATGAAAAAAATCAAGGGAAACAACAGCTTGAGCGCAATCTTGGCCGCCGTTTCCTCGGCGCGCTGGCGCCGTTTGGTGCGCAGCTCGTCCGACTGCACGCGCAAGGAAGCGGCAATGCTCGTGCCGAAGCGCTCTGCCTGTATCAGCAGGGTCACCAGGGCATCGACATCTTCCACGCCCGTGCGCAGTGCCAGGTTGCGCAAGGCCTTGTCCTTGGCGCTGCCGGCACGCAGTTCCAGCGTCACCAGTTGCAATTCCTCGGCCAGAATCAGGCTTTTCATGCCAATTTCCTGGGCCACGCGCGCCAGCGCGGCATCCATCGCCAGGCCCGCTTCGACGCAGACCGTCATCAAGTCCAGCGCATCGGGAAAGGTTTCGAAGATTTCGCGCTGCCGTTCTTTCAGGCAATGCTTGAGCCAGAAGTCCGGCAGATAATAGCCCAGGGCCGCGGCCAGCAGCAGCCACAGGAACAGGTTGTACTCGCCGTGCCGCAGCAGCAGATAAGCCAGCAGGGGGAACAGCAGCGCCAGACCCGTCTTGGCCGCGTAAAACAGCGCCGGCGCGGCGCTCTTGCGCCAGCCCGCATTGATGAAGCGGATGCGGATGGGCGATACTTCCCACCCCTCCTCGGGCAGCGACAGTCTGGCCAGCGGACGGGTCAGGCTGATCAGGTATCCCAGCCAGCGCTGGTTTTCATCCGGCGGGCCTTGCCCGTATCTATTTTCTGCACATCCAGGGTATCGAGCCGCACTTGCACCGCGTTGCCCGCAAACAACCGCGCCAGCACCAGGACGATGCCGAACACGATCAGGAACAGCACCACCAACAAGCCCATCTGCATGCCGCTCATCGTGCCACCTTGTGTATGGTTAATTGCCTCATTTCACAGCCTCACACGCGAATCCGCACAATCTTGCGGATGACAAAGATGCCAATCACCAACATGCCGAAGGCCATCGCCACCATCTTGCGCCCGCCGCTATCCGTGTACAGCACGGAGAGGAACTCGGGGTTCGTCACCTGCATCATCAGCGCGGCGGCAAAGGGCAGCGAACCGAGCACCCAGGCCGACATGCGCCCTTCGGCCGACAGCACGCGCACCTGGCCCATCAATTTAAGGCGGTCGCGGATGATGGCACTGATGCTGCCAAGCAATTCCGTCAGATTGCCGCCCGTTTCGCGCTGGATCAGCACGGCGATGACGAAATAGCGCAAGTCCGTGCTCGGCACCCGCGCCGCCAGCCCCGACAGGGCATCGGACATCGACACGCCAAAATTGACTTCGTCAAACACGGCGCGGAATTCATCGGCCAGGGGCCCCGTCATCTCGTCGCCGACCATTTTCAGGGCCGTGGGAAAGGCGTGGCCGGCACGCATGGCACGGCTCATCATGTCCAGTGCATCGGGCAATTGCAGTTCGATGCGCGCCTGCCGCCGGGCCTTGGCGCGCATCACGAGCAGGAGCGGCAGCGCCGCGCAGGCAAGACTGAGCAGCAGGCGCAGATACCAGGGCAAGGGGCTGATGCTGCCCAACAGCAAGCCCAGCAGCCAGGCCAGCAGGCTGTAGCCGAGCAGCTTGCCCACGTCCCAGTCCTTGCCCGACTGCAGCAGCAAGCGGTCCAGACCGGCCACGCCGGGCAGCCATTCCAGCAATCCCTGTATGCCCGCATGCGAACTGAGCTGCCGGTTCTTGGTGATGGAGACGGTTTTCTGCACGTCGTCGCTGGCCGTATTCATGGCCCGCAAGCGGCGCGCCACGCGCCCGGCGCCTGCGCCGCGCGACTGCAGGTTGAAATACACGGCGCCGACCAGCAGCATGACCGCCAGGAAAATCAGCAGATACACCAGATACGAGAGATAGCCCATGCCGTGTCAGCGCCCGCTGCCGGTCGGCTCGAATACCGCGCTGGAAATGCCGACGCCAAAACTCTTCAGGCGTTCCAGGAAATGGGGACGGATGCCGCTGGCCGAGAAATACCCGACGACGGCCCCGCTCTCCCCCACCCCCGTCTGCCTGAAGCTGAAGATTTCCTGCATCGTGATGACATCGCCTTCCATGCCCGTGATTTCCTGGATCGACGTGACCTTGCGCTTGCCGTCGATCAGGCGCGACACTTGCACCACCACCGATATGGCCGAGCTGATCTGCTGGCGGATGGCCTTGCTGGGCAGGTTGGCGGCCGCCATGCTGATCATGTTTTCCAGCCGCGTGATGGCGTCGCGCGGCGTATTGGCGTGGATGGTGGCCATCGAGCCTTCATGGCCCGTGTTCATCGCGCCCAGCATGTCGAGCGCCTCGGCGCCGCGCACCTCGCCCAGGATGATGCGGTCGGGGCGCATCCGCAGGGCATTGCGCACCAGCGCGCGCTGCGACACTTCCCCCTTGCCTTCGATATTCGGCGGGCGCGTTTCCAGGCGCACCACGTGCGGCTGCTGCAATTGCAGCTCGGCCGCGTCTTCCACCGTGACGATGCGTTCCGTATGGCTGATAAAGCCGGAAATCACGTTCAGCATGGTGGTCTTGCCGCTGCCCGTGCCGCCGGAAATGAGGATATTCATCTTCGCCTTGCCCAGGCCCTGCAGCACTTCGGCCATCTCGGCCGTCATGCTGGTGTAGGCGACCAGGTCGGCCAGGCGCAGCGGGTCGACGGAAAAACGCCGGATCGACATCACGGGCCCGTCGATGGCCAGCGGCGGGATGATGGCGTTGACGCGCGAACCGTCGGGCAGTCGCGCATCGACCATGGGGCTCGATTCGTCGATGCGGCGGCCCACGCGCGAGACGATCTTGTCAATGATTTTCATCAAATGGGCATCGTCATTGAACACGACATCGGTCAATTCCAGCTTGCCGCGCCGTTCGACATATACTTGCTTGTGGCCATTGACGAGGATATCCGACACGCTCGGGTCCGACAGCAAGGTTTCCAGCGGGCCAAACCCCAGCATCTCGTTGCGGATGTCGCGCGTCAGGTTCTTGCGCTCGATATCGTTGATGACCACGGCTTCCTCGTCGAGCAGACGCTCGACCAGGCTGCGCAACTCGTCGCGGATCTGATCCTGCGTCAGCCGCTGCATGCTTTCCAGGTCGACGCGCTCGAGCAGCAGCGTATGGATGCGCTGTTTCAGCTCGCGGTAGCTGCGGTTGTCGATCGAGGGCGCGCGCTGCGGCGTCAGGGTGGCGATCTTGCCATTGCCGAGACGCTCGCGGATCGACAGGCTGGAGACGGGGGAAGTTGCCATAAAAGAATTCCTGTTCGAATGGGGTTAGGCGCGCCGCAGCACGCGGTTCAGCCAGCCTTGCCGCGCGGGTTCGACGCTGGCGCCCGTCAGGCTGGCGGCAAACTCCTGCAGCGAGCGCGTGATGGGGCTGTTCTTGTCCAGCTGCAAGATCGGCATGCCCTGGTTGACCGATGCGGCGGCCGACGCATAATGATTCGGCACCGTGCGGTCGATCGTCGTGCCATATGCCGCCTCCAGGTCCTGCAGGCGGATTTCGCCGCCCCTGTCGTGCCGGTTGACGATCAGGCGCACCTTGTCCTTGTCGTATTCCAGCGAGCGGAACATGCCCAGCAGGCGCTTGCCGTCGCGGATGTAGGGCAAGGTCGTTTGCAGGATGGGGAAGATCAGGTCGGCGTGGTCGAGCGCGCGCACGCTGACCGCATCGAGGTTGCGCCCCACGTCGAGCACCACGAAGTCGTACTGGCGCCGCGCCAGCTTGATGATGGCGTCGATATGCTCGGGCTGGACTTCGCTGGCATGGGCCGGGTCCTCCGGCGCCGCCAGGACGCTGAAATTGGGCAGCACATTGAGCATGCTCGAGGCGAGGAAGGACGGGTCCAGGCGGTGGATGTCGCGCGTGACGTCGGCCAGGGTAGCGAGCGGCTTGTTTTCGGAGACAAACAGCGAGGCATCGCCGAAGTGCAGGTTCAGGTCCAGCAAGGCAACACGCTTGTGGCCGCTTTCCGCCAGGGCATAGCCCAGGTTGGTGGCGATGAAGGTGGCGCCGCTGCCGCCCTTGCAGGAAATGAAGGCCAGCACCTTGCCATTGCCATTGTCGCGCCGCTCGAGTTTTTCCTCGATGCGTTCGAGGGCCGGGTAGACGCTGGCGGCGGCGGCCGGCGACGGCAACACTTCGCGCACGCCGGCACGCATGGCTTGCAGCAGGAAGTCGGGCGAATGCTGCGGGCACAGCAATCACGGCCAGGCGCGGAAACTGATTGCTCAGGCGCTCAATGGCGGCCAGGTCGGCGCCATCGTTGCCGGGCCGGTCGAACATCAGCACGTCTGGCAGCTCTTGCGCCGCATACAGTTGCTCCAGCGGTCCGCTGCGGGCGTCGACGTCGTCCGCCGGATTACGGTTGCCGACCAGGCGGCCCAGCTCGGCCAATACTCTGTCATCCCGGGATATGATGGCGATTTTCACGATATGCCTTGCTTATTCTGTGGTAACGGTGACATCTTCATTGGCGTCCCAGGCTGATCGTCATGGCGCCCGACTGCGGCACGGGCGCGCTGAAAGTCTTCTCGTAGGCCTGGTATGCCGCCGCCGCCGACTTGCCGTCGAGGCCAGCCACCGGGTCGCGGTTCCGTCCCGCCTGCGGGTTGATCACTTGCTGGGCGCGCAGCAAACCGACGCTGCGGCCGAAGTTGCTGTCGAGGCGCGGCGTGGTGGCGCAGCCGCTGGCGGCGATCGATGCCAGCAGCACGCACAGCAGGGGAAGGAATGGAGGACGCTGCATGCTCACTCTCCTATTGAATGTCGAAGCCGGTCGCCGCTGGGGCGCCCGGTTGTTTGTCGGCCGCCGCCGGCGGCGGCGTGGCATCGCCTTCCATCTTTCCTTGCAGGAAAAATTGCGCGCGGCTGGGCGCCACATAGGCATCCGTCGGCAGCGCGTAGTCGCCGGCCAGCGGCTTGACCAGGTGCGGCGTGATGATGAACACCAGCTCGGTGCGGTCGGTCTGGAAATCGCTGCTGCGGAACAAGGCGCCCAGCACGGGAATCTCGCCCAGCATCGGCAGCGCCTTGATATTCGTCGTCACATTGTTCTTGATCAAGCCGCCGATGGCAAAGCTCTGGCCATCGAACAATTGCACCGTGGTGGTGGCGCGCCGCGTGGTAAATGCCGGCAGGATGGCGCTGCCGGCCGTGCCGCCCGTGGTGATGCCGATGCCGTCCTTGTTGAGCTCCCGACACTTCCGGCGCCACCTTCAGATTGATGCGCCCGCCGTCGAGCACGGTGGGCGTGAACTTGACGGCAATGCCGAATTCCTTTTCTTCCAGGGTGATCTTGTTGGTGGCGCTGTCTTGCGAGACGGGAATGTAGATCTTGCCGCCGGCCAGGAAGCTGGCCTCCTGGCCGCTGATGGCCATGATGTTCGGTTCGGCCAGCACTTTCACGAGGCCGTCGCGCTTTTGCGCATCGAGCGTGAGGAAGTTGCCGTTTTTACCATTGAAGCCGTCGATCATGCTGGGGTTGCCGCTCAACAAGTTCGACAGGAAACTGTAAGTCCAGTTGCCGCTGCTGGCGCGCGCGCCGATGCTGGCGCCCAGCTGGTCGACGAGGGTTTTCGAGACTTCGGCGATCTTGACTTCCAGCATCACCTGCTGCGGCGCGGCGATGGTCAGCATATTGATCACGCTCACGCCGGAAGCGGCAGCGCCGGCCGGGCCGGCGACTGGCGCCATAGCGGCTCCTGCCGCTCCCGTGGCCGCCGGCGCCGCTTCGCCGCCTCCCCGCTGCGCAAACGCCGTGGCCATGGCCATGATCTGGCTGGCCTTGACGGCATCCGAAACCATGCCCGTCAGCACGATGGCGCCGCCGGCCGAACTGGCCTTGAGATCTGTTTCACGGGGAAACACATGCGCCAGCTGCGCCTGCAAGCCGTCGGCATCGATTCCGACTTCGATATCGACGATCACGGGACGATGCTCCTTGTCCCACAGAATCAGATTGGTACTGCCCGGGGCCAGGCCCCAGATATACAGCTCGCTGGAACTGCCCAGCAGCCTGGCACCCGCCACCTTCGGATCATTGACGGCGATCTGCGAGACGGCCCGCGTCAGGCTGCGCAAGGTCGACTTGCCGACGGACAAGCGGATCGGCGGCCCCAGCCGGGCGATATCGCCGCCCAGCGACAGGGGGGCGGCCTGGCTGGCGGCGTCCACCTTGCGCACGGCGGGCGCGGCGCTGGCGCCAGGCGGCCACAGCAAACTCGCCGTCAAGCCACTCAGGGCCAGGGCCAGGCGCAAGCGCGGCCTGGCGATACGGGTACGAAATGAGGTCATCGACTATCCCTGCTACTGGTATGGTTAGAATTGCTGGACGCGGGTATCCATGCCCGTGATCACTTTGACGCTCTCGGCCGGTGGCGCGGCGGGACGCGGCGCCTGGCGCGCCGGTGCAGCCGCGCGCGGCGCGGCGACGGGCAGCAGCGGCTTCAGTCCCAGCAGCGACTCCTTGGTGGCGCCGCCCGTGTTGACGGGCGCCGGGTCGATCTGGTTGCGCAGCACCAGCGACAAGGTGCCCACGCTGCGCGCCAGGTCGAGCTTTTCCACCTGGTCCGGCGTCAATTCCAGGGTGACGGCATTGACCACCTTGGGCTTGTTGTCGTCGCGGTTCGATTCCTGCGCCACGGCCAGCACCAGGATGCGCTCGAGCACGATCTTCGAAATGGCCAGCTCGGCGCCGCCGCTGGCCTTGGCCCGGTCATCCTGGGTATTGACGAGGATGTCGACAAAGTTGCCAGGCAAGGCAAAGCCCGCCACCCCCACCACATCGTTGACGCGCACGGTCATGGCGCGCTTGCCATCGGCCACGATGGAGGACAGGCCGCCGCTCGTGCCCGGCGGCGCCAGTTTGCTTTCCAGCACCGGTTCACCGAGGCTGATGGCCGTGCGCGTGATGCGTCCGTCCAGCGCCTTGCTGTCGGTAAAGGCGCCGGGCGGCTGCGCGCCGGCGGGCCAGTCCATGCTGCGCAGCATGAGCGGACTGATCTTCGTGCCCACGCCGATATCGACCAGGGCCACGACGATCTGCTGGCTCGCGGGCGTACTCTGGCCGCCCATCCAGATCGCCGCCGTCAGCACGGCGGCACCGGCCAGCACGAGGGCCAGCAGCAACATAAGTAAAGCACGGGTATTTCGCATCGTTTTTCCTCTGACTTCAGCTTGATTTCTGTTCGCGCCGCTCTTGCACGGCCATGTCGTCCGCGCCCTGGCGCTGGTTCGCGCCGGCAAAATAATTGTTCCAGGCCCAGTCCAGCACCGTTGCACTCAGTTGCACCGGCGTGCCTTCGTAGCGGGCCAGGTCGCGCACCTGGCGCAGCAGGTCGCGCGGATAACAGGCCAGCAAGGGCGTCGCGCCGCGTGCATGGCGCTGCAGCAGGAAGGCAAAGGCCTCCGCGTCGAACGCCACGCCGCAGGTGGCGCAGGTCTGGCGAAACACGCTTTCGTAATGCGCCGCGCTGAGCGCCGGCACTTCGATCTTGTAGCCCAGGCGGCGCAGGAAGGCCGCGTCCGACAGCCGCTCGGGCAGGAAATTCGAGGAAAACACCACCACCACGTCGAACGGCACCTGGAAGGTATGGCCGTTATGCAGCGACAGGTAATCGATGGCGCGGTCCATCGGCACGATCCAGCGGTTCATCAGCTCCAGCGGCGAACAGCGCTGGCGCCCCAGGTCGTCGATGATGAAAAATGCCGTTGTTGGCCTTCAGGTGCGGCGGCGCGCGGTACAGCCGCGTTACGCCGTCGAAGCGCAGGTCCAGCATTTCCAGGGTCAGCTCGCCGCCGGTGAGCACGGCCGGGCGGCGCACGCCGCGCACCCAGCGCGCGTCGAGCTGCACGGCGCGCTCGATGCCGGCCGGCGCTTCCGCCTGCTGCGCCGCCGGCAGATGCAGCACCGGGTCATAGAAGGGCACGACTTCGCCATCGACCATGATGGCGTAAGGCAAGGCAATGGCCCCTTGCAGCAAGTCTTGCAGGCGTTCGGCCAGATACGTCTTGCCGCTGCCGGCGGCGCCGTAGATGAAAATGGCGCGCCCGGAATTCATGGCCGCGCCCAGCTGGTCGAGCACGGTCTGATTCACCACCACGCCGTCGAAGCTGGCCGCGACCTGCGGACGCGTGACATGCATGTTGGCAACACTTTGCGCCGATACCTGCGCGTTATAGGCGGCCAGCGGCACCGGGCATGGGCCCGCATAGGCATTGCGCGCCAGGCATTCGAGGGCGCGCTGGCGGCCGCTGTCCGTCAACTGATAGTGGAGGTCGGCATCGGTGCCGCTGGCGCCGCGGCGCATGACCTCGCACATTTTTTCCTGCCGCATGAAGACCATGACGGGGTCGATCACGCCCAGGCCCAGCTTGACGTAGCTGGCCAGCTCGGGCAGGTGCAGCTGCCCGCGCTGGAACAGCACCTTGACCAGCAGTTCGACCAGGAAGAAAAAGGGCAAGCCCGTCTCTTCGACGGTGCGCGGGGCACGCTGGGAAGCCGGTGCGGCAAGCAGATCAGCAGGCATGGGTACGGGTGCGGAAGACGCCAGCGGTCATGCGAAGAGTCCCAGCTGGCCGCCGGCGGCCAGGAGCAGGTAGAGCGCGGTGCCACTGGCGATGGCTATGGCATACGGCAACTTGCCGCTGGGCGCGACCGGCGCGTCGATATCGGGCCGTTGCGCCGCGATGGCCCGCATGAAGCTGCTCAAGGCCATGTGATAGCTATTGCTGCCGACCTGGCGCAAGGTGCCGTGATAAGCGGCCACGGCCAGCGCCAGCACGCCGCCAGCGAGCAGGCTGACCAGCAGGCAAAAGAAGACGGCGTGCGGACCGACAAAGGCCCCCACCATGGCCATCAATTTCACGTCGCCGGCGCCCAGCGCCTTGAGCGCATACATCGGCAGCAGCAACGCCAGGCCAAGGGCCAGGCCGCCCAGGGCCGGCCAGAAGCCGAGCGCGCCGGGCGTGGCCGACAACAGGCCTGCACCGGCCGGCAACGCTGCGTTGAGCAACAATCCTGCCAGCGCGCCTGAAAACACCAGGCGATTCGGGATGCGGCGGCTGCGCACGTCGTGGCACACGGCCAGCAGCAGCAAGCCGGCCAGCAGGACTGCCGGCGACCAGGTCAGGAAAAGAGCGGTATACATGGATTATCCGGCGCGGGAAAGACAAGGACTGGGGCAGAAACGACGATGGCCCGCGCCATGCGGCTGATCCGGGCCACCATCGGCGCGCGCCCGGAGGGGCGCGCACTGCCATAGCACGCGTGGCGATTACTTGCCTGTCAAGTTCTTCGAAACGCTGGTAAATACGGCACCCAGATCGGTACCCACAGTTTTCACGACGCCAACGATCGCGACAGCGATCAGCGCGGCGATCAGGCCGTATTCGATTGCGGTAACGCCATCTTCTTCAGCGATAAAATTTTTGATGAAATTCATGATTAATCCATTCAGAGTAAGTTTTACAACGTCATGACAACTGCGGATACAGCCAGAAGTGGATCTATGCCACGGATCCTTGCATATGGGCGAAAGTACAGGCAGGCACACCAAGGCGATCAGCGAGCATCGCCAGGTATAAGCGGAAAATGAATTGCTGCGCCAACCGCGCATTAAATACACGATGCCTGGCGTATCATTTTTTTCCGGCCTTTCCTGCCCTTGGCCCTATTCGCAATATCAGTCTGACTAATTCAGCGGCATTTACCGATTGCCGATTCATATATTATAAATAAATAAATAGTGATATTAATCAGATAAAAGTAATTTTTTAACTGGTACAAAAGAGCTTTTTTCTTTTGCAATATCAGTACATTTGTACTGGATTCAGCATTCCTGGGGTCCCGCAAGGCCGTTCTTCAAGGCGTAGACATAGAGTTCCAGGCGGTTGGCCACGTCCAGTTTGCTGTAAATCGACGTCAAATGGTTGCGCAAGGTTTGCTCGGAAATGAAGGCGCGCTGCGCTATGGTTTTGTTGAGTGCGCCATTGCCTTCCACCATCATGACAACGATCTTGCGTTCCTTGATGGTCAGCAGGGCGATGCGCGCCGCCTCCGGATCGGGCGCCGCCGGTGCCGGGACCGGCTTGATCAGCGCTCCCAGCAGACTGCCCAGCAAGGCCTGGTCCAGGCAGAGTTCGCCGCGGTGCACGCGCGCGATGGCATCGATGAGCTGTTCCGCCGCCACTTCCTTGCCGATCACGCCGCGCGCACCGCTGCGCACGGCGCGGGCCAGCACTTCCTGGTCGCGCGTGCCGCTGAACATCAGCGCGCGCGTGACGCCGTTGGCCACCAGCGCCGGCACGGAATCGACGGCACACACGCCATCGAGATCGACGTCGAGTACGACGATATCGGGCTGCAAGCTGCCGGCCAGCGCCACGGCATCGCCAATATTGCTGACGCTGGCGACCACTGTCATCGCCGGGCACGCGTCCTCCAGCATTTTTTCCAGGCCCCACAACATGGTTTTATGATCGTCGACCAGCATGACGCGGATGGGATGCAGACTTGACATAGGCTTACCTTCAATGTGCCACGGCGCGCAGGGCCGGGCCCTTACACGGGAATTTCGATACGCACCGCCGTGGCGCCGCCAGCCGCCTGGCCAACCTGCACGGTGCCGCCCAGCGCCTGCGCGCGTTCAGCGATGGAAGCGGGCATGAACGGCACGCGCCCCGGTGCGCCGGACTCGGCGGCATTTTCGATCGAGATCGACACGGCATGCGTCCCGCAGGCCAGGCGCACGCAGCCCTCGCGGGCCGTGGTGTGCCTGCGGATGTTGCTCATGCCTTCATTGACGATCTGAAACACTTCCGCCGCCAGCCTGTCGCTGAGAAGGAACGTCCGGTCCGAGACAATCTCGATGTCGATGCCAAAGAATTTCTTCAACTGTTGCGCCTGGCGCCGCAGGGCCGCCAGCAGCTCCGGCTCGTCGTACCGCTCCTTGCCGCCGCGCACCGTCTGCGCCATCTGGCGCAAGTCGGCTATCACCTGGCCGCTCATCTCGATCAGCTTGTCGAGGTCGGCCAGCAGGGGACTGCCGGCGGCCACCTTGCCCCGCAAGGCGCTCAAGCCATGGCGCAGGCCGATGTAGGGCTGGATGGTCGAATCGTGCAAATCGCGGGCAATTTTCTGCCGTTCGCGGTAAGCGGCGCCGGAGGCGAGCTTGTCGAGAATGGCGATATTCTCCAGTTGGGGAAATACTTGTGCAACGATATGCGTCAAGAACATGGCGTCGGCCTTCGACAGCCGGGTTGTGGACGCCAGCACGTACAGCCGGCCCTGTCCCTTATGCAAAGGCAAGGGAACGCTGATGAAGGACCGCGCATCGAAGAGTTCCGTCAGCGCGGTGCCCTGCGTCGCGTCGATGTCGAGCCGCTGCCATCTGGCGCTGGCGCGTGCCTTGCCCTGCCAGGCATGCGCCAGCCCGAGGCGCGAACGCAGCGACGACGCGTACAGTACGCTCTGGCTGGCCTCGAACACCATCAGCGGCGCCACGGCCGCTTCGCTCATCTGGCTGACGCGCCCGCCATTTCCCCTGCTGTCGTCGAGCGCCGTGCGCAACTGCCAATGCGCGGCGCCGCCCTCGCGCATGACCAGGATGCAACTGCTGGCGCCAAAGAAGACGCGCGCCTTCTCCAGCATCGACGCCACCGTATGATCGACCCCGAAACGGGGATTCGATTGCTGGCCCACCTCGCGCAGCAAGGCCAGGCGGCGCTTGTGCTGCACGCTCAGGCCACCCCAGCAAGCGATCATGCAGCCCAGCGCCAGGACAAACGCCGTGCGCAAGAGCAGGTGCGGCAGATTCGGCTCCTGCTCCGACAGCACCGACGCCAGCACCAGCATGGCACAGGAAGCGAGCGTTATCCGGGCGCCTTCATCGTATCCCCGCTGGAACGAGGACGCCAGGATCGCAAAGAAAAACCCGGGGAAAAAGTAACTCTCGCCGCCGCCGGTGCACAACACGATCAGGCCGCACCAGCATACGTCGAGCCAATACACCAATTTGCCGCTGCCGCGATGAAAATGCAGCAAAACCAGCAATACCGCGCCATACAGCACATACAGGGGGAAAATTACCCAAGCCAATTGCCCGGACAAGCCCTGGCTGCCGGAATTGAGCATCAGTGCCAATAATGCCGTCACGGCCAAGAATAAGCGCATGCCTGAGATTATTTGCAAGTCAGCATGCTCCTCCGGCGGCAAGGCTGGCACGCCGCTCTTTCCCCATTGCAATTGTTGCTGTTGCAGCATACTCATTTCATCTTTGCAAAAAGCACCATCGGTTCGGCATGCCGGAAATTGCTTAATTATTTTTTAATTTCCGTACGCTCCGCATATTACTCTCAGGAATACAAATTAGGAATGGGCAGCCCGCCATTGACTATGTAAATTATAATAAACTTGATTTCCGTGCATTTTAATGCGAACCTCACTCGCGCAAAGCGCGATAAAATGAGCTGAGGCAAATTGATTTGAATGCATTGCCATAAAACGCAGGCGCGAGCCTTTACCTGGATACCCGAAATGATGCTCAGCAAGGCTACGGCCCGCTTTTCCCGCCCTCCGCCATGCAGCATCCGGCAGGCTGGCGCCACCCTTGTCGAGTTTGCCATCATTGCCCCGGTCTTCCTGCTGCTGCTGATCGGCATGATCGAACTGAGCATGGCCTATTTCGCCAATCTCACCATGCAGCATGCGGTGCGCGAAGGCGCACGCTATGCCGTGACGGGGAACAAGGATCTCGATCCGGCCAGCAGCAACCAGCAGCGCTACCAGGCCGTCATTCAAAAGATGAAAGCCAGTTCCATGGGCATCTACGACAAAGTCAATCCCGTCATCACGGTCAATGGCACCAGCGGCACCAGCACCGGCATGTTCGGCAACAGCGGCGATATCGTCGTCATTTCCGTCGCATACAACTGGAAATTCGCCACGCCGCTGATGGCCGCCTTCTACAAGGACGGCAAATCGCCCTACGTCGTGGCCGCCACCATGCGCAATGAAAGCTTTGGCGGCCTGTGATGCGCTCCCGCCCTCTTGCGCGGCGCGCCGCGCGCGGCATCGCCGCCATCGAATTTGCCATCGTGCTGCCGCTGCTGGCGCTGCTGCTGTTCATGGTGGTCGACCTGTCGCGCGCCATCCAGGCCAAGATCATCCTGCTCAACATCAGCCGCGAAGGCGCCAACCTGGCCTCGCGCTCGACGTCCGACCTGAGCGGCTCAAGCCAGACCATCATGAATGCGCTGGCCGCCAGCACGCCGCCGCTGGACATGAACAGGCGCGGCATGATCTACGTCACCAAGATCATGGGCTACACGGCGAAGAGCGGCTTGCGCAATATCGTGCTGGAACAGTACCGCTGGGACGCCGGCGCCAAGGCCAGCGGCTACCTGCCCGCCAGCCAGGTGTGGCAATGCAGCAGCTGGAGCAATGGCACGTGCACCAGCATCGCCAAGGACGACTATGCTCCCACGGTGGCATTGATGCAGAACCAACTGGCGGACGGCGAACTGATCTACGCCGTGGAAACTTTCTACAATTTCGACATGCTTTTCGGCACCTTGAAAATTGGCAACAGCACGACGCCCATCCTGGGCCCCAACCTGACTTCGATGACGATATTCTGATGCGCATTCCACACAAGCGGCAAGGCGGCCAAGTGCTGATCATGGTGGCGCTGTCGGCCGTCGTCCTGATCGCCTCGGCGGGCTTGGCCATCGATTCGGCCCTCGGCTACTTCGTCAAGGCCAAGCTCAATGCGGCCGTCGACTCGGCCAGCCTGGCGGCGGCGCGCGGCGTTACTACAGGCAACTCCGAAGCGGAACAGCGGGACAGTGCGCGCCAGTCGGCCAAGGAGTTTTTTGACATCAATTATCCGGATCAGTTCCTGCTCTCCACGCCCGTACTGAACCCCGTCGGCGTGACCTTCGACAAGGGCACCGTCACCATCGACGTCTCGGCCACCGCCTCCCTGCCCGTCTCGCTGATGGGCATACTCGGCTTCAAGACCATGAACGTGGCCGCCAGCGCGCAAACCATCCGCAAGGATCTGGACATGGTGCTGGTGATGGATACGTCGGGGTCGCTGAAAAACAATGCGGACGCCGTGCGGGCTGCGGGCATTTCCTTCCTGAATAAATTCAATTCCACCGTGGACCGCGTGGGCCTCCTGCATTTTGCCAGCGGCGCGCAACTCGATCTGCCGATCAAGACAAGCGATCGCGGCTTCAATCGCACGCAGGCTGGCAATGCCATCAATGGCTACAAGTTTGAAGGCGGCACGAATTATTCGGAAGGCATGTGGAATGCCCTTGATCAACTCAAGGGCATCAGCCAGGTCAATCGCTCCAGCCTGCGCGTCATCGTGTTCTTTTCCGACGGCTCGCCGTCCGCCTTTTCCTCTTACTTTTTCCCCGCTACCACGGGCAATTGCACGAAAGCGGGAGCGCTGGCCGTGTACGACGATTTACCATCGAGCGGTTTTGCGACAGATGGACTGTACCGTATCGATGCAACCAGCACCAAGCTCGCGCCCGAGACCTATTGCGCCAGAAACCTGATCAGTGAATTGCCGGCCTGGTATAACGCGCACAATCCTCCCGCCCAGCCGGCCGACGATCCGACGGCACGCGAATTCCCCATCGTGACCACTGCGCCGCGTGCAGTGAGCAAAGATATGTCCACCAGAAAACTTCAGTGGACCAATATGCACCGTGCATCGCGCAACCTGGCAGAAGCGATGGCCAGCAAGGCGCGCCTGGAAAAAACCTACATCTTTACCCTGGGCATGGGCGCCGCGCTGAAGGGCATGGCAGGGCCGGACAATGAAATCGGCGAAGACTTGCTGCGCTGCATGGCCAACACGAGCGATGCGCCAACGCGTTGCCGCAAGCCGGCCGAACCCATGGGCCTGTACTGCTATGCGGCCACCGAAAGCGACCTGAGTCCCTGTTTCACGCGGCTCGCCTCGGCCATCCTGCGTCTTTCAAAATAAGGCCCGGCCGCCTAGAAGGCGAAGCAGCTGCAGCCCAGGGTGCCCCAGAAACCGGAAAAGTCGGCAACCGGCACGGCCGACTTGCGCGCCCGGTCGTGCGCATGCGCATGCACGCCGCAGGCGCCCGCGCACTGGTGCGGCAGCATGGCTTGCGCTTGCGCCGGCCTGGCTGCGGGCCGGTAATGGCCGGGCACCGTGCGCACGGGCGACCACTCGGGCAGCACGGGGATGGCCGGCGGCGCCAGCGCCGTGAATTCTCCCTGGGCGTAGACGACCTTGCCGCCCACCATGGTCAGCACGGATTCGATGGACTTGATCGCCTCTTCCGGCACCGTAAAGTAATCGGCCGACAGCACGGAAAGGTCGGCCAGCATGCCCTCGCGGATGCGCCCCTTCTTGCCTTGCTCGCTGGAAAACCAGGCGCTGCCCGCCGTCCACAGTTCCAGCGCCGTGTCGCGCGACAGTCTGCCCGCCGCATCCGTCAGGGCCAGGCCGCCCACGGTGCGCCCGGAAACGAGCCAGTACAGCGCCGTCCACGGGTTGTAGCTGGCGACCCGCGTGGCGTCCGTGCCGCCGCCCACGGGCACGCCCGCGTCCAGCATGCGCTGCACGGGCGGCGTGGCCCTGGCCGCATCAAAACCGTAACGCTCGACGAAATACTCGCCCTGGAAGGCCATGCGGTGCTGGATGGCCAGGCCGCCGCCCAGCGCTTTCACGCGGTCGATATTGCGCGGGCTGATGGTTTCCGCGTGGTCGAACAGCCAGTGCAAGCCGCCGAACGGCGTGTCGCGGTTGACTTTTTCAAACACGTCGAGCATGCGGCTGATCGATTCGTCATAGGTGGCATGCAGGCGGAACGGCCAGCGCTGCTCGACCAGGTGGCGCACGACCTTTTCCAGCTCGTCTTCCATGCCGGCCGCCAGCTCGGGGCGCGGCTCGAGGAAATCCTCGAAGTCGGCGGCGGAAAACACCAGCATTTCGCCGGCGCCGTTGTGCCGGTAGTAATCCGTGCCGTCGCCGGGCTTGATCATGCCCGTCCACTTCTGGAAGTCCTGCAATTCCGCGCCCTTGTTTTGCGTGAACAGGTTGTAGGCGATGCGTATCGTCAACTGCTCCTTTTGCGCCAGCTCATCGACGACAGCGTAGTCTTCGGGATAATTCTGGAAGCCGCCGCCGGCGTCGATGGCGCTGGTGATACCGAGGCGGTTGAGTTCGCGCATGAACTGGCGCGTGGAGTTGACCTGCAGTTCCAGCGGCAGCTTCGGGCCTTTCGCCAGCGTGGCATACAGGATCATGGCGTTCGGCCGGGCGATCAGCAAGCCCGTCGGGTTGCCGGCCCCATCGCGCACGATCTCGCCGCCGGGCGGGTTCGGCGTATTTTTATCGTAGCCGACGGCGCGCAGGGCGGCGCGGTTGAGCAGGGCGCGGTCGTACATGTGCAGGATGAAGACGGGCGTGTCGGGCGCGGCCGCGTTGATTTCATCGAGCGTCGGCATGCGCTTTTCCGCGAACTGGAATTCCGTCCAGCCGCCCACCACGCGCACCCATTGCGGGTTCGGCGTGCGCAAGGCTTGCTCCTTGAGCATGCGCAAGGCGTCGGCCAGCGACGGCACGCCTTCCCAGCGCAGTTCCAGGTTGTAGTTCAAGCCGCCCCGGATCAGGTGCAGATGCGAATCGTTCAGGCCGGGAATCACCGTGCGGCCAGCCAGGTCGATCAGCTGCGTGGCGGGGCCGCGATGGCGCATCACGTCTTCGACGTCGCCGACGGCGAGGAATTTGCCATCGGCGATGGCGACGGCGGACGCCAGCGGCTGCGTCCTGTCGACCGTGTGGAAACGGCCATTCAGTAAAATCGTGCTTGCGTGCATGGAAACTCCCGGTTCAGGTGAAGAATACCGCCCCGCTGGCGGGCGGCGCTGGCGCGATATCAATGAAAGCTCAATGACCTTCGCTGGCGTTGAACATGGATTTGGCGTAGATCAAGCCCAGGCCATAGCCGCCGCCGTGCGCCACGGCCGTCGCCACCGTTTCATTGTAGGTCTCGCCGCGGGCCCAGTCGCGCTGCAGTTCCAGCAAGTATTGCACGGACGTCATCGGCTGCGCGCCTGCCTGTATCATGCGCTGCATGGCCATCGCATGGGCTTCATCGGAGACGTCGCCGCTGGCGTCGGCGATCACGTACACCTCGAAGCCCTGCGCCAGCGCCGACAGGGCGGGGCCGACGATGCAGACGGAGGTCCACAGGCCGGCCAGCACGATCTTGCCCTTGCCGTAACCGTTCACCTTGTCGGCGATGCGCGCGTCTTCCCAGGTGTTCATGGTCGTGCGGTCGACCGGCGCCTGTTCGGGGAAGACGGACTGGATTTCGTCAAAAATAGGGCCGGAGAACGACTTGGCCGCCACCGTCGTCAAAATCGCCGGCACATTGAATTGCACCGCCGCCTTCGCCACCAGGGCCGCATTGTTGCGCAGCAAGGCCAGGTCGATCGAGCGGGTGGCGAACGCCATCTGCGACTGGTGGTCGATCATGATCAGGGTATGATCGTCAGGGGTCAGCAGTTTTTGGGCGGCTTGGGCGGTGGCGATAGGCATGATGTTTTCCTTGGTGAAAATAATTGAATATAAAAAAAGGGATGTCGTTGTACGGCGCTTCTGCTCCTGCCCTTGCGTCACGCTGTGTGTGCCGGGCCAGTGCTATGCAGTATGGACGAGATACTTTGAAAACAAAAACGGAAAGAATGCCAAGCTATGTGCAATTTTTTCGATAATGAAAAATAGCCGCTGCGGCGGCCCGCAAATCAAGGAGAAAACATGGGATTTGAATTCAGGATCACGGCCAGCCTGACGCCGGAACAGCGCCAGCACCTCGCGCGGCTGCCAGAGCTGGCGGCGCCAGCGCCGCGCCCGCCCGGCAACGCCATGCCCGACACGGACGCCAGGCTGACGGCCGCCGGCCTGTATGTCTGCCAGCACCTGCGCCCGGACCCGTGGCACGGCCTGGACGCCGTGCGCGCCTGGCTCGATGCGCAGGGCATCGCTTACGTCGTCGCGGAGATCGACGACTGAACAAGGCCTACAAGGAGCCTTCTAGCATGACGCGCAGGGTGCGGTAGCTGCCCGTATCGACCGTGCGCAACAGGCTGCCGGCGCCATCCGCATACAGGCTGCGCGCGCGCTCAGGCTGCCGCAGCAGATTGGCGCGCCCGACACGCGCAGGCGCAGCTGGTCGCTGAACTTCCACGAGGCGTACAGGTCCAGTTCGCGGCGGGCGCCCTGCCAGGCCAGCAGCTGGCTTGACTCGCGCCACCGTCCGCCGCCCTGGTAATGCAGATTGCCGCCCACGGTCAAGGGCTTGCTGGACAGCCGGTAATCGGCGCCCAGGTTGGCGCTCCACGGCAGCTGGCCATCGAGGCGGTTGTCCGGGCCGGCGACGGCGTCCAGCGTCGACCAGTTGCGCGCCACGTTCGCCCGCAAGTCCAGCGCGGGGGCGTCCGCCCACAGCGCCACCAACGGCAGCTTCGCTTCCAGTTCGATGCCGCGCACCTGCGCCCTGCCCTGATTGACGGGCATGGCCACCCAGCGCCCCTGGTCCTGGTACAGCCGGTCCAGCATCACGTCGCCGATGCGCCGCAGCGAGGCGCTGGCGCCCAGCATGGCGCCTTCCTCGGGATAGTATTCATAGGCCGCATCGAGGCCCCACGCCAGCTCCGGGCGCAGCGCCGGGTTGCCCTGGTTGTCGGGATTCGCTGGGCTGTTGCCGTTGTCGTTGAGGTAGGGGCGCGGGATCAGCTGGAAAATCTGCGGCGCCTTGTAGGTACGCGTGACGGCCAGGCGCAGCTGATCCTTGCCGGCCAGCTTCCACAGGCTGTGCAGCACGGGGCTCCACACTTGCGCGCGCACGTCGACGGCGTCCGCGCTGCCGGTGGTGCTGGCCGTGCGCCAGGCTTCCCAGCGCAGCCCCAGAGACAGCGACCAGCGCGCGGAGATATCCCATTCATCCTGCGCAAACAGGGCCAGGCGCCGCAGCGTGGCCGCATAGTCTGCGTCCGGCAGCACGGGCGGCCCGCCCGGCGAGAGCTGGCGCTCGCGGCGAAACTCCGCGCGCCGCCGGTGCCCCGCATCCCAGCCCGCCGCCAGCGCGTGCCCCGCGCCCAGCGTCCGGCGGTAGGTGCCGCTGGTCTGCGCGCCCACCTCGTTGTCCACGCCCGCATCGACGCGGCGCACATTCGCCGGCCCGGGCGCGGCGCCGACACCCTGGAACAGATAGTCGCTGCTGCGGTGGTTGACATCGAGGCCCAGTTTCATATCGAGGCTGGCCCCTTGCCCCAGCTTGCGCAGCCAGTGCAGATCGCTGCGCACGGTGCCGCTGTCCTGGCTGAAGGCGGCGTCGTTGTGCGGATAGCCGGTATGGCCGCCCAGGTAAGCCGTTTCCACGACCTGGCGGCGGCTGGCCACGCGGCGCCAGCTGACCAGGCTTTGCCAGGCCAGGCTGTCTTCGCCCGCCAGCGCCCATTGCAGGCGGGGCGCCAGCTCGAACGCATCGCTGGTCACGCGCTCCGTCAGCGGCATATGGCGCACCACCGTGGGCCCGCCAGCGGCATCGTATGCGCGGTTCCATTCATCGAGCACGCCCCGGCGCCCCGTGTGCGCGAGCGTGCCGGCCAGCGCGCAGGACAGGTCGCCGTCCTTGTCCGACCACTGCACGGTGGCGCTGCCGGCGGGCATGCCGTGGCTGCCGGACGCCCCCAGCTTGACAGTGCGCTCGCGCCGCTTGCCCGATTTTTTCAGCACGATATTGATGGAGCCGGCGATCGCCTGGGCGGAAAACTGCGCCGTGGCGGCGCGCATGATTTCCACGCGCTCGACCAGTTCCGGATCCAGGGAGTCGAGCGAAAAACCGGGCGGCACGGGCACGCCGTCGAGCATGACCAGGGTATAACCCTGGCCCAGCCCGCGCAGCTGGAGCTGCCCGCCAGCCGTGCCCGAAGCCGTGCCGCCGATGGTAATGCCGGGCAGGCGCTTCAGGGCGTCGGACAAGGTACGCTCGCCCTGGCGTATCAGTTCCTCGTGGCCGACGACGATGGCGGCGACGGTGTCGTTGCGGCGCTGGTCGACTTTGCCGGCAGTGACCGTCACGGAAGGGAGAACGTCTGCGGCACGGACGTGCGCCGTCCACGGCAGCGCAAGGCTGCACAACAAAATACGCAATCGCATGGGGAATCCTGAAAGGGTTGTGATGGTGTCGGCCGTGCGCTCCCGCGCTCAACCGACCTGCGGCCGGCTCACGCTAATGGCCGAACTGTTCCTTGCGCATGCGCAAGGCGTGCGCGGTGGCGTTGGCATCGAGACCGGCCAGCCACTGTTGCGGGTCCTGCAAGCGCCCGTCGCGGCTGACCTGGAAATGCAGATGCGGTCCCGTCGCCAGGCCGGTGGCGCCCACGGTGCCGATGGCCTGCCCCGCCGTGACGGCCATGCCGGTGGTGAGCGTGACCCGGTCGAGATGGGCATACAGCGACTCGACGCCGCCGCCATGGTCGATGCGCACGGCCTTGCCGAGGCGCGCATCTTCGCTGACGCTGGCGATGCCGTCGGCCGCCGCATGCACGGGCGTGCCGCGCCTGGCGCCCAGATCGATGCCGCGATGGCCCCGCGGCGTCAGCTGGCGCACCACGCCAAAGAAGCCGGTCACGCGCATGGTATCGAGGGGATTGCGCCAGAGCGCTGGCGCCGTCGCCGTCGCAGCGGGCATGGTTGCCGGCGCGGCTGCCACGGCCCACGCCAATGCCGGCTGCAGCGCCAGGCTGGCCGCGCCGATCGCGCACAGCAGCAGCGCCGTCAGCACCCGCAGGGCCGCAGGCGGGCGCCCCTGCCCGTCACGCATGCGCCGCAGGCGCTCGGCCATGCCGCCGCCGCCGAAGGCCAGCCCCGGCAGCGGCTGCGCCTGCAGTCCCAGCTGCCGGACCAGGGCGGCCGCATATTGCTGGCGCTGGCGCGCGGGGCGGCCCGCCAGAACCTGGCGGTCGCAACCGAGCTCTTGCGCCCAAGCCAGCTGGCCGGCCAGCCAGCGCGCGGCCGGATTGAACCACAGCAGCGCCTGCAGCAGAGTGGCCAGCAGCAGGAGCACGGGGTCGCGCCGGCGGGCATGGGTCAGCTCATGGGCAATCACCAGCTGCCGCTGTTCCGGCGTAAATTGCGCCAGGTGCGCCGGCAACAGCAAGCGCGGCCGCCACACGCCCACCAGCATCGGCGAGATCGGCGCGTCCACTTCCAGCACATCCATGCCAGGCAGGCCGCGGCGCCGCGCCAGTTGCAGCAAGGTGCGCAGCATGGCGTGGCCACGCCGCCAGCGCCAGACGGCGCAAGCAACGCCCAGCAGATAGATCAGGCCCCAGGCGGATGGCACCAGGGCCAGCCAGGAAGCAGCCGGTGGCAGCCCGGCAACCGGCGCCGCCATGGCCAGCGGCGCGCCGGGCGCCGTGCCGGCCAGGAAAACGGGCACGCTTACCTCGGGCACCACGCTCAGCTGCCGCGCGTCGGGCAGCAGCGGCAGCACAAACACGGCGGCCAGCACCAGCTGGGCGCCCAGCCACACGCTGCGCTGCGCCGCCAGCGCGGGCCAGCGCCGTTGTGCCAGGCTCAGCATTGCCCACAGCAGCGGGCCCGTCACGAGACAGGCGGCGCTGGCCTGCAGCAGCGCGTGAGAGAAAACAGCAGCATCGCCTATTCCTTTCCCTCGAGCGGCCAGTCCTGCAGCAGCTGCTCCAGCGCCGCCAGCTCCTGCTGGTCCACCAGTTTGCTGCCCGTAAACATACTGACCGGCAAGGGACTATCGATTTCCATCACGCGCCGGCCAAAGTCGTGCGCGAACGCGGCCAGGGTGGCCACCTTGTCCACGTTCGCTTCATACACGAGCACGCCATGCACGCTGCGCTGCAGCAGCATGCCCTTGTCCAGCATGCGCTCGACCGTCTTGCGCGTGGACGAAAACGACCAGCCCAGCTCGTCTTCCACCCTGGCGTGCAATTCACGCGCGGACAGCGGGTGGTCTTTCCACAAGGCTTTCAATAACGACAATTCGGTGACGGAGGGCGTGCTCATGGTGCATCCTTATAGTGACTATTGACACAATTATGCGACAACAGTCACATGCACGCAAGCGCTATTTTGCGACAGTTGTCACATGCACTGCGGCATTAAAACTCGTCCCACTCGTCTTCCCCTGGGCGCTGTTTGCCGGCCGGAACTTGCGGCGCATGGCGCGCCACGGGCCTGGCACTCAGGCGGGCAGGTGCGCGCGCCGCCTTGAGCGGCACGGGACGGCGCACGGCGGGCCGGGGTGACGGCGCCGCGACGGCGTCCACCTGCGCCGTCCTGAACACGGCCACCGCATCGGCCAGCCGCGCCGCCTGCTCCTGCATGGCTTCCGCCGCAGCGGCGGCCTCTTCCACCAAGGAAGCGTTTTGCTGGGTCACATGGTCCATTTCGCTGATCGCCTGGTTGACTTGCTCGATGCCGGCCCGCTGCTCATCGCTGGCGGCCGAGATATGCCCGACGATGCTGCTGACCTTGTGCACGCTGTCGACGATCTCGTGCATGGTGTGGCCCGCTTCGTCGACCAGGCGCGCGCCGCTCTCCACCTGCGCCACCGAGTCGTTGATCAGGGCCTTGATTTCCTTCGCCGCGCCGGCCGATCTTTGGCCAGGTTGCGCACTTCCGTGGCGACGACGGCAAAGCCGCGCCCCTGCTCGCCCGCCCGGGCCGCCTCCACGGCCGCGTTCAAGGCCAGGATATTCGTCTGGAAGGCGATACCGTCGATCACGGCGATGATGTCGACGATCTTGCGCGACGAGTCGTTGATCGAGCCCATGGTATCGACCACCTGCGCCACCACGCTGCCGCCCTTGCCCGCCACGGCGGAGGCCGATGCGGCCAGGCCGTTGGCTTCATGGGCATTCTGCGCGTTCTGCTGCACCGTGCCGGTCAGTTCTTCCATCGACGAGGCCGTTTCCTCCAGCGAACTGGCCTGCTGTTCCGTGCGCGCCGACAGGTCGAGGTTGCCCGAAGCGATCTGGCGCGAAGCCGTGGCGATGGCTTGCGTGCCGCCCCGCACCTCGGTGACGATGCGCAGCAGGCTGGCCGTCATGTCCTGCAATGCCTGCATCAGTTCGCCCGTCTCATCCTTCGAGCGCACGTCCACCTGCACCGTCAGGTCGCCCTGCGCCACCTGCCTGGCCACGCCGATGGCCGAGCGCAGCGGCACGCTGATGTTGCGCGCCAGCCACCAGGCGATCAGGGCGGCCAGGAACAGCGCCGCCGCGCCGCCGCCCAGCAAGGTCCAGTGCGTGCGCGCCTGCAAGGCCGCCGCCGCTTCCGAGCGCTGCGCCAGCAACGCCGTTTCCGCCTGGCCGATCTCGCCCAGCAAGGCCCGCATGGCATCCATGGCCTGCTTGCCCCGGCCCTCCTTTTCCAGCGCCAGCACGGGTTCGATGGCCGCCGTGCCCTGCGCCACGGCGCGCCGCATGGCGATCACGGGTTCGAGCGCGCCGGCCAGCCAGGCTTGCTTGGCGGCATCGAGTTTTGCCAGGCGCTCCTGCTGGGCGGGATTGTCGCTGGTCAGGGCGCGCGCCTTCCCCAGATGCGCGCCGAACGCGGCCTGACCCGCCTGGTACGGTTCCAGCGAGGCCTCCACGCCCGTGATCACATAGCCGCGCTGGCCCGTTTCCATATTGATCAGGCTTTCCAGGATGGCGCTGTTTTCGGCCAGTACCAGGTAGGTGTGGGTGTTGATGGCATTGGCGTCGGCCAGCCGCGCGACATTCAGCGTGGCGACGGTGACCAGGGCGGCCAGCAACAGGACGATGGTGGCAAAACCGCCATACAGGCGGGTGGCGATGCGAAGATCGGCAATACGCATGATAGTCCTCCGGGAGTGAACACCCCGGCGCCGCGCTGAGTCCCGCGAATGGAGTGCTACAGGCAATAATAATGAAAAACGGCATGAAAAGGCGCGCCCTGGCCATGTATTTCTTTTACCTGTGGCATTGCATACTTTAAACAAACTCGGCGGTTTTTTGCCATGCTGTTATACTTCGCGTGTGCGGCACATATGACCAGTCCCCTTGCCGCTGTCTTTCGACCCCTAATCTGATTGCCTGCGACTGGCGCCCCACGATGGCGACAGGCCGATCTCACAATAAAGTTACCATGTCCTTTTCCTCCCTCGGATTGTCCGACGCTATCGTACGTGCAGTTACCGAACACGGCTACACCGTGCCGACCCCGATCCAGTCGCAGGCGATTCCCGCCGTGCTCGCTGGCGGCGACTTGCTGGCCGGCGCACAGACCGGTACCGGCAAGACAGCCGGCTTCACCCTGCCCGTGCTGCACCGTTTGTCCACCGACGCGAATGGCGCTGCCATCACCAGCAACACCTCGACGCGCCCCATCCGCGCCCTGATCCTGGCCCCGACGCGCGAACTCGCCGCCCAGGTCGAGGAAAGCGTGCGCGCCTACAGCAAGTACACCAAGCTGAATTCGGCCGTGATCTTCGGCGGCGTCGGCATCAACCCGCAAATCAAGCAATTGAAGCATGGCGTCGACATCCTCGTCGCCACGCCGGGCCGCTTGCTCGACCACATGGGCCAGGGCACCGTCGACCTGTCGAAGGTGGAAATCCTGATCCTGGACGAAGCCGACCGCATGCTGGACATGGGCTTCATCCGCGACATCAAGAAAGTGCTGGCCGTGCTGCCGCCGAAACGCCAGAACCTGCTGTTCTCGGCCACGTTCTCGGAAGAGATCAAGGCCCTGGCCGACGGCTTGCTGAACAAGCCGGCCATGATCGAAGTGGCGCGCCGCAATTCGACCGTGGAAGTGATCAAGCAAAAGATCCATCCCGTCGACCGCGACAAGAAGCACCCGATGCTGTCCTACCTGATCAAGTCGAACAACTGGACGCAAGTGCTGGTGTTTACGCGCACCAAGCATGGCGCCAATAAACTGGTCGAGCAGCTGGGCGCGGACGGCATCGGCGCCCTGGCCATCCACGGCAACAAGAGCCAGTCGGCGCGCACGCGCGCCCTGTCCGAGTTCAAGGATGGCACCCTGCAAGTGCTGGTCGCCACCGACATCGCCGCGCGCGGCATCGACATCGACCAGTTGCCGCACGTCGTCAACTACGACTTGCCGAACATTCCGGAAGACTATGTGCACCGTATCGGCCGCACGGGCCGTGCCGGCGCCAAGGGCGAAGCCGTGTCGCTGGTCTGCGTGGATGAGCACGAAATGTTGAAAGACATCGAAAAGCTGATCAAGCAAACCCTGCCGCGCGAAGTCATCCCCGGCTTCGAGCCGGACCTGAACGCCCGCGCCCAGCCTGTGCAATTGCGCAGCGGCACCGGCGGCCACCGCAACAACAGCCGCGCGCCAGCCGGCGCCGTCGTGCGCGTGAAAACGGGCGGCAGCGGCGCCAAGCCACGCAGCGCCGGCCCGTCGGGCGGCGGCGGTGGCGGCGGCAACCGTTCCGGCAATGCGCCGCGTTCGGCGGCCTCCCACCGCTCCGGCGGCCGCGGCCGCTAAAACGCAGCCTGAAAGCCCGGCTTTCAGGCCCCGTTTGTCTTTGTCAAAAAGACGACAAAAACCGTTCCAGGACTTGTTTCTGGAACGGTTTTTTCATGCACGCCACTGATTGGCAATTTGGGCTAGGATAGTATCCATCTTCCTCACCTGCGTGCTGCCATGCCGAACTTCGCTGCCAACCTCAGCATGATGTTTACCGAACTGCCCTTCCTGGACCGCTTTGCCGCCGCCAGGGAAGCGGGCTTCGATGCCGTCGAATTCCTGTTTCCCTATGCCGTCGAGGCGCGCCAGATTGCCATGCGGCTGGAACGCCACCATTTGCAGCTGGCCGTGTTCAACTTTCCGCCCGGCGACTGGGAGCACGGCGAGCGGGGCATCGCCTGCGATCCGCGCCGGGGCGAGGAATTCCGCACGAATGTGCAGCTGGCGCTCAACTACGCGCTGGCGCTGGGGGCGAAACAGCTGCACTGCATGTCCGGCATCGTGCCGCCCGGCATGAGCCTGGAGCGGGCGCGGCAAAGCCTGATCGGCAACCTGCAACATGCGGCCGACGCCTGCCGGCCGCACGGCATCAACGTGCTGATCGAGCCGATCAACCGCTACGACATGCCCGGTTACTTTCTGAACCATAGTCAGCAAGCGGCCGACATTATCGCCGACTGTCAGCGCAGCAATATTTTCCTGCAATACGATATTTATCACATGCAGCGCATGGAAGGCGAGCTGAGCAACACCATCCGCGCCCTGCTGCCCCTGATCCGCCACATCCAGATCGCCGACACGCCGGGCCGCCATGAACCGGGCACGGGCGAGATCAACTACCGCCATCTGTTCAAGCTGCTTGACCAGATCGGCTACGCGGGCTGGGTCGGCTGCGAATACCGGCCCGCCAGCGACACCGTTGCCGGGCTGGGCTGGCGCGCGCAATTGACGGGCACAACGGGCACAACAGGCGCCTGATCGCAGCGCGCTTGCGCCCGCACAAGGCGGGCAGCGCAGGCCGGCACGACAATACCTTTCCATACAGTACTCCCTGTCGAGAGGTGACGTGTCCACCCTGCCCGCCCGCCTTCGCCGCGCCCTTTTCCCTGGCCTCGGCCTGCACCTCTGCCTGGCCGTGCTGCTGTGCGGCTGCGCCAGCCCGCGCACCGACCTGGCGCAGGTGCGCGCCCTGGCCGCCGGCACCGATGCCTTGACTGCCTTCAACGAACTGTCGCAGCGCCACGTGGACAGCTACCAGCGCGCCCGCCCCTACCTGTCGCCGACCGAAGACGCGCGCGAACGCCTGCTCGATGCGCAGCGCCGCGCCGCGCAGGCGGACGTCGCGCGCCTGGCGCAGGCCGTGCGCCTGTACCTGCAGGCGCTGGGCCGGCTGGCGAATGCCGATGCGTATGACGTGCAGCCGGAACTGGCCAGCGCCGGCGCCGCCATCCGCGCCTGGCCCGGCAGCGGCATCGACGACCGCCACGTCAGCGCCTACACCGTATTGCTGCAGCAACTGTCGCGCCTGGGCGGGGCGGCCAGCCAGCAGGCACACCTGGCGCAAGTGCTGCACGATGGCGACGCGCCGCTGCAAGCCTTGCTGGCGGCGCTCGACAGCTTGCTGGCGCTGTACGACACAAAAGCGGAGACAACGAGCGCGACATGGTGCTCGGCTTGCTCGAGGTGGAAATCGCGTATGCCGACACGCCGCAGCAGCGGCTGCTGTCCGTGCTGGCGAAAAACATGCAACAAAGCAAAACCGAAGAATACCGGCTGCTTGGCCTGCGCCACACCCTGGCACGCCGGCAACTGGCGGCACTGGCGCGCGGCCATGCCCAGCTCGCCGCCGCCCTCACCACCACGGAGGCAAGATGGACGGATCAGTAAGCAGGAGCAGCGAACGCCGCGAAGCGGCCCTGAGCAGCGCCATGCGCGTCGAGCAACTGGCCGACAGCCTGTCGCAGGCGGCCGTCACCCTGCATGGCGCCGTCATGCGCGCCATCCGCAAGCGCGCCAGCCAGGGAGAAAACGGCATCAGCCACAGCCAGGCACAGGCCGTCTTCGCCCCCTGGAAGTGGCCTTGCGCCAGCAAGCCAACCAGCTGTATGCCGATGCCGCCGGGCACACGGTGGCCGGCCTGGAAACGGCGCAGCGCCAGCTCAGCGGCCTGCTCGACACGGTGCGTTTGCGCATCGCCCGCAACGATGACGTGCGGCACTGGATCAGCCTGGCGACGAGCTTGTTGCACCTGGGCAGCGCCGTCCTCGCCGGCAATCCCGAGCGCATCCTCGGCACCCTGGGCAAGGTGCGTGAGCGGCTGCAAGAGATGACGCCGGAGTGATTGAAATCGGCCGGCGAACGCCTATACTGGGACGTCCCCGCCTGGCAATCGTGCCGGCGGAACCACCAGAGGAGGCCAATATGCGTATCGAACCGTATTTGCAATTCAATGGAAATTGCGCGCAAGCGCTGGAATATTACCGCCAGCACCTGCATGGCGACAACCTGTGCCTGATGCCGTACCGGGGCACGCCAGGCCAGGAGCAAGTCAAGGAAGACTGGTACGACAAGATCATGCACGGCTCCGTGCAGCTGGGACCGACCATGCTGATGGGTTCGGACGGCGGCTGCCAGGAAGATGGCGCCAGGGGCATGAGCGGCAGCTCGGTCTGCCTGACCGTCGACACGCCGGAAGAGGCGGAACGGGCCTTCGACGCGCTGGCGCGTGACGGCAACATCCAGATGCCGATGCAGGAAACGTTCTGGGCCAAGCGCTTCGGCATGCTGAAAGACCAGTTCGGCGTGGCCTGGATGGTCAACTGCCTGAAAGAGCCAGCATAGAACGGCCCGCGCCTGCCTGCGCCGCGTCAAACGCGGCGCGGGTAGTAGCGCAAGCAGAAGCGCCCATCCTGGACTACCATAGAGGAGAGACGCCTATCGGGGACAGCCATGAATGGATTGCCACAAGACCAGTTGCAGCGCCTGCAGGGCGTGCTGGAGCAACGCAAGCTGGCGTTGCTGGAACAGATCGAGAATGAAACGGCCGAGGCCGATGCGCGCGCCTCGCTGCTCAATGAAGTCGAAGCTTCGCCGGCCGACAATGCCAGCGTGCGCACCCTGAACGCCCTCGTCAGCGAAGCGGCCGAGCACAACCTGGCGCAACTGGCCATCATTAAGCACGCGCTGGCCAAGTTTGCCGACGGCAGCTACGGCCTGTGCGACAACTGCGGCGAAGCGATCGGCCTGTCGCGCCTGAACGCGCGCCCCGAAGCCCGGCTGTGCATCGATTGCCAGACGCGGCTGGAAAAAGCCCGGCGCCCGCTCCCCTGAGGGGGAGCGTCACGGCGGCGCAACAACAAAGGGCAAGGCATTGCTGCCCTGCCCCCTGTTTTCCAGCGTGACTACCATGCTGCCTGCCGTCCTCCGCCAGCGTCTGTGCGCCGGCTGGATGGACGGGTCTCCTCTACTGCCATTGCCCTGCTTCAAATATCCAGCTGCACGCCCGATCAACTCATGTGCTGTCCGCCATTGATGGCGATGTTCGCGCCCGTGACGAACGCCGCCTCGTCGGATGCCAGGTAAGCCACCAGGGCCGCCACCTCGTCCGGCTCGCCCAGGCGGCCCAGGGGAATCTGCGGCAGGATCTTCGTTTCCAGGATATCGGCCGGCACGGCCGTCACCATCTGCGTGCGCAAATAGCCGGGCGAAACCGTGTTGACGGTGATGCCGTGGCGCGCCACTTCCAGCGCCAGCGCCTTGCTGAAGCCATGCACGCCCGCCTTGGCGGCCGCATAGTTGCACTGGCCAAACGCGCCCTTCTGGCCATTCACGGACGAGATATTGATGATGCGGCCCCAGCGATTGGCCAGCATGGGTTCCAGCACCTGCTTGCTCATGTTGAACAGGCTGTCGAGATTGGTGCGCATGACCTCGGACCAGTGCGGCAATTCCATCTTGCGCATGCTCTGGTCGCGCGTGATGCCGGCGTTGTTGACCAGCACGTCGATGCGGCCGAACTGCGCCAGCACCCTGCCGACGGCTTCGCTGCAGGCAGCAAAGTCCGTCACGTCGAGCGCCAGCGGATGAAAATAATACTGCTGTGCCTGCTGCTCGTCGAGCCAGCTTTCCACCCGCGTGTGTTGCCCGGCGTATGCGCCGCCACGACGGCAAAGCCCGCCGCATGCAGGCGGCGGCACAAGGCCGTGCCCAGGCCGCCCATGCCCCCCGTCACCAGCGCTACCTTTTGTTCCTTCATTGCTGTCTCTCCCCGCTTGTTATGGTTGTTCTGCGTGGGATCAAGTGTAGGTGGCGCTTTTGAAGCGGACATTGCGCCAGATCAAAGGCCCGGTCTGCTTATTGCCGCGTTCGTCTGCGCTGTGTCCATATGCTAAAAATTATCAAAATCATACTCATCGGAGAGGTGATGGCACCTCGGCGGGCAAGGCAGATAATCCTTGCCTGATGGCATGATCCAAAGGAGAGCGCGATGGAAATCCAGGACGACACAGAAGCATTGAGGGACTTGTTCAACGACATCAATCCCGGCATGAGCGACGTGGAATCGGTGCATCAGGCGGAGCTCGATCCACAGCATGCGCTGGCCCTGATGGCCAACCCGAAAGCGGCGCTGAAAGCCATGGGCATCCCCGTCAGCGATGCCTCGCAAGTGCAGGTGACGATGAAGAACCGCGCCAGCCGCGCCATGCTGGAGGTGGCGCAAAAAGCGGCGCAATTGCGGCGCGTCATCGTCATCGTGATTCATTACCGCAACTGCGACGCCGACATCATCATCATCGCCATGAGCTGAAGCGGCAGGCGCTGGCCGCAGTCGTGCGCGGCCGGCGCCCCGGACTGTGCCAGAATGGCCACTACCGCACAGCGAGAGGCCAGGCCATGACGTACAAGACCGTATTGCTCCACATCGACGACAGCGCCGGACGCGCCGCCCGCATCGCAGCGGCCGCCAGCATCGCCCAGGCGTGCGGCGGCCACCTGACGGGCGTGGCCCTGACGGGCGTGTCGCGCCTGCTGTACCAGAACCAGCCCGACCTCGATGCCGACCCGAACCTGAGCTTGCATTTGAACTTCCTGCGCGAGCGGGCCACGCGCGCCCTCGACGGTTTCGAACAGCAGGTGCGCGCGGCCGGCGTCGTCTCGTACGAACAGCGCGTCGTCGACGACGAGGCGGCGGGCGGCATCAGCCTGCTGGCCCGCTATGCGGACCTGGTCGTCATCAGCCAATACAATGCCAAGGATAAATCGCCGTCCGTGATGCGCGACTTTCCCGCCTATGTGCTGCTGCATTCGGGCCGCCCCGTGCTGATCGTGCCGTATGCGCCGCCGCTGCCCCTGCTGGCGCCGCCGGCAGCGGCGCGCAATGTGCTCATTTCCTGGAACGCCAGCAAGGAAGCGAGCCGCGCCGTGAGCGCCGCCCTGCCCCTGCTGCAGCGCGCCGGGCAAGTCCACGTCGCCATCTTCGACGCCCAGGTACACGCGGCCGAGCACGGTGAACAGCCGGGCGCGGAATTGCTGCACTACCTGGCGCGCCACGGCGTGGAAGCGCGGCTGCATTTGCTCGATGGCGGGGGCGTGCGGCGCGGCGATATCGGCGAGGCCCTGCTGTCGCAGGCCGCCGACCTGTCGGCCGACTTGCTGGTGATGGGAGCGTATGGCCATTCGCGCCTGCGCGAAACCATCCTCGGCGGCGTCACGCGCACGATTCTGCAGAGCATGACGATTCCCGTGCTGATGGCACACTAGCGCGCTGCAAAGACGGCAGGGCTAGCCGCCCTGCCAGGGCTGGCTGCGGATCTTCGCCACCTGGCGCTGCGCCAGCCACTGCCACAGCTGCAGCGCGTCGTCCTGCGGCAGGGCCGACATGTGGCGCGGACTGGCCAGGGCGATTTCACAATCGCGGTCCGACCATTCCTCGAAAGTGACTTCGCCTCCGCTAGCGACTTCGACCTGATACATCAAGCCGTCGTCGTAGCCAAAGCGCAACAAGACGGCGGCCGGGCTGCCGTCCGGCGTGACGGCACCGCCCCGGTACACCTCGGCCAGCGCATCGGCCAGCTGTGCCGGCGAGGGCGCGCAGATGTCGCGCCCATCGGCCCGTGTCAGAATGAACCATGCCTGTGTCATGACGCGCCCTCCTATCCATACTCGTTAGCATGCGAGGCAAGTACTACGGGCAGTCACCTTGGTCCAGTGTCACTTCGGGCGCGCGGAAACTATCCCTGTCGGCATTGTTTACCAATAATTACTCATACTAACAAGGATCATACCTAAATTTCGTGCAGCGCGGAATTTATGCCTTTTGCACCACAGAGGCGGCGATTCACGCCACCAGCACGGGAATGCTGAGCGGGTCGAAGTCGAGCCAGTCGCCATTGGCGATCGTGCCTTCCGCTTCCTCGATATGCTCGGCGCCCAGCCGGTGCAGCGCCTCAAGCGCCCGTTCGCGCTCGTCGAGGCCGCCCAGCGCCACGGCGATCAGCATGCCCGGATGGCGCGGCTGGCGGCGGTTTTCGCCATTCCCGTCGCCGTTCTTCTCGGCTTCGCCCGCCTCCTTCATCTTGTTGAAACTGTAGAGCGAGCCCACGTGGGCGCCCACCAGCGCCCCCACCACCGGCCCCAGCGGCCCCGTCGCCAGGGTGGTGGCCGCGCCGATGCCCGCCCCGACGGCGGCCCCGACCGCCACGCCTTCCACCACGCCCGTGGGCGTCTCCCGGGCGCCGGGCGACACGTCGCGGTCGCCGCCGAGCGCGTGCAGATCGTGCTGCCCCGGCTGGTTGACAAAGAACGCGCTGATGCGGCTGTCGGAAAAGCCCGCCTGGTTCAGGGCGGCGCGCGCGGCGTCGACCTGTTCCTGCAACTGAAAATGACCTGCGATGATGCGTGACATGATACGGCCCTCCTGATCGGCTGCGGGCGCACCATGCGCCACGCCTCCAGCGTGCGCTCACCAACCGCGAAATACCGTTCGATTACGCACACAGCCGCTCACTCATGCGGATACGCCAAACGGGCTGCGGATATCCGACAGGAATTGTTGTGCGCGCGCATGTTGAGGCCGCGCAAAGAATTCCTCGGGCGTGGCCCGCTCCAGCACTTGCCCGTGGTCCATGAACCAGACGCGGTCCGCCACTTCGCGGGCAAAGCCCATCTCGTGCGTCACGCACACCATGGTCATGCCGCCCTGCGCCAGGTCGCGCATCACTTGCAGCACCTCGCCCACCATTTCCGGGTCCAGCGCGCTGGTCGGCTCGTCGAACAGCATCAGCGGCGGCTGCATGGCCAGCGCGCGGGCAATCGCCACGCGCTGCTGCTGGCCGCCCGACAAGGCCGCCGGCATGGCGCGCGCCTTGTGCGCCAGCCCCACCCGTTCCAGCAGGGCCAGCGCGCGCTCCTCCGCTTCGCGCCGGGTCAGGCCGCGCAAGCGCTGCGGCGCCAGCGCGCAATTGTCCAGCACGGAAAGGTGCGGAAACAGGTTGAATTGCTGGAACACAAAACCGATATGCGAGCGAAAGGCATTCACGTCCAGCCCCGGCGCGTGGATATCCTGGCCCGCCACCGCGATGCGGCCCGAAGCGATCGGCTCCAGGCGGTTGATGGTGCGGATCAGGGTCGACTTGCCGGAGCCGGACGGCCCGCACACGACCAGCACCTCGCCCTTGGCCACGTGTTCATTGATCTCGCGCAGGGCGTGATACTCGCCATAGTATTTGTTGACGTTGTCAAAGGTAATCATCTAGCCGCTTTCAAGAGTCGCGCCTGGCGCCGCTCGAGCCAGAAGGCGGCGCGCGACAGGCTGAAACACAAAACAAAATACGTCATGCCCAGCAAAAAATACACTTGCACGGGCTTCGTCAGCACCAGGCCGTTCACTTGCGAAGCGATGAACGACACTTCGGCCAGGCCGATGATGTAACCGAGCGAGGTTTCCTTGATGGTCGAGACGAACTGGTTCACCAGCGAGGGCAGCATGTGGCGCAGCGCCTGCGGCAGCACCACCTGGCGCATGCTGTCCAGATAGTTCAAACCCAGCGAACGGGCCGCCTCCACCTGCCCGCGCGGCACGGCTTGCACGCCGGCCCGCACGATTTCCGCCAGATAAATGCCGTCGAAAATGACGAGGGCGGCCAGCATGGTGCCGAATTGCCCGCTTTCATGTCCCGTGATGCTGGGCAGGAAGAAATACGCCCAGAAGATGACCAGCAGCAAGGGGATGCCGCGCACCACGTGGATCAGCGCGGCGACGGGCCAGCGCAGCAGGCGCCAGGGACTCAGGCGCGCCAGGCCCAGCAGCAAGCCGAAGGGCAGGCTCAGCACCAGCGCCAGGCTGGCCAGCACGACCGTCAGCGCCAGGCCGCCCAGCGGCCCCTCGGGATAGCGACCGACGAGAAAATACAGCCAATAATCGTGCAGCAGTTCCAGCATCAGGACACCTTCCTTTGCAGCAAGGCCGCCAGGCCCGCGATCAGCAGCGAGACGGCCAGGTAGGCCGCGCTGGCGAAGACGAAGGCCTCGACGCTGCGGAACGAGGCCGCTTCCACGCGCTGCGTCTGGTACATCAGCTCGGCTACGCCGATGACGGTGGCGATGCTGGTGTTTTGCCACAGGGTCAGGGTTTGCGACAGCAGCGGCGGCGCGGCCAGCCGCAGCGCCTGCGGCACGATGCAGAGGCGCATGGTGGCAAGAAAACTGAAGCCCAGCGCCCGGCCCGCCTCGAATTGCTGGGCGGGAATGGCGCGGATGCCGCTGCGGATGTCTTCCGCCATGTAGGCGGCCGTATATAAAGTCAGGGCCGTGACGGCGCTGACGGCTTCAATATTGCCGGCATACAAGCGCTCCTTCCAAGAGTCGGGCAAGAGTTCGGGCGCGCCGAAATACCAGAACAGGAAGTGGGCCAGCAACGGTACGTTGCGGATCAGCTCGACATACGCGGCGCCCAGGCCATTGAGCAGGCGCGACGGGGCGAGGCGCAGCATGGCCACGCCGCACGCCAGCGGCAGGGCCAGCAGCAAGGTAATGCCCATCAGTTGCAGGGACAGCAGCAAGCCGGAGACGAGCCAGTCGCGGTAGTCGCCGGCCAGCAAAAAGTTCAGATCAAACATGCGGAAGCGTCAGGCAAGGTTCAGGCGTCAATCTTGTCCGATTCGATCTTGAATGTGCGTTTTTGAAACTTGACGTTGCTCGTGGGGCCATACCATTTGAAAAACAGTTTTTCCGCCTCGCCCGACTTTTCCAGCCCGCGCAGCACCTGGTCGACGGCCGTTTTCACGCCCTTCTCGCCTTTGCGGATACCGAAGGCAAACACTTCCTCGCTGATGTTTTGCGGCAGCACAATATAGTCCTTTTGCGCGGCGCCCAGCTTGGCGTAATTATTCAGCAGCGAGACTTCATCGTCGACATAGCCGACGCCCTTGCCCTGCTGCAAGCCCAAATACGCCTGGCCCGCCGTCTCGAACGTCACCACCTCCACGCCGGGCACGGCCTTGCGGATATTCGGTTCCTGCGTGCCGCCCTTGACGGTCAGCACTTTCTTGCCGGCCAGTCCCGCGACCGTCGTGATATTGCTGCTCTTTTTGACCAGCACGCGCTGGCCCGTGTAGAACGTGGACAGCGAGAAATCGACGAGCGCTTCGCGTTCCTTGTTGTGCGTCAAGGATGCCGTCAGGATATCGATGCGGCCCTGCTGCAATTCGGGAATGCGGGCGGCCACGGCCAGCTGTTTGATCACCGGTTTGACGCCCAGGCCCTGGGCGATGGCGCGGCACAGGTCCACTTCATAGCCGACCAGCTGGCGCGACCTGGCGTCGATGAAACTGTTCGGCTCGTCCGTGCCCAGGGTGCCGCAGACCAGCTCGCCCTTCGCCTTGATGGCGGCCAGCTGGTCCGCTTGCGCCACCTGGGTGAAGGCGATGCTGGTGAATAACAGGGCGGCGAAATGAAGACGGGTCTGCATGGGATTCCTCTGGTGGATAACGAATGCCGCCATTAGACCGCAGCGTCCTTATTTCCAAAAAGGAATCTTTTCAGCCTTGCTTATGAAGAATTCATCTAAGGCATCAGTGAAGACCTCAGCTAAGGCGCCAGCGCCTTCGTCTCGCCGCCGAGGCGCAGGATCGCCGCCCTGGCCCCCACGGCGCCCGGATAGCGGGGGTCAAGCTGCAATGCCTGGCGGTAAGCCTCGACGGCCTGCGGGCGCAAGCCTTGCTCCACATAAAACTCGGCCAGACTGTCGTGCAGGTTCGCGTTCTGCGGATGCAGGCTGACGGCCGCCTGCAGCACGGCCATGCCTTGCGCCACGGCGCCGCTGCCTTTCAATCGATACGCTTCCAGGTTCAGCGCCGCCGGACTGGCCGCGCCCAGCGGATCACGGGCCAGCGACACGCGCAGGGCGGCAAGGGCCGGTTCTGTCTTGCCGGCGCGCAGCAAGGTCAAGCCTTGCAGCGCATGCGCGCCGTCGCTGAGCGGATACAGTGCCACGGCCAGGCGGCCGGCCGCCAGCGCCGCCTCCGCTTCGCCGCGCGCGTCCGACGCTTGCGCCAGCTCAAGCAGCTCGGGCACGAAATCGGGATAGGCGCGCTGGCTGCGGAAGGCTGCGCGCAGCTGGCCATCGATTGCGGCGATGGATACGGGGGCCTGCGGCCAGGCGATGGCGGCCGTGCGGTCCCAGCTGGCGGCCAGGGCCACGATGGCTTGCTCGAAGGCGGGATCGAAACGGGGCAAGGTGCCGGACGCTTTGCCTTGCGACAACAGAATATAGTCGCGCGCAAACGCCAGCGCGCCGCCGCGCGAGTAGGTATCCAGGTCGGCGCCCGATTCGCGCAATGCCCCGGCCATGCTGGCGCCGGCCGTGAGAAACACGCGCCCGCCCGCGGGATGGCGGGCCGTTTCGATGAAGGCGCGCGCGGCCGTGGCGTCCGGCGCCAGCGCTTGTTGGTTGATTTGCGCAAAGGCTGCCCGCGTGGCGGCCGCATCCGCATACGCTTGATCCGTGCGCTCGGCGTAGGCCCTGCCTTCCTCGAACAAGCCTTGCGCCACCTGGTAAGCGCGCTGCGCGCCCGCGTCGGCGATATACGTGTTCAGCTGCCACGGTTCGCCCGTGACCACCTCGAACAGGTGCTGCACGAAGGCTTCCGGATTGACGCGCTCGAGATTGGACGCGACGGCAAGAGTGAGCTTGCGCGAGGGAAAGCTGTACAGATAGGTCACGGTTTCCGGCTGCTGGCCGCTGTGCGCAATGGCGTAGCGCCCGCCCGTCGGCAGGATTTCCCAGCCCATGCCGTAGTGCGTCAAGCGGCCCGCGCGCGTGGCCATCGGCTGCACCATGGCCGCCACGCTGGCCGCCGACAGAATCTTGCCTTCATGCACGCCCCGGCCGAAGGCCAGCATGTCGGGCACGCTGGCGCGCGTGCCGCCGGCGGAAAAGCGGCTGCTGATGTCGACGAATTCCGAATTCTTCAACGCCGTGCCGGCCAGCCGGTAGCCGCGCACGCGGTGGGCGATCACGGCGTCCGGGTCGTCCAGCACGGTGGCGTCCATGCCCAGCGGCCCCCACACGTGGCGCCGCATGTAGCCGCCATAGCTTTCGCCCGAGGCGCCCTCGATGACGGCGCCCAGCAAGTTGTAGCCATAGCTCGTGTAGCGGAAGCGCGTGCCCGGTTCGGCCACCAGGTCGAACTGTTCGAAGACGGCGATGGACTGGCGCGTATCCTTGTGCTCCTTGAAATGCTGCTCCGCCTGGCTATTGCGGTAGGCGTCGATGCCGCCCAGGTGGCCCAGCAACTGGCGCACCGTGACAGTAAACGGTTTGACGGGGAAGTACGGCACATAGGTTTGCACGGGCGCATCGAGGTCGATCTTGCCCTGCTCGGCCAGCTGCAGGACGGCCACCGCCGTCATGGGCTTGGTGACGGACGCCAGCCGGTAGCTGGACCGGGCAGTGGCCGGCACGCGGTTTTCCAGGTCGGCATAGCCATAGCCTTTTACCCATTCCACGTCGCCCTGGCTGAACCCGACGGTCACGCCCGGCATGCGCTGCGCGGCCATGCGCCGGGCCACCCAGCCGTCGAAGTCCGCCAGGCGCGCGGCCAGCGCGGGAGCGGGAACAGCAGCGGGAACAGAAGAGCGGGGGCGGCCTGCGCCACGCCGCAGAACAGCGCCAGCGCGCCGGCGAAACCGTAGTATTTGCTGCTTTGCATAATCAGTCATTCCCTGGTGAGGGCCGCGTCCACCACGCGGCGCTGATGCATGATAAGCATCATGCCAGCGCCATAGGCGGACGATGCACGAAATGCACGCGGACTGCACGAACGGCACCGGGGAGCATGGAAATGTTGCAAAGGAGTAGCAAATGAGCGGCTACAATGCCCGCCATGCCCTCCCTCTTCCGCTACCTGTTGCTGTGCTGCCTGGCCTTGCCCTCTTTCGCCTGCGCCATGCATCCGCTCTGGCTGGGCGAAGGCTGGCGCGCCTGCGGCAACACGCCGTCCGCGCCCGCCGCCACGCTGCGGCAGTTGCTCCGGCCGGGCCAGCTGCTGTGCGTCGAGCGCGAACTGGTCCTGGCCGCCACGCCCTCGTCGACGCAGCTGCTGGTGCTGTCGGCGCTGGCCGCCAGCGAGCTGTGGCTCGATGGTGTCTTGATCGGCAGCAATGGCCAGCCGGCCCGCCAGGCTGTCGATGAAAGGCCGGGCGACATCGATTTCGCCATCCACCTGACGCCGCAACAGTTGACCGTGGGCAAGCACCACCTGCGCCTGCTGCTGTCGACGCAGCAGGCGCCGGCCCGCCTGGCGTCGCCATTGTATGCGCTGTACCTGGTCGACCGGCAAGATTACCGCGCGGCGCTGGCCTGGTACAGGCTGCCGCCGCTGCTGCTGGCGGGCGCGCTGGGCGCCGTCGCTTTGCTGTTCCTCGCCTTGACGGTGCTGTACCAGCGGCAGCGGCACTGGGCCATGTTTGCCGCGCTGTGCCTGGTGGCGGCGCTGCTGCTGGTGGTGGAACTCTGGCGCAGCGTTACCGGCTATGCCTACCCCTGGCACTTGCCGCGCCTGTATGCCGTCAGCGCCCTGACGTGGCTGTTTTCCGCCCTGCTGCCCCTGTATTTTTATACGGCGTACCGCCTGCCCCGTTGGCCGCTGGCGGCGGCGGTGTTGCTGGCGTGCAGCGCGCTGGCCGGCGCCTTGCCCGCGCATTTCGACGCCAGCTGCTGGCTGATGTTTATGACGGGTCTGGCGGCGAGCCTGCTGCTGAACCTGGGCGCCCTGTGGCGCCGCCTGCCGGGCAGCCGCGGCGGCACCTTGATCGCGCTGGCCTCGTGCACCCTGTTCCTGCTGACGGGCAGCCAGTTTGCCGAAGGCGGCTTCGCCCTCGTCGTGTGCTTCTTGCTGCTGCCCCTGTGCGCGCAATTGCTGGCCCAGCTGTTGAGCGAACGCGGCAAGGCGGCGCGCGCCCGGCAGCTGGAAAACCAGCTCTTGCGCAAAAGCATGCAGCCGCATTTCCTGATGAATTCCTTGAGCCTGATCAGCGAACTCAACGCTCAATCGCCGCAGGCGGCCGAAACCTTCATCGAGGCGCTGGGGGCCGAGTTGCGCATGCTCAATGAATTTGCCCAGCAGCCCAGCATCGCCCTGACGCAGGAACTGGCCCTGTGCCAGAACTACCTGAGCATCATGGGCACGCGGCTGCAGCAGCCGTGCAGCCTGCTGCTCGATGGCGACGCGGCGGGCATCGCCGTGCCGCCCGCCCTGTTGCTGACGGCGCTCGAAAACGCGTTCAGCCACAACCGCTACCGCCACGGTGCCCACTTCGTGCTGCGCAGCGCCAGGCTTGCGCAAACGCAAATACTTACGCTGGTCCTGCCCGAAGGCGAGACGCGCCCCCATGCGGGCAGCGGCGTGGGCGAACAGTACATCCGCGCCAGCCTGCATGCCGTGTTTGGCGATGCGGCCCACTATGCCAGCGAACAGCATCAGGCTGGCTGGCGTCTCACTTTTACCCTGCCGGCGGCCCCATGAACGTATTGATACTGGAAGATGAACCGCTGATCGCGCAAGGCCTGGAACGCGAAGTGCGCACGCATTTCGGCGCGCGACTCCGCAATCTCGTGCTGCATGACAATGTCCCGCAAGCCCTGGCCGCCCTGGCGCAGAAGCAGGGGCAAGAGCAGGTCGACTTGCTGCTGCTGGATTTAAATTTGCATGGCGCGGACGGCTACGACCTGCTGCGCCTGGCCCAACAAGCCCCATTCCAGACCATCATCGTCTCGGCCCACGCGGAGCGCTCGATCACGGCCTTCGAATTCGGCGTGCTCGACTTCGTTGCCAAGCCCTTCAGCCGCGAACGGCTGCACAAGGCGCTGCAGCGCTATACGGGGCGGCATACGCAAGCGGCCTCGCTGGCCGTCAAGAAACGGGGCGCGCTGGAATGGATCGCCATGGCCGACATCGATCACGTGCAAGCCGATGGCCACTACAGCAATATCGTGCTGCGCAGCGGCGAACAGTGTTTTCATGACTTGCCGATCGACAAGCTCATGGCCCTGCTGCCGCCCCACTTCCTGCGCGTGCACCGCTCCTACCTCGTCAACAGCCTGGGTTTCAAGCGGCTGCAGATCGCCGCGGGCGGCAAGTACGTACGCACTCGACACGCAGACCAGCACGGGCATTCCCGTGTCGCGCAGCAGCTATCCCGCGCTGAAACGGCGGCTGCTGGGCTGAAGTCCCGTTTACCAGTGCGGCGCAAAGTTCGGGAATGGAGAGGCCATGTGTTCGGGTTCCACGGGCGGCGCCATCCAGTCGCGCGGGTCAACCTTGTAGTACTGCAAGAATTGCGCGTACAGTTCTTCGTGGTGCTCGGCCATCTGGTACGGCTTTTCAAAGAAGGTTTCCGTGGCCACGGCAAAGAATTCGGCGGGATTCGTGGCGCCGTAGTGGTCCATCACGCTGTGCTGCTGATAGATGGCGTCGTGGCGCAGGTTGTCGAAGTCGCGCGACAGCACGGTGGCCCAGCTGCGGTAGCTCGACACGCTGGGCAGGTAGGGCGCGCCATTCGCGGCGCCCGATTCGCTGTCGAGCTGGTGGGCGAATTCATGCAGCACCACGTTGTGGCCATCGGTCCAGTCGGCCGCCCCGCGCTGCACGTGGTCCCAGGCCAGCACGACGCGGCCATCGCCCCAGGATTCGCCCAACAAGCCGTTGGCCGATGGCGTGACGACGCCGCCCGGCCCCACTTCATCGCGCGTGACGATGAATTCCGTGGGATACACGAGGATGGTGTCGAGTTCCGGATACACCTGGGTCTGGCGATTGAGCAGCAGCAAGCACGCCTGGCCGGCGATGGTGTAGCGCATCTCGTCCGTGATCTCCAGGCCGCCGCAACCGACGAATTTCTTCTGATACAAAAATTGCACGACCAGGCGGCGCAACTGTTCCTGCAGCGGCGCCGGCATATGCCGGTAGACGGGAATATTGCTTTCCAGCACGGCCAGGCCTTCGGCCGGCAAGGGTTTCGCCAGGGCCCGCTTCAGGCGCCAGCGGGGGAACCACAGCGAAAAGACGATGGCTGCCGTGACGAGGGCGATCCACAGCAGCGGGTTCATGCGGCGGCCCGCGTCAGGACAATGAAGGCATGGGGGCAGGAAAACACGGCGTAGGCAGACAAGGACAGCTCCTTCAAGTGAACCCGCGCGTTGCGGGCGGCAGTCCAGCCCACATGGGGTTGATTAATATCTTTTCAATCCGCTAAGGTCAAAGGGCTTGCCCCAACGCCAAAAGCCGGGCAGCAACCCGGCTTCTATTACGTCACAACGCCTGACAAAACCGATAGGTTTTACTCGGCCGACTTTTGCTGTGGCGCGCCAAACAAGGCGGCCACCAGCGGATCGCGCGTCACGGGACCGCGGTTGACGCGGATGGCGTAATGCGTGTCATCGGCCAGGATGTGGAAGTGGCGGCCGCTGCCTGCCATGCTTTGCTCGCGCAAGCCGGGACGGTCCTTGCGCGGTGGCGCGCCTTCGCGTTTCGGCTGGACGATGGCGGCCAGGAAGGCGCGCACGCGCTCAGGGTCCGGCGTCAGCTGGTACACTGCCTTGCCCAGGTAGGTGGCGGTGCCTTCAATGTAGCGGGCCAGTTCGATCACGCCCGCTTCGCGCAGGTCGCGGATGTATTTGCGGGCGCCCGATGGCGAAAACTTGAGGAACCAGGCGATTTCGTCGGCCAGCATCTCGTGCAGCGACAATTCACCGATCAGCTTTTGCATGTTTTCGATGCGGCGCAGGGTGGCCGACGTCGAACGCACGCGCTCGATCGGTGCCATGGAAATGGGATTCATGCGTTCCGGGGGGATGGGTGCTGCGCGTTCGACCATTTGCGAGCCTTTTTCGGGGCTACGAAGTTCCTGGTGCGCTGCCTTTAATTCGCTCTTCACGTGAGACTGAGTCATTGCATGCATTTGAATACTCCTTTTAAACGATTGCCGGTAGCCCGGATTGTTAAGTTCTTGGCAATTTTTATACCAGAACGCCACGAATCCTGAGCGTCTGGACACAGAATGCCTGTGCCGGCGGCGCTGGTCTGTGCGTTAACGAACATTAGAAGCAAGAAAGTGAAAAATATTTCCCTGTTGAATCATTTCTCTCGTGGCATCTAAAAAAGGCATCTAAAAAAACACTGTGTCCATTCATGGCGCAAAGTGAAATAGCGAACAGAAGCAGAGTCGCCATTGCAATAAATTCAAGCTTCGCGCGCGGCGCCTGCCGCCCGCACCGCGATCCTTCGACTCTTGCAAAGGAAACATCATGAAAATGCCTGCCCTAATGCCTGCCCTGTGGGCCACCGCCTTGCTCGTCACCTTGTCCGCCTGTAAAAAACCGGCCGAAGCGCCCCTGCCCGAAACGGCGCCGAATCCCGCCTCCACGCCACAAGTGATGCCTGCCCCCGTCACGCCAGCCATGCCGGAAGCGGGTCCGGGCAGCACGACGCCGCCTGCGCCGCTGACCGATCCCGCCACCGCGCCCGCCCTGCCGCCCGCCACGCCGAAATAAGGCGACAGACGAAGGCCTCCATCAGGCGCCCACGCGGCGCCATCCCTACTCCACGGGGGAGTTACGCGTTGCCAGCCGGTTTGCAACGCGTTTTTTTACGTTTGGAGTCGCCCGCGCCATGAAGGTTCACCCGTATCTGCGGCGCCGGCACGCCTCGCCAGCAGCGGCCGCAATGCGGCAATCCGCACAGTCTTTCCCCTCGCCGTGCGGAAAGGCGGAATCTCGCCATTTCCCATTTTCAATAGATTCAAATTAAGCCTTTATAAACAATCACTTGCAATAAACGCCAAAATGCGCTCCACTGGCACGGAAGATGCTTTTATATTTTCATAAGCGCCATCAGAGCGGCAGCCTCACCCAATATAAAAACCATCTACCTTTTTTGGAGACAACAGCATGGCAAGCACCTTCCGCATCTCGTCCTTCCTCAACACCAAGGCACTGGCCGTGGCCGTCGCCCTGGCCGCGCAATTCCCGCTGGCCGCCCATGCGGCCGACCTGGTTCGCCTGGGCAACCTGAAATTCGCCCATTACGGCGCCGTCGCCTACATGAAGGAAATCGCGCCGAAATACGACTTGAAGATCGAGGAACGCATCTTCGCCAAGGGCCTCGACATCGTGCCGGCCATGATCGCCGGTGAAATCGACGTGTCCGCCAGCGCGCTGGAAGCGGCCATCACGGGCCGCGCCACGGGCTTGCCCGTGTACCTGGTGGGCGGCTTCGCCAAGGGCGGCGTGCAGATCGTCGCCAGGCCCGACCTGAACATCAAGGATATTGCTGGCTTGAAAGGCAAGAAAGTCGGCGTCACGCGCGGCGGCCCGCAGGAAATCCTGCTGTTTGCCGAACTGACCAAGGCCAAGCTGACCTGGTCCGACAAGCCGGGCAAGGACGTGCAGATCCTGTACATGGGCTACCCGGACCTGAACCAGGCGCTCCTGACCAAGGATATCGACGTCATGAGCCAGTCCGAACCGTACTCGACGCAGGCGATCCACAAGAAATACGGCGCGGCCGTCATCAAGCCCTACGACACGCCGCTGGGCGAGCCCGTGCGCGCCCTCGTGATGACGGAAAAGATGTACAAGGAAAAGCCGCCGGCCGTGGCCCAGCGCTTCATGGATTGCTTCGTCGCCGCCACGCGCGCCTTCCTGGCCGACCCGAAACTGGCGGAAAAATACGTGCGCGAATCGATGTTCAAGAACCAGATCACGTCCGAGGATTACCGCGACGCCATCGACAACGCCATCTTCACGGAAGACATCACGCAAAGCCACGTGCAGCTGACCACCGACTACATGGTGAAATTCGGCGTGGGCCGCATGGCCAAGGCGCCTGCCGCCAAGGATTGGGTCAAGCTGGACCTGCTGGAAAAAGCCAAGAAGTCCTATGTCCCACGCTAACCACGACCTCGCTAATCTGAAAGTGTCACGATGAATATGCAAATGATGAAACGCTTCGCGCATGGCGCCGCCGTGCCCGTCGCCGTGCTGCTGCTGTGGCAAGCCATGTCGACCTTCGGCTGGATCAACCCGCAAATCCTGCCTTCGCCCGTGGCCGTGCTGGTGAAATGGTATGAATACCTGATCCCCATGCAAGCGTACACGCCCGAAGCGGGCAACTACCTGGTGTGGATGTTCTCCGGCGAACTGCCGCACGACGCCTGGGCCAGCCTGTCGCGCGTGCTGGGCGGCTTTGCCATCGGCGCCGGCCTGGCCTTGCCGCTGGGCTTGCTGATGGGCACCAACAAGACCATCTATAAACTGTTCGACCCGCTGGTGCAGGTGCTGCGCCCGATTCCGCCGATCGCCTACATTCCGCTGGCCATTTTATGGTTCGGCCTGGGCAACCCGCCCGCCTTCTTCCTGATCAGCATCGGTTCCTTCTTCCCCGTGCTGATGAATACCATCGCCGGCGTGCGCCAGGTCGACGGCATTTATATTCGCGCCGCGCGCAACCTGGGTGCCAGCCAGATGACCATGTTCCGCCGCGTCATCCTGCCGGCCGCCACGCCGTACATCCTGGCCGGCGCGCGCATCGGCATGGGCACGGCCTTCATCGTCGTGATCGTGGCGGAAATGATCGCCGTCAACAGCGGCCTCGGTTTCCGCATCCTGGAAGCACGCGAATATTTCTGGTCTGACAAGATTATCGCCGGCATGTTTACCATCGGCCTGTTCGGCCTGGCCATCGACATGGCCATGAATGCCCTGAATAATCATTTGCTGCAGTGGCACCGCGGCCTGGAACACTGAGAGGAACGGCCATGACCACGATCAATATCAATGCAGTCAATAAAATCTTCACCACGGGCGGCGCGGACGTCATCGCCCTGAAGGATATCAACCTGGAAATCGCCAGCGGCGAGTTCATCTGCCTGCTGGGACCGTCCGGCTGCGGCAAGTCGACCTTGCTGAACGCCATCGCCGGCTTTTCGCAGCCGACGTCGGGCCAGATCCTGGCCGGCGGCAAGCTGATCACCGAACCCGGCCCCGACCGCGGCATGGTGTTCCAGGAATATGCGCTGTTCCCCTGGATGACCATCGAAAGCAATATCGCTTTCGGCCTGGAAATCGCCGGCAAGACGCCGGCCGAAATCAAGGAGCGGGTCGACATGCTGCTGAGCATGCTGGGCTTGACGGAATTCCGTACCCGCTACCCGAAAGACTTGTCCGGCGGCATGCGCCAGCGCGTGGCGATCGCCCGCGTGCTGGCCCTCGATTCGCCGATCATGCTGATGGATGAGCCGTTCGGCGCGCTGGACGCCTTGACGCGGCGCAACCTGCAAGATGAATTGCTGAAAATCTGGAAAGTCTTCGGCACCACCATCGTGTTTGTGACGCACTCGATCGAGGAATCGATCTACCTGGCCGACCGCACCATCGTCATGACCTACCGTCCCGGCACCATCAAGCGCGACGTGGCCATCGAACTGCCCCGCCCGCGCGACCCGAGCGACCCGGAGTTCAACCGCCTCAAGCGCATGCTGGGCGAGATGGTGATGGAAGAGCAGCAAAGGCACCATAACGCGGAAACCATGGCCAGCACTGCTGATTAATTGCCGCGCAAGCTAATCCGAAAGCAAGTGCCGGGGTCGGACCTTAAGGTCCGACCCCAGTCTTCGACTTGCGGGTTTCAGCCTTACAATACCGTCGTAATTAACCCGACACACGGAGCACCATGGCATTCGGCAAATGGCCCCTGAGACAGCTGCTTGCCCCCCTGCTGGCCGTGGGCTCGCTGGTCGTGCTGACGTGGGCGTCGTATGCCTGGGTCAAGCAGCGCCAGCTCGATGAATTGCACCGCACGCTAGATTCGCGCGCGGAACTGTATGCGGCGTCCATCGGCGGCGCCCTCAACAAGTACGAATTCCTGCCCCTGGCCGTGGCCCAGAGCGATGCCGTGGCGCAATTGCTGGAACAGCCTAGCGCCGGCAGAGTGACGCAGATCAATGCCTACCTGGTCGACATGAACCGCCGCGCGGGCGCCTTTGCCGTCTACGTGCTCGACGCCAAGGGCACCACCCTGGCGTCCAGCAACTGGCAAGACCGCAGCTCGTATGTGGGCGTCAACTACGGTTTCCGGCCCTACTTCAAGGATGCGATCGCGGGCGGCATCGGCCGCTTCTACGGCATCGGCTTTTCCACCTTCGAGGCCGGCTATTTCATTTCGCAGCCCGTGCAGCGCGACGGGCGCATCCTCGGCATCGTCGCCGCCAAGGTCAACCTGGACTGGATCGAGCAATCGTGGCGCACGCCCGGCGCCGGTGAACAGATCTGGGTCAAGGATGCGAATGGCGTGATCATCCTGGCCACCACCCCCGCCTTCAAGTTCAAGACGCTGGCGCCTTTGTCGCCGGCCGCCAAGAAAGACATCAGCGAACAGCGTCAGTTCCTGCAGGAAAATCTGCCCATCTTGCCGCACCGCGTCAGCCGCCAGTTCGCCGACGGCGCCAGCGTGATGACGCTGGAACGCCCGCAGACGAGCGACGCCCCCGCCCTGTCCGGCAATGCCGACAAGGTGGACTATCTGGCCGTGAACCGCGCGCTGGGCCCGCTGCAATGGCAAATCACCGTGCTGGCCGAGCTCGACCAGGTCGATGAGGCGGCGCGCAACGCGGCCATCGCCGCCGCGCTGGGCTGGGCCTTGCTGCTGCTGGCCCTGATGTATGCGCGCCAGCGCCGGCGCCGCATCGCCGACAAGCTCAATGCGCAGCAAACGCTGGCCCGTGCCTATGAACAGCTTGAAATCAAGGTCGAGCAGCGCACGGCCGACCTCGTCCACGCGAACGGCCGCCTGCAGGCGGAAGTGGCCGAGCGCGAGCGGGCCGAGCAGACCTTGCGCTACGCCCAGGCGGAACTGGTGCAAAGCGGCAAGCTGGCAGCCATCGGCCAGATGGCGGCCGGCGTCACGCACGAGCTGAACCAGCCGCTGGCCGCCCTGCAGACGTTTTCCGACAATGCCAAGGTGTTTTTGGCACGCGGCCAGATCGACGACGCGCTCGACAACCTGTCGACCATTTCCGACCTCGTCAAGCGCCTCGGCTATGTCACCTCGCAACTGAAAGGCTTTGCGCGGCGCAGCGACGATGCGCGCAAGCCCGTCAGCGTGCGCCAGGCGTTTGCGCAAACCATGCTGCAAATCCGCACGCGCAAGAACTCGCAGCGCCTGACCCTGCATGAAAGCTGGCTTGAGGACGACATCATCGTGCTGTGCAACGCCATCGGCCTGGAACAGGTGTTTACCAACCTGATCACGAACGCCATGGATGCCGTGCCGGAAAGCGAGCCCGTGCAGATCTGGTTCCAGGTGCGCCGCGAAGGCGACCTCGCCGTGCTGCATATCACCGATAATGGCCCCGGCATCCCGCTCGCTTCGCTCGACAAGATTTTCGACCCCTTCTATACCACCAAGGAACACGGGCTGGGCTTGGGATTGTCGATCAGCGCTGGCATACTGCGCGCGGCCGGCAGCGCGCTGGCCGTGCGCAACCGCAGCGCGCAGGAAGGGGGCGGCGCGCAATTTACCATCACCCTCAGCTGCGCCCCGGGGGAAAAATAAAGAGACAGAGGAAACACCCGATGCATGAGAATAATTTTTTGAGGGCATGCAAGTGCTGCTGGTGGAAGACGACGCCGTCGTGCGCAAGGGCGCGCGGCAATCGCTGGAACTGGCGGGCTTGCAAGTGACGGCCGTCGCCACGGCCGAGGAAGCGCTGCCCTACCTGGTGCCGGAATTTGCCGGCATTTTATTGAGCGATATCAAGCTGCCCGGCATGGATGGCTTGAAACTGCTCGATATCGCCGTGGCACAGGATGCCAGCCTGCCCGTCATCCTCGTTACGGGCCATGGCGACGTGTCGATGGCCGTGGGCGCCATGCGCCGTGGCGCCTACGATTTCATCGAAAAACCGTTTTCCGCCGACTTGCTGGTGGAAGTGTGCCGCCGCGCCCTGGATAAACGCCACCTGGTGCTGGAAAACATGAACTTGCGCCGCCAGCTCGAACAGCGGGTCGGCATCGAGGCGCGCATCGTGGGCCGCAGCGCCGCCATGGCCAAGGTGCGCCAGCTGGTGCTGAACCTGGCGCCGAAGTCGGCCGACATCATTATCCTGGGCGAAACGGGCACCGGCAAGGAACTCATCGCCCGCTGCCTGCACGACTTCAGCGAGCGGCGCGACCACCCTTTCGTGGCCATCAATTGCGGCGCCCTGCCCGAATCGATCTTCGAATCGGAACTGTTCGGCCACGAGGAAGGCGCGTTTACGGGCGCGCAGCGCCAGCGCATCGGCAAGATCGAGTACGCCAATGGCGGCACCCTGTTCCTCGACGAAATCGAAAGCATGCCGCTGGCCCTGCAAGTGAAACTGCTGCGCGTGCTGCAGGAGCGCCAAGTGGAACGGCTCGGCTCCAACAAATTGATATCCGTCAATTTCCGCGTGATCGCCGCCGCCAAGGAAGATTTGAATGTTCTGGCGGAACAGGGCAAGTTCCGGCCCGACCTGTATTACCGCCTGAACGTGGCCAGCCTCACGCTGCCGGCGCTGCGCAACCGGCGCGAGGATATCCCCCTGCTGTTCGAATTTTTCGTGCTGCAGCAGGCGGCCCTGCGCTATGGCCAGCCGGCCGCCCTCGTCAGCGGCGAACTGATCGCCTCGCTGATGGCGCAGCGCTGGGCCGGCAATGTGCGCGAGCTGCACAACGTGGCCGACCGCTTCGTGCTGGGCCTGCTGGACGATACCCTGAGCCCGGCCGGCTGCCGCGAGGCGTCGCTGGCCGAACAGGTGGACACCTTCGAGATTTCCATCATCGAGGAAGCCTTGCGCCGCCACAATGGCAACGTCATCGACGCGGCCGCCAGCCTGAATATCCCGAAGAAAACCCTGTACGACAAACTCAAGCGATTTGACATCTCGACGGAACAGTTCCGTTGATCTGAAGCAAATGGCCGACACAGCCATGCGGCGGCGTCCTACCCGTGCGGGCGGTCTCCTGTGTGAGAATGCCAGTTCTTACTCACTTCTGCACAGGACACCGCCATGAAAACCGCCGCTCTCTTGCTGGCCGCCACCCTGATGACCGTCGGCGGCGCCTGGGTGCAAGCCAGTCGACGACGAATGTGAACCAGACGGGCAACCACACCAACAATGCCAACGATCCAGGCCAGCAATCGGACCAGTCCGACAAGCTCGACAACAAGGGCAGGCTGATCCACGACGCCAAGCCTGCCAAAACACGCACGGACAAGCGCACGCGGCGCGGCAAGCCGACGGCGCCGCCAGCGTCCACCCCCGCTGTGCCCAGCATCCCCGTCGCCCCTGCGAAATAGGGTCAGCGCTGCGCCACATTGCTCCAGGGCACGCTATCATCACGCCTTTACAAGATAGCCGGGATGACAATGAAAGCAGCATGGCAAGTGTTGGTGGCGGCAGGCGTACTGGCGGCCGCGGGCGTACAGGCGGCGCCGACGGTCGGCGAGTGCATGGAATTGACGACGGGCGTCAAGTTCAGCAAGAACAATGGCGACGCGCAAGTCAACGTCGAGGAAGTCTTCGAAGGCAAGAAACTCAAGGGTATCCAGCTGATCCTCGACGGCGGCGTCTTGTGCTGGCCACGTCCTACCAGGACATCCGCGACGGCCAGGTCTTCCTGACGGGCACGGTCCATTACAACGAAGACGGCACAGTGCGCAGCAAGAACGTCTACGCGCCGCAGTCGGCCATCCCCGCCAGGATGCGCCCGGGCCAGGAAGTGCGCGTGCAATTCACGGACACGCAAACGAGCACCCACTACCCGCTGGCGGGCCTGTCCGACAAGATCACCACCTCCACGCGCACCGATCAACGCGATTTCTCGATCACCTTCCTGGGCTGGGAGCGCCTGGAACTGGGCGGGCGCCGCTTCCCCGACGCCTGCAAGTTCGAACTGCGCGACGTGGGCGGCAAGAGCAAGGGTAAAAGCGGCGAATACGTGTGGTACGCGCAGGGTTTCGGCGTGATCATGACGGACAAGCTGGACCAGGATGGCGACGTGCAGCCCGCGTACCGCATCGCGCTGACGAAGATCATCAGCGCGCCGTAAGACCGCATTCTTTCCCGCAAAGTTTGCGTAATCGCAACTAATCCGCCATCGCGCCTCTCTACACTGTCCTGACTGGTCAGCATGGAGTGGCGATGGCGTATCCCAAACTTCCCTACACCAGCGGCAAGAGCACCGCCCTGCTGCATTGCGGCCGCATGCAGGATGCCATCGTGCGCATCCGCCCTGAACTGCCCGGCAACATCATCGTCATCCATGGCGTCAACGATGTGGGCACCAGTTTTGGCGCCGTGGAAAAGGGTTTATGCCAGGGACTCGACGCGCGCATGTATGGCGGCGGCCACGTGTTCACCCCGGCCGCCTACCGTATGCCGCAGGAATCCGACAAGCGTGAAGTGATCGCCGATCCGGACGCCATCTATTTCAAGCGCAAGCCTGACGATACGACGTACAGCCCCGTGATCCCGTTTTACTGGGGCTTTCGCGAACAAGGCAACGCCAGCAAAGTGGTCAACGGCCAGAACACGGACCGCTACGGCAACCGCCTGGACAAGGACATGTCGAAGAACGGCGGCCCGTTCGGCAATGCCACCAACACCCTGCCCGACATGTGGAACAAGGGCTTGTTCTCGCCCTACGACGTGGGCGGCGACCCCGTGCGGCCCCTGATGACGGCTCCCGGGCGCATGTATATGGTGCTGGCCGCCAAGCGCCTGGCCGCGCTCATCGCCATGATCCGCGACTACGACAGCAATGACGTGGTTTCCATCGTCGCGCACAGCCAGGGCTGTTTGATCTCGCTGCTGGCACAGGCCTTCCTGCTCGACGAGGGCAAGCGGCCCGCCGACACCTTGATCCTCACGCACCCACCCTACAGCCTGGTGGAAGACACGACCATGTTCTTTGGCGCGGCGGAATCGAGCCGCATCTTCGGCGGCGGCCAGGATGCGGTCATGCGCAAGCAGTACATGGCCATCAACGACCGCCAGACCTTCCATGCGCGCCTGCAGACGCTGGTGCAGATCGTGCAGGGCGTGGTGGCAAAAAAGCATGCCACGCCCGCCTTTGCGCAGATCAAGGATCATGCCGTCTGCCATGGCATGGCGGGCGCGGCATGGCGGGCGGAAGCGGACCGCGACAACCGGGGCAAGGTCTACCTGTACTTTTGTCCCGAAGACATGACGGTGGCGCTGGACAATATGCAAGGCATCGGCTGGCAGGGCGTGCCCGATCATCAGAATGGCCATGGCCTGTCGAAAACCGAGGGCAAGAAAGACGGAGGCATCTGGGGCGCCGGCCCTACTCAGTGGGACAAGCAATACCAGATGCGCAAGCCGCTGGCCGAACTGGGCGCAGGATTTTACCAGCGGGTCTTTACCAACAAACAGCGGTCCGATGCAGCTGAAAAAAACAGCGGCCCGGTACTCGTCGGGCTGCCGCCGCACGACTTCGCCCTGCGCCTGGAAGACGAGGACGACCACGCCCACGTGGCCGGCGCGAACCGTGGCCATCGCGGCAACCATGACGAGGCACCATGGCCGCCCGTCAAACCCGGCAAATGGAATATCTTTTCCACGGCAGCGGGCCGGCGCGAAGGCTTGCGCACGATCAATGGCGAAGCGCTGCGCGTGCCCAGGGCGGCCGTGCTCGACGGCGGCGAAGTCAAGCCGGCGCAATTCCCCAAGGATTCCGACCAGGCCAAGCTGCCGCGCGACCAGCAAGGACCGTGCGAAGAAGTCGATCCGATCGATGCGGCCATTGCCATTACCAGTAAAAAAGGCGTGCGAAAACTTCCGAGAGAAGTCGTCGACGATCCTCGCCCCCTGCACGACCGGAAATCGGAATACAACTATGGCCCCTTCAGTCCGTCCGCACTCAAACAGGTGGAGCAAGCTCTCAATCTGGGCAAAGAACCGGGAGACTGGCGCAAGCTGGAACGCGTGGCCCGCTACCCGCGCGGCGGTGACCTGCTATACATCGATCCGCTGGAAACCCCGAACCAGGCGCGCAAGCGCTGGCAGAACGAGGTCAGCCCCAAATCCTTCCACGGCGCCATCATCGGCAACGCGGAAAACCACCGCAATGTGACGGCGTATGACGTGGCCATCGGCAGCGGCAAGGCGAGCAGCGATCCGCAGTTTTACCGGTATTTGTGTGCGGTGGCGGATTGGCGGCTGCAACGAGATGCACTGATACCTCACCGGCCGTCTATTCGCAGATGGGAAGAGTTCCTGACGCAATTTGGCGTCTATTGGGCATCTGAATCCACGCAACGCAGACAAATTATCGAAGGTAATGCCCAATACTACAGTTCGGGAGTGCTACCGGCCTGGTTACCTGACCTGCAAGCTGGCCTGCCCTCCACCGTCGTGTGTGAAACCGTAACGGGCAGACGCACCGAATCGGTCATCACGCCAGTCGTTCACAAAGCCAGCGATGACATCCCAAAATGAACAACTTGCTTCCGCGCTTGACGTATCCGCTCATTGCTAGCCTTGGTGCACTGGCACTGCTACTGCTTTGGTCTGCACTGAGCAATCACTCACCTTTCTTGCTGGAGGCAACGATGAGCAGCAAAATATGGAAACACCTGAGATGGCTCTTGCTGATCCCGCCCATCGTGGCGGCCGCATTGCTTGGTGCACGCTGGCTGCACTCCTCCAAGCCTGTACCCATCGCAAAGCCGCAAGTGCAGCAGGCGGCGCCTACAGAGCAGGAAAAGCGGGAATATGTGCTGGAAGTGATCGGTCTTGGCGTCACCCTGGACAAGTATCGTCAGGACAAGCTTTGGGAAGCCCTGCAGAAGGGAAACGCCTATGCCAGCATCCGCGAACAGGACAAGGAAAAATATCCATGGGATGCCATGGAAAGATCGGGAATGTCGGGGGGCCGCAGTGGTGATGCGCTGGAAAATGGCGCAAAGTACATCCCCATGTATTTTGGTGTGCCCGTGTTTAACGCAGAACCACCGATCTTTAATTCACGCATGCTGGACCGCCCCGATGCGCCGGTAATAGGTTTGGCCGCTGGCGCCGCCCCCTCCGGCCTGCACTGGCATCTGTTCATTGCGGTCCGCGCCGCTTCAGTGAGCATCCGGACCGCATCCTGGAAGACGTGTTCGCTTTTTTTGACGCCAACCCCGATGTACCCTACATCGTACTCAATTCCGAAGACAGCACGCCCACGCGCGATCTGTACCGGCCAATTGATTCGCCATCACTTGTGAAGGATGGCCGCTACATCCCCGAAATGCCCGACGCCTCCGCCCTGTTCGTGCTGGCCCGGCGCGAACGCATCGATGCCGTGCGCAAGTTTGCGTATGACGATGCGCCGCCCGAGGACAGCGTCGATGATTTGAATACCTACGGCGTGGCGCGGCGCTTGTATTTGGCCTACTATGATTTGATGGGTACAGTACCGCAGGCACGCCTGGAAACTGATCCCACAGCCATCACCCGGCGCCAGCCCAGCATCGCCGAATGGCTGCCCGTCGCCGCGCAATTCGCCCGGCGTTCCGACATCCGCGGCACGGGCAGCTTCAGCATGCTCGACAGGCTCCAGCACAAGACCTATCAGCCGCCGAAAGACTGGCAACCCACGCCCTGGTTTCCCCTGCCGTTCAACAAGGAGCAGCTGGCGCAGCTGGACCGCCTGCCCACCTTCGGCTTCCTCCACCGGCCCACTTTTATCAAATTGACGGATGAACACGGCAAGCCGCTGACGCGGCGCGACCAGCGCGAACACGCCCTGCAGGCGGGCTGGCAGCAAGCCTTGCGCAGCCTGCCGGAAACCGAACGTCCCGCCGCGCCGGCGCGCCTGGTCGCGGCGACGGGCGGCAATCAGGCGCAGCTGCTGGCGCTGCACAAGACTTTGCTGAAACATGCGGAAGATGGCGGCACGGAGCTCGACAGCGGCAACACGGCGCAATGGATCGATACGGACCGGCGCCTGGGCAACACGGGCGCGGCCACCCTGTTCGTACAGATGGCCATCGGCGTGATGGGCAGCTACCGCGATGGCGGCGTCAGCGCGGTGGTGAACCTGCGCAACCCGGACGAGGCGACCATCGTGTGCTGGTCAGCCCGCCATCGGACGAAAAGCGCCGCACGCAAAAACACCCGCACGGCGGCGACGTGCTGCGGCACTACGTCACGCCGGCCATCGACCCGGCGAACTATCCATCGAATTGATTATTTTCCCTGTGCGGCCAGCTGCGCCAGGGCATTGCCCCGCACCTGGAATGCCACCTGCACCACCGTCTTGCCAGCGTCATCGACGAGAGCCAGCGCATGCTTGCCGGGCACGGGGCGCCAGCTGATGCTCTCCGCTGCGCCGCCCATATCCTTACCGTCGAGCACCCAGCGCAAGCCGTGGCTGCCTTGCGCCTGGAAGAACACGCGCTGCAGGGCGGGCGGGATGTCGGGGTCGATGGCGAGGATGCTGTCCTCGGCCGGATAGACGATGGCGGGCGGCTTCACGGTGTCCCCCAGCACGGCGATGACGGGGCTTTCCGTGCCGGCAATAAACCATTCGCGGCGCGGCGCTTCCAGCGCGGGCTGGTAGGCCACCATTTGCTGCAGCACGCCTGGCGGCGCTTTCGGTGCATGGCTGGGCACGTTCTTGTGCAGATAATCCATCACGTCGCGCCACACGGGCGCGGCGCCCGTCACGCCCGACACGTCCCACATGGGCTTGCCATCGAAATTGCCCACCCACACGCCCACCGTGTAGCGCTCCGAGTAGCCCATGCACCAGTTGTCGCGCATGTCCTTGCTCGTGCCCGTCTTGACGGCGCTCCAGAAATTCGTCCCCAGCTCGTTGCGCAAGCCAAAGGTCATGCTGCGCGCGGCACGGTCGGCCAGGATATCGCTCACGATGAAGGCGGCGCCCGGCTCCATCACGCGGCGCCTGTCCTTGTCAGCCTGCCCCGGCTGCAGGCTGGCTGTGCTGTACAGCCCGCCATTCGCCAGCGCGCGGTAGGCGTTGGCCAGTTCCAGCAGGGTTACTTCCGACGAGCCCAGCGCCAGCGACGGGCCGTAGTATTCGGCCGGTTCCGTCAGGCTGGACAGGCCCACGTCCTTCAGGCGGTTATAAAAACCGTCCTGCCCCGTCAGCAACACCGTGCGCACGGCGGGAATGTTCAGGGAACTGGCCAGGCTGGTGCGGGCGCTGACGTAACCCTTGAAATTGCGGTCGTAGTTTTGCGGCGCATACATGCCGGACGCCGTGGCGACGTCGAGCGGCGAGTCGTCCATGACGGAGGCAGCCGTCATCAGGCGGCGCTCGATGGCCAGCTCATACAGGAAAGGCTTTAATGTGGAACCGGCCTGGCGCAGGGCCGTCACGCCATCGACGTGGCTGCCGCCCGCATTGCCCACATAGGCGAGGATCTCGCCGCTGCGGTTATCCAACACGATGATGGCGCCGTCGTTGACATTGCGCTCGCGCAAAGATCCCAGCTGCTGGCGCAGGTTTTCCTGGGCGAAACGCTGCAGCGCACCGTCGAGCGTGCTGGCGACTTGCGCGCCCGGCTGCTTCAGCAATTGCTGCGCCACTTGCGGCGCAGGCGCCAGGTCGGCGTACAGGGCCGTGCGCTGCAAGGCCGTTTGCACGCGCTGGCCGATCAGCTGGCAGCTGCTGTCCATGCGCCATTCTTTCGCCAGCGCGCAGGCACGGCGCGTGACGGCGGCCGGCGGCGCATTCGGCGCCCGCACGAGGCTGGCCAGGATGATGCCATCCGTCTGGTTCAGGCCCGACGGCGCCTTGCCGAACAGGCTGTACGAGGCGGAGGCGATGCCCTGCAGCTCTCCCCGGAACGATACGAGGTTCAGATAGGCCTCGAAAATCTGCGCCTTGCTCCAGCTATCCTCGATGGCTTGCGCGGCGCGCATCTGGTCCCATTTCTGGCGCAGGCTGCGTCCGCCCGCTTGCGCCTGCAAGTCAGCATCGAGCTGGCCCGCCAGCTGCATGGTGATGGTCGAGGCGCCACGGGCTTTCTTGGCAAACAGATTGTCCCAGGCGGCCGTGGCCAGCGCGGACACATCCACGCCGCCATGGCGCATGAAGCGCTGGTCTTCCGCCAGCAGCACGGCCTGCTGCACGGCGGGGGAAATATCGGCCAGCGGCACCCACGGCAAGCGCCGCACTTTCATGTCCACGCGTAACGATTGCAACGGCGCGCCGCCGCGGTCCAGCAATTGCGCTTCCGAACTGCGGTAAGCAGCCTGCACCTGGGCCGGCGTCAGGACCGCCTCGGCGAAGACCGGGCTGGCCAGCAGGCAGCCCATGATCAAGATCAACCGCTTCACTGGCCCACCTTGACATTCGCATTCGGCGCTTCGCCAAACATCTCGGGCGAATACATGGCCTCGATGCGCGTGGCCGGCAGGCTGAAGTCGCCGGCATTGTTCAGGCGCACCGTGTATTCCACGCTCCAGTTACCCTTCGGCACGTAGGCGTAGTAGGCGCGGAAGGCGTCGAACGCCCGTTCCTCGAACGTGGGCCAGACCCAGCCCGTGGATTTTTCACCCGCCGTCAGCAGCTGCGAATCGCGGCCCAGGCCATTGCCCAGCACGCTGGCGCTGGCCGGGATCGGGTCGTCGACCACCACCCAGCTCATGTCCGCCTGCGCGGATAAATCCAGGCGCACGCGGTAGACGTCGCCGCGCGACCAGGCGCCCGCCGTTTTCTGTTCCACCGGCGTCACAGTTTTCTTGATCGTATAGCCGCTGGAGACGGGCGCCTTGAGCGGGATGGCCGCCAGGCTTTGCACGGTAGCCCACGGTTTACCGGTGCCGCTGTGCGCCAGGCCCAGGGTATCCGTGCCTTTCGGCCACGCCTGCAGCACGGGTCCCACTTTCGCCGCGCCATTCCACACGAGCGCTTGCGTATCGCTGCCCAATTTGACGGCGCTGGCGCCCGTCACTTGTGTGGATTCGAACTTGGCCGAGAACTTGGCAATCGCCAGGGTGCCCCAGGCGTTGGCCACCGTGGTATCCCAGCGGCCCTTCTTCTGGCGGCCCATGCTGCCGCGCACCAGGCGGCCGATATCGTCCTTCCACGCGGGGTTGTCCATCACGGCCAGTAATAAACGGTTGGCGTTGACGTCGCCGGACACCATCAGCCACCACCAGTTATCCTTGCGCTCGGTGGAAAAGCCCATGGTCGTGCCCTGGAAATTCAGGCGCGAACGCAATATCTGCTGCGCCTCGGCCAGCAGCGCATCGCGGCGCGCCAGGCTTGGCGTGCGTTGCAGCAACAAGCTCCAGTCGATGACGGCGGACGTCGGCCACAGGTTCGGGCTGATGCTGATGCTCTCCAGCGCATCGGGCGGCACTTTATTCGAACGCGACAGCGCTTCCAGCGCAGCGAGTTTACGCACGGCCAGGTCCGTCGTGGCCAGCGCGGAATGGCGCACGATCTTGCCCTGCACGAAGGCCGTCAAGGCTGCTTCCATGCGGTTCTTCGTCTGTTCGGGAATCGCATAGCCCGCTTCCCGGGTGGCCGACAGCACGTAGGCCGTCAGGCTGTCGCTGCCCTGCTCCATGATGGGGAAGTATTTCAGCAAGCCGTCGCCATCGAGGTAGGCGGGCAGGCTGGCAGCCAGCTTGTTCCACGCCTCCTGGTCTTGCAGGGCGATGGCTTTCGAGGTGTTTTGCTCGAAGCAGGTGTACGGGTAGGCGGCCATGTACTCGCGCACGCCGGGCAGTTCGCCGCCCAGCTTGGCGACAAAGCTCGTCTGCAGGCCGCCCCGGCCCGGCAAGGCGCCGGCCGGCATCTGCACGGACATATTGATGGGTTTGTCGATCTGCATCAAGGTGGCCTGGTACGTGCGCACGGGCGTGGCCTGGCCCACTTTTTGCGTGATTTTCAGCTTGTCCGTATGGCTACCCGCCTTCGCGCTGATCTCCCACACGACAGTTTGCGCGCCGAGCGGCACCTGGTAATCCCAGCCCGTTTCGCGCGCTTCGCCCGCCGCCAACGTCAAGCTCTGGCGCGGCAGCGCCTTGCCGGCCGCGCTGGCATTGAGTTCCACGCTCAGGGGGGCGGCCGAGGTGTTGCGCACCGTAAAGCCCGCGCGCAGCTGGTCGCCTTCGCGCACGAGGGAAGGCAAGCCCGACATCAGGATCAGGTCTTGCGAGCTGCGGATATCCGTGCTGCCCGTGCCGAACAATTCCTTGCCCGCGCTGGCAATCGCAACGATGCGGAAGCCCGTCAAGGAATCGTTGAGCGGCACTTGCACGGTCGCTTCGCCCTTGGCGTCGAGCTTGACGGTGCCCTTCCAGAACAACAAAGTGTCGAACAGCTCGCGGCTGGCGCCCTTGCCGCCGCCCCCGCCAGCCGGGAAGGCCTTGCGGCCGAAATGGCGCTTGCCGATCACCTGCATCTGCGCCGTCGCCGTTTCCACCTGCAAGCTGCGCTGCGCCATCATGGTATCGAGCAACTTCCAGCTATCGTTGGGCATCAGCTCCAGCAAGCCCGTATCGACGGCCGCCAGCGCCACTTCGGCGCCCGCCGGCAGCGGCTTGCCGTCGGCGCGGCGCACGCGCACGGAGACTTCCGCCTTGTCGCGCGTTTTATATACTTCCTTGTCGGACACCACCATGACGTTCAGTTCATGCGCCTGCCACCCCACGTTCAGTGGCGCGATGCCCATCTTGTAGGCCGGCTTGCCCAGGTCCACCAGGGCCGTCGGCTGCACGCCATCGACACGCCCCCGCACGACAAACACGGACACATACACATTCGGCGCATAGTTTGGTTTGACCGGGATGTTCACCACCGGTTCCCGGCCATTGAGCTGGCGCACATAGGTGTCGAGGATGCCTTCGCGCTCGACCGTGATCAGCGCCGTGCCCGAGCGGAACGGCATGCGCACCTGCAAGCTCGCCTCTTGGCCCGGTTCATAGCGTTTCTTTTCAGGCAAGACGTCGATGCGGTCATTGTCGCTGGCGTTGAACCACCAGTCGCCGCTGCCGGCCACCCAGGTTTCGCGGTTGGCCACGGCCGCATTGCCGGACGCATCCTGCGTGCGGGCGCGCAGGATCAGATTGCCGCTGGCGGGCGCCTTCACGTCGCACATCAAGAGGCCCTTGCTGTCCGTCTTGCCCGAGCACGCCGGGCCCAGCTTGACGACTTCGCTGCTGTTTTCATACGCATAGAAGCCGCCGATCAGCCGGCGGCGGTGCGAATAGCTGTTGCGCTGGAAGAAGTCGACGGCGACCGGGGCGTTCGCCACGGGCTTGCCATTCGTGCCCAGCACGGCGACCGTGAACTTGAAGGCATCCTTGCTCAAGGCCCAGGTGTCGGGCTTGATGCCGATCACCACATTCGATGGCCACAGCGGCACGCGCGTGGCGACGGAAGCCGTCTCGCCATTCGCATCCTGGAAAGCCATTTCCGCCACCAGGTCGCGCGGCACGGACAGTTGCGGCAACTGGTCGATGACGATGCGCGCGCCGCCGGCCTTGTCCAGGCTCAAGCTTTGCGTGCGCGCGGCCGTCGCGCCGGCGCTGGCAACGCCACGGCCTTCATCCTGCCATTCGCCTTCATCGTCGTCGTAGCCCGTGCCCTGTTTGACGAGACCTTCCTTCACGTCGCCATTGCTGAAGCTGTAATCTGGATAGTCGGCAAACGTCACGCTCTTGTCTTGCAGCACCGTGCGCAGCTTGACGGGCGCATTCGTGGCGGCGCCGCCGGCCAGGTACGTGATCTGCGCATCGAGGGCCACCTGCTTTGCCTGCACGGCGGGCGCCTTCGGCCCCTGCAGCACGGCTTTCATGGTCGGCACGCGGAAGGCTTCTACGCGGAAACTGCCGGAAGGACGGCCCGCCATGGTGACGCTGTACTCTCCCTGCTTGGCGTCGGCGGGAATGAGCCAGTCGCTTTCCGCCGTGCCGCCGGCGGACCAGCGCAGGGGCAACTGGTAATTCTGGTCACTGCCCTGGTGCGTGATGACGACGGAGGTGGCGCTGCCGGGGCCGTTGTTCTTGTCGACCAGGCTCATGCCCTCGCCCGTGTGCTTGCGTATAAAGTGCTTCATGTGCACGGTTTCGCCGGCGCGCAGCAAGGTGCGGTCGAAAACCGTGGCCAGCAAGGTGTTGTCGGCCCGCGTGTCGTCCGTGGGCAGGTTGAAACGCCAGGCTTCGATGCCGCCCACCCAGTCCGACAGGGTAAACGTCATGTCGCCGCCGCTGCGCGCACTGATAAAGTAGCGGCCATTGTTCTTGCAGCTGGAAGCGGCCAGCTCGCCGGGGATGTGCGCCACGCCGTCCGCGCCCGTGGCGCCTTGCCACAGCAGCTTGCCGGCGCAGTCGCGCACGGCCACTTGCGCTTTCGCAACAGGCGCGCCCTTGTCCAGCGACGTGACCCACACGAGCGACGATTGCGCGCCGTGCTTGAAGTGGGCCGCCAGGTTCGTCACCAGCGCGGCCGTGCGGATATACGCCGTCGTCGGTTTGCCAAGCAGCACTTTGCCCAGGATGGGGCTGGCCAGCTCGACCACATAAAAGCCCGGTTTCTGCAAAGGGATGCCGATCACTTCAAAGGTTTTCTTGCCATCGGGACGCGGCAGGCTGATGGGGCGCGTGCCGGCGGCGTCGGCCAGCACGGATTTGCTCATGTTGCCCGCATATTGGGCATACGGCTGCCAGTACTCGCCGCCGGCGCCATCGCCGGCCAGGCGCTGCATCCACTCGATGATGAACTTGTCGTCATTGTCGGGCACGCGCAAGGTGGAGCCCGTGGCGGCAGCGGATGGCTGGGCGACTTCCTTGCCTGACAGCACGGGCTCGATATTGCGCACGGTGACGGGCAGCAAGCCGTCGCCCTTGGCTTCGATGATGCCGAACGGGGCCGGGAACTTCAGCAGCGGCGGCTGTTCGCCCGTGCGCACCGTCATGGGGAAGCGCGCGCGGTTGAGCAAGGCGCGGCCCGCATCGTCTGTCAGCTTCGGCGGCAAGTTCAGCACGAAACTGGCTTGCACGGGGAAGGGGCCGTTGAAGGTGGCGCTATACAGGAACTCCGCCTTTTCTTCCTCTTTTGCAATCGTCGGCGCATACGTCTTGCCGCCGCCCTTCAGGGTCATGGCGCGCACCTGCGCCGCGCTCACGGGCGCGGAAAACTGCACGCGCATGGGCAGGAAGGGAATGCACTGCTCCTTCGGGTTGCTGCGCTCGCAACTGAACTTGGCCGTGAAATCGGGCCGCGTCTTGTACTGCAGGGTTTGCGCCTTGTCCGTGGCGATGCCACTGGCGCTGGCAATGCCTTCGCCCCACACGAGCGACACCTTGGCGTTGGCGGGGAAGCTGCGCTTGCATTGCAGCACCGTGACGGGCAGCGGCGGCGCGCCCTTGCTGGCGACGGGCATGCCCACTTTCCACAGCGTGCCCCGCTTCTTGAAATACACGGTCAGGTAGCGGTCGAGAAAACTCTTGCGCAGGGTCAATACCTGCTCCAGCTCCTTGCCTTTGAGCAAGCGCACGGGAATCTTTTCATTGATGCCATCGGCGCGGCAATACGCGTTGGCGGCCACGCTGGCCTCGTTCGGCGCGGCGTCCAGGCCCAGCACGAAGATCTGGTTTTCATCGATGTAGGGCTGGCCGTCATACGGTACGGCCTCGACGATGGCCGGGCCGCCCGTGGAAAAGCGGTACGCCGCCGTGCCCTGCAAGGCCTGGCCCGCCAAGTCCTTCAGCCCTGGCTTCAAGGTGAAGCTGCAGGCCACGCCGGCCGGCAAGTCGCGCTCGAAATCGTAGTTCCAGTTGCGCTCGTCGGCCCAGCGTCCCGCGCCCGCCACGACGCCAGGCTCGGCCTTGCCGCAATCGATGGCGAACGGCGCGGGCAAGCCCATGTCGCCGAACGGCACCATCGGCGTGGCGAACTGGGCCCGTACCTGGCGCACGGCCTTGACCGTGCCGCTCGGTGAAAACAAGGCTACGCCGCTATCGGCCCAGGCCGGCATAGCCAGGCCCAGCGACAACAGCAGACCCAGCGGGCCCAGCTTGCCAGACAGCGGGGAAGAAAAAATACGGGGACGATCAGGCACGGGTAACTCCTTGATGAAAGTGGCGGAGCTGGCTGCGGCGCGCAAAAGTTGCCCAATGAATCTCGGCAAGGCAGCGCGGCAGGAATACAACAGTAATGTAATATTAGTTATCAAGCTCATCATTGTTGCTAATATACAGTGGCAAGCCAGCAGCAAGTCGTACGATTGCCTCTTGCGGCGACACCCGTCCGTTGGCGGTTGCCGCCAGTTTTTATCGAGGCAGATGAGTTTTTTTCAACAGCAAAGTATTTGTCGTGAATCTGCAACACCATTGATATACCGCAATGCTTTGTGCGCCAACGCACCGACCGGTTGAACGTGCAACCGTATTCTCTAGTCCAACAGCAGTGCATTTATCGCAAGAAAGCGCACCTGGAATTGTTGTCTATCTCTAGCAATAGCATGTCTGGCAGTTGTCGCATTGATGCAGTAGAGACAATCTCTTATCAACGTTGGGAGTTACTTGTGAATAATCTAAAAAAAATCGCCGTTGCCGCCGCAGTACTGTGCTCCGCCCTCCTCGGCGCACAGGCCCAGGAAATCAATCCTTCCTGGTACATTCAACCCAGCCTCAACGCACTCAAGCCAGATTCCGACTTCGCCACGGATAAAACCGGCTATGGCGCAGGCTTGCGTTTCGGCAAACCTGTTTCCCAGGACTGGGATATCCAACTGGGCACCACGTATGCCCGCTCCAAGGATGGCCAACAGCGCTACCAGCAAAATACGCTGGGCGTAGACGGCCTGTACATGTTCTCGCGCAAAGCCTTCCGCCCCTTCCTGCTGGTCGGTGCCGGCATGCAGCGCGACAAGGACACCAGCTTTGCCTTCGGCGAACGCAGCAAGAGTTCGCCATACGCCAGCGTCGGCCTGGGCTTCCAGTCCACCATCAATGATCAATTGTCGTTCCAGGCTGACGTGCGCAATGTGCACGGTTTCCTGCGCGGCAATACCTTCGACCCGAGCAGCAAGTCGAACAACTACTACGTCACCGTGGGCCTGAACTTCGCGTTCGACAAACCGCCTGCACCGCCGCCACCACCGCCACCGCCGCCAGTGCGCGAGGAAGTCGTCGTGGTCGTGCCGCCACCACCACCGCCACCGCCGCCGGCACGCTTTGAAAAAGTGACGATGTCGGCAACGGAACTGTTCGCGTTCGACAGCGCCAAGCTGGGTCCGACACAGACCAAGCTCGACGAAATCGCCCGCGTGCTGAACGCAGCGCCGGACGTCAACAACGTCGTCATCAGCGGTTATGCCGACCGCATCGGTTCGCCCAAGTACAACCTGAAACTGTCGCAGCAGCGCGCTGACGCCGTCAAGGAATACCTGGTCGCCCATGGCGTCGCCGCCAACCGCCTGACGGCCGAAGGCAAAGGCTCCACCAATCCTGTCGTCACCTGCGATAACAAGAAACGTGCCGACCTGATCAAGTGCCTGGAACCGAACCGCCGCGTTGAAGTGGAACAGATCACCATCGAACGCCGCGTGCAGTAAGCTGAACGGTGGTACGCCACTTGTAAATAAAAAAAGGGGCTCGCGCCCCTTTTTTGCATTGAAAGCCATCATGAATTTTTCTACCCGCTATCCCAGGCTGGCCGGCCTGGCGCCGCTCAGCAAACAAATGCGCAGCGTCATCGTCTGCTCCGTCACCGAATGGCTGGAACACCGCGCCTCGAGCAAGGGCGCGGCCCTCGCCTACTACACCTTGTTTTCCATCGCCCCCATCCTCGTGCTGGTGATCGCCATCGCCGGCTTCTTCTATGGCCCGGCCGCCGCGCGCGGCGAGCTGATGGGTCAACTGCAGGGCTTGCTGGGCACGCAGGGCGCCGAAGCCATCCAGCTGGTGCTGGCCGGCGCGAAGAACCATGAGCAAGGCCGCATCGCCACCCTCATCGCCAGCGCCCTGCTGCTGTTTGGCGCCACCAGCGTGTTTGCGGAACTGAAGGCCAGCCTCGATGAAATCTGGCAAGTGCCGCCATTGAAAGAGGCGGGCGCCTGGGACATGCTGCGCACGCGTGCTCTCCTTCGGCCTGGTACTGGTGCTGGCCTTCCTGCTGATGGTGTCGCTGGTGGTCAACGCGGCCATGGCCATCCTCGCCAACTTCTGGGAAGGCGTGTGGAAAGACACGGCCGTGCTGTTTACCATTTTGTCGAACCTGATCGGCTTTGCCGTCATCGCCAGCCTGTTTGCCGTCATCTATAAAATGCTGCCGCGCGTGCGCCTGTCCTGGCGCGACGTGCTGATCGGTGCCGTGGGCACGGCGTTCATGTTTTCACTGGGAAAATACGCGATTGGCGTGTACATCGGCAATAGCGGCGTGGCCAGCAGCTATGGCGCGGCCGGTTCGCTGGTGGCCCTGCTGCTGTGGGTGTATTACTCGGCGCAAATCTTCTTCCTGGGCGCCGAATTCACGCGCCAGTTCGCCCTGCAGCTGGGCAGCATGAAGGATATGCCGAAGACGGACGATGGCGACGTGCAAGTCAAGATACTGAAACGCCACCAGTCCTGAGCAGGCTGACGCATGTCAAAACGGCGCCCGCGGGCGCCGTTTTTCTTGTGCTGCCGCAAACTATTCGCCCAGCAGCTCGGCCACCACTTCCATGCCCTGCACGCGCTCGGCCACCACCTTCACGATGACGATGATGGGCACGCCCAGCAGCAAGCCCCAGACGCCCCACAGCCAGCCCCAGAACAGCAGGCTGATGAAGACAGCCGTGGGATTCATGCGGGCGATGCGCCCCGTCATCCAGGTGGTCACAAAGGTACCCACCAGGGTGGCGATGGCCATCGACGTGCCCGTCACCAGCAAGACCATTTCCAGCGATTCGAACTGTAAAAAGGCCACCAGGCCCGTGGCGATGGTGATGAGCAGCGGGCCGAAATACGGCATGATGTGCAGCAAGCCGGCCACGATGGCCCAGGCGCCCGCGTTTTCCAGGCCGATCACGCGCAGCGCGATCCACATCAGGACGGCCAGCAAGACATTCGTGACGAGCAGCATGAACATATAGTTTCTGGATCGAGGTATTGATGTCTTCCAGGATGTGCACGGTGACCTTCTTGCGGCTCAGCGACGGCCCCGTCAGCTTGACGAGCTTGCGCTTGAAGGTATCGCCCGACAGCAGCAGGAAAAACACGAGGAAGATGACCATGGTGGCCTGGCTGAGAAAGCCCACCAGACCCAGCGAACCGGCCCAGACCCAGTCCATGATCTTGAAGTTGGGCGCCTCGGCAGCGGCGGCGCGGCGGTTGTTGCGGCGCGCTTCGGCGCCGGCGGCCACTTGCTCGATTTCATTGGCCACGGCTTGCATTTTCTGGAAGGTGCTGTTCTTGCCGCCCGTACTGGCGGCGATTAGCCGCGACAGTTTATGCGTGGCGGCCGGCAACTCTTCCACGATGGATTCAAATTCGCCCTGCACGCGCTCGACGACGACGATGGAGCCGAACAGGATCAGGGCCGTGACGGCCGTGGCGCCGATGGCGCGCGGCAGGCGCAGCTTTTCCAGCCAGGCGACGACGGGATTGAGGGTATAGGCAATGAAAATGCCGAAGATGACGGGAATGAGGAATTTCTGTGCCCACTGCAGCGCATAGATGAAGCTGACGGTGGCGATGATGCCCAGGGCCATGCCGCGCGCATGGACGTGCAGCGGCAAACGCAGGGATGCGTCTGGCTGCTCCACGGGCGCGCCGGGAGGTGGCCCGGCAGGCTCGGTGGAGGCAGCCGCCACCGGCTCGGGCGGGGTATCTGTAGGCTGGATATGCATGCGATTCCCGCGACGGTCGGTGGAGGGCCGCAGGGCCAGCCGTGGGGCTGGCCGCTGCGGCAGTTCATGCCATTACTTGACGCGGATGTCGTTTTTCACCGACTTCACGCCCTTGACGCCACGGGCAACTTCGCCCGCTTTGGCGGCATCGGCTGGCTGCGCAACGAAGCCGCTCAGCTGAACCACGCCCTTGAAGGTTTCAACGTTGATTTCCGTCGATTTCAGGGTCGGCTCATTGAAGATGCTGCTGGCTTTTACCTTGGTGGTGATGGCCGCGTCGTCCAGGTACTCGCCCGTACCTTCCTTGGTTGGGGTGGAAGCGCAACCTGCAACGGCGAACAGGGAAGCGACGAAAAGGCCAGTAGCGATCGATTTAGTGAATTTCATGGTGGTTTCCTTAGGAGTGGTCAATCAATGTGCTCACAATGAGCTTCTTATACCAGTGTGGTGACTGTGCGCCGGAGGGAGCTCAGTAGCCAAACTGGGTTTTTGCAGCCTTGATACAGTCATCCTTGGCTGCGCCGGCCAATGCATCGCATTTTTCTGTCGCGACCTTGTACTCGGCTTTTCTTTTTGCTTCACGCGCATCGCTGCGCGCTTCGATGACTTTCTTGTCCGCCTTGGCATCGGCCAGGGCCGCCACCTTGGTGGACTTGGCCAGCTTGACGCAGACATCCTTGTCGTTGCCCGTCAGCGCATTGCAGCGCGCCAGGTCGACGTCGTAGTTGGCATCGGCAATCTTGATGCGCGCCTTGGTGTAGGCACGCAGGGTATTCGTGTATTGCGCCTGAGCAACTGCTTCATCATAGGCGCGCACGGCCTTCGCTTCGGCGATGCAGACGTCCTTCGGGTTGCCCGTGATTTTTTCGCATTCGGCGTGTGCCAGCTTGTAATTCAGGCCCGCCTGTTCATTGGCCGCCTTGTAGGCCGCTTTCGCTTCCGGCGTGGCAGCCACTGCCTGGCCGCCCCAGGCGGCGCACGCCAGGCTGACGACGATGGCGGTGAAAAGCTTGTTCTTGTTGTGCATGTATTTCTCCCTGGTGGTAGCAAGCATGTCTGCTTGGCATGACTACCGTTTTACGTGGATCGCCGCCGCTCTTCTGTACGCTGCCGTACACAAGTAATTTATTTTGAAAGCGGAAGGCAGACAGGGAGAAATAACAACGTTTTGCCGGATAGCGCCAGCCAAAGATGTCATTTAAGCAGCAAATAGGTACGTGCGGCAGCGTACAGACCGGAGGCACGGGCCTGACTAAGATGGCCCTACACCCTCACCTCGTCAGGAGAATAAAATGAAAACCAACGCCACCTTGGCTGCACTGATGCTCGCCGCAACCGCCGTACTCAGCGGTTGCGCCACCGGCCCTACCCAGTCACAACAGTATTACCCGGCCAACCAGCCTGAGTCCGCCATGTATGGCACTGTCGACTCCATCCAGATCGTGCAAGGCGGCGGACAGACCAGCGGCGCCGGCGCCGTGGTCGGCGGCATCGCCGGCGCCCTGCTGGGCAACACCATCGGCTCGGGCAGCGGCCGCACGGCCGCCACCGTGGCGGGCGCCGTCGCTGGCGGCGTGGTCGGCAACCAGGTGGAAGGCCGCAAGCAGCAAGCGCAGGCTTACCAGATCAGCGTACGCCTCGACAACGGCGAATACCGCACCGTGGTGCAGGACAACGCGAATGATTTGCGCCCGGGCAACCGCGTACGCGTCGTTGACGGCCGCGTCTACCGCTATTAATCCGCTGGCCGGGCTTGCCAGCAAGCCCGCGCCGGACCATGCACCAACAAGGAGATACCATGGGCACCATCATTCTGATCATCTTGATCCTGGCCCTGGTCGGCGTCCTGCCCACCTGGCCGCATAGCCGCAACTGGGGTTACGGCCCCAGCGGCATCGCCGGCCTGGTCGTAGTGATACTGATCCTGCTATTACTGACGGGCAGGTTGTAAAAAAAGGCGCTACGGCGCCTTTTTTATTGCAAGGAGGAAATATCATGACTATCCACAACACACTCTTGGCCACCCTGTTCGCTTGCAGCGTGGCACCATTGGCACTGGCCCAGACGGCCACGCCGCAGCCGGGCGACCCGCAACGCTGGTATCAGGAAGACAGCACGGCGCAAGCCCAGCTGCGCACCCTGCGCAAGGAAATCAGCGCCGCCCTGGCCGAGGCCAAGAAAGCTTGTCGTCTGGAACCGTCCGCCGCGCGCGCCAGCTGCCTGAAGGACGCGCAGGATACGTACCGCCAAGACATGGCGAACGCGGAAAAACTGCGCGAAGCGGCGCATCCGCAGTGATGCGTCGTGCTGTTGCGACGCCAGACAAACCGCAACGCCTGACAAAACCGTCGCGAGCGGAAGGGAGAGGTGGCTAAGAAGCGCAACCGTACTCTAGTACGGTGAGCATCGCAGGCCGCCTATACCGACGCGCAGCAGGTTTTGACAGGCGTCACTAAGCGGCGTCGCGCTCGTATGGCGGCAATTCATGCACCACGAGCGGCGTGTCTTCCGTGACAAAGGCCAGCCAGCCGGCCGCCTTGATTGCGCGCAAGGCATCCTGGTAGCCCTGCTCCCAGCGCCACTCGATGGAGCCCTTGGAAAAGTTGATGTCCTTGGCCGCCATATGCCAGTCGCGCCCCGCGTACGGCAGGCGCACGATGTGCATGGTGCTGTCGCAGCCCAGCGCCGCCAGTTCTTCGGCCTGGCGGTGGCTGTGCGCGTCCTCGGGCAGGCGGGCGTACAGTTCCCGCCTTGTGCTGCAGGGTATGCGTGTTGACGTAATCCTCGATGTGGCGTTTCGAGCGCGACGCGAAGGTGACGTCCTTTTGCCGCGTCTGCACTTCATCGAGGGTCGTCGGTTCCGGCCCTTCCGAACTCCACAAATCGACCATGAAGACGAGCGTGTCGACGTGGGGCGTATCGTCGAGCACGGTTTCCAGCGGGGTGTTCGAGTACAGGCCGCCATCCCAATATAAATCGCCATCGATCCGCACACCGGCGAAGCCGGGCGGCAAGGCGCCGCTGGCGCGGATGTGGTCGGCCGTCAACGGTTGCTGCTGGCTGTCGAAACTGGTGAGGCTGCCGCATTTGACGCGCAGGGCGTTGACCGTCAGGCGCATGCCGCCCGGCTGGTTCAGGTAATCGAAATCGACCAGTTCACCGAGCGTGCTGGCCAGCTCGCCCGTATCGTAGAAGCTCGCTTCTTCCGGCTTGACGGCAATTCCGGCGGGAAACAGGCTGAATGCGCGCGGCTTGAAGAAGCCGGGCACGCCGCGCAGCACCGTATCGAGCGTGGCCAGCCAGATGTTCGAGCGGCGTTGCTGGTCAGAAACAAGGTTCATGTCGATGCTGTCGCGGTGCGCCACGCGCTGCCAGAACTGTTTTAGGCGCACGAGGCGGTCTTCGTGCTTGTTGCCTGCCAGAATGGCGGCATTGATGGCGCCGATCGAGGTGCCCACCACCCAGTCGGGCGCCAGGCCATGTTCGTGCAAGGCGTGGTAGACGCCGGCCTGGTAGGCGCCCAGTGCGCCGCCGCCTTGCAGCACCAGCACGATGCGCAGGCGCGAAGGATTTAACTGATTGATCGGTGTCTTCGCATTCGTCATCAAGATGGCCCCTCTGTCCGCCGCGCGAAATGCGGCGTGAATCATTGTAAGGGATTGTGCGCGCTTTAAGGAATTGTGCGCGCTTTAAGGGATTGTGCGCGCTTGCGCGTGCGCGCGTCGGACGTTGCGTACAGGCAAAAAAAAACGCCGTCGATGACGGCGTTCCTGTGCGGCTGGCGTTCAGCGCTTGCGGCGCAGCCAGCTGGCGGCCGCGGCGGCCACGGCCACGAGGACCAGGGCCGGCTTCACCAGCTTCTTGCGTCCGATAAACGATAGCGCCGTCAGCACGTAAGGCATGGCACCTTGCAAACGCATGCCGCCCGGTGCCAGCAGGGATTCGACGCGGTGGCCGGCAAAGCCGACCGCCGTTTCGACCACGCCCTGCAGCATCGATTCGGGACGCAAGGCATAGCCCACGTTGGCGCGCGCATGCACGATGCCCACGCGGTACATCTCGCCCTGGGCGATCAGCAGGCGCTTGCGGGCGGCTTGCGCCGCCAGTTTGTCGTTTTCCAACATGAATTCTCCTCGTAGGGCAGCTTACATCAGCATGTCGCGGTCGGCCTTCAATTCCGCCATGGTGGCGGGCATGGACAGCCGTCCTTGACGCAGCATGGCGCGCGCATACATGACCAGGCCGATGCCCAGCAGTACGAACACGACCGTCATGATCGCCAGGATCTTCCAGCCCAGGCTATCCCAGGCCAGGAAGACGATCAGCACGCTGCCGTAAGCGATGGCAAACAAGCCCGCCACCGTCGCCAGCGCGAAAATGACAATCAGCTGCAACACGTGATTGCGCACTTCCGACAGTTCGATGGTGGCCAGTTCCAGCCGCGACAACATCAGTCCGACGGCGTTCTTGGCCAGGCCGGCAACCGAACCGATCAATCCCGGCCCCTGGTGAGACGAAGCAGACTTGTCCATATCGCTCCTGAGTGGGATTACTTGCGGCCCAGGATGAAGCCGACCAGCACGCCGACGCCAGCGGCGACGGCCACCGTGCGCCATGGGTTTTCCTTGACATAACCGTCTGCCTGGGCAGCCATCTGCTTGGTGGCGACGATGGCCGACGCTTGCGCTTCGTGTGCCTTGGCCAGAGCGGCGTCCAGGGTTTTCATGCCCTTGATGCGCACTTCGTCAGCTTTTTCGCCCGTCAGGGCGGCAGCGGCGCTGAACAGGGCTTGCGCATCCTTGACCAGCGTTTTGACATCGTTATTGACGGTGGTGATATTGTTTTCCAACATGGTTTAGCTCCTTAGCTGTGGATGAATGTAGTTACTATACCTACTTTACTCAAAAACACTATTCCATTAGATCGCGCATATCATCGGCGTGCTCTTCCTCGACAGCCATGATTTTGATCAACAAATGGCGTGTCGTCGGGTCTTTGTCGCCAATTTTCACGATCATCTGGCGATACGACTCGATCGCTACCCGTTCCGCGATCAGATTGGCACGCACCATGCTTTGCACGTCTTCGGAGTCATCATACTCGGCATGGCTGCGCGCAAGCAATGTTGCAGGATTAAAATCTGGCTTGCCATTCAATTGCACGATGCGTTCGGCCAGCCAGTCGGCGTGCTCCTGCTCCTGTTGCGCATGCTCAAGGAACTCGGCCTTGATGGTGCCATTGTCGCGCCCGCTCACGGTGTAGTAATGGCGTTTATAGCGCGCAATACACACCAGTTCGGTGGCCAGCGCCCCATTCAACAGGGTGATCAACTCCTGGCGGTCGCCCTGGTAGCCGGCCGTCACGGCGCCGTCGTCCAGGTTTTTGGCGGCCGCGCGGATGGCGGCCGTATCGATGCCAGCTGGAATCTCAACAGATGTTTGGGTCATGATGCTTCCTTTCAAGTATTGCATGGGTATCCACCGGCCAGCATTCGGCCGGTGCTGCCTTTCTACTGCCGCGCCAGGCGGCGCAGCTCTTAACGGCGGGCAGGAATGGCCGTATTGTCTTCCGACAGAACAATCTCCACACGGCGATTCAGCTGGCGGTTCGCCGCCGTATCGTTGCCGGCGGCCGGATAGGCAGCGCCATAGCCTTTCGTGGCGATGCGGTCGCGGCTGATGCCTTGCTCCAGCAGCGCATTGCGCACGGATTCGGCACGGCGTTGCGACAATTCCAGGTTGTGCGCGGAGCCGCCCGTGCTATCCGTGAAGCCTTCGATCAGCACGGTGCGCTGCGGGTTGTTTTTCAGCACGTCGGCCAGCTTGCGCGCCGTATTCGCGCCATCGGCCGTCAGGTTTGCCTTGTCCGTGCCAAACAGCACGTCGCCCAGGGTAATGACCATGCCGCGTTCCGTTTTCTTGGCGGCCAGGTCGGCCAGCTGGGCTTCCAGTCCGGCGGCGCGGGCCTGCGCATCGCGGGCCGACGCTTCGGCCGCTTGTGCCTGTGCCTTGGCAGCTTCCGCATCCGCCTGTGCCGACTGGGCGCGGGCCGTGGCCTGGTCAGCCTGCTGCGTGCGGGCATCGAGGCGCAACTGGTCGCGCTGCTTGCCGGCATTGGCGATATCGGCTTCGGCGGCTTTCTGCTTGGCGACTTCTTGCGCCGTGGCTATCTTTTGCTTGGCCAGGTAGGCCAGCTTGTCGACTTTTTCGCTGTCATCCTGGCGCGTGGCGGCAGCGTTGGCCGCTTCCAGTGCAGCGCTCGCTTCGCGGAATTCGCGCGGCGCATAGGTCGACACCAGCGGGTTCGATTGCGCCGCCATGTAATCGCCGCGCGTCTGGTCGAGCAGGCTGGTGGTGGTCGGTGCGGAGCTGCAGGCGGCAACGAGGGCGGCCATGGCCAGCAGGCCGGGAATGGTGGTGTAGGTAGCTTTTTTCATGATGGAATCCTGTTCTTCTTGTTAGTTATTGTTTCGGGGCTTGCTGGTTGGCACGGTCGAGTTCTTCGCGCATGACGCGGATGTTCTCGTTGATTTCATCGGCGGCGCTGGTGGCCTTGGCCGAGTTGGCCTTGCTTTGCGCCAGCTTGGCATCGGCTTGCGCCTGGTCGGCCAGGTCGCGCGCCAGCTTGTAGTCGCGGTCTTTCAGCGCTTGGTTGGCCATGCGCATTTTTTCGCGGGCCGAACGCATTTCATCGGGTGCCAGGTCGGCAGCGCCGGCGCTGGCAGCGTTATCGACTGCGGCGCGCGACACGGCGACGTCGGCCGTGGCCGGCGTTTTCAGGCTGGAACAGCCCGTCATCAGGACAACGGCGGTGAGGCAGGCGGCCAGAGCGGTCATGGGGGTGTTGATGAAATCTCGGTTTGTCATTTTTCTTCTCCTGGAGAATGTGATTGATGTGTAACAGGTGGAACGAATCAGGAACTGCGTTTGATGTATGACGTTATAGGCCCCGGCTCCCCGCATATCCGTTCGGTGCCGCACATAGAGTAGGAAATCGACAATACTTGCATGGGCAACGTGCGCCAGCGCACGCGCCGGGCCGCAAAAGCGAGAAACGGGCCCGGCTTGACAGCGATTCCTGTAGCATCGTGAATACTTGTCCAGAAAGAATCGTCGCCCATGCAACTGTCTCGCCGCCAGAAAATCGCCCTCGCCAGCACCGCCGTGCTCGTCGCCCTGCCCGTCACGGCGTCCATCGTCCTGCTGAACATGGACTGGAACCGCGCCAAGCCCTGGCTCAATGCGCGCGCCAGCGAAGCGCTGGGACGGCCGTTTGCCATCGAGGGCGACCTGGCGCTGACGTGGCAGCAGCCAGGCAAGGCAGCGGGGGAAAAAACCTGGCGCGACTATCTGCCCTGGCCGCACCTGCAGGCCAAGGACGTGCGCCTGGGCAACCCGAGCACCATGGCCGGGACGGATGGCCAGGCGCAACTGGCCAGCGTGGGCCAGCTGGCGTTCTCGCTCAATCCCCTGGCCTTGTTGGAGAAGAAGATCATCATCCCGCAATTGCGCTTCGACACGCCGCAGGTGCGCTTGCTGCGCAGCAAGGATGGCAAGAACAACTGGACCTTCGACAAGCAGGACCAGCCATCGCCGTGGCAGCTGGAGCTGCAAAGCGTGGTCTTCAGCAAGGGCAGCGTGACCTTGGACGACGGCGTCAGCAAAACGGCGATGCGCGCCGACGTCGACACCATCGCCGGCGATGCGCGCTACGGCATCGCCTGGAAACTGTCCGGCACCTACCGCGGCGAAAGCGTCCAGGGCGGCGGCAAGGCGGGCGGCGTGCTGTCGCTGCAGCGGCAAGGCACGCCCTTCCCCATCCAGGCCGACATGCGCGCGGGCGGCAGCAGTGTGGCCATCGAAGGCACACTGACGCGCCCCGCCGACCTGGCGGCGCTGGACGTGCGCCTGAAGCTGTCCGGCCCCAGCATGGCCCGGCTGTATCCCTTGACGGGCGTGCTGCTGCCGGAAACGCCGCACTTCAGCACGGAAGGCCATTTGACGGGCACCCTGGCGCCGCGCGGCGGCGAATGGGTATATGACCAGTTCAGCGGCAAGGTGGGGTCGAGCGACATCAGTGGCAAGCTGGCCTTTTCCGCCAGCACGCCGCGCAAGCGCCTGACGGGCGACGTCCACTCGCGCCTGCTGCAATTTTCCGACCTGGGTCCACTGGTGGGCGCCGATTCCAGCGCCAGCAAGAAGGAACGGGGCGTGCCGTCGACGCAGCCGGCCGGCCGGCCGGGTCTCTTGCCGGTGGAAACCTTCAAGACGGAGCGCTGGACCAGCCTGGACGCCGACGTGCGCTATACGGCCGACAAGATCACGCGCGACGCCGAGTTGCCAATCAGCAAGCTCGACACGCACGTGGTGCTGACGGACGGCGTGCTGTCCTTGACGCCGCTCAACTTCAACGTGGCGGGCGGCACCCTGACGTCGCAAATCAAGCTCGACGGCAGCGGCAAGGTCATCGCCAACGGCATCGCGGCCGAACTCAAGGCCAGCGCGCGCCATCTGCACATCCAGCAACTGTTTCCCCGCTTGCCGGCCCTGCAAGCGAGCGTGGGCGAGATCAATGGCGACGCTTCGCTGTCGGCCACGGGCAATTCCGTCGCCAGCCTGCTGGGCAGCTCGAACGGCGAAGTGCGCGCGCTGATCAACCGGGGCAGCATCAGCAAGCTGCTGCTGGAAGAAATGGGCTTGAATATCGGCAGTGTCGTGCTGGCCAAGCTGGCTGGCGACAAGCAGGTCAAGCTCAATTGCATGGCCGCCGACTTCACCGTCACCAAGGGATTGATGCGCACGCGCCAGTTCATCGTCGACACGGATGACGCCGTCCTGCATATCGACGGCACGGTGAACCTGGCCGATGAACGGCTGGACCTGACCCTGCGGCCCGACAGCAAAGGCTTGCGCATCTTTTCGCTGCGCTCGCCCCTGTATGTGCACGGCACCTTCAGCAAGCCCGACGTGAGCGTCGACAAGGGCGTGCTGGCCCTGCGCGCCGGCGGCGCCCTGGCGCTGGCCGTGGTGGCGCCCGTGGCGGCGCTGCTGCCGCTGGTCAATACCGGCCCCGTCGAGGACAGCGAATGCGCGGCCCTGCTGGCCCAGGCGCGCGTGAAACCGGTGGCGCCGAAACCGGGCAAGGCGCCGCGCAAAAACCGTTAAGAAATACGCAGCCGTGCACGATTACAATTGTTACACCCCTATGTGCGTTGCCGAACAGACCCTGCCTTGTCACAATCCTATTCTGTGATCGTGCCTGAAACACCCAAGACGTGGCGATACGAAGTCCCCCGGCCCATACCATGCCGGCGCCACGAGGTCCGAATTCATAGGAGAACTATCATGCAAATCATTAAAAAAATCGCCGCTACCACTTCCGTTGCCGCCCTGCTGCTGAGCCTGACCGCTTGCGCCAACATGTCCGGCCAGGATAAGAACACGGCCATCGGCGCTGGTATCGGCGCCGTTGCCGGCTCCGTGCTGACGGGCGGCAGCGCCGTCGGCGCAGTCGGCGGCGCCGCCGTCGGCGGCGTGATCGGCAACCAAGTCAAGCCGAAGTAATCGGCCATCCGAAAAGCGGGGTGGGCGCGCAGGCGCCTGCCCCGCTTTTTTGCGTGCGGCTTCCGTTGACGACATTGAAAAGTTATTCTGAGGAAATTAGACGAAGACGTTGGCCATGCCGATGGCGCCGCTATCCTTGACCAGCTCGTAGCAGCGGCAAGACACGGCTTCCAGGCCGGCCGAATCGAGGATTTCGATATTGCCGCGGCTGTAGGTGATGAGTTTTTGCTGTTGCAGCGCGCTGGCCGCCTTGGTCACGCCGACGCGCCGCACGCCCAGGGTATGGGCGAGGAATTCATGGGTCAGGTGAAATTTTTCCGATTGCAGGCGGTCGCGCGTGATCAGCAGCGAACGGGCCAGGCGCGCCTCGAGCACGTGGAAGCGGCTGCACACGGCGATCTGGATGGCTTGCGCCAGCAAAGTGTCCGTGTAGCGGTACAGCAGGCGCTGCAGGGAATCGAGCTGGGCGAACTCGGCGCAGAAATCGGCCCGCGCGATGCGGCTGGCCGTGCCGGAACGTTGCACCACGGCACGCACTTGCGCCAGATCATGGCCCAGCGCGACGGAAGCGCCCAGCACGCCTTCGCGGCCGACGGAGCCCACTTCCAGGGTCATCCGGCCTTCCGCCACGGCCAGCAGCGAGATCAGGCAATCGCCGGGGAAATAGATATGGCCGATAGGCTGGCCCGGTTCGTACAGCACCTCGCCCACCTCGACCGTGACGGTATGGAACAGCGCCGTCAGGTGCCGCAAGTCGTGCTCGGGCAGGCTGGCCAGCAAGCGGTTGCCCGCGTCAAGCGCGCCCGCAGGCGTGCCCAGGCCGGATCGGCCTGCGTCGCGGGACAGGGTCATGCTGGCAGTCGTTGGTGGCATTGCTTTTCCTTGGTGTCGTTACAACTCGACATAATTTTTACCTAGCCTACGGTGCCGTACCACCCCTGTATGTACGGTGACGCACGGAAGCGGGGCAAGCGGCGCAGCACACTGGCAATACACGCGAATCGCACGGATAACACGCACTACCCATTTCATTATTTATAAAAACCAAGGAGCTTTCCATGACCACCACCACCAAATCCCTCCATCCGCTGGTACTTGCCGCCGCCGTCGCCGTCCTGCTGTTTTGCGGCGTGGGCACGGCAGCCCTGATGGGCTGGCTGCCTTCGTCCCAGGGAGATAGCCAGCCCCTGGCGGCCAGCACCTCAGCCGAGCAAATGGCCAACCTGCAGGCAAACCAGCCGCCAGCAAACTTGCAACCGGCCGGCGCGCAGCCGCTGGCCGCCCTGCCGCCACAGCAGCAGCCCGTGCGCCAGCCGCAGCCGCAGCAGCCACCACCGCAGCAATACGCGGCGGCCCCGGCACCGGCACCGCAGGTGTGCAGCAATTGCGGCGTGGTCGAAGCCATCCATGAAGTCAATACGCGCGCCGAAGGCAGCGGCGTGGGCGCGGCCGGCGGCGCCGTCGTCGGCGGCTTGCTGGGCAACCAGGTGGGCGGCGGCCATGGCAAGCAACTGGCCACCGTGCTGGGCGCCGTCGGCGGCGCCGTGGCCGGCAACCAGATCGAAGGCAGCGTGCGCGCCACGCGCAGCTACAACATCGTCGTGCGCCTCGATAGCGGCAAGACGCGCACCGTGCACCAGAGCGCCGCGCCGAACTGGCGCCAGGGCGACCGCGTGCGCGTCGTCAACGGCGGCTTGCGCGCCATCGGCTAAGAGAAGCGCGGCGGCGCCGCTGCCGGAATGAGTGGCAAATCCAACACACGCCCGGCCTGTCCGGGCGTTTTCTTTTTGATAATGTTCGTTGGCGTACAGATGAGCTTGCCGTGACGCGAGATGATGCATTCAGGAAAGTTCAACGGATATTCCCCTCAAGGAGCGGCGATGGAAAACGACAAGACAGGCAGCAACAGGATCTGGCTGGGTTTTATCGGCGGCGGCATCCTGGCCACCGCGCTGGGCTTCTGCGCGCTGGACCTGGCGCCGGCGCAAGCGAGCGCACCCGTGTTCGGCGTGATGCTGCTGCTCACCGGCGGCATGCTCAGCTGCCTGGCGGGCGCCGTCGGCATGGCCGGCATGCTGGCGTGGCTGCCCGGCATGGCCGACGAACATGCCGACCGGCCCCGATAGTTGAGACTTGTGTACGACAGCGTACAGAACGCAAGGGAAACAAAGTAGACACTAAGTCATGGCATCAGCGTTCAGCGACCCAATCGCCGCGCAATGACAAGAACCGATGACGGCGCCATGCGCCAGCGCCTTCCAGGCCTGGGCCGCCGCCGTCATCCACACATTACTCTCGGAGGACATATCATGTTGTATACAATCGCCGTCGTACTCATTATTCTTTGGCTGCTGGGCCTGGTAACTTCCTATACCATTGGCGGCTTCATCCACATTCTGCTGGTAGTCGCCGTGATCATGGTCCTGCTGCGCCTGATCAGCGGGCGCGGTTTATAGAGGTCGGCTTACCGGCCAGACAAGGCGGCGCGCGTGCAAACGGGCGCCGCTTTTTTTGCATACGGTGTGCGTGCTGGCAAGCAGCGCCATTTTGCAGTAACGTGTGCAGGTAATTCCTGGGTATGTCCCAATAACAAAACAAGGAGAAAATCCATGAAAGTAGCATTCAAAAAAGGCCCTGGCGCCAAATCCCTGATCGGCATGCTGGTGATCGCGCTGGCCGCCACCGGCTGCGCGGATATGTCCTCGACGCAACGTGGCACGGCCACGGGCGCGGGCATCGGCGCAGGCCTGGGCGCCCTGATCGGCGGCACCACCGGTGGCGGCAGCAGCGGCCGCACGGCCGGCGGCGCCCTGATCGGTGCCGCAGCTGGCGCCGTGGTCGGCAATATCTGGTCGAACCGCATGGAAAACCAGAAGCGCGCCATGGAGCAAGCCACGCAGGGTACTGGCGTGCAAGTGTCGCAGACGTCCGATAACCGCCTGAAAATGGAAATCCCGAGCGACATTTCCTTCGATACCAACCGCGCCGACATCAAGGGCAACTTCCGCCCGATTCTCGACCGCTTTGCCGCCACCCTGAATGAAAACCCGAACACGACGGTCAGCATCATCGGCCACACGGACAGCACGGGCAGCGATTCCATCAATGAACCGCTGTCGGTGGAACGCGCCGCCCACACGCGCGACTACCTGGCCATGCGCGGCGTCTCGCCGACGCGCGTCGTCACCGAAGGCCGCGGCGCCCGCGAGCCGATCGCCTCGAATGCGGATGCATCGGGACGCGCACGCAATCGCCGCGTGGAAATTTACGTCGCGGAATTAGCGCCGCGCTAAGTTGACTCGCATCAATAAAAAAACCCGCTGGCAATTACATTGCCAGCGGGTTTTTTTCCATCTAAAACAGCTTATTTCGACGTCGTTGCCTTCGCGCCGCTTTCACCCTCTTTCGCCACCTTGGCAAAATCGCCCGCCGTCACGACCGACACGGCCGCTGGCTTCAGGTACTCGCGCAAGCCCTGGTTCACTTGCGCCAGGGTCAGGGCCGCCACTTTCGCTTCCAGGTCCTTGTCGTAGGCCATGGTGCGGTCTTCGGCAAGGTAGCCGGCCAGTTCGCGCGCCAGGCCGCTGTCCTGCGTGCGGCCCACTTCCTGCGATTGCAGCCAGCCTTTCTTCGCTTCCGCCAGTTCCTCTTGCGTAAAGCCGTCGGCCAGCGCCTTGGCGATTTCCTCGCGCAGGGCCGCTTCCACCTTGACGGTGTTTTGCGGCGCGCTGATGGCGTAGGCCATCCAGTAGCCGGCCGGTTCGCGCGACGGCACGGACACTTGCGAGCCGACGCCGTACGACAGGCCTTCCTTCTGGCGGATGCGGTCGGCCAGGCGGCTGCGCAAGGCGCCGCCGCCGAGCATATGGTTAGCCATCAGCAAGGCAGGGTAGCTGGCGGCATCATCCTTGAGGGGAACCGGCTGAATGGCGAACAGCACGCTGTTGGCCTTGTCCGGCGTTTCCAGGGTGACTTTCTCGCCGCTGACGGGCTTGACGGCGTCGGGAATGCGCACGTAGGGCTGCTGCGCCTTCCAGCTGCCGTACAGGCTGGCCACTTGCGCCTTCAGCGCGGCCGGGTCAAAGTCGCCCACGGCGGCAAAGGTGGCATTCGACGCGCCATAGTAGGCGCCATGGAAGGCTTTCACATCGGAAACCTTGATGGCTTTCCATTGCGCCAGTTCCGCCGGCAAGGTAGCAACGTGGCGCACATGGCCTTCCGGCGTGGCGTCGAGCAGGCGGCGGAAGGCGTTCACGGCCAGCGGCTGCGGTTCAGGCAACTCCTGCTCGGCGCGGCCCACGCGCTCGCGCTGCAATTCCAGGAATTCCGTCTCGTTCAGGGCCGGCTTTTGCAGCACTTGCGCCAGCAGATCCATGGCGGCCGGCAAGTTCTCGCGCTTGCCCGTCAGCATGGCGGTCACGCCTTCGGCGCCACCGGAGATGGCCACTTGCATGCCCAGCTGGTCGAACTTGTCCTTCACTTCCTGGCGCGACAGTTTATCCGTGCCGCGCGACAACAAATTGGCCGTGTAGCTACCCACTTGCCCCTTGCCGCGCAAGCTTTCTTCGCTGCCGAGCTGCAATTTCAATACGACGCTGACGTTGCTGCCCTTGGTTTTCTTCGGCAGCAAGGCGCCCTTCAAGCCGTTCGGCAAGGTGAAGCGCGTGGTGCGCGCCTCGATATTGTCGGGGCTGGGGTCGAACGCTTCGCCCTGCGCCACCACGGCGCGGCCCGTGTAGCCGGCCAGCTGCGGCGCCACGTCGGCGTAGGCCGGCACAATGGTGCGGTCCGGCGCATCGGTGGGGATGAAACGGCCCAGGGTGCGGTTCGAGCTCTTCAGGTATTTCTCGGCCGCCGCCTGCACTTGCGCCGTCGTCAGCTTGTCGAGCTGGTCGCGCTGCAGGAAGAACAAACGCCAGTCGCCGGCCGCCAGGGACTCCGTCAGGGCGATCGTCATGCGCGCCGTATTCGAAGTGATCAGTTCCACCTGCTTGTTCAGCTGCTGTTTCACGCGCGCCACTTCCGCATCCGTGATCGGCTGCGATTTCAAGTCTTCCAGCACTTTCAGCATGGCCGCTTGCGCTGCGTCAAGGTTGCCATCGACGGGCACGAGCGCGCCGAACAGGTTGTAGCCCGGTTCCAGGTTGCTCACCGAGTTGTATTCGATCTTGCTGGCCAGCTTGGTTTCCACCAGCGCCTTGTGCAGGCGGCCGGCGGGCGCATCGGTCAGCACGTGGCCCAGCACCTCGATGGCGACGGCGTCCGGGTTGCCGGACGGCGCCACGTGGTAGCCGGCGCCGACGAATTGCGTGCCGCCGCTGCGGCGCACCGTCACGGCGCGCTCGCCATCCTGCACGGGTTCGGCCGTGTAGGTCGGTTCGATCACGCGCGTCGGTTTCGGGATCTTGCCGAACAAATCATTGATCTGCTTCAAGACCTTGGCTTCATCGAAGCGGCCCGCCACCATCAGCACGGCGTTATCCGGCTGATAATATTTATGATAAAACGCGCGCAAGCGGGGAATATTCACCTGCTCGATGTCGGAGCGGGCGCCGATGGTCGACTTGCCATAGTTGTGCCAGTCGTAGGCGATGGCCTGGATGCGTTCGCTGGTCACGCCGATCGGATCGCTCTCGCCCATCTCGAACTCGTTGCGCACGACCGTCATTTCGCGCTTTTTTTGTGACGGGGTTCCACAGGTCGTTCTGGTCGATGGCCGCGTTGACCATGCGGTCCGCTTCCATGGCCAGCATCTGGCGCAGGTTGTCGTCGTTGGCGGGGAAAGTGGCGTAGTAATTGGTGCGGTCGTACCAGGTGGTGCCGTTGAACTGGGCGCCCGTCGAGTTCAGGATCTCGACGGGGGTTTTCGTGCCCTTCCTGACGCCAAAGTTGGCGCTGGGCTTGAACAGCAAGTGTTCGAGCAAGTGGGCCATGCCCGTTTCGCCATAGTTTTCATGGCGCGAACCGACCAGGTAGACGATGTTGGTGGTGAGCGTAGGCTTGCTGGCGTCGGGGAACAGCAGCACGCGCAAGCCGTTGGCCAGGCGGTATTCGGTGATGCCTTCGACGGACGTGACCTTGACGGCGGCACGGTTGGGCGCAGCCTTGCCGGCTTTCTGGACCGGCGCCGCTTCCACTGGGGTGGCGGCAAGGATGAACGAAGGCGAGAGGATGCCGGCGGCAAGCAGGAGGGCGGTAATTGGTTTCAAGGCAAAGTCCTGGTAACACTACGTTATTAGACAAGCGCAAAAGCGGGCGCAATGGAATACAAGCGCAAGAATTGCCACAGGCCCGCGCTGCGTCTTCGCTGCCAGGGGAAATGATTGCTCTCGCAATTTACGGCATACTTATCAGTTACGCAAGTCCTGTCATCGAGCTGTTATTTTCCCGTGTTATACTCCACGGTTCCAGAACTATCTGCCTGTATATGAGACGAGCTCTCGTCCTGCTCTGCCTTTTTGTTTTCATTGCGTTACCCCAGGCGTTCGCCAGCATGGCTTACGCCAGTCCTTCCCCATTCCAGCACCTTGACGCCGCAGTCGCGGCCGCCGCTGCCGCCATGCCTGCCGCCGATTGCCTCGACCCCAGCGTCCATGCCGGCTTGCCCGGCGACAGCTGCGACGCCGACGAATGCGACAACGATCCCATCACGCTGTACCCGACCTCGCGCCAGGGCGCGCCGTTTTGCGCCATCATTTGGCAAGCGGGACCGGGGGCACTTGCCGAAGCGGACGCGCGGCAGGCCACCCGGCCGCCGCGCGTCCGCCATCACATCACACATTAGCAACATCATTCCCTGGGGCACTGGCCGCCAGGCAAGCTTTATTTTGATTTAACTTTACAAGGTTACACACATGGAATGGTTATTTGACCCGACAATCTGGGTCGGCCTGCTGACGCTGGTCGTACTGGAAATCGTACTGGGTATCGACAACCTGATTTTCATCGCCATCCTGGCCGAGAAACTGCCGCCGCACCAGCGCGACAAGGCGCGCGTGCTGGGCCTGACCTTGGCCCTCGTCATGCGCCTGGGCCTGCTTTCGCTGATTTCCTGGCTGGTCACGCTGACCACGCCGCTCTTTTTTGTCTGGCAATTTTCGTTCTCGGGGCGCGACCTGATCCTGCTCGTCGGCGGCCTGTTCCTGCTGTTCAAGGCCACCACCGAGCTGCACGAACGCCTCGAAGGCGTCACGCACGCCCAGACGGGCCCGAAAGTCTACGCCGGCTTCGGCCTGGTGGTGGCGCAGATCGTCGTGCTCGACGCCGTCTTTTCGCTCGACGCCGTCATCACGGCCGTCGGCATGGTGGAAAACCTGTACGTGATGATGGCGGCCGTCGTCATTTCCATCGTCGTCATGATGCTGGCCTCGAAGGTACTGACGCGCTTCGTCAACGCCCACCCCACCGTCGTCGTGCTGTGCCTGAGCTTTTTGCTGATGATCGGCCTGTCCCTGGTGGCCGAAGGCCTGGGCTTCCACATCCCGAAGGGTTATCTGTACGCCGCTATCGGTTTCTCGATCGTCATCGAATTCTTCAATCAGCTGGCCCGCCGCAACTTCCTCAAGCTGCAGTCGAACGCCCCGCTGCGCGACCGCACGGCGCAAGCCGTGCTGAGCCTGCTGGGCGGGCGCAAGGGCCGCGAAGTCGTGGAAGAGCACGAAGTCAAGGAATTGCCCGACGTCTCCGCCTTCGGCGTGGAAGAGCGCAACATGGTCAGCGGCGTACTGACCCTGGCCGAACGCTCGATCCGCTCCGTCATGACGCCGCGCGGCGACGTCTCGTGGGTCAACCTGAACGACAGCAGCGAGAAGATGCTGCAATTGCTGCGCGACACGCCGCACAGCATGATTCCTGTCTGCAAGGACGACCTCGACAACGTGGCCGGCATCGCGCGCAGCAAGGACCTGATCGAGGATCTCGTCTCGCGCGGCAAGATCGACCCGGCCAGCATGCGCGAAGCCGTCGTCGTGCCGGAAGCGGCCGGCGTCCTGAAAGCCATGGAAACATTAAAGCGCTCGCGCGGCCAGCTGGTGCTGGTGGTCGACGAGTTCGGCACCGTGCAAGGCGTGCTCACGCCGATCGACATCCTGGAAGCCATCGCCGGCGAATTCCCCGACGAGGACGAGCAGCCGGACGTGGAAGTGCTGGGCCCCGGTCACTGGCGCATCGACGGCGCGACGGACCTGCATTACCTGGAGCAAGTGTTCGAGACGGAAACCCTCGTCAGCGAAGACGGCGAGTACAACTCGCTGGCCGGCTTCCTGCTGGCGCATTTCGAGAACATGCCGGCCGTGGGCGAAGTGCTGGAGCTCGACGACTTGCGCTATGAAATCGTCGAAGCGGACGAGCGCCGCATCGCCTGCGTGGACGTGCGCCGCATCGAACCCGATCACAGTTTGTAACACAATGGCAAGCGTGCCCCGCTTGCCATGCCGTATGCTGGGGTCTGCCTTTTCCGGAGACGCCCACATGAAATCATCCCTGCTACGCCTGACCCTGCTCACTTGCGCCGCCCTGGGTACCCAGGCCGGCGCCCAGGCCGCCGCGCCATCGACCGCCATCAAACCGGGCCTGTGGCAAGTCGACAGCAAGATGGCCTCGCCCGACGCCGCCACCGACAACGCAATGTCCATGGTGCTGCAGCAACTGGGCAACCTTCCCCCCGATCAACGCAAGCAGCTGGAAAGCATGGCGGCCAGCCGCGGCATGGCCATGCCTACCGTGGGTGCCGACGGCGCCGTGCGCGTGACGGCCTGCGTGACGCCGGACATGGCGGCGCGCAAGCAGATTCCCACGGGCCAGCCCGGCGATTGCAAATCGAACAACACCGATATCGCAGGCGGCATGAAGGTGTCGTTCAGCTGCGCGAATCCGAAATCGAGCGGCGAAGGCAAGGTGCTGTTCACGGGCGATCAGGCGTTCAGCATGCAGCTGGCGGTGAGCACCAGCGCGCGCGGCACGCCGGAACAGGTGAATGTGACGAGCAACGGCAAGTGGCTGGGCGCAACGTGCCCTGCGCCATCCGCCGCCGCTCAGAAACCGTGACGGAAGCCCATATTAAAAGCCGCGTCGCCGCGGCCCGCATCGCTGGCATTGCCCACCGTGTAGCGGGCGCCGTTCCTGTTGTGGATCTTCGCGTAGGACGCGTAGAAATCGCTGCGTCTTGACAGGGAATACGTGAGGCCGACGGCCACCTGGCTGGCGTCGCGGTTGGCCAGGTCGCGGTCGTCCTTGCGCACCCAGGATGCCAGCAGCTTGAAGCCGCCCACGGGTACGGACACGCCCAGCAAGGTATCGCGGCTGTCCGACGACGACATCGACAGGGCCAGCGCGCTGTAGGCGTTGTTCGGGTCCCACGGCGAACTGCCGTAACCCTTGTTGACACCGACGGCGGCAAAGGCGGTCGCCACCTTCAGGTCGAGGTTGGCCGCGATCAGGGTGTTGCGGGCCGACATGTCGATGGCGGGCAAGGTGCCGGCAGCAAGGATCAGGCTATTCTTGCGCTGGTGCGACACGCTGACATTCACGGCGCCGGCCGAATAGCCGAGCGTGGCGCCATACGCGCGGTTGTTGGCATTGCTGTAGGGCGACTCGCCAAAGCTGTAGATGGCGCTGGCGGACACGCCGCGCAAGGCGGGGGTTTCATATTTGATGGTGTTGTCATAGCGTTTCACGCTGTAGCCGGCCAGGTTGCCGGCGCTGCCGGCCATGCCGCCCTTGAACGGGTCGGCCACGTCGGTCAGGGCCAGGTAGTGCGGATTGTACTGGCGCCCCAGGGTCAGCGCGCCCAGGCGGCTGTCGAGGCCCACATAGGCCTGGCGGCCGAACAGCCGGCCCTCTTCCGACTGGCCCGTGTCGTTCTGGATGCCCGCTTCCAGCGTGAATACGGCGGACACGTCATTGCCCAGCGCTTCGCGGCCCCGCAGCCCCAGGCGCGAACCGGACGCGACGCCGCCCGAGACCTTGGTGCCGGCGCAATTGGCGGCACAGCCCCGTTCGGCCACGATACCCGCGTCGAGCACGCCGTACACGGCAACGTTACTGGATGCGGCATTGCCTGCGCCATCGGCAGCCTGGGCCGGCGCAAACAGCAGCCACGGCCCCATCCCTATCACAGCAAGCGCAAAATACGAGGTCTGCATGATAAATATCTCGGTAACGTGAAAGAAACTACTTTCCGGTATTGATCAGGACGTGCGCTGTGTGTCACGTCCCAGTGTTACCTTATCCTCGCTTTTTGTCCAGCCATCCGTGCGTTGTACAACAGAAACTTCAGCTTAGTCCCGGGAAACACGTCGCACACTGACAACACGCAAGAGCAAGCATGATTGTCGCAATTTGCGGCAAAATGGCGTTAAAAGCAGGCCCTGCCGTGAAGCAATGTTCGGTGGCGAACGTTGCGCGATTTGACGCAGGCGGTACACTACTGGTTTTACCGACAGCGGCTCGCCCGTTTTTTTGCATGCTAGCTATCCTCGAACGCATTGACCCCAACTCCAGCAATATCGACTTGCTGGTGGAATTATTCAACTCACTGCGTCCCAAGCGCGCCCACGACAGCGCTACCGCGATCGCCAACGTGCGCACCCTGCGCCAGCTTCTCAAAGGTAACCCCGCGCAAGCGCGCGCCCTGCACGAATACGTGCTGCGCGTGCTGGCCGCGCGCCGCCGCCACGCCAGCCTGTACACCGATATCGGCGTGCTGTCGAACAGCGGCTTCTTTACTGAATTGAAACGCCGCATCGCCTACCGCATGCTGCCGCCCGCCCTCGGCGACGAATACCTGAACGACGCGCTCGACCAGGTGCTGTACCTGAAGACCGATTATTTGTGGATCAGCAACGTCCCCGCCACGGACTGGCTGGAACTGTTCGACGTGCTCACCAGCGACGAGGTCGAACTGGCCGTCGGCGACGGCAACATCATGCTGCCAGGCCTGCTCGACGCCATCCGCACCCTGTCCTACCGCGTCTGCGCCATGGGCCTGGAGCCGGAACTGACGCGTTTCCACAGTGAAATTGAAGTGTTCCAGTCGCCGTTCATGGTGCAGAACACGGAAGTGAACGCCTACCTGGACGCCTATACGAGCCTGCTGCAGGGCGACATCGAGCACATCGAGGACGCGCGCCATTTGCTGGTGATGCTGGACCAGTGCGACGCCGTCATCGCCAAGATCCGCAAGAAGGCGCTGTACCAGGGCACCAGCATTCCCCTCACCTACCTGCTGGTGGCGCTGGCGCAAAGCATCGAGCGCCTGCGCAAGCTGTTGTTCCTCGTCGACACGAGCGGCGAGCTGCCCGCATCGAACAATGTGGACATCGCCGCCATCACGGTGGACGCCACGCAAGACTTGCTGCACCCGCAGCCGGTCAGCCGCCGCCGCGCGGGCGCCGTCGGGCTGGCGCTGGAACTGATCCAGGCGCACAACAACAAATACAAGGTCAGCGACCTGTTTTCCGACAATATCAACTTGCTGGCTCGCAATGTGACGGAAAACGCCAGCCGCACGGGCGAGCACTACATCGCGGAAAACCGCCGCGAAATGGGCGCCATGTTCCTCTCGTCCGCGGGCGCGGGCGTGATCATCGGCTTCATGGCCCTGTTCAAGATATTGATGTCGTATCTGCGCTCGGCGCCGCTGGTCGAAGCGTTCATGTTCAGCATGAATTACTCGATCGGCTTCATGTTCATCCACTTGCTGCACTTCACGGTGGCCACCAAGCAGCCGGCCATGACGGCCTCGCGCATCGCCGCCGGCCTGCACAGCAAGGATGGCCGGAACATCGACCTCGACAGCATGGCGGAACTGATCAATAAAGTGTTCCGCACGCAAAACATGGCCGTGCTGGGCAACCTGGCGACGGCCATTCCCACGGCCTGGCTGATCGCGCTCGGCTACAAGGCGATCACGGGGCACAACCTGGTGACGCCGGAAAAAGCCATGCACTTGCTGCACGATATCGACCCCATCGGCAGCCCCGCCATCTTCTACGCCATGATCGCCGGCGTGTGCCTGTTCGTGGCGGGCCTGATTTCCGGCTACTACGACAACCAGGCCCTGTACACGCGCTGGGCGCAGCGCATCGCGCAATTGCGCGGCCTGGGCCGCGTGATCGGCCAGGAACGCTTGCAGCGGCTGGGCCTGTACCTGGAAAACAATCTGGGCGGGCTGATGGGTAACTTCTATTTCGGTATCCTGCTCGGCTCCATCGGCACCCTGGGTTTCCTGATCGGCTTGCCGATCGATATCCGACACATCACCTTCTCTGCCGCCAACTTTGCGACAGCCCTGGTGGGACTCGATCACAATATGAGCTGGCAACTGGCCGTCAAGTCGCTGTCGGGCATCTTCGCCATCGGCACGGCCAACCTGCTCGTCAGCTTCGGCCTGGCCCTGTGGGTCGCCCTGCGTTCGCGCCAGGTGCGCTTCAAGCACGGCATGCAATTGTTGAAAATCCTTGGCAAGCGCTTCCTGCGCTCACCCATCGTCTTCTTCTTTGGTTCGAAAAACCCGCCGCCCCTGGCACTGGCCGATGACTCGGCAAACCTGTCACTGACAAACAAGGCTCAAAAATGACCGCTCGGCGCATGCAACCCTGTCTCACCGCCCTACTGCTGTGCTGGACCCTGGCTGCATGCGCCTCGCTACCCAATGTCAAGAACCTCAACACCACCTTGGCCCCCGTGGCCAAGCCCAATGTCATCACGGGCAAAGGCGCCTTGCTGAACGTCAACAGCCGCGCGGCCCTGCTCAACAAGCGCTGGGCCAAGTCCGGCATGGACTTGAAAACCCAGGCCGCGCTGGAAGAGGCGGCCACGGGCGTGCCTTTGATCAAGGGCAACAAGGTAACCCTGCTGTTTGACGGCCCGCAAACGATGGCCGCCATGTTCCAGGCCATCAGCGAGGCGAAGAACAGCATCAACCTGGAAACGTATATCTTCGACCAGGACCCGCTGGGTCTGAAATTCGCCGACATGCTGATCGAGAAGCAGCAAGCGGGCGTGACGGTCAACGTCATCTATGACAGCGTGGGCACGATCGGCGTGCCGCAGGCGTTTTTCGAACGCATGCGCGCGGCCGGCGTGCACCTGGTGGCCTTCAATCCCGTCAATCCCGCCAAGCTCAAGGGCGACGACTGGAAGATCAACAACCGCGACCACCGCAAGGTGCTGATCGTCGACGGCAAGACGGCGTTTACGGGCGGCATCAATATCAGCGATACCTATGCGAAAAGCTCGCTGTTCCGCTCGAAATCGAAAGCTACCGACAAGAAGGACGTGGGCTGGCGCGACACGCACGTGAAAGTGGAAGGCCCGGCCGTGGCCGCCTTCCAGTGGCTGTTCATCCGCACCTGGGCCCAGCAAGACCAGGCCGACTTGCCGGATGCCAATTATTTCCCCGTGCTGTCCGAAGTGGGCGACAAACTGGTGCGCGTGGTGGCCAGCGAACCGGACGGCGGCTTTGAAATCTACAAGGCGTATATTTTAGCTATCCAGGAAGCCAAGAAATCCATCCACATCACCTCCGCCTATTTCGTGCCCGACCAGCAGACGGTCGACGCGCTGGTGGCGGCCGCGAAACGGGGCGTGGACGTCACCGTGGTGCTGCCCGGCGTGTCCGACAGCGGCCTCGTGTTTCATGCGGGACACGCGCTGTACGACCAGCTGCTGGCCGGCGGCATCCGCATCTTTCACTTGAAACTGGCCGTGCTGCACGCCAAGACGGCCGTCATCGACGGCGCCTGGTCAACGGTCGGCTCGACCAACATCGACATGCGCAGCTTCCTGCATAACAGCGAGCTGAACGTGATCGTGCTGGGCGACAGCTTCGGCCGCGAAATGGAAAACGCCTTCCAGGAAGATTTGCGCGATTCGGAAGAAATCACCAGGGCGAAATGGGAAACGCGGCCCATCGCGGACCGCATGAAGGAGTGGGCGGCTCGTTTCATGAATTACTGGCTGTAAGCGCCTTGCAGGAACTGGATATTTGCATAGATATGCACTATATTGCACCAATAGTATGATGATCGTCGTACTACTCATCTCTGGAGCTGACCACCATGGGCACCGTGCGCAAGACCATTACCTTGACGGAGCAGCAGGACGACTGGATCAAGGCGCAAATTGACGCCGGGCGCTATACCAACGACAGCGAGTACATCCGAGACCTGATCCGGCGTGAACAGGAACGCAGCACCGAACTCGATGCGATCCGCGCGGCGCTGGTGGAAGGCGAGGCCAGCGGCGAACCCCAGCCTTTCGACGCCAGGGCTTTCAAGCAGAGAATGCTGGCAGCGCATGGCTAAATACCGGCTGACGCCCGCCGCCGAGCATGATCTTGAGGCGATCTGGGCGTATACGTCGCAGCGGTGGAGCGTGCAGCAGGCCAGTGCTTATCTTGACAACATGACGGCGGCCTTCGATGAGCTGGCGCGCACGCCCGAGACGGCACCGGCATGCGAGCAGATCCGGCCCGGCTACCGGCGCCGCAAAGTGGGACGGCACATGATTTATTTCCGCATCACTCACTATGGCATTGCCATCGTGCGCATTTTGCATGACCGCATGGATCCGGCACGCCATCTGTAGTCAATAATCCATCGCGCGCATGCGGCGCCTCACAGCGGCCGCAAACTGGCCCACACCCCGCCCTGGCGTTCAAACGCTTCCGTGCTGACCTTTTCAAAGTCGGCACTCTCGTCACTCCAGCTGTAGCGCTCGACCCGGATGCAGCTGTTTTCCACGCGCAGCACATTGAACGAGTTCGACTCGCCCCTCCCCCGCGTGGACGTGGCCGTGCCCGCCTGCACCATCAGGGCGGCGTAGCCGGCGATCTTGTAGCGTTCGGCCGTGTTGCCCGCCACGCTGGCGTGCAGATGGCCCGCCAGCAGCAGGTCGACCCCGCATTCGGAAAACATTTGCAGCGCCAGCGGTGCGCGGTCCACCAGGTCATCTTTGTCGAAATGCTCGGGCAAGTCAAACGGATGATGCGTGACGATGATGCGCGTCAAACCGGGCGGCAAACGGCCCAGCCGTTCGCGCAGGAAATCGATCTGCTCATGGCTGATGCGGCCATCCTTGAACGTCAATGAGCGGGCCGTATTGATGCCCAGCACGGCGATTTCCTCATCGATATATTCGGGCGTCAGGTCATCCGTCACATGGCGCCGGTACTTCACCAGCGGCGTGAGGAAGCGGGAAAAGACGTTATACAGGGGCACGTCGTGGTTGCCTGGCACCACGATCTGCGGCCCCGGCAAGCTGTCGAGAAAGTGCCGCGCCTGCTGGAATTGCACGCTGCGGGCCCGCTGGGTAAGGTCGCCCGAGACGACGACCACGTCCGGTTCCAGGCGCTCGACCAGCGCGCGCAGGGGCGCCAGCAGGGCCGCATCGACCTTGCCGAAATGTAAGTCAGATAAATGCACGAGGGTACGCATGGCCTACTCCTGGGCTGGCGCCGGCGCGGGAACGATCACATCCAGCGCGGCGGGACGGATGCGGTACTGCAGCGGCGTATTCATGACGGTCACTTCGCCATCGGTGGCCACGCGCAGGCGGCGGTGCCGCGTGGCGATTTCCAGGTCGGTGGCCGTCAGCACGTCGAAATCCTTGGCTTGCGACAACTTGCCGAACAGCGCGTGCAAGGCCAGCTTCAGCAAGCCGAGGCGGCCCGGGACGTTGCGCCACGTACAGGCTCAACTGGCCTCCATCGAGCCGTTCGCGCTCGCCGATATTCAAGCCTTCCATCAGGTATTCATTATTGCCGATGAAAACGAAAGGCGTGCGCCGCGCATGCACGGCATCGTTGAGTTTCAATTGCACACTGAGAAACGGATAGCGGCGCAAGGCGGCCACCAGCGCCCAGCCGAACGCCAGCCACTTGCCCCGTCCCAGCCGGCGCTGCTGCTTTTCGCGGTCGCGCACGATATCGGGATACAAACCCAGGCTGGAATTGTTCAGAAAGATGCGGCCATTGACGTCGCCCACATCGACCTTCACGCGCAAGCCCTGCGCCACATTGGCGATGGCCGCCTCCAGCGCGAGGGGAATATTCAGATCCTTGGCGAAATGGTTCAAGGTGCCTAGCGGCAAGACGCCAAACGGCGTGCCGCTGCCGACGACGACGGAGGCGACGGCATTGATGGTGCCATCGCCGCCGCCGGCCACGACGATGGGCGCGCCATCGCGCAAGGCTTGTTCGGCCGTGGCGATCATCTCGGCGCCGCTTTGCGCCAGGGTGATGGCGGCATCGAGGCCGACGGCGAGGAATTGCGCTTCCAGCTGCTGCGCCCAGTCGGGCGCATAGCCGCAGCCGGCGCCCGCATTGATGATGACTGCAATCTTGCTCAGGATCACTCCCCTTATCTGGTTTGCCGGATATGCCGGCGGCGGCGCAGGGTCGACACGCCGGCGATACAGATGGCCAGCCAGCCATAGCTTTCCGCCATGGCCGCCAGCACATCGCTCAGGTAATGCGCGCCCAGGTAAATGCGGCTGAAGCCGACGAGCGCCGCCATCAGGAAGGCTGCCAGCGCGATGGCGATGCGCTTGCCCCAGGCGCCCGGTGCCGTCTGGCAAATCAGGTAGGCGGCCAGCAGACCGTACAGGGCTGTCGACGTGGCCGTATGGCCGCTGGGAAAGCTGTACGTGCTCAAGGCCGTCTGCAGGATGGGCTCGTCAAAGCTGGGCCGCGCGCGGACAAAAATGTACTTTAACAGCAGGTTCAAAAACATGACGCCCGGCATGGTGATGACCAGGGTAAACAGCCAGTAATTGGCTCCCTTGCGGTGCAGATACCAGCCCAGCAAGGTAGCCAGGGTGATGGCGCCGATCACGCCATGCATATGCGTGACGACCAGCAGCACGCTGGTGATCCACGGCACGGCATGCTGGTTGAACCACTGCGCCACCTGCAGATCGATCACGGTGATCTGCTCCATGCCCATCACAGCTTCGGCGATCTCGTGGAAGACCACGATGGCCACCAGCATCAGCGCCACGCCGACCGTCATGTGCAGTCCCAGCTCGCCCTCGGGCGACAGGCGCGCCTCGACGAAGCGGCGCAGTTTAAGGGTCCAGCCCGTGGTCATGCCCATGTCATTTTTCTCTTGCAAACTCATCTCTCTTTCATGTCCCTGGCGATGATCAAAAAAACCACACCAGTAAAAAAATACTGTTTATTCATACAGTAGCTGTGTTTTCATACAGTAGTTATGCTATTCTGATGACTCGTTCAACACATCTCCCTCAAAGGAATTGTCATGGCAACATTGAATAGCGGTTTTGGCTCACGGTTCGGCCTGGAATACGCCCCAAGCTCTTTCCTCGTCCGCATGGGCAAGCGCGAAATCCTCGTCTGCCGCGACTTCCGCAAGCGCTACTACACCGTCAATCCCTTGATCGAGTGCGGTACGGGCATCGAGCCGGGCTATGTTGAAGTGCTGCTGATGCGCCGTTGGCTCCTCATTTTATCCAAGGCGCATTAAGAATGACTTTAAAACAAGGTGTTCGCACCCTGTTATCAAGTCAGCTCCGTCCGGCCACGCCAGGAGCGCGCCAGTACCGGCCGGCGGCAACGCTGGCCGACCCCTCATTACTGCGTGCGTTCCGGTGCGGCCGGGCTGGCAGGTGTTTCGGCACTTGCGTCGGCAAGCGGGTTGGCAGGCGGCAGCTTGTCAAACACATTCGCTTCGTACCACAGCGTGACGAACAACACCATCACGACGGGGCCAATGAACAGGCCCACCAGGCCCAGGGTTTCCACGCCGCCCAGAATGCCAAACAGCACGGCCAGGAAGGGCAAGCGGGTGGCATTGCCGATCATGCCAGGGCGCACGAAATGGTCGGCCACGAACAGCACCACGGTGCCCCACGCGGCCACGCCGATGGCGGCGCCCACATTGCCCTGGAACACCAGCAAGGCGGCCGCGCACAGGTAAGCGAGCGGCGCGCCAAATGGGATGATGGCCAGGATGCCCGTGGCGAACGCCCACAGGGCCGGCGACGGCAAGCCGGCAATCGCATAGGCGAAGCCGATCAGCACGCCTTCGGCCAGCCCCACGAGCACCAGGCCGTTGACGGTAGCGCGGATGGCCGTCGGAATCTTTTGCGCATAGCGCCCCCACCGTTCGGGGCGCAGGAAATGGCTGCCGACGGCCGTGATCTGGCGCGTCAGCGCTTCGCCATCCTTGTAAAAGAAAAACAGGCATAAAAACGCCAGGCCGAAGTCGACGAGGCGGTGGAAGACGTCCGCGCCGAGGACTTTCAGCATGTCGCGCGCGGAGTGAAAGCCGCCCACGGCGCTGCCCGCAAAGAAGTGGCCGAGGCCGTGGGGCTGGCTCAGGGTGGCTTGCCACCAGTCGCCGATGGCGCTGCCCGCCAGGGGAATGTGCGCCACCCAGTCCGGCACGGGCAAGCCATCCGTATTCGCATGGACGACGAAATTGGCCAGCACGGGCACTTCGCGCGCCGCCTGCGCCACGCCGAACAGCACGGGAATGATGAAGATGCAGGCAAACGCCAGGGTCAGCACGGCTGCCGCGATGAGGGTGCGCTGGCCCAGCGCCGCGCGCACGCGCAGGTACAGGGGCCAGGTGGCCACGCACAGGATGCCGGCCCACACGAGGGGCAAAAAGAAACGCTGCATGACGAAGGCCGTCACGGCGATCAGGGCCAGGGAAAAGCCTGCGCTGACGATGTCGCGCTGGGTATCGGTCATACCACTCCATTCATGCCCAGCACACTGTAAAGGTGTACGGGCTTATAGCGCCTAACAAAACCGTAGCGAGCGGAAGGAAGTTGTGGCTGAGAAGCGCAACTGTACGAAGGTACAGTGAGCATCGCAGGCCGCAAATTACGACGCGCAGTAGGTTTTGATAGGTGCTAGGCTACGCGCCAGTTGCGCAGGCGTAGCGTAACACGGAGGTTCGCTGATTTACACGAGTCCCAGCTCCACCGGTTTGACGCCGGCAAACACGTGATCGAGTTGCGCCGGGGTCAAGCCGAAGGTGCGGCGCAGCAAGCCGCCCAGCACGGCCCGGTACTCATTCAGCACGGGCATGTCGCGGTTCTGGAACAGCGTCGCCTGCGAAATCGCCACCTGCTCGCCCGCCACCTGCCGGCCCTTGATCCCGCCGCCGAGCACCCAGAAGACGCTGCCGTGGCCATGGTCCGTGCCGCGGTTGCCGTTTTCGCGGAAGGTGCGGCCAAATTCGCTGACGACGACGACCACGGTATTGCGCCAGGCGCTGCCCATTTCCTGCGAAAACGCGGCCAGGCCCCGCCCCAGTTCGTCGAAGCGCCCCGCCAGGTAGCCGTTGGCGCCGCCCTGCCCCACGTGCGTATCCCAGCCGCCCACGTCGACGAAACCGAGGTTGTATTTGTCCTTCATCAAGCGGGCGATGCGCTGCGCCTCCAGTTCAAAACCCTTGGTACTGATGGCGTTGCGGTTGGCCGCCTGCATTTCTCCCGTCAATTCCCGGCTCACGTCCGCGCGCACGGCAAAGCCCGCGCTGACCGGTTGCTGCAAGGGCGTGCCCTGGTACATGGCGGCGATGAGCTGGCTTTGACGCGCATCAATACCGGACTTGCCCACCGAGCGCAGCCCCATGTTCGGCACTTGCACGCCGCCCTGGAAGATCAGCGGCAGCTGGTCCGTGAAGGAAATGGCGTGCTTGCTGCCATTGAGGCTTTGCGCCAGCCGGTTCAAGAAGCCCGAGCGGAAATCGCGCCGGCCGCCGATCTCCTGTCCCAGTTCGATGCTGTCCTGCGTCTCGAAATGGCTGCGCGTCAAATCCGTCGTGCCCGCAAACGGAATGAAGGCCGCCTCGCCGCCGGTGAACATGGGGTAGATGCTCTCGCGCAAGGCCGGATGCAGGGCCCAGTCGCCGTTCAAGGCCAGCGCGCCATTGTCTTCACCGGGTTTCGCGATGGCAATATTCGGCCGCGACGCATAGTAAAAATCGCTGCCGACCGGCACCAGCAGATTGTTCGCGTCATAGCCGCCGCGCAGGAAGACGAACAGCAGCTTTGCATCCGTGGCGGGCGCGGCCAGCAGGCTGCCCGCATGGGTGAGCAAGGGCGCGGCGGCCAGGGCTTTCAACAGGTCACGACGGTTCATGGCAACTCCTTTCAGTATTTAACGCGTGAACAAAACCGTAGCGAGCGGCAGTGAATTGTGGCCGAGACGCGGAACTGTGCGAATGCACAGTGAGCATCGCAGGCCGCAAGTCGCGACGCGCAGCAGGTTTTGGCAGGCGTTTTAGCGGTGCATCATTTCCGGCGAAGAGAGCAGAAATGTATTCCACTCCTGCGGCGAGGCGGCCTGGTCCAGGGCCTGGCGCGTGGCCGGACTCAGGCCTGGCTGCAGCGACTGGTAATACAGAGCGCTGGCCAGCTGGGGAAACGCGACTTTTTCCTGCGGCTGCGGGCCCTCCGTCCTGAACAGGCCGGCGCTGCCCGAACCGATGGTGCGGGCGATATCGAAGCGCGTCGTCATCTGGCCGGGGCTGGCCCAGGCAGCGTCCGTCAAGGGATAGCCATCGGGCGTCTGGCGCCCGTACAGGGGCTGGCCCATGCGCGCGAGCCAGCTCAGCATGGGGCCCGCGTTGAGGATGGGCTTATCGTCATAGCTGAGGCGCACGGCCGACACCACATAATGCATGGGGTCCTTGAATTCTTGCCCAGCGATTGCCTGAACTCGGGACTGCTGAACATGGTCTGCAGCACGTCGGAGATCATGCCGTCGCTTTGCCGGAAGGTGGCCGCCATGCGCGCCACCAGCGCTTCGGGCGGATTGTCGCCGACGAAATACTGGGCCAGCTTGCCGCTGATAAAGTGCGCGGTGGCGGGACTGCGGCTCAGGCGGTCCAGCGCTTCATCGAGCTCGGCCAGTCCCCTGCCCTTCACCGTTTGCCCCAGGAATTGTTTATCACCGTAATCGTGGCGGTTCGGATTGAATTCGAACAAGCCGCGGCGCACGTATTGCGATTGCAAGCCCGGTTTCACCTTCGGCGTCTCCGGCCCCAGGTTCACGCCCACCCCGGTCAGGATGCGCGCCAGTTCCTGCACGTCCGTCTGGCTGTAGCCGCCGTTGACGCCCAGGGTGTGCAGCTCCATCAGCTCGCGCGCATAGTTTTCATTGATGCGCTTGACGGCATTGGCTTCATTGTCCAGGTAGCGCAGCATGGCCGGATGGTGGACGGTGGCGCCCAGCAAGTCGCGAAATTTCCCCAAAGCATGCGGTGCGATGGCGTTCGCCTCGTAATCGCCCACCATGGCGCGCAGATTGTGCTTACCCTGGTGCACGCTGAAATGGTTGAGCCAGAACCAGCTCAGCTGCTGCTGCAACTGGTTAGTCGAATACACGTCGAGCAACAGCGAGCGCGTGGCCGCCTCGCGCGCCAGGCGATTCAGTTCCTGCTGATACTCCTTTTGCGCCTGCTGCTTCGCCATGTCGTCCATGACGCCGGCGGACGCCTTGCGCTTTTGCTCCACGGACATGACGAGCTGATCGAGCGGCACCTGGCTGATGGTCATGGCGTCGATCTGCGCCTGCACGGCGGGCGGCAGGCTGGCCTTGCCTGGATGCAACTGCGCCTGCAGCCAGGCATTCCAGCCTTGCTGCTGCAGCTGGCGCACGCTGCCCCCGTTCACGCCCCAGCTGACCCTTTGCAGCATGGCAATGTCCTGCGCGGCGCTGGCCGGCGCGCGATGATCGGCCTGGGCGGCAGGTTGCGTTGCGGTGCAGCCGGCCAGCAGCAGGGACATCAAGACTGTCGGCAATAATCGGTTGGGGGTCATGGCTATCCTTCAAGCGGTTTCATGCAGAATGCCTGAGGGTACGCCCAGCTTGACCCGCGCATGATTGCCATTTGCAACGAGTTGTAATTAATAATGTTATTTTATTAATTCCGCACACTTGTCGCGCAGGAAATCGCGCAGCTGCAGCACCAGCGGCGTCACTTGCGCCCGGTGCGTGCAGACCAGGTGCAGGGGCGTGGCCTCGCCCGCCACCTCGGGCAACAGCGCTTGCAGGCGCCCGGCGGCCAGGTCGCCTGCCACATCGAGCCGCGATTTGCAGGCGATACCGAGGCCCGCCACGGCCCAGCGCCGCACGAGGTCGGCGTCGTCGGCGCTGCGGTTGCCGCTGACGGACACCGTCACCTGCTCGCGCTGGGGCAGGCGGTAAAAGGTCCAGCGGTCGTGCAAGCCGTCTTCCAGCGCGAAGCGCAGGCAATTGCGCTGCGACAAGTCTTCCAGCGCCAGCAACGGGCCGTGTTCGCGCAGGTAAGCGGGCGAGGCCACCAGCACGCGGTCATTGGCGGGGGCGATCGGCATGGCGATCAGGCTCGAATCGTCTTGCTGGCCATAGCGGAGGGCCACGTCGACTTGCTGGCGCACCATGTCGGCCACCCGGTCGCTGACGCTGAGCTGGTACTGCAGTTTCGGATGGCGCAACTGGAACTCGTCCAGCCAGCCCAGCATCAGGTTGCGGCCCAGGTCGGAAGGCATGGCAATTTTCAAGGTTCCGCCGAAACTGTCCTTGCCGGCCAGCAGTGCGTCGTGGCCCGCGCGCAGCAGGCGCAAGGCTTCGCGCGCATGTTCCAGATATTGCGTGCCTTCCGGCGTCAGGCTCAGCGAACGGGTCGTGCGGGCCAGCAGGCGCAAGCCCAGCTCCCCTTCCAGGCGCTTGACGGCGGCGCTGGCCAGCGCGGGCGAGATGCCGATCTCGCGCGCGGCCGCCGACAAACTGCCCCGGTCGGCCGTGCGCACAAACACCTGCAAGTCATCGAGTCGCAGCAATTTTCAGCATTCCTTTGAAAGTGTTTCGGTACGCGCCCCCTTTTTCCAGGGCGACAATACGACCATCATACGGTATCCACTCAACGAGGAAGCACATGAAAGCCATCGCCTACCACCACAGCCTGCCCATCACGGATACCGACGCCCTGCTCGACATCGAGCTGCCCGTGCCCGTCGCCACGGGGCGCGACCTGCTCGTCGCCGTGCACGCCATTTCCGTCAACCCCGTCGACACCAAGGTGCGCAAGAACCGCGCGCCGAAAGACGGCCAGCCGGAAGTGCTGGGCTGGGATGCGGCCGGCGTCGTCACGGCCGTCGGCCCCGACGTCACCCTGTTCCAGGCGGGAGATAAGGTCTGGTACGCGGGCGCCATCAACCGCCCCGGCAGCAACAGCGAATTCCAGCTCGTCGACGAGCGCATCGTCGGCCACATGCCGGCCAGCCTCGATTTCGCTGCGGCCGCCGCCCTGCCGCTCACGGCGATCACGGCCTGGGAACTGCTGTTCGACCGCCTGCAGCTGAGCCGCGACAAGAGTCTGACAGGCAAGTCGCTGCTCGTGATCGGCGCGGCCGGCGGCGTCGGTTCCGTGCTGGTGCAGCTGGCGCGGCAATTGACAGGCGTCACCATCATCGGCACGGCGTCGCGCGCGGAAACGGCCGATTGGGTCAAGCAACTGGGCGCGCACCACGTGATCGACCACAGCCTGCCGCTGGCCGCCGAAATCACGCGCCTGGGTTTACCGCCCGTCGATTACGTCATCAGCCTGAACCAGACGGACAAGCATTTCGAACAGATCGTCGAATTGATCGCGCCGCAGGGGAAATTTGCCCTGATCGACGACCCCGAGCACATCGACGTGCGCAAGTTCAAGGGCAAGAGCGTGTCCCTGCACTGGGAACTGATGTTTACCCGTTCCCTGTTCCAGACGGCCGACATGGTCCAGCAGCATGCCTTGCTGGAAGAACTGGCGCAGCTGGTGGATGCGGGCATCATCAAGACCACCGTGGCCGAGCGCTTCGGCACGATCAATGCGGCGAATTTGAAACGCGCGCATGCCTTGCTGGAGAGCAATACGGCGAAGGGAAAAATCGTCCTGGAAGGTTTTAACTGATCAGGTAATCAGGATGGCCCGGAAATCATTGACATTCGTCAATGTCGGGCCCGTGATCACTGCGTCTCCCAGTGCCTGGAAGAAGCCGTGGCCATCGTTGTTGTCGAGGCTGTCGCGGGGCCTGATGCCCAGCGCCCAAGCCCGTTGCAGGGTGTCGGGCGCCAGAAGCGCGCCGGCGATCTCTTCCTGGCCGTCGACGCCATCCGTGTCGCCAGCCAGCGCATGGATGCCCGCTTGTCCATCGAGCGCGATGCCCAGCGCCAGCAGCAAAAATTCCACGTTGCGCCCGCCGCGGCCATTGCCGCGCACGGTGACCGTCGTTTCGCCGCCAGACAGCAGCACGCACGGGGCGGGAAACGGCTGGCCCCGCACCGCCGTTTGCAGCGCGATGCCGGCCATGACCTTGCCCACGTCGCGCGCTTCGCCTTCCAGGCTGTCGCCTAATATATACGGCGTGACGCCGGCCGCGCGCGCCACGGCGGCCGCCGCTTCCAGGGCCATCTGCGGCGTGGCGACCAGGGTCGTGCGCGTGCGCGCCAGGCGCGGGTCACCGGGTTTCACAGATTCGCCGCGCCCGCTTTCCAGCGTTGCTCTTATGCTGTCCGGCAAGTCCATGCCATAGCGGTGCACGATGGCCAGCGCATCCTCGCACGTCGTCGCGTCGCCCACCGTGGGGCCGGAGGCGATATCGCCCAGCTTGTCGCCTGGCACGTCGGAGATGGCCAGAGTGATGACTTGCGCCGGATGGCAGGCGGCCGCCAGCCGGCCGCCCTTGATGGCGGACAAATGGCGGCGCACGCAATTCATTTCGCCGATGGTGGCGCCCGACGCCAGCAATGCGCGGTTCAACGCTTGCTTGTCGGCCAACGTGATGCCGTCCAGCGGCAGGGCCAGCAGCGAGGAGCCGCCGCCCGAGATCAGGCACAGCACCGTGTCGTCCGCCTGCAAGTTGGCAACTAATTCCAGCATGCGCTGCGCCGCCTGCATGCCGGCCGCATCCGGCACGGGGTGCGACGCTTCCACGATCTCGATGCGTTCACAGGGCACGGCATAGCCGTAGCGCGTGACGACGAGGCCCGACAGCGGCCCCGGCCAGTGCCGCTCCACGGCCTGCGCCATGGCGGCCGAGGCCTTGCCGGCGCCGATGACGATCAGCCGTCCCTTGGGCGCGGGCGGCAGATGGGGCGGTATGCAGTGCGATGGCTGCGCCGCCTCGATGGCGGCGTGGAACATGGCTTGCAGCAAGGCGCGCGGCACGGCGGTGTCGTCATCGTCATTGTCAATTCCTCGGTTCGATGGCAGGTTCGTTCAACGGTTCACTTAGCGATTAACGATGCGCGCGGGAACGCGCAGCACCAGTATGGCGCCCAGCAGCATGACTGCGGAAAGAATATACAGGGCCACGTCGGTGCCGCCCGTCGCATCCTTGATCCAGCCGACGAGGAAGGGGCTGACGAAGCCGGCCACCTGGCCCAGCGAATTGATCAGCGCCAGGCCGCCGGCCGCCGCCGCGCTGCCCAGGAACGCCGTGGGCAGGGGCCAGAACATGGGCAGGCCGGACAGCGCGCCCATGGTCGCCAGCGACAGGCCGATGATGGCGACGACCACGTTGCCGTGCGCCTGGGTGGCTAGCAGCAAGCCGCACAGCGCCATCAGCAGGGGGCCGCTCAAATGCCAGCGGCGTTCCTTGTGCCTGTCGGCCGAACGGCCCACCCAGATCATGAAGATGCTGGCGCACAGGTAGGGAATGGCGCTGATCCAGCCCACGGCGACGGGGCTGGCAAAACCCAGCGACTTGACGATGGTGGGCAGCCAGAAGTTGATCGCATACACGCCCATCTGGATGCAGAAATACACGAGGCCCAGCATCCACACGTGCTTGTTGCGCAAGACGCTGGCGAAGGTGTCGGCCGTATTCGCGCCGTTGCGGCGCTGGCGTTCGTCCTCGTCGAGGTCGGCGCGCAGCAGCTGCTTTTCTTCCGTATTCAGCCACTTCGCCTGGGCGATGCCGTCGTTCAGCAGCACGTACACGAGAAAGCCCAGCAGCACGGTAGGGATGCCTTGCAGCAAGAACATCCATTGCCAGCCGGCCAGGCCGCCGTGGCCCGCGAACGATTGCATCATCCAGCCCGACAAGGGGCTGCCCAGCAAGCCGGAAATGGGAATGGCCGACATGAACAGGCCCATGATGCGGCCCCGGCGCGAAGCGGGATACCAGTTCGTAAAGTACAGCACGATGCCGGGGAAGAAGCCTGCCTCGAACACCCGTGATGAAGCGCAGCGAGTAGAACGCGGCCGGCGTGGTGACGAACATCAGGCAGGCCGAAGCGATGCCCCAGGCGATCATCAGGGTACCGATGACCTTGCGCGCGCCCAGGCGGTGCAGCAGCAGGTTGCTGGGCACGCCGCTGGCCACGTAGCCGATGAAGAAAATGCCGGCGCCCAGGCCGTACACGCTTTCGCTCCATTGCAGCGCATCGAGCATTTGCAGCTTGGCAAAGCCGACATTCACGCGGTCCAGGTAATTGAACAGGTAGCAAATGAAGATGAAGGGGATCAGATGCAAGGTGACCTTGCGGTAGGCGCCTTCGCGCACGCGGTCCTGCGCGGACGCGCCGGCGGGCAGGCTGGCGCCTGGTTGGGTGGTCATGGGTGTCTCCTGAGTATTTTTTTATGGGATACGAGCAGCCCATCGTACAATCGCCGGCAGAAACAGTCATCGGGCGGATGCACGAAGAAATATAGTGTTTAATCCGATGATTCCATGCAAATGCACAAAACCATAAGGCGACCAGCCATGCCGAGCATCGATTTTCCCCTGGCGCAAGACATCGTCCGGCGCACCATGCACATCATCCCGTTCAGCGTCAACGTCATCGATGCGCGCGGCGTGATCCTGGCCAGCGGCGACCCGCAGCGCGTGGGCGACCTGCATCCGGGCGCGCAACTGGCGCTGGCCCGGCGCGCCAGCGTGGAAATCGGCGCGGCCGACATGGCCAGGCTGCCCGGCACGCGGGCCGGCATCAACCTGCCCCTGACGGTGCGCGGCGAGATTTGCGGCGTGCTGGGCCTGACGGGCGAGCCCGATGCCGTGCGCCAGTTCGGCGAACTGGTGCGCGCCATGGCGGAAATGATGCTGGAGCAGGCGCGGCTGCTCAGCGAGTTGCAGCACGAAAAGCGCTACCGCGAGGAATTCGTGTTCCAGCTCGTCTACCGCACGGGCATTTCGGACGCCAGCATGCAGGCGTGGGCGGCGCGCCTGGCCGTCGATCTGCGCGTGCCGCGCGCCATGTTCGTGCTGGAAATTCCCGATGCGGGAGAAGGCCCGGGCGAGCGGCTGGACCAGGTGCTGACGCAGCTGCAGCAAGTGCAGTCCGACCTGTCGGCGCGCTGGCCTGCCCTGCTGATGGCCGTCGTCTCGCCAGGCGAACTGGTATTGCTCGACGCCTTTCCCGCCAGCGGCCCGCAGCAGGCGCGCGCGGCACAGGCCAGGCAGCGCCTGCTCGAACTGCACCAGGTGGCGCAGCAGGCGCTCGCGCCGGCCGCCACCCTGTCCATGGGCGTGGCCTTGCCGGGCCTCGACGGGGCGACGGCTTCATATGAATCGGCGAAGCAGACGGCCCGCGTGGGACGCGCCCGCGATGGCGCGCAAGCCACTTTTTCGTATCTGGAACTGAGCCTGCCCGTGCTGCTGTCCGGCCTGCAGGACGGTTGGCAGGCTGAGCAATTGCGCCAGACCCTGGCCCGCCTGCAGGCGCACGACCGCAAGGCGGGCACCCTGATGCGCACCCTGGCCGCCTGGTTCCGCCACCACAGCCACCCGATGGCCACGGCCAGGGCGCTGCACATCCACCGCAACACGCTCGATTACCGGCTGCAAAAGATCGCCGAACTGACGGGGCTGGATCTAGACGACACGGATGACCGCCTGCTGCTGTATGTTGCCCTGCAGCTCAATGAAGGTTCGCCCGGCTACAATGGCGGCCCGACTGAAAAAACAGGAATGCCATGAACGACGCCATCGAGTGGACCAGTCTTGCCCGCACCTTCGGGCTGTTTACCGTCACGGCCGTGGCTGAACTGCTGGGCTGCTATCTGCCCATGCTGTGGCTGAGCAACAAGGGCAGCGCCTGGCTGCTGTTGCCGGCCGCCGTCAGCCTCTTGCTCTTCGTGTGGCTGCTGACCCTGCACCCGGCCGCCAGCGGCAGGGTCTACGCCACGTATGGCGCCATCTATATCGCCACGGCGCTGGGATGGCTGTGGCTGGTGGACGGCGTCACGCCCGCCTGGACCGATATGACGGGCGTAGGCCTGGCCCTGGCCGGCGCCGCCGTCATTGCCATGGGGCATAAGACGGCTTGATGTGCATCAAGCGGCATGCGCGCGGAAATTCGTTTCCGCCGACCATGCCGCGCTGGCGCGGGCCAGCAGCACGGCTTCGCCATCGGCCAGCCAGTCGTCCGCGTCGGCGATCTTCCACATCGCTTGCAGCAGCTTGCGGCGCAAGTCAGGATCCGTGATTTCATCGAGCAGGCTGTCGATCACGCCATGGGCCAGTTGCACGGCGCCATGCACGGTCGAGGTCAGCATATCGTCGCACAAGTCTTGCAGCAGTTGCTGGAAGGCGGCCGGTTCGAGGTCGATATGCTCGAGGATCTTGCTTCGGTGCATGGCCTGCAGCTCGGCGCTTGCCAGGTTGCCATCGACCACCATCATCAGGGCCAGGATACGTCCCGCTGCCTGGGGACTGTTCGCTTCATAGGTACGCATGATTTCATTCTTTCATTGTGATTGATCAAAAGACGCGCCACCGCCGTGCGGGGCGCGCCGTACTGCAGTTTTACTTTTTGTCGCTGCGGGTGATGAACACGCTCGCCACGCAGCTCGATACGATCAGCACCGCCACCACCAGCAGCGACGCTTCCACCGGCACGTGGTACCACGGCATGACCAGCATCTTGGCGCCGATGAACACCAGCACCATCGCCAGGCCATACTTGAGCATGTGGAAGCGGTCCGCCACGTCCACCAGCAGGAAGTACAAGGCACGCAAGCCCATGATGGCGAACAGGTTCGACGTGAAGACGATGAACGGATCCGTCGTGATGGCGAAGATCGCCGGGATCGAGTCCACCGCAAACACCAGGTCCGTCACCTCGATCAGGATCAGCACGAGGAACAGGGGCGTGACATAGCGCAAACCGCCCTTTGCCACGAAGAAACGCTCGCCGTGGTCGCCGTCGGCCACCCGCAAGTGGCGGCGGCAAAGCGCAGCACGGGGTTGTTCGCCACGTCCGGTTCCGCATCGGCCGCCACCAGCATGCGCATGCCGGTAATCAACAGGAAGGCGCCAAACAGGTACAGCACCCAGCTGAACTCGCTCACCACCCACGCGCCGGCCATGATCATCACGGCGCGCATGACGATCGCGCCCAGCACGCCATAGATCAGCACGCGGCGCTGGTACTGGATCGGCACCTGGAAGGCGCTGAAGATCAGCAGGAAGACGAACACGTTATCGACCGACAAGGCTTTTTCGATCAGGTAGCCGGAGAAAAACTCCAGCGCCTTCTGGTTGGCGATCTCGGGACCGGCCGTGCCGTTCAGATACCACCACAGGCCGCCGTTGAACAGCAGGGCCAGGCTGACCCACACGAGCGACCACGTCGCCGCTTCCTTGACGCCCACCTTGTGCGCCTTGTTGCCGCCGAAGACGAACAAGTCCAGCGCCAGCATCAGCAGGACGAAGGCGATGAAACCGGCCCACATGGGCGCCGTTGCAATGCTCTCCAGGCCGTTCATCGGCGGCCTCCGCAATAATCTGTCTGTATCCTGATGCCCATGGCATTCTCCTTGCATGAATTGAGCAGTCATCATAGGCTGAATATAAACATCGAACAAATCGAATATAATTTACGAATACATCGAAAAAGTCGATGCATTAATTTGCCGGGAACAAACATGTCGACACTCAACTTCAAGCACTTGCGCTATTTCTGGATGGTGGCCAAGACGGGCAGCATCGCCCGCGCGGCCGAGCAGCTGCACCTGACGCCGCAATCGATTTCCGGCCAACTCAGCGACTTTGCCGACACCCTGGGCGTGGAACTGTTCCGCCGCAGCGGGCGCAAGCTGGAATTGACGGAGACGGGCAGGCGCATCCTCAGCCATGCGGAAGAGATCTTCAGCACGGGCGATGAATTGCTGGAAATCGTGCGTGACCAGTCGCGCACGGCGACGACCACGTTTCGCGTCGGTTGCGCCGATTCCGTGTCGAAACTGATCGCCTGCCGCCTCGTCGAACCGGCGCTGGGCCTGGCCGAACCGCTGCGCATGATCTGCCGCGAAGGCCGGCTGGCCAGCCTGCTGGCGGATCTGGCCGTGCACCGGCTGGACCTGATCATCGCCGACCGCCCCATGCCGTCCCATTTGAGCGTGCGCGGCTACAACCACCTGCTGGGCGAAAGCGGCATGACCCTGTTCGGCACGCCGGCGCTGGCTGCCACCCTGGAAGGCGGCTTTCCCCGCTGCCTCGACGGCGCGCCGCTGCTGCTGCCGGGCGAGGATTTCGCCATCTACGGCCGCCTGCTGCAATGGCTGGGCGAGCACAATCTGCACCCGCGCATCGTGGGCGAATTCGACGACAGTGCCATGATGCAAGCGTTCGGCCAGTCCGGCGCCGGCCTGTTCTTCGCCCCCACCGTGATCGCGCCCCAGGTATGCGAACAGCATGGCGTGGTGGCGCTGGGGCGGGTCGACAGCCTCGTCGAGCAAGTGTATGCGATCACCACGGAACGCCGTTTGAGCCACCCGGCCACCGTCGCCATCAGCCAGAGCGCGCGGCGCGAACTGTTCGTGTAGCAGTTCCACAACTGAAGTTCCACAATTAAAACCCCGCAAATACATTTGAGCAAATACATCTATATAATGGCAAGCCTCCCCGACGCCTTGCGCGCCCCTTCCAGGACTTGCCGCAATGAAGCACTTGCACGACATCCCCTCTGCCTTCAAGCATGAATTTGCCAACCCGCGCCTGTGGTGGTCGCGCGCCGTCGTCGTCGGCATGGCCGCCGTCGCGGGCCTCGTCGTCGTGGGCTTTACGTGGCTGGCGGAAACAGCGCTCGATTGTTTTCTCTTTTTTAACGGCAAGGCCTGGTGGTTCGCCCTGCTGTGGACGCCCGCCTGCGCCGCCCTGCTCGTCTGGCTGACGCGCCGCTACGCGATGGGCGCGGCCGGTTCCGGCATCCCGCAAGTGATGGCGGCACTGGACCCGGCCGTGGCGCCGGAGCAGCGCTCGCTGTTCGTGTCCCTGAAACTCAGCGCCGCGAAAATCGGCCTGACGGCGGGCGGCTTGCTGGGGGGATTGTCGCTGGGGCGCGAAGGGCCGTCCGTGCAGATCGCCGCCGGCGTGATGCTCGCCGCGCGGCGCTGGCTGCCGCGCCATTCGCAGGTGAGCGCCCACTCGCTGCTGGTGGCCGGGGGCGCGGCCGGCATCGCGGCCGCCTTCAACACGCCGCTGGCGGGCGTCATGTTCGCCATCGAGGAATTGTCGCGCTCGCCCGAGCAGCGCAACAGCGGCTTGATTGTCGCCGGCATCGTGCTGGCCGGCATGATGGCCGTGTCCATCCACGGCAATGCCACCCATTTCGGCATCATCCATCCGGGCCCCATCGGCCTGGCGCTGGCACTGCCAGGTTTATTGGTAACGTTGGTCGCGGGCGTGGCCGGCGGCCTGTTTGCGCGGCTGCTGCTGGCGTCCGCCCGGGGCAATCCGCTGGGGAAATTGTCCGCGTGGAGAACAGGCCGGCCCGTGCTGTTCGCCGCCGTCTGCGGTTTGCTGGTGGCGGCCATCGGCATCGCCAGCCACGGCGCCACGTTCGGCAGCGGCACCGTGGCCACGCGCGCCATGCTGGAAGGTTCCAGCGACGCGGCACCGGCCTTTGTGGCCTTCAAATATGTGGCGACGTGGCTGACCGTGTGGTCGGGCGTGCCGGCCGGCATCTTCGCCCCATCCCTGGCCATCGGCGCCGGCATCGGGCATGACATTGCGCAATTGCTGCACTACCCGCACGCGCCCGCGCTGATCGCGCTGGGCATGGTGGGTTTCCTGGCCGCCGCCACGCAGGCGCCGCTGACGGCGTTCATCATCGTCATGGAAATGGTCGACGGCCACGGCATGGTGCTGAGCCTGATGGCCTGCGCGGTGGTGGCCAGCACCGTCTCGCGCGTGCTCAGCGAACCGCTGTACGGCGCGCTGGCCCAGCTGCAGCTGCAGCGGCTGCCGGCGCCACCGAACTAAAAATGGCTGCAGGGGCGCAGCAAGCTGCCGTCCTGCCATGCGCAAACGGTGCGCGTGCCGTCCTCGGCCCAGTTGCGCTCCAGCCCGTGCTTTTCCCCATGCACGTAATGGAGGTGCGCTTTTTCGCGGCCGTCCGGCCACCAGGCCTCGTACAGGCCCTCGCGCTGGCCGTCCAGGTACGTCCCGCGCTCGGCCAGCCGGCCATTCGGATGAAACGCTGTCACTTCGCCCGACAGCACGCCATCGGCAAAATGGGCGCGGTTGCTGACCTGGCCACGCTCGTCAAAGCTCAGGTATTCGCCATCGGCAGGCTGGCCCGCCTGGTACCGCAATTCACGGCTCAGCTGGCCATTCGCATGGTAGTGGCTATGCAAGCCCTCGTACTCGCCGCCGCGGTAAGCCTTGCGGCTTTTTAGCGTGCCATCCGCATACCAGGCGACGTTCACGCCGTCGAAGTCGCCCTCGCCGTTGCGCTCTTCCAGCAGCGCCGGCTGGCCATCGGCGAAATACACGCTGCGCTGGTGGACGTAGTCGGACGACTCAGGATCCGCGCCGCGCAGCCAGGCATCCATGTGCAGCTTGCCTGGCGGCTGCGCGAAGTGCAGCTGCCAGTGCCAGGCCTGGCGGCCCGCGTCGTGGCGCAGCGGCGCGCGCTGCTCGTACATGGCGGCGGCCCGCCCGGCAGGCTGATAATCCGCGTCGAAGTATCGGGTGGCCGACTCAGTGGCCATGGAAAGGGATGAACCGGCCAGGACGGTAGCCAGCAAAACGGGAATGACGATCTTCAAGGCATGCTTTCATCAACACTGCGACAGCGCCGATGATAAGGGCAAGCGGAGCGGCCCGGCCACACGCTTGCCGGCGGCTACATGGTGAACGGAAAAGGCTGCATGCCCGCCTGCCTGTCATCGGGGGCGACGACGGCCAGCAAGGCGCTCAAGCCATGGTTCAGGTGCGCCAGGCTGGCGGCATCGAGCTGCGCCAGCGCACTGGGCAGCAAACCGCGCGCCGGCTGCGGCGCGCCGGCGATCACGGCATGCCCTTCCACCGTCAGGGTCAGCGTCACGACGCGCTGGTCGGGCTGGTCGCGCGCCTTGCGCACATAGGTTTTTTTCACCAGCGCCTCGACCAAGTTGCTGGCCGTCGTCTGGTGGATGGACATCTTGCTTGCCAGCTCGCCCATGCGCAGGCCTGGCCGCTCCAGCAATTCCTGCATCACCCACAGTTGTGCGCCCGACACGCCGCATTGCTTTTCGACCTGTGCCGAATGCCGCTGCGCCGCGCGCATGACGACGCGCATGTTTTGCAAGGCCAGGCTTTGCGCCTTGGCCACCGCCGATACTTCCGCTTCCACCACCGTTGCCTCCAGTTATCCTGCCGGCTTCGCGCCTGCTGGCGGGCCGGAATCCCTGCATGATACCTGCAAAGACGGCCCTCCACTAACTGCTTGTTACAGGCTCCCCATGGCGCCAGGCCTGCTCCAGCACGAGCTTGCCGGACGGATCCCACTCGCGCTCGACGCCGTGCTTCTTGCCGTGTTCGTAGGGCACCAGTTGCCGCAGGCTGCCGTCGCCGTACCAGCTTTGCAGCAAGCCGTGGCGCTGGCCGTCGCGCATGGGAGTGACTTGGGCGCGCACGCCGCTGTCATGCCACTGCGTCACGTCGCCCTGCTCGCGCCCTTGCGCATCCTGCTGCCAGGCAACGGTCGGCTGGCCATTGCTGCCCCACTTCTGCATGCGGAGCAACTTGCCCCTGCGGTACAGCGCTCTCTGCGCCAGCTGGCCATTGTCATGGCTGTCGAACGACCAGCCGTCGGGCTCGCCATTGCGCCATATCATGCTGGCGAGCACCTTGCCATCCTCGGCCAGGGTGACGGCCTCGCCATCCTGCCTGTCATGGATGAAATGGCTGCGCTGGAACAGCTTGCCGTCGGCGTAAAACAATTGCTGCAAGCCATGCATCCTGCCGTCCTTCAGGAAAGCGCGGCTGCTGACCTTGCCATTCGGGCCATACGACACATACTCGCCATCGGCCATCCGCTGGCCGTGGTAAGTGATGCGGTTCATCAGCTGGCCATTCTCGTGGTAGGTCTCGGCAATGCGGTCGCGCCCGTTCGGCAGCACGGTCACTTTTTGCTGGAGCCGGCCGCTGTCATAGAACGATGTGCCGCCAGCCGGCGCCTGCGCCTGCGCCGCCAGCGGCAGCACCGTCATGAGCGCCGCCAGCAGGGCCAGGCGCATTTTCTGTCCGTACCGCATGCGATCCCCCCCCTATTTCGCGGCCACGGGCTGGCCAGCCTGCCACGTCTGTTCCAGCACCAGCTTGCCCGTCTTGTCCCACTGGCGCTCGATGCCGTGCTTCTTGCCGTGTTCATACGGCACGATCTGCCGCAGGCTGCCGTCGCTGTACCAGGTCTGCAGCAAGCCGTGGCGCTGGCCTTCGACAAACGGCGTCACGCTGGCGCGCACGCCGTTGGCATGCCAGTCCGTCGTGTCGCCATGGTCGCGCCCCTGCGCGTCTTTCTGCCACGCAAAGTTGGGCCGGCCATTCGGCCCCCACGTTTGCAAGCTGAGCACGGCGCCTTTCTGGTACAGCGTCTTGTTCGACACGACGCCATTGCCATGGCTTTCAAACGACCATCCGTCGGGCTGGCCGTGCACCCAGACGGTCCTGGCCAGCACCTTGCCGTCCTGGGCATACCGGACAAACTCGCCCTCGCGCTTGCCATCGACGTACCGCCCCTTACGGTGCAGCTTGCCATCCGCATAAAACGATTCCTCCAGGCCATCCATCTGGCCATTGCGCCGATACGAGCGGTTGCTGACGGCGCCATTCGCGCCATACGACACGTGCTCGCCATCGGCCATCTCGTCGCCGTGGTACAGCGTGCGGCTCATCAGCTGGCCGTTCTTGTGATACGTTTCCGAGATGCTGTCGCGTCCGTTCGGCAACGCCGTGACCCGCGCTGGACCTGGCCATTCTCGAAGTACACGCAGCCGCCCAGCAGCTCCTCGCCCTGGGCATTGAAGTAGGTTTCGCGCAGCAGCTGGCCATTCTCGTAGTAGGACTTGCGAAAACGCACGAACTTGATCTGGCTCAAGTCCAGATCCGTGGCATAGGTTTCAAAGGCCAGCACGCCCGGCGTGTCGGGAAATTCGAGCCGCACATGCCAGGCGCCCAGCGCCTCGTCGCGCTCCGGCGGCGTGCGCAGCGCATACACGGCGCGGCGTTGGTTGCTTGGCATGAAATTTTCATCCAGATACATGGTCTTGTCCTCTTCTTGCGCGTGATCGGAAGCCGTTGCCGGCAACGGCGCATCTTCCTGTGCCACCAATGGCAGGGCTGCGCCCATGCCCAACGCGGCGGCCAGCAGCCAGCGCATCGTCTGTTGATTCTTCATGTTGCTCCATTGCTCATGTTGCTTTACGGCCACTATCATAAAGGCAAGCGCCGTTCGCCATGGGCACGATTGCCGCCCCATAAAAAAAGGCCGGGACGAACCTGCTGGTCCGGCTCCGGCCCGGCGGATGCGCTGGCGCGCCACACATCAGCCCATGCCATCCTTGACGGGAGATAACTGGCTCGCATGCAGCCGTGCATACGCGCCGCCCTGCTGCAGCAAGGCGGCATGGCTGCCCGACTCGACCAGGCGGCCGCCCTGCATGACGACGATGCGGTCGGCGCTTTCGATGGTGGACAGCCTGTGGGCGATGACGATGGTGGTGCGGTTGCGCATCAGCACTTCCAGCGCCGCCTGCACGGAACGCTCCGACTCCGTGTCCAGCGCGCTGGTCGCTTCATCGAGCAGCAGTATCGGCGCATCCTTGTACAGCGCGCGGGCAATGGCCAGGCGCTGGCGTTGCCCGCCCGACAGGCGCGAACCGTTCTGCCCCGCCTGGGTTGCGTAGCCTTGCGGCAGTTGCATGATGAAGTCGTGCGCGTAGGCGGCGCGCGCCGACGCTTTCAATCCTGTCCTGGTCCGGGGCCGGGTCGCCATACGCGATATTCGCCGCCATCGTGTCGTTGAACAAAATCACATCCTGGCTGACGAGGGCGAACTGGCGCCGCAGGGCCAGCAAGGCGTAGTCGCGCACGTCGACGCCGTCGAGCAAAATCCGGCCGCCGCTGACGTCATAGAAGCGCGGCAGCAAGCCCAGCAAGGTCGTCTTGCCGCCGCCGGAGCCGCCCACCAGGGCCACCGTTTCGCCGGCGCAGATGTCGAGCGTGATATCGCTCAAGGCCGTGGGCGCATCGGGATCGTCGCTGTTGTAGCGGAAGTGCACGTTCTGCAGGGACAGATTGCCTTGCACGGCGGCCGGGGCGATGGTGCCCGGATCCGGTTCCAGCGGCGTGTCGATCAAGCCGAAGACGGATTCGGCCGCCGCCAGGCCCCGCTGCAGCGGCTCATTGATCTTCGTTAAATTCTTGATCGGCGACTGCATGGCCATCAGCGCGCCCATGAAAGCAACGAAGGCGCCCGGCGTGATGGCGCCGCTTTGCGCGCGCAGCATGGCGAAATAGATCACGGACGACAGGGTGATGCCGACGAGCATCATGATGAAGCCGGAATTCATGGCGGACGTGGCCGCATGCTTGACGGCCAGCTGGCGGTTGCGCTTGACGACGTCGACGAAACGCGCCTGCTCATAGTCTTGCCCGCCGAAGATTTTCACCACGCGCTGGCCGGCGATGCTTTCGTCCAGCACGGACGTCAGCTCGCCCACGGCTTGCTGCGAGCTCTTGCTCAGGTGACGCATGCGGCGGCCCGCCAGGGTCACGACGATGGCGACGATGGGCATCGAGGCCATGCAGAACAGGGCCAGTTTCACGTCGATGCTGAACAGCAGGACCAGGTAGCCGATGGTGGCGACGGAATCGCGCACCATCACGTTGAGCACGTTCAAGCCCGCCTGCGACACCTGGCTGGCGTCGAAGGCCACGCGCGACTGCGTCAGGCTGGTGGTGGTGGTGTCGAAGAAGCGGCTGGGCAGGCGCATGATGGTGGCGAACATCTTTTCGCGCAGATCGGCCTGCACCCGGCTCGATAGCCATACGGAACCGTAATCGCCGGCAAAGCTCGATACCATGCGCAGCACGGCCAGGCCCAGGATGGTGGCGGGAATCACCCACAAGTCCACCTGCCCCGCCTGTGCCGGCAAGAAACGGTCGACCCAGCCCTGCAGCATGCCCATCACGCCGGACGCGGGCGCGGCCTGCGTGCTGGCCGTCGCGCGCATGGCGTCGACGACGTTTTGCAATTGTCGAATCAACAATACATCGGTGGCAGACGCCACGCCCACGGCCAGCAAGGTGGCGGCAACGATGGCGCCATAGCGGCGAAACTGGCCGGCCAGGCGGAAGAACAGGAGGCGACTTTGCTGCATGCAGGTGACAAAAGTGAGGGTAAAGCGTGATTCTAACCGCTGCCAGACTTAGCTATGAGAAAGTCGTCACCTTGCCGGCGCAGGACCGGCAAGGGAATGCACGGACTGTCAGCTCTTCGCCACTTTCCACGCGGCCGTGCCGGTCTTGCACACTTTCAGCTTCAGGGTCTGTTCCTGGCCCTTGGCGTTCAAGCCCACCTGCACCTTGCGGCAGGTTTGCGCGTCCGTCTTTTCCGTGTCGCTGGCCGTGATGTCGGCGGCGATGCGCACGGAATTGCGCAAGCCTTCATTGCTCCATTGCACGGTTTCGCCATCCTTCTTGTCATTGAGCACGTCGGTGACGGCTTTCACGAAGACGGGCTTGTCGTTCTTGTTCAGGTAAGCCATCGGCGTATCTGCCAGGAAACCCAGGCCGACGGCGGAAGCGGAAGCGCTGAAGACGACGCTGCCCAGTATCAAGGTGGACAACAGTGTGGCGGGACGAATACGCATGGAAAACTCCTAGTTAAGTAAAAATAGGGACCGCCGGGGCGGCCCTTAGCCGGGATCCGCCGGCGAAATGCCCACGGCCAGCAAGGCGTCGATGCTGGGCACGAAATAGATCGCCGACGACAGCGCCGTGGAAAAATCCAGCAGCCTGTCCGTCTTGGTGACGCCATCATAGCCTACGCCGTACATTTGCCGCAGCATGCCCATGGTCACGGTGATGTCGCGGCTGAAACCGACAAACATGACGCCCGCCTCGGCAGCATTGGCGTAATTGGCATTGCGGCGCACGATATCGACTTCCTCGCCATCGCGCAGAAATTGGTTGCGGCCCACGTGGGAATCGACGGGCAGCGGCGACAATTCATGGCTGCCGGCCTTGGTGCGGCCCCACACCTGCTCCGCCGCGTGCACGGGCAAGGCGCGCAGGCGCTCCACGTCCATGCGCCATTTCTGCAGCAGCACGGTCGAGCCGCCCGCACCCGCCTCGCCGTCCGGAATGATGGCCACGCCATTGGCGCGGAACGGATTCGGGTTGGCGACGCCGTCGGCAAAGCCGTCGAAAGTCACATTGTTATGATACGGAAAACACACCTGTTCGCTGGCCAGCTCGGCAAAGGGACCCAGCAAGGTGAGCGTCGTGCGCATGCTGTCGTACAGGGTGGCCGCGTTCGACTGCGTGATCCAGACCCAGAAATCGTGCTGGGTGGCCGGCGCCGTCTTGCCGTTGGCGCCCACCAGGTCGTGCGCGAACGATGCCATGTTGTCCGGCACGCAGCCGGGACAGGCGGCGCGCCACAGCTCGGGCCGGAATCCCAGCACCACATTGGCCGTGCCGCCCGTCAACTGATGGTGGCGGTTCAGGGTGGGGTCCAGGATGCCCGTGACCCCGGATTCCCACAGCTTGCCCAGCACCCTGAACAGCTGCTCCGGTTCAACGCCGGCCTTCACATTGAACTGCAAATGCACTTCGTCGCGCGCGACGACGGACAGCATGCTTTGTGGAATTGCCATGACAGATGTTCCTTTTTCGTTTTCCAGGTGAATCTTAAACCAGAAGTGCCGGATGGCAGTTTCATTTAGGCAACATGATAATTGTAACTATAGGTCGTCATGAATTGGACGATAATGCAATGACGTAGAGCAAGAATCAAGAATGGATACCATTGCATGAAATTGTATGAAAAGCTCGTCGGCGACATCGAGCAACTGGTGGCCCAGGGCGTGCTCTTGCCCGGGGAACGCATTCCCTCCGTGCGCCAGACCAGCCAGCAGCACAAGCTGAGCATCACGACGGTGCTGCGCGCCTATGTCAAGCTGGAAGGCATGGGCGTGATCGAAAGCCGGCCCCAGTCCGGCTACTTCGTGCGGCCCCGCGCCGGCGATGCGCAGCCGGCCGACCTGTGCATGCAGGCATCCCAGCCGAGCACCGTGCCGGCCGAAGTGCACGTCAGCCGCCTGGTGCTGTCGACCCTGCGCTCGATCGGCTTGCACGACGCCATTCCGCTGGGCTCGCCCTACCCCGATCCCGCGCTGTTTCCGTGGGAACGCATCAACCAGTACGCGAGCGCCGTGGCGCGCCGCAACCGCGACTGGAGCGTGACGGACGACCTGCCGCCGGGCAACCCGCAACTGATACGCGAAATCGCCCGCCGCTACCTGGAAAACGGCCTGGCCGTCGATCCCGACGAAATCATCGTCACCGTGGGCGCCACGGAAGCCATCAACCTGTGCCTGCAAGCCGTGGCCAGGCCGGGCGACACCATCGCCGTCGAATCGCCCACCTTCTATGCGATGCTGCTGGCCGTCGAGCGGCTGGGCATGAAGGTGGTGGAAGTGTCCACCGATCCGTATGACGGCATCAGCATTGAAGCGCTGGCCGACATCATGGCCCGGCAGCCGATCGCCGCCGTCATGGTGATGCCGAACTTCCAGAATCCGCTGGGCTTCCAGATGTCGGACCAGCGCAAGCGGGCCCTGGTCCAGCTGCTGGAGCAGCACGACGTGCCCGCCATCGAAAACGGCGTCTACAACGAGCTGTATTACGGCGACGCCCACCCGTCCTCGCTCAAGTCCTACGACCGCAAGGGCCTGGTGCTGCACTGTTCCTCGTTTTCCAAGAGCCTCAGCGCCGCCCAGCGCGTGGGCTGGGCCCTGGCCGGGCGCTACCGGGGCAAGGTGGAGGAACTCAAATTCCTCAACACGCTCACCACCTCGTCGTTCCCGCAACTGGCCATCGCCGAATACCTGCAGAACGACGGCTACGAACAGCATCTGCGCCGCACCCGCAAGGCCTACGCCCAGCAGGCGCGCATCATGGCCGCCGCCGTGCTGCGCTTCTTTCCCGCCGGCACCAAAGTCTCGCAACCGCAGGGCGGCTACGTGCTGTGGGTGGAGTTGCCGGGCAACGTGGACTCGATGCAACTGTACCGGCGCGCGCTGGAATGCAGGATCACGGTGGGGCCGGGGCGCATGTTTTCCGTCAGCCAGGCTTACAAGCACTGCATCCGCCTCAACTACAGCTATCCGTGGAACGCGGACGTGGAACAGGCGATCATCCTGCTGGGCAAACTGATCACCGAGTTCCTGTAAACCATTCACCCGCCCACCAGCGACATGCGCACGGTGGGATACTGCTTGCGCTGGGCGCCGCCGGCCTGGGCCAGGGCGCCGCGCACTTCCGAGTAGCGGTCGCCACGGCGCTGCCAGTGCCGGCGCAGCACGGTTTCCAGCCCTTGCGGGCCTTGCGCAGGATCAAGCTGGGGACGCAGGTCGAGGCCGTCATGGGCGAACAAACAGGTAAACAGCTTGCCATCGGACGAGACGCGCACGCGGCTGCAGTCGCCGCAGAACGGCTGCGACACGCTGGAAATGAAGCCCACTTCGCCGCCGCCATCGAGATAACTGTAGCGGCTGGCCGTCTCGTGCGAGATCGGCTTGCCTTCGCCCAGCGATACAAGGGGAAATTCCGCCGCGATCAGCGCGCGCGCCGCGTCCGACGTGACGACGTGCGTGCGTGCGCGACCAGGCGCCGATGCCGCCCACGTCCATGAATTCGATCAGGCGCAGGATCACGCCCGTGTGGCGGAAATGGCGCGCCAGCGGCACGATCTGGCTGTCGTTGACGCCTTTCTGCACGACCATGTTGACCTTCACGGGGTGCAAACCGACGGCTTGCGCTACCTCAATGCCGTGCAGCACTTTCTCGACGGGAAAATCGACGCCATTCATGCGCTGGAAGATGCCGTTATCCAGGCTGTCGAGGCTGACGGTGACCCGGTCCAGGCCCGCCTCCTTCAGCGAGCGCGCCTTGGCGGCCAGCAAGCTGCCATTCGTCGTCAGCGCGATGCTCACGGCGCGCCCGTCCGGCGTGGCGAGCCGCGCCAGGCGCTCGATCAGCCGTTCCAGGTTCTTGCGCAGCAGCGGCTCGCCGCCCGTGATGCGGATCTTATCCACGCCCAGGCGCACGAAGGCGCGCGCCATCGTTTCGATCTGCTCGAAAGACAGGCGCTCGCTCGATGGCAGAAACGGGTAATCGCTGGGGTACAGTTCGGCCGGCATGCAATAGGTGCAGCGGAAGTTGCACTGGTCAATGACGGAAATGCGCAAGTCCGTCAGGGGGCGGCCCAGCATGTCCACGCACGGCTCGATATAGTCTGGCTGCCGGAGCGCCGGCTGCGGATACAGGATGGTGTTCATTGTGCTTCCCCCTTGATGTGCATTCGTCAGTGTCCAGCATAGGACGAAAGGGGGCATGCCAGGAGGTACAGTCCGGCGCCAGCCGATAGAGTACAGACACGCGGCTACTCTTCTTGCGGTGAAGTAAATACGCTGGCGCACAGCTCAGCGCCCGCCGCGCTCAAGGATGCACTGCCGCCGCTCTCCGCCGTCGTCACGCTCACCAGTTGCGCGCTGGACAGCGCATTGAGCTGGCGCAACAACGTACTCATCTGTACCCCTGCCCGCTTGGCCAGCTTGGCCAGCGACCACGGTTTCTCGGGCGCCTCCTGCCGCGCTTGCCACAGCAGCGCCAGCAGCGCTATCAGCGCCGCGTCGATTCCATCTTCCTTATCTTCCTTGTCTTCCCTGTGCATGTTTTTCTCCTTGTCCACATCATAAATCACGGCCGGCGCCGGCGCGACCGGCATCGTCATCTTGCCATCTGTACTCTGTTTTTTTGTCCGGAACTGTGCGCCTACGGGGGAGTCCGCCGCCCCTACCATGTGATTGTCCCATCGCATATCACCAGGAGAGTCATCATGAGCAAGCCAAAGTCCGACGCGCGCATCGCGCCCTACACCCATGCCGCGGCCGGCTGGGGTGCCCTCAAGTACGTGGCCATCAATCTGTTCAAGGAAAAAGTCAGCGCGGGCAATTACCGCTCGCTGTTCGAGCAAAACCAGCCCGACGGCTTCGACTGTCCCGGCTGCGCCTGGCCCGACCGCGAACACGCGTCGACGTTCGAATTCTGCGAAAACGGCGTCAAGGCCGTGGCTGCCGAATCGACGAGCAAGCGCGTGCGCCCCGAGTTTTTCCAGGAACACACGGTCACGGAATTGATGGAACAGTCGGACTATGATCTGGAACAACATGGCCGCTTGACGGACCCCATGGTGTACGACGCGGCCAGCGACAAATACCAGGCGATAGCCTGGGACGACGCGTTCGCCCTCGTGGCGCACCATTTGCACGCGCTGGACGACCCGAACCAGGCCGCCTTCTACACGTCGGGCCGCGCCAGCAACGAAGCGGCCTTTTTGTACCAACTGTTCGTGCGCGCCTATGGCACCAACAACTTCCCCGACTGTTCCAACCTGTGCCACGAAGCGACGAGCCGCGGCTTGCCGGAAACGGTCGGCATCGGCAAGGGCACGGTGCTGCTGGACGATTTCGAACATGCGGACACCCTGCTGCTGTTCGGCCAGAACCCGGCCACCAACCACCCGCGCATGCTGGGCGAATTGCGCGAAGCGTCGCGCCGCGGCGCCACCATCGTCTCCATCAACCCGCTGCACGAACGGGGCCTGGAACGCTTCACCAGCCCCCAGCATCCGCTGGAAATGCTGACGGGCGGCAGCACGAACATTTGCTCGCTGTTCATCTGCCCCACGCTGGGCGGCGACTTCGCGCTGATCAAGGCCATGGCCAAGCGCGTCGTCGAGCTCGATGATGACGCCATCGCCCACGGCCAGGAACGCGTGCTCGACTGCGCCTTCATCGCCGAACACACGAGCGGCTTCGACGCCTTCGCCGCCGACCTGCGCGCGGAAAGCTGGGACTTGCTGCTGGCCGAATCGGGCGTGGCGCGCGACAAGATCGAAGAGTTGACGCAGATCTATGTCAAAGGCAAGGCCGTCATCGCCACCTGGGGCATGGGCGTGACGCAGCACAAGAATTCGCTGGCCACGGTGCAGATCCTGTCGAACTTGATGATGATGCGCGGCAATATCGGCAAGCGCGGCGCGGGCCTGTGCCCCGTGCGCGGCCACTCGAACGTGCAGGGCGACCGCACCATGGGCATCGAGGAACAGCCGACCAAGGAGTTCCTCGACCGCCTGGGCCTGGTGTTCGGTTTTGAACCGCCGCGCCACCACGGCTATGACGCCGTCGGCACCATCGAAGCCATGCTGGAGAAAAAGGTCAAAGTGTTCGTCGCCCTGGGCGGCAATTTCTCGATGGCCACGCCGGACACGCCGCGCACCTGGGATGCGCTCCGGTCGTGCGACCTGACGGTGCACATCGCCACCAAGCTCAACCGCAGCCACCTCGTGCACGGCAAGGATGCGCTGATCCTGCCCACCCTGGGCCGCACGGAAATCGACGTGCAGCAAGGCGTGGCGCAAGGCGTGACGGTGGAAGACTCGATGAGCATGGTGCACATCTCGTTCGGCATGAACCAGCCCGCCTCGCCCAATCTGCGCTCGGAAATCGCCATCGTGGCCGGCATGGCGCAGGCGACCGTGGGCAGCGAGAAGATCGACTGGCTGCGCTATTCCGGCAACTATGCGCTGCTGCGCGATTCCATCGAGCAAGTGTTCGACGACTTTTTCGACTACAACTTGCGCGTGGCCAAACCGGGCGGTTTCCACCTGGAAATCGCTTCGCGCGAAAGAGTGTGGAAGACGGACAGCGGCAAGGCGCAATTCCTCGTCAACGCCGTGGAACTCGATACGCCGATCCACCGCGCGCGCCAGCAATATGGCGAGCGCTTGATGGTGCTGATGACCACGCGTTCGCACGACCAGTACAACACGACGATCTACGCCATGGACGACCGCTACCGCGGCGTGTTCGGCCAGCGCCGCGTCGTTTTCATCAACAAGGACGACCTGGCCATGCTGGGCTTTGCGGCCGGCGACTGGGTCGACCTGATCGGCGTGTGGCATGACGGCATCGAACGCCGCGCCGACCGCTTCCTGCTGGTCGAGTACGACATTCCGCGCGGCTGCATCGGCGCCTACTACCCGGAAACCAATCCGCTGGTGCCGCTCGACAGCGTGGGCCACGGTTCGCGCACGCCGACCTTCAAATCCATCCCCGTGCTGCTGGCGCCTTCGGCCGCCCTCAGTTGATCAGGAGAACGCCATGTTGTTTCGATACCCTGGACCTGTCGCGCGCGCAATTTGCGATGACGGCCATCTTCCACATCCTGTGGCCCATATTGACGATCAGCCTGTCGCTGTTCCTGTTCGTTGTCGAGGCGCTGTGGCTGCGCACCAGCGACCCCGTCTACTACCGCCACGCGCGCTTCTGGAGCAAGCTGCTGGTGCTTAACTTCGCCGTCGGCGTCGTCAGCGGGATTCCCCTGGAATTCCAGTTCGGCACCAACTGGGCGCCGTTCTCGCACCATTCCGGCCAGTTCATCGGCAACATCCTCGGTTTCGAGGGCGCCATGGCCTTCATGCTGGAAGCGGGCTTCATCGGCGTCATGATGTTCGGCTGGGGCCGCGTACCGAAGGGCGTGCACCTGTTTGCCACCGGCATGGTGGCGCTCGGTTCCAGCATTTCCTCGTTCTGGATCATGGTCGCCAATTCCTGGATGCAGACGCCGGCCGGCGTGCGCGTGGTGGACGGCAAGATCATCGTCACCGATTACGTGGCCGCCATCTTCAATCCCGACATGGCCTGGGCCGTGGGCCACATGTGGGTGGCCGCCGTGGAAACGGGCTTGATCGTCATCGCCGGCATTTCCGCCTGGTATATGTTCAAGCGCCGCGAACCGGCCTTCTTCGCCCGCTCGTTCAAGCTGGCGCTGATGCTGCTGCTGGTCATTGCTCCGTTGCAAGTGTGGCTCGGCGATTCGAGCGGCGTCGACGTCTTCAAGACCCAGCCCGCCAAGGGCGCGGCCATCGAAGGCCACTGGCACACGAATCCCGATGGCGAAGGGGCGGCCTGGTCCCTGCTGGCCTGGCCCAACCAGGCGGAACAGAAGAACGACTGGTCGCTCGAAGTGCCCGGCATGCTCAGCGTGATCGCCACGCATAGCGCCACGGGCAAGATCACGGGCCTGGCCGACATCGCCCGCGCAGACCAGCCGCCCATGCTGCCGCTGCTGTACTACGCGTTCCGCGCCATGGCCGGCATCGGCATGTGGTTCGTGCTGCTGGCGTTCTGGACCTTCGTCGCCTGGCGCAAGGTGGGCGGACGGGTGCAGGAGTTCGTGCGCAACCGCAAGCTGCTGCTGGCCTGGGTGCTGACGATACCGCTGCCCTACATCGCCGTCGAGTGCGGCTGGATCGTGCGCGAAGTGGGACGCCAGCCGTGGGTCGTGTACGGCTTGCTGCGCACGCGCGACGCCGTTTCCGACGTGGCGGCCCACGCCGTGGCCGGCAGCATGCTGATGTTCTTCGTGTTTTACATCGTGTTGTTCGTCACTTTCTTTGTGTTTGCCAAGAAATGGCTGCAGCAAGGCCCGGACGTGGCGCTGCCGCTGCCGGACGCCGCCCATGCCGCGGGGTATTGAAATGCGCCCCCATCAATCAAGGAGTATGTAATGGATATCAATTCGCATGCCATGCTGGGCAATGCCTGGTTCGGCCTGATCGGCCTGATGCTGGTGTTTTACGTGGTCACGGACGGCTTTGACCTGGGCGTGGGCATCCTCAGCCTGTTCACCGGCCGCGAGCAGGAACGCAACCTGATCTTCCAGTCGATCGCCCACGTGTGGGACGCCAATGAAACCTGGCTGGTGGTGGTGGGCGGCGCCCTGTTCGGCGCGTTTCCCAGCGCCTACGCCACCCTGCTGGAACAGCTGTACATTCCCATCATGCTGCTGATCGCCAGCCTGATAATGCGCGGCGCCTCGATCGAGTTCCGCCATGCGGCCGGCAACAAGCGCCTGTGGGATCTGGTCTTCGGCGTGGGCAGCCTGCTGGCCGCCGTGGCGCAGGGCGTCGTGCTGGGCGAGGTCATCACGGGCTTGCAGCCGGGCTGGCTGAGCGGTACCTTCACGGCGTGCACGGCGCTGGGCGTGGTGGCCGGGTACTGCCTGCTGGGCAGCACTTATCTGATCAAGAAGACGGGCGGCCAGCTGGAAGCGGCGGCGCGGCGCTACGCCACCACCAGCGTGCTGGCGACGGTCGCGGCCGCCATCGTGCTGTCGGCCGGCACCATGGTCTTCAGCGCCATCGGCCACGACCGCTGGGCGCAGCCGGGCGTGTTCGGCGTGCTGCTGGCCCTGGCCGCCATCGCCGCCAGCGCCTTCATCTACATCCTGTGGGCCGTGCACGTGAACGGCGTGCGCGGCCCGTTCCGCGGCGCCATCGTGCTGTTTTTGGCGTCGTTCGCGGGCCTGGCCATCAGTTTCTTTCCAGATCTGGTGCCGGGCAAGCTGAGCATCGCGGCGGCCGCATCGGACGAGCCGACCCTGATCTTCATGCTGATCGGCATGGGTTCCATGCTGCCGATCATGATCGGCTACAACCTGTTCCAATACTACGTCTTCGAGGGCAAAGTCGTGCCCCGCAAGCATTGATCGGCATCAAATCATGATCATTCGGCCCACCACCAACTGGTTTCGCATGCTGTTCGTCTGGGATGGCTCGGTGCTGCAAGCCATCATCCCGCAATTGCTGCTGATGCTGGTCGTCAGTTCGCTGGCCTTGCTGACGGATGGCCGTATCTTCGGCGTCAAGATTCCGCTCGATACGGCGCCGTTTCCCATGGTCGGCATCAGCCTGGCGATCTTTCTCGGCTTTCGCAACAACGCCAGCTATGCGCGCTTCGTCGAGGCGCGGCATATCTGGGGGCAATTGCTGATCGCCGCGCGGGCCCTCGCTTCGCAGGCGCTCACGTATCTGCCGCAGGAAACGAGCGGCCTGGACCGCCAGTTGCTGCTGCGCCGCCTGATCGCCTTCGTCTACGCGCTCAAGCACCAGCTGCGCCAGACGGATCCGCAAGAAGACCTGGCGCGCTACCTGCCGGCCGGCGACGTGCAGCAATTGCAGGGAGTCAACTTCAAGCCCGTCGCCGTGCTGCACACGGTGCGCGCCATGCTGCACGAGGCCGTGCAGCGCCAGCCGGGCCAGACGCAGCTGCTGTGGATGCTCGACACCCAGCTCAACGACCTGGCCGCCACCGTGGCCGGCTGCGAGCGCATCAAGAACACGCCGATTCCGTATCCGTATGGCGTGCTCGTGCACCGCACCGTCTACATGTACTGTTTTTTACTGCCGCTGGGACTGGTGGACGCCATCGGCGTGGCCACGCCCCTCATTTCCGTCTTCGTCGCCTACACCCTGTTTGCGCTGGAAGCCATCGCGCAGCAGATCGCCGAACCGTTCGGCCTGGCGCCCAACTGCCTGGCCCTGAACGCCATGACGCGCGAAACGGAACGCTCGCTGCTGGAATTGAACGGCGACCCGCTGCTGCCTTCGATACGGCCCTGCCCCCGCTATCAGATCGATTAACTGGAGGAAAAATCATGGAATGCGACATCGGCATCACCACCATCGAACGCGACGGTTTCCTGGAAGTCCCCATGGTGCGCCACCAAGGTGGCGTGGCCACGGCGGGCCACGACATGGTGGCCGAGGAGTATCCCGTGGCCCTCGTCTACAACGGCATCGCCCACGCGGTGATGATGGCCACGCCGCGCGACCTCGAGGAATTCGCCGTCGGCTTTACCTTGACGGAGGGTATCGTCGGCAGCGTGCGCGACATCTACGACCTCGACGTGTGCTGCGGCGCGGACAGTGCGGAAGTGCGGCTGACCATCGCGCAGCCCGATTTGATCAAGCTCAAGGCCCGCCGCCGCGCGTTGACGGGGCGCACGGGTTGCGGCGTGTGCGGCATCGAAAGCCTGGCCCTGCTGGACCTGGTGCCGGAAAAGATTACGCGGCCCCTGCCGCCGCTGGTGGCCAGCAGCGCCATCCTCGGCCGGGCCGCGCGCGAACTGCTGCCTTACCAGGAACTGATGCACAAAACGGGCGGCGTGCATGCGGCAGCCTGGTGCACGGCCGAGGGCGCGGTGGTAAAAGTGTTCGAGGACGTGGGCCGGCATAACGGCCTCGATAAACTGATCGGCTACCTGGCGCTGCACCGCATCGCCATGCACGACGGCTTCGTCTTCCTGTCCAGCCGCGCCAGCTATGAACTGGTGCGCAAGTCGGCGCGCATGCATATCGGGCTCGTCGCCACCATCTCGGCGCCCACCTCGCTGGCCATCCGCATCGCGCGCCAGGCCGGCATGCAGCTGGCCAGCTTTTGCCGCCGCGACGGCTTTGTCGACTACACGGCAGGAGAAGGGGAAAATAGCGGCCAGCAGGCACCGTGAACAGCCGATGCACCTTTTTTTGCCGTAAAGCAAGTGCACGCTTGACTTGCCACCGCTGCGGGCTAACTATGGCAATAGTTTCTAATCATTAACTTTGCCTGCTGCCACGCTCCCGGTGCGGCAGCGATGAAAGGATGGCGCGATGGCCCTGGCACAAGAGCAGCATCTGATGGACACGTGGCAAACGGGCGGCTTGAAGCCGCGTGCCTGCGACTGCGGCGGCACGGTCTTCACCATCCTGCACCAGCGGGTGATGGCGGACATGCGGCGCCGGCAATTTCTCGGCGGCACGGCCGCCATGCTGGCGCCGTTCATCGGATTATCCACCAGCAACGCCATCGCCCAGCAGCCGCAAGCATCCGACCGCCCCCTATTGCTGACCAATCTGCGCCTGTTCGACGGCACGGGCAAGGCACCCCGTTCCGGCATCCACGTGCTGGTGACGGGGGCGACGATTACCGCCCTGCTGCCCGCCGGCGAGAAAGTCGAAGGCGCGCAAGTGATCGATTGCCAGGGCAAGCTGGTCATGCCGGGCCTGATCGACGCCCACTGGCACACCATGCTGGCCGCCATCAGCCAGGTGACGGCCATGACGTCCGACGTCGGCTATTTATATCTGGTGGCGGCGCAGGAAGCGCGGCGCACCCTGCTGCGGGGCTTCACGTCCGTGCGCGATCCTGGCGGCCCCGCGTTTGCATTGAAACGCGCCATCGATGAAGGCATCGTCGACGGCCCGCGCATCTTCCCGTCCGGCGCCATGATTTCGCAAACCTCGGGCCATGGCGACTTCCGCCTGCGCTCGGAGATTCCCCGCGCGGCCAACGCGCCGCTGGGCATGGCGGAAACGGCGGGCATGGCCATGATCGCCGATGGCGAGGCGGAAGTGCTGCGCCGCGTGCGCGAGCAGCTGATGCTGGGCGCGACGCAGATCAAGATGATGGCCGGCGGCGGCGTGGCGTCCATGTACGACCCACTCGACAGCACCCAGTATTCGGAACGCGAACTGCGCGCCGGCGTGGAAGCGGCCACCGACTGGGGCACCTATGTGATGGCCCACGTCTACACGCCGAAAGGCATACAGCGGGCCATCCGCGCGGGCGTGCGCAGCATCGAGCACGGCCAGCTTGCCGATGACGAATCCGCGCGCATGATGCGCGACGCGGGCACGTGGTGGAGCTTGCAGCCGTTCCTGCAGGATGCGGATGCGAATGTGTATCCCGATGCGGCGCGCAAGGCCAGCCAGGCCATCGTATCGGAAGGCACGGTGAAGGCGTATGCGCTGGCGCAAAAATACGGCATCAGGACGGGCTGGGGGCGGATATTCTGTTCAACGCGAAAAACACGCCGACCCAGGGTCGCCAGCTGGCCAAGCTCACGCGCTTTTACGACCCGTTGACCCTGCTGGCGCAGGCGACGGGGCAGAATGGACAATTGCTGGCCCTGGCCGGCCAGCGCGCGCCCTACCCGGGCACCCTGGGCCAACTGGCCGTGGGCGCGCTGGCCGACTTGCTGGTGGCCGATGGCGATCCCGCGAAGAACCTCGATTTCCTCGCCCAGCCTGAAGAAAAATTGCTGCTGATCATGAAGAACGGGCGCATCTACAAGGACAAATTGAGCGCTTCACTGGCAAGCTGAGGCCAGCGGCGTTGGCAAGCGGGCAAGGCTTGCCGCATAATGCGGGCATGTTCAAACTGACTTTTCTCGGCACGTCTTCCGGCGTGCCCACGCGCCACCGCAACGTCACGTCGCTGGCCCTGCAAACCACGCACAACCGCGACTGGTGGATGATCGATTGCGGCGAAGCCACGCAGCACCGGCTGCAGCGCCTGCCCTTGTCCGTGCACGACCTGGTGGGCATCTGCATCACCCACGTGCATGGCGACCACAGCTATGGGCTGCCGGGCCTGCTGGCCAGCGCCTCCATGACGGGGCGCAAGAAACCCTTGCTGCTGATCGCCCCGGCCGCCATCAAGGCGTGGATCGACGCGACCCTGCTGCACACGGAACTGTTTTTGACGTACCCGTTGATCCACATCGACGTGGACAGCGCGCCAGTCGTGCATGAAGAAGCGGGCCTGACCATTTCGCGCCACGCGCTGTCGCACCGCGCACCGAGCGTCGGCTACCGATTTGCGCTGGAAACGAGCCGGTGGAAACTGGACAAGGCGGCCCTGCAGGCAGCGGGCGTGCCGCCCGGCCCCGCCTGGGGACTGTTGCAGGCGGGCCAGGATGCGATCCTGGACGATGGCACGGTCTTGCGCGCCGCCGCTTTCCGCCAGACGGAAACGCAGCGCGCCACCGTGGTCATCGGCGGCGACAACGACACGCCGGGGCTGCTGACGGATGCCTGCACGGATGCGCAACTGCTCGTGCACGAAGCCACCTACACGGAAGCGATGCTGCAAAAGGTGGGCCCCGGCCCCACGCACAGTTCCGTGCAGCGCGTGGCGCAGTTCGCCGAAGCGGTGCGCTTGCCGAACCTGATCCTCACCCACTTCAGCGCCCGCTATCACAATGCGGACGGCATGGCCGAGCTGGAAGCGGAAGCGCGGCTGCATTACTCAGGTGAACTGTTCCTGGCGCGCGATTTCGACAGCTATGAACTCGATGCGGCCGGCGTGCTGACCAAGCTGCCGGGGAAGTCTAGTGGGGATTGACCCCGTACTGCGCTGCATACTCGGCGGCCAGCGCGCGCGCCGCCTGCTGCTGTGACGGCGTGAGGATTTCCAGCAGCTGGTCGCGGTTCTTGACCGATTGCGCGCTGCCCGCCTCGGCCGGCATGGCGATCCACGCATAGGCCTGCACGTAATCGAGCTCCACGCCCTGCCCTTGCGCGTACAGCAAGCCATATTCATTCTGTGCGGAAAGGGAGCCGGCTTCGGCCGCCTGCTTGTACCAGAACGCCGCCTCGGCATAGTCTTGCGGTACATCAATACCCTTGCGGTAAGCCTGCGCCAGATTGAATTGCGACTGGCCATCGCCCGCCTCGGCCGCCTGGCGCCCGTACGCCAGCGATTGCGCCATGTCTTGCGCGACGCCATCGCCGCTCGCATACATCAGGGCCAGGTTGGCCAGCGACGGCGGAAAGCCCGCTTGCGCTGCCGCCGTGAACAGTTCCACCGCTTTCGGCAAGTCTTGCGTCACGCCATGGCCCTGGTAATACAGGCTGGCCAATAAATGCTGGCCCGCGGGATCGCCGGTGCGCGCGGCGGCGTCGAATTGCTTAAATGCCTCGGCATGATTGCCGTCGTTATAAGCGAGGATGCCCGCTTCATTAAAAGATGCGCTGGAAACAGTCATGAAGATTCCTTATCGGGGATTTTTGGGCATTGTACACAGCACTGTTCCACACAGAATGCACAATAGAAACCGTGTGGCGCATTGCCCAGATCATGCGTTATGATCATTCTCCACCTGATGCAATCGGGGCATTGTGCCCGAAGAATAACGCCATGAAATTGATTGTTCTGCTTTTATCCCTGATTGCCACGTCGGCTTATGGCGGCACCTTGCACCTGGACAAAGCCGCGACAGGCAAAGTGCGGCAAGCGGCCGATATCCGCTATGTCAATCACGATGAAAAACAGACCTACCGTCTGAAAATCGGCAAGCAGTGGCTCAATGGCAGTTGCAGCAGCAGTGGTACGGGCAATTTGCACGCGCTGCTGCTGGACATGAATTTCGACGGCCATGCCGACCTGTGGGTCACCGGCTATACGGATAGCCAGGGGCGCATCCGCTGTTCCGACGTGTGGCTGTGGGATGCGCAAGCAAAACAATACAGTTTCAACAAACCCTTGTCTGCCATTCCGAATCTGGATATCAGCATAAGCGATCAAAAAATCGAAGGCGGCATCGCCAATTGCGGCTGCGCGGCGCAATGTTTTTATGAAGACAGCTATGCGTGGCAGGCTGACAAATTAATCACCACCGCCCGGCGTGAACAGGATTGCGAGCGCTACAGGGAATACCGCCTCAATGATAAAAACGAGCTGGTCATCGTCAAGGATGAAAAGATCGATAGCGCCAATCCCGGCCAGCAAGCCATTGAAAATACAAAAGTAGTTGACTGGCAGCGCCACGCGCACATTATGCGCAAACCGTGGGAGTAAATCCTTCACTACCATCCAACAATTCACAACAATTCACGCACACATGACGACACATCCCGCATCGATTACTTTTCATGCCGCCAGGGCGGAAGATACCCCGGCCTTTATCGCCTTGCGCGGCAAGACGCGGCAAAACGCCGTTTCCAAGGAACGCCTGGCGGAAGTGGGCATCACGGCCGACACCTGGGCCGACATGATGCGCTCGGGCAGCCTGCCCGGCCAGGTCTGCCATCACGACGGTCAGTTGGCCGGCTACTGCTTTGGCGAGCGCGACACGGGCGAAATCATCGTCCTGGCGCTGCTGCCGCAATTCGAAGGTCTGGGCATCGGCAAGACCCTGCTGCAACTGGTGATGGCCGACCTGCGCGCCCGGGGCCACCAGCGGCTGTTCCTCGGTTGCTCCAGCGACCCCGCCTCGCGCTCCTACGGCTTTTACCGCTACCTGGGCTGGACGGCGACGGGAGAGACGGACAAGTATGGCGACGACGTGCTGGAGTTTCGCTTTACGGTCTAGGCTGGCAAGCGGCTGGCATCCCACACGCGCAGGATCTGCGTGATGGCGGCGTCAAACACGGCGTAGCCCACGCCGTCGCGGGCCTGGATAGCCACGCCCGATAAAAAACTGTCAAAGACGGCCGCCAGCGCCGCAGCATCCATACCCGCCGGCAACTCACCGCCGGCCATGCCCCGCTCGACTCGACGCAATGCACGAAACCGGCACGCGTGCGCGCGCGCGAAGCCGTCAGCGGGGCTGCCACGGCCGCATGTTCGGCCGTCGGCGCGCTCATGCAGCCGAGCGCCACCATGCAGCCGGGCGGATGTCCCGCATCGGACTGCATGCCGGCCGACTGGCGCAAGGCCAGCTCGATGGCCGCGCGCGGCGCCAGGCCATCGTCCCACAAACACTCCGTCACGCGCGCAAAGGTGTCCAGATAGCATTGCGCCGCCTCGCGGAACAGCGCTTCCTTCGAGCCGAACGCCGCATAAAAGCTGGGCGCGGAAATGCCGCCGCCCAGGCTCGCCTTGAGCTGGCTCAAGGACGTCGATTCATATCCCTGTTGCCAGAATAAAAACATGGCCTGCTCGACGGCTGCCTGCCGGTCGAACGTACGCGGCCGTCCCATTTGCGCCATCCATCGCTCCTTCTCATCTACGCACCACCACTTACATACTACTCGATACAGAAGTCATTGACAACGCGGCGCGCCATCGCCTATATTTATACCGATCGATACATATATACCGCCACGACGGCCGGGGGCACTCCCGCGCCTTGCCGCCCCGTCACATTTCCAAGGATAGCCGCTTTGAATCACGCCACGCTCACCACCGGAGCCAGCCCCGCGCTGGCCGACCGACTCCCCGTTTCAGGTTTATTGGCCCTGGCCATGACGGGTTTTATCTGCATCGTCACGGAAACCTTGCCCGCCGGCTTGTTGCCGCAGATCAGCGCGGGACTCGGCATCAGCGCCGCGCTGGCCGGGCAAATGGTCACGGCCTATGCGCTCGGTTCCCTGCTGGCGGCCATACCGCTGACCATCGCCACGCGCGGCTGGCGCCGCCGCAACGTGCTGCTGCTGACCATCATCGGCTTTCTCGTGTTCAATACCGTCACGGCGCTGTCGTCGCACTACTGGCTGACCCTGGCAGCCCGCTTCTTTGCCGGCATGGCGGCCGGACTGGCGTGGAGCTTGCTGGCCGGCTACGCGCGGCGCATGGTGGCGCCCCACCAGCAAGGCCGCGCCCTGGCGCTGGCCATGGTGGGCGCGCCCGTCGCCCTGTCCTTGGGCGTGCCGCTGGGCACCCTGCTCGGTTCGCTGGTCGGCTGGCGCGCCGCGTTCTGGATCATTTCCGCGCTGACATTGGTCCTGATCGGGTGGGTGCTGGCGAAAGTGCCGGACTACCCTGGCCAGCGTGCGCATGAGCGCCTGCCCCTGCGCCGCGTCTTCACGACGCCGGGCGTGCGCCCCGTGCTGGCCGTCGTCATCGCCTGGATGCTGGCGCACAACATTCTCTACACCTACATCGCCCCGTTCGTGGCGCCGGCCGGATTGACGGGGCGCATCGACCTGGTGCTGCTCGTCTTCGGTGCGGCGGCCATGGCCGGCATCTGGATCACGGGGAAATTGGTCGAGCGCCACCTGCGCGCCACCGTGCTGGCCAGCCTGGCGACCTTCGCCGCCACGGCCCTCGTGCTGGGCATGGCGTCGCAGTTTCCAACTGTCATCTATGTCGGCATGGCCGTCTGGGGCCTGAGCTTTGGCGGCGCGGCAACGCTGTTGCAAACGGCATTGGCCGACACGGCCGGCAGCGGCGCCGACGTGGCCTTGTCGATGAACGTGGTGGCGTGGAATGGCGCGATTGCGGCCGCGGGCGTGGTGGGCGGCGCCTTGCTGGAAACCTGGGGCGCAGACGCTTTCCCCTGGGCCATGGTGGCTTTACTCCTGCTGGCGTTCGCGCTCGCCTGGTCGGCCCGCGCGCATGGCTTCCGGCCGGGGCGGCGCAGCGGCGGCGCGCCCGTGGCCGGGCATTGAGCTTGTCTTATTGCGTTGCAGGCACCGTCACGATGCGGGGTACATGCCCCGTGTGCGCGAGGAAACGGACCAGGGTCGCATGCGACAGCGCCACCGTGGCCGTGTTGCGCAGCGGATGCGCTTGTATATGGCCGGCATCCCACACGGCCTGGTCCAGCACCAGCTCCACCGCCCGCGCGCTGTCGTGGATCAGCGCGAACAGGCTGACGGCGCCGGGCGTGATGCCCAGGTGCCGCAGCAGGCGCTCGGGCGAGGCCATGCTCAGCTTACTGGCCGGCAACAACCGTCCCAGCGCCGTCAGGTCGACGCGCTTGTCGCAAGGCACGATGACGAGCAAATGCCGCCGGCCCTTCTCGTCGCGCACGAACAGGTTCTTCACCATCAGGCCGGGCATGGCCGGCACGTGGATCCGTGCTTCATCGATGGTGTGGACGGCCGGATGTTCGACCATGGCGTAATCGCCGGCGCTGCTTGCCAGCCAGCGGGACAGGATTTCTTGCATGGGCATTTCCTCAGCGTGGGCGCGTTTGCGATGGGAAATTGTAGCGGATCGCGGCGCTGTCACCGCTACGGTTTTTTCTCCGCCTCGGCTTGATCGGCGGCCGCCAGCCCCCAGTCATTCCAGCCTTCGCCAAACAGCTCGATGGGATGCTGCGTGCGTTCGGAACCATTGCCGCAGCGCATGGCATCCGGCGGACAATACTTGTCGCAGCCCCAGCAGATGCGTTCGGGGTTCTTGGGATTCAAGGGAAAGGGCTTGGCCATGGGGGGCGATGGGGTCGGTTGAGGTGTCTTTGACGACTCTAGACCTGGCGCGGGAGGCGGTCAAACGAATTTCTGTGGGGAATTTGCTTAGGTCAAGTTTGCGCATATTGCTGTGGTGGCAGCTTGCGCTCTACGTTCACCAGCAAGACCAGCGTATGTCATTCCCTCTCATAACTGGTCACCGCATCATTAGCATGACTCTTGATGACCTTCATTATTTTGGCATTGCCTTGATATTTCACCTCAAGAATTCTCAGCTGATTTTGCGCCACCTTGCAGTATTTATGTATATTCTTGAGGATAGCATCCTGCTGCCGCTTAGGTAGCTCCCCATCAAATTCTCCCGCCAAGTGCTCACATGCTTCTGCGTTATAGATAAACCTGCTGACATCCTGAGGGAGTGGCTGGGCTGAAAAGGCAAAAGGAAGAACAAAGTAAATAGCTACTATCAGAAAAAACATTCGCATGATTTTCCTTTAATAACCGTTATTGGACCAGTGTGGCCGGTCGCTTCCAGGCCCGTTTATTTCTTTACTCCATATGTTGCAGCGACCGCGATAAGTTGCCTGTTCATGCCGTTTCTCGGCAAAGTGGCAATCTTCACCATATTACCGCTCGCATCTTTCACCTCAACCGTTCCGCTCCACACCAAATCCATATCAATCGCAAGAGCAGAATTATGTTGCGAGCGCAGTGCGGGCTTGATGGGTAAATGATTAATCTGCAAGACGGTCAACATCGCTTTTGCAGCCTTGACAGATGCGTCAATTTCACCGTGATCCCATGCGATATTCACACCCGCCATTTTTGGGATATGTTGGGGATCAAGCTGTTTTCTTGCGAGTCTCCACGCATAACGCATCAGGTAGGAGCGCTGCGGCGGTCTGTAGGTGGCATTGATTGCAACCCTGATCCCCGCCTCTTTCATTGCATATAGAAAATCTTCCACTGCCAAACGAAAATTTCCTGACAAATCCCTCGTGTTGGTGCTGCCTGGAAATTTTCGCCCCCATGTTTCACCACTGAGTTCGTCATCCATCTCGCCTCCATCATGAAGTATCCTTAATTTAATGCAAACCTGGAGGGATGGTGTTGACAGGGAACAGGGGGCTTATGGCAGCGGCATCAAGTGAATATAAGGCCTTATGCCGCAGAAACAGACACTTCCAGCACGATCCGCGCATAGTCGGCACCACCGTCCGCCGCCCGCGCCTTCAGCTCATCGAGCGCGTAGACCATCGTCACCGTGGCGCCTGGCACGAACAGCTTGATGTCCTGCCGGCGGTGCGTGTAGATGCTTTCATCGGCTGTCGAGCCATCGGCCAGGCGCAAAGTGAAGCTGTTGACTTGATCGCCACGCCGGCTGTCCTGGCCCGCGAAATACGTGCGCTCGATGATGCCCGTCAAGGTTTGCGTCTGCAGGCGCCTGGCCGCGATGTTTTGCCACCACGCTTCGGACGCGAACAAGCCATGGCTGCCTTTCAGGCCCATGCGGGGCCTGGCACTGTCGAGGGTGAGCGCCTGGGTTTTGGCGACGCGGCCGGGGTCTTTTGCCAGGGCTTCGGCGAGTGTGTAGACGGGTTTCATAAGGCGGAGTTCCGGGAAGCGCGCGCTCAATGTTTGCGCCGGATCACATAGGCATTGCCGGCAGGCTCAAAACCGAGCGTCGGATAGTAGGACATGGCATCCGGAGCGGAAAGCAGTATCAGGGACACTTCGTCGCCGATGATGGCTTGCGTGCGCTGGACCAGCTGCTTGCCGATACCCAGACCCTGGTATTGCCTGTTGACGGCCAGATCCGACAGATAGCAGCAATACGCATGGTCGGTCAGCGACCTCGCCACCCCCACCAGCTCATTGTCTACCCAAGCCGACAGCAAGAGACAAGGCGCGGCGAACATGCGCGCGATTCTCGGCAGATTGCCGGTCGGCCGCTTGATTCCGGACTGATCGAAGACGCGGACGACGTCGAGCGGATCGAGGGGAAAATTGTGACGATATTCTACGGTGATGTTTTTCATGGGTTCAAAGGTGGAAAGTGAATAGGAGCGTAGCTGGGGACGAGGGGATATTGCCATCCCCTCCACGCAGATGAAACTCATTCGACTGCCCGGAACTTCAGGAAACGCCGGCCGTCATACTCCACCTCGCAGTCAAAGGCGAAGCCGATTCGTGCAAGCCCCCTGACGCGCGTGCGGCTGGGCGGCAGCAGGAGACTTACAGCACCTATGCCCAGTTCCAGCCGGCGGCGCATGAAAGCGCGCACCAGCGCGGGTCCACATCCCCAGAATGCAGGAAGCAATACCAGTGCGAGATCCGCTTCGCGCCCTTCCTGCTGAAAACCGCCCCAGCCGGCAAAAGCGCCATCGATCCGGATCGCCCACGGTCCATAGCCATGGGCCTGCCACTGCGCGTCCTTGCCTTTCGCCCATTCCACCACAGCCTGCTCAGTCCAGCTTTCGGTGGCGAGCGGCATGTGGCGGATGACGTCCGGGTGGTTCAGCAGAAGGAGCCAATCCGCGGGCAGGATAGCGGAAAACGGGTGGAGCGTGAAGGTCATGGTCGTCTTGTGGGGGCAATCGTGGGCAGAGAGAGTCCTGCGCCACGCCTGTGGCAGATGAAATCAGTTGGTGTCATGAAAGCATTGTAGCGTGTCGCAAACGTTCAAGACCTGCATCAGGGAGCAAGCGATACTGACTTCATCACATGCACACCGAAGGAGTTTCATGAACACCGCTGCCATGCCCGTCGCGCGCGGGATCGCCGACTTGCCAAGCTCGCCCGCCCTGCCGTTTCCCGGCAATGCGCAGCAGTTCAAGCCGCGCACTATCCACCAGGCCATGAAAAATTGGAGCGGGCACGACGGCCCGATATTCCTGGCACAGCTTCGGCCAGCGACTGGTGCCGCACCTGAAGAAGCGATGGCGCTCAGCATGGCGCCATGCGCAACACAGGAAACATCGAACTCACCCATGAATACCTATGTCAATTCGTAAATTTCACCGCCTGTCGGCCTGTGTCCTGGCGGTCTTTATATTGTTGCATCTTGGCAATCACCTGGCGGCCGTTGCCGGCCCCCATGCGCACATCGCCTTCATGGAGGCGATCCGGCCCCTGTATCGACATGCCGTGCTCGAGCCGGTGCTGCTGGCGTGCGTGCTGTTTCAATGTGGCAGCGGAACATGGATGGTGCTAAGGAGCTGGAAGAAACGCGACGGATTCGTAGCGTGGCTGCAAGCCGGTTCGGGCATCTACCTGGCCCTGTTCCTGCTGTTTCATGTGGGTGCCGTCCTGTTCGGCCGCGCCGCGCTCAGGCTCGACACCAATTTTTACTATGCGGCGGCCGGTTTTGTCCTGATGCCATATGCATGGTTCTTTGCGCCGTACTACTTCCTCGCGGTGTTCGCCCTGTTTGCCCACCTGGGCTGTGCCGCCTACTGGCAAGTCCAGGCGCGCCCGCCCATGGTGCGCAGGCTCGCCATCGGCATTCCGGCGGGCGCCGGCCTCGTGCTCGCCCTGCTGATTGACCTGGCTCTGGCGGGCAGGCTCCACCCGCTCGACATTCCCGCGAAATACCTGCTCATTTACCAATAAGCAGGGTACGCCCGCGGTCGCGGTTGGGGAAATTGTGGCGGGCAGGCGCCGTCCAGTCATCGTTGCCAGCAAATATCTGCGTACATTATCCATACAAAAGAATTCCCGCCGTGGCTGCGCCCGATACGCTGCGGCACCCGGCAGAGAATCCCGGCAGATATAATGATGGAATGAGTAGTCGAGACAAATCCCCGAAAAATAAAATCCGGGCCCTGCCCTCGACGCATATCTGACCGATACAACAAGACCACATGAAAATGAAAATATTATTCGCCGCTTCGCTGGGAATTCTGTCGCTGATGCAAACACCATTATCCTTCGCGGATAATATCAACGGAAAAAATCTTTATGTACAGAGATGTGCCGTGTGCCACGGCGCTGATATCAAAGGGACAGGAGCATTGGCAAATAAGAGCAATCCCCCAACGCCTGACCTGACGACATCCGCTTTCAAAAAACGACTGAATGATTATCCTGGCGTTATTGTGTCATCGGTCATACTCCGCCCCAATGGCGACTTGATTCCAAAAACTTTGCGAGAAAATGGCGTGAAGATACCGCCGCATGCCTGGAAAGTTCAGGATTTTCGCGACTTGAATCAATATATGAGTGGGGTGATTTTAAAGAGTCGATGATGTAGGCAGGACATCAAGAAACTGAGCCTGTCATTTTTGCGCGGACTCTTGCTCGGAATCTCAAGAGCGCGATAAAAAAGCCAGTCAAATGACTGGCTTTTTTTATTATGTTGGATTTTCTTGAAACTGTTTTGCACCATCACAAATTTCATACCATGCCGGCTTGGAGCCAACATAAACATGAAATTGAAATTGCATTCTTACCTCGGGGTCATCATCCAGGCAGTTAACGGCGATGGGAAATGAATCATTCTCCGAGCCAACTTCCCCCAAGGAAGTCCCGCAGTGTTTGCAAAAAGTTCTTGCATACTTAAAGGGAGGCTCTGGCTCATAGCGCTGAATACATTCTCGCCCCTCCAGCAAGGTAAATGAATTTTTATCCACGAAGACCAGGGCACTCGCTCCCGCCTTCCGGCAGCGGGAACAGTGGCACATGCCCATCATGCCTGGGGGTGAGGCCAATTCAAATTTTACTGCGCCACAGCAGCAACTGCCTTTGATCATGAGGTGTCCTTTTTGAACGTTAATACTGTATTTTTACACAGTATTTCAAAAAAAACAATGCGCGCGTAAAGGAGTCTTTCAGAGCCCCCCCCCTCTGCAGCATCCAACTACACATCGCGCGAAAGTGTGACTATTGGAGGGATTATCCACTGGTAACTTGCGTACAATTTGTACAGCAAACAAATATACCGAACACCACAAGAAATTCGAAAAGGTACCGCTATCCCTCCAGGGATGTGCAGTCCGCCAGCGCCCGACGTGCTCGACTTTCCACCTCGAAACCTTTGTTCTGCCGCAATCACACTGGCCTCAGATGTGACGAGGCGCAGCCTTGCCGTTACGTTAGCAAGCCACATGGAAATTTTTCTTGCGAAATGGGCACCTAATTTGAAAGCTCAACCATGAATCTGAACGATGTATTGACCGCCGTGTCCGGCCTGACGGAAGCGAATCGCCCTATCCGCCTGCGCCTCTCACACGATAAGGGCGTCGCTGACGACCTGCTGCTGGTCAAACAGGTTAGCGGCGTCGAGACCCTGTGCGGAGGCCTGCAATATGAACTGCTATGCGTAGCATCCCAGGCCGACTTGCCCACCAAGCAATTCATAGCCATGCCCGCCGAATTGCAATTCGTCACAGACAAAGGCGAGTTGCGCTCGGTCTGCGGGATCGTCGACTCGGTGATTGCTGGCGAGGCCGATGGCGGCCTGGCCACGTATCAGCTAATCGTGCGCGACGCCCTGTCCATCATGGACAAGGGCTGTCATAGCCGGATTTTCCGTAACAAAAACGAAATTGAGATTACAGGCAAGATTCTCGACCACTGGCGTCAGAACAATCCTGTGTTGGCACGCGCCTTCGACCACGACCTGTCAAACCTGAAGACGAGCTACCCGCAGCGCGAATTCACCATGCAGCACAACGAATCGGATGCTGCGTTCTTACGCCGCCTCTGGCGCCGGCGCGGCTTGGCGTGGTTTTTCCAGGCGGGCCGCGCAAGCGCGGGCGGCAGCGATGAAACGCCGTCGCATACCTTGGTTCTGTTCGATGACGCCAATAGCCTGGCGCAAAACGCGGCTGGAAGCGTGCGTTTCCATCGCGACGACGGCACCGAGGCGCGCGACACCATCACCGCTTGGCAGGCTTTGCGACAGCTCGTGCCAGGCAGCGTGAGAGCCGGCAGAGCTGGGACTACAAGACCGCGCGCGCATCCCGCTTCGCGACACCAGGCGGGGTCGAACAGGGCCCGATGGGCGCGAAATTCGCCTTGGGGCTGGAAGACTCCCTGATCGAAGCGCCCCACGCCGGCGACAACGATGAGGACTATGGCGACTTGGGCCTGCTGCGCATGCAGCGTCATGAATATGACGCCAAATGTTTTGAAGGCGAAAGCAGTGTGCGCGACCTGTGCATCGGTCAGTGGATTGGTGTAACCGGGCACGCCGGCATCGACGCGCATGCGGCAGACGAGCGCGAATTCATCATTACCGAACTGCGCGTAGAGGCTGAGAACAACCTGCCCAAGACGGTCGGTGAGCGCGTACAGCGCCTTTTTGCACTGAACCGCTGGGCGCAAGGGAGCGTCAGCCACGCCAGCGCACTGGCCGACGCCAATGCCGAGCGCGGGGCGCGCTACTCCAATTACTTCCGCTGCGTCAGGCGTGGCGTGCCGATTGTGCCATCGTACGATCCGCGGCGGGACTTGCCCGCTGTCGCACCGTTGAATGTGATGGTGATCGGTCCCCAGGGCGAGGAAGTCCATTGCGACGAGCTGGGCCGCGTGATGGTTCGCTTTCCTGGAGTCCGTCCTGATGAACTAGCTGGAGGGCGCGCGGCGAACGACGAAGTTACGCCGAACGATTCGGCGTGGGTGCGCGTAGCCACTTCCTGGGCCGGCGCACGATGGGGCGCCAACAGCTTGCCACGCGTGGGCACCTCCTGCCTGGTCGATTTTTTGGGTGGCGATCCGGACAAGCCCGTCATCACCGGTGCGGTGCATGGCGGCACCACGCCGCCACCAAGCTTTAGCCATGTCAGCAGCCTTCCAGGCGACCGCTACCTGTCGGGCATCGTCAGTCGCGAGATCGGCGGCCAGCGCGCCAACCAGCTTCGGCTGGACGACACGCCCGGCCAGATCAGCGCACAGCTCTCCAGCGACCACGCCGCCGCGCAACTTAACTTGGGGTATCTGACTGAGCCTCGCAAGCAGGGCAAAGCCGCACCGCGCGGCGAGGGTTTCGAACTGCGCAGCGATGAGGGCGGCAGCATCCGCACCGCCAAAGCACTGCTGATTTCGGCCTGGAAGCGCCTGGACGCCGCCGGCAATCAGCTCAGCAACGAAGAGCATGTCGCGTTGATGCAAGACTGCCTGGATCTGTTCAAATCGCTTGGCCAATTCGCAGCCGAGCACCAGGCGCTGGCACTCGACGACGAGCCGGCCACCACGCTCAAGGAGGCAGTGGCCGGCGCGGCGGGCGGTAGCAATGTGTCACCGGGCGGGGTTCAAGGCGAACCGACCGTCAGCATCACGGCCCCGGCAGGAATCGCGGTGAGCACGCCGAAGACGATCGTCAGCTACGCCGGCGTGAACGTCGACACGGTGGCGCAGCAACACATGCAGCTGACCGCCGGGCAGCGCTTCAACCTGAACGCCGGCAAGGGTATCTCGCTGTTCGCGCACCAGGATGGAATCGTCCAGATCGCCCATTACGGCAAATTCAAGATGCAAAGCCAGCACGATGAAATGCTGCTGGACGCGGCCAAGGATATCAAGGCCACTGCTGGAACGCGTGTGGTCATCATGGCGCACGACGAAGTCACGCTAATGACAGGTGGCGGCGCCTATCTCAAGCTGGCGGGCGGAACGGTGGAGCTGGGCGGGCCAGGCGCGCTGACCGTCAAGACAAATGGCCACCACTGGAACGGTCCGGCCAGTTCGCCGGCGGAGCTGCCCAGCTTCGGCGAAGCCGATCTGGGCCGCACTCCACGGCTGCTAAGCCCCACCGATGGCAAACCGGTCGAAGGCATGCTGTTCCATGCCGAGCTACCAGGCGACGGCCCGATTTCGGGCACAAGTGGCGGCGATGGCAAGGTTAGTCCGATCACCTCCGGCCGGTTGCAACAAATCAAGGCATATTTCTTTGCGCCGCGTAAATGATGGGCGCCACGGCCATCGCACAATGCTGCCGCCATGCGAAACATTTATCTATCGTAATCGAGCAAGTTGAGGATGCATTATGAGTTATAGCAAACCAGCCCCACAGCCTGGCGGATCGTCGATTGCGGATGTCCAGGGCGACGCAGTTCTGGAGGAGCTGAAGGAAGGAAACACCCTGCTGGCATCCAAGAGCGGGGTATGTCTTTTTAACAAAGGTAATATGGACATGATCGCCCAGTTGCCGTTGCCCGGATTGGTAATCTTTGTCCACGGCGTCAATTCCGACGGCGAATGGTATGGCGAAGCCGAAGAGGGTCTTTGCGCCGGGCTGAACGAGCGGCTGCGCCGCCGCGATCAAGATCTGACTCACAAGGGCCCAGAAGCGGGACAGCTGTCGCCCACGACGTATCTCCCGGAGCTTAGCAATGACGGGTTTATCAATCCCGACATGAATCCGAAATCGTTCATGTCTGATGCCGACGCCTTTTCTCCTGTAATCCGCTTCCGGTGGGGCTACAAGGCCAGCAGCGACGAGCTGCAGGCGTATGGCGACAGCATTTATCTGAACGAGAACGATTATTGGGGCGGCGGCCCGTTCGCCAATGGCTGTACCTCGCTGCCCGACCTGTGGGGACAAGGCCTGTCGGACCATCTGTTTTTGTGGCTCCACATCCAGCACATGAACCCTACCAATGACCGACAAGTCTATAGTTGCCCGCCGCGGCCATATTACGTGCTGGCCGCGTTACGCCTTGCGAAGCTCGTGGAATCGTTACGTAAGCAGCAGGCGGATGTGCCGATCACCATCGTCTGCCATAGCCAAGGAAATATGGTCGGCATCGCCGCCGCCTTTCTCGGCGACCGAATCTCCGGGCAGCTTAACTGTGTGGCGGACTCGTACGTGCTATGCAACCCACCCTACAGCTTGGTGGACAGCAATTTTTCGGAGCATATGACCCAGGGCGACATGAAGGACCGCCAGGGCCGTACCGGACGCCAGACCTACAAAGCCCGGGTCGAGACAATGAAAGCGTTCTTTGAAATCATTCGTGGACAAAGATCGCGCAAACAAAGTGATGCGGCAGTCGATGCGCGTATGTCCAATTGCGCCCATGACTTCGATATCGCCACGGACCGCAAGCGCCACGGATACATGGACGCAACGTACGGCCGCGTGACGCTGTATTCCAACCCGCATGATCAAGTCATTTCATCGACTTCTGTCCAGGGGATCGGCTGGCGTGGCATGAACGCAGAAGAGATCGACGCTACCGGTGGTTTCGGTGTGTTCACCCAACGCGTGTTTGCGCAGGGATTCGAGGTGGGCACGCCGGGCGTGAAAAAATATGACAGCTGGGACAATCACTGGCGCAAACCGAAGAAAGGAAACAAGAGCTTCTGGTTTCCAGAGTCGCCACCGGCCGAGTATTCGCTGAGCAAAGGCCTGCCCACAAATTCGAGCGTGATCGGTTCGATCATGTCCGTCGTTACCTGGCCGATTTTTAAGATAGTGCTCGGCGTAAAGAAAGTGCCCATCAACGCCCTGCCCCCGGACAATTGGGTACTGCCGCTGGAGGCGCCAGCGCTGCCCGCGCCTTTCCATCCACAGTCCAAACGTTTCGGCGCCAGCAGCCTGAAGTTCGACCAAGGCTTTGACGCGCAGGGTCAGTCACGCGACCATCAACGTGCGCGCGAGAATGGTGATCCGTACGGCCACGATAACCCGATTCCGAAAGGCGGTAGCCAGGGACCGCAAACCGAGCTGACCGATGCCGCGCTGGGTGACAACGGCAGCGAAGCATCGCTGCGCTATGAGCATCACGCTTATCTGCGCATGCAGGCCAAACGAGAAAAGCTGTATAAAAACGAGGACAAGGTCAAGATGGAGGACGAACCAGAAAGTGCCGATGACAACTACGCGAAATGGCGCGGCAAACAAATCAAGACGCTGCTGGCAGCCACAGTGGATAGCCACGCAACTGATCACTCAACCATCATGACAAATAGCATGCATGCTCGAAACGCGCTGACCTATGACGTAGCGATAGGCTGCTGCAACATTTCGCCGGCAGCCTTGAGGACAGCGAGGAAAGCGGCGGATTGGCGATTCTTAGAGGGACTGGAGAAGGATGACCCTAACAAAGGGTTCCATGAATATTTCCATTCGGGCAAATTTAAGAAACAGGCCGTATATGATTGGGCAACTACAACCCCAGACGGGGAAGGTAGCATGCCTGGCAAGATTTTCGACGAGCGCCAAAGTGCCGCCCGTCAGCAGCCAGAGGAGCGGCAATGGGCAAACTAACCGCCACTTGGCCTAGAAGACTTGGCTGGAGTCTACTTGGCTTTTTCCTGGCCGTCGCCAGCATGCTCTGGCTGACGCGGCATGCAAACGCCGCCGCGGCGCAATCCTTGACAGATGGAGAATTGATTATGCGTTTTTTGGGCTTTCCTACTTTGACCGCGATAGCGGTATTCGGTGCATTAACTGCTTGCGCCGCCGCGCCCAGCTCCCGCTCGGCACCGATCCCGGCAACGCCGATGCAGGACCCGGCCGTTCCATTCGTCGCCCAGGTGGTCGGCGTGCAATGGCTCAACCCGCTGCAACGTCGCGATTATCCGACGGAATGGCAGTTGTTGTGGACCTTGGGTCTGGCCAGGCCGAACGAAAATGACGACCAGGTCAGAACCAAGCCCAAGAAGTACTCCACGCTGCAGGCAATCGGTATCGTGGCGGATGGAAATGAGGGCAGAGAGTCGTTCGAGGGATACCACGAAAAATACATGGAAAAGATGATCTATAAGTTTCGCGACATCTATTTCTCAAGCTCGCGTTATTTTTACAACGCCCATTCGCTCAAGGACAAGACGACGTGGCGTGAACTTGCCGGCATTCACGTGCAATATGCGCTTCCCCGAGGTCGCCTCGATCCGGTAACCGCGGCGGATTTCACTCGAGAAACCATTATCGCGGCGTTCGATATCGGCAACCCCAACTTTCCCAAAGCATGGTCGCGCAGCACGCCTCCCGATGTGCACGTCACGATGGGTGGCGCCAATGCCGGCTTTACCTCGCTCACAGCCGGTCTCGACTATTTGCGCGCCCATCCCAACGAAACCGTCTGGGTAATGAACTGGGACGCCCCGAGCTTCCCGCCCAAGGACGAGCAAATCAACGAAAACATGGTGCTTCTGGTGCTGGCTGGCCCAAACTATAAAACCGAGCGTGCGGCCCTGGCGTGGGTGGGCTACCCGGAGACAAAGTCCGTGGTCGATTTCGAAGCGCAAAAAGGCCAGCCGCCGCGCGCGGTGCAGGCCTGGAAGGCGGCAATGGATGGCGCGGTGCATAACGCGGCCAACACCAAAGGCGATATCGGCTACGTGATCCACGATGCCAACAACACCCAGTCCGACTCATCCGAGCGCATCGGAACGTTGGCACAAACCCTTACAAGTGAGCTGGCCGAATTCGACTTTATGAAGCAGAGCTTCAATACGCCAGCGATCCTGGGCGAAATGGGCGCTGGCACCGCGCTGACGAACGTGGCGCTGGCGATAGCCTATGCCAACCATGTCGGCAAAAACGTGCTCGTCGCTGGAACGAGCGATGCAGCACACCCCACGGCGGTGCTGGTGGCGCCGCCCGAAAAGGTGCGACCGTTCAAACCGGAAGGGCCATGGTTCCGCGCGCGCGGCGAAAACAACGCCTATTTAATGTGGTGGGGCATTCGAAACGACGACAAGGAGTCGTCAACACAGGGCTATTCCAAGTGACCGGATTGAAGCTGAAAGCGAACCGCGAATCGGGACATCGCGCGGCATCCGCAATCCGCGTGGAGTTCACATGCGCGGCGTGATCCGTCTCGGCGACCCAACCAGCCACGGGGGCAAGGTCATTTCTGCCGCACCGAATAGTGACGTGCTGGGGGTAGCTGTTGCGCGCAAAGGCGACCGTTGCCTGTGCCCGATGCGCGGCCATGAAGTGTGCAGCATCGCCGAAGGGGATCCAAAGGTGCGAACGATGGATGGTGTACCGGTGGCCTTCGAAGGCCACAAGACCACCTGCGGCGCGACCCTGATTTCTACGATGCCTGCCAGCGGCAGGGGGAGCGGCTGTTAGGCTGGACATGCCAGAAAAGATCTTCGATGAGCGCCAGAGCCGCACGCGGCAGCAACAAGAGGTGCAGCTATGAATCAGCTGATCGCAACCTGGCCTAGAAGACTGGGCTGGAGCTTGCTCGGCTTCTGCCTGATCTTGGTGGGAGCGCTTTGGCTCACACGGCACCCAGCCCCTGCTGCTGCACAATCCTTAACCGATGGAGAACTACTGATGCGTTTTTTGGGCTATCCCACCATATCCGCACTCGCTTTATTCGGATTGCTTGCCGCCTGCTCAACCGCGCCCGCGCCAAGCGCCTCACCTGCTGCAGCTTTATCCGTAGAAGACTCAGCGAAACCCTTCGTCGCCCAGGTGGTCGGGGTACAGTGGCTCAACCCGCTGCAACGTCGCGATTATCCGACGGAATGGCAGTTGTTGTGGACCTTGGGTCTGGCCAAGCCGAACGAAAATGACGACCAGGTCAGAACCAAGCCCAAGAAGTACTCCACGCTGCAGGCAATCGGTATCGTGGCGGATGGAAATGAGGGCAGAGAGTCGTTCGAGGGATATCACAAAAAATACGTGGAAGAATTGATGTATAAGTTTCGCGACATCTATTTTTCAAGCTCGCGCTATTTTTACAACGCCCATTCGCTCAAGGACAAGACGACGTGGCGTGAACTTGCCGGCATTCACGTGCAATATGCGCTTCCCCAAGGTCGCCTCGATCCGGTAACCGCGGCGGATTTCACTCGAAAAACAATTAGACGTGCGTTCGATATCGGCAACCCCAGCTTTCCCAAAGCATGGTCGCGCAGCACGCCTCCCGATGTGCACGTCACGATGGGTGGCGCCAATGCCGGCTTTACCTCGCTCACAGCCGGTCTCGACTATTTGCGCGCCCATCCCAACGAAACCGTCTGGGTAATGAACTGGGACGCCCCGAGCTTCCCGCCCAAGGACGAGCAAATCAACGAAAACATGGTGCTTCTGGTGCTGGCTGGCCCAAACTATAAAACCGAGCGTGCGGCCCTGGCGTGGGTGGGCTACCCGGCGACAAAGTCCGTGGTCGATTTCGAAGCGCAAAAAGGCCAGCCGCCGCGCGCGGTGCAGGCCTGGAAGGCGGCGCTGGATGGCGCGGTGCATAACGCGGCCAACACCAAAGGCGATATCGGCTACGTGATCCACGATGCCAACAACACCCAGTCCGACTCATCCGAGCGCATCGGCACGTTGGCACAAACCCTTACAAGTGAGCTGGCCGAATTCGACTTTATGAAGCAGAGCTTCAATACGCCAGCGATCCTGGGCGAAATGGGCACTGGCACCGCGCTGACGAACGTGGCGCTGGCGATAGCCTATGCCAACCATGTCGGCAAAAATGTGCTCGTCGCTGGAACGAGCGATACCGCACACCCCACGGCGGTGCTGGTGGCGCCGCCCGAAAAGGTGCGACCGTTCAAACCGGAAGGGCCATGGTTCCGCGCGCGCGGCGAAAACAACGCCTATTTAATGTGGTGGGGCATTCGAAACGACGACAAGGAGTCGTCAACACAGGGCTATTCCAAGTGATCAGATTGAAGCTGAAAACGAACCGCGAATCGGGACATCACGCGGTATCCGCAATCCGCGTGGAGTTCACATGCGCGGCGTGATCCGTCTCGGCGCCCCTACCAGCCACGGGGCGCGAGGGTCAGGTCCGCTATTCGGACACGAACTGATGCGTTGGGTGCTGTGGAAGCTGGCTCAGTTAAAGACCTGATTAGAACCACGAACGCGCGCCCTCGGCGCGCGGAGCTGCCGCGCAGCGGCAGCAATTGGAGGATTCGGGGCGGGCTGGGCCGGTAGGCCCAGCCCTTCGAATCTCACACGCAGGGCGCGCAGGCGCCCTGCTCGCTTCCGCCAGGCAATAAAAAAAACCGCCCGAAGGCGGTTTCTTTATTTCCTGGCGGAAGCGGTGTAATGCAAATGACTAATACTTATGCGGCTTTCCACAAGCCAAATAAGAACCGTACCTACTATGCTACCTACGAACGAACATCGGCACAAAAAAACTTTGCGCACCTGCACCCCACGCGCGATACCTCTAAGCAGGAACACGTACGACGCTGTACTTTTTTGGTGGGAGTACCTGGCAAGGTGAGGCGGGTTCGATTCCCGCCGTCTCCACCACTGAATTTTTTAGAATCAAGTAGTTAGCAAGAAAAAGGCTGTCATTATTTGGGTTGTTTTTGGGCTGTTTTAGCCTGGGAATGACAACAAAATGACAGCCTTTTTTTTGCTCATGGAATGCGCGCGCCAAGGCGGCACCAACTAAAATTCAAGCAAAAATTGAAATGTTTGAGCACTTCTTACCTCGGACATACCTAAGGCAGAAAACCGCGACTGTAGTAGTATCGCGGACCGGCAGATAGTCGCAATGGAGCAAAGGTAATGTCCCCCGTCGTCGCAAGACTCCCAAAAATAACCGAAAATATTTCCTCGCAGCTTGATTCCATACGCGGCCTTGCAGCAATTTCAGTCGTGATCGGACATGCCAATCAGGTCTTGATAGCCCCGTTTTACGAGAGGCTATCGCCATGGCTCGGGTTGTTGGCTCAAAGTTCAGTAATGATTTTCTTTGTTCTCAGCGGCTTTTTGATCGGGAAATCCATCAGCAGCAATATTGCAAAAAACAGCGGTGCGCTCTCACTAAAAAAATATCTTGGTGATCGCATTATAAGAATCTGGCCACCGCTCCTGCTATCTATCGCATTGTTGATTTTACTATATCAGATTGCCCCTTTCGTCTTCGCGAGCGGCTCCCGCGCATTTCTGTCTATGCCCGGTCATGCGCTTGCGCGCCAAGAATTTACCTATGAGCCAATGCAGCTTCTTGGGGCTGCCGTTGCGGTCAACGGTTTCTTTACTGATACGCCAAATTCGAACGGCGCTTTATGGAGCCTGTCTATCGAGGTCTGGTACTACCTGCTGGCCGCAATTGTCGCCTGGCCAAAACGCTGGTGGAAACTGGCTTCTATCCCCGCAGTAGCGGCGTTGCTTTATGTCGGATGGAACAATGATCAGTTTTACTACTACCTGCCGGTCTGGTGGGCCGGTTACCTAATATCCATCTTGCACAATCGGTCCGTCCTTCCGCCGGCCAAATATTTGTGGCTGGCAGCCACTGTGCTCCTTTTCCCCGCAATTTTCTTTGCGACAAAGACGCTGACTGTTGAAGATGCCCGCACTGCGTGGCATTTTCTTGTTCTCTACAATATCGCTACCGGCTTATGCTTTTCAGCCATTCTTGCACTCATTCTGGTCGGCAGTGCCAAATTCACGACCATATTTCGTTCGGCAGCTCCATATTCCTATACCCTTTACATCATCCACATGCCTATCCTTCTGTTTCTTTTTGGCATTGTTCAACCTTGGATGCAAAGATCAGTTTTACTTTGCCCCCTCATAGCAGTTGGCAGCGTGGTATGCATTATTGCGATAGCCCGTTTGGCAGCCCTGGTCGTGGAAAATCGAAACAAGGTCAAATCGTTTTTCATTCACGCAGCAATTTAGCTCCATGGTGTTGGCATACAACAGAGGTACGCTGCATTCCCCACCATGGCACGAAAGCCGTCCTTCCCACGCCATCGCACCAACCGTACGAAAAACCGCTCAAAGTGCGTCAAAATGCGTCAAAACGCACGCCCTCTCTTCGCCCCGCCACGCCAGTCCTCATGCACTTTCGGCCATGGCGCAAATTTGAATCAAAAGAGCCCTATATAGCGGGCAGGTGTGGAGGGGGGACAACTGCGCGCGCCGGGCCGAAATGGGGATTTTTCTTGCCTCCATGGCAATTTCATTCATTAGGACGTAAAAAAGCCGCCTCGTAGGCGGCTTGTGCGGTGGCTGGGGTGCGCTGGCGCGCCTGGGCTGCCACGGCCCGGCCCTGCCAGCTATCGCTGCGTGGTGGTCATCCTGCGCGGCCGGCGCGCGCCTTGGCCGCCTGCTCTTTCTCGTAGTCATCGCGGCAGTCCACATTGCAGAACAGCAGCGCGGGCGCCAGCGCCTCGTCGCAGTAGTGGCAGCAGCCATGCGCCACCAGGGCGGGCCGGCACCGTACAGCAGCCAGGCCGCGCGCCACCTCGGCGAAGATGATCTTGTCGGTGTTGTCGATGTGATCGCTCATGCCGCGCCCTCCCCGCCCGTGGCCAGGTCATACGGGGCGAAGCGCACCACTTCCACGCCGGCCCACTCGTTGATCGCTTCGAACTGCGCCTGCAGCGGCACCAGCTCGTTACGCGCGAAGACGCGCGCGGCCGGTTCGACGGCGCCGAAGCCGCCGGCATTGTTCGGCAAGATGCCCATCAGCTGGGGCGGCACGCGGTGCGCGGCCAGCTGGTCGTCGCGCGTCACGCTCTTGATGTTGAAAAATTCGTCCTTGGCGGCCACGTCCGACACGGGCAGGATCTGGATGCCATCCTTCTTGCCGTTCGGCGCGTACATGAACAGGTTGCGGAAGTTGCCCGGCCCCTTGCTGTCGCGCATGGCCTGGCGCAGGTTGTCCACGTCCTGGGTATTCGCCGCAGCGTCCGTCATGTAGAAGACGAAGCCGGCGTGCGAACCGTTCTTGTAGTACTTGCGGCGGAACAAGGTGGCCGCCTCGTTGAGCCAGGCCGATTGCAGGGCGCTCAGGTACTGCGGCACGCCGTACAGCTCCTGGTTCACGTCCGGCTCCATCAGGTGGAACACGCGGCCCTTGTCGAACTGGTGCACGGCCTGGTAGCCGTTGACGAAATAATAAGTATCCAGATCGACGCCGCGCCGCATGTACTTGGCCAGCGCATGCTGGTACGCCAGCGCCTTGCCGCTGCGGCTGGGCCGGTCTTCCAGGTAGGCGTTGCCAAAGGTCAGGAAGTCCAGGGCCATGCGCTTGAAAGCATCGCGCGACAAATACTTGCTGGGAATCAGGGTGGACGCCAGCACGTTGGCCTTGAAGTGGATGGCGCTGCTGTGGTGCACGCCGGCATTGAAGGACTTGGCCAGGCCGGCCAGGTTGACGGGCGGCTCATACCAGTGGCCGTTCTTCCAGCATTCGAAACAGTCGAGGATATCGGCGTGCTCGAGCACGGGCGTCGGGTCGCCGAAGGAAAACGCCTCGATGCCGGCGGCGGCCGGCGCCGTGGCCGCTGGTGGTGCGCTCTCGGCCTGCCGGCCGCGCAAGTGTCGTGCTTTGCTCAAGAATAAATCTCCATGAAGGATTGGTGGTTGTCGGTGGTGCCTTCGAATGGCTCGTGATCGAGGGCGTGCATGCAGGCCCACGCCAGATCGGCGTGGCCGGTTTCGTCGCTGCGGCCGGCGACATAGGTCACGTGCCGCCCGCTGGGGGTCAGGGTCTTGTGGATGGCCATGAAGGACTGCGCGATATCCGTCCAGCCGGCGCGTCGAACTCCAGCCGGCCCTTGCTGATGATGTTTTTGGCCTTCAAGACCATGCGCGTTTTGACTTCGGGCGAGTAATTCAGGGCCGTCACGGCCGGGAAGAAGCCGCGCACGATCGGCAGCACGCCGATGCCCATGCCCGTGGTATCGATGCCGATGTATTCGACGTTGTAGCGCTGGGTCATCTGGCGGATGGCGTCGGCGTGGTCTTCAAAGCTCTGCCCGCGCCACTGGTGGCGCTCCAGAATGCGGAACTTGCCGCCGGCCGTCATGGGCGGCGCCAGCACGACGCACCCGGCGCTGTCGCCGTTCAAGGCCGGGTCGTAGCCGATCCACACGGGCCGGTTGCCGAACGGGCGCAGGCCCAGCAAGGGCTTGTAGTCGTCCCACTCGACCCAGGAATCGACCATGCAGCGCTGCAGCTCGGCCAGTGGGAAGACCGAGGCCGAGTCGTCAATAAAGTTGCACATCAACAGGTTGTCGAACTGGTCCGGGCTGTATTCGAAGTTGCGCAGCTCGTCGATGTCGAACAGGTTGCAGCCGCCGCGCTCGGCGTCCAGAATGGTGACGATCTGGCGCCAGATCTTGTCCTCACCCGTGAAGCCCGACGACAGGCGGGCGTGGCTCACATCAATATTGACCTGATCGGCCTTGGCGCGGCGCTTGTTGAACAGCTCGCCCGTCCAGAATGGATAGGCCTGGTGCGTGGTCGAGGATGGGGTTGAAAAGTAGGTCTTGCGCCATTTCTTGTGAATGGCCATGCCCGAGGCCACCTTGTTCAACTCCTGAAAATTCTGCGTCCAGAAAAATTCGTCAAAGTAGAAATTGCCGTGGTAACCCTGCGCCGTGCGCGCATTGGTACCCAGGAAATACAGGTGGGCGCCGTTCGGCAGCACGATGGGGTCGCCCGTCAGCTCGATGCCGGCCGCCTCGCGCGCGAATTGCACGATGTATTGCTTGAAGACGTGCGCCTGCGACTTCGACGCGGACAGGAAGATTTGATTGCGGCCCGTCTCCATCGCGTCGGCCAGCGCCTCGCGCGCAAAGTACCAGGTGGCGCCGATCTGCCGGGACTTGAGGATGGCGCGCGTGCGCTGGTCGCCGTTGCGATACCAAACTTTCTGGTAATCGAACAGCGAATCCTGGAAGGCGTCGAGCAGCTGGATTTTCTGCTCTTCGCTGAAATCGTTGCGGGTCGGCTTCTTCTTCGGGCCGGCATTGCGGTTCGCCAGCCTGGGGTTGAGATCGACCTCGTTGCCGCCCGGCTGCTCGTAGCGGCGCACGCGCGCCATCTGCACGATGGTGCGCGCCAGCAAGTCGATTTCCTTGTAGTCGCTGCCGCTCTTGACCTCTTTTTCGATCAGTTTCACCAGGCGCAGCTCGGCCGACGCCTCGACGTGCTCGATGGCCTGCGCCTTGTCCCATTCGTCGCGCTCTTTCCAGCTATTGATGGTGCTGCGCTTGATTCCCAGGTGGCGCGCGATGGACGAAATGCGCCAGCCTTCCAGTACAGAGCGCGCGCGGCGCGGCGTGGCTCGGATTCGGGCACGGCCAGTTCGGCGATTTTCTCTTCGGTTTTTTGTTCAATGACTAGCATGCCGCCAGCGTAGGCCGCGCGCGCGCGGAGCGGGGAAAGGCAAAAGTCGCTATGCCCCATAGCAACCCGCAGCGCATTGAATCGCAGCGCCAAGACGTTGACCATGGCGTTATCCGATCAACCGAGAACGCCCACCATGTCCAAATCGAAATTTTTCCGCGTCGCCACCGAAGGCGCCACCACGGACGGCCGCAACATCGACCGCGCCACCATCGAACAGATCGCCGCCACCTACAACCCGAAGACCTACGGCGCGCGCATCTGGCTCGAGCACATTCGCGGCATCCTGCCCGACAGCCAGTTCAAGGCTTACGGCGACGTGATCGCGGTGAAAGCCGAGGAAGTGAACACGGACAGCGGCAAGAAACTGGCCCTGTTCGCACAGATCGAACCCACGCCGGAACTGGTGGCCATCAACAAGGCGAAACAAAAGCTCTATACCAGCCTGGAAATCCAGCCGGATTTTGCCAACTCGTCGCAGCCCTACCTGGTCGGCCTGGGGGTCACGGACAGCCCCGCCAGCCTGGGCACCGAAGCGCTGCAGTTCTCCGCCGGCCGCAAGCAGCAAAGCACCAACCTGTTTACCTCCGCCGTCGAGGTGACGCTGGAGTTTGAAGAGCAGGGCATCAAGCTGGCCGACGCCGTGAAAAACCTGCTGTCGCGCTTCTCCAATAAATCCGGCGCCGACGCCGCGCAGTTCGCCGACATCAGCGAAGCCGTGCAGGAACTGGCCGGCCACGTCGTCACCGCCAACGACAACTATGCCGATGCCCTCAAGCGCCTCGATGCCGCGGAAAAGGCGCAGAAAGCGACGCAGGACGAGCTGGCCACCTTCAAGGCGCAGATGGACGAAACGCCCGGCAACGGCCCGCGCCGCCCGGCCGCCACCGGCAACGACGGCGCCGTGCAGACCGAGTTCTAAGCGCCCTCGCCCTTTCTTCCCCCCATTCAACAACGGAGCACTGATTTATGAAAAAGCAAACGCGCCAGGTCTTTGGCCAATATGAAACCCGCCTGGGCCAACTGAACGACACGGACAACGTGGCCAAGACCTTCAGCGTCACGCCCAGCGTGCAGCAAAAGCTGGAAACGAAGATGCAGGAATCGAGCGAGTTCCTGTCGAAGGTCAACATCATCGGCGTGACCGAGCAGGAAGGCGAAAAATTGGGCCTGGGCGTGTCTGGCCCGATTGCCGGCCGCACCAACACCAAAGACAAGGAACGCAAGACGCGCGACCTGTCCACCCTGGACGGCACCAAATACCGCTGCGAGCAAACCAACTTCGACACGCATTTGAACTATGCCAAGCTCGACGCCTGGGCCAAGTTCCCCGACTTCCAGTCGCGCGTGGCCAATGCCATCCTGACGCGCCAGGCGCTGGACCGCATCGTCATCGGTTTCAATGGCGTCAAGGTCAAGGCCATGGCTGACACCGATCTGGACGCCAATCCGCTGCTGCAGGACGTCAATAAAGGCTGGCTGCAGCACCTGCGCGAGCTGGCGCCCGAGCGCGTGCTTGGCCTGGTGGCCGCTGGCATGCCGGGCCAGGTCGTCATCGGCGACGTGGACGGCGCCGACTATGCCAACCTCGACGCGGCCGTCATGGATGCCGTCAACCTGCTGGACCCGTGGTATCAGGAAGACACCAATCTGGTGGCCATCGTCGGGCGCAAGCTGTTGAACGACAAGTATTTCCCATTGGTCAACACCAAGCAGGCGCCCATGGAAACCCTGGCGGCCGACATCATCATCAGCCAGAAACGTATCGGCGGCTTGCCAGCGGCGCGCGTGCCGTTCTTCCCGGACAACGCCATCCTCATCACGCGTTTCGACAATCTGTCGATCTATTTCCAGGAAGGCGCGCGCCGCCGCCGCGTCGAGGACGTGCCCAAGCGCGACCGCATCGAAAACTACGAATCGTCCAACGACGCCTACGTGATCGAAGACCTGGGCCTGGCCGCGCTGGTGGAAAACATCGAGCTGAAAGACAAATAATGGCCCATCAATCCCCCGCCCTGCGCCACCGCGCGCGCATGCTGGCCGAGCGCACGGCCGGCGCCGCCGCGCCGCAGGGCGTCACCACCGGCACGGCCTACGACCTGATGCTCTACAAGCTGTCCGACGACCGTCGGCGCCTGAAATCCATCCAGTCGGTCGAACGCAAGATCGAGGTCAAGGCCACCTTGCTGCCGGATTACGCGCAGTGGATCGATGGCGTGCTGGCGGGCGGCAAGGGTGCGCAGGATGACGTCTTTGCCACCCTGCTGGTGTGGCACATCGACACGGGCAAGTACGAGCGCGCCCTGGTCATGGCCGAATACGCGCTGGCGCACAAGTTCACCCTGCCCGACACCTACAGCCGCGACATCGCCACGCTGATGCTGGACGAGTTCGCCGAGGGCTATTTGCACGCAAACTGGCCAGCGATCCGCAGCACGCGGCGCAGGTGCTGGGCACCGTCGAGCAGTTGACGGCCGCCAGCGACGCGCCCGACCAGGCGCGCGCCAAACTGCACAAGGCGATTGGCCTCGCCATGATCGCCGTGCTCGATCAGGCCGACGATACGGACATCGCCCCGGAACTGGTGCAGCAGGCGGAAAACGCCATGGCCCAGCTGAAACGTGCGCGCGCCCTGTCGGAGTCTTGCGGCGTCAAGAAAGATATGGAACGGCTGGAGCGGCGCCTCAAGCGCGCGGCCGGTTCCACGTAAAGAGCATCCCCCGCAGCACGGCGGCACGGGGGGATTCTGGCCGAACCATCGACCTGATGAACCCCGTCCACCGCCCACTTTTGAAAGCGCCCCGTATGTCCTTCATGGCCCTGCCTCCGTCAAACCAGCCTGGCACCACCCCTGCTCCGCCAGCGCCGGCCGCCGGCATCATCGAGAACGACGGCTGGTTTCCCGACATCCTGCTCACACGATATGCGTGACGCCATGCGCCTGGATGGCACCGTCACCGACGCGCGCCTGGTGCAAGCCGTGGTCGATGCCATCCTGCAGGTCAACCGCGAGCTGGCCGACTGGCAGGGCAAGCAGGCCGCTGCCGGAGTCCCTGCCCTGGTCGATGTGCCAGCCACGCGCATCAACCGCGAGTCCCGCTTGCTGGCGCAGTACCGGCGCGCCGTCTACAGCACGGCGAAAGCCGATCTGATCGAGCGTTACCGCGATTACGACAGCACGGCCACGTCCGTCAGCGACAAGAAAAGCATGGAATGGCTGGACGAAGCACCAGGCGCGCAGCGGCGCAATGCACAATGGGCCATCGCGGATATGGTCGGCCGCACGCACCTCACCGTGGAACTGATCTGATGCAGGTGCGCACGCGGCAGCACGACACGGTAGACGCCCTGGTGTGGCGCTACCTGGGCGACGGCGCGGGATACGTCGAGCACACCCTGGAAATGAATCCCACACTGGCGCGCCACGGCGCCGTGCTGCCGGCCGGCCTGGTCGTCACCCTGCCGGAACCTGCCGCCAACGTGGCCGCCGTTGCCGATCTTGTGCAGCTATGGGACTAACTTTTTTTAACAACACCTCTACTTATCCTCATCATGGAGAAACAAGCAATGTCCGCAGAATCGTTTGGTGGTTTCGCCACCCTGGTCAAACTGTACGGCTTCAAGGCGGCGCTGGGCATGGTCGGTGCGGCCATGCTGTACATCGTGCTCCCGCCGCTGAATGCCGACGGCACCTTCAACAAGGGCGAATTCGTCGCCCGCCTGGCCTGCGCGGGCGTGTTCTCGTGCCTCCTGGGCGGCACCGTGTACCAGTTGCTGTGCGCCCAGCTCCCGGCCATCGGCGCCATGGTCAACGCCTCCGCCATCGACCTGATCGTCGGCGCGCCCGGCTGGTGGGTATCGCGCGCCGTGGCCCTGTGGTTCCAGCGGCGCAGCGACAAGGACATCGCCGAGCTGGTCAAAGACGCGAAGGAACACTAATGGCCACCACGGACAATCCACTGATCGCACGCGTCATCGACGCCATCCTGCGCGCCGAAGGTGGCTATGTGAACGACCCGGCAGACAAAGGCGGCGAAACCAATTACGGCATCACCGTGGCGGTGGCGCGCGCCAACGGCTACACGGGGCCGATGCGTGACCTGCCCGTGTCGGTGGCGCACGCGATCTACACGGCCCGCTACATCACGGAACCGAAATTCGACCAGGTGCTGGCCATCCATGTTGGCATCGGCGCCGAAGTGATCGACACGGGCGTGAACATGGGGCCGCACCGCGCAGCCGAGTTCCTGCAGCGCTGGTTGAACGGTTTCAATGACACGGGCGCACGCTATCCCATCCTGGTTGTCGATGGCCACCTGGGCGAACAGTCGCTGGGCGCGTTGGCCGCCTTCCTGAAATGGCGCGGCCAGGACGGCGCCACCGTACTGCTGCGTGCATTGAACGGCCTGCAGGCGGCGCGCTATCTGGAAATCACCGAGGCCAACAAGACCCAGCGCCGTTTTCTGTTCGGCTGGATCAAGGAACGGGTGGCCATGTGACCACGACCACCTGGCGCCCGCTGGCCGCCGTTCTCCTGTGCGGCGCCCTGGCGGGCTGGATGGCGCAGGGCTGGCGCAAGGACGCCAGCATCGCCGAACTGCAGCGGGCGGCCGCCACCAGCAAAACCAATGCCGCCACCGCACTGGCCCAGGCCACCGCCCGCGTGCTGACGCTGGAGCGCGCCGCCGGTGCCGCCCTGGCACAGCGTGCCGACCACCTCACCCAGGAGCAATCCCATGCGAAAACTGAACGTGACCGTTTCAATGCTGACGTGCGCAGCGGCGCTGTGCGCCTGTCAATCCCCGTTGCCAGCGGCCAGTGCCCCGCAACTGCAGATCCCGCCGCTGCCGCAGGCCATCGGCGTGAAGCGCGCGCCGAACTTGACCCGGCGACTGCGGCAGCTCTTGACGCCATTGCCGGCGACGGCGACGACGCCACCCGCCAGCTGAACGCCTGCATCGACGCCTACAACACCGTACGAGACACCTACCATGTACAAACCGAATAGCCTGCGCCAGCACCTGGCCGCCGCCATCCCCGACCTGCAGCGCGACCCCGACCGTCTGCTGGTCTTCGCCGACGAGGGCAACGTGGTGGCGTCGGCCACCGCCTCCCTCTCCTTCGAATACCGCTTCAAGCTTAACCTGATCGTCACCGATTACGCGGGCGACGCCGACGCCATCATGGTGGCCCTGATCGCCTGGCTGAAAGTGCACCAGCTCGACCTGATGGCCAACGAGGAAACCCGCAAGCACGGCATCGCCTTCGAGGTGGATTTTAATAACCATGAAACGGTCGACATTTCCATCAAGCTGGACCTGACCGAGCGCGTGGCCGTCAAGACCGGCGAAGCGGGCCGCCTGGACATCAAGCACCTGGCCGAGATACAGCACATGCCGGCTTATGCGGACGTTCTGGAAACTGTACGACGGCGACACCCTGCTGGCCGAATGGCGCACGCCCGAGGCCACGCCATGAGCGACGACCTGCACGCGCTGGAAGCCTGGGCCGGCGCCCTGCTGGCCAAGCTGCAGCCGGCCCAGCGCCGCGCCATCAATCACAAGGTCGCCATCGACCTGCGCCGCAGCCAGTCGCAACGCATCAAGGCACAGCAGGGGCCGGATGGCACGGCCTACCCGGCGCGCAAGCGGCGCAAGGAGTTCAAGGGGAAGAATGGGAGGATCAAGCGGCAAAAGGCGGCCATGTTTGCCAAGATTCGCACCGCCAAACATCTGAAAGTAAAGGCGACAGGCGACCAGATCGAGGTCGGCTTCTTTGGCTGGGTGGCGCGCGTGGCGCGTGTGCATCAGTTTGGCTTGCAGGAGCGTGTCTCAAAAAACGGTGAAATGTACAGATATGCGCGTCGCTCGTTGCTTGGATTGCCTGATCTCGACAGGACGTTGATCCGCCACTATTTACTGCACCATATCCAAAAATTTTAATGTCAGAAAAACTGACTGACTTTACCTAAAAATTACGCTAGAGTTTATACAAGCACATGGAAGTGATACGGAAACAGTAATTTTCCAGCCCAGAGAATAAATTAGCAAATATACAAATTTAGCACTCCCCATTTCACAACCATAGAATTGAAAAATAAACCATGCCAGATAAAAACAAAGAAATAAAAAACTACCTCCACTATTATATTGAAATGAAAAATAGTCCACAGTATGCAATCATGCTGAAAGGATTATGGGGAAGTGGAAAAACCTGGTTTATAAAAAACTTTATTAAAGAATTAGAAAACAAAAAAATTAAAGTTTTATATATAAGCCTTTATGGCATATCAGAAACATCACAAATTGATGATGAGTTTTTTAAACAATTACATCCATTATTATCATCAAAAGGAACTGAAATTGCGAGTCGAATATTAAAGGGATTCATCAAGGGAACTTTAAAAATCAATCTCGACAACGATCCAAAATCTGATGCGAGAGCAAATATTGGAATACCTGAGCTTAATCTACCTGAATATCTTCGAAACACAAATGGGCATATTCTGGTTTTCGACGACCTAGAGCGCTGTTCACTATCAATATCAGAGGTGCTCGGCTACATAAATTATTTTGTTGAACATGATGGTCAAAAAGTTATCATCCTATGCAATGAAGATGTAATAGCATCATCATTCAGCGATGAAAAATATATCACTGACAGAAGCTATCAAAAAATAAAAGAAAAATTAATCGGAAAAACCTTTCAGATTGAGCCAGATTTCTCTGAAGCAATTAAAACATTCATCAATGAGATTAGTTTGGAAAGCAGCAAAAATTTACTAATAGAACATATCGAAATAATTAAGAAAATTTACATAAATGCAGATTTTAAGAACCTAAGACATCTTCGCCAAGCCATTTTGGATTTCGCACGAATGGTAGAAATTCTGGACATGGCAGTACGAAAAAAAATAGAGTTAATGGAACACCTTTTATCTTTCTTCCTCATTTACTCTTTCGAAATTAAAAGCGGAACCATGCTGCCAAGCCATATAAAATTGATAGGTGGCAGCTTTCCGAAAAAAAATATCACACCATTAGATTTAGATGAGCCGGAAAATTTATATACATACCTCAGTGAAAAATATACTGATGTAAAGATAATGGATGCACTACTTAACTCAACGACATGGGAGTCAGTCTTCAACACAGGACTTTTTGACAGCGAGGAAATTAACCGAGCCTTAAAAAATAGCAGGTACTTCCCAGAAGAAAATAGGCCTGACTGGATTATATTGTGGCATATGCATCATCTATTGGACGATGAGCTTGAAGTGGCAATCAAGAATGTCGAAAAAAGTTTTTTGAAAAAAAATATCCCAAACTTAGGCGAACTCATTCATGCAGTATCGAATTTAATGCGACTTTCAAAGATTGGAGTATATGACAAAGAAAGGACGGAAATAGTAGAGTTAGGCTTAGCAAATGTCCAGCAAATGAAAAACAATGGCACCCTAAGAGAAATGTTTTCCAGTTACATAAAATCTAGAAATAGAACTGGATACGAAAGCCTTGGGTACCACGAAGTTGAAGAACAAGATTTTTCCGACTTTCTAAAGGAAGTTGATGCAATTGGATTTAATTCAATAACTGAAAATTACCCAAATGAAGCACTAGAGATGTTGGAACTTATGGAAACCAACACCAATCAATTTACAACAGAATTAATTCACAACAACTATAAAGCTGCAAAATATGTTGGCATGCCAATTTTATCGTTTATTGACCAAGAAAAATTTGTTCAAGTTTTATTAAAGCTACATCCCAGACAAATTTATCAGGTAGGCCATATGTTTGAGGAGCGATATTCTTCAGAACACTACCGTAGAAAATTAAAAGATGAAAAAGATTGGTTACTTTGCATGGCAAATAAATTAGATATTGTATGTAAAGAAAGAGAACGCAAGATGAGCGGACATGTACTCAAAGGTCTCCGGGATAGTATCTTGGTAGGAGCTAACCTCTTTGCGGAGAATGAAGTTCGGCTCACTTGAAATTTCACATGAGAAATTGACACTACCTCAATTAATACGAGAAACAGCCAATTTCATTATTTAAAAATTATTTATTGAGCTGTATGTGTAAAATCTTTAGTTATTAATAGCTTTATCAACCCGCCCCCGCGTGCATCCGCACGCGGACTTCGGCAACATGCATTGCATGAACGCCGACCTGTCCGACCTCCTCCGCTTGCTACAAAACCTGATCCGCCTGGGCACCATCGCCGAGGTCAAAGGGGCCAAGGCGCGCGTGCGGCTCGGGCCGACCCTCACCACCGAATGGCTGAAGTGGGCCACCCGGCGCGCGGGCAGCACGCGCACCTGGTCGGCGCCCACGGTCGGCGAACAAGTGATCGTCTTTTCTCCGGGCGGCGACCTGACGCGCGGCATCATCCTGCCTGCGCTGTACTCCCAGGAATTTGACGCCCCCGAAACCAGCGACACCATCCACACCACGCATTACCCCGACGGCGCCGTGGTGCAGTACGACCATGCGGCCCACGCCCTGACGGCCCTACTCCCCGGCGGCACGGCCACCATCACCGCCGACAAGGTGACGTCGAACGCACCCAGCACCATCTGCACGGGCGACCTGACCGTCATGAAAAACCTGATCGTCATGCAAGCGGCCACCGTCAACGGCGCCACCGCGCTGAACGGCGGCGTGAACGCCAAGGCCGGCGCCGCTGGCGGCGTGGCCATGGCCGTGCAAGGCACGATCAAAGCCAGCGAGGACGTGCTGGCCGGCGCCATCAGCCTGGCCAAACATGCGCACGGCGGCGTCAAAGCCGGCGGCGACCAGTCGGACGGGCCGCAATCATGATGGGCATGCACGCCGCCACCGGGCGCAGCCTGACGGGCCTGGGCCATCTGCGCCAGTCCGTGACCGACATTCTCACCACGCCGATGGGTTCGCGCATCCGGCGCCGCCGCTATGGCTCCGAAGTGCCCGAGTTGATCGACCAGCCCCTGAACAGCGCCACGCAGTTGCGCATCTATGCCGCCACCGCCTTTGCCTTGCGCCGCTGGGAGCCGCGTTTGCAACTGGCCAGCGTGCAGCTCACGCGCGACACGGACGGCGCCATCGCGCTGCTACTCGATGGCACGGCCAACGGCCAGGGCATCACTCTGGCCGTGCCCGTCAAGCAAGGGGGCGCCGTATGAGCACGCCCATCGACCTGACCCAGTTGCCGGCGCCCAGCGTGGTCGAGGTGCTGGACTTCGAAGCCATCCTGGCCAACCGCAAAGCCCACCTGGTGAGCCTGCTGCCGGAAGCCGAGCGCGCGGCTGTCACGGCCCTGCTGGAGCTGGAATCGGAGCCAGCCACCAAGCTGCTGGAAGAAAATGCGTATCAGGAAACCATCCTGCGCAACCGCGTCAACGAGGCGGGCAAGGCCGTCATGCTGGCCTTTGCCCTCGACGGCGACCTGGACCAGCTGGGCGCCAACGTCAACGTGGCGCGCCTGGTCATCACGCCGGCCAATCCCAACGCGCTGCCGCCCGTGGCCGCCGTCATGGAAGACAACGACGCCTACCGCCTGCGCATCCAGGAAGCACCGGACGGCCTCTCCGTAGCCGGCCCGAAGGCGTCGTATGAATTCCACGCCCGCAGCAGCGATGGCCGCGTCAAGGACGCGAGCGCCACCAGCCCCGCGCCGGCCAGCGTCACCGTCACGGTGCTGGCCAACAACGACACAGGCATCGCCGACGCCGCGCTGCTGGCCACCGTGGCGCGCGCGCTCAACGCCGAGGACGTGCGCCCCCTGGGCGACCGCCTGACGGTGCAAGCCGCCCAGGTCATCGACTACCAGATCGAGGCCACCTTGTTTATCGGCGTCGGCCCGGAAGTGCCGATCCTACTGGACGCCGCGCGCGCCAACGCCGTGCGCGTGTCGCAGCCGCGTCGCCGCTGGGCCATAGCATTTACCGTTCCGCCTGCAGCGCCGCCGTCCACGTCGAGGGCGTGCGCAAGGTCGTCTTGAGCAGCCCGGTGGCGGACATCGAACTGAACGCCACGCAGGCCGCGCGCTGCACGGCCATCAAACTGAACGTGGTGGTGCTCGATGAATAAGACCGTGCCCACCCTGCCGCCCAACAGCACGGCGCTGGAACGCGCCATCGCCGTGGCCTGCGCCGAACTGGTCAACGTGCCCGTGCCGCTGCGCGACCTGTGGAGCGCCGACCGCTGCCCGGTCGCCCTGCTGCCATTCCTGGCCTGGGCCTGTTCCGTTGACCGCTGGGACGACACCTGGCCCGAATCGACCAAGCGCGGCGCCATCAAGGCATCCTATTTCATCCACAAGCACAAGGGCACGATTGCCGCCGTGCGCCGCGTGGTCGAATCCCTGGGCTATTTGATCCGCATCACCGAATGGTGGCAAACCACGCCGCCGGGCGTGCCGGGCACTTTCCGCCTCGCCTCGATGTCGGCGTGCTGGACACGGGCATCACGGACGCCATGTTTCAGGAAATGGAACGCCTGATCGCCGACGCCAAGCCCGTCAGCCGCCACATGACGGGCCTGGCCATTTATCTGGAAAGTCGCGGCAACGTCTACGCGGGCGCTTGTGCGTACCACGGCGACAGCATGACCGTGTATCCCTGGATCGCGGAAACCATCGAAGTGCGCGGCACGCTGTTGCAGGCCGGCGCATCCCATACCATCGACACCCTGACCATCTATCCATGAGCACATACTTTGCCATCCTGACCGAAGTGGGCGAGGCCAAGCTGGCCAACGCCATCGCCCTGGGCCAAACCCTGAAACTGAAAAGCCTGGCCGTGGGCGACGGCAACGGCAATTTGCCCATGCCTGTGCGCACGCAAAAGGCGCTGGTGCACGAGGTGCGCCGCGCGGGCCTGAACCAGCTGACCATCGATCCGGCCAACACCAGCCAGATCATCGTCGAGCAAGTCTTGCCCGAAGACGTGGGCGGCTGGTGGATACGCGAAATCGGCATCTTTGACGAGGCCGGCGACCTGTGCGCGGTGGCCAACTGCCCGCCGAGCTACAAGCCCCTGATGATGGAAGGCAGCGGCCGCACGCAAGTGGTGCGCATCGTGTTGATCGTCGCCAGCACGGCCGCCATCGAACTGAAAATCGACCCGTCCATCATCCTGGCCACGCGCAAGTATGTCGATGACCAGGACATCATTGTGCGCGCCTACAGCGACGCGCAACTGGCCAAGCATCTGGCTGCCGCCGACCCGCACCCGCTGCTGGCGAAGGTCGCCTACGTCGATCAGCAGGACACCAGCGCGCGCAGCTATGGCGACCAGCAACTGGCCAAGCATCAGGCGGCTCTTGATCCGCACCCGCTGCTGGCGAAGGTCACCTACGTCGATCAGCAGGACACCAGCGCGCGCGCCTATGGCGACCAGCAGCTGGCCAAGCATCAGGCTGCCGCCGACCCGCATCCGCTGCTGGCCAAGGTCGTTTATGTCGATCAGCAGGACACCAACGCACGCACTTACGGCGACCAGCAACTAGCCAAGCATCAGGCGGCTCTTGATCCGCACCCGCTCCTGGCGAAGGTCGCCTATGTCGATCAGCAGGACGCCAACGCGCGCACCTATGGCGACCAGCAACTGGCCAAGCATCAGGCGGCTCTTGATCCGCACCCGCTGCTGGCCAAGGTCACCTATGTCGATCAGCAAGACACCAGTGCGCGCGCCTATGGCGACCAGCAACTGGCCAAGCATCAGGCGGCTCCCGATCCGCACCCGCTGCTGGCGAAGGTCGCCTACGTCGATCAGCAGGACACCAGCGCGCGCACCTATGGCGACCAGCAGCTGGCCAAGCACCTGGCTGCCGCTGACCCGCACCCACTGCTGGCCAAGGTCACCTATGTCGATCAACAGGATACCAGCGCACGGGCCTATGGCGACCAGCAACTGGCCAAGCACCTGGCCGCTGCAGATCCGCACCCGCTCCTGGCCAAGGTCGCCGATTTTTCATCAAAGTTGGCTGCAAATAACGGCCACCAAAAACTGCCGGGTAATTTCATCATGCAATTTGGCGATGCCACCGCGACGCCTGCGGGAAGTTTCATTACCTTCGATATCGCCTTCCCTGTGGAGTGCTTCGGCGTCTGTCTCACCGGCGCCAACAACGACGCCGTCAATCGCCTGGGAACCGGCAAGCCAACCAGAACGGGCTTTGCCGCGTACTCGTCCGACTCCACGCCAGCCACCCGTTACATCGCTTTCGGAAAATAATATGACGATCTTTTATTCCAATACCACCCGTGGCTTTTATCCGGCCGCCATGCGTGCCGACTACGAACATGCAGGCACCTGGCCAGCCGATGGCGTCGAGGTCGCGCCCGAGGACGAGGCCATGCTGCGCGAGGCCATCACCGCCGGCGCCACCATCCGCAAGAAATCCGGCGGCAAGTGGAGCATCACCGCGCCACCGCCGCCACCGTTTGCCGTGCTGGCCGCGCCCTACCTGGCCAGCGTGCGCCAGACGCGCGACGCCATCCTCAACCGCCTGGCCGGCATCGGCTTTGCCGCCATGGCCAGCGGCGACGCGGCCACCGCGCAAGCCATCGCCACGGCGCGCACCGGCCTGCTCGACATCACCATCTGCCCAGCGGTCGCCGCCGCGCAGGACATCGAAGCGCTGCAAGCGGCCGTCAGCGCCGAATTCCAGCGCATCGCCGACGCCTTGCCGGACGAGGCGCGGCGCGCCTTCGATGATGCCGGCACAACAGCCCCCCAGTAACGCCTTTTCACCACTCACCAGGAGAGCCACATGGCCACCGACTACCACCATGGCGTGCGCGTCATTGAAATTAACGAGGGTTCGCGCCCCATCCGCACCGTCTCCACGGCCGTGCTGGGCCTGATCGCCACGGCCGACGACGCCGACCCGGCCGCCTTTCCGCTCGACACGCCCGTGCTCGTCACCAACGTGCTGGCCGCCATGGGCAAGGCCGGCAAGACGGGCACCTTGTATCGCGCACTGCAGGCCATCGCCGCGCAGACCAAGCCGCTGACGGTCGTGGTGCGCGTGGCCGAAGGCGAGACGGAAGCGGAAACCACGACCAATGCCGTGGGCGGCGTCTCGCCGGACGGCAAGTACCTGGGCGCCCAGGCGCTGCTGGCCGCGCAAAGCAAGCTGGGCGTGAAACCGCGCATCCTGGGCGCGCCGGGACTGGACGCCCAGGCCGTCACCAACGCCCTGGCCAGCGTGGCGCAGCGCCTGCGCGGCTTCGTGTATGCGTCGGCCTACGGCTGCGCCACCGTCACGGCCGCCACCACCTATCGCGGACAGTTCGGCCAGCGTGAGGTCATGCTCATCTGGCCGGATTTTGTGAACTGGGATACCGCCCTTGATGCCGAGGCCAGCATGTCCGCCGTCGCCTACGCCATGGGCCTGCGCGCCAAGATCGACGAGGAAACGGGCTGGCACAAGACATTGTCGAACGTGGTCGTCAACGGCCCGACCGGCATCACCAAGGATGTGTTTTTCGACCTGCAAGACCCGGCCACCGACGCCGGCGTGCTCAACGCCAAGGAAGTAACCACCCTGATTAACATGGGCGGCTACCGCTTCTGGGGTTCGCGCACCTGCGAGGCGCCGGGCGGCTTCTTCTATTTCGAAAGCTACACGCGCACGGCCCAGGTGCTGGCCGACACCATCGCCGAGGCGCATTTCGCCTATGTCGATGTGCCCCTGCATCCGTCGCTGGTGCGCGATCTGCTGGAAAGCATCAACGCCAAGTTCCGCGACCTGAAATTGCAGGGCTACATCATCGACGGCCATGCCTGGTATGACGAGCAGTACAACGACAAGGCCGGGCTGAAAGACGGCAAGCTGGCCATCGATTACGACTACACGCCCGTGCCGCCGCTGGAAAACCTGAAATTCCAGCAGCGCATTACCGACCGCTACCTGGCCGACTTCGCCTCCCGCATCGCGGCTTAACCATCCCCGTGCCCGCCGCGTGCGGGTGCCACTGACCACTGGAGAACACTATGGGCATGCCCCACAAACTCAAGCAATTCAACGTATTTCAAAACGGCGTCCTGTTCATGGGCATGGTGCCCGAAGTCACCTTGCCCAAGCTCAGCCGCAAGATGGAAGAGTACCGCGCCGGCGGCATGAGCGGCCCCGTGTCCGTCGACTTCGGCAACGAGGCACTGTCGCTGGAATGGAGCGGCGGCGGCCTGATCGCCGAAGCCCTGAAACAGTACGGCGCGCACACGCACGGCGCCGTGCAACTGCGCTTTGCCGGCGCTTACCAGAACGACGATGACGGCAGCGTCGCCGCCGTCGAGGTCGTCGTGCGTGGCCGTTACAAGGAAATCGACATGGGCGCGGCCAAGATGGGCGACGACACCACCCACAAATACACCATGGCTTGCAGCTATTACAAGCTGATGATCGACGGCGCCACCGTCATCGAACTGGACTTCATGAGCGGCACCGAGAACTTTGGCGGCGGCGACACGAATGCGGCCATCCGCAAGGCCATCGGCCTGTAATCCCCTTTTTTACTGACCACCCCACCACAAGGAACACAGCATGAACAACGATACCCAAAACCAAGCCGTCATCGAACTGGACGAGCCAATCAAGCGCGGCGACAGCTTCATCACTTCGCTGACCGTGCGCAAGCCCAAGGCGGGCGCCCTGCGCGGCATTTCCCTGATCGAGCTGGCCAACCTGAACGTGTCGGCCCTGCAGATCGTCCTGCCGCGCATCACCGAGCCGACCCTGACCGCGCACGACATCGCCAACATGGACCCGGCCGACCTGCTGGCCGTGGGCGCCGAGGTTGCCGGTTTTTTGGCGAGCAAAGCCGATCGCCTTTCGGTATCCCCGGCGAAGTAGAAGACGCCATGGCCGACATTGCCGGCGTCTTCCATTGGACGCCGGCAGCGATGGACGGTTTTACGATTGATGAACTGATGGCCTGGCGCGAACGCGCCCGGCAGCGAAGCGGAGCGGAATAGATGGCTGGTCGGGATCTGAAATTACAGGTGGTATTTGCAGCGCTGGACAAGATTACCGGCCCGCTGAAAAAGATCATGGGCGGTTCCAGCGAGACGGCCAAGGCATTGAAGGCGACCAGCGACCGCTTGCGCGAGCTGAATGCCCAGCAACGAAACCTGGGGAAATTCCGCGAACTGCATAGCGGTATTCGAACAACGGGGGTTGAGCTGAAAGAAGCTCAAAAGAAAGTAAAAGAGCTGGCCGCAAGCATAAAACAGACCGAGTCTCCTACACGCGCCATGACGCGTGATTTGAAGGCGGCGACGAAGGTCACGCAGGCCTTGACGCTGAAAGGTCGAGAACAGAGCCAGCAATTCCGCGTCCTGCGCACCTGCCTGAAAGACGCCGGCATCGACACGCGTCAGCTGGGCAAGGCGCAGGAGTGGTTGAAAAACAGCATCCAGCTGACGAACGTTGAGCTTGCCTCGCAACAAAAGCGCCTGGCCGCCTCCGCCGCCAAGCAGCAGCGCGTCACCAATGCCACCCAGCACGCCGACAAGCTGCGTAGCAAAGCGGGCAGCATTGCCATGGCCGGCGCTGGCGCGACTGCCGCCGGCGCCGTGGTGGCCGCGCCCGTCGTCAAGGGGCTACACGAAGCGAAACACTACGAAATTGAAACGGCGCGCATCCGTGCGCTGGGTACGCGCACGGCCAAGGAAAAAGAACACGCGATTGCGTTTGCGAAGGAACTCAAGACGTATGGCGTTAGCCAGCTGGAAAAGACGGAAATGATCCGAGATTCAATTTCCATCTTTGCAGACGGACACCATGCTGAAATGGCTTTGCCCAGCTTGGCAAAAATGAAGTTCATCAACGATACCCTCTATCCAGATTCCGCTGGGGAACGCAATGCGCAGTTGTTTGCTATGCAAAAGGTCATTGAGTTACGCGGCAATGCTGGATCAGTCGAGGCATTCAAGAAGGATGCTGATCGCATTCAAAAAATCATTGCTGCGACAGGCGGGCGAGTAAGTGGCGAAGAATGGCGTCAATTCACGATTCGTAGCGGCGTGGCGGGTAAAGGTTTGACCGACAACGCGTTTTTCAATCAGATGGAACCCATGTTGCAGGAGTTGGGCGGATCGACAGCCGGTGTCGGCTTCCGCTCGCTGTACAACAACATTGTCCAGGGACGCGCCACTCAACGCTCGGCCAGGGAAATGCAAGCTCTTGGCCTGTTGAATGGCACGCACATCAAGTACGACAAGGTGGGGCAAATTAAATACATTCAGGCTGGCGCGCTGCTGGAAGGCGAACTGTTCCAAAAAAGTCCATTGGACTGGGTAGAAAAAGTTTTCCTGCCTAAGCTGGCTGCGAAAGGAATTACAGACGAAGATGCAATTAACAGCAAAATTGGCACCCTCATTTCCAATAGCAACGGTGCTGCCTTCTTGATGCGCGTGGTTGGCCAGCGCTTGCAAATGCGAAAGAGTGAGCGCCTCAATCAGAACACCGAAGGCATGGACAAGTTACACGACCGCGCGCGCGCGGTAGGCGCTGGTGCAGAACACGAAGCCCATGCCAAGCTTTCCGACCTGAAGCTGGTCATGGGAAAAAAAATTCTGCCCATGTACACGCAAGCGCTTGAAATGGCGATTGCGGCGTTCACGCGCCTGAACGGTTTCATGGAACGCAACCCGACCGTGGCCAAGCTCATGATTACCGCCTTTGCCGTGCTGGCCGGCCTGCTGCTGGTGCTGGGGCCGCTGATGCTGGGCATTGCCGCCATGATCGGCCCGTATGCCATGCTGCACGTCATGTTCGCCAAGATGGGCGTGACGGGCGGCGTGCTCACGCCCATCCTGCGCAAGCTGGGCGGCGCTTTCATGTGGGCCGGCCGCGCCGTGCTGTGGCTGGGCCGCGCTCTTCTGATGAACCCGATTGGCATCGCCATCACGGTCATTGCCGGCGCCGCCTTCCTGATCTACAAATACTGGGAGCCGATCAAGGCTTTCTTTGGCGGCCTGTGGTCAGACGTCATGGAGGCCTTTGCCGGCGGCTTTACCGGCATCAATAGCCTGATCGCCGACTGGTCGCCGCTGGGCCTGTTCTATCGCGCCTTCGCGGGCGTGCTGGGCTGGTTCGGTGTTGCGCTGCCGGCCAGGTTCACCGACTTTGCCGCCAGCATCCGGGGCCGCTTTGCCAAGGGACTCGCGCCGCTGGCCGGCTTCTTTAGCGGCATCTGGTCGCACATCAAGACAGCATTTGCAGGCGGCATAGGCGGCGTCAGCGCCCTGATCGTCAACTGGTCGCCGCTGGGCCTGTTCTATCGCGCCTTCGCGGGCGTGCTGGGCTGGTTCGGCATCGTGCTGCCGGCCAAGTTCACCGACTTCGGCGCCAGCATTCTGCAACGCATCACCGCATCCTGGGCGCCCATTTCCGCCTTCTTTGCCGACATCTGGTCGCGCCTGCGCACGGTCTGTGCCGGCGGCATGGGCAGCATCACGGCCCTGATTATCAACTGGTCGCCGGTCGGCGTGTTCTACCAGGCGTTCGCGGGTGTCATGAGCTGGTTCGGCATCGAGCTGCCGGCCAAATTTACCGAGTTCGGCGCCAACATCCTGCGCGGCCTGGTCAACGGCATCACCGGTTCCATGGGCGCCGTCAAGGACGCCATCAGCGATGCCGGTTCCAACACCATTGCCTGGTTCAAGGAAAAGCTGGGCATCCACAGCCCGAGCCGCGTGTTTGCCCAGCTTGGCGACTACACCATGCAAGGCTTGGCCGTGGGCCTGGATCGCAGCGAGGGCGCGCCGATTGCCAAGGTTTCGGGGCTGGCGCAGCGCCTGACGCAATTGGGCGCCGGCATTGCCATCGGCACGGCCACCGCCTTGCCGGCCAGCGCCGTCGATACGCGCGCCCCGCTGGCCCAGGGCGGGTTCGGCGCCGGCATGACGATTCAAGGCGACAAGATCGAAATCACCTTCCACGTGCAGGCCGGCACCGATCCCCAGGCCATCGCGCGCGCCGTGAGCGTGGCGCTCGATCAGCGCGACCGCGAAAAAGCGGCACGCATCCGCTCGTCCCTGCGCGACCACGATTAAGAAAGAATAACCACCATGATGATGATTTTAGGAATGTTCGTGTTCAGCCTGCCGACCCTGGCCTATCACGAGCTGCAGCGGCAAACGGAATGGAAGCACGCCAGCACGGCCCGCGTGGGCTTGCGCGACGCGCACCAGTATGTGGGGCCCGGCGACGACACCATTACCCTGTCGGGCTGGGTAGCGCCGGAACTGACCGGCTCACTGTATTCGCTCGATGCGCTGCGCATGATGGCCGACACGGGGAAATCGTGGATTCTGATCCAGGGCACGGGCCGCATTCTCGGCTCGTACCGCATCACCAGCATGACGGAAGGCCGCTCCATCCTGGACGGCAGCGGTGGCGCGCGGCGCGTCGAGTTCTCGATTGCGCTCAAGCGCGATGACGACGGCGTGCTGGCCATGCTTGGCCTGGGCGACATCGGCGACCTGAAAAACATGCTCAGCATCGACGGCATGACCAGCAGCATTGCCGGCGCGGCCAGGAATGCCGTGGGCAGCGTGGTCGGCAACGTGGTCGGCGGCATCACCTCGAAATACGGCGGCGTGGTCAGCGAGATGAAAGACAAGATCGGCGGCAGCATCAGCGGCGCCATCGGCAGCGCGGCGGACAAGTTCAAATGAGCGAGCATATCCCCGCCTTCCGCGTCACCATCGAGGACAAGGACATCACCGCCATCGTCTCGCCACGCCTCATCAACCTGACCCTGACCTTGTGCCGAGGCGACGAGAGCGACCAGCTCGACATTGCGCTGGACGACAGCGACGGCAAGCTGGCCATGCCGCCGCGCGGCGCGCAGATAGAACTGGCGCTGGGCTGGCAAGCGTCCGGCCTGGTCGAGATGGGCAAGTTCACCGTCGACGAGGTGGAGCACAGCGGCGCGCCCGACACCATCACCCTGCGCGCCAGGTCGGCCAACCTGATCGACACCTTCAAGCAGCAACAGGAACACAGCTTTCACAAGACCACCCTGGGCGCCATCATCGAGGCCATCGCCTTTCGCAACGAGCTGGCGTCGGGCGTGTCGACGCGCCTGCGCGACACGGCCATCGAGCACATCGACCAGACCCACGAAAGCGATGCGGCCTTCCTGCGCCGGCTGGGCAGGAAATACGACGCGGTGGCCACCGTCAAGAACGACACTTTGCTCTTCATCCCCATCAACCAGAGCCGCACCGCTAGCGGCAAGGCGCTGCCCGTCATCCCCATCACGCGCGCCCTGGGCGACGGCCACCGCTACCACAGCGCCGAGAGCGACGCCTACACGGGCGTGCGCGCCTTCTGGCACGACGAGCGCTACGCGCGCCGCCGCAGCGTCGTGGCCGGCGTGCTCGGCAACAGCAAGCGCCTGCGCACCACCTTCGCCAACGAAACCGACGCGCGCGCGGCGGCCGTGGCCGAATGGCAGCGCATCCTGCGCGGCCTGGCCACCTTCGAAATGAGCTTGGCACTGGGCAATCCGGCAGTGTTCCCGCAATCGCCCGTCACCGTGCAAGGCTTCAAGCCCGAGATCGACGCCACCGACTGGCTATCGGTCAAGGTCACGCACAGCCTGGGCGGCAACGGCTTTACCACACGCGTGGAGTTTGAGACGAAAACGGAAGCGGTCGAGGCCGAGCGCGAGGACGAGAAAGACCCGGACGAAGGCATCACGGGCGTGGTGGCCAAGTGGAAGGACGTCGCGGCGAAGAAGAAAAAAACGGGGCAGGAGCAGGCCGGCGCCAAAGGCCAGCTCAAGACGCTGGAGCATGTTTACAAAAGTAAGCAGGCCGCCAAGCGGGCGGCGCTGCATGCGTGGAAGCATATCGAAGAAGTGCGCGACATTATCAAGGAGAATATCGAAGAACCGTGAAAGCCTACGCAAGCCGTTGCCTGCAGAAATGCAGGCAATAAAGTACTGGATTTACCCTCCGTCAGCGGCTGCGTGCCCAAAAAAAGCACCTTGACTTAGTACTAAGTTATTGCTGGGGAATTGCTATTAATAATATTAAATAAGCAATATTTAAATCGCCATTTTTTAATACCACGAAACGATCGATCAATAATTTATGTTCCGTCTCAAAATATAAGGGCAGCTTAATTTACATGTCGTAAGCACGTGTTTATTGGTCTTCGTAACCATCTGATCTCAAATCAAAATGAGCCCGCCAGATGTCTGCTCTAATAGAAGAAACTGAATTCAGCCCGCCAGCGTCAACCATTTCATTATTCAACGTATATCCAACTTGATTCAGATAAGATGTCGTGAAAAATTGCAAAGGAAGCGCCATCGAGTCGTCGCACGACATCAGTACATTCATGAAGGAAGTATAAGGATCATGATGCGGCGTCGATTCCAAAATATCATATGGCGAAAAAACAACAATAAATTTTCCTGGAACGCAAATAGCGGCTGGAAGCTGATCGACATGCGTGATTCCTAACTGTATCTGCAATTCCTTGTTGTCGAAAGCTGCAAAAAGAGTCTTCACATCAAAGCTAGCACCATAACCAAAAACTCCACAGAATGCTTTCCGTCCCTCTTTTGGTTCATTGTCAGCAACAGATTTTATATTTTTAAACGCATCCACGACTGTTCCAGCCCACCGATATGGTTTTTGACCTACCCTATGGATTGGGAATGCATCCAGATCGTCGCCCTCTTTAAATTGTTGCTTATAAAAAGTTAGATCACTCTTAATCTCGATAGCGGCATACAGTTGCGCCGGACAGATAATGACGTAGTCGTCAGTTTTGAGTTCAAGATGTCTCTTGCTCCCATCATATACTAAGCAATCAATTTGACGACTACTCCGCGACGAGATTTCTCCTTGTATTGCATCATTAGCAGAAATGAATCCGGTACCCATAGAAAGTTGACTAGGTGTAAAATCTTTTAGGTACTGGCGAAGACGACTTTCTCTGAAGGTTCCCAGCGACGTCGGATGGTTTGTAAATAGTGAAATTTTTTCAAAATCCAATAAAATCTTGGCTTGCTCAATTTCATAGAATCTTTTTACGGTATTTTTCTTCATGTAATGCTTTGCAATTCCCCAACTAGTGGCATTGAATTTTCCCGGAAACGGAGTTCGATAAGACGTGTAAATTTTTTCGTAGTCGTACGTCTGCTGTTAGCTACTTCCTTCAAGTATGTATTAGATACCACCAAATCGCCTTTCAGCAATTTTCAGATAGCATGCTAGGTGAGCAGTCCGTTTTGTAACGCATACCAACCTCGGCAAACATTGCATCAACTCCCGCTTCTAAAGCCGCTAGAGTTGGCCGGTCAACGAGCGAAATTTTCGCAATCGTTCCATTACGATTCATTGGATACGCGAGATCTGAAAACGCTAAATCTCGCTTACGCTTTGTGCCAATCCAATACGATATTACGACCGTGCTGGGCTGCCCATTCCAGTCGTAAAACACATCGTAGGAAGCCACTTTGAAACGGCCAAGCGCGCGTTTTTCAACACGGCTGAGAACCTCCTGGACAGTCTTGCCGTCTGCAGTCTTATGCGCTTTCACTGCGCTAATCCACTGCCGCTCTTCAACAGATGAAAGAGGTACAGTTTTCGCCGCTGAATTTGCCAGAACAGGAACTGACAGCGTCAAGGCTGCCGAAAATAGGTAAGTTAATCTTTGCATAGTCTTCGTGAAACGCGTACCGGCTCAATACGGCCAGCAACCTGCGAATCGGAGGATAACATTCAGACCACCGCAAAAATACGCAAAATGTCACAAGAAGCTTTTGATGGCGACACCGTACCAAAGACAGTGGTGCGGCACTTCTGGTATTAGCCGATGCCCGGCATTGGCATCGGCGAGAATATAGCTAACTCCATGTGCCGCTCACCCAAGTCGGTAGGCCATCAGAAGTTGCTGCTGAGGCACACTCGCATTTAATACCTCGTGCCGTCTCAATGACAATGCCAACAGTGTATGCCTTGCCCTCGAAATAGCATGAATTTCTGACAGGCTCGTTGACCATCGACGTCATCGTTTCGCATCTATGCTGCGGCCAGCAGCACGCAAAGAGCAAAGGGGCTACAGCAGCAACTTTCCATCTCACTGCTGACCATACCAACGATAGCCTATCTTTCCGCCGCGCTCTACGTAGGTGATTTTTTTTTGCGACCAACGTTGATCGTTTGGGGAGCCGTGATATCCCCATGAATTTGCTGGCCTACTTTGCCATGGAAAACCATTTGTGTGTTGCGTTCGACTGTTCTGGAGGGCGACGTAACTGCCGGCTCTCCAATTCCTTCCACAACACCAAGAACACGAGCCTTTCCTCGCAAATCTAGCCGTCGATATCCCGCTAACAACTCGTTTTCATCGTCAGTCAAAGTGTTACTGGCTGGTACACCAAGCATCACATACGACAAGTCGACTCCAATACCTGCCAGCGCAACCATATAGCCGGCATCAGGTAACGTCTTTCCTTGCTCATAGTTAATCTGTGCGAGTTTCTTCACGCCACCAATTGCCGCGAACGCTTCTTGTGTAAGACCCAAGCGTGTTCGCTCCTGCCTTAATCTATCACCAAAAATATTTTTATCCATACATCTACGTTGACAAGTATGTTTTAACATACTATAGTTACGCCATCCTGTAGCGATTACACATCATAACATTATGAAAAACGTATCCATAGCGAGGCGTACTGCCAAGGGCGTCACGACTAAGCCTCTTGGCGTCCGTCTGACGCCTGATGAGGTTGACGAAGTCGAAGGCTACGCGGAGAAACTTGAGCGCTCCCGTGCCTGGTTCCTCCGCTTCCTGATCCTGCGCGGCCTCGCCGACTACAAGCGCGAACTCGCATCCAAATCCACCCACTAAGGACAACGTCATGTACCCCGATGCAAAACGTATCCGCAGCCACCGCGTCATGCTGCGCCTGGACGATTACGAGCACCAGCTCGTTTCCTCGATCGCCAACTACCAGGGCGAAGAGCTTGCGGTGCTGGTGCGCCAGATCGTGATGCGTGAAGCCCTGGCCGTGATCGCCTTGGATGACGCCACTATCGACAGCGTACAGCGTCGCAGCGTTTAAACCGAGTCACTTTTGAGCAACTCTAAAGTTACAGAAAATGCCAGACCATCAAATTCACCTCAATGACGAAGAGCGCGCGGTGCTGGAACTCGTGCGCCAGCGCCAGGGGCTGGCAAGTATCGATCAGGCGGCTGAATGGCTCGTCAAGTCGCGCTTACGCATACAGTCGAAAAACATGACGGGTCGCGGTCGCGCCCTGTACCAAGTGGAAAGAAAGCTGAAATGAGAGTCATCGGCCTGCCATGCCCGCATTGCGAATACACCGTCCGCGCCGTCAAGAGCCGCACGATGTCCGCCATGTTCAAGGAAATCACCTATATGTGCCAGAACCGGACTGCGGGCACTCCTTCGTGGCTGGCCTGGAAGTGCTGCGCACCCTCTCGCTGTCCGCCATGCCCAAGGCCGATATCCGCATCCCGATGTCCCAGCATGCGCGCGCGGCGGCCACAAGCCAGCTCGCCCTGGACCTGACTGCGGGCTGCTGATGACTATCCCGCTCCGCGCGCCGCCGTAGTCCGGCCGCCGTAACTCCCCTCTTTTGCTGTGCCCTGCTGCGCTCCCTTTTGAGCGTGCGGGATTCGTTCAACCTGAAATAAGGAAAACCGATGGAAAACACGCTGCACGCCACCAGTCATGCCGACCAATCCATGGCATCAAGCACGATCCGCCCGACCTTGCAAAATTGTATTGTCCCCGTGGCGCCAACGTGTTTTCTGCTGCAGGCCAGTGCGGGCATCGGCATCGCGGCGCTGACCGCCCGCATCCATGAGATTGCCAAGACCTATCACGCCTACGGCGCTGCCAATCTGACCTTCATCGTCAGCGATGCGCAGGCACTGGAGCGCGACGGATTTTTCGCGCCAGCCAAGCAGCGCGCCCTGGTCGGCAAGCTGCCCATCGAGGTGAACTACATTTTCGCCAACGAAGCAGGTTCCCGGCACTGCTGCGGCACATCGCACACGCTCCCGTATTGGGCAGAACATTTTCTCAAGGCAGGGGCACGCTAATGCAGCGCCTTGCCAAAACCTGCGGCATCTGGCTGCTGTCGCTCCTGATCGTCATCACCCCTGCCGTGCTGCAGGCCATCGGCGCCATCAAGGACTGAACCATGCCGGCGTCCCTTATCGACAATCACCTGTCCTTCCAGCCTGCCGCCGAGATTTTGGCAGCGCGCGACAAGGATATGCCGACGCCACCAGGCGCCGGGCATGCGCTGGCCGCTATCGCCGAAGCCAAGGCCCAGCTACGCAGCATCAAGCCGCGCAATCTGGCGCCCTTCATGGCCCAGGCCTGGGGATTGTCGCCGCGCGGCGCGCGCCGCTCCGTGCTGATCGCTGCCGGTATGGACGCTGACCGCTGGGAATCGCCCATCCACTCATTTACCGAGGAAGAGCGCATCGAGCTGCGCGCCGCCACCTCCGCCGCTATCCGTGTGTACGAAAGACTGTTGAATGCCATCTAAAGAAATTCTCAAGCCCGCTCAGCGTCACGAGGCGTTTTTGCGATCCCCGTACTTCGCGCCCGAGCTAGCCCGTATCCCGTTCAAGTGGCGCAACCGCGTCATCACGGCCGCCATGGCCAAGATGGCCTGGTCGTCCTGGTACAGAGTGTACGAATCCATCGCCACCAGCTTTGTGCGCGAGTTCGCCGAACAGTACGTGCCGGCCGGCGTCGACCTGTCGCAGAGCGACGCCGACATCGTGGCCACCGCCGAGCGCGCGGCGGCCGGCGTGACCAAAATGCTGTGGATGGCCGTGTCCGACACGCACGCCCTGCAGATCATGGAAGACGAATGCGCCTCGTATGGCATCGAGCTGCCCGAGTTCGACGCGCTGACCGATACCATCGCCCGCCTGGTGGATGCACGCTGGTGGCGCCGCCAGTTGCGCAAGCGCGTCAAGCGCGCCTTCGAGGCGGGCAATATCCGCCTGGGGTACGTGAACTATCGCGGCGAACCCTACGCCAGCAACGACGCCGTGCTGTCGCGCCTGGCGCAGAACCGCCGCAACGCGGCAGCGCTGGCCGCCACGCTGGTGCAGAACGAGAACGGCCAACAATTCAGCATCGCCGAGCTGGCCGAGAAGACCACCGCCAACAAGGCCATCCGGCGCGGCGAGCTGATGTTGCGCATCAACGGCTTTGAGCAGATCGCCCGCGAGTGCGGCGACCAGGGCATTTTTATTACCTGGACGTGCCCATCGCGTTTCCACGCCATGCAGCACAGCGGCAAGGCAAACGACAAGTTCGACGGCTCCACGCCGCGCGAGGCCAACGCCTACTTGGGCAAGATGACGTCGCTGTGCCGCTCCGCGCTGGCGCGCCGTGGCATCGCCTGTACGGCTTTCGCATCGCCGAGCCGCACCACGACGGCTGCCCGCACTGGCATCTGCTGCTGTTCGTGCGCCCCACCGCGAAATACAAGACGGCCCACCTGCAGGACGTGGCGGGCCGCGCCATCCGCATCATGAAGCGCTACGCCTGGCGCGTGGACCGTGGCGAACCGGGTGCCTTCGCGCGCCGCCTGGACGTCAAGCGCATCGACTGGGCCAAGGGCAGCGCCGCCGGCTATATCGCCAAGTACGTGGCCAAGAACATCGACGGCGTGGCCGAGCACAAGACGAAAGAAGGCTACGTCGTCACGGCCGACACCGAAGGCGATGTCGAGCTGACGCCATCGGCGCGCGTCGAGTCCTGGGCCGCGTGCTGGGGCATCCGTCAATTCCAGCAATGGGGCGGCGCTCCCGTCACCGTCTGGCGCGAACTGCGCCGCATCGAGGAAAGCATGCTCAACGAAGCCCCGGCCGCCATGCGCCGCGCCTGGGACGCCGTGCAAAAGATCGACGGCGAAAAGCGCGCCTGCTGGGCCGAGTACCTGCGCGCCCAGGGCGGCGCCCTGGTGCCGCGCAAGGAACTGGTCGTCACCCTGGCCAAGGACGAAAAGACCGTCATCGGCCGCTACGGCGAAACGCTGCGCACCACGCCCTACGGCGTGCGCTGCAGCGATCTGATCGGCGTGGTCTTCAAGTCCGTGCGCCATACGTGGACGCCCGTACAGGCCACAGGCGGGCGCGGGGTGGCTGTTGGTGTTGCCGTTCCTCGGACTCGTGTAAATAACTGTACGCACCCCGACCGCCCTGCCCCGGCCACGCCGCCGGCGGCGCCAATCCCTAATTTGTCTGACGAGGCAAAAACAGCGCTGATTGCCGCCTGGGCGGCCGTCAACGCCTGCCCGTGGCCCCGGCTGATCGTCCCCGACACCCCACCCGATGAAGGAACTGGCACATGAGCACCTATGCCGTGATCGTTCGCACGCAAACCGAACGCTTTAATTTTTTGAGGTTGCCGCATCCAGCGGCGACGTGATCGACGCCGCCATCGACCGCTACGGTGTGTGCGGCGTTACCGCAAAACTGAAAGGAACACCGCAATGCTGAACACCCTGACCGATTCACCGCGGCAAATCGCCCTGGGCGACCGCGTGACATTCGATACCGATGAAGGCTACCAGGCCGGCACCGTCAACGACTTGCGCCGTGATGTGGGCAATGGCGAGCTGCATGCGTGGGTGGAGCTGGATCACCAGTGGCCGGGCATGTTCCGCGCGGTGCCGCTGGCCGCGCTGGTATCTGTCAAGCCATTCCAGACTGAACACCAGCATCTGGGCTCCTTGACCGGGCCCATGTCCTTGCAAATCATCAAGGGCAGCTCATGCGGAAAAACCAGCATGCTGCAACTGCAAAGCCAATATGGCAGGTGCGTGAATTCATCTCAACTGGTGCCATGAGGCGTTACACGTGAGCGCTTTTTACAATGAAATTGACCCATACGCAGCCGCCTGGCTGCGCAACCTGATAAAGGCCGGCCACATAGCGCCGGGAATTGTGGATGAACGATCGATCGAAGATATTTGTCCCGACGAGCTCGTCGGCTACACGCAATGCCACTTTTTCGCTGGCGTTGGAGTTTGGTCCTATGCTCTTCGTCGCGCAGGATGGAACGATTCGCGACGAGTCTGGACAGGCTCGTGCCCGTGCCAGCCTTTCAGCTCGGCAGGCGGCGGCGCTGGGTTCGCTGACGAGCGGCACCTGTGGCCAGCATTCCACCACCTCATCCGCGAGCACGCTCAATGGCGTCGCCGGCAGAAGCTCCAGCCTCCAGTCATCCTTGGAGAGCAGGTTGCGAGTAAGGACGCAGATACTTGGCTCGACCTTGTACAAACTGACATGGAAGCCTTGGGCTATGCCTTCGGGGCGCTTGCGTTCCCGTCTGCGGGCGTCGGTGCTCCGCATATCCGGGACCGCACCTACTGGGTGGGTAACACCAGCGGCTCGGGACTGGAAGGACACGCCGGGAATGGTGGCGCAACGGGATGGAAAGGATCGGGTGGATCAGCTACCCAGGCAAGCGTACTTGTGCGGCTGGCCGACACCCAACACGTTGGACGTAATCGACAGGACGGGACTACGGCCCAGCCGCGTAGCGACCAATCGGACGAGCGGCTACCTGACGGAGATGGTGCCATTGACGAGCACCTGCGCGGCCCGACTAACGGCATCTGGAGAGATGCTGACTGGTTGCACTGCAGGGATGAAAAGTGGCGGCCAGTTGAACCCGGCACATTCCCGCTGGCTGATGGGGCTACCGCCCGAGTGGGACGCCTGCGCGCCTACGGTAACGCGATCAACGCGGAGCAGGCGCGGATCTTCATTGAGTCGGCAATGGAGGTGACATGAGCCACCAGAGTGCCAGCGTTGCGGATGGCACAAGCAGACGAGTAAAACTATCAAGCGAACTACAAAGTACCCAAATGAACCAATACAAAGAATTCTGCCGACTGCGTGATTACCGCAAGCCAGGCGTCGAAGTACCGCACCACACCGAGGCCGAAGCATTCGCCTTGGCGGTGCAAAGCAAAGCCGGCCATACAGAACCAGCCCAGCGCAAGAAAAACCCCACCACGAAAGGACTCAAATAATGAACGAAGACCGAATTATCTACCGCCAGGACTTATACAAAATGCTGGGCGTCACTTCGGAGACGCTGCGCAGATGGGTCAAGGATAACAAGCTGCCGCCAGCGGACGTTGCCATAACCCAGCGCACGCTGGGATGGCGCCTTTCAACGCTCCAAGCCGCTGGGATCAGGCTGCTTTAACAGCCAGTCAGCGAACGCCTGAAGCATCACACGCCGCGGCTTCATGTACTCGGCCGAGTTGTAGACGCCGCGCACGCCGCCGTCCTTGTGCGCGAGCTGCACCTCGACGTGATCCGAGTTGTATTCGTGCTCGTTGGCCCAGGTGGAACCGACCTTACGCCAGCCGTGGCCCGTCATCTTGCCCTTGAAGCCGATACGGTGAATGAGGTAAAGAATCGCGTTTTCACTCATGGGGCGGCTACCGCCACGGTCGTTCGGGAAAACGTAGTTGCTGCCCCGCGAACGCAGCTTCATTTCCGCCAGCAGGGCCAGCGCCTGGGATGACAGCGGCACAAGGTGCTCGCGGCCCTTCTTCATGCGCTTGCCCGGTATCCGCCAGACATCCCCCTCCACTTCCGCCCAGGTCATGCGCCGCAGCTCGTCCGTGCGCGTCCACGTCAACGCCAGCAGCTTGCAGGCCAGCACGGACTGAATTTCATCTTCCAGGGCCAGGCGCTCCATGAACGGATGCACCTCAGCCAATGCCAGGGCGGCGAAGCCTTCGCGCGGCTTGCGGGAAAAGGCGACCTTCGAATTGATGTTCGATGCGGGATTTTCTTCGCAGTGGCCGTGCTGAATGGACCAGTCGAGCACCTGGCCCACCCACATGCGCACGCGCCGGACGTACACGGACAGGCCGGCAGCATCCATCGGGCGCAGCGCCGCCATCAAGTCTTCCTTGGTAATTTCACGCACGGTTTTCGCGCCCAGCGTCGGCGAGACGTACATGGCCAACGCGCGCAATGCATTGGCTTTGTAGCCGGCGCTGATGTCCGTGCGTCCCGCCCAGTAGGTATCGATGGCGGCATCAAGGGTAATGGATGGGCTGCTTGCCTTGCGCTTGGGCTTGAGGTCGTCGCCGTCGATCAGTTTCAACCGCAAAACGTCCCGGCGCTCGCGCGCTTCCTTGAGGCCGATCAGGGGATACGGGCCGATCACGGCAGTTTGCTGCTTGCCCTCGTCGTTACGATAGGCCATGCGCCAAACCTTGTTTCCGCTCGGCAGGACTGCCAGCATCAGGCCGTGGCCATCGAAGAGCTTGCGCAGCTTGCCGTCATTCGGCGTGGCGCGGCGGCAGTCTGCATCGGTAAGCGTATTGATGGCCATGCGAAATCCTGTAGGTACGGGTTTGAGAAAAACCGCATGATACCTACATTTCAGCCTACGCGTGATTCTGTGGGAAGGTTTTTGGATGGTTCCGAATCTGTGACTCGGAGGGATGAAAATCAAGCTAAGTCGTTGATTTTCAATGAAATTCGGTGGAATATAGGTTGAGTATACTCACGAATTTTTTATGTACTTGGCGGAAGCGGTGAGATTCGAACTCACGAACAGTGTAACCCGTCGCTAGTTTTCAAGACTAGTGCCTTCAACCACTCGGCCACGCTTCCAGATGGCAGCATTATACATAAAGGTCAGTGGCTTACCAATGGCTAGCACTCCCGTGGCCTTATTTACCCCAACGCCCCCGGCTCTTTGCTTGTGACATAAACAATCATGCCAGCACACATGCCTTACACGCCCCAGTTTTCCCGCAGCGCCTTCTCGAACTCCCCCGCCGCCGGCAATGGGCGCGAGAAGAGGTAGCCCTGTACTTCGTCGCAGCCGGAACTCTTCAGGAAGGCCAGCTGCTCGGCGCCGTTTCCACGCCTTCGGCGATGACTTTATGGTGCAGCTGCTGGGCGATGCTGATGATGGTGCTGGCGATGGCGCAGTCGCTGGCGTCGGTCGGGATGCCGGTGGTGAACGAGCGGTCGATTTTCAGGGTGTCGATGGGGAAGCGCTTGAGGTAGGACAAGCTCGAATAACCGGTGCCGAAGTCGTCCAGCGACAGGGCCACGCCCAAGGCCGTGATGCGGTCCATGATGCCGATGACCCTCTCGATGTTGTGCATCAGGGTGCTTTCCGTGATTTCCAGTTCCAGCCAGGCCGCTTCCAGGCCGTAGCGGGCCAGGGTTGCCGCCACCCTGGCGGGCAAGGCCGCCGTGAATTCGCGCGCGGAGACGTTGACGGCCAGGCGGATCGGCGGCAAGCCGGCCAGTTTCCACGTTTGCGCCTGGGCACAGGCCGCTTCCAGCACCCATTCGCCCACTTGCACCACCAGGCCCGTCGATTCGGCCAGGGGGATGAATTCGGCGGGCGGGATCATGCCGTGCTGCGGGTGGTGCCAGCGCACCAGCGCTTCGGCGCCGATGATGCGGCCGCTGCCCAGCGCATACTTTGGCTGGTAGTGCAGCAGCAGTTGCTGTTCCGACAAGGCCTGGCGCAAGCCTGTTTCCAGACGCATGCGCGCCTGCATGCCCAGGTTCATGTCCTGGCTGTAGAAAGCCACGCTTTCCGCTTCGCCGCCGCTGTCCTGCTTGGCGCGGTACATGGCGATGTCGGCCAGGCGCAGCAGGGTTTCCGCGTCTTGCCCGTCCTGCGGATACACGCTGATGCCGATGCTGGCGCCCACGCGCAGGTCGTGGCCCTCGATCAAAAACGGTTCCACCAGGGAAGCGAGCAGCTTTTGCGCCACCATGCTGGCCTCGAAATGCTGGCCGATGTCGAACAGACCGACGGCGAACTCGTCGCCGCCCAGGCGCGCCACCAGATCCTGGTCGCGCAAGGCATGGCGGAAACGCAGCGAGACTTGCCGCAGCAGCTCGTCGCCGATGCGCCGGCCCAGGGTGTCGTTGATCAGCTTAAAACGGTTCAGGTCGATGAACAGCACGCAGCCGAGCATCTTGCTGCGCTGCGCCACGCTGAGGGCCTGGTCGACCAGCTTGGCCAGCAGGGTGCGGTTCGGCAGGCTGGTCAGCGGGTCGTAATACGCCAGGTGGTGCAGGCGTTCTTCGGCCAGCTTGCGCTCCGTGATGTCAGTGAGGTAGGCGATGAGTCCGATGGGCTTGTCGTCCAGGTCTTGCAGCGGCGACAGGGACAGGCTGGCCCAGAAGATCTCGCCCGACTTCTTTCGGCGGCGCACCTCCATCAGGCGCCCTCCCTGCTCCAGGAAGGCGTCGTGGAAACCCGTGTCTTCGTCGTCGTAGAGGAACAGGATGTTGCGCCCCACGGCTTCCACCGAGGTGTAGCCGAACAGGCGCTCGGCGCCCTTGTTCCAGCTGGTGATGTAGCCCGTCAAGTCCATCGTCAGCACGGATTCATGCAGCTGGTCGAGGATTTGCGTCTGCTGCGCCAGCAAGGCTTCCACTTGCGCGTAGGCGTGCGTGGAACGTTGCGCCAGCGAATGCACTTGCAGCACGCCGGCCGTCAGCGATGCCAGGCTGGCCAGGTGGCGGCGGTCGGCGTCGTTGTACGCGCTGCGTCCGGCCACGCTGTAATGGCCGAAGCAGTGGCCGTCGAAACTGATTTCCTGCAGCAAGGCGGGCGTATCGCGGGGGAACAGCGCGGGCCGGGCAGCGCCATCGGCCGCGGGCAGGAACTGGCCATGCGGGCTGGCCATCACGGCGCTGGCGATACGGCCCAGTTCAGCCACCAGCGCGGGGCCGCGCAAACGCACGACGGCATCGCACAGGGCGGCGCTGTCACCGAGGGAATCCGACACCGGCAGCAAGGTCATGCTAGAGGTTCCGGCTGACCTGGATGGCCCACTGGTAGGCCTGTAGCAGGCTGCGCCAATAGGTTTCTCCATCGATGCCGGCACGCCGCAAGCCATCGGGCGGGGGCACGCCGCTTTCGACCAGCGCCAGCAAGGCGCCCAGCTCGCCATTGCGTTCGAGCAAGGCGACGCTCACTTCGGGTGCCAGGTTCAGGGTGGCGATGATCTCTTCCATCGGCATGCCCAACAAGACGTCGAGCAGCGAGAACACGCCCGCCATGAAGGCCAGATCCTGCGCATCGCGGTCGCCGCCGCGCAACTGGCACAGCGCTTCCATCTGCGCCGCGCGCACGGCCGCTAGCGGCAGCAGCGCGTGGATCTTGCCGTCGTCCTGTTGCCGCGCATACAGCAGCAGTTGCAGCCAGCGCTGCAGCTGGCGCCGGCCCAGCAGGGTGATGGCCTGGCTGAAGCCGGTAATCGGCGCCGTGAAACCGAAGGCGGCCGAGTTGACCAGTTTTAATAAATGATAGCTGAGCGAGGGATCTTGCTTGAGCGGCACTTCCAGCTCGTGCGCGTCGGCATCGCGGGCCAGCAGGCCCAGCAGCGACAGCAGCCGGCGCCGCGAAGTGGCGTCTTCCGGCTCGCTTTGCTGGCGCGCCTGGTGCAAGGCGTAATCGCCGGCAAACCAGCTCACGCCAAGTTCTTGCAATGCGGCAAGCTGCCCCGCATCGGCGATGTTGTAGGCCAGGTGCGGCCCCGGCAAGGGCAGCAGCTGATGCAGGGCCGGGCGGGTGCCGGCCGCGTCAAAGCTCAGGGCGCGCGCCTCGACCTGCGCCGCCGTCACGGGACCGGCATCATCGCCATCGAGCAGGATGCGGTAGCCGGCGTCGCGCCATTGCTGGCATTTCTTTTGAATCTGCTTGTCGCCGGCAAGCTGCGCCGGCAAACGGAAAATGGTGCGTTGCGGCGCCAGTTGCGCCAGCACGGCCTCGTCCACGCCATGCGGGTCGGCCAGGGGAATGATGCAGTCGAGCGGCGCCAGGAAGGCATACGCATCGGCGGCGGCCAGCGCCGCCAGCAGCGGCGCCGTCGAGGCCTGCGGTACATGCAGGGTGACAGCGACCCACTCGTTAAGAGCATTGGCCACTGCTTGTAATCCCACCAACGGAAACAGGTTTGATTCAGACGCTGACATCGGTATCTCAGTGTGGGTAGGGCGCCATAGTAAATAAACTGGCCAGCATTGGCAACCCTGGCCCGACAGGGATGCCATTTCGACAGCAAGAATCATTCTATCCGAATCTCACCCACGAAACAGTTTAATTTTGGCAATAAATGTTCAAAAAAAACATTCCACCGAGAAACCCGCCTGTCATGCGGGTTTGGCAAAAGACGGCGCCGTACGCCTGCTCAGGCGCTGCCGCCATGCGCGTGCTCGACCGCGTATTTGATCAGTTCAGCCTGCCCTTCGATACCGAGCTTGCGCTTGATGTTCAGGCGGTGCGTTTCCACCGTGCGCACGCTCAGGTCCAGGTCGCGGGCGATCTGCTTGTTCGACTGGCCCGCCGCGATGTGCTGCAGCACCTGCTGCTCGCGCGTGTGGTGAGGAAGGAATCGTGCACTTGCGGGCGAGACAGCTGCCGCGCCAGCGCGGCGCTGTAATAAATACCGCCGGACATCACCGTCTCGATGGCGAAGACGATATCTTTCCCTGGGGCATCTTTGAGCACATAGCCGCGCGCGCCGGCGGCGATGGCCTGCGACACGTATTCGAGCTTGTCGTGCATGGACAGGATCAACACGGCAATCTGCGGAAACGCCTGCTTGAACAGCGCCGTCGCTTCGATGCCGTTGATGCCGCGCATATTGATATCCATCAACACGAGGTCCACCTGGTGCGCGCGCGCCTGGGCCAGCGCCTCGTCGGCGCCGCCCGCCTCGGCCACCACGTCGAAATGCGCCACCGCTTCCAGGCGCGCGCGCAAGCCGTCGCGCACGAGGGGGTGGTCGTCCACCAGCAAAATTCGGATCGTGTCGCTCATGGTTCTCATTATTAGTGTGTGGAGGGAAGATCGAGCCGCGCCAGCACCACGGTGCCGGCCGGGGACGAGGCGATGTGCAGGCTGCCGCCGATGGCTTCCATGCGTTCCGTCATGTTGCGCAGGCCGATGCCGCGCTGCGGGTGCAGGGCGATGCCGTCGAAGTCGAAGCCGCCACCATTATCCTCGATGCGCAATTCCACGGCCTTGCCCGCTTCGCGCAGGCTCACTTCCACGCCCCTGGCATGGGCATGGCGCTCGCAATTGGTCAGCGCTTCCTGGGCGATGCGGAACAGGACGGTATTCACCATGTCGGGCAATCCCTCGCCCGCCGCCGCCGGGCTGGCCGTGAAGCTGGCTTGCGCGCTGCTGCTGTCGTTAAATTCATGCACCAGATGGTCGAGCGCGGCGGCCAGGCCCAGGTCGTCGAGGATGGCCGGGCGCAGGTTGTGCGAAATGCGCCGCACCTCGCCCAGCACCTTGTTCAGCTGCTCGGCGGCCCGTTCGAAGGTGGCGGGCGCCTTGTCTTTCTGCTCGGCATTGCCAGCCAGGCGCGCGATGCCCGCCTCGATCTGCAGTTTAATGGACACCAGCCACTGGCTGATGCCGTCATGCAAGTCGCGCGACAGCCGCGCCCGCTCTTCTTCCTGCGATTCGACCACGCGCTGCGCCAGCACTTTCAGCTTGGCGTCGGCCACGCGCAGTTCGCGCAGGTTCAGCACGAGGCCGCAGGCGGCCACCAGCAGGGAACCGAGGATGGCGATGGCGGCGATCAGTTCCATGGTCGAGCGGATATTGCGCGACTGCTGGGCGTCGACCTTGGCCAGCGCCTGGTCCACGTCATCCATGTAGATGCCGGTGCCCATCATCCAGCCCCACTCCGGCATCAAAATCACATAGCCGAGCTTGGGGGCGGACTTGTTGGTCGACGGCTTGATCCAGTTGTAGCGCTCGAAGCCGCCGCCGCCCTTCGCCCGCAGCATCAGGCGCTGGATGGTCAGGTTGCCCTCGGCGTCGCGCAACTGCCACAGGTTCTGCCCCACCAGCTCGGGCTGGCGCGGATGCATCAGCGAATTGCCCTGCAAATCATAGATGAAGAAATAGCCGTCGTCGCCATAGCTGAGGGCGGACAGGATGCGCTTGGCCTCCTCTTGCGTGGCGGCATCCTTGCGGCCCGACTGATACAGAGAGGCGATGGAATGGCTGGCCAGGGTCACGTAATGCTTGAGTTCGGCTTCCTTGCTGGCCAGATACGCTTGCTGGATGGTGGCGCGCTGCTGCTCTGCCAGGGTAATTGCCTGGTGCCGCACGGCAAACGCGATAGCGCACAGGGCGAGGATCAGCGGCGTGAGGGCCAGGAAGATGACTTTCTGTCTGAGTTTCATGGCCTGGCGCTCCGGCGGCGTCTTTGCTGGTGGGAAGGCGTGATTTTACGTCGCGGCGCCGCGATCAGTCTGCGTAGTAATACTGAGCGTTACTGCGTAGTCGTGCGCTTGCGGCAATTATACGATTCCTGAATACTCGCCATAAGCTGCAGATACACCAAACTGACACCCAAACTGGCGACGACCAGGCCCGGCAGCACACATCATCGCACGGCACAGCGCCCGTCAATCTCTGGAGGAAGCATGAACCGCATTTTCAAACAGCTCGGCTGGGCAGCGCTTGCGCTGGCCGGCGCCGGGTCCCTGGGCGTTGTTGCCCTGCAACGTGGCGAACCGATCAGCGCGATCTGGATCGTCATCGCCGCCGTCTGCGTCTACCTGATCGCCTACCGTTTCTACAGCCTGTTCATCGCCGACAAGGTGCTGGGCCTCGATGCCCGCCGCATGACGCCCGCCTTCAAGCACAACGACGGCCTCGATCACGTGCCGACGAATAAATATGTGCTGTTCGGCCACCATTTCGCGGCGATTGCCGGCGCCGGCCCCCTGGTCGGCCCCGTGCTGGCCGCGCAGATGGGCTATCTGCCCGGCATGCTGTGGATACTCGCCGGCGTCGTGTTTGCGGGCGCCGTGCAGGATTTCATCGTGCTGTTCATTTCCATGCGCCGCGACGGCCGCTCCTTGGGCGACCTGATCAAGGCTGAACTGGGCGAAATCCCCGGCATGATCGCCTTGCTCGGCTGCTTCATGATCATGGTCATCATCCTGGCCGTGCTGGCATTGATCGTCGTCAAGGCGCTGACCGGTTCGCCATGGGGCAGCTTCACCGTGATGGCGACGATTCCCATCGCCCTGTTCATGGGCGTGTACTCGCGCTTCATCCGCGTGGGCCGCATCGGCGAAATCTCCATCATCGGCTTCGTCTTGCTGATGCTGGCCATCATCGGCGGCCAGTACGTGCAGGAACACGCCGTGCTGGGCCCGATGTTCACGTTCACGGGCACGGAACTGACATGGATGCTGATCGGCTACGGCTTCATCGCCTCGGTCCTGCCCGTGTGGCTGCTGCTGGCGCCGCGCGACTACCTGTCGACTTTCCTGAAGATCGGCACCATCCTGGGCCTGGCCATCGGCATCATCGTCGTCGCGCCTTACCTGAAAATGCCGGCCATGACCAAGTTCATCGACGGCTCCGGCCCCGTCTGGTCGGGCAATCTGTTCCCCTTCCTGTTCATCACCATCGCCTGCGGCGCCGTGTCCGGCTTCCACGCCCTGATTTCCTCGGGCACCACGCCGAAGATGATCGAAAACGAAAGCCACGCCCGCTTCATCGGCTATGGCGCCATGCTGATGGAATCGTTCGTTGCCATCATGGCCCTGGTGGCCGCCTCGACCATCGAGCCGGGCATCTATTTCGCCATGAACAGCCCGGCCGCCCTGATCGGCACCACGGCAGAGTCCGCCGCACAGGCGATCTCGCAATGGGGCTTCTACGTCACGCCGGACATGCTGACGCAGACGGCCAAGGACGTTGGCGAACACAGCATCATCTCGCGCGCGGGCGGCGCACCGACCCTGGCCGTCGGCATGGCGCAGATTCTCTCGGGTGCCATCGGCGGCAAGGCCATGATGGCTTTCTGGTATCACTTCGCCATCCTGTTCGAAGCGCTGTGTTCATCCTGACGGCCGTCGATGCGGGCACGCGTGCGGGCCGCTTCATGCTGCAGGATTTGCTGGGCAGCTTCGTCCCGAGCCTGAAACAGACGGAAAACGTCATCGCCAACCTGCTGGCCACGGGCCTGTGCGTGGCGGCCTGGGGCTATTTCCTGTACCAGGGCGTGGTCGATCCGCTGGGTGGCATTAATACGCTGTGGCCGCTGTTCGGCATCGCCAACCAGATGCTGGCGGCCATCGCGCTGATCCTCGGCACCTGCGTGCTGTTCAAGATGAAGCGTGGCCAGTATGCGTGGGTCACCATCACGCCGACCATCTGGCTGCTGCTGTGCACCCTGACGGCGGGCTGGCAAAAGATTTTCGATACCAACCCGCGCGTCGGCTTCCTGGCGCATGCCAAGAAATATTCGGCAGCCCTCGATGAAGGCACCCTGCTGGCGCCGGCCAAGTCGGTGGCGCAGATGCAGCAGATCATCTTCAACGATTACCTGGACGCCGGCCTAGCCGCCTTCTTCGTCATCGTCGTGATCAGCGTGCTGTTCTTCGGCATCCGCACCATCCTGAAGGCGCGCGCCGACAGCAAGCCTAGCACCAAGGAAACGCCGTTCCAGGCCATGCCCACGGTGCAATGATGATCGACGAAATCATCAAGGCGGGACGGTATCTGGGGCAAAGCATGCGGCTCATGTGCGGCTTGCCCGAGTACGACACCTACGTGGCGCACCGGGAAGTGACCCATCCCGGCGAGCCGATGATGACGTATGAAGAGTTTTTCCGCGAACGGCAGGAAGCGCGCTACGGCGGCGCCGGCAAACGCGGCGGTTGTTGTTAGCGGACACCTGACCCAGCCTGCTGCGCGTCGGTATAGGCGGCTTGCGATGCTCACCGTACTTTAGTACGGTTGCGCTTCTCGGCCGCCTCTCCCTTCCGCTCGCTACGGCTGGGTCATGTGTTGTTGCTCAGCAATAATTTGAGGGCGGTCTTGTTGGGCCGCCCTATTCATTTCCTCTCTTATAAGTTCCCCTCCCCTCTCCTCCATTAGACCCACATCAATATCGGGATGTGTCTTCGCGTCTATATTTTTCCAATAGGAATTAAATAACAGTCAACGGGCGACCGGGGAAGCAGCGAATTCATGTTCAATTTCCAACGCTCCAGCATCAGCCAGAAGCTGACCATGATCTCGGTGCTGTCGTCGGGCTGCGCGCTGCTGCTGGTGTTCGTGGCGTTTGCGCTGACTTCCGTGCTCAACCACAAAAACGATGAAGGCAAGCAACTGCTGTCGCTGGCGGGCGTGATCGGCGCGGCCAGCGCGGCGCCGATGCTGCTAGGCAAGCCGGCGCAGGCGCAGGCGGAACAGGTGCTGGCGGCACTGTCGGCGCGCGACGAGGTGGCCCAGGCGGCCCTGTTCGACAAGGGCGGGCGCCTGTTCGCCCTGTACCGCGCGCCGCAGCATGCGGACGGCCTGCCGGCGCCGGAAGACATGGACCCGGCCCTGCTGGCCGACATGGCCGTGCAGCCCGTCACGCAAGGCTCGGGCACGACCCTGGCGCCCGCCATGCGCTTGTACCGGCCCGTCTACCGGCCAGGCGAGCCGCAACAGATCATCGGCGCCGTGCTGATCGAGGCAGACCTGAACCATATGTGGCGCGACATCGGCCGCCATGTGGGCGCCATCGGCGGCGCCACCGTGCTGTCTTTCCTGATCGCCGTCTTCCTGGCGCGGCGCTTTAAAAGCGTGATCGCCGAACCGATCACCAAGCTGATTGATACGGCGCAAAAAGTGTCGAGCAGCCAGACCTACAGCCACCGCATCGCGCACCAGCGCAGCGACGAGCTGGGCGTGCTGATCGACAGTTTCAACGACATGCTGGCGCAGATCGACAGCCGCGACAGCACCCTGGCCAATTACCGCGACCAGCTCGAACGCCAGGTGGGCGTGCGCACGGCGCAGCTGGAAAAGGCCAAGGATGCGGCCGAGGCGGCCAGCCAGGCGAAGAGCGCGTTCCTTGCCACCATGAGCCATGAAATCCGCACGCCGATGAATGGCGTGCTGGGCATGACGGAATTGCTGCTGGCCAGCCCGTTGAGCCCGCAGCAGCGCCACTACACGAGCATGGTGCAGCGTTCCGGGCAGAATTTGCTGGTGATCATCAACGACATCCTCGATTTTTCCAAGATCGAGGCGGGCAAGCTGAGCGTGGAATACATCCGCTTCAATTTCCGCGAATTGCTCGACGACATAGAACACGTATTCGCGCCGCAGGCGGAAGCGAAGAATATCAGCCTGGAATTCGATATCGCCTATGACATCCCCATCGCCATCTGCGGCGACCCGAACCGTTTGCGCCAGATCATCGTCAACTTGCTGGGCAACGCCATCAAGTTCACGGAAACGGGCAAGGTCACCGTGAAAGTGGAAGTGTGCAGCGAAGACGCGCCCAGCGTGGGCTTGCGCTTCGAGGTGCACGACACGGGCATCGGCGTGTCGAGCGAAGCGCAGACGCGCATCTTCGAATCGTTTTCGCAGGCGGACGGCTCGACCACGCGCAAGCACGGCGGCACGGGCCTGGGATTGACGATTTCGAAACAGCTGGTGGAGCTGATGGGCGGCACTATCGGCGTTGATAATGCTTTAACGCAAGGCTCGATCTTCTGGTTCGAAGTAAATTTCGATAAGCGGCGGGTCGACAGCGATGACCCGTCCTTCAACCTGAAAACCACGCGAGGGTTACGCGCCTTGATCGTCGACCACACACCCGCCACGCGCGCCGTGCTGGAGCGGCAACTGGCCAGCTGGCACATCGTCAGCGACAGCGCCGGCACGGCCAGCGACTGCCTGGGCAAGCTGCGCGCGGCCGCGCAGGCCGGCACGCCGTATGCCGTGGCCCTGCTCGACATGGAATTGCCGCGCACCAGCGGCCTGGCCCTAGCCGCCAACATCAAGAGCGACCCGCTGCTGGCCGACCTCAAGTTACTGCTGCTGAGCACGGAACAGGCGGCGGCCGACCCCGTGCAGCGGCGCGAGGCGGGCGTGGCCTACCAGCTGATCAAGCCGGCCCGCGAATGCGATCTGTTCGACTGCATCGTCACGCCGCCGCGCGCCAGCGACAGCCTGCGCATCCATCCGCCGCACACGGCGCGCCAGGTGGGCCGGCGCCAGCGCCGCCGCGTGCTGCTGGCCGAGGACAATCCCGTCAACGTGGAAGTGGCGCTGGCCATGCTCGACAGCCTGGGCCTGGACGTGGTGTGCGCGCGCAACGGCGAAGAAGCCCTGCAGGCGGCGCAGGCCGAGGATTTCGATTTGATTTTGATGGATTGCCAGATGCCCGTGATGGATGGCTTTGCCGCCACGGCGGAAATCCGCCGCCACGAACAGCAGTGCGGCCACGCGCGCGTGCTGCCCATCGTCGCCATCACGGCCAATGCGCTGCAGGGCGACCGCGAAGCGTGCCTGGCGGCCGGCATGGACGATTACCTGAGCAAGCCGTTCACGCAGCAGGACCTGGGCCACACGATCGCGCGCTGGATCACCCTGCCGCGCGCGGCCACCGTGCACCACAGCGAAGCACCGCAGGAGGCGCCTCCCGAACCGCCGCCCGTGGCAACGCCGCCATCCGCCGCCGCGCCGGCGGGCCAGCCGCTGAACCGGCAGGCGCTGGAAAACATCCGCGCCCTGTCCGGCACGGATGGCGATGCGCTGCTGGAACGGGTCATCCTCGCCTTTACCAGCGAGACGCCGCGCCAGTTGAGCGCCATGCGCGAGGCGATTGCGGGCGCGGATGCGGAAGCGCTGCGCAAGGTGGCGCACAGCCTCAAGTCGGGCAGCGCCAACGTGGGCGCCGATGGCCTGGCGCAGCTGTGCAAGGAGATGGAAAAACTGGGCCGCGCCGGCAGCACCGAGGGCGCGGCCATCCTGCTGCAGCAGATGCAGCAAGCCTTCCTGTCCGTACGCGAATCGCTGAACGCCATCCTCGTGAAGGAACACTGACATGACAGCGCCCCTCTCCCCTCCCCGCGGCCTGGTGCTGGTGGCCGATGACGATCCCGTGATGCGCCTGCTGATGCGGCAAATGCTCACGCAAGTGGGCCTGGACGTGATCGAGGCCGAAGACGGCGTGCAGGCACTGGCCAGCTACAAGCACAGCGGGCCCGACCTGGTCATGCTCGACGTCGACATGCCCGCCATGGACGGCTTTGCCGTGTGCCGCGAAATCCGCCACCAGGAAGTGGGCGGCACGGTGCCCATCATCATGGTCACGGGCGGCGACGAACTGGAAGCCGTCACGCGCGCCTACGAGGTGGGCGCCACGGATTTCATTTCCAAGCCCATCAACTGGCCCATCCTGGGACACCGCGTGCTGTACGTGCTGCGCGCCAGCGACGCCATCGCCCGCCTGCGCATCGCCGACGCGCACAACCGCGCCGTGCTGGCCGCCATCCCCGACACCTTCTTCCGCCTGAACCGCGAAGGCTTTTATCTCGACTATGAACAGGGGCATGACGCCAGCGCCGGCTTTTCCCTCAGCGACTGCGTGGGCAGCCATATCCGCGACGTGCTGCCGCCCGAAATCGCCGCGCGCCTGCTGGACAAGGCGCACGCCGTGCTGGCCACGCAGCATATCGGCTCCGTCGACTACACGCTCACGCACGAAGACAGCACGCGCCATTTCGAGGCGCGCCTGGTGGCGACGGGGGCCGACGAGGTGCTGGGCCTGGTGCGCGACATCAGCGAGCGCAAGCGCACGGAAGAGCAGATCCGCCGCCTCGCCTATTGCGACAGCCTGACGGGCATCCCCAACCGCCAGGCTTTCCTGGAAACGCTGGAACGCGAGCTGCTGCGCTCGAAGGAGCACGACAAGAAATTCGCCGTGCTGTTCATGGACCTCGACGCCTTCAAGCGCATCAACGACACCCTGGGCCACGACGTGGGCGACCATTTGCTCAAGGTGGTGTCCGAGCGCCTGCGCGAAACCATCCGCCCCAGCGACCTGGTGCTGCGCGCCGAGCACGAGTTCGGGCCCAGCTCCGGCGGCAGCAACCTGGCGCGCCTGGGCGGCGACGAATTCACGATTCTGATCCCCGACCTGGAGCGCGTGGAAGACGCGCTGAACGTGGCGCACCGCGTAAAAGAAGCCATGCGCCGGCCCTTCATGATCGAGGGGCACGAGATTTTCGTCACGGCCAGCATCGGCATCTCGCTGTATCCGGAAGATGGCGAGGACTGCAACTCGCTGCTCAAATACGCGGACACGGCCATGTACCACGCGAAGAACTGCGGCAAGAACAACGCCAAGCTGTACAGCTCCTCGCTGACGATGGAAATCATGAGCCACGTCAAGATGGAAGTGGGCTTGCGCAAAGCGTTACAGAACAACGAGCTGTACCTGCTGTACCAGCCGCAGATCGACGTGCCCAGCACGCAGATCGTCGGCGTGGAAGCGCTGGTCCGGTGGCGCCATCCCGAGCGGGGCATCATTTCGCCTACGGAATTCATCCCGCTGGCCGAGGAGACGGGGTTGATCGTGCCCATCGGCGAATGGGTGCTGCGCACGGCGTGCAACCAGGCCAAGGCGTGGCAAAACGATGGCGGGCGCGCCATCCGCATGGCCGTCAACCTGTCGGCCAAGCAATTCAAGGATGAAAACCTGATGCAGATCGTGCTGTCGGCCCTGGCCGACACGGGCCTCGACGCGCGGCTGCTGGAACTGGAATTGACGGAAGGGACGTTGATGGACGACGCGCGCGCCACCATGGTGACCCTGGAGCAATTGCGCGGCATCGGCGTCTACCTGTCGATCGACGACTTCGGCACGGGATACTCGTCGATGAATTATTTGAAACGCTTCGACGTGCGGGCCTTGAAAATCGACAAGAGTTTTATCGCCGGCTTGCCGCAGGATACGGAAAACGCGGCCATCACGCGCGCCATCATCGCCATGGCGCACGGCTTGAAGATGGTGGTGGTGGCCGAGGGCGTGGAGACGGACGAGCAGCTGGTGATGCTGGAAGAATACGGCTGCGACATGGCCCAGGGATACTTTTTAGGCCACCCGTCGCCGCACGACACGATCACGGCCATGCTGGCCAGGCAGACGGGCCAGCTGGCCAGCCTGGAAACTAGAGCACTTCGAAGGCAAGGATTTGCGTGACTTGCTGCGGATTAAAATTATCGTCAGAAATCATCACCAGGCTGCGGCGGCCGTTCGCCAGGCGCGGGCCCCAGCTGATGCCTTCGATATTGTCGACCCGGGACAGGCCGATCTTTTCCAGGTCCAGCAGCAGGCGCTTGCGCGCCGGCACATAGCTTGCGCCCGCCAGCGCGGGGATGGCCTGGATATCGGTGGCGCCCTGCGTGTCCATCGCATAGATGCGCACGTGGTTCGTGTACAGGCCGTCCGCGTTGGCCACGCCGGCCCGCTCCACCACGAGCACCTGATGGCCGTTCACGGCGAGGATTTCCGACACGCCATTGTCCGCTTCGCGCCCCGGCGCGGGCCGCGACGCCACCGGCTCTATCAGATACGCATACTGGCCCAGCACCTTGCCGGCGCGGTCCAGGCGCGTGATGCGCACCACGGAACCGCGATCTGGCGTGGCCAGCGGGCCATCCTGGTACAGGGCCGCTTCCATGCCCAGCCACAGGCTCTTGCCGTCCGACGAGAACGACAGCGCCTCGAAGCTCATGTTGTTGCGCGAACCGATTTCTTCCTTCGACACATTGAACATGGCGGGCGTGGGCAAGGTAGACAGATAATGCCCATCGCGGTCCGCGTGGCGCACGAACGGGTGCAAGCCCACCTTGCGGTTGCCTTCGCTGCCATACCACAGGCTGCCGTCCCGCGGATCGACGCGGATGGTTTCGATGTCGGGCACCTGCTCGCCCCGGTCCAGCTTTGCATGGGCCAGGTTCGGATAGCGGCTGCCGTCGGGCTGCGTGAAGAAATGCACGCTGTTGAAGGTCACGGCAGAGAATGCCGTGCTGTCGTAGCTGAGCGTGGCGCGGTAAAAGCGGGCCGGATTGATTTCCGAGCGGTCATCGCTTTCCATCACCCAGGTATTGCTGGCCGCATCGTAGTCGATGCCGGACAAGCCGCCCACCGTGGTGCCCTCGAACGCGTATTTGAGCGCAATGCGCTGCTCGCCGATCAGGCGCAGGCCGCCCACGGCATCCGCATCGGCGTAATGCGAGGCGGGCGGGATGTTGCAGGCGGAAAGCAGAATGGCGGCGGACGCCAGGGCAAGCGCGGTGCGCGCGCGGTGGAACAATGGAGGCATGATCGGTATCATTGAGTCGGCAGGAGCATGGCTTACACCACGCCATCGGTCTTGAGCCGCGCGATGGCGGCCGCATCATAGCCGAGCGATGCCAGCACTTCGTCGTTGTGCTGGCCCAGGGCCGGCCCCAGCCACTGTGTCTTGCCCGGCGTGGCCGACAGTTTCGGGCTGATGGCGGGCAATTTGACGGGCGTGCCGTCGGCGAAATGGTGCTGTTCGAACATGTTGCGGGCGAGAAACTGCGGATCGCTCATCATGTCGCGCACGGAGTAAATCTTTCCGGCGGGGACGTCTGCCGCCGTCAAGACGGCCAGCGCGCTGTCGATCGTGTGCGTGGCGCACCAGGCGCCGATGGCGTCGTCGATTTCCTGCGTGCGCGCCACCCGGCCGTCATTGCGCGCCAGCTGCGGGTCGCCCGCCATGTCAATGCGGCCCATGGCCAGCATCAAGCGCTTGAAGATGGCGTCGCCATTGCCGGCAATGACGATGTTTTCGCCGTCGCCCGTCGTATAGGTATTCGAGGGCACGATGCCGGGCAGCGAGCCGCCCGTGCGCTCGCGCACCACGCCCGCCTGGTCGTATTCGGGCACCAGGGACTCCATCAGGTTGAACACGGATTCATACAGGGCCACGTCGACCATCTGCCCTTGCCCGCCGTCCCGGCCGCCCGTCGCGTCGCGGTGGCGCAGGGCCATCATGGCGCCGATCACGCCGTGCAGGGCCGCCACCGAGTCGCCTATCGACACGCCGACGCGCACGGGCGGGCGGTCGGCAAAGCCGGACACATAGCGCAAGCCGCCCATCGACTCGCCGATGGCGCCGAAGCCGGGCAAGTCCTTCATCGGCCCCGTCTGGCCAAAGCCGGACAGGCGCACCATGATCAGCGACGGTTTTTCCTTTTTCAGCTGCTCATAGCCGAGGTCCCACTTTTCCAGCACGCCGGGGCGGTAGTTCTCGATGATGATGTCCGCTTCCAGGGCCAGCTGGCGCGCAATCGCCCGGCCCTCGGGCGTTTTCAGGTTCAAGGTCAGACTTTTCTTGTTGCGCGCCTGCACCGACCACCACAAGGAGGTGCCGTCCTTCAGCACGCGCCAGGTACGGATCGGGTCGCCGCCATCGGGCGACTCGATCTTGATCACGTCGGCGCCGAATTCGGCCAGCATGCGGGCGCAGAACGGCCCCGCGATCAGGGTGCCCAGTTCCAGGACTTTGATGCCCGTCAAAGGACCAGCCGACGTTTTTTCTTGCATGATTTAGGTTGCCCTGCGGTCGAGCATCGCGCGGGCAATCGTGCCCGCGTCGACGTATTCCAGTTCGCCGCCCACGGGCACGCCGCGGGCCAGGCGGCTCACGCGCAAGCCCCGCGCCTTCAGCATTTCGCTGATGTAATGGGCCGTCGCTTCGCCTTCATTCGTGAAATTGGTGGCCAGCACCACTTCATTGACCACGCCATCGTTGGCGCGGTTCAGCAATTTTTCGAGGTGGATATCTTTCGGGCCGATGCCGTCCAGCGGAGAGAGCCGTCCCATGAGGACGAAATACAGGCCCTTGTAGGTGAGCGTCTGCTCGATCATCAGCTGGTCGGCGGGTGTTTCCACCACGCACAGCAAGCGCTTGTCGCGCTCTTCGTCGAGACAGGTCTCGCACACTTCATGTTCGGTAAAGGTATTGCACAGGCCGCAGTGATGCACGGCATCGACGGCCTGGAACAGGGCGCGCGACAGCATGGCCGCGCCTTCCCTATCGTGCTGCAACAAATGAAACGCCATCCGCTGCGCCGACTTGGGGCCGACGCCGGGCAGGCGCCGCAGCGCCTCGGTCAAGAATTCAAGCGACTTTGACATGGATCAACCCTGCCCAGTGCCACAGATCGAGCGCATGCGGTGTTGCATCAGAATGGCATTTTGAAGCCGGCTGGCAAGTTCATGCCGCCGGTCAAGCCTGCCATTTTTTCCGCGGATGTCGCTTCCGCCTTGCGCACGGCGTCGTTGAAGGCAGCGGCCACCAGGTCTTCCAGCATGTCCTTGTCGTCGGCCAGCAGCGACGGGTCGATGGAGACGCGCTTGACGTCGTTCTTGCACGTCATGACGATTTTCACCAGGCCGGCGCCGGACTGGCCTTCCACTTCCACCAGCGCCAGTTGTTCCTGGGCCTTTTTCATGTTGTCTTGCATTGCTTGCGCCTGCTTCATCAGGCCAGCCAGTTGATTTTTCATCATAAGAATGCTCCGTTAATTCAGTTTGTGAGTGTGTTAATCATCAATGCAGGGTCGGCGCGGCGGAGCCGGCCGGTGCAGGGGTAATCGTTCCCGGCACGACAAAGGCGTCGAATACACGCTTCATGTCGAGCACGAAGGGATCGCTGGCGATGGTTTCTTCCGCGGCAAGCTGGCACGCCTCGCGGTGGGCCTGCGCTTCCGCGCTGGCCGTGTACCAGACGGCGCCCAGTTCCGTGTCGACATTCACCTTGCGGCCGAAACGCTCGCTCAGCACGGCCGCCAGTTTTTCCACGTTGGCCGGACTGCGCCACGTATCGATCGGCACGCGCAGGCGGAACGTGGTGCTGTGGCCGTCGTGCAGGCATTCGATCAGCTCGGCTTGCACGGCCAGCTGCTGGGCTATGCCGCGCAGGGGCAGCACGGCGGCGACGGCCGGCCAGTTGCCGTCCCAGTCCAGGCCCGGCACGGGCGTAATCACGTACGGCCCGCTGGGCGCGGCTTGCTTGGCGGCACGTTGCGGCATGACGACGGCCGGCTGCTCGCTGCTCTGCGCGGCGGGCGCCGACACGGCGGCCGAGGCGCTGTCGTCGGAAAATTCGGTGACCCAGGGCGGCAAGTCGTCGTCGGCGGGCGCCTGCTGTGGCGGCGCCTGGCGCGCCGGCTGCACCGGTGCCGGCGCTTCCATGACGGCCACGGGTGGCGCATCGTCCCACGGCGCCGGCGCTTGCGCGGCGGCCGGCGGCGGTGCAGCCTGGACGGGCGCTGCCGGAGCGGGCGCGGCCTGGGCGGGCGCGGCAACAGCGGCAGCCGGTGCCGGTGCCGGTGCGGCCGGCTTGGGCGCCGACGATGGCGCCGACGGCGCGCTGCCCGGACGGCCTTTCGAGGCGGCGCGGGCCGCTTCCAGCGCCGCATTGATGGCGGCGCGCGCGGAACTGATCGGCGCGCCCGAGGCTGCCGGGGCAGCCGCAGGCGGCGGCGCTGCCGGTGCCGGGGCTGGGACAGGTGCCGGTGCTGGTGCAGCCGCGCGTGGCGGCGGCGCTTCGCTGCGGGCCATGCTGGCGGCAGCGGCGGCCACCACGGCGGGCGGCGTCACGGCGGCATGGCTGGCCACGCTGTTCGTGGCGGCGCGGGCGGCCGGTGCGGAAGCGCCAGCGGCGGCGCGCGCGGCGGCGACGGCGGCGGGACGGTTGCCAGGGGCAGCCGCCGGTGCCGCAGCCGGCACGCCTTCGGCGCCGCCTATGCCGGGCCGAAAGGCCAGCATGCGCAGCAAGGTCATGGTAAAGCCCGCGTACTCGTCGGGCGCCAGGCCCAGTTCATTGCGGCCATGCACGGCGATCTGGTAAAACAGCTGCACTTCTTCCGCGTCGAACGCGGCGGCCAGACGCACGATGTCCGCGTATTCGGGCAAATCCTGCGGCAAGGCGGCCGGCACGGTTTGCGCCAGCGCAATACGGTGCAGCAAGGTGCCCAGATCCTGCAGGGCGCCGTTATACGACAGGCTGCGCGAGGCCATTTCGTCGGCCACGGCCAGCAAGTCCGCGCCATCCTGCTGCGCCAGCGCGTCGAGCAGGCGCACGAGGTACGACTGGTCGAGCGCGCCCAGCATGCCTTGCACGGCGTCGAGCGTGACTTCGCCGGCCGCGTAGGCGATGGCCTGGTCCGTCAGCGACAGCGCGTCGCGCATGGAACCATGGGCGCCCTGGGCCAGCAGGCGCAAGGCCGGCTGTTCGAAGGCGATGCCTTCCTGTCCCAGGATATTGTCCAGGTGGCTGATGATGTGGCCGGGCGGCATCTGCTTGAGGTTGAACTGCAGGCAGCGCGACAGCACGGTCACGGGAATCTTTTGCGGGTCCGTCGTGGCCAGGATGAACTTGACGTGCTCGGGCGGCTCTTCCAGGGTTTTCAGCATGGAATTGAACGCGTGGTTCGTCAGCATGTGCACCTCGTCGATCATATAGACCTTGAAGCGCGCATTGCTGGGCGCGTAGACGGCCTGCTCCAGCAGCTGCGCCATTTCATCGACGCCGCGGTTCGATGCCGCATCCATCTCTATATAGTCGACAAAGCGTCCCGCATCGATCGCCGTGCACGCTTCGCAGACGCCGCAAGGCTGGGCCGTGATGCCGCCCGTACCATCGGGGCCGATGCAATTGAGCGACTTGGCCAGGATGCGCGACAGGGTCGTCTTGCCGACGCCGCGCGTGCCCGTGAACAGGTAGGCGTGATGCAATCGGCCGCTGTGCAAGGCATGCGTGAGCGCGCGCACGACGTGCTCCTGGCCGACGAGCGTCTCGAAATTCTTGGGGCGGTATTTACGGGCGAGGACTTGATAGGACATGCTGAGATTTTACCATGCGATTTTGCGGGTGATCCTGCGCGGCGGGCGCAAGCCTCATGGCCGGGCCAGGCAAACCTGGCAAACGCGGCAAAGCAGCAATTGTATAACATGGCCAGCTGGAAATATGGAAAACACGGCAAGCCCGGCAATGCTGCGGCGTCGCAGGAAAACGGGGCCGTAAAAGCAAAAAAGCTGCCCATGGCAGCTTGATTGTTGATCCAGATTAAAACATTCCCGAAGGAGGCGAGCCTGATCTGCGGCACTCATGGTTAATAGCCGTGGCTGCTTCGTTCCCGACCTGACCAGGTTAGCCATGCCACGATGCGCAGGGGCCCGCCGGGGACAATTATAACCGGTCTGCGCAAGATTGGGGAAGTCACGCAAAAACCAGAGTACCCCAACGGCGAAATCTGGGGTCGTACCCTCAGGGTACGACCCCGGCATCTGCTCTTGGGTTGGCCTTACAAACCCAGCTCCTGCCAGATCCCATCCACCTTGGCCTTCACTTCCGGCGTCATGGCAATCGTCGTGCCCCACTCGCGCGTCGTTTCGCCCGGCCATTTATTCGTCGCGTCGATGCCCATCTTGCTGCCCAGGCCGCTGACGGGCGAGGCGAAGTCCAGATAATCGATGGGCGTGTTGTCGACCAGGGTCGTGTCGCGGATGGGGTCGACCCGCGTCGTGATGGCCCAGATCACCTCTTTCCAGTCGCGGATATTCACGTCTTCGTCGACCACCACGATGAACTTGGTATACATGAACTGGCGCAAAAAGCTCCACACGCCGAACATCACGCGCTTGGCGTGGCCCGCGTACTGTTTCTTGATCTGCACCACGGCCATGCGGTAGCTGCAGCCTTCGGGCGGCAGATAGAAGTCAGTGATTTCGCTGAACTGCTTTTGCAGCAGGGGCACGAACACTTCATTCAGGGCCAGGCCCAGCACGGCCGGCTCGTCCGGCGGTTTGCCCGTGTACGTGGAGTGGTAGATCGGGTCGCGGCGCATGGTGATGCGGTCGATGGTGAACACGGGGAAACTGTCCTGCTCATTATAGTAGCCCGTGTGGTCGCCATACGGCCCTTCCAGCGCGTGCTCGTAGCCGCTCGGATGGTTTTCATCGGGGTAGATATGGCCTTCGAGCACGATTTCGGCGGAAGCGGGCACGCGCAGCTCGCTGCCGATGGCTTTCACCAGCTCCGTGCGGCTGCCGCGCAGCAAGCCGGCGAACTGGTATTCGGACAAGCTGTCCGGCACCGGCGTGACGGCCCCTAATATAGTAGCGGGATCGGCGCCCAGCGCGACGGCGATCGGATACGGCTTGCCCTTGCTTTGAATGGCATGCTCGCGGAAGTCCAGCGCCCCGCCCCGGTGCGCCAGCCAGCGCATGATGACTTTATTACGCCCCAGCACTTGCTGGCGGTAAATGCCGAGGTTTTGCCGCTTCTTGTTCGGCCCCTTGGTGATCACCAGGCCCCAGGTGATCAGGGGAGCGACGTCGCCGGGCCAGCAATGCTGGATGGGCAAGCGCGCCAGGTCGACGTCATTACCCTCCCAGACGATTTCCTGGCATTTGGCGCCGCGCAACTCTTTCGGCGACATGTCCCACACGGATTTCACCAGGGAACCCAGGCCCAGCAGATCCTTGAAATCCTTCGGCGGTTCCGGCTCCTTCAGGCGCGCCAGCACATGGCCGATCTTGCGCAACTCGCTGACGTCTTCCGCGCCCATGCCCAGCGCCACGCGGCGCGTGGTACCGAACAGATTGCCCAGCACCGGCATGTCGTATCCCGTCGGATTATTGAACAGCAAGGCCGGTCCGCCCGCGCGCAAGGTGCGGTCGCAGACTTCCGTCATCTCCAAAATCGGTGAAATGGGGGTCGAAATGGGCTTAAGTTCACCCATTTGTTGCAGTTGAGAAATAAAATCTCGCAAATCTGAATATTTCATGTGTTTTTAATTTTTTTTTTTGACGTCGGACGCCGTTGCTGAAGGATCTATGCCAAGTAATTGATTTTATTGGCTTTTGGCACAATGCAAGACAAAAAGTAAGACATAAAAGTAATAAAGAATCGATTCGTTAGTATTGACTTGATATAAAACGGCTTCTACAATTCGCCCAACTTGAAAGAGCACGCCGGCCCAGAGCTTGATTTTAGCGTTTCTCTTTCATTCACGGAGTCGGGGCTCCACATGACATTTTAAGGAGTGTTTTCAAAAGGCGTCTGCCTTACCCCCGGTAAAAGTTGTATTGCGACTGATCCAATACCAAAAACGGGACCGATCAGCTCAAGCAAGCAATGACGGCGTTTCTCGCACGCATCCATACGCGGCGGAAACGATGATATTTCTGATGCACGGCATTGGCAGTACCCACAACACCGCGACACCGCGGAGGGGCTGCCTGTTGACGCGACATTTCGGGGAACTCTATGACTCATCGTAGCACTGAAGCAGCCTTGCCTGCTTCAACCGTGGCTGGGCAGCCAGCGTTGGCGCGTTTGCGCGCCCGCGCACAAGCCATTTCGGCGCGTGGCGTTTTGACCACGGCACAACACACACTGACAGTCTTCGGCATTTCCGCCCTGGCACTGATCGCCCTGCTGATGTTCCGCCCGGACCTGGGCAAGCAACTGACGCACAGCCTGTTCCCGCTGCCAATGGCAGAGGCGCAAGCCGTCGAAGCGCCGGCCCTGTCGGCACTGATGGAAGCGCCTGCTTCCGTGCAAACGGCCGCCGCCAGCGACGCACCGCTGACCAAGGAAGAAAAAGCCTTGCTGGGCACGCAAAAGCAGCAGCAATGGGTCACCAACTGGCTCTCCAAGCGCTACCGCGTGGCCAACGACGCCACCAATATGCTCGTCTCGACGGCTTACCTGACGGCCCGTGAAATCAAGCTGGACCCGCTGCTGATCCTGGCCGTGATGGCCATCGAATCGGGCTTGAACCCGTTCGCGGAAAGCCCCGTCGGCGCGCAAGGCTTGATGCAAGTCATGTCGAAAGTGCACCATGAGCGCTTCCAGGAAATGGGCGGCGTGCAAGCAGCGCTGAATCCCGTCGCCAACATCCGCGTCGGCTCCCTGATCCTGAAAGACTACGTCACGCGCGGCGGTTCCGTCGAAGCGGGCTTGAAAACCTATGTGGGCGCCGCCAACTTCGCCACCGACTCGGGCTACGGCTCGCGCGTGCTGGCCGAATACCGCCGCCTGAAGCAAGTGTCGGCCGGCCAGCGCGTGCCGACCACGACGCCGGTGATGGCATCGAACACGCCAGCGCCAGCCAAGGCGCCTGCAGCGGAAAGCGGCATCACCATCAAAGTGCTGCCGCACAACGAGATCGCCGGCCTGTGACCCTTTAAAAGCCCTCACAGGGGCATCCAAAAAGCAGCACCCAAAGAAAAAGCCACCGCACGCAAGTGCCGGTGGCTTTTTTGTTACCCTGCGGCAGCAGCCGCAGGAACTACGCTATATATTACTTGCGCTTGTTGGCGCCCACTTCTTCCTCGCGGAATTTCACTGCCAGCTTGTCGAGCACGCCGTTCACATACTTGTGGCCGTCGATACCGCCAAACGACTTGGCCAGCTCGACCGCTTCGTTGATGACGACGCGGTACGGGATTTCCATGTTGTTCTTCAGCTCGAACGCGCCGATCAGCAGGATGCCGTTTTCGATGGGCGACAATTCCGCGATATTGCGATCAATCAAAGGTGCCATGCTGTCGCGCAGCGCCAGCGAATCCTTGATGGCGCCGTACAGCAGCACCGTAAAATGATCGCCATCGGCCTTGTCGAAGCCGTGGGCCGCGCGAATATTGTTCACGACGGTAGTCGCGTCTTCATTGTTCAGCAGCCACTGGTACAAGCCCTGCAGCGCAAACTCGCGCGCGCGGTGACGCGGCGTGCGGTTTTTGCTGGGGTTGGCGAGCAAATTTTTCTCAGTCATGATTGTTACCTGTTCTTAAGTACGTGTTCACTACAAATTCCGGCGAGACACTGCGGCGCGCTTTTAGGCAGCGCAGCCGCAATTCAAGCGTGCGTGAGAAGGATGTCAGGGCAAGGCGCGAGGCCGAAGACAGTACGAAAGTACGGCGAGGCCTTGCAACGCAGCCATGGCATTCTTATCACACGCGCTTAGTCTTCGTCGGTGTCTTGCAACTCTTCCAGCGCTTGCGCCAGATTAGCCATTTCCACTGCCACGCGTGCCGCTTCCGCTCCCTTGACCAGCATGCGCACTTCCGCCTGCTCGTCGTTTTCCGTCGTCAACACTGCGTTGGCGATGGGGATGCCGTAATCGAGACCGACGCGCGTGATGCCCGCGCCCGATTCGTTCGATACCAGCTCGAAGTGGTAGGTTTCACCGCGAATCACGGCGCCCAGTGCGATCAGGGCGTCGAATTGCTCGGTTTCTGCCATTTTTTGCAGAATCAGCGGGATTTCCAGGGCGCCCGGCACGGTCACGTGCAGGATATCTTCATCGGCCACGCCCAGCTTGCTCAACTCTTCCAGGCATGCCGACAGCAAGCCACCACCGACGATTTCATTGAATCGTGCCTGGACGATACCGACGCGCAAACCTTCGCCGGCAAAATTGGTTTCGTATGCTCCTACGGTCATCATATGCCTCTTTAATCTGGTGGTTCAGGGCGACATGCACATGTCGCCATCGTTTACTCTTACATCGACGTCTGGCCTGGATGGCACTGAAAACCGGTGACTTCCAGGTCAAAACCGACCATCGACGGCATCTTGCGGGGGCTGGCCAGCAATTGCATCTTGCTCACGCCCAGGTCGCGCAGGATTTGCGCGCCGATGCCATAGCTGCGCAAGTCCATGCTGGCGGCGCGGCCTTTCGGCTTGGCTTGCGGCGTATCGAGCGCGGCGAACTGGGCAAACAGCTCGCCCGACGTCTCGCCGCAGTTCAGCAAGACCATCACGCCCCGCTCGGACTGCTTGATGGCGGCCATCGAGGCGGCCACCGTCCACGAGTGGGTGGTCGCTTCACTTTCCAGCACGTCCAGCAGGGAAACGGGCTGGTGCACGCGCACCAGCGCTTCCAGGCCGGGTGCCAAATCGCCATGCACGAGGGCCAGGTGGGCCGACGCGCTGGGCTTGTCGCGGAAGGCGATCAAACGGAATTCGCCATGCGCCGTGTGCAGGGTGCGCTCGGCAACGCGCTCGACCAGGGATTCCGTCTGGCTGCGGTAATGGATCAGGTCGGCAATCGTGCCGATTTTCAGGCCATGTTGCTCGGCAAACACCAGCAAGTCCGGCAGGCGCGCCATGGTGCCGTCATCCTTCATGATTTCGCAAATCACGGACGCGGGCGTCAAGCCGGCCATGGCCGTCAGGTCGCAACCGGCTTCCGTATGGCCTGCGCGCATCAGCACGCCGCCCTTTTGCGCTTTCAGCGGGAAGATATGGCCAGGCTGGACGATATCGCTGGGCTGCGTGCCCTTGGCAACCGCTACCTGGATGGTCTTGGCGCGGTCGGCGGCGGAAATGCCCGTCGTCACGCCTTCGGCCGCTTCGATGGACACGGTGAAGTTGGTGCCATAGGCCGTGCCGTTGCGCGACGTCATCATCGACAGGTTCAGCTCGTCGCAACGCTCTTCCGTCAGGGTCAGGCAGACCAGGCCACGCGCATGCGTGATCATGAAATTGATGGCTTCAGGCGTCACGAAATCGGCGGCAAGCACCAGATCGCCTTCATTTTCCCGGTCTTCTTCATCGACCAGTATCACCATGCGGCCGGCGCGTAATTCAGCGACGATCTCTTCGGTGCTGGATATAGACATCTTTGATCCTCTTAGTAAGGCTAAAAACTGAAACATCGCGTGCGAACATTCCGCGAATTTCCGGGAATTTTCTTATAACCTGCTATTTTAAAGGATTTAGCGCTTGCAGACCTGAAATAAGACAGCTTTGCGGCATGGGCGCCGCAGCCTGCCCCGCAAAGCGCCGATTCCCCGATCCGGCGCACACGGCGGCGGCAAGACGCGCGCCGCCAGCCTTGCAAAGAGCATAAGATCAGCCAGTCACCGCCACGGCGCTGACACTCCACTCGCAGCGACACCCCACACAGGAGCGGCAACATGAAAACCCATGGATCGGCCATCTGGTCAGGCGGCATCAAGGACGGCAAGGGCGCCATCAGCACGCGCAGCGGCGCCTTGCAGGAATACCCGTACGGCTTTGCCAGCCGCTTCGAAGGCAAACCCGGCACCAATCCCGAAGAATTGATCGGCGCAGCCCACGCGGGCTGCTTCACCATGGCCCTGTCGCTGATCCTCGGCGAAGCAGGCCTGACGGCGGAAAAGATGGAAACGACGGCCGAAGTCACGCTCGATAAAGTGGACGACGGCTTTGCCATCACGGCCGTCCACCTGATCCTGAAAGCGAAGATACCGGGCGCCGACCAGGCGAAGTTCGAAGAATTGACGGGCAAGGCCAAGGCCGGCTGCCCCGTGTCGAAGTTGCTTAAAGCCAACATTACCCTGAATGCTACCCTGCTGCCCTAGATTTTATCCACGGGCTTGACGGGTTCCACGGGGGCCACCGGCGCCACCAGCGGCAAGCGCGAGTCGCTGGCCGGCAATGGCCGGTGCATCAAGCCGGGATTCAGGGCTGCATTGTTCAGGTTATACGCGGCGATGGCCGCCGCCACGGACGGGTCTTGCGACGAGGGTGGCGGCACGGCCATGCCCGCGGCTTGCGCAGCCAGCTGCTGCGCCTGCGTATTTTCCTGCGCCAGCGGGGCTTGCGCCGTCGCCAGGCCCGCATCGGCTTGCCCCTGCCCCGCGCGCACCTGCGCCTGGGCCGCCCGCGCGGCGTCCTCCTGCTGCGCCAGCTGCTCGGCATTCATGCGCTCGCTGTCGATGCGCAGGGCATCCACGCGCTGGCTGTCTGCCCGCTGCGCCTGCAAATCCAGGTTCAGCTCTTCCGCTTCCAGTTGCTGCTGCAATTCCAGTTGTCGCTGTGCAATCGCGGCCGTCTGCGGCGGCGCCTCGTCGACGGCCTGCGGCTGCGCGGCCTGCAGCGCTGCGCCCGTCAAATCCGCTTCGACATTGGCCGCCAGCGGCGCGCCCTGCTGCCGGGCCAGCACGGCGCCCACCTGCGCCAGCACGTCCGTTCCCTGTTGCAAGGCGTCCAGGGTGGCATGGCTGTCGGCCGCATACGCGGCCTGCAACGTGGTCGCATCGACATCTTCATTGCGCAAATCGATGCCGATGCGGGCCAGCTGTGCTTGCGTGAGCAGGCTGCCGTCCTGCGCCAGCGCAGCCGCCGCATCCGTCGTGCCATCGCCCGACAGTAAATCGTAGCGCTGCGCCAGGCTGCCCGGCGTGTCGCCGACCGTCGCCAGCTGGCTGGCGTCGATGCCGCTCGTCTGCAGCTGGGCAAACGATTCCGTCAGCTGCCGCGCCAGCGCCAGCAAGTCCTCATTGACATTCACGGGAGTATTTGCCGCCCTGGCCTCCTCCGTGACACCCTGCAAGGCCAGCAATTGCCGGCGCGACAAGGCCACGCCGGACAGGAACTGGCCCAGCGGAGAGAGGTCGACCTGGGTCGATGACTGAATGGCAAGGGCTGCAGCCGCGCTGGAAGGCGGCACGGGCGTCGCCGGCGCCAGCGGCGCTAGCGTTGCCGCGCCCACGCGGGGCGTGGCCGGGATGGTATTGGGCACGGTTGCGCGCGAAATCGGGTCCATGACTGGCCTCCACTGCGGAAAGCTTCATAGTATGCGCGTCTGAAAGAAAAGCAACACACGCTTGCCAAGGCGGCAGGTGTGTTGCCTTACGCTGTAGCGTTAAGCGGCAGCCTTGTCCAGCGACAACATCCGCTCGACATAGCGGGCGATCAAATCGATTTCCAGGTTGACCTTGCCATCGACCGTCAAATGTTTCAGGGTCGTCATGGCGATGGTGTGGGGAATCAAATTGATCGAGAAGCGGCAGCCGTTGACGGCGCCCGCGCCCAGGTCTTCCACACGGTTGACGGTCAGCGATACGCCATTGACGACGACGGAACCCTTGAAGGCCAGGTATTTCGCCAGTTCGTGCGGCGCTTCGATGACCAGTTCCCACGATTCGCCCACGGCTTCGAACTTGCGCACGATGCCCAGGCCGTCGACGTGGCCGGACACCAGGTGGCCGCCCAGGCGCTCGGCCAGGGTCAGGGCTTTTTCCAGGTTCACTTCCGTCGTCGTATCGAGGCCCACGGTGCAATTGAGGCTTTCGCGCGAGACATCGACGGCAAAGCCCGTGTCCGACTTTTCCACCACCGTCATGCAGGCGCCATTGATGGCGATCGAATCGCCCAGGGCCACGTCGGCCAGCGGCAAGCCGCCCGCGTGGATGGTCAGGCGCACGCCTGCGTCGAGGCCGCCTTCGAGTGCTTGCACGGTTTCAATCTTGCCAATGGCGGCAACAATTCCTGTAAACATGGAGCTAACCCTATAAAAATGTAAAAATGTTAATTTCGTTGCGCGAATCTTGCAAGGATACGCAAATCTTCGCCCACTTGCTGAACCTGGTGAAATTGCAAGGTGCGCTGCTGTTTGATATCCGTCAATGCGGGCAAGGCAAACATGCCTTGCGCGTCGCCCAGCAAGGTGGGTGCCAGGTAGACCAGCAGCTCGTCGACGCAGCCTTCGCGGATCAGCGAGCCTTCAGCCTGGTGCCGGCCTCGACGTGGACTTCATTAATTTGCCGGCGTCCCAGTTCCAGCATCAGCGCGGCCAGGTCGACCTTGCCGGCCGCGTTCGGCAACAGGATGACTTCCGCGCCGAGCGCCTGCAGTTGCGCCTGTTTCTCCGGGTTGGCCACGGCCGCCACGATCCACGTGCCGCCGCCCTGCAAGATGCGCGCGTCGAGGCTGATGTCGAGCCGGCTGTCGACGACGATGCGGCGCGGCTGGCGCGGCGTCTCGACGGCGCGCACGTTCAGTTGCGGGTCGTCCGCCTTGACCGTGCCGATGCCCGTCAGGATGGCGCAGGCGCGCGCGCGCGCACGCATGGCCGTCGGCGCGCGCCTGCGGCCCCGTGATCCACTGGCTTTGTCCGTTGTGCAAGGCCGTCATGCCGTCCAGGCTGGCCGCCGTTTTCATGCGCACCCACGGCTTGCCGCGCTGCATGCGCGAAAAGAAGCCGATATTCATTTCATATGCCTCATCCGCCAGCACGCCCGTAGTGACGGCAATGCCAGCCGCTTCCAGCTTGGCCAGTCCCTGCCCCGCCACCAGCGGATTCGGATCCGTCATGGCGGCCACGACGCGTCCCAGCCCCGCGCGCACGAGCGCATCGGAACAGGGCGGCGTGCGGCCATGGTGGTTGCACGGTTCCAAAGTGACATACGCGGTGGCGCCACGCACGTCGTTGCCGCGCGCCGCCGCATTCGCCAGCGCTTGCACTTCGGCATGATCCTGCCCGGCCGCCTGCGTCACGCCGGCGCCGATCACCTGGCCATCGCGGACGATCACGCAGCCGATGCGGGGATTGGGCGAGGTCGTGTATAAACCGCGCGCCGCCCATTCCAGCGCCAGGCGCATGCCATCGATATCGTTGAGTATTTCCACGGGCTTCTTTGCTTGAAGGTGAGTCATTGGTCAATCGTGTCAGGAACTGTCGGCCACGCCGCTGCAATTGACCGCTTGCTGCTGCGGGTCGCACACGCGCACCCTGCCCAGCATATTGATTTTAATATGGCGCACCTGCTTTCCCAAAGTCAGGGACAAGGTGCCCCAGCGCGCCGCCAGGCTATTGGTCGCGCTGCAACTGCGTCCTGCAGCATTGTAGGCGATATAAAACGGCACCGTGGCCGAGGAAAACACGAACTGGACCGTGATGCCCGCCGGCAGCGGGTCCTGGCGGAACAGCAATTCGTCGCCACCGTCGAACGCCAGGTTGGCATTGCTGTCAATAAACACCAGCCAACCCGCGCTCCAGTCCGTGCCACCGGACCCTGCCGGCATCAGCAGCACGCGCCGGCCCCGCGCCATCGCCTGCGCCCGCGTCAATTCGATGGCCGAAAACAAGTCCCTGGCCGCCGCGCGCACCTGCTGGCGCGCCAGCACATGCTGCAAGCTGGGCAAGGCCGCGGCCGCCAGCAGCGCGGCAATCGCCAGCACGGCCAGCAATTCGAGCATGGTATGCCCCGCCCGACATGGCTGCTGCGCGAACGGGCAAACCAGGGCCGGCCGCAGGAAGGCGAAAGGCGGCATGAAAGTGAAGCCCCCCTGCCTCGTGCGCGCGTCAGCGTAACCATGGTCTAGGGCCAGCAATGGCTGGCGGGACCGCTGCTGCCGCGCTGGCCCGTGCTGTTCAAGGACAGCACGCCGCAATCGGCATCCTGGAACTGCGCATCGACCTTGGACGTGCCCGGCATGGCCCGCAACAGCACGCATTGCCCGATTGCCAGGCCGGGACAGGCCAGCGCCTCGATTTCATACGCGCTGCCGGCCGCGCCTCCGTCGCCGGACCACCATGGAAATGCTTGCGCCTGCGGTGCCGGCGAGGCGGAGGAAAAGGCCAGATAATGATTGTTTTGCGAATAATAGCGTTCTTGCTGCTGCATCAGCCGCAGCAGGGCCGCCTGCCCCTGCACCCGCTTGGCCCGCACGACATGGCCGTGATAAGCGGGCACGGCCAGCGCCAGCAGCAGGCTCGTGATTGCCAGCGCGGCCAGCAGTTCGATCAGGCTGAAGCCCGGCTGATTGGCAGCAGGAACGCCACCGTTTGCGGCGAACCAGTTCTGCCTTGCCAACGTCCCCATGCTATTTCCCCCTTTCCAACAAGCGCCAGCCGATACGATGCGCAGGCCGGCACGCTTGTCACTTGCGACACGCAGCCATGCCCACGCCTATTTTTTCTTGGCCGCCTCATGCAATTCGCGCCAGTTCGCCACTTCGCGCCAGCTGAGGCGCCGGGCCGGCAGCGGCGCGCTGACGACCTTGAGCACTGCCCCGCTGGCCGCACCTGGCAAGCCCGGCTGCAGCACGGCCAGTTCCTTGCGCCCGTCGGCCCGCCCTGCCGCCGTCGCGGCGCCCACCGTGCTGCTCAATTCCAGCGCCAGCGGCGGCGCGCGCGCCAGACCATCGAACAAGCGCCCCGTCTGCTCGCCCGCCTGCACGACACCGGCGCCATCGGCGGCAAAGCCGCTCAGCACATCGAGCACGTACAGGCGCGTGGCCGGCCTGGCGCAAGCGTCGCGCCCCGGCAGGACGGTATTGAACAGTACCTTGCCGGCGGCCAATACGGGGCTGCTGATGCCGCGTTCGCCCGTCTGCGCCGTACTGAGAAAATCGAGGTACCAACCGCGCATGGCGTCGCTGCCCGTATAGCGCAGCTCGGCGCCGTCGACGCGCACGCCGCCCGCCGCCTCGCCCAGGCTGCGCTGCTCCAGGTCGGCCCGGCTGCGCGTGGGAGATGTTTCCCGTACATCGTCGTGCACGGCGTAAAACGACTGCGACAGAAAGGCGGAAGGCCAGGTATCGCCCGCCTCGGCCAGCTTGCCCGTGCCGAACAACAGCAGATAGCCGCCACCGGGCGCGTACGCCACGTTCAGATGCTGCGTCACGGGCTGGCGCCGGCCCTGCGCATCGCGCGCAACAAAGACGAGCTTGCGCCCCTGGCCATCCTTCCACGGCGGCCCGCCAGCCAGGTCGAGGCGCCAGATATTGCCCTGCAAATCGCCCGCATACATATACGCGAGCGCGCCGTCGCCGCCCGGCACCACGGCGGGCGGGCCCAGCGCCTGGGGCATGGAATCCGTGCCCGCATCAGCGTCATGGCCGCCATCGCCACCACCGCTGCCGCCGGCCACGGGCACCTTGAGGCGGAAGTAATTACTTCCCAACATCCAGGGCGTGCCGGGCGCCTTGTCCAGCGCCAGCAGGAAGATGGCGGCGGCCGATGCGGGCGCCGTCGTGTCCTTGCCGTCGTTTACATAATTGTTGTAGCCGCTGGCAACGATGGCGAAATCGCGGTAGGCCGGCGCCCCCTCCTTGGCGCCCATATTGATGCGGGCAAAGGCGGGCGGCGCGCGCACATTGCCCATCAGCCTGTCGTCGCGGTCCGTAAATTCCCACAGCGCACCGTCTTGCGCGAAGCGCGCCGGGTCCGTGATGTCGAGCGCAAACACGCCTTGCGCCCCGCCGCCCATGCCCGACACCAGCACCGTCTTCCAGTGCCCCGCCACCAGCACTTCCGCCGTGGCCGCCGCGCCATCGAGCAGCGGGCCGGGGCTGTAGTGAGTACTCGCAGCGGCTGCCGCAACGTGCAGCAGCGCCTGCGGCAGATAGGCAAACAATTCGCTGCCCGTGCGCGCATCGAAGGCGTGCAGCAAGCCGTCGTTGGCGCCTACATACAGCATTTTCCGGCGCTGCAGCAGCGCCTGGCGGTGCAAGCCATATCCCGCCCCCGGCATGCCCAGCCCCGGCGCGCCCACGTACACGAGATTGCCGTATGGCGCCGCGCCCAGGCTGCCAGACCTGCGCCGCAGGAAGCCGCCCGGCTGGCCCGCCTCGTGCGCGCGCTGGCCCAGCAGATATGCCAGCCTCGCCTCGCCCCGGCCGTCGCCGCCATCGAACGCGCCGCGCTGTTCCGCGTCGAGCCGCGTCCAGGCCAGCGGCATCAGGGCGCCCTTGGCGTCGAGCGTGTAGACGGGACGCAAGGCCGCTGGCGTTCCCTCCGGCGCCATCTTGTCCAACCCGCCCGCGCGCCACCTTGGCTTGCCGGGAAGCAGTGCGCCATCGGCGCCCACGGCAAACGCGGTGCGCGACAAGGTCATGCTGCCATCGGCCAGGCGCAGTTGCGTCTGGAACCAGTACGCCTCTTCCGTGCCGCTGGCCAGCGCCATCAGGGCCGGCCCTGCCAGCGCCGCCGGCAAGCTGCCCTTGTCGGCGGCCGCAAAGGCTGCGCGCAGTCCCGCGATCAGGGCGGCCGGATCGCTGCCGGGCAGGTAATGGGCGGGCCAGCGGCCATCGAGGCTCCATTCATCGAACGCGCTGCCCGTTGCGCCCTTGAATGGGTTGGCGTCGCCATTGGCATCGAGAAAGCCGCCATATTTGGCCGCCAACAATAAAGGCGTAGCAGCGGGCGTAGCGGCCGGGTCGCCCTGGCGCAAGTCGCCCGCATAGTGCTCGACCTTGGCAAGGCCGTCGTTCTTGCCGCCAGGACGCAGGGCCTGCATATGCGACCAGTAGGCCAGGCCCGCCGCATGGTAGCTGGCGCCGCCCGTCCCGTCGGCCAGCAATTCCAGCGCCGCCAGTTCGGGCCGTGGCGCGGGATTGCCCTGCGCGCCGCCGCTTTCCAGGCTGCCCACCGCATGCGTCCAGGCCATTGCATCGAACGGCGGTGGCGCAAAACCATCCGGCGCGCGGGCGCGGTCGCCGCTTGACACGGGAGTCACAGGAACATTGCCGGGCACGTAGCGGTCGAGCGCCATACCCGCATCGCCGAGGCTGACGACAATATGGCGCTGGCAACTGGCCGTTTGCGGGTCGCTCCATGGGGTCACGACCGGCAAGCCGCCATCGATGGCAGGCGGAGCCGTGGCAGGAGGCACTACGGCGCTCGCTTGCCGCCCCTGCAGGTAGCGCAGCGATTCGTACAGCAATTCGGCCAGCGGCGCCGCGCCCGCATACGCGCCCGGATGCCCGGCATTGCCGCGGCCCAGGCCATTGATGTAAGCGGTCACCCCGCCGCCAGGTCCCGCAGCTTCAGACATATAGACGCCAGTGGCGGGATTCCACTCGGCGCCGGCATTGTCTTGCGGCAAAAAATCGGGCGCCGTCCAGCGCAGCCTGCCCACGTGGGCCAGCGGCGCGCGCAGCACGCCGCCATACACGGGGCCGGCGCTGGCGGACACGCCGTTCAAGTGGCCAAACACGCCCACGCGCACCCTGCCGCCATGGCGCTGCACGGCGCCCACCGGCTTGTAGTTCTTGCCATACGCGAGGCACAAGTCGTCGCGCAGCGGCCCTTCATCGGCATCGCAGACGCGCACGCGCGCGAGGAACATGCCGTGCGTGACAGCAAAGCCGGGCGCGTCGCAACTGCCGCCCGGGGGCGCGCTGGCGTCGCCGAACAGCAGGCGGTTGCGGCAGGAAACGATGGCCAGTTGCGCCAGCGCAAACGGCGTCGCCGCCGACACGCCGGTCTGCAAGACTTTGCGCGGGAAAAAGACAGGGTGGGCATAGAAGTCGATGGGGCTGCCGGCATCGGGCAGCCAGGCACGCTGCAGCACCGTCTTGCGCACCTCGTCGATGACGCGGTCGCCGCCCGTCAGCGCGTAGCGGACGATGTCGAGCATGCTGGCGCTGGCCCAGTTCAGAAAGTTGCCGCTAAAACTATCGCCGCCGCAACCGTGCAGCGCATCGGCAGGCTTCAGCACGGAGAAGTAAGCGGTCGCTACGCGCAGGTCCGGCAGCATGACGCCATCCTTGCTGCGGTACGGATAGCTGTAGCACATGCGCGCATGAAAGTAACCGAGGTACTCGCGCTGCGGCGCATAATCGCCGCCGTGCGCGGCAGCGGTCGCCGCATGCGTGAGGGACAGGTTGAGCAGCAGGTTCGGCGGCACTCTGGCGCCGTGCAAGCCCGCGTCGGCCCGTGCCAGCGTCACGGGAGGTGCGGCCGCAAGGGCGGCGCCGCAAGCCAGGCAAAACAGGCCGATCAGCAGCAGCCAGGCGGCCCTTAAAGCGGATGAGCAAATCCTCATGGTCCCGCTCCCGCCGCCTGCTTGCGGTAATAACTTTGCAGCACGACTTGCGTGCTGTCCTGCGCGCCAAAACCGATGGCCGTGATGCGGTACACATAGCTTTCCGTGGCCAGGCAGCCAGCCACTGCCGCCGCCTGCGCGCCGGGCGGGTGGAACGGCAGCAGTTCGATCAGGTAGCGGGGCAGGCGCGACGGCAGGAAACCCTGCCCCGTCTGCATGACGGCGCCCGTAAACTGGCCATATGAAACCGCGCGGCTGCTCCCTTCGGCACCATCGAGGTCCGTACTCAGCCAGAGCGCCGGCGCATCTGGCGCTGCGGGCAGGCACAGGCCCAGCGCGCCACCCTCGCCGCAGCCGTCCGCGAACCCGGCCGCGCTGCCTGGCGCGAACAGGCTGCTACGGCCCGGTGCGCCGGGCAAGCCTTCGATATCGTTCTGCGCATCCACCAATGCCTCCTCCGCCGCCTGAAACGCGATCTGCCGGTCGCGCTCGCCGCGTGCCGCCTTTTCGCCCTGCAAGGCCATCTGCGCCGCCGATATGCCCAGCAGCAAGATAATCACCAGCAGGCCCAGCACATACACAAGGGTGGCGCCACCGTGGCGCGCACGAGGTGAACAACAAGGCAAGCAGGGAGGCAAGCAACAGGTAACGCCCGCGCCAGCCATCGCGCCGTCCGCCTACGCCGGCCCGTTGCGCAGCATGATGCTCGTCTGCACCAGTTGCCGCAGCCGGGAACGCGTCGCGGCAGGCAAGGACGCGCGCGCGATGCGCACGCCCGTGTCATCGGCGCCGTGCGCCTCGGCATACGCCTTGCCGAACAGGTCGAACTGCGCCGGCCCCAGTTCCGCCATCTTGTCCGCCTGGCCCGCCTCGCCATGCAGCAACAGCGCCACGCGCACGCAGGCCACGCGCTTCCAGTGCGTGCGCCGCCGCAAATCGCGCTGGCGCGCGGCCGCATCCGCACCCGCCAGCACCAGCGCCGCATCGTAGGCGTCGAGCGCGCTGGCGTTGACATAGCGGTTCGCCACGCCGTCCGGCGGCGCATCCGTGTCGAGGCCATACAGCACCTGGAAACCATCGACGCCGCGGATGACGGCGTCCGCGCCCCAGCCGTTCGCGCCACGGTATTTGCAGCGCAGTTCGCCTTCGCCATCGGCGCCCTGCGCTACATAGAAAATGCTCCAGCCCCGCTGCGCCTCCGTTTGGGCGGCACCCACGCCGAAGCCGGCGCAATTGAGCACGGAACCATCGCCGCCCTCGTCCTTGCCAGCGCCGTAATAGCGCAGGGCCAGCACGTCGCTGCCATGCAGGGCACCGGGCAAGGCGCCGCTGATGCCTTCGCTGTTCTTGCCCAGGCTGCGCGCGTCGAGCCCGGCAACATTCGCGCTGTCGTGATCGGCATGGGCGACGGGCGCGGCGCTGCTATCCCAATTCACATACGCCGTCTGGCGCACGGCGCGGGCGATGGTGTCGAGCGCATAGCGGCCATTGTCGTCCAGGCGCGCACTGGCGGACTGGTCGCCATAACTGCCGCTGGTGGCCAGCAGCACGCTACTGGCGGCCAGCATCAGCAGCGCACCCAGCGACAGGGCCACCAGCAGCTCGACCAGGCTCATGCCGCAATGCCGGCGAATGGCGTGCGTGCCGTTCATGCGCCGCCTCCGCCAAGCTGGAATGCAAGCCTGGGCAGCGGCTCGCCGGCCGCATCCACGGCGGGCTGGCCATCGGACAGGCGGGTGCGCCAGCCCAGCTTGATGACGATGGGCGCGCCCTTGCCGCCGCTGCACGCCCAGTGCAAGCCCTGGGCGGCGGCGTCCCATGCGGCAAGGTCGCGGCAGATGCGCAGGCGCGCGCCGGGCAAGGCCGATTGCAGCACCTGCTTCCATTCGGCGATATCGAATTGCGCCAGTTCGACCGCGCCGCAGGCGGCAGCGCCGAAACAGTCGGGCGCACCGCCGCCCGCGTCGGCGCCGTCCGCCGCCGCGTATTCCACCTTCAGATAGGGATTGCCCGTATCGGGGCCATTCATGAGCACGCTATTCGCGCGCATGCGTTCGGCCATGCCGGCGGCCAGTTGCGCGCCCGCCGACAACAGCGCCGATTCATGGCGCGCGCGCAGGGAGTTCAATTGCAAGATGCTGGCACCGAGCAAGCCCAGCGTCAACAGCAGCAGCGACACCAGCACCTCGACGAGGCTGCTGCCATCCGCCAGAAACTTATCGCGACCGCCATTGCGCATGCCTTGCTCCCTTCCGCAGAAAGAGTCGCAAGAACAGGCGGCCCAGCTACACGATAGGCGCGCACAAAAATCGGGATCTGCGCTAGCGCAAACAGCGCAGCGATAAGGGGAGAAGAACCGCGTTGGGATTGATCAGACCGCTTGCCAGGCGAGCGCTGGCGTGGTGAAAACGGGGGGCGAAAACGGGGCGCATGAGCGGCCCCGCTATCGGCAAAGCAAGTATCAGGGCTTGCCGCGTGCCTGTCCCACTTCGGCGATCGCATCCTGGAACTCGGCCAGGTCTTCGAAATTCTTGTAGACGGAGGCGAAGCGGATGTAGGCGATCTTGTCCAGACGCTTGAGTTCCTGCATGACGAGTTCGCCGATATAGCCGGAATCGACTTCACGCAAGCCGCTGGTCAGCAGTTTTTCCTGGATGGACGCGATGGCCGTATCCACAGAGGCGGCCGCGACGGGACGCTTACGCAAGGCCAGCATCAAACTGCCGCGCAACTTATCCGCAGCGAACTCCGTCCGGCTGCCATTCTTTTTGACGACGGCCGGCATGATAAGTTCAATGCGTTCGTATGTCGTAAACCGCTTGTCGCATTTGCCGCAGCGGCGGCGGCGCCGAATGGCATCCCCTTCCTCCGATACGCGCGTATCGAGAACCTGGGTATCGCCGTGCTGGCAAAATGGACATTTCATGGGCTGGCTACAACTTTATAGTAGTAATAATTACGGGAAATCGCCGCCCTTGTACAAAGGGCGCCCGAATCACTCCGGGCGCCCTGGGGCACGAAGGAATGTGTCATACAGAATCTTACTCCGTATGACACATTCTGGACAAATAATTATGCTGCGTACACCGGGTGCGCGTCGGCCAGCACTTTCACTGCCGCTTTCACGCGCTCGATGGTGGCGGCGTCATGCGGGTTGTCCAGCACGTCGGCGATCAGGTTGCCCACTTCTTCCGCTTGCGCTTCCTTGAAACCGCGCGTCGTCATCGCCGGGCTGCCCAGGCGGATGCCCGAGGTGACGAAAGGTTTTTGCGGGTCGTTCGGGATGCCGTTCTTGTTGCAGGTGATGTGCGCGGAACCGAGGATGGCTTCGGCTTCCTTGCCCGTCAGGTTCTTGGCGCGCAGGTCGACCAGCATGACGTGCGATTCGGTGCCGCCGGAAACAATGCGCAGGCCGCGCTTGATCAGGGTCTTCGCCAGCACGTCGGCGTTCTTGATCACTTGCTTCTGGTATTCGACGAATTCAGGGCTCAGCGCTTCCTTGAAGGCGACGGCCTTGCCGGCGATCACGTGCATCAGCGGGCCGCCCTGGATGCCGGGGAAAATGGCCGAGTTGATGGCTTTTTCGTGTTCGGCCTTCATCAGGATGATGCCGCCGCGCGGGCCGCGCAAGGATTTGTGCGTGGTCGAGGTGACGAAGTCGGCGAACGGCACCGGGTTCGGGTACAGGCCGGCGGCGATCAGGCCCGCGTAGTGGGCCATGTCGACCATGAAGTAGGCACCCACTTCCTTGGCGATCTTGCCGAAACGCTCGAAGTCGATCTTTTTCGAGAATGCCGAGGCGCCGGCGATGATCAGCTTCGGCTTGCGTTCGCGGGCCAGGCGTTCCATCGCCTCGTAGTCGATGTCTTCTTCCGCCGTCAAACCGTAGGAAACGACGTCAAACCACTTGCCGGACATGTTCAGCGGCATGCCGTGGGTCAGGTGGCCGCCTTCGGCCAGCGACATACCCATGATCAGGTCGCCTGGCTTCAACATGGCGAAGAACACGCCCTGGTTCGCCTGCGAGCCCGAGTTCGGCTGCACGTTCGCGCATTCGGCGCCGAACAGCTGCTTGACGCGGTCGATGGCCAGTTGCTCGGCCACGTCGACGTATTCGCAGCCGCCGTAGTAGCGCTTGCCTGGATAGCCTTCGGCATATTTATTCGTCAGCTGCGAGCCTTGCGCTTCCATTACGGCTGGCGACGTGTAGTTTTCCGACGCGATCAACTCGATGTGATCGTGCTGGCGCACGTTTTCTTTTTGAATGACGGCGAACAATTCAGGGTCGACGTTGGCGAGGTTGTGATCTTTTGCAAACATGTAAAAACTCCAAGTATGAGGGTGCTTGTACTGGCAGGTTGGATCGAATGAGGGGAGCCGGCGTTAAGTGAATAACAACATTGGACAGGCAGCCTCTTCGTGCTTTTCCATAGTGGCTACCCAGGCGAACGGCTGATGAAAAATCTCACGTTTCCCGGTGGATGCCCACCTTTCGCCGGTTTGCCGATCGCCATTCTTGGAGATCGCCGACTTTTCGCCAGTCACGTGAGACGTAATGGAAGTCAAATTGTAAGTTAAGTGCCCAAATTGAGCAAGGAATGCAACGGTGCGGCTATAATCGCCGCGCGCCACCGCAGCCCGGGCGAGGCCACAGGCCGCCCAGCGACGTGAGCGCGGCGCTTAAGCCGGGCTTAAACCTGGCGGCGGCTTGTAAGCGTATGTTACGAGGCTTGCCATTGCCTACCCCAGATTTACAATGCTGCGGTGCAACTTATATGCCGCTTTTGCATGGCTTTCCAGCAAGCGCCCACAGTCACAAGAAGAAAAATCGCGTAAAATGTTGCTCAATCTCACTACTGGCGCAATAAACATGCCTTCAGTCTTTACCTGGAACGTACGTGTCTACTATGAAGACACCGACGCCGGCGGCATCGTCTATTACGCTAACTACCTAAATTCTTCGAACGCGCGCGCACCGAATGGCTGCGCGCCATCGACGTGGGCCAGCAGGAATTGCTGGAACAGCACGACGCGATGTTCGTTGTCAAAAGCGTCAACGCCGACTATCATGCGCCAGCCAGGCTCGATGACACGGTAAGATTAACCTTAAGCATAGAGAAAATGGGGCGTGCCTCCATCGTTTTCCTGCAACAAGCCTGGTGCGGCGACCGCCTGCTCAACACGGCGCGCGTCAAGGTCGGCTGCGTCGATTCGGCATTGCGCCCGCGCGCCGTGCCCGACGCCGTCGCGGCCCGCATGCGCGCCGCCTGAGCCCTACCCGCCACCCCCGGACAATTCACCCAACAGACTGCCAGCCAATGAACGTTACACAAGATCTTTCTTTCCTCGCGCTCATCTCCAATGCCCATTTGATCGTGCAACTGATCATGGCCCTGCTGCTGCTGATTTCCCTGACCAGCTGGACCTACATTTTCCGCAAGATGTTTGCCGTGCGCCAGGCGCGCAAGCAAACCATCGAATTCGAACGCAGCTTCTGGGCCGGCGGCAACCTGCATGCGCTGCACCAGAACGCCAGCGGCAACCGCGACCAGAGCGGCGCGCTGGCCCGCATCTTCGACGCCGGCATGGGCGAATTCATCAAGGGCAAGGCATCGTACGGTTCGCGCGAAGCGCTGGACGTCGGCGCCGTGCTCGACGGCGCCCGCCGCGCCATGCGCGCCGCCTTCCAGCGTGAAATGGACGTGCTCGAATCGCACCTGGCCTTCCTCGCTTCCGTCGGCTCCGTCTCGCCTTACATCGGCCTGCTCGGCACCGTGTGGGGCATCATGAACGCCTTCCGCGGCCTGGCCAACGTGCAGCAAGCGACCCTGGCCGCCGTCGCGCCCGGCATTGCCGAAGCGCTCATCGCCACGGCCATCGGCCTGTTCGCCGCGATTCCCGCCGTTGTCGCCTACAACCGTTTTTCGCACGACATCGACCGCCTGGCGATCCGCTTCGAGAGCTTCGTCGAGGAATTCTCCAACATCTTGCAGCGCCAGTCGCGCTAAGAGGGAGCAGCGTCCATGGGTTCCTCCTTCAATAGCGGCGGCATGCGCGGCGGCCGCGGCCGCAAGTTCAAGTCCGAGATCAACGTCGTGCCGTACATCGACGTGATGCTGGTGCTGCTGATCATTTTCATGGTGATGCCGTCGTCGAACAATCCCAGCGTGGTGAATCTGCCCAACGCGGAAAAGTCGGCGAAACCGCCCGATGACTATATTCAGATCGTGCTGAAACCGAATGGTTCGCTGTCGATCGGCGTGATCGGCAAGGAACAGCTGTCGCCGGAAACGGAACCGAACCGCGACGCCCTGCTGCGCAAGCTGCGCGGCTTGCACGAAAGCAATCCCGACTATCCCGTGATGATTGCGGGCGACAAGGAAAGCAAGTACGACGATGTGATCCAGCTCATTTCGGAAGCGAAAAAGATGGGCATTACCCGCGTCGGCCTGGCCACCAAGTAAGCGCAGCACCCTGTTTCCAGACTTGACCGTTTTTAGATAGACTAGACTTTGCAGAACAAACAAATCGACCATGTACTCGGCAAGCCCTACAGCGTGCCGCGCGAACGCAGCCGCTGGCCCTCGCTGGGCCTGGCGCTGGCGATGCACCTTGGCCTGCTGTTTTTCCTGTGGGTGGGCGTACACTGGCAAAATACGGAACCTGTCGCCGTCGAAGCGGAAGTGTGGGACCTGAAAGTACAAACGGCCGCGCCGCCGCCCGACGTGGCGACGGAACCGGAGCCGACACCGGCGCCGCCGCCGGAACCGGAAGTGGAACAGCCGGCCCCGCCGCCACCGCCGCCCGTGGCCGCGCCCGAGCCGAAAGTCGACCTGCGCGAGGCGGAAATCGCCCTGGAACGCAAGAAGGCCAAGCTGAAGGAAGAAAAAGAGAAAGCGGCAGCGGAAGAACGCCGCAAGCAGGAACAAAAGGAACGCGAGGAAGAAAAGCGCGAACTGGAAAAACAGAAGCAGAAAGAAAAAGACAAGGCTGAAAAGCTCGAGAAAGAAAAGGCTGACAAGCTGGAGAAAGCCAAGCTCGAAAAAGAGAAAGAAAAAGCACAAGAAAAAGCCGAGAAAGAATTGGCTGAGAAGAAAGCTGCGGCCGAAAAAGCCGCCAAGGCCAAGAAAGCGGCGGCGGAAAAAGCGGCAGCCGACAAATTGCGTGCCGATGACATGAAGCGCATGATGGCGCAGGCAGGCAATGGCACAACGGGTACGGCCGCGAAAGCGACCGCGCCACGCAAGGACAGCGGCTATGTCGCTGCCCTGACGAGCAAGATCAAGAGCAATATCGCGTACAGCGGTAGCACGGAGGTGCCGGGCAACCCGCGCGCCGTGTTCAAGATCGAGCAACTGCCAACTGGGGAAATTATTTCGGTCCGAAAGATAAAAAGTAGCGGCCTGCCGGCGTATGACAGCTCGGTGGAAAACGCCATTAATAAATCGTCGCACTGCCGAAGAAAAAAGACGGCACCGTGGAACGCGAGATTGAACTCATATTCGAGATGAAGGATTTGCCTAAATGATGACCATGAAAAAAATGAGCTACGTCGTGCTCTGCGCCGGCCTGATGCTGGGCGCGGCCGGCGCCCAGGCGCAGCTGCGCGTGGAGATTACGGGGATCGGCAGCAACCAGATCCCGGTGGCTGTCGCCACCTTTGTCAATGAATCAGCGGCGCCGCAATCGTTATCCGGCATCATCAAGGCCGACCTGGCGCGCAGCGGCGTGTTCAAGCTGATCGACGCCGATGCGCCCGTGGCGGAAACGGCGCCCGTCAGCTACGAGCAGTGGAAATCGCGCGGCGCCGACGCGCTGGCGGCCGGCAGCGTGCAAAGCATGGCCGATGGCCGCCTGGACGTGCGCTACAAGCTGTTCGACACCATCAAGGGCGCGCAGATCTCCAGCATGAACAATGCGGCCGCGCCGCAGTTCAACCGCCTGCTGGCGCACAAGATCGCCGATGACATCTATGAGAAGTTGACGGGCGTCAAAGGCGCGTTCGCCACGCGCATCGCCTACGTCACGCAATCGGGCCGCGAATACCGGCTGGAAATCGCCGACGCCGATGGCGAAGGCATCCAGGTCGCCCTGCGCTCGAACGAGCCGATCATTTCGCCGTCGTGGTCGCCGGATGGCACCAAGGTGGCGTATGTGTCGTTTGAAAAGAAAAAGCCCATCGTCTACGTGCAAAACCTGGTGACGCGCCAGCGCACCATCGTATCGAATGAAAAAGGCAGCAATTCCGCGCCCAGCTGGAGCCCGGACGGCTCGCGCCTGGCCGTGGCCCTGTCGCGCGATGGCCATACCCAGGTCTACACCGTCAATGCCGACGGCAGCGGCTTGCGCCGCGTCAGCACCAGCAGCGGCATCGATACGGAACCCCAATTCTCGGCCGATGGCCAAAGCATTTACTTCACCAGCGATCGCAGCGGCGGACCACAGATCTACCGCATGTCGAGCAGCGGCGGCGAAGCCAAGCGCGTGACGTTTGGCGGCTCCTACAACATCAGCCCGCGGATTTCGTCCGACGGGAAGACACTCGCTTATATTTCCCGTCGCGACGGCAATTTCCAGCTCTACGCGCTCGACCTGGCTAGTGGCCAGGAACTGCGCCTGTCGGACACCGCCAACGACGAATCACCGAGCTTTTCGCCCAACGGGAAATATATCATGTACGCGACCGAATCCGGACGACGCAAGTCGCTGGCAGTGGTATCGGTGGATGGCCGCGTCAAACAGCGTTTGACTACGCAAGCTGGCAATATCAAGGAGCCCACCTGGGGTCCTTTTATGAAGTAAATGCTGTACAGTTTCACCTTTAACCATGACCCGGAGAATAAAAATGAGTAACTTTAAAAGTTTGGCTTTCATCGCCGCTACCGCAGCCCTGCTGTCCGCCTGCAGCACCCCAGTCAAAGTAGCAGAGACCCCAGTGGTTGAGCGCGCTCCTGAAAAAGTCGTCGCTCCAGTTGACACCCGTCAAGTTCAGCCAGTAACGACCGCATCGGTCGATCCACTGGACGATCCAAAAGGCGTGCTGGCTAACCGCAGCATCTACTTCGACTTCGACAAGTACGTCGTGCGCGAAGCGGACACCCCAGTCGTGCAAAACCACGCTGCTTACCTGGTGAAAACCCCATCGCGCAAGATCCTGATCCAAGGTAACACCGATGAACGCGGTGGCGCTGAGTACAACCTGGCCCTGGGCCAGAAACGTGCCGAAGCCGTGCGCAAGTCGATGGCTGCCCTGGGCGTGCCGGAAGGCCAGATGGAAGCCGTGTCGCTGGGCAAAGAAAAGCCTAAAGCACAAGGCAGCAACGAAGCAGCATGGGCTGAAAACCGCCGCGCTGACATCGTTTATTGATGTTGACGGGTGAGCGCGCAAGCATTGACGCTTACCTAACTGGCCAGTCATAGGCATAATAATGGGGCGCAGCGCGGTGATTCACCGCCCGGCGCCCCGTTTGCATGTTTGCGTAACCTTAGAAAGCCCGACCCATGATGACATTCTCGAAAGCCGGCGTCGCCGCCGCCTTGATGGCCGCGTTTGCCTACCTGCCCCTGCACGCCAACGCCGCCCTGTTCGACGACGACGAAGCGCGCAAGGCCATCCTGGAGCTGCGCGCCAAGGTCGACGCCATGGCGCGCGACCTGAACAGCCGCATCGACACCAAGGCGGACAAGACCAGCACCTTGAGCCTGCTCAACCAGCACGACCAGACCATGCAAGAGATCGCCCGCCTGCGCGGCCAGATCGAAGTGCTGGGCAACGACCTGGCGAACACGCAAAAACGCCAGAAGGATTTCTACACCGACATCGACGCGCGCCTGCGCAAGCTCGAACCGCGCCAGGTCACCATCGACGGCCAGGAAGCGGCCGTGGGCGTGTCCGAGCAAAGCGCGTACGAATCCGCATTCGGCCTGTTCAAGTCGGGCGACTACAAGGGCGCCGTGACGGCCCTGGACGGCTTCGTCAAGCGCTATCCCGAATCGGCGTATGCGGCCAACGCGCAATACTGGCTGGGCAATGCCTATTACGCCCAGCGCGACTGCAAGAGCGCCATCACGGCCCAGCAGGCCGTGCTGAAACACTACCCGGACAGCCCGAAGGCGCCCGACGCCATGCTCAACATCGCCAGCTGCTACACGGAGCTGAAAGACAAGCCGAACGCGACCAAGACGCTGAACGCGCTGATCTCGCGCTACCCGGACTCCAGCGCGGCCCAGGCCGCCAAGGAACGGGCCGGTAAAAAGTAAAAACGGGGAAAAAGTTGCCCGTTAGGTTTGACAGAATCCCGGGCACCCCCTATAATCTTTCTTCTTCGGGTCGTTAGCTCAGCTGGTAGAGCAGCGGACTTTTAATCCGTTGGTCGCAGGTTCGAATCCCGCACGGCCTACCACGAATACGCAGTACTGATCTGCTTGCGAGTTGTTATAGCAAGCATTTTTTTTTACGGCACAGTGTTACCGAAGTTGCTGTAAAAAGTTTTTGGGTCGTTAGCTCAGCTGGTAGAGCAGCGGACTTTTAATCCGTTGGTCGCAGGTTCGAATCCCGCACGGCCTACCAAATACTATGAAGAAGCCAACCGTTCGCGGTTGGCTTTTTTGTTTCTGGTCGCTCTCTAGTCGCATCGGTAAAAGCCTCACCTTATGCCGCTCCGGCACTCAACCCAATCTCCCCACTCTCAACAACTTGTAGGCCAAGGCTAGAAAGCAACGGGCGAATTACCTGCTCGAAGACGACAACCAAAACAACATGCGCTTGGTTAGCGGCCTAAGTTGAGCAGGAATTGCTGGATCATTAACATTTAAACCAGCGCTGCTTCATTCAAATCAAATTAATCAGCAAGTTAACCATCACGAAGACAGCACAAAGCATCACGTATATTACGACAATGGCTAAACCGAGCGCCGTTCCAGGCCCGTGGTCAAAATCCAGCCTCTCCATGAACCATTGTGAAACTCGGTCCAATCGAACAGCTATGTACAGCAAGATGTAACCCCCAACATATAGCCACAACCATACGGAGCTGAGCAAGCTGGAGAAAAATAATATCGCTTCCGGGAAAGCGTAAACGAGCTCGGTCAGCAAACCACCTTTTATATCGAACACCCCTCCCCCAACGGGGACGAGCATATCTGCCGTCAGAGACTGCAGCAGCTGAAATTCGGATGGCAGAACAGATGGCGTCAACCACAGCCTCAACGAGTCGATAGGACCAAGTGCTGTATGCCCTGGGAGAACGGCAATCTTTGCCAGAGAAAAGCCAACATAAAACAACAGCACGGACAATAGGAAATCTATAAGAAGCGAGAGAAATGGATGCGCCGCTTTTTTTCCGATTGATGATCGAATGACGTACCGGGTAAGGCACAACGAGAGAAAATCAATAGCCACGCCCGCAAAAATGAGCGGTAGCGAATGTCTCAGAATAAGGTTTCTCGATAATAATCACTTCCCAACCAGCTTTTGTAGTTTGGAAAGCTATACCAGCATATCGCCAGCACCAGAAAAATCCATAGCCCGCTTAACGCAAATGATCTGCACAATGCTCTCCAAGAAAAAAGTCGCTTCCCGAAAAAATGATCGGACGCGTACAAGAAAAAACTGAAGGCAGAACGCGATGCAGGAAGAATGACCCTTTTCTTCGCGATCCGGGCAATCTCTTCCCTACCTAGCTTCGAAGAGCCATGATCAACCAGATGTGAAAGATAATAGGCAAAAACCGTTACGCCGCCCATGGAGGGTAGCAATATTTTCAGCAGATCGGATGTAGTCACCCAACTTTCTCCATTAATGAACGTAATGCAAGGCACGCTAGCCAATGACCACCAAGCTGAGCACTGTACTAGCAATGGTGATTTTTTGACAGTTTCCACATCACCTTGCGACGCAATTATTTCCTGTCAACACCATATTGTCACGAAAAAAATTCCAAAGGGAAAGTAGGCCTTGATTTGCAGCGAAATCTGTAAAGCCGATAATTGTTAATATTGGTCGCGGTCTGGTCAGGGCTAGATAGAATGCAGTCAAGCTCAGTGAATCTAGAGCCAAGTTCGATGGAGACACCGCAGAGCACAGCACAGCACAAACAATGATCCAAGTTTCCCCAAGGAGATGGGAAACATTTTCCCTCAATCGGATCGGCAAAGGGAAAACTATACTCCCCGCTTTGCGTTCTTTAATCCGTTGGTCGCAGGTTCGAATCCCGCACGGCCTACCAAATACTATGAAGAAGCCAACCGTTCGCGGTTGGCTTTTTTGTTTTCTAGGCTTGCCTGGATCGCAGCCACTCCTTCAATACATCATTCATGCGCGTTTGCCACCCATCGCCGGTGGCCTTGAAGGCTTCGAGAATGTCGGCGTCGAAACGTATGGTCGTGCTGACCTTGCCGCCAGTGCCAGCGGGTCTGCCGCGGCGGCGTGCCGCCTCCTGCTGCTGCGCCTCAGGGCGGGAAACGGGCTTGTCGCCCACTTGCCAGATACCCTGCTCGAAAAAACCATCCGTCAATTCAGGCGCATCGTCCGGATCAACCCAGGCTTTGTTTGTATTTGTCGATTTCGCGTTCATTTGCCTTCCTCATGCTGATGATTCTGCGCGCCCGGCCACGCGGCGTCCAGACCAGTACAACCAGGCGCTCGTCGAGCCAACCTGCAGTGATGAAGCGGGGTTCGCCGTAGTCCTGGCGCTGGTCCGGCAGTGTAATGGTGAGGCCGTCAAACACTTCGCGTGCACGCGCAAAGTCGAGGCCACGCTCCCTGAGCGTCTTTTCACGCTTGACAGCATCAAAAGTGATTCTCATTATTTATTGTAGTAACAAATAATAGAAACAGCCAGCCCTGTTTCGCGAACAAGGGCGCCATCGGGACTGCTACATCACCACCATTAACGCGACGCCAGCGCCTGCCTCCCGGCCAGATGCGCCAGCACGCTCCCCATCACCCGCCCCAGGGCACCTCCACCCAGCGGTGAAACGCCGCCCCGGCCGCCAGACTGGCACCCCAGGCCGTCAGCATGCCCAGCGCTTGCCACTCGGGCTCGAGCGGCACATAGGCAATAAATAAAGCATTCACCAGCAGGCTGACGGGAAAGTGGACGAGGAACACGGCATACGAGATGCGGCCCAGGGCGTTGACGATGTTCCACGCGCCGCCCTGGGAGGGCGTGCGGGCGCGGCCGAACAGGAACAGCGCGCAGGCGACGATCAGGGCCAGGGCGATGCGGCTGCGGTAGTCGACGGCCAGGGCCAGCAGGACTGGCACGGCGGCCATGGCCATGAGCGCTGTCATGGCGCCCGGTTTGCGGGCCGGGTCGCTGGCCCACCAGGCCATGAGCCCCAGGCCATAGCTGCCGAAGAAATACGGCGCCCAGTTATCCCAGCCCGCGTCGAGATTGAAATACAGCAGGGAAAAGGTGATGCCCACGGTGACGGCCAGCGGCATCAGCCAGCGTCCGCGCCGCCGGCCCGCCAGGCGGCCGCCCAGCCACAGCAGCGATACCGTCAGCAGGTACAGCTGGAAATCGATGGCCACGTACCAGGCGCCAGCCGACAGCGATTCATAGCCCAGCACGCCGTGCAGCAGCAAGGCATGGGCGCTCAACTGGCCCAGGGTGACGGCGGCCGACATGGAATCGTGCAGCATCCAGATGCCGGCCACGGGCGTCAGCACGGCGGCGAGCAAGGTGGCCGCCAGGAAAGGCGGCGCCAGCTTGGCATAGCGGCGCCAGACGGCCTGCAGCGGGGTGGCAATGCCGGGCTGGCCGGCGGGTGCGAGGGATTTGGCGACGAGAAAGCCGCCGATGACGAGAAATACTTGCACGGCGATGCGCGCACTGCCGCCCAGCCAGTCCAGCAACGCGGGCCACAGCGGTTGCACGTAGTCGGACATGGGGCCGTAAAACGCCAGGTGGTGCAACACGATCAACTGCGCCGCGCCCGCCTTCAATCAATACATTGATCCAGCCAAACTGCGGACGATTTGCCAGGTCCGCCTGTGATACCACTGCTGCTACCGTCATTCCCATCCCTTGCCGTGCCAGGTAGTCTCGCCAGTCCGTCGCGCAACAGGCGCGCGGCAGGGGATTTACCGAAAGGCCGACATCATAGCCGAGCCTGGCAAATGGCGGGGCACGACAGGCGGCTAAGCTGCGGGCTTTTCCGCCTCCGGCTGCCCGGGCGCCAATGGCTGCTGCGCCAGGATGGCGTCGAGCAAGCCGGGGAAACGGCTCTCGATATCGGCGCGGCGCAGGGTATTCATGTGCGTCGTGCCCGCGTTTTCCGTGTAGACGAGGCCCGCTTCGCGCAAGACCTTGAAATGGTGGGAAACGGTCGATTTCGGCCGTCCGCCATCGAGGTCGCCGCAAGCGGCCGCCTCGACTCTGGCCAGGTGGCGCACGATGTCGAGGCGTATGGAATCGCTCAAGGCGTACAGCACTCTTTCGAGCACGAATTCGCTGGCGGAGGGATGTTTGTGTGGACGCATGAGCAGAATCATACAGCATGCGCTATACTAATTCCATTCTTCGAATATTTACGAACTACCGAATCAGCTTGACCTTACTTTTCTGAAAACCAACACAAAGGCCACCATGTCCGCCCTCTTCCAGCCCTACACCCTCAAAAACGTCACCCTGCGCAACCGCATCGCCGTGCCGCCCATGTGCCAGTACATGGCCGTCGATGGCGTGGCCAACGACTGGCATCTGTCGCATTACGCGGGCATGGCGCGCGGCGGCGCGGGACTGGTGATCGTCGAAGCGACGGCCGTGGCACCCGAAGGCCGCATCACGCCCGGCTGCACGGGCATCTGGAACGATGATCTGGCGCAAGCCTTCGTGCCTGTCGTGAAAGCCATCAAGGCGGCCGGCTCCGTGCCCGGCATCCAGATCGCCCACGCGGGCCGCAAGGCCAGCGCCAACCGCCCATGGGAAGGCGACGACCACATTGCTGAAGGCGACGCGCGCGGCTGGCAAACCATCGCCCCTTCCGCCATCGCCTTCGGCGGCGGCCTGGGCAAGGTGCCGCGCGCCATGGACCTCGACGATATCGCCCGCGTGAAACAGAACTTCGTCGATGCGGCCATCCGCGCCCGCGAAGTGGGCTTCGAATGGCTGGAACTGCACTTCGCCCACGGCTACCTGGCGCAAAGCTTCTTTTCCGCCCACTCGAACCAGCGCGACGACATCTATGGCGGCAGCGTGGAGAACCGCAGCCGCTTCCTGCTGGAAACATTGAAAGCCGTGCGTGAAGTGTGGCCCGAGCACCTGCCGCTGACCATCCGCTTCGGCGTGCTGGAATTCGACGGCCGCGACGAGCAAACCCTGCTCGAATCGATAGCCCTCGTGCGCCAGTTCAAGGATGCGGGCATGGACATGATCAGCGTCAGCATGGGCTTTACCATTCCCGACGTGGCTATCCCGTGGGGCCCGGCCTTCATGGGCCCGATCGCCGAGCGCGTGCGCACGGAGGCGGGCGTCCCTGTCTCGTCCGCCTGGGGCTTCGGCACGCCGGCCATCGCCGAGCGCGTCGTCAAGGAAGAACAGCTGGACGTGGTAATGGTCGGCAAGGCGCACCTGGCCAATCCGCACTGGGCATACTTTGCCGCCAAGGAACTCGGCGTCGAACGCGCCTCGTGGACCCTGCCGGCGCCGTACGCGCACTGGCTGGAACGCTACTGATCGTCCTTCACCGTTGCCGGATGCCCCTCCAGGGGCAATTCCGGCAGGAACAGCAGGAAGACCAGTCCCACCAGCAGCAGCACGGCGCCGGCGCCAAACACGCTGGCGATCGCGTGCCGGTAGACTTCCACCGTCTGTACCGCCGCCTGCGCACCGAGCGCCGACACGGCTTCCACGCCATGTTTGTGCAGCTGGTGCGCCAGGATGGCGCCGGATGCCGTCACGCCCAGCAAGCCGCCCAGCGAGCGGAAAAAGGCCAGCATGGCCGTGCCCACGCCGCGGCGCGCCAGCGGCAAGGCATTTTGCACGGCGATCGTCATGTTCGGCATCACTAATCCTAATCCCGTGCCGAGCAGGAAGATGGCCGGCTCGATGATCCAGTAGCCGCGCGACGTTTCCATGGCCCAGGCCAGCACGGCAAACGCCACCACCGCCACGCCCAGCCCCGCCACCTGCACCATCTTGTACTTGCCCGAGCGCGACAGCACCCTGCCGTTGAACATCGACGACGCCACCAGCCCCACCATCATCGCCACCGTCATCACGCCCGATTCGGCGGGACTCGTGCCCATCACCAGCTGGAAGAACAGGGGGAAGAAGACGCTGGCGCCCATCAGGCCCATGAACGTCACGGCCATCACCAGGCTGGCGATATTGAAAGTGCGGTTTTCGAACAGCTCGGGCGGCAGCACGGGTTCGTCCACCCTGCCCACGTGGAAGGCCAGCCAGGCGCCCAGCAGCAAGGCGACGCCGCCGCATACCTTGATGGCGAGAGAGTCCCACGGCCACTCCGTGCCGCCCAGCGCCAGCACCAGCAGCGCCGCCGTGACGGCCCCCGTCAGCAGCGCCGACCCCAGGTAGTCGATCTGGTGCGCATGCGTGCGCGCCGGTTTGCGCATGGCGCGCGCGATGATGACAACGGCCGCCACGCCCACGGGCAGGTTGACATAGAAAATCCAGTGCCACGACAGGGCATCCGTGATGACGCCGCCCAGCACGGGACCCAGCACGCTGGTGACGGCATACACGATGGGCACCATACCCTGCCGCTTGCCCCGCTCGGCCGGCGGCACGATGTCGCCGATGATGATCTGCGCCAGCGGCATGAAGCCGCCCGCACCGAGGCCCTGGATGGCGCGGAAAATAATGAGTTCCGTCATGTTCTGCGCCAGCCCGCACAGCACGGAACCGAGCAAGAAGGTCAGCAGGGCCGTGAAAATCATGGGGCGGCGGCCGTACTGGTCGGCCAGCTTGCCGTACAGGGGCATGGTGGCCGTCGACGCCAGCACGTAGGCCGTCACCACCCACGACAAATGCGCCATGCCGCCCAGGTCGTCGACGATGCGCGGCAAGGCCGTGGCGACGATGCTCTGGTCCAGCGCACCGAGGCCCAGCACGGCCATCAGACCCAGGTAGATGGCGCGCACTTCGCGCTCGGTGACGGGTTTTACGGCGTCCTTGTCTGCGCCTGCGGCGTGATCGTGGCCGCTCATGCCTGTCCAATCTCAAGCAGCGGCTGCATGGCGGCTTCCAGCGCATCGACCTGCTGCGGCGACAAGCGGGCGATGCGCCGCGCCAGCGCATCGCGGCGCCGCGCGCGCAGGGTTTCGAGGATCGCCAGGCCTTGCGCGGACACGTGCAAGCCCGAACGCCGGCGATCCTGCGGATCGGGCGCGCTGCGCTCGACCAGCCCCGCCTCTTCGAGCGACTTGACCTGGGCGCTGACGGTGGGCCCGCGCACATTCTGCAGCCGCGCCAGCGCAGCCACCCCGATGCCGGGCTGCTCGTGGATCAGCGCCAGCAGCATGTACTGCATCATCGATACGCCGCCTTCCAGCTCGCCCCCTTCGCGCTGCATGGCGCGCAACAGGCGCTTGAACGCCACGCGCAAGTCATCGGACAGCGCCAGCGCGCGCTCGGGGATGGGAAGGTCTTCGGTATTGGACATGGGATCACATAAATAGGTAGACTATCTACCTATACTATCCCTCGCTTCAGGGCAACGCAAGGCTTTTTTCCAACCCGGCCCTTCCCAAAACCGCCATTGGCCGTCATAATAGCCGCCCTTGGGTCGTTAGCTCAGCTGGTAGAGCAGCGGACTTTTAATCCGTTGGTCGCAGGTTCGAATCCCGCACGGCCTACCAAGAATTTGCAATACGCTTACTTGCCTTCGTGGCAAGTACGTACCGCACAGTGTTACCGCAGTAAGCAGTCAAAGTTTTTGGGTCGTTAGCTCAGCTGGTAGAGCAGCGGACTTTTAATCCGTTGGTCGCAGGTTCGAATCCCGCACGGCCTACCAAATACTTCAGAGAAGCCCACGAATTTACGTTCGTGGGCTTTTTTGCTTTCTGGTCGCTCTCTGGTCGCTTCGGAAAAGGTCCGGTCGCTGCCGTTCCGCATCAACATCGAAAATTCTTCGCACTAGCCCATGTACATCAGTCCTGTCGGACGTAACAGTAAATTCAGCGGAAGAACCACATGCCAGCAGTTCGGACTACAGGGAAAAGCATTGCCATGATTAAACAATAATAAGGTTGTGAGCCAACCAAATCAGCGCCTCGGAATCTCTCAACACCCCTCGAATTAGCGCTGCAGTCCAGTTGTTCGGTCCCGTTAACACTTCCTCATCAAGTAATTGAACCTCTAACGCGTCAGTCAATGCGCTAACACTCCGTTGCCGTGCAGCCAAAGATCTTATGTGCCCCCAGCGATCCAGTGCCCATGTAGTGGTCAACCCATCACGGACACTACGTTAAGTTTTTCTTCTGCGACGGCCGGTGCCAGTCCCTGGTTGAACTGATGTGGCCGTATCCAGTTATACCGATGCATCAGGTAGTGGCTGATGTCCCGTTGTGCTTCTTGTGCCGTCACGTAACCGGTTGACGGCACCCATTCCGTTTTGACGCTACGGAATAGCCGTTCCATCGGGGAGTTATCCCAACAATTTCCCCGCCGGCTCATGCTCTGTCGTATTCGATAGCGCCACAAGCGCTGACGGAATTTTCGACTGGCGTACTGGCTACCTTGATCCGAATGAAACAGCAGCGCCATCGGTCGACCTCGCTGCTCGTAAGCCATTTCCAGCGCTTGCACAACAAGGTCGGCGTCGGGTCGTAGCGAGAATGCCCAGCCCACCGCTCGGCGAGCGAACAAATCCAACACCACTGCCAAGTAATACCATCGGCCTTGCGCCCAGACATAGGTGATGTCCCCGCACCAGACCTGATTTGGCGCCTCGACTGTGAATTCACGATTGAGGTGGTTCGGAATATCGACCCGCTCCACCGTGGCCTGCTTATAGGCATGGCTGCCAGGCTGCCTGCAGATCAGCCCCAACTCTTCCATCAAACGACTGACTTTGAAGCGGCCAATTGCTGTGCCTTCCTCGCGCATCATGCCCATGATGCTGCGGCTTCCCGCCGAACTGCGACTCTCGACGAACAGCTCGTGCACGCGGCTACGCAATGCCATGCGCTCAACATCAATGTGGCGGGCGCGCTCCCGATATGCATACAGGCATGACCGCGCTACGTCGAACACCGCGCAGATCAACTCGATTGATTCGTCACCACAAATCTGATCGATTACCTCGTACGTTCTATCCCTTCCGACATCAAGAGCGCGGTAGCCTTTTTTAAAATGGACTTCTCCCGCTCGAGACGCTCAATGCGTGCTTCGAGTTCCTGTATTCGCTGCTGATCAGGCGACATTGCCTTACTCTGTGGCGTGATGCCCTGCCGCTCCAACTGAAGCTGCTGCACCCAGCGGCGCAGCACTGATTCGCCGATGCCCACCGACCGGCTTGCCTCCGTATGGCTATATCCTTGATCCAGTACCAGGCATGCCGCCTGCTGTTTGAACTCAGGGGAAAACGTACGTCTTTGCTTGCTCATCAAACACCTCTCTATGGCGAGAATTCTCGCCTAAATCAGTGTTCGGGTACATTAAACCACTACACAGTCCTATTCCTATCCGTAAGAATAACGCATAGGCTGTGTCTGGTGAATCAAGGGGCTATTTCAGAAATAAGTGAAAAAATACGATTGATTGAATCATTTAAGAATGGTAGTCAGGAATAAAAAAGCCACCTATAAGGTGGCTTTTTTCATTCGAAAGTGATTTACATAAGCTAGTGTTGGATGCACACCATGCAATATCTTTACCAAAGGCAACTATCTTGATATCATGTTCCCACCTCATAGGGAGATGATATGGCAAAAGCGAAATTCTTGTTACAAGCTGTGACGAAACATGACCACTCTACAATTATCAGAAAAACCCTTGAAAAAGACTTGGATAGCTTGCTTGTAAGCGTTGCTTTTGCTAGAAGCCAAGGTGTAATGACTATAAAATCCGCATTGGAGAGGAATAAAAAAAATTCTTTTGTTTTTGTTGGAATTAGAAATGACATAACCTCTTTCCAGGCTTTAGAAATTCTTTTGTCTACTGGAGCAAATATTTACGTGGTTGATACAGGATCACAGAATACGATATTTCATCCTAAGATTTACCTTGCTAGAAAGGACGCGGTCGCAACTGCGATAGTCGGCAGTGCTAATCTAACTTTTGGGGGATTAAATAATAATATTGAAGCTAGTTCTATTTTAGAATTAGATTTAACAAATAAGGACGACGAAGAATTTGTGGTGGATGCTGAATCTCTATTTTCTGGTCTGATCGTGAAACATCCTCAGCATGTAATTGCTATTAAGAAAAAAGAAGATATTGAGGCTCTTATAAATACCGGCCGAGTCGTCGATCGATGAGGCGGTCATTCGTAAGCATAGAGGAATTAGATCTTCGAAGAAATTAGATGATCAATTACCTTTAATGGACTTGTTCAAAAATTTTCCCATACCTGTTACCAAAAGAAGAGGACCAAGAGGACTTTTAGATACGATTGTAGTTAATGCCAACGGGAGAGAGACGCCTATTGATGTCCCTAGTATCACTGCTCCAAACATTCGTGATTATTATTTGGTTTGGCAGAGTAAGGAACTAAAAGAAAGAGATCTTAATATTCCCAAAGGTGGAAATACCAATCCCACTGGTTCTATGCTGTGGAAGAAGGGCGCAATGGACCAGATTGACCAAAGGCACTATTTCAGAGATGAAATATTTTCTGATTTGGACTGGAGATTTGATTATGCTCTACCACACTACGAACGAGCAAATGCTTTATTTCACTTTTTAACTAAGGGTGAATATAGAGGGGGATTTTTGCTAAAGATTTCTCATAATACAGATACTACTTCTAAATCGTATGAACAACTGAATGCTATGACTAATATTAGTTGGGGTATGGCTAAGTCGGTTGTTGCACGAGAAGACTTACTTGGTAGGGTTATGAAGCTATATAGAAAAGACACAACCCCACCCGTATTTGCAATTGAGATAGATTAATTAGTCGGCGATCCGCTGCCTTCGATTCTTTAACCGCTTCCAAGCGTTTAATAATATTCTTTGTTGAGTGCTTGTGACTCCCAGTGCTCCTAAAACAATTCTAGACTGTTGTTCAAGAATTTCAGGAGCACTTTTATCCTTGTAGATTTGGTTGAGCTCATCAAGGTCATGTTCTTCCAATCCTTTTGGATAGGCGATGAGTAATTGTTCGATTTCTGACGGAACTAGCTCTAGGACGCCACCTCCGTAATGCCGCCCCTCAAGCTCTGCACTTAATGCAGTTAGTGCTGTCCCAAAACAATACACCAATTTCTTGGATAAAATATCGCCTTTTGTAGTTATTCTATATGCGGTGTCAGTTGTATAAGCGACGACTGTATTAAGAATTAACTTAGGCATATCATGGGAGCGCTTTAGCATTCCTATCTCTGTGGCATACACGGATGGGACTGTATACCAAGGTTTCCTAATTCTACATTTATAGCGGGTTTGGAGATCTTGCGATTCACCATATGCAATATATTCTTTTACTTTTTTGGGTAGCTTTCCTAGCTCGTCTTTGATTAATATAAAGTTTGTCGGATTTCCTTTTTCGGCATTTTTTTTGTGCTGTTCGTTGTCATATATTAGCCCTGGGCAGTGTTCGCTTCGTCCAAACATAGGGTGAGCATAGTCTTCTAATCCGTATTCCTTCACTACATCGTCAGCAACTAAAAAGAACTTGTTAGCTCCAGTTACAATGCCGACGTCTACTTTTGCGATATTATGGAATTTATGGACTTCATCAAGTTTGAGAAGTGATTTGAAGAGTTCTCTTTCTTCTTTAGTTAGTAAAGCTTGTGTCCACTTTCCTTCTAATGTTTCACCATGATTCTTGGAACTCTTTCAAACAAGTCTCCTGGATCTTCATTAAGAAAATCTTTGCCAGCCACTTTATGGATGCCCAATCCATAAGAATGGTCGCTGACTGTTTGCTTTTTTTCTGCAAATAAAATAACTGCGCCTTGAAGCGTATTTTCAAACCAGATTTCTTCTGGATCGATAATTAGTAGTTTACTGCATTGTTCTCCAAGATAAGTTCTTAAAGACTGAGCATGCATGACATGAATAATTTCTGCTGGTAGAATCATTCCAAGTCTACCACCCGGTGCAAGTATTTTAATTGCAGAGATAACAAATGGAACCCATGCGTTGGTATGCTTTGTAAACTTTAAGTGTTCGCTCTTGAATATTATTTCTGCTTTATCCTGCGAGTCTTTAGGGAGATATTGGTAGCGAATAAATGGCGGATTTCCAACTACGCCATCATAAGCCGTTTTCCCTGAGTGTATGATTCGAATTGCATGCTCAAGAAAGTCAGAGTTTTCAATTGTTGCATGCATATCTAGTTGAAGAGAAAGAGCTTTAGCTTTTTCCGCTTCTTCTTTTAGTAATTCGAAACCATGAAACTGGATGTTCTTGTGTTCTCCGATATTATGCAGAGCTTTTAGAAAAATCCCGTCACCACAACTTGGTTCTAAAATATTCTTCGGAGACGAGTTTGCTACCCATTTGGCGATATAGGTTGCCAAGTATTCTGGAGTGTAGTAACCGCCACGAAGTTTTTGCTCGGATTCGTTTTCAATAAAATTCATTTTTTATTATTCTTCGTGGTAAAAATTTCAGGGTGATTGCACTGCATATGTTCTTCAATTGCTTTTATAAACCAGTCTTTTAAAGACGTCTGTTCTAAAGCTAGACATGCATAAATTTTTTTCTTGAGCTCTGGCTCAATTTCTAGAACGATTCTGCCCGATTCGCCGATTGCCATCATGTGCCTTATGTTATGTTACATATGTCACATAATTCTATCGTTTAAGATTGGTTACGTCAACCTAAAATGAGTTTTTGATATGTTTTTGTCAACGAAAAAGCCACCTTATAGGTGGCTTTGTTTTGATGTTTCTGCGTTTACTTGGCGAACAAACCATTAATGAATTGTTTAACCTCGTCCTTTTCGTATTGTTTTCCTTCTTCATTAAGATTTTCGACAAAGTAATCTTTACCTTTGTTCTTGAGGTCATTCCAGTAATTTTTTGCGTCTGCTGTGAGCGCGTTGCAATCACGACCAATCCACACTTTGAATTTTGAAGGGCGACCTTCTTTAGTTTTGACTGCATGTTCTAGGATAACAATTTTTTGTTCCGACGCTTCAACCTTCGGAAGAATAATCAAACCTTCGCTTGCCAACAGGTTAGTTGTCAAAGACCTCGTTACGCAAGGATTATCCGGCAGCACAAGGACAAGCAGCACGTCGGATAAAAATGCCGCCACGCCACGCAAGTATCATGGCCATTCAGTAAAAAGCATTCGCCCCGCATGCCGTGCATTCATTCAGCTTCCAAACGACCGCGACTTTCTGCCGCTCGAGATTCCTGGTGTTGCAGGCAACACCTATGCCAAAATCTTCACTTACCTGCGTAGCAAAAAGCCAGAACCATTCAAGTTTCCAACCCGGCTTTATTACGCAGCAATCCGCTGGACAGCAAGGCCACTGATAACAGAAGAGTACTGCGAGCTGACGCTTAACGCAGGCGAATGGAGCCAAGAAACGGGGGAATACAAGACGCTTTGCAAAGTGCGCGTGAACTGGGAAAGTTGGAGTAAGGTCCGTCGTAACACCTTGCTACGCGAATTCACCACGACTCGCGAAGAAGCCATCGAGCAAGCAAAGCGTAACAAGCAGATCAAAGGATGGATTTTCTTCGTCGGTACACAGGACCCTGCCGACCCGAGTATTTTTCATATAGACAATTACCAACTGATCTGCTGCCTTTCAGCGCAACTGATTTGGCCATCAAAGAAGTAGCGTTCCCAAAGGACGGCCAATACAAGGCACGACAATATTGAGATCGCGGGATCGGAGTCAAGTCCGGCATTCGTACACGATTTCAGCCTTGGGCGCCTCCATCTGCAGCAAGTGGTGCTTTATCAATTACCGATATTACTCGATTCACTATCATCCTTTTCCCCATACCTCCCCGGCGTCACCCCCATCACCCTCTTGAACATGGCGATGAAGGCGCTGACGTTGTCGTAGCCCAGGTCCAGCGCAATCGTCGTGACGGGCTGGCCGGCGGCCAATAGTTCCAGGGCGCGCAGGATGCGGGCGCGCTGGCGCCAGGCGGAGGGCGTAAAGCCGGTCTCCAGCGTAAAACGGCGCGCCAGGGTGCGCGGCGAGACGCCGGCCCAGGCGGCCAGCGCTTCCACGCCACGCTCATCGGCCAGGTCGTCGAGCACGGCGCGCGCCACGCGCAGCAGGCGCGGGTCCGAGGGGGCAGCGACAAGCCGAAGGATTCGTGCGGCGCGGCGGCGATTTCGTCGAGGATCACGCCCCGCCACCCGGGCCTGCCGCGCGTCCAGTGCGCCCTCGTCCCAGGTGCTGGCGCGGCCCACCGCCTCGCGCAGCAAGCCCGAGACACGCATCACGCACGGCGCGGCGGGCAAGCCGGCGCAACTGGCCTCGTCCACATACACGCTCCAGCCCGCAAACGGGCCATGCGAACGCAGCGCGTGGATGTGATGGGGCGGCACCCACACGCAGTGGCTGGCCGGCACTACCCATTGTCCGCTGTCGGCGGCAACGGAGAGCAAACCCCGCATCGCGCCGAACAGCTGGCCGCTGGCATGGCGGTGCGCCGCCGTCACCCTTTCCTGCGGCTGGACAATGCGCATGGCGCGCAGCGGCGGTGCTGGCGGCAAGATTGACGGATTTGACGTATCGAATGACATAAACAACGCAGGCAAGACAATCCGGCCATCATACAGTGAAGTCTTTCCACCCCTCAGGAGTTCGCCATGCGTGCAGAAGACGTATTAGCCGATCAACAAAACCAGGCCCAGTTCAAGGGCGTCACCGTGCGCAAGGGCACGGTGGGCGCCTTCCTGGCCAATGCACGGCTGTGGCTGGACGACGCCAGCAGCAGCGACGACAAGGCCATCGCCGAGCGCGACATTGTCGACGCCCTGCCCGCCCTGCATGCGCTGGGCCTGTTCGACATTGTGCAGGTGCGCGATGCGGCGCTGCGCGAACTGGTGGCCGCGTCCGCCGCGTGAGCGGGCTGGCTCGTCCCCGGCGCGCATTTCCTCTATCATGCTGCTTTGCCCGCCTTCGCACCCGCCATGCCGTTTACCATTGCCGCCCCCGTCCACAGCGAACTGATCATCAAGAAAAGCCGTTTCATCGGTTGCGTGCAGCCGATGACGGACCGCGCCAGCGCGCAGCAGGTGGTCAATGACTTGAAGGCCCAGCATCCGGGCGCCTGCCATGTGTGCTGGGCGCTGCTGGCGGGCGGGCAGTCGGCGGCCGTCGACGATGGCGAACCGAGCGGCACGGCCGGGCGGCCCATGCTCGACGTGCTGCGCCACCAGGACCTGGAAGGCGTGCTGGCCACCGTGGTGCGCTATTTTGGCGGCATCAAGCTCGGTGCGGGCGGCCTCGTGCGCGCCTACACGGACAGCGTGGCGCAAGCGTTATTGCAGGCGGAAAAGACGGCCATCGTGCGCCAGCGCAGCCTGCGCTGCACGGTGCCGTATGCGATGGAGGGCATGCTGCGCCGCGAACTCGACGGCGCCGGCGCCACCCTGCTGAACGTGGAACACGGCGACGCCGTGCTGTTCGACTTCAGCCTGCCCGAAACGGCGGCCACCGCCCTGCTGGCCCATCTGCATGAGGCGGGCAATGGGCGGATAGCCTGGCTGAAAGTAGAGACCGAAGAGGAAGATTAAAACTTACAAGTTGGCTGGACGCTTGATCTGCAACAAGATGAAATGCGTCCACGCCAGCGCCGGCAGCACCATCAGCAACAACATCAGTCCGGCCGGCATGTCCGGCACGAAACGCACGAAGCAGGCAAGAAAGCTGGCGATGGCCAGCCAGAAACGCCAGTTGAAGGCATACGCCTTGCGCGCCACCGTGGCCAGGGCGATGCGCCAGAATTCCAGCAAGGCCCACAGGCCGCCCGTCAGCAGCAGCGCGGCCAGGGCATTGGCGCCGGGAGCGTCGGACCAGGTGCGCACCAGGTTGTACAGCAGCACGGGATAGCCGGCCGTGACGGCCAGGGTGGCCGGGCCGGCGGCGATGACAGCTTCAAACAGCTGCCCTTTGGAACGATGATCCACTCAATTACCCCTATGCCACGACGCCCGAATGGGCGGCGATCACTTGCAGCGCGCCGGCCGCATCCTGCGCCCAGACGCGCGTAAAACGGAAGTCGCCATGCGTTTCCACGTCGTGATAACTGCCCGTCAACTGCATGCGCACGGAGACCACGGCCACGGGGCCATTGATGCGCACATGGCGCTCGGACGCGCGCAGATCGGTAATAGTCAGCAGTCGCTGCTCGTGCGCGGCCAGATCCGCATGCTTGCTCAGCAAGTGGCCCAGGTGATTGGTAAACAATAAGTCATCGGCCAGCAACTGACTCAGTACAGCCACGTCGGAGGCCATCATGGCCAGGCGCAAGCGTTCTTCCGCATCGAGTACCTGTACTTCCGTTAAAACATTCATCTTTTTCCTTGAAATAATTGGCACGACATTAATAAATAGGCAAAACATGCTGGCATGAAATCGGGTTTTTCACAATCCGCCGGAAGACTTATGCCTGTGGAGCATATTTATATAGCGTAATATTCGCAGCGGTATTGCGCAAAACGCCACCATAGTACTGTACAGTGCTTGCCCTTCCGCCCCGGGCTGGGGCAGCTGTCAGTTGTAGTACTGTTTTATGTGCTCCGTGCAGTCTCGAATAAAACCAAGATAAGGCCCCTTCATGGCAATTAATATCATCCTGAATCTGCTCGTTGCGTTGCTCGTCTTCGCTTTCATGTTCCATCAGCAACGCAAACACGCGACGTTTACCGTGCGCGTCTTCACGGGCCTGGGCCTGGGCGTGCTGCTCGGTGCGGCCGTGCAGTGGCTGTACGGCGCTGGCTCGCCCATCATCGCCGGCACCAATGAATACATCGACATCGTCGGCAGCGGCTACGTCAAACTGTTGCAGATGATCATCATGCCGCTGATCATGGTGTCCATCATTTCCGCCATTTTAAAGCTCAAGGATGCGAGTTCCCTGGGCAAGATCAGCGCGCTGACCATCGGCACCCTGCTCATCACCACCACGGTCGCCGCCGCGCTGGGCATTTTGATGGCCAAGCTGTTCGGCCTGACGGCCGTCGGCCTGACGTCGAGCGCGGCCGAAGTGGCGCGCGGCGTGCAGCTGCAAGGGTCGCTGGAAACGGCGAAAGCCCTGTCCTTGCCGAAACTGCTGGTCAGCTTCGTGCCGACCAATCCCTTCCTCGACATGACGGGCGCGCGCAAGACGTCGACGACCATCGCCGTCGTCGTGTTCTCGATCTTCATCGGCATCTCGGCCACGGGCATCGCCGCCAAGAAGCCGGAAATCTTCGCCTCCTTCGAAAGCTTCATGAAAGTGGCGCACGCCATCGTCATGCGCATGGTCACCCTGGTGCTGCGCCTGACGCCGTACGGCGTGTTCGCGCTGATGTTTGCAGTGGTGGCCTCGTCGAGCTACACGGACATTTTAAAGCTGATCAACTTCGTCGTCGCCTCGTACAGCGCGCTGATATTGATGTTCCTCGTGCACCTGGCCATCATCGCGGGCGTGGGCCTGAACCCCTTGCGCTTCGTCAAGAAAGTCTTCCCCGTGCTGGCTTTCGCGTTCACGTCGCGCACCAGCGCCGGCTCGATCCCGATGAGCGTGCAGACGCAAACCCAGCGCCTGGGCACGCCGGAAGGCATCGCCAATTTCGCCGCCTCGTTCGGCTCGACCATCGGCCAGAATGGCTGCGCCGGCATCTATCCGGCCATGCTGGCGTCATCATGATCGCCCCTACCGTCGGCGTCGACCCGTTCACCGTCAGCTTCCTGCTGCCCTTGCTGGCCATCATCACCATCGGTTCCGTCGGCGTGGCCGGCGTGGGCGGCGGCGCCACGTTTGCCGCGCTGATCGTGCTGTCGGCGATGGACTTGCCCGTCGCACTGGCCGGCTTGCTGATCTCCGTCGAACCGCTGATCGACATGGGCCGCACGGCCCTGAACGTGAGCGGCTCGATCACGGCCGGCACCGTCACCAGCCGGGTCATGGGACAAACCGACCTGGCCGTCTACAACAGCGACGACGCGCCGGACCTGGACGAGGCGGAACACGCGGCCTAAGGAAGCTATCGAGCGGCGCGCCGCGCCTTGCCGCTTTCGTCTATATTGAATCGCAATCAATACGGAGGAAGGCGCAAGGCGCAAGGCGATGGAACAGAAATGGCCGCAGCAAATCTGGATCGTGCGTCACGGCCAAAGTGCCGGCAACGTGGCGCGCGATGCCGCCGAAGCGGAAAAACAGTTATTGATCGCCATCGCCGAACGCGACGTCGATGTCCCCCTCTCCGAGCTTGGCGCGCGCCAGGCGCAAGCCCTCGGCGACTGGTTCGCCACCCTTCCCCCTGAACAACAACCGACCGTCGTGCTGTATTCGCCGTATGTGCGCGCCCACCAGACGGCGCAAGCCGTGCTGGCGCGCATCGGTGAGGACAGCTTGAACTCCGTCGCGGCCGACGAGCGCCTGCGCGAAAAGGAATTCGGCATCCTCGACCGCCTGACCGTGCACGGCATCGCCAGCAAATACCCGGAGCTGTACGAACAGCGCCAGCACGTGGGCAAGTTTTATTTTCGCCCGCCGGGCGGCGAAAGCTGGTGCGACGTCATCCTGCGCCTGCGCAGCGTGCTCGACACCATCACCCGCGAATACCGGGGCGAACGGGTGCTGATCGTCGGCCACCAGGTCATCATCAATTGCTTCCGCTACCTGCTGGAGCGCTGCGACGAGCACGCCATCCTGGCCATCGACAAGGCGGCCGACGTGCCCAACTGCGGCATCACCTCATACGCCTTCAACCCCGCCCTGGGCAGGCACGGCAAGCTGCAGCTGGACCTGTGCAATTTTGTTGCGCCGCTGGAAGCGGCCGGCACTCCCGTCACGGCCCAGCCCGACATGCCGGCGGCGCCGAAATCCTGATCCTTCGGAGGTCATCCATGGACGCCACCGCCATCACCCCTTCCCTGCTGCGTTCCTGGCCCCTGCCCATGCCCCAGCCCGATGGCGACAAGGAAGTGCGCGGCCATCTGCTGATCGTCGCCGGCTCCGAAGAAATGCCGGGCGCCATCGTGCTGGCGGCCACGGCAGCCCTGCGCGCGGGCGCGGGAAAGCTGACCCTGGCGACGGGCGCCTCGGTGGCGGCGCAAGTGGCCGTCGCGATGCCCGAGGCGCGGGTCATCGGCCTCGACGAAACGGCGCTGGGTGGCTTCCGCCACGAGGCGCGGCACCAGCTGGCGCCGCTGGCGGGCAAGGTCGATGCCGTCCTCGTCGGGCCGGGCATGTGCGACACGGCGGCAAGCTGCGAGCTGATGCGCCACCTGCTGCCCCTGTTTGCCGGCAGCCGCCTGATCCTCGATGCCTGCGCCATGCAGGTCGTGCGCCAGCCGCCGCAGTTCCATTTTGAGCAGCCGGTGCTGCTGACGCCGCACGCGGGCGAGCTGGCCCAGCTGATGGGCCTGTCGAAGGACGCCGTGCTGGCCGACCCGCACGCCTGCGCCGTGGAAGCGGCGCGGCGCTGGCATGCCATCGTCGCCCTGAAAGGCGCGCTGACCGTCATCGCCATGCCCGATGGCAGCAGCTGGACGCACGCGGGCGGCAACATCGGCCTGGCCATCTCCGGTTCCGGCGACACGCTGGCCGGCATCATCACGGGCCTGGCCGCGCGCGGCGCGCCATTGGAACAGGCATGCGCCTGGGGCATCGCCCTGCATGCGCTGGCTGGCGAAAAGCTGGCCCTGCGCTTCGGCATCCTCGGCTACCTGGCGCGCGAAATCCCGGCCGAGATACCCGCCCTGCTGCGTAATCTGACGCCCTGAGCTGGCGCCCTGAGTGAAGCGGCGTAGAAACAACAGCCATAAGCATATCCATAAAGAATCGTTCGCCTGGGCAACAACCTCCCTTAAGCTCATCCAATTGTTTTCAGATGAACAAGCTTAAAGGATACCGCCGTGCACCTGCGCCACTCATACGCCCCCCATTCCCTTCCCGCCACGCCGCTGCGCGCCATCGTGCTGGCCTGCGCCATGCTGGGCGCCGCGCCCGCCTGGGCACAGGACGCGCAAGCCACCGCCAGCACAGGCACAGGCGCCGCCGCTGAAACGGCCGGCGCCAGCATCGACCAGGTCACCGTCGTCGGTTCGCGCGCGCGCAACCGCCGCACCGTGTTCGACAGCAGCGTGCCCATCGACCGCTTCGGTGCCCGTGAAGTGGACAACGCGCTGGCCTCGGGCGACGTGGGCGCGGCCCTGCAAAACCTGTCGCCGTCGATCAACTTCCCCCGCATCGAGTCGAGCGGCGCGTCGGACTCCGTGCGCGGCATCCAGTTGCGGGGCCTGGCGCCCGACCAGGTGCTGGTGCTGATCAACGGCAAGCGCCGCCACACGAGCGCCGTGCTCGACACGGAAAGCAGCTTTGCCGGCACCGTGCCGGTCGACATCAACGCCATTCCCCCGAATGCCATCGACCACATCGAAATCCTGCGCGACGGCGCGGGCGCCCAGTACGGCAGCGATGCCGTGGCCGGCGTGATCAACATCGTGCTGAAAAAGGCCCGCACGGGCGGTGCCGCCTCCGTCAGCTATGGTGCCAACCACACGCATTTCGCCCCCACCGATCAAACCCTGACGGATGGCCAGACCGTCATCGTCAACGCCGACTACGGCGTGCCGCTGGGCGAGGCGGGATTCTTCCGCTTCGGCGCGGAAACGCGGCGCCGCTCGCCCACGGAACGGGCCGGCCCCAGCGACGCGGGCTGGACGTCCTACAACTTCACGCCGGCCGACCAGGCGCTCGACGGCAAGGTGGTGTTCAAGTCCGGCGACTCGCGCCAGCGCAACAACTATCTGTTCTACAACACCCGGCTCACGCTGGCCAACGGCCTCGACCTGTACTCGTTTGCCACCCTGAACGAGCGCACATCCGACGGCAGCGCCTACTTCCGCTATCCGGGCGACCCGTCGAACGTGACGGCCCTGTATCCGCACGGCTACCGCCCCGTCACCAACGGCGACAAGCGCGACCTCAGCATCGTTGCCGGCGTGCGCGGCAGCGCGGGCGAGTGGAACTGGGACGCCAGCGCGCGCCACGGCAGCGACCGCTTTGACTATGGCGTAAGCCACTCCGTCAACGCTTCGCTGGGCGCGGCCAGCCCCACCAGTTTCCACCTGGCCGGCTTCGACTTCCGCCAGGACGCCTTGAACTTCGATGCCACGCGCACCATCGACATCGGCCTGCCGTCACCGTTGAGCGTGGCCGTGGGCGCCGAATGGATGCGCGAAACGTACACCAGCTCGGCCGGCGACCCCGCCTCGTATGCGGCCGGCAGCTTCACCGACGCGCCACCGGGCGCGCAGGCGGGACCAGGCTTGCGTCCATCGGACGCCTACGACGGCAGCCGGCAAATCCGCTCCGTGTATGCGGACGTGGAAAGCGACCTCACGCCGCGCCTGCTGGTGGGCGCCGCCGCCCGCTATTCCGACTACAGCGACTTCGGCAGCGCCAGCACGGGCAAGCTGTCCACGCGCTACAAGGTGACGGACAGCTTCCTCGTGCGCGGCTCGCTGTCGAACAGCTTCCGCGCGCCAGCCCTCGTGCAGACGGGTTTCCGCTTCGCCACCCTGAACTTCAACGCCGATGGCACGGCCCTGCAAACGGCAGCCCTGCTGCCGGCCAGCGACCCGCTGGCGCGCAGCTTCGGCGCGCAACAGCTGAAACCGGAAAAATCGACCAACCTGTCGCTGGGCCTGGCCTGGAAACCGGCGGCCGCCACCAGCGTGACGGTGGACGCCTACGTGATCCGCATCCGCGACCGCATCACGCGCTCGAGCGACTTGCAAAGCGATGCCGTCACGGCCTACCTTGCCGCGAATGGCCGCAGCGACATTCAATCCGTGGCCTACCTGGCCAATTTGCTCGACACGCGAACCAAAGGCCTGGATGTGGTGCTGAACCACGACCTGGCGTTCACCTCAGGCAAACTGAACCTGAATGCGGCGCTGAACCTGAACAAGACCAGCCTCGACAAGCTGCGCCAGAGTTCCGCGGCACTAACCAATATCGATCCAAGTCTGACCCTGCTGACGGAAACGAGTTTGTTCCGTATCAAACATGCGTCACCGACCAGCAAATTGATCTTGGGCGCTGACTGGCAGGCGGCCGGCTGGGGCGTGCAGGCGCGCGCCACCCGCTTTGGCGAGCTGAAAGATTTTTCCTACGACAGCGATGCGCCCTTGATCGACGGCATCCCCGCGCAGCGCTTCGGCGCCGTCTGGTCGCTGGATCTGGAAGGCCAATTGAAACTGAGCAAGCAACTGACGCTGAGCGTGGGCGGCAACAATATCCTCGACCGCTATCCCCAGCGCGTGCGCGAAACGAATAACGCCACCTATGGCGGCGCCCTGCCTTACAATTTCATCAACCCCATCGGCGTCAATGGCGCCTACTTTTACGCTAAATTAAGCTACACGTTCTGACACGGACAAGGATAAATCATGATCATCAAACGAATCTCCCACCTCGCCGCCGGCGCCTGCCTGAGCGCCCTGCTGCTGTCGCCCGCCCAGGCTGCCGCACCGCTGGTGCTGATGACGGACTTCGGCACGGCCGACGGCGCCGTGTCCGCCATGCATGGCGTCGCCTACGGCGTCGATCCCCAGCTCACCATCTCGGACCTGACGCACCAGATTCCCGACTACGACATCTGGCTGGGCGCCTACCGCCTGTACCAGACGGCCAATTACTGGCCGCAAGGCACGGTATTTGTTTCCGTCATCGATCCGGGCGTGGGCACCAACCGCAAGTCGGTGGTGCTGAAAACCAAGGGGGGCCGCTATTTCGTGGGGCCGGACAACGGCCTGTTCACCCTGATCGCCGAGCGCGATGGCGTGGCGGAATTGCGCGAAATCGATGAAAAGGTCAACCGCCTGGCCGGCTCCGCGGAGTCCTACACCTTCCACGGCCGCGACGTGTACGCCTACGTGGGTGCGCGCCTGGCGTCGGGCGCCATCAGCTATGAACAGGTGGGCCCGTCATTGCCCAGCGCATCCGTGGTCAAGATCGCGTATCAAAAACCTGTGCGCCACGGCAATACCATCCGCGGCATCGTGCCCGTGCTGGACGTAAAGTATGGCAATGTCTGGACGAATATCCCGAAATCCCTGCTCGACGAATTACAGGTGAAACTGCACGATCCGCTGCAAGTGCGCATTTTGCACAAGGGCAAACAAGTGGCCAAGGTCACGGCGCCGTTCGAGCACACGTTTGGCGGCGTCGCCAAGGGCAAGCCCCTGGTCTACCTGAACAGCCTGCTCGACGTGGCCGTGGCCATCAGCCAGGGCGACTTTGCCGCCAAGCATCACATTGAGTCAGGCGTGGATTGGGAAGTGGAAGTGAGCAAGGCCCCTGCCGCCAAGTAAGCCCCCCATGCGTGGCCGGGACGCCCTGTCCTGGCCCTTTCTTTGTCGTTCACGTGGCGCGCTTGCGCCATGTCAAAGCGGATCGCCTCTTTTCTCGCCGATGGCCGCTGATTTGTAAATCCGGTGAACCTGCGCGCGCCTGCCTACTCTAATTTTTGCAAGCGATGCCAGCCTTGCTGCGACGGTCTGCCCGCACCGTGACAGGCCGCCTTGCAAGGTACGATCACCCTCGACAGCTTTCCAACGAGAAAGGAACAATCATGACGGCCCCACTCCCTAGCACCAGCAAGCTTGTCCTCGGCACCGCCATCGTGTGCGCGCTGCTGGGCGGCTGCAACAAGCACAATGAGTCCACCACCGCCCCGGCGGCCACGCCCAACACGGCGCCCGCCACCACGCCCGGCACGGGCGGCAGCGGCACCTCGGGCACCAGCGGCACCACCACGCCGGACACCACCACGCCCGCCACGCCATCCGTTGCGCCGGGTACCACCACCAACCCCGACGGCACGACGACGCCGCCAGCCACCCCGCCCGGCACCACGCCAGGAACCGGCACAGGGACTGGGACCACCACGCCACCGCCACGCAGCAGCTAAAGGCTGCACCCGCTGCGCTGCGGCGACTAGCCCCGCAGCCCGGCAACGAGCACGGGAATCAACAACAAAGAGCCTTCCAACGAAGGCTCTTTGTCTTGCACAGCGCAGCAATTGCGCCCGCTACAGCGTATCAATGGGCTGGCGCCGCCTTCAACGCGCCCCGCGCGCCCAGCGCCTGGTGATCGGCGGCCAGGAACAGATACATGGCCGGCACCACGAACAGGGTAAACAGGGTGCCGATGGACAGGCCCGTGAAAATCACCAGCCCCATCGCGTGGCGCCCGGCCGCGCCAGCGCCCGAAGCGATCACCAGGGGCAGCACGCCAAACACCATGGCAGCCGTCGTCATCAGGATGGGGCGCAGGCGCACGGCAGCCGCTTCTTCCACCGCTTCGCGCTTGCTCTTGCCCGTCTTTTGCAGCTGATTCGCCACTTCCACGATCAGGATGCCATGCTTGCTGATCAGCCCCATCAGGGTCACCAGGCCCACCTCCGTGTAGATGTTGATCGAAGCAAAGCCGAGGAAGATGAACATGGTGGCACCAAACAGGGCCAGCGGCACGGAAACGAGGATCACGACGGGGTCGCGGAAACTCTCGAACTGCGCCGCCAGCGCCAGGAAGACGATTACCACGGCAAACAGCATGGTGACGACAAAACCGCCCGACTCCTGCACAAACTGGCGCGACTGGCCCGCATAATCGGCCGTGTAGCCGCTGGGCGCCAGCTGGGCCAGCGTCTCGCGCATGAAGGCCAGCACTTCGCCCTGCGAGGCGCCGGACACGCCGGAAAGCGTCACGGAATTGAGTTGCTGGAAGCGGTTGATCGACTCGGGCACGACATCGTAGCGGATATGCGCGACGGTACTGGCCGGTATCATCGCACCGTCGGGCGTCTTGATATGGAAGTCCAGCACGGCCGATGGATTCAGGCGGTCCACCTGCAGCACCTGCGGGATCACCTTGTAGGAACGCCCGGCGATGGAAAAATAATTGACGTAGTTGCCGCCCAAAGCCGCGCCCAGCGCCTGCCCCACATCCTGCTGCGTCATGCCCAGCGCGGCCACGCTGTCGCGGTCGATCACGACGGTGGCTTGCGGTTTATCAATCTTCAAGTCCGTGTCGATGAAATAGAACTTGCCCGACGCGCGCGCCTTCTCCAGCACCTGCTGCGCGATGGCATCGAGGTTTTCAAACGGCTCCGTGGTGGCGATGACGAATTGCACGGGCAGGCCCGAGGAGCCGGGCAAGGCGGGAAACTGGAAGGCGGCCACGCGGGCGCCGGCAATCCGGTTCCAGCCCGCCTGCAAGTCCTGCTGCACCTCTTGGGCGCTGCGCGTGCGCTCGTCCCACGGCGTCATCAGCATGCCGCCAAAACCCGAGTTGACCGTCGGCACGCCCGTGATCTGGAACATCTGGCTGTATTCGGGCATGGCCTTGGCCACCTGGTAGATTTGCTCCGCATACACCTGCATCTGGTCCGAGGTGGCCGTCGGGTCGCCCACCACCTGCGACAGCACGACGCCCTGGTCTTCCTCGGGCGCCAGCTCGGACTGCGACATCTTGAACATCAGTCCCAGCACCACCATCAATAGCGCCGCCATGACGATGAGCACCACCCAGGTGTCGAGCAGCGCATGCAGCAGGCGCTGGTACGTGTCGTGCACCTTGCCGAAGACGCGGTCGATGGCTTGCACGAAGCGCCCGCTGTCCTGTTCCGGACGAAAAAAACGCGAACACATCATGGGCGACAGGGTCAAGGCCACGATGCCCGACACGGCCACGGCGCCGGCCAGGGTGAAGGCGAATTCCGTAAACAGCGCGCCCGTCAGGCCGCCCTGGAAACCGATGGGCACGTACACGGCAATGAGTACCACCGTCATGGCCAGGATGGGGCTGGCCAGCTCGCGCGCCGCCAGCAGGCTGGCCTCCAGCGGCGGCTGGCCCTGCTTCATGTGGCGGTCCACGTTTTCCACCACGATGATGGCGTCGTCAACCACCAGGCCGATGGCCAGCACGATGGCCAGTAAGGTCAGCAGATTGATGGAATAGCCGAGCGCCAGCATGGCCGTAAACGTGCCGATCAGCGACAGCGGCATGGCGATCACGGGCACGATCACGGCCCGCAGGCTGCCCAGGAACAAATAGATGACGATGGTGACGATCAGCAATGCCTCGACCAGGGTCTTGATGACCTCCTTGATGGAAGTATTGATGAAGAATGTCGAGTCGTACACGATTTCCCCCGTCAGCCCGGCCGGCAGCTGGGACTGGATATCGGGGAAGCTGGCGCGCACGCGCTTGGCCACGTCGAGGATATTAGCTTCCGGCGCCACCTTGATGCCGATGAAGACGGAGCGCACGCCGCTGAAAGCCACGTTGAAATCATAGTTTTCCGACCCCAGCACGACGGTGGCCAGGTCTTCCAGGCGCACGATGGAATCGCCGCTGCGCTTGACGACGAGTTTCCTGAATTCCTCGACCGAATGCAGATCCGTGCCGGCCGTCAGGGGAACGGTCACCATCTGCCCCTTGCTCGATCCCAGCGCGGCCAGGTAATTGTTATTGCCCAGGGCGGTACTCACCTCGGCCGCCGTCACGCCGAAGGCGGCCATCTTGTCCGCATCGAGCCAGGCGCGCAGGGCGAACAGGCGCGCGCCCAGCAATTCCGCCGTCTGCACGCCGGTGACGGAGTCCAGCTTGGGCTTGACGACGCGGCTCAGGTAATCCGTCACATTATTCGTCGGCAAGGTCTTGCTGTAAAAGCCCAGGTACATGGCGTCCGTCGTCTGCCCCATCTGTACCGTCAGCACGGGCGTTTGCGCCTGGGCCGGCAACTGGTTCTTCACGGAACTGACTTGGGTATTGATTTGCGTCAAAGCACGGTTCGCGTCGTAATTGAGGCGCAAGGTGGCCGTGATGGTCGACACGCCGCTGCTGCTGGACGAAGACAGGTAGTCGATGCCCTGCGCCTGGGCAATGGCCGATTCCAGCGGCTGCGTAATGAAACCGGCCACCGTCTGCGCATCGGCGCCGTAATAGGTGGTGGAGATCGTCACGACGGCATTCTGCGTCTTCGGATACTGGTTGATGGGCAGGCTGAACAGCGAGCGCAAGCCCAGCACCACCAGCAGCAGGCTCACCACCATGGCCAGCACGGGCCGGCGGATAAAGAGATCGGTGAAGTTCATGGCGGCGCCTCGACTCAATGTTCCTGCGGCGTGGGCTGCGGATTGTTGCGCGGCTCGACGACGTTGCTGATCACCACGGGGCTGCCGTTCTTGAGCTTGATCTGCCCGCTGGTGACGACCTGCTGCCCCTCGGTCAGGCCCGTCAGCACGGCCACCTGGTCGCCCCGCGTCTCGCCCGTCGTCACGAATACCTGCTGCACCACCAGGTCGCCCGCCTTCGGCGGCGGCGCGCCGGCCTTGGGCGCCTGGGCCTGGGCCGGGGCCGGGGCCGGGGCCCGCTGCACAACGAAGACGGTGGAGCCATACGGGTTATAGGTGATCGCCGTCTGCGGCAAGGTCAGGAACTGTTTCTTCCCTCCCACTTCCACGAGGACGTTGGCAAACATGCCCGGAAGCAACTGCCGCTGGGGATTGGCCACCGTGGCTTCCACCTGCACATTGCGCGTGGCGGGGTCGACCTTGGAACTGATGGCGCTGACCTTGCCCGCAAACGCCGTGTTGGCATGCGCATCGCTGGACAGATTCAGGGCTTGCCCCACTTGCAGGCCGCCCAGCTGCTTTTGCGGAATATAGAAGTCGACATAGATGGGATCGATGGTTTGCAAGGTGACGATCTTGTCGCCGGGATTCACGTACTGGCCCGGATTGACGGTGGTGATGCCGAGTTTGCCCGCAAACGGCGCGCGGATGGTTTTCTTGGCCACCAGTGCCGCCTGCTGGGCCGCCAGTGCCTGCTTGCTTTTCAGGTCGGCCGCGTCGTTGTCGACCTGCGCCTGGCTGATCGCCTGCACGGCAAATTGCTGGCGGTCGCGCGCCAGCACGGACGCGGCCAGTTCCGCGGCCGCCTCCAGCGCGCGCAGCTGCGCCAGGTCGGCATCGGCATTCAGTTGCAGCAACAGTTGCCCCGCCGCCACTTCCTGGCCGGACTTGAAATGGATGGACCTGACGAGGCCGGCGATTTCGCTCGTCACGTCGACGCCGCGCACGGCCACCAGGGTGCCCACGGAGGACAGATGCGGCTGCCAGTCGACCTTGCGGACGATGGTCGCCGACACCGTCTGCGGCGTGGGCTTGGGCGAACTGGCCATGAGCTGGCGGATGTGCAGGAAAAATCCCAGCGCCAGCAGGGCAATCAACAGCACCACCGCCCCCAGCATGATGAGCATGCGCTTATTGCGTTTCGTCATGGATGCGCTCCCCGTTTATTCCGGCGTCCAAAAGTCAATCCGTGCCTGCCGCCACCGGCAAGGTGGTCGTGGCGGAAACGTTGTCCAGCGCGGGACGGTTCCACCAGCCGCCGCCCAGCGCCTGGAACAGCGCTGCGCTATCGGCATAGCGGGCCGCCTGCGCCTGTACCAGGCCCACCCTGGCCTGCTGATAAGTGCGCTGGGCGTCCAGCAAGGACAGGTAACTGATGGCGCCCAGCTTGAATTGCTGCGTACTCAGCGCCAGCGATTCGCTGGCCATGGCCTCCACCTCGGCTTGCTGCTGCAAGGCGGCGGCATCGGCCTCGAGCGCGCGCAGGCTATCCGCCACATTCTGGAAAGCGCCCAGCACGGTGGCGCGGTAATCGGCCGCCGCGCCCTCGTAGGCCGCGACGGCGGCACGCCGCCCCGCGCGCAGCGCACCGCCATTGAAGATGGGCTGGGCCAGCCCGGCCGCCACGCCCCACACGGAAGAACCGCCATGCAGCAGCGCGGGAAAACTGGTGGCCAGCGCCCCCAAATTGCCCGTCAAGGTGAACTGGGGATACATGGCTGCCGTGGCGACGCCGATCTGCGCGCTGGCCTGCTGCAGCAGCGCTTCGCTGGCGCGGATGTCGGGGCGCTGGCGCACCAGGGCCGACGGCAGGGAAACGGGCAAGTCCCGCGGCAAGCGCAGCGATGCCAGGTCGAATTCAGGCATGCCAGGCTCGCTGGGCAAGCGGCCCGCATACACGGACAGCTGGTGGCGCGTCAGGGCCAGGGCTTTTTCCAGCGGCGGCACGCTGGCCCGCGTCTGCGCCACCGTGTTGCGCTGGATCAGCACCGTGGCGCGGCTGATGGCGCCGAAACGCAATTGCTGTTCGATCAGGTCCAGCTGTTTCTGCTGCGCATCGAGTATCTCGCCGGTGGCTTGCAGCTGGGCGCGCAACGATGCTTCGCGGATGGCCGCCGTCACCAGGTTGGCCGTCAGGGCCAGATACACCGCTTCCAGCTGATACTGCCGATAGTCAACCAGGGCTTGCAAGCCTTCCAGCTGGCGCTTGTTGCCGCCAAACACATCCAGCGCATACGACACATTCACCGAGGCATTGTACAAATTGAGGACGCCGCCCACGCCCTCCAGGCTGCTGTTTTTCTCGCGGCTGGCGCCCAGCTGGGCGCCTACCTCGGGATACAGCAGTCTGCCGGACAGGGCGCGGTAGTTTTCATCGGCCTGGCGCAGGGCCGCCTGGGCCGACGCCAGGCCGGGATTGCGCGCGAGGGCGCCGCGCACGAGCTGGTCCAGCGCCGGCGACTGGAACAGCGACCACCATTGCGCGGGAATATCCTGGCCCGGCACGAAGCGCTGCGCCTGGCCGGCGGGACCGGGCGCCGCCACCGTTTGCGCCGGCAACGGTGCCGGCGTGTAGCGGTCGCCACCGCCGGGGGCGGCGGGACGCCGGAAGTCCGGCCCGACGGCGCAAGCGGCCAGCAGGCATACTGTAAGAATGCCGAGTATGGGCTGCCGGAGGCTGGAGAACATGGTGCTGGTCCGATACGTTGCCGTGCCACATTGCCGTTGAAAAATATCGCAAAAGTATCGCGATACCAGGCTGGCGAACCCGCCCACCCGTTCTACGATTGTAGAGCACCAGACGTAAAAAGAGCCTTCCGAAGAAGGCTCTTTGACCTGGCACAAGGATTGCGCAGCCGAGGCTGCCAGACTTACTTTTGCAGGCTGACCGACGCCGCCTTCGGCGCGCGGCGGCCCATCACGAACAGCACGGCCTTCTTCAGCATGCGGTAGACGAAGCGCACCATCAGCAGGGTCAGCACGCATTCGAGCAAGGTCAATATCATGGCCACGGCCACGGGCATGCGCGCGGCGCGGCGGTGGAACTTGGCCACAGCGCCATCGCGGGCGATTTCGATGCTGTCATAGAAGGTCGGCACGACCAGCAGGGTCAGAATCGTCGAGGTGATGGTGCCGCCGATGATGGCGATCGCCAGTGGACGGTAGAACTCGCCACCCTCGCCCAGGCCCAGCGCCACGGGGAACATGCCGGCGATCAGCGCGAACGTCGTCATCAGGATGGGACGCAGACGCATGCGGCCCGCATACATCAGCGCATCCTCGCGGCCATGGCCTTCTTCTTCTCGCTTGCGCGCCGCGTCGAGCAGCAGGATGGCGTTCTTGGCGACCAGGCCCATCAGCATGATGATGCCGATAAAACTCATCAGGTTGAGGGTGTTGTTGGTAATCACCAGCGCCACCACCACGCCGATCAGACTGAGCGGCAAGGACATCATCACGGCCACGGGCGCCGTAAAGGAACCGAACTGCATGACGAGGATCAAATACATCAGGCCGATACCCATCACCAGCGCGATCAGCATTTCCGTGAACAGCTCTTGCTGGTCCTGGCCCGCGCCGCCCAGCGCCAGGCCGTAGCCGGGCGGGAAGTCGATGGAGTTGGCCAGTTTCATGGCATCGCTCGTCACTTCGCCGTTCGAACGGCCCTGCGCATTGGCCGACACGGTGATCGTGCGCTTGCCATTCTTGTGCTCGATGCCGGACGGGCCCTTGCCCATGGTAATGGTGGCGATCTGGTCCAGCGGCACCATTTGCGAGGTGCCCGTCACGCTGATCGGCAGGCGCTCGATGTTCTCGGACGCCACGCGGTCGTCGGGGTGCAGGCGCACGGCCACGTCGCGCGTTTCGCCCGTCGGATCGACCCAGTCGCCCACTTCCACGCCGGCAAAGGCCACGCGCAGCGATTGCGCCGCGTCATTGACGGAAATGCCCATCGAGTTGGCCAGGCCACGGTTGAGCTCGATCTGCAGCTCGTTCTTCGGGTCCTGCTCCGACAAGCCCACGTCGACGGCGCCGGGAATGGCGCGCAGCTTGTCCATGTAGGCATTCGTGATTTCCATCAGCTTGCGCGAATCCGGGCCCGTGAATTCCACCTGGATCGGCTTTTGCGAACCGTTGCTCAAGTCATCCTGCACCACGTATTCGGCGCCCACCAGGCGCGACATCTTCTCGCGCAGCTCGACGGCGATTTCCTTGGCCGAGCGCTTGCGGGTGTTGCGCTTGCCGATGTCGACATACACGCGGCCGCCACCGGCATTGATGGAGCTGTTGGTATCCTTGGTTTCAGGCAAGGTACGCGCCAGCACGGCCGCCGCTTCCAGTTTCAAGCGCGAATACTCGATGCTGCTCGACGATGGCGTGCGCACATTGATCATCAGATTGCCGGAATCGGATGCCGGCAAGAAACTCGTGCCGCCATGCGTGGAGTGCAGGACGATGGCGCCCACCAGGCTGCCGAAGGCGATCACGGCCATCCAGCGGCGGTGATGCAGGGCCCAGGCGATCACGCGGCCATAGCGGTCGGCCTGGTGGTCGAACCAGTGGTTGAATTTCTCCAGCACGCGGCCGATGCCCTTTTTCGGCGCCGAGTGTTCCTCGACCGGATCGCCCCAGTAGGCCGACAGCATGGGGTCGAGCGTAAACGAGATGCCCAGGCTGACGAGCACCGAGCACGTCACCGTCAAGGCAAACGGACGGAACCATTCGCCCGAGATGCCGGGCATGAAGGCGACGGGAATGAAGACGGCGATGATGGAGAAGGTCGTGGCGGCCACGGCCATACCGATCTCGGCCGTGCCTTCCAGCGCGGCCGTGCGGCGGTCCTTGCCCATCTGCATGTGGCGCACGATGTTTTCGCGCACGACGATGGCGTCATCGATCAGCACGCCGATGGCCAGCGACAGACCCAGCAGGGTCATGAAGTTCAGAGTAAAGCCGCACAGCCACACGGCGATGAAGGCGGCAATCACGGACGTGGGCAGGCTCAGCGCCGTGATCAGGGTCGAACGCCAGGAGTTCAGGAAGGCGTAGACGACGAAAATCGTCAGCACGGCGCCCAGCACCAGCGATTCGATCACGTTGTTCAGGCTATGCTGGGCGTTTTCGCCGCCGTCGCGCGTCACTTGCAGGATCGTGCCTTTCGGCAAGGTCTTGTTGATTTCCGCCACCATGTCGCGAATCTTGTTGGCCACGCTGACGGTGGAGGCGTCGCGCACGCGGGTAATCGATATGCCCACGTTGGGCTTGCCGCTGCGCATGCTCAGGCTGTTGACTTCGGCAAAACCGTCCTCGATGGTGGCCACTTGCGCCAGGCGCACGATTTCCTCGCCACGGCGCTTGATCACCACTTTCTCGAAGTCGCTTGGCGACTCGATGCGGCCCACGAGGCGGATGCTTTTCTCGTCCAGGGTGCCGCGCACCTTGCCCACGGGCGCGTTCGTGTTCTGGTTGCGCAAGGCGGTGACGACGTCGCTGACGGAAACATTGTATTCACGCAACTTTTCCGCCCGCAACAGCACGGACAGTTCGCGCTTCAGCGAACCGCCCACGTTGACCAGCGCCACGCCGTCGACGGTGCGGAAGCGGTCCGACAGCACGTCTTCGGCCAGGCGCGAAATTTCCGCATGGCTTTGCGAGTTCGACGACAGCGCCAGCTGCATGATCGGCTCGGCGGCCGGGTCGATGCGCTGCAGGATGGGTTCGCGCATTTCCGTCGGCAACTTGTAGCGCACGGCGGCAATCGCATTGCGGATATTGTCGGACGCTTCGATCAAATTGGTATTGAAGGAAAACTTCAGGAAGATGCTGGCCGAACCTTCATTCGAGTCGCTGTTGACCTCGGTCACGCCGGAAATGCTTTGCAGCGACTTTTCCAGGCGGTTCACCACTTCGCGCTCGACCGTGTCAGGTGATGCGCCAGGGTAAGGAATGCTGACGACGATGAACGGCACTTCGACGTCCGGATTCTGGTTGACGCGCAATTTCTTGAGCGCCAGCAAACCGACGCACATCATGGCCAGGATCAGGACGATGGTGGCGGTGGGCCGCTTGATACTGAAATCGGAAAGGAACATGGCTTAGTTTCCTTTACCGGCAACGGCGGTGCTGCTGCTGGCCACGGCGGCGGCTGGCACGGCCTTGGCGGCCGTCAACTCCACTTTCTGCCCATCCTTGAAGGTCGAGCCCGGCGTGCGCAGCACGGTGTCGCCGCTGGCCAGGCCGCTTTGCACTTCCCACTGGCCCGTGCGCACGTCGCGCGCGCCGATGCGCAGCGTGGCTTTATGCAAGGCCTTGTCCTTGACTTTCCACGTGTACGTGACGTCGCCCGCCTTCACCAGGGCCGAGTCGGGGATCATCAGCGCGCTGACGGTTTCCGTCTCGATGCGGCCTTCCGCATACAGGCCGGCCACGCGCGGTTGTTCCTTGTCGTTGAAATCGACCAGCACGGCCACCTGGCGCGTGACGGTGTGGCGGCGGCAGGGTCGACGCGGCGCACCTTGCCCGCGAAATCCTGTCCCGGATAACCATTGATGCGGAACAACACCGGCTGGCCCACCTTGACGACGCCGATCTTGTCGGCCGATACCAGGCCTTCCAGGCGCATGCTGGTCGGATCGATGACCTTGATCAATTCCTTGCCGATTTGCGCCGTATCGCCATTCGATACCTTGCGCTCGCTCACGATGCCGTCGAACGGCGCGCGCACGAGCGTGCGCTGCAGCTGCTGGCGCGCCTGGGCGGCGCGGCTCTTCGCGGCGGACAAGTCGCTTTGCGCATTGTTGCGGCGGATTTCCGCGTCTTCCAGCGCCTGCGTCGACGTCATGCCCGAGGCACGCAGGGTTTTCATGCGCTGGAACATGCGTTCGGACTGTTCCAGCACCTGGCTGGCGGCGCGGCTCGCTTCTTCGGCCGAATTGAGGCTGTCGCGGATGGACGTTTCGTCCAGACGCACCAGCACGTCGCCCGCGCTTGACGATTTCGCCGTTTTCCTTCAGGACCTGGATCACCACGGCCGATACTTCGGCGCGCAAGTCCGCGTTGCGCTCGGGCTGGACGGAACCGGTGATCACGGGACCGGACGCCAGCGCATTGCTCTGGATGGTCAGCAAGTCTTCCGGGGACACCAGCAGATTGACGGCAGCGCCCGCCTGCTCCTTGGCATTCTTGCCACCCTTGCCGGGATCTTTGGACTCTTTGCCGCAGGCGGCCAGGGCAGAAGCGATTGCCAGAACAAACAGGGTTTTGCGCAACATGGGTAATTCTCCGGATAGATAGCGCCACGACCGTCCCGATGACCCGGATAGGGCCGGCAAGCGATGGCAGGCATTTATTTTTATTAAAACCACAAGCGCCAAAGTATCCATGAGCGCGTCTGGGCATGTCAATCGGCGGTTTCCTGTAATGCTTTAATCAATGGATGAAACGTAGTTTTTACGCCCTGAAACGCAAAACCCCGCCTTGAAGCGGGGTTTTGCGTTTCAGGAAAAAAATGCTTAGCGGGCAAACACGGAATTGATCAGGAAACCGATCGCCACGCCCGTGCACAGGCCGCCGGCGATTTCCACCAGGGTATGCCCCATGCGCTCGCGCAAGGTCTTGTGTGCGGCGCTGACCGCCTCCCCCGCCAGGCGGTTGATGGCCGCCGCCTGCTTGCCCACGTGCTGGCGCAGGCTGTTGGCGTCGATGATGACGATAAAGGCCAGGGTCACGGCCACGCCGAAGGCGGGATGGCCTATGCCTTCGCGCAAGGCGATCAGGGTTGCCATACTGGAAACGACGGCGCTATGGTTGCTGGGAAAGCCGCCATTGCCGACCAGGCCGAACGCCCATTGCCGCGTGCGGACACTGTTGATCAGAAATTTGATCGGTCCGACCAGGATCCAGGTGATCAGGGGCGTGACGAGGTAAGCGATATCCACGGGGTATTCCTTCTTATATATATGTAGAGAGTATGCAAGAGACTGCGGCAGCCGGATGGGCGCGCCGCAATTATCGCAGATCATCCGCGCCAGCAGAACTGTCGGTCGTCGGCCTATAAAACGCCGCCCCCGGCGGCAACTAATATAAAATCATGGCATATACAACAATTGACGTATATCAACACTGAGTGCGGCGCGCACAGCGGCGCGGATAATCAAACGTCTTTCATACTTGCAACGGGGTACTCATGCGGCATTTCAGAATTTCCTTTTTAGTCACTTTTATCCTGATGGCAGTGTCGGGCTGGTGGGGCTACAGCCATGGCGGCATGTCCGGCCTGATCAATGCCCTGTGGATCACGGGCGTGCTGGGCGTCATGGAAGTATCGCTGTCGTTCGACAATGCCGTGGTGAATGCCTCGGTCTTGCGCCACTGGAATGAATTCTGGCAAAAACTGTTCCTCACGGTAGGTATCCTCGTGGCCGTCTTCGGCATGCGGCTGCTGTTCCCGCTGGTCATCGTTTCCGTCGCCACAGGCCTGGGCCTGTCGACGTGTGGACCATGGCCACCACCACGCCCGATGTGTATGCCAAGCACCTGACGGACAACCATGCGCAAGTGGCGGCCTTCGGCGGCGCCTTCCTGCTGCTGGTGTTCCTGAACTTCCTGTTCGACGACGAGAAAGAATTGCACTGGCTGGGCTGGGCCGAGGAAAAAGTCAACGCGCTGGGCACGGAAAGCCTGGCCGTACTGATCACCATGGGCGCCGTGGCCGCCTGCGTGGCGATGGGCCCTGCGCAAGCCAAGTACAGCGTGCTCGCCTCGGGCATCGTCGGCATCGCCGTCTACATCGGCGTGAACTGGATCAGCGGCTTGCTGGAAGAAGGCGAACCGGACTTGCAGGATGACGAGGAAGAAGGCGCCGCACCGGCCAAAAACGGCAATGGCGACCTGGTAAAAACGGTGGCGCGCGGCAGCATCGGCGGCTTCCTGTACCTGGAAGTGCTGGATGCCTCGTTCAGCTTTGACGGCGTGATCGGCGCGTTCGCCATCACCAACGACGTCGTCATCATCATGCTGGGCCTGGCCATCGGCGCCATGTTCGTGCGCTCGATGACGGTGTACCTGGTGCACAAGGGCACGCTGGACGAATTCGTCTACCTCGAGCACGGCGCCCACTATGCGATCGGCATCCTCGCCCTGATCATGCTGGCGTCCGTCAAGTACCATATTCCGGAGTGGTTCACGGGCCTGTCGGGCGTGGCCTTCATCCTGGTCTCGCTGTGGTCGTCCTTGCGTTATCGCAAACGGCACGCGGCACAAGCTTGAAATCGGGGGTTCCGCCCCCAATTGAGAGAGTAATGGCACGAGCGTCTCATGCGCTCATCCCATGAATGCATGATCGAGTTTAATTTTTTAAGGAGCACCACATGGCAATCAGTTTGCAAAAAGGCGGCAACGTCAACCTGAGCAAGGAAGCACCGAACCTGAAGAAGATCATCGTCGGCCTCGGCTGGGATCCTCGTTCGACGGACGGCGCCCTTTCGACCTTGACGGTAGCGCTTTCCTCCTGAAAAGCGACGGCAAAGTCCGTGGCGACTCTGACTTCATCTTCTATAACAACCTGAAGTCGACCGACGGCTCCGTCGTGCACACGGGCGACAACACGACGGGCGAAGGCGAAGGCGACGATGAACGCATCGAAATCGACCTGACCCGCGTGCCGGCCGACATCGACCGCATCAGCATCACCGTCACCATCCACGACGCCGACGCCCGCCGCCAGAACTTCGGCATGGTTTCGAAAGCCTTCATCCGCTGCCTGAACGCGGAAGGCGAAAAAGAAATCGCCCGCTACGACCTGTCCGAAGACAGCTCGACGGAAACGGCGATGATCTTTGGCGAAATCTACCGCTACAACGGCGAATGGAAGTTCAAGGCCATCGGCCAGGGCTTCAACGGCGGCCTGGGCCCCCTCGCCCGTTCTTTCGGCGTCAACGCCTAATTCACGCTCGTTAAACCTACTGCGCCGCTCACTTTCGGGCCTGCGTTGCTCGCTGTACCTCCGTACAGCTGCGCGACTTAACCCGAAATCGAGCTTGCTCGCTACGGTTTTCCGAGGTGAATTATCTTAATGTCATATCATTAATGCCGCCTGCACAGTTCAGGCGGCTTTTTTTTGGAGATTTATCATGCCAGTATTTAGTGTCACGGGCGACGTCGATCCCTTCCTCCACGTCAGCATGAAGCAGGGCGAAACCATCTATTGCGAATCCGATGCGATGGTGATGATGGAAACGGCGCTCGATTTGAAGGGCAAGATGACGGGCGGCCTGGGCAGCGCCATCATGCGCCGCTTCGCCAACGGCGAATCGTTCTTCCAGCAGCATATCGAAGCGGTGCGCGGCAGCGGCGACTGCCTGCTCTCGCCCACCCTGCCGGGCGCCATCGAAGTGGTCGACGTGGGCGCGCGCCAGTACCTGCTCAACGACGGCGCCTTTGTCGCCGCCACCTCGGGCACGGAAATGAAAGTGCGCACGCAAAGCATCGGCAACGCGCTGTTCGCCCAGTCGGGCGGCTTCTTCGTCATGGAAACGGCCGGCACGGGGCAAGTGGTGGTGTCGGGCTTCGGCTCCATGTTCCAGCTCGACGTCGAACCGGGCAAGGACGTCGTGATCGACAATTCCCACGTGGTGTGCTGGGACAACAGCCTGAAATACGAGATTTCCGTGACCACGGGCGGCGGTGCCAGCGGCGGCGGCATCGGCGGCTTCCTCGGCAATATCGTCAACAGTGTGACCAGCGGCGAAGGCATCGTGCTGCGCTTTTCCGGCTCGGGCAAGGTGTTCATCTGCTCGCGCAACCGCGATGCATTCCTGAAATGGACAGCCAGCGGCAAAGCTAGTTAGAGGCACCTGACCAAACCTACTGCGCGTCGGCATAGGCGGCCTGCGATGCTCACCGTACTTGAGTACGGTTGCGCTTCTCGGCCACCTCTTCCTTCCGCTCGCTACGGTTTTGTCAGGCGCTGTTAGTTTGCTGCTGCTCAACGTTGTAGTTCAAAAAAATCTAAGGCCAGGTTAAGTCTGGTCGCTTAGACTCCCCGCGCGCGCACCTGCGCGCGGCTTCCCCTTTCTTTACCCGGTCCCCCGTACATGCAAAGAGTCTGGTTCAACAAAACATTTTCCTCGGTCGGCACGGCCATGCGCCTGATCCGCGAAGCCGATATTGCCGCGACCAATGGCGCGCCGCGCTATCACATCGTGTGCAGCAATACGAATGCGCATGCGGCCGCCTTTTTATCGGCCCACGAATATGTGGTCGAACCGTCGGGACTGACGGGCCACAATTATGTCGAGTGGTGCCTGGAATTTTGCCGCGAGCGCGATATCACGATTTTCTGGCCCGGCAAGGAAGCGGGCCTGATCGGCAGCGCCAGCGCGCGCTTCGCCGCCATCGGCACGCGCGTGCTCAGCGTGGCCAGCGAAGAGACACTGACCTTGATGCACGACAAGGCACGCTTCTGCGAAGGCCTCGACCTGCCCATGGCGCGTCCGGCCGACTACCGCGCCGTGACCACCATCGCGGAATACGACGCCGCCTACGCCGAACTGCGCCCGCTGCATCGCAAGCTGTGCATCAAGCCGTCCGAATCCGTGTATGCGCTGGGCTTTGCCATACTCGATGAAGAGCGCACCAGCGCCCAGCTGCTGCTGGCCGGCGCCGCGTATCAGATCAATGCGCAAGAGCTGCGCAACGGCCTGGCGCAGATGGGTACATTTAAAACCCTGCTGCTGATGGAATACCTTGACGGCCACGAATACAGCGCCGACTGCGTCGCCGACCAGGGCAAGCTCATTTGCGCCGTGCCGCGCAAGAAGCTGCATGGAGGCGGCAGCGGCCAGCTGATCGAACTGCGCGACGACCTGCTGGCCGCCTGCGACAAGCTGGCGCGCGACTACCGCCTGAACGGCGTCTTCAACATCCAGTTCCGCGAAGGCGCGAACGGCCTGGCTTTGTTGGAAATCAACCCGCGCATGTCGGGCGCATCGGCATGGCGTGTGCGGCCGGCCCCAACCTGCCCTACCTGGCGCTGGCCGGCTTCGACCAGGGCTTTGACAAGCTCGCCGTGCCCGCCATCCGCGAAGGCATGCGCGTGGGCGAAGCCGCCTGCGCCGTGGAGCTGCCATGAACCTCGTCAAGCAGCAGATGCCCACGGGCGAGCTGACCCTGAAGGTGGACGAGGCGCGCTTTCCGCTGGACTGGCTGATCGGCTTTGCCGCGCGCGCCAACGCCAAGCGGGGCTTTTTGTTCCTCTCCAAAGTGCTGGGCAAGCACTGGCCCGTCACGCCGCGCGCCATGCAAGCCATCCACGACGACCTGGCCGCGCAAATCCCCCCCAGCCTGCCCGGCCCCGTCGTCTTCATCGCCATGGCGGAAACGGCCGTCGGCCTGGGCCAGGGCGTGTTCGAAGCGTGGCTGCGCGCCAACCCGAATGGAAAAGCGCTGTTTTTGCACAGCTCGCGCTACCGCGTGGGCACGGTGCCCTTCTTCGAATTCGAGGAATCGCACAGCCACGCCCCGCGCCAGTTTTTGCATTTGTCCGACGCGGCCAGCGCGCTGTTTTCCACGGCGCGCAGCCTGGTGCTGATCGATGATGAAGCGTCGACCGGCAACACCTTCGCCAACCTGGTGCAAGTGTGCCGCGCGCGCTATCCGCAGCTGGAAAAGCTGCACCTGGGCGTGATCACCAATTTCATGGGCCAGGCCGCCAACGCGGGCTTGAGTGAGCGTTTCGGCCTGCCCACCAGCATCGGCGCGGCGCTGTCCGGCCAGTACGCCTTCCAGGCCGGCGCGGCGCCCGCTCCCGTGGCGGCCAGCGCGCAGCGCTTCGAGGCCAACGAAGAACGGGGCGCCAGCTCCGCCTTCGGGCGCATCGGCGTGGGACGCGCGCTGGCGCCGCCGCAAGGCCTGGCGGTGCAACTGGCGCAGGAGATCGGCGCCGGCGACTCCGTGCTGGTGCTGGGCACGGGCGAATTCATGCACCCGTCGTTTTTGCTGGCGCGCGAGCTCGAAGCGCTGGGCAAGAACGTGGTAGTGCAATCGACCACGCGCTCGCCCATTTTGTCGTGGGGCTCCGTCGGCCATATCGTTCACTGCGACGACAACTACGGCGAAGGCATCGCCAATTACCTGTACAACGTGGCGCCTGGCCAGTACCAGCACGTGTTCATCTGCCATGAAACCCCGGCCAGCCCGGCCCTCATGCAACTCGCCGGCCAGTTGAATGGCCGCCTGTTCCACTTTCAGTCAGAGACCCAAATTGAAGAAATTCCTGTTTGTTGATCTGGACGACACACTGTTCCAGACCCCGAAAAAATGCCCCGGCGAGACCGACCTGCAGCCGGCCGCCTATCTGAAAAATGGCGACGCCTGCTCGTTTACGACGGCACGCCAGCGCGCCTTCTTTGATTTCGCGCAAAGCGGCATGACATTGATCCCCGCCACGGCGAGGAATGGCGACGCCTTCCGCCGCGTCGACCTGCCGTTTACCAGCTACAGCGTGCTCGATTACGGCGGCATCGTGCTGCAGCCAGGCGGCGCGCTCGACGCGGGCTGGCTGGCCCTGATGCAAAACGACATGCAGACGGCCTTGCCCGGCCTGCGGGACGCCATGCGCATCATCGACGATTTTCAAATCAAGACGGGCATGCCTTCGCGCGCGCGCCTGATCGAAGACTACAACACGCCGTTCTACATCGTCGTCAAGGACCATGAAGCACGCGGTGAACGCCTGGCCGACATCGAAGAGCAAGTGCTGCAGCAGTGGATCGCCACGGAAGGCAGCGGCTACTTCATCCACCGCAACGGCAACAACCTGGCCGTGCTGCCGAAGACCCTGAACAAGGCGCGCGCCGTCGCTTACCTGCGCGCGGAACTGGAAGCCGAACATGGCCCCATCGTCAGCTTCGGCATGGGCGACAGCCGCTCGGACGCCCGCTTCATGGCCGCCTGCGACTACGCCATCATCCCCAACGGCACCCAGCTGGCGGCACTCACGGTGGCGGCGCTATGACGCAAGACACGCAGCATTTCAGCGGCAGCTACCGCCAGGAAGACGTGGAGTTTCTGCTCACGCCGATGGCGCTCGAACCGATTCTCGACCTGGCCGAAAAGGAGCGTCTGATCCAGTCGGGCCAGCGCCACTACAGCGAAATGCTGTCGCCCGAATCCCTGCCCTCGCCCGCCTATCTGGCCCTGTTCCAGAGCGCATTCGCGGCCAACCGCCTGCAGATGGCGCGCGACTGCCTGCGCCTGGCCGCCCTGATCGCGGCGCGCCGCGCGGGGCCCATCACCCTGGTGTCGCTGGCGCGCGCCGGCACGCCCGTGGGCGTCATCCTGGGCCACTTGCTGCGCCAGGTATTCCAGCGCGCATGCAGCCACTATTCCGTCTCCATCATCCGCGACCGCGGCATCGATGCGAACGCCTTGAAGCACATCCTGGCGCAGGGCCATGCAGCTGAATCCCTCGTCTTCGTCGACGGCGACGGGCAAGGGCGTGATTTCGCGCGAACTGCGCCAGACGGTCCACGATTTCAACGCGGCCAATGGCACGGCGATAGACGGCGGCCTGTTCGTGCTGTCCGACCTGGCCGGCACGGCCGCCTGCGCCGCCTCGGCCAGCGACTACCTGATCCCGTCGAGCATCTTGAATGCCACCGTCTCGGGCCTGGTGAGCCGCTCCGTACTCAATGAAGCCATCGGCCCCGGCGACTTCCACGGCTGCGTGTACTACGCGCAGTTCGAGCAGCACGACCAGTCGCGCGCTTTCGCCGACGGCCTGGTGGCCGACGCCATGGCGATTGCCGCCAGCAGCGGCATCCCGCTGGCCGAAGCGAGCGACGCGCCAGCCATGGCGGCCCGCTCGCAAGCCTACATGGCGGCCGCGCAGCAGCAATACGGCATCAGCGACATCAACCTGATCAAGCCTGGCATCGGCGAAGCGACGCGCGTGCTGCTGCGCCGCGTGCCCGAGCGCCTGATCGTGCGCGACACGAATGCGCCGGACGTGGCACATTTGCTGCTTCTGGCGCAGGAAAAAGCCATACCCATTACAGTAGAACCGGCACTGCCTTACCAGGCGGTCGCCCTTATCAGGAGCGCAGTCGATGGATAACAACTCCCTACACCCACAAAGCGAGCATAAAGCGGCGCTGGGCGCCTCCATGTATGTGCCGACCACGCACAAGGACTTGCTGGCGATCGCCAATGGCGACAAATTCAGTCATTTGCGTTCGGTCATCCTTTGCACCGAAGACGCCATCGCCGAACGCGACCTCAGTTACGCGCTGTTCAACCTGTCGCTGGCGCTGCAAAACATGGCCGACGAATCGGATACCTTGCGCTTCGTGCGCGTGCGTAACCTCGAGGTGCTGGCGCGCGTGCTGGCCATGCCGGGCGCCGACAAGTTGAGCGGCTTCGTGCTGCCGAAATCGACGCGCCACAACTTCGCCGCGTATTTCGACCTCGTGCGCCACACGCATCATTTGCTGATGCCGACCTTGGAAACGGCGGAAGTGTTCGACGACGAGGAAATGAAGCAGTTCCGCATCATTTTGTCGGCGCCGGAAGTGCGGCGCCGCATCCTGGCCCTGCGCATCGGCGGCAACGATTTATTGGCCCTGCTGGGCCTGCGCCGCCCCACCAGCGGCACCATCTACCAGACGCCGCTGGGGCAGGTCATCGGCCGCCTGGTGACGATCTTCAAGCCGCACGGATTCCAGTTGACGGCGCCCGTCTTCGAGCACCTGTCGCAGGGCAGCTGGCTCGACGCCGAAGTGGCGCAGGACATGGCGCACGGCATGATCGCCAAGACGGCCATCCACCCTGACCAGGTGCCGCAGATCGAGCGCCACTACCAGGTGGCGCAGTCGGACATCGAACTGGCGCTGCGCATCATCGACCCGGACAGCCCGGCCGTGTTCCGCATGCAGGAATCGATGTGCGAAGTGGCCACGCACAGCAGCTGGGCCCTGCGCATCATCGAGCAGGCGCGCCTGTTCGGCATCCGCCACGCGGCCGACAACGCCGCCGCGCACCTGCCGACTATCTCATTGACTCAACTCTCAAGCGACGAAGGGATTGCACGACCATGACCAATTTCACACGCGGACAAAAAGGAAAACTGGCGGACCTGGGCTTGAACGGCCCGTTTGCCGTCACCCTCGATATCGCTTCCGGCTCGATGGAAGTGGACGTCAGCTGCTTCGGCGTCGATGCGGCCGGCAAGCTGTCGGACGACCGCTACATGGTGTTCTACAACCAGAAAAGCGCGCCGGACAACGCCGTCACGGTGGAGCTGAACGGCCCCCGCTCCACCTTCCAGGTCGACCTTTCCCGCCTGCCCGCCTCGATCGACAAGCTGGTGTTTACGGCGGCGACGGAACAGGGCAGCATGCGCGCGCTGGGCAACTCCAGCATGGCGCTGGGCCAGGCCGCCACGTTTGCCTTCACGGGCACGGACTTCCAGGACGAAAAAGCCGTCATCATCGGCGAACTGTATCGCCGCGACGGCAGCTGGCGCTTCGGCGCCGTGGGCCAGGGTTTCGCGGGCGGCCTGGCGGCGCTGCTGAAGCACTTCGGCGGCAGCGAAGCAGCGCAATCTTCTCCGGCGCCGGCCCCCGTGCCTGCGCCAGCGGCACCGCCGCCGGCGAATAAAATCTCGCTGTCGAAGATCCGCCTGGAAAAGCGCGGCGACAAGATTTCGCTCGACAAGCGCGACAGCGGCGGCTATGGCCGCATCCGCGTCAACCTGAACTGGAACCAGAATGCGTCGCAAGGCCAGGCGCCCGCCTCGAAACTGGACACGGGCTTCCTCGGCAAGCTGTTCAACAAGCCGGCCGGCCGTTCGGGCGGCATCGACCTCGACATCGGCTGCCTGTTCGAAATGAGCAATGGCGCCAAGAGCGCCGTGCAGGCGCTGGGCAACAGCTGGGGCGCCTACGACCGCCCGCCGTACATCCACCTGGAAGGCGACGACCGCACGGGCAGCGTCAGCAGCGGCGAAAACATCTTCATCAACGGCACCCATTTCGACCAGATCAAGCGCGTACTTGTCTACGCCTTCATCTACGAGGGCGTGCCGAACTGGGCCGCCACGGATGGCGTCGTGACGATCGAGATCCCGGGCCAGCCGACGGTGGAAGTGCGCCTCGACAGCGACAGCCAGCACGCCATGTGCGCCATCGCCATGCTGGAAAACCACGGCGGCAACCTGCAGGTGACAAAATTGGTGGAATACTTCGGCGGCCAAGGTAAAATCACGGCGCACCAGGCCATGGATGAAAGATATAACTTTGGCCTGAACTGGAAAGCCGGCCGGAAAGACTAACTCTTTCTCCAACTAAACAATTCACCCCTTAACATGACCCCTACGACCAAAAAAGTCACCTTCGCCTTCGCCATCTTCCTCGTGGCCGGCTTCCTGCTGCTGGCAGCCTACACGTGGATGGCCCTGAGCTTCTCGTACTCGGAAGGCGAACGGGCGGGCTACCTGCAAAAGTTCTCCAAGCGGGGCTGGATTTGCAAGACGTGGGAAGGGGAATTGCTGCTGACGGCGCTGCCCGGCACCATCCCGGAAAAATTCCAGTTCAGCGTGCGCGACGAGGAAGTGGCGAAGCAGCTGACGGCCGCGGCCGGCAAGCGCATCCTCGTCACCTACAGCCAGCACAAGGGCGTGCCCACGCAATGCTTCGGCGAGACGGAATATTTTGCCGATAAAGTCGTCCTGAGTCAGTAATACCGTCATTCCAGCAATACCGCGCCGGCCAGCCATACTCGTGCCGGCGCCCCTCCCCGCTCTCCAGCCGCATGGCGCGCCTCACACATTCCCGCTTTCTTATACACTATCGCAATTAGTTCTGACTGGAACTGTTCATTGCTGTAGTAAAAACACGCGATGCTTGCGCTAGCGCAGTACGTCCAGCCAGCCCGCCGTTAGCGAGCATCACCACGACCGGAAAACCATGCGCATACGCCCCGCCGCCCTGGCCTTGCTGGCCGCCTCGCTGCCCCTGTCCGCCCAGGCACAGGACATCTCCGGCATGGCCGGTGCCCTGAAAGTCAGTTCGACCAAGGAGCGCACCTTTGTCGCCGCCGTCAGCTACACGCAGCCGGTGGGCGACTACAACGCCATGAGCTTGTCCTACATCAATGAGGGCCATCCGCAAGACCATCACCGCGACGGCATGGCGGGCCAGTTCTGGCTGCGCACGAAAAAGGTGGAGCAGGGGCTGATGCTGGGCGCCGGCGCGGGCCGCTATTTTTTCTTCGATACGGCCAGGACCGACGACGGCCTGCACAATTTCGACAATGACCATGGCTGGGGTTCCATCGTCAGCCTGCAGGCGCGCTGGCAGTTCGACAACCGCTGGTATGCGCAGGCACAGCTCAACCGCATCAAGCCCGACGGCAAGGACAACACCACGCACCTGCTGATCGGCGCGGGCTACCGCTATGACGGCGTGCCGGGCGCCAAGCTGCACTTGCAGAACTGGGCGCACGACGACACCGTGACCCTCTCGACGGGCCACACCATCGTCAACAGCTTGCGCTCGGAGTCCTCGCGCCCGTTCACGCTGGAATACCGGCGCGCGGCGGGAAAATACGTGGACTGGACCGTCACCGCCCTCGACGAAGGCGACACGGACCTGGCGCACCGGCGCGGCGTGGCCGCCCAGCTGTGGCTGATCCGCTCGCTCAATGAAAAGGTGGAATTCGGCATGGGCGGCGGCCCCTACCTGGCATGGGACGGCCGCGACACCCAGGGCCACAGCACGCGCCTGACGGGCTTGCTGTCAGCCGTGGCCCGCTACCACGTCGACCGCCGCTGGGTGGCGCACGTGGCGTGGAACCGAGTCATCACCGATTATCACCGCGATGCGGATGTGATTTTGGTGGGGGGGGGGGACGGAAGTTTTGATGGGAATACGGACGCAACCCAAACCTGGGACTGGGGTCGGACCCTGAGGGTCCGACCCCGGCTGTTATCGGGTTTTCAGGCTCTCAGCGCGAACGCCAGACGGCGCCAGCTTCGTTAGGCTGCGTCAGGCGCTCGATCACTTCGCGCGTCAGACTGGCCGAACTCACCTGTTCGGCTTTCGCGCGGGCGGCGCTCAAGGAGCTGGAAAAGACGGTTTGCGGCTGCTCCAGGCTGGCGCGCAGGGCCGCCAGTTCGCGCTCCTGCTGCTGCGCGCGCTCCGTATCCCGTTCCAGCAACTGCTGCTTGGCCTCGGCCATCGCGCGCGTCGTGTCGGCCGCCTTGCGCTGCAGGGCCGCATGGGCCTGGGCACTGGCCAGCAAGGCTTGCTGCGCGTCGAGTTTCTCGCTGGCGGCCTGCTGCGCAGCCAGTTCCAGCTGTTCGCGCTGGCGCATGGCGTCGAGCGCCTGCTGTTCCATGCCGGCGCTCGCTTCGGCAGCCGCCGTCGCCTGCTTTTCCGCTTCCAGGCGGCCGGCGATGGCGTTCGACGCGCGTTCCTCGGCGGCCGTCGTCTGGCGCTGCTGCACCAGTTTTTGCGCGATCAGCGCCAGCGACTCGCGCTCGGCCGCGACGAAATCGCGCTCGGATGCCAGCAGCGCTTCGGCAGCTTGCGCCTTGTCTTCTTCCACGCGGGCGCGCTCGCTATGCACTTGTCCCAGTTCCACGGCCAGGCGCGCCTGCGCCTGCACGGCTTGCGCGGCAGCGGCCTTTTTTTCGCCTTCGACCAGCGCCTGGTCCATCAGGATGCGGATGGCGTCGGCTTCCTTTTGCGCCGCTTCCCGCAAAGCCTGTTCGGCGGCGTGCTGGCCGCGCAGCAGTTCCGCTTGCGCGCCTTCGGCGGCGATGCGCTCCTGCGCCGCGTTGCACGCCAGCGCTTCCGCTTCCAGTTTTTCTTTCAGGGCGGCGATGGCGGCCTGCTCGGCGGCCAGGCGCTCCTGCTCCGCCTGCTGCAGCTGCTCCGCCTGCCGTGCTTTTTCCTGTGCCAGTTGCGCTGCCTGCGCCTGCGCGGCCAAAGTCGCCTTGCCGGCATCGACTTCGGCCTGCTCGGCTTCGTTCTGGCTGGCGGCCAGTTCCGACGCCTGGCGCGCCAGTCCGGCGCGTTCCTGCGCCAGGCTGGCGGCGCGCTGCTGTTCTTCCAGTTCGCGGGCTGCCGCCACGGCGGCTGCCTGCTCGGCCGCTTCGCGGGCCTTGGTCTGTTCCAGTGCGGCCGTTTCCGCTTCCAGCTTGGCGTGGCCGGCGATTTCCGCGTCCTGTTCGGCGGTCACGCGGGCCAGCGCCACGGCGCGCAGCTGGCGGTCCACCTCGATGCGCGCCTCGGTGGCGGCCAGGATGCGCACGTCGGCATCGCGGCGCGCCTGCGCGCTGGCCACGGCGACCATTTCCAGGCGCTCGCGGTGGATGGCCGCGTCGCGCAATTCCTTTTCCGTCTGCAGGCGCAAACGCAGCGATTGCGCCGCATGGCGTTCCGATTCCGCCTGCGCCAGCGCAATGGCTTCGCGTTCCTGCTCTCAGGTGCGCCAGCGCGCGCGCTTCTTCCAGGGCGCGCACTTCGGCGGCGGCGCGGTTGAAGGCCGATTCCAGCGCGATCTGGTCGGCGCGCTCGCGCTGCACCGTCAAGTCCAGCGCTTCGCTTTCCGCTTCGGCCAGCATCTGCGCCGTCTGGCGCGCGCCGTGGGCGTGGCGCTCGCGTTCGCGGGCCAGCACGGCGACACGGGCATCGGCCGAGGCGATGCCCACCATTTCTTCCTTGGCCGCCTGCACGGCGGCGACGCGCTCGACGGCCTGCAGGCGCGCCTGCTCCGTCTGCACCTGCAATTCCTCGGCGGCGCGGGCGGCCTGCTCGGCCAATTCCGACTGCACCGCCACCTGCTCGCTGGCGCGCAAGCGGCTTTCCTGCTCGGCGCGGGCGCGCTGTTCGGCGGCAAGGCGGATTTCATTATCGGATTCCACGCGGGCGCGCAATTCGGCCGTTTCCTGCTTGACGGCTTCCAGGCGGGCCACGCTGGCTTGCGCGGCGGCGCGCATGGTGTCCAGGCGTTCGCGGTTGGCGGCAATCGCCTCTTCGGCGGCCTGCGCATTCTGCTGCGCGGCGGCGGCGGCGGCCGCGTCGATGGCGGCGCGGTCCTCGGCCAGCGAGCGCACGCGCGCCTCGGCCAGCGCGCGGCTCTCGGCGGCGCAGGTGGCCTTCGCTTCCGCTTCCACGCGGGCAATCGCCTCGTGGATGGCTTTCAATTCCATTTTCTGGCGTTCGGCGGCGGGCGCTTTGATGTCGGCTTCGGCTGACGGCTCGGCTTGCGGTTCGGGCGTGATGGCGACAGCCGGCGCTTCCGCCTTGCGCTCCAGGTCCTTGAAATCATGCAGCGAGACCATGCTGTCCTGGTCGAACTCGTCGTCGGCGGAATACGCGACGGTGAGGGAGGCGGCCTGGCGCTGATTTTGCTGTGCTTGCATGATTTCTCGCTTATTCGGGTGAATTCCGTTGCTTATGGGAATTTATTACCACCATTATCGAACAGGCATGCACAAATCAGCGCGGCAAGAAGAAGGACGTTTACCGCCCTTTTCCCACGTTTAAGTCAAATGGGCCAGAGCGGCGCTTCGTCCATCAAGGCCACCTGCTCGCGCAGTTCCAGGATGCGGTCCTGCCAGTAGCGCTGCGTGTTAAACCACGGGAAGGCGACGGGGAAGGCGGGATCGTCCCAGCGGCGCGCCAGCCAGGCCGAATAATGGATCAGGCGCAGGGTGCGCAGCGCTTCGACCAGGTACAGCTGGCGCGGGTCAAAATCGCAGAAATCTTCATAGCCGGCCAGGATGTCGCTCATCTGGCGCACCTGGTCGCCGCGTTCGCCCGACAGCATCATCCACAGGTCCTGGATGGCCGGACCCATGCGGCTATCGTCGAAATCGACGAAATGGGGGCCGGCGTCCGTCCACAGCACGTTGCCGCCATGGCAATCGCCGTGCGTGCGCAGCACGGCCACGTCGCCCGCGCGGTCATAGCAGCGCTTGACGCCGTCGAGCGCCTGCTGCGCCACGCTGGAATACGCGGCCAGCAGTTCGGGCGGCAAAAAATTACCTTCTAGCAAGAATTCGCGCGGTTCGACGCCAAACGTCTGGTGATCGAGGGCCGGGCGTTCCTTGTAGGCGGACAGCGCGCCGACGGCGTGGATGCGGCCGATGAAGCGCCCTATCCATTCCAGGGTCGCCGGGTCGTCCAGCTCGGGCGCGCGGCCGCCGTGGCGGGGGAAGACGGCAAAGCGGAAGCCCTGGTACTGGTGCAGGGTGCTGCCGTTGATGGCCAGCGCCGGCACCACCTGGATTTCGCGCTCGACCAGCTCGGACACGAACGCGTGTTCTTCCAGGATGGCGGCGTCGCTCCAGCGTTCGGGACGGTAAAACTTGGCCACCAGGGGCGCGCTATCCTCGATGCCCACCTGGTAGACGCGGTTTTCATAGCTGTTCAGCGCCAGCAGGCGGCCGTCGCCGCGCAAGCCCACGCTGTCGAGGGCGTCGAGCACGCAATCGGGGCTCAGTGCGGAAAAGGGATGGACGGGCCGGTCGTCCTCGTGCGGCTGGTTTTCATTGTGCATAAGCGACATTGTAAGGCGCGCGCGGGCCGCCGGTGCAAACACTTCGGTGATGAAGCGCTGCAAGGCGTATACTGGCGGCTTACATTCAATCAAAGAGCAAGCCATGCAACTCGAACAGCCATTATCAGAAAAAGAATTCGACGAATTAGACCAATTCCTGTTGTCGGACCGGTGCTCCGAAGACGCCATGACCATGGATATGCTGCACGGCTATCTGACGGCCGTCGCCATCGGCCCGGAACCGATCATGCCGGCCGAGTGGTTGCCGCGCGTGTGGGGCGAAGATGCCGAAGATGCGCCGAAATTCAAGAACAGCAAGGAAGAAGAGCGCATCGTCAACCTGATCATGCGCTTCATGAACGAAGTGCTGGTGACGTTTGAAGTGGCGCCGAAGGAATTCGAAGCCCTGTTCGTCGAACACGACTACGAAGGCCAGACCCTGATCGACGCCGAAGCCTGGTGCTGGGGCTTCTGGGACGGCATGGAACTGCGTCCGGGTTCGTGGAACGAAATCTGGGATTCCGAAGTGGCCGAACTGATGCAGCCGATCTACCTGCTGGGCGCCGACGAAATCAAGGAAGAAGAACTGAAACTGGTGGAAGACCCGGTCAAGGCGCACAAGCTGGCGCAGGAACTGGAAGCAAACCTGCCGGCCATCCACCGTTTCTGGGTGCCGCGCCGCAAGGCTCCGGTGCAAACCATGAAGCGCGAAGAGCCGAAAGTGGGCCGCAACGACGACTGCCCTTGCGGCAGCGGCAAGAAGTTCAAGAAATGCTGCGGCGCCGAGCCGGCAGCCGAGTAATACCGCAATAGCATCCCCGCTGCGCCGGCGTCCTGCCGGCGCAGCGCTGGCGCTGGCCCCCGGGCTATAATCGCCGCATGAAACTCCCCGACCTGAACCTGCTCGTCGCCCTCGACATCCTGCTCGAGGAAGGCAGCGCCGTGGCCGCGGCGCGGCGCATGAACCTGAGCGCGCCGGCCATGAGCCGCACCCTGGCGCGCATCCGCGACGCCATCGGCGACCCCGTCTTCGTGCGCTCCGGGCGCGGCCTGGCGCCCACCCCGCGCGCGCTGGAATTGCGCGAGCAGGTGCGCGGCGTGGTGGAGCAGGCGCACGCCATCTTCACTTCCGGCCGCGAAGTGGACTTGCGCACGCTGGAACGCACCTTCAGCCTGTGCGCCAACGACGTGTTTGTCGGCGCGTATGGCGGCAAGCTGCGCGACCTGCTGGCCAGCCATGCGCCGCACACGGTGCTGCGCTTCGTGCCCGAAGGCGATGGCGCCACGGAAAACGACGCCCTGCACGCGGGCCGCATCGACCTGTACATCAGCGCGCGGCGCGCCTTTGCGCCCGACATCAAGCTGCAGCAGCTGTTTAGCAGCGGCTTTGTCGGCATTGCCCGCAGCGACCACCCGATTTTCTTCGACGGCCCCGTCAACCTGGACAGCTTTACCGAATACGAACATATCAGCGTCTCGCGGCGCGGCCTGGCGCGCGGCCCGTTCGACACGGCCCTGGCCGAGCGGGGCTACATGCGCCGGGTTTCGCTGATCAGCCCCAACTTCCAGTCCGCCATCTTCGCCGTGGCCGATTCGCGCCTGCTGCTGCCGCTGATGCCCACGCCTCTGCTGCCCATCGTCGAGCGCCTGGGATTGAAACTGCGCACCTTCCAGCTGCCGATTCCCGTCGACAGCGTCGACGTGATGCAGGCCTGGCACCCGCGCCTCGACCACGACCATGCGCACCGCTGGCTGCGGCGGATGATCAAGGAGCTGTGCGGCAGCGCACTCCCTGGCACCTGAATCATTGCGCCAGACGCAATTCAGACTTCATTAATTATCAATTTTCACAAGATTAACGGCTACCTATACTGCGTGGACTGATTCTCATCCACGGAGTTCCCTGTGTCCGCTGTACTGCTACCCGGCGCCGTCCCGACGGCGCCGCCTCCCCCTACACCGCCCATTTTCGGTCTGCGCCTGGCCACGGGCCTGGCCGGCGTGCTGCTGGCCGTGCTGGTGTCCGGCCTGAATGAAAACATCACCAAGGTCGCGCTGGCCGACATCCGCGGCGCCATGGGCATCGCGCGCGACGACGCCAGCTGGCTCGTCGCCCTGTATGCAGCCGCGTCGGTGTCGGCCATGGCATTTGCGCCGTGGTGCTCCGTCACCTTCTCGCTGCGCCGCCTGACGGCCGCCGCCATCATCGTCTGCATGGCCGCCGGCGTGCTGTGTCCGTTCGCGCCGAACCTGTCCGTGCTGATCGTCCTGCGCGTGGTGCAGGGCGCGGCCGGCGGCGCCCTGCCGCCCATGCTGATGACGGTGGCGCTGCGCTTCCTGCCGCCGAACATCAAGCTGTATGGCCTGGGCGGCTATGCGCTGAGCGCCACCTTCGGCCCCAGCCTGGGCACGCCGCTGGCCGCCTTCTGGACCGAGTACCTGGGCTGGCGATGGGCCTTCTGGCAAGTCGTCCCGGGCAGCATCGTCGCGCTGCTGATGGTGTCCTGGGGCTTGCCGCAAGACCCGCTGCGCCTCGAACGTTTCCGTCAATTCGACTGGCGCGGCCTGCTGCTGGGCCTGCCCGCCATCAGCATGCTGGTGGTGGGATTGCTGCAGGGCGAGCGCCTGGCGTGGTTCGCCTCGCCCCTGATCTGCGTGCTGCTGGGCGGCGGCCTTCTGCTGCTGGTATTGTTCTTTATCAATGAATGGTCGCATCCGCTGCCGTTCTTCAAGCTGCAGCTGCTGTCGCGGCGGAACCTCAGCCATGCCCTGCTGACCCTGGGCGGCGTGCTGTTCGTGCTGCTGGCCGTGATCCTGATTCCCTCGTCCTACCTGGCGCAGGTGCACGCCTACCGCCCGCTGCAGACGGCGCCCGTGATGCTGATGGTGGCGCTGCCGCAGCTGGTCGCCCTGCCGCTGGGGCCGCCCTGTGCAATCTGCGCGCCGTCGACTGCCGCTGGGTGCTGGCCATCGGCCTGGCCCTGCTGGCCCTGTCCTGCGTGCTCGGTGCGCGCATGTCGCCGGACTGGATACGCACGCACTTCTACCTGCTGCAGGCGGTGCAGATCTTTGCGCAACCGATGGCCGTGATTCCCTTGCTGCTGCTGGCCACCACGGGCCTGGCGCCGCAGGACGGCCCTTTCGCCTCGGCCTGGTTCAACACCATCAAGGGCATGTCGGCCGTCGTCGCCACCGGCGTGCTCGATGCGCTGATCACGCGCCGCAACCATTTTCATTCGACGGTGCTCAGCGAACGCCTGGGCAACCTGCCGGCCGCCGTGGACATGGCGGGTTTGGGTCCTGGTTTGAGCGCGCGCATGCATGCGCAAGTCGTCACCCTGACCTCGTCCGACCTGTACCTCATTGTCGCCGCCATCGCGCTGGCCATGATTTTGATCATTCCCATCCTGCCGACGCGCGTCTATCCGCCGCGCGCAGCCTGACTTTTATTTCAAGAAAGAGCATCCCCATGCAAACAACCATACTGCGCTCACGCGCATTTCTTCTCGGCCTGGCCCTGCTGGCCTGCGCCCTCGCCTTTTGCGCCTGGCAACTGCTGTTTTCGCCCAGCGAAGAACAAGGCACCGACGACGCCTTCGTCAGTGCCGACTACACCGTGCTCTCCCCCAAGGTGGGCGGCATCGTGCGGGAAGTGCTGGTGGAAGACAACCAGACTGTCAAGGCGGGTCAGCTGCTGGCGCGCATCGACGACCGCGACTACCAGGCCGCCGCCGCCTCGGCCCGCGCCGAGGTAGCCGGTGCCGAAGCGCAGCTGGCGAATGCCCGCGCCACCTTGCAGCGCCAGCAATCGGTGATCGAGCAAGCCACGACCCTGGTCGAGGCCAACCAGGCGGAAGACAAGCTGGCGCAGCAGGAACTGGCCCGCTCAACGCACCTGGCCGGCCAGGGTGCGGGCAGCGTGCAAAACGCGCAGCAGGCGCAATCGCGCTTCGACGTGAGCCGCGCGCGCCTGGCGCAAAACCGCGCCGCCCTCGTCGCCACCCGCAAGCAGACGGACATTTTGCAGGCGCAGCAAGGCGCGGCCGAAGCGGCCCTGCTGCGCGCCCGCGCCAGCCTGCAGCGCGCCGAACTTGATTTGTCGCATACGCAGCTGCGCGCCCCCATCGACGGCATCGTGGGACGCCGCGCCGTGCGCGTCGGCGCCCTCGTGGCGCCCGGCGCCAGCCTGATGGCCGTGGTGCCCCTGAACCGCAGCTTCGTCGTCGCCAACCTGCAGGAAACGCAGCTGACGCACGTGCGCCAGGGGCAGCGCGCCAGCATCGCCGTCGACGCCTATCCGGGCGTGCTCCTGCGCGGCACGGTGCACAGCATCGCGCCCGCCACGGGCGTGACGTTTGCCGCCATCGCGCCGGAAAACGCCACCGGCAACTTCACCAAGGTGGTGCAGCGCATCCCCGTCAGGATCGCGCTCGATCCGGGCCAGGATGACGGCAGCCGCCTGCGCGTGGGCATGTCGGCCGAAGTGCGCATTAGTACAGCTGCGGCCATGCGCCGTCCAGAAGTGCAACAGGTGAGCGCGCGATGAAAGCACTGATCATTTTCACGGCCCTGGGCCTGGCCGGCTGCGCCAGCGTGGGCAGCGACTTCCAGCGCCCGCACCACGAGCTGGGACAGCAATGGCGCCAGGCGCAGGATGCCCGTTTCGCCGCCCGGCAGGACGCCGCCCTCGAACAGCGCTGGTGGGACAGCTTCGGCGATACCACCCTGTCTTCCCTGCTGCAGCACGCCGCCGGCGCCAACCTTGACGTGCTGGCGGCCGGCAGCCGGCTGGAGCAAAGCCGCGCCGCACGGGGCGTGGCGGGCGCCGCGCAAGGCCCCTCGCTGGGCGCAAATGGCAGCGTCAGCCGCGCGCGCAACAGCGAACAAGGCTTGAGCGACCCGTCGCGCAACAACGGCCAGCCGCCTACAGCCTGTGGCAAGGCAACCTTGATGCGGCCTGGGAGCTGGACCTGTGGGGCCGCGTGCGGCGCGAAGTGGAAGCGGCTGACGCGCATGTCGGCGTGGCGCTGGAAACGCAGCGCGGCGTGCTGCTGGCCGTGCTGGCCGAGACGGCGCGCGACTACATCGAGCTGCGCGGCGCGCAGCAGACCCTGGCCATCACGCGGCAACTGCTCGATATCGCCCGCCATACCCTGAACCTGACCCGCATCCGCCTGCGCGAAGGCGCGGCGACGCAGCTCGACGAAGCCGAGGCGGCGGCCCACGTGGCCACCATCGAAGCGCGCCTGCCGCCGCTGCAGCAGCGCGAAGCGCGCCTGGGCAATGCCCTCGCCCTCTTGCTGGCGCTGCCGCCGCAAGCCCTGCACGCCGAACTGGCGGCGGGCAAGGATATTCCCGCCGTGGCCATGCAGGTGCAGCTGGGCGTGCCCGGCGAACTGGCCGAGCGCCGTCCCGACATCCGCCGCGCCGAAGCGCAGCTGCACGCGGCCACGGCCGCCATCGGCGTGGCGCAAGGCGATTTTTATCCGCGCATCACCCTCTCGGGCAGCATCGGCCTGCAGGCGATGCAGCTGTCCGACATCGGCTGGGACGCCAAACGCTTTGCCTTCGGCCCCGGCTTCAGCGTGCCCCTGTTCGACGGCGGCCGCCTGCGCGGCAAGCTGCAATTGCGCGAGGCACAGCAGCAGGAAGCGGCCATCGCCTACCGCCAGACGGTGCTGGCCGCCTGGCACGAGGTGGAAGATGCCTTATCTGGCTACCAGGCCAACGAACGGCGCCAGGCCAGCCTCGATGAAGCCGTCAAACAGGGACGCCGCGCGCTGGGCAGCGCGGAACTGCAGTACCGCCAGGGCGGCACGGACTTGCTCAACGTGCTGCATGTGCAAAACACCTTATTGAACAACGAAGCGGCGCTGGTCGACAGCCGCGCCACCGCCTCGCTGTCGCTGTCCAGGTCTCTACAAGGCGCTGGGCGGCGGCTGGCAAGCATTTTCAACCACCTCGCAAGGAAGCACGCCATGAAACCGAATCCCGCACATTTTTCCATCCACGACGTCAGCGACTTTCCCGTCGTGCGCTTTCGCCCTGAAACGGCCGTCACCGGCTATGCCCCGCTGTGGGAAAACGACATGGACGCCCTGCTGCGCCACGGCGAACCGTTCGTCATGCTGTTCGAAGCAGAGCGCAGCGACGAAGCGCACGTCGACCGCAAGCGGCGCGGCCTGTGGCTCAAGCATAACAAGGTGGCGCTGGCCGCCATTTGCCGGGGCCTGGTGTCGGTCGAGGCGGACGCGCAGCAGCGCGCGCGTCTGCAGGCGCTGGCGGCCGGCGCCATGAAAGCCTTCGGCATCGTGCAGGAGGTGACGGCCACGCGCGAACAGGCCGATGCCCTGATGGTCTGGCTGCTGGGCAGCGGCCAGATGGCGCGGCCGCGCGCGGCGGACGTGTGGTGAGCGAGTAAATAATAAATGTGCCGGTCAGGCGGCCCTGCGTATGGCGCTTCTGGCGGGGATGACGCACACGTCGCCGTCGCTGCTGGTCGCCGTCGTCAGGGCGATGCCGTACAGCGCGGCCAGGGCTGGCACGGCGCCGGCATCGCTGGCGATGTCGGCCACCAGTTGGCCCGAACGCACGAGCAGCAGCCGCTCGAAGCCCAGCAAGGCGTGGTTGATGTCGTGCAGGATGGCGACGACGGCGTGGCCGCGCGCGGCGCAAAACTGCTGCAGGCTTTCCAGCAGGTCGAATTGCAGGCCGGGATCGAGCGCCGCCAGCGGTTCGTCGACGAGTATCAAGCCATCCTGCATATCCCACATCTGCGCGAAGATGCGCGCCAGCTGCACCCTGGCCTGCTCGCCGCCGGACAGGGTGTCCAGGCGCCGCCCCAGCAAATGCGCGGCGTGCGCCAGGGCGGCCGCCTCCTGCACGATCCGCTCCAGCTGCGGGTCGGCCAGGCGCGCCACCCGTCCCAGGCCGATCACCAGCTCGCACTGCAGTCCGAAGGCCACGTTCGAGCCTTGCGGCAGGACGGCGCGGCGCAGGGCCAGTTCGGCCAGCGGCCACTGCGCCAGCGGCCGTCCCGCGAGCGCCACCTGGCCCGCCTGCGGCCGCAGTTCGCGCGCCATCAGTTTCAACAGGGTCGACTTGCCCGCGCCGCTGGGGCCGAGGATGGCGACGCGCTCGCCGGGTGCCACCCGCACATTGAAGGGGCCGAAATACTGCTGGCCCAGTTGCGTGGTGGCGAACGTGAGTTCCAATAAAGGCGTCATGCCCATCCTTTCAGGCCGTGCCGTGGCGGAAGCGCCGCAACAGCATCAGGAAAAATGGCCCGCCCAGCAAGGCCGTAAAAATGCCGACGGGGACTTCCGCGGGAATGGCCACCGTGCGCGCCAGGGTATCGGCCAACAGCAGCAGCAAGCCGCCCATCAGCATCGCCAGCGGCAGTACCTTGCGCTGGTCGGCGCCCAGCCAGGTGCGCACCAGGTGCGGCGCGATCAGGCCAATAAAACCGATGCCGCCGCACCAGGCCACGGCAAACCCCGTCAGCACGGCCACCAGCACGATGACCTGCGTGCGCAAGCGGCTCACGTCGACACCCACGTGCAGCGCCTGCGCCTCGCCCAGCGCCAGCGCGTTCAGGGAACGCATCAGGAAACGCGTGGCCCACAGCGCGCCCGCCAGCACCAGCAGCAGCGCCGCCACCTGGCGCCAGCTGCCGGCCGACAGCGAACCGAGGGTCCAGAAAGTCAGGGTGCGTAATTGATCGTCGCTGGCCAGGTAGATGCACAGCCCCATGACGGCCACCGCGATGGCGTTCAGCGCCACGCCCGTCAGCAGCAGGCCGACGATGGAACCGGGCGTGGCCCAGCGGGCGACCCGGTCGAGCAGCACGCAAATGAGCATGGCGCCGGCAAACGCGGCGGCCGGCAGCAGCCACACGCGCAGCTCGGGCACCACGTGCAGGCTGGCGGTGAAGACGATGGTGGCCGCGCCCGCGCAGGCGGCGCCGCTGCTCACGCCCAGCAGGCCCGGGTCGGCCAGCGGATTGCGGAACAGCCCTTGCGTCAAGCCGCCGGCCAGCGCCAGCGCGGCGCCGATCAGGATGGCAAACAGGGCGCGCGGCAAACGGATATGCCACAGCACATACGCGCCTCCGGACAGCGCCGCGTCGCCAGACTGAAACGGCGCCAGCCAGTCGGCCAAGGCGACAGGCACGGCGCCGGCCTGCACGGCGACAAGCAAGCCGCCAGCCAGGGCGGCGGCCAGCAGCCCGCCGGCGCCCCAGCGAGGCCAGCGCCAGGGCGCGGCGGAGACCAGGGAGGCCACGTTCATGCGGCCATGGCTTTGGCGAAAGCGGCGTCGAGTTCCGCCAGCGCCTGCGGCATGCGCGGGCCAAAGCCCAGCAGCAGCATGGCTTCCTGCGAGACGATGCGGTGCTTGCGCCCGGCCGGCGTCTGCGCCAGCCCAGGCAGGTTCAGGATGCCGTCCACGCCGCCCGAGGCTTGCAAGCCCTGGTCGGTGACGAGCACGATGTCGGGCCGCGCGGCGATCACGGCTTCGGGCGTCAGCGGCTTGTAGCCGGAAAATCCACCCTGCCCGCCCATCACATTGACGGCGCCCGCATACGCGAGCATGGCGTCGGCGCCCGTCTCGCGCCCGCCCACCATCACCTGGTTCGGCGCATGGGCGAGGATGAACAGCACGCGCACGGGCGCATGCTGGCGCTGCTGCACCGTGGCCAGGGCGCCGTTCCACTGCTGCTGCAAGGTGTGCGCCAGGCGCGCGGCGGGCTCGGCGCGGCCCGTGATGCGGCCCACCTGCTTTACCCGTTCCAGCAAGCCTTCGAATCGGTTGTTCGCGCTGAGCACCGCTACCGGCACGCCCGCGTCGCGCACCTGGCGCAGCACCGCTTGCGGCCCCGCTTCCTCGGTGGCGATCAGCTGCGTGGGCGCCAGCGACAGCACGCCCTCGGCCGACAGGGTGCGCGCATAGCCGACCTGCGGCAGTTGCCGCGCCACGGCCGGATACAGCGAAGTGGTGTCGACGCCCACCAGTTCGCCCTGCGCTTCGAGCGCATAGACGATTTCCGTCAGGGCGCCGCCCACGCTGACGATGCGCCGCGCCTTGGCCAGCGGCTTGCCCGCGTCGGTCACTGCCGCCAGCACCTGCATCGGTGCGGCCAGGGCCAATGCTCCCGCCCCCATCTTTTTCAGCGCGATGCGGCGCGCCACGCTGGCGGCGATCATGCGGCGCATAATTCGCCCTCCTGCGCCACTCTGTCGACGATATGGCGCCATTCGCACAATTCATGCACGCCCGGCTTGCGTTCGCCGAAGAACATGACGATGGTGTCGCCCTTCGCATCGAACAGTTCCACCGACGTCACCAGGCCGTCGACCGTGGGCTTTTTCACCACCCAGGCGCTGGCGATATGGTCTTCGCGCAAATGCAGGTTGAAGCGCTGGTCGAGGACATTGATCCATGGCCCCATCACGGCGATCTTGTGCACGGGCCCCGAATGGATCTGGATCATGCCGGCATTGCCGACGAAGGCCATGATGGACACCCTTTCGAGGGCGGCATCGTTGAGCAGGTCGAGCACGCAGGATTTGTCGATCTGCTGCACGAAGCGCGCTTCGGCCAGGCGCAGGCCCTGCAGGCGCGAGACCGCATATTTTTTCAGCAAAGTGAAGAATTCGTGCGTGTCGCGCAAGTCGGCCCAGGCAGCGCGAAAACCGGCCACGTCGATCTGCGCATCGGGCAGTTCGGCCGGCGCCGGCAGCGGTGCCGTCACGGCGATGCCGGCCGTCTGGTCGGCATCGGCAAAGCGCGCCACCAGCGCGTCGTAGGCGGCAATATCGCTTTGCGGCTTGAGGAAAATCTTGTGCACGGCGTGGCCGGCCGCATCGAAAAACTGCAGGCTGCGCTGCACTTCCTTTTCACCCAGCTCGCGCACGGCAAAGCCATGCGCCCACTGGCGGTAGAACACGCGCAGGTCGATGTCGCCACCGAGCACCAGGCCCACGTGGTGGTTGTGGCTGGCTTTTCGGTAGACACCCGTCTTTTCATGCACGCACGAAGCGTTGCGCGTCAGGGCCATGACTTCGCCCAGCGGTTCCAGCGCGGCAATGATGGCGGGCCAGTCGGCCTGCAGGCGCGCGGCGCCCAGCAAGGCGCCATTGGCCAGCGACAGGCCAGCGTGCGCGGCGATCAGCTCGCCTTCGGCCATGCCCAGTTCCTCGGCGATGTCGCGGTGGCGGGCCTTCTTTTCGCGGCGCAGGCGGGCAAATTCGCTGGCGACCAGCTCGGTATTGCAAATAGGGGGCATGCTCGTCACGGTGTCTCCTTTCAAGGCGAACACTGGCTGGCATGGGCTGGCTGGTGGTGGGGGAATCTTGAAGTTAATTATAAATGAGAATCATTCGCAATCAAGACTTATTTACGTGTGCCTGAGCGCGGGCAAAAAAAAAGCGCCGCGACAGAAAACCCGTCGCGGCGCCAAAGGAGACCGATCGATACAACTGATCAGTGTTGAGAAAATGTCAGCGTTGAATTCAGGCGCTGGCCTGTACCGCCGGCATGGCCGCCGCCTTGGGCGCGGGGCGCTGCGCCAGCAAGACCACGGCGGCCAGCACCATGGCTCCGCCCAGCAATTGCGTGCCGCTGACGGATTCCTTCAGCAGGGTCACGCCGAAGGCCATCGTGATGACGGGTTCAAAGGTGGAGATGATCGAAGCCTTGGCCGCGCCGATCTGCGCCACGCCGGCAAAGAAGGCGGCGATCGCGATGGCCGTCGAGAACAGGGCGATGGCGCTGACGGCCAGCCAGCCCGTCGCCGTGCCCGGCAAGGAAACGCCTTGCCACAGCGCAATTGCACTGTTCGACAGCCCGGCCGTGCCCAAAATCACCACGCAAGCGGCCAATGGGTGAATATTCTCGCGGCTTTTCGACAGGCTGTTGCCGACACAGGATGTACACGGCGTACACGCCGGCCGCCATCAAGGCCAGGGCGATGCCGATGGGCTGGCCCTGCAGCTTGCCGCCCAGGGTGATCGCCATGCCGGCAATGGCCAGCGCCATCAGCACCAGCATGCGCCGGTCCAGCTTTTCCCAGCCCAGCGCCAGCGCCAGGATCGTCACCAGCACGGGATACACGTACAGCAACATGCCGCACAGGCCGCTGCTGGCATACATGAGGGCATTGAAATAGCCTTGCGACTGGGCCGTGTACATCAAGCCCATCAGCATGTAGCCGGCCAGCAGGCGGCCGCGCGGCAAGCGCCAGCCACCGAGCCACACGAGCGGCAGCAACAGCATGGCAGCAATGACGAAACGCAAGGCCAGCATGGTCGACGGGTTGACCCCGGACGCATAGGCCGCCTTGGCAAACACGGCGGAACTGCCGAAACCGGCGGCCGACAGCAACACCAGCGCAACAGCGCGGCGATCAGACATGACTAAACCTCTTTGAGTACGCCTGGGCAAACCTGCTGCGTAGCGCGACGGTTTTCCAGGCGTTGTAACGTTGTAAATATAAATGCCCAGCCAGGCCGGGAGATGTGCATGCGTGAATCCTATTGCGGGTCACTTCACGCAGTGACGGCATCATATTCGCTTGCGCAAAATGAAACAAACCAATATTCTTCACGGATAGGCCGAATTTTACTGAGGCTCAATTCTCTTGAAGACTGTCATGTCACGTCCCTTGCCACCGCTCGCCGCCCTGCACGCCTTCGAGGCGGCCGCCCGCCATGAAGGCTTCCAGCGCGCGGGCGAAGAATTGCACGTCTCGGCCGGCGCCATCGGCCATCACGTAAAACAGCTGGAAGCGTGGCTCGGCATCGTGCTGTTCCAGCGCCTGCCGCGCGGCGTGGTGCTCACCAGCGCCGGCCAGCGCTATGCGGCCTCGCTGGGGCCGATCCTCAACCAGCTGGCCGACGTTTCCGAACAGGCGCGGCGCCAGGGCGACGACAAGGTCGTCACTGTGACGGCCACCAGCTCACTCGTCTCGCGCTGGCTGATGCCGCGTCTGGGCCGGCTGCGCGACCGCTACCCGCAGATCGAACTGCGCGTGCTGGCGTCCATGCACCCGGTCGACCTGGCGCGCGATGGCGTGGACGTGGCCATCCGCCTGGGACCGGGCCGCTATCCGGGCCTGAAGGTGGATTTATTGATGGAAGAATGGTTTTCCGCCGTCTGCAGCCCCGGTTTCCGCGCCAACGCGGCCAGCCTGCGCCAGCCGGCCGACCTGCTGCGCTATCCGCTGCTGCACGACGAGCCGGAAGTGCACCTGCCCGGCGAAATCGACTGGACGCGCTGGCTGCACAGCTGCGGCGTGCATTACAGCGGCAATAGCGGCAACAGCGGCGCGCGCTTTTCGCACACCTATTTATGCCTGGACGCGGCCGCCAGCGGCCAGGGCGTGGCCATCGCCGCCAGCCCCCTGATCGGCGACGACCTGCGCTCGGGCCGCCTGGTGCGCGTCTTCGGGCACGCCGTGCGCGGCCCCCACTGCTATTATTTGCTGCGCTCGCCCCAGGCGGAAACGCGGCCCCTCGTGCACGCATTCTGCGAATGGCTGATCGCAGAGGCGCGCGCCGACCAGGAAACCGTCTGGCCTACCGTGGAGACAGCATGACGAGCACGGAACTGGCGCGCAGCGCCCAATTCAGTATCCAGCACGAATACGAACAGGCCGGCGTGACAGCGGCAGATGGCCGGCACGCCAGCCTGGGCGAATTCTATGGCGACCCGGCCGTGGCATTGATCGATATCAATGAGCAATGGTGTGCCGTGGCGGGCGAAGGATTGGTGCTGTGCCGGCTGGAACAGCCGTTCGGCCAGTGCACGGCATATTTCCGCGAACCTGGCGAGACAGTGTGGATCACGGGCTTGCGGCAAACGGGACCGTTTGCGCTGCAGTGGCAAGGCGAGGATGGTGTTTGGTCCGCCCTCGCCTTTTTGGAACATACGAAAAGTTATAACTTGATGAAATGCTCGCGGTAGTACTTCAATTCTTCGATCGACTCGAGGATATCGGCCAGCGCCGTGTGCTTCTGGTGTTTCTTGAAACCGGTGGCGATTTCCGGCTTCCAGCGCTTGCACAGCTCTTTCAATGTCGATACGTCAACATTGCGGTAGTGGAAGAATGCTTCCAGCTTCGGCATGCCGCGCACCATGAAGCGGCGGTCCTGGCCGATGGTGTTGCCGCACATGGGCGACTTGCCTGCCGGCACGTATTTCTTCAGGAACGCGATCAGTTCCGCTTCCGCCTGCGCTTCCGTCACGGTCGACGCCTTCACCTTGTCGATCAGGCCCGAACGGCCGTGCGTGCCCTTGTTCCAGGCGTCCATCTTGTTCAGGGTTTCATCCGACTGGTGAATCACGAACACGGGGCCTTCGGCCAGCAGGTTCAAGTGCATGTCCGTCACCACCACCGCCACCTCGATGATGCGGTCGGTATCGGGCTCCAGGCCCGTCATTTCCATGTCGACCCAGACCAGGTTCATCTCGTTGGGACGTGCCGGGACGGCAGGTGCGGGGGTGGATGCGGTTAAGTCGGTCGCTTGTGACATAATTCTCTCTTGGCCTAATCAAACTAAATAATCAGCCATTTTCTCACAGGCACAGAATGTATTCACTCGCGTTTTCGATTTTGTTTGTATCCGTCCTCGTTTTGACCCTGGCCGTGCGCTTCTGGCTCGCTTCGCGGCAGATTCGCCACGTGCTGGCGCACCGCGCGGCTGTCCCGCCAGAATTCGCGGAAAAGATTCCGCTGGCCGCGCACCAGAAGGCGGCCGACTATACGGTGGCGAAGACCAAGTTCGGCCTGCTGACCCTGCTGGTCAACTATGCCGTGCTGATCGGTTTTACCCTGCTGGGCGGCCTGCAATGGCTGGCGCTGCACCTGAATGAATGGATGGGAGCGGATTCTCCCATGCTGTACCAGATCGGCCTGATCGCCGCCTTTGCCGTCATTTCCGGCCTGATCGACCTGCCTTTCGACTATTACCGCCAGTTTGTGCTGGAACAACGTTTCGGCTTCAACACCATGGCGCGCAAGCTGTTCTTCATGGACATGCTCAAGGGCGTGGGCCTGGGCGCGGCCATCGGCTTGCCGCTGATCTGGGTCGTGCTGACCCTGATGGCGAAAAGTGGCGGCCTGTGGTGGCTGTACGCGTGGTTCGTCTGGAGCGGCTTCCAGCTGCTGATGATGGTGCTGTTTCCCACAGTCATCGCTCCCCTGTTCAACAAATTCACGCCGCTGGCCGACGAATCCTTGAAAAGCCGCATCGAAGGCTTGATGCAGCGCGTCGGTTTCGCCTCGAAAGGCTTGTTCGTCATGGATGGCTCGAAGCGCAGCGCCCACGGCAATGCGTATTTCTCGGGTTTTGGCGCCAACAAGCGCATCGTCTTCTTCGACACCCTGCTGTCGCGCCTGGCGCCGCAGGAAATCGAGGCCGTGCTCGCGCATGAGCTGGGCCATTTCAAGCTCAAGCACATCGTCAAGCGCATCGCCATGATGTTTATCATTTCGCTGGGCTTTCTGGCGCTGCTGGGCTTCCTGAAGACGCAGCCCTGGTTTTACGCGGGCCTGGGCGTGGATCCCGTGACGCTGGCACTCACCGGCCAGCCGACGGACGCGCTGGCCCTGCTGCTGTTCATGCTGGCCTTGCCCGTCTTCACTTTCCTGCTGGGACCGTTGACCTCGCTCAGCTCGCGCAAGCACGAATTCGAGGCCGACGCCTTTGCCGCCACGCACACGCAGGCGGACGACCTGGTCTCGGCCCTCGTCAAAATGTATGAAGACAATGCGTCGACCCTGACGCCCGACCCGCTGCACTCGGCCTTCTACGACTCGCATCCGCCGGCCAGCGTGCGCATCCGCCACCTGAAAGGGGCTACGACATGAATACGCCATCCACACTGCAAGAGCTGGCCCAACTGTCCTGCGCGCCGCGCCAGCACGCGCTGGGCGACACCGGCGTCGCCACCCTGCTCGCCCTGCTGCCCCAGTGGACGCTGCAAAATGGCAAGCTGTGCCGCGACTACGGCTTCAAGAATTACTACCAGACCCTGGCGTTCGTGAACGCCCTGGCCTATATGACCCATACGCAAGACCACCATCCGGAGCTCATCATTACTTACAAAACCTGCGCCGTGCGCTACGACACGCACTCGGTCAACCAGGGCGCCGGCGGCCTGTCCGAAAACGACTTCATCTGCGCCGCCAAGGCCGACCTCATCTACCAGAGCAGCCAGGTGGCCCCATGAGCGAAGGCAAGTTGACGGGTATCATCATCGCCGCCCACGGCCGCCACTACCTGGCCGACGTGGACGGCGCCAAGCTGCAATGCGTGACGCGTGGTAAGAAAACCAATGTGGCCGTGGGCGACATCGTGCACCTGACGCGCACTTCGAACGACCAGGCCGTCATCGACCGCATCGAGGAACGCAAGACCCTGCTGTACCGCTCGGACCAGTACAAATCGAAATTGCTGGCGGCCAACCTGACGCAGCTGTTCATCGTCGTGGCGACGGAACCGGGCTTTGCGGACGACCTGATCTCGCGCTCGCTGGTGGCGGCCGATGCGGCCGGCATCGAGGCGCGCATCATTCTGAATAAAACGGACGTGACGGCTTCGCTGGAGCGCGCCCGCGAACGCCTGCTGCCGTATTCCTCGATGGGCTATCCCGTCGATGAAGTGTCGGCGCGTGCCGAACCGGAACACGCCGTGGCCACCCTGGCGCCGCTGCTGGCGGGCCAGTCGTCGATCCTGATCGGCCAGTCGGGCATGGGCAAGTCATCCTTGATCAACCTGCTGGTGCCGGACGCCGATATCGCCGTGCGCGAAATCTCGGCCGCGCTCGACACGGGCAAGCACACGACGACCTTTACGCGCCTGTACAAGCTCGACGAACTGGGCGCCAACAGTTCCATCATCGATTCGCCCGGCTTCCAGGAGTTCGGCCTGTACCATTTGAGCGAAGGCATGCTGGAGCGGGCCTTCCGCGAATTCCAGCCCTATCTGGGCGGTTGCAAGTTCTATAACTGCCGCCACCTGATCGAGCCGCAATGCGCGATCCTGCAAGCCTTGTCTGAAGGCAAGATCGCCAAGATGCGCCATACCCTGTACGGCCAATTGCTGCACGAATCGGCGCAAACGCTGTATTGAACGCGCGTGGCGCCCGCCATCAGGGCGGGCGCCAGGCCGACAAAAACATTACCACATCGAATTTAGCAGAATTAAATTCTGCCGTACAGCCCGCTTTCCCCCATTCATTCCAAAACTGCCCATCGGCCTATTTCGCATTTCAGCGCCGGATTCCTGCGTTTCGTCGCTTCACGCTGGCATGGCGCCAGCCCACTTGCTACCTTGGCACTGTCCCCGCCAGCGAACCTGCTGGAGACAACATCGGTCTAACTCCAACCAGCATCTCGATAACAAGGTGAAATCATGAAAATCATCGTTCTCGCGTACCCTCGCCCTCGGTAGCGCCGCCCTCGTCCTCGGCCTGTCTTGCCTCAGCGCCAGCGCGCTGGAAATCGGCGAACAGGACAAGGTTCAAATTTCCGGCAAGGTCTATAAACTTGCCCCGCAGGAATTCAGCCAGTACGGCAATAGCTACCAGCTCGACACGGGCGACACCCTGCTGCTGCGCCAGCAAGTCAACCGCTATTTCACGCACATCAAGGGGCAGCCCGAAATAGAACTGTTCGGCCGCGCGCCGGGCGTCTTTGAAACGGCCAGCGGCACGCGCATGGAATTTCGCGCCGATGGCGACGTCATCGCCATTACCGGACTGAACCAGATTCCGGGCGCCATGGCCAAGGCTGGCGAAACGGCCAGCACCGTGCACTTCGCCGGCCGCTAAACAAGCAGCACGGCGCAAGCGTCACGGCGACCGGCCGGCAAGCCATTGCCCCGCCGGCTTTGCGCAGCCTGAAAGGGCGCGCGCAAAAAAAAATACTGTCGAGTCGGCCAAACAACTGTATCCGAATGCAGCTTACAATGCGATCCAATAAGGTGTCACTGGCCGCAGGCCAACACCATCGCCTTGCGGGAGATTTCGGATGGAAATGTTCGCACTCGAACATGACATTACACAGTGGGAAGACACACTGCGGCCATTGCGCGGCCTGGAGCGCCTGCCCTTGCTGATGCTGCTGGCATGGCACTTGCGCCAGCGCAACTGCCCGCAAGCGCTGCACCATGCAGCCGAAGCGGCGGCCTTGCTGCCCCAGGCCCAACTGCCTGCGCACGCCCTGGCCATCGCGCAGGCGCGCCTGCAGCTGGTGCAAGCGGAAGTTGCATGGCTGCAAGGTGCGCTCGATGCGGCCGAAAACCTGGCCATGGCGGCGCATGCCGTCCTGTGCGCGCAAGGCGATGGCGCCGGTTGCGCCGACGCCCACTGGCTGCTGTCCTCGATTGCCGTCGACCGGGGCGACCATGCCCGCTGCGATGCAGAGCTGCTGGCCGCTGCCGGGCAAGCGCGCAGCGCCGGCGATGCGATGCGCGCCAGCCTGGCCGATGCGGCCACGGCGCGCTGGGCCGTCTTGCGCGATGCGCCGGCCGCGCAAGCGCGCTGGGGCGGCCACTTCCAGCTTGACGGCGCCAGCGGCAAGCTGCCCGCGCCGCTGGCTGCCTGGGTGCACGACTTCCGCGGCTTGCTGGCGCACACCTCGCGCGACCTGGGCACGGCCGCCGGCCACTACATGCAAAGCTATGAGGCGGCGCTGGAAAGCGGCCAGCTGCGCGGCGCCATCACGGCCGCCATCAATATCGGCGACTGTTTCTCCAGCCTTAACGACAACGAATCGGCTCTCGAATGGATGCAGTGCGCGCTGGATCTGGCGCGCCCGACCGGCTGGCCGCGCAGCATCGGCGCCTGCCAGACGCATACGGCCGAGACCATGCGCAAGCTGGGGCGCCTGACCGCCGCCGAAGACTTGCTGCGCGAGGCGCTGCTGATCCTGGCCCCCGTGGCGGGTGCGCGCACCTATGCCAACGCCCTGTTCCACCTGGGCGAACTGAGCCTGGACAAGGGCGATTACGACACGGCGCTCGACGCCTTCAGCCGGCTGGCGCAGCGCGCCGAAGCGCTGGGCCAGGCCGATTTCCGCAGCATGGCCCAGCGCGGCAGCGCCCACGCGCTGTCCTACCTGGACCGTCCGGACGAGGCGCTGCAGGCGGCCGAACGGGCTTGCCAGCTTGCCACGGCGCAAGGCGACGCCATGCACCAGGTGGCGGCGCTGCGCGTGCTGTCCATGCTGCATGCGCGCCACGACCTGCCGCCGCCGGCAGGCATGCTGGAACGCAATCCGGCCCTGCATTTCCTGCACCAGGCGCTGCAGGTAGCCGCCTCCATCGACGGCTATGTGCCGCCCGGCGAACTGCTCGATGCGCTGGCGCGCGAATACGCGCATGCGGGCGACTATGCGCGCGCCTACGATATCGCCCTCGATGCGGGCGTGGCGCGCGAAAAAAGCCACACCCAGCAGGCCAGCAACCGCGCCACCGCCATGCAGGTCTACCACCAGACGGAACATGCGCGCTCGGAAGGCTATCACCACCGCGAACTGGCCGCTTCCGAGGCGCGCCGCGCCGAAGTGCTGCAACAGACCAGCGACACGCTGGAACGGCTGTCGGCCATCGGCCAGGAAATCACCACCCACCTCGACGCCAGCGCCGTGTTCCAGGTGCTCGACCGCCACGTGCATGCCTTGCTGCCAGTAAACACCTTCGCCGTCTACATGCTCGATCCCGCCGGCACGGCGCTGCGCCGCGCGCACGGCATGGAAGCGGGCCGGCCCCTGCCCGACAACGCCATTCCGCTGAGCAACCCACGCGCCTATTCCGTGCGCTGCCTGCTGGGCCGGAGCGAAGTGTATATCGCCCAGGTACCGCCCAAGCGCCATGCCTACACGGTGCCAGGCACCCTGCATAACCAGAGCGTGCTGTACGTGCCCTTGACGGTGGGCGAACGCGTGCTGGGCGTGATGACGGTGCAGGCTTGCCATGCCCATGCCTACGGCGAACGCGAGCGGCTGATCTTCCGTACCCTGTGCGCGTACGGCGCCATCGCGCTCGACAATGCCAGCGCCTACCGGCAGTTGCAAGATGCCCAGGCACAACTGGTATCGCAGGAAAAACTGGCTGCCCTCGGTTCCCTGATGGCCGGCGTGGCGCATGAACTGAATACCCCGATCGGCAACAGCCTGTTGATCGCCAGCACCATGCAGCAAAAGACGGAAGACGTGGAGCGCCTGATGAACGGCCCCGGCCTGCGCCGCTCCGACCTGGCCGCCTACATCGAGGATGCGGGCAAGGCGTCGGCGCTGGTGATGCGCGGCCTGCACAGCGCGGCCGACCTGGTCAACAGCTTCAAGCAGGTGGCCGTCGACCGCACCACCGAGCAGCGGCGCCAGTTTGATCTGCAACAAGTCAGCAATGAAATCATCGCCACCGTCATGAACCGCATCCGCAGCTCGGGCCACCGCATCGAGACGCAGATCGAGTTCGGCATCGCCATGGACAGCTATCCGGGCCCGTTCGGCCAGGTGATCACCAATCTGATCAACAATGCCCTGCTGCACGCCTTCGCCCCCGCGCCCAACGATGGCGCCGCCGGCACGGGCTGCATGCGCCTGTCCGCCACGGTGGAGGCCGCCCGCGTGCAGATCGTCTTCGCCGACAATGGCGGCGGCATCGCCGAACAGCATCTGTCGCGCATCTTCGACCCCTTCTTTACTACCAAGCTGGGCCAGGGCGGCAGCGGCCTGGGTCTGTCGATCAGCTACAACATCGTCACGGCCTTGCTGGGCGGCACTATCCAGGTGGCCAGCAGCCCCGCCGGCACGCGCTTCACGCTCGATCTGCCCCTGGTGGCGCCGCGGATCGATGCGGCCACCCCGGCCAACATCTATTGAGCCGGCAAGACCCTGGCTGGACGCGGCCACTTGTCTACACAAGTACCCGTCCGGCCAGTCTTTCCAATCTAAAAGCAAAACCCTTATAATTGAATGGCTGAAGTCCCTGCCATTGCATGATTTACAACTTGGCAAACCGCATCGACCCGCGCGACAAACCGGCGCGGGCACCGATCAACACAGCAGCGCGCCGGGCGAGGCAGTCATCAGTCGAGATGTTGTACGCTGATGCAACCCGGCGGGAAAGGCACGCCGCCGGCGGCCTGCGCATCTTCAAGTGGTCATTATGTCGACAAAAAAACCGATCAAGCACTACCTCCAGTTCTCCGATTTCACGTTGGAAGAGTATGAATATGTGATCGAACGCGCCCATCTGATCAAGCGCAAGTTCAAGAATTACGAAATCTACCATCCACTGATCGACCGCACCCTGGTGATGGTCTTTGAAAAGAACTCCACCCGCACGCGCCTGTCGTTCGAAGCCGGCATGCACCAGCTGGGCGGCGCCGCCATCTACCTGAACACGCGCGATTCCCAGCTGGGCCGCGGCGAGCCGGTGGAAGACGCGGGCCAGGTCATGTCGCGCATGTGCGACATCATCATGGTGCGCACTTTCGGCCAGGAAATCATCGAGCGTTTCGCCGCCAATTCGCGCGTGCCCGTGATCAATGGCCTGACGAATGAACACCACCCGTGCCAGGTCTTTGCCGACATCTTCACCTACATCGAACACCGCGGCTCGATCGCCGGCAAGGTCGTCGCCTGGATCGGCGACGCCAACAACATGCTGTACTCGTGGCTGCAAGCGGCCGAAGTGTTCGGCTTCCACGTCAACGTGTCGACGCCGAAGGGTTATGACATTGACCTGGCGCAAGTCAAGACCGAGCGCTACACCTTCTTCGCCAACCCATCGGACGCCTGCGAGGGCGCGCACCTGGTCAACACGGACGTGTGGACCAGCATGGGCTACGAAGCGGAAAACGCGGCCCGCATCGCCGCCTTCGACGGCTGGATCGTCGATGGCGCGAAGATGGCCCGCGCCGCGCCCGACGCCCTGTTCATGCACTGCCTGCCCGCCCACCGCGGCGAGGAAGTGGCCGCCGAAGTGATCGACGGCCCGCAATCGGTCGTGTGGGACGAGGCGGAAAACCGCCTGCACGTGCAAAAAGCCCTGATCGAATACCTGTTACTGGGTAAAATCAACTAATTCGCCAGGCACTGCAACCATTCTGGCAGCATCGCAACACATACATCGACAACGACAACTGGAAGCAATATGAGCGACATTAAAAAAGTAGTCCTGGCCTATTCCGGCGGACTCGACACCTCCGTCATCCTGAAATGGCTGCAAGATAACTACCAGTGCGAAATCGTCACCTTCACGGCCGACCTGGGCCAGGGCGAAGAACTGGAACCGGCGCGCGCCAAGGCCATCAAATTCGGCATCAAGCCGGAAAACATCCATATCGAAGACGTGCGCGAGGAATTCGTGCGCGATTTCGTCTTCCCGATGTTCCGCGCCAACACCGTCTACGAAGGCGAATACCTGCTGGGCACCTCGATCGCCCGTCCGCTGATCGCCAAGCGCCTGATCGAAATCGCCAACGCCACGGGCGCCGACGCCATCTCGCACGGCGCGACCGGCAAGGGCAACGACCAGGTGCGTTTCGAACTGGGCGCCTACGCCTTGAAGCCAGGCGTGAAAATCATCGCCCCATGGCGCGAATGGGATCTGCTGTCGCGCGAAAAACTGCTGAAGTACGCGGAAGACGCCGGCATCGAAATCGACATGAAGCACAAGAACGGCGGCGCGCCGTACTCGATGGATGCCAACTTGCTGCACATCAGCTTTGAAGGCCGCCACCTGGAAAACCCGAGCGCCGAAGCGGAAGAAACCATGTGGCGCTGGACCGTCAGCCCTGAAAAGGCGCCGGACGAAGCGGAATACCTGGACATCGAATACGAAAAAGGCGACATCGTCGCCATCAACGGCGTGCGCATGTCGCCCGCCACCGTGCTGGCCGAACTGAACAAAGTCGGCGGCAAGCATGGCGTGGGACGCCTGGATCTGGTGGAAAACCGCTACGTCGGCATGAAATCGCGCGGCTGCTATGAAACCCCGGGCGGCACCATCATGCTCAAGGCCCACCGCGCCATCGAATCGATCACCCTGGACCGCGAAGTGGCCCACCTGAAAGATGACCTGATGCCGCGCTACGCGTCGATGATCTACAACGGCTACTGGTGGGCGCCCGAGCGCGTGGCCCTGCAAACCCTGATCGACCACACGCAGGAAACCGTGAACGGCTGGGTACGCATCAAGTTGTACAAAGGCAATGTCATCGTCGTCTCGCGCGATTCGAAGACCGATTCGCTGTTCGACATGAACATCGCCACCTTCGACGAAGACGGCGGCGCCTACAACCAGGCCGATGCCGGCGGCTTCATCAAGCTGAACGCCTTGCGCATGCGCATCGCCGCCATCGCCCGCGAAAAGCGCGGCCAGAAGTAATTGCCGGGAGGCACCGCCTCCCGCGCCAGCTCAAGCCGCCCACGGGCGGCTTTTTTACGTTTGAAACGCACTCGTCCGCGATTTACGGCCCTGCACGCACCCCATTTTGCTGTCCGCATGGCAAAATGCTACAGTGCAATTGTGCTGACCTTCCCGCCTTCGGAGCCCTCCCATGTTCAAAGACCTGAGTATCAAGAATAAACTGTACCTGGGCTTCGGCTCCATCGTGGCCATCATCCTGATCCTGCTGGGCGTGGCCTACAACAGTTTTTCGCGGCTGTCGGAAGCCAATGCATGGGACCGCCATACGATGGAAGTGCTGGTCGAGATCGACAAGATCCACAATTCCATCCTGCAAATCCAGGTGGAGGCGCGCGGTTTCATTCTGACCGGCAACGAAGCCTCGCTGACGCCGGAAACCGATGAAACGGGGGTGCTGAGCCAGCACACGCAAAAAGCCATCGCCATGACGGTCGACAACAAGGTGCAGTCGGAACGCTTCCGCAAGATCGACCAGCTGACCAGCACCTGGGTCAAGGAGTGGATCCATCCCCTGATCGAGAAGCGCCGCGCGCTGGGCAATGCGCCGGGCGCGACGGAATCGGTGGCGCGCACCATGCCGCCGACCGGCTATCCGGCTGTCGCGCAAGCGAACAAGCTGCTCGATGAAGTGGCGGCGGAAGAATCGCGCCTGCTGGCCGAACGCACGGCCACCACGGCAAAATTGCAGGAAACCATGCTGCTGACCCTGGCCCTGGGCGGCTTGCTGTGCGTGGTGCTGGCGCTGGGCATTTCCTACCTGCTGGGCCGTTCCATCCTCGGCCCGCTGAACAGCCTGACGGACGCCGTCGGCCGCATCGCCGGCGGCGAGCAAGGCGCGCGCGCCGCCATCCTCTCGCGCGACGAGCTGGGCAAGGTAACGGAAGAGTTCAACCGCATGGCGCAAACCATCCAGGACAACCAGGCCAATGAACTGGCCGCGACGAACAGCTTGCGGGCCAAGGTCGATTCCCTGCTGGAAGTGGTGTCGAAGGCGGCCTCGGGCGACCTGACGGGCAAGGTCGGCATCACGGGCAGCGACGCCATCGGCCAGCTGGGCAACGGCCTGGCAAAGATGTTCGAGAACCTGCGCAGCCTGCTCAACAATGTGCAAAAGGCCGGCATCCAGGTGACGACCTCGGCCACGGAAATCGCCGCCTCGGCTCGCCAGCAGGAAGCCACGGGCATTGAGCAAGCGCAAACCAGCGTGGAAATTCTCAGCACCACCAAGGAAATTTCGGCCAACACGAGCCAGTTGCTCAAAACCATGGAAGACGCCACCGCCGTGGCCGACTACACGACGAATGCGACGGCCGAAGCGCAAAACAACCTCAAACGCATGGATTCGACCATGCAGCACATGGTTTCGGCCACCGATTCCATCAACGCCAAGCTGGCCGCCCTGTCGGAAAAGGCCAGCAATATCAACAGCGTCCTGATCACCATCACGAAAGTGGCCGACCAGACCAACATCCTGTCGCTGAACGCCGCCATCGAGGCGGAAAAGGCGGGCGAGGCGGGCCGCGGCTTCTCCGTCGTGGCGACGGAAATCCGCCGCCTGGCCGACCAGACCTCGGTGTCCACCTGGGATATCGAGCAAATGTTGAAGGAAATGCAATCTGCCGTGTCGGCCAGCGTGATGGGCATGGATAAGTTCTCGGAGGAAATTCGCCGCAGCGTGGGCGAAGTGCGGCAAGTGGCCGAGCAACTGTCGTCCGTGATGGACCAGGTGCAAAAACTCACGCCGCAATTCGATGCCGTGCTGCAAGGCATGCAGTCGCAGGCGATCGGCGCGTCGCAGATTTCCGACACCATGATGCAGCTCAACGATGCCACCCAGCAAACGGTGGAATCCTTGAAAGCCACCAGCGAGGCGGTGCACCAGCTGCAATATGCGGCCGGCGACCTGCAGTCGAGCGTGTCGACCTTCGCCGTCACCATCTGACCCCATGAAAGTACTGCTCTTTCACATCGGACGCGACCGCTACGGCCTGCCCCTGGCCGGCATCGTGCGCGTCTTGCCGCTGCTGGAGCTGAAGCAGTTGCCGCTCACGCCCGATTACGTGGCCGGCCTGATGGACTTGCACGGCACGCCCGTGCCCGTGATCGACCTGTCGCGCCTGGCGGGGCTGCCGGCCGCCGCCGCGCAGTTCGACACGCGCATCGTCATCGTCGACTACCGCGCGCCTGGCGGCGCAACCGCACACGCGCTGGGCTTGCTCGCTTCGCAGGTGCGCGGCATCGCCGACCTCGATGCGGAACAGCTCGAGGATAGCGGCGTGGCGACGGCGCCCTTCCTGGGCCAGGTGGCCAGCGATGCCGACGGCATCGTGCAACTGGTCGAACTCGAACACCTGCTGCCGCCCGACGTGCGCGCGCTGCTGTTTCAAGACGCGAGCGCGGCATGACGGCGCAAGCCCTGCTGCGCCGCGCGACCGGCCTGTCCGTCTCCAGAACCGTGGCCGAGCGGGCCGTCAACCAGCGCATGGAGCAGACGGGCTTTACGGATAGCGCAGCCTATCTGCAGGCGCTCACGCCGGCCGAAATGACCCAATTGATCGAACTGGTGGTGGTGCCCGAATCGTGGCTGTTCCGCGACCCGCAGGCGTTCTACGCCACCGTCGAACTGGTGCAGGAACGCTGGGCGCGCGGGCGCGCCACGCGCATCCTGTCGATCCCGTGCGCGGGCGGCGAGGAACCGTATTCGATGGCCATGGCGCTGCGCGACGGCGGCGTGCCGAAACAGGCGTTCAGCATCGACGCCTATGACCTGAGCCCCGGCTGCATCGAGCGGGCGCAGGCCGGCGTGTATGGCCGCAACGCCTTCCGGGCGCAGGACGTGGCCTTCCGCGAACGCTATTTCACGCACGTGGCCGACGACGCCTACCGCATCATCGACGCCCTGCGCGAGCAAGTCACCTTCAGGCAGGGCAACCTGCTGCAGTTCGATACGGCCACCTACAGCCGCCATTACGACGTCATCTTCTGCCGCAACCTCTTGATTTACTTCGACAAACCGACCACGCGCGCCGCCATCGCCAATCTGTCGGCCCTGCTGGCCGATGACGGCATGCTGCTGGCCGGCTATGCGGAAGTGCCCTCGTTCTGCCAGAACGGCTTTGCGACGCTGCAGTTCCGCCAGGCCTTCGCCCTGAAGAAGGACACGGCGGCGCCGGCCAGTCCCGTGCAGCTGGCACCGCTGCCGGCCGCGCGTCCCCTGCGCAGCGTGCCGCCCGCGCCCAGGCGCGCTGCCGTAGCAGCCTCCTCTTCCGCCGCGCCCGTCCCACCGGCGCCGCGCACGCGCCCCGTGTCCGTGCCGGCGGCGCCGGCCGCGCCAGCCGATTTGCTGGCCGAGGCGCGCCTGCTGGCCGACCGTGGCCAGCTGCGCGAAGCGGGCGAAAAATGCCACGCCCACCTGGCGAAAGTGCCCGAGGCGGCGGAAGCGTATTTCATGTTGGGCATCATCAATGAGCTGGCCGGCAAGATGGACCTGGCCGACGATTACTGGCGCCGCTGCATCTACCTGCAGCCCGACCATTACGAGGCGCTGTGCCATTTGTCCCTGCTGGCCGAACGCAATGGCAACCACACGGCCGCCGCCACCCTGAAGGCGCGCGCGGCGCGCATCTACCAGCGCCGCCAGGCGTCCAACTAAGGGGCACGCATGACAACCATCATCGCCAGCGAGACTCTGGAAACCATCGACGACTGCTGGAACCATATCGGCGTGGTCGGCGACCAGAGCTGTCCCAAACTGCCCGCCAACGTCCATTGCCGCAACTGCGAGGTGTATGCGGGCGCCGCCCAGCGCAACCTGCAGCGCCCCGTGGATGCACACTACCAGCGCGACTGGGCCAGCCACTTCCGCCAGCTCGACGCGGGCGGCGAAGTGCGCGACAGCTCGGCGCTGGTGTTTCGCATCGGCCGCGAATGGCTGGCGCTGCCCACGCAGGTGTTCGATTCCGTGGCGCCGCAAGCCCGGCCGCAGTGCTGCCGCACCGCAGCGGGCGCGGCCTGGCGGGCATCGTCAATATCGGCGGCAAGCTGTATCCATGCATGTCGCTGGCGCACCTGCTGGGCATCGACGAACAGGGCGCGCCAGCGGCCCGCGGCCGCCACACCTTTGCGCGCCTGCTGCTGATGCGCTGGGAAGAGCAGGCCTATGCGCTGCCCGTGGCTGACCTGCACGGCATCGTGCGCTACGCCTCTGCCAAGGTGCAGGCGCCGGCGGCGACCATCAACAAGGGCCTGTCGCGCTATCTGTCCGGTGTCATCACCGAGGGCGACATGCGCATCGGCTGCCTCGACACGGCGCTGATCGGCTTTCAACTTGCGAGACTATTACGATGAGCCAGGACCAGCACGGCGACCTGAGTGCCTTTTCCATGCTGGATCTGTTCCGCATGGAGGCGGACAGCCAGACCCAGATTCTGACCGATGGCTTGCTGGCCATGGAGCGCCATGCGGGCGACGCGGCCGCCGTCGAATCGATGATGCGCGCGGCGCACTCGATCAAGGGCGCCGCCGCCATCGTCGGCCTGCAAGTGGTGGTGCAACTGGCGCACGGCATGGAAGATAGCTTTGTTGCCGCCCAGCATGGCCGATTAAAACTCACGCCGGAACGGGTCGACGTGCTGCTGTCGGGCGTCGACCTGATCGTGCAGCTGTCGCGCCTGGACGACGCGGGCGCCGAAGCGTGGCTGGCCGCGAATGCGGCGCAGATCGACCAGACCCTGAACGCCATCGCCGGCATCGCCGACCTGCCGGAGCTGCCGGCCCTGCCTGCGGCCCCGCCACCGGTGCCGGCGGCTGCGGCTGCGCCACTGCAGGTGGAAGTTGCCGAACAGCAAGTTCCCGTGGCCAGCGGCCTGGCCGGCGAGGAAGTGGAACCGGCCGCCGCGCCTGCGCCCCGCACGGGTGCCGCACCGGCCAAGGCGCCGGCGCAAAACTTCGACAAACTGCTGTCGCTGGCCAGCGAATCGCCATCAATGCGCACCAGATGCACCCGTTCATCGGCGCGCTGCAGCGTTTCAAGCGCAACCAGAGCAGCCTGTTTTCCGCCATCGAGCACCTGCATGAAGCCATTTCCCGTTCGGGCGATGCGGGCCTGATGGAAAAGTCGCTGCTGGCACTGCAAAAGACGCAGCCGCTGAAGCAGTTCATGCTCGAGCACATCGCCGACATCGAAACCTATGAACGGCGCCTGCTGGCCGTCTCGCAAGGCATGGTCGACGAAGTGCTGGCCCTGCGCATGCGCCCTTTCCGCGACGGCATCCACGCGTTTCCCCGCATGGTGCGCGACCTGGCGCGCAGCCTGGGCAAGGAAGTGCAGCTGGAAATCGAGGGCGAAGACACCCTGGTCGACCGCGACATCCTGGCAAAGATCGAAAGCCCGCTGAACCACATGCTGAGGAATGCCATCGACCATGGCATGGAAGGCCCGTACGAGCGCATCGACGCGGGCAAGGAGGCGCTGGGCACGATACGCATGGAAGCGCGCCACCGCGCCGGCATGCTGAGCATCGAGATCAGCGACGACGGGCGCGGCGTCGACCTGGAAAAAATCCGCCAGTCCGTCATCGAGCGCAAGATGGCCAGCCCCGCCATGGCCGCCGCGCTGTCGCCGGGCGAGCTGCTGGAATTCCTGTTCCTGCCCGCCTTCAGCCTGAAAGCGACGGCCAACCAGCTGTCCGGACGCGGCGTGGGCCTCGATATCGTGCACGAGACGATACGCCAGCAAAACGGCACGGTGCGCCTGGAATCGGAGCCGGGACGGGGCTTCCGCGCCCTGATTACCCTGCCGCTGACGCAATCGATCGTGCGCGCGCTGGTGATCGACGTCCACGGCGAAGCCTACGCCATCCCCATCGTCAAGGTGGAAAGCGTGGTGCGCGTGCCGCAAGCGGCCATCCATACGCTGGAAAACAAGCAGTTCTTCGAGCTCAAGGGCGAGCATCTGGGGCTCGTGTCTGCCGCGCAGGTGCTGGAGCTGGGCGAAGCGGCCAGCCAGGCCGAAGACTTGCCCGTGGTGGTGATCGGGCGCGGCAAGCAAAGCTATGCGCTGGTGGTGGACGCCATCCGCGGCGAGCAAAGCCTGGCGGTGCAGGCCATCGATCCGATCTTCGGCAAGATGCGCGACATTTCCGCCGCCGCCCTGCTCGACGACGGCGAGCCGGTACTGATACTCGACGTGCCCGATCTGCTGCTGTCGATCGACAAGCTGCTGCACGAGGGCGGCCTGCACCAGCTGGCGCAGGCCGGCCACGCGCAGCAGCGCCGCGCCAAGCGCATCCTCGTCGTCGACGACTCGCTGACGGTGCGCGAAATGGAGCGCAAGCTGCTGCTGGCGCGCGGCTTCGAGGTCGACGTGGCCATCGACGGCATCGACGGCTGGAACGTGGTGCGCAGCGGCGAATACGACCTGGTGATCACCGACGTGGACATGCCGCGCATGGATGGCATCGAACTGGTCTCGTTGATCAAGAAGGACCTGCACCTGCACAAGCTGCCGGTGATGATCGTCTCGTACAAGGACCGCCCGGAAGACCGCGCGCGCGGCCTGTCCGCCGGCGCCGATTATTATCTGACCAAGGGCAGCTTCCACGACGAGACCTTGCTCGACGCAGTAGCCGACCTGATAGGAGATGCCCGCTTATGAGTTGTACTTCATGAAAATTGCCATTGCCAACGATGTCGCCATGGCCGCCGAGGCCCTGCGCCGGGTGGTGGCCAGCACGCAGGAACACCAGGTGCTGTGGATTGCCCGCACCGGACTCGAAGCCGTGCGCATGTGCGAGGGCAACCGCCCCGACCTGATCCTGATGGACCTGAACATGCCGGAAATGGATGGCGTGGAAGCGACGCGCCTGATCATGGAGCAAAGCCCGTGCGCCATCCTGGTGGTCACGGGCCGCCCGCAAGACAATGTCAACCAGGTTTTCCGCGCGCTGGGCGCGGGCGCGCTCGACGTCACCGCCACGCCCGTGCTGCAGGGACAAGTGGGCGGCGACAGCGAACTATTGGCCAAGATCAAGACCATCGGCAAGCTGATACGCCATAGTGCAGAGACGCCACCGCCGCGCCAGGCCGTGGCCAATGGCGGCGAACGGGGCGATGGCCAGGTATCGACCCTGGTGGCCATCGGCGCCTCGACGGGCGGGCCATCGGCCGTGGCCAAGGTGCTGTCCGGCTGGACGGCGCCGCCCGGCTGCGCCATCGTCGTGGTGCAGCATATCGATGAAACCTTCGCCTCGCACTTCGCCAAGTGGCTCGATGACCAGCTCAGCATGCCCGTGCGCGTGATCGCCGAAGGCGACGAACTGGTATCGGGCACGGTACTGATCGCCAAGACCAACGACCACCTGCTGCTAGATCAAAATTATCGTTTGGGTTACGATGCAGCACCGCGCGAGTATGTTTACCGCCCGTCCGTCGATGTATTCTTCAACTGCGTGGCGCAGCACTGGCGCGGCGACGCCATCGGCGTATTGCTCACAGGCATGGGACGCGACGGCGGCGATGGCTTGCTGGCCATGCGCCGCGCCGGCAAGACGACGATTGCGCAAGACCAGGCCAGCAGTGCCGTGTACGGCATGCCGCGCGCGGCAGCCGAACTTGATGCGGCGCAGTACATCCTGCCCCTGGATAGAATAGGCGCCAGCCTGCGCAGCCGCCTGGGCGCCAAACTCAACAATGGGTGGGAGCCCTCCCCTAACATCTGAAAAGAATGCAATGCCAGAATTCTCCTCGAGCTTCATCCAGCACGAACCCGCATTGACCGAATTCAAGGTCAGCGTCCTGCTGGTGGACGACCAGTTGATCATTGCCGAGGCAGTCCGGCGCATGCTCAGCGACCAGCAGGATATCGAATTTCATTATGTGACCGACGCCACGCAAGCGCTCGATACGGCGCTGCGCTTGCAGCCGACCGTCATCCTGCAAGACCTGGTGATGCCGGGTATCGACGGCTTCGCCCTGATCCAGCTGTACCGCGAAAACGAGGCGCTGGCGCACGTGCCGGTGATCGTGATGTCGGCCAAGGACGACCCGAAACTGAAGGCGCACAGCTTTGCCGTCGGCGCCAACGATTACGTAGTGAAACTGCCGGACCGCCTGGAGTTGCTGGCGCGCATACGCTATCACTCGGCAGCCCACATCAGCCGCTTGCAGCGCGACCAGGCCTTTCGTTTCCTGCGAGAAAGCCAAAAAAACCTGGCGGACGCGAATATTGAATTACAGAAACTGGCCGCCCTCGATGGCTTGACGGGCATCGCCAACCGCCGCCGCTTCGATGAAACCCTGCAATTCGAATGGCAGCGGGGCCAGCGCGACAAAACACCGCTGAGCCTGCTATTCTGCGACATCGACCATTTCAAAAGCTATAACGATCACTTTGGCCACCTGGCTGGCGACTTGTGCCTCAAAAAGGTCGCCGCCGTGCTGACGGAACATTTGAAACGCCCGGCCGACCTGGCCGCCGCCCGCTACGGTGGCGAAGAATTCGCCCTGATCCTGCCGGAAACGGAAGCGGCCGGCGCGCTGCTGATCGCCGAAGCATGCCGGCGCCATCTGGAAGGCTTGCAGATCGAGAACCCGGCGGCCAGCACGGGCATCGTCACCATCTCGATCGGCGTGGCCACCGTCGTGCCATCGCCCGACTCGACGGTCGAGCAACTGATCAACCGCGCCGACCAGGCCCTGTACGCGGCCAAGCGCGGCGGACGCAACAGCGTGCTGAGCGCCGATGACGTCGAAGACTGATTTTTAACAGCAAGGAAAGTGAAGCATGAGCACACAACTGGACAATGTCAGCGTCGTCAAGAAGTCGAATATCTACTTTGACGGCAAATGCGTCTCGCACAACGTCATCCTGGCCGACGGCACGAAAAAAAGCGTGGGCGTGATTTTCCCGTCATCGTTGCGCTTCAACACGGGCGCGCCGGAAATCATGGAAGTCGTCGGCGGCGTGTGCAAGGTGCGCCTGGCCGACGCGACGGAGTGGAACAGCTATGGCGCGGGCCAGGAATTCAAGGTCCCGGGCAATAGCTATTTTGATATTGAAACGGTGGAGACGCTCGATTACGTCTGCCATTTCGCTTAATTAGACAAACACAGGCTCGGGCGACAGGCGCACGCCATATTTCGCCTCTACATCATCCTGTATCGCTTCCGCCAGCCGGGTAATGTCCGCGCCACGAGCGCCGCCATTATTCACCAGAACCAGTGCCTGCTTGGGATACACTCCCGCGGGCCCCAGGTTTTTCCCCTTCCAGCCGCACTGATCGATCAGCCAGCCGGCCGCCAGCTTTTCCGTGCCATCGGGCTGCACATGGTGCACCAAGGCAGGAAAACGTTCCAACAAGGCAAGACATTGCTCGCGTGACACCACCGGATTCTTGAAGAAGCTGCCCGCATTGCCGATCACGGCCGGGTCGGGCAATTTTCTGCGGCGGATCGCCATCACCGTCTCGGCCACCTGTTGCGGCGTCGGTTCGGCAAGATTACGCTCGGCCACGGCCTGCGCCAGTTCCGCATAGCGCAAGTTCGGCTGCCACTGGGCCGGCAAGGCAAACGTTACTTCCAGCACGATCAGTTCGCGCCCGTCCGCCTGCTTGAAGATGCTGTCGCGGTAGGCGAAGCGGCAGGCGTCGCGGTCCATGTCGAAGACGATGCCGCTGGCGCTGTGCATGACGCTCACGCTATGCAGATAATCCTTGATTTCGACGCCATACGCGCCAATATTCTGGATAGGCGCCGCGCCCACCGTGCCGGGGATCAGCGACAGGTTTTCCAGCCCGCCCACGCCTTGCGCCAGGGTCCATTGCACGAAATCGTGCCAGTTCTCGCCGGCTGCGGCCGTGACGAGTATCGTGTCGAAATCGGCCTGCGCCAGGCGCATGCCGCGCGTGGCCATGTGCAGCACCACGCCGGGAAAGTCGCCCGTGAGCACGATGTTGCTGCCGCCGCCCAGGATCAGGCGCGGCATGGCGGACAGGGCCGGATCTTGCAGCGCCGCCTGCAATTCGGCCTGCGAAGTGATGCGTACGTAGGCGGCCGCATTGGCCGTGATGCCGAAGGTATTCAGGCGCTGGAGGTTGTAATTGTGTTCGATGGTGAGCTCTGGATGCATGGGATAGGGAAATTTTGCTCGATTATAGAGCGAAAGCGACAAAAAACCACCTCAGGACAAGGGCGACTTGCCCGTTGTCCGTTAAAATGTCGCATCTTTAACAGGGCCATCCCATGGCGCAGAATCAGCCGCCAAGGCCCAGCGCGCCGAGCGCGCGCTCGCTTTAACAAGAAAAGGAACAGACCATGCCGTCATTTGATGTAGTCTCCGAAGCCGATATGATCGAAGTCAAGAATGCCGTCGAGCAATCCAACAAGGAAATCACGACCCGCTTCGACTTCAAGGGCAGTGACGCCCGCGTCGAACACAAGGAAAACGAATTGACCGCGTTTGCGGACTCGGAATTCCAGCTCAGCCAGGTACGTGACGTGCTGACGAACAAATTGACCAAACGCAAGGTCGATGTGCGCTTCCTCGACGAAGGCGACATCAAGAAGATCGGCGGCGACAAGGTCAAGCAGATCATCAAGATCAAGAATGGCATCGAATCGGATGATGCCAAGAAAATCGTGCGCGTCATCAAGGACAGCAAGATGAAAGTGCAAGCGAGCATCCAGGGTGAAGCCGTGCGCGTCACGGGCGCCAAGCGCGACGACCTGCAGGCGGCCATGGCCATGCTGCGCAAGGACGTGCCCGACATGCCGCTGGAATTTAATAATTTCCGCGATTAATTTCGATGATGCGCACGCTCCGGCCTGCGCTTGCGCCCGCATGGTGGCAAGCTCTGCCTCGGAGAGCCCGCCCGCTTGGGGTAGAATTGAAGCTGCGCACAGCTACATGCGCCCGCGCGCCTGACCGGCAGCGGGTTTGACCGTACATCTGGCTCAGTGATAACCACGGTAGTCTAAGGATAGCAATGAAACGTGTTGATGATTTCCGCCTGCGATTTGGCAAAAAAGAATATGTGCCCATCATGATAGGCGGAATGGGTGTGGATATTTCCACGTCGGAGCTGGCCCTGGAAGCGGCCCGGCTGAACGGTATCGGGCATATCTCCGATGCCATGGTGGAAGACGTGTCGGATCGCCGGTTCGACACCACCTTCGTCAAAGACAAGACGAAACTGTACAAATTCAACATCAATAACAGCGACAAGGCCGTGGTGCAATTCGACCTGGGCCGCCTGGCGGAAGCGCAGCGCCTGCATATCGGCCGCACCATGGAAGCGAAAAAAGGCGATGGCTTGATCTTCGTCAATTGCATGGAAAAGCTGACCATGAACGGCCCCCGCGAAACCTTGCGCGTGCGCCTGAATGCGGCGCTGGACGCGGGCATCGACGGCATCACCCTGTCCGCCGGTCTGCACTTCGGTTCGTTCGCACTGATGGCCGACCATCCCCGTTTCCGCGATGCCAAGCTGGGCATCATCGTCTCGTCCGTGCGCGCCTTGCAGATTTTCCTGCGCAAGAACGCCAAGCTGGACCGTTTGCCCGACTTCATCATCGTCGAAGGACCATTGGCCGGCGGCCACCTGGGTTTCGGCATGGACTGGGCTAATTACGACCTGCACACGATCACGGCGGAACTGCTGGCCTACCTGAAAGCGGAACAGCTGGACATCCCGCTGATCGCCGCGGGCGGCATCTTCACGGGCAGCGACGCCGTCTCCTTCCTGGAAGCGGGCGCGGCCGGCGTGCAAGTGGCGACGCGCTTTACCGTCACCAAGGAATGCGGCTTGCCAAACAAGGTCAAGCAGGAATACTACAAAGCCTCGGAAGAAGACATCATCGTCAACGGCGTCTCGCCGACCGGCTACCCGATGCGCATGCTGAAGAACACGCCCGCCATCGGCGCCGGCATCCGTCCAGGCTGCGAATCGTATGGCTACCTGCTCGACGCGACGGGCAACTGCGCGTACATCAACTCGTACAACCGCGAAGTTGCCGCCCATCCGGAACAAAAAACCGTCGTCGTGATGGACAAGACTTGCCTGTGCACCCACATGCGCAACTTCAACTGCTGGACTTGCGGCCACTACACGTATCGCCTGAAGGACACCACGCATAAGCTGGACAATGGCGAATACCAGATCCTGACGGCCGAACACGTCTTCAAGGACTACCAGTTCAGCGTCGACAACCAGATCGCCCTGCCGGAAAAAGAAATCCAGGTAGCAAGCTGAATCTTGCCAGCCTGACATAAAAATGGCGCAGCCTGCGAAGGCTGCGCCATTTTTTTATGCGGGGAACATTTCCAGCAATTGCCGCTCGATCACGTCAAACTGTGGCCGCCGCAGCGCGTCTTCCTGCAGGCAAGCTTCCTGCACGGCCTGCAAGACGGGCAAGGGGGCAGCACAATGCGCGATCAACTCGCCCAGCAACACGCCAAAGGCACGCGCCTCTATGCCCTGCAGCAAGTCCCCTTGCGGCGAGCCGGGCGCAAACATGGACGCCGCGCCGAAGTCGCCCAGCAGGCAGGCACCGCCGTCCGCATGCAGGATGTTGTGCGCATACAGGTCGCCATGCACGATGCCGCGCCCATGCAGCTGGCACACGGCCGAGGCGATGCCCTGGGCAATGGCCAGCGCTTGCGCTGCGTCAAAGCGCACACCCTCAGCATACACGTCGCGCGTGCACGACGCCAGGCTGGGCGGCCCGGCCAGGTTGCGGAAGGCCGCGTCAACGAGCGGCATGACGAGTCCCAGCGCCCCTTGCGGATGCGCATCGAGCGTCCCCAGGATGGGAATCAGGCCCGCATGGGCGCCGGCGCTGACACAGGCCGCCATTTCGCTGCGCGGCAAGCCGTCGCTGGTCATCGCCCCCTTGAATACTTTGACGGCGACATCCGTGCAGCCATCGAGGCGGGCACGGGAAATCACGCCCGAGGCCCCCTCCCCCAGCTGCTGCGCCAGTTGCAGGCGCGGCCAGGCCACGCCCGCCGTCCCGGCGCCGCTCAGGGCCGCCAGTTCACGCGCTTGCGTGAAGGGATTGCCCGCATACGCGAGCCAGCTCAGGCGTGGCAAGGCCAGCAGGCAGTCGGGCAGCGCCGTGAAACGGTTGGCGGCAATGCGCACCAGTTCCAGCTGGCGGCAGTTCGCCAGAGAAGCAGGCAAGTGACTCAGGCAATTGCCTGCCAGCATGAGTTTCTGCAATTGCCCACACTTGCCCAGCTCGTCCGGCAAGGCCTCGATGGCATTATCGGTCAGGGTCAGCCAGCGCAGCCTGGATGGCAAGGCTGCGGCCGGCACGTGGCGTATCCGGTTCGCCTTGAAGCCGATCATTTCCAGTGCAGGACAGGAACCGAGCACGGCCGGCAAGGTAGTGAACAGATTATCCGAGCAAAAAATGATGCGCAGCTGGTGCAGGCGCGGTAAATCGTCGGGCAGCGTGGACAGCGCATTGCCGGACAGATCGAGGATTTCCAGGCTGTCGGCCAGGTCGAAGATCTCACGGGGGAAGTCCGCCAAGCCGCAGGACAGCGTCAGGCGGCGCAGGCCGGCCAGTTGGCCAGCGCGTAATTGCTCCAATGTATGCACAGCAGACAAGATATCCCTTTCAAAAACCCGGCAAGCGCTGGCGTAGATAAAATCAGCGGACGAAAAAAAACCCGACCATTGCTGATCGGGTTTTTCTCTAGGTGGAACAGCCGGGGGCTGTTTCACCAAATAACAAGCCTGACGATAACCTACTTTCACACTGGTTGCAGCACTATCATCGGCGCAAAGTTGTTTCACGGTCCTGTTCGGGATGGGAAGGGGTGGGACCAACTTGCTATGGTCATCAGGCATAACTTGTACCGGCATTTGTCTCCTGTAGGACGACAAAGCCATGAATCTGGAAGAAGCAAAGATTAAGGGTAATGAATCGGTGTATCAACACACACGCAACGTTGTACCGTCTTATCCTCTGTACCTGCTAAGGTTATAGGGACAAGCCGTACGGGCAATTAGTACTGGTTAGCTTAATGCATTACTGCACTTCCACACCCAGCCTATCAACGTCCTGGTCTCGAACGACCCTTCAAAGAGCTCAAGGCTCTGGGAAATCTCATCTCAAGGCAAGTTTCCCGCTTAGATGCTTTCAGCGGTTATCTCTTCCGAACTTAGCTACCCGGCAATGCCACTGGCGTGACAACCGGTACACCAGAGGTTCGTCCACTCCGGTCCTCTCGTACTAGGAGCAGCCCCCTTCAAATTTCCAACGCCCACGGCAGATAGGGACCAAACTGTCTCACGACGTTTTAAACCCAGCTCACGTACCACTTTAAATGGCGAACAGCCATACCCTTGGGACCGGCTACAGCCCCAGGATGTGATGAGCCGACATCGAGGTGCCAAACTCCCCCGTCGATATGAACTCTTGGGAGGAATCAGCCTGTTATCCCCAGAGTACCTTTTATCCGTTGAGCGATGGCCCTTCCATACAGAACCACCGGATCACTATGTCCTACTTTCGTACCTGCTCGACTTGTCAGTCTCGCAGTTAAGCACGCTTATGCCATTGCACTATCAACACGATGTCCGACCGTATCTAGCGTACCTTCGAACTCCTCCGTTACACTTTAGGAGGAGACCGCCCCAGTCAAACTGCCTACCATGCACTGTCCCCGATCCGGATAACGGACCAAGGTTAGAACCTCAAACAAACCAGGGTGGTATTTCAAGGTTGGCTCCACGAGAACTAGCGTCCCCGCTTCAAAGCCTCCCACCTATCCTACACAGATTGGTTCAAAGTCCAATGCAAAGCTACAGTAAAGGTTCATGGGGTCTTTCCGTCTAGCCGCGGGTAGATTGCATCATCACAAACATTTCAACTTCGCTGAGTCTCGGGAGGAGACAGTGTGGCCATCGTTACGCCATTCGTGCAGGTCGGAACTTACCCGACAAGGAATTTCGCTACCTTAGGACCGTTATAGTTACGGCCGCCGTTTACTGGGACTTCAATCAAGAGCTTGCACCCCATCATTTAATCTTCCAGCACCGGGCAGGCGTCACACCCTATACGTCCACTTTCGTGTTTGCAGAGTGCTGTGTTTTTATTAAACAGTCGCAGCCACCAGTTTATTGCAACCCTTTCACCCTCATGGAGTAAACCAATCAAGCTACCGGGGCGTACCTTTTCCCGAAGTTACGGTACCAATTTGCCGAGTTCCTTCTCCCGAGTTCTCTCAAGCGCCTTAGAATACTCATCTCGCCCACCTGTGTCGGTTTGCGGTACGGTCTCGTATGACTGAAGCTTAGAGGCTTTTCTTGGAACCACTTCCGATTGCTTCGTGAATAAATTCACTCGTCCCATCCCCTTGAATTCCGCGCCCGGATTTGCCTAAGCGCCTTCTATGAGACAGAAACCAACTATTCCAACAGTTGGACAACCTTCCGCGATCCGTCCCCCCATCGCATCATACGACGGTGCAGGAATATTAACCTGCTTCCCATCAGCTACGCATCTCTGCCTCGCCTTAGGGGCCGACTCACCCTGCTCCGATGAACGTTGAACAGGAAACCTTGGGCTTACGGCGTGGAGGCTTTTCACCCCCATTATCGCTACTCATGTCAGCATTCGCACTTCTGATACCTCCAGCATCCTTTACAAGACACCTTCGCAGGCTTACAGAACGCTCTCCTACCATATCCAATAAAGGATATCCGCAGCTTCGGTGACTGGCTTAGCCCCGTTACATCTTCCGCGCAGGACGACTCGATCAGTGAGCTATTACGCTTTCTTTAAATGATGGCTGCTTCTAAGCCAACATCCTGACTGTTTTAGCCTTCCCACTTCGTTTTCCACTTAGCCAATCTTTGGGACCTTAGCTGGCGGTCTGGGTTGTTTCCCTCTTGACGCCGGACGTTAGCACCCGACGTCTGTCTCCCAAGCTCGCACTCATCGGTATTCGGAGTTTGCAATGGTTTGGTAAGTCGCAATGACCCCCTAGCCATAACAGTGCTCTACCCCCGATGGTGATACTTGAGGCACTACCTAAATAGTTTTCGGAGAGAACCAGCTATTTCCAAGTTTGTTTAGCCTTTCACCCCTACCCACAGCTCATCCCCTAATTTTTCAACATTAGTGGGTTCGGACCTCCAGGGCGTGTTACCGCACCTTCATCCTGGCCATGAGTAGATCACTTGGTTTCGGGTCTACACCCAGCGACTGATCGCCCTATTCGGACTCGATTTCTCTACGGCTTCCCTATGCGGTTAACCTTGCCACTGAATGTAAGTCGCTGACCCATTATACAAAAGGTACGCAGTCACGGAACAAGTCCGCTCCTACTGTTTGTATGCACACGGTTTCAGGATCTATTTCACTCCCCTTCCGGGGTTCTTTTCGCCTTTCCCTCACGGTACTGGTTCACTATCGGTCGATTACGAGTATTTAGCCTTGGAGGATGGTCCCCCCATATTCAGACAGGATGTCACGTGTCCCGCCCTACTTGTCGTACGCTTAGTACCACCGGTCCGATTTCACATACGGGGCTATCACCCACTATGGCTCCTATTTCCAGAGGATTCTGTTATCGGTCCGACTATCACGTACAGGCTCTTCCCATTTCGCTCGCCGCTACTTTGGGAATCTCGGTTGATTTCTTTTCCTGCAGCTACTTAGATGTTTCAGTTCGCCGCGTTCGCTTTGCATACCTATGTATTCAGTATGCAATACCCTAAAAGGGTGGGTTGCCCCATTCGGAAATCTGCGGATCAAAGTGTGTTTGCTCACTCCCCGCAGCTTATCGCAAGCTACTACGTCCTTCATCGCCTGTAATCGCCAAGGCATCCACCATGTGCACTTATTCGCTTGTCCCTATAACGTTAGCCTCTGATTACTAGGTAATCAAAGAGCACTACAGGGATAAGAAAGTACAACGTTGTTGCTTGTTTGTTGATACATACAATCATTACCCATCGATTTGCTTGTTACGGCAAACCGATCAATAAATAATCTTTACTTCTTCCAGATTGTTAAAGAACGAAACAGCTTTGATCGCTAAAAGATCAAACCTAAACCACAGTCTTGTTGACCGGCTTACGTTTGCACTTTCAAAGTATTGGTGGAGGATGACGGGATCGAACCGACGACCCCCTGCTTGCAAAGCAGGTGCTCTCCCAGCTGAGCTAATCCCCCTGGGTATGACTGGTAGGGCTGGTTGGACTCGAACCAACGACCCCCGCGTTATCAACACGGTGCTCTAACCAGCTGAGCTACAGCCCCAACGCGGTGCTACTACGACTACTGTTTCTTCTTAATTAAACAGCCGATAAGTGTGAACATTTGATGCGTGAACCATTACTGGTTCGTGCAAACTCTAGAAAGGAGGTGATCCAGCCGCACCTTCCGATACGGCTACCTTGTTACGACTTCACCCCAGTCACGAATCCTACCGTGGTAAGCGCCCTCCTTACGGTTAAGCTACCTACTTCTGGTAAAACCCGCTCCCATGGTGTGACGGGCGGTGTGTACAAGACCCGGGAACGTATTCACCGCGACATGCTGATCCGCGATTACTAGCGATTCCAACTTCATGCAGTCGAGTTGCAGACTACAATCCGGACTACGATACACTTTCTGCGATTAGCTCCCCCTCGCGGGTTGGCGGCGCTCTGTATGTACCATTGTATGACGTGTGAAGCCCTACCCATAAGGGCCATGAGGACTTGACGTCATCCCCACCTTCCTCCGGTTTGTCACCGGCAGTCTCATTAGAGTGCCCTTTCGTAGCAACTAATGACAAGGGTTGCGCTCGTTGCGGGACTTAACCCAACATCTCACGACACGAGCTGACGACAGCCATGCAGCACCTGTGTACTGGTTCTCTTTCGAGCACTCCCCAATCTCTCGGGGATTCCAGCCATGTCAAGGGTAGGTAAGGTTTTTCGCGTTGCATCGAATTAATCCACATCATCCACCGCTTGTGCGGGTCCCCGTCAATTCCTTTGAGTTTTAATCTTGCGACCGTACTCCCCAGGCGGTCTACTTCACGCGTTAGCTGCGTTACCAAGTCAATTAAGACCCGACAACTAGTAGACATCGTTTAGGGCGTGGACTACCAGGGTATCTAATCCTGTTTGCTCCCCACGCTTTCGTGCATGAGCGTCAATCTTGACCCAGGGGGCTGCCTTCGCCATCGGTGTTCCTCCACATATCTACGCATTTCACTGCTACACGTGGAATTCTACCCCCCTCTGCCAGATTCTAGCCTTGCAGTCTCCAATGCAATTCCCAGGTTGAGCCCGGGGATTTCACATCAGACTTACAAAACCGCCTGCGCACGCTTTACGCCCAGTAATTCCGATTAACGCTTGCACCCTACGTATTACCGCGGCTGCTGGCACGTAGTTAGCCGGTGCTTATTCTTCAGGTACCGTCATTAGCAAGAGATATTAGCTCTCACCGTTTCTTCCCTGACAAAAGAGCTTTACAACCCGAAGGCCTTCTTCACTCACGCGGCATTGCTGGATCAGGCTTTCGCCCATTGTCCAAAATTCCCCACTGCTGCCTCCCGTAGGAGTCTGGACCGTGTCTCAGTTCCAGTGTGGCTGGTCGTCCTCTCAGACCAGCTACTGATCGATGCCTTGGTAGGCTTTTACCCTACCAACTAGCTAATCAGATATCGGCCGCTCCACGAGCATGAGGTCTTGCGATCCCCCACTTTCATCCTTAGATCGTATGCGGTATTAGCGTAACTTTCGCTACGTTATCCCCCACTCCAGGGTACGTTCCGATATATTACTCACCCGTTCGCCACTCGCCACCAGAGCAAGCTCCGTGCTGCCGTTCGACTTGCATGTGTAAGGCATGCCGCCAGCGTTCAATCTGAGCCAGGATCAAACTCTTCAGTTTAATCTCTGTTACTTTGCCATTTTATTGGCACCGTCTTGCGACGGGTCGCTCACTCAAAAAACTGACAGGCTACTACTTTCGTAGCGCCTATTTCATTATTTCTTGTGAACATTTGATATTTTAAGTATGACGCCAATCCGAAGATCGGCGCTGCACTACATCAAATGCCCACACTTATCGACTGTTAATTGTTAAAGAACTGTATTCGGTACTGCTTATTTGCCACTCTCGCGCCATCGACAAAGCGTTGTGTTTGTCAGCTGCGAAGAAGGAAGAGTATGAAGCGTTTCGGCTAATTCGTCAACCTTCTTTTTTCACCCTGCTTTACTCGGCATTTACATGCGTCGTTCAGCGAGGGGGCGAATTATAGCCCTGCCCTGCGCGCGCCGCAAGGGCTATTTTGCAGCCCCATCCGAACAACTCTCCGCCCAGCAGGCAAAGCACTCACTTCAAGCGCCCTTTTGTGCAGCCTGTCGCAAGGGGCTGGCGTCGGGCCATGGCTTTAGGCACAGTGGCAACATCAGACTCTGACACGGCGCAACAACAGGTTAAACTTGTCCGCCGCGTCGATTAACTCTTGTATCTTGTATTTGAAAGCGTCCACATGCTCCCGATTTCCAGCCTGCCTCAACTGTTGAAGACCATCCTCGCCTGGTTGCAGCGGGCATTCGACGCGACGACGACCTGGGTCACCCAGCTGTCCTGGTGGAAATTTTTCCTGTTCGCTGCACTGGCCCTGATCGCCGGCTCCATTTTGCAAGATGAACTGTTCTCGTCCAGTCCGGACGAAGAAGTGGTCATCAAGTCGCACAAACGCAGCAATAAGGGCTCGGGGGAAACCAATATCCTGATCGACGATACGGGCATCCATTTTAATCCCCGCAACAGCAAGAATCGGCGTGGCAGCGCCACCGATGCGGCCAGCGAACCGGCCGATGCCGCTGAGGCGGACGAGCACGCAAACGCGGTGCCGCCGGCACCGCCCGAACCGCCAGCCGCCCCCGCCAAGCCCAGCTATCCGGTGACCACCAATGCTTCGGGAGAAGAAGTCCATATCGAACTGCCCCCGCAAAATCGGCGAAGAGTTGTCGAATGCCATCGAAGAAGCGGTCGATGATGCTGCGGAGCAAAAGGTTTCGCGCTACCACCAGCAAGCTTCCACCTGGTTCAAGAGCTTCGTCTCGCTGCTGGTATTGGCCCTGTTCGCCATGAAAGCCCTGGTCGGCGGCAAGAAACGCGCCGAAGCGGAAACCGTCACGGCGAATGAAGCGGCCGAGCGCGAATCCATGCAGCGCCAGCTCAGCGAAGCGAAGATGCAGATGATGCAGGCGCAAGTCGAGCCGCACTTCCTGTTCAATACGCTTGCTTCCGTCGAGCACCTGATCCAGGTCGACCCGCCGCGCGCGGCCAAGATGCAACGCAGCCTGATCCAGTATCTGCGTGCGGTGCTGCCGCAAATGCGCGACAACGCCCTGATTACCAACCTGGGCCGCGAAGCGGACATGGTGCAAGCGTACCTGAACCTGCTGAAAATGCGCATGGAAGAACGCCTGACCGTCGACTTCCAGATTCCTGACGGCCTGCGCAGCGCAGCCTTCCCGCCCATGATGCTGCAATCGATGGTGGAAAATGCCATCAAGCACGGCCTGGAAGTCAAGCCGGAAGGCGGCACCTTGCGCATCGTGGCTGAAGTGGCGCACAGCAAGCTGCGTGTCACCGTCACCGATGACGGCCTCGGCTTTGGCGTCGTGCCCAGCGATGGCACGGGCCTGGGCTTGCCCACCATCCGCGAACGCCTGAAACTGTTGCATGGTGACCAAGGCAGCCTGACCATTACGCCAAATCAACCCTCCGGCGTGTGCGCCGTGATCGAAGTGCCGTATCAGCTGTCCAAATAAGACAGTTGATAAAAACGCTAAATCATTGAATAATCAATCTTCGCCCGTTCACACTTGAGACTTATGCCTACCGCTATTATTGCCGACGACGAAAGACTGATGCGCGACCAGCTGCGCCTGCGCCTGGGCCAGGCCTGGCCCGAACTGGAAATCATCGGCGAAGCCAAGAATGGCGACAAGCGATCGAACTGGTGGAACAACTCAAGCCTGACTTTGCCTTCCTCGATATCCGCATGCCCGGCAAGACGGGCATGGAAGCGGCGCAGGTAATAGGCAGCAAGACCCATATCGTCTTCGTCACGGCCTATGATAGCCACGCCGTCGAAGCGTTCGAACGGGGCGCCGTCGACTACGTGCTCAAGCCGCCCGAGCATGAGCGCCTGCTGGTGACGGTGGAACGCCTGAAAACGCACTTGAACAAGCCGGCGCTGGACGTCAACAGCAGCGTCACGGCCATGCTGTCGCAGCTGGCGGAGAAAATCACGGCCAAGCCCACGTATTTGCAATGGATACAGGCCAGCATCGGCCAGGACTTGCGCATGATCCCCGTGGAAGAGATTTTATTTTTCCGTTCTGACGAGAAATACACCTGCGTGCAGACAGCCAAGTATGAGGCGCTGATCCGCAAGCCCGTGCGCGACCTGGCCGAAGAGCTCGACCCTTCGCTGTTCTGGCAAATCCACCGCGCCACCCTGGTCAACGTGAATGCCATCGAAGGCGTGACGCGCGACATCCGCGGCCGCCACCTGGTGCTCATCAAGGGCAAATCCGACAAGCTCGAAGTGAGCCGCAGTTTCCTGCACCTGTTCAAGCAAATGTAAATCGCACGCCGCCGCCCGGCCTTGCCGGCGCGGCGTATTGATCTCTTCCGCTCCCCTTCCTGCGCCACATCAAGCCACGCCGCGCCAACAGGCATAGGCTAGATAGAGTCCTGCCCGCCATCCCTGTCTTGCCTGCCTTCGTACACATTGCAAGGAGAACCCCATGCCCGACCGAGGCAGTCCTGCACTGCTGCGCATCTTGCCGCTGGGCATGGCGGCGGCGCTTTTGCTGTGCTTGTTTCCTCCACTGAAAGCCCGCCGGCAACGGCAGGCGCGCGGACAAGCCATCATCGACAGCGCCAGCGACGCCATCATCAGCATCGACAGCCGGCAAATCATCCTGCATGCGAACGCGGCGGCAGCCAGGTTGTTCGACGACACGCCGGCCGGCATGCGCGGCATGCGCCTGGGCCACTATATCCTGCGCGACTTGCGCAGCCTGGGCAGGCATGAAGGCGATCCGCCGTTCGATGACATCAGCCAGGAGCTGCGCCTGACGGGCCGGCGCGCCACCGATTACACCTTGACGGGCCGGCGCAGCGATGGCGCCATGTTTCCCCTCGAAGGTTCGCTCTCGGCCATGCAGGAAAACGGCCAAAGCGTGTTTACCATCATCGTGCGCGACATTACCGCGCGCCAGCAGATGCATGAACAGCTGGCCCGCTCCTTTTCGCAACTGCGTGAATTGTCGAGCGCGCTGCAATCCATCCGCGAAGAAGAGCGCAAGCATATCGCGCGCGAGCTGCATGATGACCTGGGACAATTGCTGGCCACCTTGCGCGTCGACCTGACCCTGGTGCGCCAGCATACGGACACGACCGTGCCCCTGCAAGCGTTGCTGCAAAACATGGACGGATTGCTGGTGACAGCCATCACCTCGCTGCGGCGCATCGCCAGCAACCTGCGTCCGCGCGCACTCGACGAAGGGGGCTTGTATTTTGCACTGCAAAAACTGCGCCACGACTTCCTGCTGCGCCGCGCCATCCATTTCGACTTGCTGGCCGACGAGGCCGACCTGGTGCTCGACGATGCGCGCAGCACGGCCATCTACCGCATCGTGCAGGAAGCACTGACGAATATCGCGCGCCATGCCGAAGCGAACCACATCACCATCGCCCTGCACCGCATCGATTCCTCGCTGGCCATCACCATCCAGGATGACGGCCGCGGCATTGCCGAGCAAGACATGGAGAAAGCCACGGCACTGGGGTTGCTGGGCATGCGCGAACGGGTGTGGGGCTTGAACGGCAGCATCCATATCGGCGCCGATAGCGAACTGGGCGGCACACGCATCGACATCTCGCTGCCCATGCATAAGGAAGTGCCAGCAGCGGCGATGCAATAAAAAAAGGCCCGCAGGCGCCTTTGCTTCGTTACAGCGAATGCTGCTTAGAACTTGTGTGCCAGACCGATCTGGTACGAGGTCAGCGACTTGACGCGCTCGCGGCCAGCGTAAGCGTACACATCGGTGCGCTTCGACAGGTGGTAGTCGTAACCGACGCCGAATTCCTTGATGGTGTCCTGATCCTTGAACTTGTTGTTGCTTTGCTCTTGCTTGCCATACGACACTTTGGCATCGCCGCCGCCCACCGTGTAGTTCAGGCCGATCAGGTAGGACTTGAATTCGCCAGTCGTGGCAACCTTGGTGTCGCCTTTCGAGTAAGCGGCCGTGATCTTGGCTGGGCCGAATTTATAGCCGCCACCGATGGACCACAGGTCAGGCTTGGCTGCCGTTGCCGTTGCCTGCACGGCTTTTTCGTAGCCGGCGTGCAAGCTGATCGGGCCATTGTCGTAGGTTGCCAGGCCAATCACGCCTGCGTCAGCGCTGTTGACTTCGCTCAACACGTATTGCAGGCTGCCCACGAAACCGTCAAAGCTTGGGCTGTTGTAGGTCACGGCATTGTTGACGCGCGACGTGCCGACGCCCGAACGCAGCAGGGTTTCATTGTTCTTGCCGACCACGCCGTAGGTGTTGAATGGGTCGACGCGGGCGATGGTGCCATCGACCAGATTCTTGGTGCGGCCCAGGATGGCGGTACCAAACGCGCCTTTCAAGCCCACATACGCTTGACGGTCGAACAACACGCCTTTTTGCGCGCCGGTGTCGGCCAGGAATTCACTTTCCAGGTTGAAAATTGCGGACAGGCCGCCACCCAGATCTTCCGTACCCTTGAAACCGAGGCGCGACGCATTGTTTTCGCGTTGTACCGTCGGCTGGCCAGTGGTCTTGGCAATGCCGAGGTCAACCAGGCCATACACGGTGACGTTCGATTGTGCTTGCGCCGTAGCTGCTGCGAAGGTGCCGATGATCAATGCTGCCAGAGTAATTTTTTTCACTTGAGATTCTCTACATTAGGTTGGACAAGTTGAGCTGCTGCTGAGCTGCCTAGCTGCTGAACCGAATCATGCCCACGAAATACTTCAACAATATGACATCGACAAGATGTTGCTTTTTGGCACAACATCGTGTCAGATAAAAACAACAGGCGAAAAAAAAAAACCGCCCGCAGGCGGTTTGTCTTGCCGTGCCGGCCTTACTTCAGGCGGCAGCTCAGCAGCCAGTAGTATTCCAGGCGCTTCATGCGGATTTCACGGGCCGAGTGGGCGAACTTCTTGCGCAGGTGGCTATCCGAAGGGAAGTTCTTCAACACTTCGTAGCGCTCGCCCCCATCCGTCGTGCGGAACTGGTGCGTATTGCCTTCCAGGTCGGTGCGCGCGATCACGGTGCTGCTGCCATCGACATAGGAATTGTCGATCAGTACCAGCAGGATGTCCTTGCCCAGCTTGCTGCGCAATTGCTTCAGGTATTTGTCCTGGTCTTCGCGCTTGACGTGCGACCACCAGAAGCCGGCGAACACGGCCGTGAACTTGCCCAGCAGGTCGTCGGGCAAGTTGAATGCGTCGAGCTTGGCAAACGTGACGTTGTCGGGCAAGCCACGGGCCTGGGCCAGCGCCAGCATTTCATCGTTGATATCGGTGGCCAGCACGGACTCGGCCGACTCGGCGACCACTTCCGTCCAGTAGCCCGTGCCGCAAGCCAGTTCCAGCACGGTGTGGCCTTCCAGCACGTCGGCGACCTTGTCGCGCAACACTTCCAGGTCTTCCTGGCGTTCGGGCTTGTCATAGACGCGCTCGTACTGCTGCGCGATGGTGGCGTAATATTTGGCAAGCTGATCGGTAATCATTGTTTCTTCTCTTCTTAAATAATCTTGGCCAGGCACCTCGCCCGGCCGACTTCATGCATTGTTATAGTTCGTAGTGCTCTTTATCACCGCTCATCGCCTGCTCGATGAGCTTGCGATTCAGGGTCGGCGTCAGCAACTCGATAAAGGTATAGATATAGCTGCGCAAATACGCGCCCTGCTTGACGGCCACGCGCGACACATTCATGCCGAACAGGTGGCCGACAGGGATGGCGCGCAAGCCTTTGTCGCGCTCGGCATCGAAGGCCATACCCGCTATGATACCAATCCCCATGCCCAACTCCACATAAGTCTTGATCACGTCCGCGTCGATGGCCTCCAGCAGGATGTCCGGTTTCAGGCCGCGCAGCACGAAAGCGTGGTCGATCTTGTTGCGTCCGGCAAACGCGCTGTCATAGGTAATCAGGGGGAAGGCGGCGATTTCTTCCAGGGTCACGGACTTCGACTTGAGCAGCGGATGATCGACGGGCACCACCACCACGTGCTCCCATTGATAGCACGGCAAGGTAATTAAACCATCGATGGCGGCGATCGATTCCGTGGCGATGGCAAGATCCGCCTGGTCGCGCTGCACCATCTCGGCGATCTGGCGCGGATTTCCTTGCAGCAATGACAATCTGACCTTCGGGAACTTCAGCATGAAGGCTTGCACGACCTTGGGCAAGGTGTAGCGCGCCTGCGTATGCGTGGTGGCAATGGTAAAGCTGCCGCTGTCCTGCGCCGCGAATTCCTTGCCGATGCGCTTCATGCTGTCGATTTCCTGCATGATCAGCTCGACGGACTCCAGCACCAGGCGGCCCGGCTCCGTCAAGCCGCGGATGCGCTTGCCGTGGCGCGTGAAAATATCCACGCCCAGTTCCTCTTCCAGCTCGATGATGGCTTTCGATACGCCCGGTTGCGACGTAAATAATGCCTTGGCGGCGTCCGTCAGGTTGTAGTTCTGCCGGACCGCTTCGCGCACGAAGCGCAGTTGATGGAGATTCATTGCTGGTTTGCCCTAGATTGCCGTGATTTGCCGAGTTTCCGCCCCACCCATGATTTTGCATGCATGCATATACGCATATCGCATATAAGCAAATGCGTACTTAGTAGTTTGGAATAAACACTAAGTTTATTACTATTGCGAGTACTTTGGGGGTGCAAGCATGACTTTGTCTTATATAGTCTCAGGATTTGCCGTAGGATTACTCGTAGGAATGACCGGCGTGGGCGGCGGTTCGCTGATGACGCCGCTGTTAACCTTGCTGTTTGGCGTGCCGCCCTCCGTGGCCGTGGGCACGGACCTGGCGTTCGCCTCGATCACCAAGAGCGCGGGCACCCTGACGCACCGCCTGCGCGGCACCATCCGCTGGGATATCGTCAAGCGCCTGTGCATGGGCGCCCTGCCCGCCGCCGTCATCGCGACCCTGGCGCTGAAATCGTTCGGCACCCTGTCGCCGGAAATCGGCCAGATCATCCGTTACTCGATCGCCGGCTCCGTGCTGCTGACCGTCGTGGCACTCATTTTCAAGGGCCGCATGCTGGCCTGGATCAATGCGCACCCCGAGAAACAATTGCAAGGCAACAAGCTTGCCGCCGCGACCATCATCGCCGGCGCCGTGCTGGGCGTGCTGGTGACGGTCTCGTCGATCGATCGCGGCCGCGCATCGGCGCGACCTTGCTGGTGATGCTGTATCCACGCATGAGCTCGGCCGAAGTGGCGGGCACCGACATCGCCTACGCCGTGCCCCTGACGGCCATCGCCGCCCTCGGTCACTGGTGGCTCGGCTCCATCCACTGGGAATTGCTGGCTTCCTTGCTGGTCGGCTCCCTGCCTGGCATCACCCTCGGCTCCTGGGTCGCCCGCTCCGTGCCGGAAAAGTTTTTAAGAGTCTTGCTGGCGATGACCTTGACCGGCGTGGCAGTGAAGCTAATCTATTAATGACCGAACAAGTGACAAGAGCAGTATCAAGAACATAATCCCAGGCAATCTTCCAGCACCCCGGCTTTTTTAGGAATTGATATGTACCATTACGATCAGTACGACCACCTCATCATCAAAGAACGCATCGCCCAGTACCGAGACCAGGTTGCGCGCCGTATCGCCAATGAACTGACGGAAGAGGAATTCATTCCGCTGCGCCTGCAAAACGGCCTGTACATGCAACGCCACGCCTACATGCTGCGCATCGCCGTGCCGTACGGCTTGCTGTCGGCTAAGCAGATGCGCATGTTCGCGCACATCGCGCGCAAGTATGACCGCGGCTATGGCCACTTCACCACGCGCCAGAACATCCAGTTCAACTGGATCGAACTGGAACAGACGCCCGATATCCTGACGGACCTGGCGTCCGTGGAAATGCACGCGATCCAGACTTCCGGCAACTGTATCCGTAATACAACATCGGACCCGTTCGCCGGCGTGGCCGCCGATGAAATCATCGATCCGCGCCCGTACGCGGAAGTATTGCGCCAGTGGAGCACCTTCCACCCCGAATTCATCGCCCTGCCACGTAAATTCAAGGTCGCCATCAATGGCGCCGAGGAAGACCGCGCCGCCATCGCCGTGCACGACATCGGCTTGACGGCCGTGCGCAACGCAGCTGGCGAAGTGGGCTTCAAGGTGATGGCGGGCGGCGGCATGGGCCGCACGCCTATCCTGGGCAGCGTCGTCGTGCGCGACTTCCTGCCATGGCAGCATTTGCTGACGTACATCCAGGCCATCATGCGCGTGTACAACCTGCACGGCCGCCGCGACAACAAATACAAGGCGCGCATCAAGATCTTGCTGAAAGCCATCGGCGTGGAAGAATTCACGCGCCAGGTGGAAGCGGAATGGGTCGACCTGAAGGACGGTCCGGAAACCTTGACGGCAGAGGAAATGCAGCGCGTGGCGGACTTCTTCAATCCGCCCGCCTACCTGGCCCTGCCGGAACTCGACTACAAGACGGAACATGCGGACAACAAGGCCTATGTCAACTGGCTGGCGCGCAACGTCAAGCCGCACCAGCGCCCCGGCTACGTGGCCGTGGTGCTGTCCCTGAAGAAAACGGGCGTGCCGCCAGGCGACGCGACGGCCGAGCAGATCGACTTCGTGGCGGATCTCGCCGACCGCTACAGCTTTGGCGAACTGCGCGTGACGCACGAGCAAAACCTGGTGCTGGCCGATGTGGAGCAGTCAAAACTGTTCGCACTGTGGCAGGAAGCCAAGGCGCATGGCCTGGCCACGCCGAACATCGGTTTGCTGACGGACATGATCTGCTGCCCAGGCGGCGATTTCTGCTCGCTGGCGAACGCCAAGTCGCTGCCGATCGCGGCCGCCATCGCCGAGCGCTTCGACAGCATCGACTTCCAGCACGACATCGGCGAGATCGAACTGAATATTTCCGGCTGCATCAATGCCTGCGGCCACCATCACGTGGGCAGCATCGGCATCCTCGGCGTCGACAAGGATGGCAGCGAATGGTATCAAGTGTCGATCGGCGGCGCGCAAGGCAACAACGCGGCCATCGGCAAGATCATCGGACCATCGTTCTCTTCCCTGCAGATGCCTGAAGTCATCGGCCGCCTGCTGCACGTCTACGTGCGCGACCGCCATGAAGGCGAGCGCTTCGTCGACACGGCCCAGCGCCTGGGCCTGGCGCCGTTCAAGGAACACGTATATGCAACGCCGATCACGGTCGGCAACCTGGTGGGAGAAGACGAATATGTTTGAAGTACGCGAAGAAATCATCAAGAACGCCGCCGTGGTGCCAAATACCTGGGGCTTGCTGCGCCTCGATGAGACCGACACGCCGGAAACGGTCGTCGTGCCTGCAGGCAAGGTCATCGTCCCCTTGCTCGTTTGGCAAGCCCAGCGCGCAACCCTGGCCGCGCGCCTGCCCGACATCGGCGTCTGGCTGGCCAGCGACGAGCGCCCGGAAGAACTGGCGGCCGACGTGGATGTGTTGCCCGTCATCGGCGTGGATTTTCCGAAATTCACGGATGGCCGCGGCTATTCCATCGCCTTCAACCTGCGCGCCCGCCTGGGTTTCCGCGGAGAATTACGCGCCATCGGCGACGTGCTGCGCGACCAGCTGTTTTCCATGCATCGGGTCGGCTTTGACGCGTATGCGACGCGCCCGGACCGCAGCATCCATGACGCCCTGAAAGGTTTGTCGGTCTTTTCGGAAACCTACCAGGCGTCGTGGGATCAGAAATCGCCGCTGTTCCGCCGCCACCACCGCGAAGGCCAGAATCCTGACCTCGACAACGCGGCCGGCATCTGAGGACCAATCATGAGCGATCTGACTTCTTTGATTCACGCCACCGAGCAAACGCTGACACGCATCGCCGCGGATTTTTCGCCGGCCGTGTTCGCGTCCAGCCTGGCAGCCGAAGACATGGTGCTGACCGACATGATTCTCAAGGCAAAGCTGCCCATCGGCATCTTTTCCCTGGAAACGGGCCGGCTGCACCAGGAAACCCTGGCCGTGCTCGACAAGGTCAAAACCCGCTACGACCACGATATCACGCTGTACCGCCCGCAGCCGGAGCTTGTTGCCGCCTACGTGGAACAGAACGGCCTGAACGCGTTCTACAATAGTGTCGAGATGCGCCGCGAATGCTGCCGCATCCGCAAGGTCGAGCCGCTGGGCCGCGCCCTGGCCGGCAACAAGGCCTGGGTGACGGGCCAGCGCCGCGCCCAGTCCACCACGCGCGCCGAATTGCACGTGCAGGAAGACGATGCGGCGCACGCGATGACGAAATTCAATCCGCTGGCCGACTGGTCGGAAGAAGACGTGTGGGCCTATATCCGCGCCAACGACGTGCCCTACAATGCGCTGCACGACCAGGGCTACCCGTCCATCGGCTGCGAACCGTGCACGCGGGCCGTGCAGCCGGGCGAAGACGTGCGCGCCGGACGCTGGTGGTGGGAAAATCCCGATTCCAAGGAATGCGGCCTGCACATGGTGGACGGCAAGTTGATCCGCATCAAATCCGTGGCAGCCTGAACAGACACACAGAACAAGAAAGCATCCAATATGAGCAATATTTTGAACCAGCGTCACCTCGACAGCCTTGAATCGGAAGCCATCCACATCATGCGCGAAGTGGCGGCCGAATCGGCCAACCCCGCGCTGCTGTTTTCCGGCGGCAAGGATTCCGTCGTCCTGCTGCGTTTGGCCGAAAAGGCCTTCCGCCCAGGCAAGTTCCCGTTTCCCCTCGTGCATATCGACACGGGCCATAACTTTCCGGAAGTCATTACTTTCCGCGACAAGAAAGTGGCGGAACTGGGCGAGCGCCTGATCGTCGGCTCCGTGGAAGATTCGATCAAGCGCGGCACCGTGCGCCTGCGCAACCCGGCCACGGATTCGCGCAATGCGGCGCAAGCCGTCACCTTGCTGGAAACCATCGCCGAACACGGTTTTGACGCCTGCATCGGCGGCGCCCGCCGCGACGAAGAGAAGGCCCGCGCCAAGGAACGCATCTTTTCCTTCCGCGACGAATTCGGCGCCTGGGACCCGAAAGCCCAGCGTCCCGAGCTGTGGGACTTGTATAACACCCGCGTGCATCCCGGTGAAAACATGCGCGTGTTTCCCATCTCGAACTGGACGGAGCTGGACGTGTGGCAATACATCGCCCGCGAGCAACTGGAATTGCCGCCGATCTACTTCGCGCACGAGCGCCAGGTGATCCCGCGCAATGGTTTATTGGTGCCGCTGACGGACTTGACGCCGCCGCGCGAAGGTGAAACGGTGGAAACGCAAGTCGTGCGCTTCCGCACGGTGGGCGATATTTCGTGCACCTGCCCCGTCTCGTCCGATGCGGCCACCGTCGACGCCATCATCGCCGAGACGGCAATCACGCAAATCACGGAGCGGGGCGCCACCCGCATGGATGACCAGACTTCCGAAGCCTCGATGGAAAAACGCAAGAAAGCAGGGTATTTCTAATGAACGCAGCAATCCAGAACACCAATCTCACCGACAGCGTCGAACGCGGCATGTTGCGTTTTATCACGGCCGGTTCCGTCGATGACGGCAAGAGCACCCTGATCGGCCGTTTGCTGTTCGACAGCAAGGGCATCTTCGCCGACCAGCTCGACGCCATGTCGCGCTCCAAGCACAAGCGCACGGTGGGCGACACGGTCGACCTGTCCTTGCTGACGGACGGCCTGGAAGCGGAACGCGAGCAAGGCATCACCATCGACGTGGCTTACCGTTACTTTGCCACGCCAAAGCGCAAATTCATCATCGCCGACACGCCGGGCCATGAACAGTACACGCGCAACATGGTCACGGGCGCGTCCACGGCCGACGCCGTCATCATTTTGATCGACGTGTCGAAAGTCAAACTCGGTGACGATGGCAGCGTAGAACTGTTGATCCAGACCAAACGCCATTCGACGATTGCCCATTTGCTGCAGATCGAGCACGTGGTCGTGGCCGTCAACAAGATGGATCTGGTCGACTACGATGAGACGGTGTACAACCGCATCGTCGCGGCCTACCGCGAATTTGCCCAGTCGCTGGGTCTGAAGGACATCACGCCGATTCCATTGTCCGCCTTGACGGGCGACAACGTCGTCGAACGCGGCGACAAGCTGGGCTGGTACACGGGCCCGACCCTGATCGAGCTGCTCGAATCGCTGTCCGTCTACGACGAATCGCACGACACGCCATTCCGCTTCCCGGTGCAACTGGTGGCGCGCCACAATGGCCACGAAGCGAACGACTTCCGCGGCTACATGGGCCGCATCGAGGCGGGCAAGGTCAGCATCGGCGACACCCTGGTGGTGCAGCCATCGGGCCAGACGGCAACAGTCAAAGATATCGTCACCCTCGACGGTTCGCTGCCGACGGCCGTGGTGGGCCAGTCCGTGACCTTGTTGCTGAATGAATACCTCGACATCTCGCGCGGCGACTTGCTGGCCAGCAGCGAGCGCCCTGCCACCCTGCTGAAACAGGTGGTGGCCGACGTGTGCTGGCTGTCGGAAGACGCGCTGGACCTGCGCCGCAAGTACTGGATCAAGCACGGCACGAAACAGACGGCGGCCAAGGTGACGGCGATCGAATCGATCCTCGACATTAATACGCAGCAGCGCCATCCGGCCGAAGGCTTGAAGCTGAACGACATCGCCCGCATCAGCCTGAACGTGCAGCAGGCGCTGGCGGCCGACGCGTATGCCGATATCCGCGCCACCGGTGCGTTTATCCTGATCGATGAAGTCACCCACCAGACGGTCGCGGCCGGCATGGTCCGGCTCTAACCCCGCTTCGTCCAGGAAAGGCAGCCATATGCACAGCTCCCCATCTCTCCCCGGCAAGGTCTACCTGATCGGCGCCGGCCCCGGCGCGCAAGACTTGATGACCTTGCGCGGCGCCCGCCTGCTGGCACAGGCTGACGTCGTGCTGCACGACGCGCTGGTCACCGAGGAAATGCTGGAGTTGTGCCCCCAGGCGCAAAAGATTCTGGTCGGCAAGCGCTGCGGCCAGCTGTCGACGGCGCAGGCGTTCATCAACAAGCAACTAGTCGACAACGCCCGCAAGCACGCCGTCGTCGTGCGCCTGAAAGGGGGCGACCCCATGCTGTTCGGCCGCGCCGACGAGGAATTGCGGGCGCTGGAAGAAGCGGGTATCGCCGTGGAAGTGGTGCCCGGCATTACCACGGCCCTGGCGGCGGCGGCGGCCACCTTGCAGCCGCTGACCAAGCGGGGCGTGTCGCGCAGCGTGGCCTTTTTCACCTCCAGCACGGCGCCGGGAGAACCGGAGCAGACGCGCATCCCGGACTGCGATACCCTGGTGCAATACATGGGCGGGCGCGAAGCCATCGCCACGGCGCAGCGCCTGCTGGCCCTGGGCCGCCGGGCCGATACCCCCGTGGTGGTGATTGAAAACTGCAGCCGCCCGGATCAGCGCATCGTGCGCCTGACGCTGAGCGCCCTGGCGCACGGCCTGGGCGACACCCATGGCCCCGTGCTGGTGATGCTGGGCGACGCCATGGCCGCGCGCGCGCACCAGGCCATTGCAGAAACGGCGGCCATGCTGGCGCGCCATGCCTGAATAAATACACCGTATTTTACCGACTTTAAAGTCAGTAACCGACGTCCTCAGAGAAAACATGATACGATGCTCACGCATCTTTTCTCGAGAAGTTGTTGCGTGATAGCAATAAAATCACACTACACCCCGCCATAATAGCGCTTGCCGCGCGGTCTTCCGGCTGACGGAGGCCACCCGGCGATCTCCCCGAAAAAAGCTGCGCCCGCAGGCTGCAATACCGCGCCGCGCAACTTTAGCCTTACGACCACACATGAATTTCACCTCCATGCGCGAAGCCCTGACTTCGCTCAGCCGCAGCAATGTCGGCGTCGCCAGCGCAGTGCTGTTCAGCATGCTCGCCTCCATCGCCCTGTGGACGGTGTTCCCGAATATCGACGATGAAAACCATTTATTGGAATGGCTGCAGGCGCTGTTCCTGGCCCTGGCCTGCACGGTGCACGGCGTGCGCGCGTGGCAGGAGCCGGACCGCCAGTCCCTGCGCTTTCTGATGCATGCGGGCTTGTCGGCCCTGCTGTTCGGTTTCCTGCTGCGCGAACTCGATATCGACCAGTTCGGCACGGCGCCCGCCTGGGCGCAGCTGGAAAAAGCCCTGCGCGTGGTGGAATTGCTGATCCTGATACGCGTGCTGATCTTTTTCGCGCCGCGCGCGCGCAAGGTATTTGCCCATGCGCCGCAGATTTTCAGCATGCGCATCACCATCCTGACGGCCATCGGCGGCTTGCTGATGGTGGCCGGCTGGCCATTCGACAAGAAGGTCTTCCATGGCATGCCGGACGCCTATGCGCTGCTGGGCGAGGAAGTCTTCGAACTGGGCGCCTATTTGCTGCTGTTCCTCGCTTCACTGTCCGACAGCTCGGCCGCCGCCCGCATCAGCCTGGCGCCAAAAAAGAAATCGGCTTAAGCGTTTTCAAATGAAGATGGCAGCGGCAGCAGCCGCTGCAAGGTAACAGCCACGCGCAGCAGGCGCGGGTCGTCATCGTCGGCCTCGTCGCAGGTATCGTTGATGCAGAAAAACGGCAAGCTGCCGAAACGCGCCGCCAGCTCCTCCAGCTGCTGCGGCGCGTGCGCATCGCCGCTGGCGATATGCAGCGGGTCGAGCATGCGCGAGCGCGCAATCCCCTGATGCACCATCCAGCGCGGCACCAGGTCGGGCAGCAATGCCGGCACCTGCCACGAGCGGAACACCGTCGCGCGCACGCCGGCAAACATGGCCGGCGCCAGCCTTTCCAGGTCATGCAGCGCGCTTTTCAGCATGGGCCGCGGCGCATGCGCATACAGGCGCGGTTCATGCTGGTAATCGGCATACTGCGCCGACAGCCATTGCCGCGACAGGGTGGCGCAATTGACGGGCGCCGCCACGTCGGCGCGCAAGCCCGGCACTTCGTCCTGCGGCGCACTTTCCGTAAACACGCTCAGACACCGGTCCCCTTCCCCCCCGAACCAGAATGCGGACTCGAACGGCGCGCCAAAAAATACGTCGTCGTTCAAATACAAGAAGCGTTCGGACAGGCCCGGAATATGGTGCAGATACGATTCGATATGGCCGGAGTCGAACACTGGCAGCGATGCGCCGGGCATCAGGCTGGCATGGTCGATCACCGTCAGGCGCGGTGAAGCGCGCAGCAGGACGGCACCTGGCGGTCCGTCAGCAGGTAGACATGGCCATGGCCGGGAAAGAAGCGCTCGAGCGCGCGCAGGTTGTAGCGCAGTTCGCCGTTGTCGCGGTAGCGGCCCGCCACGTTGCCGTGCAAGGCCAGCTGACCGGGATGCGCCTGCGCCCAGGCCGCATATGCGTGCTGCCGGCGCGCGCGCCAGGCGGGATCGGCGCCGTCTACCCACAGGTAGACGATGTCGATGCCGCTCAAGGCAGAGGACTGGAGCCTGGCGCCGCCACGCAATAGTCGGCCATGGCGGCCAGCACGCTGGCGTTCTCGCCCACCGCCTCGACCACTTTCAGGCGCAGTGCCGGATGCTGCTGGCGCAATTCTTCCAGCAGCAGCGGCAAATCGCGCAGCACATGCCCGCCCTGCCCCAGGAACACGGGCACCACGGTGACGTCCAGGATGGCGCCGGCGGGCAGCTCGGCCAGCAGGGTCGCCACCAGCTCGGGCAGGCGTGGCGTCATCAGTTCCAGGAAGGCCAGGTGCACGCTGGTGCCGGGCATGCGCGCCTGGGTCAGGTCGCGCAGGCGCTCGAAGGGCGCGGCCCACGATGCGGCGCGCGCGCCGTGGGCAAACAAGATCAGTGCCTGTTTCACGTTCGTCTCCATCAGTGCCGCTCCACCCACCACAGGGCGCCCAGCGCCAGCAGCAGATACAGGGCGCTCGGCGCCACTGCCGTCAGGAAGGCCGGCCAGGTACTGAGCAATCCAAGATGCGAGAACAGCGTATTGACCAGCATGAAGCTCACGCCGATCATGATGCCGATGAATATCTTCAGGCTGATGCCGCCGCTGCGCGTATGCATGTAGGCGAACGGCAGCGCCAGCGCCATCAGCACGAAAATGGCCAGCGGATCGATCAGCTTTTTCCAGAAGGCGATGCGGAAGCGCTCCGTTTCCTGCTTGTTCTCGGCCAGGTGGCGCGTGTACACGGCCAGTTCGCTGGCCGACATGCGCTCGGGATCGGAAGCCGACACCGTCAGGATCTTCGGCGTCACTTCCGACGTCATGTCCTTGCTGGCGCTTTGCACCGTACGCACCATGCTCGTTTCCTGCGCATAGTAGTTTTCCAGCTTCGGCTCGAAACCGGGCGAGGTCGCCGCGCTGTTCGAGAACGAGGTTTCCGTCACATCGGTCAGGCGCCAGATATTATTGCCCTGATATGCCGCTCCTTTGGCCACGGTCAAGGTGCGCAAGCGCATATCGGTGTCAAATTCATACAGCTTGACGTTTTTCAGCTGGCCATCCGGACGCGCTTCGCCGACATTGAAGAAGCGCGAACCGGTGACGGTGCCCGTCAGCCCCTCGCTCTTGACCATGTCCTTGGTCCATAGGCCGGAGCGAAATTCGCTCGACACGGCCGCGCCGCGCGAGGTCAGCTTGAGGCGTTCGGCCAGCGGCTCCGTGCGCGGCGTGATCAACTCGCCGAAGATGAAGGTGATGACGACGAAGACGATACCGATGCGGAACAGGAAACCGGCCGCCATCGCCGTCGACATGCTTGAAGCGCGCATGATGGTAAATTCGGAACTGGCGGCAAACTGCGCCATCGTGTAGATGGTGCCGATCAGCGCCGCGATCGGCATCACCTCGTACACGTGGCCCGGCACCAGCACCAGCACATACAGGAAGGCATACTGGATGGTGTAGCCGTTGCGGCCCACCTTGGGCAGCTCGCCCGTCAGGTCGATGAAGGCTTGCAAAGCCAGAAAGGCCAGCAGCACGAACAGCACCGCCTGGAATATCGAGACGGCAAAATAGCGCTGTAAAATCTTCATTTCGATACCGCTTTACTTGGTTTGCCGGCGCGGCGCGCGCGCTTGAAAGCCGCCAGCAGGACCAGCGGATGATAGCGGTGATTCACATTCAGGCGCCAGGCAAACAGCGCCACCACGGCCAGCGCCGCCAGCAGGTGCAGCGGCCACCAGGCCATGCCAAAACTCAGGCGCCCCTGTTTCACACGCTCGCTTCGATGACCTTGATAAGGTTGCTGTACGTAAAGAAAATCAGCAGGGCGATGATCAGGTTGGTCGAACTGCCGGCACGCGGATTGACGAAGCCCAGCGGAATGGCCAGCAGGATCAGCATCAGGCCAATCAGGGGCGCACTGACCCGCCACAGTAATTCGGCCATGGTGTAGGGATTCGGCTCGGCGACCAGCGCCATGGTGCTCATGGCGCGCACGCCCAGCTCCGCACCCAGCGCCTGCTGCTTGCTCTCGATGCGCATGATGTACTGCTCGAATTCCATGGTCTGGAAGTCGGCCTGCGTGGGTATGCCCTGGTAGCGGCGGCCGCTCTTGAGCACCAGGAAGCGTTCGCCCTTGGCGTCGGTATTGATCACGCCTTCCCTGGCGACGACGACGACGGCGCTGCCTTTTTCATCGACGGTATTGACGAAGACGTTCTGCACCACGTTCTTTTCGCCGCTGACGCCCTCGACGAAGAAGATGCGGTTGCTGCCTGCCGATTCGCGGAACTGGCCCGGCGTGACTTTCTGCAGGTCTTCGCGCTTTTCGAAGCGCGCCACATATTCATCGCTTTTCTTTTGCGCCCACGGCGTGGCATACAGGCTCAGGATGCCGGTGGCCAGCACCAGCGGCAGGCCGAAGCTGAGCACGGGCCAGATCCAGCGCGACAGGCTCAGGCCGGAAGCGAACCACACCACCATCTCCGACTCCTTGTAGCTGCGCGTGACGACCATCAGCACCGAAATGAAACCGGTGAGGATGATGATGGTGGGCAGCTGCATCAGGGCGGAAAAGACCATCAGGGACATGACGTCGGACGACGCGATCTTGCCGCCCGCCGCCTTGCCGAGAATACCGATCAGCATCCAGGTGAGCAGGATGCTGAACAAAACAGTGAAGGTGGCCCCGGCGGCACTAGCCAATTCACGTCGAAGGGCGCGTTGAAAGATCATTCGGAGTTTATAATTCGGGTCAGTTAGTTGAGTAACACGTTACTAGTAAATGAAAACGGAGAACCAAATGGACTTTAGCATAAAAGCATTCGATACCAAGAGCACCCTCGGCACGGCCAAAAGCGGATGCATCGCGGTTGCGGTATTCGAAAACAAAAAACTGTCGCCAGCGGCAAAATCGCTGGACAGCAAGGGTGCGATTTCGGCTGCGCTGAAGTCCGGCGACATCAGCGGCAAGCCTGGCAGCACGTTGCTGCTGCGCGCAGTCGATGGCGTCGCCGCCGAACGTGTTCTGCTGGTAGGCATGGGCAGCGATGAAACTGTCAGCGAAAAAAGCTTCACGACCGGCGTACAGGCCGCACTCAAGGCCTTCGGCTCGCTGGGCGCTGCGGACGCCATTATCGCATTACCGCTGGCCGAAGTGAAAGAGCGCGACGTAAATTGGGCAATCCGTTGCGTGGTGCAAGCCGCCCACGACAGCGAATACCGCTGCGACTCGCAAAAAAGCAAAAAAGATCCGGCGCCAGCGGGCGTGCGCAAGATCGTCCTGTCGGCGCCAGCAACGGCAGCCACGCGCGGCGCGCTGGCGCAAGCCATCGCCATCGCCAACGGTTCCGACCTGACGCGCAACCTGGGCGACCTGCCGGCCAACATCGCCAATCCGACCTACCTGGCCAACACGGCCAAGCAGCTGGCCAAGGATTACAAGTTCGAAGTCGAAGTGCTGGACCGCAAACAGCTCGAAGCGCTGAAAATGGGCAGCTTCCTGTCCGTCACCAACGGCAGCGAGCAGCCGCCGAAGTTCATCGTCCTGAAGCACATGGGCGGCAAGGCCAAGGATGCGCCGGTGGTCCTGGTCGGCAAGGGCATCACCTTCGACACGGGCGGCATTTCGATCAAGGCCGGTCCCGGCATGGATGAAATGAAGTACGACATGTGCGGCGCCGCTTCGGTGCTGGGCACCTTCCGCGCCATCGGCGAAATGAACCTGAAGCTGAACGTCATCGGCGTCATCGCCGCGTGCGAAAACATGCCGTCGGGCCGCGCCACCAAGCCGGGCGACATCGTCACCTCGATGAACGGCCTGACCATCGAAGTGCTGAATACGGACGCCGAAGGCCGCCTGGTACTGTGCGACGCGCTGACCTACGCCGAACGCTTCAAGCCGGCAGCCGTGGTCGACATCGCCACGCTGACGGGCGCTTGCGTCGTCGCCCTGGGCCACCACAACAGCGGCCTGTTTACGCGCAGCGATGCGGCGCATGACCAGCTGGCCAATGAACTGCTGGCAGCGGGCAAGCAATCGAGCGACACGGCATGGCGCATGCCGATCGAAGAGGCATACAACGAGCAGCTGAAGTCGAATTTCGCCGACCTGGCCAACATCGGCACGCCAGGCGGCGGTTCGGTGACGGCAGCGGCCTTCCTGGAAAACTTCACCAAGAAGTACACCTGGGCGCATCTGGACATCGCAGGCACGGCATGGAAATCGGGCGGCTCGAAGGGCGCGACCGGCCGTCCAGTACCCTTGCTGACGACGTTCCTGATCAACCGCGTGTAAGAGAACGCCAGACCAAACCTACTGCGCGGGGCTATTGGCGGCCGGCGATGCTCGCTGTACATAAAGTACAGCTGCGCTTCTCGGCCACCACTAGCTCCCGCTCGCTACGGTTTTGTCAGGCGTCGCTACGTAAGAAGGCAGCCGCCATGGTCACTGACCATGGCGGTTTTTTCATGCGTGGCGTATTAATCAGTAGACGACGGGATTGGGCAACGGCGACGGCGCCACCTTCGGCTGCACCACCGTTTCCGGCACGGCGCCTGGGGGCGGCGCGGCAACCGGCGCGGGCGGAGGCGCCAGGCGCGCGGGGTCCTGCATGACGATGGTCAAAATGGACGGGTAGTCGAAGCCGGCGCCCGTATTGCGGTCGACGAAATAGCCGACGCCCAGGGTCAGGATGACATTACCCCAGACGCTGCCATTGAGCTTGGGATCGATGTGGTCGTCCGTCGCGATGGCGGGCGAACCGTGCTTGCGGCAGTCGACTTTCAACGGTTCCTGGCTCTTGCGGATGGTGATGCGCCCGGGCGTGGTGACGAACCACTTGCCCACGTCGTTGCTGAGGATGCAGCCGGCGCCCGTCAGTTCGCGGTTGTCCTGGATGGTCTGCACCAGCACCATCTGCTCGGTATTGCCCGTCAGGGTGGCGCAGCCGCCCAGGCCGAACAGCAGCAGCGTCCCGGCGGCAAAGGCGGCAAGGGGGGCAGACAGCGGCACGCGCATGGGAAGCTCGCTTAACGGACGGGAATCGGCTGGTCGCCAGGCACGGCGACGGCGGTGACGCTGTTTTTCGGGCTGCCTTCGATCAGGCGGTCGGAATATACGAGGTAGACGAGCGCATTGCGCTTGCTGTCGACCATGCGCACGACGCGCACGTGCTTGAAGAAGATCGAGGCGCGCTCGGTAAACACTTCTTCCTGGCGCGGCAGCTTGCCCTTGAATTGCAGCGGCCCCACCTGGCGGCAAGCCACGGCCGCATCGGCCTTGTCTTCGGCCAGGCCGACGGCACCCTTGATGCCGCCCGTCTTGGCGCGCGACAGATAGCAGCTGACGCCGGCGACGCGCGGGTCGTCATACGCTTCGACGACGATTTTATGGTCAGGGCCGATCAGTTTGAACACCGTGTCGACCGAACCGATGGTTTCGGCATGCGCCGCGGCGCAGGCAAAGGCCAGCACCAGGGCGGCAGGCAGCAATTTACGCATGAAGAAAATCCCGGGCACGCACGCAGGCGGCCATCAGTTGATGGGGGCGAAACGCTGGACCATGACGCCTTCGACCTCGATCAGCTGAAAGAACACGTCTTTCGGCCGGGTCCAGATGGAACCGTCGGCGGCGCGATACACGATCATCGGCGTCAGATCCGCTTCCAGCGTGGCTTCGCACACCAGTTCATAAATGCCGCCCTTGTAGTGCCGATAACGCATCGCCGCCCCCTCAAGCCGTGGAATCTTCGCTCTTGTCGTCGGCCAGCGCCTTCTGCTTCATCTTCAGGCCCTGGATCACTTTCAGTATGCCTTCCATGCCGGCAGCGCCATCGGCGCCGCTGAAGGCGTCGAGCACCTCATTGAGCACCTTGTTGCGCACGGTTGCCTCGTCGGACGACATTTCCAGCGCGCGCTGGGCTTTCGCCGCCTTTTCGGCCGCGCTCACGCGCGGCTTGGCAGCCGTCTTGCCATGCGTCAGAGCCGCCTGCCAGATAACCCAGCGGCGCTGGGTCTCGAAAATCAGGTACTCATCCGGTTTATCTTCTCTTCGCCGCACAATGTGGCCGTCACGCTGCGCCCACGCTTCAAATGCAGTTCGCATTTTCTTCCTTTGCAAATGCTACGCGCAAGTCTCACTATTAAAACTGCAACATTTCAAAATAGTACCATCTATTGATGTCGCAAAACAGTCTCATAGATATAGTACTGCAATTTATATAACAAGTCTGGCGGCGCCAGGGACGGAATTGACGTTCCGCCCCGGGCACAGTGGTCATGTAATCGGAATAGCAATTACAACTAATTACAACTGCTTCCTGTTCGGTTCTTAACTTGGCTGTAACAAAGCCGTGTGACACAGTTGTTACATTGTGCCATTTTAGTAGTTTTTATCGCGTTTTAGCGAGAAACTTTACACCTTTGTCGCGTTAAACGGCGAGACGCAGCCTGCCATGCCAGCCACTTATGCCAAATCAAACATAGGGGTTGATCAATGATACACAAAAACATAATATTCATGCGCCACGATTGGTTAAATATAAATACTTTATTAATATCTTTTTCCCTGTGAGCAAATAAAGGTGGTGCGCAACAAGCGCGACAGGACGCCGTCGACGCGCATGCGGTAAGATTCGCGCCTATCGACACCCCATCGTCACCTATTCAAGCAAGGATTTTCCCCATGAAACTCGCCACCTGGAACGTCAACTCGCTCAAAGTGCGCCTGCCGCAAGTGCTGCAGTGGCTGACCGACAACCCGGTCGACATACTCTGCCTGCAAGAGACCAAGCTCACGGACGACAAGTTCCCCGTCGCCGAGATCGAGGCGGCCGGCTACCAGGTAGTCTTCAGCGGCCAGAAAACGTATAACGGCGTAGCCATCCTGTCGAAGCTGCCGATCACCGATGTGGTGAAAAACAACCCGCGCTATGAGGATGCGCAGCAGCGCATCCTGGCCGCCACCATCGGTGGCGTGCGCGTCGTCTGCGCCTACGTGCCGAACGGCCAGAGCGTCGACTCGGACAAATACGAATACAAGCTGGGCTGGCTGTCCGCCCTGCACGACTGGCTGGCCGAAGAAGCGCAGCAGCACCCGCAACTGGCCGTCGTCGGCGACTATAATATCGCGCCCGACGACCGCGACGTGCACGACCCCGTCGCCTGGGAAGGCCAGGTACTGGTCTCGGACAAGGAGCGCGCCGCCCTGCAGCGCCTGTTCGACATCGGCCTGACGGACGCATTCCGCCTGTTCGAGCAGGCGGAAAAATCGTTCAGCTGGTGGGATTACCGCCAGCTGGGCTTCCGCCTGAACAAAGGCCTGCGCATCGACCATATCCTGCTCTCGCCCGCCCTCGCCGCCCGCTGCACCGCCTGCGTGATCGACCGCGTGCCCCGCAAGTGGGAGCAGCCGTCCGACCATGCGCCGGTTGTCGCCACCATCGACTAACCAGATACGCGTTCCAATAACACCTGCGCATTCGCTGCAGGTACCGGCGCGGAAAACAGATAGCCCTGCGCATAGCGGCAGCCGTTCGCTTGCAGCAGGGCGAACTGCTCCTCCGTCTCCACGCCCTCTGCCACGGCCGACAATTGCAGGCTGTCGGCCAGGGCGATGATGGCGGCCACGATGGCGCGGTCTTCCGCGCTGTGTTCCAGATCCTTGATGAAGGCGCGGTCGATCTTGACCTTCTTCACGGGGAAGCGCTTCAGGTAGGCCAGGCTGGAATAGCCGGTGCCAAAATCGTCGATCGACAGGCGCAAGCCCATGCCATTGATCTGGCGCAAAATCTCCAGGGTATGCTCGCCGTGCTGCATCAGCGCCGTCTCGGTGATCTCGAACTCCAGCAGCGCCGGATCGATGCCCGTTTCCCGCACCACGGCGCCAATGGCCGCCACCAGACCCTTGTGCATGAACTGGCGCGGCGACAGATTCACCGCCAGCGGCACCGGCTGCAAGCCCTGGCGCTGCCAGGCCATGCTTTGCTCGCACGCCTGGCGCATGACCCACTCGCCCACTGGCACGATCAAGCCGTTTTCCTCCATGATGGGGATGAAGCGGTCGGGCAGCACCAGGCCGTGGCCCGGGCGGCGCCAGCGCAGCAGCACTTCCATGCCGTGCAGGCGGCGCGTGGCGATATCGATGATCGGCTGGTAAAACAGTTCGAACTGCTGCAGCGCCAGCGCCGTGCGCAAGCTGCTTTCCAGGTCGAAGTGCAGGGCCGCCGCCTGGTTCATCGTCTGCGTAAAGAACTGGTAGTTGTTGCGGCCATTGCCCTTGGCGTGGTACATGGCCGCATCGGCATGGCGCATCAGGGCGTCGACGTCGCCGCCATCGTCCGGATACACGCAGATGCCGATCGATGGCGTCACATGCAGCACATGGCCGTCGAGCGGAAAGGCGGGCGTCAGCGCCTCGATGATCTTCTCGGCCACGCGCGCCGCTTCCTCGCCGCCGCGGATGCCCGGCACCAGCACGACGAATTCATCGCCGCCCAGGCGCGCCACCGTGTCGCTGGCGCGCACGGCGCCGCACAGCCGCGCGGCCACTTCCTTGAGCAGCAGATCGCCCGTCATGTGGCCCAGCGAATCGTTGATGGTCTTGAAGCGGTCCAGGTCGATGAACATCACGGCCAGCTTGCGCCCGGAGCGCTGCGCGGCCAGCATGGCCCGTTCCAGCCGGTCCGACAGCAGCGCGCGGTTCGGCAAGCCCGTGAGATTGTCGTGGTAGGCCATGTGGTGCACCCGCGCCTCGGCCTGGCGCCGCTCGACGATCTCGCCCTGCAGCAGCAGATTGGCGCCGGCCAGTTCGGCCGTGCGTTCCTGCACCCGCAATTCCAGCTCGTCGCGCGCGCGGCGCACCGCCTCGGCCGCCTCGCGGCGCGCCGTCACGTCGTCGACCAGCCACACGGAACGGCCATGCGCATGCGCCAGATCAAACGGCCGGCCCGACAGGCGCGCCCAGAAGCGGCTGCCATCCTTGCGCACCAGCTGGTACTCCGACATGTGCACCCTGCCCGCCTCGAAATCGCGCGCCGTTTCGCCGCGCGCCGCCTTCCATGCCGCCACGTCCGGGTACAAGGCCCGCACCGACAGGCCGTTGATCTCGCCGGGCCCATAGCCGAACAGCTCTTCCATCTTGCTGTTGGCGCGCAAATTGTGGCCGCCCTCCACCACCGAGATGCCCAGCACGGCGCTGTCGAGGATGGCCTGGTTTTCCAGCAGCGCGTTGCGCAGCGATTCTTCGGCGCGCTTCGCTTCCGTGCGGTCCTCGATGATCCAGATGGTGCCGGCGGCGGGATCGTCCGGATTGACGACGTAGGCGATCAGCTGCGCCCACAGGGTGCTGCCGTCGCGGCGCTGCATTTCCACCTCCGTCTGGAAGGGCTTGGCCACCGACAGGAAGGGGAAGGCCGCCGCGCCCAGCAGCTCGTAGGATTGCTGCGACACGTACAGCGCGCGCCCGGGCAAGCCCAGCGCCTCGTCGCCGCTATAGCCGAACATCGCGGCAAAGCCCAGGTTGTAGCGCGTGATCTGGCGGTTCTTGGTATACAGGATGCTCACCGAGGCATTCGTCATAATGGCCGCCACTTCCATCTGCGCCTGGCGGCTGGCGGTGATGTCTTCGAGGATCCAGATGGCGCCCTGCTCGCTGTGCGTCTGGTCGACGGCCTTGGCGCGGATGCGGCACCAGAACAGGCTGCCGTCGCGGCGGCGGAACAGCGATTCGTCCTGCTCGTACGGCAAGCCCTGTCCCAGCAGCGGCGTGGCCTGCACGCCAAACTCCTCGTAGGCGGCGGGCGAGGGGAACAGCCCGGCGGCGGGCATGCCCGTCATCTCGTCCTGCGCGTAGCCGAACATTTCGGCGAAGCGGGGATTGCAGCGCAGGATCAGGCGCGAACGCGAAAACAGGATGCCGACGGAGGCATTGTCGAGGATGGCCTGCTGCTCCAGCATCAGCTGGCGCGTGGCCTCCTCGGCCGCCTTCTGCGCGCTGCGGTCGTCGAACAGCCAGATCGTGTCGCGCAGGCCGCGGTCGGTCTGGTTCTCCGGATTGAGGACATAGCCATACGCCAGCGCCCAGAACGTCGAGCCGTCGCGCCGGCGCATCTCCATCTCGCCCTGGAACGGCAGGCCGCGCCGCAGCAGGGGCGCGGCCTGCCGCACGACATTGTCATACGCCGCGCGCGACGGGTACAGGTCGGCGACGGCCATGCCCACGCCGCTGTCGCCGTCGAAGCCGAAGCATTCGGCAAAGCGCCGGTTGTAGCGCAGCACGCCCTTGTCGCGCTGAAAACCGATGGCCAAGGGCGCGTTGTCCATCACGGCCTGCATTTCCAGCATGGCGCGGCGCAATTGATCTTCGTCACGCCGGTGGTCGCTGATATCTTCGATAATCCATACCGTGCCGTCATGCGTATTCAAGGGATCGACGGCGCGCCCGTGCAGGCGGCTCCAGAACAGGGTGCCATCCTGGCGCCGCAATTCCAGCTCCGTGCGGTAGGGCTTGCCCTTCGAGAGCAGCGGCGCCGCTTCCAGCCCCAGGGCGCGGCAATGTTCGGCCGAGCGGTACAGCACCGCGCCCGGCATGCCCGTCAACTGGTGGCGCGCATAGCCGAGCATTTCGGCGGCGCGGATATTGCACTCTTCGATGAAGCCGCCCTTGGAAAACACGATGCCGACGGCGGCGCTTTCCAGGATGGCCTGCTGTTCCAGCAAGGTCTTGCGCAAGGCTTGCTGGTCGCGCTGCTGCACGCTGATGTCGGCAAACACGAGGGTCGCGCCCGGCAAGCCGTCGCCGACCAGCAGGGGCCTGGCCCACACCTGCACGGCGATGGCGCCCGTGTCCCCTTCGAGGCTGCTGTCCCACTGCCGCTCGCGCCCGGCCGCACCGAGCGCGCCGCGCAGCATGCTGCTGCTCGACGCGCGGTAGGCGTCCGTAAAACAGTCGGCCAGCAGGCGGCCCGACACGTCCCTGCCCAGCAAGGCGCCCAGGGCGCCATTTGCGGCCACCACCATGCCGCAGGCATCGCAAGCGCAAGCGGGCAAGGCGATCAGCTGCAAGGCATCGGCGATGAAATCGGGACTGGTTGGTACGCGGTTCATGGACACCATGGATGGTTAACGGCAAAGTGAACATGCGCCTGGGAAACATATTCTTCCAAGCATCATGGTGCTGCTAGATCATAAACCAGTTTCCGGCGGTTTTTTCATATTCCTTATTGGCAATATCTGAAACACCACAGAGCACGTGCAACACGCCCGTTGCAACGGCGGCGTTGCATGGCAAGAAAATGAAACAAATCGTTTAGAATAAAGCATGCGCCGCCCTCCCCAACCTCCGCTCGACCACCGCGACAAACCCGTCATCTGGACCGTCTCCGTCTCGCGGCTGTTCGACCTGTTCCGCGACATCACGCTCGAATATGACGACCTGGCGACGATCGAACCGATCAACCTGGGCTTCGACGACGCCGTGCGCCACATCCGCGAACGCATGGCCACGGAGCGCTGCGACGCCGTCATCGCGGCCGGCTCGAACGGCGCCTACCTGAAAGGCCGCCTGTCGGTGCCCGTCATCATCGCCAAGGCCAGTGGCTACGACGTGATGCAGGCGCTGGCGCGCGCGCGGCGCATCTCGCCGCACATCGGCGTCGTCACCTACCAGGACCCGATGCCGGAACTGGGCGAATTTGCCGCCACCTTCGGCTTCCAGATCGCGCAGCGCACCTACGCCACCGAGGAAGACGCGCGCGCGCAGATCAATGAACTGAAGGCGGCCGGCGTCAAAGCCGTCGTCGGCGCGGGGCTCGTCACCGACCTGGCCGAAGAGGCGGGCCTGGCCGCCGTCTTCGTGTATTCGGCCACGGCCATCCGGCGCGCCTTCGACGACGCGCTGGAGCTGGCGCGCCTGACGCAGATCGAATCGAACCGGGGACGGCGCGCGGTGGTGGCCGACACCCTGCGCGCGCGCCACGGCCTGCACGATTTGCGCGGCGAATCGGAGGCGATGGAGGCGCTGCGCCAGTCGGTGGTGCTGTATGCCCGCTCGCCGGCGACGGTGCTGATCCAGGGCGAGACGGGCAGCGGCAAGGAACTGGTGGCGCAGGCCATTCACCGCGAAAGCCCGCGCAGCCTGGGCGCGAACCGGCCTTTCATCGCCATCAATTGCGGCGCCATCGCCGAGTCCCTGCTGGAATCGGAGCTGTTCGGCCACGAGGACGGGGCGTTTACGGGGGCACGCCGGGGCGGCCATGCGGGCCTGTTCGAAGCGGCCAACCACGGCACCCTGTTCCTTGACGAAATCGGCGAAATGCCGCTGGCCCTGCAAACGCGGCTGCTGCGCGTGCTGGAAGAGCGCGAAGTGGTGCGCGTGGGCGGCACGCGGCCCATCGCCATCAACGTGCGCATCATCAGCGCCACGCACTGCGACCTGGAGCAGCGCATCCGCGAAGGACGCTTCCGCGCCGACCTGTTCTACCGCCTGGCCGTGCTGCGCCTGCATTTGCCCGCCTTGCGCGAACGCGCCAGCGACATTCCGGGCCTGGCCGAATGGTCGCTGAAAAACGCGCTGGCCGCGCTGGGCGCCCGTCCGCACCCCAACCTGCACGCGGAAATCATCGCCTGCGCGCCGCTGCTGCGCCGCTACGACTGGCCCGGCAACGTGCGCGAGCTGCGCAACCTGGCCGAGCGCCTGGCGCTGTTCCTGGCCGCCGAGCCGCTGCAGGCGCTCACCCCCGCCTTCGTGCTGGGCGTGGCGCCGGAACTGGGCAACGCTGCCGGCACGGCGGCGCTGCCGCCGGCGCCGGCCGTCGCCATCGCGCCGCGCCTGGAAGACGAAAGCGCCAGCGCGGTGCTGGCGCGCTTCGGCGGGCGCCGCGACGCCGCCGCCCAATACCTCGGCATCAGCCGCACCACGCTGTGGCGCCGCCTGCGCGCCAGCTGATTTTTTCACCCGGACGAAAAACACCATGGACGACTGGCCTCACCTGCACGACTTATGGCAACGCTGCACGGGACACGCTGGCGCGACGGGCAAGCAGGGGCTGGCGCGCGACCACGGGGACCTCCAGGCGCTGTACGCGCGCGGCATTTCCATGGAAGACACGCTGCACTTCCTGTATCAGCAACGCCCGACCCTGCAAGCCTACACGGACTGGATCGCCGCGCGCACGCGCCCACGCCCGGCGCATGCCGCCAGCGCGCACCAGGACGTGCTGTCCGCCGCCGAGCTGCGCCATTTCGAAGAACACGGCTATCTGGTGCTGCGCGGCGCCGTGCCGCGCGCGCAGTGCGCCGCCGCCCGAACGGCCATCTGGGACTACCTGGGCGCCTCGCCCGACGAGCCAACGTCGTGGTACCAGCCGCATCCGGGCAAGCGGGGCCTGATGCTGCAGTTTTCCGACCATCCGGCCCTCGAGGAAAACCGCCACAGCACGCACGTGCGCCACGCCTGCCAGCAGCTATATGACAGCGGCACAGGCGCCGGCACCGGCATCTACGCCAGCATCGACAAGGTGAGCTTCAACCCGCCGGAAACGCCGCAGCACCGCTTCCTCGGCAGCGCCCTGCACTGGGACGTCAGCCTGCAACAGCCGATTCCGTTCAAGCTGCAAGGCATGCTGTACCTGAGCGACTGTCCCGCGCAGCACGGCGCCTTTCACTGCGTGCCCGGCTTCCAGCGGCACGTGGCCGACTGGCTGCGGCAAGTGCCGCCGGGCCGCCAGCCGCGCGAATGGGCCGTCGAAGCCTTGCGGCCCGTGCCCGTCGACGGCATGGCCGGCGATTTCATCATCTGGCACCAGGCCCTGCCCCACTGCGCCACGCCCAACCGCGGCCCGGCGCCGCGCATGGTGCAATACCTGACCTACCTTCCCGAGCACTGCCAGGACCAGGATGAATGGATCTGAACCGCTCATCCCGCCCTGGCGCCGCTCATCCCGCGGCGCTGGCTGCGCGCTCCCGGCGCCGCTAGCATGGTCGTCAAGGAGGAGTACCCCATGAAACGAACACTGCAAACATTAATCTTGCTCAGTACCGCGCTGCTGGCCAGCGCCAGCCAGGCCGCTGCACCTGCCGCATTCACGGTCGAGGTCACCGGACAAGGCCGCCCCCTGATCCTGATTCCCGGCCTGGCGTCGTCGGGCGAAGTCTGGCAAGGCACGGTGGCGCGCCTGTGCGCGCCGCACACCGCGCGTCAATGCCACGTGCTGACCCTGGCCGGCTTTGCCGGCGTGGCGCCCATCGATGGCGACTTGCTGGCGCAGGCGGAGCAGCAGCTGGCCGACTACATCACAGTGAATAAACTGGGACAACCGGCCATCATCGGGCATAGCCTGGGCGGCTTTCTGGCCCTGAAAATGGCCATCGACCATCCGGCCCGGACGGGCAAGCTGGTGATCGTCGACTCGCTGCCCGCGCTGGGCGCGACGCAACTGCCGTCCATTACGCCGCCGCAGCTGCAAGCCATGGCAACGCAGATGCAATCGGCCATGCGCGCGCAGGATGACGCCACCTACGCCGCCAGCCAGCGCCGCGCGGTCACCAGCATGGCCAGCGCGCCAGCCGACGTGGAGCGCATCATCGGCTGGGGCCAGCGCTCCGACCGCGAGACGGTGATCAAGGCCATGGGCACGCTGATGGCCAGCGACCTGCGCCAGGACGTGGCGAAAGTACAGTCGCCCGCCCTGGTGCTGGGTACCTGGATCGCCTACAAGGACTATGCGCCGCGCGCCGCCATCGAAGCCACCTTCCAGCAGCAGTACGCGCAGCTGCCGGGCGTGCAGATCGTGCTGGCCGACACGGCGCGCCATTTCATCATGTACGACCAGCCGGACTGGATGCTCGGCCGCATCGGGCAATTCCTCGACTGACAGGCAGCCATGACACAAGCGCCCCGTTCCTGGCTGACCCGTTTGAACTGGTACTGGACCTTCCAGCTGGCCGGCTGGAATGGGGCCGCCCTGCTGGCGCTGCTGAGCCTGAGCCGCGCCCCCATGAGCTGGGCCATTCTTGGCGTCTGCTGGTGGGGCGGCGCCAGCGGCCTGCTGCTGTCCATGGCGTGGCGGCGCCTCCTGCGGCGGCGCGGCTGGATCGACGGCCGCTTCGCCTGGCAGCGCATCCTCCCCGTGCTTCCGCTGCTGGGCCTGATCCAGAGCCTGAGCGCGGGCGCCGGCTACGCCGTGCTGCAGCCGTTCGGCCCCGTCACCAGCCTGGCCTGGCTGCCGCCGGCGCTCGTCACCTGGAGCGCCATCTTCCTGATCTGGACCGTGCTGTACTCGATGGTGCAGTCGCTGCGCCGCGCCAGCCGCTTCGAGGCCGAGGCGCTGCGCCTGGAAGTACTGGCCAAGGACGCCCAGTTGCGCGCCTTGCAGGCGCAGGTGAACCCGCATTTCTTCTTCAACAGCCTCAATAGCGTGCGCGCGCTGATCTTCGAAGACCGCGAGGCGGCCGCGCACATGATCGACCAGCTGGCCGGCCTGATGCGCCATGCGCTGCAGTCTGGCCAGCATGCGACGGTGCCGCTGGCGGCCGAACTGGACGCCGTGCGCGCCTACCTGGCGATCGAACAGATACGCTTCGAGGAGCGCCTGCGCGTCAACTTTGCGATCGGGATCAGCGCCCCCGGCCTGGAACAGGTGCGCGTGCCGCCCATGGCCCTGCAAACGCTGGTGGAAAACGCCGTCAAGTATGGCGTGGAAACGAGCGCCGACGGCGGCGACATCCGCATCGCGGCGCGGCGCCACAGCGCGAATGGCGCGGCCATGCTGCAGATCGAGGTCGCCAACACGGGCGTCTTGCGCGCACCGGGCAACTCCACCTGCGTCGGCCTGCGCAATGCGCGCCAGCGCTTGCAGCTGGCCTGCGGCGAGCGCGCCAGCCTGGAATTGCGCCAGCAGGCGGGCTGGGTATTTGCCACCATCGACCTGCCGGAGCAGGCATGAACGCTCGGCCGCTCAAGGTACTGCTGGTCGACGACGAGCGCCTGGCGCGCGCCGAGCTGCGGCGCCTGCTGGCGCCGCATGTGCGGCAAGGTGCCGTCGACATCGTCGGCGAGGCGGCCAGCGCGGCCGACGCCGTCGCGCAGATCGCCAAGCTGCGCCCCGACCTGCTGCTGCTCGACGTGCAGATGCCGGGCGGCTCCGGCTTCGACCTGCTGGCGTCGCTCGACGACGCGCCCGACGTCATCTTTTGCACGGCCTTCGACCAGTACGCACTGCAGGCCTTCGAGGTCAGCGCCCTCGACTACCTGCAAAAACCCGTGCAGGCGGCGCGCCTGGCCACGGCCCTGGCACGCGCCGGCGCGCGGGCGCAAGCCGTGCCGCCGCCCGCGCCGCGCAAGGTCTTCATCAAGGATGGGGAGCGCTGCTGGTTCGTGGCGTTTGACGATATCCGCCTGCTGGAGTCGGAAGGCAACTACACGCGCGTGCATTTCGCGGCGCAGCAGCCGCTGATGCTGCGCTCATTGAGCCAGCTGGAAGAACGGCTTGATCCTGCGCAATTCTTCCGCGCCAACCGGCGCCAGATCGTCAACCTGGCGCAGGTGGCGCAAGTGGCGCCGAATGCGGCCGACGGCCTCGACCTGCGCCTGCTGGACGGCAGCGTGGTCGAGGTGTCGCGCCGCCGCGCACTGCAATTCAAGGCCGCCACCGGCCTGTAGCCAGATTACTTGAGCGCGGGGATAGGCTGCGCCTGGAAGGCGGGGCGCGGCTGCTCTTTGAGTTTTTTCGCCAGCATGTCGAGCGCCACGTCCAGCTGGCGGTCGCCGCCATTGAAGGTGGCGTGCGGCGGATTGTCCACCTCGACGTCCGGCACCACGCCCACGCCTTCGATCAGCCACTGGCCATCGATGCCGAACTGGCCGTTTTCCGCCACGCGCGCCATGCCGTTGTCGGCCAGACGCGTATTGTCGCTGAGCCAGACGCCGGCGCCGGCCGTGCGCTTGCCCACCAGCGGCGCCAGTTTCAATGCCTTGATGCCGGCGGCGAAGGTCTCGCCATCGGAATACGTCAGTTCATCGACCAGCACCACCAGATGGCCGCGGAAGGTGTTCTGCATGTTCGTCGACGGCTGCACGCCCGGCGGCGCCCAGTAGGCCCAGGCCTTGCGCAGCAGTTTTTCGATGATCCAGCTGTCGATATTGCCGCCGTTGTTGCGCCGCACGTCGATGATCAGGCCTTCGCGGTTGATGTTGGCATAAAAATCGCGCGCGAACGAGGCGATGTCGTTGGCCCCCATGGCGCGCAGGTGCAGGTAGCCGATGCGCCCCTGCGAGGCGGCCGCCACCTGCTCGGCGCGGCTCAGTTCCCAGTCGCCATAGCGCAGCGCCGTCTGTTTCGCCATGTTGACGGGCGTGACGATGACGGCGCGCGGCGCAGCCTTGCCATGACCGCGTTTGACCTGCAACAAGACCTGCTTGTCGGCCTGGTTCAGCAGCAAATCGCTGATGTCGCGCGCGGCCAGGACGTCTTTGCCGTTGACGGCCGTGATCACGTCGCCCGCGTTGACGTCCACTTCGGGGCGCGCCAGCGGCGCGCGCGCCGACGGCAATTCCGCCTCGCTGCGGTAGACGTGTTCGACCCGGTAGCCCTCGCTGGTGCGCGCCAGCACGGCACCGAGGCCGGCCGGCGCGCCTTCCTGCTCCGTGCGGCGCAATTCGCCGGGACGGATCTGCGAATGCAGGGCACCCACTTCGGCCACCATCATGCCGAGTAAATCATTGAGTTCGGCGCGGTCCGTGACCCGCTCGACCAGCGGCGCATACTTGTCGCGCGCCGCCCCCAGTCCACGCCGCGCATCTTCGCGTCGTACAGGAAGTCGCGGTGCAAGCGCCAGGCGTCGTTGAACATCTGCTTCCATTCCAGGCGCGGGTTCGACACAAACGTCCAGTCGTCGACTTTTACTTTCGCCTTCGACAAGTCGGACGGCAGCTTGGCGCCCGCCTCGATCACCAGCATCTCGCCCGGCCCCGTGGCCGCTGCGCTGGTTGCTGTCCTGTAGTACAAATGCTTTTTATCCTGCGCCAGGTCGAATTCGCGCACATTGGCCACCAGCAATTCCGGCTTGGAGCCGGTATTGCCTATGGCCAGCGTTTTCAGACTGAACTTGTTCTCGCCGCTGTCACGCTCGAGGAAATACAGGCGCTTGTCGTCCATGGCCAGCGCGCCGTAATTGCCCGCCGGCAGCGGTACTTCATACAGGCGCCCGGCCAGGCCCTTGAAGACGACGTCCGGCAGCGCTGCCGGCGCCTTTTTCACGGCCGTCTTGCCGCCGGCCTTTTCCAATGCCTTTTCCGCCGCCGATTCGGCCGCCTTTTCATCGTCCGTCTCGGCCGGTTTCACTCCCGGGCGGCTCAGCTCATCGTCGGGCTGGAACGGGAAGCGGTTGCCCGGCTGCAGCGCCAGCGCATACACGCCGATGCGCTTGTCGAACACGGGCCCCATGTTGCGGTCACCCCACGGCGACCCATTGGCCAGCTGGAAATTGCGCGCCGACATGAAATACAGCCAGCGCCCGTCCGGCGAAAACACGGGCGAAGCGGAGGTATAACGGTCGCTGGTAACGAATTGCAACTGCTTCGATGCCAGGTTGTACAGGCCGATCTGCTCGCGCTGCTCGTTGCTGGCCACGCGCACGATGGCCAGGTTGCGGCTGTCGGGCGACCATTGCACTTCGTCGTGCTTGTCCACGCCCGCCTTGCCCGCGTCGTCGATCAGCTGGTTGCCCTTCGTTGCCAGATCCAGCAGCCAGAAGCGGCCCTTTTTATCCGTGTGCGCCAGCCAGCGTCCGTCCGGCGACGGGTACAGCTTCCAGCGGTGATTATCTCCCTGCGTCGTCAGCTGCTCGCCCTTGCCCGAACCGTCGGCCGCGTACTTCCAGATTTCGTTCTCTCCGCTCGTGTCGACGATGGCGAACACGGATTTCTCGTCGCTGGAAAAGACGGCGTCGCGCGCCCGCGCCCCTTCGGGAATGGCGATGTCGACGCGGCGCAAGCTGCCCGTGCCGGCGATGCTCACGCGGCCCCTGGCAGTGAGAATGATGCGCTCATCCTTGCCGGACACCTGGACATTGCTCAAGGTATCGAGCGGCGAGCGGATCTGGCGCGCGCGCTGCTGGTCGAAATCGGAGACAAGGCTGATCGGCAATGGCGATGAGTCCGTCCCTGCGGCCAGGTCCAGTACCCGCAGGTCTGCGCCCAATTGATACACAATCTTGCCGTCGCCCAGCTGCGCATTGCGCACATCCCACTGCGTGTGGCGGGTCAGGGCGCGGCGGTCCGAACCGTCGGGCAGCATGCTCCACAGATTGTCGCTGCCGCCCTCGTCGCTGATGTAGTAGACGCGGCCCTGCCACCACATGGGGCGCTTGTTGTTGCCCGCCAACACACCAGCATCCGTGTGCATGGGCACGGCCTCGCCCTTGCCATCGAGATCATAGCGCCACAAGGTGGCATGCGCGCCGCCCCGGTAGTTGCGCACATTGTCGTTCGTCATGGCCAGGCCGAAACGCGTGAAGAACAGCGTCTTGCCAGCGTCGTCGAGCACGGCGTCGTTGGCGTCGGCCACGGGAAACACGCGCCGCGTCTGTTTCACGGGATCGATGGCAGCGACGATGCGGCGCGAGGCGGGACCGTCCGTATTTTGCGTGCTCACCAGCACTTCGCCCTGCGCCGTCCAGCCCAGCACCAGCACGCCGCCATTGTCAAAGGAAATGCGGCGCGGCAAGCCGCCCGCCAGCGGCATCACATACGCTTCCTGCGCCCCTTCGTAGGCGGCGGAAAACGCCAGCCACTGGCCGTCGCGCGAAATTGCCGCGTTCGTTTCATAGCCGGGATGCGTGGTCAGGCGCTGCGCCGCGCCGCCGCGTAGATTGCTTTTCCACAAGTCGCCTTCGGCCGTGAAGACGACGGTATCGCCGCGCACGGCGGGAAAACGGAAATAACTGCCAGCGGACGCGGCAGCGGCGGCATTGCCCAGCAGGCCGGCGGACAACAGGAGGAAGGCGAGAGTGCGGGAAATTTTCATTAAGCAATCTTTCAAGAGCCAGGGAAGCGGAACGATGCGGGGCATGGCCGACATCGGGATTCTGATTCTTGCATAGCTTACGCAAAAGCAATACTTATTTTTAAACAAGGATATTTACACAACAGTTTCCATTCCTGCGGCCAGGACGTAAAAAAACCCGCGCCACTTGTGTGGGCGGGTTTTTTGATCGCGCGGAAGCGAAGGGGCCGATTACTCGACTTCCACCGTTTCCGGTGCTGCCGTCGGCGCCGCGTCTGGCGGTTCCGGGAATTCCAGCAAGACCTGGTCCTTGTCGTCGAGGTCGACGGTGACCCGTCCCCCCGTGACCAGGCGGCCGAACAGCAGTTCGTCGGCCAGGGCCTTGCGGATCATGTCCTGGATCAAACGCGCCATCGGCCGCGCGCCCATGAGCGGATCGAAACCTTTCTTGCCGAGGAAAGCACGCAGCTTCTCGGTAAACACGGCTTCGACCTTTTTCTCGTGCAACTGCTCTTCCAGCTGCATCAGGAACTTGTCGACCACGCGCAGGATGATTTCCTGGTCCAGCGCGCGGAAGCTGATGGTCGCGTCGATGCGGTTGCGGAACTCCGGCGTGAACATGCGCTTGATGTCGGCCATCTCGTCGCCGGCCTGCTTCGAATTGGTGAAGCCGATCGACGTCTTTTGCAGGCTTTCCGCGCCCGCATTGGTCGTCATGATGATGATCACGTTGCGGAAATCGGCTTTGCGGCCATTGTTGTCCGTCAAGGTGCCATGGTCCATGACTTGCAGCAGGATATTGAAAATGTCCGGATGGGCTTTTTCAATTTCATCGAGCAGCAAGACCGCGTGCGGCTTCTTGGTGATCGCTTCCGTCAGCAAGCCACCCTGGTCGAAACCGACGTAGCCCGGCGGCGCGCCGATCAGGCGGCTGACGGCGTGGCGTTCCATGTATTCCGACATGTCGAAACGGATCAGCTCGATACCGAGGATGAAGGCCAGCTGTTTCGCCACCTCGGTCTTGCCGACGCCGGTCGGACCGGAGAACAGGAAGGAGCCGATCGGCTTGTCCGTCTTGCCCAGGCCGGCACGCGCCATCTTGATGGCCGAGGCCAGCGCGTCGATGGCGGGATCTTGCCCAAACACGACATTGCGCAAGTCGCGGTCGATCGTCTGCAGCTTGCTGCGGTCGTCCTGGTTGACCGTTTGCGGCGGAATGCGCGCGATCTTGGCGATGATGTCCTCGATCTCGGCCTTGCCGATGGTTTTCTTTTGCTTCGACTTCGGCAGGATGCGCTGCGCCGCGCCCGCTTCATCGATGACGTCGATCGCCTTGTCGGGCAGATGGCGGTCGTTGATGAAGCGCGCCGCCAGTTCGGCCGCCGTCGACAGGGCCGAGGCCGAGTATTTGACGCCATGGTGCTCTTCGAAGCGCGACTTGAGGCCGCGCAAGATTTGCACGGTTTGCTCGACGGTCGGCTCGTTGACGTCCACTTTCTGGAAACGGCGGCTCAAGGCATGATCTTTCTCAAACACGCCGCGGAATTCCGTGTACGTGGTCGCGCCGATGCATTTCAGCTGACCATTCGCCAGTGCCGGTTTCAGCAGGTTGGATGCATCCAGCGTGCCGCCCGACGCCGAGCCCGCACCGATGATGGTGTGGATCTCGTCGATGAACAGGATGCCGTTCGGATTGTCCTTCAATTGCTTGAGCACGGCTTTCAGGCGCTGTTCGAAGTCGCCGCGGTATTTGGTACCGGCCAGCAAGGCGCCCATGTCCAGCGAATACACGACGGCATTCTGCAGGATTTCCGGCACGTCGCTTTGCGTGATGCGGTAAGCCAGGCCTTCGGCGATGGCCGTCTTGCCCACGCCCGCCTCGCCGACCAGCAGCGGATTGTTCTTGCGGCGGCGGCACAGGATCTGGATCACGCGGTCGACTTCTTCCTCGCGGCCGATCAGCGGGTCGATCTTGCCTTCGGCAGCGGCCTTGTTCAGGTTTTGCGTGAACTGGTCGAGCGGGCTTTCCTTCGGCTGGCCGTCGACTGGCGCTTCTTCCACGCCTTCGGAGGCTTTCGCGCTTTCCGTCGACTGGTCCTTGCGCACGCCGTGCGAAATGAAATTGACCACGTCCAGGCGCGTCACGCCCTGCTGATGCAGGTAGTAGACGGCATGCGAATCCTTTTCGCCGAAGATGGCCACGAGCACATTGGCGCCCGTGACTTCCTTCTTGCCATTCGAGGCGGACTGGACGTGCATGATGGCGCGCTGGATCACGCGCTGGAAACCAAGCGTCGGCTGGGTGTCGACTTCGCCCGTGCCAGGCACGGTCGGCGTGTTATCGCCGATGAAATTGGTGAGGGTCTTGCGCAGGTCTTCAATATTGACCGCGCAGGCACGCAACACCTCGGCAGCGGAGGGATTGTCCAGCAGTGCCAGCAATAAATGCTCAACCGTGATGAATTCGTGCCGTGCCTGCCGAGCTTCGACAAACGCCATGTGCAAACTTACTTCTAATTCCTGCGCAATCATACTTCCTCCATCACGCACTGCAGGGGGTGCCCCGCCTTGCGCGCATGCGTTAAAACGAACTCCACTTTGGTACACGCTATATCTTTAGAGAACACGCCGCACACTCCTTTGCCGTAGCGATGAACACTGAGCATGATTTGCGTCGCCGTTTCACGGTCCTTGTTGAAATACTCCTGAATGATGGCCACCACAAATTCCATCGGGGTGTAGTCGTCATTGAGCAAGGCCACCTGGTAGAGCGGTGGCGGCTTCAGCACTTGCCGCTCCAGCAGGGTTTCTGTGTCGTGCTTGGTTGCCATACGCTTATTCTAATGCTTTCACAGTGGTTGTCATGCGCAATATCTACGCCTTTCCAATTGTTTTCAATCTTACGCGTTTTCTTAATATTGCGCAGATGGCGACCTTGCTGTCAAAATCAAGAGTTGCTTTTTTGGTTGCCGTGAAGAATTTGGCAATATCGATGGAAAAGCGCTTGACTTCATTATTTATTCCGCCAACAATGCTGTATCGACTGTTGCAGTAATGTACAGCTTGATAAGAAGTGAGACGTCGAGGAGGGGGCAAGAAGCTTCTTGCTTTTATGGCTCGTGTGATTTGTTTTAATTTTGAAAGTTCTTTTTATGGCAACAGGTACAGTTAAGTGGTTCAATGATTCCAAAGGTTTTGGCTTCATCACTCCAGATGATGGCGGCGAAGATTTGTTTGCTCATTTCTCCGCAATCAACATGAACGGTTTCAAGACCTCAAAGAAGGTCAAAAAGTTCAATTCGAAGTCACGCAAGGCCCTAAAGGCAAGCAAGCTTCCAACATCCAAGCAGCCTAAGCATCGCCGGCCCTCAGATGTGAAAAACCCCGTTTCCTTGAAGCGGGGTTTTTTTTCGTCCGCAGGGTGCGCTGCACCCTGCCCCACCGCTCTTGTTACATGTGCTCGATCATGACCTCGCCGAAACCGGAGCACGACACTTGCGTGGCGCCTTCCATCAGACGGGCGAAATCGTAGGTGACGCGCTTCGAGGCGATCGACTTTTGCATCGAAGAAATAATCAGGTCGGCCGCTTCCAGCCAGCCCATGTGGCGCAGCATCATTTCCGCCGACAGGATCAGGGAACCGGGGTTCACGTAATCCTTGCCCGCGTACTTCGGCGCCGTGCCGTGCGTCGCTTCGAACATGGCGACGGAATCGGACAGGTTGGCGCCCGGCGCGATGCCGATGCCGCCCACTTGCGCCGCCAGCGCGCGTCGGAAATGTAATCGCCGTTCAGATTCAGGGTGGCGATGACACTGTATTCGGCCGGACGCAGCAAGATCTGTTGCAGGAACGCGTCAGCAATGGAATCCTTGACGATGATGTCGCGGCCCGTCTTCGGATTCTTGAACTTGCACCAGGGGCCGCCATCGATCAGCTCGGCACCGAATTCCTTTTGCGCCAGCGCATACGCCCAGTCGCGGAAGCCGCCTTCCGTGTACTTCATGATGTTGCCTTTGTGCACAATCGTCACGGAAGGCTTGTCATTGTCGATCGCGTACTGGATGGCCTTGCGCACCAGGCGCTGCGTGCCTTCGATGGAGACGGGCTTGATGCCCAGGCCCGAGGTGGCCGGGAAGCGGATTTTCGTCACGCCCATTTCATTGACGAGGAAATCCATCAGTTTCCTGGCTTCGGGCGAGCCTTGCTGGTATTCGATACCGGCGTAGATGTCTTCCGAGTTTTCGCGGAAAATCACCATATCCGTCTTTTCCGGCTCTTTCACGGGCGACGGCACGCCCGTGAAATAGCGCACGGGACGCAGGCAGACGTACAGGTCGAGCTGCTGGCGCAGTGCCACGTTCAGCGAGCGGATGCCGCCGCCGACGGGCGTCGTCAGCGGACCCTTGATGGAGACCACGTAATCTTTCAGCACTTGCAAGGTTTCTTCCGGCAGCCACACATCGGGGCCGTACACATTCGTCGATTTTTCGCCCGCGTAGATTTCCATCCAGCTGATCTTGCGCGCGCCGCCGTAGGCCTTGGCCACGGCCGCGTCGATCACCTTGATCATGACCGGGCTGATATCGATGCCCGTGCCATCGCCTTCAATGAAGGGAACGATGGGATTATCTGGTACATTCAGCGAAAAATCGGCGTTGACGGTGATTTTTTGGCCGTCAGCAGGTACAGTGATATGTTGATACATCGTGATCTCCGAAGTGGGACACACCGCTGGCGGGCAACACGGGCCGGCGACGCGCTCTGCGGTTGCAGAGTTTACAAAAACAAGTCCGAACATGGCGGCAACAACGCACTTTAGCAGGGAAAGAACACCCGGGCCATTCACGGCGCCAAAGAACCTCGTTGCCATACCGCCTATGTCTTCTATAAGACATAAGACTTACGTTTCACATTATGCACCAGTATCTTACAGGGCGCCACGCTTTTGCGGCGCCAACCAGCAGCCACCATCGTTTGCATCAATTCCTCTACCAGCATGCCACTCATCCTCTTCAATAAACCGTTCCAGGTCCTGTGCCAGTTTTCGCCGCAGGACGGCCGCACCACTCTGGCCGACCACCTCACCATTCCCGGCATCTACCCGGCCGGCCGGCTCGACGCCGACAGCGAAGGCTTGCTGCTGCTGACGGACGACGGCCGCCTGCAGCACGAGATCAGCCACCCGGACCGCAAGGAAGCGAAAACCTATCTGGTGCAGGTCGATGGCGTGCCCGATGCGGCCAGCCTGGCGCGCCTGCAGGCGCCGCTGGACCTGGGCGACTTCATCACCAAACCGTGCAAGGCCGTGCGCATCGCCGAGCCGGACTGGCTGTGGCCGCGCAATCCGCCCATCCGCGCGCGCGCCGACAAGCCCACCTCGTGGCTGGCGATCACCTTAAAAGAGGGAAAAAACCGGCAAGTGCGGCGCATGACGGCCGCCGTCGGCCTGCCCACCCTGCGCCTGGTGCGCAGCGCCATCGGCCCGTTCTCGCTGGCCAGCCACCCCTTGCTGCCAGGAGAATGGTGCGAAGTGCCGGCCGAGAACATCGGAAAAGCGTGAGCGGGACAAGAAAAAACAGCCTCGGCATTGAATTTTGCCAATAAGCACTATTTATTTTTAGATAATGCATTAAAATCATCCCACCTTAACATGACTGAAAAGGAAAGATGATGACAAAAGTAATCCTGGCCCTGGCCGCTTCCCTGCTCGCTGGCGCCGCACTGGCGCAAGCGGGCGCCAAGGTGCACGCTTCCGCCGCGACCGATGCCGTCAAGCCGCCACCCGCCTCGGCCGCCAGCCACGCCTCGGCCGCCACCGACGCCGTCAAGCCGGTGCCGCCGGCGTCGGCCACCGTCAACGCGTCGGCCGCGACGGATGCGGCACGTTCGGGCGCATCAACCAAGGCCTCGGCCGCCACCGATGCGCCGCGCCTGGTTCCCCAGTCCCGCAAGTCGAAGCAGCCGGCCGCTGAAGCAGGCAAGCCCGTGAAGTAAGCGCAATCCCCGGGGTTACGGCAGCGACTATGTTGCTGTAACCCCACGCTTTCGGCGCGGACAGGCAGCATGCTTGACCAGGCAGCCGCCAGCATGGCTTAATCGCCGCTTCGCAGCCACCATCCCGCCCCATGAAAAATTCCCTACGCCGTCTCGGCCTGTCCATCGCCTTGTTATCTTGCGCCAGCATGGCCCAGGCGCAAACCAGGGGCGTGCAACTGTCGGCCGGCATGCATCTGATCCAGGCGGAAGTGGCCGCCACGGAAGCACAACGCGCGAGCAGGGCTTGATGTACCGTGAAAAGATGGAGGCGAATGCGGGCATGCTGTTCGTCTTTGGCAACCCGTCCACGCAATGCATGTGGATGAAGAACACGCCGCTGCCCCTGTCGGTGGCCTTTATCGATGCCAGCGGCAAGATCGTCAACATCGAAGACATGCAGCCGCATACGCTCGACAGCCATTGCTCCACGAAGACCGTGCCCGTGCGCTATGCGCTGGAAATGCACCTGGGCTGGTTCAAGCAAAAGAATATCAAGCCGGGCATGAGCATCGGCAACCTGCCGGCGGCACGCTAGGCCGTGGCGGCCGGCCGCTGGCGGACGCGGCCTTAAAAACCGGATAAAAACGCGAAAAAACCCGCCAGAACGAATCTGCGGGTTTTTGCTTTTCAACCAGTGCCAGCGTACCGGCACAGGCAAGGCCACCGTGGTGGCTTGCCTGCTGGCGAATATTAAGCGGACAGTGCTTTCAAAGCAGCTGCCAGACGGCTCTTATGGCGAGCTGCCTTGTTTTTGTGGATGATCTTCTTGTCAGCGATACGGTCGATGGTCGACACGGATGCCTGGAAGATTGCAGCAGCAGCTGCCTTGTCGCCGCCCTGGATCGCTTTGCGAGCAGCTTTGATAGCCGTGCGCAAGGTCGAACGTTGGGACGAATTGTGTGCGTTTTGCTTAACTGCTTGACGAGCGCGTTTGCGCGCTTGTGCGGTATTTGCCATGGAATTTCCTAAAACAGGGTCAAAGTGCGTTTGCAAACATTAGTGTTTGCCAACCGGTGCGTTCTGTGCGTCTGCCGAACCATGTGTGCCAAACCAGTGCCTGTCAAACATTAGTGTCTGCGTAACAGAATTCTGTACAGCCTTCGATTATAGCGATATTTTCAAGCGGGGGCAAATCAAAAAACCGTGTGTGACGCCAAAAACACCTGAAAATGGGGCTGGCAAGGGCGAATCGGCAGCGGATCGGCGGCAATTGTTACCATATTTTAAGCGTTTGCCGGCACTGGCGCCCGGCTATAATCTGCCCCCATGAACTTGCTTAAAACCCTCGCCGCCATTTCCAGCATGACCATGCTGTCCCGTGTAACCGGATTATTGCGCGAAAGCCTGTTCGCGCGCGCCTTTGGCGCCGGCGCCTACACGGACGCCTTCATCGTTGCCTTCCGCATCCCCAACCTGTTGCGCCGCTTGTTTGCCGAGGGCGCGTTCTCGCAAGCCTTCGTGCCGATCTTGTCTGAATACAAGAACCAGCATGGCCAGGAAGCGAGCAAGCAACTGGCCGACCATGTGGCCACCACCCTCGTCTGGGCCACCTTGCTCGTGTCCGCCATCGGCATCGCCGGCGCGCCGTGGTTCGTGTATGCGATCGCCACGGGCCTGTCCAAGGACCCGGGCGCCTTCGACGCGGCCGTGTGGATGACGCGGCTGATGTTCCCTTATATTACTTGCATGTCCTTCGTGGCCCTGGCCGGCGGCATCTTGAATACCTGGCGCGAATTCAAGATACCCGCGTTTACGCCGGTGCTGCTGAACCTATCGTTCATCGCCGCCTCGCTGTTCCTCGCGCCCTATTTAAAACAGCCGATCTACGCCATGGCCATTGCCGTGTTCGCCGGCGGCCTGCTGCAGGTGGCCATCCAGATTCCCGCGCTGATCAAGATCGGCATGCTGCCGCGCCTGTCGCTCAATCCCGCCATCGGCCTGTCCGACGGCGGCGTGCGCCGCGTGCTGAAAAAGATGGGACCGGCCGTGTTTGCCGTCTCGGCGGCGCAGATCAGCCTGATGATCAACACCAGCATCGCCTCGCGCCTGGCCGAGGGCAGCATTTCCTGGCTGTCCTATGCGGACCGCCTGATGGAGTTTCCGACCGCCATGCTGGGCGTGGCCCTGGGCACCATCTTGCTGCCCAGCCTGTCGAAAGCCAACGTGGATGGCGACAAGACGGAATACTCGGCCCTGCTGGACTGGGGCTTGCGCCTGACCTTTTTGCTGGCCCTGCCCGCCGCCGTCGGCATGGCGACCCTGGCCACGCCCCTGATCGCGACATTATTTCACTACGGCAAGTTTACGGCCGAATCCGTCACCATGTCGACGCAGCCGCTGGTGGCCTACAGCCTGGGCTTGATCGGCATTATCTTGGTAAAAACCCTGGCGCCCGCGTTCTATGCACGCCAGGACATCCGCACGCCCGTGAAAATCGCCATCGGCGTGCTGATCGCCACGCAGCTGATGAATCTGCTGTTCGTGCCCTACATCGCCGTGGCCGGCCTGGCCCTGTCGATCGGCCTGGGCGCCTGCCTGAACGCCAGTTTCCTGTACTGGGGCTTGCGCAAGCGCGGCATTTACCAGCCGAAACCGGGCTGGGCCAAATTCTTCGCGCGCCTGCTGCCGGCCCTCATCGTGATGGGCGGCGTGGCGTATGCTGGCGCCCTGCGCATCGACTGGATCGCCATGCAAGCCCATCCGCTGCTGCGGGCCGGCGCGCTGGCCCTGGTGGTGGCCGTGTGCGGCGTGGCGTACTTTGCGACGTTATTTGCGGTTGGCTTCCGCTTCCGCGACTTCAAGCGCCACGCGTAACAACATGTGCAGGACGTTGTTGCCAGCGTCTCGCCGTACTAGCGTACTGTCTTCGACTTGGCGCCTAGTCCTGCGCATGTTGTAGAAACAAAAAAAAAAACCCGCCTCGGCGGGTTTTGTCATTCAGGCCAGGAAAAAATCAAACAGCCTTGCGGGCGCGGCGGCGGAGCGCGAAGCCGACCAGCGCCAGGCCGCCCAGCAGCATGCCGTAGGTTTCCGGTTCCGGCACGGGCCGGGCCGATACCGTCCCCATATACTGGGCCCGTGTCAGGCTGGTCACGCCGGTCACGCGCACAGTGTACTCACCGGCGTCCAATTCCCATGGACCAGCCCAACTCAGGCTTTGCATGCCTATCGCCGTGCGCTTGACGAAGCCGCCTTTGTCATTGCGATATCCAAGCAAGGTGGCCGTAATATCCTGGACTGCCCCTTCCGGCGAGGTAAACGTTTGCAGGAAGGCCAGCGAGGTCCACGATGGCGTCAGCAATTTAAAGGTCCAGGAATCATCGACCTGGAAAAACGTCGGGATTTTGGTGCTAATTCCCGACAGCGTATCGGTTGTATCAGGATCCAGGACACCCAGCTCATACGTTGCAGCCGATGCGCTGAACGAAGCTGCAGCCAGAATGCCCGCCGCGATAAATTTCAATTTCATAAATTATCCCTTAAAAGTAATTTATGGCCGCCAGATGGGCCAGCCATCGCTTGAGTACTGAAAGTACCAAACAAAATGGTATCATAAAGACATTAAATTACTTGCAATTATTTTATTTAAATTTCATTTGGAATAAGTATTTCCTCTATGGAATGGTTACTCATGCCGGAGGATTTCCCAGTGAAAATAGTTCTCTCTGTATCGCGCCCCATTGACTTATGGTTACAACGGGTTTGCCGCTTCCTGCTGCGCGCCGGCCTCTTCCTCCGGCGGCACCACCTCGGGCACGGCGGACGCTGGCGCGGCAGGAGGAAACAAGGCGGGCGGCTTGCCCGTATCCACCTCAGCCGGCACGAGAGCCAGCCCTGCCGGCGGCACGGGGCCGCCGGCGACGAACTGCCACTCGGACAGGTGCGCCTTGCCTTCGAAGTCAGTGAATCGGGCGTCGAAATTGCCCACTTTTAAGGGTGCGGACGACGACAGGCTATGCACGCCGATGATGCCGCGGCTGCCCGGCTGGTACAGCAAGCCCCATTCGGCGCGCCCCGTGATGGGGTCGACATACAGCTTGCGCAAATGGCGGCGCACTTGCGGAAAGCGGGGATCGCGCAGCAAGGCGGAAAGCGTCGCCGGCTGCTGCGGCTGGCCGGCGGGCGTGGCGCCCGCGTAGCTTTGCAACGCATCGGCAAACTGCGCGCCGATGTCGAGCAACTCCTGCTCGGCCGCCTGGCGCTGCAGCAGGGAACCCATCTTCAGCCCGGCCGCCCCCACCAGGCCCAGGATGGCCACCAGGATGATCAGGCCCAGGTAAGTGAAACCGCGCTGGCGGCGCGCAGAACGATGCATGGCCGCTACCAGTCGGCAAACGGCGTGCCGCTGCGGTCCTTGCCGGGCGCGCCGCTTTTCACGTCATACACCTGGCCCGGCGTGTCGTCGGGCGGCGGCACGATGAGCCAGCTGGCGTCGCTGTCCGTGATGGGATCGACGGGCATGGCGCGCAGGTATTTCTTTTCCACAAGTTGCTCCAGGGAATCGGGATAACGGCCCGTATCGCCGTGGAACTGGTCGATGGTGGCGCGCAGGTTGCGTAAATTATCCGCCAGCACGGTTTCCTTCGCCTTGTCGAGGCTGGGAAAGTAGCGGGGCACGGCCAGGGTCAGCAGCAGCGCCACTATGCCGAGCACCACCAGCAATTCGATCAGGGTAAAGCCGCGCCTGCGGGCAGCAAGGATGTCAGCAGCCATGGTTCACCATAAACGGTAAGGCACGTTGTTCAGGCCCGTTTTATTGGACGTGGAGTACACATCGTAGACGTCGTCGCCTTCGCGCGGTTCAGCCGCCTCGCTGGCGTAGCTGCGCTTGCCCCAGGTCTGCGCATCGCTCAGGCCCGCGTCTGCGTTGAACGGGTCGCGCGGCACGCGGCGCAGAAAAAACAGTTTGCTGCGCTTCGGGTTGCGCTGGTCCGGCACGCCTTCGACCAGCAGTTCCAGGCTTTTCGGGTAGCCGCTGGCGTCGGGCGCCCGCACGATGCGCCCTTCGTCGCCGGCCCGCTTATACGCGTCGAGCCCCTGGCGGATCTCGCGCAGCGCGCGCCGCAAGTCCTGCTCCTGGCGCCGCTGCATGGCCACCTGCGTGACGGGCACCACCAGGGTGCCCAGCACGCCGAGGATGGCCAGGGTCACCAGCAGCTCGATCAGGGTAAAACCGCCGGGCGTGCGCGCCAGCCTCATTTGGCGACCGGCACCGGCTGGCTCGACGACAGCGGCAAGGGCGACGACGCTGCAGCGGCACGGGCTGGCCCGACGATATCGGCAAAGGCGAGGCGGCCGGTTCGGGCGACGGCGCGACTTCCGGCGCGGGCACGCTCTGCGGCAATGCCGGTGGCACGATCGGCGGCACCTGTCCCGGCGCCATCAGCGGCTGCGCCGGCGCCGGCTGCATGCCGACGGCCGACGGGCCGGAACGCACGATCACCGTGCCCGGCATCTGCGTGGGCGCCCTGGCCGCCATGTCGGGACGGCGGCGGAAGCTGCCTTCCGTGCCGGCCGAGAATTCCGATTCCTTCGCTTCCGGACGCTGCACCGTGCGCACCAGGTGCGGCGTGACCGACAGCACGATCTCCGTCTTCTGGCTGTCGTCCTTGCTGCTGCCGAACAAACGCCCCAGCACGGGAATATCGCCCAGGCCAGGCACCTTGTTGCCCGAGCTGCGCTCTTCATTGTTGATCAGGCCCGCCAGCACCTGGTTTTCGCCATCCTTCAATTGCAGCATGGTCGAGGCCTGGCGCGTGCCGATCTGGTACAGGGTCGAGCCGCTGCGGGTGGTGGTGGCCGCCCCCAGGTTGCTCACTTCGAGCGAGATGCGGATGCCCACCTCGTTATTCAGGTAAATGGTCGGCTCGGCGTTCACCGTCAAGCCCACGTCCAGGTAGCTGATCGACTCGGAAGCGAAGCCGCCCGTGCCCGGCGAAATCGTGGTGGTCACCACGGGCACCCGGTCGCCGATGACGAACTTCGCCTTTTCGCGGTTGCGCACGCGGATGCGCGGATTGGCCAGGATATTCGCGTCGCCGTCCGTCTTCTTGGCGTTCGCCGTCACGGACAGGTCGCTCACGCCGATGGTGCGCTGGTTCAGATTATTCAGGTCGTTGATGGTCAGCCCTATCCCGCCCGAGGTGGAAAGTGGCGTCAGGGTCAGGCTCGATGGCCAGGCCACGCCCAGTTCCAGCAGGCGGCTGCGCTTGACTTCGAGGATTTCCAGCTCCAGCACCACTTCCGCCTCCGGCACGTCCTGCAGCGCGATCAGGCGCTCGGCCAGGCGGATCGCCTCGGGCGAGTCGCGCACGATGACGAGGTTGAGCTTTTCATCGGCCACCACGTCGCGCGTCTTCAAGATGGTCTTGAGCGTGTTGGCCACCTGCCTGGCGTCCGCGTTCGCCAGAAAAAAGGTCTTGACCAGCACTTCCTGGTATTCCTTCACTTTCGCCGCCACATTGGGATAGATCAAAATGGTGTTCGCATCCATCACCTGCTGCTCCAGCTGGTTCGTCACCAGCAGGAAGTACACGGCCGATTCCACCGTGCTGTTCTTCAGGAAGATCGACGTTTTCGCGTCCGCCTTGACGTCCTTGTCGAAGACGAAATTGAGGCCCGAGCGGCGCGCGATCAGCTCGAACACCTGTTTTAACGGGGCGTCGCGGAACTCGATGGTGATCGGCTGCTTGTACGACTTGGCCAGGCCCGATTCGACGATGGGCGGCGCCGTTTTTTCATCGACCTCGCGCAGCAGCGCGCGCGCGCCCGCATGGTTCGGCTGCTCGGTGAGGATGGCGTTCAGGCGCTGGCGCGCCGGGTCGTATTGTTTTGCATCAAACGCCGTGCGCGCATCGGCCAGCAATTTCCCCTGGCGCTGTTCGCGTTCGAGCGCGCGCAAGCCGCTGCTGGCGCGCTCGTTCTGCGCATCGATTTCCAGCACGCCGAGGAAGGACGCGCGCGCCAGCTCGCCCTGCCCCGCCTGCGCCTGGCGCTCGGCCTGCTGCAAGCGGCTGCTGGTGGCCCGTTCGCGCGCCTGCAGATACGCGCTGCGGTACTGCGCGTTGCCGGGGTCTTGCTGCAGCGCCTCCTGCAGCTTTTGCAGGCCGGCCGGGATGTGATCTTGCGCAATCAGCTCGCGCCCGTCGCGGTAGGCTTGCTGCCCTGCGCAGCCGGACAGCAGCGCCAGCAGTACCGGCAGCAGCGCCGATGAAAAGGAACGAGACATCACTCGGAAACTCCAATGTTGAGCTGCTGAACCTGGTTCAACGGCAGATAAGTGAGCGTCATGACGGGCGGCGCGATCGCCGCGACCTTGTAGGCGCCATCGATGACGGTATTGGCGCGCACGATATACGTCTTGTCGGCGCGCGACAAAAACACTTCCCAGGCGCCGTCGGCGGCCGCCTTGCCCAGGTAGACGAAGGGCAGCGGCGGCGCCATCGGCGGGGGTGGCGGCGGTGGCGCGACGGCGGCCACCTTCGGCGGCGGCGGTGTCCAGTCCTGGCGGTGGAAGACGGCGCCGGTGCCGCCAAAGGTGTCGCCATCCTCGCCCGCCACTTCGCTGCGCGGCAGCAAGGCCAGGATGGCCGGCTGCGCGGCTGGCGGCCTGGCGGCGGCATGGCGCGCGGGGGCGACGGCGCGCTCGACCGCCTCGGCCACCTCGGCCACGGGCTGGCGCTCGCCGAACAGCAGCAAGGCGCCCGCGCCCAGCACGCCGGCCAGCATGAGCCAATGGCGCGGGGTCATGGCGCCGCTCCCACGCTGTCAGCTAAATAAAACGTCAGGCGCAAACGCGCTTCGAGCTGCGTGTCGGCGATCTGCTCGCGGCGAAAACTCAGTTCGTCGAGCGAAGCGAAGGGCATGGCGCGCAGCGCCTGCAGCGCGAACTGCCACACGGCCGCATAACTGCCTTTCAGCGGCAGGGTCACCTGGTATGTGGCGACACGGCTGGCCTTGTCGTAGCCGCTCTTGTATTCGCCCTGCGCCAGCAGCAAGCCGTTTTTCGCGGCCAGGTCGAACAGCTGCTTGACCTGCTGCTCCGCGTGGCGCTGCTGTCCCAGGGCGGCATAAAAGCGCGCCAGGTTCTCGCTGGCCGTCGTCGCCGGCGTCAAGGCCGCCACGGCCAGCGCTGGCTGCGGCAAGGGGCGCGCTTCCAGCCGCGCCGCCACGGCACGCTGCTGCCAGGCCCAGATCGAGGCGGCCATGCCCAGTGCAAGCAGAAGCACTGCCAGGCAGGCGGGCGCGCCCAGGCGGCGCAGCAGCAGTTGCGCGCGCAGGCGCAAGCTATTGATGTCGGCGGCCATCATGGCGTGCCCCAGCGCGCTTCGAGCTGGAAGCGCAAGGGCTGGTTCGGATCGAGCGCGTTGATTTCATGGCGCAGCAGCTGCACCCTGGCGCCGAACAGCTCCTGCCGCTTCAATTGCGCGATATAGGCCACCATGGCGTCGCTACTGGTGGTTTCGGCCGTGATCTTCAATACCCGCTTGCGCGCGTCCGGTTCCAGCGCCAGCAGCGCGATGGCGGGCGGCGTGGCGCTGGCCAGCGCATCCTGCACGTCGCGCCACGGCAGGTTCAATTGCAGGATGGCCGCATTCACGGCCGCCGCCTGCGCGGGCGCGATCTGCACTGGCGGCGCAGGCGCCGGCCCCTGCATGGCGGCCGCCACGCGCTGTTGCGCGCGCTGCCATTGCGCCTCGCTTGCCTGCTGGCGCCGCAGCGCGGCGCTGCCGCTGCAGGCCGCCGTGACGATCAAGGCCACGCCCAGCGCGCCCGCGCACCAGGCCCAGGCGGGCACGCGCCGCAGGCTGCGGCGCCAGCCTGGCGGCGCGAAATCGATATCGAGACGCGTCATGCCACGCCTCCGCTGCGCGCCAGGCAGGCGGCCGGCGACAGGGCGGCTTCGCCGTCCGGCGTGGAAAAAACCTGGCAGTGGAACGCTGTCGCCGGCGCCAGCCAGTCCGCCGGCGGCGCGCCGCACAGCTGCAGCAGCGCGGGTGCGGGCACGCCTTGCAGCAGCGCCTCGCGCGCCAGCGCCTGCGCCAGCCAGTCGCGGCCTGCATCCTGCGCGTCCCGTGGCAAGGGCAGCGCGCGCACGGCAAGCAGGCGGCCAGCGTGCCGCACGCCCAGGGTCAAGGCGTTTTCCTGCAACTGGCCGAACCAGGCGCCCGGCTTCAGGGCGCCGTGCCAGCGGTTCCAGTGGCGCGCGAATTGCGGCGTAATAAAAATCAGGGCCAGCTTGCGTTCGGCCGCCACGCGCGTCAGTTGCGCCAGCAGCGCACGGGGCACGGCGCAAAAAAACGGCGCGCGCGCATCCCAGGCACTGCTGCTATGCCACAGGCCGGGAGGATCGCCATACAGCGACTGGAAGCGCAGCGCGGCGGCCGCCTCGATGTCGGCCAGGCGCGCCGCGCCTTGCGGCATGTCCACTTGCCACAGGCGCGCCAGCGCATCGTCGAGCACCACGGACAAGGGCCAGCCCGCGTATTGGCCGGCCGGCAGCAGCTGCGCCAGCGCCTGGCCCAGGGCGGCAAAGTCGCCATGCAGCGACTCGTCCCCCGCATACGCGGCTTCGCCCAGCGGCGTCCAGGCGGGCGCGCGCCAGCGGCTGCTGCGCCACAAGCTGACGCTGCCCGCCGCCACGCCCAGGCGCAGTCCAATTCCCAAACCTCTACGCATGCAGGGTGACCCTCTTGATTTCCGTGATGGTGGTGGCGCCCCGCTTGACCAGTTCCAGCGCCGCCAGGCGCAGGCTGCGCGTGCCGTTCGCATACGCGGCCGCCTTGATCTGGCGGATCGGTTTTTTATCGACGATGAGTTCGCGGATTTCATCGGTCAGCACGAGGATTTCGGCGATCGAGCGGCGCCCCTTGTAGCCCGTGCCGCGGCAATCGCCGCAACCCTTGCCCTGCTTGAATTGATATGCATCAACGTCGGCACGCGCCAGGCCCACGCTGGCCAGCTCTGCGTCGTCCGGCGTGTACTCCACCGCGCAATGGGGACAGTTGGTGCGGATCAGGCGCTGCGCCCAGATGCCGTTCAGGGCCGAAACAAACGCATACGGGTCGATGCCCATGTGGGTAAAACGGCCGAATACGTCGAAGACATTATTCGCGTGCACGGTGGTGAGCACCAGATGGCCCGTGAGGGCCGACTGCACGGCGATTTCCGCCGTCTCGCGGTCGCGGATCTCGCCCACCATGATTTTGTCGGGGTCGTGGCGCAGGATGGAGCGCAAGCCCTTGGCGAAGGTCAGCCCCTTCTTTTCATTCACGGGTATCTGCAAGATGCCGGGCAGCTGGTATTCGACGGGGTCTTCGATGGTGATGATCTTTTCGCGCCCGTTGTGGATTTCCGTCAGCGCCGCGTACAGGGTGGTCGTCTTGCCCGAGCCCGTGGGGCCGGTGACGAGCAGCATGCCGTAGGCTTCCTGCGCCAGCGCGCGCAGGGCTTCGAGCGAGGGCGCGTCAAAACCCAGCGCTTCCAGGGTCAGCGCGCCGTAGGCCTCGATCATGGCGCGCTTGTCGAGGATGCGGATGACGGCATCCTCGCCATGGATGCTGGGCATGATGGAGACGCGCAAATCGATTTCGCGCCCGCCCGACTCCACGCGGAAGCTGCCGTCCTGCGGCACGCGGCGCTCGGCGATATCGAGTTCGGCCAGCACCTTCAGGCGCGAGATGATGTGCTCGGCCACTTCGATGCCGTTGACGGCCGTGGCGTGATCGAGCACGCCGTCGACGCGGTACTTGACGGCCAGGCCGCCGGCCGTGCTTTCCAGGTGGATGTCCGAGGCACCCGCCTTCAGGGCGTCATATAAAGTCGAGTTGACCAGCTTGACGGCGGGGCTGGCCGCTTCCGACACGCTGGCGAACGACAGCACGGCCGCCGTCTTGCCGTCGCGCCGCGCGTCCGTGGCGGCGCCGGGCAGCAGGCTGTCGACGGCGCGCGCCGATTCTTCCTGCTTCGACAGATAGGCATCGATATCGGCCTGCAGCGCCAGATGCACGTTCAAGGCGCCCTGCCCGGCGCGCGCCCCGAGCCAGGTTTGCAGATCCAGATCAAAAGGGTCGGCGATCACGCCCGCCAGCTGGCCATCGGCGGCGCGCAGCAGCACGCAGTGGCGCGCCAGCGCCTGCGACAGGGGCAGCCGGTCGAAGGCGGGAGACAACGCCAGCATGTCCGCCGTTTCCAGCACGCCCAGGCCGAAGGGGCGCGCCAGTGCGCGCACCACGGCGCGCGCGTCGATGCGCTCAATTGCTGCAATTGCTCGACCAGGCTGCGCTTCGATTGCCGGCTCAGGAGGCGCGCGCGCTGCAGCAGCGCAGGGTCGATGGCCACGGTGGATTCGGCTGCGCTCTGCATCATGAAATGTCGCCGGCCAGGTCAAAGATGGGCATGTACAGCAGGATCACGATGGCGCCCACGACCAGGCCGATGGCGGCCATCAGCAAGGGTTCGAAGGTGCGCGTAAAACGGTCGATCCAGCGGCTGATTTCGCCATCATAAAAGGCTGCCGACTGCGTCAGCATGGGGCCCATGTCACCCGTGCGCTCGCCCACGCGCAGCATGCGCAGCGAGATCGGCGTGGTCAGCTGATATTGCTCAAACGCGGATGACAGGGGCTGGCCCGCCTCGATGGCACCGCGCGCGCCCTGCAGGGAAGCCTGCATGCCCGGCGAGACCATCGCCTGCACGGTGGATATCGCTTGCACGATGGTGATGCCCCCTTCGGCCAGCATGCCCAGGGTCAGGTACAAACGCGACAGTTCATAGATGCGCACGCGCTCGCCGATGCCGGGCAACTTCGCCAGCAGGCGCGCCACGCCGCCATGGCGCAGCACGCGCCGCACGGCAGTGAACACGACGCTGCCGGTGATCAGCAGCCCGAGCAACAGCAGCACGCCATGCTGCGTGACGAACTGGCCCCAGCTGAGCATGACTTGCGACATCCACGGCAGATTGCGCCCGGCGCCCTGGTAGACCTCGGCAAAACGGGGCACCACATAGCTGATCAGGAAGGCGCTGACGCCGCCGCCCACGGCCAGCAAAATAGTGGGATAGATGGCGGCGCTGACGATTTTACTGCGCACCGTATCGATGCGCTGCTGGTAGTCGATGTAGCGCGACAAGGCACGCGGCAAGTCGCTCGTGCCTTCGGCCGCCTTGACGATGCCGATATACAAAGGGGGGAACAGTTGGGCTTGCTCTGCCAGCACGGCGGAAAAGCGCTTGCCTTCGCGCAAGCCTTCCAGCAGGCGCGTGAGCACGCTGCGCGTGGCTGGCGACGCTTCCTTTTCCAGCAAGGCTTCCAGCGCCTCGACGATGCCCAGGCCCGCTTGCAGCAGCGCCAGCAATTCCTGGCTGAACAGCAGCAGCGGCAGGGCCCGCGCGCGCTGGCGCCCGGCCGCACTGAACGGCGTGGCCCGCAAGGGACGGATGGCGCTGACGAACAAGCCGCGCGCCTCGGCCTGGCGGCGCGCGTCGGCCTCGTCGCGGCCGTCGATCACGCACGTGTGCAAGGTAGCGATGGCCTGGTCCGTGGAAAGCGCGCGCACTTCAAACTGCATGATGGCGTGTCCGTGAGGGAGGCGTGGCGCTGGCCCTATTGCGAGCTGATGTCGGCATTCTCGCCGCTGCCGCCCGGCTGGCCATCCTTGCCCATCGAGACGATGTCATACTCGCCCTTGCTGCCCGGTGCGCGGTATTGATAGGCATGGCCCCACGGGTCGAGAGGCACGGCTTTTTTCAGGTAGGGGCCATTCCAGCGCGTGCCGGCGGCGGGCGGCGCGGCCAGCAGCGCGGCCAGGCCTTCTTCCGTGGTCGGATAGCGCCCCACGTCAAGGCGGTAGGTGTCGAGCGATTTTTCAAACGCCTCGATCTGCGCCTTGGCCACCGTCACTTCCGATTTGCCCAGCTGGGCAAAGTATTTGGGACCGACATAGGCCGCCAGCAAGCCGATGATCACGATGACGACCAGCAATTCGAGCAAGGTAAAGCCGCGCGCATGGCGCGTTGCCGCAAGGTTCTGCCTGTGTGCTGCATGCATCCGGTAACTCCTTCTTGCCTACCTTCAATACATTGCCGCCATGTGCGCCGCTGGTGGCTGCGCACAGGCGGCGCGCGCCTGCCTGATGCCTAAGTAAGCCCCAATAAATTATTGTGATTTCCTGAGGATTGCTTAGCAGGCTACCATGCCGCTTATGCTTAATACAATCTTTTATTTGTACTGAAAACAACAAAATACCAGGGAAACCATCACGTTTGCACTAGCGCAAATCGCGCGCCGCCTGCCCCGCCCCGTGGCGCGGGTACAATCGGCGCGTGGGCGGCCGTGCCGCCACCACGCACCGAGGAGCCTCCATGCCAGCCTTCCGCCTGAGTGTTGCCATCCTGGCCAGCGCCTGTATCCTGCCGGCCGCTCCGGCCGCGCCCCCGCGCCAGGCCTACATTGTGCAATTGACAGCCGCACCGCAGGCGGATGGCGATGCGGCCCGGCGCGCAGAGCGGCGGCGCGCCGTACTGGCGCTGGTGCCTGACGCCACAGTGCAATACCGCTACACGAACGCGCTGGACGGCTTTGCCGCCCTGCTCACCCCGGCCGAGGTCAAGCGCCTGCGCGCCAGCCCCCTCGTCGCGCGCGTCTCGCCCGATAGCGAAGAGCATGTCAACGACGGCGGCACGCACCGCGGCACCGGAACCGCCCCGCAATCTTAAGCCCGCGCAACACGCACCGGCGCGCGCCGCGCCGAAAGGCTCACACGCTCTGGCGGCGGCGCAGGGCCAGACCGATCAGCGCCAGGCCGCCCGTCAGCATCATCCATTCCGACGCTTCCGGCACGGCCGAGATCGTCGCCATGCTGGCGTAGCTGCTGCCGGTAATGCTGCCGGGCAAGCTGCCATTGAGCGGCGTCAGTTCGAATTGCACAAGGTTGCCATTCGCATTGCCCAGGTAAGCCATGCCGGTATAGTCGAGCAAGCCCACGCCAAACGTCGTGCCCGCGTTGCCGGGCGTGGTCAGGAAGTCGCCGCCGAAGACGACGTTGAAACCGAACTTGCCGCCCAGGGTCACGTTGTGAAACCAGTCGTTGTAGGCACCGCTATTGCCGAAGGTCAAGGTGCCGGGCACGCTGCCGCTGACATTGCCTTCCTGCGACGCCAGCGCGCCGAACGCGCCCGAGAAATTGCTGAGCACGGCGCTGGCGCCGGGCGCGGGACTGTTGCCGGCGATAAAGGCGAAGTCGAGGAAACCGGCGCCCGAGAACTGGCTCGTGTCGATTTCCACGCGGTAGGCTAGCGGGTCCGCCAGCGCCACGCTGGAACTGGCGGCCAGCACGGCGGCCAGCACGGCGCGGCGCAGGGCCGGATTGAGTTTCGTTGTCAGCATGATGGTGTCCTCAGAAGTTGCCGGCGTAGATGCTGGCGGAATAATGGATCGTCGCTTTCGACGGATTGGTGAAGCTGACGCCAAACGAGGCCGTCGCGCCCGGCGCCAGGCTGGCCCCGTTGACGGTGACATAGGCGGCGCCCGCATGGTTGCCCGTGGCGTTGCTCAGGCTGACGCCGGCCGGCAAGCCGCCGAACACCACCTGGAACGGGCCGCTCAATGCGCTGCTGCCCGTGTTGGTGAACGAGAACGTGCCCGTGTATTGTTGCGTCGCGCGGTTGAACGTGAGGCCCGAGCTGGCTTGCGCCACGCCGGCCGTGATGTCGCGGTAGGCGGGCTGCAAGTCCAGGCTGATGACGACGGGGTCGTGGTCCGAGGCGCGGTAGGGCAAGGCGTTGTACAGGTCTTGCGGCTTGGCCGCATCGATGTTGTAGTCGATCACTTCCGGCTCGTCCGCATTCACATGCCATTCGGCAACACCGGCCACTTGCGGGCTCAGCGAGGCGCTGGCCAGGGCATGGTCGAGGTAGCCGCTCTGGCCGCCGAATACGTAGGAGTACGGCATGCCGGACGGCCGCACGAAGCGCTCAAGCTCATTGACGAAACCGGCGCCCGTGATGAGCTGGATCGGGTCTTCCGCGCCATAGGAATTGAGGTCGCCGATGACCAGCACGTCCGCGTCGCCGGCGGCGGCCGCCACCTGTGGCACGAAGCTGCCCACCAGGCGCTGGGCCTGCTGCACGCGGGTGGCGTTCCAGCAGCTCTGGCTATCGTTGTTGTCCGCATCTGGCCCGCTTGCCGGGCAGCTGCCCTTCGATTTCAGGTGATTGACGATCAGCGAGAATTTCTCGCCATTGACGGCACGGAAGGTCTGCGCCATGGGTGGACGGTTGTTGATGGCGCTGGCATCCGACAAGGCGCCGCCCACCAGGCCCAGTTTGCCTGGCTTGTAGATCATCGCCACGCGGATGGCGTCCGTGCCCGTGGCGGCCGGCTTCGGCACCACGGCATAGGTGACGCCGCCGATGGCCGCGTTCAGCTGCTCGACCAGATAGGTGACGGCCGTTTCGCCATTGTTCTGGATTTCCATCAAACCCACCACGTCCGCATCGATGGCTTTCAGTTCGGCCACGATCTTGTCGCGCTGGCGCTCGAACTCGGCCAGGTTATCGGCGCCGCGGCAATTGCTCTTGCTGGTCGATGACCCCACGGTGCAGCCCTGCCCCGTCTGGCCAAACACGTTATTGCCATTGGTAAAAGTCGTAAAGAAATTCAGCACGTTGGCGCTGGCCACCTTGACGTTGCCTGATGGCAGTTCCGGGCTGCCCGTGCGCGGGTTGTCGCGCGAGAATTGCGGCGTCTGCGCGTCGGCTGCAGTTTATATGCGGCGCCGCCACCGCCGATGGCACCGAAGTCCACCACGCCCGTCAGGTCGGCCACCGTGTCGCCGCTGCGCACGGTGCCATCCTGGCCGATGTACGGTATCGTCGGCGGTGTGACGAATATGCCATCATCGAGCACGATCAGGTTGTTCGCATTGGCCGCGATCAAACTTTGTGCCTCGTTCGATCCCGCCGGATAGCGGTTGGTCGGCACCTCGCGCCGGCCCGCCGACAGGGTCAGTTCGCCGCGCGCGCCCAGGTAGGCGTTTTGCGACACGGTCAACGGTTGCGTGAAGCGCACCAGCATGCCTTCCACGGCGGTCAGCTTGTCGTTCGGCAGCATCACATTCGCCGGCACGATGCCGTGGCCCGCGCTTTGCGTGAGGATGGCCGTCACATCCTTCAATTCCGTATAGGAATTTTTCGCGCCCGTGGGCGTGTATTCGACCACCGTGCCCGTCACGCGCACCAGCTCGCCCGGCTGCACGGTGGTGGCCGTGCTGCCCGTGTAGACAAAAATGCCGTCCGACGTCGACGGGTCGCCATCGCCGGCCGCGTCCTGCATGAAGAAGCCCGTGCCCACTTTCAACGTCACCACGCCCTCGGTCGTCTGCACGGCATTGGCGTAGGGGCTGGCCGCGCCGCTGCCCTGGATCTGCGGGATCGTGTGGCTGACGGCGGCCAGGCCTTGCACGGCGACGTCGACCTTGCAGCTGGCGCTTTGCTGCTGGTCGTTGCTGAAATTCACGATGACGGGATAATTGCCCACCGGCACGCCCGCGGCCACCAGCAGGCTCACCGTGGCGCTGTCGCCCGCCACGCCGGCCGCGCTGAAATGGGCCAGGCTGATGCCGGCCACGGCCGGCGACGCCAGGCTGGCCGCATTCACGACGCCATCCACGTCGGACGCGCGCAGCACGGCGCTGCCGCCATTGCCCACGGCCAAGGCCAGGCTGGCGGGGCAGCTGGCAATGATCTGGTGCACGACGGGGCCGCCGCACGCATGCAGCGGCGAAGCCGTATTGCGCGGCGTCACGCTTCCGGTGGCAAAATCCGCGCTGTTGTCATCCGTGTCGCCGCAGCCGCCGTTTGCGCGCAGGATGGACAAGGTATTCGAAGGCGCGGGCGCCGCGGCGCCTTCAAAGCCGTTGGCCGTGCCGAAGCCGACGAGGTCGATGACGGCGGCGCCCGTGGGGCTGGTGCCCGTTTGCGCCGTCTTGCTATTACTCAACAGCACCTTGCCCGCCGTGCCCGACATGGCCAGGCTGCCCGTGGCGTCCGGTGCGGGCAAGTCTTGCGTGCCGCCCGTGCCCCTGGCTTGCTGGACCAGCAAATACTGGCCGGCTTGCAAATCGATAGCCGGCAAGGCCGTCACGGACCAGCTCGTACCGGCGGCGGACGCGCGTATTGCACGCTCCAGTTGCCCAGGTTGACGGGACTGGCGCCACGGTTGAACAGCTCAATGAAATCGTTGCGGTACACGGCCCCCGTGTTGCCGCCGCCTCCATACACCTGGCTGATGACGACGTCGGAGGCGGCCAGGGCGGGCAGGGACAGGCTGGCCAGCACGGCGGCCATGACCGTCAGGCGCAACGGTTTACGCAGGGACAAGGGCGAGAAGGACACGGCGGCAAGGTGGGAAGTCATGGTTTTCCTGGTCAGTAAAATGACAACGAACTTATGATTTGCATACGAATTTGCATACTAAACCGGGCGCATGACGATTTGATGACATTTCATTAAGTTGAACGGAGTCATGCCTGACAGCGATCCAGGCTGGCGACCGCATGCCGGCAGTATCCTTTCAGCAACGCCATGCTTTACAAAGCAAGCTTGATGCGTACTCGGCTGCACAATATGATATAATTCAAACAAATAAGTTTAATTCCTGATAAGAAATTGAACGGCAACACCAGACCCAGTAGTGCAGGCCCCATCCATGCCTGACCTTGAAACGCACTCCCCACCTTGCTCGCAACGTAGCCTGGACGGGAGCGGCAACATTCGCATGTGGATACACGCGTCGAACGGCGCACCCTTCCATGCTTTTTGAGAGATCGATCATGCCAACACCAATCTTCACGCCAGCCTCTTCCCGTCCCTTGCTGCTGGCCGCAGCACTGATGCTGTTCGGTGCCAGCGTACAGGCGCAAACGGCCGCGCCTGCGCAAAAAAATGAAAAGAATTGCCAGGCCAGCACGCAGTCGGCGAACGGCAATACGAAAGATGCCAACCTGGACGGCACCTACAGCGCCTGCAGCCTGTCCAACGGCTTCATCGGCGCCGGCACGCGCACCAACGACGGCACGAACAAGACGCCGGAATTTGACGGCGGCGTGTCCGATCAGGAATTCCGCAACGCGTCATCGGCCGAGAATAATCACCGCCTGGCCACGCGCCAGTTGCCTGCCGATGCCAGCACCGGCGAACCGCGCAAGGCGCTCGTCAGCAACGACCGCGACTTCCGTTTTGCCACGCGCGACTTCGTCGCCTCCGAAGCAAACCGTCCCTTCGACGACGCAGCCGGATACCGCGGCCCGGGCCGTTCGTATAATCAGGGCCGCAGCGGCGACACCCAGGCGCCACTGATCGTTTCGTCGTCGCTGGGCGAAGGCTTGCCTACAGGCAGTAACGGTGTCGGCGGCGGCGGCTCGGGTGGCGGCTTCACGGGCGGCAGCATCATCCCCGTGACGCCGGACATTCCCGCCGTGCCGGAACCGGAAACCTATGCCATGCTGCTGGCCGGACTGGGCCTCGTCGCCCTGGCGCGCCGCCGCAAAGAGCAAATAACGCCGCAGCATGAGAAAAGGCCCGCAAGGGCCTTTTTTATTGCCTGAAAGAATCAGGCTTCAACGCCGCAAGCCCGCATACGGGGCCGCCAGCGGGTCGCCGAGGAACAGGCCCTGGGCCGCCACAATACGCTGCCCCAGTACGCTTCCAGCGCCGTGCTGCCGGACAGGTAGCGGCGCAGCAGCAGCACGGTCGGATTGGGAAACTTCTGCCAATAACTGCACGGTTCGCTGACGGTGCCATAGCTGGCCGTCGCGCCCGCCTCCAGCCAGCGCTGGCTGCTCATCTGGCTACTGCCCTGCAAGTCGCCGCCAAACGAGGTCAGGTGGTCGGCCAGGGCGCCGGGCAGGAAGTGCAGGGTCTCCAGCTTGGCCACCTTGGCCAGCCCCGTCTGGTACACCATGATGTCTTGCGCCCCTTCCAGGCTGTCCGCCTTGAGGTGCCTGATGGTCAGCTTGCGCTGGCGCACCACGCCGGCGGGCGGAAAGAAAGCGGCGCGGCTGTTGCGCGCCGCGTCGCTGGTGCTCAGGTAATACGCGCTGGCGGCCGGCACGGAAAAGCCGCTGACGGCACCGCGGTCCACCACGGCCTTGGCCTCTTCCACGAAATCGATGGGCAGCAGCATCGACAAGCGCAAGCCCAGCTGCGTGTAGGGCTGCGCCACCTCGCTGTTGAAATATGCGCTGGGCTTGCCCGGATCGCACGTCTTCGCGCATTGATCCCCGTCATAGCCGAGTGTGAATGCGGCAGTGATGGCGTTGCATTCGACGGCATACGGCGCGCTCCACACCATCAGCACGGCCTGGATGTCAGGTTTCAGCTGCGCATTGATGCGCTCTTTCAGCTGCGTGAACTGGTCGATGCTGAGCTTGCGGGGGCGGTTGGGAATATTGACGTGCGCCACGTTCGCGGCCGGAATGCCGTGCGCCTTGCGGTAGTACTCGCCCACCTCGATACTGTTGGGCTCGGCGTCGTTGACGACGATGGCCAGCTGCGAGGCCTGCAATCCGGGCGGGGCCACGGCTGCGGCAGGGTCGGCATGGGCAGCGCCGGCGGCCAGCGCCAGCGAAAGACAAAGGAAGTTGCGCAAGGGTCGGTGCACCGGTAAGGGGGAAATCGGAGGCAGGCGGCCAGGGGCGCGGCTGCCTGCCGAGTATGGCGCCATCAGGCGCGCTGGTAGACATCCTCCAGGCGCACGATATCGTCTTCGCCCAGGTAGCTGCCCGACTGCACTTCGATCAGGTGCAAGGGCAGCTTGCCCGGGTTTTCCAGCCGGTGCGTCATGCCGATGGGAATGTACGTCGATTCATTTTCCGTCAGCAAGGTCACCTTCTCGCCGCACGTGACTTGCGCCGTGCCGCTGACCACCACCCAGTGCTCGGCGCGGTGATGGTGCATCTGCAGCGACAGCTTGCCGCCCGGATTGACGGTGATGCGCTTGACCTGGAAGCGCTCGCCGATATCGATGCCTTCATAACTGCCCCACGGGCGGTACACCTTGCGGTGCTGCACGTGTTCGCTGCGTCCCGCCTGCTTCAGGTGGTCGACCACCTGTTTCACGCGCTGCACCTGGTCCTTGTGCGCGATCAATACGGCATCGTCCGTTTCCACCACGACCAGGTCCTGCACGCCCAGCACGGCCACCATGCGGCGCTCGGCACGCACCAGGCAATTGCTCACGCCATCGAGATACACGTCGCCGCGCACCACGTTGCCGTTGGCGTCGCCCGGCTGCACTTCCCACAGGGCCGACCAGGAACCGACGTCGCTCCAGCCGATGGCGGCCGGCAGCACCACCGCATGCGCCGTATGCTCCATGACGGCATAGTCGATCGAATCGGACGGGCAGGCGGAGAAGGCCTTTTCTTCCAGGCGGCAGAAATCGAGGTCGCGGTAACCGTCGCGCACGGCCGCTTCGCAGGCGGCCAGCATGGCGGGCTGGAATTGCCCCAGCTCGCCCAGATAGCGTTCGGCGCGGAACAGGAACATGCCGCTGTTCCAGAAATAATTACCGGCGGCAAGGAACGACTGTGCCGTGGCCAGGTCCGGCTTTTCCACGAAACGCTCGACCTTGCAGCCCACGGCGCCCGGATGCACGGGCGCGCCGCTGCGGATGTAGCCATAGCCCGTTTCCGGCGCCGTCGGCACGATGCCGAAGGTGGCCAGCGCGCCGTCGGCTGCCAGCGATGCCGCTTCGGCGATAGCCTGGTGAAACGCGGCCACGTCGGTGATGACGTGGTCGGCCGGCAAGACCAGCATCAGCGCCTGCGGGTCGATGGCCAGCAGGTATTGCGCGGCCACGGCCACGGCCGGCGCCGTGTTGCGCCCGACGGGTTCGAGCAGGATGCCCAGCGGCGGCAAGCCGATCTCGCGCAATTGCTCGGCCACCATGAAGCGGTGCTCATTGCCGCACACCACCAGCGGCGGCATGACGTCGAAGGCGGCCAGTCCGCTATCGCCGGCACGGCGGTTCGGCAGGCTCGTCACGCGCAGCGCCGTTTCCTGCAGCATGGTCTTGTCCGTTACCAGCGGCAACAGTTGCTTGGGCAACACGGCGCGCGACAGCGGCCATAAGCGGGTGCCCGAACCGCCGGACAGGATGACTGGGTAAATTTTCATGGTTTCATTTCAAAAACAGTTTATTGGGCAGCATACAGGGCCGGCGGCGTTTCCGCGCGGCGCAGGCTGCGCCGGTCGCGCGCATTGCCCCACGCATCGTTCTCATACTCGGAAACGTGGCGCATCTGGCCGGCACGGTCGACACTATAATCCTTGAAGACGATCATTTCATCAAGCAACACGCCAGGCAGCACGCGCGTGTACTCGAACAGCACGCTGCGCACCACTTCGGCGCCGCCGCAGACATGGCTGCCGTGGCCGATCCAGGCCGGCCCGATGATGGTCGTGCCCGCTTCGATGCGGCAGCCCGAGCCGATGTAGACGGGCCCCTCGATGCGCGTGCCGCCGCTCCAGTCGATGCTGGTGTTCAGGCCGGCCCACACGCCATCGGCGATGCGGGTGCCAGGAACATGTAAATTGGCAACTTTTCCCATCAACACACTTTGCAGCACTTCCCAGTAATCCTTGATGCTGCCGATATCGATCCAGTTGTACTGGCACTTTTGCGCATGGAAGGGCAAGCCCCGCTCTACCAGCAGGGGAAACAGTTCCGAGCCGATATCGAAGGGCTGGCCGGCGGGAATCAGGTCCAGCACGGCCGGCTCGAAAATATAGATGCCGGTGCTGACGCAATTGGACAACGCATCGGCCTGCGCCGGCTTTTCCTGAAAGGCGCGGATGCGCCCGTCCGCATCGCTGACCACCACGCCATAGCTCGACACCTTGTCCCACGGCACTTCCAGGGTGATGACGGTCGCCAGCGCGCCCTTGCTGCGATGCTCGCGCACGGCCGCTTCCAGGTCCAGGTCGATCAAGGCGTCGCCGCACAGCACGATCGTCGTGTCGTCGAAAAAGCCGCCGAACTCCTGGATCTTCTTCATGCCGCCGGCCGAGCCCAGCGGCTGCGGCACGACCTCGCCCGCGTCGTTCGTATAGCCTTCGAAGGAATAGCCGATGCGCACGCCGAACTGGTGGCCTTCGCCGAAATACTCCTCGATCTTTTCATGCAGGTAGCTGACATTGACCATGATATCGGTCACGCCATGCTGCGCCAGGTGTTCCACCACCATAAGCCATCACGGGTTTGCCCAGGATGGGAATCATCGGCTTGGGCAAATCGTAGGTCAGGGGCTGCACGCGCGTGCCCTTGCCTGCGGCCAATATCATTGCTTTCATCGTCGGACATACTCCATCAGGATTGAGTGCACTTCAGCGGCCATCCTTGCTCAAGGTCACGGGAGCGGCGGGCGCGGCGGCGGGAAACAGGCGCGCATACGCGGCCAGCAGCTTGGGCGCTTCATATTCCCACTCCAGCTCGTTGATCACGCGGTGGCGGCCAAACGCCCCCATCTGTTCGCGGCGGGCGGGGTCGTCCAGCAATTCGACGATCTTGCGCGCCATGTCGACAGGGTCGTTCTTCAATGCATACAAGGATGCCTGCTGCGCGGAAACCTTGCCCTCGACCAGATCAAACTGCACGATCGGTTTGCCCAGCGCCATGTATTCCATGATCTTGTTCATGGTCGACTTGTCGTTCATGTCGTTGGCCACGTCCGGATTCACGCACACATCGGACGTGTTGAGCATTTCCAGCAGCTGCTGGTCCGGCACGCGCCCCGTAAACGTCACGTAATCGGCGATGCCCAGGTCGTGCGCCATCTGCTTCATCTGTTCCAGCGACGTGCCGCCGCCCACCAGGCCGAACTGCACATCCTCGCGCTTCAGGGTTTGCACGATGTATTGCGCCGCCTGCAGCAGCAGGTCGATGCCTTCCTGCGCACCCATCACACCCACATAGCCGACCAGGTAGGCGCGGCCCTTCTTGAGTTCCGGCACGGGCGGCAGCACGCGCAGGCGGTCCAGCTTGGGTCCGCTGCGCACCACGTAGACGTCGTTCGGGTCCATGCCGCCCCGCTCGATGGCAATCTTCTTGTACGACTCGTTGGTGGCGATCGACACGTCGGCGCTCTGGAACGACCAGCGCTCGAACAGCACCATCAGCTTGTAAAAGAAATCGCGGCGGCCGAACTTGGCTTCGTACAGCTCCGGATTGATGTCGTGGTGGTCGAACAGGAAACGCTTGCCCATCGTCAACTTGAAGAAGCCGCCGATGAGGAACAGCAAATCGGGCGGATTGCAGGCGTGAATCACGTCGAAGCCGCGCGCAAAATGCACTTTCCATGCCAGACGGAAAGTATGGAACAGCGCCAGCGAGTATTCCACCAGGTAGCCCTTGGCCCCTTCCGCTTCCAGCGGCAGGTTGTAGCGGTAGATATGGATGCCGTCGATGGCTTCGTAGCGCGACTCGTAGCCCTTGCCCGTCGGGCAGATGATCGACACTTCGTAGCCATTCGCATGCAGGGTGGTCGCTTCCTGCCACACGCGCCGGTCGAACGGCGACGGCAGGTTTTCCACCAGGATCAGCACGCGCCTTGGCTGGCCAGCCACGGTGTTACCAGCAGATGCCGTCATATTGCTCTCCACTTTGTTCCTTGCTGATGCGCACCAGGTCGACGATCTGCTGGTGCGGCCGCAGGCTGGCGGGCACGGTCTTGAATTCGGCCGCGCCGTTGCCGATGACGATGGTGTCGGCAAAATCGAGCACGTCCTGCATGTTGTCCACCATCAACTTGGAAATGTGCGGGATCATGTTCAGGATGTAATCCTGGTTGGCGCCCGTCAGGGCGGCCAGGTTGACGTTCTTGTCGTACAGCTTCAGCTCGTAGCCCTTGCCCAGCAAATACTCGATGACATCGACCAGCGGCGACTCGCGCAAGTCGTCCGTGCCGGCCTTGAACGAGAAGCCCAGGATGCCCACCTTGCGCGCGCCCTTGTCGACGATCATCTTGATGCCCTTTTCCACTTGCTTCTGGTTCGATGGCAGGATAGAGTTAAGCAAGGGCAAATCGAGATCCAGGCTGCGCGCCTTGTAGGTCAGCGCGCGCACGTCCTTCGGCAGGCACGAGCCGCCGAAGGCAAAGCCCGGCTTCATGTAGTACGGCGACAAATTCAGCTTGGTGTCCTGGCAGAAGATCTCCATCACCGTGTGGCCATCGATGCCGACGGCCTTGCAGATATTGCCGATTTCATTGGCGAACGCCACCTTGACGGCGTGCCAGGTGTTGTCCGTGTATTTCACCATTTCGGCCGTTTCCACGTCCGTGCGCACCAGCGGCGCGTCCATTTTTTCGTACAGCTGCACCAGCAAGGCGCCCGCCTTTTCATCGGATTCGCCGATCACCGTCTTCGGCGGATTGTAGTAATCGTAGACGGCCGTGCCTTCGCGCAGGAATTCCGGGTTGTTGCAGACGCCAAAGTCGACGCCGGCCACCTTGCCCGAGGCCGCTTCCAGGGTCGGGATCACCAGCGCGCGCATGGAGCCGGGCAGCATGGTCGAGCGCGCCACGACGACGTGGAAGCTGTCTTTTTCGCGGATGGCGGCGCCGATTTCCTGGCACACCTTGCGCACGTGGCTCAGGTCCAGGTTGCCATTGAGCTGCGACGGCGTGCCCACGCAGATGAGCGACATGTCCGAGCCGAAGACGGCGTCGCGCACGTCGAAGGTGTGGCGCGCAAATGGCCGCTTTTGACGGTGGCGGCAATCATCTCGCCGATGTCTTTTTCGATGATGGGCGTGGTGCCCTGGTTGATCAGCTCCACCTTGGTCCTGTTCGGATCGACGCCGATCACTTCGTGTCCATCCGTTGCCAGGCAACCAGCCGAGACGGCACCCACATAACCCAAACCAAATATGCTAATTTTCATGTTTTCCTCGTATTTTCTGACAGATCAGGGGTAGCCAAACTCAGGTGAAACTCCGTGCGCAAGGTGGCCGCGCCTTGCACTTGCGCGCGCCAGACCAGTACAGGCGCAGCCTGTTTTTCATCGAAGCGGCGCGAAATCCAGCCCAGCGGCGGCTCATCGCTGCCGCATACCAGTTGCACTGTGGCATCCGGCAAGGACGGCAGATGCATTTCCAGCGAGAAATCATCGCCCGCCACGCGCAGCACCCGGCCATCGAGCCGCACGCGGCAGCGGGGGTCAAAGTGCCAGAACAGCTCCACTGCATGCGCGCCCTGGCATGCAAGCACGTCGTCGACCACGATCAGCGCGGCGCCGGGCGCCACGCGCACGTCGCGCCGGTGCAGCACGGCATCTTTCAAGCCCATATAGCCGTCATGGCTGGCGCTCCAGAATTGCCCATCGGCATCGTCACGCCAGGCCAGACACTGCGCGCCGGCCTTGCGCAGCCACAGGAAGTTGCCGCCCGACTCGGACTGGTCGCGGCCATCGATGCGCACGGTATTGTGCGCGCTGGTGCCGCGGAAGTAATCGCGCCACTGCTTGTGCGTGTGGTAGGCGTAGGTGCCCGGGTCGACCAGCACCGCCTGGCCCGCCACAGACAAGGTCAGCGCCAGCGCATCGGCGTGGCCATGCGCGGCAATGCCCAGGTAGCCCAGCGGGCCGGCGTCGGCAATCAGGCGCACTTCGGATGCCGTATCGAAACGCGCGCCCATCACGTAATAGCCGCCATCGGGGAAGGCGCGCGGCAAGGTTGCCGGCGCGGCGTCCGGCAAGGCATCGAAAGCCTGCGCGCCCGCCTCGCCCAGCAGCCAGGCGCTTTTCTCATCGAAAGTGCGCGCCTTGGCCTTGAAGTCGGCGCGGCCGAACAGGGCCGCGCCGCTGGCCAGCAGCGAGGCATAGGGATTGGCGCCCGGTGTCTTGTCCCAGTGCGCCAGCAGCGCGTCGTCGGCGTCGCCGATCATCGGCACGTCGCCCGCCACGTTCGTCATGGCGGCGAGAAAGTCCAGCATGGCTTCCAGGCGCCGCAAAAAGGCGGCCGAGCGGGGACGGCCATTCGCGCGGCCCGCCAGCACGCACAGCAGCATTTCATCGGCCACCGTGTGCTGGTAATAAATAGCTTGCTCGCGGTTCACGCCGTCCGGGCCGTTCTGCAGCAGCGCCTGCGCTTCCAGCTCGCGTTCCGTCTGCGCCAGCCAGCCGGCACTTTCCGGCCAGCAAGGCCATGTGAGCGCGGCGATATGCAAGCCCGTCAATTCGCCAAACAGGTGGTTGTTGGCCGACGAGTGACGCGACAAGTGGCCCGCGATGAAGTGGCAATGCTGGTAGATGCTGTCAAGCCAGCGCTGCAAAAAGGCTTGCCCTTGCGCTCCCGCAAACAAGGGGCTGTTGATGCCGCCAAGCAAGTGCCACGCATGCGACCAGCTGACCAGGCGCAGGGCCAGCTCCAGCGCGCTGCTCCAGTTCGGCCCCAGCGGATACGGACACTGCTGCCACCACGATTCGAGCAACGCTTGCGCCCCGCGCGCATGGCGCAGGTCGCCGCCCAGGTGGTAGGCCATCGCCAGGTCGGCCACGGCCAGGTGGCGGTTCGGTTCCCACAGGCATTTGATGTCGCCCACCACCGCTTCATCGCGGTAATTGAGCGTCTTGCCGAAGCCCAGCGGCACCACGGTGCCCGTCTTCGGATCGCGGTTCCATTGCGGCGGGAAACCCAGGTCCGCATCGCGCAGGGCGAACACGTCGAAACGACCCGCCAGCAGGCGTTCGGCGGCCGCCAGGTGCGGCGCCGCATCGATGGGCAGACCCAGCCATGGCGCGCCGAAACGCTGGCGGGCGGCGGGCGGCGGCACGTGCGCCAGGCCGTAGCCGCGCGCCTGCAGCCGCTGCTGCACGGCATCACGCACGCGGTGCGCTACCTCGGGCGCCCCCATGGCGCGCAAGCGGTTCAGTTTCCAGGACAAATTGCTCAGCATGGGCATCTCACAGATACTGGCGCTGCCAGATTTCCAGGGTGAGCAAGCTCCACAGCAGCTTCTCGTGGTTTTGCCGCCCTGCAACGTGTTCAGCCAGCACCTGCTGCAGCGCCGCCGCATGGTAGTAGTGGCGCGTGCGCGACTCGGCGCCCGTCAGGTGTTCGTACAGGTAATCCTTCATGGGGCCGCGGAACCATTCGTTGACGGGCACGCGGAAACCCACTTTCGGGCGCGCCAGAATATTTTCCGGCAACAACTGTTTCATGGCTTCGCGCAAGATCCACTTGGTGGTGCGGCCGCGCACGCGGTACTCGTCCGGCAGGCTCGACACATACGCCGCCAGTTCGTGGTCCATGAAGGGCATGCGCGCTTCCAGCGACGCGGCCATGGTCATGCGGTCACCCCGCTCCAGCAGATTGTCGGGCAGCCAGCTCAGCTGGTCGAAGCACAGGATGCGGCGCAAGGCGCTGTTGTCCGCGCTGCCGCAGCCCAGCGAGGGGTCGCGCTGGCGCACCGGCGGCGGCATGGCCACCAGGCGCGCCCGCTCCTGGTCGGACATCATGCCGAACCAGCGCGGCATGCGCTCGTCGAACGCCTCCAGGCCCAGGTTGACGATGGCCGTCTTGGCGCGGCGGAAACGATATGGCAAGGCGCCGATAGCCGGCTCGATCAGGCCGTGGCGCAGCAGGCCCGGCAGCATCTGGTAGTTGCCCGCATAGCGTTCGTACACGTGTTTCGGGTAGCCGCCGAGGATTTCATCGGAGCCTTCGCCCGTCAGCACCATCTTGACCGTCTTGCGCGACTCTTTCGCCAGCAGGTAGATGGGAATGTCGGACGGCTCGGCCACGGGGGCGTCGCGGAAGCGCACGAGGTCGGGCAGCAAGGCGATGACCTGGTCGACGGACACTTCCAGCTCATGGTGTTCCGTAGAAAATTGCCGGGCGATATCGGCCGCATACGCCAGTTCGCTGAAGCCGCCCTCCTTGAAGCCGACGGAAAAGGTTTTCACGGGCACGCCCGCATGGCGCGACATCAGCGCCACCACGGCCGACGAATCGATGCCGCCGGACAGGAAGGCGCCGAAGGGCACGTCGGAAATCATGCGGATGCGCACCGATTCATCGAGCTTGGCGAGGAAAGTGGCGACGGGGTCGGCCGGCAGCGGGGCCGCCGCACGGGGCCGGCTGTCGGGCGGCGTGTAGTACACGCGCTCGCGCAGCACGCCGTTTTCCCACGTGGCCGTGGAGCCGGGCGCCAGCTTGCGGATGCCCTGGAACAAGGTGGCCGGGCCCGGCACGTAGCGGTAGGCGAAATAATCCCAGATGGCGGCCTGGTCCGCTTGCGGCGCCACGTCGGGCAAGGCCAGCAGGGCCTTGATTTCCGAGCCGAAGGCCAGTTTTCCCTCGTGTTGCCACAGGAACAGCGGTTTCTTGCCGAACGGGTCGCGCGCCATGAACAGGCAATTCTTGCGCGCATCCCAGATGGCAAACGCAAACATGCCGCGGAAATGCTGCACGCACTCCTCGCCCCATTGCACGTAGGCATGCACGATGGTTTCCGTGTCCGATGCCGTGCGGAAATGGTGGCCCAGCGTGATCAGTTCGTCGCGCAGGGGCTGGAAATTGTAGATTTCGCCATTGAAGATGATCTGCACGTCGCCCGCCGCATTGCCCAGCGGCTGGTGGCCCGTGGCGATATCGATGATGGACAGGCGGCGGTGCAGCAAACCCACCTGCCAGGCGCCGTCGGCCGTCGCCGCCTGCAGCACGCCCGTGTCATCGGGGCCGCGGTGGGCGATGGCGCGCCCCATGGCGTCGAGCGCGGCAGGCAAGCCGGCGACGGACGAAGGGAAGATCAAACCGGCAATACCGCACATATAGGCTCGCTTAAAAAAGAGTTCGGCTAGACTGCCGGCGGCGCCAGCATGGCGCGGTAAACGCGGCGGAAATCCTGCGCCAGGCGCTCGACCGTATAGGCGCTTTCGATGCGCTCGCGGCACGCTTGCCCCATGCGCTGCAGCAGGCCGCGGTCGGCGTCGAGGCGCACGATGGCGTCCGCCAGCGCCTGCGCATTGCGCGGCGGCACGAAAACGCCATGCACGCCGTCTTGCATCACATCGGGAATCGCGCCCACGGGGCACACGAGCGCCGGCGTGCGCGCGGCCATGCTTTCCAGCAAGGCGTACGGCAAACCCTCATGGTGCGTGGGAAAGCCAAACAGGTCGGCATCGCGCCAGGCCGCCTCTTTTTCCACGCCAAATTTTTGCCCCAGGAACGTCACCGTGTCCTGCAAGCCCAGCGCCGCCACCCGCTCGCGCAAGGCCGCGTCGGCCGGGCCGCTGCCCACCAGGGCCAGGGTGGCTGCCACGCCGGCGCCGCGCACCAGGCGCATCGCCTCGACCAGCTCGAACAAGCCCTTGCTGTCGGCCAGACGGCCCACGTACACGAGCGACAGCGGACGCTGCGGAGCAAGCGTCTTGGCGCCCGCATCCGTACCGGCATCGATGGCGTTCGGGATGACTTCCGGCGCCAGCGCCGCATCGAAGCGGCGATAGCCGAGCAATTCGCACTGCGCCAGCAGCACCAGCGCGTCGGGCAGGCGCAGCACGCGCCGCAGCACGCCCGTCAACAGGCCCTTGCCGCCGAAAAACACCTGCGGCAAGGCGCCGCCATGCACCTGGTACAGCACGCGCTTGCCCATGGCCTTGGCCAGCAGCAAGTACACGAGGTCGCGCCAATAGCTTTTCACTTCCATCGACGTGTTGATGTGCACGATCTGCGGCTGGTGCACGCGCAAGGCGCGCACGAACTGAACGGGACTCCAGGCAAAACGCAGCAGCTTGCGCAAGCGCGACTCTTGCCGGCCTTCACTTCCCACCTGGAAATGCACCAGTTGAAAGTCGCGCGACAGGGAACAGGAAAACAGTTGGTTCAAATGGGTAGTCACCCCGCTGACCGCATTGAGCGCGGGTCCAAGCAACATTACAGTAGTCATATTGACATTATATGTTATAAATTTGTAATTTAGCTATGGACGCACCTATTTTTACACCGATCAGGCCACACCCCAGTTGCTTCCACGCAGCATGGCCAGCTTCATTCTGCGCGCCACGGCTTGAATCGGCAACAAATACTTGCTGGCTGTACACATACCGTCAGGCGCCAGCCAGGGCCCGGTAGCGCTGCGCCAGTTCGGCCGACAGCACGCGGTAGCTGCGTTGCGTTTCGATATACGCGGCGCCGGCCTGGGCACGCGCGCGCGCCGCCGGCACATCGCGCAGGATCGCCGTCATCGCCACGGCCAGCGCCGCCGGATTGCTGGCCGTCAGCCAGCCTGCCTGGCTGTCCGACAGCACGCGCACCTGGTCGGGATTGTCATTGCCCACGGCCGGCAGGCACAGGGCCAGGTATTCCAGCAGCTTGGTGGGCGAACAGACATCACCGATGATGCCGCGGGGAAAGTACGACAGTGCCGCATCGGTGCCCGCCAGCAAGGGCCAGGCCTGGCTCGACGGCAGCCAGCCCGTCACGCGCACGGCGTCGGCCAGTCCCGCGCGCTGCGCGTAGGCCAGCAAGGCATCCACGTCGGACGGCGTGTCCGAGGCGCCGATCAGCAGCAGACAGGCGTCGGGCAACTGCTGGCGCACGATCAGCAAGGCGTCGAGCAGGCGTTCGAGCTGGCGCGACTGGTCCAACGTGCCCAGGTAGCCCAGCAGCGGCACGCTTTCCCAGCCGGCGGGCCGGCACGCCACGATCGATTGCTGGCCCAGCACTTCCGTATCCACGCCCATCGGCACGGCGCTCATGCGCTGCGCGGCGATGCCGTGCGTGCGCATCAGTTCGAGCATCGCCTCGCTTTGCACGAAGACATGGTCGGCGCGCGGCAGCAGCACCCGGTACAGCAGCCAGCGCTCGACCAGGCCCTTGCACAGCACCAGGCGCGCGCGCAAGGTGCGGCGCTGCGCCAGGCTGCTGCGCGCCCGCTCGATGCGGCCTTCGCTGATCAGGAACGAGACCCAGTAATAAAAGGGGATGCCTTTCAGGCGCGCCGCCAGCAGGGCCAGCAGCCCCGTCGGCACCATGTCGCGCACCTGGATCGCATCGCAGCTGGCGCGCCTGGCGGCCAGCAAGGCGCGCACGCAGGTCCATTGGAACGCCAGTTCGCGCGCGATGCGGTTGTGCCGGAAGCGCCCGCTGCGCACGGAGCGAAAGCCCTGCCCCGGTTGTGCCTGCGCCGCGGGCGCATCGGGCGAAGGCATGCCGACGATGTCGCATTCGATGCCGTGGCGCGGCAGGTATTTGCCGAACAGCACGGCGACGTCGGCGCGGAAGGTGGGCAAGCTTTCCGGTACAAATTGCAAAATCTTCAGGGGCATGGGGAAACCGTCTACCTGGCGCGTCAGAGGGGAAGATGGCTCGGGCATAGTCTGCACGAGCCGATACTCATATGAATTTATTATCTATGTTACATGAAAAACAGCATGGCCGTGACTGGCTGCGGCGCAAAAAAAAAGCAATGCCTGGGCTGGCATTGCTTTTCTTGTGCGGTGCGCGTGGCTTTACTTGGGCAGCGGCAACGTCAGCGTTTGCGTGCCGACGATCACCTTGCGCAAGCCGCCGCTGGTGTCGAGCTTGACGGCGGTGTTCTTGCAGCCCACGTCGAGCACGGTGAGGAATTCGCCGCTGGTGGCCGCGGCCGCCTTGACGAACACGCCATGGTCTTCATAGGTGCCGGCTTGCGGCGGCGGCCCCACGCGGCGCTCGAAGCGCTGCGCCGTGGTGGTCAAGGGCACGATGCACACGCTGCGGCTCTGGTTGGTGACCGAGATCTTGCCGGCAGCGTCGACGACGATCGGCGCGTAGCCATGGAAATTCCATTCGAACACGCGCGGCGTGGCCGACGAGAACTGGTCGAGGATGACGGCCGTGTTGCTGCCGCGCACATACCAGATCTTGCGCACGGCCGACTTGAGCTGCCCCGCATACGCCAGCGTGGCGTCGCCCTCCACGTAATCGACGGCCGGCGTGGTGGAAAACGCCATGATGCGGCCATTGCGCGCCAGCGGCTCTTCATAGCCATCCACGTTTTGCCCGATGCCGCCGTCAAAGGTCAGCGCATTGTGCGACTTCGACGGACGGTACCAGGAATTCCACAGCGGCGAATCGTACCAGTCATACCAGCCCGTCTCCGTCAGCAGCGGCACGCCGCCGCTGAACAGCACGAAGCCGTTCTGGTCGCCATGGCTGTGGTTGAACGAGCCATACGCGCTGGACTTGAAGTACAGCGAAGTGCGGCCACTGTCGGCCAGGTTGCTGTGCATGGCCGTCCAGCCGATGCTCGGATAGTAGGCGGCGTTGGCCGGCGGCGTGGGAGTCGCCGTCACCGTATTGACGGGCATCGGGTAAGGCGACTGCAGGGTGGCCAGCACGTCGTCGGGACGCGTCAGGTTCTTCACATACCAGGCCGACTGCGGCGTGGCGTAGCGCGAGGCGAAGCCTTTCATGAAGCGGAACTCGGGCGCCGTCTCGTGGCCATCGCCAAAGACGTGGGTTTGCTGGCCCGGCGGCACGAAATGCATGAGGAATTGCGCAAAGCCGCGCGACCAGGGCTTGTCGAACATGTTTACGCCCGTGGCCTGCGCCAGCGCCGGCCAGATCTGCAGCGCGAAGTCGGCCTCGTATTCCGCATACGCCGTGCCGTTGGCGAAACCGCCCTCCGGACCGCTCCAGATGCTGAACGAGCTGGCAAACGCGCGGAAGGCGAAGTCGAACCAGGTCTGCGCCTCGGGAATGTCGCCCAGCGCCAGCGTCGACGTCAGGGTCAGGTAGGCCATGCTGGTGGCCGCATGCGAATCATACGGATACTGGTCGAGGCGCCCGCCATTGGCCGACAAATCCTTGTACAGCGCATTCGTGCGCGCCGCCACCACGGACAGCCACTTGGTGCGCCGCGTCGTATCGCCATTGACGACCAGCGCCGTACCCAGGTTGTCGATGGCCTTCATCAGGCTTTGCGCCATGACGCGGCTGGCCATGTCCTGGTTGACGAAGCTGGTGGGACCGGTGATGTTCAGCGCGGCGAACTGGTCGCCGCGGCGGATCGCTTCATCGAGGTAGATCTTTTCGCCCGTCAAGCGGTACAGCAGGGCCGCGCCTTCCAGCTGGCGCGCATTCGGATTGACGCGCGTCATGATGTTGGCCGCCTGCGCCACCACGGCGGCCGTGCGGATGGCGCCCGGCACCAGCGGCCATTCGGCGTCGGACACCGTCTTGAGCGCCGTCATGTAGTACTTCACTTCGTTCGTCAGGCCATTTAACGCCGGCGTGCGGTCCGTGCGCATGGCCGAGGTCCACGTGGAAAACAGCTTGGTCCCGCTGGGCAGTGCGCGCGGCCGGGGCTTGCTCAGGATAGTGTTACGCAAAGTCACATTTTCCGGCACTTCGAACAGCTGCGAGTTACTACCGATCACAAAGTTGCGGGGGCTGGACCACTCTTGCGAAGTGGATGGCCGCACGCGCCATGTATAGCTACCTACAGGAAATGATTTCGGCGGCAAATACCAATTGCGCGAAGTATTGAAGGTTTTATACAGCACACCGCCCTGCATCACCTGGACGACGTAGGCTGGCGGCAAGGTGGCATGCCGTGACCAGGTGAAGGTGGGAGGATTTTGCGGCTGCGACTGCATATTGTCGGGCAGAGGACGAACGGCAAGGGCTTCGCTCGACTGGACCCAGTCGGCCTGGGCCATTCCGCACAGCGGCAATAACAATAGCCAGCGGGCGCGCAGCAGGGGACGTTTGCTAGATTTCATGGCGGGGGCTTCCTTTGCCGGGGGGCGGATTGAAGGTCGGGAAAACATTACTTTTGGTTACTATTTAACTTGTACAATGTTACCGCAACGCAAACAGTACGGCTTTTTCGCACACAAGTATGGAGGTTTGGGCGCCCAAAGAACTCGGGCGTATGCCGCAATTATACCGAAATGCCTCCCGGCAACGCCGGAATTAAGCGGGGGTGCGTGATTTACGCCACAAGGACCAGCGCCGCGTCATGCCCGGTGTAAATAACACGCACATGGCGGCCGTCGTCCACCAGTGGCGCGTCACGCCATGGCGGGCCGCGCGCGCCAGTTCGGCCAGGGCCGCGCCGCGCCGCCCCCCTTCGAGCATTTCGCGCACCACGGCCACGCGCGCATTCGAGGCCAGCAGCAAGGCCGGCCGGCGTGCCCGGTTGCCGGCCGGCCAGGCGCGCGCGCGCGCCTCGAGCCGCAGAAACACGGCAAGACCACGTCGCGCCCCAGGATGGCCGTCAGGCTGCCGCCCACTTCGCGCCGGTACGCCACCAGCGGCGCCGCCGCCAGCACCAGGCGATGCTGCTCGGCCAGGCGAAACCACAAGTCCAGGTCTTCGCCGAATTGCTCGCCTTCCGGGAAACACGGTTGCAGCGCGGCCAGCGCCGCGCGCCGCACGGCGACGGAATTGGTGCAGAAGAAGGGCCAGTGCTGGTTGAAATGCGTGAAGAATTCACCGATGCGCTGCGCCTGGGCGGGCGCGACGGGCGCGCCCGCCATGTCCGGCGTGCTGCCGGGCGCGAAACTGGTGTAGCCGGTGGCAAAAAAACAGTCGTCGGGAAATGCCTGCGCCAGGCCGACCTGCGTGCGCAGGTAATCGGGCGCGTACAGGTCGTCCGCATCGAGAAAGCAGACGAGTTCGCCCCGCGCCTCGGCGATGCCGCGGTTGCGCGCGCGCGACACGCCGCCATTCGCCTGGCGGATCAGGCGCACGCGCGCATCCGCGCAGGCCAGCACGCGCTGCGCGCCGTCGTCGCCGGAACCGTCGTCGACCACCAGTACTTCCCAGTCGGCATGCGTCTGCGCCAGCACCGACGCCAGGGTCGCCTCGACATACGGGCCCTTGTTATACAGCGGGATGATGACCGAGCACAGCATTACGCCATTCCCGGCACGCGTACCTTGCGCGCCCTGACCGCCTGCCGGTCGGCCGTCGGATAGTAGGCGGCCACGATGATGAGCAGCAGCAAGTGCGTCAGCGCCTCGGCGGCGAAACCGGCCAGCGACAGGGGCACTTCGCTGAAGGAGCGGCTGATGATCAGCACGAACAGCGCCATCGACAGGCCCTGGCTGGCCCGCGCCGTGCGCGCCGCGCCGTACAGCAGCACGATCACGTACAGCACCAGGCCGACGGCGCCGACGGTGCCCGCGCTCGACAGGCTCTGGTAGAACTGGCTGTGCGCATGCGTGGCGTACGGCATGCCGTGCTCAGGCGGAATGCCTCATCCCAGATCTGCAAGCCGTAGCCGAACACGGGGTTCTTGTGCCATTCCTGCACCGCCACCTGCCAGATCACGTCGCGCCCCGTAAAACTGAGCAATTCGAAGCCTTCATTGCTTGAGGCAAAGCGCGCCAGCTTGGCGTCGAGGTTGCCGAACATCACCAGCAGCATGCCCAGCACGCACAGCAAAATGAAACAGAAGATGCCGATGATCGACAATTGCGGGCGGCGGTAGTCGAACAGGCGCTCCTTGATCTGCTCGCGGAAACCGAAATACGCGATACAGGCAAAGCACAGGATGCAGGCGATCCAGTTGGTTTTCGATTGCGCCAGCATCAGGCTGGCCAGGCCCAGCGTCCAGGCGAACAGGTTCAGTGCGCGCCAGGCATACGGCTTGCGCCACAGGCACAGCAGGAAGGCCACTGCCATCGGTCCCAGTCCGTTCGCATGGCTGGCCAGGCCCGCATAGCGCACGCTGAGGAAAGGAATCAGCCCATGGTAGTTCTTGTTGAAGACCATGTTCGGGTTCCAGGCCGCGACGGCCGCGCTGAGCACGAGGAACAGCAAGGTCGCATTGCGCATCGACACGATGCTCATGTCCACCTCTTTCGGCGTCATCAGCAAGGCGGCGTAACCGGCCAGGAACATGTACAGGTATTCATGCGAGACATCGGTATGGCTGCCCAGGAAGGCGGGGCTGAGAATATTCGTCAGAAAATAGATGAACAGCGCCCAGAACAGCAGCATCGGCATGGGCTTGAGCGTTTCGCGCTCCATCAAACGGTGCAGGATGCGCTCGCCGCAGGCGAAGATCACGAACAGCGAGGTCATGCGTCCAAACCAGACGCCGACCGGGTGGCGCACCGTTTGCGCCGTCAGCAGGATCTCGTTGCCGGAGATGTCGCGGTTCGACAGGATGGCCGTCAACGCGATCGACAGCATGACGGGATAGAACACGTAGGGCACCAGCCCGGTCTCGCGCTTATTCCCCCAATGAATGCTCAAGGCGATGACGAACACCAGCAGCAGCGCGCTGATCAGAGCAAACAGGCCAAACAGTATTTCACTCATGTGATTCTCGCGTATCCAGTAAGTTGTCGCAGGCGCAACGCGCCGCTTGATCGGTATTTCCCTGCCCTGCTCCGCCCCGCCTCAGGCGCTGCAGCGGGCGCGCAGATAACTGCCCACGCGCGCCGGCAGCGGCGGACTGAAACGGGCCAGCATGCCCACCACGCGCGCGCCCAGCAAGCCCGGCCAGGCCAGCACGGCCAGCAGCAAGGTCAGGCCGCCGAGCAGCGCGCCGCCCAGGAATGCCGGCAGCGGATGGCTGCCGCCCAGGCCGCCCAGCACGGCGCCGCCCCAGCTGCCCGCGCCGGCCAGCAAGCCCATGGCCAGGCCGCGCGCGGCCAGCGGCGCCAGCTCGCCCGGCCCCACCTGCAGGCGCAAGCACGCCACCGTGCCCACCACCAGCGCGCGCGCCAGCAAGGTGCCGGCGGCGATCATGGCGACCACCGCCACGCCCTGCCCCGCCCACAGCAACAGCGCCGCGCCGGCCAGCACGATCAGCGGCAGCTGCAGCAGGCTTTCCAGGTGCTTGCCGCCCGTATTCCATAAAATCGGCGTCGACATGCCCCACGTGATGTAGGCGGGCATGGCCAGCGCCAGGATGCTCAGCACGATGCCCGACTCTTGCCACACCTTGCCGTACAACACGCCGATCAGGTCCGGCGCCGTCATCGCCAGCAGCACGAACAGCGGCAGGATGACGATCCAGATGGTCGCCAGCACCGACAGATACGTGTCGCGCAGGCGCGGCAGATCGTCCTGCAGCTTGGCGCCCGTGGCCAGGAATGCCGGCTGCAAGGCGCTCAGGAACAGCGAGTTGGGCGTATTGGCCAGGTTGTAGCCGACCGCATACACGCCCACCGCGTGGGCATTGAGCAAGCGGCCGAGGAATACGCGGTCCATATTGTTCAGGCACCAGTTGCACAGATTCGTCATGAATACCGTCACGCCCACATTCGTCGAGCGCCGCGCGCCCTCGTACCACAGCAGCGGCTTGAGCGAAAAGCGCGTGCGCGCATACGTCAGCACCAGCGCCGTGGCCGCCTGTCCCAGCCAGGCGCACACGAGGGTCCACACGCCGGCGCCCGCATACGCGAGCGGCAAGCCCACCAGCAGGTAGCCGACGATGTAGCTGCTCACCTGGATGATGTTGAGCCAGCGGAAATCCAGCGCGCGCCGCAACAGGCTGCTGCCCGGCGCCGTCAGCGCATTCAGCAGGCAGGTCAGGCTCATCCAGGCGATCACGGGTGCGATGCGCGGTTCCTTGAAGTACGCGGCGATCCAGGGCGCCATGAAAAACAGCAAGGTCATGGCCGCCAGGCCCGTCAGCGCCTGCCACGTCACGGTGAAGCGCACGTCTTCCTCGCTGAGCGTGCGGTTTTGCACCAGCCCCCAGGAAAAACCGAAATCGGCCAGAAAGTTGCTAAATGTCAGCACAATCAGTCCCATGGCAAACAAGCCGTAGTTTTCCGGCCCCAGCAGGCGCGCCAGCACCACTTGCGTGACCAGCTGCAGGCCAAACATGAGGACCGTGCCCATCGCCGCCCATTTGACGGCGCTGACGCTTTTCTTATTGATGTCGCTGCTCATGATTCTCGCTATCTGCCACCGTGCGCCACGCCCGCTGGCGGTATTTCATACTTCAAAGCCACGCCTCAGCCGCGCGGCGCGCCGATCAGGCGGCTCCGATCCGCCGCCGGCATGCTGGCCAGCAAGCCGTTGACGAAATCGTCCTGCAAGCGGTACGCGCGCGGCAAGTCCGTATCGATGCTCGACACGCGGAACAGCATGGCGTCGGCGACGGTGCCCGTCAAGCCGTAGCGCAATTGCTCCAGGCGCTGCTGCATGCCCACCTTGCTGATCTTGTCGCCGACGGTGATCCAGTACGTGATGGGCTCGCTGCGGTTGCCACTCACGGCCAGCAGGCGCTTCACGGGCAGGCTGCCGTAGGCCGAGGCCAGCTCGCCGTACTCGTCGCGCTCGACCTGGAAACCCTGCGCCGCGTAGCACACTTCCGGCTTGTGCACGCCCATGTTGTCGCTCTGGTCGCCGCCGTAGGCGATCGACAGCATCACCCGTTCGCCGTGCGCATTGATGTAGGTGCGCGACAGGGTCTGGTTGTAGATCTTGTTCAGGCGCGCCTGGGTCTCCGGGTCGACCTGCAGCGGCACGATGGAGCTGTCGACGCGCCACTCGCCGAACGCTTGCGGTATCGCCGCTTCGAGCGAAAAACTGGGGCGCTGGTCGGCCAGCTTCACGCCCGGCGCCACGCCATGGCTGACGACGGCCGCGCCCAGCAGCAAGGCGCCCAGCAGTACATTCATGCGCAATGCCCCGTTCATGTCGACGCTCCCACGGTGGGCGCGCGGCGCGCTTGGCGCTTGCGCACGACCCACTGCAGCAAGCTGTCGACACTGAGGATCAGCAGCAGCGCGGAAATGAACAGCACCATGCCGGCAAAGCCATGCAGGAAGCCCTGCCCGGCCGCATCGCCGAAGTAATACGTAATCAGGGTCAGCACCACCACGCGGATGACATTGGCCGTAAAGGAAATCGGCACGATCAGCAGGGCCAGCACGATGTTGCGGAACGGCGAAGTGTGCCGCACCAGGTTCAGGTAGAACAGGCCCAGCGCTTCAAGCGTCAGCAAGGTCTGCAAGCCGGCGCAGGCGTCGGCCACCAGCAGCTGGTACTGGCCGATCTGCAGGATCACGCCGTTACGGCCGATCGGATAGCCGGCCAGGAACAGCAGGTGTTCGGTCACATACGACACGGCCATTTTCATCGGCATGGTCAGGGTCGTCACCAGCGGCAGCGGCAGCGGCACCATGAACAGCATGAAGAAGAAGGGAAACCACAGCACGCGCGCGGCCACCCAGCCGCGCTTGAGCAGCAGCAGCGCCAGGCCGGTGCCGATCAGGGCGAGGATTTCCAGCGACAGGATCTGCTGCGAACGGCCCAGCACATACAGCAGCAGCGCGGCGGCCAGCAGCGGCCAGCCGGCGCGGGCCGGACGGGCGCCGGCGCTCTGCGCCAGCATCTCGGGCCATTTGCGGTAGATCAGCCACAGCGACAGGGCCAGGATGATGGGGCCGTGCGCCTGCTCTTCGGTCGACCAGATGCCACGCAACAGCCCGACCAGGCTGGGCACGAGCATGGCCAGGAAGCCCAGCGCCAGCGGCAGCCAGTCCGGCACGGCGGAGCGGCCGGCCCGTGCCGGCGGCATGGCATGGCCAGGCGCAGCCATCAAAAGTCGACCATTACCGAACCGACCACCTGGGCACCGCTATGCGTCATCTGCTCGCTCATGGCCGCCACTTCCGCCATCGGTGTCTTGTTCTTGCGCGCCACCAGCAGCACGCCGCCGGCACGCGCCGCCACGGCCAGCGCATCGGAACCGGTGGCATACGCCGGCACGTCGTACAGCACCACGTCGTAGCGGCTTTCCAGCTGCTTGTTGAGCGTGACGAAGGAGGTACGGCTAAGCAATTCCTGCGGATTCGGCGGCAAGGTGCCGGCCGCCAGCACCGACAGCGCGACAAACGATTCCACCTTGGCGATGATATCGAGTTCGGCGCGGCCGGCCAGCACGTCGGACAGGCCCTGGCGCGTTTTGAGGTCGAAGATTTCATGCTGGCGCGGCGCGCGCAGGTTGGCGTCGACCAGCAAGGTATGCTCGCCCAGCTGGGAAAACACCACGGCCAGGTTGGCCGCGAACAGGCTGGCGCCGTCGCCCGGCTCCATGCCCAGCACCACCAGCGACTTGCTGCCGCGGGCAAACCAGCGCAGCATCAGCTGGCTGCGCACGGCGCGCAGGGTTTCCACCTGGTGGCTGAAAGGCTGGTAGGCGGCCACCAGTTCCTGCGGATACTTGCCGGCGCCCGGCTGCAGATACGGGTAGTCGAACTGGCGCGCCAGCACTTGCTCGATATCGGCTTCCGTGATCAGGCCCAGGCGCAGGGCCGCTTCGCCGAAGCGGATGCCCAGTTCCTTTTGCATGCGCAGCACGCGTTCGGCGTTTTCCGGCGTGATCTTGCCCGATTCGAGCAACAGGCCGCCAATGCTGGAATCGGCGCCGCGCACCAGCGGTGCGGTGTTATTCAGGAGGTGTGGACTTGAAGTCATGATAGGTTCCATCTCAGTTCAGGCGCAAGCGGCGCGGCAGCATGCCGCGCATGCGACGCTGTTTAGGTTTCCAGTCGACCACGCCGAACACGGGAATCTGCAGCACTTCGCTCAGGTCCTGGTCGGAACGGATACGGCGGTCCAGCAATTCGGCCAGCAGCGCGATGCCGCAGCCCAGCATGAGGCCGAGGAAGATCGACAGCAGCACGTTGCGGGGAATCTTCGGGCTGTCCGGCTCGATCGGCGCCGTGGCCGGGTTGAGCATGGCGATATCGGACTGCTCCGCCTGGCCTTCGATGCGCGTCTGCGACAGGCGCTGCGAAGTCACGTCGAAGGCGCGCTGGGCGCTTTCCACATCCTTGCTCAGCACGCCCATTTCATCGCGCGTCCGGTTCAGTTCCAGCACCTTGGCTTTTTGCGCCGCCAGGGCGGCACGGATCGCGCCTTCGCGCTGCTGCAGGATCTGCGCATTGTTGCCCACGCTTTGCGAGGTGGCGCGCGTCTGCTCGGCCAGGTCGCGGCGCAGCTTGTCCACTTCCGCCTTGGCGCTCTGGTACTGCGGGTGATTGCGGTCCAGGCGCTGGCCCAGCTCAGCCAGCTTGCCCTCGGCGTTGCCCAGGCCCAGCTTCAGGCTCTGGATCAGCGGATTCGATGCCACGTCCGGCGATTCGGACAGGTTGCCGCCCTGCGCCATGCGCTGGCGCGAATTGGCTTCCATGGCCTGGCCTTGCGCCAGCACCAGCTGCGCCGACAGGTCGTTCAGGCGGTTCGATTCCACGTCGAGGCGGTTGTCGACGCTGACGATGCCGTTATCCTGCTGGTATTTCGACAGGCGGCTTTGCGCGCGCTCAACGTTATCGCGCAGCAATTTGGTCTGGTCATCGAAATAGGTGGTCGCCTTGCGCATCGGGTCGACCTTCAGCTGGATGCTGACCTTTTGATACTGTTCCGCAAAGGCATTCGACACGGCCGCCACGAATTGCGGGTCGGCGCCCTTGAAGCTGACATCGACCACGCTGCTTTCGCGCGACGGCATCACTTCGAGTTTCTTCAGCAGCAAGTCGGCCAGCCAGTCGCGCACCGTGCCCTTGCCTTGTGCCGCTTCGTTGAACTGGGCGATCACGGCGGGGCTGCGCGCCAGTTCCAGCTGGTCGACGACGCGCAAGGCGACGTTCTTGCTGCCGATAATATCGACCTGGGTCGCCATATAGCCGGGCAGCAACTGCCCCGGCATGGTCATGCCCGTCAGGGGATCGACGCCCTTGTAGTTCATCAGCAAGGTGCTGGTGGCCTTGTAGGTCTTCGGCAGCACCAGGCTGACGCCGAGCGCCAGCGCCACGGTGATCAGCAAGGTCAGCAGCACAATCTTCTTGCGTGCCCGAAGGATCAGCAATAGTTGGGTGAGGTTCATTTGGAAACTTTCAATACAAAAAGATAGGGAGCCAGTTGCTCTTAGAACAGGCTTTCCTGGACATACACGATATCGTCGACGCGCAGCAGGTCGTCATGCTTGACCGGCAGCACTTCCATCTGGCCTTCCGCATTGCGGCGCTTGACGCGCACGCCGCGCTCGGTGCCGCGCACCGTCAGGCCGCCGCCCACGGACAAGGCTTGCAGGACGGTCATGTTGCGTTCCAGGCGGAAGGCGCCCGGACGCTGCACTTCGCCGTAGATATAGAAGCGCGGCGCGCGTTCGACATAGATGATGTCGTTGCCGCCCACTTCCGTGTCGCCCTTCAGGTCACCGTTGCGCACGATGTCGAGGATATCGGCCACCTCGCGCGTGGCGTGCCGCCGCGCTTGCGGATCACGGTGATCTGGTCGGCGCCGTCAGGACTGACGCCGCCGGCCATGGCCAGCATGTCCATCACGCTGCGCTTGCCTTCCACCGGATAGCGGCCCGGGCGGTTGACCTGGCCCAGCACGGACGCCTGCTGGCTTTGCAGGCTGGTCACGATGATGTTCACCTGCGCCTTGCGCAGGAAGCCGCCGCTCTCGAGCAGGCCGCCCAGCTTCTTTTCCGCTGCCGACGTGGACAAGCCGCCGAGCGCGACCGTCCCCACCAGCGGGAAGGTGATTTCCCCCGCTTCGCTGACGCGCGTCTCCAGGCCCAGGTCCGGGTTGCCGTAGACGGAAATTTTCAGCACATCACCGGCCCCGAGGGGGACATCGGCTGCACCGGCCATGCCTGCGGCGAGGGCCAGAAAGGCCGCCATCATCCAGTTTGCGAGTCGTTTCATGATTACAGATTCCCGTTGGTAGATTGCTGATGTTTAACTACTTGTTGATACGTCACTTATTTCAATCCCGCCACGCCGCGCACATTGGCTTCATGCGCGCTGTCCGCCGGCGCCGCTGCCGCCGGGGCCGGAGCCGCAGCCGGTGCGCTGGCTGGCGCGCTGGCCGGTGCCGCCGCATCCTTGTTGAAATACTCGATCTTGGCGCTGGCGCGCAGCCGCTTCAGTTCCGCCTCGGCCGCATCCTTGTTCTTCTTGTTGGCCAGGAACTGTTCGATCTGCGGCGCCGCCGCGTCCAGGCCCACCGGGCTGTCCTTGATATCGGCCAGCGCGATGAGCAGGCTGCGCTCGCCTTCGCGCACGATGAACAGCTGGCCCTTGGGCATCGATTGCAGTTTGCTGCTCAGTTCCGGCGCCAGGTCGGCGCTGGTGCGCGACACCTGCGTGCGGCCGTACGCGATCTTGTGCTCGTCGAGCCATTGCGCCACGTCTTCGAGCGACTTGGCGCGGTCCATGACGGCCTTGAGCTCGTCGTTCAGCGCCGCCGTCGGAATGACCAGCTCGCGCAAATCGAATTGCTTGCGCTGGCTGAAAAACAGGGGATTTTTTGCGAAATACTCGTCCACTTCCGCCTTGCTGGGGCGGGTCGCCGCGCCGATGCGCTTTTGCATGTAGGCCTGGGCCACGATCAGCGCCTTGGCACGCTCGATGGCTTGCATGACTTTCGGATCGCGGTCGACCTTTTCCTTGGCCGCCTCATTTTGCAGCAACTGGCGGTCGATCAGCGATTCGAGCAATTGCTTGCTGGCCGCTGCCTGCTGCGGCGCCTGCACGCCGGCGCGCTGCAACTCTTCATTCAACTGCAGGATGGTGATTTCTTCACCGTTCACGCTGGCCAGCGCCTGGCCAGCCTTTTTTTCCTTGTTGCCGCAGGCGGACAGCCCGGCAGCGGCCAGCAGGACCAGGGCGGCGCACAGCAGACGCGGCGCGGGACGGGAGTGAAAAGAATGATTCAAGCGTGCTCCTTCGAAAAACAGGTATGACGGGTGGGTGGAAAAATCCGGCGTGGTGGACTGGCATGGCCAGGCTGCACGACATGAAATAATTTCCCCTGAAAATAGTTATTCGTCAAATAATTAATAATATTGTAAACATAATACACATAATGCAAGGCAACAAGGAAAATATTTTGCTTAAAAATCTACTAATGAGATATAAAAACAACTATTTCCGCAGTCCACTTCATTGCAAAATATTATGTATTGCACGGTTCAGAGCGACTTTAAAAATGATAGTTGGCGCGTGCCGTCCCTGACGGCTACCCGTCAGGGTGACGCAACGACCGGCAGGGGCAGGGCCGGATACTGCACACATCGTGAACCCTTCCCAAGAGGAAAGTAATGGCGCATGGCCGGCACGACTCGTGGCAAGGTGAGCGCGAGTGGTCGCGTAATGCGCTGGTGCTCTATAAGATGCTCCATTTTAACGCGTATTGACACCGTGCAAAGTATAATCAAACGCTATTTTTTCCTGCCAGCAGCAGACTGGCGCTCAATGGGCGTTCTCGCGCGCCAGCACCACTTTCACCGTGCGCGCGATAATCCACAGATCCAGCCACAGCGACCAGTTGCGCAGGTAATCGAGGTCGAAATGGATACGCGCCTCCATCTTGTCGAGCGTTTCCGTCTCGCCCCGTAAACCGTTGACCTGGGCCCAGCCCGTAATGCCGGGCTTGACCTTGTGGCGCAGCATATAGCCCTTGATCAGCTTGCGGTATTGCTCGTTGTGCACGACGGCATGGGGGCGCGGCCCCACGATGCTCATGCGGCCCTGCAAGACATTGAGGAATTGCGGCAGCTCATCGAGCGAACTGCGGCGCAGGAAGGCGCCGACCCGCGTCACGCGCTGGTCGTTCTTGGTTGCCTGCACCACATTGTCGCCGTCTTCGCCCACCGTCATGGAGCGGAACTTGTAGACGACGATCTCTTCGCCATACAGGCCATAGCGGCGCTGGCGGAAAATCACCGGGCCTTTCGAGGTGCTCTTGACGGCGATGGCGATGACCAGCATCACCGGCAGCAGCAGCACCTGGATCACCAGCCCCAGCACGATATCGCTGCCCCGCTTGACCATGCTGTTAAAGCCCGTGAAGGGCGATTCGCGGATGGCGATGACGGGCATGCCGCCCACGTTGTCGAAACGCGCCTGCATCAGGTCAAAGATATAAATGTCCGGCAGGAAATACACGGAAGCCGTCGTATCTTCGAGCTCGTCGAGCATCTTGCGGATGCGCGGCTGGGCCGAGATCGGCTGGCTGATGAAGATCATCTTGATATTGTGTTCGCGCACGTAGGTGGCGATATCATCCATGCGTCCCAGCATGGGTTCGCGCATCTTTTCCGGCCAGCGGTCGTCCGTGCGGTCGTCGAAGAAGCCATGCACGTGCATGAACAGGTTGGCATTGCGCTCGACGGTGGCGGCAAACTTCAGGCTGGCGTCATTGGCGCCGATGATGACCACCGAGCGCACTTCGCTGTCGCCGTCCGGGTGCAGGCTGAACTTGCGCCCGGCCAGGTGCCCGGCCAGCAGCACGAAGGGCGTGAGGACAAACCAGGCCAGCACCACCTCGGTATCGAAATGATAGGCCAGGCCCGTGGCCGAGCCCAGGAAGATGAGGATCAGCGCGACGATCGCCCAGCCCACGAGGATATCGCGCGCATACGCGAGCATGCGGCCGCTGCGCCAGGTACGGTAGGGGTCGACATGCTGGTACACCGTCGATGAAATGAAGACGGCCAAGATCATCAGCACCAGCGTATAGCCGGTAAATGTCGCCCCCGACAAAACCGTCATCAGGTACAGCAAGCCCATGATGATGATCGGATCGAGGACGCGCTGGAAAAACGAAATCAGGGGTATATCATTGACAGTCATGTTGATCTTTAAAACTGGACGCTGCCATTGAAGGAAATGCCCTTGGCCCGATAGCTGCCGCTATCGATGATGGCGACGCCTTCGCGCCGCTCGTGGAACAGGCGCACGCCAAGCTGGATTTTCTGGTGCGGCGCATACGTGGCGCCCAGCGACGCCGTGCGGGTGGTGTCGCGCCCGTCGCCAGGCAGCACCAGGCCGCTGATGGCGGCGAAATCGCGCCGCTCCTGGCGCAGCAGCGCATCGACGCGCACCTTCGACGTGGCCGCCCACGTGGCGCCCACGCTGGCGCCCGTGTTCAGGCTGCTTGTCACCAGCGAATTGTCGACGGAACCGAATTCACGCCAGACGATGCCCGTGAAATTGACCTTGCCCAAAGGCTTCCAGTACACGCTCAGCCGGCCATTCGTGCCGCTGTCATCGCGCCCGGCCAGCAAATTGTTGCGGTGGCGCACCCAGCCGCCGAGGAATTCCACCTGCGTGATGCCGCTCAACTCCCAGAAGACATTCGCCTTGATCTCGTCCTGGCGATAGCCATTGCCGTACACGCTGGCTTCGAGCGCACTGCGGTTCGGATACTTGCCGTTCAGGTGGCGCAGCTGCAGGCCGATGCGGCTATTGCTGCGCGCCAGGTAATCGACGCCGAACTCCGTCGCGTCTTCCGTCCAGTTGGAAAACGCCTGCGATGGCAAGTCATACAAATAGCGGTCGCGCGACAGGCCGCCGCGCACGCGCCAGCTGGGGTGGAAGCGCCAGGCGCCATTCAGGTACTCGCGCCGCTGCGTGCGCAAATTGCGCACCGTGCTCTGGAAGTCGCTGAACGGCGTCAGGGTCTGGGCATAACTGGCGCCCACATGGCCTTCGAGGTGGTTGGCGATGTGCCACTCCAGGTCGGCCAGGTAATCCTTGCCATCGTAGTCGAACTGGCTGAAGCGGTTGAAGCTCACCTTCGACCACTTGGCCTGGCCCGTCAGCACCTGGCGTCCGATGGGACGGTTGAACAGGAAGCCCGCCTGCAGCATCCTCGACGTATCCGAACGGGGGCCGGAAAAACCGGGCACGTCGTCCGGCAAGCGCATCAGGTTGTCGTCGTACGAATAGGAAGTGGCAACGAAAGGCTTGATGGTGTCGCTGATATCGGCCAGCGCGGCGCCACTGGCCAGGGTGCCGGCCAGGACCAGCGCAACAGACAGGCGGGGGCGGGCCGTGAAGGCGGCGGCAACAGCTTTTTTACGCAAGGAGTTCAACATGGATTTTGTCTTTGAAAGATCACACAGTTGATAGGCAATACTACCAGTAATTCCAGTGCCCACCAGAAATAATCCAGAGCCCCAGCACGCCGTTCGTCACGCCATGCGCGAGGATAGGCGACCACAGGGACTGGCTACGCATGTACAACACACTATATGCCGCACCGGCCACCATGCCGGCCAGCCATAAATTATGCTCGAAGCCAAACAGCAGCACGCTGATGGCGAAGGCCTTGGCGCTGGCCTGGCGCGGCGCGGCCCGCAAAAAATCCGGCTTGTCGAGCCAGCGCAGCAGGAAGGAGCGCCAGAACAGCTCCTCCATCACGGGCACCACCAGCGCCGCGCCGGCGATGCGCAGCAGCACCAGGCTCCACTCGATGCGGCCGTCGGTGCGGGGGTCGTAGCCATCGGCGTTGCCGATGCGCATCCAGCCGGCGTCGAGATTGATCCACAGCAGAAAAACAACAACACCGCTTGCCAGCGCCCCGAGAATGGCACGCGCGCCCAACGGCGTCCACAGCAATTCCGTGTAACTGCGGCGCCAGTACAACAGCAGGCCCAGCACGACGCCGATCTTGACGGCGTACAGCCAGCGCAATTCCTGCGCGGCAACGCCCAGACGGCCGAGCATGTCGGCAATGAAAATAAAGGAGAGGTAGGCCAGGAATGGCGCTACCCGGGGCCAGGCGGCGCGGTCAACCATGCTGCTGCGCAGCGGAGATGGTGCCACGCGCCGGACGCCGTGGTCCGGAGCGCGTGTTTTTCATGACAAACATGCATCCCCCGATGTAATAAATATAATTATATAATTATATCAAGCAGGACCGTTGCCGTGGCAAATAATCCTGACTTAATTACAACAGGGTATGCAAAAAAGCATCAACCGTTGGCGCGCGCCTCGATCTGCTCCCACTTTTCCAGCGCTTCCAGCAATTCGCCTTCGATCTCGGCCACGCGCGCGTTCAGGCGCTTGCCTTCGGCCGGCGTCTTCTTGTAGAAGTCCGGATGCGACAGCTCGGCAGCCAGCACCGATTGCTCGTCTTCCAGCTTGGCGATCAGTTTCGGCAGTTCTTCCAGCTCGCGCTGCTCCTTGTAGCTGAGCTTTTTCTGCTTCGCGGCCGGTGCGGCGGCCTCGACCTTCACGGCCGGCTTGCTGGCGGGCGCCGTGGCGATCGGCAAGGTGCGCACGCGCTCCCAGTCCGTGTAGCCGCCGACGAATTCGCGCCACTTGCCCTCGCCTTCGGCAACGATCACCTGCGTGACGACGTTGTCGAGGAAGGTGCGGTCATGGCTGACGAGGAAAACCGTGCCGGTATATTCTTCCAGCAACTCTTCCAGCAATTCCAGGGTATCGATGTCGAGGTCATTGGTCGGCTCATCGAGCACCAGCACGTTGGCCGGCTTGGCGAACAGGCGCGCCAGCAGCAGACGGTTGCGCTCGCCACCGGACAGCGACTTGACGGGCGAACGGGCACGTTCCGGCGCGAACAGGAAGTCGTTCAGGTACGTCATCACGTGGCGGCGCTGGCCATTGATCTCGACCCAGTCGCTGCCCGGGGCGATGGTTTCCATCAGGTTCGCCTCTTCGTTCAGCTGCGTGCGCATCTGGTCGAAATACGCCACTTGCAGCTTGGTACCCAGGCGGATGGTGCCCGTGTCCGACTGCTCTTCGCCGAGGATCATCTTCAGCAAGGTGGTCTTGCCGGCGCCGTTGGCGCCAATCAGGCCAACCTTGTCGCCGCGCAAGATGGTCGCGCTGAAATCCTTGACGATGACCTTGTCGCCATAGATCTTCGAGACGTTTTCCAGGTCCGCCACGATCTTGCCCGAGCGTTCGCCGGCCGATACGTCCAGCTTGACTTGTCCCTGCTGTTCGCGGCGCGCATTGCGCGTCAGGCGCAGCGCTTCCAGGCGGCGCACGCGGCCTTCGTCGCGCACGCGGCGGGCCTTGACACCCTTGCGTATCCACACTTCTTCCTGCGCCAGGAACTTGTCGAACTTGGCGTTTTCCACTTCCTCGATTTCCAGCTGCTCCGCCTTGCGCACTTGATACGCCGTGAAGTTGCCCGGGTACGACAGCAAACGGCCGCGGTCGAGTTCGATGATGCGCGTGGCGACGTTGTCGAGGAAGGAGCGGTCATGGGTAATGAACAGCACGCTGCCCTTGAAGTCGCGCAACAAACCTTCCAGCCACAGGATGGAGCTGAAGTCCAGATGGTTGGTCGGTTCATCGAGCAGCAGCACGTCGGGGGCCGATACCAGCGCGCGCGCCAGCGCCACGCGCTTTTGCATCCCGCCGGACAGGGTTTTCATGGCCATGTCGCCCGTCAGGTTCAGACGGTCGAGCACGGTTTCCACCTTGTTCGGCAAGCTCCACGCATCGGCCGCATCGAGTTTGACCTGGATGTCGTGCATGCGTTCCATCAGTTCGTCGTCATTGCCCTGGCCAAACTGGCCCGTCAGCGCATCGTATTCCTTCAGCCACGCCTGCGATTCGCCCATGCCGGAGGCGACGGCGTCGAACACGGACATGTCCGGGTCGAATTGCGGTTCCTGCTCCACATAGGCGATCTTGATGCCTTGCTGCATCACCAACAAGCCGTCATCGAGCTTGAACTTGCCCGAAATAACCTTCAACAGCGACGATTTACCCGTGCCGTTGCGGCCGATCAAGCCGACCCGCTCCGAGGTTTCCAGTGAAAATTCCGCGTGATCGAGCAGCGCGACGTGACCGAACGCAAGTTGCGCCGATGAAAGAGAAATGACAGCCATAATGAGTAAGAGTGCTCGGGCGCCGTCTCGCGCACACCGCGTGGTGTGCAAAACAGCCGCCGATTAGATGAATGAAGCACGCATTGTACCGATACTCGCGCAAGCATAGGCATATCTTGCGAACTGTCGGCTATAATTGCGCTCGATCCGCGACACATGGGACGTCTTGCACGCCCCTTGCCGCCGGATCCGGCATGGCAGCTTGCCACGCCTGAGCGTCCTCCCCGTAGCACAATGGATAGTGCACATGCCTCCTAAGCGTGGGATACTGGTTCGATTCCAGTCGGGGGGACCACGCATACGCCCGCGCCCTGCCGCGCCGCGTGCAATCGATTCATCCTGGAAACAAATCAACGCAGATCAATCCTCAAGCACGGGCTGCCCTGCGGCGCCAGCCTGCCAGCGAAACCAGGCCCAGCAGCAACAGCGCGTAGCTTGCCGGTTCCGGCACGGCGCTGACGCTAAAAACTTGCATGGCGCCAAAGGTGACATTCGGATAGGAGCCATACGGCGCGCCGTCGAGCAAGCTGGCGCCAAAGATGCCATTGACGGGATCGATGTACGAGTAGCGCGAAGAAATCCCATTGCTGGTCAGGTCAGCCGACATGCCCAGGTCGGCGCCGATGCCGAACGTGGGACCGGCGTTGATGTCGTTAAAAGTTTGATATGCCCCCACCGAGTCGAGCGCATAGGTTTTCGGCGTCTGCCGGAAATGCTGGCCCGACGTCAGGTTGAAGATGAAGGCCGTGCGGTCGCGGTCTTCCGGCGTCATGTTGTAGTTGCCCGACGAATTCCAGCTTTGCGGGTTGTAGCCGCCCACCAGCCAGGTCTGGCCGGCGGCGTTGCTCGCCTGCATCACGGAAAACGTGCGTCCCTTGCCGTCGGCGGCCAGGTGAAAGTCACGCGAGGTGTCGCCCGCCGACTTCGTGTAGATGGCCGTCAGCGCCAGCGGCCCTTCGCCCAGCCAGGCGGACAGCTGCGCCTCCTGCGCGCCGTTGAGCAAGGACTGCGCCGAGGCGGCCGGAACGATGCTGCCGCACAGCAAGGCAGCAGCGAGCAAGGTGACGGGCTGCAGCGCCTTGATTTTCAGCATGATTTGTTGTTGTTGCATCGCTCCCCCTGTGTGTTTGCCGTGAATTTTCGGCATATCAATATAGCACAGGGTGATATATTAATTGCATTAATTTATTTCAATTGAAATGCAGTTAATGCAATAGTTCATACAGGCATCATGGCGGCAGCACTGCCGTCACCTCGATCTCCACCCTGGCGCGATCCTCGATCAGGCCGGCAACCTGCACCGCCGTCATGGACGGGTAGTGCTTGCCGATCAGCTCGCGGTACGCCACGCCGATTTGCGGATACGCCGCCACATACTCTTTCTTGTCGAGCACATACCAGTTCATGCGCACGATGTGCTCGGGCAAGGCGCCCGCCTCGGCCAGCACGACGACGATATTCTGCAGGGCCTGGCGCACCTGTCCCGCGAAATCGTCCGTATGGAACTGGCCCTGCGCATCCCAGCCGATCATGCCGCTGACGTACACCGTGCGTCCGCTGGCGGCGATGCCGTTCGCATAGCCGCGCGGCCTGGCCCATCCTGGTGGTTGCAGCACTTGCATTGTGTTCTCCTCGTCGTTCATGCGGTTCATGCGTCCGCCGCCACGCGCAGCAATTCGCGCGCGATGATCAGTTGCTGTACTTCGCTGGCACCCTCGTAGATGCGCAAGGCGCGGATTTCGCGGTACAGGCGCTCGACCGGATGGTCGCTGACCACGCCCATGCCGCCGAACAGCTGCACGGCCGCATCGATCACCTGCTGCGCCGTCTCGGTGGCCGTCAGCTTGGCCATGGCCGCTTCCTTCGTCACCTTGCGGCCCTGGTCGCGCTGCCAGGCGGCGCGGTAGGTGAGCAGCGCGGCCGCGTCGATGCCGGTGGCCATCTGCGCTAATTTTGCCTGCGTCAGCTGGAAGTCCGCCAGGGTCTGGCCGAACATCTGGCGCTTTGTCGCGTGGCGCAGCGCCTCGTCGAAGGCGCGCCGCGCAAAGCCCAGCGCGGCGGCGGCCACCGAGGTGCGGAACACGTCGAGCGTGGCCATCGCCACCTTGAAACCCTGCCCCGCCTCGCCCAGGCGCTGCGAGACAGGCACGCGGCAGTGATTGAAACGCAGGCGCGCCAGCGGATGCGGCGCGATGACGGCGATGCGCTCGGCGATTTCCAGCCCGGGATTGTCGGCGTCGACGATGAAGGCGCTGATGCCGCGCGCGCCCGGCGCCTCGCCCGTGCGGGCAAACACCACGTAAAAGTCGGCGATGCCGCCGTTCGAGATCCACGTCTTTTCGCCATCGAGCACATAGTCGTCGCCATCGCGGCGCGCCGCGCACGCCATGGCCGCCACGTCGGAACCGGCCTGCGGCTCGGACAGGGCAAACGCGGCGATGCGCTTGCCGCTGGCCACATCGGGCAAATAGCGCGCCTTGTTCTGCGCGCTGCCGAACAGGCCGATGGCGCCCGAACCGAGTCCCTGCATGGCAAAAGCGAAATCGGCCAGGCCGTTATGGCGCGCCAGGGTTTCGCGCATCAGGCAAATGGCGCGCGTGGATCTTGCCATCGGTGCCGGTGGCGTAGGCCAGCCAGCCGCCCTGCCCCAATTGCGCCACCAGCGCGCGGCAGGCCGCATCGACGTCGCCGCCATGGGCGACATCGAGGTGCTGCGTCGCCCAGGCATCGAGCTCAGACTCAAGCTCGGCATGCCGCGCTTCGAAAAACGGCCAGTCCAGGTAAGTCGTATCGCGTGTATGTTGCATCTTAATCGCCCTCGAATTGCGGTTTTTCCTTCGCCACGAAGGCGTGATAGGCCCGATGAAAATCGTTGGTGGCCATGCAAATGGCTTGCGCCTGCGCTTCCACCTCGATGGCTTCGTCGACGCCCATGTTCCACTCCTGCTGCAGCATTTTTTTCGTCATGCCGTGCGCGAACGTGGGGCCGCCGGCCAGGCCGGCGGCGAACAGCTGCGCCGCCTCGGCCAGTTCTTCCGGCTCGACCAGGCGGTTGAGCCAGCCCCAGCGCTCGCCCTCGGCTCCGGCCAGCGAGCGCCCCGTGTACAGCAGTTCGGCGGCGCGGCCCTGGCCGATCACGCGCGGCAGCAAGGCGCAGGCACCCATGTCGCAGCCGGCCAGGCCCACGCGGGTAAACAAAAAGGCCGTCTTGCTGCGCGCCGTGCCCAGGCGGATATCGGAAGCCAGCGCCAGCATGGCGCCGGCGCCCGCGCAAATGCCGTCGATGGCGGCGATGATGGGCTGCGGGCAGGCGCGCATGGCTTTCACCACGTCGCCCGTCATGCGGGTAAACGCCAGCAGGCCGGGCATGTCGAGTTGCGTCAGCGGGCCGATGATGTCGTGCACGTCGCCGCCCGAGCAGAAATTACCGCCGCTGCCAGTGATCACCACGGCCTTGACGTCGTCCGCATGCGCCAGCGCGCGAAACAGCTCGCGTAATTCCGCATACGAGTCAAAAGTGAGCGGATTCTTGCGCTCGGGCCTGTGCAAAGTCAAGGTGGCGACGCCTTCCTCGACGGAGAATAAAAAATGCCGCGCGGCGTAATGGCCCAAGCTGGTGCGGTTGCCTGGCAGATCTTGCGGCTGGCCGGGTAGATGGCGCATGCTCAGTCCTTTAGAGGGGTGTTATTCAACTGCTGCTTCATGTGCGACAGCAGGTCGATCAATTGGTTTTTGTCGTCCGGCGTCACGCCGTGCAGCAGTTCGGCGATCCAGCCTTCATGCACGCGCGCCATCTCGTCGAAGGCGCGCCGGCCCGCCGGCGTCAGCTTGACGCTGTACGAGCGGCGGTCCTTCGGGTCGACCACGCGCGCCACCAGCTTTTCCTGCTCCAGCTGGTCGGTGATGCCCGTGATATTGCCGCCCGTGACCATCATGCGCTTGGACAGCTCGCCCATGCGCAAGCCTTCGGGAAAGCGCTCCAGCTGCGCCATCAGGTCGAAGCGGGGCAAGGTGATGCCGAAGGTGGCGCGCAGTCGCGTGCGCACCTCGTTTTCGATTTTCACCGTGCACGAGAGCATGCGCAGCCACAGCTTGAGCGACTGATGGTGGTCTTGCGTCAGGCGGCTGGACAGGTCCAGTACCGGTTGTTCTTGCGCGTCAGCGCTTTCTTTATCCATGATCTTCATTCCGTTACATGACTTCGCCGCCGGCGACGGCGATCGATTGTCCATTCATGGCGGACGACGCGGGCAGGCAAAGCCACGCCACCGCATCGGCCACTTCCTGCGGCTGCACCAGCCGCTGCTGCGGATTGGCTGCCGCCAGTTCCGCGCGCGCCGCCTCTTCGCCGCGCCCCGTCTTGCGCACGATGTTCTGCACGGCCTGCGCCACCATCTCCGTTTCCGTATAACCGGGGCAGACGGCGTTGACGGTGACGCCGCGCGGCGCCACTTCCAGCGCCAGCGCGCGCGTCAGGCCGATCACGCCATGCTTGGCGGCGACATAGGCGCTGACGTAACGATAGCCTTTCAGGCCCGCCGTCGACGCCACGTTGACGATGCGTCCCCAACCCGCTTCCAGCATGGCCGGCAGGACGGCCTGGCAGCAGTGGAACACGCCCGTCAGGTTCACGGCCAGCATCTGCTGCCAGATGGCGGCGTCCGTCTTGCCGAACGGCGCCGCATGCGCCTGGCCCGCGTTATTGATCAATACATCGATACGGCCGAAATGCGCGGCGGCCTGCGCGAAACCCGCCTGCACGGACGCTTCCACGGCCACGTCGAGCACGCAGATGGCCACCCTGCCCGCGTGGCCCGCCTCTTCCAGCTGCATGCGCGCACGCGCCAGCCGCGCGCCGTCGCGCCCGGCCAGGGTGACCCGGGCGCCCGCGTCCAGCAAAGCGCCCGCGCAGGCCAGGCCGATGCCGCTGCCGGCGCCCGTCACCAGCGCATGTTTTTCTGACAGCGTGTCCATCAATGCTTGCTTGCTCATGTCATCCTTCCAGCAGCCGCGCGGCCACCTGTTGCGGGGTCAGGCCCGTATTGGCGGCAGCCAGTTGCCGCTCGCGCTGCAGATTGCGCTCCAGCTGCTGCTGGCCCGGACGGTACTGTTTCGGCCACGCGGCTGCCCCGCCGCTGTAGCCGATGCGCGCCATTTCCGTCAGGGTCCAGGCCGGGTTGGCCAGGTGCGGGCGGCCCACGGCGCACAGGTCGGCGCGCCCGGCGGCGATGATGCTGTTGGCGTGGTCGGCTTCAAAGATCGAACCGACGGCCATGCTGGCGATGCCTGCCTCGTTGCGCACGCGGTCGGCGAACGGAGCCTGGAACATGCGCCCGTACACGGGCCGTTCGAGCTTGCTGACCTGGCCCGAGGAGCAGTCGATCAGGTCGGCGCCGGCCTGCTTGAACAGGCGCGCGATGACGACGGCGTCATCGGGCGTGATGCCGCCGTCGACCCAGTCGTGGGCCGAAATGCGCACGCTCATCGGTTTATCCTGCGGCCAGGCGGCGCGCATGGCGCGGAACACGCGCAGCGGATAACGGCAGCGGTTTTCCAGGCTGCCGCCATATTCGTCCGTGCGGCGATTGGTCAGCGGCGAGATAAAACTCGACAGCAGGTAGCCGTGCGCGCAATGCAGTTCCAGCCAGTCGAAACCGGCGACGGCCGCGGCCAGGGTGGCGCGCACGAAGTCCTGCTCGATGCGCGCCAGGTCGCTTTCCGTGGCCGCGCGCGCCGTTTGCGACACGCCGGCCAGGTATTGCTGCTCCGAGGCCGAAGTCAAAGGCCAGTTCCCCTCCCTGAGCGGCTGGTCGATGCCGTCCCACATGGGCCGCGTCGAGCCTTTCGCGCCCGCATGGCCCAATTGCAGGGCGATCTTCGCATCGCTGTTGGCATGCACGAAGTCGACGATGCGGCGCCAGGCCTGCGTGTGCGCTTCGCTGTACATGCCGGGGCAGGCGGGCGTGATGCGCGCGTCGGCCGACACGCACGTCATCTCGGCAAACACGAGGCCGGCGCCGCCCATGGCGCGCGCGCCCAGGTGCATCAGGTGGTAGTCGCCCGCCACGCCATCGACGGCGCTGTACTGCGCCATCGGCGAGACGGCGATGCGGTTTTTCAGCAGCACGCCGCGCAGCTTGAACGGCGTGAGCATGGGTGGCACGGCCTGGTCCGGCAAAGGTACTTGCGGAAATACAACGCCGGCCTGCTCGCCGGCGCGCCGCGCCAGCCACAGTTCATAGCCGGCCACGTAGGCGGGATCGCGCAGGCGCAGGTTTTCGTGCGAGATGCGCTGGCTGCGCGTGAGCATGGAATAGGCGAACTGCGGCGCGTCCATGGCGCTGTAGCGCTCGACGTTTTCAAACCACTCCATGGAATTGCGCGCCGCGCTCTGGATTTTCAGCACCTCGATGGCGCGCAACTGCTGGTAGGCGGCCAGCGCAGCATCCGTATCCCCATGCTGGCCGAAGCAGCGCGCCAGCTCGATGGCGTCTTCCAGCGCCAGCTTGGTGCCGGAACCGATCGAATAATGCGCCGTATGGGCCGCGTCGCCCATCAGCACCACGGGCACGCCATCCTGTACATGCACCCATTGCTGGGCAGACGATGCGCGGGAAGGTGATCCACTGCGCCGAACCGCGCAAGTGCGGCGAATTGCTCAGCAAACCGTGGCCATCGAGTTCCCCGGCGAACAGCGCTTCGCAAAAGGCGATGCCCTCTTCCTGGCTCATGGCGTCCAGTCCCGCCGCGCGCCACACGTGTTCGGGCGTTTCGACGATAAAGGTCGAGGTCTCGCCGTCGTATTGATAGATATGCGCCTGGAACCAGCCGAATTCCGTCTGGCGGAAGGCAAACGTGAAGGCCTCGAATTTCTTGCGCGTGCCCAGCCAGACGAAGCGGCAATGGCGCTGGTCGATCTCGGGCTGGTAGCTGGCCGCATAGCGCGTGCGGATGCGGCTGTTCAAGCCGTCGCTGGCGATCACCAGGTCGGCGCCGTACTGGCGCGCGATGGCCTGGTCGTCCCGCACTTCCGTCTCGAACACCAGCTGCACGCCGAGTTCCTCGCAGCGCGCCTGCAGGATATTAAGCAGGCGCTTGCGGCCGATGCCGCAAAAGCCATGGCCACCGGAGCGCACGGTCTGGCCCTTGAAGTGGATTTCGATATCATCCCAGTGGTTGAACGCCTGCAGGATGGCGCGCGCCGTCGGCTCGTCCGCGTTGGCCAGGTTGCCCAGGGTCTGGTCGGAAAACACCACGCCCCAGCCAAACGTGTCGTACGGGCGGTTGCGCTCGATGACGGTGATGCGGTGCTCCGGGTTCTGCTTTTTCATGAGCAGGCTGAAATACAGGCCGGCAGGGCCGCCGCCGATGCAGACGATATTCATGGGGTGTCCGTGCGAAGTTTGAAGCGCTGCAGCTTGCCCGTTTCCGTGCGCGGCAACGCAGGCAGGAAGCGGATGGCGCGCGGGTATTTATACGGGGCGATCTGCTGGCGCACGAAGTCCTGCAATTCGGCTGCCAGGGCATCGCCGGGCTGGAAACCATCTTTCAGCACCACGTGCGCCTCGACGATCTGGCCGCGCTCGGCATCGGCGGCGCGCCGACCACGCCGCATTCGGCAACGGCCGGGTGGCGCAGCAGCGCCTCTTCCACCTCCGGGCCGGCGATGTTGTAGCCGGCCGAGACGATCATGTCGTCGCTGCGCGAGCGGTAATAGAAATAGCCGTCGGCATCCATCTCGAAGGTGTCGCCCGTCAGGTTCCAGCCGTTCTGCACGTATTCGCGCTGGCGCGGGTCGGACAGGTAGCGGCAGCCGGTGGGGCCTTTCACGGCCAGGCGGCCCGTCACGCCGGGCGGCTGCGGCACGCCGGCGTCATCGACGATGCACGCCTGGTAGCCGGGGATGGCCTTGCCGATGGCCCCGCGGCGGATGCCCTCGCCCGTGGCGGAAATGAAGATGTGCAGCATCTCGGTGGCGCCGATGCCGTCCGTCATGGCCAGTCCCGTCGCCGCCTGCCAGGCGTCGCGCGTGGCCAGCGGCAGCGCTTCGCCGGCCGACACGCACAAGCGCAGGCTGCGCAGGTCGTGCTGCGCGGCCAGCGGCGCCATCTGGCGGTAAAAGGTGGGCGCCGTGAAGCAAATGGTGGCCTGATAGGCACCGATGGCGCGCAGCAGCGCGTCGGGCGTGAGTTTTTCCAGCAGCACGGCGCAAGCGCCAAAGCGCAGGGGAAACAGCAGCAGGCCGCCCAGGCCAAAAGTAAAAGCCAATGGTGGCGTGCCGATGAAGATATCGTCGGCGCGCACCTGCAGCATGGAGCGGGGAAAGCAGTCGCAGATGGCCAGCAGGTCGCGCTGCATGTGCATGGTGCCCTTGGGGACGCCCGTCGTGCCCGAGGTAAAGCTGATCAGGCAGACGTCGTCGGCCGCCGTGTCGCATGCGGCAAAGGGGGCGGCGTGGGCCGCCATGCGCCGTTCCAGTTCCGCGTCGTCGGCGCCAAAGCACAGCATGGCCGGCAGGCCGGGCACGCCGTCGAGTTCCCCGCGCAAGCCCTGGGCGCACAGCACGGCGTTCACTTCCGCCTTGGCCAGGATGGTGGACAGTTCGCGCGCGCGCAGCAGCGGCATGGTCGGCACGGCGATGCAGCCGGCCTTCAGCACGGCCAGCAGGCAGGCGGCCATCATGGGCGTATTCGCGCCGCGCAGCAGCACGCGGTTGCCGGGGATCAGGCGCAGGTCGGCGCGCAGCACGTGGGCGATGCGGTCGACCTGCCGCGCCAGCTGCGCGTAGGTCCAGCGCTGGCCGTCGGCAAGGATGGCGGTGCGCTCGCCGCCGCCGTTGGCCACGGCCGCATCGAGCAGCGCGGCGACGCAATTGAGACGCGCCGGATACAGCAGCTCGGGCAAGTCAAGGCACAGCTGCGGCCAGAGTGCGCGCGGCGGCAAGTGCGCGCGCGCAAAGTCATCCTGGGGAGATGCGGTGGTAGGCGAAGGGTCGCTGCTCATGCTCATCCTGGCTGGTAGCGGGCGCGTGCACATGGCCCGGAAGCAGATACTTTAAACCTAAAGTATTTTCCCGGCAAGCAGAAAACAGCAGATTCAGTCGATCCCGTCCTGCTGCCGCAGCAAACGCGCCTGCTGCGCCACGCTGCGCGCCAGCGCGGCCAGGGCCGCCTGTATCTGCTCGCCATCGAGCACCGAGGCCTGCAGCAGGGCCATCATCCCCGCCTCCGCGCCATGCAAGCCGAGGGTGCGGCAACCGAGGTGCAGCCGTTCGAGCTGCTGGCGCGCCTGCGCCGGTTCGCCGCGCGCCAGCAAGGCGTCGACCTGCTCGCTGGCGGCGCCGATCTGCCCCTGGAAGCCCGTCAAGTAGGCCAGCAGGCGTTCGCCGTCGATGCCCAGCCGCTGCAGGGTGTCGCGCGGCGCCTCGGCCGGCAAGGCGGAGACGTCGAAGCAGGCGTCGATATGATGGCGCACCTGCTCCGGCTGGAAGGGCTTGACGATATAGCCGGCGGCGCCGGCCTGCACGGCGTCGCGCACGGTGTCGTGGTCATTCGCCGACGACACGAGCACCAGCGGCATGGCGTCGAGCGCGCTGTCGGAGCGGATTTTCTGCAGCAGCTCCATGCCGGACAGGCGCGGCATGCGCAAGTCGCAGAAGCACAGCGCGGGGCGCAAGCCGCCTTCGAGCTGCTCCCACGCCGCCGCGCCATCTTCGGCTTCCACGATATCGTGCACGCCGCAGCTGTCGATCAGATGCATCAATACCATGCGCGACACGACATCATCGTCAACCACCAGTACTTTCATTGCTTTCTCCATTGCCGGCGGCATCAGGGGCCTGGCCGTATTCTACCCAGTTTCGCCGCGCGCCCGATGGCCGGCATTGCCTATTTTACATTTCCTTGCCCGAAACGGCTATTTGCGCCAACAGTGCGCGCAATTGCGGCAAATGCAGGGCCACCTGGGTCCAGCGCCCGCCATCGGCCGCCTCCTCCATTTCCGTGCACAGCATGTGCAGCTGCGTTTCATCGAGATAGGCGGCACTGCCCTTCAAGCCGTGCAGCAGGCGCCCGGCGTTGTCGCGGTCCTGCGCCGCCAGGCGCGGCGTCGAGTTCGCGCAGGCGTCCCTCCAGGTCGGCGACGAAGGCGACGCGGATGCGCCGCTGCAGTTCGCCGCTGCGGATGGACTGGGAGGGTGCCGCGACGGGGGCCGCCGGCGCGATGCCGAACAAGGCGTCGAGTTCGGCCTGCCCCCGCGCGCTGGCGCGCGGCGCGTTCGACGGCATGCGCGGCAACATGAAACCGCGCTGCAGCTGGCGCTCGATGGTGCGCGCCAGCAAGCCATGCAGCGCCGCCTCGTCCACAGGCTTGCTGAGGAAATCATCCATGCCGACGCCCAGATAGCGGCCGCGATCCTCTTCGCTGGCATTCGCCGTCAGGGCCACGATCATCAGCTCCTGGTCGCGCACGGGCTGGTCCGGCCAGCCGCCCACGCGGATCAAGCGCGTGGCCGTGGCGCCGTCCATCTCCGGCATGCGGCCGTCCATCAGGATCAGGTCATAGCGCGTATGCACGCAGGCCGCCACCGCCAGCGCGCCGTTGGCGACCACGTCGACCCGGTGCCCCAGCTCTTCGAGCATGACGCGGATGATAATCTGGTTGGTGGGGAAGTCTTCCGCGCACAGCACGCGCAACTGGTGGCTGTGCGGCGCCAGCGCCACCTGCGGCACCAGCGGCGGCGCCACGCCATCGGCCAGCGGCAAGGTGAAGGCAAACGTGCTGCCCTGCCCCGGCGTGCTGGCCACCTCGATCTCGCCCTCCATCAGTTCGACCAGCTGGCGGCAGATCGCCAGGCCCAGCCCCGTGCCGCCGTAGCGCCGCGTGGTGCTGGCGTCGGCCTGCTCAAATTTCTGGAACAGGCGCGCCATCGCATCGGCATCGATGCCGATGCCGCTGTCGCTGACCGTAAAGCGGATCAGGTTGACACGGCGTCCGCCGCTGCCGCTGGCCACGCCGGCCCGCTCGACGCACACGCTGACGCCGCCGCGCTGGGTGAACTTGAAGGCATTGCCGACCAGGTTGACCAGCACCTGGCGCAAGCGGGTCGGGTCGCCCACCACGAAGGGCGGCAGGTCGGGCGCGAAATCGATGGAAAAACCGATGCTGCGCGCGGCCGCCTGCTCCTCGAACAGGCTGACGACCGCCTCGATCGCCGCGCCGAGCGCGAAATCGATATTTTCGATACTCAGCTTGCCCGCCTCGATCTTGGAAAAATCCAGCAAGTCATTGATGATCACCAGCAGCGACTGGGCATTGGCCTGGCCGCGCAGGATCTGCTCGCGCGTGGCGTCGTGCAGCTGCTCGTCGCGCAGGGCAAAGCCCAGCATGCCGATCACGCCGGCCAGCGGCGTGCGCATCTCGTGGCTCATATTGGCCAAAAATTCCGACTTCTGGCGCGTCGCATCCTCGGCCTTGCGCTTGGCCTGGCGCAAACTTTCCTCGTTTTTGGTCAAGCTGTTGTTGACCTGTGCCAGCTTTTCCGACTGGGCCAGCACTTCGATTTCCTTGCTCTGCAACTCGGCCGTGCGTTCGCTGACCTGTTTTTCCAGTTCATTCTGTTGATGCCGCAGCGCGCGCACGCGCTGGCGGTACGCGCCATAGATGGCGCCCAGCAGCAGCGCCGCCATCAGGGTGCGGAACCACCAGGTTTTCCAGAACGGCGGCAGGATCGTGATGGCCAGCGTGGCGCCGCTCTCGTTCCACACGCCGTCCTTGTTGGCCGCCTTGACGCGAAACACGTAGTTGCCGGCATCGAGGTTGGTGTAGGTGGCAAAGCGCCGCCCAGCGTCCGTCATGACCCAGTCCTGGTCGAAGCCTTCGAGCCGGTAGGCGAACATGTTGCGCTGCGGCGCGGCGAAATGCAGGGCCGCGAACTCCAGCGAAAAGACGCTTTCGCGGCTGGTCAGCACCAGCTGGCGCGTGTGGTCGATGGCCCTGCTGAGCACGTGCGCGAACTCGCCGCGGCCGATGGCCACCGGCTTGTTGAAGATCTGCAGCTCCGTGATGGCCACCAGCGGCGGCACGCGGTTGTCGTGGATATCCTGCGGCACGAACGCCGTCATGCCGTTGAAGCCGCCGAAATACATGGTCCCGTCCGCCGCGCGCAGGGCTGCGCCATCGAAGTACGAGCCTTCCACCGTGCCATCGGCGCTGTCGTAGTTGCGGAACAGGCCGCTGCGCATGTCGAGGCGCGTGATGCCGCTGTTCGTGCTCAGCCACAGCTGCTCGTTGTCGTCGCCGAGGATGCTGGCGACGGCGTCGTCGGCCATGCCATCCTTGCGCACGAAGCGCCGGAAGCCGATTTCGCCCTTGGCGTCGACGTCCATGCGGTTCAGGCCATTGGCCGTGCCCACCCACAGCACGCCGCGCTTGTCCTCGTGCAGGAAATGCACTTCGTCGTGGCTCAGGCTATGCGGGTTTTGCGGATCGTGGCGGAAATGGCGGAAGCGGCCGCTGGCGCGGTCCAGCAAGTCCAGGCCGTGGAAAGAGCCTATCCACAGCCGCCCCTTGCCGTCTTCCAGCACGGGCCGCACCATGTTGTGAAAGGCTGTTCGGGTTGGCCGGGTCGTGGCGGTAGGTGGTAAAGCGGCGGCTGACGGGGTCGAAGCGGTGCACGCCGCCCCGCGTCGATACCCACAGCATGCCGCTGCGGTCGCTGACCACATTGCGGATGGTGTCGCTGTTCGGATCGCCGGCGGCAAAGCGCATGGTGAAGAAGCGCTCCAGTGCCGGATCGAAGCGGTGCAAGCCCGTCGAGCCGCCCACCCACAGGGTGCCGTCCGGCGCCTTGTACAGGGTGGTGACCTGCTCGTCGCGCGACATGCCGGGCGAACTGCGCAGGTCGAACAGGCGCGAACTGCCGTCGCGCGTGTCGTACAGTTTCAGGCCGCCCTTGGTGGCCAGCCACAGCTTGCCATTGCCCGCGTCGGCCACGGCGCGCACTTTCTTGTCCGCCAGCGCGCCCACGTCGCCGGGGGCGCGCGCCATGCGCGAAAAGCCGCCGCTGCCCAGGTCCACCCGGCTCACGCCGTTGTACCCAGGAGCCGACCCAGAAGGTGCCGGCGCGGTCGCGGTACAGCGACGACAGCTGGTTGTCGGCGACGCTGAACTTGTCGCCCGTCTGGTGGCGGTACTGCAGGAAGCTGTCGCTGCCGGGCAGCCAGCGGAACAGGCCATCGGCATTGCTGCCCAGCCAGACGGTGGCATCGACGTCCTGGTACAGGCTGGCGACGCGGATGGCGGAAAAGCCATGTTTCTCGCCGAAGCGCACGCGTACCTGGGGCGCCTCGCCGGCGCCGCCCAGGCGCCAGCGCTCGGCGCCGGCCATGGTGCCGATCCACAGGTTCTGCTGGCGGTCGATCAGCAGCGACTGGATCACGTTGTACTTCGAACCGGGCTCCGTATCGACGGCGAAATGCTCGAAGCGCTCGCTGCCCGGCGCCAGCATGTCCAGGCCTGTCACCGTGCCGATCCACAGGCGCTGTTGCGCGTCCAGCGCCAGCGCCTTGATTTCATTGTCGCCCAGGCTGTGCGGGTTGCCTTCTTCATGGTGCCAGGTGCGGAAGTGGCCCGTGGCCGGGTCGAAATGCTGCAAACCGTCCGAGGTGGCGATCCAGAAGCCGCGCGCGCCATCGTCGAGAATGGCATGGATATGCCGGTTGCCGTTGCCGCGCTTGCTCTTTTCGGCCGGGACGTAATGGATGAAGGTCTGGCTGGCGGCGTCGAAGCGGTCCAGGCCATTGTCGGTGCCGACCCACAGCTGGCCCTGGCTATCGACATGCAGCTCGCCGACCCAGTTGTCGGCCAGGCTGGTCTTGTCGCCCTCGATATTCTTGTAGACGACCATGCGGTAGCCATCGTAGCGGCTCAGGCCAGACTGGCTGCCGAACCACATATAGCCCTGCCGGTCCTGGGCGATGGCCAGCACCGATTCCTGCGCCAGGCCCTGGTCGACGCTGAGCTGGTCGAAGCGCAAGGTGGGCGCAGGCGCCGCCGCAGCCCAGCCGCCCAGCAGAAGAATTAACAGTAAGGCAACATCGAAAACACACGTCGAAATACCAGCACAATCGTCCTGTCAAAAAAAACGCGAAAAACCCGCACGCCGCTCCAAGGGCCGTCTCAAGAACCAAAAAACGCCAGTACATCGTCCTTGCGGGCCTGCGTATCGCGCTGTCCAAGACGGATCAGCTCGTTAGTATACGTCGATTCGAACAACAAATACGATGCCAGCGCCGCGCCGCGCGCTTCGGCCGCGCCGATACCCGACAACATGGTGCGGATGGGACGCGGCAAACTGCCGATATGCCGGCTGGCGATGGCGTCGAGCCGCTCGGACGGCGCGATGACCAGCAATTCCACCGGTTTCAAGGCCGTCTTGCCCAGCAACTCGGGCGGCAGCATCGACAGGGTCAGGTTGATGCGGTTCAGGCGCTCGATATCGACGGCCAGGCCATCGAGGAAAATCGACGACAGCGCGTGGCCGGCGATCTGCGCCAGGCTGGGGTAGCGCGCCGCTTCGGACGCGGCGGGCGCCGGTTCCGTCATGCGCCCCGCGCCCACCACCAGCACCTTGTTCGCGCCCAGGTGGATGGCCGGAGAAATAGGCGCCAGCTGGCGCATGGAACCGTCGCCGCAGTATTCGCGCTGGCCGCCCACGTACAGGGGCACGGCGGGAAAAATAAAAGGGATGGCGGCCGAGGCGAGCAAGTGCTCCACGCCGATCTGGTCGGGCAAGGCCAGGCGCTGCGTGCGCACCCACGGCGCGATATCCTCGGCCGTCTGGTAAAACGTCATGTGGCGGCTGCCCGAGTACGACGATGCCGTCACGGCCAGCGCATGCAGCAGGCCGTCGGCCAGGGCCGCGTCCAGGCGCGGCAGGTCGAGCATGCGGTGCAGCAGGCTGACCAGCGGGGTATTGTCGAGCAGGGAACTGGGCGGCGAGGCATGCCACTGGCGCAGCAGCCAGCCGAACGACAGCAAGGACAGCCAGCGCGCGCCCGAGCGGATCACGCCCAGCGAATCGGCCCGGTACACTTGCTCGACCTCGATGTGCTGCCACACGTCGAGCAGCTTTTGCACGCCTTCGCCGAAGTTATCCGCGCGGCAGGCCAGCGCCGTGGCATTGATGGCGCCGGCCGAGGTGCCGCAGATGATGTCGAACGGGTTGCGCGCCGGCGCCCAGCCCGCTTCCCACAGAATCGCCGAAATCGCCTGCAGCACGCCCACCTGGTAGGCGGCACGGGCGCCCCCTCCCGTGAGTATCAAGCCTGTTTTATTTTGCATTCCCATGCCGGCAGATTAGCAGGGTCTGGATGCTTTGTGGAAAAGTTTAGATGTTAATTAATCACCGCGCACCATGCCTTCGCGCCGCGGATCCGCCCCGCCAAACCAGAAATCCTTGCCATGCGCAGTCAAGCGCATGATGCCCTGCAAGCCGGAATTCTGCTCGATCACGCGCACTTCGTGGCCCATCGCCTGCAGCGCCTCGACCTGGGCGGCAGGCGCGCGGCCCTTTTCCAGCTCCGTCGGGCCATTGCGGCTGCCGAAGTTCGGCAGGCTGATCGCCTGCTGCACGTTCAAGCCCCAGTCCATGGTGCCGACCAGCACCTTGGCAACGTAATTGATGATGGACGAGCCGCCAGGCGAGCCCGTGGCCAGCACCAGCTTGTGCGTGCCCTTCTCGAATACCAGCGTGGGCGACATGGCGCTGCGCGGACGCTTGCCCGCTTCGACCCGGTTGGCGATGGGGCCGTCGGCATCGCGCGAATCGAACGAGAAATCCGTCAGCTGGTTATTCAGCAGGAAGCCGTCGACCATCTGGCGCGAGCCGAAGGCGTCTTCCACGCTGGTGGTCATCGACAGGCCGCCCCCAAAAGCATCCACGGCCACCAGGTGCGACGTCGACGGGCGCTGCAAGGCGTTGTCCATGCCCCACGCCACCTGCATGCCGGGCGGCGTGCCGGGCAAGGCCTTGCCCATGGATTTGTCGCCGATCAAGGCGGCGCGCTGCGCCAGGTAGGTTTTATCGAGCATCGAGGGATGCCGTTACCGGGCAGCGGCACGAAATCCGTGTCGGCCACGTAGCGGTTGCGGTCCGCGTAGGCCAGGCGCCCCGCTTCCGAGAACAGATGGATCGCCTGTGCATCGGGCACGCCGTCGACGGGCGCATACGGGCCGATATCCTTCACTTCCAGGATGCCCAGCATCTGCGCGATGGCGATGCCGCCCGCCGATGGCGGCGGCATGCCGCACACGGTCCACGCCTTGTAGTCGCTGCAGACGGGCTCGCGCACCTTGGCGCGGTAGTTGGCGATGTCTGCCGCCGTCAGCTTGCCCGGATTGCTCGGGTGCGACGCCACCTTGGCGGCGATGTCGCGCGCGATGCGGCCCTGGTAAAAGGCGTCGGCGCCGCCGCGGGCGATCTCGCGCAGGGTGCGCGCCAGTTGCGGGTTCTTCAGCACGTGGCCGACGGGCCAGGCCTTGCCCTCGCCGTCATAGAAATACGCGGCGGCGACAGGGTCGCGCTTGAGGGCCTGATCCAGCTTAACAGGCCGTTGAGGCGCTGGCTGACGGGAAAGCCGCCGTGCGCCAGGCGGATGGCGGGGCTGAACAGGGTCGCCCACGGCAGCTTGCCGTGTTCCTTGTGCGCCAGTTCCAGCATGCGCAGCACGCCCGGCGCGCCCACGGAACGCCCGCCCACGACGCCCGTGGCGCGCGAGACGGGGCTGCCGTCCGCGTTCTGGAACAGGTGTTCGTCGGCGGCGGCCGGCGCCGTTTCGCGCCCGTCGAACGCCTGCACGCCCTTGGCCGTGGAGTACAGCAAAAAGGCGCCGCCGCCGATGCCCGACGATTGCGGCTCGACCAGGGTGAGCACCAGCTGCGTGGCGATGGCCGCGTCGATGGCGCTGCCGCCCTTTTTCAGCATCTGGTAGCCGGCATCGGCGGCCAGCGGGTTGGCGGCGGCGACCATGAATTTCTGCGCCGCCCAGCCCGATTTCTCCGCATATGCGGTGGCGATTTCCGGCGCCTTTTGCGGCACTTCGGCAAATACGGGACTGGCAGCCAGGGCTCCCAGCAAGGTCAGGCTCAGCGCCAGCGGCTTCAATGCGATCATGGATTCTCCGATAAAAAAAAGGGCGCACAGCCAGGCAAGGCCGTACGCCCCATACGGGGGTATCCTACATCAAATGCCCATTAGGGCACTGCCTTCGTAAGAGTGCCTGGCGATGTCCAGGGCTAGGCGCGTGGCCGAAGACAGTACGAATAGTACGGCGAGGCCATGCAACAACGCTCTGGGCATTGTCCAGGTGCTCTTACTTTGGCTGCATGCGGATGGCGCCGTCCAGGCGGATTGTTTCGCCATTAAGCATGACGTTTTCCACGATGGCTTTCACCAGCTGCGCGTATTCGCCGGGCTTGCCCAGGCGCGAAGGGAACGGCACCATCTTGCCCAGCGCATCCTGCACTTCGGCCGGCATGCCGAGCAGCATCGGCGTTTCGAAAATGCCGGGCGCCACCGTCATCACGCGGATGCCGTTGCGCGACAGGTCGCGCGCCATCGGCAGGGTCAGTCCCACCACGGCCGCCTTCGACGAGGCGTAGGCCGCTTGGCCGATCTGGCCATCGTAGGCCGCCACGGAAGCCGTGTTGATGATGATGCCGCGCTCGCCTTCCGCCGTCGCATCCTGTTTCGCCATGGCGTCGGCCGCCAGGCGGCACATATTGAAGGTGCCCACCAGGTTGATGTTGACGACTTTCTGGAACAGGGCCAGCGGGTGCGGGCCATCCTTGCCCACGGTTTTCACGGCAGGCGCCACGCCGGCGCAGTTGACCAGGCCGCGCAAGGTGCCCAGCTTGGTGGCCGCCGCCACCACGGCCATGCCGTCTTCTTCCGACGTCACGTCGCACTGCACGAACATGCCGTTCAGTTCAGCGGCCAGCGCCTGGCCCGCTTCCGTCTGCACGTCGGCCAGCACGACCTTGCCGCCGGCCGCCGTCAGCATGCGCGCCGTGGCCGCGCCCAAACCCGATGCGCCGCCCGTGATGATGAATACATTGTCCTGAATCTGCATGAAATCTCCTGAGTGATAAGGGCCGTGTTCCCGGCGCCTGATGGTTGATGCACGATGCCATTATTACGCTATTACGCACTATTACGTTTACGTAAACGTAATGTCGGCGACAATTGTAGCCATTTTTGCCGTCACCGAGCGAAAACTTGCGGCGCCAGCGCGTGGCAGGCTTAAAAACACTGGATAAAAGCGCCGTTGCGGTGGCAGATGCGCCCGTTGGCATCGAGCGTGGCGTTGCCCGCGCCGTCGTAGCGCGCGCCGGACGCGTCGCGGCAACCGCCCGCGTCGCAGGAACCGATGGGCTGCGGCGCGCGCGGCATGGGCACGGCCGGGCCGGGCGGCAAAGGCGCCATGGGCACAATGGGAGGCGCTGGCTGCGCCGGCATGCGGCCGATCACCTGCGCCACGGAACGGCGCGGCTGCACGGGCGGCGCCGGGCGGCACGGTTCCACGGCCAGCTTGCGCTGTCGCGCGGGTCGAGCCGGCACACGGGCAAAGGCTCAGACAAAGACTCGGCAGGCGCCGCCGGTTCCTGCGCCCGGGCATGGCCGCCAGCAGCTACCAGCAGGGCGCCGGCCAGCGCCAGCATGCTTTTTACCATCGTCTTCATGCCACCTCCCCAAGCATCGATCTTACCGCTTTCATTATTGGCACACACTGCGCCAGATGCCATGCACATACTGCAACGGTGTTTTATTTCCTTTCAGCACTTTCCTTCTTGCCAGGATGGCACTACAATAAGAACGATTCTTATTCTCATTATCAGAATTCGAGCGCAGTTGATTCTCTTTTCATTCATACCCGAGCCACCCGGAAGGCAGCCAGGAAATAACAACATCCGGAAAGTTCACCATGACCAAGCGTAGTCCCGCCTTCGTAATCCCCGCTTCCACTCCCGCCCGTGCCATGCATTCCGCCGCCCTGCTCCTGCCCTGCCTGCTCTCGCTGGCCGTCAGCAACGCCTGGGCCGAAGGCAATGTGGCCGCCGATCCCACCATGAACACGGTGGTCGTCACCGCGTCGGGCACGGCCATCGACATCAAGGATGCGCCGGCCAGCATCAGCGTCATCACGCGCGAGGAAATCGAGCGCCAGCCCGTGTATGACCTGAACACCTTGCTGCGCCGCATCCCCGGCGTGACGGGCGGCACCGGCCCCGAACGCGAAGCGTCGAAGATCAAGCTGCGCGGCCTGCCCGACAAATACACGCTGATCCTGGTCGATGGCAAGCGCGTGGGCAGCTCGGCCGACACGGCTTACCGCCCGGATCTGGGCCGCCAGGACTTGAACTGGATCTCACCCGACATGATCGAGCGCATCGAAGTGGTGCGTGGTCCCATGTCCTCGCTGTACGGTTCGGACGCCATGGGCGGCGTGATCAACATCATCACACGCAAGGTGCCGGGCAAGTGGAACGGCTCGGCCACGGCCAACTACACGCAGCCGCAGGACAGCGACCGCGGCACGGCGCACCAGTTGGGCGTGAACCTGGCCGGTCCCCTGTCGGACACGGTCGGCATGCGCCTGGGCGTGAACCAGTCGCGCCAGAATCCCGATGAAAAATCCTTCGACAAAGCGGGCGCCATGGGCGGCGAACGCAACCAGACTGTCTCGGGCCAGCTGACCTGGGCGCTGGACAAGAAACAGAACCTGTCGCTGGACGCCAGCTATGGCAGGCAGGAAGCGAGCAATTCGAGTGCGCATGATGCGGATGGCGAGCCGCTGGTCTACAGCTGGGGCGCCAACAAGCTGATACGCAAGAGTGTCAGCCTCGGCTACGAAGGCCGCTGGGACTTCGGCAAGACCACGGTCAACCTGTATCACAACGACTTCGATAACCAGGACGTCGGCACGGTGGCGAAATCCAAGGACAGCACGCTCGATGCCAGCCTGGAAAAACGGCTCGGCTGGGGCGGCATCGAGCAAATGCTGGTGATGGGCGGCCAGTGGAAGCACCAGGAACTGACGAACACGAATACCATCGGCACCGTGCCCACCGATTATCTGGGCAACACCGTGAGCGGCGCGACCCTGTCGGGCACCACCTCGGCCCTGTTTGCGGAAGATCAATTGTTCTTGCGCGAAAACTTGACGGCCACGGCCGGCCTGCGCCTCGATCACCACAGCAAGTTCGGCAACCACTACAGCCCGCGCCTGTACCTGGTGTACCACCCCGCCCCCGCCTGGACCATCAAGGGCGGCGTGTCGCAAGGCTTCCGCGCCCCAAGCCTGAAGGAAAACTCGCCGGCGGCGGCGACCAACTCGGCCGGACGCGGTTGCGGCAGCCTGAAACCGCTGGGCTACATCACGGGCGACTGCTACATGGCCGGCAATGCGGACTTGAAGCCGGAAACGAGCACGGCCGGCGAGATCGGCGTGGCGTGGGAACAGAATGGCTGGGACGTGGGTCTGACCTACTTCCACACGGATTTCAAGAACAAGATCGACTATGCGCCGCTGGGCTTTTACCAGCAGCGCTGGTGGACCAAGATGACGAATATCCAGAAGGCGCGCACCAGCGGCCTGGAAGCGACGGCCACCATCCCGCTGACGAAAAACCTGAACTGGCGTAACAACGTCACCTACATGGCGGAAGCGAAAAACCTCACTACGGGCGCCAACCTGCTGTCCACGCCAAAACTGTCGTGGTACTCGGCGCTGGGCTGGCAAGTCAACGACCAGCTGTTCGGCGAAGTATCGGCCCAGTACACGGGCAAGGAACTCGATGCCGGCAAGCTGGCCGACAAGGCCTACACCATCGTCGACACCGTCGTGTCGTACAAGGTCACGCCCCAGTGGACGGTGCGCGGCGGCGTGCAAAACCTGTTCAAGAAGGGTCCGATGGCCGATGGCCTGGTCGACTACTACGTACCGGGACGCCGCATGTTCGTCGGCCTGACGTCGCGCTTCTAATCGGCTAATAACGGGGCGGCGGCGTATCGGGCGGCGGCGTGGCGGCATTCGCCGGCACGCTGCCCAGCATCCGCCCGGCCAAGGGCACCTTGTGGCCGCTCGCATACATACATTTTTGATAAGAATCATCGTAGCTGCGCTGCATGCCATGCGAGGAGCTCTCGGCCGCGCCCGTGCCGGCCAGCTGCGCCTGCGCATAGCCACGGCAACTGCCGTCATCGACGCGGAATTGATCGAGGCTCTTGCCCGTGCCGGGCAAGGCCATGGCCGACGGCCCTTCCGGCAGCACCGTGCAGGCGGCCAGCAGCAGCGGCGCCAGCAAGCCGGCACGCCCCATCAACGCTCTCGTGTTCATGTTCGCCTCCCCGTCAGCGCACGCTGCTCGGCAGCACGGCACTCCATGCCGTACTGCAATTTTTCACGTGCCACGGGGCTGCGGGAACCGCACCCTCTTATTGCGCGGGCAAGCTTTGCACGGGTGTGGCCGGCGCCATGACGGGTGGCGCGGGCGCGTGGACGGGTGCCGGCGCCGCCACGGCCAGCCCAGCCCGTGGCCGGCAGCAGCGGCACCAGCAGCAGGGCCACGATATTGATGATCTTGATCAAGGGATTGACGGCCGGTCCCGCCGTATCCTTGTACGGGTCGCCCACCGTGTCGCCCGTGACGGCCGCCTTGTGCGCATCCGAACCCTTGCCGCCGAAGTGGCCATCCTCGATGTATTTCTTCGCATTGTCCCAGGCGCCGCCGCCCGTGGTCATGGAAATGGCCACGAACAGGCCCGTCACAATCGTCCCCATCAAGAGACCGCCGAGTGCCGCAGGCCCCAGCAGCATGCCCACGACGATGGGCACGACGACGGGCAGCAAGGACGGCACGATCATTTCGCGGATGGCCGACGCCGTCAGCATGTCGACGGCCTTGTCGTATTCGGGCCGCGCCGTGCCTTCCATGATGCCTTTGATGTCGCGGAACTGCCGGCGTACTTCCACCACCACGGCACCGGCCGCGCGGCCCACCGCTTCCATCGCCATGGCGCCGAACAGGTACGGTATCAGGCCGCCGATGAACAGACCGACGATGACCATCGGGTTCGACAAGTCAAACGTGATGTGCTGGCCCACGGATTCGAGCGCATGCGTGTAGTCGGCAAACAGCACCAGCGCGGCCAGCCCGGCCGAGCCAATCGCATAGCCCTTGGTGACGGCCTTGGTGGTGTTGCCGACGGCATCGAGCGGGTCGGTAATGGCGCGCACGGAGTCGGGCAAGCCCGACATTTCCGCGATGCCGCCCGCGTTATCGGTGATGGGGCCGTACGCGTCGAGCGCGACGATGATGCCCGCCATCGACAGCATCGAGGTGGCCGCAATGGCGATGCCGTACAGGCCCGCCAGCTGGTACGAGACGAGGATGGCGATGCAGACGGCCAGCACCGGATACGCGGTGGACTTCATCGACACGCCCAGGCCGGCGATGATATTCGTGCCGTGGCCCGTCGTCGACGCTTCGGCGATGTGGCGCACGGGCTTGAAATCCGTGCCTGTGTAGTACTCGGTGATGTACACCATCAGCCCCGTGAGCACGATGCCGACCACGGTGGCGCCCAGCATCTTGTAGCGCATGGCGTCGTCGGGCCACAGCAGCCACGTGACGACGGCAAAGCCCACCAGCGACAGGCCGGCCGCCCACCACAGGCCCGTGTACAGGGCCGACATGATTTTCTTGCCCGGGGCCGTTTTCACCATCGAGCAGCCGACGATGGACGCGAGGATGGAGACGGCGCCCAGCAGCAGCGGGTAGATGATGGCCGCGTTGCTGGCTTCGGCCATCAGCAAGGCGCCCAGCAGCATGGTAGCGATCAGGGTCACGACATAGGTTTCGAACAGGTCGGCCGCCATGCCGGCGCAGTCGCCCACATTGTCGCCCACGTTGTCGGCAATGACGGCCGGGTTGCGCGGATCGTCTTCGGGGATGCCCGCCTCGACCTTGCCCACCAGGTCCGCGCCCACGTCGGCGCCCTTGGTGAAGATGCCGCCGCCGAGACGCGCGAAGATGGAAATGAGCGAGGCGCCGAAGGCCAGGCCGATCAGGGGCTTGATCAGGTCATGCTGGGTCAGGCCGGGCGCGCCCGTCGTCGCCAGCAGCCAGTAGAACAGAGTCACGCCCAGCAAGCCCAGGCCGACGACCAGCATGCCCGTGATCGCCCCGCCCTTGAATGCGACGTTCAAGGCCTGGTTGATGCCCAGGGTGGCCGCCTGCGCCGTGCGCACATTGGCCCGCACCGAGACATTCATGCCGATGAAGCCGCAGGCGCCCGACAGCACGGCGCCGATCAGGAAGCCCAGCGCCGTGTGCAAGCCGAGCAGCACATAGATGGCGATCAGCAGCACCACGCCGACGATGGCGATGGTGCGGTACTGGCGCGCCAGATAGGCGGCCGCACCCTGCTGGATGGCCAGGGCGATTTCCTGCATGCGCGCGTTGCCGGGATCCTGGCGCAGGATCCAGCTACGCGACACCAAACCGTAAATGACTGCGACCACGCCGCAGGCTACCGCAAACCACAAACTGGCTGCCATATCGTCCCCTTCTGTTTTTATCCGACGTCATTGCCAACAGCTGCAGACCGCACCGGGTAGGCACGCGCAGCCAGGAAAACACGACCTGCAAAAAACCTGAACCACGAAAACGACACGGCACCGCTGGCGAAAAGCGGGCACAAAAAAAGCGGACACTCAGGTCCGCTTTTCAATACTGCTTATTCCGCCAGGGCGGCAAATGCGCTGTCGCGGATTTGCTCGACCGGACCGACGCCGGCGATGCGGCGGTATTTCGGTGCGCCCGGCAGACCGGACTTGGCCCAGTCGTTGTAGTAACCGAGCAAGACCTTGGTCTGGTTGTGGTACACGTCCAGGCGCTTCTTGACCGTTTCCGCCTTGTCGTCGTCGCGCTGGATCAACGGTTCGCCCGTGATGTCATCGACGCCGTCGACCTTGGGCGGATTGAATTTGACGTGGTAGACGCGGCCCGAACCCGGGTGGCTGCGGCGGCCGTCCATGCGCTCGATGATCGACTCGTCCGGCACGTCGATTTCCAGCACGTAGTCGACATGGATGCCCGCATCTTTCATGGCGTCCGCTTGCGCGATGGTGCGCGGGAAGCCGTCGAACAGGTAGCCATTGGCGCAATCGGCGTCCTGCAGGCGGTTCTTGACCAGGCCGATCATGATGTCGTCCGACACGAGGCCGCCCGCATCCATGACTTTTTTCGCTGCCAGGCCCAGTTCCGTGCCTTCCTTGATCGCCGCGCGCAGCATGTCGCCCGTGGAGATTTGTGGAATATTGTATTTTTCTTTAATGAAATTAGCTTGGGTGCCCTTGCCGGCACCGGGTGCTCCTAAAAGTATCAGACGCATTGAAAAGTTCCTAAAAAACAGATTTTGGATGGTGGTATGTGTAATTATTTTTAGATGGTGTTGCTATGGCTATCTTTCCCTACGAAACTTACCACAAAAAATCCCCAGAGCGCCAGTTTGCTATCGAATTGCTATGCTATGCCCTGATTGATCAAAGCCAGCAATTAGCGAGGCGGACGTTTCAAAATGTGGTTTTTGCTGCAGGCGTACAAATTATATTTGCACGCCTGCCGTTTTGCGGGTAGCGCTTACAGGGCGCCGTAGTGGGCTTGCACCCTGGCAAGATCTTCCGGCGTGTCGACACCGGCGGCCGGCGCCGAGTCCGTGACGTGAACGGCGATGGCAACACCGTGCCACAACACGCGCAACTGCTCCAGCGCCTCGATGGCTTCCAGCGGCGATGCGGACAATTGCGGATATTCTTGCAAAAATGCATTGCTGTACGCATACAGGCCGATATGGCGCAGCGGCACGTAGCCTTGCGGCAAGTTTTCACGGGACTGGGCGAAGCCGTCGCGGTGCCACGGAATCGTTGCACGCGAGAAATACAAGGCGCGGCCGTTCTTGTCCAGCACGACCTTCACCACGTTCGGATTGAACGCGTCGACCACGTCGTGCAACGGATGGGCGCACGTGGCCATGGGGACGGCGGCGCTGATCTGCGCCGCGCAGGCGGCCAGCAGGGCCGGATCGATCAGCGGTTCGTCGCCCTGCAGGTTGACGACGACGGCGTCCGGCGGCAAAGCCAGCGTGCGCGCCACTTCGGCGATGCGGTCCGTGCCCGACGGATGGTCGGCGCGCGTCATGCACACTTCCACGCCATGCGCGGCGCAGGCGTCGCGGATGGATGCATGGTCGGTGGCGACGATGACGCGCGCGGCGCCAGAGAGCGCCGCCTGCTCAGCCACGCGCACCACCATGGGCTTGCCACCCAGGTCGGCCAGCGGCTTGTTCGGCAGGCGCGTCGAAGCCAGGCGGGCCGGGATGATGACGATGAACGCCATCGTTATTCCACTGCGTCTTGCAGGGTGCGCGCTTCGTCCGCCCACATGATGGGGATGCCATCGCGGATAGGATAGGCCAGGCGGTCGGCGCGGCAAATCAGTTCCTGCGCCTTCTTATCGTGTTCAAGCGGACCCTTGCAAACAGGGCAGACCAGGATATCAAGCAGTCGAGCGTCCACGACATTTCTCCACAATTTGTTGGGCCAGCGCGCTATCGATGCGCGCACTGACGGGGACGACCCACAGTCTCGGGTCATCTTTGAGATGTTCAATTTGCGCACATTTTACTGCATCCTTCTCGGTGATCAAGATCACATCCGTGTCGAGTGCCGCAAATGGCTGGTCGAGGAAGTCGTGATGGTCGGGCAAAGGCAGTTCCGTAAAATCCAATCCGGCCCCGCGCAGCATGGCAAAGAAGCGCCGGGGGTTGCCGATGCCGGCCGCCGCCACGATGCGCCGGCCGCTGGCCGCCAGGGTTTCCAGGCGCATGCGCTCGCTGCGGTCGAGCAGGCGTTCGGCCACGCCGCCATCGAGCAGCATCTGCACCACCAGCGAGCCCTTGGGCGCGACCTGGTCCACCAGCGCCGGCGCCAGCGCGGGCGCATTGATCACCGTCACGTCGCGCCGGCGGCGCGGCGATTCGCGCAACGGTCCCGCCGGCAGCAGCCAGCCATTGCCCGCGCCGCGGCCGTCGAACAGCACGATTTCCACGTCGCGCTGCAAGGCGTAATGCTGCAAGCCGTCGTCCGTGACCAGCACGTCGACGTCCGGGTGCGCCGCCAGCAGCGCCCTGCCCGCTTGCGCGCGGTCGCGCCCCACCATCACGGGGCAGCCGCCGCGCTGGAAGATCAGCAGCGGCTCGTCGCCCACCTGCTGCGGCGTGGAAGCAGCGGTGACGGCACGCGGCAACCGGTCGGCGCTCCCGTGACCACGCGAAATGACGCCCGGGCGCATGCCCGCGTCGCGCAAGGCTTGCACCAGCCAGATCGTCAGCGGCGTCTTGCCCGTGCCGCCGATAAAAATATTGCCGACGACGACGACGGGCACGGGCAGGCGCGCCGATTTCAGGATGTTTGCCCGGTACAGGCCGCGCCTGACGCTGCTCAGGGCGCCGAACAGCAGCGAGACGGGCCACAGCGCGCACGCCAGCGGTCCGCGCGTCAGCCAGGCGCGGGTGAGTGTGGTTTCAAGCTTGGCGGGGGAGGATGTGGGCATGGGGTGTCAACTAAAATTGGAACCCAAAATCGACACCTGGGGTCGGACCCTGAGGGTCCGACCCCGGCACTTCGGTTGGGGTTGGGGGTTGGCCTTACTTGCCGCCCGCCTGCGCCGCGAACGTCAGCTTTTCATAGCCGGCCAGACGCGCCGCTTCCATCACGTGGATGACCATCTGGTGCATGGCGAACTGGTCGGCGTTGACCACCACCACGGGCGTCTGCGCGGGCGCCTTGCCGCCGTTGGCAGCCTTGGCCGCGTTCTGCAGGGCATCGGCCAGGCCGGCCACGTCGCGGAACGAGACGGGTTCGCGGTTGACCGTGTAGTTGCCCTTGGCATCGATGGTGACGTCGATCTGCTGCGGCTTATCCTTGGCCTGCTCGGCGTCGGCCGTCGGCAAGGTGATCTGCAGCTCCGTAAACTTGCTGTAGGTGGTGCTGACCATGAGGAAGATCAGGATCACCAGCAACACATCGATGAACGGGATCAGGTTGATTTCGGGGTCTTCACGCCCCTTGCCTTTGCGGAAGTTCATTTGCGGCCACTGTGGACGATGTCGACGAACTTGACGGCTTGTTGCTCCATATCAATGACGAAGCTGTCGACGAGGGCGCGGAAGTGGCGGTAGAAGATCAGGGCCGGCATGGCGATGGCCAGGCCAAACGCCGTGTTATACAAGGCGACGGAAATACCGTGCGACAGCGCCGTGTTCGACGCGGTGGCGCCGGGCGAGGCAAAAATCTCGATCATGCCGATCACCGTGCCGAACAGCCCCATCAGCGGCGCCAGGGTGGCGATGGTGCCCAGGGTCGTCAGGAAACGTTCCAGCGTGTGGGCCACGCCGCTGCCCGCCTCTTCGATCGATTCCTTCATCACTTCGCGCGGCGCGTCGACGTTGCGCAAGGCGGCGGCCAGCACCACGCCCAGCGGCGAATTGTCTTCCAGCTTGGCCACCGTGTCCGGCGTGATCTTGCCGCTGCGATACACCTGCACCACTTCATCAAACAGCTTGCGGGGCAGGATCTTGGCACGTCGCAAATACAGCAGGCGCTCGATGATCAGGGCCAGGGCGACGATGGAAGCGATCAACAACAGCCAGATGGGCCAGCCAGCGGCTTGAAATATAGCGAGCAAAAGAAACTCCTGGTAAAGGGAAGGCGGCGGACCACCCGGACAGCCTGTATTGTACCGAGCGCCGAAGACCGATTGTACGTCCGCGCAGGAATGGCGCAATGTAGCGCGTTGCCGCGCCGGCGGCAAGTGGCGCCTGCATGGCACTTGTCCACACGGCGCGGCAGGCGCGTGTCGCTGGCGCTCAGTTTTGCACACTTTGTGTGGATAAGATTGTGAGCAAGCATGAAGTCCAGCATGCAAGTCATTGATTTACATGAAAATTATCGTGCTGCGCAAAATACAGGCATAGCAGCTTATCGCCAGTAGTCAATGTCAATAAATTAATACCTGAAGAGTTCTGCACATTTACTGTGGACAAGATTGTGCGCAAAGCCGTGCAATTCATCTAAGTCATTGATTTTAAACAAAATTAAATCAATGAGTAAAAAAGTGGCAGGCAGCGCGCAATCGGCGGCAGAAGGAGCGTCAAAGTTCTGCACACAATCTGTGGACAAGATTGTGCGCAAGCTCAAAGATAGACGCTAAGTACATTGATTTATATCGTTTTTATTGCCGTGCATAAAAATGTAGCAAGGGCTGAAAAGCTGGGTTTTCAGCGTCCGATTTGACTTCAAAAACGCAGTTTTCCACCGCGAAGCCAGTTTCACACATAAAGTGTGGATAAGATTGTGAGCAAGCCGATTGACTCCATGCAAGAGCATTGATTTTAAAGGAGTTTTTTTCAATGCTAAAAAATAAGGCAGCGCAAGCGCCTGCTCACACACTGGAAAACCCGGGGAAAAGACGAAACGATTTATGCGGTTTTGCACATATTCTGTGGATAAGATTGTGAGCAAGGCGCACGACTGCACGCTAGACCATTGATCTATATGGCTATTTTTATGCTGCGCAAAATTCAGGCAAGCCATGCCATGGGCATTCCGCTGGCTAAATCCGCTGCCGTGCCAGAGTTCTGCACATTTTTTGTGGATAAGATTGTGCGCAAGGCCATGCATGGCATACTAAGCACTTGATTCCTATACACTTTATTTCCGTGCGCAAAAATGTAGCAAGGCATTTTTATCGCTCAATCAAGGCCTAGCCGGCCATGTTTGTCCAAGGCAAAAAGTTCCGCACACTTTCTGTGGATAACTTTGTGCGTAAGTGGCAGGGGCTGCACTGATGTGCTTGATATTAAAGGATTTTTTCCCTGTGCACGCAAATCAGGCATGCGGGAATTCTGCATGAAATCAATTACTTAGAAATAGATCTTGTTGTTTTGCACGATATATGACATAAGCATGACCTCGCCGATAATATGTGGACAGCTTTCTTCTTTCCCCTTGCCTGATGATGAACGACACCCCGACTGACAGCGGCTTTGCCGCCCCGCCCGTGCTGACCGTCAGCGCCCTGAACCAGGCCGTCGCGCGCCTGCTCGAGCGCTCGTTCCCCCTGACCTGGATCGCCGGCGAGATTTCCAACTTCACGCGCGCCGCTTCCGGCCACTGGTATTTCACCTTGAAGGACGATGGCGCCCAGGTGCGCGCCGTGATGTTCCGCGGCCGCGCCCAGTTTGCCGGCTTCACGCCGCGCGAAGGCGACAAGGTGGAAGTGCGCGCCCTCGTCACCCTGTACGGCGCGCGCGGCGATTACCAGATCAACGTGGAAGCCATTCGCCGCGCCGGCGTGGGCGCCCTGTACGAAGCGTTCCAGCGCCTGAAGGAAAAACTGGCCGCGCAGGGCCTGTTCGACCAGGAACGCAAGCGCGCCATCCCCATGTTCGCGCGCAGCATCGGCATCGTCACCAGCCCGCAGGCGGCCGCCCTGCGCGACGTGCTGATCGCGCTCAAGCGCCGCGCGCCGCATGTCAACATCATTCTGTATCCCACGCCCGTGCAGGGCCAGCAGGCGCCGGAAAAAATCGCGCACGCCATCCGCACGGCATCGACCAGGGCCGAGTGCGACGTGCTGCTAGTGTGCCGTGGCGGCGGCAGCATCGAGGATTTATGGTCGTTCAACGATGAAGCGGTGGCGCACGCGATCGCCGATTGTTCCATGCCCGTGATCAGCGGCGTGGGCCACGAGACGGATTTCACCATTGCCGACTTCGCGGCCGACCTGCGCGCGGCCACGCCGACGGCGGCGGCCGAACTGGCGGCCACGCCGCGCGCCGACTGGATGGCGTCCCTGCGCGCCGATGCGGCGGACTTGCGCCGCGCCATGCGCCGCAGCCTCGACGATGCGGCGCAGACGCTGGACCGCCACAGCCGCCGCCTGCTCAACCCGACAGCGCAGCTGCGGCAGCAGCGTTTGCAGCTGCTGGCCCTGTCCACGGCCATGACGCATGCGGCGCGCGCGCCAGTCAGCCAGGCACAGTACGCGCTCGAACGCCTGCGTTCGCGCTGGACGGCCTTGCGGCCAGACGTTACGGCGCCGCGCGCCCGCCTGGTGGACATGCAGCGGCGCGGCGGCGCGGCCATGGCACAGCTGGTCAGCCAGCGGCGCCACCGCCTCGACGGCCTGGCGGCGCAGCTGGAACTGTTGAATCCGCAGCGCACGCTGGAACGCGGCTACGCCATCCTGCGCGACGAAAAAGGCGCCATCGTGCGCTCGCCGGCCCAGCTGCAGGCGCGCCAGAACGTCAACGTGCGCCTGGCCGAAGGCAGCGCGCAGATCGGCATCGCCAGCGTGCAGGCGACGTTAGAGTAAAAAAGGCCGGGGAAGCTCCCCGGCCCAACACCTTCCCCTACTGAGTGGACTGCGACTGCAACTGCTCTTTCACACTACCTCATTTAAAACTTCATCGACACGCGCGCGCCAAACGTGCGCGGCGCGTTGTAGAAGGCGCCGTAGATCTGCTGCGTGGGCTGGCATGGCATGCCCACATCCGTGCAGATTTCATTGACGTCCAGCTTGACCGCCTTGTCGGTGGCGTTCTGCACGAACGCTTCCACCGTGTACGCCTTGTTGGCCGGCTGGAAGCGCAGGCTCAGGTCCAGGGTCGTGTAGGCTTCCTGGCGCTTGACGCCCGCATGGCCCGGCACGTCACCGTTGAACGCGCCCGCACCCACATACGACATGGTTTCATAGTGCACCGAAGCGCGCGGCGTGAGCTGGCCTCCGGCGACCGTGAAATCGTGCTCGTACTGGACCGTCGTGGAAAACTTCGGCGCATGCTTCATGGTGCTGCCGCCCACGTTCACCAATGGCGCCGTCGAGCCGCAGGACTGGCCATTCGCGCGCGCCGCATCGACGTCGCACGAGAGAAAATCGTCATACACGGCTTTGAGCCAGGTGGCGTTGCCCGTCAGGCGGTCGACCTTCGTCGGCCGCCACACCCATTCCGCTTCCAGGCCCTTGACGGTGGCGCCGGCCGCATTGAAGTTGGCCAGCACGCTGTTGACCACCTGCGATTCGAGCTTGTCCTTGTACTTCATCAGGAAAGCATCGAGGTTCAGGGTCAGTTCGCGGTTCAGCAGATCCGACTTGAAGCCGATTTCATAGCTGGTCAGCTTTTCCGGCTTGGTGGTGGCGCCGCCGTCGCCGATGGCCGGCGAGTGAAAGCCCGTCGTCACGGAGCCGAACAGCAAAATATCGGGACGCAGCTTGTACTCGATGCGGCCCAGCCAGGTGGCCTGGCCGTATTTCAGGTCGGCCGTATTGTCGCCCGGCGTATTGCCGCAGGCGGCCGCCGTGATGGCGCCGCCGGGGCCGATATTGTGCGTGTTGGCCAGGCCCGTGCCGGGCGTGACCAGCTGGCGCAGCTGGTCGGCAGTGAGCACGGTGGTGCCCAGTGGCGTGTTGCGCGGGCCAGTTCGGGCAAGCCCAGTTCTGGCCGCCGACGTCGAATTTATGGTCTTTCGTGTAGCGCGCGCCGGCCGTCAGCTTGATCTGGTCCGTCAGCTGCTGGCTGACCTGGCCGAACACGGCTTTCGATTTGAGCTGGCGGTCGCCCTGAATGAAGGACATGGCCGACGCATACTGGCCCACCGTGGGCTGCACGAAGATCACGGCGCCGTTGGCGATATCCTGCTGCACGGCCGCCTGCGAAATCTGGCTGCGGTCGATATCGAAACGCACCTTGTTCTTTTCATTGAACAGGAACAGGCCGGCGACCCACTGGAATGGCGCATCGTCGTCCGAGCGCGCCTGCAGTTCGTGCGAATAGCTGTCGAACTGCGCCCAGTCGGTGCGGTTTTCCGACTTAAAGCCGGGGAACAGGCCCGCATCGGCATCGTTGCTGTTCTGGCGCTTGTAGCGGCTCCAGCTGCCCAGGTAAGTAAAGTCCAGCGCATCCGTCGGCTTGTAATTGAGCTTGCCCTTGTAGGTCAGGATCGACTGGTCCAGGGTGCCCGGCGTATCGATCAGGGCCGAGCGCAGCTTCTCGCCCGGCTTGGGTTCGGCCGCCAGGTAGACGTTGCCGGCGCCCTGGTCGAGGAAGTAGTCGGCGATGAAGGTACCGCGCAGCTGCGGCGTGAACTTCCACAGCAGCGAGGCGCGCACGCCCATCTGGTCGCCGGCGCCATACTTGGCCGTGCCCGGCATGACGTTCGAGCCGCGGCGGAAGTCCACCGTGCCGTCATGGCTATCCTTGATGGCGGCGATGCGCAGCGCCACGTCGTCGGAGAACGGGATATTGAGCATGCCCTGCGTCTGCAGGTGGCGGTAATCGCCCACGGTGATGCCGGCCGAGCCCATGAACTTCGATGTGTTTGGCGCGGCCGACACGAGATTGACGGCGCCGGCCGTCGAATTGCGGCCGTTCAGGGTGCCCTGCGGTCCGCGCGCCACCTCGACGTGGCTCAAGTCGTACATCAGCGCCGTGGCGCCCTGGGGGCGCGGCGAATACACGCCGTCGACATAGAAGGCGACGGCCGGGTCGCCCAGCTCCGTGTGGTTGGCCGAGCCGACGCCGCGCATGTAGACGTGCACGCCGCCCGAGTCGCCATGCTGCTCGACGACGAGGCTGGGCACCATGGTGGCCAGCGAGGCCAGGTCCTTGACCTGGTTGTTTTGCAGGGTGTCCTGGTTGAAGGCGGTGACGGCCAGCGGCGTCTCCTGCACGAAGGTATTGCGGCGCGTGGCCGTGACGACGATGCGGTCCATCTGTTCGGCGGCCGGTTTTGCCGCGTCGGTGGCTGCCGTGGTGCTGACCGCTTCCTGGGCCATGGCGGCGCCGCTGCCCAGCAAGATGAACTGGGCGAAGGTCGCATGCGCCAGGCTGAGGGCGATGGTATTGCGTTTGAGCTGTTGCATTGTTGTTGTCTCCTGTACCGCTGGTTGAATGATGATCACATAGCTCTTTGGCTACTGCTGCACATTTTTTGGGTGTCAATCTGAAGTCATGTCGCCTCCGTGCGGGGTCAATGGGTGGCCACGGCGCGCCCGGCCGTGTCGAACAGAAAGGCATGGCCTTCTTCCGGCGCGAAGCCGATGGCGCTGCCCTGCGCCAGCGCGTGGCGCGCCTCGCCGTGCAGCTTGATGGCCACCGCTTGCGAACTTCCCTCGAGCGTCGCGTGGATGATCTGCGCGTCGCCCAGCTGTTCGATCAGGGTGACCGTGGCGCCATAGCCCTCGCTGCGCGGCACCAGGCGCAGGTGTTCGGGGCGTATGCCGACCAGCATGCCCGCCGCGCCGCCAAGCTGGCTGGCCAGCGCGGGGACGGCGGCGCACGGCAAAAAGTTCATGCGCAGGGCGCCGATGAAGCCGGCCACGAACTGGCTGGCCGGATGGCGGTACAGGGCCAAAGGCGCGCCCACCTGCTCCAGGTGGCCGCCGTGGAAAACGGCGACCCTGTCGCCCAGGGTCATGGCCTCGACCTGGTCGTGCGTGACGTAGATCATGGTCGTGCCCAGTTCCTGGTGCAGCTTGGCCAGCTCGATGCGCGTCTGCACGCGCAGCGAGGCGTCGAGGTTGGACAGCGGCTCGTCGAACAGGAACACCTTGGGCTGGCGCACGATGGAGCGGCCGATGGCCACGCGCTGGCGTTCGCCGCCCGACAAGGCCTTGGGTTTGCGGTCGAGCAGGTGCGTGATCTGCAAAATCTCGGCCACCTTGCCGACTGCGGCGCGCACTTCGGCTTCCGGCTGGCCCGCCAATTTCAAGGCAAAGCCCATGTTGTCGCGCGCCGTCATGTGCGGATACAGGGCGTAGCTCTGGAACACCATGGCGATGCCCCGCTCGGCCGGCGCCACGTCGTTGGCCAGCAGGTCGCCGATGCGCAGCTGGCCCGCGCTGATGTCTTCCAGACCCGCGATCATGCGCAGCAGGGTTGATTTACCGCAACCGGACGGCCCCACGAAGACCATGAATTCGCCGTCATGGATATCGAGGTCCAGGCCCTTGACGATTTCCGGGCCGTCGCCGTAGGTCTTGCGGATGCCGCGCAGGGAAATGGCGGCCATCTCAGTGCTCCCCGGCCAGGACGGCCGCATCGGCATGCACGGCGCGCTGCGCGGCGATGAAGTCGCGGTACCACAGGGCGCTGTCCTTGAAGCTGCGCTGCTGCGTGGCGTAATCGACGTACAGCATGCCGAAGCGCTTGGCGTAGCCCGAGTTCCACTCGAAGTTATCCATCAGGCTCCAGTAGAAATAGCCGCGCACGTCGATACCCTGCGCAATCACGGCGCGCAAGGCATCCAGGTGCAGCCGCACGTACTCGATGCGCGCCTGGTCATGGATCTTGCCGCCGACGGGCTTGTCGGCCACGGCCATGCCGTTTTCCGTGATGTAGACGGGCGGCAGCCGGTATTCGCGGTGCAGGCCCACGAGCAGCTCCGTCAAGCCTTGCGGATAGGTTTCCCAGCCCATGTCGTTGACGCCTAGCTTGCATTCGGGCTTGCGCGGCGGCGTCTCGGCGCTCATGAAGGCGCGCGTGTAGTAGTTCACGCCGAGGAAATCGATGGGCTGTTTAATATCTATGAAATCGTTTTCAAAGATGGCCAAAGCGGAAGCGTCGGCGTGTTTCAGGGCCAGGGCCGGGTAGCGGCCCTTGAAGATGGCGTCCATATACCACTGCACCGAGCGCGCATATTCGAGTTCGGCCAGCTCGCGGTCCTGGGCGCTGTCGGTGGCCGGCGTGGCCGTCCATTGATTGAGCACGATGCCCAGCTTTGCCGGCGCGTTCACCGTGCGCATGGCCTGCATGGCCAGACCATGCGACAGCAGCAGATGGTGCGACACTTGCACGGCGGCGGCCGGGTCGGCCATGCCGGGCGCGAACTGCCCCGTGCCGTGGCCCAGCACGGCCGTGCACCACGGCTCGTTATGGGTGGCGATGCTGGCGACCCTGTGGCCGAAGCGGCGCGCCACCTCGGCCGCGTAGGCGGCGAAGTGGTAGCAGGTGGCGCGGTTGAGCCAGCCGCCCTCGTCCTGCAACGCTTGCGGCAAGTCCCAGTGGTACAGGGTCAGATGCGCTTCGAGGCCTTTGGCGGCCAGGGCGTCGAGCAGGCGGGAGTAAAAATCAAAGCCGGCCTCGTTCCAGGCGCCGGAACCCGTGGGCTGGACGCGCGACCAGGACATGGAAAAGCGGTAGGCGTTCACGCCCAGGCTGGCGATCAGCTCCACGTCATCAAAGTAGCGGTGATAGTGGTCGCAAGCCACGTCGCCATTGCTGCCGTCGATGATCTTGCCGTCCGTGTGGCTGAAGGTATCCCAGATGGACGGGCCGCGGCCGTCGATGGCGGCCGCGCCCTCGATCTGGTAGGCGCTGGTGGCCACGCCCCAGGTGAAGGCGGCGGGGAAGTTGGTATCGGTGTCGTCGTTATGCATGGTGGTCATGTCAGTGTGAGTGGTTAAGAAAGTTCTAGCCTTTGACGGCGCCTTGCGTGAGGCCCTCGATCAGGCGCTTCGAGGCGACAAAAAACATCAGCAGCAGCGGCAGCACGGCGATGGCGGCGCCCGTCATCAGCGCGCCCCACTCCGTGTTGTTCGGCGCCTGCATGCTGCGCAGGGCCAGCGGGATCGTGTAGTTCTCGACGGAGCGCATGACGACCAGCGGCGTGATGAAATTGTTCCACGAGTTGATGAAGGTGATCAGGCCCAGGGTGCCCATGGCGGGGCCGATCAGCGGCAGCACGACCCGCCAGTAGATAGCGAACTCGCCGCAGCCGTCGATGCGCGCCGCCTCGATCAAATCCTTCGGGATGGCCGTGCCGATGTACTGGCGCATCAGGAAGATGCCCAGCGCGCCGGCCGCGCCCGGCACGTAAAGGGCGCGCGGCTGGTCCAGCCATCCGAGGAAATCCATCAGCATGAAGGTGGGGATCATGTTCATGAACGACGGGATGATCATCGACGCCATCACCAGGGTAAACAGGGGCCGCTTGAAGCGGAATTCGTACATGGCGAACGCATAGCCGCCAAGCGAGCAAAAGAACAGGGTCAGCGCGGTCGTCATCAGGGCCACGTACAGGCTGATGCCGATATTGCGCCAGAACGGCAGGCGCTCCTGCAGCAGCTCGATGTTGTTCAGCAGGGCCGTGCCGAACCAGCGCGGCGGCGGCAGGCTGTAGATCTCGGCGCTCGTGTGCGTGGCGAAGACGAACATGAAGTAGAACGGCGCGACCATGATCAGGGCGCCGATGGCCACCATGGCGTAGGCCGTCCAGCGGGTAGTCTTCATTTGGCCTCCTTGGCTTCTCGGCGTTCGTTGCGGCTGAAGATGCGGTTGTTCACCCAGGTGGTGCTGGCGATGATCAAAAACAGCAGCCAGGAGATGGCCGACGCCGTGCCGAAGTCGCCCGAGGAAAACGCCGTCTTGTAGACGAAGATGGCCGTCGTCATCACGGACTGGCTTACGCCGCTCGATTCGGCCACCAGCACGAACGGTTCCTCGAACAGCTGCAGGTTGCCCATGATGGTCAAGGTGACGGCCAGGTAGATCATGGGGCGCAGCTGCGGCAGGGTGATGTACCAGAACTGCTGGCGTTTCGACGCACCGTCGATGGTGGCCGCTTCATATAAATCCTTCGGGATGACCTGCAGCGCGGACAGGTACAGCACCAGATTCCAGCCCAGGTAGCGCCAGAAAATCACGAAGGCGACGGCCGGCTTGATGAACAGCGAGCTGCCCAGCCAGTCGATCGATTCTGCCGGAAACAGCCCGCCCACCAGCGGCAGGCTGGCGCACCACTGGAGCAGCACATTGATCTGGCCATAGTCGCGCGAGAACAGGGTGTTGAAGACCATGGCGATGGCCACGCTGGAGGTGATGAACGGTAAAAAGTAAATGCCGATCACCAGGTTGCGCGAGCGCTTGAAGCTGTTGTGGATGAAGGCTGCCAGCGGAATGGCGACCAGGTGCTGCGGCACACCCGAGGCCAGCGCCAGCCAGACGGTATTGCCCAGCGAGCGCAAAAACCACGGGTCGCTCAAGGCGTACTTGTAGTTGTCCAGCCCCACCCACTGCATGGCTTCCACGCCGCTGGCCGCTTCCCACTGGTTGAACGACAAATAGATGGAAAACAGCAGCGGGAACAGGCTGAAGACGGCGAACAGGATGAAGAAGGGGCTGATGAAGATATACGGCGCCCATTTTTTCATGTTGAAGCGCTTGCGTGCCGGCCGCGCCGAGACGGGCGCGCCTTGCGCCAGCGATGCGGAAGGTGCGTTCATGGCCGGCTCCCGGTTTGATCAGTATCAAGAGTCATGCTGTTTCCTAGCGCCGCGCGCGGTGGGTGATCAGGGCCTTGGCGTCGGCCAGGGCCGTCTTGATATCCTTGTTTTGCGCCAGCACGCTTTCCAGTTCCATGTTGACGATGTCGCGCGCCACGGCGTCGAACTTGTCGACGCGGATGACGGGAATCTTCGCCGCCGTGTCGCGCGCCAGCAGGCGCGTCTTCTGGCCGCCGAAATACGGCTGCGGCTCGTCCATCATGGGATCCGCATACGCCGCCTTGAGGGCCGGGAAGGCGCCGATCTCTTTCAGCGAGTGCAGCTGGATATCCTTGTTAACGGTCATGAACTTGATGAATTCCCAGGCCTGCGCCTTGTTGGCCGCCTTTTTCGGGATGCCGTAGAAGGAGCCGCCGTACGACGCCAGCGCGCCGGCCGGCAGGTTCGCCGCGCGCCACTGGCCCTTGGAATCGGGCGCCAGCCATTTGGCCAGGTGGCCGCTGAGCCACGATCCCATCATCTGGCTGGCCACCTTGTCGCGTTTAAAACCTTCGGCCCACTCGCCCGTCCAGGCCACGGTGCGCGCATCGATGCCGGCGATCCTGGCCGCCTTGGCCAGTTCGAAGGCCTTGACGAAGCGGGGCGAGTCGACCAGCACCTGCCCCTTGTCGCCAAAGTAAATGCCTTCGCCATCTTTCAGATTGGCGCGGATATAAATGTCGGCCAGGTCGCTGGCGCCGGCCAGCAGATAGGTGCCCGTGGCGGCCTTGAGCTTCTTGCCGGCGGCGATGTACGATTCCCACGAAGCCGTCAAATCGCTTTCCTTGATGCCCGCCTTGTCCATCAAGTCCTTGCGGTAGAACAAAGTGCCCGGCCCCAGGTCGGCCGGCATGGCGCCCAGGGTGCCGCGCGAACTGGTCGCCTGCACGAAGGTGAACGGCACGAACTGGGCGCGGTACTGCCCTGCCCCGTATGGCGCTTGCAACAGGTCTTCCATGCCCTTCGATTCGGCGAAGCTGCCGACATAGCGGAAGTCGATGGCCATCACGTCGGGCAGGCGCGCGCCGGCCGCCAGCGCCGTCGTCATCGAGTTATGGTGGTCGTCGATCTGCAGGCTGACCAGCTTGACCTTTACTTGCGGGTACAGCTTTTCCCACAGGGGCAAGGCCGTCTTGACGGCGCGGTCCAGGTCGGGAAAGGAGGCGACGGTGATCGTGGCGGGGGCCAGGGCAGGCAACGGTGCGGCAGGCGGGGCGGCTGCGGCGGCCACGCCACAGGCCAGGGTCAGCGCGGCCAGGGGGGCGGCGCCAAGGATGCTTGACTTCATTATTTCATCTCCGTTTATTGAGCGTCTTCTATCTTGAAAACGTTTTCACAACATGCGTCCATTTAACACCGCAAAGAAAATCAAGTCAACCGAAAAAGTTGTCATTTTTATCGAGGGTGGCGTGGCAAGTTGCACGCCGTGGCGCGTGTTCTCCTATGAGAAAGCGCAAAATTCCTCATTTGAGCCGCCGTTGTTTTTTGTGAAAACGTTTTCATAATTGGATCGGGATAGCGCGCCAACGCGTAACCCGACGTGCACGGCCAACAATATGTCGGGTTACGCCCGCAGGGCTAACCCGACCTACGGCCCACCGTGGGCATTTATGGTAATCTTTCAATGAAAAGGTTTTCAGAACACTGACGACCAGCCATCTTGATACCCAGGAACCACCTTGAACGATAGCGACCACGCCGCCTCTCCCTCCACCCTGCTCGACGTGGCCCGCCAGGCCGGCGTGTCGCCCAGCACCGTTTCGCGCATCCTGAACGGCACGGCCAGGGTGTCTGACGACAAGCGCGACGCCGTGCTGGCGGCGATTGCGCACATGAAATTCGCGCCGAACCAGATGGCGCAGGGGCTGAAAAAGGGCCGCTCGATGACCATCGGCATCGTGGTGCAGGATATTTCCAGCCCCTTCTTCGACGAAAGCCTGCGCGGCGTGGACGATGGCTTGAAAGACACGGGCTACGCGTCCGTCATCGTCAGCGGGCACTGGAATGCGCAGGAAGAAGCGGATCGCATCCGTCTGCTGCTGGCGAGAAAGGTGGACGGCATCATCCTGCTGTCGGGGCGCATCTCGGACGAGAGCGTGCTTGATTTCTCGCAGCAGCGGCCCATCGTCTCGACGGGCCGCCTGCTGGCGACCAAAAGCGCCATCGGCTTCAAGCTCGACAACGAATACGGCGCCTACCTGGCCGTGCGCCACTTGATCGAACTGGGCCACCGGCGCATCGCGTTTGTCGCCGGCCCTGCCAACAACACGGATGCGGCCGAACGCCTGACGGGCTACCAGCGCGCGCTGCGCGAAGCGGACATCGCCATCGACCCGAAGCTGATGGCGGAAGGTGATTTCCACGAGGCAAGCGGCATGCTGGCCATGAACCACTTGTTTGATACGCAGCAACAGTTCAGCGCCGTCTTCGCCGCCAACGACCTGTCCGCCTATGGCGTGCGCCTATGTTTGTACCGCAAGGGCATCCGCGTGCCCGACGACATCTCGCTCGTCGGTTTCGATGACTTGCCCGGCTCGTCCTACACGACGCCGCCGCTGACGACCATCCACCAGCCCCTGTACGACATCGGCCGCATCGCCACGGAAGCGCTGCTGGGGCTGATCAATGGCGAGGCCGTGCAGGCGGCGATACCTCCTCTGGAACTGATCGTCAGGGAAACTACCCGACGTGTTCGCTAGGTCTGGCGCTGAACGAGAATCACTACGCCAGCGGCATCCGCAACGCGTGCGGGAATCTGCAGCAATGGCGCATCCGCTTTACAATAGTGGCTCGTTCAGCAAGAATGCTTGGTTCAAGCACGCAAGGCTCAACCCTCCGGCCCAGGCCGGAAGACTCCGAACACTCACCATAAAGGGACATCACATGGAACATACTCTGCCACCACTGCCGTATGAAATGGACGCTCTGGCGCCGCATATTTCGAAAGAAACCCTGGAATACCACTATGCCAAGCATCACCAGGCGTATGTCACCAACTTGAACAACCTGATCAAGGGCACCGAGTTCGAAAACCTGTCGCTGGAAGAAATCATCAAGAAATCGTCGGGCGGCATTTTCAACAACGCGGCACAAGTATGGAACCACACCTTCTACTGGAACGGCATGAAGCCGGCCGGCGGCGGCGCGCCTACCGGTGCCGTGGCTGACGCGATCAACGCCAAATGGTCGTCGTTCGACAAGTTCAAGGAAGAATTCACCAAGTCGTGCGTGGGCAACTTCGGTTCGGGCTGGACCTGGCTGGTGCAAAAAGCCGACGGCTCCGTCGACATCGTCAACACCTCGAACGCCGGCTGCCCGCTGACCACCGGCGACAAGCCGCTGCTGACCTGCGACGTCTGGGAACACGCTTACTACATCGACTACCGCAACCTGCGCGCCAAGTACGTGGAAACGTTCTGGGGCCTGGTCAACTGGGATTTCGTTGCCAAGAACTTCGCGTAAGCGGTTCCTGACAACGTAAAACGGACGCGCCCGCGGCATTCGCCGCTGCGGCGCACCAAAAGAAGCCTGTGCTTGCGAGCGCGGGCTTTTTTTATGTCCACGCAGAAAGTAGATGCGGGCGGCACACACTGGTCAAGCGAACAAGATCAGCATGCGCGATGTTATAAGATACGCAAGCGCACGCCCGTGCTTGCCGGCCAGCCTCGCCGCCATCCCTTGCTGAAAGAAAACAATGAAAAAATTCATGCTTGCCCTGCTCGTATTTGCCTCCGGTTCCGCCTTCGCCAACTCCGCCTGCGACACGCCGCGCAACGACTTCGACGGCCTGTATTGCCTCAACAAGGTGTACCAGGAAGCGGACAAGGAACTCAACGCCAACTACAAGAAACTGAGCGCCCAGCTCGATGCCGCCGGCAAGCAGAAGCTGAAATCGGGCCAGCTGGCGTGGATCAGCAACCGCAACCAAAATTGCTCCAAACGCGAATCGTCAGGCTTTTATGTGAACCTCGATTGCGCCACCCAGACCACCATCGAACGCGCGCAATTCCTGCAAGACCGCGTGCGCGAATGCGTGAGCGCCGGCTGCCAGAACAGCAAATTATGATGTAACACTGCGCCAGCGCAAACGGGAGCGGGCGGCAAGCGCATAAACTGGCGGCTCCGACCTCTTCCCCGTTTGCGCCATGAGCAAGCTCGTCGACATTTCCCTGCCCCGCTGGGACGCCAGCGGCAGCGCCGCGCAGCAAGCGGCGGCGCTGCAGGCGCTCGAAGACGGGCAAGTCGTGCTGCTGCCCCGCCTGGGTTTCCCCCTGCAACAGGAAGAGCATGCCCTGCTGAACGGCGCTGTGGGTAGCGCCAGCAGCGCCAAGAACATCAGTTGGGAACCGGCGCGCGGCGTGCGGGGCCAGGGCGATGCCTGCGATGCGGCCCTGCTGGCCGCGCTGATGCGGCGCTATGCGCGGCACACGCAGCACTTGCTGGCCGGCTTGCTGCCCGGCTATGTTCCCCACCTACAGCAAGGCAAGGGCAGCTTTCGCCCCGTGGAAATCGCCGGGCGCATCACCTCCTGGCGCAAGGACGATACGCGCCTGCACGTCGACAGCTTCCCCTCCGCACCCACGCAAGGCCGGCGCATCCTGCGCGTCTTCACCAACATCCATCCGCGCGACGCGCCCCGCGTGTGGAAACTGGGCGCGCCATTCGAACAGGTGGCGCAGCATTTTTTACCCCTTGCAAAGCGTCCGCAACCCGTGCTGGCGGCGCTGCTGCAATGGCTGCACGTCACCAAGTCGCGGCGCACACCCTACGATCACTACATGCTGCAGCTGCACGACGCCATGAAGGCCGATCTCGCTTACCAGGCGCAGGTGGAGCAGCACACGCATGCGTTCGCGCCGGGCCAGACGTGGATCGTCTTCAGCGACGCCGTATCGCACGCGGCCCTGCGGGGACAGCATGCGCTGGAGCAAACCTGGCTGCTGCCCGTGCGCGCCATGGCTGCGCCCGACAAGTCGCCGCTGGCCATCCTCGAACGCCAGTTGCAGCGGCCGCTGGCCTAGCCTGCGCTGGACTGGACTGATTAGGTCTGGCCTGACTGGGTCCGGCCTGATGGGGTCTGGCCAGGTCTCACACCCCGATCAAACCGGATTCAGGCCGGCAAACGGGCCGCCTTGAAGCGCCGCCAGGCCTTGTGCATGCGGCCATCGGCACCTTGCGCTTGCGCGCGCGCCGCCAGGTAGCCGCGCACAAAGGCCGCGTGCAGCCGCAATCCGTCCTGGGCGGACTGGTCAGCCTGGTCGGCCTGACCAGCCTGAACTTCGGGCAATTGCTGCAACAGCCGGTCGGCCACCTGCACATCGTTGAGCCAGCCCAGTTCATCCTGCAGCGCCGACAGCCGCCCCACATACGGCTTCACAGCCCGGCCCGCAAATAGCGAGGCAAAGAATTCCGTCGCATACCGCGTCTTCTTGGCCGCGATGCGCACCTGGTGGCGCTGCTGCGGCGTGGCATGCAGCAGGCGCTTGCCGCGCTTCATCAGGCGGCGCTGGTCCTTGCGCAGGGTGGCGCGGGCAAACGGCGACACGCGCGCGTCCAGGCGCCGCAATTGGCGCACGGAGCAACCGTCGCGCCATGCGCGCGCCTGCAGCCAGCGCTGCACGCCCAGCATGCAAGCCGTATAGCGCGCCGAAATGACGGCCTGGGCCGCTTGTTGGTGCTTGAGCCGCGCCTGCGCGTGCGCCGCCTGTGCCAGCGCGGCCGCATCGGCCTGCGCCTCGCCATCGAGCTGCGCCAGGGTGTTACCAGCCAACACATCCCAGTCGCGCGCCTCGCCCAGCGCGCCGCCCAGCCAGTCGAGTTCCCCCTTCAAGGCATCCGGCAGCACCAGCAGGGACTTGAACATACCCAGCGCCGAGCGCAAACGGCGCAGTCCCACGCGCATCTGGTGCACGCTTTCCACGTCTTCGCCCGCCGCCACGCCATCCTGGTTGCCGCTGACTTGCTCCAGGCAATTGCCGGCGATGGCCAGGAACACTTGCTCCACCGACATCGCCGCATCCAGCGCCAGCGGCTGCGCCTTGACCGCCTGCAGAGGCTGCGGCACCGCGAGACGGTAACCGCGTTCCGCCTTGCTCATGTGGCCCAGTTGCAGCGGCACGTCCTGCAGCAGCGCCAGCGCCACGTCGAACAGGCTGGAAGCTTGCCCCTGCTTCAATTCCAGTTCGACCTCGCTGACGGGCACGCTGCGCGCGGCCCCGTCCGTGCCGCTGTCAATGACGCCCTGGTCCAGCACGCATTCGATCTGATCGCCCTGCGGCGTGCGCAATTGCCAGACGGTGCGCTCGATGCGCGTGGTAAACACGGGCTGCAAGCCGTCGCGGACGGCGTCCTGGCGCAGCAGCGCGCGGACGGGTTGCTTGCGGCCGATGGCCGACTCGAGCGCGGCGAGATCCGGCTGCGGCCCCGGCACATCGCCTTCCCATTCGTGGCGGCTGTGCAAGCCGCCATTGACCGTGCCGCCCGCCTTCAGGGTTTGCACCCAGTGTCCGTCCACCTGGCGCACGCGCAAGCCCGCGTGGTGGTGGCACAGCTGCAAATCGGGCGTATCGACATAGATATCGTGCATCTGCAGCACCTGCGGCGCACCTTGCGCAGTCTGCGCCAGCAGCGGGTGGGCGCGCAGGCGGGCGCGCGTCTTGCGCGGCGCCAGCAGCAATTTCAATTCGATTTCCATGACCGCTCCTTGCGAGATTCCTGAACGCCCATTGTAAGGCGCGTCCCGCCGCGCGCAAGGCGCACGCACGCAGACCTTGATTTTGCGCCAAAATAGGCGATTCATTTACAAGGAGATGCCATGACCTACCACGCCGCCGAGAACCGCTACGACAGCATGCCATACCGTACGTGCGGGCGCAGCGGACTGAAACTGCCGCTGCTGTCCCTGGGGCTGTGGCACAACTTTGGCGACAGCAACAATCTGGCTTCGCAGCGCGACATGCTGCGCACGGCCTTCGACCTGGGCATCACGCATTTCGACCTGGCCAACAACTACGGCCCGCCGTATGGCAGCGCGGAAAGCAATTTCGGCAAGCTGCTGCGCGACGATTTTTTACCCTACCGCGATGAACTGATCATTTCCACCAAGGCAGGCTGGGACATGTGGCCAGGCCCGTACGGCCAGGGCGGCGGTTCGCGCAAATACGTGCTGGCCAGCCTGGACCAGAGCTTGCGGCGCCTGGGCCTCGATTACGTCGACATCTTTTACTCGCACCGCTACGACGCTGACACGCCGCTGGAAGAAACCATGGGCGCGCTGGCCACTGCCGTGCAGCAGGGCAAGGCGCTGTACGTGGGCCTGTCCTCGTATTCGCCGCAAAAGACGGCCGAGGCGGCCGCCCTGCTGAAAGAATGGAAAGTGCCGTGCCTGATCCACCAGCCCGCCTACAATATGCTCAACCGCTGGATCGAGGAAGACGGCTTGCTCGATACCTTGCAGCAAGAAGGCATGGGTTGCATCACGTTCACGGCGCTGGCGCAGGGTTTACTGAGCGACAAATACCTCGACGGCGTGCCGCAGGATGCGCGCGTCAACCGCCCCGGCGGCGGCTCGCTGCTGCAAAAACACCTGAGCGCGGAAAACCTGGCCCGCGTGCGCGCGCTGAACCAGATCGCCGCGCAGCGGGGCCAGACCCTGGCGCAGATGGCGCTGGCCTGGGTGCTGCGCGATCCGCGCGTCACCTCGACCCTGATCGGCGCGAGCAGCAGCGCGCAAATCCGCGAAAACGTGGCCGCGCTGCAGCAGTTGTCGTTCACGGCCGACGAGCTGGCCGCCATCGACGTGCAGGCGCGCGAAGGCCATATCAACCTGTGGGAAGGCCCGTCGCGGGCCGTGTAAGGCGTTCACGGTGGCGCTGGCGGCGAGATGGGTGGTGGCAGCAGGGCCAGCAGTTCCTGCGCCACCTGCCGGCGCCGTTCGGGCGTGGCGAACACGCCCACGTCCACATGCGCGCCGCCAGCACCGCTATCCTTGATCTGTATCAACTGGCGCGGCCACTGCGGCACGGCGATGCGCGTGCGCCACGGATAAAAATGGTGGCGCCGGCAGTGGCCGGCGCTGACCTGTTCGATGATCAGCTCGCCGTCGCGCAGGGCGATGTGCTCATAGTCGCGCGCATGGCGCAGGTAATGCAGCAGGGCAAGGGCCACCAGGCCCAGTTCGGCGAACGAAAAGACGGGAATGTACCAGAGGCCGCGCAGCGCGAAGGCGGCGGCAATCGTCAGGGAAAACAGGCAAAGCAAGCCATAAGCGCGCAATAACTGGCGCGCCGTCAAGGCACTGTGGCGCGCCAGCAGCCATTGCGGCTGCTCGCGCGAGTGATCGCGTGGCATGACGCCTCCCGCACTATCGCTCCATCACCCTATCACCGTGGCGGCCTTCGCCGCCGCCAGATTCCGCCAGGCCGTTCAGACCAGCTTGCGCCAGGGTCAGGCGCCCATGCGCACCAGCGCGTGGCCCACGTGCTGCCACCAGTGATCGCGCGACTTGACCTGCTTCAGGCAAGACGTGTCGATTTCCGAGGGAAACACGCGATCCTGGCACGCCTTCGTTTCCAGGGCATAGCGCTGGTTTTCCGCTGCCGCCAGGGCCACGACCAGCCAGAACGCCAGCGCCAGCAACATCACCAGCAAACTCCAGGCCAGGTGATTGGTGTTACTTTTTTCGCCAAAAAACTCGCGCGGCCGCGTCTCGCGGTACATCGACATCAAGTCTTTTTCTTTCTCTTCCGACATCTGCGTTTGCATCCTCTGACATCCTATCCTGTGCCGGCCGGCTGGCCATGGCGGCGCGCACGCCGCCTTGCCTGTATTTTACGCTGATGGCGCAGGAGGGACAGTATTTCGTGGAGGCAATTTCCCCTCGCCCTCCTCCGCCAGCGGCACGGGCGCCAGGCTTTCCACATGGTCGACGTCGATGTCGCCGCCATCGGGCGCCGTGTTGTGGGGTTCCACGCCGGCCCGCTCGCCCGTGCCGGCCGCATCGCTGTCGTTATCGAGCTCCTCCGCATCCTGGCCGGGCACGCCCTGCATGTCGCTGCCGCTGTCGGAACTGTCGCTGGGACCGAGCGCGCCCTTTCCATGGCCGCTGCCCAGCACGCGGTCGGAAGTGACGGGTAAATTGTCCGGGTCGAGTGAACTGCTGCTCATGGCCGACTCCCGTTAATCAAAAAACCAGCTTACTCCCCTGGCGCGGCCAGCGGCGCACGCCTGCACGGCATCTTCCCCAGGGGAAATGCGGCATCGCACAAATATTTTCAGAAATTACTTCACAAATGTACTATTCATTGCTATAGTTAATTCAAGTAAGCATCTTCTCATCCAGAAACTGCTTCATCGGCGGCACGGCGCCCACCAGCGCCCTGCCGACGAACCGACCGGTACGTGGCGATCCGGCCCATCCACCCAGCCATCATGCACATTTTGGAGTCTTATCATGCAAGCCAAATCACTCATCGCAGCATTGTTCGCCATCACCACCGCCGCTTCGGCTTTTGCCCAGAGCGCCGCGCCTGCCGCTACCAGCCAGCAACTCACGCGCGCTGACGTCACGGCCGAATACATCCGTGCCCGCAACGCCGGCGAAATCGCCACCAGCGAAGTCGACTATCCGAAAACGCCGGCCACCGCCGCCAGCAAGGTGACGCGCGAAGAAGTCATGGCCGAGTTCTACGCCGCCCGCAAGGCTGGCCTGATCCCGCAAACGGAAGCGGACTTTGACGTCGCGCAAACGACAAAACACGTCGTGAAATAAGAAACCAGTCAGCCGGTTTCAGTCAGTCAGTAACACACCTCAGTTGCGGCGCAGCACTCGGGCCACTCCCGAAGCTCACCGCGGCGAGCTGTCAGCAGCACCCCCAACATATCTCTCCCGGAGTCCCTGCATGTCCCTGCACCGCCGTTTGCTTGCCGCCAGCCTGATCCTTGCCTTGAGCGCTTGCGCCGACATGGGCCATATCGCGCCGCAATCGGCCATGCTCGATGCCAACAAGCTGAAAGCGAGCCAGGCCATGGATGCCGCCGCCAGTGCCGCCATACAATGGCCCCGCACGCAATGGTGGCAAGACTTGCACGATCCCCAATTGAACCGTTTGATGGATCAGGCGCTGGCCGACAGCCCCACCCTGCGCGGCGCCCAGGCGCGCGCGCGCGCCAGGCCGAAGCGCTGGCCGGCGCGGCGGAAGACAAGACCCGCCCGCAGGCGGACGCGAACGTCTCCATCAACCGCGAACTGTATTCGCAGCACGGCAGCACGCCGGCCCCGCTGGCCGGCAACTACGCGTGGCGCAACCAGGCCACCGTCACGGCCTCGTACGACCTGGACCTGTGGGGCCGCAACCGCGCCGCCCTGTCCGCCGCCCTGGGCGACGTGCAGATGGCGTCGGCCGAATCGCAGATGGCCCGCCTGGCCCTGGAAACGGCGCTGGTGCGCACCTACATCCAGCTGTCGTATGAATTCCAGCTGCAGGATGTGATCGAACGCAGCCTGGCGCAGCGCGCCCGCATCCTCGACATCACGCGCCAGCGCAAGGCGGCCGGCATCGGCACGGACATTGACGTGGCGCAAATCGAAACCACCTTGCCCGCGGGACGCCGCCAGCTGGAGCAGTCGGCCGAGTCGCTGGCCCTGCTGCGCAACCAGCTGGCGGCCCTGGCCGGCAAGGGTCCGGCCGCCGGTGCCGCGCTCACGCGCCCCCGTGCTGCGCCTGGACCAGCCGCTGGCCATTCCCGCCGCCCTGCCGGCCGACCTGATCGGCCGCCGGCCCGACATCGCCGCCCAGCGCTGGAGAGTGGAAGCGGCGGCGCAGCGCATCGACGCCGCCAAGGCCGAGTTTTATCCGAACGTCAACCTGGTGGCCTTTGCCGGCTTCCAGGCCTTCGGCTTCAGCCACTTTCTCGATGCCAACTCGGACATCCGCGGCATCTCGCCCGCGCTGAGCCTGCCCATCTTTGCTGGCGCCCGTTTGCGCGCGCAGCTGGGCAGCCAGACGGCCGTGTACGACGGCGCCGTGGAGCAATACAACGCCACCGTCATCAATGCCATGTCGGACGTGGCCAATGCCGTTACCAAGGCACAATCGCTGGCCAGGCAGCACCAGCTGACCGTGCAGGCGCTGGCCACGGCGCAGCGCGCGCGCGACCTGGCGGAAAAGGCGTACAAGGCGGGCATGAGCGACGCCATCGCCATGCTCAACACGCAAGTGGCGCTGCTGGCGGAAGAACAGCAGCAGGCGCAGAATGGGGCGCGCGAACTCGATCTGTACGTTTCCTTGATGAATGCATTGGGAGGCGGCATCTAGGCTCGCGTTGCCCTAGCCCAACAAGATACAATCGGAGCTTTATTGATACATGAAGGAATATGACATGACCGCTTTTGACGCCACCTCCAAGCGGCTGCAAAACATCCGCACGCGCATGCCAGGCTTCCCCATGGAACTGATGCGCCTGCTGCGCATGACGTACCACATCCAAAAAGGCATGAAGGACCTGACCAATGCCGCGCTGAAAAAGCACGACCTGGTCGATGCCAGCTACATGGTGCTGGCCGTGCTGTACGGCACGGAAGACGAAACCTCGAACGCCTGCACCCTGGGCATGGCCTGTCACGAAAAGCCGGCCAACCTGACGCGCGTGTGCAATGACCTGGAAACGCGCGGCCTGATCCACCGCGGCACGCGCCCCGGCGACCGCCGCTCGGTGATGATCTCGCTGACCGACAAGGGCCGCGCCCTGATCGAAACGGCGCTGCCCGACGTGTACCAGGAAACCTCGGCCCTGTATGAGGGTTTTACTGAAGAAGAGCTGCAAGTGCTCGACAAGCTGTACGTGCGCCAGTTGCGCAACCTCAACAATCTCAACAACCAGAACTGATAGCCTATCGATGACGCCAGCCACAACACCTACATTTGGGCCCCTGACCCGGGCGGCCCGCTGGCTGGCGCTGGCGCTGCAAGACTGGCGCACGACGGAAGGCGAACGCTGGATCTACGTCGGCAAGACCCTCATCGCATCGTTCTGCGCCTTGTGGCTGGCCTACCGCCTGGGCCTCGATTCACCGAGCACGGCGATGACCACCACCATCATCCTGGCCCTGCCCAGCAGCGGCATGGTGCTGGAAAAAAGCTTTTACCGCCTGTGCGGCACCCTGCTCGGATGCACGGCCGCGCTGACCCTGATCGGCCTGTTCCCGCAGCAGCCGGTGCTGCTGTTCGCCGGCCTGGCCCTGTGGGTGGGCCTGTGCACGAGCGGCTCGGCCCTGCACCGCAACGCCCAGTCCTACGTGTACGTGCTGGCCGGCTACACGGCCTGCATGATCGTGCTGCCCGCCATCGAGCAGCCGACGCAGGTGTTTTCGCTGGCCGTCACGCGCGTGGCCGAAGTGGGCCTGGGCATCATCTGCTCGGCCGCCGTGTCCAGCGTGCTGCTGCCGCGCCACCAGGGCACGCAGGTGATGCGCACGGTACAGGCCCGCTACGGCAAATTCCTCACCTTTTGCCAGGACGTGCTGCAGCAAAAACTCACGCCGGCCCAGGTGGAACTGACGCATCTGCAATTTGCCGCCGACGTGGCGGCGCTGGAACTGGGCCGCTCGGCCGCCCTGTTCGAAGTGACCAGCAAGGTGAGCCACGTGCGCGCGCAAAAACCGCAAGCTGCACGCCTTCAACGCCACCTTCATGACGGCGCTGACCACCTTCTATACCTTCCACCGCCTGTTCGACCGCCTGCAGCGCGACGGCGAAACACAAGTCATGCAGGCGTGCGCGCCCCTGTACGCCATCGTCGCCGAAGCGCTGCAAACGACGCCCTCGCAAGACTCGCTCGACACCATGCAGCTGCATCTGCAAACGGCGCTGGGCCAGGCGCGCGCGGACATCGACGGCGCGGCCATCGCGCATGCGCAGCAGATCGACTTCGACACCGTCTGCGAGCTGCTCGAGCGCTTCGCGCGCGACATGAGCCGCTTTCACGAAGTGTATTTCAGCCTGGCGCACGATACGCCGCTGGAAGTGAGCACGCCGCAGGCGTATGCGCCGAAGACGCCGCCCGCGCTGGTGATCGCCAGCGGCGCGCGCGCCGGCATCAGCCTGGCCCTGCTGGCGCTGGGCGCCTACTTCCTCGCCTGGTCCTATGCCGGCACGGCGATGCTGATGGCAGCCGTGTTCTGCGCGCTGGCGTCGTCCTCGCCGCGTCCCATCCTGATGATCCGGCAAGTGCTGGCGGGCTTTTTGATCGCCATGCCCCTGTCGCTCGTGTGCGTGTACTTCGTGCTGGTGCACGGCGACGGCTTCCCCATGCTGGTGCTCAGTTTCGCGCCGTTCCTGGCCGTGGGCCTGTACCTGATGACCAATCCCGCCAAGCTGGGCGTGGGCCTGGGCGTGTCGACCTTCATCACGCAGATGGCGCCGACGAATCTGATGCATATCGACGGCGCCGCCTTCCTCAACACGGGCATGGCGCTGATCGTCGGCCTGATGCTGGCCGCCCTCGTGTTTGCCGTGCTGCTGCCCGAACACACGATGGGCCACAAGGACCATATCGGCCGGGCACTGTGGCGCGAAGCGCTGCATGCGTGCACGGCCCCCGCGCGGCGCGTGAAACACCGCTTCGACAACCGCGTGCGCGACCTGCTCAGCCAGCCAGCTCAATGCGGCGGCCGGCCCGGCGCCGGGCGAAGCCACGCGCGCCGTCGTGCGCCAGGCTCTGACCCTGCTGGAAATCGGCCATTCCGTGATCGAATTGCGCGAACTGATCGCGACCGCCCGCCCGGGCGCCACGCGCCACGCGCTGCAGCAGTGCGTGGACCACATCGCCGGCTGGCTGCGCACGCGCGGCGATGCGCAGCTGCAGGCGGCGCTGGCCGCCACCCTGCAGGCGGGCGCCGTGGTGCGTGCGGCGCAGGCCGAAGCGGGTGCGACACAGGAACGCGGCGCGCGCCTGCAGACGGCGCTGGCCGACCTGCATTCGATCTACACCTCATTGCTCGACCATATGGCGCCTGGCGCCGGAGACCACCATGCCGCGTGAATTCGCCCTGTTCGGAATACTGATTCCCACCCTGCTGCCCCTGTTCATCCTCAGCATCGGCCTGCAAACCCTGCTCGACCGCGTGCTGGGCTGGCTGGGCGTGTACCGCATGGTGTGGCACCCGTCGCTGGCGCGGCTGTGCATCTTCATCGCCATCTTCGGCGCGCTGGCGCTATCGCTTTACAAATAAAAAAAACTGTTCAACCCGATCAAGGAAAGGCTGCCGACATGGTAAGCAAACTGACCCGCTATGCAATCACCCTGCTGCTACTGGCCGCAGCCCTGTGGATAGGCAAGACCGTCTGGGACCGCTACATGGAATCGCCATGGACGCGCGACGGCCGCATCAAGGCCGACATCGTCAATATCAGCGCCGACGTGGCCGGCACCGTCACGGACGTGCTGGTGCGCGACAACCAGGTGGTGCAAAAGGGAGATATCCTGTTCGTCGTCGACAAGGAGCGCTATGCGAGCGCGCTGGCGCAGGCCGACGCCGTGCTGGCCGCGCAAAAGACGGAAATGGGCCGCCGCGGCAAGGAAGCGCAGCGCCGCGCCAATCTGGACGCCAGCATCATCTCGACGGAAAGCCGCGAAAGCGCCGCCTTTGCCGCCACCTCGGCCTCGTCGCAGGTGCAGGCCGCCGTGGCCGCGCGCGCGCTGGCGCAACTGAACCTGGAACGCACCACCGTGCGCGCCCCCGTCAGCGGCTACGTGACGAACCTGAACGTGCACAAGGGCGATTTTGCCGCCGTCGGCGCCCCCAAGCTGGCCGTCATCGACAGCGCCTCGTACTATGTCGTCGGCTACTTCGAAGAGACCAAGCTGGGCATGCTGGCGCAGGACGACAAGGCGGAAATGAACCTGATGAGCGGCGGCACCCTGCACGGCCACATCGAAAGCATCGCGCGCGGCATCACCGACCGCGACGCCGCCACGGGCCGCGAACTGCTGGCCGACGTCAATCCCACCTTCAACTGGGTGCGCCTGGCGCAGCGCGTGCCCGTGCGCATCCACATCGACGAGCAAGACAGGAATCAGGTCCTGGTGGCCGGCACCACCTGCACCGTGGTGATCACGCCCCACTCGGCGCCGCATTCGGCACCGGCGCCGAAACCGGCGGCCGCGCACCCCGCATGAGCGGCGGTGCCGGGCGCCTGGCGGAAATCGCCCTGTTCCTCGATGCCGCGGTGCTGGGCAGCTTTTCCGCGGCCGGCCGCAAGCACGGCCTGTCGCCGGCCGCCGCCAGCGCCGCCATCGCGCGCCTGGAAGCGGCGCTGGGCGCCACCCTGTTCGAGCGCACCACGCGCCAACTGCGCCTGACGGAAGAGGGCCAGCACTACCGCCAGTACAGCGAACAGGCGCTGGACTTGCTGGCGCAGGCCGAAGACGGCTTGCACGGGGGCGGCGGCGCCGTGCGCGGCCAGGTGCGCATCTCTGCGCCGTCCGACATCGGCCGCCAGCTGCTGCTGCCCATGCTCGACCGCTTTGCCGCGCTGCACCCGCAGGTGCGCCATGCGCTGACCCTGACGGACATGACGGCCAGGCTGGTGCAGGACGAGGTCGACCTGGCCATCCGCTATGGCGAGCTGCCCGACAGCGAGATGGTGGCGCGCCTGCTGCACCCGGGCCGGCGCGTCGTCTGCGTGGCTCCCGCGCTGGCCGCCAGGGTCGGCGTGCCGGCCACGCCGCGCGACCTGGCGCTGCTGCCCACCCTCGTGCTCACGGCGGGCGACGGCGCGCCGCAGGACTGGCGCTACCGCGAAGACGGCAAGCGCCACAGCCTGCGCCTGCAGGGCGCCTGGCACAGCAACGACGGCGAAATCATCCGCCGCTGGGCCGTGGCTGGCCATGGCTATGCCTACAAATCCCTGCTCGACATCGGCGACGACCTGCGCGCGGGACGCTTGCAAACGGTGCTCGACGATTACTTTGCCGACAGCGTTCCCCTGCACCTGCTGTACCGGCGCAGCCGCTTCCAGCCGCCGCGCGTCGCCCTGCTGGCCGACTTCCTGCTGCAGCAGTTCGCCGCGCTGCAAGCCTGACGTCCGCCCTTACTGGGGCAGCACGCCCAGCTGGCGCAGCAGGGTCAGGTTGTCTTCCAGATGCCAGTTGTCGCTGATGCGTCCCTGCGCATTGACCTGATATAAATCAAACGCCTGGAAATCGATGGCTTGCCCCTGCCCGCGCAGTTCGCCCTGCGGCGTGGGAAAGACGCCCGTGAAATGGCCCGTGAAGTGCAGGCGCAGGGTCACCCGGCTTCCTGCCACCAGCATGTCCTCGATGGCCACCTGCAGATCCGGCACGGCCGCGTGAAACACCTGCGACGCCTGCAGCGGGCCGGCCAATCCCTGCGGACGGCCGGCGGGCAAGGTACGGTCGATAAAATCGTCGGCCAGGGCCAGGCGCGCCAGGGCCGGGTCGCCGCTCTGCCAGAACGCGGCATAGCGGCGCGCCGCCAGCGCCACCGTGGCATCGGCTTGCGCGCCGGACAAGTGGGCGGGCATGGGCAGCTTGGCGGCGGCATGGGCCGGCGTGGCAGCCAGCAGGGACAGGGCCAGGATGGCGGGAGCAAAAGGAGAAGCAGGCATGGTCATTCCAGGTGGGTTGATCGGCGTGCAGATGGCACACCGTCATTCTGGACTCGCTTGCCCTGCCTGATAATTGGCCCAGCGCTTGAATCATCTGCTTGTCAGGATTGAAAATGCGTTGAAAATCAGCGCCCGCCGGCCACGTCGAGGATGCTGCCCGTCACATACGTGGCGCCCGGCCCCAGCAGGTAGAGGATGGCGCCGGCGATTTCTTCCGGCTGGCCGCCCCGCTGCATGGGCACGCCGGACGCCAGGCGCGCCACCCGCCCCGGCTCGCCACCAGAGGCGTGGATCTCCGTGTAGATGATGCCGGGCCGCACGCCGTTGACGCGGATGCCTTCGGCCGCCACTTCCTGCGCCAGCCCGAGGGTCAGGGTATCGACGGCGCCCTTGGAAGCGGCGTAATCGATGTATTCGCCCGGGGAGCCGATGCGCGCGGCCACCGACGACACGTTCACGATGCGCCCGCCCTGCCCGCCGTTCGCCGTCGACATGCGCCGCACGGCCTGCTGGCAGCACAAAAAGTAACTGATCACGTTGGTGCGCAGCACGCGCTCCAGGCGCTGCACGGAAATGTCGGCCAGCCGGCATTTCTGCTCCAGCACGCCCACATTGTTGACCAGCGCCGTGAGCGTGCCCAGGCGCGCATCGACGTCCGCAAACAGCCGTTCCACGTCCGCTTCATCGCTGACGTCGGCCTGCACGGCAATCGCTTCGCCGCCCTCGGCCACGATGCGCGCGCACAGATCCTCCGCCGCCTGCGCATCGCGGAGATAGTTGACGCAGACGGCATAGCCCTGGCGCGCCGCCAGCAGCGCCGTCGCCGCGCCGATGCCGCGGCTGCTGCCCGTAATCAGGATCACTTCCTTCATCGTCCCTCCTTGGTAGTTGTCACATCATCATACGCGGACGAAAAAAAACCCGCGCAAGGCGGGTTTTTCTGGCAGGCGCATTCAATTTCCAAAGTGCGTCATGGCATAAGTCAGATGCTGCCACCAGTGTTCGCGCGATTGCACGGACGCCAGGCATTTCGCGTCGACCTCGTTCTTGAACGCGGGGTCCACGCAAGCCTTGGTCACCAGCGCATTGCGCTGGTTTTCCACGTTGACGACGGCGATCGCCAGCCACGCCACGAGGGCCAGAGCCAGTGCGCACAGGGTCCAGGGCAGCTGTTTCATGGTCTTCTCCGCTGTTACTTCTTCGCTGGCGCCGGTGCGCGCTCTTTCAGGACGCGCGCCACCAGTTCATCCATCACGCGCAGGGTCGCCGCCTGGGTCTGCGGCTCGGACTGGCCCGGACGCGACAATTGCGCCGGCGACGTGACGAAACGGCCGTCGATGACGATGGTCGGCGCGCTGTCGATCTTGCTGGCGGTAATCAGTTGTTCGTTGCGTTTCAGCTTGGTCTGCACGCCGAACGAGTTGAACATGTCCAGGTATTTCGCCTTGTCGATGCCGTTCTTGACCAGCAGGTCGAGGATGGCGTCATCGCGGTTCAGGCGGTTGCGCTCGACGTGGATGGCGCGGAAGATCTTGTCGTGGAACTGGTCCAGCTGGCCCATCGCTTCCAGCGTGGCATAGGCGTGCGCCTGCGGGTCTTTCGGGCCGGAGAAGGCCAGGTGGATGCGGCGGAAGGCGATCTTGTCGCCCTGCTTCTTGACCCAGTCGTGCATCAGCGGATCGAGCGCGTAGCAATGCGGGCAGGAATACATGAAGTACTCCACCACTTCCACCTTCTTGCCCGTGTCCGTGCGCACTGGCGTCGGGAGCGTGGTAAAGCCGGTATCGGCCGCCATGGCGCCGCCGGTGGCCGCCACCAGGGTGACAGCGGCAAGCAGGGGACGCAAGAAACGCAGAAAACGCATAATAATCCTTCATCATAAAGTGGTCGTGAACGGGGCGAGATTACCACTTTTTGCGCCGGCCATTGAAGCCCGGGTGGAAAAAAGGCGCTTTTACGCGCTCCGTTTGCGCCCGATTAAGCCGCTCTTAAGCGCCGCCGCGCGTCTGCCTCAGAAATGGTAGCGCGCCGACACGCGCAACTGGCGCGCATCGTTGAGGTAAATGCTGGAGCGGCAGCCCGGCGCATCGCCGTAATGGCGGCGGTTGGCCAGGTCGCTGCCGGCCAGTTCCAGCTCCCAGGCACCCAGCTTGCGCGCATAGCGCCCGTCCACGGTGGCAAACGCGGGCACCTGCGCCAGGCAGCTGTTGGCGAAATCCGGACCATAGCGCAGGGCGCGCAGCCATTGCACGCCCACGTCGGCACTGGCGCCGGCCTGCCCCGTCCAGTACAGGCGCAGGCTGGCCAGGGTTTTCGGCACGAGGGCGATGTCCGGGCCGTCGTAGGCGTAATCGTCATAGCGCGCATGCACCTGGCGCAGCTGAGCGTCGAGGCGCCAGTCGCGCGCCAGCGCCAGGCCGGCCTCGATGGCGATGCCGGCGCGGCGCGAGGGCTCGAGGTTGCCCGCAAAGCCAAGCTGGCCCAGGCTCTGGTCGAAGACGATCTGGTTGCTCAGGCGCTCGCTGAACAGGCGCACGGAAGCGCTGCGCGCCGCGTCGCCGAAGGTGGCGCCCACTTCCGTTTCGCGCCGCAGCTGTCCCGCCAGGGGGCGGTAGCCGGCGCGGGTATAGCCATCGTCGTCGATGCGGTAGCTGCGCGCGGCCTTGGCGTACACGCTCAGTTGCGGGCGCAGCTGCAGGCTGCCCTGCAAATCCCAGGCATTCTGGTTTTCCCAGTCGCTGCCGCCGGCGGGCATGTCGGCCGGATCGAGCTGGAACTGTTCATGCCGCAGCCCCAGCAGCAGTCGCGGCGCATACGCGCCGCCGAAGGCCAGCTCTTCGCGCAGCAGCAGCGCGCGCGAGTACTGGCGGCGCTGCCCGTCGCCATCGCGGCCCAGCGCCGCGCGGTCCGAGCGCCGCTGCCACTGCATCAGGTCCAGGCCCACTTCCGTATCCGTGCCCACGCCGCCCACCTTGCCGTAATGGCGCAGACGGGGCGCCAGTTGCCGGCGGCGGCTGCTGTAGCGCGATTCGCTGCTGCCGTCCTCGCCTGCATAGCGGGCCGTGGCGCGCTTTTCCCGCTGCGACAACTCCACGCCCAGCTCGAAACTGCCCACATAGCGCTGCACGAAGGCGCTGGCGCGCCGCACCTCATAGCGGTACAGGTCTTCCGGGCGGGCCGCCAGCAAGGCCAGGAACGGCGCCTCGGGCGCGGGATAGCGGGTGTCCTGGTTCAGCTGGTCGGCGCTGAAGCCGATGCGGCCCTGGCGCAGCTTCCATTCCGCGCCGCCGTTGAAGCCGCGCTGGTGAAACACGCTGCCATCGCGGTAATTGCCGTTGCGTAGCCCGTCGATGGCCACGTCGAGCGTCATGCCGTCCTGCTCGCGCGACAGCGCGCCGCGCACGCTGTGCTGGCCGCCCTGCGCCAGTTCGGCGGACAAGTCGCCATGCGTGACGCCGGCCGCGCCGCCATCCACGCCATCCTGCGCGCACGCCGGCATGGCCAGGGCGCACAGCAGCAAGGTGCGCGTGGCGATGGTCAGGGCGGGAGGGACAGGCATCATGGCGGAAAGCTGGGTGCGCTGCCGGGGCGCGGACGCTCGGCAGAGGGATGGAGGGATGGCAAAAGCGAATCATTATACCCACGGCGCACGGCGCCGCAAGCACTAGCCCGCTGGTACTTTCCTTATGCCAATATTTTATTGGTGATTTGGCATTTTTGTAGGTATATTAAGGTGCACCCGGCAATCCCGGGCGCAGCCGACTGCATTTAAAAATCAACAATAAGAAGTCACTGTGGGAGTCACGCATGGAAAGTCGTAGCACAACGCGCCAGGGGCCGCCAAGTCCCCGCGGCACGCGCCGCAGCATTGGTTTTTTCCCCATCTCGGGCAAGTTCAAAGCCCTCTCCATCGCCGCCCTGCTGCTGGCCGGCCTGGCCCTGCAGGCCGACCTGTTCGCCCAGCCGGGCCAGGGCAAGCCTGCCGGCGCGCCCGTGCCGCTGGCGCCATCGGCCGACGGCATCGCCCTGGCGTCGCCGCACGCGTCGGCCGTCGGCACGCCCAGCGCCAGCAACGCGTGGGGCGGCGCGCGCACGGGCGCGCAAGCGACCCTGTCGGACCGCGTGGTCGACTACCAGATCGAAGCGACGCTCGATCCCGTCAAGCACACCATCGATGGCCAGCAAAAGTTGCGCTGGCGCAACCGCAGCGCGCAAGCCGTCAGCAGCGTCTACCTGCACCTGTATCTGAACGCATTCGAAGGCGAACATTCGACCTTCTTCACCGAAAAGCGCAAGCTCGACACGGGCTTCCGCTCGGGCGTCGACACGCGCGACGGCGAGTGGGGCTACATCGAACTGCGCAGCATGACGCAGAACGGCGCCAAGGCGCCCTGGCATTTCGTCCAGCCGGACAACGGCCCGGCCACCGACCGCACCGTGGTGCGCGTCGACTTGCCGCAGGCCGTCGCGCCGGGCGCCGAGACGACGCTCGACATCCGCTTCTTCGACCAGCTGCCGCGCGTCATCGCGCGCACCGGCTATTTCGGCAGCTTCCACCTGGTGGGCCAGTGGTTCCCCAAGATCGCCGTGCTGGAACTGCCCGGCGAACGGGGCGCCACCGCGCCGCGCTGGAACGCGCATGAATTCCACCTCAATTCGGAGTTCTACGCCGATTTCGGCCACTACGACGTGAAACTGACCGTGCCCAAGGAATACACGGTGGGCGCCACGGGCGAACTGCAGGGCGCGCCGCAGGAAAAGAACGGCATGCTCACGCATCACTACGTGCAGGGCGACGTGCACGATTTCGCCTGGACGGCCGACAAGCGCAGCGCCCAGCCCCTGCTGGGCAGCTGGAGCGGCCCAGGCAGCCCGCCGGTGGCCATCAAGGTGCTGTACCCGCCCGAATACGCCTCCAACGCGGCGCCCGCGCTGCAGGCGGCGAAGGATTCGCTCACGTATTTCTCGCGCACCCTGGGCCCGTATCCGTACAAGACCCTGACGGTGGTGATTCCGCCGTTTAATGCGGCCGAAGCGGGCGGCATGGAATACCCGACCTTCATCACGGCGTCCAGCTACGCCAGCCTGCAGCCGAAGACGGCGGCAGAATTCGGCCTCGACTTCGTCACCATCCATGAATTCGGGCATGGCTATTTCTACGGCATCCTGGCCTCGAACGAGTTCGAGGAACCGATCCTAGACGAAGGCTTGAACGAGTACTGGGACCAGCGCATGCTGCGCGCGCGCGGCCAGGACATCCACGCCACCACGCCCCTGCTCAAGCGCCTGGGCTTCGATCCCGCCTTCAAGGTCTTCGAATTCGAGCGCATGGCCGCACCGCGCCAGGATGCGGCCGACCCGCTGGGCCAGAATGCGTGGAACCGCCTGCAGGGCGTGGGCCCCGTCTACAGCCGCACGGCCGTCACCCTGCGCGACCTGGAAGCGCGCATCGGCAGCGAGGCCATGGAACGGGGTTTCAAGGCCTATTATGAACAGTGGAAATTCCGCCACCCGAGCGTGGCCGACCTGCGCGAAGCGCTGGCCGAGGCGACGGGCCAGCGGCGCATCGTGGAACAGGTCTTCGCGCAGCAAGTCTATGCCAGCGCGAATATCGACGACCGCATCGGCAGCTTCACCAGCGAAGAGCAGACGCCGCTGGCCGGCACGGCGCTGGTGAACGGCAAGCGCGTGGAACACACGGCCGAGGCGCTGGAAAAAGAGGAGGAAAAGGTGCGCGAGGCGTGGGACAAGGCGCATCCGGACGCCAAGCCCGGCACGGGACCGTATCCGTATCTGACCAGCGTGGTCTTGCGCCGCCGCGGCGCGCCCGTGCCGCAGGTGCTGCTGGTGAAATTTGCCGACGGCACGTCCGAACGCGTGGTATGGGACAACGAGCAGCTGTGGCAGCGCTACACCTGGAGCAAGCCCGTGAAAGCCGTCTCGGCCGAACTCGATCCCGACCGCGTGCACTACCTCGACGTCAACAAGCTCGATGACAGCCGCACCCTGAAAGCCGATGCCTCGGCCGCGCGGCGCTGGAGCTTCGACCTGGCCGCCGCCTTCCAATACCTCCTTTCCCTGATTGCCATCGTATGAGCGCCACTTCCACGACACGGGCCAGCGGCCTGACCCTGACCACGCGCGCCAGCCGCGCCGCCCTGCAATGGCGCTTGCTGCTGCTGTGGGCGGGCTTGCTGCTGATCCCCGCCATCCTTGCCGTCTTTCCCCTGTGGCGCACCCTGAGCGCCAGCCTCGACCAGGCCGTGCATGCGGCGGCCCTGGCGCACCAGCTCGACATGTCGACCCTGGCCGACCTGGTCGCCAATGCGGCACGCAACGGCGCCGCCATCAGCCAGGCCGCCATCACCGGCGCCATCCTGGCCTTGCTGCTGTCGCCGCTGCTGAGCGGCCTGGTGGTGACGGCCGCGCGCGCGCCTGCGGCGCTGGGCTTCGGCCCCCTGCTGACGGGCGCCTTCGGCGAATACGGCCGCATGCTGCGCATGCTGCTGTGGAGTATCGTGCCGCTGGGCGTGGCGCTGGCGATCGGCGCCGGCGCGCTGAAACTGGCCGACAAGCACGCGGCCAAGGCCATCCTGGAAGCGGACGCCGACCTGGCCCGCCACCTGGCCTTGCTGCTCACGGGCGTGCTGTTCCTGCTGGCCTGCGCCACGCTCGACGCGGGCCGCGCGGCGCTGGCCGTCGACCGTCGCCGCACGTCGGCCGTCAAGGCGTGGTGGCGGGGCCTCGGCATGCTGCGCCGGCGTCCGCTGGCCAGCCTGGCCATCTACCTCGTCATCACCGTGCTGGGACTGGCCCTGTATGCGCTGCTGGGCGTGGCCCGGCTGAACCTGGCCGCCCCCGGTCCGCTGGCCCTCGTGGCCGGCTTCCTGGCGACGCAGCTGGCGGTGCTGGTGCTGGCGTGGATGCGCAGCGCGCGCCTGTTCGCCTTGATCGACGTCAAGCGTTCAATCGCCTAGTCAGGCCCCCAGGCGCCCTTCATCGGCGAGGAAGTCGATGAAGGTGCGCACTTTCGACGACAGGTAGCGGCGGCTCGTGTACACGGCGTACACCTTGCCGCCCGCCAGCTGGTAGCCGTCGAAGAGGCGCACCAGCCGCCCCGCCGCTAGGTCCGCATCCGTTTGCCACGACGGCAGCAGGGCAATGCCCATGCCGTCGAGCGCGGCCGCGTGCAGCAGGCTTTCGTTATTGCATTGCAGCACGGGCGAGAACTTCACCGTCTCGCGCCCCTGCTCCCCGTCGAAAGCCAGTTCATTTCCGTTTGACAACAAGGAATAGCTGATCATGGCGTGTTGCGCCAGGTCCTGCGGCACGTGCGGATGGCCCGCGCGCGCCAGGTAGGCGGGCGCGGCCACCAAATGAAAGGCGATGCTGCCGATGGGCCGCGCGATCAGGCTCGGCGACGGCGCCTGGCTCACCCGCAGGGCCAGGTCGAAGCCCTCTTCCACCAGGTTGACGACTCTTCCGCTGAGGTCGACGTCAAAAGTCACTTCCGGGAAGCGCTCGCGGTAGGCGGCCAGCGTGCGCGTAAAGATGGCGTTGGCGAACCAGACGGGGGCGCTCAGGCGCAGCATGCCGCGCGGCACCACCGTCGTGCGGCCGACCGTCGCTTCCACCTCGTCGAGGTTGTCGAGCATGTCGCGGCACTGTTCAAAATACACCTTGCCGATTTCCGTCAGGCTCAGGTGGCGGCTGCTGCGGTTCAGCAGGCGCGCACCCAGGTGGCGTTCCAGGTGCATCACGTGCTTGCTGACCATGGCGGGCGACAGATCCAGCCGCTCGCTGGCGCGCACGAAGCTGTCCAGTTCCACCACGGCGCGAAACACGCGCATGCTGCGCAAGGTATCCATGAGCATCCCATCATCAACAAAATGGAAATGATATATCAATAATTGCGATCTTGATCAACTGACCGCGCATGACTATCATCGTTCCATCATCAGCCATTCCTACCAGGAGCCGCCATGCAAGAGCACACCTTCCCTACTTATTTCCTGTCGCACGGCGGCGGGCCCGTGGCCGTTCATGAAAGACCAGTTCGGCGGCCGCTACGACGTGCTGGAAGCGTCGCTGCAGGATATCCCGCGCCAGATCGGTACGCGTCCCAAGGCCGTGCTGGTGGTGACGGCGCACTGGGAAGGGCCGCAATTTCTCGTTTCGGCCAGCCCCCGCCCGGGCATGATCTACGATTATTCGGGCTTTCCGCCGCACACGTACCAGATCCAGTACCCGGCACCGGGCGCGCCGGAGCTGGCGGCGCAAGTCAAGCAGTTGCTGGACGCGGCCGGCCATCCGGCGCGCCTGGACCATGAGCGCGGTTTCGACCACGGCACTTTCAGTGCCCTGTTCCCCATTTACCCGCAGGCGGACATGCCGCTGGTGCAGCTGTCGCTCAAGCACGGCTACGACCCGCTGACGCACGTCGAAGTGGGCCGCGCGCTGGCGGGCCTGCGCCGGCAAGGCGTGCTGATACTGGGCAGCGGCCTCAGTTACCACAACCTGCGCCAGTTCGGCCAGGCGGGCGCCGCCGCCTCGCACCAGTTCGACGCCTGGCTGCGCCAGGCCATGGCCTTGCCGCCAGAACAAAGGCTGGAACAGTTGCTGGCCTGGGACCGGGCCCCGGGAGCGCGCCAGGCCCATCCGCAGGAAGACCATCTGCTGCCGCTGATGGTGGCGCTCGGCGCGGCCGAGCAGGAGGCGGCGCAGGTCGTGTACCACGAGGAGGATTTTTTTGGGGCGCTGGCGGTGACCAGTTTCAAATTCGGATAATCGGCTCGCGCATGAAAAAAAGCGCCGCAACATTGCTGTCGCGGCGCTTTTTGCATGGTGAAGCGGTAACTTACGTGCCGCGCTTGCCCCGCGCCGCATTTTTCGCCTTCTCGGCGGCAAGCTCCGCTGCCTTGGCCGCTTTTTCCGCCATCTCGGCCGCGTGCTGGGCCAGCAGGGCGGCGCGCGTATCCGGCGTTTCCAAGGAGATCCGCCCGAGGATGCCGCTGCGGTAGTCGAGCAGCAGCAAGGTGTGCGACGCTTTCTCGAAATCGTAGTCGCCGCCCTTGATGCGGAAGCCGCGCCTGGCGGCGATGCCCTCGACCACGCCGATGGCGTCGACTTCATCGACCTTGGTGCCGTAGCGGGCAGCCAGCAAGTCCGGGTAGCGCTTGAGCAATTCCTCGGCCAGGAACACGGCCACTTCCTCTTCGATCAGCGCATTCGAGCCGATGGCGTGGCTGGCCGCCAGCATCAGGCCATCGCTGGGGATGGCGATCTTTGGCCACAACATGCCGGGCGTGTCGACCAGAATCGTGTTCTTGTCCAGGTACAGCTTTTGCTGCATTTTGGTCACGGCCGGCTCGTCGCCCACCTTGGCCACGCGCTTCTTCAGCAGCGCGTTCATCAGGGTCGACTTGCCCACGTTGGGGATGCCCATGATCATGATGCGCAGCGGCTTCGTCGGCACGCCGCGGTGCGGCGCCAGCGATTTCGCCAGGTCAGGGATGCGCGCCACGTCGCCCGGCTTCTTGGTCGTCATCGCATACGCGGTCACGCCTTCCTGGGCATTGAAATAGGCCACCCAGGCGGCTGTCGCGGCAGGATCGGCCAGGTCAGTCTTGTTGAGGATCTTCAGGCAAGGGCGCTGGCGGAACAGGCGCAGCTCGTCCACCATGGGATTGCAGCTGGCTGCCGGCAGGCGCGCGTCCACCACTTCAATCACCAGATCGGTGTTTTCCATGGTCTCGGCCGCTTTCTTGCGGGCCGCGTTCATGTGTCCTGGGTACCATTGTATCGCCATGCTCTTGCTTTCAAAATCGTTCGGTCAATCCGCTATTTTACGTGGTTGCCGCCACGACGTCCCATTTTCCGCCGCCAGCGCCAGCCGTGCGACACGAACGAGACAATTGGTGATAATTTGGCAGTTACATGAATGATAATATCCGCAGTCCGTCCAGCCTGGCCGGTTCACCATTGCAAGCTTAACCTGGCACGCCTTCCATGCACTTTTCCCGTTTTTGCCTCCTCGTCTCCCTTAGCGCCGGCCTGCTGCCCGCCATGGCCCAGGAACAAGCGGCGGCGCCCGGCGACCCGGTGAACCAGGAAATGCAGCAGGTCGTCGACGTGCAAGGCACGCGCGATCCCGACCTGCGCCCCTACCGCACCATGCTCAAGGGACTCGACGCGTATGCCGACCACCAGCGCCTAGCGCCGGACGCGCCGCTGCGCTTCATGCTGGTTCCCGCCACGCCCCAGGCCCGGCTCGATGGCGTGACCTTGCACCTGTCGGCCGACAACCTGTCCATCCCCGTGCCCCTGGCGGCGGACGGCAGCTTCACCTTGACGCGCGACAAGACGGCCTACGATGCGAATGCCGACCTGGTCAGCAACAAGAAGCGCGATACCCTGCGCTGGCGCGCCGACATCCATACGCCGGGACTGCCCGCGAACGTGCGCCGCCTGGGCGACTTGCGCCTGGAATGCGAAATCCGCTGGGCAGTCGAACAGGACCAGCTCCCCTTCGTCCGGCGCAACCTGTTCCGCCTGGCGGGCGGACCGTGCCACTCATCGCTGATCCACGTACCGTTTCCCGTGCTGCGCAAGCTGCTGGCCGTGCAGGCGCGCTCGGGCGAGCGCACGCTGGACATCCGCGTCACGCAAGACCGCCAGCGCTTCGTGCCGCCGCTGCATGACGTGACCTGGGACGACAATACCCTGCTGACCCTGACCTATGCCGACGACGGAAAAATAGCCGGAGCCGCCCCGGCAGCGCCGTTGAAGGCAGCGCAGCGCCAGTGATGCGCGCCGGGGAAGCCAGGTCAAGTATTTCCACAAGGATTTTTATATTTACTGAGAGTAATAAAAAAGTGTGCTCTAATATCGCCTCTTAAATGAAAAGCAATTATTTCCAGGCTGGCTCCGCCAGGTGCAGGGAGATACGCGATGGGGATAGGTCGATATGATGATGGAACACACTGGCATGGCGCCCAAGCGCCCGCCGCGCAATGACTGGAAGAGGGAATGCCGGCAGTTTGCAGGGGCAAGTGGCGCAGCTGGAAGAGCGCCTGAAACGCCAGAGCGCGGACAGTTATGGCTTGCAAATGCTGTATGACCAATTGGTCAATGAAATCAAGCACCACCGCGACATGCTGCAGCTCGACAGCTTCGATGCGGAGAAATCATCGCTCGTCTACACGCAAGCCTGGCGCCGCTTCATGGCCGGCGATGCGCTCGACTACCAGACGCACCGCCACACCAATTCCCGCAGCCGCCCCACCCTGCTGTAGTCAGAGTTCCGCCAGCGCCTTCACGTGCGCCGCCACACTGCGGCCCAGCGACGACAGGTTGTAGCCCCCTTCGAGACAGCTGACGATGCGCCCCTTGCCATACTGATGGGCCACGGCCATCATCTGCTGCGTCATCCACGTGTAGTCGGCCTCCACCAGGCCCATGCCGCCCACGTCGTCTTCGCGGTGGGCATCGAAACCGGCGGAAATGAAAATCATCTGCGGCTGCTGCCGGTGCAGCGCGGGCAGCCAGTGATCGAGCACCAGCTGGCGCACGGCGTCACCCTTCGAGCGGGCCGGCACGGGCACGTTGACGCGCGTATCCGTATACGATTCGACGTCGCTGTACGGATAGAACGGGTGCTGGAAAAAACTCACCATCAGGATGCGCGGGTCGTTCGCCACGGATTCGGCCGTGCCATTGCCGTGATGTACATCAAAGTCGACGATGGCGACCCGTTCAAGCCCGCGCACGTCGAGCGCATGCTTGGCGGCGATGGCGATATTATTGAACAGGCAAAAACCCATCGGTTCGCTGGGCCGCGCATGGTGGCCGGGCGGGCGGATCGCGCAAAAGGCGTTGCTGATCTCGCCATCGATGACGGCGTCCGTGGCGGCCACGGCCGAGCCAGCGGCCGCCAGCGCCGCCTCGTAGCTGTGCGCGTTGAGCAGGGTGTCGCCGTCGAGCGGATAGTAATCGCCCGCCGGCGGCACGTTGTCGCGCACCAGGCCGATGGCCGTGGCGCTGTGGTTGCGCTCGATATCGGACAATTGCGCGCGCACGCCGTCGCGGTGCTCGACCAGGTCGCTGATGTGCGCGAGGATCAATTGATCGTTGATGGCCTGCAAGCGGGCCGGCGATTCGGGATGCCAGTCGCCCATTTCGTGGCGCTGGCAATCGGGATGGGTATAAATGGCTGTGCTCATGCGCTGTACTGGTTACCTCTGTCTCTATCCATTCTCCGGGAACACTGCATGGCATTCCTGTTCGCCCTGCGCGTTCTCGCATAAAATCACTGGCTGGTCTGTGCCGCCCTGGCCGTCCTTGCTGCCTCTCTAATCTACCACGAGCGCGCAACGGGCGGGCGGCGCGCTTTGACCTAGCCAAAGCGATTGTAAATTAAATAATCCATCGTACTGTGATAGAAATAGCATGTTTTCGAAAATACACCAGGCCGCACAGCAGATCGGCGAAGTTCTCGTCGGCAAACAGTTACAGATCCGCCAGACCCTCGCCTGCGTGCTGGCGGGCGGCCACCTGCTGATCGAAGACGTGCCCGGCGTGGGCAAGACGACGCTGGCGCATGCGCTGGCCATCTCGCTGGGCCTGCAATGGAAGCGCCAGCAATTTACCAGCGACCTGCTGCCGGCCGACGTGGCCGGCATGAGCGTGTATGACCGGGGCAGCGCCAGTTTCATTTTTCATCCAGGCCCCCTGTTTACCCAGGTGCTGCTGGCCGACGAGATCAACCGCGCCACGCCGAAGACCCAATCGGGCTTGCTCGAAGCGATGGAAGAGCGGCAAGTGACGCTCGACGGCGTCACGCGCGCGCTGCCGCAGCCGTTTTTCGTCATCGCCACGCAAAACTGCGCACACCAGCTGGGCACCTTCCCCCTGCCCGAATCGCAGCTCGACCGTTTTCTCATGTGCGTCACCCTGGGCTACCCGGATGCGGCCGCCGAACGGGAACTGCTGCTGGGCGCCGACCGCCGCGCCATGCTGCAAACCTTGCCAGCCGTCATGAACGCGGAAGAATTGCTGCAGGCGCAGGCGGGCTTGCGCACCATCCACGCTTCGCCTGCCGTGGTCGACTACGTGCTGGCCCTCGTGCATGCCACCCGCGTGCCGGGCGTGTTTGCCGATGGCCTCAGTCCGCGCGCCGCGCTGGCCCTGCTGCAGGCGGCGCGCGCCTGGGCCGCCCTGGCCGGACGCGACCACGTCACGCCCGACGATGTGCAAGCCGTGCTGCTGCCCGTCTGCGCCCACCGCCTGCATGCGGCGCAAGGAGCCTCGGATAGCCGCGCGCTGCTGCAGCACATGCTCTTGAACACGCCCGTCTGACCGGCATGCGCTGGCGCAATGTTTCCTGGCTGCCGGCACGCCCCTGGCTGGGCGCGCAGCGCGTGCACATCCGCCCCTCGCGCGCGGGCCTGGCCTTTGCGGTGCTGCTGCTGGCGCTGTGGATCGCCGCCGTCAACTACGGCCTGGGCCTGGGCTACGCCCTGACGTACTTCGCGGCCGCCTGCGCCATCGCCGACATGCTGTTTACAAGCCGCAACCTGGCGGGCCTGGCCTTGGCCGCCACGCCCGGCAAGCCCGTCTTCACGGGCAGCCATGCCCTGTTCACCTTGCGCCTGATCAACCGCAGCGCGCGCCCGCGCCATGCGATCCACCTGGCCGCGTTCGGCTCGCCGGCAGCGCCCAGCCTGGCCGACATCGCCGCCCACGGCGAAACGGCCGTCAGCATCGGCGTAGCGGCGCAGCAACGGGGATGGCTCGCGGCTCCTCCCGTGCGCCTGTCCGGCCGTTTTCCGCTGGGCCTGTTTGTTGCCTGGTGCCACTGGCAGCCGGAGGCGCGCGTGCTCGTGTATCCGCAGCCCGAGCACAACGCGCCGCCGCTGCCCTTGCCGGCCGGCACGGTGCGGCAGGTGCAACAAGCACAACCGCCGCGCACGTCCGGCGGCGCCCTGGAGCTGGCCGGCGTGCGCGCCTACCAGCCCGGCGACCCGTTGCACCGACTGGCCTGGCGCCACATCGCCCGCCATGACGGCGAGCATTTATTCAGCAAACAATTCCAGCCTGCCACCGACGCGCAGGCGGGCGCAGCCCCTGGCAGCATCATGCTTGAGCACGCCGCCCTGCACGCGCTGGCGCCGGAAGCGCGTTTGTCTCGCCTGGCCGCCTGGGTGCTGACAGCGGAGCGGGACGGCCAGCCCTATGGCTTGCGCCTGGGCGCGCTGACCGTGGCGCCGGGCCTGGGCCTCAGCCAGCGCGACGCCTGCCTGCGCGCGCTGGCCCTGCATGACTTACCTCCCAGCAAGGAGTCACCATGATCCGCTGGTTTAACAGCTTGCCGCGCGACAAGGCCGACATGCTGCTGCTGTTGCTGGCCGCCGCCATGGTGCTGGCGCCGCACGCGCTGCACCTGCCTGCGTGGCTGTCGGTGGCCGCCGCCGCGCTGCTGCTGTGGCGCGCCATCATTACCGTGCGGGGCCGGCGCCAGCCGCCGCTCACGCTGCTCGCGCCGCTGGCCTTGCTGGGCATCGCCGGCGTGTACGCCAGCTATGGCAGCGTGCTGGGACGCGATCCCGGCGTAGCCATGCTGGCCCTGCTGCTGGCCTTGAAATCGCTGGAAATGCATGGCCGGCGCGATATCTTCGTCTTCGTCTTCCTCAGTTTTTTCCTCCTGCTGGCGAACTTCTTCCATGCGCAAGGCATCCTCAGCGCCGCCTGGATGCTGGCTACCGTCCTCGTCTTGCTGGCCGGCCTGCTGTCGGCCCAGTACGGCACGCTGCAGCCGCGCCTGGCGCAAAGATTAAGTTTGCTGGGACGCATGCTGGCGCTGGCCCTTCCCCTGGCGGCCCTGATGTTTCTTGCCGTGCCGCGCATCGACGGCCCCCTGTGGGGCGCGCCGCACGAGGGCACGCAGGCGCGCACGGGCTTGTCCGACAGCATGCAACCGGGCGCCATCGCCTCGCTGGCCCTGTCTGGCGAACCCGTCTTCACTGCCCGCTTTTCCGCCCCGCTCCCGCGGCAAGAGCAGCTGTATTGGCGCGGCGTGGTGCTGGGAGACTACGACGGCGCCACCTGGACGCGCCGGGGCGCGAAGGGGCGCGCGCCTGCCGGCGACAGCCGCATCGACATCGCGCTGGAAGGCCGGCCCAGCCAATATGAGGTGACCTTGCAGGCAAGCGGCCAGCGGCGCATCTTCGCGCTCGACGTGCCCCGCAGCATCGAACGCTTGCCCGGCAATCCCTACGTCGTGTCGTCCGCGCTGGAAGTGCTGACCATACAGCCTATTACTTCGACCGTACGTTACCGCGTCAGTTCCCACTCCCGCTACCAGCTGCAGGCCGGCTTGTCTTTGACCCAGCAGCAACCCTGGCTGGCCTTGCCCGCCGGCAGCAATCCGCGCAGCGTGGCCTGGGCACGCGCCCTGCGCGGCAGCGGCGCGCAGATGCTGGCGCCCGCCGACGCCATCACCGCCGTGCTGGAGCACTTCCGCCGCGCGCCCTTCCGCTACACCCTGCAGCCGCCGCTGCTGGGCAAGCATGGCGTCGACGACTTCCTGTTTACGACGCAGGCGGGCTTTTGCGAACATTACGCGGGCAGCTTCGTCGTGCTGATGCGCGCCATGGGCATACCCGCGCGCGTCGTCACCGGTTACCAGGGCGGCGCACGCAACAGTGACGGTGCCAGCCTGACGGTGCGCCAGTCCGATGCCCACGCCTGGAGCGAAGTGTGGCTGGCGGGCCGGGGCTGGGTGCGCATCGATCCCACGGGCGCCGTCGCACCCCTGCGCACCGAGCGCAACCTGGACGCCGCCCTGCCGCCGGCACCGTCGCCGTTGACGGCGTGGCGCGCCCTGGCCGGCCTCGATGGCGGCGCGCACGGGGCGCTTGCCGCCTGGCGCCAGCAATGGCAGCAGGCCGAGCAAGCCTGGAGCAGCTGGGTGCTCGACACCACGCCGCAGCGCCAGCGCGCCATGCTCGATGGCTTGAAAAACTTGCCAGCGAAGAGACACTGGCACTGGCTTGCGCCGTGCTGGCCCTGCTGTCCGCCGTGGCCGGCGCACTGGTCTGGTGGCGCCAAGCCCGGCAAGGCGATCCGCTCGACGCCCTGTACGCGCAGTTTTGCCGCCAGCAGGCGCGGCGCGGCCACAGCCGTGCGCCGCATGAAGGCCCGCACGGTTATGCTGCGCGCCTGGCCGCAGGCAAGGCCACACCCGAGGCGCACGCCGCCATCGCACAGTTTCTGGCAATCTATGCCGCGATGAAGTATGGTAATGCCAACCCAGACGAACAACTCCGCGCGCGGCGCAGCTTGCGCCGCCTGTTAACCCAATGCCGATGAGACGCTCCTTGTTACCGATCAAAACCTCCGCCCTGTCCCTGCTCCTCTCCTTTCCCCTGTGCCTGGCCACCGCGCACGCCGGCGAAAACAGCCATATTTCCGCCGCCGACCGCGCCCGTGCCGTGCGCGCGGCCAAGGCCCCGCCCGCCAAGGTCGCAGCCAAAAAAGCACCGGCAAAATTCGACTTCGAAGGCGAGTTTGTCGACTATGCCAACTGGAAAGAAGTCCGCGCCTTCCTCGACGAGATGTCTGCCAAGCATGGCTTTGACCGCGCCGGACTCGACACCCTGATCGGCAAGGTGCGCTATGTCGAGTCGACCGTGCAGCTGATGAAACCGGCGCCGCCGGGCAAGCCGAAGAACTGGCAAGCGTACAGCGCGCGCTTCATCGAGCCGGTGCGCATCAATGCGGGCGTGAAATTCTGGGAAGAGAACGCGGAAGCGCTGGCGCGCGCCGAGCGTGAATATGGCGTGCCGGCCGAGATCATCGTCGGCATCATCGGCGTGGAAACCGTGTACGGACGCAATACGGGCCGCTTCCGCGTGCTCGACGCGCTGACCACCCTGGCGTTTTCCTATCCGGAAAGCCCGACGCGGGCCGCACGCATGGAATTTTTCAAGGGAGAACTGGAAAACGCGCTGCTGTACGCGCGCAAGGATGGCATCGATCCGCTGACCCTGCTCGGCTCGTATGCGGGCGCCATCGGCCTGCCGCAGTTCATGCCTAGCAGCATCATGAAATATGCGGTGGACTTCGATGGCGATAGTCATATCGACCTGCGCAACTCCACGGCCGACGCCATCGGCAGCGTCGCGCATTTCCTCGTCGAACACGGCTGGCGGCGCGACGATCCGGCCATCAGCACCTATCCTGTCACCGTCTCGGCCAGCCGCGCCTGGGAAAAATTCATCGGCCAGGGCTTGCAGGCCAAGTACCGGCTGGGGGAATTGCAGGAAGCGGGCGTGAGCACCGTCGCGGCCACGCCCCAGAACATGCTGTTCGGCTTGATCGACTTACAAAATGGTTCAGAAGCAACTGAGTATCACTTGGCAACCAATAACTTCTTTGCTATAACTCAGTACAACAGAAGTTATTTTTATGCCATGTCAGTCATTGACCTGGGCAAGGCCATCAGCCAAGTGCGCGCACGCTAACCGAAAGTCATGTAAAGTTATAATATTACTTGTAAGAAAGCGTAAGGGATGTTGAAGCGGCCACCAAACAAGACTATGGTAGGGCCGATAACATGTGCCAGCCTCGCTCGCCAGCCTTTGTGCGGCACGGAATACGGAAATGGTTTTATACTTAACTTTTGTCAAAGTACAATTTTTGTTCTATCATGGAGCATAATAAAGAATAAATAGGTGTTGCAACCAGACAACACCGATTCTGTACAAAGCAAGATTAGCAGGCTTTCCGGTCTGAAATTGAATCCTGTTGTACAATTGTGTATATATCATGAAAAACTGTATCCCGGATCGTACCGTGTGTGAATTCGTTCCTTTTAGTAAAGAATGAACATGAACGCAGCAAGAGCGAGCTCCGAGTGTTTTTTACTTTGCAGTGCAACTACAGAAGGAACAATAACATCATGACAAACCAAGTCGGCATTGATATGAACAGCGATTCGGACTCCGACGATCTGCTTCAATACAACCCAAAAGATTGCTCGATACCCTGATCGAAAACCTGCGCCTGAAAAACGACGCAGCCTTGTCCCGCGCGCTGGAAGTAGCGCCACCGGTCATCAGCAAAATCCGTCACCACCGCCTGCCGGTCGGCGCATCGCTGTTGATCCGCATGCACGAAGTCAGCGACCTGAGCATCCGCGACCTGCGTTACCTGATGGGTGACCGTCGTAACAAATTCCGCATCAGCGACAAACAATTCAAGCCAAAAGAAGGCGAAACGCCACAAGGCTGATCCTGCCAGTTTCGCAGGTTTTCCCTCCCCGCCGTGGGGAGGGGGTAGTTTTCAGCAGTTCTCAGGCCGTCCTGGCCAACATCAGTTCCATGACTTCAGCCGTTACGCAGGGAAAACACCGGTCGACAGATAACGGTCGCCGCGGTCGCACACGACGAATACGATGGTCGCGTTTTCCACCGTTTGCGAGATGCGCAGCGCGATTTCGCACGCACCGGCTGCGGAGATGCCGCAAAACAAGCCCTCTTCCGCCGCCAGGCTGCGCGCCATGCGCTCGGCCACGCCCTGGCTCACGTATTCCACCTGGTCCACGCGCGACTTGTCGTAGATTTTCGGCAAATAGGCTTCCGGCCATTTGCGGATGCCGGGAATCTGCGAACCTTCCTCGGGCTGGGCGCCGATGATCTGGATGGCGGGATTCTGTTCTTTCAAATAGCGCGACACGCCCATGATGGTGCCCGTCGTGCCCATGGCGCTGACAAAATGCGTGACCTGGCCGTTGGTATCGCGCCAGATTTCCGGTCCCGTGCTCTCATAGTGGGCGCGCGAATTGTCTTCGTTGGCGAACTGGTCGAGGATCACGCCGCGGCCATCCTTCTGCATCTGCTCGGCCAGGTCGCGCGCATATTCCATGCCGCCCGTCTTCGGCGTCAATAAAATGTCGGCGCCGTAGGCGGCCATGCTCTGGCGGCGCTCCACGCTGAGGTTATCGGGCATCAAGAGCAGCATCTTGTAGTAGCCGCGCAAGGCGGCGGCCATGGCCAGGGCGATGCCCGTATTGCCGCTGGTCGCCTCGATCAGGGTATCGCCCGGCTTGATGACGCCGCGCTCTTCAGCGCGCTTGAGCATGGACATGGCCGCACGGTCCTTCACGGAGCCGGCCGGATTGTTGCCTTCCAGCTTGCCCAGGATGACGTTGTTGCGCGCAAGCGCATCGGCGCCCGGCAAGCGCGTCAGCTGCACCAGCGGGGTATTGCCTATCGTATCTTCAAGTGTCTTGTAAGCCATCGTGTCTGTTTGAGTAATTTCAACAAAGACCCATTCTAATATGAGATGCTGGGCAGCGTATCGCTGATCGGCGGAGGCATCCGGGTTCGCGTGCGCGTGCGCGCATGCCGCCGCATGCCGCATGGCGCCTGCCGCACCGCCATTTCCGGGCATGCGCAGAGGGTATTGCGGCGGGCGCGCGCCGCATGCGCTAGACTCGCCACTGTTAGTTATTTTTGTTATTTGCTTATTCAGCCTCCGATCGGACTCGCCATGGCCAGCAGCACCCCCGAATTCATTCCCGAAACGACGCAGGACGATTCCGTCCAGTTCGCCACGCTCGACTTGCAGGGCCGCAGCCACCAGATCTCGCCCGTCTTCAATGCGCCCGAACTGCAGCGCTTGCAGCGCTATGGCACGCGGCAGCGCTTTGCCGATGGCGAGACGCTGTTCGAGGCGGGCAGCAGCAGCTTCGGCATGCTGGTGATACTGTCCGGACGCGTCAGCATCAAGCGCCACGAAGTGCTGGGGCAGGCGTCCGTGCTGCGCGAAGTGGGCGTCGGCCATTTCATTGCCGAGGTGGCGCAATTGTCCGGCCGCCCCACCCTCGTCAATGGCAGCGCCGTGGGCGAGGTGGAATTGCTCGACATCAGCTCGGAATCCCTGCGCGCGCTGATCGTGGCCGAGGCGGAGATGGGCGAACGCATCGTGCGCGCCCTGATCCTGCGCCGCGTGGCGCTGATCGAATCGAATTCGGGCGGCCCCGTGCTGGTGGGCCCGCGCGGCAATGGCAATCTGTTCCACCTGCAAAGCTTTCTGTCGAGCAATGGCCACCCGCACACGGTGCTCGATCCGACCAGCGATGCGGCCGCCGCCGCGCTGGCCCAGCGCTACCAGCCCACGCCGCAGGAATGGCCGCTGGTGGTCTGTCCGGACGGCAAGATCATGAAAAATCCCGGCAATGCGGAACTGGGGCGCTGCCTGGGCATGCTGCCCGACTTGTCCGGCGACAAGATCTTCGACGTGCTGGTGGTGGGCGCGGGGCCGGCAGGCCTGGCCACGGCCGTGTATGCGGCCTCCGAAGGCTTGTCGGTGCTGGCGCTGGAACAGCGCGCGTATGGCGGCCAGGCGGGCGCCAGCGCGCGCATCGAAAATTACCTGGGGTTTCCCACCGGTATCTCCGGCCGGGCGCTGGCGGGACGTGCCTATGTGCAGGCGCAAAAGTTCGGCGTCGAAATCGCCACCCCGGCCAGCGCCGCCAACTTGCTGTGCGACACCTGGCCGCTGCGCGTCAACTTGTGCGACGGCACGCAGGTGCGCGCCCGCACGGTGGTGCTGTCGTGCGGCGCGCGCTACCGCCGCCCCTCGCTGGCCAACCTGAAAACGTATGAGGGACGGGGCGTGTATTACTGGGCCTCACCCATCGAAGCCAAGCTGTGCCGGCAGGAAGAGATCATCCTGGTCGGCGGCGGCAATTCGGCCGGCCAGGCGGCCGTGTTCCTCTCCGGCCACGCCGCCAAGGTCCACATGGTGATCCGCGGCGAAGGGCTGGCGGCCAGCATGTCTAGCTACCTGATCGAGCGCATCGCCGCCACGCCCAACATCACCTTGCACACGCACACGGAAATCATCGCCCTCGAAGGCGACGACGATGGCTTGACGGAAGTGCGCTGGCGCAACAACCAGACGGGCACAGAGTGCGATTGCGCCGTGCGCCGCGTGTTCCTGTTCGTGGGCGCCGATCCGAACACGGACTGGCTGCACGACTGCGCCGTGGCCGTCGATGAACAGGGCTTTATCCGCACGGGCTTCGACGTCACGCGCGCCGAATGCCGCGCCCACGGCCACGCCGCGCTGTTGACCGAGCCGCCTCCCGACCTGCCCGAGCGGGCCGCGCTGGAAACGAGCGTGCCGGGCGTGTTCGCCATCGGCGACGTGCGTGCCGGTTCGACCAAGCGCGTGGCCGCCGCCGTCGGCGAAGGCGCGGCCGTCGTTTCCCAGATTCACGGCTTCCTGGCGCGGCTGCCGGCGGGCTCGGCCTGAAATCGTGCATTGTAGAAACTGCTACAATCGGCTCTCGCCATCCCGTTGAAAGAGTCCGCATGCCCCACACCACCAGGCTTTCCCCGCGCCGCAGCATGCCCGCGGCCCGCTGACGGTGCGCCGCATGCTCGTCAAACTATTGCTACTGGGCACGCTATTTGCCGTGCTCAGCATCGCCGCCCTGTACAGCTACGGGCGCTTTGCCCAGCGTTCGCTGGGCGCGCCAGGAATGGCCTTGCCCGTGGCGATGGATGCCACCCTGCTCGACCGCGTGCTGGCGCCGCAACTGGCGCAACGCCCGGGCCACAGCGGCACGGCCCTGATCGACGACAACCTGGAAGCGTTCGCCCTGCGCGCCCTGAGCGCGCGCGAAGCGGGCCGCAGCATCGACCTGCAGTACTACATCTGGCATAACGACGTCACGGGCCGCCTGCTCGTGCGCGAACTGCTGCGCGCGGCCGACCGCGGCGTGCGCGTGCGCGTATTGCTCGACGACATCAATGCGCGGGGCCAGGACGCCGCCATCCTCGCGCTCGACAGCCACCCGCTGATCGACGTGCGCATCTTCAATCCAAGCCGCAACCGCGACGGCATCTGGTGGCGCGCCGTGGAAATGGCCTTGCGCGCCGTCAGCCTGAACCGGCGCATGCACAACAAGGCCTGGATCGTCGACGGCAGGGTCGCCCTGGTCGGCGGGCGCAATATCGGCGATGAATACTTCGATGCCGCCGAGCAAGTCAATTTCCAGGATGCCGACTTGCTGCTGGTGGGCCCCGCCGTGCAGCAGACGAGCGACATCTTCGACCGCTTCTGGAACAGCCGCGCCGTCCTCCCCATCGGTGCCTTGCATGCAGGCAAGAACGCGGGTGCGCCCGAATTGCAGGCGGTGCGCGCCCGCCTCGATGCGCTGACGGGAGAACTGGGCGCTTCGCCGTATTTGCGGCAACTGACCGACACGGGCCAGCTGCAGGCCCACCTCGATGGCCGGCTGCGGCTGCACTGGAGCGCGCAAGTGCAGGTGCTGTCGGACCCGCCGGAAAAAGCCGCGCCCGTGGCCAGCCTGCAGCGCAGCGAGCACTGGCTCATGCACAGCCTGCTGCCCCTGCTGACGCAGGCGCGCGAAGAAGCGCTGCTGACTTCGCCCTACTTCGTGCCCGGCACGGCGCTGAGCACGCTGCTGGGCGACAAGGTCGCGGCCGGCGTCCAGGTCAAGGTGCTGACCAACTCGCTGGCGGCCACCGACGTGGCCCTCGTGCATGCGGGCTATGCGCGCTACCGCCAGCTGCTGCTCGATGGCGGCGTCGACCTGTATGAATTGAAGACGCAGCATCGCAAGCGCATCAGCCTGATGGGTTCGAGCCGCGCCAGCCTGCATACCAAGGCCGTGGTGGTCGATGGCCGGCGTGGTTTCGTCGGCTCCTTCAACCTCGATCCCCGCTCGGCCCAGCTGAACACGGAAATGGGCGTGCTGTTCGACGATGCCGCGCTGGCGGCCGACATGCGCGCCCTGTTCCTGCACTCGACCTCGGCCGACACCAGCTACCGCCTGTTCCTCGACGGCGGCGCCTTGCGCTGGTCCGACGCCACCGAGCAGCCCGCCAAGCTATGGACGCACGATCCGGAGTCGGGTTTCTGGCGCCGCATGCTGGTGTCCGTGATGCGCTGGCTGCCGATCGAGTCGCAGCTGTAAACTGGCTGTCGCATAAAAACCCCGCGCGGCCGGTACCACGCGGGGTTTTCTTGCATGCTGCGCGGCACCACCACGCAGCACGCTCTACAACAAAACGCTTATTTTTTCTCGGCTTCCGCTTTCTTCGCCTCGGCGGCAGCCAGTTTCGCTTCTTTCTTCGCGGCAGCGGCAGCAGCCTTCGCTTCTTTCTTGGCAGCGGCAGCCTCCTTCTTCGCTTCGGCGGCCGTCTTCACGGGCGCGGCGCCATCGGCTGCGGCGGCGGCAGGCGCTGCAGCGGGCACTGCCTTGGCGGCGGCTTCTTTCTTGGCTGCAGCAGCAGCGGCCTTGGCTTCTTTCTTGGCTGCAGCAGCTTCTTTCTTCGTTTCAGCGGCCGTCTTGGCTGGCGCCGCAGCGGTGTCGGTCGCAGCAGCTGGCTTCGGTGCGGCTTCTTTCGCTGCAACTTCCTTCACAGCAGCTTCCTTTTTTGCCGGGGCAGCCTTCGCCGCCGGGGCGGGCGCCGCCGGCGCGCCGGACTTGGCCTGGCCATTCACCTGCAAGCCCGCTTCCGACAGCTTCACGGAGCTTTTCGGGCCGATGCCCTTCACGCGGCTTTCGAAATCGGCCCAATCCTTGAAGGCGCCGCCCTTGGCGCGCTCGTCGATGATGGCTTTCGACGTGACGGGCCCAATGCCCTTGACGCTGTCGAGTGCCGCCTGGTCCGCCTTGTTGACATCGACCTGGGCAAAGGCAAAGCCCATCGTCGCGATCAGGGTGGCGATGGCCAGCAGTATTTTTTTGAACATGGGTATCTCTCCGTGATGTGGTTTCAAGATGACTCGAACGCAAGGGAGGAACAGCGCCTTAACGGCTTTAACGGCTGTGGCGTGATATGGTTGACAAGACGGCACGGCAGAACGGCAGGAAAACCTGCGCCAGATCAAACGGCCTGACGCAGGTAGTGCAACAATTTACTGCGGGAACAGCTCCTCGCGGGTGACGGTGGCCGTGCCCAGCTTGCCGACGACGATGCCACCGGCGCGGTTGGCCGTGCGCACGGCGTCGCCCAGGCCCATGCCTGCGCCCAACATGGCCGCCATGGTGGCGATCACCGTGTCGCCGGCGCCCGAGACGTCGAACACTTCGCGCGCATCGGTGGGCATGTGCAGCACGTCATCGGCCGTGTACAGGCTCATGCCTTCTTCCGAACGCGTCAGCAGCAAGGCGTCCAGCCCCAGCTGCGCGCGCATCTGCTGCGCGCGTTCCGTGAGTTGCTCTTCCGTGCTCCAGCTGCCGACCACGCGGCGCAGCTCGGACTTGTTCGGAGTGAGCACTGACGCTCCCGCATAGCGGCTGAAATCATCGCCTTTCGGATCGACCATGACGATCTTGCCGGCGGCGCGGGCCGCCTTGATCATCTCGGCCACGTTCACCAGGCTGCCCTTGGCGTAATCGGACAGGATCACCACGTCGTAGCTGGGCAACAGCGCGTTGAATTGCTTGAGCTTGTCGCGCAGCACCGTGTCGCTGGGCGCATCCTCGAAATCGATGCGCAGCATCTGCTGCTGGCGGCCGATCACGCGCAGCTTGATGATGGTGGAAATGGCCGCGTCGCGCTGCAGATAGCTGTGGATGCCGCCGCCTTCGAGCAGGCGCTCGACCTGGCTGCCGGCCTCGTCGTCGCCCACCACGCCCAGCAAGCTCGTCTTCGCGCCCAGCGCGGCCGCGTTGCGCGCCACGTTGGCCGCGCCGCCCAGGCGCTCTTCGCGCTTCTCGATGCGCACGATGGGCACGGGCGCTTCCGGCGAAATACGGCTGACGTCGCCGAACCAGTAGCGGTCCAGCATCACATCGCCCACCACCAGCAGGCGTACCTGGGCCAATGCGGCCGGCGCCGTCAAGGCGACCACCTCATTGGCGCTCATGCGCGCGTCAGGATCGAGCGACCGATCCCGTGGTATTCGATGCCGTTCTCGGCCATGACGGCCGGCTCGAACAGATTGCGTCCGTCAAAGATCACGGCCTGCTTCAGGCGCGCCTTGACCTGCTCGAAGTCGGGGCTGCGGAAGGCTTTCCATTCCGTCACGATGAGCAGCGCATCGGCGTCCTGCAGCGCATCCTTCGGACTGTCGGCAAAGCGCACCTTCGCCAATTGCTCCGGCGTCAAGTCCAGTTGCAGCACGCGGCGCGCCTCGGCCATGGCGACGGGGTCGTACACGGCCACGGTTGCGCCGCGTCCCAGCAAGTCCGCCAGCAGGACGCGGGCCGACGCTTCGCGCATGTCGTCCGTATTCGGCTTGAAGGCCAGGCCCCACACGGCGAAATGCCGGCCCGTCAAATCTTCGCCGAAGCGAGTGACCACTTTGCGTCCCAGCACCTGCTTCTGCTGGTCGTTGACGGCTTCGACGGCACGCAGGATCAGCAATTCCTGGCCGTAGCCGCGCGCCGTGCGCTCGAGCGCCTGCACGTCTTTCGGGAAGCAGGAACCGCCATAGCCGCAACCGGCGTACAGGAAACTATGGCCGATGCGCGGGTCGGAACCGATGCCATGGCGTACGGCTTCGATATCGACGCCCACCTTGTCGGCCAGGTTCGCCAGTTCATTCATGAAGGAAATGCGCGTGGCCAGCATGGCATTCGCCGCATATTTGGTGAACTCGGCCGAGCGCACGTCCATCCAGTGGGTGCGCTCGTGGTTGCGGTTGAACGGCGCGTACAGGCTTTTCAGCAATTCGCGTGCGCGCTCGCCGTCCGGCGTGGCATCGACGCCGACGACGATGCGGTCCGGGCGCATGAAGTCTTCGACGGCCGCGCCTTCCTTCAGGAATTCCGGGTTCGACGCCACCGAGAACGTGGCGGCCACGCCGCGCGCGTCGAGTTCGCCCTGGATGGCGGCGCGCACTTTTTCAGCCGTGCCGACGGGCACGGTGGACTTGTCGACGATGACCTTGAAGTCCGTCATGTACTTGCCGATGCCGCGCGCGGCGGCCAGCACGTATTGCAAGTCGGCCGAGCCGTCTTCATCGGGCGGCGTGCCGACGGCGATGAATTGCATCACGCCGTGCGCGGCGGCCGCTTCGACGTCGGTGGAAAAGGTCATGCGCCCGGCGGCGCGGTTGCGCGCGACGACTTCTTCCAGGCCCGGTTCATGGATGGGGATGCCGCCGCTGTTGAGCAAAGCGACCTTCTGTGCGTCCAGGTCGAGGCAAAAGACGTCGTTGCCCAGCTCCGCCAGGCAGGCGCCGGTCACGAGGCCAACATAGCCGGTGCCGATAATAGTGATTTTCATGGTTGTGCCGTATTTCTGAAATATAGGTGTTACATACGAGTACACGCCACGTTGCGCGAGGCAAGGTGGCGTGTACGATTGATCAATTCATGACATTTAATTCTTCAGTGCGGCGCGGTGGGTAGGTTTCCCACTTGTTGCAGCCAGGGCAATGCCAGTAGAACTGGCGCGCCTTGAAGCCGCAGTGGCTGCACTGGTAGCGGGCCAGCTTCTGCGTGTAGCCGTGCACGAGGTTTTTCACCATCGACAGCTCCGACCAGATGGCGGCCGGGGCATCCATCATGCGCGCTTCCAGCAGTTTATCGAGGCCCAGCAAGGTTGGCGTGCGGCGCAATTCCGCGCTGACCAGCTGCTTCGCCGCTTCCACGCCGTCGAGTTCGATGACGGCCTTGAAGACGACTTCGATCAGGTCGATCGACGACGCCTCTTCCAGGTAGGAACGCAGCAGGTTGACGCCTTCCTGCGGACGGCCCAGCCTGGTGTAACCATCCATCAGGCGCTGGGCCACCAGGGCCACGTGCGGCACGCTTTGCTGCTCGACGCGGCGCCAGGTGGTCAGCGCGCCTTCCACGTCGCCGCGCGCCAGCAGCACGTCGCCCGTCAGAATGGTGGCGCGCACGCTCTTGCGGTCCGTCTGCAAGGCTTTTTCCAGCAGCGGCATGGCTTCGTCCGGTTTCATGTGCACGAGGGCGTCATGCGCCAGCTCGCAATAGAACTGGGCGATTTCCTTCTGGCGCGCGCCGGCGCCCGATTCCTGCAAGCCCACGGCCGCTTCGATGGCGCGTGGCCATTCCTTTTCGCGCTGGTAGATTTCCAGCAGCGCGCGGCGCGCCTGGGCCGCATATTGCGTGTCGACCAGGCTGTTGAAGGTTTCTTCGGCGCGGTCCAGCAAACCCGCCTTCAGGTAATCCATGCCCAGCTCGTAGGCGGCATGGCCCTGCTGTTCCAGCGGCAGATCCGGGCGCGCCAGCAAGTTCTGGTGCACGCGGATGGCGCGCTCCGTCTCGCCGCGGCGGCGGAACAGATTACCCAGCGCAAAATGCATATCGGCCGATTCCGGGTCCAGCTTGACGACTTCGATGAAGGCGTCGATGGCCTTGTCGTGCTGTTCATTGAGCAGGAAATTCAAGCCCTTGAAGTAATTGCGCGGCAGGCTGCGCGATTCGGACACCAGTTGATGAATGTCAACACGCGCGGCAATCCAGCCCAGCGCGAAAAACACCGGGATACCCAAGAGCCACCAGAGTTCAAAATCCATGCGATTGTTTTTATTCGAGTAAGAGAGATAGGAGCGAGGACGGCGCTTACTGCGCGCTCACGCTGTCCGGTTGCGGCTGGACATTGCTGGGCACGCCAACTGTCTGCAGCGCGGCAATGGTGGTTTTTTGCTTGCTCGCTTCGCGGCGGTGACGGAACACGGTCGGCGTCAGGGCCAGCACGCCCAGGCTGGCGCCAGCGACAAAAAAGCCCAGCAGCATCAGGACCAGGGGGCCGCGAATTTCATAATTGAGGAAAACATGCAGGTCGACAACCTGCGCATTCTTCAGCGCAAAACTGAAGAACAGGACGAAAAGAACACAGCCAACGATGGTGGAGATGATTTTCATCGATACGCCCAGAAAGTACAAAAAATGCCCGTATGGCACAACCTTGGAATGCCTGACAGAAGCGCAGCGAGCGTCAGTGATTTGTGGCCAAGAAGCGCAACCGTGCTCGAGCACGGTGAGCATCGCCGGCCGCAAAGCGCGACGCGCAGTAGCTTATGTCAGGTATTCTCAGCATATTAACAAAAAAAAGCGGCATCCAAGGGACGCCGCTTTCTATGTCGCCTTCCAGCAGACGATTAATCCTCGATAATCGGTTGCCCGACCATCGCGTCCACCCGCTCGCGCAACTGTTTGCCCGGCTTGAAGTGGGGTACCCGTTTTTCGGGCACCATCACCTTGTCGCCGGATTTCGGGTTGCGGCCGATGCGCGGGGGCCTGCTGTTCAGGGCAAAACTGCCAAAACCGCGGATCTCGATACGCTGACCGGTCGCCAGGGCGTTGGTCATCGCATCGAGAATGGTCTTGACGGCATACTCCGCATCTTTCGCCACCAGCTGAGAATAACGCTCAGCGAGGCGGTTGATCAGCTCGGACTTTGTCATCTGCCAGTATCCGCGAAGTCTTAGTTCTTGTTATCGAACTTAGCTTTCAACAAGGCGCCCAGGCTGGTGGTGCCCGAAGCTGCGTTGTTGTCGGTAGCTGCCATTTCTGCATGGCTTCCTGGGTTTCCACGTTGTCTTTCGCTTTGATCGACAGTTGGATACCACGGGCTTTGCGGTCGATGTTCAACACCATGGCTTCAACGGTGTCGCCGACTTTCAGGTGCGTACCAGCATCTTCAACGCGGTCGCGCGAGATTTCGGAAGCGCGCAGGTAGCCTTCAACTTCTTCGGACAGTTGGATCACGGCGCCTTTAGGCTCAACCGATTTAACGGTGCCGGTTACCAGCGAGCCTTTGTCGTTCATGGCTGCGAAGTTGTTGAATGGGTCACCTTCCAGTTGCTTGACGCCCAGGGAAACGCGCTCGCGCTCAACGTCGATGGCCAGAACGATGGCTTCCAGTTCGTCACCTTTCTTGAAGCGACGCACGGCTTCTTCGCCGGTTTCGGTCCAGGACAGGTCGGACAGGTGCACCAGACCGTCGATGTTGCCGGCCAGGCCGATGAACACGCCGAAGTCGGTGATCGATTTGATCGCGCCGCGGACTTTGTCACCTTTCTTATGGGTAACACCGAAGTCGTCCCATGGATTGGCTTTGCACTGTTTCATGCCCAGCGAGATACGACGACGCTCTTCGTCGATTTCCAGAACCATCACTTCTACTTCGTCGCCCAGTTGGACAACTTTGTTAGGAGCAACATTTTTGTTCGTCCAGTCCATTTCGGAAACGTGTACCAGACCTTCGATACCCTGTTCCACTTCAACGAACGCGCCGTAGTCGGTCAGGTTCGTTACTTTACCGAACAGACGGGTGCTTTGTGGGTAACGACGGGACAGACCGGTCCAAGGATCGTCGCCCAGTTGTTTCACGCCCAGCGAAACACGGTTTTTCTCTTGATCGTATTTCAGGACTTTGGCGGTGATTTCCTGGCCAACCGTCAGAACTTCCGACGGGTGACGTACACGGCGCCATGCCAGGTCGGTGATGTGCAGCAAGCCATCGATACCGCCCAGATCCACGAACGCGCCGTAGTCGGTGATATTTTTGACGACGCCGGTCACGACCGTGCCTTCTTTCAGCGTTTCCATCAGTTTCTGACGCTCTTCGCCCATCGAAGCTTCGATGACGGCGCGGCGGGACAGAACCACGTTGTTACGCTTGCGATCCAGCTTGATCACTTTGAATTCGAGGGTTTTGCCTTCGAATGGGGTGGTGTCTTTGACAGGACGGGTATCAACCAGCGAACCCGGCAGGAATGCGCGGATGCCGTTGGTCAACACGGTCAGACCGCCTTTGACTTTACCATTGACGGTACCGACGACGATTTCGCCCGATTCCATTGCTTTTTCCAGAGCCAGCCACGAAGCCAGACGCTTGGCTTTATCGCGCGACAGGATGGTATCGCCGAAACCGTTTTCCAGCGATTCGATCGCCACGGAAACGAAATCACCAACTTTGACTTCCAGTTCGCCGTGGTCGTTCTTGAATTCTTCGACAGGGATGAATGCTTCGGATTTGAGGCCGGCGTTGACGATCACGAAATTGTGGTCGAGGCGCACGACTTCAGCGGAAATAACTTCGCCGGAGCGCATATCTTGACGCGACAACGATTCCTCGAAGAGCGCAGCAAAACTTTCCATACCGGTAGATTCGTTAGTTGTAACAGTAGACATAGGGTTCACACAGGTTATCCAGCAGAGATCGCACGATGCGACTTAAACTGGGTTAGGTTTTTGACACACCCGGACAGGCCAGGAGCCGTCAACGGGCACCACATAGCATAGAAATCACACTATTTTGCTGCAGCTGCATACCATTTCAACACGGTTTCGACGGCATCATCTGCCGTCATTTCCGACGTATCGAGGACATGCGCCCCTTCCGCGGGGACCAGCGGCGCAATCGCACGGTGAGTATCACGTTCGTCCCGCGCCTGCAAATCCATCAGAAGGTCTTCCATATTAGCAGAAAAACCCTTGTCTATCAATTGCTTGTAGCGCCGTTGCGCGCGCGCCTCGACGCTGGCCGTGAGAAAGACCTTCAATTGGGCATGCGGGAAGATCACCGTGCCCATGTCGCGCCCGTCGGCCACCAGGCCCGGCGTCTTGCGAAAACCCAGCTGCAAGCCCACGAGGGCATGGCGAACCGTTGGCAATACGGCAATTTTCGACGCCGTATTACCCACTTCTTCGGCGCGGATCTGTTCGGTGACGTTTTCCTGCGCCAGCAGGATTTCGCCGCCCGCGAAATGGCAGGGCAAGTGCTCGGCCAGCTTGGCCAGCGCGTGCTCGTCGCGCAAGTCGGTGCCGCGGCGCAGCGCGCTCAAGGCCGTCAGGCGGTACAGCGCGCCCGAGTCCAGGTAATGAAAGCCCAGCTTGTCGGCCACGCGATGGGCCACCGTGCCCTTGCCGGAAGCGGTGGGGCCGTCGATGGCGATGACTGGGATGTTGGAGGTTGGCATAGTATTAAACAATCAATTAAATCAAGGTGTCTTTGGCAATCCCCGCGAATGCGGCGAAATACTCGGGGAAGGTCTTGGCCACGCATTTCGGGTCGTTGATGCGCATCTCGTTGCCGCGGCGCGCGGCGCCATCGAGCGAGGCGAGCGAAAAGCACATGGCCATGCGGTGGTCGTCATACGTGTCGATGGTCGCTGCCTGGATTTCGGCCGGCGGCGTCACGCGCAGGTAGTCCGCGCCCTCTTCCACTTCGGCGCCCAGTTTACGCAATTCCGTCGCCATGGCGGCCAGGCGGTCCGTTTCCTTCACGCGCCAGCTGGCGATATTGCGCAAGGTGCTGGTGCCGTCCGCGTACAGGGCCGCCACGGCGATCGTCATGGCCGCGTCGGGGATGTGATTAAAGTCCATGTCGACGGCTTTCAGCACGCCGTTCGAACGGGCCTCGATCCAGTTCTCGCCCATGGTGATGGTCGCGCCCATCTGCTGCAAGGCTTCGACGAAGCGCACGTCGCCCTGGATGCTGTCGCGTCCCACGCCCTCCACGCGCACGGGACCGCCGCCGATGGCGCCGGCCGCCAGGAAGTACGAAGGCCGACGAGGCGTCGCCTTCCACGTGGATGGTGCCCGGGCTTTGATACTGCTGGCCCGGCTGCACGGTGAACGACTGCCAGCCGTCATGCTCGACCTTCACGCCGAAACGGCGCATCAGGTTCAGGGTAATCTCGATGTACGGCTTCGAAATCAGCTCGCCCGTGACATCGATGGTCACGGCATGGTCGCGCGCCATCAGCGGCGCCACCATCAGCAAGGCCGTCAGGAACTGGCTCGACACGTTGCCGCGCACGGCGATGCGCTGCGCGTGGATGTGACCGCGGCGAATGCGCAGTGGCGGGAAGCCCTGCTCGCCCGTGTATTCAATCTGCGTGCCGACGGCGTTCAGCGCGTCGACCAGGTCGCCGATGGGGCGCTCGTGCATGCGCGACACGCCATGCAGCGTGTAGTCGCCGCCGATCACGGCCAGCGCCGCCGTCAGCGGGCGGATCGCCGTGCCGGCGTTCCCCATGAACAGGTCCGCCGCGTGGTGCGGGAACACGCCGCCGCAGCCTTCCACGTGGTGCACCTGGTGGGCAGTGGCCGGGTCGCCCGTCAATTCATCCTGCGTCCATTTGACGCCCAGCGACGTCAGGGCCGTCAGCATGACGAAGGTGTCGTCGGAAGCGAGCAAATCGATGATTTTCGTCGTGCCCCTGGCCAGCGCGGCCAGCAGCAGCACGCGGTTGGAAATGCTTTTCGAGCCGGGCAAACGCACCGTGCCTTCGACGTGCATCACCGGCTTCAAATCGATATGGTGGGGGTAGTGCTTGATCTGGGTCATGCTGGAATCCTTCAATTATTGTGTGGGCGCGGGCGCTTCCGCCGTTTCGATCGCCTCTATCCATTGCTGCCGCGCGTGCTGGGCGTTCGCGTACACGCCCTCGATGGCGGCGCCGTCGTTGGCGGCCAGGTGGGCGCGCAAGGTCGTCAACTGCGCCAGGTAGGCGTCCAGTTCGTGCAGCAGCGCCGGCTGGTTGGCCAGGCTGATGTCGCGCCACATTTCCGGCGATGAGCCGGCGATGCGCGTAAAGTCGCGAAAGCCGCTGGCCGCGTATTGAAACAGCAGGCCCGCGTGCGGCTTGTTGGCGATGTCGTCGACCAGCGCAAAGGCCAGCAAATGCGGCAGATGGCTGACGGCGGCAAACACCTTGTCATGTTCTTCGGGGCTCAAGGTGTGCAGGATGGCGCCGCAGGCACGCCAGGCGGCCGTCACCCGCTCCACGTCGGGCGCGGCGTTTTCCGCCAGCGGCGTGAGCACCACTTTCTTGCCTTGATATAAGTCAATGATGGCCGCGTCAGGGCCATTCGTCTCGCGTCCCGCGATCGGGTGGCCGGGCACGAATTGCGCCACCTTGCCACCAAGTGCTGCGCGCGCGGCCGCCACCACGTCGCTTTTCGTGCTGCCCGCGTCGGTGACGATGGTTCCCGGCTGCAGGTGCGGCGCGATGGACGCGAGGATGGCACCCGTCTGCGCCACGGGCGCGGCCAGCAGCACCAGATCGGCGCCCGCCATGGCTTGCGCCATGTCGCCGCCGATTTCGTCGATGATGCCCAGTTCAAGCGCGCGCGCCATCGATGCCGGCGACCGGCCCATGCCGACCACCGTGGCGACGGCGCCCGCGTGCTTCAGGGCGCGCGCGAACGAGCCGCCGATCAGGCCCACGCCGAAAATGACGACCTTGTTCAGTGCAGGCGTCGTCATATCGTCAGGCCAGCGCTTTCGTCAGCGCGGCGATGAAGATGGCGTTTTCCTGCGGCAGGCCGATGGAAATGCGCAGCCATTGCGGCAAGCCGTAGCTGCCGACGGGGCGCACGATCACGCCCTGCTTGAGCAGCGCCAGATTGACGCGCGCGCCCGCTTCATCGTCGTCGCCCACCTTCACCAGCACGAAATTGCCATGCGACGGCACATATTCCAGGCCCAGTTGCGTAAACGCCTCCGTGAACTGCTGGTAGCCGGCCGCGTTGTTGCGCGCGCTTTGCTCGAGGAAGGCCTTGTCGTTCAGGGCGGCAATCGCTGCCGCCTGCGCCAGCGAATTGACGTTGAATGGCTGGCGGATGCGGTTCATCAGGTCCGTCAGCACCGGCTGGGCGATGGCAAAGCCGATGCGCAGGCCGGCCAGGCCATACGCCTTCGACAGGGTGCGCGAGACCACCAGGTTCGGATACTGGCGTACCCACGCCGTCGACTCGTACTGGTCGTCGGCCGACAGGAATTCGTTGTAGGCCTCGTCCAGCACGACGACGACGTGCGCAGGCACTTTCTTGAGGAAGGCTTCCAGCTGCGCGGCCGTCAGGAAGGTGCCGGTCGGGTTGTTCGGGTTGGCGATGAAGACCAGACGCGTATCGTCGGCGATCGCCGCCGCCATGGCGTCGAGGTCATGGCCGTAGGCTTGCGCCGGCACGACGATGTGGCGCGCGCCCAGGCCCTGCGTGGCCAGCGCGTACACGGCGAACGAGTATTGCGAGTACACGACGGACTGGCCGTGCTCGACAAACGCGTGCGCGGCGATTTCCAGGATGTCGTTACTGCCGTTGCCCAGGGTGATCCAGTCGGCCGGCACGTCGTAGCGTTTCGACAGCACGGCCTTCAGGTCAAAGCCGTTGGCGTCCGGGTAGCGGCCCAGGTCATCGATGGCGGCGATCATCGCCTGTTTGGCCGATTCCGGCATGCCGTACGGGTTTTCATTCGACGCCAGCTTGACGATGGCTGCCTCGTCGAGGCCGAATTCGCGCGCGACTTCCGCGATCGGTTTGCCGCTCTGGTAAGGGGCGATGGCGCGGACGTATTCTGGACCGATATTTTTAGACATGGTGTTCTTTAAAAAAGTGGGTGATTGTAAGAATCGCTACAACTTCACAGGCTGACCGGATACGACCCCAGCACCTTGAAAAACGCCGCGTTGCTCTGCAGCTCGGCCAGCGCCTGCGCGACGGCCGCGTCATGCACGTGGCCCTCCACGTCGACATAGAAATAATACTCCCAGCTGCCCATGCGCGCCGGGCGCGACTCGAAGCGCGTCATCGACACGCCGTGCCTGGCCAGGGGCGCCAGCAACTGATACACGGCGCCGGCCTTGTTCGGCACGGCCAATACCAGCGAGGTCTGGTCCTTGCCCGACGGCGCCGTCTGCAAGGTGCCCACGACGGCAAAGCGCGTGCGGTTGTGCGGGTCGTCCTGGATGTGGCCCTTGACCACGCCCAGCTTGTACTGCGCGCCCGCCAGTTCGCTGGCGATCGCCGCCACCGTGCCATCTTCGCCGGCCAGGCGCGCCGCCTCGGCATTCGAGGCCACGGCGCGGCGCTCGACGTGCGGATAATTCTGGTTCAGCCACACCTGGCACTGCGCCAGCGCCTGGGAATGGGCGCAAATGGCCGTGACGCCATCCATGTTGCCGCTCTTCGTCATCAGGCTGTGGTGCACGGCAATCGCGACTTCACCGCTGATGATGAGGCTAGTCTGCAGCATCATGTCCAGGGTGCGGTTGACGGCGCCTTCCGAGGAATTCTCGATCGGCACCACGCCGAAATCCGCCGTTCCCGCCTCGGCGGAGCGGAACACTTCGTCGATGGAGGCGCACGGCAAGCCTTCGACGGCGCTGCCGAACTGCTGGTACACGGCTTGTTCGCTGAAGGTGCCTGCCGGGCCAAGATAGGCCACGGTGACGCGTTTTTCCAGCGAGCGGCAGGACGACATGATTTCGCGGAAGATGGTCTGCACTTCGCGGTCGCCCATGGGGCCGGGATTGCGCTCGGCCACGCCGCGCAGCACCTGCGCTTCGCGCTCGGGGCGGAACACGGGCGCCTGGGTTTCGGCCTTCACGTGGCCCACTTGCTGGGCGATCTGCGCGCGGCGGTTCAGCAGTTCGAGGATTTGCGCGTCGATGGCATCGATCTGTTCGCGCAGCGGTTTCAATTTATCGGTCATGGTTGGTTTGTTTCGTCAGCTGTACTTCAATCATTGCCGCGCGGCCTGCGCCGGCGGCGGGCCGGCGCGGTCGGTTAAGCGACTCAGCGTCCGGCAAACTCGTTCAGATAATTCACCAGGGCTTGCACGCCCTCGATCGGCATCGCGTTATAGATCGATGCACGCATGCCGCCGACGGACTTGTGGCCCTTCAGTTGCAGCAGGCCGCGCTGCTTGGCGCCGGCCAGGAATGCGTCGTTCAGACTTTCGTCGCGCAGATAGAACGGGATGGTCATGCGCGAGCGGTATGCGGGGTCGACCCGGTTCTGGTAGAAATCGTCCGCATCGAGCGCCGCGTACAGCAGCGCCGCTTTGTCAATATTACGCTGTTCCATGGCTGCAACGCCACCCTGGCGTTTGAGCCACTGGAAAACCAGGCCGGCGATATAGATGCCATAGGTAGGCGGCGTGTTGTACATCGACTCATGTTCGGCCACGATGGTCCAGTCGAAAGCGGACGGGCAGATCGGCAGCGCCTTGCCCAGCAAGTCTTCGCGCACGATGACCAGGGTCAGGCCGGCCGGGCCGATATTTTTCTGCGCGCCGCCAAAAATGACGCCATATTGCGATACGTCAATAACGCGCGACAGAATGTGCGAAGACATGTCGGCCACGATGGTGGTGCCTGCGGGGACATTCGGCGCCTGCTGGAATTCCACGCCGTCGATGGTTTCATTGGTGCAGATGTGCAGGTAGGCGGCGCCCGGCGTCAGCTGCCATTCGGCGACGGGCGGCACGCCCGTGAAATGGGCAGCCTTGGACGACGCGGCCACGTTGACGTTGGCATACTTGCCCGCTTCCTGGATCGACTTGCCCGACCACGAGCCCGTATGCACGAAATCGATGGTGGCCGGCTGCTGCGCGGCCAGACCCACCAGGTTCATGGGGATGATGGCGTTCTCGCCCAGGCCACCGCCCTGCAGGAACAGGATTTTATAGTTCTCGGGCACGGCCAGCAGCTCGCGCAGGTCGGCCACCGCCTGCTTGTAGATGGAGATGAATTCGGGACCACGGTGGCTCATTTCCATCACCGACATGCCACTGTCATGCCAGTCCTGCATCTCGGCCGCCGCTTGCGCCAGCACTTCCTTGGGCAGGACGGCGGGGCCGGCGGAGAAGTTGTAGATATGGGTCACGATACAGTCCTTAATAAAATGAAATTATTGGGGCGGCTGCGTGGCCGCCCGCATGACCTGGTCAAGCACGGCATTCACGCGCGGGATCAGCACGCGCTGGCTGATGGCCATCGACTCGGCCGACAGTTGCGGCATGGTGGCCAGCATCTTGCGGCCCAGCGGCGTCTTGTAGAAGGCCGTCAGCTGCTCGACTTCCTGCACCGTGTAAAAGCGCGCGTACAGGGGCACCATTTCGGCGCTCAGATCATCGATCAGGGTCGGGTCGGCCAGCACCTGCGTCAGGGTGGCGATGGCGACGGGGATCTCCTCCTCGGCGCTGGCCAGCGCGCGCGCCTTGCGCTGCTCGTCCAGGTTCGGGTTGCTGCTGATTTGCTGCTGCGCCGACTGGCGGATCATGGCGGGCACCGATTGCAGCATCTGGTCGAAGATGTTGCGCGTCAGCTGCGGGAATTGCATCGCGTCGAGCATGCGCCGCACGGCCACCTTCATGGCGGGGCTGGGCGCCGCCTGGCGGGCGGGCGTGGCTTGCGTGCTCTGGGCCAGGGCCGGCAAGGTCGCAAGAAAGGCCAGCGAAAACGCGGCGAAGAAGGTGGCGACGATTTTTCTCATGGCATGCGGGATGTTGATTGACTGGTAAAAGGGCACTGCCGGCGATGCATGTCGGCTTACGCCCGACGGGCTAAGCCGACGTACGAAATTGTGCTGGCGGCGCCAGGAAAAGGCACGCCAATAGCAATTGGGGCTCCCGAAAGAGCCCCAATCATCTTACTCCGGCTGGGCCGGGTCGACAGGATCGGCTGGTTCGGCCGCTGCCGGCGCAGGCGCGGCGTCCGCCTCCGTCGTCAGCTCGACTTCGTCGATATCCGTTTCCACCACGCGCTGCAGGCCGGACAGCTTGGTGCCGTCTTCCACGGCGATCAGGGTCACGCCCTGCGTCGCGCGGCCCATCTCGCGGATTTCCGACACGCGGGTGCGGATCAAGACGCCACCGGTGGTGATCAGCATGATTTCATCGCTGGCATCGACCAGGGTCGCGGCAACCACTTTGCCATTGCGCTCGCTGGTCTGGATGGCGATCATGCCTTTCGTGCCACGGCCATGGCGCGTGTACTCGGTGATCGGCGTGCGCTTGCCGTAGCCGTTTTCCGTGGCCGTCAGCACCGACTGCTGCTCGTTCTCGGCCACCAGCAGGGCGATCACGTGCTGGCCTTCTTCCAGGTTCATGCCGCGCACGCCGCGCGCCGTGCGGCCCATCGGACGCACATCGTTTTCGTCGAAGCGCACTGCCTTGCCCGAATCGGAGAACAGCATCACGTCGTGCTGGCCGTCCGTCAGCGCCGCGCCGATCAGGAAGTCGCCGTCGTCCAGGTCGACCGCGATGATGCCGGCCTTGCGTGGATTGCTGAAGTCCTTCAGCGGCGTCTTCTTGACGGTGCCCAGGCTGGTCGACATGAACACGTAATGGTCTTCCGGGAACGTGCGGTTCTCGCCCGACAGCGGCAGGATCACGGTGATCTTTTCGTTGTCCTGCAGCGGGAACATGTTGACGATCGGCTTGCCGCGCGAATTGCGCGAGCCTTGCGGCACTTCCCACACCTTCAGCCAGTACATGCGGCCACGATCCGAGAAGCACAGGATGTAGTCGTGCGTATTGGCGATGAACAGCTGGTCGATCCAGTCTTCCTCTTTAGTCGCCATGGCTTGCTTGCCGCGGCCGCCGCGCTTCTGCGCGCGGTATTCGGTGATCGGCTGCGCCTTCATGTAGCCGGTGTGCGACAGGGTCACGACCATGTCTTGCGGCGTGATCAGGTCTTCCGTTTCCAGGTCGGTCGCATTGAGCTCGATCTGATCTGCGAGCGGCGCACGTCCTTGTTGCCGGCGCCGTATTCGTTCTTCGCCAGGGTCATTTCATCGGTGATGATGACGGTGACGCGTTCCGGCTTGGCCAGGATGTCGAGCAAGTCGGCGATATGTTCCATCACGTCCTTGTACTCATTGACGATCTTGTCCTGTTCCAGGCCCGTCAGGCGCTGCAGGCGCATCTGCAAGATTTCCTGCGCCTGGTCGTCCGACAGCTTGTACAGGCCATCGGCCTGCATGCCGTAGTGCTTCGGCAGGTTTTCCGGACGGTAGGCGTCCACGCCGCCCGGCGTCGTGCCGTCGCCCGTGCGGGCCAGCATTTCGCGCACGACGGACGAATCCCAGGCCTTGGCCATCAGCTCGACCTTGGCGATCGGCGGCGTCGGCGCGGCCTTGATGATGGCGATGAAGTCATCAATGTTGGCCAGCGCGACAGCCAGGCCTTCGAGCACGTGGCCGCGTTCGCGCGCCTTGCGCAATTCGAACACGGTGCGGCGCGTGACCACTTCGCGGCGGTGCGACAGGAAGCATTGTTGCAGCATCTGCTTGAGGTTCAGCAGCTTCGGCTGTCCATCGACCAGGGCCACCATGTTCATGCCGAAGGTGTCCTGCAACTGGGTCTGCTTGTACAGGTTGTTGAGCACCACTTCCGGCACTTCGCCCCGCTTCAGCTCGATCACCACGCGCATGCCCGACTTGTCGGATTCGTCGCGGATGTCGGAAATGCCGTCCAGCTTCTTGTCACGCACGTTTTCGGCGATGCGTTCCAGCAAGGATTTCTTGTTGACCTGGAAGGGCAGCTCGTCGACGATGATGGCGATGCGGCCGCCATCCTTGCCGTATTCTTCGAAGTGGGTCTTGGCGCGCATCACCACGCGGCCGCGGCCCGTGCGGTAGCCGTCGCGCACGCCCGACACGCCATAGATGATGCCGGCGGTCGGGAAATCGGGGGCGGGAATGATCTCGATCAATTCATCGATCGTGCATTCCGGGTTGCGCAGCACATGCAGCGCGCCGTCGATCACTTCGGTGATGTTGTGTGGCGGAATGTTCGTCGCCATGCCGACGGCGATACCGGACGAGCCGTTGATCAGCAGGTTCGGGATACGCGTCGGCAAGACCGTCGGTTCCTTTTCCTTGCCGTCGTAGTTGGGCTGGAAGTCGACGGTGTCCTTGTCGATATCGGCCAGCAGCTCGCTGGCGATCTTGTCCAGGCGGCACTCGGTGTAACGCATCGCCGCGGCGCCGTCGCCATCGACGGAACCGAAGTTGCCCTGGCCATCGACGAGCATGTAGCGCAGCGAAAAATCTTGCGCCATGCGCACCAAGGTGTCGTAGATCGAGGCATCGCCGTGGGGATGGTATTTACCCATGGTTTCGCCGACCACGCGGGCGCACTTGACGTAAGGGCGGTTCCACACGTTATTCATTTCATGCATCGCGAACAAGACGCGGCGGTGCACTGGCTTCAAGCCATCGCGCGCATCGGGCAAGGCACGGCCGACGATCACGCTCATGGCGTAATCGAGGTAGCTCTTGCGCATCTCTTCTTCGAGGGAAATAGGAATTGTTTCTTTTGCGAATTGATCCATTGGCGGTTCGACTGATCTCAGGCTGTGGTTAACTTATCTGTTACGCAATGTATGACGCAATACTGCATATCCTGGGTGGCTGTCGTCGTGGATGCCGCACTGCGCGCTGCTGGCGCGGCCCGGCGTCCATGTCGCAGAGTGCCTGACAAACCATCCCGGGCGGTAGCGCCGCCGCGGGCATTTGCTTCACACTCTTGACAGTCAAGCGCACGATTTTAGCATGCGCGCCCTGTTACCTGTACAAATTGGCCAGACCGGCAATATTGCCAGTTTGCACCGGGAGCGTGCACGCCGGCCTGTCGATAATGCACAATGGCAATACCAGTTCAAGACGCCTGCCCTTAAAAGAGGCAAAAAAACCGATCAATTGTTACAGACGCGTTACAAATGGGCATTTTCGTTGCGCAAAAACAACGTGCGGTCTAAAATCGGGTAAGCTTTGATTTAACCACGGTCGTGCGCCCCTGATGCGTGTGGCAAAATGACTGAGAAGTTAATTGCTAGTTTCGCAATCTGAAACGAGCGCATATGGTCTACATGATAAAATCTTGGCACGTAGCACCAGTAGCGCAGTGTTGTTCTGCGGATATCACCCCCCGAAAGGAAAAAAGAATGAATAAATTTGTAACGCTGTTTTTCGCTGCATCCGCAGTGATTGCTGGCTCGGCTTCGGCCCAAACCCCAACCTCCCCACCATTCGCGCCAGTTACCACTGACATCAAAGCACCAAGCCCAAAAAGCGCTTACGTGCAAGATGCCCGCGGCGTCATCGTGCGTGACCCATTCGGTCTGTGCTGGCGTACCGGCTACTGGACACCTGCTGACGCAGTGCCAGGTTGCGACGTGCCACTGTGCGTAGAGCCAGAAACCCTGCAAGACGGCAAATGCGTGGCTCCTCCAGCACCAGTCGTACCAGCACCGGCACCAGTCGTTGTCGTACCAGTACCAGTCGTCGTTGCTCCTACCTCGGAAAAAGTCAGCTTCGCTGCTGATGCCTTCTTCGATTTCGACAAAGCTACGCTGAAGCCAGAAGGCAAAGCCAAGCTGGACGAGCTGTCCGCACAACTGGGCGGCATCAACCTGGAAGTCATCATCGCTGTGGGTCACACCGACTCCGTCGGCACCGATGCTTACAACCAAAAACTGTCGGTACGTCGTGCTGATGCTGTCAAAGCCTACCTGGTCACCAAAGGCGTTGAAAGCAACCGCGTGTACACCGAAGGCAAAGGCGAAAAACAACCTGTTGCTGACAACAAAACTGCCGAAGGCCGTGCGAAAAACCGTCGCGTGGAAATCGAAGTTGTTGGTACCCGCAACAAGTAATAGCTGAGCCCCTCGACTTGCCGCAAGACATCGCGCAAGTCAAGGACAGCATGAAAAACCCCGCCATGGCGGGGTTTTTTTTCGTCCGTGGCTGCCCAATTGTAAAATTGCCGCTATTATTCGACCTATGAACGCCGACCCTCTCGAAATCCAAAAATTCAGTGAGCTGGCCCACCGCTGGTGGGACCCCACTTCCGAGTTTCGTCCCCTGCACGAAATTAACCCCCTGCGCCTGGAATGGATCAACGCAAAAGTGCCGCTGGCCGGCAAGCGCGTGATCGACATCGGCTGCGGCGGCGGCATCCTGGCCGAATCGATGGCCCGCAAGGGCGCCGACGTGACGGGCATCGACCTGTCCGACAAGGCCCTGAAAGTGGCCGACCTGCACAGCCTGGAATCGGGTGCCAAGGTACGCTACAAGCTGATCGCCGCCGAAGCCATGGCCGAGGAAGAGCCGGGCCAGTACGACGTCGTGACCTGCATGGAAATGCTCGAACACGTGCCGGATCCCGCCGCCATCGTCAAGGCTTGCGCCACGCTGGTGAAACCGGGCGGCCATGTCTTCCTGTCGACCCTGAACCGCAACCCGAAAGCGTACCTGTTCGCCATCCTCGGTGCCGAGTACCTGCTGCGCCTGCTGCCGAAAGGCACGCACGACTACGACAAATTCATCACCCCGGCCGAGCTGTCGCAATACGTGCGCAGCGCCGGCCTGGACGTCAACAGCATGCGCGGCATGGGCTACAATCCGCTGACCAAGATTTACTCACTTAATAGCGATACCAGCGTCAATTATCTGGTGGCCTGCACCCGGCCGTTGTAACCATCACGCACAATACCAGGCGGCTGCGGCCGCCATTTTTCATTCTTACTTGACACACTTCGCCCGCCATGATCACAGACCCTCTGCCAGCCCCGCGCGCCATCCTGTTCGACCTCGACGGCACCCTGGCCGACACCGCGCCCGACCTGGCAGCGGCCATCAACCTGCTGCGCGCGCGCGCCGGCCTGGCGCCGACCCCGTATGACATCCTGCGCCCCACCGCCTCGGCCGGCGCGCGCGGCATGATCGGCGCGTCGTACGGCGTCCAACCCGGCGAAAGCGGCTACGAAGCCCTGAAGGACGGCTTCCTGAACAATTACGAAGCGGCGCTGGCCGTGGAAAGCCGCTTGTTCGACGGCATCCCCGCCCTGCTGGAGGGCTTGAGTGCCCTGGGCCTGGCCTGGGGCGTGGTCACCAACAAGGCCGCCCGCTTCACCGACCCGCTGGTGGGCCAGATCGGCCTGGGCGCGGCCGGCTGCGTGATCTCGGGCGACACCATGGCGCATCCTAAGCCGCACCCCGCCCCCCTGCTGGAAGCGGCGCGCCGCCTGGACCTGGCGCCGCAAGACTGCTGGTACGTGGGCGACGACCTGCGCGACATCCAGGCCGGCCGCGCCGCCGGCATGCGCACGGTGGCCTGCGCCTGGGGCTACTGCGGCCCCGTCGAACCGCAGCACTGGAACGCCGACCACCTGCTGGATACCCCGCATGCGCTGCTCGAGCTGGTCAGCGCGGTGGTGAAGGCGGCGCAGGCCCGGCAATTGGCGGCATAAATCGGCCTGCGCTTGATCTGGCACACCAGCAAGCGAAAGCACCATGCAAGAGTGGTCAGATTGCGCTACAATGAAGGTTCTGTGGGGACGACCTGGTTTCGACGTGGGTTGCAAAGCAGCGCAGGGCATACCGAGGGCGGGCTACCTCGTAAATACAACCTGAAAAAACTTAACTGCAAACGATAACTCGTACGCACTGGCAGCTTAATCGCTGTTAGCTCTAGAACACCTCGTCCCTGGGGTGGGCCGTCAAAAGCTCTAGAGTCATTTACAGGGACTCGTCGTATGCTGGGTTACTTAGCGTCCGACTAAATAATAGGTAACTCGCTTGCCCATAACGTGCACATCCGTGCTGGCTGAGTTAAATTAAATGATAGTGCTAAGTATGTAGAACTGTCTGTGGAGTGCTTGCGGACGCGGGTTCGATTCCCGCCGTCTCCACCACTGAATAAATAAAAGGGCTTCCCCGTTTTGGCGGGGAGGCCCTTTTTATTTATTCCATGCATGCAGAACGCGAGCATCGATCCGCGTCCGGTACGGGCGCGGGGGTTGTGCGAGGCCTTCGGCGAGCGCAGCTCGGCGCCGCACAACCGGGTTGCGCTTGCAAGCGCACCCCCCTCCGATTCTTCTGGCTAGCTTTTGCGCCGCAGGCGGTTTTTCCAAGTGGCAACATCAATGGCTAAGACCGTGTACAAATAGCAAATCTACCTATCGTTCCACTCAGAATTTAACACGAGGCATAATTATCATTATTACAATAAAATACTTAGCGCACTGTGACATCGCAAGCAACCCAATCTAAAGCGAAGATCAACCACCTAACCAAGTACGTAATATTGTCAAGACCCCGTCTTTTCTCAGCTAACTAGATTGCCAACATAACGAACTTGTGTTCTTGGCCGATGAGTTGGACAATGATGACTTGCTTGAGTTGTGGTTAGTCCGTTTGACGTCCAAACATGGGAAAAACTCAGTACAAACACGTCTTCTACCAGCCGCGTGAAAGGATGCACCATCGGAAACCAGTGATTCCTTGGTCATTCCAAAGTGATGAACATTCGGGTCCAAATACAACCCTGCAATTGCTCCAATAGGAACTTAAGAGCCATAAAAATGCATCAGATAAGTTGAGGTACGATATGATGCGATCAAGTGACATGCCTTTAATCGTACTTTCACTTTACATATCATCAACAAAAAATCATGGCGAGTCACGGATCGTTTTTATTTTAAAAGGTACTACCATGCAAAAAAAATTTCAGGGTTTGCCTGACATGGACTATAAAGAATTCAATAGATCTTTTAGATATAGAAAAACTACCCAATCGATACCATCACTATTAGATGGGATTCGTAGTGAGAGGATTCGGTGGGATCCCATGTTCACCTATACTAAGTCGTGGTCCATTTTTTCAAAATCGACATTCATTGAAAGTATATTAGTCGGCATGCCAGCGGCCGATATACTTTGCGAAGAAAATCATTATGGTGAATTATTCGTACTTGATGGTGTGCAACGCTTAATTTGCCTCCAGGAATTTTTTAATGATGAATTTAGTCTGCAATACCTAAAGCTTATACCCTCTCTTAATAATCATAGGTATTCAGAATTACCTTATGCGCAGGCATCTATTTTCCACAACCGTACTGAGCTTGATCTTACAATCATAAGTTATGATACTGATGCGATCTTAAAATTCGAATTTTTTAAAAGGTTTCATTCGGATTCCTATCGATTTCCAATCCAACTTGCTCGAAATTATGCTTTTCGTGAGAATCTATACTTCATTCGTGAACTTCAAAATATCACACATAATAACCTAACGCCAAAATCAGGAAATTTACAAAAAATATCGATTAGCACTTCAAAAGCAAACCATAAAGCAGCTTCAGATTTTGATGAACTTTATCTAATGCTTTGCTGCGCATCTTTAACATATCACAACCGCATATCTTATCTCAACAATAGAGAATACAGCAAATTTAGCGATCTACTTGATGAAACGGCCATTTACTTGCATCGCAATCCAGAAGATTTTAATCATCTGAAAAATGTGGTAGTCAACGCCCTAGATAAAGCAAGTAGAGTTTTGAGAGCAACAATAATATTTACAGATTTATCCAGTAGAGGTTACTTCCCCTATGAAAATATAAATGGCATTGAGTTGGATAGTGAAAGCATTGTCGCATGTTTTATTGAATCTCTTAAGGATAGATATTTTGATTTAGAAGATTTTAGAAATCGAAAGTATAGATACAAAAACAGCATGTCCCCACAGAATTTTTTAAAAAATATTCATAGCTAGGATTTACATCGATGATATCAAAACTAGAATTAAAAAACATTAAATGCTTCAATACAATTTCATTTAACTTATCCAATCTCACTGTATTTTGCGGTGCCAATTCTGCAGGAAAATCTACAGCTCTCCAAGCGCTTCTTCTACTTCGACAAAATTATAACTGCAACAAACTCCAATTGGGAAAGCTCAGCTTAGTAGGGGAATATTTTTCTGTTGGGCATGTTCGCGATCTAATAAACCATTCCCCTATTGGGGAATCACTATTAATCTCAATTGACAATTTAGATTTTTCATCTGACCTAAAAAAAACCAAGGCTGATGAGTACCATATTGAGATTGACTCTAGTCCCAACTTGGCTCATGATTTTTTCTGCTCGGATTTCAATTATCTAAGCGCATACAGACTTTCCCCTCAAAATAGTTACGATACTAATTTTGATTCAGACAAGCTTGACTTGGGGATTTATGGACAATATGCCATAGCTGCTTTGGTACGGTATGGTGACATGCCTGCCCCCAATCAAAAACTTGCCAAGCGTATTTATCCAACTGCAGATGGGCAGGAGGATCGCCCAATAAGTCTGGCTGTTGCCTTTAAAGAGGCCATGAAATTAATAAACTCAGATTTTGATATAGTTGCCAATTCACACCTAAATCTTGATAAAGTTTCCAATACTTTTTCAGCAGGATCAACTGCCAATCAGGTACGTCCGGTTAATACAGGGTTTGGTATTAGCAATGTGATTCCTATTGTATTAGGAGCTCTCTGTACAAGAGATGGCGGATGTCTTATAGTTGAAAATCCAGAGGTACACCTACATCCTGCCGCACAATCAGCACTTGCATCTTTATTAATATCAACTGCTGATTGTGGTGTCCAAGTAATATTAGAAACTCACAGCGATCATATTGTTAACGGAATTCGCGTTTCCGCCAAAGAAACTGGGGTAGCTGAAGGTTTTGTAATAATAAACTCTGTAAGATCTACTGATGCTGGACGAATTGTAACAGAAATTCTTATTGACCCCGACGGTGGCTTAAGCGACGTTGACGAAGGATTTTTCGACCAAGCTGAAAAAGATTTGTTGAGGTTATTTTAATGAAGGTATTTATTAATGATTTATCTATAGTTGGTCAAGCATCTAATGAAGGCGATGCGATGGATATTCTTTTTAAATTAGCCATATTGGTCGCACGCACAAGAGATATTAGCTTTGGAAAGAAAGCATATCGAACTCGTACGTTAGGCGATAAAATAATTACTGGCAGTTCCACTGTTAAAGAGGTTCTCGTCGCAAGTTCTAGTAAGGGACGTGCCTTTGATGAGCGTCAGCGCAAGCTTGCCATCGAGGTTTTTCTCAAGCAGCCTTACTCTGAAAACTACCACTCTAAAGATAATGACGCCATTACCGATAGCAGTGGAAATTGCCTTAAAGAATCATGTTTCGATAGTGCTGCATCATGTATCGGCTCACCACTAACAGTTTCCGCGAGAAACTGTCAAGCTTATGGTGTGTCATCTACGAGTATTCATAGCTCAATTTGGGGAGTAAAAACCGTATTGAATGTGACCGATGAGATGGGGCTCTCCGGACTCATGTGGAAATTTGAAAATAATCCAAAACACAAAATGAAGGAATATCGGGCTGCGGGAGAACTTGTAAGCATTATGGATCTTTCCGCAACTGATGCGCAGTTAGCACTTAATAACGGAATAAAAGTTAACTCAAAAATTTATAGCTATTTTAATAATTCCTGGTATCAATTTCACTGCCATCATGGAAATAACTACCATGGATTCAAAGTAGAGCTAGAAGAAAATAAGCCGGAACACATGAAGGCATTAAATATCTTCAACAAACTAACTCATACACATTATGGACAGATTTTCTCTTGATAATTTTAAATTATATTATTTCCGCCTCGCCCTAAGAAATAATAGAAAAACAATCCAAATCCAAAAAATAAAATAATGAAAATTTAAAATATTATATAAAGTAAAAACTCCATGAAATTTTCTTGCAAGTTAATAAAACAATACTTGAAGTGAATATTATTTTCACCACCACTGCCTTACTTATGTTTTTCACAATGAATTAAGGTGGCGTTCGATGAAGGTTTTTTGACTTTCATCGAATTGCCATTTTGCTCACTTCTTACTGTTCGATTTTACGTCTCATCTACAATATGCAATGCGACAACCTGCCAACACTGCGGACTGCGTTTAACGCAAGCTCTATGAACCGGATCAAGTCTGCTATTTGTACGCAAACTCAACCTTTACTGCTGTAGCATCTAATCCAAGTCCCGTGTGGCTACGTAAGTGATGTAAGCCGCCCTGCCTACCCAATAGAGCCGCAAACTCTGGCTACATTTGTAAGCTCAGCCGCAGGCGATTCTTCCTGACATGGTAATCGTGCCCGTTTCCCCCCCCCCCCCCACCGCTCCCCCGATACTCAAGCCCGTCGACAAATCGAAACCAAAATCACAGCGATAACCATCTTTCGGACGATGCCGGCACAGCAGCATGTCACGATTGCGAATGCGTATTTGCGGATCGGGGCAGCCATCGCGCATATCCGGCCCGATGGCGTCGAACATGTCCTTTGCAGCTGCTCCCGTCAAACGAAACGCAACTTTGGTATCGCCCGCAACCTGTGCCACGGCATCGTCGAGATATGCGCCATAAATCGCGTACGCCCCTGAAAAATCCTTTTGCACGAATTCCCATACGGCCCTGGCCTAGTGCACCAACAGCAAGCACAGTAGCGCGACGAATCGCACGCTGACGCGCCTCAGCATACGGAGCCGCCGATACTGCGTCCGGTTAGAAGATCAAAACCGAAGTCGCAATGATGGCCGTCACGGGGATGGTAGGAACAGCGCACTTCCGCCCGCTGACGCAGGCGATATTCGCCATCCGCGCCGCACGCATTGCGCAAGTCCTCTCCCATCGCATCAAATAGCTGCTTTGCCGCCTTGCCGTCGATCTAAAACGCGATGCGTTTGTCTTTCCTGGTTGGCGGCTGTGGATCGCTCAGGCCTCCGCTATAGATGGCATAGCGGCTTTTGAATGACTGGTAAGAAAGTAACCATTGGGTTGCGGATTGGGCCATGGCCGTAGCCAAAGCAAGGAGCGAAAAAACAGCGAGAATGCGTTTCATGTCATCCGTCCCGCTATTTAATCGTGACGTGAAAATGGCCGTCTGATGTATTAGTGGTCTTATCCGGGGGATAGCAGGGTCATTAAAATAAATAACTTGGACAAAGCTGAATTCAAAAAGTATGCGGATTTGCATTGCGTCGCGATGCATACTGCCTGTCAAACCTTGTAACGCATTTTATTGACGATGTCTCGCACCGCTGTACTTGGAGGAAACCCTCGCATGATCGCCAACAGATGCACACTCGACAATTTTTGCCGTAGTGCATTCCCGAAGCATTGCGAAGGTTCAAATCCCTGTACGTTAATGGCGTTATCGCTAATTGCGGTCATGACATTAAACCAGAGCAAAGACGCGCCGCCCACCTTGAAATTAAGAAACATCCCTCCGCAAATACCCGATCGCCCGCCGATATTTCTCTATCCTCTCCAGATCCTTCCGCGTCGGCGCCCCTATCCTCGACAAGTCGCTGTTTTCCGCCAGATCAGCCAGCTTGACGGCCTTGCCGACCGGGTTCAAGGCCGCGCGGGCGATGAAGTCCTCGTACGACTCGCCCTCGACCTTGGTCACGGCGCGCACGCCGTCGATGACTTCCTGGGAAAATCCTTCGCGCGCCAGGTCCTCGAAGGTGACTTTACCGTCGCTGTCTTCCACCACGTCATGCAGCACGGCAACGATCTGCTGGGCGCCGGGGGCGACGCGCAGCATTACGCGCAAGGGGTGCAGTATGTAGGGCGCGCCGCCCTTGTCCGTCTGGCCGGCATGGGTGGCGGCGGCGATTTGAATGGCGCGCTCCAGGCTGCCGCGTCTTGCGTGTTCACTCATGTTCACTCCTTGTTCACTCCACTGTGATTGACGTTCCCGTGGCGCGCCAGCCGCGGCGCTGCAAATGGCAAACGCTGCTGCACAGCAAGCCTGGCAACAATAAATTGAGGACCGGCACGAGCATCAGCAAACACAGCAGCAGTCCCAGGGCAAAGATCGCCGGATGCTGGGCGCGGCGCAACACCGCTTGCTGTTGCTCATCGAGCACATCCTTTGCCGCCGCGCCATAGATCGCCTGCACGTTCCAGGCCAGCAGGCAAGCAATCAGCACGCACATGGCCCACACGGGGATCAGCAGGGAGAGCAGCAGCAACAGGCGGCGCCACCAGGCCGGGCGTGCGGCGGACAGCGCCAGGCTTGCCGGCGCTTGCCGGCCGGCATAGCGGCGCGCCGCCACCGCCTTGGCGCGCTCCAGCAAGAACCAGCGCAGCGGCAAGCGCGCCGTGCCGATGGCGCCGACAATAAAGACCATGACATAGAACAAGGTGGCCAGCGCCAGCAAGGCCAGGGCGATCTGGCCGATCGACAACAGGGCTTGGGCGGCGCTGCCCAGGCTGCCGGCGATATTGCCCATCTGCGAGAGCGTGGCAGGCCCGTTGGCGAGTGTCCCGACGCCATCCATCACGCCCAGGCCCAGCAGGCCGGTAACGGACACCAGCGCCAGCATGGCGCTCAGCTCGACAAAAAAACGGCCGAAACAGCTATACAGCCCCAGCCACAACGCCACGACCGCCATGCACCACAGCGCGGAGCGCCACCACAGCCCCGCATGACGCGCATCGCGCAATCCCAGGCCGATGCACGTAAAGGCTTCGCGCCAGGCCAGCAGCCAGGTTTGCAATGTTTGTGTCACGCTAGTGGGCACTCCGCGATGAGGGGTGGATACGTCGATCCGGATGTTGCCGATTGTACATGGACACGGCGGGCGCACGCGCCACCGAGGACGCAGCGCACAGCCCACGCCGGCCCCGCCCCTTCAAAATTGCTATCGAAACGCCAAAACAGTCACAGCCTGCACCGCACTTTCAAAGGAAGATTCAAAGCAGACCCGGTTTCTGCCGGCTGCCTTGGCCTTGTACAGGGCCTTGTCAGCGAACTCAAGCAGCTCGACTGCCTGGTTTTCCAGATGCGTCGGCATAAACGCCGCCACGCCGACGCTGGCCGTCACCACGCCAGGAGGATTGCCCCGATGCTCGATTCCCAGCGATTGCACGGCATCGCGCACGCCCTTCCGCCACCGCCAAGGCGCCGGCCATATCCGTGCCGGGCAATAAAACGACCATTTCCTCGCCGCCATAACGCGCAGCAAGGTCTCCCGGCCGGCGCATGCTGTAGGCCACCACCTTGCCAATTTTTCTCAGGCACTCGTCGCCGGCCACATGGCCATAGATATCGTTGTATTGCTTAAAGAAATCGACATCGATCAACACCAGTCCCATGGCGCTGCCTTCACGCTGCGCACGGCTGAATTCGGCAAGCAGCGACTGGTCGAAGTGGCGCCGGTTCGCCAGTCCCGTCAACCCATCCTGGTTGGCAAGGCGGGCCAGGGTTTCATTGATCAACTCCAGCTCGTTACGCGCCTCCAGCAAACCCGCCTCGCTCTTGACCCGCAAATCGATTTGCCGCACCACGCGGTAACCGATGAAGGCAATCAGCAGTACCAGTACGCCACCCACCGCGTTTTGCAAAATCATGTCGAGACGCCACTCGGCGAGCACTTCTTCCTGCGACAAGGCGGCAGAGACCACCAGCGGGTATTCCTCGATTCTTCGGTAGCTGTTGATACGCGTTACACCATCGACCCGCGACTTGATCACGGCCGTGCCAACGGGACTCTTGGGCAAATAATCATGAAATAAAGGAAACTGCGAAAGATCGCGCCCCAGCATGCTTTCATCGAACGGCCTTCGCAATAAAAGAATGCCTTTTCCATTCGCAATGAAAATGGCGCCTTTTTCTCCTATCGAAAAACGTTCGTAAAACTGCCTGAAATAATGCATATCGATGGTCGCCAGCGCCACGCCGCCGAAACTGCCGTCCGGCATATTGATACGCCGCGATACCGTAACGATCCAGTCCCCGGTCGATTTGCTGCGCACGGGCGGGCCGACATAAGGCCCGCGGTCATCATGCGTTCGGTGGTAGTTGAAATAATCCCGATCGGAATTATTCAGATGGCTCAACAGCGTTTTCTGGGAGTTCACCAGCCAGCTGCCATCCTTGGCATAAATGAAGATGCCGTGCAGCTGCGGCAGCTCGCCGACACGGGTGACCAGCAATTTATGGATACGCTCCAGTTCAAGGTCGGAGACACCATCTGTCTCCACCCGCTCCACCAGTCCGACCAGCACCGTATCGGCTTCCTTGATGGTGTCATAGGCATGCTGCGCAACGGATTGCGCCAGATTGGCGCTTTCACGGGCCGCTTCATTGAGCTGCACTTCCCGCGCGCGCAAGGTCATCCATAACTGGATCGCCAGGAGCGACAGGCACACCAGCACGACAAAGAAGATTGCCAGCGGCAACAAAGAGAATCCCCGAAACCGGCACCCAACAGGCGTGGCGGCAAGCTGCGTGACCTGGTCATGGATTAACTCCCGGTTTGATATCCGGCAAAGTGTGCACCAAATAGGCAGCAACATACTCACACATCGTCACAAAAGATATAAAAAAGTTACCGCAACACTGGCCGGGCAAGGTGTTCTTTCCGCCATGGCGGCGTTGACTCCTGTTCCAGCCCGCAATTGTTTGCGGAAGCGCAATCCTATATGAAGCGGAATGCGAAACAATGCCAGTTCCCCCACCGTTGCGCCTAGCGGAGTCGACCATGCTCGAAGTTCAGCCCAGGGACAAGCGTGGATTCTTCATCCTGCCGCAGGCACCGGAAGATGCAGACTATTACGTAGCGATCGATAACCGGCAATTTGGCATTGGCAACATCAGTCTGGCTAACGGAACCGCCTATGGCCAGCACTCAACCCACAAATCCGGCTTGGAGGTGGACATTCGCCCGCTGCGCAAGGACGGCCTTCAACTCCCTGTTTATTGGTATGACAGAGACTACGATCAAGCCGCGACGGCGAAGCTCATCGCACTTTTTCGTGCCCATGCCAGCGTGCGCAGGGTGCTGTTTAACGATACCCACATTCCATTCGTGACGCCATTCAAAAATCACGACCATCACTTTCATCTGGAACTGAGAGCCTGATATGAAAACACTATGGCCTATGGCGCTGAGCGCCCTCACCCTGTTTTCACCGGTCTATGCAGGTGGCAACAGCGACTGGGGCGCAGACAAACAGTTCAAGGGTTCTTATCTGATTTATTCGAACACCTTGGGCGAGCAACAGCCTCCCACACCGCATGACCGCAAGATTTCTTTCATGGTCACGGGGGCCGTTGCCAAGGAAATGTTTGACTCCATGGCTCCGGATTCGAAAGAACGCTGCAGTTTGGAGAAAGGCTATCGGCAGCGCGATAAGGAAAATGTTTCCTGTGTCCGGGATCATGACGGCTATAGGTGCTACTTCGGCTTTAACTTGCGCAATGGCAAAAGCATAGGTGGCTCGATTTGCTAGCGCCCATACAGCCTGGCAGCCATTAAACAGCCAGGCTCCCGCGCCCCCTACCTTCGGCTCAACGGCACATACTCGCCCGGCAAGCCCGCCACTTCCAGCGCATCGGCAAACGCCAATAAAAACTTCGCCGGGCCATGTTCGGACACCAAGGGAAGCGCCCTTGTGGCGCAGCAGTTTCAGCACTTCCTGCTGGTGCGCCTGGTATTCCTGTGAATGGCCGTAGAACGTTTGATACATCTCAAGGGTTTCCATGGCCTTGGCGGCCAGGATGAATTCGGGTTTGTCCATGATGTCTCCTCGTTGTTACTGCTGCCAAAACCACGAAAAAAAACCTGCAGGACGTGCTGGCGCGTGCCGGTCGCACTGCCTTGCGGCAACCACATCCGTATTTCCATCATACGCCTCAAGCGGGCCGTTGCGCAGTCCTGCCGTGCATCTTTTTCTATCGCTCCCATCCGGCGCCATCGCTGCGGTGCGCGCGCTGGCGCCAGGTGCCCGCGCATGGCATCATGCGCGTTGCCCCCCCCTAATAACGACATATGGACCAATATCACTTCCTCGTAGGCGAATTCAAGAAAAATACCCCCTTCATTGCCGCTGCGGCCAGCGCCCAGCTGTTTGCCTGGTTCGCGCACATCGGCGAACCCGTCGAGCGCTACGGCAACAAGCGCGGCAAAATCGTCAAGTTCTCACAGCGAAATTACGAGAAGATGCTGTTCGCGCCAGAGACCAACAGCATCGGACTGCTTTCGCCGCGTCTCGTACCGCCCGACGAAGCTTACGAGGCCGTCAACTGCGACGCGCAGGCCATGTATTCATCGGACTCGGAGCTGGTTCTGTCCATACGCGCCAGCAAGCTTGCGCTGGCGCCGCTGTTCGACGGTGCGCGGGCCATACCCGGCCTGTTTGAGCATTGCGAATATGTGTACTGCTACGCTGAAACGCAGGGCTATGGCACCGGCTACGCACTCGGCTACCGGCAGCTCGATGAGGCCCATCCGATGACCTTTGGCACGCCTTGCCCCGCAAATAACTGGGCCGCCATCAAACGGCGCGGGTTGCAAGATGCGCACCTGCGCGATGTCTATCCGATCAATGGTTTCACGCAAGCCAAACTGGATGCGCTGCCGCCCGAGCGCCGGCAAGCGCTGCGCGCTGCGATGCAAGCCCATGGCCGCTGTGAAGAGCATGCCGGCTGGATCTTCTGGTACCTGCAGCCGGGGGAACTGAAAGCGGCCCGCGCCGCACTGAACGCACACGCCATGCTGGGCGCCTACATCAACAACTGAAGCTCATGACCACACATTTATCGCTGCACTGCTATCTGCAAGACGAGGCCGCCGAACGTCCGCTGCCCTGCTCCGACGTGACCATCCAGGCCGACCCGGCCACCCTGCGCGCCATTGCCCATTTTCTGCTGGCCAGCGCGGACGCGTTTGATCTGGCGCAAGACCGGGCCGGCATGCACGCCCATCTGCAAGACGAATGGGACGGCTGGCAGGACGATTTCCCCGACCTCGTCGTCGTGGCCGCCTAGCTTGGCGCCCCGCTTGCTGCGCGTCGGGTAACATACGCCACCGTTGCCATACAGAGAACCTTGATGCCCGATTCCCGAAACGCCCTGGCGTCGCTGCGCGCCGCCGTGCTGGCCGCCGCGCTGGCCAGCCTGTCCGCCTGCGCCAGCCCGCCCGCGCACGAAACGCTGTTCCTCGCCACCACCTTCACGCCCGCGCATTCCTTTACCAAGGGCATCGAAGGCCCGGCAGTGGATGCGGATGGCAATATCTATGCCGTCAACTTTGCGCGCCAGCAAACCATCGGCATGGTCAGCCCCGGCGGCACTGGCGAGGTGTACCTGACCCTGCCCGGCACCAGCATCGCCAACGGCATCCGCTTCGGCAGCCGTGGCCAGATGTATTTGGCCGACTACATGGAACACACGATTTACCTGGTCGACCCGGCCACGCGCGCGCTCGCCATCCACGCGCGCGAGCCGCGCATGACGCAGCCGAACGACATCGCCATCACGGCCGACGACGTGCTGTATGCGAGCGACCCGAACTGGAAGGAAAACACGGGCCGCGTGTGGCGCATCGCGCAGGACGGCACGGTAACCCTGGCGCTCGACACCATGGGCACGGCCAACGGCATCGAAGTCAGTCCCGACGGCAAGATTCTGTACGTGAATGAAAGCGTGCAGCGCAATATCTGGATGTATGACATCGCCGCCGATGGCAGCCTGAGCGGCAAGCGCTTGCTGATCAAGTTCGACGATTTCGGCATGGACGGCATGCGCGTGGACGTCGACGGCAACCTCTATGTGACGCGCTACGGCAAGGGCACGGTGGTGAAATTGTCGCCGCAAGGGCGCATCTTGCGCGAAATCAGCGTGCCCGGCGCCAAGCCCAGTAACATCACCTTTGGCGGCCCCGATGGCCGCACGGCCTACGTGACGGAAGTGGTGCAAGGCCGGCTGCTGCAATTCCGCGTCGACCGCCCGGGCCTGGAATGGCAGCGGGCGCAGCGGCACAAGCAAAATGCGGCGAATGCGGCAGCGGCTGCAATGCCGCCACCGGCCGCGGCGGACAGCGTCAGCGCGGAATGATGCGCTGCGCCTTCAGGCGCTCGAACAGTTTGATGAAGGCATCGTGCGTGTCCTGGTAGTCGAGGAAGCCCGCCTTGCGGCTCTTGCCCATGTCCGTCATCACTTCCATCGGCCGGCCCAGGTCGGCATCCGTATGCCACCACGAGGCCAGGCGGCCGACGTCAAGCTCCGCCAGTCCATGCTGCCCGGCAATCTCACGCCATTGCGCGGGCGCGTCGTGCATGCGGCCGGCCAGCGGCGCCATCGTTTCCGGCAAGTCCGCCGCTTCGATGCCGAAATACGCGGCCAGGCGCGGCCACAGCCACTTCCAGCGGAACACGTCGCCATTGACGATATTAAAATCTTCGTTGCGCGCGCAAGGGCTGTCGGCCGCCCACGCCAGGTGGCGCGCGATCTGGCCCGCATCCGTCATGTCGGACAGGCCGTGCCACTGCGCGGACGAACCGGGAAAGACGAAGGGCTGGCCGCCGGCCTTGCATAAATTCGCGTACACGGCCAGGGTCAGGCCCATGTTCATGGCATTGCCCAGCGCATAGCCGATGATGGTGTGCGGGCGGTGCACGCTCCACGTGAAGCCGTACTGCGCGGCCGCGTCAAACAGGCGGTCTTCCTGCGCGTAATAAAAATTCTCGACAGGCTGGCGGCCCTGCTCTTCGCGGAACGGCGTGACGGGCACGGCGCCCTGTCCATAGGCATCGAACGGACCCAGGTAATGCTTGAGGCCCGTCACCAGGGCCGCGTGGCGCAAATGGCCGTTCGGCCCCAGCGCGGCCAGCACGTTGGCCACCATGGCGCCGTTGACGCGGATGTTTTCCTGTTCATTTTCCTGGCGCGCCCAGGCTGTAAAAAAGACGTGGCTGGCGTCGAAGCCCGCCAGCGCGGCGGCGACGGCGGCGCCGTCCGTCGCATCCAATTGCAGGGCCGTGCAGCCGGCGGGAACGGGCGTGCGTCCGCGCGAGACGCCCGTCACCTGCCAGCCTTCGCCGAGCAGATGCGTGGCCAGATTGCTGCCGATGACGCCGCTGGCGCCGATGATGAGGGCGTGTTTTTGCATGAGAGTAGCTCCGAAAGAAAAATCCATCATATCCGCGACGCAAATTCTTATCCGCGATACTATTTCACCCTATTCATGAATAAAATTCGCGGATCATGTTTTCATCAGAACATCTGAAGGGCCTTACGCCCTTCCTCGCCACGGCCGACGCGGGCAGTTTTACGAAGGCGGCCGAGCGCCTGCACCTGAGCAGCTCGGCCGTCAGCAAGAGCGTGGCGCGGCTGGAGGAACGGCTGGGCGTGCTGCTGTTCCAGCGCAGCACGCGCCGCCTGACACTGAGCAACGCGGGCCGCGCCTACTACGCCACCTGCAAGCGCGTGCTGCAGGAACTGGCGGATGCGGAAGACGTGCTGGGCGACCATGCGGCGGAACTGGCGGGCCAGGTGCGCATCGGCGTGCCCGCCGCGTATGGCCGGCTGCGCGTGATGCCGGCGCTGATCGGTCTGTGCGAAAAATATCCGCGCCTGCAGCCGGCCATCGCCTTTCAGCGACCGCTTCGTCGACCTGTTCGAGGAGCGCATCGATATCGCCGTGCGCATCGGCGCGCCTTCGCACTGGCCCGCCGCGCTGGGGCAGATGCACCTGGGCGACGAACACCTGATCCTGTGCGCGGCGCCCGGCTACCTGGCGCGGCGCGGCACGCCCGCGTCCATCGCGGATCTGGATGGCCACGACTGCATCGCCTACGGGCGTGGCGACGGTTCGCCCATGCCGTGGCTGTTCCCGGACGGGGACAAGGGAGGCCAGCTGGAATACCGCCTGGCGTCTCCCCGCATGACGGTGGGCGACGCGGAGGCGCGCACGGCCGCCGTGCTGGCGGGCCTGGGCGTGGCCCAGCTGGCCACCTGGCTGGTGGAAGACTACCTGGCCACGGGCGCCATCGTGGCAGTGCTGCCGGAACTGGCCACGCCGGGCCTGCCCCTGTACCTGGCGTGGCCGCTGGCGCGCCAGCTGACGCCAAAGACGGGCACCCTGCTGCAGGAATTGCGGCAACGGCTGACGATCAGCTGAAAATATTGCTTGACCCTGACGTAGCGTCAGGATCGAACCTGTCTGTACGCAACAAGAAAGGAGCAAACGATGCTGTTAAAAATCGGTGAACTGGCCAGGATGACAGGCTTGAGCATCCGCACCCTGCACCACTACGACAGCATCGGCCTGCTCTCGCCTTCGGCGCGCACGCAAGCTGGCTACCGCCTGTACCAGCACGGCGACATGGACCGGCTGCACCGGATCATGGCGCTGCGCAAGTTCGGGCTGTCGCTGGCCGATATCGCCAACGCACTCGCCGGCCCGGACCTGCCCTTGAGCGCCATCGTGGCGCAGCAGATCGCCATGCTGGAACGCCAGATCGCGCAGGCTTCCACCCTGCGCGAACGCCTGCGCACCTTGCAGGCGCAACTGGCCCAGGGGCAGGCACCGGAACTGGCCGAGTGGCTCACCACAATGGAGTTGATGACCATGTACGACAAATATTTTACCGAGGAAGAACTGCAACGGATGCCGCTGCTGACAGATAGCGCCGTGGAACAGGAATGGAAGGCACTGGTGACGCGCGTGCGCGCCGCCAGGGACGCGGGCGCGGGCCCCGGCGATGCGCAGGCGCAAGCGCTGGCCACGGAATGGATGGTCAAGCTGGTGCGCGACACGGGCGCCCACCCGGGCTTGTTCGCGCGCCTGAACAGCATGCACGAGCAGGAGCCATCCATGCAGGCTACCACCAGCATCGATGCGGAACTGATGCAGTTCATCATCGCCGCCTTCAACGCTTCGCGCATTGCGCTGTATCGACCTTTCCTCGATGAGCAGGAATATGCGTATTTACTCGCCAACTACGGCAGGCGCTCGGGCGAGTGGCCGGCCCTGATCGCCGCCGTGCGCGCCGCCATCGATGCGCGCACGCCGCCCACGGACCCGGCCGTGCTGCAGCTGGCGCGGCAGTGGCTGGATCTGTTCCGCTCGTATGCCGGCACGGACCCGGCCACGCAGCTGAAGTTCCGCCAGGCGCACCAGCAGGAACCGCGCTTGATGCAAGGCAGCTTCGTCGACGCCGCCATGCTGCAGTACCTGGGCGCGGCGATGGCCGTGGTGGCGCAGGAGCGTCCGGCCAAATAAGTTGACGTGTGGCATCTCGTGGGCGGGGCCATGTAGAATCGGCCTTCGCCCACGAGAGGAACCACCGATGCGCCGCTTTCTGTTTGCCTGCCTGACCCTGCCCGCCTGCCATATCGCCATGGCTGGCGATACGCCCGTGCAAGGCGTGTGGCAGGGCACCCTGGGCAAGGCGAATATCGTCGCCTGCTTCAACCAGCCCAGCCCCACGCAAGGGTCTGACCGCAGCGGCAATTACTACTACACGCGCTACAAGACGCCGATCATGCTGTCCATGGCGAACGGCAAGAGCGAGTGGAGCGAATCCGACGCCAAGGGCGACACGACGGGCACGTGGCGCCTCAACGCGCCGCAAGGCAACAAGCTGTCCGGCACGTGGACGGAGCCGAAAAGCGGCAAGACCCTCCCCCTGGCCTTGACCCTGCTGGAAGCAGCGGGCGACCGCGAGCATCCGTCCTGCGCCAGCGATGCCTACAACCTGGCGCTGGAAGATTTTCCCAATACCAAGACGAGCAAACCGATCGCCTTCGAAGGCAAGCAATACCGCAACCTGCAAGTGGGCGACACCATCACCGTGGAATTGATGGCGCCTGGCGACGGCATCGCAAAAATCAACGCGCAGCTGCGCGCCGTGCTGGCGAAGAACAAGAAGGACCTGGCCGATTTCTATGCCACGCGCCGCGAATACCTGGGCCGCAACGGTTTCACGACGGAAGACGAAGTGTATGCGGAGCCCACCTACTGGTCGCCGCGCTGGGTGACGGTCAAATTCTACCGCTGGGCGGCCGGCTATGGCGCCAGCGGCATTTCCATCCGCTTCCGCACCTGGGACGTGAAAACGGGCCAGGAAACGGACGTGTGGAACTGGTTTGGCGCCAGCGCCAGCGATGGCGACGACAAGGCCGAATTGCCGGACCGATTGCGCCAGGCCCTCTTCAAGGATGTGACAATCGACGCCGAGTGCAAGGGCACGGATTACGACGGCCGCGGCCGCTTCCACCTGTCCTTGAAACCCGAAGGGGTGTCGTTCTGGGAAGACTCGAACGGCAGCGGCTGCGAAAACGATTTTTTAATGCCCTACAGCAAGGTCGGCCCCTTCCTCACCGTCAAGGGCCGCGCCGCGCTCAGCGATCTGCTGCCGAAGAACTAAGCAGCCGCCTTGTCCACCACCTCTGCCACCATCTCCGCCGTGGCGGCCGCCAGGGTCCAGCCCAGGTGGCCGTGGCCCGTGTTGTAGTAGACGCCCGGCGCCTTGCCCGGCCCCACTTTCGGCAGCATGGCGGGCAGCATGGGGCGCAGGCCCGCCCAGGGGATCACCTTGCGCGTATTGACTTCAGGAAAGCACTGCTCGACCCACTGCAATAGCGGGCGGATGCGGTCGGCGCGGATGTCGTCATTGACGCCGTTGAACTCGGCCGTGCCCGCCACCCGCAACCGGTCTTCGCCCAGGCGGCTGCTGACCAGCTTGGTGGCGTCGTCGAGCAGGCTGACCTGCGGCGCGCCCGCCCGGCTGGCGGCGTCATCGAGCTGCACGGTAATCGAATAGCCTTTCACGGGATACACATTCACATGGTCGCCCAGCATGGCCGCCATGGCGCGGCTGGCCGTGCCCGCGCAGATGACGACGGCGTCGAACACGCTGCTATCCTCGCCCACGCTCTCACCCACGCTGATGCGCACCTGGCCATGCTCGCGCGCCAGCGCCGTCACCTGCGCGCCGTAGCGGCAGGCCACGCCCAGGCGGGCGCAGGCATCGGCCAGGCCGCTGGTGAACTTGTGGATGTCGCCCGTGGAATCGCTGTCCGTGTAGTAGCCGCCGTAAAAGTCGCCGTGCAGCGCCGGTTCGATGGCGCGCATTTCCAGCAAGCTCACGGCGCGCCGCTCCAGCCCTGCCCAGCCCTGCCTGCGCCAGCAGGCGCGACACGCCGGCCGCCCGCTCGAAGCCGCGCTGGTCGCGGTACACGTGCAGGATGCCGGCGCGCCGGTGATCAAAATCAATGTTTTCTTGCTCCGCCCACGCAAACAGGTGTGCGCGCGCGGCAATCGCCATGCGCGCCGTGGCGATGGTGTTGCGCTCGTAATCCGGCATGGCGGCGAGAAACTCCGCAAACCAGCTCAACTTGTGCCAACTGGGCCAGGGATGCAGCAGCAGCGGCGCATCGCGCCGCGCCATCCATTTCACGGCGTTCAGTATCGTTGCCTTGTGGTTCCACACTTCCGCGTGCGAGGCCGACAATTGCCCGCCGTTCGCATACGACGTTTCCATGGCGGCATAGCGGTGGCGCTCGATCAGGGTCACGTGCACGCCGCGTTTCGCCAGCGCGTATGCCGTGGTGACGCCCGTGATGCCGCCGCCGATGACGGCCACGCGCTTCATGTCCTGGACTCCACCTTGTGCACCACCGTATCGCCCGCCTGCAGGACACGGCCATCCTCGGCCAGCACGTCCAGCCTGCGCACGGGCAAGCCTGACCCGCGCTGCAGCAAGGTGGAGTGCGCCTCGCCTGGTTCAAACAATTGCGCCTCGCTCCACTGGCGCAAGCCGACGACGACGGGAAACAGGGCCAGCCCCTTGGCCGTCAGCACGTATTCCTGGTAGGCCGTGCCGTCCGACGCGGGCGCAATGGTAAAAATGCCCTCTTCCACCAGGGTGTGCAGGCGGTCGGCCAGGATGTTCTTCGCCACGCCCAGGCTTTTCTGGAATTCCCCGAACCGGCGCATGCCGTCGAAGGCGTCGCGCACGATCAAGAGCGACCAGCGCTCGCCGATTGCGTCGAGCGCGCGCGCCACGGGACAGGGGTCGGTTTTCAGGCTCTTGCGCTTGGCCATCGGCATGCTCCAGGATTGAGTGGTTGCATTTTAAAACTAATCACCGTAGACTCCAACTAGTTTTAATTTGCAACCACTTATAGGCAAGCCCATGCGCGACACGACCACCCCCATCACAGCAGCACTTCCTTCCCCTCTCGTCTGGCTGTTTGCCTGTGCGGCCGGCCTCAGCGTGGCCAATGTGTATTACGCCCAGCCCTTGCTCGCCACGCTGGCGCACGAGTTCGGCATGACGGAAGCGGCCAGCGGCATGGTCATCACGGCCACGCAACTCGGCTGCGCGCTGGCCCTGCTGCTGCTCGTGCCCCTGGGCGACATGCTGAACCGGCGCCGGCTGACCCTGTTCCAGCTGGGCTTGCTTGCCATTTCCCTGGCGGCGCTGGGCTGCGCCCGTTCCACGGCCGCCTTGCTGGGCGGCATGCTACTGGTGGGATTGCTGGGCACGGCCATGACGCAGGGCTTGATCGCCTACGCGGCCAGCGCGGCGGCCAGCCACGAACGGGGCAGGGTCGTCGGCATGGCGCAGGGCGGCGTGGTGATCGGCTTGCTGCTGGCGCGCACCCTGTCCGGCGTGGTGGCAGATGTCGCCGACTGGCGCGCCGTGTATTTTGTCTCGGCCGCCATCGCCTGCGCCCTGTTGCTGCTGCTGTGGCGCAAGCTGCCGCCGGCGCAGCCATCCGATCAAAAGCTGGCCTACGGCGCCCTGCTCGCGTCCATGCTGGACATGCTGCTGCACAACAAGGTGCTGCGCGTGCGCGGCATGCTGGCCCTGCTGATGTTTGCCGTCTTCAATATTTTCTGGAGCGCCCTCGTGCTGCCCCTGACGGCGCAAGGCTATACGCATGCGGCCATCGGCGCGTTTGGCCTGGTCGGCGTGATCGGCGCCCTGGGCGCGGCGCGTGCGGGCGCCATGGCGGACCAGGGCCGCGCGCAGTGGACGACGGGCGCGGCCCTGCTGTTGCTGCTGGCCGCGTGGCTGCCGCTCAGCTTTGCGGGCGCGGCCCTGTGGCCCCTGGTCATCGGCATCATCGCGCTGGACCTGGCGGGCCAGGCCATCCACGTGACGAACCAGAGCCTGATCTTCAAGGACGACAGCGACGCGCACAGCCGCCTGGTGGCGTGCTACATGCTGTTTTATGCGGTGGGAAGCGGTGTGGGGGCGATTGCCGCCACCAGCGTGTATGCGCTGGCGGGCTGGCATGGGGTATGCGCGCTGGGCGCGGCGGTCAGCTTGCTCGCCCTGCTGTTCTGGCGGCTGACCTTGCCTGCTGAAAAACTTAATTGAGCATGGCCGTGGCGGAACCGTGGCGATACGTCTTCAGCGCATCCGGCTGGATCTGGATCAGCGAACCGCTGACTTTAATCAAATGCAAATCCGTCAACTGGTGCAGCACGCGCGACAGGGTGGCGGGCGCCAGGTTCAGGAACGATGCCAATAAACTTTTCTTCAGGTCCAGCTTGACTTCGTTCGAACGCTGCTGATCCGATGCCTGCAGCAGATACTCGACCACGCGCTGGGTGGCGTTCTGCACGGAGCAGCGTTCCACGTTGCGGATGAAACCCATCAGGTGGTGCGACAGGCTGTTCATCATCTGGCGCGCGATGCGGGGCGACTGGTCCAGCAGGCGCAGTAGCGCGTGCGGCGGGATGCGCAGCAGCAGGCAGTGCTCGAGCGCTTCGGCGCAGAACGGATACGGTTCATCGAGGAAAATCATGGCTTCGCCGAAACTCTGGCCCGGGCGGATCAGTTCCAGAACCTTGTCGGTTCCTTCCATGGAAAACACGCTCAGCTTGACGAGGCCGAAGACCACCACGTAGGCGCCTTCCGCCACTTCGCCCTTGCGGAACAGCACTTTGCCTTTTTCCACTTCGACGCGCACGACATCCTGGCGCAATTGCTCTAATTGCGAAGGGGAAATATGGCGGAACAGAGCCTGGCTCGATAGCAAGCCATCGACGTTGACCTTATGCATGACACTCTCTTATTAGATTAGCGAATGACTAAGAGTGTAATGCGCAGGCACGGTCAAGGCCATACGTCAAAGGAACTAGGGTTGTCTAGGCCGTAACGCCATGCAGATCAAACAATCGCGCATTCCTTGCGCACTATTTGCGCTTTGCTTGATCTTTATTTGCCGAATTCGCGCTCGACCGCGTAGACGGCGATCTGCACGCGGCTGCTCAGCTTGAGCTTTTTGAGGATGTTTTGCACGTGGATTTTCACCGTGCTTTCGGCCACATCGAGCTGGCGCGCGATTTCCTTGTTGCTCAGCCCTTGAGCCAGGCAAGCCATGGCTTCGCGTTCGCGCGGCGTCAATTTGTCGTAATCGGCCTGGGGCGCGTTCTGCCCCGCGCGGAACTGCGACACCAGCTTGGCCGTCATGGCGTCGGCAATCACGGATTCGCCGGCGGCGGCGCGGCAAATGGCCTGGCCCAGCTGCTCGGCCTCGATGTTCTTCAGCAAATAGCCGCGCGCGCCCGCGCGCAGGGCCGCGCCCAGGTCGGCCGCATTTTCCGACACGGTCAGCATCAGCACCACCATCTGCGGCATGTCCTGCAGAATCAGCTGCAGCGCTTCGACGCCGGTCACGCCGGGCATGTTCAAGTCCATCAGCACCACGTCGGGCCGCAGTTCGGCCGTCAGGCGCACGCCGTCGAGCCCGTTCGATGCCTCGCCCACCACCTGGAATTGAGGATTGCGCTGCAGCAGCAGCTTGACGCCGCTGCGCAGCAAGGTGTGGTCGTCGACCAGCAGGATTTTGATTGGAGCGTTCACTATGTTTGTTGCCTGATAAGGATGATTCATCTGTTACGCGGCCTGGCGCCGGGCTGCCGGCAAGGCCAGCGAAATCGTCGTGCCGCCGCCGGGCCTGCTGTCGATGGCAAATTGCGCACCGAGCCGCTCGGCCCGTTCCTGCATGATACGCAAGCCGATCTGCAATTCCGTTTTCTTGTCGCGCAGGTTGGCGGCAAAGCCTTCGCCATCGTCGCGCACCTGCAGCGCAAAATCGCGTCCGTTTTCCACGCGCAGCGCCACATTGCTCGCTTGCGCGTGCTTGCGGATATTCGACAGCGCTTCCTGCACGATGAACAGGATCTGCAATTGCTGCTCGGGCGCCAGCGGCGCGCCGTTGCCGCTCATGTCCAGCGTGCCGACGACGCCCGTCTGCAGCTCGAACTTGGCCAGCACTTCCGACAGTTTGCTTTCCAGGTCGCTGCCATGCCAGCGCGTGCGGAAATTGACCAGCAATTCGCGCACGTCCTGGTAGCTTTGCTCGACGCCCATGCGCATCAGCGGCAACACTTCGGCCGCCTCGTCGAGCTGGCCCCGGCGCACGGAATCGTCGAGCATCTGCACTTGCAGGCTGATGAAGTTCAGGCTTTGCGCGATGCTGTCATGCAAGCCTTCGGCCAGCAGGCTGCGTTCGCGCGCCACGGCGAATTCCTTTTCGCGCGCGATCAGGCGCTGGTTTTCGATGGCGATGCCCAGGCTCTGGCCCAGGGTTTCCAGCCAGCCCTGCTGCTGCGCATGGGCCGCTTGCGGGCGCGCAAAGTGCAGCGAAAAACTGCCCACCACCTGCTCGCGCGCGAGGATGGGGAAGACGGCGATGGCGATAAAACCTTCGTCCTGGCAGCGGAAGCGCTGCAGCGCATCGACCTGGCGGAAATCGCGGATCTGGATCACGCCCTGCGCCACGGCCGCACCGCACAGGCAATCGTTGTTACGGATGCAATGTTCCTCTTCCACCATGGCGTCGGAAATGCCCTCGTGCACGATGATGTGCACGGTATCTTGTTGCGGATCAAGGATGCGCACGGTGCCGCCTTCGGCCTGCGCGAATTGCATCACGTGGCGCAAAAAGCCGCGGCACAGGGCATCGATGGCGTGCTGGCCCGCCAGCAGGGTGGAAATGTCATGCAGGGTGGCCAGTTGGCGTTCCTGCGCGGCGCTCAGGCCCGATGCGGCTTGCGCCTGGCGGCGCTGGCGCCAGCGCGACGCTGGAAGTTGTTTGCGGGAAGGTTGACTGCGCGGCGCATGCATGAAGAACTCGAATCAAAAAAGGGGAAACACCCGCCAGGCTGGCGTGCAGCGCGGCGGGCAAGTCTATCGTTACAAATGGATCTCGGTACCGAGCAGCTTGACGAACTGCGCCAGCCAAGCCGGATGGGCGGGCCAGGCGGGCGCCGTGACGAACTGGCCATCCGTGACGGCGTCCGTGACAGCGATGTCGGCATACGTGCCGCCCGCCAGTTTCACTTCCGGCGCGCAAGCGGGATAGGCGGAAATGCGCTTGCCGCGGATGACGTCGGCGGCGGCCAGCAATTGCGCGCCGTGGCAGACGGCCGCGACAGGCTTGCCCGCCTCGGCGAAATGGCGCACGGCGGCGATGACTTTCTCGTTCAGGCGCAGGTACTCGGGCGCGCGACCGCCAGCGATCATCACGGCGTCATAGTGGGCCGGGTCGATCTCGTCGAAGCTGGCATTCAGGGTGAACAAGTGGCCCGGTTTTTCCGTATAGGTCTGGTCGCCCTCGAAATCGTGGATGGCCGTCTGATCGTCTCGCCGCTTTTCTTGCCGGGGCAGACCGCGTGCACGGTATGACCGAGCATCAGCAGGGCCTGGAAAGGCACCATCGTTTCATAATCTTCTGCAAAATCGCCGGTCAAAAACAGAATTTTCTTCGCTGCCATTTAGTTCTCCTATGAAAGATTGATCCCGCAAGCCGTATCTTAGCGCGACTTGGCAGCCATACTGGATATTTATCAAACTTTTGCCACCGAATGCAGGCATTTAGAGGCTGAGCCAGAATTATTTCAAGGCTCGCAGGTCAAATCCGGAAGACCCTCTTTGAAAGCCTGGCCATGAGCACCTCCACCAGCCCCCTTGTTTCGCCGGCCCTGATCCGTATCTTCGACCAGTTTGCCGATGCCCAGCAGGCCCGCAGCGCCCTGCTGGGCGACGGTTTCCCCCCGCACGCCGTGCAGCTCGACACGGTCGACGACGAGGCCGTCCCCGTACAGGGCAAGGCGGCGTGGCGCGGCATGTTCCGCCCCGTCGTCGCCGTCAGCACGCCGCAGGAACGGGAACGGGCGCACGCCATCGTGCAGGCATGCAATGGCTGCGACATCGAACAGCGCACGGCCAGCCACGCGGGCGGGCGGCGCACCGGCACGCCTGCGCTGGCGGGCTGACACCCCTCCCCTGCACGGCCAAACTATGGCAAGATCAGCGTTCCTTCATTCCACAGTGGAACTTGCCATGATTTATGAAATTGCCCATATCCAGATCAAATCGGCCACGCACGCAGCCTTCGAGGCGGCCGTGACGCAAGCCGTGCCCCTGTTCCGGCGCGCGCGCGGCTGTGAATCGATGCGCCTGGAGCGCTCGATCGAAAACGGCGACGCCTACCGCCTCGTCGTGGGCTGGACGACACTGGAAGACCATACCGTGCATTTCCGCGGCAGCGAAGACTTCCAGGCCTGGCGCGGCCTGGTCGGCGAATTCTTTGCCGCCCCGCCGCAGGTCGAGCACATGAATACCGTGGTCACGGGTTTTTAAGCGGACAGCGCCTGCCCTGCCGCCGTCATGCCGCAGGGTGGTGGAACACTTGCCGCAAATACGCGAGGAAGGTTTCATCCTTGCACAGCGTCTTGCCCGGCGAATCCGACAGTTTCGCTACGGACTGGCCATTGCAGCGCACCAGTTTCATGACGATATTGAGCGGCGTCAAACCCACGTCGTTGGTCAGATTGGTGCCGATGCCAAAGCCCGTCATGATGCGGTCGGCGAAGTGCTGGTACAGGGCAAACGCCTTGTCCAGGTCCAGGCCGTCGGAAAACACGAGGCGCTTGGTATTGGCGTCGATGCGCAAGGCCGCATAGTGGGCCAGCGCCTTCTCGCCCCACTCGACGGGGTCGCCCGAATCGTGGCGCAAGCCATCGAACAGCTTGGCGAAATACAGGTCGAAGTCGGCCAGAAAGGCATCCATGCCGACCACGTCCGTCAGGGCGATGCCCAGGTCGCCACGGTACTCCTGCACCCAGTCTTCCAGTGCCGCCTTTTTGGAAGTCGCGCAGACGCACGCCGAACGACTGGAACGACTGCATGTATTCATGCGCCATGGTGCCGATCGGCACGATACCGAGCTTTTTCGCCAGGTAGACATTCGACGTGCCCTTGAAATACTCGGGCACTTCGCGCGCCAGCCGCTGCACCACCTCGTCATGCCAGGCGCCGGAAAAACGCCGGCGCACGCCGAAGTCGGAAAATTCAAATGGATGCTTGCGCCGCGGCAATTTACCGAATTCCTTGACGGCCGCCACTTTCAAGCCCAGGCGGTGGCGCCCTTCGCGCATGGCCGCATCGAGGTCGAAGCGGCGGAAATACAGTTCGTTGATGATGTACAGCACGAAAATCTCGAAGCCCATCACGTGCACCTGCGGCCCTGCCGCGTGCACCAGCAAGGTGTCGCCATCGGTGCTGACCTCGATGAATTTTCTCTGGAAGCGGAACACCGTCAAAAAGTCGACGAAATCGCTCTTCATGAAGCGCAAGGTGCGCAGATAGGCCAGCTCGTCGTCGGCAAACGACATCGAGCATAAATGGTCGAGCTGTTCTTCCAGCTCGACCTTCAGTTCGGCCAGCGGGAACGCCGTTTTATTACGGCAGACAAATTCGTATTCGGTATGGGTATTCGGATGACCGTGCAGCAATGCTTGCCACATTGTAAATTTATACAGATCGGTTTCCAGCAAACTGCGCACTATCGGGGTCATGTGTGTTTTCTCCAACTTCCTGAAGCCAGAATAGTACGCCACCGCAAGCATTTCAGCAGGGCACGATTAACAGTGGCTCAGGCAGCCGCGTTGGCCAGCAGCTCGGGAACGGCGTCGGCAGCCGTGGCCAGACCTACGCCGCGCTCTTGCATGGCAGCAAGAAACTCGTGCTGTTGCCGTTCAAAACCCGTGACGGGGCTCATGCAGTCCGTCAGCAGCACCAGGCGCGACAGGGCCGCCTTGCCTTGCTGCGCTTGCAGGTAGTCGGCGATGTGCTGCTCGGTGCTGGCTTTGACACAGTGGCTGCCCGCTTCGCCGCAGACATAAATCTGCTGCGCCGGCAGCAAGGTGTCTAGGAAAGCGCGGTTGAGCTGGGTGGCCGCATCCTGCGCATCGGGCACTTCGGCCATGACGGCCGAGTAATGCTCGGTCCAGGGATTCGAACCCTTGCTCAGCTTGGCGACCACTTGCAGATTTGCCACTTCCCAGCCGTTGTAGGCGGCACGCACGGCCGCGTGCACATTCTGGCCCCAGCTGCCGATTTCGCAGTGCACGGGCCACACCATCAGCTGGTAGCGCCCCGCCTGCTGCAAGGCATCGAGGTAAGCCAGCGCGCGCGGCAAGGCGCCGCTGGCGGCGGGCAGGAACAAGCGGTCGCGCACTTGCCGGGCGCTGATCTGCGTGAACGGCGCGACCGGGCCGCCATCGCCCGTGCGCCAGAACGCGGGGTGGGCGATGTCGTAGCGGTGGTGCGCATCGAGCGTGATGCTGATCTGCGTCAAACCGCCGCCCCCTTCACGGATCAGCTGCGCCACGCGCAGCATGTCGGCGTGGGCGCCGGGCACGGCCAGGGCCGGCGCCGCATCAGGCGGCAGCCAGGTGGCGGGCAAGTCGCAAAAATCGTTTTGCGGGTCGATGACGAGCAGGTGCAACTGGCGTTTCATGGCGGTCCTCTGGCGTGGCGATATCTTGCATGATAGCTTGCATAATACGGGCAACTTCGCTGGCGCGCCTGGCCAGCCGGCGCCAGGACTGTGCTCATTCGCAATAACTTGCGCCTGAACAAGCCAGGTCAGGGGTGGAAGACATAGCGGCGCTGGCGCCGCTCGACCAGCTTCACGGCCGCCTCGTCCGCTTCCGCCATGGCGTCCGCTTCCGTTGTAAACTGGTGGTCGGCCGCCACCCTGCGCTTTTTCACCAGGTTCACCCGGTGCATGGGGTTGGGCGACGGGGCATAGATGGCGACATAGGCGCCCCACAGCTTGCAGCCCCGCAGGCGCTCTGCCGTGTAATTCACCTCATAAAAATCAACATACTTTATCGGCACGATGTACGCTCCAAAAATGACATGGCCGGACAGCTTGTCTCTACGGACTGACGCGGTAAGGGTAAAACCATGCGCTCGCGATTGCTTGGGATACTTGATTCAGCTCTCTTTTTATCACGCGGCACAGGAGAAAAAGGATGAATGACTACATCATCTTCATGCATGACGACACGGAAACACCGATGGACGTCGCCACCTCGGCCTGGGAAGACTACTTCGCCATGCTCAGGGCCAGCGGCCGCTTCTGCGGCGGCAGCTCCATCGGGCCCGGCATCTGCGTGCACCGCTCAGGCCAGGCCAGAGCGGTCACGCCACACTTGTCAGGCTATCTACGCGTGCAAGCTGAAAGTATAGACGATGCTAAAAAATTGTTAATCGGAAACCCCGTACTGAACGCAGGGGGGACGGTGGAAATCCGCGAACTGCCGCGCGACTGACGCGGCACGGCTGGCCCTATTTTCCTGCCTCGGCGGCGGAATGCATGGACCAGACGATGCTGAGGATTTTCCATGCGCCGTCGCGCTTGACCATCTGCCATGCTTCCACGCCATAGTTCGATAATTTGTCGCCGACGAGGAATTCGTAGTCGAAGTTGACCCACGCCACATGGCGGTCCTGGGTGATCTTGACGTTGTAGAATTTTTCTTCCGTGCGCTGCGGTTCGCGCTTGATGAAGTTGGCGAAAGCGGCGTAGCCACCCGCCGCGACGCCGTCGAAGTGGACGTCCGTCGTGTCGCGCATTTTCTTGATGAAACCGTCGTCGGCCGGCGAGGCGAACAGGATGTTGGTGTGCAGCATCAGCGACGACAGCAGCCTGACGTCCTTGGCGACCAGGGCCGCCTGGAAGTCGGCGACGACTTGCTCGATGGCGCGGATATCTTCGGGCGTGGAGGCGTGGCGACCCACGTGGGGCGGTGCAGGTGGTGCAGCGGGCGCGGTCTGCTGCCAGCGCGCCATGCCTGCGGAAAACAGGGAACATCCGAACAGTACTGCGCTTGCCAACTGGTACATGGGGGACTTTCATGGCGAACGGCTCGCCGGCCTGGCACGGGGCGTGCCGCCGGCAAGCTTATGTCAACCATGGCAGATTGGCAATCCCCCTTTGGAACTAGCGCGGGGCCAGACTCAGGCCGCCAGGGCCTCGATCGAGGCACGGCTCTTGGCGACTGCGCTGGCGACGGCATCTTCGCCCATGGCCACGCCTTCCGCTTGCACGAACTCGATATCGGTGATGCCGATGAAGCCCAGCGCCGTGCGCAGATAGGTGCTCAGGTAGTCATACGCGGCGCCCGGGCCTGCGCTGTAGACGCCGCCGCTGGCCGTGAAAATATACGCTTTCTTGCCCGTGGCCAGGCCGACGGGACCCGTCGCCGTATATTGAAAAGTGCGGCCGGCGCGCGCCACATGGTCGATCCACGCCTTCAGGGTCGACGGCACGGAAAAATTGTACATAGGCGCGGCCAGCACCAGCACGTCGGCGGCCAGCAATTCATCGACCAGGGTATCGGACAATTGCACCGCCGCTGCCGCCTGGGCGCTGCGCTGCTCAGCCGGCGTGAAGAACGCGCCCATTACCTCTTCCGTCAGGTGCGGCACGGGCTGCGCCGCCAGGTCGCGCTCGACGACGCTGGCGCCTTGCGCGGCCAGTTTGGCGACGAATTCGCCCGATAATTGGCGCGACAGGGAACCGCTGTTGCGCACGCTGCTATTGATGTATAAAACCTTGCTCATGAAGTGCTCCTGTGAAAACGGGTGACGGGAATGGCCGCATCGCAGCCCTTGCATACAGCATAGTTCGGGTCTACCATCGATGAAACCGTATAAATATCAATGGTTAGCATCGAATTTCTAGATAGGGAGTTACCATGAGAGAACCGGGCCAGCCTTCGCTCGACCAGTTGCGCGTGTTTGTCGCCGTCATCGACGCGGGCGGCTTCGCCCACGCGGCGCGCCAGCTGCACCGCACGCAGTCGGTGATCAGCTACACCATCGCCAACCTGGAAGAACAGCTGAACGTGGTGCTGCTCGACCGCGGCAAGCGCAAGCCCACCCTGACGGACGCGGGCCGCGCCCTGCTGGCCGACGCGCGCGCCGTGGCGCTGAAGGTCGACGGCATGCGCGCGCGCGCCAAGGCGCTGGCCGGCGGGCTGGAGGCGGAAGTATCGGTGGTGGTCGACGTGATGTTCCCCACTTGCGTGCTGGTGCGCGTGCTCGAGGCGTTCCAGGCGCAGTTCCCCACCGTCGCCCTGCGCCTGCGCATCGAAGCCATGGGCGCCGTGGCGCAGCTGGTGATGGATGGCAGCTGCCACATCGGCCTGGGCGGCTGGATGACGGCCACGGCCAGCGTCTTCGAACGCCTGGCCGTCGGCCACGTACGCCTGATTCCCGTGGCCGCGCCCAGCCACGCGCTGGCGCAGCTGCAAGGGCCGATTGCGTCCAGCGTGGCGCGCGAGCACGTGCAGCTGGTGCTCAGCGACCGCAGCGTGCTGACGGAGGGCCAGGATTTCGGCGTGCTGGGATTGCGCAACTGGCGCCTGGGCGACCTGGGTTCCAAACACGCGCTGCTGCGCGCGGGCCTGGGCTGGGGCAACATGCCCGAAGCGATGGTGCGCGACGACCTGGAAGCCGGCCGCCTGGTGCGCCTGCCGCTGGCCGTCGACAACGGCGAAAATTACCCGATTTACCTGATCCAGCGCGCGGACACGCCGCCGGGCCAGGCGGGCAAGTGGCTGACGGAACGGTTTGCGGAGCAGTTGCCGCTGCTGGAACAAGTCTTTTAGATGCGCGCACGGGCGGGTATCATGCGCGCATACATTGATCAGTATCAAAAGGAAACACCATGGCCGGCATCGACGACTTCGTCAACAAGCAAAAACCAGGCGCGCGCTTCGTCATCACGGCGCAGATGCTGCGCATGACGCCGCAGCAGTTCGACTCGCTGGCGCAGGAATGGATGGAAGACGGCGGTCCCGGCTTCGACGTGGCCGGCATCCCGCACCGGGTGGTCGTCGACGGGCAGTTTTATATCGGCAGGATCACCGTGCAGCGGCACGGCGACCCGGCCTAAGGGTTACTCGACGCCCAGCACGTGCAGGCGGCGGCGCAGGCGCGCCACTTCTTCCGATAAATCGACCACCAGCGCGGCCAGGTCCGCGTTCGCGTCGAACACGGATTCGATTTCGTGCAGGCGGCGGGCGCGCACCAGATCCAGGCTGGTGAAGCGCCACGCCGTCCATTGACCCGGCGGCGGACCATCCTGCAGCAGCACGCCCGTCTGCACATGCTGCACCACCCAGTCCGGCTCCACGGCGCAGGCGCGCGCCAGTTCCTCCAGGCTCAGGGCACGGTCTTCGAGCAGTTCGCCAATTACCTTGTTTGTCATGATTTACCCTCCCAGCTTCTGGCGCGGATTGAAAGCCATCTCGCGCGCCATGGTTGCATACAGTTCGCGCGCCTTGTCGTCGTTCGCCGGCGGCAGCACGACTTCCAGCAGCAGATACAGGTCGCCCGGCTGGGCGGCGGGAATGCCGCGCCCCTTCAGGCGCAGCTTGCGCCCCGTCTGCGAATTGGGCGGCACGCTGACGGACACCGTGCCCGATGGCGTGGGCACGTCGATCTCGCCGCCCAGCGCCGCTTCCCATGGCGTCACGGGCACCGTCTCGAACACGTCGCGCCCTTCCACCTTGTAGCGCGCATCGGGCCGGAAGCGGATTTCCAGATACAGGTCGCCGGCGGGCGCGCCGCCGCTGCCCGGATGGCCCTGCCCCTTCATGCGCAGCTGCTGCCCTTCCGTGACGCCTTTCGGTATCGTCACTTCCAGGGTGCGCTCGCGCGTGACGACGTGGCCCTGGGCGTCCGCTTCGGGCACGCGCATGACGATGTGGCGCCTGGCGCCCTGGTAGCTGTCCTGCAGGTCGATGGTGATGGCGGCGTGGCTGTCCTCGCCCTGCATCTGGAAAGTGCTGTTGGCGCGGCGCCGGCCGCCCACATGGGCGAACAGGTCGGCAAAGAAGTCGCTGTCGTCGGCGCCCGACGATTCGTAGCCCGAACCCCAGTCCGGCGGCGGGCGAAACGGCTGGCCCTGCGCGCCCTGGTTGCGGCCCAGTTCATCGTAGGCGGCGCGCTTTTCCGCGTCGCCCAGCACGCCGTAGGCTTCGTTCAGGGCCTTGGTGCGCTTGTCCGCGTCCGGCTCCTTGCTCACGTCGGGATGGTATTTGCGCACCAGCTTGCGGTACGCCTTCTTGATCTCGGCCTCGGTCGCCGTCTTTTCGACGCCCAGTTCCTTGTAGTAGTCCTTGTATTCCACCGTGCCTGCTCCCCATGGTTGAACTGCCTGAGGGAAGAGTACACGAATTAGTCGCTGGACAGCGTGCGCACAATACGACGCTGCCCGGCAGCGGAATCAGCGCACGCGGCGCAGCGAGGAAATGCGGCGGTCCAGACCACCGTGCAGGCGGCCATAGCTGCCCGGCCCCATCACCACGCAGCGGCCGCGGAAATTGGCGTCGACGCAGAACTCCCAGCGGCCGTAGTTGACGACGACCGATTCGGCGCGGTCGTTGAAGCCATAGCGGCTCAAGTCATGCACTTCGCGGTCCAGGCGCACGGGCCGGCCGCGCATGCCCGCATCGGGGAACAGCAGCACGGCGCCATTCATGTCCGGACGGTGTCCGCCGCCGTGGCCGGGATAACCGGGATGAGGACGCTCGGGGCGCGGCGGGTAGGGCCGGTGGTCGCCGCCGCCGTGGCCCGGACGGCCCACTTCGCGCACCGAGGAAACGGCATCGTTCATGCCCGGCATGCTGTCGTAGCGGCCCGGTCCGAAGGTACGGCAGTTGCCCCGGTAACTGGCATCCTTGCACACTTCCCAGGTGCCCGAGCGCACGATGATGCTGGAGGTCTTGTCGTTAAAGCCCATGCGCGACAGGTCGCCCGTGTCGGAACGCAGGGTCACGGGACGGCCGCGGAAACCGGCATCCTGGAACAGGGTGATTTCGCCCGCGAAGGCGGCCAGCGGGGCGAGGAAGGTGGCGGCGCACAACAGCGCAGGGCGGAAAGATCGAACCATGACAACTCCAATACTGAGACATTTTCGCCAGTGTAGTCCAGGCGGCAGGCGGCGAGTGTAACAAAGGGCAAGCAAATGTCAGCACACGGCTGGGAATGTAAAAGCCGCCTGGCGGGGCATTCCCGGCAGGCGGCCTGTCAGCAAGGCGTCAAGGCGCGGTCAGCGCACGCGGCGCAGCGAGGAAATCTGGTTTTCCATGCTGTTCAGGCGCCCGTATTCGCCCGGCCCGATCACTTCGCAGCGGCCACGGAAGTTCGAATCGCTGCACACTTCCCACTGGCCCTCGTTGACGACGATGGACGAGGCGCGGTCGTTGAAGTTGTAGCGCACCAGGTCTTCCGCATTGCGGTCCAGCGCCAGCGGTTCGCCGCGCATGCCCGCTTCGGGGAACAGCAGGACGGCGCCGCGCTGCTGGTACTGCGGCTGCTGGTATTGCGGATACTGCGGCTGGTCGTACTGCGGCCGCTGGTACTGATTATCGTATTGCTGCTGGCGGCGCGCCTCGCGCTCGTCGACCATGCGCGCCGACGAAACGCGCCCGTCGAGGCCGCGCCCCAGGTCGTCGTGGCGGCCAGGGCCGAAGATGCGGCACACGCCGTTGTAGTTCGAATCGCTGCACAGCTGCCAGTAGCCGTTATGGATGACGATGCTGGTGGTGCGGTCGTTGAAGCCGATACTGACGAAATCGTCCGTATCGCGGTTCAGCCGTGCCGAGCCGCCATTCTGGCCCGCGCCCGAATACACTTCCAGCGAGCCGCCACGGCCATAGCCGCCGTTGCCGCGGTCAGGGTCGCGTCCCGGGCGTCCCGGATTGTTGCCATCGCCGCGGCCCGACTCGCGCACCGAACTGATGGCGTCGTTCATGCCGGGCATCGAGCTGTACTCGCCAGGCCCCAGGGTCTTGCACCTGCCGCGGAAGCCGGCATCGGTGCACACGTCCCAGGTGCCTGAACGCACGAGGATGCTCGACACCTTGTCGTTGAAGCCAAAGCGCGACAGATCGTCCGTCGTCTCGCGCAGGTTCACCGCGCGGCCACGGAAATCAACGTCTTCGAACAAGGTGATATCGCCCGCATGGGCGGTCGCATGCGCCCCCAGCGAGAGCAGCAAGGTCGCCGCGCATGCCAGCGCGTGTTTGAGAGGGCCCGTCATGATTAACTCCATTCTTCATTCTTTGGTGATGATTTGCCTGGCGATTGCGCCAGGGTGTTAGTGTAACAAATACAAGGCCTCGGCGAAGGCCCGGTCGCGCGCTCAGTACAGGCGACGCAGCGAGGAAATGCGCTTTTCCAGCGTCGCGCCCAGGGTTTCATACTTGCCCGGCCCAATGCGCTCGCAGCTGCCGTTGAACTGCGAGTCCGAGCACACTTCCCAGGTGCCTTCGTGGATGGCGATGGAGGCGGCCTGGTCATTGAAGTTCAGGTGCACCAGGTCGCTGACGTCGCGGTTCACCTGCAGCCCGGGCCCCTTCAGGAACGCGCGGCCGTACAACACCACCAGTCCCTCGTTATTTTGCGGACGGTTCTCTTCGCGCGGATCGACGAGGCGCGCAGACGACACGCGCCCGCTCAGGCTGCCCAGGTCATCGTGGCTGCCAGGCCCGAACACGCGGCAGCTGCCGCGGTAGTTGGAATCGCTGCACAGCTGCCAGTAGCCATATTCGATGCGCGCGCTGCTGGCGCGGTCGTTGAAGCGGATGTCGACCAGGTCGTCGCGGTCCGCGTTGATGCCGGCCGACGCGCCGCGCTGGCCGCCGTCCGCATACAATTCCAGTGCCGCGCGGCGGCCGCCGCCGCTGCTGCCGCTGCCGCCGACTTCGCGCACGGATGAAATTTTGTCGTTCATACCCGGCATCGAGCGGTAGTCGCCCCGTTCCAGCGTCTTGCAATCGCCCTTGAAATCGGAATTCGTGCACACTTCCCAGCTGCCCGACTCGACCTGGATGCTCGACACGGTGTCATTGAAATTGACGCGCGACAGGTCATCGGTCGTATCGCGCAAGACTACCACCCTGCCCTTGAAATTATCGTCGGTGTACAGGCGAATCTCGCCGGCCTGCGCCGCGAGGTGGACAAACAGCGAACTGGCGCACAGCAGGGCAAAAGCGAACGGGCGATTCATGGGGCGGTCTCCGGTGGCGGCAAAGGCAAGTGATCGACATGACAACTGATGCCAGTGTAGCCATCTGCAGAAAAAACGGTGTAACAAAGTATGCGAAAAGCACAATAAATTGTTACCAAAAGCAATGGCAGGCCCCCGCGGGAGCCTGCCATTGCCATTTGCCTTGCCGGGCGACCCGCGTCAGCGCACTTCGCGCACCGAGGAGATGTGGTTGCTCATGCGCTCCAGGCTCGCATATTCGCCGGGTTCCAGGGTGCGGCAACGGCCGCGGAAGCCCACGTCCTCGCACACTTCCCAGTAGCCGGAGCGCACGCGCACGCTCTGCACCGTGTCGTTGAAGTCGCGTTCGCGCAAATCGGCCGAACTATTGCGCACGGTCAAGCTACGGCCGGCGAAATCGTCGCGCGTATAGAAGGTCAGCTCGCCGCCCAGCGAGCGCCCCGGCAGATGGCCATGCTCGCGGTCGCGCTCGCGGTCACGGCGGCCGTCCCAGTCGCGGTCCCGCTCGCGGTCGCGCTCCCAATCGCGGTCGCGGCCCGGATGACCGCCCCAGCCGCCGCGCACTTCGCGCAGCGACGTGATCTTGTTGGCGCGGCCATCGAGCGACGGGTACTCGCCCGCCTCGAGCAGGAAGCAATCGCCGCGGAAATCGGCTTCCTCGCACGCTTCCCAGCGGCCCGAGCGCACGCGGATGCTTTGCGTCGTGTCGTTGAAGCGCAGGGTTTCCAGGTCGGCGACGGCGTCGCGCACGGTCTGCGAGCGGCCGTGATAATCGTCGCGCGAATACAGGGTCAGTTCGCCGGCGCCGGCCAGTTCGGCCGTCATGGCGGCGCCCAGCAACAGGGCGCACCTCAGGGTGTGTTTCAGCATGGTCTTGCTCCATAGTCAGGGTATTGCGGTTGACTATTTGGTCATTTTGCCAAATAGAGCGCGCAGTCTATCCGCGACTGGCATTCTTAGCTGTAACAAATGATTACCGTGGCGGGCGCCGGGGGCGCCGCGTCGGACAAGCACGGCGAATGCCGGTAGAATCTTGTGTTTAGTCAAGCTTGCCGCCCATGCCACACACGACCTCGTTCACCCTGCCCGCCGTCCGCAATGAAGTTTCCTCGCTGTGGAAGCTGGCCTGGCCCATCCTGATCGGCCAGCTGGCCACCGTCGGCATGGGCGCGGCCGACGTGGCCATGACGGGCCATACCAATCCCGAAGAGCTGGCAGCCGTGTCGCTGGGCGCGGCCATCTGGTCCATCGTACTGGTGACGGTGAGCGGCATCATGATGGCGATCAATACGCTGGTGGCGCATGAAATCGGCGCCGCACGCCACGACCGGGTGCCGCACATCGTGCGCCAGTCGCTGTGGAAGGCGCTGCTGGTCGGCCTGGTGGCTTGCCTGCTGACGAACATGGCGGCGCTGGTGTTCGACCACCTGATGCTCGAACCGGCGGTGGCCGCCAAGGCCAAGCTGTTCGTGCACATCATCAGCTGCGCGCTGCCGCCGTTCGCCGCCTACCGCGCGCTGTACGGCTACAGCACCAGCATCAACCAGACCAAGCCCGTGATGGTCATCGCGCTGGCCGCGCTGGCGCTGAATATTTTCGTCAACTACCTGCTGATCTACGGCCACTGGGGCATGCCGAAACTGGGCGGCGTGGGCTGCGCCGTGGCCACCACCTGCTGCGTGTGGATGATGCTGCTGGCCATGCTGGCGTGGATCCGGATCGCGCCCGCCTACCGCGCCACGTATCCGTTCACGCACTGGGAATGGCCGCAGCTGTCGTCCATCGGCCCCATGCTGCGCCTCGGCCTGCCCATCGGCGTCACGTATTTTGCCGAAGTGAGCGCCTTTGGCGTCATCAGCCTGCTGGTGGCGCGCTTCGGCGTGATCCAGGTGTCGGCGCACCAGATTGCCCTCAATTTCTCGTCCGTCGTCTTCATGGTGCCGCTCACGTTCGGCATCGCGCTCGTCACGCGCGTGGGCCATGCCGTGGGCGAAGCCAATCTGCGCCGCGCGCGCTTCATCTCGTGGGTGGGCGTGGCCATGTCGCTGACGGCGGCCATCGTCTCGGCCACCCTGATCACCGTCTTCCGCCACCAGATCGCGCAAGCCTACACGTCCGACCCGCAAGTGCAGGCCCTGTGCGCGCAGCTGCTGCTGTTCGCCGCCCTGTTCCAGCTGTCCGACGCCACGCAGGTGGCCACTTCCTGCGCCATCCGCGGCTACAAGGTGACGCGCCAGCCGATGCTGATCCAGCTGCTGGCCTTCTCTGGGGCTTCTCGCTGCCCATCGGCTATGTGCTGGGCCTGGCGCCGCAAGGCTTCATCTGGTCGCCGGCCGAACCGATGGCCGCCGCCGGCTTCTGGATCGGCCTGGTCACGGGCCTGACGGTGGCCGCCGTGCTGCTGACCTGGTACCTGAACCGATTGTCGCTGCAGCGCCTGCGCGCAGCCTGATACAAGGAGCCCCCCATGCACAAGGAGCACACCATGCGGCAACCACGCCCCTTCAGGCAAGTCGACGTCTTCAGCACGGTTCCCTTCTCGGGCAATCCGCTGGCCGTCGTGCTAGACGCGAATGGCCTCGACGCCGCGCAGATGCAGGCCATCGCGCGCTGGACGGGCCTGTCGGAAACCACCTTCGTGCTGGCGCCGCGCGACCCGGCCGCCGATTACCGCGTGCGGATCTTTTCGCCCGAGATGGAATTCCCGTTCGCCGGCCACCCGACCCTGGGCACGGCGCACGCCCTGCTCGATGCGGGCATGCAGCCCAGGGGCGCGCGCATCGTGCAGGAATGCGGCGTCGGCCTGGTGCAGATAGAACGCGGTGCCGGCGGCGTGCTGGCGTTCCAGGCGCCGCCCTGCAGCACGCGCGCGCTCGCCCCGGATCTGCTGCCGCTGCTGCAAACGGCGCTGGGCGGAGAACTGGCCGCTGGCGCCACCATCGCCGACATGGGCATCCGCTGGCTGTGCGTGCCGCTGGCCAGCGCCGCCGCCTGCCTGGCCGTGCGCGCCGACATCGCCGCGCTGACGCCATTGCTGGCCGCCGCCGGCGCCGACGGCCTGGCGCTGTACGGCCCGCACGGCGCAGGCGGGCCGGCCGACTACGAAGTGCGCGCGCTGCTCAGCGAGCATGGCGCGCTGGTCGAAGACCCCGTCACGGGCAGCGCCAACGCCTGCATCGCGCACCTGCTGGCGGGCGCCGACTACACGGTCCGCCAGGGCACGTGCCTGCAGCGCGACGGCCGCGTGTCCGTGACTTTCCGCGATGGCCACGCCTGGATAGGCGGCGCATGCCTGACGGTAATCGAAGGCACGATATTGGCCTGAACGGGGCAAAGCGCCATGGAATGGGCGGCTGCTGGACATTTTTGACGAAGGAAATATGGCCAGGAACGCCATATTCCGTGGCATGGGCTATCGCATAAACAGGCACGCTCTGGTATCGTCTTACGCTTAGGCAACGCTCAAGCTCGCCTTAACATGCAGTGCCCTTCCCTTCCAACTACCGAGACATCCATGCGTTTTATTCTTTGTTTCCTGGCCGCGATGGCCAGCGTTCCCGCATCGGCTGAAAAGCTGACCCTGGAACGCATCCACGCCGATCCGGCGCTGGCCGGCCCCGGCGTGCGCAACCTGAAGGTCTCGCCCGATGGCGAGCGCGTCACCTTCCTGCGCGGCCGCGCCGACAACCAGTTCCAGCTCGACCTGTGGGAATTCAAGCTGAAGGACAAGAGCACGCACCGCCTGATCGACTCGAAGGCGCTGGTGCCGAATGAAACGATTTCGCCCGAAGAGCAGGCGCGCCGCGAACGCGAGCGCACGGCCAGCCTGAACGGCATTCTCAGCTACAGCTGGTCGCCGGACGGCAAGCAGCTGCTGGTGCCGCTGGCCGGCAATCTGTACCTGGTCGACGCGGCCCACCCGGACAAGGCGCGCCTGGTCGCCAAGGGCAATGTGCTCGATCCGAAAATCTCGCCGAAGGGCCGCTACGTGTCGTTTGTGCGCGATCAAAACATCTATGTGATCGACCTCAAGACGGACAAGGAACGCCAGCTGACGACCGACGGCAAGGGCACGATCCGCAACGGCGAAGCCGAATTCGTGGCGCAGGAAGAAATGGGCCAGCGCACCGGCTACTACTGGGCGCCGGACGATTCCGCCATCGCCTATAAACGCTACGACGAAGCGCCCGTGCCCGTCGTGCGCCGCTTCGAAATCTTCGCCGACCGCACGGACGTCGTCGTGGAACAGCGCTACCCTGCCGCCGGCGACCCGAACGTGCTGGTGCAACTGCTGACCGTCTCGCCGGAAACGGGCGCGCAGCGCCAGGTGGACCTGGGCACGAACCCGGACATCTACCTGGTGCGCGCCGACTGGAGCGCGGACAGCAAGTCGCTCGTCTACCAGCGCCAGTCGCGCGACCAGAAGACCCTGGACCTGGTCGCCGTCGACGCGGCTACCCTGGCGCAGCGCACCTTGCTGACGGAAACGTCGACAACCTGGGTCAGCATCCATGACGACCTGCGCTTCCTGTCGAACGGCACCTTCCTGTGGTCGTCCGAGCGCACGGGCCGCAACCATCTGTACCTGTACGACATGGGCGGCAAGCTGCTGCACCCTGTCACTTCCGGCGAGTGGGGCATCGACAGCGTGCTGGCCGTGAACCAGAAGACGGGTAAAGTGTTCGTGTCGTCGAACCGCGACGCCGTGATCGACAAGCAGACCTACGCCCTGGCCCTCGACGGCAGCACGGCCGACAAGCCGCAGCGCGTCACCAAGGCCGACGGCTGGCACGACACGACGTTCTCGCGCAACGGCGAAGTCTTTGTCGACACGTATTCCGACCCGGCCACGCCGCCGCAGGTGAGCATCCGCCGCCCGGACGGCGCCATGGTGGGCTGGCTGGAAGAAAACGCGCTGAACGCCGGCCATCCATACGCCAAGTACAAGGCCGACCACCTGCCGACCGAGTACGGCACCCTGAAGGCCAACGATGGCCAGACCCTGCACTATTCGATCGTCAAGCCGTCGAACTTCGACGCGGGCAAGCGCTACCCCGTCTACCTGTCGACGTATGGCGGCCCGCACTCGCAGCACGTGGCTCGCCGCTGGGGCAACAACTTCGACCAGTACATGGCGCAGCAGGGCTTTGTCGTCTTCCGCCTCGATAACCGGGGTTCGTCGCGCCGCGAGCGCGCGTTCACGGACGCCATCTATCACAACCTCGGTGCGGCCGAAGTGGCGGACCAGCTGGTCGGCATCGACTGGCTGGCCAAGCAAAGCTTCGTCGATGCGAAACGCATCGGCGTGTTCGGCTGGAGCTACGGCGGCTTCATGACCCTGCGCCTGCTGTCGGCAGCATCGGACAAGATCGCCATGGGCGTGTCGGTTGCGCCCGTCACCGACTGGTCGCTGTACGACACCCACTACACGGAGCAATTCCTCGGCATGCCGAAGGAAAACGTGGACGGCTACAAGGCCAGCACCGTGTTCGCCCACCTCGACGGCCTGAAGTCGCCGCTGCTGCTGGTGCACGGCATGGCCGACGACAACGTCTTGTTCAGCAACAGCACGCGACTGATCGACGCGCTGGTGAACCGCGGCGTGCAATTCGACCTGATGACGTATCCGGGCGCCAAGCACGGCATCTCGTCGCGCGCGGGCCAGCGCCACGTGTACAAGAAAATCGAGCTGTTCTTCAAGCAAAACCTGATGAAGCCAGCACAGTAAGCTTGCGCTGCATCAAATAAAAAACCGCCGCCTGTCTCGCGACAGGCGGCGGTTTTTTTATGTGTACAGCAAATTACGGTTTGCGCGTGATGGTTTCCACCGCGTCTTTCACATCGCCAACCTTCTTCTGCACTTTGCCTTCGACCTGGTTTGCCAGGCCCTTGGCTTGCTGTTCTTCGCTGCCGACGACTTTGCCAGCGGCTTCCTGGATTTTACCGCCGACTTCCTTCAGTTTACCTTCGACTTGATCTTTGTTCATGATGGATCCTCACTGTAGTTGGTACATCTGTTGTCCAGCCCATCAGGGCCGGTACTGCGGCTCACACGCTGCTTGTTGCGTGTCGATGTGTCCATAGTACGCAGTGGGGATCAAAGGCTCTGTACGGTTCCTAACACAGTGCCAACATCGTCGATCAGGCCGTCAAATCCTTGCGCCAGACGGTGGCCAGCCACGGCTGCTGCTCGCGCGGCAGGCCCGGCGGACGGTAGTATTGCTCGACCAGGCTGAAACCGGCCGCCTGCACGTGGCGGCCCACGTCGCTTCGTCGTGGTAGCTGCCGTAGCGCGCGCCATTCCAGCCTTCCTCGTTCTGCCCGCGCGGGTTCGAGCTGAACAGCACGCCGCCCGGTTTCAGGCACGCGTACAAAGCGCGCAGCACGCCGGGCAAGGCGGCGCTGGGCACGTGGAACAGCACGGCATTCGCGAACACGCCGTCGAAGTGCGCGGCCGGCAAATCGAGGTCGACGAAATCCTGCTGCCACACGGTGCAGCCGCTGTAGGCGCGCGCCATCCCGACGAAACGGGGGCAGCCATCGACGCCCGTTGCGTGGTGGCCCAGGCCCGTAAACGCCTTCAGGTCGCGGCCGGGGCCGCAACCGAGGTCGAGAATCGCCAGCGGCGCCGGCTTGCCGATGGCGTTCAGCAGCGCGCTAATGTTCTGGCTGACGTCATGGTCGCGCGTGCCTTCGAAAAACTGCTCGGCGCTGGCATCGTAGTGGGCCAGGGTGCGGCCCGTGATGGCGTGGATGGGATCTTGCTGGTCTTGCGAGGTCGGCTTCATGGCGCTCCAATCAGTAATCACGCCATTTTACGGCGCCGGCGCATTGCGCGTCCGGCACCGTCCACATTGTCTACCAGACGCGCACGCGCTGTTCCGGCGCCAGGTACAGCTGCTGCCCCGGCTGGACGTCGAAGGCCGGATACCAGGCGTCGAGGTTGCGCACGGTGGCGGCGCGGTATTGCGCCGGCGCATGGCCATCCGTGAGGATTTGCTGGCGCGCCGCCGCTTCGCGCGCCTTGCTGCGCCAGCTGACGCCATAGCCCGTGAAGAAATCGCGGTCGGCGTCCGCCTGCGCCGGCTTGCCCTGTTGCGATAGCGCAAACGCGTCATGCGCGGCCGCCACGCCGGCCAGGTCGGCCAGGTTTTCGCTCAGGGTCAGCTGGCCATTCACGGCCAGGTCGGGGAACGGTTTGTAGGCGGCGAACTGCGCCACCAACTGCTTGGATGCCGACTGGAAATGCGCCAGGTCGGCCGGCGTCCACCAGTCGCGCAGCTTGCCCTGGGCGTCGAACTGCGCGCCCTGGTCGTCGAAGCTGTGGCTGATCTCGTGGCCGATGGTGGCGCCGATGCCGCCATAGTTGGCCGCGTCGGACGCTTGCGGGTCGAAAAACGGCGGTTGCAGGATGGCGGCGGGGAAATTGAGCGCATTTTGCAGCGGCAGGTTGACGGCGTTGACCAGCTGCGCCGGCATGGCCCAGGCCTTGCGGTCGGGCGCCTGGCCCAGCTTGGCCAGTTCCTGCCGGTAATGAAACTGCTCGGCCCGCTGCACATTGCCCAGCGCATCGCCGCGCACCACGCGCAAGCCCGCGTAGTTTTCCCACCGTTCCGGGTAGCCCACGCCCACGTACAGGGTCTTGAGTTTTTCCTGCGCCTGCGCCTTGGTGGCCGGCGCCATCCAGTCCAGCTTGTCGATGCGGCGCGAGAAGGCGGCGACGATATTCGTCACCATGTCTTGCACGCGGGCTTTCGATTCCGGCGGGAAATAGCGATCCACGTACAGCTTGCCGACGGCGTCGCTCAGGGCCGCATTCGTCGCGGCCAGCGCGCGCTTGCTGCGCAGCGACTGCTGCGGCGTGCCGCTCAGGGTGCTGCCATAGAAGGCGAAGCGCTGGTCGGCGGCCGCCTTCGGCAAGGTGGTACTGAAATGGTTGATCGCGTGGAAGGAAAGAAAATCCTTCCACGTGGCCAGCGGCACGCTCGCCACCAGCGCGGCGCTGCCCGTCATGGCCGACGGGTGCCAGACGATGAAATCCGTCTGCTGGCCCAGCCCTGCCGCCTGGAAGAAGGCTTTCCAGTCCAGGCCCGGTGCCTTGCTGGCGAAGTCGGCGGCGCGCCACGCGTTGTTGCCCTTGACGACATCGGCCGAATCCTCGCGGCTAGCGTGACTCGCGGCAATTTGTTGTTCCAGCGCAAACACGCGCGCGGCGCGGGCCGGCGCATCGCCGTAGCCGGCCTGCTTGAGCATGGCCGCGATATGCGCCTGATAGCCCGCGCGCAAGCCCTGCATGCGGGCGCTGTCGCCCTGGTAGAAGGCGCGGTCGGGCAAACCCAGGCCGCCTTGCAGCAAGTAGGCAACGTTGCGCGTGGTGTCGTTCAAGTCTTGCGCCACCCACAGGCCGAACAGGTTTTCCGTATAAAAATTGGTGGCGTTGAGCGGATCGACATCGGCGCGCAAGCTTTCACCCAGCGCGCGGGCCAGCCCCGTCCGGTCGCGTATGCCATTGATCTTGGTCAACAAGGGCTTGATCGGCGCCCAGCCTTTCGCTTCGATAGCCGCTTCATCCATCCAGGAACGGTAAAAATCACTGACCTGGCGCGCGGACGCGTCCGCCTGCGGCGTAGCGGCCAGGCCTTCGACGAGGCCGATGATGCGTTCGTTGGTGGCGTTGGACAGGATGGCAAACGAGCCCCAGCTGCTGCGGTCGGCGGGAATTTCCGTGCTGCGCAGCCAGTCGCCATTCACGTAATCGTAGAAATCGTCGCCGGGCAAGGTCTTCGCGGCAGCGGGCACGGCCGCTTGCTGGCCATGCGCCTGGGCCGGCAAACCGGTCAGCGAGGCGCCGGCCAGGGCGAGGACGATGGCGGCCTGGACTGGCGTCCGGGACCAGGAAAAACGCAGACCGTGCATGGCGATCCTTTCGATGAAATAGCTGAAAATGAGCTGAAACCAGGGCTGAAATCATAGCCTGTTTCCCGCCCAAAATCCGCCCCTGAACTTTTTTGCATGCGGACAAAAAATCAGCATATAGTTGCACGACCCCGTACCGCGCGAACGCCAAGGAGATTGCCATGCAACTGGAAGCGCTGTTCCAGCATCCCCACGCCCTGCCCGCCGCCCCGAAGATCGTCGATGAACTGGTGCGCAGTTTCGACAACCCCGCCTGTGCCACCGAAGACATCGCGCGCCAGCTGAGCGCGGATCCTGTGCTGAGCGCCAAGCTGCTGCGGCTGGCCAATTCGGCCTATTACCACGTCTCGCGCAGCATCGGCACGGTGGAAGACGCCGTGCTGATGCTCGGTTTTGTGACCGTGCGCACCCTCGTCATCAGCTCGGGCCTGGTCAGCGGATTCAAGACCGTGCCCGGACTGAATCTGCAGCAGTTCTGGCGCTACAGCCTGCACAGCGCCGTGTCGGCCCGCTGGATCGCCAGGCAGACGGGTGACAACCAGGACCTGGCGTTCACCATCGGCATGATGCATGCGATCGGACAACTGGTGATCCATGCCGTCATGCCCGAGCAAGCCATGCAGCTCGACAAGATCGCACCGCCGCTCGATGCGCGCCGGCTCGATGCGGAACGGGTATCGCTGGGCTATGACTATGCGCAAGTGGGCGCCGAACTGGCGCGCCGCTGGAAGTTTCCGCCCGCCTTTGCCGAGGCCATCGCCGCCTTTCCCGATCCGCTGGCCAAGGCGCCGTTGAACCGCCTGGCCGCCATCATCCACCTGGCCGCCTGGCGCGCGCGCATCGAGGAAAATGCGTTGAGCAATGAAGAAATCATCGCCTGCTACCCGAATGAAGTGGCTGAAGCGCTGGGTTTGCCGCCCTCCGTGCTGGTCGACAAGATGCCGCCGCCTGCCGAACTGAGCGCAGGGTTGGAAGAACTCGTCAAATAAATCCACCGCTGCCGGTATCGCCACCCCAGCATCCATGCGGGTTTGCGGGCGATTCCGGCGGCACGCCAAAATCAGGCAAATTATTTTCACTTTTTTTTCAAAAACACCCTCAAGTTCCCGTTGGACCCGCCGTTAATCTAGACAAGCGGTAATCCATTCACTAGTTACGGGTGTGCTCATGACCTCCAACGACGTTCTCTCGATGTATGAAAATATTGCAGGAATGACCAACAAAATGGTCGTGGCCGCACGTTCGAGCGACTGGGATGACCTGGATACCCTGGAAAACCAGTGCGCCAGCGCCGCCAGCGCGACCATGGCGGGCAGCATGCCTGCCCAGGCCGGCGCCTCGCGCCAGCGCAAGATCGATTTGCTCAAGCAAATCCTGGCAAACGACCGCGAAATCCGCGCCATCACGGAACCGTGGATGACGCAGCTGTCGAACGTCATGCCGGGATCGCGCGCCCGCATGTAAGAAGCAGCCGCATCAGAAACGATAAAAGCACCCGAGGGTGCTTTTTTTACGCCTATCGCCTTGGCAGTGAGCGCGCCATCTGCGGCGCGCGGGAAGCAAAGGGGGAGAATTTGGAAGGCGAGCCCCAGGTATCTCCTGGCGTCGCCTCGCTGCCGGTTGCATCCGGCGTTCGCGAGCACATCGTCGGCATCGCGAACCGCTTCCAGACCCAGGCGTTTATGCAACGCTACACCTGTTTGCCGCGCCACACTATCGTTGGTGACTGCGCCAGGCTGGGGCTGTTTTGTCGTAGAGCAAGTCCACTGAATTAATCATAGCACCATCTTTAAGAAACAGGCAACGTGATTGGCAAGCGTTCCCATGTATTTTTTCAATATCTTTTTTTATATCAAATTGGAGTGCGGCCTTGCAGCGGCATTAACGCGAGAACGGCTCCGCTTCCGGCTCGGCCACCTGCCCCTCCTCCACCGTCTCCGTCAGCACGGGCACCTCCTTCTTCCTGCGGCCGAACGGCTTGCGCAGCAAAACCCAGTATTTCGACGGCGTGCCCGGCCCCGCCCCTTGCCTGCGCTTGCGCACGGCATACACGATGAGCGCCGTCACCAGCAGGAAGAGCAAGGTGCCGACACCGAGCCACAGCAAGCCGTTGCCTCCCGGCTTCTTTTCCTTGTCGGCAGCCGGCGCCGCGTGCAGGGGCTTGGGCTTGGCATGGGGCGCTTCCGCCACGGCTGGCGCGGCAGCAGGCGGCACGGCCGCGGCGGCAGGCAGCGCCAGCGCCTTTTGCAAGGCGCCGATCTTGCCCTCCAATTCGCCGAGCTTGTCATTCAGGGCCGTATTTTTCTCGTCCAGCGCCACGCACGCTGCCGCCTGCCCGGCATCGGCCTGCGGCGCGCAGGCGGCCACGGGCGCCGTGGCGCGGCGCAACGGCGGCGGACGCAGCGCGGGAGCGGCTGGCGCAGGCGCGGCGGGCGGCGGCACGAACACCTTGGCCGGACGCAACATGCCCTCTGCCCGCGCGCGGGCCGCCAGCGCGGCAGCATCGGGCGGCGGCGCTCCGGCCACGGCGCGCGGCGGCGCTACAGGCATGAGCGCGGGCACTGGCGCGGGCGCCGGAACAGCTTGCCTGGCTGGCACACTGGCGGCAGCGGGCGGGGCCGGCGTCAGCCACAAGGTGCCCAGGCGCACGACGGCACCATTGCCACTGCCCAGCAACAAATACAGATGCACGTGGCCAGCCTGGATCGCTTGCCGGGTGGTCACGCGCACATACTGCCGCCCACCGCGTTCAAACGGGCTGATCGCCAAGGTTTGCAGGGCAGCGTCCATGCCGATGCCGCCGCCCCGGTACACATCGGGCGAAGCCAGGCGCACGGCCACGCCGCCGGCTTCATCGGGCGCCAGCGCCGTCAGCTCGATCTCGGCCAGCAAGGGCTGGCCCACGTGCGACAGCACGGCCATGTCGCCCAGTTCGGCCGCCATGACGGGCGGCAAGGCCAGGCTGGCGGCGGCGCACGCGATCAGGGACCAACGGGGAAAGATGCTGCTCTGCATGGACTGATCGCTTTGATAACAAGATAAATAATGGAGACTCGCCTGTCTTTAACGGCAGGAAATCGCAAAAATATAGATGAGCCAAGGCAAAAATGATGCAATACAGCATCATCCTGTGCCTTTTTGACGTCTGGAGTACACTCGATCCACCTCCATCGATGAAAGGGATGCCATGAGTAGCAGAATCGAACGCGACAGTTTCGGCCCGATCGACGTACCCGCCGACCGGCTTTGGGGAGCGCAAACGCAGCGCTCGCTCGAGCACTTCCATATCTCCACGGAAAAGATGCCGCCCGAACTGATCGCCGCCCTGGCCACCGTCAAGCGCGCGGCCGCCCACGTCAACCTGGACCTGGGATTACTGGATGGCAAAAAAGCCATCGCCATCACGCAGGCGGCCGACGAAGTACTGGCCGGCAAGCATGACGGGGAATTCCCGCTGGCCGTCTGGCAGACGGGTTCCGGCACGCAAAGCAATATGAACATGAATGAAGTGCTGGCCAACCGCGGCTCCGAGCTGATCGGCGGCTTGCGGGGCGCCGAGCGCCTGCTGCACCCGAACGACGACGTCAACCTGGGCCAGTCCTCGAACGACATCTTTCCCACCGCCATACACGTGGCGGCCGCGCTGGCCGTCGCCCACACCGTCTTGCCGCCGCTGCGCCAGCTGCGCGCCACGCTCGACGCGAAAGCGACGGAATTTGCCGACATCGTCAAGATCGGCCGCACGCATTTGCAGGACGCCACGCCCTTGACCCTGGGCCAGGAATTTTCCGGCTACGTGGCGCAGCTGGACTTTGCCGAGCACATCATCACGGCAGCGCTGCCGCCGCTGCTGCAGCTGGCCGCCGGCGGCACGGCCGTCGGCACGGGATTGAATGCCCACGTGGAATTTGCAGGCCGCATCGCCTTTGAGCTGGCGCGCCTGACGGGCCAGCCGTTCGAAACGGCCAGCAACAAGTTTGCCGCCCTGGCCGCCCACGATGCCTTGGTCGCCGCCCATGGCGCCTTGAAAACCCTGGCCACGGCCCTGATGAAAATCGCCAACGACGTGCGCTGGATGGCGTCCGGTCCCCGTTCCGGCCTCGGCGAAATCACCATCCCCGAAAACGAGCCGGGCAGCTCCATCATGCCGGGCAAGGTCAATCCCACCCAGTGCGAGGCGCTGACCATGCTGTGCTGCCAGGTATTCGGCAACGACGTGGCCATCACCGTGGGCGGCGCCTCGGGCAATTTCGAGCTGAACGTCTTCAAGCCCTTGATCGCGCACAACTTCCTGCAAAGCGCGCGCCTGCTCGGGGACGGCATGCGCAGCTTCGACGCGCATTGCGCGCACGGCATCGCACCGAACCGTGGTCGCATCGCCGAACTGATGGAACGCTCATTGATGCTGGTCACGGCGCTGGCACCGCACATCGGCTACGACAAGGCGGCGCAAATCGCCAAACAGGCCCAGCACGAAGGCACGACCCTGAAGGAAGCGGCGCTGGCCCTGGGCTTTGTGACGGAAGAGCAATTCAGTGCATGGATCGTTCCCCTGGAGATGACGCAGCCCAACAAAAGTTAAGGCTCAGCCTGCATTCCCCCTCGCTTCATGTAAACTATGACCTTAGTTGACACTGTCATTCAGTGTTGAAAACACATCGTTGCAATAAGGGATACAATGCAAAAAGTAAGCTTTGATTTAACATCCGAGTTCGTCGAGCTGAACCAGCTGCTGAAGCTGGTCGGCCTGTGCGACAGCGGTGGCGCAGGCAAGGTCATGGTCGATAGCGGCGTGGTGAAGGTCGATGGCAAGAAGGAATTGCGCAAGACCGCCAAGATCCGCGCCGGTCAGGTGGTCAGCGTGGGCGATATCCGTATCACGGTCGTCGGCCCCGTTTGATACCGGCATGGGGTGCGAAAGCAGCCCCATGCGTCCAGCCAGCACCCCTGCCAGCCCGGCTGCCCAAGTCAAGCTGCGACACGTCGTTATTGTCAGATAAATATCGATTGCAGAAGGGAAGCGCCATGGACCATCCCGAACAAGGTACGCGCAGCCAGGAACGCCTGATCGGCGACTTGCGCCAGGTAATAGAAAACGCGGAAGAATTACTGCGCAACACAGACAAATATACCAGCAGCCTGTACCAGAGTGCGCGTGCCAGGCTGCAACTGGCCCTCGTCGCGGCCACTGCCGAGCTTGCCCGCTTTGAAGAGGAGCAAGTCACCCGCATGATGGACGCCACCCTGGCCGCGAATGCCCTGTACCGCGATCAGACGGGCGAAGCGCGCCTGCTGCGGGCCTTCGAGTCATAGTTACGCCACCAGCACCGCATGCGCCAGCCACTGGCGCAAGTGCGCGGCCAGGTCGAAGGCCGGATCCAGCTCGAACGCCGCATCGAGCGCGGCGCCGAACGTCTGCCCCTGCCGCAAGGCTTGCAAGGCGGCATGCGCGGCCACATCCAATATCAGCACCTGCGCCTTCCAGCGCGGCCGGCACACCAGCGCCTGGCTGGCCACCTGCAGATCTTGCGGAAAGATCGCCGAACCGTCCCCCTCCTGATGCGCCTGCCACATGGCCGCCACCTGCCAGCCGGACGCCAGCAAGGCGCAAGCGGGATGCAGGGTAAAACGGCGCGCTTCCAGCTGATCCGGGTGCAAGGCGGCCAGCGACTCGGGCGCCAGTGCCTGCGCATCGGCCGCGTAATGGGCCAGGTGCAAGGCCCATTCCAGGCGCGCCATGTCCGGCAGGTAAGGCAGCTCATCCACAGGCGGGAACGCAGCAAGAAAATCGGCGAAACGGGCGCCAAACTGGTTCAAATCGGCGCTATCGGATGGCATCCTCCGGCCGTATGCACGCGCCAGGCCGCCAAAGAAATCCTCGCCCACCAGCGCCAGCACGACGGGATAGGCGTGCGCCAGCGTGCGGCGCCAGGCGGCGCTCAAGTTGCCACGGTACAGTGAAAAACGCTGCGGCACCACGTCTCCCGCGAACGCTGGCAATGTTGCCTCAGTATCCAGCAAGGCGGTGGCGAACGCTTGCTGGCCAGCAGCCAGCGCGCCTGGCGACGCGGCCGGCGGCGGTGACGGCAGCGGCGGCATCGCGTGCCACGGCGCATGTTGCGCGTGGCGCGCCAGCATGCCTTGCGCCTTGTCCGCCTCGCCCAGCAGGATATCGAGCGGCGGCAAATCCGTGTCCCATTCGACCAGGGTGGGCACGGCGCCAAAGCGCTGCAAGGCGGCCGCATACAAATCCCAGACGGGATCGGCCACGGCGGCCCCATGGTGGTCGATCACGGCGTGCGGCGTCAGCAGGTGGCCGCCCAGGTGCAGCTCGCCCACGCTGCCCGGCGCAATCGATTGCATGGCCGCCAAGGCGTCTTCGCCGTGATTGCACTGGTTCACATACAGGTTATTGATATCGAGCAGCAGCCCGCAACCGCTGCGGCGCGCCAGTTCCGTCAGAAATTGCGCTTCGCTCATGGCATCGTCGGCAAAACGCAGGTAAGTGGAGACATTCTCCAGCAAGATCGGCCTTTTCAGCACATCCTGCACCCGCCCTACTCTTGCGCACAGTAAATCGAGGGCGGCGCCATTCAAGGCCAGCGGCAACAGATCATTGAGTTGCTGCTGCGCCACGGCGCCCCAGCACAGGTGTTCCGACACGAGGGCCGGCGCGATGCCTTCCACCACCGCGCGCACGCGCTGCAGATGGGCCTCGGAAAAGCCCCGGACGGATCCCAGACCCAGGCCCACGCCATGCAGGCTGAGCGGGTAGTCCTGGCGCAGGGTTTGCAGCACATGCCAGTCCCAGCCCGAAGGCTGCAGATAATTTTCAGTGTGCACTTCCAGCCAGCCGACCTTGGGCCGGCGCGCCAGGAAGTCGCGGTAGTGCGCCGCGCGCAAGCCGACGCCGGCGCCGGCTAGCGCGAGGACGGGCGGCGGCATGGGCGGGCGGCGGACGCTCAGGGCTGCGTGGCCGGCTTGGCAGCCTTGGCGGCCTTGACGGGTTTCACGGAGCCGCCCGCCTGTTCGCACGTGCCCTTGGCAACATATGCCCATTCCGTGGGCAAGTTGTCCGCCTCCGCCTGTCCCGCGCAGGAATGCGCGCCATCGGACGAAGCGCAATCGTTCTGCCCCGCCTTGGCCACGCCATAGCATTTTTCCTTGTCGCCGGGGGCGGGACCATCGTGGGCGGCCGCGTTGACGGTGGTGCCGGCGCACAGGCCCGCGAGGGCGGCGGCGATGAGAGCTTGACGTTTGTTCATGGGGAATCCTCTTGCATGGGTCAAAGTAAAGTGGGCACGCCCCGGGCTGCACGATGGACAACGCGAGGTGATGGACGTCATTCTACTGAATCGGCCGGGTCATGGCGAACGGAGACGGGAGGAAGGCGAAAAGACAAACAAAAACGCCCACGCGCCACCGTCGATGACGGTGGTGTGGGCATGGGTACGACCAGCGCCGGACGGGCGCTACCGACCTGCGCTCAGGCTGTCGTGTTGATGCGGTTACCGAGGTGAGCCGGCAGGCTCGGCGCCGACTGTATCGGTGGCAGCGCTTCCAGCAAGGCAGTGGCAGTCGAACTTTGAATATCCTGCGCTTTTTTCAGGACAGTCAAACCGACGGCTTGACGCGTGCCTGTCTCCGCCATCGTGGTTGACAGTTGAGCAATGCTTGCGACGTCCATACGTTTCTCCAATGAGGTTCTACCCTTGTTAACGGATGCTGCCGGCAAACCTTTAACTTATTTTTCAAGCCTGTGCAGCAGCCAGGCCAGCACATGCTCGCGCGCATTCAAGTCCAGCCATTGCACGCCCTCGCGCAGATCGTCCGGTGCCGGGCTGTCGGAGGCGACGGCGATCACATGCGGGTCATGCGGATACAGGGGCGCTTGCCCCACTTCCGGGCGAAACACTTCCAGCTTGGGGATGGGATCCGTCTTGAAGCCCTCGACCAGGGTCAGGTCTGCCGGCCCCATGCGGGCCAATTGCTGCGCCAGGCTCGGTTCCGGCGCGCCGCGCAGCTCATGCACGATGGCAAAGCGATACGGCGACGCCACCAGCACTTCCGCCGCGCCCGCCAGGCGCAGGCGGGCGCTGTCCTTTTGCGGCGGCTCCAGCGCCAGGTCATGGTGGCTGTGCTTGACCAGGTTGACGCGCAAGCCGCGCGCCGCCAATTCCTTCACCACAAATTCCAGCAGGGTCGTCTTGCCGCTACCGGAACGGCCGATCACCCCCAGTACCGGGTGTGCGGGCATCGCATCGTGCATGGTCACTCCTTGATTGAGAAGGAATGATTATACGCAGCCCCACCCGCGCATTGCCCAGCGCATTGCCTTGCCCAGTGCCAGGCTCATCGCCCAAATCAAGCGCCTCCGGATTTTCCGCCATTCCCGGCGCCGGCCGGCGCCGGCTTGCCACCCTGGCGCCGGCGCCGGCCTGCCGGCTGGGCCACATTTTTTCCCGCATTTCTCCCCGTATTTTTCCCATTCTGCGCCTGCACATTCCTGGCCATGCGCGCCAATTGCCGATGCGCGGCAAGCGCGCCCGCCTCGGCATCGGAGAGCGCGGGCACGGCGGCAGCAGCGTCCAGCTCGCCAGCCGTCGCCAGGTCAGCGGCGGGCTGGCAGGCGGGCGCCAGCGAGGCGAAATCCCGGGCCCGCACATCCGCTTCCCAGGCGGCACGCTGCGCCAGCACCGTAGCGGGCACGGCCGGCGCCGCGCGGGGCTGCGCCAGGGTCAGCACGGCGCCCAGGCCGCTGGCGGCCGCCACGCGCGCGCCCATCTGGGGCAAGCTGCCATCGGCGGCGCGGCAAAAGCGCTGCAGGATGGTTTTGATAATCGACGTGTGGTCGACCACCTGGTGGCTGACGCTGCCCGGCGCGATCAGCGGCGACACGAGCAGCATGGGCACGCGCACGCCATACTGGCGAAACGCGGGGTCGTCGTCGTCGGCGGCGGGCGGCGGCACATGGTCGAAAAAGCCGCCGTGCTCGTCATAGCTGAGGATCAGCAAGGTGCGCGCCCAGGCGGGACCGCGCGACAGGGCCTGGTAGACCTGCGCCACCAGCGCCTGGCCGGCGCGGATATCGGCCGGCGGGTGGTCGTCGTTTTCAAAGAAATGCGGATCGATCCAGCTGACCGGGGGCAAGGTGCCGGCCAGCGCATCGCCGATGAAGCCATAGCGGCGCGCGCTGGAACCGAACGGCTCGTACCACTCGGACGAGCGGTAATGGTCGTCGCTGAAGGCCAGGCTCCAGGGCTTCCAGGCGGAATAAAATTTCCAGCCGACCTGGGCGCGGTCCAGGTGCCGCACGAAGGACTTGTTCGCATACAGGGGCACGCGCTTGCTATCCTTGCTGCCGGCCGCCTTGCCGCTGACCGCATACAAACGGTTGGGCCAGGTAGCGCCCGGCACGGAACTGTAGCAGCGGTCGCAGACGCAAAACTGCTGCGCCAGGAAATCGTACATGGGCAAGTCGGTCCCGTTGTAGTAACCCATCACCAGGTCGATGTCGGGGTCGCCCGGATGCGTTTGCGCATAGTCGTCGACGAAGCCGCCGTTATTGTTTTGCAATTGCTGCGCCACCGACTGGCCCGTATGCGACGGGTCTTGCTGCGGGCCGAAGGCCGTGCGCCGCAAATGGTGCACGGGATACGTCACGCCCGCATGCACGTTGGCATGGCTGGCCTGCAAGCCGTCGATATCGGCACGCCCGCCTTCCAGGCTCAGGTAGCCAAGCATGTGGTCGAACGAACGGTTTTCCATCATCAGCACGACGATATGCTCGATGCGCGCCAGGTTTTCCGGCGCATCCGCATCAAGCACACCCTCACCGGCAGCAGCAATCATGGGACCTCCCCGGCCGCGCGCACGGACGCGGCAATCCTGGTTCGACCAGGCCAGGCCAGTATGATTCAGCTACTGTACCCCTGCCTTGATGTGCAACAACTCAATACGGCACGCGGTAGCGGTAGCCCTTGAAACTGAAGATGGCCGCCTTCGGCTGCAGCTTTTCCAGCACCAGGCCAGGCGCCAGTTCCTCGCCTTCGTGGCGCAGCACCTTGTCGATCAGCAGCAAACGGTCGGCCGGATTCTTCGAATAAATATAGCCGCCGATGGCGATCGGGGGAATTTGCCGCTGTATCGGCTCGGGCAAGTCGCGCATGCCGGGCACGGCCTCTTCAACCGGCGGCGCGGGAGCAGGCGTTGCGGGGGGCGGGGCCACTACGGGCGGCGGCGCGGCCTGGCCCGGCGTTTCCTGCTTCGGTTCCGCCACGGGCCTGGCATGGTGTACGGGCGCAGCGGTGGCCGCCGCCGGCACGGGCACGGGCGCGGCGACCGCTGGCGGGGCCGCCACGGGCACAGGGACTGCCGGCATCGGCGCTGGCACAGCCTGGACCAGCACGGCAGGCGCGGCAGCAGACAAGGGAACAGGTACGGCTACAGGCGCCGCCGCGCCCGCCTGCCACGGCTGCCACAGCAGCAGTGCGGCAGCCACGGCCACCGTCACGCCGCCCAGCGCCAGCCAGACGGGCGCGCGCCGCGCCGCGCCGGACGCCGCGCCATCGTGCAGCTGCACTTGCGGTGCGTGGATCGACGGCAACTCGCCCAGCTGGCGCTCGGCTTGCGATTTTTTCAGTGCTTCAAGTATGTAGGACATCTTATTTCCCCGCCACCATCGCCGTCGCGGCGGGCGCCGCCACGGCAGGAGCAGCACCGCTCAGGCGCGGCTCCGCGTTGTCGCCCAGTTGCCTCAGGCGTATATATGTTTTCGGGCCCGCCAGGCCATCGGCCCGCAGGTTCTGGCTTTGCTGGAAAGCGCGCAGCTGGCCTTGCATCTCGGCATCGAGCGGCAGATTGGCGGCCGGCGCCGGCAAGCCCCGCTGCTGCGCCAGGCGCTGCGCCAGCCAGTCCACGTCGGCGCCGCGGGCGCCCAGCGGCACTTCATCGCGCCAGACGCGCGGGGCGCGCCAGAAGGTGGTAAAACTGCCATCGCTGCGCTGCGACAGCTGGGCCAGCGGCAAGCTGATCTGCTTGCCATCGAGCATCAAGGTGGCGGTATCATGCTGCAGGCGCGTCAGCAGCGCCGGCTGTTCCGTGCCACCCGCATCGCGCAAGGCCAGCATGGCGGGAGTGTCCAGCACGCGCAGTTCGGCGATGCCGCCACGGCTGTGCAAACAGCGCAGGCCGGCGCGCGCGCCCGCCTGGCAAGCGTCGCCGGCCGGCAACTGCTCGCCCCACAGGGCAGCCAGCTGGCGCAGCACGGCGTTGCGGTCCGGCACGCTCGCGGGCGCAGGCGCAGGCGCCTTTGCAGGAACAGCAGCGGCAACGGGCGCCGCCACGGCGAGCGCTTTCGCCACGGCCACGGTGGCAGGCGCATGCGGCATGAAATGCCAGGCCAGCGCAGCCGTCACCAGCGCGCCGGCCAGCACGCCACCGGCCACGTGCGGCCAGCGCAAGCCCCTTCCTGCAACCGGCTTGCCCTCTTCCGCAAACACTTCCTCGGCGGCGCGGCGCAGGATCTGGCGCGTCACCTGCGGCTGGTTTTCCACGTAGGCGCCCAGCAAGGCGCGGTCGCACAGCAGGTTGATGCGGCGCGGCACGCCCTTGCTCAAGGCATGGATGGGCGCCATCAAACGGGGCGCGAACGGCGTCTGCGCCGTGCTGCCCGCCACGGCCAGGCGGTGGCGGACATAGCTGGCCGTCTCGTCCGCCGTCAGCGAACCCAGGTGATAGCGGGCGATGACGCGCTGCGCCAGCTGTTCCAGCTCGGGCCGGGCCAGCATGGCGCGCAATTCCGGCTGGCCGATCAGGATGATCTGCAGCAGCTTGCGCTCGCTCGTCTCCAGGTTGGTCAGTAAACGCAGCTGCTCCAGCACGGCGGCGGACAGGTTTTGCGCTTCATCAATGATCAGCACATTATTCTTGCCCTGCGCATGGCTGGCCAGCAAGTGCGCATTGATGGCGTCGACATAGCCTTTCACGCTGGCCACGCCGGGCGCCAGGGCGATGCGGAATTCCTCGCAGATCGACAGCAGCAATTCCTCGACGGACAATTTCGGATTGAAGATATAGGCAAGCTGGCAATTTTCCGGAATCTGCTCCATGAAGCAGCGGCACACGGTGGTCTTGCCGGCGCCGATCTCTCCCGTCAGCAGCACGAAGCCGCCGCCGCTGCCCACGCCATACAGCAGGTGCGCCAGCGCTTCGCGGTGGCGTTCGCTCATGAACAGGTAGCGCGGATCGGGGGCGATCGAAAACGGCGATTGCTTGAGCTGGAAATAATGCGTGTACATGGAGACCCTGCGGATGAAACGATCAAAATGCGCTGCGGCAAGCCGATACCCTCAACGGGTGCGGGCGGGCGGCAAGGGCTTGTATTTGGCGCAATACACTTTCGCCTTGCTACGGAAGTAGACGATTTTACTGCCAGGCACGGAGCCACGGACAGGAAAGGCGGAATTGTCGAGTTTATTGAAACGCAGGCCAGAGGCGCCGCGGATGGCCGGTTCCAGCTTTTCCGGCGTCGAATCCGCCACCACGCCCATGAAGACGAGGGGACTGGTATCGTCGCTGACGATCACGTCGGTAACGGGCGCGCCCCACAGGGTCGCTTCCGTGCGGAACCAGTAGGCGCCCCCTTCATGCTTGTAGGCGGGGCCGAAGGCCGTCAGCAGGTAGGCATAGAAGGCCTTGTTGTCGATATGGTCGATGCACAGCACGGCATTGCCCACCACTTGCCCGAACGTGGACGGCGCCGGCTTGGCCTGCGCCAGCACGCCGGACACGGGCACGCCGAAGGCCAGCAGGGCGAACGCCGCCAGCAGGGCCGGCGCACGCCACGGGCGCGTCAGGGTACGGCGCAGGCGCATGATCAGCGCTTGCGCTCTTCTTTCTTGACCTTCTTGGCTTCCTTCTTTTCCTTCATGGTCTTGGCCGGTTCTTTCTTGGCTTCTTTCTTGCTGTCCTGTGCCTTGCTCATCATCTACTCCATGCCTGGGCGGAAATGCCTGGGCCATTATGACACTCCCCCATGAAAATGCCACCCGAAAAGCAAAACGGCCGCGCAAGGCGGCCGTTCCAGTCGTACGTCAGTGCCGGATCAGTGCAGGCACAGGCGGCGGCGCGTCTTTTCGATCAGCGCCGCATCGTAGGGATACAGGTTCTCGATGAAGAACAATTCCGTCTCCGCCTCGTCTTCCAGGCACATCTCGATCATGACCGGGCCATCGCTTTCGCGGCCCAGGAAATCCTTCGGCCAGCGGTTCTTGCGGTGCGTGCGCATCATTTCCATGCCCAGCGCGGCCAGCGGCGCCGACACGCCGGCGGCCAGCGCCTCTTGCTGCCAGTCGTCCCAGTAATCGCTCTTTGCTGCCTTGTCGTTCATCATGCTCTTCCAACTCAGGTGTAAAAGGCCGACTTTACTCTTCATGGCGTCCCTTGCCAAGCATGCACAAAAGCAATACCGCAACACCGGGCACAGACCAGTGGGAAAAAATTGGCATTAAACAAGGCCAATTTCAATACCATTCAATAAATACAAAAACTCCTTTACTAACAAATACTTGCAATCATTCCCTCGGGCATGGCACGACGCCGCGCAAGGCATTTGTTAATACCACTTAAATACCTGTTGACAAGCCATCGAGGCAACAATATAGTGCCTTCAGCTTTTTCGCCGCCCGACAAATAAAAACGAGACAGGCGCATCCAACCATACGCGGGACTGCACACACATGATCGAATACATAATCGGCGTCGACGGCGGGGGCAGCGGCACCCGCGTACGCCTGGCGCGCCTCGATGGCCAGGAACTGGCGCAGGGACAAAGCGGCCCTTCCGGCCTGGGCCTGGGCATCGAACGGGCCTGGACCTCCGTGGCGCATGCCGTCACCCTGGCCTTCCGCGCCGCCGGCCTGGAACAGCCGCCCCTGCAGCGCATGGCCATCGGCCTGGGCCTGGCCGGCGTGCACAACAAGCAGTGGGCCGCCAGCTTCATCGAACACAATCCCGGCTATGCCTTGGTGGCATTGGAATCGGATGCCCTGACCACCCTGCTGGGCGCGCATGCGGGCCAGCCGGGCGTCATCGTTGCCATCGGCACGGGCAGCGTGGGCGAAGTGCTGCACGCGGACGGCAGCCGCCACGAAGTGGGCGGCTGGGGCTTCCCCTCCGGCGACGAAGCGGGCGGTGCCTGGATCGGCATGCGCGCCATCAACCACGCGCAACAGGTGGCCGACGGGCGCGTGCCCGGCAGCGCCTTCGCCACGGCCGTCATCGATGCCTGCGGCGGCCAGCGCGACGCCATGCAGGTGTGGCTGGCGGCCGCCAGCAGACCAACTTTGCGCAACTGGCGCGCCTGGTGCTCGAACATGCGGCCACCAACGTGGTGGCGCACACCATCCTGACCGACGCGGGCCAGCAGATCGCCCTGATCGCCCGGGCGCTCGACCCGGCCGGCAGCTTGCCCGTGGCCCTGTGCGGCGGCCTGGCGGCGCCCTTGTCGGGCTACCTGCCGGCGGCACTGTTGCAACTGGTCGTGCCGGCACAGGGCGACTCGGCCGCAGGCGGCCTGCGCCTGATACGCAAGCACTTGCAGGAGCAATGACCATGCTGGCCAAACTGTCCGCCTTCAAACCCAATCCCGCCAGCGACACGCCGCTCTACATGCAGCTGGCGAACATGCTGTCGGACGGCATCGCCAGCGGCGACTGGCGCGCCAACCAGGCCTTGCCCTCGGAGCGCGTGCTGTCGGACATCCTGGAAATTTCGCGCGTGACGGCGCGCAAGGCCATCGACATGCTGTGCGACCGGGGCATGCTGACGCGCAAGCGCGGCTCGGGCACCTACATCACGCCCAAGCTGGAACAGCCGCTGTCGCGCCTGACGAGCTTTTCGGAAGAATTGCGCCAGCGGGGGTTTACCGCCGGCTCGCGCTGGCTGCAGCGCGATATCGGCTCGGCCGCGCCGCTGGAACTGCTGTCTCTGGGACTGTCGCCGCACATGCCGGTGGCGCGTTTGCGCCGCCTGCGCACGGCCGACGAAGTGGTGATGGCGATCGAGACGACCACCATCCCCGCCCTGTACATGCCGGACCCGCAGCAAGTCACCGATTCGCTGTACGGCTACCTGGAGTCGCGCGGCACCATCCCGATGCGCGCGCTGCAGCATATCCGCGCCGTCAACGCCACGGCGGAACAGGCCAAGCTGGCCAATATCAAGACGGGTGAAGCCATGCTGCACATCACCCGTGTCAGTTATCTCGACAACGGCGCAGCGGTGGAACTGACCCACTCGTATTGCCGCAGTGATTATTATGAATTCGTAGCGGAGTCGCGCAGATGAGCAGCACTATCAAAGGCAATATCCTTACCCCCGGCGGCTGGATCCACGGCGCCATCGCTTTCGGCGAGCGCGTCGACAGCATCGAGGGCGATTCCCTCCACCCGTCGGGCAACAGCGACGACTATATTTTGCCCGGTTTTATCGACCTGCACGTGCACGGCGGCGCCGGCAAGGACATCATGGAAGGCGGCGAAGCCGTCTACACCATCGCGGCCATCCATGCGCGCCACGGCACCACCAGCCTGCTGGCCACCACCATGACGGCGCCGCCGGAAGACATCGACATGGCCTTGACGGCCATCGGCATCGCCGCCAACAACCGCCGCCCGAACACGGCGCGCGTGCTGGGCGCCCACCTGGAAGGCCCGTACATCAATTCCGGCAAGCTCGGGGCGCAGCCGAACTACGCGCGCGCCGCCACCTTGGCCGAAATCGAACGCCTGCAAACGCTGGCCAGGCTGCGCGTCATTACCGTGGGCCGGAAATCGCCGGCCACCTGGATTTGGTGCGGGCCCTGGCCGACGCCGGCGTGCGCGTGCAGATCGGCCACACGCTGGGCTCCTATGAAGACGGCGTGGCCGCGCTGGAGCACGGCGCGGTGGGCTTCACGCACCTGTTCAACGCCATGAGCGGCCTGCATCACCGCGAGCCGGGCATGGTCGGCGCCGCCCTCGCGCACGCCGAATACGCCGAACTGATCCCCGACCTGCTGCACGTGCATCCGGGCGCCATCAAGGTGGCCCTGCGCGCCATCCCGCGCCTGTACTGCGTCACCGATTCGACCGCCGCCACCGGCATGCCGGACGGCGAATACATGCTGGGCCGCCACGCCGTGCAGAAATGCATGGGCGGCGTGCGCCTGCCCGACGGCACGCTGGCGGGCAGCACCCTGACCCTGGACCAGGCGCTGCGCAACCTGGTGGGACTGGGACTGGACCTGGCCGACGCGTCCAAGCGCGTGTCGACCAACGCCGCCGATTACCTGGGCCTGGAAGAACGCGGCCGGCTGGCCCCCGGCACTTACGCCGATCTGGTAGTACTCGATCGCGATCTCAAACTCAAAGCAGTGTATATAGAAGGAGAAATCTGTGACCTCAATGATGCTTAAAGAAGCCGTTTCCGCCGCCGAATGCGTCGCCCTGCAACTGGCCAGCGACACCGAACGCTACGCGGAACTGGGCCGCAAATTGAGGAGCACCTCGTTCTCGACCGCGCTGACCATCGCGCGCGGCAGCTCCGACCACGCCTGCAACTACGTCGCCTACCTGATCATGGCGCGCCTGGGCCGCGTCGTCGCGTCCCTGCCGATGTCGCTGGTGACCCTGAACAAGTCGCCGCTGGTGACGCGCGATACCCTGGCCATCTCGATCTCGCAATCGGGCCAGAGCCCGGACGTGGTCGAACCGATCCGCTACTTCCGCGACGGCGGCGCCACCACCGTGGCCCTCGTCAACGACATCGATTCGCCGCTGGCGCACGCCGCCGAATGGGCCATGCCCCTGCGCGCCGGCAAGGAACAAAGCGTCGCCGCGACGAAAAGCTTCATTACCAGCCTGGTCGCCGGCGCGCGCATGGTAGCCCAGTGGCAGAACGATCCCGAGCTGCAGGCAGGCCTGGAAGCGCTGCCCGAAGCGCTGCTCGAAGCGACCCGCGTCGACTGGTCGCCCGCCATCGACGTGCTGGCCCCGGCCCGCAACATCATGGTCGTCGGACGCGGCATCAGCTTCCCCGTGGCGCTGGAATCGGCCCTGAAATTCAAGGAAACCTCGGCCCTGCAGGCGGAAGCGTTCAGCGGCGCCGAAATCAAGCACGGCCCCATGGCCCTGATCGAAGACGGCTACCCGCTGCTGATTTTTGCAACCCGTGGCCCGACCCAGGCCGGCCTGCTGCAGCTGGCAACAGAGATGCGCGGCCGTGGCGCCAAGGTCTTGCTGGCGGCGCCCGCCGACGTGGCCGAGCGCGACCTGACCCTGCCCGTGGCGGCCACGCCGGATCTCGATCCGATCGTCGCCATCCAGTCGTTCTACGTGATGGCGGCAAAACTGTCGGCCGCGCGCGGCATGGACCCGGATGCGCCGCGTCACCTGAGCAAGGTAACAAAAACAAACTAAGCAACAAGTAGTAACTTACGCCCCCCCAAAGGCTGAGACGGGGGTCGGACCCTGAGGGTCCGACCCCGGCACTTGCGGGGTCAGTCGCCAGGATAATAATAATGATCAAGAGACTGTTGGCAGTGTTTGCCTGCGCGGGCCTGCTCGCGCCGCAGGCATGGGCTGCCGAGAAAATCGAATTCTGGACCTTCAGCATGAAGCCCAAGTTCACGCCGTATTTCAATGCGGTGATGGCGCGCTATGAGGCGCAAAATCCCGGCGTCAAAATCGAATGGATCGACTTCCCGTGGGACATCATCCAGACCAAGCTGGTCACGCGCATCGTGGCCGGCACGCCGCCCGCGCTGGTCAGCCTGAACGTGCCCTGGGCCGACGAATTTGCGCGCGACGGCTTGCTCACACAAGTCGATGGCCTGATCGCGCCTGCGCGCGCCAGCTACATTCCCAGCGCCCTGGCGGACTTGCGCTTCAAGGGCGGCACCTATGGCTTCCCCATGTACAGCAATGTCGCGGTGATCGCCTTCAATACCGCCATTTTCAAGCAGGCGGGGCTCACGCGCGGCCCCGCCAGCCTCGATGAACAGCTGGCGTTTGCGCGCCAGATCGCGCAGCGCACGGGCAAGGCCGGCATCGCTCCCGCCTTGTCGAAAATCGACGGCCTGTTCATGCAGCAGGGCCTGGCCGTCATCACCGACAACCGCGCCGTCTTCAATTCGCCGCGGCACGTGGCGCTGGTGCAGAAACTGGCCGACACCTACAGGGTCGGCGGCCTGCTGAAAGAAAGCCTGTTCGCCGAAGACAATTTCCCGGCCGTGATCGACGCCTACAAGGGCGGCCGCCTGGGCATGCTGCTGGCGCCGCCGACGGCCATGCAGCGCATCCGCGGCGATGCGAAAGACATTTACGCCATCACCGACGTGGCGCCCGCGCCGCTGGGCCCCACCGGCATAGCCGACGGCGGCTGGCTGGTGCACTTCGCCATCCCGAAAGGCGTGCCGGCAAGCCTGCTGCCCTCGGTGGGCAAGTTCGCGCGCTTCCTGACGAACGACGACAACCAGCTGGCCTTCGCGCGCCAGGCCAGCGTCTTCCCCACCACGATCAAGGCAGCCGCCGACCCGTTTTTCCTCGCCACGCCGAAGAACGCGAGCGCGGCCGAAAAGGCGGTGGCCGCCGGCGCCCTGTCGATGAATCACTCGCGCACGCTGTACGTGGCCGGCATCGACGACTACGACGAGCTGCGCCGCTCGCTGGTGAAAGCCGTCGAGGCGGGCGTGACGGGCAAGCAGGATGTGCAGCAGGCGCTGGACCAGGCCGTCGCCATCTGGAACCGCAAGCTGGCCACCCTGCCGCGCCACTAAGGACACCATGAAACTCGCCCACCGCCACACCGTGCAAGCCTGGCTGTTCCTCGCCCCGGCCCTGCTGCTGCTGGCCGCCTTTTCCTTCTGGCCCGTCGGCTACGGCTCCGTGCTGGCCTTCACCGACTACAGCCTGATACGCGAGACGCGCTTCGTCGGCCTCGACAACTTCCGCTACATCTTCAACAACGAGATGTTCGTCTCGGGCCTGAAGAATTCGCTGATGTTTTTGCTGATGGTGCCCTTCGTGCAGGTGGGCGCCATCACGCTGGCGGTCTTGGTGAACAACCGCCTGCCCGGCATCCGTTTGTTCCGCGCCGCCTTCTACGTGCCCGTGGTGACCACCGTGTCCGTCGTCGGTATCATGTGGGGCTTCATGTTCCACGAACAGGGTGCGCTCAATTACGTGATGATGACCTTGAAGCTGGTGAACGCGCCCGTGGGCTGGCTGTCGAATGACAGCCTGGCCCTGTTTGCCGTCATGTTCGTCACCCTGTGGCGCGGCCTGGGCTGGTACATGGTGATGTACCTGGCGGCCCTGCAATCGATTCCGTCTGACATGCAGGAAGCGGCCATGCTCGACGGCGCCAACCGCTGGCAGCGCTTCTGGAAGATCACCGTTCCCATGCTGCGCCCGACCATCATGCTGTGCTCCATCCTGTCCGTGCTGGCGGCCCTGAAGGCTTACCAGGAAGTCGACGTGCTGACCCAGGGCGGCCCGATGAATTCCACCTTCACGGCGCTGTATTACGCGTATGACCAGGGCCTCAAACACTTGAAGCTGCCGCGCGCGCTGGCCGCCAGCTTCGTCGTGTCCCTATTCTGCATCGGTATCGCCCTGCTGTGCCTGCGCTACCTCAAACCCAAGCACCGCTGACCGGGGAATGACCATGAAAATCCGTTCCCGCCCCCTGAAAACGCGCCTGCACATACTGGGCCACTATGCCGTGCTGTGCGCGATCGCCGTCGTCTGCGTCTTCCCGTTCTGGTGGACGCTGGTGACGGCCATTTCCACGGAGGGCAATATCTTCGCCTTCCCGCCCACCTTCTGGCCGAAGGCGCCGTCCTTCGAGAACTTCATCGAAGTGTTCAACGCGATTCCCATCTGGTCGTTCTTCAAGAACTCCGTGCTGATCGCCGTGTTCACCGTGTTCTGGAAGCTGCTGCTGTGCTCACTGGCCGCGTATCCGCTGGCGCGCCTGAAATTCCGCGGCCGCAAACTCGTGTTCGGCCTGATCCTCGCCACCTTGGTGCTGCCGTCGGAGGTGAACTTCCTCGTCAACTTCATCACCATCACGCAAATGAGCCTGGTCGACACCTACACGGGCGTGATCCTGCCCAACGTGGTGACGGCCGTGGCCATCTTGCTGCTCAAGCAGGCGTTCGAGGAAGTGCCGCAAGACCTGATCGACGCGGCCAGGGTCGATGGCGCCTCCGAGTGGGTGATCTTCAGCCGCATCATGCTGCCGCTGATTACGCCCTGGCTGGCCACCGTCGGCATCCTGACGGCCGTCGAATCGTGGAACGAGTACATCTGGCCGTCCATCGTCATGAGCAAGCCCGATGAATTCCCGCTTTCTGTCGGCGTGCTGTATTTGCGCGGCACCTTCGGCAGCAGCACGCGCGTGATCGCCGCCGGCACATTGATCACCATCGTGCCAACCCTGCTGGCGTTTTTGTTCACCCAGCGCTTCTTCATGCGCGGCATGGACGGCGCCGTCAAATGAGCGCCGCCATCGCCACCGACCTGCGCCTGCTGGCTGGCCAGCTGCTGATGACGGGCATCGCCGGCACCGGGCTCGATGCGGCCACGGCGCAATGGCTGCGGCAGAACGGCATCCGCGCCGTGTGCCTGCGCGCGGCCAATCTGCGCGATGCGGTGCAGCTGACGCGCCTGAGCACGGACTTGCGCCGCGCCCTGGGTCCGCAGGCGCTGATCGCCATCGACCCGGCCGGCATGCCTCCCGCTTATCCGGCCTGGCTGCCGCAGCCACCGGACGCCATGAACCTGTGCGCCCTTGGCGACGCGGAACTGGCCAACGGCACGGGCGCGGCGACGGCGCGCGGCTTGCGCGCACTGGGCATCAACTGGCTGCTGGCGCCCCTGATCAATCTCGATACGGCTGCCGGACAGGCGCCGGGCGCGGCGCAGGCGTTTGGCGGCGATCCGGCACAAGCGGCCGCCATGGCGCACGCCTGGACGGCGGGCTGCCAGGCCGAGGGCGTGGCGTGCTGCGCCAGGCTGTACCTGCCGCAGCACGGCGCCGGCAGCCCTCTCCCCAGCGTCGACAAGACCCGCTCGCAGCTGGAAGAACACGATTTCGTGCCGTTTCGCCGGGCCGCCGCGCAGACGGCCTCGATGATGAGCGCGCACGTGGCCTATCCGGCCCTCGATGAAAACCAGCCCGCCAGCCTGTCGCACGCGGTGATGCACGGCGTGCTGCTCGCGCCGGGCATCGATGCGCAGGGCGGGCATGTCGGCGCGCGCGCGCGCTGGCCGCCGGCGCCGACATGGCGCTGCTGGCCGATGCCGCGCAGCTGCCAGCCGCGCTGGACGCCGTCGGCGCCGCGCTGGCCTCTGGCGCCCTGCCGCTGCAGGCGGTGGGCACGCGGCTGCAGCGCCTGGCCGCGATGGCCGCACGCTACCCGGCCGGCGCCGGCGTGTACGCGCAGGAGGCGGCCGACCGCATCATCATGGCCGAGGCCAGGCGGCGCTGCCAGTGAGCGCCGCCCTTGCCACCGAATCACACAGCACTTTCAAGACGACCCGAGGAAGCATCCATGAATGACAAGACCAGCAGCAGCAACAGTAGCAAGGGCGGCGTCCGCAGCCCGATTTCGTGGGTGCCCACCTTGTACTTCGCCCAGGGCTTGCCGTTTTACGCGGTCGCCCTGGTGGCCGGCCTGATGTTCAAGAGCATGGGGGTGCCGAACGACCAGATCGCCCGCTGGACGGGCCTGATCGGCTTCGCCTGGGTCTTCAAGTCGCTGTGGAGTCCCTTCCTGGAGCTGGCGTCGAGCAAGAAGACCATGGTGGTGCTGTTCCAGTTCGCCGGTGGCCTGAGCCTGGGCCTGATCGCGCTGGCGCTGCAAACGCCGCTGTGGTTCGCCGCCTGCATCGCCGTGCTGTTCGTCGCCGCGCTGGCCTCGTCCACGCACGACATCGTCTGCGACGGCCTGTACATCGCCAGCCTGTCCGACAAGCAGCAGGCGGCCTACGCGGGCTGGCAGGGCGCCTTCTTCAATGCGGGCAAATTCATCTCGCTGGGCGGCCTGGTGATCCTGGCCGGCTATCTGGAGAAAAACATCGGCGTCAAACCCGCCTGGTCGGTGATTTTCCTGATCATCGGCGCCATGATGGTGTCGCTGGCCGCGTACCACCTGTGGGCGCTGCCGCAGGTGCGCAACGCAGCCGTGGCCGACAAGAGCGTGGCAGGCATCAGCCGCACCCTGTGGGACGTGCTGGTGGACTTCCTGAAAAAACCGGGCATCTGGGGCATGATCGCTTCATCATCCTGTTCCGCGCGGGCGAGGCGCAAGTGCAGACCATCGGCCCGCTGTTCCTGCGCGAAGCGCGCGAACTGGGCGGCCTGGGCCTGTCGACGACGGAAGTGGGCGCCGTGTACGGCACGGCCGGCACGGTCGCCTTCCTGCTGGGCAGCATCGGCGGCGGCTATTTCACGTCCTGGCTGGGCCTGAAGCGCGCCATGCTGTTCCTGATCCTGGCCATGAACTTGCCGAACCTGGTGTTCTACTACCTGAGCCACAGCATGCCCACCGATCTGACCCTGATCACGGCCGCGCTCAGCGTGGAGATGTTCGGCTATGGCTTCGGCTTCGTCGGCCTGATCCTGTTCATGATGCAGGTGGTCTCCGTCGGCAAGTACCAGACGGCCCACTATGCGTTTGCCACCGGCGTGATGCAGCTGGGCTTCGTGCTGTTCAAGATGATCAGCGGCGACATCCAGACGGCGCTCGGCTACAAGACCTTTTTCCTGTGGGTGCTGGTGTCGGCCCTGCCCGTCCTGATCCTGTCGCGCTTCATGCGCATCGGCCCCAAGGACGCCGCCGGCAAGCCCGACCTGAGCAAGGCCGATTCCCCCCAGGCGCCAGCCAGCGCCAGCTAAGATAGAACCACTCCATGGCACACATTGCTTTAAAGAATATCGTCAAGCTGTACGATGACAAGCACCCGGTCATCCACGGCATCGACCTCGATATCCGCGACGGCGAATTCGTCGTCTTCGTGGGGCCTTCAGGTTGCGGCAAATCAACCCTGCTGCGCATGATCGCCGGCCTGGAAGACATCACGGACGGCGAGCTGCATATCGGCGGCAAGCTGGCCAACGATATCGCCCCGGCCGAGCGGGGCCTGGCCATGGTCTTCCAGAGCTACGCCCTGTATCCGCACATGACGGTGTTCGAGAACATGGCCTTCGCCCTCTCCCTGGCCGGGCATAAAAAGGCCGAGGTGCGCGCCGCCGTCGAGCGCGCGGCCGAGATCCTGCAGATCACGCCTTTGCTCAAGCGCAAACCGAAGGACCTGTCGGGCGGCCAGCGCCAGCGCGTGGCCATCGGCCGCGCCATCGTGCGCAAACCGCAGGTATTCCTGTTCGACGAACCGCTGTCGAACCTCGACGCCTCGCTGCGCGTGCAGATGCGCGTGGAAATCTCGCGCCTGCACCAGGAACTCAAGACCACCATGATCTACGTCACGCACGACCAGGTCGAGGCCATGACCCTGGGCGAGCGCATCGTCGTGTTCAACGGCGGGCGCATCGAGCAGGTGGGCAGTCCGCACGAGTTGTATAACAATCCCGGCAACCTGTTCGTCGCCGGCTTCCTCGGCGCGCCGAAGATGAACTTCATCGCTTGCGAGGCCGTCGCGGCCAGCCCCGGCTCCGTGGCCGTGCGCCTGCCCGGCGGCGCCGCGATCGACGTCGAAGCGCAGGGCGGGAGCGTGGCGCCGGGCGACCGGCTGACCCTGGGAGTGCGGGCCGAGCATGTCAGCCTGCAGCACGGGGACGATGCAGGCGACAACCTCGTCGACGCGGCCGTCAGCCACGTCGAATACCTGGGCGACGTGGCCATCGTTTACGCCAGCATGCCGGGCGTGAGCGAGATGCTGGCCGTCAAGCTGCCGGCCGAGGAAGGCTTGCGCCAGGCGGGCGACGCCATGCGCCTGCATCTGCCGCCGCAGCGCTGCCTGCTGTTCGATGCAAAAGGGCAAGCCCTGGCGCGCACGTTTGCCGCACCCGCTCAGCCGTTTATGTGACAATAGCCGCTTTGTATCATGCCGCTTCTGTTTGACTTACGCAGGCAGAACGGCAGAAATGTGTTTTTTCGAGCTTCCTTGCCCCTCTGGCAATGCCACTGCACGATGTTGCGGCTGCCACTGCAGGTGCGTATTTTTGTTATTGATTGAAGGATAACCCATGTCCCAATTCCGTCTTGCCCGTCTTAGCCTGCTCCTGGCCGCCATCGGCCTGAACTGCCTGCCCCACCCTGTCGCACGCGCAGGATGCCAAGCCGGCTGCCGCCGCTGCCGCTCCAGCCGACACGGTGCGCCCTGAAGTGTTCAAACTGCTCGATCCAGCCGCCGTGAAGGCCTCGATGGATGCGAAAAACTACGCCGACGTGCAAAGCCGCATCGACCAGGCTGCCGCCATTCCGGCCCTGACGCCTTACGAATTGTTCGTGCTGAACCGCCTGCGCGTGGCGCTGGCCTCGACCACCAACAATGCGGCCATGGCCATGACGGCGCTGGAAGCGGTGATCGAATCGGGCAAGCTGGACAAGAAATCGGAAGGCGACTTCATCCAGGCACTGGCGAACTACCACTACAACGCCAAGGATTACCCGAACGCCATCAAATGGTTCACCCGTTACCAGACAGCAACAGGCGACGTGGCGACCGTACGTCCCTACATCATCCGCGCCTATTACTTCAGCAATGATTTCGCGCGCGCCAAGCAGGAACTGATGGCCCGACGTGACGTGACGGCCAGCAGCAAGCGGGCAAGACGCCGAGCATCGAAGAACTGCAATTGCTGGCCAATACGGGCTCGAAGAGCAAGGATCCGGCCACTTACCTGGTCGCCATGGAAAACCTGGTGCGCTACTACCCGTCGGACGACTACTGGAGCGACCTGCTGGGCCGTCTGCAGGGCAAGGCCGGCTATTCGGACCGCTTCGCGCTGGACGTGCTGCGCCTGCAATTCAAGGCCGTCGACACCATGCCGCCACAGGATTACAGCGACATGGCTGAAATCGCCTTGCAGAACGCCTTCCCGACGGAAGCGAAAAAAGTCCTCGACGCCGGCTTTGCCAAAGGCGTGCTGGGCACGGGCGCGAATGCCGCCAAGCACAAGAAACTGCGCGACCAGGCCACCAAGGCTGCCGCCGACGATGCGAAAAACATCGCCAGCGGCGAAGCGTCGGCCATGAAGAGCAAGGATGGCACGGGCTTGATCAACCTCGGTTACGCCTTCGTGACGATGGACCATTCGACAAAGGTATCGACCTGATCCAGAAAGGCATCGCCAAGGGCGGCCTGAAGCGTGCTGAAGACGCCAAGCTGCGCCTCGGCTATTCCTACGCCATGGCCGGCAAGAAAGATGAAGCCATCAAGGTCCTGGAAACGGTCAAGGGCGGCGACGGCGTGGGCGACCTGGCCCGCTACTGGATCCTGTGGCTGAACCGTCCTGCCACGGCAGCGGCGGCGCCGGCAGCAGCGGCCCAGTAATTCCTGCGCCATCAAGCAGACGCAAGGCAGTTCCCGGTTCAGGCCGGGGCTGCTTTTTTTTCGACCTTTTTCCATCCTGCCATGCCGCCAGCCACCGTCCCCGCACCCGCACCTGAACGATTGATCAGCCTGGACGCCTTCCGCGGCTTCGTCATCGTCACCATGATCTGGGTCAACTACCTGGCCGGCATGCCCGGCATTGCCTTCTGGCTCGAACATGCGGGACCGCGCGCCGACGGCATCACCGTGCCCGACCTGGTCTTTCCCGGCTTTCTGTTCATGGTCGGCATGGCCATTCCGCTCGCCTTGCAGCGCCATTGCGGCCACGTCACGCCGGCCTTGCTGGGACGCCTGCTGTGGCGCTCCGCCAGCCTGATGCTGGCCGGCGTGGTGCTGGCGAACGCCTACCGCTACGATGCGCAGGCGGCGCCGCTGCCGCACGCCGTCTACTTCCTGCTGTTTTATATGGCCATGATACTGCTGTGGCGCCAGGGCGCGGGCAAGCTGGAGCTGGCCGCAGGCGGCGCGCTGATGCTGTTCCTATTGGCAACTTTTCGAGGGGAATTGAACAGCGAGTTTTCCAGCACCTGGCTGCAGCCGTCGTGGTGGGGCATCCTCGGCATGATAGGCTGGGCGTATCTGCTGTGCAGCCTGCTGTACCTGGCATGCCAGGGTAGCGGCACGGCGCTGATGGGCGTGTTTTCCCTGCTGATCGTGCTGTACATGGGGGGCACGGCGGGCAGCCTGGATTTCCTGCCGGCTGGCGTGAACGCCATCGTCAACGTGCCGCAAGTGCTCGGTTCGACGGCGGCCAATGTGCTGGCCGGCACCCTGGTGGGCCAGCTGTTCCTGCGCGGCGCCGCCCTGAGCCATGGGCAGCGCATCCGCTTCATGGCATGGTTCGCGCTGGGACTGTTCGCTGCCGGCCTGCTGCTGCGGCCGTATCACCACATCAACAAGATCGCGGCGACGGAATCGTACACACTCGTGTGCAGCGCCCTCATTCTGGCCCTGTTCCTCGTGTTTTATGTCGTCATCGACGTGTGGCGCTGGCGCGCCTGGGCGGTGGTATTGTTGCCTGCCGGCACCAACGCCCTGTTCGCCTACATCGTGCCCGACCTGTGGCAGCAGCTGGCGGCCGTGCTGCACCTGCCGCGCTTCTGGTGGCCCTGGCTGGAAACGGGCGGCGCGGCCGGCCTGTGGAATGCCGCCGCCGTCACCGCCCTGATGCTGGCCTTCACCGCGCTGGCCACGCGCTACGGATTAAAACTGAAGTTCTAGACCTTGATATAGATCTTGCGCTTGTCCATGGCGTAGGCGATCAGCCAGCACAGCAGCATGAAGCTGACGGCAAACAGCAGCGAGCCCACGCGCGCCGGCGCCCAGCCCGTAAAGCCGTGCTGGTACAGCCACTGGTACAGATTGCCGCTGCCGATGCGCACGGTAAACGCGATGATCACCAGCACTTCCGACACCAGGTAGATGAACAGGGTGTTCTTGCCGAAGACTTCAAAGAAGTAGGTCCAGCCCGTCATTTGACGCACGTCAATGATGAACATCAACAGTGCCAGCAGCAGCAAGTCCAGGCCGATGCCCAGCATCACGTAAGAGCTGGTCCACAGCTTCTTGTTGATCGGAAACACCTCGTTCCAGCACAGGGCCACCGCCACGCAAATGGCACCGGCCACGGCCAGCTGAACCAAGCTGGCGCGCAGCCGTGCCGGCGCCGTCTGGCGCAGGAAACTGCCCGCCAGATAGCCGGCAATCACATTGACGATGGACGGCAAGGTGCCGAGGATGCCTTCCGGGTCGAAGGCGATGCCTTCGCCGTGGTACAAATGACTGTCGCCCAGCAAGATCAGGTCCAGCTTGGCCGGCGCGTTGCCGTGCAGGCTGTAGTCGCCCCAGGTCGCCAGGATGGCCCAGTAGCCGAGCAAGGCGCAGGCGCTGAAGACCAGCGCGCCGCGCGTCTTCCAGTAATGGAGGATCAGGGCGGCGGCCAGGTAGCACACGGCGATGCGCTGCAGCACGCCGGGAATGCGCGTGTGCGACAGCGGCGACCAGGCGAACTGGCCCGCGTCGTCGATCTTGAAGAAAGGAAACCAGTACAGCAAAAAGCCCAGCAGAAAGATCAGCGCGCTGCGCTTGCACAGCTTGGCCAGCACGGCGCCATGGCCCAGGTTTTCATACTTGCCCAGCGCAAAGGCCAAGGCATTGCCGACGACAAACAAAAAGCTGGGAAAGACCAGGTCCGTCACAGTAAAACCATGCCATTCGGCATGCAGGAAAGGCGCATACACGCTGCCCCAGTCGCCCGGCGTATTGACGACGATCATCAGGGCCACGGTCAGGCCGCGCAGGACGTCGAGGGCGAGGTAGCGCTGGTTCATGGCTGCGCCCCCTTCAGGACAGGTGCCAGGGCCGAGCCCAGCGCATGCTGCGCGTCGCCGCTCAATTCCCAGAACATGCCACCGCGCAAGCCCTTGTCGCGGATATAGCGCACTTTGTGGGCCACCGACTGCGCATCTTCATAGCTGATGAACACGCCGCTGTCGCGGTTGTACAGATACGGTACTTGCGACGCGGCATTCCAATGGCGCTGGAAGCCCCGCGCGCCCTGGCCGTCGACCAGATACCCTTGCTCCAGCAGATGCCGGTAAGTAAATGTCGGCGTAGCGTCATTGCCGCTGGCCGCGCCCTGGCAAGGCTGGTACAGGCCATCGCCACGGGGGCCGGCGGCGCACTGCTTCCAGCCATAGCCATAGAAGGGCACGCCCAGCACCAGCTTGGCCGCCGGCACGCCGGCGCGCAGGAAACGCGTCACGGTGGCGTCCGCATACAGGTGCTTGTCGCGCTGCGGGTCGGCGGGGTCGGCGTACAGGGGCGCCAGCTGGCCGTTCTCGGCATCCCACACGCCGCGGTAGTCGTACGTCATCAGGTTGATCCAGTCCAGCTGCGCCGCCAGGCGGACGATCCAGCCGGGCGCGGCGTCGCTGTCATCGGTCAGGCTGGCGTGCGCGCCGGCGGCGATGGTGATCAGGTAATGGCGGCCGGCCGCCTGCTTGCCGGCGCGGTCGAAGGCGCTGCGCAGTTCGCTGGCCAGGCGCACATAGTTTTCCTTGTCGTCGCTGCGGTGGCAGAGGCGGCCTTCGATACAGGGAATGCCTCCCGTGGCCGGATGTTCCCAGTCGATATCGATGCCATCGAGGCCATGGCGGCGCACCAGCTCCAGCGCGGAAGCGATGAACGCCTGGCGCGCGGCCGGCGTGGCGGCCACGTCCGAAAAACGGTTCGACCAGATCCAGCCGCCCACCGACAGCAGGACGCGCAGCCGTGGATGACTTTGCTTGAGCGCATTGAGCTTGCGCAAGTTGTCGGCGTCGGCTTGCGGCGCCGGCAGCACGATGCTGCCATTGGCCGGCCGGGATGGCTGGCCGGCTGCATCGAGGCAGGCGCTCACGCCGCCGCCCTCGGGCGCGGGGTTGCCATGTTCGCCATCCCAGCAAATGTCGGCGAACGCGTACTGGATCAGGCTGACATTGCTGGCGCGAATATTGTGCTCGTTAACGGGAAAATCGGCCGATTTCCAGCCGGGATAGTAAGCCACCACTTCCGGCGCCAGGTTCGGCGCGGCGGGAGCGGCGGAGGCGGCCAGTGGCAGCGCGCAGGCGAAGCAAGCCAGCATTGCGTGTAAGGTCATCGGAGGTATCCCAACATATAAAAAAGCCATCTTGCAATAAAAAAATGGCGGAGCCAGCTGCGCTCCGCCATTGTCATGCCATCCCGGGTGTCCGCCGGGAGGCATTAACTAAATAAAAACGTATTACATCTTGCCCTGCAGTGCCAGGTAGATCTGACGACCGTTCTTGTAGAACGCGCCTGGCATGTCGGCATAGCCTGCCGTACGGATCTTCGAACGCACCATTGGATTGTTCAGGTCCTTGCCATCGAGCGTGATGGCCAGGTTTTCCGTCAGTTGGTAAGCGATCGATGCCGACAAGGTACCAATCGAACCTTGATAGGCAGCGCTGTTGCGGCTGGTCCCGTTCAAGAAGCCCGAGCGGTAGTTGTAGGTCAGGCGGGCGCTGAACTTGTCGTTTTCAAAGAAGGCGCCGATATTGTAAGCATTGCGCGAAGTACCGATCAACGTGCAATCCTGACGAATTTCATTGGCGCAAGGCGAACCGACAGCGTGACCCGTTTCCTTACCATCCGTGAAGGTGTAGTTGGTGTTCACACCAAAACCACCCGGCAGCGCTTGAACATACGCCAGTTCCAGACCCTTGACTTCAGCCGTCGTATTAACCGGCGTACCGATGACATACTCGGTATTCTTGTTTTGCAGCTGGTTAAAGTACACACCTTTGGTCGTGCCGTAGGTCACGTAGCCATCGAGTGCCGAGAAGAAGGCATTCGCCGACAACAGCGATTTTGGCGCAAAGTACCATTCCACGCCGATATCGGCATTGTTGGAACGGATAGGACGCAGGTTAGGATTGCCGACCACGCCGAACAGTTGCTGATCGCGCAAGTCCAGGCCCGCCATTTGACCCAGTTCCGGACGCGCCATCGTGCGGCTTGCACCGAAGCGCGCCACGACGTTTTTCGACACGTCCAGACGGAAGTTTGCACTCGGCAGAATATCGGTGTAACCATTCTTATAGTTACGCACGGTATACACGCCAGCACCATCCATCTCGGAGCGGGTCACATCTTCCGTGGTATGCACGACGCGCACGCCGAAGTTACCGGAGAGTGCTTCGGCGCCAAAGTTCGCCATCACATAAGCCGATTGGGTCGGCTCCTTGATGTTGAATTCGTTCTGACGCAGGTGACCCGAGTAATTGGCATACTTGGACAGCCAGCCATTCACGGCATTTTGCGAGAAGGTCCAGAAACCGGCGCCATTCGTGCCCAGATCTTTGAAGCCGCTCGGGAACGCTGTCAGGCCACCGAATGGCAGGTTGGCAGGATTGCCCAGCGCGCCAGCATCCGTGTTGCCGGCAACGTTCGAATTGATGCCGATGGCTTCCAGCGTACGCTTGTGTTCCGCGACACGTGCACCGAACTGCAAGGACGAAATCGATGGCAGATCCAGTTTCAGCGTAGCATCAACCTGGCCATAAGTTTCCTTGTCGACGGCTTTCACGTGCGAGCCATAGGTATATGGGTCAGCTGTGCCGCGAATCGAAAACTGGTCCGCGCCAGGAATCGTGTAGGTAACCGGATTTTCCGAACCGTTCATCTGATAGCTGCGCCGCGGAATGGCATCCAAACACCCAGCGCGCCACTGACGGTTTCGCCGACACCTTTGGTGGTGCCCAGTTTGCCGGTCAGCACCAGGCGCTCATTGACGCGGAATTTACCGTCGAGATTGATGAAGTCGGATTTGCTTTTTGCTACGGGACGGCTGAACTCTTCCTGCACCGAACCGGACGTACCGGCGCAGGTCGGGCAATTGGCTGGCACGGTGGTGTTCAGATTGGTGATGACACCGCCGGCAATCGCGCCATTGATATTTGCCGAAGGAAAACCAGGTGGCGATGCCCACGAGGTACCGAATGCACGACCCAGCGATTGCATGAAGTTATGGTTGATGTTCGGTGCATCCAGTTGCGAATGGAACAGCGTCAGATCCAGCATGACATCGTTCGACGGTTTCAACTGAATGTCGATCAAGCCGCCATCGCGTGTACGCTTCTGCTCAAACCACGCGGTACCGCCCAGGAAGTTGGCCATCGAACCAGCCGCGCCCGGGGATGGCGCCAGCGATAGGCGTACCAGGCTCAACTTTGTCGTACCACACCTGGTTTTCTTGGCCGTAACGGGTAAGGGTGCGTTTTTGATGGAAACCCTGTACCAGCACACCCAGGGTATTGGTGTCGTTCTTCCAGGCGATCATGCCACTCAATTGAGGGTCGGTTTTACCGGAATTCGACGAATACACGGCACCGGCGTTAACCTGGCCCGTAAACGACTTTTTGAAGTCCAGCGGTTTGCGCGTCTCGATGTTAACCACGCCTTCGGCGCCGCCTTCCAGCAAATCGGCTTGCGAACCTTTATGCACCGTCACGCGGCCGATCAGTTCCGATGGGAACAGCGAGAAGCTGACGCTGCGGCCACCGCCGATGATGTTGTCGGCGAACCAGTCGCCGCTGCCGACTGCGTGGCCGTTGAAGGTGGTCAGGGTCAGGCCGAACGGCGTGCCACGCAGGGCCACGCGATCATTCTCGCCAAAGCTGCCTTCGCCGCCGCCAGCCGCGGCAACGCTCACGCCTGGCAGGCGTTGCAGCGAGTCAGCGATGTTTTTGTCAGGCATCTTGCCCACGTCTTCAGCCGTGATCACTTCGACCAGGCTGTCAGAATTGCGTTTTTGATTCAAGGATTGTTGCAGCGATGCACGGATACCGGTCACGACGACGGTCTGGCCTTCGTCAACATCAGCCGTCGCTGCCGGCTTGGCCTCTTTGGCCACGGCTTCCTGCGCATGCGCCGAGAAACTCGCGCCGGCCATCAACATAGCCACAGCAGCGGCGATAGGCGTCAAATTGCGTGCTGCAGAGCTAGCTGTCAAATTGCGTTTCATGTACTCCCCCTTGATTTAGGCTCCAGGATTGGAACCTTTTCATTTTTAACGTAGATCTTCTTTCCAGCCCGCCCACTCTCGCCGGCATGCTGCAGACCCTTCGGTACAACCACTTACAAAACCAATTCAACGCCAATATACTACTATCCAATACCAGAACACTACCAGTTGCAACTTTTTTTTTATAACGTTGTTTGAATCACACAGACCACTTTATCTAAATCAATCCGTAGCCCGTGTGGACGGACTAAATACGAGCGTAGCCAGGCATAAATTGCTGGCTTGATAATTGAAATTGGTTTTATAACGGCCTTTTTTGGTATTATCCAGCGACACAAAACAGATACAGAGCGCGTCTGCAACGCGCCGTAACGGAGACCCTCAGCGTATGACAACCCTGGCTCACATCATGCAAGGCCTGGGGCAGACGAGTAGCCTGCCCCTGTACCAGCAACTGCAGCGCGCGCTGCGCGAAGCGATCGACAAGCGCATCCTCGGCCCCGACGAAGCCCTGCCGGCTGAGCGCCAGCTGGCCAGCGACCTGGCCGTCTCGCGCATCACCGTGCGCAAGGCCATCGACGGCCTCGTCAACGAGGGCTTGCTGGTGCGGCGCCCTGGCTCGGGCAATTTCATCAATACGCGCATCGAGAAGAATTTCGCCAAGCTGACCTCGTTTTCGGAGGACATGCGGGCGCGCGGACGCACGCCGCGCAGCGTGTGGCTCAAGCGCGCGGAGGGCACCGTCACGCCGGAAGAAGCCTTGCGCCTGCGGCTGTCGCCGGGCGCACCCGTGTACCGCTTCCACCGCATCCGCTATGCGGACGAGGTGCCGATGTGCCTGGAATACGCGACCATCGTCGCCAGCTGCCTGCCGGCGCTCGACGCCGTCGACGTATCGATGTACGACGCGCTGGAACAGGCGGGCAACCGCCCCGTGCGCGCCTTGCAGCGGCTGAGCGCGCTGTTGCTGACGGGCGAGCAGGCCAGCCTGCTGCAGGCGGAGGAAGGCGACGCGGGCTTGTCGGTGGAAAGGCTGGGCTTTTTGCGCGATGGCCGCGCCGTGGAATTCTGCCGCTCCTACTTCCGCGGCGATATGTATGACTTCGTGGCCGAATTAAGTACCAATTAATACCAATCGCCCCATTTCACCAATACCAGATAACACCACTTATTGCACTGCAATATATATGCCGGCGCCGCGCCGATATATGCACCACCATGGTGAATTAATCGGCGGCGATTATGTGGCCTGCGTACGGAGAATATAAAAAGGGCTACATAATGCGGTTTTGCGCATTGCAGCAAAACCTGTCATTTCCCATCAGGCAGAAGGCGCGGCGCGGCGCCCCGCGCACAGCAGGATCACGCCCAGCGCCACGCACAGCCAGCCGAACAGCGGCCCCAGCCAACCGGCCCAGGTTGCCACAGGCAGCGCCGCCGGCAACGGCGCCAGCAAGGTGCTGCCCGGCATGGCGCTGCTGGTCCGTTCCGCCAGCACCCGTCCATGCGCATCGCTGACCGTCAACATGCCCTCGCGCGCCGCGCGCAGCACGGCATAACCGTTTTCCACGCCGCGCACGACCGTCATGCGCGCTCCCATCCAGGCATCGAGCTGGAAATCCCAGGCCGGCACCAGCATCGCCTGCGCGCCAGCCGCGCCGTATGCCTGCCCAGCGGCGCAAAATGCATGTCCTTGCAAATGGCCAGGCCCATGGCCTGCCCCACCACGGGCTGCACGGCATACGCGTTGCCAGCAAGAAACTCGCGCTCGGGCGGCGCCAGATGATGTTTTTGATAGCTGACCGGCGCGGCGCCATCGGGAGCAAACAGCCAGGCCAGGTTGCGCCGGCCGGCGGCGTCCTGCACGCCGATGCCGAGAACGATCCACACGCCCGTGCCGCGCGCCAGCGCCTGGAAACGCTGCCGCACGGCATCCGCCTGCGCGGGCGCCAGCACGGCGATCTTTTCCGGCAGCAGCACCAGCCGGGCGCCCTGCCCGGCCAGCTGCACCACGTGGCGCGCGTACTGGTCCCAGATGGCTTGCGCGCGCGCCGGCGGCGTGGCCGGGCCGATGAAGTCGTCGATGGCCGCCAGCCCCGCCAGCGGCCCGCCTGGCGCCGGCGCCGGCGCACCTTGCACGCGCCAGGCGCCAGCGGCGAACGCTGCCGCCAGCAGCAACACGGCGGCACTCGCCGCCGGCGCATACGCGCGGCCGCCCGCCAGCAACAAGGCCAGCGCCGAGGGCAGCAGGCACAACAAAAACAGCAGGCCAGGCACGCCCGCCAGGGCTGCCACCTGCAGCACGGCAAGGTTATCGGTTTGCGAATACGCAAGGCTGCCCCAGTTACCATCGAGCAAGAAGGCAGCCATCAGGGTATCGATGGCCACCCACAGCACGGGATACGCCAGCACCGTCCAGCCGGAGCGGTAGCGCAGCACGAGGCGCCGCGTGGCCAGCACCACCAGCAGCCACAGCAAGGCCTTGGCGACGGTCACGGCCAGCACGGCCGGCAAGGGCATCAGCAAGCGAAAATAGCTGAAGTTCGATGACAAGCCCAGCAAGGCGGCCAGGAAAGTCATCCAGGCGGCATCGCGGCGCGAAGAACGCAGGGCCAGCCACAGCACGGGCAGCGGCGCCAGCCAGGCCAGCGGGCCCAGCGGCTGCGGTCCCAGCACCCAGTACAGGGGCAGGCCCGCCGCCAGCGCGGCGGCGGTTTGCAACAGGCGCTGGCGCAGCGCGGTGCCGCCGGCAGCCGGCGCAGACAAGGTATTGAGCATGCTCATGCTTTCAAGGGGAGCCAGATTTCCACGCCGCCGATGCCGCTGGCGGGATCGAATTGCCGGTCGTAGCGTTCAAAATCGGGCGCGTCGGCCACCTCCAGCCCGGACTGCGGCAACCACTCGTTCCACACGGTATGCCAGGTGGCGCGGATGGTGGAAATGTGGCCGCGGTGGTGAAACACGGCGTAGCGCCGCGGGGCGATGCGCAGCCGCATCCAGCCATCGGGCGCCCGGGAAAAGTCGCTGACCGGCATGGCGCACAGGTAATCGAAATTGCCCGCGTCATCATTGTTGCAGCACACGCCATACACGAGCTGGCCGGGCGCCACATGGGGCAGGAAACGCTGCCACAAGGCGGGGATGCCGGCAGATGTTTCCGCGCGATAACGTTCGACGAGGCCCGCCAGCAGCATGGCGGGGCCCTGCTCGAAACGGGGCGGCGCCAAAGGCACGCCAGGCGCCACATCCATCTTGATCGCTTCCACCAGCGCGAGGTTGGCGACGTGGCGCTGGGCCCGCACCTTTTCCGGCGTAACGTGGAACTGTTCGCGGAAAGCCCGCGTAAAGGCTTCATGCGAGCTGTAACCGGCCTGCAGCGCGACGTCAAGGATGTCTTGCGCGCCCTGGGCCAGCGCGCGGGCCGCCTCGCTGAGCCGGCGCGCCCGCACATAGCGCATCACGGAGTGGCCCGTGGCCAGGCCAAACGCGCGCGTCAAATGACACGGCGAAGCGCCGCCCACGTGGGCGATATCGCCGAGCGAGAGATCGTCCGCGTAATGCGATTCGATATACCAGAGTGCCTTGGCCAGATAGTGCATGAACGCTTCCCGTTGAACGAGCAGCGACTGTAGCATTTTCAGCAAGCCGTGGCTTGACCGGAATTGCGCAATACCTGGCTAGCGCTTGCTATTTTCGCGTGCGCTTTTCGTGAACCAGCTGGCCGCTGCTGATGCGGGCCAGCTCGGCCATTTCCTGGGCCAGGAAGGCCAGCAGGTCGTCGATGCTGACGACGCCGGACAGCGCGCCCAGGCTATTGACCACGGGCAGGCGGCGGATACCGTTGACGCGCATGCGTTCGATGATGTCGTAGACGTCTTCGTCTTCGCTGGCCGTCAGCAGTTGCGCGCTCATGATGTCGCCCACCAGCAGGCTGGCGGGGTCGAGGCCCAGGGCGATGACGGAAATGACGATGTCGCGGTCGGTGAGGATGCCGATGGGGACGCGCTCGCCGTTCGGCTGCTCGGCCACGATCAGGTCGCCCACGTGATGCTGGCGCATCAGCAGCGCCGCGTCTTGCACGCTGGTGTCACGCTGGCAATGGATGGTGTGCAGGGTGCAGATGTCGCCGATACGCATGTCGCCACTCCGTTTGAGGCAGAGTGTCTACGCTACGCCAGCCCGCCGTGGCGGGTTTGCGGCAAATCAATTGAAACGGTCTTACTTTTCTTCGGGGGGCGGCAGGAAGCAGGCTTCGACGATTTGCAGGTCATTATCCTTGGCAAATTCGCGCACGAAGTGAAACGCCATCGGCTCGATCTCGCGCAGCTTGGTGTTGACCACCACCGACTTGACGCCATTGACGACGGTCGGGCGCACGTAGGGCGAATACTGGAGGTGCGCGTTACGCCCGCCGCCTTCGGGATTGAAACAGGACATCACTCCGCAAAGGCGCTCGGCCCAATCGCTGGGTCGGAATTGCTTGCCATTGCTGGTGAGACCAAGGATGAAGAACTCGTCTGAGAGTTCCCCTGTTTTTTGAGATAACTCGGCCATGTGGCTTGTCGGGACTGGATTGCGTGAATGGCCCCGGCGGGTAAGCCGGGCTGGTAATTCAACTACGTTTGCTGCGGTAAGCCAGTATTATATCTTATAGAAGACTTGGGTTTCTACCTCGATCTGCCCTGACGATGCAAACAGGGGCCGGCACGCCTTGCGCGCCAGCCCCTATTTTAACCTTGTTCCGCGCGCAAGGCGCATGGATGGCGCGTGTGCGCCCGCGTCAGCCGAGGAAAACGGCGCCCGACATCAACAGCAGCAGCAGCATCCACAGCAGCAAGGCGCGCCAGACCAGGCCGACCGTGCTCTGCAAGGCGCGCGCGCCCGGTTCTTCGCCGGGCAGGATATCGCTTTCGCTGTCGCTGTCATCGACGGCCATGTCGGGGGTCACCAGCACGCGGGCCGCCGTTTCCGCTGGCGTGCCCAGGCGCACGCCCATGGCGCCGCCGCCGGCCGTCAGGATGATGCCGATGGCCTCGTCCTGCCAGCGCTGGGCGAAATTGCGCCAGGCATAGATGGCATCCTCGAAATTGCCGACCACGGCAAACGCCACGGCCGTCAGGCGCACGGGGATCCAGTCGATCCAGTAAAAGGCGCGCGCGGCGCGAAACTGGCCGAACGCTTCATTGCGCATGTGCTCGGGCTCGTTCCAGGCGCGCGCCAGGTATTCGGCCACGCGGTACATCACGGCGCAGGCAGGGCCCAGCGGCATCAGGAACCAGAAAAATACGCCAAAGACATTGCGATGCGTGGTGATCAGGGCTTTTTCCACGGCGATGCGGGCGATTTCGCTCGCTTCCATGCCCACCGTGTCGAGTTTGGTCCACTCGGCCAGCAAGGTGCGCGCGGACGCCTCGTCGCCGGCGCTCAGGGCCAGCTGGATCGACGTGAAGTAATGGCTGTAATGGCGAAAGCCCAGGGTCAGGTAGACGATGAGGACGTTCCAGACGAAGGCCAGGGGAGTCAGCTTGTAATACAGCAAGAGCCAGTACACGCCTGCCGTCGGCACCATCAGCGCGCCGATCATGAGGAACCAGCCCGTGCGGCCATGGTTGGCGTGGCCGGCATTGAACCAGGTCTCCATGCGCATTGCCAGGCTCTTGATTTCGGCGTAGATGGGATTATCCGCGCGCAAAGGTTTGAGCTGCTCGATCAGCAATGCGCAAAGTATGGAGAGAAATGTCATCAATGGTCCTTTTTGTCTTTTTCAGCAATACCGCAATGCCCGCTACGATAGCGCAGTGCCGTGCTGGAATCAAACTTATTACGTGCGCGGCGCCATTTTACGCGCGCAAGAGGTGAAACAGATTGCGCAGCATGCCGGCCGTGGCGCCCCAGATATAGAAGCGCTCGTACGGCATGGCGTAGAACGAGCGCCGTCCGCCGGGCAATTCCACCGACAGGCGTTGATGGTTGAGGCCATCCATGAGGAAGACCAGCGGCACTTCGAAGATTTCCGCCACTTCGGACGGGTCGGCGCGCAGCTCGAACGGCGGCGTCACCAGGCCCACCACGGGCGTGACCTGGTAGCCGGTGCCCGTCAGGTAATCGGGCAGGCAACCGAGCACTTCGATATGCTGGCGCGACAAGCCCACCTCTTCTTCCGTTTCGCGCGCAGGGCCGTGGCGATGGCCGAGCCATCGAACGGTTCGCTGCGCCCGCCGGGGAAGCTGACCTGGCCCGCATGGCTGCTCAGGTGGTCCGTGCGCATGGTCAGCAAGATGGTCAAGCCCTGCGGACGTTGCACGAGAGGAATGAGCACGGCGGCGCGCACGGGCACGGCGCGGGCGGACAGGAAATCCTGGGTGATCTCGGGCTGCCAGTCCGGCGGTTCGGCCAGGCGCTGGCGCAGCCAGTCCGGCGTCAGGCGCACGGCGTCCAGCGCCGCCTCGCCGGCGATCGAATCGATGGCTAGTTGTTTTTTTGGATCAAATGCGATGGCGGCCATGGCAGCTTGTCCCATTAGCAATTCAGAATAAAAAAAGGGGCACCAATACGGCACCCCTTTTCCCAACGCAGACGCTGATATTACGCGCTTGCTTTCGCCACAACGCGGCGATTTGGCAATTTTTCTTTGATACGCGCCGATTTACCCGAACGCTCACGCAGATAGTACACAGCTTGGCGCGGCGAACATCACCACGGCGTTTCACTTCGATCGAAGCGATCAGCGGCGAGTACAGTTGGAACGTACGCTCAACGCCTTCGCCGGACGAGATCTTGCGAACGATGAAGTTCGAGTTCAGGCCACGGTTACGACGGGAGATAACGACGCCTTCGTAAGCCTGGGCGCGCTTGCGCGTGCCTTCGACTACGTTGACGCTGACGATAACGGTATCGCCTGGTGCGAAGTCAGGAATCGATTTACCCAGACGGGCGATCTCTTCTTGCTCTAATTGTTGAATCAAGTCCATTTTTAACACTCCGAAAACCATCATGCCGGCGCACTGTGGATAGCAAGTATCCGCCCGGTAGAGGATGGGTAACACAATATGGGCAACATGCCCGGCACTACAAAGCCACCCTGCCGGCCGTCCGAAAACGGCTTACAGGCTGGCCAGGAATTTTTCGTCCGTCTTGCTGAGCAAGCCGGCGGCGCGTGCACTGACCAGCAGGTCAGCCGCTTCGTCGCGGTCGCTTCCAGCATGCGCTGGCGGCGCCACTTGACGATCTCGGCATGATTGCCACCCATTAAGACGGGCGGCACGGCCATGCCTTCATATGTTTCCGGCCGCGTGTAGTGCGGCGAATCGAGCAAACCATTGACGAAGCTGTCCTCGATGGCCGATGCTTCCGTGTTCAAGACACCGGGCAACAAACGGATCACCGCGTCCATCAGCGCCATGGCGGGCAATTCACCGCCTGACAGGACAAAATCGCCCATGCTGATCTCTTCGTCGACGCAACGGTCCAGCAAACGCTGGTCCACGGCTTCATAGCGGCCGCACAGGATCACCAAACCAGGTTCGGCTTTCAGCTGCGTGACGCGCTCGTGCGTCAGCGGACGGCCTTGCGGCGACATGAACACCACGCGGGGCGCCGCCAGGCCGAGATCGGTCTGGCGTTGCTTTGCGGCATTAATTGTCGCTTCGAGGGGACGCGCCATCATCACCATGCCGGGGCCGCCGCCATACGGGCGGTCATCCACGGTGCGGTGATTGTCGGTCGTGAAATCACGGGGATTCCACAGCGACAAGCCACATTTCCCCTGCTCGAAGGCGCGCCGGGTCACACCCGACTGCGTCAGCGCGGCAAACATTTCCGGGAACAGGGTCACGACATCAAATTGCATCGCTCGCCATCCTGAAAACATTGCTCGGCGCAAAATTATGCGCAGGCGGTTTAATAATCGAGGCCCCAGTCGACCGTGATCTTGCCGGCAGCCTTGTCAACGTTAATGACAAACTGGCCAACAAACGGAATCAGGCGCTCAGGCGCCCTTTCAACGGTCTCATCGGCAGTGGCGACGGGCGTGACGCGCAAGATCGACTGCGGACCATTGCTCATCATGTCGTGCACGGTGCCGAGGCACTCGCCTTGCAAATTCTCGACTGTCAGTCCGATCAGATCGGACCAATAAAATTCATCGGCCGTCAGCGTCGGGAAATGGCTACGCGGAATTTGCACAGAGACGCCTTTCAGCGCTTCTGCGGCATCCCGCCCGACCACACCCACCAGCTGGGCCACGACGTCGCCGCCGTGTAACTTCGCTTGCCTGACTTGAACATCATGCAAGGTCGGTTTATCAAACCACCAGGTTTTGACGCTTAATAATGCATCCGCGTCGTCGGAGAAAGGAGTGATCCTGACCCCGCCAGCAATGCCATAAGCACCGGAGACATAGCCTACCTGTACCAGGTCATCGGGGACTTTCACCCCGGATGCAGTCTTGACCGTCAAACCAGTGATCTAATTAAGCTGCTGCTTTGTTGTTGCTGGCTACCAGGCGAGCAACGGTTGGCGACAATTGTGCGCCAACGCCTTGCCAGTAGGCCAGACGGTCTGCGGTGATACGCAGTGGAACTTCGCCACCTTGCGCCATCGGGTTGTAAAAACCGATACGCTCAATGAAGCGACCATCGCGGCGATTGCGCGAATCAGTAGCGACGATGTTGAAGAACGGGCGCTTCTTGGCGCCTCCACGAGCTAAACGAATAACGACCATAATATTTCCAAAAAGTGTGCTGAGGCGGAAAAAGCCGCAAATTATAGCGCGCTTTACCGCCAGGCAGCAAGCGTTATGATGACGGGCGTGTAATTTGGGCTAATCAAACATTATGACCAGACATCGCCGAAGACGCAATAGGCGCGTGCGTCTATCGTGCCGGCCATGGCTTGGAATCAGACGAAATCATTCCATAAACGCCACAGGAAAGTGCTATCGTTGCACGAGACAATGGCCGATACTGGCAATCTTTACCGATGAGCAACTCTGGAGTCCCATGACCACCGCTACCATTTTGCAACAGTCGCACAAGAACAAGGCCTTCACCACCTTGCTGGCCTTCCTGCTGGGCGCCCTGGGCGCGCACCGCTTCTACCTGCACGGCGCCAAAGACCGCTGGGGCTGGCTGCACCTGGCCGCCCTGCCCGCCAGCGCGCTGCTGCTGCACCAGCTATTTCCCGAGGCGGACTGGTTTTACCAGATATTGCCGCTGACCCTGTCCGCCCTGGGTGGCTTCCTGGAAGCGCTGGTGCTGGGCTTGATGCCGGACGACAAGTGGGACGCCCGCTACAACGCCGCATCAAGCCGCCAGTCGGACACGGGCTGGCCCCTGGCCGTGGTGCTGGTCGCTACCTTGATGCTAGGCGCGGGCGTGCTGATCGCCACCATGGCACGCCTGTTCGACTTGCTGTACACGGGCGGCGCCTACGGTTAATTTCCGTATGGAAATGGCATCATTTGCCGCGCCCCGCGCGCACATGTAAGTGTTGGTAAGCAATCATGATTTTCCTCTATACTGCATTCACAATGCCGACATTACTGGCTCATTCAACACCCTAGGAGAAGATCATGATTCGTCGCCCACTCATCCTCGCAGTCGCCGTTACGGCCCTGTTCAGCACTTCCGCCTTCGCGCAAAACCTGTCGCCGAAGGCGCAATACGCCTACGATACAAAGCAAGCGAACACGCGCTATGCGGACGACAAGAAATTGTGTGCCGAAGAAACCAGCTCGAAAGCCCGCATGCAATGCCTGCGCGACGCCAAGGGCGAATACGACCAGGCCATCATCAACGCCAAGGCCGCGCAAAAAGCGGGCAATTCCTACGCCAGCCAGCCTTCCAAGCAGCCGCAGCACCAGATCTGCGCCGAGTGCGGCAAGGTGCTGGCAGTCAACGTCACTGAAAAAGCCGGTGAAGGCGGCGCCCTGGGCATGATCGGCGGCGGCGTGGCCGGCGCCCTGCTGGGCCGCCAGGTGGGCGGCGGACGCGGCAAGGATCTGGCCACCCTGGCCGGCGCCGCCGGCGGCGCGTATGCCGGCAAGCAAGTCGAAGGCCACATGAAGAACGCCAAGACCTGGACCGTCACCGTGCAATACGAAACGGGCGCCAAGGCTGACTTCGCGTTTGATCAGGACCCTGGCCTGGCCGCTGGCGATCTGGTGCGCAATTCCGGCAACGGCATCGCCAGAAGGTAAGCTTTTGAAAGAGTAAAAAAAGCGCTGGAGATCACTCTCCAGCGCTTTTTTACATTCAGCCAGCGAGCGCTGGCCAAGTTTCAACTTAAAACTGCTCTTCCGACAGCGCCATCACGCCCGCGCTGCCATCGATGATAGTGGCGCGCAAGCCGGGGGCCTGCGACAGGATGTGGTCGGCAAAGAAGCGGGCCGTGGCGATCTTCGCCTTGTAGAACGCCGCGTCGCCGCTGCCCTCTCCCAGCTTTTGCTGCGCCGCCACGGCCGCGCGCGCCATTTGCCAGCCGCCCAGCACGATGCCGGCCAGTTTCAGGTACGGCACGCTGCCCGCGAAGACGGCCTTGATGTCCGTCTTCATGTTCGCCACCACATACTCGACCACGGCTTCCAGCGCGGCGCTGCCTTCGGCCAGATGGCGCTGCATGGCCTGGAAGTCGGCGCCGGTCAGCTCGCCCAGCTGGGCTTCCGTGGCGCGCACTGGGCAATGATGGCTTTCGCCACGGCGCCGCCGTCGCGCACCGTCTTGCGGCCCACGAGGTCGTTCGCCTGGATGGCCGTCGTGCCTTCGTAAATCGTCAGAATCTTGGCGTCACGGTAATGCTGGGCCGCGCCTGTTTCCTCAATGAAACCCATGCCGCCATGCACCTGCACGCCGTCGCGCGTGACGTCCTGCGACATTTCCGTGGCCCAACCCTTGATCACGGGCACCAGGTATTCATAGGTCGCCAGGCTTTCCGCGCGCACCTCGGCGTCCGGATGGTGGTGCGCCACGTCGCTGATGGCCGCGCCCACGTAGGCCAGCGCGCGCGCCGCCTCCGTCTGCGAGCGCATCGACATCAGCATGCGGCGCACGTCCGGGTGGTGAATGATGGAGACCGGACCGGCGGAACCGGCCAGGTCGCGCGACTGCACGCGGTCCTTGGCGAAGGCCACGGCCTGCTGATAGGCGCGCTCGGCCAGGCCGATGCCTTGCAAGCCCACGCCGAAGCGGGCTGCGTTCATCATGATGAACATGTATTCGAGGCCGCGGTTTTCCTCGCCCACCAGGGTGCCGATGGCGCCGCCGTGGTCGCCGAACTGCAATACGGCCGTCGGGCTGGCCTTGATGCCCAGTTTATGTTCGATGGAAACGCAGTGCGCGTCATTGCGCGCGCCGAGGCTGCCATCCGCATTGACGAGGAATTTCGGCACGATGAACAGCGAAATGCCTTTCACGCCGGCAGGCGCGTCCGGCGTGCGGGCCAGCACCAGGTGGACGATGTTTTCCGCCATGTCGTGCTCGCCGTACGTGATGAAAATCTTCGTGCCGAAGACTTTATAGGTGCCGTCATCCTGCGGCACGGCGCGCGTGCGCACGGCGGCCAGGTCGGAGCCCGCTTGCGGCTCCGTCAGATTCATGGTGCCCGTCCACTTGCCGGAAACCAGGTTTTCCAGATACGTGGCCTTCTGTTCGTCGCTGCCGGCCGTCAGCAGCGCTTCGATGGCGCCGTCCGACAGCAAGGCGACCAGGGCGAACGAAATGCTGGCCGAGTTGAGCATTTCGATGCACGGCGTGGCCAGCAGCTTCGGTAAACCCTGGCCGCCGAACTCGGTCGGATGCTGCACGCCCTGCCAGCCCGCTTCGCCGTAGGCCTTGAACGCTTCCTTGAAGCCTTTCGAGGTTGTGACCTGGCCGTCGTGCCAGAAGCTCGGTTCCTTGTCGCTGGGGCCGTTCAAGGGGGCCACCACGCCGCCGCAGAACTTGGCGTTTTCTTCCAGCACGGCTTCGGCCGTGTCGGGCGTCGCGTCTTCGCAGCCAGGTAAAGTATGGATTTCGGCCAGGCCGGCCAGTTCGTTCATCACGAACAACATGTCTTTCAGCGGGGCTTGATAGCTCATCTATTTCTCCAAGAAAAAAGCCACGCGCGGCTCGCCGTGTGGGGCGGGCCGGCGTGGCTTTGTCAATAACAAAACCTGAATGGGTAAGACTTAGCCCAGTTCTTTGACCAGTTGCGGCACGATCTCGAACAGATCGCCCACGATGCCGTAGTCGGCCACGGCAAAGATCGGCGCTTCCGGATCCTTGTTGATGGCGACGATGGTCTTCGAGTCTTTCATGCCGGCCAGATGCTGGATCGCGCCCGAGATGCCGACGGCGATGTACAGCGATGGGGCGACGATCTTGCCCGTCTGGCCCACTTGCCAGTCGTTCGGCACGAAGCCGGCGTCGACGGCTGCGCGCGAAGCACCCATGGCGGCGCCCAGCTTGTCGGCCAGCGGCTCCAGGATGTGGAAGTTCTCGGCCGAACCCATGCCACGGCCGCCCGACACGATGATTTTCGCGGCGGTCAGCTCAGGACGGTCGGACTTGGCCAGTTCGCGGCCCACGAAAGTGGACTTGCCATTGTCGCCAACGGCGGCGACGGTTTCCGTGGCAGCCGAACCGCCGGTGGCGGCAGCGGCGTCGAAACCGGTGGTGCGCACGGTGATGACCTTGACCTTGTCGCCGGATTGCACGGTGGCAATGGCGTTACCGGCGTAGATCGGGCGCTCGAAGGTGTCTGGGGAATCGACCTTGGTGATTTCCGAGATTTGCGCTACGTCAAGCTTGGCGGCCACGCGCGGCAGGATGTTCTTGCCGTAGGCGGTGGCTGGCGCCAGGATGTGGCTGTAGTTGCCGGCGATGGCCAGCACTTGCTCGGCCACGTTTTCGGCCAGGCCGTCGGCAAAGTACGGCGCGTCGGCGACGATGACTTTCGTCACGCCGGCGATTTGCGCGGCGGCAGCGGCGGCAGCCGATGCGTTCGAGCCTGCGACCAGTACGTGCACGTCGCCGCCGCACTGGGCAGCCGCGGTCACGGTGTGGTGGGTGCTGCCCTTTAAGGTAGCGTTGTCGTGTTCAGCAATAACTAATGCGACCATGATATGTCCTGTAATTGTTCTGGAGTGACGGCAAAGCCGCTTAGATGACTTTGGCTTCGGTACGCAGCTTGGCGACCAGGTGGCGACGTCCGGCACCTTGATGCCGGCCGAGCGCTTGGCTGGCTCGACGACTTTCAGGGTCTTCAGGCGTGGCGCAACGTCGACGCCCAGGTCTTCCGGCTTGACGGTCTCGAGCGGCTTTTTCTTTGCCTTCATGATGTTCGGCAAAGTCACATAGCGTGGCTCGTTCAAACGCAAATCGGTGGTGATGATCGCTGGCAAGGTCAATGCCAGGGTTTCCAGGCCGCCGTCGACTTCGCGCGTGACGGTGACTTTGCCGTCTTCCAGCACGACTTTCGAAGCGAACGTGGCTTGCGGCCAACCCAGCAGGGCAGCGAGCATCTGGCCCGTCTGGTTGCTGTCGTCATCGATCGCCTGTTTGCCCAGGATGATCAGTTGCGGCTGTTCTTTCTCGGCCAGGGACTTGACCAGCTTGGCGACGGCCAGCGGTTCCAGTTCGGTCGTCGTTTCCACCAGGATGCCGCGGTCGGCGCCGATGGCCATGGCCGTGCGCAGGGTTTCCTGGCACTGCGTCACGCCGCAGGAGATGGCGACCACTTCGGTGACCTTGCCGGCCTCTTTCAGGCGCATCGCTTCTTCCAGCGCGATCTCATCGAAAGGGTTCATCGACATTTTGACGTTGGCGGTATCGACGCCAGTGCCGTCACTCTTGACGCGGACTTTGACGTTATAGTCGACCACGCGTTTGACGGGTACCAAGACTTTCATAGCTATGCCTTTGGGAAATTATAAAAATGACGGATCAAGTGCTGATTGTGCGTTCGATTATAAGAGAAATTTGAATCCTGAACCGAATTTAAGCACGATCGTGCGATTTTTTGTTAGAGCAATCCATCTAAACTGTCCAGCTTCGAGGATTTCAGGGGAGTCGGCCGCTACGCTGCAGGGCAGCAAAAAGGCGCAAAAATGGCACGGCTGGGTATCGACCAGGCCGCGCCACGGCGGCCCCGGCTGGCAGAATTATTTGCGTTGCATCAGGAAGACGAATTCGGTGCCCGTCTGCACGTGCGACAGCAGGGCATTGCCCGTTTGCTTGGCGAAAGCCTGGAAGTCGCGCACGGAACCGGGATCGGTTGCCATGATGCGCAGCACTTCCCCGCTCTGCAGCTCCGACAAAGCCTTTTTCGCCTTCAGAATCGGCAACGGGCAATTCAAGCCCCGCGCGTCGAGTTCTTTGTGAAATTCCATAATCTCGGTATCAAGTAGTGTGTCGCTCATCATCAATATCCCACCATTATTTTGTTGTACTGATTTTCGACATACTACTCTAAATCAGGGGCATTGACGCGCTGCACCAAAATAGTTCATCGGCTGTTGTGGTGTCACAACGAGATTCCACACGGCAAAACGGCCCGCAAACAATGTCTGCGGGCCGTTTTCACGGGGCTGTGGGATGAAAACCCCGCATGCCCTCTAGCTTACGCCTTATTTGGCGCGTTCGCCGACCCAGGCCGGCACGCCGGCCAGGGCGTTCGCCAGGCCGCTCGGATCGGTGCCGCCCGCCTGCGCCATATCGGGGCGTCCGCCGCCTTTTCCGCCCACTTGCTGTGCAACGAAGTTCACCAGCTCGCCCGCCTTGACCTTGCCAGTCGCGTCGGCCGTGACGCCGGCGATCAGGCTGACCTTGCCGTCGGCCACGCTGGCCAGCACGATGGCGGCCGTTTTCAGCTTGTCCTTCAGCTTGTCCATGGTTTCGCGCAGACGGGCCACGTCGGCGCCATCGAGCACGGCGGCCAGCACCTTGATGCCATTGACATCGACGGCTTGCGTGACCAGCTCATCGCCCTGGCCCGACGCCAGTTTCGATTTCAGCGCGGCCAGTTCCTTCTCCAGCGCCTTCACGTGGTCTTGCACCTGGCCGATGCGGGCCGTCAGCTCTTCCGGCTGCGCCTTCAGGGCGTTGGCCGCTTCGATCAGGCGGCGGTTGATGGTTTGCACCAGCGCCAGCGCGCCCTCGCCCGTCACCGCTTCCACGCGGCGGATGCCGGCGGCCACGCCGCTTTCGGCGATGATCTTGAACAAGCCGATGTCGCCCGTGCGCTGCACGTGGACGCCGCCGCACAGCTCTTTCGAGCTGCCGATGTCGAGCACGCGCACTTCGTCGCCGTATTTCTCGCCGAACAGGGCCATCGCGCCATGCTTGACGGCATCGTCAAACGACATCAGATGGGCTTGCGTGGCGCGGTTTTCCAGGATTTCCTTGTTGACAATCGTTTCCACGGCAGCGATCTGCTCCGCCGTCATCGGCGCATTGTGGCTGAAGTCGAAACGGGTCTTGTCCGGGTCGACCAGCGAACCCTTTTGCGCCACGTGGCTGCCCAGCACTTCGCGCAAGGCCTTGTGCATCAGGTGCGTGGCCGAGTGGTTGCGGATGGTGCGCGCGCGCTTGGCCGTGTCGACTTCGGCCGAGACGGCGTCGCCCACTTTCAATACGCCCGATTCCAGCACGCCGTGGTGGCCGAACACGTCGGCCTGGATTTTCAGCGTATCGCTGACGGCAAAGCTGCCCGCGCCCGAGGCGATCACGCCCTGGTCGCCCACCTGGCCGCCCGATTCCGCGTAGAACGGCGTGGTGTCGAGCACGACGATGCCCGCCTCACCGGCTTTCAGTTCCTGCACGGGCGTGCCGGCCGCGTACAGCGCGACAACCTTGCTGCTGAACGTCAACTGGTCGTAGCCGACGAATTTGTTTTTCTCGCCCGTGTACTCGACCTTGCTGTCCTTGTGCGTCTTGCCGCCCTTGCGCGACAGTTCCTGGCTTTCTTTCAGGGCTGCATCGTAGCCCACCTGGTCGAAGGTGATGTCGCGTTCGCGGCAGATGTCGGCCGTCAGGTCCGGCGGGAAGCCGTAGGTTTCGTACAAAGTAAAAGCGGTGGCGCCGTCGATGCCCGTGGCATCCTTGGCCAGCTGCGCTTCCAGCACTTTCATGCCCGTTTCCAGGGTTTCGCCGAAACGCTCTTCCTCGGCTTTCAGCATGTTGGCGACGTTTTCCTTCGCTTCTTCCAGCTCCGGATAGGCGCCGCCCATCTCGATGGCCAGATCGGCCACCAGCTTGTAGAAGAACGGTTTCGTCTGGCCCAGCTTGTGGCCATGGCGCAGGGCGCGGCGGATGATGCGGCGCAACACGTAGGCGCGGCCTTCGCTGCCCGGAATGATGCCGTCGACGATCATGAAGGCGGCGGAGCGGATGTGGTCGGCGATCACGCGCAGCGACTTGTTTTCCAGGTCCGTGGCGCCCGTTTCGCGCGCGGCGGCGCGGATCAGGTGCTGGAACAGGTCGATTTCATAGTTCGAATGCACGTGCTGCAGCACGGCGGCCAGGCGCTCCATGCCCATGCCCGTGTCGACGCATGGCTTCGGCAGCTTGTGCATGACGCCAGCTTCGTCGCGGTTGAACTGCATGAACACGAGGTTCCAGATTTCAATGAAACGGTCGCCGTCTTCGTCAGGCGAGCCCGGCGGGCCGCCAGGAATGTCGGCGCCGTGGTCGTAGAAGATTTCCGTGCACGGACCGCATGGGCCCGTATCAGCCATCTGCCAGAAATTGTCGGAGGCGTAGCGCGAACCCTTGTTGTCGCCGATGCGGATGATGCGCTCGACGGGCACGCCGATTTCTTTCGCCCAGATGTCGTACGCTTCGTCATCTTCGATGTACACGGTGACGGTCAGCTTGTCGGCCGGCAAGCCGTACACCTTGGTCAGCAGTTCCCAGGCAAAGTGAATCGCGTCGCGCTTGAAATAGTCGCCGAAGCTGAAGTTGCCCAGCATTTCAAAGAAGGTATGGTGGCGCGCCGTGTAGCCGACGTTTTCCAGGTCGTTATGCTTGCCGCCGGCGCGCACGCAGCGCTGCACCGAGGTGGCGCGCGTGTACGGACGGCTGTCCATGCCCGTAAACACGTCCTTGAATTGCACCATGCCGCTGTTCGTCAACAGCAAGGTCGGATCGTTGCCTGGCACCAGGGAGCTGGAACGGACGATGGAATGGCCCTTGGATTCGAAAAATTTGAGGAACTTGTCGCGGATTTCAGATGATTTCATGTTTTTTTGGCAAAAAGTGGCGGCAGCTTTAAAGGGAAGATTATACGTGATATGGGGTGCGGCATTGACGGCTAGCCAGGGCATTGTTGCGCCCGTGCCAACATCGACAGCCTGCCGGCTCAGGCCGGGTCGTGGCCGCTGGCGCAGGCGTGCGCAGTGGTCACGGCGGCGGGCACTGCGGCGCCGGCAGCGGCATTGCAGTCGGCGCAGCGGCCGTACAGGGTCAGCTCGTGGCGCTCGACGACAAAGCCTTGCGGCGCCATGCGCTTCAAGTCGCCCGGGCAATCATGCACGTCGAATACGCGCTGGCACGTGGTGCACTGGAAATGGTGGTGGTGGTGGTTGGCGGCCGTGTTCGACTCATAGCGCGGGTTTTCGCCCGGCAAGGTCACCACGTGCACCTTTTCTTCCAGCACCAGGGACTTCAAGTTGCGGTAAACGGTGGCGATGCCCAGCTGCGTCACCTGCAAGCTGGCCTGTTCGAGGATTTCCTGCGCCGACAAGGGGCGCTGGGCCGACTCGATGGCGGCTTGAATAGCGGTTTTTTGACGTGTTGTGCGTTCCATAGCCGACAGAATACACCATCCGCCTGCATCCACCGCCCGGAAAAACTGTCACACAGTAATGATAATGGGTTATCATTATCAACTTGGGGCAGGCCATTACCTTGCGCGCGCTGCCCAAACCCTGCCAATAACGATAGCCGATAAGGAACTCTTGCCCATGTCCATCCGTCCTCACCAACCGACTCCCCTCGCGCTGGCCATCATGCTGGCCTTTGCCGCTCCCGCCAGCGCCCTGGCGCAACAGGCAGCCACCTTGCCCGCCGTCACCGTCTCGGCCAGCGCCCTGGCCCTGGGCAGCGACGACATGAGCACGCCCGTGACCGTGCTGGAAGGCGAGGCACTGGTGCTGGCAAGGTCAGCGACCCTGGGCGAAACCCTGGCCGGCCAGCCCGGCATCACGTCCAGCCATTTCGGCGCCGGCGCCAGCCGTCCCATCATCCGCGGCATGGATGGTCCGCGCGTGAAAGTGCTGTCCGATGGCGCCGAAGTGCAGGACGCCTCGACCATCAGCCCAGACCATGCCGTCGCGGCCGAACCGATGCTGTCGGAACAGATTGAAGTCTTGCGCGGCCCGTCCGCGCTGGCCTACGGCGGCGGCGCCGTCGGCGGCGTGGTCAACGTGATCGACAAGAAAATCCCCACGCGCGTGCCGGCCAAGGGCTTCGAAGGCAGCGCGGAAGTACGCGCCAATTCGGCCGCGCGCGAAAAGGCGGGCGCCTTTGAAGTGACTGGCGGCTCCGGCAACATCGCCTTCCACGCGGAAGGCGTCAAGCGCGACGCGAAGGAATACAAGGTCGGCAGCGGCTGGGAAGGCGGCTCCAGGGTGGCAGGCAGCTACAACAAGACGGACACGGGCAGCGTGGGCGTGTCGTGGGTGGGTCAGCGCGGCTTCCTGGGCCTGGCTTTCACCAGCCAGCATGCGGAATACGGCTTGCCTGGCCACAACCACGAATTCGAAAGCTGCCACCCGCACGGCACGCACTTGCACTGCGGCGGCCACGAAGGCCACGGCCATGGCGACGACGAAGAACATGAGCACGAGCATGAACACGAAAGCGTGCCCTACGTGAAACTGAAGAGCGAACGCTGGGACGTGCGCGGCGAATTGCGCGATCCCGTGCCCGGCTTCGCCAAGCTGCGCCTGCGCGCTTCATTTACCGATTACAAGCACGATGAAATCGAAGGCACGGAAATCGCCACCACGTTCAAGAACAAGGGTCACGATGCGCGCCTGGAGATGGAACACCATCCCGTCTTCGGCTGGCGCGGCGTGGTCGGCCTGCAAACGTCGAAGCGCGATTTCTCCGCCCTGGGCGAGGAAGCCTACGTGGCGCCGACGGTCACGAAGAAGCACGCGGCCTTCCTGGTGGAAGAATACAAGCTCGACCAATGGCGCTTCGAAGCGGGCTTGCGCCATGAATGGCAAGACATCGCTGTCGACAGCGCCACCTTGCAAGACCGCAGCGCCAAGGGTACGTCGGTCTCGCTGGGCGCCGTGTGGAAATTCGCCCCCCAGTACTCGCTCGGTTCGACCATTTCCCGCACCCACCGCCTGCCCAGCGCCGAGGAACTGTATGCGCACGGCGTGCACATGGCCACGGCCACGTACGAGCTGGGCAATCAAAACCTGGGCAAGGAAACGTCGAACAATATCGACTTGACCTTGCGCAAATATGCGGGCGCCACGACCTTCTCGGCCAGTGCCTACCGCAACAAGGTCGACAACTACATCTTCGGCTCCACCTTGGACAACCACGAAGGCTTCCAGCTGATCCAGTACGCCCAGCGCGACGCCACGTTTACGGGCGTGGAAGGGCAAGTGCGCCAGCAATTGAACCCCATGTTCGGCGCCAGCGTGTTCGGCGACTATGTGCGGGCCAAGCTGGCCGACGGTGGCGCAGCTAACAATAGCAACCTGCCGCGCATCCCGGCCCAGCGTTTTGGCCTGAAGGTCGACGCCAACTGGCAGGCATGGAGCGGCGTGGCCGAGTTCTACCGCGTGGGCAAGCAAGACAAGGTGGCCGCGTTTGAGACGGCAACCCCGGGCTACAACATGCTGAACCTGTCCGCCAACTACGACACGCGCATCGGCACGACGCCGGCCCAGTTCTACATCAAGGCGAACAACCTGACGAATGAACTGGCGTACAGCCACACCTCGTTCATCAAGAACGCGGCGCCTTTGATGGGGCGCAATGTCACCGTCGGCATGCGCGTGACGTTCTAGTAACGTCAGGCGCTGTTGAGCTGAGAACTTATCAGCTTGCCTTGATTAGATCGATCCGATCCGTGCAAAAACCGTCCACGCCCCAGGCCAGCAGTTCGCTGGCCCGTTCGGGCGTGTTGACGGTGTAGCAGAACAGCCCGTATCCCGCCTCCTTGACCTTTCGCGCCAGTTCCGGCGTCAGTTGCTGGTGGTCGCAATGAATCGCCACCACGTCCAGTTCCTTCGCCGTGCGCACCCAGTCATCCGGTATCTGTTCGACCAGCCAGCCGCGCGCCAGTTCCGGCGCCGCCTGGCGCGCCGCTTGCAGCGCGTCGACGCTGAACGACGAGAGCAAGGGCAATAATTCTCCAGCAGCAATTTCTTTTGCGAAATAATCGCGCGTGGCCCGCGCCACCGCCTCGCCCGTGGCTACGTCGAAGCCGGGTGCCGGCTTGATTTCGATGTTCATCCAGATGCGCTGCGCCTTGCAATAGTCCACCACGGCCTCGAACGTGGGCACGCCCTCGCCCGCGAATTGCGGGCCGAACCAGGCGCCCGCCTCCATGGCGCCCAGCTGCGCGGCCGTGTAATCGCTGATATGCCCGCTGCCGGCCACGGTGCGGCCCAGTTCGGGGTCGTGCACGACGACGGGCACGCCGTCGGACGCCAGCATGACGTCGAATTCCACGGCACGGTAGCCGTAGGCGAGGCCGCAGCGCAGGGCGGCCAGGGTGTTTTCAGGCGCCAGGGTGCCGCCGCCGCGGTGCGCCAGGGTGCGTGGATAGGGCCACATGGTGTTCCTTTATCATGATGAGGTTTTCAATGAGGACGTCTTGCCATCATCGCGTGCAAGCGCCACCATGTAAAGGACGCGATCAGGCGATTGGCGCCGTCTCCGCCCGCTTTCGTCGCAACGGCGTTGCGCCCGCATGCAGAGCCGCCCATAATTGCCGCATTGCCAACCCGAACGCCCACCCGAAAGCGGTCCCGCATGCACACTACCGACACCGCCCCCCGCAAGACGGGCTTTCCCTACCGGCGCCTGCTGGGCGATGCCCGTTATGCGCTGCTGCTCAATGTCCTGTGCGCCCTCTTCATCACCTTCGTGCTGAGCGGCGGACAAAGCTTCTGGCTCAACCTGCTTGCATCCATGTGCATCGGCGGCATCGCCTTCCTGCTCATCGACGGCATCCGCCTGGCCTGGTGGGGCGAGGGACGCCGCCCCCCAAGACTGCCCTTCACGGCCCTCATCATCGTCAGCGCCACCGTGGCACAGGTAGGCGGCACCATGCTGTTCGGCTGGCTTGCCAATATCGACGTTCCCGCGCCCGTCTCCATGTCGTCACGCAATGTCGGCATGACGGTGTTCACCTTGGCGGTGGCGGGAGCGGCCATCCTGTTCTTTGGCAGCCGCGAAAAAATCGCCCGCCTGCAAATGGAGGCGGCCCAGGAAAAAGCCCGCGCCGAATCCGTGGCGCGCCAGGCCATGCAGGCGCAGCTGCAGCTGCTGCAGGCGCAGATCGAACCGCACATGCTGTTCAACACCCTCGCCAACCTGCAGGGCCTGATCAGCTTTGATCCTGACCGCGCCCAGTTGCTGCTCGATCAATTGATCCAGTATCTGCGCGCCACCCTGTCTTCCTCGCGCGCCGAATCCACCACCCTGGAGCAGGAGTTTTCCCTGATGGAAGCCTACCTGGGCCTGATGTCCATCCGCATGGGTGCGCGCCTGGGCTACGCGCTGGACTTGCCCGAGGCCTTGCGCCAGATCAAAGTGCCGCCCATGCTGCTGCAGCCGCTGGTGGAAAACGCCATCCAGCACGGCCTGGAACCGAAGATCGAAGGCGGCCACATCCACGTGCGGGCATCCACGGACGCTGGCGTGCTGACTCTTACCGTCAGCGACGATGGCCTGGGCCTCGACCATCCGGGCCAGAGCAAGGGCACGCACCTGGGCGTGGCGAACATCCGCGAACGCCTGCGCGGCATGCATGGCGATGCCGCCAGCCTGGTGCTGGCCGCCAACACGCCGGCAGGCGTCGTCGCCCGCCTGCAATTTCCCATTCACCCCACCACCGCGAGTCCCATGCCATGAGCAACCCCACCCCGCGCGCCCTGATCGCCGAAGACGAACCGATACTCGCCGCCGCCCTCGCGCACGCCTTGCGCCGGCTATGGCCGGAACTCGACATCGTCGCCACCTGCGCCAACGGCGTGGAAGCCCTGCAGCAAGGCCTGGCGCTGCAGCCCGACATACTATTTCTCGACATCAAGATGCCCGGCAAGACGGGCCTGGAAGCGGCCGAGGAGCTGGCGGAACAGTGGCCCGACGGCGTCGCGTTCCCCCATATCGTGTTCGTCACCGCCTACGATGAGTTTGCACTGGCCGCCTTCGAGCATGCGGCCGCCGATTACGTCTTAAAACCCGTCAACGATGCGCGCCTGGGCAAGACGGTGGAACGCCTGCAGCAGCGCCTGCGCGACAGCGCTGGCGCCAGCGGGACAGCAACGCCAGCGGCAGCCACGGCGGCGCCGGTGACGGCGAACGGAACAGCGTCCGCCAGCGACGGCAACCTGGCCCGCCTGCTGAGCCAGTTGCAAGCCATGGTGCCACCCGCCCCGCGCCTGCAGATGATACGGGCGGCCGTCGGCAACAGCGTGCGCATGATCGCGCTGGCCGACGTCGTGTATTTCGAGGCGCTGGACAAATACATCAACGTCGTGTGCCAGGATAGCGAAGCGCTGATACGCACGAGCCTGAAGGAATTGCTGCCCCAGCTGGACCCGCAACAGTTCTGGCAAATCCACCGGGGCACCATCGTCAACGCCAGCGCCATCGCCACGGCCGTGCGCGACGAGGCGGGCAAGCTGTCGCTGACCCTGCGCCAGCATCCGGCACAGCTGCGCGTCAGCCCTTTATATGCCCATCTGTTCCGGCAGATGTAGCTAATGCAACTGGTGTTTTAAGTCGGACAGTTCATCGTGCACCTTGAGCACGGCGCTCTTCATTTCCGGCGTTACGCTGGACGCCGTGCCGCAGGCCCGCTTGGCGCGGTCGCCCAGCGATTCCATCTGGTCGACGGCTTGCCGGATGCGCGCATCGTCGTGCGTGTCGATGGCTTGCCGCACGGCGCTCTTTTGCTGGTCCAGCTGGTTGATGCAATCCTTCAAGTCCATCGGCATGCCTGCTGCTTGCCGCACAGCTGGGCCGCCTGGCCGATTGCGTGTTCGATGGCGCCAAAGCGCCGTGCCACTTCCTTTGCCTGCATCATGATGTGTCCTCCCATGGTATTGGGAGTTGGATCGCCAGGCTGGCGCAGGGTTCCCCGCCAGCGGCCGCGGCGTTGAAATTTCCGTGTGGCACTTTTTTGTAAGCGCTTGTGACATTCTAGATAATTATCAAATTCTTCAGATACATTGGCGTACCCGAACCACCCTGCCCTCCATGACCTCGCTGCCACCCCTGCCCCGCCGCGCTCCCGGCCTGCTGCTGATCGTCCTGCTGCACGCGGGGCTGGCCTACGTCGTGCTGCAGTCGCGCCCCCGTCTTGCCGCTGACGAGCACCTGCCGCAGGGTCCGGCCATCGCCTGGCTGCGCTACACGTCCCCTGCGCCGCCCAAGCCGATAGCCTTGCGCAGCGCAAAACCGGCCGCTGAAAACGTGCCGCGCCGAACCATACCGGCGCCCGTCAGCCGTCCCCTGCTACCACCCGCCGCCGAGCCGGCGCAGGCGCCGGTAACGCCGGAAGCGATCACGGCGCCGCCAGCGCCCAGCGCAGCCGATATCCTGGCGCAAGCCAAGCGCGACGTGGGCAAGATCGACAAGGATTTACGCAAGGAATTCCCGCAGCGGGGCGGGGAGAAATTCGACGACACGGGCTTCAAGCGCATGCAGCAAGGCTTTGCCGAAGCCTACGCGGCCGTGCCGCCGAAATGGTACGAGGCATCGAAAATCGAGGAAGTGGGCGCGAATGAGGCCAGGGGCAGCCGCACGTATAAAATCACCAGCGCGCTGGGCACCTTGTGCGTGACCACGCGCGCGGGCAAGCAGGGAGAAACGATGATCGGCAACTGCCCCAAATAGCCGGGCTCAGCCCACCGCTTCGCGCGCGCCCAGCGGCTGCAGATGGCGCAGGCGCAAGGCGATCAGCACGCCGCCGCCCATGCACAGGCCCAGCATGATGATGACGCCCGTCCAGCCGTCGAAACCCCACATCATGCCCGAGGCGGAGCCGATCAGGCTTGATCCCAAATAATAGAACAGCAGATAAAAGGCCGAGGCCAGCGCCTGCGGCGCGCGGGCGCGGCGGCTGACCCAGCTGCTGGCGATCGAATGCGAGGCAAAGAAGCCGAAGGTGGCCAGCGCCATGCCGGTGACGATCAGCGGCAGCGAGTCGAACAGGGTCAATACAATGCCACTGAGCATCACCGACAGCATGATCCACAGCACGCCCCGGCGTCCCAGCCGGTCCACCAGGCGGCCCGCCCAGACGGAACTGAAGATGCCGATCAGGTACAAGAATGCCAGCAAGCCGACCGTGCTCTGGCGCAAGCTGAACGGCGCAGCCAGCAAACGGTAGCCGATGTAGTTATACAGGCTGACGAAACAGCCCATCAGCACGAACGCCAGGCAGAACAGCCACGGCAAGCCCCGGTCGGAAAAGTGCTGCTTGATCGCATGCGGCAAGGCGTTCCAACCCTTGGTACTGGGCACGAAGTTCTTCGACGCGGGCAGGCTGCGCCAGAATTCCGCCGCCGCCAGCACGCCGGCCACGCCCAGCACGCCCAGGGCCCAGCGCCACGACAGAAAATCGCTGAGCATGGAAGCGATCAAGCGTCCCGACATGCCGCCAAACGCGCTGCCGGCAATATACAAGCCCATCGACAAGCCCAGCGACGGCCCCTCGATTTCCTCGCCCAGATAGGCCATGGCCACGGCCGGCATGCCGCCCAGGGCCACGCCCAGCGCGGCGCGGATCGCCAGCAACTGCGCATAATCCTGCGCAAAGGCGGACAAGATCGTCAATATCGCGGCGGAAAACATCGATGCCACCATCAGCGGCTTGCGTCCCACCCGGTCCGACACGGCGCTCAGCAGCACCAGCGAGATGGCCAGCAAGCCGCTCGACACGGACAGGGACCAGCTGCTTTGCGCGGGCGTCAAATGGAACTGGTGCGACAGCAGCGCGGGAACAGGGGCTGGATGCAATACAGCAAGCTGAAGGTGGAAAAGCCGCCAAAGAACAGCGCGCGGTTGCTGCGCTTGAATTCGATGGAACCCTTGGCGATGGCCGTGCGGGGAGCGGGAGCGGCAGGCGAAAGCGCCGGAGTGGCGGCGGAGGCAAAAGCGAGCGATGAATCAGACATGGCCGTGTTTCGGAAAGGAAGCGAGTCTTCATCTTAGGATTGCCAACTCATATCGTCCAATATATATTCAAGGCCCAACTCATACTTTTAAAATATTACTTATATGGAACTGCGCCACCTGCGTTACTTTGTCGCCGTCGCCGAGGAGCTGCACTTCACGCGCGCGGCCGAGCGCCTGCACATCGGCCAGCCGCCGCTGAGCCAGCAGATCCAGGCGCTGGAGGCGGAACTCGGTGCGCAGTTGTTCGAGCGCAACAAGCGCTCCGTGCGACTGACAGAAGCGGGCCGCCTCTTCCTCGACGATGCGCGGCGCATCCTGGCCCTGTCTGAACAGGCGGCCGTGACGGCGCGCCGGGCACAGCGGGGCGAAGCGGGCGAATTGCGCATCGGCTTTACGTTTTCCACGCCGTTTACGCCCTACTTCGCCACCGTCATCAACCGCTACCGCCAGCAATTCCCGCACGTCACCCTGACCTTGCACGAGATGGCGACATTGCATCAGCTGGAAGCGATCTCGGGCCGGACGATGGACCTGGGCTTCGTGCGCCCGCCGGAAACGACGTATCCCTCCGATATCAAGCTGACGCAACTGCGCCAGGACCCGCTGTTCCTCGTGCTGCCCGTCGCCCATGCGCTGGCGGCCAAGGACAGCATCGCGATTGCCGACATGGCGGGCGAAGGCTTTGTCATGTATCCCAGGGATGCAGGCACGGGGATTTATCCGCAAATTTTCCGCCTGTGCAAGGCGGCCGGCTTCGTGCCCCAGGTGGCGCAGGAAGCGGGCGAAGCGTCGACCATCATCGGCCTGGTGGCGGCCGGCTGCGGCATTTCCGTGCTGCCCGCCTCGTTCGACCGCATCCGCATGGATGGCGTGTGCTACCGCCCCATCGCCGACCCGCAGGCGACCACCAGTTTATTACTTGCACAGCGGGAAGAAGAGACGTCGCCGCTGGTGGCGGCGTTCGTGAAACTGGCCGAGGAAGCGGCGCTGGAAGGGGGAGCGTAGGCCGGCAGGCGCCAGCCCACGTACTGCATTACGAGTAGTCGGCGTCCAGCTCGGAACCGGCGTAATTTTCCAGGTCCTCGAACAGGCTCTTCATGCTGGCCCGCGTGAGGATTTTGTGCACGACGGTGCAGCTGCGCCGGTAGGACGCGATGCGGTCGAGCAGCACCGGGTGATGCTGCACGGGCACCTTGGCCACCAGGGCGGCCCAGCCTTCCTCGAAGTCGGGCTTGTTCTTGCGCACGGAACGCACGAAACGCTCGAACTCCTTTTGACCCGTGCGCGCCACGATGCGCCCGCCGCCTTCGATGGCGAAGATGATGGCCAGGGCGATGACACCCTCGGCATTCAAGTCGCTGTCGCTGACGGGGCCGTTGTCGTGGTGGCGGCGCAGCCAGCCGGCCAGGCGCACGACGGCTTGCACTTCCTTGCGCTGTTGCAACTGCAGCGCATACTTTTCATAGCCGGCCCAGTTCTGGTTCGGGTCGGCCTGGCAAATATCGATGAACAGCTCGCGCAGCCGGCGCGCAAGGTAGACGGGGTCCTGGTCGTATTCGCCGACGAGGGCGTCTTCCGGCAGCTGCGACAATTCCTTGATCAGGCGAAAGCCCACCTGGAACGCGTGTTCGGCGCCGTGCTCGACGAGGAAGTCGAGCGCGGCCTGGTCGCCTTCGTGCGTGACGGCCTGTTCCAGGCCCAGCGACACGCCGCCCACCGTCAGGTACAGCGCCTTCTGGATGCCGTCGGCCGTGCGTTCATTCGTGAACTTCTCGGCCACCATGGCCGTGATGCCCGTCAATTCGTCGGCCAGGTTCAGCAGCGCCGCATCCTCGCGCGGGTCGCCCGGCAACAGCTTGATGGCGCGCACGAGGCGCGGAAGATTCTCTACAACAATTGCTGGCAGCATTAGTAGTTCCCTGCTTTCATTACGAGAAAATGCCCGTGCCCAGGCTGCGGCGCGTGCTGGAACGCGGTGCGCTACGCGTGCTCGGCACTTGCTTGCGCAGGCGGTACAGCAATTCCTTGGTACTGCGCTGCAACATGGTCGGCTCTTCGTCCGGGTCGTCCGAGTATTCCGCGTCGGCCAGGTCGGCGCTGTGGCGGAAGTCGGGGAACAGTTCGAACAGCGAGCGGTCCCAGCCGTCTTCATTGGCCTGCGCCAGCTCGATGGCCAGCGGCACGATGTCGTTGTCGGACGACGTCACGCCCGTCACGTACGGCCCCTTGATGACGATCTCGCCCGCCACTTCGAGGATTTCCTTCGGCGCCATCGAGAACAAAATGGCAAACGCCGTGGCGCCCCAGTCGGTGGCGGACGCTTCGAGCAGCAGCTCGCGGCGGCGCTCGGCGTCGTCGGTGGAAAACACCACGCCGTGGATGTGCGCGAACAGCGCTTCGGCGATGCGTTCCGGATCGTCCTCGATCTGGTCGTCGCTCCAGGTGGCGGCGATGAAGGCCAGGCTGTCGGCCCAGGCCTTGGGCGGCACCAGCAGGGTGGCCAGCGACATCTTGCCGCCGTCGAAGCCGGCCAGGTGCAGGGCCGTCACCTGCGGCGGGATGGAATTGAGCACTTCCACCACGGCAAGATCGCCGTACTGGTCGGCCGCGTCCGCAAACGCCTGCTCGGCGTGCCCCAGCGAACCGGACAGCACCAATTCCGTGACCTGCTTCGTCAGCGCGGGAAGGTTACTTTTTTGTTCATCCTTGTTATCGGCCATGGTCATCTCCATCCTGGTCAAACATCTGGGCGAAATCGTCGGTGGCTTCATCTTCGTCGTGATCGTCGTCGCCGTCGTCATTGGCGGCCAGCTGGTCGAGCGACTGGTCGTCGTCGTCCCACAGGCGCGGATTCTTGTGCAGGAAGGCCGTGATGATGGCCTGTCGCGCCAGGTCGGGGAAGCTCTCTTCGATGGCGGCGTACATCTTCGCCGCTTCCGGCGCGGCGCAGGCAGCCATCGAGAACACGCGGGACGGGTCGCCGAACTCGTAGTCTTCGCTTTCGGCCAGCAAGCCTTTCGGATCGCTGAAGGTGATGTGGTCGACCAGCGCAAAGGCCAGCATGTTCACGTCTTCGATGCCGCCGCCGCTGGCGTACTCGCTCACCAGCGCGTCGACCATGCTTTTGTAGTTCTTGCGGTTCGGCGGGTCGCCGAGGATGCCGTCGATCTGGCCTTCCAGCTCGCGCGACTGGTACGCGAATTCAGGGTGTACTCTTCTCATGCTGTGCTTTCCAATGTGATGCGCGGCGCTGATAAAAGCGCCGTTGTTGTTGTTTTAAATATCATTCAAGCCGCCCGATGGCGGCTGCCGGCAGACTCAGTCTGCTGGAAGGTTGGTGCCGTGGAGGCGGAACACGCCGCACCACAGGGCATAGGCTTCCGCTTCCGGATCGATGATGATGCGGTGGTTCACGCTCTGGTCGTATTCGGCGCGCTTGGCCGGGTCGGCCAGGATTTCATACGCCTTGGTGACGCTCTTGAAGCGCGCCTCGGCGCCGGGGGCCTGGTTGCGGTCGGGGTGGAAGCGCATGGCCAGCGAACGGTAGACTTTCTTGATTTCATCGTCGCTGGCATTGGGTGCGACACCGAGGACGTTATACAAATTTTCCATAAATGGCTCCGGGGTCACGTTTTGTTTGCTAATTAAAGGCGAATTATCCTATAGAACGGCGCCGGCGTCGCTTGCATGCTGGGAAATGGGGGCAAATACGTGCTTATAAAGCGCTTGCGGTACGGTAAAATGCTTTTTACTGTCACTCTTCCGCATTGATCAATGAGCAACGATAAACCGAATACCGCCGCGCCAGCGCTGGCGCCCAATTTCTGCGTAACATCATCGAAGCCGACCTGGCTGCCGGCACCCACGTGCGTCCCGGCCTGCCCCAGGTGATCACGCGTTTCCCGCCGGAGCCGAACGGTTACCTGCACGTGGGCCACGCCAAGTCGATCTGCGTCAACTTCGGCCTGGCGCGCGATTACGCCGGCCAGTGCAACCTGCGCTTCGACGACACCAATCCGGCGAAGGAAGAGCAGGAATACGTCGACACCATCATGGACAGCGTGAAATGGCTGGGCTTTGACTGGGAACCGAAGACTGCCGATGGCCACAGCCACCTGCACTACGCGAGCGACTATTTCGACCAGCTGTACGCGATGGCCGAATACCTGATCACGGCCGGCTTTGCCTACGTGGACAGCCAGAGCGCCGAAGACATGGCCGCCAACCGGGGCAATTTCGGCCAGGCCGGCAAGAATTCGCCGTTCCGCGACCGTCCGCGCGACGAATCGCTGGCCCTGTTCCGCGCCATGAAGGCGGGCCAGTTAAGGATGGCGAACACATCCTGCGCGCGAAGATGAGCGAAGATGCCATGAGTTCGCCGAACATGAACTTGCGCGACCCGGCCATCTACCGCATCCGCCACGCGCACCACCACCGCACGGGCGACGCCTGGTGCATCTATCCGATGTACGACTACACGCATCCGATCTCGGACGCGCTGGAAAACATCACGCATTCGATCTGCACGCTGGAATTCCAGGATCACCGCCCGTTCTACGACTGGCTGCTGGAAACCCTCGCCGCCGGCGGCTTCTTCCAGCAACCGGTGCCGCACCAGTTCGAGTTCTCGCGCCTGAACCTGACATACATCGTCACCAGCAAGCGCAAGCTGCGCCAGCTGGTGGAAGAACACATCGTCGACGGCTGGGACGACCCCCGCATGCCGACCCTGGTGGGCATGCGCCGCCGCGGCTACACGCCGGAAGCGATCCAGCTGATGTGCGAACGCACGGGCGTGACGAAATCGGACGGCTGGATCGACTACAGCGTGCTCGAAGGCTGCCTGCGCGAAGACCTGGACCCGAAGGCGCCCCGCACGGTGGCCGTGCTGCGCCCCTTGAAATTGATCATCGACAACTTCCCGGAAAACGAGAGCGTGGAATGCACGGCGCCCGTGCATCCGCACTTCCCGGAGCGGGGCTTGCGCACCTTCCCCATCTCGCGCGAGCTGTGGATCGAGGAAGACGACTTCATGGAAGTGCCGAATAAAGGCTATTTCCGCCTGTATCCGCCGATCGACGACAAGCCGGGCAGCAAGGTTCGCCTGCGCTACGGCTACGTGATCGAGTGCACGGGCTTTGACAAGGATGAAAACGGCAAGGTCATCGCCGTGCATTGCAACTATTTCCCGGACAGCAAGTCGGGCACGGAAGGCAGCGCCAACTACAAGGTCAAGGGCAATATGCACTGGATCAGCGCGCCGACGGCGATTGCCGCCGAAGTACGCCTGTACGACCGCCTGTTTACGGACCCGCAGCCGCGCGCGGGCGGCAAGGACTTCAAGCTGGCCCTGAACCCGCTGGCCAAGGAAGTGGTGCAGGCGTGGCTGGAACCGGGTGCGGAACTGGCCCAGCCGGAACAGCGCTTCCAGTTCGAGCGCCACGGCTACTTCGCGGCCGACCGCGTCGACAGCCAGCCGGGCAAGCCCGTCTTCAACCGCATCGTCACCCTGAAAGACAGCTGGCAGCCCGCAAAATAAGGCGCCGGACGCCCGTCCCCCAAAAAAAACCGCTGCGGCGGTTTTTTTTTTTTTTTCGTCTTAGCAATATCTATCACCAGAGAAATATTGCCTGTTGACTATATTCACGATAGTTTTGTATATTAGGCAGCTATTGAGCAATTTGCAATGTCGATGGTGCTTGTACAACGCAGCCTGGCCACCGCCACCGAGGCGGCACCCGATTCCTCCTCTTGATGCGGATGGCGATGTCCTCTACTGCTGGTGAACAACAGTTATCGCTGGAAAAAAGGCCGCAGTGGCTGATTGGCTTCGTGCTGTCCTTGATGGTCGGCCTGCTGTTCTACATCGCCGCCTCGCTGTCGATCGAAAACGATGCCAGCGAGCTATTCAACAATCTGGCGCGCAATACCCAGAAAAACATCGAATCGCGCGGCAAGTCATATGCCAATTTGCTGCGCGGAACGGTCAGCCTGTTCCACGCCAATGAACACGTGAGCCGCGAGCAATTCCACCGCTACGTGGCAAACCTCGCCTTGCATCAGAACTACCCGGGCGTGATGAATCTCAATTACAGCCGGGAACTCGACGATTCGCAGCGCGCCACCTTCGAAACGGCCATGCAGCGCGACTATCCGCCCGGGCGCGACGGCTATCCGGCGTTTGCCATCCATCCGCCCGGCCCGCGCCCCCATTATTCCGCGCTGGTCTACATCGAGCCGATTGCCAGCGCTGCGGAAAAGTATGGCTATGACATCGCTGCGCGGCCCATGATCGCCGAAGCGCTGGAACAGTCGCGCGATACCGGGCAGATCTGCAATTCCGGCGTGCCCGTGCCGATGGAAGGCCGGCCGCAGCTGACGGGCATGGCCATGCGCCTGCCCGTGTACCGCTTCGGCATGCCGACCGATACGCTGGAGCAAAGGCGCGCGGCCTACCAGGGTTCCGTCGGCATCGGCTACGACCTGGTGGCGATGATGCGCAGCGCGCTGGCCGACATGCCGGTACGCAATGTCCGCCTGACCCTGTTCGATATCGGCCAGCAGGCGCTTGAACAGCCGGACTTGCCGCACGATATGCGCCCCATCTTCGACAGCACGGCGGCGGGCATGCATGCGCCATGGTGGCAGCCCGGCAACTCGGGCCGCTACCTGAGCAGCACGATGCTGATCGAACACAATGGCCGCGTGTGGCAAGCGCTGTTCAGCGTGCGCAAGAGCGACCTGTATACCCGCTTCGATGCCTTCCTGCCGTGGCTGGCCCTGATGACCGGTTTTGCCAGCACCATGCTGCTGTACATGCTGTTTCACACCCTGGCGTCGTCGCGCCGGCGCGCCATCCAGATGGCGACGGGCATGACGGAGGAATTGCGCGCCAGCCAGATTCGCCTGCAGCTGTCGCACCAGAAACTGCGCCGCCTGGCGGCCCACGCCGACCAGATCAAGGAAGAAGAGCGCAAGCGCATCGCGCGCGAGATCCACGACGACCTGGGACAGAACCTGCTGGTGCTGCGCATCGATGCCGACATGCTGGCCTCGCGCACGCAACGCCGCCATCCGCGCCTGAACGCCCGCGCCCGCTCAACCCTGGAGCAGATCGACGCCACCATCAAGAGCGTGCGGCAGATCATCAACGACTTGCGTCCCACCGTGCTGGACCTGGGCGTGAATGCGGCCGTCGAATGGCAGGTGGCGCAATTTCGCCAGCGCACGGGCATCGCCTGCGAAATGAGCGAAAGCCATGACGATATCTATTTGAGCGACCAGTGCGCCACGGCCCTGTTCCGCATCCTGCAAGAGTCGCTCAGCAATATTTCCCAGCATGCCAATGCCAGCCGCGTGCAAGTCAAGCTGGAAAAGTGCCGCGACACCGTATCGATGAGCGTCAGCGACAACGGCGTGGGCGCGGCCATCGACGGACGCAACAAGCAGGGCTCATTTGGCCTGGTCGGCATCGAAGAGCGCATCAAGTTGCTGGGCGGCACTTTCTACATCGAAAGCAGCCCCGGCGCCGGCATGAGCGTGCATGTCAGCGTGCCGCTGGGCGCCGACGCCACGGCATTTCCCTACCAGGAAGACAGCCGGGCCAGCGCCTGACAGCCACGTCCCGCTTGAAACAAGCTCAGCTTGCTTATTTCGTAATTAGATGCAATATTGATGTAGGACAACTTAGCGCGCCTGCCCGCCATGGGTCAGGCATTCCTCGACGACTTGCCAGGAGTACACACCCACCTTTGTTTCACTGTATTTCCCACAACACTCTTTACCACAAGGACATTCATGGATACGAACGACAGTTTCAAGACAATTGCCGATTTGAATTTGGACGCGATCAAGGTCAAGCTGATGCACCGGGAGTCAGGCGAAGGATGGAGCCTGGAGAAGGCGAATGCGGTGGAATTCGAATACCGGCGTTTCCTGATCCTGATGAAACAGTTTCCGGAAGAAGAAACGGCGCCGCTGATGGACGTCGATACTTTCTGGCACTACCACATCCTCGACACCCTGAAATATGCAGAGGATTGCGAACAGGTGTTCGGCTACTTCCTCCATCACTTTCCGTACATCGGCCTGCGCGGCGAAGACGACGAAGCGGCGCACCAGCGCGTGGGCGAGCGCATGAAACAGCTGTATGAGCAAACATTCGGGGAAGATTATATCCGCGCAGAAACGGCGTATTCGGGGCGCGCCGTACAGGCGGCGTATTCGGGACGGGCCGTGCAAGCCGCGTATTCAGGGCGTGCGGTACAGGCGACCGCATACTCGGGCCGGGCCGGGCAGACGGCGTTTTCCGGTGCGGCGGTGCAGGCGACGGCGTTTTCCGGTGCGGCGGTGCAGGCGACGGCATATTCGGGCCGCGCGACGGGCGCTGCCAGCACGGCATTTTCCGGCGCGCCCGCCACCTTGGCAGCAGCGGTGCTCAAGTCGTCTTCGACCAGCCTGGAAATGGGGCGTTTCTATGTCGATCGTCCGGTGTTGAACCGCGACCCGCAATAGCAAAACGGAAAACAGATGTGGCTGCCGCACGCGGCAAGCCTGACTTACCCAGACGGCACCTCTCAGTTTGCCGTCTGTCAGGCGCTCTTAGGCAGCCATCAACTCGCGCAGTTCACGAATGCTGAAATCGCTGATTTCATGCATGCGGATGAGGATCGTGGCGCCGATCGGCAAGGTGTTGTGACGAATCTTGCTGATGACAGGCGGCGCCACTTCCAGCGCTCGCGACAGGGCGGCATCGTTTTTCAGTTGCAGCTTGTCGATGATCGCATCGAGGACGCGATTCGGGTTGTAGGTAGGCAAAGAGGTAATTTGTTTGAGAGACATGGTCGAAAATCCGTACTTGTTGTATTAAGGCAAAAAGAAACAGAATGTCTCTTCTGCAATAATTCAGGGTAAACACACTAAAAAGCGCCATCACTTATGCGGCTTTTCTGCCGCAAACAATATAATACACGCTATTGTTGATTTTTGCGTAACTTAAAGCAAAATTGTGATAATTGAAGAGAATTGACGCACTTGGAATGTGCTAGAGGATAACTCAAATCGGGGAAGTTTGCTGCAAGTCATCAATTTTTACAATGAGGAACACCGCTGCGCATCAGCCAGGCAATCGCCATGAGCGTGCCCAGGCGTGCCATTTCCGCAGATAAATGCCAACCCTGCACGGCCACGCCTGCCGGGGTGGCAAGCAGGCAAGTACCCGGCAAGACATCCACGCGGCACCAGGCCAGCTGGCGGCGAATTTCATCGGGCGGCGGCGGCGGCTGCCGCGCATGTTCGCGCCGGCGCATGTAGGCGCGCACACCTGTTCCTTGCTGGGGTGATTCGTAACTCGCATGACCCGCTCCTGCTGACGAAAAACAGCGTCGCGCTGCGTAGAGCCCGTCACAAATAGCCCAAACGCGTGACGACATTGCTCACCATATCGCCAGCGTGCCATGACACGTTTGCGCTGCATCAAACGGCAAGGCCACGGCGTTGCGCCGCAGCCCGTATTGCCCACGGCCTGGCGGCCGTCCTTATTTCTTTTGCTGGCGCACGCGCTGTTGCTGTTTTTCCTGCGTCTGCTGGCGGTTCTGCTTGCGCTCGAACAGGGTGACCGCATCTTTCTTGGCTTGCTCCAAGGTACGCATTTCTTCATGCGCATCGTGCGGGACAAAAAATTCGGCGTCCTGCGCCGCCACGACCAGCTTGATGGCGGCGTCGTCGTCGAGGTCGTACAGTTCCGTGAGGACGGTGGTGACCTCGTCCAGGTATTCTTCGTAAGTGAGGGTGCTCATGCGGTATTCCTTAAGTGAATGGCGCACCGCCGGAACGGCGCGCCGCGCGCCGGCCCAGGAAAAGTGCGCAGATAACCGGTCATTTTACCCGATGCCGGCCCCGCCGGCTGCCATCGCCCGCAAGGCATCGGCCACGCGCGCATAGCGCAGGCGCACGCCCAGCTCGCGTTTCATGCGCGTATTGTGCAGGCGGCGCGATTCGGACATGAACGACAGCAGCATCGGCGTGACCGCTTGCCGCAGTTCGGCACGGGGCAGGCGCGGCGGGCGCGGCAGCTTGAAGGCATCGGCCACGGCATCGAAATAGTCCGCCATCTTGAGTTCGCTGTCATCGCTGGCGTGATACACGCGTCCCGGCTTGCCCCGCCACAAGGCCCGTTCAATGATGCGCGCCAGGTCATCGGCGTGGATATGGTTGGTGTACACGTCGTCGCTTGCCGCCAGGGCCGGCGTGCCCTCGCGCAAGCGCTTCAGGGGCAGGCGGTCGTCCGCATAAATGCCCGGCACGCGCAGGATGGTCACCTTGGCGCCGCGGCGCGCGCCCCAGGCCCGCAAGACCTGTTCCGCGTCCACACGCCGCTTCGCGCGCGCATTCGCCGGCGCCACGGGCCGCGTTTCATCGACCCAGGCGCCGCCGCCATCGCCATACACGCCGCTGGTGCTCACATACACCATGCGGGCATGCTCGGGTAAAATGGCGGCCAGATTGCGCGTGCGCTGGTCCAGCAAGCCCGACGACAGGGGCGGCGCCAGGTGCACGACCAGCGGCGCCAGTCCCGCCAGCCGTTTCAGGCTGGCGCGCTCGTCGAGGTTGGCCACGATGGGCACGGCGCCGGCCGCCCGCAACTGCGCGCAGCGCGCCGGCTGGCTGGTGACGGCAAAGACGCGAAAGCGCGCGCGCAGCAGGGGCAGCAGCCGCATGCCGACGTCGCCGCAGCCCAGGATCAGCAGGCGCGGCAAGCCCACAGGCTTGCGCAAAGAGTGCATTAACATATTTTTCATCTCAAGGATTGTATGACTTTTCAAGTTACTGTTCAGCCCAGCGGCCACCAATTCAGCTGCGAAGCGGACGAAACCGTCCTGTCGGCAGCGATACGCGCCGGCGTGGGCTTGCCGTATGGCTGTAAAAATGGCGCCTGCGGTTCCTGCAAGGGTAAAGTGCTTGCCGGCACCGTCCAGCACAAGGCGCACCAGCAGCGCGCCCTGACGCCGGAAGAGGAAGCGGCCGGCTTTTCCCTGTTCTGCTGCGCCACCACGGACGCCGACCTCGTCATCGAGGCGCGCGAAGTGGCGGGCAGCAGCGACTACCCGATCAAGAAAATGCCGTCGCGCGTGACCACCATCGAAAAAGTCGCGCCCGACGTCGTCGTGCTGACCCTGCAGCTGCCGGCCAGCGAGCGCCTCAACTACCGCGCCGGACAGTATATCGAAATCATGCTGCGCGACAACAAGCGCCGCAGCTACAGCATGGCCAGCGCACCCGTCGAAGGCGGCCCCGTGAGCCTGCACATCCGCCACATGCCGGGCGGCCTGTTCACCGACCAGGTGTTCGGCACGATGAAGGAGCGCGACATCCTGCGCTTCGAAGGCCCGATGGGCACCTTCTTCCTGCGCGAAGATTCCGACAAGCCCGTCGTGCTGCTGGCCTCGGGCACGGGCTTTGCCCCGCTGAAAGCCATCGTCGAGCACATGATCAACGAGCAATCCCCGCGCCCGATCACCCTGTACTGGGGCGGCCGCCGTCCGCACGACCTGTACATGGATGCGCTGTGCCGCCAGTGGGCCGCCGACTTGCCGCAGTTCACCTATGTGCCCGTCGTCTCGGAAGCCTTGCCGGAAGACGGCTGGAGCGGCCGCACGGGCTTCGTGCACCAGGCCGTGATGGCCGACCTGCCCGACATGTCCGCGTATCAGGTGTATGCGTGCGGCGCACCGATCGTCGTCGAATCGGCCAACCGCGATTTCGTGCAATTGTGTCAACTTCCAGCCGACGAGTTCTACGCCGACGCTTTCACCACGGAAGCCGACCTGGCCAAGTAAGCATCCAGACAGCGGGGTGCTGCTGGCGCGGCATCCGCTGCCGCCACCCGCCCCACCCCGCTGTTTCCTGGAAATTTCATGTCTCTCGCCATCCTGCGTCACCGCAACTTCGCCTGTTACCTTTCCGCCCGCGTGCTGGGCACCGTGGCCGTGCAGATGCAAAGCGTGGCCATCGGCTGGCAGGTGTACCAGATCACGGGCAGCCTGTTCGACCTGGGCCTGATCGGTCTGGCGCAATTCGCGCCCTTCCTCGTCTTGATTTTGCCGGCCGGCCACGTGGCCGACCGCTACAACCGCCGCAACATCATCGCCTGGTGCCTGGCGGCACAGCTCGCCTGCGCGCTGGCCTTGCTGGTGTTTACATTAAGCAATCTTTCCATCGTCTGGCCCGTGTTTGCCGTGCTGGTGCTGTTCGGCAGCGCGCGCGCCTTCATGATGCCGGCCACGCAAGCCGTGCTGGTGAACATGGTGCCGACGCAACACTTCAGCCGCGCCCTCGCGCTCAGCTCGTCAAGCTCGCACGTCGCCATCATCCTGGGCCCGACTCTGGGCGGCTTGCTGTATTACTTCGGCCCCAAGGTGGTATATCTGGTCTCGTCGGCCTTGCTGGTCGTGTCCGTCCTGCTGATGCGCGCCACCACGCCCGCGCCGCAAGTGGTCAAGCGCGAACCCGTCAGCTGGCACACCCTGCTCGAAGGCTTGCGCTTCGTCTGGTCGAAACCCATCGTGCTGGGCGCCATTTCGCTCGACCTGTTCGCCGTGCTGTTCGGCGGCGCCACGGCCCTGCTGCCGGCGCTCGCGCATGACGTGCTGCATATCGGCCCCAGCGGCCTGGGCCTGCTGCGCACGGCCCCGGGCGCCGGCGCGGCCCTGTGCTCGATCGCGCTGGCCATGTTTCCCATCACGCGCCGCGTGGGCGCCTGGATGTTCGGCGGCGTGGCCGTCTTCGGCCTGGGCACCCTGGTGCTGGGCAGCACCAGCTATTTTTCCCGCTGGCACTGGTTGCGCTGTTCCTGATGGGCGCCGGCGACATGGTCAGCGTCTACATCCGCCACCTGCTGGTGCAATTCGAGACGCCGGACGAGATCCGCGGCCGGGTCAGCGCCGTGAATGCCGTCTTCATCGGCGCCTCGAACGAACTGGGCGAATTCGAATCGGGCCTGACGGCCGGCTGGTTCGGCCTCGTGCGCGCCGTGCTGTTTGGCGGCGCCGCCACCCTGGCCGTGACGGGCGTGTGGGCCGTGCTGTTCCCCGTGCTGTCGCGCATGGACCGTTTCCCCCACCACGAGAAGGAAGCGGCCGCCAGGACGGCCACCGCGGCAAGCCCATAAGGATTAAGATGCGCTACTGCCACTGACTAACTTGCACCATGAAAATCACGCTTCCCTTGCACGGCTTCATCCGCAGCCGCCCCCACCTGAGCATGGCCACGGCCATCGGCGTGGCGGCCGGCCTGCTGCTGCCGCCATCCTGGCAACAGATGACGCGTTGCTGACGGCGTGGAACGTGGCCGTCTGGTTCTACCTGGCGACGATGGCCTGGATGATGATGCGCGCCAACCACCACAAGGTCAAAGCCATGGCGGCGCGCCAGGATGAGCGGGCGGCCACGGTGCTGTCGGCCCTGTCCGTCGCATCCGTGATGAGCCTGGTGGCCATCGTCTCGCAGCTGTCCTCGATGAAAGACATGGCACCGGACGAGCGCGCGCTGCACTATGGCCTGACGATCCTGACACTGGTCGGTTCCTGGTTTCTCGTCGGCACCCTGTTCTGCTTTCATTATGCCCACCTGTATTACCAGGCCGACCCCGCGCTGCGCCCCCTGAAGTTTCCCGACGACGAACAGCATCCCGATTACTGGGATTTTTTGTATTTCGCCTTCACCATCGCCGTGGCCGTGCAAACGTCGGACGTGTGCGTGCAGACGCGGACGATGCGGCAGATCGTGCTGGGGCAATCCGTGCTGAGCTTTTTCTTCAACCTGGTCGTGCTGGGGCTGTCGATCAATATCGCCGCCGGACTCATTAATGGCTAAAAAATAATTTCGTAGCGGAAACTTGACCTGGCTGAAGGGTTAAGCTCATCTTAATCGTGCGCACCCTCTTGAAATACCGGAAAGAGGAGTAAGATAAGTTCCATGCACGAGGTCATGTGCATGAGGCAGCAACCAGGCCGCAGCACGCCTGAGATGGGTTTTTTTTGAATTGACAGGAGTAAGCATATGCAAATCAATATTCATACCGACAGCACCATCGCCAACACCGCTGGACTGAACGAACATGTGCAATCCGTACTTGAAAGCGCACTGAGCCGCTTCCGCGACAACCTGACCCGCATCGAAGTCCACATCAGCGACACGAATGGCCCGAAAGGCGGCGCCGACGATATCCGCTGCGTCATGGAAGCACGCGTTGCAGGCTATCAACCGATCGCCGTGACCGAGCAAAACGCCACCGTGCATCAATCCGTGGCCGGCGCCACCGACAAGCTGAAACGCGCCATCGATAGCGCCCTGGGCCGCCTGCAAGACAGCAAGCGCCATGCGACCGGCAAGAATGCCGTGATCGATACGGCCGAAGCGGAAGAAACCGCCGAGTAATCCCCCACCCGCAGGATTTCCAGAGACTGAGGCAGCCGTTCAAGGCTGCCTTTGCACATCCGGCCCCACCTTTCGCGTGCGGCAACATCCATAATAAAACCGCAAGCATTCCAGCGTATTAACACGGCAATGAAATAATTGTCGTATTTCTCACAGTAAGTGACATCAAGCAAGCCTTTGCCGTTACAGCCAAGGCTGCTTTACGCTATCATGAAGCTACCGGCCTTCTGCTCGCGCGCCGGCTTTTTGAAAGTGTGATTGTGGAACAGATCGGCAACTTCAGCGCTTCAGGCTGCAACATCGGCGATTTACAGCTATTTCGCGATGGGGCGGATAGCCAGACGGCCGCCATGCTGGCGCCCTGCCCCGTGGTGCGCCTCGAAGCGGGCGAAGCCATTGCCGACACGCAAGGTGCCAGCCTGTACATCGTCCTGCGCGGCTCGCTGGCCGTGGCCGCCGACACCCACACGGGCATGGATGACGGCACCGTCAGCAAGGTCTTGCCCGGCGAAAGCGTGGGGGAGCAGTCGGTGCTCGATGAAGCGAGCAACCTGGCCGCCATTTCCGCCCTGGAAGAAACCGATTTGCTGGTAATCGACGCGGCCATCGTCTGGGAATTGATCGAGCAATCGAACGGCCTGGCGCGCAACCTGCTGCGGCTGCTGTCCTTCCGCATCCGCGCCGCCAACGCCCTGCTGCGCCGCCGGCAGAAACTGGGCGAATTCTACCGCCAGCTGTCGATGGTCGACAGCCTGACGGGCTTGTACAACCGCGCCTGGCTCACTGATTTACTGCCGAACATGATCGTCACGGCCCACGCCAGCGGCTCGCCGCTGTCGCTGGTGATGATAGACCTCGACCATTTCAAGCGCTTCAACGACACCCACGGGCACCAGGCGGGCGACCAGGCGCTGCGCATCGCCGCGCAAGTGCTGGGCGCGGCCCTGCGGCCCACGGATTTTGCCGTGCGCTATGGTGGCGAGGAAATGATGGTGATCTTGCCCGATACCAACGAACACGTGGCCTTGCGCGTGGCCGAGCGCCTGTGCGAGCGCATGCAGCTCGCCGTCATCTTCGCCGACATGCGCAGCGCGCTGCCGCACATCACGGGTTCCTTCGGCGTGGCCAGCCTGGCGACCGGACAGGACGACGAAGCGCTGATCGCCGCGGCCGACGCGGCCCTTTACCGGGCAAAGGCATCGGGCCGCAACCGGGTCATGCTGTAGTTCAGGCAGCCTTGCTGTCGGCCGGCTTGGCGGCATCATCCTTCTTGCTGCTGTGGGCGGCGATGAAATCCGCGTAGCCCTTCTGCACCAGCTCATACGTCTTGTCGATATTGCCGGCGATATCGCCGTTCAGCACTTTCAAGCCGCCCAGGATGTCGCGCGCTTCCTTGAAGCCTTTTTCCATGCCGCCGCTGATGGTGTCCATGAACTTGGTCAGGGCCGTATCGTCGTCCATGCCGGGGTTCTGCTTCTTGTAGGCGTCGAAAAAACCCGTCGACAGCGAGACGATGCGGCTCGCCGTCGCTTCGGCGCTGTTGTCCTGCGAGGCGGCGTTCTGGATCGCGTCCTCGCCGTACTGGCCCTTCAGCGCTTCATTGATGTTGGTGATGGCTGTCTTGTACAGCAGCGCCAGCGGCTCGTTTTCCGAACCGATGGACACGTTCAGCGACGCCTGCATGATGGAAGCGTTCAATTGCAGCTTGGTGCGGTCATTGACGCTCATTTCAGCGTTGACGCCATCCTTTTGCTGGACTTTATCGTCCTTTCCGGCAACACCCGTACTGACGGAAGTCACGGAAGGGGTGGAATTGCCGCTTGCGGCGATGGGAATTGACACGATAGACCTCCTTGAACGGACAATGTATGCCACCATGCGGGAAACGCGATGATGACCATCCTCTCGTGTAGTATCGGCAGGTTTTCAGAAAACTGAAGCGGCGGCTTGTTTTTAGCGGCCCGGATAACCCATTCAGCAACATTAAGTTACGACCATCAATGACTAACCAGACCTTTCTTTGGCACGACTACGAAACCTTTGGCGCCCAGCCGCGCCGCGACCGCCCGGCCCAGTTCGCCGCCATCCGCACGGATGCGGATCTCAACGAGATCGGCGAGCCGATCATGTTGTATTGCCAGCCTGCCAATGATTTCCTGCCCGACCCGCAATCGTGCCTGATCACGGGCATCACGCCGCAGCAGTGTTTGCAGCTGGGCGTGCCCGAGCACCAGTTCGCCGCCACCATCGAAGCGGCCTTTTCGGAGCCGGGCACCATCGGCGTGGGCTACAACACCATCCGTTTCGACGATGAAGTCACGCGTTTCCTGTTCTGGCGCAATCTGATCGACCCGTATGCGCGCGAATGGAAGAACCATTGCGGCCGCTGGGGACATCCTCCTCGACGTCGTGCGCATGACGCACGCGCTGCGCCCGGAAGGCATTCAATGGCCGAAGCGCGACGATGGCCAGACCAGTTTTAAACTGGAACACTTGAGCAAGGCCAATGGCCTGGCCCACGAAGCGGCGCATGATGCGCTATCGGACGTGCGCGCCACCATCGCCCTGGCGCGCCTGATCAAGCAGAAGCAGCCGAAACTGTTCGAATTCTGCCTGGCCCTGCACAAGAAGGACCGGGTCGCCAGCGAAATGGGCATGCACCTGGCCGCCGGCGAGCGCCAGCCTTTCCTGCACGTGTCCGGCATGTTCCCGGCCGAACGGGGTTGCCTGGGCGTCGTCTGGCCGCTGGCCACGCACCCGAGCAACAAAAACGAGATCCTCGTCTGGGATTGCGCCTACGACCCGCGCGAACTGTTCGAACTGGACGCCGACACCATCCGCACGCGTTTATTCACGCGCAAGGAAGCCATGCCGGAAGGCATGACGCGCCTGCCCGTGAAAAGCGTGCATTTGAACAAGTCGCCCATGCTGGTGGGCAATTTAAAGACCCTGTCGCCCGCCATGGCCGCGCAGTGGGGCATCGACGTGGACGCGGCGAAGGTCAACGCGCAATTCGCCGCCGCGGCGCCGAACATGGATGCCATCTGGGCCGAAGTCTTCCAGCGCCCGGGCGCGAACACCGCGCTGGACGTGGATGAGGATTTGTACAATGGTTTCGTCAGCAACGACGACCGCCGCCTGCTCGAATCCTTGCGCCGCGACACGCCGGCCAGGCTGGCCACGGCCCGCCCGTCGTTTGCCGACGAACGCTTGCAGGAATTGCTGTTCCGCTACCGCGCCCGCAATTTCCCGCAAACCCTGAGCGAAGCGGAAAGCCTGCACTGGGAACAGCACCGCGCCGCCCGATTGTTCGACGGCGACGGCGGCGCCCGCACCATCGAAATGCTGTTTACGGAAATCGACGTGCTGTCGGAATCGGTCGATGAGCGTGGCGAAGAAAATTCTTGGCGAACTCTACGATTATGCGGAGATCGTCGCCCCGCAAAGAGACTGAATGCAAAATGCCGGGCTAGCCCGGCATTTTGTATGCATGCAACTTAAACCGAACGGTGCTGATTGATCGCATCGCGCGTTTCAATCGCCACGCGGCGGGCCGCGTCGGCCCAGTCTTCGCCGTCCTGCGGCTTGGCGTAGATGATGGCGCGCGAGGAGCTGATCATCATGCCCATGCCGTTCGCCGTCTGGCCTGCGCCGACGGTGGCGGCAATATCTCCGCCCTGGGCGCCGATGCCGGGCACCAGCAGCGGCATGTCGCCGACGATGGCGCGCACTTGCGCCAGTTCTTCTGGGAACGTGGCGCCGACGACGAGCGCGCACTGGCCATTCTTGTTCCATTTCTCGGCCACCAGGCGCGCCACGCGCTGGTACAGCGGTTCGCCGTCCGTATTCAGGAATTGCAGGTCCGAGCCGCCCGGGTTCGAGGTGCGGCACAGGATGATCACGCCGCGGTCTTTCCACGCCAGGTAGGGGTCGAGCGAATCCTCGCCCATGTACGGGTTCACGGTGACGGCGTCGGCGCCGTAGCGCTCGAACGCTTCGCGCGCGTATTGCGTGGCCGTGGCGCCGATGTCGCCCCGTTTTGCGTCGAGGATCAGCGGGATGTGCGGATAATTCTCGCGCACGTAGCGGCAGATGTCTTCCAGCTGCTTTTCTGCGCCCAGCGCGGCAAAATACGCGATCTGCGGCTTGAAGGCGCAGGCCAGGTCGGCCGTGGCGTCGATGATGCGCGTGCAAAAGGTGGTGATTCCATCGGGCAAGTCGCGCAGTTCGGCCGGCAGTTTCGCCAGGTCGGGGTCCAGGCCCACGCACAGCAGGGAATTATTGGCCGTCCACGCGGCGGATAATTTATTGATGAAATTCACGGCACACCTTCTCTATATTCAGTTGCAAACCCCGTATTGTAACGCGGCCAGACACGGCCACCCGCGCTTATTAAACCGACATGGCGGGCCGTTTCAGGTATATTTGCCTCACCTCCCTTACTCAGCACGGAACCCATCATGCAAATCACCAATCAATTCACCAAATGGCTGCGCCTGGCGCTAAGCGTCACCGTCCTGGCCGGCATCCTGACGGGCTGCGGCTACAACGACTTCCAGAGCAAGGACGAAGCCACCAAGGCGGCCTGGGGCGAAGTGGTCAACCAGTACCAGCGCCGCGCCGACCTGATCCCCAACCTGGTCAATACCGTCAAGGGCTATGCCACGCACGAGCGCGAAACGCTGGAAGCGGTGACCAAGGCGCGCGCCGCCGCCACCAGTTTCCAGATCACGCCCGAAGTGCTGAACGACCCGGCCGCGTTCGAGAAATTCCAGCAAGTGCAGGGACAACTGTCGTCGGCCCTGTCGCGTTTGATGGTGGTGTCCGAGAAATATCCTGACCTGAAAGCCGATACCAGCTTCCGCGACCTGCAGTCGCAGCTGGAAGGCACGGAAAACCGCATCACCGTGGCGCGCCAGCGTTACATTGCCGCCGTACAGGATTACAACGTGCATGCGCGCAGCTTCCCGAACAACCTGACGGCGATGGTCTTCGGCTACAAGGTCAAGCCGTCGTTCACGGTGGAAAATGAAAAAGCCATCTCGACCGCGCCGACCGTCAACTTCGGCAAATAAGATGAAAGCCTGGTCTTATCTGGCCGCGCTGGCGACGGCCCTGCTGCTGTGGGCGATGCCGCCGGCCGGCGCGCAGGGCTTGCAGCCCGTCCCGCCGCTGGCCGCGCGCGTGACGGACAACGCCGGCATGCTCGATGACAAGCAAAAAGCGGCGCTGGAAGGCGTGCTGGCCGACTACGAAGCCAAGACGGGCAGCCAGATCGCCGTGCTGCTGGTCAAGAGCACGGAACCGGAAGCCATCGAGCAATACAGCATCCGCGTGACGGATGCCTGGAAGCTGGGCCGCAAGGGCGTCGATGACGGCGTGCTGCTGATGGTGGAAAGACAATCCCTCGTCCTTGCGCCGCCTGCGCATCGAGGCGGGCCGCGGCGTGCAGGGCGTGCTGACGGATGCGCAATCGAAACGCATCCTGCAAGACGTGATCGCCCCGCATTTCAAGCAGAACGACTATTACGGCGGCCTGGTGGCTGGCATCGGCGCCATCGCCACCCTGCTGAACCAGGAGCAATTCCCCGCCCCGGCGCAAAAACAGGCGCCGGCGACCGTGGAAGCGGGCGGCCTGACCTTCTGGCTGCCGCTGCTGTTCTTCGGCTTTCTTGTGCTCGTGACCGTGTTCCGCTCGCGTGGCGGCCCAAACCGGCTGCAGCGCGGCAGCAACTGGTCCAGCGGCGCCACCGGCGTCGTGCTGGGCAGCATTTTGAGCCAGGCGCTGAACAACCGCGGTGGCGGTGGCGGCTTCGGCGGCGGCGGTGGTTTTGGCGGAGGCGGTGGCGGCGGTGGCTTCGGTGGCGGCGGCGGCGGTTTTGACGGCGGCGGCGCCTCGGGAGATTGGTAATGACGAAACAACTGACATTCGGACAACGCTGCGGACGCGCCTTGAAACATTTGCGGGGCACGCCGGCGACGGCACGCCAGGCCTTTCCCGAACGCACCCTGAAAGCCATCGAAACAGCGATTGCCGACGGTGAAGCCATGCACCGCGCGGAAGTGCGCCTGATCGTCGAAGCGGCCCTGACGCCGGGCATGGCTTACCAGGGCGTGAGCAACCGCGAGCGGGCGCGCGAACTGTTCGCCCAGTATGGCGTGTGGGATACGGAAGACAACGTTGGCGTGCTGATCTATATCAACCTGGCCGAGCACCAGGTCGATATCGTGGCCGACCGCAACGTGGGCCGCCGCATCACGCCGGAACAGTGGCAAGCCGTATGCCGCGCCATGACGGGCGGTTTCAAGGATGGCAATTACCACGACAGCACGCTCGATGCCTTGCAGCAGTTGAATGCCATGCTGCAAAGCCACTTCCCTGCCGATGGGACGCGCGGCAACCAGTTGCCGAACGAACCCATCCTCCTCTGAATCCTTCCCGCCGAGGCGATTACATGAAACTGGTCAATAAAAACGCCATCGTCACGGGCGCCACGCAAGGCATCGGCCTGGCTTGCGCCAGCCGCCTGATCGCCGAAGGGGCGCAGGTGATGCTGGTCGACATCAAGGAAGAAGGCGCGCAGGCAGCGGCCGCCCTCGGCCCGCAGGCGCGCTTCTTTTGCGCCGACGTCAGCCAGAAGGCGGACGTCGATGCGATGCTGAAGGAAACGCTGGCCCAGTTCGGCCACATCGATATCCTCGTCAACAATGCGGGCGTCACGCACGCGGCCGATTTCCTCGACGTCTGCGAAGACGATTTCGACCGGGTCATGCGCATCAACCTGAAATCGATGTTCCTGTGCGGCCAGGCCGTGGCGCGCGAGATGGTCAAGCGCAACAGCGGCTGCATCATCAATATGTCCAGCGTGAATGCGGAGCTGGCCATTCCGAACCAGGTGCCGTACGTGGTGTCGAAGGGCGCCATCAACCAGCTGACCAAGGTCATGGCCCTGAACCTGGCGCCGCACGGCGTGCGCGTGAACGGCATCGGGCCGGGCACCATCCTGACGGAACTGGCCAGGCAGGCGGTGCTGTCGAGCCCGCAGGCGCGCCACACGATTTTGTCGCGCACGCCGCTGGGCCGCTGCGGCGAGCCGGAAGAAGTGGCCGGCATCGCCGCCTTCCTGGCCAGCGACGACGCCAGCTATATGACGGGCCAGACCATCTATGTCGATGGCGGACGCATGGCGCTCAACTACACGGTGGCCGTGAAAGAGTGAAACCGGCGAGTTATATCAAAAAAGAATAATGCATATCTAAAAAGATCATTAGACACATATCGTGCGACGCAGCATAATGCACCTGTCTCCACTATTCTCCTCCAAGAAAATAGTTTTAAGCCCGCTTTCACCAGCGGGCTTTTTTTTTGCTGTCGCGACTGAAACATGGCTATTCTTGCCATGCCGCCCGAATTTTTCCATCAATATGCCGGTTTCCTCAAAAATGTTGCGGCGTGTCATAGGCCCGTCATGTTCGCCCCCTATACTTGCTTCATCTGCTGTACAGGCAACCGATATGCCTGACTACAGACAGGTGTGCCGCGATGGCACACCACTCCCCTTTCATGACCGTGGCGGGCGCCGGCAAGGCGCGCGACATGGTAAGTACCGAGCAACTCTCAACTCTTGACCCATTTCATTTGGGTTTTTGGCCCGCGCCCCCGCGGGCCTTTTTTTTGCCTGACCGGCAAGCTCTTGCGCAAGAACACGGTGGCCCGCCATGCGCATGATATTGTGAGTACCTTTCCATTTATCCTGACGCATCATGTCCGCCCCCTTGCCCGAACTCTGTTTTTCCGACCGTTACGAACGCCTGCGCTACCGCACGGCCCTGGTGTTGTATGTCCTGGTGATTTTGATCGGCGACATTCCCGGCGTGCGCGCCGACGTGGGCCAATATGCGTCGGGCGGCGTGCTGCATTCCTTCGGCTACGGCGTGCTGGCCCTGATCCTGTTCAGCGGCACGTCCGGCGGCATGGCGCGCCGCGCAGTGCTGGCCGTGCTGATGGTGGCGGCCATGGGCGCGCTGGACGAATTCATCCAGAGCTTCCTGCCTTACCGCCATGGCGCCGTCAGCGACTGGGTGGTCGATATCACGGCCGCCGCGGCGGTCTGCCTGCCGCTGTATTTCCTCTGGCCGAAAATGGTCGCCGCCGCCCTGGCTCAGGGCGCGCCGTTGCCCAAAGGCTGAACCGGCACCGTCCGTCAGGCGCGGTCCGCTTCGCTATCCTGCAATGCCAGCCGCAACTGCCCCTGGCTGCGCGCGCCCAGGCGCCGCATCAGGGCGCGCGCCTCGCGCCGGCTGCCGGCGCCCATGGCGCGTGCCGCATCGCGCTGCATGTCCAGCAACTGTTCCGAGCGCGCCAGCCGCACCAGTCCATGCAATGCCTGGGCCAGTACATGGCGCGCACGGGCATCGTGCGCGGTGCCGGCGACGGCCAGCACCAACTCATCGATCAGTTTTACGGTAGGGCCAGATGACATTTTTTCTCCCGATTCAACAGTGAGGAAACGTGCAGCCGCACGAAGTGGTAATTGCCAGCATCTTTTATACCAAGCACGGCAATTAGACGCTTGATCTAGCTCAATCACCAATGACGGGCGCCGAACATCCCGGCGACGCCATGCTCTTACATGCAGCAATCGCTGCTATCCGCAATCACCGCGGGTGCCGATCCTGAGTGTTCGACCATGAGGAGACCAAGATGAGATCGAAAAAAACCCTGCTGCTGACCGGCCTGACATGCGCCTTGCTGGCGGCCTGCCATTCCACGGACAATGCCAGCCTGGCGCGCAGCAACAGCGGCGAAACCTATGCCGCACCGGCCGGCACGACGCCGCAAAGCAGCATGCCGGCCAGCAGCACAGCCAGCACCGCCACCGATACCGGCATGAGCAGCGATATGGCGGGCCAGTCCAGCATGAACATCAGCTCGGCCACGGTGCAATCGATAGAAACCGTGCCGCGCGGCATGGATCAAGGCAGTGCCGACATGCAGGCGGGCACCTCGGGCACGGCCGGCAGCACCTCGGGGGCGGCGGGCAACATGCTGTACCGCGTCACCTTGCGCCTGGACGACGGCACGACGCGCACCTTTATGCAAAATACCCAGCCCGCCTTCCAGATCGGCGACCGGGTCAGCGTGCAAAAAGGCGTGATGCAGCGCTATTGATGCAGCCGGTGCTGGCCGACACTTGCCGCTGCCTTTTTCCGCCCCTGGCCGCATCAAGGCGCATCAGGCCAGCGCCAGGGTCAGCGGCCGGCTGCGGCCCTGCACCATGGCCGAAGGCCAGGCCGGGTCGTGCGTCAGGTTGTGCAATTGGTTGCCGTCGAGCAAAAACGTGTCTTCCACCGTGCTGCCGGGCAGGCTGGGGTGGAATGCCAGGGCCATGCCCCGCTTGAGGATGATTTCCGTATGCGCGCCAGCTGCCACTTCGGGCGCCAGGTAGCCATGGATACCACCCTGCCGGCTGGTGCGCACCGTATCGGGCTGGCCCGCATAGGCGTAGGCGCTGTCGAGCGCGTGGTACACCATGCTCAGGGCACGACCCGTTTCGCAAGCGTCGAGCGCCACGGCTTCCAGCGCCAGCATGGCGGCATCGGCATCGCCCACGGCCACGCCATCGGCGCGACGCTGCGGCGGGCCAAAGCGCCGTTGACGGCTGAGGCTGGCGCACAGGCCGAAACGCCGCGCGCACAGGGCCAGCACGGCTTGCGTGCCCAGCACCACCTGGGCCGGCGGCGCGCGCCGATAACGGTGTTGGCGTTCCTCGCCGCTGACCAGCACGTGCACGGCCTGCAAGCCGCGCAGCCACAGCGCGCGCACGCAGGCGGCAGCCAGCTCCAGTTCGCTCCAGTCGGGGCGGGCCTGGCGCAGCGCATCCGCGCAGCGCTGGCGGCCAGCTGCCCCACCTGCCGGTAGCGCTGCTGCTCCGATTCCAGCAGCACCAGCCGCTCTTCGCGCAGAGCCACGGGCAGGCTGCGTTCGTGCAAGCCTGGCCGGTCGGACAAAACAGGCAAGCCGCCGGCCACATGCTGCACGAAATGCTCGCGCAATTCATACAGCTGCGGCTGCATCCACGGCGACACCTGCCACGTCCATGGCCCGCGCACCTCTTCCTCGCGCATGCGCATGGCTTCGGCTTCGTCCGTCAGGATGTAGGCGGCGGCGCGCGTCACCAGCACTTCCGCGCAGCCGCACTCGGCAGTATGACGATGGCTGTTCGACGCGCCCGCCGTGGCCCACGCAAACCAGTCCACGCCACGCAGGCGCACGGCGCCGGCATGCTGGTCTTCCAGCCAGCCCCGCATCTGCGCCAGCTTGTGCGCCACTTCCAGTTCCAGCGGCCAGTTCATGACCGCTCCTCGTGCGGGATGCGGCACGCCACCGCCCCACCTGCCCTGCCTGGCGCCAGCCGGGCGTCCTGTTGTGCATGCATAGCTGCTCCCTTCCTACATGGAAACGTAAGACCAGCACGCGCATAAAAAGTTCGGCGCCTGGCCTCGTCTCAGGCTTGCAGTCTATGACTTCCCGCTATTTTTGCAAGCGACTATTTCGCCAGTTCAATCAGCACGGCCGTGTACATCTGCAAGTTCAGCAGCAACTGTTTTTCCGTGATGAACTCGTGCTCGGAATGCCCCGTGTACACGGTGTGCGGCATGGCGGGGCCGAAGCTGACGGCGTTCGGGAACAACCGCGAATTGGTGCCGCCGCCGATGGCGACCGGCTGCGGATTGGCGATCCCCGTGTAATGTTCGAAAACGGATAGCAAGGTGGGAATCTGCGGCGCGTCCGTCTGCAGCCACGGCTCGCCGATCTGCACCTGCAGCGCGGCCGGTACCTGGCGCCGCGCCTTCCAGCCGTCGAAGGCGGCCGTCACCTGCTGCTGCAGCACGGCTGCCGTTTTGCCTTGCGGACGGCGCAAATTGATATTCAGTTCCAGCGCGCCGCCTTGCTGCTTGAGCACGGTAGGCGCCACCGTCATCGGCCCCATGAAACCGTCGCGGTAGGCGATCTGGCCGAAGCGTTCGCCGTAAATGCCGGTGCCCACCAGTTCATTCAGGAACGACAGCATGTCGGCCGCCTGCGTGCCCTGCCACGGCTGCACGGCCAGGGCGTCGGCCAGCATGCTGATGGCGTTGACGCCGTCTTCCGGCTTCGACGAGTGGGCCGACACGCCCAGCGCCGTCACGCTCAAGGTGCCGCCATCGCGCGCATACGTGTAGCGCACGCCCTGTTGCTGCTGCGCGCGAGCGCGGATGGCCGCTTCCAGCGCGGCCGGCGCGCGTTCGATGACGGCGGTGGCGTCTTCCGGGATCTGGCTGCCGAAAAAGCCGCCCGTCAGGTTCGTCAGCACGGGGCCGCCCTCGGCCGGCAGTGCCGTGCGCGGCGGCAAGGTCAGCTTGATGGAGCCGTAGCCTTTCTCGGCCGTCACCACCGGATATTCCGCATCGATGGTGATGTTCACCTGCGGCGGCGTGTGGGTTTTCAGGAATTGTTTCAGCGGTTCCCAGTCCGATTCCTCCGCCATGTACACGTACAGCTCGATGCGCTTGCTCAACGGCACTTGCTTGTCCTGGATGGCTTTCATCGCATACAGGGCCGTGGCGATGGGGCCCTTGTCGTCTTCCGTGCCCCGTCCCAGCAGTTTGCCCGGTTCGCTGGTACGGTCCAGCTCGAACGGCGAGCGGGCCCACTTGGCGGGGTTCACAGGCTGCACGTCGCCGTGCGTGATCACGCCCACCCGCTCGCTGCCCTTGCCCATGCCGATGATTACCACGTGGCCGTGATCGTGGAAATCGAATCCCAGGCGCTGCGCCTCGGCCGCCAGGTAGCGTTTAAAACCCGTGTGCTGGGGATTCTCCGCAAACGGCACGGCCGGGTCGGCCACCGTGTTGAAACTGACCATCTTCGCCAGGCTGGCGATCAGCGGTTCGGGATAGGTGGCCAGCGCGTAGCGAGCCGTCTCCTGCGCCTGCGGGCTGACGGGAGCGGCGTGAACGGAGGGCTGCAGCAGCAGGCCAAGCAGGGACAACAGCAGGGGTTTCTTGAACATGGCGGGGCGCGTGAAATGGGGAGGCCCACTCTAGCATCGCCCGCACCGATTTCCAATCGCTACGAGTTTTTTACCGATCAGTACGCAAATTCCCGATTCGCATTATCATGTGCACAGCCTGTCTTCCCCGCCACGCCGTCATGGGTGACCCTGCCGGCGGCAGGGGATAGACAAATCGTCCATTGTGATTTTCCACCACGTCCCGATATCGCTACCATGATTCCATTTTCCATACTCGACCTGGCGCCCATCGCCGAAGGCAGCAACGCCAGCCAGTCGTTCAAGAACACGCTCGACCTGGCGCAGCACGGCGAACGCTGGGGCTTTAAACCGCTACTGGCTGGCCGAACACCACGGCATGCCCGGCATCGCCAGCGCCGCCACGGCCGTCGTCATCGCCCATGTGGCGGCAGGCACGACAAGCATCCGCGTGGGCGCGGGCGGCGTGATGCTGCCGAACCACTCGCCGCTCGTCATCGCGGAACAGTTCGGCACACTGGAAGCGCTGCATCCGGGCCGCATCGACCTGGGCCTGGGCCGCGCGCCCGGCTCCGACCAGACGACGGCGCGCGCGCTGCGCCGCGACCTGCAGTCCGACGCCGAGCAGTTCCCGCAGGACGTGCTGGAATTGATCGACTACATGTCCGACGAGCCGCGCCAGCGCGTGCTGGCCGTGCCCGGCAAGGGCGCGAAAGTACCCGTGTGGATACTCGGTTCCAGCCTGTTCGGCGCCCAGCTGGCCGCCCACCTGGGCTTGCCGTACGCATTCGCCTCGCACTTCGCGCCGCAGATGATGATGCAAGCCGTGGCGTATTACCGCGAACACTTCAAGCCGTCCAAACAATTGGCGCAACCGTACGTGATGCTGGGCTTTAATGTGTTCGCCGCCGACACGGATGCCGAAGCGCACCTGCGCGCCACGTCGATGCAGCAAGCGTTCGTCAACCTGCGCACGGGCCGCCCGTCGCGTCTGCAGCCGCCCGTGCCCGGCTACCTGGAGCAGCTGGGCCCGCAGGAACGCGCCATGCTCGATTCCGTGCTGTCGTGCACGGCCATCGGCGCACCGGACACGGTGAAGGCGAAGATGGCTTCCTTCATCGCCGAAACGGGCGCCGACGAGCTGATGATCACCTCGCAAATCTTCGAGCACCAGCACCGGCTGCGTTCGTATGAAATCACGGCGCAAGTGCATGCGGAGCTGGCACGCGCGCAGTAACTTCACTGTCTCCCCTGGTATTTCCCCAAATACCCTTTTCCCGGCCGTCGGCAACGATCGCCGGGATTTTTTTGCTCACGCCCAGTAGCAAAATCGGCCGCGCCCGGCAAGAACTACGCCACCCCGCTATCATGCTCATCCAAAAGCATCATTCCAAGAAAGTTGTATCGCATGAAATCTGCACCATCGTCCGTCGACGCCAGCACCCTGCTGAGCTCCACCCGCATCCTGTTGTTCGCCCTGTCCGCCGGCGTGCTCGTCGCCAGCCTGTATTACGTGCAGCCGCTCACGTCCATGCTGGCCGCCTCGTTTGGCGTCAGCGTGCCGCAGGCGGGCTACCTGGTCACGGCCACGCAGATCGGCTACGTGCTGGGCATCGTCTTCCTGGTGCCCCTCAGCGACGTGCTGAACCGCCGCCAGTTGCTGACCTGGATGCTGGTCGCCAAGATCGGTGCCCTGCTGCTGGCCGCTACCAGCCAGAATATTATCGTCTTTGCCATCGCCAGCGTCTTGATGGGGATCACGGCCAGCGCATTGATGGTGGTCACGGCCATGGTGGCGTCGTATGCGCCCGATCACAGCCGGGGCCGCATGGTGGGCACCGTCATGACGGGATTATTATTGGGCATCTTGCTCGCGCGTACCGTCTCCGGCACCGTGTCGCAGATCAGCGGCGGCTGGCGCACCGTCTACGTGCTGGCTGCCATCGTCGTGGCCGCCCTGCTCGTCATGCTGCGCCGCATCCTGCCGAACGAGGCGCCGCGTGGCAAGCTGCAATACGGCAAGCTGATGGCTTCGCTGGCCGACATCATCCGCCAGGAACCCTTGCTGCGCCAGCGCGCCCTGTTCTCGGGCCTGGGCCTGGGCACCTTCAGCGTGTTCTGGACGGGCCTGACCTTCTTGCTCAGCGGCGCGCCGTATCACTATTCGGAAATGCAGATCGGCCTGTTCGGCCTGGCGGGCGCCACGGGCGCCTTTGCCGCGAATACGGCCGGCCGCATGGCCGACCGCGGCTATGCGCGCCAGGCCACGTGGCTGCTGGCCGTCGCCTCGATCGCGGGCTGGGCATTGATCGGCTTCGGCGCCCATTCGCTGGCGCTGCTGTTGATCGGCATCTCCTGCTGGACATGGGCGTGATGGGCTTGCAAGTGACGCACCAGTCCATCATCTATAAACTGGCGCCGCATGCGCGGGCGCGCGTGACCACCGTGTTCATCGCGGGCGGCTTCATCGGCGCGTCGGCAGGCTCGGCCCTGGCCAGCGCCAGCTTTGCCGCCGGCGGCTGGCCCGCCCTGTGCATGGTGGGCGGCGCCATGCCGCTGTTGCTGCTGTTGGTGTGGAGCAAGTACCGGCACACGCAGCGCAGGCTGGAACGGGCAAGCTCAACCTGACCAGCGCAAAAAAAACCGCTCGACAGAGCGGTTTTTTTACGTCCTTACTTCGCCTGCTCACGCGCCTTGCCAAACGCATCGCCCGCCTTCCAGGCCGGCATCTTCGCCGCATTTGCCACCATCTGCCCCAGGCTCAAGGTAAATTGCGCCTGCTGCGTCATGCCGGACAAATCCCAGCTGGCGTCGTACTCATCGGTCACCTGATGGTAGCGGGGGCCGTAGGCGGCCGCCTTGGCTTTCGATGCGGCCACGTCCTTGATGTAGTCGCGTCCGCCATTGATGGAAAACGCGGGCACGCCCGCCTTGGCAAAACTGAAATGGTCGCTGCGGAAATAACCGCCGGCCAGGTCGGGACGGGCTGGGGCGATATGCATGCCCATGGCTTTGGCCGTTGCCGCCGCCATCGCCCCCAGCTCCGTGCGCTCGCTGCCCTGCGCGCCGATGTCATGCGTGGCGCCGACAAAGTTCAGGCTGTCCAGGTTCAGCGCGGCGGCCGTCTTGTCCAAAGGCCACAGCGGATCGGCCGCATAGGCGGCACTGCCCAATAAACCCTGCTCTTCAGCCGCCACCCACAGGAAGATCTGCGTGCGCTTCGCCGGCTTTTTCACGGCTTCCTGCGCCATGGCCAGCAAGCCGGCCGTGCCCGAGGCATTGTCGACGGCGCCGTTGTAAATCGTGTCTCCAGCGTCACCTTGCTTGCCCAGGTGGTCCCAATGGCCGCTGTAGATGACGACGCTTCATCTTTCAATGCCGGGTCGGTGCCCGGCACCATGCCCGCGATATTGAACTGCTCTACCTTGCGCACGATGGACTTCATCTCGCCCGACAACTTGGCATTCAAGGCGACGGCCTGGAAATCCTTGTGTTCCGCCTTGGCGCGCAAGGCGTCCAGGTCTTGCCCGCCGGCCGCGAACAGGCGGCGCGCCGCGTCTTCCGCGATCCAGCCCTGCAGCGGCGTGCCGGCCGTGCGGTCCGCCAACTGGAAGCGCTCGCTGCCGCTCCAGCTGTTCTGCACGACGCTCCAGTCGTACGAGGCCGACGGTTTCGTGTGGATCAGCAAGACACCAGCGGCGCCCTGGCGTTTGGCTTCCTCGAATTTATACGTCCAGCGACCGTAATAGGTCAGCGCCTTGCCGGCAAAGCGGTTCGGATCAAGCGCGGTCGGCTGCGGGTCGTTGACCATCATGACGACGATCTTGTTTTTGACATCGGCGCCCTTGAAATCGTTCCAGCCCTCTTCCGGCGCCGTGATGCCGTAGCCGACGAAGACGAGCGGCGCGTCGAATGTGTGCGCGGCAACGGAGTCGCCCGTGGCCCACACCCAGTCCGGGCCAAATGCCAGCGGCACGGCCTTGCCGCCCGCCAACGCCTGCAGGCTGCTCTCGGCCGGCAGCGACTTCACGCCGGCGATCTGCACGCTCTGGCGGTAGCTGTTGCCACGCACGGGTTTCAGGCCAGCCATCTGCGCCTGGGTTTCCAAATACGCCACCGTCAAGTCGGCACCGCGCTGGCCCGTGCCCCGGCCTTCCAATAAATCGTTGGACAGGAAGGCCAGGTGGGCGCGCAGGGGCGCTTCCTGCACCACGGGCAAACTGGTAGCGGCTTGGGCGGAAAACGCCAGCGCCGTCAAGGCGAGGGAAGAAAACAGCTTCTGCATAAGATCCTTTGGGTAAGAGGAGACATTCAGTCCGGCGGATGGCCGGGGGCGGCGATTGTATGCCATGGGGAAAGATGCATCAAAATGCGGACGAAAAAAATCCCCGCGGCAAGGCGGGGATGTCATCGAGGCGTAATTTACACCAGCAGGGCGGCCGCCAGGGATTCGATCTCTTCAGCCGATTCCTCGAGGATGGTGTGCAAGGTGCTGCCGCCGATGCCGAAATCGATCTTCGCGGCCGCCTGGCGCCGCTCGGCGCTTTCCGGCGGGTGCAGGGGCGAACCGACGGGCGACAGATCGTTGGCCAGCACCAGGGTCGCGCCCAGGGTGCGGGGCGGGAACGGGCTGCCGCCGTGCCACATGCCTTCCACTGCTTGCAAGACCATGTCGGGCACTTGCAGCTGGCGCAGCACGCCGCGGCCGATCAGTTTTTCGCCGTATTCGATCCAGTCTTCGGTATTGTCGTCGAGCAGGCCCGGATATTCCTCGGCGCGCGACAACAGATAAAAGCCGCCCACTTCGTGCACGATGGCCGCGAACATGGCCGTTTCCACGTCCACATGCGTGACTTTCCGGGCGATCACCTGGCTCAGCGCGGCCACGTGGGCCGTGTGCTCCCACAGTCTGGCCGCCTTGGCGCGCAATTGCGGGTCCGTGATCTGGCTGCCCAGCTGGCGCACGATGACGGACGCCACCATCGACTTTAACGTGGCAAAGCCCAGGCGCGAGACGGCCGCGCGCACATTGGCGATTTCATTGCCGGAACGGTTGTAGGCGGCCGAGTTGGCCAAGGCCACGACCCGCGCCGACAGCAGCGGCTCGGCCATGACCATGCGGGCGGCCGCTTCGATATGGCAATCGGGGTCGTCCAGCGCTTCCTGCAGCTTCAAGGTGGCCTTGACGTTGGCGGGGAACGTCAGTTCGCCCTTGCTCGCTTGCAGCGCGATAATCTTGAATACTTCCAGTCTGTCCATGGGTCTGTCTCCGGTACGGGCTTGTTCAAGCTCTGCTGTGTGGGTGGGCCGGGAACGCGCATGTATCCCCGGCCCTGCTCCCGTTTCCGGCAATATATTACAGCAAGTTCAAACGCAAACCTATTACTTTCCGGAAACTTTTCCTGCCACGCCTTCGACAAAATAATCCATCTTCGTCAGCGCCGCATCATCCAGCACGCCTTTGTCCAGGCGCACCTTGCCATCGTTATCCTTGATCGGCGCGCTGAACGGATTGAGCTTACCAGCAACCAAGTCTTTCTCGCGCGCCAATACAAACTGTTTCACGTCAGCGGGCACGGCCGCGTTGATGCCTTCCAGCTTGACCATGCCATCCTTGATGCCGCCCCAGGTGCTGCTGGACTTCCACGTACCATCCAGCACGGCCTGCGCCTGCTTCGTGTAATAGTCGCCCCAATGGTGGGTGACGGCGGCCAGCTGCGCCTTCGGCCCGTACTTTTTCATGTCCGAGTGGTAGGCGATCGCATACTTGCCCTTCTCTTCCGCCGCCTGCACCACGGCGGTCGAGTCCGTGTGGTGGGTGACCACGTCGGCGCCCTGGCCGATCAGGGTGATGGCCGCGTCGTCGCGTTCCTTGCCCGGGTCGAACCAGCTATTCACCCACACCACTTTCACTTCCGCCTTCGGGTCGACGCTGCGCATGCCGCGCGTGAAGGCGTTGACTCCCTGCAACACTTCCGGGATGGGAAACGCCGCCACGTAGCCGGCCACATGGGTCTTGCTCATCTTGCCTGCCAGCACGCCAGCCAGGTAGCGGCCTTCATAAAAACGCGCATTCGTGTTGGCCACGTTGACGGCCGTCTTGTAGCCCGTCAAGTGAATGAACTTCACATTAGGAAATTGTTTCGCCACTTTCAAGGTGGGATTCATGTAACCGAACGAAGTCGTGATGACCAGCTTGCTGCCCGTTTGCGCCAGGTCGCGGATCACCCGTTCCGCATCGGCGCTTTCCGGCACGTTTTCCACAAACTTGGTGCTGATCTTGTTGCCCAGCGCCTTTTCCATTTCCTTGCGCGCCTGATCATGCTGGGTAGTCCAGCCCGCGTCGCGCGATGGGGCTGATATACACGAAACCGACGTTCAACGGAGCGGTGGCGGGTGCGGCGGCCATGACGGGCATCAAAATGGCACTGCAAACGGCGGCGCATACTAGTTTCTTGGACATGGTTTTCCTTGTGGTGAGTGATTAATTTCCGGGATTGAAATTTTTCCCCAGCGAAGCGGGCATGTTGAGCTTGATGTAATTGGCATTGCTGGAAATGAGCACGAGCACGACGATGGCCGCCACATACGGCAGCATCGACAGCAGTTGCGACGCGATGGGCACGCCCAGCGCCTGCGCGTGGAAGGTCAGGATCGTGATGCCGCCGAACAGGTAGGCGCCGCCCACCACGCGCGCCGGGCGCCAGGTGGCAAAGGTGGTCAGCGCCAGCGCGATCCAGCCGCGCCCGGCCACCATGCCCTCCACCCACAGCGGTGTGTACACGAGCGACAAAAAGGCGCCGGCCAGGCCGCAGCAGGCGCCGCCGAACAGCACGGCCGCCAGGCGGATGCGGCGCACGGGGTAGCCGAGCGCATGCGCGGAAGACGGCGACTCACCCACGGCGCGCAGCACGAGTCCCGCCCGCGTGCGATACAAGAACCAGGCGATGGCCACGCACAGCAAGAGCGACAGATACACCATCGGATGCTGGCGGAACAGGGCCGGCCCCAGCACGGGAATGTCTTCCAATAAAGGGATGCCGAAGCGGCCGTTGTGTAAGCTGTTGCCCACGTACTTCAAGCCGATGTACGTGGACGCGCCTGCGCCGAACAGCGATAAAGCCAGGCCCGTCGCGTACTGGTTCGTGCCCAGCCACACGGTCAGCCAGGCAAAAAAGCCGGACAGCACCATGCTGGCCCCCGCCCCCGCCAGAAAGCCCAAGGTGGGGCTGCCCGTATTGACGGCCACGGCAAAGCCCGTGATGGCCGACACCAGCATCATGCCTTCCGCGCCCAGGTTCACCACGCCCGCCTTTTCATTCACCAATAAACCGAGGGCGGCCAGCATCAGCGGCGTGCCCGCATTGATGCTGGCGGCGATCAAGGGCGCGATGGTGAGCAGCAAGTTATCCATGTTTCCTCCAGCGCAGTTTGTATTGGATCAACACGTCGCAAGCGAGCAAGGCAAATAGCAGGATGCCCTGGAACACGCCCGTGATGGCGCTGGGCAAGCCCAGGCGCGATTGCGCCAGTTCGCCGCCGATATAAAACAGGGCCATGACGAAACTGGAGAAAATCACGCCGACCGGATGCAACCGCCCCACGAAGGCGACGATGATGGCGGCAAAGCCGTAGCCGGGCGACACCGTGGGCGTGAGCTGCCCCATCGGTCCCAGCACTTCGCACGCGCCCGCCAGGCCCGACAGGGCGCCGCAGATCAGCAGCGACGACCATAAAGTCTTGCGCGAGGAAAAGCCCGCATAGCGGGCGGCGGCCGGCGCCATGCCGCCCACGCGCAGGCGGAAGCCGGCAATGCTGCGTGACAAATACAACCAGCCGCCCAGCGAGGCCAGCAAGGCAAACACGATGCCCACGTGCAAGCGCGTATCGCTGATCACCATCGGCAACAGCAAGCCGTCGGACAGCAGTTTCGACTGGGGAAAATTGAAGCCTTCCGGGTCGCGCAGCACGCCGTACACGAGATAGCTGAGCAGCAATTGGGCGATGTAGACGAGCATCAGCGAGACGAGGATTTCGCTGGCGTTGTAGCGGTCGCGCAGCCACGCCACCAGGCCCGCCCACGCCATGCCGCCCGCCATGCCGGCCAGCAGGGACACGCCGATGATGGCCGCGCCACCGATTCCGTCATCGAGGTACAGGGCCGCCGCGCCGCCGCAGATGGCGCCCAGGGTCAGCTGCCCTTCCGCGCCGATGTTATAGATGTTGGCGCGAAAGCAGATGGCCAGGCCGACGGCGATCAAGAGCAGGGGCGCCACCTTGAGACCCAGCTCGGACCAGCCATGCGCGTCGCGCAAGGGTTCGACGAAGAACACGGCCAGGCCCGCCACGGGATCGTGTCCCAGCGCAACAAACAGCAGCGCGCCGCACAGCACGGTCAGCAGCACGGCCAGCACGGGCGACAGCCACGACATCAGCCTCGATGGGGACGGACGGGCTTCCAGGCGCAAGGCGAACTTAGCCATGGACAGCCTCCTGCGGCCACAGCCCGCTCATCCATTGCCCCACGAGATCGACGCTGGCCTCGCCCACGTCCAGCGAAGGTGAAATTTTTCCTTTTGCCATCACCAGCAGGCGGTCGCTGATCTCGAACAATTCATCGAGTTCCTCCGACACGACCAGCAGCGCGCAACCGGCGTCGCGCAGCGCCAGCAGTTCGGCGCGGATTTGCGCGGCCGCGCCCACGTCCACGCCCCAGGTCGGCTGCGCCACCACCAGCACCGTGGGTTCGCGCATGACTTCGCGACCGACTATGTATTTCTGCAAGTTGCCTCCAGACAAGCTGCGCGCCAGCGCCTGCGGCCCGCCCGCCTTCACCTGGAAGCGGGCAATGATGGCGGCCGCCCGCTGCGCGATCGCGCCACGGCGCACGAAGCCGTGGCGGATGGTGGCGGGTGTCTGCAAGCTCAATAAGACGTTGTCGGCCAGCCCCATGTCGGGCACGGCACCCCGTCCTAGCCGCTCCTCCGGCACGAAGCCGAAACCGAGGCCGCGCCGGCGGCCCGGCGGCAAGCGCCCGGCAGGCGTACCGTTCAGCACGATGCTGCCGGCGGCCGCGCGCATGTCCTCGCCCGACAGGGCCGCCAGCAATTCCTGCTGGCCATTGCCGGACACGCCAGCGATGCCGACAATTTCTCCCGCGCGCACGTCGAAATTGATATCGATCAATTGCGTGGCGAACGGATGGCTCTTCGGCAAATCCAGATTGCGCACGCTCAGCATGGCCGCGCCGGGCGTGCGCGCCACACGGGTGACGGCGGGCGGCTCGGCGCCGATCATCATGCGCGACAGGCTGGCTGCAGACTCTTGCGACGGGTCGCACACGCCCGCATTCTTGCCGGCGCGCACCACCGTGCACGTGTGGCACAGGGCGCGGATTTCGTCGAGCTTGTGGCTGATGTACAGGATGCTGCAGCCTTCGGCCGCCAGCTGGCGCAAAGTGCCAAACAGTTTTTCCACGGCGCCCGGCGTCAGCACGGACGTCGGCTCATCGAGGATCAGCAGTTGCGGCTTGGCCAGCAGGGCGCGCACGATTTCCACGCGCTGGCATTCGCCGACGGAAAGCGTGTGCACGTGGCGCTGCGGTTCCAGGTCCAGGCCGTACTGGCGCGCCGTGTCTTCGATGCGCTGCGCCAGTTCCGCCATGTTGGTGCCGGCGGGCAAACCGAGGGCGATGTTTTCCGCCACCGTCAAAGTGTCGAACAGGGAAAAGTGCTGGAACACCATGGCGATGCCCAGCGCGCGCGCGGCCGACGGGTTGGCGATGTCGACCTCGCGGCCGTTCCACACGATGCGCCCGCCATCGGGCTGCACGGCGCCGTAGATGATCTTCATCAAGGTCGATTTGCCGGCGCCGTTTTCGCCGAGCACGGCGTGGATCTGCCCCGGCGCCACGGTGAGACAGATGCCGTCATTGGCCACCACGGCCGGATAGCGCTTGCTGATATCGAGTAATTCCAGACGTGCCGTCATTGTTTTTTTCGTGCCTCGCTGCGGGGGAAACCGGCATAGCCGCCGGTGCAAAAAATCAAGCTGTTGTCTCTATCGTATCGGCATCCGCGGCGCTTGGGGGACGGCGTGGCGGCGCGCATTTCTATTTCCGCAAAAAAACAACACCTGTATACAATTTTGAAAAAAATTATCAGCTTTACAGCGGCCACCTTGCCCCGCAAGGGCGAGAAGGTGCGATGATTATATGCAAGAACTGATAGTAAGTATGCAGATAAGACATATCGCCCGACGCGGCGCTTCTCGCATCATGGATTGAACGGCGCGCGATGCCCCATCGCAGCGCTTCATGCGGGCTACGCCCCCTGCTATTTCATTTCCCGTTTTCCAACACCGCCATCAGGAGCCGAAAGTGCCAAAAACCATACCGTGTCTGTTGCTCTGCCTTACTACCACCCTGGGCATGGGCGCGACCGCCCAGGCTGCCGAATGGAGCGATACCGCGCTGAGCTGGCGCGCCGGCAATGACTACCGCGAGCCGTTCAACCCGGACGACATCAAGAAAAACATCTTTGCCATCACGCACGCCAGCGGCTACAAATACGGCAGCAACTTCGTCAACCTGGATTTCCTGATCTCCGACAGCAAGGACCCCGGCGCACTGGGCAAGACGTCCGGCGCGCAAGAGGCCTACCTGGTGTACCGCAACACCATCGACATCGGCAAGGTGCGCGGCAGCGACATCAAGTTCGGCCCCGTGCGCGGCGTCGGCGTCACCCTGGGCTTCGACGTCAACACGAAAAATGACGTGGGCTACAACTCGCGCAAGCGCATGCTGGTGGCCGGCCCCACGCTGATGTGGGACGTGCCCGGCTTCTTCAACACCAGCCTGCTGTTGCTGCGCGAAAGCAACGCCCCCAGCGGCGCCTTCCCGCCCATCTCGCAAGTGACGGGCCGCTACACATTTAAAACGCACGCCATGCTGACGGGCGCCTGGGCCATCCCGCTGTCGCCGCTGTTCTCGTTCGAAGGTTTCTTTAACCTCATCGACTCGAAAGGCAAGGATGAAGTGGGGCGCGACACGGCCGTGGAAACGAATATCGACATGCAAGTGATGTACGACGTGGGCGCGGCCCTGGGCAGCGCCAAGAACACCTTCCGCGTGGGCCTGGAATACCAGTACTGGAAGAACAAGTTCGGCAACTCGCCCGCCACCACGGGCAACGTGGGCCAGACGGCCAGGACACCGATGATACGCGCGGAGTACCATTTCTAAGAATCATTGTCACGCATCAACACCCACCTTCGCGCCTGATGCCAGCATGAAGCTTTCCAGCTGGCGGAGAGCGCGAACGTGGAACAACTGCTGCCGTATTACGAGCGTGAGCTGGGCCTGTTCCGCCAGTACACGCGCGCGTTTTCAAGCCGCTATCCGAAGGCGGCCGGGCGCCTGCTGATCGCCGGCGAGACGTGCGAAGACCCGCACATCGAGCGCCTGATCCAGTCCGTTGCCCTGCTCACGGCCAGGGTCGCCAAGCGCCTCGACGACGCCTATCCGCAATTCACCCATTCCCTGCTTGAAACTTTGTACCCGCACTACCTGCGGCCGTTTCCTTCATGCTCCATCGTGCGCATCGCGGCAGACGAAGCGCACGCTGGCGGCCAGCTGGCCCAGGTGGCGCATGTTCCACGCGGCACCGTGCTGCGCTCGCAGCCGGTGCAGGGCGTGGCTTGCAAATTCACCAGCGCATATGACGTGACCCTGGCGCCGCTGGCGATCACGCATCTGCATTTCTCGCCGCTCATCGACGCGCCGCCTGGCCTGCGCCTGCCCGCCGGCGCCAGCGCCTTGCTCAGCATTCAATTCACCAGCAGCAGCGACAACTACCATCTCGATCAAACAGGTTTTGCCAGCCTGCGCCTGTTTGCCGATGGCGAAGCGTCCGTGCGCGCGGCGCTGCTCGACGCCCTGTTCCTGCGCGGCGCGGGCGCGTACGTGGCGCTGGACGAGCACAGTCCGTGGCTGGCCGTCGACGGCACCTTGCTTGCCCCGGCCGGCTATGCGGACGACGACGCGCTGATCCCCTTTTCCGCCCGTTCGCACCCGGCCCTGCGCCTGCTGACCGAGTACTTCGCGTTTCCCGAAAAATTTCATTTCATCGATATCGACTGGTCCCTGCTGGCTCCTCTTCTGCCGAAACAGTGCCGCCAGTTCACCCTGCACCTGCCGCTCATGGGCGTGCGCAGCGACAGCCACGAGGCGCGCCTGCTCTCCGGCGCCAGCCGCGACAATCTGCTGCTGGGCTGCACGCCCGTCGTCAACCTGTTTGCCAAGTCGGGCGTGCCGATCCGCCTCACGCACACGGAACCCGACTACGCGCTGGTGGCCGATGCCACGCATGCGTTTGCCTATGACATCCACAGCATCGAGACCGTCACCGTGGTGCGCAAGGACGAAGCCGGCGAGCGCCTGAGCACCTTCTTGCCGCTGTATGCCTCGCGGCAAGGTTCTCAGACAGAGCTTGGCCAATACTGGCTGGCGCGCCGCGACGAAGCCGTGGCCGCCATCAGCCCCGGCCATGAAATGCGGCTGAGCCTGATCGACCCGCAGTTTTCACCAGACAGCGCGGCCTGCGCCACCGTCTCGACGCAGCTGCTGTGCAGCAACCGCGACTTGCCCACCCACCTGCACTACGGCTTGCCCGGCGGCGACTTGCTGGCCGAAGACGTGCCCGACGGCATCCCCGCGCGCTTCCTGCGCAAGCCCACGCCCAGCATGCGTTTCCTGGCGGACAATGGCGCCCACTGGCGCCTGATTGCACACCTGTCGCTCAATTACTCGAGCCTGACGCAAGCGGGCCTGGGCGACTTCCAGAAAATGCTCAGCCTGTACGATCTGCCCCGCTCGCCCACCACGCAACGGCTGATCCAGGGTATCGTCACGCTCGAACACGGCAGCACGCGCGCGTGGATGCCAACGCTACCGTTTCCCACCCTGATGCCCGGCATCGGCATCCGCCTGGGCATTGACGAGCAAGCTTTTGTCGGCAGCAGCGTGTACATCTTCGCGCAGGTGCTGCAGCGCTATTTCGCCCTGAACAGCCAGCTCAACTGCTTTAGCCAACTGACGCTGCTATCCCGGCGCAGCGGCGAGGAAATCCTCCGATGCCCAGAACGCAGCGCCGACGCCACGCCAGCGTAATCCAGCAATTGCTCGACGCGCCGCAGCGCTTCGAGTGCTTCCAGGCGCTGCGCCTGCTGCTGGCGTGGCTGGCCGAACACGGCATCGATGAGCACACGGCGCTGGCAAAGCGCGTGCGCTTCGACAACAGCGTCTCGCTGCGCTTTCCCGCCAGCCAGGTCGAAGCGCTGACCACAGATGGCATCGCCGATGCGGATGCCTTGCTGCAGGCGCTGCTGTCGGGTGAGTTACCACATATCCACCTCACGCCCACCTTCATGGGCCTGCTGGGCTGCCAGGGCAGCTTGCCCAGCCACTATTCGGAGCGCATCGCCGTGCATCAATACAGCGAACGCGACACCAGTGCACGCGCGTTTCTCGACCTGTTTTCCAGCCGCGCCGTGGCCCTGTTTTATCAGGCCTGGCAAAAATACCGCATCGAGCAGGCCGGCCACAGCGGGGACTTCCTGTCGCGCCTGCTGGACGTGGCCGCATGCCAGCCGGGCCAGGGTCAGGACGAGGCGGCGGCCGGCCTGTACAGCGGCTTGCTCCAGCAATGCGACATCTCGTCCATCGTCATGGCGCGCATCCTCGCCGACCACTTCGGCGTGCCCTGCCATATCGACGAGGCGACGGGCGCCATGGACGTGCTGGCGCCGCGCGAACAAACGGCGCTGGGCATGGCCAATGCCGTGCTGGGCCAGCGCGCCACCGTCGGCGAGCGCTGCCGCCGCCCCGACCTGGCCGTGCGCCTGCGCCTCGGCCCGCTCACGGCAGAGCAGCACGCCAGCTTCCTGCCGCGCGCCCCGGCCAGCGAGGCGCTGCGGCACATGCTGATGCTGTTCGGCCAGCCGCTCGTGCGCTACGACATCGTGCTGGTGCTGCGCGCCGGCGATGTGCGGGGCATGGCGCTGACGACCGACGGGCAAGCCGGCCTCGGCCGCAACAGTTTCCTCGGCGATGCGGCAACGCCGCGCCACCGCGACGACATGCATTACACAATGCAATTGATGCCCTCCCTCAACGATTAAACCTTGCGGCCGCGCAAAAACGCTTGTGTTCGCTATTGCTACAGTCGGCCAACGATCCCTACCGTGAAGCGATGCACGATGATCCAGTTCCCCGATACGACGGCGGCATGGACGGCATTAGTGGACGACATGCAGGGCCAGCGCCTGCTGCGCCTGCACTTTCCGCATGGCGACGGCCCTGCCGGCATCCAGTTCCTGGCCAACAGCCTGGCCGCCAGCGAAAGCCTGTCGCGCGACTTTGCCTATGTGGTGGAAGTATTGTCCGACGACGCCGCCATCGCGCTCGACAAGGTGATGGGCAAGATGGTGACTATCTATCGAACTTTTACACACAAATCACCCGCACAAATATTGAGTCAAAAAAAAATTAAAGGAGAAAAATTATGGAAAAAATCCGAAAATTTGATGACGAAATCTCTGGAAAATATTTTAGATACACAACAATTGCTTACATTGACTTTGAAAAAAAACAAAAAAATATTGAGGATTTTGAAATATTAATCAGGGACGACAACCAACAAATAGAAATAATTTTTATGCCCAATCTTGCTCCAGGAGAACACCAAAGCTTAGGAGGAGAAACATCATTAGGACACGCAGTAACATATTTGATTTCCAAAAAAGACAACATGATTATCAGGTCATATCGCCATAGATAGTTGAATTTTAAAAACATAAATATTGATGACTCCAACATATCAAAATTCAAAGCTAACGCAAAAATATTTAATTTCCAAGGCCGAAAATAAACACAAACAGCAACACTGGAGATATCGAAATAAATGAGAATTTTCATGCAAACAAAAACACATCAACCAAATAAATAAAAAACATAAAATTTCTTGAAGATTTTTTGGAAAAATGGATTTGAGATATATAGCATGAAAAATATTCAATTTCTCAATCTATATAATTAATTATGAAAAAATTGCGTCTGGAACAAAAATATCTTAAAAGTTTGCGAAGAAAAATTATCGCAAAGAAAACTGCTCCACTTACAAGCAACGAGCTTGATTTTTTTGCTCGCTCGCTCGAACACCAATTTTATAGCCCGGAACTACATCCGGTTATCTGGGATATAGCATGGCAAAGTCCGCCAAACGCAGCCATGTTGAAAATTGCAAAAAACATCATCACCATCAATGTATCTGCCGACGACGACAACGTTTTCAATGGCCATATTGAACCTGTATTTAGTTACTACCTACACAACTCACCAAGCCATGAACAAGAGAAAATTCTTGATAGCTTCGAAAAAAGCAAATCCCTGAGATTGCGCATGATTGTGGCCGAATTCCATATGTTAAAAAATCATATTTTTAAAGGTTTGCACATGATGGCAAAAATACTTGATGAAGCCAATACAGATCATGCTATCTCTGATTCAATTTACATGTGGGTCACGCAAAATGGAACTTTGGAACTAAAGAACTCTTTTCTTCATGATGCGACTCAAGAACGGAAAAAAGGAAATATTTCCTATGCAAAAACTCTAGAGTGGATATGCGAAAATCTAATCCGCTAGCGGTCAACGCATAGTTTCCGGTTGGGGATTATCGTATTACCACTCCGTAACCAGGTCATCGGCAAGGTTTCAAAAAATGAAAAAAGTATCATTTGACACAAAAAATGGTTATCTCCTATTGGACGGCATAATGATGGCGCCACTTAACGAATCTGATTTTATTAAAATTGCAAAAGAAAATGACATTGAAATAGAAAACAATAAAACAAACACTTATGTGCGCAATTTATCAACGTGCGGAAGCTTGAATGAATTTGAGTTTGGCATAAATTTTATCTTTGAAAATTATTGCATGAAGAGTGTATGGCTATCGTGGGATGGAGGAAATACCAAAAAATATGGATACAACTCAACGGAAAATCAGTTGATATCCGACAAGAACAACCTGGCCAGATTACTTGCTAAAGTGTTGGAAAAAAATCCTGACGAAGTAAAAAAATCTTTCTCCGCATTCAACTTTCCATGGGGCAGCATTTCAGCTTCAGCATCTATTCAATCCGCGATGGCATAAATTGGAATATCCTGGAATATGCACTATTTTCATACACAATAAATCAAAGGACAAAAATGAAAATTCTTATTTATTCACATAAGGATTTTTTGTCAAGCATGAAGTTTGAAATTAACAAGGAAGCTGATATGCACATTAAGCTATCCAAGGCTTGGAATGCCAAACTAATCACGCCAGAAATAATTAATCTACTGATCAATGAAAATTCATATAAAAAGAGTTGGAAATATGTTTTTTGCATTTTTCTAAATTCAAGTTTCTTCTCCGCTTACTTTTATGCCCAATCAGAAAACTATAAGATAAGCCTGGTTGATGAAAATAATAAACTGATAAAAATTCACAAAATTAAAATTATTGACAATGGATATAATTCGTGATGTCAAATTTGAAGATGGATATTTTTCTGCAAACGAATCAATCATTCTATTTAGAGGGATGAAAAGAAAAAATCTACACTCGATGGATCAAGACTGGGAAGCATGGGTAAAGCATGATGAAGAGGTAATTGCCTACAAAACAAGTTTCAAACTAAAGAAATTGAGAATAATCGTTATTTGTTTTTTTGAGAAAGATGATGGCCCCATAAAATGCTGGTATTTTTGTCCGGAAAATTGCATGGATGGTTTTCAGTCTAAACCCGAAGGAAAATATACAAGAAGAGTGAGACGCTGGTTTCTGGATGCGTTTGGCATCGTTCTGCCGCAAGCAGGGCCATGGGGGGAAATAGACGCCTGTCACGATCCACATAATCAAACCACATCAGTGTTTTGCGCCTATCATAAAACCAATATTAAATTCAGATTACCATATATATGAATATTTCCGATATAGTACACGAGATGGCAATTTTAAACATACCATCAAATGCTTTCTCGATTGGCGATCCGACTCAGGATGAGAGTCTGTGCATCAGAGAAAAAATGGATATTGGGAGGTTTTTTACTATGAACGAGGAATAAAGACAGGGCTTCGCATTTTCAAAGAAGAACATGAAGCCTGTGAAAATTTTTTATCCATAATAAAATCCTGGTTTATGTAATTTTGAAAATAATATTTTTCGCATTTATCCTCTCTTCCAAGGATAATCATGAAGTCCAGAAAAAATCACATGTTAAACACAATCAATATAGGAATACTTTGCCTGAATTTTGACGAAGCAAAAGAATTTTACATTGATAATCTCGGGTTTTTTATCACAATGGATAGCATCATTCAGTGTGATTCAGGTACCAGTCGCCGCCTGACAATGGCGCACGAGTCCAACAAAAAATTCTCAATAGAATTCATACATCCTTCAAACATTGAGCAAGCACATCGCGTAGGTTACAAAGGTGGCACGATCAATCTATTCACTTTACCAACGAAAAATATTGACACGTTCAAGGAGCGACTGGAAAAAACTGCTTTTTTCGTCAATTACGTAGAGGCTCCCTACGCAAGTTTTCTGAACGTCGAAGATCCGATGGGGAACAATATTTGCCTCTACCAACCGTGCTGAATCACCGCAATAATTCATACGAGATGCATCATTCAAAATTCCGCATAACAGAATGAAAAAATTTGAAATCCCAAGCTATATTTTTGATTTCATTGATGGATTACTGCTCGTCAATGGAGAGATTGCCTTATCGAAAAAAAAATCCAGCAAACGATTTCATAAATAGCATTATCAATACATTCCATATCAAACCCACAACAACAGGGACTGGAATGTATATTTTTGATATCAATGGATGGGTAGGCGATTACGTTGTCGAGTTGATTATTGTAAAAGAAAATTTCCCCGAAATAGATTGCATAATAATGCATTACTTTGAAAATAATTCTGTAGGCAACGGCGTGAGTGAATCATCGTTAGTCAAACAAATTCAAAGAAAGTCTGGCATTCCCGGCAAAATGAAAGGGTTATCAGAAATAATATTTCAATTTCCGTGGGGAAGCGTTATCGTACAACATGACATAAAAATATCCTCATCATGCATAATCTTGCAGTACAAAATAGCCAGAAAATCACCCATCCGATTGAAAATTAATGATAATTGCGAATCGCATATCAATATAGATAAATCGATAAAAGTGCAGCAACGAATAACGGCATTCATAAAAAGTCGTGATACGTTTTTTCCAAAATCGAGTGAGATGCGATGGCTGGTTTTGTTGAAGAAGCTACCCAAAAAATTAACAATGTGCATTCTGGATGAAATTTCCGTTGGAAATGCATTGATTGCATTGCATTCTTCAGACTGGCCAGAGAAGGGGAGCGTTGTGGCACTGCTGAGTAACAAGTTCAGGATGAAGGAATTCGACAAGGATTTACATTTCCGAGAGCTGAATGACCCGCATTACTGCAATGAAGAAATTTCATATGTTGAAGATAACGTCACACACTTGATTATCAATTAGGCAGCACCTGGAACAGCCCAGGATTTGACTTGCCCATCGCCCTGCACGATACTTGCCGCTGTCGCCAAAGCTCCCCACCCTGAGCAATAAACCATCAGCGCCTGTCACCACCGCCTACACTCACAGCATGCCGTCTCCGAACTCCCCCACCGCCCCCTACATCGGCCGCTTCGCCCCCTCCCCCTCCGGCCCCCTGCACATGGGCTCGCTTGTTGCCGCCATGGCCAGTTATCTCGATGCCAAGGTGCATCGCGGCACGTGGCTGCTGCGCATCGAAGACCTGGACTATGACCGCAATGTCGAGGGTGCTGATCTGGGTATCCTGGCCAGCCTGCAGCGCTGCGGCATGTACTGGGATGGCGAGGCGACGTGGCAGAGCCGCAGGCTGCCGCTGTACGAGGCGGCGCTGAAACAGTTGCAGGACGATGGCCTCGTGTATGCGTGCGGCTGTTCCCGCAAGGAGATCCAGGATTCGGTGCTGCAGGCGGGCGCGCCCAAGGGGGGCGTCGCCGTGTATCCGGGCACGTGCCGCCATGGCCTGGCGCCAGGCAAGGCGGCGCGGGCCTGGCGGTTGCGCGTGCCGCAGGGAGCCGATGCTGTGTACTCTTTTACGGACCGCTGGGCGGGGCCGCAGCAACAGGACCTGGTCAGTGAAGTGGGCGATTTCATCGTGCTGCGCGGCGACGGTTTTTGGGCGTATCAGCTGGCCGTGGTGGTCGACGATGGCGCGCGCGCAGGCATCACGCAGGTGGTGCGCGGGGCGGATCTGCTCGATTCCACGCCGCGTCAGCTGTATCTGCAGGATGTGCTGGGCTTGCCCCATCCGGGCTTTTTGCACGTGCCCGTCGTCACCAATGCCAGCGGCGAGAAACTGTCGAAGCAGACGGGCGCCCTCGCCTTCGACACGGGCACCGGTGCGGCAGAACTGCTGGCGTCGGCGCTGCTGCCAGCCGCCCGCTTCCTCGGTCTCGACGTGCGCGCCGACGACGTGGAAGACTTCTGGCGGCAAGCCGTGCCCGCCTGGACGCAGCGGCTGGCGCGCCTTCCCGGGCGGGCATAAAAAAAACCCGCCGCGGCGCGAGCCGTCGGCGGGTTGAAGCAGGCGCCAGCCGCAAGGGCCGGCGCCAGGCATCAGGCAATTAGAAGTTGCCCTTGAATTGCACGCCAAATTGACGTGGCTCATTGATGAAGCCCGTGCGGTTGTTGAAGTCGATGGCGCCCGTGATACGCTGGGTGTCGGTGATGTTGCGGCCAAACGCGGCCACTTCATACTTGCCGGCATCCCAGGTGTAACCCACGCGCAAGCCGCCTTCGACCATCGGCTTGCCGGTGAACTCGGTGGATTCATACAGGAAGAAATTGATCTTGCTGCGGTAAGCCCAGTCCGTGAAGACGAAGAATTCGCCGTTTTCCATCGGGATCGAATAACGGCCCGTGGCGGTGATCGTCCACTTCGGCGCTTGCGGCAATGGATTGCCGTCGATAACGGCCCGGTTTGCAGCGTTGATCGGATCGGTCACGGTGCAGCTGCGGCACGGGGTTACCGACAGGCTCGGGTCCTTGATTTCCGTGAAGTTGTAGCTGCCGCCCAGGGACATCTTCAGGCTAGGCGTGACAAAACCTTCCAGTTCCAGTTCCGCGCCGCGGCCATTCGTCTTGGCGGCGTTGATCAGACGCGTGACGTTCGAGGTGCCGCCCACGACCGTCAGTTGCTGGTTTTTCACCTGGTAGTTGTACAGGCTGAAAGCAACGCGGGCGCGGCGCTCGAACAGGTCGGCCTTGATGCCTGCTTCGAACGAGGTGATGGTTTCCGCATCGGCCACGGTCACAGATACATCCTTGCTGGCCGGCGCGATACTTGGCGCGCGGAAACCGGTGGCGATACGGCCGTAGAAGTTCACGTCCTTGTTGTACTTGTAGGTACCGCTCAGGTCCCAGTTGACCTTGGCTTTGCTGACATCGGCGCTGGTCGGGTTGATTTGCTTCACGCGGTCCGCTTCGACCGTGTTGAAATCCTTCTTGTCCTTGGTGTAGCGCAAGCCGGCACGCAGCATGAAGTCATCGTTGACGGCATAGTTGACGGAACCGAAAGTAGCCCAGGCACTGTTTTTCTGGCGGCTGGCCAGGTGCGAAACGAGCGCATGGTCGCTACCGCCGAAGTTATCCGTATAGCCGTTGGCATCTTCGTTGAAGTAGTACACGCCAGCCTGCCAATTGAGCGGACCGGCATTTTTTTTCGATTCGGCGCGGAATTCTTGCGAGTACTGTTTCACGCTGCTGATGCCGCCGGCGGTTTCCACCGGGAATGGAATCGCTGGCACCATGCCTGGTGCGCCACCGTCGATGTCGCCATGCGACACATACTTGCCCACGCGTTCGAAACCGGTGATCGAGTACAGCTTGACGCCGTCGAGTTCCCAGCTCAGGCGGGCGCTGGCGCCATTGGTGCGCAGCTCCTGGAAGTTCAGGCCATCGGTGTAGGATTTTTTCGGATCGAAACCGTCGACGATATCGTTCGTGCCCTGCTTGATCATGTTGGCGTAGAAGACGCGCGCGCTGCCCGTGGTGCTGCGCTGATGCACATTAAACAAGGCGTTAAAGGTGCCGTTCGGCGCATACATCAATTGCACGCGTTCGGCGTGTTCGTTGTAGCCGTCCAGCGCGTTTTTCTGGCCGGTAAACGTGTTGTCGACGTAGTCGTCGCGGTGCTGGCGCAAGGTCGAGACGCGCATCGCCCATTCTTTGCTCAGCGGAACGTTGACGGCGCCGTCGAAATTGGTCGTGTTGTGCGTGGCGGCGGAAACGTTGTAATAGCCTTCAACCTTGTCCAGCTTCGGCTTGACGGATTCGAACTTGACCACGCCGGCCGGCGTATTGCGGCCGAACAAGGTGCCTTGCGGGCCGCGCAGCACTTCCACGCCGGCCACGTCGAAAATCGGATAGCCTTTGAGGATAGGGTTTTCTTGCACGACATCGTCGTAAATCAGGGAAACAGGTTGCGATGCGAAGATGTTGAAGTCGGTATTGCCATAGCCGCGGATGTAGAAACGGGGGAAGGTGCGGCCATTCGACGATTCCACGTTCAGGCTCGGCACTTTGCCGGCCAGCACGCGGATGTCTTGCCCGCCGGAGACCAGCACGTCGAGCTTCTCGTCGCGCAGCAGCGACACGGAGACGGGCACGTCGCGGATATTTTCCTTGCGGCGCTGTGCCGTGACGGTCACGGTTTCCAGCTGGCTGGCGGCAGGGGCCGTATCAGCAGCGACTTCATCAGCGTAAGCCGAGCCGATAGGCAAGGCAGCGGACAGTGCCAGCATTGCGGCGCTTTTGGCGCACAAACGCTTGTGCATCTTGGACATCTTGATCATGTGGTTTCCCAGAAGTTTAAAAAAAGAATTGCGAAATCTGTCTTTCTTGCAACCTGTCTCCGGGTTATATACGGCGCTGGACGATCGTTCGCACCATCACGGTGCGGCAGCGCGAGCGGATGTTCCCCCGCTCTCGGCGTCACTGGCTCTGCCCTGGCTGCCGCGCAAGCGGACAGCGGTTCCGGCCGCATCTCTGAGATGTCTGATGAGCACCAACTTTTTAGCAAGGCGCCAATTTAATTCAAGCAGCTTATGCGGAGCAAGAATATTGTTATGTAAAATATTCATTCGTCAACATAATGGGCCGACTAGTGGTTATTCAGCCACAATAGCGCCTCTGTATTGCTATTTCTTTGCCATTTCCCCCATGACATGCCATATGGCGCGACTTTTTCTGCTGGCCAGCCGAAAGCGGGATTGGCGTCCTGCAAGACAGCCCCGAGGGTAAAAATAGTTGTAATATCGCCAGACTTGAGCTGCCATGCCGCCCCATTCCAGTGCGGCGGCGGCGCCCCGCACCATCGTCGATCGCCTCCATGCCAGAACCCAGCCAGCCCAGCAACGCCGTCCCGTCCTGCATCGCCGCCGCCCAGGCGGCACATTTACTGTTGGGTGCCCATTGCGACATCGTCTGGAGCACGAAAACCTTCGGCCAGTTCGATGCCGACCAGCCGTCCTGGCGCGCCTTCACGGGCCAGACGGAGGCCGAACTGCTGGGCCGCGGCTGGCTCAATGCCCTGCACCCGGACGACCGCAACTTGCCTTACGTCATGCCGTCGCATCTGACGACCGTGTTCGAAGCGGAATACCGGTTGCGCCACGTCAGCGGCAGCTACCGCAATGTGATCGTGCGCATGCTGCCCGTGCTGGCGCCCGACGGCAGCATCGTTGAATGGCTGGGCTCGCATTGCGACGTGACGCAGCAACGGCAGACGGAACAGCGGCTGCGCCTGGCCATGCAGGGCGGCCGCATGGGCACGTGGGAGATCGACCTGGGTAGCGGCAGCATGACGTGCTCCGACGCATTCAAGGCCAATCTGGGCTTGCCGCCTGCCAGCCGCATCGGTTACGCGCAGCTGACGGGCGCCATGCTCGACGGCGACCTGCAGCAGTGGCAGACGGTGGTGCACGCCGCCATCGCCAGCGCCAGCGATTTCGAGATCGACATCCGCGTGCGCTGGCCCGACAATTCGCTGCACTGGGCGCACATGCGCGGCACCTGCGCCAGCGACGGCGCCGGCAACGTGATCGCCCTGTCCGGCATCTCGCTCGACTTGACGGCCAGCAAGCAGAACGAGGAAACCCTGCGCCTGACCCTGGCGGCCGGCGAAGTGGCCACCTGGAACTGGGACATCGTTGCCGACCGCGTGACGGCCGACAGCAACATGGCGCGTTTATTCCACGTCAATGCCGATGCGCCCACGGCGGCGCCGCTGGCGCGCTACCTGGACATCATCCATCCCGATGACCGCGAGCAAGTCAGCGCGCAGATTGCCCAGGCCGTGCATGCCCACACGCCATTCGAGGCCGGCTACCGCGTCGCTGCCGGCGATGGCCAGTACCGCTCGGTCATCGCGCGGGGCCGCGCGGAATATGCACCTGATGGCACGCCCTTGCAATTTCCAGGCGTCCTGCTCGACATCACGCGCCAGAAACAGGTGGAAGATGCGCTACGCCGCAGCGAGGAACGCTACCGCACCCTGATCGAGCTGATGGACCAGGCCTTTTGCGTCATCGAAATGCTGTACGACGAGCAAGGCCGCCCCGTGGACTTCCGCTATCTGGAAGGCAACGCCGCCTTCGTCAAGCAGTCGGGCCTCGACAATGCCATCGGCAAGACCATCCGCAGCTTCGTGCCCGACCACGACCAGCACTGGTTCGACCTGTATGACCAGGTCGTCAAGACGGGCGAGCCCGTGCGCTACGAAAATGAAGCCGTGGCCATGGAGCGCTGGTTCGAAGTCTTCGCCGCGCGCCTCGGCGGACCCGGCAGCCGCCTGCTGACGGTGCTGTTCAGCGACATCAGCGAGCGCAAGCGTTCTGAGCAGCAATTGCGCCAGCTGGCCGACAACCTGTCCGAGATGGACAGGCGCAAGACGGAATTCCTCGCCACCCTGGCGCACGAACTGCGCAACCCGCTCGCGCCGATCCGCAACGGCCTGCAAATCATGCGCCTGGCCGCCGACAAGCCCGCCACCGTGTCGCGCGTGCGCGACGTGATGGAACGGCAAGTCAATCAGATGGTGCACCTGGTCAACGACTTGCTGGACGTGGCCCGCATCACGCGGGGGCAGATCGAACTCAAGCTGGAACGCGCGGACTTGAAAACCATCATCGCCAGCGCCGTGGAAACGAGCATGCCGCTGATCGAGGCGGGCCGCCACCAGTTGCAGGTGCAACTCGACGAGCAGGCGCTGCCGCTTGAAGCCGATCCTACGCGGCTGGCGCAAGTGCTGGGCAATTTGCTCAACAACGCCGCCAAATACACGCCCGCCGGCGGCCACATCAGCTTGCGCGCCCTGCGCGATGGCAACGAGGCCTTGATCGAGGTCAAGGACAGCGGCGTGGGCATCCCCGCCGAGTCGATCGCCACCGTGTTCGACATGTTCACCCAGGTGGGACAAAACATGGGCCGCGCGCAGGGCGGCCTGGGCATCGGCCTGTCGCTGGTGCGGCGCCTGGCCGAATTGCATGGCGGCAGCGCCACGGCGGCCAGTCCCGGCGCCGGCCTGGGCAGCACGTTTACCGTGCGCCTGCCGCTGCTGAAGGAGGAAGCCCAAGCCCCCGCCGCACCGGACGCGCCCGCCCCTGCCGCCAGCGGCCGCCATTTCCGCGTGCTGGTGGTCGACGACAACGTCGATGCGGCCGATACCCTCGCCGCCGTGCTCGACATGATGGGCCATGCCACGCAAGTGGCTCACGATGGCGCGCAAGCGCTGGCCGTGGCGCCGCAATTCTTGCCAGACGTCATCTTCCTCGACATCGGCTTGCCCGGCATGAACGGCTACGAAGTGGCGCGCGCGCTGCGCCGGATACCGGCCGGCGCCAGCGTCGTGCTCGTCGCATTGACGGGCTGGGGCGCCGAAAACGACCGCAGCCAGTCGAGCGCGGCCGGCTTCGACCACCACCTGACCAAACCGGCCAATCTGCTCGCCATCGGCGAACTGCTGGCCGCCCTATCCACTCCGACAATACCTACAGACCATGACTGACTCCACGAACCACGTCCGCCGCCACCTCCTGCTGGCCAGCGGCGCTATCCTGCTGTGCCCAACGCCGCTGCTGTTTGCCGCGTCCACCACCGGCATCGCCGCCGCCCACACGCAGCTGGCCGCGCTGGAACAGGCCGCAGGCGGACGCCTCGGCGTTGCCGCCTGGCGCCAGGGCAGCGAGCTGCGCGTTGCCTACCGCGCCGATGAACGCTTTCCCCTGGCCAGCACCTTCAAGGCCATGCTGGCAGGCGCCGTGCTGGCCCGCAGCGTCAGCCAGCCGGGCTTGCTGGACCAGCACGTGCGTTACGAAAAAAAGGAACTGGTCACGTATTCGCCCATCACGGAAAAGCATCTGGCCGACGGCATGAGCGTGGCCGACCTGTGCGCCGCCACCTTGCAGTACAGCGACAATAGCGCGGCCAATTTCCTGATGACAATATTAGGCGGGCCGCAAGCCGTGACGGCGTTTGCGCGCAGCATCGGCAACACGGTATTCCAGCTGGAACGCTGGGAAACGGAATTGAATAGCGCCATCCCCGGCGAAGTGCGCGACACGGCCAGCCCCGCGTCGATGGCGCACAGCTTGCAGCAATTGTTGTTGGGAAATAGTTTGCCGGCGCCGCAGCGCCAGCAACTGGACGCCTGGATGCGCGGCAACACGACGGGCGACAAGCGCATCCGCGCCGGCGTGCCGGCTGGCTGGCAAGTGGCGGATAAAACGGGCTCGGGCGCGTATGGCAGCGTCAACGACATCGGCGTGGCCTACCCGCCCAGCGGCGCGCCGCTGCTCATCGCCGTGTACTACACGCGCGAACAGAAAAAAGCGGACACGAACCAGGACATCATCACGGCCGCCACGCGCATCGTGACGGCCGCGCTGGCGTAATTACTTCGGCAGAGCTGCCATGAAGCCTGCATACGTCGACCAGGCCGGATCGGCCGCGCTGCGGATTTCAATCGGAAATTTCGGGCGCGGCGCCAGCGCCGTGTTCAGGCGGTTGAAGAATTCTTCGCCCGACTGCGTGTAATAAATCCATTCGCGCAGGTTTTCGCCCGTCGACACCAGCGCCAGCGTAGCGAAGCCTTCTTCTTCCACCACGGGCGCCAGCGCCGCTTCCAGCTCTTCCATGTGCTCGCGCTCGTTCGGCGCGGGCATGCCTGTTTCATCTTCATAACGCCAGGCGATGATGATGCGGTCCGGCTGCGACGAAAGGTCCCAGTCGTCATGGAAGGCGTCGACATAACGGTAGATGATGGCCATCTCGTCGCTATGCGTGACGATGGTGCCCCAGCTGCGGGCGGAAGTGGAATTTTCGTTCATGGTTGCAACAGTCAAAAAAATAAATCGAGGGAGCGCAGCTTACAGCACTGGCGGGCAAGTCACATTCCAGGCGTCATACTGGGCGCCGCTCTTGCGCAGCCAGACGCGGGCGTAGCTGTCGCGGTCGCTCTTGAACACGAGCGCATAGCGCTCTTCGGCGCGCGGGGCGGCGGCGCCCACGTCGACGGCCGCCAGCGTAAATTTCAGCGCCCGTAGCGGCGCGCAGGCCGTGTTACCCGCCATCAATAATCGCGCCCGCTCCAGCAGCGGCTTCTGGTACAGCAACACGCCTTCCAGTTCCACATCGGGAATCCGTTGCAGCATGCGCACGGGTTCGGCCACCGCGCGGCAGGTGCCACGGTCGAGCCAGGCGTAATACTCCATGCCCGCCTCCTGCCAGCGCGCCTGCTTGCCTTCGCCGTGCAGCACGAACTTGGTGCGCTGCGTCCGGCACAGCGCGCCATGACCGCGATACGGCGGCGTTTCCACGCTGCCCACCACTTCGCTGCCACGTCCCCCCACGATGGGCACGCTTTCGAACACGGTGCGCGCAGCCGGTTCGCCCGGATATTGCTGCGCATAAAAATCCAGCAAGGACGCACGCTGCGGCGCATCCACCGCCACCGCCTCGGCGGCACTGGCGGAGATGCAGACGGCCGATACGGTAAAAAGCGCGACAGAGCGCATGAAATATCCTGGCATGGCATTCCTTCAATCGACGTTCAGGGGCGGGTATCGCCCAAGCGCCGATTATATAGTTACCAGGAAATGCCAGGCGGACAGGCTGTCAGGAGGTCCGGAAGTTGACGCCGCCAGCCAACAGCCTGGCGCCGCAAGTGGTGGTATCGCCTTCGAAGGCGATAGCGATGCCGTTGATGTTATGCCGGGACGAGCCGCTGGCAATCTTGCAGCCTTGATGTCCCTTGATGGGGCAGCTGCACAAGTCCCCGACACAGGCGACAGCAATACCATTGACCGTAAAGTGCGTGGCGGCACAACTGAGCACCTTGCCGCCATGCGAGGTGGAATCGCCCAAGCGGATGACTTTGCGCATGCTGCCTCCAGAATTATTGCCCAGCCTGACTTTCCAGGATGGCTTCCACCGATGGCGCCGCGTAGTTGGCCGGATCGACGGCCGGCGTGATGCGGCTGCGGAAGATGTCGCCATTGGCATCCTGCTGCTGGCGTTTGGCATCCGATGGCGGTGTAATAAAAATGATGCTGGCCTCATTGCTGTCGCGTAAATTAATCGCCGCACTGGCGCCTCCATCGCGATAGCTTCCCATCACGCCGATCGCCATCTGCATGAACCACGTGGCCGCGCCCGTGTTGCCCAGGCGAAGATCGGTATTGATGAACTGCGCGCTCTTGCTACTGTCGATTTCGGGGCCGCCCTGTGCCGCATAGTCATGCAGCATGCTTTCCAACATCAGCGACTGTTCCGGCTGGTTTCCCGTACCGGCCACGATACGCGAAGGCCCCTTGCCGCGCTCGGCTTCCGGCAAGGTCTGCAGCGCCTGCTGCCAGCCTGCATTGAATATCTTCTGGCGCGCATCGCGCCGCGTGACGGGCTTGCCTTCCTCATCCGCGAACTTGACGAACACGGGCCTGTGCACGAATCCAAACGAAGGCAGGCGGTCGAAGGTTTCCATCTGTTCCCGGTTCCACGGAATGGGAAACCACGGCGTCGGCTTCCAGTCGCGCGGCGGACGATTTTCCCAGGGATTGAGCTTGTCGAAGGTATGCAAGCCCACGCCACGGATATCGGGCCGCTGGGCGAAAGCGGCGGCAGCGGCGAGCCATTCGGCGACGGTGGGTTGACGCTCGCTGAAGGCTTCAGGTCGCAGCTGTTTCGCGCGTGAAGGCAACGACTGCATGACGTTGTAATACATGGCCCGCAGTTTTTCTTGGACGAATTTATTCTCCGGGTCATCCCATACAAAAGGACGCAACGGTTCTATTCGTTCGCGGCGTGCCAGGATGAACACCGCCGTGGCATCAGGCATATCCGGAATGAAATACCCGTTTACCAATTTTCTTGCAGTTCCTGGCTTCCGGTTGCCATCCCGCGTGCCAACGCTATCCTCGGAGTGTAAGGCGACGTAAGGTACGTCAGGATGCTTATCGAAAAAATCAAACACATCAATCAGCAATTGGTCGGGATGTTCATCCAGCTTCCAGGAAGCCACGGAAAATAGATGCAAGGGCATGCCCCCCGTACCAGCGCCAGCCACAAGTCCCGCCATCGGCTCTATCAAGCTCGGTTGTGCAGTCGGGTCAAGAATGGGCGTTCCAGCATAAAACGAAGGCAGGTTCCAATACATCGGAGTGAAATTGATGCCATTTTCCAGTGCATCGTAGGCTCTGCTACCACCGTCGCCATCCTTGTCATTACCCGTCCAGGGATACTTCTTGGGATCTTGTTCGCGTATGCTCGTGTAAGGACTTCCTTTTTGCAAGGCTCCCCACAATTTACCCTGCCGATACTTGTCCAGCGTCACACCCAATCCGATCACTTCCAGCACATACTCTTGCCGTGGCTCCACCGGTTTCCTTGGCTGTTTTTCCTGGACCTGTAATGCAATTTCACGCGCCTGGCTCTTCGACAAAGCACCTAGCCATAACACGCCAAAAAATAAAATTACAATAACTATTGATATTCCCAACCAACGAAGCGTCATCATAGCTTTCACCTTTTTGGTCTACTATTCAGGAGAAAAGATCATCGGTCCAAACAAGTTTTTCGACGAGTCCTAGACCATCCAATTATTTTTCAGTCACTATCTTCATGTCTTTTGTTTGTGACACAACGATCTTCCATAAAGCACCCGATAAACAATGGAAGTCCTGCGGGCAGAATTCCAGTGTTGTAATAGTCCATACCGCCATTGATCGCAGCACTTCTCCATGCAGGTTCTACGGATAAATATGCTGCAAAATCAGATAAGAATTTTTCCTTTATCAGCATTCCTTTACGCCCTTTATCATTAGTCTTCAAATCCTTCACTCGCCAATCCGCCACAGCACATAAGTACTCGTAGAACTGCGGATCAGAGCTGGCCTTGCCACTACCTATGGCAACGTCATACGCCGTCACCTGGCTATGATTCTTCACGTTGCCAATAATCGAACTGTGAAAGGACTTGGCACTGACCTCGTGTTGCCAACGCAGACGTGCTTCGTTAGGGCTTTCCTGGATATTTGCCCATACATTGCCTTTCTTGTCCCTCGTCGCAGAAATCACCTTGCGTTGTGCCAACGGGCCTTTGTCATCCAGCTTCTGTTCCTTGTTATAGGCCACCGTCATCTTTTGTAACTCGGTTTCGCGTAAGGCCTCAACACTCTCCGGAAACTTGCGATAACCAGAAGGATCCGGACGCTCTTCCGATTTACTGATCAGGCCGCGACCGCTGGCAATTGCCGTTGCCGCGTCATTAGGATCCACCGCTTCCGTCGGCCCCTCATCCTTCTTCGCTCTACCATGCATTATTGAATCGCGGGGTATGTCTGCCGGGTCAATTTGCGAGGTGCCGCGCAGGTCTGCAGGAACAGGCTTGCGCAATGCTTCACCAGTAATTGTGCGTATACCGTTTCGCTGCTCGACAGGTTTCAGCTTGGTCTTGATGGGCCATGCGACTGCCTTGTGCGTACCCCGGTTGCCGCGTACAGATGCCTCCACATGTGCATGTTCGTCTTCTTTTTCCAGGCACAATGGGTAATCATGGGGTGGTGGCATGCCGACAAGAGACACTGCCTTCTTTCCAGTGCCTGGATCGAGACGTATCTTGTTACTGAACACCCGTTGATAAAACCTGGTTCCCAATTCGGAGAGTGCTTTTCGTACTTGTTCAGTACCCCGATTATGAAAGCGACCAGTGGAGTAATTTCTTCCTCCATAAGCATAAATTTCCTCTTCGGACTTCACCTCGGTTCCTGTTACAAAATCGGGTACGCCATCCCAGCCAATTCCCTGAATGTTATCGAGCGCCACAGTCATGTCTTCGGGACAAAAATACAGATATACTTTCCTGCGGTTATCTCGATCCGCTACATTGCTCCAACTGGCGCCGACCATACCGCGATGCTGATCACCATTCAACTCCGTAAATAACGGAACGCAGGGTTGTCCATTCCCTTTCGCTACCCCAGCAACAATATTGACAAGCGTCTGCAGGCGCGCGGCCAGCGTCTGAACACCGTCGAGTAGATGATAGTGCGCCCGCATCGCCGCATCCTCGCCACCATCGAGTCCGCTCGCCTTCCTCAGCAGAAAGGGAATATTTTCCACCAGGCTGTATGGCGGATGCGTGAGTATCAAATTATCGGCCGGCGCCGCCCCTTTTCCATCAGCATGGCTTGCGCCAGCAGCGACAGCAGACAGCCCTGGCTGTGCGCAACAATGCTGACAGTATCCTGGGCGTCGTAATCGCGGATCATGGAAATCAGTGCTGCCAGGCGCTGGGCCGCCAGCACCATATACATGCGGCCAGGCGCCGTCTTCAGCGGACGCAAGGCATCACCCATGGGATCGGCAGGTGCATAAATACCCCTGCGCCACATGTCGGGCAAACTGCTGGTGGCGTTGCCGAACGGCCCGCCTTCCTTGGACAGATCCTTGTCCAGCCGGTTGCCGTAACGGTCGACGAACTGACCATGGATGGTAGTCGTCTTACCTTCAACTTCGCGGTAGCCCCAGTAAAACGGAATCACGGGGCTGTTGGTATCCTTGGCGATCGTGCGCTTGAAAAAGACGGCGTCGGGATCATCTTCCAGCTTGTCCTTATCCGCCGCCACGGGCATGCGGTAAGAAGCTGGCGTAAAGCCGCGCCCCAGCCTTTGCGTCAATCCCTCGCACAGTCCATCTTCCACCGCCTTGTAGCTGACGCCCACATCGTTGACGCCGTGAATAACGATGATATTGCCCGGCAGGTTGCGGCGTATTTTTACCTTCTTGCAGACGGTGCGTTCGCAATGCAGGAGCGTCACGTCTTCTCCCACCACGTACGGCACTTTCGGATAGCTGCCCATCGCACTCTCCTGGCGTCATCAATCCTTGTTGTTGAACACTTCGATGGCGGCCAGGTGCATGGCCGCGCGCTCCAGTACCTCCGTCTTGCCGTCCCCGTCGCTGCGGCCATCGGCCGACGAGCCATCCTCCAGCTTCACGGCAAAGTGGGCTTGCGGCGCCAGCTGGGGAGCTGGCGGCACGCCATCGGCGGGACTGTCGTCGCCCTCATATTGAAAAATGAATTGCTGATCGGCCTTGCCCTCGGCAAAGCTTGGCAATTGCACTGCCATGCTCTGCGGGTCATTGAAGACGAAATTGGGCGCATTGAAGTTCAGCGGCGACTTGCTGCCAAAGGTGATGCCGTCGCCGATGCGGATGAACGCGCCATGCTTGGAAATCAGCACGATTTCATCGGCCATGCCCGTCAGCTTTCCCTCGCTGGCGGTGAGCTTCAAATTTTTCGCCGCGTTAAGGTCCATGTCGTCATGCTGGCTTTGCAGCAAGAACTTGCCATGGTGGGCGATGGCGCGGATGCCATCCGCATGGGCAAACAGCGAGATGCCCTTGCCCGCGTTCACGCTGTAGCGCTGGCCCGCCACCGCTTGCAGATGCTGCTGCGCCACCGTATCGATATTGCTGACGGCATAGCTGACGATGGCCTTCGAACTGGCAAAGCTGATGCCGGCAGGCGCCGTGACGGCAATCGCCGCCGCACCGCCCAGCTCGGCACGGGGCTGCGTATTGCTGCCACCTTCCCAGCTTTTCAAGCTGTGCTGCAGCTCTTGCTGCGCTTCATCCGCATTCTCCAGTGCCTGATGCGTGGCAGCATAACTGCCCAGCGAGCGAAACAATTCCAGGCAATTTTCCATCAGCCCCAGATATTCGCTGCGCGCCATGTGCCCGCCGTCGCCATTCAGGCGCTTCCAGGCGGAGAGCAGCATGCCCTTGCCCGCCCGCATCGCCAACTGCTCATCGGTGCGCAGCTCGGCGCCCTCGCCGCGCGCCTCGCCCTGGCCATTGCGCCGGTCCTGCGTCAGCCAGCCCAGGTTGAGCTGGCTGGAACCGTGATCGCTGGCAAGCTGGGCATTGATTTGCCCCTGCACATCGTCAAAGCGCAGCTGGTTGCCACGCGTGCCCTTGATCTCGCGGCTCTTGATGCCGGACAAATAGCGGTTTCCCGGCAAGTCGCCCGCCTTGCTCAAGGCAATCGGCAACGCGCTGTGGTTGTACAGCTGCCCCACGATGATGGGCCGGTCCGGGTCGCCGCCCAGGAAAGCCAGCAAGACTTCGCTGCCCACGCGGGGCAAGCCCAGATAGCCGCATTGCTGCATGCTGCCAGGTCCGTTGCCCGCCCAGCTGGACGCGACTCTTACCCAGGCCGAATCGGCATCCGTGTCGGAGGCGCCCGTGCCGCCTGCATGCTCATGGTCCAGCTTGCGCGTGGAGGGAAAGCGCACCTTGACCCGGCCCATGGCGTCGCAATGAACTTCTTCATTCGCCGGCCCCACCACCACGGCGCTCTGCATGGCGACATGCGGCAAATCGCTACGCGTGTCATAGGCGGGGACGATGGCCACGCCGCGCCGCACGGCGCTCAGCTCGATATGCATGCGCAAGGGGCCATCGTCCACCGCCGTCGCCAGCTCGCGCTGCAGCAACGCCGTGCCATCGGCCAGCCAGCGGTTGCGCGCAAACAGACGCGCGACCCTGGCAGCCAGTTCCCTGGGTAAATTATTCTGCGCCGCCACCTGCAGCGCCGTCACGACAAAATCGCGCTCGGCCGGCGGAAGTGCGTCGACGTCGGGATGCTCGGCCAGGCTAAAGTATTCGCCCGGACACAGGTCGCGCACGCTGCCCTCGGCATGAAAGCAATGGCTCTCGTAGTCATGCTGCTGCATGGCCAGCATGCCCAGCTGGCACAAGGCATCATGATCGCTCCCCGCTCGCGGCGGCAGCACGCGGTAATCATCGAGACTGGCGGCAATGGCGTTGCCATGCATGCCTTGCCGGCCCTGCCCCATGGCGTCGGCAGTCATGAACGGCCGCGCGCGTGGATGTTCCTCGTTCCAGCTATGCAGCGTTACTTTTCCCGCTTGCAACTTGCGGACTTCGTTCCACGACGTCAGGGTATCGCGCTGTTCCGTCGCGCGGTCCGCGTGATAGCGCACGGTATCGGCCATGTTTTTCCGCAAGCCATCGGCATGGTTGAACAGCACCAGGGTATGTGCCGGCTCGGCATGCGCATCCGCATTGCCTTGCGCGCGAAAAAACCAGGCGACGCCGCTTCGCTTGAGCAGGCGCCGCACGAAGGCCGCATCGGACTCATTGTGCTGCATGACAAATTCGCGTTGCGGATACGTCTGTGCTTCGAAGAAGTCGGCAAACGCATACTGGAAGGCATGCGCCAGCACGGTATTGCTGCGTATCCATTCGTCGAGCAAGGTCTTGACGATGTCGATATCCGTCAAACGCCGGAAGACGCGCGTATTGCAGCGCTTTTCCATGATGGCGAAGGCGTCCGTCAGTACCAGCTGGTAGCTGGCCAGCGCACCATCGCAGTCCCCCGCACTGGCTTGCGTGACGAGGCCGCAGATGCTGCGCAACTGGCCCTGGTCGGTAACAATGTCGATAGCGGCAGGCAAGGCAATCAAACCGCTGAGCGGCAAGTCCACATGCGTCGAGACGCACAGCACGCGGTACTCGATGCCGCCACAGATGGCCTCGCTTCCAGCGACGCGCTGCGGTATCAGCGCACCGGCCGGTACCTTGGGAGAGACACCCAGGCGCAGGCGCAAGGGACGTTCGCCACCCGATATCGACTCATCACCGTCCATGGCGCTCTCCTCATTCGCACTTGCATCTAGTCAAGCTGGAGAACCGACAATGCCATGGGATAGCAAGGAAATACTTGATATTTAGTAAGAATCTGTCTTGCTGCTCAATACATCCATCAACAATTGCCGCTTCGCCAGCAAGGCGGGATCAAACGCCGTCCACTGCTGCAGCCGCAACGCATACGCGGGGGTCATCATCCAGCCGAACACTTCCGCCTTGTCTTCCTCGGGGCCGTAGGCGGCGTACAGGCTCACCAGCCCGGGCTGCGGGTGGCCCAGGTTCTGGAAACCCTTGCCGTAGGCCGTGGCGCCGCCCTGGCCATAGGCTGTGCCGGGCGGGTTCAGGGCCAGCCAGGCGGGGTCGCGGTAATAGAAATCGTCGAACAGCCGGTATTCGATGAAGTGGTAATACTCGTGGTGCACGCGCAGCTCCATGCCGGATGGACACAGGGCGGCCAGCAGGTTGTCGGCGTAGACGACGCTGTCGATTTCCGGCGCCGGCATGGCCAGGCGGCGCTGGCCTTCCACGCTCAAGTCCTTCACCAGCACGACGTGGCGCAAGCCCGTGCGCGCGAAGACGCCGGCCGGGTAGCGCTCCATGGCCGGCAAGACGATGCTGAGCAACAATTGCAGCCCGGCGCGGTCCTGCGCCGAGTCCGTAAAGGCGTGCGCCTCGCTGCCGGGCATGGCCAGGGTCCAGGCGGGTGAAAGTTGCATTGCCGCCAGGCGCGCCGTGGCGATGGCCTGCAGTTGCGCCACGCTGGCGTCCTGTGACGCGACGGGTGCATAACGCACGTCCCAGTCGCACTCGCTGCGCATGCTGTCTTGCTGGGCGGCACGCTCGAACGCTTGCGTGTAGGCAGCCGACAGCGCGGACGGAACGACATTGGCGCAAGCGGACAGCAGCACGGCGGCAAGACAGGACGGCAAACGGCAAGCAGGCATGGGATCTTTCGCAGGTATAAAAAATGGGGCGCAATTGCTGCTGCGCCCATTGTACAAGCTGTAAATTGCCTTACTGCATCAGCGCTGGTAATTCTTGAAGAAATTCCAGCTGATCACGGTGGCGTCCGGGCCCAGCTCATCGCTGAATGGCCAGCCCGGTGGGCCGCCGCTCCACGCGTGGTTCATGCCCTCGACCGTGTACTTTTGCGCGATGACGGCGCCGTTGTGCAGATACGTATCGATGGAATAGCTGCGGCCGTACGGCACCGTCTGGCGCACGATGCTGTCCGCACGGTAGCGCACACTGTCATTGTCGAGGCCATCGTCGCCATAATCGCTGGTCTGCAGGAATTGTTCGATGGTTTGTTCGCCGTTGACGGGGTTGACGACGATGTCGGAAGTACCGTGGAACACCATCGTCGGCATCAGCCGGCGCGGCGAACCGGAGCAGCGCCAGGCATCCTTGCCCCGTACTTTCGGGTCGAAGGAACTGCCGTTGAACAGCGAATCGGCGGCCGTGACCATGCCGGTGGCGCCCTTGTACATGCCGCCCGAATGCACCATCACGGCGGCGAACACATCGGAGTAACAGGCGGCCATGATGGAGGCCATGGCGCCGCCGGCCGAGATGCCCGTCACGTACACGCGGCTGTCCTGCACCGCGTAGTTATTCTTGACCTTGTTCAAGATGCCCATCAGCACGGCCGGCTCGCCCGTGCCCCGCTCCTGGTTCAGCGGCAACATGAAATTCCAGCAGCGCATGGGGTTGGCCGTGACGTTCTGGCGCGGATAGACGACGATGAAATTTTCGCTGTCGGCCAGTTGGTTGTAACGGCTGACGGCGGCCATGCTGTTCGGCTCGGAACCGCAGCCGTGCAGCATCAGCACGACGGGCAGCGGCGTGTTCGGATTGTAATTGCTCGGCAGCCAGACCTGGTATTCACGCGAGCCCCACAGGCTCGCGTACAGGCCGAAGTCCCACTGCCCGGCTGTGGCCGGCAGCGCGGCCAGCAAGCCGCAGGCGGCGATGAATGCAGATAAGAATTGAATTGACGCAGTTGTTGATGCAGATGTGCCATGCCAGTCTCCTGATTATTATTAAGGACGAAAACAGCGACAACGACCCGGCTTGACGCCCGTCAAGCCGGCACTTCTACCACCCCTTAAAATTTGTAGCCAGCCTTGGCGATGATCTGGCGCGGCGGACCATAGAAACCGTCGAGGATGAACACGGCCGGAATATTGTAGCCATCCGTGCGGTAGCGCTTGTTGCCCAGGTTGCTGCCATGCAAGCTGAACGTCCAGTTCTTCGGCGCTTCCCACACGACGCCGGCCGTCCAGATGCTGTAGCCGCCCTGCGCCAGGGTTTCGCTCAAGTCCGTGGTCGGGTAGACCTTGCTGCGGTAGCCATAGCCGACCATGCTGCGCAAGGCGCCGCCGAACACGTCGCGGTCCGTGCGCGTCACATTCAAGCCCACTTGCCGGGCTGGCGTGTTGCTGAACTTTTGCGTATCCGCAATGTTCTTGCCGCCGCTCATGAACTCGTCATAGTTGGCATCGAGCAAGGCCAGGAAACCGTTGACTTCCCACTGGCGGTTGGGCCGCCACGAGAATTCGAACTCCGCGCCCTTCACCGTCGCCTTGCCCGCATTCGTGAAGTCGCCATAGAAGCCCGGCACGCCGCCCGGCTGCACGTAGCTGGTGAAGACGGACAATTGAATATCCTTGTAGCGGTTGTAGAACAGGGCCACGTTGGCGTCGAAGGTGTCGTCGGGCGCCGCGTACTTCATGCCCACTTCCAGCGCGTCGAGTTTTTCATCCTTGTATGGGCGCGCGGAATCGGGCACCACCAGGTTGTTGGCGCGCACGTTGTAGCCGCCCGACTTGAAGCCGCGCGACAGGTTGCTGTAGAAATTCGTCGTCTTCGACGCTTCATAGCGCACGGAAATTTTCGGCGAAGTATTGCTCACCGACAAGGACTTGTCGAAGTCGGCCGCCGTCTGGATGGGCCGCGTGAAGCCCACGTCGGCAAAAGAGCGGTTGAGCACGATGGCGCGCTTTTCCTCGCGCGTGTGGCGCAAGCCCGCATTGATGCTCCACACCTTGCCCAGCGGCCAGGTCCAGTCCGTGTACAGCGCCGTGCTGTCCGTTTCCACCGTGCTGACGGCGGCCGTGAACTGGCGCCCCAGGAAGTTGTTGTAGATGCCGCCGCCCGCCGTGCCTTCGAAGCGGTACAGGCCGATCACGCCGGCGCCGTAGTCGCCGCTGTACGAGGCCTGCAATTCCAGGCTTTTCTGTTCGTCGCGCGAGTCGCCGAACACGTCGGCAATCGGTTGCGGCAAGCCGTCGAAGTCGATGGTTTGCTCGGAGGTGCTGCGCCGCTTGGCGCCGATCACTTTCACCGACCAGTCGTTCGACAAGGTGTAATTGGCCACCAGCGAGCCGCCCCGGTTGTGCGTGAAGTTGTTGCCAGGCATGCCGCTCTGGATGTCATACGCATCCGTGCTGGCCGGCCGCTTGAGCGGATCGAAGGCGCTCACGCCCATGCGCTGGAAGCCGCGCACCCCCGACTTGTCGTCCGTGGCGTCCAGGCTCAGCACGACGGTCAAAGGGATATCTTGCGGAAAGTAGCCGACGGACAGGCGTGCGGCCGTGCTGTCCTGGTCGCTGACCTGTTCGCCATTGAAGGTGTTGCGGCCGAAACCGTCGCGGTCCAGCTTGGCAGCGGCCAGGCGCGCGCGCCAGGTGCCGCTCTCGTTGGCCACATTGAAGGCGGCCTTGAAGTTGCGCTGATTGTAATTGCCGATGCCCACTTCCGCCGAAGCGCCGTTTTCCTTCGCCAGGGGGCGCGAAATGTACTTGATGGCGCCGCCGATGGTGTTCTTGCCATACAAGGTGCCTTGCGGGCCGCGCAGCACTTCGATGCGTTGCACGTCGAACACGTCGAGCAGCGCGCCTTGCGGACGCGCCATGTAGACGTCGTCGAAATAAATGCCCACGCCCGGGTCCACGCCCCAGACGGGGTCGGCCTGGCCCACGCCCCGAATGAAGGCCGTCAAGGTGGTGTTGGTGCCGCGCGAGGCGTACACGGTCAGGTTCGGCACGCGCTCCTGCAAGTCGGCCAGGTTCTGGATATTCGCCCGCTCCAGGGCCTTGGCGGAAAACGCCGTGACGGCCAGCGGCACGTCCTGCAGCCGCTCTTCGCGGCGGCGGGCGGAAACGGTGACGGTTTCCATGCGTTCTTTCGCATCGCTGGCCTCGCTGGCGCTTTGGGCGCTGGCGGCGGCTTCCTGCGCCAGGGCCAGGGTGGAAAAGCTGAAGGCGCCGGCAACGGCGAGGGCGGCGGGCATCAATTTCAAAGCAAGTTTCATAGCGTCTCCAATGTCAGGCTTGCTTACCACCAGGGAAGACGGCCGGATTCCAGAATCGCAAGACGTAACGGTACCCGCGCGCGCAATGCGAGCACCTGCCCTGCGATGACTGTTTCCCGGCCTCTGCCCGTGCGGCGAGTGGCCTGTTTATTTTGAATGTGTGGCGAGGAAGGACTGCAACAAGGTATTCACACGCTGCGCCTGGTCCAGGGGCGTGGCATGGCGCGAGTTCGCGATAATCTCGATCTCGCACTGCTGAAACTGTGCGGCAAAGGCCCGCTTGCTGGCGACGGGCGTGTAATCCTGGTCCGCCGCCATGATGAAGACGGGCATGGCCAGGGCCTGGAAGTGAATATCGATATCCCAGTGGAAAATGGCATCGAGCGCGGCCAGGTAGGCGCGCTTGTCCATGCCCGCCATCTGCGTGGCGAAGCGCTCGACCAGCGCTTGCTGGGCCGGCTCGGGGAACAGTTTCTTGCCGATGATCTTGCCCATGGCTTTCAGGCCGAAGGTGGCGATCACCGTACGCCGCAGCCAGTAGGCAAACAGCAGCGACGCCGGCTTGCTGCCCTGGAACGGTTGCGAGTTGATCAGGCACAAACTGGCCACCCGGCCCGGCGCGCGGTTGGCCATTTCCAGGCCCACCATGCCGCCCAGCGAAAAGCCGACGATGTGCGCACGCGGCACGTCGAGCTGGTCCATCAAATTGAAAAGGTCGTTGGCGAAGTCGCCGATCTGCCAGTCGCCGTTGGGCGCGGGACTGGCGCCATGGCCGCGCAGGTCGGGCACGATCAAACGGTAGCTTGCGCCAAGCGCGTCGATCTGCGGGCGCCAGTCTGCGGCGCAGGATCCGAGGCCGTGCAGCAGGAAAATAGGCTCTGACTGCGCAGGCTCGCCCTGCTCCCTGCCCAAGTCGAGGTAATGCAATGGAACATCGGATGTCGTGTGACGCCGCATTCTGTCTCCTTGCTGTTGAACATGCTTTGTGTTCAGGTGCAGGAATATGTTTTCCTGCTGTTGGAAAACATAATACGGAATCCGAATTCCGATTTCAAGTTAAATCGCTAAATATCTGAAGTCAGGTAATTTAAAGCAACACGCACCAGTTCATCCTCGAGCGCAGCCGCCGACAAAAAGGACAGCGAGCCCGACAAAACGTGCTGGTTGAGGATGCCCAGCAGCACGGGCGGCACCACCATCATGGCCTGCGTGGGATTCGGGTGGCGGATGCTGGACGACTTGCTGGCCAGCACGGCGACCGTGCGCTGCGAAATCAGATGGTTAATCTGGTGCACCTTGTCGCGGAATTGCGCATCCTGCGAGCAGCGCGTGATCAGGGCGCGCAGCACGCCGCGCCGGCCCGTGTTGACGGCCACGAACATGGCCACCATGGCACGGATGAACGCTTCCAGGCTGCGCCCTTCCCACTGGCGCAGTTCCGTCAGGGTTTCGACCTTTTCCACCATATCGGAAAAAAAGCGCTGCAGCAGCAGGCGGCTCAAGGTGTCCTTGTCGCCCAACAAACGGTAAAACGTGCCCACCGAGGTTTCCGCCAGTTTTGCCAGGTCGGCCACGCCGATTTCATCGAAACGGTTTTCCGCCAGCAACTGTTCCCCCACCAGCAGCAAGCGCTCGAAGGCCAGCTTGCTGCGCGCCTGGGTGGGCTCGGGTGGAACGATCAACTGCGGGAAGGGCATCGGGAAGGAAGGCATGCGGCGTCGGCGTCTCTCGATAGTGGAACCACGGTTCCGTTATGGAAGCACGTATTGTAACGCGGGAGACGGCCGATGGGGAGCGCCGCGTGGCGCCCTCGCGTGTGCTACCTGCCCTGCCACTCCATGTAGACGTCGGCGCGCTGGTAATGGGCGTCGCCGGCCGGCCGCGCCACGTGGGTAAAACCGCTGCTTTCGTACAGGCGGATGGCGGGCGCCAGCTTGCTGTTCGATTCCAGGAACAGCAGTTGTGCGCCGCTGGCCTCGAAGGCGTCGAAGGCCCGCTCGATCAGCCGGCGCGCAATGCCCAGTCCCTGGCATTCGGGCGTGACGGCCATTTTCGACAGCTCGATGCTGGTGTCGCCGGCGCGGATCAGCGCGCACGTGCCGACGGTCTTGCCATCGAGGCGGGCGAGGAAAATCTGCCCGCCATCGTCGAGGATCGAGCGTTGCGGGTCGGACAGCACCTTGTCGTCCAGCGCCTCGACATAAAAGTAGCGCTCCAGCCAGGCGATATTCAGGCGCCTGAAGTCGGCCGCATACTGGGCGTCGTACGCGATAATCTCCACGGCGGCCCGTTCGCGCTGGCGCCGGCAAGCGGCGATCGTCTCGCCAAAGCCTTGCGACTGCAGGCGCGCTTCAGCCCGGTCCAGGCTGGCCATCAGCTGCGGCGTGCCCTGCTCGAAGACGGCGTCGACGGCCGCGCGCACGTCGTCCCACAGAGGCGCCATGTTGCGCAGCAGCGCCTGCCCGGCGTCGGACAGCGCCAGCAAGCGCCGCCGCTCATCCCTGGCGTCCGGCAGCTCCGCCACCATGCCGGCATCGAGCAGCTTGCGCCCCAGCTGCACCACCACCGGATGCGTCTGCCCGATCTGCGCGGCCAGGGCCGTGATCGCCGTCGGGCCGTTGTCGCGCAGCAGCAATAACAAGGGGAAACAGCGCGACGTCAGTTCGACGCCGGCGGCCACATAGCTGGTATCGACACCGGCATACAGTTGATCGGAAAGACGGCGCAGGCGGCTGGCCAGCATCAGGGAGCCGTAGGTTTGCAGGGTGGAAGACATGTTGAAAGGATATATGTAAGTAGTTACGTATGCACTAACGCAAATGAGCTTTCGGCGTCAAGCGTCAGCGTTTACTCCTCGTCATCGGCCAGCGCCGCTTGCAGCCTGGCCCGGAACACGGTCTCGACCACCTCCCCCAGTCCCGGCCACACCTGCGTCAGCCAGCGCCTGCCCTCCTCGCTCACCTCCACATACGGCGCGTCGTGCGTGGCGCAGGCCAGGCCAATCGCGATGACTTGCTCCGCCTCCTCCAGGCCGCCCGCGATCATGGCGTCGATGGGCAAGGCGATCAGCTCGGCGGTCAGATGCGGACGCAGCAGGCAGGCTGGGGCGATGATGGCGAACGATGCTTCCGCATAATTCCAGCAATTGGTGGGCCAGTGGGCGTTTTTCACATTTTCCAGGAAGACAGCATCACTGAGCGTTTCCGGATGGGCTTGCGCCTGCGCATAAAAGGCGGCCAGGGCGACGAGTTGGGGCGGGGAAGTCCAGGTGGGCATGGGAACACAGGCAAGAAGGGCTGGCGAATACGGGACCGAAGCCCGGCATTCGCCATATTACATCACTTAATTTGACGTGAAGTCTGCGTTATAAACGAAAGACTGGCCCGTTTCCGCCACAAAGAACTTGTACGTCAGTTTGGCAGTTGCGCCATTCGTCTTGGGCGACACCAGCGAGAAGGTGGCGCTGCTGCCGGCAGGAATGACCTGGCCCGACACCAGACCGACGATGGCTGGAACGACCTTGCCGGTACTGTCGACGGCCGTCACCTGGGTAATCATGAAGCTCGTCCCGGCGGCGGCCACCTTGAAGGTATCGACCGTAAAGTTGGCCGCACACGATCCCGAGCACGACTTATGTACCGTCGCATTGGCGAGGTAAGGCAAACCGGCCTTCGTGTCGACCGGACCGGCCCCATTGTCCTGCACCTGGTACAAATTGAGCAGATTCGGCGTCGCCGTCACCGCCATATTATCTTCGCTACTATTCACCGAGCCATCGTTGACGATTAATGTCGCGACATAACTGCCGGCCATATCTGCGAAAAATGTCGGCTGCGCGGCAGTCAGTGATGACAGCACGGCCGCGCTGCCAGCAGGCTTGCTCCTCAATTGCCAGCGGTATGTCAAGACATCGTGTTCCACATCCGTACTGCCAAGTCCCGTCAAACGCACGGTCGTTCCTGGCGCGACAAACTGATCTATGCCCGCATTGGCCCTCGGCTCCGCATTGGTCGAACTTGCAGTGGCAATAATGGTGGCGGTCGATGGCGCACTGTCGACCGTACCGTCATTGACGACAAGGCTGACGACATAGGTTCCCGGCACATTCGCCAAAAATCTGCTGACTGTCTGGCTGCGGTCCCATTCGCCGGGAAATGGCTGCAGCATGCTATTTGCAGGCACGGAGATGAACGTCCATTTATAACTGAGATTGTCGCCGTCCGCATCCGAACTGCCCCTGCCATCGAGGGTCACACCATACGCACTTGCCTGCACACGCTGATCCACCCCGGCATTCGCCACCGGGGCGGCATTCGTGGACGTCGCCGTAATCGTGACGCTCATTGAATCGCTCATTGTCGCTGCGTCCCACACACGCAACGTGGCGACATACGTGCCAGCCTTGTCGGCGATAAAAGAGGGGTTCACCAGCGTTGCGGACGACAACGTGGCAGTACTCCCCACAGGACGGTAAGTCAGGGTCCAGTAATACGTCAGGGCATCGCCATTCGCATCGGAACTTGCGCTGCCGTCGAGAATGACGGTGCTACCTTTAAGCACGTTCTGCGCCACGCCCGCATTGGCCAATGGCCGGACATTGCCGACAACCGCCGTCGTCGTCACGAAAGCCGGCGCACTATCCACCTTGCCATCATTGACAACTAGGCTCAGTTCATAGGCACCCGGCAAATCCACGTCGACATACGGACGCACGGAGTTTGCATCCACGATCCGTGCAGTACTGCCGGCCGGCTTCGATACCAGGCTCCATTTATAGGTGAGGATATCGCCATTCGCATCGCTGCTTGCGCTACCGTCCAACATGATGCCCATACCCGCAACGATGGTCATTGCATGCCCCGCGTTGGCGACCGGCGGTGCATTGGCTACCGATACGGTGATCGTGACCGAAGATAGCTCGCTGCTGATCTTGCCATCGTTGACCTGCAAGGTGGCCATGTAAGTGCCAGCCACATCAGCGGTAAAGGTCGGTTTCACGGCGGATAAGGAATCGAGGGCGGCGGCACTGGTGACGGGTTTGGAACTCATCACCCATTTATAGGTCAAGGCATCGCCATTGGCGTCGGAGCTGGTACTCGCATCCAGGGTCACAACGCTGCCAACCACCACGCTTTGGGTGGGCCCGGCTTGCGCGACTGGCTGCGTATTGACCACAGTAACGTGGGGGGGGCGCCACGACGCCGCCATTGTCCGCCGCATCATTGCTCCCGCCACCACAGGCCGACAAGGCAGCAAAAGCCAGCGCACAAAATAAAATTCTACTATTCACGTGATATTCCGATCAGGTTAATGATATTTCACTCGACCCGAATTATTCACGATAACTAAAAAATATGATAGGCAACAGCTGAATTGAACAGCATAAAATATCGTAATTCCAGCGCCGGATTCTTATTATCTATTTCAAGCAAAGAAAAATAATCGCATTGAAACCATCAACCGACTTTCATTTGTAACGATGAGTCGCCACAGCCAGTGAACAGTAAAGTCAATAAATAGAAGAACAAAGATGATTCATTTTCACCGAAAAGGAATCTGTCACTGTGAGTAAAATACGGGCACACAAGTCATAATGAGAGCCCATCGCGATCATTTCATTCATGCCATGCCAACTGCATTTGAACTCTGGAAAGCCGAATTATTAATTGTGGGCAATATCGTCCAGGATGACGACACGTCCACGCCGCCTCATGAAGCCCAGCGGCGCTTCCAGCGCTACTGCGCCATGCTCGATGCGCTGACGGGTAAGGAAGGCGCGCACTACGCGCTGGCCATTTTTCAGTCCGTGCAAGCCGAACACGACTACGGCGCCTACCAGACGGCCAACCGCGCCGCCTGGCGTTTCGGCGAGACAGCGTATTGCACGGCCCTGCTGCACGAACTGCCGCGCCTGATCGCCACCTTGCCCGACTGGGCCGGCGACTTTCTCGTCGGCATCGCCAATGGTGCCGGCACGCCCCACGCCTCAGCAATTAGCTGCTTCAACACCTTGCTGGCCACCGTGCCGCCCGCACAGCAGGCGCTGATCGCGGCGTTTATTGCCCAGGAAGAAGACGATGGCTGGTTCGAGCATTGCCCGGGCGTGCTGGGGCATCCGTAGGGGCCGCCTGCCTTTCCCCCTGTTCATATAACTACTTGAGGAATGTCAATGTCGGTCTACTCGATCACCGTCCCCTGCTTTGCACAGATGCTGCGCTCCCTGACGACGCTGTTAACTAAAGGCGAAGAACGCGCCCAGACGCTGGGTTTCGATCCGCAAAACCTGCTCGATGCACGGCTGGCGCCCGACATGCACACCCTGGCGCGGCAGGTGGAATTTACGTGCACGCAGGCGCAGGAAGCCGTGTGCCGCCTGACGCGGCAGACGCTGCCCCAGGTCGCCACGCCCGCCAGCATGACGGAAGCCAAGGCGCTGATCGAAGACACGCTAGCGATGCTCGCTGCGGCGGACCGCGCAGCGGTCGACGCGGGTGCAGAGCAGCAAGTGTCGATTACCCTGGCCGGCGGCTTGAGCTTCGACATGACGGGCCTGGAATACGCGCTCAACTGGGCCACGCCGCAGTTCTATTTTCACCTGGTGACGGCCTACAACATCCTGCGCCATAACGGCGTGCCGCTCGGCAAGGCCGAGTATGTACAACATATGTTTGCCTATGCACGCCAGGCATAACGACCTGGGCACCGCTGCCGGCGAGCGCTACGCGGGCATCATGCCTGGCCAGGACGGTGCCGCCGGCTACCAGCTATTCCTGCTGCCCGGCGAAGCCGATGCCCTGCCCTGGCAAGCCGCACTAGCCTGGGCCGCGGCGCGCGGCGCCTGTTTGCCGACGCGCAGCGAACTGGCCTTGCTGCACGCCAACCTGGGCCACGCCTTCCCGGATGCCTGGTACTGGTCGTCGGAAGCGGACGCCATCCTGCCCCGCATGGCCTGGAGCCACGATTTCGACAACGGCACCCAGTACAACTATCGCAAGACCTACGCCGGCCGCGCCTGCGCCGTGCGCCGCGCCGAACTGCCGCCAGCGGCCGCCGCGCCTGTCCCCTTGCGACAGGGCGAACGCTACGCCGGCCTGACCCTCGGCACGGATGGCGCGCCCGATTACCACCTGGTGCTGCTGCCGGACGAGTGCGAGCTGGAGAACCATTGCTGGCAAGCCGCATCCAACTGGGCCGCCGGCCTCGGCCATAGCCTGCCGGATCGGCGCGAGCAGACCTTGCTGTATGCGACCTTGAAAGACGCGTTCCGGCCCAACTGGCACTGGTCGAGCGAACCGGGCGACAGCGAGGACGAAGTCTGGTGCAAGGATTTCGACACGGGCGTTGCCTACCAGAATGCGCGCGCGTTTGACGGCTATGCGCGCTGCGTGCGCCGGGTGCTTGCTTAGTGCTTGTATAGTGCGCATTTGCTCAAGCGAGCTGCGTCATCAAGGAAACCCATGCTGCTATCACTCGACGATCCCCTCTGGCCCACCCTGGAAGGCGGCTACCGCGTACCTTACGACGTGGCCGGGGCGCTCAAGGCCATGCAGGCGGGCGAAGACGTCTGGCATGAGCTGTGGGAAGAGCTGCACCACCAGGGCGACGTGGGCGTGGCCTCGTATGCGGCCGTGCCCCAGCTCGTCCACCTGCTGGGCAACGCACAATCGCGCGAGGAAGATTTCTATGCGCTGATCGCCCTGATCGAACTGGAACGCCACCGCCAGCACAATCCGCCGCTGCCGGACTGGCTGGCCGCCAGCTACCAGGCAGCCTGGGCGCAGCTGCCCGCCATCGCCGCGCGCGAGCTGCAGGGCCAGTTTGACCCCGTCATGCTGGAATCCGTGTTCGCCGTGCTGGCCCTGGCCAAGGGCCAGCTGCGGCTGGGCGCCCTGCTGCTGCACATGGACTCGTCCGAAGCGGATGAGTGGCTGGAAGAGCGTCTCGGCTGGAGCGAAGTCTATGGCGCAGACGCCTAGCGGCTAGAAACGCTCGTCGCGCAGCGCCGGCAGCACCAGTTCGCGCACGAACGAGGCATTCGACAAGCTCAGCAGCATGCGCACGACGGCGACGACGTCATGCACGGGTATCAGTTCGCCTTCGCCCCGCGCGGCGGCGTCCGCCAGCGGCACGGACAAGCCGTCATAGGTATTCAAATAACCGAGCTGCAGCGCCGTCACGGCCAGTCCCTGTGAGCGGAATCCTTCGCGCAAGGCATCGGCGATGCCGTTCAGGGCGAATTTCGAGGCGCTGAACGTCACTTCCGGGCGGCCGCTCTGGCGCAGGCCGGACGTCGAGCCCGTGAGGATCAGCTGCGGCTTGTTGCTGCCCAACAAGCGCGGCACCAGGCGCTTGAGCAGCAATATCGTCGCCGTGATGTTGGTATTGACCATGCCGACGATAGTATCGTCCGCATCGCCGAGAAACGCATAATCGTCGCTGAAGGCCTTCTCTTCCCATATGCCCAGGTTGTAGATCACCGCGTCCAGCATGGCTGGCGCTTCGCGCGCGATGCGTTCGACGGCCTCCGCGGGTGCGGCCAGGTCCGCCGCGATCCATTGCAGCTGTGTACCTTGGCCGGCAGGCAAGTCGGCGGGTTGCTGGCGCGATACGCCGATGACGGTATGTCCGTCAGCGAGCAAACCGTCCACCAGCGCGCGTCCCAGGCCCCGGCTGGCGCCCACGATCATCATGATATGCATACTGTGTCCTTTCCAATGAAGTCAACGCGGATGATAGCGGCGTTGTATTAAGCACAGCTGAGGCGGCTCCCCATACGCGCCGCATTTACTCACGCGGCGGAAATGCGTATGCTAGATCTGGCAATCTCCGATAACACACAAGAACGAGACACATGCCTACTTCCAACACCGCCGCCATCCACGCCGCAAGCCGTCCCCTCACCCAGCAAGACTATAAAACCCTGTCGCTGGCCGCCCTCGGCGGCGCGCTGGAATTCTACGATTTCATCATCTTCGTCTTCTTTGCCAACGCCATCGGCCAATTGTTCTTCCCGCCGGAAATGCCGGAATGGCTGCGCCTGCTGCAAACCTTCGGCATCTTCGCCGCCGGCTACGTCGTGCGTCCGCTGGGCGGCATCGTCATGGCCCACTTCGGCGACTTGCTGGGCCGCAAGCGCATGTTCACCCTCTCCATCCTGATGATGGCCGTGCCGACCCTGCTGATCGGCCTGCTGCCGACCTACGCCACCATCGGCCTGGCCGCCCCGCTGCTGCTGCTCTTGATGCGCGTCTTCCAAGGCGCGGCCGTGGGCGGCGAAGTGCCGGGCGCCTGGGTGTTTGTCTCCGAACATGTACCGAGCCGTTTCACGGGCTTTGCCTGCGGCGTGCTGACGGCCGGCCTGACTGTCGGTATTTTGTTGGGTTCGCTCGTCGCGACGGGCTTGAATACCGTCTACACGCCGGCAGAAATCACCGACGGCGCCTGGCGCTATCCATTCTTGCTGGGCGGCATCTTCGGCTTTGGCGCCATGTATCTGCGCCGCTGGCTGCATGAAACCCCGGTTTTTGCAGAAATGCAGCAACGCAAGGCGCTGGCCACGGAAATGCCCTTGAAATCCGTGCTGCGCAGCCACCGCGGCGCCGTCGTCGTATCGATGCTGCTGACGTGGATGTTATCGGCCGGCATCGTCGTCGTCATCCTGATGACGCCGGCCCTGCTGCAAAAGATCCACCACATCGCGCCGCGCACCACCCTGGTCGCCAATACCGTGGCAACCCTGTGCCTGGCCTTCGGCTGCATCATCGCCGGCATGCTGGCCGATCGCCTGGGCGGCAAGCGCGTGATCTTCACCGGCTCCGTGCTGCTGGCCATCAGTACCTATATCTTCTACACCACCGTCGGCACCCGCCCCGACCTGCTGCTGCCCCTGTACGCGATGACGGGCCTGTTCGTCGGCGTCGTCGGCGCCGTGCCCTACGTGCTGGTGCAAGCGTTCCCGGCCCAGGTGCGCTTCTCGGGACTGTCGTTTTCCTACAACTTGTCGTACGCGATCTTCGGCGGCCTGACGCCCGTGGTCGTGACCCTGATGCTGAAGAACAACGTGCTGGGCCCCGCCTATTATGTGATCGGCGTGTGCGTGGTGGGCATGCTGACGGCGCTGTTCATCAAGGATCAGCGGCAGACTGTTGGCCGATAACTCAGCTGGCTACGGCCCAGGCCACCTTCGGGTGCTTTTTTTTCGCCCAGAATGTCGCGCTGCACCAAAATCTGAAAAGACGTTTCATATTGCGAAATCCTGATGAGCAATGGCTCACACCGCCGCTCTCACTTTTTGAAAATTCATTTCACATCCTGAAAAATTATAATTAAGCCGTTGAAAAACAAAGACTTAATTTAAGTTATATGTCTTATATAAGACTTGAACATCGGCGCGAATCGGCCTACTATTTAGTCATGCAGTTTGCTTCGACAAGACGTTGTGGCGCACTCGGCGATTTTCTCAAACATAGCTTTTCTTTTTAGGAGATTCACATGTCCCAATATCAAGACGACATCAAAGCTGTTGCCGGTTTGAAAGACCAACAAGGCAGCGCATGGAACGCCATCAATCCCGAGTCCGCCGCCCGCATGCGCGCCCAGAACAAGTTCAAGACCGGCCTGGACATCGCCAAGTACACGGCCAAGATCATGCGCAACGACATGGCTGCCTACGATGCGGACCCATCCAAGTACACCCAGTCGCTCGGCTGCTGGCACGGTTTCATCGGTCAACAGAAGATGATCTCGATCAAGAAACACTTCAACAGCACCGACCGCCGCTACCTCTACCTCTCCGGCTGGATGGTCGCCGCCCTGCGCTCCGAGTTCGGCCCGCTGCCGGATCAATCGATGCATGAAAAAACCGCCGTCTCGGCACTGATCAAGGAGCTGTACACCTTCCTGCGCCAGGCCGATGCCCGCGAACTGGGCGGCCTGTTCCGCCAGCTGGATGCGGCCCAAGGTGCTGAAAAGCAAGCGATCCAGGCCAAGATCGACGGCCACGTCACCCACGTCGTGCCCATCATCGCCGACATCGATGCCGGTTTCGGCAATGCCGAAGCCACCTATCTGCTGGCGAAACAGTTCATCGAAGCGGGCGCCTGCTGCATCCAGATCGAAAACCAGGTATCCGACGAAAAACAATGCGGCCACCAGGACGGTAAAGTGACGGTGCCGCACGAAGACTTCCTGGCCAAGATCCGCGCCATCCGCTACGCCTTCCTGGAACTGGGCGTGGACGACGGCATCATCGTCGCCCGCACCGACTCGCTGGGCGCCGGCCTGACCAAGCAGATCGCCGTGACGAATGAACCAGGCGACCTGGGCGACCAATACAATTCCTTCCTCGACTGCGAAGAAGTGTCGGCCGACGCGCTGGGCAATGGCGACGTCATCATCAAGCGCGAAGGCAAGCTGCTGCGTCCAAAACGCCTGCCGAGCAACCTGTTCCAGTTCCGCGCCGGTTCCGGCGAAGAGCGTTGCGTGCTCGATTGCATCACCTCGCTGCAAAACGGCGCCGACCTGCTGTGGATCGAAACGGAAAAACCGCATATCGCGCAAATCGGCGGCATGGTCAGCGAAATCCGCAAGGTCATCCCGAACGCCAAGCTGGTGTACAACAACAGCCCATCGTTCAACTGGACCCTGAACTTCCGCCAGCAAATCTTCGACGGCATGAAAGCGGCAGCAGGCAAGGACGTGTCCGCCTACGACCGCGCCCAGCTGATGAGCGTGGAATACGACCAGACGGAACTGGCGATCGCCGCCGACGAGAAGATCCGCACCTTCCAGGCCGACTCGGCCCGCGAAGCCGGCATCTTCCACCACCTGATCACCCTGCCGACCTACCACACGGCCGCCTTGTCGACCGACAACCTGGCCAAGGAATACTTCGGCGACCAAGGCATGCTGGGCTACGTGGCCGGCGTGCAGCGCAAGGAAATCCGCCAGGGCATCGCCTGCGTGAAACATCAAAACATGTCCGGCTCGGACATCGGCGACGATCACAAGGATTACTTCAGCGGCGAAGCGGCGCTCAAAGCTGCCGGTAAAGACAATACGATGAACCAGTTCTGAGCGTTTGGTTTGACGGTAGAGTGAAAAAGCCCGCTTCGGCGGGCTTTTTTGCGTCTGCGCTGCGGGCAGGCGGCAGTTGCGTAGGTCGGCTTAGCGGAACGCGTAAGCCGGCATGCACAGCTACAGGCACTGATTGCAGCGGCCTGCGATTCACGCAGCAATACCGCTGATACCAATTCACTTACCGGCAATCGATATCGATCTCGTTCTGCCCGGCCTTGCGGCCTTTTCTGTAAGTAAACTCGCACAGGCTGACGCTGTCGTCCATCCTCCGCGACAGCGTGACTTCGCCATGCTCGCCGTAGCTGCATTGCAGCCACTTGCCGTCTGGGTAGGGGCCTTCCAGGCGGTAGCTGAGCGTCGTTCTCCCTTGCTTCTTACGCTCCCCGCTGGGCACGAGCTGCCCCCTGCGCGCTGGCGCGCCGTCGATCGGCGCCGCGGCACTCAGGTAGAGTGGGCTGCCGATATACGGCGTCCAGCCAGCCGGCACGGCGTTCAGCCTGATCGATGCCTCGGGCACGCTCTCCGGGCAAGCATGGACGGCGGGCATCGCAGCCTGCGCGAACAGAGGGAATAGGCAGCAGGCGGCGCGGTCAACAAACGTTGATGTTGCATGGACACTCCCCTATTCGATGACGAAAAAAGCGTCGGCATTGTTGCTGGGGTCGATATGCAAGCCATTCTTGTACTGGCCTTTGGCACGCAAGGTGCGCGAAGTCACGATGCCCGGGCGCTTGCCCGTCCACTGGTCCATGACAATGATCCCATCCAGCGCCTGCCCCATATACAGGGCCGCGTGATTGCCTTGTTGATGATTCGCATACTTGCCGTTGATAAACGTGGCAATGGCCGTGCCCTTGCGCAGCAAACGATTTCCCAGCACTGCCTCCACCTGCTTCCAGGCCAATGTGGCTGGGGCGCCCGCGTAATGGCGGACCAGCGCAACGCATTGATGATTTCCGACCATGGTGGTTTTTTCCAGGTCGGTGACTTTGGTGTAGGTGTAGGACATGGGACTCTCCGGGCTTGGTAGGAGAGGCTTACGATACATGGGGAAACTGTGAGGGGGTTGAGATGGGATAAGGTTTGCGGGGGCTTGGGATATTCGGGGTGATGAGCTGGGATGTTCCGCCAATGCCAATGCCGATGCCGATGCCGCTCAGAAATGGAAGAGGGGGGATTACTATCATGAACGAATCCATTGTGGCGCATAATTATCGGCTATGTTCAGGTTGCCGCATACCCCAAAACATACCCTCAGCGGCGCCGAGACCTTCCGTATTTCACTTTATAAAATTCTAGGTCAAGTCATGTTTCGATATATAAATTCTCGGTTTAAGATTAAAACTTTTCACTAATTTCCGCCAAGCTTCTATTGCCAATAAAAACTGAACTGAATTTATATCCGTAATTTTTTCAACATTGCCTTCAAATACGAACCACAATCCTGCAGAAACCAACTTATGTTCAAAATCAACAGATTTCCTCATTATTAACTCAACCGAGTCTTTTGATTGTTCGATATTATAAATAAGATCATGATTAGCTTCTGATATTTTAACGGAAATTATTTCATTTTCTTTATATAGGTCAGCAATTTCAACCTTATATTTCTGCTTTCCCTCGCTCAATGACCGTATTTGTGTAAGTTGCCGATCCAGCAATTCATAACCATGGTCAGTACATAGTTTTTTATTGAAATAACTTTCTCGATATACCAACTTATCATCAACATCTTCTTTTTCTAAAATCTTCCTTTCCTTATCGGCCTTCCACGCAAGGTAATCTTTTTCGCTCAGATCAACCATTTTAACTAACTCGATGCTCTCAAGCGAGCGCTTAAGATAATCCATGAATATTTGATTGAACTTATACCACTCTCCATTTCGGAGGAAGTAGTATGAATTATCATGGAATATAGGAAGATCTAGGACCTCCTTGAGTCCTTTTGTAAAACTTCCAAGTTCATCATTCTGAAACTGGACTCGAATTGAATTAACATCAACAATATCCCTGTTTTCCTCAAGGAATTCACGAATGGCCGAAATTTCCAACGTGTTTCCGATATTTTTCTTATGATATTTATCTTGACCTGGATTCTTGGCTGACAGTCTATATTCATAGTCGTGAAAGCTAAAGCAAATCGCTACTCCGTGAACAGAAAATTCTTCAACATTTACCTTCCCCTGTTCATCCCTTAGACATGCAAGCAGCAAACCATCTAAATCATACCCCAATTCATTTTCCACCTGTTCAAGTTTTGGCAACTGAATTATTTCGTCCTTAACAGAATGAGCATCAATCTGTTCGAAAACAGATGATAGATTCGACGGATGAATGTCCATATCCATTTGTATGGAATCAGCAAAAATTATATTTTTCTTTCCCCATATTTCCTTATCCGACGCTTTGAGTTTTAAATGGTCTACTGACTCCCCTGGCTCATAACTATCTTTTTGAAATTTCTCGTACGAAGAAACATCTTGTCGTTTGGAACCCGCGAAATATCGACTTTTCTTTAAAAGAATAGTATTTTCGTCAGCCATACGAACTGCTAAATTTATGCCGAAATCCGAACTAATGAACTTAGATAAGTAGAAGTGAGCTTTACCTAAACTGACGGCATATATTCTTTCCTCGTTCTTAGTATCTGAGCAAAGCAGGACGCCAAAATAAAAATAATTTTTAGGTTCTTCTAGTCCATCTTTGAAAAAATCACGGTATGTTTGCCACCACCAAATAGGATTCCCCTCCACCTTTTCAGAAAAGTAAAATTTCATTTCGTATTCTTTAGACTGCAATGTCTTCTGCTCGAAAAGGCCGACCATTTCCAATTTTTGTTTTAGATCATTTAATCGTTCATGACGAATCTTGTATATGTTGTAGGTATTGTGCATAACGACCCTCTCGATTCGCATGATTCCAAAAAAAATTAACAGATGTGATCAGGATAGCATCTTGCCCAGTAGAAAAATACATAAAGTGTCACCGCGAAACGATGCTTGCAACAAAAAATGGCCAATACTTGTCCACCGTCCGCCGCTCAACTGTTCCGAAATTGTGGCAATGCACCATTCAACGCCTGTCAACGCACTCGGGGTCAGGTCCGCCATTTGGACACGGATTGGTGCTGTGGTTGCAGTTGAAGCCCATCGGTCTTTGTCGTCGGCATTGCGTGCTGAGGACGTGCGTTCGTTGGTCTAACTGACCAGGCTTCTGCAGTGCTCAATGTATCAGCCCGTGTCCAAATGGCAGACCTAACCCTATAGGTGCTGCATAGGTGTTATCTAGCCGTAATTAATTATTGGTTTTTTGAAGAATTTATATTTTTTTCTATCAATCGCGCCTCGAGAATCTCCAATCGCCGTTTCAAAGAAGAGTTCTCTTCCGATAATTCGTTCAACTTCACTTCCTCACTACGAAGTTTTTTTGGAATAGAAAGCAACATGTCCAACTCCTCCTTGTAGGGCATAATAGGTTGATATAGACGATCATAAGTTGCACCAATTGCACCTCTAAAAAGTATTAACGTTGGGCTAAAATCTCCAGATGTAAGAACGTGACTAGTTGCGATGCCCGGATATGGGTCTATATAATAAATTTTTGCAAGGCCGATCTGATACGCTTTTTTCGCACACAACTCGCACGGACTCGCTGTCGTAAACAATATTCCACCCTTTAATTTTTGACCTCCGAACTTCGAAATTTGTAAAAATGCATTTTCCTCCGCATGCAATGCACGAGTATGAACTTGATTTTTCTCACCTTCTTTTTCGTTCTGTATATCCTTAAAACAGTAAGCTAAATTTCGTCCATTTTGATTCGCCTTATCGATAATATCCTTCGAAAACTTTGAAACCATTATTCCACGGAATACAGAGTCATTTCTTTCATATTTACTATATGCGACAACGTCGATACCATCAAGAAGATGTGAAGCATTCCGTAATAAACAAGGAACTTGACCAGCAGGAGTATTATTCCAACCAACTGACTTAACCGAATAGTATTCATCAGTAACCACAGCGCCCACCTGTCTTGAAATGCAACCTGAAGACTTTTTGACTGTGTAGGCTATTTGCATACAGGTTTCCATGGAAGTTGGCATAATGAGAGTCCTGGATGCATCATTAACCCGACATACCAAGCGAGTTGACTCGCAAGCTCACTAGTCCCGTACTGATCAGCCTTTGGGTTATTGATATGGATATCTGCAATTTCGATACATTTTTGAATATTTTGTGAGCTATATTTTTTGCTCCCCATTAGCGAATGTGGATACTCTTTCTTATCCAAATCAGAGATTTGCTGATCAGTAAACTTATGGCTATTCCTAAGATGCGCCAATCTATTCTCATTCTCCGTGTTAATTGATACCAAAAAGAAATCCGGATAACGTTCACGAAGGTATACTGCCTCATATGGATTTCGAATAGCATCTACCACGAGATAACAAGGAATTCCTTTCGTTTTCGCCCAATATCTCGCTGACTTAATTATTCGACTGATGGTTTCCGCGAAAGCAAAAACCTTCTTTGGATTAAAACTAGCATTATCAGCACGACCAGAAGCCCTAACATTATCACCGATTTTTTGATAAATAGATGTGTAGGCACCTGCTGAAATTCTCTTCAAACAATCACGAACACTATTAGAGAAAATTGGCAAATCAATAAAATATAATTGATATGCCGCAAGCTTCTTTGCATTTATATCGCCTATCGACTCTTCCGAACTAATTAAAAAATTAGAAATTTTTGAGTAGAATTCACTATATTCATCCTTAAAGTATCCTATATGATTTTCTACGTCATGTTGATTTTCACGCAATATTTCGCAAACTAGCTTACAAAAATCAGAGAAATCCAGCTCCAAAATATAGCGCGTCAATACCGATCTAATTTGCAACCATTGAAATGGTACCCATTTCTTATCAATATAATTCTTGACTATTTGATATTTTCTCTTTTCATTCCCTATATAATGTGAGTTAGCAGCCTCTGGAATAGGAAGCCGCGAAGAGCTAAGTAGTTCGGCACTGGTGGAGCATCCAGATCCCGTGCGACCAGTCAGGCCTATGACGATAAAGTTGCTGGTATCCTTAAAAACAATTTCCAAGGCCTCAGAAACTTCGTCCAACTCGGCGGCATCTTTAGTGGGTAAAATATTCATTAATGTCCTATTGAGGTAAAGTACGCAACAAACTTCTCTACATTACGGAAAAACTTTATCACATTAACACTTAATTAGGAACAAAAATTATTAACTTGATCATCCATATTCCAATAACCGATTGTTTAGCTCTCTCGGAAAGCCGCAATGTTACACCGAAAATACAGCGCCATCAGTTTTGCAATTTCCCCATCCATCCTACTTGAAGGAGTATTTTAGAACCACTCAAATCATTTTTAATTCTTATTAAAACCCCTGATCAATAGGGATTCTTCTGCGTCAACCTACCAAATCTATACAAGATCGTCGAAGAAATAACTTTGAATATGGATTGTGCTGGTCCAGTTCCAACAAGCTCTTCATTTGCTGTGCCTATTACATGCTGAAAAGGAAATATGAAGAGGTCACCAGGGAAACATAAGCCTCGACTAGGACTGAGAAGACTGATCGAATACGCCTTTGAGATGGGCTGGCTAGGAGCGCAAGGTGCTGCCATTCGGACGCGGACTTACACATAAGGCGCAGTAGGTGCAGTAGGTGCAGTTGGAGCATGCTCATTCGAAAGTCTAAACCGGGAGTTCCGTTGAGCACCGCAGGTGCGAATAAGCAGGTGGGAAGTTAGCTAACCGAAGGTTAGCTAACTTCACCTATCCTGCCCCGCTTCGCGCAGCGACTAAACCACAAAAATCGTCGGACACAACTTCGACCAAACCATTTTTTTACAGGTACGAAAGCAAATTTAGCAGGAATGTATGCCGAAACTAGCACGGTAGTTCCGCCCTGTGCAGCGACTGAAACCCTTTAATCACCGGGTAATACCTCGGTCGAACCATTTTTTTGCAGGTACGAGAGCAGATTTAGCAGGAATGTATGCCGAAAGTAGCACGGTTGATCAGCGGCAATAGGCAGCATCCAAGTGGGAACATTTGACATGCATCTGGGCCGACCTTGATCAATGTCAGCAACAAATTTTCATAGTCTGCTGTACGAGTACTACACGGCAATAGCGCGCTTCTCCTCCGATGGCTGCGCCTTTCCGCATGGACAGAAAGAGATCCCCCTGGAGGCGGTCAAAACGATTGCTGACAGGTATTGATGGCGTGAGATGCCAGCAGTCGCATGCACATGTGGCGGCGATACGGCAACAGGACCAATGAAATCGGGGCCGCGCCAATGCATCTATCGCATGAAGAATGCGCTGTCGATTGCCGAATTTTTAGCTGCTAAAGCTTCCACGAACCCGCTCCTGTGTCCAGCCTTGATCTCACACAAAGTGCGCGGCAGGCTTGATCCAAGTGGCATGGCAGGCCGATTCTTGTTGCACCAGCGATTACGGCATTCGATACTGGCCCCATGTTTTCGAAATAATGATTGCGAGCGCGTCTCGACGAAGGACGAATCGGTCGCAGGGCAAGGCCTGCGGCATATGCCATTCGCCCCGGTGCTGCCGCTGGCATTTTTGATTCACGAAGGGGGACGCCATGAAACCAGCGACAGCCGAATACCTGAAAGAGCGCCGCGTGGAACCTCGCCTGGGTGAAGAGCGCTTCATCCGCCTGGGCGAAGTGCTGGCAACCTGCGGCAAGTCGCGCAGCAGCGTTTATGCGGGTATCAAGGAAGGCACCTTCCCTGCGCCCGTCAAGTTGCAGGGACGTTCTTCTGCTTGGCTTAGAAGCGAGGTACTACGGTGGATGCAGTCATGCATTGAAGCTAGCAGACGCACTACCACTATATCCCCAATGACAGACAAATCTGCAAGCACTGGTCTCCGCAAGCGAAACACTTAAAGTGAAATAGTGAATTACTTTCTTTTATCACTCACTCATCGTCTCTTTTTTGTCTTGAGCTGCGCTTTCCTGTCGTTCGGCGCGTACTTTTAACCAATAAAAATTCATCGCCTTTACGTTGATAAATTGACCGGAACTGTCTAGCTCTAATTTTACTCATATTCTTCTCAACCGCATCCAAAGGTATTTCAAACAACTTATTTTCTTTACCTGTGGATAAGCCTATAAAACCTAACGCCCTCATGGATTGAGTAAAAATAGAATGCATTTGCTTGGCATTAATTAAAATCCAATCACCTTTCAATAAGCGCATTTTTCTTGTTTGCTTGGAAATTGATTCAGCTATCGCACCAAATTTATCATCTTTAATTACTATTCCTTTGGAATCCACATTAATTAATTCCTCTTCATATATTTTTGAACCACCACCACTCAATCCAGATAGCATCCTATCCCAAGATTTACTTATAAAAGCAACAGGGTTTAGCAACGAAACTTCAGTATCGTGATATATTATTTCCATAAAAATGTACCCAGCTGCATCTGCAGCATCATTCTCACCAAAGGCAATAACTTTTCCTAACCAAGATTGAAAATCCTTGTTATTGATAGCGAACTTTTTAGAAGCCCAAACAATAAAAACATCAAGCGCAGTCAACTTTAATATTGTTTTTTCCAGAATATTCTCCAGCAATATAGTAGAGGATGAAAGTAGCTCTGTCATCTTTAAACTAACTGGAATTCCTTTTGCATCACTCAATGTCGAGTACATATATGCAAAACAATCATCCTCTTTTGATTCGCGTAAAAAGTCAACAACATCATCGCTCAGTGCTAAGCTAATCTCTTTTAGAGCGCTATGCGATGGCTCACTCAAAGAAATTATGTAAGCGGCCACTAAAAATTCGTGAAATGAACGATGAGCGAAATATAAAAAATTAGAGTCCTTCTCCTCCGTTAAAGAAGAAACTAAATACTCAGTTCTCTTGGATTGATAGTCAATTGCCTGACCATCAGACAAACCATCCAACAATGAATTTGGAACCTCCTCCCTTAAGAAAGTACCTTGAACTCCAGGCCTAGTCCAAGACCACCACGCTAATCCACATAAAAAACTATGCCTATCTGTAGCAGGAATAAAACTTCTTGCTCTTTTTTCCTGGTCTCGATGAATAACCTGCTTAACAAAATCACTATAAAGCCGAAATCTGCTGATTCCTTTAAAAACGTAGTTAGCATCCGCTGCAAGCAGACCTACAATTCGTGTTTGTACAGGGCGCTGTAGTATATCATCATCAATGTCTCTCATTACTTCGGCAATTCTCTTTACCCTAATACTCTTATCGATTAATACATCATTTTTACATTTCAAGAATCCATTGAGAAAAATCCTTTGCTCTTCAGAATTAAAAAATGATAATTTCCTCTCTTCCCACGCGGGGAAATCAAAATTAGAAAATTGCTGTTCACCTATCGACGATAGGCCTCGTATTAACAAACTTCTTGATTCTGATGTAAATGCATTAGGACGCCCCAATAATAATACCTTTGAATTAGGTACGCGGAGCTTATTAAACTCTCGAAAGTTTGCACGAAAATCATGCTCAGTCATCGCGTGTTTCATCTCATCGAAACCATCCAATATTATCAACAACCTCCCTGCTGAATTCAATTGCATAAGAGTTTTATACGAATACCCCTCCAATGAGTATCTCGCCGTAAAATGCTTTCCAAACAATCCCGCAAGTTCGGTTTCGTGCACCACCTGCCCCAATGGCAATAATATTGGTAGACGCTCATTTTCTGGATCGCGCAAGTATCGTAATGCTTGATCCGATGCCAATCGTTTTGCCAAACTACTTTTACCAAGCCCGTAACCACCCAAGATTGCCAATCCTGTATCGCTCGCTAAAGAAGATTTTATCCACACATGAATATTATCAAACGCTGTTCCATCAATATCTTCGAAACGCCCCTCCACATAATACTCATGAATTTCATCAGCAGAAAATTCCTCAGCCAAAGCTTGCACATATGGTTCAAGTCCGACAAGCCAGCCTTCCAACTCTGAAACAGTCATGAATCGTAAATTTCTACTTTTCTCTATATATTGTCTTGATGCAGATTCCACATGATAATTCGAACAATAAGAAGCAAATTAATATCATTATTTTCCAAAGAAACCTGATAGTCCGCATGAATTTTTGAAAAATCACTTGTTTTCAATGCGCGATTATAGTTTTTACATTCAACTGCGACCTTAACACGCTTCCCAAGCTCCATCATAGTAAAGACAATATCTGCATTCTTCCAGGCAACTTTACCCTCAACATGCGCATCCGGGAACTTACTCTTTAACATAGTAAAAATGTAATCACGGAATGTATCGCCAATATATTTTGAATTCATTTTATTTTGAAAATATAGAAATATAATAAAAAATTGCGCCTTATTTTCACGTCTTCATCAATAAAAATAGCACACCAATTATAGTTAAAAATACAAATCCACTCCCCGAAATTTCTCGCAATATATTACCGAATCTAGAATTTTATAATTTGTACAATCGGGCGATATTTTCCAAAAACAGTTATTGAAAAAAATATTGTGCTAGAACAATAACTCATTTAGGAACTGGTGTCAGCGAAGATTAGAACAACGCACCAATACATAGCTCACCTCCGCCGCTGCGCTACCCTAGCATCCGCCATGGCTTCGATCAAAGCATCTTCATCGATGCCCAATTCAAGGCAGTCGAAGATGATATCGGCGCAGTAGTCATACAGCACGTCAATCACCTCGGCGGCGCGCTCTTTCTGGACTTTCTCCAGCATGGCCAGCATGTCGCTTCGCATTCTTTCATCGGCGGAAACGCGGCTCAGCGCCGGGAAGGCCTGCGCCCGCATCCGTTCCACCGCATGCATACCGACATGGCTTGCGCAGCGCCCAACCTTTCTTCTGTCCATGGCAGGAGGAAGCGGGCGACTTCGCCACAGTCGCTTTGGTAGGCGTATGTGCGCAGCATTGAATTCCGTACGCGGGTCCTGGCCCTCATCGAGCATCTTCCGGGCAGCCAAGCAGCGGCTTCTCGCAAGCTCCGGAGAAACTTCCGGGTAGTGGCCGAAAGTTAGCCTGCCTTCCTTCCGATTTGACTGACGAAATTTCATCCGCCATGCCTTTGTTCCGGTCGGCATGACTTCAACATACAGGCCGTAGCCGTCGAATAACTTGAATGGCTTGTCTCCAGGCTCGGCCTGTATCAGCTGCTGCTCAGTCAGAGGTTCAATTCGTCTTGGCATGGCTGTCTCCTTAACGATGCGGCGCTGGCCACACCAGTTCCAGCGCTCCATGATGGCCTGGCGGCGGCGTATCACCGCGTTCCACGGCTTCCAGGTAGTCGGCCCACTCCTGCATCATCTTGCGGCGCTCCGCCAGGAACTGGGCGCGGTCGTAGGCGCTGGCCACCTTGTCCTTGGGTGCGTGCGCCAGCTGGCGGTCCACCACCTCATGGCGGTAGCCCAGGCGCTCCTTGATGGTGCTCATGGCCAGCGCCCGGAAGCCGTGGCCCGTCATGCGGCCCTTGTAGCCCATGCGGGCCAGCGCCACAAGGAGCGTGTTGTTGCTCAGCGGCTTGTCGTGGTCACGCTGGTTTGGAAACAGGTACGTGCCGCGGCCGGTGATGGTGTGCAGCTGGCGTAGCAAGGCCAGCGCCTGGCGCGAAAGGCAGACGTGGTGATTGGTCGTGTCGGGGTTGACGGTCAGCTTGCCGCGCTTCATGCGCTGCCAGGGAATGATCCACTCCCCCTTCTCCAGATCGACTTCGCTCCATGGCGTTTCTATCAGTTCGCTGGTGCGCACGAAGACCAGCAGCATCATGCGCAGCGCGATGCGCGTCGGCTCGAACATGCGCGCCTCGTTGCGCGCCAGCGCGTCCAGGAAGGCGGGTAATTCATCGGCGTCGATGGCGGCGTAGTGCGAGGCGCGCTTGGTCTTCAGGACGTCTTTCATGTCCACCACCAGGTTGCGGTCGGCCAGGCCGCACTGGATGGCATAGCTGAATATCTGCGAGCAGACGGCTTTCAGCCGATGTGCAATCTCGGTCGCGCCGCGCTCCTCGATCTTACGCAGCGTGGCAATCAGTTCGCGGTGCCGGATTTCCGTGATTGGCCGGTCGCCGATGCTTGGAAAAATATCGGCTTCCAGGCGCTGCAGCATGTTCTTGGCAGTGCGTTCGCTCCATGTCGGCACCTTGTTCGCGTACCACTCGCGGGCGATTTTCTCGAAGGTATTGGATGCTTTTTCGGCAGCGAGCCGCCTGGCGTCGTCGCGGTGCTTGCCAGGGTCGATTCCCTGCAGCTGCAAGCGGCGCGCCTCCGTGCGCTTTTCACGCGCCACCATGATCGAAATTTCCGGATAAGGTCCGAAGGTCAGCGTATTTTCCTTGCCGTTCGATTGACGGAATTTCATGCGCCAGATCCGCGAACCGCTGGGCATCACTTCAACGTACAGGCCGCCGCCATCGAACAGCTTGTATGACTTTTGCCTGGGCTTGGCATTTTTGACCTGGAACTCGGTCAGGGGAGGAATGATCTTGGCCATGGCTGTCTCCTCAGCATATGCGTCAGAAATCACTTTAGACCGACGAATGAGGGCTTGGTTGCCAGACTTGGGGTAAGCTGATCTGTAATCCAGCCCCGATTTTTACTGGCTGCAGCTGGACAGTACTGGACGCCAGAATACAAAAAAACCGCTTTAGCACGGGCTAAAACGGTTTTTTGTGGACGTTCTTGGACTTTCTTGAACTGGCCAATTTGTATCCTTGGCGGAGAGAGGGGGATTCGAACCCCCGATAGGCTATGAACCTATACACGCTTTCCAGGCGTGCGACTTCAACCACTCATCCACCTCTCCTGCAGGCAATGCGTCTACTTGCTCGCATTGCGTACTATTTCTCGCTTGTCGCGAAGCCGCAGATTATAGCAAAGATTCTACGGACTGCCAAAGTTATTTACCGTGGGGTAAAAGTTAAAGCTGGCAACGACAAGCAGCAGCCCAACAGAGGCCGTGGTCGGCCCCCGCAGGGACCGACCTTTCATTACGACGCTTCCTTCAACTGATCCAGAATCGCCGGGTTTTCCAGGTCGACACGTCTTGCGTGATCGTCTCGCCCTTGGCCAGCACGCGCAGCAGGCGGCGCATGATTTTGCCGGAGCGGGTTTTTGGCAGGTTGTCGCCGAAACGGATTTCCTTCGGCTTCGCGATCGGGCCGATTTCCTTGCCGACCCAGTTGCGCAGCTCCAGGGCCAGTTTCTTCGCTTCCTCGCCCGTCGGACGCGCTTGCTTGAGCACCACGAAGGCGCAGATCGATTCGCCTGTCGTGTCGTCCGGACGGCCGACTACTGCCGCTTCGGCCACCAGCGGGTTGGCCACCAAGGCCGATTCGATTTCCATCGTGCCCATGCGGTGGCCCGACACGTTCAAGACGTCATCGATGCGGCCCGTGATGGTGAAGTAGCCCGTGTCCTTGTTGCGGATGGCGCCGTCGCCTGCCAGGTACATCTTGCCGCCCAGCTCTTCCGGGAAATAGCTGGACTTGAAACGCTCGGGGTTGTTCCAGATCGTGCGGATCATCGATGGCCATGGGCGTTTTACGACCAAAATGCCGCCCTGGCCGTTCGGCACGTCCTGGCCCGCTTCGTCGACGATGGCGGCCATGATGCCTGGCAATGGCAGGGTGCAGGAACCGGGGACCATCGGCGTGGCGCCCGGCAATGGCGTGATCATGTGGCCGCCCGTTTCCGTTTGCCAGAAGGTATCGACGATCGGGCATTTCTCGCCGCCGATGTGCTTGTAGTACCACATCCACGCTTCCGGATTGATCGGCTCGCCGACCGTGCCCAGCAGGCGCAGGCTGGTCAGGTCGTAGTTGCTTGGATGCACTTTCGGGTCCACGTCGGCGGCCTTGATCAGCGAACGGATGGCCGTCGGGGCCGTGTAGAAGATGCTGACCTTGTGCTTCTTGATGGTTTCCCAGAAACGGCCCGCGTTCGGGTAGGTCGGAATGCCTTCGAACACAACTTGCGTGGCGCCCACGGCCATCGGGCCGTACGCGATGTAGCTGTGGCCCGTCACCCAGCCGATGTCGGCCGTGCACCAGAACACGTCGTCCGGTTTGATGTCGAAACTCCACTTCATCGTCAGCGCGGCCCACAGCAGGTAGCCGCCGCTCGAATGCTGCACGCCCTTCGGCGTGCCGGTGGAACCCGAGGTGTACAGGATAAACAATGGATGCTCGGCATCGACCCATTCCGGTTCGCATTGCGCGCTCTGGCCTTCGACCAGGTCGTGCAGCCAGGTGTCGCGGCCGGCCACCATCGGCAGGTCGCTGCCCGTGCGTTTATACACGATGACGTTTTTCACGCACTCGCAGCCGCCCAGCGCCAGCGCTTCGTCGACGATGGATTTCAATGGCAGCTTCTTGCCGCCGCGCAATTGCTCGTCGCCCGTGATGACGGCCACGGCGCCCGCGTCAATGATGCGTTCCTGCAAGGATTTTGCGGAAAAGCCGCCGAACACGACGGAATGGGTGGCGCCGATGCGCGCGCAGGCTTGCATGGCGGCAACGCCTTCGACGGACATCGACATATAGATGATGACGCGGTCGCCCTTGGCGATGCCCTTGGATTTCAGGCCGTTGGCGAACTTGCAGACCTTTTCGTGCAGCTCTTTATATGTTGCCTTGGTAACGGTGCCGTCGTCCGCTTCGAAGATGATGGCCGTCTTGTCGCCCAGGCCATTTTCGATGTTGCGGTCCAGGCAGTTATACGACACGTTCAGCTGGCCGTCTTCGAACCATTTGTAGAACGGGGCGTTGTCTTCGTTCAGGGTGCGGGTGAACGGCTTTTTCCAGCTCAGGTTCTCGCGCGCCAGCTTGGCCCAGAAGCCTTCGTAGTCGCGTTCGGCATCGGCCACCATGGCGCGATAGGCGTCCATGCCGGAAATCGTTGCCTGTGCGGCAAACGCAGCCGACGGTTCAAATACGCGCGACTCTTCCGGTCCCTGCTGCTCAGTGCCCTGCCCTTGGTTCTCTATAGCGGCCATGCTAGTCTCCAGTGTAGTAATTGTTTGCTAACACAATATTCCTGCTGTCTTACGGACGCCTTACAGTCGGCGTTTTCCTCGATCCATTCTAACCATAATCGCCACAGGCGACGGGCGTCAAGGGTGCGCCGCCCAGCATTCTGGATGGAAAAACTGATAACACGCCAACTACTTGATGCCACTTTGCGTTTCATCAAGGCCAAGAATCCAGATCGAGGGCATGCGCAGTGATCAGCAGCAAGTGTAAAATGTCGGGCATACCAAAAATTGGTATTTACCCCCAGGAAACTCCAGATGATCGACCATTCACAAAAACCCAAACATAGCAAACTGCATCCCCTGTCCGCCTTCATCTTCATGTCGCGCTGGCTGCAGCTGCCGCTGTACCTGGGTTTGATCCTTGCCCAATGCGTGTACGTATTTCATTTCTGGGTGGAACTGTCGGACCTGATCGGCGCCGTGTTCGGCAATGATGCGGCCCTGCAGCACGTCTTGACGGCCGTGGCCGTACCGGGCGGCGCCCTGCCGACCAAGCTCAATGAAGCGACCATCATGCTGGTGGTCTTGGGCTTGATCGATGTGGTCATGATCTCGAATCTGTTGATCATGGTCATCATCGGCGGCTACGAAACGTTCGTCTCGCGCATGCACCTCGACGACCATCCGGACCAGCCGGAATGGCTGTCGCATGTGAATGCGTCCGTGCTGAAGACGAAGCTGGCGATGGCCATCATCGGCATCTCGTCCATCCACCTGCTGAAGACCTTCATCAACGCCAACTCGTACAAGATCGAAGTGATCATCGCGCAAACGGTGATCCATATGGTCTTCATCCTGTCGGCGATGGCGATTGCGTACACGGACCGCATCATGACCGTCACGCAAAATCAAGCCAGAGCACCACACTAAAGAAAGAAGCCCCATGGCTGCCAGCGGCGGCCATGGGCTTTCAGCAAAGAGTCTTACCCTTCTTATCCACCGCGAGAACACCATGACTGTCATAAAGCAAGAAGACCTGATCGAATCCGTCGCCGCAGCGTTGCAGTACATTAGCTACTACCACCCTGCTGATTACATCGAGCACCTGGCGCGCGCCTATGCGGCCGAACAAAGCCCGGCGGCAAAGGATGCGATCGCGCAAATCCTGACCAACTCGCGCATGTGCGCGGAAGGCAAGCGTCCTATCTGCCAGGACACGGGTATCGTCAACGTCTTCCTGAAAATCGGCATGGGCGTGCGCTTCGAAGGTTTCAGCGGCACGGTCACCGACGCCGTCAATGAAGGCGTGCGCCGCGCGTACAACTTCGATGACAACAAGCTGCGCGCCTCCATCGTGGCCGACCCGCATTTCGACCGCAAGAACACCAAGGACAACACGCCAGCCGTGGTGCACATGGAACTGGTCGAAGGCAATACCGTCGACGTGAAGGTCGCTGCCAAGGGCGGCGGCTCGGAAAACAAATCGAAGATGATCATGATGAACCCGTCCGATTCGCTGGTGGACTGGGTCATGAAAACCGTGCCGACCATGGGCGCCGGCTGGTGCCCGCCAGGCATGCTGGGCATCGGCATCGGCGGCACGGCCGAAAAGGCCATGCTGATGGCAAAAGAGGTGTTGATGGAAGACATCGACATGTTTGAGCTGAAACAACGCGGCCCGCAGAATAAACTGGAAGAATTGCGTATCGAGCTGTGCGACAAGATCAACTCGCTGGGCATCGGTGCACAAGGCCTGGGCGGCCTGACGACCGTGCTCGACGTGAAAATCATGATGCACCCGACGCACGCCGCGTCGAAGCCGGTCGCCATGATCCCGAACTGCGCCGCCACGCGCCACGGCCACTTCGTGCTGGACGGCTCCGGTCCTGCCTACATGACGCCGCCATCGCTGTCGTCGTGGCCGGAAGTGCACTGGACGCCGGACACGGAAAAATCCAAGCGCGTCGACCTGAATACCCTGACGAAAGAAGAAGTCGCTTCGTGGACGCCGGGCCAGACCTTGCTGTTGAACGGCAAGATGCTGACGGGCCGCGACGCCGCGCATAAACGCATCCAGGACATGCTGGCCAAGGGCGAGGAATTGCCGGTCGACTTCAAAAACCGCGTGATTTACTACGTCGGCCCGGTCGACCCGGTGCGCGACGAAGCCGTCGGCCCGGCCGGTCCGACGACGGCCACGCGCATGGACAAGTTCACCGACATGATGCTGGAAAAGACGGGCCTGATCGCCATGATCGGCAAGGCCGAACGTGGCCCGGTCGCCATCGAATCGATCCAGAAGCACCAGTCGGCTTACCTGATGGCCGTGGGCGGCGCCGCCTACCTGGTGTCGAAAGCCATCAAGCACGCCAAGGTGCTGGGCTTTGCCGACATGGGCATGGAAGCGATCTACGAATTCGACGTCGTCGACATGCCGGTCACGGTGGCCGTCGATGCGAAGGGTACGTCGGTGCACAACACGGGCCCGAAAGAATGGCAGGCGAAGATCGAGCAACTCAATAGCGTCAGCAAGATTCCCGTGACGGTCGCTTAAACAAGCTCTACCATAGACGCCGCGCGGCAACATCAGCGCGGCGTTTTTTTATCTACTCCGGTTCCCCATGACTTCTATTGCAAGCAATGCCCACCCAGACGCGCCCATCGGCATTTTCGACTCTGGCGTGGGCGGCCTGTCCGTGCTGCGCCATATCCGCGCGCAGCTGCCGCAGGAAGATTTGATTTACTTTGCCGATTCCGCCTACGCGCCGTATGGCGACAAGACGGAACAGCAAGTGGTCGACCGTTCGCTGGCGATCACCGCCTTTCTATTGCAGCAAGGCGCGAAAGCACTGGTGGTGGCGTGCAACACGGCCACCATCGCCGCCATCAAGGCGCTGCGCGCGCGCTACCCCGACCTGCCCATCGTCGGCGTCGAACCGGGCCTGAAACCGGCGGCAAGCATCAGCCGCAACAGCAAGATCGCCGTGCTGGCCACGGAACGCGCCTTGCGCGGCGACAAGTTGCTGGCCCTGCGCGAGCAGGTGAGCGCCGCCACAGGCGCCACGTTCATCTTGCAGCCATGCATCGGCCTGGCCGACCGCATCGAACAGTGCGAGCTGGGCCACGACCCGCTGGACGCCACCAGCGCCATGCTGGAGCGCTATATCGCCCCGATGCTGGAACAGGGCGTCGACACCCTTGTGCTCGGCTGCACGCACTACCCGTTCGTGCAGGACGCCATCGAACGCACGGTGCGCGCGCATACGCAGGAAACGATCACCTTGGTGGACACGGGCGAAGCCGTGGCGCGCCAGCTGGCCCGCCTGCTCGATGCGGCCAGCTTGCGCCGCATCAACAACGATGCGCCGCAACTGCAGGGCTACACGACGGCCAAGGTCGAATCCTTGGCGCAAGCCTTCGCCGGTTTGCTGGACTTGCAGCCGCCCGTCGCACACCTGTCCGTGTGAACGGTGCGAGCAAAAGCGGCCGTTTTCATGCAATCTTTCGATTCTTTAAAAAAGACTGCATTTAGATTTGCCACTTCGCCGAGTTCTTTGTATAATTCGGCACCTGTTCAGCAAAACAGCTAAACAGGTAAGTAAGACAGTGGTGGCTGTAGCTCAGTTGGTAGAGTCCAGGATTGTGATTCCTGTTGTCGTGGGTTCGAGCCCCATCAGCCACCCCACAGAATTAGCGGTAAATAAAAAGGGTTACATGCTTCGGCTTGTAACCCTTTTTTTTGTGTTTTCCAACGGTTTTTCTTATTTTCCAACGCTGTCAGGGCTGTGGCACCAACTTGCAGCCACAATGTTTGCAGATTCGCGCATCCTTTATTACCAGCTCCCTGCAGTCAGGACACTTGACGTGGGTACGGGGTGATGGGGCGGACTTATCTTTTTCAACCGATGGCATTACTGCCACAGCAATCAGGCTCAACGGCCCGAAAAGCAGGCCCAACAAAAACCAGACGCCGGCAAAACGGGCTTTGCTATTGGCCACAATCCAGCAAAGTACGGCACTCCCTAACCAGACAAATGCAAAAACTTCCATTATTTTTCCCCCCCCAGCAAAACACCATGATGCCATATCAAAAGGCTCATACAAAGAATGCAAGAGGACATCAGCCAGTGCAGACGTCTGCACTGGCCACACCAACTTGAAAACTTAGAACAACCTGGCTGGCTCGGCCGCCCTATCCCAGCGGTAGATGATCAGCTCTTTGCGGTCGACCGCTTTGCCGCCACCGCCGACGTTGTATTGAATGCCCGTGGCATCCATCCGGAAACGCGCAAATACCCGCCTGATATCCGGGTGGTCATTCAGGCTCAGGATAGCCAGGCCGTGCGGCACGCGTTGGTCGCCCATGCGGGAGGGAATCGATGCGTAATCAAACGAGCCAGGCCGGGCCAGCGGCGCGCGCACCATATTGGTGGTCGACAACGGGCGCTTTTCAAGAACATAACGGCTGCCAGCAACCTGCGGCCGTTCCATATCGATGGCAAAACGAAGGAAGGCGTGCTCGTCACCAGCGCCAAGCGCAAGAAGGGGCAGGCCGAGGTGATGAAATTGCGTGAGTGGTCGACCAGGTTGCGCGTAGTCGTTGCACGAGCAGAACAGACGCACTCGGTGCCGCGCCAGTTTCTGTTCGCCAACTCAAAAGGCCAGGCGTACACGCGGTCGGGGATGGGGTCAGTATTGCAGGATGCCATGTTCGAGTGGATAGCGTCGTTTGACGCCGAGGCTGCCGCCGCACTAGCTCGCAAACGGGCTGCCGAGCTGGAATATATTCTGGCGTATAAGAAGGGGCTGAAAGTGGCGAAGTACGAGGCCGACTACAGGCTGGCAGACCACGCACAGTATTTTTCACTGCAGGATATCCGGCCAGCCGCCATCACAGCCAAGTTCGACCAGCGTAACGTCGACGCGTATGATTTTGCCGCTCATGCCAACCCAAGCACCACGCACAAACACTATGATCGTAGGAAAGTAAAAAAGGCTGGCGCCACCGAATAGCCTCCCTGGCAGGTGCTTGAAATATCAGTCTGCAATATTTGCACCCAGCACCACCAAGAGGTTGAAGCAACTTAGCTGCCCACATTCGCGCTCAATCTAATCCAACACGTTATCGAAACTCAATTGCTGTGATTAGTAGCGACTCTCACGGAATTTTTTCACACATGGGACGTAACTGACCTTCAACCTCTTTAGTAGTGACCTTGGAACCATACAAGCGGTCTACTACCTGATGCCACTGCAATTTATCTTCATCAGCTGCGGCAACTTTAATTAGCAAATCCTCGATATTTTTATGTGCTCGCGCAACCGGCACCTTATTATCTCGCCAAGTCGGGATATAAGATACTACTCCAACAATTAAGTTACAGTCTTGTCGTTTTGTGGAAAAATCTGCTGGATTTAGGTACAAATTTGGCTGGCGGGGTTCCGCGCCAAAGGCCACTAATGGAATGCAAGCTATGGCGATTATTAGCAAGGCTTTCACTAATTTTTTCCCTTGTTATGCAAAAAATGTTTGATAGACTCAATATTAGCCAAAACCTCGTGTGATCGAGGAGCTCTTTTTTCAACTTCATCAAGATAGATTCTTAGATACCTAGAGCGGGGCGACTCTGCGAAGGCCTCTTCGACAACCTCGTCAGCCCAGTCTGCAGCTTCAATTGCATTATGGCCCCTTACCACCATCGTGACGGTAAGTTGAAGTTGAACAGCCATTTTTTGAAGCTCATTCATCCTAGCAGTGAAGGTTCGCGTTGCGAAAATTTCATTTAGCAACTTTAAATATGCCAGCGGCCATTTTTAATAGTACCTCGCCCGCCGAGCCAACTGCGAACAAAACCATTCCAGAAATAACTGCACCGACTACTGCCTGAACTGTCCAATGCCAGAATTGTCGGCCTTCGCTGATGAACTCTATTGACGGAAACACGGCGGAGAGGCCTCTCTGCAATACGGGTAGCAAAAAGCTCCAAATGTTTGAACACATTAACAATGTAAATGCGACTATCAATATAAATCCATTAGGTGAAGCGACGTAATCACCAAACGCTTACCCAATGAAATGCTGAGGATAAAAAATAATGTAACCCCGGTCAGCTGTATCATTAACTGAAAAAGAGTCGATCTCACCACACCATATCGCGTGCGATATTTCCGCATTAGATTGGATAACACTCCGAACGCTGCCCCGCATAAGCGTGAGCTATCGGCGGAAACCGTCAGAAAGCAATTTGGATTAGCATTATCAAAAATCATCTCGATAAATACGCCATCTTGTCGGCTTGTATTTGTACTCTGCCCCGTTTCCAACGTAAGCGTTAGTCGCTCCACGACGTTCGCCCTGGAAAATCTGTCAATTAGGTCTCGACGGCTATAGAGGCGATCTCCTTGCCCATCGTGCCGTATGACGTATGTATAGAAAGGAAGCAGAGGCTGGGAAGGCGGAAACCCAGCCGCATCGCGCAATTCAATGGCCAAGCTTTCGATAGCCTCACAAAGTTCGTCAACCCGGCGGAGATCCAAGGACACATTTTTGATTTGTAAATCACGCAAAAAACTACCCATACGTCCTCCGCTTTACCAGTTGCAAGGATTATAAGTCCAGAAGGCAATATGGTACAGAGACAAGCCAGGCTGACGATAGTGCCAGCCGATTGGACTCTTAGCGCTCACAAGAACTTTCCAACGGGTAGCCTGCAGGCCGCATAGGCTAGTGAGGAAAAATGAATGATTGTTGGAAGATTAAATTGTTAAGCCTTTGATTTATAATAATAAATCTCCCCTCAACGCTAGGATTGTGATTCCTGTTGTCGTGGGTTCGAGCCCCATCAGCCCCCCCACAGAATTAGCGGTAGATAAAAGGGTTACATGCTTCGGCTTGTAACCCTTTTTTCATTTCCGCGCACATGCATGAGGCAACATCAGCCCTCCCCCTTCAGCAACATGCCAGACGAGCGCATCAGCGAACGCAGCCAGCCTGCGCGCGGCAGTCACACTTGAGACTACGCTTGATTTTCCGTATCCCCAAAAATACACTTGTGTATGTGTAAAAAGCATCCATACCACCGCCACGTTCGATGGTTGGTTCAGCAAGCTGAAGGATCGGAAAGCTCTTTCCGCATTCAGGCTCGCATGAGCGTGCCGAAGATGGCAACTTCGGCGATTGCAAACACTCCAGGAGGTCTGATGGCACAAAAACTCAACAAGTGGGATAGTGCGCAGCACCTCAAAACCGATGAGGATATCGTCGCCTACTTTGAAGCTTGCCTGGAAGAAGCTGGCGACGACGCATCCTTCATCGCCAAAGCGCTTGGCAATATTGCCAAGGCGCGTGGCATGACGCAACTTGCCAAAGACACGGGACTGGGACGAGAAAGTTTGTACAAGGCCCTGTCCGGCGAAGGCAATCCGAGCTTCGACACCATTTTGAAGGTGACGCATGCACTCGGCTTGCAATTCCGCGCCGCAGCGCTGACCACCTGACCGCCCATCCGCCACAACAGCGAAGAAACTACCCCGCCAGCACCGACTGCACCGTCGTCGCCAGGTCTTCCAGGCGCACGGGTTTCACGAGGAAGTGGCGGAAGCCCACGGCCAGCGCGTCGTCCATGTACATGGGCAGGCTGTGGCCCGTGACGGCGATCAGCACGGCGTTGGCCGTTTCAGGATTGTGGTGCAGGCGGCGGCCGATTTCGATGCCGCTGATGCCGGGCATTTCGATGTCGAGGTAGACGGCGTCGGGCACGCACAGCTTGACTTGCTCGACGGCCATCTGCCAGTTGCGCACCACCACCGCATGGTGGCCCAGCGCTTCGAGCAGCATGGCCAGCGATTCGCCCACTTCCTGGTTGTCGTCGACCACCAGCAGATTGAGTTTGCGCGCAGCACTTGCCGGCTGGTCGCCCTGGCGGCGTTCCACGGAGGAACTGCCTGGTGTCGTTTCAGTTGTCTGGCTCATTGTACGTTCACGTCTGACGGCTGCAAAAACGGGAGTATACAAGAAGCGCGCGCAATGCCGCCGCACCCGAGCAATGGTGCCAAGCAACAATCCAGACACCCTGCTGTACCGCGCCAGCAACACTTCCCCACCCGCGCGCGGAGAAAGCCAGCCCTACGCAGTTTGCGCAATTGACGGATAAAATGAGAATCATTATCATTATCATCCCCTTGCGCCGGATGCCTACGCCACGATGTTGTCGCGCCGCCTGAGCGAACGCGCAAACATTGTCATTACGGAGATCCATGCATGGCCGCCACTCTTTCCCCACTGCCGTTTTCCCTGCGCCCGTGCGCGCTGGCCATCGCCCTCGCCTGCCTGGGCGCCCCGCTTGCCGCACAGGCACAGGACGCCAATAGCGCCAGTACAGCCGATAACGCCGGCCCCATCCTGGAATCGATCCAGGTCAGCAGCAATCTGCTGGGCACCAGCATGGCCGCCAGCACGAAGAATTTCGCGGGCGCCCGCACGGTGGTGCAAAGAGACGATATCGAGAATTCGGGCGCGGCCAGCCTCAGCGACGTGATGCGCCGCATTCCCGGCGTACAGATCAGCGACAACTCGGGCAGCGCCGGCAGCGCCATCTCCCTGAATATCGGCGTGCGGGGCCTGGCCGGGCGCTATTCGCCGCGCAGCACGGTGTTACTGGATGGCATCCCGATGTCGGTGGCGCCGTATGGCCAGCCGCAACTGTCGTTCGCGCCCGTCAGCCTGGCCAATATCGAGACGGTCGACGTGGTGCGCGGCGGCGGCGCCGTGCGCTTCGGCCCGCAAAACGTGGGCGGCATCATCAACTTCAAGACACGCCGCGTGCCCACCACGCCAGGCATCACGGGCGACGCCACCGTGCGCTACAACTCGTACAGCGAAGTGGGCCACAATACGCAGGCCAGCGTCTTTGCCGGCACCCAGCTCGATAGCGGCCTGGGCCTTGCCGTGCTGTATTCCGGCATCCGCGGCAGCGACTGGCGCGTGGGCAGCGACGAGAAGGTCAACGACTTCGCCCTGAAATTCCGCTACGACCTGAGCCCCACGGCCGAGGTGTACGCCAAGCTGTCCTACTACGACGTGACGTCGCGCACGCCGGGCGGCCTGACCACCGCCCAATACAAGGCCGACCCGTTCCAGAACACGCGCCCGACCGATTACTGGAGCGGCGAGCGCAAGGCTGTCGACATCGGCTACCTGAACGCCATTTCCAGCACGCAGGAATTCGAAGTGCGCGCCTATTACAACAAGAGCTCGCGCGAAAGCACCCTGATCAACGCTGGCCGCACGGGCCTGGGCCGCCAGCCGCGCAACTATGAAACGACGGCCATCGAGCCCCGCTACACGCAGCGCTTCACGACCGGCAAGGTATCGCAGGACATCACCGTCGGCTATCGCTACCTGGCCGAACGGGCCGACGAGACCATCTACAACATCGTCATCGCCAGCGGTGTAAAGCAAAAGCCGACGCGCTTCGCCGACAATGCCACCGATGCGCAAGCCGTGTATATCGATGACAAGATCGCCATCGATGCCTGGCGCATCACGCCCGGCGTGCGCTTACGAACACACATCAAGACGGAACGCTTCAACCACTTGCCGGTCGACCAGAAGATCGAGTTGCTCAACAACAAGGCCCTGCCTTCGCTGAACGTGGCCTACTTGCTCAACAACAACGTGACCCTGTTCAGCAACTACAACAGCTCGTTTGGCGCCGTGCAAAACACGCAGCTGAACTCGCAATCGGACAAGAATCCGCTGCAGCCGGAACTGGCCAAGACGGCCGAACTGGGCGCGCGCTGGAAGAGCGGCCAGCTGTCGGCCGAAGCGACCTTGTTCAATATCAAGTTCGACAACCAGATCCAGTCCGTCGGCAGCGGCGAAAACGTCGTCTTCTACAACGTGGGCGCCACGCACCACCGGGGCCTGGAATCGGCCGTCGACTACCGCTTCGACAAGTCCGGCCCGCTGGCCGGCTTGAACGCCTACGCCACCTACACTTACACCAAGGCGACCTTGCAGGATGGCGCGAACGCGGGCAACGACGTGCCCTTCTATTCGCGTACCACGGATACCGTCGGCGCCCACTACCAGCTGGGCGCCTGGGGTTTCGATTTGTCGAGCAGCCACCAGAGCCGCCAGTTCGCCGACGAGGCCAATACCGTGGCGGAAAATCCGGCCGGCAGCCTGGGCGTCATTCCAGGCTTCCGTACCTGGAACACGCAAGTGAAATGGACAGTGCCGGGCCGGAAGGGCCTGGAGCTGGTCGCCGGCGTCAACAACCTCGCCGACAAGCGCTACTTCACGCGCACCTCGGACGGCAACCTGGGCAAACTGGTGGGCGCGCCGCGCATGCTCTACCTGCAGGGACGCCTGGCGTTCTAGGCGCACCTATCACAACCTGCATCGCCGTCACGTCGATGCAGGTTTTTTTCGCCTGTCCTGTCACAAAGATGCTTAATGCAAGCCTAAACATGGCCGCCTCACCCTCGAGGCTGACAATATTAGTTCGCCATGGAAATTATTTTCAATTTAAACACAGATAATTTCATAATTACAAATTTTTTAGCGAGAAACATCTACTTCCGGTGAGTTTTAGTGATATTCTTTAATATCATTTAAGAAATTAAATTAATCATTAAATAAGATAACAGACCATACATGAACATGCCTGCCACCCTCATCAAGATCGCCGCACTCACTTCCCTGATCACTGCCGGCGCCGCCAACGCCGCGACCGAACTGGTCGTCAACGGCAGCTTCGAAAGCAATGCCATCAACACGCCGTTCGCGCAACTGAGCGCCGTCACAGGCTGGACTTCGTCCGTCAGCGGCAATACGGCGTTTGAAATCCAGAAGGGCGCCACGCAAGGCGGCCTGAGCGGCTTCAATCCCGTTGCCGCCGCCGGCACGCAATACCTGGAACTCAACGCCGCGCGCCTGACCTCCGTGTCGCAAGCCATCGCCACCACGGCCGGCGGCACGTATGCGCTGTCGTTTGCCTATTCGGGCCGCCCGAATACGCCAGGCGGCGCGAGCAGTCTGATGAATGTCTACTGGGGTTCGACCCTGCTCACGCCAACGGCTCTGGTCGGCACCACCACCGGCGTGTGGCAAACCTACAGCCAGAACGTGACGGCGCTCGGCTCGTCGAGCCTGCTGCGCTTCGAATCGGTCGGCCCCGTCTCCGCGCCGACCTATGGTTCCTACCTGGATAACGTCTCGGTGACGACGGCCGTGCCGGAACCGGAAAGCTACGCCATGATGCTGCTGGGCCTGGGTTTGCTGGGTTTCATGGCGCGCCGCAAGAACGCTGCCTGAGCCTGAACGAGCGTCGCGAATCAGCCGCCCCGCCACCATGGCCGGGCGGCTTTTTTCATGGGAAAACGGGAGCATAATTTTCAGGAAATGTTGCCAAGAAGAATTAAATTGGCGCTACAATAGGGGGGTATCAAGCAATGCCAAGCATCGCTCCGCCAGGGCCCCTACCCCGCCCTGATCATCAGCACGCATTTTTTGAACAGGATGACTGGCGCTGCCGGGCCCGATTGTGCTCCCGGCACGGCCGCCACACACGCACCATGTCCGCAGAAAAAACCATTACCGAAACCAGTTCCTACGGCAAGGAAACGCCCGTGGGACGTCCCGACATCGATGGCCGCGCCGGCATCTTCGTGCCCACGGCGGAATTTGACATCGACAACACCACCACCATCCGCAAGGGCGCGGGCATCGTCGGCTTCGGCAACCTCGATGGCACCCTGACCGTGTATTTCGAAGCGAACCGCTTCGACGAAAGCAATCTGCACAAGTGGGAACACAAGGCGCGCAAGGCGTATGACCGCATGGTCATGGGCGCGCCCACGGTGTCGAAGGCGAAGATCGATGCGCGCATGCTGGAGCAAATCGGCATCATCGATGGCATGGGCATCAATCTCAAGCATCCGGAACGCCTGACGCACTGGCTGGCGATCTCGAACGTGCCGGACACGGCGCCGGAAGAGCCGGTGCTGCGCTGGAAAAACCGCTAAGCGGCAGGACAGCCAGGCAGCGACGAGGTGTTGTCCTACATGGCGGCGGACATTCATCCGATGCCCAAAGGCATCAATTCAACCTATGATGAAAGCCTGACCACACCTCACACACTCAGGAGTACGACATGTCCCGCCTCATCCCGATCAGCTTTGGCGCCTTGCAAATAGGTCTGGCAGCGGCGGCGATGTACATCCTGTGCTCGGCGGACGTGCTGCACCAGAGTTCCGTGTATTTCCACTGATGTCATCAGGCGCCGCCGCAGTCCGTCACCGGACAACGCGCGCCGGCTAGCGCCTGCCGTGGTAACGGCCATGCCCGCCCCAGCCGCCGCGGTGTCCACCGTAGCGCCCAAAGCCAAACACGAAATCAAGCCCGATCGATACGGGCGGATTGTAATAATACGGTTGCGGCGCGTAGACGGGTGCCGGCACATATACGGGCTGCTGCACGTACACCGGCTGCTGCTGCACGTAGACGGGTTCATTCGTGTATTCGACGCGCGGCGCGCTCATCACGCGGCCCGACTGCACCGGTTCGGACGAGACCGTATGCCATTCATAGGGATTGTAGGCCGCCTGTGGCGCGCGCGAACCGTAATACGCGGGCCCGGGCGGCGCCACGGCGCAGCCACCGAGGGCGGCCAGCGAGATTACTGCCAACAGGGTTTTCATCGCAATTCTCCTCTTGTACCAATACCGATCTCTAATGAAGTACTATAAGAAATTACGCCGTGCTTTGCTGTGCTTTTACCTATTGTTACACCCCGACGCACGCCGCAACATGAAATGTCGCAATCGCGCCACAAGCGGCGCACGCGGCATGTTTCCTCAGATAAATGGAATCGCACAGGTGTCGATGGCCTTGCCGGCCGCATCGTAGCGCTGCACGCACACCTGGTAGCGCACGCCGTAATCGAGCTCGACCTGCTCGACCTTGCCATACTTCAATTTCCAGCTGGGCTGCACGCGCTGCTTGCCCGCCAGGGCCGGCACATCCTGCGGTATCGCCATCGCCGTCTGCGTCTCGCCCTGGCGCGCGTCCTGGCGCCGCGCCACCTCGATCGATACGCTCAGCGCCACGTCCACGCCGCCGTCTACAAAGCTCAGCGTGGGTGCGCTGCGCTGCGCCCGCATCACGCCCCAGGCGCAAGGCGTGCCGCCGGCCTCGCACTGCTTCAATTGCGCCAGCGGGAAATATTCAGGGGCAATCTTGCCATCCTTGATGGGCCAGCTGGTGCGCACGCCGTCGCGCTTGCCCGTCAGGGGATTGTCCCAGCTCAAGCTGTTGACGACGGCGACGGTTTGTCCCGCCTGCAAGCCGACAGGCGTGCCCAGCGATGCGCAGGCGGAAAGCAGCAAGCCGGTGGCCGCCAGGGAAGAAAGTGTCAGGATGCGCTGCATGGTAGGCCTCTTGTGGTGGGAGATCCCGAAGGTATGTTTCGAGGGTAACAGAATCGGCGGCGCCGGCGCCGTTGGCTGGCGCACATAACAATACGGGCGGCGCCCTCGCAGGCGCCGCCCGTAGCGGAGAATGCATGCCGGGAGTTACCTCCCAGCAATATATGGATCAGTCCAGCTTCCAGGCGTAATCGACCTTGGTCCAGGTTTGCGCAGCAGCGCCATCCTTGGTGCCCGGCTTGAACTTGCACGCGGACAGAGCCTTGATGGCGGCCTTGTCCAGGTTCTTGAAGCCGCTGCTCTTCTCGATTTTCGAATCGGCAACGCTACCGTCGGCGTTGACCAGGAAAGACATCGAGACGGTGCCCTGCTCTTCGTTCATCAGCGAGGCTTTCGGATAGTCGGCCTTGCAGTTCTTGGCATCGAACGACGCCGGTACCTCGGCCGCGAAGGCGGCGGAAGAAACGGATACCAGCAAGGCTGCTGCAACACTCATCAAACTCTTATTCTCAAACATGTGCTTCCCCATGATTATCAGATACGGTAATTTCGATTTCCTGTGCGCTGTTGGCCGCGCTTAAAACTCTTCCCACTCATCATTGCTGCTCGCCGCTGCCGCCTTGCGCGGCGCCGGGGGCGGCCACGGGTGCGGCCGCTTCCACCTTGCGGGTCAGCGACTTGACCGGGCGCAATGCCGGCGCCGGCTTGCGCGCGGCCACTGGCGCCGCGGCGGCGGCCACGGGGGCCGGCACGTACGCCGCCGGCTTCTCTTCGCCTTCGACCAGCTTGAAGATGCTGACCACGTGGGCCAGTTCGGCCGCCTGGTCCTGCAAGCTTTGCGCCGCGGCGGCTGCCTGCTCCACCAGGGCCGCATTTTGCTGCGTCATGCCATCCATTTCGATGATCGACAGGTTGACCTGCTCGATGCCGGCGCTTTGTTCCTGGCTGGCACTGGCGATCTCGCTCATGATGTCGGTGACGCGGCGCACGCTGTCGACCACTTCGCCCATCGTCACGCCGGCCTGGCCCACCAAACGCGTGCCGCGTTCCGTCTTCTCGGCCGAATCGTCGATGAGGATCTTGATTTCTTTCGCGGCGCCAGCGGAGCGCTGGGCCAGGTTGCGCACTTCCGACGCCACCACGGCAAAGCCGCGGCCTTGTTCGCCGGCACGTGCCGCTTCCACGGCCGCGTTCAGCGCCAGAATATTCGTCTGGAAGGCGATGCCGTCGATCACGCCGATGATGTCGACAATTTTCTTCGCCGATTCATTGATCGAACTCATGGTGTCGACCACTTGCGAGACCACGGAGCCGCCTTTCAGGGCCACGTCCGACGCGGTGGCGGCCAGTTTATTGGCTTCGCGCGCATTGTCCGCATTCTGTTTCACGGTCGAGGTCAGCTCTTCCATGGCCGACGCCGTTTTTTCCAGCGCGCTGGCCTGCATCTCCGTACGCGACGACAGGTCGATATTGCCGTCGGCAATTTCGCGCGAGGCCGTGCCGATGGTTTCCGTGCCGACGCGCACCTGGCCGACGATGCCCACCAGGCTGTTGCGCATTTCCTTCATTTCCGCCAGCAGGCTGGAATTATCCGATGGCTGGGTGTGGATGCCGATCGACAGGTCGCCATTGCGATGCTGCCGGCGATCGATGCCGTGTAGTCAGGCTCGCCGCCCAGCTGTTTCAGCAGGCCGCGGGTAATCACCAGCGCCGCCGCCACGCCCATCGCCACGGCCAGCACGCCGAGGATGATCATGAACAGGCGCGCGCTGTCGAAGGCCTTGCGGGCATCCGATTGCATCTGCTCATTGAGCTTGTCTTCCAGCACGGCCAGTTGCTCCAGCGCTTCCATCCATTTTTTCTGTACCGGGCGGATTTCCTTGATCATCACGCGCGTGGCGCCTTCCGCATCGTTGGCCATCCACAGTGCCGACGCCTTGGCGATGGCTGGCATGGCGGCCGCCTCGTATTCCTTGATCGAGGCCAGCAAGGCTTTTTCTTCAGAGGTCGACTCGATGGCGAATTTCTCTTCGAGCTTCTTCTGCGTTTCCTGATAGGTGCTGGTCTGCGTCTTGATACGTGCCATTTCCGGCTCCATATCGCCCGCGTCCGTCATCAGGGTGAGGATGCGCAGCGAGGTGATGCGGTCGCTGACGTTGCCACGCATATCGATCACCAGGCGGGTGACGACGTTGTTGACATTGATCACGTGATCGAGACGTTCCTGGATTTGCGCCATCCGCGCGATGCCGAGGACGGTCACGGCCACCAGCAGAACCAGTACCAGGGCGAAACCCAGGCCCAGGCGGGTACCAACCTTCATTTTTGCTAAATTCATTTCGGCTCTTCGTAAATGAAACTATTGATAAGGATTTTTGCCCGGCACGACAAGACGAAGGCTGCGTAACACCGGCATCCGCCCTTACCCATTGGTATGCTGGCGGTATCCGGCCGCACGCAGCCTGGGGTACTTCCTGATCTACAACAGCCCTGAAAACGCCAGTGACTGCGAATGCAAACTTGTTCCACACCCTGAATTTTTGACACTGATGATGCGAGATCAACATCAAACATTCATATGAGAAATATTTGTCTATAATCAATTATAGGTGTAAATTTTGCCTCAAAGCAAGCAATAAGTACCTGAATAAATGGCAGATTAACTTTCTTCGGGGAAATGGCAACAACGCCGATTCTTGCCCCATAGAAACGCCCCACGACAGTGCGGGCGTGCGCCGAAACAGCGCATTTACAACACATGGCATAGCCATATTGCATCGTTTTGGGAGGGGTGCTCAGAGGAGGGGGAAGTACGGACAATACCACTGCGCAGGGGCAGCGGTATAGACAAGTTGGATCAGCTGTCCCAGCTGCAATGCATCACATAGGCGTGGCACTCTGTGCCGAAGACAAAGACGCTCCAGATGGCGCCCAATTGGCCGGCAAGGCTGCGCTGGCCAGACAATACCAGTTGATACCAGTGGGGCTCGCCGCGCAGCAGTTCGGCCAGTTCGCGCTCGAAACCGTCATATAAACGCGCATCGAACGGCTGGCGGTCCGCCTCGCTCATGGGACGAATACGCTCCAGCAGCCACTGGCGCGGCGTGCAGGCGATGCCGCTGCATGCCACGCTCTCGAGCGGCTGCAAGGACACGCCCTCCGGCGCAATCCGCAGCACGCGGCACAGCGCATCGAGCGATGCCTGCGGCGCGACGGGTCCCAGATACTCGCAAAGAAACAGGCTGCCGTCATCCTTCAGGGCGCTGACGGCTTGCAGGTAACCATGCAACTGCTGTGCATGGGCGTGGCAGTCGCCGCTCATTACGCGGGCAGCGACAGGCGCGCCGCCGCTTCCAGCAGCAAACGGGGGTCGCCCGATGCCAGCTTCTTCGAGTCGGACAAGGTCTGGCGGAAGCCGCGCGCGCCGGGCAGGTTTTGCATCAGGCCCAGCATGTGGCGCGTCACGCTGTTCAGTTTTAATCTCCCCGCTTCCTTCTCCAGCTGCGCGCTGATATACGGAATCATCGCCTCGAGCACTTGCTCGCGCGTTTTCACGGGCGCGTCGTCGCCGTAATAGCGCTGGTCGAACTGCGCCATCACATACGGGTTGTGGTAGGCCTCGCGGCCCAGCATCACGCCGTCCAGGTGCTGCAAATGCAGGTCGATCTCATCGAGTGTCTTGATGCCGCCGTTGATAATGAACTCGAATTGCGGAAAATCACGCTTCAAACGGTAGGCATAGTCATACTTGAGGGGCGGCACTTCGCGGTTTTCCTTCGGACTCAAGCCTTTCAGGATGGCGTTACGCGCATGCACAATAAATGTCTTGCAGCCGGCATCGGCCACGGTGCCGACGAAATCGCGCACGAAGTCGTACGATTCGCTGTCATCGATGCCGATGCGGTGTTTCACGGTGACGTCGATGTCGACCACGTCGCGCATGGCTTTCACGCAGTCGGCCACCAGCTGCGGCTCGGCCATCAGGCAGGCGCCAAACGCGCCTTTTTGCACGCGCTCGGACGGGCAGCCGCAGTTCAGGTTGACTTCGTCATAGCCCCACTGCTGGCCCAGCTTCGCGCTGGTGGCCAGGTCTGTCGGATCGCTGCCGCCCAGCTGCAGGGCGACGGGATGCTCTTCCTCGTTGAAGCGCAGATGGCGCTCCACGTCGCCGTACACGAGCGCGCCCGTCGTCACCATCTCGGTGTAGAGCCAGGTGTGACGCGTGATTTCGCGGTGGAACTTGCGGCAATGGCGGTCGGTCCAGTCCATCATGGGGGCGACGGACAGGCGGCGGGAAGGCAGGGAGGACGTAGTCATAGGATCAATAAAAACAGGTCAATACACAACAGCTTCTACAAACAACAAACCCGCTGCGCGCATCACCGGTTAAAGTCATGCGGCGCAGCGGGCCGAAAGCGGCATGGACGTCAATCCATGCTCACGCGGGTATTACGCGTCGCGCGACGCTTTTTTACGCTCGTGCTCTTTCAGGAAGCGCTTGCGCAGACGGATCGATTTCGGGGTGATTTCCACCAGTTCGTCGTCCTCGATGAATTCGACTGCGTATTCCAGCGACATCTGGATAGGCGGCACCAGGCGCACTGCTTCGTCGGTACCCGACGAACGCACGTTGGTCAGCTGCTTGCCCTTGATCGGGTTGACGACCAGGTCGTTGTCGCGCGAGTGGATGCCGATGACCATGCCTTCGTAGACCGGGTCATTGTGCGACACGAACATGCGGCCGCGATCTTGCAGTTTCCAGATAGCGTAGGCAACAGCGGCGCCGTCGTCTTGCGAGATCAGCACGCCGTTGCGACGGCCAGCCATTTCGCCACGGGTGTTGTCGACTGGCGCGTATTCGTGGAATACGTGGCTCATCAGGCCGGTGCCGCGGGTCAGGGTCATGAATTCGCCCTGGAAGCCGATCAGGCCACGTGCCGGGATCAGGTACTCGAGACGCACGCGGCCCTTGCCATCCGATTCCATGTTTTGCAGGTCGCCGCGACGACGGCCCAGTTCTTCCATGACGCCGCCCTGGTTGGCTTCTTCCACGTCGACCGACAGGTTTTCAAACGGCTCGTGGCGCACGCCATCGACCATCTTGAAGACCACGCGTGGACGCGATACGGCCAGCTCGAAGCCTTCGCGACGCATGTTTTCGATCAGAATCGTCAGGTGCAGCTCGCCGCGGCCCGATACTTCGAAGATCGTGTCGTCGTCGGTCGGCGCTACGCGCAGAGCAACGTTGGCTTTCAATTCTTTTTCCAGACGGTCACGCAGTTGACGCGAGGTAACGAACTTGCCTTCGCGGCCAGCCAGTGGCGAGTTGTTGACCATGAAGTTCATGGTCAGGGTCGGCTCGTCGACGGTCAGCATCGGCAGCGCTTCAGGCGTGTCCACTGCGCACAGGGTCGAACCGATGCCGATTTCATCGATACCGTTGATCAGGCAGATGTCGCCGGCGACGGCTTCGTCCACCAGCACGCGCTCCAGGCCCTTGAAGTTCAGCACCTGGTTGATGCGGCCTTTGATTGGCGTGGCGCCTGGGCCATTGATGACCAGCACGTCTTGACCAACTTTAACGGTACCGCGGTTGACGCGGCCAATGCCGATCTTGCCGACGTACGACGAGTAGTCCAGCGAAGTGATCTGCATTTGCAGCGGGCCTTCCGGATTGTCGTCACGTACTGGAACGTGTTCCAGGATGGCGTCGAACATCGGCTTCATGTCGCCGCCGCGCACGTCTTCGGTCAGGCCGGCATAGCCGTTCAGGCCCGAAGCGTAAACGATAGGGAAATCCAGTTGCTCGTCGGTAGCGCCCAGCTTGTCGAACAGTTCGAACGTCTGGTTGATGGCCCAGTCCGGACGTGCGCCTGGACGGTCGATCTTGTTGACGATCACGATAGGCTTCAGACCCAGTGCCAGCGCCTTGCGCGTGACGAAACGGGTTTGCGGCATCGGGCCTTCCTGTGCATCGATCAGCAGCAGAACCGAGTCCACCATCGACAGAACACGTTCCACTTCGCCGCCGAAGTCGGCGTGGCCTGGGGTGTCGACGATGTTGATGTGGGTGCCTTCGTACTCAACGGCGCAGTTCTTCGACAGAATCGTAATGCCGCGCTCCTTTTCCAGGTCGTTCGAGTCCATGACTCGGGTGTCGACCGCTTGGTTTTCACGGAAGGTGCCGGACTGGCGCAGCAGCTGATCCACCAGCGTGGTTTTGCCGTGGTCAACGTGGGCGATAATGGCGATATTACGAATTGCGCGTTTTGTATTTGACATGGTCGTAGTAGTTACTGAAAAACTGCGGAGTGCGTACAAGATGTACGAGATACCCGAATGCTAATCTATTTCCGGAACCGCGTAGTATAGCATGTTGCGTTGCAACGCTATCTAAAAATGCTGGCGGCTCCCGCAGTCGGGGACGGTTTGTTTAAAAATACGACACCGGGTTAGCAGTGTCGCTGATCAATATGACTTGACCATGACTTACCTATGACTTAACGACACCTGACAAAACCGTAGCGAGCGGAAGGGAGTTGTGGCTAAGAAGCGCAGCTGTGCGCATGCACAGTGAGCATCGCAGGCCGCAAATCACGACGCGCAGTAGGTTTGGTCAGGTGGTCACTGATGCGCTGTGGCGATCAGCCGTTCGGGCGCCAGGATGCTGTACTCCTGCAACTGGCCCGTGCCCAGCAATTTGGCGTCGTGATACACGCGCACCCTGCCCGGTTCGGCTGGCACGGCGACATCTTCCTTGCCCAGCGCGATGCGCTGGCCATGCAGGAAACGCTTGGCCAATTCTTCCGTCAACTGGACGGCGGGGAAACTCGACAATAATGCATCGACGGGCGCCAGCAGACTCAGCGGCGCGGCATGCGCCGTCAGCTCATCGAGCGTGACGACGCCGTCCAAAGTCAGGTTGCCGACCTGCGTGCGGCGCAAGGCGTTCAGATGGCCGCCGCAACCGAGGGCATGGCCGATGTCTTCGCCCAGCACGCGGATATACGTGCCCTTGCTGCACATCACGGACAATTTCAGGAACGGGGCTTCGTAGCCGAGGAACTCGAGCTTGTGGATGGTCACCGGACGCGCTTCGCGCTCCAGCGTGATGCCTGCCCTTGCATACTCATATAAGGGCTTGCCGTCCCTTTTCAAGGCCGAGTACATGGGCGGCGTCTGCAGGATCGGCCCGCGGAACCGCGCCAGCACGGCTTCGATCTGCTCTTCGGTGACGTTGACTTCACGCGTTTCCAGCACTTCGCCTTCCGTGTCGCCCGTATCCGTCGTCTGCCCCAGGTGCACCAGGGTTTCGTAGGTCTTGTCGGCTTCCAGCAAGTCCTGCGAGAACTTCGTCGCCTCGCCAAAGCACAATGGCAGCAAGCCCGTGGCGAACGGATCCAGCGTGCCCGTATGGCCCGCCTTTTTCGCGTTCAAGACACGCTTGGCCTTGATCAGGGCGTCGTTGCTGGACCAGCCCACGGGCTTATCGAGCAGCAAGACGCCGTCGACCAGGTCGCGCACCCGCTTGATGCCGGGCGGTTTCTTCGGTCCGGCCACTGTTATTGCTCGTCCGCTTCTGGTTTGACATCCGGCTCGGCATCGGCCGCGCGCGTGGCGTTGGCCTTGTCGATCAGCAAGGACATTTCCATGCCGCGCGAAGTCGAGCTGTCGTGCACGAAATGCAGCATCGGCAGGGTGTGGATGTGCAGGCGCTTGCCCAGCAAGCCACGGATGAAGCCGGCTGCGGCCATCAGGCCCTCGGTGGTGTTCTTGATGGCTTCCTTGCTGTCTTTCAACATCGTGAAAAACACCTTGGCGTGCGCGTAATCGGGCGTGATCTGTACTTCGGTGATGGTGATCATCGTGCCCACGCGCGGGTCTTTCAATTCGTAGGCGATGATTTCAGCCAGATCGCGCTGGATCTGGTCCGCCACGCGCAAGCCGCGCGCCGGCATGGTTTTGCTATGTTTAGCCATGATTTTATGCTGTCCTAAGTGCCGCAGGGCGCATGGGTCAAACGGTTGCCCGTTGACCAATGCGCCCCACGTGTTTGCGCGGACAACGATATGTCCGCGCCATTGCTGCTGTGATTACAGGGTACGAGCGATTTCCTGGACTTCGAACACTTCCAGGGTGTCGCCAACCTGAATGTCGTTGTAGTTCTTCAGCGACAGGCCGCACTCCAGACCGGCGCGAACTTCTTTCGCATCGTCCTTGAAGCGTTTCAGGGAGTCGATCTCGCCGCTCCACACCACGATGTTGTTGCGCAACAGGCGGACGGAAGAAGCACGCTTGACCACGCCATCGGTGACCAGGCAACCGGCAATCGCGCCCACTTTCGAGACCAGGATAACCTGGCGGATCTCGACCTGCCCGATGACGGTTTCGCGTTTCTCTGGTGCCAACATGCCCGACAACGCCGATTTGATCTCGTCGATCGCATCGTAAATGATGTTGTAGTAGCGAATGTCCACGCCATTCGACTCGGCCAGCTTGCGTGCCTGGGCATCCGCACGGGCGTTGAAGCCGATGATGACCGCTTTCGAGGCGACTGCCAGGTTGACGTCCGATTCCGTGATGCCGCCGACGGCTGCGTGCACAACTTGTACGCGCACTTCGGAGGTCGACAGTTTCTGCAGCGAACCAACCAGCGCTTCCTGCGAACCTTGCACGTCGGTTTTGATGATCAACGGCAAGTTTTTCACTTCGCCTTCGGCCATCTGGTCGAACATGTTTTCCAGTTTCGCAGCTTGCTGTTTCGCCAGTTTCACGTCGCGGAACTTACCTTGACGGAACAGACCGATTTCACGCGCCTTGCGCTCGTCAGCCATGACGACGACTTCTTCACCGGCGACCGGCACTTCCGTCAGACCCTGGATTTCGACCGGAATCGAAGGACCCGCTTCGGCGATCGGCTTGCCGTTCTCGTCCAGCATGGCGCGAACACGGCCATACGAAGAGCCGGCCAGGATCACGTCGCCGCGGCGCAAGGTACCCGACTGCACCAGGATCGTCGCGACAGGACCACGGCCCTTGTCCAGACGCGCCTCGACTACCAGGCCGCGCGCTGGCGCATCGACCGGTGCCGTCAGTTCCAGCACTTCGGCTTGCAACAGCACTTGTTCCAGCAGGTCATCGATACCCTGGCCCGTTTTGGCCGATACCGGCACGAATGGCGATTCGCCACCGTATTCTTCCGGCACGACTTGTTCGGCAACCAGTTCCTGCGTCACGCGGTCCACGTTGCCGCCCGGTTTGTCGACCTTGTTGATCGCCACCACCAGCGGTACGCCGGCTGCTTTCGCATGGGCAATCGCTTCTTTCGTTTGCGGCATCACGCCATCGTCGGCGGCAACCACCAGAATCACGATGTCGGTTGCCTTGGCGCCACGGGCACGCATGGCGGTAAACGCTTCGTGGCCCGGGGTGTCGAGGAAGGTGATCATGCCGCGTGGCGTATCGACGTGGTAAGCGCCGATATGCTGCGTAATGCCGCCCGCTTCGCCGGAGGCAACCTTGGCGCGACGGATGTAATCGAGCAGCGAGGTCTTGCCGTGGTCGACGTGACCCATGACGGTGACCACCGGTGCGCGCGGCTTGGTTTCGAAGTGCGCGTGTTCGCCCACATCGGCCAGCAGCGCTTCCGGATCGTCCAGTTCGGCGGCGAACGCCTTGTGGCCCATTTCTTCCACCAGAATCATGGCGGTTTCCTGGTCCAGCACCTGGTTGATCGTGCACATCTGGCCCAATTTCATCAAATGCTTGATGACTTCGGATGCCTTGACGGACATTTTGTGCGCCAGTTCGGCCACGGTGATCGTTTCCGGTACGTGCACGTCCTTGACGACGGCTTCTGTCGGTGCCTGGAAGTTCGATTCACGGTCGTCATGGTGCGTCGGGCGACGGCCCTTCGCGCCACCGCGCCAGCTGTCACGGCCGCCTGGGCCGCTGTTGCCGCGTGGCTTGGGACCACCGGTGGTGCCGCGTTTTTTCGCGTCATCGGACCAGGTGGACGACACATTCGCCGACTTGATGGATTTCTTGTCTGCAACAGCAGGCTTCTTGTCGCCCGGCTTGTCGCCAGGTTTCTTGTCAGCAGGCTTGTGCAGGGTGCCTTCCGGCGCCTTCGGTTTCACTGGAACCGGTACGGGTTCCGGTGCCTTGATGGCGCGGCGTGGCGCGTTCATCATGGCCTTGATCTGGGCGACTTCGTCGGCAACGGCCTTGCGTGCACGCTCGGTGGCTTCCGCTTTATCGGCGGCTTCCTTGGCGGCAACAGCAGCGGCAGCGGCTTTCTTCTTCGCTTCTTCAGCGGCAGCAGCTTTTTTCGCTTCGGCGGCGGCGTCGTCAACGACAGGCGCAGCGGCGCTGGCGACAGGCGCGGCGGCAGCCTTGGCGGCCGCTTTCTTCGCTTCCGCTTCAGCTTCTTTCTTCGCAGCAAGTTCAGCCTGTTGCGTGGCTTTCGCCTGGGCTTCTTTTTCCGCGTCCAGCTTGGCCAGACGTTCCTGCTTTTCGCGCAGATCGGCTTCCTGGCGGGCGATCAGTTCAGCCTGTTTACGGGCTTCTTCTTCACGGCGCGCCACGTCGGCGGGATCGATCACCGGTGCGGCAGGCGCAGCCGGTTCTGCCGCGACCGGCGCAGCTTCGTCACGCTGGACGAAAGTGCGTTTCTTGCGCACTTCCACCTGGATGGTGCGCGACTTGCCGGTGGCGTCAGCTTGCTTGATTTCAGTCGTTTCCTTGCGGGTCACGGTGATTTTTTTCTTTTCTGTGTCAGCCGCTGCGCCGTGTGTGCGGCGCAGATGATCCAAAAGCTTGTCCTTATCATCTTTCGACAATGGATCTGACGTCGAACTTTTCTCGACGCCGGCAGAACGCAGCTGCGTCAGCAGCAAATCTGCAGGCATCTTCAGTTCGGTGGCAAATTGGGCTACGTTGTTACTCGCCATTCAGTCCTCTTTTCTATGTGTCGCGGAGATGATAAAGATACTCAAATTAAGCCTTTGCGGATTCGGCCAGACTCCATGCCTTGGCTTGCAACGCCTTGGCACGATCGTCGTATTTCGAGTCAACCAACTTCATCTCATCGTCGGTCACATCTTTAAATTCACTTGTAATCAGTTCACGCGCACGGTCCGCAGACAAGGCCAGGATTGCGCCAAATTCGTCGTATGCCAGTGCTGCAAATGCTTCAACGGTCTTGATACCAGCCAGACCCAGCTTGCCGGCGGTAATGCGGTCCATGCCTTCCAGACCCACCAACGCCTCGTCCATGCCTTCCAGACCCTCTTCCGAAGCAATCGCTTCGGTCACGAGCGCATCACGCGCACGGGTACGGAGTTCATTGACGGTATCTTCGTCAAACGATTCGATTTCCAGCATTTCGGAAATTGGCACGTAAGCGATTTCTTCCAGACTGGCGAAACCTTCTTCCACCAGAATATCGGCCACTTCCTGGTCGACATCGAGCTTTTCCATGAACAGGATGCGCACGGCAGCCGTTTCCTGGGCAGCTTTGTCGGCCGATTCTTCGGCCGTCATGATGTTGATCTTCCAGCCGGTCAGGTCCGAGGCCAGGCGCACGTTCTGGCCGGAACGGCCGATCGCGATTGCCAGGTTTTCTTCATCGACGACGACATCCATCGCGTGTTTCTCTTCGTCAACCATGATCGACGACACGTTCGCCGGCGCCAGGGCGCCGATGACGAACTGCGCCGGATCTTCCGACCACAGCACGATGTCGACGCGTTCGCCACCGAGCTCGCCGGTCACGGCCTGCACGCGCGAACCGCGCATGCCGACGCAAGTACCGATCGGGTCGATGCGCTTGTCGGCCGTGTAGACGGCGATCTTGGCGCGGACGCCGGCATCGCGGGCTGCGGATTTGATTTCCAGCATGCCTTGTTCAATTTCCGGCACTTCCAGCTCGAACAGCTTCATAATGAATTCTGGCGCGGTGCGCGACAGGATCACTTGCGGGCCGCGCATATTGCGGTCGATGCGCAAGATATATGCACGCACACGGTCGCCGATACGCAGATTCTCTTTCGGGATCATCTGGTCGCGTGGCAGACGTGCTTCGATCTTGCCCGATTCGACGATGGCGTCGCCGCGTTCCATGCGCTTGATGGTGCCGGTGACGAGCGAATCGCCGCGTTCCAGGAAGTCGACCAGGATCTGTTCGCGTTCGGCATCACGCACGCGCTGCAGGACCACCTGCTTGGTATCCTGGGCGAAACGGCGGCCGAATTCAACGGATTCGATCGGTTCTTCGATATGGTCATCGACTTCGATATCGGGAATCTGTTCTTTTGCCTCGAAATGCAGGATCTCCTGATCCGGCAATTGCAGGCCCGCTTCATCGGGCACCACGTGCCAGCGGCGGAACGATTCGAATTCGCCCGTTTCGCGGTCGATCGAAACGCGGATGTCTACTTCACCCTCATACCGTTTCTTCGTGGCTTGCGCCAACGCGAATTCGAGGGCGCCGAAGACGACATCTTTATCGACGTTTTTTTCGCGCGCCAGCGCGTCAACCAATAATAAAACTTCGCGGCTCATGCTTTGCGTCCCTTAAAAACCACCTGCGGCACCAAGCGTGCCTTATCCACATCCGCGAGCGTAAACTCCAACATCGCCGGACCATCCTTACCTTCAAATTCCAACGACAATTTATCGCCCACGGGTTCTTGCAATATCCCCTGGAACGATTTCCGGTTGTTCGTACCCGGCATCGCCACCATCAGCTTGACGATGATTTCCTGGCCTGCGAAACGGACGAAGTCTTCCAGCTTGCGCACCGGACGATCCAGACCCGGGGAAGAAATCTCGAGACGCTCGTAAGGAACGTTCTCTACCGTCAACACATGCGATAACTGGTGACTCACCGTGGCACAGTCTTCGACCGTGATCGGACCTTTTTCAGCGGCATCGGCGGCGCTGAAATCAATAAAGACGCGCAGCAGTCCGCGCTCGGCACGTTCGACATCAACGAGCTCATAGCCCAGACCTGTAACTGTCTTTTCAATCAATCCCAACTGCTGCAAGAAATTCTCCAGAAATAAGGCCCGTTTTCGGCATGACAGCGCCGCATTGGGCGCCGAAAACATGCAAAAACACGCATTCAAGTCATATATGGCCCCTTGTTGGCGCCATTACAAACGGTTCAACAAAAAAAAAATGGGCATCTGCCCATCTTCTTGTATTTCCCCAACCAGATGAAAGCACTCCCCACCAAACAACCCTGCGGAGAACTTTTATTAGGCTGCAGATTATAACCTCTTATTAACTTCGCCGCAATGCCGCACACGAGGAACGGCCCGGCTTACAACAGTTACAAGAGCGCGCACCCGCGGCAGATCGGCGGGCGCGCAAGAAGAAACTCTTCCCGATTAACCTTTGCTGCGGCGGCGCGGCATGCCGTCCATGCCGCCACGATCCATGCCGCCACGCGGCTGACCGCCGGAACGCGCTTGCCCACCGGCACCACCGCCAGCATTGCGGCGCGGACCCGTGCTGGCGAAGCCGAAGGCCGTCTGCAGTGGATCGGGCTGACGCGGACCGCGCTGCGGCGCGCGGCCTTCGCCACCGGGACGTCCCTGGCCCTGGCCTGCCGCACGCGGCGGACGACCCTGGCCTTGCGCGCGCGCGTCGAACGACGCCGACGAGCGTGGCTGACCACCCTGGAACGGACCTTGCGGCTGGCCACGACCCGGACCACGTGCGTCGCCTGGACGGCCGGCGCCGCCTGGGCGACCCTGGCCTTGCGGACGAGCAAACTGGCCTTGCGGCTGGCCACGGCGCGGCGCCACGGGGAATGGATCGGCGTTGCGGTTGCTCACATCGATGCGGTTGCCATTCGGCTCGTCATCGCGGTCCTTGCGTTCGACCTTGCGCGCTTCGCGGCCCTTGGCGGCGCCGGCGGCACGGGGATCGCCCGAAGGCGGCATTTTCTTTTCGATGCCGTAGGCGGCCAGCAGGTCGCGCACGGTGTTTTCATCCATCTCTTCCCAGCGGCCCCGTTTCAGGCCGCTCGGCAGGGTCATGGCGCCGTAGCGGGTACGGATCAGGCGCGACACGGTCAGGCCGATGGCTTCGAACATGCGGCGCACTTCGCGGTTACGGCCTTCGCCGATCACCACGCGGTACCACTTGTTGATGCCTTCGCCGCCGCCATCGGCAATCTTCGAGAACTGCGCCAGGCCGTCTTCCAGCTCGACGCCGGCCAGCAGCTTCTGGCGCATGCCCTCTTCCAGCTCGCCCAGGGTACGCACGGCGTACTCGCGGTCGATGCCGTAGCGCGGGTGCATCAGGCGGTTGGCCAGATCACCGGAGGTGGTAAACAGCAGCAAGCCTTCCGTATTGAAGTCGAGGCGGCCCACGGCCAGCCACTTGCCGGCCTTCATGGTCGGCAGGCGGTCGAACACGGATGGACGGCCGTCCGGGTCATTATGGCTGACGATTTCACCGGCCGGCTTGTGATACACCAACACGCGCGGCGGTTTCTTGCTGACGCGGCGCTGGATCAATTTACCGTTGATGCGCACGTGGTCGCTCGGCAGGATGCGCTGGCCGATGTGGGCCGGCTCGCCATTCACGGACACGCGGCCCGAAATAATCAGGTCTTCCATGTCGCGGCGCGAACCGAGACCGGCTTCGGCCAGCACCTTGTGCAGCTTCGGCGCGTCGTCGTCGGACGTCAGGTCGCGGCGCACGGCCGCTTTCTGCACGCGGCCCGTGCCGCCTTCTTCGCTGTCGAACGCGTCGGAAGTAACGAACGAGAAGACAGCATCGGCGTCGCTGACCTTGCCGGGCGCAGCCTGGCGGCCCTTGCCCTTCTTGCGGCTCTTGCCGGCATTCTTGCCGGCACCCGGCACGTCGTTGCGCGGACCGCGCGGCAGGCGCGGGCCGGAAACGAGGTTGCCTTCGGCGTCGAACACGTCGGCGACCGGCGCGGCAGCTTGTTCTGCGGCAGGCGCAGCGGCTTGCGCTGCCTGCGGCGCTTCGGCGCGCGGCGGCTGGCGCAGCGCGCGTTCGGCCTGCACGCCGCGCATCTGGCGCGGACCGCGGGTCGGACGTGCTTCGGCCGGCTTGTCGGCAACGGCTTCCGGCGCCGTTTCAGCGACGGCAGCGGCGGCCTTGGCGGCGGCGCGGGCGCGCGGCGGACGCGGCGCCGGGGCGGCAGCCGCCTCGGCTGCGGCTTCCGCGGCTTCGGCCACGGCCTTCAGGGCCGGCTTGGCGCGGGTTTTCTTGGCCGCTGGCGCAGCTTCAGTTTCAGCAGCGGCGACGACGGGCGCATCGGCGGCCACGTCGGCTTTCGTGCGGCGCTTCGGCTTGGCCGCGGCGGTGTCGCCAGCAGCGGTTGCAGCAACCGCGTCGGCCTCGATCTGGGCTTTGGTGCGGCGCTTGGGCTTGGCAACGATGGCTTCGTCGCTGGCGGTTACTGTCTCGGGTGTGTTCGGATTATTCATTCTTCGTTTCTTGGCTGTGCTGACCTGGCGCAGCGTCAACCGTTAGTTCTGGCGCAGGGTCGTGAGTGTAGGCTTCGTCCGTGGGCGAAGCATCGGGGCCGGCATCAAGGCTTGCTGTCACATCTACATCTGTCACAGCCGTATTGCTACCTGCACCAAGCTGGGGGGCAAGCTCATTGCTTGCCTTGTCAAAATTTTCTTGCAGGGCCGCTTCCAGGGCTTCGAGCCCATTGCCCTGCATTTCGCTGATTTGCTGCAAAGGCGGCAGCTGGGACAGCGAATGCAAACCCAGGTCATCCAAAAATTGCTTGGTGGTGGCCAGCAAGGCCGGCCGTCCCACCACGTCGCGGTAGCCGATGGCATCGACCCAGCCGCGGTCTTCCAGCATCTTGATCGTCTGCGAATTGACGGCAACGCCGCGAATCTCCTCGATATCGCCCCGCGTCACCGGCTGGCGGTAGGCGATGATGGCCAGGGTTTCCAGGGTCGCCCGCGAATACTTGGGCGGCCGCTCGGGCGTCAGGCGATCGAGATACATCTTCATTTCCGGGCGGCTTTGAAAGCGCCAGCCCGAAGCCAGACTGACGATCTCGATGCCGCGCCCTTCCCACTCGTCGCGCAACTCTTCCAGCAATTGCTTGATCGTGTCGGCACCGACGCCGACACCGCGCACGCGGCCGTTCTCGTCCGCATCGACGAACAGCTTTTTCAGGCTGTGGATCGTCAGCGATTCACGAGCGCACAGCAACGCGGTTTCGAGGACTTTTTTAGCCTCAATTGTATTCATAGCAATTCTGTGCGGATGTGTGTTGCAATTCGTATGCAGAGAAAGAAATCAAAAACGTTCATTTCAACGTAACAGATGGCATACATCGATGATGACGCCGTGCTGGGTTACTAGTTGAGGCTGTTTTTCCGACGCCTTGGCCGATGCGCGCAAAGCGGGACTAAAGCGGATGCAGTGAAAGTCCTGCCATCCATGGTGCTGGCCTTAATTAACCTTCACTAAGTAACCAGCAATGAAACGATCTCCGGAGCAGCTGCTTTTCCCGTGGCGACGAAACAGCCAGACAGGAGAGCGACAGTCGTCGTTTCATCCAACGATGCCAATTGTACCTGATAAAAAGCGGAAAAGCGCAAAACCGGGTAAAACACGCGTTTTACCCGGCCCTGGCGCGACACATCGCCCACTCCCCGCATCACAGGGAGGCGAGTTTCTCCGAGAGAATAGCCGATGCGCCCAGGAAAGCTGGATACTGCGCCGTGATGACGAAGGTCGGCACTTGCGACACATAATTGGCAAAGCGCCCCTTGCGCTCGAAGCGGGCGCGGAAGCCGGAGCGGTCGAAACGCGCGCCCAGGCGCGGCACGATGCCGCCGCCGATATAAATGCCGCCCAGCGCGCCCAGGGTGACGGCGACGTTGCCCGCCACGGTGCCCAGCATGCAGCAGAACGCTTCGATGACGTCGTCGCACAGCTGCGATTCGCCGGCCAGCGCGCGGCGCGTGATTTCCGCGGCCGGCAAGTCTTCCGCCGGCACGCCCGCGCGGTCGGCCAGGGCGCGGTAGATCAGTTCCAGGCCATCGCCGGAAATCAGGCGCTCGGCCGAGACGTGTTCGTATTCGCGCCAGGCAAATTGCAGGATGCTCACTTCCATTTTCATTGAACGGCGCAAAGCTGACGTGGCCGCCTTCGCTTTGCAGGGCGATCCAGCCGCCGTGCGACGGAATCAGGCCCGACACGCCCAGGCCCGTGCCCGCGCCGATCAGGCCGATGGCCGTGTTCGGACGGGCCGTACCCGCACCCACCTGGTGCTTTTGCTCGCTCGACAGCTGCGGCAAGGAACGCGCCAGGGCCGTGAAATCGTTGACCACGTCCAGGGTCGTGAAACCGCACTCTTCGCGCATGGCGCGGATCGAGAACGACCAGTGGTGGTTCGTCATGCTGAGGAAGTCGCCGTCGACGGGGTTGGCAATGGCGATCACGGCATGGCGCACGGCTTGCCCGCCGGCGGCAGCGATGTGCGGCAGGGCCAGGTAGGCTTGCAGGGCGGCGGACAGGCTCGGGTAATCGGCACAGGGCAGCACTTCCACCAGCGTGATGTGGCCGGCGGCCACTTCCAGGGCGAAACGGGCATTCGTGCCGCCCACGTCGGCCAGCAGGCGCGGTCCATCGGCAAAGGCGGAAGTCGGCAATACGGGTGAAGACGAAGCGCTCATGATTTTAAATGATGAAGTGGGACGCATGGGACGCCAAGCTTAAAGGATGAATGCGCCCGGAGGCAAGCAAAGTTTGTAGTTTAAGTACATCAAAACAAGCCTTTATTGGTAGTTCCACTCCAAATGCAACAGGCAGGGCCAAAGTTGCTCGCAAACAATGATTTATAGTAAGTACTTGCACTCGGTGGGCGCACGAAAAGCATGCTGCATAGCAGCAGGAATCGCCTGAAAACAAGAGTATGCCGCAGTTTGCGCAAAGCCGCTTTGTATGGGGCGGCGCAGGCGTAGCGCTGCCGTTCCGGCGGCCCGGCGACGGTGTTTTCGTATTATTACTACCAGTTTTTACTGATCAGGAAGGCAAGCCTTCGCCCAGCAGGCTGGCGGGTGCCGGCTGGTCCGAGCGGTAGGCGGCATTCCACGCATCGAGGCCGCCATGCAGGGGCTTGGCCCGGTGAAAGCCGTGCTGGTGCAGCAGCTTGGCCACTTGCGCGGCCGTCACGTCGTTGGGACAGCTGCAATACACAATGATGTGGCGGTCCTTGTCCATGGCGATCATGGCGGGCACGGGTTCCTTGCCATTGAAGAACAAGGCGCCCGGCACGGCCGGCTCCAGGGCCTGCGCCGTGGCGCTGCGCGCGTCGACCATCAGCGGTTCCTCGCCCTGCTCTATGAGTTCAAGCAATTCATCGATGCCGATGCGCTCGATCTGCAAGGCCTGGCGGAAGCGCCGGCGTTCGAGGAATTTATATAGCAGGAACAGTCCCAGCAAGGTGGCCAGCATCAGCAAGGCCGTGCTGCCCATGGTGCTGAGCAAGTCCAGCACCTGCTGCACGCTGGCGTGAAAGATCACGCCGACGGCGATGCCCGTGCCGCTCCACAGCAAGGCGCCCAGGCCCGCATACAGGAAGAACAGGCGCGGCGGCGTGCCCAGCGCGCCCGACATGGGTGCGGCCACGGTATTGAATCCCGGCACGAATTTGGAAACGATCAGGGCTTTCGGGCCCCAGCGCTTGAATTTGTCTTCCGTCTGGCTGACGCAGTAGTCGGGCGACAGCGAGATGCGGCACAGCAGCCGCAGGATGCGCTTGCCGAAATGGCGGCCCGCGCGGAACCACGTGAAGTCGCTGATCAGACAGGCGCCCAGTGCGGCGGCCAGCACCAGCCCCCCATTCATGTCGCCATCGACGGCCAGCGCCCCCGCCACCACGAGAATGGGAAAGGCGGGAATCGGCAGGCCGAGCTGCTCCACCAGCACGATGCCAAAGACAATCAGGACACCGTAATGTTCGAGCAGGTAAATGAGGTTGGGCATGGCCGCTATCTTACCGTAAAAATGCCCCTACACCTGGACGCCCTTAGGTATGGCGCTGAGCAGGGTGCGCGTGTACGGATGCACGGGATTGCGGTACAGCTCATCCGAATCGGCCAGTTCCACCACCTGCCCCTTGTGCATCACCATCACCTGGTCGGCGATGTATTTGACGACGGACAAATCGTGCGAGATGAAGATATAGGACAATCCGAATTCATCCTGCAAGTCCTGCAGCAAATTGAGCACCTGCGCCTGCACCGACACGTCGAGCGCCGACACGGATTCGTCGCACACAAGGATTTCCGGCTGCATGGTCAGGCAGCGGGCAATCGCGATGCGCTGACGCTGGCCGCCGGAAAACTCGTGCGGATAGCGGTGGAAAGCCTGTTCCGGCAAGCCCACCTTGTCGAGCAGCCAATAGGCCTTGGCGATGCGTTCCTGGTCGTTGGCGCCGATCTTGTGGATGCGCATCGGTTCGAGCAAGATCTGCCCCACCGTAAAGCGGGGGTTCAGGGACGCATACGGATTCTGGAAGATGATCTGGATGCGGCGCTTATACGGCAAATACTCCTTGTTCGGCATGGCGATCAGATCCTTGCCGTGGAACATGGCCGTGCCACTCGTTGCCTGGTGCAGGCGCAGCAGGGTCAAGCCCACCGTCGTCTTGCCGGAACCGGATTCGCCCACCACGCCCAGCGTTTTTCCGCGCGGCAAAGTGAACGACACGTCCTTGACGGCCTGGAATTCGCGCTTGCCGAACAGGCCCTCGCGCGTATAAAAACTCTTGCTCAAGTTATTCACCACCAGCACCGGCTCGTCGCCCGGCGTGTAGCCGCGCGTGCGCTGTTTCATTTCGATGCCGGGGCCCGCTTTGCCGTCCATGTAATCAGCGATCACGGGCAAACGCCACGGGCGTTCGTCCAGCGAGGGACGGCAATGCAGCAGGGCTTTGGTATAGGCGTCGGCCGGCGCTTCAAACACTTGCCGCACTTCCCCCGTTTCGCGCACTTCGCCGTGGCGCATGACGATCACCTGGTCGGCGATTTCTCCCACCAGGCCCAGGTCGTGGGTAATGAAGAGCACGGACATCTGGTGCTTCTTTTGCAGCGCCGCGATCAGGTCCATGATCTGCTTCTGGATCGTCACGTCCAGTGCCGTCGTCGGTTCGTCGGCGATCAAGAGTTTCGGTTCGCAGGCGATCGCCATGGCGATCATCACGCGCTGCTGCTGGCCGCCCGACATCTGGCTCGGGTAGGCGTCGATCTTGGTGGCGGGGTCGGGTATGCCCACTTCCTCGAGCAGCGCCAAGGTGCGCGCCCTTGCCTGCTTGCGGTTCATTCCCATGTGCTGGCGCAACACTTCGGCGATCTGGAATCCGACGGTAAACACGGGATTCAGCGACGACATCGGCTCCTGGAAGATCATCGAGATATCCTTGCCGCACATGGTGCGCCGCTCGGCAATCGACAATTTGAGCAGGTCGCGTCCGCCAAAGTGGATGCTGGACGCGGGATCGATGATGGTGTTATCCGGCGGCAACAAGCCCATCACGGCCAGGGAGCTGACGGACTTGCCGCTGCCCGATTCGCCCACCAGGGCGACGGTGCTGTTGCGCGGCACGTTGAACGAGATGCCCTTGACGGCTTCGAACGTGGTTTTCTTGTCCAGGCGGAAGGTGACGCGCAGGTCGCGCACTTCCAACAGGTTATTCTGGTCCATGAGCAACTCCTATTTCACTTTGGGGTCGAGCGCATCGCGCAAGGCATCGGTAAACAGCGAGAACGCCGTCACCAGCACGGCCATCGCCGTGGCGGCGGCCGTCAGCTGCCACCATTTGCCCAGGATCAGTTCATTTTGTGCCTCGTTGAGCATGCTGCCCCACGAGACGGTGCCCACCGGCACGCCAAAGCCGAGGAAACTCAAAATCACTTCCGCCTTGATGAAGCCCACCACCAGAATCGACATTTGCACCAGAGCAACGTGGCTCACGTTCGGGAAGATGTGCGAAAACATCTTGCGCCAGTGCGAAGCACCGATGGCGTCGGCCGCCATCACGTATTCGCGCGCCTTGTGCTTGATGTATTCGGCGCGGATCAAGCGGTACGGCCCCGTCCAGCCCGTCAACCCAAGGATCAGCACGATGGTCAGCACGCCCTTCTGCTGCAGCACGGCCGCGACCGTCAAGATCATCAGAATCGATGGAATTGAGGTAAAAATGCTGTAGAACCAGTTAAAAAAGTCATCGACGATGCCGCCGAAGTAGCCGGACACGGCGCCGAACAGGGTGCCCAGCACGACGGCCAGCAAGGCCGCCACCAGGCCCACGACGATCGACGTCTCGCCGCCCTTGATGGTTTTCTGCACGATGTCGTGGCCCCACTTGTCGGCGCCGAACGGCAAGGTTGCCGCCTTGTGCGGGATCAACTTCTTCGTCTTGCCCATGCCGGCGCGCAAGGCCGTCAAGTCGTCGGCCAGCGGGTCGGTGACGCCGTACATTTCCACGCCGGCAGAAGGGTTGCTGCCCATCTGGGCGCGCAGTTCGGCGATATCGTCGGCCAGCGGGTCGAGCACGTTGACGGGTGTCGGCGCGCTGCGCTCGTCGGACTGGGGAATGGCGCCGTCGGGGCGCCGGCCACATCCTTGTCGGCACCGACAAACGTGGGCGGCGCATAGCTGACGGCCACTTCGTCTTCCCAGTTCGCCGCCACCAGGCCGCTGGCCGAGGCCAGCACCAGCAGGAAAAATGCGCCGACCACGGCCAGCGATACCATTGCAATCTTGTCGCCGCGCAAACGGCGCCACGCCAGGGCCCACAGGCCGGGCGATGTATGAGGTTTCGACATCGTCTCTTTCTACTTCAGTTGTACGCGAGGATCGACCGCCTGGTACAGCAGGTCGGTGAGCAGGTTGAAGAGCATGGTGGCGGCGGCAACATACACGGTGATCGCCTTGATCACCGGAAAGTCGCTGCGCTCGACGGCCAGGATCACTTCACGCCCGATGCCGGGGATGCCGAAGAAGCGCTCGAGCAGGAAAGCGCCGATCAGCAGGGCCGGCAAGTTCGACATCACATAGGTAATGATGGGAATGGCGGCATTGCGCAGCACGTGCACCCACATGATGATGCGGCCTTCCTTGAGGCCCTTGGCGCGCGCCGTGCGCACGTAATCCTGGTTGGCCTCGTCCAGCACGAAGGTGCGGAACAGGCGCAGGGTCGGCGCGATCGACACGGCCAGGCCGATCAAAATCGGCAGGGTGGAATAGCGCAGCAGGTTTTCCCAGAAGCTGTCGCCCCAGCCCTGCACGGGGAACAGGCCCAGCTTGTAGGCGAAGCCGTACTGGAAGACGATGATGTAGACGAGGATGGAAATCGACATGCCCACCGTGCAGGCGATCATCACCATGCGGTCCGTCAGCGAGCCGCGGACAAACGCGATGGCCAGCGCCAGCGCCACGCCGAAAAACGTTTCCAGCACGGTCAGCGGAATCAAGACCATCATCGACGGCCCGAGGCGCGAAGTGATGATGTGCGACACGGATTCCCCCGTGGCCCAGCTTTGACCGAAATCAAAGGTGACGATCTGCTTGATGAAGATCCACAGCTGTACATAGTATGGCTGGTCGACGCCGAGCTGGCGGCGGATGTTGGCGATGCTTTCCGCACTAGACATCTTGCCGGCCAGGATGTAGGCGGGGTCACCGCCCACCCAGTTAAACAAGATAAACACCAGCAGGACGACGCCCAGCATGGTGGGCAGCATCTGCCACAGGCGGCGCAGGATATAAGCGAACATAATGATTCCTTGTTGTTATAAGCTGCGCTTATTTTTTAGCCGAGGCTGCAGGGGCTGGCGCGGCAGACACGGGCGCGCCCGTGCTGTCGATATCCATGTACGCCCATTCCTGGAACAGGATCGGGTGCTTCTTGTAGCCTTGCACCGACTTTTGCGCCAGCATGTTGCGGTAGCGCGCATAGCCGATCAGGGCGCCCGCATTGACTTCCAGGCGGCGCGCCATCTTGTGGAACAGCTCGTCGCGCTCGGGGCTGGCCGGCATGGCCTGGCTGGCCGCGTACCATTTATCGTACTCGGGATCCTGGTAGCAGCCATTGTTGTTCTGGTGCGTGTTTGGGCCGTAGAACAGCTGCATGAAGTTGTCGCCGTCCGGATAGTCGGCCAGCCATGGCGCCGTGCGCGTCTGCATCTTGCACTGCTTTTCCGTTTTTAGAATGTCGGAAAAGATCATGCGGTCGTTTTCCATGCGGATGCCCAGCGAGTTATACGTCTTGCGCCACATTTCCGCCTGCAGCACGCCGTTGGCTTCGTTGCGCGAAGCGTAGCGGATCAAGAGTGGTTTGCCGTCCGGCAAGGTGCGCCAGCCGTCGGCGCCCTTCTTGTAGCCGAATTTATCCAGCAGCTTATTCGCCAGCACGGGATCGTATTGCAGCAGGGATTTATAGTGCGGATCGTAGCCGACGACACCGGGCGGTATCGGATAGTCGAGGCGCTTGGCCTGGCCATTCCAGATGATGCGGATTTCCTCGTCGATATTGTGTGCCATGGCAATGGCGCGGCGCAGGGCGATCTTTTCCTTGCTGAAGCCGCCGAGGGTCGGGTCTTGCATATTCCAGTAGTAATAGCTGATTTCCGGGTCCAGCAAACGTGACAGTTGCACGCCCTTCTCCGCCAGCTCGGGACGCAGCTTGCCGTTCAGCAATGCCTTCGGCGCCAGCGGGCCGTCGAGCCAGAACACGTCCGTGCCGCCGCTCTGGAAGGACAGCCAGCGCGACTGGTCTTCGATCATCACGGAAATTTCGATGCGGTCGATGGCGGGAATGCGCTTGCCCTGCATCTGGCGCACGATGCGCTGGTCGTCCGGGTCGTCGCCGGCCATGAAATTCCACGTTTCCGGCAAGTGCTGCGGATTGCGGTTGAGGACAATGCGGTTGCCGCGCGTCCATTCGCCCAGGGTGTAATAGCCGGTGCCGACGGGATTCGAACCCACTTCGCCCTTCACGTCGCCGTATTTTTCCACCACTTCGCGCGCCACGGCGGCCGTCGGCACGTAGGCGAGGATCATGGGGAAATTGAAATCGGTCTTGGTCAGCGAGATGCGCAGGGTGTACGGGTCGAGGATTTCCAGTCCCGCCACCTTCTTGCTGTAATCGAGCTTGTTCGACTTGGCCGCGTCCTTCGCCAGATCGTCCAGGCCCACCACCTTGCCTTCGAACAGCCAGCTGTGCGGCGACGCCAGGCGCGGGTCGAACAGCCGCTTCCACGAATACACGTAGTCGGCCATCGTCAGTTCGCGGCGCTTGCCGCCAAACGCGGCGTCGGGCGTGTACAGGATGCCTTTTTTCAGGCGGATGGTATAGGTCTTGCCGTCGGCGGACACTTCCGGCATGGCGGCCGCCGCGCCGGGCACCACCTTCACGGGGCGCGCCAGGTAGTCATACGTGTACAGGGTGTCGAAGACGGCCTGCGTGATGTGGTTCGAATACAGGTCGCGCGCGGTGGCCGGGTCAAAACCCGTCTCGGCGGCCGGCAGGATATAGCGCAAGGTTTTCACCGGCGCGGCCGCGGGGGCAGCGTCAACGGCAACGGCGGCCAGCGGCAGGGTGGCCAGGCAGGCGAGCAGCGCCACGCGCCGCATCCATGGTGACTTCATGTAATACCCTTCATCTCGATTATCCGTCGCACCGTATTGGTGCGCTTGTACTGGCTTCCTCCTGGGATACAGGATTCCACCGCCAAAACCAGTCCATCCACGCAAGATCTGTGCCTTGCTCATCGCCAGCTCCGTCCGCATGCAGGCGAGCTGGAAAAAGGCGTAACGATAACGCATATTTTGTTCGCCGGGCGAAAAGCCGCCGTACTGGCGTGGCGCGCAGCCACGGCCGCCTGCCGCATGGGGGAAATTTTCCGCATTGCAACAAAAGCAGGTCGCCACCATGAAAAAACGCCTTGGCAAGAACCCTTACGGCCCCGAATGACAACTGTTTTTATGGCAGTACGGAAAATATGCGGCGCAGTGCAACATTGAAATAATTGCAAATATTGAAACAGGTCAATATTATAAAAAACACTGTTGTTTCCATGCTGAAAAAGCATGTGTGCGCGTTGACAGGGTTTCCCGGCAAATGGTCTTATCAATCACGGCAACGCACGATATGCCGTTTGACCCACAGCGATTGCCGACGCAGCAATCTTTATCACCCTGGCAAAGCTGTGCCGCACACAGGCCGGCCGAGCATACTTTCGGAGTTCTGAGAATGATGATGGAAACAGTGATATCCCGCTCCGTACGCCTGATCTTTTCGGGTAGCGTAGCGGCGCTCAGCCTTGGCATCATGGCTGCGCCGGCAATGGCGCAAGAGGCCAATGTACAACGTGTGGAAATTACAGGATCGAGCATCAAACGGGCGACGGCCGAGACCGCATCGCCGGTACAGCTGATCACCCGCGACGACCTGATGAAATCGGGCAAGGCCACCGTCGCCGAATACCTGCAAACCCTCACCGCCGATGGCGCCGGCTCCCTGCCGACGGGCTTCGGCAACGGCTTTGCCGCCGGTTCCACGGCCATCTCGCTGCGCGGCCTGGGCGCCACCTCGACCCTGGTCTTGCTCAATGGCCGCCGCATGGCGCCGTTCGCGCGCGCCGATGATGGCCAGAAGAGCTTTACCGACCTGTCCACCGTGCCGATGCAGATCGTCGAGCGCATCGAAATCCTCAAGGACGGCGCCTCGTCGACGTATGGCGCGGACGCCATCGCCGGCGTCGTCAACATCATCCTGCGCAAGGACTTCGAAGGCCTGACCCTGAAAGCCGACACGGGCATGTCCGGCGACAGCGACGCCAAACAGCACCGCGCCTCGCTGACCTTCGGCAAGGGCAACCTCGACACGGATAAGTTCAATGTCGTCGTCAATGCCGAGTACACCAAGTCGGACATGCTGATGAACAGCGACCGCGCCGGGCGCAAGTGGATAGGCAAGGGCGACCTGCGCCCGTATGGCTATGCGATCAACACCCAGTTCGCCGGCGGCTACATCAACAGCAACAACGATGCGAATGCCGCGCCGACAGGCCTGATCCGCGACCCCGTCACCAACAACTATGTATCGCTGCCCGGTTGCTCCAGCTTGTCCGTTTCCTCGCCGCAAGATCCGAAAGGCGGCTGCGTGTGGCACCACGACCAGTTCCGCTCGATGCAGCCGAAGATCGAATCGGTCAACCTGTACACGCGCGGCACCTGGCAAGTCAATGCCGACACCCAGGTGTATGCGGAAGCGGGCTACTCGAAACGCGATACGGCCTTCACCATGATCCCGCCATCGGTCACGCCCACGGTCGCCTTCCCGCCGAACGCCGGCAACAAGGCCGGCGTCATCAACTACGCCACCGGAGAGGGCACCAGCATCGTGCTGGCCGCCGGCCACCCGCAAAATCCGTATGGCGTGCCGGTGCGCGTGCGCTACCAGGCTTTCGACGTCGGCCCCAGCACGCGCAAGGCGAACAACGAGTTCAACCGCATCGTGCTCGGCGTCAAGGGCAATGCCATGGGCTGGGACTACGATGCCGGCTACACGCATTCGGAATCGAAGCTGCACCTCGATTACAGCAGCAACTGCTGCTGAACATGGCCGTCGTCAAGGCGGCCCTGGGAGATTCCAGCCCAAAAAACCCGTATTTCCCCTACTACATCGGTGCACAGGCAGGCAAGAATCCCGCCTCGCTGTACGCGGCCATGGTCACCAACGCCACCTCCGATTCCACGACCAAGCTCGACATTATCGACGTCAAGGCCACGCGCGAGCTGATGCAGTTGCCGGGCGGCGCCTTGGGCCTGGCCGTGGGCGCGGAGCACCGTCGCGACAAACTCGACAATCCCTCCCTGACGGGCACGCAAGACGGTTCCATCAACGCCAGTTACGTGGCGGCCAAGGGCGACAGCAAGGTCTCTGCCGTGTTCCTGGAAGTGCTGGCGCCCGTCTTCAAGACGGTGGAACTGTCGGGTGCCTTGCGTTACGACAAATACGACCGTTTCTCCTCGACCACGCCGAAACTGGGCGCCAAGTGGACGCCGGTCAAAACCTTCGCCGTGCGCGGCACGTATTCGGAAGGCTTCGCGCACCGGGCCCGGCCGAAAGCAATGCCGATTCGCAATCGACGGGCACCTCGACCGTGACCGACCCCGTGCGCTGCCCGGGCGGCAACCGCCTGCCCGGCGCCAATGCCAGCGACTGCGAACTGCAGGTGGCGGCCGTCAAGGTCGGCGACCCCAGCCTCAAGCCGGAAAAATCCAAGGGCTATACCCTGGGCATCGTGTGGGATCCGTTCAACGATACCAGCCTGTCGCTCGATGGCTGGAAAATCAAGCGCGAAAACGAGATCAATCCGCTGCCGTACAACGAGGCGGCCGCTCTGCCGACGGCCATCCGTTCCGACAACAACCTGACCATCAACGGCGTCGTCACGCCGAACACGGGCACCTTGCTGATCACCAAGGCGCCGTACCGCAACTCCAGCTTTACGGAAATCAAGGGCATCGACCTGGACGTCAAGCAGCGCGTGCGCCTGGGCGACTACGGCCGCGCCACGTTCGGCCTGACCTGGACCCACATCGCCTCGTGGGTGCGGGCCGAGTCGGCCACCGTGCGCTACCAGTTCGCCGGCACGCACGGCAATTGCGACACGTCCAACTGCGCCGGCACGCCGAAGGACAAGATCAATCTCACCGGTTCGTGGGATCTGGGCAACTGGAACGTCAGCGGCGTGCTGAACTACCGTTCGGACATGAAAAATATCAAGTTTGAGGGCGACCCTTGCGCCTCCAAACTGGCGAACGGCACGCCGGCGCCGAACGGCTGCAAGCTCGCCTCGTTCACCACGCTTGACCTGTCAAGCCGTTGGAACTACAGCAAGCAGCTGCAACTGTTTGCCTCGATCAACAACGTGACCGACAAAATCGCCCCGCTCGACCCGCTGACCTATGGCGGCATGAGCTACAACCCGATGGATGCCAGCGGCGCCATCGGCCGCTACTTCAAACTGGGCGCCAGCTACAAGTTCTTCTAAGCTGACGCCGGCATCCTGACGCGAGGCGGTGAGCAATCACCGCCTTTTTTCGTCTGCGACTGTGGCGCAAGGCACTCATCCACACGCCTATTGCGCCAGCGCAAACCTTACCTGCTGTGCGCCTGTAAAACTCCCTTGCAGGCCACTTGGCCCATGACCATGCCACAGGAGTGTCAGATGATGCCAACCCGCAGTCCCTCCCCTACCTTGCGCCTGCTGTGCGCAGCCTTGCTCGGCGCCTATGGCCATGCGGCCATGGCGCAGGACACCGGCGCAGCCGGTACGCCCGCCATGCAGCGGGTCGAAGTCACCGGTTCCTCCATCAAGCGCCTCGTCGCGGAAACGGCCACGCCCTTGTCCATCTTCAAGGCCGAAGACTTCGCCAAGCAGGGCCTGACGACGGCCCAGGAAGTGCTCAGCAAGATCCCCGCGAACTCCTCCAGCATGGGCAGCGGCAATGCCGTCGGCGGCAACACCAGCGGCTTGCCCACGGGCGGCCAGGCCAGCGCCGACTTGCGCGGCCTGGGCGGCGACAAGACCCTCGTGCTGCTGAACGGGCGGCGCATTGCCAACCACCCGTATGACGGCGCCAGCGTCGACCTGAACATCATCCCCATCGCCGCCCTCGAGCGCGTCGAAGTGCTGCGCGACGGCGCCTCGGCCATCTACGGCACGGACGCCATCGGCGGCGTCATCAACTTCATCACCAAGCGCTCGGTGAATGTCACGAACATCACCGCCGAAGTCATCGCTCCCCAGCACAAGGGCGGCGACGAGCACCGCCTCAACCTGTCGACGGGCTTTGGCGAACTCGACACGGATGGCTACAATATTTTTGGCGTGCTCGACTACCACAAGCAAAAAGTGCTGACTTCGCAAGACCGCGCCTTTTCGGCGACCGGCATCGTCCCGTCGCGCGGCCTGTCGATTACCAGCGGCACCACTTTCCCCGGCAATTACTTTGATGCGGCAGCCAATGGCGGCGATGGGCTGGCCGGCAACCCCTACGCGGCCAGCGGCTGTCTGCCTCCGCTGTCGGTGCCGGCCGTGCCGGCGAACGGCACTTGCCGCCAGGACTACACGCGGCAGATCGACGACTTGCCTGCCCAGCAACAACTGGCCTTCTTCGGCAAGGGCGCCTTCAAGCTGGGCGGCGGGCACCTGGCCACCGTCGAATACTTACATTCGGACAACAAGGTCAAGGCACGCACGGCGCCGCCGCCGCAAACGGGCTTGATCTTGCCCAATACCAGCAAATACTATCCGGGCAATGCGGGCGGCGTGCCGGCCCAGCCGGGCTTGTCCGGCCAGCCGCTGAGCGTCAACTGGCGCCCCGTGGAAGCGGGCCAGCGGCAGATCGATTCGACCGGCAAGGCGGACCGCCTGGTGCTGGCCCTGGAAGGCGAGCTGGCGGGCTGGGATTACAAGACGGGGCTGAGCCATGCGATCAGCAAGTCATCGGAGAAATTCACGAACGGCTACGTCCAGGATGCATCGTTTGCGGCCGGCGTGCTGAACGGCATACTGAATCCATTTGGCGTGCAGGATGCGGCCGGCAAGGCTTACCTGGCCAGCACGGCCCTGCGCGGCGAAGTGCAGAACGCCAGGGTCACCACCACGGGCTTCGACGTCAAGGGCAGCCGCGACCTGATGCAGCTGGCCGGCGGACCGCTGGCCATCGCGCTGGGCGGCGAAGTGCGGCGCGAAAAGGCCAACTTCAATGTCAACCGCGACATCGCCGGCCAGGCCGCCAGTTCCGGCTTGTCCGGCTCGCTGTCGAAGAGCGGCGCACGCACGATCCAGGCCGTCTTCGGCGAAGTCAACTTGCCGCTGATCAAGGACCTGGAAGTACAGTTGGCGGCCCGCTTCGACCATTACAGCGACGTGGGCAGCACCACCAACCCCAAGCTGGCCCTGCGCTACCAGGCCAGCAACGCGCTGGTGCTGCGCGGCTCGGCCAGCACGGGTTTCCGCGCCCCGACCCTGTTTGAAAAGAATGCGCCGCCATCGAAGAACGATACCAACGATACCTATGACGACCCGATCTTGTGCCCCGGTGGCGTGCCGCAACCGGGCGCCAACCCCTTGCGCGATTGCGACTTGCAGCAATTCAAGCTGCAAGGTGGCAATGAAAAGCTAAAACCGGAGAAATCCACCACCTTTGCCTTCGGCGTCGTGGTCGAACCCATCAAGGAAGTCACCGTCGCCGTCGATTACTGGAACATCCATTTGAAGGACAAGATTTCATCCTTGCCCGAGCAATCGATCTTCGGCAACTACGAGAAATACAAGGCCTTGTTCCTGCGCAATCCCGACGGTTCGCCCTACGCCATTCTCGACCTGAACGATAACATCGGCGAAGTGAAAACCGACGGCATCGACGTCAGCCTGAATGCGCGCCTGGGACGCGGCGCCTACGGCGACTTCAGCGTGTCGGTCGACGGTACCTGGACCCACAAATACGACTACCAGAACGAGCGCAATGGCCCCTTCATCGCCAACGTGGGCCGCTATGCGGACAACAATCCCGTATTCCGCTGGAAACATACGGCCGCGCTGAACTGGCGCATGGGCAATTGGGGCGCCACCGTGTCGCAATCGTTCAAGTCCGGCTACACGGACCAGAACAATGTGGATCCGCAGTACAAGCACGATGTGCCCTCGTACAGCCTGCTCAACGTGTCGGGCAGCTATGCTTGGAAGGGCTTGCTGCTGACGGCGGGCGTAAAAAACCTGTTCGACAAGGAACCGCCATTCTCGAACCAGGGCACCTTGTTCCAGAAAGGTTATGACCCGCGCTACACGGATCCGGTCGGACGCGCGTATTACCTGCGTGGCAGCTATACGTTTTAGTACCTGTCTCGGCAGCTGGTCAGCCTAAGTGTAATAAAGGCGCCAAACACCGTCATCATTTTGCCGCAACTACGCGACCGCTTGCCAAAACTTCAGGCAAGCGGTTTTTTTTTTTTATGAACTAGTTCAACAAAATCATAAAAATATCTGTTGTTTTTTTGTCTCATTGCTCAATCGAGTTCCTTGACAGTGCCGAGACAGAAGTGGTCTGATGAGGCCCTGATTTTATTCAAGCGCAACTTGAATAATGATGGAAATGTATGATTTTTGGGACAAATTACCAACAAAAAATCGATATTCAACACAATATCCGAATTAACTTACTATTTTGGAAAAACAATGATCGAAGAGAAAAAGCTGTCGCGTTCCATCAGAATCATCTGCTCGACTGGCGTCGTCGCCGGTATGGCATTATTTGCAAACAATGCTATGGCACAAGAGACTGCCATGCAAAAAGTCGAAGTGACGGGTTCCTCGCTGAAACGGGTGGACTCCGAAACGGCCCTGCCAGTCCAGATCATGACGAAAGCGGAAATTGCGCGTACTGGCGCCAGCAGCACGGAAGAATTGCTGACATCAATTTCCGCCCTGTCCTCGTCTGGCTCGACTGCAAACGCCACGGGCGCGGGCAGCTCCACCTACGGTCTGTCCTCGATCTCGCTGCGCGGTCTCGGCGCCGAACGCACCCTGATCCTGGTCAACGGCCGCCGTCTGGCCGCCTTTGCTGGCGGCGGCGGCGCAGCCGTCAACGTCAACGTCATCCCCCTGGCTGCCATTGAACGTGTCGAAGTGCTGAAAGACGGCGCTTCCGGCGTGTATGGCTCGGATGCGGTCGCAGGCGTGGTCAACTTCATCCTGTCGAAAAGCTTTGAAGGTATCGAAGTCAACGCTGGCTACGGCAGCCCAAGCAACAGCGGGGGCGGACAGAATAACAAATTGTCGATCACTGGCGGCTTCGGCAACCTGGAATCGGACGGTTACTCGGTTGTCCTGTCGGCTTCGTCCGAAAATGAAAAAGCACTGTTCTCCAAAGACCGCAAGTACGCCGCTTCCGGCGACCGGTCACCGTACTACACAGCTGGCGCCACAGGCCAGGGCAATATCGAAGGCGGCGTAGACCCAAGCAAGTATCCCAACGATCGCCTGCCAGGCTTCGGCGATAACCCGGGCGCAGGTTACGGCAACCCTCTGGCCGCCAGCAATAATTGCGGTACGATCAACATGGTGAAGAACGACACCAACACCACCCACGGCTCACCATATTGCGCCTTCGACAGCAATGCCTTTGTCGGCCTGATCCCGAAACGCAAGCTGAACAACTTCACCGGAAATGCAGCGTACAAGCTGAACTCGACCACCGAACTGTTCGCTGATATGCTGTATTCGAAGAGTACGGTAACCCAATCGTTCCAAGGCAGTCCCCTGCGCCGCAGCTTCCTGACCACCGATGCCGAATTTGATAAGCAGGGTGTTTACCCAGGCTTAATCTTGTACCCAAGCAACCCGGTGTACCAATCGATCGCCGTACCTTATTTGACCAGCCAGGGTCATAACGATCTGATCGGCAAGCCGTTGGCCATCACCAGCCGCGTGTTTGACTACGGCAACCGCATCAGCGAAGATGAAGCAACCCAATCGCGCCTGGTATTGGGCGCCAAGGGCACGATCGGCAACCAGGACTATGAAGTTGCACTGACTGACCAGCAATGAAAGCAAGACGCACGGCACCGTTCCTGGCGGCTATTTCTCGCAAGTGGCGTATGCGAAAATCATCAACGATCCAAGCAATAATTGGAACCCATGGGCCAATGGCGGCGTGCAGACAGGCGCCCTGGCCGACAAGCTGAAAGGCGCGTTGTACACTGGCGACACGCTGGTCGCCAAATCAAAAAATACCATCTTCGATGCCAAGCTGGCTGGTGACCTGCCGCAAATTGCCGGTATCACGGCGCAATACGCGGTGGGCGTGCAGGCGCGCAAGGAAACCTACACGACTTCGCCTAGCCCTGCCCTGGAATCGGGCGATATCGCCGGTCTGGGCGGCGGCGTGCCGCCGGTGAACCGTGACCGCGTCATCAAATCGATCTTTGGCGAAACCAATGTGCCGCTGATGAAAAAACTCGATGTGGGCCTGGCCGTGCGTCATGACCGCTACGACGATGTCGGCCATTCGACCAACTTCAAGCTGAATGGCCGCTGGCAGCCAAGCAAGGCAGTCCTGCTGCGCGCATCGGGCGGCACCGGCTTCCGCGCGCCTAGCCTGACCGACCTGTGGACTCCGCAATCGCTGCAAAATTCGGCATTGTTCAACGATCCAGCGACGAACCAGACGCAGTTGCAGGTCAATGCTCTGGCTGGCGGCAATCCCAACCTGAAGCCGGAAAAATCGAAGCAATTGTCTCTCGGCGCGGTTCTGTCGCCATTCGAAAACTTCACCGTGGGTGCGGACTGGTTCCAGATCAAGATCAAGGACATCCTGGCCACCCCATCGGCACAAGAAGTCGTGTCGCGCTTCCGCGCTGGCGACAAAGCCTATGCAGGTCTGGTAACCCTGAACGGCAACAACGTCGATAGCATCATCACGACCCTGGCCAATACCGGCGACGCTACCGTACGCGGCGTTGACCTGTTTGCCAACTATCGCCTGAACAGCAGCATCGGCCGGTTTGACGTCAACATGAACGGTACCTATATGGATACCTACGACCAGACCAGCCCTGGCGGCGATATCTCGCACAAGGTCGGCACCATCGTTGACAAAGACGGTAACCCGGTATTGGGCGCGGATCAAGGTGGTGTGGTATTGCGTTGGAAGCATGCACTGAGCGGCACCTGGAGTCAGGGTCAGTGGGCTGTCACCCTGACCCAGAACTACTCGTCGCGCTATGAGACCGGCAATCGCCAAGTCGACGGCGTACGCAACTTCGTCGGCGCGCAAGCACTGTACGACACCAACGTCAGCTACAAACCGATGAAGGCATTGACGTTCAATTTCGGCGTACGTAACCTGTTCGACAAGCAACCAAGTATGTTTGTGCCAGTCAGCAACCAGTTCCAGTCGGGTTATGACATTAACCAGTATGACCCACGCGGCCGCTTCATCTACGCCAGCGCAGGCTATACCTTCAAGTAAGCAGCATAAAAAACAGGGCGCCTCGGCGCCCTGTTGATGGTCTTGCCAGCAGCCCCAACTCCGTTGGGGTTTTTTTTGCCTGCGCTCGAACGACTCTACGCCTCGTCTTCGCGCAAGCGGCGCTGCTTCACGGCCGCCGCCAGGTTTTCCAGCACGGCCACGCTGGCACTCCAGTCGATGCAGCCGTCCGTGACGGACTGGCCGTAGATCAATTCCTTGCCCGGGATCAAATCCTGGCGCCCCGCCACCAGATGCGATTCCACCATCACGCCAACGATGCGGCCATCGCCGCCTGCCACCTGGCTGGCGATGTCGGCGCACACGGGGATCTGGTTTTCCGGCTTTTTCGAGCTGTTCGCATGCGAGGCGTCGATCATCAGGCGCGCCGCCAGGCCCTGCGCGGCGATGGCCTTGCACGCCTCGTCCACGCTGGCCGCGTCATAGTTCGGGGTTTTCCCACCGCGCAAGATGATGTGGCAATCCTCGTTGCCGTTGGTCGATACGATGGCCGAGTGGCCGCCCTTCGTGACGGAAAGAAAATGGTGCGGCTGCGAGGCGGCCTTGATGGCTTCCACGGCAATTTTCACGTTGCCGTCCGTGCCATTCTTGAAGCCGACCGGACAGGACAATCCCGACGCCAGCTCGCGGTGCACCTGCGACTCCGTCGTGCGCGCGCCGATGGCACCCCAGCTGATCAGGTCGGCGATGTATTGCGGGCTGATGACGTCGAGGAATTCTGTGCCGGCCGGCAAGCCCAGCTCATTGATATCGCGCAACAGTTCGCGCGCCATGCGCAAGCCGTCGTTGATGCGGAAGCTGTTGTCCATGTACGGATCGTTGATCAGGCCCTTCCAGCCCACCGTGGTGCGCGGCTTCTCGAAGTAGACGCGCATGACGATTTCCAGTTCGCCCGCAAAACGCGCGCGTTCCTTGACCAGCAGGCGCGCATATTCCATCGCCGCCTTGGTGTCGTGAATGGAGCAAGGCCCGATCACCACCATCAGGCGGTCGTCCTGGCCATGCAGGATACGGTGCAAGGCAATGCGGGCGCTGGCGGCGGTCTGTTCGGCTTGCTCCGAGCAGGCGAATTCGCGGATCAGGTGGGACGGCGGGGTCAGTTCCTTCATTTCGCGAATGCGCAAATCATCGGTGCGGGGCATCATTTTCTCCAAAATTTAAGGAAGGGTAAAACATCTGGGTAAAAAAAAACCGCCATCAGTGGCGGTTTTTTAGAATTTGCTGGGATCTCGTTTTGCTGCTACGTGAACCGACCGCTACTCCACCGCCTTTGGGTTGGAATTGCTAAAGTAAAAATAAGCGGTAAAAAAGTGGCGAGCGAACATGCGAGTCATCCGTAAGTGATGAACGACTATAAACCTAAATTGCAAGGGTTGGCAAGCATATTTGTCGGCAAAGCCGCATGCCGCTGCCGTTTTACACTGCATAAGCCGCAAAAAAGCATAAAAAGTTGCGCACGGTGAATCTCGCTGTGACGCTGCATACCGGGCGCCACCGCTGTGCCCGTCGTGGCAACCACGCCACGCCAGCCATTCTATCGACGACAAAGCAGGACACTCCTTGATCCATATCTAGTCCCGGCATCGCCGCACGGACAAAACTCAAGGACGTATCGACGACCTTTGATTGCCTGACCTTTCCGGAGAACCGCATGATCCCTACACCATCCTTGCAATCCCCTGCCTTTTCACCACCCAGACTGGGCCTGGCGCTGGCCAGTGCACTGCTGAGTCTACCCGTTCTGGCACAAGATGCCGCGCCCATTGCCCGCGTGGAAATCACCGGCTCGAACATCCGCCGCGCCCAGGCGGAAACGGCATCGGCCGTACAAACCCTGAACGCGGCCGACATTGAAAAATCGGGCAAGTCCAGCGTGGCCGAACTGCTGCAGACCCTGGCCGTCGACAACCAGGGCTCGGTGCCCACCACCTTCGGCAACGGCTTTGCCGCCGGCGCTTCCGGCGTGTCGCTGCGGGGCCTGGGCACGGCCTCGACCCTGGTGCTGCTGAATGGCCGCAGGGTGGCGCCGTATGGCCTGGCCGACGATGCCAGAAAGTGTTCGCCGACCTGAACATCATTCCCCTGGAAGCGGTGGAGCGGGTGGAAATCCTCAAGGATGGCGCCTCGGCCATCTACGGTTCGGACGCCATCGCCGGCGTGGTCAACGTGATCCTGCGGCGCGACTACCAGGGCACGGCCATCAAGGGCAATTACGGCAAGACGAAGGAGTGGGACGGGCGCGACGCGCGCGCCGCCATCACGCACGGCTTCGGCGACATCGACACGGACCGCTACAACGTGCTGCTGAACCTCGAATACAGCGAAAAGGCCGCCATCTGGAACCGCGACCGGGCCGGGCGGGGCGCCGTCGGCCGCAGCGACTTGCGCGACCTGGGTTTCAGCGCGCAGGAATCGCTGAGCGGCGCGGGCGCCATTACCACCAACAATGCAGCCGGCAGCGCCGTCAACGGCAATGTGCGCAATCCCGACACGCTCGACTACTACAACCGCGGCAACCTGGCCGGCGCGGACTTTACGCGCACCTTCCCCGGCGCCGCCTGCGGCAACTTCACCACGCATCCGCAGGGCGATCCGGGCGGCGGCTGCCTGACCGATGCCGCACAGCAATATGGCCAGATCCAGCCGAAACAGAAGAACATCAACTTCTTCGGCCGTGGCGCCTGGCAGCTGACGCCAGCGTTGCAAACGTATGCCGAACTGAACCTGTATCACAGCGAATCGCACTCGGCCACCACGCCCTCGACGGTCAGCGGCTCGGTCGGCTACCCGGGCGGCCCCGTCAGCAATGCGGGCGTGTCGCTCGGCGCCGCCCACCCCGACAATCCGTATTTCGGCACGGCGGCGCGGCTGCGCTACCTGGCGGCCGACGTGGGGCCGCGCCTGTCGGAAGTCCAATCCACCTTCACGCGCTTTGTCGCCGGCATCAAGGGCACGGTGGCGGGCTGGGATATCGACAGCGCCTTGCTGTACTCGCAAAACAAGGTCTCGAACGACCTGGACGGCTACCTGCAGCGCGACGTCGCCTTCGCCCTGCTCAATCCGACTTCCGCCAACGTGGCGGCGGCCAGCCTGAACCCCGCGTATGCGGCCCTGCCAGCCGGCAGCCTGTGGCGCATCGCGGAAAACGCGGGCCTCAATTCGGCCGAACTGTACGCGGCCCTGTCGCCGCGCATCTCGAACGATGCCAAGACGCATATCGCGCAGATCGACTTCAAGGCCAGCCGCGAAATGGCCAAGCTCGACGGCGGCGGCCTGGGCGTGGCCGTGGGCGCGGAATTCCGCCACGAATCGACGGAACTCAAGCCCACCACCGGCACGGAACGGGGCAATATCATTGGCCTCGGCTATTCCGCCTACAAAGGCAGCCGCAATGCCTCCGCCATCTATGCGGAAGTGCTGGCGCCCGTGCTGAAGACCGTGGAACTGTCGGGCGCCCTGCGCGCCGACCATTTCACGGACGTGGGCAACTCCTACACGCCGAAAGTGGGCGTGAAATGGACGCCCGTGCGCGAACTGGCCTTGCGCGGCACCTTCGCCAAGGGTTTCCGCGCCCCCAGCGCGGCGGAAAACGGCGTCGGCGGCCTGGCCGCATTCTCCACGGCAAGCGATCCGCTGCGCTGCGCGCTGGGCGTGGAAGTGGCCTGCGATCCCGCGCCGATCGCCGTCATCACCTCGCCCAATCCGAACCTGTCGCCCGAGCGTTCGCGCAGCTTTTCCGTGGGTGCCGTGTGGGATCCGCTGCCGCGTACCAGCATTTCCGTCGACCTGTGGCAAATCCGCCGCAAGAATGAAATCAACCAGGAGCAGACGGATGCGGCCATTGCCGCCGGCAGCGTGGCGCGCGACCCGTCCACGGCCACCGGCATCGCCGGCGATCCAGGCGCCATTACGGCCGTGCTGGCCAACTATGTGAATTCCGCGCAAACGACGGTGCGCGGCATCGATATCGACGCCCGCCAGCGCTTCAACCTGGGCAGCGACTATGGCAACCTGGTGTTTGACCTGAAATGGACGCATTTGTACAAATGGCTGCGCACGGAACAGGACGGCACGCAACGCGATTTTGCCGGCACGCATGGTAATTGCGACGTGTCCAACTGCATGGGCACGCCGGACGACCGCATCAATCTGGGCGCCACCTGGGAACGCCAGAACTGGCGGGTCAGCGCCAACGTCAACTACCGCGCGCCGCTCGACAACATACTGTTCAAGAATGACCCGGACGGCTGCGCCACGCACTTCGCCGACGGCACGGATGCGCCGCGCGGCTGCCGCATCGCCTCGTTCACCACGGTGGACCTGACGGCCCGCTGGCTGGCCACGCCCAAGCTGGAAGTGTTTGCGACGATACAAAACCTGTTCGACAAGATCGCCCCGCTCGATCCGCTGACGTATGGCGCCACGGGCTACAACCCGCTCGATTATGCGGGCGCGGCGGGACGCTTTATCAGTGCGGGGGTGAAATACAAGTTTTGATCTGTATCAACGTGCCGGACGTGTCGGGCGTTGCAGGAACCGCCGGTGCCTGCAACGCCCGTTCAAGTACCTAGGCCGTGCCGCCGACCGTGATGCCATCCAGGCGCAGGGTCGGCTGCCCTACGCCCACGGGCACGCTTTGCCCCTCCTTGCCGCACACGCCCACGCCCGAGTCCAGGCGCATGTCGTTGCCGATCATGGAAACGCGGTTGAGCACGTCCGGGCCGTTGCCGATCAGGGTCGCGCCCTTCACGGGGTAGCTGAGCTTGCCGTTTTCGATCATGTACGCCTCGCTGGCTGAGAAGACGAACTTTCCGTTCGTGATATCGACCTGGCCGCCGCCGAAGTTGACGGCATACAAGCCGTTTTTGACGGATGCAAGGATTTCGCCCGGGTCCTTGTCACCGCCCAGCATATACGTATTCGTCATGCGCGGCATGGGCAGGTGGGCGAACGATTCGCGGCGCGCATTGCCCGTCACGGGCATCTTCATCAGGCGCGCATTCATCGTGTCCTGGATGTAACCTTTCAGGATGCCGTCCTCGATCAGGGTCGTGCACTGCGTGGGGTTGCCCTCATCGTCGATATTGAGCGAGCCGCGGCGGCCAGCCAGGGTGCCGTCATCGACCACGGTGACGCCCTTGGCCGCCACGCGCTCGCCGATACGCCCGGAAAACGCGGACGAGCCCTTGCGGTTGAAATCGCCTTCCAGGCCATGGCCGATGGCTTCGTGCAGCAGGATGCCGGGCCAGCCCGGGCCCAGCACGATGGTCATGGGGCCGGCGGGCGCCGGGCGCGCTTCCAGGTTCACCAGGGCCGAATTGACGGCGTCCGTCGCGTATTGTTCCAGCACGGCATCACTGAAATAGTCATAGCTGAAACGCCCGCCGCCACCGGCCGAGCCCGTTTCGCGGCGGCCATTCTGCTCGGCGATGACCGTCACTGACACGCGCACCAGCGGACGGATATCGGCCGCCAGCACGCCGTCGCTGCGCAGCACCAGCACCACGTCGTATTCGCCGGCCAGGCCCGCCATCACTTGCACCACCCCGGGGGTCTTTCGCGCGCGCCATCTTTTCCACGCGTTCCAGCAGTTGCACCTTGGCTGTGGCATCGAGCGAAGCGAGCGGATCATTGGGCAGGTACAAGGAACGCCCGCCCTGCGCCAGCGTCCGGCCCGCGATCTTGATCTTGCCGCTACCGGCGCGCGCGATGGTGCGCGTGGCCGCCGCCGCTTCCAGCAGGGCCCGCTCGGAAATGTCGTCGGAATACGCAAACGCCGTCTTGTCGCCGGACACGGCGCGCACGCCCACGCCCTGGTCGATGGAAAAACTGCCCGTCTTGACGATACCCTCTTCCAGGCTCCAGCCTTCGCTCCTGGTCGACTGGAAGTACAGGTCAGCGTAATCGACCTTATGCGTAAACATCGTGCCCAGGGCTTTCAACAGCTTGTCTTCATCCAGGCCGAACGGCGTGAGCAGGATATCGCGCGCCACGGCAAGGCTGGACAGATTGGGTTCAAATGGGATCATGACTCTTTCTCAACATTCAATTTACATGGTGCGGTGGGCGAGCGCCGGCAAGGACTCGCGCACGCCGGCCAAAAACACCAGGTCGATCTCGCCGCTCACCACGCCCTCGCCTTCCGGCAACACAGCCTTCACTTCGCCCCACGGGTCGATCAGCATGCTGTGGCCCCAGGTGCGGCGGCCGTTCGGATGCAGGCCGCCCTGCGCCGAGGCCAGCACATAGCACTGGTTTTCGATGGCGCGCGCGCGCAGCAGCACTTCCCAGTGGGCGCTGCCCGTCGTGTGGGTAAACGCGGCCGGCACGACGATCAATGCGCAATCGCCCATGGCGCGGTACAGTTCGGGAAAGCGCAGGTCATAGCAGATGGACAGGCCGACGCGGCCGAACGGCGTCTCGATGGCGCGCACCTGCGCGCCGGGCACGATGGTGCGCGATTCGTTGTACGACTCGGCGCCGCGCGTAAAGCCGAACAGGTGGATCTTGTCGTAGCGGCCGGCCGGCTCGCCTTGCGGGTCGTACACCAGCGTGGTGTTCAAGACCTTGCCCTCCTCGCCGGAAATCAGGGGCAAGGTGCCGCCGATCAGCCAGATGCCGTGCTGGCGCGCCATCTGCGCCATGCCATCCTGGATCGGCCCGTGGTCGGGCTGTTCCGCATGAGCCAGCTTGTCCGTTTCCTGCTTGCCCATGATGGCCCAGTATTCGGGCAGCACCACCAGCTGCGCGCCACCGGCCGCAGCTTGCGCCACCAGGCGCCGTGCCGTGGCCAGGTTGTCTTCCACGGACGGCGAGGAAATCATTTGTACCGCTGCGACTGTATGCATCATTGCCACCTCTTATCCATTCGAACGCCTCGCTTATTTCGCCACGGCCTCCGCCGCCGCGGCGGCAGGCAAGGCGACAGGCTCCAATTTACCACCATCGAGCTTGGTCACGACGGGCGCCTTCCACGGGCCGGCGATCTGCATGTGGTAAGTGAGCGCCTTCATCACGGGGGCGCGCAGGAACAGCTGCGCCGGAGGAAGCTGCCCAGGCCGATGACGGGGTTGACGGCCAGCGCGTACACGAGCGGTCCCGTGCCCAGGTTAAATTCCGGGATCACCACCACGTGCAGATTCGTCGTTTCATTGGCGATATCGGCCGTGCCATCCATCAGCACCGTGGCCGCCACGCCATGCATCTTGAGGTTGTCGGTGGTCACCACGCCCCGCTTGATGCTGGCGTTGGCCGTGATGCCGTCGAAGGCCAGGCCTTCGGAAAACACATCGTGGAAATCGAGTTTCAGCAAGCGGGGCAAGGCTTGCAGGCTGAGCACGCCCAACAGCTTGGCCGCGCCCGGATCCTGCTTGAGGAACTGCCCCGACTCCACGTTCATTTCGATCTGCCCCGACAGGGTGGGAATATCGAGCGAGTACGGCAAGCCGTTCCAGGCGATGTCGCCGCTCAGTCGGCCCTTGCCGCGACGCACCGTATCGGCAAAGCCGAAGCGGTCGAGCAGCTTGCCCGCATCGACGATATCGAGGCCGAAACGCAGGCTGGTCGTGCTTAGTCCATCCTTGATGACCCATTTGCCATTGCCGCTCAGGGCGCCATCGGGGTTCGACAGTTGCAGCTTGCCCACGCGCCACTCGCGCCCGCCTGCCGCCATGGTGTTATAGGCCTGCAACTCCAGCCGGCCGATCTTCTTGTTGAACAGTTCAAATTGCTCGGCAACAATATCGAGCGAGGGGATCGACTGGGCGCCGCTCTTTCCCTCCAGCAAATTCTTCACATCGTTGGCGGCCGACTCCGGAATGATCAGCGACGACAGGCGCGCCGTCATCTTGCCCAGGCCGGATGGCGTTTCCAGCCACGTTACATAGCCCGACACTTGTTTTGCATCAATATTGGCTTGCCATACATCCTTCTGGTGCGTGGCGCCGACCACCACGTTTTCCAGCTTGCGCTCGCCCAGCATCAATTCGCTGGCACGGGCCGCCATCATGTCCGGCACCACGTATTGCGCGATATCAGGTGCGTCGCCATCGGCCTCGGCGGAGGCCGCGGCGCTGCCGGCGATCTCGCTGCCGGCGGCGATCCAGCTGTCCACGTCCAGGGTTTTCAAATTCACATTGAGCATCATGCCGCTGTCCGGTTCCGGCGCCGGCACGTTCACGCCGATGCCGCCGCGCACCAGGCGCCAGGCGTCCTTACCCTGTTTCTGGCGCTGGTAGCGCGCGGCGATGCCGGACCCCAGCGCGATGCGGATCTCGTCCGTGCGCAGGCCGGCCCCGTTGGCCGCATTGCCCGTCAGGGTGAATTTCACGGGCAGGCTGTCGCCGGCCGGCTTTTTCAGGGGAGCGGGGAAATCCAGGCCCAGGCCCGTCAGCGGCGACTCCACATTGACCACCACCTGGTGGTCGCGCGCCGTGATCAGGCCGCTGTAGCGGGCGCCGCCATTCAAATGTTTCGCCAGGCGCTGCAGCACGGGTGCCGGATACGTCTTGCGCAAACCGTCGATGCTCATGTTGCCGGCAATCTTGACCTGGATGGAATTGTCGGCCTGCGTGCCGCCCGAGATGGCCAGCGGCCCGCCCAGCAGGCTGCCGTTCAAGCCATTCAGGTTGACGCCCTTTTCGTTGAACTCGATCTTGCCCTGCGTACCCAGCACGGGCGGCATGTCGTGGAACAGCACCACGTCGTTGCCCGCCAGCTGCAGGCTGCCCTGCACGGTCGCTTCCAGCATGCGCTCGATCGGCAAGTGCAATTTGAGGGCCAGTTTGGCGTTGCCCGTCGCCGTCGTTTCATCCGTGAAATGCTCGATCCAGCCCAGCACGGGGCTGGCCGTCACGTACTTGAGGAATTCCTGCATCGGGCCGGCCGCGTTGCCGTCGATATCGAGCAAGGTGTCGAACACGGTCAGGTCGGGGATCACGGCTTTGACATTCGTCAAGGCCACGCCGCCCGTGGTGGCCGTGTCGCCGCGGATTTCCATGCGCGCCCGCTCGAAGACGAAGCTGCCCTTGATCTTTTCCGCCTGCGGCCACAGGGGCGCCTTGCCCGCCAGCGGCCCGCTTTCCGCAAATTCGCCCGGTGCATAATTCAGGGTGCCGTTCTCGAGCTTGCCGGCGATACGGAAATCACCCCGGTTACGCTGGGCTGGCGTGTCGGCCTTGAAGGGAAAATGCTCGAGTTCGCCACGCAGGCGCAGGCTGACATCGCGCGCCACGCCGCCTTCCAGCGCGCCCGTCAGCCAGTGGCGCAGGTGCTCGGGCGTTTGCAGCGGCAGATAGCGGCCGATGGTGTTGATCTGGAAATTGTCGATCGACCCCGTCAAGTCGACCTGGCCCAGGTTCTTGCCGTCGAGCGGCAGGCGGTGCGTGCCTTGCAAGGCGACGCGCAAGCCTTGCTGATTGAAGTCGAGCTTGTCCAGTTCGACCTGCAGCATATTCTCCGCTTCGAAGGTCCAGCGCGCCTGCATGGCGAATTGTTCGAACGGCATGGCCGGTTCGCTCAAGTACGTGGGCAATTGCAGCACCAGGTCCTGCGCGTCGATGGCAATGCTGCCGCCCTTGTCGCTGGCGTCGATGCTGCCGCTCAAATGGTCGAAACCGGGGATGGCGGGCGCGGCGGCCTGCGCGGGGCTGCTCGCCGTCTTCGCCACAGCCAGTTGCGCTGGCTGCGCATTCAGGCCCAGGCCGATGAGCTTGCCGCGCAGGCGGTAGCTGGCGGGCGCGGCCATGTCGCCCTCCCATTGCGCGGAAAAATCCTGCAGGCGGCCGCGCGGCGCGCAAAGGCGTCGAGGCGCTGGCGCTGCTGCTCGCCCAGCGGCAGCTTGTCGGCCAGCGCGGCCAAGGTTTGCAAATCGAGCGACTTGGCCGCGATTTCCGTGCGCGCCGGCTTGCGCTTCGTGGCGGCAATAAAGCGCTCGGACAAGGTCGTGGGCGGCAGGCTGAGGCCATCGCGGGTTTCTACTGCGAAATTCGTCAATTCCACCTGATGGCCATTCGCGCCAAAGGTGGGCTTGCCGTCCGGCACCTGCGCCGACAGCTCTTCTTTGGCGGAAATGCGCCCGCTCACCGACAGCAAGTCGAGCGGGGCGATATGCTCGCCCAGCCGCGCCTGCACATCAGTCAGACCCACATCGGCCGTGAAGCCGGCCAGGCGCGCGTGATCAAGGCTCAGCCAGGCGCGCAGGGCGCCCTTGCCCTGGCTCAGCTCGAACGGGTAATCGAGATAGCGGCGCCAGGCGGCCAGGTCGGCGTTTTTCAGGTCCGCGTACAGCTCGCCCTTCCACATCGACACATCCGAGATGCGCGTGCTGAAAGGGGGATGCGTGAAGTGAGCGCGCACATCGATGGGCGCGGCCAGGCTGGCCGGCGGCGTGGCCTGCAAGCCCAGCCGGTGGCTGCGCCAGCGGTTGCGCAGCAGCAAGTTGACCTGCGACAAAGCCAGCTCCGGCGTGCCGCGCGCTTCGTCCGTCCAGCGCACCTTGCCGTCGCGGATGATGACGTCATGCTGCGACAGCAGCCAGTCGGCACCCTTGCCATCGCTGCCTTGCGTGCTGTCGATCAATACCCCGGCCACGTACAGCTTGCCATCCAGGCTGCGCCGCACGTCCAGGTCGGGCCGCGTGATTTCCAGGGTAGTGAAGCGCACGGAACCGAGCACGCTCCACCACGACACGGTGGCCGAGATGCTCGGCAGGCTCAGCGCCTGGCGCCCCGCCTGGTCGCGCAGGGTCACGTCGCCGAGGAAGAGATTCGGCCGCAGGCCGTGCCAGGAAGCATAAATACGCGCGATGCTGACGGGGTTGCCCAGCGCGCGGCTGGCCGCCCGCTCGATATCGCCTTTGTAATAATCGATATTCGGCAAGATCGCGTAGCGCAGGAACAAAAACAGCACGGCGAAGGCGAAATACGCGAGCAGCACCAGTTTGACGGTAAAACCCAGCACATGGTGGGTGGCCAGGTTGGCCATGCGATAGGCGGCACGCAGCCGCTGCCAGCGCAGGGCCAGTGGCACATGTTCTGTCACGCTTGCTTCTGGCGGTTTTTGCATCAATAAGCTAATAAACTGGCCCGGCGTCAAATAATGGCAAAAATCGTCTGCATTCGTGGTGCGCGCCTGCATCCTTGCGCTTGCGTCAGAGCAAAGCCTCCCTTACCATCGTCCGGAAGAGCACGCACTGCCGGCGGCTTAGCGCCAGCGGCACAATTTTACCGCATCCCCCGCCGTTCGCAGCCAAGTTAAACAAGAACATGCACGCAGCATCCACGAGACACTTACCGATACCATGAGCACACAGCCTTTGATCTCCGCCTCCCGTTTCTACCAGCGCTGGCTGGACGCCGCCCCCGAGCGAGCCGCGCAGGTAGCGCAACTGGTGCGCGCGCCGCTGGACGGGCTCGATTTTGCCGCCGAATTGGCCGCCCAGGCGAATGCCGCCACGCCGCCGCTGCCGCCCGAGCGGGCCATGCGCCGCCTGCGCAACCTGCTCGTCTGCGGCCTGATCGCGCGCGATCTGGGCGGCCAGGCGGACTTGAACGAAGTCGTCACGGCCATGACGGGCTTTGCCGATTTCGCCATCCGCACGCATGTGGACGCCATCATGGCGGAGATGGTGGCCCTGCACGGCATGCCCGTGGGCGAGGAATCGGGCGAGGAACAGGCCTTGATGGTGCTGGCGATGGGCAAGCAGGGCGGCGGCGAGCTCAACGTCTCGTCGGATATCGACCTGATCTTTGTCTACCCGGAAGACGGCGACACGCAAACGACCTTGCCGGGCCAGCGCAGCCTGTCCAACCACGAGTTTTTCATTCGCATGGGCAAGAAACTGATCGCCGCCCTGGCCGAGATCACGCAAGATGGTTTTACTTTCCGCGTGGACATGGCCTTGCGCCCGAACGGCAACTCGGGGCCGCTGGCCGCCAGCCTGGGCATGGTGGAGCAATACCTGATCGTGCAAGGCCGCGAATGGGAGCGCTACGCCTGGGTCAAGGCGCGCGCCGTGACGGGCAAGCCCGAAGACATTGCGTCCCTCGACGCCATCGTGCGCCCGTTCGTCTTCCGCCGCTACCTCGATTTCGGCGTCATCGACGCCATCCGCACCATGCACGGCCAGATCCGCGCCGAGGTCAACCGCCAGGAGCGGCTGCACCCCGACCGCAGCAACAACGTCAAGCTGGGCCGCGGCGGCATCCGTGAAATCGAGTTCCTCGCGCAAGTGTTTCAATTGATACGGGGCGGGCGCGACGCCGAGCTGCGCGAGCGTTCCACGCGCGCTACCTTGCGCACGGTGGCGGACAAGGGCTTGCTGGAACCGGCCATCGTGGAACAGTTGCTCAATTCATACACTTTCCTGCGCAACCTCGAACACCGGCTGCAATATCTTGATGATGCGCAAACCCACACCCTGCCCGCCAGCGAGGCCGACCGCCTGACCGTGGCGCAGATGATGGGCTTGCCCGACACGCCCACCCTGCTGGCCCAGCTGGAAGCGCACCGCGTGTTTGTCGCCGGTCAATTCGACGAAATGTTCAGCGACAAGAGCAGCGGCACGCCGCCGGCCGACACGGGCATCGACCCGCAAACGTCGAACGATTGCGCCGCCTCGGACCAGCAGGAAGCCATCGAGGCGCGCTTCGCCGCCCTGGGTTTCCATGAGCCGGCCGCCTGCGCGCGCCGTTTGCTGGCCACGTGGCAGGCGCCGCGCTTGCAATCGCTGCCCGAGGCGAGCCGCACGCGTCTGGTCGCCCTCGTCAATTCCGCCCTGCCCCTGATCACCGATTGCTCCGTGTCCAACGGCAATGCCAGCCAGCTGGCCACCCTGGGCCGGCTGCTCGATTTCCTGGAAGCGATTGCGCGCCGCTCGGCCTATCTGTCATTGTTGACGGAATACCCACACACGCTGGAACGGGTCGTGCGCATGGTGTGCGCCAGCGGCTGGGCCGCCACCTTCCTCACGCAGCATCCGATCCTGCTCGACGAGCTGCTCGATGAACGCATCCGCAACACGGTGCCCGATCCAAACGCGCTGGCACTCGACCTGCAGCGCCAGCTCGACGACGCCCCCGGCGACACGGAGCGGCAGATGGATATCCTGCGCGAAATGCACCACGCGCAGTTGTTCCAGTGCCTGGCGCAAGACCTGGCGGGCGACCTGAGCGTGGAAAAACTGGCCGATTACCTGTCGCAGCTGGCCGACATCATCGTCGCCGCCACCGTGCAAGCCGTGTGGCAAACATTGCCCACGCGCCACCGCGAGGTGCCGAAATTCGCCGTCATCGCGTATGGCAAGCTGGGCGGCAAGGAACTGGGCTATGTCTCCGACCTCGACGTCATCTTCCTGTTCGACGACGACGACCAGGACGCGCCCGCCCTGTACGCCAAGCTGGCGCAGCGTTTTATCACCTGGATGACCTCGCACACTTCGGCCGGCATTTTGTTCGACATCGACATCGCCCTGCGCCCCGACGGCGCCTCGGGCATGCTGGTGTCCAGCGTGCAAGCCTTCGAGCGCTACCAGGGCAGCGCGGCCTGGGTGTGGGAACACCAGGCGCTCACGCGCGCGCGCTTTTGCGCGGGCGACGTCAGCATCGGCAAACACTTCGAGCGCATCCGCGACACGATCTTGCGCAAGGAACGCCCGGAAAACGGCCCGCTCAAGGGCGAAGTGGTGGCGATGCGCAAGAAAATGCTCGATGCCCACCCGTCCCGCCCCGGCAGCTTTGATCTGAAACAAGATCCGGGCGGCATGATCGACATCGAATTCATGGTGCAATACCTGGTGCTCCAGCATGCGGCGCAATATCCGCAGCTGACGGCCAATTCGGGCAATATCGCCCTGCTGCGCCTGTGCGGCGAGCTGGGGCTGATCGACGCGCAACTGGCGGCCCTGGTGGCCGACGCCTACCGCGCGCTGCGCAAGCTGCAGCACCAGCTGCGCCTGCAGGGGCAAGACCTGGCCCGGGTGGAACCGGAACGGGTGCGCGTGCATGCGGACAACGTCATGCGCCTGTGGCACACGATCTTTCCCGCGACGATTGCATAAGCCCGGCGCCGGCGTATGATACGTACAGGCAACTCCACTTCCCAGTAGTGCCGTACAACAGGCCGCGCCGGGGTTGCCCATACCAGGAGACAGCGTATGAAGACAAGTGTAAAAACGGCAAGTGTAAAAACGGGCATCCACGCCCTCGTTGCCAGTTTCATCATCTGCGCCATGCCGGCAACGGCATGGGCCGCCCCCAGAGGCAGCGCGGATGAAGCCATCGCCATGACCAAGCGCGCCGTGGCCATGATCAAGGCCGACGGCAAGGAAAAGGCCTTTGCCGCCATTGCCGATCCCGCCAACACCAGCTTCCATGACCGCGACCTGTACATTTATGTGTACGACATGAATGGCGTCACCCTGGCGCACGGCAACAATCCCAAGATGGTCGGCAAGAACCTGATCGACCTGAAGGACAATGAAGGCAAGGCCGTCATCAAGTCGCTGATTACCACGGCCAGCACGCCGGCCGGACGCGGCTGGGTAGACTTCAAGTGGCCCAATCCCCTGACCAAGGTGGTCGAACAGAAATCCGGCTACATCGAGCGGGTCGACAATATGATCGTCGGTTCCGGCATCTATAAATAAGCCACGGCAAGAGGAAAACGCGCCCGCATGCCGCTCCATTACCTGTCCCGCCTGAGCGGATCGGCGCGCGATACGCAAGCCAACCTGCAGCTGGGCTGCGTGCTGGCGCTGGTGGCGGGCGCCGTCAACGCGGGCGGTTTTCTCGCCATCGGCGGCTATACCTCGCACATGACGGGCATCGTCTCGGGCATGGCGGACGACCTGGCGCTGGGCAATATCACGGTGGCGCTGGCCGCGCTGGGTGCCTGGCTGGCCTTCGTCAGCGGCGCGGCCGTGACGGCCATCATGGTGAACTGGGGCAAGCGGCGCCGGCTGCACAGCCAGTTTGCCGCCAGCCTGCTGCTGGAAGCGGCGCTACTGCTGCTGTTCGGCCTGGCGGGCAATTACCTGGCCGCCATGCCCGACCGACGTGCTCGGTCCCGTCACCATCTTGCTGCTGTGCTTTGTGATGGGCTTGCAAAACGCCATCATCACCAAGATTTCCGGCGCCGTCATCCGCACCACCCACGTGACGGGGCTGTCCACCGACATCGGCATCGAACTGGGCAAGATGGCGTATTACAACCGCAGGCAATTACCGGACCGCGTGGTCAAGGTCAACCGGGGCAAGCTGAGAACGCACAGCCTGCTGATCGGCTGCTTCTTCATCGGCGGCGTCAGCGGCGCCCTCGCCTTCAAGCACATCGGTTTTCCCGCCGCCACCATCATCCTGGCCGGCGTGCTGACCCTGCTGTCCGGCGCGCCCGTGCTGCGCGACTTGCGCCTGCTGTGGCGCTTCTACCGGCGCCGTTTCTAATCATACGGACGAAAAAAAAAAAAAAACCAGGCAACTACCTGGGCGTTTTTTCTTATGCGGTCAACAATTACTTGGCCGACATCAGTGCAACGGTGGTGTCCAGCATGCGGTTCGAGAAACCCCACTCGTTGTCGTACCACGACGATACTTTCACCAGGCGGCCCGACACTTTGGTCAGGGTCGAGTCGAAGTTCGACGACGCCGGGTTGTGGTTGAAGTCGATCGAGACCAGCGGTTCGGTCTGGTACGTCAGGATGCCTTCCAGGGCGCCTTCCGACGCGGCTTTCATCAGCGCGTTGACTTCTTCCACGGTGGTGTCGCGCTTGGCGATGAAGGACAGGTCGACCAGCGACACGTTGATGGTCGGCACGCGGATGGCGAAGCCGTCCAGCTTGCCATTCAGCTCAGGCAGCACCAGGCCCACGGCGGCAGCGGCACCCGTCTTGGTCGGGATCATGCTCATGGTGGCCGAACGGGCGCGGCGCAGGTCTTCATGCATCACGTCGGACAGCACCTGGTCGTTGGTGTAGGCGTGCACGGTGGTCATCAGGCCCGTTTCGATGCCGATGGCGTCGTTCAATGGCTTGACCAGCGGTGCCAGGCAGTTGGTGGTGCACGAAGCGTTCGAGATGACGGTGTCGGTCGATTTCAGCACGGAGTGATTCACGCCGAAGACGACGGTTGCATCGACGTCCTTGCCGCCTGGTGCCGAGATGATGACTTTCTTCGCGCCGCCCTTCAGGTGAGCCGAAGCTTTTTCCTTGGTGGTGAAGAAGCCCGTGCATTCCAGCACGACGTCCACGCCCAGCTCGCCCCATGGGATTTCAGCCGGGTTGCGCTGTGCGAATACGCGGATCGGATCGCCATTGACGATCATGTTGTCGCCTTCGACCGTGACGGTGCCCGGGAACTTGCCGTGCGCGGTGTCGTAGCGGGTCAGGTGGGCGTTCGATTTGGCATCGCCCAGGTCGTTGATGGCAACGATCTGGATATCCTGTTTCTTGCCGCCTTCGTAGAAAGCGCGCAACACATTACGGCCGATGCGGCCGTAGCCATTGATTGCAACTTTGATCGTCATACTCTGCTCCTGATTAAAAAAAAGGTATCAGCACAGCACCCCGGCATTACCTTGCCAGGGTCTGCTCAAAATCAATATTAGCCAGCGATAACGGCTTTAACCTTGGCTACGACGTTCTCGACCGTGAAGCCGAAGTGCTTGAACAGCACGCCGGCCGGCGCCGATTCGCCGAACGTGTCGATACCGACCACGGCGCCTTCCAGGCCCACGTATTTGTACCAGAAGCTGGTCACGCCCGCCTCGATGGCCACGCGCGGCACGCCCTTCGTCAGCACGCTGGCCTTGTAGGCGGCGTCCTGGCGGTCGTACACGTCGGTCGACGGCATCGACACCACGCGCACATTGATGCCTTCCGAGGCCAGCGCGCTGGCGGCGGCGACGGCCAGTTCCACTTCGGAACCGGTGGCGATCAGGATCGCCTTGGCATCGGCCACGTCGTTCAGCACATAGCCGCCGCGGAAGATGTTCTCGATCTGTTCGGCGCTACGCTCCTGGTACGGCAGGTTCTGGCGCGAGAAGATCAGGGTCGATGGGCCATCCTTGCGGCGCACGGCGGCGCCCCAGGCAGCAGCCGACTCGACGGTGTCGCATGGACGCCAGTTGTCCAGGTTCGGGATCAGACGCATCGACGAGACGTGCTCGACCGATTGGTGCGTCGGGCCGTCTTCGCCCAGGCCGATCGAATCGTGGGTAAACACGAAGATCGAACGCAGTTTCATCAGGGCGGCCATGCGCAGCGCGTTGCGGCTGTAGTCGGAGAACGTCAGGAACGTGGCGCCGAACGGGATGTAGCCGCCGTGCAAGGTGATGCCGTTCATGATGGCGCTCATGCCGAATTCGCGCACGCCGTAGTTGATGTGGTTGCCAGGCTGGCCCGAACGCACGGCCACGCACTCTTTCCAGTTGGTCAGGTTCGAACCGGTCAGGTCGGCCGAACCGCCGAGGAATTCCGGCAGCGACGACGCCAATGCCTGGATGGCGTTCTGGCTGGCCTTGCGGGTGGCGATGTTTTCTTTCTTTTCCACGCACGCAGGAAGCGATGGCGGCGCTCAGGGCCGCTTCGAATGCCTGTGGCAGTTCGCCCTGCATGCGGCGGCTCAGTTCAGCGGCTTGCTGCGGGAATTCCTTGGCGTAGGCGGCGAAGCGCTCGTTCCAGTCTTTTTCCAGCAGGGCGCCCTGCTCTTTCGCATCCCAGGCGGCGTACACGTCGGCCGGCATCTCGAACGGTGCGGCATCCCAGCCGATGTATTCGCGCACGGCGGCGATTTCCTTGTCGCCCAGCGCGGCGCCGTGGACCTTGTCGCCGCCTTGCAGGTTCGGCGAACCCTTGCCGATGATGGTCTTGCAGCAGATCAAGGTTGGCTTGCTGGCGGTCTTGGCGGCGGCGATGGCGGCAGCCACGGCGGCAACATCGTGGCCGTCGACGGCGCGGATGACGTTCCAGCCGTACGCTTCGAAGCGCGCCGGGGTGTCGTCCGTGAACCAGCCTTCCACTTTACCGTCGATGGAAATGCCGTTGTCGTCGTACAGGGCGATCAGTTTATTCAGGCCCAGGGTGCCGGCCAGTGCGCACACTTCGTGCGAAATACCTTCCATCAGGCAACCATCGCCGACGAAGGCGTAGGTGTAGTGGTTGACGATGTCGTGGCCAGGCTTGTTGAATTCAGCGGCCAGCAACTGCTCCGACAGGGCCATGCCGACGGCGTTGGCGATGCCCTGGCCCAGCGGGCCGGTGGTCGTTTCCACGCCTGGCGTGATATCGACTTCCGGGTGGCCCGGGGTTTTCGAATGCATCTGGCGGAAGGCCTTGATGTCATCCATCGACAGGTCGTAGCCCGTCAGGTGCAGCAGCGCGTAATGCAGCATCGAGCCGTGGCCGTTCGACAACAGGAAACGGTCGCGGTTCTGCCATTTCGGATTCGCGGGATTGTGGCGATAGTGACCACTCCACAGGGCAACTGCGATCTCGGCCATGCCCATCGGCATGCCTGGATGGCCGGAGTTGGCCTTTTGTACAGCGTCCATTGCCAGTGCGCGGATCGCATTGGCCATTTTGGTAGTCGGGAGCGTAGTTGTCATGATGGTGTGGGTCAGTCGCGAGTTTGGGATTCGTTTGCAACAGCGCGGACAGGGAAGCCGGCTGCTTTCTGTAGTCAACTATTTTACCAGACTGGGGGGCCGCAAATTAGAATTGCGGCGTACTGGCCCGCCAAATGGCTATACTTTGACGTCTTTCCACCCCACTTACCCCCCGTTGAGGATTTGCATGCCGCGTTTTTTCTGTCCCCAGCCGCTCGTTGCCGGCACCACCATTGCCCTGCCGGAGGCTGTCGCCCACCATATCCAGGTCGTGCGCCTGGCGCCGGGCGACGTCATCACCCTGTTCAATGGCGAAGGGGGCGAAGTGCAGGCCAGCCTGGTGGCGGTCGCCAAGCGCAGCGTGACGGCTGAAATACAGGCGCACGTGGCGCGCGAGGCGGAACTGCCGTATGCCGTGACCCTGGCGCAGGCGCTGCCGGAAGCGTCGAAAAAAAGGACTGGATCATCGAAAAAGCCATCGAACTGGGCGCGGCCGGCATCGTGCCGCTGTCGGCGCAGCGCTGCGTGGTGCGCCTGTCCGCCGAGCGGGCCGAGAAAAAACTGGCGCATTGGCAAGCGATCATCGTTTCTGCATCGGAACAGTCGGGCCGCAACCGCCTGGCGCAGCTGGCGCCGCTGCAAGAGTTCAATAGCTGGAGCAAACAACAAGATTTGCATAAGCGCATCATTTTGACGCCGCGCGCGGAGCAGTCGCTGGCCGACTGGGCGCGCCACCAGCCGCCGCAGGCGATCACCGTGATGGTGGGCCCGGAAGGCGGATTTTCGGAGGCGGAAGAAAAGGCGGCCCTGGCCGCCGGCGCCATCGGCCTGGCGATGGGCCCGCGCATCCTGCGCACGGAAACGGCGGGCTTGACGGCGCTGGCGACGTTGAGTGCCCTGTGGGGCGGGATGTAAGAGTCAATGCGTATCACAGCCGCTTGCGCGGCTGGTGGCGCCTCTTCCATGGCGTAGCCAGCAGTTACCTACCGAATTATCCGGGATGGCGCTGAATAATCGACGCCGGACGCATCCGTTTTTCGGAAACCATATTGAAGACAACGCTGGGACGGTTCCCACGCTTGCCGGGGAAATAGCTAAAAAAAATGCCGCCCCCTGTTTGACAGAGAGCGGCATTTTTACTGAAATCGTGTCTTTTGCAAGCCGCCAGCAAGCCGGCGGCCATCACACAATTAGAACTTCTTGTTGAACTCAGCGGTGAACTTCATCGAACGAGGTGCTGTGTAGCTCAGTACCGATTCATACAGAGCATAGCGTGCCTGGTTGGTGTTGTAACGCTCGACCACTTTTTGCGTGGTTTGCGTGTCGAACACATTGAAGATGTCCAGTTTAACCGACAGGCCTGGTACATAAGCTGGTTTGTACGACACGTTCAAGTCCAGGTTTTTGTCCCATGGCAGATTGCCCACGGCACCACGTGGCGAAACAACGTTCTGATTGCCAGTTGCACCGAAGCAGTAGTGCGAAGCGGACTGATAGTTAAAGTTCTTATCTTCTACTGTCTGCGTGTTCGGATTGGTACCCGTGCACGAACGTGGGCGGCCCGAAGCGAGCAAGGCGGCAGCACCCACGGTCCACTCTGGGGTCAGGTCGTAGAAGCCGTAAGCCTTGATCTGATGCTTACGATCATTTGGCAGGCGGCCATCCGCATAGCGCATCAGTGCTGCGTAATCCCAGGTTTGGGTAGCGGCAACGTCAGCCTGGCCACTAATGGTATCGGACAGCGTCTGACCTTCAGTATTGCCGCTGCTGCGCGACAGGGTGTAGTTGACCTTACCATACCAGCCATTACGGTATGGATGCTCAGCAAACACATCAAGTGCAGCGTAAGTACGCTTGGCCTTGTCGAAGCCCAGGTCTTCCTTCGTCAGGTGAACGCGGGTGTAGTTGGACTGCGTACCTGCGAAGTCAACCAGGAAATCATTTGCTTCGCCCGGGTTGAACGATGCGCAATTAAACCCGCCGTAGTTCGAAGTATCGATACCATTGCGCTTGGCGTATTTTATGAGCACGCGGCCATCGCAGAAGTCATCGATCGTCGATTTCAGGGTACGGTAAGTAACCTTGGCACCGAAATTCAGGCTAGGATTGTAGGCCTTTTCAAAGCCCAGGGTCAACTCATCCTGGAACGATGGCTTCATGTCCAGTGCAGCAACGGTTTTCGGATCTTTTGCTTGACCGAATTCATTGTTTGCAGACAACGCATCCGTCATCTGGGTCAAGCCCGTTGGCGCACCATGTGCATCCGTACCAGTGTAAGCGTAGTACTGGTTGGTGTTCAGCGAACCGTTTGCACCGCGCAGAGCGATCACGGTTGGCATTTGCAAGGTGTAACGGCCAGCGCTACCGAATACTTTAAACGATGCATCGCCATTCACGTCCCACACCGCTGCTACGCGTGGAGCGTATTGGTTCTTCATCTCAATATACTTGGTGCCGTCCTGGTTGGCATTATAGAAGCCCTCACGACGCAGACCTGCGGTCAGCAACACGTCCTTCGTCACTTGCCAGCGATCCTCAATGTACTGAGCATCCTGACCAGCGAAAGCATTCGATACGGTCGAGGACAAGACACGCGACACATAAAAACCTTGTGAGGCGAGCGGACCCTTGCCTGCCAACACGCCAACTTCGCCACCAGGAACGTTAAATGGCTGAGTAGCATCCGGTGTCTTGCCATACAACCACAGTACGCCACCGGCCAGAGCATCGCCAGCATCTGTCGAGGACATCTTGTTATTGTCCAGACCAGCACGCAGAGTGTGGTTGCCAATCTTGTATTCCAAATCCAGACGCTTGGACGTTACGCGGTCGGAGGAACCATTGACTGGTTGATTGGTCGAGAACGGCTGACCACCAGAGTAGTTCAAGCCTGGCGCCTGATCCGCCTTTGCCGCACTCACTTGTGCCAGCTTTGGATCGTAGCCTGTAGGCTCATAGATATATGCTTGGCACGCGATTGACCATACAAGGCAGTGACGGTCAGGTTATCGGTAATATTACCAACGTAGCGCGCGATGTTTGCTTCGCCGCCGTTCGGGTTGAATGGGCCGTATTCTTCGTGGGTTGACGAGTTGATCTTGCTGCCGACGGCGCGGGTCGCGTAATCATACGAACGGTACTGTGTATCGGTCTCTGGCAAATCACCGATCGTTGTGAATTCGATACGATGATTATCGGAAATATTCCAGTCCAGCTTACCGTAGTAGCGCTGAGTGGTGGTCTTGTAATCGCGCCAGCCGTTATCACTGTTAGTCAGCGCGGTGCGGCCGCCGAAGACGCCATTGCTCTCGGCGCGAGTTTGCTCCAGTGCAACGAAACCGAACAAGGTATCCTTGATCAGTGGACCGCCAACATAAGCTGAGTACTGTTTTTGCTCGAAGTCATTGTCTTCGCGGCGAATACGCAGGGTTCCGTCTGTTTGCGGGAAAACGCCGGTGTTGGCGTAGTACATGTCACGTGACTTGGCGCGCAACGACTTCGGTGAGATCGATACCAGGGCACCAGCTTCCCAGGTGTTGGTACCGGATTTGGTCGTGATATTGACCACGCCACCAACCGAACGGCCAAATTCAACGCCGTAACCGCCCGTCAAAACTTGAGCTTGAGCAATCGCGCCAAACGGGAGTTCCATTGCCCCCAATTGCGACAGCGGGTTGGTTACAGGGAAACCGTTGATATAGTAAGCATTTTCCGAAGCGCCGCCGCCGCCGAAACTAGCTCCGGCGGGATAGGTCGGGTCGCCACGGGTGGTGTTCGGGGAGAGTTGAACGATTGCCTCGACGTTACGTGCGATCGGCAACTTGTCCAGCTCACGTGCGGTAAAGGTCGCGCCATTGGTCGAGTTCGAGATATCGATGCGGTTGCGACGCCCCGTTACTTGCACGGCCTGAACGCCGCCAGCGACAGGGAAAATCGCCTCGACGCCTTGACCCGCAGCACTTCCAGCGACGTAGTACCGACAACCGATTCGCCCTTCTTCAGCGTCACGGTATAGGTGCCGATAGGCAGACTCGTGACACGGAATGAGCCGTTTGCATCAACTGCCGTGGAACGCGTCTGGTTGGTACCGTTGTTTTTCAACACGACGGTATCGCCACCGCCGCTGCCGACCTTACCAAAAATACTACCTGCTGCGTTCGACTGCGCCATGACAGGCGCAACGACCATGGCGGACATGGCGCCGGCACTGAAGGCCAGCGCCAGGGCACGTACTAAAACAGTTTTTCTCAACATGTGGTTTCCTAATTATTAGATTAAGCGTCTCTGGTAGAGTTGCTTGGTAAATTTAAGCACTAAATCATGTTTAATACGTTTTTATTTCCGGTTTTAGTTTTTGATGATTTGACACTCTCCCACCACTGATATGGCAGGCTTCAGACAAAACAGGAAAAACCTACTTGCCTAAGCGATACATAAAACCATATGCGATTGTCACTGTCAACATAGTAGAAAAATATGATGCAAAGATACAACAAAATGAATGAAGCAGGAAAATGGCAACTGCGTCCAAGATTGTGCGGCATTGCACCAATTTGACGCACTGCAAAAAAACGCATATTAATATGCGAAAAAATATGGCTTGGAAATACACGCTGTTGTGTGTCCCGCCCGTGCATGCCCACCACTTGACATCCCTGCGATGGCGCAGCTGCAGCCCTTGAAGCAGCCTCTTTCGAGCATACGGGATGGCCTTAGATTTGTTGCGAATTGACAACACAATATGGAATTGAACTATTCAAAGTTGAATTTTTCAATTACATTGCATGAATACTTCTCAAGAGTATCTTCACGTTTAAATATAAGTTATTGCACATACAAATAACCCAAAACCTCTGAAGAAAATTTTTTATATTCAATGCCGAATAAATAGAAATACGACCCGCATTCAATTTCCCGAAAATAAAAATTTCAGCGCCATCAAATAATTACTTCTGAACAATCAAAAAAAAATGAATCGATAATGCAATGAACTCATCAATCGATGAGAAACGCATCAAATAATATCTACAGTTATTGCACGCAATAATTTGAAATAAAGAAGCCCGTTTTAATGACAGGTGCCAGCTCGCCAGTTCCTGCTCGTATACCAAGGTGAAATGTGGCAGCGCCAGCAACACGTTGTCCCGCCACGCCACGATGGCAGCCCTCCCGAAGCTACGGCAAATCCCATCTCTCCGCATCGCTGCAGCGTTCCTTGTCCATTCAATTTGGCAAGAAAAAACAGAAGTTACCTATACATTTATATTCAAATTCTTCTGGCTGCTTCAACAATCTTCCGCTCGGCTAGAGCACGGACGTATGTAATTTGATCTTTCAAAAATCCCCCATGCGCAAAATAAGCAATATTTAAAAAAGGCAAAAAAACCGGCCGTCAATCGCTTGGGCAGAGTCAGCCTATCGCCTACAAATGCCAGCCTTGGCGGCGAAACGACAGATTGGCGCACCCGAATGGTGCGCTGCAGAAGCCCGCTGTCATGCCATGCCAGCGCGTCATGGAGCGGTGCGGACGTGGCGTCCGGGGAAGCGCCGCCTCTTGCACCTAAGCCGGTCGCCGACAACGTCCAGGGAGCAGGAAAAAGGCCCGACATCCGCCCTGGCCGCCATGCATTGCGTACAAGAAGGAGTAAAATGCCGCCTTGCGCCGCGCCACGCGGCTGCCCACTCTCCGCTAGATACGGAGCCCTGCACTTTTCGGATAGACACCATGTTGCGACTCAACGAAGTAAAACTCCCCCTCGAACACGACGAAGCGGCCCTGCCCGCCGCCATCCTGGCGCGCCTGGGCATCGATGCCGCCGATTTGCTCGGCTTTACCGTCTTCAAGCGCAGCTATGACGCGCGCAAGCGCAGCGCCGTGGTGCTGATTTACTCGCTGCATGTGGACGTCAAGAATGAAGCGGCCGTGCTGGCGCGCCTGCGGCACGACGTGCACCTGATGCCCGCGCCCGACACCGACTACAAATTCGTCGCCGGCGGCGAACAGCTGGCCGGCCACAGCACCGAACCGCGCCCCATCGTCATCGGCACGGGCCCCTGCGGCCTGTTCGTGGCGCTGATCCTGGCGCAGATGGGCCTGCGCCCTCTGATCCTGGAACGGGGCAAGCAGGTGCGCGAACGCACGGTCGACACCTTCGGCTTCTGGCGCAAGCGCGAACTGAACCCGGAATCGAACGTGCAGTTCGGCGAAGGCGGCGCCGGCACCTTCTCGGACGGCAAGCTGTACAGCCAGATCAAGGACCCCAAGCACTACGGCCGCAAAGTGCTGACGGAATTCGTCAAGGCGGGCGCGCCCGAAGAAATCATGTACGTGAGCAAGCCGCACATCGGCACCTTCCGCCTGGTCAAGATGGTGGAGGAAATGCGCGCGAATATCGAACAGCTGGGCGGCGAATACCGTTTCAGCAGCAAAGTGGTCGATCTCGACATCGCGCCCGGCCCGGACGGTGGCCAGGTGCGTGGCGTGGTGCTGGAGAATGGCGAAACCATCGCCAGCAACCACGTCGTGCTGGCCATCGGCCACAGCGCGCGCGACACCTTTGAAATGCTGCACAAGCGCGGCGTGTACATCGAAGCGAAACCGTTCTCGATCGGTTTCCGCGTGGAACACCCGCAATCGTTGATCGACAGCTGCCGCTTCGGCCCCAGCGCCGGCCACCCGATCCTCGGCGCGGCCGACTACAAGCTGGTGCACCACGCCAGCAATGGCCGTTCCGTCTACAGCTTCTGCATGTGCCCGGGCGGCACGGTGGTGGCGGCCGCATCCGAGCCGGGCCGCCTGGTGACGAACGGCATGAGCCAGTATTCGCGCAATGAACGCAACGCCAACAGCGCCATCGTCGTCGGCATCACGCCCGCCGACTACCCGGGCGACCCGCTGGCCGGCATGGCCTTGCAGCGCGAACTGGAAGAACGCGCGTTCGCCCTCGGCGGCGGCAACTACGATGCCCCAGGGCAATTAGTCGGCGACTTCGTGGCCGGCCGCGCCTCGACGGAATTCGGCAGCGTGGTGCCGTCGTACAAACCGGCCGTGCACCTGACGGACCTGGCGCCTTCGCTGCCCGAATACGCGATCACGGCCCTGCGCGAAGCGTTTCCGGCGTTCAACAAGCAGATCAAGGGTTATTACAAGGCCGACGCCGTGCTGACGGGCGTGGAAACGCGCACCTCATCGCCGATCCGCATCAAGCGCCGCGACGACAACCTGCAAAGCCTGAATACACGGGGCCTGTTCCCCGCCGGCGAAGGCGCCGGCTATGCGGGCGGCATCCTGTCGGCGGCCGTCGACGGCATCAAGGTGGCCGAGGCGGTAGCGCTGTCGATGGCGGCGCGCTAAGCCAGCCTCAGGCTGCCAGCGGCAGCCTGATCTGTATATGACAGCCTGGCGTGGCATCGATGGCGCTGACCTGGCCGCCCAGCTGCTGCACGATGGTGTAGACGATGTGCATGCCCAGGCCGGAGCCGCCCTGGCCCCGCTTGGTGGTGAAAAACGGTTCGAACATATGTTCGCGCACGGCCGGCGCCAGGCCGATGCCGTCATCGGAAAACTCCAGCAGCAGCCATCGCCCGGCGGCGTCTTCCCCCTCTTCCTCCTCGATGCGCGCGCGTATCGTGATGCGCCCCGGCCCGCCGTGCGGATAGCCGTGGCGGGCGCTGTTCATCAAGAGGTTCGAAAGGATTTGCGACAGCTTGCCGGCCGCCAGGCGCACCTGGCAATCGGGCGCGATGTCGAGTTCCACGCCCAGCGCCGCCTTGCGCAATTCCGGACTGTGCGCCGACACCAGGCCGTGCACATAATCGTGCAGCGCCAGGTCGGCCACGTATTCGCTGACCTGGTCCACGGCCAGCTGCTTGAAATTGCCGATCAGGTCGGCGGCGCGCGCCAGGTTGCGCTCGATCAAGGCCGCAGCGCCTTTCAGGGATTCGGCAATGTCGATCAGTTCGGCACGGCTGACCTTGGCGCCGCCCAGCAGCTGCACCAGCTGGTCGGCATAGCTGCCCATGCTCGACGCGGCCGTCAGCGCCACGCCGATGGGCGTGTTGACTTCATGCGAGACACCGGCCACCAGCGAACCGAGGGCCGCCATCTGTTCCTGCTCGATCAGGTTCGCCTGCGCCGCCAGCAGCGATTCGGTGCGCACGCGCACGATTTCTTCCAGTTGCTGCGTGCGCTCCTGGTGCTGCAGTTCGGCCGCGCCGCGGGCCGAGAAGATCGACAGCAGCAGCAAGGCCAGCAAACGCTTGTTTTCATCGATGGGACGCGTGTCAATGGCCGACAGGATGCCCAGGGTCTTGCCATCGGTATCGATCAGCGGCATGCCGACATAGCTTTCCGCATGCATGTCGACAAGGAGGGTATCGAATGGAAAGCGACGCTGGATATCGCTGCCGTGAAAACACATGCTCTGGCAGGTGACGTCCTGGCAAGGCGTGTGCTGCAGGCTGTATTCGATATTCGGCTGGTAGCCATTGCCGCCCCACAGGGCGAGGGTGCGGATGCCTTCGCTGCCATCGTCCATGCGCACCAGGCGCCCGGCGATCACATACTGCACGTCGAGCGCTTCGGCCAGGTCCTTGACGAGGATGCGCAGGAAGTCGTCGCCACGGGCGTGCGCCGTCGAGGCGGTGATCGAGCGCAGGGCCGCTTCCGCCAGGGTGCGCCGCTGCTCGGGATCGAACAGGGGTTCTTGCGAATTCACATCAAACAACGGAATACTCATGAATGCTCCTGCACAGCACCGGCAGCGCAGGCACAGCTGCCGGCGCGGCGATTCTCAGCCATGACCCGCCCCAGCGGACCTGCCGCGATTGTACCCCTGGATATTGTTCAATAATACAGATACACAGGAATTTTTTAAAGCCAGCCGGAACGCTTGAACAAGTAATACATGTAACCGCAGACACAGCTCATCACTGCCACGGCGGCCGGATAGCCATAATGCCAGTCCAGCTCCGGCATGAACTTGAAATTCATGCCCCAGATGCCGGCAAATGCCGTGAACACGGCAAAGATGGCCGCCCAGGCCGCCAACTGCTTGTTCACTTCGCTCTCGTCGATGGCCACCATCGACAGATTTACCTGGATGGCCGTGCTGATCGTATCGCGGATGGTATCGAGCGTGCCATTGATGCGCGCCAGATGATCGTGCACGTCGCGGAAATACTCCTGGGTATCGTGGCACAGCGGCGGCACGCGCCCGCCGTGCAGCTTGCCCACCGCTTCCATCAGGGGCGCCACCACATGGCGCAAGACCATGACCTTGCGTTTCAGCTGGTACAGCCGCTCGATATTGTCGCGCTCGGTGCCGCGGTCGAAGATGCGGTCCTCGATCAGTTCCAGCTCCGATTCCAGCGCGTCGAGCACGGGAAAGTAACGGTCGACGACCGCGTCCATCAGCGCGTACAGCACGAAAGCCGAACCCTGGCGCAGCAGGTGCGGTTCGCGCTCGGCGCGGGCGCGCACGCCAAGAAAACCTTGCGAGCTGTTGCTGCGCGACGAAAGCACGTAATTGGCGCCGACAAAAATGTCGACTTCGCCCAGCACCAGTTCGTTTTCGACCATTTCCACGGTTTTCACCACGGCAAACAGGGAATCGCCGTATTCCTCGATCTTCGGGCGCTGGTGGCCCCGCTGCGCGTCTTCCACCGCCAGTTCGTGCAGGCAAAACTCGTGCTGCATCTGTTTCAGCTCGTCCGGCGTGGCGTCGAGCAGGGCGACCCAGACGAAGCAATCGGGGCGCTCGACGTAATCGCTGATATCGTCGATCGGCAAGTCGGCCAGTTTTTTGCCATCCTGGTAGGCCACGCAGTTAATCAGCATACAGTTCCACAATGAAAGTTAAGACCGGACGAAACAGTCCGGCAGGCGCCAGCTTACCTTATCGCCTGCTGTGGGTGTTGTAGCGTGCAAGGAACACCGCAAGAAAAAGCGGACGGGGGAGCCCCCGTCCGGCAAGGCGTCAATCGTCCTTGGCGCCGTCGATGCCCAGTTCGGAGATCTTGCGGGTGATGGTGTTGCGGCCGATGCCCAGGCGCACGGCGGCGTCGTTCTTGCGCCCGTGCGTATGCTTGAGCGCCGTCTTGATCAGGGCCGACTCGAATTGCCGCCCCAGCACGGCCATGACTTCCTGCTGCCCTGCGCCCAGCATGCCGGCCGCCTGCAATTCCAGCAAGCCGATCCAGCCCGGCGGCGCGCCGTTGGCGGGCGCGACAGCTTCGAATACCTGGCCGCCTTGCACATGAGCAACATTCGCCGGCGGCGCATCAGCGGCCACGGCCTGCGCGGTGCCATCGCCCTGTCCCTGCGTCAATTCCAGCGGCAAGTCCTTGATTTCCACCGTCTGGCCCGGCGCCATGACGGTGATCCAGTTGCACAGATTTTCCAGCTGGCGCACATTACCGGGCAAATCGAGGCTGCTGAGGAACTGCATCGTCGGCTCGCTCATGCGCTTGGCTTCCACGCCCAGCTGGCGCGCGCTTTGCACCAGAAAGTGGCGCACCAGGATGGGGATATCCTCGCGCCGCTCCCGCAAACTGGGCAGGCGCAAGCGGATCACGTTCAGGCGGTGATACAAGTCTTCGCGGAACAGGCCGTCACGCACGCGCTGCTCGAGGTTCTGGTGCGTGGCCGTAATCACGCGCACGTTTGCTTTCATCGGCTGATGGCCGCCGACGCGGTAGAAATGGCCGTCGGACAGCACGCGCAGCAGGCGCGTCTGCAGGTCGAACGGCATGTCGCCGATTTCATCGAGGAACAGGGTGCCGTTCTCGGCCTGCTCGAAGCGGCCCCGGCGCGTCGTCTGCGCGCCCGTGAACGCCCCCCGCTCATGGCCGAACAGTTCGGATTCGAGCAAATCCTTGGGGATCGCCGCCGTGTTCAGGGCAATGAACGGTTGCGCCGCGCGCGGGCTGTGCTTGTGCAGCGCGCGCGCCACGAGTTCCTTGCCGGAACCGGATTCGCCCGTGATGAGCACCGTCACATTCGATTGCGACAAACGGCCGATGGCACGGAAGACTTCCTGCATGGCCGGCGCCTGGCCGAGGATTTCCGGCGTTTCCGACGGGCCCGATTCGACGCTGGTCTCGCGCAAGCTTTCTTCCAGCGCGCGGCGGATCAGCTCGACGGCCTTGTCGATATCGAAGGGCTTGGCCAGGTATTCGAAGGCGCCGCCCTGGAAGGCCGCGACGGCCGAATCGAGGTCGGAAAAGGCGGTAATAATGATGACCGGCAAGCCGGGAAAGCGCGACTTGACCGTCTGCAACAGTTCCAGGCCGGATGCGCCCGGCATGCGGATATCGGACACGAGCACTTGCGGCGTGTCAAATTCCAGTGCGGCGATGGCGTCGCGCGCATTGGCAAAACTCTTGGTGGCGAGATTTTCCCGCGCCAGGGCTTTTTCCAGCACCCAGCGGATTGATTCGTCGTCGTCAACTATCCAGATTGGCTTCATTAGTGTGTGCGTCCCGCAATGGATTTCATGGGTGGGATACTGCCTCGCTTATGGCAAGGGGAGAACGATCCTGAAATCGGTGTATCCAGGCCGGCTTTCGCACTCGATCACGCCCAGGTGCTGTTGCACGAAGGTTTGCGCCAAGGTCAGCCCCAGCCCGCTGCCGCCTTCCCTGCCCGACACCAGCGGGTAGAAAATCCGGTCGCGGATCTGGGGTGCGATGCCCGGTCCATTGTCAATGATATGCAAGTCTAATGCCAGGTTGTAGCGAACCTTGGCCAGGGTCACCTGGCGCGCCACGCGCGTCTTGAAAATCAGCTCCGCGTCGCCCGCCTCGATGCGCTCGGCCAAGGCCTGCGCCGCGTTATGCGCGATATTGAGCACGGTCTGTATCAGCTGCTCCTTGTCGCCGCGAAACTCGGGGATCGAGGCGTCGTAATCGCGCGAAATGGTCAGTCCGCTGGGAAACTCTGCCAGGATCAGGCTGCGGACCCGTTCGCACACTTCATGGATATTCACGTCGCCCACGATGTGCGGGCGGCGGTGCGGCGCCAGCAGGCGGTCAACCAGCGTCTGCAAGCGGTCCGCCTCCTTGATGATGACTTGCGTGTATTCGCGCAGTTCGCTCAGGTGCAGGGCCGGCAGTTCCAGCTCCAGCAGCTGGGCCGCGCCGCGGATGCCGCCCAGCGGGTTCTTGATTTCATGCGCCAGGTTGCGGATCAGCTCCTTGTTGACCTGGCTCTGGTCGAGGATGCGCTCCTCGCGGTCGAGCTTTAATTGCTGCACGTTCTCGCGCAGTTCGATCAGCACGCCGTCGCTAGGTGCGTCGAGCGCGCTGACGATGCTGTGCACGCGCAGCGGTTCGCGCCCCAGGCGTTCCAGGCTCAGGTCCTGGCGCAAGTCAGAAAACTTATGTTCGAGCGCCTGCGCGCAAATGCCGGCCAGCTCCTCGGGATTGAGGAACAGCGCCGTCAGCTTTTGCCGCGACAGGGCTTTCAGCGAGCTTTCCAGCAGGTTTTCCGCCGCCGCGTTGGCATAGCCGATGCGGCCGTCGCCGTCGAGCAGGATCACGGCCGAAGCGAGCAAATCAAGGCCTGCCAGGTGGGCGGGACGGCTGGAATGGTTGTCTAGTGTCATGTGCTTTACCGAATATTCGCGATCTCGCGTTTCAGGGCGTCTATGTTTTGCTGCGTGCGGCTGATGTTGTCCTTCAACTGCGCCACCCGTTCCTGATATTTCGCATAGTTGCGCTCATTGCCCTGGCGTTCGGGTTGGCCGCCGTTAAATTCCAGGCGCTGCGCCGCCAGTTTCTGCTCTTCGCTGCGCAATTCGTCCTGCAGGATCTGGCGCCGGTCCAGGTCGCGCGCCCGCTGCTCGGCGCCATCGACCTTGGGAAACGCGCCGGCGGCAGGCGCCGCCGTGGCCACCGCCTGCGTGGCGGACCGGGCAGGCGCGCCGGCCAGCGGCGCCGTCTTGCGTGCGTGGGGCTCCGTCATGGCGCCCGGTAAATCGAGCAGCTGGCAATGCGCGCCGGCCCGCTTGTCCGTGTACGTCTTGTGTCCCTGCGCATCGGCGCACACATACAGTTGCCCGTGCGCCTGTGCCGCCGCGCCCAGCAATCCTGCCATCAGCGCCATTCTGTAATGCTTGGTCAATCTTCACTCCTGTCGGCTCGTGCCGCATGGTTCCTGGGCCGACTATACAACACCGCACCGGCGCCGCATTGGCGCACAGCATAAAAAAAACGCGGGCAAGACCATCGCCTCACCCGCGTTTTTTATTCACTACCGGCAAGTTGCCGGCATGGCGCCATTACAGCGAGTAGTACATGTCGAACTCGGCAGGATGCGTGGTCATGCGCATGCGCTGCACGTCCTGCATTTTCAGTTCCAGGTAAGCATCGATCATGGAATCGCTGAACACGCCGCCGCGGGTCAGGAACTCGCGGTCCTTGTCCAGGGCTTCCAGTGCTTCTTCCAGCGAAGCGCACACGGTAGGGATCAGTGCGTCTTCTTCCGGCGGCAGATGGTACAGATCTTTCGAGGCGGCTTCGCCCGGATGGATCTTGTTGGCAACGCCGTCCAGGCCGGCCATCAGCAGTGCGGCAAAGCACAGGTACGGGTTCGCCAGTGGATCCGGGAAGCGCGCTTCGACGCGGCGGCCTTTTGGATTGGCCACGTGCGGGATACGGATCGAGGCGGAACGGTTTTTCGCCGAGTACGCCAGTTTCACTGGAGCTTCGTAGCCTGGTACCAGACGCTTGTACGAGTTGGTGCCCGGGTTGGTGATCGCGTTCAGTGCCTTGGCGTGCTTGATGATGCCGCCGATGTAGTACAGGGCGAAATCGGACAGGCCGGCATAGCCGTCGCCAGCGAACAGGTTTTTGCCATCTTTCCATACGGATTGATGCACGTGCATGCCCGAACCGTTGTCGCCAACGATAGGTTTCGGCATGAAGGTGGCGGTCTTGCCATAGCTGTGCGCCACGTTCCACACCACGTATTTCAGGTTTTGCGTCCAGTCGGCGCGCTCGACCAGGGTCGAGAACTTGGTGCCGATTTCATTCTGACCGGCGCCGGCCACTTCGTGATGATGTACCTCAACCGGGATGCCCAGCGATTCCAGAATCAGGCACATTTCCGAACGCATGTCCTGGAAGCTGTCCACTGGCGGCACGGGGAAGTAGCCGCCCTTGACGGTAGGACGGTGGCCGCTGTTGCCGCCTTCGATGTCCTTGCCGGTCGACCACGAACCTTCGTCCGAACCGATCTTAACGAAGCAGCCCGACATGTCGATCTTCCAGCGCACGCTGTCGAAGATGAAGAATTCCGGCTCAGGGCCGAAGTAGGCGGTGTCGCCCATGCCCGACGATTTCAGGTAGGCTTCGGCGCGTTTCGCGATCGAGCGCGGGTCGCGGTCGTAGCCCTTGCCGTCCGACGGTTCGATCACGTCGCACTGCATGAACAAGGTCGTTTCTTCCATGAACGGGTCGATATTGGCCGTGTTTGGATCCGGCAGCAAGATCATGTCGGACGCTTCGATACCTTTCCAGCCAGCGATCGAAGAACCGTCAAAGGCGTGGCCCGACTCGAATTTGTCCATGTCGAAGTGCGACACGGGAACCGTCACGTGCTGCTCTTTACCACGGGTATCAGCAAAGCGGAAATCAACGAATTTGACTTCGTTTTCTTCTACCATCTTCAAGACTTCTGCGGCTGTCATTGCCATGCGTATCTCCTAAATGAATGTGGGGTGAGCCGACCTTAGTGCGTCTGGGCTGATGAAGCGAAGCAAACATTGCGTGCCACCAAAACTCATAAGGATCATAGCAGATTCCATGCCAGCTCCAGAAGAGACCTGGCCGCCAGAGGCAAAACCCGGCTATCCCAATGAAAGTTTTCCCGCCCGCGATTTTCCTGCTGAGTTTGCGTCAAATCAAGAATGCACTATGCAAGTGCAAAAAACGAATAATGCACCATTATCGTGCATTTTTGTGCGGATTTCTGAAAAATGCCTCGTTGTGGTGCATTGAGCGTGCACCATGGCATTCCCGTTTGCGGGGCGCGGATGGCGCACTATAATCGACCATACCTGCCCACTTTCATCGAGGACGCCATGACCACCGCCGCCGACATCCTGACCACCGCCCGCAGCCGGGCCAATGAAGGTACGCCGTACGCCGGCGCCGTCACGCCGCAGGAAGCATACGAGCTGCTGCAACGCGATGCCGCCGTCAAGCTCATCGACGTGCGCACGAATGCCGAACGCGACTGGGTCGGCCGGGTCGACATCGCCGATACCCAGCATGGTGCGGTGCAGTGGGCCACCTACCCGGGCGGCGTGCCGAATCCCGATTTTATGCAGCAACTGGCCGCCCAGGCCGGCAAGGACGAGGTGCTGCTGTTCCTGTGCCGCTCCGGCGTGCGCTCGCGCCACGCCGCCAAGCTGGCGACCGAGCACGGCTACAGCAACTGTTTCGACATCCTCGAAGGTTTTGAAGGCGACAAGGACGCCGACGGCCACCGCAAGCAGATCGGCGGCTGGTGCAAGGCAGGCTTGCCTTGGCTGGGCGCCTGACGCTGGCCGCTTGATGCTGGCCGCTTAATTATCTGAACAGTGTTTGATCTGGCGGGCCACGCGATGGCCCGCCATCGGCTACAACCATCCATGCGCGCCCGATTTTTTCAACCGCGGCGCAAATTCTCCTTGCGAATATGTACCTTATATAGTACAACGTAGAGGTGCGTCATGGATGCTTCCGGCTTGCGGCAGATTAGCCTGCTGTTCTATGCGAACGGCAATGGCGGCGAACCCGTACGCGACTGGCTCAAGTCGCTGCCCATCGAAGAGCGCCATGTGATCGGGCAAGACTTGATGCATGCGCAATGGCGCTGGCCCGTGGGCATGCCCCTGTGCCGGCATCTCGGGCACGGCTTGTCGGAAGTGCGCAGCAGCTTGCCCGGCAACCGCATCGCGCGCGTGCTGATCTGCCATCACGGCGATTGCCTGGTGGCGCTGCACGGCTTTATCAAGAAAACCCGGACGACGCCGGACGATGACCTGGCGCTGGCCCGCAAACGCTACAAGGAACTGACATGAACGCCACCGCTCCCCACCTCGGCAGCAGCCTCGATGACTTCCTCAAGGAAGAAGGCATCTTCGAGCAAACGCAAACCCGCGCCATCAAGGAAGTGATCGCCTGGCAACTGACACAGGCGATGCAGGAACAATCGCTGTCGAAGACGCGCATGGCGGCCCTGCTGCAGACCAGCCGCTCGCAGCTCGACCGCCTGCTCGACCCCGGCAGCGACGTGACCCTGTCGACCCTGGAGCGGGCCGCCACGCTGCTCGGGCGCAAGCTGTCGGTCACCCTCGTCTAAACTACCTCGGGCTGTTCGCCCATCAAGGTCAAGATGCGCTTGCGCACGAAATTGATGTGGCTGCGCAAGCCATACAGGCCATCCGCAAACGACAGCGGTATCGAGATCTGGTTGACCATCTCCTCGATCTGGTCCAGCCGTTGTAATTGCTCCGCATACACGTGCGCGCGCTGCTCTGGCGGCACGTCTTCCAGCGCCTGCTCGACCGTGCGCAGCTGGCCATACCAGCGGTACACGCGCGAGCGGATACGCCACACGTACAGGGGCGGCACCACGCGCGACAGGGGTAATATCAAGGCGCCGAGCGCCACCACCAGCACCCACATGCGATCAAAAAAATTGGCCAGCCAGAAACTCATGTAGCGCTGCAGCACGGGCGCGCCATCCTTGTAGAATTTCAGCGCTTCGGGCGCGACGGGAATTTCCGTGTAGCGCGCGGACGGGAACTGCCCCTGCTGCTGGAACCAGCCCGTGCCGCCATGGATGCCGGCCGCCGCCTGCACGAACAGGTCGACGAGGGCCGGATGCAAGTCTTCGCGCGCGACCAGGGTGGCCGTCGGCGCGATCAGATGATAATCCTGCGCCGGAATATTCTGCCCCAGGTCGACTATGCCGCGCGGTAAAACGACATGCGTGAGGAAAGGCAAACGCCGCGTGTACGCTTCCGCCTGCGAAAAATCAAACAGCTTGATGCCCGGCGTCTGCAGCAGCATCTGGATCAGCGGCGCTTCCGGCGCCGAGCTGAACACGAGACCATCGATGCGCCCTTCCAGCAACTCCACCGTGGCGGGCGTATTTTGCAAGTCGCTCACCGTCAGCTCCTTCGCTTCCACGCCATTCACGGACAGCAACTGCCGGAACAGGCTGGGCACGCCCGTGCCTTCCGGCCCCAGGTTGATCTTCATGCCTTTCAATTGCGTCAACTCCGTCACCGCCTTGTCTTCGCGCAAGAACAGCCAGACGGGTTCCGTAAACAAACTGCCCAGGGAAATGAGGCCATGGCGCTCGGCATCGGCGTGCTCCGTCGAGCCGCTTTGCACGAAGGCGATATCGGTCTTGCCGTTATTCAGGCGCTGCAGGTTTTCCTGCGAGCCCAGCGACGACGGTTGCAAGGTCACCTTGATGCCGTGCTTGGCCAGGGTGGCCGCGTATTTCTTGCCGAACTCTTCGTAGGCGCTATTGTCCTGCCCCGTCGACAAACTCACCTGGCGCGGCGGCGCCGGGTCGACCAGCCAGTAGGCGAGCGCACAGAACGCGCCGACCAGCAGCAAGGTGGGACCGGCGGTGGCGAGGAAATCGCGCACGGAAAAGCGGCTGAACGCGAGGATTTTGGACATGTGGTGGCGCATAGGTTTCATGGGTGGCTACGATGCCAAGAAAACCTCAACTATGCAAGGCACTTTCACAGGCGCGGCGTAGCCAAATCGGCTACAGTAGCAGATCGATCACCTGCCCTCTGGAGCCCCGCATGCTGAAAATTCTTGGAAAAGCCGCCTCGATCAATGTCCGCAAAGTCCTGTGGACGTGCGAGGAACTCGACCTGCCCTACGAACGCGAAGACTGGGGCAGCGGCTTTCGCACCACGGACGACCCGGCCTTCCTGGCCCTAACCCGAACGCCATGGTGCCCGTACTGGTTGACGGCGACCTGGTGCTGTGGGAATCGAACACGATCTGCCGCTACCTGTGCGCCCAGGCGGGCCGCGAAGACTTGCTGCCGAGCAATCCCCGCGCCCGCGCGGAAGTGGAAAAATGGATGGACTGGCAAATGGGCGATTTGAACAACAGCTGGCGCTACGCCTTCATGTCGCTGGTGCGCCACAGCCCCGCGCACCAGGATGCGGCGCAGCTGGCGGCCGGTATTGCCGGATGGAACAAGATGATGGGCGTGCTGGAGCAGCAGTTGCAGCGCACGGGCGCGTATGCGTGCGGCGAGCAATTCACCGTGGCCGATATCGTGCTGGGCCTGTCCGTCAAGCGCTGGCTGATGGCGCCCATGCAACGTCCCGATTATCCCGCCATCGCCGCCTACCACGCGCGCCTGGCAGATAAAACGGCTGTGTTTGCCGGCTAATCGAGTTCGATGGCCTCGACCGTGCCGCCGATGACGTAGCAATCGCCATCGCGGCGCACCTCGTCCAGGGTCGCAGGGTCGTCGTGCGCATACGTGCCGTCGACATCGACGCACCAGACATCGCCGAAACGCAGCAACTTCACGCCGCAGCAGATGCGGTTGATGAAGTTGCCCGGCGTCCTGACCAGCACTTCCCGCACCTCGCCCACCGTGATGGCGACGTTGCACCAGACATTGCCGTCCAGCGCATGATTTCTTGCGTACAACACGATGCGCACGGCCTGCACGCCGCGCGATCCATACACATGCTCGAATGATACGAGCGCGCCATCGTCGAAGCGGTGATATTGCGCAAAGATGTGCTGCATTCTTTCCATAGCTTCTTTCTCCTCCATAAAAAAACCGGCCCATTCAGGCCGGCTTTTCATTGCAGCAACGATTTAATTCGCACACTGCTTCGCCACGCCCTCGGCCGGCGCGGGCGGTTCGATCAGCGGCATCAGGCTCGGCGCCAGCGACACCAGCAGCAGTTGCACGGGCAAGGCGCTGGTGAAATCGTAGTTCTTCGATTCCGGTCCGCGCACATACGCCGTCATGCTGCCATAGAAGCGCTCGCCGATATTGAAGACGAACGTGGCCGAGCGGTTCACATAGCGCGACTCGATCAGGCGTCCGCCGGCGCCATACACGTCGAAGCGCTGGTCGCCCGTACCCGTCTTGCCGCCCATGGGAATCGGCACGCCATCGGCGCCGACAAACGCCGTCTTCGCCCGCTTGGCCGTACCGTCCGACACCACTTCGCGGATGGCCTTGGCCACGGCTTTCGCCACGTCCGGCGACAACACTTGCTCCGCCTCCACCTTGCTGCCCCGCTTGACCATGGTGTCATACGGCGTATTGGCGGCGAAATGCATGGAATCGATGCGCACGCTCGGCTTGCGCACGCCATCGTTGATGATGATGCCCATCAACTCGGCCAGCGCGGCGGGACGGTCGGCCGACGCGCCCAGGGTGGTCGCATACGACGGCACCAGCGAATCGAAGGGGTAGCCCATCTTTTTCCACTGGCGGTGGATTTCCAGGAAACCTTCCACTTCCAGCAAGTTGGCGATGCGGCGGTCTTGCGCATGCTTGCGGTGCGTGTTGAACAGCCATTTATACACTTCCTGGCGTTCCTTCTCGCTGGCCGCCACCATCTGCGACAGGGTGGAACCTTCGTGCTGGCGCAGATACGCCACCATCCACAGTTCCAGCGGATGCACATTGGCCAGATAGCCGCGGTCGGCCAAGGACCAGTTTTCCATCGCGTACTGCTCGTACATCCTGGCGACGCGCTCGGGCGGCACTTCGTTTTGCGACGGCAAGTTGGCGTTGAGGAAATCGCCGAATTCCGCCACCGTCCCCTTCGGATTGACGGTGCGGAAAATGTTCGCCAGGCGCACGGGGGTCGGGCGGATGCTGGCCAATAAAATCTTTTCCTGCTCATCGACGCTCTTGCCGCGGTACTTCTGATAGAAACGGTGCAGGAATTGCGCCCTTCCTTGTCGGCAAAACGGCTCAGGTACTGGGCCCGGCGCGGATCGTCCGCATCCGCCAGCAGCGAGGCCGAGGAATCGGGGCGCGAGAACATGTAGTAGCGGGCCACGTCGCGCATCAGGCGCACGAACACCAGGTTGGTCGACTGGCGCAGCGCCTGCTGCACCGTCATGATGCGGCTGTCGTCGAGCTTGGAGAAGTTGCCGAAATGGTGCAAGCCGCCGCCCGTGAAGAAGCCTTCGCCCGGGTTGCCCGAATATTTGCGTTCCATGGCGGCCGCCAGCATGGCGGGTAAATTGCGCGCCTCGCCCAGCGGCAAAGGTTTCAGATAGGCAATTGCCCACTGCGACAGCATGTCCTTGGGATCGACGGCAATCTTGCCCAGTTCGGCGGCGCCCATGCCGCTGTAGCGCTGGTGCAACTGGTCGATGATGTCCAGGTAGGTCACCAGGGTGCGCAGCTTGGCCGTGGAACCGAGGTCCAGCTTGGCGCCCTCGTTGATGTCGAGCGGCTGGTCAAAGTTATCCGTTTGCACGCGCAGCAAGTTGGCCTGCTCGCCCTTTTGCAGCAAGGTAAAACTGTAGACCACGTTGGCGGGGTCGCCATTGCCCAGCATGCCCTTGCCCGCCAGGCCGGCCGCTTTCGCCACTTCCGGGTCGCGCAGCTCGCGCAGGACCTTGGTGACGGCGTTTTGCGCCTGCGCATCGAGCGTGCTGACCACTTTCAGGTCGAGGCGGTCGAGGTTGTACAAGCGCGGATCGCCGAGCATGCTGGCCAGGTGGTTGCGCACGGCATTCGACGCCTTGCGCGTGACGAACGAGGTCGACGCTTCCGATTGCACGCCCGATGCCGTCGATGGACGCAGCTTTTCGGCAATGGCCGCATTGCGCAGCTGCGGCGAAATCACGCCCGCCTGCGCCAGCAGGCGCAGATGGCTGTTGGTCAATTCTTCCAGGTCGGCGCCGCCGGCCACCAAGTAGTGCGAGGGAGGGACGGCGCTGCGCGATCAAGAGGCTCAGCGCCTGCTTGTAGGCCAGCGCACTGCCCGGCTGATCCATATTACCCTTGAGCAAAGTCTTCACTTCGGCAAACGGACGGCCATACCAGACCCACATGCCGTCGCCGATGCCGTTGACTTCGCCAAAACCGCTCTTTGCCGACAGCGGCACGGTATTCAAGTAATTGACGACGATCTTGCGCCGCGCTTCCATGGTGTTTTCGCCATCCTGGTACGAGCGCAGGCTGGCCGAAATCATCTGCATCAGCTTGTCCTGCATGGAACTGGTGCGCCCATCTTCCGAATGGCGGTATTTTTCGATCTGCGTGGCCAGCGTGCTGCCGCCGCCACCGCGGTGGCCGCCGAACAGGTTCAGCGCCTTGTCGAGAACGGCCTTGCTCAGGCGGTCCCATTCCACGGCGGGATTGCGCTCGGGCGTGCCCGGGTCCAGCAATTCGCGGTTTTCGATAAACAGCAGGCTTTGCACGAGCGCGGGTGGCGCTCGGCGAAGCCGTCGAACATGCGCTCGGGATAGCTGGCCGCGAACAGCGGCGCGGCGCGGCAATCGAGAATGGTCAGGCCCGCGCGGTTTTTCTCGTGATACGTGGCAAAGATGCCCCGGTCAACCAGTTGCACCATTTTCGGCGACATGCGCGCCTGCGCCGTGACGGCGTAGTCGCGCGCATTGAGTTTGGTGATGAAGTCGGGCAAGCTGGCATAGCCGAGCCGCTCGTCATACGGGCCGTGCTGCGGGTAGCGGATGGCGCCCGCCGGCGCAGGGCCAGGCTCGACCTTGAACGTCAGCTGACGGTCCAGGCGCGTGAAAAACTCGGCCTGCAGGGCCGACGTGCGCACTTCGCGCATGACGAACCACGCCACGCCGGCAATCAGCGCCAGCAGAATAATGGCAAAGATGGGCCAGATGCGCGAACGGCGCTTCTTCGGCGGGCTCGCCGGCGGCGGCGCCTCGGCAGCTGGATCAGAGGGGGGCCGCTCTTGCGCGGCCAGATTGACGCCTGTGTCTTTCATGGGATGCTGGGATAAAGTTGGGTTTGGACGGCGCGGAAAAGGCGGTAGCGATACCGCTCCGCGCGGGATAAGACGAGGGCCAGCCAGGGCCGGTCACAACAAAGCTTGCTTAACATGATGTCCATACCGGTGAATCGAAAAAACACGCTACTGCACAGGCAGGCGACCCCGCGTTCGACACGCGAAGCCCCTGTTCACCATTCCACCACATCGGCATGAAAACGACTGACGAGCGCGCACAAAAATCTTGCTTCATTGAAGATTTTCGCAAAAAAACAACGTCTGGGAATGTACGCTTGCGTACATAGATGCAAGGCGGGCTGGACGCCAGCGAAAAAGCCGCCGGCGCCGGGCTGGCGGCATGTCAGATGGTGGTGTATTCCGCCTGCAAGGTATCGAGCGCGGCGCGCATCTCGGCAAAGGCGGCCGCCGCCTGCGCGGGCTCGCCCTTGACGCCCAATTCGATATGCCGGCGCGTCTGCGCGTCGCCCACGCTGGGCAAGCTGAAAACCTTGATCAACGGAAACTCCGCTTCCAGCCGCACCATCAGCGGCGTGAGCAGGGATTCGGCCGTTTCATACACGAGCAAGGCATGTTCCGCGTGCGGCACCTGGTTGAACAAATGGCTGTAATGCGTGTCCAGCACCCATTCGATCATGGGCCAGGACATGACGGGAAAGCCCGGCACGAAATAATGCTCGCGCACGGCAAAGCCGGCAATCTTGTTGTACGGATTCGGAATCAGCTCGGCGCCTTCGACAAATTCCGCCATTTTCAGGCGGTGCAGGTTTTCCGGCGAGTGCAAATCGGCCGGCACGCCCGCCTCTTCGCCCATTTCCGTGATGCGTTGCTGGATATTGAGCTTGCCCTGCGGATGCAGCACCAGCGGCAAGCCCAGCGCATCGGCGGCCGCCTGGCGCGTATGGTCGTCCGGCGTGGCGCCGATGCCGCCAAAGCTGAAGACGATGTCGCCGCTGGCAAAGCTGCGCTTGAGCAAGGCGACCAGGCGGGCCGGCTCGTCGCCCACGTATTCCGCCCAGCTCAGCTGCAAGCCGCGCGCCTTGAGCATGCTCACGACTTTCGGGAAATGCTGGTCCGTGCGCTTGCCCGACAGGATTTCGTCGCCGATGATGATCAATCCGATAGCCATGAAGCTCCCTCGTAGAATGCAATAAAAATGGTCAGGCGTCCGCCGGCGCCACGTCGGTCATGCCGCGTACGCCCCGCAAACGCGCCAGTGCTTCCAGGCAGTAATACTGGAACCACAGACCCGTAAAGATAAAGATCAGCACATACAGCCAGATGGCGAACGCCGCCAGGAAGGGGAAGAACACCACCGACATCACGCCGCCCATCCACAGCATGCCCGGCACGGCGCCGGCCGCGCCGGACACCATGCCGATGGCCAGCAGCGGCCAGCGCTGCGTGCGCATGATGGCGTGGCGCTCTTCCACGCTGGCGTAATCGGCCATGGCGTCATACGCCATCACGCGGTACGTCAGCCAGCCCCACAGCACGGCTTGCCCCGCCAGCGCGGCCGGCGGAAACGCGTACAGGGGCAGCATGAGCACCCAGACGACGATGAACAGCAGAAATGTGGCCAGCGAGGTGCCGACGCTGCCCAGCAGGCTGCCGCCATGCTTCTTTTCCAGCTGCGGAAAGTGCCGCCCGCCGATATGGCGGCCGATGGCCGGCATGGCGAACAGGCCCATGAAGATCAGCGCCGTCAGGATCATCAGCGGCAGCAGCATGAACATGGCGATCAGGGGCACGATCACGGCTTTCAGCACGCCCAGGCCGAAGGCGGACAGCACCTGGCCACTGGTGCGGAAGAAATCATACTGCGTGAACAGCGCATGCAGGCTGTCGATCAGCGGCTGCAAGCCCACGTACAGCAGGGCGCCCCACAGGACCAGCGACAGGATGAACGGCGCTATGCTCAACAGCAATATCCTGCCATGCAATTGCGACAGGAAAGCACGGCCATACGAATTCAGCACATTACGCATCAACGGCGTCCTTTTCGTTTCAATCTTGCAAATTCCACCATACGGCGCAGACCCAGCCATTGCTGCTGCCAGAAACCGCGGCCATAGTTGCGCCCGGGCCGGCCCACGCCCTGTCTGTCGATGCGGGCCAGCTGGTCGCGCACGCCCGTGCGTGCATAGCCCGCCGAGAAATTCGCGGTGCCCAGCAGCATATCCCAAATCGGCAGCACCACGCCGAAGTTGCAACCGCCCAGGCTGCCCTTGCCTTTCGACTCGTGCCCCACGCCGATCGCGTGGTGCGTGCGGTGGAAACGGGGCGAGATCAGCAGCCGCTCGCCGATGCGGCCGAAGTGTATCCGCACATTCGCATGCTGCAAGCTTTGCAGGATGCGCGAAATCGACACCAGCAGCACATATTGCCCTGGCGGCACGCCGATACCGAGCGCCACCAGCGCCATCACCACGTCGCGCAGGAAGTCGTCGAGCAGGTGGTTGCGGTCATCGCTCCACAAATTCATGTTTTGCTGGCTGTGATGCAGGCTGTGCAAGCCCCACCACCAGCCGAAATGGTGCGAGGCACGGTGATAGCAATAGTCGACGAAGTCCAGTATCACAAAATAAATGATAAAACTGACTAAGGGACTGATGCCGGGCAACAGCGACTCCAGATTCAATGGATGGATATTGTCGAAACGCAAAGCACCCGCCAATGCATCCATCAGCGGATCGAGCGTGAAGAAGACCAGCACGGAAAACAGGCCGATGCGGTGCAGCACCGTGTAAATAAAATCGTTCCAGCGGGCGCGCGGGTCGGTGATCTTTTGCGCGGGTATCCAGGCTTCGAGCGGACGCAGCACGAGAAACAGCAGCACCAGTTCGCACAGGCCGATCAGCAGCCATTCCGTGCCCTCAAACGCTTCTTCCGTGAATTCGCCAAAGCCCAGGTGGTAGACGAGAGGATTCACCACGGTCTGGAACAGCCAGCTTGCGCCACGCCAAACGCGTCGACCACGGCGTCGATGGCGGGCGTGACGAAGCTGACGATGTCGGCGGCGGTCATGGCTGGCCCTTCTTCGGCGCGTAGCCGGGATGCTCGCGCAGGGTGGCAAAGCAGAAGCCCTTGTCTTGCAAGCCGGAAATCAAGGCGTCCAGGTTGGCGGGCGCCCACGGCTCCTTGCGCGACCAGATACCCATGTGTGCAATGAAGATGTCGCCGCTGCGCAAGTTCGCCAGCGCCTTTTTCAGCAGCATGGCGTTTGGATACTTGTCGCTGGGCAGTTCATCGCCCGAATACCCGGCTGGCGCCCAGCCCGCATGCTGGTAGCCGCAGGCGCTGCCGGCGGCCAGAGTGCGCGGCGACGTGTAGCCGCCCGGCGCGCGCCAGAACGGGTCGAGCTTGTGCCCGGTCAGCTCCTGGAAGCGCGTATCGACGCGGCGCAATTCCTCGCAAAATTGCTGATCCGTGAAAGACGCCAGCTTGCCGCCATCCTTGCCGAACTGGGGCTTGACCTGGATCAAGCCGTTGGCCAGATCCTTCTTCCAGTACACGTGGTCAAACGTATGCGTGCCGAACGCATGGCCTTCGGCGACCCGCGCTTTCCAGTACGGTGCCCACGAGGCATCGAGCGAATAGTCGCCGCGCGTGGTCTTTTCGTTGGCCAGGAAGAACGTCGCTTTGATATGGCGCTTGTTCAGCACGTCGGCGATCAATTGCGCTTGCGACTGGCTGCCCGTGTCGAAGGTCATGTAGATCGTGCCCTTGCAGGCGGCCGGGGCCGAAGATGCGGCTGGGGCCGGTGCTGCTGGCGCCGCTGCGGCGGTATGCGCGGGCGACAGCATGGCGCTGGCGCACAGCAGCATGGCGGGCACATGGCACGCGAAGGTGAAACGTTGCATCATCACACCCTTCATCACATGCGTGGCGAGTGGGTGGCGAAATACACGCCATGGGGTGAGCGGCCCACGGGTATCGTCTTGATCACCTTGCGCGCGTGGTCAAGTCGATCACGGCCACTTTCTTGATCCAGCGCAACGTTACCCACATGGTTTTGCCATCGGGCGTGATTTCCATGCAGTCCGGGCCACCGGGCACATTGATGGTGCCCACGTTTTCCAGGGTTTTCTGGTCGATGATGTTGATGGTGTTCGACACGCGGTTCGAGACGAACGTCATGCGGTTGTCGCCGAGCGCGCGGAAATTGTGCGTGCCGGCGCCCGCCTTGATGCGCTTGACGGTCTTTTGCGTGCGCCAGTCGATCACTTCCACGTAATCGCTGCCCATGATGCCGACCAGCAAATATTTACCGTCGGGCGTCATCGTGATGCCGGCCGGCGCCGGACCGACGGGCATGGTCCATTTCACCGTCTGCGTGGCCAGGTCGATGGCGCTGACCTGGTTGCTGCCCTGCTGCGTAATGAACGCCATGGTGCTGTCGGCCGTGAAGGCCATGTGGCTGGGCAATTTCGGCAGCGCGATGCGCTTGGCAGGGTCAGGTTCTTGCCATCGTAGCGGTACAGGTCGATGCGGTCCAGGCGCAGCGAGTTCGAGATGAACCATTTCTGGTCCGGCGAAAAGCCGATCTGGTACGGGTCGAGGATATTGCTGATGCGGCGCTGGATCTGGCCCGACACGGGGTCGAGGAAGATCAGCTCATTGCCGACGGAGCTGGCGACGATCAGCGACTTGCCGTCCGGCGTCTCCATCAGATGGTGCGGTTCCTTGCCGACGGCAAAGGTGGACAGGGGGGCGTAGGTTTTCTGGTCCAGCAGTTGCACCGTAGCATCACGGGAATTGAGCACCACCACCACTTCGGCTTGCGCCGTCGATATTGCGGAAACCAGGCACAGCGAGGAAAAAACAAGGCGGCGTAGACTGCGGAACATGGAAGAAATCACTGTTAAATACAAAACATGCATTTTACGTGGAACACCGTATTTATTGTGTGAAATCCCCCTTAAATGCACCGGGCGGCCACACATCGCCTTCATTTCATTTCCGGTTTTTCTTCGCTCCGGGCCTGGAATGGCGCTTTGCAACTCATTGCTCTACAATCTGAAGCTTTCATCGCCTACACAAGGATTATCATGACCACCACCACTACCGCTTCCGGCCTGCAATACATCGATACCGTCGTCGGCGAAGGCGCTGAAGCGCAAGCCGGCAACAATGTTGTCGTGCACTACACGGGCTGGCTGCAGAACGACGACGGCAGCGCCGGTTCGAAATTTGACTCGAGCAAGGACCGCAACGACCCATTCGAATTCCCGCTGGGCGCCGGCCGCGTCATTCAAGGCTGGGACGAAGGCGTGCAAGGCATGAAAGTGGGCGGCAAGCGCCAGCTGATCATCCCGGCGGCACTGGGCTATGGCGCCCGCGGCGCCGGCGGCGTGATTCCACCGAACGCCACCCTGATTTTCGACGTCGAACTGCTGGGCGTATAAGCACCGACTCCGCAGCGCTCAAGCGACTGTACCAGGCGCCGCCCCTCTCACGCAGCGGCGGCGTTTTTGTTTTGAGTGTGTCCTCTAATGCACGGCGCGCTTTTTTCACTATGATGTCAGGCACTGCAGCACGCACGGTGGCCACTCCGCCGCGCCTGCCGCACTTTTCCAGCGATTCCATCTGTACACAGGAGCCATCATGAGTTTACAAGAGCAATTCGACCAAGCGCAGCTCGATTCCAAGACCCTGTCCGAGCGTCCGGACAATATGACCTTGTTGAAAATCTACGCCTTGTTCAAGCAAGCGTCGAGCGGCGACGCCACGGGCGAGCGCCCCGGCATGACCGACTTCGTCAACCGCGCCAAGTTCGATGCCTGGGCGGCCCTGGCCGGCACCTCGAAGGAAGATGCGCAACAGCAATACATCGACCTGATCGAAGACTTGAAGGATTAAACGCCGAAAATTCCTGTTTTGCGGAGAAACAGGCCGAAAACGGCTGAAAACTCACCAAAAACCACCAAAACAGGCCGTTAACGCAAAAGTGGCTACCAAACCGGTAGCCACTTTTTTTACGCCTGTATTTACGCCTGTATCAGCCGTAATTTACTTTTTTGCCGCCGCCAGCGCTTGCGCGATCCAGCCGTCAAACTTTTGCTGGTGATACTTGATCCAGCCGGCCGTATGGCGGGCGATATCGGCCTGCGTGTTTTCGCCGCGGCGCATGCGCTCGTTCTGCGCATTGATGTCCGCCACGGGCAATTGCATCACCTCGAACAACTTGGCCGCGGCCGGATTTTTCTCCGCCCAGGCCTTGTTCGATACGATGCGTGCCGTGTTGACGGCAAAACCGTAATCGCTGCCATCGTCGAGGCGGGTATTCACCTTGTCCGGATTGGCCGAGAATGGCACTTTCAGCCAGACCACGTCCTTGCCCGGCACCAGCACGCCACTGACCCAGTACGGCGTCCACGTGTAGTACAAAATCGGTTCGCCACGCTTGTAGCGGCCCAGGGTGTCGGCGATCAGGGCCGCATAGCTGCCCTGCACATGCGTTACCGTTTCGCGCAATTTGTACGCATCCATATGGTTCTCGATCAGCGCTTCGCAGCCCCAGCCCGGGTTGCAGCCCGTCAAGTCGGCCTTGCCGTCGCCATCGTGGTCGAACAGCTTGGCCAGCGTCGGGTCGCGCAACTGGTCGATATTCGTGATGTTGTACTTCTCGGCCGTCGCCTTATCGATCAGATAACCTTGCGCGGCCGGCCCCGCATACTGGCCCGTGCGCAGCAGCTTGGCGTCGCCGCCCGCATTGTTATAGAAATCCTTGTGCATCGGGTCCCAGTGCACGGCCATGAAGGTGGCGTCGCCGTTGGCGATGGCGATATGCGCGGTCGGATATTCCACTTCCTTGATCGGCTGCACGTCGTAGCCGAGCTTTTCCAGGGCCTTGTCGACCAGCATGGTCTGGAAGGTTTCTTCCGCGATCGAGCTTTGCAGCGGCTGGACCTTGACGCCCTTGCCGGGCAGCGCATCGGCGGCCGGCGTCTGCGCCATGGCCAGGCTGGTGGTCAGCGCCATGGCGGCGATCGCCAGGGCGGAAAACAGCTGGAACTTGCGTTGCGATTTTTGCGTCACTTTAAAATTGTCGATTTGATGCATGTAAATCCTTTCTTATTGTGCGTTGGCCAGCGTTGCTTGCTGTTCAACATTATTTTTCTCCGTGTTGCCGCGCACCAGGCGCAGCACGAAACCGGCAGGACCCGTCTGGTACCAGTGGCGCACGCCGCGGCGTGGCTGGCCCATCGCTTGCGTCAAGCGGTCGAGGGTGATGGCCAGCAGCACGATACCGAGGCCGCCGACCGTTGCCAGGCCCATGTCCAGGCGGCCGATGCCGCGCAAGACCATCTGGCCCAGTCCACCGACGGCGATCATCGAGGCGATCACGACCATCGACAGCGACAGCATCAGCGACTGGTTGATACCGGCCATGATGGACGGCATGGCCAGCGGAAACTGCACGCGGGTCAGCAGCTGCCACGGCGAGGCGCCGTAGGCACGGGCCGCTTCGATCAGATCGGGACGCACCTGGCGGATACCGAGGTTGGTCAGGCGCACCAGCGGCGGCAGGGCAAAGATGATCGTCACGATCACGCCCGGCGCATTACCGATACCAAACAACATCACCACGGGCACCAGGTAGACGAAGGCGGGCGTCGTCTGCATGGCGTCCAGCAGGGGGCGCAGGATATTCTGTGCGCGGTCGCTGCTGGCAAGGAAAATACCGAGCGGCAAGCCAATGGCCAGACAGAAGGCCAGCGACGTCAGCACCAGCGACAGGGTGGTCATGGCTTCCGGCCAGATGCCCAGCATCGACACGAGCAGCAGCGCCAGCACGGTGCCGATGGCCAGGGTGCGGCTGGTAAATTGCCACGCCAGCAAGCCGATGATGGCGATCACCGTCAGCGACGGGGCCGCCAGCAGCACGCCTTCCACGCCGGACAGCACGCTGTCGATCGGCGCGCGCACGGCCTGGAAGAAGGGGCGGAAATGCGCGACGACCCAGCCCAGGCCCTGGTTGATCCAGCTTTCCAGCGGCAGCGAGCCGTCGAAAATCTGCGTCAGGTGAAAACCGGTCGCGTGTTCCGGCTGCACGGCGGGCGCGGCGGCATCCAGCCACGCGGTGCTGGCGTCGGTCGGCGGCGTCAGCGCCCAGGGATTGATCTGCGCGGCCTGTTCAACAACAGGTTCTACTGTGGAAACGGTGCTTGGGTTCATGCTTGTCCTTTCTGTTGTTGTTCGGCAATGGCTGGCGTATCGCGGTCGAGGAACTTCAGCAAGGTTGTCTTGCTGATGGCGCCGCGGAAGCTGCCGTCATTGGCCACCACAGGGACGGCGTAAGGCAGTTGCGCCACCTGGCCGAACAGGCCGGCGACTGGCTCGTCTGCATTGATGGTCTGCACGTCGGGCAAATAGGCATGCGCCAGGCCCAGCGGTCCGACATGGCCGTCGAGCGCACTGCGCAGCGAATCGGCCGAGACGACGCCGAGGAACTTGCGCTGCGGATTGACGACGTAGGCAAACGCGCGATCCTGCTCTTCCAGCATCGACAGCGCGGCGCGCGAACCGCGGCTCGGCGACTCGGACACGACGATCTGGCTCTTGCGGGCGATATCGCTGGCCTTGAAGACGGCCGCCGCATCGACGCCGCGCACGAAGTTGCGCACGTAATCGTTGGCCGGTTTGCGCAAAATCTCTTCCGGCGTGCCCACCTGCACCACGTGGCCATCTTTCATGATGGCAACACGGTCGCCGATGCGCATGGCTTCGTCGAGGTCATGCGAAATGAAGACGATGGTGCGGCGCTTGATTTGCTGCAAACGCAGCAGTTCCGATTGCATTTCCGTACGGATAATCGGATCGAGCGCGGAAAACGCCTCATCCATCAGCAAAATCGATGGATCGCACGCCAGCGCACGGGCCAGGCCCACGCGCTGCTGCATGCCGCCCGACAATTCGTCGGGGTAGCTGGCGCCGTAGCCGTCCAGGCCCACCTGCTCCAGCGCTTGCTGGGCCAGCGCATGGCGCTCGGCCTTGGGCATGCCGGCCAGTTCCATGCCGAAGGCGGTGTTGTCGAGCACGGTAATTTGCGGCAGCAGCGCGAACGACTGGAACACCATACTGATGTCCTTGCGGCGCAGGGCGCGCAGTTGGGCATCCGGCAAGGTATTGATGTCGTTGCCGTCGATCAGGATGCGGCCGGCGGTGGGCTCGATCAGGCGGTTCAGCATGCGCACCAGGGTCGACTTGCCCGAACCGGACAGGCCCATGATGACGAAGATCTCGCCCGCTTCAATGGTAAAGGTGGCATCGAAAACGCCGATGGTGCAATCTGTCTTGGCCAGAATGTCCTGCTTGCTGGCGCCCTGGCGGACGAGTTCAAGTGCTTCTTCTGGCTTGTCGCCGAACACTTTGAACACATGGTCGATAATGATTTGTTTTGCCACGATGTGGTTCTCCCTCGATTTGACGAATGGATTGAAACCCAGCAAGCCTGCTAGCTTGCGGCGGGAATCAGCAAACCCTGTTGCGTCGGCTACGCCACGGCGCCAAAATGCGCACGGGAGCGACAATAAACAGGGGGTGACACGCGTGTGACCAGCGGATGGCCTAAGCCGGTGCCGGGGTGCCGTGTGCGTGCTAAAAGAGGCTGTGGTTCAGGACTTTTAACAACGCTAGCGCCATGCAAATACATGGCACCAAATGTATTTGACCGAAAAAAAATCGACCAAGCTACTTTTAACTGGATGCGGGTGTAAAACCCGAAGAATTATTCACCACTCAGCGAGCGGAGAGTACTGCGAAGCAGAAGGTGAAACGCGGTGTAGCTGTTGTAAATATGACTCAAGTATAACGCAAAAAGACACAAAAGTCCAATAGCTTTCCAAATAGAAATGTGATAGCAATGTTCGCTAGCGTACAGTCAGACGTAAAAAAGGCGAAAAGAGACGTGTTTTCATCGTCTTTTCGCCCATTGCTGCGGCACTCTTCCTAGCACCAAACGGGGCGCCAGACAAGCGGGTGAAACGCCATCAAGCTGACTCGGTAAACACCTTGCGCATCTTCTCGGCGATCTTGCCTTCGATCGTGGAAGCAAACGCGCTGAGCATGAAACCCAGCTTGATTTGCAGTTGCGCCTGCTCTTTTTCCAGGGTCAGCGAACCATCGACGCCGCTGCGCTCGAAACGCAGCACATCGCCATCCCAGGCGCACGCCAGGTCATATTCCTGGGCCAGCTTGTCGGCCACTTGCTGCGCCGCTTCGCGCGCCTTTACCGCTGTCAGCTTATGTTGCTGAACTATATTTATATCCGCCATCAAACGATCCTTTTATTAAAAACGGGGGTAATACGGCCAGCATCATACCAGCCGCCATGCGGCGGGCACGGCCGCAGCCGGCGCCGGACGGCTAAAAAAGCCCGTCTTTCCCGCATGTCGTTTGCGCGCGATCAAACCGGACACGCCACAGCGGGACGACTATTCCAGTTCCAGTTGCGAGTGTCTTGGAGAACCACCATGGACCAGAAAGTCATCGTGCCGGTCGAAGCCGTGCTGACCAAATGCGTGTCCCTGCCCGTCGGCTACGTCCCTACCCCCTCGGCGCCATATCGCTTGCACCGCAAGAATGCGCAACTGACCTTGCAGCCGGGTCCGCCCCGCCTGACGGAGGCAACCGTGCGCAACCTGGCCGCCGTGCCCGTCGGCTCACGCGTGCTGATCTGGAAACAAGATCCGTCCGTCAGCGACCTGGGCACACGCAAGGCCTTCCTGCCCGGGCTGATCCTGCAAGGCCCGCGCGACGCGCGCATCACCTTTGGCGAACCGGGCATCGCCCAGGTCAGCCCGAATGCCTTCGGCGACTTCATCGTTTCGCCCAACACCGACCAGTTCGACGCCGTGCACACGTTTGCCATCGTGCGCATGACGCTCACCATGTACCAGCGCGCGCTGGCCAGCAACGACACGGCGCCGCCCCTGCCCTGGCAATGGAATAGCGCCAGCAATACGGCACCCCTGCGCGTATTCCCGCACGGCTTGCCCAACGTCATGAATGCGTATTACAGCCGCAGCGACAAGGCGCTCAAGTTCGGCGACTTCATCCCCAGCGGCGCCACCGAGCGCGTCTACACCTGCCGCTCGCTCGACATCGTCTCGCATGAAACGGGGCACGCCGTGCTCGATGGCCTCAAGCCGAATTGGCTGCTCAGCAACAATCCACCGCAAACGGGCGGCTTGCACGAATCGTTCGGCGACCTGACGGCCATCTTCCTGGCCCTGTCGCAGCTGGACCAGGTGGAAGCGGTGATCGCGCAAACGAAGTCCGACCTGCACGATAAAACCTTCCTGGCCGACCTGGCGGAGCAATTCGGCCTGGCGCTGGGCCGGCCGAACGGCTTGCGCAATGCCGACAACGACATCAAATTGTCGGAAGCAGGCACGGAAGTGCACGCCATCTCGCAAGTGTTTACGGGCGCCATCTACGACATCCTGGCCGACATCTTTGCCCACGAACGCCAGCCCCAGCTGGAAGACGACGCGGCCGTGCTGCACCGCTGCGGCGACTACCTGCGCAGCCTGGTCTTGCGCGCCCTGGTGGCATCGCCCGAGCAAGCCGCCACGTATGCCGACGTGGCCGGCCACATGCTGACGATCGCCCAGGCCGACGGCAACGGCGCCTACCTCGATTTCATCCGCAACAGCTTTACCGTGCGCGAAGTGCTCAAGGCCAATGCCATGACGGACGATGGCCAGATGACGTTTGCCGCCGATGTCGTCGACGAAGACGACGCCGTGCAGGACAGGCGCGCCTGCTGCGGTACCATGAACCATGCGGAATACAGCGAGTCGGATCAATTGCTCGAAGCGGAGCGCGAAGCGCTGGCCGCCTGGTGCCGCAGCTACGGTCCACGGTAAACAGGACACCACACAGCACGGCAGCGCACCAGCGCGCCCGCTTCAGGCCAGCCGCACCAGCGGCTGGCCATGGCGCGCCCACACCACCCACAACAGCAAGGAGCAGCATGAAAATTTCAGCCCGCAGCAGCGGCGGCTTTGCCGGCCTGAGCGAACAGTACGACATCGATACGCAAGCCCATCCGGCTGGCCCCCGCCTGGAAGCGGCATTGGCCAGCAGCGGCTTTTTCACGCAGCCGCCAGCCACGGTGGAACAGGTCGGCGCCGACATTCCCCACTGGCAGATCACCGTCGACGCGCCCAGCGCGCGCCGCACCATCACGTTTGCCGAGGATGGCAGTGCTGAAAATGCACGTTGGCAACAGTTGCTGACGCAAATACGTGCCAGCGCCTGATTGTTCTGGCATGTATTTGTAGCGCTCTTGACCTGAGTAAAACAAAAACACCACACGGCAAGCCAGCACGCCACCCGCCCCGCAACCTGCCGCGGCGGGCGACTGTCGCTTTCTTGCCGCGTTCTTCATGGCAACGTCCCGGATAGTCGCTGAAATGCCCGCTCTGCGCAGCAACGGCACGGCAGCCAAAAAATGAATTTGCTTATATGTATTGTATATAAGCGGGATTTGTGAGAAATAGCGAATTGCCTTAAAATACAATGCTTTGCTTTAGTATGCGCCGCCGAGGTTCCTGCAGGCGCTACAGCACCTCCCCCCAAATTGATAGGACTGTTATGACCCACGTTGTCACCGAATCCTGCATCGCCTGTCGCTATACCGACTGCGTCGATGTCTGCCCGGTAGATTGTTTCCGGGAAGGCCCGAACTTCCTGGCAATCGATCCGGACGAATGTATTGACTGCGCCGTCTGCGTGGCAGAGTGCCCGGTGAACGCGATTTTCGCGGAAGAAGACGTGCCGGGCGACCAGCAAGCCTTCATCAAGATCAACGTCGATCTGGCCCGCAACTGGCCCTCGATCACCAAGACGAAGGCTGCCTTGCCGGAAGCCGAGCAATACAAGGACGTCAAGGACAAGCTCGACATGCTGGTGCGCTAAGCGCACGGCAGTTGCGGCGGCAGTTCCGGCGGAGACTCTTCCCCGCAGGGGCGTGGCGGCAAAAAAATGTACAAAAAGCAGCGGAAACGCTGCTTTTTTTGCTTTTATGGCATCGTTGCAGGTCTATCCACGCAAGTGTGGCGCGCTGTCACAGCAAAGCGCAAACTGTGGACCTGTGCGCGGTAAAGCACATTTTGTCCTCAACAAATATCGTAAAATTGGATTATGATATTTGAGCCGATATTGGCGCTTGGAATTAAACAAGGACTCTATATGCTTTACCAACTGCACGAACTGCAACGCTCTTTCCTCACTCCGGTGATGCAATGGGCAGACATGTCCTCCAAGTTATTTACCAACCCGGTTTCTCCACTGGCCCACACCCCGTTTTCGCAACGCATCGCAGCCGGCTACGAGCTGATGTACCGCCTTGGCAAAGACTACGAAAAACCACAATTCGACATCAAATCCGTTCTCGTCCAGGGCGAGAGCGTCGACATCCGCGAACATGTTGTCGTGACAAAACCGTTTTGCCGCCTGATTCACTTCAAAAAAGAAACCACTGGTTTGCAACAGCCCAAAGTTTTGCTGGTTGCCCCCCTGTCCGGTCACCACTCGACCCTGCTGCGCGATACCGTGCGCGGCTTGCTGGCCGAGCACGATGTCTACATCACCGACTGGACGGACGCGCGCATGGTACCGCTGACGGAAGGCCCGTTCCACCTGGACGACTACATTTATTATGTGCAGGAATTCATCCGCCTGCTGGCGCCCGACCTGCATGTCATTTCCGTCTGTCAACCGACCGTGCCAGTATTGGCGGCCATCTCGCTGATGGCGACGGCCAAAGATCCGCACATGCCGAAAACCATGACGATGATGGGCGGCCCGATCGACCCGCGCCGCTCGCCCACGCAAGTGAACAACCTGGCGACGGAAAAGAAATTCTCGTGGTTTGAAAACACCGTGATCTACGCGGTGCCGCCGAACTACCCGGGCTTTGGCCGCAAGGTGTATCCGGGCTTCCTGCAGCACGCCGGTTTCATCGCCATGAACCCGGGCCGCCACGCCCAAAGCCACCGCGAGTTCTACATGCACCTGGTGACGGGCGACGACGAACCGGCGGAAGGCCACCGCCAGTTCTACAACGAGTACAACGCCGTGCTGGACATGCCGGCCGAGTACTACCTGGAAACGATCAAGACCGTGTTCCAGGAATTCAGCCTGCCGAAGGGCACGTGGAAAGTGGGCGGCCAGCTGGTGCGCCCGCAAGACATCACGAACGTGGCGCTGTTCACCGTGGAAGGCGAACTGGACGACATTTCCGGCGCCGGCCAGACGCAGGCAGCGCATGACTTGTGTTCCGGCATCCCTGCCGAGATGCAGCAAGATTTCGTGGCGCCGAAATGTGGCCATTACGGCATCTTCTCGGGCCGCCGCTGGCGCGAGATCATTTGCCCGAAAATCGGCGAATTCATTCAGAAGCACGGCTAATACACGGTATCTCCATCGAAACGCACGCCAGTTCATACTGGCGTGGCGTTTTCTTTTATGCCCGGCTCACGCGCGCTCGATTTTCACCGTCGGGCGCGTATTGACAAAGATTTGCTCGACCCTCGGCTCGCCCGGCCCCGGCTTCTTCATCGCATAGCCATTCACGGGCTGCGAGCGGTTCACCCACAGCGCGTAATACAGGTGGTCGGCGCGCGGATCTTCCGTATTCGGGTGGATCAATATCGTCAGGCCCAGGCTGTTGAGCTGCAGCCACGGCACGATCACGGGCAGCAAGTCATTGGTAAAGCCAAAGTAAAACGACGGCGTCACGTGCGGGCCTCGCGGCTCCAGGTTCCAGTCGCCCAGCTCGATCTGGAAGCGTTCGGCCGCCCACTTGCGTATCAGCGCCGCCTTCTGGTAACTGTCTTCGTCAAAATAGATATGCGCGTGATAACTCTCGATATCCGTATAGGCGCGCGGCTTGCCCGGCAAGGTTTCCTCGCCGGGCCGCACGCTGACGGGGCGCGGCGTAGGCGCCGTGTCCGTATGCTCGCCCCACGGACTCTTGCCGGATACTGGCTTCACCCGTTTCACGGCGCCATCCTGCGCCAGCGCCGTCCCCGCCAGCCCCGAGGCGACCAGCGCCGCCACCAGGCCGCCGCCGCGCAAGACCGTGCGGCGCTGCGGCGAAAGGAGATTGGCCCATTCCAGGTCGATGGCCGCGTGTTGATTTTTGTCAGACATAGGAGTTCCTGTTCTTGATGATAGGTAGAGGGATGCGGCAAATCAGAATGACAGTGTTGCGCGGGCGTAGTAATAGCCGCCCAGCACGCCCAATGGCCCCGAGTTGTCGTAAGCCCCTGTGTACTGCGCCAGATTCGCGGCGCTGCGCGCCTCGCGCGGCACCTGGTTCGGTTTCTGGTCGAAGACATTGTTGGCGCCCACCGTCACGTTGATGCGCTTGCTGATGTCGTAGCCGATGCTGACATCCGTCACAAAGGCCGCTTTCAGCTGGTAATCGCCGCCCGTGATGGCGTTCAGGCGCTTGAGCTTGCCGTAGCGCGTCTCGCGTACATTGAATGCCCAACCGGCTTTTTCATACGCCAGGGTGAGGATTTCCTTGTCGCGCGGCGCGCGGTACAGCAAGTCGTACTCGGCCGATTTGCTCAGGGTGCCGATGTTCGGCAAGCCTTGCAGCACGGCGGGAAGTTCCGCCTTGCCCACCAGGCTCGTATGGTTGAGATTCGCTGCCGCCGTCCAGCGCAGCTTGCCGTCGGCCACGCGCAGCACATCTTCCGCCGTGAAATCGATGCCGCGCGTGCGCGTGTCGCCCACGTTGGCAAAGTAATGCGCGACGAGGCCATTGCCCACCGTCAAGCCAGCCGAACGCAGCAGGTTTTCAATGATGGTCGCTTGCGCCGCCGTCAGCGGCCGGCCGCTGCCGTCGAGCGCCACGCCCGAGCTGCGGTCGATGCCGATGTTCGATGACACGCCCAGGCGGTCGCTGACCTTGATTTGATACGCGTCAACAACGGCCAGGCGCAGGGTGGGCGTAGGATTGAACGTCAGCCCGGCCGACAGATTCGTCGATTTTTCCGGTTTTAACGCTTGCGCGCCCAGTGCCTGTGCAGCGGCTGAGTTCGGCTGCGCCAAGGTGTAGGGCACGCCCGCATGGTCGGAGGTGTTCGAATACGATTGCGTCACCAGGCTCGGTGCATGGAAACCGTTGCTGACGGTGCCGCGCACGGCGACGGCGGGTGTGACGTCATAGCGGGCCGACAAACGCCCCGTCGTCTTGCTGCCGAAATCGGAATATTTTTCGGCACGCAAGGCCGTGTCGAGCAGCAACTGCGGCGTCAGTTTGGCGCCCAGGCCGATATACGCCGCATAGCTATGACGTGCCGTGTCGGACGCATCGACGGGCAGGTAGCCCGCCAGCGCCGACGAGCCGCTGCCCTGCCAGGAAGCGGGTTCGCCCGGGCTGCGTTGCTGCGTTTCATGCGAATACTCGAGGCCGACGCTGAGGTCGGCCGGTTCGCTCAAGCCCAGTTGCACGGGGCGGCGCAGGTCGGCGTTGGTGGTCGAACGGCTGTAGCGCTGCTTGCCGATATCAAAATCCGTCTTGCCGCCCGGATAAGTCAGCGAGTAGTTGGCCGAGTGCTCCACGCCCACGTCGATATCGTCGCGGCCGTAGGTGCTGCTGATATCCCAGCTCCAGCCCGCCGTCTCGCCCTTGATGCCGCCCGTCAAGGAAAAGTCGTTTTCGCTCGTCGTTTCATACGGCGTGAAGCCGTCGGGATACACGGCCAGCAAGCCCTTGTTGTTATTGAAAATGGTATTGGGCAGGCGGAAATTCTGCGCCGAGCGGGCATTGCGGTGCGCATACGTGCCGAAGCCGTACAATTGCACCTCGTTCGACACGTCATAGCCGACGTTGGCGCTGAGCGAGGCGGTCGTGCTTTGCGGGACACCCGTATTGCGCCAGGGATTGCTGTTGCGCGTCGCTTCGGCCGGGTTAGGCGAAGCGCCGGCCGGCAAGCTGTTGTTCGGCCCCAATTTGACCAGCTGGCCATCGCTGTTGCGCACGGCCGGATACGACAGATAGCCGGGATTCAAGCCGAAGTTACGCACGGCTATGCCCTGGCGCTGGACTTCGGCGCCGAAGTGGGCAAAGCCGTGTTCGCCCAGGCGCGTGCCGCCGTCGATGCGCGCGGAACCGTTGGTGCCGTCGCCGTCGTAGGTGGAACCGAGCTGTGTGCTGAAGCTGCCCTTGTCATCCGCTTTCAGGATGATGTTGATGACGCCGGCGATGGCGTCGGAACCGTAGATGGCGGAGGCGCCGTCGCGCAGGATTTCCACACGGGCAATGGCCCCCGTGGGGATCAGGGCCAGGTCGGTGGCGACGGAGCCTGGAAAACCATCCTCATTGACGATGGCCGTCGTATGCCGGCGCTTGCCGTTGACCAGCACCAGCGTATGCGACGGGTCGAGGTTGCGCAGCTGGCCCGCGCGCACGATGCTGCCCAGGTCGGGCTGTACGCGGGCCGGCAAGTTAAACGATGGCAAGGCCGTATCGAGCGCATCGAGCAGGTTCAATTTGCCCGTGGCCTGCAATTGCTGCGCGCTGATCACGTCGATCGGCGCGGCGCTGTTGGCCACCGTGCGGCCGGTGCCGCGCGCGCCCGTGACGATGACGGCGTCCAGCGGCGCGTCGGCGAGCGCGCCGGCGAGCGCGCCGGCGTCGTCCGCCGCCGCTTGCGCATGGGCCGCGGCGGGCGCGCCCAGCACGAGCACGGCCAGCGAGACGGCGTGCGCCAGTTGCCGCAAGCGTGGTGCGGGGGAATGCTTGTGAATCAGTTCCAGCATACGAAAACATCCTTTCAAAGTCGTCAACACAGTGGCTGCAGACTAAAGGATGGACAAACAAACAAGAACGAATGGTTTCGTATTTAGATATTTCGTTTTGGCAACTAACAACAGTGCCGCGGGACGTCAGGGAAGGGACGGGGCACTAGCCAGGCTCTGTCGAGCCGCTTCCAGTAATCGCGTTCCAGCCTGGCCGTATCGATTTCACGGGCCGCTTCGTTGAAGCGTTTTTGCTGCGCCGCGCCGTCTGCCGTGCGCTGGAAGCACACGTGCACGGGGCGCTCCTTGAAGACCGTATCGATGATGGCGATGCGTTCCCGCTCGGCCTTGCTGAAGTTGCGCCCCATCAGCAAGTGCTGCAGGACATGGCGCTCGATGACGATCACGCGGTAGCGCTTGATGAACAGTTTTTTCAGATTCGTCGCGTCGTTCAAGCCCTCTTCCGTCTTCAGCTCGCCGCGCGCCACCATGCCATCGAACTGTTCTCCATTCGAATAGCCGGCCACGGTGCCGATGCGCAACTGGCCCAGCTCCGCCAGGGTGGCGCCGGGCACGCCATCTTCCTTCAGGTAGGCCAGCACGCCTTGCGTATTGCCAACCGGAACAGAAAAGTGGCAGAGTTTTTCCCGTTCGGGCGTGCGCCAGACGGCCAGAAAACCGGCATAGCGGGGACTGGCCAGGCCAAACTGCATGGCGCGCTTCCAGGGAAAGTACTCATATTTGACCGTATAGCCGAGACGCTCGAAGACGGCGCTGACCATGGCGCCCGACATGCCGTCGGCCGGCAGGCTGCGGGAAATGAAGGGCGGCCAGTCTTCCGCCGCGAAGCGGACGATGCGCGAGCTGGCAGCGCCCGGCGCCGCCATGGAAGATACTGCCTGCCCGTGCGCAAGGGCAAGCGCAGAGTGCATGAAGAAACAGAAGGGCAAACCAACTGTCCGGAGGAAACGCATGTTTTGCTCCTATGGCCTGGCGCGCATGGCAATGCAGGCGCGGCAACAGGACTGGCGGTCGGCTTTTTTTGATCACTGGCTTGATAAAAATCATGCTCCCATAAAAAAAGGAATTTTCAAAGTTGTTTATTTGCACTTTGACATTCCCGGAGAAATAAAATACGATTGCGGCGCGCCCGCAACAGCCCGCTATGCCCCTCTCGCAACACAGGTTTTTACTTGTATGCGGGCCAGATGGCCGATAATGACGTTTTAGCGTATTGAAGACGACCGTGCCGCATCCCGTTCCTCCCTCACTTGCCGACCAGATCGAAGACTTGCTGCCGCAAACGCAGTGCACCAAATGCGGCTACAACGGCTGCCGCCCGTATGCGGAAGCGATTGCCGCAGGCAGCGCCGACATCAACCAGTGCCCACCGGGCGGCGCGCAGGGCATCGTGCGCCTGGCCGGCTTGCTGGGCAAAAAAGTTATTCCGCTCAATCCCGTCAACGGCCTCGAACGTCCGCGATCTGTCGCCTACATCGACGAATCGCTGTGTATCGGCTGCACCCTGTGCATCCAGGCCTGTCCCGTCGACGCCATCGTCGGCGCCGCCAAACAGATGCATACGGTGGTGACCAGCCTGTGCACGGGCTGCGACCTGTGCGTGGCGCCCTGCCCCGTCGACTGCATCGTCATGTACCCGGTCAGCGGCGACGCCACGGGCTGGGATGCCTGGAGCCAGGCGGAAGCGGACGACGCGCGCGCGCGCCACGATTTCCGCACGCAGCGCCTGCGCCGCGAAAGCGAGGAAAACGAGGCGCGCCTGGCCGCCAAGGCCGTCGCCAAGATGCGCGAAGTGACGCAGGAAGTGCCCGTCACACCCGACGAACAGGCGGAAAAGGAGCGCAAGCGCGCCATCATCGCCGCCGCCATGGAGCGCGCGCGCGCCAAGGCCGCCGACAGCGCCCAGACCGAACCGCCCGCCCCCAACGCCCCGAAAAAAGACGCATGAACGCCGCCAAACGCCTGGAAATCTTTACGCGCTTTCGCGCCGCCAACCCGTCCCCGAAAACGGAACTCGAATACACGACGCCGTTCGAGCTGCTGATCGCCGTGCTGCTGTCGGCGCAGGCAACGGACGTGTCCGTCAACAAGGCGACCCGTTTGCTGTATCCGGTCGCCAATACCCCGGCCAAGATGCTGGCCCTGGGCGTGGACGAACTGGCCAGCTACATCCGCACCATCGGCCTGTTCCGCACCAAGGCGAAGAACGTGATCGCCACCTGCCAGATCCTGCTCGAGCAGCACGGCGGCGAAGTGCCGCGCGACCGCGCCTCGCTGGAAGCCTTGCCCGGCGTGGGCCGCAAGACGGCGAACGTGGTCATGAACACGGCGTTCGGCGAACCGACGATGGCGGTCGACACGCATATCTTCCGCGTCTCGAACCGCACCGGCATCGCGCCAGGCAAGAATGTCGATATCGTCGAGCAAAAACTGCTGAAATTCATCCCCAAGGAATTCCTGCACGACGCCCACCACTGGCTCATCCTGCACGGCCGCTACACCTGCACGGCGCGCAAGCCGCAATGCTGGAATTGCATGATCGCCGACCTGTGCGACTACAAGGACAAGTCGCCGATGCCGGCCGTGGTGTAAAGAAAAAAAACGGCCCGCAGGGGCCGTTTTGACATTCTACTGCCTGCAAGCAAGCATTTACAGCAAGACCATATTATCGCGGTGAATCAGCTCATGGCCTTCCATGTAGCCGAGGATGGACTCGATCTCGGTGGACGGCTTGCGCATGATGCGGCGCGCTTCGCCGCTCGTGTAGTTCGACAGGCCGCGCGCCACGGGCACACCATCCACGTCGACGCAGGTGATGACGGCGCCGCGGCCAAATTCGCCATTCACGCCCGTCACGCCGATCGGCAGCAGTGACTTGCCTTCCTGGCGCAGCTTTTGCACGGCGCCCGCGTCGAGCACGACGGCGCCGGCCGTGTGCAGATGATCGGCCATCCACTGCTTACGTGCCGTCAATTGGCCCGTTTGTGCCCGCAACTCCGTGCCGATCGCTTCGCCCTGCGCGAGGCGGCTGAGCACGTCGCTGTCGCGGCCCCAGGCGATGATGGTATGCGCGCCGGACTTGGCGGCGCGCTTGGCGGCGAGGATTTTCGTCAGCATGCCGCCACGCCCCAGGCTGGAGCCGGCGCCGCCCGCCATCGCTCCAGGGCCGGATCGCCGGCGATGCCCTGCGTGATCAGGTAAGCGTTCGGATCCTTGCGCGGGTCGGCCGAGAACAGGCCGTGCTGATCCGTCAGGATCACCAGCGCATCGGCCTCGATCAGGTTGGCGACGAGGGCGCCCAGGGTGTCGTTGTCGCCGAACTTGATTTCATCGGTGACGACCGTGTCGTTTTCATTGATGATCGGCACCACGCCCAGGCGCAGCAGGGTCGTCAGGGTGGAGCGGGCATTCAGGTAGCGTTCGCGGTCGGCCAGGTCGGCGTGCGTGAGCAGCACTTGCGCCGTGCCGAGGCTGTGGGCGCGGAAGCTGCTTTCATAGATTTGCGCCAGGCCCATCTGGCCGACGGCGGCGCACGCCTGCAATTCGTGGATATCGGTGGGGCGCTGCTCGAAGCCGAGGCGCAGCATGCCTTCGGCGATGGCGCCGGAGCTCACCAGCACCACTTCCTTGCCCAGGGCGCGCAAGCCGGAAATCTGCGCGGCCCAGCGGGCGATGGCGGCATGGTCGAGCCCGCGGCCATCGTTGGTGACCAGCGAGGAGCCGACTTTGATGATGATGCGGGTAGCTTTTTGAATCACGGAATCCATGGGGCGGCGCTCTTCACTTAATAGACGTCAGCGCGCAGGACGCAGCAGCAGCAAGGCCAGCCCCGCCGTCAGCTCGATTGCGCACATGAACAACACAAAACCCTGAGGCAAGCCGAAGCTGATGGCCGCGAACAGACGGCCGGCGGGCTGCGCCAGGACCAACATTGCAGTGATATCGCCGAGGACAGGCGGTTCGCCCTGCCGTGCCGCGAACAGCGCCAGCAGCGCGGTAGCGCCCCAGACACCGACATGGGAAGCGTAGAACTGGCTGTAGCCATCGACGCCATTGAGGAAGATGCCCATGCCGGCCGCCATCTCGTCGGCGAACAGCAGGCAGGCGACCGCGCTCAGCCCGTAAGCATACGCGATCAGATGCAATACACGGCGCTGCCACGCTTGCTTGCGCGCGGGCGCGACAGCGATCGTCTGTACCGGCATCAGGGTAAGGCTCTTAGTCGAGAATCTTGAAACGCGGATCATCCGGGTCGATCGACGAGATACCGCGCGCTTCTTCGGTCATCTGCGTTTCTTCGGCACGGCTTTCGCTGTGTTTCTTCTCTTCCAGATGTTGATAAATCGCATTCACCAGTTCCGGGCAACCCTGGTGGTTCAGCGCGGAAATCTCGAAAACGGGACCTTTCCAGGCGAAACGCTTGAGGAAATCCTTGACGATCTTCTTGCGCTCTTCTTCCGGCACCATGTCGAGCTTGTTCAACACCAGCCAGCGCGGCTTGTCGACCAGCGACTCGTCGTACTTTTTCAGCTCCTTGACCAGCGCCTTGGCTTCCTTGACAGGATCGACATTGGTTTCAAACGGCGCCAGGTCGACGATGTGCAACAGCAAGCCAGTGCGCTGCAAGTGGCGCAGGAATTGATGGCCGAGGCCCGCGCGCGCCTTCGGAAGCGCCTTCGATCAAGCCGGGAATGTCGGCGATCACAAAGCTCTTCTCGTGCGACACGCGCACCACGCCCAGGTTCGGGTGCAGGGTGGTAAATGGATAATCGGCAATTTTCGGACGCGCGTTCGAGACGGCCGAAATGAAGGTCGACTTGCCGGCGTTCGGCATGCCCAGCAGGCCCACGTCGGCCAGTACTTTCAGTTCCAGCCGCAGTTCGCGGCGTTCGCCTTCCTTGCCCTCGCCTTTTTGACGCGGTGCGCGGTTGGTCGAGGACTTGAAGTGAATATTGCCCCAGCCGCCTTCGCCGCCCTTGGCCAGCAGTTCGATCTGGCCGTGTTCGGTCAAATCGGCGAGGATTTCGCCGCTCGCGTTGTCGATGATCAAGGTGCCGACCGGCATGCGCAGGTGGATGTCATCGGCGCCCTTGCCATAGCAATCTGCGCCACGGCCAGGCTCGCCATTGCGAGCCTTGTGCATTTTGGAGAAACGGAAATCGACGAGCGTGTTGATATTGCGGTCGGCGACAGCCCAGATGGACCCGCCCTTGCCGCCATCGCCGCCATCGGGACCGCCGAAAGGCCGGAATTTTTCACGGCAGAAAGATGCGCAGCCGTTGCCGCCATCGCCCGCGATGACTTCGATTTTTGCTTCGTCGATAAACTTCATAATTTTGCCGCCATAAAACTAAAAAGGCTCTACCTTGGGCAGAGCCTTTCGATTGAAGGCTTGCGCCTTACATCATGCGATCATTGCGGAGCGAACTGGCGCTCCGCCAATGAATTACGCTGGTACTGCTTCGTTTGGTACAACGGTCACGAATTGCTTCGAGCCAGCACCTTTGACAACGAACTTCACTTTGCCAGCGATCAACGCGAACAACGTGTGGTCCTTGCCCATGCCTACGCCTTCGCCGGCGCGCACTGGGGTGCCGCGTTGACGAATGATGATGCCGCCAGCATTGATAGCTTGGCCGCCGTAGACTTTAACGCCCAGACGCTTTGATTCTGAATCACGGCCGTTTCGCGTTGTGCCGCCGCCTTTTTTATGTGCCATTTAAGACTCCTTGATAGCTGATTATGTAGACAAACTGCGTCAAACAGCGGCGATTAGCCGTTGATCGAAACGATTTGGATTTCGGTAAAATTCTGGCGATGGCCTTGATGCTTTTGGTAATGCTTACGACGACGCATCTTGAAAATTTTGACCTTATCATGGCGACCATGCGCCACAACCGTAACCAGTACCGTTGCACCTTCGACCAATGGAGCACCAAACTTGATGCTGTCGCCCGCGCCTACTGCGAGCACTTGATCGATGGTGATTTCGGAACCAATGTCTGCCGGTATCTGTTCTACTTTAAGTTTTTCGCCAGCGACAACTTTGTATTGTTTGCCACCGGTTTTTATGACCGCGTACATGATTTGAAACCTCATCAAATGTTGAAAGAATTTGTCCCACTGCCATGAAAAGCAAGCCGTGCACAACAGGGGGAACCAGCGATTATACACGGACTGAGAAATTGCGTCAAAAACTATTCACAAAGCTTGATGATCGTGGTATGTCGACAACCTGACCACCATGTCAGGCTTGCGCCAGGCAGACAGGAAAACACACGCCAGTGCCAACAAGATCAAACAATTGCCCTACAGCCATAGGCAAACATCACGCGCGCGCAAGCCTTGTCGTATAATCGCGGCACCCACAATCTAATGCAGGTTCGCCTTGTCTGACGCTAACAAACACGTTAACCAAAACACCATCGTGCAAACGATTGCCGCCGATATGGACGCAGTCAATACGGTGATCCGCCAAAAGTTGCACTCCGATGTGATTCTGATCAACCAGATCGCCGAATACATCATCAGCGCAGGCGGAAAACGCATCCGTCCCGTGCTGATCTTGCTGGTGGCCAATGCCCACGCCTATCGCGGCACGGCGCACCATGAACTGGCTGCCGTGGTCGAATTCATCCACACCGCCACCCTGCTGCACGACGACGTCGTCGTCGATGAATCGTCAATGCGCCGCGGACGCCAGACGGCCAACGCCCTGTTCGGCAATGCGGCTTCGGTGCTGGTGGGCGACTTCCTGCACTCGCGCTCGTTCCAGCTGATGGTATCGCTGAACAATATGCGCGTCATGCAAATCCTGTCCGATGCCACCAACGTGATCGCCGAAGGCGAAGTGCTGCAGTTGCTGAACATGCACGATCCGGACGTGACGCAGGACAGCTACCTGAACGTCATCCGCTCGAAGACGGCCAAGCTGTTCGAAGCGTCGGCGCAACTGGGCGCCCTGATCGCCGGCGCCAGCGAAGACGACATCGAAGCGGCCGCCGAATACGGCCGCTCGCTGGGCACGGCTTTCCAGCTGATCGACGACGTGCTCGACTATGCTGGCGACGCCGCCGAAATCGGCAAGAACGTGGGCGACGACTTGCGCGAAGGCAAACCAACCATGCCGCTGATCTGGCTGATGGAAAATGGTACGCCCGAGCAACGCGAACTGGTGCGCAGCTGCATCGAGCAAGGCGACGAACAGCATTTCGATGCCGTCCTGACGGCCATCACCAGCAGCGGCGCCCTAGACTACACGCGCAAGCAGGCGGAAATCGCCGGCCAGCGCGCCGCCGATGCCATCGCCGGCTGGCCTGACAGTGTTTATAAACAATCCATGCTGCAACTGTGCTCGTTTGCCGTGGACCGCAATCACTGACCGTGTTTGACCTGCATCAATAAAAAACGGCGCCACTGGCGCCGTTTTTATTACTGCCGTTCATGCTCCATGGCCGCATTCGCCAATTCCTGCACGATGGCCGGCGCCGCCTCCAGCCGTTCGCTGTAGCGGCTGCCCAGGTAGTCGCGGCGGTCGCGCACCAGCAAGGTGAATTTATACAGCTCCTCCATCACATCCACCAGGCGCTCGTAATACGGCGACGGCTTCATGCGGCCGTCATCGTCGAATTCCTGATACGCCTTGGCCACCGAGGACTGATTCGGAATGGTCACCATGCGCATCCAGCGCCCCAGCACGCGCAAGCCGTTGACGGCATTGAACGATTGGGAGCCGCCCGACACTTGCATCACAGCAAGAGTCCGGCCCTGCGTGGGTCGCACGCTGCCCGTTTCCAGCGGCAGCCAGTCGATCTGCGATTTAAAGACGCCCGTGACGGCGCCATGCCGCTCGGGGCTGCACCACACTTGCCCTTCCGACCATAGCGACAATGCGCGCAACTCCTGCACTTTCGGATGCTCGGGCGACACACTGTCGACCATGGGCAAGCCATGCGGGTCGAACACGCGCGTCTCGGCGCCGAAATGGCGCAGGATGCGCTCCGCTTCCAGCGTCAGCAGCTTGCTGTAGGAGCGCTCGCGCAAGGAGCCGTACAACAGCAGGATGCGTGGCGCGTGCGTGGACACATTGATCGGCGCCAATTTATCCAGGCTGGGCACGTCCAGGTGCGCGGCGCTGATGTTCGGCAACTCTTCCATTTATGCCACCGGCTTGCCGTCGGCACCCACCACGGCCTGGCCATCTTCCTTGACGAATGCCCCTTGCTGCGGCAGCGGCAGGATTTCCAGCACTTTTTCCGACGGCCGGCACAGGCGCACGCCCAGTTCCGTGACGACGATGGGGCGGTTGATCAAGATAGGATGGGCTTGCATGGCGTCCAGCAGGGCCGCGTCGGGCAAATCCGGATTGGCCAGGCCCAGCTCATCGTACAGGGCGCCCTTGTCGCGCATGGCCGCGCGCACGGACAGGCCCGCACGCTGGATCAGATCGACCAGTTCCTCGCGCGAAGGCGGCTGCTTGACGTAATCGATGATGACGGGCTCGACACCCGTGTTGCGGATCAGGGCCAGGGTATTGCGCGAGGTGCCGCAAGCGGTGTTGTGATAGATCGTGATCGTCATGTCGTGATGTCCTTCAGTAAATGTGGTTCGCTGACGCAGCAAGGCGCGCCAGCGCAGCAGTTCTCGGTCAAAAAGGCCAGCAAGCCGTTCATGCCTGCGTAATTGGCCGCATAGATGATGGAGCGCCCCGCCTTGCTTGCCGTCACCAGATTGGCGTGCGCCAGTTCCTTCAAGTGAAACGACAGGGACGAGGGCGCGATCGCCAGCGCTTCGGCGATTTTCGTCGCCGCCATGCCTTCCGGGCCCGTCTGCACCAGCAGGCGGAACACGGCCAGCCGCGATTCCTGTGCCAGCGCGGCCAGGGCCGAGATGGCAGCCGTGCTCGTCAGCGGCGCAGCTTGCGTTGCGATTGTATTTTCGTTTTCCATACTTCAATAATAATCGAATTATGGAATCAATGCCAGCAATCGCGCTACGTACGTAACCCAGCGCACCGACCGATATGAACAATCGGTCTACCTTGATGAAAAATCACTGCGATTGGCATTCCCATGAGACGCTCGACACCCCTGAAAATGCTCGGCTGGAGCCTGGCCGCCCTGCTGGCCCTGATTGCCATCCTCGTCATCCTCGTGCTGACCTCGACTGGAACCGCGCCCGCCCCTACATCAACGAGAAGGTGTCGGAAAGCACGGGCCGCAGCTTCGTCATCGGCGGCGATTTGCAGGTGGCATGGAAGCAAGGCCTCAAGACGGAGCCGGGCTGGCGCCGCTACGTGCCGCGCCCTGTCATCAGCGCCCAGGATGTGCGCATGAGCAACCCGGACTGGGCCACGGCCGGCCCGCAACTGGCCAGCGCGAAACGCATCGACGTGGCCCTCCACCCGCTGCCCCTGCTGCGGCACAAGCTGGTGCTGACGGACCTGGCGCTCGACGCACCCAATATCGCCCTGCAGCGGCGCGCCGACGGCAGCAATAGCTGGACCCTGAAAGACAATGGCCCGTCGGCATGGGACGTGGAAATCCAGCGCATGGCCTTCGCCGACGGCGCCATCCGTTATCTGGACGAGGGCATCGCCCTGGACCTGCGTGCCAAGGTCAGCTCGACGGCGCCCGACGCCACGCCGGGCGATGCGCCAGGCAACGCCCCCATGCAAAAATACGGCATCGAATTCACCCTGGGCGGCAGCTACCGCAAGGCGCCTGTGACGGGCGGCGGCAAGGCGGGCGCCGTGCTGTCATTGACCGACAACAACACCGTCTATCCCGTGCAGGCGCATGCCGTGCTGGGCAAGAACAAGGCCAGCATCGATGGCACGCTGACGGACCCGCGTTCGCTGTCCGGCATCGACTTGCAACTGAGCCTGGCCGGCGCCAGCATGGCCGACCTGTACCCGCTGACGGGCGTGCTGCTGCCGGAAACGCCGGACTACGCCACCAAGGGCCGCTTGCTGGGCAAGAAGGACGGCGCCAGCTGGAGCTGGACGTATCAGAACTTCAAGGGCACGGTGGGCCAGAGCGACCTGGCCGGCACCCTGCAATATTTACCGCGCCAGCCCCGCCCCCTGTTGCGTGGCGAAGTGACGTCGCAGCAGCTGCGCCTGGAAGACCTGGGTCCCACCATCGGCGACGACAGCAATCGCAAAAGCAGGCGCGCGGCAAGGCGCCCGTGCAGCCGGACAATAAAGCCTTACCCGTGGAACAGTTCAACACGGCGAAATGGAATGCGCTCGATGCCGACGTCAAATTCACGGGCAAGAAACTCGTGCGCACGCACGATATCCCGCTCAACGACATTGTCGCCAACATCCACATGAAAGACAAGGTGCTGAGTTTGACGCCGCTCAACTTCGGCATGGCCGGTGGCGACATCACGTCGAACATCACGCTCGACGGCCGTCAAAAGACCATCGCCGCGCAAGCGAAGGTGGCGGCGCGCCACCTCAAAATCCGCGAACTGTTTCCCAAGCTACAATCGATGCAAGCGAGCTTCGGTGAAGTGTATGGCGATGCGGCGCTGACGGGCCACGGCAATTCCATTTCCGCCATGCTGGCCAGCGCGAATGGCGAACTGGCGGCCACCGTCAGCGAAGGCTCCGTCAGCCAGTTCATGCTGGAACTGGCGGGCCTGAACCTGGCCAATGCCGTCTTCGTGAAAATCTTCGGCGACAAGCAGGTGCACCTGAACTGCCTGGCCAGCGATTTCGCCGTCACGAATGGCCAGGCCGACGTGCGCCGCTTCGTGCTCGACACGGACACGGCCGTGGTGAACATCACGGGCAACGTCAACCTGGCCCGCGAAACCCTGGACCTCGACGTGCGTCCCCGCACCAAGGGCGCCCGCATCATCACCCTGCGCACGCCGCTGTACGCGAAAGGCACGTTCAAGAACCCGGACGTGGGCCCGCAAAAAGGCCCGCTGGCCCTGAAAGCGGGCGCCGCCGTGGCCCTGGCCACCGTCGTCACGCCGCTGGCCGCCCTGCTGCCCTTGGTCAATGTCGACAAGGCCCCCGACACGGACTGCGCCGCCGTCATGGCGCAAGCAAACGCCACCCGCAAGGCCCCCACCTCCCCGGCGACGCATGCGCCGGCGAAAAAAGTGAGCGAAGCGGAAATCAAGAAGGCGCAACAGGAAAAGAAATAGAGACCTTGATGCAGCCGCTTGAAACCCGCACCGCCATCTGCTGTAATAAAGGAAAGCGGGGTGTGGCTCAGCCTGGTAGAGCGCTGCGTTCGGGACGCAGAGGCCGGAGGTTCGAATCCTCTCACCCCGACCAGTCCTTTTTCCTCACCGCGCCGGCCTGAACTGCTTGCACCTTGACCCACGCGTTGGCGTGTTGCTGGGAAGTATGATATTAATTGCATCATTAGTATCCTGATCACTTCTCGCGCAAGGGCCTGACCGATGTCTTTCCTGATAGTTCTGGCCGCACTGGCCTTCCTGATGCTGGCCGCCTACCGCGGCTACAGCGTGATCCTGTTTGCGCCTGTCGCCGCGCTGGGTGCCGTGCTGCTCACCGATCCATCCGCCGTGCCGGCCGTCTTCAGCGGCATCTTCATGGAAAAGATGGTGGGCTTCATCAAGCTGTATTTCCCCGTCTTTTTGCTCGGCGCCGTGTTCGGTAAGCTGATCGAGCTGTCCGGCTTTTCACAGTCCATCGTCATGGCGGCCATTCGCTACATCGGCAGCGCGCGCGCGAATGCCGTCATCGTCGCCGTGTGCGCGGCCCTGACTTACGGCGGCGTGTCGCTGTTCGTGGTGGTGTTTGCCGTCTATCCGTTTGCGGCCGAACTGTATCGCCAGAGTAATATCCCCAAGCGGCTGATGCCGGGCGCCATCGCCCTGGGCGCGTTTTCGTTCACCATGGATACTTTACCGGGCACGCCGCAAATCCAGAACATCATCCCCACCACCTTTTTCAATACGACCGGCTGGGCCGCACCGTGGCTGGGCACGATAGGCGCCGTGCTGACGGTGATCATGGGCCTGGCCTTTCTGGAATGGCGCCGCCGCTCCGTCATGGCGACGGGCGAAGGGTATGGGGCCGAGGCCGAAAAGGCCACGGCCGACGCGGGCGACTTGCCCCATCCGCTGCTGTCGGTGGCGCCTCTGGTGCTGGTGGGCGTGGCCAACTTTGCGCTGACCAAGCTGATCCCCCACTGGTATGGCGCCAGCTACGTGCTCACCGCCGAGGCCCTGCCGGGCTTGCATGCGCCCGTGTCCACGTCGATCGCCTCCGTGACCGGTATCTGGGCCGTGGAAGGCGCGCTACTGCTGGGAATCTTGCTCGTGTGCATTACCGCCTTCGGGCGCATCCGCGCCGCCTTTGCCGAAGGCACCAAGGCGGCCGTGGGCGGCGCCCTGCTGGCGGCCATGAATACGGCGTCCGAATACGGTTTCGGCGGCGTCATCGCCGCGCTGCCCGGTTTTCTTGCCGTCAGCAACACCTTGCGCAGCGTGCCCGATCCCCTCGTCAACGCGGCCGTCTCCGTCACCACCCTGGCCGGCATCACGGGCTCGGCATCGGGCGGCATGAGCATCGCGCTGGCCGCCATGTCGGACAGTTTTATCCAGGCCGCGCAACAAGCGCACATTCCGCTCGAAGTCATGCACCGCGTGGTGGCCATGGCCAGCGGTGGCATGGATACCCTGCCGCACAATGGCGCCGTGATCACCCTGCTGGCCGTCACGGGCCTCACGCACCGCCAGTCCTACCGCGACATTTTCGGCATCACCGTCATCAAGACCGTGGCCGTCTTCCTCGTCATTGCCATCTATTACATGACAGGACTGGTCTGAGGGTCGGGGCAAACTACAGGCGCGACGACGATGCCGGCTTCGCCACAGCTTGCGCCGGCTTGAACAGATGGCTGATACCCATGGTCAGCAGCGGGCCAGCCAGCGCCAGGTAGGAACTGTCGACGCCATAAGGATTGCCCGCCAGGAACCAGCCGATGGTGGCGATCACGGAAACGATCACGCCGACGAAGGCGCCGCGCGGCGTGCCGAACTTCGGCGCATAGAAAGCCATCAGCACCAGCACGGCCAGGGTGGCGCGCAGGGCCTTGCCGAGGAAGGCGATCATCAGCAGTTTTTCCGCGTATAGCGCCAGCACCAGCGGCAGCAAACCGGCCACGACGATGGCGATGCGCAGGAACATCAGCGATTTCGCGTCATTCTTCGCCTTGTTGTACCAAGGGTCATAAAAATCCTTCATGGCCAGCGTGGCCGATGCCAGGGTGGTGGCGGAAATGCCGCCGAACAGGGCACCGGCCAAGCCGACGATCATGATGCTGGCGGAAAACGCCGGCATGTGCGCGATCAGGGTAGGAAAAGCATCGATCGACTTCATGCCCGGATACAGCACGGCGCTGCACATGCCGATCAGGGCCGCCATCAGGCCGAACGGGATCATCAGCGAGGACACGTAATAGCAGGCGCGCTTGGCCACGGCCGGGTTGTCCGTGCTGACCAGCGCCTGGATCACGTATTGCGTGGCGAAGATGGAACCGATGCCGCCGATCATCCAGGCGATGATCTGGCCCCAGCCGATCTCGACCCAGTTGAACATCTTGGCCGGCAATTGCGCCTGCAGCGCGCCGATGCCACCGGAGGCTTCCAGCGCATACGCCAGCGCCAGGATCACGCCCAGGTACTTGACGATGGAGTGGGCGAAATTGGTGTAGACGACCGAGCGCATGCCGCCCAGGCTGACATAGATCACGGTGATGGCGCCCACCAGCAAGATGGCCACCGTTTTGTTGATGTGCAACACGGCCGCCAGCACGGCGCCGCCGCTCGCATACAGGGCCACGGCAACGATGCTCAACGCGACGATGGTGAGGATGGACGCCGCATAACGCACGGGCTCGCCATACGTTTGCGCCAGGATGCCGGAAATCGTCGACTGCCCGCTTTCCTTGTATTTCTTGACCAGCACGATGGCCAGCAGCAAGAAGCCCAGCGACAGCGCCACCAGGTTCCAGGCGGCGGAAATGCCCAGCTCATAACCCTTCTGGGCCGTGCCGATGCTGACGGAACTGCCAATAAATTCCGACAATAACAGTGCGCCGATCAGGTAGGCGGGATAATTGCGCCCGCCCGCCGTCATGCCCTCGGCGCTGTTGGCATGCTTGCGCACGCTGTAGGTAATGTACGACATGAGGGCGAAATAGCCCACCGTGATCGCAGCGATGATGATCAATCTGTTTTCCATCCGTCTACTCCAAGTCTGCTTTTCTTATTATTATTTTTCAAGAAAGCTTCCCCTGCCGCATGCAGGACGAGCCGGTGGCGGTGCTCAGGGGGAAGTCAAATTCCTGCCATACCTATACGGTACAGCAAGCCTCACAACAAAAAAGTCCGCAACTGCTCTGTAAACAAGTCCGCCGCCTCGACGTTCGAGATATGCGAGGCGGGCAGGCTTGCCAGGCGGGCACCCGCGATTTGCCGCTGCAGCCAGCGGCTGTCGTCGATGGTGGTCACGGGATCGTGCTCGCCCGCGATGATCAAGGTCGGCACGCTGATCGTGCCGACGCCGGCGTGCAAGTCCGCCTGGGCCAGCACCTCGCAGCAGGCCGCGTAGCCGCCGGCATCCTGGCTGCGCAAGGTGCCGACCAGGCGCGCCACCGTATCCGGCTCGCGCGCGATAAATTGCGGCGTGAACCAGCGCGTGGCGGCACTTCCGGCCACCGCGGCCATGCCGTCGCGGCGCACGTGCTCCGCCCGCAGCTGCCACGGCGCGGCGCCGCCGATGCGCGCCGCCGTATTCGCCAGCACGAGCTGCGTCAGGCGCCGCAGCTGGTGTATACCCAGCCACTGGCCAATCAAGCCGCCCATGGAAATGCCGCAGAAGGCAGCGCGCGCGATATCAAGGTGGTCGAGCAGCGCCACCACGTCCAGGCCCAGGCGCTCGATGCTGAACGGCGCGCTGCCGCTGGCGGACTGGCCATGGCCGCGCGTGTCGTAGCGCACGACAAAAAAGTCGCTTGCCAGCGCGGCCGCCTGCGCATCCCACATGGACAGGTCCGTGCCGAGGGAATTCGACAGGACCAGGCAGGGTTTAGCGCGCTCGCCATCCGTGCGGTAATGCAGGCCGATGCCGTCCACCTCGCACGTTTTCCCGGCAGTGTCATTGCTGTATGCATCATCGTCGGTCTCCTCAGGAATCGTCGCCGCGCACCGACGAAGGATGGCGGCACAGCGGCATCACGTCGATCTGCATGTAGGGGAACAGCGGCAGCGAGGTCAGCAAATTATGCAGCTCGTCCACGCTGTCCACGTCGAAGACGCTGATGTTGGCGTACTGACCGGCGATGCGCCACAGGTGGCGCCACTTGCCCTCGTGCTGCAGGCGCTGCGCCAGTTCCTTTTCCGTTTGCTTGAGCTGCGCCGCCTGCTCGGCGGGCATGCTCAACGGCAGGTTCACGTTCATGCGTACATGGAATAACATGGTTTCTCCTTATTGGCGTTGCATGGAACGCAGCTTGTCCAGGTCGATCTCGACGCCCAGGCCAGGCCCCGTCGGCACCTGCAGCATGAAGTCGCGGTACACGAGCGGTTCGCGCAAGACTTCCTGCGTCAGCAGCAAAGGCCCGAACAATTCCGTGCCCCAGGCCAGTTCGGCAAACGTGGAACAGACGTGGGCCGTGGCGGCCGTGCCGACGCCGCCTTCGAGCATGGTGCCGCCGTACAGGCCGACGCCCGCCAGGCGCGCCACGGTGGCCACTTCCAGCGCGGGCAGCAAGCCGCCCGACTGGGTGATTTTGACGGCAAACACGTCGGCCGCATCGGCCTGGACCAGCGCCAGCGCATCGGCGGGGCCGTGCAAGGCTTCGTCGGCCATGATGGCCACGTCGAAGCGCTGCTTCAGGCGCGCCAGCGCGGCGCGGTTGCCCGCCTTCACCGGTTGTTCGATCAGGTCGATGCCGCCCGCTTCCAGCGCGGCGATGCCGCACACGGCGTCCGTCTCGCTCCAGGCCTGGTTGACGTCGACCCGCACGCTGGCCCGCTCGCCCAGCGCCCGCTTGATTTCCAGCACGTGTGCCACGTCGTCCATCACGTCGCGCAGGCCGATCTTCAGCTTGAAGATGCGGTGGCGGCGCAGGTCCAGCATTTTTTCCCCTTCGGCGATATCGCGTGCCGTGTCGCCGCTGGCCAGCACCCAGGCCACAGGCAGCGCATCGCGCACGCGGCCGCCCAGCAATTCCGACAGCGGCACGTTCAGGCGGCGCGCCTGCGCATCCAGCAGGGCCGTCTCGATCGCGCACTTGGCGAAGCGGTTGCCCTGGATGACCTTGCGCACCCTGGCCATGGCCTTGGCCACTTCGCTCGCTTCCATGCCGACCAGCAGCGGCGCGATATAGGTATCGATATTCGTCTTGATGCTTTCCGGGCTTTCGCCGCCGTAGCCCAAGCCGCCGATGGTGGTCGCTTCGCCCCAGCCCGTGATGCCGTCGGCGCAGCGCAGCCGCACCAGCACCAGGGTCTGCGTATTCATGGTGGCGACGGACATCCGGTGCGGACGGATGGTTGGCACATCGACCAGGTAGGTCTCGATATTTTGAATCATATTTATTCCGTATAATTCTGTGGAGTGGTGACACGATATTCCCCGAATCTCCCCACGTCCAACACACCGAGTTGGTATCAAACCTATACCTGAAAGGTATGAAGATGGAATTACGGCACTTGCGCTACTTCGTTGCGGTCGCAGAGGAAAGGAACTTCACGCGGGCCGCCGCGCGCCTGCACATCGCGCAGCCGCCGCTGAGCCGGCAGATGCAGCAACTGGAAGAAACCTTGGGCGTGGCGCTGATCGAAAAAGGTTCGCGGCCCTTGCGGCTGACGGAAGCGGGCGAGTTTTTCCTCGCCCATGCGCGCCCCCTGCTCGACCAGGTGCGCGACCTGCAGGCGATGACGCAGCGCGTGGGCAAGCTGGAACGCACCCTGTCGATCGGCTTTGTCGCCTCGACCCTGTATGGGGAATTGCCCGACATCGTGCACCGCTTTTGCGAGCGCCATCCCGAGGTCGACGTGACCCTGCATGAAATGACGACGGTGCAGCAGTTGAAGGCCCTGAAGGAAGGCCGCATCGACGTGGGCTTCGGGCGCCTGAAAAGCGAAGACCCCAGCATCCGCGCATCCTGCTGCGCGAAGAGCGGCTCGTGGTGGCCCTGCCGCCCGGTCACAGGCTGGCCAAGGGAGAAGGCGGATTGCGCCTGACTGACCTTGTGCATGAAACCCTGCTCGTGTATCCGAAAGCGCCCCGCCCCAGCTTTGCCGACCAGGTGCTGGCCATGTTCAGCGAAGGCAATGTCACGCCCGGTCCCGTCACGGAAGTGCGCGAGCTGCAGATTTCCATGGGACTGGTGGCGGCCGGCCAGGGCATTTCCATCGTGCCGGAAAGCGTGCAAGCCATGCATCACCGGAACGTCGTGTACCGCAAGCTGGACGACAAGCATGCGTTCTCGCCCATTTTATTCAGCATGCGGCATATGGACCGCTCGCCGGAACTGGAAAACCTTCTCGCCGCCGTGTACTCGATTTACGATGAACACGGCATCGCGCACGTCAAGGAAAGCCTGTCGCCCTCACGCTGACAGCGGCGCGTCGGCCAGCAATGCCGGGCGCAGCGCGCGGATGCGCAGTTCCGTGAAATAGCCGCCCGCCTCGTTGTAGCGCAGGTAGTGGCGGCCGCAGTCCAGGCAGCGGGCCACCTGACTCAGGTTCGCGGGATAGTAGCGCGGCGCGATGGGCGCGTCGACGCTGTCGTAGCGCGTGCCCTGCGGGTGGTATTCGGCGAACGTCGGTTCCTCGTACGGGTCTTCGCGCAGAGTGCCGATTTCTTCAAAGCGGTCCAGCTCCAGCGAGGTGGGAAGACGCTGCCAGGCATCGAGCGGAACGGCGCAGCAGCTGCATTTTTGCGTGACGCCTGCCGACGTGGCGGCCAGCGTGGACAGGGCGGGGAAGTCGATGAATATCATGTTCAGCCAAGGCAAAGGGGCGGCCCTTGGCAACGAGCCTGACCGCGCCCCTTATTTTAGCGCAGCCACATCCGGCCGACACGCGGCCCACATTTTGCCAGCCCCAGTTCCAGCAGCATCAGCATGCAGCCGGAAACGAGCAGCAGCGGCATCAGCGCGCACATGCCGGCCGCCACCAGCCAGGCCAGCGGCGAAGGCGAGGTCCAGGCGCCCGGCAGCAGCTTGGGCAAGCCCAGCGAGCCTGGCAGGCGCCGCTTGAAGAACATCACCCAGCCCGACACCAGCGAAAACAGCACGCTGGCGCCGAACAGCAGCAGCAAGGCCTGGTTCCACCAGCCGAATTCGCCGCGGTGGAACGGGATGCCGATGGCGGTGGCCTTGCCGAACGCCGTCTGCGCGTCCCATCCCGCATAGTACAAAGGCTTGCCGCTGTAGGCATCGAATTGCAGGTCGAAGCGCAGGGTGGGCTGGCTGCGGTCGGCCATGGTGGCGCGCCACACATCGTCCTGGCTGGCCGGCGCCGTCAGCTGCACGGCGATGGCGGGCGCATGGCTGCGCGCCACCCGCCACGCATCCTGCCAGTCGAGCGGAGCGCCCTCCTCGGTCGAGTGCAGGCCGCGCGGCACGGGCGGCGGCGCCTGGCCGCTGACGTCGCGCAGCACGCGGATGCGCGCGCCCGCCTGCTGGCTCCACGTCAGGCCTGTCGTCAGGATCACGACGCTGACGATGCCGAGCGCCACGCCGAGAAAAGCATGCCACTGGCGCCAGCCATTGCGCCCCCGCGCACCCCGCTTCGGCAAGCCCGATTGCGCGCCGCGCGGCCACCACAGCACCACGCCCGTCACCAGCATCACCATCAGCCAGCTGGCCGCCAGCTCGATCATCCAGCGCCAGCCATCGTTTTGCAGCAGGCGCGAATGCAGCTTTTTTGCCCAGTTGCCGAAGCGTTCGCTGCTGGCCAGGCTGCCTAAGACGCGCGCGTCATAGGGATTCACATACACGATGACGGCTTGCGCGGGCAGGCCGAATTTTGGCTTGACCGGTGCGGCATGCCCACCATGGCCCGCATGTTCATCGGGCGCGCCGCCGGGCGGCGCGAACGCCACCTGCACCGCGTCGTCCTGTTGAAACGGCGGCACCACGTGCTGCACCGTCCAGCCGCGCGGCGCCGCCCGTTCCGCTGCCGCCACGGCGGCGTCCAGCGGCAGCATGGACGCTTGCGGCGCCACATGGTCGAGGTGCTGGTACAGCCTTGCCTCGATCTGCGGCGTAAACACATACAAAATGCCCGTCAGGGTGGCCACCAGGGCAAACGGCGAGGCGATCAGCGCGGCCCAGAAGTGGATGCGCCAGTACAGGCTTTTGCGCCGTGCGACAAGAAAGGTTGCGTCGTCCATGGCCATCCTCACATTCCGCCATAGGTATAGGCCAGGCCCAGCATCACGCTGCGCGGCGCACCGGGCGTGTACTGGTTCTGGCTGTTTGGCGCATAGCTGCCCGTGCCCGCATAGCTGCTGCTGGCCGAATCGGCATAGCGCTTATCGGTCACATTGCGCACCTGCGCCCACGCTTCCAGGCCCCGCGCCAGCTGATAGCTGGCACGCAGGTTCAGCAGCGCGTGGCCACCATACTCCACCGTGTTGGCATTGTTCATCCAGTAGCGGCCCTGGTGCACGGCTTCGAGCGCGATACGCGCGCCCGTCACGGGCTTGTAGCCGATCTCGAACGAGGTGATGTCGCGCGGCGCCTGCGGCATGGTGCGGCCACTGTAATCGAGGCTATCGGAGACCTGGTAGCGCAGGTAGCGGTGGCGCGCGATGGCCGTGGCGAAGCGCGCGTCGAACGGGCCGCCGTCGTAGTTCAGGCCCAGCTCCAGGCCTTCGCTGCGCGTGCGTCCCGCATTGCGGTTTTCGCTGTTGCCCGGCGAGAGCGTGTAGCTGACGATGGTGTCGCGCCCATCGAGGCGGTACAGGGCCGTGTCGAGTTTCAAGCGGCCCTGCAAAAAGGCCCAGCGCAAGCCCAGTTCATAGTTGTTGTAGACGGACGGCTGCAAATCGGCGATGCCCGTCTTGCCATACAGCTGGCTCACTTCGGGCGGCGTGAAGCCCTGGCTGACGTTCGCATACGCGCTGCCCGCATGGCCGATGGCGTAGGTGGCGCCCAGCTTCGGACTCACATGCGAAAAACTGCGCGACTCGTCGGGCGCGCCGTAGTTGACGCTGCCGCCGGGCGCCAGATTGTTATGATAGTCGTAGCGGATGGCGTCCGAGCGTCCGCCCAGCACCACGCGCGTGCCCGCCAGCGGAGAAAATTCCCACTGCGCGAAGACGGCCGTGTTCAAAATGTCCGTCTGGTAGTCGCGCACGCCCTGCGGATTGGACGCGTTGGCCAGCGTATAACGCAGATAGCGGCCCGTGGCCGCATCGCGCACGATGGACAGATTGTCGCTCACAAAGGGATTGTCGCTCTTGTCCACGTACACGCCGGCGATCAGGCGCGAAGCCAGCCACGCAAAATTCTGCTGGTGTTTCACGTCCAGCCCCAGCGAATCGACGTGGTTGTTGTTGATGACGCCCTTGCACAACATGCCCACGCAGCTGCCGATGGAATACGCGGGAAGCTGCCCATGGTCGTTCTTGCGCGTAAACACGGTGATGGTGCTCGTGCCATTAGCCGTCGTCGCGCCCTCCCACGCCAGATTCATGCGCGTGGTCTTGTCCTTGCGGTAGGTGAATGTATTGAGACTCTTGCCGGGATTGCTGCGGTAATCGTTCTCGAACAGGCTGCCCGTCATGGCCGCATCGAGATCCGTGTGGACGAGGGTGGCGCGCAGCTGCGAGGTGGGGCCGAGCGCATAGTCGGCGCGCAGCGAGAACGAATCCTTGTCGCCATAGCTGTACTCTTGCCAGTTGTCGCGCGAACGGCGCGAACTGTAATGGGAAAAGCGCAGTCCCAGCGGCCCCCAGGTATCGCTGGCGGAGGTGTCGTAACGGGTGTAGCCGCCCACGCTGTCGCGCCGCACGCCCACCTTGGCCGTCGGCGTGGCGCTGGCGCCGGCCGTCAGGAAATTGACGGCGCCGCCCACGGCATTGCTGCCATACAGCGAGGAAGCGGCGCCCTTCACCACTTCCACGCCGCTCGCCCCCGCCATGTTCATCTCGTTGAGCGAGTTGTGGTTGAAGACGCCCAGCGGGCGGATGGGAATGCCATCTTCCAGGTACTGGTAGACGGCATTCGTGCCGATGGGCTGGCGGATGCTCATGCTGTGCTGCTCGTTGCCCAGGTCATTCCAGTACACGCCGGCGATGCGGTTGAGGATATCGCCCATGGTCCTGGGCTTGTCGCGTTCCAGGGTTTTGGCGTTGACGACGCCGATCGCCTGCGGCGTTTCGGACAGCCACGATTGTGCGCGCGAGCCGGAAACGACGACGGTGTCGATGGCGTGGTCAAGTTGCTGCGCCCGCGCGCAGGGATAGGCCAGGGCGATGGCAGCCGCCAGCACCAATAATGTCTTGTTCATGTGATTCTCGTTTAAGTGTGCGGATGCGGCGCGTCACACCGCAAGGCGGACAGCGCCAGCATTGAAAATGCAAAAACTTAAATGAGACCGGGCGGCGCGCGCGACTGCGCGGTGGACCAGATGAACAGCGGGGATGGGGACTGGTAGTACAGGGCCGGGAAGATGGCCGTGCCGCTGGCCACTAGCAGCGGCAGCACGGGACTGGCCGGCGGCAAGCCGACGGAACCCGCATGCGTGGAACAGAAGGCGCAATGCTCCATCTGCATGGCCTTGCCGCCGGATTTGCCATCGGCAGCGCCGTCATCGGCTGGATCAAGCTGCACAAAACGGATGCCGGCCACCGAGCAGATTTCCGCCCAGCCGGAGCCGGACTCCTGCTTGGCGCTGGCGACGGCCTGGGAAATCGACGGCGCGAGCGCCGCCAGCAGGATCGCGAAACAGGCGATCCAGGCGGCAAAGCGGCGCGTGAACAAGGTCATTCCCATGGCCGCATTTTACCAGCGGCCGCCGGGACTGGGTAGCGGAAAGCGGCTCAGGCGGCCGGGCAGGCGGCGCTGCCGTTGTCAAAAGCGCGCACGACGCTGGCCGCATCGGCGGCGATGCGGTTCACGGCGCGGCGGTGACCGAGCACCAGTTCATCATAGCCGGCGCCCACCTTTTCATTGGCGATCGTGCGGCAAGTGACCACCTTGCCGCTGGCCAGCTGGCGCACGCTCCACACGGCATCGATCAGCGCATACTGGCCCATCACGGACTCGAAACGCTGCACATTGGTGCTGATGCGGTACACGGGCAGATTGTCCGGATGCGGCGTGCGGAACACGTCGATGGCGCCCAGGTCGTTCGTCACGGCCGTCGACAGGGCCTGTCCGATCTCGCCAGCCAGCGGCCCCGCCCAGCGCTGCTGCTCCAGCAATTCGATGCGCCCCGACGGCGCCGTCACGACGAACTGGTTGCGGCTCACCTGCTGCGGCACGCTGACGGCCAGCACCTCGACATAGTATTTCACGGGCTTGGCCGGCTGCGCGTCGGCGCCGCCGCTGAGCGTATAGAAATGCTCGGGCTGGGGCGTGGAGCAGGCGCCCAGCAGGCTGGCCGCCAGCAGCGCGGCAAACATCGGCTTCATCATTTTTTTTCATCTCCTTTTTTACCGCGGATCAGGGACTCGGGATGGCGTTCCAGGTAATCCGACAGGGCATTGAGCGATTGCAGGGTTTGCGTCAGTTGCTGCAAGGCCTGGCGCACGTCCGACTGCAGCGGCGAATCCTTCTGCAGCACCTGTTCGGCCGTGCCAAAGGTCTGCTTCGCCGCCGTCAGGGTGTCGCGCATTTCCGGCACCACCTGGCCGTCGATCTGCTTGAACAACACATTGGCCTGCTTGATCGTGGCGTTCAGGTTATTGCCGATCTCCGCATACGGTACCTGATCGAGCTTGCGGGCGATGCTGGCGATCTGCGTCTGCAATTCATCGAGGGTGTTCGGCACGGTCGGCACTTCCAGCGGATACCTGTTCGGATCGAGCGCCACCTTCGGCGCTTTCGGGAAGAAGTCCAGCGCGATATACAGCTGGCTGGTGAGCAGGTTGCCCGTGCGTAGCTGCGCGCGCAAGCCGCGGCTGACCATGCGTTCGAGCAGCTGGTGGCCGGCCGAGCCTTCCTCATCGTCGACGGCCGCCTTGAAGCGCATGCCCAGGCGGGCCGGGTACAGATTGACGGTGACGGGCATGCGGAAGTTCTTCTTCACGGGGTCGAACTCGATGCCGACCGAGCGCACCTCGCCCAGCACGATGCCGCGGAAATCCACCGTGGCGCCGGGCTGCAAGCCGCGCAGGGACTGGTCGAAATAGAATACGGTGGTGATGGCCTCGCCATCGGGCTCGCGCATGGCGCTCGCCTCGTCGGCCGCCAGGCGGTAATTGGTGCCGGCCGGCGCCGGTTCGACGGGCTTGCGGCCGTTTTCCGCCTCGAAGGCGATGCCGCCCACCAGCATGGCGGCCAGCGATTGCGTATTCAATTTGAAGCCATTGGAATCGAGGCGCACGTCGACGCCGCTGGCATGCCACCAGCGCGCATCCTTGCCGACGAACTGGTCGTACGGCGCGTTCACGAAGACCGACATGGTGATGCCGTGCCATCCTTGTCCAGCGCGAAGCTGACCACCTTGCCCACCCGCAAGCGGTGGAAGAACAGGGGCGAGCCCACGTCGACGGAGCCGAGGCTGTCCGCATGCAGCGTGTACAGCTTGCCCTTCTGGTCACCGGCCACGGCGGGCGGACTCTCCATGCCGATGAAGTTCTCTTTCTTCTGTTCCGACTTGCCCGTGTCGACGCCGATGTAGGCGCCCGACAGCAAGGTGCCCAGCCCCGTCACGCCGCTGGCACCAATTTGCGGGCGCACCACCCAGAAGCGCGAATCGGCGGTGGCGAAGCGGCGCGCTTCCTTGCTCATGTCGATCGTCACGAGGACCTTGCTCAAGTCGTCGCCCAGGGTGATGGCGCGCACCTGGCCGATATCGACGTCCTTGTACTTGACCTTGGTCTTGCCCGGCTCCAGGCCTTCGGCGCTCTTGAAGCTGACCGTCACCGTGGGTCCCTGCTCGAGGATGGACTTGGCGGCCAGGCCGGCGCCGATCAGCGCGGCCAGCAACGGGATGAGCCACACCAGCGACGGCAGCCAGCGGCTGCCCTGTTCCACATCGGGTTCCGGCAACGGGGGGACGCCCTGGCCACCCGTTTCGGCAAGGCCGCCCGCTTCTTTGTCAGACATGCTGTTCTCCAATCACTGTATTGTTTCCGGTATTTGCCACCACCACGGGTTCTTCCTCGCCAGGCACCTGCCCATCGACAGGGTCCCAGATCAGGCGCGGGTCGAACTGCATCGCCGCCAGCATGGTCAGCACCACCACCGCGCCGAAGGCCAGCGCGCCGGGTCCGGCCGTGATCACGGCCAGCGACTTGAAGCGCACCAGCGCCACCGTCAGGGTGACGACAAAGATGTCGAGCATGGACCAGCGGCCGATGAATTCGACCATGCGGTACAGGATGGTGCGCTGGCGCGGCCGCCAGCGCGAACGCCGCTGCGCCGTGAACGCCAGCAGCGCCAGCACGCCCAGTTTCAACATTGGCACGGCCACGCTGGCGATGAAAATGATGATGGCCAGGCCCTTCGAGCCGCTGGTCCAGAACAGCACCACGCCGCTCATGATGGTGTCGTCCTGCGCGCCGAACAGCGATTGCGTCACCATCACGGGCAGCAGGTTGGCGGGAATGTAGAGGATCATGGCGGCGATCAGCAAGGCCCAGGTGCGGTTGATGCTGTCCGGTTTGCGCACGTGCAGGGCCGTGCCGCAGCGCACGCACGCCAGATGCCTGCCCTTGCCCGCAGGCGGCGCCACCAGGCCGCAAGCATGGCAGGGCACCACCTTTTCACCGGGCGCGAAAGCCTTGTAGCGGATGCCGGGCAGCGCTTGGCGGGTCAGGTCGTCGCCCAGGTTCCACAGGGCCTTGGGGTCGAACGAGACGACGATGGCCAGCAGCACGGTGAGCGCGCCAAACGCGAACAGGCCAGGTTGCGGCAGCACCGTAGCCAGGCTGGTCATCTTGACGACGGTGATCAGAATGCCGATCATCAGCACTTCCGTCATGCCCCATTCGCGCGCCGTCTGCACGGCGCGCAGCACGCGGTTGAATCCCGGTACCTTGACGCCGCCGCGCAGCCCCAGCGCCACGTACAGCAGGGAACCGAGTTCGATGGCGGGAAAGAGGATGGTAAACAGGAAAACCATCGTCGCCACGATGTGCATCTGCTCGTACCACAGCACGCGGATGGAGCCGAGCAAGGTGGCGCTGGAAGTGAGGCCATTGACGTCGAGTTCGACGATGGGGAAAAACTGGGCGATCAGGAAGACAAAGGCGGCGCCCAGCGTGAGCGCCACCACCTTGCTCAATTCGGCCGATGCGCCGCGCACGTGGGCGCCGCGGTACAGCACCGAGCGGCAACGGATGCAGCGCGCCTTTTCGCGGGGACGCAGCGGACGTTTGCGGTACAGCACGCCGCAGTCATGACAGCTAATCAGGTCGTATCGGTGCACAGTGTGAAGTTTGCCGGCGCGGGGAAGCGCGACTATCCCATGTCAATGCCAGCCATCATGACAGAATTGGCATCTTCCTGCACTATGGCACTATTCTTTTCCGCTCCCTCGTAGCAACGCCTCCACGGCGCGGCCGATTTGCAGCACCGTATCGTCGGCGCCGGCCAGGCCGCAGATGCCCAGCCCCACGGGCAGCTCGCCGTCGGCATGGCAAGGCAGCGACAGCGCGCAGCCATCGAGGAAGTTGATCACGCTGGCGTTGCGCAGCACCAGGCCGTTCGTGGCAAAGAAGGTGGCGTCGTCCGCTTCCAGCGGCGCGACTTCCGGCGCAAGGATAGCCACGCTGGGCATCAGCCAGGCGTCGAACGGCGCCAGACGCTGCTGCGCGATGGCGATCAGGCGCGCACGCGCGTCGAGCACGTCGATATAGTCCGCTGCGCCCTGCTGCTGGCCGCGGCGGATGCGCGCCGCCACGCGCTGGTCGTACTGTGCGCCCTTCTCTTCCAGTAACGCCCTGTGCCAGTGCCAGGCTTCCGCTGCCCAGGCCGCCGCCGCCATTGATACCGGGCAGTTCCAGCAATTCGGGAAAATCGAACCGTTCCACCAGGGCGCCGGCTTGCCGCAGCTTATCCAGCGCGGCGTCGAAAGCCCGCTGCACCTGCGGCTCCACGTGCGTGCCGACGTAGTCAAGGGTAAAGCCGAAGCGCAAGCCCTTTAATGCCGATACGCCGTCGGCGACCTCCTTGCCAGACAAGGCAGCGTACAGGATGGCGCAGCAATCGACACTGTGCGCGATGGGCCCTGCCGAATCGAGGGAGCGCGACAAGGGCACGGCGCCGGCCAGCGACACGGAAGCGGCCGTCGGCTTGAAGCCCGTCAAGCCGCAAAAGGCGGACGGAATGCGGATCGAGCCGCCCGTATCCGTGCCCAGCGCTCCGGCCGCCATGTCCAGCGCCACCGTCACGGCGCCGCCCGAGGTGGAGCCGCCCGCCACGCACGCGCCGTCGTGCGGGTTGCGCGGCGTGCCGTAATGGGGATTCAAGCCCAGACCGGAAAACGCGAATTCGCTCATGTTGGTGCGCCCCAGCAGAACGGCGCCGGCCGCGCGCAGGCGCGCCACGGCACCAGCATCCACATCGGCGGGCGGCCCGCCGGCCAGCGCCAGCGAGGCGGCGCTGCTGACCTGCCCCTTGACGTCGAACAGGTCCTTGATCGAAACGGGGATGCCGGCCAGCGGCGAAGGCACCCAGCCGGCGGCGCGCGCCGCATCGCTGGCGCGGGCCTCGGCCAACGCCTGTTCGCCATCGAGGCTGACATACGCAAAGCCGCCCTGCGCCCGGTGCGCCTCGGCGCGTGCCAGCATCTGCTGTGTCAGTGCCACGCTGGTGATGCGGCCGGCGACCAGGTCGGCCGCCAGTTCCCTTATCGTCTTCTTGCCAATCACATCCATGCTGCCTCCCCGATTTCCCAGGCATGCATCTTACCGGATGCCAGCGGCATGGTCGCCGCCCAGTCAGGCGGCCAGGAAGTCGAGCAGGGTCAGGGCGACGATCTTGCTGGCCTTGCGCAAATCATCGAGCGCCAGCCGCTCGTCGGCCTTCTTCGCATTCGATTCGGGCACCGTGCGCGGGCCGGCGCCATACAGCACGGCGGGGATGCCCCGCTCGCCATACAGGCGCGCATCCGCATACAGGGGGGTGCCGACGGCGGGAATCGTTTCGCCAAGGATGGCTTGCGCGTTCTTTTGCAAGCTGCCGACCAGTTGCTCCGAACCGGGCAAGGGCCGCAGCGCGTGCGACAGCAGCAGGCGGCGGATCTCGACGCGGATGCCCGGCTCGCCGCGCACCGCGTCTTCGATCAGCGCGCGCACCTGCGCTTCCACCGCCACCGGATCTTCCTCGGGAATCATGCGGCGGTCCATCTTCATGACGACCTTGCCCGGCACCACATTCGTATTCGTGCCGCCATCGATGCGGCCCACCAGCATGGTGGGCGAGTCGATGCCGGCCACTTTCGATTTGATCTTTTTCAGCTCCGGCAGCTGGCCATAGATGGCGTTCAGGATCTTGTTAGCCGCCTGTAGCGCATCGTGGCCCGTTTCCGGCATCGAGCCGTGGCCCGACTTGCCGTGCACGGTGATTTCCAGCTGCAGGCAGGCGTTGTGCGCCGTGACGATGCCGTAGCTGAAACCGGCGGCGATGACGAAATCGGGCTTCGTCAATTGCTGTTCCAGCAGCCAGCCCGGCCCCAGCAAGCCGCCGAATTCCTCGTCGTACGTGAAGTGCAGCTCGAGCTGGCCCTTCAATGGAATGCCCAACGCTTCGAGGGCGCGCGCGGCAAACACATAGGTGGCGAAATCGCCTTTCGACACGGCCGTCGCGCGGCCATAGATATAGCCGCCGTCGATCTGGCCGCCATATGGCGGATACGTCCAGTTGTCGCCGGGCGGCACCACGTCGCCATGCGCATTCAGGGCCACCGTCGGCCCGCCTGCCGCATATGGGCGGCGCACGATCAGGTTGGTGATGCTCTGCATGCCGTAGGCTGCCACCTGATCGGCCGGCACGGCGTGCTTTTCCGCGTTCCAGCCATACGCCTGCAGCAGCTGCGCCACCAGCTCCGCATGCGGCGCGTTATTGCCGGGCGGCGTATCCGTCGGCTGCTGCACCACCTGCTGTAAAAAGGCGATCTCCTCGTCGAAGTGGTCGTCGATCCAGGCCGTGATTTTTTCCGCGTGCGTAGTCATTTTGCTCCTTGCATGGTCTGTTGCAGCCACGCGCCCAGTTCGCTGCGCTCGGCCTCCGTCATATTCGTCAGGTTCCCGATCGGCATGGCCTTCAATTCGATGGCCTGCTTGTAGATTTGCGCCGCGTGCTGGCGGATTTCTATTTCATTATCCAGCATCATGCCGGCCGGCGCCGTGGCGAAACCGGCTTGCGTCGGGTGCGCCGAATGGCAGGTGGCGCAGCGCTGGGCGATGATGGCATGCACGGCCACGAACTGGGCGGCGGGGTCCGCCACGGGCGCGCTGGCCACGGCGCCTTCGGCGCGCGATGGCCACGGCCACGCCCACCAGCAAGGCCACGCCAAGGGCCGGATAGCGCCACTCGACTCTTCCCTTGTGGCGCAGGTTGAAGAAATGTCGGATGAAGACGCCGGCCGCCATGATCAGCGCCAGCACCAGCCACGCGTGGTCGTTACGGTAAGTCATCGCGTAGTGGTTGCTGATCATGATGAACAGCACAGGCAACGTAAAATAATTGTTATGCACGCTGCGCTGCTTGGCCTTCATGCCGTGCCTGGGATCGGGCAGCTTGCCGGCGGCCATGGCTTCGACCATTTTGCGCTGGCCGGGAATGATCAGCATCAGCACATTGGCCACCATGATGGTACCGATCATGGCGCCCACGTGGATATAGGCGGCGCGCCCGCTGAGCAGATGCGTGAGCACATAGGCGGCGCCGACGATCAGCGCGAACACCGTCACGCCGAACCACAGTTCATATTGCGCCAGCTTCGAGCGGCACAGCAGGTCGTACACGGTCCAGCCGATGACGAGGGTGGCGATGCCGATGCCGACGGCCTGGCCGCTGGAGATATCGGCCACGGCCTTGTCGATCATCATGGCCTGCGCATTGAAGTAGTAGGCAATCGTCAAGAGCGCAAAGCCGGACAGCCAGGTGGAATACGCTTCCCACTTGAACCAGTGCAGCTCCTTCGGCAGTTCGGCGGGCGCCAGCAGGTATTTTTGCGGGTTGTAGAAACCGCCGCCATGCACGGCCCACAATTCTCCCGACACGCCCTTCTTCGCCAGCTCGGAGCCGGGCGCGGGCGGGCGGATCGAGTTGTCGAGCCAGACGAAATAAAAGGAAGCACCGATCCAGGCGATGCCCGTGATGACGTGCAGCCAGCGGACGATCAGGTTCAGCCACTCCAGGCCGTACGGAATCAGATAGGCAAATACTTCCATAAATTTCCTCTAGTCAGACCGAACCCATATTCGTGCCAATCTACACAAGATAAACGGATTTACCGCCCATCACATGAAAAATATCGTATATTTGACATATTCAAATCGATATACAACAGAGGCGCCGCCACATGTCCAGCCTGCCGCAACACCTCGACCTGCACCTGATCCGCATCCTTTACCTGCTGCTGGTGGAAAAGAATGTCTCGCGCGTGGCGCTGAAACTCAATCAGCCGCAGCCCTCGATTTCCGCCTCCCTGCGCAAACTGCGCGAATTGACGGGCGACCCGCTGCTCGTGCGCGGCGCGCGCGGCATGGTGCCCACGCAGCATGGCGAAAGCCTGCTCAATCCGGCCAAGCGCATCCTCGACCAGACGGAAAGCCTGTTTATCAAGAAGACGCCGTTCGTGGCGCAGGAGGAGGCGCGCACCTTCCATATCGCTGCGCCCGACTACCTGGACAGCCAGTTCCTGCCCAATGTGGTGGCCCTGCTGCGCCGCGGTTCGCCGAAAAGCCGCGTTGTGCTGCATAGCCTGGGACCGGGCATCGATCATATCCGGCAATTGTCGACGGGGGCCTGGACCTGGTCATCGCCAACTGGGACGAGCCGCCCGCGCACCTGCACATCTCGAAGTTGTTCGAAGATCCCATCGTCTGCGCCATGCATGCGGAAAACGCCTATGCGCGGCGCACGGCCAGCGACGCCATGACGCTCGATGACTATCTGAGCCTGCCGCACGTGGCGCCGTCGCAGATGATGCCCGGCTACCACGGCGTGATCGATTCCTTCCTCGAACGGCAAAACCTGCAGCGCAACGTGGTGGTGGAATCGGCGTATTTCGGCCTGATCCCCTACATGCTGACGCAGACGGACCTGGTGCTCACCACGGGCCGCCAGTTCATGCGCTTCTATGAAAAGACCCTGCCGCTGAAAACGTATACCGTGCCCTTGAAATTCCCGCCCATGCGCTTTTACCAGCTGTGGCACCAGCGCGTGCACCAGGCGCCCGAACACAAATGGCTGCGCGACCAGGTCAGCGCAGCAGCCAAGGCGCTGGTGCAGCGATAGCCGCTATCAGCGCGCGCATATAATGGAGGCAGGAACGGGGCGCTATCATCACCGCTTGCATGATCGGAAAACCATGACCACCCTTTCAGACCTGAACGCCGGCAGCCAGGCCGATTTTATCGCACACCTGCATGGCATCTACGAACACTCGCCATGGATCGCCCAGCGCGCGGCCGCCGCCCGGCCGTTTGCCAGCCTGACGGCCCTCAAGACGGAGCTGCAGCGCGTGCTGGCGCAAGCCTCGCCCGAAGAGCAGCTGGGACTGATACGCGCCCACCCGGAACTGGCCGGCAAGGCCGCCATCGCCGGGCAGCTGACGGCGGAATCGACGCGCGAACAGGCCAAGTCCGGCCTGAACCTGTGCAGCCCCGAGGAATTTGCCACCCTGCAGCGCCTCAACAGCGAATACAACGCCAAGTTCGGCTTTCCCTTCATCCTGGCCGTCAAGGGTCCGACGGGCGAGGGCCTGACGCGCCAGGACATCATCGCCACGTTTGCGCGGCGCCTGAAAAACCGGCGCGCCGATGAACTGGCCGAATCGCTGCGGCAGATCAAACGCATCGCCGAACTGCGCCTGAACGACCTGTTCGACGTGCGCCTGGACTTCGGCCCGGCCATCATGCAGCAGGCGGAAACGCTGGCCGGCTGGAGCGACAGCGATTACAACCTGACCTGCGCTTACCTGACGCCGGCGCACCGCAAAACGGCCGCGCAGCTGGCCGACTGGATGCGGGACGCGGGCATGCAGGTGCACATCGACGCCGTCGGCAATGTCGTCGGACGCTACCTGTCCGACGCGCAGGGCGCGAAGACCCTGATGACGGGATCGCACTACGACACCGTGCGCAACGGCGGCAAGTACGATGGCCGGCTGGGCATCGTACTGCCGATCGCCGTCGTGCGCCACCTGCATGAGCGGGGCGAAAGGCTGCCGTTTCATTTCGAGGTCGTCGCTTTCGCGGAAGAGGAAGGCGTGCGCTTCAAGAGCACGTTTTTGGGCAGCACGGCCGTGACGGGCAAGTTCGACGTGTCGCTGCTGGAGCAGTTGGATGCGGACGGCGTGAGCATGCGCGACGCGCTGGCCGCCGCCGGCCACGAAGCGAGCGCCATCGGCGCCATCGCGCGCAACCCCGCCGACTTGCTCGGCTATGTGGAAGTGCACATCGAACAGGGTCCCGTGCTGCTCGAGCGCGACCTGCCGCTGGGCATTGTCACGGCGATCGCCGGCAGCTCGCGCTACCTGGTCAGTCTTGGGGGCGTGGCCAGCCATGCGGGCACCACGCCCATGACCATGCGCAAGGATGCGGCCAGCGCGGCCGCGGAAATCATTCTGCTGGTGGAACGGCGCTGCAGCCAGGGCGAAGCGCTGGTAGGCACCGTGGGCCAGCTGCAGGTGCCCAACGGCTCCGTCAACGTGATCGCCGGCGCCTGCACCCTGTCGCTCGATATCCGCGCGGCCAGCGATAGCGTGCGCCAGGCTGCCGTCGACGATATTTTGGATGGCATCGCCGCCATCTGCGCGCGGCGCCAGATCGACTACCAGCTGGAACTGCTGCTGTCGGCGCGCGCGGCGCCATGCGCGCCGTGGCTGATGGCACAGCTGGCGCAAGCCGTGGCATCCGTCGGCATCGCACCGTACGCGCTGCTGTCGGGCGCCGGCCACGATGCCATGGCCATGGCCGCCATCAGCGACGTGGCCATGCTGTTTACCCGCTGCGGCAATGGCGGCATCAGCCACAACCCGCTGGAAACCATGACGGCCGACGACGCCGACATCGCGGCGCGCGCGCTGCTGGCGTTTTTGCGCAACTTCCAGAAGAAACACACGTAACAGGAAGAGAGTGGTGGAACCCGGACAGGCGCCGCGCCAGGGATGCGGCCGGGAAGGCAGCCAGGCCGGTACATGCTGGTATAAGGCGTACGTTGTGCAGCAGCAACGAACTACTAAGGCAGCCACCTCGATCCACGGAAAGATGCGTGCTTGGCTGGAACCGGGTCCGTGCAAACCACCACATTATGATACTTTTCACAGGCTGAAACATGCTATGGCTGGCAGTGAAAAGACATCCGTATATATGGAACCATGCCTTCGGAGAGTTGCCCGCTATTTACGGCAGACGGCGGCTGATGATCACCAACCACATAAGCTTCGGTACAGCCTAGCTCAGCACTGGCACTTAATGTATCGACCAAAAATCCAATCGCATTGCGTGCTACCAACTGTGAATCACCAATCTTCTCCATATCTTGGAAATATTGGACAGATGCATCGGGCATGCCCGATGCAATGGGTTCATGGCTGGACAACGAAAGCATGTACAAAAAAGCCTTGTCTTGCTGGCGTATCAAATCCACACCAAAATTAATCATATCTTCGTCACAAACACCACGAAATGGCCCCGGACAAGTTCTCAGCTTACTCAGCTCAGGCTGGAAATATGCGTGCTCGATGCCCAGGCTTTTCCAGACGGAATCGCGGGCATAAAACATTTTTTGATACCCATGTACGCCAAAAACCTCATACCCTTTAGTTTTCATGTAGGCAGGAGCACAAGCATCAGCCATTGCTGAGAAATTGGTACTTGCATCAAACTGAATGTATTCGGAACACAACTCACGAATCTCGCCTTGCATCGTCGAACCATGATAATCAGTAAATCCAGTCTTCAGCACTTTCACGCCGCGACTCTTCAGCTTCTTTTCGACGGCCACCAACGAACCATGGCTTTCTCCCCATGACTCCACGATCATCAAAACCATTTTTGCGGGCATTGAACTTTCACTTTTCACATGATTCAAAAAGGTCGGTTCGCTGGTTTTCCCCAAAGAATTCTGTTTATTTAAAAAACTATCACTGATCAGCGTTTTAATTGCAAACGGTGACGGTGTGACAATTCTATTGCGGATTTCACTTACGCCAACATCCAGCACCAGCAGTACACCTTTTAGCGATATCAGGAAAATACCAATAAAAAATACAATGCGCCTGAATCCCAACGAAGTTTTTCCGATAAACATCGGAAGACAGGAAGAAAAACATTATCAAAAAAAACAAGAAACAGATTATTAATATCGGCGCTGGAGAATTCCCCAAAACAGTGAACAAGTAAAATTCATATGAACTGGGTCGAATATTCCAATTTGACAATATGGAAACCAAGAAGATGAAAATCCATAAAAACTTAATTAAAAAGGAAACCCATCCCTTGAAACGTTTTTCCATATACGGAAAAAACAATGGCTCGATGCAGATATATATACGACCAAATGCAAAGCTCCAGATTAAGCTGGGCAATAACATCCATAAAAAACAGCGCACATATGTGAATTTTTCAGAATAATTTAAAAATAGCGGTTTTTCTTGTAGCGTAAAAATTGAACTCATGGGTAAGCAATACTAAAGATGGCATCTTGTCATAGCAAGAAAGACACAGGAAAGCCATGACATTGGCTCGGTGATTTTTAATTATTTTTTTGGGCAACAATTGTAACATGCTTGTCATAATTGGTTCCTCACCATACCCGGAACAGAAAAATACGCATAGTGAAAATTTAAAAACATCGTTTTTTGAACTGCAATTTTCTCATGATTTCTTGACACTCTGACTGCATGTCAAGTGATAGATGAAGGAAAGACAGATACAAAAAACCTGACGCGAAAGTCGACGGATGGATGCAAGATACGCTCTCGCAACACTTGGCATCGAGACGAAATATCTGCTGTCAGGTGCGAGAAAAGTGGCAGGGATTTGGGACGTCTTACGCGGCGAGGCAGCTGGGCAGCTGATGTCCGCCAGAGACCTGGAAGCAGGCGGCAAGCGGGCCGCCTGGTGATTTTTTTGGCTACACGGCCACGGCCCGCTCCAGCATCGCGTGCAGCAGCACGTTGCAGCCCGCTTCCAGGTGCTCGGGCTTGGCGTCCTCGATTTCATTGTGGCTGATGCCGTCCTTGCACGGCACGAAGATCATGCCGGCCGGCGCCAGCCGGGCCGCGTAGATGGCGTCGTGGCCGGCGCCTGACACCACGTCCATCACGGAGTAACCGAGTTTTTCAGTCGCATTGCGCACGGCGCCCACGCAGTCGGGGTGGAACGGACATGGCGGGTAATAGGACACCCTTTCCAGTGAAATGCCCAAGCCTGTTTTTTCGCGCGTGGCGTCGATGAAGGCCGTGATCTCGCCATGCATGGTGTTGAGCAGTTCATCGTTCACGTTGCGCAGGTCGATGCTGAACTTGACCTCGCCGGGGATCACGTTGCGGCTGTTCGGAAAGACCTGCACCATGCCCACCGTGCCGCGCCCATACGGCGGGTAGCGGTTGGCAATCGCCACCACCTCCTGCATGATGGTGGTGGCCACCTGCAGCGCATCCTTGCGCAGGCCCATGGGCGTGGGCCCCGCATGCGCTTCCATGCCCGTCACCACGCAGTCGTACCACGACAGGCCCATCACGGCCGGCACCACGCCGATGATTTTATCGGCGTCTTCCAGCACGGCCCTTGTTCGATATGCGTCTCGAAATACGCACTGATGGGATGGTCGCCCGGCACCTGGTCTCCACGATAGCCGATGCGCGCCAGCTCCTCGCCCACCGTTTTACCTTCCGTGTCTTTCGCCGCGTACGCGGTTTCGAGCGAAAAGGCGCCGCAAAACACGCCGGAGCCCATCATCACGGGTACGAAACGCGAGCCTTCCTCGTTGGTCCAGAACGCCACCTCGATGGGCGATCGCGTCTTGATATTGAGGTCATTCAGGGTGCGCACCACTTCCAGGCCCGCCAGCACGCCGTAATTGCCATCGAACTTGCCGCCCGTGGGCTGGGTGTCGATGTGGCTGCCCGTCATCACGGGCGGCAAGGTATTGTCGGTGCCGTCGCGGCGCATGAAGACATTGCCGATCTGGTCGATGGTAATGCTCATGCCCGCCTCGCGACCCCAGCGCACCACCAGGTCGCGCCCCTGTTTGTCGAGGTCCGTCAGGGCCAGGCGCTTGACGCCGCCCTTCACTGTCGCGCCGATCTGCGCCAGTTCCATCAGGGCTGCCCACAGGCGCTCACCATTGATACGTAATTCATCCATCGTCAACTCCTTATGCGGTCGTGGCGGCAAACGCGGGACGCTCGATATAGCGCCCCGCCCCTTCGACGGCCATCAGTTCGCCCTGGTGGAACACCACCTTGCCGGCGGCAATCGTGGTGCGGGGAGTGCCGCGCACGGTGCGCCCTTCGAAGACGTTGAAGCCCCCTTTGGCGAACTGCGTGGCGGCGGAAATGGTGCGCGTGCCTTGCGGGTCCCACAGCACGATATCGGCATCGCTGCCTGCGGCGATGACGCCCTTGCGTGGATACATATTGAAGATCTGCGCCGCATTGGTGGACGACACCTTGACGAATTCGGAGGGGGTGAGCATGCCCGAATTGACGCCAGCATCCCACACGACGGCCATGCGTTCTTCCACGCCGCCGCAGCCGTTCGGGATGCGCGTGAAGTCCTGTTTGCCAGCCGCCTTCTGCTCGGCGCAGAAGGTGCAGTGGTCGGTGGCCGTCGTGTGCAGGTTGCCGCTTTGCAGGCCGTGCCACAGTGCCGATTGATGGTGCTTGCCGCGGAACGGCGGGCTCATGACGTGGCCCGCCACGTAGTCGAAATCGTCGCTCTGGTAGACGCTGTCGTCGATCACCAGGTGGCCCGCCAGCGCTTCGCCATACACGCGCTGGCCGTTGGCGCGCGCCCGCGTGATGGCGTCAAGCGACTCGGCGCACGAGACGTGCACGATGTACACGGGGGTATTCAAGACATTGGCGATGGCGATGGCGCGGTTGGCCGCCTCGGCTTCCACGGCCGGTGGCCGCGACAGCGGATGCGCCTGCGGCCCCGTGATGCCTTTTTTGAGCAAGGCTTGCTGCAATTGAAAAACCAGCTCGCCGTTTTCCGCATGCACGGTGGGCAGCGCTCCCAGTTCCAGCGAGCGGGTAAAGCTTTTCACCAGCGTTTCATCATCGCCATGATGGCGTTTTTATAGGCCATGAAGTGCTTGAAGCTGTTCATGCCATGCTCGCGCACCAGCACTCCCATCTCTTCATGTACCTGCTCGCTCCACCAGGTGATCGCCACGTGGAAGGTATAGTCGCCGGCCGCCTTGGCCGACCACGCGCGCCACTGGTGATACGCCTCGATCAGCGACTGCTTCGGGGCGGGAATAACGAAGTCCATGATGGTGGTGGTGCCGCCGGCCAGTCCCGCCGCCGTGCCCGTGAAAAAATCGTCGGACGTCACCGTGCCCATGAAGGGCAAATTCATGTGCGTGTGGGTGTCTATCCCGCCCGGCATCACGTACAGGCCGCCCGCGTCGATCACGGTGGCGCCAGCCGGCACGGGCAGGTTCTCGCCGACGGCGACGATCACGTCGCCCTCGATCAGCACATCGGCGCGAAACGCGCGGTCGGCGTTGACGACGGTACCGCCACGTATCAGTGTAGTCATCTTCTCTCCTTGAGTGATTACGACTGCGGCGCCTGCTGCACGTGCGCCACCACCTTGCCCTTCATCATGACGCCATACACGACGGCGGCGATGGCCACGCCCACGAACCAGGCGTAGGTGTAAATGGTTTTAAAGCCTTCTCCCACGCCGGGAAACGCCGTGGGAAAGGCCGCGTTCAGAAAGCCCGGGATATTCGGCAGCACGGCGATAATGAAGGCGATCAGCGCCGCCATGTTCCAGCCACTGCCATACGAATAGATGCCATCGTCGCGATACAGCTGTTTGACGTCGAGTTGCGTCTTGCGCACAAAATAATAGTCGACGATGAGAATGCCGGCGATGGGACCCAGCAGGGCCGAATAACCGATCAACCACGTGAAGATATAGCCCTGCGTCGACTCGAGCACCTTCCACGGCATCATGACGATGGCGATGAAGGCCGTGATGTAGCCGCCCATCTTGTACGAAATCTGCTTGGGCGCCAGTGCGGAAAAGTCATACGCAGGCCCCACCAGGTTTGTTGGCCGCCAGGTTGACGCTGACGGTGTCGATCAGGAGGATGATCAGGGCGATCAGCACGGCGGCGCCCGTCATGCGGCTGGCCAGGTCGACGGGGTCCCAGATGGCCTTGCCGTACATGACGACCGAACCGGCGGTAACGATCACGGCCAGCATGGCCAGCAAACCCATGGGCACGGGCAAGCCGACCGACTGGCCCACGATCTGGTCGCGCTGCGTCTTCGCGAAGCGCGTAAAGTCGGGAATGTTCAAGGCCAGGGTGGCCCAGAAACCCACCATGGCCGTCAACGATGGCCAGAAGACGCTCCAGAACTGGCCCGCCTTTTTGCCGCCGGGGATGAATTGCGATGGCTGGTCCAGCAGGTTGGCCACGCCGCCGGCCTTGCTGTGCACCCAGTACAGCAGCACGAAGCAGATGAGGATTTTCAGCGGCGCCGTGTAGGTTTCGAGTTTACGGATCGATTCCATGCCGTGCAGGATGTAATAGAACTGGATGGCCCAGAAAGCCAGGAAGCACAGCAGCTGGCTGCCATTGATGCCCAGGCCCGCGATCTTCTCGCCGCCCAGTTCATGCCCCATTAATACACCCATCAAGGTGTAGATCATCTGGCCGCCGAACCAGGTCTGGATGCCGTACCAGCCGCAGGCAACGATGGCGCGCATCAGGGCCGGCAGACGCGCCCCCGCCGTGCCGAACGAGGCGCGCGCCAGCACGGCATACGGGATGCCGTACTTGGTGCCCGCATGGCCGATCAGGAGCATCGGCAGGAGCACGATGGCGTTGGCGAGAAATACCGTGAGCACGGCCTGGTAGCCGGACATACCGCTGTCGATCAGGCTGGCCGACAGGGTGTAGGCGGGAATGCACATCACCATGCCGACCCACAGCGCGGCAAAGTGATACCAGCGCCAGGTGCGCTGCGCCGCCGTGGTGGGCGCCAGGTCTTCATTCCAGAGTTGCGTATTGCCTGAATAGTCGTGGTTCACAGGGTTGCTCCATCGGTTGGGAGGTTGGGCGTTTTAAAAACGGCTGCGGCCTAGCTTACTGCAAAGTTGGGCAACTGTTTATAAAATATACGTACGCAAAAAACGTGCCCTATGCCGATTCCGCCAATGCCCGTGGATTCCTGGGATCCTGCGTCCAGTTCATGTACGGCTTGCCCGTCGCCTGCGGCACCATCGTGATGCAGCCCTGCACCGGACAGGTGATTTCGCACAGGTTGCAGCCCACGCATTCCTCCTTGATCACCTCATATGTGCGCGTACCGGCCGCGTCGATCAGTTGCGCAATCGACTGGTGCGAGGTGTCTTCGCAAGCCACGTAGCACTTGCCGCACTTGATGCAGTCGTCCTGGTTGATCTGCGCGATTACCTGGTAATTCATGTCCAGGTATTTCCAGTCCGTCGTGTTGGCCACGGCCTTGCCGGAAAAATCGCTGATGCGTGCATAGCCCTTCTCATCCATCCAGCGCGACAAGCCATCCTTCATCTCGTCGACGATGCGGAAACCATGCAGCATGGCGGCCGTGCACACCTGCACGCAGCCGGCGCCCAGGGCGAGGAATTCGGCCGCATCGCGCCAGTTGCCGATGCCGCCGATGCCGGAAATGGGCAAGCCCCGCGTCTGCGGATCGCGCGCGATTTCCGCCACCATGTTCAGGGCGATCGGTTTCACGGCAGACCCGCAATAGCCGCCGTGCGTGCTGGCTCCGCCGACAATCGGCAAGGCCACCATGCGGTCCAGGTCCAGCGAGGTGATGGAATTGATGGTGTTGATCAGCGAGACGGCGTCCGCGCCGCCCGCCTTGGCCGCGCGCGCCGGCATGCGTACGTCCGTGATGTTGGGCGTGAGCTTGACGATGACGGGTAATTTGCTGTGCTTCTTGCACCAGGCGGTGACCATCTGCACGTACTCGGGCACCTGCCCCACGGCTGCGCCCATGCCCCGCTCCGGCATGCCGTGCGGGCAGCCGAAATTGAGTTCGATGCCGTCCGCTCCCGTCGCCTCGACCTTGGGCAGGATATCGGCCCAGTAGTGCTCTTCGCAGGGCAGCATCAGAGAGACGATCATGGCGCGGTCGGGCCAGTCCTTTTTCACCTGCGTGATTTCGCGCAGGTTGATCTCCAGCGAACGGTCGGTAATGAGTTCAATGTTATTGAAACCCACCACTTCGCGGTTCTTGCCGTACAAGGCGGAATAACGCGACGAGACGTTGACGGCGGCCGGGTCTTCGCCAAGCGTCTTCCACACGACGCCGCCCCACCCGGCCTCGAAGGCGCGCACCACGTTGTAGGCCTTGTCGGTCGGTGGCGCGGACGCCAGCCAGAAGGGATTCGGCGCCTTGATACCGCAAAATTCGATGCTGAGATCAGCCATTATGCAGCCTCCACTTTATTCAACAAATCGGAATGGATGGCCAATGAGGCCAGCTTGCCATGCTGGACGGCCTGCACCGTCAAATCCTGCCCCGGCGCCACGCAGTCGCCGCCCGCATAAATCCCCGGCAGCACCGTGCGAAAACCCGCGTCGACGGCGATCTTGTCGCCCGCGCGCTGCAGCAAGGATGCCATCGGGTCATCCAGCACCTGCGTATCGAGGCTCTGGCCGATGGCCTTGAAGATGGCATCGGCCGCCACGTCGAACGTTTCGCCAGTGCCCGCCAGGCGCGTGCCCTGCATGCGCGTTTTCTCGAAACGCATGCCGGCCACATGGCCAGCCGCATCGAGCAACACCTGCCGCGGCTGGGCCCACGTCAGCATGCGCACCTGGTTGGCCTTGGCGATATCCTGCTCATGGTGGGTGGCCGTCATGGCGTCGAAGCCGCGCCGGTAGACCAGGGTGACGTCCTCGGCGCCTAGCCTTTGAATCTGCACGGCCATATCGATGGCCGTATTGCCAGCGCCAATCACAAGCGCGCGCTTCGGCACGGGCAGCGCGGCCAGGTCGTCCGCCTGGCGCAGCGCGCTGATATAGTCGACGGCGGCCAGCAAGCCCGGTGCCTCCTCGCCCGTCAAGTCCAGTTTGCGGCTGGCGCCCAGGCCCAGGCCGAGGAAGACGGCGTCATACTGCGCGTGCAGGTCGCGCAGCTGCACGTTTTCGCCCAGTGTCTGGCGACATCGGATGTCAATGCCGCCGATGTCCAGCAGGAAGTCGATTTCCTTTTGCGCGAAATCGTCCGTCAGCTTGTACTTGGCGATGCCGTATTCATTCAGGCCGCCCGCCTTGCCTTCCTTTTCAAAGATCACCACGTCGTGGCCCAGCATGGCCAGGCGGTGCGCGCACGACAGTCCCGCCGGGCCCGCGCCGACGATGGCGATGGTCTTGCCCGTGCTTGCCGCCCGCTGGAACGGGTGCGCCGTAAAATGCATGTGGTCGACGGCGTAGCGCTGCAGCAGGCCGATCTTGACGGGCTGGCCTTCGGCATCGTGGTTGCGCACGCAGACGTCTTCGCACAGTATCTCCGTCGGGCAGACGCGCGCGCAGCTGCCGCCCAGGGATGTTCTGTTTCAGGATACCGGCGGCGGCGCCGTTGATGTTCTTGTCGTGGATGTTGCGGATGAAGCTGGCCACGTCGATTTCCGACGGACAGATGCGGCTGCACGGCGCGTCGTAGCAATACAGGCAGCGGGCGCTTTCGATGGCGGCCTGGCGCGCCGTCAGGGGCGGCGCCAGGTCCGTGAAATGGCCCGCCAATTCCTCATTGGGCAAGACGGGATGCGGCAAATAGCTCAAGGACTCGATCATCGCGGTTTCCTTTTTTTGTGCGGCCGATGTTTGATTTAAAACCCTTACTTCATCTGGGGAAAAGCAAATTCCACACCAGCGCTTGCCGTATTCGGCCAGCGCTGCATCACGGCCTTGTGGCGCGTGTAAAAGCGCACGCCTTCGGGGCCATACGCGTGGTGGTCGCCGAACATGCTGCGCTTCCAGCCACCAAAGCTGTTGAAGGCCATCGGCACGGGCAAGGGGATGTTGACGCCCACCATGCCGACCTGAATCTGGCGCACGAATTCGCGCGCCACGCCGCCGTCGCGCGTGTAGATGGCCACGCCGTTGCCATACTCGTTGGCGTTGATCAGCTCCACTGCCTGCACCACGTCAGGACACCGCAGCACGCACAGCACGGGGCCGAAAATTTCTTCCTTGTAGATGCTCATGTCGCGCGTCACGTGGTCGAACAAGGTGCCGCCGACGAAGAAGCCGTTCTCGCGGCCCGCCACCACGTGGTTGCGGCCATCGACGACCAAGGTGGCGCCCTGCTCCACGCCCGAGGCGATGAGTTTTTCGATCCGCTGCTTGGCCGCCAGCGACACGACCGGTCCCATTTCCGCACCATCTTCCATGCCGTCGCGCACTTTCAGTGCGGCCGTGCGCGTTGCCAGTGCGTCGATCAACTTGTCGCCCGCATCGCCCACGGCCACCACGATGGAGATGGCCATGCAGCGCTCGCCCGCCGAACCATAGGCCGCGCCGATCAGCGCGTCGACCGTCCGTCATCTCCATATCCGCGTCGGGCATCACCACCATGTGGTTCTTCGCGCCGCCCAAAGCCTGCACGCGCTTGCCGCTGGCGCTGCCGCGCGAATAGATGTATTCGGCAATCGGCGTCGAGCCGACAAAGCTGATTGCCTGCACCACGGGGTGGTCGAGCAAGGCGTCGACGGTCACTTTATCTCCCTGCACCACGTTGAATACGCCGTCGGGCAAGCCCGCTTCTTTCAGCAATTTCGCGTGCAGCAGGGAGGCCGATGGATCGCGCTCGGACGGTTTCAAGACGAAGGTATTGCCGCAGGCAATCGCCACCGGGAACATCCACATCGGCACCATCACGGGAAAATTGAATGGCGTGATGCCGGCCACCACGCCGAGCGCCTGGCGCATGGACCAGGCGTCGATGCCGCGCGAAATCTGGTCCGTGAATTCCCCCTTCAACAGTTGCGGGATGCCGACGGCAAATTCCACCATCTCGATGCCGCGCGCCACCTCGCCCTGCGCATCGGCAAAGGTCTTGCCATGCTCGCGCGTGAGCATGGCGGCAAATTCATCCGTGTGCTGCTGGCACAGCTGCAGGTAGCGGAACAGGACCCTGGCGCGCGTCAGCGGCGGCGTGGCCGACCACGAGGGAAAGGCGGCGGCGGCCGCCTGCACGGCCGCATCGACATCTTCCACGGTGCCCAGCGCGACCCGGGCCACGGGTTCGCCCAGGGCGGGGTTGTAGACGTCGCCGTAGCGGCCGCTTTGGGTGTCGACTTTGGCGCCGTTGATGTAGTGGGTAATCGTGTCGAGATCGTTCATGGTCTTCCTTAGTCGAGATTCTTTAATACCTTGGCCAGCTTGCCAAACAGCTCGTCGATATGCTGTTTTTCCAGCACCAGCGGCGGCGACAGGGCGATGATGTCGCCCGTCGTGCGTATCAGCACGCCGTCGGCGAAGGCCTGCTTGAAGGCGTTGAAGGCGCGCGTGCCGGGCTTGCCGGCGATGGGATCGAGTTCGATGCCAGCGATCAGGCCGATGCTGCGCAAATCGATCACGTGCGGCAAGCCTTTCAGCGAATGCACGGCGTCGCTCCAGTACGCCTGCATCGCTTTAGCGTGGCCCAGGATGTCCTGCTCCTCGAACACCTGCAAGGTGGCCAGCGAGGCGGCGCAGGCCAGCGGGTGGCCGGAATACGTGTAGCCGTGGAACAGTTCGATGCCCGGTGGCGCCTCCATGAAGGCGTCGTGGATATACTTTTTGCTAAACACGGCACCCATCGGCACCATGCCGTTGGTCAGGCCCTTGGCCGTCGTCATCAGATCCGGCTCGACGTCGAAATAATCGGCGGCGAACGGCGTCGTCATGCGGCCGAAACCCGTGATGACTTCATCGAAGATCAAGAGGATGCCGTGCTTGGTGCACAGTTCGCGCAAGCGTTTCAGATAGCCTTTCGGCGGGATCAGCACGCCAGTGGAACCGGCCACCGGTTCGACGATGACGGCGGCAATCGTCGATGCGTCGTGCAGGGCGACGATGCGTTCCAGCTCGTCGGCCAGGTGGGTACCGTATTCGGGCTCGCCCACCGTGTAGGCATTCTGGTTCAGGTTGTGCGTGTGCGGCAGGTGGTCCACGCCCGGCAGCAGGGGGCCGAAGGTCTTGCGGTTGCCGCCGATGCCGCCAACGGAAATGCCGCCGAAGCCCACGCCGTGGTAACCGCGTTCGCGGCCGATCAGGCGCGTGCGCGCGCCCTCGCCGCGCGCCCGATGATAGGCCAGCGCGATCTTCAGGGCCGTATCTACGGCCTCGGAACCGGAGTTCGTATAAAACACGTGGCCAAATTTATGCCCCGTGTAATCCATCAGTTTTTCCGCTAGGTCGAAGGCGGCCGGATGGCCCATCTGGAAGGTCGGCGCGAAGTCGAGCTGGCCCACCATCTCGCGGATGGCGCCGACGATTTTCGGCTGCGCATGGCCGCATGGCACGCACCACAATCCCGCCGTGCCATCGAGGATGGCGTTGCCATCGACGTCCTTGTAGTACATGCCTTCGGCCGACACCAGCAAGCGCGGGTTGGCCTTGAAATCACGGTTATTCGTAAACGGCATCCAGAATGCCGACATCGATTCCGGCCTTGTTTCGTTCATGACCTTCTCCTTGGGATGGGCTGGCGCGGGGCCAGGATCGTTTTTGACGAAGCGTAAAATAATTTACCAGTTGGCAAAAAGCTGATGTAATAATAGACAGGCCATCCCCAATGGCACAGATACACAAACGGCAAAACATCCCAACCGTACAGGTCGAAAAACCACTACAGTTTTGTGCAAGGCAGCATATGGAGCCACCGGTAACACACAAGGTGAAGCAGGACGAGGGCGACGGCAATGCCAGCGGCTGGCCCGTGCTCGACATCGACCGCCAGAAAAAGGGCGGCCTGGTCGAGCAGATCGTCGTCGCCATCAGCGTCATGGTGGGCAGCCGCGCCCTGCGCATCGGCACGCGCATGCCGTCCGTGCGCCAGTTCGCCCGCTGCAATGGCGTGTCGACCTTTACCGTCGTCGAATCGTACGACCGCCTGGTCAACCTCGGCCTGCTGTCGTCGCGGCGCGGTTCCGGCTATTTCGTCGCGCGCCACGATATCCCCGCCTCGCCGCAGGCAAGCATCCACGCCAGTCCCACCGCCATCGATGCCCTCACGCCGGACCTGTATTCGGGCGTGTCCGACGCCCTGCCGGTGGGGGCGGGCTGGCTGCCGCCCGAGCTGTATGGCGAGGCGACCGTGCTCGACGCCGTGCGCCAGGCCATGCGCATTCCCGCCAGCCGCCTGCGCGGCTATGGCCACCCGCTGGGCTTTCCTTCGCTGCGCCAGCACCTGGCAACATGCCTGTCGGAAGAGCTGTTCCAGGTGGAACCGGACCAGGTCTTGCTGACGCACGGCGCCACGCATGCTTTTGACTTGATCCTGCGCAGCCTGACCAAACCGGGCGACACGGTACTGGTGGAAGACCCCGGCTACAGCAACCTGCAGTCGCTGATACGCCACCACGGTTGCATCCCCGTCGGCATTGCCCGCGGCGAGGCGGGCCTCGATCTCGATGCGCTGGCCGTTGAAGCCGCGCGCACGCAGCCGAAACTCATGTTCGTCAACACGGTGCTGCAAAATCCGCTCGGTACTTCCTTGAGCCAGGCGCAGGCGCACCGCCTGCTGGCGCTGGCCGAGCAATTCGATTTCTGGCTGGTGGAGGACGATATCTACCGCGAACTGGCGGCGCGCGGCGAAGCGTCGCTGGCGGCGATGGACGGCTTGCGCCGCGTGATCCGCGTGGGCAGTTTTTCCAAGACCCTGTCGCCCGTGCTGCGCGTGGGATCGATTTGCGCCTCGCCGTCGCTGGTGGCCGAACTGGTGCGCGTGAAAATGCTGGCAGGACTGACGACGTCGGAAATCAACGAGCGCGCCGTCTACCACGCCATCAGCGCGCGGCCCTACAAGCGCATGGTGGAACGCCTGGTGGCGCAACTCGATGCGGCCCGCGAGCGCAGCATCGATTGCCTGGCGCAGGCGGGCATGGCGCCCGTGGCGCGCCCGCGCGGCGGCATGTTCGTCAGCGCCGGCTGGCCCGACCTGCAGACGCCGGAATGGAATGGCAAGATCATCGCCGACATGGCATTAAAGGCCGGCATCCTGCTGTCGCCGAACGAATTTTTCATGCTGCGCGCGCCCGAGACGGTGTGGTTCCGCTTCAACGTGGCCTACACCGACACCCCCGTGCTGCAAGCCTTCCTGCAATCGATACGCCCACGCTAAAGAACCCGCCATGGCCAGCGATAAATCCCCTGCCCTTTCCGTGAAAAATGCCGGTGGCCGGCGCCTGCAAAACCGCGACCGCCTGGAAGCGGACATCCTGGAGCAAGCCGTGCGCGCCTTCGCGCAAAGCGGCTATGAAGGCGCGTCGATCGCCACCATCGCCGAGCGGGCCGGCCTGTCGAAGCAAAACCTGATGTATTACTTCCCCTCCAAGCAGCTGCTGTACCAGCGCGTGCTCGACGATGTGCTCGACGACTGGCTGGCGCGCATGGAATCGCTGGCCAATGAACACGACGAGCCGCGCGACGTGCTGCGTGCGTACATCGGCGCCAAGCTGCGTTTTTCACGCGAACAGCCGTGGGCTTCGCGCGTGTATGCGCTGGAAGTGATCAATGGCGCGCCCCTGTACGGCGCGCAGATACGCGACCGGGTCGTGCCGCTGCTGCGCAAGGATATCGCCGTCTTCGAGGCATGGATCGCCGCCGGCCGGATCGCGCCCGTCAACGCCACGCACCTGATGTTCGCCATCTGGGCCATGACCCAGTCGTATGCGGATTTTTCGACGCAGATGGCCCTGGTGCTGGAGCGCAAGCAGCTCACGCGCAAGGATTACGAAGATGCCGAATTCCTGATCGCGCACATGGTGCAGGCGGCCATCGCCCTGCCTGCGGCAGTGCCCGGCACGTGATGAAATTTCCAAGGAACAAACGAGCAGTGATAGCATGGCGCGCTGGAGCGTTTGCAATGGCGACGCGATACCCACAGGATAAGGAACAGGCATGAAACAATGGTCATCGGCGCGCACCGCGTCATTGCTGGGCAAGGTCGCCTGCGCGGCGCTGCTGGCAGCGGCATCCACGGCACAGGCGCAGACAGTGGGCATGATAGACAATCAGCCGCTGAGCGAAACCTGGCTCAACGCGGGCTTTTATTCGTATCACTTTCAGCGCGACAAGAACTTGAACGACAGCAATCCGGGCCTGGGCGCCGAATACCGCTTTTCCACGGTTGCGTCGGTCACGGCTGGCCGCTTCTACAATAGCGACCGCGCCTATTCGAACTACCTGGGCGTGTACTACCAGCCCATCAAGGTAGGCCCGCTGCGCGTCGGTGCCGTCGTTGGCGGCTTCAGCGGCTATCCGAAGATGCGCGATGGTGACTGGTTCCCGGCCCTGGTCCCCACCATCAGCTATGAGTACCAGCGCGTGGGCGTGAATATCGCATCGTGCCGTCCTACAAGGACCGCCTGTATGGCGCCCTCAGTTTCCAGCTGAAACTCAAGGTGTTTGAATAGCAGTTTGTCCTGATTTGTCGCCGTTCGCTCCGCCATTCCTGCCATTCGTCGCATACGCGATGCCCGGCAGCAAGGTTTTACCTATAGTGGATTCATCGCCAGCCTGCATACGGCAGCGGCAACCACAGGAGAACGGCATGAAAGACATCAATCCGGCACCGGGCGGCACTTCCTTCAGCGCAATCTGGAACGAGCTGTGCGCTTATGCGCGCCAGGGAATGGCCGCCCTGCGCGCCATGTCCTGGCCCATGCTGCTGGCGTGCTGCCTGGGCCTGGCGTTCCTGATCACCATCTTGCCGCTGGCTATCATGCTGTTTGCCCTCGTCATGCTGCTGAAATGGGCAAGCAACAGCGACGATGCCGGCGCGGAACAGAAAGCGGCGGACTCACAGCAATCGCCGCAATAAAAATTTGAGCCGTAGCAAGAGTGCAATGATTATTCTATGGCAATATGGATGGGCACAGCACTGACCAGCATCAAACCCATTCCGATGGATGGGGTTGATACGGAACGCCACGCAGTATCCATGATCGAAGCTACTCCCCCACAGCCATAGGAGTTTTCTGATGACCACGATAGCAAAAGCTACAGTAAATACGACCATTCCCTGCCTGCGCTACCATGACGCGCCCGCCGCCATCGAATGGCTATGCAAGGCGCTCGGCTTTGAAAAACAATTAGTCGTACCTGACGGCAACGGTGGTGTCGCCCACGCACAACTGAGCTTTGGCAACGGCATGGTCATGGTGGCGCCGGTCCTCGACAGCGACTATGGCCGCCTGATGAAACTGCCCAGTGAAATCGGCGGCGCCAACACGCAAAATTGCTACCTGGTCGTCAACGACGCCGACGCCGTCTACCGTAGCGCGCGCGAAGCCGGCGCCGAGATCGTGCTCGACATCAAGGATGAAGATTACGGCGGACGGGGGCTTTACCTGCCGCGACCCGGAAGGCCACATCTGGAGCCTGGGCACCTACGATCCATGGTAAAACGGAGAACAATGATTATCAGCACCCTCACCGCCGCCAGCCTTGCGCTGATCGGCGGTTTCCTGTCCGCCCCCGTCCTCGTCGACGAGCACCTCAACCGTATCCACGCACCGTCCGGCAAGGCGCCGTCGACAGCGGCCATGGCCCTGCACCAGAGCCTGTGGATTGCCGACCTGCACGCGGACAGCCTGCTGTGGCAACGCAATCTGAACCGCGACAGCCAGCGCGGGCACGTCGACTTCCCCCGCCTGCAGCGGGCCAACGTGGCGCTGCAAGCCTTTTCCGTCGTCACCAAGACGCCGCGCAAGATGAATATCGAGCGCAATGGCAGCGACACGGACAACATCACGGCACTGGTGGTGGCGCAAGGCTTGCCGCCGGCCACCTGGACCAGCCTGCTGGCGCGCGCCACTTACCAGGCCGACGAGCTGCGCCAGCAAGCGGCCAAGAGCCATGGCAAGGTGCGCGTGATCGGCAGCCGCGCCCAGCTGCGCAGCTTCATCGCCGCGCGTGAGCAAGATCCCGCCCTGCTGGCCGGCTGGCTGACACTGGAAGGCGCGCATGCGCTCGAAGGCAAGCTGGACAACCTCGATACTCTGTACCGGGCCGGCTATCGCATGGCCGCGCCCACGCATTTCTTCGACACGGAACTGTCCGGCTCCCAGCATGGCTTGAAAAAAGGCGGCCTGACGCCGCTGGGCCGGCAATGGCTGCGCGCCATGGAACAGCGCAAGATGATCGTCGACCTGGCGCACGCCTCGCCAGCCACCATCGACGACGTATTAACGATGGCGAAACGCCCCGTGATGGTGTCGCACACGGGCGTGCGCGGCACCTGCGCCAACGGGCGCAACCTGAGCGACGCACAATTGAAACGCATCGCCGCCCAAGGTGGCCTGGTGGGCATCGGTTTCTGGAATACGGCCGTCTGCGGCAAGGACGTGGCATCGATCGCGCGCGCCATCAAGTACACGGTCAAGCTGATCGGCGCCGAACACGTGGCCTATGGTTCGGACTTCGACGGCGCCGTCACCACGGCCATCGACGCGGCCGGCCTGCCGCGATTGACGCAGGCGCTGCTGGACGCGGGCCTGTCGGAAGCACAGATCCACCGCGTGGCCGGCGACAACGTGCGCGACTTCCTGCTGAAAAACCTGCCCGACGACGATGCCTAGGCTAGCCTAGCGCCTGGACCAGGGCCTGGTCCGCCACCTGGCGCGGCCGGATGCGTATCAGCTTGCGGTATAGCGGCGGCATCGACTCGCACAGCGCCAGCAGCGCGTCTTCCGCCATGGCGGGTCGCACGTACTGGAATTGCGCCGGATTATTCTCCGGCAGCGCCCCTTCCATGGTGGAGCCGTAGGCGCCCAGGGTCATGAAACTGGCGGCGCTGTCATCCGGGCCGATGGCCAGCACGAAGGTGCCGTGCTTGGGGTGGCCCAGGTAGCTTTTGATTTCTTCCTGCAGCGCCGGCGCCGCATTCGCCATCAGCTCAAAGCGCAGCTGCGCGTACTGGCGCGTGCATTCCATGAACGGCGTGCGGATGGCCGATTGACTCAATTTCCCCGGCATGCACAGCAGCAGGTTACCGAAGGAATCGAGCAAGGCGGCCGCATCGCCCTGGCCACCATCGCGCAGATCCTGTTCCATGGCCGCCTGCAGGAATGGCGCCAGGCCCGCATCGGGCGCGTGCGGGTCGCAGCGGTAAGTCAGGGCGTCGGGATAGCGGCGCCGCAAGGCGCGCACCACCGCGTGCTCGGGCGGCAAGGCGGCCGGATCGCGCAAGGGCACGTCGTCGCCGGCGTTCAGCAGCTGCATCACCTGCGCCGATGTCGCTTCGAACACGAGCGAGCACAGTGCCTGCGTCGCCTCGTGGATGCTCTTGCCGATGAAAAAAGATCTGGGCGCGGCGCCGGACGGGGCACGCGCGTACTCGGTGGCACCGCGCACGGCCGGATAGCAGAAGCTGCGGCCCGCCTGCGCCTGCAGCGGCGACGGCAAGGCCGTAAACGTGGCGCTGCCATCGTAATTGATGCCCGCCTTGACGTCGGGCGCGGCCACCACCACGTTGAAACCAGCCGCCAGGATGGCGCCCGTGCACATGCAGCAGGGGTCGAGCGAGGTGACGATGGTCAGTTCTCCCGGCGGCGGCAAGGGCGCGCCCTTGGCCCGCTCGGCGAAATACCAGTCCACCAGCTGGCGCTCGCCATGGGCGGTGGGATCGAACACCAGGCCCTGGCGCACGACATTGTTGTGCATCGATTGCAGCACGTTGCCGGCGCCATCGAGCAGCACGCCGCCCACGCCAAAGGTGCCCTGCGTCTTCGCCGCCATGGCTTCGGCCGCGGCAATCGCCACGGCGGCCTGGATGTCGATCGTCTTGTTCAAGCGGATCCTGTTACTTCATGTCCAGGTCGGAATTGCCGAAGCCGTGCGGCAGCAGCCAGCCCGCCGTCACTTCCATGATGTCGTTTTTCAGGTTCGTCAGGATCACGGGCAGGTCGGCGCCTCCCATCTCGAAGATCACCTGGCGGCAGGCGCCGCATGGCGAAATCGGCTCGACCGTGTCGCCCGTGACGGCCAGTTTGGCGAAGTCGCCCGGTTTGCAGCCATGCGCGATGGCGCTGAAAAACGCCGTGCGCTCGGCGCAGTTGCACAGGCCATACGCGGCGTTTTCCACGTTACAGCCGCGGAAGACGCGGCCATCCTTGCACAGCAATGCCGCGCCCACCTTGAAACGCGAATACGGCGCGTAGGCCAGTTCGCGGCCGGCGTTGGCTTCGGCGATCAGTTCTTGGTTGTTCATTTGCTTATCTATCTGTAAAACCCGCGAAAGGCCGGGGTCAGACCCTCAGGGGGAATGCGTTCCAATGGGACGCATTCCAATCCTGCAAGGACTGACCCCAGATTTTGCTTCTAGGGTTAAGTTATGGACGAATGGTACGATAAATCACCGGATTGCCCGCCAGCGCCACGGCGCTGATGGCATACGCGTCCTGGATTTCCTTGACGGCCAGCTGCGCCGCCTCTTCCGTGCGCGCGTGCACCATGGCCAGCGGCTGGCCCACGGCCACCTGCTCGCCCAGGCCCACGAGGTCCGTCAGGCCGACGGCGAAATCGATGCTGTCCGTCGGACGGCGGCGGCCACCACCCAGGGCCACCACGGCCAGGCCGATGGCGCGGCAATCGCGCACGTTGGCAAAGCCGGCCGACAGCGCCGGCGCCGGCACGATGAACGGCGCCAGCTCCAGGTGCTTGTCCGGGTTCTCGACCAGATCGGCCGGGCCGCCCAGGGCGGACACCATGCGCGCAAAGCGCTCGGCCGCCGCGCCCGAATCGAGGGCCGCCATCAATTTCACGCGCGCGTCCTCTTCCGTGGCGGCCAGGCCGCCCAGCACCAGCATCTCGGCGCACAGCGACAAGGTGACTTCGTGCAGGCGCGCGGGACGCGAACGGCCCGTCAGGTAATCCATGGCGCCGCGCACTTCCAGCGCATTGCCGGCGTATGGCGCCAGCGACTCGTTCATGTCCGTCAGAATCGCCGACGTCTGCATGCCCGCGCCGTTGCCGACGGCGACGATGCTCTCGGCCAGTTCCACCGACTTGTCGTAGGTCGGCATGAAGGCGCCGCTGCCCACTTTCACGTCCATCACCAGCGCGTCCAGGCCGGCCGACAGTTTCTTCGACAGGATGGAGCCGGTGATCATCGCCACCGATTCTACCGTGGCGGTGACATCGCGGATGCCGTAAAAACGCTTGTCGGCCGGCGCCAGCTGCGCCGTCTGGCCGATGATGGCCACGCCGATCTCCTGCACCACCTTGCGGAACAGTGCATTGTCCGGCACCGTGCAGTAGCCGGGAATGGCGTCGAACTTGTCCAGGGTGCCGCCCGTGTGGCCCAGGCCGCGGCCCGAGATCATCGGCACGTAGCCGCCGCATGCGGCGACCATGGGCCCCAGCAGCAGGGAGACGACGTCGCCCACGCCGCCCGTCGAATGCTTATCGACGATGGGTCCCGGCAGGTTCAGCGAGCGCCAGTCCAGCACCTGGCCGGAATCGCGCATGGCCAGGGTGAACGCCACGCGCTCGTCCATGTTCATGTCGTTGAAATAGACGGCCATGCCGAGTGCCGCGATCTGCCCTTCGCTGACGCTGCCGTCAGTGATGCCGCGCACGAAAAACTGGATTTCCTCGGCGCTCAAGACGCCCTTGTCGCGCTTCTTGCGGATGATTTCCTGGGTCAAAAACATGAATTAACTCCGATCATAATAGACTGGGGTCAGTCCCTAAGGTTCTGACCCCAGCTTTGCAACTCCAGTTGTCAATCAGACGCCGTAAGGTATCCACACGTTTTTCACTTGCGACGCATGCGCCAGCACGGCACGGCCGCCGCTTTGCGCGGCGCTGTACCAGTCGCGGCCCTTGGCGCCGCCGACCCAGGTGCGCTTCAGGGTGCCGGCCGACAGGCGCTCGACTTCCGCGCAGCCTTCGCCGGAACCGTCATGGCGCCAGACGGCGTCGATGTCGGCGTGCGTGGCCAGGGTGCGCGCCAGTTCATCGGCGTTGCCGCTGATGATGTTGACGACGCCGCCCGGCAGGTCGGACGTGTCGAACACCTGATACAGGTCCAGCGCGGAGAGCGGATGCGCTTCCGACGGCACCACCACCACTCGGTTGCCCAGCGCGATGGCCGGCGCCACCAGCGAAATGAAGCCCAGCAGTGGCGCTTCATTCGGGCAGACGATGCCGATCACGCCGACCGCTTCGTTCAGCGCCACGGTGATGCCCTTGGTTGGCGGCTGGTGCGCCAGGCCGTCGTACTTGTCGGCCCAGGCGGCATAGTAGAACAGGCGTTCGATCGAAGCCTGCACTTCCTTCTCCGGGTTTTTACTGCCCGTCATGGCAGCGATGCGGGCGGCAAATTCATCGGCGCGCGCAGCGAGGTTTTCGGCGATGTAGTACAGCACTTGCGCGCGGTTGTGCGCCGTGGCGCTGGTCCAGCCGGACGCCTTATGGGCCGCTTCGACGGCGTTGCGGATGTCCTTGCGGCTGCCCACGCCCACTTCGGCCAGCAGGGTGCCGTTGGCACCGAACACGGGCACGCTGTAGGCGCTGTCAGGGCGCGCCTGCTTGCCGCCGATGTACATCTTGGCCGTGCGGTCGATCGCGAACGGGTCGGCTGCCGCCGGCTTCGCATTGGTCTTGGCTTTCGCTTCCACCACCGGCAAGGCCGGACGTGCATCTTCGGCCAGGGCCGTCATGTATTCCAGCATGCCTTCACGGCCGCCTTCACGACCGAAGCCCGATTCGCGGTAGCCGCCGAAGCCGCAGGCCGCGTCGAACTGGTTGGCGCTGTTGATCCACACCACGCCAGCCTTGATGGCGGGCGCGATATCGAGGGCCAGGCTGATCGACTCGGTCCACACGCTGGCGGCCAGGCCGTACACCGTGTTGTTCGCCAGCTGCACCGCTTCAGGCGGCGTGCGGAAGCTCATGGCCACCAGCACGGGGCCGAAGATTTCAGCCTGTGCCACGGCGGCCGAGGTCGACGCGCCCGTGATCAGGGTCGGCGGGAACCACGAGCCGTCAGCCGGCAATTCGCACGCCGGTTGCCACACGTCGCAGCCTTCGGCACGGGCGGTATCGACCAGCGCGGCGATGCGCTGGCGCTGCACGGGGTCGACCAGCGCGCCCACGTCCATCGATTTGTCCAGGGGCGAGCCGAGGCGCAGGTTTTCCATGCGGGCGCGTACCTTGTTCAGGAAGCGCTCCTGGACCGATTCCTGCACCAGCAGGCGCGAGCCGGCGCAGCACACTTGTCCCTGGTTGAACCAGATCGAGTCGACCAGGCCTTCCACGGCGCCGTCCAGGTCCGCGTCTTCGAAGACGATGAACGGCGACTTGCCGCCCAATTCCAGCGACAGCTTCTTGCCGCTGCCGGCCGTCGCTTCGCGGATCAAGCGGCCTACTTCGGTGGAACCCGTAAACGCGATCTTGTCGACGCCGGGGTGGTTGACGATGGCCGAACCCACGCGGCCGTCGCCCGTGACGATGTTGACCACGCCGGCCGGCACGCCCGCCTGCACGCACAATTCGGCGAACAGCATGGCGGTCAGCGACGTGAATTCGGCCGGCTTGAAGACGACCGTGTTACCGGCCGCCAGGGCCGGAGCGATTTTCCACGACAGCATCAGCAGGGGGAAATTCCACGGCACGATCTGGCCCACCACGCCCACGGCGCGGTAGTCGGCGAATTCTTCCGACTGCAGCTGCGCCCAGCCGGCGTGATGGTAGAAATGGCGCGCGGCCAGCGGCAGGTCGATATCGCGCGTTTCGCGGATGGTCTTGCCGTTGTCCAGGGTTTCGAGCACGGCGAACAGGCGCGAATGCCTTTGCAGCAGACGGGCCAGCGCGTACATGACCTTGGCGCGGCCATGGCCTCCCATGCCTTGCCATACGGGCAGCGCGCGGCGCGCCGCTTCCACAGCCCGTTCCACGTCCGCATCGGTGGCTTGCGTCAGTTCGGCCAGCTGCGTGCCATCGGCAGGATTGGTCGAGGCGAACAGTTCGGCCGGCTCGCTCCAGGCGTTGTCAATGAACAGGCCGAATGTGCGCTGATGGCCGTCGAGCCACGCTTGCGCTTCTTTTTGACTTTCGGGAGCAGGGCCGTAGTCCATAGTAGTGAGAATCTCGTTAATTGTTGGCATGACGATTGTTCTTTAAGGTTGTGCGTGACGATGATTGGCCGAGTAGCTGCCGGTGACGTAGTGCTCGAGCTGGCGCTCGATGTCGGTCAGCAGGCTGGAAGCGCCGATGCGGAACAGGTGCGGCTGCAGCCATTCGTTGCCCAGCTCTTCCTTCATCAGGGTCAGGAACTGCAGCGCGCTCTTGGCCGAACTGACGCCGCCGGCCGGCTTGAAGCCCACCTTGAAACCCGTCTGTTCATAGTATTCGCGCACCGTGCGCACCATCGTCAGGGCCACGGGAATGGTGGCGTTGACGCTTTCCTTGCCGGTGGACGTCTTGATGAAATCGGCGCCGGCCATCATGCAGACCCACGACGCCTTGGCCACGTTTTCCATGGTCAGCAAGTCGCCCGTGGCGAGAATCGCCTTCACGTGCGCTTCGCCGCACGCCTTGCGGTAAGCCAGCATTTCGTCGTACAGCACTTGCCAGTTGCCGTTCAGGACGTGCTGGCGCGTGATGACGATATCGATTTCCGAAGCGCCCGCGGCGACCGACAGTTCGATCTCGCGCAGCTTCGTTTCCATGTTCGTCAGGCCGGCCGGGAAGGCGGTCGACACGGCAGCGATAGGCAAGCGGCCCTGGATGACGTTCACGGCCGGGGCGATCATCTCGTGGTACACGCACACGGCGCCGGTGCTCAGCTGCGTCAGACCCAGTGCGGCCATCAGGTCGGCGCGCAGCGGACGCATGGCCTTCATGCACAGGCGCTCCACGCGGCCCGGCGTATCGTCGCCGCCCAGGGTGGTCAGGTCGATCATCTGGATGGCTTTCACCAGCCAGGCGGCCTGGTATTCCTTTTTCACGGTACGGCGGTTCGCCAGGCTGGCCGCGCGGCGGTCCGTCGCGGCGCGGTTGACGCGGATCTGGTTGATCCAGCCCAGGTCGAGGCCGACGGCCTCGTTACGCTTGAATTCGGGGTGCATGAGTGTCATAACAAGCTGGTTCCATTAGCAAGTGGTGGTACGCCAAGGTGCTTGGCGAGGGTTTGGCCAATATCGGAGAACGTCTCGGAAATACCCAGTGCGCGCGGGGCGACGCCGGGACCGAAGAAAATCATCGGAATGTGTTCGCGGGTGTGGTCGGAGCCGTGCCAGGTGGGGTCGCAGCCATGGTCGGCAGTGATCACGACCAGGTCGCCTTCCTTCAGCTTGGCCATGAATTCCGGCAGGCGCGCATCCATTTCGCGCAGCGCGTCGGCATAGCCCTCGACGTTGCGGCGGTGGCCGAACGCCTGGTCGAAATCGACGAAGTTCACGAAAGTGAGCGACTTGTCCTGCACTTCATCGGCCGTCTTCAGCAGCGCTTCGAACAGCGCCATGTTGTCGACGCCCTTCACGACTCTGGAAATACCCTGGGTGGCGAAAATGTCGCTGATCTTGCCCAGGCCGACGACTTCGCCGCCCGCATCCTTCACGTGGTCGAGCAGGGTCTTGCTTGGCGGCGCCACCGCATAGTCGTGGCGGTTGGAAGTGCGCGTGTAATTGCCGTTGCTGCCCGTGAACGGGCGGGCGATGACGCGGCCGATGTTGTACGGCTCGACCAGCTTGAAGGCCATTTCGCACACTTCGTACAGGCGCTCGAGGCCGAACGATTCTTCGTGCGCGGCGATCTGCATCACCGAGTCGCCCGAGGTATAGATAATCAGCTTGCCGGTGGCGACGTGCTCGTCGCCATGCTTGTTGATGATGTCCGTGCCCGAGGCATGGCAGTCGCCCAGGAAGCCGGGCACGCCGGACAGGGCTTTGAGTTTGTCGGTCAGGTCGGCCGGGAACGACGGCGTGGTGCGGGGAAAATAGCCCCAGTCGAATTCGACGGGCACGCCGGCGATTTCCCAGTGGCCGCTCTGCGTGTCCTTGCCGGTGGAGCGCTCGCGCGCCGCGCCGTAGGCGCCGGTGAAGCCGTCGCGCTGGTCGAAGCCCGTGGCCCATTCGCCGCTGGCCAGGTGCGCGGCGGCGCCCAGTCCCAGGCGTTCCATGTTCGGGAGTTTCAAGGTCTTGCCGCTTTTGGCGACAGTGCTGGCAATGTGGCCAAAGGTATTGGCACCTGCGTCGCCATACTTGGCGGCGTCTGGCGTCGCGCCAAGGCCGAAGGAATCAAGCAGGAGGATAAATGCGCGTGACATGATAAGGCTCGCTTTATGGATTGATGCGGGGTGATGCGAACAGTGTAGGCCGGATTTCCCCGGCCTGCCACGCGGCAGCGCCGGTGGCCGGCGCGCCGCTACTGCGTAAAAAAAGTGCTTAGGCTTGCGGCTTTTCAGCTACTTTGGAGAGGAAGGCCAGAATCAGCTTGACCAGGTCTTTTGCGCCGATGGCCGCGTATTTCAGGGTTTGCTCGTGCGACAGGGCGAATGGCGACATGCCTTCGGCCAGGTTGGTGATGACGGACACGCCCACCACTTTCAGGTCGCAATGGCGGGCCGAGACCACTTCCGGCACCACGGACATGCCGACCGTATCGGCGCCCAGGCGGGCCATCATGCGGATTTCGGCGGCCGTCTCGAAGTTCGGGCCAGGGTAGGCGACGAACACGCCTTCGTGCAGGGTGATGCCGCTGGCGGCTGCAGTGTCCTTGACTTGCTGGCGCAGTTCGGCGTCGTAGGCGTTGGCCATGCTGAAGAAGCGCGGGCCGAAGCGGTCGTCGTTCGGGCCGACCATCGGCGTGCCTGGCAGCAGGTTGATATGGGTCGCTGATGGCGACCAGGCTGCCGGCGTCCACTTCAGGGCGCAGGGAACCGGCGGCGTTGGTGACGAACAGCATTTCGCAGCCCAGCAGTTTCAAGGTGCGGATGGCGCTCGTCATCACGCCCATGCCATAGCCTTCATAGAAGTGGCCACGGCCCTTCATGCAGACGACGGCGACGCCCGACAGGGTGCCGACCACCAGTTCGCCCGCATGGCCGTGCACGGTGCTGATCGGAAAACCTGGCAATTCGTCAAAGCTGATGCTGACGGCGTCCGTCATCTGCTCGGCCAACACACCCAGGCCGGAGCCGAGGATCATCGCCACGCGCGGCTTGAAATTTTCAGGAGCGCGGGCACGGATGATTTCGGCGGCGTGGAAAGGGGCGTTGTTCGACATGGTTATCCTCTGATTGACTAATGATGATGGTTGCTGCCTGCGCAGCCGCGCCCGGTGAGGGGCTGCGGCCCAGGTATCGGGTTTGTATGGTGTTACAGGTATATCGAAATGCGTATTGTCTCTATTTGCCGCCACTATGCATCAAACGGAATATGTATGGCAAATACCATTTTTCTTACCAATTTATACAATTTAAATATAAATCGCCGATATTATAGTCCAGGCAAGCGTTCGTCCGCCAGCAGCGGCCACGCCCCGGCAATGCCCCGGAAATGCATGCATACAAGCTCCATACGAACACGTTTCGCGCACCTTTGAGACGAGCTTGACACCACAAAGACAAATGTTTACAGTTTCGGACAAATGTTTAATCCTTCAGCGAAAACCTGTGACCGATACCAATAAAAAAGACCAGCTGTACACGCTGATCCGCAACAATCCCTTCATCTCGCAGCAAGACCTGGCGAGCGAACTGGGCTTGTCGCGCTCGGCCGTCGCCGGCCACATCGCCGGGCTGATCCGCGAGCGGCGCCTGCTGGGACGCGCTTACGTGCTGCCCGACAGCCGCCCCGTGCTGTGCATAGGCGCCGCCAACCTCGACCGCAAGATGCGCACCCTGGCTACCCTGCAGATGGGCACCTCGAATCCCGTGCGTTCGGAAGAAGTGTTTGGCGGCGTGGGCCGCAACATCGCGGAAAACCTGGCCCGATTGTCGATTCCCGTCGCCCTGCTGACGGCGCTGGGCGACGATGCGGCCGGCCACGCGCTGCAGACGCACGCGGAAGACGCGGGCATCGACATGCGCGGCAGCCTGCACCTGAGCAACACCAGCAGCGGCACCTATACGGCCGTGCTCGATGAACATGGCGAAATGCTGCTGGCGATGGCCAACATGCAACTGTATGAACAGCTGACGCCCGCCTTTTTGCACAGCCGCCAGCCGCAGCGCGCCGCCGCCGCCCTCACCGTCTGCGACCTGAACCTGGGCCACGATAGCGTGCAGGCACTGCTGGCCGATGCGCGCCAGGATGCTGCCCGTGCGACGCCGCTGGTCATCGTCGCCGTCTCGCAGCCGAAGATGGCGCACCTGCCGCAAGACCTGACGGGCTTGCACTTGCTGATCCTCAACCGGGGCGAACTGGAAACGCGCGTGGCGCGGGCCTTGCCAACGGCGTTTGAGGTGCGCGCCGCCTGCCGCGAAGTGCAGCGCCAGGGCGCGCGCCAGGTGATCGTCACCTGCGGCGGCGAAGGCGTGTATTTCACCGATGGCGACAGCCTGGACGCGCCCATCGTCCACCTGGCCGCGCGCGAAGTGGACGCCGTCGACGTGACGGGCGCCGGCGACGCGTTTTCCGCCGCCGTCTGCTGGTCGCTCTACCACGACAGCAGCGATTTGAAACTGGCATGCCGGCGCGGCTTGAAGCTGGCGGCCATGACCCTGGAATCGGCTGCCACCGTCTCGCCCCAGATTTCGGCCGGCGCCCTCGACGATATCGACGACGCCGACCTGGCGCCGCCTCCCCCTACCCTCTTTCAACAGGATTGACACATGACGCAACTGAATAACTTCCTCTCGTTCTCGCAAGAAGTCCTCGACGCGCGCGCGCCCGCCGGCAAGGCCATCGTGGCGCTGGAATCGACCATCATTTCGCACGGCATGCCGTATCCGCAAAACGTGGAAATGGCGCGCGAAGTGGAACAGATCATCCGCGACGGCGGCGCCGTGCCGGCCACCATCGCCATCATCGACGGCAAGATCTGCGTGGGCCTGTCGCCGGAACAGCTGGAATTGCTGGGCACCTCGCCCGACGCCATGAAGGTCAGCCGCCGCGACTTGCCATTCGTCTTGTCGCAGCGCAAACTGGGCGCCACCACCGTGGCCGCCACCATGATCTGCGCGGAACTGGCCGGCATCGCCGTGTTCGTCACGGGCGGCATCGGCGGCGTGCACCGCGGCGCGGAAACGAGCTTCGACATTTCCGCCGACTTGCAGGAACTGGCGCAAACCTCCGTCGCCGTCGTCTGCGCGGGCGTCAAATCCATCCTCGACATCGGCCTGACCCTGGAATACCTGGAAACCCATGGCGTGCCCGTCATCAGCGTGGGCCAGGAAGGTTTTCCCGCCTTCTTCACGCGCGAAAGCGGCTTCAAGGCCGATTTCCGCCTCGACACGGCTGAGGAACAGGCCGCCTTCATCGGCACCAAGTGGCAGCTGGGCTTGAAAGGCGGCGTGATCGTCAGCAACCCCGTGCCCGCCGCGCAAGCGATGCCGAAGGAAGAAATCGATGCGATCACCACGCAAGCGCTGCAGGAAGCGGACGCGGGCGGCGTGAAGGGCAAGCAAGTCACGCCTTTCCTGTTGTCGCGCATCAAGCAACTGACGGATGGCCGCAGCCTGGCGACGAATATCGCCCTGGTCAAGCACAATGCGCATGTCGGCACCGCGCTGGCCATTGCCATGCAGGCTGTCGTGGCACGATAATAGGACTGCCATAAAAAAGCGCGCAGCCTTCAGGCTCGCGCGCCGTTCCCGCGCTTAGGTTTTCGCTTAGTATCAGGTAATGCAAGGAAAGCATGTCCATCGATCTGAAACAGTTAAAGTATTTTCTTGCCGTTGCCGAGGAGAAAAGCTTCAGCCGCGCCGCCGAGCGCCTGCATATCTCGCAGCCGCCCCTGAGCCAGCAGATCATGAAACTGGAAAGCGAACTGGGCGTTCGCCTGTTTGCGCGCACCACGCGCACCTTCGAGCTGACCGTGGCGGGCAAGGCGCTGATGAACGAGGCGGCCGAACTGTTGGCCAAGATGCGCATGACCATCGACACCATCCGCCAGATCGACCGCGGCGAAGTGGGCCGCTTGCGCGTGGGCATCGTCGGCTCGGCCATGTGGGGCCCCATCCCCAGCCTGCTGGAAGAATTCCAGACCAAATTCCCCCGCGTCACCTGGACCATCCATGAATTCGGTCCCACGGTGCAATATGAAGCCTTGCGCGCCAAGCAGATCGACGTGGGTTTCTGGCGCGAACCCAAGCTCAATGACGACGACTTGCGCCACGACAACCTGCGCCAGGAACTGTGCTTCCGCGAAAACGTCTGCGTGGCCGTCAATGAACACCATCCACTGGCGAAAAACACCGCCATCGAGCTGATCGACATCGCCCACGAGCCGATGCTGACCCTCAACCTCGACAAATCCGCGTTTCCCCGCTACCTGGTGCAATGCTGCATCAACGCGGGTTTCGAACCCGTGATTTTCCAGGAAGCGAGCGAACCGCAAACCCTGCTGGCCATGGTGGGCGCGGGCCTGGGCGTGACCCTGGTGCCGGAAACGACGAGCCGCATCGGCTGGCCCGGCGTCGTCTTCCTGCCCATCAAGACGAATCCGCCGTCGGCCAACCTGTACATCAGCTACACGACGCTCGATGACGCTCCCGTCGTGCGGGCTTTCCTGAATATCATCAATCCCCCATCAGCCTGACAGGCCATTTATATGCGCCGCATATAAATACATAAACAAAAACGTATTTGTCATACATATCTGGCATGATGCATAGTGATTCGGACGCCCATCGCGGCGCCGGTTCCGTGCTTGCCCAGCCCGTCCACTGACGGCGCATCCCAGCCCGCTCCGGCAGCCCCATTCGATGTTGTACCTATAAAAGAGACGGGGCGCGACTGTTGCATGAGCATCACACTGTCGACATCAAAGCAGTCGAGGCCAGCAATGATCTTGTGCAATACAGTGCAATGTTGATAAGGAATTATCACCTCGTGCATCAAAAACAGGCTAAATCGGCCCCAAATTATATGTTTCACCTATAAAAAATATACAATATCGATCTTCCAGGAGCCAATTCATGAAACTTACACAATTTAGTTTGACGATCGCAGCCGTATTTCTGACTGCTCAAGCGTCCGCGGCTACCCCAAAACTGGGTGTCGTGTATGACGCGGGCGGCAAGTTCGACAAGTCGTTCAACCAATCCGCTTTCGAAGGCGCCTCGCGCTTCAAAAAAGACACGGGCATTTCCTTCATCGAAGTCCAGGCATCGAGCGATACGCAAGCCGAGCAAGTCATGCGCGGCCTGGCCCGCAAGAAACTCGACATGATCGCCGCCATCGGCTTTGCGCAAACGCAAGCCGTGCAAAAGGTCGCCAAGGAATTCCCGAACGTCAAATTCGTGCTGATCGATGGCCAGGCTGCCGGCAGCAACGTCAATTCCGTTGTCTTCAAGGAAGAAGAAGGCTCCTACCTGGTGGGCGTGGCTGCGGCCATGGCCAGCAAGAGCAAGAAGGTCGGCTTCATCGGCGGCATCGATATTCCCCTGATCCGCAACTTCGCCTGCGGCTACGCGCAAGGCGTCAAGGCCGTGAATGCAAAAGCGGAAATCACGCAAAACATGGTCGGCACCACGTCCGGCGCCTGGAATGACCCGGCCAAGGGTGGCGAACTGGCCCGCTCGCAATTCGAGCGCGGCGTCGATGTCGTCTTCGCCGTCGCTGGCGGCAGCGGCATGGGCACCCTGCAAATGGCCAAGGAAAAAGGCAAGCTGGCCATCGGCGTCGATTCGAACCAGAACCATTTGTATCCAGGCAGCATCCTGACTCGATGGTCAAGCGCGTCGACAACACGGTCTACGACAGCTTCATGGAAGTCAAGAACGGCACCTGGAAAGGTGGCGTCAGCTATAAAGGCTTGAAAGAAGGCGGCGTGGATTGGGCGCTCGACGCGAACAACCGCAAGCTGATTACGCCGGAAATCGAAAAACGCGTGTTGGGTGCGCGTAAGGACATTATCGATGGCAAGATCAAAGTGATCGATTACCGCGTCGGCAGCAGCTGCCCGGTTTAATTTTTCTCCGTATCTTTTAGCGCGCCGCCGGGGCCTGTCTCCGCGCGGCGCGTTTCCATGAAACTATCCAGTTATGAACCTATGCAGCCAGCAGTAGAATTTCGCAGCATTTCCAAGCAGTTTGGACATGTGAAGGCGAACGCCGACGTCAGCTTCTCCATCGCCAAGGGCAGTATCCACGGCCTGGTGGGAGAGAATGGCGCCGGCAAATCGACCTTGATGAGCATCCTGTACGGGTATTACCGTGCCGACGGCGGAGAAATCTTGCTCGACGGTAAAGTACAGCCTATCCGCAACAGCCAGGAAGCGATCAACCTCGGCATCGGCATGGTGCACCAGCACTTCATGCTGGTCGAAAACTTCACCGTCCTCGACAATATCATGCTGGGCACGGAAGGCGGTTTCCGCCTGGCCAGCCACCGCACGGAAGCGGAAGCGAAATTGCGCGAGATTTGCGCGCGCTACCGCCTCGACGTCGACCCGCTGGCGAAGATCGAAGACCTGTCCGTCGGCGCGCAACAGCGCGTGGAAATCCTCAAGCAGATTTACCGCAGCGCCAATATCCTGATCCTCGACGAGCCGACGGCCGTGCTGACGGCCCAGGAAACGGCCTCGCTGTTTGAAATCTTGCGCTTGTTCAAGGAACAAGGCAAGACCATCATCTTGATCACGCACAAGCTGCAAGAGATCCTGGAAATCACCGACAACGTCACCGTCATGCGCGGCGGCACGGTGGTGGGCGCCGTGGCGACGCCGCCGGCACCTCGAAGGAAGAACTGGCCAACATGATGGTGGGCCGCCCCATCCAGAGCCACTTGCCGCGCGCACCGTACAATCCGGGCGCCACGGTGCTGGAAGTTGACGGTTTGCAACTGGCTGACGAGCAGCAGGTCAAATTGCTGGCCGACATAGGTTTCAACTTGCGCGCCGGCGAAATCGTCGCCATCGCGGGGGTCTCGGGCAATGGCCAGAGCGAACTGCTGGAAATCCTCTCGGGCATGCGCTTGCCGACGTCCGGCAAGCTGCGCTTCCTGGACAAGGACTTGCCATTTGCCAAGCGCCACGATGCCGACGGCTTGCCGCTGGCCTTCCGCGAACTGGGCATTGCCCACATTCCGGAAGACCGCTTGCGCGATGGCGTGGTGAAGAATTTTTCCGTCATGCAGAACACCATCCTCGGTTACCAGGATCACCTGAAAAACCGCTGGGGTTTGTTCAACTTCAAGGCCATCGGCGCCCGCTGCGCGGAATTACTGAAGACTTTCGACGTGCGTCCGGCCAATCCGGATCTGCGCATCGGCTTGTTGTCGGGCGGTAACCAGCAAAAGGTGGTGATCGCGCGCGAAGTACTGGCCAAGCCGAAACTGATGCTGGTGGGGCAGCCCACGCGCGGCGTCGACATCGGCACCATCGAAAGCATCCATACGCAATTGCTGGCCCTGCGCGACGCGGGCGTGGCGATCCTGCTGGTGTCCGTCGAACTGGAAGAAGTGCGGGCGCTGGCCGACCGCATTCTCGTCATGTGCGGCGGACGCATCACCGGCGAACTGAAAATTGAAGAATTCGATACCACCCGCATCGGTCTGTTGATGGGGGGAATGCATAAATCATGAATAACGACTTGCCACGCTGGGCGACAGCCTTTGTCATGCCCATGTTAAACCTGCTGTCGGCCTTGCTGGTCGCCGCCCTGGTGATTTATATGCTGGGCGAAGACCCGGCCGAATCGCTGTTGATCCTGATCAACAGCGCCATCCTCAATCCGGAAGGCTTGAGCTACACCCTGTTCTACGCCAGCACCTTCATCTTCACGGGCCTGTCCGTTTCCGTGGCGATGCAGGCCGGGCTGTTCAATATCGGTTCCGAAGGCCAGATGTATATCGGCGGCCTGGGCTTGACTGTCGCCATGCTGGCTTTCGACCAGACCCTGCCCGCCTGGCTCCTGATTCCCGCCGCCATGATCGGTGCGGCCCTGTTCGGCGCATTATGGGGCTTCTTGCCCGGCTACCTGCAAGCCAAGCGCGGCAGCCATATCGTGGTGACCACCATCATGTTCAACTTCATCGCCGCCAGCCTGATGAATTTTATTATCGTAAAGTACCTGATTCCGCCGGGCGAGCAGAACACGGCCAGCCGCGTGTTTGCGGAAAGCGGCGAAATGCCGCGCCTCTCCACCTGGTTCCCGTCGCTGGGCGACACGCCGCTGAACATCAGCTTTATCCTGGCGATCGCCGCGCTGGTCATCTATGGCGTGATGGTCTGGCGTTCGTCGTGGGGCTTCAAGCTGCGCGCCACGGGCCTCAACAAGCACGCGGCCCACTACGCAGGTGTGTCGATCAGCAAGATGATCATCATCGTCATGCTCATTTCCGGCGCGCTGGCGGGCCTGGGTTCCGTCAATTCCATCATGGGCTCGACGCACTACCTGTCGCTCAACTTCGTCGGTGGCGCCGGCTTCATCGGCATCGCCATCGCCCTGATGGGCCGCCAGCACCCGGTCGGCATCTTCCTGTCGGCCGTGCTGTTCGGTGCGCTGATCCAGGGCGGATTCGACCTGTCGCTGGAAAAACCGAATATCCCGACGGAAACTTTCATTTTCATCCAGGGCTTGATCATCCTGTTCTGCGGCGCCATGGAAAACTTCTACGCACCGGCCATTTCCGCTCTGCTCAAGCGCACCAAAGGCTAACACCATGACACTCGACGACTTTCATTTCGCCAGCATCCTGGTATCGACCGTGCGCAATGCGCCCGTCCTGATCTTTGCCGCCATGGCCGGCCTGTTCGCCGAACGCAGCGGCATGATCGACATCGGCCTGGAAGGCAAGATCCTGGCCAGCGCGTTTGCTTCCGCCGCCGTGGCCTACACGACGCAAAACCCGTACTACGGCATGGCTGCCGGCATGCTCGTCTGCGTCGCGCTGGCCCTGCTGCAGGCGTACGTCAGCATCACGCAAAAGGGTAATCAGCTGGTGGCCGGCATGGCCATCAACATCGCCATGAGCGGCTTGACGTTTGTGCTGGCACAATTTTTCTTCCAGCAGGGCGGCCGCACGCCCGACCTCGGTTCGGCGCGGCTGTTCGACGTGGTCTTGCCGGGCACGCAGTACGTGGAACACATTCCCTTCATCGGCTGGGTGTATGCCCACCTGATCGGCGGCCATTCCATCCTCGTCTACGTGGCGTTCCTGCTGATCCCGCTCGTGCACTGGCTGCTGTACCACACGCGCTTCGGCCTGCGCCTGCGCGCCTGCGGCGAAAACCCGCACGCGGCCGACTCGGCTGGTGTGAGCGTGGAAGCGACGCGCTACCTGGCCATGCTGGTGGCCGGCATCCTGTGCTCGTTCTCGGGCGCGTATCTTGCCATCGTGCAAAGCGGCTTCTTCCTGCGCGACATGTCGGCTGGCGCCGGCTACCTGGCCCTGACGGCCATGGTCTTCGGCAACTGGCGCCCCGTCTACACTTTCCTCGGCTGCCTGATGTTCGGCTTCTTCGCCGCCATCCAGATCCAGATTGAAGGCGTGGACTTGCCCGTCGTGGGCCGCATCCCCGGCTCGCTGATCCAGATGGTGCCATACGTCGTCACCGTGATCGTGCTGGCGGGCCTGATGGCGAAATCCATCGCGCCGAAGGCGATTGGCATTCCGTTTGTAAAGTCTCGTTAAGCCTGGCTTTGACGTGGCGCAAAAAAGCGAAGCCCGCGGGCTTCGCTTTTTTTACGCCATTGGAATCTCGTCCGGTGAAAAAAATACGGCAAGGCCCAGGCTGCGCGCTACGTTGACCATCTGGTCTGCCCCAGCCGATGCGCCACCGAGGCGCAGCACGGCATCGCAATGGCTCAATAAACGCGTCGCATGCGCGTGAAACAATTCCTCGTACACGGCATCGCCCACCCCGGTTGAGCCTGCCAGCGCCAGCATCGGCAAGGCCAGCCATTCACCGAGCACAGGCATGTGTCCCTTTTCATACAACGGAAGGCAGGCGGCTTCCATGGCCGCCACATTGCGCGCCATCAAGGCCGGATCGTCGCCCGTGCCGGAACGATACGGGCCAGCCACTAAAATCTGCAGTCCCCTTTTGCGCGGCATCAAGTGCAGCTGCGCATGCTGCAGCAGCATGATGGTCTTGCCATCGCAGATGCGGCCATCGGCCACCATCTGCATGGCTTGCGCCAGGGGCAGTTCCAGCACTTCGATGTCTTCCCCTTCGTGCGCCAGGCCGCCGCCGTCGCCGATGCGGCTGGCCGGGTCGTTTCGGCCACGAAGAAATGCAAGCGCTCCGTCACGGAACCGGGACTCATGAAGGCCTGGAACACCTTGTGCACCTGCCCCACCCGGTAACCGGTTTCCTCTTCCACTTCGGCGCGGATGCGCTGCTCGGCGCTGGCTTCTTCCAGCAAGCCGGCGGCCGCTTCGATGAGGAAACCGTCGTGGCCCTCGCGATACGTGGGAAAGCGGAACTGGCGGATCAAAACCACCGTGCGTTTGACCTTGTTGTACAGCAGGATGGTGGCGCCATCGCCGCGGTCATAGGTTTCCCGCGTCTGCGTCTGCCATTCGCCATCGTGGCGCAGATAGTCGAACGTGGTCTTTTGCAGCAGATACCAGTCATGCGACAGGGTTTGCACCTGCTGGATGCGGACCCGTTCCTGCTTGCTATTTTCTTCGCGCATATCATCTCCTTGTGCTTGCGTTCGTCGACTTTATCATGCAAACTCGTGCAATATCAAGAAAATATAAGAAAAACCATGCTCACACATCAACGCAAACAATACCTGCTGGACTTGCTCCAGCGCGAAGGGCAGATCGTCGCCAAGGCCGTCAGCGACGCCCTTGGCTTGTCGGAAGACACGATACGGCGCGACTTGCGCGAGCTGGCGAAAGAGGGTTTACTGGAACGCGTGCACGGCGGCGCCCTGCCCTTGCTATCCAGCTCGCCAGCATTGGCTCCGTTTGCGGCCCGCGAACAGATTTCGCCGGAAGCCAAGCCCGCCATCGGCCGCGCAGCGGGCGCCATGATACAAACGGGGCAAGTGGCATTCATCGATGGCGGCACGACCGCCGTGCAGCTGGCGCGCCAGTTGCCGCGCGACTTGCGCGCCACCGTCGTCACGCACAGCCCGTCGATTGCCGTCGAACTGCTACATCACCCGTTCATCGAGGTGCTGATGCTGGGCGGGCGCCTGTACAAGCACTCGATCGTGGGCGTCGGCGCGGCCACCGTGGAAGCCATCGGCCGCATCCGCGCCGACCTGTATTTCATGGGCGTGTCCAGCCTGCATCCGCAAGCGGGCATCACCACCGGCGATTACGAAGAAGCGTGCGTGAAACGCGCCCTGAGCGAGGCCGCCGCACGCACCGTTGTGCTGGCGTCACCTGAAAAGTTCAACACAACCTCGCCGTTCCAAATCGCACCCTTGAGCCATATCAACGATATCGTCGTGCACCGCGACGTGGAAGACGCCCTGGTCGCCCCCTTCCGCGAGATGGGCATCGCCATCACCCTGGCATGAAAAAAGCGGCCCGCAGGCCGCTTTCGGATGACACCTTACTGTGGCCAGATCGCCTGCAGCACGGCAGCCAGGCGATAGCCCGCCTCGGTCAGCTGCTGCTTGGCCAGCGCCGAGCTGGGCACCGGGTAATTGTCCGGCACCGTCAAGCTCCACACATTATAGACATCGCCCTTGCGGCTGGTCTGCTGCGTGGCCGGTCCCGCCGCCACGTCCGTGAAAGCAAGCTTTGACGCCGCCAGCGCGGCATCGGCCCACTGATACGGCCAGGTGGCGGGGTCGCCGCTGTTGGCGCTCACCACAGGCACGCTGGCGATCACGGTGCGCGCGAACTGCTGCGGCGTGCGCGTGCTCAGGCGGCGCATGGCGTAATCGACCACGGTCGTATCCCAGTAGGAATGCAGGGGCCTGGTGGGCGACTTCGGATAGCTGCTGGCCGGCTTGGCCGCGCCATCGTCGGCCGGCAACGGCGCGGGAATCACGGCGTCCGACAGCGCCGTCATCTTCGCATCGTCGAGCAGCAAGTCGTTGCCGCCGCGCGCATTGAAAATGGCGACGTCGTCGATCTGCGCCTGTGTAGCGGGCACGAAGAACTGGCCATCCTTGCCGAGAAACGCATTGCCCACATGCAGGGGCTGGTGGATATCGCCCACCAGGTGCGTGATCAAAATCAAAGCTTCGCGCTGGCTGAAACCGTGCGGATTGCTGGCCGCATCAGCCTTGCCTTGCAACACCAGGATCGCCCGCTTGAGCGTCTGCACGATATCGTCGTCGGCCGTGCCCACGCCATGGTCATGATAGTGCGCATTCTGGAATGGCACGTTCGTGTAATGGTACTCGCCATGCTTGGGGTTCGCCGCGACATAGGTCAACATTTCCGGCGATTGCGGGCCGCAATACGTGCCCTTCACGCAGTCGGGCCAATTGGCGATCTTTTCCAGGCTTTCGCCCGGCAACAGCAATTGGGAGATATGCGCCTGGGCCGCGCTGCCTTTGAGCAATTGATCGGCAATGGCGCCCACGGCGCGGTGGCCGTCGTTGCCCCAGGCCAGCGCATTGCCGGAAGCGAAAGCGGCGCCCAGCGCCAGCACGCACAGTAATTTTTTCATGTTCACCATTACTCCTTGCCCTGTGGCGTGGCTTTCGCCGGCTTCGGATACTGCTTGTTGATGTCGATCGGCTGCGCATACGCCGAGCTCCACGTCTGCTCATGCAGCGCGGCGATGCGTTGCGCCATGGCGTCGTTGCGCAGCACCACTTCCAGGTTGCGCGACAAATCAAAATAGCCGCCCGCCCAGTTGCTCGTGCCGACCCAGGCCAGCTTGCCGTCGATGCTCATGGTCTTGCTATGGATCACGCGTGCGAACGGGATGAACCCCGTCGACGCCGCAGGAATCGTCACGATGCGGATTTCCACGTTCGGCAGCAGGGCCAGGCTTTTCAGGTAGGCAATGGCGGGCGCTTCCGTATTCCAGCTCGATACCATCAGCTTGATTTTCACGCCGCGCTGGGCGGCCGCGCGCACGGCGTTGTCGATCACGGCATAGTACGGCCGCGTGCGGTTCGGGCCGTAGGACAGCGGCGCATAGTCGAGCAACTGGATGCGCACTTCGTTTTTCGCTTCCGCCAGCAGGGCAGGCAAGCCCGTTTCCGAGTCGCCCACGCCGGCCGGGTTGTACGCGTTCGGGCTGGCCAGCAGGAAGGCGTTTTGCGCGTAATTGGCTGGCACCACCTTGCTGTTGAGCACCGTGGCGCGGCTGCCTTGCGACGTCAGCGCCTGGGCTTGCCAATCCTGTTCAAAAATCGCCTGCACCTGGCCCACCATGGCGGGCTCCGTGATCTTCAAGCCCGTTTCATGGATGTGCTCGAACGAGCGCCAGTCGAAGTTCTGGCTGCCGATGTACGCGACCTGGCCATCGACGGCCAGGTATTTTGCGTGCACGATGCCATTGCCCGTGATTTTATTGAAATCGATGAGGCGCAAGTCCAGGTTCGGGATCGCCTTGATGCGGGCGATGGTGGCCGCTTCCGACAGGCCCACGCCCTTCTGGTCCAGCAGGAAGCGGATCTTCACGCCGCGCTGGCCGGCGGCCGTCAGGCTGGCCAGCACCTTTTCAAAGGCCGTGCCCGGCTTGCTGACGGCATAGAACTGGGCGATGACGATCTCTTTTTTTGCACCATCGAACAGCTCGCTCCACACGGCGACGGGCTCGCGCAGGTCGGGATTGGTCAAGCTCGTTTCCACGGGCGAGGTGTGCACCAGCTCAAAGCCGGGAATGGTGAAATCGGCGTGGGCCGTGCCCGCGAACAGGGTAGTGACGAGCAGGGAAACAGATAAACGACGCATGGTTATTCCTTGTAGATTATTTGACGCGCACGATGCGGCCCGCCGCCGTGGCGCTGCCAGCGGGCTTGCCGGCCCGCGCGCGGTCGATCAGGTAATTGCTGAAGGCATCGATGTCGCGCACGCCCGTGTCCAGACGGCGCGTGCCGGCCGCCAGCACGGTGAAGCGGTCGCCGCCGCCGGCCAGGAAACTGTTGGCCGCGACACGGTATTGTTGGCCATCATCAATGGCGACGCCATTGAGCATGATGCTGCCGGGCAGCACGCGCTGGCCCTGGGGCCGCGTGCTGTCCCAGCGATAACTAAAACCTTCGGACACTTGCAGCAAATTGCCTTCGCCGGCCTCTTCGCCCGGCCATTGCTGTTCGAGCAAGGTGCGGATTTGCGCGCCGGAAAGACTGACGACGATCAAGGTATTGCCAAACGGCACCACAGCCTGGTTCTGACCCACATTCGTCATCAGGTCGGCACCCGCTTCCAGGTCCTTGCGGATGCCGCCATTGTTCATCAGGCCGATTTGCGCGCCGGCAGCGCGTGCGCCGAACAGGGTGCTGTCGGCTACCAGGTCGCCCAGCGGGGAAGCGCCGCCGCCCTTGGTGCTGCGGCCCACGCTGGGCACGGCGATGGCGGCCACGGGACGCGACAATTCGGCCGCACTGCGTTGCTTGACCGATTCCAGGTAAGAAGCCACGGCCGGGTCCGGCTCATACATACCTGGCAGCATGACGACGTTTTGCGCGCTGGCATCAATCAGCGCATTCTTGACGGGATCGACCTTGAGCTTGATGCGCGTCAACATATGTCCGCCCATCTGTGCTTGCGTCACGAGCCGGCCATCGACGCGGCACAGATAGCCCTGGTGCGAATGGCCGCTGATGACCAGCTGGATCGCCGGATCAAGGCGTTTCACCACGTCGACCACTTCGCCTTTCAGATGGCTGCAGTCGGGCTGGTCGACGGCTTCCTTCGTCTCGCCGCCCTGGTGCAGCAGCACGACGAACACGCCCACGCCCTGCGCGCGCAGCTGCGGCAAGGTGGCATTGATGGCGTCCGCTTCATCGCCAAACTGCAGGCCGGCAATGCCGGCGGCCGTCACCACGGACGGCGTATCTTTCAGCACGGCGCCGATCAGGCCCACCTTCACGCCATGCGCCTCTTCGATGCGGTAGGCGGGCAGCAAGGACTTGCCCGTCTGCGTGTCGATCACATTGGCCGCCATATAGGTATAGCTGGCGCCCTTGAAGTCGGGCGTGAACTTGCACGCCTTGTCGGCGCGCGACGATTCGCAACCGCCGCGCTGCTGGCGCAGCAATTCCGCCTTGCCCTGGTCAAATTCATGGTTGCCGACGGAACTGGCCTTCATGCCCAGCATATTCATGGCGACGATGCTCGGTTCGTCGCCCCCACAGCGCCGACATGGCGGGGCTGGCGCCGACCAGGTCGCCATTGCCGACAAAAATCAGCTGCGCATCTTCGCGCCGCCACGCCGTCAATGCGCCGGACAGGGTATCGATGCCGCCGGCCTGCACCGTCTTGCGCTCCGCATCGGCGGCGCTCGTGTAGGTAAATTTGCTGCGGTCGAGGTTGCCGTGAAAATCGTTCAGGGCGACCAGGTTGATATCGACGGGTGCCACAGGATGGGTGGCGCAGCCGGTCATGGCGGCGGCGATGGCCACCGCGATCAGGGATAAGGGCAGTGTTTTCATAGGCTTCGCAGCATAGCGCAACGGCCGGGGTACGGCATTGCGCAAACAGGTTAAACAAGGTCCGGCTGCACAACGCCGGCAGAAAAGAAAAACGGGCCCTGAGGCCCGTTGCAACACATCGCGCGCAGCCTGGCCTGCAGGCTGCGCGTCAGCGTCGATTAGATATCGATCGACAGGGTGACCGATACGAAGCGTGGTGCGCCCAGGTAGTAACGCTGGGTATCAACCGACGTCGTCACACCAGCGATAGGCTGCGTGTTCTTGACGGTGGTCGAGGACGGATTGCGGTACTGCTTGTCCGTGATGTTGCTCAGGTTAAACGTCAGCTTAGGACGCTTGATGTAACCGAAGTTGGCAAAGGTGTAGCCGCCGTCGATACCGAAGGTGGTGTAGCCTGGTGCCGTTTCATCATTGACCATCGATGCTTGCTGCTGGCCGGTGGCGCGCGCTTTCACGCGGGTCCAGAACGAGCCATTCTGATATTCGATCGACAAGCCGGCTTTCTTCTTCGGCGTGTTGATCATTTCCTTGCCAGCAGTCGGCAGGTACACATTCGTCGCGGACAGCATGTCGTCCTTGATTTTGCTGTTATTGAAACCCAGCGAACCGTACATCGCCCAGCCATTGATCGGCGTATTGCCGATTTCGAATTCCAGGCCCTTGTTGGTAACGCGGCCAACGTTGGTGTAGCTGCTCGCTTGCGTGATTGGATCGAAGGTGGTTGCCTGACGATCCTTGAAATCGACGAAGAACGCCGTCACCGAGGCGATGAACTTGTCATCTTGATGGCGATATCCGATATCGGTATTCCACGACGATTCTTGTTTCACATCACCAACAAAGTTGGCGACGCCATTGACCACTTTCACGCTGGTACCGATGTTGCCAAACACGAAGTTAGGGGGTGCTTTGACGTTTTTAGCGACAGAAATGAACACTTGGTCGTCGTTGGTGATGCGGTAACGCGCACCCAACTGCGGCAGCAAGGTGTTGTATTTCTTGATCAGGTTGTACGGCTTGACATTGTTGTTTTCGTCGCCGTAGTTGGTGAAGTCGCGCTTCACGTTCGGGCTGCGCACGCCGATATTGATCTTCAGCTTGTCATCATTCAGGCTGATCGTGTCTTGCAGGAAGAACTGATAAGCGGTCGAAATCGACATCCAGTTACGGCTTTGCGCTGGCGTGCCATCCGGACGCAGGATCTGGCCGTTTTGCAGCCAAGGATCTTGCGAGATACCATCGTTGCTCAGCGCCAGCATCGGGCCGGTTTGCTGATGGCGCGCACGTTCGTACCAGAAGCCACCGAGCACATCGTGGTTACCCGATACCCAGTTCAGCGACGCGGTCACGCCAGGACGGAAGGTCTTGGTGACGCTGGCGTTGGCGACCAGGATGGTATCGAGGGTATCGCCGTCGCCATTCAAGTCGACGCCGCTATTGCGCAGGCCGGTGGTCGCGTCATAAAAACCTTTTTCCGACTGGGCGCGCTGTTGCACGCCGCCGTTACCATAGCCGTACCAGATGTATGGCAACACTTTCAGATCCAGGTTTTCGTTCAGGCGAAACTTTGCCGTAGCCGATGCGATGGCATTCTTGAATGGATTGATGCCCAGTTTGTAGAAAGCTGGCGACTGTGTGCTTTCTTTTTGTTCCACGCCTTTTACCGGCTTCAGATGGCCCTTGAAAGTATCGGCGTAATCAAAGTAATAACCGTTCTTGTTGATTTCCGACAAGGTCAGGTTATTAATATTGTTGTTCATCGCCTCGTTGTACAGCAAAGTGGCATGAATATAGTTGAAGCGGTCCCAATCGTAATTGATACCAGCATCGATATGGTCGCGCTTGGCGCCGCCCTTGCCTTTCCATTTGTCGGCTTCAGCATGCGAAGCGGACACGAACATCTTGGTGCGCTTGTCAGAGAACAGGCCGGTGTCGACGCGCACGAAGGTTTTCTTCATGTTCAGTTGACCGATGGTCTGCATCATGCGCAGGCGATGCTTGTCTTCAGGATTACAGGTGTTGATACCGAAGTTGCCGCCGGTGGCGCCCACTTGTGGCGAATCGGCATCGGTCGAACCCTGGGTCACGGTTTGCGAGCAGGTATTTTCCTGGTCGACATATTCTTGTGGGTAAATGGCAAAACTACCGGAGTCATTCACCGGCACGCCATTGATCGTGGCACCGATCTGGTCGGAGTTAAAGCCGCGCAGTGTCAGGCCGCCGCCAAACAGGCCAGTTGCATCGTAGTTGTAGCTATTAACAGCTGGCAACATCTCCAGGGCTTCGTACGCATTGCCCGTTGGACGCTGCTTTTCCAGTTCTTCTGCCGTAATCGTGCTGCGTGCTTTTGGCGCATCTTCCGTCACCATCAGGCCCATACCGGTTTTTTTCGCGGTAATGACCACTTTTGTGGCTTCGTCAGCACTTTGCGCATGCGCAGTAGAGATGCCGAAGCAGGCCAATTGGCATGCCACTGCGATCATACTTAGTCGCAATTTTGGTTGTTGAATGAACTGCATTTGAACCCCCTAGAGTGTGTTGTAACTTACAAGATTTTGACTTGCTTATATTGTGGTGAAACACGGAAACTATCCAACTAGACACGGCAGTATAAAGATCGAATATTTCAAATCCGTTACACGGATATGACCGCAATGTGACAGGAGCCGCTAGACATCCTGAATTGTCACAAAAGCGATATCAAAAATGACTTATTCAATTCTTCGCCGTCCAACTATGCATTAAGGTCTGTAGGCTGACAAATACGTTTTTTTTTAATAATTTATATATAAAAAATATAAATCACCGCTGGAAGCCGCATTTTTTGTATCAACCGAGCAAGCTCACCTCATCGGGGCGAAATTATAGATGAGCGGCAAGACTTGGAAATTGTTTCAGAAAATAATTGCAAGAAAGCACTACTAGCGCATCATTTTTTGTCGTAAAGGCACAACAAAAAGGAGAAAAGGAGGGTTTTGTAACTATGAAGATCAGGAGACTACGCGACCGCTAGTTGCGGTCGCGTGGCAGGAGGGAGAGGTGAAATACTTTTACGGTTTTACAACAGTTGCCTTAGTATTACTATTTGCGATCAAGGCTTCAAATCGGGTAAAACGGGCATCGAGCGCTTTCAGCAAACGTTGCTTGTCCGCTTCCGCCAGGAAGGAATAGCGCAGGCTGTTGTACGACAGCTTTTTGATTTCCGCATAATCGGTCTTGTACTGGCTGGCAAACAGCACGTATTCATTCGACAAGGTATTGCGCGACACGCCCGCGTCATCGGTGGAGATAACGAACGGCACGCCATACTTGCGGTACAGGGTGACCGGATGCGCCTGCCCCTTGATGCCGAGGATGTAATCGTTGCTGGTCAGGTTCACTTCCACGGGAATGCCCCGTTCGCGCATCTTTTGCATGGTGGCCAGCGCATTGTGCTCGTAGGCGATATCCATGCCGTGGCCAATACGGTCGGCGCCGGCTACATCGACGGCTTCGGCGATATGGAACGCCATGCCTTCCGGCGGCACCATGCCCAGCGCCAGCTCGCCTGCGTGCAGGGCGATCTTGACGTTCGGATATTTTGCCTTGAGGAACTTGAACATTTCCATGTGCAGGCTGTAATCGCGCATGGACACATTCACGCTTTCCTGGCCCACGATATTGACGCCCACCAGCAGCGGATTCAGGCTGGCCCCCTTGAACGCCGCCACCATGGACGAGAACACTTGCGATGGCGACAGGAAACGCAGCACGTACGCCTGGTAGCGCATGGTGAAGTGCGCATCGTCGATGCCGGCGCTGCTGCTATTCACATTGTCGTTATACGCGGTGATGCTTTTCTGGAAGCTGGCGTCCTGCTCCAGGCTGGCTGTCCACTTGGCCAGCACGGCTTGCAACGCGGCCCGCGGCAAGCCCGGCGCCAGTACTTGCTGGTCGAACTGCGCGTTCTGCACGAAGGGTGACAGCTCGAAAATCGTCTCGATGTAGCTGAGGTTTTCCGCGATGGCGCGCTGCTTCAGGGTTTTCAGGCCGTCGGCCGTATTCGTCGAGGCGACAGGGCCGAAGTAGCCGAAAGTATCAAAGAAAGTACGGTCGGGCGGCGTCTGGATGGCGCCGTGGTTATAAAAGTCCTTGGTGGACCAGCGCTGCAGCAGCTCCGCATACAGGCCCGCATCGGCAAACACTTCCGTGGACGACAGGCAGCTGCGCTGTCCGGCCGGTTTGGCGCGCTCAGCCGCCACGACGTCCTTGTTGCTTTCGATGCGGTACGTTGTCTTGTTGACGCAATAGTTTTCCTTGTCGACCCAGTCGAGGAATTGCTCGGCGTAGATGGCGCCCGAGTAATGGTGATGCAGGTCGCCGCCCTTGGGCATCATGGAAAAGAACAGGCTCAACTCGGCTGTCTTCGGCTGCGCACCGCCAACCAGAGCGGCAAAATGGCGCGCCGTGGCCGCTTCGTTGGAAGTCGGGGCGGCCTGCGCCGTTCCGGTCAAGGCCAGCGCGGCGGCAAGCGCCAGGCCGGTGAGTTTTATGTGCATTCGCATTCTCGCTCAGGATGATTCGTGTTGAACAACGGGTAGGTCAGCCCTGCCCCCGCACATGCACGCATTGCCCGCCTGAATAGGTGGCGGCCACGGCGCGGTCGTCGCCCAGCAGCGCAAAGGCGAACAGCAATTCCTCCAGGCTTTGACAACCGGCCGTGCGGCGCTCCAGCAGCGGCGTCGATTGCTTGTCGAGCACAATAAAATCCGCTTCCGTGCCAGCCGTGAAATTACCCAGGGTGCCTTCCAGTTGCATGGCCCGTGCAGCACCCAAGGTCGCCAGGTAAAACATGCGCAAGGCGGGCAGATAGCTGCCTTTCAAGCGTGCTACTTTATAGGCTTCGTTCATTGTTTGCAACATCGAGAACGAGGTGCCGCCACCTACATCGGTGGCCAGCGACAGCAGCACTCTCGCCGCATCGGCCCGCTCGAAATCGAACAGGCCACTGCCCAGGAACAGGTTTGATGTAGGACAAATGGCGGCCGCCGAAGACGTTTCCGCCATGCGCGCGCGGTCGCGCTCGTCGAGCCAGATGCAGTGGCCGAACATGGCGCGCGGACGCAGCATGCCGTACTGGTCATACACATCGAGGTAGCTGCGCGCCTGCGGATGCAATTCGCGCACCCAGCGGCATTCATCCGCGTTTTCCGACACGTGCGTCTGCAGATACGTATCCGGATAGGCGCGCGCCAGCTCGCCCGCCAGGTGCATCTGTTCATTGGTGGAGGTCGGCACGAAACGGGGCGTGATCGCATACAGCGAACGGCCGTGCTTGTGCCAGCGCTGGATCAGCCCTTCGCTTTCGCGCGCGCCCGACTCGGCCGTGTCGCGCAGGAACTCGGGGCAATTGCGGTCCATCATGACCTTGCCCGCCACCATGCGCAAGCCGCGCGCCTCGCTGGCGCCAAAGAAGGCATCGACCGATTGCGGATGCACGCTGCCATACACCATGGCCGTCGTGGTGCCGCAGCGCAGCAGTTCATCGAGGGAAAACTCGGCCACATCGCGCGCATGTTGAGGATCCTCAAACGCGCGTTCGGTAGGAAACGTGTACGTTTCCAGCCACGGCAACAGGCCGGGCGCGGGCGAGGCGATCATTTCCGTCTGCGGGAAGTGCAGGTGGGTATCGATAAACCCGGGCACGATCAGCTTGCCCCGGTAATCGACGATGTCGCTGCCAGGCGGCAAGGTCGCCAGCAGCTGCGCGTAGTCGCCTGCCGCCACGACCTTGCCGTCGGCCACGATCAGCAAGCCATCCGCATGCCAGGCATGCGCCTCCTCGCTAAAGGCGGGATCGGCGTGGAAGTGCAGCAAGCTGGCACGGTAAGCTTGCAATGTAGCAGGAACAATCGGCATGACTTCTTTCTATAAGGGGTGAATGGCGGCGCGTTTCTCGCGTCGCAGTGGCGCACTGGCAGAGGCCAGCCGCAGCGGTGCGGCCAGGGCGGCCGCGGCCGCTTCCTCCCACACCATGAGTAGTTGACAGGCAACGGAAGCGGCGATCACGGCCGGCGCCTTGTTGCGGATGCCGGGCATGCCGATCGGACACACCATGGCGGCGATGCGCTCGTCCGGCACGCCGTGCGCCTGCAGGCGGTGCTCGAACTGCTTGCGTTTCGTGTGCGAACCGATCAAGCCGAACCAGCCCGCATCCTCGCGCTCCATGATGGCTTGCGTCAAGCGTTGATCGAGCGCATGGCTATGCGTCATGACGAGAAAACTGCCGCCCGGCGGCGCCATGGCGACAAATTCCTCGGGCGTATCGGTGGCGGCGATGCGTACATTATCTGGTAGTTGCGCGGGAAACATGTCTTCGCGTTCATCCACCCAGGTGATATTGCAGGGCAGGTGGGCCAGCGCGCGCACGATGGCGGCACCCACATGGCCGGCGCCGAACAGGGTCAGATGGGCGCGCGGTGCCAGGCAGGGATCGACCAGCCAGCGCCGCCCCTTGCCATCCTGCGCCACATGGGTACTGCGTTCGCGCGAAAACGTGTCGGGCGCCTGTGCGCCTGTGCCGGCGATCAAGCGACCGGCAACATCGAACAATGCCGACGCGGCTTCACCGTCGAGCGCCGTCAAACGCCAGCTGTCCTGCTGGCGGCGTTCGCGCAAGGCGGCCAGCAATGCTTTCAGGCTGGCATCGACATATTCGAATGCCAGATGGACGACGCCACCGCAGCATTGTCCCAGGCTGGGACCGAGCGCAAAACGCTCGAGCCGCGCATGGGTCTCGCCCGTGGCCAGCATGGTCTTGGCGATTTCCACGGCGCGCAATTCCAGGTGGCCGCCGCCGATGGTGTCAATTTGACCATCGAAGCTGACGCGCATCTTCGCGCCCGCCTCGCGCGGCCCGGAACCTTCCACCAGGGCAACCGTCACCAGCACGGATGCCTGCATGTCGTTCTCCATCGCTGTCAGCCAGTCGCTCATGCTCTGCTCCTAGGCGCCGGCATGCACCGCTTGCACGGCCATGACTGCCTTGAGGATTTCCTCGCTGGTGGCGGGAGCATTCAGCGGTGGCTGCACGGCGTGATGGCCCACGCTGGAAATGGCGTCGCGGATGGCGAAGAACACGGAAAACGGCAACAGCAACGGTGGTTCGCCCACGGCCTTGGAACGGTGGATGCTGTCTTCCACATTACGGTTCTGGAACAGTTTCACACGGAAATCTTCCGGGCAATCGGAAATGCCAGGAATTTTATAGGTCGATGGCGCGTGCGTCATCAGCTTGCCCGCCGCATTCCACCACAGCTGCTCCGTCGTCAGCCAGCCCATACCCTGGATAAATGCGCCCTCCACTTGACCCAGATCAATCGCGGGATTCAATGATTGGCCCGCGTCGTACAAGGCGTCCGCGCGCAGCAACTTCCATTCACCCGTCAGGGTATCGACCACCACTTCGGCCACGGCCGCGCCATACGCGTAGTAGGAAAACGGATGGCCCGTCATCGTCTTCGCATCCCACGACAAGCCCGGCGTGGCGTAAAAACCATCCGACCACAGTTGCACACGGGCCAGATACGCCTTCTGCACCAGCTCGGCAAACGCGACGACATGGCCATTCACGTGGATATGGTTGTCGAAGAAGCGCACACTGACAGCGTCGCCGCCGTACAGTTTGACCGCGTAATCGGCCAGGCGTTCGCGGATCTGCCGCGCCGCATCCTGCGCCGCCTTGCCGTTCAGGTCGGCGCCGGTGGATGCCGCCGTGGCCGACGTATTCGCCACCTTGCTGGTATCGGTGGCCGTGGCACGCACGCATTCGAGATCCAGTCCCAGCTCGTGCGCCACCACCTGCATGACCTTGGTATTGATGCCCTGCCCCATTTCCGTGCCGCCATGGTTGACCAGCACGGAGCCATCCACGTACACGTGGACCAAGGCACCAGCCTGGTTCAAATGCGTGACGTTGAAGGCGATGCCAAATTTCAAGGGCGTAAACGCCAGCCCCTTCTTCAAGACAGGACTGGCCTCGTTAAAGGCATCGATGGCGCGGCGGCGCGCGCGATAATCGCTGCTGTCTTCCAGTTCCGCGACGAGCTCATGGATGACGTTGTCAACGATTTTCTGGCCATACGGCGTGACGTTGCGCCCTTCCGCATCGTTGCGTCCATAAAAATTGAGCAAGCGGATATCGAGCGCATCGCGTGCAAATGGCGGGCGATTTCATCGATCACGTACTCGATGGCGATGGCGCCCTGCGGGCCGCCGAAGCCACGGAAAGCTGTGTTCGACTGCGTATTCGTCTTGCCGCAGGCGGCGCGGATGTCCACGTCGGACAAATAGTAGGTGTTGTCGAAGTGGCAGACGGCACGCGTGGCGACGGGGCCGGACAAGTCGGCCGAGTAGCCGGCGCGCGTGGTCATGTCGACCCTGGCGGCGAGGATGCGGCCTTCGTCGTCGTAACCCACTTCGTATTCATAGTAAAAGCAGTGGCGCTTGCCCGTCACCAGCATGTCGTCGTCGCGGTCGGCGCGCAGTTTCACGGGACGCTTCAGTTTGGCCGCCGCAATCGACGCCGCCGCCGCCCACAGGGCCGATTGCGATTCCTTGCCGCCGAATCCGCCGCCCATGCGACGGCATTCGACGGTGATGTTATGCGAATGCACACCCAGCGCATGCGCCACCACGTGCTGCATCTCGCTCGGATGCTGGGTCGAACACAGCACCAGCATGCCCTGCGCCTCCTTCGGAATGGCGTAGGAAATCTGTCCTTCCAGATAAAACTGCTCCTGTCCGCCCACATACAGCTGGCCCTTGACCACGTGCGGCGCCTTCTCGAACGCGACCTGGTAGTTGCCGCGTGTCAGCTGCATCGGCGGCAGCACATACGATTGCGCGGCCTTCGCCGCCTGCGGCGTCATGATCGCGGGCAATTCCTCATATGACACTTGCGCCAGGCGCGCGGCGCGGCGCGCATGGTCGTGCGTATCGGCCACCACGATGAAGATCGGTTGGCCCACATATTGCACCAGATCAAATGCCAGGATGGGATCGTCGTGGATAATGGGACCGCAATCATTGGTGCCGGGGATGTCTTGCGCCGTGTAGACGGCGACGACACCGGCAGCGGCGCGCACGGCAGATAAATCCATGGCCGTGATACGCGCGTGCGGCTTTTGCGACAGGCCCAGCGCCGCGTGCAAGGTGCCATGCAATTCGGCGATATCGTCCGTGTAGGTGGCTTGCCCCAGCACATGCAGTTGCGCCGATTCATGGGGGCTGGGCTTGCCCACGGCGCTCCAGGCAGCCGCTTGCAGTTCGGGCGTGGCAGGATGATTCATGCTGGTCCTTTCAGGCGCGGCAAGCATAGGCGTTGAGGGCAGTGCGCAACAACGGCGCACCGGGGCGTGTTTCCAGCCAGAAGCGGCGCAACAGGTTTTGCGCCGTCGTCATGCGGTAGGTGTTCGACGCGCGCATGTCCGACAAGGGCGCGTAATCGTCGGCCAGCAAGCGCATGGCGATGAGCAAATTGCCTTCCGTCCACGCCTGTCCGCGCAGAAACGCTTCCGTTTGCGCGGCGCGCTGCGGCGTGGCCGCCATGCCGCCGAAGGCGATGCGCGTATCGACGATGCGTTCGCCATCGAGTTCAAAGGCAAACGCAGCGCACACGGCCGAGATATCCTGGTCGAAGCGTTTCGCCAGTTTATACGTGCGGAAATGCACCTCAGCACGGGGCAAAGGCACGCGCACGGCTTCGACGAATTCGCCGGGCTGCAAGTCTTTCTTTTGATAGCCAAGATAAAAATTTTCCAGCGGCATGATCCGCTGGCCGGCGGAACCGCGCAGCACGATCTCGCTGCCCAGCGCAATCAGCCACGGCATCGAGTCGCCGATGGGCGAACCATTGGCGACATTGCCGCCCAAAGTACCCGCGTTACGGATCGGCAAGGAAGCAAAGCGCTGCCACAGTTCCGACAACTCTTCCGGATAATGCACGCACAGTGCCGCATACGCATCGTTCAGGCTGGCGCCAGCGCCAATCTGCAGCTTGCCGTCAACGATGTCGATGGTTTTCAGGGCGGCCACATTGCCGAGATAAATGATGTCGCCCAGGTCGCGCAGTTGCTTGGTGACCCACAGGCCAATATCGGTGGAGCCGGCCAGCAGGCAGGCTTGCGGCTTTTCCGCGCGCAACGCCACCAGTTCATCAATGCTGCGCGGCGCGTGGAAATGCTGGCCGCCATGTTCATACGTGCTCGTGCTGGCGCGCTGCAGCGCTTGTAACTGTTGCGCCAGGGCATCGCGGTCAAAGCTGACGTGTGGCAATTCGCCCATGCGCCTGGCCGCATCGATGATGGGCCGGTAACCGGTACAGCGGCACAGATTGCCGGACAGCGTATCGTCGATTTCGCAGCGCGTGGGCGTGGCGCCATTTTTCTCCAGGTACATGCCCCACAAGGACATGACGAAGCCGGGCGTGCAAAAACCGCACTGGGATCCGTGGCACTCGACCATCGCCTGCTGCACCGGATGCAAGGCGCCGTCGGGCTGCTGCAAGTCTTCCACGGAAAACAGGGCCTTGCCATCGAGTGTGGGCGTGAGCTGGATGCAGGCGTTGACGGCTTTCATCTCGACCTGGCCATCCGCCAGGCTGCCGATAATGACCGTGCAGGCGCCGCAATCGCCTTCGGCGCAGCCTTCCTTGGTGCCCGTGCAATGCAAATCCTCGCGCAGGTGCTGTAACACAGTCTGCGTAGGGGCGGCGTTGCGTACTTCCTGTACGGCACCACGGTAATAAAAACGGATCGGTTCTGACATGCTGGCCTCGGTATAGTCCCAGTATAGGAGATTAACACCGGCATATGGGACAACTATATGCAAAGACTGATTTTACTTATCATCCAATATCAATACCCATCAAGCAGTGCAGGGATGCGTCGCATGCCAGTGTTCGGCAATATCGATGCGGCGCGTGATCCACACTTGCTCATGGCGCTGTACATAGTCGAGGAAGCGCGCCAGTGCCGCGGCCCGTCCCGGACGCCCCACCAGGCGGCAATGCAAGCCCACCGACAACATCTTGGGCTGATTCAGGCCGTTCGGATCGCCTTCCGCGTACAGCACGTCGAAGGCATCTTTCAGATAATCGAAAAATTGGGTGCCCGAGTTAAAACCTTGCATGGCGGCAAAGCGCATGTCGTTCGTCCAGGGTGTAGGGCACGATCAGCTGCGGCTGCATGGCCGGCATGCCCGCAGCATCCGTATAAGCCACTTTCTCCCAGAATGGCAGATCGTCACCATAGTAATCGGCGTCGTAGCGGAAACCGCCATGCTCGACCACCAGTTTGCGCGTATTCGGAGAATCGCGCCCCGTGTACCAGCCTTGCGGGGCGGAACCCGTCAATTCGCGGATGATCTGCACGGCTACGCGCATGTGTTCGCGCTCCGTCGCTTCGTCCATGTTTTGGTAGGAAATCCAGCGCAAGCCATGGCAGGCGATTTCATGCCCCAGTTGCTGGAAGGCGGCCACCGCCTCCGGATTGCGTTTCAAGGCCATCGATACGCCAAACACGGTCAATGGCAGGCGCCGCTCCTCGAACATGCGCAGCAAGCGCCACAGCCCGGCACGCGAACCGTATTCATAAATCGACTCCATGCTGAGGTGGCGCGCAGGAAAAGCGGCTGCACCGATCATTTCCCGAAAAAACGTTTCCGAGGCGGGATCGCCATGCAGCACGCTGTTTTCCGCCCCTTCCTCGTAATTGAGGACGAATTGCAGGGCAATACGAGCCTTGCCCGGCCATTGCGGATGCGGTGGCGTGCGGCCATAGCCGATCAAGTCGCGTGGATAATCTTCATAATTGTTCATGCGGAGGCGCGCCTATAGGAGGACAATGTTGGCTATATGCCCAATCATATAGCCGGGCGCAGTCACCGGTATATGATTTGCACGATAAGCACATTCACTCACCCTATATACAGGATAGCAAATGGGAAAACTCAGCACGCATGTACTCGATATCGCCCACGGCAGGCCGGGAGCCGGCGTCAAGGTGGCCCTGTTTTCGGTCGCGCCGGAAGGAAAAGTGTTATTGAAGATGGATATGACCAATAGCGACGGCCGTTGCAGCACGCCATTGCTGGAAGGCGACAGCATGAAGGCGGGCCAGTATGAACTGGTATTCAATGCAGGCGACTATTTCGCCGCCCAAGGCGTGGAATTGCCCTCGCCCCGCTTCATCGATCTGGTCACCCTGTCCTTCGGTATCGCGCATACGGATGAAAACTACCATGTTCCGCTAGTGGTATCGCCGTGGTCGTATTCGACTTATCGCGGAAGTTAAGCGACGTTAGATGGCAAAGGCAGCGCGTAGCGCTGCTTTTTTTTTATTCGGAATTACCCCAACGGCGAAATACCGGGGTCAGACCCTCAGGGTCTGACCCCAGCCTTCGCTTGGGGCGAACGCTCAAACCGCCAGACGAAAAAAAACCCGACCATTGCTGATCGGGTTTTTCTCTACTGCGAATAACAAGCCTGACGATAACCTACTTTCACACTGGTTGCAGCACTATCATCGGCGCAAAGTTGTTTCACGGTCCTGTTCGGGATGGGAAGGGGTGGGACCAACTTGCTATGGTCATCAGGCATAACTTGTACTGGCACTTGTTCTCTGTTGAGCAACAAGGCCATGAATCTGGAAGAAGCGCAAAGATTGGGGTAATGAATCGGTGTATCAACACACACGCAACGTTGTACCGTCTTATCCTCTGTACCTGCTAAGGTTATAGGGACAAGCCGTACGGGCAATTAGTACTGGTTAGCTTAATGCATTACTGCACTTCCACACCCAGCCTATCAACGTCCTGGTCTCGAACGACCCTTCAAAGAGCTCAAGGCTCTGGGAAATCTCATCTCAAGGCAAGTTTCCCGCTTAGATGCTTTCAGCGGTTATCTCTTCCGAACTTAGCTACCCGGCAATGCCACTGGCGTGACAACCGGTACACCAGAGGTTCGTCCACTCCGGTCCTCTCGTACTAGGAGCAGCCCCCTTCAAATTTCCAACGCCCACGGCAGATAGGGACCAAACTGTCTCACGACGTTTTAAACCCAGCTCACGTACCACTTTAAATGGCGAACAGCCATACCCTTGGGACCGGCTACAGCCCCAGGATGTGATGAGCCGACATCGAGGTGCCAAACTCCCCCGTCGATATGAACTCTTGGGAGGAATCAGCCTGTTATCCCCAGAGTACCTTTTATCCGTTGAGCGATGGCCCTTCCATACAGAACCACCGGATCACTATGTCCTACTTTCGTACCTGCTCGACTTGTCAGTCTCGCAGTTAAGCACGCTTATGCCATTGCACTATCAACACGATGTCCGACCGTATCTAGCGTACCTTCGAACTCCTCCGTTACACTTTAGGAGGAGACCGCCCCAGTCAAACTGCCTACCATGCACTGTCCCCGATCCGGATAACGGACCAAGGTTAGAACCTCAAACAAACCAGGGTGGTATTTCAAGGTTGGCTCCACGAGAACTAGCGTCCCCGCTTCAAAGCCTCCCACCTATCCTACACAGATTGGTTCAAAGTCCAATGCAAAGCTACAGTAAAGGTTCATGGGGTCTTTCCGTCTAGCCGCGGGTAGATTGCATCATCACAAACATTTCAACTTCGCTGAGTCTCGGGAGGAGACAGTGTGGCCATCGTTACGCCATTCGTGCAGGTCGGAACTTACCCGACAAGGAATTTCGCTACCTTAGGACCGTTATAGTTACGGCCGCCGTTTACTGGGACTTCAATCAAGAGCTTGCACCCCATCATTTAATCTTCCAGCACCGGGCAGGCGTCACACCCTATACGTCCACTTTCGTGTTTGCAGAGTGCTGTGTTTTTATTAAACAGTCGCAGCCACCAGTTTATTGCAACCCTTTCACCCTCATGGAGTAAACCAATCAAGCTACCGGGGCGTACCTTTTCCCGAAGTTACGGTACCAATTTGCCGAGTTCCTTCTCCCGAGTTCTCTCAAGCGCCTTAGAATACTCATCTCGCCCACCTGTGTCGGTTTGCGGTACGGTCTCGTATGACTGAAGCTTAGAGGCTTTTCTTGGAACCACTTCCGATTGCTTCGTGAACAAGTTCACTCGTCCCATCCCCTTGAATTCCGCGCCCGGATTTGCCTAAGCGCCTTCTATGAGACAGAAACCAACTATTCCAACAGTTGGACAACCTTCCGCGATCCGTCCCCCCATCGCATCATACGACGGTGCAGGAATATTAACCTGCTTCCCATCAGCTACGCATCTCTGCCTCGCCTTAGGGGCCGACTCACCCTGCTCCGATGAACGTTGAACAGGAAACCTTGGGCTTACGGCGTGGAGGCTTTTCACCCCCATTATCGCTACTCATGTCAGCATTCGCACTTCTGATACCTCCAGCATCCTTTACAAGACACCTTCGCAGGCTTACAGAACGCTCTCCTACCATATCCAATAAAGGATATCCGCAGCTTCGGTGACTGGCTTAGCCCCGTTACATCTTCCGCGCAGGACGACTCGATCAGTGAGCTATTACGCTTTCTTTAAATGATGGCTGCTTCTAAGCCAACATCCTGACTGTTTTAGCCTTCCCACTTCGTTTTCCACTTAGCCAATCTTTGGGACCTTAGCTGGCGGTCTGGGTTGTTTCCCTCTTGACGCCGGACGTTAGCACCCGACGTCTGTCTCCCAAGCTCGCACTCATCGGTATTCGGAGTTTGCAATGGTTTGGTAAGTCGCAATGACCCCCTAGCCATAACAGTGCTCTACCCCCGATGGTGATACTTGAGGCACTACCTAAATAGTTTTCGGAGAGAACCAGCTATTTCCAAGTTTGTTTAGCCTTTCACCCCTACCCACAGCTCATCCCCTAATTTTTCAACATTAGTGGGTTCGGACCTCCAGGGCGTGTTACCGCACCTTCATCCTGGCCATGAGTAGATCACTTGGTTTCGGGTCTACACCCAGCGACTGATCGCCCTATTCGGACTCGATTTCTCTACGGCTTCCCTATCTGGTTAACCTTGCCACTGAATGTAAGTCGCTGACCCATTATACAAAAGGTACGCAGTCACGGAACAAGTCCGCTCCTACTGTTTGTATGCACACGGTTTCAGGATCTATTTCACTCCCCTTCCGGGGTTCTTTTCGCCTTTCCCTCACGGTACTGGTTCACTATCGGTCGATTACGAGTATTTAGCCTTGGAGGATGGTCCCCCCATATTCAGACAGGATGTCACGTGTCCCGCCCTACTTGTCGTACGCTTAGTACCACCGGTCCGATTTCACATACGGGGCTATCACCCACTATGGCTCCTATTTCCAGAGGATTCTGTTATCGGTCCGACTATCACGTACAGGCTCTTCCCATTTCGCTCGCCGCTACTTTGGGAATCTCGGTTGATTTCTTTTCCTGCAGCTACTTAGATGTTTCAGTTCGCCGCGTTCGCTTTGCATACCTATGTATTCAGTATGCAATACCCTAAAAGGGTGGGTTGCCCCATTCGGAAATCTGCGGATCAAAGTGTGTTTGCTCACTCCCCGCAGCTTATCGCAAGCTACTACGTCCTTCATCGCCTGTAATCGCCAAGGCATCCACCATGTGCACTTATTCGCTTGTCCCTATAACGTTAGCCTCTGATTACTAGGTAATCAAAGAGCGCTACTACAGGGATAAGAAAGTACAACGTTGTTGCTTGTTTGTTGATACATACAATCATTACCCATCGATTTGCTTGTTACGGCAAACCGATCAATAAATAATCTTTACTTCTTCCAGATTGTTAAAGAACGAAACAGCTTTGATCGCTAAAAGATCAAACCTAAACCACAGTCTTGTTGACCGGCTTACGTTTGCACTTTCAAAGTATTGGTGGAGGATGACGGGATCGAACCGACGACCCCCTGCTTGCAAAGCAGGTGCTCTCCCAGCTGAGCTAATCCCCCTGGGTATGACTGGTAGGGCTGGTTGGACTCGAACCAACGACCCCCGCGTTATCAACACGGTGCTCTAACCAGCTGAGCTACAGCCCCAACGCGGTGCTACTACGACTACTGTTTCTTCTTAATTAAACAGCCGATAAGTGTGAACATTTGATGCGTGAACCATTACTGGTTCGTGCAAACTCTAGAAAGGAGGTGATCCAGCCGCACCTTCCGATACGGCTACCTTGTTACGACTTCACCCCAGTCACGAATCCTACCGTGGTAAGCGCCCTCCTTACGGTTAAGCTACCTACTTCTGGTAAAACCCGCTCCCATGGTGTGACGGGCGGTGTGTACAAGACCCGGGAACGTATTCACCGCGACATGCTGATCCGCGATTACTAGCGATTCCAACTTCATGCAGTCGAGTTGCAGACTACAATCCGGACTACGATACACTTTCTGCGATTAGCTCCCCCTCGCGGGTTGGCGGCGCTCTGTATGTACCATTGTATGACGTGTGAAGCCCTACCCATAAGGGCCATGAGGACTTGACGTCATCCCCACCTTCCTCCGGTTTGTCACCGGCAGTCTCATTAGAGTGCCCTTTCGTAGCAACTAATGACAAGGGTTGCGCTCGTTGCGGGACTTAACCCAACATCTCACGACACGAGCTGACGACAGCCATGCAGCACCTGTGTACTGGTTCTCTTTCGAGCACTCCCCAATCTCTCGGGGATTCCAGCCATGTCAAGGGTAGGTAAGGTTTTTCGCGTTGCATCGAATTAATCCACATCATCCACCGCTTGTGCGGGTCCCCGTCAATTCCTTTGAGTTTTAATCTTGCGACCGTACTCCCCAGGCGGTCTACTTCACGCGTTAGCTGCGTTACCAAGTCAATTAAGACCCGACAACTAGTAGACATCGTTTAGGGCGTGGACTACCAGGGTATCTAATCCTGTTTGCTCCCCACGCTTTCGTGCATGAGCGTCAATCTTGACCCAGGGGGCTGCCTTCGCCATCGGTGTTCCTCCACATATCTACGCATTTCACTGCTACACGTGGAATTCTACCCCCCTCTGCCAGATTCTAGCCTTGCAGTCTCCAATGCAATTCCCAGGTTGAGCCCGGGGATTTCACATCAGACTTACAAAACCGCCTGCGCACGCTTTACGCCCAGTAATTCCGATTAACGCTTGCACCCTACGTATTACCGCGGCTGCTGGCACGTAGTTAGCCGGTGCTTATTCTTCAGGTACCGTCATTAGCAAGAGATATTAGCTCTCACCGTTTCTTCCCTGACAAAAGAGCTTTACAACCCGAAGGCCTTCTTCACTCACGCGGCATTGCTGGATCAGGCTTTCGCCCATTGTCCAAAATTCCCCACTGCTGCCTCCCGTAGGAGTCTGGACCGTGTCTCAGTTCCAGTGTGGCTGGTCGTCCTCTCAGACCAGCTACTGATCGATGCCTTGGTAGGCTTTTACCCTACCAACTAGCTAATCAGATATCGGCCGCTCCACGAGCATGAGGTCTTGCGATCCCCCACTTTCATCCTTAGATCGTATGCGGTATTAGCGTAACTTTCGCTACGTTATCCCCCACTCTAGGGTACGTTCCGATATATTACTCACCCGTTCGCCACTCGCCACCAGAGCAAGCTCCGTGCTGCCGTTCGACTTGCATGTGTAAGGCATGCCGCCAGCGTTCAATCTGAGCCAGGATCAAACTCTTCAGTTTAATCTCTGTTACTTTGCCCTTTTACAGGCACCGTCATTGCTGACGGGTCGCTCACTCAAAAAACTGACAGGCTACTTCCGAAGAAGTATCCTATTTCATTATTTCTTGTGAACATTTGATATATTTTAAGTATTACAGCAATCCGAAGATCGCCGCTGCACTTACATCAAATGCCCACACTTATCGACTGTTAATTGTTAAAGAACTGTATTCGGTTACTGCTTTCGCGCTATCGACAAAGCGTTGTGTTTGTCAGCTGCGAAGAAGGAAGAGTATGAAGCAATTTGCTACGTCCGTCAACTCCTTCTTTTTTCTCACTTTACGCTGCATTTGCATGCGTCGTTCAGCGAGGGGGCGAATTATAGCCCTGCCCTGCGCAACCCACAAGGGCTAATTTGCAGCTGGGCAAATATTGCTGTGTGATATCGTAGTACAGACAATATCCTGCCGCATCTACCTTGACTCCCATGCCTATCTCACACATCGCCCCCACCGCCAATCCCGCACTGGCCAACGCCCGCCCTCGAACATGCCATCAATAGCAAGACCAAGCCGCTGGGCAGCCTGGGGCTACTGGAAACCCTGGCACGCCAGATCGGCCTGATCCAGCAAAGCACGCAACTGGCACTATATCAACCGGCTATCATCGTTTTCGCGGCCGACCATGGCGTCGTCGCGGAAGGCATTTCTGCTTATCCGCAAAGCGTGACTTGGCAAATGGTAGAAAATTTCCTCGGTAACGGCGCCGCCATCAATGTCTTTGCCCGCCAGAACGATTGCGCCTTATATATAGTAGACGCTGGCGTGAACCACGATTTCGGCCCGCGCGACGGCTTGCTCGACCGCAAGCAGGGTCCCGGCACACGCAACTTTGCCAAAGAACCCGCCATGAGCCAGGAACAATGCCTGGCCGCCATGCAAGCGGGCATGGACCTGGCCGCCACCTTGGATGGCAATGTACTGGGCTTTGGCGAAATGGGTATCGGCAATACCACGGCCGCCGCTGCACTGATGCACAAGCTGACCCAAAAGCCGGTCGCCGACTGCGTGGGCGCCGGCACCGGCCTGTCCAAGGAAGGCATATTGCACAAGCAGCGGGTGATCGAAGCGGCTGTCGCCCATCATGCGGCAGTCCATGAGCCGCTCGACGTGCTGGCCACCTTCGGCGGCTTCGAAATCGCCATGATGGCCGGCGCCATGCTGAAAGCCGCCGAAAGGCGCATGATCTTGCTGATCGACGGTTTCATCGTCAGCAGCGCCTTGCTGGTGGCGGCCCGCTTGCAGCCCGCCATCCTCGACTACTGCGTGTTTTCGCACTGTTCCGATGAAAACGGCCATCGCCAGTTGCTGGCCAGCCTGGGAGCGCGCCCACTGCTGCACCTCGATTTGCGCCTCGGCGAAGGCACGGGTTCGGCACTGGCCTTGCCGTTGCTGCACGCAGCCGTCAACTTCATGCGCGAGATGGCGACCTTCGCATCGGCCCAGGTCAGCGAAAAGTCCACGCCAGACTAAGACCCATGGCCAACCCCGTTTCCGCCGCAGTCCACCAGTGCCGCCTCTTCTTCATCGCGCTGCAGTTCTTCACGCGCCTGCCGATCCCGCGCTGGGTGGGTTTCGAGCCGGCTTGGCTGCAGCACGCTTCGCGCTACTTTCCGCTGGTCGGCGTGGTGGTGGCGGCCATTTCCGGCGCAGTGTATCTGCTGGCCAGCTGGCTCCTGCCTTCGACGGTGGCCGTGCTGCTAGCCGCCGCCGCCGGCATCTACCTGACGGGCGCCTTCCACGAAGACGGCTTCGCCGACATGTGCGATGGCTTTGGCGGTGGACTGACGCGCGAGCGGGTACTGGAAATCATGAAGGATTCGCGCATCGGCGCGTATGGCGCCATCGGCATCGTCTGCCTGCTGGCCATCAAATGCACAACGCTCGCTTCGCTGCCACCTGCCACGGTGGTGGCGACATTATTCATCGCCCATCCTTTGTCTCGCCTGGCCGCCGTCTCGCTGATCTGGGTCATGGACTATGCGCGCGACGAAGGCAAGTCCAAGCCAATGGCTCAGGAAATGACGACGGGAGAATTCCTCATCGCCGCCACCTGCGCCCTTTTGCCCGCCATCGCCTGCGGCATGCTGGGGATAGTCGACTGGGGCGCGCTGGCCTTTGCCATCGTGGCGGCGGCAGCTGCCGCACTCTGGCTGGGCCGCAAATGCCAGCGCCGCCTGCAAGGCTACACGGGCGACTGCCTGGGCGCCGTGCAGCAGGTGGCGGAAGTGGCGATTTACCTGGCCATCCTGTCCAGCTTTCAGCCGCCAGCACGCTTCTTCTAAACACCATGCGCCTGATCCTCGTCCGCCACCCCGCGCCGCAAGTCACCAGCGGCACATGCTATGGCCGCAGCGATGTGGCGGTGGCGCCGCACGAAATGGCCGCAGCGCGCGCCAGCCTGCAAGCGACTTTGCCGGCCGGCGTGCCGCTGTATGCCAGCCCGTTGCGCCGCTGCGCCAGCCTGGCGACTGCCCTGGCGCAGGATCTGCCCGAGAGCGAATTACACTTTGATGCCCGGCTGGCCGAAATGGATTTCGGCACATGGGAAATGCAGCCCTGGCACGCGATTGCGCGCGCGGACATCGATGCCTGGGCCGCCGATCTGGCCTGGTATCGCCCCGGCGGCGGCGAGAATGTGCTGGCGATGGCCGCCCGCGTCGATGCGTTTTTAGGCGATCTGTTGCGCGAACAACACGAAACAGCCATCATCATCTGCCATGCGGGTACCATCCGCCTGCTGTCGGCACTGCAAGCCCGGCTGCCATTGGAGGAAACGGCCCTGCTGGCCGCCCGTTCCGTCCATAAAATCGCCTACGGTGCGACGGTCGTCGTCGATTTCTGATATCGAATCGTCCAGCCGGCCATTTCAGTCCACGCCTGCTGCACGTATAATGGCGGGGTTTTGGTGCCCGCGCTCATGTCCATGAGCGCAGTTAAACGGGAAACACGATGCCGCGCTCGCGGCGAACGTGTGCTGCCCCCGCAACGGTAAGCAAGTGTCGCCCCTCCCCACAGGAAGCGGGTGACAAGCTATCTCTGACAACCACTGTGCTTGCAATCATCGAGCATGGGAAGGTGGGATGGCCGTACTTGCCAGCCCGGATACCGGCCAGGACAGGTGGAAGTGGGCGAACGGGGATGTTCGCGATCCGAATGGCCCATGGCCATCTTCGATCGTCATCTTCAGTTCCCACTTCTGTTCAATCTGGCCTACGGGGACGTCGGCTGGTTGCATATTACTTACTGAAAATTATCATGACCCATGCTGTTTCCCGCCACGCGGCCCTCACGTCGCTCGCGCTAGCCATTGCCGCGCCTGCCGCTTTCGCCCAAGCCACGCCAGATACCTTCGACCCCATCGTCGTCACCGCCAACCGCTACCCGCAGCACCTGAGCGAGGTCTTGAGCGATACGCAGACCATCAGCTCGGAAGACATCGCGCGCTCGGGCGCCGGTACGCTGATTGACCTGCGCAAAAAGCAGCGCGGCATTGAAGTCAATCGCTATGGCGGCCCAGGCACCGATTCGAGCGTCTTCATCCGCGGTGCGAACAGCAACCAGAATATCGTGCTGGTCGATGGCGTGCGCATTGGCTCCGCCACATTGGGCACTGCCAACTGGAGCGCCCTGCCCCTGTCGAGCATCGACCACGTTGAGATCGTCTACGGCCCACTGAGCACCATGTATGGCGCCGATGCCGTCGGCGGCGTGATCCAGATCTTTACCAAGAAAGGCGACGGCGCGACGCGCTTTTCCGCCTTCGCCGGCTACGGCCGCGACAACACCCGCCAGGTAGAAGCAAGCGTTGCAGGCTCTACCGGTGGCAACAACAGTTTCAGCTACGCGCTGACTGCGGGCAAGGAAAAATCGGATGGCTATTCCGCCTCCAAGCTGGGCGCTTCGTCATACACCTACAATCCGGACAAAGACGGCTACGACAAGGAAAGCGTCAGCGGCCAGTTGGGCTACCAGATGGCCAAGGGCCATGAAGTCGGCCTGGTTTTCCTGAACAGCAAACTGGACGCACAATACGATGCGGGCTTGAACTTCGACGCGCGCAACTACAATAAGCAGGAAAGCATTTCGGTCTTCACGAAAAACCAGTTCTTGCCGAACTGGACCAGCGAGCTGCGCTACGCAGAATCGAACGACAAACTGACCTCAGTTTCCGCCAACGACGCCTTTGGCAGAAGCCAGTTCGACACCAAGCAAAGCGACATCAGTTGGCAAAACGATATTCTCATCGGCCGCGACACCCTGCAACTGCTGGGTGAGTACCGTGACGAAGATGTCGTGAGCTCCAAGAAAGGCCTGTCCCGCGGACGCAATACCAAATCGTTTGCAGCGTCGTACAACCTGGTGCGCGGCGCCCACCTGGCCAGCATCAGCGGCCGTCGCGACGACAGCTCGGCGTTTGGTACGCACAACACAGGTAGCGTCGCCTATGGCTACCGTTTCAGCAACGCCTTGCGCGCCAACGCCAGCTATGGCACCAGTTTCCGTGCACCGACCTTCAACGATCTGTACTACCCCGATTACGGCATTCCGACGAACAAACCGGAAAAAGGCCGCAATGCTGAAGTTGGCTTGCAATACAACGACGGCCAATCGCAACTGAGCGCAACCTACTACCACAACAAAATTACCGACATGCTTGTCTACGTATGGCCTTGCACGGTGATAGGCTGGACACCAGGCGAAGGCTGCAGCATGAATGTCGACAAAGCATTGCTCAAAGGCCTGACGCTGGCTGGCGCGCATAAGTTCGGCGCCTTCAACGTCAGTGGCAATCTCGATCTGCAAGATCCGCGCAATGAATCGCTCGACAAGCAACTGCCACTCCGCGCGAAAAAGCACGCCAATTTCGCTGTCGATTACACAACCGGTCCTTTGACCGCCGGTACGGAATGGCAGTTGTCGGGCAAACGTTTTGCAGATGCCGCCAACACAACCACCCTCGGTGGCTATGGCTTGCTGAACCTGTACACCACCTACCAGTTCGCACGTGACTGGTCGGTGCTGGCACGCTGGAACAACATCACCAACAAGGACTATGAACTGAGCCGTTTCTATGCAACGCCAGGCTCGAACCTCTTCGTTGGCGTACGCTACGGCATGAAATAAGCATGATGTAATGATGTAAGCTGCGGGCGATGGCATGCCGCCCTCGCCCGCAGATGCAGTTCTGCAGTCCCCGTTTTTAAGGCAGTACATGCACCCATTTTTCCGCAATATGCGCCACCGCGCCACCGTGATCCTCACGGTGCTGGTCGCGTGCGCCGTTGCCAGCCTGATTTTCTCCGGCATGATCGGCTCGATCGCGATTCCGCTCGCCGACCTGCCTTCCGCCCTGTTCCACGTCATGCAGGGCAAGACCGACACCCTCGCCGCCACCCTGCTTGACCTGCGCCTGGGCCGTGCGCTGACCGCCTTTGTCACCGGCGCGGCGCTGTCGCTGGCCGGCCTGATGATGCAGGCGCTGCTGCGCAATCCCCTGGCCGATCCTTACGTGCTGGGCATTTCCGCCGGCGCTTCCGTCGGCGCGCTGGCCGCGCTGCTGTTCATGTGCGCGCTGTGGGTGGTCGACGCGGCTGCCTTTGCCGGCGCCGTCGGCGTGTCCATGCTGCTGTACTTTTTTGCGCGCCGCGACCTGCGCGGCGGCACGGCGGCCGAAGGCGGCGCCTCGCTGTTGCTGCTGACGGGCGTGATCCTGGCCTCGGCCTGCATGGCCATCGTCACCCTGATGCTGTCCATCGCCCCGGAAAGCCGCTTGCGCAGCATGGTGTTCTGGATGATCGGCGACCTGTCCGGCGCGCCCGCGCGGCTGATGCCCTGGCTGGTGTTGGCCGGGGCCATGGCCTTCGCCTTGCGCTGCGCGCGCTCGCTGAACGTCATGGCCCTGCACGCGGAAGCTGCCAGCACCCTGGGCGTGCGCGTGGGCGCCCTGCGCAAGGGACTGTTCTTCTGTTCCGGCCTGCTCACAGCCAGCGCCGTCACCAGCGCCGGCAGCGTGGGCTTCGTCGGCCTGATCGTGCCGCACGCGCTGCGCTTCGCCTGCGGCCCCGACCACCGCCTGCTGATACCGGCCGCCGCGCTGGCCGGCGGCACCTTCCTCGTCCTGGCCGACACGCTTGCGCGCACCGTGCTGGCGCCCTTGCAGCTGCCCGTCGGCGTGGTCACGGCCATGATAGGCGCGCCCGTCTTCCTGTACCAACTGCATCGGCTGCGCAGGAGATGAAAAAAGCATGATACGCACCTACCAACTTGGCCTAAAGGCCGGCACGCGCTGCCTCGTGGAAAACCTCACCTGGCAAATCAAAGACGGCGAATGCTGGAGCATCATCGGCCGCAACGGCGCAGGAAAAAGCACCTTGCTGCGCGCGCTGGCCGGCTTGCGCGAACCGGATGCGGGCCACGTGACGATACAGGGCCGCGCGCTGGTCGACTGGCCACTGGAAGCACTGGCGCGCGAACGGGCCTTCCTCGCGCAGGCGCGCCACGATGCGTTCTCGTACCGCGTCATCGAAACCGTGCTGTCGGCGCGCCACCCGTATCACGATAACCATTACTGGGAAGGCAGCGACGACCAGCGCATCGCCCTGGCGGCGCTGGCCTCGATGGAAGTGGAACACCTGGCCGAGCGCGACGTGCGCAGCCTGTCCGGCGGCGAACGCCAGCGCGTGGCGATTGCGGCCATGCTGGCGCAGGATACGCCCCTGCTGCTGCTGGACGAGCCGGCCAACGCGCTGGACCTGGCGCACCAGGTCAGCGTCATGGGCCTGCTGGCCAGGCTGTGCCGCGAACAGAATAAAACCGTGGTCATGGTCGGCCATGACCTGAACCTGGTGCACAGCGTCTCGACGCATGCGCTGCTGCTGATGGGCGACGGCGGCTGGCTGGCCGGCCCCGTGGCCGAGGTGATGCAGGCCTCCATCCTGGGCGACTACCTGGGCCACCCTATCGAGATCATCGATCACGGCAAACGCAAGATATTCATACCGAAAGAGGATTAGACATGAGCGACAACAAACCTATCGACGTAGAAACAGCCGCAATCAACGAGCGCCACCGCGTGCGCATGGAGAGAAAGAAGGCCATCATCGACGCGGCCATCGCCAAGGCGGACAAGGAAATCGGCATCATCATCGTCAACACGGGCAACGGCAAGGGCAAGAGTTCGAGCGGCTTCGGCATGGCCATCCGCGCCATGGGCCACGGCATGAAGGTAGGCGTGGTGCAGTTCATCAAGGGCGCCATGTCGACTGGCGAAGAAAAATTCCTGCGCCGCTTCCCCGACGAAATCAGTTTTCATGCGATGGGCGAAGGCTATACCTGGGAAACGCAAAACCGCGAACGCGACATCGAAAAGGCCGAACTGGCGTGGGAACAGGCGAAGACCTTCCTGGCCGACCCCAGCTATGGCCTGGTGCTGTTCGACGAACTCAATATCGCCCTCAAGTACAACTACCTCACGTGCACAAGGTCATCGCCGACCTGCTGGAACGCCCGGCCATGCAGCACGTGGTCATCACGGGCCGCGGCGCGCCGGACGAATTGATCGCCATCGCCGACACCGTCACGGAAATGGCCGTCGTCAAGCATGCCTATGCGGCCGGCATCGGCGCACAAATCGGCACCGAGTGGTAACAGCGCCATGACGCGCACCCTGGTCTTCGGCGGCGCCCGTTCCGGCAAGAGCGCCCATGCGGAAACACTGGCCCGCGAGTCCGGCAGGGAAGTACTCTACCTCGCCACCGCGCAAGCGGGCGATGGCGAGATGGCCACGCGCATCACGCATCACCGTGCCCAGCGCCCGGCCGGGTGGGTTACTATCGAAGAACCGCTGCGCCTGGGCGACGCCATCCTGCGGGAAGCACGGCCCGGCCGGCTGCTGCTGGTCGACTGCCTGACCCTGTGGCTAACGAATCTGATGTTTTCCAGCGGCGAGACGTATCCGGACGTGGGCGACATCGCCTTGCCCGAACTGTTCCACAGCGAGCGCGCGCACCTGCTGTACGCGCTGGCCGAAATCGGCGATACCGATTGCGACCTCGTTCTCGTCTCGAACGAAGTGGGCATGGGCATCGTGCCGTATGGCGCCATCTCGCGCTGCTTCACCGATGAAGCGGGCCGCTTGAACCAGGCCGTGGCCGCCGTGTGCGACAAGGCTGTCTTTGTCGCCGCCGGCCTGCCGCTGTACCTGAAAGGCGGCCCATGCTGAGCGGCCTGTCGCTGCCTATGCTGGCCGCCTTGATGGCGGCGGGCGTGCTGCTCGACATGCTGCTGGGAGAAACGCGCCGCTGGCATCCGCTGGTGGGCTTTGGCCGCCTCGCCAGCGCGCTGGAGCGCCTGCTGAACCGGAGCCGTGGGCGTTTCCTGCGCGGCGCGCTGGCCTGGTCGCTGGCCGTGCTGCCCATCAGCTATGCCGCCTGGTGGCTGTGCGGCCTGGCCGGCGCGGCGCTGCACGTCTTCCTGCTGTATCTGTGCCTGGGATTGCGCAGCCTGCGCGACCACAATCAGCCGATTGCCGACGCCCTGGCCATCGATGACCTGGACAACGCGCGCCTGCTGACGGCGCGCATCGTCAGCCGCGACACGGCCAACGCCGACGCGGCCAGCCTGGCCAAGGCCAGCACGGAGTCCTTGCTGGAAAACGGCAACGACGCCGTCTTCGGCACCCTGTTCTGGTTTGCCGTGGCGGGCGGCCCCGGCGCCGTACTATTCCGGCTGGCGAATACCCTCGACGCCATGTGGGGCTACCGCAATGCGCGCTACGACTGGTTCGGCTGCTGCGCCGCGCGCATCGACGACATATTGAATTACCTGCCGGCGCGCCTGACGGCCCTCTCCTATGTCATGCTGGGCAAGAGCATGGCGGACAAACAGCGCGCCTGGCAATGCTGGCGCACGCAGGCGCCCAACTGGGGCAGTCCGAACGCGGGCCCCGTGATGGCCAGCGGCGCCGGCGCCCTCGGCCTGGCCCTGGGCGGCGACGCCATCTACGACGGCGCGCTGGAGCGCCGCCCGCCGCTGGGCCGCGGCCGTCCCGCCGAAGCGCGCGACATCGACCGCGCCTGGCGCCTGGTGGCCGAAACGGCCGTGCTGTGGCTGATCTGGGTGGCGCTGCTGGCTGGCCTGTCCTGCCTTCGGGAGACCTATCTTGCTTGAACATGGCGGCAATCTGCGCGACGCCGCGCACGAGTATGGACGGCCAATCGCCGACTGGATCGACCTGTCGACCGGCATCAACCCGCACTGGTATCCAGCGCCAGCGCCAGCACCCGACGCCAACGCCTGGCACCGGCTGCCGGAGGCCGATCCCGCGCTGGCGGCCACCGCCTGCGCTTATTACGACGCACCGGCCATGCTGCCCGTGGCGGGCACGCAAGCCGCCATCCAGGCCCTGCCCCGGCTGCGGCCACCGTCACGCGTGGTGGTGGCCGCGCCCTCGTATGCGGAACACGCGCACCACTGGGGCCAGCACGGCCACCAATTGCGGCAAGTGCCGTATGCGCAGCTGGCCGCTGCGGTGGACGGCTGCGACGTGCTGGTCGTCTGCAATCCGAACAATCCCACGGGTGAGCGCATCGCACCGGAACAGCTGCTGGAGTGGGCCGGCAAGCTGGCCGCGCGCGGCGGCTGGCTGGTGGTCGATGAAGCGTTTGGCGACACGGAAGCGCAGGCCAGCCTGGGTCCGCATACGCATCGGCCAGGCTTGATCGTGCTGCGCTCGGTGGGCAAATTCTTTGGCCTGGCGGGCCTGCGCCTGGGCTTTGTCGCCGCCCATCCCGCGCTGCTGACGCAGTTGGCCGACATGCTGGGTCCGTGGACCGTCAGCGGCCCGGCGCAGCAAGTGGCGCTGGCCGCCCTCACCGACACGCATTGGCAGCACACGATGCGCGAGCGCCTGCGCGGAGAAGGCACCCGCTTGCACCAGTTATTGGCTGCGCACGGCATCGCCAGCAGCAGCGGCACGGCGCTGTTCCAATGGTGGCCGGAAGCACGCGCCGCGACGTTCTGGCGCCACATGGCAGAATCGGGCATCTGGGTGCGCCTGTTCCGCCACGCTGCCCACGGCATCCGCCTGGGCCTGCCCCCCGACGAACATGCCTGGCTGCGCCTGCAGCAGGCCCTCACCACATGGAAGCACACATGAACCACTTGAAAACAGCACTGCTGCTGGCCGGACTGGTCTCGCTGCAAACACACGCCGCCATCACCGTGCGCGACGACGACGGCAATACCGTCACCGTGGCAAAACCGGCGCAGCGCATCCTGGCGCTGGCGCCGCACGTGACGGAACTGCTGTTCGCAGCCGGTGGCGGCGACAGGATCGCCGGTGTCGTCAGCTACAGCGACTTCCCGGAAGCGGCAAAGCAGATCACGCAAGTGGGCGACAACCGCCAGTACGACATGGAGCGCATCATCGCCCTGAAGCCGGACCTGATCGTCGTGTGGATGCATGGCAGCGCCGAGAGCGCCAGATCGCCATGCTGCGCCAGCTGAAGGTGCCGATTTATCACAGCGAACCGCGCAAGCTGGCTGACATCCCCGACAGCATGGAACGCCTGGGCCAGCTGATGGGCACGGAAAAAATCGCCAGACCGGCCGCCGCCCAGCTGCGCGCCAAGCTGGCCAGCTTGACGGCGCAATACGCGCAGCGCCCGCCCGTGCGCGTGTTTTACCAGGTGTGGGACAAACCTTTATATACCTTGAGCGGCGCGAGCATCATCAGCGATTCGATGCGCGTATGCGGCGGCCAGAATGTGTTCGCCGCGATGAAGGTGGTGGCGCCCGTCGTCACGCCGGAAGGCGTGCTGCAGGAAGACCCGGAAGTCATCTTCGGCACCAGCGAAAAGAGCGACCCGCGCAGCGAAGGCGGCCTGGCCATGTGGCGCGCCTTCCCGTCGATGACGGCCGTGCGCAAGAATAACCTGTTCCGCCTGAATGGCGACCTGCTGAACCGCGCCGCCGGCCGCGCATGATCGAAGGCACGGCCGCCATGTGCGAACAGCTGGAAGTCGCCCGCCAGCGCCGTAGCGCTCTCGCAGCCAAGGCGGCGCCGTGAGTCACTACCAGCGCATCGCCTGTTTGTCGACGGAAGCCGTGGAGACGCTGTACGCGCTGGGCGCCGAGGACGTCATCGCGGGGATCTCCGGCTTTACCGTGCGTCCGCCACGGGCGCGCGAGGAAAAAACCAGGATCAGCGGCTTTTCGTCCACGAACCTGGAACGCATCCTGGCAGTGGAACCCGACCTCGTGATCGGCTTTTGCGACATGCAGGCCGATATCTGCCGCGACCTGGTCAAGGCCGGCATCGAAGTACACCAGTTCAACCAGCGCACGGTGGACGGCATCCTGCACATGATCGGCGTGCTGGCCGCGCTGGTGCGGCGCGAGGAAGCGGGCAAATTGCTGATCGCCAGCCTGCGCGCGGACATCGCCGCCGCCCGCAACCGGGCCCGCCGCCTGGACGCGCAAGCCCGTGATTTATTTTGAAGAGTGGAACGATCCCCTGATGAGCGGCATCGGCTGGGCGGCGGAACTGATCGAGATCGCCGGCGGCACGGACGCCTTCCCGGAATTGTCCGTGCAGCCCGGCGCGAAGGAGCGCATCATCGCCGACTCCCACGACGTGGTCGTACGCGCGCCCGACATCATCCTCGCCAGCTGGTGCGGCAAGAAGTTCCAGCCGGCGCAGCTGGCGGCGCGCCCGGGCTGGGATGCGATTCCCGCCGTGAAAAACCAGATGCTGTTCGAGATCAAGTCGCCCGACATCCTGTCGCCCGGCCCGGCGGCGATTACCGAAGGGCTGCGCCAGATCAGCGACATCATCTCAGCCTGGCAGGAGCAGCAGGCATGAAGCTTCCCTTTCCCGTCCTGATGGTGCAGGGCACGACGTCCGACGCGGGCAAGAGCACCGTCGTCGCGGCCCTGTGCCGGTTGTTGAAGCGCGGTGGCGTGACGGTGGTGCCGTTCAAGCCGCAAAACATGGCCTTGAATAGCGCAGTGACGAGCGACGGCGGCGAGATCGGCCGCGCCCAGGCCTTGCAAGCGCAGGCCTGCGGCATCGCGCCGCACACGGACATGAATCCGGTGCTCTTGAAACCCTCGTCGAACACGGGCGCGCAAGTGATCATCCACGGCAAGGTGCGCGCCGAGATGGATGCGCGCGACTACCAGCAATATAAAACCATCGCGATGGGCGCCGTGCTGGAGTCCTTTACGCGGCTGCGCCAGCAATACGACGCCGTCATCGTCGAAGGCGCAGGCAGCCCCGCCGAAGTCAACCTGCGCGCGCGCGACATCGCCAACATGGGCTTTGCCGAAGCCGTCGACTGCCCCGTGATCCTGGTGGCCGACATCGACCGGGGCGGCGTCTTCGCGCACATCATCGGCACCCTGGCGTGTTTGTCCGACAGCGAACGGGCGCGCATCCTCGGCTTCGTCATCAACCGCTTCCGCGGCGACATCTCGCTGCTCACGCCCGGCATCGAGTGGCTGGAGCAGCAGACGGGCAAGCCCGTGCTGGCCGTGCTGCCCTATCTGCAAGGCCTGTTCCTCGACGCGGAAGACGCCGTCGAAGCGACGCAAGCCGAACGCGGCGCCTTCAAGGTGGTGGTGCCGCAACTGCCGCGCATCAGCAACCACACGGATGTCGACGCGCTGCGCGCCCACCCCGGCATCGACCTGCAATTCATCAAACAGGACCAGCCGATTCCGCCGGCCGACCTGGTGATCCTGCCAGGCAGCAAGAACACGCGGGGCGACCTGGCCTGGCTGCAGCAGCAAGGCTGGCCCGCCTACCTGGCCAGACACCTGCGCTATGGCGGCAAGGTGCTCGGCATCTGCGGCGGCTTCCAGATGCTGGGGCAGAGCGTGCGCGATCCGCTGGGCGTGGAAGGCGCGGCGGGAGAATCAAAGGCACTGGGCCTGCTCGACCTGGTGACGGAATTAACAAGCGACAAGACAAGCGGCTGGAACAAGTGCGCGGCCACTGCGCGTTTGCCGGCGCGGCCGATGCGCCGGTGGCTGGCTATGAAATCCACATGGGCGTGTCGCATGGCGCGGCGCTGGCGCAGCCGGCCTTCGTCATCGACGGCCGCCCGGAAGGGGCCGTGTCGGGTGACGGGCAAATCCTCGGCAGCTATTTGCACGGCATGTTCGACACGCCCGCCGCGTGTTCGGCGCTGCTGCGCTGGGCGGGGCTGGACTCCGGCCACACGGTGGACACCGCCGCCCTGCGCGAGGCCAGCCTGGAGCGCATCGCCGATGCGGCCATTCCGCTGCTGGCCGCCCTGGATCACCTCAAACGCTAGCGATTACTTTTTCAGGCACGTGCCCATGTACGTGCGGTCGGTCGAGAACTCGACCGCCATGCTCGACGACACCGGCATGAACATCGAGTAATCTGCCGGCACGTCAGCCGGGTCCTTGAACACGGCGATGCCATCGAAATCGACGGCCTGCGCGCCCAGGCCCAGCTTGTTGACGGTGATGGTTTCCGCATGCGTCTTGCCGCTCGTGTTATTCGTCAGGGTCGCGGTGCTGCCGGCAACCTCGATCTTCGCGCTGATGCCCGGCGCCGAGCAGGCGTAGCTGCCGGCGATTTCAGTGCCGATCTTCTGTTGTTTGGCGGCGACAATGGTGCCCACGCGCAGCACGTTCTGCTGGTTGCGGCTGTAGCGGTCAATGAACAGCGCCAGCCCCCGGTCGCCGGCATGCACGTGGACAATGCCGAAATCCTGCTGGCCCTGGCGGGCGACGAGCAAACCGTTCTTTGCATCCTTGACCAGGGTCAGGCTGGCGTTTTCCGCTTCCAGCTGCGGCGATACCGCGGAGCACACGCCTTGCGCATTGAACACGCCGCCATTGCACAGTTGCGCGCTGCCATCGGCCGCCACCTTGAGGCTGCCCTTCGGATTAAAGCGGTCGCCACCATTCGAGGCATTGCGCATGGCGCCCAGGAAGATATAGCTGCCGGCCAGCTTGGCCACGTCGGTGGCGGTATAGCCACTGCCGCTGACGTTGGAATTCATGCTGCCCAGCTTCACCGTCCCTGTCAGCAGGCGCGTGCGCGCATCGACGGTGACGCTGAAATCCGTTGCCGTATAGGTGGTGAGATTGCCGCTGGTGGACGCGGTAAACGTGCCGCTGCGGTCGCTCAAGCCGAATTGCGTCGACAGCACGCGAATGGCGTAGGTTTTCTTTGCGCTGTCGAACGCGATGCGCCACGTGTCCCCGATATCGGCCGCCACGTCATACACCGTCTCGTCCGCATTGGCGCCGGCGATCACGGCCAGGCCAGCCTGGGCCGCGACCGCTTGCGAGGCGACCGTCACGGGATCGGCGACGGGCGTGACCACGACGGGCGGCGTGACTGGCGCTTCCGGTGCAGCGTGATCGCCGCCGCCACCGCAGGCGGACAGGGCGGCGCTCAGAGCAAGGAAGGTAAGTGCATTTTTCATGTGGCATGACTTTTCGGGAAGGAGGGGCGGGAACTGCCGGAAAACACATGCTAGCCTTGCCAGTAATCTATTGCCATGGAACAAATGTTCCATGGACTCTGCCCCCGACTCGATGCCAGAATGAACGGCGCGGGCGGCAAGCCTGCGCCATTTATGTGACAATTCATCGTACTGTCGGCTCCGTCTTACCTCCTCAGGCTCGCATCCATGACCAGTTCCCCGATTAAAAGCTACCTTCCTTGGGTGGTCGCCACCGCCCTGTTCATGGAGCAACTCGACTCCACCATCGTCAATACCGCCATTCCCGCCATGGCCGCCAGCCTCAACGTGACGCCGCTGAGCCTGAAGGCCGTCGTCACCAGCTATATCCTGAGCCTGGCCGTGTGTATCCCCATCAGCGGCTGGATGGCCGACCGCTTCGGCACGCGGCGCGTGTTTTCCGCCGCCGTTGCCATCTTCACCATCGCCTCCATCCTGTGCGGCCTGTCCGTAAATGCGCCCATGCTGGTGGCCGCGCGCCTGCTGCAGGGCGTAGGCGCGGCCATGATGATGCCGGTGGGCAGGCTCACCATCATCCGCACCTTTCCCAAGTCACAATTGCTGGCGGCCATGAATTTCGTCATCATCCCCGCCCTGATCGGGCCCCTGCTGGGGCCTACCGTGGGCGGGCTGATCGTCCACTGGCTGTCGTGGCGTGAGATTTTCTTCGTCAACGTGCCTGTCGGCCTGGCGGCGCTATACCTGGCGCACCGCTACATGCCCGACTATTACGGCGACAAGCCCCGTCCGCTGGACCTGATCGGCCTGGTGCTGTTCGGCACGGGCATCGCGCTGCTGTCGTGGCTGCTGGAAATCTTCGGCGAACACCGCATCGACGGTACTTCGTTTGCCGTGCTGCTGTTCATTTCCATCAGCCTGCTGGCTGCGTATGCCTGGCATTCGAGCGAAGTGCTGCACCCGCTGCTGCGCCTGGCCCTTTTTAAGATCCGCACTTTCCGCGTCTCGGTGGTGGGCGGCTTTGTCACGCGCCTGGGCGTGGGCGGCCTGCCCTTCCTGTTGCCGCTGCTGTACCAGCTGGGCCTGGGCTTGCCCGCCTGGCAATCGGGATTGCTGATGATGCCGTCGGCCGCCGCCGCCATGGGCATGAAATTCATTTCCGCGCGCGTGCTGGCCCGCTTCGGCTACCGCCAGGTGCTGATCGTCAACACCGTGCTGATCGGCATTACCATCGCCATGTTTTCGCAGGTGGGCGCGGGCACGCCCCTGTATGTGATCGTCGCCATCAGCCTGTGCCTGGGCTTTTTCAATTCGCTGCAATTTTCCAGCATGAATACCATCGCGTATGCCGACGTCGACAAGGCCGATTCCAGCATGGCCAGCACCATCGCCAGCTCGATGCAGCAACTGTCGATGAGCTTTGGCCTCGCCTTCGGTTCGCTGATCACGGGCTGGTACCTGGGCGACATGCCGCAGTCGGACCGCGCCATGCTCAGCACGGCACTGCACCACGCCTTCCTCACCCTGGCCGCCCTGACGGTGCTGTCCTCGCTGACCTTCTGGACCCTGCGCCGCGACGATGGCGAAAGCATCAGCAAGGGCACGGACAGCGACGAGGACGATGCGGCCGACGTGAAAGCCCAGGCCGTTGTACAGACGGAAGTGCAAACCACAAAAGACTGAGCCACATCAAGCTTGCCGCCAGTACGGCTGGTACTCTTGCCTGACGCTGCTACCGTGACGGCAGGAGGTGCACATGGCGGCCGAGCGGCGCTTTGCATGGAAGGGCACGGATCGCCATGGCAAGGCGGCCGAAGGCGTCTTGCGCGCCGCCGATGCCGGCGCGGCGACGCTCGCGCTACGCCGCCAGGGCATCCTGGCCACCCGTGTGCGGGCTGCGCGCAGCGCGCCGGGCAAGGCCATCACGCGCAAGGATATCGCCCTGTTCACACGCCAGCTGTCGACCATGATGGCGGCCGGCGTGCCGCTGCTGCACGCCTTCGACATCGCCGGCAAGGGCCACGCCAAACCGGCCGTCACCGAGCTGATGCGCGACTTGCGCCACGACATCGAAGCGGGCAGCAGCCTGCAGCAGGCGTTCCGCCAGTTCCCGCTGCTGTTTGACGAGCTGTATTGCAAGCTGCTGGCGGCAGGCGAACAGGCCGGCATCGTGCAGGACTTGCTGGCGCGCCTGGCCACGCACCAGGAAAAGGCCATCGCCCTGCGGCGGAAGGTGCGCGGCGCGCTGATGTATCCGCTGGTCATCGTGCTCGTCGCCATCGTCGTCACGGCCATCATCATGAGCGTGGTCGTGCCCGCCTTTCGCCAGGTCTTCGACAGCTTCGGCGCACCGTTGCCGCTGCCTACCCTGCTCGTCATGGGCGCGTCCGCCTTCCTGGTCCATTACTGGCTGGCTTTGTTGGCGGCGCTCGTGCTCGCTTGCGTGCTGCTGCACCTGGCCTGGCGCCGCTGGCCCGCCTGGCGGCGCAACACGCAACTGCGGGCACTGCGCCTGCCCGTGTTCGGCCCGCTCCAGCGCAAAGCGGCGATCGCCCGCTGGACGCGCACCCTGGCTGCCATGTTCGCCGCCGGCGTGCCGCTGCTCGATTCGCTCGGCCTGGTGGGCGCCGCTACCGGCCACGCGCTGTACCAGGAAGCGACGACAAGCATCGAACGGGAAATCCGCGCCGGCGGCAGCCTGGCCCTGGCCATGGAGCACAGCGGCGTATTTCCCCCGCTGCTGACGCAGCTGGCCCTGATCGGCGAGGAATCGGGCGCGCTCGACGCCATGCTGTCGCGCGCGGCAGATATCATCGAGGCCGATATCGATGCCACCGTGGCCACCCTTGCCACGCTGCTGGAGCCGGCGCTGATGGTGGTGCTGGGCGTGCTGGTCGGCTCCCTCGTGATCGCCTTGTATTTGCCGATTTTCAAGCTGGGCGCCGTGATTTGAAGACATGTCGACGCAAAACGTCCCCATGCGCCAGCGGATGTTTTACACTGCTGCAGTGCCAGGCAATGTTTGCGCGGCAACATTCATCCCCTCAGACAAGTTCACCATGCTGCAAGATACCCTGCTGTTCGCCGCGCCCGGCAATCTTCCCGTCGCCCTCGTCGCCGCCCTGTTCGGCCTGATCGTCGGCAGTTTTCTGAATGTGGTGATCCACCGCGTGCCAAAAATGATGCAGCGCGACTCCGATAACTACGTGGCGGAGGAAAGCGGCTTGCCCCTGCCGCACACGGACCGCTACAACCTGATGCTGCCGCACTCGAACTGCACCGCCTGCGGCCACCGCATCACGGCCATGGAAAACATCCCCGTCCTCAGCTACCTGCTGCTGCGTGGCAAATGCAGCGCCTGCAAGGCGCCGATCTCCGCGCGCTATCCGCTGGTGGAACTGCTGACGGGCACGCTGTCGGCCCTCTTGATCTGGCACTTCGGCAGCGGCTGGACGGGCCTGGCAACGCTGGTGTTTGCCTGGCTGCTGATCGCCATGACCTTCATCGATGCCGATACGCAAATGCTGCCGGACGACCTCACCTTCCCTCTGCTGTGGGCGGGCTTGCTGGTCAATATCAACGGCACCTTCGTGCCGCTGCAGGACGCCGTCATCGGCGCGGCCGCCGGCTACCTGGCCCTGTGGGCCGTGTACTGGGCCTTCAAGCTGGCGACAGGCAAGGAGGGAATGGGCTATGGTGACTTCAAATTGCTGGCGGCGCTAGGTGCGTGGCTGGGCTGGACCATGTTGCCGACGATCATATTGTTGTCGTCGCTGGTGGGCGCCGTGGTCGGCATCGGCCTGATCGTGTTTGCCAAGCGGGGGCGCGACAAACCGATTCCCTTCGGCCCCTACCTGGCGGCGGCGGGCCTGATCGCGCTGCTGTACGGCACGCCCCTGTCGCGGCTCACGCTGGGCCTGACCGGCTGACCGGCCCCTTATGGATACACACATGCAATTACACAACGCCCCCTATTTCAGCATCGGACTCACCGGCGGCATCGGCTGCGGCAAGAGCACGGTGGCCGACCTGTTTGCCGCGCGCGGCGCCTCCATCGTCGATACCGACCAGATCGCCCACAGCCTGACGGCGCCGCATGGCGCGGCCATGCCGGCCCTGGTGGCGGAATTCGGCCCCGACTATGCGGACGCGCGCGGCGCCCTCGACCGCACCAAAATGCGCAACCTCGTGTTTTCCGACGCCGCCGCCAAGGCCAGACTGGAAGCCATCCTGCACCCGCGCATCCGCCAGGCGACCCTGGAGGCCGCCGCCGCAGCAACGGGCAGCTATGTGATCTTTGCCGTGCCCCTGCTGGTCGAGTCCGGCGGTTGGGTGGAACGGGTCAACCGCGTGCTGGTCATCGATTGCGAGGAAAGTTTACAAATATCGCGTGTGATGGCGCGCAATGGCTTATCGGAAGAACAAGTCAAGGCCATCATTTCCACGCAGGCCACGCGCGCCATGCGCCTCGCGGCGGCGGACGATGTGATCGACAATAATGGCGATTTGGCTGACCTGGCGCCGCAGATTGCCCAGTTGCACGATTTATATCTGGCATTTTCAAAAAGAATGGCTGGAATCGGGTCGCAACGTTTGTAATTTGTCGACGCTTGGTTCAAAATCACGGGATTGTTTGCAGGTCCTTACTTAAGGGAATTATTTTGATTGTCTACGAATACCCTTTCAACGAACGCATACGTACCTTGTTGCGGCTGGAAGACCTGTACGACAAATTCAAGTTCTTCATCCAGCAAGAGCATGCAATGCAGCACCATGTTGCCTTGGCAACCATTTTCGACATGCTCGAAGTGGCGGGCCGCGCCGACCTGAAGTCCGACCTGCTGCAGGAACTCGAGCGCCAGCGCCAGAGCCTGCTGGGCTACCGCAGCAATCCGAATGTAGAACCGGAAACCCTCGATGCCATCCTCGGTGAACTCGACAGCGTCAGCGGCGCCCTGGTGGCGGCGCAAGGCAAGACGGGCCAGAATATCCGCGACAATGAATGGCTGATGAGCATCCGCGGCCGCACCATCATCCCGGGCGGCGCCTGCGAATTCGACTTGCCGTCCTACTTTGCCTGGCAAAAACGCAGCTGCGAGCAGCGCCTGGCCGATATCCACGCCTGGTTCGCCCCGCTGGCACCGCTGTTCGATGCGCTGGCCCTCGTCTTGCGCCTGCTGCGCGATTCCGGCGGCCCCGTGAAACTGATCGCCAATGGCGGCAGCTACCAGCAAATGCTGCAAGGCAAGGTGTACCAGATGCTGCGCCTGAGCCTGGATGAAAACAGCGGCGCCATCCCGGAAATTTCCGCCAATAAATATATGCTGTGGGTGCGCTTCACCACCCAGGGCGGCGACTTGAAACCCAAGCCGCTGGAAGACGATGTACCATTCGAGCTCACGCTCTGTAATTTTTAACTGTAATCGCCATGACCGTCGTTAACTGCCCTACCTGTGCCGCCAAAGTCGAATGGACTGAAGCCAACAAATTCCGCCCCTTCTGCTCGGAACGCTGCAAGCAGATCGACCTGGGTGCCTGGGCCGAAGAGAAATACACGATCCCCGCCGCCGATCCGTTCGAAGATCCATTGGCGGACGAAGACAACAAGCCGCAGTAAGCCGCAATTAGCTTCAATTAAACGGATTTTCCAGGCGCAGCCCCTGCGTCAAGAAGCTACCAAGCCGTCCACTGACCACCGTCAAGCCATAGGCGATGCCCATCGCCGCAATCTGCCTGTCCACGCCCGGCACTTGGCTGCGGCCAGCATGCAGGCGGGCGCACACGAGCGCGCAATCGAGATCGAATTCCAGCAGGCGGGGCGCATACTCTGCCAGCACAGCTTCCAGCCAGCCCTCGAGCGCCAGTGCTTCCAGCGCCGCTTCGCGCCGCCAGCTGCACTGTATGCCTGCGCGCAACTCGGCGATCACTTGCACCGGCACGTAACGCTCTTCCGGGGCGGTACGCTCGAAAAAGGCGGTCACGCCCGCCGGCGCAGCGCTGCCTTTCCCGCGCGGAACGATCACATCCGTATCAAGCAGGTAGCCGGGCATGGCGCGTCAGGAGCGGCGTTCGAAATCCGTGTCGAGTCCCACGTCCGGCATGGCGCGCAAGATGTCGTCGAGCGGCCGCTTCGGCAACGGCCGCAGGGCGCTGCGCAGGATGTCGCGGTGCTCTTCCTCGATGCTGCGCCCATGGGCGCGCGCACGCTTATGCAGCGCCGCGAGCAGCAATTCATCCGTATCGGTGAAGGTCAGGGTCAGCGCCATGCGAGTTCCCCCAGTGCGTCATGAGAGCACTGTAGCGCAAAACACCGGCGATGCAAGGGAAGGACGAAACAGGCTTGCGCCAGCGCAGCACAGGGGCGGCATACCGGCGCAAGTCATGCTCAGGCAGCCAGCGATTCCCGGCGTACCTCGTCGAGCCATTCCAGCAGAGGAATGGTGGCCGGCAGCAAGGGTTCCACGCCGACCGTGCCCTGCCAGGCGAACGCCTGCCCTTCCAGGCTTTGCGGCTCGCCCCGCCATTCGCGGCTGATATAGAAATGCAGGCGCACATGGGCGTGCGGATACACATATTCGACGCCGCACCAGGCCTCGGCGCTGTCGATGTATAAACCCAGCTCCTCGACAAACTCGCGTTTCAAGGCATCCAAAATGGCTTCGCCCGGTTCGACTTTACCGCCAGGAAATTCCCAATAGCCATCATACGGCTTGCCGGCCGGGCGCTGGCCCAGCAGCACGTCGCCGTTCGGCTTCATGAGGATGCCGACGGCGACGTCCACCGGTGTCACTTTCACTTCGCTCATTGCGGCAACTTTCCCGCAGGTAGTTTCCCAGCATAATCGCGCGCAAATTGCCAGGCGACACGGCCCGAACGGGAACCGCGCTGCAAGGCCCAGCGCAGGGCATCGCCGCGCGCTTGCCCGATCTGCTCCGGCGTGCAGCCGAACGAGGCCAGCCAGTGGGCCGCGATATCGAGGTAGTCATCCTGCTTGAACGGATAGAACGACAGCCACAGGCCGAAGCGCTCGGACAGCGAGATTTTCTCTTCCACCGTCTCGCCCGGATGCAAATCGCCATCGTCGTCCGTCTTGTAGCTGGTGTTGTCTGACATGCGTTCCGGCATCAGGTGACGGCGGTTCGAGGTGGCGTAGATCAGCACATTGTCCGATTGCGCGGCGATGCTGCCGTCGAGCGCCACTTTCAGCGCCTTGTAGCCGCTTTCGCCCTCTTCGAACGACAGGTCGTCGCAAAAGATGATGAAGCGCTCGGGGCGCGCCGCCACAAGGTCGACGATGTCGGGCAAGTCGGCAAGATCTGCTTTATCCACTTCGATCAGGCGCAAGCCCTGGCCGGCGAACTGGTTCAGGCAGGCCTTGATCAGCGACGACTTGCCCGTGCCGCGCGCGCCCGTCAGCAGCACGTTGTTGGCGGGACGACTGGCGACGAACTGGCGCGTGTTTTGCTCGATCTGCGCCTTTTGCGTGCCGATGTTGTGCAAGTCATCCAACGCGATGTGTTCGACACATGGGCCACCGCCTGCAGATGGCTGGCGGCGCCCTGGCGCCGGCGCCAGCGGAAGGCAAAGCTGTTCCAGTCGGTCGCCGGCAAGGCCGGCGGCAAGATCGACTCCAGGCGCGCCAGTACCCGCTCGGCGCGGATCAGGAATTGATCGAGGGCGGTCATGAGCGGTAGTCGGCGTTGATCGACACGTAGTCATGCGACAAGTCGCACGTCCACAGGGTAGCCGTCGCATCGCCGCGCGCCAGTTTCACGCGGATGGTGATTTCGCTTTGCTGCATCACGCGCTGGCCATCCTGTTCCTGGTAATCGGGGTTGCGGCCGCCGTTCTTGGCCACCCACACGTCGTCCAGGTACAAATTCAATTGACCCACGTCAAGGTCGTCCACGCCCGCATAGCCGATGGCGGCCAGGATACGGCCCAGGTTCGGGTCGGAGGCGAAGAAGGCCGTTTTCACCAAAGGCGAATGGGCGATGGAATAGGCGATCTTGCGGCATTCTTCCACGTTGCGGCCGTCTTCCACGGTCACAGTCATGAACTTGGTGGCGCCTTCGCCGTCGCGCACGATGGCTTGCGCGAGAAAAGTAGACAGTTCGGTGACGGCAGCGGCCAGTTCCGCGTAGTGCGGCGAGTCGATGGAATCGATGACCAGGCTGCCGGCACCCGTGGCCACCAGCATGAACGAGTCATTCGTGGACGTATCGCCGTCGATGGTGATGCAGTTGAACGACTTGTCGGCCGCCTGTTTCACCAGCTGGTCCAGCACGGGCTGGGCCACGGTGGCGTCGAATGCGAGGAAACCCAGCATGGTGGCCATGTTCGGCTTGATCATGCCGGCGCCCTTGCTGATGCCCGTCAGGGTGACCGCATGGCCGCCGATGGTGACGGTGCGCGAGCCCGCTTTCGGCTGCGTGTCAGTGGTCATGATGGCTTCCGCGGCCGAAAACCAGTTATCAGGCGTCAACGCGGCCACGGCTTGCGGCAAGCCGGCCACCAGGCGCTGCACGGGCAAGGGTTCCAGGATCACACCGGTGGAAAACGGCAGGATTTGCTGCGGCGTGCAGCCCAGCAGCTCGGCCAGCGCGGCGCAGCTGGCCTGCGCATCGGCCAGGCCCGATTCGCCCGTGCCCGCATTCGCGTTGCCCGTGTTGACCAGCAACGCGCGGATCGGCGCGGCGCCGGCCGTCACTGCCGCCAGGTTGGCTTTCGAGATTTGCACGGGCGCGGCGCAGAAGCGGTTCAGGGTGAACACGCCGGCCACGGTGGCCGTCGGCGCCAGTTTCAATACCAGCAAATCCTTGCGGTTGGGTTTCTTGATGCCGGCTTCGGCAACACCGATTTCAATGCCGGCGACGGCTTTCAAGTCGGCGGCGACGGGCTTGGGGGAATTGACGGCCATGGTGATTTCTTCTGCGAGGGAAAAGGGAAGCGCTATTGTAGCGCCTTCGCGGCGCGGGTGAACATGCGGCAAAGGAATAGTCGCGACGGCCCCGGCTGCGGCGAGAGGGGCCGCCAGCGTGGCCAGGCTTGCGATTTATCAAAACGCTGCCTGCCTGGCGGGGCTAAGGTATGGGAATGGACGATGGCGAGACTTGCAATCGCGCCGTCCAGGGAGGGTGTCATGGTGCAGGGCCAGTCAAACCGGATGCAGCGCAGCGATGCGGGTCGGTCATGCCTGTTGCACCTGTTATGCCTGTTTTGTCTGCTGGCGTGGTTGACGGCTTGTACGGTGCCAGATGGCGCGACGCAGCACATAGGCGACGACTCGATCGGACAGGCCTCTGAAGCGCACCCAGCGGCTGCAGTTCCGCCGCCTCCCAAGGTACCGTGGCCAGCACCCACCAGTCCGTGGAGCAGCGCATGGTCGGGCACGGGCGGCCTGCTCGGCAACCTCGGCAATCTGGTCGGCAGCACGGGCAGCGGCGGCACGCCGAGGTACGGCAACGATGCGCCGCCGCCCGGCGCCGTGCACGTCACCGTGTATTACGCCACCGACCGGCAATACCAGCCCGGCAGCCACAATTATGGCTGGCAGCCCAACCGTGTGGCGCCCTACCTGAGTTACGGCAGCGTCGTCGTGAGCATCCCGGAGAAAAGAGCGCCGGGCGAGTTGCCGTTGCCGCCCTGGTACGCCATCCTGTCCGGCGACAATGCGCAAAAATATGTGCTGATCAAGGGAAGCACGCGCCTGTCGCGCACGGATTTTCTCGCCACCGTCAAGGCCAGGATACAGGCCGCCCCGGAACGGCACGCCGCCCTCATCTACATCCATGGCTACAGCAACTCATTTGACGACGCCGCCCGGCGCACGGCGCAGATGGCGGTCGACCTCGATATCGGCGCCCTGCCCGTGTTCTACAGCTGGCCGTCGAAAGGCACCTTGGCCGGCTATGAGTTCGATGAAAATGCCGCCGAATGGACGCAGGCACACCTGCAAGCCTTCCTGGCCGACTTCGCGGAGCACTCTTCCGCCACGGATATCTACATCATCGCCCACAGCATGGGCAACCGCCCGATGTCCGTGGCCATGGCCAACCTGCTGGAAAAGCGTCCCGAGCTGCGGCCCCTGTTCAAGCAGGTGGTGCTGGCGGCGCCGGACATCAATGCCGATATCTTCCGCGAGCAGATCGCTCCCCGTTTTGCCAGCCTCAAGCTTCCCGCCACCCTGTACGCGTCCGCGAACGACAAGGCCATGCGGGCTTCCTACAATTTTGCCGACTGGGACAGGATAGGCGACATCCGCGGTCCCGTCGTCAGCATCCCCGGCATGGAAATCATCGATGCCTCGGCCGTCATCATGAATTTCATGGGCCACGATTACTTCGCCAGCAACCGCGTCCTGCTGACCGACATCGCCACCATGATCAAGACGGGCCAGCGGGCAAAAAACCGCGGCGGCTTGAAAGGCATTCCCTCGCAGGCGCCGCAATACTGGGCCTTTCCCTGAGCCGCCGGCCACGTACAGCCGAAAAAAAACGGAGACCGCAGTCTCCGTTCTTGTTCAGGCGGTCAAACAGGCTTTACGCCAGCTTGCCGTGGCAAGCCTTGTACTTCTTGCCGCTGCCGCAAGGGCATGGGTCGTTGCGGCCCACTTTGACGCCCATGCTCACGCTCATGTCGTCGACGTTGTCCATATTAGTGCCGGCGACAGGCGCCAGCAGCTCTTCCGGCGCCGCGTTCGGGTCGAATTCGGCGTGCTGGTAGTGCACGTTTTCCACGTGCGACTGCTGCATCGCCTGTTCGGCCGCATCGACTTCTTCGCGCGACTGGATGCGTACCGTCATCACGTGTTTCGTGACGTCGTTCTTGATCATGTCGAGCATCTGGCCAAACAGTTCAAACGCTTCGCGCTTGTATTCCTGTTTCGGGTTCTTCTGCGCATAACCGCGCAGGTGAATACCCTGGCGCAGGTGGTCGAGCGCCGCCAGGTGTTCGCGCCAGTGGCTGTCCACGCTTTGCAGCATGACATTGCGCTCGAAGCCGTTGAACGATTCCTTGCCGACGATGTCGATCTTCGACTGGTACACGGCATCGGCCGCGGCCAGCACTTTTTCCAGGATCTCTTCGTCCGTCAAGGTCGAATCGGCTTCCAGCATTTCATGCAGCGGCAAATCGAGTTGCCATTCGCTGGCCAGGGTATTTTCCAGGCCCTTGATATCCCACTGCTCTTCCACCGATTCGTGCGGCACGTACTCGTGCACCAGGTCGGTGAACACGCCGTGGCGCAAGGAAGCGATCATGTCCGAGATGTCGGTCGTTTCCAGCAGCTCATTGCGCTGCTGGTAGATGACCTTGCGCTGGTCGTTGGCGACGTCATCGTATTCCAGCAATTGCTTGCGGATATCGAAGTTGCGCGCTTCCACCTTGCGCTGGGCTGATTCGATCGAACGCGAGACGATGCCTGCCTCGATCGGTTCGCCTTCCGGCATTTTCAGGCGGTCCATCACGGCGCGCACGCGGTCGCCGGCGAAGATGCGCAGCAGCAGCGCGTCGTCGAGCGACAGGTAGAAGCGCGACGAACCGGGATCGCCCTGGCGGCCGGCACGGCCACGCAGCTGATTGTCGACGCGGCGCGATTCGTGGCGTTCGGTGCCGATGATGTGCAAGCCGCCCGCATTGACCACGTGGTCGTGCAGCGACTGCCATTCATCGCGCAAGGTCTGAGACTGGGCGGCCTTGTCGGCATCGCTCAGTTCAGGATTGGCTTCGATGAACTTGATCTGGTTTTCGACGTTGCCGCCCAGCACGATGTCCGTACCGCGACCGGCCATGTTGGTGGCGATGGTGATGGCTTTCGGACGGCCTGCCTGGGCGATGATTTCCGCTTCGCGCGCATGCTGCTTCGCGTTCAGCACGTTATGCGGCAAACCGGCCTTGGTCAGGATGCCCGACAGCAGTTCCGAGTTCTCGATCGAGGTCGTGCCGACCAGTACGGGCTGGCCGCGCTCGTAGCAGTCGCGGATGTCGTTCAACATCGCGTTGTATTTTTCCGCCGATCGACTTGTAGACCTGATCCTGGCGGTCCTTGCGCTGCAGCGGACGGTTTTGCGGGATCACGACCGTTTCCAGACCGTAGATTTCCTGGAATTCGTACGCTTCGGTATCGGCTGTACCGGTCATGCCGGCCAGCTTGGCGTACATGCGGAAGTAGTTCTGGAAGGTGATCGAGGCCAGGGTCTGGTTCTCGTTCTGGATTTTGACGCCTTCTTTCGCTTCGACGGCCTGGTGCAAGCCATCGGACCAGCGGCGGCCCGTCATCAGACGGCCCGTGAATTCATCGACGATCACCACTTCATTGTTCTGCACCACATAGTGCTGATCCTTGAAGTACAGCGCATGCGCGCGCAGGGCCGCATACAGGTGGTGCACGAGGGTGATGTTGGCCGAATCGTACAACGACGCGCCTTCCGGCAGCAGGCCCATTTCCATCAGGATGCCTTCGGCCTTTTCATGGCCCGCTTCCGTCAGTAGCACCTGGTGCGCTTTTTCATCCTTGGTGTAGTCGCCCGGCACTTCGACCTTGCCCTTGCCGTCCGGCGTTTCTTCGCCGATCTGCAGGGTCAGGCGCGCAGGCACTGCATTGATCTTGTGATACAGGTCCGTATGGTTCTCGGCCTGGCCCGAAATGATCAGCGGCGTACGCGCTTCATCGATCAGGATCGAGTCGACTTCATCGACGATGCCGAAGTTCAGGCTGCGCTGCACGCGCTCGCGCGCTTCGTAGACCATGTTGTCGCGCAAGAAGTCGAAACCGAATTCATTGTTCGTGCCATATGTGATGTCGGAGTTGTACGCCTGCTGCTTGGCGCTGTGCTCCATCTGCGACATGTTCACGCCCGTCGACAGGCCCAGCCACGCATACAGGCGGCCCATGGTCTCGGCATCGCGCTGCGCCAGGTAATCATTGACGGTGACGATATGCACGCCCTTGCCCGACAAGGCGTTCAGGTAGGCTGGCAAGGTTGCCATCAGGGTCTTGCCTTCGCCCGTGCCCATCTCCGCGATCTTGCCGAAATGCAAAACCATGCCGCCGATCATCTGCACATCGAAATGGCGCATGCGCAGGACGCGCTTGCTGGCCTCGCGGCAAACGGCAAACGCTTCCGGCAACAAGGCATCGAGCGATTCGCCGGCGGCGATGCGTTCCTTGAAGGCAGGCGTTTTCGCTTGCAGCTCGGCATCCGACAGCTTTTCGATGGCCGGCTCGAGCGCATTGATCTCGCGTACCGTTTTTTGGTATTGCTTGAGCAGCCGCTGGTTGCGGCTACCGAAAATCTGGGTCAGTAATGACATGCTTGAATTCTTGAAAAAACGCCGTTAAAAAAAGCTCGGTAGCTGACAGCGAGATAACAATCGCGTGACCGCACGGAGTTCGACTATGGCAAAAGACGATGATTTTATCATGCGTTCCCGCCAAGGTTGGGGTAATGCACCATATAACAATAGCTTAATGACAAACAAATGGCAGAAATTGCGGACATTTCCCATACTGTAAAGCAATGCGGCCCGCCCGCCTGCACCGCACCCGCCGCCGCACTCGTCATGCGCGGGCGAGTGTGCTATGTTTCGGCCATGCGAACTCCCACTTATTCTCCGGCACCGCGCCGCGGCTACGGCTTCGCCCGTTCCGGCCCGGCCGCGACGGGCGCAACCGATTTTCTGCGCGGCAACGCCACGATGGCTTCCCTGATGCCCACCGTCACGCGCCTGGCCGCCCTGCAAAAAGATTGCGCCAAGGCCTTGCCGGCGATGTTCGAGCATTGCGACATCCTGCAATTCGAGGGCGGCCAACTGGTGCTGGCCACGCCGAACGCGGCACTGGCGGCCAAGCTCAAGCAGCAATTGCCGAAACTGCAAGGGGAACTGGAAAGAAAGGGCTGGCAAATTTCAGGCATCAAGCTGAAAGTGCAAGTCATCAAGAGCATCGCGCCCATCGTGCATACGCGGGCGCTGGTCTTGCCGGAAAAGGCCATGTCGGCCCTGGAAGAACTGAGCACGGCCCTGCCGCCATCGAAGCAGAACGAGCAATTGATCGCGGCGCTGCGCAACATGGTGCGCCACCACCGCGAACCAAAAGACTAAGAACACCATGCGGCGTCTTGACACCTCAGAAAACCGTAGCGAGCGGGCCTAGTTCTGGTCAAGAAGCGCAACCGTACGAAGGTACGGTGAGCATCGCAGGCCGGAAATCGGCACGCGCAGTAGGTTTAATGAGGCGTCCCTCAGGTAAGCGACCACTCGCGCTCCATTTGCCGTAAATACGACTGCGGCGCCGCCTCGTTCGTGGCGAACGAGACGATTTCATACGCTTCCGGCTGCTCCAGCAGCGCCAGCAGCAGCTGGTTGTTCAGTGCGTGGCCCGATTTATGCGCCGTGTAGTAGGCCAGCAAGGGATGGCCCACCAGGTACAGGTCGCCGATGGCGTCGAGGATCTTGTGGCGCACGAACTCGTCCTCGTAGCGCAAGCCATCGGCATTCAGGATGCGGTATTCGTCCCAGACGATGGCGTTTTCCAGCGAACCGCCACGCGCCAGGCCCATGCCGCGCAAGCTTTCCACGTCCTGCATGAAACCGAAGGTGCGCGCGCGCGCCACGTCGTGCACGTATGACACGTCGCCGAAATCGACGGAAGCGCGCTGCATCGTGCCATCGACGGCCGGGTGATTGAATTCGATGAAGAAATCGAGCTTGAAACCGTCGTATGGCGACAATCTCGCCCATTTCTCCGCGTCGCCCTTGCCGTGACGCACTTCCACCGGCTTGATGACCTTGATGAATTTCTTCGGCGCTTCCTGCTCTTCCACGCCGGCTTGCTGCAGCAGGTAGACGAAGGACGAGGCGGAACCGTCCATGATGGGAATTTCTTCCGCATTCACGTCGATATACATATTATCAACACCCAAGCCGGCCGCGGCCGACATCAGATGTTCCACGGTCGATACCCTGGCGCCATCCTTGATCAGCACGGAAGCCATGCGCGTATCGCCCACGGCCATGGCGCTGGCGGGAAACTCCACGATGGGATCGAGGTCAATGCGGCGAAACACGATACCCGTGTCGATCGCGGCAGGACGCAGAATCAGCTCCACCTTGGTGCCAGAATGCAAACCGACACCGATGGTGCGGACCTGTTGTTTGATAGTGCGTTGTTTTAACATCTGTCGATTATATCCAGTTGCCGGATTTTCGTTGTGACGCGGCAGTCTGCGCGTCAGAAAAACCACACCGCGCCATCATGGATGCTCGCTTTCCGCATGCACGGCTTCGCGCCGCACCAGGTAAATGCCGCTGCCGATGATGATGGCCGCGCCGATCAGGGTGTATTCGTCGGGCAAGGCGCGCCACAGCACCCAGTCCAGGGCCATGCCCCAGGCCAGGGCCGAGTACTCGAACGGCGCCACGCTGGACGCCTTGCCATGACGAAACGCCTCGGTAATGGCCAGCTGGCCCAGGAAGCCGCTCAGCGACAAGCCCGCCAGCAGCCACCAGTCTTCGTGGCGGATGCCCACCCATTCATGCGCCGACAGGGCCACGCCGCCGCCGGCCATCATCACCATCAGCCAGAAGACCATGCTTTCGCTGGCATCCGTGCGACTCAGGATGCGCCCCGTGACGGCGGAAATGGCGTAACAGGCGGCCGAACCGAGCACGGCCAGGCCAGCCAGCGAAAAGAAGCCCGATCCGTCGGGACGCAGCGCCACCAGCACGCCCAGCAGGCCCACGGCGATGGCGCACCAGCGCGCAAAGTCAACTTTTTCCTTCAGGATAAAAACAGACAGGACCGTGATGATCAGGGGGGCAACGAAGAACAGCGCATACGTCTCGGCCAGCGACATGCGCTTCAAGCCGTAGGCGAACAGGGTAATCATCAGCACACCCAGCGCGCCGCGCAGCAAATGCAGCGGCCAGCGCACCTTCATCACATTGTTAAACGCGCCGCGGTACAGCAGGTACAGGCAGACGAGCGGCAACGACGACAGGGCGCGCAAGGCCGTCACCTGCATGGGCGGATAATGGGCAGACAACAGCTTCATGGCCGTGTCCATCAGGGAAAACATGGCGACGGCGACCAGCATCACATAGATGCTGCGCAGGTTGGGATTGCGGGGTAACAGGACAGACTCCTGGCGAAAAAACGGGACCGTCATCATGGCGACGGCCGGAGCCAGGACAGCACGGTCTGGAAAGGCAGGGCCATGCTGTCCGCCCGATTATAGCAAGCGCAGCTGTTTTTCCTTATGACACAGGCAACAGCATCACCAGCTTCAGCTCATGCTGGCGCGCCAGGTGCAGGGTGACCTGGTTGAAGCCGAGCGCGCCCTGCTGCGCATGCTGGAAGCGGCGCAAGCCCCCATCGCGGCCCTGCACCTGCTGCGCCCCCCACCACCGGCGAAATTCAGGGCTGGCGTCGGCCAGCTCCGCGATCAGGCCGGCCAGCGGCGCCTGGTCCGCCTGGCGACCGATATCGGCACGAAACTCCGCCACCAATCGCTGTGCCCGCTCGGGGCCAGCCGACGATCAGCTCGCGCGCGCCAGGTTCCAGGAACATGAAGCGCAGCTGGTTCGGCGCGGCCTGCCCGGCATGCAGCCAGCCCATGAACAAGCTGGACGCGGCACCATTCCACGCCACGGCGTTCCATTCGCGGTCGAGGATGTATGCGGGCGCGTCGATGGCGGCGACGATGGCGGCCAGCTCGGCGCTGGCAGGCCCGCCACCCTCGCCTGTGCCATGGCTGGGGTCATGCTTGTCGGCCACCTCGAACAGATAGGCCCGCTCGGCCGTGCTCAGTTGCAGCACCTGCGCCAGCCGCGCCAGCATCTTGGCCGACGCCGACACGGGCCGCCCCTGCTCCAGCCACGTCAGCCACGTGGGACTGACATCGCACAGCTGCGCCAGTTCCTCGCGCCGCAAACCCGGCGTGCGCCGGCGTCCGCCACCGGGCAAGCCAGCCATGGCGGGGGTAACGGCTTCGCGCCGCGCGCGGATGAATTCAGCGAGCTTATTCGACATGAGATGCCTGCATGGTAGTAGATATACCAGTATAAGTTATGGTCTTGTTACAGGATAATTTTATCCTTATTCTGCAGGAACTCACCCATCAACAGGAGAAAACCATGCAGCAGCACGATGTCGTTACCGAACAGTTTGGCAAGACGGCGAATGCCTACCTGAGCAGCGCGGTGCACGCGCAAGGGGCCGATCTGGTGCTGATGCAGGAATGCGCGCGCCGCCACGGCAAGCCGGTGGTACTGGACCTGGGCTGCGGCGCCGGCCACGCCAGCTTCGCCGTCGCTCCTGTGGCGCAATCGGTCGTCGCCTACGACCTGGCGCAGCCCATGCTCGACGTCGTCGACTGCGCCAGGGTGCAGCGCGGCTTGCACAATATCCGCACGCAACAGGGCGACGTGGCGCGCCTGCCGTTTGCCGACGCCAGCTTCAACATGGTCGTCACGCGCTTTTCCGCGCACCACTGGAACGACGTGGCCGCTGCCCTGGCGAAGCCTGGCGCGTGCTGCGCCCGAACGGCACGTTATTAGTGGTCGATATCGTCGCGCCGAAAACGGCCCTGTACGACAGCACCTTGCAGGCGGTGGAAATGCTGCGCGACGCATCTCACGTGCGCGACTACCGTACCTGCGAATGGGGTGCCAAGTTCGACAACGCGGGCTTTACGCACAGCTTGCGCAGCGTGTGGAAGCTGACGATGCAGTTCGACGAGTGGGTGGCGCGCATGCGCACGCCGCACGAAAGAGTGGCGGCCATCCGCAACCTGTTCGATGGCGCGCCCGAGGAAGCGCGCCGCTACTTCGCGCTGCAGGACGACTATTCGTTCAGCATCGATGCGGCCATGTTCGAGGCGACCAAGCCATCGGTACAGTAAACGTAAAAACGGCGCCGATGGCGCCGTTTTTTTGATGGGGTCAGACCCGTCGGGCCTGACCCCACATAGCTTAAGCCAGCTGGCCCAGCAAAGTTTCCGCATTCGACACTTCAAATTGCCGCCGCCCTGCTCGATGTTCAATTGCGTCACGACGCCATTGTCGACCAGCATTGAGTAGCGCTGCGAGCGCGTGCCCATGCCGAACTTGGAGAAATCGGCGTCCAGGCCCAGGGCCTTGCTGTAGGCGGCATTGCCGTCAGCCATCATGCGTACGATGCCGGTGGCTTTCTGGTCGCGGCCCCAGGCGCCCATCACGAACGCGTCGTTGACGGAGATGCACCAGATTTCATCGACGCCTTTGGCTTTCAGGTCGGCAGCGTGCTGGACGTAGCCCGGCACATGCTGTGCGGAGCAGGTCGGGGTATACGCGCCTGGCAGGCCGAAAATGGCGATCTTCTTGCCCTTGACCAGGTCTTGCACGTTGAACGTGTTCGGGCCCAGTGCGCAACCTTCGGTTTCGCTTTCGATGAATTCGGCCAGGGTGCCTTCTGGCAGGGTGTCGCCGATCTTGATGGTCATGTTGACTCCTTGTGTACTGTCGGTTGAGGATGCTGCCGGCATGATGCCGACACTGCGCGATAGTATGCCTGACTTGCCGTATTTGTGCAGAAAACGGCTGGAAAGGCAAAGGCAAAAGTCAAAAAACGGCAAAAAAAAAAACGGCGGCCCTCAGGCCGCCGTCATCGCTACTGACATCAGATCACCTTAATCTGCTTGCTTGCGCAGGAACGCTGGAATGTCATACGTTTCCATGCCATTCTTTTCCATCGCGCGCACTTGCTCGGAAGCCGATTCGCGGCGCCATACGGCTGGTGCCTTCATGCCGTCGAAACCGGCTGCCGGCGTAGCCACGCCGACCGTCGTCGCCGCCGCTTGCGCGCCGCCCATGGCAGCCGACGGGGTCAGCGGGCTGTTGTGGGTGCCGGTGCGCAGCACTTGCTGCGGTACCAGCTGGATGTTTTTCTTCGCGCGGCCCAGGCCTGTGGCCACCACGGTGACGCGGATGTCATCGCCCATGGCGTCGTCGTAGGCGATACCTTGCGCGATCGACGCGTCCGGCGCGGCAAACGCGCGCACGGCAGCCATGACTTCCTTGATCTCCTTACCCTTCAAGCCACGGCTGGCCGTGACGTTGACCAGCACGCCGCGCGCGCCAGAGAGATCAATACCGTCCAGCAGCGGCGAAGCGACAGCCTGTTCGGCGGCGATGCGCGCGCGGTCGACGCCGGAAGCGGTCGCTGTGCCCATCATGGCCTTGCCCTGCTCGCCCATGATGGTTTTCACGTCGTTGAAGTCGACGTTGATATGGCCAGGCACGTTGATGATCTCGGCGATGCCGGCCACCGCGTTGTTGAGCACATCATCGGCGTGCTGCATCCATTCCAGCATGCTTTCGTCTTCATAGATCTCTTCCAGCTTCTCGTTGAGGATGATGATCAGCGAATCGACGTGCAGGGACAGCTGCTCCAGACCTTCGTCGGCGATGTCCATGCACTTCTGGCCTTCGTACGAGAACGGTTTCGATACCACGGCCACCGTCAGCGCGCCCAGTTCCTTGGCCACTTCGGCCACGATAGGAGCGGCGCCCGTGCCCGTGCCGCCGCCCATACCGGCAGCGATGAAGACCATGTGCGCGCCGCGCAGCGAATCGGCGATGCGAGCGCGCGATTCTTCGGCCAGCTGGCGGCCGACGGCAGGCTTCATGCCGGCACCCAGACCGGTATCGCCGATCTGGATGATGTTATGGGCCTTCGATGTCGACAGGGCCTGTGCGTCGGTGTTGGCGGCAATGAACTCCACACCCGACATGCCTTTGTTGATCATGTGTTGGACTGCATTGCCACCCGCACCGCCGACGCCGACGACCTTGATGACGGTACCTAAAGCTGTGTTATCGACCATATCGAACTCCATGATGTGCTCCTATCAGATGCGGTTTCCAAGCGCCAGGCCTCATATTGGTAGGAGAACTGGAGATTGAAAACTGCGGTTAAATATAAAATAAAGTTATGTGTGTGTACCTGCGATGCTGCCAAAAAACCTGACCTGCCGGGCCTGAAGCACGCCCTTAAAAATTCCCCAAAAACCATTCCTTCATGCGCTGCCAGACCGCCTTCACCGAACCGTCCTGACGCGTCACGATGTGGCCGCGCAGGTATTGCTTCTTCGCTTCCAGCAGCAGGCCCAATACCGTGGCATAGCGCGGACTGCGCACCACGTCGGCCAGCTGGCCCCGATACTCGGGCGTGCCCAGACGCGCCGGTTTCAGGAAGATGTCTTCCGCCATTTCCACCATGCCGGGCATGATGGAGGTGCCGCCCGTGAGCACGATGCCCGACGACAGCACGCCTTCATAGCCGGATTCGCGCACCACCTGGTGCACCATCGCGAACAGCTCCTCGACGCGCGGTTCGATCACTGCCGCCAGCGCCTGGCGCGACAGGTTGCGCGGGCCGCGGTCGCCCAGGCCAGGCACTTCCAGCGATTCGCCGGGATCGGCCAGGACCTGCTTGGCCACGCCATAGCGGATCTTGATTTCTTCCGCTTCCGCGGTCGGGGTACGCAAGGCCATGGCGATGTCGTTGGTGATCTGGTCGCCGGCGATGGGAATAACGGCCGTATGGCGGATCGCGCCATCGGAAAATACCGCCACATCGGTCGTGCCGCCGCCGATGTCGATCAGCACCACGCCCAGTTCCTTCTCGTCCGGCGTGAGCACCGCATCGGCGGACGCCATCGGCTGCAGGATCAGGTCCGACACTTCCAGGCCGCAGCGGCGCACGCACTTGACGATATTCTGCACCGCCGACACGGCGCCGGTGACGATGTGCACCTTTACCTCCAAGCGGATGCCGCTCATGCCGATAGGCTCGCGCACATCTTCCTGGCTGTCGACGATGAACTCTTGCGGCACCGTATGCAGCAATTGCTGATCGGTCGGAATGTTAACCGCTTTTGCCGTCTCGATGACGCGCGCCACGTCGGTCGCCGTCACTTCCTTGTCCTTGATGGCCACCATGCCGCTGGAATTGAAGCTGCGGATATGGCTGCTGCCCGCAATGCCCGCATAGACATTGCGGATCTTGCAGTCGGCCATCAGCTCGGCCTCTTCAAGCGCCCGCTGGATGGACTCCACCGTGGCCTCGATATTGACCACCACGCCTTTTTTCAGGCCCTTCGATTCGTGCTGGCCCAGCCCGATCACTTCGTGGCGCCCGTCGGACATCACTTCGGCTACCACCGCCACCACTTTCGAGGTGCCGATGTCGAGGCCGACGATCAGGTTTTTCGCGTCTTTTGTCATTTCTGTCGCCTACTGTATGGGCTATAAATTAAGATTATTGGGTTAAGTCGGTTTTTTAATCGGACTACTGTTTTTCTTCTTCATCACCGGCTTGCCATCCTTGCCTTCGGCCGGTATCACCAGGCCGGCGGAACTGAGCGCCAGGCCATTCTGGTAGCGCATATCGATCGTGTCGATATTCTCCAGCCGGCTCGCCAGTTGCGGGTAGATGCCCACCAGCCGGTCCACCCGCGCCTTCAGGGTCGTATGATTCTGCTCGCGTCCCAGCGCCACGCTCATGCCGTTATCCAGTTTCACCGTCCACGCATAGCGGCTCGACAGCGACAGGGTTTCCGGCACCATCTTCAGCGGCGCAAACCACTTTGCCAGCTGCACGTAGGTGGCCAGCACTTCCTTTTCGCTGCCATCCGGTCCCGAAAACGCGGGTAGTTCATGGTCATCCTCGGCCTCGGCCACATTGGCCGTAAACACGTCGCCCTTGACCGACAGCAGGCGTCCATCCTCGCCCCAGGTGCCCAGCGCTTCGTGTTCTTCCAGCGCCACGATCAACTGGTTCGGCCACTCGCGCCGCACGCTGGCGCGGCGTACCCAGGGCACCGATTCGAACACGCCACGCACGCTTTCCAAGTTGGTCGTGAAAAAATTGCCCTTGATGCGGCCCAGTGTGCCGCTGCGCAGGGTCAGGTAATTCACGTGGCGCAGGCCCTTGTCGTCCGCGCTTTCCACCTTGATCGTGCGCAGGTCGAACATGGGACGCTGCGACACCCACCAGACGCCGGCGGCCACGCACACGACCAGAACCGCGGCCAGCAGGCCGTTGGCAGTCGTATTGAGGCTTTTAGCGTCATGCCACATATCAGCGCTGTCCCTTGTGCATTTTCAGGCTTGCGCCGGAGACGATTTCCAGGCACAGGTCTTCATAGCTGGTGCCTTCCGCGCGCGCCGCCATCGGCACGAGCGAGTGCCCCGTCATGCCGGGCGAGGTATTCACCTCCAGCAAAAACAGCTTGCTGTCGGCCGCGCGCATCAGCACATCGACCCGTCCCCAGCCTTCGCAGCCGAGGGCGCGGTACGCCGCCAGGGCGATGCGTTCCATCTCTGCGATGATGGCCGGGTCCAGCTGCGGCGGGCAGAAATACTGCGTGTCGTCGGTAAAATACTTGTTCTGGTAATCGTAATTGCCTTGCGGCGCGACGATTTCGATCGGCGGCAACGCGCGCGCCATGGCGCCCTTGCCCAGGATCGCCACGGTGAACTCGCGGCCCTTGATGAATTCCTCGGCCAGCACCGAATCATCGAGGCCGGCGGCGATGTCATAGGCGGCCTGGAAGGCGGACGCTTCGTTGACCGTCGTGATGCCGATGCTCGAGCCTTCATGCGGCGGCTTGACGATCAGCGGCAAGCCCAATTCCGCGGCGACCTTAGCCAGGTCGGAGCTGTCGTCCAGCACCGCGTACTTCGGCGTCGGCAGCTCGTGCATCAACCAGATCATCTTGGTGTAAACCTTGTCCATGCCCACCGAACAGGCCATCACGCCGCTGCCCGTGTACGGGATGCCCAGCTGTTCCAGCGCGCCCTGCAGGCTGCCGTCTTCGCCGAAGCGGCCGTGCAGCGCGATGAAGACGCGGTCAAACTTCTCAGCGGCCAGTTCGGCCAGGCTGCGTTCGCCCGTGTCGAAGCCATGCGCATCCACGCCATGGCTTTTCAAAGCGGCCAGCACGCCCGCGCCGGACATCAGCGACACTTCGCGCTCGGCCGAACGGCCGCCGAACAGGACGCCGACCTTGCCCAATTGTTTTACGTCGATAGCTGAAGCTTGGTTCACATCAGGCCTTTACAGTGTTGGATTGATACGTTGTCAGTTGATTCGGGATGCCGCTGATGGAGCCGGCTCCCATGGTCAGCACGACGTCGCCGTCGCGCGCCACGCTCATGATGGTGTCGGCCATGTCCGTCATGGACTCGACGAAAATCGGTTCGATCTTGCCGCGCGCGCGCAGCGCATGCGCCAGTGCGCGGCCGTCGGCGGCGACGATAGGCGCCTCGCCCGCCGCATACACTTCGGACAAGAGCAAGACGTCGGGCGCACCCAATACCTTGACGAAATCCTCGAACAGGTCGCGCGTGCGGCTGTAGCGGTGCGGCTGGAACGCCAGCACCAGGCGGCGGCCCGGATAGGCGGCGCGCGCGGCGGCCAGAGTGACTTCCGTTTCCACCGGATGGTGGCCGAAATCGTCGACCAGCGCGAAGCTGCCGCCGTTCGGCAGCGCCACGTCGCCATAGCGCGTGAAGCGGCGGCCCACGCCGGAAAACTCGGCCAGGCCCTGCTGCGTGGCGCTGTCGGCGATGCCGATTTCGCGCGCGATGGCGATCGCCGAGCAGGCATTCTGCACGTTGTGCATGCCGGGCTGGTTCAGCACCACGTCGAGGTCAGGATAACCTTCCTGCAGCACGGTGAAATGCATTTCCAGGCCCACGGCGCGCGCGTTGATGGCGCGCACTTGCGCGTCTTCCGCGAAACCGTAAGTGGTGACGGGCTTGGTGACGGACGGGATGATGGCGCGCACGTGCGGATCGTCGATGCACAGCATGGCGCGGCCATAGAACGGCAAGCGGTGCGTGAACTGCACGAAAGCCTGCTTGAGCTTTTCGAAATCGTGCTCGTAGGTATCCATGTGATCGGCGTCGATATTCGTGATCACTTCGATCATCGGCGTGAGGTTCAGGAACGAGGCGTCCGATTCATCGGCTTCAGCCACCAGGTAGTCGCCCGAGCCCAGCTTGGCGTTCGCGCCGGCGCTGGTCAGGCGGCCGCCGATGACGAAAGTCGGGTCGAGACCGCCCTGCGCCAGCACGGAAGCGACCAGGCTGGTGGTGGTGGTTTTGCCGTGCGTGCCGGCGATGGCGATGCCGCGCTTCAGGCGCATCAACTCGCCCAGCATCACGGCGCGCGGCACCAGCGGAATCTTGCGCGCGCGCGCTGCCGCCACTTCCGGATTGTCTTGCGGGACGGCGCCCGACGTCACTACCGCATCGGCGTCGCCGATGTTCTCGGCCGCGTGGCCGAGCATGACGGTCGCGCCCAGGCTCGCCAGGCGCTGCGTCGCCGCATTGCTGCCCAGGTCGGAGCCCGACACCTTGTAGCCAAGGTTGACCAGCACTTCGGCGATGCCGCTCATGCCGCTGCCGCCAATGCCGACAAAGTGGATATTGTTTACTTTATGCTTCACAGAGCTAACCTCATGCCAATTTTTCCAATACGTGTGCGATCGCCTCATTGGCGTCGCGCTTGCCTGCTGCCAGTGCCGCCTGCGCCATCTGCTGGCAAGTATCGCGCGTCAAGGACGCCAGCAGAGTACTCAGCGACACCGCACTCATTTCCGTCTGCGGCAGATGAATCGCCGCGCCTTGCTTCGCCATCCATTGCGCGTTGTCGCGCTGGTGGCTGGTGGTCGACGCCACCAGCGGCACCAGCACGCTGGCCACGCCGGCCGCCGTCAATTCCGAAAGGGTGATCGCGCCCGCGCGGCAAATCACCAGGTCGGCTTCCGTATACGCCCGGGCCATGTCGTCGATGAAGTCGACCACATTGGCTTGCACGCCCGCCTGCGCATACGCGGCATGCAGGGCGTCGATATTCTTCTTGCCCGACTGGTGCGTCACCAGCGGGCGTTCGCCCGGCGGCATCAGCGCCAGCGCCGCCGGCAAATTATCGTTCAGCGCTTTCGCGCCCAGGCTGCCGCCCACCACCAGGATGCGCAGCGGTCCGCTGCGGCCCGCGAAACGCGGCGCTGGCGGCGCCATGGCGAGGATCTCAGCACGCACGGGATTGCCCGTGACGACGGCCTTGCCGGCGGCGCTGCCGAAATCGGCGGGAAAGCCGAAACACACTTGCTGCGCCAGCGGCACCAGGGTCTTGTTCGACAACAGCAGCGCCGCGTCGGCATTGACCAGCACCAGCGGCACGCCCTTCAGGCGCGCCATCAGACCGCCCGGCACGGTGACGTAGCCGCCCATGCCCATCACCACGTCCGGCTTGCGGCTGGCGATGAAACGGCGGATGGCAATGAAGCTGGCCAGCATCTTGAAGCCGCCCTGGATGGTGTGCGCCAGGCCCTTGCCGCGCATGCCGGAGAACGCGATGGCGTCCATGGGAATGCCGCTTTTCGGCACCAGTTCCTGCTCCATGCCATGCGTCGTGCCCAGCCAGCTCACCTCCCAGCCGCGCGCGCGCATCGTCTGCGCAATCGCCAGGCGGGAAAATATGGCCGCCGGTACCGGCCGCCATGATCATCAGTCTTTTCGTCGTTTTCAAGTTCGTCACGTTGTTCATAGCCGGCCTCCGCGCATCAGGATCCGGTTTTCGTAATCGATGCGCAGCAAAATCGCCAGGCCGATACAGTTAATCAGTACGCCCGTGCCGCCATAACTCATCAAGGGCAAGGTCAGGCCCTTGGTCGGCAGCAGGCCCAGGTTCACGCCCATGTTGATGAAGGTCTGCACGCCGATCCAGATGGCGATGCCCTTCGCCGTCAGGCCGGCAAAGGTCTGGTCGATGGCGATCGCCTGGCGGCCGATGTCGAAGGCCCGCTTGATAATCCAGTAAAACATGCCGATCACGACCAGCACGCCCACCAGGCCCAGTTCCTCGCCGATCACAGCCAGCAAAAAGTCCGTATGCGCTTCGGGCAGGTAATGCAGTTTTTCCACGCTGCCGCCCAGGCCCACGCCAAACAGTTCGCCGCGCCCGAAAGCGATCAGCGAGTGCGTCAGCTGATACGCCTTGTTGAGCGCATTGTCTTCCTGCCATGGATCGAGATACGCAAAAAACCGCTCGCGGCGGAATTTCGACAAGGCGATGATGGTGACGAAGATCGCCGTCAGCATGGCGCCGATACCGCCGAACCAGATGGCGTTGACGCCGCCCAAAAACAGGATGCCCATGGCGATGCAGACGATCACGCCGAAGGCGCCCAGGTCGGGTTCCATCAGCAGCAGCAGGCCGACGAAACTGACGGCCAGCGCCATCGGCATGAAGCCCTTGGTCAGCTTGTGCATGTATTCCTGCTTGCGCACCGTGTAGTCGGCCGCGTACAGCACCATCACCACCTTCATCAGTTCGGACGGCTGCGGCCGCAGGCCCGGCAGGTTCAGCCAGCGACGGCCGCCGTTGACGGACACGCCCAGACCCGGTATCAGTACCATCACCAGCAGCACCAGGGTGCCGATGAACAGCCACGGCGCCATCTTTTGCCAAGTGGCGACGGGGATGCGGAACACCAGCGCGCCGGCGATCACCGACACGCCGATGAACAGCGCCTGGCGCACGACGAAATAATTGTTCGTATAAGCGGCGAACTTGCGCGCATCCGACAGCGAGATCGACGCCGAATACACCATCACCATGCCCAGCAACATGAGCAGCAGGACAACCCACACCAGCGGCTTGTCATAGTCCATCATCTTCGACTGCCGCGCGCGGCCATCCAGCGGCTTGGCAGCCGAGCCGGAACCAAAGCTGAAGGGCAGTTGGAAGGCCATCAGATATCCTGTCCGTTTTCCAGGGCGATGTCGCGCACGGCGTCGACAAACACCTGCGCGCGGTGCGCATAGTTCTTGAACATGTCCAGGCTCGCGCACGCGGGCGACAGCAGCACGGCATCGCCGGCCAGCGCCAGACTGCTGGCGCGCTTGACGGCTTCCGGCAAGGTGCTGCAATCGACGATGTCCACGCCGGCCGGCTCGAGGGCCGCGCGCAGCGCAGGCGCATCGCGGCCGATCAGCACCACGGCGCGCACATAGCGCGACACGGGTTCGGCCAGCGGCGAGAAATCCTGCCCCTTGCCGTCGCCGCCGGCGATCAGCACCAACCGCTGTTCCGCGCCGCCAAACGCCTTGCCCAGGCCGAACAGGGCCGCCACCGTCGCGCCCACGTTCGTGCCCTTGCTGTCGTCGTAGTATTCGACTTCATTGACTGCCGTGATCAGCTCCACGCGGTGCGGCTCGCCCTGATATTCGCGCAAACCGTGCAGCAGCGGCGCGAATGGCAGGCCGATGGCGCGGCACAGGGCCAGCGCCGCCAGCGCATTCGAGGCGTTGTGCTGGCCGCGGATTTTCAGCGCGTCGGTCGGCATCAGTTTCTTCGCCATCGTCGGCACCGGTTCCGGCGCCGGATCGTTCTTCCTGCGCTTTTTCTCGATCACTTCTTCGCTGGGCACGGCTTGCGCCAGCCAGAAGATGCCCCGTTCATTGACCAGGCCAAAGCTGTCGACGTCCGCCGGCTCGCCCGTGCCGAAGGTAATCGTCTCGGCCAGCGGATCGGCCATGTGCATGACAGCCGCATCGTCGCGGTTCAGGATGCGCACGGTCTGGTCGCCGAAGATGCGCGCCTTGTCGGCAGCGTAGGCCGCCATGTCGCCATGCCAGTCCAGGTGATCCTGCGACAGATTCAGAACCGTGGCCGCATCGGCCTGCAGGCTGAACGTCGTGTGCAGCTGGAAGCTGGACAACTCGAGTATCCATGCCTGCGGCAAGGTACTGGCGACGGGTTCCACCGCTTCAGCGTCCGCCTCCACCGGCTGCGGCGCGGGCTCGGCATCGAGCACCTCGCGCAGCACGTCCAGTGCGGCCGGGCTGATATTGCCGGCCACGCGCGTGGCCAGGCCCGCGCGTTCGCACAACAGGCCCACCAGGCTGGTGACCGTCGTCTTGCCGTTGGTGCCCGTGATGGCGATGACTTTCGGCGCATAGCCGCGTTCCGCCTTGAGCGCCGCCAGCGCCTGCGCGAACAGTTCGATCTCGCCCCACACGGGGATGTTCTTTTCCTGCGCCGCCGGGGCGATTCCAGCCAGTTCGCGGCCCGGCGCCAGGCCAGGGCTGACGGCGACGAAATCGACGCCATCGAGCAGTTCGGCCGTGAAGGCGCCGGCGATGAACTGCGCCTGCGGCACGGCGGCCTGCAGCGCGGCCAGGCGCTCGGGCGCCTCGCGCGTGTCGGCCACGCGGACTAGCGCACCGCTGCGGGCCAGCCACAGGGCCATGGCCAGGCCCGATTCGCCGAGGCCCAGTACCAGTGCGGTTTTATCTTGGTACATCATCAGCGCAGCTTCAAAGTGGTCAGGCCGAGCAGCACCAGCATCATGGTGATGATCCAGAAACGCACGACCACCTGCGTCTCCTTCCAGCCTTTTTGTTCAAAATGGTGGTGCAACGGCGCCATCAGGAAGACGCGGCGGCCCGCGCCATAGCGCTTCTTGGTGTACTTGAACCAGACGACCTGGATGATCACGGACAGCGTTTCGACGACGAAGATGCCGCCCATGATGAACAGGACGATTTCCTGGCGCACGATGACGGCGATGGTGCCCAGTGCGCCGCCCAGCGCCAGCGCGCCCACGTCGCCCATGAACACTTTGGCGGGGTGGGTGTTATACCAGAGGAAGGCCAGGCCGGAACCGGCCAGCGCGCCGCAGAAGATCACCAGTTCGCCGGCGCCCGGAATGTGCGGGATGAACAGGTAGCGCGCATACGTGGCGTTACCCGTCAGATAGGCGAACAGACCCAGGGCCGTGCCCACCATCACGGTAGGCATGATGGCCAGGCCATCGAGACCGTCCGTGAAGTTGACGGCGTTGCTGGTGCCGACGATGACGCAATAGGTCAGCGCGATGAAGCCCCACACGCCCAGCGGATAGCTGATGGTCTTGAAGAACGGGACGATCAGGTCGGCCTTCGGCGGCAGGTCCATGGCGAAGCCGGCTGCACCCAGGCGTAGATCAGGTTCCACACGTGGCCCGCGTCCGGTTCCGAGACGGAGACGGAAAACGCCAGGTAGAACGCGGCGACGATGCCGATCAGCGACTGCCAGAAGTATTTTTCGCGCGAGCGCATGCCCTCCGGATCCTGGTGCACCACCTTGCGGTAGTCGTCGGCCCAGCCGACGGCACCAAAGCCCAGGGTGACGATCAGCACGGGCCAAATGAAGCGGTTCGACAGGTCGGCCCACAGCAAGGTGGAAATGCCGATGGCAATGAGGATCAGCACACCGCCCATGGTGGGCGTGCCGTGCTTTTTCAGATGCGTTTGCGGGCCGTCCGTGCGCACGGCCTGGCCGACCTTCATGCGCGTGAGCATGCGGATCACGGCGGGGCCGGCGCACAGGCCGATCAAAATCGCCGTCAGGGTGGCGAAGACGGCGCGGAAAGTGATGAAGTTAAAGACCCGCAATGGGCCAATGTCGTCCTGGAAATAATGAGCGAGCCAGAGCAGCATGATTAGTGAGCTTCCTTGTTTTTGTTGTTTGAACCAATCAAATGCTGCACGGCCCGTTCCATCTTCATGAAGCGGGAGCCCTTGATTAATACTGTTGCATCCGAACGGCCGGACAGACGCGCATCGAGCGCCGCCAGCAAGCCGTCGAACTGTTCGAAATACTCCACGACCGTGCCTGATTCCTGGCTTGCGGCAGCCTGCGCCGGATTCACCAGATGGCGCGCCAGGCCGCCCGTCGCCAGCACGTATTCGATGCCTTTGGCGGCGGCGTAGGCGCCGATCTCTTCGTGGAACTGCTGCCCCTGCGTGCCGACTTCGCCCATCTCGCCCAGCACCAGGATGCGCGGTTTTGCTGCCTGCGCCAGCACGTCGATGGCCGCGCGCGCCGAATCCGGATTGGCGTTATACGTGTCGTCGATGATGGTGGCGCCGTTGGCGGCACGTTTTTTCTGCAAGCGGCCATTCACGGGCGCGAACGCCTCCAGGCCCTGCTTGATATGTTCGATGGCGATGCCGGCGCCGACGGCGCATGCCACCGCGGCCAGCGCATTGCGCACATTGTGGTCGCCCGCCGCCTGCAGGCCGACGAAAAACTGGCGCAAGCTGCCATCCTGCGCGCGCACGCTGACGAACAAGTCGCTGCCAAAATCCTCGGCCGCGCGGTGCGTGCAGCTCACGTCGGCGTCCTTCGACAGGCCGAAGGTGATGACGGCACGCGCGCCGGCCAGCTCGCGCCACAAGGGCGTGAATTCGTCGCCCTGCGGGAAGACAGCCACGCCGTCATCGCCCAGGGCCGCCAGCGCGGCGCCGTTTTCGCGCGCCACCGCTTCGACCGTATGCATGAATTCCTGGTGCTCGCGCTGCGCGTTGTTGACCATCGCCAGGGTCGGCGCGGCAATCGCGGCCAGACGCGCGATTTCGCCCGGATGGTTCATGCCCATCTCGATGACGGCCGCCTTGTGCTGCCCACTCAGGCGGAACAGGGTCAATGGCACGCCGATTTCATTATTCAGGTTGCCGCGCGTGGCCAGACGCGCTTCTTCGCCAAAGGCCGCCGCCAGGATCGATGAAATCATTTCCTTGACGGTGGTCTTGCCGTTGCTGCCGGTGACGCCGATAACGGGCACATTGAAACGGCCGCGCCAGTGGTTGGCGATGCGGCCCAGCGCGGCCAGGGTATCGGGCACCACGATGGCCGCTACCTTGCCGCTGTCCCAGCCTGCGGGCAGGCGCTCGACCACCACGGCGGCGACGCCGCTGGCGGCCACTTGTTCAAGAAAATCGTGGGCGTCGAAACTCTCGCCGCGCAGGGCGACGAACAGCGAACCGGCCTGAGCGCTGCGGCTGTCGGTGGAAACGCCGTCAAAAACGGCGTCGCCCGTAAGCTGCGCCCCTTGCAGCGACGGCATCAGTTCTGTCAGGGTGCCGCGCATCAGTTCGTCCTCATCATGGTCAGGCGCGCGGACAGGGCCAGCTGCGCATGGTCGGCGTCGGAGAACGGCAGCTTCTTGCCCTTGATTTCCTGGTACGGCTCATGGCCCTTGCCCGCCAACAGGATCACGTCCGGCTTGGCCGCGTGCTTGATGGCCGACAGGATGGCGGCGGCGCGGTCTTCAATGGCTTGCGGCTGCGGGCCGTCGGCACGCATGCCTGCGACGATCTGCGCGATGATGGTATGCGGGTCTTCGCTGCGCGGATTGTCGCTGGTGACCAGCACGTGATCGGCCAGCTGCGCGATGGCGCCCATCTGTGGACGCTTGCCCGGATCGCGGTCGCCGCCGCAGCCGAACACGCACCACAGCTGGCCGCCCCGCTCCTGCGCCACCTGGCGCAAGGCGGCCAGGGTTTTTTCCAGCGCGTCCGGCGTATGCGCGTAATCGATGACGACCATCGGCGCTTCCTGTCCACCCACCTGCTGCATGCGGCCCGGGGCCGGCTGCAGCGATTCAATGCCGTCGATGGCGGCGCGCAGGCCGGTGCCGTGCCGTGCGCCAGCAAGGCGCCCAGCACGGCCAGCGCGTTGCTGATATTGAAATGGCCCACCAGCTGCGTCTTGACGAGCGCCACGCCCAGCGCGCACTCCAGGTGGAAGTCTGTGCCGGCATTACGGCTGCGGAACTGGCTGGCGCGCAGCATCAGCACGCCAGGCAGATCGGGCAAGGCCGCCGCATCCTGCAAGGTATAGCCGATGACGGGATACGCGCCGGCCAGCTTGCCGTCCACGTGCGCCGCCAGGCGCAGGCCCATGGGGTCGTCCAGGTTGATGACAGCCGTTTTCAGGCCGGGCCAGTCGAACAGTTTTACTTTGGCCGCCTCGTAGGCCACCATGTCGCCATGGTAGTCGAGGTGGTCGCGTGTCAGATTGGTAAACATGGCGACATCGAAATGCATGCCAGACGCGCGGTCCTGGTCCAGGCCGATCGACGACACTTCGATGGCAACGGCCTTGGCGCCAGCGTCGCGCATGACGGCCAGTTTGCGTGCCAGCAGCACGGCGTCGGGCGTGGTGTAGCCGGTGACGTCGAATTCGACGGCGCCGCGCGGCTTGCACAGGCCCACGCCCAAGGTCCCGATGACGGACGATGTTTCGCCCAGGCGCGCCAGGGCTTGCGCCAGCCAGAGCGCGCACGAGGTCTTGCCATTCGTGCCAGTCACGCCGGCGCTGAACATGGCGCTGTCGGGCATATCGTAAAAAGCATGCGCCACGGGGCCGGCCAGGCGTTTCAGGTCGCTGACCAGCAGATGCGGCACGGTCCATGCGGCGTTCGATTCCACGGCGTCATGCACGATGGCGGCGGCGCCCTGCGCGATGGCGGCGTCGATGAAATGTGTGGCGCCCGCGTAGGCGAAAAATACGTCGCCGCGCTGCACGCGGCGCGAATCGGACGTCAGCTGCCCCGACGGGGCAGCCGTTTTGATCCACAAACTGATGTCTTGTATGGTCATGAGTGACTTCACATGGCCTCCGGGCCGGCATTGGCCGGGACCACGATTTCGGTAACGGAGGAATCGGGCGGTACGTTCATCGCGCGCAGCGCGTTGGTCGCAATCGCCGCGAAAGCGGGAGCGGCGACCTGGCCGCCATAGTGGGCGGGGCCGGTCGGTTCATCGATCATCACGGCAATGATGAAGCGCGGCGCCGACATCGGTACCATGCCCACGAAAGAGCCGATGTATTTGCGCGGCATCGCATAGCGGCCGTTTTCAACTTTATAGGCGGTGCCGGTCTTGCCGCCCACGCGGTAGCCGGCAACCTGGGCGCGCTTGGCCGAGCCGTGCGCGCCGGAGACCACCAGTTCCAGCATGGCGCGCATTTCGGCGGCCGTCTTCGGCTTGATCACTTGCTGGCCCACGGGCAGTTCATTGACCTTCTGGAACGACAGGGGAATCGTGTCGCCGTCGCGCGCGAACATCATATAAGAGCGCGCCAGCTGGATCAGCGACACGGAAATGCCGTTACCGTAGCTCATGGTCGCCTGTTCCACCGGACGCCATGATTTATACGGACGCACGCGGCCGGCCACGGCGCCGGGGAAGCCCCATTTCGGCTGCTGGCCGAAGCCGACCTTGGTAAACATTTCCCACATTTCCTGCGACGGCATGCCCAGCGCGATTTTCGAGGTGCCGATGTTCGACGACATCTCGATGATTTCGGAGACATTGATCACGCCGTGCGGCTTGGTGTCGGTGATCGTGCGGTCGGCGATGGTGTAGCGGCCCGGGCCCGTGTCGATCAGGGTAGTCGGCTTGACCCGGCCCGTGTCGAGCGCCAGCGACACCGTGATCGGCTTCAGGGTCGAACCAGGCTCAAAAGTATCGGTCATGACGCGGTTGCGCAGCTGCTGGCCCGTGAGCTTGCGGCGGTCGTTCGGGTCGTAGCTCGGGTAATTGGCCAGGGCCAGCACTTCGCCCGTGTGCACGTCGAGCACCACGGCGCCGCCCGCCTTGGCATTGAATTTTTCCACCGCTTCCTTCAGCTGCGTGAAGGACGATGTACGATGTACTGGATCTTGCTGTCGACGGACAGGGTCAGGTCCTTGCCGTCATGCGGTTCGTGGATGAAGCCGATGTCTTCGACGATGTGGCCCAGGCGGTCCTTGATCACGCGGCGGCTGCCGGTGGTGCCGACGAGGGTTTTCTGCTGCGCCAGTTCCATGCTTTCCTGGCCCACGTCTTCCACGTTGGTAAAGCCCACCACGTGGGTCATCACTTCGCCCTGCGGATAAAAGCGCTTGTATTCCTTGCGCTCGTCGATGCCGTCGATGCCCAGCTTGGAAATCTTGTCAGCCACGTCCATCTCGACCTGGCGTTTCAGGTAAACGAAGCTGCGGTCCGAATCGAGCTTCTTGCGCAATTCGTTGACGTTCATTTCCAGCAGGCCGGCCAGCGCATTGATTTTTTCAGGGGACGCCTGCAGCACGTCGTCGGGAATGGCCCAGATGGCTTTCACGGGGACGGACGACGCCAGCACCTGGCCGTTGCGGTCGGTGATCTGCCGCGCGCGTGGCCGGCAGTTCCAGCGTACGCTCGTAGCGCGCCTTGCCCTGCTTTTGCAGGAACTGCGTCGACACGCCCTGCAGCCACAGCGCGCGCGCGCGCCCAGGCCGGCGAAAGCGAAGAACAGCAGGAACAGCACGACGCGCGAACGCCAGACGGGCAGGCGCACTGCCAGTACGGGATTCTTCGAGAATGGCACGCCTTTCGATGCCGCCACCCGGCCGTTGCTGTTACCGCCCAACTTCATTATTCGCCCTCCGTCAGGTATTGCGTACGCGCCGCCGTCAGCGGCGTCATGCTCAGGTCGCGCCGTGCAATCGCTTCGATGCGTTCATGCTTGCCCAAGGTGGACTGGTCCAGCTGCAGCTGCGCCCAGTCGATGTCGAGCTGGCGCGACAGCGCTTGCGCGCGCTCCAGGTCGATCAGCAGGTGGCGCGACTGGTACTGCGCGTTCACCAGCGACAGGCCGCAGCACACCAGCAGGGCCGACAGCACGACACACAGCTTGCCAGTCATCGGGCGCCGCCACTGACTGGGATGGGCAAACGCTGCGCCACGCGCATCACGGCCGAACGCGAACGGGGATTGCCCTCGATCTCGGCGTCGGACGGCTTCATCTTCGAAATCAGCTTCATTTCCGGCTGCGGCAAGTCGACCGCGCGGATCGGCAGGCGGCGATCCGGCTGCTCCACGTTCGCCTTCGAGGCGAAGAAGCGCTTGACCATGCGGTCTTCCAGCGAATGAAAACTGATCACCGCCATGCGCGCACCGGGCGCCAGGCAGGCATATGCCTGGTTCAAGCCGATCTCGAGATCCTCGAGCTCTTTGTTAATGAAAATGCGTATGGCCTGAAAGGTGCGGGTAGCGGGGTCCTTACCCTTCTCGCGGGTCTTGACGGCGCCTGCCACGATGCCGGCAAGCTGTCGTGTGCTTGAAATTGGCTGGACTGCCCGGCCAGCAACAATCGCCTTTGCAATCTGAAAAGCAAACCGTTCTTCCCATAATCGCGTATCACTTTCTCTAAATTCTGCTCGGTTTCCACCGCCAGCCATTCGGCCGCGGAGATGCCGCGCGTAGTATCCATGCGCATGTCCAGCGGCCCGTCGTTGCGGAAGCTGAAACCGCGCGCCGCGTCGTCGACCTGCGGCGACGAGATGCCCAGGTCGAGCAGGATGCCGTCCACCTGCTGCACGCCGCGTTCGGCCAGGCTGGCCGTCATGGTGGCAAAGCTGTCATGGACGATGTCAAAGCGAGGGTCGCCGATCTGTTCAGCCGTGGCGATGGCCTGCAAATCCTTGTCGAAGCCGATCAGGCGCGCGTCAGCGGCCAGGCGCGACAGGATCAAGCGGCTATGGCCGCCGCGGCCAAACGTGCCATCGACGTAAATGCCGTGCGCGCGGTCGCCCGACAGGTCGAGCGCATCGACCGCTTCATCGAGCAGCACCGTGCGATGCTGAAATTCCGGCACCGTGAGTTGTGTCATTACGGAGCCTTAGAAAAAAAATTGGAAAGTACATCGGGGGTGCCGGCATCGATCGCCTGCTGTTCTTTGTCGGCCAACTTGGCGGCATCCCATATTTCAAAGTGGCTGCCCATGCCGATCATCATGACTTCGCGCGCCAGTCCGACGGCGTTGCGCAATTCGGGCGAGATCAGCACGCGGCCGGCCGAGTCCAGCTCGACGTCGACGGCGTTGCCGAGGAAGATGCGCTGCCAGGCGCGCGCCGACATGGGCCAGGCGGCGATTTGCTGGCGGTGGCTTTCCCACACGGGACGGGGGAAAAACAGCAGGCAGCCATCGGGGTGTTTGGTCAGGGTCAAGCGGCCTTCGCATTGAATCGACAGCGCGTCACGGTGCTTGGCAGGGATAGACATCCTGCCTTTGGCATCGAGATTGATTGCGGACGCGCCTTGAAACACGGAAGACCTTTTTTTGAGCTTGGCTTGCGACGCTTGCGCATCACGATGAAAAGGGAAAATTTCCCACAAAAACACACTTTTTCACACAGTTGCCCACTTTAGAGGAAGCAAAGATAGTGGTCAAGCGGTTTCCGATTGGCAAAACAGGAATTTTATTAATGAAATTAAGGACTTAGCGCATATCGTTGAAGGAGTCTCAAATAAAAATATATCGATAAATTAGATACTTATGAAAGATAGTGAATGTGCTACCTCATCTGCACACATGTGTTTTCCTACCGTAAACATCGAAAAAAACGAAATCGGAAAATTGAATTTTTTACAGTTAGTTGACACATGACAATACTTTCGTCATCCAGGCACAACAGCAATCAGTCCCAGCGAAAGACTTGGTTTAAAGCAAAAGAAATTCGCCCATGGCGCGCATCGGCCCTGTTTTCCGGGGGCTGGCCTGCTGCGGGAAAACTATTTTTGCAATGCAGCAATTAATTGGAAGCAAGAAACTTTAACCAATTGTCCACTTTAGTTGTATATACAACTTTATCTTGATTGCTATATTTTTAGAAACAAAAAAAGCCCCATTGCGGGGGCTTTTTTGGGCGGCGCGCAGCTGGCAAAACGCTGCGGGCGAGATACTCCATGGCAAGCCAGGAAGCAGGAATTCAAGTGAAGCAGGCCGGTAGGCCGGATTTTGTTACGGCGCCTTCCCTTGCAGGTCGGCGCTATGACAGTCATTCCTCTAGGCGCCAGATTACTCGGGCGCTCAAGCTTTCTACCCGCACGCTCCGCGAGCAGCATCATCGCGTGCCTATTTGAAATTGCACCAGGTGGAGGTTACCGCGTTTCACCGTAACTTAATACGCTCGTCTCTGTGGCCCTATTCCTCGCCTTATACCTTGCGGCTTTCAGCGGACGGCCGTTAACCGTCACCCCGCTCTATGGAGTCCGGACCTTCCTCCCGCCAGCGCATTGCTGCGCCAGCCAGCGACTGTCTGGCCTGCTTCACCCGCCATTGTACCGCGCCGCAGCATGTTTCTGCAAAAAGGCCTGCGCAGGAACGACACCGCTCGCCGGGTCCCTCATCGGGCCACGGCCCGGGAGATTGTGTAATTCGGTGTCGCCATTTCAAAAGCCGGGCCAAATCGGCTCACATAGAATGGGGCAAGCTGCTTGCATGCAGGCGCATGCGCACCGCTTGCCCCACTTCTTTGCCACCCACTAGAATATAAAGAGCCGAACATGACGCAACAACCCCGTACCGGCGGCCAGATCCTGGTCGATGCCCTGCAGATCCACGGTGTCGACACCGCCTTTGGCGTGCCTGGCGAAAGCTACCTCGACGTGCTCGACGCCCTGCACGATTCGGGCATCCGCTTCATCATCAACCGCCAGGAAGGCGGCGCCGCCTTCATGGCCGAAGCCTACGGCAAGCTGACGGGCAAGCCGGGCATCTGCTTCGTCACGCGCGGACCGGGCGCCACCAACGCCTCGATCGGCGTGCACACGGCCTACCAGGATTCGACCCCTATGATCCTGTTCATCGGCCAGGTGGGCAACGATTTCATCGACCGCGAAGCGTTCCAGGAAATCGACTACCGCCGCATGTACGGCCAGATGGCCAAGTGGGTGGCGCAGATCGACCGCGCCGAGCGCATCCCCGAATACCTGGCGCGCGCCTTCCAGGTGGCCACCAGCGGCCGGCCCGGCCCCGTCGTGCTGGCCTTGCCGGAAGACATGCTCATTTCCATGGCGACTGTCGCCGACACGCGCGCCTACCAAGCCGTGCAGGCGGCGCCGTCGGATGCGCAACTGCAGCAGCTGCGCGCCATGCTGGCGACGGCCAAGCAGCCGCTGGTGTTGCTCGGCGGCACCACCTGGACGCCGCAGGCCTGCGCCGACCTGCAACAGTTTGCCGAAGCGAATCACTTGCCCGTCGCCTGCGCCTTCCGCTTCCAGGACTTGCTCGACAATGCACACCCGAACTACATCGGCGACGTCGGCATCGGCATCAACCCGAAACTGGCCGCGCGCGTGAAAAATGCCGACCTGGTCATCGCCATCGGGCCGCGCCTGGGAAATGACGACGGGCGGCTACACCCTGTTCGACTCGCCCGTGCCGCGCCAGCGCCTGGCGCACATCCATACGGATGCCGAAGAGCTGGGCAGCGTCTACCAGGCTGAGCTGATGATCAACAGCGGCATGCCGCAGGTCTGCGCCATGTTGGCCGCCATGGCTCCCGTCGATGCTTCCGCATGGAAACATACGCCGGCCGAAGCCAAAGCCGAGCTGGCCGCCTACCAGGAGCAGCCGCCCATCTTCCAGGATGGCCAGGCGCCGCTGGACCTGTGGCAAGTCACGCAGGACATCATGGCGCAGGCGCCCCTGGATACCATCCTGACGAATGGCGCCGGCAATTACGCCTCGTGGGCGCACCGTTTTTATCGCTACGGCGGCATGCGCACGCAACTGGCGCCGACGAATGGCGCCATGGGCTACGGCGTGCCGTCGGGCGTGGCGGCGAAGATCGTGCACCCGGAGCGCACCGTCATCACCTTTGCGGGCGACGGCGAGTACATGATGAATGGCCAGGAACTGGCCACGGCAGTCCAATACCAGGCGGGCGTGGTCATCATCGTTTTCAACAACCAGATGTTTGGCACCATCCGCATGCACCAGGAACGCGACTACCCGGGCCGCGTGTCGGGCACGACCCTGCACAACCCGGATTTTGCGACGCTGGCGCAGGCGTATGGCGCGCATGGCGAAGTGGTGAATACGACGGAAGAGTTCGCCCCTGCCCTGCAACGGGCGCTGGCGCACGCCAGGACCAACAGCTTGCCAGCCCTGATCGAACTGCGCTACGACGGCAACCTGATCACGCCGAACGCGACGCTGGCCACCATCCGCGCGAATGCGGAAAAGGCGCAAGCGGCAAAATAAGCCACTTGCAAGGCTGAAAATGGCAAAGGCCCGGTCAATACCGGGCCTTTTTCATGCGCAAGTCACAATAACTCAGGCGGCAGGCGCCTCGGCGCCGTCTTGCGCCGGCACCTGCGCTGGCGCTTCCGGCACCGGCGGACATGGCGTGCAGTTTTTCAGCGGACGGCCGAAATCGCGCACGCGGCTCAGCTTCATGGGCATGCGCACGTTGCCGCCGCAGTAATCACCTTCCAGGGTCAGGGTCTGACCATCCTTGGAAAACTTGCCGACGATGGTGCGCTCTTCGCTGTCGGGGCTGGCGATGGTGAAGTCGAAGGCGCCCGTGGCGGCATCGAGGTTGACGTCGTTGGCCACGATAGGCCAGCTCAGGGCGCCGGCCGTAAATTCATAGATGACGGAATCGGCCTCGGCAAAGCGGTGCAGGGTCACGCGCTGGCCGCCGATTTCGCCGCTGTCCTTTTGCAGGCACAGGTCCGAGTAGACGGCCACGCCGTAGCGTTCCAGTCCGGCCGGCTTCTTGCCCTTGACGGCGGCGGCAACGGCGCCCGTGGCGCCAGCGAACAGCAGCGCGGCCAGCATGGCGGCCAGGCGCGGCGATGGGTATGAAGACATGGCATTCCTTTACTTGAATAACGGCGTCATTATAACTGGCGCCGCACATGCAAAAACGCGCCGCCAGGCCGAAGCCAGACAGCGCGTTTCCTTGCTTGCAGCATCCCCGAAGGGATGCCGTAGCGGTACTAAGCTTCGCTTGCGCGAATATTAGAACGAGTGACGAACACCAACGTTGAAGGCTTTGTCGCCCGTACCAACATTGCTGTTGTTACCAACGGTGTAGCCAGCGTTGTTTTTGTTCGAGATCTTGGCGTACGAAGCGTAGGTGCTGGTGCGCTTCGACAGAGCGTACGAGTAGCCCAGTGCGAACTGGTTCGCATCGGCGTTCAGGCCCGATTTGTCGTTCACGTGGATAACCGAAGCCATCACGGTGCCGGCTGGACCAACTGGTACCGTTGCGCCGATCAGGGCGGTGGTGCTGTCATCGCTGGTCTTAGCCGAGGTGTAGTTGAATGCATTCAGGTCGCCGTTGTTACGCAGCGAGCTGTTTGCACCTTTGTTGATGCCGTAGGCAGCGTACGCTTTCGCTACTGCGAAGTCGTAGTTTGCGGCTACCAGCCAGTTGCGTGCGCTACCGCTTTCGACAACAGCGGTGTGAGCATTGTTCGCTACGTCGTTCGACGTGGTGTTGTATGCCAGGCGTGCATTCAAAGGACCGTTCGAGTAGCCAACCGACGCGCCGATTTGACGACCGATTTTGCTCGACAGTGCATCTTCGTTGCCTTTGTTGGCAGCGCTGTACGAAACGTCAGCATCGAAGCCGCTGAAGTTAGGCGACGAGTACATTACGGTGTTGCTGGTACGGGTCGTGTTCGCTGGGAACAAGTTCTTAGCGGAACCAGCGTAGCCAACTGCGAATGGATCAGCAACTTTCGACAGGGTGTTGTACCAAGGGGTGTATTGACGACCCAGGGTCAGGGTACCGGTCGTTTTGCTGCTCAGGCCTACGTAGGCTTGACGGCCGAACAGGCCTTCGTTAGCGTTTTGCGCGCCGGAATCAACGTTGAAACCCGATTCCAGAACGAACAGTGCCGACAGGCCGCTGCCCAGATCTTCGGTGCCTTTGAAGCCCAGACGGGAAGCCGAAGCTACGCCGCTGTCGATTTTGTTAACGTTGCCGTTAACACCGCCGCGCTCGCTGACGAAACCAGCGTCAACGGTACCGTAGATAACAACGCTCGATTGAGCTTGGGCTACGCCAGTGGCTGCTGCCAGAACTGCCAGGGTGATCAGAGTTTTTTTCATTGCGATTTCCTTTAATTTTGAAGCAAAAAGTAATACAGCCTATGCATCTCGAGCTGCGCTCTAGCAGAGCGCTTTTTATGAGTGAGGGCAAGGTCTCCACCTGCCACATTGCTGTTCCGGTCAGGGGAACAATTCATATCGGTATCGGCACGCTATTGCGCCGATAAGCTTGAAGGCTGCAGAGCGACCGTATTTTCGTGCGCCGGTTCGGTGCTCAAAGGGCACCGGAAGCGGCACTATAACGACCGTTTCACATTCCATCAAGTTCCAACATGTTACTTCCGGTACCAGGCCGAGGGCTTTTTCAGGCATCCCGACCATCGCCAACCGTACTACGCGACAGAGCCAGTGCCCCTTGCCAACCAATGCATTGGCCTGATTGACCATTCCATCATAGCGCATGCCTAGTCGACACCCGTTGTATTAGTGCAACAGTATCAGGCGCATGATGAAAACGTCAACATGCTTCACCCATCATTTACCGTCCACGACTTACACGACAAAGCGTGCAATTTGTAAGGTGATAATGGATAAACGGGACGAAGCATACACGGCATCGCCAAAGTTTGCTGCCGGACGCACAAAAACGGGAAATTTTGCGCCCTGTTTTGGTGCGTTGCCGCATTATTCAGGGGCGTAGGCGCCAATTCCGACGTCGGCGCAAGAATCAGAAAAATAGGCAGAGTATCAACACAATTACTGACTTTCCGGTAATTTAAATTGCTCACATAGAAATGTTTTCCATGTTTTCCAGTCAACGCCGCAGCGCGCCGATTTGAACGGATGAGGACGACTCTTGCTTGCAAATTGCACATCAGTTGAAACAATTTCTTACAATGTTGCCTTCTCAATATTTTGACATATTTGTGTCAAAAAAAACGACACATTGACCGAAATCAAGTTTTCCGCAGCCCCATTCCACATAATTTACTTTTTCTTTTTCGCATTTTTTGCTTAAAAGCATCAAGAAACAGCTTAACGCTGGCCTGCGCGCCGCAGCATGCGCATGAAAGGGCCCAGCAAAGGCAGCTTTTCATACAATTCTTCCGCGACATCCCAATAATCGCGGTGCAAGACCACCCGTCCCTGCGCATCGAAACGCACATGTGTTGCGCCACGAATACATTGTTCGCCAGATACCAGGCGTTTCATGCGAAAGCGAAACTCCCACGTCAGGAAGGCTTGCTGCCCCTGCCCCATACTTTCCAGCACGACAAACCGGGGCGCATCGACTTGCACGAACATATGCTCGAAGATGGCGAGGATGGCGGCATGGCCCTGCACCTCATTGAACGGGTCCTTAAAAAGGGCGTCCGGTGCATACACGGCGCCCAGCTGCGCCAGGTTTTCGATGCTCAGGTGTTCGTAAAACGCCACCAGGCGCGCCAGCGGGCCATCTATGCTTGCGCTCATAGTCCCGTCACCTTGCGGATCAGCCAAAAATAGGCGCGGTACGGCAACAGCCGTGCCAGGCGCATGGTATTCGTGAAGCGTTTGGGGAAATGGATGTGGAACTGGCCCCGCTCAATGCCGTCGAGCATGGCGGCGGCCGCATCCTGCGCCGTCATCAGAGCCGGCATGGTGAAATCGTTGCCTGCCGTCAAGGGCGTGGCGACAAAACCCGGGTTGATCTGATACACGCCGATGCCGCGCGGATGCAAATCCAGGTACAGCGACTCCGTCAGGTTGATCAGCGCCGCCTTGCTGGCGCCATACGCGAGCGCCTTGGGCAAGCCGCCATAGCCGGCCACCGAAGCGACGATGCCGATGCCGCCACTGCCCTGGCGCAACAGCCACGGCAAGGCTTGTTCCAGGCAATGGAAGACGCCGCCCACATTCAGGGCCAGCAAGCCCTGGGCCGCCTCCAGGTCAAAACTATCGGCGCGCATGGCTTGATAGCCGCCAGCCACCACCAGGATCAGGTCGACGTGCGGCCACTGCTGCATGAGTTCGGCGCACGCGGCCCGCACTTGCGCGGGCTGGGTGATATCGAGCGGCAAGGCCTGCGCCAGCGGCTGTCCCTCGCACAGCTGCTCCAGGCTGGCGCGATGGCGGGCCGACAAGGCCACGCAGGCGCCCTGCTGCAGCAGCAAGGTGGCGCAGGCGGCGCCGATGCCGCTGGACGCACCGATGATCCACACGCGCTTGCCTGCCCAGCTGGTGATCTTGCGATTCATGGGGCCGCCTGCGGGCGTTTGCTGAACGATAAAGTGACGGCGCCCAGGCTGAAACCGAACTTGCTCATGGCGGCGCGGTTGAGCATGACCTTGTCATCCATCAGGAACATCCAATCCTCGAAGTCGACGTGATACACCGTGCCATCGACGGGCAAGGCCAGCACGTATTGCCAGCGCAGCGCATTGCCGGCCACTTCGCCGACAGCTTCCCCGATGACGTCGGGCGCCGTGCCGATGAAGCGTCCGGGCGCCGTCTTGCGCAGGGTCCACACGCGGCGCTGCCTGCTGCCGTCGGCATACGTGAAATCTTCGTCCAGGGTGCCCGTCTCGCCCGCCCAGCTGGCGCGCATCACCACCGTGAAGCGTTTCACGACCTTGCCGGAGCGGTCCTGGAAGATGCCGTGGGCATCCAGCGTACCGTTGAAGTACTGCTGCAAGTCCAGCTTGGGTGTTTCCTGCGCGTACGAGGCTGGCAGGGGCGGCGTGGAGCAGGCGGCCAGCGCCATCAGCAAGGCGGCGGCCGTCATGCCGCGTGTATACAATGTCATGAGGCGCATGCGTGATTCTCCCGATGTTCGCTATGTTCGCTATATATAGTTGCAGGGGCGCGCGCCACAGCAGCAGCGCCGCCAGCAGTTTCAATATGCAGGGCAGCAAGGCGTACGCGGCGGACAGGGCCGGCAAGCCGCCGCTCCTCCCGGGCACATAGCCAAGCCAGGCCAGCAGGGGCAAGGCGATGCCGGCCGCCAGCGCCAGGCTCATTTGCACGCCCCAGTTCCACCAGCCGAAATACGCCGCTTCATGCCGTCCGGCATGGCCAGCCGCGCCGATCAGCCCCGCCAGCAAGGCCGGCGGCAAGGCCAGGTCCGCACCCAGCGCCAGGCCCGACAGCAGGCAGATGGCGGCAAAACCCCAGGCGGCGCCCGCGCCCAGGCCATACGCCCAGACAAACACACTGGCGGCCAGCAGCATGGCGCCGCCCCAGGCGCGCGCCTCGCCAAAGCGGCGCGCCAGGGCTACCCACACGGGCATCGAGGCGGCCGCCGCGCAAAAGTAGACGATCAGGAAGGGGCCAGCGTAGTGGCCCAGGCGCAGATAATCGCCGGCAAAGAACAGGAACAGGGTGGCGGGGATGGCGGCGGCCACGCCATTGACAAGCAAAACGGCGAACAGCCAGCGGAACGCGCGCTGGCGCAATGGCAGCCGCCAGCCGCCACGGGACGCTGCCGCCGTGACGGCGGACAAGGCCGGACGCGGCGCGCGCGCCAGCAGCAGCGCGCCCGCCGCCAGCAGGCAGGCGGCAAAGGCCAGCGACAAACCGTCATAGCCAAGCACGGAAGTCAGCCCGGCCGCCAGGATCACGCCAAGCAAGCCGCAGCCTTCGCGCACGGCCGCCACGCGCGCCCGCTGCGTGGGCGCCTGGCTCAGGGCCGCGCCCCAGCTCTGGTGCGCGATGCCGGCCAGGCCATAGGCGGCGTAGACGAGCAGCAAGGCGGCCAAAAACCAGACCAGGGTAGCCGCTTCCTGCATGGCGGGCGGATGAAACAGGGCGCCAAAACCCAGCAGCAGCAAAGGCAGCGCGGCGCCGACATACACGGCATAGCTGCGCCCGCCACGCGCCATCCAGGCACCCAGGGCCGGATCGATGAAAGCGGCGGCGATGCGGGCCGCCAGCAGCACGGCGCCGATCTGCGCCAGGTCAAGACTGCTGCGCTGCGCATAAAACGGCGCCACATAGATATAGATGGGCAGCGCCAGCATGGCCAGCGGCAAGCCGAACAAGCCATAGCTGAACAGGGCGGGCAAGGTCAATGCGCTGGCCCCGGCGTTCATGGCAGCGGCGCCGCACTCTGCAGCAAGGCCGCGCGCAGCTTGGGCGCCGTCGACTCGGGCGACAGCCAGATCGCAAAAAACGCGCGCGCGAAATCGCCATCGCTCACATCGGCCAGCACCTTGCCATCGAGATAAAAGCGCACGCCGGGCGCGATGCCGGCCCGGTAGGCGCCCGCGATGCGCTGGTCCTCCTTGACGTCAGGAAAGATACGCTGCATGGTGGACAGCCAGGCCAGGCGCTGCTCCGGCGTGCCGGCGCCGATTTTCTGCATCTGTTCATAACTGGCCTCGGCGATCTTCTTGCCGTCGAGCGCGCGCGCATAGCGCAATTCCAGCACGAAAGGCGCCGTTGCCGACGCCGCGCCCTGGTAGCCGTTCGCACCCACCCACAGTTGCGCCCGATAAATACGCATGCCGAACCACGTGTATTCGCCCTCGCCCGCCAGCCGGGCCTCGGGCACGTCGGCGGCGACAAAGGCCGGCGGCGCGGCCATGGCACTGGATATGCTCAACGACAACACGATAATGGCAAGCCAGCGGCGCATGGTCAGTCCTTGATCAGGGTAAATTGCATCACATCCGTGTTGTGCGCCTGGAAGGCGGCCTCGCAGTATGCGAGGTAAAACTCCCAGGTCAGCAGGAAACGGCCATCGAAACCCTGTTTTTCCAGCGCCGTGCGCTGGGCCAGGAAGCTGGCGCGCCACTGGCGCAGGGTTTCCGCGTAATCGAGGCCAAAGCGGAAGGCGTCCACCACGCGCAAGCCCTGCGCCTCGGCGGCGCGGCGAAATTCCATCGGCGAAGGCAGCATGCCGCCCGGGAAGATGTATTGCTGGATGAAATCCGTGCTCTTGCTGTAGCGCTCGAACAAGTCATCGGCGATGACGATGGTCTGGATGCAGGCGCGTCCGCCCGGCTTCAGGTTGCGCGCCACGCAGGCGAAATAGCCGGGCCAGTAGCTTTGCCCCACAGCTTCGAACATTTCGATCGAGGCGATGGCGTCGTACTGGCCATGGCTGTCGCGGTAATCGCACAGCTGCAAGTCGGCCTGCCCTGCCAGCCCCGCATCCCGCAGGCGCTGGCGCGCATACGCCAGTTGCTCCGTCGACAAGGTCAGGCCCGTCACATGGGCGCCATAGCTGCGCGCCGCCGTTTCCGCGAAACCGCCCCAGCCGCAGCCGATTTCCAGCACCTTGGCGCCTGGCTGCAGCTGCAGCTGGTCCGCGATGCGCCGGTATTTGGCTACTTGCGCCTGCTCCAGGCTGGCGCCTTCGGTAAACAGCGCGCTCGAGTACGTCATCGACGGGTCCAGCCACAGCTGATAGAAGGCGTTGCCGATGTCGTAATGGGCGTGGATATTCTTCTTGCTGCCGGCGCGCGAATTGCGGTGCAGCAGATGGCGCACTCTATATAAGAGGTTGCCCCACCAGTTGCCGTAGATCAAGGATTCGATCTGTGCGCGGTTGCGTATCATCAATTCGATCAGGCCCGGCAAATTGTCCGTGCGCCAGTCGCCGGCGATAAACGTTTCCGCGAAGCCGATGTCGCCCGAGCGCAGCACGGCGGAACACAGGCGCCAGTTGTGCAAGTCCAGGGTGACGGGCTGGCTGCCGTCGCCGTACAGCAAGACGCTGCCATCGGGCGTGCGCAGACGCAGGGCGCCATATTGCAGTTTTTGCAGCAGGCGCACGATCATGCGCGCGCTGGCGGGCATGTCCAGATGCACGGGGCATACGCTGCTGCGCGCATGCAGACCGGTCGGCAGGAATCGGAACTCATCGGGACACCTTTTCTTGTGGGGGAAGGGGTTTGCTGAAAAACGGCACGCGGCGCAGCCACAGGCGCAAGGCTTGCCAATGGATGCGCGCCATCACGCCGAACGTCATCAATGGGTAGCGCAGCAAGGCCCAGGCGATGGCGCCATCGCGCAGCGGCTGCGCCGTGCCGGACAAGCTCGTCTGGAGCAATGGGCCGTCGAGGTCGTCGTAATCGACCCGGGCCAGGTGGCGCTCGCCGCCCTGCTCGCTGTTGCGCAGGAAACGGAAGCGGTAATGGCCTTCCACCTTGCAAAATGGCGACACATGGAAAATTTTGCTGGCTTGCAATTCGCTGCCATAGGCGATGGGCCCGCCCTGCTCGAGCAGGTACAGGTGGCGCTCGCCGAAGGTATTGCGCACGTCGCAGACCACGGCCCGCAAGGCGCCATCCGGACGGTGGCAAAACCAGAAGCTGACGGGATTGAAGACGTAGCCGAACATGCGCGGCATGGTTTGCAGCCAGATTTCGCCGCCCGCGTCCAACACGCCATGCTGGCGCAGCAAGCCGTCGATCCAGTCCAGCAGCGGCGTGGTTCCGTCACCATGGTCGCCGTCGCGGAAGGACAGCAGATTGGCGCCATTGCGCGAAATCAAGCGTGCCGGGAAATCCTGCATCCCCATGCTGCGCAAGGGCAGGCGCAGATAAAACATGCCGTAAGCAAAGGCATGCACGCGCGGGCGCAGGCGCGCATGGTGCACCCGCCCCAGGCACAGCTGGGGCTGCGGCTGGGACGGCTGAGTGCGATCACGCGGCACGGCCGAGCTCCGCCGCCGCCATGCCGTTCAGCGCTTCGGCCACCGCCAGGCCCGACTTCAAGCCGTCTTCATGGAAACCATAGCCCGTCCAGGCGCCCGCAAACCACGTGTGCTGCGCGCCCTGGAAAGCGGCCAGGCGCGCCTGGGCGGCAATGGCCGCGCCATCGAACACGGGATGCGCGTAGGGAAAACTCGTCGATCACCTTGGCCGGATCGGGTTCGTCGAGCGGATTGAGCGAAACGAGGACGGGCGTATTGAAGGGCAAGGGCTGCAACTGGTTCAGCAAATAGTGCACGCATACCTGCGGCGCCTCGCCTTGCGCGGCCGGCCTGCCCTGGTAATTCCAGGCCGACCAGGCGCGGCGGCGCTGCGGCAGGCAGGACGCATCCGTATGCAGCACAGCCCGGTTCGGCTGGTAGCGCACGGCTTCGAGCACGCCGCGTTCGTCGTCGCGGATGTCCGCCAGCAGGGCCAGCGACTGGTCGCTGTGGCAGGCGAGCACCACGTGGTCGGCATGCTCGACGCCGGCGGCCGTGTGCAGTTCGATCATGCGCGCGCCGCCGTGGGCTTGGCGGCGCACGGCCAGCACGGGGCACGCCAGGCGCTGCTGCGGGATGCCCGCCAGCAGTTTTTCCACGTACACGCGCGCGCCGCCCCGCACCGTGCGCCACTGGGGCCGGTCGCTCACTTGCAGCAAGCCGTGGTTGTGGCAGAAACGGATGAAGGTGGCCAGCGGAAAGGCCAGCATCTGGCGCGCCGGGCACGACCAGATGCAGGCGGCCATCGGCAGCAGATACCAGTGGCGGAACTCGTCGCCATAGCCGTGCAGGTCGAGGAACTCGCCCAGCGGCATGGCCGGCGCCGGCACGCTGGCCGTGGCCAGGGCGCTGGCTTGCCGGTTGAAACGCAGGATGTCGCGCAGCATGCGCAGGAAGGCGGGGCGCAGCAGATTGCCGCGCTGGGCAAACACGGTATCCAGATTGGCGCCCGCCCATTCCAGCACGCGGGCGCCGGACGAGGCGCCCAGCGGCATCTTCACGGAAAACGACATGTCGCTGTCGGCCGCCTCGACACCGAGTTCATCAAACAGTTGCACCAGGTGCGGATAGGTGGCGTGGTTAAACACGAGAAAACCCGTGTCGACGCCATGCGTGACGCCATCGAGCGTGACATCGACAGTATGGCTGTGGCCGCCAAAGTAGTCGCCCGCCTCGTACAAGGTGACATCCTGGCCCGCCTGCGCCAGGCGATAGGCACACGACAAACCGGCAATTCCCGCTCCGACGACAGCGATTTTCATAACAGTATCCGTATCAAGTTTGTCCAGGACAAAACAATATTCAATCAAATATTGATTTATGTCAATGAGGGCGCGAGCCGCTCAGAAACTTATACGCGGACCATTTCCAATCGGATTCAGCTATTTGGCCCCGGGGCGGCGGAAGGCGTAAAATGCATGCCACGTTCTTCCGCAAGCGAGCAAAAAACCTGGTATGGATACTGACCTGCAAGCACTGCCCCTCCCTACCGCCTTCAGCATCAGCGACGTCGAGCGCGATACGGGGCTGGCCAAGGAAACCTTGCGTGTCTGGGAGCGCCGCTACGCCTTTCCCCAGCCCCAGCGCGACGCCTTCGGCGAGCGCAGCTATCCGGCCGAGCAAGTGCAAAAATTGCGCATGATCAAGCGCCTGCTGGATCTCGGATTTCGTCCGGGCAAAATCATGCAGCACAGCACTGTACAACTGCAGCAACTGGCCAGCGCCGGCAGCGCGGCGCCGCCCGCGCCGCAACCGCAGCTGGCACATTACCTGGCCCTGTGCCGCGGCCACCAGATGGCGGAACTGGGCGAGGCCCTGCGCCAGGCGCTGGCCGTGCTGGGCTTGAAAAGCTTCACCATCGACGTCATCGCGCCCCTGACGGGCATGGTGGGCGAAGCGTGGGCTTGCGGCGACCTGGCCGTGTATGAAGAGCATCTGTATAGCGAAACCTTGCAGACGGTAATGCGCCACGCCATTTTTTCCCTGCCGCAAGCAAGCAGCCCGTCCACGCGCACGCCGCGCATCGTCCTCAGTACCTTGCCGCAGGAGCGCCATGGCCTGGGACTGCTGATGGCCGAGGCGCTATGCGCGGCGGCCGGCGCCCATTGCATGTCGCTGGGAGTGGAAACGCCGCTGACGGACATCGTCGCGCGGCTGCCCGCGCGCAGCGGGCCGACATCGTGGCGCTGTCGTTTTCCAGCGCCAGCAAGCAGCGGCAAACGCGCGACAGCCTGCAGCAGCTGCATGCAAGCTTGCCACCAAGCATGGAATTGTGGGCTGGAGGACGCAGTCCCGTGCTGTACAAGCAGCCGCCCTCGTTCCTGCATGTGCTGGACTTGCGGCAAGTCGACGAAAGCATCGCCGACTGGCGCCGCCGCCATCAGGCGCTGGCCCTGCAAACCCATTGATCCGGCTGGAAAGCGCGGCAACTGCGGCGATCTCCGTGGATAGCCGCGCAATGTTGCCAATCGAACAGTAAAGCATGAAGGGCCGGGCGCGCTCTGGTAGAATAGCCCGTAACAACAGTGTCCGGCGCCGCCGGGCCTTAGGTCAGCACCCGCCACCACACATCCATGTTTAGTTTCTTCAAGAAAAAACCCATCGCTCCCGAGGCTGCGCCAGCCGAGCCCCTCGCCCTTCCCGCCACGCCGCCCGCACCGCAGCCTGCCGCTACGCCCCTGAGCGGCGCGCCGGCCGAGCTCGTGCCCGTGATCGTGGCCGCCGAACCCGAGAAAAAATCGTGGATGACGCGCCTGAAGGCGGGCCTGTCGAAAACCTCGAACACCCTGTCCGTGCTGTTCGTCGGCGCGAAGATCGACGACGCCCTGTACGAAGAACTGGAAGCGGCGCTGCTGATGTCCGACGCGGGCATCGACGCCACGGAATTCCTGCTCACGGAATTGAAGAAAAAGGTCAAGGAAGACAAGCTGCTCGACGCGGCCGCCGTCAAGGCCGCGCTGAAAGTGCTGCTGATCGAGCTGCTGAGCCCGCTGGAAAAGCGTTTCGAGCTGGGCCGCCACAAGCCGCTGGTGATGATGATTTCCGGCGTGAATGGCGCCGGCAAGACCACCACCATCGGCAAGCTGGCCAAGCACATGCAGTCGAATAACCAGTCCGTGCTGCTGGCCGCGGGCGACACCTTCCGCGCCGCCGCGCGCGAACAATTGATGGTCTGGGGCGAGCGCAACAACGTCACCGTGATTTCGCAGGAATCGGGCGACCCGGCCGCCGTGGCCTACGATTCCGTACAATCGGCGAAGGCGCGCGGCATCGACGTGGTCATGGTCGACACGGCCGGCCGCTTGCCGACGCAGTTGCACCTGATGGAAGAATTGAAGAAAATCAAGCGCGTGATCGGCAAGGGCATGGAGGGCGCGCCGCATGAAACCCTGCTCGTCATCGACGGCAACACGGGCCAGAATGCATTGACGCAAGTCAAGGCCTTCGACGATGCCCTGCAGCTGAGCGGGCTGGTGATCACCAAGCTGGACGGTACCGCCAAGGGCGGCGTGCTGGCGGCGATCGCCCGCGTGCGCCCCGTGCCCGTGTACTTCATCGGCATCGGTGAGAAAATTGAAGACTTGCAGCCCTTCGTGGCTGCCGAATTTGTCGAAGCGCTGCTCGGATAAGCCCATACATGATTGAATTTCAGCACGTCTCCAAGCAATACTCCCCCGACGCCGTGGCGCTCAGCGACATTTCGCTCAGTATTGCCAAAGGCGAGCTGGTCTTCCTGGCCGGCCCGTCCGGCGCCGGCAAGTCCACCCTGCTGAAAATGATTGCCGCCATGGAACGCCCCACGTCGGGCAAGCTGATCGTCAACGGCCAGGACATGGCGAAGATCAAGCCGGCCGGCGTGCCCTTCCTGCGCCGCAACATGGGCCTGATCTTCCAGCAGCAAAAATTACTCAACGACCGCTCCATCCTGGCCAACGTCATGCTGCCGCTGCTCGTCGTCGGCGCGCATAAAGTTGCTGCCGAGCAACGCGCGCGCGCCGCACTCGACAAAGTCGGGCTGCTCGACCGCGCCATGGCGCGTCCGCTGTCGCTGTCGGGCGGCGAGCAGCAGCGCGTCTCGATTGCGCGCGCCATCGTCAACCGGCCGCAGATCATCCTGGCCGACGAACCGACGGCCAACCTGGACCGCGCCAGCGCCAACAAGGTGCTCGACGCCCTCAAAGCATTCCATTCGGTGGGCGTGACCTGCCTCATTTCCAGCCATGACGAACAGATGCTCGACGCCGCCGCCCGCGTGATCCACCTGAAGAACGGCCAGCTGGTCGCCATCGACAAGGCCACGCAGGCCCCCGTGTTCGCCCCGCCCGATCCTGATTTCGCCCCCTCCCCCGATGCGGACGACGCGCAGGGAGAACAGGCATGAGAGGCTGGTTCCGCCAACACCGCTTCGCGCTCGGTTCGGCGCTGATTCACTTGCGCAAGTCGCCGGGCGGCTTCCTGTTGAACGTGCTCGTCGTCGCCATCGCCCTGTCGCTGCCGTTCGCCGGCTTGACCATGCTCGACAACGTGCGCCCCATGTCGGAACAGATGTCGGTCGACCCGGAAATCAGCGTTTTCCTGAAGATCGACACGCCGCGCGAACAGGCCGTGGCCCTGGCCAGCGCCATGCGCAAGATCGTCGGCGAGCAAAAGGCAAAGATCGTCTTCATCCCGCGCGAACAGGCACTCGACACGCTGAAAAACAAGAACGGCCTGGCCGACGTGCTCAGCACCCTGGGCGACAATCCCTTGCCCGACAGCTATGTGCTGAAACTGGACGCCTTCAGCAGCGCCAGCGAAGCGCAGGATGTCGATGCCGTGGCGGAACAGCTGCGCCACCTGCCCGGCGTGGAATCGGCGCAAGTCGATTCGGCCTGGGTCAAGCGCCTGGCGGCCCTGCTGGGCGTGCTGCGCCTGGTGCTGCTGCTGCTGGCCATCACCCTGGGCGTGGCCGTCATCGCCGTGGTCTTCAATACCATCCGCCTGCAGGTGATGCAGCAGCGCGATGAAATCAGCATCTCGAAATTGATTGGCGCCACCGACACCTTCATCCACCGCCCCTTCTATTACACGGGCGCCCTGCTGGGCCTGTGCGCGGGGGCGCTGGCCTTGGGCGCCGTAGCGCTGGCCTTGCAGCCGCTCAATACCGCGATTGCCGAGTTTGCACGCCTGTACGCGTCCGAATTCCAGCTGGTGCCGCTGGCGCCGCTGCCGATGGCCGGCTTGCTGGCCGTCAGCGCAGGCCTCGGCCTGATCGGCGCCTTCCTCTGCGTGCAGCGCCACCTGGCGCGCCTGAACTGACCTTCCCTTCCATGGCGGCGCCTGCGGTGCCGCCATGCGCCTCGCCATCCCCATCTGCTGTTATCTTGATATTTAGCAAGTATTCTTAAGGTTCGCTTCAGCCAGAGCCCGTAGACTAGCCATGTTGTCGTAAAGCGGCCTGCAGCGCTGTTCAGACATATTTATCAAACATTAAATCATCATAGTATTTAGGCTATCAGGACGATTAAATGTGCTGATTGGCACTCTCAGGCAGAGAGTGCTAATATAGGGACATACCAACAGCAGAACCGCCATGGACGCCAGATGAAGATGGTGCCGCGGTCTGCAAAGTGCAAGACCGAATACGCAAAACAGAACAGACAATCGGGCCACGTCGTGTGACGCGGCCAACTGGAACAAAGCAAGACTACGAGGGAGAAAACATGACTATGATGTCCGCAACATCCGCATTGGTTCCGACCAAAAGTAATGCGCTGGGCCTCGGGTTCACTGGCAATCTGGGCAATATTGACGCCTATATTTCGGCCGTGAACCGTCTGCCCATGTTGACCCACGACGAAGAAATTTCGCTGGCGAAACGCCTGCGCGAAAAAAATGACCTGGCCGCCGCGCAAGAGCTGGTGCTGTCGCACCTGCGCCTGGTGGTCTCGATTGCCCGCGGCTATCTGGGCTATGGCTTGCCGCACGCCGACCTGATTCAGGAAGGCAATATCGGCTTGATGAAAGCCGTGAAACGTTTCGATCCAGACCAGGGCGTGCGCCTGGTGTCCTACGCCATGCACTGGGTGAAAGCCGAGATGCATGAGTACATCCTGAAAAACTGGCGCCTGGTCAAGGTCGCGACGACGAAGGCGCAGCGCAAGCTGTTCTCAACCTGCGCAGCCACAAGACGGGCCTCGATGCGATGACGCCGAAGCAGATCGATGCGCTGGCCAAGCTGCTCGATGTGAAACGCGAAGAAGTGATCGAAATGGAAACGCGCTTGAGCGGCCGCGACATTGCGCTGGAATCGCCGACCGACGATGAAGACGACAAGTTTTCGCCGATCGCCTACCTGTCGTCGGAGCAAAGCGAGCCGACCAAGGTGCTGGAAGCGGAACAAGTGACGCGCCTGCAATCGGAAGGCCTGGAAACGGCCTTGTCCAAGCTGGACGCCCGTTCGCGCCGCATCATCGAAGCGCGCTGGCTGGCCAACGACGACGGTTCCGGCGCCACCCTGCACGCCCTGGCGGAAGAGTTCGGCGTATCGGCCGAGCGCATCCGCCAGATCGAAGTGGCGGCGCTGAAAAAAATGAAGGGCGCCCTGGCGGCGTATGTCTGAGCGGCGCCTGCCGCCTGAAGCTCAAAATGCCGCTGCGTCACACGAAGCGGCATTTTTTTTATGAACGCTATGCTTCAAGGGCGTGACGATGAGCAAGCGCGATGCACTCACCGCGGAATTATTTAATTGCCAAGTACGTGTCCTGCACGAGACCACGGCAAGTCAATTCCTGTTAAATGGACATGTGCTCGATACTGCCGCGTTTGCAAAACTGACCGGAGCGCCCGACGGCAGCTACATGCTGCCCGTCATCACGTCAGGCGGCGATCTTGAAATCGAAGTTGCCCATGACGATATTATTGAAACGATGCAACGTACGGTACAGCAAAGCGCGGACGGCTTTCAGCTTGTCAGCAACGATATTTTAGTCATCAAGAAAGAGTTCAGAGGCTTGGGCATCGCCATCCGAAGTTTTGCGATCGAAGCAAGGGAAGCGCAACGCCTGGGTATCGCTAAAATCAAGGCTCTAGCGGCAGGGAAAGTCGGCGATGAATTCAGCGGCTGGTATCTGTGGGCCAGGGCCGGCTTCCAGGCGGACCTGGACGCCGCCGAACGCGCGCAGCTTGCCGGTGAAACCGCGCCTGCGCTGCGCTCGGCCCGTACCTTGCACGACTTGATGCGCACGCCGGAAGGCGTCGACTGGTGGCGCAGACATGGACGGGGACGCCAGGTCGAGTTTGACCTCGCGCCTGCGAGTGCCCATTGGGATATACTGCATCTGTATCTGGCTGAAAAAGGTGTGATCATATGAATACCACCAAGAAAATCATCAATCTCAATGAGATTCTTCAGGCAAAAACCGAGGAAGAGATACAAGCTCGGCTCGCAGAGATGCAAACCCGCCGGCCGGCAGGAGCACCGCGCATCGCCGCGCTCAAGCGCGCGTCACCGGAGCAGTTCAACGTGGCCGTGCCCGGACTGCCCAAGGATGCACTAAAAAAGCGTTTGCTCGACGCCATTAAAAAGTTGCCGCCGCACGCGGCGGTGAGGCCCAGCGGTCTTGACGCGGCAATGGCCAAACCCCGTACGAAACGGGCAAAAACCGTTTGATGTACGGGGGTGACGGACGCCCGTCGCTCAGGCAGCCAAGCCCTTGACGAGGACTTCGGCGACCAATTCATTCAGATCCGCGCCGCGTTCCTTGGCCAGGGTCTGCAATTGCAACACCAGATCGCTGTTCAGCTTGACGGCGAACGGCACCAGGCCCAGGGCCTGATCGCGCTTGCGCTGCTCGCGGCGGTCGACGACCACCGCTTCCTTACCGAATGCACCGGCGCCGGGAACATTCATCTTTCCCATCAGTTTCTTGGCATCGCTTTTGGCCAGGTCGGTTTTTTTCATGGTTGTTTCCTGATTTTCAAAACAGCCATTCTACGCAGTAATCGGCGCGCCGCGTGGCCGGCGCGTCAATTCATCCGCAGCGCGCCAATGGTGCGCCGGAAAAATATCATTTTGTTATTATCATTTTCATCCCATGCGTGCACGCCACGCGGGGGGACGCTCCAACTGAAAGGAAAAACATGGATTACCTACATCAATCGTACCGAACGTGGTTGCTCCTCCTGTTCCTCGCCTGCCTGGCCGTGCTGGCGGGCTGCGGCGCGGCCGGCAGCGCCGGCGACGCGGAAAATACGCCGCGCAGCGTCACCCACGTGCTGTCGCCGGGCGAACAGGTGGCCATCACGGCCACCGATACCCTGAAACTCGAGCGCGTCAACGACAGCCGCTGCCGCAAGGGCGCCGTATGCGTGTGGAAAGGCTACGTCAGCTACAGTTTCAGTTTGCTCAACAGCGCTGGCGCTACCGACATCGTGCTGTCCGAATCCATGCCCGGCGCCGCCAGTTCCGTCACCGTCAACCACCTGACGTTCACCCTGCTCGACGTCGACCCGGCCACGCCGCCCGCCCTCAACGCGGCCGAGCCCACCTACCGGGTCAAAGTGAAAATTACGCAGGGCGCGCTGCCCCGCTAAACGCTAGGCATCGTGACGCTGGCGGCTGTCGGCGGGCGCCTGCTGCTGCTCCAGCATGCCGTAATCGCCGTAATCGCGCACCACGCCGGCGATGCGCAGCCGGTAATCGTCGAACACACCGTGCCGGCCGGCCGACTGCGCCGCGCGGTGCGCTTCGAGCTGCCGCCACCGGGCCAGCGCCGCCTCGTCGCGAAAGAAGGACAGCGACAGCAATTTGCCTGGCTCGCTCAGGCTGCTGAAACGTTCGATGGAAATGAAACCGTCCACTTCATCGAGCAAGGGCCGCAGCGCGGCCGCCAGGTCAAGATATTGCTGGCGGCCATCGGCGCTGGGCCAGACTTCAAAAATCACGGCAATCATGCGTTGTCTCCTTGCGCAAACACGGGAATGCGGGCGTTCAGCGACGGCAGATAGGTCCACGCCAGCGGCATACCTTCCAATGCACCGGCCCATGCCTGCAGGCAAGCCGTGGCGATGGTGTGCGCGATGGACTGGCCCGGACAGGCGTGGCGGCCATGGCCAAAACCCAACTCCGCATGGCCGGCGCTGGCCAGCACGACGACGATCATCTGCCCGGCCGGTATGCGCACGCCGTGCAATGCCACGGCATCGGCCGTGTAGCGGCGCGTGTTGTGGATGGCGGGATCATGCCGGCTGGCCTCGCGCAGCATGGCCGGCCAGCGCTCGGGTGCAGCGCGCAGTTGCGCGAACAACTGCGGCTGCGCGCGCAAGGCCACGATGGCATTGCCCAGCAAACCGGCCGTGGCGTCGCAGGTCTGCGACAGCAAGCCCACGAGGTTGGCCAGCATGCCGCCGCCCATGGCATCCGCCCCGGCCACGATGTCGTGCAGCACGCTGCCGGGCCGCGCGTCGCCCTCACGCAGCAAGGCGGCAAAACATTGCAGCAAGGCATCAGCCGCTTCCTGCGCGCCTGCCAATTGTTCTCCATTGCTCAGCGGCGACAAACAGGCGACAAAGGCGCGCGTCCAGGCGGCCAGCGCCGGCCATTGCGCTGGCGCAAAGCCCAGCAAGTCCGCCATGGCGAACAGGGGCAGTTCAAACATCGCGTCATTCAGCTGCGTGGCGCTGCCGGGAACGCGGTCGCCGGCAAGATCCACCACCCGTCCATGCAGGCGCGCCAAATCCGCCTGGCCCAGCGCCCGCGCCAGCACCTGTTTCGGCACGGCATGCCGCTCGCCATCGTTCATGCGCACCAGTTCGGCAAAAATCGCGCCGCACGGCGTGCCTGCCAGGTTCTGCGGCACGGCCTGGCCCGGCGGGCGCACGCGGCAAGCGGGATGCGCCAGCACGGCCTGCACGCCGGCCACGCCCGTCGCCAGCCAGCAATCGAGCTGCGCGTCGAAGCGCAGGGGCGGGCCGTCCGCCAGGCGGCGATAGTAGCCGTACGGCGCCGCGTGGGTGACGGCAGAAAAAGGGTTGGCGGGATCGATAACAAAGTCGGCGAGCGGCATGCGCATTCCATTGCAGTGAAGTGGGGACACGAGTATGCTGGCCCTTCCACCACAACACTTCGCCCACGGACGAATCATGGATGACAAGCTTCCCTCGGCCGACATGGGTGGCGCAACTGGCCGGCGCCATCGCCGAACCGGCGCGCGCGCGCATGCTGTGCAGCCTGCTCGATGGCCATGCGCGCACGGCCACGGAATTGGCCACCTTGGCCGAGGTGGGCGCCTCGACGGCCAGCGCCCACCTGAGCCGCTTGCGCGAGAATGGCTTGCTGTCCATGCTGGCGCAAGGCAAGCACCGCTATTACCGCCTGGCCAGCATGGAGGTGGGCCACGCCCTCGAAGCGCTGCTGGTGGTGGCCGGCGTGGCCGCAACGCCCTTTACGCCCACCACGCCGGACCGCTTGCGCCATGCGCGCACCTGCTACGACCACATGGCCGGCACCGTGGCCGTCGCCCTGCACGACCAGTTGCATGCGCAAGGCTGGCTGCTCGACGATGGCGCAGAATATCGCCTGTCGGAAGCGGGCACGGCCGGCATGGCGGCCCTGGGCATCGACGTGCCGCAACTGCAGCGCCAGCGCCGCCGCTTCGCCTGTGCCTGCCTGGACTGGAGCGAACGGCGCGCCCACCTGGGCGGCGCGCTGGGCGCCGCCGTCCTGCAACTGGCCCTGCGCCAGGGCTGGGCCGAGCGCGAACTCGACAGCCGCGCCCTGCGCATCGCGCCAAGCGGGGAGCGGCGCCTGCTGGCCGCATTTGCCTGCCGCTGAACGGTACAGGCATTTTGTATCTCATAAGCAACTATCGAGAGAAAAATGCCCTTTTATCATTGTTTTCATTCATCATAGGCTGCGCCCTTGAGCGTGCATTTTTCCCTTTCGGCCATGGAAAGAGTCCATCTTGAAAACAGTGTCGTCCAGCACCAGTCCCGCCAGTACCTGCCATAACTGCCACACCGACGCGCCAGGCAACTTCTGCAGCGCCTGCGGCCAGTCCACCACCCTGCACGTACCCAGCGCGCGCGAATTCCTGCATGAATTTGTCGCGCATTATGTGGCGCTCGAAGGCAAGCTATGGCGTACGCTGGCCCTGCTGCTGTTCCGCCCTGGCGCACTGAGCAATGAATACATCGCGGGACGCCGCGTGCGCTACGTCGAGCCGCTGCGCGTCTACCTGAGCTTCAGCATCCTGTTCTTTGCCATCCTCAAGTTCAGCAGCCCCGACGTATTCCTCACCGTCCACGACCAGCAAGCCCAGGCAAGCGCCCACGGCCCACGTCAAATTCCGGAAAGCAAGACATCGCCTATGCAGGTCAGCATTTTGGGCCAGACGCCCACCCTGCCGCGCCAATGGCAAGACTTTGAGCAACTGCCCACGGCCGAGAAACAAAAACTCGTGGTGGAAAGCTTTTTCCATTACGCGCCGTACGCCATGTTTGGCCTGATGCCGCTGTTCGCCCTGTTCCTGAAAATCCTCTACCTGGGCAGCGGACGGCGCTATGGCGAGCATTTCCTGTTCGCCCTGCATACGAATGCCTTCGCCTTCATCACGATGGCGCTGATGATCCTCATCCCCGTCGACCTTGTCCGCCTTGCGCTCGGCGCCTGGCTGTGCTGGGCCTATCTGCCGTGGGCCATGTGGCGCGTGTATCCAAGCGGCAAGCTCGCTACCGTCTGCCGCTGGCTGCTGTTGATGGCAGCCTACTGCCTCGCCATGGGCCTGGCGATCGTGGCCTGCATCGCCATCGGCGTGATGTTGCGACATTAAGTTAGGCCACTAAGGGGCGCTCCGGCGGCGCCGTCTCGGGCTATCATCCTGCACGCCATCTTTTTTGGGAAGCATGATGATCGCCTTCGAAGGCTTGTCCAAACACTACGGCACGTTCGAAGCCGTCAAGCCGCTGACCTTACAGGTTAGCAAGGGGGAGCTCTTCGGTTTCCTGGGTCCGAACGGGGCCGGCAAGACCACCACCATCCGCATGCTGATGGGCATCCTCGTGCCCAGCAGCGGCCGCGTGCTGGTCGATGGCCTCGATTGCCACCGCGATGGCGCCGCCGTCAAGCGCAAGGTCGGCTACCTGCCCGACACCCCCATCTTTTACGATTATTTGCGGGGCCGTGAAATCCTGCAATTCGTGGCCGAAATGCATGGTTTTACGCGCGCGGAAGCGGCCGACCGCGCCGCGCGCCTGCTGACGGAATTCGGCCTGGACGAGGCGGCCGAAGACTTTGCCGTCAACTACTCGCTGGGCATGAAGAAAAAGCTGGGCCTGGCGTGCGCGCTGATCCACGATCCGGCCGTGCTGATTCTCGACGAGCCGATCAACGGCCTCGACCCGCGCGCGTCGCGCGAGGTGCAGGAACGCCTGTTGCGCCGCGCCGCCGCCGGCACCACCATCTTCGTGTCCACGCATTTGCTGGACATGGCGCAAAAGCTGTGCAGCCGCGTCGCCATCATCCACCGGGGCGCCCTGGTGGCCACGGGCAGCCTGGACGATATCCGCCAGCAACTGTCCAGCGATGGCAGCCTGGAAGACCTCTTTTTGCAACTCACCGACGAAACCGCATGACACCGGCGCCGCCCACCGCCTGGCGCGCCGTCTGGCTGCTGACGCGCTTGCGCCTGCAGCGCTTGCTCAACGTCAGCGGCCGGGGCCTTTCCTTCGCGAAAAACAATAAAAGCCGCCCCGCCACGCCGGGCAAGCGCAGCAGGCGCTGGCTGCCGGGCGCGCTGCTCTTGCTGCCCATGCTGTTTTCCTTCGGCAGCATCGCCCGCCATGGCGTCCTGAACATGCATTGTTTGCTGGACCAGGTCGCCGCCTGCCAGGTGCGCGGCAGCCTGCACACGGATAGCCACCTGCTCGACCCCGTCATCGCCCAGCTGATGGGCGCGCCGTTCAGCACGGCGCTGATCGGCGGCCTGACGCTGCAACTGGCGCTGCTGTGGCTGGTCAGCGTGTTATTGCCGCTGGGCATGGGAGAGTTGTCGAAGCCGGACTGGGACCTGGAATGGCTGGTCACCTTGCCCGTCGAAAAAAGCACCTTGCTGTGGGCGCGCGTGCTCGAACGCACGCTCGTCAATCCGGCCGGCTTGCTGGCCCTGTGGCCCGGCACGACCATGATCGCCTGGTATGCGGGCCAGGGCTGGCTTTCACCGCTGTCCGGCCTGCTCGCCAGCCTCGTCCTGCTGGCCCTGGCCGCTATGCTGCGCACCCTCGTCGACACGGGCTTGCGCCTGTCGCTCAATCCTGCCCAGCTGGGCAACCTGCAGGCGCTGATTTCGCTGGCGGGCCTGTTTCCCATGTATATGGGCATGTCCTTCGGCATGGGCATGGGCGGCTTCGCCTATGACTGGGCGGCCGCCATGCCCGCCTGGAGCGGCTGGACGCCGCCGGGCCTGCTGGTACGGCTGCTCAATGCCGATGGCGTGGCCGCCTTGCTGCCCGCTATCCTGCTGCTGGCGCAATGCGTGTGCTTGATGCTGCTGGGCATGGCCGTGCTGCGCCGCCAGTTGCGCCACGGCGTCGTGGGCGCGGGCCAGCACGAAGCGGCGCGCAAGCCGGCAGCGACGCCATCGCCCCCACCCCGGTGGCGCCCGCGCCCCGGCACGCCGATCCAGCGGCGCGAATTGACGTTACTCTTGCGCGACCGCAATTTTCTCGTGCAAACCCTGTTGCTGCCGCTGCTCATCCTCGGCGGCCAGGCCCTGTTCACAGGCCAGGCGCGCGACCTGCACGCGCTGCTGGCCAGCCCCGTCCTGCTGGCCTGCACCGGCTTTTTCCTCGGCAGCTATGTGCTCATGATGTCGGCCTTCCAGACCCTGAACAAGGAAGGCGGCGCGCTGTGGCTGCTGTACACGTTTCCCGTCTCCATCGAGCAGGCGCTGCGGCAAAAGGCGCAACTGTGGGCCGTGCTGGCCCTGCTGTATCCAGTCATCCTGTTCGGCGCGGCGCTGGCCTGGCTGCCCGCCTGGTCGTGGCAGACGGCGGGCCTGATGCTGCTGGCCCTGGCCGGCATTCCCCTGTACGCGGCGATCGCAGTGGCGCTGGGCGTGTTTGCCAGCGACCCGCTGGCCACCGAGGCAACGGCAAAGGTGCGCCCCGCGTACATGTACCTGTATCTGCTGCTCACCAGCCTGTACATCGCGGCGCTGGCCGCCGGCAGCGCCGTGCAGCAGCTGGTGTTTGTCGCGCTCACGGGCGCGCTGGCCGTGGCCCTGTGGCAAAAGGCGCGCGATGCGCTGCCCTACCTGCTCGATCCGGCCGCCTCGCCGCCGGCCACGGTCTCGGCGGCCGACGGCCTGATCGCCGCCATGCTGTTTTTTATTCTGCAAACCCTGCTGTTGATCCTGCTCAAGGACCAGGTGGCCGGCATGCTCACGTATGTACTGCTGCACCTCGTGTATTGGCGCGCCGGGACGGCGGGCGTGCCGCGCATCGGACAGGGCCGCCAGCCGTGGTGCTGGGGAGGCGCAGGCGCCTGTATCGCGGCGCTGGCCGGCATCGGCTGCGCGGCCCTGTTGCCGCAGGCCGCTTCGCCATTGATGCATATCAATAGCAACGGACTGTGGCTGGCGGGACTGACGCTGCTGGCCGCGCCCCTGTGCGAGGAATTCATTTTCCGCGGCTTGCTGCAGGGCGGCTTGCGCCGCGCGCTGCCGGCCTGGCAGGCGGTCGGCATCGCCGCCGCACTGTTTGCCCTCGTGCATCCACCGGCCGCCATGCTGCCTGCCTTCGTGCTGGGCCTGTGCGCGGGCCTCGCGTACGAACGCAGCGGCGCGCTGCTGGCGCCCATGCTGGTACACGCCGGCTACAGCGCCGCCCTCCTCGCGTATGGACTGCATGCTTAATCACCGGCAAGTTTGCTAGAATCGCACACGTTTCCGTCCGTATCCCAACCCCTGACTACGCACAGATCGCGCATGCATCCACGTTTGTTTGTCCCATTTATCCTCGTTGCGCTGCTGAGCGGTTGCACGGTACTCGCCCTGCGCCCCAACAGCGGCGTCGAAAACCGCACGTTTGCCGTGCAGGAAGCACCGCGCCTGCGCATCGACGCGCCCAAGGCCCGCATCCAGAACCCGATGCCCAACGACCACTTCATCGGCATCGCCCTGTCCGGTGGCGGCAGCCGCGCGGCCAATTTCTCGGCCGCCTCGCTGGAGCAGCTGGAAGAGTTCGGCCTCGTCAGCGGCGCCTCGGCCATCTCCGGCGTCTCGGGCGGCGCCATCGCGGGCGGCTACTATGCGCTGCATGGCAAGCAGACGGATTGGCCCTTGCTGCGCAGCAAACTGAAAACGGATTTCTTCGGCCAGACCATATTAAAACCCGCCAACCTGACGACGATGTTGCTCACGAACAAGACGCGCACCTCGTTCCTGTCCGACGTGTTCGACGATGTGCTGTACGACAAGAAAACCTACCAGGACTTGCCGCACGACGGCCCCATCTTCCTGGCCAACGCAACGGACGCCACCGATGGCGGCAAGCGCGTGGTGTTTTCCTACGAGTATTTCTACGGCACCCTGCATTCGCCGATCCAGGATATCCGCCTGGCCACGGCCGTGGCCACCTCGGCCGCCTTTCCCGGCGTGTTCGATTCCGTCACCTTCGAGCGTTTCCGTCCGAAAAACAGTTTCGTGCCGGAACTCGGTTCCGAGTCGCGCGAATCGCCGTCCTACGTGCACCTGTTCGACGGCGGCGCGGCCGACAACCTGGGCGTGGAAACCCTGTGGGACGTGGCCTTGACTCAGCTGTACGGCAACGACATGGCCGTCGTGCCGCCGCGCCTGAACAGCAAGCCCTTCATCCTCCTTTCCATCGATGCGAACGCACCCAATTCCAGCGCCGTCTTCGAAAAGATGTCGGACGAGCGCCAGCCGCTGGACCGCATCTTCAACAAGAATATCTACGATGCCGTCGACGCCCTGTTTTCACGCCAGCGCAAGGAAAACCTCGTCAAGATGGGCTTTGGGCAAGCCCGCTTCGATACCATCACGCATGAAAACTTCGGCGACCTGAGCCAGAAATTCGTCAAGGGCAAGCGCACCTCGGCCTTTGCCATCCCCGTGCTGTGCCGCCCCCACCTGGGCCAGTACCGCTGCGAAGTCGATGCGGCCGATCCCTTGCCGGGCCAGATCCGCACGCGGCTGGAAGGCTTTGCCTGGCATATTTCCATCGACCAGATCGCCTCGCTGGCGCTGCGCCTGTCCAGCGGCGATGCGCAAGTCGACAGTGCGCGCAAGGAAGAGCGCGCCGCCCTCGTCAAGCTGCAGCGCCTGGCCACGCAAACGAAGACCCATCTGAAACTGACGGGTCCGGAAAACTGCAGCCCGGACGTCCTGCAATCGGCCCTGTACAGCGCCGCGCGCGTGCTGATCCTCGACGACGAGGAATCGCGCTTCGCCCTGTGCGATTACATGCTGGCGGGCCAGCTGATCAATGACGACACCGTCTGCAAGCAGCGCTACGTGCACGCCGTGCCCCGCTTCGCCATCGAAAGCGAAGATTTGCAGTACCGCAACCTGAGTTCGGACGGCAATTCCGTGAACGTGCCGATACGCTGCAAGAAGTGAGCGCGCACAAAAAAGCCCGCACGATCGCTCGTGCGGGCTTTAGCGCAAGGATTCCTGGCGCCCGGTTGACTTATATCAACCGACTACGCCTGCGCATGTAGCTGCGGCTTAATGCACCTTCCAGTTCCTGCTCCGTTTTATGCTGGTTTACCGTGTACAGGGCCCACAGGGCCGCCGGCGCCCAGCCGATCACAGTGCACTGCAAAATCAAGGCGGCGGCACCGGCCAGCGGGCGCCCCAGCATGAAAAACGTGAGACACGGAAGTAGCAAGGCTATCAGCAATCGCATCACGACATACTCTCCTTCAATATAGAGCAGCGGACAAGGGCCGGTATCCGGTCCGCCCCCCCGCCCGCTGCGTACTGCTCCTTATAGATGCACGGCGATTTGCGGCATCAGGTCGTCAAAGGTGCGACCGTTGCCGTTTTCTCCGATGGCGTGCATCTTCCATTCGCCGTTATGGCGGTACAGCTTGGCCATGATCTGTGCCGTGTGGGTACCTTGCACAGACAGGTTGAAACGCGCGACTTCCGGTTATTGCTGGCATTCAAGATGCGGCAATAGGCGTTTTCCACCTGCGAGAAGTTCTGGCCAGTAAAGCTGTTGACGGTGAAGACCAGGCTTTTCACGTGCGCCGGCACTTTCGACAGATCGACATTGATCTGTTCGTCGTCGCCATCGCCCGCGCCCGTGCGGTTGTCGCCCGTGTGGACAATGCTGCCGTCCTTGCTTTTCAGCTGGCGGAACCAGACGATATCGGACGTGCTCTTGTTGTCATCGAACATAACGCACGAGGCGTCCAGGTCGACGGCTTCCGTCTTCGAACCGAAACCGAGGAAACCCTTGGTCTTGGCCGCATCCCAGCCCAGGCCCATGGTGATGCGGGTCAGGGTGGTACCAGCTTCTTTGTCCAGAGAAATCTTCTGGCCCTTGCTCAAATTGACAGACATACGCATAGCTCCTGTTTGCTTAGTTACATCAAATATTAGTTACGCCGGCTTGCTTTGGGTCCAGGCGAGAAAGGCCGCGCGGTTGCGCGAACACACGAGGATTTTTCCCGTGCCTGAGAATTTCAGTACTACGCCCTCGCCGCTGGTCTGGCTATTGATCAAATTGCCCAGAAAGCCGCCGCTGCTGCCGGTCGTCATGGAAATTTCGTATTGCAGGCGGTTGTCCCAGCATACGACGTGCGAGTTATCGATCACCACGTCCTTGCCAGGCGTCACTTCCAGTATCGACATCGCGCCAAAACCGGACACCGCCAGCTGGCCGCTGCCTGCCGTCTCGGTGATGAAAAAAAACCACCGCTCTGGGCAAACAGCGCATTGCCAAGGCTTTGCGTGCGCACCTTCAATTCCACGCCAGAGCTGGCCGCCACGAAGGCGCCGTCGCTGATCATGTATTGTTGGGCTCCAATATCGAGCACCCGCATCGCGCCGGGCAAGGTGGGCGACAGCAGACAGTCGCCGTCGCCCCGCATGGCCTCGATATGCTGCTGAAAGAACGATTCCCCGTTGGCAAAGGTGCGCATCAGCGCAGCGCCTATGCCGCCCGTCATCTTGCCTTTCAGCTCAAGATTGGTTTCCATCATCACCATCGCATTGGATTCGCAATAAATCTTCTCGCCCTTGGCCAGTGACACATGCAGGAACGGGTCGACGTCCCCGGTAATATTGAAAACTGGCATCTGACTATTCCTTCCTCAACGATGATGGTGATGGCGGCGGCCCGCGCTGCGGACCGCCTTGATTATTTACAACTTACACGCCGACGCCGAACGATGCTGCGAGTGGACCCAGGCCGCCTTTGTAGCCCTGGCCGATGGCCTTGAATTTCCAATCGCCGCCGTTGCGGTAGATTTCGCCGAAGACCATGGCCGTTTCCGCCGAACCGTCTTCCGACAGGTCGAAACGGGCGATTTCCGTGTTGCCGTTGGCATTCACGCAACGTACGTAGGCCTTCGATACCATACCAAAGTTTTGCTTGCGCGCCTCGGCATCGTGAATCGTGACGCAGACGGCGATCTTATCGATCTCGGCTGGCACCGTGGCCAGGTCGACGATGACGGTTTCATCATCGCCATCGCCGGCGCCGGTGGTGTTGTCGCCCGAGTGGGTGACGGAACCGTCGCTCGACTTCAGGTTGTTGTAGAAAATCATGTCGACGTCGGCGCGAACCTTGCCGTCGGCCTTCAGCAGGAACACGGAACCGTCGATGTCGAACGCGGCGCCGTCGGTGGCGCGGGCATCCCAGCCCAGGCCGATGATCATCTTCGAAATGCCAGGAGCTTCCTTGCTCAGGTTGACGTTGCCGCCTTTTTGCAGACTGATTGCCATGATGTATTTCTCCTATGTGGGTTGTGTATGACCAAACACCTGGCGCCCTCCACCGGCCTGACTCCCCAGGCCGGCGGCGACGCTTGCTGCAACTTGCCGACAAACGGGTGTAATCGTTTGTCGCGCATTCTTTACACTGCCTTGACCGCTTCCAGCGCTTCCGTCTTGTCTTCTTCGAGGGCCATCCTGCGCTTGTAGCGGATCGACGACCACAGCGAGGCGAGAATGAAGGCTACCCCAATCAGACCCGTGAAGATCTCGGGAATGTGGAACTTCATGCTGACCAACATGATCACGGCCAGGATACCGATCGCATAGTGCGCGCCGTGCTCCAGATAAACGAACTCGTCGAGCGTGCCCTTGCGCACCAGGAACACCGTCATCGAACGCACGAACATCGCGCCGATTGCCAGGCCCAGCATGATGATCACGACATCCTTGGTGATGGCGAACGCGCCGATCACGCCGTCAAAGCTGAACGAGGCGTCGAGCACTTCCAGGTACAGGAAGCCGCCAATACCGCCGCGCTTGATGATGTCGCCCATGTTGCCGTCGCCGTTATCGCCTTCCAGCAAGCCACTGATCACATCGACGCCCACGTAGGTCAGGATGCCCCACAGGCCGGCCGTCAGGACTACCAGCTTCTGGCCTTCTTCGATCATCGACAGGCTGACCATCAGCGTGCCCAGGGCGATCATCACGGAAATCGACGAGATCTTGCCCAGCGCGCCCAGTTTTTCTTCAATACGGCCCAGCCAGTGCGTTTCTTTTTCCGAGTCCAGCAGGAAGTTCAGGAAAACCAGCAGCAGGAAAATGCCGCCGAAGGCCGCCACTTCCGCGTGGTGATTCGTCAGGTGCATCGAATACTGTTCCGGATTGCTCAGGGCCAGATTCCATACTTCCATCAAGCCCAGGTCCGCCGCTTGCGCCACGATGACCAGCGGGAACAGCAAACGCATGCCGAACACGGCGATGATGATGCCCACGCCGAGGAACAGGTTCTGCCAGAACTTGTCCCAGTTCTTCAGCACCGAGGCGTTGACCACCGCGTTGTCGAACGACAGCGAGACTTCCATCACGCCGAGGATTACCGCGATACCGAGCGCCGCCAGCATCGTCTGCACGCCACCGTGCGTATAACCCCACCAGGCGGAAATGCCCAGGCAGATAAATGTCACTAGAAATGACACTCTGAAATGCTTCATCGATAGTTCCCCTTTATCCAAATTCAATGGAACGTAGTATAGGGACGTGTGACGCATTTAAAAATGGAAGATAATGGAAGTATTACTTCGTAAAAACAGAAGATAGAGGATGCAGCGATGAAAACCACGGGCTTCAATTACCGCCATTTGTACTTCTTTTGGGTGGTCGCCAAGGAAGGCGGCGTGACGCGCGCGGCCGAACGGCTGGGACTGGCCGTGCAAACCATCAGCACCCAGCTGGCCCTGCTGGAAAAGGAACTGGGCAAGTCGCTGCTGCAGCCGCAGGGACGGCGATTGGTGCCAACGGAGGCGGGCCGCCTCGCGCTCGGCTATGCGGACCAGATTTTTTTGCTCGGCGAACAGATGCAGGAAGCGCTGGCCGACACGGATGCGGAAAAGATGCGTTTGACGGTGGGCATTTCCGATTCCTTGCCGAAACTGATGGCCTACCGCATGCTCGACGCCACGCGCAGCCTGGACAAGCCCGTCAAGCTCGTGTGCCTGGAGGATGAATTCGAATCCTTGCTGGCCGACCTGGCCCTGCACAAGCTGGACCTGGTGTTGACGGACCGCGCCGTGCCGGCCGGCGCCAGCCTGCGCGTATCCAGCCACCTGTGGGGCGAGAGCGCCATGAAGCTGTTCGCCATCCCCGCATTGGCGGAACAGTACCGCGGCAATTTCCCCCACAGCCTGCACGGCGCGCCATTTCTGCTGCCGGCGCGCAACAACGCCTTGCGCGGGCGCATCGACGAATGGATGGTGCAGCAAGGCGTGCGCCCCGACGTGGTCGGCGAATTCGAGGATAACGCCATGCTCAACGCGTTTGGCCGCAAGGGCCTGGGCCTGTTCTTCGCCTCGGCCAGCCTGGCGGGCGAGATCGAGGAGCAATTCGGTGCCGTGCTGGTGGGCGATGCCTCGTCCCTGCGCGAACAGTTTTATGTGATTTCCAACGAGCGCAAGATCATGCATCCGGCCCTCGATGTGATCCTGGCCGCCATCCAGGGGCACCCGAAGATTCACAAGGAAACCTGATAAATCCATTCGAAAATAACGTTTGAATAATCAATCAAAAGCGATTGTAATGAAGCCTGAGACAAACACGCGCCCCTCCCTCGCCGGCAGGGCGCGACCACCATAAAAAAAAACAGGAGCGGCACCATGTCCACGGCAGGCAAGACGATCGATATTCCCGATCTCATCAATAACAACAAGATCGGCTCCTTCCAGATCGGCATGCTGATCCTGTGCGGGCTATGCGTCATCATGGATGGCTTCGACGTGCAGGCGATGGGCTATGTGGCGCCGGCCATCATTGCCGACTGGCATGTGAGCAAGGCCAACCTGGGCCCCGTCTTCGGCGCGGGCTTGCTGGGCATGCTGGTCGGTTCGCTCGTTTTCAGCATCACGGCCGACAAGTTCGGCCGCCGTCCCGTGCTGATCGGCTCGACCATCTTCTTTTCCCTGTGCATGCTGGTCACGCCGCTGGCAACGACCATCGAGCAATTGCAGCTGATACGCTTCATTACCGGACTGGGCCTGGGCGCCGTGATGCCGAACGCCATGGCGCTGGCCGGCGAATACAGCCCCCTGCGCAAGAAAGTTACCTTGATGATGCTCGTCTCGTGCGGCTTTACCCTGGGCGCCGTGCTCGGTGGATTATTGTCCGCCGCGCTGATTCCCGCCTTCGGCTGGCAATCCGTGTTTTACGTGGGCGGCGTGGTGCCGCTGGTGATCGGCGTGCTGATGTTCTTCCTGCTGCCGGAATCGATGCAATTTCTGGTATTGAAGAAACGCAAGCTGGATAAAGTCGCCAAGTGGCTGAAACGCATCGATCCCACCGTCAACATCACGGCCGACACGCAATACGTCGTGCATGAAAAGGAACACAAGGGCGCGCCCGTGCTGCAATTGTTTACGGGCGGCCGCGCGAAGATGACGATTTTGTTGTGGGTCATCAACTTCATGAACTTGCTCAATTTATATTTCCTGTCCAACTGGCTGCCGACCATCGCCAAGGAAGCGGGCCTGTCGACGGCCAACGCCGTGCTGGCGGGCACGGCCCTGCAAGTGGGCGGCACCATCGGCACCCTCGTCATGGGCCAGCTGATCGACCGCTCCAGCTTCCGCCGCATCCTGCTGCCATGCTTCCTGGTCGCGGCAGTCGCCATTGCCCTGATCGGCCGTCCGGACGTGTCGCTGGCCTTCCTGTTCATTACCATCTTCATCGCCGGTTTCTGCGTGGTGGGCGGCCAGCCGGCCGTCAACGCCCTGGCGGCCAGCTACTACCCGACCACCCTGCGCTCGACGGGCATCGGCTGGAGCCTGGGCGTGGGCCGCATCGGTTCCATCATCGGTCCCGTGCTCGGTGGCGAGCTGATCCGCCTGAACTGGCCCAACAGCACAATTTTCCTCGTCGTCGCCATTCCCGCCATCGTCTCGGCCGTCATGGTCTTCGCCATGCGCGGCGGGCCGCAAACGGCCGCCAAAGGCTGAAAAAGCGTGGAAAACCGGGCGCGCGCGCCCGCCTGCACGGGCGGGGCGCGCGGCTAAATTAGGCTATGCCGGCCTTCGTCGTTTAAGATGTCGTTTTTACAGCCCATCTTCCGCGCCCCCATGCACAATGTCTTGCTAGTCCTGCTCGCCCTCTTCCTGGTCGCGCTGAACGGTTTTTTTGTTGCCGCCGAGTTTGGCATTGTCACCTTGCGCCGCACGCGCATCCGCGCCATCGCCAAGACGCAGGGACTACGGGGCCGCATCCTGGCCAAGGTGCATGGCCAGCTGGACGCCTACCTGTCCGCCTGCCAGCTGGGCATCACGCTGGCGTCGCTGGGCCTGGGCTGGGTCGGCGAACCGGCGTTTGCCGGCCTGCTCGAGCCGCTGTTCGGCGCCATCGGCGTCACCTCGCAAGAGCTGATCCACGGCGTGTCCTTCGTCGTCGCCTTCAGCGTGATTTCCTTCCTGCACATCGTCGTGGGCGAACTGGCCCCCAAATCGATGGCCATCCGCAACCCGGAAGCCGTCGGCCTGTGGAGCGCGATTCCCCTGTACGGCTTTTACTGGACCATGTACCCGGCCATCTACCTGCTCAACGCCAGCGCCAACTGGGTGCTGCGCCTGGCGGGCCTGTCCGGCAAGGGCGGCCACGATGCCCATTACTCGTCCGAAGAATTGAAACTGATCCTGCGCACCAGCCAGCCCGGCGAGAAGTTTACGCGCGACGAGCGCAACATCCTGGCGCAGTCGCTTGATTTCGAACAAATGACCGTGTCGGATCTGATGCGCCCGATCAATGAAGTGATCGCCCTGCACGCCTCGAACACGCTGGAAGAAAACCTCGACACGGTGCTGCGCAACCGCTTCAGCCGCTACCCGTATTTCGACACGAATGAAGACGACGTGCTGGGCGTGGTGCACCTCAAGGATCTGTTCTTTGCCCAGCAGGCGGGCAAACCGATCACCTCGCTCACGCCGTTCCTGCGTCCCGTCGACATCATTTCCGCGCGCACGCCGGCCCTGGAACTGTTCCGGCGCTTTCGCGACGGCGCGCCCCACTTCGCCCTGATCGGCGAGAAGGGCAAGCGTCCGCTGGGTTTTATTACGCTCGATAACTTGCTCGGCGCCATGGTGGGCGAAATCCGCGATGAATTCCGCCGCAATGAAAACGACTGGCTCAAGCAAAGCGACGGCACCCTGATCGGCAAGGCCAGCCTGCCCATCTTCTCGCTCGAACGCATCCTCGGCATCGATATCGAAAACGAGGAGCTGGGGCTGGACGACGTGGAATCGGTGGGCGGCTTGATCATGGTCAAGCTCGGTGACATCCCGAAGCAGGGCCAGCGCATCACCTTCGTCGACTTCGACATCGTCGTCAAGAAGATGAACGGGCCCCGCATCGTGCTGATCAAGGTGATTCCGAAGCAGGAACGCGATCTCGATGCGGACTTGCGCGACTGATTACTTCTTCAACGTAATCGTATCCTTGCCCTGCGGCACGGTGGTTTCGCCCACCGTCCACGTTTGCAGCAGGCTGTACAGCACCGCCAGCAGGGTCGGGCCGATAAAGATGCCGACGAAGCCGAAGGCCAGCACGCCGCCCAGCACGCCCAGCAGCACCAGCAAGAACGGCAGGCTGCTGCCGCGGCTGATCAGCATGGGTTTGACCACGTTGTCCACGCCGCTGATCAGCAGCGCGCCCCACACCAGCATGAAAATGCCCCAGCCCGTCTGGCCGTCTGAAAACAGCCAGATGGCGGCGCCGCCCCAGATCAATGGCGGGCCGACGGGAATCAGCGAAAAGATGAAGGTGGCCACGCCCAGCAGCGCGACGGCCGGCACGCCGGCGATCAGGAAGCCGACCACGGCCACCAGGGCCTGCGCCAGCGCTGTGCCCAGCAAGCCGTACATGACGCCGCGCACGGTGCGGCTGATGGTCAGGCCCACGCCCGGCGCGCTGTCGCCGATGATGCGGCCGGCGCCCGTCATCAGGGCACGGCTCAGTTGCTGGCCGTCGCGGTAGAGGAAGAAGCTGACGAACACGGCCAGGCTGGTCTGCGCCAGGCCCGTGCCCAGCAGGATGCCGCCGGAAGCGAGGAAGTGGCGCGCCGGCTCCAGCATGGTCTTACCCAAATTCAATAATTCCTCGCGGTCGGCAAGCAGGCGCTCCACGTAGCCGGCGATGGTTTCGCCCACCACGGGAATGTTGGCCAGCCAGGCCGGTGGATGCAGGCCGCCCGATTCCAGCGCCGTGCGCAGCTGTTCATAGATGCGCGAGACATTGTCGGCCAGGTTGTAGGTGACGAGGGCCAGCGGCAGCACGATGACCAGGATCAGGGACAGGGTCATGATGGCGGCCGCCAGGTTGCGCCGGCCTTTCAGGCGTTCGAGCAGCAGCAGGTACAGGGGCCAGCTGGAAATGCCCACGCAGGCGGCAAACAGCATGGCGGCGAGGAAGGGCCGCAAGACGAAAAAGCAGCCGATCAGCAAGAAGATGACGGCTGCCAGGCGGGCGTGCGGCTCGAAACGTTTATCCATGTACTGCGTATCCTGAAGATGGCGCCCGGGGGCGCGACCGGGTCAGGATAGCAGAAGTTTAAGATCGTGCGCGATGGCGGCAGGCTTTTCGCCGTGGCGCACGAACAGGCGGATCTTGCCTTCGCGGTCGAACACATAGGTGCCGGCCGTGTGGTCGACCGTGTAGCCGTTGTCCGTCTCGCCCTCGACCTTGGCGTAATACACCTTGAATTCCTTGGCCACCCTGGCCGTGGCAGCCGCGTCGCCATACAGGCCCACGAAACGCTTGTCGAAAGCGGGCACATATTGCGCCAGCAAGGCCTGCGTGTCGCGCTCGGGGTCGACCGTGACGAACAGCACTTGCACCTGGTCCGCCTGCGGGCCCATTTCCCGCATCACCTGGGCCATGTCGGCCATGGTGGTGGGACAGACGTCCGGACATTGCGTGTAGCCGAAGAACATCAGCACCAGCTTGCCCTTGTAGTCGGCCAGAGTGCGCGGGTGGCCCGTGTGATCCGTCAGCGCGAATTCGCGCGCGTAGCCCAGGCCCGTCACGTCCGTGTTCTTGAATGCCAGCTTCGGTGCAACAGGCTTGCCGCAGCCGGCCAGGACGACGGCCAGGGCGGCCGCCAACAACAAGGTCAGGTATTTTTTCATGTTCCGAGGGGAATGTAGTGATCGACCAGCAAGGCCGCGAACAGCAATGCCAGGTAGATGATGGAAAACGTAAAAGCTTTGCGCGCGATCAAGTCCGTGTAGTGGCGGTACATCTTCCACGCGTAATACAGGAAGCCCGCATTGAGCAGCACGGCCGAGGCCAGGTAGATCAGGCCGCTCATGCGCACGGCGTACGGCAGCAAGGTGGTGGCGGCCAGCGCGATCGAATACAGCCACACGTGGAATTGCGTAAATTGCATGCCATGCGTGACGGGCAGCATGGGCAGGCCCGAGCGCGCGTAATCGTCGCGGCGGTACATGGCCAGCGCCCAGAAGTGCGGCGGCGTCCACACGAAAATGATCAGGACCAGCAGCCACGCCTGCATCGGCACGTCGTTGGCGACGGCCGCCCAGCCCAGCGCGGGCGGCATGGCGCCGGACAGGCCGCCGATGACGATATTTTGCGGCGTGGCAGGCTTGAGCACCATGGTGTAGATCAAGGCATAGCCGACAAACGTGACAAAAGTCAGCCACATGGTCAGCGGATTGACGAGGTGATACAGAATCGCCATGCCCAGGCCGCCGATCACGAGCGCGAACACCACCGTCTGTTTTACCGTGATGTCGCCCATGGCCATGGGGCGGCGCGCCGTGCGGGCCATGCGCGCATCGATTTCGCGCTCGGCCAGGCAATTGACGGCAAACGCGGCGCCGGCCAGCAGCCAGATGCCGATGGTGCCGAACACCACCGCGCGCCAGTCAGGCAACTCTTCGCTGGCCAGGAACATGCCGATGACGGCGCAAAACACGGCCAGTTGCGTCACGCGGGGCTTGGTCAGCGCCCAGTACTGGGCGATGCGGGGGGAAGGTTTACGGCTGATGGTCTGAGTAGTCATTTATGCGATACGGGAAGGACTGGCTGGTGCCGAGGGCACTGGCGCGGCGGCGGGAGCAGATTTCCGCGCTACATCGAGTTGGAATTTAGCCTTGTAGTTTAACATGGTCAGCAATAACACGAGCAGCGCCGCCCCGCCGTTATGCAGGACGGCAATCGACAATGGCCAGCTCAGGTAAATCGTCGCAAGGCCCGTGGCCGCCTGCAGGGCCAGCACCAGCGCCACCCAGCGCGCCGTGCCGCGCAGGGATGGCAGTTTCCACGCGCGCAACACCGTATAGCCGATGCCGGCCAGCACGATGAAGGCGAAATTGCGGTGCACCCAGTGGATGGCCGTCAGCGCGGAAAACGGCAAATAGTGGCCGGCGGCCGTCTTGCCCAGCTCGCGCCACAGATGGAAACCATGCTCGAAATCCATTTCCGGAATGACTTTGCCGCCGCACAGGGGGAAATCCGTGCAGGCCAGGGTGGCGTAGTTGGTGCTCACCCAGCCGCCCAGCGCGATCTGCACGGTGAGCAGCACGAGCGACATGACGGCCAGCGCGCGCACGGGGCGCAGCACGGACGCATCCGCGTCGGCGCGCAGCAAGGGTTTGACGGCATGATCCTGGCGCCCGCCCAGCCACGTCAGCATGGCCAGCAGCCCCATGCCCAGCAGCAAGTGGATGGTGACGATCACCGGCTGCAGTTTTAATGTCACCGTCCAGGCGCCGAACGCGCCCTGCAGGCAGACGAACAAAAACAGCGCCGTCGGCAGCGCGGGAGCAAATTCCTCGCGTTTGTTTTTCTTCCACTGGCGCCATGCCTGCACCATCATCGCCACGATCAAGACGCCGATGGCCATGGCCAGGTAGCGGTGCGTCATTTCGATCCAAGCCTTGACCACCGTCACGGGGCCCGTCGGCATCAGGGTTTCCGCCGCCACGATGTGCTCGTGCGCAAGGAAAGGATTGGCAGAACCATAACAACCAGGCCAGTCCGGGCAGCCGAGGCCGGAATCGGACAGCCGCGTAAAGCCGCCAAACATGATCAGGTCGACCGTCAGGAAGACGGCGATCCATACGAGCTTGCGGTATTTATTGGCGTCCGCGGACACCCAGACCATGGTCAAAGGCAGCAGCGCCACCAGCAGACCCGTCAAGCCCAGCTGGGCCAGCGCGGAGAGATGCATCGTCGGCATGCAGACTCCTCAACCGATCGCCGAAGCTTTGAGCAGCTTGGCGATGTCTTTCTTGATCTTGTTCGGGTCCGCGTCTTTCGGGAAGCGCATCATCAGATTGCCCAGCGGATCGATCAAATACAGGTGGTCGCTGGTCTTGCCGCCCGGCTCCACGGGCAGCCACGCCTTCAGGGCGTCGTTATTGACGCGCAGCATGCTGGTGCCGTCGAATTCGCGCATCACGAGCGTGTCGAGCGGCTGGGCATCCGTCACCAGCCAGACCCGTTCCAGGCGTTCGCGTTCCTTGCCTTGCATCAAACGCAGTTGTTGCATGTCAAACAATTGCTTCTTGCATGCTTCCTGGCAATCGGATGGTCCCGTTTGCAGCAGTACCCACTTGCCCTTGAATTGCGCCAGCGGCGCGGCCTTGCCGTCCAGTTCCGTCACCTGTAATTGTTCTTCGGGTATCGGATGCAAGCGCGGGTCGATCAGGGCGCCGTAATTGTTGCGGCCCGTGGGCTTGATGATGTAATACGTGAAATACGAGGCGATGATGGGAAAGGCGCACACGGCCACCACGGCCAATAGTTTCCACCGTCCCGTATTCTGTGCCTGCTTGTTGCTGTTGTCTTGCGTTGCTTCAGGGCTGTTTGTTTGCACGTCGAAATCCTGTAAAGACAAAAAATAAAAAAGCCATCAGTGCCAGTGCATACCACTGGAAGGCATAGCCGCGGTGCTTGTCGGCACCCAGGTCGGGCGCCGGCCAGTCGCGCACGGGAAGCTGGCTGGACGCTGGCGGATCAACTGCATCGGCTGTTTGTTCGAGAATAAATGGCTGCAAGGCCAGGCCGCTGGCCCGGGCCAGCTGGCCGATATCGGCATTTTGCACGATGGCGTGCGGCGCCAGGGTCGGCGCCGTGCCCAGTTCCATCACATGGCCCGCGTTCAGGCGCGCGATGCCGCTAATGGTGACGGTGCCGGCCGGCGTGGCGTAGTCGGGAATGCGCGTGCGCTCGGCATTGTTGCGCGGCAACCAGCCCTGCGCCACCAGCACGTGCATGGGGGAGCCGTCTATTTGAAATGGCGTGAGCACGTGAAAACCGGCCTGGCCCTTGTAGGGGCGGTTGTCCAGGTACACCGTCCAGGCGGGCACGAAACGGCCCGTGACGGTAACGCGCCGGTATTCGATCGCTTGCGCATCGGCCGGCAGCAGGGGCGCGGCCGTCAAGGCCAGCGGCGCGGCCTGGTTGCCCGCTTCCAGCCGGGCGGCACGCGCGACTTTCTCGTCGGCACGGCGCTGCTGCCACTGCGCCAGAGAGATCCCCAGCGCCACCAGTAGCAGCAATACAACAAATGGAATCCATCTAAAATGGAAGCGGATACGCATTACAATGAAACCTCCTCAAGCCTGGCGCTACCATCCATGAAAATCCTCGTTGCCATCGCCTTCATCCTGATCCTGGGCAGCCTGGGCTCGGCCCTGTTCTTCCTCATGCGCGACAAGGGCAAGAGCAACCGCACCGTGCAGGCGCTGGCCTTGCGCGTGGGCTTGTCGATCACCCTGTTTTTGCTGATCCTGCTGGCGCATCATCTCGGTTACATCCAGCCGACGGGCATACATTAAGCTTCTTCTTGCCTGATTGGCAAATTCTTCACGCTAAGAAAAAAGCCGTACCCAGGATCTCCCGGTACGGCTTTTTTCATGCTGCAGGCGCAGGCGTCAACGGCGCGCGCCCTGCCCCGCCATTATAACCAATACACGACCACGTACAGGCCCAGCCAGACGACGTCGACAAAGTGCCAGTACCAGGCGGCGCCTTCGAAGCCGAAGTGGTGGTCGGGCGTGAAGTGGCCTTTCAGCACGCGGTACAGAATGACGGACAGCATGATGGCGCCCAGGGTCACGTGGAAGCCGTGGAAGCCCGTCAGCATGAAGAAGGTGGCGCCGTAGATGCCGGACGTCAATTTCAAGTTCAGTTCGCTGTAGGCGTGGATGTATTCATAGACCTGGAAGCCCATGAAGATGGCGCCCAGCACGATGGTGGCGAACAGGAACAGGGCCGTCATGGCGCGGTGGCCGGCGCGCAGCGCGTGGTGGGAAATCGTCAGGGTGACACCCGACGTCAGCAGCAAGGCCGTGTTGATCGTCGGAATCCAGAACGGCGTCATGGTGGTAAATTCCTGCACCGTGCCGGCCGGGCCCGTATTGCCCCAGTGGGCGGCAAAATCGGGCCAGATCACCTTGTGATCGAGGTCGGCCAGCCACGGCATCGAGATGCTGCGCGCATAGAACAGGGCGCCGAAGAAGGCGGCGAAGAACATGACTTCCGAAAAGATGAACCAGCTCATGCTCCAGCGGAAGGAGTGGTCGATGCGCTCGCTGTACAGGCCCTGCTCCGATTCGCTGATGGCGTCGCCGAACCAGAAGTACAGCACCAGCAGGATGCCGGCCAGGCCCAGGTAATTCACGTACGGGCCCCAGGAGACGTCGTTGACCCAGGCCGAGGCGCCGATCATGGTCAGCAGCAGGCTGGCGCCGCCCAGCATGGGCCAGCGCGACGGGCCGGGCACGAAATAATAAGGTACGGCGGCGTGGTTGGAACTCATCATCATCTCCTCAAAAACTTATAGGGTGGTTTTTTATAATTTATAAAACGACGAATTTAACAATTGAAATCAGGATGCCGATCAGGCAAGCCACCACTAGGAAGCCGGCGATGACGATGTGCACGGGATTGAGCTTGGCCGAATCCGTGTCGAAATCGCTCTTGCGGCGCAAGCCCGTGAATGACCAGACGACGGCCCGCAGCGAATACAGGAACGACGCTTTTTCCGGCTTGGCGGATTCGCCCATGGCACTCTCCTATTGGACGGCCGGCGTCTGAGCCTGGCTCAGACCGGCAATCTCGAAAAACGTGTACGACAGGGTGATGGTTTTCACCTCTTTCGGCAGGGCCGGATCGAGGAAAAACACCACCGGCATCTGCCGCGCTTCCTTCGGTTTCAAGGTTTGCTGCTTGAAGCAGAAGCACTCGACCTTCTTGAAATGCGGCGTGGCGCTCTGCGGCGCGTAGCTGGGGATGGCTTGCGCGTTGACGACGCGGTTTTGCGTGTTGACCACTTCATACATGACGGTCACCAGCTCGCCCGGATGCACCTGCATGCTCGAGACGGTCGGGCGGAAGCGCCAGGGTCCCTGCGCATTGCCGTCGAACTCGACGGTGATGCTGCGCGTCGTATCGACTTGCGTATTGTTGTCGTAGGCCACGTGCCATCCTTCTGCGTCAGCACGTTGATGCCCATCACTTCGCAAATCTGCTTGTAGACGGGAATCAGGGCATAGCCAAAGCCAAACATCAGCACGGCAATGACGAGCAGCTTGCCCAGCATCTTGCGGTTCAGGCCGCGTGTTTCCTGTTGGTGGGGCGTCGTCACGTCAGAGCCACATGCGCTTGACGAACACGGACAGGAAGAAGAAGGCCGCCAGGGCCCCCAGTATCAGCCCGGTACGCAGGTTGTTCGGTTTTTTACGCTCAGTTTTCACTTCGGTCATGGCAGCAACTTTATTCAAGGCGGGCCGCGCAACACGCCGGCCCGTGACACTGACATTACTTGACGGTAGGCGGCGTTTCAAACGTGTGGAACGGCGCCGGGCTCGGCACAGTCCATTCCAGGCCTTCCGCGCCTTCCCATGGTTTCGCTGGCGCAGCCTTGCCGCCGCGGATGGTCGGCAAGACAACGAAGAACAGGAAGTACACCTGCATCAGGCCGAAACCGAAGCCGCCGATCGAGGCGATCATATTGAAGTCCGTGAACTGCGCCGGATAGTCGGCGTAGCGGCGCGGCATGCCGGCCAGGCCCAGGAAGTGCATCGGGAAGAAGGTCACGTTGAACGTGATCAGCGACAGCCAGAAGTGGATCTTGCCGCGCGTCTCGTTGTACATATGGCCCGTCCATTTCGGCGACCAGTAGTAGAAACCGGCGAACAGGGCGAACAGCGAACCGGCCACCAGCACGTAGTGGAAGTGCGCCACCACATAATAGGTATCCTGCAGCTGGATGTCGATCGGCGTGACGGCCAGGATCAGGCCCGTGAAACCGCCCATGGTGAAGACGAAAATGAAGCCGACCGAGAACAGCATCGGCGTTTCGAACGTCATCGAACCCTTCCACATGGTGGCGATCCAGTTGAACACTTTCACGCCCGTCGGCACGGCGATCAGCATGGTCGCGTACATGAAGAACAGCTGGCTCGTCACCGGCATGCGGTAGTAAACATGTGATGCGCCCAGACGATGAAGGACAGGATCGCGATGGAAGCGGTAGCGTAGACCATCGACGCATAGCCGAACAATGGCTTGCGGGCAAACGCTGGCAGGATCTGCGAGACGATGCCGAAAGCCGGCAAGATCATGATGTAGACCTCGGGGTGGCCGAAGAACCAGAAGATGTGCTGGTACATGACGGGGTCGCCGCCGCCTGCCGCGTTAAAGAAGGACGTGCCGAAATGGCGATCCGTCAGGGTCATGGTAATCGCGCCAGCCAGCACCGGCATGACGGCGATCAAGAGATACGCGGTAATCAGCCAGGTCCAGCAGAACATCGGCATTTTCATCAGGGTCATGCCAGGGGCACGCATGTTCAGGATGGTGACGATGATGTTGATCGAGCCCATGATGGACGAGGCGCCCATCAGGTGCATGGCGAAAATGGCCATGTCCATGCCGGGGCCCATCTGCGTCGACAGCGGTGCATACAGGGTCCAGCCGGCGGCCGTGGCGCCGCCCGGAACGAGGAAGGACGTGGCCAGCAGCAGCGCGGCCGGCGGCAGCAGCCAGAACGAGAAGTTGTTCATGCGGGCAAACGCCATGTCGGACGCGCCCACTTGCAGCGGGATCATCCAGTTGGCGTAGCCGACGAAGGCCGGCATGATGGCGCCAAACACCATCACCAGGCCGTGCATGGTGGTCAGTTGATTAAAAAATTCAGGGTGGAAAAATTGCAAGCCTGGATGAAACAGTTCCGTACGGATCATCAGGGCCAGCACGCCGCCCGACAGCAGCATGATGAACGAAAACCACAGGTACAGGGTGCCGATATCCTTGTGGTTGGTGGCAAACAGCCAGCGGCGGTAGCCGGTCGGGTGGTCGTGGGCATGGTCGTGATCGTGACCGGCGTGGTCCAAGGTGCTAGTGCTCATGTACGGCTCCTAATTACTTGCGTGCAGCCACGACTTCGGCTGGTTGAACGATGTTCTCTGCGGCCTTGTTCGACCAGGAATTGCGCGTGTAAGTGATCACTGCGGCAATTTCCGTGTCGGACAGCTGTTTCCATGCCGGCATTTCAGCGGGATACTTGCCGCTCTTTTGCCCGTTCAGCAAGACGTGGATCTGATCCGCTTTCGGGCCGTTCACCACGGCCGAGCCGTCCAGCGGCGCAAACGCACCGGGCACGCCCTTGCCTGTTGCCTGGTGGCAGACCACGCAGTTGGCCGCATACACTTTCTCGCCCTTGACCTTCAATTCATCGATGGTCCACACCTTGCTTGGATCATCGGCCAATGCGGCCATTTCCTTTTGTTTTACATCAACCCAGGCCTTGTAGTCCTCGTTGGATACGACCTTGACGACGATGGGCATGAAGGCATGTTCCTTGCCGCACAGCTCGGCGCAATTGCCGCGGAAGGTGCCGATATGGTCGGCCTTGAACCAGGTGTCGCGCACGAAACCGGGAATCGCATCCTGCTTGACGCCAAAGGCGGGCACGGACCAGGCGTGGATGACGTCGTTGGCCGTCAGCACCACGCGGATCTTCTTGTTGACCGGCACGACGACTTCATTGTCGACTTCGATCAGGTAGTTTTCGCCCCGTTTTTCCGTCGGCGGCGCGCCTGGCGCACCCACTTGCGAGCGCGGCGTGGCCAGGTTGGAGAGGAAGGAAATGCCTTCGCCCTCGCCTTTCAGGTAGTCATAGCCCCATTTCCACTGCATGCCGGTGGCCTTGATGGTGATGTCGGCGTTCGAGGTGTCTTTCATGCCGACGACGGTGCGCGTGGCAGGCAGGGCCATGCCGATGACGATCAGGAAAGGCACGACGGTCCAGGCGATCTCGACGGTGGTGCTTTCGTGGAAAGTGGCCGGCTTGTGGCCCAGGGACTTGCGGTGCTTGAAGATGGAATAGAACATGACGCCGAACACGGCCACGAAGATCACCAGGCAGATGATCATCATCAGGGTGTGCAAATCGTAGATTTCATGGGCGATCTGTGTCGCCGGCGGTTGCAGATTCATTTCGAACGGCACGGGACCGCCGGTGCCGGGATAGGTGCCGGCAGCCGGTGCCGCCGTGGCCCATCGCCCGATGCCAAACGCTGTCAAAGACAGCCCGAGCAGCAACGATTGAAGTCGCTTTGCATGTGTCATGTTTTCCCCAACCACCCAAAAATAATGATATTTTAAACGGCTGCGGACTTCTCCGTACTGGACCGCTGCCGCTCCTCCATGAAAGCAACACGGCCGGAATGCGGCCATGTGCGTCAAGCACCAGCGAATTCCATGCTGGCTGCGGCAGCAAAAACGGCGGCGCGCAACCATGCTGGAACCCTGTTTTTCTTCCCCACACTGAAATGGCCTCGTGTGGAAGATGGTTACTATACTAATGCAGTAACTTCGAATTAGTCTTGCTTTGTTTTTTTTATTTTGTATGCAGCCCTTGTTTTTTTCAATTAGCAAGCTGACAAACAATCAACGATTATAATCAAGTAAACTTGAATCCATCAAGCAATAATCGGCTTTGTGCGCGCCCGTCTCCCGGCCGCCGCGCGCTTTGCAACGCCAAGCTGCCACATCGCGCGCGAATGCGACCAAGTGTCGGTTTCTTTGCCCTTTTATTTAGGCTTGCGCGGCAGATCGAAGCGGATGATGGCTTCGCCATTGCGCGTCACGCGCGGCGCGGGACGGAAGGCGTGGCCATAGATCACTTCGAAACTCAGGCCCAGCTTGCCATCGGGACGGCGCCTCTTTTCCAGCGCGTCGAGCATGCGCTGCCAGGCCGCCTTGCCCATCAGGCCGCGCCGGCGCGTGGTGAGCGGGTTGCCGCCGAAGGCGCGCACATCCGCCAGCAGTTTTTCCGCCGTATCGTAGGTGACGGTAATGATCTCCATGTCCAGCACGGGCGTGGAAAAGCCCGTCTCGACGAGCATGTCGCCAAAGTCGTGCATGTCGACAAAGGGCAAGGCGTGCGGATACAAATCAGCCTCGGCGAAGGCGTCGCGCACTTCGCGGAAGGTGTCGGGGCCGAAACAGGAAAACATCAGCAAGCCATCGAGGCGCAGCGCGCGCCGCCATTCGGCAAACACGCGGTCGGGCTGGGCATGCCAGTGCAGCGCCAGATTGGACCACACGAGGTCGATGCTGCCCTGGGCCAGCGGCAGATCGCCCAGGTCGCCGCACAATAAATCCACGCCCGCCTTGGCCGGCAAGAGTTTGCTGAGGAACTGGTTCAGGCTGGCCAGTTTCGACGCGGGCGCGCGCGCCGCCTGCATCATCGCTTGCGCTGCATCGAGACCGATAATCTGCGCTGCGGGATAATCCTTTTGCAACTGTGCCAAATCCGCGCCGGGACCGCAGCCGGCGTCGAGCACACGGTGCGGCGTGATTTTCACCAGCTCCAGGCGCTCGTGCATGCGTGCCGACACTTCGCGGCGCAGGAAATCCGACGCCGCGACGCGCGCGGGACGGGAAAAGAAATCGCGTACTTGCACCGCATCGATGGGCGCACTCATTTTGGGTGGATTGGCGGGAACTGGCATGTTGAAACCGGTGAGGTGAGATAATGTCGGCAGTGTACATGGAACGACGCCATCGCGATGCGGACCGCCACCCGGCACCGCCTTGAGGCCGCTTGGCAGGCGCTGCGCCTGTGGCTGGGCGCCACGGTACTGCCGGCGCAATGCGCGCTGTGCGGCATGGGCTGCCCGCAAGTGCTGTGTTCGCCCTGCCGCGCGCAGTACCTGGGGCAAGGACGCGGGCAACTGCGCCACCGCTGCCGCCAGTGCGCCAATCCGCTCGCTGACATTGAGATGGCTCAACTGTGCGGGCGCTGTTTGCGCCAGCGGCCCGCGTATGACGCCACCGTCACGGCGTTCGACTATGCGGCACCCGTCGACCAGTTGCTGCTGCAGCTGAAATTCGGCGCGCGCCTGGCGCTGGCGCCCCTGTTGGCAGAACTGTTGTATGTTGCCATTCAGCAACAACAAGCGTGGGAAGCGCCGCAACTGCTGTGCCCGGTGCCGCTGGGCCCGGCCCGTCTGGCCGAGCGGGGTTTTAACCAGGCGCTGGAAATTGCCCGGCCTCTGGCGCACCTGCTGGACGTGCCTTTACAGCCCCGCCTGGCGCTGCGCGTGCGCGAAACGCGGGCGCAAAGCGGCGTGGCGCCGCAGGAACGGCAAGCCAACCTGGCGCACGCGTTCGCCATCGCGCCGGACCATGCGCCGTTATTGCCAGGATGCCATGTGGGCATCGTCGACGACGTGATGAGCAGCGGCCACACCGTCAACGCCCTGGCGGCTGCCTGCAAGCGAGCAGGGGCGGCCAGGGTCAGCATCCTGGTCGTGGCGCGCACGCCGCCGCACTAGAACCGCATCAGATTTGCTATATATATGAGGAGAGCATTTTGTTTCACGTTGTTTTGGTAGAACCTGAAATCCCGCCCAATACGGGCAACGTCATCCGCCTGTGCGCGAACACGGGCGCGCAGCTGCACCTTGTCGAACCGCTGGGCTTTCCCCTCGACGATGCCAAGATGAAGCGCGCCGGCCTCGATTACCACGATTACGCCAACATGAAGGTACACAAGAACTGGGCAGCGTTCCTGGCCGACACCCAGCCCGACCCGGCCCGCATGTTCGCCATGACGACGCGCGGCTCGCGCCCGTTCGGCGACGTGGCTTTCCTGCCCGGCGACGTGTTCGTGTTCGGCTCGGAAACAAAAGGCCTGGATCCGGCCCTGCGCGACGGTTTTCCGGCAGAGCAACGCATCCGCCTGCCCATGCGCCCGGACAACCGCAGTTTGAATCTGTCGAATACGGTGGCCGTCGTCGTCTACGAGGCCTGGCGCCAGCATGGATACGCCGGCGGCGCGTAGCTGACACCTCACCCAGTCTACTGCGCGGCGCGCTTTGCGGCCGGCGATGCTCACGCTACTAAAGTAGCGCTGCGCTTCTCGGCCACAAATCATCGCCGCTCGCTACGACTGGATGAGATGTTGATACTCCTGCAATCTCCCTTTACCGCAGCGCCAATTGCCGCGCCGCGCCGCTATTGTCGTCCAGCATCACCAGCTGCGTGCGCAAGTCGCGCGTGGCGGCCAGCTTGCCGTTCACGTACAGATTCGTCTTGACGCCGTACACGCCTTGCGACACGCCGGGCGGCAAGGTCAGCTCGAACGAGTTCTCGAAGCGCCCGCCCGATTTATTGTTGCTGGCCAGGGCTTTCGAACCGGACTTGAACGGCTGGCCTTGCGGGTCGAGCACCACCAGTTCTTCGCGCACGTCGTTGACGCTTTGCGCGCTGCCGTTGACCAGCTCCACCACGGAATTGACCTTGAACGGCTGGCCGCGCTTGACGGTCGACGCACTCAGCTGCGGGGTGTACGACACCACTTGCGGCTCGCGCGGCAGCGCGCCGCGCGTGCGGATGTAGTCGCGGTCCGCCTGCGCCGCCGTCTTGGTCTGGCGCGAATTGACATTGATCGCCAGGCAACCGGCCGCCGCCAGGCCGCCGCCGATGGCGGCCCCTTTCAGCGCGCCATTCTTGCCGCCCGCCAGCGCACCCAGCAATGCCCCCACGGCCGCGCCGGCCGCAGCCGTCGCGCCCACGCTGCACGGGTCCTCATCCGTGGCCGCCTGGGCGCCACCTTGCGGGTAGGAACTGTCCTGCCGCACGCCGTTCGGACTCATCGGCGCCGTGGCGCAACCGGCCAGCAGGGCCGCGATGGTCAGCGCGGCGGCCGCGCGCAAGGTGGTGTGATTCAGCATGGTGACTCTCCAGATGACTAATTGATCGTTGTTTCCGTCTGCAACACTTGCCGTTCGCGCTCGCGGATGCGGCGCGACAGATTATCGATGCGCGCATTGCCCGGATCGACGCGGCGCGCGCTTTCCAGATACGTCTTGGCCGCATCGAACTTACCTTCCAGCAAAGAACGCTCGGCATCGCGCAGGAATGATTGCGCCATCTCGTTGCGCATGGCCGCGCCGCTGTCGACGGGCGCCGTTTCCTGCGGGCGGCGTTCGGCCACCGCTGAACGTTCGACCGCGCGCGCAGGCGCCGGTTCCAGTGCCGCAGGGGCGGGGGCCGGTGCAGAGACAGGAGCGGGGGCAGCCACAGCGGCCGCCGACAGCGCTTGCACGTCGGCCTTCAACTGCGGCAATTCCACCGCTTCGCGGTCGATCGCTTCCAGCCTGGCGATGCCATTCCTTGCCGCCGTCGCATCCTTGCCGTCCAGCGCCTGGCGCACGCCCACCAGCACGGACGCGGCTGCCGCCTGCTGGCGCGCCAGCTGCTTGCGCAGGGAATCCACGCTGGAGGCGCCCGCGCAATCGGCGTCGAGCGCGGCGATGCCCCTTGCGGCGCTTTGCAATTGATGACCATCAATACTGCGCTCGATGGCGCGCACGCCGCGCTGGCAACTGCCCGATGCGGCGCCGGCCTTGCCGATCGCCGCCTGCAGATCGTCGGCCTTGGCGCTGGACTTGCCCGTGCCCGTGCATACATTCTTTGCTTTGCCGTCGCCAGCTTTTGCCGGGCGCCGTCCAGGCTGCCATTTGCCACCAGTTTCAAGCCGCTGTCGATGGCGTCGTTGCAAGCCGATTCATTCTTGCCGCCCGGCTTGCCATTCATGTAGACGATGACGGCCGCCAGCACGGCGGCGGCGCCCAGCCAGCGCAGCCATTTGCGCGGCGGTGGCGGCGGTACCGGTGTTGCCGGTGTTGCCGGGGCAGGCGCCGGTGGAAGCACAGGCGCGGGCACGGGCTTCGGCGCGGCCTGCGGCGGCTTGGGTGGCGGTACTGGCGCCGGCTTCGGCGGCGCTTTCGGCGCAGGCGCAGGCGTCACCGGCACGGGCGGCGGCTTGGGCGCAGGTGGCGGCGCTACCGGCGCAGGCGCCGGCATGGGCGTGGGGACGGGCAGCGGCGGCGGCACGGCCGCAGCGGGACGGGCCGCGCCTGCCTGCGCCTGGCCGCAGTACGGGCAATGGCTGACAACGGTCCACAGGCCCGTCTTGCATTTGTTGCAGATATCCAAAACTAATCCTTCATTCCAACGTCATTCCAGCGTTCACAACGGCGGCGGCATCAACGGTGGCGGCGCGCCGAGGAACAAGGGCGCCAGCTCGGGGAACTGGGCCAGGTCGGCCCAGGCCGGCAAACCGGCGCGCCACACCTTGGTGGTGGCCGGCACAACCTGTCCCGCCTGCACGTACTGCACGATCTGCTGGGCCGTGAACGGTCCCTGCTGCTGGCCGTTAATGCCCAGGAAATACTGGTACTCCACCAGCGGCGGCGGCATGCCGCCCAGCGGTGGCGGTGCCATGCCGAAAACGGCCGTCGCCGGCGCAGCCGCCGCACCGGCCGGACGCAGCAATTGCTCCAGGCGGCCCGCTTCCAGCATTTCCGGCTTGATCGCATACTTCAGGCGCGGCTGGCCGTCCGCTTCCGGCTCGCGCACTTCCCAGTCGTAGGCATCGCCGTCGGAGTCGCCGATGACGTTCGCCCACTCCTTCAGCAGCCGTCCCAGCAAGGCTTGCACCGTGCGGTCGAGCTCATCACTGGCCATGCCCTTGCGGCGCGCCGACTCGCGCAGGCGCGTGCCCACTTCGGCGGAAATGGCGCTGCCAAAGCCGATGTAGGGCAGCTGCGAGCCATCGGCCTGCGCCACCAGCTTGGGCGCATACACGCCCCGCTCATAGTATTTTGCCAGCGCCGCCATGGCCGCCGTCTGCACAGCGTCAAGCGCCGTCAATTTTTCTTCGATGCGCAGGGCGATATTTTTCTCATACGAGGCGGGCATGCCGTTCTGGCGGATGGCCCGTTCGTTGCCGATGCGGCGCAAGTCGCCCGGTTCGACGGCAAACTGGTACTGGCCCGGCGGCACGACCCGGCCCGTGTGGCGCGTCAGCACGCCCAGCATGATCGCTTGCAGGAATTCGCCGAAGTCTTCCGCCAGGCGCTTCATCTCGTCCGTGTTCGGCGCGATCGGGTGCGTAAATTGCGTCGGATCAATATGCGTGTGGGTCGGCGCCTTGTCATTGTCGCCTTCCTTGCGGTAGCTGGTGCGCCAGCCTTCCAGCCCGCGCAGCACCGTCATCGGCACGCCGGCCAGTTCGCAATAGCAGACGGCGCGCCCGCGGATGCCCGTCTCGACGATTTCCAGCTGGCTCACCGTGATGCCCACCTGGGTCGGCACGCACGATTCGAGCTCGGCGCCGAACTTCGCCTTGAAGGCAGCCGCGTTGGCCACGCCGATCACGCACTTGAACTGGTCCGACACGACCGTGAAGTCGCCCGCCATGTTGGCGTCGATCCACGGCATGGAGCAGGCCAGCAGCTTGCGGAAGCGGTCCAGGCGTTCGGATACATCCATCTGTTCCAGCGCCTCGAACAGCGGGTCGGGCGTGCTCGTCGCGCCTTCTGTCAGGCCCGCCGTGGCGATCATGTTTTCCGCCATGCGCGTAACCTTGGCCAGGATCAAACCGCGCTGCGCCGGTTCGGCCAACATGGGGAACAGCGCTTTCGAGCCGCCCATGTCCTTGAACGCTTCATCGGCCCACTGGCGCAAGGTGGCCGCCGAGGGCAGCGCAATGTCTTTTTCCGTGACGGGAATGACGATCAGGGTCGCGTGTTCCTTGTCCAGGTCCTTTTGCAGGATGGTATTGGCCGTTTTGAGTTCCGCCAGCATGGCCAGCACGCCCTCGCGGCCCGTTTGCAGCTCGCCCACCAGGCCATTCCACTGCGCGCGGCCTTGCGCATCGACGCCGACCCGGTTGCCCAGCCAGCGCGACAGCTCGCCCAGCAGGAGGACGGACTCGTCCGCCGCCTTGGCCCGCAGATGGAATTTCAGCGCATTCGCCATTTCCGTGCGCAAATGATCCATCACCACGCCCGCCTGCTTTTCGCCATTGCTGAGGAAACCGAAGGTGCTGCGCGTCTGTTCCAGGTTGTTCAGCAGGCGCTCGTACTCGCGCGAGCGCACGGCTTCCTTGATTTCGCGGTAGCGCTCGGCATTGTTGCCGATCTGCGCCGTCAAGCCGCTGCCCGGCGCCTCGATGCGGTCCTTGATCTGTTCCACCAGCGACAGCACGTATTCCAGGCCGCCGAATTCTTTATTATCAAGATAGCCATACAGCTGATCGCGCACGACTTTCTTGACGTCTTCCAGCACTTCGCGGCGGCGCTTGCTGATGCGGTCTTCCGTCGTGTCGGCCGTGGAATCCTGGTCGCGCACGGCGTCGCGTTCCAGGTGCTTCATGGCGTCGCGCACCTGCGCCGGCCATTCGCTGCGGTCAAAGCCCGTGCGGATATCGTTGATGCGCGTATTGACCCGGTTTTCCACGCCGGCCAGCAAGTGGCCGTGGCGGTCTTCCAGCAATTCGTCGACGACGCGGAAATCGATGAAGTCGCCGCTGGAGCGCTTCAGTTCGATGCTCTTGTCGGAAAACTCGGGGAAATCGCTGAACGGCGTGCCCTTCAGGAACATATTGGCGGCGAGGAAATTATCGCGCTGCGTATCCGTGGCGCGGTTGGCGCCCGCATCCGTGCCGCCCACGCCAAAGAACGCTTGCAGCATGGCGCCGGCCCAGCGGTGGGCCCGCTCATCGCGCGCCGCTTCCTGGCGCGTATCGAGCACGGCCATGCCGAACGAGGAAAAGCGCTTCGAGAAATACAAACGCATGTCGCCGAAGCGGTCTTGCGGCACGGGCGCGTTGTACAGCGAGTTCTTGTGCTGCGCCTGGTTGACGGCGATCGAACGCTTGGCGCGGGCGAAATCGGCCGAGGCGAAATCCTCGAACAGCGAATCGGCCACCATGTGGTAGACGTCGCTGACATCCTTGGTGTGCTGCTGGGCAAGATTGCCCGAATCGATCAGGTAAACCTCGCTGTACGGTTCGCGCGTCAGTTCCGGGCGGTCATACGCATCCCAGCGGCCCACATAGCCCTTGTTGCCCATCATGGCCGATTCCAGCTCCATCAGCGCCGCGTAACCGTTGGCCTCGACCCGGTCCTTGTTGGCCTTGGTGTAGCCGGTCGGCAAGAACAGCATCAGCTCGACGTCGGCCGCGCCCACTTCACTGCGCGCCAGCCAGCGCGCCAGCAAGCCCATGTCGAGGAAGGAGCCGGAACCCGTGCCGCCCGCGACGGAACCGACGATGACGATGCGGAAACGGTTCGTTTCCATGCGCAAGCCCAGTTCGGCCAGCTGGCGCTCGTGCGACAGGCCCGCCTTCAGCGCCTTCAGCTTCAAGCGGATCTTGTCGCGGATCTTCGCGTACTTGTCGAAGAAATACAGGCGCGACACGGCGCGGATCTGGCCGGCGCCGCTGCTCATGTCGAAACGCAGCTCGCGGATGCGCTGCGGCGTCAGCGGCAGCCATTCCTTGATGTGTGGATATTTCTCCAGAGAATCTTCATCACGGCTGTACTTGTCCATGTCGAACGATTCGACCACCTTGTCATCATCCGTGAACTTCACCTGGTCGAACTGCAAGTCCTTCGCCTGCGACTCGCCGCTTTCGATCACGGCGCCATTGTCCAGGTCGAAATGGATGAATTGCGCAATGGGAAAGTCGGCCAGCCCCTCGATGCGCGTGCGGTTGCCCGCGCCGCCCCACAAGGTGTTGAGGATGCGCCGGCGCACGCGCATCAGCACCTGCATGCCCGTGCCGCCGATGCCGATGAACAGGGTCGGGCGCAGTTCGATGATCTTGTCCTGCTTGCGCTCGCTGGCGCCGCCGGTGATGGTTTGGTTCAGGTTCTCTGCCATGGTGATTCCTTCGATGATGCGTGCAACGGCGTGCGCTTAGCGGCGGCTGGAAGTAAAGGTCAACAACAGTGCAACCAGGCCCACCAGCACCAGCGGTCCCATGAACAGTGGCGCAAGGAATTTATGCGCATTCACGGCGGCCAGCACGACGCCCGTCGCCAGGCTGGCCAGGAAGATGAACAGCCACCAGCCCGAGGCATTGGCCTTGTTCGGCGGCACGCGCTTGGCCACCAGGCCATTCGCATAGGCATTCTTGGCAAAGAAAAAGGCGATGAACAGCAGCAACAGCACCACGCCGCCGACCAGGGTGTCGCGCGACGAGGTATCGGTCGTGCTGACAGGATCGAGCGCGGGCGCAGCTTCGGTCGTGGCCGTGGTGGCTGCACTGGCCGCCGGTGCGTCTGCGGCCGGCGGCGCGGATGCGGGGGCCGGCAGGGTAAAACCGCTGTTGTCTTTGGGAGTCTCTTGCGCCATGGTATGCCTCTGGTGGATTTGAATAGTTTAAAAGGAAATCGTTATCAGGCCAGGCTCAGGGTATGGCCTTCGGCCACGCGCACGACGACCGGCTTGCCCAGGCCGCGCTTGAGTTCGCCAATATCGCGGCCGTCATCGTCGCGGATCTGCACGCTTTTGAACGGTTTTAACAACACTTGCCGCTGCACGCCGTCGGCCATCACCTTGTAGCGCGTGGCGCGCGTGCCGACCAGGCCCAGCGCCAGCAAGCCCAGCACGAGCGAGCGCCAGCACGCCGCCGAGGATCACCAGCACGGGCAAGAGCGGATACTGGATGCGCACCAGCAGCGGGATCGTCGCCTGCGAGGCGCGCACGCTGTCGGGCGGCGTAAACATGCCGGAAATCGGGTCGCCGGGGAACAGTTCCTGCAAATCCTTGCCGAAGCTGGATGCCAGCGCCAGCCGCTGTTCCGACAGGCCCACTTGCGCCTGCATCGGCAGCATCACCTGCTTGCCCATGGCGGCGATCGCCTGCGCCGACCACGGCGACGGGATCTGCGCCATCGGCAACGCGAACTGTACCTGCACGGACTGGCTGGCGCCCGGCTGCAGCTGGCGGATTTGATCTGGCGCAACGTGCAGCGGCGCGTTCTGGCCCGCCAGACTGGCGTGCACCTTGGCGCTGTCGATCACATATGGGAAAAACATGTTTTGCAGGGACGCCTGCAGCACCACTTGCGGCACCAGGTTCGCCGCATCGACGTCGAGCACGATGGTGCGCCCGTCGCGGCCCAGGCTGGCGTGCACGTTGGCGCTGTTCTTGACGGATTGCGGCACGATGCGCACGGCATCCTGGTCCACCGGTTTCAATCGCGCGGGCGGACGCGTCAGCACTTGCGACAGCCGCCCTTCGGCCAGGATACGGTTCAAGGCCTCCGATGCGGGCTGGCCATACGCGAGCGCATACACCATCAAGCCCTTGGCGCTGTACAGCTTGCCCTGTACGGGCATGCGCAGCGGAAACACCACCGTCTTGGTGATCGACGGTTCCAGGTGCAGCAGGCGGTAAAAGTCGCGGTTGCGCTCGGCCGTCTGGCTGTCGTTGTTCGGGCTGTTCTTGTTATTCGTAAAAATCCACACGATGCCGGACGCGGACTGGAACGGGCCCGTGATGGTTTTTGTCACGGCTTCCTGGAAATCCGTGTCGGCCAGCGCGCCGCCGGCGCCCTTGCGCGCCAGGCCGAGACTGGCCAACTGGCCCGCCACGCCGGCGCCGCCCTGCCCTTGCCCCAGCAGCGACGGCGACACGTGCGCGCCGCTGCTCTGGCTGAAGGCCAGGGTATACACTTTATCGGACGGGTTTGTAGCGGCCTGCGCCACCGCGCCCACCAGGGCTTTCAGCTGGGAATGCTCATCCGTGTAAAACGGCTCCATCCAGCCCGAATTTTGCACGAGAAACGCTTGCTGGATGCCGGCCGCGTGCGCAGCGGCAGCGCTGAAAAACGCGGCGCAAGCCACGGTCAGTAAGCGCGCCTTCATGCCTGCAAGGCCCAGCCATCGATACGCGACAGCAGCGGGTGGTAAGCCCACAGCGTACCTTCATGCACAAACAGGCGCACGCGCCACGGTTCGCTGACGGCAAAGGTATGGAACACGTTTTCGCGCAATTCGTCGTCCTGCACCAGCTGTGCCGCCAGGCGATCGCTCGAGCGCAGCACGCTCGACAGGCCGGCGCTGGTGGCAAACTTCACGCCGAAGACGCTGTTGCCGGCATTCGATTCCAGCAGGCATGACGGCCTGGTTCTTGCCGCCATCGTCGCCGTGTTCCGGCTCTTCCCACGGCGCCGTTTTCAGCTTGGCGGCGAAGCGGTAATTGAAGCTGCCCGAGCACAGGCGCGGCGCCAGCGCGTCGGCCCGTTCGGACTGCGCGCCCAGTTTCACGTAGACATAGGTGCCGCGGCTGCGCTCGAAGCACAGCTGCCACAGGCCGCCGTCGCGCGACACGTACGGGCTGCCGAACTCGAAATGCGGCACCAGCCCTTCTGGCCAGGGGGTGAACGAAGCGGCCACGTTGCCGTCCGGCTGCAATTGCAGCCGGAGCTGGCCGTTGGCGCAGGGCCACACGGCCATGCGGTTGTAGGCGACGGGCGCGCTGACGGCGCCCAGGTCAAACAGGCCGTCGAGCAGCACGTCGCTGCCCGGCTTTTGTTGCGCATCAAGGTTGACGAAGCGGATGCGGCCATCGTCGTCGCGCAGCGGCGCCCACAAACGGCTCTGGAACCAGAGGCGCGGCCGCGCACGGCGCGCCGCCCACGTGCTCGACCACATAGGTCAGCGACGGCACGTCGGGACGGATGCAGGCCAGGCCATGGCTGGTCGGCAAGACCAGCACGCTATTGAACTCCGGCACCAGCTCGGCGCGCCAGGCGCCGTGGGCCAGGTCCGATTCGGCCAGCAAGCTGCCATAGTCGGGGTCCAGCGCCAGCCAGCGCTTCGAGGCGGGCAGCCAGGCGTGCAAGACGGCCTTGCGCGGGTCGAGCGCCAGCAGCGCGGGCGCGCTGGTGCCGAACTGGGCGGAAAAGAATTCGTATTCGCCAGGCGGCGGCATGGGCAGCGAGACGTCGGCCTGCGCATGCTCTTCGCGCGCGCGCTGGTCCGCCAGTTTCAGGGGCGCGCTGGCCTGGCGCAAGCCGGCCGGGCCGGTTGGCGGCACGTCGCTGACGGGAGATGCGCCGTAGGGCGGCACCCAGGGCGGCGTAGCGGACGTAGCGGGCGGCACTTGCAAGGCCGCGCCCGAGGCGGGGTCGAACGCAAATTCGGGCGGAAACTGCCGCACGGGCGCACCGGCGGCTGCGGGCAGGCGCCGCGCATGCATCAGCTTGCCGATATCGGCATGGCTCACCAAGGGCGAGACATTCTGGCCGTCCGCGCTGCGCTGCATGCTCCACGCGCCCTCGTCATCCACGTGCCAGGCGCCGGAAGGCAGTGGCCAATCCCCAGAAGTTTTATGATCCATTTATTTTCTATGACTAGCAATGCATATCAGACGGTGTAACGTGCTGGGGCTGACGCAACGAGGTCGCAACCCTGGCAGTTCTCATAGTAACGTCTTTTTATCTGTATGGAAACATTGACGAGCTTCCTCAGCCTTGCTGCGTCCGCACTTTCGTCAACAGCTTGGTGGTCGAACGGTCATGCTCGAAATCGATGGCCACGGCCTGGCCGCCGTACGCCAGCACGGCCTTGCCTTCGGGAATGGCCGCCATGTCGTAGTCGCCGCCCCCTTGGCATAGATTTCCGGCTCGATATCCTGCACCACTTCCAGGGCGCTGTCTTCCGAGAACGGCACGACCAGGCTCACCGCTTCCAGCGCGGCCAGCACGGCCATGCGGTCTTCGCAGCTGTTCAGGGGACGGTCGTCGCCCTTGCCCAGGCGTTTCACCGAGGCATCAGTATTCACGGCAACGATCAGCGAGGCGCCCAGCGCGCGCGCCTGCGCCAGGTAGGTCACGTGGCCGCGGTGCAAAATGTCGAACACGCCGTTCGTCACCACCACCGGTTTCGGCAGCGCCGCGGCACGGGCGCGCAGTTCGTCACGGCCGCACAGTTTGTTTTCAAAATCAGGCATGGATATCTCTGGTTGGGTTAAATGGGGTCACGCTATGGTCGTACTCAGGCGTGGCTATCGCCTTGGATGCCGCCGGCATCCCGGCGCCAGGCATCGATCAGGGCCACGACGGCCGGTTCCAGGGTCTCTTCGGCGATGCGATCTTGCCGGTAGTAAATCATCAGCGCATACACGCCGGCCAGGCGGCTGACGGGCGGCGACAGCGCATATTCATTGCCGCGCGCCGGTTGCCTGGCACGCCAGTAATTAATCGCCGCTTCCAGCGCCTGCATCCGCAGTTCCATCGCCGTCTCCTTCTGCCGCCCGCTCCCGCATTATAGGGGGCGATCCGCTACAATACGCCATCGGCGCCACAGTTTCACGTTTGCGCCACCTTTCATTCATTGCAAGTAAGTACTTCCTGTGTTTCAATCAACCTATGACACTGACTGAACTGAAATATATCGTTGCAGTCGCGCGAGCGAAGCACTTCGGCCATGCCGCCGAAGCCTGTTTCGTTGCCCAGCCCACCCTGTCAGTGGCCATCAAGAAACTCGAAGACGAATTGGGCGTGGTCCTGTTCGAACGGGGCGGCGCGGAAATCTCCGTCACGCCCCTGGGCGCGCAGATCATTGCGCAAGCCGAGCGCGTGCTGGAACAGACGGCCGCCATCAAGGAACTCGCCAAGCAAAACAAGGACCCGCTGGCCGGCCCCCTGCGCCTGGGCGTGATCTACACGATCGGCCCCTACCTGCTGCCGCCGCTGGTCAAGGCCATGATAGACCAGGTGCCGCAAATGCCTTTGATATTGCAGGAAAACTTCACGGTTCGCCTGCTCGAATTGCTGCGCCAGGGCGAACTGGACGTGGCCATCATGGCCCTGCCCCTGCCCGATCACGGCATGGCCATGCAGGAACTGTATGACGAACCGTTCGTCGTCGCCATGCCGCGCCAGCATCCGTGGAGGGCGCGCGACAAAATCGCCGCGCAAGATCTGAAATCGGAAACCATGCTGCTGCTGGGCAATGGCCACTGCTTCCGCGACCAGGTACTGGAAGTGTGCCCGGAAATGGCGCGTTTTTCCTCGCCCGGCAATGGCATGCAGCGCACGTTTGAAGGTTCCTCGCTGGAAACCATCCGCCACATGGTGGCCAGCGGCATCGGCCTGACGGTCTTGCCGCGCGCCTCGGTCGCCAATATGCACGCCACCGACGGCATGCTCGAATACCGGCCCTTCGCCGCCCCCGTGCCGTCGCGCCGGGTGGTGATGCTGTGGCGCAAGAGTTTTACGCGCAAGGCCGCCATCGACGCCCTGTGCGCGGCCATCGCCAGCTGCAACTTGCCTGGCATCACCCCCTTGTGCGAAGACGACGAATAGTACATTTACATACTATTTGCGATAATCGACCTTTCTCTTCAACAAGATCGAGTCTTCCATGAACAAGCTGGCGCTGTATTTCCGCCTGATACGGCTGGACAAGCCTATCGGTACCGTATTGCTGCTGTGGCCTACCCTGTGCGCGCTGTGGCTGGCGCAGCAGGGCGTGCCGGACTGGCGGTTGCTGCTCATCTTTACCCTCGGCACTTTCCTGATGCGCTCGGCCGGCTGCGCCATCAACGACTACGCCGACCAGGATATCGACAAATTCGTCAAGCGCACGATGGACCGCCCCATCACCAGCGGACGCATCAGCGGCAAGGAAGCGCTGGCCGTGGCCGGCGTGCTGACCGTGCTGGCCTTTTGCCTGATCCTGCCCCTGAATGCGCTGACCAAGCAACTGTCGGTGGCCGCCGTCATCATCGCCGGCACCTACCCGTACTTCAAGCGTTTCTTTGCGATTCCGCAAGCGTATCTGGGCATCGCCTTCGGCTTCGGCATTCCCATGGGCTTTGCCGCCATCACGGATTCCGTGCCCGTCGTGGCCTGGCTGCTGCTGCTGGGCAATGTCTTCTGGGCCGTGGCCTACGATACGGAATACGCGATGGTCGACCGCGACGACGACCTGAAGATCGGCATCAAGACCTCGGCCATCACCTTTGGCCGCTACGACGTGGCCATCGTCATGTTCTGCTATGCCGTTTTCCTGCTGCTGTGGCTGGCATGCGGCTGGTACCTGGGCTTGCGCTACTGGTTCGTCGCGGGCTTGCTGGTGGCGGCCGGTTGCGCCGTTTATCACTACACCCTGATCCGCGCACGCGAGCGTATGCCGTGTTTTGCGGCATTCCGGCATAATAACTGGCTAGGAGCGGCGGTGTTTGCGGGCGTGGTGCTGGACTTTGCTTTCCGTTAAGCAATGATCCTTGCGCCGCTGCAGCCCTTGAGGCGGCGCAAGACAAGCCTGGCCGCAGCTGCCTACACTGGTATTTCACTGTGCAGTTTCACTTCCATGAGGTAATACATGAGCTCGATACATACCGGCAAATCCAGCAACGACAGCGTTCTCGCGGACGCCGACAAGGCCCGCGACAAACTGGTCGGCGACCTGAAAAACGTCATCAATGAAGCGGAAGGCTGGCTCGATGGCGCCAAGGATCAGACGGGCGAGAATGTCAAAGCCGTCAAGGACAAGTTCATCGCCACCCTGGAAACGGCCAAGAAAGACTTGATCAAGCTGGAAGAAGACTTGCTCGAACGCACCAAGAAGGCGGCCAAGGCCACCGATGAATACGTGCAGGACAATCCATGGAAAGCCGTGGGCGCGGGCGCCGTCGTCGGCGTACTGTTCGGCCTGCTGCTTTCCTCGTCACGCCGCTAGACAGTATTGACGGCGTTCGCCGTCTCCTGACGCGAAAGGCAGCATATGGCTATCATGCACCATGTCGCCCAAGTCGCAGCGACCCTCGCCGCCATCGTCCAGACCCGTCTGGCCCTGGCGGCCGTGGAAATGGAAGAAGAGTCGCTGCGCTTCCTGTCCTATCTGGCGCTGGCCATGCTGGCGCTGCTATGCCTGTTCGTCGGCCTGGTATTGATCGTATTCCTCGTCATCGTGCTGTTCTGGGATACGCACCGCATCGCCGCCATCGCCGTCACGGCCGCCGTTTTCATCGCTGCCGCCCTCGCCACCCTGCTGGGCGTGCGCGCCAGTTTCCGCAGCAAGCCGAAACTGCTGTCCTTCACACTTTCCGAACTGAATAAAGACCTGGACGAGCTGCAATTGCTGGCCCGCCGGGGATCGAGCGGCCATGACCACGCATCCCACCAAACTGGCCCACGTGCACACGGCCGCCAGCCTGGCGCAGCGGCGCGACGCGCTGCTGGCCGAATGCGCGCTGCAGCGCCTGGCCCTGGGCGTGCAGACGCGGCAGCTGCTGGAACCATTGACGGGCGGCAACCTGCGCCACACGCTGGCCACGCGTTTCAAAATTCCCCTGATGATAGGCGGCGCCGTGCTGGGCCTGGTGCTGGTACGGCCGCGCCGCTTCCTGCCGCTGCTGCGGGCCAGCGGCGCGCTGCTCAAGCACGCCACCACTGCCCTGCCCGTCGTGCTGGCGCTGGCGCGGCGTTTCAGCAAGAAAGAAACGCCGCCGTAACTATTTTTGTTCCTGGCTGCATCCAAATGGCGAGCCCGTGCGTATGTAGGATATCAACCAGCCGGTTGAGCCAACGACCAGGAGTTCGCCATGCATGCCTTCATCGCCCCACGCCATACCGCCCCCTCGCTCACCGTCCTGTGCGCCGCCCTGCTGCTGAGCGCCTGCGCTCCCATGGGCGCGCGCTATTCGCAGCAACAATTGCCGAACGCCGTGCAAGTGCCCGATGGCCACCAGGTGGCCATGCAGACGGTGGGCGTGGGCAAGATCGCCTATGAATGCAAGGCAAAGAAAGATAGCTCCGGCCATGAATGGGCCTTCGTGGGACCGGACGCGGCCCTGAACGACCGCAGCGGCATGCAAGTGGGCACGTATGCGGGCCCACCGGCCACCTGGGCCAGCCTGGACGGCTCGAAAGTGACTGCCACGCAAGTGGCCGTAGCGCCGGCCGGGGCGGGCAATATCCCGTATCAACTGGTAAAAGCCAATCCGGCCACGGGCAGCGGCGCCATGCAGGGCGTCAGCTACATCCAGCGCGTGGCCACCAGCGGCGGCGTGGCGCCAAGCAGCCCATGCGGCATGGACACCGTCGGCGCCAAATTATGGGTGCCCTACCAGGCCGACTACATCTTCTGGAAAGCCGCATAAACACGCGCCAGGCCGGCCCAAGCCGCTTCCCGGCATGGGCCGCGCCGTCAACCGCGTCGCCTTACTTGCCCAGCTCGTCCCCCATCTCGCGCCCGCGCTGCGCGGCCGCCTTGATGCCCTTGACGATGGCCGCCTTCACGCCGCTCTCTTCCATGCTGGTGAGTGCAGCATACGTCGTGCCGCCTTTCGACGTGACGCGCTCGCGCAGCAGGGACACGGGTTCGCTGGAGTTCGCCGCCAGCTGCGCCGCGCCCGTAAACGTGGCAATGGCCAGCTGCGTGCCCTGTTCCGGCGTCAAGCCCAGTTCGGCGGCCGCCTGCTGCATCGCTTCGATAAAGTAAAACACGTAGGCGGGACCGCTGCCGGACACGGCCGTGACGGGGTCGATCTTCGCTTCGTCGTCGAGCCAGACGGTCTGGCCGACGGCGCGCAGGATGGCGTCCGCCGTCTTTTTCTGTTCTTCGCTGACGCCGCCGCTGGCCACCATGCCCGTGATGCCCATGCCGATCAGGGCCGGCGTGTTCGGCATGCAGCGCACGATGGCAGGGTAATCGCCGAGCCAGCGCGACAAATCGGCGGCGCGGATGCCGGCCGCGATCGACAGGATCAATGGCGCCCGCTCGGCGTCGAGGAAGGGCAGCAATTGCGCCGCCACTTCGCGCATGCTTTGCGGTTTCACGGCCAGCACGATCACGTCCACGCCGCGCAGCGCGTCGTCCGCAGACGTCGCCGTCGTCACGCCGAACTGCGCCTGCAGTTTTTCCAGCGCGGGCGCATGCGGGTCGATCACGTGGATGTTGCCGCCCAGGGTCAATTTGCCCGCCAGGCCGGCGATCAGGGCCGCGGCCATGTTGCCGCCGCCTACAAAGGCGATATTCAATTCTGTCGTCATGCTTGTTCTCTCTTCATCAGGAATAGTTGCGGGAACCGAAGATGGCGCTGCCCACGCGCACGATGGTGGCGCCCTCGAGCACGGCGGCGCGCAAGTCGGCCGACATGCCCATCGACAAGGTATCGAGCGCCAGGCCGTCCGCCTTCAATTGTTCGTACAGCGTACGCACTTGCGCAAACGCAAAGCGCTGGCGCTTGACATCCGTTTCCGGCTCGGGAATCGCCATCAGGCCGCGCAAGCGCAGGCGCGGCAGCTGCGCCACGGCATGCGCCAGCGCCGGCAATTCGGCGGGCGTCACGCCGCTCTTGCTCGCTTCGCCGCTGATATTGACTTGCAGGCAGATATTCAGGTCAGGCAAGCCGGCCGGCCGTTGCTCGGACAGGCGCACGGCGATCTTTTCCCGCTCCACCGTATGCACCCAGTCAAAATGCTCGGCGATGGGGCGCGTCTTGTTGCTCTGGATGGGGCCGATGAAGTGCCAGGCAGGCCCGGCTTGCGGCAGCGCAAGTTTGACGGCCGCGATCTTGTCGAGCGCTTCCTGCAGATAATTTTCGCCAAACGCCGTCTGGCCCGCGCGCATGGCTGCCAGCACGGCATCCGCGCCGAAAGTTTTCGAGACGGCCAGCAGGGTCACGTCCTCGGGCGCGCGCTGCGCCTCCAGGGCGGCCTGCGCAATACTGTCGCGCACGGCTTGCAAGTTCTGTTCGATTGTGGACATAATCATTTTCTAGTGTATAGGGGCGGCGGCACGGTGCGCCAGCCCATCAATGCAGGCACAGGGATTATAAATGGACATCTCCGAACTACTCGCTTTCTCCGTCAGCAACAAGGCTTCCGACCTGCACCTGTCTTCCGGCCTGCCGCCGATGATACGGGTCCATGGCGACGTGCGCCGCCTCAACGTGGCGCCGCTCGAGCACAAGGAAGTGCACAGCATGATCTACGACATCATGAACGACAGCCAGCGCAAGGCGTATGAAGAGGCGCTGGAATGCGATTTCTCGTTCGAAATTCCCGGCCTGGCCCGTTTCCGCGTCAACGCCTACAACCAGGAACGGGGGGCTTCGGCCGTGCTGCGCACGATTCCCTCGAAAGTGCTGACCCTGATGAACTGAACGCGCCGCGCATCTTCGGCGAACTGGCCATGCGCCCGCGGGGACTCGTGCTGGTGACGGGGCCGACGGGTTCGGGCAAGTCGACCACCCTGGCGGCGATGGTGAACCACGTCAACGAGCGCCTCAACCACCATATATTGACCATCGAAGACCCGATCGAATTCGTGCATGAGCCGAAAAAATGCCTGATCAACCAGCGCGAGGTGGGCTCGCACACGCATTCGTTCAGCAACGCGCTGCGCTCGGCCCTGCGCGAAGACCCGGACGTCATTTTAGTGGGCGAATTGCGCGACCTGGAAACCATCCGCCTGGCGCTGACGGCGGCCGAGACGGGCCACCTCGTGTTCGGCACCCTGCACACCTCGTCGGCGGCCAAATCCATCGACCGCATCATCGACGTCTTTCCCGCCGAGGAAAAGGAAATGGTGCGCGCCATGCTGTCCGAATCGCTGCAAGCCGTGATTTCGCAAAACTTGCTTAAAACCAAGGATGGCGCGGGCCGCGTGGCCGCGCATGAAATCATGCTGGCCACGCCGGCCGTGCGCAACCTGATCCGCGAAGCGAAAGTGGCGCAAATGTATTCGGCCATCCAGACGGGCAGCAACGTGGGCATGCAGACCCTGGACCAGTGCCTGTCCGACCTGGTGCGGCGCGGCACGATCTCGGCGGAAACGGCCCGCTCGGCCGCCAAGGCGCCCGAAAACTTCCCCGGATAAGTCATGCAGACCAAGCACGAACACTATGGCGCCATGCACGCGCTGCTGGCGCAGATGCGCGCGCGGGGCGGCTCGGACCTGTTCATCACGGCCGGCTTTCCGCCCGCCATCAAGCTCGACGGCAAGCTGACGCCGCTGCCGGGCGCCGCGCTGGCCGCGCAGCAGGCGGCCGGCTACGTGCGCGCCGTCATGAACGAACGCCAGGCGGCCGAGTTCGAATCGAGCCGCGAAGCCAATTTCGCCATCAGCCCGGAGGGCCTCGGGCGCTTCCGCGTGTCCGCCTTCGTGCAGATGGGCCAGGCGGGCATGGTCTTACGATTGATCAATACCGCCATCCCTACCCTGGATGGGCTCGGTTTACCCGCCATCCTGCAGGACGTGGTGATGAGCAAGCGGGGCCTCGTCATCATGGTGGGCGCCACGGGCTGCGGCAAGTCGACCACCCTGGCGGCGATGGTGGGCCACCGCAACGCGCACAGCCATGGCCACATCATCACCATCGAAGACCCCGTGGAATTCATCCATCCGCACGGCAACTGCATCGTCACCCAGCGCGAAGTGGGCGTCGATACGGACGACTGGGCCACGGCCCTGAAAAACACCCTGCGCCAGGCGCCCGACGTGATCCAGATCGGAGAGATACGCGACCGCGACACCATGGACCACGCCATCGCATTCGCCGAGACGGGCCATCTGTGCCTGGCGACCCTGCACGCAAACAACGCCAACCAGGCGCTGGACCGCATCATCAATTTCTTCCCGGAAGAGCGGCGCCAGCAACTGCTGATGGATCTGTCGCTGAATTTAAAAGGCATGATTTCGCAGCGTTTGATCCCCAACAAGGAAGGAGGCGGACGCAAGGCGGCGCTGGAAATCCTGCTCAATTCGCCGCTGATGAGCGACCTGATCTTCAAGGGCCAGGTGCACGAGATCAAGGAATTGATGAAAAAATCGCGCGAGCATGGCATGCAGACCTTCGACCAGGCCCTGTTCGACCTGCACGAGGCGGGCGCCATCAGCTATGAAGATGCGCTGCGCAATGCGGATTCCGTCAACGACCTGCGCCTGGCGATCAAGCTCAAGGGCGCAACGGCGCCGGACGCGGCGCCGCCCTCAACCGCCACCAAGCTGGGACTCCTCTGACATGAGCAACATCCACGATCTCCAGGCCACCGCGCTGGACGGCACGCCCGTCGACCTGGCGCGCTACAAAGGCAAGGTATTGCTGATCGTTAACACGGCCAGCGCCTGCGGCTTCACGCCCCAATATGCGGGACTGGAAGCGCTGTACCGCGAATTCCACGAGCAGGGGCTGGTCGTGCTGGGTTTTCCCTGCAATCAATTCCGCCAGCAGGAACCGGGCTCGCATGCCGAGATCGGCGCCTTTTGCGAAAAGAACTTCGGCGTCACCTTTCCCCTGTTTGCCAAGGTCGACGTGAATGGCCCGCATACGCATCCCCTGTTTGCGCAATTAAAACAGGCGGCGCCCGGCATATTGGGCACGCAATCGATCAAATGGAATTTCACCAAGTTTTTGGTGCGCAAGGATGGCAGCGTATTTCGCCGCTACGCGACGGCCAGCAAACCGGCCAGCCTGGCGGCCGACATACGGCAATTGCTACAGGAATAGAAACTCAATACTTTGATTTAAGACAATAATCATGTGAAATCGGCAAAAGCGTATTTATTTCATGCTTGATATCAATATTGTGTTTCAAATAGCAAATATCGGTGATAATGTTTACATAATTATTCGCAGATATCGATCAAAAAACGATGCCAGTCTTTGGGAAAATATTATCTTCATGGATGCGGATGGGTATTTATTCCCGCCTCTTCATCCCTATTATCTTCCTGATACTCGCCGTTTCCGCCGTCCGCTATCACGCCCTGCTCGGTACGGAAACGGCGCTGGCCAAGGCGCGCTACCAGAGCGATGCCCGGCAACTCGACCTGTTCCTCGCCAATAGCGTGCTGCCGCTGGCCGTGCATACGGACAGTCAGGCGATGCGCGACAGCGTGCGGCAAGTGCTGCGCAGCGCCCTGCCGCTGAACCGCAGCCTCGTTTCCGCCCGCTGGGACACGGCTGGCGCGCATGTCGAAGTGCTGGCCGACAACAAGCTGGCCGGCACACGGGCCACGGTGCCGGCATGGTTCGAGCGCCTGGCCGGCATCACGGCCATCCGCAGCCGCCTGACGGTGGCGCTGCCGGACGGCGGCGACGGCATCCTCGACCTGCACTACACGCCCGGCCTGCCCCTGGCGCAGGTGTGGCACAAGGTGCGCGAACAGGCCATCCTCAGCAGCATCAATATCGTGCTCGTCTTCCTCTTGCTGGGCCTGATCCTGGCGACGCACCGCCGGCTGCTGGCGCGCTTCGTGCAAGCGACCGACCGCTTCCGCGATGGCAACTTCGCCGTGCGCCTGGCGGCCGGCGCCACGCCCGAGGCGCAAGCCGTGTCGCAATCGTTCAACGGCATGGCCGGCGATATCGAAGAGCTGTTGATCTCGCTCAAGACCAGCCAGCGCCAGCTTGGCGAACAACTGAACGAAACCGTGCACATGCAGCAGGCGCTGCAAAAGCTGTCGTGGCAAAACTACAATGATGTGCTGACGGGCTTGCCCAACCGTGCCGCGCTGGCCGCCCGCTTCGAACAGGAACTGTTCCTCGCGCGCGAACGCCAGCGCCTGCTGGCCGTCTGCCTGTTCGACCTCGACCACTTCCAGGCCATCAACGACCGCTACGGCGCCGAGGCGGGCGATGAAATCCTAAGCAGGTGGCCGGCCGCCTGCACGGCTTTGCGGGCCAGGTCCATTATGCGGCGCGCCTGGGCGGCGATGAATTCGTCATGCTGCTGTGCGGCCAGGCCAGCATCGCCAGCATCGAACAGAACGTCACGCAGCTGATGGCCGAGCTGGACCGCCCCTACCAGTGCGACCAGCAGGCGCTGCACATGACGGCCAGCGCCGGCATCGCCGTCTACGCGGGCAAGGACCTGAATACGGAAAGCCTGCTGCGCCACGCCGACCACGCCGTCTACCAGGCGAAACTGACGGGGCGCAACCAGTACCACTTCTTCGACACCAATCTCGACGAGGAAGTGCGCACCCACCACAACCAGCGCACGGAAGTGCGCCAGGCCCTGATCAACGGCGAACTGCGGCTGTACTACCAGCCCAAGGTGAACATGCGCGCCGGCACGGTGGTGGGCATGGAAGCGCTGCTGCGCTGGCAGCATCCGCGCCGCGGCGTGCTGGCGCCCGCGCAATTCTGCCGCTGGTGGAACAGACGGACCTGATCATCGATATCGGCGAATGGGTACTGCGCCAGGCCCTGTGGCAGATGCAGCGCTGGACGGCAAGCGGCAAGCACTGGGTGGTCAGCGTGAACATCGCGGCGCGCCACTTCCAGCAACCGGACTTCGTCTCGCGCTTGGAAACCATCCTCGGCGAATTTCCCGGCGTGCGCGCCAGCATGCTGGAACTGGAAATCCTCGAATCGTCGGCCCTGCACGACATCGAAGACGTGCGCCGCATCATCCGCGCCTGCCAGGCGCTGGGCATCACCTTCGCGCTCGACGATTTCGGCACCGGCTACTCGTCGATGTCATATTTAAAACGCCTGCCGGCGAACATCGTCAAGATCGACCAGAGCTTCGTGCGCAATATGCTCAACGACCGCGACGACCTGCACCTGGTGCGCGCCGTCATCGGCCTGGCCCGTTCGTTTTCCCTGACGGTGATCGCCGAAGGCGTGGAAAGCGTCGAGCATGGCGCGCGCCTGATCCAGCTGGGCTGCGACCTGGCGCAAGGCTACGGCATCGCCCGCCCCATGCCGGCCGACGCCGTGCTGGAGTGGGCGGCCAACTTCGTGCCAGCGCCGCAATGGCGCATCGCCCAGTACAGCGAAGCGCCTATTTGACGGGGATCAAGGCTGAATCGATCAGCTCGATCCAGTGCCGCACGGGCGTCTCCGTGCCCGACTGCAGATGGCTCAGGCAACCGATATTTGCCGATACGATCTCGTCCGGCTCGCACGCTTCCAGGTTCGCCAGCTTGTTGTCGCGCAGCTGCTGCGACAGGGCCGGCTGCAGGATCGAATACGTACCGGCCGAACCGCAGCACAGATGGCTGTCGGCGCACAGGCGCACGTCGACGCCGACGGCGCGCAGCACCTGCTCCACCTTGCCGCGCACCTGCTGGCCGTGCTGTAGGGTGCATGGCGGATGGTACGCCACTTTTTTCAGTATGCGCCCTTGCAGCAGCGCCCACCAGTTCCGCTTCAAACGCGGGCAGGATCTCGGACAAGTCGCGCGTCAGTGCCGCGATGCGCCGCGCCTTGTCCGCATATTGCGCATCGTGCGCCAGCAGGTGGCCGTATTCCTTCACCGTGGCGCCGCAGCCGGAGGCCGTCATGACGATGGCTTCGGCGCTGTCGACGTACGGCCACCAGGCGTCGATATTGCGGCGCATGTCGTCCAGCGCCGCTTCCTGGTCGTTCAGGTGATGGCGCAGCGCGCCGCAGCAGCCCGCCTTGGGCGCGACGATCAATTGCACGCCCAGCGCGTCGAGCACGCGCGCCGTGGCCGCGTTGATGTTGGGCGACATGGCCGGCTGCACGCAGCCGTCGAGCAGCAGCATGGTGCGCGCATGCTGGCGCGCGGGCCATGCGCCGGCGGCGGCACCGGGGCGCAATTTGTCCTGCAAGCCTTTTGACAGCAAGGGCCGCAGCGCCTGCCCCGCCTTGTACACGGGCGTAAACAGCCAGCGGCGCGGCAAGGCTTCCTTCAGGGCGAAGCGCAAGGCCCGTTCGCGCAAGGGGCGCTGCACGCGCTGCTCGACGACGTTGCGGCCGATGTCGACCAGGCGCCCGTACTGCACGCCGGAGGGACAGGTCGACTCGCAGTTGCGGCAGGTCAGACAGCGGTCCAGGTGCGTCTGCGTCTTGGCCGTGACGGGCGCGCCCTCCAATACCTGCTTGATCAGGTAGATGCGTCCGCGCGGGCCGTCGAGTTCATCGCCCAGCAGCTGGTAGGTGGGACAGGTGGCCGTGCAAAAGCCGCAATGCACGCAGGCGCGCAGGATGGCTTCGGCTTCGTCGCCTGCCGGCGTATTCTTGATGAAATCGGCGAGATTGGTTTGCATGCGCTCAAGTCATTCTGTGCGGGTTGAAGATACCGGCCGGGTCGAACGCCTGCCGCAGACGCTGGTGGATTTTCTCAACGGCCGGCGCCAGCGGGTGGAACACGCCCACGGCCTTGTCGCCGCCGCGGAACAGGGTGGCGTGGCCGCCAGCGGCAGCCACCGCCTGGCGGATGTCTTGCGCGCCGGCCGCATCGGCGTCGCCGTCGAGCTTGAGCCAGCGCTGCGCGCCGCCCCACTCGATCAGCTGGCGCCCCTTGACGATTACGGCGCTGGCGTGCGGCGGCAGCGACAGCCGCCACAGGCTGCCCGCGCCCGCAAAAAAGTCGTGCGTCTGCTCGCGCAAGGACAGCCAGAAGGCGGCCGCGTCATCGGGCGCCAGCAGCTCGCCGCCCAGCGACTGCAGCGCCGCCGACACGGCCGCCTCGGCGCCGGACAGGCGCACGCTCAAGACGCCATCGTGCCAGCAGCTGGCCGATATCGGCAGCGGTTGACCGGCCCATTCATTGAGCAAGCGCAAGGCGGCGATTTCCGCGCACGCCACGCGCAAGGTCGCTTCGCGCAGCGGCAGGGGCAGCACCTTCAGCGACACTTCCAGGATCAGGCCCAGGGTTCCCATGGACCCCGCCAGCAGGCGCGAGACATCGTAGCCGGCCACGTTTTTCATGACCTGCCCGCCAAAGGCCAGGCGTTCGCCGTGGCCATCCAGCAGCACGGCACCCAGCACGAAGTCGCGCAAGGCCCCCGCGCTGGCCCGGCGCGGGCCGGACAACGCGCAGGCGACGACGCCGCCCAGCGTGGCGCCGGGGCCGAAGTGCGGCGGCTCGAAAGCCAGCATCTGATTGCGCGCGGCCAGCGCCGCCTCGATCTCGGCCAGCGGCGTGCCGCAGCGGGCCGTGATCACCAGCTCCGTCGGTTCATAGTCGATGATGCCCGCATACGCGCGCGTGTCGAGCACCTCGCCATCGAACTGCTGGCCATACCAGTCTTTCGTGCCGCCGCCGCGCAGGCGCAAGGGCTTGCCCGCCGCGCCGGCAGCGAGGATCTGCTGCCTGAATTGTTCCACTATCGCTTGCAAAGGAGTCTCCGGCGGTTAAAAACGGGGCAGGTTGGCGAACGGCAGGCGCCCCGCCGTCACATGCATCTTGCCGAATTCGGCGCAGCGGTTCAAGGTGGGAATCGCCTTGTCCGGGTTCAGCAGGGTATGGGGATCGAAGGCGCGCTTGACGGCAAAGAAGGCATCGAGTTCGGCGCGCGTAAACTGCACGCACATGGAATTGATCTTTTCCATACCCACGCCATGTTCGCCCGTAATCGTGCCGCCCACGGCCACGCACAGGGCGAGGATGTCCGCGCCGAACGCTTCGGCGCGCTCGAATTCGCCGGGCATGTTGGCATCGAACAGGATCAGCGGGTGCAAATTGCCGTCGCCCGCGTGGAACACATTGGCGCAGCGCAAGCCATGCGTCGTTTCCATGGCGGCGATGCCCGTCAGGACTTCCGCCAGGCGCTTGCGCGGGATGGTGCCGTCCATGCAGTAGTAATCGGGCGAGATGCGCCCCGCGGCGGGAAACGCGTTCTTGCGGCCGGACCAGAATTTCATGCGCTCCGCTTCCGACTGCGACACGGGCAATCGCGCTGGCGCCCGCCCCTTCCAGCACGGCCGTCATGCGGGCGATTTCCTCTTCCACTTCCTCGTGCGTGCCGTCCGCTTCGCACAGCAAGATGGCCGCCGCATCCGTGTCGTAGCCGGCCTTGACGAACGGTTCGACCATGCGCGACGAGGTCTGGTCCATCATTTCCAGCCCCGCCGGGATGATGCCGGCGGCGATCACGTTGGCCACGGCATTGCCGCCCGTGACGACGTCGCCGAACGAGGCCATGATGACCCGCGCCGTCGCCGGTTTCGGTATCAGCTTGACCGTCACTTCCGTGACGATGCCCAGCATGCCTTCGGAGCCGATGAAGACGGCCAGCAGGTCGAGGCCGGGCGAGTCCAGGCATTCGCCGCCCAGTTCCAGCACGTCGCCATCAATGGTAACAACGCGCACGCGCAGCACATTGTGCACGGTCAAGCCGTATTTGAGGCAATGCACGCCGCCCGAGTTTTCCGCCACGTTGCCGCCGATGCTGCAGGCGATCTGCGACGAGGGGTCGGGCGCGTAATACAGCGAATATTGCGCCGCCGCTTCGGAAATGGCCAGATTGCGCACGCCCGGCTGCACCACGGCCGTGCGCGCATAGGCATCGAGGCGCACGATGCGGTTCAAACGCGCCGTCGACAGCACCACGCCGTCGGCAATCGGCAAGGCGCCGCCCGACAAGCCCGTGCCGGCGCCGCGCGGCACGATCGGCACGCCAAGTTCGCGGCAGACGCCGAGGATGGCGATCACCTGTTCCTCCGTGTCGGGCAGGGTCACCACCATCGGCAGCTGGCGGTAGGCGGCCAGGCCGTCGCATTCGTAGGGGCGCGTATCTTCCGCGTCGGACAGCACGCAGCGGGCCGGCAGCACGGCCAGCAGGGCCGCGACGACGGTTTGCTGGCGCGCGGCGGTCAATCCGGATTCGGGGGCGGCATTGAGCATAGAAAAAATGAACAAAAGGGCGTGGGCGTGCAACGATTGTAAGCACAAAAGTGGCGCGCAGCGCATTTTTTGTCCGATTTGCAGGCAAATCCGCGGCCAGGCGGCGCGCAGTGTCGTATGCTGCCCCCATTCTTCTTGACAGGATCGACATCATGGGCAACCGACTTTCGAAAATCGCCACGCGCACGGGTGACAATGGCAGCACCGGCCTGGGCGACGGCAGCCGCACCAGCAAGGACAGCGCCCGCATCCACGCCATGGGCGACGTGGACGAACTCAATTCCAACATCGGCTTGCTGCTGTGCGAAGCCATGCCCGACGCCTTGCGCGAGGAGCTGGTGGCCATCCAGCACGACCTGTTCGACCTGGGCGGAGAAATCTGCATTCCCGGCTACCAGCTGATCAAGGAGGAGCATGTGCTGCGCCTCGATGCGTTATTGGCGAAATACAATGCGGACTTGCCGGCCCTCTCCGAATTCATCCTGCCGGCCGGTTCGCGCGCCGCCTCGCTGGCGCACGTGTGCCGCACCGTGTGCCGCCGCGCCGAGCGCAGCATCGTCGCCCTGGCCAATGCGGAACCCCTGCACGAACATCCGCGCCAGTACGTGAACCGCCTGTCGGACCTGCTGTTCGTGCTGTCGCGCGTGCTCAACCGCTTCGCCGGCGGCAGCGACGTGCTGTGGCGGCATGACCGCACGCGGGGATAAAATAAAAAACGGCGATGCCTGTCAACAGCATCGCCGTGCTTTATCCCGCTGACAAGCGCATGCTAGCCGCAGCGCTGCAGACACGCTTTATTGGCACGGACGCATGAAGGGACACTGAACTCCATGACACAGGCATCGAGCGCCATATAGCACTCGGATTGGCATTCCGAAATATCGGCGCTACTGCTGGCCATGGCGTACGAGGCGCTGAGGCCCATGGCAAACAAAAAGAAACCCAGTTTTTTGAACATAAGTACTCCTTTGTGGAAAGACTGCAGGACGGATGAGGTGACTCAGCCGGCCTGGTCAGCGTACTGGCCAGCCGGTGAATTTGATTTGATGCTAGTCTTGAGCGCAGCGGTTATAGCAGAGCTGATGAACCTTGGTGCAGGCGCCTGCCGACCCTGGACGGGCGATCACGCACTGGTCCAGAGCGTCGTCACACTGCATATAGCATTCCGGTTCGCCGCCGGCGATCGCGTACGAGGCGCTGACGCCCATGGCAAACAAAAAGAAACCCAGTTTCTTGAACATAAGTACTCCTGTTGAATTGACAGACGATGACGTACATCCATGGCGCGCCGTCTCTTACGCGCCATCCGGCAATCAGATTTTCTTCAGCGCCGCTTCCAGCGCACCCGTATTGAAGCCCTGGATCTTGCGGTTGCCGATCAGCACCACGGGCACGCCGCCGCCGCCGAGTGCTTCATGGGCTTGTTTCGCTGCCGGCGATTTCTCGATATCGAGATCGACGAATTCGATCTTGTTTTCCTTGAAATACGCGCGCGTCTTGGCGCAATAAGCGCACCAGTCCGTGCCGTACAGCACCACCTTGGGCTTGCGCATTCGGGAAATACGCGGCGTAATTGCCTTCCGTGTAATCCGCTTTGAGCAAGCCAGGCAGCAAGGACAGGCCGTAACCGCTGCCCAGGCCGGCCGCCAGGATCAAGCCATACATGGCGATGGTTTTAATTTTTTTCTGCATCATAGGTGTTATCGGAGGCGTGGATGATCGAGGGGCGGCCAGTGAAAAATACGGCTACCGGCCGCCTTGCAATACAAAAAAACGGATATCAGGCGCCGATCTCGCAGACTTTCAGACAGTTTTTGTAGCTGCCTATGCAAAATGGGGACCTGTCGCCATTTTGCATCGTGCATTCCCGCCATTCTTCCTCGCAGACAGAGCAGCCGATATCCGAAGCGAAGGCATAGGAAGCACTCAATCCCAGGGTAAAAATAAATGCTGCAATCTTTTTCATTTACTACTCTCCATGTTAGCCATTGCCTCAGGCAATCGCGTCAGACCAGTCGTAAGAAATTTCATCTTTGCTTGCTACTACAAAATCGAATATAGACCGCACTTATTTTAGAGTCAACGTTTCCTTCCGATAAATTTCCAATTTGGAAAATATATCGGGGAAGCCCCTGAAATGTGGAATTTGGAGAGATTAGGAGGCGCCAAACGTCTATACAATATCGGCGCCGCAAGCAGATAAAGGCCGGTTGCGGGCGCAACCGGCCGAGCGGCTACAGGGCTTCCAGAAAGCTCTTCAGCGCGATGATTTCCCCGGACGTCAGCTGCAATGGCTGCAGCAGGGGCGAGGTGACGGGAAACTTCGGATCGGCCGCCTGCTGCGCGTTGTGCGGCACGGGGCGCGACATGCCCGCGTTATACATGTTCAGCAAACCCACCATCTGCGGAAACAGGCCGTTGTGCATCCACGGCCCCGATTGCGCCACGCCGCGCAAACCGGGCGTGCGGAACTTGCCCACGTCCTCATCCTTGCCCGTCACCAGGTAGCGTCCCAGGTCTTCATATTTCTTGCGCCCGTAATACGTCAAACCCAGGTTGTGGAATTGCTGGTCCGTCAGCAGGGCGCCGCTGTGGCAGGTCATGCAGCGCGCCTTGGTGCGGAACAGGTGCAGGCCCAGCAGTTCACGGTCGTTCAGGGCCGTGCGTTCGCCCTCCAGAAAGGTATCGAAACGCGTGACGGGCGGCAACACCGTGCGCTGGTAGTCGGCCAGCGCCGTCAGGATGCGCGGCAAGGTCACGCCATCTTTCTTGCCGAAAGCAGCATTGAATTGCGCCGGGTAATCGTCCAGCGCGGCCAGCTTGGCCGCCAGGGCCGGCACGTCCATGGCCATCTCGTCCGGATGCTGCAAGGGGCCCAGCGCCTGCTCTTCCAGGGTGCTGGCGCGGCCATCCCAGAACAGCGGCTTGATCTGCGCCACGCCCAGCAAGCCCGGCGTATTGCGCTGTCCCAGCCGGCCCTCATGCCCGACGGAAACACGCTTGCTGTCGGCAAAGCTGTGCGCGGGGCTGTGGCAGCTGAGGCAAGCCACCGCGTTCGAGCGCGACAAGCGCGGGTCGTTGAACAGGCGCTGCCCCAGCGCCGCCACGGCCGGCGCCACCAGCGGCGCGGGCATGGCCGACACGGGCGCCATTTCCTGCGGCGTCACGCCTTCAGGCACGTGCGGGCGAGGCCAGCCGGCAATAGGCCGGACATAGATCTGGCGCAGACAGGCCAGGTCCCAGCCGCTTGCGCTGGCGCAAGGTTCTACGCTGGCCGCCGCGCCTTCGTGCGCCTGGCCATCAAGGCTGAGCAACAGGGCGCCGCCCGCCAGCAAGGCGGCCAGGGCGGCCGTGGTTTTTTTCAGGTGGGATACAGTTTTCATGCGCCTGCCCATGCATTCATTAGAATCGGTAGCCGAGTTCCAGCGTGAACTGGCGGCCTTTTTCATACACGACATCGGTCGTCGACTGGAACAGCGGATTGCTGCGGTTGCTTACGTTCTCTATCCCCAGGTTCACGAAGCCCTCGCCCGGCCCCGTCTTCGGCAGCGCGTACTGCACGCGCAAGTCCCAGGTGATCGACTTGCCCACCGTAATGTCCTTGAAGACGTTGGCCTCCTCGCCGTCGAACAGCTTGGCCTCGCCCGTCGCCACCATGCCCGTTTCCGGCCCCCGCACGCGCAAGAAGTTATCCACCTTCAGGCGGTAGGCGGGGAGGTCCGTCGACAGCAGCAGGCGCGCCGTCCATGGCCGGTTGTAATTGTTGGCGGGACGATCGATCCAGCGCATGAACTTGCCCTGGTAATAGATGTATTTGCCCAGGTCGTCCGACAGTTCGTTCAGGGTGTTGTCGTAATCGGCATGCGTGCTGGTGGTGCGCGTGCGGTCATAGCCGAAGTGCAGCTGCGTGGCGCTGCCGCCCCAGCGCAGCGGGCGCGCCGTTTCGGCGGCCAGGGTCCACACCTTGCTGTCGCTGCGGCCGATGTTGTCCCAGCGGTAATTCGCGGCCGATTCCAGGTGCTGCACCATCTCGTCGCGGCCTTCGCGCAGCACGCGCTTGGCGCTCCACTTCACGCCACCCCATTGCTGGCTGATGCCCAGCATTTTTTCATCCGTGTACGGCACCTTCATCTCGCCCGTCTTGTACCAGGCCCAGTTGGTGGCCATCGCGGGCGCCGCCCAATCCTTCAGCAGGCCGCCCGCCACGGTACGCTTTTGCGCAGCGGTCTGCAGTGTCAGGCGTTTCGAGAGCGCATAGAAATCGAAGAAATTGCGGCCATAGTAGCGGTTGGCGCCCACCTCGATCTGCGTCGTGCCCTTGCCGGCCACGTCCCAGAAGGCGGACAGGCGGGGCGCGATGCTGGACTTCGGCGACAGGTCGTCCGCATCGTAGCGCGCACCCAGGCGCAGGCGCACGTCGCCCAGCCTGACGTCATCCTGCAGGAAGGCGCCACGCATCTTGTTGCTCAGTTCATAGGCGCCCGCGTAAAAAATGATGCGCTGCTCCAGGTACTGGCCGCGCACGTTCGGCGCCGCGTTCCAGGGCCTGGCCAGGGAGCAAAACTGCGCATCCACCCCGCCGCCCGCCATATTGCAGGAATTGATATCGCGCGACCCCGTGTATTGTTCATACTGGGTGTTGCGGCGGTAGCTCGAACGCTGCGTACCCAATTCCAGGCCCGCCTGGAAGGTGTGCGACATGCCCAGCCAGTCGACGGGTTCCCACTTCAGCTTGCCCTGGTACTGGGCGTTTTCCTGCTCCTGATCCACGTCGCCATAGCCGCCCTCGCCGCTATTCCATGTCGAACCGGTCGTCTTCACGCCCCAGTTCTTGTCATTCGAGTAGCGCCACAATTTCCAGATGCTGGCATCGGCGCGGCGCGAACTGTCCATCCTGTTCCAGCTCAAACGGTGTTCCGCCGTGGCGTTGCCCAGCAGCGCCAGCGGGTGCGTCAAACCCAGGTTGACGCCATTGCCGCCGCTCTGCAGGTGGAAGTCGCTGTTTTTCGAGTTAGCAAGAAAATAATCGCCGCTGGCCGGCGCATGCATGAGCGAGAAATCGGCCAGCACGCCGGGGCGGATGGTCCAGAAACCGCGCACGAAGGCATTGTCGCTGCCGCGCTTTTGTACCTTGCGATTGGCGTCGCCGGCGCTTTGCAAGCCGTTGACATAGGCGTTCAGGGGGATTTCCGAGGTCTTGCGGACAAGGCTGCCGATCAGGCTGAAATTCTCCGTCACCTTGCCCTGCAGCGCGGCGCGGTACGTCCATTTCTCGAATTCGGGCTGCAAATCGGCCGTGGCCGAATTGGCTGCGCTGTCGCGCTGCCTGTCGTTGAGCTTGTATTGCATCCACGACGAGCGCGTGCTTTCCACGGAAACCTGGCCGGACAGCTTGCGCGTGGGCGCGCAGGTATTGGCTTTTACGACGCCGCCCTTGAAGCGGCCATACTCGGCGCCGATGTTCGCGTCGAGCACCGTCACGTCGCATAGCAGGCTGGTGTCGACGGCAAAGCCCTGGCTGGCCGACGGTGGCGTGGTATTGTTGTTGGTGTTGCCGACGCTCTTGCCGGGATGGTTGGTGGGGCCGATATCGTTGTTGAGCGACATGCCATCCATCTGGTACAGATTGTCGTAGAACTTGGCGCCATTGATGCTGATATCGGCCGGCGCCAGCTCGCCCTGGGTGGCAGACGCTTGCTGCTTGTTATCGAATTGCACGCTGGGGTTGATGCGCAACAAGCTCGTGACATTGCCGTCAATGCCATTCATCGCTTCGATCTGGCGCCGGTCCAGGCGCTGTTCGCCGACGGAGACGCGCTCGGCTTGCAAGCGCACTTCGGGCAGCACTTGCGCTGCGGCGTCGTCGGGCTTGGCTTCGGCGGCAACAACAGATGGCGTGGCGGCGCCGGCGCCAAAGGCCAGGCCGATGGCCAGCACGGACTGGCGCAGGGTAAGAATGGAAGACATGAAGAACCTTCAACTACGGATGGGAAAGGGGCAGTCTCATGATGCCGCCCTTCACTTGGTCCTCCAGTGTCGTCTTCTCATGCATGCTGCCAATTGTAAATGATAACTATTACTATTCGCATTTACAAGACAGGAAGATCAAAACTCGGCTGTTTTTTTGACGTGCGTAAAAATTTCGGGCAGCCTGTCGCATCTGCGTCACGCCGCTCGCTTATGCGGGAGCCGCCACCGTGGACGGCTGCGCATGCACATGCTCGCGCAGCAAGCCGCGCAGCAACTGCACTTGCCCCACGGCGTCGGCCTGCAAGGCAGTCAACCCCTCGGCCGCACAGGGCCCGGGCGCAGATGCCGGAGGGACACCGCGCAGCAAGGCATCAATTTCAGCACTGACTTCGGCAATCCACTGCTGCAGCTCGGGCGTGGCCGGCTCGGCCTGGGGACTCAGGCTGATGCGCGCCGTGCTGCCCGCCACGCGGCGCAGCAGCGGCAAGGTGCGCAGCGCCGCCAGGCCCACGCCGCTGCTGCGGTCGAGGCGGCGCTCGATGCGCAAGCGCTGCAAGACTTGTTCCGCGTTATTGCTGGCCAGCCAGCCCCGCCTCGCGGCGCAGGCGCGCAATCGCGCTATCCCACTTACCGCCGGCCGCCAGCACGGCCAGCAAATATTTCAGGTTGGCTGACACGGCTTTTGCCAGGCGCTGGTCCAGGTCGTCCGCCTCGCGGTCCGGCCACAGGAAGAACGTGGCCAGCAGGGCCAGCACGCAACCGAGCACATTGTTGCCCAGGCGGCTCATCGCATACACCATCTCGCTGGCTGGCGCCGCATAGTCGGCCACCAGCACGAAGGCGGGCGTCATGAACAGCACGTGCAGGCTGTAGCTGACGCGGCGCAAGGCCATGGTGGCGACGATCAGGGGAAACACCACCAGCGAAATCGCCAGCGGGGTGTGCACGGCCAGGCCGATCAGCACGGCCAGCACGGCGCCCAGCACGCTGCCCGCCACGCGTTCGATGCCGCGCGGCCAGGTGGTCGACACCGACGGCTGCAGTATCAACAAGGTTGCCATGGTGGCCCAGTAGCCGAAGGGAATGTGCAGCGCCTCGACCAGCAGGAAGCCGGCCGTCGTCGCCAGCGACACGCGCGCCGCATGGCGCCAGCTCAGCGACCGCGGCGTGGCGTTGACTTTCGCCGTCTGCCACGCCTGCCCCAGCGCCAGGAAAGCCGCCTCGCGCCACGGCAGTTGCGCCGCGCGCGGCAAGCCCAGTTCCATGAAGTCGACATTCAGGCGCAGCGGCAGCAAGGCGCCCAGCGCCGCTTCCAGGCGCCGTCCGCAGCCGGCCAGGCGGCGCTGCAATTCCAAGGGCGGCGTTTCCGGCTGGCGCTGCACGGCTTGCCCCAGGCGGCGCAGCAACACGGCCATCACTTCCAGGCTGCGCCGCGCGCGCGGGTCCTGGCGCAGGCGCTGCTGCTCGCGCTCGCACGTATGCGTGACGGCGATCAGATAGGCGAAGATGCGCTCGGCGTCGCTGAGCGCCAGCAGCAGGTTGTCGTACAGGGCGCTGCGCCCGGCGCGCGCGGGCGGCACGGCGGCCCAGCGCCACGCGCGCCGCTTCCAGCGAGGCGCGCGCTTGCGAACGGTAGCTGGCGCCATGCGCAGCGGCGTCCGCCTGCGGCGCGTCATGTTCGAGGAAGCGCGCATTGTCGCGCGCGATGCCGGCCAGGCGCGAATACGCGGCGCGGATGGCGCGCCGGGCGGGGCTGAACGGGTGGATGCGCCAGATGGTAAAACTGAGCACGGTGGCGAACAGGCAGCCGAACATGTACAGGCCCAGGAAAGGCGCACTTTGCGTCATCGATGCCAATGGGTGGGTGACCATCACGACGCAGGCCGTGGCCGCCAGAATGGCCACCTGCGCCGTGGCCGCGCCCCAGATGCGCGCCAGCGCGCCGGCCCAGGAAAACAGCAGCACGGCGATGGCTGCCGCCGCCATGCCGTGGCCGGCCGCCAGCGCCGTCAGGCCGCCGGCCACCGTCGACAGCAGGCCGAAGCCCACCATCGAGACGAAACGCATGCGCCGCGTGCCCGCCGCGTCGGCCAGGCAAGTCCAGAAGGCGCCGATGGCGGCCCAGGAAAAATCGGGATGGTCGAACAGCAAGCCCAGCAGCAGCATGGCGCTGGAAGCGCAGGCGGCCCGCAAGCCTTCGGACAAGTTCGTTTCGTCGATGGCCAGGCTGACCATCCACAGGGGTCGGCGCTGCGCCAGGGTATCGGTGTAGGCGTGCATGCCCGTCAGCCAGCGGCTTGCCAGCATGCGCGAACGGCGGTGGAGTTTCCTGAAATGCAAGATCGGCTTTGAAAGGGTATCAAAGCGTCATCGTAGCATTCCCGGACGAAAAATGTTGCAGTGCAGCGTAAAATCCCTGCGGAAGAAAAAAAACGGCACCGCAGTGCCGCTTTTCATGCGGACAAGCAATCTTAGCTGACCATCGCCAGGCGCGGTCCGGCTGCCGGGAAACGCTGCTCGATCGAGGCCGCGATACCGGCAGCGTCCAGGCCCACGCTTTTCAGCAGTTGCACGGGGTCGCCGTGGTCGATGAAGACGTCGGGCAAGCCCAGCATCAAAATCGGCTTGACGACCCCTTCCGCCGCCAGGGCTTCGGCCACGGCCGAACCGGCGCCGCCCATGATGCAGCCCTCTTCGACCGTCACCAGATAATCATGCTCGGCAGCAAGCTGCTTCACCAGCGCCACGTCGAGCGGCTTGACGAAACGCATGTTGGCCACCGTCGCGTCGAGCTTCTCGCCCGCCGCCACGCTCGGCGCCACCATCGAGCCGAAGGCCAGGATGGCGATGCGCTTGCCGTGGCGTTTGAGTTCGCCCTTGCCGATCTCGATGCTGGTCAGTTCCGGCACGATGGCCACGCCGGCGCCGGCGCCGCGCGGATAGCGGATGGCGGCCGGACCCGGGTAGTGGTAACCCGTCGTCAGCATCTGGCGGCATTCGTTTTCGTCCGACGCGGCCATGACGACCATGTTCGGGATGCAGCGCAGGAACGCCATGTCGTAATTGCCCGCGTGCGTGGCGCCGTCCGCGCCCACGAGGCCGGCGCGGTCCAGCGCGAACGTCACGTCCAGGTTTTGCAGGGCCACGTCGTGGATCAGCTGGTCATAGGCGCGCTGCAGGAAGGTCGAATAGATGGCCACGACGGGTTTCAAGCCTTCGCAGGCCAGGCCCGCGCCGAAGGTCACGGAATGCTGTTCGGCAATACCAACGTCGAAATACCGGGTCGGGAATTGCTGTTCGAACTTGACCATGCCCGAGCCTTCGCGCATGGCGGGCGTGATGCCCACCAGGCGCTTGTCGTGCGCGGCCATGTCGCACAGCCAGTTGCCGAACACTTCCGTGTACGTCATCTTGGCCGGCGCCGTGGCCGGCTTGATGCCTTCAAGCGGATTGAACTTGCCCGTGCCGTGGTACAAGATCGGTTCCGCCTCGGCCAGTTTGTAGCCTTGCCCCTTCTTGGTCACCACGTGCAGGAATTGCGGACCCTTCAATTGCTTGATATTTTGCAAGGTCGGGATCAGCGAATCGAGGTCGTGGCCGTCGATGGGGCCGATATAATTGAAACCGAATTCCTCGAACATGGTGGCGGGCACCACCATGCCCTTGGCGTGCTCTTCGAAGCGCTTCGCCAGTTCCAGCACGGGGCCGGGCAAGACGGACTTTCCGACATTTTTCGCCGCCGCATAGAACTGGCCCGACATCAGGCGCGCCAGGTGGCGGTTCAGCGCGCCCACGGGCGGCGAGATCGACATGTCGTTGTCGTTCAAAATCACCAGCAAATTGACGTCTTCCTGCACGCCAGCATTGTTCATCGCCTCGAAAGCCATGCCGGCCGTCATCGAGCCGTCGCCGATCACGGCGATCGCGTGCAGCGGGTCGCCCTTGATCTTGGCGGCCTGCGCCATGCCCAGCGCGGCGGAAATCGACGTCGACGAGTGCGCCGTGCCGAAGGTGTCGTATTCGCTCTCGTCGCGCTTGGGGAAGCCGGAAATGCCGTCTTTCTGGCGCAAGGTATGCATGCGCTCGCGCCGGCCGGTGAGAATCTTGTGCGAATAGGTCTGGTGGCCCACATCCCAGACGATGCGGTCGTGCGGCGTGTTGAACACGTAATGCAGCGCAACGGTCAGCTCGACCGTGCCCAGGTTGGACGACAGGTGGCCGCCCGTCTTGGAAACGGAATCGAGCAGGAAGCTGCGCAATTCCTGCGCCAGCGGCACCAGTTGCGAGCGGGCCAGCTTGCGCACTTGCGCTGGTTCATTGATGGTTTCTAACAGTTTCATTTATGCCTTCCGCTGCACGACCAGGTCTGCCAGCTCGCGCAGACGGCGTGCCTTGTCCCCGAATGGCGCCAGCGCCGCATGGGCGTCGCACCGCAATTGTTCTGCCAGGGCCTGCGATGGTTCCAGCCCCAGTATCGATACGTAAGTGGGCTTGTTGGCGGCCGCATCCTTGCCCGCCGTCTTGCCCAGGGTGGCCGAATCGGCCGTCGCGTCGAGCACGTCGTCGACCACCTGGAAGGCCAGGCCAACGGCGCGCGCATAGGCGTTCAGCGCCGTCATCTCGTCTGCCGTCAAGTCCTTGCCAGCCAGCGCACCGAGGATCACGGCCGCGCGCAGCAAGGCGCCCGTTTTGAGTTGATGCATCTGTTCCAGCTGCGGCAAGGTCAAGGCCAGGCCGACGCTGTCGAGGTCGATCGCCTGGCCGCCGCACATGCCTGCCGAACCGGAGGCGTGCGCCAGCAGCTTGATCATGGCCATTTGCCGCGCTGGAGGAATGGCCGCGCCGTCGGCCAGCAGCATGAACGCTTGCGATTGCAGCGCGTCGCCGACCAGCAGGGCCGTCGCTTCATCGTAGGCGATGTGCACGGTGGGCTTGCCACGGCGCAAGGCATCGTCATCCATGCACGGCATATCGTCATGCACGAGCGAATACACGTGAATCATTTCCAGCGCGCAAGCAGCGCGCGCGAGGGTATCTTGATCGGCATCAAACAGTTCGCCAGCCGCCATCACCAGCAGCGGGCGCACGCGCTTGCCGCCGCCCAGCAGCGCATAGCGCATGGCCGCGTGCAGCTTGTGCGGCACCACGTCTGCCGCCGGCAGGAACTGGTCGAGCCGGCCTTCCACGCCGGACTGGGTGGCTTGCATCCAGTCGCCGAAGGTCACGCCGGTGTTATCTTGTACGCTGGCCATCATTGTGCGGCCTCGCCGGCATCGACGAACGGTTTCAACATGTCGCCTTCCAATACTTTCACCTGCGCTTCGACACTGTCGAGCTGGCTTGCGCAATACTTGACCAGTTCCGAGCCGCGCTGATACGCCGCGACCGATGCTTCCAGCGGCAACTGGCCCGCTTCCATTTGCGTTACCAGCTGCGCCAGTTCCGCCATTGCCTCTTCAAACGAGGCCGGCGCTGCGGCAGCGGCAGTTAATTTCTTCGACATAGACTCAGATCTCTTCGTGGCACGAGGGGCTTGTAGGGAGACGCCGGGGACTCCCGGCCAGCATAGAAGCGTTATTTTAGAACAAACCACACTATTAAGTGAAAACTAAAGCGCAATCGGCGTGCTCAAAGGGGAAGACGTTGCCAGCTTGTCAGTGGATTTTAGCGCAATCGCCCCCATTCGCCGGAAATGACACGGCAAATGACAATGTTTCTCATTAAAGTACCCTATTTGCCGGGGGGTTTTGGCAATGCCGAGGCCGATCCGCGCTATAATCGCCGGTTCTGTCCGAAATACCGTTTCAACAAATTTGAATTCAGGTCTTTGCGGATTCTTTCTCTCTGTAGCGGCTGCCAAGGAATGGCCTGGGGCACTGCTGACCGTTGTACATTTATGGGGGGTTGGGATGTCCGATCTGGCTACTCACGCCAAGCTGGCGCGTTCAAACGCGCAACTTCCGGTCCACGTCTATTTTGACGAAACGCTGTTGCAGCGTGAAATGCAGCAATTGTTCCAAGCCGGCCCGCGCTATGTCGGGCATGAGCTGATGGTGCCGGAAACCGGCGATTTTGCGACCCTGGCGTCTGAGAACGAAGGGCGCATGCTCGTGCGCAACGCCAATGGCATCGAAGTGCTGTCCAACGTGTGCCGCCACCGGCAGGCGCTGATGTTCAATGGCCGCGGCAATGCCAATAACATCGTTTGCCCGCTGCACCGCTGGACCTACGACCTCAAGGGTGAACTGATCGGCGCGCCGCACTTCCCCGAGACGCCGTGCCTGAACCTGTCGAAAACGCCGCTGCAAAGCTGGAATGGCTTGCTGTTCGAGCAAAATGGCTACAACGTGATGGAAAAATTGAAAGATTTGTCCGTCTCGAAAGACCTCGATTTTTCCGGCTACATGTTCGACCACGTGGAAATCCACGAGTGCGACTACAACTGGAAGACCTTCATCGAAGTCTACCTTGAGGATTATCACGTGGAACCGTTCCACCCGGGCCTGGGCAGCTTCGTCAGCTGCGATGACCTGCGCTGGGAATTCGGCAAGGATTACAGCGTGCAAACGGTCGGCGTGCACCGCGGCCTGCAGCAGGCCGGCTCGCCTGCCTACAAGAAATGGCAGGAGCAGGTACTGCAATTCCGCGGCGGCGAAGCGCCACCGTATGGCGCCATCTGGCTGACCCTGTATCCGAACATCATGGTGGAATGGTATCCGCACGTTCTGATCGTCTCGACCCTGTGGCCCGATGGTCCGCAAAAGACGCGCAACGTGGTGGAGTTCTATTACCCGGAAGAAATCGTGCTGTTCGAGCGCGACTTCGTCGAAGCGGAACGGGCTGCCTACATGGAAACCTGCGTCGAGGACGATGAAATCGCCCAACGCATGGATGCGGGCCGCAAGGCCCTGATGGCGCGCGGCGTGAGCGAAGTGGGCCCTTACCAATCGCCCATGGAAGACGGCATGCAGCATTTCCACGAGTGGTACCGCAGCAATATCGAACTGTAATTAGCAGAAGGGCCGCATTGCGCGGCCCTTTTTTTATCCTCTCATTTTTTCAGGAATCCAATGCAATCGTTGTGGATGCTTTTTGCAAGTTTTATGTTCGCCATCATGGGCGTGTGCGTGAAGCTGGCGTCGGATCTGTATTCGACCTCCGAAATCGTCATGTACCGCGGCATCATCGGCATGCTCGTCATGAGCTGCACGATTCTGTACCAGGGCGGCAGCTTTAAGACCACGATGCCGGGCCAGCATCTGTGGCGCGGCGTGGTGGGCGTGATCGCCCTATGGCTGTGGTTTTATGCGATCGCCATCCTGCCGCTGGCCACGGCCATGACGCTCAATTACATGGCGCCCATCTGGATCGCCGTGATCCTGCTCGCCGGCGGCTGGTGGAAAGGCATGAAACAGGTCGAGTGGCCGCTGGTGGCGGCGATTGCCATGAGCTTTGTCGGCGTGACCCTGCTGCTGCAACCCGTGTTTGAGACGGAGCAGGCGGCCGGCGCCATCACGGCCTTGATTTCCGGCATGCTGTCCGCCCTCGCCTACCTGCAGGTACGCAAACTGGGCTTGCTGGGCGAACCCGAATACCGGGTCGTGTTCTATTTCTCGGTCGTCAATTTCCTGGCCGGCGTGATTGGCCACGTGGCCAGCGCCGGCGGCGGCCCCGTCGTCTGGCATGCACACACGAGCGCCTACGGCATTGGCTTGCTGGCCGCCATCGGCCTGTGCGCCACCATGGCGCAGATGGCCATGACGCGCGCCTATCGCCTGGGCAAGACCCTCGTTGTTGCTAATTTGCAATACACAGGCATCGTCTTTTCCAGCTTCTGGGGCGTGGTGATCTTTGGCGACTTGTTCGACTGGCATGGCTGGACCGGCATCGGCATCATTCTCGCCTCGGGCATCGCGGCAACCTATTACAATACCCGCAACACGGCCCGTGGCGCGGCCATTGCGCGCACGGATCCCATCGCCAGCGAAGTGTAAGGAGTCATGACCTTGTATACGACCTTGATCAACAGCAATGATTTGTCCAGCCACCTGAATGACAGCAACTGGGTCATCCTCGATTGCCGCCACGACTTTGCTCAACCCGACAGCCGGCAGCGATGCGTTTGCCGCCGGCCACATCCAGAATGCGCAGTTTGCCGATATCGATACGGCCCTGTCCGGCCCCAAGACGGCGCGCGGCCCGGCATTTACGGGCCGGCATCCATTGCCCGACCGCAACGTCCTGCTGGCCGCCCTGCGCGGCTGGGGCATCGATGACGATACGCAAGTGGTGGCGTACGATGGCCAGGGCGGCATGTTCGCCGCCCGTTTGTGGTGGCTGTTGCGCTGGCTCGGCCACCCGAATGTGGCCGTGCTCGACGGCGGCCTGGCCGCCTGGCAGGCGCAAGGTTTACCCTTGGTTACGCCCGTGGCACCGCGCCCTGTCGGCAAGCTGACGGAAAAAGCCAGCCTGGTGCGCACGGTCAGCGTGCAAGACGTCGTTGCCAACCTGGAAACCCAGGCCTTGACCGTGATCGACGCGCGCGCCCCCGACCGCTACCGGGGAGAGAACGAAACCATCGACCCCGTGTGGGCGGCCATATCCCCGGCGCGAAAAACCGTTTCTTCAAGGATAACCTGCAAGCGGATGGCCGCTTTAAAAGCGCGGAAGAACTGCGGCGCGACTTCGGCGCCCTGTTTGATGCACCGCAAGCGGCCGTCATGCAATGCGGCTCCGGCGTGACGGCGTGCCACAACCTGCTGGCCCTGGAAGTGGCCGGTTTGAAAGGCGCGTCCCTGTATCCTGGCTCGTGGAGCGAGTGGTGCGCCGATCCGGCGCGGCCGGTGGCGACGGGCGACTAAAAAAAAAAAAGCGGACCTCGGTCCGCTTTTTCATGCCCGGTGGATAACTATGACGTTATCCCCAGCGATTGATTCAACTGCTCCAGCTCCGCCTGCCACGCCTGCTGGCTGGCCGGCTTCTGGTGGCGCGGTTTTCGCGCCAGGTCTTCCGCCAGCAATTGCTCCAGTTCGCACAAGCGTTCCAGCTGCAGGTCGATGTCCGTCAGTACCACGGACGCATGCTCCACGCGCGCCACTGGCGTCAACGCTTGCCCATCTTCCACACTCAGCCGTGCATACGCGCTGGCCGCGTCCGGCCACTCTTCCAGCTGGCCATCGGCCACCACCCAGTAACGGTTGCAAGCCGTTTCGATCAGGTCGCGGTCGTGCGACACCAGCAGACAGCCGCCTGCAAAGCCGCGCAAGGCTTGCCCCAGCTCCGCCTTGCCCTGCATGTCCAGGTGGTTGCTGGGTTCATCGAGCAACAATAAATGATAGCTGGCCAGCGACAGCCCCAGGAACAGCAGCCGCGCCCGCTCGCCGCCGCTCAGGGTCGCCACCGTCTGGCCATGGCGCGCATACGGGAAACCGGCCGCAATCAAGGCTTGCTTGCGCGCCACCTGGCTGCGCGCAGCTTCGTTTTGCACGGCAAACGGGTACAGCGCGTCGGACAAATCGGCCGTATCGGCCAGTTGCCTGAGCGACTGGTCGTAATAGCCGATATTGGCCGCCTTGTGGTAGCGCAAGTCGCTGCGCTCCTCCTGCGCCTGGATCGCTTGCCAGCACAGGCGCAGCAGCGACGACTTGCCGCTGCCGTTGGCGCCCAGCAAGGCGACCCGGTCGCCCGGCTTCAGCCACAGCTGGCCGGCCTGGAACAGCACGGGAGAAGCGGGCACGGCGCGCACGTCCAGCCCGTCGAGCGCCAGCAGCTGGTCGGCCGCCAGCGCCTTGCCGCGCAGGCTCAAACGCCAGGGTGCGCCATCGCTGACGAACGATTGCTCGTCCTGCAGCTTGTCGATGCGCCGCTGCATGCTTTTGGCCTTGCGCGCCATGCCGACGTTATCGTAGATCTTGCCCCACAGCGCCAGGCGGGTGCTGCTGACGGCCAGGCGGTCGATTTCCTTCTGTTCCGCCGCATGCCGGGCGGCAGCGGCCACATCGGCTTCGGCCAGCGCCGCCAGCGCGGGGCCGCACGGCAAGTCGAAGTCGTACAGGCGGCTATCGCGCAAGATCCAGCTGCGCGTGGCCACGTTGTCGAGCAGGCGCTGGTCGTGCGAGACGAGGATGAAGGCGCCGCGCCAGCGCAGCAGGAATTGCTCCAGCCACAGCAGCGACGGCAAATCCAGGTGATTGCTCGGTTCATCGAGCAGCAGCACGTTCGGCTCCTGCAGCAGGGCGCGCCCCAGCAGCAGCCGCGTGTGCTGGCCGCCGGACAGGGAATGCACGGGCACTTGCGCCGTCTCGTGCTCGAAGCCCAGCTCGGCCAGCAGGCTGTCGACGCGCCAATGCAGCTCGGGCTGGTCCAGCACGGGCGCCAGCAAGGCGTCGTACAGGCTCAGCTTGGCAAGTTCCGGCGGCAAGTGTTGCTCCACGTGCTGCAAGCGGCAGGCACGAGAATAGTGGATGGTGCCGGCAGTGGCTTCCCGCGTGCCGCTGAGCAAGCCCAGCAAGGTGGATTTGCCGCAGCCATTGTGGCCGATCAGGCCGATGCGGTCGCCCTGGCGCAAGGTAAAGGCGAGTTCATTGAAGAGGAAACCGTCGTGGGTATCCAGTTGTAAAGCTTGTGTCGAGATAAGGGTAGTCATGGCTCTTGTCTTTGTTCGGGATGCAAGCATCCGCGTTAACAGGAGCGCTAACGACAACGGAGTACCAGGAAAGGACTCGTAGAGGAGGGTAACTTTGCTCTGGCCAGGTTATCGCAGCGCGATAGAACGTGGGCAAGAGCTGGCAAATGCGCTAAATGAGCGTGCGCGCCACAAGGCGAGCAACAAGTTTTCTTCCATTATATTTTCCTCCTTTCTGGGCAAGTTAGTCAGAAAGGCAATATAGCATAGGTGGCACTGCGCCGACAGAACGGCGTATCAACCGCCGTGGCGCTTGTGCGTCAAAAACAGCACGATGCACACGCCCAGCGCGATCAGCAGCACTTGCGGGATGGTTTCACGCAAGGTGGCGCGGCGCTGCATCTGCGGCATCAGGTCGGACAGGGCAATATAGATGAAGCCGGACGAGGCGAACACGAGCACGTAAGGAATCAGATTGCTGGCGCGGTCCAGGGTGAAATAGCCGAGCAGGCCGCCCGCCACCGCCATCATGCTGCACAGCAAGTTGAACACATAGGCGCGCAGGCGCGAAAAACCGGCGTTGAGCAGCACGATGAAGTCGCCGATTTCCTGCGGGATTTCATGCGCGATGATGGCCAGGCCCGTTACCAGGCCCAGTTTCGGGTCGGCCAGGAAGGCGGCCGCGATCAAAATGCCGTCCGTAAAGTTGTGCATGCCGTCGCCGACCAGGATCATCCAGCCGGCCTTGCCCGCCTCGTGCTTGTCGTGGCCGTGCGCATGGTGGTGGCCATCGCCTTCGTGGTGGTGCGAATGGCGCAAAATCGCGAACTTTTCCAGCATGAAAAAGGCCAGCAAGCCCGCCAGCAGGGTGGCGAACAGGCTGCGCGGATCCGCCTGGGACTCGAACGCTTCCGGCAAGGCGTGCAGCAAGGACGTCGACAACATGATGCCGACGGACAAGCTGACCATGCGCTCGACCACCTTGGACAGGAATGCAAACGAAAAGATCGCCGCCGCGGTAATGCTCAACACGCCCGCGATCGTGGTCGCGAGCAAAATGGATAAAAGGACGGGATCGATGATTTTCTTACCTCAAAATGGCGCCGGGTCATGGGCGCCCGCGATGCTGGCGTCTGGCCTGATGACTATTGCTTATTATTTACATTTGCGCGTCTGGCGGCAGCGTAGCGCGATGAAGATGCAATTGTACTGCATTTACTCGAACCGGGCATTTTACAGCCCGGTGCGCTTTTCGCGGCAACTTCTGGAAAATGCAGGTATTTTCTGTTGCGGTATTACGCCACGCCGTGTGCCTTGAACCAGGTCAGGCAGCGCGCATAGCCGTCTTTCGCATCGGCCGCCACGTAGCTGGGGCGGTAATCGGCATTGAAGGCGTGGCCCGCATCGGGATAGACGACGAATTCCGACTTGTTGCCGCCCTTGGCCAGCGCGTCTTTCATCTTGCCGATCGATTCCTGCGTAATGCCCGTATCCTTGCCGCCATACAAGCCCAGCACAGGGACCTTCAAGGTGCCGGCGACGTCGATGGGGTTGCTCGGCTGCAAGGGAGTCGGTTCGCCCACGAGGCGGCCATACCAGGCCACGCCCGCCTTGACGGCCGGATTGTGCGCCGCGTACAGCCACGTGATGCGGCCGCCCCAGCAAAAACCCGTGATGCCCAGGCGGCTCGTATCGCCGCCATTCTGTTTCGCCCACGCAACAACCGCATCGAGGTCCGCCATCACTTGCGCGTCCGGCGTCCGGGCGATGATGCTTTTCATCAATTCCGGAATGCTGGCCACCTTGGTGGGATCGCCCTGGCGCACGAACAGGTCGGGCGCCAGCGCCAGGTAGCCCTGCTTGGCGAAGCGGCGCGCCATATCGGCGATATGTTCATGCACGCCAAAGATTTCCGAAATGACCAATACCACGGGCAAACCCGTCTTGCCTTCCGGCTGGGCCGCGTACACGGGCACGGCCTGGCCATCGACCATCACCGACATGGTGCCCGTGACGAGGCCGGCGGAATCCGTCTTGATGACGTTTTGCGCCGCCACGGGCAGCACGGCCACGGCAAAGCCCGCCCCCAGCGCCACCTTCAGGAAACCACGCCGGCCGTCCGGCCCGGACACGCTGCTCTGGCCCAGCAAACTTTCACAATCGGTGATCATGTCGCTCATGCGCTTCTCCTGAAAATGTTGCGTTTATAAATTAGTGCGCTTCGTCCCAGTTGCGTCCTACTCCCACCTCGGCCGTCAACGGCACTTTCAGCGCGGCCACGCCCGCCATCAGTTCCGGCAGCTTGCGCTTGACCAGTTCCAGCTCCGCGTCCGGCACTTCCAGCACCAGTTCGTCGTGCACCTGCATGATCATCTTCGTTTGCAAGCCATCCGTTTCCAGCCAGCCTTGCACGGCGATCATGGCCAGCTTGATCAGGTCGGCGGCCGTGCCCTGCATCGGCGCGTTGATCGCCGCCCGTTCCGCGCCCTGGCGGCGCGGGCCGTTCGGCGAATTGATTTCCGGCAACCACAAACGGCGGCCGAACACGGTTTCCACGTAGCCGCGCGCCTTCGCTTGCTGGCGCGTGTCTTCCATGTACTGTTTCACGCCGGAAAAACGGGCAAAGTAGCGGTCGATATAGCTTTGCGCGGCCGTGCGGTCCACGCCCAGATTACCGGCCAGGCCGAATGCGCTCATGCCGTAGATCAAACCAAAGTTGATCACTTTGGCATAGCGGCGCTGTTCGCTCTGCACTTCCGCGGCCGGCACGCCGAAGATCTCGGCGGCCGTGGCGCGGTGAATGTCGATGCCGTCGGCAAACGCGCGCAGCATGGCTTCATCGCCCGAGATATGCGCCATGATGCGCAATTCGATCTGTGAATAGTCGGCCGAAACGATGTGGCTGCCCGGCGGCGCAATGAAGGCTTCGCGGATGCGGCGGCCTTCCGCGCTGCGGATGGGAATGTTCTGCAAGTTCGGGTCGTTCGACGCCAGGCGCCCCGTCACGGCCACGGCTTGCGCATAGTTCGTGTGCACGCGGCCCGTGGTGACGTTGATCATCTTCGGCAATTTGTCCGTGTAGGTCGACTTCAGCTTGGCCATGCCCCTGTATTCCAGCAGCACTTTCGGCAGCGGATAATCCTCGGCCAGCTTTTGCAGCACTTCCTCGTCCGTCGACGGCGCGCCCGTCGGGGTTTTCTTGACCACTGGCAACTTCAGCTTTTCAAAGAAGATTTCGCCGATCTGCTTGGGCGAGCCTAAATTAAACGGCTGCTCGGCCAGTTCATACGCCTTCTTTTCCAGCTCCAGGATTTTGACGGCCAGCTCGGCCGACTGGATGTTGAGCAATTCGTCATCGATCAGCACGCCGTTGCGCTCGATCTTTTGCAAGACCACGGCCGTCGGCATCTCGATCTTTTCATAGATGAAGGTCAGCTTCTCATCATTGGCCACATTGCCCCACATGGCATTGTGCAAACGCAAGGTCACGTCGGCATCCTCGGCCGCGTATTTCGCCGCCTGCTCCACCTCGACCTGATTGAACGTGATCTGCTTGGCGCCCTTGCCGCACACGTCCTCGAACGGGATCGTCGTGTAGTTCAGGTGGCGCAGGGCCAGGCTGTCCATGTCGTGTTTCTTGTGCGACTCGAACACATACGATTCGAGCAAGGTATCGTGGGCGATGCCGCGCAGGGTCACGCCATGGTTGGCGAAGATGTGGCTGTCATACTTGAGGTTCTGGCCCAGCTTGGGCTTGTTCGCGTCTTCCAGCCACGGGCGCAATTTCGCCAGCACGTGTTCGCGCGTCAACTGCTCGGGCGCGCCCGCGTAGTCGTGCGCCAGCGGGATGTAGCAGGCGCTGTGTTCGGCGACCGAAAGGGAAATGCCGACCATTTGCGCCGTCATCGGTTCCAGCGAGGTGGTTTCCGTGTCGACGGCCGTCAGGGCAGCGGCATCGATCAGGGCGATCCATTTATCGAGCTGTTCATCCGTCAACACGGTTTCATACACGGCCTCGACTGCTGGGGCCGCGTCGGCGAACATGTCGCCCGTCGTGTTGACGGCGGAAACGCCGGCGGCAGGCGGTGCGCCAACGGGCGACATCGGCGGCGGCGTGGCGCCCAGTTCGCGCAGCAGGGCCTTGAAGCCGTAGCGCTGGAAAAAGGCCAGCAAGGCTTCCTTGTCTTCGTGCTTCGCCACCAGCGAGTCGGCGATGGTCGTCATGTGTTGCGACAAATCACAATCGGTCTTGACGGTGATCAAGGCGCGCGCCTGCGGCAGCCATGGCAGGGCCGTGCGCAGGTTTTCCCCCACGGCGCCGCCCACATTGGCCGCGTTTTCCATCACGCCTTCCAGGCTGTCGTACAGGGTCAGCCATTTGACGGCCGTCTTCGGGCCGCATTTCGACACGCCGGGCACGTTGTCGACCGTATCGCCGATCAGCGACAGATAATCGATGATGCGGTTGGGCGGCACGCCGAACTTGACCAGCACGGCCGCCTCGTCGAGCTTTTCGTTGCTCATGGTATTGATCAGGGTCACCTGGCTGTTGACCAGCTGCGCCAGATCCTTGTCGCCCGTCGACACCACCACGTTCATGCCGGCGGCGGCCGCCTGCACGGCCAGGGTGCCGATCACGTCGTCCGCTTCGACGCCGTCGACCATCAGAATCGGCCAACCCATGGCGCGCACGGCTTCGTGGATCGGTTCGATCTGCAGGCGCAGATCGTCCGGCATCGAGGCGCGCGTGGCCTTGTATTCAGGATACATGTCATCGCGGAAAGTTTTACCCTTGGCATCGAAGACGCAGGCGATGTAGGCGGCCGGGTAATCGGCGCGCAGGCGGCGCAGCATGTTGACCATGCCGTGCATGGCGCCCGTGGGATAGCCGTCCGGGCTGCGCAGGTCGGGCAGCGCATGGAAGGCGCGATAAAGGTAACTGGAACCGTCGACTAACAGCAGCAGGGTGTTTTGCATAATGCCAATAAAATAAGGTGAGCGCGCCCGCCCAGGGAGCAGAGCGGCGGGCGGGTGGAAGTTCGCCCAATTATCGCAGAGTTTAGGGCCGCGCCACCGGCCGCAACGCGCGCCGTTCTTGCTGTTTTTGCCACCCTGGCGGCCCCGTGCGGGCGCGCGGGCAGCCGCTGCCAGCCATTTCGCCGCATTTAATCAGCCGTATTAAGCAGCATTGCCTACCAGTTTGTTACAATGCCTTATAGATAAATTGACGGCATTACACCACTGCACGCGCTGCAGTCCCACACATGGAAGCGAACCCATCATGATGCGTACATCGACACTCTGGACATTCCTCGCCCTGCCCCTGCTGGCATGTTCAGCCATTGCCAGCGCCCAGACGCCGGCCAAACCGAGCGACGCGCCACCCCAGCTCGAACGTATCGAGGAAATGGGCGAAGCGCCCATCACCGTGGCGCCGGCCGCCGCCAAGCAGCAGATTACCGAAAAACGCGAAGCGGGCGTCACCAGCGAGGTGAAAGTCACCAGCGGCGGCAGCACCTATTACATGAAGCCTGCCGCCGGCGCCGACCAGGCCCACGGCGGCGCCCTGCGCGGCCCGCAATGGAAAGTGCTGGAATTTGATCTGGGCAAGAAGAAACAGAAGCAACGCGACGAAGAGGCCGCGGACGCGCCAGCGCCGCCCGCACCAGCGAAGTAAGCAGCCACTCTCTTCTGCCCTGCCCCGGCCATGCGCGGGGGCAGCCGGCTTTTTTTGACCTTTTAGACCATTCCCCTCTTTCCCATGGCAGTTTTTACCGCGCTACACCTGGACGATATCGGCCAGTGGATCACGCAGTTTCCACTCGGCAAACCTCTGGCGCTCAAGGGCATCGCGTCCGGCATCGAAAACAGCAATTTCTTCCTGAGCACGGAGCGCGGCGAGTATGTGCTGACGATCTTTGAAAACCTCAGCTTCGAGCAATTGCCGTTCTATCTGCAACTGATGCGCCATTTGGCGGACCGGGGCGTGCTGGTGCCCGCGCCGATCGCCAATGCGGACGGCGAACTGGTGACGGCCCTGCAAGGCAAGCCGGCCGCCATCGTCAGCAAACTCGACGGCAGCTCGCAGATGGCGCCGCAAGCCGTGCATTGCGCGGCCGTGGGCGCCATGCTGGCGAAAATGCACCTGGCGGCGCAGGACTTCCCCCTGCAGCAGCCGAATTTGCGGGGCCTGGACTGGTGGAACAGCACCACGCCGCTGGTCTTGCACCACCTCGACGATGCCAAAGCGCATTTGCTGCGCGCGGAAATCCATTTCCAGGACGCCTTTGCTGCCTGCGATACCTATAAAGCCATCCCGCGCGGTCCCGTGCATGCCGACTTGTTCCGCAACAACGTCATGTTTGACGGCGAGCGCCTGACGGGCTTTTTCGACTTTTACTTTGCCGGCTGCGATACCTGGCTGTTCGACGTGGCCGTCACCATCAACGACTGGTGCGTGGACCTGGCCACGGGCGTGCTCGACAAGGAAAGAGTGCGCGCCCTGCTCGACGCCTACCGGGCCGTGCGTCCGTTTACGCATGAAGAACAGACGGCATGGCAACCGATGCTGCGCGCTGCCGCGCTGCGCTTCTGGCTGTCGCGCCTGTACGATTATTACCAGCCGCGCGAAGCGGAAATGCTGACCCCGCACGATCCCACGCATTTCGAACGCATTCTGCGCGAACGTATCGCCACACCTGCCCCGGAACTGTTTTAAACATGGAAAAATTACCTGCAAGTACAGGTTGGCAATGGGTGAAACAGGGATTTTCCCTGTTTCGCCAGCAACCTGGCGGCATGTCGATGCTGTTTCTCGGCTATATGTTCTGCATGCTGGCCGTCAGCATCGTGCCCGTGCTGGGCCAAATGCTGCCCGTCATCCTGGTGCCCGTGTTTTCCGTCGCCTTCGTGCAAGGCTGCCTGAATATCGACCAGGGCAAGCGCGTCTTGCCCAGCCTCTTGATTTCGGGCTTCCGCAAGCCGGCCTTTCCGTCCCTGTTCGGCCTGGGCGTACTGTACATCCTGATGGCCATCGTTGCCATCGGCGCCTCGACCCTGGTCGATGATGGCTTGCTGTGGCAGCTTGTCACGGGCCAGCTGACGGAAGAAGCGGCGCGCGCCGCCATCCCCGAATCGCGCCTGGGTCTGGGCATCCTGCTGGCCATCGCGCTGTACGTGCCGGCAGCCATGGCCTTCTGCTTTGCCGCGCCGCTGATCTACTGGCGCCAAACCGGCCTGGGCAAGGCGCTGTTCTTCAGCTTTTTCGCCGTCTGGCGCTCGCTGTCGGCCTTCATCGTCTTCGCCGCCACCTGGTTCGCCATCAGCGTCGTCACCAGCCAGTTGCTGGCCGTCATCTTTGGCCGCACGCCGCTGATGATGCAGATGATGATGCCCCTGTCGATGATATTGACCATCATCATGCATTGCTCGTTCTACGCCGCCTACCGCCAGATCTTCGGCGTGCCCGCCGATGAAAGCAAGACGGTGTCGCTGGATAAGCCGAACGACTGATTTCGATTCTGCACAAAAAAAGGGCAGCCTGCGCAGGCTGCCCTTTCTTATTGCTGCTCAGCAAACTAGCGGCCCAAGCGTTCCAATTTGGCGATGCCCAGATCCAGCACCTTCATGCCGTGCTGGCCGAAGTTGATCTGCGCGCGCGCATTGCCGCCGCCGCCTTCGATATTGACGATCACGCCTTCGCCGAACTTGGCGTGCGCCACGGATTCGCCGATGCGCCAGCCGCCGCCCGTGGCTTTTTGCGCGATCTTTTGCGCTATAGCATTGTCCAAACCGAGGCTGGCCACCTTGGGGGCCTCGTCCCAGGCCGACTTGCGGTTGCCGAACCAGTTCGCCTGCACCTTCGGCGACAGCCATTTCAGCGATTCTTCCGGCAATTCGTCGAAGAAGCGCGACTTCATGTTGTAGCGCGTCTGGCCGTGCAGCATGCGCGTCTGCGAAAAGCTCATATATAAGCGCTTGCGCGCGCGCGTGATGGCCACGTACATCAGCCGGCGTTCCTCTTCCACGCCATTGTCTTCCTTCGAACTGCTTTCGTGCGGGAACAGGCCCTCTTCCAGGCCCGTAATGAAGACGTTGTCGAATTCCAGGCCCTTGGCCGAGTGCACCGTCATCATCTGCAGCGCATCCTGGCCCGCCTGCGCCTGGTTGTCGCCCGCTTCCAGCGATGCGTGCGATAAAAATGCGGAGAGCGGCGACATCACGGCCGGCAGCGGCGCGTCGGCATCCAGAATTTCGATGCCATCCTGGTTGACGACGGGTGCGCCCGACTGCGCCTGGGCGCTTGGGCCCAGGTGGGCCGGTGCGCCCTGTCCAAAACCTTCCTCGGAAATGAACTGGCTGGCCGCGCTGACCATCTGCTCCAGATTCTCGATGCGGTCGGCGCCTTCCTTTTCATTCTGATAATGCTGGAGCAAGGTACTCGCTTCCAGCACGACTCTGACCATTCCGGCAGAGACAATTGCTGGGTTTCAAAGCGCACGCCCTCTATCAGCTTGACGAAGCCGGCCAGCACGCTGCCCGCCTTGCCCGCCACGTAGGGCACGGACGCGTACAGCGAAATGCCGTACTGTTCCGACGCAGCCTGCAATTGCTCGATCGAGCGCATGCCGATGCCGCGCGTGGGGAAGTTGACGACGCGCAAGAAAGCGGAATCGTTGTGCGGATTGTCCATCAGTTGCAAATAAGCAATCGCATGCTTGACCTCGGCGCGCTGGAAGTAGCGCTGGCCGCCATACACGTGGTACGGAATGCTGGCTGAAAACAGCGCGTGCTCGATCACGCGCGACTGCGCGTTCGAACGGTACAGAATCGCGATTTCGCTGCGCGAGGCGCCATCGGCGATCAGGCTCTTCGCCTCGTCGATGATCCACTGCGCTTCCTGCAAGTCGGAACTGGCTTCGTACACGCGCACCTGTTCGCCATGGCCCGCATCCGTGCGCAGATTCTTGCCCAGGCGCTTGCTATTGTTCGCGATCAACACGTTGGCGCTGTCGAGGATGTGGCCGTGCGAGCGGTAGTTCTGCTCCAGCTTGATCAAGTTCTTGACCTGGAACTCATGCTCGAAGGCGCTCATATTGCCGACATTCGCACCGCGGAACGCGTAGATGCTCTGGTCATCGTCGCCGACGGCAAACAGGGCGCCGCCATCGCGGCTGCCGTGGCCGGCCAGCAATTTAAGCCAGTTGTATTGCAGGTTGTTCGTATCCTGGAACTCGTCCACGAGGATGTGGCGGAAGCGCGCCTGGTAATGCTCGCGCAACGGTTGGTTGCGGCTCAGCAATTCATACGTACGCAGCAGCAGTTCCGCAAAATCGACGACGCCTTCGCGCTGGCATTGGTCGTCGTACAGCTGGTACAGCTCGACCATCTTGCGCTCGTGCGCGTCGTACGCTTCCACGTCCGTGGCGCGCAAGCCCTGGTCCTTGGCGTTGTTGATGAAATACATCACCGTCTTCGGCGGGAATTTCTCATCATCAATATTGTTCGCCTTCAACAAGCGCTTGATCACGGATAGCTGATCCTGCGAATCGAGGATCTGGAACGTCTGCGGCAGGGCCGCGTCGCGGTAGTGCGTGCGCAGCAAGCGGTTGCACAGGCCGTGGAAGGTGCCGATCCACATGCCGCGCGTATTGATCGGCAGCATGGCCGACAGGCGCGTGAGCATTTCCTTGGCGGCTTTATTGGTAAACGTCACGGCCAGGATGCCGGGCGGCGATACCTGCTGGGTCTGGATCAGCCACGCGATGCGGGTGGTCAGCACGCGGGTCTTGCCCGAACCGGCGCCGGCCAGGATCAGCGCATGCTGCGCCGGCAAGGTGACGGCGGCCAATTGTTCGGGATTGAGGTTGTGAAGAAGATTTTGCATCCCGTGATTATACCGGCATGGCTAAAAATACTGTGCATTTGTCCAGCGGTCGCGCCGGATTCGCCGCGTGCGCGCTACAATCGGCATCACTGCACAGCCGATGGAAACAACGCCCATGACACCTCCCAGCCACCTCGACGGCGCCCGCGTACTGGCCTGGGCCTGGTCCGACCTGCCCTTCGGCCACGTCACCGATGCGCATGGCGCCGGCCCCGTCGCCATCCACGGCCTGGCCGTGTGCCGCTACGGCGACGAGGCGCAAGTCTACCGTTTCAGCTGCGATGCGCAATGGGAAACGCTGCAGGACGAGGTGTATGCCGGCGAAGACGAGGCCAGGGAGCAGCTGCCGGCACAATACCGCGCCGTGGCTGCCGCCTGGCACGGATCCTAGCGCACCAGTTTTGCCTTGCCTTCGCTGAGCGCCTGGGCGATCACCTGGCGCGTGGTCTTGTCGGCGATCTTGACGACGGCTTCCTGCTGGCGGCCCAGGTCGCCCATCTGCTTGCCCAGCGCATCCATCGGCTTGCTGCGCTGCTCCATCTGGCGCGATATCTGCTCCATTTTCTCCGCCTCGCGCTCATGCACGTCGGCGATGCGGTCGTTGACCTCTTCCATCTCTTCCTGCGCATCTTCCATCTGCTGCTGCAGGCGTTCCACATCGCGCTCGGCCGAGCGGCGCGCCGTGTCGCTCGTGGCCAGCGCCTGGCGGCGCGAGGCGTCACCGAGCTTGCGGCCCAGCTCCTGCTGCTGGCGCCCCAGCACGCGCAGCTGTTCCGACTCGCGCGAATTACCGTTCGCCAGGCTGCGGGCGCCCATCTTGCGGCCCATTTCGCCCATGGCCTTGCCATGCGCGCCCATTTGATCGCCGAGCGCGCCCATCTGCTTGCCGAGCTGTTTCGAGGGCTGCCATGCCGCCCGCACCTTGCCCAGCAAGTCAGCATCCTGCAGCACGTAGGCCTGCCCCTGGTCGCGGAACCACAGGAATGGCCCCTTGATCGTGCGCTTGAGCTTTTCCACCTGTTGCGAGTGCATATCGCTGTCGACGACGATGACACCCTCGCCATCCCTGGTGCCGTGTCGACCAGCGCATAGCTTTCGCCCTTGTCGAGCGAACGGCTGACCTGCACGCTGGGCGCGGCAGGCGGGGCCGGTGGCGCAGGAGGCTGCGGCGGCTGTACGGCCAGCGCGCTGCCGCCAAGCAGGATACCGGCCAGGCTGAGGATCAAACGGTGGGAAGTGGACATGGCTGCCTCGTCGCAAAAGTAGTGGAGCGTTGACTGTAGCGGCAACCGGACCTGGCCTCCAGCGCGCTGCGACAGGCTGCAAAAAGACCCGACTGGATGGCAAACATGGGCGATGGATGGCAAGCGGGCAAAAAAACGGAGGCCTAAGCCTCCGCAAAAACGCCGTGGTACGGCGTAATTCGTAATTTATTAGTACAGCACGACGGAGCGGATCGATTCGCCGCTCTTCATCAGATCGAAACCTTGATTGATATCATCGAGCTTCAGCCTGTGTGTGATCAAATCGTCGATATTGAGCTTGCCTTCCATATACCAGTCGACGATCTTCGGTACGTCCGTGCGGCCGCGCGCGCCGCCGAAGGCGGAACCCTTCCACACGCGCCCCGTCACCAGCTGGAATGGACGGGTGGAAATTTCCTGGCCGGCCGCCGCCACGCCGATGATGATGGACTGGCCCCAGCCCTTGTGGCAGCACTCGAGCGACTGGCGCATGGTGGTGGTGTTGCCTATGCATTCGAACGAATAGTCGGCGCCGCCGTCCGTCAGCTGCACGATGGTGTCGACAACGTTTTCCACTTCGTTGGCGTTGACAAAATGCGTCATGCCGAACTTGCGCGCGATGGCCTGGCGCGCCGGGTTGATGTCGACGCCGATGATTTTATCTGCGCCGACCATCTTCGCCGCCTGGATCACGTTCAGGCCGATGCCGCCCAGGCCGAACACGACGACATTCGCGCCCGCCTCGACCTTGGCCGTAAACAACACGGCGCCCACGCCGGTGGTGACGCCGCAGCCGATGTAGCAGACCTTATCGAACGGTGCGTCTTCGCGCGATCTTCGCCAGGGCGATTTCCGGCACGACGATGTAGTTCGAGAAGGTGGAGGTGCCCATGTAGTGGAAGATGGGCTTGCCGTCGATGGAGAAGCGCGAGGTGGCGTCCGGCATCAGGCCGCGCCCCTGCGTGGAGCGGATCGACTGGCACAAGTTCGTTTTTTGCGACAGGCAGAATTTGCACTGGCGGCATTCCGGCGTGTACAGGGGGATGACGTGGTCATCCTTCTTCAGGCTTTTCACGCCCGGGCCCACGTCGACGACGATGCCGGCGCCTTCATGTCCCAGAATGGACGGGAAGATGCCTTCCGGATCGGCGCCCGACAAGGTGTAGTAATCGGTATGGCAAATACCCGTGGCCTTGATCTCGACCAAGACCTCGCCCTCGCGCGGGCCGGCCAGGTCGACTTCTTCAATGGTCAACGGGGCGCCCGCCTTCCAGGCAATCGCTGCTTTGGTTTTCATGTGTGTCCTGTCAAAATTTTAAGGTGCGCTACAGCGCGCCAGCATTAACCATGATAGCAAGACAATTCGCCGATGACGAGTGCACGCCCGTTCGGAACGCCACGACGTCTGACAAAATCGTAGCGAGCGGATGTGAGTTGTGGCCGAGAAGCGCAGCTGTGCGCATGCACAGTGAGCATCGCCGGCCGCAAATCGCACCGCGCAGTAGATTTTCTCAGACGTTCTTCTTTGCCCGGTTCAAAAATGCACCGTGCAGGCCGTTCAGGGTTTCCTCGGCCAGCAGCAGCTGGCTGGCGATTTCATTGATCTTGCGGCGGCTGGAACGGGCGTGGTCGCGCAACACTTCGAACGCCGTGTTGCGGTCCGTCTGGAACTTGCCCATCAGCAAACCGACGGCCAAACTCGTTTCGCGGCCGGCGGCCAGGGCCGCGTTCAGGTTCAGCTCGGTGCGCCGCAGCTGGCGGATCTCGTCCGCACGCGCCAGGCCCGCTTCGAAGGCGGGCATCAAACGGCCTTCATCGACGGGTTTTACCACGTAGCCGACGGCGCCATAGGCGGCCGCCTGCTTGCCCGATTCGCTGTCGCCGCTGCCGGACAGGAACATGAAGGGCACGCCCGTCTCGCCATGCAGGCGCTTGGCCAATTCCAGGCCGGACATGCCGGGCATGTGGATGTCGAGCAAGGCCAGGTCCGGCTCGCGCTGGGCGATCAGCTGCAGCGCCACTTCGGCCGAATGGGCCAGGGCCGTCTCGTAGCCGGCATGGCGCAGGACTTCGCCGAGGAATTCCAACAGCAGCTGGTCATCGTCAACGATCAGGATAAGGCGTTTCGCGGCGGCTGGCTGACTCATGGGTGGGGGACCTCGGTAATGAATGATGCTCTTATTATATGCCGATTATTGCCCCAAATCAGCCCCGCACTCCCATGCTCACGCCGCAAATAATTGATTGAATTGCTGCACTGCAATATTCACATCATCTGCCTCGTATCCATTGTTAAATACGCTGCTGATGGCCGCCACCATGTCGGCGCCGCGCGCCACCAGCGGCGCCGCGTTGTCCGGCGTCATGCCGCCGATCACCACGCAGGGCAAAACGATCTCGCGTTTGGCCTGCAGCACGATGTCCAAAGGTGTCGTAACCGGATACTTTTTCACCAGCGAGGGATAAAAGCCGCCGAAGGCCACGTAGCTGGCGCCGCCGGCCTCGGCCGTCCGTGCCAGGGCCATGTCGCCATAGCAGGAAGCGCCGACGATCTTGTCCTTGCCCAGCCGGGCGCGCACCTGCGCCACGGACGCATCCGTGCCGCCCACGTGCACGCCGTCCGCGTCGAGCTCTTCGCACAGCGCGATAAAATCGTTGATGATGAAGGGCACGCCATACTTGCGCGCCAGGGCCAGCAGGGCGCCCGCCTGCTCGCGCCGCTGCTCCGCGTCGGCGCTCTTGTGGCGGTATTGCAGCAGGGCCACGCCGCCGTGCAAGGCCTGTTCCGTGATGTCGAGCAGGCGGTCGGTGTCGTCCCAGTTCGGGGTGACCAGATACAGTCCACGCATGATGTTTTCCTTATTGAATGAATCGTTGCGGCATGCGTTGACCGGGCGCAATCGCATACGCATGGGACAAGGCCGCATGGCAATAGGCTTGCGCCAGATCAAGCGCTTCCGGCAGCGCCTGCCCCAGCGCCAGTTGCGCCGCGATGGCGGAGGCCAGGGTGCAGCCGCTGCCGTGAAACTCGCCGGGCAGCCGGGGCCAGCGCCACTCGCGCTCGCCGCCACCGGCGTCAAACCAGCGGTTGACGACCGTCGCGCCTTCGCCATGGCCGCCCGTCACCAGCACGTGCCGGCAGCCTTGCGCAAGCAGGTTGTCTGCTCCACCGAGGGCCGCCGCTTCCGGCCCGTTCGGCACCATCACGGTCGTCACCGGCAGCAAGGGCGCCAGCGCCAGCACGGCGTCGTCCCGGCTGAGCACGTCGCCATGGCCACTGGCCAGCACGGGATCGAGCACGACGGGCAAGTCCGGCCGGGTTTGGCGCAATTTTGCGCGATCAGTTGCGCGATGACGGCCGCGTTCGCGGCGCTGCCGGGAATGCCGATTTTCACGGCATGAATCGCCATCTTGTCGATCAGCGCCTGCGCCTGGCGGCGCAGCAATTCCGGCGCCACAGGCTCGACAGCAAACACGCGGTCATTGTCCTGCACCGTCAGCGCCGTCACGACGGGCAGCGCATGCGCGCCCTGCGCCGCAATGGCGACAATATCGGCGGCGATGCCGGCGCCGCCCGAAGGATCGACGCCGGCAAACACCAGCACTGTCGGCAACGTTGGCACCATCACGCCAGGCGGCCCGCCATCGGCGACGATGGGGAAGCGGCAAATTTGCGCGGCATGCGGCCCGCCAGAAACGCTTCGCGCCCGGCCCGCACGGCCAGTTTCATGGCACGCGCCATGCGCACGGGGTCGCCCGCGCCGGCGATAGCCGTATTCATCAGCACGCCATCGCAACCGAGTTCCATGGCGATGGCCGCATCCGACGCCGTGCCCACGCCGCCCGCGTCGACGAGCACGGGCACCTTGGCCTGGTCGATGATCAGCGACAGATTCCACGGATTCAGGATGCCCATGCCCGAGCCGATCAGCGAGGCCAGCGGCATGACGGCCACGCAGCCGATGTCTTCCAGGATTTTCGCCTGGATGGGGTCGTCGCTGCAGTAGACCATCACGTCAAAGCCATCCTTGACCAGCGCCTCGGCCGCAATTAACGTTTCCGGCATGTGCGGGAACAGGGTCTTTTCATCGCCCAGCACTTCCAGTTTCACCAGATTGCGCCCGCCCAGCAGCTCGCGCGCCAGCTGCAGCGTGTAGACGGCATCTTTTGCGTTGTAGCAGCCGGCCGTGTTCGGCAAAATCGTGTACTGGTCCGGCGGTACGAAGTCGAGCAGGCTGGGCGCGTTCGGGTCCTGGCCAATGTTGACCCGGCGAATCGCCACCGTGATGATCTGCGCCTCGGCCGCATCCGTCGCTTCGCGCGTCTGCGGCAAGTCCTTGTACTTGCCGCTGCCCACCAGCAAGCGCGATTGATACTGTTTGCCTGCGATGGTCAGCAGGTCGTCATGTGTTGCGGTATTCATGTGCTTTTCCTTAAGTTTTTAAACGTCCGAAGAAAACCGTAGCGAGCGACGATGATTTGTGGCCGAGACGCGCAACCGTGCTAGAGCACGGTGAGCATCACAGGCCGCAAAGCGCGACGCGCAGTAGGTTTGCTTGGACGTTCTCAGCCACCGCCGATGGCGCGTACAATTTCCACTTGGTCTTGCGTTTGCAAGACCTGTCCCGGCCACGCCTTGCGCGGCACGACGTTGCGGTTGACGGCCAGCGCCAGCGCCTGGTTTTCTAGCGACAGCGCGGCGATCAGTTGATCGAGGGTTTGCCCCGGCGGCACCTGGTGCGGCGCGCCGTTGAGCGTGATGGATATCAATGCAGGCATCACGCTCTCCTTCAGACCTTGCGGTACAGCTCGGCGCCGTTCTTGATGAATTCGATGGCCCTTGATTTCCATGCCCTGCTTGAGCGCCTTGTCTTCCGCGATGCCCATGCCGGCCGCATATTCGCGCACTTCCTGCGTGATCTTCATCGAACAGAAATGGGGGCCGCACATGGAGCAGAAATGCGCCACCTTGGCCGAATCCTTGGGCAAGGTTTCATCGTGGAATTCGCGCGCCTTGTCCGGGTCCAGGCCGATGTTGAACTGGTCGTCCCAGCGGAATTCGAAGCGGGCTTTAGACAGGGCGTTGTCGCGGATCTGCGCGCCCGGATGGCCTTTCGCCAGGTCGGCCGCATGCGCCGCAATCTTGTAGGTGATGATGCCATCCTTGACGTCCGCCTTGTTGGGCAAGCCCAGGTGTTCCTTCGGCGTCACGTAGCACAGCATGGCCGTGCCGTACCAGCCTATCATGGCCGCGCCGATGCCCGAAGTGATGTGGTCGTAGCCGGGCGCGATGTCGGTGGTCAACGGTCCCAGGGTGTAGAACGGTGCTTCGCCGCACTGTTCCAGCTGCAAGTCCATGTTTTCTTTAATGAGTTGCATGGGTACATGGCCCGGGCCTTCGATCATTACCTGTACATCGTGCTTCCAGGCAACCTGCGTCAGCTCGCCCAGGGTCTTCAGTTCGCCCAGCTGCGCTTCGTCATTGGCGTCGTAGATGGAGCCGGGGCGCAAGCCGTCGCCCAGCGAGAACGACACGTCGTAGGCCTTCATGATTTCGCAGATTTCTTCGAAATGCGTGTACAGGAACGATTCCTGGTGGTGCGCCAAACACCATTTCGCCATGATGGAGCCGCCGCGCGAAACGATGCCCGTCAGGCGCTTGGCCGTCATCGGCACGTAGCGCAGCAAGACGCCCGCGTGGATGGTGAAGTAATCGACGCCCTGCTCGGCCTGTTCAATGAGGGTGTCGCGGAAGATTTCCCAAGTTAAATCTTCGGCCTTGCCGTTGACCTTTTCCAGCGCCTGGTAGATGGGCACGGTGCCGATCGGTACGGGGTGTTGCGCACGATCCATTCGCGCGTTTCGTGGATGTGCTTGCCGGTGGACAAGTCCATCACGTTATCGCCGCCCCAGCGGATGGCCCAGGTCATCTTTTCCACTTCCTCGCCGATGGAAGACGTCACGGCGGAATTGCCGATGTTTGCGTTGATTTTCACGAGGAAATTGCGGCCGATAATCATCGGTTCGACTTCCGGGTGATTGATGTTGGCAGGAATGATGGCGCGGCCGCGGGCGATTTCCTCGCGCACGAATTCCGGCGTGATCTCGGCCGGGATGCTGGCGCCGAACGACTGGCCCGGATGCTGGCGGCCCATCAGGTCGGCCAGGCGTTCGCCCATGGGGCCGGAAGCCTTGAGTTCGCGCAAATACTCCTGACGGCGCATGTTTTCACGGATGGCGACGAATTCCATTTCCGGCGTGATGATGCCTTGGCGCGCGTAATGCATTTGCGTCACGTTCTTGCCGGCAATGGCGCGGCGCGGCTTGCGGTGCAAGTTGAAACGCAGTTCGGCCAGCTTCGGGTCCGCCAGGCGGGCGATGCCATAGTCGGAGGTGGGGCCGGGCAATTCTTCCGTGTCGGCCCGCTCCATGATCCATGGCAGGCGCGGCGTATCGAGGCCCGAGCGGATGTCGATGTTCACGTCCGGATCCGTGTACGGGCCGGAGGTGTCGTAGACGTAGATCGGCGGATTCTTTTCGCCGCCGAACGACGCTTCCGTGTCGGACTGGCTGATTTCGCGCATGGGCACGCGGATGTCGGGACGGCTGCCTTCGACGTAGATCTTGCGCGAATTGGGCAGCGGCGCGATGGCGGCTTCGTCGACCGTGGCGGTGGCGGAGAGGAATTTCGGGTTGGCGTTCATTTTGGCTCCTTGGCTAGACTATTTTTAAGCCTGGAGCCAGCTAAGGAGGTTCGGAATTACGCACGCGGAAAAGCGGGGTGCAGTCATCCTAAAGCTTCCCTTCGCTGGCATTATCCAGATCAGGTTCGGAGGGTATTTCTCACCCGCGCTTGCACTGTGTTTCCACAGCGAAAGGCAGGACCCCTAGCGTTTGCCGCCTTGCGGCAGCGAGCCAATTATACGCGGTTCGCGCCGCGTGGCCAGATGATTTCTTGCCGGTGTCGTGTTTGCGCATCTGCTGCAATGCAGCAGACGGCGTCACGCTTATTTCTTCTTGCCCCAGCGCCAGCTGGTCGGTTCGCCCTTGCGCTGGCAGATGAAAATGAGCACGGCAACGATGGCCGCTTCATACACGATGTAAGCGACCAGCATGGTTTGCGGCGGGAACAGGAAGGCGCCGCAGGCGAACAGCGCCAGCGCGGCCAGGAACACCAGCCAGCCCTGCCAGGTGATGGGCAAGCCCCAGCCCCAGCCATAGGTCTTGGCGGGGAACCAGTAGGAGGGAGATTTGTCAGTCATGATTTTTCCTGGTCTGTATCGATGGCACCAAGTATAAATCAGGCGCTGCGATGGCGCTCCGTGACATCGAGGCCGATGCCGCGGTAGCCGATGAAGCGGCTGCCATTGTCGAACATCGGTTCGCCGCTGACCTGCAGATACTGCGTGCTGCCGTCCAGGTTGGCGCGGCTGTAGATGAAATCGAGAAACGGTTCGCGCGCGGCGATCTTGGCGTCGAGCAAGGCGCGCTCGGCGGCGTTCCAGCGCTGCGGCTCTTCTTCGCTGCCGATGCCCAGCATTTCAGCCACGGGGCCGGAAAAGCGCGTCAAATTGCCCTGCGCATCCTGCTCCCAGTACCAGTCGGACGACAGTTCCGTGAAGCGCTGGAAGCGCGCTTCGCTTTCGCGCAATTCCGCCGTGCGGTCTTCCACCATCTGTTCCAGCGACTTGTTGTATTCGGCCAGCTTCTGGTACAGCAAGCGCACTTCCAGCATGTTGTGGATGCGCGTCTTGACTTCCACCAGGTCGAAGGGCTTGCTGACGAAATCCTTGGCGCCCGCCTGCAGGGCGCGCAGCTTGTGGCCGCCGGGCTGGGCCGTAATCACCAGCACGGGCAGGTAGCTGCCCGCCTCGAGGTCGCGCAAGCCTTCCATGACTTCGAAACCATCCATTTCCGGCATCTGCAAGTCGAGCAGGATCAGGTCGTAGCGGTGCTGCTGGTGCAGCGCGCGCACGGCTTGCGGGTCCATGGTGGACGTGATGCGCGTGTAGCCGGCATTGCGCAGCACCTGTTCCAGCAGCATGACGTTGGCCTCCTGGTCATCGACGATGAGGATGCTGGCGTTCAGGATCTCGGTGGCTTGAAGCATGGCGGTATTCCTAAAATTGAGTGCTGAATTAGCGTATTGCGTGAGTGTCGTCGGCCAGGCCGTGCGCGGCTGCATGGTGCAGGGCCACGTCGAGCGCGTCCATGAATTCGACGACCTTGATCGGCTTGGTCAGATAGCGGAAGAAGCCCGCTTGCAAGCCTTTTTCGATGTCGCGCGGCACGGCGTTGGCCGACAGGGCCATGACGGGAATGTGGCTGGTGAGGGGATCATCATGCAGGATGTGCAGCGCGCCGTAGCCGCTGATGCCGGGCAAGTTGATATCCATCAAGATCACGTCCGGCTGGTAGGTGCGCGCCAGGTCGATGCCCAGGTGCGCATCGATGGCCGTCAGCAACTTCAAGTCGCTGCGGCGGGCGATCAATTGCTCGACCAGCGCCAGGTTGGCGGGATTGTCTTCCACGTAGAGCAAGGTGCGCAGGCTTTCCTGCGGCTCCTGCACCTGCGGCAGCGCGTCGCCGTCGCCCAGCACCAGTTTCGGCGCACTGCTGGCGGCCAGCTCGAACCAGAACGTGGTGCCCACGCCGACGGCACTGTCGACGCCGATGGTGCCGCCCATCAATTCGACCAGTTGCTTGGTAACGACGAGGCCGATGCCCGTGCCCTCTTCCGTGCTGTTTTCCTGTCCCAGGCGATTAAACGGCTGGAACAGCTGCGCCACCTGGGCCGCGTCGAGGCCGGCGCCGCTGTCGCGCACGCTCACGCGCACCTTGTCGCCATGCCCGCTGCATTCGACGGTGACGGCGCCGCCGCCCTGGTTGTACTTGATGGCGTTCGACAGCAGGTTGATCATCACCTGTTTCACGCGCGTGCGGTCCGCATGCACATAAAAGGCCTTGCCGCAGCGGGGGAAATGCATGCGGATGCCGCGCTTTTCCGCCTGCGGCGCGATCATGGCCTGGCAATCCTGCAGCACGTCGAGCAGCGACATCGCTTCCTGCGACAGGGTGACCTTGCCCGATTCGATCATGGCCAGGTCGAGGATTTCATTGATCAAACGCAAGAGATACCAGCCGCCCTTGAGGATTTGCTCGATCGAGCGCTGCTGCGGCGGGCTCGGCGGCGGCACGTCGGACGCCATCAGCTGGGCGAAACCCAGCACGGCGTTCAGGGGCGTGCGCAATTCATGGCTCATGCTCGAGAGGAATTCGGACTTGGCGCGGTTGGCCTTTTCCGCCACCAGGCGCGCCTTCTTCAGCTCGGCATTATTGGTCTCGACCAGCGAGCGCGTATACGCCTGCTGTTCGCGCAGGCGCTGGTCCAGCAGCGCCTGTTCCGCCTCGACCTGCTTGCGCACCGTGTTATCGGTGCCGATCAGCAGATAGCCGATGACCTTGCTCTGCGCATCGCGCAAGGCCGTCACGGAAACGATGGCGGGGAAACGGCTGCCATCGTTGCGGATATACGTCAGTTCATAAATGTCTTCGATGCCGCGCGTGGCCTTGAACACGAGCGCTTCCACGCCCGGCGTGATGGGCGTGTCGAGTTCGGCGCTGAGGGCGGCCGCGCGGGCGACGATTTCTTGCGCGTCGGAAATACCGGCCGGCGTCAGCTTGTCCACCACGTCGCTGGCCGCATAGCCGAGCATGCGTTCGGCGCCCACGTTGAAAATCTGGATCACGCCCTGCGCATCGGTGGCGATGCACGAGAAATTGGCGCTGTTAAAGATGGCATCCTGCAGGGCGCCCGCCTTGAGCAGCTGGCGCGGCAGGCTGGCCGCCACGGTGCGCCGGTACAGCGCCACGAGCAGCATCAGCAGCAGGAAGACCAGTGCGTCGATGACGCAGGCCGTCTCGAACGGCGCGCGCCAGGCCAGCGCGCCGACGGCCAGCAGGGCGATGGCGCTGAACGAAAACGCCAATGCCATGGGCCAGCGCGACGGGGCGCGGTTAGGGTTATTTTCAACTGAGTGCATGGGTAGCCTGGGCTATGACAACAATAAAGGAGACGGAAATGCGGCGCCTAGCGGCCTTGGCGCTGGCGCACGTCCGACAGCAGGCGCGCGAATTCCTTCTTCACCACGCCATAGCATTCGCACACATTGCCTTCGAGGCCGGCGCGGTCCTGCACCGTGATATGGCCGCGCCGATAACTGATGAGGCCGCGCTGCTGCAGGCGCCCCGCCGCTTCCGTCACGCCTTCGCGGCGCACGCCCAGCATGTTGGCGATCAGTTCCTGCGTCATGGTCAGCTCGCGGTTGGCAGGCGGTCCATGGTCAGCAGCAGCCAGCGGCACAATTGCTGTTCCACCGTATGGTGGCGGTTGCATACTGCCGTCTGCGACATTTGCGTGATCAGGGCTTGCGTATAGCGCAGCAGCAAGCGCATGACGGGGCCGGCGCGGTCGAATTCTTCCATCAGCAGATGGGCCTTGAGCCGGTAGCCGACGCCGCCCGTCTGCACGACGGCGCGGCTCGGCGTCGAGTTGCCGCCCATAAATAGCGACACGCCCACGATGCCCTCGTTGCCGACGCCGGCAATTTCCGACGAGCTGCCGTTTTCCAGCAGGTAATGGATGGAAACGATGGCCGTGGTGGGGAAGTACACATGCAGCAGCTTGTCGCCCGAGTCGTAGATCACGTCGCCCAGCAGCATGGAGACTTGCTCCAGATGGGGAGCCAGGCGCGCGAAATCGGCGTCGAGCATGGCGGCGAGCAAATGGTTTTGATTCGGGTTGTGCAGCTGGGCATGCGGACTCGACATGGGCAGGTTTCCTGGTTTCCAGTCGTCAGCTAGGGGGTGTATGAAAGGCGTCCGAACGAGGGTCGCCATGGTGTGCAGCGTAACACACTGCTTGCACGGTGGACCGACTATATTTCTTGCTGGCATGAATGTCCGTTCGGTAGCGAACGGACGCTGAATCGCTGCGCGCCCTACAGTCAATCACTGCCAGGGCTGCCCGATCACGGATCGGTGCCGGCGCTGCTTACCGGACGCCATCATGCAATCATTCTTCAAGCGCATCTCCATTTCCGTCTCCACCTCGGCCCTGATCACCCTGGCGGTCGGCCTGTGCCTGACGGCGCTGTGCTATGTCTCGGCGCGGCAGATCGAAGCGGAAAGCGCCAGGGTGCTGCTGCAATACCACGCCAGCGGCCATGCGCTGAGTGCGGCCATGCTGCCCGCGCATGGGCTGACCCTGGATGCGAACCGCCGCGGCTCGCTGTACGTGTTGCTGGGTGGAATATTATCGAGCCTGCTGGCCACGGCCTATGTGTACCAGCTGGTGTCGCGCAATTCCGTGATTGCCCGCATCACGGGCGAACGCACGGCAGCCTTGCAGTTTGCCAATTTACGCCTGTCCGAGGATATCGCCGCGCGCATGCGCAATGAAAAGTCGCTGCGTTTGCGCGAACGCATCATCGAAGTGTCGGCCAATGCCATCATCCTGTGCAGCGCCGACGCGCCAGGCTACCTGATCGAATACGTCAATCCCGCCTTCGAGCGCATCACCGGCTATGCGGCCGGCGAAGTCATCGGACAGCGACTGGAAGACTTGCAGGGGCCGGAACATGCGCGCCAGGACATGCATGCCATCAGCGCGGCCTTGAACGAACAGCGCGAAGGCAAGGCCATCGTGCGCAATTTCCGCAAGGATGGCAGCACGTACTGGAGCGAGCTGTTTGTCGCGCCCGTGCGCGACGATGGCGATGGCGCCGTCAGCCACTTTGTCGTAGCGCAATACGACATCAGCACCGTCATGCGCGCTTCGAGCAGGAACTGGAATTCCAGTCGCGCCACGATATCCTCACGGGCCTGGCCAACCGTTTATTGCTGCGCGAGCGGCTGGAACAGGCGATGGCCGTGGCGCGCCGCAGCACCCTGCCCCTGTGGGTGGTCTTCATCGACCTCGACCGCTTTAAATTCGTCAACGACACCCTGGGCCACGACGCGGGCGATACCCTGCTGAAACTGATCGCCGACCGCCTGCGCGCCGCCACGCGCGAAGTCGATACGGTGGCGCGACTCGGCGGCGACGAATTCGTCCTGCTGCTGCCGCAACACGCCAACAGCGACCCGGGCCAGCTCATCCTGCAGCGCGTGCTGGACGCCGTGGCCCAGCCGCTGCTGGTGGGCGGCCATGAATTCTTTCTCACGTGCAGCATGGGCGTGGCCACCTATCCCGACGATGGCGACAGCGCGGAAACCCTGATCAAGCATGCCGACATCGCCATGTACCGGGCCAAGGAGCAAGGCCGCAACCACTGGCAAAGCTACGCGCCGGCCATGAATGCCAGCATGCTGGCCCGGCTGAACCTGGAAAGCGAGTTGCGCCATGCGCTCGAGCGTGGCCAGTTCCACCTCGTGTACCAGCCGCAGGTGGAGCTCGACAGCGGCAAGATCGTCGGCATGGAAGCGCTGCTGCGCTGGCGCCACCCCACCCTGGGCGCCATCGCGCCCGGCGAATTCATCCACCTGGCCGAAGAAATGGGCTTGATCGTGCCCATCGGCGCCTGGGTGCTGCACACGGCGTGCGCGCAAGCAAGGGCGTGGCAACGGGAGGGACTGGGCGGCTTGCGCCTGGCCGTCAATTTGTCTGCGCGGCAATTCCGGCAAAGCGGCTTGCTGCAATCGGTGCGGGAGATACTGGCCGTGACGGGCCTGGAAGCGCGTTTCCTGGAGCTGGAATTGACGGAAAGCATGATGATGCAGGATGTGGAACAGGCGATCGCCACCATGGACAAGCTCAAGGCGCTGGGCTTGCAGCTGTCGATCGACGACTTCGGCACCGGCTATTCCAGCCTGGCCTACCTGCGCCGCTTCCCCATCGACGTATTAAAAATCGACAAATCCTTCGTCAGCGACCTCACGCACAGCGACGACGACGCGGCCATCGTGCAAGCCATCATCGCGCTGGCGCACAGCCTGCGCCTGAAAGTGATTGCCGAAGGCGTGGAAACGGCGCAGCAGCTGGCCTTCCTGCGCCAGCACGGCTGCGACCAGATGCAGGGCTATCTGTTCTGCCGTCCGCTGGCCGCGCCCGCCTTCGAAGAATTATTACGCCAGGGCAGCACCTTGCCTGCCCTGGCGATGGGTTGAGCAGGCCTTAAAACGCGTGGCGCAAGCCGACGTTGAAGGCGCGGTTGCCCGTGCCCACTTCCGTGGCGTTGCCCACCATGTAGGCGGCATCGTTGCGGTTGCGGATGTGCGCGTAAGCAACATATACCTTGCTGCGCTTGGACAAGGCGTACGTGGCGCCGATGGCCAGCTGCTGCGCGTCGCGGTTGGCCGCATCGCGGTCATCCTTGCGCACATACGAGGCCAGCAAGGTCGTCGCGCCGAGCGGCACGGACACGCCGACAATGGCATCGCGGCTGTCGTTCGACGCGGTGGGCGCCTGCGCCGCGCCATATGGGTTTTCCGCGAAGAACATCGAGCTGCCCTCGCCCGTGTTGCGGCCATAGCCGGCAAACGCCGTGGCCACGCCGAAGTTGTAGTTACCCGCCAGAATGGTGTTGTTCGCGTCGGCCTTGCCCGGCTCGCCGGCACGGCTCTGGCGCGCCAGGCGCAGGGTCAAAGGACCGTTGACATAGCCCAGGGACAGGCCCAGCGAACGCTGATCCGCCGCCACACCCGTGTGTTCGCCGGCGCCATACATGACGGTGCCCGTCACGCCGCGCAGCTCGGGCGAGGTGTAGCGCACGGTATTGTCGATGCGCGTGGCCGAGTAGCCGGCCAGGTTGGTCGCCGCGCCGGCAAAGCCGCCTTCGAAGGGGTCGGCCACGTCCGTCAGCGCCTGGCTTTGCAGGTTGTACTGGCGGCCCACGGTCAGCATGCCCAGCGGGCTATTGAGGCCGACAAAGGCCTGGCGGCCGAACAATTGGCCCGCCTGGTCCGAGCGGCCCGTGTCGCTCAGGACGCCCGCTTCCAGGGTGAACACGGCTTGCAAGCCATTGCCCAGCGCTTCCGTGCCGCGCAAGCCCAGGCGCGAACCGGCCGAGATGCCGCTGGTGAGCTTGCTGACGCCGCCTTCCTGCACCAGGCCCGCATCCATCAGGCCATACACTTCAACAGACGACTGGGCGTGGGCGGCAGGCAAGGCGCCCAGGGTGGTGGCAAGGCCGGCAACGATGGCGATTTTTTTCATGATGATTTCCTTGTAAAAGCGACACCAGGAAAGCGGCGGCCACGGCAAGGCCACAGGCGGCAAGGCGCCATGCGGGGGATGCCGTATCAAAAGACGACGCGCCGGACAACAGATCCTGGCTAAGCTGTGGCGGCAGCGGCGTGCAATGGAGGCGCCGCTTTGATTCCGCCGTGAATGGTGCACCGCTGGCGGTGCGCGTGGCTCAGGCGCCCGGCCCGGAGGGGACGCTCTGAAGGTGGCTGGCATCGCTGATGCGCTGGCCTTGAGACGCGGACGAGTGCTGGATATGAAACGTTATACAACCGCGTCTGCAGGCGCCGTCCGCAAGGGTGGGGCAGGAGGCGCCGAGGCCGGCATTGTAGCATCGGCAGCGCCCTTATTCCCGTTCTGTTGCAGGAAAACGACTCGCCAGGCCGCCAAAACACGGCCATTCCGCCGCGCAAGATGGCGCATGCCGTCCAGGCCAACACTGCGGCAGCGCCAGGCCGGCGGCCTTGCCCTGATCCTTGCAGGGCGGTGCGGCTGCCGGAATCTAGCGCGCCTTGGCTGCCGCCTTCAGCAAGGCCAGCACGGCCTTGCTTTCCGGTGTCGACGCCCGTTCCTGCGCCATCTTCAACACGGAAAATTCCCCGCCCTGCGGATCGGCGCCCAGGCTCAGCAACAGCTTGACCATCGCCGCGTCGCTATTTTCGACGGCCGCCAGCAAGGGCGGACGATAACCGTCGTTGACGATAGGCGCGCCCATCGCGGCCAGGCGGGCGACCCAGTCGTGCCGCTGGCTGCGCACCGCATGCCACAGCAGCGTCTCCTTTTCCAGACGCCGCGAATCGAGCGCCGCCTGCTGTCCCTGGTAAGACACTTCGGCGGCGGGGCCGACTTGCTGCCATGGCATGCCGGGCACCACCAGCTGGCGCAGCACGTCGTCGGACGCCGGCTGATGGTTGTACATGGCGCGCATCGCCGCGTCGAGCCAGCGATCCTCTCCCTTTGCATCATGCCGGGGCACGCGCTGCTTGAGCCAATCGAGCGCGCCGGCGTTGCCCGCTTCGGCGGCATAGGCGTACAGCGACTTGTCCTGCTCATCAACATTCGGCGTGGTGCCGGTGGCCAGCATTTTATCGAGCACTTCGGTGCCGCGCGTCAGGCGCAGCAAGCGCCCCCATATCAACGAATCGGCCAGCGGCCGTTCGGCTGGCTGCGCAGCCCCGCCTTTCTTGGCTTTTTTCTCTGCCAGATACTGGTCTACCAGCAAATATGGCCGGCCCGCGCCTGCGTCGAGCATGGCGATCATGCTGGCCGTCCGTTCATTCGCGTCTATCAATTCCGGCAAGATGCCCGCATCCTCTTGCTGCAAGGCGTATTCCAGCGGCGCCATCGTTTGGTTTTCGCCGCCGTATTGCCGCACATCGGCGCCATGCGCCAGCAACAGGCGCACCATCGCGGCATTGCCATACAGGGCAGCCAGGTGCAGGGGCGCGGCGTGGTACAGCGTATCGCCTTCGCCGAGCGGCACGCCGCGTTGCAACAGCAGCGTCATCATGCGCAGCTTGGTGGGCAACAGCGCGGCGTGCCGCTCACGCAGCGCCTGGCGGCGAGCCGGCTGCGAGGCCTGCGCCAGTCGCTCCTGATCGTCGTCCCGCCACGTTTGCGCCTTCAGCCATGCCGCTTCGGCTTCGAACATGCTGGATGGAGGCAAGATCAAATAGTTCAGCAAGGGAAGCCTGTCGAGCGCATAGTTGCCCGGCTCGGCAACGCCGGCAAGCAGCTTGCCGAAAGCCGCTTCATCGCCCTCTCTGGCAGCATTGAACAGCGCCGTCACCTCTGGCGTCGGCGGCAGCTTGTTGCGTGCCTCGTGCACATAATTGATCAAGCGTTCCATGCCGTGCACGGAGACCTGCGGCAACGGCATGCCCACCTTCCATGCCCGCGCCAGCTGATCCGCCTCGGCCTGTTGCGCCGCATTCAGTTTCTTTGCCCAGCGGGCCACGGCGTCGCCGGCCTCCGCAGCGCCGCCCGCCGCCGCCAACTGGCTCAGCATGGAAGCGAGCACATAGTCCTGCGGCACGCCCGCCTCCTCGCCATACAGCACGGCCAGCAGCAGCTGGGCCTTGGCAATGCCGCTTTCTGCGGCCTTGCGCAGCCAGCGGGCGGCCTGCTTTTCATCCAGGCCGCCCGTGCCTTTCCAGCACAGCAAGCCCAGCTGGTAGGCGGCTTCCATGTCGCCGGCCTCGGCGGCGCGGCGGTACCAGTCCTGCGGCGAACGCTGTCCCGTCAGCGACGTCGTCGGCAGGGGCGCGCCCCGCTTCCAGCTGGCAGCCAGGCGCACGGCTTCATCGACCTGGTCCGGCGACATCCTGCCACGCTGCGCCGGCAGGGACTTCTCCATCGCGGCCGCGCCGCTCCACTCCTTGTCTTGCTGCGCCAGCAGGTTGAGTGCATATGACAGCACCCGGTCGGCCGGCCCGCCTTCGCCCCGTTCATGCATTTGTGCCAGATCCTGCAGGGGCTTGCCTTCACCCTGCGCCGCCATGACGCCCAACCAGGGCCGCGCGCGCGATGGATTGCGCATGCGGCCCGGCGCGTATGCATACATGAAAACCAGCGCCTCCTGCGCGGCGCGATCGCCGCCCTTGGCCGCCAGCAGATACCAGCGCTCCGCTTCAGCCTCGCTGCGCTCCACGTCCCGGCATTCGCTCCGGCCCCCGTAGATATCGCCGAGGACTTTCTGCGCCTCCACATTGCCACCCTGCGCCGGTCCGCGCAATTGCGCCACGGCCTTGCTGCAGCGCCCATCCTGCAGAGCCTCCATCCCCTCCGGAACGCCGGCGCACGCGCCTCCGGCAGCCAATCCTGCGCCGAACACGGCCAATTGCCACAATTTTTTCATGATCGCCTGAATATTTAAATAATATTGCAAAGATGATAGCTTGAAAAAAATACAATGAGGCAATATTGCGCAATCGTGCGCGGCTTTTCGGGCCATCCAGGCCCGCTATTTGCTGCGCATGCTTTATGCACCCCTTATAATGGTTCCTTTTGCCAATCACACGCCAAATCATGGAATTAGCCAAGTCTTTCGAGCCCGCCGACATTGAACAATTCTGGCGCACCGAGTGGGAACAGCGCGGTTACTTTACCGCCACCCTCGATGCGGGAAAACCTTCCTTCAGCATCCAGTTGCCGCCGCCGAACGTCACCGGCACCCTGCACATGGGCCATGCGTTCAACCAGACCATCATGGATGGCCTGACCCGCTACCACCGCATGCTGGGCCACAACACGGCCTGGATACCGGGCACCGACCATGCGGGCATCGCCACGCAAATCGTCGTGCAGCGCCAGCTGGACGCGCAAAAGATTTCGCGCCATGACCTGGGCCGCGAGAAATTCGTGGAAAAAGTGTGGGAATGGAAAGAAAAATCCGGTTCCATCATCACCGGGCAAATGCGCCGCCTGGGCGCCTCGGCCGACTGGCAGCGCGAATACTTCACGATGGACGAGCCGCGCTCGAAAGTCGTCACCGACGTCTTCGTGCGCCTGTTCGAGCAAGGCCTGATCTACCGCGGCAAGCGCCTGGTCAACTGGGACCCCGTGCTGGGCACGGCCGTGTCCGACCTGGAAGTGGTGTCCGAGGAGGAAGACGGTTCCATGTGGTACATCAAATACCCGCTGGCCGACGGCAGCGGTTTCCTGACGGTGGCGACGACCCGTCCTGAAACCATGCTGGGCGACGTGGCCGTGGCCGTCGATCCGACGGACGAGCGCTACACGGCGCTGGTGGGCAAGATGCTGAAATTGCCGTTGACGGACCGCGAAATCCCCATCATCGCCGACGAATACGTCGACAAGGAATTCGGCACGGGCTGCGTCAAGATTACCCCGGCGCACGACATGAACGATTACGCCGTCGGCCAGCGCCACAAACTGGCGCAGATCGTCATCCTGACCCTGGACGCGAAGATCACGGACGACGCACCCGAAGCGTATCGCGGCATGGACCGCTTTGCCGCCCGCAAGCAGATCGTCGCCGACCTCGACGCGCAAGGCTTGCTGGAACAGGTCAAGCCGCATAAACTGATGGTGCCGCGCGGCGACCGCACGGGCGTCGTCATCGAGCCGATGCTGACCGACCAGTGGTTCGTCGCCATGAGCAAGCCGGCCCCGGAAGGCACTTTCTTCCCCGGCAAGTCGATCGCGGAAACGGCGCTGGACAAGGTCGCCAACGGCGAAATCAAGTTCGTGCCGGAAAACTGGAGCACCACCTACAACCAGTGGCTCAACAACATCCAGGACTGGTGCATCTCGCGCCAGCTGTGGTGGGGCCATCAAATCCCGGCGTGGTACGACGACGCGGGCAATATCTTTGTTGCGAAAACGCAAGCCGAAGCGGAAGCCAAGGCCCTGGCCGCCGGCAGCACGGGTCCCTTGAAGCGCGACGACGACGTGCTCGACACGTGGTTCTCGTCGGCCCTGGTGCCGTTCTCGACGATGGGTTGGCCTGAAGAAACGCCGGACATGAAGGCTTTCCTGCCCTCGTCCGTGCTGGTCACGGGTTTCGACATCATCTTCTTCTGGGTCGCGCGCATGGTCATGATGACGGCGCACTTCACGGCAAGGTGCCGTTTGAAACCGTCTACGTGCACGGCCTGGTGCGCGACTCGACGGGGCAAAAAATGTCCAAGTCGAAGGGCAACACCCTGGACCCGATCGACCTGATCGACGGCATCGACCTGGAAGGCTTGATCGTCAAGCGCACCACGGGCCTGATGAACCCGCGCGACGCGGAAAAGATCACCAAGGCGACGCGCAAGGAATTCCCGGACGGCATTTCGGCCTACGGCACGGACGCCGTGCGCTTCACCATGGCCAGCTATGCGTCCTTGGGCCGCAACATCAATTTCGACCTGGGCCGCTGCGAAGGCTACCGCAACTTCTGCAACAAGATGTGGAACGCCACCCGTTTCGTCATGATGAACACGGAAGGCAAGGATTGCACGGCGAACGATGTTGATCTGTCGCAAGCGGACAAGTGGATTATCTCGCTGCTGCAAAAGGCGGAACTGGACGTGGCCAAGGGCTTTGAAGACTTCCGTTTCGACAATATCGCCGCATCGATCTACAAATTCGTGTGGGACGAGTATTGCGACTGGTACCTGGAAGTAGCCAAGGTGCAAGTACAGCAAGGCACGGAAGGCCAGCAGCGCGCCACCCGCCACACCCTGCTGCGCGTGCTGGAAGTGGTGCTGCGCCTGGCCCATCCGATCATCCCATTTGTCACGGAAGCGCTGTGGCAGACGGTGGCGCCTTTGGCCGGCAAGACGCTCAAGCCGGAAGGTGATTCGATCATGATGCAGCCGTATCCGATCGCTGACACCAGCAAGATCGACGAATCGGCCGAAGCGTGGATGCAGCAGCTGAAAGCCTTGACGGATGCGACGCGCAACCTGCGCGGCGAAATGCAGATTTCGCCATCCGTGCGCGTGCCGCTGATCGTCGAAGCGGGCAATGCGGCGGAAAAGGCCGCGCTGGCCTCGTACGCGCCGTACATCCAGTCGCTGGGCAAGCTGGCCGACGTGCAGATCGTCGATGCGCTGCCGGACTCGCCTGCGGCCGTCGCCATCGTCGGCACCACCAAGCTGATGCTGAAAGTGGAAATCGACGTGGCCGCCGAACGCGAGCGCCTGGGCAAGGAAATCGCCCGCATCGAAGCGGAAATTGCCAAGGTCAACAGCAAGTTGGGCAATGAAAGCTTCGTCGCGCGCGCTCCGGCTGCCATCGTTGCGCAAGAAAACGAGCGTTTGCTCAGTTTTTCGGCGACAATTGAAAAACTGCGCGAACAGTTTGCTAAACTAGCCAGCGCATAAGGCAGGTTTGGAAGGATTGCGCGGCGTCATCCGTGACGCCGCGCAGCACCGCTGGTCTTGCCTTGGTATATAACTGTTCGTGACCCGATCAAAAAAACCATTGGAGACTAGCAATGCATAAAATTTTCAAAGCAAGCGTCACAGCAAGCATCATGATGGCCGCCCTGGCCATCGCCGGCAGCGCCGCCGCGCGCGACGGCAACTACACTCCTGTCGGCACGTGGAAAACCATCGACGACGCGACGCCAGCGGCAAGCCGAAATCCCTCGTCGTCATCACGGAAAACAATGGCGTCTTGCAAGGCAAGATCGACAAGCTGTTCCGTGGCCCGAACGAAGAGCAAAATCCCAAGTGCGACAAGTGCACGGGCGCCAACAAGGACCAGCCCATCATCGGCCTGGTGATCCTGTCCGGCCTGAAATATGACGGCAAGGAATGGACGGGCGGCGAAATCACGGACCCGGCCAGCGGCAAGGTCTACAAGAGCAAGGCCGAACTGATTGAAGGCGGCACCAAGCTGCAAGTGCGCGGCTATGTCGGCGTGCCGATGTTTGGCCGCTCGCAAACGTGGGTGCGCGAAGAGTAATCAACGCACGCCCTGCCCTGATGAAGCCGGCCATGCGCCGGCTTTTTTGCGTCCGCAAGCCCGCCCTGCTGTTGTTTTTCAGGCCGAATCGCTCCCTTTTGAACCTATCTGCAAGCGCCAGCAGCCTATGCGCGCCACCGAACATACTTGAAGTTTCCTAAATGAAAGTAGTGCATGCCTGTGACGCCATCGCCCTGTAGCGAAGGGCGGCATGGCTCTGCCGGATGACCTCATCCGCGGATGCCCGGCAATGATTGCCATGCACAAAGGAACTATATGAATCTCTTCAAGCGATTTTTGAGCCCGCTGCTCATCCCGGCCGGTTTGCTGGCCATGGCGGCCCTTGCCGGTTGCGGCGGCGGCGACCAGGGACGCGATCCCATCCTCGGCCTGCCGGCCGCCACCTTGTCCAGCCTGGCCGTCACGCCAGCCACGGCAACGGTCGCCATCGGCGCTGGCCAGCAATTCACGGCCATCGCCACGTATAGCGACGGTTCTTCGCAAGACGTCAGCGCCAAGGCGGCCTGGACGTCGGCCACGCCGGCCAGCGCGAGCGTCAACGCCGCCACGGGCTTGAGCACCGGCATCGTTGCCGGCAACAGCAACATCAGCGCCGCATTCGGCGGCAAGAGCGCGGCGGCCCAGTTGACCGTCTCGCCGGCGACCTTGCTGTCGATCGCCGTCACGCCGCAAAACCCGATCATCCCTGTCGCCGCGACGCGCCAGCTGGCCGTCATTGCCACCTACTCGGACAACAGCACGGCTGACGTCACGGCCGGCAGCAGCTTCCTTGCCGCCACGCCCGCTTTCGCCACCGTCGCCAGCGGCGGCCTGGTCACCGGCGTTGCAGCCGGCAGCAGTGCCATGAACGCCAGCTTCAACGGCAAGACGGCCGGCACCACCGTCACAGTCCCTGCCCTTACCCTGGTCAGCATCGCCGTCACGCCAGCCACCGCCAGCGTCGCTATCGGTGCCCAGCAGCAATTCGTTGCCACGGCAACCTATTCGGACAGCTCGAATGCCATCATCACCAACAGCGCCAGCTGGACTTCGGGCAGCGTCGCCAACGCCACGGTACTGAACACGGGCATCGCCACCGGTGTTGCCGCCGGCACCAGCAGCATCACGGCCACGGCCGGCGGCCAGTCAGGCAGCGCGCGCTGTTGACCGTCACGGCAGTGGCCATCCCGCCCGTCCTCAACCCGATCAATCTGGGCCGCGCGGCGCCGTTCGGCGTGCTGGCCGGCACCTCGATCACCAACAATTCGGGCGGCACCACCCTGATCACGGGCGACGTCGGTGCGCCATCGCAAACGGTCGATCCGACCCAGGCGGCCGGTTTTACCAATTACAAGTCGGGCGCCATCCTGGCCGGCGCCATGACGGATTTGCAAGCGGCGATCACGGACGGCAATAGCCGGACTTGCGACGTCAGCTTTGCCGGCGGCATCGACCTGGGCGGCCAGACCTTCGGTCCCGGCGTGTATTGCTATGCGGGCGCCATCAGCATCACCGGTACCCTGACCCTGAACGGTCCCGGCGTGTACATCTTCCGCACGGCGTTGACGCTCGATTCGACCGTCAATTCGGTGGTGGCCCTGAACAATGGCGCCACGGCCGACAACGTCAGCTGGCTGCCCGTCGGCCCGACCACCCTGGCCGCGAACAGCGTCTTCAAGGGCAATATCCTGGGCCAGTCCGCCGCCATCACGGTGGGCGACAACACGACCCTGCTCAATGGCCGCGTGCTGACGGCTGCTGCCGTCACCCTGCGCAACAACCAGATCACCAAATAAACGGGACATGACCATGACTATCGCACACACACTGGGCGCGCTGAGCGTGATGGCCGGCGCCTTGCTGGCGGCACAATCGGCACAGGCGCAGGACAACACCTTCATCAACCCGGACTGGGCCAACAGCGCCTGGTACATCGGCGCGGGCGTGGGCCAGTCGCGCGCCAACATCGACGAGCCGCGCCTGCGCGCCAGCCTTGCCGCCAACGGCGAAACGGTCACCGGTTTCAGCAAGGACCAGCGCGACACCGGCTATAAATTGTTTGTTGGCCGGCAACTGAACCAGTATTTCGCCGTGGAAGGGGGTTACTTTGACCTGGGCAAGTTCGACTTCAAGTCGACCACCAGCGGCAACGGCGTACTCAACGGCGAAGCGGGCTTTCGCGGCGTGAACCTGGACTTGCTGGGCCAGCTGCCGCTGTCGCAGCGTTTGTCCCTGCTGGGCCGTGTCGGCATGCATTACACCAAGACCAACACGGAATTCAGCGGCAACCGCCTGCTGGGCTCGACCAATACGCATGCCAGCGAGCGCAAGCTCAACGCCAAGCTGGGCCTGGGCCTCGAATACAAGTTCAGCGAAGCGCTGGCCCTGCGCGGCGAAGTCGAGCGCTACCGCCTGAACGACGCCGTCGGCAACCGCGGCGATGCGGACCTGTATTCCGTCAGCCTCGTGTATAAACTGGGCCGCCCGGCCAGCGCCACGCCAGCCTACCAGCCGGCGCCGGTGGCATTGCCACCCATCAGCGAAACCATGCCGGCCCCTGCGGCCGAGGTGAAGCCGGCGCCCGTCTCGGAAAAAGTGTCGTTTGCTTCCGAAGCGCTGTTTGATTTCGATCAATCGACGCTCAAGCCGCAAGGCAAGGCGGCGCTGGACCAGTTGGTCGGCCAGCTGACCGGCATGGACCTGGAAGTGATCGTCACGGTCGGCCATACGGATGCCGTCGGTTCCGACGCCTACAACCAGAAACTGTCGCAGCGCCGCGCCGAAGCCGTCAAGGCTTACCTGGTGGCGCAAGGCGTGGAAACGAGCCGCGTCTACACGGAAGGCAAGGGAGAAACGCAGCCCGTGGCCGACAACACGAGTGCAGCCGGCCGCGCCAAGAACCGCCGCGTGACGGTGGAAGTCGTGGGGACACGCAAAGTCATGCGCTAGATCAAACTGGCGCGGAAAAAAACCGGCTTGTTAGCCGGTTTTTTTACGTCTGCGGCGCTGCCGGCTTGCGGTGATGCTTGCTCAGATGCCGGTCCAGGCTGTTGGCGAACTGTTGCCGGTCGGATTGGCTGAAGGCGGCCGGGCCGCCCGTGTCGACGCCGCCGCTGCGCAGTTCTTCCATGAAGGCGCGCATCGTCAGTTGCTGGGCGATATTGTCTTTCGTATAAAACTCGCCACGCGGGTTCAGCGCAAAACCGCCCTTGGTGAGCACGTCGGCAGCCAGCGGGATGTCGCCCGTGATGACGAGGTCGCCGGGATTGAGCAAGCGCACGATTTCCTGGTCGGCCACGTCGGCGCCCGATGGTACTTGCACGGTACGGATAAAACGCGACGGCGGCACCCTCAAACCCTGGTTGGCTACCAGGGTGAGCGGCAACTCCAGGCGGTCGGCGACTCTGTACAAAATTTCCTTGATGACGACGGGACAGGCATCGGCGTCGATCCAGATCTGCATGCCGGGCATGGCCTGCTGGCTGCCTTCCGCCATCACAGCTCCCACGCTTCGCCGCCCGGGCCCATGCGCGGCGCGCTGACGCCGAAGTGCAGGTAGGCGGCCGGCGTGGCGACACGGCCACGCGGCGTGCGCTGCAAAAAGCCTTGCTGGATCAGGTAAGGTTCCAGCACGTCTTCGATGGTATCGGCCGCTTCGCCGATGGCGGCGGCCAGGTTGCCGATGCCGACGGGGCCGCCGCCGAACTTGAACAGCACGGCTTCGAGCAGTTTACGGTCCATCACGTCGAAACCGGCGGAATCGACATCGAGCATGGCCAGCGCGCGGTCGGCCACCACCTTGGTGATCTCGCCATTGCTTTTGACTTCCGCGAAATCGCGCACGCGGCGCAACAGGCGGTTGGCGATGCGGGGCGTGCCACGGGCGCGCTGGGCGATTTCATGCGCGCCTTCCGGGTCGATCGGTGCCTTCAGCAAGGCGGCGCTGCGCGTGACGATCTTCGTCAATTCGCCCGTGTTGTAGAACTCCAGCCGGGCCACGATGCCGAAGCGGTCGCGCAGCGGATTGGTCAGCATGCCGGCGCGCGTGGTGGCGCCCACTAATGTAAACGGTTGCAGATCGAGTTTCACGGAACGGGCGGCCGGGCCTTCGCCGATCATGATGTCGATTTGATAATCCTCAAGCGCCGGATACAGAATCTCTTCCACCACGGGCGACAGGCGGTGGATTTCATCGATGAACAGGACGTCGTTCGCTTCCAGGTTCGTCAAAATCGCCGCCAGGTCGCCCGGGCGTTCGAGCACGGGGCCGGAGGTCTGGCGCAGATTGACTCCCATTTCGCGCGCGATGATGTGCGCCAGGGTCGTCTTGCCCAGGCCAGGCGGGCCGAACAGCAAAGTATGGTCGAGCGCTTCCTTGCGCTGGCGCGCGGCCGTGATGAAGATTTCCAGCTGGTCGCGGATCTTTTCCTGCCCCACGTACTCGTCGAGCTGCTTGGGGCGCAAGGCCCGTTCGATCGCTTCTTCGTTGTGCGAGATGGGCGCCGCGTCGATGATGCGCTGTTCCGTGAAGCTGTCGGTCTGAATGCTCATGCCCTATCAGCCTTTCGACAGCGCTTTCAGCGCCAGTTTGATGCCATCCGACACGCCGCTGCCGGCCGGCACGTTTTTCACGGCCGCCAACGCTTCCTTGTCCGAATAACCGAGCGCGACCAGCGCATTGAGGATGTCCGATTGCGCATCGGGCGCCGCATGCGCGCCGCCGGCGCCGATATCGGCTCCCAGCTTGCCCTTCAATTCCAGTAATAAACGTTCCGCCGTCTTCTTGCCGATGCCCGGTACTTTGACCAGACGGCCCGAATCCTGCAACGTGATCGCCTGCGCCAGGTCGGCAATCGTCATGCCGGACAGGATCGACAGCGCCATGCGCGCGCCCACGCCCGTGATCTTGATCAACTGGCGGAACACGGCACGCTCGGCCGCATTGCCGAAACCAAACAGCAGGTGCGCATCTTCGCGGATGGCCTGGTGCGTGAACAGCACGACTTTTTCGCCCACGTGGGGCAAGTTGTAAAAGGTGCTCATCGGCACGTCGACTTCATAGCCGACGCCCTGGCAATCGACCAGCAATTGTGGCGGATTCTTTTCAAGCAAAATACCGGAGAGACGGCCTATCATCGCGTGTTCCTAATGTTAAATTTCAGAGTGTTTATCCGATCCGACCAGGCGGCCGCGCTTCATGCGCAAGCCCTGCAGCTGGGGCGCCAGCGCGCCGATCATGGCCAGTGCATCGATGCTGTTGGCGTGGCAAATGGCCACGCCCAGGGCATCGGCCGCATCCGTGCCGGGCAAGCCGGGCAGTGACAACAGCCGGGACACCATCTCCTGCACCTGCTCCTTGGCCGCCTTGCCGTGGCCCGTGACGGCCTGCTTTACCTGCAGCGCCGTGTATTCGGCCACCGACAGGTCGGCGTGGACGAGCGCGCAAATGGCCGCGCCGCGCGCCTGGCCCAGCAGCAAGGTCGATTGGGGATTGACGTTGACAAACACTTTTTCGATAGCCGCGCAATCGGGCTGGTAGGTGCCGACGATTTCGCTCACGCCCTGCAAGATGATCTTCAGGCGCGGCGGCAATTCCCCTTCGGAACCCGTCTTGACGGTTCCCGACGCGATATAGCGCAGCTTGTTGCCGTGTTTTTCAATGACCCCAAAGCCGGTCGTGCGCAGGCAGGCAGGATCGATGCCAAGAATAATCATCGCCAGATTCTATAATGAATACGGCAGGCACCGGTGAATAACCGGTGCCTGCCGCTGAGTTACTGCCGGCCGGGTATTGAATCCCGGCCTGTTCCATATCAATGACGGAAGTGACGCGTTCCGGTATACAACATGACAACGCCGCGCTCGTCCGCCGCATCGATCACTTCCTGGTCGCGCATGGAGCCGCCCGGGTGGATCACGCAGGTCGCGCCCGCGTCGACGACGACGTCGAGGCCGTCGCGGAACGGGAAGAAGGCGTCCGACGCCACCACGGAACCGGTCAGCGACAGGCCCGCATTCTGCGCCTTGATCGAGGCGATGCGGGCCGAATCGATACGGCTCATCTGGCCTGCGCCCACGCCCAGGGTCATGTTATTGCCGCAGAAGACGATGGCGTTCGACTTGACGAATTTCGCCACTTTCCAGGCGAACATCAGGTCGGACAATTGCTGCGGCGTAGGCTGCAGCTTGCTGACCACGCGCAAGTCGCCGATACCGACGTTTTTCGCGTCCGGCGATTGCACCAGCAGACCGCCGCCGACGCGCTTGAAGTCCATGGCGTTGACGCCATTGCCCAGCGGAATTTCCAGCATGCGCACGTTTTGCTTGCTCGACAGAATTTGTTTCGCTTCGGCGGAGAACGACGGGGCGATCAGCACTTCGACAAACAGCTTGGCGATTTCGCCGGCGGTGGCGCCGTCCAGTTCGGTATTAAACGCGATGATGCCGCCGAATGCCGAGGTCGGGTCCGTCTGCAGGGCGCGCGCGTACGCTTCGGCCGCATTCTTGCCCAGCGCGACGCCGCATGGGTTCGCGTGCTTGACGATGACGCAAGCGGCGCTCTGCTCGAAGCCGCCCAGGCTCTTCACGCATTCCCAGGCCGCATCGGCATCGGCGATGTTGTTGTACGACAATTCCTTGCCCTGCAGCTGGCGGTAGTTGGCCAGCGCGCCTTCGGTGGTGACGAGATCGCGGTAGAAGGCGGCGCTCTGGTGCGGATTCTCGCCGTAACGCATGTCTTGCACTTTCTCAAATGCAACGTTCAGGATTTGCGGATAGGCGCCGCGCTCGGCGTGCACCTTCGTCGGGCCCAGGCTGGTCAGGTAGTTGGTGATGGCGCCATCGTATTGCGCCGTGTGCGCAAAGACTTTTTTCGCCAGCATGAACTTGGTGTCATAGCTGACGTCGCCGGCCTTGCCGTCGGCCGAGCGGATTTCCGCCAGCACCGCGTCGTAGTCGGTCGGGTCGCAGATGACGACCACGTCCTTGTGATTCTTGGCCGCCGAACGCAGCATGGTCGGGCCGCCGATATCGATGTTTTCGATCGCGTCTTCCAGGGTGCAATCGGCCTTGGCGACCGTGCCCTGGAACGGGTACAGGTTGACCACCACCATGTCGATGGTCGGCATGTCGTGCTCGACCAGTTTCGACATGTGCTCAGGGAAATCGCGGCGCGCCAGGATACCGCCGTGCACTTTCGGGTGCAGGGTCTTCACACGGCCATCGAGCATCTCCGGGAAACCCGTGTAATCGGCAACTTCCGTGACGGGAACACCGTTGTCTGCCAGCAATTTGGCAGTGCCGCCGGTGGACAGGAGGTTGACGCCGAGGGCGGACAGGGCGCGGGCGAATTCGAGAACGCCGGTCTTGTCGGAAACGGAGAGGAGAGCTTGTTTGATCATGGCTGTGGCTAGGTGGTTAAGTGTTCTTGGCGAATGGCGCAGCGGTCAGCTATCAGGCTGGGCCCGCTGCGGCGGATTCAAATCTTGGCGTCACTTGCATGCCGGCATTACAGCAAACCGTGCTCCTGCAATTTCTTGCGCAGGGTATTGCGGTTGATGCCCAGCATCTGCGCGGCGTGCGACTGGTTGCCATCGGCGCGTGTCATCACGACTTCCAGGATGGGCTTTTCCACGGTCAGTACGACCATGTCGTAGATATTCGATGCTTGCTGTTCGCCCAGGTCATTGAAGTAATCTTCTAGACTTTTCTGTACGACTTCCTGAATGCTTTCTTTGCTCATTTTTATGCTTCAACCGGCTGAACACCTGGCCATCCGGGGCCGCGCCGCTCATGCGGTCCGCGTGCTGCCCTCTTGCCTCGGTGTTGTAATTAATATTGCATGACGCTCTGTATAGGCGCTCGCCCTTGTACTGCTGCTAACTGATTTACCCTGCTTGTTGCTATCTGCTCATGCTGCCGTGGCCGTTTCTATTAGGCCACTTTCACTGGATTCGGAGAGGCGGTATTGTAACCGTTCGCCAAATTTCCATTGCGACTCAAAAAATTGATCGACGGCCAGCAATTGCGCATCCGTCGACTCCAGCAAGTTCATTTCCTGGCGGAACGCCTCGCCGCCTTCCAGATCCTTCACATACCAGCCGATGTGCTTGCGCGCCGTGCGCACGCCGAGGAATTCCCCGTAAAACGCGTAATGGGCGCGCAAATGCTCGTCCATCAGGGTACGCACTTCATCCACGTAGGGCGCCGGCAACAAGGTGCCGGTGCGCAAGAAATGGTCGATCTCGCGGCAAATCCACGGCCGGCCCTGCGCCGCGCGGCCGATCATGACGGCATCGGCGCCTGTTTGATCCAGCACAAAGCGGGCCTTCTCAGGACTGGTAATGTCGCCATTGGCCACCACGGGGATGGCCACCGATGCTTTCACGGCGGCAATGGTTTCATATTCGGCATCGCCCTTGTAGCCATCGGCGCGCGTGCGGCCGTGCAAGGTCAGCATCTGGATGCCCGCCTGCTCGGCGATGCGGGCGATTTTCAGGGCATTCTTGTTTTCGCGGTTCCAGCCCGTGCGAAATTTCAGGGTGACGGGCACGTCGACGGCATTGACGACGGCGTGCAAAATCTTTTCGACCAGGCTTTCGTTTTGCAGCAGGGCCGAACCGCACCAGCTGTTGCACACCTTTTTGACGGGGCAGCCCATGTTGATGTCGATGATCTGCGCGCCCCGGTCCACGTTGAACCTGGCGCAGTCGGCCAGGTCTTGCGGGTCGGCGCCGGCGATCTGCACGGCTTTGGGCTCCATTTCGCCTGCGTGGTCCGTGCGGCGCGAACTTTTTTCCGTCGCCCACAGGCGCGGATTCGACGCCGCCATCTCCGACACGGCGTAGCCGGCACCCAGCTGCTTGCACAACTGGCGGAAAGGCCGATCCGTCACGCCCGCCATGGGAGCGACGAAAACGTTGTTGCGCAGAATGTGAGGGCCGATTTGCACTGAAGAACCTGGAATGGACGGAGGAACCTGCTATTTTAACCGATTCCCTGCCTAATTAATAAGCACTATTTTTTTGGATCAGTGCGTCAGAGTGACAATGGGGCCGCTTAGCCCAGCTCGTCCATCGCGGGCGCGCTCAGGTGTTCGATATTTCCCCAGTGCACTAAATGCAGTTTGCCGTCGGCGTAAGAAAAACGGTTGACGCTGGCATTTTTGACCTGGAAGTCACGCGGACTGTCGAGCGTCATGCCGACCGCCTCGCGGTAGGCGCACTCGAGCACGCCGCCGTGCGCCACGATGGCGATCGTCTGGCCATCATAGCGTTCGGCCCAGCGGGCGATGGCGCCATTCGCGCGCGCATAGAACTGGCGGAAGCTCTCGGCCTGGCGCTCGCCCGACGGCATCACGGCGTCGATCTGGCGCGATTGCCACTGCGCATACTCGTGCGGATAGCGCGCGGCGATATCCGCATACAGCAAGCCTTCGAAGGCGCCATAGCAGCGCTCGCGCAGCAAGGGATCCGTTTGCACGGGCAAATCTTTCAATTTAGCAACGGCTTGCGCCGTCTGCTGCGCGCGTTGCAGATCGCTGGCGAGGATGGCGGCCAGCGGCTCGTCCGCCAGCGCCTGCCCCAGCGCGGCCGCTTGCGCCAGGCCCGCCTCGTTGAGGGCGATGTCGATATGGCCCTGCAGGCGGCGGCCCGCATTCCAGGCCGTCTCGCCATGGCGTATCAGTAAAATCGTGGTGCTCATGCGTTATTTCTTCAGGGTAAGTGCCAGCTCGGGGTTGAGCGAGTAGGCGACGACGAGCTGGGCTTCGTCGAGGATGTGGCCGTAGAGAGCGGCATGCGCTTGCTGCCCCGTAAAACGCTCGGGTAGCTCCAGGCGCGCCACGTCGAGCGCATACAGGCGGAAAATGTAATGGTGGATGCGCTCGTCGTTCCACGGCGGGCATGGGCCATCATAGCCGTAATAATCGCCGGCCATGGCGGCATCGCTGGCAAACCAGCCCATGTAGTCGTTGAGGCCCTGGCGCAGCCCAGTAGCGGCCGCCTTGCCGCGTGCCGTGATGCCGCTGGAAAATTCCCCGGCGGCAATGGAACGCATGGCGGGCGGCACGTCGAGCAAGCTCCAGTGATAAAAATCGCCGCGCGGCGCCGCCAGCGGCAAGACCTGGCCTTCAACATTGACCAGGCTGGCGTCCTGCGGCGCATCGGGGTCGATGCAGAACAGGGCCAGCGACTCGGTGCCGTTCGGTACCTCGTCCCAGGCCAGATGAGGATTGCGGTTGCCGGCGAGGCGCACGCGGCTGGCCGGATCGATCTCGGCAAAGGCATGGTCGGCCGGCATCAGGCCGCCATCACGAAACGTCTCGCTCCACAATTTCATCGCTTGCTCCTCTTTATATTTTTTAGTTATTGCTTTGCGTTTACTTGCAGCCAGAAGGTGACGGGCCCGTCGTTCGTCAGCGACACCTGCATGTCGGCGCCGAACTGCCCCGTTTGCACGGTCGCGTGGCGGCTGCGCGCCTGGTCCACGAAATGCGTGAACAGGCGCAAGCCGTCCTGCGGCGCGGCGGCCGGCGTAAACGACGGACGCGTGCCGGACTTGGTGTCGGCCGCCAGCGTAAACTGCGGCACCAGCAGCAAGCCGCCGGCCACGTCCGTCACGCTGCGGTTCATCTTGCCCGCCTCGTCGGCAAACACACGGTAGCCAAGCAGCTTGGCCAGCAGAGCATCGGCTTCCTTCTCCGTATCGCCCCGCTCGGCGCACACGAGCACCATCAGGCCGGCGTCGATGGCGCCGATGGTGGCGCCGGCGACGTCGACTTTCGCCTGGGTAACGCGCTGCAGCAGCGCGATCATGCCGTCAAGGTGACGCGCGCAAATTTGCGCTTGCCAACTTGCAACACGAATTCGCCAGCCGCCACTTGCAGGCCCTTGTCGCTGATGACGGTGCCGTCGATGCGCACGCCGCCCTGCTCGATCATGCGCATGGCTTCCGACGTCGACGGGCACAGGCCAGCCTGTTTCAGCAATTGCGGGATGCCCAGAGGGGCGCCAGCCAGGGTCACTGCCGGGATATCGTCGGGAATGCCGCCCTTCGAGCGGTTGACGAAGTCGGCCAGCGCATCTTCGGCCGCCTGCTGCGAATGGAAGCGGGCGACGATTTCTTGCGCCAGCGCAACCTTGGCGTCGCGCGGATTGCGGCCTTCTTCGACTTCGCGCTTCAGCTGGGCCAGTTCGGCGATCGAGCGCCACGACAGCAGCTCGTAGTAGCGCCACATCATCACGTCGGAAATGCTCATCAGCTTGGCGAACATGGTGTTGCCCGGTTCCGTGATGCCGATGTAGTTATTCTTCGACTTGGACATTTTTTCCACGCCGTCCAAACCTTCCAGCAGCGGCATGGTCAAAATACACTGCTGCTCCTGTCCATACTGCTTTTGCAGTTCGCGGCCCACCAGCAGGTTGAACTTCTGATCCGTGCCGCCCAGTTCCAGGTCCGATTTCAGGGCCACCGAGTCGTAACCCTGCATCAGCGGGTACAGGAATTCGTGGACGGAAATAGGAATGCCGCCCTGGAAGCGCTTGGTGAAGTCGTCGCGCTCGATCATGCGCGCCACCGTGTAGTGGGAAGCGAGCTGGATGATGCCGCGCGCGCCCAGCGGATCGCACCATTCGGAGTTATAGCGGATTTCCGTCTTGCTGGCGTCCAGCACTAAAGATGCTTGCGCGAAATACGTCATCGCGTTAATCTCGATCTGTTCCTTCGTCAGCGGCGGACGCGTGACGTTGCGGCCCGAAGGGTCGCCGATCATGGAAGTAAAGTCGCCGATGAGGAAAATGACTTGATGGCCCAGGTTTTGCAGCTGGCGCATCTTGTTCAACACGACAGTGTGGCCCAGATGCAAGTCGGGTGCAGTCGGGTCCAGGCCCAGTTTGATGCGCAGTGGAACACCGGTTTTCTCGGAACGCGCTAATTTTTGCGCAAATTCGCTTTCGATCAAGAGTTCGTCGACGCCACGCTTGGTAATCGCGAGGGCTTCTTGTACTCTGTCCGACAGCACAAGCGCGGTCTGAGCGGCGTTAGCCTTTGTAGGCGATGCGGTGGTGTTGATTTCCATAAAATTTGACTATAAATCTCAAAATGGTAGTAGGTTTGCGGAGTTTGTTATAATGCTCGATCCCATCAATCTTGCCGTATGAGCGAACCAAAATAACAATAACAAAGAGCACTAGTTCACGAATCGTTCAAGGGCAAATTTTAACTGATTGCATGAACCCTATACATAAAATCACAGGCTCACGCTTGTACACACAGCTGACGACGACACGCAAGGCACGCATTATCGGCGCGTCCGCAGTGCTGCTCGCCGTGGCCGCCTTCGGCGCGGTCGCTGTGTCGCCCATGGCACCCGATGCGTCCGACCTCCCGGTCACGTCCATCGCCCAGAACCTGGAAATGCCTGATCTTGCCTCGCAAATTTCCGCGATGGAACAGGTAGACCAGAATTTCACCCACGAAGAAAAAGTCCGCGCTGGCGATACCCTCGCCACCTTGCTGACCCGTCTCGGCGTGGATGATACGGCGGCTGCCAATTTCATCAAAACCGACAAGATCGCACGCGGCGTGATGTTGCTGAAATCGGGCAAGCGCGTGCAAGCGCAAACGTCCGAAACTGGCGAACTCAACTGGATGCGCGCCACCCTCGTCGACAGCAACGACAAATCGGTCAAGAACATCCTGATCACCCGCAAGGGCGACAAGTTCGTGGCCACGGAAGTGGCAGCCCAGCTGGAACGCCGCGTTGAAATGCATGCGCGCAAGATTACTTCCACCCTGTTCGCCGCCACCGACTCCAGCCTGGACGGCACCCGCCTGCCAGACTCGATTTCCGCGCAAATCGTGGAAATGTTCTCCACCAATATCGACTTCCGTTCCGACCTGAAACGCGGCGACTCGTTTAATGTGGTCTACGAAACGTTCTGGCAAGATGGCGAATTTGTCCGAGCGGGCCGCATCCTGGCCGGTGAATTCACCAACCGCGGCACGACTTACCAGTCCGTTTGGTTCGAAGACCCAGCCAGCAAGCAAGGCGGCGGTTACTACAGTTTCGACGGCAAGTCCCTCAAAAAAGCCTTCCTGAAATCCCCCCTCGAATTCTCCCGCATCTCGTCCGGCTTCTCCATGCGCGTGCACCCGATTTCCGGCAACTGGAAGCGCACAAGGGCATCGATTTTGCCGCGGCAACGGGCACGCCTATCCGCGCTTCCGGCGACGGCGTGGTCGATTCCGTCGGCAGCCAGAACGGCTACGGTAATGTTGTTGTTCTGAAACACTGGGCCAACTACACCACCGCCTACGCGCACATGAGCCGCTTCGCTTCGGGCCTGAAAAAAGGTCAAAAAGTAAGCCAGGGCGATGTGATCGGCTACGTCGGCACCACCGGCTGGTCCACGGGCGCCCATTTGCACTATGAATTCCGCGTCGGCGGCGTGGCGCAAGATCCAAGCAAGCTGAACGTCCAAGCCCAGGCGCCGCTGACGGCAGCCGAGCTGAGCCGCTTCCGCATGGTCTCCGCTGACATGATGCACCGCTTCACCCTGCTGCGTCCGAACGACACGGCACTGGCTTCGCGCTAAGCAACACTGCCTTCGGGCAACACATAAAGGCACCGCCCATGCAGATGGCCGGTGCCTTTGTTTTATGTGCACGAGAAAATACGGCACAATGCATTCATCACTTACGCACGCGAGGAAACACCCATGCTGTATATCGGTTTGATGTCGGGCACCAGCCTGGACGGCGTTGACGGCGCGCTGGTCGACTTTGCCGACGATGGCGGCACGCGCAGCCTGGGCGATGCCTACATTGCCTTTCCCGCCAGCCTGCGCGATGACCTGATGGCCTTGCAAAGTGCCGGCCAGAATGAAATCGAACGCGAAGCACTGGCGGCCAATCAACTCGTGCGCCATTACGCCGACTGCGTCGCCCGGCTATTGAGCGACGCGGGCATCGGCCCGGACGCCATCGCCGCCATCGGCGCGCACGGCCAGACCATCCGCCACCGCCCTGAACTGGGCTTTACGCGCCAGTTGAACAATCCGGCCCTGCTGGCGGAACTGACGGGTATCGACGTCATCGCCGACTTGCGCAGCCGCGACGTGGCGGCCGGCGGCCAGGGCGCGCCGCTGGTGCCCGCTTTTCACCAGGCCATCTTCAATTTGCCCGGCCACACGCGCGTGCTGGCCAATATCGGCGGCATCAGCAACATCAGCGTGCTGCATGCGGACGGCGCGGTGACTGGCTACGACACGGGGCCCGGCAATGCGCTGATGGATGGCTGGGTCTTGCGGCACCTGGGCCAGCCCTACGACGCCAACGGCGCCTGGGCCGCCACGGGCCAGGTCTTGCCTGCCCTGCTGGCGGATTTGCTCATTGATCCGTATTTTGACTTGCCGGCGCCAAAAAGCACGGGGCGCGACCTGTTCCACGCCGACTGGCTGCAAGGCAAGCTGGCGAATCACCTTGGCGCCCGGCCAGCCGACGTGCAGGCGACCCTGACGCAGCTGACGGCCGCCAGCCTGGCGCACGCCATCGCGCGCGACGGGGCGCAGGCGGAAACGGTATATGTATGTGGCGGCGGCGCGCAGAACGCCACGCTGATGGCAGCCCTGGCCGCTGCATTGCCGGGCATGGCGGTGGCATCGACGGCAGCGCTGGGCGTGGCGCCCAGCCAGGTCGAAGCGCTGGCGTTTGCCTGGCTGGCATGGCGCTTTACGCAGCGCAAGCCGGGCAACTTGCCGGCCGTGACGGGAGCGCAGGGTTTACGGGTACTGGGCGCGCTGTACCCACGTTGATATGAAACAATTGCTCCAGAAACACAAATAGCGGATCGATGATCCGCTATTTTTATATTGCGCCTGTAATCCGGCGCGTCTGAAAAACGTTCAGGGCAAGGCGCATTGCCGAAGACAGTACGAATAGTACGGCGAGGCAATGCAACGCCGCCATGGACGTTTTCTCAGATGTGCCAGCTTAGACGGAGAAGGACGAACCGCAGCCGCAGGTAGACGTCGCTGTCGGATTCTTGATCACGAACTGCGCGCCTTCCAGGTCATCCTTGTAGTCGATTTCCGCGCCGACCAGATACTGGTAGCTCATGGAATCGATCAACAGCTGGACGCCGTTCTTGACCATGGTGGTGTCATCTTCGTTGACGATTTTCGTCGAACGTAAAGCCGTACTGGAAGCCGGAACAGCCGCCGCCCTGCACGAAGACGCGCAATTTCAGGTCGGGATTGCCTTCTTCTTCGATCAGCTGCGCGACTTTTTCAGCGGCGCTATCGGTAAAGATAATAGGGGAAGGGATCACATCTTGCATTTCAGCGACGGCATTCATATCAGGCACTCCTCAGAAAACATTCGGTCATTATAGACTGTTGGCGCAACTCTCGCTCTGCCAGCCCTCGCCGCCAGCCGCCACTGTTGTTCCGGATCACATTTCCGACACGGCCAGGTGCAGCACGGGGTCGGCGCTGTCGTGGCGACTGAGCTTGCCTTGCACCAAGGCGCCGCTGTGCATTTCCAGCACCTTGTAATAGACCTCTCCTACAATGCGGGCTTTTGGCTGGATTTCAAGCATTTCGGACACGTACACGGGGCCATTGATCTCGCCGCTGACGACCAGGCTGGAGCAGCGCACTTCGCCATCGATCGACGCCCTGCCTCGCCCAGCACCACATAAGTGGGGTCGCCCGGCTCGCCCGTGACGTTGCCGCGCACATGGCCATCGATGCGCAAGCCGCCGCAAAACAGCAAATCGCCCTCGATCCGCGTGGAAGCGCCGATCAGGGTGTCGATGGGGTTTTTCGTGTTGCGCTCGAACATGAACGTCATCCTGTCGGTGTACGTGGCAGTCCAATTTAGCACAGGTCCGGCAAAAAGGTGCCGGACCTGCGCAAGCTTGGTGCCTATTTTTACGGCAGCAGGGCGATATGTTGCAAACCGGCCGTTTCTTTCAAGCCAAACATCAAGTTCATGCATTGCACGGCCTGGCCCGAAGCGCCCTTGACCAGGTTGTCCTGCACCACCAGCACGATGACGGTATTGCCGCCTTCGGGACGGTGCAAGGCCAGGCGCAGCATGTTCGAGCCGCGCGTGGAGCGGGTTTCCGGGTGCGAACCGAACGGCATCACGTCGACGAAAGGCTCGTCCTTGTATTGCGCTTCGAACAAGGCTTGCAATTCTTCATTGCTGACGTCCTTGTTCAGCTGCGCGTACAGGGTCGAATGCATGCCGCGAATCATCGGCACCAGGTGCGGCGTGAAGGTCAGCGCCACCTTGTCGTCCGTGAAACGCTGCAGCTGCGCCGTCGTTTCCGGCAAGTGGCGGTGACCAGCCACGCCATAGGCCTTGAAGCTGTCGCTGCTTTCCGAGAACAGGATGCCGATTTCCGCCTTGCGGCCGGCGCCGGACACGCCCGACTTGCAGTCGGCGATCAAGCCGCCCGCGTTGACCAGGCCCGCCTTCAGCAGCGGATAGAAGCCCAGCTGCATGGTGGTCGGGTAGCAGCCTGGATTGGCGATCAGCTTCGCCTGCTTGATGTCTTCGCGGTTCAGTTCCGGCAAGCCGTACACGGCCTGCTCGATCAGCTCGGGTGCCGTGTGGGGAATCTTGTACCACTGCTCGAACTTGGCCTGGTCTTTCAGGCGGAAGTCGGCGGCCAGATCGATGACTTTCACGCCAGCGGCCAGCAGGGCTGGAGCTTGCGCCATCGCAACACCATGCGGGGTGGCAAAGAAGACCACATCGCATTGTTCCAGATTCGCCTTGTCCGGCGAGGAAAATGCCAGTTTCACGTGGCCGCGCAGGGAAGGATACATGTCAGCAACGGGCAAGCCATCTTCCTTGCGCGAGGTAATCGCCGTCAACTCGACATCTGGATGGGTAGCCAGCAAGCGCAGCAACTCCACGCCCGTGTATCCAGTGCCGCCGACGATGCCAACTTTGATCATGTTCTTTCCTTGTGTATAGATTGCATAAAGATGAAGGGAAACGCTCCCCCTGCGGGTTTTCCGCGTATTTTACAGCGCAACGCAGAGTCACGCTGAAATGCAAAAAAGCCGCGGGACCGAAGTCCAGCGGCTTTTCGACCAGCACCCCGGAAGGCGCTGTAGCGTAGAAATTAACGCTTCGAGAATTGCTTTGCGCGACGTGCTTTGCGCAGACCAACTTTTTTACGCTCGACTTCACGTGCATCGCGGGTCACGAAGCCGGCTTTCGCCAGTTCCGGTTTCAGCGCTGCATCGTAGTCGATCAGAGCGCGGGTGATGCCGTGACGAACTGCACCAGCCTGGCCCGACTCACCGCCGCCATGGACGTTGACTTTGATGTCGAAACGCTCGACATTGCCGGTCAGTTCCAGAGGTTGACGGATGACCATCAGACCCGTTTCGCGCGAAAAGTATTCGTTTGCTGGTTTGCCGTTAACAACGATCAAGCCTGTGCCAACTTTGATAAAAACCCGAGCCACTGCACTTTTGCGACGGCCGGTTCCATAATTGTAATTACCGATCATGTCAGTTCCTTAGAGAACAAGTGCTTTAGGTTGCTGAGCAGCGTGCGGATGGGAACCTTCCGCGTACACTTTCAGCTTCTTGATCATTGCGTAGCCGAGTGGGCCTTTAGGCAGCATGCCCTTGACCGCTTTCTCAAGCGCGCGACCTGGAAAACGCTGTTGCATTTTCTGGAAGTTGGTTTCGTAGATGCCGCCTGGATAACCAGAGTGACGGTAGTAAATTTTCTCAGTAGCTTTGGTACCGGTCACACGCAGTTTGCCTGCGTTGATGACGACGATGAAGTCGCCGGTATCGACGTGAGGAGTAAATTCTGGTTTGTGTTTGCCGCGCAGTCGGAGTGCCACTTCGCTGGCAACACGTCCGAGGACTTTGTCCGTCGCGTCAACCACGAACCAATCGCGCTGGACTTCATGTCCTTTAGCGGAAAATGTTTTCATGTTGACTTCCTAATAGATTACACGCTCAAATGGTGGTTCCGCCGATGTTGCTGTGCGGACTCTGCCTTATTTACTTTTCCTGAGCGAACGGAAAGCCGACAAGTATAAGCGGCTTTGCCCTGCCGCGTCAAGCCGCAATGCAGACCCGCTGCGGGCTGGCGGCCAGCACATGGACGGGCATTCCTCTATTACAATACAATAACGCTTACAATTTTCGGAGAGTACGATGGAATGCAAAGTCAGCTGGAATGGCCCGTCGGGCATGAGTTTTCGGGCAGAAACCGGTTCCGGCCACATGGTGAGCATGGATGGCGCGCCCGAAGGCGGCGGCCACAACCTGGCGCCACGCCCCATGGAGATGGTCTTGCTGGGCACGGGCGGCTGCACCGCCTATGACGTGGTGCTGATCCTGAAACGGGGCCGCGAAGCCGTCAATGGCTGCGAAGTAACCCTGAAGGCCGAACGCGCCGATACCGATCCGAAAGTGTTTACCAAGATCCACTTCCACTTCACCGTGCGGGGCAAGGCCCTGAAACCCACCGCAGTCGAACGGGCCGTGGCCTTGTCGCATGACAAATATTGCTCGGCGTCGATCATGCTGGCCAAGACCGCGGAAATTACGCATTCCTTCGAGATCATCGAAGAAAGCGCCTGACCAAACCTACTGCGCGTCGGTATAGGCGGCCTGCGATGCTCACCGTGCTCCAGCACGGTTGCGCTTCTCGACCACCTCTCCCTTCCGCTCGCTACGGTTTTGCCTGGCGTTTCACGTCTCAGGCATGCATGAAAAAGGCGCTCTTCGGAGCGCCTTTGTTTTAAATATAATACGCCGTTTTTGTCATCACTTTCCCCATGATGCCCATCAACGCCTTCACGGGCGCCGGGGTATCGATGGCGCCCAGTCGCTGGGCGGCGGCGCCGTGTTCCACCTCGTCGATGGCCATCTGCTTGACGATGGCGCGCGATTTGGCGTCCTGCGGGGGCAATTCCTGCAAATGGCTGGCCAGGTGCGCTTCCACCTGGCGTTCCGTTTCCACCACAAAACCCAGGCTGCGGCCGTCGCCCATGCGCGCGGCGATGGTGCCCAGCGCAAACGAACCCGCATACCACAGGGGATTGAGCAGGCTCAGACGCGAGCCCAGCTCCGTCAGGCGCTGCGCCGTCCAGGCCAGGTGGTCTTCCTCTTCGCGGCCCGCCTCGTCGAACTGGGCGCGGATGGCCGGGCTGTGCGCATAGCGGGCCTGCGAGTTGTACAAGGCTTGCGCGCAGACTTCGCCCACATGGTTGACGCGCATCAAGCCGGCGCTGTGGCGCTGCTCAGCCGGGCTCAGTTGCGCATCGGGCGCGTGCGCGGCAGGCGTGGGGCGCGAGGCCGAGGCCACGCCCGCGATCACGCGCAAGGCCTTGTCGGCGCCGACAATCAAACGATCCAGGGGGTCAAAATGGCGGTTCGCGGTCATCGTGGCTATGCTCATGAGTAGTAAAACATGAATTATAGGACGATCAGGGCCGGCCGTACCCACGCCGCGCGCAGGGCGAACGGGGCTTTATTGACTTGTGCGCGCTTTTTCCTGCTCGATCCAGTCCACCACGGGGCCGACGGCATCGAGGCCGGACAGGCTTTTCGCCACGCCCAGGTTCAATGAAATCAGGAAGGAAATGCTGTCGACGGGGATGTCCGGGCAATATTCGGCAAACGCGGCGCGAAAACGCTCCGATTGCAAGACACGCAAGACTTTCTCGCCGCTCATGAATTGCAGCACGCTGGCGATGCTGTGCCCGCCGCCTATCGAGTGATAGATAAAACGGTTGTATTGCGCGTCGATCTGCTTGAAATCGAGGGTTTCTTCCGTCATCAGGCCGGCCAGGTAGTACAGGCCCAGGCTGACGCGGAAGAAACCGATGGCTTCGGCGCTGGTCATGCCGGCGCGGGCCACGGCCAATACCTTGTCCTGCATCGCCTGATCGATCGTTTGCATTGCGCTCTCCCGCGCCGTCCGCCGGCGCCCACCGGGCCAGCTTGCATGAAGATGCTGTTTTTTTCAATAGACCAAACGATATTTCCACCTTGCAAGTTACATTTTTTGCATGCTACTCTTGTTTCTTCACCGTTGAATGGATGAAGCACATGATAGAGGTCAAGCACCTGGCAAAACGTTTCCGCATGCCGCCCCACAAGGGCAAGGGCGTGCACGTCAGCGATCCGCGCGAACACGAGGGCTGGTTTCATGCCGTGCGCGACGTCAGTTTCAGCTGCGCGCCCGGCGAAGTGCTGGGCCTGCTGGGCCCGAATGGCGCCGGCAAGACGACCACCCTGCGCCTGCTGTCGACGGCCTTGCAGGCGGACGCGGGCAGCGCCCTCGTCAACGGCGTCGACGTGCTGCAGCAACCGCTGGTGGCGCGCCAAAGCATCGGTTTCCTGTCCGGCTCGACAGGCTTGTATGGCCGCCTGACGGCGCGCGAGAACGTGGAATACTTTGGCCGACTGCACGGCATGCCGGCCGACAAGCTGAAACGCCGCTGCGACGAGCTGTTTTCCCTGCTGCAGATGGAGGAATACGGCGGCAAACGGGCCGATCAGTTGTCGACGGGCATGAAACAGAAGTGTGCGATCGCCCGCACCGTCGTGCACGAGCCGCAGGTGGTCATCCTCGACGAGCCGACGACGGGCCTGGACGTGATGTCGGCCAAGATCCTGCTCGACTTCATCGCCAGCTACAAGGCGCTGCGCGTGCCGCTGATCTTTTCCACGCACCACCTGCACGAGGTGGAAAAGCTGTGCGACCGCGTCTGCATCATCAACCGCGGCACCACCGCCTTCAACGGCACCGTCGACGAGCTGCGCCACCTGGGCGGCAGCGCAGACTTGTACGACGCCTTCGTCAGCGTCATCAACCGGGGAACCTGAGCCATGTGGACCATTTATCTGAAAGAGTTGCTGGAGCTCACGCGCGACCGCAAGACGCTGATCTTCACCATTCTGATCCCCATCTTTGCCATGCCGCTGATCTTTGGCGGCTTTGCCTATGTCTCGAACAATATGTTCAAGAACGCCAAGACGGCGGAAATGCGCTACGCCCTGTTCGGCAAGGACCATTCGCCGGGCTTGAGCACGCGTTTTGCCCAGCAGCACAACCTGCGCGAAGTGCCGCTGGCCAGCGAGGGGGAGATCCGCCGCGCCATCGGCGACGACACCATCAAGTTTGCCGTCGTCATCCCGCCCCGCTTTGAAGAGGCGCTGCAGCAACGGCAACAGGCCAAGGTGGTACTGCACTACAACAGCGCCAGCACGGTCGACGTGACCCAGCAGCGGGTGCGCGAGATCGTCGACACCTATAACGCCAGCCTGCGCGAAGGGGCGCTGTCGGCCCTGAACCTGAGTCCGGCCCAGCTGGCCTTTGCCCTCAATCCCATCGTGCTCGACAAGCAATCGACGGCCAACGAGCGCGAGCAGATGGGCGCCATCGTCGGCGGCATGCTGCCGTATCTGCTGCTGATGGTGTGCCTGACGGCGGCCATGTACCCGGCCATCGACCTGGGCGCCGGCGAAAAGGAGCGGGGCACGCTGGAAACCCTGCTGCTGGCGCCCGTGCCGCGCAGCGCCATCGTACTGGCCAAATTCCTCGTGCTGTTTACCGTCGGCATGACTTCGGCCGTGCTGATGGTGGGCAGCATGGGTGCCCTGCTGGCCATCTTCGGCAGTTCGCTGGAAGGCAACATGGCCGTCATGGTGCGCAGCATCGGCTTGCCCGACCTGGCCATGGTGACCCTGATGCTGGTGCCGACGGCCGCCATCTTCGCCTCGCTGCTGCTGTCGATCTCGATCTACGCGAAAAGCTACAAGGAAGCGGCCGGCATGATCACGCCATTGATGCTGTTCGTCATCCTGCCCACCGTGGCGGCCATGCTGCCCGGCGTCGAACTGAACTGGATGTGGGCCATGGTGCCGCTGACCAACGTGTCGCTGGCCATGAAGGAACTCGTGAAAGGCACCATGGATTACCGCATGTTCGGCGTCATCCTGGCCTCGACCACGGTCATCGCTGGCGCGCTGCTGATGCTGTGCCGCTGGTGGTTTAACCGGGAATCGGTATTGTTCCGCAACTGATACTCGCAGGACGCGCCGGAAACAGCACCTCCGGCGCGCCGTCCACTCCCGCCAATTGCACTCTGGCCACGCGAAAATGCCGTGTATCGCATGCAACTGCCCAGTACGTCTTAAATTCAATACAATGCCAGCATAGAGAAGCCCTGCACCATCGGGCTGCAACGCATGAGTCAGGAGTTGTATGGAATTGCAGATTCGCAAATTGTCGAAAACCTACGCGAATGGCGTGGTAGCGCTGGATAACGTGTCGCTGACGATACCGCCCGGGATGTTCGGCTTGCTGGGCCCGAACGGCGCCGGCAAGTCGACCCTGATGCGCACCCTGGCCACCCTGCAGGAATGCGATTCCGGCTCCATCTTCTTCGGCGACTACGACGTGCTCGACGACAAGGACGAGATCCGCCGCATGCTGGGCTACCTGCCGCAGGACTTCGGCCTGTACCCGAAAGTGACGGCCTACGAGCTGCTCGACCACTTCGCCACCTTGAAAGGGCTGTCGCAGCGGGCGCGCCGGCGCGAAGTCGTCGATGGCCTGTTGCAGCAAACCAATTTGTTCGACGTGCGCCACCAGCGCCTGGGCAGCTTTTCCGGCGGCATGCGCCAGCGCTTCGGCATCGCGCAAGCCCTGCTGGGCGACCCGAAACTGATCATCGTCGACGAGCCGACGGCCGGCCTCGACCCGCAGGAGCGGGTCCGCTTCCATAATCTGCTGTCCGACATCGGCGAAGACAAGACGGTGATCCTGTCAACCCATATCGTCTCCGACGTGGCCGACCTGTGCGCCAACATGGCCATCATCAACAAGGGCCATTTGCTGCTGTGCGGCAAGACCCAGGAACTGATCGACGAAGTCAGCTGCAAAATCTGGGCGCGTTTTGTCGAAAAGAAAGAACTGGCCAGCTTCCAGCAGCGCCACGCCGTCATTTCCACGCGCCTGCTGTCGGGCCGCACCCTGATCCACGTCTACAGCGACGACGACCCGGGCGACGGCTTCGAGGAAGCCATCGGCGACCTGGAAGACCTGTATTTCGCCACCATTGCCGGGCGCCACCGCGTCGCCCCGCAGTGCGACTGAGGGGGCAGCCATGTTTGCCATCGCCCGCTTTGAAGCGCGACAGCGGCTCAAGCTGCTGTCCACCTGGGTGTATTTCGCCATGTTTTTGGCGCTGGCCATGCTGTGGATGGCGGCCGCCGGCGGCGTCTTCAAGGAAGCGAGCATCAGTTTCGGCGGCAAGTTCCTGATCAACGCGCCCCGCTCGCTGGCGTTCACATGCAGCCTGCTGGGCTGCTTCGGCGCCGTGGTGGTGGCCGCCATGATGGGCCGCTCGGTGCAGCAGGATTTCGAGTACGGCATGCAGCATTTCTTCTTCAGCGCGCCGATCAAGAAATACCAGTACGTGTTCGGCCGCTTCCTCGGCGCCTGGCTGGTGCTGGCCGTGGTGTTTTCCAGCATCGTCATCGGCGCCTGGCTGGGCGCCTGGCTGCCCGGCATCGATCCCGAACGGCTGGGGCCGCAACGGGCGCTGGCCTACCTGATGCCCTACGTCTTTACCCTGCTGCCGAACCTGTTCATCTTCGGCGCCATCTTCTTCGTCATCGCGGCCCTGACGCGGCGCATGCTGCCCGTGTACATCAGCTCGGTAGTCATGCTGATCGGCTACCTGGTGGCGCCGTCGCTGGCGCGCGACCTCGACTACAAGACCCTGGCCGCCCTGATCGACCCGTTCGGCACGACGGCGCTGATACGCCTGACGGAATACTGGCCGAACGCGGAGCGCAACACGCGCCTGGTGACGCTGGAAGGCGTGTACCTGCTGAACCGCGCCATCTGGTCCGGCTTCGCCCTCGTGGCCTTGCTGCTCGGCTACTGGCGCTTCCAGTTCCATGCGACGACGGACGCGGGCGCCACCCGGCGCCGCAGCGACGGCGAGGCGCCGCAGCGCCTGTCGAACGCTTCGCTGTCCACGCAGGAAACACCGGACTTCGCGCAGCGCAACCTGGCTACCCTGCTCCTCAAGATGAGCTGGCTGAACCTGCGCGAAACCATCAAGAACATTTATTTTGTCGTCATCGTGCTGGCCGGCGTGCTGACCATGTATGCGGGCGCGCTGGACATGGGCTCCATCTACGGCACGAATACGTATCCCGTGACGGAAAAGGTGCTGGACATGGTCAGCGCCTCGTTCGCCCTGTTCATGCTGATCATTACCACCTTCTATGCGGGCGAACTGGTGTGGCGCGAACGCGAGGCGGGCACGCATCTGATGCTCGACGCCCTGCCCGTGCCGAACTGGCTGCCCCTGCTGTCGAAACTGTTCGCCCTGATCGGCCTGCAAGCCTTGCTGAGCCTGATCATCATGCTGTGCGGCATGTCGATCCAGGTCTTCAAGGGCTATTACCGCCTCGATCCGGGCCTGTACGTGGAATCGCTGTTCCTGTCGCACCTGCCCTACTATGCGCTGATCGCCGTGCTGGCCATTTTCTTGCAGGTATTGATCAATCACAAGTACCTGGCGTATTTCGCCATGATTTTGTACCACATCGCCAGCGTCAGCTTTGCTTCGCTGGGCCTGGGCGACCCGCTGCTGCTGTACGGCAGTACGCCTGACTTCGTGTATTCGGCCATGAACGGCGCCGGCCACTATGTGTTGCGCGAGCGCTGGTACTTGCTGTACTGGAGCGGCGCGGCCGTCATGCTGACGGTGCTGTCACTGCTGTTCTGGCCCCGCGGCGCGCAGGACAGCTGGCGCATCCGCCTGCGCCTGGCGCGCCACGGCCTGACGCAGGGCGTGCTGGCCAGCTTTGCCATCGGCGCTGTGATCTTCGTCAGTAGCGGTGCCGTGCTGTTCTACGTCTTCCACGTGGCCAACGACTACAAGTCCGACTATGCGCGCGACGCGGACCGCGCCAGTGTCGAGCGCCAGTACCGCAAGTTTGCCGCCACGCCACAGCCGCGCATCACCGACGTGAAACTCGACGTGGCCATCTACCCGGCGCAGCGAACGCTCATCGTTACGGGCCGCTACATGCTGCAAAACAAGACCAGCCTGCCGATCAGCCACATTTTTGTGCAGCAAGACCCGACCGCGACCACGCCTGCGTTTCGATGCGCGCGTGCATCCCGGCCTCGATGACGGCAAGCTGGGCTTCTATAGCTACCGCCTGGCCGCGCCGCTGGCGCCGGGCGCCACCCTGGGCCTCGATTTCGACATCCGCTATGCGCCGCGCGGCATCTTCGGCCTGGGCCAGGACACGCCCGTGGTGGCCAACGGCACCTTCTTCACGAATGCCGTGCTGCCGCACATCGGCTACCAGCCGCAGCTGGAACTGACGGATCCGCGCGACCGCAAGAAACACGGCTTGCCCGCGCGCGAACGGGCCTTGCCGCGCGACGATGCGAAGGGACTGGCCGACAACTACGTCAGCAACGACGCCGACCGCATCCGTTTTGATGCCACCGTCAGCACCGTGGACGGCCAGACGGCCATCGCGCCGGGCATGCTGGACAACGACTGGATCGCCAAGGGCCGCCATTACTTCCATTACACGATGGACCAGCCGATCCTGAACTTCTACTCGTTCCAGTCTGCCCGCTACGCCGTCAGGCACGAGCGCTGGCAAGACGTGGCCATCGACGTGTATTACCACCCGGGCCATGAATACAACCTCGATCGTTTCGTGCGCGGCAGCAAGGAAGCGCTCGAGTACTACACGAAGAACTTCGGCCCCTACCAGCACAAGGTCTTGCGCATCGTCGAGTTCCCCCGCTATGCCACGTTTGCGCAATCGTTCCCGAACACGATTCCATACTCGGAAGGCCTGGGCTTCATCGCCAGGGTGGACGACAAGAATCCGAAAGACCTCGATTATCCGTTCTACGTCACGGCGCATGAAGTGGCGCACCAGTGGTGGGCGCATCAATTGGTGGGCGGCAATACGCGGGGCGCCACCGTGCTCAGCGAAACCCTGGCCGAATACTCTGCCCTGATGGTGATGAAGAAAACCGCGGGGCCGGCCAAGATGCGCCGCTTCCTGCGCTATGACCTGAATCAATACCTGATGGGACGCAGCGAAGAGCGCAAGAAGGAACTGCGCTGGCCGAGAATGAAAACCAGACTTACATCCATTACAACAAGGGCAGCCTGGCCATGTACTTGCTGCAGGACATGATCGGCGAAGACAAGGTCAACGGCGTGCTGCGCGAGCTGCTCAAGACCTACGGCCAGAAAGGCCCGCCGTATGCGAGCGTGACGGCGCTGATAACCGGCTTGCGCCAGGTCACGCCGCCCGAGCAGGCTTACCTGATCGACGACCTGTTCGAGAAAATCGTGCTGTTCGACAACCGCGCCCTGTCGGCCACGGCCGTCAAACGCAGCGACGGCAAGTACGCCGTCACCATCAAGGTGCAGGCAAGCAAATTGACGGCCGGCGAACAGGGCGAGGAACACGACGCTCCGCTGCACGACTGGATCGAGATCGGCGTCGATGACGCGAATGGCCATCCGCTGCTGCGCGAACGCCAGCGCATGACGGCACGCGAAGCGAGCTACACCGTCATCGTCGGCAGCCGGCCCGGCAAGGCGGGCATCGATCCCGACAACAAGCTGATCGACCGCAAGCCGGACGACAATATGGTCACCGTCGAACTCGACTAACCATGACGAAAAATGGCCACCCTGAACAGGTGGCCATTTTTTTGTGTCACACGGGAATCAGGCTGCGGCGCAGCGCGTCACCAGACTCAGGCTGATGCCCATTTCCGTCAGATGCTGCATGTCGGCCAGGGTGAGGTCGAGCGGCGCGTCGACCGTGTCGTCGCCGCTCAGTTCCAGTTGCAGCTCGGCAACGATGCGCGGCATGGTGAAGCTGACGCCGCGCGAGCGGCATTCGGCCAGGTAGCTGCGTATGCGCGAGGGCAACACTTGCGACTTGGGCGCTTGCGCGATGAGTACTTCGAAGCCGGAATCGAGATGCACGCGGCCCGCCACGCCCTTCGCCTCGCCCTTGCGCCATTGCCGTTCCGGATCCGTGGGCAAGACTTCGAGGATGGATTTGAGCGTGGGGTCGTCCCCATGCACCGACAGCTTCGCCATATTCATATTACAAGACTTTCTAGTCAGGACGCCGCCAGGGAGGCGGCGCGATCATCAGACCGACAAGTCTACGCATGGAAGGCAAATATGTCCATACGGCAATATTTGGCATCCAGCTCTAATAAACGCTCATTTGTGCTGCATCAAACAGGCGGAACAAGCTTGTTCCGCCTGCCACACACCATTACAGTGCCGCGCCGCGCGCCTGCAAGGCGGTCCGCACGCCGGCGCCGTAGGCGGGGTCGGCCTGGTCGAAGTGACCGAGCTGACGCTGCAAGGTTTCCGCACGTACCTGGCTCAACGGTCCTGCCAGGTTGTCGAACAGGTTTTGCTTCGCCTGGGCGGACATCAGGCGGAACAGATTGCCGGCCTGCGTGTAATCGTCTTCCACGCCGCGCCCATCGTAGCGCGCCGCGCCGCCGTCCAGCGCCAGCGCCGGCTCGCCATGGCCCAGCCCTTGCGGCGCGCTGCCTGCCGCCGCCACGTTCGCGTAGTTCTGCGCCGAACTGCCATTGTGGATGGCCATGCCGCCGTCGCGCTGCTGGTTGTGGAAGGGGCAGCGGGCCGCATTCACGGGCAGATGCTGGTGGTTCGTGCCGACGCGGTACAGCTGGGCGTCGTGGTAGGCGAACAGCCGGCCTTGCAGCATCTTGTCCGGCGAGTACCCCATGCCGGGCACGGCATTGGCCGGCGAAAAGGCGGCTTGCTCGACTTCCGCGTGGTAATTGTCCGGGTTGCGGTTCAGCTCAAAAATACCGACCGGCAACAGCGGGAAGTCCCCATGCGGCCACACTTTCGTCAGGTCGAACGGATTCCAGCCCGTGCGCTGTTCCCATGCGTCGAGTTGCTCCTGCGTCGCCACCTGCAGCTTGACTTCCCACTGGGGGAAATCGCCGCGCGCGATGGCGCCGAACAGGTCGCGCTGGGCGTAGTCGGGATCGGCCCCGGCCAGGCGGCCCGCTTCCGCCGCAGGTAAATTCTTGATGCCCTGGCGGCGCGTCTTGAAGTGCCATTTCACGTACACGCGCTGGCCGTCGGCATTGATCAGGCTATACGTGTGGCTGCCGAAGCCATCCATGTGGCGGTAGCCGTCCGGCGTGCCGCGGTCCGAGAACAGCATGGTGACCTGGTGCAGGCTTTCCGGCGCATGGCTCCAGAAGTCGAACATCATCTCGGCCGATTTCAGATTGCTTTGCGGATCGCGCTTTTGCGTGTGGACAAAATCGGGGAACTTGATCGGATCCTTGATGAAGAACATCGGCGTGTTGTTGCCGACCAGATCCCAGTTGCCCTCTTCCGTATAGAAGCGCACGGCGAAGCCGCGCGGGTCGCGTTCCGTGTCGGCACTGCCGCGTTCGCCGCCGACGGTGGAGAAGCGGGCGAAGGTGGCCGTCTGCTTGCCCACTTCGGCAAACAATTTGGCCTTGGTGTAGCGCGAAATGTCGTGCGTGACGGTAAAGGTGCCGTAGGCGCCCGAGCCTTTCGCGTGCACGACGCGCTCGGGATGCGCTCGCGGTTGAAATGCTGGAGTTTTTCGATCAGGTGGAAGTCTTGCAACAGCAGGGGGCCGCGGGGGCCGGCGCTGATGGAATTCTGGTTGTCGGCGACGGGGATGCCCGAGGCGGTACTGAATGGTGGCTGTTGACTCATGGCTGCTTTTCCTTCGTTGTTGACTAATGAAACCAGTGTAACGAGGTCAACAACAAAGGAAAAGCTAATTGATTTTATCGATCCGATAGTTATTTACAATACGCAACCGTGGGCGTCGCACACGCCACCGAGCTGTGCCTGCAACTTCGCCGGCTGGCCCAGGAAGCCGCCGATATCGATCACGGACAGCTTGCCGCTGCCATCGTCGAGCACGAACGTGGGAAAGCCCTGGCCGCCCACCTGCGCCAGCAAGGCGCGGCTGGCGTCGATGTGCCGCTGCGTGGCGGCGCCCGCCTGCCGCGCATATTCCCCCCCGAATGCGGCCCCGTCCATGCCCAGCTCTTGCGCCAAGGTCACCAGCACTGGCACGTCGGCGATGCGCAAGCCGTCCACGTAATGGGCGCGCTGCACGCGCTGCAGCATGTCCAGGCCCTTGCCGGCCAGCGATTCAGCCGCCAGGATGGCCGTGATCGGCGGCTCGGAATCCATCATGGCCGTAGTGTCGTTCAGCAAGCCGTTGATATAGGCGTCGCCGAAGGGCTGGCCCGACAATTGCTCGATGCGCCGGTCATGCGGCAGCACATAGCCGCGCCAGGCGGGCGTGATCTGGCGGCGATTGCTGCCCGTCATCATCCCGCCGCCGTGGAACGCCACCGCCAGGCCGGGCACGGCGCGCGCCGCCTCGACCAGCGGCGCGGCGCCGTAGCACCAGCCGCACAGCGGGTCGAAAATGTAGTGCAGTGTGGGCATGCCGGCCTTGCCGCTTACCATTTCATTTCGCCTTTTGCCACTTTGGCGCTGGTCTCCAAAGCACCATCCAGGCCCAGCTGCGGATAGCGCGTTTTCATCGCTTCGATCAGGGCGGCGGAATTGGCTGCCTTGGCCGTTTCCCCTTCAAACGTCACCAGGTAGTCGCGCGTAAAGCCGATGCTGTCGGGCGCCAGGGGCGAACCCACCTTGAAGTGGCCGGGCACGACGGTGACAGGTTTCAGGGCGGCGATGCCATCGAGCGTCTTGAGCCAGTCCTGGCGCGATTGCAGGCTTTGCGTATCGGCCGTCCACACGTGCAAGTTGCCAAACAGCACCACGCCGCCGACGACGGCCTTGATCGATGGAATCCACACATAGGTGCGCGCCGGCGTCGGGCCGGCGATGTCCAGCGACTGGCCTTCCAGGCTGATGCGCTTGCCCTTCAAGGCTTCGGGGATGACGATGGCGTGCGGCGCATTGTCCTTCAAAATCGGGCCCCAGTAGGCGACCTTGGCGTCAGCCTTGCGGCGGATTTCCGCGACGGTTTCCGGCGTGGCAACGATTTTCGCCTGCGGGAACGCTGCCTTGATCACGTCGAGGCCGAAGTAAAAATCGGGATCGCTGTGGCTGATATAGACCGTCGTCAGTTTCTTGCCGCTGGCGCGGATCTTTTCCACCAGCTTTTGCGCTTCGGCGCGCGAAAACTGCGCATCGATCAGCACGGCGTCATGCTTGCCCGCAACCAGCACGGAAGCGACGGGGAAAATCGCCGCTTCGCCCGGGTTGAATACTTCCAGGCTCAGGGGAGCGCTGGCGGCGGCCGAGGCGGCGCCGGCGGCAAACAGGGTGGAAACAAGAACGCTGCTGATGGATTTGGAGAACATGATCTGCCTTCACAAGATGATTGGGATGAGGGCATCTTACGTTGCTTTATTCGGTAGAAAAACCCGTTAAAACGCAATTGTTTGTTGCTTATTTCGATTTAATAAGACACTGGCAAGCACGCCGCCGTGCGCACCGGCGTGGCCAAATGTGTCACAGCGTCATGATGGTGTCACATTGCATTGTTATCCTGCCAGCTCTTTCAAACCTAGCCGGATGAACCACATGACACGCAGAAAAATTTCCGTCGCTGGCTGCAGCGTCGCCATCACCCTGATGCTGGCCGCCTGCGGCAGCGATGCCAAAAAAGAAGAGGTAGTGGCTGAAGCGCCGCCGAAAAACGTCATCTTCTTCCTCGGCGATGGCATGGGCCTGACCACCATGACGGCCGCGCGCATCTATTCGGTGGGCGAAGAAGGTGCGCTGACCATGGACACCTTGCCGGAAACGGCCTTCGTGAAAACGTTCTCGAACGACGCGCAAGTGACGGACAGCGCGCCATCGATGGCCGCCTACATGACCGGTGTCAAGATGAACAATGAAGTCATCTCGATGTCGGCCAACACGCTCGCCATCGACCCGGGCACGGATGCGAACGGCAACAAGCTGGTCAACAAATGCGGCACCGGCAACGGCACGCCCGCCACCACCCTGCTGGAACTGGCCAAGGCCAAGGGCTTTGCCGCCGGCGTCGTCAGCACGGCGCGCGTGACGCACGCCACGCCGGCCGCGACCTATTCGCACATCTGCCACCGCGACCTGGAAAATGATATCGCCGCCGCCCTGGTACCGGGCGGCACGGGCTACAACAGCGCGCTGGGCACCACCGGCCTGGAAGTGGTCCTCGGTGGCGGCGCGCAATTCTTCAAGCCGTTCAAGGATGGCGGCAAGCGTTCCGACGGCCGCGACCTGGTCGCCGAACTGAAAGCGAAGAGCTACACGGTGGCCAACACGGGCGCCGACTTCAAGGCCGTCGATGCGGCCAAGACGGAGCGTTTGTTCGGCGTGTTCACGTCCAGCCACATGAGCTACGACCTGGACCGCGACGCAAGCAAGGAACCGAGCCTGGCGGAAATGACCACCAAGGCCATGGACGTGCTGGCCAAGAACAAGAAGGGTTACTTCCTGATGGTCGAAGGCGGCCGCATCGACCATGCGCTGCACGAAACGACGGCCAAGAAAGCGCTGCAAGATACGGTCGCTTTCGACAACGCCATCAAGGCCGCCATCGAGAAAGCCAAGCTGACCGACCCGACCCTGGCCAATACCCTGATCGTCGTCACGGCCGACCATGACCACACCCTGGTGCTGAACGGCTACGCCAAGCGCACGGGCAAGACGGCTGCCGGCAACCCTGGCGTGCTGGGCGTGGTGAAAAACTACGTCACCGGCGCGGTCGAGAAAGACCTCGATGGCGCACCGTACTCGATCATCGGCTTCGGCAATGGCGAAAACCGCACCCAATCGAGCCGCGCCGCCATGGCCAGCCTCGATGAAACCGTCACCAGCGCCAATATGTACCATCAGGAAGCGGTGATCCGCACTGCGATCGGCAATGAAACCCACGGCGGCACCGACGTCTTCCTGGGCGCCATCGGCAAGGGTTCGGAAACCTTCCTGGGCACCATCGACAACACCAAAGTATTCGGCCTGGTCAAGACCGCCGGCGGTCTGTAATCCCAAGAGACAAGAATTGGACAAGCACATGAAACTCGCATTGAAACCCGCCCTGAAACTCTCCCTGCTGACCACGCTCGTGGCCGCCAGCGTTGCCAGCGCCTACGCCGCCGACGCCAAGAACGTCATCTTCTTCCTCGGCGACGGCATGGGCCCGTCCGTCGTGACGGCGGCGCGCATCTACCAGTACAAGGAAGAAGGCAGCCTGACGATGGATACGCTGGAACGCACGGCGCGCATCAAGACGTACTCGCACGATGCGCAAACGACGGACAGCGCGCCATCGATGGCCGCCTACATGACCGGCGTCAAGATGAACAATGAAGTCATCTCGATGGCGCAGGACACGATCGCCAAAGAGCCCGGCCGCGACGCCAACGGCAACCTGGGCGTGGACAACTGCCCGGCCACCGACAAGAGCGTGCCGACCATACTGGAACTGGCGAAAGCCAAGGGCAAGGCCGTGGGCGCCATCACCACCACGGAACTGACGCACGCCACGCCGGCGACGACGTTCTCGCACATCTGCAACCGCAATGCGCAATACGCGATCGCTGCACAAACGGTACCGGGCGGCACGGGCTACAACGCGGCCTTGGGCGATGGCGTCGACGTGCTGATGGGTGGCGGCCGCAACCACTTTACGCCTTGGTCGGCCAGCAACAAGTATGGCCGCGCCGATGGCCGCAACCTGTTGACGGAATTGGCCGCCAAGGGCTACACCGTGGCCGCCAACAAGGCGGAAATGGCGGCGGCGCAGAGCGGCAAGAAATTCATCGGCCTGTACAGCACCCGCAGCCACCTGGAATATGAACTGGACCGCACGGCCACGCCGCCGCTGGGCGAAGGCGCGACCCAGCCTAGCCTGTCGGAAATGACGCTGAAAGCCATCGACTTGCTGTCGAAAAACGCGAACGGCTACTTCCTGATGGTCGAAGGCGGCCGCATCGACCACGCCTTGCATGGCACCAATGCCAAGCGCGCGCTGACGGATACCATCGCCTTCGACGACGCCATCAAGGCCGCCATCGACAAGATCAAGGAAACCGATCCCAAGCTGGAAAATACCCTGATCGTCGTCACGGCCGACCATGACCACACCCTGGCGTTCAACGGCTACGGCAAGCGCGGCAACCATATCCTCGACATCAACCGCGGCTACAAGGATAACCAGCCAAGCAAGGATGCGGACGGCAATACCTACACCACCCTGGTGTTCGGCAATGGCCCGAACCGCCCTGCCCTGCGCAGCAACGTCGACAGCGCCACGGCCCTGAAAGACAATTACCTGCAAGAAACAGGCGTGCGCCTGTCCAGCGAAACCCACGGCGGCGGCGACGTCAAGCTGCTGGCCACGGGCGCCGGCGCCAAGGCTTTCAAGGGCACCCTGGACAACACCAAGGTGTTTGACTTGCTGAAGGCGGCCTTCGGCTTCTGATCCACATCAACACGGTAACCCCACCGGGGCGGATGGCAATCTTGCCTTCCGCCCCTCTGCACGTAAAGGCAACACCATGAAACCGACCCTGATCGCCATCCTCCTCGCCGCCGGCTTCGCGGGTACCGCGCAAGCGGCCGCCCCTGCCGACCTGGACCTGGGCATCACCTACTACAGCCGCGTGCTGACGCCGGAAGGCGTGACGCGCGAAAGCCGCTACGAAGAAAAGATGCTGCGCCGCCCCGGCCACGTGTGGGTCGAGCGCGTGCTGGCACCGGCGACGGACGCGCATGCCGGGCACAAGCATGGCGAAAACACCAAGGTGGCCCTGAAAGCCACGCAGCATGACCACAAGCACTTCAATCCCGTGCTGATACCGCGTCACGTGATGCTGGAAAAGAACACCGTGCGCGTGGAATACATCGATGCGCACGACAAGATCGTCGTCTCGATTCCGAAGGCCGAATACGAAAACGTCAATTTCGACGGTTCCTGGGAAAACAGTTTTTATCTGCTCGACCCGAAACTGGTGGCCGCCATGCCCCTGTCGAAGCAGGCATCGAACGTGACGGGCGCGCGCTGGCGCGAAGTGGAAAAGAATGGCGTGTTCCAGCGCATCCTGTGGGATGAGCAAAAACAGATTCCGCTGATCATCGAAAGCGGCGACCGCGCCAACACTTTTTATCGCCGGGTCGACGTCAAGCTGCAGCCGACCGTCAGCAAGGCGCAGCCGTGGGCGAATTTGCAGCATTACGCGCAGCGCGAATACTCGGACTACCTGGACTAAGCTTGACCACCCCATGCCCGCTCGCTAGTATCTGAACAGAGTATTCCACAGGGAGCGCGGCATGGATGAACAATTCGAGAATGGTTTGCGCATGCGCAAACAAGTGATGGGCGACGCCTTTGTCGAGCGCGCCTTTGCCCAGGTCGACGCCTTCACGGCGCCCTTGCAGGACTTCGTCACGCGCAACGCCTGGGGCACGACCTGGTGCCGCGATGGCCTGGATTTAAAGACGCGCAGCCTGGCGACGATCGCCATGCTGACGGCCCTGGGCCGCGCCCAGGAGCTGCGCGGCCACGTGCGCGGCGCCGTCAACAATGGCGCTTCCATGCAGGAAATCCAGGAAGTGCTGCTGCACGCGGCCGTGTATTGCGGCATGCCGCTGGCCATCGACGCCTTCCGCTCGGCGCATGACGTGCTGCGGGAAATGGGTCTGGTGGCGCCGGCCGCGCCGCCAGCCTGACCATTGCTCCATCAAATCGGGACGTAAAAAAAGCCAGGGAAATCCCTGGCTTTTTTCTGGCTGGCGCCGGATTACTCGGCCGCGGCCGCCTTCTTCGCCGGCGCCTTTTTGGCAGCCGGCTTTTTCACGGCCGTGGCCTTCTTCGCCGGCGCTTTCTTCACGGCAGCCTTCTTGACGGCCGTCTTCTTCGCTGGCGCCGCGCCTTCTTCGCCGTCGGCCTCAACGGCTGCCGCCTTCGCTTTGGCGCCCGGCTTGGCCTTGCGCTCTTCAAACTCGAAGCTCACCTTGCCATCCTTGCCCCGTACGAGGAAAGCCTTGAACGGACGGCGCGTGCGCTGCGAGACAAAGCCCGCAGCAAGTCCGTCTTGCCATCGTTGAGCAGTTTCGCCATTTGTTCCGGCAAGATTTCCTGCTGCAAGATGATGCGGCCGCTGCGGAAGTCGCATGTCTTCGGCTTGGCAACGCTGTGTTCACACACATAGGCCAGGCCCATTTCATACACGCCGGCATTGCACTTGGGGCAAGGTCCGACGGGCGTCTGGCCCGTGAAATCGACGCCTTCGCCATCTTCGCTCTCGTCGTTCTGGCCGAAATCGAATTCCAGCTTGAAATTCTTGATTTCTTCATCGCGCACGATGCGCAGGATGGCGGCGAACGGACGGCCCATCTTCGAGCGGAAGCCTTGCAGCGGGCCGATGGTACGGTCCTTCAGCAATTGCTCCACTTCGGCGATTTCGAACTGGCGCGAACCCGGTGTCTTGCTCATCGAGAATTCGCACTTGGTGCAGGCGAAACGGCGATAGTTTTCCTTCACCACGCCGCCGCAATTCGGGCATGGCGTTTCCAGGGTTGCATAGTCGCCGGGAATCGTATCGTTATCGTACTCCTTGGCGCGCTTGACGATGATTTGCGTCATCTGCGCGATTTCACGCATGAATTCTTCGCGCGAAATCTTGCCTTTTTCCATCTGCGACAGCTTGTATTCCCACTCGCCCGTCAGCTCCGGCGCCGTCAATTCATTGACGCCCAGGCCTTTGAGCAAAGTCATCAGCTGCGACGCCTTGGCCGTCGGAATCAGTTCGCGGCCTTCGCGGATCAGGTAGCGTTCCGTCAGCAAGCCCTCGATGGTGGCCGCGCGCGTCGCTGGCGTGCCAAGCCCCTTGCCGGCCATCGCATCGCGCAGCTCGTCGTCGTCGATCAGCTTGCCGGCGCCTTCCATGGCCGACAGCAAGGTCGCTTCCGTGAAGCGCGCGGGCGGCTTGGTCACCAGGCCATTCGCGTTGACGCTTTCCGTCTGCACTTTCTCGCCTTTGGCGACGGGCACCAGGTTGCCGTTGCCATTGCTTTCCTTGTCCGCGTCCGTCGACGCGCTTCCTTGCCGTAGATGGCCAGCCAGCCCGGATTGGTCATGACCTTGCCTTCAGTCTTGAACTGATGGCCGGACACTTCCGTGTAGCGCGTGGTGACCTGGAATTCCGCAGGCGGGAAGAACACGGCCATGAAGCGGCGTGTGACCAGGTCGTACAATTTCTGTTCCGGCTCGGACAGATTCTTTGGCGCGATCGTCGTCGGGATGATCGCGAAGTGATCCGAGATCTTCGTGTTGTCAAAGATGCGCTTGTTCGGCTTGACCCAGCCCTTGTCGATGATCTGCTTGGCGAACTGGTGGTAGTTGCTGTTGTCCTTGACCGTTTCCAGCGCCTGCAGCACGGTCGGCATGTAGTCTTCCGGCAGGTGGCGCGAATCGGTACGCGGATACGTCAATACCTTGTGCTTTTCGTACAGTGCCTGGGCCAGGCCCAGCGTGTTCTTGGCCGAGAAGCCGAAACGCGAGTTCGCTTCGCGCTGCAGGCTGGTCAGGTCGAACAGGCCCGGCGCCATCGAGGTGGTCGGTTTCGATTCTTCCGTGACGATGCCTTGGCGGCCGCGGCAAGCGGTGGCGATCGAGTCGGCAGCCGTCTTGCTCCACAGGCGCTCGGCGCGCTTCTCGGGGTCGTTCTCGTCCTTCTTGAACTTCGTGTCGAGCCAGCGGCCTTCATAGATGCCGGCCGCGCAGACGAATTCGGCGCGCACTTCCCAGAAGTCGCGCGGCACGAATTTTTTAATTTTATCTTCGCGTTCGACGACGATGGACAAGGTCGGCGTCTGCACGCGGCCCACGGTGGTCAGATAAAAACCGCCTTCTTTCGAATTAAACGCCGTCATGGCACGCGTGCCATTGATGCCGATCAACCAATCTGCTTCCGAACGGCAGCGGGCCGCGTCGGCCAGCGGCAGCATTTCTTCGTCGCTGCGCAGGTGCGAGAAACCGTCGCGGATGGCGCCCGGCGTCATCGACTGCTGCAGCCACAGGCGCTTGACCGGTTGCTTGGCCTTGGCGTTTTGCGCGATCAGGCGGAAAATCAGCTCGCCTTCGCGCCCCGCATCGCATGCGTTGATGAGGGTGGTAACGTCTTTGCGTTTGATCAGCTTGTTTAATACTTTGAGACGCGCTTCCGTCTTGGCGATCGGGTTCAGCGCGAAATACGGTGGAATCATCGGCAAGTGCGCGAAACTCCATTTGCCGCGCTTCACGTCGAATTCTTCCGGCACGGCGATCTCCAGCAAGTGGCCGACCGCCGACGACAGGACGTATTCATCCGATTCAAAGTACTCATCGTGCTTGGTGAAGCCGCCAAGCGTCTTCGCGATATCGTTCGCGACAGAAGGCTTCTCGGCGATGATGAGGGTTTTTGTCATATTTTTTAGTCTCGAAAAATGCTCTAGGATAGTTTCAGCATGCGCATCATACAGTGCATTGCCAGGCGCCGACGCTTTTGTCTGCGCAAGGCCTTGTGACTTGTGGTCTTGTCAAGCGGCCAATGATAAGCGCCTATTGAAGAATTCGGCAAGTTATCTGCAAGCAAGAATGCGCAGGCGCAAACACAATGGTCTGGCGTGCGCGGTGCCGCAGCATATAGTAAGGGAGATGGCGCGGCAGCGGCGCCAGGTGCGGCCAGGGGTGTTTGTATACTAGTGCAGCAGGCGCGGCGGGAGATCTTCGTCGTCGACAAACAAGTCGTCGAACATCAAGGCGTCCGGTTCCTTGCCCTGGCTCCACAGCAGCATCAGCACGATGACTTTCAGCTTGCCCAGGGACACGGGCGCCTCGTCGAGCGCCAGCGCCCGTTCGATGACGATTTCGCGCTGCAGCGGCGAAAGCACCTTGGCGCTTTCCAGAAACTGGATGAAGCCGATGGCGGCCGTGCCCAGCACGTCGCTTTCCTGCTGCACGTAGAAGCGCGTGCCGGTGGAACTGGCCGTCAGGGTTTGCTCGGCACCGGCCATGGCGTTCAAGTCCGTCAGCCACACGAGCGCTTCGGAAATCTCCACGTCGTCGAAACCGACGGCCGACAGTTTGCGCGCCAGGACTGCCGGCTCGGGGCAGGCATCGGGGCGATAGTAAGTCTCGTAGAGGTACACCAGGATATCGAACATGGCTCTACTCTAGCAGCTAAGTTCGCTAAGACACAAGGGCGCACACCGACAAAGCGCCCCCGTGCGGCAAGGCCGCCACACAAGTGACAAGCTGTCATTTGCAGCGTTGAAACAGTCCTCCCGGCAAGCGTTCCACCAGGCCGGCCAGCTCCAGCGCCAGCAATTCGCCCATCAGCGCGCCCATGGCCAGGCCGCTGCGCGCGGCCAGCGTATCGGCATCGAGGGGATCGTGGCCCAGCGCGGCCAAGAGCGGCGGTTCGTCTGCCACCGCTGGCCGCACTGGAGGAACGCCGCCCAGCCACTGCAGCTCTTGCAGCACGTCATCGGCCGACTCGACCAGCTTGGCGCCCTGCTTGATGAGCGCATGGCATGGCACCCTTGGCCAAAGTCGCATGGATGGAGCCGGGCAAGGCATACACGTCGCGCCCCTGCTCGCCGGCCAGGCGCGCCGTGATCAGGGAACCCGATTGCGCCGCCGCCTCGATCACCAGCACGCCGCGCGCCAGGCCGCCGCTGATCAGCCGGTTGCGGCGCGGAAAGTTTCCCGGCATGGCCGGCAAGCCCAGCGCGTACTCGCTGACGATGCAGCCTTGTTCGGCGATTCTTTGCGCCAGATCAAGGTTACGTCGCGGGTACACCAGATCGGCGCCCGTGCCGATCACGGCCACCGTGCCGCCCGCGCCGCGCAAGCCGCCCTCGTGCGCATGCGTGTCGATACCGAGCGCCAGCCCGGAAATGATGGTCAGGCCCGCGGCGCTCAGCGCTTGGGCGAACGCAGCCGCATTCTGCATGCCTTGCGCGCTGGCATTGCGGCTGCCGATGATGGCCACGCCAGGGCGCGCCAGCAGTTCCGCGCGCCCCCGTACATATAACAAGAGCGGCGGATCGGCGATTTCCAGCAGCAGGGGCGGATACGCGGCATCGGCCAGGGTCAGCACGGCATTGCCGGGCCGCTGCAGCCATTGCAGGGTGAGCGCCAGCTGGCTGTTGGCCAGCGGCTTGGGCGCCTGCACGATGGCGCGCGCCACGCCGGCCGGCACCACCTCGCGCAAGGCCTCGAACGGCGCGGCAAAGATATCCGGCGGCAAGCCGAAGCGGGCCAGCAAGGCGCGTGCCGCCACCGGGCCCACGCCGGGCAGATGCTGCAGGCGCAGCCAGCCCGCCAGTTCCGTGGCCGTGTCCGCCGTTGTTGCAATTGCATGCATGACAACCTCGCTGTGTACTGTGCCATTCCATGCTAGCGCCATGGCAGGCGCGCGATGCCGACGCGCGCAAGGATGCGTGCAATGGCGGCGCAAAACGGCCCGTCATCCACAGGGCCATGGGTGTCTGTGATAAAATTTCCCTTTGCAGCAAACGAATAGCGCACTGGCAAACGCATCTGCCGCGCCGTTGCGCCATACGCGCCCGACCATAGCGTACTCAAAAATAAAATAGCCCTGCCATCGTCCGCATGGCCCAGGCATGAATAATCAGGCGCACCGGCGCCCACCTTAACCAGTCGAATCCGTATGTCCATATTAAATATCCTGCGTTACCCCGATCCTCGCCTGCACACGGTCGCCAAGCCCGTCACCGAATTTGACGCGCGCCTGCAAACCCTGATCGACGACATGGCCGAAACCATGTACGACGCCCCCGGCGTCGGCCTGGCCGCGTCGCAAGTGGACGAGCATATCCAGATGATGGTGATCGACATCACCGAAGAGAAAAACCAGCTGCAAGTGTTCATCAACCCGGAAATCACCTGGGCCAGCGAAGAAAAGCAGGTCTACGACGAAGGTTGTTTGTCCGTGCCTGGCGTCTACGATGGCGTCGAGCGCCCGGCCCGCATCAAGGTGCGCGCCCTGGACCGCCACGGCAAGCAGTTCGAACTGGAAGCCGATGGCTTGCTGGCTGTCTGCATCCAGCATGAGATGGATCATCTGCTGGGCAAGGTATTCGTCGAATACCTGTCGCCGCTCAAGCGCAACCGCATCAAGACCAAGATGATCAAGGAAATCCGTGGTCTCGAGCGCGAAGCGAGCTTGCGTGCGCAGAACCGCCGTTTCTGATAACACCTGACCAAACCTACTGCGCGTCGCGACTTGCGGCTTGCGATGCTCACTGTGCTCAAGCACAGTTCCGCTTCTCAGCCACAATTCGCTTCCGCTCGCTACGGTTTTGTAAGGTGTTAAAGGAGTTTTTGCAGCACTGCTGATAGACTGACCGTAACACCATGCCAGCCTGGCGCCTCCGGCGCGGGCCTGCGCACCTCACGTCAAGGAACCATATGAAAGTGATCTTCGCAGGCACGCCTGAATTTGCCGCCACGGCCCTGAAAGACTTGCACGAAGCGGGTTTTGACATTCCGCTGGTGCTGACCCAGCCAGACCGCCCAGCCGGACGCGGCATGCAGATGCACGCCTCGGCCGTCAAGCAATATGCATTGCAGCACGGCATCGAGGTACTGCAGCCCTTGTCGCTGCGCATGGACAGCAAGGACCCGCAGCGCGCCGCCGAGGCAAAGGCGGCCCACGAACGCCTGCTGGCCACGGATTACGACGTGATGGTGGTGGCGGCGTACGGCTTGATCTTGCCGCGCAGCACGCTCGACATCAAACCCTGTATCAATATCCACGGTTCATTGCTGCCGCGCTGGCGCGGTGCGGCACCGATTCACCGCGCCATCGAGGCGGGTGACGATGAAACGGGCGTGACCATCATGCAGATGGAAGAAGGCCTCGATACGGGCCCCATGCTGGCCATCGAACGCGTCCCCATCGAGGCGGGCGACTCCACCGCCACCCTGCACGACAAGCTGGCCAGACTGGGCGGCAAGATGATCGTCGAGACCCTGCGCAAGATGCAGCAGCAGCCGCTGGAAGCCGTGCCGCAGCCGGAAGCGGGCGTGACCTATGCGGCAAAGATCGCCAAGGACGAGGCGGCGCTCGATTTCAGCCAGCCGGCGCTGGAACTGGGCCTGAAAATCCGCGCCTTCAATCCGTTTCCCGGCGCCTGCGGCCAGGTCGATGGCGTGACCGTCAAGATCTGGGCCGCCGACGTGCTCGAAGCGGACAGCAAGGAAGCGCCGGGCCAGGTGCTGGCGGCCGACGCCCAGCACGGCATCGTCGTCGCTTGCGGCAATGGCTCGCTGCGCCTGACGGAACTGCAAAAACCGGGCGGCAAGCGCTTGCCCGCAGCCGAGTTCATCAAGGGCTTCCCGCTCGAAGGCAAGCGTTTCGTTTAAGAACCTGGCGCCATAAAAAAAGGGCTTGCCGCGGCAAGCCCTTTTTACATCCAGCCCGCTGGCTTAGCGGCGCTGCACCTTCATCAGGCGTGCGCCGACGGACGACGACAGGCTGACCTCGAAACGGCCGCCGGCCGGCAAGGCGCTGACGTCGACGCTGGCTTTGCCACCCGTCAAGTCACTGGCGACCACCGTCTTGCGGCCATCGGCGGCCACGTGCAGCACGGCGGCGTATGGTTCCGCATCGGCATTCCAGGCCAGCGCCAGCTTGCCGCCGCTTTGTATCGCATCGAACGTGGCATCGTTGGCGGCGGCCCTGCTGCGGCGCGCCGGGCGCTCCAGCTTGGCTAAAGCCTTACCTTTTGACAATACTTGCACGTCGCTGATGTCGCCCGGATTGGCAAAGCTGACGCGGAAATGGCTCATGGCGTTGCCGCCATGGTCAGCCACGGAGACGCCATCAAAAGGCAAGTCGATAGTCTGTCCCGACGCTGTCAGCACGCGCAGGGTATATGCCTGGCCGCTGCCGCTGGCCGCCGCACCGATGCGCGCGGACGAGGCAACGGCCGGGCGCAAGGCCACGCCGGCCGGCGTGATGCGGCCGGAAATGGTCAGGTAGCCATTCTCGGCCACGGACATGCTGGCGGCCAGCACATTGCTGCCCGTGATCTGCGTGCTGCGTTTGTCCAGGAATTGCTGCACCCGCGCATAGCTGTAGTCGGAGAACCAGGCGCCGCTGCAATAGCTCATCACATCCTTCATCGGCGTGCCGCCATACACTGCCTTGCTCAGCTGGCCAATGCTGCCCGCATAGTCGCTGTTATACAGAGGCTGCGGGCCCAGATTGCCATCCGCATACGGGTAGTCGACGGCGGCGCCGGCCGGGCCGCCGCAGGCAACGTGCTGCAGCGAGTGGTTGTGGCCCAGCTCATGCACGAGCGTGGTCAGCCATTCAGGCCATTGGTTACCGAAGGGATCGACCGATGCGATGCTGTTGAACCGCGCATCCAGGCCGATGGCCGACGTGAAGTCGTTGCCGCTGCTGCGCTGGTTGATATAGGCCAGGCCGGCGGCGCGGGTGGCGGACATTCTCGGCACGAAACCATAATAATAGGCGCCGCTGTCTTCCAGCGCGCGCTTGCTTTCCAGTTTGCCCAGGGCATCGCTCCACCAGCTGTCGGCCGTGCTGCTGCCCGGAATGCTCAGGGCCGCACGCGTCGTGATGCTGATGTTTTCCGTCGCATACGGATACACGCGCAGCAACGCAGCACGGATCACCTCGGCGTCAGGCAGTTGCGCCACGCCATCATCGGTGCTCAGGGGCACGAGTACCAAACGGATTCTGGCCAGGCTGGCCACCACGGGCGCCGCTTCCTGACTCACTTGCACGCCGTCATTGCCGACGGCCGTCACGCGCACGCGCACGCCGGGCAAGATCCAGCCAGCAGGCAGGACGGCACTGAAATTGCCGTTGAAACTGTAATCGCTTTTCGCCGTCGGCAAGAGCGCCGGCCCCGTCATCGTGATGCTGCCCAGGTTGCTGCCATTGGCGGCGGTCGCATTCAAGGTCACTGCCGGGCTGGCCAGGCCTGCTTGCGCGGCCAGCACGGACACGCGCACGGCGGCCGGCTTGCTGCGCGTCAAAGCGCAAGGCCATATTGCTGGCGTTCAGATTCATGACCTGCGCAAATTCAATGTTGCCCAGGGTAAAGGTCGACACCGTGCCCGCATTCACGGCGATGCGCGCAGCGGCCGACAGCATCACGTTACCCGTTGCCGAGGCTGGCGCAGACAGCAGCAGCTGGCTGGCACTGGCGCTGACGATGACGGCCGGCGTATTGCCTACCGTCGCCGAGCTGACCTGGTCGAGATTGCTGCCCTGCACCGTCACCGACAAGGTCGCGCCATTGACGGCCGACGTGATCGACGTCACCGCCACGCTGGCCAGGACCGTGTACGGGTCGCTGCTGGCCACATCGTTGTACGGCCCGCGCACCGTCAGCGCGCCTGTCGCTGCGCCCGCAGGCACCACCACGGTCACGCTGCTGGCCGTCTGGCTTTGCGGCGCCGCCGCCGCGCCATTGCCGAACTGTACCGCCGTCACGGCGCCCATGCCGCCGCCCGCGATCGTCACGCTGGAACCGACGCCGCCTGTCAATGGCGCGACACTGCCCACGCTCAAGGGCAGGTACACATTGACGTTATAGCTGGTGGCCGCCGTGCCGCTGGCGCTGACCAGACTCAAGGCGCCCGTCACGGGCGCGCCCGGCATGGCCAGGGTCACGCTGGTGTCGCTGGCGGCGCTGGTGGCAAGCGTCACGCCGCCCAGCTGGAAGGCCGTCACGCGGCTCAGATTCGTGCCCGTGACCACCAGACTGCCGCCGACGGCAACATTCGCCGCCGAAACGCTCGTCACGGCAGGAATCAGGGCGGGAGTGCCCGAGGTGGTCGCCACCACCGTGTCGCCACCACCACCGCCACCGCCGCCGCAGGCGGACAGGCCCAGCATGACAAACAATGCAACTAGCAAATGGTTTCTCATGGCTGGCAACCATGTTGGTGCAGCGCGGTGCCGGGGAGGACACGGAATAAATGTGACATATTGGTGACTTTTGGTGAGAATTTAATTTCGAAGAACCAATATTATGGGTTAATTCGATTCCTAAAGACAACTATTAATGCTTTTGATTCAATTGGTTTTGATAATAATTAAAATATCTGCTTGGCAAACTTTATTCTGGGCATTATTCCCTTCACTCTGTATTGGCTGAAATCAAAATTACTTTCCTTTGCAGCTATTGCCATTCGATTCATTAAAAAGATGCTGACATGGCGTAAATAATGTGGAAATTTTTCCACAGCCTAGACGCCATATCTTCCCGGCAACTTTGCTGGAAGAATTAACGTTTTGAGTAAGATTTTCAGGAATGTCATTTTCAGAAGCAGGCGTGGCGCAAGGCGATGTGTTGCAAGAAGGCCTGCCGTGGGGCGAACGGCCGCTTTTGCTTAAAACCAAAGCAGCCTGATGCCGTATAATTTTAGACCCGGTGAAATCAGGCGATTGCCACCTTCTGCCTGCCCTACCCGGCCGGCAACTCTCCGTCAGCTGATCCTGCTGGCCCGCAACCGCCTTGTAAAGTCTTGTCGCCGCGCCGCCGCCCGTTTGCCTATTGAAAGCATGAAATGAACGATACCGTGATCCCCGCCATGTCCCCGACCGAAGCCACCTTGCGCGCCATCCTGGCGCAGCGGATCATGATCCTCGACGGCGCCATGGGCACGATCATCCAGCAATACAAGCTCGACGAAGAAGCCTACCGTGGCGGCCCCGCCGGCCGCTTCATCGATTTCGCCGCGCCGGCCGACAGCGGGGCGCGCGAACTGTTTGTCAAAGGCAACAATGAGCTGCTGACCCTGACGCAGCCGCACATCATCCAGGAAATCCACGAGCGCTACCTGGCGGCTGGCGCCGACCTGATCGAAACGAATACCTTCGGCGCCACGACGATCGCGCAAGACGATTACCACATGGCCCACCTGGCCTATGAAATGAACGTGCAAGCGGCAAAACTGGCACGCGCCGCCTGCGACAAGTATTCCACCCCGGACAAGCCGCGCTTCGTCGCCGGCGCCCTGGGACCGGGACCGACGCCGAAGACGGCATCGATCTCGCCCGACGTGAACGACCCGGCCGCGCGCAACGTCACCTTCGACCAGCTGGTGGCCGCCTACCTGCAGCAGACGCAGGGCCTGGTGGAAGGCGGCGCCGATGTGCTGCTGGTGGAAACCATTTTCGATACCCTCAACTGCAAGGCGGCCCTGTTCGCCATCGACCTGTACTACGAGCAAAACCCTGGCGTCGTGCGCCTGCCTTTGATGATTTCCGGCACCGTCACGGACGCCTCGGGGCGCATCTTGTCGGGCCAGACCGTGCCCGCCTTCTGGAATTCCGTGCGCCACGCGAAACCGCTGACCATCGGCCTGAACTGCGCGCTGGGCGCCGCCCTGATGCGTCCGTACGCGGAAGAGCTGGCCAAGATCGCCGACACGTTTGTTTGCATCTACCCGAACGCGGGCTTGCCCAACCCCATGAGCGACACGGGCTTCGACGAATTGCCGGCCGATACGTCCGCCCTGCTGCGCGAATTTGCCGACGCGGGCTTCTTGAACATGGCGGGCGGCTGCTGCGGCACCACGCCCGAGCACATCGCCGCCATCGGCGAGTTGCTGTCGAAAAATACGCCGCGCACCGTGCCGGCCCTGTCGCACGACTTGCGCCTGGCGGGCCTGGAACCGTTCGTCGTCAATGACGAGTCGCTGTTCGTCAACGTGGGCGAGCGCACCAACGTCACGGGCTCGAAGGCGTTCGCGCGCATGATTCTCAACGAGCAATACGACGAAGCCTTGTCCGTTGCCCGCCAGCAAGTAGAAAACGGCGCGCAAGTGATCGACATCAACATGGATGAAGCGATGCTCGACTCGCTGGCCGCCATGACGCGCTTTTTGAACCTGATCGCCTCGGAACCCGATATTTCGCGCGTGCCCATCATGGTCGACTCGTCGAAATGGTCGGTCATCGAAGCGGGCTTGAAATGCGTGCAGGGCAAGGCTATCGTCAACTCGATTTCCATGAAGGAAGGCGAAGAAGAATCCTGCGCCAGGCGAAACTGTGCCGCCGCTATGGCGCGGCCGTGATCGTCATGGCTTTCGATGAAAAAGGGCAAGCCGACACCTTCGAGCGCAAGATCGAGATTTGCGCCCGCGCCTACCATTTATTGATCGATGCCCTGGACTTCCCGCCGGAAGACATCATTTTCGATCCGAACATTTTTGCCGTAGCCACCGGCATCGAAGAGCACAACAACTACGCCGTCGACTTCATCAACGCCACGCGCTGGATCAAGGAAAACTTGCCGTACGCGAAGATTTCGGGCGGCGTGTCGAACGTGTCGTTCAGTTTCCGCGGCAACGATCCCGCCCGCGAAGCCATCCATACCGTCTTCCTGTACCACGCCATCAAGGCCGGCATGACCATGGGCATCGTCAACGCCGGCATGGTGGGCGTGTACGACAACCTGGACCCGGAACTGCGCGAGCGCGTGGAAGACGTGGTGCTGAACCGCCGCGAAGACTCGACCGAGCGCATGATCGAATTTGCCGGCACGCTGAAGGCGGGCGGCAAGGCCGAGGCGCAAACCCTGGCGTGGCGCGAAGGCACGGTGCAGGAGCGCCTGTCGCACGCGCTGGTGCACGGCATCACGCAATTCATCGTGGAAGACACGGAAGAAGCACGCCAGGAACTGCTGCACAATGGCGGGCGCCCCATCCACGTGATCGAGGGCCCGCTGATGGCCGGCATGGACGTGGTCGGCGACCTGTTTGGCCAAGGCAAGATGTTCCTGCCGCAAGTGGTGAAGTCGGCGCGCGTGATGAAGCAGGCCGTGGCCCATCTGATTCCATTCATCGAGGAAGAAAAGCTGCTGGAAGAAAAACGCACGGGCATCGTCGCCAAGCCGAAGGGCAAGATCATCATGGCGACCGTGAAAGGCGACGTGCATGACATCGGCAAGAATATCGTCACCGTCGTTCTGCAATGCAACAACTTCGAAGTGGTGAACATGGGCGTGATGGTGCCGTGCTCGGAAATCCTCGCGCGTGCCAAGGTGGAAAACGCCGACATCATCGGTCTGTCGGGCCTGATCACGCCGTCGCTGGAAGAAATGGCGTATGTCGCCAAGGAAATGCAGCGCGACGAACACTTCCGCATGCTCAAGATTCCCCTGCTGATCGGCGGCGCCACCACCAGCCGCGCCCACACGGCCGTGAAAATCGCGCACAACTATGAAGGTCCCGTCATCTACGTGCCGGACGCGTCTCGTTCCGTGTCCGTGGCGCAATCGCTGCTGACGCCGGAACAGCGCGACAAGTACGTGGAAGACATCGAACTCGACTATGCACGCATCCGCGAGCAGCACGCCAACAAGAAGGCCCTGCCCATATTGCCGCTGGCGCAGGCGCGCGCCAACAAGATGGTCGTGCCCTTCGATGGCGCCTGCAAGCCCGTGAAACCGAAGTTCATCGGCCGCCGCGTGTTTAAAAATGTCGACCTGGCCACCCTGGCCAACTATATCGACTGGGGCCCGTTCTTCCAGACCTGGGACCTGGCGGGCCCCTTCCCCGCCATCCTGACGGATGAAGTGGTGGGCGACGCGGCCACCAAGGTGTACGCGGAAGGCCAGGCCTTGCTGAAAAAACTCATCGACGGACGCTGGCTGACGGCCAATGGCGTCGTCTCCCTGCTGCCGGCGAACAGCGTCAATGACGACGATATCGAGGTGTACACGGACGATACGCGCAGTAGCGTGGCGTTCACGTATTACGGCATGCGCCAGCAGGGCGTAAAACCCGTGGTCGACGGCGTGCAGCGGCCGAACCAGTGCCTGGCCGATTTCATTGCCCCGAAGGAATCTGGCGTGAAGGATTACATCGGCATGTTTGCCGTGACGTCCGGCCTGGGCATCGAAAAGTATGAAAAGCGCTTCGAAGACGCGCACGACGATTACTCGTCCATCATGCTGAAATCGCTGGCGGACCGCCTGGCCGAGGCGTTTGCCGAATACCTGCACGAGCGCGTGCGCAAGGATTTGTGGGGCTACGTGCCCGATGAGCACTTGAGCAACGACGACATGATCGCCGAGAAATATGTCGGCATCCGTCCCGCGCCCGGCTACCCGGCCTGCCCCGAGCATACGGTCAAGAAAGAGATGTTCGAGGTCATGCAGGCCGAGGAAATCGGCATGCAGCTGACGGAATCGTATGCCATGTTCCCCGGCGCGGCCGTCTCCGGCTTCTATTTCGCCCATCCGGAGTCGAAATACTTCGTCGTCGGCAAGATCGGCATGGACCAGGTGGAAGACATGGCCAAGCGCCGCGGCGCCAAGGTCGAGGATGTGGAACGCTGGCTGGCGCCCAACCTGTCATGATAAGCACAAGGCGCGCGGAACTTATCGCGCGCCGCAGCGCACTAACGCAGTATGCCGGTCGGCATGCTGCATGCCCGCTCCGGCCCGTTCCCTAACTGGCTAAGGAGGTAATATGGCAACCAATTTCAAACTGAAACGCTGGCAAGATCAAGTGATCCTGCTGCTGGGCCTGTGGCTGGTCGTCTCGCCCTGGGCGTTTTCCTATCCCGAAGGCTCGCCGCAGATGATCAACGCCCTGGTCTCGGGCCTGGTAATCGCCGTGCTGGCTGCCTTCGACCTGTACAAGACCTATTTTTGGGCCGTCGTCGTCAACCTGCTGGTAGGTGTCTGGGTCGCCGCCTCGCCATGGGTCCTGCGGCTGGCCGATCAGCGCGTCGTCATGTGGAACGAGCTGATCGTCGGCATCGCCGTCGTCGTGCTGGCCCTGTGGGAACTGCGCACCGACCCCGAGCTGCACAAGCACTGGCCCGGCGCCGCCGCGTAGCGGCGCAAAAAAGCCCTGCCACGGCTAAGCCGTGCAGGGCTTTTTAAAATACGAACAGCACCGCAGATACGCGACGTCTCAGCACCTGACAAAACCGTAGCGAGCGGAAGGAAGAGGTGGCCGAGAAGCGGAGCCGTACTCTAGTACGGTGAGCATCGCAAGCCGCCTATGCCGACGCGCAGCAGGTTTGGTCAGGTGCCAACTACAGAGCGTAGCGGACTACGTTATCGCTCCATTCGTAGGCGGCCATTTCCAGCTCCACCAGGTCGTCCGGCGACATGGCCAGGTCGCGCAGGGTCGGCACGATCTCGCCTTCCATGTCTTCGATGCGCTCGATGCATTCGGCCAGGCGCAGCAGGTCGCCGTAGAAGCCCTCGCGCGACAGCAGCGCTTCGGCCACTTCGTCGATCACTTCGATCTGGCTGAGGATTTCCGACATCGGCACGCCGAACAGGGTATCCATCAGGGACATGATGCCGACCGTAAAGGCGATATCGGCCGCATGGGCGTGGTTCGGGCGCAGCTTATGCGCGAGCAATTCGAGCAAGCGGCCGCGCGTGGTAGCCAGCATCAGCAGCGGCGTCATGCTATGGCCGCGCTTGCTTGGCTCCGCGTACAGCATGATTTGCAGCCAGCGCTGCAATTGGCGGCGGCCCAGCACGGTCACGGCCTGGCTCAGCGCGAATCGATGCGCTGGCGCGCGCCCACGGCCGGCGTATTGACCAAACGCAAAAGGTTCAGGGCCAGCGAGACGTCGCGCTTGATGGCGCGCTCGATATCCATGTTGTCGGCGTCGGAGGTGACCAGGGTCATCAGCTCCATGACGGCCAGTTGCGATGGCGACAATTTCTTGCCCGTCATGATGGCGGGCTTGGCAAAGTAATACCCCTGGAAGTAATCGAAGCCCAGGTCCAGGCCCGACTTGAATTCTTCGCGCGTCTCGACCTTTTCCGCCACCAGTTTCTTGTTTTCCTGCTTGAAACGGGGCGCCAGCGCTGCCAGCACTTTCGGGTCGACCTTGCTCATGTCCATCTTGACATATTGCACCAACGGCAACAATTCCTGCACTTGCGCCGTATCCGACACCACGTTTTCCAGCGCGAAAGTGAAGCCGTGGCCCACCAGTTCGCTGATGCGCGCGCGCACTTCCGGCGTGACGGGCATCGATTCGACGATTTCCAGCACGACTTTTTCACGCGGCAGGAAGACGAAGATGTCGCTCATGATCACGTCGGCATCGACGTTGACGAAACCGAGCGCGTCGCCGATGACCTTTTCCATGCCCAGCTGGGAAGCGTGGGCGATCACGGAAGCCGTGGCGGACAGGTCGCTGGTAATGTTGGCGGGGCCGACCGGAGCGTTGCGGAATAGCAACTCATAGCCGAACAGGGCTTGATTGCGGTCAAGGATAGGTTGTCGCCCCAGATAGAACTCGCGCACGCGCAAGGGTTTCGGGGTGATGTCGTTGCTGGAAATATCGATCATTAACTCTTCATCAATCAGGTCGAGTGACACCGGCCGCGCCGCGCCCGCATCAAGGTTCACTATTGACAATACTTTAGCTGAATTTCGCCCGCGCTGTGGGTATTTTGGCAGCAATCCAGCGTATTGTCGTCAACAAATTAGGCCACTGGCGTCTCTTGCACCATCCCGTCGACAAATAATTTCAATTCGCCGGGCGCAAACGCCGTCCATTGTTCATTCGTCGTCGTCGCGGCTGGGTAACGATCACGGCCACGCGGTCCTGGGGCGTCGTCACCTGGGAAAAGTCCACGCTCAGGTCTTCATCGGAGAGTTTAGCAGTTGGAAACGGATGTTGTCGCACCAGATAGTGCAAGCTGGTCGAGCAATGGGCAAACAGCGCCGCGCCGCTCGACAGCATCATGTTGAACGTGCCGTGGGCCGCGATGCCGGGCAACAACTCCGCCAGGGCCGCATGCAACTGCGGCAAGGTCGGCGGGGCATCGCCAAAGCGCGCATGCAGCTCCTGCAGCAGATAGCAGAAAGCCAGTTCGCTGTCGGTGCAGCCGACGGGGCGGTAGCTGCCCGTCAGCACGGGGTTGAACTCCTTCAAATCGCCATTATGGGCAAAGACCCAGTAGCGGCCCCACAGTTCGCGCACGAAGGGGTGGCAGTTTTCCAGCGCCACCTGGCCCTGCGTGGCCTTGCGGATGTGCGCGCGATGACATTGCGCGACTTGATGGGATAACGCTTGATCAGTTCGGCCACGGGCGAGGCGATGGCCGCCTGGTGGTCGACGAAATGGCGCACGCCGGCGCCCTCGAAAAAGGCGATGCCCCAGCCGTCATGGTGGGTATCGGTATGGCCGCCGCGCATGGCGAAGCCGGTAAAACTAAAGACAATGTCCGTAGGGACATTGCAATTCATTCCGAGAAGTTGGCACATGGTCTGTTTGCAGCGAAGTAACCCGGCCACCATACCACGCCGCCATGCGGATTGGTATGGTGGCGATGGCCATCAGACAGCCATTATCAGTGCAACAGGACTGGCTGGCTCATGAGGGAATCATAGCTGCCCAAAAATTCATCGATCTCTTCCATGCTGGGTTCGCTGGCGATCAGTTCCGTGACGTCGCGGCGGAAATGCTGGGCCAGGACTCCCGCAATGAAAGTCTCGCGTTTGCCGCCCTTGTCGACAATTTCATAGCCGCCGAAGCGCAGGGCTTCCAGGTCGCCGTCGACGCCGAATTCCACGACGCTGTATTGTTCGCTGTTATAGATCAGGTTCATTTTGCATCCTTCGCTCAAGCAGGAGAAGCTCCTGCGGTTTCAGGACAGAGGTGGGGTTCCCACACCGCCATTTCAAGCGGCCAGGCCACCCTGCGGGCTACAGAGTTGTAACGAGATGCAAACTGCGACTGCGGTAAGTCGATCGAAAAATCGTCAGGAAACGACGACGTCTGCTTGCAGCGCCAGCAAGGCATCGTAGGGGCTGGCGGTGAGCCAGGTGCGCAATTGTTCGATGTGCGAGGCGTCGGCCAGGCTGATGAACAAGCGCGCAGGTGGATGGCGCAGCAGACGGTTCAATGTTACACGCAATACGAGATTGCCGCTGCAGCACAGGCAGCCGGGCGCGATGCGCAACAGTTGCAATGGAAACGATGGAGAAGGGGAAGCTTGCTCGGCCAGGTCGGCCAGGATGGCGTTGCCGTCAGCCAATCCTTCCAGGATCACGGCGGCCGGCTCGTCCGGCGCCAAAGCGTGCGCAATGGCCGCCTCGCGCCCGGCGGCGCGTCCACCGCTGACCAGGGTCAGCGGCGTCGGACGCCGCACGGCTGCCGTCACAGGCCTTTCTTGGCCAGCTTGCCCGGTTCGACGCCCAGCTGTTTCAGCTTGCGGTACAAATGGGTGCGCTCGAGGCCCGTTTTCTCCGCCACGCGCGTCATGCTGCCGCCTTCGCGGCCCAGGTGGTGTTCGAAATACATGCGCTCGAACGCGTCGCGCGCCTCGCGCAGCGGCAAGTCGAATGACAGGTTGTAGCCATGGCCTTCGGCCGCCGCCGGCACGGCGATACCTGGGCGCACCATCAGCTGTTGCGGCGCGCTGCCGCCAAAGCTGGGCACGGGATGACTGCTTTCCTCGGCCACCACAGGTGCCGCCGGACGCGGCGCCACGCTCGGCGCGCGCACGGTTTCCTGTGCCCGCGTCAAGCCTTGCTGGACCGCTTCAGCAGTTTTTGCAGGGCAATCGGTTTTTCCAGGAAGTTCATGGCACCGATGCGCGTCGCCTCGACAGCCGTATCGATGGTGGCGTGGCCCGACATCATGATCACCGGCATGGTCAGCAAGCCATCGCGCTGCCACTCCTTGAGCAAGGTGACGCCGTCCGTGTCGGGCATCCAGATATCGAGCAATACCAGATCCGGCGCACCGGCGGCACGCGCTTCACGCGCCTGCTGCGCATTTTCGGCCAGCTGGATAGCATGTCCTTCGTCGCCCAGAATTTCCGAGAGCAACTCACGGATACCCATTTCATCATCCACTACGAGTATGTTTGCCATTCGTGTCTTGCCTTCCTCATTTCGCCGGCCGTCGCGCACAAGATGCACGCGCGGACAACTATGATTTTATTAGTGTTTTAAATACTAAACCAGACCCTCACGCCAGGAATTCCTGGGCAGGAGCGTCGGGAGCTAACTTTAACAGCAAAATGACCACCGATGCGCCATTGCCGTCGACCCGGTTCTCGATATCGATGCGTCCGCCGTGTTCATCGATAATTTTCTTGACCATCGCCAGGCCCAATCCCGTGCCGCGCGCCTTCGAGGTCACATAGGGCTCGAAGGCCCGCGCCAGGATTTTTGGCGCGAAACCAGGGCCATTGTCGGTGATGGCCAGCCGCACGGCGATATTCACGCCGCCGTCCGCACTGCGATAATGAATTGCTTCTGTCCTTACGTCAATCCGCGGATGCGGCGAGTCCGGCGGCAAGTCGGCCATGGCGTCCTGCGCGTTCTGCAGCAGGTTATGGATCACCTGGCGCAACTGGGTCGGATCGCCCATCACCATCGGCAGGTTCGGCGCCAGCTGCGGATGGATGATGTCGCCATCGTCGCCGCGCAGGTACAGGTTCAGTATTTCCTCAATCAGTTCGTTCAGGCGCAGCGGCACGAGCACGGCCGGCGGCGTGCGCGCATAGTCGCGGAAGTCGTCGACCATGCGTTTCATCGCATCGACCTGCTTGACGATGGTGGTGGTGGCACGGCTGAGCAGGTCGGCATCGGGCTGCTCCAGCTTGCCTTCGAGCTTCATCTGCAGGCGCTCGGCCGACAACTGGATGGGCGTGAGCGGATTCTTGATTTCATGCGCCAGGCGGCGCGCCACCTCGCCCCAGGCGATCGAGCGCTGCGCGGAAATCACGTCGGAAATATCATCGAACACGACGATGTAGCCGCTGCCGGACTCCAGCGGCAGGCGCGAACCGCGCGCCAGCAAGGTGATGTCATGCTCGTCGGCACTACTGCCCAGGCGGCGCGGAATCTCGATCTGCCGCTGCCAGTGCAGGCGCTGCTGGTTGCGGCCCGAGGCCGATTGCGCGCTTTGCGCCGTGAAGGCGCTGATGATGGCGCCGCCAAACTCTTCCATTCCAGCAATATTCGCCAGCGGCTGGCCCACCATGCTCATGCCCGAATGCTGCAGGATGCGCTCGACCGACTCATTGCAGGTCACCAGCTTGAAGTCGCCATCGAGCACCATCACGCCGGCCGACATGTTCGCCAGCACCGATTCCAGGTGGGCCTTGGCGTTTTGCAGTGCGGCGCGGTTGCTTTCCACGGCCGTGCGCGCATCGAGCAGCTGGCGCGTCATGATGTTGAACGACTGCGTCAGGGTACCCAGTTCATCCTTGGTGGCCACGATGGGGCGCGGCGACAGGTCACCCTCGGCCACGGCGCGCGTGCCTTCGGCCAGCAGCAGCAAGGGCTGGGCCAGGTTGCCCGCGATCAGGAAGGCGCTGCCGATGGCGCCAAAAATGGCCAGCAGCAAGGTCAAGGTGAGGATTTCCATGTACATCTTGCGCAGCCCCACGCGCGCGACGAAACGTTCCTTGTATTCGCTGTAGGCGGCGCGCAGCACCTCGCCATTCGTCGCCAGCTTCGGCGGCACCGATTGCAGCAGTTGCAAATAGCGGGGCGAGACGGAAGGCCCCGGCACGGCCACCAGCACCCGCAGGCGCAGGCTGGCCGCCGTTTCCAGCGACGCTGGCAAGCCCGAGCGGAAACCGCCACCGCCCGACTCCGTGCCATCGTCGTGCAACTCCAGGCCCCCTTCGGCGGAGGCATAGCCGGCCGGCAAGGCCGCCTGCACCAGCATGGCCGGCGTCGGCAAGTCGGCCGCGCTGTGCGGCCCGGCGCTGGCCAGCAGCACGCCGTCGCCGCTGACGAGCATGGCATTTTGCATGCCCTCTTCGCGCAGCAGGCTGGTCAGCACGGCCTGGCCGGCCACGGGATCGGCACCCAGTTCCTCGACCGCCTTGTGGCCCCGATGGTCGAGCTCGACCAGGGCCGCATCGAGGCCGGCACGCCCCAGCTCAATCCCCGATTCCAGCGCCGCTTCGATCTTGACGTTGAACCAGGACTCGATGGAGTGGGAGACGAATTGCACTGAAACAAGGAAAATCACCAGGCCCGGCAGGATGCCGACGGCGGCGAACAGCATCACCAGGCGCGTCATCAGCTTGGAGCCGAACTTGCCGCTCTTGTAGCGCGCATACAGGCGGGCCAGGGAAATGCCCACCAGCGCCAGCAGGGACACGGCCACGGCCGCGTTCAGGCCCAGCAGCCAGGTGTAGTAACGGTCGAAGAAGCCGGAATTGTCGGAAGCCGACGCCAGCAGGAACAGCAGGATACTGACAATGCCGCCGCCCACCACCAGCAGATAGCGTAATGCTTGACTCACTACTCCGCCGTATACAAGAAGGTTTTTTTGTTCGAAGCCAGGCGCCAGTCGCTGTTATTGAAGGCGTTGACCTGTATCGGCTTGGGCAGGTAGTCGCGGTCCATGCCCATGCGCAAGGTGACGTTATACGTCTGCCCCACTTTCAGTTCGCCGCGCCGCGCCACCAGCCAGCGGCTGGGACGGCGGATCAGGAACAGCGCGTCGTCGAGGGTGGGGAAGCTTTGCTGCAAGCCGCCGCCCGACACATGATACTGGCGCGTCAGCACGTTGTACGACAGCTTGCTGGTCTGGCGCGCCACGATGGCTTTTTCATCGAACCAGTACCAGCGGGGCCGGGTCAGTTCGATTTCCGTCGTGAAATACAGCGGCACGCCATGCTGTACGGCATCATCAAGGTCGTGATTGAGCTCGAAGGAATACGTGGCGGCCAGCTTGTAGCCCTCTTCGCTAGCCTCGATGTAAGCACGCGTGATCTCGACCATATCGGCGGCATGCGCGCGTGGCATGGTACATGCCAGCATCAGCAGCAGGGCCAGGAGTCGGAAGAGTCGTGTTGTCACAAGTGTGCCGGTGTAGTCCGTAGGAAAAGGTTCGAGGAATCGCTCAAGCCGCATTTTTTTGGAATAGCGCATAGAACAAACCGTCATGGTCCTGCTCCGCGCTTCCAGTCGGCAACAGCTGGCCAGGCGCTGTCAATCGGGTCGCATTATTGCGCACCGCAAATGCCGCCGCCTGTGCCTCGGACTCTTGCGGCCACAATGAACATGTCACGAACAGCAATTTACCATCGGGGCGCAGCATCTGCCACAGGTTGTCCAGAATTTTGGAGGAAAGTGTTGCAAGTTGGAACGCATCTCCCTTGCGGCGCAACCAGCGAATATCGGGATGGCGGCGCACGATGCCCGAAGCCGTACATGGCACGTCGGCCAGGATGCGGTCGTACTGCTGGCCGTCCCACCAGGCGCTCGATTGCGCATCTTGCGCCTTCAGGGTGGCTTCCAGGCCCAGGCGCTCGAGATTTTCCGCGATGCGCGGCAGGCGCTTGGCGTCCGCATCGATGGCCGTCACCTGCACGTCGGCCAGTTCGAGGATATGGCATGTCTTGCCGCCGGGCGCCGCGCAGGCGTCCAGCACGCGCATGCCGTCTTGCAAATCCAGCAGCGGTGCGGCCAGTTGCGCGCCAGCATCCTGCACGGAGACGACGCCCTGCTCGAAGCCGGGGATCAGCGCCACGCCGATAGGCTTGTCCAGGCGTACGGCAAACGGCCCCACCTGGCGCGCGGCAATGCCCGCCTCAGCCAGCACGGCCAGATACGCTTCGACCGTGCTCTTGCGGCGATTCACGCGCAAGGTCAGTGGCGGCACAGCGTTGCCGGCCGTCAAAATGGCTTGCCAGTCGCGCGGGTAAGCCAGGCGCAGCGAGTCGATCCACCACTGTGGATAATTCCATTGCGCCAAAGGTTGCTGCAGGGCCGCTTCCAGCAAGGACTTGCGCTCGCGCAAGAAACGGCGCAAAACGGCGTTGACCATGCCCTTGGCGTGCGCCAGGTCAGGGTGCGAGGTAGCCACTGTGACAGCCTGGTCGACAACGGTGAATTCTTCGTACGGCTGTTCGCCTGGTTCGGCCGACATCAAGGACAGCGCGCAGCACAGCAGCGCGGCCAGCATCGGCGGCTCGGGCGCCTTCGACGTCATCAGGCCGACCAGGGTTTCGCTGCGGCCCAGCTGGCGCATGGTGCGATAGGAAATATCCTGGATGGCGCCGCGCGCTGCGGGCTGGCGTTCGATTGCGTAAACACCTTGGCCAGCGCCTGCGGCAGGGCCGTGCCGGTGCGCACTTGCGCCACGGCATTGGCGGCGCCCAGCAGGCAAAACGCCAGCGAGTCGGTGCGCAAATCGGGTTGGAAGCCTGGCTGCAAGACCGGTTTCAGGTCAGGATGATAGCTGGGGCGTAATTTCGGTGCGGCAGGGGCAGAAGCCTGGCCTGGCGCCGGCTTGGTTCTCAATTTCAGCGTGGGGCGCTTGTTCATAGTTATCCGGTGTGGCTGCGCGCGGCGGGCTGCATGGTGGCAAAGTCGCGGCCGCGCGTCATCAATAAAGGGTCGATTGTAGCGTTTGTGGCGCCCTCTGACCCAAGCGATTGCAGCGATACCTGTAAATTGCGGCAAAAAACTGCATATATACAAGCAGAATGCGCCATGCTGATGTTTTCGTGCACAAACATGGGCATGCTGTCCTGATAATATCGTGAAATGCGCCGGCACGGGAAGCTTGGCGGCAAGCGTATTGTTCCCGGCGGCAAACCAGTATAATTAACGCAGTCTGGGCGGCTTGGGTACTTGCCGTCCGTTTTGCTTTTTGATTCATTCTATTCATTCTTAACGCGGTTCCACCGCCATCCTGCTCATGCTCGCCCAACAGAAACAAGAAATCATCGCCCTGTTCCAGGCCGCCCTCGCTCCCGTCCTGGCCGGCACTTCGCTGACGCCATCCGTGGTGCTCGAGCGACCACGCGATGCATCGCATGGCGACGTCGCCTGCAACATCGCCATGCAACTGGCCAAGCAGCTGAAACAGAATCCGCGCGAACTGGCGCAAACCATCGTCACGGCCGTGCTGGCCAACCCGGCCGGCAAGGGATTGATCGAGGCAGTGGAAATCGCCGGTCCCGGCTTCATCAACGTGCGCGTGTCAAACACCGCCAAGCAGGCCGTGGTGAAAACCATCTTGAGCGAGGCCGACAGCTACGGCCGCAGCACGGCAGGCGCGCCGGCAAGCAAGTCATCCTGGAATTCGTCTCGGCCAACCCGACCGGCCCGCTGCACGTGGGCCACGGCCGCCAGGCGGCCCTGGGCGACGCCCTGTCGTCGCTGTTCGACGCGCAAGGCTATCAAGTGACGCGCGAGTTTTACTATAACGACGCAGGCGTGCAGATCCAGACCCTGGCCAATTCCGTGCAGGCGCGCGCGCGCGGCTTCAAGCCGGGCGACGCCGAATGGCCGGAGTCGGCCTACAACGGCGACTACATCGCCGACATCGCCAGCGACTTCAAGGCCGGCAAGACGGTCTCGGCCAGCGATGGCTTGCCCGCCACGGCCAATGGCAACGTCGACGACATCGATTCGATCCGCCCGTTCGCCGTCACCTACCTGCGCAACGAGCAGGACATCGACTTGCAGGCCTTCGGCGTGAAGTTCGACAATTACTACCTGGAATCGTCGCTGTACGCGGACGGCAAGGTCAACAGCGCCGTGGAAACCCTGATCAAGGCGGGCCACACGTACGAGCAGGACGGCGCGCTGTGGCTGCGCACCACCGACTTCGGCGACGACAAGGACCGCGTCATGCGCAAGACGGACGGTACCTACACGTATTTCGTGCCAGACGTGGCGTATCACCTGATGAAATGGCAGCGCGGCTTCGTGCAGGCCATCAATATCCAGGGCAGCGACCACCACGGCACCATCGCGCGCGTGCGCGCCGGCCTGCAGGCGGTCGACATGGGCATCCCGCAAGGCTACCCCGACTACGTGCTGCACAAGATGGTCACCGTCATGAAGGATGGCGAAGAAGTCAAGATTTCCAAGCGCGCCGGCTCCTACGTGACCGTGCGCGACCTGATCGAATGGTCGGGCGGCGGCGACATCGCCAAGGGCCGCGACGCCGTGCGCTTCTTCCTGATCTCGCGCAAGGCCGACACGGAATTCGTCTTCGACGTCGACGTGGCGCTGAAAACCACCGATGAAAACCCGGTCTATTACGTGCAGTACGCGCATGCGCGCATCTGCCGCATCCTGGAAAACTGGGGCGGCGATGAAAGCACGGTCGCTGGCGTGGATTTGTCCCCGCTGACGGCACCGACCGAAGCGACCCTGCTGGCGACCCTGGCCGCCTACCCGGAAATGCTGGCACGCGCGCAAGCCGAACTGGGACCGCATCAAGTCGCCTTCTACCTGCGCGACCTGGCCGCCAACCTGCACAGCTTCTACTTCGCCGAAAAAGTGCTGGTCGAGGACGAAGCCATCAAGATGGCCCGCCTGGCCCTCGTCATCGCCGCGCGCCAGGTATTGCGCAACGGCCTGGCACTGATCGGCGTGTCCGCGCCAAACAAAATGTAATCGCGAAGGTCTAATCGTCAATGAATCATGCTTCCCGCTTCTCTTCGACCCGGCGCCAGCAGGGCAATACCCTGGTCGGCATCATCATCGGCCTGGTCATCGGCCTGGGCATCGCCGTGGTGGTCGCCCTGGTGATCAGCAAGGGCGCCTCGCCCTTCACCGACAAGTCGGGCAAGGCCGGCAAGTCGGCCGAACCGACGGCCGGCCAGATCGCCGATCCGAACAAGCCAATGTACGGCAACAAGGAAGCGGCCAAGGAAGCGGCGCGCGACTTCTCCAAGGAGCCGCGCGAGATCGTCACGCCGGCGCAGCCTGCCGCGCCGGCACCCGCGCCCACCACCGCGCAGCAGCCGAAGGCGCCGCCGCCGGACGCGCTGCAGGAATTGATCGGCACATTGAAGGACAAGCCGGCGCCGAAAACACCGGCGGCAGCAGCGCCAGCGCCGCAAGCCAAGGCCGATGTGAAAGCCGAAGCCAAGGCCGATGCAGCCAGCGACAAATGGATTTATTATCTGCAGGCCGGCGCCTTCCATGACATGTCGGACGCCGAAAGCACGCGCGGCAAACTGGCGCTGCTCGGTTTCGAGGCGGCCATCAGCGACCGCAGCACCGATGCCGGCGTGCTGCACCGCGTGCGCATCGGACGGACCGTTCAACCAGCTTGAAGCGATGAACCGCGCGCGCACCAAACTGTCTGAAAACGGTATCGATGTCGCCGTCGTCCGCAACCAAAAATAAGGAACCAGCATGCGTTTTCTGAAGAAGGTGTTGTTGGCCGCCGCCCTGTGCGGCGCCGCCATGGGCGCGTCGGCCTCGCCGGCCGAGCCGAAGAATGGCGTCGAATACGAAACCCTGGCCACGCCTCAGGCGACGGAATCGGGCAAGAAAATCGAAGTGACGGAATTCTTCGCCTATTACTGCCCGCATTGCAACGTGCTCGAACCGCAACTGGCGGCCTGGGTCAAGAAACAGGGCGACAACATCGTCTTCAAGCGCGTGCACGTGTCGCGCGATGACAGCGTGGCGCCGCAACAGCGGCTGTTCTTCACCCTGCAAGCCATGGGCCTGGTCGACAAGCTGCACACCAGCGTCTTCCACGCCATGCACGTCGAACGCAACCGCCTGGCCACCGACGATGCCGTCTTCGACTTCGTCGCCAAACAGGGCGTGGACCGCCAGAAATTCATCGACACCTACCGCTCGATGGGTATCTCGGCCCGCGTGCGCCGCGCGGACGCCATGATGCAGGGCTATAACGTCACGTTCTGGCCCATGATCGCCATCGATGGCCGCTACATCACCTCGCCTTCGCAGGCCGACCAGGGCAGCAAGTCGGCCAAGAACGAAGAGCAGCTGAACGCCCAGGCGCTCAGCGTGATGGACGTGCTGGTCGCGAAAGCCAAAGCGGAAAAGAAATAAGCATGGCCACTTCCCTGGCGCGCCCGGGCATCGCCTGATGCACAGCGTTTTCATCACGGGCGCGTCGAGCGGACTGGGTGCCGCCCTGGCGCTGCAGTACGCGCGCCAGGGCGCCCAACTGGGCTTGCTGGCCCGCCGCGGCGACACCCTGCAGCAACTGATCGCTTCCCTGCCCCACCCTGAACGCCACCGCGCCTACGCCGTCGATGTATGCGACCACGCCGCCCTGAAAAGCGCGGCAGGTGACTTCATCGCCCACGCCGGCCGCATCGACGTCGTCATCGCCAGCGCCGGCGTGTCCTACGGCACCCTGAGCGAACACGCGGAAGACCTCGACGCCTTCGCCCGTTTGATGGCCATCAACGTCACGGCCACCGTCGCCACCTTCGCGCCTTTCATCGCCGCAATGAAAAGCCAGGGCAGCGGACGCCTGGTGGGCATCGGCAGCGTGGCCGGCATCCGCGGCCTGCCCGGCGCCGAAGCCTACAGCGCCTCGAAGGCGGCCGTCATCAGCTACTGCGAATCGCTGCGCCTGGAATTGAAACCGGCGGGCATCAGGGTCGTCACCATCACGCCCGGCTACATCGACACGCCGATGACACGCCATAACGCCTATCGCATGCCCTTCCTGATGCCGGCCGAAAAATTCGCCCTACGCGCCGCGCGCGCCATCGCCGACGGCGACAGCTACCGCGTGATCCCGTGGCAGATGGGCGTCGTCGCCAAGCTGCTGCGCGCGCTACCCAATGCCATCTACGACCGGGCCTTCGCGAATGCGCCGCACAAGGCGCGCAACTGAACTGATCACCATGACGAAGCACTCAGACTTGAACAGCGCGGCCATCGCCGCCCATTGCGCCACGGGCGCTTCCCACGTTGCCATCGAAGTGGTCGACGAAACGGGATCGACCAACGCCGACCTGCTGGCGCGCTGCGCCACCCTTGCCGGCCCCACCCTGCGCATCGCCGGCCAGCAGACTGCCGGACGCGGGCGTGCCGGACGGCCGTGGGTGTCGCAGCCGGACGCCAGCCTGATGTTTTCGCTGGCCTGGCGCTTCAAGGGACCGCTGCACCGGCTGGTCGGCTTACCGCTGGCCGTCGGCGTGGCGCTGGCCGAAAGCATGACGGCGCTGGGCGTGCCGGTGCAGCTGAAATGGCCGAACGATCTGCTCAAGGATGGCCACAAACTGGCGGGCATCCTCGTCGAGACGCAGCAGGCGCAGGGCGACGATGGCGGCGGCGTGTGGGCCGTCATCGGCTGCGGCATCAATCTCTTGATGCCCGATGCGCTGGAACGGCAGATCGGGCGCAGCGTCTCGGCCGTGCCCTGGCTGGCGCAGATGGAGCGCAATACCCTGGTGGCGGCCCTGCTCAGCCGCCTGGCCGGCGTGCTGGCCGAATTCGACGACACGGGCTTTGCGCCGTTTACGGAACGCTGGAACGCACTGCACGCATGGCAGGGCCAGCACGTGAAAATCCTCGACAACGGCCAGCTGCTGCAGCAAGGCGTGGCGGCCGGCGTGGATCAGCTGGGCCGTTTGCTGCTGCGTACCGATGGCGGCCTGCAGGAAATCATGTCCGGCGACGTGTCCTTGCGCCTGGCCGGGGAGTAAGCGCATGCTGCTGCTGATCGACGCCGGCAATACGCGCATCAAATGGGCGCTCGTGGCCGCCGATAGTGCCGCCGGCGGCTGGCTGGCCAGCGGCGCCGTCACGCATGCGCAGATCGATACCCTGGCCGCGCGCAGTGGGCGCCACTTGCCATCAGAGAGGCGCTGCTGTCGAACGTGGCGGGCGCCGTCATCGGCACGCGCCTGCGCGCCATGCTGCCGGTGGCCCCCGGCGATTTTGCCTCGCTGCCGCAACTGGCCGGACTGACGAACGGCTATCGCGTACCATCGCAGCTGGGCTGCGACCGCTTTGCCGCCGCCATCGGCGCGCACGCGCTGGCGCCTGGCCAGGCCGTCATCGTCGCCAATTGCGGCACCGCCACCACCATCGACGCCATCACGGCCGATGGCGTTTTCCTCGGCGGGATGATCTTGCCGGGACTGGGATTGATGGCCAGCTCGCTGGCGCGCAATACGGCGCAGCTGCCGCACATCGCCAGCGATGCCGTGCTGCCGGCCGGCTTTGCCGACAATACGGACGACGCCATTCTCTCCGGCTGCCTGGCGGCGCAGGCGGGCGCCATCGAAAGGGCCGTGCGCATGCACGGCGCCAGCGCCTGCCTGCTGTCGGGCGGCGCCGCAGCGCGCATTGCACCGGCCCTGGCGCTGGCAGTACCGCTGCACCTGGTGGACAATATCGTCATGCTCGGCCTGCAAGCGGCCGCGCGCGCCGGAGCCCCAGGAACACAAGGAAACCACGTATGCTGAAATTCGTCTTCTGGCTGCTGGCCGGCGTCAACCTGCTGGTGCTGGCCATCGGCCAGGGTTATCTGGGCAGTTTTCGCACGGAGACGCGCGAACCGGCGCGCCTGAAAAACCAGCTGCAGGCGGGCAAGCTCACCTTGCTGACGCAGGAGCAGGCCACGGCGCCCGCCGCGCCGCCGGCCACCGAAGAGGCGGAGAAGCCGGTGGCGGCCGTGCCGGCACCGCCGACGACGTATGCCTGCACGGAAGTGGGCAATTTCCTGCTGGCCGACGGGCGCCGCTTCGAGGCGCAAGTGGCCGCGCTGGACCTGGGCGACCGCCAGTCGCGCCGCAACGTGGCCGGCCAGGACATTTCCAGCTACATGGTGTACATCCCGCCGCAGGGCAGCAAGGAAGGCGCCGACCGCAAGGCCGGCGAATTGAAGCAGTTGGGCGTGACGAATTACTTCATCATGAACGAAAGCAGCCCGCTGCGCTGGGGCATTTCACTGGGCGTATTCAAGTCGGAAAGCGGTGCGCAAAGCCAGCTGGCATCGCTCAACAAACAGGGCGTGCACAGCGCGCGCATCGGCCCCCGCTACAGCGCCAGCAAGCAGCTGGCCTACCAGTTCCGCGACCTCGACGCCGCCACGCGCGCGCGCCTGGAGAGGATCAAGGCGCAGTTCCCGGAACAAGACCTGCGCAATTGTAAATAACTACCTTTGGATCACGATGGGCTTGATGCCCGTCGATTCCGGCAAATTCGCCGCCGCGCGTGCCGCCTCGGCGCGGCTGGAGAACGGTCCGCCGTACAGGCGGAACAGGTTACCGGCCTGCACCACGCCCAGGGTACCCAAGGCCGCCGCGTACGGCGCCAGGCGCGAACGCCCCGATTCCGCATTGTCGGCCCGCGAATAGGCGCCCAGCTGCAAATAGAAGCCGCTGGCCAGCGCTGCCGGCGCTGGCATGGCCACCGTCGCATCGACGGGCAGCATCTGCGACGACACTTCCGGCTGCACCACGGCACCCGTTTCCACGGGCGTGTCGATGGAAATGGCGACGACGGAAGGCACCGGCTTTGGCGCCGCACGGGCCGCGAGAATGGCATCGATATCGGCCGGCAGCAGGCGTTCGACGACCACCTGGTGGCTGCCCTTGCCGAGGAAGCCCAGTTTCAGCGCCGCCGTGTAGGACACGTCGACGACGCGCGTGGCGTGGAACGGGCCGCGGTCGTTGATGCGCACGATCACCTGCTCGCCGCTGTCGATGCTCGTCACGCGCGCATACGACGGGATCGGCAAGGTCGGATGGGCCGCCGTCATCTTGTACATATCGTAGATTTCGCCCGACGAGGTGCGCTGGCCATGGAATTTCTTGCCATACCAGGTGCCCGTGCCCTTCTGCGTAAACGGTTCGTTGTCGGTGATCGGCGTGTACGTCTTGCCAAAGACGACATACGGACGGTTCGAGCGCGTCGAATACGGCTCGTTGCGCACTTCCGCGTCGGGTACGTCGCGCAGGTTGGCCGGCGGATTGTCTCCCGGGCCATCGTCCTTGTAGTAGCCGCCACGGCCGGAACCGGCCGCCGGCAATACCGGCAAGGTGGGATCCTGGCGCACCGGCACCTTGACCTTGCCGCCCGACGGCAGCGGCACGTTGTTCGATGCGGGCTTGTGCGGCGTGGTGCCGCAGGCGGCCAGGGTCAGCAAGGCGACAAGGCTCAGCCCGCGTATGGCGAAGGTATCGAAAGGCGCGCGCATCAGGTTTGCACCAGCTTGCGGTGGCGCTGAATGCTCATCAGGATGCCGGTGGCCACGCCCAGGGTCAGCAGCGCGGTGCCGCCATAGCTGAGGAATGGCAGGGGCACGCCGACCACCGGCACGATGCCGCTGACCATGCCCATGTTGACAAACGCATACGTAAAGAAAATCATTGTTATCGCTCCTGCCAGCAGGCGAGTGAAAAAACTGGGGGCATTGGCGGCGATCATCATCCCCCGTCCCACCAGCAGCAAATACATCAGCATCAGGATCAAGTTACCCACCAGTCCGAATTCCTCGGAATATACGGCAAAAATAAAATCGGTCGTGCGCTCCGGGACGAATTCCAGGTGGGCCTGCGTGCCGTGCGTCCAGCCCTTGCCCGTCATGCCGCCGGAGCCGATGGCGATGATGGACTGGATGATATGGAAGCCCTTGCCCAGCGGGTCCTTGGTCGGATCGATCAGCATCATCACGCGGTCGCGCTGGTAATCATGCAAGTGCGACCAGGCGATCGGCAGGCAAGAGACAAAGGTGATCAGCAAGCCGGCCAGCACCTTCCACGACAGGCCGGCCAGAAAGATGACGGTAAAGCCGGCCGCCACCACCAGCAGCGCCGTGCCCAGGTCGGGCTGGCGCGCGATCAGGTACACGGGCACCAGCAGCAGCACGGCCGCCATCAGGAACGACTTCCAGCGCAGGGCGCCCGCATTGTGCTGGAAGAACCAGGCCAGCATCAGCGGCGTGGCGATCTTCAGGAATTCGGACGGCTGGATGTCGATCACGCCGATATGCAGCCAGCGCCGCGCGCCGAGCTTGATGGTGCCGAACAGCGCCACGGCCACCAGCAAGATCACCGATACCGTATACGCGGGCACGGCGATGCGCATCATCATCTGCGGCGTGATATTGGCCGCCACCCACATGACGAAAAAGCACAGCAGGATGTTGCGCAAGTGGTCCTCGATCTTGCCGGGGATGCCGATGCTGGCCGAATACAGGGTCAGCAGGCTGGTGCACAGCAGCATCAGGATGATGATCATCAGCGGCGGATCGAACACCGCCAGGTAGGGTTTGGCGCGCCGCCACAGCGAGCGCCTCTCGTTAATGGGCATGTGCTTCCTTATTGCCTGGCAGGCGGCGCCGGGGCGGCCTGCTCGTCGGTGATTTCTTCCAGGGTGCGCACTTCGTCGACATCTTCCTTGGGCACCTTGGTGGTGTCCTTTTCCTTGTCGCTCGGGCGCTTGCCCAGCAGGTAGTAGTCGAGCGCCTTGCGCGCGATCGGCGCGGCCACGCCGGCGCCGAAGCCCGCGTTTTCCACCACGATGGCAATGGCGATGCGCGGCTTGTCGGCCGGCGCGAAAGCCGTAAACAGGGCATTGTCGCGCAGGCGTTCGGCCAGCAGCTTGGCGTTGTACTTCTCGTTTTTCTTGATGCCCACCACCTGCGCCGTTCCCGTCTTGCCGCCCACCGTGTACTGCACACCGGTGAAAATGCGCGCGGCCGTGCCACCCTGTTCGCTCGTCACGCCCACCATGGCGCGCTTGATGATGTCGATGTTTTCCTGCTTGAGCGCGATGCGGTAGCTTTCCTTGGGCACCGTCAGGGTGCGCGCGCGCGTGCTGGCGTCCTCGATGATCTTCACCAGATGCGGTTTCATCACCACGCCGTTATTGGCCAGATTGGCCGTCGCGTGGGCGATCTGCAGCGGCGTATACGAGTTGTAGCCGGAGCCGTTACTCACCGAAATCGTGTCGCCGCCCACCCATTTTTTCTGCTGCGGGGTCTTGAAGCGGTTGCGCTTCCATTCCGTCGACGGCAGCACGCCCGTCTTTTCATTATTCAGGTCGATGCCCGTCAGCTGGCCGAAGCCGAACGGCTTCATGAAGTCGTGGATGGCATCGATGCCCATGTCGCGGCCCAGCTGGTAGTAATAGGTGTTGCACGAGACGACGATGGACTTGTGCATGTCCACCGTGCCATGGCCGCCCACCTTGTCGTCGCGGAAGGTGTGGCCGCCGAGGATGAAGAAGCCGGGATCGGAAATCGCCTGGCTCGGCGTGCGCTTGCCCAGTTCCAGCGCAGCCAGCGCCATGAAGGGCTTGAAGGTCGAGCCGGGCGCGTAGGTGCCCGACAGGGGGCGGTTGACCATCGGCCGGTCCAGCGAGGTATTGAGTTCGTTCCAGCTTTGCTGGTCGATGCCGTCGACGAACAGGTTCGGGTCGTAGCCTGGCTTGGAGACGTAGGCGAGGATGTCGCCCGTGGCCGGGTCGATGGCCACGGCCGCGCCGCGCCATTCGCCGAACGCTTCCTCGACCACCTTCTGCAGTTCGATGTCGATCGACAGGATCAGGTTGTTGCCGGGGGTGGCCGCCGTGCGCGACAGGGTGCGCATGGCGCGCCCGCCCGCCGACACTTCCACCTCTTCATAGCCGGTGGTGCCATGCAGCTGCTTTTCGTAGCTTTTTTCCAGGCCTTCCTTGCCGATATGGTCGGTGCCGTTGTAGTTGGCCGCGTCCTCGCCCTCTTCCAGCGCCTTGGCCTCATTGCGGTTGATGCGGCCGATGAAGCCCACCACGTGCGAGGCCACCTCGCCCATCGGATACTGGCGGAACAGGCGCGCCTGCACTTCCACGCCGGGGAAGCGGAAACGCTGCGCCGTGAAGCGCGCCACTTCCTCGTCCGTCAGGCGCGTGCGCAGCGGCACGCTGACGAAGTTCTTCGATTCTTCCAGCAGCTTCTTGAAGCGGCGGCGGTCCTTGACGTCGATCTGCACCAGGGTCGACAGCTCGTCGATCACGGAATCGAGGCTGGCGCTCAATTTCGACGGCGTGATTTCCAGGGTATAGGCCGAGTAATTGCGCGCCAGAACCACGCCGTTGCGGTCGAGGATCAGGCCGCGCGTGGGCACGATGGGCACCACGGCGATGCGGTTGTCCTCGGCCTTGGTAGCGTAGTCCTCGTGCTTGATCACCTGCAGCCAGATGAAGCGCGCCAGCAGCAGCGAAAAGCAGACGAAGACGAGCGCGCCCCAGGATGGTCAGGCGCATGCGGAAAAAATGCAGTTCGCGCTCGGTATTTTTCAGTTCGGTCATGGCAGGCGCCCGTCAGATCGGCCGGTTATGGTCGCGGTCCACGGCGCGGCGCTGCGGCGCCAGCAGGATCCACGTCACGAAAGGCCACAGGGCGACGGCGACGAAGCTCTCGATGAAATTGAGCCAGCCGGGGAAACGGCCCGAGACGATCAGCCGCGTCAGCAATTGCAGCGCCTGCGTCAGCAGCAGCAGTGGCAGTACGTGCAGCGCCTGCGTCAGGATGGGGAACCACAGCACGCGGCGGTGCATCATGATGGCGAAATACGACAGCAAGGTATAGGCCAGCGCATTCTCGCCCAGCAGGGTCGAGTCGTGCACGTCCATCATCAGGCCCATGAAGAACGCCACGCCGATGCCGACCTTGCGCGGCTGGTGGATGCCCCAGAAGACCAGCACCAGGGCGACGAAATCGGGCACGCCGACGAATTGCCCCCATGGCAGCAGGTTCAGCAGAAAAGCGCACAGCAGGGAAAAACCGATGAACAGGGGGCTGACCGGCAGCAGGATGTAATGCGGGCGGTTCATCGTGTCGCTTCCTTCGGTGGCACGGCGGCAGGCGCTGGTGCAGGCCCTGCAGGCGCCGCGGGTTTCGGCGCAGGGGTGGCGGGCGGTTTCGCGGCCGGCGCTGTTGCGGCGGCGGCCGCAGGCTCCTTGGCAGGATCCTTGATCGGCGCCATCTTGCCGGCGATCTTGCGGCCCGTCTTGACTTCTTCGGCCGGTGGACGCGGCGGAATCTCGGGTGACGTCATCAGGATGAGCAGCTGGGTGTTGCGCTCGATGCCGGCCAGCGGCTGGCACACGACGCGGCCGAACGGGCCATGCGCATTGCGCTCGACCAGGGTCACGCGCGCCACGGCCAGGCCGGCCGGGTACAGGCCGTCAAGGCCCGAGGTAATGACGATGTCGCCGATCTGGATGTCGGCGCTGGGGGCCGTGAAGCGCAGTTCCATGGTGCCGGACTTGCCGCGTCCGATGGCCACGCTGCGCACGCCGTTGCGCAGCAGCTGCACGGGAATGGCCTGCTCTTCGTCCGTCAGCAAGGTCACTTCGGAGGTGAACGGGAACACGCGCGTGACCTGCCCCACCACACCCAGGTTGTCGATCACGGGGCGGCCCAGTTCCACGCCATGCTGGATGCCGCGATCGAGCACGATCTTGCGCGTGGCTGAATCGCGCGTGTCGTACAGCACTTCGGCCATCATGGTCTTGACGGGCACGCGCTCGCGCGCTTCCATCAGCTTGCGCAAGTGGTTGTTTTCAACGATATTGAGCTGCGCCTGCTGCAGTATCTGCGCCGAGGCGATCTGTTCGTGCTTCAGGTCGCGCACCTGTTTTTCCAGGGCGGACAGCGATGAAAAATAATTGCCGACGCCCAGCGCCACGTCGCGCGGCACCAGGGCCGCCATCTGCACCGGATACAGCACGGTGCCGACCGCCTGGCGCACGGCCGTCAGCGCGTGCATGCGCGAATCGACCAGCAACAGGGCGATAGAAATGCCGGCGAACACCATCATCTTGACGCGGGCGGAAGCGCCTTGTTTGAAAAGTGGCGGAGGACTGTATTCCATGACTTCCAATAATCAGGCCAGGCGCAGTGCGCCAACGTGCAGGCCCCGGTCAGACGCCGGCGCCAAAACCAAAAAAAGGCCGGAATGGTTTCCGGCCCTTCTGTCAGATTATTCGTAGGAGAAGATCGAGCCGAGCTTGTCCATACGTTCCAGTGCCATCCCGGAACCGCGCACCACGCAGGTGAGCGGGTCCTCGGCCACCAGCACCGGCAGGCCCGTTTCCTCCATCAGCAGGCGGTCCAGGTCGCGCAGCAGTGCGCCGCCGCCCGTCAGCATCATGCCTTTTTCGGCGATGTCGGCGCCCAGTTCCGGCGGCGTCTGTTCCAGCGCGTTTTTCACGGCCGAGACGATGTTGTTCAGCGGGTCGGTCAGCGCTTCGAGGATCTCGTTGCTGGAAATGGTGAACGAACGGGGGATGCCTTCGGACAGGTTGCGGCCCTTGACTTCCATTTCCTTCACTTCCGAGCCAGGGAAGGCCGAACCGATGGCCTTCTTGATGGCTTCGGCCGTCTGTTCGCCGATCAGCATGCCGTAGTTGCGGCGAATGTAATTGACGATGGCTTCATCGAACTTGTCGCCGCCGACGCGCACGGAACCCTTGTAGACCATGCCGCCCAGCGAGATGATGCCCACTTCGGTGGTGCCGCCGCCGATGTCGACCACCATCGAGCCGGTCGCTTCCGACACGGGCAAGCCCGCGCCGATGGCCGCTGCCATCGGTTCCTCGATCAGGTACACCTGCGAGGCGCCGGCGCCCAGGGCCGATTCGCGGATCGCGCGGCGCTCGACCTGGGTCGAACCGCACGGCACGCAAATGATGATGCGCGGCGATGGACGGAAGAATTTCGAGTCGTGCACCATGCGGATGAATTGCTTGAGCATCTGCTCGGTCACGGTGAAGTCGGCGATCACGCCATCTTTCATCGGACGAATCGCTTCGATATTGCCCGGCACCTTGCCCAGCATCTGCTTGGCTTCCTTGCCGACTGCCTGAATGGTCTTCTTGCCATTCGGACCGCCTTCCTGGCGGATGGCGACGACGGATGGCTCGTCCAGGACGATACCGAGGCCGCGCACATAAATAAGGGTGTTGGCCGTGCCCAAGTCAATGGCCAGATCGGTGGAGATATACCTGCGTAAAAAACCAAACATGAGTGTCCTGTAGCGCATCGAGCTGCGCAAAAGCTGTTTATGGGGAGTTTCAAAGCGGGCGCTTTCAGGCACCCTGAAAATCCATGAAGGCGATTTTTCCGGGTTTCGCTTGGCGCTTGCGCAATCTTTTCTATGCTGCGGCAGCGGTCCATCAGCGCCGGCAACGCATTAACCCGCCATTCTACCTTATAATTTGAATGCGATTTGCTCAAAAACCATGGAAAAGTGCGACTCTTGCAGCCGCGAGTTACGCGGCATTCCTCGATTTTTGTGAGCAAAATAGCAGTAAATACCCGCGTTTTATCAAAACGCCAACTTAATACTAATGCGCGGCACTCCGCGCCATTCGCCATGTCCCTGACACTCTCCGACGTAAAACGCATCGCCCACCTGGCCCAACTTGAAATGGCCGACGACCAGGCCGTCACGTCTTTGGCCCAATTGAACAAGATTTTTGCACTGGCCGAGCAAATGCAAGCCGTCAATACCGATGGCGTGGCGCCCCTGAGCCACCCGCTGGCCGCCCACATGGACAATATCGCCCTGCGCCTGCGCGAGGACGTCGCCACGGAAACGAATCGCCGCGACGCCTACCAGGCCGTGGCACCGAAGGTACAAGATGGCCTGTATCTCGTGCCCAAGGTTATCGAATAAACACGCCGTTGCGCCGTTCCCGCCTTCTTGCCGAATATCAAAATAGAAACGCCATGCATACAAAATCCATCAAACAGCTGTCCACGCTCTTGCAGAACAAGGAAATTTCCGCCGTTGCGCTGGCGACGCATTTCCTCGACCGCATCGCAGCGGACAACTCGAACGCCTTTTTGCACGTCGACCGTGCGCAGACCCTGGCGCAAGCAGCTGACGCCGACGCGCGCATCGCCGCCGGCACGGCCACGCCATTGACGGGCGTGCCGATCGCGCACAAGGACTTGTTCGTCACGAAAGGCTGGCGCACGACGGCCGGCTCGAAAATGCTGGCCAACTACGCCAGCCCGTTTGACGCCACCGTGGTGGAAAAATTCCAGGCGGCCGGCATGGTCACCCTGGGCAAGGTCAACTGCGATGAATTCGCCATGGGTTCCGGCAACGAGAACTCGGCCTTCGGCGCCGTGCGCAATCCGTGGGACAAGACGGCCGTGCCGGGCGGCTCCTCGGGCGGCTCGGCCGCCGCCGTCGCGGCCGGCCTGACGCCAGCGGCCACCGGCACCGATACGGGCGGCTCGATCCGCCAGCCGGCCGCCTTCTGCGGCATCACCGGCATCAAGCCAACCTACGGCCGCGTGTCGCGCTTCGGCATGATCGCCTTTGCCTCGTCGCTGGACCAGGGCGGCCCGATGGCCCGCTCGGCCGAAGACTGCGCCCTGCTGCTCACCGCCATGGCCGGCTTCGACGAGCGCGACTCGACCAGCCTGTCGCCGGAACAGGGCGGCGTGGCGGAAGATTTTTCGCGCGACCTGGAGCAACCCCTGACTGGCTTGCGCATCGGCGTGCCGCGCGAGTACTTCGGCGAGGGCCTGGCCAAGGACGTGGAAGCAGCCGTGCGCGGCGCGCTGGCGCAGTATGAAAAGCTGGGCGCCACCCTGGTCGACATCTCGCTGCCGAACACGGCCCTGTCGATTCCCGCCTACTACATGATCGCGCCAGCCGAAGCGTCGTCGAACCTGTCGCGCTACGACGGCGTACGCTACGGCCACCGCGCCACCGAGTACAAGGACTTGCAGGATATGTACAAGAAGTCGCGCGCGCAGGGCTTCGGCCCGGAAGTACAGCGCCGCATCATGGTCGGCACCTATGTGCTGTGCCACGGCTACTACGACGCCTACTACCTGAAGGCGCAAAAAATCCGCCGCCTGATCGCGCAGGATTTCGAGGCCGTGCTGAATGGCCCGAACGCCGTCTGCGACGTCATCATGGGCCCCGTCGCGCCGACCGTCGCGTGGGACCTGGGCGACAAGACGGACGACCCGGTAGCGAACTACCTGGCCGACATCTACACCCTGTCGACCAGCCTGGCCGGCCTGCCCGGCATGTCGATACCATGTGGTTTCGGCGCAGGAGAAAAGAATGGCAAGCGCCCTGTCGGCCTGCAAATCATCGGCAACTACTTTGGCGAAGCGAAGCTGCTGAACGTGGCCCACCAATTCCAGCAAGTGACGGACTGGCATACGCGTGCTCCAGGCAACGCAACGGCCGGCATCTAAGAACAAACGCGCCGCCACTGGCGGCGCCACCAAATTAAGCGAGAACACTATGCAATGGGAAGTCGTCATCGGTCTTGAGAACCACGTGCAGCTCACGACCGAATCCAAAATTTTCAGCGGTTCGCCGATCAAGTACGGCGCCGAAGCCAACACGCAGGCCAGCCCCGTCGATCTGGCGCTGCCCGGCGTGCTGCCGGTGATGAACAAGCAAGCCGTCGACCGCGCCATCCGCTTCGGCCTGGCCGTGGGCGCCACCGTGGCGCCGCACTCGGTCTTCGCGCGTAAAAACTATTTTTATCCCGATTCGCCCAAGGGCTACCAGATCAGCCAGTTCGAGGACCCCGTCGTCATCGGCGGCGCCCTGACCTTCGGCTATGAAAAGGATGGCGAATTCGTCACCAAGACGGTGAACCTGACACGCGCCCACCTGGAGGAAGACGCCGGCAAATCGCTGCACGAAGACTACGCGGGCATGAGCGGCATCGACTTGAACCGCGCCGGCACGCCGCTGCTGGAAATCGTCTCGGAGCCGGAAATCCGCAGCGCCGCCGAAGCCGTGGCCTACGCCAAGGCCCTGCACTCGCTGGTCATGTGGCTGGGCGGGCGTCTGCGACGGCAACATGCAGGAAGGCTCGTTCCGCTGCGACGTCAACGTCTCCGTGCGCCCCGTCGGCCAGAAGGAATTCGGCACCCGCTGCGAGATCAAGAATCTGAACTCCTTCCGCTTCATCGAGGAAGCCGTGCACGTCGAAGTGCGCCGCCAGATCGAGCTGATCGAAGACGGCGGCAAGGTCGTGCAGGCAACGCGTTTGTACGACCCGGACCGCAAGGAAACGCGCGAAATGCGCAGCAAGGAAGACGCCCAGGATTACCGCTACTTCCCGGACCCTGACCTGCCGCCGCTGGTCATTTCGCCCGAGTGGATCGCCACGGTCAAGGCCTCGATGCCGGAACTGCCGGCCGCCATGCGCGCCCGTTTCATCAGCGAATACGCGCTGCCGGACTACGATGCGCTGGTGCTGACGCAGTCGAAAGCCATGGCCACCTATTTCGTCGCCGTGGTCGACAAGGCCGGCAAGGAAAACGCCAAGGCCGCCGCCAACTGGCTGATGGGCGACGTATCGTCGACCCTGAACCGCGAAGGCGTGGACCTGGACGAGGCGCCTGTCTCCGCCGCGCAGCTGGCGGCCATGCTCAAGCGCATCGCCGACGGCACGATCTCGAACAAGGCGGCAAAAGAAGTCTTCGCCGGCATGTGGGAAGCGAAGTCCAGCGACGAGCACCTGGTCGACGCCATCATCGACGCCAAGGGCTTGAAGCAGATCTCGGACTCGGGCGCCCTGGAAGCCATCGTCGATGAAGTACTGGCGGCGAACGCCAAGTCGGTGGAGCAGTACCGCGCCGGCAAGGAAGCGGCCATCAATGCGCTGATCGGCCAGGCCATGAAAGCGTCCAAGGGCAAGGCCAACCCGGCCCAGCTGACGGAACTGCTGAAGGCCAAGCTGGCGGGATAATTTTCACTCGCCCCAAAAAAAGACGCTGCGGCGTCTTTTTTTTCGTCTGAACGATCCGCGCATAAACAAGTTTGTCTAGCTTTTATCCCTTGCCTGAAAGGCGTTTATACGCCACTGAAAATTAAAGTATACATTTTTGTCTACAAGGTTTAATCTAGCCCTATTGAATTTTAGGCAAGAGGAAAACAGCATGGCCAAGACGCACGACATCCCGAAACCGACGGCAGCCGAACTCGATCTGCTGCAGGCGCTGTGGCCGCTGGGTGCGGCCACGGCCAAGCAGGTGCACGAGGCGATGGCGCTGGCCAAGCCGGCCATCACGTATGGCACGGTGCTGCGCCTGATGCAGATCATGCACGGCAAGGGCTTGCTGATCCGCGACGAAAGCCAGCGCTCGCACGTGTATGCGCCGGCGCAGGCGCAGGACAGCCTGCAGACGAATTTGCTCAAGGAATTGATGCAGAAAGCCTTTGCCGGTTCGGCCAAGGCGCTGGTGCTGGCGGCGCTGCGCACGGGCGTGTCGCGCGCCGAACGCGAGGAAATCAAAAAAATTCTCAAGGACGATCTGTCATGAGCGGCTTCGTGCCGGCGCGCTGGGCTGGACCCTGCTGCACTTCCTGTGGCAAGGGCTGCTGATCGGCTGCGCCACGGCGCTGGCGTGGGCGGCCTTGCGCAATGCGCGTCCGGAGGCGCGCTACGCCGTCGGTTGCGGCGCCCTGCTGGCCTGCCTGGCATGGCCGGCGGCGGGCTTGTATCTGCGCCTGGCCGGGGCCGATGCCACGGGCGCCCTGTTCTCCAGCGCCTTGCTGCCCGCCGCCCTGCTGGCGCCCGACAGCCTGCCCGACCTGGACCTGCTGCTGCGCGCCGTCGTCGGTGCATGGGCCTTGTGCGCCGCCGTGCTGGCTGTGCGCATGGCACTGGGCATGCTGTGGATAGCGCGCAGCGTCAGGAACACGGGCACCGCGCATGGAAAACTGCAGACAAGGCTGTCGCGCATGGCGCACGATGCCGGCGTGGCGCGGCCCGTGCGGCTGCACGTGCTCGACAACATCGCCAGTCCGCTCACGGCCGGCATCTGGCGCCCCATGGTGCTGGTGCCCGCGGCGCTGCTCACCGGCATGCCGCCGCACCTGCTCGATGCGCTGCTGGCGCATGAACTGGCGCATATCCGGCGCCACGATTATCTGCTCAACCTGCTGCAAAACGCCATCGAGGCGCTGCTGTTCTTCCACCCTGCCGTCTGGTGGATTTCACGCGGCGTGCGCCTCGAACGCGAACATATTGCAGACGATTTCGCAGCAAGACAACTGGGCGAACCGCGGCGTCTGGCTCTTGCACTCTCGGAACTGGAACGTCTCCAGTTCTCAACCCACCACCTGGCCCAGGCGGCCAACGGAGGAGATCTCATGTCACGTATCAAACGATTGCTGCGCCCCGCACCACAAGCCCTGAACTGGAAGGCGGCGGTGCCGCTGCTGGCACTGGCCGGCGCCTGCCTCGGCATCTACGGCCAGGCCGTCGCCGCCGACAGCGCACCCGTGCTGGAGCGCCGCCCCGTCATCGACTTTGGCGTGTGCGGCAAACCGGTCTACCCGGCCGCATCGCTGCAGGCGAAGGAAACGGGCACGGTCGACATGTCCTTTGATGTCGACGCCACCGGCAAGGTCCAAGGGTCGAGCGTGGTCAAGAGCAGCGGCCATCCGGCCCTCGACGAAGCGGCGCGCACTGGCATCGCCAAGTGCACGTTCAAGCCGGCCCTCGCTGGCGGCAAGCCTGTCAGCGCCAGCGTCAAGGTGCAATACGTCTGGCGCCTGAACTAATGTCTGCGCGGCGGCAGGCAGCAGCGCTGCCGCCGCCGCTTGCGGGTATGATCATGGATTCTTCCACGCACCTGTGAACCCGCCATGAACAAGATCAAAACCGGCCTCGTCGGCTACGGCTTTGCCGGCTCCACCTTCCACGCTCCCGTCCTGTCCGCCATCGATGCCCTGGAACTGGCGGCCGTCGCCTCCAGCAAGCCGGAGCTCGTGCACAAGGATTGGCCGCACGCGACCGTGTATGCGGATGCGGCGCAGCTGTTTGCCGATGCCTCGATCGAACTGGTCGTCATCGCCGCCCCCAACGAGGCGCACTTCAGCCTGGCACAAGCGGCCCTGCAGGCGGGCAAACACGTGGTGGTCGACAAGCCCTTCACCATTTCCAGCTTTGAAGCACAGAGCCTGATCGCGCTGGCGAAAGAGCGCAAGCTGGTGCTCAGCGTGTATCACAACCGGCGCTGGGATGGCGACTTCCTGACCCTGAAAGCGCTGCTGGCACAAGGCACCCTGGGGCGCATCGCCAGCGTCGAATCGCACTTCGACCGTTTCCGCCCCGAGATCCGCCAGCGCTGGCGCGAATCCGGCGCGCCGGGCGGCGGCTTGCTGTACGACCTGGGTCCGCACATGCTGGACCAGGCCATGCAGCTGTTCGGCCAGCCGGAAAAACTGTCCGCCGATATCGCCCTGCAGCGCGATGGCGCGCAAGCCGTCGACTACATGCACATCGTTTTGTACTACGACCGGCTGCGCGTGGTGCTGCAAGCCGGCTGCCTGGTGAAGGCGCCGACGGCGCGCTTCGCCGTGCATGGAGACCGGGGCAGCTTCGTGAAATTCGGCCTCGATCCGCAGGAAGATGCCCTGAAGGCGGGCGGCAGGCCGGGCCAGCCCGGCTGGGGCGTGGACCCCGTGCGCGGCGCGCTGCACCTGGGCACGCAGCCGGACGGTCATTGCGAACACCTCGACATGCAGGCGGGCCGCTACCAGGACTTTTACCAGGGCATGGCCGACGCCATCCGCCATGGCGCAGCGGCGCCCGTGGCGGCCGAGGATGCGGCAGCGACGATACGCCTGATCGAACTGGCGCTGCAAAGCGCTGCCGAAGGGCGCGTGCTCGCGGTCAGCTGATCGGGCTGCCGTCGCAGCATCAAGGCCGGCCCTGGTTCGTTCCCGCCGGCCAGACCAGCTCCACGCGTGCGGAACTGCCCGCCTTGACCTGCACCTTGCGTTCCAGCGTCTTGCCGGCCAGGGTGGCACGCAGGCCGTAGCTGCCCGGCGGCAGTTTCGCCAGCAGGAACGGTCCGCTGGCCGTCATTTCCAGCACCGTAGCGCCCTTGGCGTCGCGTATGTCCAGCTTCACGTCGGAGGCAAATTCCGCCTTGCCCGCCGCTTGCACGGAAAACACCAGACTCAAGGGCCAATGCCGGCTGGCGCTCTTGATGGCGGTCGACTCCTCGAGGCCGATGCCGCCGCTCAGGTATTCCACCGCCCCGCTCTTCTGCACAGGCGGCAAGGCGCTGTCGGTTTGCGCCTGCGCCGCACTTCCCAGCAACAGCCCGGCAGCCAGCATTGCCGCCGCCAGGGTCAAGGTACCGCGTCTGTCTGGTGCCATCTCACTCTCCTCGTGTTGGTTGAATCAAGATAGGAAGCGCAGCTTAGGCCAGCCTTAGGTTAGCGCCGGCGCATGGCCTCGGCGATCTTCTGGTCCGTCTTGAACTGGCTCAGCGAATACACGGCCCAGATCGTCGCTGGCAGCCAGCCGATCAAGGTAATCTGCAGTATCAGGCAAATGATGCCGGCAATGGGGCGGCCGATGGTAAAAAAGGTCAGCCACGGCAGTAACAGGGCAATCAGCAAGCGCATCGTTCGTTCCTTGAGTAAACCCCTGTGCCGCGGGGACCGGGCCGGCATGCGCCGACGGTAAATTCAGTGAATCCGATTATAGCGATACCTGGCCCTCAAGCCTGCACGGGTGCGAGCAGTTTTTCCATCCACGCCAGGATGGCGGCAAAGATCGCCTCGCGGTTCACTTCATTGAAGTTCTCGTGATAGTTGGCCGGGTAAAAATGGTAGTCGAGCAAGCCATCGGGCACGCTGCGCAGCAGGCTTTCCGTGGCGCGGCTATCGGCCAGCTTGTCGTCGCCCGCCACCACGGCGAACAAGGGGAAACGCCAGTCCGACAAGCCGCCCGCCAGCGCCTTTTGCGCCGACGTCAGCGCATGGGCGAAGCGCACCGATGCGGCACTGGCGCGTATGCCGTCGCGCTCGTCCTGGAAGTGGCGCGCGCGGTGATGGTTTGATCGTGCGTGAGCAGCATGGTCAAGTTGCCCAATGGCACTTTCATGGTGGGGAAGCGCTGCGCCAGCCAGCCGGACAACATCTGCAGCACCTTCGGCACGGGTATCGCATTCACATAGTACGGCGACGAAATGATGAAGCCCTTGATGGCCGGATCGCCCGCAAAGCGCCGCAGGCCCAGATGGGTGGCGATCAGGCCGCCCATGGAATGACCCATGACGAAAACCGGCACGCCCGGATACGCCTGCTTGACCCAGGCGAGGAACAGTTCTTCATCGTCGAGGAAGGCCTCGAACGAGGGGATATCGACCTTGCGCTTGCCGTCGTGGCCCACCATGTCGAAGCTGACGGTGGCGATGCCGTGCTGGCGAAAATACAGCGCTGGCGTGACGTAATCGCCCGCATGCGCCATGCCGCCGTGGATGGCCAGGATCACGGCACGTGGCTGTTGTGGCCCTGGCGGCTGCCAGATGTGGATGGGCCGCTCGACCTGGTCGCTGCACCGCAGGCTGGCCATCTTGTCTTCTGAAAAACGCATCGCTGCTCCTGTCATGCCCTGTCACGCCTTCAGGTGATCGATCAACTGGCGCGCATACAGGGGTAATTCACTGAACTGGCGCACGCAAATCGTCAGATTGCGTACCGACCAGGGATCGGATAATTCCAGGCAGCGCAGCGCCATCGTCTGCTGGCAGCGGCTGGCCGCCGCCAACGGCACCACACTGATGCCCACGCCGCTGGCCACCATGCGGCAGACGGCATCAAAACTGCGCAGGCGCACGCGCACCCTCAATGGGCGCCCCAGGCGCGCCGCATGCATGCCCAGGTACTGCTGCATCGCGCTGTCGTCGGCCAGGCCGATGAAATCGTGATCCAGCAGCGTGGAGAACGCGACGACACCATCCCGGCCCAGCGCGCGGTGGTGCACGCCGTCGGCCGCCGCGATGACCACCAGGCGGTCGGGGCGAAACAAAAACGTCTGCAAGCCGCGCATGTCGACCGAATCGGACACGATGCCCATGTCGGCCAGCCCTTCCGAGACGGCCTTGACGATATCGTAACTGAGGCGCTCTTCCAGGTCGATGGTCAGGTTCGGATGACGGTCGAGAAAAGCGCCCAGCGCTTCGGGCAAAAATTCGCTGAGCGCGGCCGTATTGCACAGCAGCCGCAACTGCCCTTTCAAGCCCCGCGCAAATTCACCGAGCTCGCCGCGCATTTTCTCCATTTGCAGCAATACCAGGCGCGCGTGATGCAGCAAGGTCTGGCCCACGGGCGTCGGCTCCACGCCGCGCCGCCCGCGCAGCAGCAAGGGCATGCCCAGCATCTCTTCCATGCCGCGCACGCGCGCGCTGCTCGACGCCAAGGCGAGATGGCTGCGCGCGGCGCCCGCCGTCAGGCTGCCCGCTTCCACCACGTTGACGAACAGCTGCAAGTCGACCAGATCAAAACGCATGACAGCCCTCCTTTTTCGCCATCTTACCAGCCTTCGTATTTTACTGAGGCTGACTCAAAATAATCCGCCTTGGCGAAACCGCCCAGCGCGCGCAAAATCCACGCAAAATCACTCTGGATAAAAAAGATGGAGACGTCATTCCTGCTGGCCGTCGGCGCCAGTTTCCTCGTCGCTGGCTTCGTCAAGGGCGTAGTCGGATTGGGCTTGCCGACGGTGGCCATGGGCACGCTCAGCCTCGTCATGCCGCCCGTGCAGGCGGCAGCCCTGCTGATCGTGCCGTCGATGGTGACGAATGTCTGGCAACTGGCGGCCGGCCCCGGCCTGCACGCGCTGCTGCACCGCCTGTGGCCCATGCTGGCGGCCGTCATGGCCGGCACCGTGGCGGGCGGCGCCCTGCTGCCGGCCGACAGCGGGACCTTGGCCGTCGTCGCGCTGGGCGTGGCGCTGATGCTGTATGCGCTGGCGGGCCTGTTCTCGCTGCAGTTGCGCGTGCCGGCGCGGCATGAAGCGTGGCTGGGGCCCATGGCGGGCGCGGTGACGGGCCTGGTGACGGCCGCCACGGGCGTGTTCGTGATCCCCGCCGTGCCGTATCTGCAGGGACTGGGGCTGGCGCGCGATGCGCTGGTGCAGGCCCTGGGCCTGGCGTTTACGGCATCGACCGTGGCGCTGGCGGCCAGCCTGGCCCTGCACGGCGACTTCAGCCTCGGTGCGGCCGGCGCATCGGCGTATGCGCTGCTGCCGGCGCTGGCCGGCATGCTGGCCGGTCAATGGCTGCGCGGACGCATCGCGCAGCAGGTATTCAAACGGTGTTTTTTTGCCGGGCTGTTTGCCCTGGGCCTGCATGCGGCGCTCAAGCCATGGCTGGCGTGATGCGGATAGGCTGGCAAGGGGACAGCGCGCTGTGCGCGTGGATCGACGGCCAGCAGGTGGCCATGCTCGACATCAGCAAGTGCGCGGACGGGGTGACGGTGAACATGCTGTTCGTGAAACCGCCATTCCGGCGGCGCGGCATCGGCGGCGCGCTGCTGCGCGGCGGCTGCTGCAATGCCATCCGCAAGCCGGCGCCGCCTGCAGCGACCCGCGGCTGCGGGCGCTGCTGGAAAGGACGACTTAAATACCGTAGCGCGTGCGGTACGCGGAAACGGCATCCTTATATTGGAGCAGTTCCGGATCGGCGCCAGCGCCATTCAGGTAGCCGAACAAGTCGTCCAGGTTGCCGATCGAGATGACGGGGATGCCGTACTGTTTCGACACTTCCTGCACGGCCGAACTTGGCGACAGCTGGCCGTCCGGGCCGGAACGCTCCATGCGGTCCAGGGCGATCAGCACGGCGCATGGCTCGGCACCGGCGGCGCGGATCATGTCCACCGATTCGCGCACCGAAGTGCCGGCCGAGATCACATCGTCAATGATGACGACTTTGCCATGCAGCTTGGCGCCGACGATGGTGCCGCCTTCGCCATGGTCCTTGGCTTCCTTGCGGTTGAAGGCGAACGAGGTGTTGCGGCCCTTGCCGGCCAGCGCCACGGCGGTGGCCGACGCCAGGGTGATGCCCTTGTAGGCGGGCCCGAACAGCATGTCGAATTCGACGCCCGAGTCGAGCAGGGTCTGCGCGTAGAACTGCGCCAGCTCGGCCAGAGTGGCGCCGTCATGGAACAGGCCCGCATTGAAGAAGTACGGCGACTGGCGTCCGGCCTTGGTGGTGAACTCGCCAAACCGCAAGACTCCCTTGGATACTGAAAACGCGATAAACTGCTGGCGTAAATTATTCACATTAGCCTCATTTTTTAAAAGTGCCTGTATTTTAATCCGCGCGCAGCGGCGAGACAATCGCCATGCCGCGCCCGCCGGCCCCGTCCAGCACCGCTGGCGCTCACCATTGACTCTCGATCTATGCCAAAAATTATCTCCGCCAACCTGAACGGCATCCGCTCCGCCGCCAAAAAAGGCTTTTTCAACTGGATGGGTACGCAAACGGCCGATTTTATCTGCGTGCAGGAATTGAAGGCGCAACTGCCCGACATGACGCCGGAATTCCTCAACCCGCACGGCTACCATGGCCATTTCCACTATGCCGAGAAAAAAGGCTATTCCGGCACGGGCGTGTACAGCAAGGTCGAACCGGACGCCGTGCATATCGGCTTCGGCAGCCCTGAATTCGATGCCGAAGGACGCTATGTGCGGTGTGATTTTGGCAACCTTTCCATCATTTCCGTGTACTGCCCCTCCGGTTCGTCCGGCCCGGAGCGCCAGGAAGCCAAGTTCCGCTTCATGGAGCTGTTCCTGCCGCACTTGCTGGAATTGAAGGCGCTGGGCCGCGAAGTGGTCATCTGCGGCGACTGGAACATCGCCCACCACGAAATCGACCTGAAAAACTGGAAGGGCAACAAGAAGAATTCCGGCTTCCTGCCAGAGGAACGCGCATGGCTGACGCGCGTCTTCGATGAAGTGGGCTTCGTCGACGTGCACCGCGGCCTGGACAAGCGCGAAGACCAGTACACCTGGTGGAGCAACCGCGGACAAGCCTACGCGAAGAACGTGGGCTGGCGCATCGATTACCACGTCGCCACGCCAGGCATTGCGGCACAGGCGCATACGGTCAGCGTCTACAAGGACGAGCGTTTTTCCGATCACGCGCCTTTGATCATCGATTACACGATCAAGGCATAAGCACCGCTACAGGCTGCGCCGGCTTTCAAAGTGGCGCGGCTCGCCCGTCAATGGATCCGTGAAATCGATGGCGCGCGCCAGCAGCTGCAAGGGCTGCGACATGTCGTCTTCCTTGCACGGCAGCGCCACCGGGTAAAACGCATCGTTGACGATGGGGATGCCCAGCGAGGCCAGGTGCACACGCAGCTGGTGCTTGCGGCCCGTGTGCGGCTGCAGCCGGTACAAGACCACATCACCGCGCTCTTCGATCACGTCGATGACGGTTTCCGAATTCGGCTCGCCCGCCTCCTCGCGCATGAGGAAAAACTGCTCGCCTTCGACCATGCGGCTGCGGTAGGTAAACGGGAAATCGCGGCCCGCCAGCACGGGCGCCAGCGCCTCGTACGTCTTGCGCACTTCGCGGCGCTGGAACAGCGTTTGATACGCGCCCCGGCTGGCTATCTGGCGCGAAAAAATCACCACGCCGGCCGTCTCGCGGTCAAGGCGGTGGATCGGCGTGAGGTCGGCGTTATCGAGCCGTTTCTTCAGACGCGTCAGCAAGGTCTCCTGCACGAAGCGCCCGCCCGGCGTCATGGGCAGGAAATGCGGCTTGTCGACCACGACCAGATGCTCATCCTGGAACAGGATATCTTCCTGGAAGGGGATCGGCGTCTCGCGCTCCAGCTCGCGGTAGTAAAAAATGCGCATGCCGCGCCGGTATGCGCTATCGGGCGCCAGCACGGCGCCGTCGCCATCGACCACCTCACCGCGCGCCATGCGGTCCCGCCATTGCGCGGCACTGATCTGCGGATAGCGTTCGATCAGGAAGGTGAGCATGTCCGGCCACTGCCCCTCCGGCAACCACAGATAGCTGGGCGCCACGCCGTCGCGCATGGGCAACGGTGCGGCGGCGTGACGGGACGACATCCTAGCGCTGCGCGATGGCGTTGCTGCGGTACGGCGGCAAGGCGTCGACGCTGACGCCCTTGCTGCGCGCGTACAAGGGCAGCACTTGCGCCATGTGGCTGTTCATCTGCGAGATGCGGTCCTTGCCCGATGGGTGCGTCGAGAGGAATTCGGGCGGCGCGCCCGCGCTTACTGCCGCCATTTTCTGCCACAGCACCACGCCGGCGCGCGGGTCGAAACCGGCGCGCGCGGCCAGGTCCATGCCGATCAGGTCCGCCTCGCGTTCATCATCGCGCGAAAACTTCAGCATCACGCCCTTGGCCGCCATATTCGTGGCGGTGCTGGTCAGATTCGGATCGACGCCGAGCCAGGCCGACAGGCCCGCGCCGGCCAGCTTGGCGCCGACGGCGGCCAGGTTGCCCTTGCCGGCCTGCGCCTGCGAGTGTTCGCGCAAGGCGTGCGAAATTTCATGGCCCATGACGATGGCGACTTCGTCGTCCGTCAGATTCAGCTTGGTGATGATGCCGCTGTAAAAAGCGATCTGCCCGCCCGGCATGCAAAAGGCGTTGACCTCGTCCGAGTTGAGCAGGTTGACCTGCCAGTTCCAGCTGGCCGCCGCCTCGTTCCAGCGCGTCGCAAACGGGATGATGCGCTGGGCGATGGCGCGCAGGCGTTTGACCTGCGGATCTCTGTCGGGCACCAGCGCATTTTTTTCCTTCGCCTCGTTGACCAGCTGCGTATATTGCTGCTTCGACTGTGCATTGAAATCGGCGCCGCCGGCAAAGATGCGCGAAGTCGACAAGGGACGCACCTCGATGCCATCCTGTACCGTCGCCTGCTGGGCGTGGACGGACAGGGGCGCCAGCGCGGTGGCCGCGCACAGGCTGGCCAGGATGGTGTAACGTTTAAGGGATATTGGTGCCATTGGCAGACCTCCATGGAGCGATTTTAGGCAGCATCATCATGGCCGGGAAGGCCAGGAAGAAGCACACGATGAAAAACGAGAACCAGCCCAATTCCGCGACCAGAAAACCCACCGAGGCATTGATCAGGGTGCGCGGCACGGCGCTCAGGCTGGAAAACAGGGCATATTGCGTGGCCGTGTAGCGCGGGTCCGTGCTGCGCGACAGGAACGCGACAAAGGCGGCCGCGCCCAGGCCCAGGCTGGCGAACGCTTCAAAACCGATCACGGCGCTGAGGAGCATGGTGTTCGGCCCCACCTGCGCCAGCCAGGCGAAACCGAGAATGGCGATCGCCTGCAGCGCGCCGAATACCCACAGGCCCCGGTTGATGCCCAGCTTGAGCATCCACACGCCACCCACCACGCCGCCGGCCAGGCTGGCCCAGAAACCCGTGGTATTGGCGGCCAGGCCGATCTGCGTCATGGAAAAACCCAGGTCCAGATAAAACTTCGTCGCCAGCGCCGTCGCCATGCTGTCGCCTATCTTGTAGAGTAATACGAAAGCGAGTATCCACATTGCGTTACGCCAACCATCGCGCGCGATGAATTCCTGGAACGGCAAAATAATCGCTTCGCGCATGGTCTTCGGCGGCGAGCCGTACACGGTGGGTTCCTTGATAAGCAAAGTGCACACGAGGCCCGGCAGCATGAAGGCGGCCGTGATCCAGAAGACGGGCTGCCACGGCATGCGGTCGGCCAGGATCAGCGACAGCGCGCCCGGCACCATGCCCGCCACTTTATACGCGTTGACGATGACGGCGGCGCCCAGGCCCTGCTCGTTATCGGACAGGATTTCGCGCCGGTAGGCGTCGATGACGATGTCCTGGCTGGCCGACAGAAAGGCGACCCCGCCGGCAGCGGCCGCGATCAGGCCGATCTGCGTGAGCGGGTCCAGCATGCCCATGCCGCCGATGGAAAAGAACAGCGCCACTTGCGTGGCCGCCATCCAGCCGCGCCGGCGCCCCAGTCCCAGGATGCGGTAGCGGTCCATCAGGGGCGCCCACAGGAATTTCCAGATGTAGGGGAACTGCACCAGGGCGAACAGCCCCAGCGCCTTGACGTTCAAGCCCGACTTGGCCAGCCATGCCTGCAGCAGGTACAGCAGAATGAACAGGGGCAGGCCGGAACTGAAGCCCAGCACCAGCACGGCCAGCATGCGGCCATTGGCATAGGAACGCCAGCCAGGCGCCGGGCTTGTGGTCATCAATGCACCGCTTTTTTACGCAGGCGGAAGACGGCCAGGTCGCCGCGCAGGTTCGGCAGCACGGAGACCATCTTGCCTTCGGCCAGGGCCACGCAGTCGATCACTTCCAGGCCGCATTCTTCGGCCAGTTCGCGGAAATCGTTGATGGTGGCGCAGCGCACGTTGGGCGTGTCGTACCACTGGTAAGGCAGCGACTTCGACACGGGCATGCGGCCTTTCAGCAATGCCACGCGGTGCGGCCAGTAGGCGAAGTTGGGGAACGAGACGATGGCCTCGGCGCCCACGCGCACGATGTCGCGCAGCAGCGGCTCTCACCTGCTTCATCATCTGCAGCGACGACAGGCACAACACCGTATCGAAACTGTTGTCGCCAAAGATGGCCAGGCCCTTTTCCATGTCCTGCTGGATCACATTGACGCCGCGCAAAGTACTGGCCAATACCTTGTCGTCGGCGATCTCGATGCCATAGCCGCTGCATTCCTTGTCGCTTTGCAGGTACTGCAGCATCACGCCTTCGCCGCAGCCCACGTCCAGCACATGCGCGTTGTTCGGCACCCAGTGGGCGATGAAGGCCAGGTCGGGGCGCAGCGCGCTCAATTCGTCAAAAGTCATGCGGTCTCCTTGGCGCCCTGGCGGACGGCGGTGTTCTTGGCTACTGCGGGCGCGCCCACGTTGATGTCATTCCATACCTGGCCATAATAGGCGCGCACCATGTTCATGTAGCGCGCATCTTCCAGCAGGAAGGCGTCGTGGCCGTGCGGCGCGTCGATTTCGGCATACGTGACCTGGCGGCGGTTGCATACGAGCGCCTCGACAATCTCCCGGCTGCGCTCGGGCGAGAAGCGCCAGTCGGTGGAAAACGAGGCGAGGAAGAATTTGGCCTTGGTGCCCGACAGGGCCTTGGCCAGGTCGCCGCCATGCGCGCGCGCTGGGTCAAAATAATCGAGCGCCTTGGTAATGAGCAGATAGGTATTCGCGTCGAAGTATTCGGAGAACTTGTCGCCCTGGTAGCGCAAATACGATTCGATCTCGAAATCGATGCCGAAGCCGAATTTGTAGTCGCCCGTCTGCGCCGCGTCGCGCAGCTTGCGGCCGAATTTTTCGGCCATGTCGTCATTCGACAGATACGTGATGTGGCCCACCATGCGCGCCACGCGCAAACCGTTCTTCGGCACCACGCCGTGCGCATAAAAGTCGCCGCCACGATAATCGGGGTCGGACAGGATGGCCTGGCGCGCCACGTCGTTGAAGGCGATGTTTTGCGCCGACAGCTTGGCCGTCGAGGCGATCACCACGCAGTGGCGCAGCCGTTCTGGGAACATGATGCTCCACGCCAGCGCCTGCATGCCGCCCAAAGACCCCCCCATCACGGCGGCGAACTGGGCGATGCCCAGTTCATCGGCCAGGCGCGCCTGCGCGCTGACCCAGTCTTCCACCGTCACGACAGGAAAGCTGGCGCCATACGGCTTGCCGGTAGCGGGATTGGTGTGCATGGGGCCCGTCGAGCCGAAGCAGGAGCCAAGGTTGTTGACGCCGATGACGAAGAATTTGTCCGTGTCGAGCGGCTTGCCGGGACCGACCATATTGTCCCACCAGCCCGTGCTTTTCGGCTCGTCCGCGTAGACGCCCGCCACGTGGTGCGAGGCGTTCAGGGCGTGGCAGACCAGCACCGCGTTCGATTTGTCGGCGTTCAGGGTGCCGTAGGTTTCATACATCAACATATAGTCCCGCAGCGATGCGCCGCTTTGCAGCTGCAGGGGTTGCGCAAAATACATAGTTTGCGGCGAAACGATTCCAATGGATGACATGTGTGTCGGTTTATAAAAGGGAGGCGGCCCCACGGGCCATGGTCGATGCAGCACCGCGATGATAGGTGCTGCAACTTTAACATCAGGACACCTCTTGCCGCGCGCGAGGTGTCCTGATGCTTAAGGTGACAGTTTACATGAGCTGCAACTGTTGTACGGCTTCCGCGATCACATTTGGTTCCATCGAACGCATAATTTTGCGCATTTGTGGTGCGATCAGGCCCAGGTCGCTGTTGAGGATCTCTTGCTTGACCGCCAACAGTTGTGCCGGATGCATGGAAAACTCGCGCAAACCCATGCCCAGCAGCAAGCGCGTGAGCTTCACGTCGCCCGCCATCTCGCCGCAGACGGCCACGTCGATGCCCGCCTTGTGGCCGGCCGCGATCGTCATGGAGATCAGTTGCAGCACGGCCGGATGCAGCGGATTGTACAAATGCGCCACTTCGTAGTCGACCCGGTCGATGGCCAGGGTGTACTGGATCAGGTCATTCGTGCCGATCGACAGGAAATCCATGCGCTTGACGAACATCGGCAGCGCCAGCGCGGCGGCTGGAATCTCGATCATGGCGCCCACTTCCACGGCATCGTCGAACTTGACGCCTTCCTCGCGCAGGCTGGCCTTCGCTTGCGCGATCATGGCCAGCGACTGGTCGATCTCGAAGGCATGTGCCAACATCGGGATCAGGATGCGCACCTTGCCAAAGGCGGAAGCGCGCAAAATCGCGCGCAGCTGCGTCAGGAACAGTTGCGGCTCGGCCAGGCAATAGCGGATGGCGCGCAAGCCCAGGGCGGGATTCAAGGCCGTATGGTCGGACTGGTCGAGCGGCTTGTCGGCGCCGATGTCGAGCGTGCGGATCGTCACGACACGGCCCTTCATCGACTGCACCGTATTGCGGTAGGCCTCGAACTGCTCGTCCTCGGTGGGAATCTTGTGGGCGCGGCCCATGAACAGGAATTCGGAGCGGAACAGGCCCACGCCGCTGGCGCCCGACTCCAGCGCAAAACGCGCAATCCTCGGGCAATTCGATATTCGCCAGCAGGGTGACGGGCGTGCCGCATTTGGTCACGGCCGGCGTCTTTTTCAGCTTGCCCAGCTTCTTGCGCGCGCGCTGCATGGCCACCTGGCGCTCGCGGTACTGCTCCAGCACCAGCGCGCTGGGGTTGGCGATGACCACGCCGGCGTCGCCATCGATGATCAGCCAGTCGTCCTGCTCAATTAGCATCGACGCCTGCGACATGCCGACGGCGGCGGGTATATCGAGGCTGCGCGCGACGATGGCCGTGTGCGAGTTTTGCCCGCCCACGTCGGTGATGAAGCCGATGAAGGAGCGGTCGCGGAACTGCAGCATGTCGGCCGGAGAGATGTCGTGCGCGACGACGATCATCTGCGCCACCAACTCATCCGCGGTGGCCGCCTTCGGCAGCAGCTGTTCCGTGCCCAGCAAGACCTTCAGCACGCGCTCCGCCACTTGCTGGATGTCGGCCTTGCGTTCGCGCAAATACGGGTCTTCGATTTCGTCGAACTGCGCCGATAATTCATCAATTTGCGTCAACAGCGCCCATTCGGCGTTGTAATGGCGCGAACGGATGATGTCGAGCGGCGCTTCGGCGATCATCGGGTCGGACAGGATCAGCGCATGCACGTCGATGAACGCGCCCAGTTCCGTGGGGGCATCCTTGGGCAGCTCGTTCCACAGGGTTTGCAGCTCCTTGTGGACGGTGGCGATGGCGTTTTGCAAACGCTGGACTTCGGCTTCGATCTGTTCCTGGGCGACCAGGTAGTGTTTGACGTCAAGGGCGGCCGGCGCCAGCAGATGCGCGCGGCCAATGGCGATGCCGCGGGAAACCGGGATGCCGTGGAGCGTGAAAGATGCCATGGGGTGACCTGTCGGAATGCGGCTGCGGCTGCGTTCGGCGGGCATTACTCGCCTTCGCCAAACCTGTCATTAATCAGGGCGGTGAGCGCATCGACACATGCCTGCTCATCATCGCCCTCGGCTTCCAGGGTCACTTTCGCGCCCTTGCCGGCGGCCAGCATCATCACGCCCATGATGGACTTGGCGTTGATGCGGCGCGCGTTGCGGGTCAGCCAGACGTCGCTCTTGAACTTGGCGGCGAGCTGGGTAAATTTGGCGGAGGCGCGTGCGTGCAGTCCCAGCTTGTTGATGATTTCGAGTTCTTTTTGAATCATTTTTGTATGGTCTCTATCCCTGAATGCGCTACGCTGATGACAATCTTGGCCTATAAAACCCGCCGCCTTCAGGGCGGCGGCCATGCATTTCCTTATTCGCCCACGCGGATGCGGTTATCGACGCGCACGGCGCCGCTTTGCGCACCGGCCAGCGCCATCTCCACCACCACGTCGAGCGTGTCGCGGCGATACGTGATGGCGCGCAGCAACATCGGCAGACTGATGCCGGCGATGACTTCCACGCGGCCCGCATCGGCCAGCTTGTTGCAGCAGTTCGACGGCGTGCCGCCCTTCACGTCGGTAATCACCAGCACGCCGGAGCCGTCATCGAGGCGGCAGATGGCTTCGGAGGCCAGCTTTTGCACTTCCGCCAGGTCCTGGTCGGCGACGACGTCGATGGCTTCAAAACGTTCCGTTGGCCCGCGAAACACATGCGCGCAGGCGGCGATGAAGGCCTGTCCCAGCGGTGCGTGTGTCATGAGCAAAATCCCTACCATAGTCATTTCACCTTCTAGCGCTGCTGCGCTTGCGCAACGCCATGCTCGACGGCATCGACAAACATGGCAGCCACGTCAAAACCTGTCTGCTGCATGATTTCCTGGAAGCAAGTCGGGCTGGTGACATTGACTTCCGTCAGATAGTCGCCGATCACGTCCAATCCTACCAGCATCAGGCCCCGCGCGGCCAGGATCGGGCCCAGCTTTTCTGCGATTTCCAGGTCGCGCGCCGTCAATGGCTGCGCCACGCCCGTGCCGCCGGCCGCCAGGTTGCCCCGCACTTCGCCCGCCTGCGGGATGCGCGCCAGCGAAAACGGCACCGGCTTGCCGCCGATGACGAGGATGCGCTTGTCACCCTTGACGATGTCGGCGATGAAACGCTGCGCCATGATGGTCTGCGCGCCGTTCTCGCTCAAGGTCTCGATGATGGCGCCCAGGTTCAGGCCATCGGCCTTGACGCGGAAGATGCCCGTGCCGCCCATGCCGTCGAGGGGCTTGAAGATGACGTCCTGGTGCTTGGCGTGGAAGGCGCGCAGGCGCGCTTCATCCGACGTCACCAGGGTCGGCGAGGTGAATTCGGAAAACTGGGCAATGGCCAGCTTTTCATTGTTGTCGCGGATGGCGGACGGCTTGTTGAAGACGTGCGCGCCCTGCTTTTCCGCCAGTTCCAGCAAATACGTGCCGTACACATATTCCATGTCGAACGGCGGGTCCTTGCGCTCGATGATGGCGTCCAGGGCCGACAGGCGCACTTCCTCGGTGGAAACGACCTTGTACCAGTCGTGTTCGTCGCCCGTCAGCGCGATGTGTTTTCGTGCCGTGACCCGTGCCGTGACGATGCCTTCTTCCAGCGCCATGTCCTTCTGCTCGAAGGCGTACACGGCGTGGCCGCGTTTGGCCGCCTCGCGCATCATGGCGAAGGTGGAATCTTTGTAAGTCTTGAAGCCTGCCAGCGGGTCGGCAAGGAATGCAATTTTCATGGTGCGTCCAATCGGGGAGCCTGGATAAGGAATGCTTGATTCTAGCCGAGATCGCCGGGCGCAGTGGTCACTGCGCCCGGCGAGCCGCAGGGCGGGATCAATACACCTCGGGATTCGGGTCCGTGCGCTCCATTTCCAGCGACGCGGCCAGCAAGGCCAGGCGCGCCACCACGCCATACACATAGAAGCGGTTCGGCGCGGCCGTGCCCGGCTTGGCCTTCAAGTCCGGCACGGCATGCTGCTGGGCAAACGCCAGCGGCACGTACTGCGAGCCGGGCGCATTCAGGTTCTGGTCCACGCCCTTCTCCGCGTGCACGCGGTAGAAACCGCCCACCACATAGCGATCGATCATGTAGACGACTGGCTCGGCCACGGCATCCTTGATGCTTTCAAACGTGGGCACGCCTTCCTGGATGATCACGTCCGTGACGACCTTGCCGTCCTTGACGATGGACATCCTGTCGCGCTGCTTGCGCGACAGGTCGCGCACTTCGCTCGCGTCGCGCACCGTCATGATGCCCGTGCCATACGTGCCCGCATCGGGCTTGACAATGACGAAGGGCTTTTCCTTGATGCCATATTCCTTGTATTTCTTGCGTATCTTGGCCAGCAGCACGTCCACGCTGGCAGCCAGCGCGTCTTCGCCCTCGCCTTCCTGGAAGTTGACGTCGCTGCACTTGGCGTGGAAGGGATTGAGCATCCACGGATCGACATCGATCATCTTGCCGAATTTTTTCACCACTTCATCGTAAGCCGTGTAGTGGTTGCTCTTGCGGCGCAAGGCCCAGCCCGCATGCAAGGGCGGCAGCAAGCTTTGTTCATGGATGTTTTGCAAGATATCGGGGATGCCGTCTGACAAGTCGTTATTCAGCAAGATCGTGCACGGGTCGAAATCCTTCAAGCCCAGGCGGCGGCCATTGTTCAGGCGCACGAGGGGCTCGATGACGAGCATGTTGCCATCTGGCAACGCCAAGGGTGTCGGCTGGGTAATCTCGGGCGACCACGAACCGAAGCGCACGTGCAGCCCCGTCTGGCGGAAGATCTGCATCAGGCGCGCCACGTTCTGCAGGTATTGCGGCGTGGTGTTGTGCAATTCCGGCACGATCAGCAGGTTGCGGGCGTCCGGGCAATACTTGTCGATGGCGGCCATGGCCGCCTGCACGGACAGGGGCAGCATTTCCGTGGCCAGGTTATGAAAACCGCCAGGGAACAGATTGGTATCGACGGGCGCCAGTTTGTAGCCGGCATTGCGCAAGTCTACCGAGCAATAGAAGGGCGGCGTGTGTTCTTGCCACTCCATGCGGAACCAGCGCTCAATGGCCGGCGTCGCGGCCAGAATCTTTTTTTCGAGGTCGAGCAGCGGTCCGGTCAGGGCCGTGACGAGATGGGGAACCATAGTTACATCCTTAAATTATGTGCAGTATTCAAAAAAGCACACAGAACTGCCGACTATATTACCGTGTAAGTACCCCAAATCGGGGCAAAAGCCTTGTTTTAAAGACCTTTTCCATTCCCACAACGAAAAAAAGGCACCTCAATGAGGCGCCTTTTCCAGCCGGACATGCCGCGCCGGGGCGCGGGCATGCCAGAACATTGCTATTTAGCCATGATATGCTTGCTCGCCATGGCTGGTGATGTCGAGGCCTTCGCGCTCTTCTTCTTCCGGTACGCGCAAGCCGATGACGATGTCGACCAGCTTATAGGCGACGATGGAGACCAGCGCCGACCACAGGATGGTGGTACCGACCGCTTGCGCCTGCACCCACACCTGATGAGCGATCGAATACGGGTCGGCCGACATCTTGTTGGTGACGTAGTCGAAGATGCCCTGGCCGCCCCCAGTTGCGGTGCCGCAAACACGCCCGTCAGCAAGGCGCCGAGGATACCGCCCACGCCATGCACGCCGAACACGTCGAGCGAATCGTCGGCGCCGATCAGGCGTTTCAGGCCATTCACGCCCCACAGGCAGACGATACCGGCCAGCAAGCCGATGACCAGGCCGCCCATCGGGCCGACAAAGCCGGCCGCCGGGGTGATCGCCACCAGGCCGGCCACGGCGCCCGATGCGCCGCCGAGCATGGAAGGCTTGCCTTTGCTGATCCATTCGCCAAGTACCCACGACAGGGTGGCGGCAGCAGTGGCCAGCAAGGTGTTGACGAAAGCCAATGCCGCCACGTCGCCCGCTTCCAGCGACGAACCCGCATTGAAGCCGAACCAGCCCACCCACAGCAGCGACGCACCGATCATGGTCATCGTCAGCGAGTGCGGCGCCATCGATTCGCGGCCGTAGCCGACGCGTTTGCCGATCATGATGGCGCCCACCAGGCCGGCGACGGCGGCGGCATTGATGTGCACCACGGTGCCGCCGGCGAAGTCCAGCGCGCCTTTTTGCCAGATCCAGCCCGCTTTCAGGGCTTCGCTGGCCGAGGTGGCGGCGTTGGTGATCAGGTCAGGACCGGTCCAGAACCAGACCATGTGGGCGGCCGGCAGGTAGGCAAACGTGAACCACAGCACGACGAAGGCCAGCACGGCGGCAAACTTGGCGCGCTCGGCAAAGGCGCCGACGATCAGTGCGCAAGTGATGGCGGCAAACGTGCCCTGGAAGGCCACGAAGACGAACTCGGGAATGACGACGCCCTTGCTGAAGGTGGCGGCGGCGGCAAACGTGCCCTTGGCCGGGTCCCAGATACCGTTCAGGAACAGGCGGTCGAAGCCACCGAAGAAGGCGGTTTTTTCCGTGAAAGCGATCGAGTAGCCATAAATGCACCACAGCACGATCACCAGCGCGAACACCATGAACACTTGCATCAGCACCGACAGCATGTTTTTCGAGCGCACCAGGCCGCCGTAGAACAGGGCCAGGCCGGGGATGGTCATCAAAATCACCAGCAAGGTGGAAATCATCATGAAACTGGTATCGCCCTTGTTGGCAACGGGCGCGGCGGCTGGCGCGGCAGCGGCCGGGGCCGGAGCGGCGGCAGCCGGCGCTGTTGCGTCAGCCGCGGGCGTGACGGCGGGGGCGGCGACGGCCGACGTCGTGGCGGCCTCCGTCTTGGCGGGAGCATCGGCAAAGCTCGGCGTGGCGACGCCAAACGCACACAGACAGGCAAACCCAGCTAGCAATTTTGTTATATTTTTACGCATCGATATTCCCCTTAGAGCGCTTCGTTGCCGGTTTCACCGGTACGGATGCGGATGACCTGTTCCAGGTTGTAGACGAAAATCTTGCCATCGCCGATCTTACCGGTACGCGCGGCACCTTCGATCGCCTCGATGGCCTGGTCGACAATGGCGTCATCGACGGCCGCTTCAATCTTGGTTTTTGGCAAGAAATCGACGACATACTCAGCACCACGGTAGAGTTCCGTGTGGCCTTTCTGGCGGCCGAAGCCTTTGACTTCGGTGACGGTAATGCCTTGCACATTGATAGCCGACAAAGCTTCGCGTACTTCGTCCAGTTTGAACGGTTTAATGATTGCGGTAATCATTTTCATGGCAGTCTCGCTTAAAAGGTTTTGGACACGGTCAGCACGAGACCGGATTTCGCCAGATTCTTGCCATTCGGTGCCAGCGACGTGATGTTGGCTTTGACGGCCGCCAGGGAAACGGTCGCCATGCCGAAGTCCTTGGTCACGCCGATCTTGTAATCGTTATAGCTGAGGGCATCGTTGTGCTCGACTTTCTGGCGCCCCACATGCAGGTTCAGCATGTAGCCATCATGCACCTCGACGTTGGCGCCCACGTCGAGGTAGCCGCTGTTCTTGCTGTCGGCGACACCGAACAGATTCGTGGTCGAATGCGAGTATTTGATATACATCGGGCCGTAGCCCAGTTGGCCGTACAGCTCGAAGGTGTTCGCATTCGTGCTCAAGCCATTCGATGGATAGAAGTAATACAGGCCGCCCACGTCATAGGTGAAATCCTTGCTGATCTCGCCCCGCTTGCCGGCATAGATATCCCATTCCAGATTCGTATCGCCGCCGCCGTCCTTGATCCATTTGATGCTCGACAGCCAGGTGCCCACGTACAGGCCCGTCGGGTTATGGGTATAGTCGGCACCGCCGCTGATGGCCGGGTTCAGGCGGCTTTGCGAGATGCCGCGGTAACGGTAGTCGCTGGTCAGCGCCACGTTGTAGCTCACCACGTTATCAGGAACGGCTTCGGCCGCAGCAGGCGCCGCCACTGCATCCTGGGCCATGGCGCTACCGCTCAGGGCGGTCATGGCCAACGTCAATGCGGCTGCTAAAGTCATGTTCTTGGACAGATTCTTCATGGCGATTCCCTTTTATTGAACTTTTAAAGCGGTTGAGGTTTAAAATCTTGGCTGGAGATCACAAAGCGTTCATACCTTCTTTAGCAGAATACGTGCCAGCTATATTGCTACCTTGATAGGTGCATTTCCGTCCATACATACCCTGCAAGCCGCTGGGCATGCGGGAATACGCTGCTGGAGCGTTGTGGATTTGCCTATTTTCGCACCAGATTAACACTGCTGTGCACCGCAATGGTGCGATGCACATGCCGCACCATAAAAGGACTGACCATGGACATGAATACCTTCTTTAACGACTTGCAAGGCAAGATCCACCAAGCCATCGAGAACTCGCCGGCCAAGGATATCGAGAAAAACGTGAAATCGATGATGACCCAGGGTTTCGCCCGCCTGGACCTCGTCACGCGCGAAGAATTCGATATCCAGGCACAAGTGCTGGCCAAGACGCGCGCCAAGCTCGATGCACTGGAATTGCGCCTGATCGAACTGGAAACACGCCTGAACGACCCGAAGGCTTAATGCAGGGCAGGCAAGGCACCGCAATCGGCAGCCTTGCTGGCACACATCAAGCTTCAGACTGTTGCAAGGGCTAGACTGATACTGCCCGCGTTCGCGGTGCAGGGGGTCTGATGAGTCTGGCAGTCCTGAAAAGCCGCGCCCTGGCCGGCATGGAGGCGCCCGAGGTGAATGTCGAAGTCCACCTCGCCAATGGCTTGCCTTCTTTTACCATCGTCGGCCTGCCCGATACGGAAGTGAAAGAATCGCGCGACCGCGTGCGGGCCGCGCTGCAAAACTGCGGCTTCGAGATGCCGGCGCGGCGCATTACGGCCAATCTGGCGCCGGCAGACTTGCCCAAGGAATCGGGCCGCTTCGACTTGCCCATCGCGCTGGGCATCCTGGCCGCCTCCGGCCAGTTACCGGGCGACCAATTACACCACTACGAATTTGCCGGCGAACTGTCGCTGTCGGGCCAGCTGCGCCCGATCCGCGGCGCCCTGGCCATGACCTTTGCCATGCAACGCGGCAAGAGCGGCGTACCGCGCGCCTTCATCCTGCCGCAGCAGCGAACGCGCGGACGAGGCGGCGCTGGTCAGCGATGCCTGCATCTATCCCGCCCACAGCCTGCTCGAGGTCTGCGCGCACTTTGCCGCGCATGCCAGCCAGACAGCCCTGCAGCGCCACCAGCCCATGCTGACTGTCCCCGCTTTCCCGTATCCCGACTTTGCCGACGTACAAGGGCAGCAACAGGCGCGGCGGGCGCTGGAAGTGGCGGCAGCGGGCGGCCATAACGTCCTGATGGTGGGGCCGCCGGGCGCAGGCAAGACCATGCTGGCCAGCCGTTTTCCTGGCGTATTGCCACCCATGAGCGATGAAGAGGCACTGGAATCGGCCGCCGTGCATTCCCTGGGCGGCCACTTCAAGGTGGAACAGTGGAAGCGGCGGCCCTACCGCGCCCCGCACCAGACGGCATCGGGCGTGGCCCTGGTAGGCGGCGGCAACGTGCCGCGGCCTGGCGAAATCTCGCTGGCCCACTGTGGCGTGCTGTTTCTCGACGAAATCGCCGAATTCCAGCGCCGGGTGCTCGATGTGCTGCGCCAGCCCATGGAATCGGGCGTCATCAGCATTTCGCGCGCGGCCCGCCAGGCCGAGTTTCCTGCCCGCTTTCAGTTGATCGCTGCCATGAATCCCTGCCCGTGCGGCTATCTGGGCCACGCGTCCGGCCGTTGCCGCTGCACGCCGGACGCCGTGCTCCGTTATCACAATCGCCTGTCCGGCCCGCTACTCGACCGTATCGACCTGCAGATTGAAGTGGCCGCCATGCCGCCGGCGGCGCTGGGCCGCCAAGCCGGTGCCGGAGAATCCACGCAGCGGATCGCCACACGGGTAGCGGCAGCCTATGCCTTGCAACTGGCACGCCAGGGTAAAGCGAACCAGAGGCTGAGCAACACGGAAATCGAACAGCATTGCCGCCTGGAGCCACATGGCGAACAGTTGCTGCATGGCGCCATGACGCGCCTGCACTGGTCGGCGCGCACCTATCACCGGGTACTGCGCGTGGCGCGCAGCATCGCGGACCTGGCGGGCAGCCCTGCCATCACACAGCCGCATATTGCCGAAGCGATCCAGTACCGCCGCGTGCTGCGTGAAATATAAGGCTGCCAGTGAACGCCACACGTGCGCGATTGCGCGCGATTGGCGGCGCTGCTACCATCTGCTGATGAAAAAAACATCACTTGCCCTCTTGCTGACGACGCTCGCGGCCGCCAGCATCCTGTCCGCCTGCAGTCCGAAATTCGACTGGCGCGACTATCGCAGCCCTGACGCCCAGTTCACGGCCCTGTTTCCAGGCAAGCCGGCCGTGCTGACGCGCGAAATCGATCTCGATGGCAAGAAAGTCAGCCTGACCATGACGGCCAGCGAGGTCGATGGCGCTACCTTCGCCATCGGCAGTGCCATACTCGACAGCACGGAGCAGGCGCAAGCGGCCCTGCCCGCCATGAAGACGGCGCTGCTGAAAAATATCAATGGCGTCGTGCGCAGCGAAAAGCTGGCCTCGGCTGCCACCAGCACGGCAGCCGGCAGCCATCAACGCAGCTCGCTGAGCGTCGAGGCGACGGGGACGCAGCAAGGCAAGCCTGTCCTGCTGGTCGGCCGTTTTGTGGCGCAGGACAAACGCATCTTCCAGATCATCATTCTCGGTGAAGAAAACAAACTGTCGCGTGAAACCATCGACACCTTCATGGACTCGGTGAAACTGGATTGAGACTTAATGATCGCTTAAATAGCTGCTTTCACGGTGAGCCAGCCCTTGTAAATACGTGCGTTGTCCAACAGATGACTCTATCCGGCTTGCAATTGTGCAATCCGGGCAATCGGACGGCCTGTGCGACATTTCAAGTCGTGATATTGTTTCGACACTAACAACAAGTTTCAGAAAGCGCTTATGTTGATCTCATTCAAATCCAAATCCTCCCCAGAAGTGCTGATGTACCAGGAACATGCCCAGCGCATCCTCGACATCCTGCACAAGAACCCCACGCGCGGCGTCATCACGCCAGCGGAAGCGGGCGATGCCCTGGCCCTGCTGGAAAAAGAAGTCGCGGAAAGCAAGTTACATCCGGAAAATGACATTGAACACGATGCGCATACGCCGGAAACCCTGGAAGATGGTGAAACGGGTGCCCATGCGCGCGCGCAAAAAGTGCATTTTTCGCAGCGCGCCTATCCTCTGATGGAGATGCTGCGCTCGGCCAAGGCGGAAGGCGAAAGCATCACCTGGGGCATCTAGTCCGATGAATGCCACAGACGAAAAAAAACCCCGCTGATGCGGGGTTTTTTTATATAACAAGCCTGACGATAACCTACTTTCACACTGGTTGCAGCACTATCATCGGCGCAAAGTTGTTTCACGGTCCTGTTCGGGATGGGAAGGGGTGGGACCAACTTGCTATGGTCATCAGGCATAACTTTTTCAACAGCCTGCTCCCGACGGGGCAGCAAACCATTAGATCTGAGGAGGCGAATTATATAGGAATTTGCCTGAAGATGGGACTAAAAATGGCGATTTTATGGCAAAAAACCGCCAGACGAAAAAAAACCCGACCATTGCTGATCGGGTTTTTCTCTAGGTGGAACAGCCGGGGGCTGTTTCACCAAATAACAAGCCTGACGATAACCTACTTTCACACTGGTTGCAGCACTATCATCGGCGCAAAGTTGTTTCACGGTCCTGTTCGGGATGGGAAGGGGTGGGACCAACTTGCTATGGTCATCAGGCATAACTTGTACCGGCATTTGTCCTCAGTGGAGCGACAAAGCCATGAATCTGGAAGAAGCAAAGATTAAGGGTAATGAATTGGTGTATCAACACACACGCAACGTTGTACCGTCTTATCCTCTGTACCTGCTAAGGTTATAGGGACAAGCCGTACGGGCAATTAGTACTGGTTAGCTTAATGCATTACTGCACTTCCACACCCAGCCTATCAACGTCCTGGTCTCGAACGACCCTTCAAAGAGCTCAAGGCTCTGGGAAATCTCATCTCAAGGCAAGTTTCCCGCTTAGATGCTTTCAGCGGTTATCTCTTCCGAACTTAGCTACCCGGCAATGCCACTGGCGTGACAACCGGTACACCAGAGGTTCGTCCACTCCGGTCCTCTCGTACTAGGAGCAGCCCCCTTCAAATTTCCAACGCCCACGGCAGATAGGGACCAAACTGTCTCACGACGTTTTAAACCCAGCTCACGTACCACTTTAAATGGCGAACAGCCATACCCTTGGGACCGGCTACAGCCCCAGGATGTGATGAGCCGACATCGAGGTGCCAAACTCCCCCGTCGATATGAACTCTTGGGAGGAATCAGCCTGTTATCCCCAGAGTACCTTTTATCCGTTGAGCGATGGCCCTTCCATACAGAACCACCGGATCACTATGTCCTACTTTCGTACCTGCTCGACTTGTCAGTCTCGCAGTTAAGCACGCTTATGCCATTGCACTATCAACACGATGTCCGACCGTATCTAGCGTACCTTCGAACTCCTCCGTTACACTTTAGGAGGAGACCGACCGCCCAGTCAAACTGCCTACCATGCACTGTCCCCGATCCGGATAACGGACCAAGGTTAGAACCTCAAACAAACCAGGGTGGTATTTCAAGGTTGGCTCCACGAGAACTAGCGTCCCCGCTTCAAAGCCTCCCACCTATCCTACACAGATTGGTTCAAAGTCCAATGCAAAGCTACAGTAAAGGTTCATGGGGTCTTTCCGTCTAGCCGCGGGTAGATTGCATCATCACAAACATTTCAACTTCGCTGAGTCTCGGGAGGAGACAGTGTGGCCATCGTTACGCCATTCGTGCAGGTCGGAACTTACCCGACAAGGAATTTCGCTACCTTAGGACCGTTATAGTTACGGCCGCCGTTTACTGGGACTTCAATCAAGAGCTTGCACCCCATCATTTAATCTTCCAGCACCGGGCAGGCGTCACACCCTATACGTCCACTTTCGTGTTTGCAGAGTGCTGTGTTTTTATTAAACAGTCGCAGCCACCAGTTTATTGCAACCCTTTCACCCTCATGGAGTAAACCAATCAAGCTACCGGGGCGTACCTTTTCCCGAAGTTACGGTACCAATTTGCCGAGTTCCTTCTCCCGAGTTCTCTCAAGCGCCTTAGAATACTCATCTCGCCCACCTGTGTCGGTTTGCGGTACGGTCTCGTATGACTGAAGCTTAGAGGCTTTTCTTGGAACCACTTCCGATTGCTTCGTGAACAAGTTCACTCGTCTCAACCCCTTGAATTCCGCACCCGGATTTGCCTAAGTGCCTTCTATGAGCCAAAAACCAACTATTCCAACAGTTGGACAACCTTCCGCGATCCGTCCCCCCATCGCATCATACGACGGTGCAGGAATATTAACCTGCTTCCCATCAGCTACGCATCTCTGCCTCGCCTTAGGGGCCGACTCACCCTGCTCCGATGAACGTTGAACAGGAAACCTTGGGCTTACGGCGTGGAGGCTTTTCACCCCCATTATCGCTACTCATGTCAGCATTCGCACTTCTGATACCTCCTCCAGCATCCTTTACAAGACACCTTCGCAGGCTTACAGAACGCTCTCCTACCATATATATCTGTGATAAATCACAGAACAATATCCGCAGCTTCGGTGACTGGCTTAGCCCCGTTACATCTTCCGCGCAGGACGACTCGATCAGTGAGCTATTACGCTTTCTTTAAATGATGGCTGCTTCTAAGCCAACATCCTGACTGTTTTAGCCTTCCCACTTCGTTTTCCACTTAGCCAATCTTTGGGACCTTAGCTGGCGGTCTGGGTTGTTTCCCTCTTGACGCCGGACGTTAGCACCCGACGTCTGTCTCCCAAGCTCGCACTCATCGGTATTCGGAGTTTGCAATGGTTTGGTAAGTCGCAATGACCCCCTAGCCATAACAGTGCTCTACCCCCGATGGTGATACTTGAGGCACTACCTAAATAGTTTTCGGAGAGAACCAGCTATTTCCAAGTTTGTTTAGCCTTTCACCCCTACCCACAGCTCATCCCCTAATTTTTCAACATTAGTGGGTTCGGACCTCCAGGGCGTGTTACCGCACCTTCATCCTGGCCATGAGTAGATCACTTGGTTTCGGGTCTACACCCAGCGACTGATCGCCCTATTCGGACTCGATTTCTCTACGGCTTCCCTATTCGGTTAACCTTGCCACTGAATGTAAGTCGCTGACCCATTATACAAAAGGTACGCAGTCACGGAACAAGTCCGCTCCTACTGTTTGTATGCACACGGTTTCAGGATCTATTTCACTCCCCTTCCGGGGTTCTTTTCGCCTTTCCCTCACGGTACTGGTTCACTATCGGTCGATTACGAGTATTTAGCCTTGGAGGATGGTCCCCCCATATTCAGACAGGATGTCACGTGTCCCGCCCTACTTGTCGTACGCTTAGTACCACCGGTCCGATTTCACATACGGGGCTATCACCCGCTATGGCTCCTATTTCCAGAGGATTCTGTTATCGGTCCGACTATCACGTACAGGCTCTTCCCATTTCGCTCGCCGCTACTTTGGGAATCTCGGTTGATTTCTTTTCCTGCAGCTACTTAGATGTTTCAGTTCGCCGCGTTCGCCTTGCATACCTATGTATTCAGTATGCAATACCCTAAAAGGGTGGGTTGCCCCATTCGGAAATCTGCGGATCAAAGTGTGTTTGCTCACTCCCCGCAGCTTATCGCAAGCTACTACGTCCTTCATCGCCTGTAATCGCCAAGGCATCCACCATGTGCACTTATTCGCTTGTCCCTATAACGTTAGCCTCTTCATTCTTTCAAACGAAAAGAGCGCTACAGGGATAAGAAAGTACAACGTTGTTGCTTGTTTGTTGATACATACAATCATTACCCATCGATTCGCGTTTTACGGCAAACCGATCAATAAATAATCTTTACTTCTTCCAGATTGTTAAAGAACGAAACAGCTTTGATCGCTAAAAGATCAAACCTAAACCTGAGTCACTGACCGGCTTACGTTTGCACTTTCAAAGTACTTGGTGGAGGATGACGGGGATCGAACCGACGACGACCCCCTGCTTGCAAAGCAGGTGCTCTCCCAGCTGAGCTAATCCCCCTGAGATTTTACTAATTAGCTGGTAGGGCTGGTTGGACTCGAACCAACGACCCCCGCGTTATCAACACGGTGCTCTAACCAGCTGAGCTACAGCCCCAACGCGGTGCTACTACGACTACTGTTTCTTCTCTTACTAACAGCCGATAAGTGTGAACATTTGATGCGTGAATCATTTACATGATTCGTGCAAACTCTAGAAAGGAGGTGATCCAGCCGCACCTTCCGATACGGCTACCTTGTTACGACTTCACCCCAGTCACGAATCCTACCGTGGTAAGCGCCCTCCTTGCGGTTAAGCTACCTACTTCTGGTAAAACCCGCTCCCATGGTGTGACGGGCGGTGTGTACAAGACCCGGGAACGTATTCACCGCGACATGCTGATCCGCGATTACTAGCGATTCCAACTTCATGCAGTCGAGTTGCAGACTACAATCCGGACTACGATACACTTTCTGCGATTAGCTCCCCCTCGCGGGTTGGCGGCGCTCTGTATGTACCATTGTATGACGTGTGAAGCCCTACCCATAAGGGCCATGAGGACTTGACGTCATCCCCACCTTCCTCCGGTTTGTCACCGGCAGTCTCATTAGAGTGCCCTTTCGTAGCAACTAATGACAAGGGTTGCGCTCGTTGCGGGACTTAACCCAACATCTCACGACACGAGCTGACGACAGCCATGCAGCACCTGTGTACTGGTTCTCTTTCGAGCACTCCCCAATCTCTCGGGGATTCCAGCCATGTCAAGGGTAGGTAAGGTTTTTCGCGTTGCATCGAATTAATCCACATCATCCACCGCTTGTGCGGGTCCCCGTCAATTCCTTTGAGTTTTAATCTTGCGACCGTACTCCCCAGGCGGTCTACTTCACGCGTTAGCTGCGTTACCAAGTCAATTAAGACCCGACAACTAGTAGACATCGTTTAGGGCGTGGACTACCAGGGTATCTAATCCTGTTTGCTCCCCACGCTTTCGTGCATGAGCGTCAATCTTGACCCAGGGGGCTGCCTTCGCCATCGGTGTTCCTCCACATATCTACGCATTTCACTGCTACACGTGGAATTCTACCCCCCTCTGCCAGATTCTAGCCTTGCAGTCTCCAATGCAATTCCCAGGTTGAGCCCGGGGATTTCACATCAGACTTACAAAACCGCCTGCGCACGCTTTACGCCCAGTAATTCCGATTAACGCTTGCACCCTACGTATTACCGCGGCTGCTGGCACGTAGTTAGCCGGTGCTTATTCTTCAGGTACCGTCATTAGCAAGAGATATTAGCTCTCACCGTTTCTTCCCTGACAAAAGAGCTTTACAACCCGAAGGCCTTCTTCACTCACGCGGCATTGCTGGATCAGGCTTTCGCCCATTGTCCAAAATTCCCCACTGCTGCCTCCCGTAGGAGTCTGGACCGTGTCTCAGTTCCAGTGTGGCTGGTCGTCCTCTCAGACCGCTACTGATCGATGCCTTGGTAGGCTTTTACCCTACCAACTAGCTAATCAGATATCGGCCGCTCCACGAGCATGAGGTCTTGCGATCCCCCACTTTCATCCTTAGATCGTATGCGGTATTAGCGTAACTTTCGCTACGTTATCCCCCACTCTAGGGTACGTTCCGATATATTACTCACCCGTTCGCCACTCGCCACCAGAGCAAGCTCCGTGCTGCCGTTCGACTTGCATGTGTAAGGCATGCCGCCAGCGTTCAATCTGAGCCAGGATCAAACTCTTCAGTTTAATCTCTGTTACTTTGCCGTTTTACCGGCACCGTCATTGCTGACGGGTCGCTCACTCAAAAAACTGACAGGCCACTACTTTCGTAGCGCCTATTTCATTATTTCTTGTGAACATTTGATATATTTTAAGTATTACAGCAATCCGAAGATCGCTGCTGCACTACATCAAATATCCACACTTATCGACTGTTAATTGTTAAAGAACTGTATTCGGTACTGCTTATTTACCACTCTCGCGCTATCGACAAAGCGTTGTGTTTGTCAGCTGCGAAGAAGGAAGAGTATGAAGCATTTCACTACATCCGTCAACTCCTTCTTTTTTCTCACTTTACGCTGCATTTGCATGCGCCGTTCAGCGAGGGGGCGAATTATAGCCGTGCCCAGCACACCCCGCAAGCGCTATTTTTTGCGCCAGATCAAAGGCGATAGGCCTGGCACTGCAATTGCTTATATGAACACATGCACCAACCAACGAGGGGGAGCAACTCTGGGCCTGGCAGCAACACTGGGGACAGCCCGGCTCGCTTTGCTTTGCTCCCATCTGTGACAGGTGCTACATTATGGAACACTCTCGATATTCAAAAGAGCGCCGCAGTACAGGGCCCAACGGAGGCAACGAGATCATGTATCAACCGTCAGCTACTTACCGTAGCGCACCGTTTTCGTCCATCGCGGACGCGAACTCTTTGCCGGCAGGACAGGACAATGTCCCCGTCATCATCGAAACGTCCCATCAGCGCTCAGTTGCGTTTGGCCTGTCGCCCACGGCCACGCCCGACTTTACTCCGGCTGGCAAATCCGACCTGTCCTTGCTGATCGAGCAAAACCGCATGCTGCACACGCATGCGCTGCCCGCGATGGAAACCCTGTACCAGCAAATCGTCAACACGCATAATATGGTGATCTTGACGGATGCCAATGGCGTGATCGTGCATTCGCTGGGCGACGATGATTTCCTGGAGAAAGCCAACCGCGTCGCCCTGCAGCCGGGCGTGGCATGGTCGGAACAAAGCCGCGGCACGAATGCCATCGGCACGGCCATCACGGAAAAAGTACCGACCCTGGTCCATGCGGACCAGCATTACCTTGCTGCAAATCATTTCCTGACGTGCTCTGCCGCGCCGATCACCGACCACCGGGGCAATGTCATCGGCGTGCTGGACGTCTCGAGCGACCAGCGCAGTTTTCACAAGCATACGATGGCCCTCGTGCGCATGTCGGCGCTGATGATCGAAAATCAGCTGTTTTCCGCCACCTTCGAAGATGCCATCACCGTGCACTTCCACGCGCGGCCCGAATTCATCGGCACCTTGATGGAAGGCATCGCCTCGTTCACGCCGGGCGGGCGGTTTTTATCCGCCAACAAGAATGGCTTGTTCCAGCTGGGCCTCTCATTTGCCGCGCTGCAATCGCACACCTTCAGTTCCCTGTTCGGCTTGCCTGTTTCCGCCCTGTACGACCATTACCGTACCGCCTCGCCCGTTTGCTGAACCTGTGCATGCACAGCGGCGTGCGCGTGTACGGACGCGCGCAGTTGCGCCTGTCCAATAGCGTCTTCCAGCACGGCTTTAGCACCAGCACCGACCATAGCGATATCAACGCCGTGCCGGCGGCGATCCCTGCACCGGCCAGCCATGCGGCCAATGCGGCGCGCCGCCTGTCCGGCTTGCGCTACCTGCGCACGGGCGATCCGCAACTGGAATTGGTGATCGAAAAGGTCAATAAAGTCCTGGGGCGTGATATTCCCATCCTCGTCATGGGAGAGACAGGCACCGGCAAGGAATTGCTGGCGCAAGCCATCCATAACGATTCGCCGCGGGCCATGGGACCGTTTATTGCCGTCAACTGCGCTTCCATCCCGGAAACCCTGATCGAGTCCGAGCTGTTCGGCTATGAAGACGGCGCCTTTACGGGCGCGCGCAAGAAAGGCGCGATCGGCAAAATCCTGCAAGCCAATGGCGGCACCCTGTTCCTCGATGAAATCGGCGACATGCCTTTCGGCTTGCAGGCGCGGCTGTTGCGCGTGTTGCAGGAACGCATGGTCACGCCGCTGGGCAGCAGCAAGTCGATCACCGTGAATGTGGAACTCATTTGCGCCACGAATCACAACTTGCGCGAACGCATGGCCAAGGGACTGTTTCGCGAAGACTTGTATTACCGCCTGAATGGCCTGGTGGTGAAACTGCCGCCGCTGCGCGAGCGCACGGACCTGGACCTGGATACGGTCGTGAAAAAAATCCTCGCAACGGAAGCGCCCGACACGCGCTACACGGTGGCGCCGGACATCTTGCGCCTGTTCCACCAGCATAAGTGGCCAGGCAACTTCCGCCAGCTGACGAACCTGTTGCGCACAGCCATCGTCATGGCGGGCGACGAGCATGAAATCTGTTTGCGCCACATGCCCGACGATTTCCTCGACGATATTGAGATGACGCAAGCGACTGCCGCCAGCGCCAGCACGGACCGCATGATCGCCGCCGGCGCCAACCTGGAAGAGATGGAGCAAAGCGTAATCCTCAAGTCGCTCGATGCCCACGGCGGCAACGTTTCGGCCACGGCGCGTGCCTTGGGCGTGTCGCGCAACACGATCTATCGCAAGGTGCCGCATCTGAAATAGCCTAGAGTAGACGGGGAAAGCCGGGCGACATCTTGCGCCGCCCTTGCTTGTCGATGGTCATCAGGTCGATGCCCTGCATCTGCGCGGCCATCGCATGCGCGCGCACGGCCCCCGTCACCATGAAGGTCGTCGACAAACCATCGGCCAGCAAGCCCGTGGGCGCCAGCACGGTCACGCTAGCCAGTTCGCGTGGCGAATCGCCTTTAGCAGGGTCGAAGATGTGGTGATGCGCGAAGTCAGGCGTGAACGCGCATTCGTAGTCGCCGGACGTGGCCACGCTGCGCCCCTCCACTTTCAAAGTGGCCGCCAGTATCTCCGCGTCGCGCGGATCCTGGATGCCCAAGGTCCACGGACGGCGCACGGCACGCTGCCCGCGCGCGACGAACTCACCCGTGTCGAGCAAAGCGTGCCGCACGCCGCGCGCCTGCACGGCCGCCAGCGCCACGTCGGCCGCATAGCCTTGCGCCAGGCCATTCAAGGTCAGCGCCATACCGGGCTGAAGAAAACGCACTTCGCGGCGATCCCATGCCAGTTGCCGCCAGCCTACCCGCGCCTGCGCAGCGCGGCGCAATGCTTCCTCCGGTAAGCTTGCCTGGTCTGCCGCCGCCGCGCGAAACAGCTGCCATAAAGGTTGCACCGTGACATCAAACGCCCCATCGCTCCATTGCGACAAGGCTCGCGCCTGCGCCAGCACGGCCAGCAGGTGCGTGTCCGGCCGGGCCAGGCGACCATCGCGGTTCAGCTGGAAGACTTGGCTGGCGGGACTGTAAATGCTCATCAGGCGGTCGATATTCCTCGCAGCATGGAGGGCGTCTTCGATGGCCAGTTCGGCCTGGTGTTGATCGTGGTGCAACACGGTGACGGCGATCGTCGTGCCAAACGCCAGCGCGGCGCCTTGATAAGGGCGCACGCCGGACGCCGTGACCGTGCCGCGCGCCATGCTGCCAGGCAAAATCACGCCCGCCATGCCGGCCACGCTGCCGATCGCTGCGGAAATAAACGTTCTACGCTGCATTGCTGCTCTCCTCTGCCGTGGCCCGGACTATCGGGATGGTACGGGCACGCTTGATTTCCAGCATCAAGGGTGCGCATTTTTCATCGCTGGCGTAAATCACCACGCAATCCATGCATTGAAAACACTCGCCGTAATCGACTTTCCCGCTCGGCGCAATGGCGTGGTACTCGCAGCGGTGGCTGCAAGTCTGGCACGGTGTGCCGCATTCCTTGCGGCGGGGAATCCAGTTGAACAGGCGAAACCGTCCCAGCAGCGCCAGCGCCGCGCCAAACGGGCACAGGTAGCGGCAAAAGAATTTGTAGGAAACACTGCTGAGCAGTAATAAACCCACGGCATACGCGACGAAGGGCCATGCCCGCACGAAGTTCAGGGTGATGGCCGTCTTGAACGGTTCCAGCTCCACCAGCTTGTCCGTGATCTGGCTGGAAAACACGCTGCTGCCGAATATGGCCGCCAGCAAGCCATATTTGATCCATTTCAAACGTCCATCGAGGCGCGGCTTGATTTTCCACTGCGGCAAGCGCAGCCACTGGCCCAGCTTGCCCGTGAATTCCTGCAGGGCGCCAAACGGACACAGCCAGCCGCAAAACGTGCCGCGCCCCCAAAATGAATAGGCTGAGCAGCACGAAAGCCCACAGGATCACCGTCATCGGATCGAACAGGAAAAAGCCCAGGCCGCGCCCTGCCAGCAGCGCCTGGATCACCCCTGTGATATTGACGATCGACAACTGCCCCTGCGCGTAATAACCGATGAAGCCGATGGTAAACAACAAAAACAGGCGGCGGAACCATGCAAATTGCCGGCCATTACGCACCAGACGTTTCTGCCTGGCCAGCGCGCCGGCCAGCAGCGCCAGCCCGGCCAGCAAGATCAGCAGTTCGGCCTTGCGCCCCTTCCACGTGCCGCGCCAGCCGGCATCGTCACCTTGCGGCGCGCTATAAAAATCGGCAGGCAGGCGGTAGCTGAAATCGACGTTGCGGGCGATGCGCTCCGGATACACGATACCCTTGCTGCGCGTGACCGGCATAGTGAACGCCAGCGGACTGGCCGCATCGAGTCCAGCCTGGCTGATGACGCGGAAGACGGCAATATTTTCAGTCGGCAACGGTCCCGCCTCCGACACGCTTAATTCCAGGTCCAGGTCGCGCATGTCGATGGGCAAGCCATCCTGCTTCAGCAGCAAGCGCTCGGGCACCGTGCCGCGCACGAAATCGTCGCCCAGCACGCTGTAGCGCCCGCGCGACATGACGAGGATGGCGTGGTCGCCTTCGTCTAGCCGGTTGCGCAATTTGTTCCAGCTGCGTTCCGTCAACAGATTGCGTCCCACCGTGGGCACGGACACATAGGCCAGGTACAGGTCGATGAACACGCCTTCCGGATCGCGCGCGGCTTCCGGTTCGAGTCCGGCTCCGGGACTGCCGGCAAACAGGCTCTCCACATCCTTGTTGCTCAGGCGCATATGCTGGATCAAGCCCTGCTCAAGCATCTGCGCCACGCTGCGTTTCTCGAATACCTCCATGCGGATGCGGGCAATCTGGTCCGGGTCGCGCCCTTGCGCGAAGCCCAGTTTTTTGCGCGACACTTTCAAGGCCGACGCCAGCACGCTCTGGTTGATGATGCGCACGGAAGCCGTCGCCTTTGACACGCCATCGATATCGGCGTGGGTCGCATCTGGCGCGCGTTTCTTCTGGGCACCGATGGCGATATTCTGTTTCAGCGATAGCCCCTGATACTGTTTGACGAATTGAAACAGCGGCGCTTCCCCTAGGCCATCGAGAAATACGGGTTCGTGCTGCGACAGCACGGCGACGTCGAGAAAACTGCCCTGTGGATTGATGGCGATCAATAAATTGACGGGAACGCCGGAAAAGCCGGGAATAGGCGCCAGGTCCACCGACTCGAAGACATAGCCGACCAATTCCGTTGCCGTGGCGTTTTGCTTAAACAGGGGCCAGACGGGCAAGTCGGCTTCCTTCTCGCCCACGACGAGGGGCGCGGGGAAGCGCCGCGCCAGCTCGGCCCTGGTGAGCACGCCCGCCCACGCCTGCCCCAGGATAAACAGGAATAGCCAGCATCCGATGAAAACCGCAGTATCCGCATGCATAGTGCTCCGCGCGGCGCCGCAGCTTCCGGCGCCGCATTCATTGGTTAGAAGAAAATAATGCCGCCCAGAGACACGCCATTCATCTTCGCTTCGCCGCCCGCAAAGGCTTTCGAGCGCGTCTGCCCCAGCTCGCCCACCAGGGTGATCGCACTGTTGAGCGAGTAGTACGCACCGAGGGTCAGGTTGGCGTTCGACTTCAAGCCGCCCGTGCCGGCCGTGTTGTCGTCGTTCTTGCTGATGCCATAGGACAAGCCCAGCTTCAGCTTGTCCGTCGTTTTATACGTGCCTTGCAGCAGCCAGTTCTTCGATTTGGTATCGCCCTGGTCCGCATCGGACAGGATGCCCAGCCCCTTGCCGCCCTGGAAGTTCACCAATACGCCGGCCGGGCCCATCTGGTAGGAGCCGCCCACTTCCACGCCGCGCATGGTCAGGTCATCGACACCAGGCGTTTTCGAGGTGAATTTTTGCGACTTCACGCCCAGCCAGGCTTTCAAGCCTTCCTGCGCATACGTCAGCTGCGCCTGCACTTGCGGACTGGACTTCGAAGAATAAGTCGAGCCTGCCACGATGGGCGTATCGGAGACGGGGCTGACCAGCGCCACGTCGGCACCAAAGCCGCCCGACTTCGGCGTGCTGTACATGATCTGGCCATAGTTGCCCAGATACGTATAGCCGGCGCCGATATGGCCCAGGGTCACCCGGCCCCGCTGTGTCGCCTGCACAGGTGCACCCGAACCCAACAAGGTCATGTCGGACAGAATCGCGTTCGCGCCGAAGATGCCGTAGTCACGCCCCAGCTTGAAAGTGCCCATCTGCTCATTGCCAAACGTGAAGAAGGCCTGGCGCACGTCGACCACGCTGTTCTGGCTGATGGCGCTGTCCGTGGCCGTCGAGTTGTAGATGCCGATCAAGGCTTTCACGTCATACTCGCCCAGGCGCGACGACGCCGAGGTGATCAAGCCATTCGGCAGCAAGCCGTTCGATCGTCGTGCGGTCCTTCTCTCCGCCGCAACCGAGCGCCTGGCCGCCCAGCGCCAGCCCGCCCACCGCATCGCCCGAACACGACACTTGCGTGTAATAGGCGTTGACGATGCCGCCCACTGACACGGTCCAGTCGCCGGCCTTGATATCGACGGCGTGCGCCTGCCCTACCGCTGCGATCGTCATGACACCGAGGCTCCCCAGCTTGATCAATGTGTTCATTTGTTCTCCTCTTTCTTCTCTGTTTTTAGTGTGCACACCAGTGATTGATGTACCTCAAGCTTTGGCAATAAGCGTGCCCAGAACGGCTCACAGGGAGAAAGAGAAAATATGTATTTAACATGTGCAACAGCGGATCAATCGCCACTGATAGTGTTCATTTTTTGACCGCAAGTAGGCTGATCGGGCGTACAGGTAAACAAAAAACTGACGGCCTGGGCCGTCAGCAAAAAGAAAACGCCCGGCGGACAGGGAGACACCCATCCGAGTGGCCCGGGCGCTTCGCCCCGTTATTTCGACGCCAGCTTGAAGACCCACACGGAACCGCCCTGCTCCAGGAAGTTGACCTTCTTGGCCACTTCGCCGCCCCACAGCGGCACGGCGCCGCCCCAGCCGGAAACGACGGCCACGTATTGCGTGTCGCCATCCTGCCAGGTGACGGGCGGCGCCACGACGCCGGAACCCGTCTGGAATTTCCACAGCTCCTTGCCCGTCTTCGCATCGACGGCTTTCAGGAAGCCTTCCGGCGTGCCGTAGAACACGAGGTTGCCGGCCGTGCTCATCACGCCGCCCCACAGCGGCGCATTGTTCTTGATTTCCCAGACAATCTTGCCCGTCTTCGGATCGATGGCGCGCATGGCGCCGATGTAGTCGTCAAACAAGGGCTTGATGGTGAAACCGGCGCCGAGGAAGGCGCCGCCCTTCTTGTAGCTGATCGGCTCGTTCCAGATATCCATGCCCCATTCATTCGCGGGAACGTAGAACAGCTTGGTTTGCGGCGAGTACGCCATCGGCATCTGGTTTTTTGCCCCCAGGAAAGCGGGCGCGGCAAACACGGTTGTGCCCTTCTTGCCCTCTTCTCCTTTGGTCGGGTCGCCAGGGCGGCCGGCTGCGATGTAGTTCGGCCGGCCCGTCTTCAGGTCGATGCTGCTGGCCCAGGTGATTTTCTTGACGAACGGAAAGGCGTTCTGCAGCTTGCCGTTGGCCGCATCGATGACGTAGAAGAAACCGTTGCGGTCGGCCTTGCCGCCGTAGCGCTTGCCATCCATGTCGAAGGTGACGAACTCGTTGGCGCCATCGAAATCCCAGGCATCGTTCGGCGTATTCTGATACGCCCACTTGATCTGCCCCGTTTTCACGTCCAGCGCCACGGTGGACGACGAGTACAGGTTGTCGCCGGGACGCAAATGGCTGTTCCACGGCGCCGGGTTGCCCGTGCCAAAGTAAGCGAGCTTGGTCTGCGGATCGTAGGTGCCGCCCATCCAGGTCGAGGCGCCGCCCGTTTTCCACAGGTCGCCGGGCCAGGTCTTGTTCACGGTGCCGGACACGCCATTGTCGATGGCCTTGCCATCCTTGTCGTAGCGGTGGCCCATATGGCCTTCCACGGTCGGACGGCTCCACACGAGGTCGCCCGTCATCGGGTTGCGCGCCTCGACCCGGCCGACGATGCCGAATTCGCCGCCCGACACGCCCGTCAGCAGCAAGCCTTCGGCGATCAGCGGCGCGGCCGTCATCGAGTAGCCGGCCGCGTAGTCGTCGACCTTTTCCTTCCAGACGATCTTGCCCGTGTTTTGATCCAGCGCAACGAGATAGGCGTCCAGCGTGCCGAAAATCACCAGGTTGCCGTACAGGGCCGCGCCGCGGTTGACCACGTCGCAGCACGGCATGATGCCGTCCGGCAAGCGATGCTCATACTTCCACAGCTTGGCGCCCGTTTTCAGGTCGACGGCAAAGATGCGCGAATACGATGCCGTAACGAACATCTTGCCGTTGTGAATCAAGGGCTGCGATTCCTGGCCCCGCTGCTTTTCGCCGCCAAACGAGAACGACCAGGCCGGCACCAGCTTGGCCACGGTCTTGTCATTGATCTGCGTCAACGGCGAATAGCGCTGGCCCTGCGTGCCCATGCCGAACGACAGCACGCTGGACGGATTCTTCGCCGTGCTGTCGAGCATGGCGGTGGTGACATTGCCTACGTCGGCCGCCTGGGCCAGCGATGCCAAGCCCAAACCGATGAGTATCCCCATGATGTTTTTCTGCACAATCATCTCCCTCTGTTATTAGTATGTGTATGTATCAGGTGTTGCCGTGGTCGTGCGGCTGCGCATGCAACAAGGCGCACTCTTCATCGGTGAACAGGCGTGAGCGCGTCAAGAAGCGCTTGCCCGTGCCGTTGTCGAGTGAAAACATGCCACCATTGCCATCGACCACATCGATAATCAACTGGGTATGCTCCCAGTACTCGAATTGCTCGAGTCCCATGTAGAACGGTGTGCCATTCAAATTGCCGAGATAGATGTCGGTATCGCTGACATCGAATTCGCCCAGCGCGTAGCACATGGGCGCGCTGCCGTCGCAGCAGCCGCCCGACTGGAAAAACATCAGCGGGCCGTGACGCTGGCGCAACTTGTCCATCATTTCCAGCGCCGCTTCGGTGGCGACCACCCGGGCAATTGCTGCACTCATGGCATCCCTTTCTGCGCGCCGCACCCGAGGAACAGGGGCGGCGCCTGTTGCCGGTTTAGAAGAAGCCCAGCGCTTTCGGGCTATAGCTCACCAGCAAGTTCTTCGTTTGCTGGTAGTGGTCGAGCATCATCTTGTGGTTTTCGCGGCCGATACCCGATTGCTTGTAGCCGCCGAACGCGGCGTGGGCCGGGTACAGGTGGTAGCAATTGGTCCACACGCGGCCCGCCTGGATGGCGCGTCCCATGCGGAAGGCGCGCGAACCATCGCGCGTCCACAGGCCGGCGCCCAGGCCGTACAGGGTGTCGTTGGCAATCGCCAGCGCGTCGGCCTCATCCTTGAAGGTGGTCACGGAGACGACAGGCCCGAAAATTTCTTCCTGGAAGATGCGCATCTTGTTGTTGCCCTTGAACACGGTCGGACGCACGTAGTAGCCGCCTTCCAGGTCGCCCGCCTGCGTGTTGCGCTCGCCGCCGGCCAGCACTTCGGCACCTTCCTGGCGGCCGATGTCGAGGTAGGACAGGATTTTTTCCAGCTGCTCCTGCGACGCCTGGGCGCCGATCATGGTGGAAGCGTCGAGCGGATTGCCCTGCTTGATAGCGGCCACGCGCTTCAAGGCACGTTCGATGAATTTCTCGTAGATAGATTCCTGGATCAGCACGCGCGATGGGCAGGTGCACACCTCGCCTTGATTCAGCGCAAACATGGCAAAACCTTCCAGGCACTTGTCGAAATAATCATCATCGGCATCCATCACGTCTTCAAAGAAGATGTTCGGCGACTTGCCGCCCAGCTCCAGGGTGACGGGAATCAGGTTTTGCGCGGCGTAGCCCATGATCAGGCGGCCCGTGCCCGTTTCGCCCGTGAAGGCGATCTTGGCGATGCGCTTGCTCGACGCCAACGGCTTGCCCGCTTCCAGGCCGAAACCGTTGATGATGTTCAGCACGCCCGGCGGCAACAGGTCGCCAATCAGCTCGATCAACACCATGATGGAGGCGGGGGTCTGCTCGGCCGGTTTCAGGACGACGCAATTGCCGGCGGCTAGCGCTGGCGCCAGTTTCCACACGGCCATCAGGATCGGGAAATTCCAGGGAATGATCTGGCCCACGACGCCCAGCGGCTCATGGTAGTGGTAGGCATAGGTTTCCGCATCGATTTGCGCGACGGAACCTTCCTGCGCGCGGATGCAGCCGGCAAAGTAGCGGAAATGGTCAATGGCCAGCGGAATGTCGGCATTCATCGTTTCGCGGATCGGCTTGCCGTTGTCGATGGTTTCCGCCGTGGCGATCAGGCTCAGGTTCTGTTCAATGCGGTCGGCGATGCGGTTCAGGATATTGGCGCGCTCGGCAGGCGAAGTCTTGCCCCAGGCCTCCTTGGCGGCATGCGCGGCATCCAGCGCCAGCTCGACGTCTTCCGTCGTGGAACGGGCGATTTCGCAAAACGGCAAGCCGGTGATCGGCGTGATGTTGGGAAAGTATTCACCTTTTACTGGTGCAACGAATTTGCCGCCGATGTAATTGTCATAGCGTTGTTTGAAGGGATTGGCTACGCCCAGTTTGCTGATGTCTGCGAGATTCATGTCGTCCTCTATCGGGTTAATTAGAATGAAATTACTTAATTAAAATCAAACGTCCTGGTACAGATGGGGTGAGTACACGCAGTCTTCCGCAAATGCCGTGCCAGCTCGCCATCCCCCTACCCAACTTAGCGGGTTTTACCTCTGTTGCAAGGGCCTGGTGGCGATATCGGCGGGTTCAATTGCTGCCGTAGCGCCCCGTCGCCGCTGCACAATGGAACAGGTGTACCAGACTGGAACACCTGCCCTGTACCACTACCGAATCACCACACCCCATGGCAATTCGCCCACGGCAATATCGGCCACCTTGCGCGCGCTGGCCGTGTCGATGACGGAAACGCTATTCGAGCGCCCGTTGGCCACGTACAGCTTGGCGCCATCGGGCGTGATGGCCATGTTCCATGGGCGCTTGCCAACGGGAATGGTGGCCGTCACCTGATTGCTGGCCGTGTCGATCACCATCACCGTGCCGTCGATGCCGTTCGAGACATACACCTGCCTGCCGCTGGGTTGAACGGCGATACCGTTGGCATTCTTGCCCGCTGGAATGGTGGCAATCGCCTTGCGCGCGGCCATATCGATCACGTAGACGGCATTGACCAGTTCGCACGCCACATAGGCGCGGCCCGAGTCCGGACTGAAACCGATGCCGCGCGGACGCAGTCCCACGGCGATGGACGCCACCTGACGGCGTTGCGCCACATCAATGACGTCGACTTGCTCGGCCTCTTCCGCGCTGACCAGCAGCCAGCGCCCATCGGGGCTGAACACGGCGTGTTCCGGATTGCGTCCCTGCACCTTGATGTCGGCGAGCAAGACGCCCGTCTGGCCATCAAGCAAGGCCACGCTATTGTTTTCCTCGACGGCCACGGCCACGTAACTGCCGTCATGCGAAGCGCTGACGCCTTCGGGCGACTTGCCCAGCGCTACGCTGCGCACGGGCGCGCCGGTCGCGTTATCGATCAGCAACAAGGCGCTGCTGGCGGCATCCGTGACAAACAATTGCCGTCCGGTCGGGTCGGCGGCGATGCCGCGCGGCCGCTTGCCCGCCGCGATCTGGCGTACGACCTGGTCGGTCGCCGTGTCGATCACGCTCACGGTGCCGGATTTTTCATTGGGGACATAGGCAAATGGAGCGGCCTGGACGGCGGTGCTGGCGAGCGCGGGCAGCAGCCAGCACACCTGGCGCAAGCGCGAGAAGAAGTTGGGCATAATCACCTTTTCAATGGCAAAACACAGGAAAAGCGCGCGCTAGCGGCGCCTCTGATAATTGCTGTATGCAAACGCCGTGCCACTGACACGCGTATAATTTCCGCCCACCAATGGAGACATGGCAGGCATATTGCTTGATACAACTATGCAGACCTGCGCCGCGCACGCGACCAAGCAGGCTTTTATTCACATTGGAGAATCCGCATGCAGCATCGTTTCCGCCTGAACACCATCGCCAGCCTGTTTGTCGCCGGCAGCGCCACCCTCGCCCCCCACGTTTTCGCCGCCGAGTCCGCTGACTTGGCCGCCGGGCAACTCATGGATACGGTGGTCATCAGCGGCAGCCGCATCGCCCACCCCAGCCAGGAAGTGCCGGCCTCCATCGACGTCGTCGACAGCGCCCGCATCCAGGAGGGTCAAATCCGCGTCAATGCCTCGGAAGCGCTGGCCGCCGTGCCCGGCCTGGTCGTGCAGAACCGCCAGAACTACGCGCAGGACTTGCAAATCTCGTCGCGCGGCTTCGGCTTCGGCGCCCGCTCGGCCTTCGGCGTGCGCGCGTCGTCAAGCTGATCAGCGATGGCATTCCCGCCAGCATGCCTGACGGCCAAGGCCAGGCCGCCACCTTCAACCTCGATACGGCCGAGCGCATCGAAGTGCTGCGCGGGCCGTTCTCCGCCATCTATGGCAACCACTCGGGCGGCGTGATCCAGTTGTTTTCCAGGGATGGGCAAAATCCACCATCCGTCGAACTGAACGTAACGGGCGGCAGTTTCGGCACCAGCAAGGTGGACCTGTCGGCGCAAGGCCAGGCAGGCGGCATCGGCTACGTGCTCGACGGTTCGCGCTTCCGCACGGACGGTTTCCGCGACCACAGCGCCGCCACACGCGAACAGGCGTTCGGCAAGATCACCATCAAGCCGACGGTAGACAGCAAGCTGACCATCGTCGCCAACAGCCTGCACCAGGGCAATACGCAAGATCCGCTGGGCGTCACCTGGCCCACGTTTGCACGCGACCCGCGCGCCGGCGAAATCGATGCGAGCGACACGCAAAACCCGAAACGCACCCTGGCCGAGCGCTACAACACGCGCAAAAGCATCGACCACCAGCAAATCGGCGCCACCTACGAGCAATCATTCGGCGAGGACCGCCTGCATGTGATGGTGTATGGCGGCAACCGCGACGTGATCCAGTACCAGGCCTTCTCCAAGTTCCTGCAAAATCAAACTGTTAATGGAGTACTCAAACATTCGGGCGGCGTGGTCGACTTCCAGCGCCAGTTCTATGGCATCGACACCAACTGGCTGCACGTGAACCAGTTGGCGGGCGGCAAGCTGAGCACCACCATCGGCATCGACTATGGCCGCTCCAGCGACGACCGCACCGGCTATGAGAATTACATTGGCAATACCTTCGGCGTGAAGGGCAAGCTGCGCCGCGATGAGCAGGATGTCGTCTCCAGCCTCGATCCGTATATCCAGACGGAATGGCAAAGCGGGCTATGGCTGCTCAGCGCAGGTTTGCGCTACAGCAAGATGAAAGTGGCTGTCGACGACCATTTCCTCGGTAATGGCGACGACAGCGGCAGCCTCGAGTTCAGCCACACGACACCGGTGCTGGGCCTGCTGTACAAACTGACGCCGAACGTCAACGTCTACGCCAGCGCCGCGCGCGGCTTCGAAGCGCCGACCCTGAACGAACTGTTTTACTCGGGCACGGGCGGCGGCTTCAATTACCAGCTGAAACCGGCCACCAGCACCAACCTGGAAGCGGGCATCAAGGCCAGAATCAATCACAACACGCATGTGAACGCAGCCTTGTTCCAGATCAAGACGAACGACGAACTGGTCGTGGACAGTTCCAGCGGCGGGCGCACCAGCTATCGCAATGGGGGCAAGACCTTACGCCAGGGTATGGAAGTGTCGCTCGACTCGAACCTGCCGTATGGCTTCACGACAAAAGTGGCTATCACCAGCCTGCACGCCGTGTATGACCAGGCGTTTGGCAGCGTGCGCGAAGGCAGCCGCTTGCCGGGCGTGCCCAGCGCCAACCTGTTCGCGGAACTGGCCTGGAAAGACACGCTCGACCGTTTCGGCGCGGCACTGGAAAGCGTGGCCAGCAACCAGGTCTACGCGGAAGACAGCAACATCGAAAAACCGGCACCCGGCTACACGGTGTTCAATGCACGCTTCAACGCCAAACAAAACGTAGGGAATTGGCGCTTCAAGGAATTTGCCCGCCTGAACAATCTTTTCGACAAGACCTACGTGGGCTCCGTCATCGTCGGCGACAGCAACAAGCGCTACTATGAGGCGGCGCCGGGGCGCAATTGGTTGTTAGGCGTCAGCGCCCAATACGCGTTTTAAGAACACCTGAGAAAAAGTCCATGGCCGCGTTGCATTGCCTTGTCGTACTATTCGTACTGCCTGCGGCAATGCGCCTTGCCCTGAACATTTTTCAGGCGTTCTCATGAAAAAGCCCGCGCCTCTTCCGATGCGCGGGCTTTATTGTCATTCAACATGGCCTGTTATGGTCGCGCTTCCTTCACGCCATATTTCTCAAAGATGGTTTTCAATTCGCCGCTGGCCGCCATCTCGTTCATGGCAGCCTGCAGTAACTGGGCTACATCGAGCTGTTGCTTGCTGACGGCCAGGCCCACGGCCCAGCCGGCACGCGGCAAGCGGGCGAACGCCACTTCGCTCAAGGGGAAAGCGGGATCGCTTTTCAGCACCGACTCGATTTCCGAACGGTTGGCCAGCACGGCGTCGAGCTTGCCTGCTTGCAATTGCTGCAAGGCTTCGGCGGCCGTGTCGAAGATGTGCACGTCGTCGCGATACTTGCCATTGTCCTCGCCCAGCATCAGCATGGCGGCGATCGAGACCTTTTCCACGCCGATGCGCTTGCCAGCCAGCGAGGCGACGCCATCGAATTGCGGCACGGCATGCGCACTGCGCGCCAGGCGCACGGTTTCCACGTAGTACGGCGCGAAGATCTCGACCTTGTCGTTGTCCGCCATCAATTTCTTGTCGACCGGCACGTGCAGCATCACGTCGGCGGGGCCATAACCGAGGTAATGCCCCTTCCACACCATATTGCGCAAATCATCGTTGAGGTTTTCGCCGGCGGGAAATGGCAGCAAGCTCAGTTTCAAGCCCAGCTTTTTCGCCAGCGCTTCGGCAATGTCGATATCGATGCCCGTGCCCTTGTCGGAAAACGGCGCGAACTCGTTGTACACCGCCACTTTCAGGCTGCCCGACTGCTGCACTTTCTGCCAGTCGGCGCGCGCCGGCGCGGCTGCGCACAGCGCCAGGCAAGCGAGCGAGAGCATCGCGCGCGTGCCCCGGAATTGAAATGAACGCATGGGACTCCTTCGTGATCAATTCGGCTTAATTGGATTCGCGGCGGGTTTCCAGGTAGGTCTTGATGGCCCACATGGCTTCCTGGTTGAACACGCCTTCGAACGGCGGCATGTACACGGCGCCATTGCGTACTTTACCGTGGCGGATAGTCGCCAGGAAATAATTGTCCGTTTCCTTATAGCAAGCCTGTTTCTTTGTCTCATTCTTGATACCGAAACAATCGCGGTCCAGCTGGCGCAAGTCCGGCGCGATGCCGCCGGAGATGGCTTCAATGCCGTGGCAGCGGGCGCAATTCTGGTTGTAGGCGGATGTCCCCACCGTCAGGGCCAGTTTGTTGCCCCGATACGGGTTTTGCTCGAGCCACTTGTCGCCCACCTTGGGTAAACCCGTGGTGTCGACACCTTGCGGCGTGACATTGCCATGCGCATAAGCTTGCGGCAAGGTCAGCAGGGAAGTGAGGGCAACGGCGCCGGCGGCGGCTACGCCGAGCAGGGTGCGGATGGAATAGGTCATGCTGGTCTCCTTGGTTTTTTTAGTGAATATCCAAAGAAGAGCAAATGCCATGCCATGCTTGCGTACCCCACATCTGGCTGCCCATGTATCAATTTGGAACAGCTGCAACAGGTATTTGTGTCACCGCGTACGTCAGACGGCGGCCACCGTACAGATTGCTGGCCCGCTCCTGCTGCTCGAAAGTGATACGCACGGGCAAGAAGCGGGAAATCACCTCGGCATTCGTCAGCGCGTGCTGCGACACCTTGTTGCAGCTGAAAGTACCTCCACCGGCCAGCGCCATGGGCAGCAGGAGCTGGTCGGCCAGGTGCTCGCCCACGGCCGCGTCCGTTTTGAGATAGCCGCGCACCTCGTTCAACAGGCGCTTGGCCACGGATTCGGCCAGCAGGGACTTTTCGTCGAACGACGTAAATACTTCCGTGACGTGTTCATGCTCCAATGTCAGCAGCAAGACGTTGCCCGGGCCCTGCTCCGCCGGCAAGCCGACGATGCGCAGCTGCTTGCCGCTCCAGCCCATGCCGCTGGCGACACGCTCGAGCTCGCGCTGCGCCACGTTCACATGCACGCCCGCCACCACGCTTTCCGCATACCCGGCCTTCCGTTCGCCGCGCTGCAGCAATACGATGGGCCGCAAGCGCGGGCACGGCTGCACGGTGGCCAGCACCTCGCCACCGCCTGCGGGATGAAAGCCATAGCGCTGCTGCGCAATCTCTACCTCGGCGCCCATCTGTTCCAGGATGCGGCCATACGCGCGCTGCAAAAAATGCACGGGCGGCGCCATGGCATTGTGCGTGCCGCCGCTGATGCGCACGGTGGACGGCCCATCCGCATGCAGCAGGGCTGGCAACAGGGTTTGCAATACCAGGGTGCAACTGCCGGCGCTGCCGATGGCAAAGCGGTAATCGCCGCCGCGTATGGGGCCAGGCACGAATTCCAGGCTGGTTGCGCGCAGCGCCACCGGCGTCGTGCGCGCCCCGCAAATGGCGGCCGCCGCCTGCACGGCCAGCAAATGCTGGCGCAGCAAGCCGGGCTTTTCCCGCCCCGCGCGAATGTTAATCAGCCGAAACGGTTGCCCCGTGATCATCGACAGGCTCAGCGCCGAGCGCAAAATCTGTCCGCCGCCTTCACCTTGCGCTCCATCAATTTCTATCATCTCTTCTTTCTCTCTGTTAACCTTTGACGCAGACGACCTGCTTCAGGATATGCACGACATCGACCAGTTCGCGCTGCGCCAGCATCACCGCATCGATATCCTTGTAGGCCATCGGAATTTCATCGATCACGTTTGCATCCTTGCGGCATTCCACGCCCTCGGTGGCGCGGATCTGGTCGTCCAGGCTGAAGCGCCGCTTCGCTTCCGTGCGGCTCATCGTGCGGCCCGCGCCGTGGCTGCAGCTATGAAAACTGTCCGCATTGCCCTTGCCGCGCACGATAAAGCTCTTCGCGCCCATGGAGCCGGGAATGATGCCCAATTCTCCGGCGCGGGCCGAGACAGCGCCCTTGCGCGTGATCAACACGTCCTTGCCGAAGTGGTGCTCCTTCTGCACATAGTTATGGTGGCAGTTGACGGCTTCCACGTGCGTCTGGAACGGTTTATGAATGACCGTGCGCACGGCCGCGATCAGATTCTGCATCATCACTTCGCGGTTGTTGCGCGCAAACCGCTGCGCCCAGCCCACCGCCTCCACGTAATCTTCATAATGCTGCGTGCCTTCAGCCAGATAGGCCAGGTCCTGGTCGGGCAGATTGATGAAGTGGGTGCGCATGTCCTGCTTGGCCAGTTCGATGAAATGCGTGCCGATGGCGTTACCCACGCCGCGCGAACCGGAATGCAGCATGAACCACACGGAACCCTGTTCATCGAGGCACACTTCGATGAAGTGGTTACCGCTGCCCAGGGTTCCCAGGTGACGATAATTGTTCGTGTTCTTCAGCTTGGGCGTTTTCAGGCAGATGGCGTCGAATTCATCCTTCAGCTGCAGCCACGCGGCATCGACCACCGAGGGCGGCGTATGCCAGGAACCCTCGTCACGGCCGCGCTGGCCGCGCGTCTTCGGCGACATCCCGTGCGGAATGGCGCGCTCGATGGCGCTGCGCAGCGGCCCTAGGTTATCGGGCAGATCATTCGCCGTCAGCGTGGTTTTCGCCGCCATCATGCCGCAACCGATATCGACGCCCACTGCCGCCGGAATCACGGCACCCAGGGTAGGGATCACGCTGCCGATGGTCGACCCTTTACCCAGGTGGACGTCGGGCATGACGGCGATATGCTTGTAGATGAACGGCAGGGTCGCCGTGTTGCGCAATTGTTTTTTGGCCGCTTCTTCGACAGGCACGCCACGCGTCCACATTTTGACGGGACGGCTGCCTTCGGTATGCAGGACTTCGTATTCTTCTTTCTTCATCGCTTCTCTCATCTTCTATTTTAATCAGTAGGACAACCCGACAAGGTGGGGACAGGATTTTCTGCCAGGCTGACTGCGCCTGCCAGGCCGGTTTGACGCGGCTGATCGATGTAATCCTGTCGGCATTCGGGGCACTGCGGCGCATGACAAGGTTGGACAAGACGTCTGTTATGTAGTCTTGTCCGCATTCATGCGCTTTACTTCAACAAGCTGGTGCCGCGATATCGATGGCGGCAATTTCTCCCACCCAGTGGGCGGGGTCAAGCTGGCCGGCGGCAAAGGCGGCGATGATCCTGAATACGTCATCGGAAAAGCCGCCGATGTTCAGGATATCCTCGCGCTCCATCGCCTGCGTGGTGGCGTGCGGCGCAATATCGATGCACACCAGCTTTGCCTGCGGATTGCGCTGTTTGAAGACCTGCCACTGTCCCATGGTCGCCGTGGCGCCGCTGCGCTTCGCGTCTATCCACGATTCGTTATCGGACACATAAATCACCAGGTCGGCCAGCTCCTTCCTGCTGTTCATGCGCAGCAGGGGCGCGCTGCAATTGGTGCCGCCACCGCCGATGGCCGCCAGTCTGGCTGCATTCTCCATCACGCTGTCATCGGCGCCAAGTGCGCACTGCACCACGCTGTGCTCGAACGGCAGCACCATCGCGTCCGGATTCTTGCGCAGCATGGCCGCCGCCACCAGAGCCGCCACGTCGATGCAGCGCACGCTCGAGGTGGCGCTGCCGCGAAAGCCGCTGACGGGCGAGGCCATCGAGCCGGAAACGTCGGGGGACACACCACCACCTTGCCGGCGATCCGCGGCACGTTCGCCAGCGATATTTCCAGCGCCTGCTCCAGCGCCGCGTGCACGATGCGCGGTACCTTGTCGCCGGCGGCCAGGTACGCCGACATCAGCTGGTACGGGAACACGCGCGAGCTGGCGATCGCCTCGGGATCGCGCAGCCTGGCGGCGATCAGTTCCGGCATGCCGGCGATGTCGTACACGCCATGGCGGGCGAAGGTGTTCAAATTCATGCGCACCATCTGCCAGCCGCCCTGGCGGGCGATCTGCGCCCACGCCTGTGCGTTCAAGGGCAGCGCCGTCAGCATCTGGAACGGCACTGCCGGAATCGCTTGCGCTGGATCAAGCTTGTAAGCCTCGAACGCGGCCAGCACGGGCGGCAGTTCCGCGGCATCGTAGGGCTTGCCGATCAGCCAGGCGAAGAAGGCGGCGCGCCACGCTTCCTGCGGTTTCGGATGCACCATCTTGACCACGTCGGCCAGCGATGGCGCGTTGCCCACGGCGGCAGCCAGCAAGGCCTGTTCCGACGCGCCGTTCAGCCATGCCTGCACGAGCTTTTTCGGACGCGATCCCAGCGATTTGCGGCCGATGACACCCGAACGCACGATTTGCACGAAATTGCGCAGCATCTTGCCGTTGTTAATCACGCGCTGGAAGGCCTGCGTAAATTCTGCAGCGCCCTGCCCCGCCAGCACGGCCACCAGCAAGGCCGGCATATCCTTCATATAGCCCCGCTCGCGGCAGTACACGGCCGTTTGCGCGATGAAGGCCGGTTCGACCGCCTTGCACAGTTCCAGTACCATCGCCAGCTGCGCGTCGGCGCTCGCATAAAACGTCGTGTTCAGGCAGCCCGTGGCCGCATACTGGGCCAGCTGATGGCGTGGGGTCAGCGCATACGCTGGCGCGCCTTCGGCATTGTGCGCCAGCGCCGCTGGCAAGGTTGCACTCTGTTTCGCGCTCTGGAATAACTGGGCATTGGCCATTTTTTCGTTCCTCTCTGCTCTCTACGTTTATCTCGTTGGTATCTCCTCTATTGCAAGCGCTGTGCCAGCTTTCAATACTTCCTCAAACATTTACATAAGCCATTGATTTCATTAAACAATATTTTCACGCAAGCTATGCGTTGAAAATATCCCTGTCACGGCAATTTGGAATACAATTATCTTTTAAGATAAATATTTATCCCAACTATGCAAGCAAAACGTACCGTCGTCATCGGCTTTCTCGGCACGCAGCTCGACAATGGCAGGGGAACGGCACGCTGGGAAAAGTGGCGGCCCAGCGTCGCGCTGACCCAGCATGAAGACAGGATCATCGACCGCTTCGAGCTGCTGTATGCAGGCAGGCAGTTCGATAATCTGGTACGCCAGGTGTCGCAGGACATCGCCAGCGTCTCGCCGGAAACGCAACTGCTCGCGCACGATCTGCCGATCAGCGATGCCTGGGATTTTGAAGACGTGTATGGCGCCCTCTATGATTTCGCCAACAGCTATCCCTTCGATCCTGACAATGAGGAGTACTGGATCCACATCACCACCGGCAGCCACGTGGCGCAAATCTGCATGTTCCTGATGACGGAAGCGCGCTATTTCCCGGGCCGCCTCGTGCAGACGTCGCCGCCGAAACGCCAGGCCATTGGCAATCCCGGCAGTTACGCGCTGATCGACCTCGATCTGTCGCGTTACGACCAGATCGCGCAGCGTTTTACGCGCGAGCAGGCAGAAGGCGTCGCCTTCCTGAAGTCCGGCATCGCCACGCGTAATGCGAAGTTCAATGGCATGATCGAGGAAATCGAGCGCGTCGCCATCAAATCGAAGGCCCCCATGCTGCTGATGGGACCTACCGGTGCCGGCAAATCCTTCCTCGCGCGCCGCGTGTATGAACTGAAAAAATCGCGCCACCAGATCGACGGCAAATTCATCGACCTCAATTGCGCCACCTTGCATGGCGACGGCGCCGCTTCCACCCTGTTCGGCCATATCAAGGGTTCATTTACAGGTGCGGGTTCGGATAGGCCAGGCTTGCTGCGCAGCGCGCACAAGGGCTTGCTGTTTCTCGATGAAATCGGCGAACTGGGACTCGATGAACAGGCGATGCTGCTGAAAGCGATCGAGGAAAAGCGCTTCTTTCCCGTCGGCGCCGATACGGAGGTGCAAAGCGACTTCCAGCTGATCGCCGGCACCAACCGCGACCTGGGCAAGGAGGTGGCGGCCGGCCGCTTTCGCGAAGACCTGTATGCGCGCATTAACTTGTGGACCTATGCATTGCCCGGCCTGGCACAGCGGCCGGAAGACATCGAGCCAAACCTCGACTACCTGCTGGCGCAGTACGGCGCGGAGACGGGAGAGCGAGTGCGCTTCAACAAGGAGGCGCGCGAACGCTTCATGCGCTTCGCCGCATCGCCATCGGCCGCCTGGCACGGCAATTTCCGCGATTTGTCCGCCGCCGTCACGCGTCTGGCCACCTTGTCGGAAGCGGGGCGCATCACGGACCAGGTGGTGGACGAGGAAACGGCGCGCCTACGCCGCCTGTGGCGGCATCATGGCGAACGGCCTGATGGAAACGAGGTGGCACTGGCGCAGATCATGGGAGAAACGGCCGCCGCGCAGCTGGACCTGTTCGATGCGCTGCAGCTGCAGGCAGTCATCAAGGTGTGCCGGCAGGCGAACAGCCTGTCCGACGCGGGCCGCACACTGTATGCGGCATCGCGCGCGGCGAAAGCCAGGCCGAACGATGCCGACCGGCTCAAGAAATACCTCGCCCGCTTTGCCCTTGATTGGGATAAAGTGTCTGCAAGCAACTAATACATAATGACAATGATTCCTGAAGAAATACGAGTAGAAATCATGCGCCGCCTGGCGGCCGTGGAAGAAAAGGAAGGCGTACGGATACTGCTGGCCATTGAGTCCGGCAGCCGCGCCTGGGGCTTTGCGTCGCCCAATAGCGACTTCGACGTGCGTTTCATCTATGCCCGGCCTGAAGACTGGTACTTGAGCGTCGACCTGGAAGACAAGCGCGACGTGATCGAATATCCCATCGTCGACGATATCGACCTCAATGGATGGGATGTGCGCAAGGCGCTCCAGCTATTCAGGCGCTCCAATCCCGCCGTGATTGAATGGATACAGTCGCCGATACAATATATCGAAAATGGCCATTTCAAGACTGGCATCCAAGCCTTGCTCAATTCCATCTATACGCTGGAAAAGGGTATCTACCATTACCGCAGCATGGCCAAGACCAATTACCGCGGCTATCTGATGGCGGAGATGGTGCCTTTGAAGAAATATTTTTATGTATTGCGCCCCTTGCTGGCCACGCGCTGGATAGAAACTTATCGCACGGCGCCGCCCATCGAATTTGCGGCCCTGCTGCACCTGCTACCAAAGGAAGAGGGCTTGCTGGAGGAAATTCACAGGCTGCTCGAGCGTAAAAAGCTCGCGCTGGAGAAGGAATTAGCCCCACGCATCGACAAGCTCAATGCATTTATCGAATCGGAATTGGCCAGACTGGAAAATTTCAGCGTGGAGAAAGAAAAAAACCCGCCGGGATGCAGGATTTGAATCATCTATTCCAGCGGATACTGCGAGAAATCTGATCTGAAAATGACAACGGCAGCGCGCAGCGCTGCCTTTTTTTCATCCGTGCGCCGTGCAAGCGCTGGCGTAGATAAAATTAGCGGACATAAAAAAACCCCCAGCGGATCACCGATGGGGGTTTTTTCGAATAACAAGCCTGACGATAACCTACTTTCACACTGGTTGCAGCACTATCATCGGCGCAAAGTTGTTTCACGGTCCTGTTCGGGATGGGAAGGGGTGGGACCAACTTGCTATGGTCATCAGGCATAACTTGTACTGGCGTTTGTCTCCTGTAGGACGACAAAGCCATGAATCTGGAAGAAGTAGGATTATGTATTGAGGTATTAGTGTTACAACACTAAGGGGTAATGATTGCGATCAACATTCACGCAACATGTACTTTCTCATCCTCTGTACCTGCTAAGGTTATAGGGACAAGCCGTACGGGCAATTAGTACTGGTTAGCTTAATGCATTACTGCACTTCCACACCCAGCCTATCAACGTCCTGGTCTCGAACGACCCTTCAAAGAGCTCAAGGCTCTGGGAAATCTCATCTCAAGGCAAGTTTCCCGCTTAGATGCTTTCAGCGGTTATCTCTTCCGAACTTAGCTACCCGGCAATGCCACTGGCGTGACAACCGGTACACCAGAGGTTCGTCCACTCCGGTCCTCTCGTACTAGGAGCAGCCCCCTTCAAATTTCCAACGCCCACGGCAGATAGGGACCAAACTGTCTCACGACGTTTTAAACCCAGCTCACGTACCACTTTAAATGGCGAACAGCCATACCCTTGGGACCGGCTACAGCCCCAGGATGTGATGAGCCGACATCGAGGTGCCAAACTCCCCCGTCGATATGAACTCTTGGGAGGAATCAGCCTGTTATCCCCAGAGTACCTTTTATCCGTTGAGCGATGGCCCTTCCATACAGAACCACCGGATCACTATGTCCTACTTTCGTACCTGCTCGACTTGTCAGTCTCGCAGTTAAGCACGCTTATGCCATTGCACTATCAACACGATGTCCGACCGTATCTAGCGTACCTTCGAACTCCTCCGTTACACTTTAGGAGGAGACCGCCCCAGTCAAACTGCCTACCATGCACTGTCCCCGATCCGGATAACGGACCAAGGTTAGAACCTCAAACAAACCAGGGTGGTATTTCAAGGTTGGCTCCACGAGAACTAGCGTCCCCGCTTCAAAGCCTCCCACCTATCCTACACAGATTGGTTCAAAGTCCAATGCAAAGCTACAGTAAAGGTTCATGGGGTCTTTCCGTCTAGCCGCGGGTAGATTGCATCATCACAAACATTTCAACTTCGCTGAGTCTCGGGAGGAGACAGTGTGGCCATCGTTACGCCATTCGTGCAGGTCGGAACTTACCCGACAAGGAATTTCGCTACCTTAGGACCGTTATAGTTACGGCCGCCGTTTACTGGGACTTCAATCAAGAGCTTGCACCCCATCATTTAATCTTCCAGCACCGGGCAGGCGTCACACCCTATACGTCCACTTTCGTGTTTGCAGAGTGCTGTGTTTTTATTAAACAGTCGCAGCCACCAGTTTATTGCAACCCTTTCACCCTCATGGAGTAAACCAATCAAGCTACCGGGGCGTACCTTTTCCCGAAGTTACGGTACCAATTTGCCGAGTTCCTTCTCCCGAGTTCTCTCAAGCGCCTTAGAATACTCATCTCGCCCACCTGTGTCGGTTTGCGGTACGGTCTCGTATGACTGAAGCTTAGAGGCTTTTCTTGGAACCACTTCCGATTGCTTCGTGAACAAGTTCACTCGTCCCATCCCCTTGAATTCCGCGCCCGGATTTGCCTAAGCGCCTTCTATGAGACAGAAACTGACTATTCCAACAGTCAGACAACCTTCCGCGATCCGTCCCCCCATCGCATCATACGACGGTGCAGGAATATTAACCTGCTTTCCATCAGCTACGCATCTCTGCCTCGCCTTAGGGGCCGACTCACCCTGCTCCGATGAACGTTGAACAGGAAACCTTGGGCTTACGGCGTGGAGGCTTTTCACCCCCATTATCGCTACTCATGTCAGCATTCGCACTTCTGATACCTCCAGCATCCTTTACAAGACACCTTCGCAGGCTTACAGAACGCTCTCCTACCATATCCAATAAAGGATATCCGCAGCTTCGGTGACTGGCTTAGCCCCGTTACATCTTCCGCGCAGGACGACTCGATCAGTGAGCTATTACGCTTTCTTTAAATGATGGCTGCTTCTAAGCCAACATCCTGACTGTTTTAGCCTTCCCACTTCGTTTTCCACTTAGCCAATCTTTGGGACCTTAGCTGGCGGTCTGGGTTGTTTCCCTCTTGACGCCGGACGTTAGCACCCGACGTCTGTCTCCCAAGCTCGCACTCATCGGTATTCGGAGTTTGCAATGGTTTGGTAAGTCGCAATGACCCCCTAGCCATAACAGTGCTCTACCCCCGATGGTGATACTTGAGGCACTACCTAAATAGTTTTCGGAGAGAACCAGCTATTTCCAAGTTTGTTTAGCCTTTCACCCCTACCCACAGCTCATCCCCTAATTTTTCAACATTAGTGGGTTCGGACCTCCAGGGCGTGTTACCGCACCTTCATCCTGGCCATGAGTAGATCACTTGGTTTCGGGTCTACACCCAGCGACTGATCGCCCTATTCGGACTCGATTTCTCTACGGCTTCCCTATATGGTTAACCTTGCCACTGAATGTAAGTCGCTGACCCATTATACAAAAGGTACGCAGTCACGGAACAAGTCCGCTCCTACTGTTTGTATGCACACGGTTTCAGGATCTATTTCACTCCCCTTCCGGGGTTCTTTTCGCCTTTCCCTCACGGTACTGGTTCACTATCGGTCGATTACGAGTATTTAGCCTTGGAGGATGGTCCCCCCATATTCAGACAGGATGTCACGTGTCCCGCCCTACTTGTCGTACGCTTAGTACCACCGGTCCGATTTCACATACGGGGCTATCACCCACTATGGCTCCTATTTCCAGAGGATTCTGTTATCGGTCCGACTATCACGTACAGGCTCTTCCCATTTCGCTCGCCGCTACTTTGGGAATCTCGGTTGATTTCTTTTCCTGCAGCTACTTAGATGTTTCAGTTCGCCGCGTTCGCCTTGCATACCTATGTATTCAGTATGCAATACCCTAAAAGGGTGGGTTGCCCCATTCGGAAATCTGCGGATCAAAGTGTGTTTGCTCACTCCCCGCAGCTTATCGCAAGCTACTACGTCCTTCATCGCCTGTAATCGCCAAGGCATCCACCATGTGCACTTATTCGCTTGTCCCTATAACGTTAGCCTCTCAACATTTACATGATGAAAGAGCGCTACAGGGATAAGAAAGTACAACGTTGTTGCTTGTTTGTTGATACATACAATCATTACCCATCGATTCGCTTTTTACGGCAAACCGATCAATAAATAATCTTTACTTCTTCCAGATTGTTAAAGAACGAAACAGCTTTGATCGCTAAAAGATCAAATCTAAACCGGGTCTATTTGACTGGCTTACATTTGCACTTTCGGTAAAACGTGGTGGAGGATGACGGGATCGAACCGACGACCCCCTGCTTGCAAAGCAGGTGCTCTCCCAGCTGAGCTAATCCCCCTGAGATTTTACTAATTAGCTGGTAGGGCTGGTTGGACTCGAACCAACGACCCCCGCGTTATCAACACGGTGCTCTAACCAGCTGAGCTACAGCCCCAACGCGGTGCTACTACGACTACTGTTTCTTCTCTTACTAACAGCCGATAAGTGTGAACATTTGATGCGTGAACCAGTTACCTGATTCGTGCAAACTCTAGAAAGGAGGTGATCCAGCCGCACCTTCCGATACGGCTACCTTGTTACGACTTCACCCCAGTCACGAATCCTACCGTGGTAAGCGCCCTCCTTACGGTTAAGCTACCTACTTCTGGTAAAACCCGCTCCCATGGTGTGACGGGCGGTGTGTACAAGACCCGGGAACGTATTCACCGCGACATGCTGATCCGCGATTACTAGCGATTCCAACTTCATGCAGTCGAGTTGCAGACTACAATCCGGACTACGATACACTTTCTGCGATTAGCTCCCCCTCGCGGGTTGGCGGCGTTCTGTATGTACCATTGTATGACGTGTGAAGCCCTACCCATAAGGGCCATGAGGACTTGACGTCATCCCCACCTTCCTCCGGTTTGTCACCGGCAGTCTCATTAGAGTGCCCTTTCGTAGCAACTAATGACAAGGGTTGCGCTCGTTGCGGGACTTAACCCAACATCTCACGACACGAGCTGACGACAGCCATGCAGCACCTGTGTACTGGTTCTCTTTCGAGCACTCCCCAATCTCTCGGGGATTCCAGCCATGTCAAGGGTAGGTAAGGTTTTTCGCGTTGCATCGAATTAATCCACATCATCCACCGCTTGTGCGGGTCCCCGTCAATTCCTTTGAGTTTTAATCTTGCGACCGTACTCCCCAGGCGGTCTACTTCACGCGTTAGCTGCGTTACCAAGTCAATTAAGACCCGACAACTAGTAGACATCGTTTAGGGCGTGGACTACCAGGGTATCTAATCCTGTTTGCTCCCCACGCTTTCGTGCATGAGCGTCAATCTTGACCCAGGGGGCTGCCTTCGCCATCGGTGTTCCTCCACATATCTACGCATTTCACTGCTACACGTGGAATTCTACCCCCCTCTGCCAGATTCTAGCCTTGCAGTCTCCAATGCAATTCCCAGGTTGAGCCCGGGGATTTCACATCAGACTTACAAAACCGCCTGCGCACGCTTTACGCCCAGTAATTCCGATTAACGCTTGCACCCTACGTATTACCGCGGCTGCTGGCACGTAGTTAGCCGGTGCTTATTCTTCAGGTACCGTCATTAGCAAAGGATATTAGCCTTCACCGTTTCTTCCCTGACAAAAGAGCTTTACAACCCGAAGGCCTTCTTCACTCACGCGGCATTGCTGGATCAGGCTTTCGCCCATTGTCCAAAATTCCCCACTGCTGCCTCCCGTAGGAGTCTGGACCGTGTCTCAGTTCCAGTGTGGCTGGTCGTCCTCTCAGACCAGCTACTGATCGATGCCTTGGTAGGCTTTTACCCTACCAACTAGCTAATCAGATATCGGCCGCTCCACGAGCATGAGGTCTTGCGATCCCCCACTTTCATCCTTAGATCGTATGCGGTATTAGCGTAACTTTCGCTACGTTATCCCCCACTCCAGGGTACGTTCCGATATATTACTCACCCGTTCGCCACTCGCCACCAGAGCAAGCTCCGTGCTGCCGTTCGACTTGCATGTGTAAGGCATGCCGCCAGCGTTCAATCTGAGCCAGGATCAAACTCTTCAGTTTAATCTCTGTTACTTTGCCCTTTTACAGGCACCGTCATTGCTGACGGGTCGCTCACTCAAAAAACTGACAGGCTACTTCCGAAGAAGTATCCTATTTCATTATTTCTTGTGAACATTTGATATATTTTAAGTATTACAGCAATCCGAAGATCGCTGCTGCACTACATCAAATGTCCACACTTATCGACTGTTAATTGTTAAAGAACTGTATTCGGTACTGCTTATTTACCACTCTCGCGCTATCGACAAAGCGTTGTGTTTGTCAGCTGCGAAGAAGGAAGAGTATGAAGCGTTTCGGCTAATTCGTCAACCTTCTTTTTTGCCGTTTGCTACTGCATCCGGCTCCCTCTGTTTCGCTAAAACCGCTGCGTCTCATCGGGGAGGCGAATCATATCAAAGACCGTCGAAGTTTGGCAAGCGCTTTTCCAGGAAAGCATGCATGCCTTCTTTTTGTGCAGGCGTACCGAAGGCGGCCTGGAATAAACGGCGCTCGTAGGCGACGCCATCGGTCAGGGTCGTTTCAAAGGCGCGGTTGACGCAATCCTTGATCATCATGGCAACCGAAGTCGGCATGGCGGCGATGGTCTTGGCGGCAGCCAGGGTTTCTTCCAGCAACTTATCGGCCGGCACCACGCGCGACACCAGGCCGATGCGCTCCGCCTCGGCGGCATCGATGGTGCGCGCCGTCAACAGCAGATCCATGGCCTTGGCCTTGCCGATGGCACGCGGCAGACGCTGCGTACCGCCCGCGCCCGGCGTGACGCCGACCTTGATTTCCGGCTGACCAAATTTGGCGCTGTCGGCGGCGATCAGGAAATCGCACATCATGGCCAGTTCGCAGCCGCCACCGAGTGCGTAGCCGGCCACCGCGCCCACCACGGGTTTGCGCACGCGCAAGATATACTCCCAGTTGCGGCTGATGTAGCCCTGGGTAAAGGTATCGGGATAAGTGTAGTCGGCCATGGCCGCGATATCGGCGCCGGCGGCAAACGCTTTTTCGCTGCCCGTGAGCACGATACAGCCGATATTCTCGTCCGCATCGAATTTAAGCAAGGCGTGGCCCAGCTCACTCATCATGTTGTCGTTCAAGGCGTTCAAGGCCTTGGGGCGGTTCAGGCGTATCAGTGCTACTTTGTCCTGGATGTCGATGATCAGGTCTTCATATTGCATAGTGTCTCCTCTCAATGAACGGTGTGACGATTGTAGCGGCTAACGGCAGCGGCGCGGCAGGTGCGCTGCTATTATTGTGAGCCCGGCCACCTTTATCGAGCAGCGTATTTTCTCCGCCCTCTTCCAGTACTGCGCAAACCACCTGCGCGGCGACGGTAGCGCAGCCAGCGTCAATTTCCGCCGCCTGTGGTTCAGCAACGGCCTCAATTGCTTCGGCGCCCAGATCACCTCGCTGGCCCTGCCCCTGTGCGCGGTATTGTTATTGCATGCGACGCCGGAACAGATGGGCGTGCTGGTCGCCCTGCAGGCGCTGCCGTTTGCCCTCTTCGGCTTGCCCGTCGGCGTGCTGCTGGACCGGCGCAGCAAGCACCCGATCATGCTGTTCAGCGAAAGCATGTCCGGCCTGGCCCTGGCCAGCGTGGCCGTCGCTTACTGGTGCGGCGTACTGTCGATGCCATGGTTATATATTGTGGGATTCGTCATCGGCACGGGCTTCGTCGTCGGCGGCGGCGCCGAACAGGTCTTTTTGACCTTTTTGGTGGGGCGCGACGGCTTGATCGATGCGCAATCAAAATTTGCCGCCACCGAATCGGCTTCGCGCCTGATCGGTCCCGGCCTGGCCGGCGTGCTGGTGCAAGTGCTGTCCGCACCCGTCGCCATCCTGTGTACGGCTTGCGGCTATCTGATTTCCGTCTTCAATCTGCGCGCCATGAGCGTGCGCGACCCACGCCCGGCGCCGTCAAGCAAGCACGCCTTGCGCGACATCGCCGACGGCTTGCTGTTTGTCTGGCGCGAACCGCTGCTGCGCGCGCTGGCCTGGGGCGCCGGTATCTGGCACTTCCTGTTTTACGCCAGCATGGCCTTGACGGTGCTGTTCGCCACGCGCGACCTGGGCATGAGCCCTGGCGTACTGGGCATGACGCAGATGCTGGGCGGTGCCGGCGTCTTGCTCAGCGCCTTCATCGTCAAGCCATTGACGAAGCGCTACGGCGCCGGCCGCACCATCCTGATCGGCCTGGCATCCACCTCCGTGTGCTTTGCCCTGACGCCAACGATTCCCGCCGCACTGTTCGGCAGCGCGGCCGCCAGCGCCGTCGCTTATGCCATATTGATGTTCTTTTTCGATTGCGGCGTGATGCTGTTCTTTATTCCCTACCTGGGCTTGCGCCAGAAGGTCACGCCCGATCCCATGCTGGGCAGGATGACGTCGACCATGCGCTTCCTGACGGTGGCGACGGCGCCGCTGGGTGCGCTGGCCGCCGGCTGGGTGGCGGAACACTTTGGCGTGCGCAATGGTCTGGCCTGCATCGCGGCAGGCAGTATCCTGTTGACGGCCGCCATGGTGTGGGGGCACGCCGCTGCGTAGCGTGCGCACCTGAAGCGATGAATGGGCATACACTGACAAAAGATTGCTTTGGCGACACTATTTCTGCCAAAGCCTGTGAGGTTTGATTTACATCAAGGTTTTAATTGATGTAAATCCATAAGCTGTCTGACATCACTTGAGGAGTACGCCATGTTTAACGCCATCTTATTTCCCACCGACGGCTCGCCGCTGTCCGACAAAGCCGCCGAGACCGCCCTCGCCTTCGCCCAATTGAACAAGGCCAAGCTGATCGCCATCAGCGTGGTGCAGCCTTTCCCGTTCTCGCCGATGGCCGACGGCGGCATCGTGCTCGACGCCAGCCTGTATGAACAACAAATGCAGGAAGCCTCGCAACGCGCCATCGACAAGATCGGCGAAGCGGCACGCGCCGCCGGCGTGCCCTTCGAAGGCGTGGTAGCAGTCTCGCCGAGCCCGCACGAAGAAATCGTCAACGCGGCGCAAACCTATCATTGCGACATCATCTAATGGCCTCGCATGGCCGCAAGGGCTTGAACAAGCTGTTCGTGGGCAGCGAAACGCAAAAAGTGCTGGCGCATACGCACTTGCCCGTCATGGTTCTGCGTTAAGCCAGACCATAGCTACCCCGGCGTCGCGTGCAGCAACTCAGCGCGCCGGCGCCTGCTTCGGCAACAACACCCACACGGCGCCGCTCTGCTTCATGCGGCCCGCATTCTCGGCCGCTTCCGCGCCAAAACCAAAGAAGTAATCGACACGGATAGGCCCGCGAATGGCGCCGCCCGTATCTTGCGCCATCACCAGGCGCTGCATGGGAATCTCGCTATTGGCTTGCGTGGTGGACAGGAACACGGGCGCGCCCAACGGCAGGAAGCGCGAATCGATGGCCACCGAACGCTGCGGTGTCAACGGCACGCCCAGCGCGCCCTTCGGACCTACTTTCGGGTCGGGCAGGCGCTCCTCCTTGAAGAAGACATAACTGGGATTGGCATTGAACAATTCATCCTTGCGCGTCGGGTGGCCGGCGATCCACGCCTTGATGCCCTGCGCGGACGCCTGGCTCAGGGTCAGTTCGCCCTTGTCGACCAGGTAGCGGCCGATCGATTTATACGGATGGCCGTTTTGATCCGCATACGCCACGCGCACGGTTTCCTGCGTATCAGTCAGCTGCACGCGCCCGGAACCCTGCACTTGCAGGAAGAACGCCTCGACTTCGTCATCCACCCACAGCAATTCCTTGCCCGTCACGGACGTGGCGCGCTCGATGTCGGCGCGCGTGGCGTACGGGATCACCTTCTTGCCGACCAGCTTGCCCCGCAGGCGCATGTTTTTCAATTCCGGATACACGCCGGACAAGTCCACCGAGACCAAGTCGTCAGGCACCTTGTACAGCGGTGTCTGGTATGGGCCACCGCGCTTGCGCGCGCCGTGCAGCAGCGGCTCATAGTAGCCGGTCACCAATCCAGTATTGGCGCCATCAGCGGTAATGACTTGATTTGGCACAAAGAGGTCTCGAAAAACAGGCGGATGGCCTTGTCGCTGTCGGCATTCACCTGACGCGCAATCGTGCACGATTCCTTCCAGTCCGGACGTTTCACCAGCACGCCGCACGAAGCCATGAAGGCGGGCCAGGCGGCGCGCATGTCGTCGCGCGCCCAGCCGGGCAAGGCGGCAAACTTGGCGGGCACGAAGGTGGGCGCCGCCACATCCGTGGCATCCTTGGCATCGGCGGGCTTGGCCGGCACCGGCTTGACGACGGTCGGCGCGATGGGCGGCGCCTTGCCGCTGGCAGCGGGCGGCGCAGGCGGCGTGGTACAGGCGGAAAGTGCAAGCGCGACGGCGCCGATTGAAACGGGTAGACTACCGCGTGTCAACAGACGGCGGGTAAATACTAAGCTGCGGGTAAATAACATAGGGGTGCGTATGTGGATCTTGATGATAGAGGCGCTGGTGGCGTTCTTCTTGCTGGCATTTATAGTCTGGTGGACCATGTATTCGGGCAAAAAGCCCGCACCGCCGGCACGCAAGCAGCTCAGTGAAGAAGAGGACGCCACCGAAAAACTGAAGTAAGGGGGCAAGCCCCCCCGGCGTTTCCTTAATGCAAGGTACGCGGCACCGACAGCACGAACTCGGGAATCGGCGCGTCGAACTGATGGCCATCTTCGGCCACGCAAAAGTACTCGCCGTGCATCGAGCCTTGCGGCGTGGCCAGCATGGTGCCGCTCGTGTATTCGAACTGTTCGCCCGGCTGCAGCAGCGGCTGGTGGCCAACGGCGCCCAGGCCGCGTACCTCTTCCACCTTGTTGTCCGCATCGGTGATGACCCAGTGGCGCGAAATCAGTTGCGCGCCAACAGTGCCACTGTTGACCACGCGAATCGTGTAGCTGAACACGTGCCGCCCCTGGTCGGGTGCCGATTGCTCGGGCAGGTACTGCGTCTTGACCGTTACCGTAAATTCATAAGTCGACATCGTCATCCCTTCAGTAGTCATGAATGTCGCGCGTGGCTCAGCGGCCACTGCGCGGCGCATATTCTGTATTTCAATAAAGCATGGTAACGGCGTCAAGCGTAAAATAGCGCATCTTCGCATTTTCTACTCTGAGCCTTTAGCCACCATGACAACATTCCGTATCGCTCCCAGCATCCTGTCAGCCGACTTTGCCCGCCTGGGCGAGGAAGTGCGCAACGTCGTTACCGCCGGCGCCGACATCATCCACTTCGACGTGATGGATAACCATTATGTGCCGAACCTGACCATCGGACCGCTGGTGTGCGAAGCGATCCGTCCGCACGTGCAAGTACCGATCGATGTGCATCTGATGGTCAAGCCTGTCGATCGCATTATCCCGGATTTCGCCAAGGCTGGCGCGAACATCATCACCTTCCACCCGGAAGCGTCGGATCACGTCGACCGTTCGCTGCAGCTGATCCGCGACAACGGCTGCAAATCGGGCCTGGTATTCAACCCGGGCACGCCGCTGCACTACCTGGAACACGTGATGGACAAGATCGACATCATCCTGATCATGTCGGTCAATCCGGGCTTCGGCGGCCAGTCCTTCATTCCGCAGGCGCTGAAGAAAATCGCCGAAGCGCGCCGCATGATCGACGAATCGGGCCGTGACATCATGCTGGAAGTCGATGGCGGCATCAAGATCGACAACATCGCCGCCGCTGCCGCCGCCGGCGCCGACACCTTTGTCGCCGGCTCGGCCATCTTCGGCAAGCCGGACTACAAGGCCGTCATCGACGCCATGCGCGCCGAGCTGGCAGCGGTAAAGGGCGCCTGATGCAAGCGGGCACGGTGAAAGACCACGTACTGGCCGGCGTGCGCGCCGCCATCATCGACCTCGATGGCACGATGCTCGACACCGTGCCCGATTTCCATGTCGCCATCAATGGCATGCGCGCCGAACTGGACTTGCCCCCAATCAGCGCCGACGCCATCAAGCTGATGGTGGGCAAAGGCTCGGAAAACCTGATCCGCACCGTGCTGGCGCTCGACTTCGATGCGGCTGGCGTGGAACAGCGTTTCGAACAGGCGATGGAGGGCTATCAGCGCCACTACCTGGCCATCAATGGCCAGTACAGCACCCTGTACCCGGACGTGGAAGCGGGGCTGGCGGCGATGAAGGCGGCGGGCTTGCGCCTGGCCTGCGTCACCAACAAGCCGATCGCCTTCGCCCTGCCCCTGCTGCAGCAGAAAAAACTCGATGGCTATTTCGAGATCGTCTACGGCGGCGATTCGCTGCCGCAGAAAAAACCGCACCCCATGCCGCTGCTGAAAGTGTGTGCGGACTTCGGCCTGCCCCCCGCCAAAGTGGTGGCCATCGGCGACTCGTCGAATGACGCGCAAGCGGCCAGGGCTGCGGCTTGCCCCGTACTGACGGTACCGTATGGCTACAATCACGGACACTCTATACACGATACCGATTCCGATGGTATAGTAAAGACACTGCTCGAAGCAGCCCGTTTTATTGGCATGCAAAACTAAGCGGCATACTGACCAAACCCAACACCATATCGTGAACACGTTTCTCATCAAAAAACACAATGTCACCCAAACCGGCTCGATTGAGGCCTGGCTTTGGCGACGCTGGCAATCCTGGCAGGCCTAAGGGCCGAGCCGTTACGATTGCTGCCGGTTGTACACACGTCGTTTGCGCATGTTGCGCACGTTGCGTGTCCCGGCAAGTTTTTTGATAACCCACCGCAGGGTTTGTGCACTATGCACACTCATACCCTGACGGCATGGAGAGAAACATGACCGAACTCGAATTCAAATCGCTGGGCCAGCAAGGCTACAACCGCATCCCCCTGATCGCGGAAGCGTTCGCCGATCTGGAAACCCCGCTCACCCTGTACCTGAAACTGGCACAGGCCCAACAAGGTGGCAAGAACACCTTCCTGCTCGAATCCGTCGTCGGCGGCGAACGCTTCGGCCGCTATTCCTTCATCGGCTTGCCCGCCACGACCGTGTTGCGCAGCTATGGCAAACGCACCGAAATCGTCAAGAACGGCAGCGTGATCGAAGAGCACGAAGGCAATCCGCTCGACTTCATCGAACAATTCCAGTCGCGCTTCAAGGTGGCCCTGCGCCCCGGCATGCCGCGCTTCTGCGGCGGCCTGGCCGGCTACTTCGGCTACGACACCGTGCGCCACATCGAGAAAAAGCTGGCCGGCGGCGCGCCGAAAGATGACTTGAAGCTGCCCGACATCCAGCTGATGGTGACGGAAGAACTGGCCGTCATCGACAACCTGTCCGGCAAGCTCTACCTGATCGTCTACGCCGACACCACGCAGCCCGAATCGTTTTCGAAAGCGCAGCAGCGTCTGAAGGACTTGCGCATGATGCTGCGCCGCGGCGTCGATGCGCCCGTCACCAGCGCTTCCGTGCGCACGGAAACCATCCGCGACTTTTCCAAGGAAGACTACCTGAAGGCAGTCGCCAAGGCGCATGAATACGTGATGGCGGGCGACCTGATGCAGGTGCAGATCGGCCAGCGCATCCGCAAGCCGTATGTCGATTCGCCGCTGACCCTGTACCGCGCCTTGCGTTCGCTCAATCCGTCGCCGTATATGTACTTCTATAATTTCGGTGACATGCAGATCATCGGCGCCTCGCCGGAAATCCTGGTGCGCAACGAGAAGACGGCGGACGGCGGCAAGAAAGTCACCTTGCGTCCGATTGCCGGCACGCGTCCGCGCGGCGCCACGCCCGAGCGCGACGCCGAACTGTCGGCCGAGCTGCTGGCCGATCCGAAAGAGATCGCCGAGCACGTGATGCTGATCGACCTGGCGCGCAACGACATCGGCCGCATTGCGGAAACGGGCAGCGTGCAAGTCACCGACCGCATGGTCATCGAAAAGTATTCGCATGTACAGCACATCGTCTCGAACGTGGAAGGCACCCTCAAGGAGGGCCTGTCGAACCTGGACGTGCTGCGCGCGACCTTCCCCGCCGGCACCCTGACGGGCGCGCCGAAAGTGCGCGCCATGGAAGTGATCGACGAACTGGAAATCACCAAGCGCGGCATCTATGGCGGCGCCTGCGGCTACCTGTCGTTTGGCGGCGAAATGGATGTGGCGATCGCCATCCGCACGGGCGTGGTCAAGGACGGCATGCTGTACGTGCAGGCCGCGGCCGGCATCGTGGCCGACTCCATCCCCGAAATGGAATGGCAGGAAACGGAAAACAAGGCGCGCGCCGTGCTGCGCGCCGCCGAACAAGTGCAAGATGGCCTGGATGGAGGGTTTTAAGATGCTGCTGATGATCGACAACTACGACTCCTTCACCTACAACATCGTGCAGTATTTCGGTGAACTGGGCGAAGACGTGCGGGTCTACCGCAACGATGAAATCACGATCGAACAGATCGAGGCGCTGAACCCGGACCGCATCTGCATCTCGCCTGGCCCGAAAGCACCGGCACAGGCGGGCATTTCGGTGGAAGTACTGAAACACTTCGCCGGCAAGAAGCCTATCCTCGGCGTATGCCTGGGCCACCAGGCCATCGGCGATGCGTTTGGCGGCAAGGTCATCCGCGCCAAGCAGGTCATGCATGGCAAAACTTCCCTCATCGCGCATACGGGCGTGGGCGTCTTCAAGGACATCCCCAGCCCCTTCACAGTGATCCGCTACCACTCTTTGGCGATCGAACGCGCCTCGCTGCCTTCCTGTCTGGAAGTGACGGCGTGGACGGACGACGGCGAAATCATGGGCGTGCGCCACCGGGAATACGATATCGAGGGGGTGCAGTTCCACCCCGAATCGATCCTCTCGGAACACGGCCACGCCCTGCTGAAGAATTTCCTCGAGCGCTGATCCCATGCGCACGCCCCGGCGTGCCATCAGTGTCCTCCTGCGCCATCATTGAAGAAGGAAGCATCATGCCGATCACCCCACAAGAAGCCCTGCTGCGCTGCATCGAACACCGCGAGATTTTTCACGACGAAATGCTGTACCTGTTCCGCCAGATCATGTCCGGCGAAATGTCCCCCACCATGATCGCGGCCCTCACCATGGGCTTGCGCGTGAAAAAGGAAACCATCGGCGAAATCGCCGCCGCCGCGCAAGTGATGCGCGAGTTTTCCACCAAGGTGCCCATGGCCGACACCACCAACCTGCTCGACATCGTCGGCACGGGCGGCGACGGCGCGCACACGTTCAATATTTCCACCGCCTCGATGTTCGTGGCGGCGGCCGCCGGCGCGCGCGTGGCCAAGCATGGCGGGCGCAGCGTCTCGTCCTCGTCCGGCAGCGCCGACGTGCTGGACTCCCTGGGCGTCAACATCAACCTGCAGCCCGAGCAGATCGCCCAGTCGATCGCGCAAACGGGCATCGGCTTCATGTACGCGCCCAACCACCATGCGGCCATGAAGCATGCGGCGCCCGTCCGCAAGGAGCTGGGCGTGCGCACGATCTTCAATATCCTCGGTCCGCTGACCAATCCCGCCGGCGCGCCGAACATCCTGATGGGCGTATTCCACGCCGACCTGGTCGGCATCAGGTGCGCGTGCTGCAGCGCCTGGGCGCGCAGCATGCCATCGTCGTGTATGGCCGCGATAATATGGATGAAGTATCGCTGGGCGCGGCCACCATGGTCGGTGAATTGATCAACGGCGAGATCCGCGAATATGAAATCCATCCCGAAGATTTCGGCATGTCGATGATCGCCAGCCGCAACCTGAAGGTGGCCGATTCCGTCGAATCGAAGGCCAAGATGATGGAAGCGCTGCGCGGCGAACCCGGTGCGGCCGCCGACATCGTGGCCCTGAACGCGGGCACGGCGCTGTACGCGGCCGGCGTGGCAAGCTCGATCGAAGATGGCCTGGCGCGCGCGCGCACCGCCGTCAGCTCGGGCGCCGCGCTGGCGAAACTCGCTCAATTCGTGCAGGTCACGCAGCAGCTGGGCACCCCGGCGCAAGCGTAAACGCCCTGCCCTCCTTTATAGAATAGCGACCATCATGTCCGACATACTCGATAAAATCCTGGCCGTGAAAGCCGATGAAGTGGCCAAGGCCAAAGCCCGCCGCAGCCTGGCCAGCCTGCGCGGCGACGTGGAAAGCGACAGCGCCCTGCGCGCCGGCCTGCGCGGCTTTGAAGCGAGCCTGCGCCAGCACATCGCCGCCGGCAAGCCCGGCATCATCGCCGAAGTGAAAAAGGCGTCGCCGTCGAAAGGCGTGATCCGCGCCGACTTCCGCCCGGCTGACATCGCCGCCAGCTATGCGGCGCATGGCGCGGCCTGCCTGTCCGTGCTGACGGACGAGCAGTTCTTCCAGGGATCCGTGGAGTACCTGCAGCAGGCGCGCGCCGCCTGCGCCATCCCCGTGCTGCGCAAGGATTTCATGGTCGACATGTACCAGATCTACGAAGCGCGCGCCATGGGCGCCGACTGCATCCTGCTGATCGTCGCGGCGCTCGACCATGGCCTGATGGCGGAGATGGAAGCGTGCGCCCACGAACTGGGCATGGGCGTGCTGATCGAAAGCCACGACGGCGAAGAACTGACGGCGGCATTGAAACTCAAGAGCGCGTTGATCGGCATCAACAACCGCAACCTGCGCACCTTCGAAACCTCGCTCGACACGACCATCAACCTGTTGCCGCGCATCCCGCAGGACAAATTGATCATCACGGAATCGGGCATCCACAGCACGGCCGATGTGCAACGCATGCGCGAGGCGCACATCCACAGCTTCCTCGTGGGCGAAGCGTTCATGCGCGCGCCCGACCCCGGCGTGGAGCTGGAACGCCTGTTCAGTTAAACCATGGTAGGCTGGCAGCCATGAGACAAGCAATCACCGTCCTTGCTGCCGCCGTCCTGCTGTCGGCTTGCCAGACTGCGTCCCCGCCAGCGGCGCCCACGAGCACGGCCGCGGCCCCTCGCACGCCGGCCGCGCTACAGCTCGCGGCCAACATCGACGCCTACAAGGCACTGGTGGCGCAGCAGATCATGGCGGCCAATGGCGCATACACGTTCAGCGGGCGCCTGCCGCCCATGCTGCCGGCCATCGTCGTGCTCGACCTGAGCGTGGGCCCGGACGGCGAGCTGAAAAGCGTGCATGTCCACCGTTCGCGCGACAGCGATGCATCGGCCGCGGCGCTGGCCGCCGTGCGGCGCGTGCAAACCCTCTTTCCGCCGGCTGGACACCTGATGCGCCGCCACGCCAAAACTTTCGATTTTTCCGAAACCTTCCTCTTCAACGAGCAGTACCGATTCCAGCTGCGGACCTTGTCCGGTCCGCAGTAATCGCGGCAGCATCGAGCTCAATGCGGTCGCGGCCCCGCTCCTTGGCCAGGTACAGGGCCGCATCGGCGCGCGACAGCAATTCTTCCAGCCCCTCCACCACCGATGCCTGGCAAGCGACGCCGATGCTGACGGTACACGAAGGCAGTCCCGCATGACTGGACTCGCGCAGCAAGGCGCGGATGCGTTCGGCCACGCCCAAGGCATTATGCACAGGCATATCCGGCATCAGCACGACGAACTCCTCGCCGCCGAAACGCGCCACGCAATCCGATTCACGCAAGGCGCCTTTGATAACAGTGGCCACATGCGCCAGCACCTGGTCTCCCACCGCGTGACCGTAGCGGTCATTGATCGATTTGAAGTAATCGAGGTCGATGCTGAGCAGTGTCAACGGCAAACGGCGGCGCCGCAGATTATCCATCTCGCGCGCATAGGCATCGCCAAAGCCGCGCCGGTTCAGCACCTGCGTGAGCGGATCATGGGTCGAGCGGCGCTCCAGTATCTGCTGCAGGCGGCGCGTCGCCACCGTCATGAAGCCCACCGTCAGCAGCAGCGCCATGAAATTGGCGACCGCCAGATAGATGCCGGCCGGGGTGGCGGCCACCGCCAGGTTCACGCTGGCGCCACCATGCAGCAACGCCGACACGCCGCGCGCCAGCACCACGCCAGCTTGCAGCAGCATCAGCGCGCCAAAGAAAAAACTCGAGAAATGGCGCTCGCCATGGCGCCACACCAGTTGCACCTGGCGCGCATAGAACAGGAAGACCAGCAGGGAGAAGAGCGCCACGCGCGCGGAGAAATCGGGGCGCACCAGCAGCCACCAGCTATTGCCGGCGATGGCCAGGACAAGTATCAACAGATAGGCGCGGCGACTGGGCGCCAGGCCAAAGAATTTCTCCGTGCCCAGCATCGACAGGCCGATGCCGGCCACCAGGGCCGCATTGGCCGCAATCATGGACAATGCCGACGGCAGCACCTCGCGGGTGCCGAAAAGCAGAGACGCGCACACCAGCAGCAGCAAGCCGGCAGCCCAATGTCCCAGGCCATGCACCTCGCGCCGGAAACTGCGATACACCGAGAACATGACGATGCTCATCGCCCCGCACATCAGGGTCGTCATCAGCATAATCGTTCGAGGATCGAGGGTTTGCACGTTGGGCACGATCTAAAAGAAGCAATTCGGCAATTTTAGTTTAGTTAAAGAAAAATTAGTTCATTTGCAGTAAATATGACGCTAATGCACCAATATCAGCGGTTTAGTTGCATTTGAGAAATTGCACCTTGAAATGAAAAACCGGCCAGTGAGGCCGGTTTTCTGTCTTACTGCATGACAAACAGCATCATGCCGCGCTAGGACGCTTCGGCCCCGTGGCCTTCTTGGGCGCCGGCAGCAGGGTCAAGCTGACACCGGGCACACGGTCGCCCTGCAGCACGGCCGCAAACGTCATCAGCTCGTCGCGGCGGAAGGCGTGGATGTCTACCGTGGCGCCGACCGCGTAGCGGCCCAGCAAGGTGTCCAGATTGGTGCCCGTTACGCGCAAGCCATCGATGGCCACCAGCACGTCGCCCGCCGACAGGCCGGCCACGTGGGCGGCGCCGCCCTGGTGCACCTGCGCCAATTTGGCGTCGTTGCCGTCGCGGCCCAGGTTGACGTCCAGGCTGGATTTTTCCGCCTTGCGCGCATCGCTGTATTTCACGCCGAACGGCGCCAGCAGGCGCGCCAGCGGCACGTCGTCCGTGCCGCGGATGTGTAGCGCTCGAAGAATGGTTTCATGCGCGTGCCGGAGACCTCATCGAACAGGGCTTCGACTTCGGCCGGCGTCACGCCGCGCGCTTTGCCCTTGTAGAAGTCGCGGCCATAGCGCTGCCACAGCGCCTGCATCACGTCGTCCAGCGATTTCTCTCCATTCGTCTTGCTGCGCAGCGTCAGGTCGAAAGCCAGCGCGATCAGCGAACCCTTGGTGTAGTAGCTGACGATGGCGTTCGGCGCGTTTTCATCCTGGCGGTAGTACTTGCCCCAGGCGTCGAAGCTGGAATCGGCCACGCTTTGCCTGGTGCGGCCGCTGCCGCGCAAGACGCTGTTGACGGTCTTGCCCAGCAATTTGAAATAGGCCGCTTCGTCGATCAGGCCGGCGCGCACCAGCATCAGGTCGTCGTAATAGCTGGTGAAGCCCTCGAACAGCCACAGCAGCGGCGAATAGCTTTCCGCCTGCAGGTTGTACGGCGCAAAGGCGGCAGGCTTGATGCGCTTGACGTTCCAGGTATGGAAGTACTCGTGGCTGCACAGGCCGAGGAATTTCAGGTAGCCGTCGCCGATCTCGGTGCTGTTTGAGGCCGTCGTCGGCAGGTCGGCGCGGGCACAGATCAGCGCAGTCGAGGCGCGGTGTTCGAGGCCGCCGTAACCGTCGCCGACGGCCATGGCCATGAACACATAGCGCTCCATCGGCGCTTTCTTTGTCTTCGGCTCGAAGAAGGCGATCTGCGTTTCGCAGATGGCTTTCAAGTCGCGGCACAAACGCGGCAAGTCCAGGTTCGGCACCTTGCCCGTGACGACGATATCGTGCGGCACGCCGTGCGCCTTGAAGGTGGCCAGCGCGAAGTCGCCCATTTCCACCGGGTGGTCGATCAGTTCATCGTAGTTGGCCGCCTGGTAGCTGCCGAAGCCGTAGCGCTTGGCTTTCAGTTCAGGCAGGGTGGTGGCCACTTTCCAGCTCTTGCAGGCCGCATCCTTCGGCTGCACGATGTGCACTTCATGGGCATCGGATTCCTGGCCCAGCACGCGCAGGAACACGCTGGTGCCGTTGAAGAAGCCATGGTTCTGGTCCAGGTGGGCGGCGCGCACGGACAGGTCCCAGGCGTAGACGTCGTATTCGACGGTCAACGGGCCCTTGCACGGGGCGGCTTGCCACGAGTGCTTGTCCAATTTGGTCAGTGCCACGGCCTTGCCCTCGGACTCGGCGCGGATGCTGACGATATTGCGCGAAAATTCGCGGATCATGTAACTGCCCGGAATCCAGGCCGGCAGGGCAAACACCTGGCCGATGGCGGCAGGCGACTTGACCGTCAACATTACCTTGAACATGTGGCCGGCCAGGTCGGCTGCGGCGATGCTGTAGATGATGCCGGCGGCGGGCGCCTTGGCGATGCTTTTTTTAATTGGAGCTTTTTTCATGTTTTCCTCGTGTCTGGCTTATCTTCCCGGGAGCGCCACTGCCCCGCCTTACAAATCGTCAGGTGTATCAATATCGCGCAAGATGCCGCCGTCGTCCACTGTCACTTCGCACACGGCATGGCTGTTGACGATGCTGCGCGCGCCTTGGTCGCCATCGAGCGCCAGCAGCAGCGGCAAGTGATAGGTACTGAACGCGACAGGATTGCCGCGCCGTCCCTGGAACACGGGCACGGCGATGTGCGCACCATCGCCGACGGCTTGCGACAAGGCGGCGATTGTAGCCGCTTCCACGAAAGGCATGTCGCCCAGGGCGATCAGCCAGCCCGGCGCGCCGCGCACGTAATCGATGGCGCAGGTCAGCGACGCGGCCATGCCCGTGTCCGCGTCATGGCAGACGCGTACCTCGCAGCCCAGCGCGCCGAGCACGCGCGCCACCTGCGTATCGTCGGCGCGCACCACGGCCAGCACGCGCGGCAGGGCCGCCAGCATGTTCCTGGCCGCCGCCACCACCACGGGCAAGCCCGCATGCGGACCTTCCGTCAAAGGCTGCAATAATTTGTTCTGTACGCCGGAAGGGTCGAACCTGCGTCCCCTTCCGGCTGCCAGCAAGATGCCGACCGTGCTCAAAAAACCGCTGCCGTCATGCGGCCGCCAGGTCGAACGGCAGCTTGCGCAGGCGCTTGCCCGTCAGGGCGAACAGCGCATTGGCGAATGCGGGCGCCAGCGGCGGTACGCCCGGCTCGCCCATGCCCGTCGGTGCGTCGCCCGACGGCACCAGGTGCACCTCGATCACCGGCATGTCCGGCATGCGCGGCACTGGATAGTCGCCGAAGTTCTGCTGCTCCACCACGCCATCCTTGAGCGTGATGGCCGCGCCGGGGATGGTCATGCCCAGCGCCATCAGCGCGGCGCCCTGCACTTGCGCCTCGATCGTCAAGGGGTTGACGGCCAGGTTGCAATGCACGCCCGCCCATACCTGGTGCAGCTTGGGCGCCCCCTCCACCACGGAGGCCGTCACCACGTAGGCGACCACAGAATTGAACGATTCATGCATGGCCACGCCCCAGGCCTGCCCTTTCGGCAGCTTCTTCCTGCCGTAGCCGGACTTGGCCACGGCCAGGTCCAGCGCGGCGATGTGGCGCGTGTGCTTGGCGTCGATCAGCTGCTTGCGGTAGGCGACGGGGTCCATCTTCGCCACGTGCGCCGCTTCGTCGATCAGGGTTTCCATGACAAAGGCCGTATGCGTCGAGCCGACGGAGCGCCACCACAGCACGGGCACGTTCGCCTTGGCCGTATGCACGGACAGCTTCATCGGCAGGGTGTACGGCTCGCCCATGCCTTCGACCATGGTGCCGTCGACGCCATTTTTCACCATGAAGGCCTCAAAGGGCGTGCCGGCCATGATGGACTGGCCCACGATGGTGTGGTCCCAGGCGAGGATCTTGCCCTTGGCGTCGAGGCCGATCTGCGCGCGGTGCACATGCGACGGCCGGTAGTAGCCGCCCTTGATGTCATCCTCGCGGCTCCACATCAGCTTTAACGGACCGCTCTTGCCCGCCGCCCGGTACGCCTTGGCGACGTTGACGGCTTCGACCACGTAGTCGGACGAGGGCACGGCGCGCCGGCCAAAGCCGCCGCCCGCCATCATCGTGTGCAGGGTCACCTGCTCGGGTTTCAGGCCGGAAGTAGCCGCGATGGCCGCCTGGTCGCCCGTCTGGAATTGCGAGCCGACCCACATCGTGCATTTGTCGGCCTGCAGGTCGACCACGCAGTTGAGCGGCTCCATCGGCGCGTGCGCCAGGTAGGGGAATTCGTAGACGGCTTCGATTTTTTTCGGCGCCTTGGCCAGCTTGCCCATGTCGGCTGGCTTGGCAACGGTGCCCGGCGTCCTGGCCAGCGCCTTGAAGGCCGCCAGCTGCTTGTCGCTGCTGACCTTTTCCACGGCGCTGCTGTCCCACTCGATCACCAGCGCATCGCGCCCCTGTTTGGCCGGCCAGTAGCCGTCGGCGATGACGGCCACGCCGCTGCCGCCACGGTCGGTTTTGACTTCCAGTACCTCCAGCACGCCCTTGATGGCTTTCGCCTTGCTGGCGTCGAATTTCGCTACCTTCGCGCCAAACACGGGCGGGCGCGCCACCATGGCCACTTTCGCGCCAGGCGGCTTGAAGTCGATGCCGAACTGCTGTTTTCCCGTGGACTTGGCGGCCGCGTCCAGGCGTTTCACGGGCTTGCCGATGATGGCAAAGTCGCGCGGGTCCTTCAGCTTGACGCTGGCGGGGACGGGCTGGCGCATGGCCGCGTCGGCAAGCTCGCCATACGTCGCCTTTTGTCCGCCGGGGCCATACAGCACGCCCTTGGCGGCACGCACCTGGTCGGGATTGACTTTCCACTGCGCGGCGGCGGCGGCCACCAGCATGGCGCGCGCCTTGGCGCCGATTTCGCGGTACTGCGTGAACGAATGGGCGATGCTGCCCGAGCCGCCCGTCATCTGCATGCCGTAGGCGGCATCCTTGTACTGCTCGCCGGCTGGCGCCAGCGCACCGTGCACCAGGCTCCAGTCGGCGTCGAGTTCCTCGGCAATCAGCATGGGCAAGCTCGTTTGCACGCCCTGGCCGAATTCCAGCCGGTTCACTTGCACCGTCACCGTGTTATCGGGCGCGATGTGCAAGAAGGCGTTCGGCGCATACACGGGCTTGGCGGGAGCGGCATCGGCCGCCTGCGCCAGCTTGCCTGCACCGGGCAGGAAAAAGCCCAGCATCAGGCCCCCGCCGGCCACCGCGCCCGCCTTCATGAAACCGCGCCGCGAGACGCCATCGGCAAGCGCCACCGGCGCCGATGCCAGCGCCGCGCCCAGAGTCACGCCACCGTGCTGCAATGCTTCCTGATTCAACCATTCGATACGCATGTCGCTCTCCTCAGGCCAGGGTCTTGGCCGCGTCCTTGATGGCCGCGCGGATCCGTTGATAGGTACCGCAGCGGCAGATATTGCCGCTCATGGCGCCATCGATGTCGGCATCGCTGGGCGACTTGTTGGTGCGCAGCAGCGCCGTCGCGCTCATCACCTGGCCGCTTTGACAGTAGCCGCATTGCGGCACATCGTGGCGCACCCATGCCGCCTGCACGGCCTTGCCCACCTGGTCGTTTTCCATCGCTTCGATGGTGGTGATCTTTTGCGCGCCGACGGAAGAAATCGGCGTGATGCACGAGCGGATGGGCTGGCCATCGAGGTGCACCGTGCAGGCGCCGCACAGGGCCGCGCCGCAGCCGAACTTGGTGCCCGTCATGTTCAGGTTATCGCGCAGCGCCCACAGGATGGGCGTGGAAGGATCGGCATCGACCTGCGTGTCGCGTCCGTTGATATTCAAGGTAATCATCTGCTGCTTCCCCTTTTTTGGATTGTTATGGCGTCTACAAACAACACTTGATGATACGACAGCGGAAAAAAGTGCAAAAAAAAGCGCGCCTTGCGAGGGCGCGCCGTCCAGCCTTCCTGGCGACAGCCCGGATTACTTAATGGTCGAGAATTTCTGTTCCAGCGTTTTCGCATCGACTGCGCCCGGAATGCGGCTGCCGTCGGCAAAGAAGATGGCCGGCGTGCCCGAGACGCGCAATTGCTGGCCCAACGCCAGGATTTTTTCATGCGGGTTGGCGCAAGTGGCGGCCACCGTGGCTGGCGCCTTGCCGTTCAACATCCAGTCATCCCAAGCCTTGTTGCGGTCCGGCGCGCACCACACATTGCGCGACTTGACGATGGAATCGGGCGACAGGATGTTGTACATGAAGGTGTAGACGGTGACGTTGTCGATCTCCTTCAGCGCGTTCTGGCGGAAGCGCTTGCAGTAGCCGCAGTTCGGATCTTCGAACACGGCGATCACGCGCTTGCCATTGCCCTTGACGGTTTTCATGGCCGAATCGAGCGGCAGGTCGGAGAACTTGATGCGGTTGACTTCGTCCAGGCGCACCTTGGTCAGATCCTGCGACGTCTTGGCGTCGAACACGTGGCCGACGAACAGGTATTGCGCGGCCTTGTCCGTGTACAGGATGTCGCCGCCCGTGCGCACTTCGTACAGGCCGCCGTACGGGGTTTCCTTGACCGAATCGACCTTGGCGCCTTCGCCCAGGCGCGGCTCGATCAGCTTTTTGATGTTCGCTTCCGTCGGCGTTTCCGCGCCGGCGCACGACATCATCAGGCCCGAGGCCATCAGCAAGGCGATTTTGCTCATGCTTCTGTTCATTGTTATCACTATCACTTCTCCACTTGAAACGCCTGGCGGGACTGGCCTCTGGCCCGGCATCGTTATCTCTTTGACAAAACGAGCGCCGCAGACCAGCTGCGGCGACCTTGAATTTTCACTGCTGCCATTATCCGGCGCTATCTTAAGATTTACTGATGTCCCAATGCGTGCGCAATCATTTTTCGCTTCAGGGCAGGTAATTTATCCAGCAAGTTTAATCCCAAATTGCGAACCACGCGCAACGGCTCCAGATCGGCGCCAAATAACCTCGCCAGGCCATCGGTGGCCAGCTGCATCAGCAGCACGTCTTCCTTGCGCGCGCGCGCATAGCGGGCCAGCACGCGCTCGTCGCCGATGCCGCGGTGCGCTTCGCGCTCGCTGATCGTCTTGACCAGCTGCGCCACGTCGGCAAAGCCCAGGTTCATGCCGTGGCCGGCCATCGGGTGGACCACGTGGGCGGCGTCGCCCACCAGGGCCACGCGCGGCGCCACCATGGCGTGCGGGCGCATCAGGGTGAGCGGAAACGCGCGCACCAGTTCCGGCTGCAACGGCGTCAGTTTGCCCAGTTTGTCGTGGCAGTACGCGGCCAGGCGCGCGGCCAGGGCGTCGGCCGATTCGGCCATCAAGGTGTCGGCCAGCGCATCGGGCGCCGACCAGACCAGCGAAACGCGGTCGCCCGGCAGCGGCAGCAGCGCGACGATGCCTTCGCTGCCCGTAAACCACTGGTGGGCCGCGCCATGGTGCGGCTTTTCGCAGGCGAAGTTGCTGACCACGCCGCGCTGTCCATACGAACGGTAATCGAGGCCGATGTCGCACTGGCCCCGCACCCACGACTGGGCGCCGTCCGCGCCCACGACGAGGGCGCAGGTGATGGTGTCGCCGCCATCGAGGTGCACGATGGCAGAATCATTCGTCCATTCCAGGCGGCTGGCGCGGCCCTGCACCACATTGACGTTCGGCGCGAATTTCAGGGCGGCGTCCAGCGCCTGCCCCAGGTTGCGGTCTTCGATGATCCACGCCAGCGTGCCCACATGGGCGCCGTAGGCGTCAAAACCGAGTCCGCCCGCCTGCGCGCCGTCGCCGTTGACCAGCATGGCGTCGACGGGTGCCACCCTGTCGGCGTCGAGCGCGCCCCATACCTTCAGCGACGACAGCAACTGGTGCGCCGTGTGATTGAGCGCATACACGCGCACATCCCAGCTGGCTTCGACCGGCTTGACGGAAGATGCCGGAGGGCTCACCGGGGATAACAGGGTGACGCTTTGTCCTGCCTGGGCAAACGCCAGCGCCGTGGTTTTCGCGATGGCGCCGTTGCCGACGATGCAAACGTCGCTGTGGCTATGCATGAAGCGCCGCATGGTGGGGGAAGTGGGACTGTTCATGGAACCATTATAGCGTTTGCACCATGCTTTTCAGATAGTCCGGAAGTACAGGACGCATGCCCAAGATCAAGCGGCGCCATGAAACACGGGCAGCACGTATTCGCCGATCTCCTGCAAGGTCTCGGCCAGCAGGCGGCGGTTCTGCCGCAACTGCAGGCCGATATGCGTCACGCCGGCCGCACGCATGGCGTGCAGCTCGGCGATCAGTCCATCGCGCCCCGCGCGCGCGCCAAAGCGGAAGCGCTGCAGCGGCAAGGTCGGATCGTCATCCAGGTCGAGGTGGATGAAGCTGACATACGGCTTGCTCTCTCCGGCCACGGCGCGCCATTGCGCCGCGCGCAGCGCGTGGTCTTCCGGCGTGCCCGGATAGGCGAGCCAGCCATCCATCTGCGCCCCGATCCACGCGGGCGTTTGCTGCGCCAGTCCCGCCACCAGCAGCGGCAACGGTGCGGCAGGCTTGGGCAGCAGGCGGATGCCGGGCGGCAGGCGCGTTTCGCCCCAGTCGCGCAGCATGGCCACCTGCTCGCGAAAGGCGGCGCCGCGCTGGTCGAAATCGCGGCCGAAGACGGGATACTCGACGGGCCGGTCGCCGCTGGCCACGCCCAGCAGCAGGCGTCCGCCGCTCAACTGGTCGACGCTGGCCGCCGCCTTCAGGGTCAATACGGGTTCGCGCAGCGGCAGCACCACGGCGGCCGTGCCCAGCAAGATGTTCTCGGTGATGCCGGCCAAATAGCCCAGATACGTAAATACCTCGAAAACCTGGGCCGCGTCGCCGAACGAGGGATCGTACAGGGGCACGTCGCGCAGCCACAGGGCCCGGAAACCCAGGCGGTCGGCCAGCTTTGCCAGCGCCGCATGCTGTTGCAGGTCCGGCTCGCCCGGCACGCGGCCGGAGGCCGCATTCGACTGGCGCCCCGTGGATGACCAGTCATTGTCGAGCGGCAGTTCCAGGCCGATACTGAAACCGCCCTGCCCCAGCTTCGTCATGGCGCCCATCTCAATCCCACTGCGGCGCCAGGCCGTCCGGGTTGGCCAGGCGCTCGCCCCGTTCCAGGGTGGCCATCTGCGCCATCTCGTCCGGCGACAGGGTGACGCGCTGGAAATGCAGGTTCGCATCGAGGTTGGCGCGCTTCGTCGACGACGGGATCACGGCAAAGCCCTGCTGCAGCGACCAGCTCAGGGCCACCTGCGCCGGCGTCACGCCGTGTCTGGCTGCAATCGCCATGATGACCGGATCGACGACCACCTTGCCATACGCGAGCGGCATGTAGGCCGTGACGTGGATGCCCTGGCTGCGCGCAAACTCGATGACGGTGCGGTTTTGCAGAAACGGGTGGATTTCGACCTGCTGCGTGGCGATTTCCCCGGCGCCCACCGTATCGATGGCTTGCCGCAGCTGCGCGTTGGTGAAATTCGATACGCCGATGGCCCTGGTCAGTCCCTGCGCCTTGGCCTGCGCCAGCGCCGCCATGTACTCGGCCACGGAAATCGCATCTTGCGGCGACGGCCAGTGAATCAGCGTCAAATCCAGCTGCTCCAACTGCAGCTTGTGCAGGCTGTCTTTTAAACTGGGAATCAGCTTGTCGCGCTGCAGATTGTCGATCCAGATCTTGGTGGTGACGAACAACTCGTCGCGCGGGACGGCGCTGGCCGCGATCGCCTGCCCCACGTCGGCTTCATTGCCGTAGATTTGCGCCGTGTCGATATGGCGGTAGCCGACGTCCAGGCCCGTGGTGACGGAATCGATGACAACCTGGCCCTGCAGGCGGAAGGTGCCCAGACCGATGGCGGGGATGGCGGTGTGATGGGTGGTGGCGTGCATGCGGTAATCCTCTCAAAGCAATGTCGATGGCCACACTATGCGCCCATCTTTTGTTGAGAAAAATACCGTTTATCTCAAATCATATTTGATCTGTGAGCAACTAAAGCGATACCTATGCAGTAAATCAAGGAAAAGTCGCAGCCGGCTCTTGCATTCCCGTTTTGGTCTGCTATAATTCGCCACCTTGGCCTGGTAGCTCAGTCGGTAGAGCAGAGGATTGAAAATCCTTGTGTCGGTGGTTCGATTCCGCCCCGGGCCACCAAGAATTCGCAATACGTTCAAAAACGCCACCTTCGGGTGGCGTTTTTGTTTGTCACCCCATCACATCGTCTTCAGATCATCATCGCGCGCCATGGCGCAGGACGCCAGCATCCTCGACAGGCAAATTTTCCTTGCGGGAAGTGTGTTACTATTAAATCAATATTGACATCCGCATTCAGGAAAATGAGCATGAAACGATGGTTACTAATGACGGTCGCCAGTGCCCTTGCCAATACTGGCCTGGCGCAGCCTGCGCAAGTGGCAGGACAGGCGGCCTCGCCCTTGAATGCCGCACAGCAAGAACACCGGAGCGCAATCCCGCTCATACCATCGGAAAAAAGACTGGCAGCGCCGACATTTTCCATGCAGATGCTCGCAAGCGACCGCATCGATCCCGACTATCCTGGCTTGCCGCTTGGCATAGCCGTAGCAGCAATACAAAAGTTCGTGGCAGACAAAAAAGGGGAATTCGAATCGACGGCTGATTACAACCGCAGAAAGGCCGCGGCCCTGGACGAAAAAATCGTCGGCAACTCAAGCATGAATGACTGGTTTGCGTTTACGGCGCCGGTCAAAAGAAACGGACAAACCTCACACGCCATCGGCTACGACTTCAATGCGGATACGGGAAAAGTACAGCTCTTTGTCTTGCCTTACTCTTTTGAGTTGAATGGCATCGGCGCGCCTGACTATGAGGCCAACAAACTGCGATATAACGGCCTGGATCAATTTGAGTTGAGTTCCAAACTGAACTCAAAGGATCCATATAAGGGACCTGGCAGCTATCGCGCGAAATACCCGATAGAAGAAACCGACACGACCAGACTGGGAATTGCCGTCAATCGCATCCCGTTCCTGGATTCTAAGCGCGACAATTCCAATCCAGCAAGATACCTGCGATCCAGTTGACGATGGAAAATGCCGTCGCGCAAAAAGAGCTGCCCGCCTTGAATGCGCTGCTCGTGATGAAGGTGGCGTCGCCTTACCTTGTCTATGATTTCTACCAGTCCGAGTTCACCCCGGACAGGACGGACATGAAAACAATACGGAGCATTTACCTTGCCGGGAATATGGCCGGCATCATTTTTTACTCCGGCATCACTGGCGAAATCCTCGGGCGACTACCCGCCGGATTTGGCCTACCTATCGCACCGAATTAACGCAAAAAAAAAAAAAAAAACGCCAACCCTCGGGTTGGCGTTTTTGAATCACGCAAGGCGGCCGCCTGCGGCAGCCACGTGGTTCTTACCACATCAAATCATCCGGAATCTGGAACGCCGCATACGGATCGTCCTCGTCCACTTCCGTGCTCGCCTGTTTGACGCGCACGACGATGGCCGGGTCGCGTTCGGCGATCTTGTCGGCGATGATGCGCGGCACCAGTTCCACGGTGCCGCCCAGGCAGACGATCACCAGGCGGCCCGCCACCAGGTGGGCTTGCACGGCGGCCGTCACGTAGATGCGCTCGATCTTGTTGTTAAAAGTGAAATTGTAAGGCACCTCGCCGTTGTTGCCCTTGCTCTGGCGGTTCTTTTGCACCATTTGCGCGATCTGCGCCACGATGGCTTTCTGGTTCGCGGCCGCGTCGCGCTGGGCGTTCAGTTCGCGCGCGCGTTCCGCGTTCTTGCGCTGCGTCTCGAGCGCGGCCAGGCGCACTTCGTCGACGCTTTGCGTGCCGCTCTTGCGCTCGTCCTTTTTTTGCTTGCTCTTGTCCTGGTTGGCCAGTTTGACCTTCTTCTTGTCGACCAGGCCGGCCTTTAAAAACTGCTCTTGCAACGAGACCATAACTACTCCGTATTGAGGGTGCGCCCGGCCAAGGCAGCGGCATCGGCCGGTGGAAAGACGCTAGCATAGCAAAAAACGGGGCCGCTGCCGCCAACATGGCTGCCTTGGCCAGCGGGCAGGCACTTGACAACGGCCAGTAACAAAAAGAAACACTCGAGTGGGAATTTTGTTGATAAATGTCATATAGTTAGTTACGTTTTGCATATCGGCAGTTGTCTGCCGGTTGCACGTCCCCTTCCACTGACTGCGTCTACAAGGATTTGCCATGAAACAATTAATCGCCCTCTGCATCGCCGCCGCGTTTGCCAGCACCGCCTTTGCCGCCGCACCGGAAGCGGCGCCCGCCGCCAAGACGGCGCAACAGTCGAAAATGACCACCTGCAATGCCGATGCCGCCGGCAAGAAAGGCGATGAGCGCAAAACCTTCATGAAGGAATGTCTGAGCGCCAAGCCGGCGCCGGCCATGACGCAGCAAAACAAGATGAAAACGTGCAATGCCGACGCCAAGGACATGAAGGGCGACGCCCGCAAGGCGTTCATGAAAGAATGCCTGAGCGCGCCCAAGAAATAAACACCGCTTCGAAGCGCCAGTGCGCGCTGCACAGCGCCAGCCGACAGGCTGGCTTTTTTTTGCGCCAGCAACACGCCGCCCGGCAGGCAACCATGCTTAATGATCAAGATGACATGGAGAAAGATAACGCGTAGTATTTAATCAACCTACTGCTCAGTACGGTTACACGGCATTCTGGAGAAAGGACGGCAGCGTGGCGGCGTCGAACGATCTCGCGCACTGGCGCGGCCAGGTCTTTGACCGCCTGCTGCAGGTGGTGCTGCTGCTTGGCTTCATCACGGCCATTCCCAGCGCGCTGCTGGCCGCAAGCGAAGCCATCTGGTCCATCGTCGCCCTCGACTTGCTGGCCATCGGCTGGATCGGCGTCATCTGGCATTGGCGCGCCATGCCCTACCGCTGGCGCGTGTGGCAATTCCTCATCGTCGCCTACCTGGTGGGCGTGGGCCTGCTGCTGAAAATCGGCCCCGTCAGCCAGATCTACATGATGCTCATGCCCGTGCTGGCGGCCCTGCTGCTGGGCATGCGGCCAGCCCTGTCGACCCTGGTCCTGACCTCGCTGACCATCTTTTTTCTCGGCCTGCATCCCGACGTCGCCCTGCACCTGCCGGGCACGCCCGATTCTCCCATCCTGCGCGCGCTGATCGTGGCCCTGAACTTCCTGTTCATCGCCGCCGTGCTGACCCTGTCCTGCGCCTTCCTGCTGCGCCACCAGGAAGACAGCAGCCAGGCCTTGTCGCAGCTCAACGCCGAACTGGGCTTGACGGCCACGGCACTGGCCCGCCTGAACGACATGGTGATGATCGCCGACGTGGTCGATGCCCCGCCCGGCGCCGGCACGGTATCGGCCACGCGCATCATCTTCGTCAACGACGCCTTCGAGCGCAGCAGCGGCTATGCGCGCGCCGAGGTGCTGGGCCGCAGCCTGCTGTTCCAGCAGGGCCCCGCCACCGATACGGGCGAACTGGCGCGCATCGCCGCCGCCATGGCCCGCGCCCAGCCGGCCAGGGCGGAATTGCTAAACTACAACAAGGCCGGCAAGGCGTACTGGGTCGAGGCGGAACTGGTGCCGTTCACGGATGCGGACGGCAAGCAGACGCACTGGGTGGCCGTCGAGCGCGAAATCGACGAGCGCAAGAAATCGGAAGCGGACATCCACCGCCTGGCCTTCTACGACGTGCTGACGGGCTTGCCCAACCGGCGCCTGCTGATGGACCGCATCGGCCACCTGCTGGCCGCCGCGCCGCGCGCCCCTGCCATCAGCGCGCTGATGTTCATCGACCTCGACCACTTCAAGCACATCAACGACGCGCGCGGCCACGCCACGGGCGACGCGCTGCTGCGCCTGGCGGGCGAACGGCTGGCGCAGCTGATGCGCAAGGCCGACACGGTGGCGCGCATCGGCGGCGACGAATTCGTCGTCCTGCTGGCGCACCTGGCCGGTGACCTGGACAGCGCCGCCCGCGCGGCGGCCCAGGTGGCCGAGAAGATCCGCGCCGCCATCGCCCGCGACTTCGATATCGACGGGCAGTCCTATCATTGCAGCGCCAGCATCGGCGTGACCCTGCTGCCGAAAGCGGGCCAGCAGGCGCACGACCTGCTGCGCGAAGCGGACATCGCCATGTACCGCGCCAAGGCGGAAGGGCGCAACGGCATCGCCTTCTTTGAAGCGGCCATGCAGGCAGGCGTGGAGCGGCGCCTGACCCTGGAACGGGCGCTGGCGCGCGCCCTCGACCTGGGGCAATTGCGCATGCACGTGCAGCCGCAGGTCGACCGCCATGGCCGGGTGACGGGCGCCGAATTGCTGATGCGCTGGCCGCAGGCGGACGGCAGCTTTATCGCGCCCGGCATCTTCATCCCCATCGCCGAGGAATCGGGACTGATCGTCAGGCTCGGGCACTGGGCCCTGCGCGAAGCGTGCCGCGCCGCCAGGGTGCTGGCGCAGGCTGGCCGGCCCGTCCCTCTGTCCGTCAACGTCAGTCCGGCCCAGTTCCGCCAGCCCGATTTCGCCGCCCGCCCGCGTGCAGGCGGCGCTGGCCGAACACGGCACGCCGGCCGGCGCCCTGATCCTGGAACTGACGGAAGGCTTGCTGATCGACCAGCGCGACGCCTCGCTGGCGCGCATGCGCGACTTGGCGGCCCTGGGCATCCGCTTTTCCATCGACGATTTCGGCACCGGCTACTCCAGCCTCGCCTACCTGACCTCGATGCCGCTGTACGAACTGAAAATCGACAAACGCTTCATCGACGACACGCCGCGCGATGCGCGCGGCACGGCCATCGTGCAGGCGATCCTGGCCATGGCGCGCCACCTGGGCTTGCGCGCCGTGGCCGAAGGCGTGGAAACGCAGGAGCAGGCCGACTTCCTGATCGCCCACGATTGCGACGGCTTGCAGGGCTACCTGTATGCGCGGCCGATGCCGCTCGACGACTTTCTCGCCTGGCTGGCCCTGCCCCGGACTTAGCTTTCCGATATTTCCTGCATGAAACTCCTCCGCTAGAATACCGGCCTCATAGCCTGCACCTTCACCATCCCCTTTTATTAAAGCGATCCCCGATGCGTCTGGTTCTTCCCCTGTTGCTCCGTCCCTTGCTGCTGTCCCTGCTGGCCGCCGCCCTGCCCGCCGCCCATGCGGCCCCCTCCACCGCCGCGGCCCCCACGCCGATCACGCTGGACCAGGCCATGGCCGATCCCGACTGGATCGGCACACCCGTCGAAGCGGCATGGTGGGGCTGGAATGGCCAGCTCTACTACAAGCAAAAGCGCCTCGGCTCGCCCTTGCGCGACACTTTTCAAGTATCCGGCGCGCATGACAAATTAAACAGCGGCAAGAAGGTTGACGATGCGCAACTGGCCAACCTCGATGGCCAGCAGATGATCGTCAACCGGGCCGGCACACGCGCCATCCTGCTGCGCAACGGCGACTTGTTCGAGCGCGACCTGAAAAACGGCGCCTTGATCCAGATCACACGGGGCGTCTCCGCCATCAGCGACCCGCAGTATTCCGCCGACGGCGGCGCCGTGCAATACCGCAGCGGCAGCGACTGGTTCAGCTGGAGCCGCGCTGACCGCCTGAGCGCCCCCGTCGCCCTGCTGCGCGCGGCCAAGGACCCGGACGCCAAGCCGGAAGCGGACGCCCTGCGCGAACTGCAGCTGCGCCTGATCGTCAACCTGGCGCGCCAGAAGGAAGACCGCGACACGAGCCGCGAGCGCCGCCACGAAGAGCGCCGGCTGGACGCCACGCGCGCGCCGGAACCGATCTACCTGGGCGACAAAGTAACGATTTCCGGCAGCGCCCTGTCGCCGGACGGCCGCTGGCTGCTGTTCGTCACGCAAGACAAGGCCGCCGAAAAGGGCAAGCTGGGCAAACTGGCACGCTACGTCACGGAAACGGGCTACCCGGAAGCGGACGACGAGCGCACGCGCGTGGGCCGCAACATGCCGATCGCGCAAAGCCTGAAGCTGGCCGACCTGCGCACGGGCCAGGTGCGCGACATCGGTTTCGACAGCCTGCCCGGCATCGCGGTCGATCCGCTGGCCTCGCTGCGCGCCGAGCAAAAACTGCCGCCGCTGAAAGGCAACCGTGCCGTGCGCATCGACGCCCAGCGCGACGGCATCGCCTGGAGCGACGACGGTTCCAAGGTGGCCGTGCGCGTGCGCGCCATCGACAACAAGGACGGCTGGCTCGCCACCGTCGACCTGGCCAACGCCGCCCTGGTGCCAGCGCACCGCATCAGCGACACGGCCTGGGTCAACCGCCGCGCCGAGGAATTCGGCTGGCTGCCCGACAACGCCACCCTGTGGTATCTGTCCGAGGAAAGCGGCTACGCCCACCTGTACGCGAAAACGGGTACGGCCCCGGCGCGCGCATTGACGCAAGGCCAGTGGGAAGTAAGCGCCGTCGAGTGGAGCCGCGACGGCAAGAATGCCTATTTTATGTGCAACCGGCAGGCGCCTGGCACCTATGAAGTGTGCGCCAGCACGGCCAGCGATGGCGGCGCGCGCGAAGTGACGAATCTGAAAGCGTGGAAAACTTCGGCCTGTCGCCCGACAACGGCAAGCTGTTGCTGCGCTACTCGACCAGCTATATGCCGGCCCAGCTGGCGACCATTCCCGTTGCAGGCGGCAAGGCGACCATCCTGACGGATACGCGCAGCGAGGCCTTCAAGGCGCGCAACTGGGTCATGCCGGAACTGGTGCAAGTGCCATCCACGCATGGCGCGGCGCCGATCTGGGCCAAGCTGTACCGCCCCGCAACGCTGGAAGCAGGCAAACAGTATCCGATCGTCATGTTCGCGCATGGCGCCGGCTACCTGCAAAACGTCACCGAGCGTTACCCCGTGTATTTCCGCGAGCAGATGTTCCACAACCTGCTGGTGCAGCAAGGCTATATCGTGCTCGACGTCGACTACCGCGCCTCGCTCGGCTACGGCAGCGCCTGGCGCACGGCCATCTACCGCCAGATGGGCCACCCGGAACTGGAAGATTTCATCGACGGCGCCCACTGGCTGGCAGCGCGGCACCCAGGGCGACATCAAGAACGTGGGCATCTATGGCGGCAGCTATGGCGGCTTCATGAGCCTGATGGCCCTGATGCGCGCGCCGGACACCTTCAAGTCCGGCGCCGCCTTGCGTCCCGTGACGGACTGGACCACCTACAACCACGAGTACACGGCAAATATCCTGAACACGCCGGAGGTCGACCCGCAGGCGTATAAAATCTCGTCGCCGATCGAATACGCCGATAAACTGACGGGCAACCTCCTGATCGCCCACGGCATGATCGACGACAACGTGTTTTACCAGGACTCCGTGCGCCTGTCGCAGCGCTTGATCGAGCTCAAGAAGGATAACTGGGAAATGGCCAGCTACCCGATGGAGCGCCACGGTTTCGTGCAGCCGGAAGCGTGGTATGACGAGTACCGCCGTATCTATCAGTTGTTCCAGAGAACATTGAAATAAACCCCGATGCCCGCTTGATGCGGGCATTTTTCATAGACTCATTCAGTCAAACGGCACGGGCCGCGCGGCGTCGTGTCGCTCGATGGCGGCAGGATCGGCAGCACGAGGTGCGGCTGCTTGCCCGTCAGGGTTTTCAGGAAGGCCACCAGTTTCGCGTTTTCATCGGGCGTAAACGTGCGGCCCAGCTGCAAGCGGCCCATCACGTCGACGGCTTGCGTCAGGGTCGCCGCTTCGCCATCGTGAAAGTACGGGTACGTCAATTCCACGTTGCGCAGGGTCGGCACCTTGAAGTTGAAGCGGTCCGCATCCTTGCCCGTCACGGCCGAGCGCCCTTCGGCCGTCATCGCCGTTTTATACGGTTCCACCACGCCCATCTTCTGGAAAGTATTGCCGCCCACGGCGGGGCCGTTATGGCAGGCGATGCAGCCGCTGGATTTAAATAACTGGTAGCCGGCCAGCTCGTCTTTCGTCAGCGCGCTTTTCTTGCCCATCAGCCATTGGTCGAAGCGCGAACCAGGCGTCACCAGCACTTCCTCGAAGGCGGCGATGGCGCGCGTGACTTGCTCGATGGTCAATTTATCCTGGCCAAACACCTGCTTGAATTCCTTGCGGTAGGCGGGAATCGAGGCCAGCACGTCGATGGCCAGCTCGTGCGTAAAAGCCATTTCGCCGGGATTGGCGATGGGGCCGCCCGCCTGCTCCTGCAAATCCTTGGCGCGGCCATCCCACATCTGCGCCACGTTCATGCTGGCATTGAGCACCGTGGGTGAGTTGATCGGCCCGCGCTGCCAGTTGTGGCCGATCGAAGTCTTGATATTGTCCGTGCCACCCATGCTCAGGTTATGGCAGCTGTTGCAGGAAATAAAGCCGGAGCGCGACAGGCGCGGGTCAAAAAACAGTTTCTTGCCCAGCTCGACCATGGCCGGATTGGCCACCTTGGCGGCCTTGATCGGCTGGATCGGCTCCTTTTCCGCGGCATGCAGGACGCCGCCGAAGGCCAGGCTGGTGATGAAGAGGAAGGGTGAGAGGGTGCGGCGCATAGTCTAACTCCTGGAAACATTCCCGAATCGGCGGCACGCGCCGGCGCGGGAATGCAGCGCACCGGCCCGGTTGCCACCCGTACATCGCAGATTGGATGTTGATTTATATTAACTTTGACTGCTTGACAATGAAAATGACGGGGATCAAGGTTCTGGCCAATGCGAATCGCGCTTGCCATTTGGGCAAGCGTGGCACATGATGAGGGCATGCAAACGCCAACCTACTCCGCCCTGTTGCCCCTGCTGCGCGCCGCATGCGCCAGCTTCCTGCTGCTGGGCGCCAGTGCCTGCGGCAGCGCCCCCGCACAAGATGCCCCGCCCGCACCCGGCAATGCCGGCTTGCTGGCGCAAATCCAGGCGGAAGTGGGCGCCGCCGCCTGCGATTCCACCCAGCAATGCCAGACCATCGCCATCGGCGCCAAGGCTTGCGGCGGCCCCGAGCGCTACCTGGCCTGGTCCAGCAAAAGCAATGACGGCAAGAAACTCAAGGCGCTGGCCCAGGCGCACGCCGAGGCCAGCCGCAAAGCAGCAGCAGGCGGACGGCATGATGTCGACCTGCTCCATCGTCACGGACCCGGGCGCCACCTGCGAAGCGGGACGCTGCGTGCTGCAAAAGAGCGGCCTGGGCGGCAGTTCGGCGATGTAAAAAAAGCCGCTGGATCAGCGGCTTGTGAGGTTTTGCAACATTTCAGGATTGCAGCTGCAAGGTCTTGATGATTTTGCTTTCCACTTTCTCGCCCGCACCCGAGGTGGCATTCTTGCTCTCCTTGCGCAGCAGCAATAAGCGGTCGCCGCTGACGCCATACAGGCGCGTCTCGTCCGTCTTTTGCGTAAAGCTGATGACGACAAAGGCGCGCCCGCTCACATCGAAGTGAAAATGGCTGGCCAGCGGCGTGCCGTCGGCGGCGATCCACACATCGATGCCGCCGTCGAACTTCTTCACATACTTGCGGTCTTTCTCAGGTACCTTGTCGAGCGACAAGGTAAAACTGAGCAGGCGCGCCGGCTTGCCCTTGTAACTATCGATCTTTTCGCCGCTGAACACGGCTTCCTCGATCTCGCGCGACAGGGAATCGGCCGCCGACACCATGGAACGCAACTCCGCCGCCTTCATTTCCCCCAGCGCAAAGCCGATCGGCGTCTTGACCTTCGGATCTTTCACCCTGGCGCGCTGCTCGGCTTCCACTTTCGCCAGCAAGTCCTTGCCGTAGAGCACTTGCAAGCCCGCAGGTCCGCCTTCGACAGCCACCGTGGCCTGGCCGCTATCCTCTTCCGCCGCCTTGCCCTCACCCTCGCGGCGCCAGGTTTTCGACTCCACCTGCGCCTTGATGGGCAACTGCCCCTGCAAGCGCGCCAGCGCCGCATTCAGATCGGCCAAGCCATCGGCCCGCGCCGTACCGCAAAACAAACTGAACAAGCCCGCAGCCGCCAGGCCCTGCACTCCAATACGTCGCTGCATCGCCACATCCCTTCAGCTCATACAAGGATGCCAAAACACCATGCTTTGGCCATCTGTTGCATTTGAACACAGCTAGCTCTGGTCAGGTGGAAAGTCTTTCTGCTATAATTCGCCGCCTTGGCCTGGTAGCTCAGTCGGTAGAGCAGAGGATTGAAAATCCTTGTGTCGGTGGTTCGATTCCGCCCCGGGCCACCAAGAATTCAGCAGCACATAGCAAAAAGCCAACCTTCGGGTTGGCTTTTTGCTTACAGGCTCAAAAAATCTGTGTCCCGGCCCATCTATGATGCCTGGTCGGCCGCCGTACTTCGGGCGGCTCCGCTTGTTGCTCAGCGTTAATATACTCCACCATGCCGAGCACGACCGCCTGAGATCAGGGCGTAGGCCTATTCAGTTCTTGGCACCCATGCCTTAACCTTTGCAAACATTTTTTCATGCGCCGCGTCTGTCTCATTGCTGTCAAAGGAAGCAAGTAGCCTGGATAGGGTTGCGGCTTTATGGCCTCTGAAGCTAGATAACAGGCACCAGAAATAAGCTTGCTGAATATCCTGCGGGACGCCTCTGCCGTAAAGGTACATCAAGCTCAAATTGTACTGCGCACCAGCATCGCCTTGATCCGCCGCTCGGCGATACCATTTAACCGCTTGCTTCTCATCCTTGATAGGCCCGCGACTGCTGGCATACAGCACACCCAGATTGTATTGTGCGTCGACGTAGCCTTGCTCCGCAGCCTTCCGATACCAGGTCGAAGCTTCCTCTTCGTCATGCGGGACGCCTGTACCGTTGACATAAGCCAATGCCAAACTGAACTGTCCACGCGAACTCCCCTGCGCCGCCGCTTTTCGATACCAGTTCACCGCTTGCTGCTCGTCTTTCGGGACACCATCCCCACTGGCGAACGCCAAGCCCAATTCAAGCTGTGCGTTGGCATGCCCTTGTTCAGCAGCCTTGCGATACCAGGTCACCGCCTGCTGTCCGTCCTCAGGCATGCCCCACCCGTCTGCCGCTGCCGTTCCCATACGATATTGCGCACGAGCAAACCCATCATCGGCGGCTCTGCGATACCAACTGATAGCTTGCACTGGATCCTTGGAAACCCCATGTCCGAATTCGTACATCCCTCCCATGAAAAACTGTGCGAGAGCGTAGCCCTGCTCTGCCGCCTTGTGATGCCAAGCCAGAGCCTGTTGCCAATCCTGGGGGACTCCCTTTCCTTTGCCGTACATTACCGCCAGGTTCTGCTGCGCATCGGCCAAGCCCTGCTCCGCAGCTTTTCGATACCATGAAACCGCCCGTTGCTCATCTTTTGAAGTACCCACGCCGTTGGCATACATCTCGCCCAACTTGTTCTGCGCCACTGCATTACCATCCGCAGCGAGTTTCGCGTAGCCCGTTAAAGACGCAGGGTAATCTTTCGCCTCATATGCCGTGTTGACTTCGTCTAATGTCGGGGACGACATAGCCGCTTCGGCAGCAAGTGCGAGTGTCAACAGACATGTCACAAAATAGAATTTCATGGTTGAATGACCTTTATCAGAAAAAATTTCTTCCAAACCATTTCGACGGAAAGTCGCTACATTGGAATGCGGGCCGAAGCGTTCGGCCGACGTTCGTTTCGAACAGGCACTCGGATTGGTCAGCGGATAGTGTCTACCTTTTATGCGGCAGCCAATGACCAAAATGAGAGATCGTTGCCCTTGATCAACTATGGTTTGATGTGCGCGCACCGTACTCCGGGATGCCAGATTGATCGCACTATGTTGATTTCCAGGAATTATCTCGAATATAAATAAAAATGTAATTTGTTTAATATCGCCCGGCATCGAAATTGAAAATCCTTGCATCGGTGGTTCGATACCCCCGGGCACCAAGAATTCAGCAGCACATAGCAAAAACCTTTCATCGCGCCGCTGTGTACGCAAACGAACGGACTGCAGCCGTCCAAGAGCCCATGCTGCAGGCAGACCATCACTTCCCCTCCCGCCGCCAGCGCCCCGCGCGACACGGCAGATGGGTCGCCTGGTCAGCTTTCCCCGCCACACCGCCATGCGAAACTCGCGCCCGACGCCGTCGAGCCGTTCCGTACATTACGGCTCACTGCCAAAGGATGCATCATGAAACCTACCCTGATATTGCTCGCGCTCGCCTCTACCCTCGCCCTGACCGCTTGCCAGCGCGAAGCGCCACCTGCGCCGACCGTCGTCCAAGTCGTTCCCGGCCCTGCCGGCGCGCCTGGTCCTGCCGGCGCCACGGGCGCCACGGGCGCTGAAGCGCCTGCCGGCGCGACCGGTGCCACCGGCGCCACGGGCCAGACGGGCGACAGCGGTGCCGCCGGATACGATGGCGCCAAGGGCGCTACCGGTGCACAAGGCAACGATGGCGCCAAGGGCGACGACGGTGCCAAGGGCAAAACGGGCGACACAGTAATTGTCGTTCCGCAACGCTAATACGCCTCACGCCAGACACCACAACGCCAACCCCTGCGGTTGGCGTTGCTCCGTATGCGCAGTACCGCACAGTAACATCGGCCGCATCGGCCTACCCTGTACTTACTACACAGGGAGATATCGCATGCTGACGATCATACTGATGGTGGCCCTGCTGGGCCTGGTTTTGCTGTTTCGCGCCCGGCCCCGTGCGCCGCGCCCTGATTACCCCACACTTGCTGGCCTTGTTCAAGCGCATCCTGCCGAGCATGTCCGACACGGAACGCGACGCGCTCGAGGCGGGCACCACGTGGTGGGATGCGGACCTGTTTTCCGGCCGGCCCGACTGGACAAAATTGCTGGCGTATGGCCGCGCCACGCTCACGGCCGAAGAGCGCCATTTCCTTGACCACGACGTCGAGCGCTTGTGCGAACTGGTCAACGACTGGGAAACCCAACAGGCGCAGGACTTGCCACCGCAAGCCTGGGCCTACATGAAAAGCCAGGGTTTCCTCGGCATGATCATTCCCAAGCAATATGGCGGCAAACAGTTCTCCGCCTACATGCACTCGCAAGTGGTGATGAAACTGTCGAGCCGCTGCTCGGCACTGGCCGTGACCGTGATGGTGCCCAATTCGCTGGGACCGGCCGAGTTGCTGCTGCACTACGGCACCGAAGAACAAAAAGATTACTACCTGCCGCGCCTGGCTGCTGGCACCGAAATTCCCTGCTTTGCCCTGACCAGCCCGTACGCGGGCTCCGACGCGGCCGCCATCCCCGACCTGGGCGTCGTGTGCATGGGCATGCATGAGGGGCGCGCCACTGTCGGTTTCCGCCTCAGCTGGAACAAGCGCTACATCACGCTGGCGCCCATCGCGACCTTGCTGGGCCTGGCATTCCAGACCAGCGATCCCGACCACTTGCTCTCCGACTACGACGCACCGGGCATCACTTGCGCCCTGATCCCCGCCAGCCACGACGGCGTGGTGATCGGCCGCCGCCACCATCCCTTGAACGCCGCGTTCCAGAACGGCCCCACGTCCGGCAACGATGTCTTCATCCCCATCGACTGGGTCATCGGCGGCCAGGCGCAAGTGGGCAAAGGCTGGCGCATGCTGATGGAATGCCTGGCGGCGGCGGGACGCGCCATCTCGCTGCCCTCGTCCAGTGTGGGCATGGGCAAGATGGCCGTGCGCGGCACCGGCGCTTACGCGGCAGTGCGGCGCCAGTTCAACATGCCCATCGGCAAGTTCGAGGGGGTGCAGGAAGCGCTGGCCCGCATGGGCGCCAACCTGTACCTGATGGACGCGGCCCGCACCCTGGCCGCGCACGCCGTCGACCTGGGCGAGAAGCCGGCCGTCATTTCCGCCATCGTCAAATATCACGTCACGGAACGGGGCCGCGCGCTCGTCAACGACGGTATGGACATTCTTGGCGGCAAGGGCATCTGCGTGGGCCCGAACAATTTCCTCGCCAGCGCCTACCAGCAAATCCCCATCGCGATCACGGTCGAAGGCGCCAATATCCTCACGCGCAGCCTGATCATCTTCGGCCAGGGCGCCATCCGCGCGCATCCGTATGTGCTCAGGGAAATGGCCGCCGTCAACGAAAGCGATGGCCGCAAGGCCTTGCGCGATTTCGATGCGGCCTTCTTCGGCCATGTGGGCTTTGTGCTGGGCAACCTGGCCAGGGGACTGTGGTACGGCCTCGGCGGCGCCCGTCTGGCGGCCGTGCCCAACGCCGGCGCGCACGCACTGGCGCCCTACTACCGCGCCCTGACGCGGCTGTCGACGGCGTTTGCCGTCATGACGGATATGTCGATGTTCGTGCTCGGTGGCGAACTCAAGCGCCGCGAACGGCTGTCCGCCCGCCTGGGCGACGTGCTGGCGCAGCTGTACCTGGCTTCGTCCGTGCTGAAGCGCTACGAGGACGATGGCCGGCCCGAGGCCGACCTGCCGTATGTGCACTGGTCGCTGCAAGACGCGCTGGTCAAGGCGCAGCAGGGCTTGACGGGCGTGCTCGACAATTTCCCCGCGCGCGTGCTGGCCGTCCTGCTGCGCACCTTGCTGTTTCCGTTCGGCCTGCCCCACCGTCCGCCGTCCGACGAGCTGGGCAGCGAAGTGGCGCTGGCCCTGCAAACGCCGGGCGCCGACCGCGAACGCCTGCTGGCCGACGGCCATGTCGCCAGCGACGCGGCAGACCCCGTGGCTTGCGCCGAGCGGGCGCTGGCACTGCTGCCGGAGGTGCTGTCCATCGAAAAACGCCTGAAAGACACGCCCGCAGGCGCGGCCCTGCGGCACCTGCCGCAAAGCCTGTCCGCCATGCAGCCGTGGCTGGCTGCGGCCAAGGCGGCAAACACCATCAGCTGCCAGGAGCACAATACCTTGCTGGAATATGCGCGCCTGGTCGACGGCTTGATACAGGTCAACGATTTTCCCACCGATGCGGCACAGCCAAAACACTTGCCTGTGCACAGGGCCGATACCAGCAGCCGTGCAGCCTGAGCCAGATTGCGACCTATACTGAATGGAGCGGGCACGGTGCCCGCTCTTGGCAGAAAGGAGTTGATCATGACGCGCAAATTCATCGATTGCCGGGAGTTCCCAAGTGACACGCATTGCTCGGTTGCGATCTCGGCCGCAGCGAAGAAGAGCTATTGGGCATTGCTGTGGAACACGCAGTCTCGGTACACCATCACCACGACACACCGGAACTGCGCCAGCAGTTGCGTCAATTGTTCAAGGACGGCATGCCGCCCGAACACTTGCCCATGACAGGACAAGCCGGCAGCAGCGCCAGCGGCGCCGCGCACACGCATTAAGCCCGTGCCGGTCACGCGGGATTGACAGTTCAGGACGCCAGCTTGCGGGCAGGCGCCCTGATGCCCAGGCCCGACACGAGCGGCACCAGCGCCGCATACACGACGATCACCGGCAGTCAGACGGCGCCGGGCCAGTCTTGCAGGGCCGGCGCGCCGCGCCGCACGGGACCGATACATACGAGTCCCTGGGCCACCTGGCGGCCAGCCTGCTGCTGGGCACCGGCGCTGGCACCACATGTCAATCCCTTGACCCAAGGCAAGGCAATCTGGCGCCAGCCCGCCTACAATCGCCGGCTTTGCCCCTCGCCCATGCGCCACGCTCCCGAACTCCTCCTGCCTGCCGGCTCCCTGGCCAAGATGCATGCCGCCTTCGACTATGGCGCCGACGCCGTCTACGCGGGCCAGCCGCGCTACAGCTTGCGCGTGCGCAATAACGATTTTTCGACCTTGCAAGCCTTGCAGGAAGGCATTGACGGTGCGCATGCGCGCGGCAAGCTGTTCTTTGTCGCCAGCAACATCTTCGCCCACAACGCCAAGCTGAAAACGTATTTGCGCGACATGGAACCGGTGATCGCCATGCGCCCCGACGCCCTGATCATGGCCGATCCGGGCCTGATCATGATGGTGCGCGACAAATGGCCGGAGATTCCCGTGCACTTATCGGTGCAGGCGAATGCCGTCAACTGGGCCGACGTGAAGTTCTGGCACCGCATGGGCCTGACGCGCGTGATCCTGTCGCGCGAACTGTCGCTCGACGAGATCGAGGAAATCCGCCAGCGCTGCCCGGAAATGGAGCTGGAAGTGTTCGTGCACGGCGCCCTGTGCATCGCCTATTCGGGCCGCTGCCTGCTGTCCGGCTATTTCAACCATCGCGACCCGAACCAGGGCACCTGCACGAATTCCTGCCGCTGGGATTACAAGGTGAAGAATGCCGAGGAAGACGCCAGCGGCGACCTGGGCGGCATGCAAGTGGTGCCGCTGGAATTTCACCAGGCGCTGGCCGAAGCCGACAATAACGCGTTTTCCGCCCTGCACCAGCAGCCGCGCCACCCGCTGGCCGACCAGCCATACTTCATTGAAGAAGCCCAGCGCCCGGGCCAGCTGATGCCGATCCTCGAAGACGAGCACGGCACCTACATCATGAATTCGAAGGACTTGCGCGCCGTCGAGCACATCGAGCGCCTGGTCAAGATCGGCGTCGATTCGCTGAAGGTCGAGGGCCGCACCAAGTCGCTGTACTACGCGGCGCGCACGGCGCAAGTCTACCGCCAGGCCATCGATGACGCCGTGGCGGGCCGCCCCTTCGATATTGGTCTCTTGGGCCAGCTGCAAGGCCTGGCCAACCGCGGCTACACGGACGGCTTTTATCAACGCCACCACACGCAGACGCACCAGAACTACATGCGCGGCGCATCCGAGGCTGACCGCAGCCAGTACGTGGGCGACGTGCTGAGCGTGGCGGACGGCTGGGCCAGGGTGGAAGTGAAAAACCGCTTCGCCGTGGGCGACCGCATCGAAGCCCTGCATCCGGGCGGCAACCGCGACTTCACGATTGCGCGCATGCTGGCCGACGATGGCAGCGAGATCCAGGTGGCGCCCGGCAGCGGCCACTTCGTGCGCATCGAACTCGACGGGGCGCTGAATAAAGCCTTGCTGGCGCGCTATTTGTAACCGCCAGTCTGCTGCATCGGGTGGCGAGCAGTTTCCAAGTGTTTGATTTGACAAGAAAAATTCCAGCTGACACCACCTAAATAATTTGTTTAGGCTTCAACATTGCTATACGATACGGCCACCCTGCGCCCGGGGGCCTGATCGGCATCCGGTGCGTCCCTGACACGTTCACCGGAATCCCCGATGCCACCTGCCACCTCTGCCCTGATCACCAATGACGCCGTCGTCCTCGGCCTGCTCGCCATGACCCTGGGGGGCGTCTTCTGGACCGCCTCCCGCGCCAACGGCTTCTGGAAAAAGTTCTATACGTATATCCCGTCGCTGCTGATGTGCTACCTGATCCCGGCGCTGCTCAACACCTTCGGCATCATCGACGGCAACGCTTCCGGCCTGTACGCCGTGGCGCGCGATTACCTGCTGCCCAGCGCGCTGGTGCTGCTGTGCGTGGCCATCGATTTCGGCGGCATCCTCCGCCTCGGCCCGAAAGCCATCATCATGTTTCTCACAGGAACACTTGGCGTCATGCTGGGTGCCCTCGTCTCGTTCGAAGCCTTGCGTTTGATCCACCCGGAAACGGTGGCGGGCGACACCTGGCGCGGCATGACGACTGTCGCCGGCTCGTGGATAGGCGGCGGCGCCAACCAGGCGGCCATGAAGGAAGTGTTTGAAGTGGACGCCACCCTGTTCGGCCAGTTCGTCGCCGTCGACGTGCTGGTGGCCAACGTCTGGACGGCCGTGCTGCTGTTCCTGGCCGGCCGCGCGGGCGCCTTCGACCGCTGGACGGGCGCCGATTTGACCGCCATCAATGCGCTCAAGGACAGCATCGAAAGTTACCGGGCCCAGCACGCGCGCGTGGCCAGCCTGACCGACATCATGATCATCCTCGGCGTGGGCCTGGGCGTGACGGGCCTGTCGCACTTCCTGGCCGGCCCCATCATCAACTGGATCAACACCCTGCCGGCAGAATGGCGCCTGCAGGATTACAGCCTGACGTCGAACTTCTTCTGGATCGTCGTGCTGGCCACCACCTTCGGCCTGCTGCTGAGCTTTACCCGGGCGCGCAGCCTGGAAGGCGCGGGCGCCTCGACCATCGGCTCGGCCATGCTGTACGTGCTGGTGGCCACCATCGGCATGCACATGGACTTGAAAGCCCTGCTCGACAAGCCGTTTTTGTTCCTGCTGGGCATGATCTGGATCGCCGTGCACGGCGGCCTGATGTTGCTCGTCGCCAAGCTGATCCGCGCACCGCTGTTCTTCATGGCCGTCGGCTCGCAGGCGAACATCGGCGGCGCCGCTTCCGCCCCCGTCATCGCCAGCGCCTTCCACCCGGCCCTGGCCCCCGTCGGCGTCCTGCTGGCCGTGCTCGGCTACGCGCTGGGCACCTATGGCGCCTACATCACGGGCTTGATCTTGCGCAACATGGCGGGGTGATGCTCCTGGCAGCACAGTGACGACAACGCCAGCCTTCGGGCTGGCGTTGTCGTTGGTGGGCTGCGCAAGGAGGGCGACGGAGACGTCACTTGGTCGGGCACTTGCCATTACGGCACATGTAAAAAGCCGCTTTCAGCTTGCACTCGGATGCACTGAGAAACAGGGGCGCAAGACCTTGCTCATCGGTAATGCCTGTTTGGTCGTATCCGCAACCTGTCACGTGATAATGCATGCCGGCCACGCCCGAGCCGTCCGTCGGGCGCAACAATTGAGGACTGAGGCCATATGGCCCGCTTCCCACCACCCGCACAAATCGCATGCGCTCGGGTGTGATGGGGAATGACGCGCGTATGAATCCGGATCGCCCATGCGCATCTGTCACACCTTTCAGTGTAGTGAGAAATGGTGTTTCTGCGGCTGCCGATTTTGACGGTGCATAGATGTCGAGTGAATACGGTGTATTGACGAGAATTGCTTTCGTTTCCGTATCGAGCAGTTGAAAATGGCAGCCATACGCACCCTCCCCCGCCATGGGCAAGCCATCGACTGGCGTCGGCCTGCATTCATAGCTTGAGGTCGATGCCACCACTGGCACTGTCTTTGTTACGCATCCAGAAAGCATGTGCGCGCCAAGCAAGGCGATGACGATAGGCGCGCTTTTAGTGGCAAGACACTTGAACATAAGGATTCCCCTATTCAAAGTTGGCAAACAGAAGTCATTCTTGCCTGACTCCCCATAGGGGCGATTGGGATCTGTCAATCTTTCAATAAATAAGCAATTCTTAAAAACATACATTCTGGCAAGCGGAAGACCAAGAGCGGCGAGTAAGCATTTGTATTCCAGGCTGCCCGGAGCAAAGAGTCCTTACCGCGAAAGCGCTCGACCCGTGTATGCATGTCATTACGCAGCGCCTGCTTCTCAGTCGATATTCTCACCAGACCACTGCCTGTTTTTCCGCGCCGGCCAGCCGGCAAATGCGCGCCATAATGTAGCAGAAACCCCTCAAAACCAAATTTTCGCACCATTTTTGTGCGAAATCTGCGATGATAGTTGCCCAAATAACCGATTACCTCCATGGAATTCTGATGAAATACGCATCTGCTCACGAGTATGTCCAGCATGTCGCCGCACGCAATCCAGGTCAGCCCGAGTTTCTGCAAGCCGTCACCGAAGTCATGGAGAGCTTGTGGCCGTTCCTGGAACAGCACCCGAAATACGCGGAACAAGGCTTGCTGGAACGCTTGATCGAGCCGGAGCGCGTGGTGATGTTCCGCGTGTCATGGGTCGATGACCATGGACAAGTGCAAGTCAATCGCGGCTACCGCATCCAGCACAGCATGGCCATCGGGCCGTACAAGGGCGGCATCCGCTTTCACCCGTCCGTCACGCTGTCCGTGCTGAAATTCCTCGCCTTCGAACAAACGTTCAAGAATGCGCTGACCACGTTACCGATGGGCGGCGGCAAGGGCGGCGCCGATTTCGATCCAAAGGGCAAGAGCCCGGGCGAAGTGATGCGCTTCTGCCAGGCTTTCGTGAGTGAACTGTTCCGCCACGTGGGCTCGGACACGGACGTGCCGGCCGGCGACATCGGCGTGGGCGGGCGCGAAGTGGGCTATATGGCCGGCATGATGAAAAAGCTCAGCAACCGCGCCGACTGCGTGTTCACGGGCAAGGGTGCCAGCTTCGGCGGCTCGCTGATGCGTCCGGAAGCGACGGGCTACGGCACCGTGTATTTCGCCGAAGAAATGCTGAAGACGCGGGGCCGCTCGTTCGAAGGCATGCGCGTGTCCGTTTCCGGCTCGGGCAACGTGGCGCAATACGCGGTGGAAAAAGCCATGGCCATGGGCGCGAAAGTCATCACCGTCTCCGATTCCAGCGGCACCGTCATCGACGAAGACGGCTTTACGCCGGAAAAGCTGGCCATCTTGATGGAGGTCAAGAACCATCTGTATGGCCGCGTGAGCGATTACGCCGCGCGCACGGGCGTGCGCTTCGAAGCGGGCGTGTCGCCATGGCATGTGCCGGTCGACATCGCCTTGCCCTGCGCCACGCAAAATGAACTCGATATCGCCGATGCGCGCACGCTCATCGCCAATGGCGTGCAATGCGTGGCCGAGGGCGCCAACATGCCCACCACCATCGAAGCGGCCAAGGCCTTCGAGGCGGCCGGCGTGCTGTATGCGCCGGGCAAGGCCAGTAATGCGGGCGGCGTGGCGACTTCCGGCCTGGAAATGAGCCAGAACGCGGCCCGGATTTCCTGGCCGCGCGAGGAAGTCGACGCGCGTTTGCTGCAGATCATGCAAGGCATCCACGCGGCGTGCAAGCAGTATGGCACGCGCGCCGATGGTTCCGTCAGCTATGTGGATGGCGCCAATATCGCCGGCTTCGTCAAAGTCGCCGATGCGATGCTGGCGCAGGGAGTGATCTGACCGTAGGTCGGATTAGGCGCGGCGTTGCCGCGCTAATCCGACCTACGACATTTCAGGTTTCATTAAACTCTTGCGGCTGATCGTGCGGCCCGACACCATGAACTCGCCGTTGCCCCGGTAGTGCAGGGTTTCGGGCAGCTTGGGCGAGGTGGCCACGTGGGCTTTCACGCACTCGAAGATGAAGAAGCCGCCCTTCGGGTTGCCCGCCACCTGGGCCAGCTTGCATTCGAAGTTGGCGTAGCACTCGGCGATCAGCGGTGCGCCCACCTGCTCGGCCGGCTGCGGCGTCAGGCCAAAGGCCGTAAACTTGTCCGTGTCTTCGCCGCTGCAATTGCCGATGGCGACCACCTGGTCGACCATGTCGGCCGTAGGCAGGTTGATCACGCATTCCATGCTGCGCTTGATCATTTCATAGCTGTGGTTTGCGTCGGAAATGAAGCAGCCCAGCAACGATGGCGTGAATTCCATCAGCATGTGCCAGGCCATGGTCATGACGTCGCTTTCGCCCTTCCACGTTGAACTGACGAGCACCACCGGCCCCGGTTCGAGAAAGCGCCGGATATCGGCGACGGGATAGTCTTCTTTGTGGTAATTTTTCATCTGGTCTCCAGGACGCGGTACCCCATAGCATAGCCCAACGGCGCCGCGCCGGGCGCGCGGCTGGCCGATGGCGGCGTGTCATCCGCGCCGCGATTTGTGCAGTTCATCGCAAATTTCTCCCCGTTGAAGATGTTGCAACATAGAATACACAGATCAACTACTCAAGGAAACCGCCATGCGCCCTCTGTTCCTGTTGTCCGTCCTGTCCCTCGCCTGCCTGTCCACCCTCGCGCATGCCGACGAGCAAACCCGCACGGTAGCCGCCTTCAACGCCATCGACATCCGCGGCCCCATCAGCATCGAAGTGGAATCGGGCAAGGAGCAAAGCCTGCTGCTGCGCGGCGACACGAAATTCCTCAGCGGCGTGATCACGGAGGTGGTCGATGGCGAGCTGAAAATTTCCATGAAGGATAAAGATATCAAGAAAACCGAGGGCGACCCGCGCGTCATCATCACCATGCCCACCTTGCGCAAGCTGATCGCGGAAGGCGCGGGCGAGAAGATATTGACCAAGCTCAATGGCCCAAGAGTCGACATCAGCTACAAGGGCGCGGGCCGCCTGGCCGCCGATGGCCAGGTCGACTGGCTGCGCCTGAAAGCGCAAGGCGTGGGCGAAGTCGATACGAAAGCCTTGCTGGCGAAAAACGTCGACGTGAATTTCGACGGCATCGGCTCCGTCAAGGTGTGTATTCCTCGGGCGAACTGAACGCCGTCGTGCGCGGCATGGGCGAACTGATTTATTACGGCAAGCCGAAGATCGTGCACAAGTCGATCGCCGGCATCGGCAGCGTGAATGCCGCCAAGTAAGCTTTTCCATAAAAACAGGCCATCAGGCCACTGGAGACCGCATGACCGCTTCACAAGATAACGATGCGCCGCTGCTGCTGCGCGAGGACGAGGGTGGCCTCGTCACCCTGCGCCTGAACCGTCCCCTGCAATTCAATGCCCTGTCGGAAGCCATGCTGGCCGCGCTGCAGGAAGCGTTCGAAACGATCGCGCAGCAGCCGCACGTGCGCTGCGTGGTGCTGGCCGCCGAAGGCAAGGCCTTTTGCGCGGGCCACGATTTGCGCCAGATGCAGGCCACGCGCCAGCTTGCGTATTATCAAACCCTGTTCGCGCAATGCTCGCGCGTGATGCAAGCCATTCAAACCTTGCCCGTGCCCGTGATTGCCCGCGTGCACGGCATCGCCACGGCGGCCGGCTGCCAGCTGGTCGCCAGCTGCGACCTGGCCGTGGCGGGCGCGTCGGCCCGCTTTGCCGTGTCCGGCATCAACGTGGGCCTGTTCTGCGCCACGCCCTCCGTCGCCCTGTCGCGCAACGTATCGCCCAAGCGGGCCTTCGACATGCTGGTGACGGGCCGCTTCATCGACGCCGACACGGCCGCCGACTGGGGCCTGATCAATGAAACGGTGGCCGACGCGGCGCTCGACGAGGCCGTGGCCCGCCTGGCGCAGCAGATCATGGCGAAAAGCCCGACGGCCATCCGCTACGGCAAACAAATATTTTACAAACAGCGCCAGCTGCCGCTGGACGAAGCATATGCGTATGCAGGCGACGTGATGGCGCGCAACATGATGGAAGAGGATGCGGACGAGGGCGTCACCGCCTTTTTAGAGAAGCGGCCGCCCAATTGGGCAGCCGTCAGGTAGCTTAACGCTGTTCCTTCATCTGCTGCTGCACGGACGGAAAGACTCAAGGTACCGAGGTCTTCCTTGCCCAGCAGCGGCAATTGCGCCAGCAACTGCATCAGGGCGGAACTGCCCGTCACGTCCAGCTCGGACGACTGCACCAGCACCGTGCCGGCGCCCGTGAAGTCGATCTGCTTTTCCTCGCCCGACAGGGTAAAACCCGTGAGCGCGCCGGCGGCCGAGGCCCAGCCCTGCACGTGGGCGTAATCGTAGTGGTAGGAGGGGCTGGGGCAATCGGCCCAGCCCAGCACGGCCTGCTCGTCCACGCGGCACGGCAATTCCAGGAAATGCACGGGGCCGTTCGACGAGGCGATGACTTTACCGGTGCCTATCATGGTCAAAAAGCCGGGCAAGGTCGATTCCTGGCAAATCACGTCCTTCGTAAACCCCAGCAGGTTTTTCGCGCGGATGGTCATGTTGGCGTTGTCCAGGTCGTAGCACGCCAGGTCGTTGCCGTTATCGCCCAGGATCAACTGGCCCTGCCCTTGCGCCACGACAAAAATGGTGTACGTATTTCGGCGCATTGAAGGCATTGCGCACGATCAAGTCGAGCACGCTGCTGCCCATGGATTCGAAGCGCAGCTCGCCATAGAAGGCGATCATCTTGCCCTTGCGAATGAAGATCTGTTCCTTGACGTCGATGACATACGAAAAGCGGTTCAGGTTATCGTTCTTCGGCAAGGTATCGGGGTTGTAAATCGTCATGGCTTACCTTTCGCTCGCTTGGATGTAGACCGTGCCCTGGCCCGTGAACTTCACCTGGTAGGATTCGCCGGACGCCTGGCCGACGAAGGTTTTCCAGTTCAAGTCCGTGACGATGGCCGAGCTCAGCTGGCCCGTGTGGCCGATATACGCTTGCGGGTCGACAAACACGGGCACGTCCGGCGTGACGGGCAAGCCGATGGCATTGCCGTCGGACAAAATCGCCACTTCGCCCGTGCCTTGCAAGGTGGTGGTAAACAAGCCCTGGCCCGAGGCCATGCCCCGTACCACGCCCTGCACGCCGCCCTGGTTGCCCAGGAACATGGTGCCGGCCGTCAGGCGCGCATCGAAGGCCAGCAGGGAGTCGCTTTCCACATAAAACGTTTCGCCGCGCACGGGGACGATGGTGACGAACAGGCCGCCCTGCGCGTAAAACACGCTGCCCGTGCCGCGCGCCGACATCAGGGCATACCCCTCGTTCGTGACGGCGCGCATGGCCAGGCTTTGCACACCCTGGCCGGCCAGGAAGGAGCGGCTGAACGCCACGTCGCCCTGGTACGACACCATGGCGCCCTTGCGGGCGAACACTTCTTCATTGCCGAGTTTAACCTCGAGCATCTTTTCATTGATTTGCTGATAGACAGGCATCGCGGGTCCTCGCTGACTTAACGTTCGGCGGGCTGGATGAACACCACGCCCTGGCCTGTGAATTTATGCTGGTACGATTCGCCCGAGCTCTGGCCGATCATGGTGCGCCAGTTGACATCAAAAACGAATTCCTGGCGGATATCGCCCTTGAAGCCGACGAAGGCGTCCGGGTCCACGCGCAGCGGGTGGGAAGGCGTCACTTCCAGCATGATCAGGTTGCCGCGCGAAATGACGGCCAGGTTGCCGTGGCCTTCGACGGTGGTGGAAAACAGGCCCTGGCCCGAGCTGGCGCCGCGCAAGCCCGCAAAGCTGGTGCCCGTCTTCAGGCCCGTGTCGTAGGCCAGCAGGCTGCTGCTTTCGATGGTCAGCTTTTCGCCGGCCAGCGCCATGACGGTGATTTCGGCCGCATTCTGCGCGAAAAACACTGTGCCCGTGCCGCCGGCCTGCATCAGCTGCATGCCTTCGTTCGTCACCTTGCGCTTGAGCGCGCCGAAGATGCCCTCGCCACCGAGCAGGGATTTTTCAAATTTGATGCTGCCCGTATAGGCGACCATGGCGCCGGCAATCGCCAGCACTTTTTCATCCTGCAGGCGCACTTCCAGCAGGCGGTCGGTATTGGTGCGGAAACTGGTCACGCGCGACTCCCCAAGATGCCAGGGCACAAAGCCATGGCTATCCGACAAGATACCGGGGGCGTTACCGTCATGCAAGTGCTATTCCTCCCGAACGGGGGGGCGTGCATAAAAAAAGGCGTGCCCGGGGGCACGCCTTGCGTTCACGCAAAGAACGGTTTACTCAGCCAGCACCGGCCTGGCGCCGCGCGCGTTCTGGAACAGCGGCACGGGATCATTGGTATTGACCTCGACCACCGTGACGCCCTGTACCACGCCAGCCACCTGGTAGCCGACGGCGCCCAGGTGGCGCTTGCCTTCGGCCAGGTTGGACCAGCTCAGCGAGACCGTCGCGGTGCCGCCCGTGTAGGCCGTGCCCGGCATCAGCGCCTTGAAGTTGCCGTTGTTCAAGCCGGGCGCCAGCACCCACGACGACAGGGTGTAGTCGGCCTGGCCGTTTTGCGGCGCAAAACCGATCACGCACACCTTGTACGTGCCGGCGGCGGGCAGGCGCAGTTCCACTTGCTCATTGGAACTTTCGTTGCCGCTGCTGCCGACCAGCACATTGGCGGCGTTGTAGACCTCCATGTCCATGTCGGTATTCGCCCCGCCCGTCGTTTCCGCATCGTAGGTGGCGAAGCGCGCCGCCAGGGTGCCGGCCGGGATCACCACGTTGTGCACGTTCACGCCCGTGGCGCCGCCCGCCTTGCAGGCGGCCGAGGCAGCGGCGCCCGTCGCCGCCTGGCCGATCGTGCGCGTCTCGCGCACGGCTTCGACCAGGCCCGACTTGACGCCCACCAGCGCGCCCGTGAAGCCCGTGCCCAGGGTCAGCACCTTGCTGCCCGTGGCCGCTTCGCTGCTGACCAGCGGAATGGCGGCCAGCGAGGTGCCGCGCGCCGTCAGCGGGCTGCGCACCGTGTGCGTGCCATCCGTCCAGCTCAGGGCGCCATAGGTCCAGGTATTGGCCGGCGCCGTGGTGCGCGTCAGCTTGACCTGGTACTGCGCCTTGGCGCCGGGCGCCAGGCTCAGGCTCGTTGGCGTCACCGCCACCGTGTAGCCGGGCAGGCTGGCCGAGACGTTGTAGACGGCGCTGCTGGCGCCCACGTTGGTCACCGTGCGCGTCAGTGTCTGCGTGCCCAGCACGTTGGCCGCCGTCAGCGACGCCAGGTTCAGGTTGTAGGCAGCGATGCCACCGATGGCCTGGCACGTGGCGGCGCTGTAGACCTTCAGGTTCAGGCCGCACAAGAAGCGCGCATAGTCGATTTCCGACATGTCGTACACGAGGCCGGGATCGGCCGCGCTGTTCGGCGCGATGTGGCCGGCGCCCTGGCCCCACGGCAGCTGGCCCGCAGTCTTCGCCGTGGCATCCCACGACACGGAACCGTTCAAGCCATCGGAATACGTGCTGAAGGCCGTCGTCATCAGCGCCGACTTGATGGCCGCGGGCGACCAGTCCGGATGCTGCTGCTTGAGCATTGCCGCCACGCCCGCCACGTGCGGGCTGGCCATCGAGGTGCCGGAATAGAAATCCCACTCGGCCACGGGCGCCGCGCCGCCGACCGCCACGGCATCGCGCTGCGCCTGCGTCAGGTCGGCCGTCACGCCGGCCAGCACGTTGGTGCCGGGCGCCGACAGGTCCGGTTTCAGGATGTTCGCATTGGCCACGTTCGGCCCGCGCGAGGAACGGTCGCTGACGATGGGCGCCTGCACCGTGGTGTCGGGGATCGTATGCACTTCGCCCAGCGCCGCCGTGCCGTCGGGCGTCGCCGCCATGAAGGCCTTCAGCGCGTCGCCCTGCGCCTGCGCCAGGTGCACGGTCGACAGCACGTGCGCCTGGTTGATGATGGTGTTGGCGCCGCCGGCCACGTTGGCGATGATCACGCCCGCCGCGCCCGCCGTCTTCGCGTTCGCGCTCTTGTTGACCAGCACGTTGCCGCCGCGGTCGCACACGAGTATCTTGCCCGCCACTTTCGCCGGATCCAGATAGGCGGACACGGCATCGGCCGCGCCGAAGCAGCGCAGCAAATTGAGGTCCGTCGGCGGCACGCCGGCCAGGCCCGCGTCGCGCGACTGGATCAGCGGCAGCGCCGGCGTGTTCGCATTGCTCGACGCGCCCTCCAGCTTCGTGCCATTGCTGAGGATGACGTTGGCCGCGTACAGCCGGTTGTGGGTGGAATTGGCCACCGTCGCCAGCCATGGGCTGATGTGCGAGACGGGCGCCGGCACGTCGGGCGCGGGCGTGGCCGGGCCGGAATTGCCGCCCGACGTGGCGACGAACACGCCGGCCGCCGCCGCGCCGAGGAAGGCCACTTCCGTCGGTTCGTCGAAAGCGCCGCCGCCCGCGTTCGGGCCGATGGAGAAGTTGATGACGTTGACGCCATCCTTCACGGCCTGGTCGATGGCGGCCACGCTGTCGGCCGTGGCGCAGCCGTTGCGGCCCGTCGAGGCGGCCGTCCAGCACACTTTATAGGCGGCGATGCGGGCGCGCGGCGCCATGCCCGACGCCTTGCCCAGCGATACGCCGTTCGAGGTGGCCAGGGCGCCATTGTTGCCGCCGGCCGTGGAGGCCGTGTGCGTGCCATGGCCGCCGTGCCCCGTCAGGCCGGCGGCGACGGAATCGCGCGGCGACAGGAATTCCGTCCAGTGCAGCGCCGAGGTGGCGGCGCGGTAGTAGCGCGCGCCGATCAGCTTATTGTTGCAATTCTCGGCGGAGAAACCTTCGCCCGTCTGGCAAGTGCCCTGCCAGCTGGCCGGCGGCGCGCCATACACGACGTTGTTGCCGCTGTGGCTGGGCACGCCATTCTCGTCGAGGCGGTCGGCAAAGGCCGTGTTCTCGGGCCAGATGCCGCTGTCGACGATGCCGATGATGATGTCTTCGCCCGCGTGCGCCTTGCCGCCCAGCTGCTCCCAGATGCCGCCCGGCTTGTCCAGGCCCAGGAAGCTGGGCGTGTAGCTGGTGTCGAGCTGCAGGATGGAGTCGGCGCTGATGCTGGCCACGCCGCTGTTTTTCTTCAGGGCCCGCACTTCATCATCCGTCAGCAAGGCGGAAAAGCCGTTGAAGACGACGCTGTACCGGTGCGTGACTTCCGCCGCGCTGACGGTGCCGGCCACGGCGGCCTGCCTGGTGTCGAGGTAATTCAGATAGGCCTGCACGTCGGCCGCGCCCACGTTGATGCGCGCGCCCGGCGCCGGCCTGGTGGCGGCCAGGCCGTCGACCTGGCCTGTGTAGGTGGCGGCCGGCTTGTCGACCAGTTGCACGATGTAGGAGCGGCGTTCCTGCGCCTGCGCCGCTTGCGCCAGGCTGGCGGCCAGCAGGAGGATGGCGAGTGAAACGGGACGTAATTTCATCTCACGCTCCTTGCACGGTGGACGCGGCGAACTTGCCGCTGCGGCGGCGCGACAGCATGCCGATGGCGCCCAGGCCGGCCAGCATCAGCATGTAGGTCGACGGCTCCGGCACGGCGCTGATATTGATGTTGTCGAGCGCAAACTGGCCCTGGTTAAAGGCGGGGAAATCGATGGAATTGCTGCACGCGCCCGTGTCATTGAAAATGCAGGCGTTGAAGGTCAGGCCCGTGAAGGCGTAGTTGCTGAAGCCGCCCAACAGGGAAGCGCTATGGAAATAGTAGTTGCCATCGCTGCCCTGGCCGGGAAACGCCAGCGAGGTGCTGACCACCTGGCCATTGCCGAGGGTGCCGCTCAGCTGCAATTCGCCCCACTGCATGTTCGGCAAGCCGGACACGGGCGCGATAAAGGAATAGTCGAAACCGGCCAGGGTGAATGCCTGGTGGTCGGCGCGCGCAAAGTTCACGCCGCCATCGTTGAGGATGGCCAGGTAATTGCCGCTGGCACCCTGCGGGCAGGCGGCGATATCGCACGACGAGCCCACGCGGCCGTCGAGGATAGCGCCCACGCCGCTGACGCCGCCGCCGGCCGCCGTCGTCGGGTCGGCCAGGAACAGCAGGTTGTAGCTCGACGTATTGAGCGTCTGGCCGCTTTCATACACGTCGGGACGCAAATTATCGAAGCTCAGGACATCGGCCATGGCCGGCGCCGAAGCCAGCACGGACAAGGTGGCCAGCGCGGCAAGGACGGTGGCGCGACCGCGGGTAGCGGGCGGATAGACGGTGGCGGGCGATACCCGCGCAGGTGATAAACGATTCATTCTATTCCCTTGATTGTTGTGGATAGATAGGTCGGCAGGTCTGTCGCCCGCTTTCAGCTTTTTCACAAAAGTGCCAACAAATATAGCAAATCGCATAAAACAAATATCATATTTTTAATATCATTTATTTATTTTTTATCTAAGCCTGCGAAACTTTGTTTTGTTTTATCTATGAGAGTTTGAGTAACCTCAACGTTACATTTGAACAACAATTCATCGCACGGCTGGCGTGTGCGCCAGCGTGCGGGCAGAACTTCGGATAAGCTCGAAAACCGCGCCTCCCGTCACGGCCAACCCGACCGTCACATCGCGGGACACCTGTTCCATCCTGGAACAGTCATCCATCCCCCTGCCCCGCATGACGCGCCCACCGTGGCTCTTGCAGCGATGGCATGAAGCTTGCACAACAAGGGGATCGACCGTGCTCAGGGAGCCGCATCATGGAACACCATCAACTTGGCGCCCAGGCAGGCGCGCGCTCCCGGCCACGCCGGACCGTCCTGCTGTGCGGCGCGCTGGCGCTGGCTTTTTTCCTGCTGGCCGCCAGGCTGGACCTGGCCGAACGGCTGACGCGCGCGCTCGGGCGCCAGGAGCACTGGCAGCTCGATGAACTGGCCCTGAGCCTGCTGTTGCTGGTGCTGGCGCTGGCCGGCTTTGCCGTGCGGCGCGGGCGCCAGGTAGCGCTGTTGCTGGCGCAAAACCGCGCCCTCACGCAACGCCTGCTGCGCGCGCAGGAAGAAGAGCGCTGCGCGCTGGCGCGCGAGCTGCACGATGAAGTGGGCCAGGACTGCACGGCCATCCGCGCCGCCGCCAGCTACATCCTGCGCGCGCGCGAAGGCGACCAGGCGAACGTGCAGGCTTGCGCCGCCAGCATCGCCCGCTCGTCGGAAAGCGCTGCACGCGATGGTGCGCAGCATGCTGCGGCGGCTGCGCCCGCCCGTGCTCGACAGCCTGGGCCTGGCGCCGGCCCTGCAGGCGCTGTGCGACAGCTGGGCCCAGCAACACGGCATCGCCTGCCATTTCGCGCATTTCGCGCCGCAGGCCATCCCCGCCGGCCTCGATGACGGCACCGCCACCGCCATCTACCGCCTGGTGCAGGAAGGCTTGACGAACGTGGCGCGCCACGCGGGCGCCGGCCATGCCACGGTGGAATTGCGCGCCGATGCGCACGGCATGTTGCACCTGGCCATCGAAGACAATGGCCGGGGTTTGCGCCAGGACAAAACGGAAGAAGGCGGTTTCGGCATGCTGGGCATGCGCGAGCGCGTGGCCGGCTTGCGCGGCCATATCCGCTGGATCAGCGGGCTGGGCAAGGGCTTGCGCATCGAAGTGGCGATGCCGCTGACGGCCGGTGCGGCATGAACGCGGCGCTGACCCCGGTCCGCGTGATGCTGGTGGACGACCATCCGGTGGTGCGCTCCGGTTACCGCCGCCTGCTGGAACAGGGCGGCGACATCGCCGTCGTGGCCGAGGCGGGCAATGGCGAAACGGCGTATGCCTTGTACCAGGAGCACGCGCCCGACGTCTGCGTGACGGATTTGTCCATGCCCGGCATCGGCGGCCTGGAATTGCTGCGCAAGCTGCTCGCGCGCGATGCCGGCGCGCGCGTGCTGGTATTTACCATGCACGACACGCCGCAGCTGATCGCGCGCGCGCTCGATGGCGGCGCGTGCGGCTTCGTCAGCAAGCAAGCCGACCCGGAACACCTGGTCGACGCCGTGCGCGCGGCCCACGCGGGCCGGCGCTACCTCGATCCGCACAGCGCGCCCGGCATGCTGCAAGGCACGGCCAGTGCGGAAGCACAGCGCTTGAGCAGCCTGAGCCAGCGCGAATTCGAAATCTTCCGCCTGCTGGCCGAAGGCCGCAGCGCCGCCGACTGCGCCCGCCTGCTGCACCTGAGCAGCAAGACGGTGGCCAACCACCAGACCTGCATCAAGGAAAAACTCGACGTGCCCGGTCCCGCCGCCCTCGTGCACCTGGCGCTGCGCAATGGCATTATTGAAAGCAGCCACCCTTAAAATACATAGCGCAAGCCCGCATTCACGCTGCGCGGCGCGCCGGCCGCATAAAAGGTCGCGTTGACCATCGGATACTCGCCTCCCACGGCGGGCAATGGCCGGGCGGCGAAATTGCCGTTGGCGTCGAAGCCCGTGGCGCCCAGCTGGGCCGCCGTCGCATATTTGCGGTCGAACAGATTATTCACCTGGGCGAACACGCTGAGCTTGGGCGTCAGCTGGACCTTGCCGTTCAGCTCCACCACGGCGTAGCCGCCGCTCTTGCCCGATCCCAGGTACGACGCCCCGCCCGCCTGGTGCCGGTTGTTTTCATTGCCGCGCGCATAGGAACTCGACACGGCCGTCATGGCCAGCCCACCGTCCAGTCGCGTCCGCCTTGATAGTCCATGTGCGCCTTGAAAATGTGGCTCGGTGTCAGCGGTATCCGGTTGCCGGGCGTGATGACGATATTGCCTTCCAGGCCAGGCGCATCCGCATCGCTGCTGCTGTTGGCGCTGCCGTTGACGAGCTCCCGGCTTTGGTACGTTGCCTGCAGCCACGTGTAGTTGACGCCGAAGTCCAGCGCGCCGGCCTTGCCGTCCAGCGCCAGCTCGACGCCCTGGTGGCGCGTCTTGCCGAAATTTTTAAAATAGCCGAAACCGGCCTGGTTATCGGCCACGAACAGGATATCGTCGTGGTTTTCCGCGCGGAACACGCCCGCGCTCCAGCGCGCCACGTCGGCGAATTTGCCGCGCAGGCCCGCTTCCCACGTCTTCGTGACCACCTGTTTCAAGGGCGGGTCGCCGGCCATGGCGTTGGGCAGGCGGCAGGGGTTTTCCGGGTCGGCGCAACCGAGTTCGATGGCCGTTGGCGTGCGGCTGCCTTCGTTGTAGCCGAGGTAGGCGCTCACGCCCGCGGCCGGCGCATAGGCCAGGCCGATGGCGGGATTGAAGCGGCTGAAATGGTGGTCGCCATCGAGCGAGCCGCTGCCGCCGTCCGGCGTGATGGCGTCGCGGTTGTGCACGGTGCTGCGGTTGTAGCGGCCGGAGACGGTAACCGTCAATGCTTGATTCAGCGCAATGCTGTCGCTCGCATACACGCTCCACGTGCGCATGCGCCCGCTCAAGTCGACCCGGTTGTCGACGGGCGTGCCATCGTCGTCGATCTGCGTGCCGTCGGCAAAGAAGTCGACGGGCGTGATGCTGCGGTCCGGGTTCAGATAGCCGAACTGGCTGCTCTGGCGAAACGTGGCGTGGCTGGCATCGAAGGCGGCGCCGGCCGTGACGGCATGGCGCGCGCCGGCCAGGTCGGCCAGCGCCGTGAACTGGCCCGACAAACCATAGTTTTCCTGCTCGGTATGGCTGCGGTTGAGCATGCCGTTGCATTTTTCGGCTGGCTCATCGTTCAGCAGCACGTTGCCGATGCAGCGCCACTTCGGAAATGGCGTATTCGACGCATTCGCCCCGCTGGCGGGATAGCCCGTGTAGCCGGCCGCCGTCAGCGCCGCCCGTTCGGCCGCGCCGGGCTGGTAGACGGACTGGTCGAGCGACTCGTCGTTCAGGTCGCCGTTGAAGGTGTGCGTGTCGATCTTGCGGTAGTACACATTGCCGGACAAGAGCAAGCCAGCGCCGGCCTGGTGCTTGCCCGTCAGGTTCAACAGAGTCGACTTGTTCTGCGTCAAATCCGGCTTGGTGTAGACGCTGCGGTAATCGCGCGCCAGCATGCGCTGCTCCTGCAAGCCGTTGCCCGTCAGCGCATTGTCGGCGTGGGCCACGGTGGCGGCAATGTCCGTGCGCGCATCGCTCCAGCCCAGCTTGCCAAACAGCTGGCGCACGTCGGACGGGGAATCGTCGCGCCAGCCATCTTCCTTGTAGCGGTTGCCCGTCACGTACCAGTGCCAGCCGCTGGCATGGCTGCCGCCATGCTCGGCCTCGACGCCGCGCCGCTTGCCGGAACCCAGGCGCGCTTCGACGGCCGTGCCGGGATTGCTCTTGCCATCCTTGGTTTGCAGGGCCAGCGCGCCGCCCAGGGTGTTCAGGCCAAACAGCGGGTTCGAGCCGGGCATCAAGGTCAGCGAGGCGATCGCCATGCGCGGGATCAAGTCCCAGCTGACGACGTCGCCAAACGGCTGGTTCAGCCGCATGCCGTCCAGATAGACGGACAGCCCTTGCGGCGTGCCCAGCAGGGGCGAGGCCGTGTAGCCGCGGTAGCTGACGTCGGGCTGGAACGGGTTGTTCTGCACCTCGTTCACATAGACGCTGCCCAGGTTGCGGCGCAGGAAGGCGGAAATGTCGAGCGCGCCACTATCGGCGATCTGCTGCGCGCCGGCCGTCTGCACGGGCGCGGCCAAGGCATCGCGCGGCTGCTCCACGGTGGCAGCGGCATGCTGCCCGTGATGATAACGGTGGGCAAGTCGCCCGAGGTGGCCAGGCTGGCGGCCATCGTCGGTTCGGCGGCCTGCGCCTGGCACAGCGCCATGGCGGCGGCGGCCAATAAAGTCAGTCTCATGCGTATCCCCGTTTTATAGTGATTTTTATTACTGTCCAGTATCGGACAGCCACCGGGGGATGGGCTAGGGAAAAACTCCCGCCGTGTACAGGTTCACCGTTGCAGGGGCAAGTAGCTATGCTTGAGCTGGCGCAACACAAAGCTCGATTTGCTGTGGCGGATGCCGGGAATTTTATACAGGCGCTCGCGCAACAGGCGTTCGTAGTCGCGCGTGTCGCTGACGGCGATGCGCAGGTAGTAATCGTAGTCGCCAGAAACGAGAAACGCTTCCAGCACTTCCGGGATCATGGCCAGCGCGTGGCCGAATTCGAACAGGGCCTGGTCGGAATGGTCGTCCAAGGTGACTTGCACGATGACGGTGTCGGCCAGCCCCACCTTGGCCGCGTTGACGTTCACCGTGTAGCCCTCGATGACGCCATCGTCTTCCATGCGCTTGATGCGCGCCCAGCATGGCGACGAGGTCAGGCCCACCTTGGCGCTCAGGTCGTGCAGGCTGATGCGGGCATCCTGCTGCAGGGCCGTCAGGATGGCGAGGTCGAATTTGTCGAGCTTCATTCTGTTCTTTCACTATTTTGCAGCAAACTTTGCTGAATAATGCATTTTATACGAGAAAACCAGCAGCCTTTTCTGCCGCATCAGGCAGAAAATAAGGCCATGAAACCCGATCCCGCTCCCCTCCTCGCGCGCGCCGCCCATAACGGCGCCAGTACCCTGATCGACACCCTGCTGGCGCTGGGCGTCGACACCGTCTTCGGCTACCCGGGCGGCGCCGTACTGCCCCTGTACGACGCGCTGCACGCCCAGCCCCGGCTGCGCCACGTGCTGGTGCGCCACGAACAGGCAGCCGTGCACGCGGCCGAAGTACGCACGCAGCACGGGCCGGCCCGGCGTCGTCTTCGTCACGTCCGGCCCCGGCATGAGCAATACCACCACGGGCTTGCTCGACGCCCTGTGCGATTCGATCCCCGTCATCTGCATCAGCGGCCAGGTGGCCACCACCAGCATCGGCACGGACGCCTTCCAGGAATGCGACGCGCTGGGCATTTCGCGCCCCGTCACCAAGTGGAACCGGCAAATCCGCACGGCCGACGAGACGGCCGCCGTCGTGCAGCAAGCGTATGCGCAAGCCACGCAGGGCCGGCCCGGCCCCGTGCTGGTCGATTTTCCCAAGGATCTGCAGCTGGCGCCGGTGCAGGCAACGACGGTGCTTGCCCCTGCCACGCCGGCCCCGCTGCCGCCGCCGGCCGCCGCCGATCTCGAACGGGCCGCCAGCCTGATCGCCTCCGCGCGCCAGCCCGTGTTCTATGGCGGCGGGGGCCTCGTCAATTCCGGCCCGGATGCCTGCGCCGCGTTTCAACAATTAGTGAAACTGGCGGCCGCGCCTTGCACTTTGACCCTGCTGGGCCTGGGCGCCTTTCCCGCCTCGCACCCGGCCTTCCTGGGCATGCTGGGCATGCACGGCACGCTGGAAGCGAACCTGGCCATGCACCATGCCGACCTGGTGATTTGCGTGGGAGCCCGCTTCGACGACCGCGTGACGGGCAGGCTGGACGCCTTTTGTCCTGGCGCAAAGGTCATCCACGTCGACATCGATCCGGCCTCGATTGGCAAGGTGGTGCGCGCCGACGTAGCCCTGCGCGGCGACTGCGCGCCCGTGCTCACTGCCCTGCTGGCGCAGCTGCGCGGGCGATTGCTGGCGGACCGCCAGCCGTGGTGGCAGCGCATCGACGGCTGGCGCGCACAGGATTCGCTGGCGTTCGACGACACGCCCGGCGTGATCGCGCCGCAGGCGCTGATGCGGCGGCTGCAGGCGGCGCTCGACAGAATGGATGGCGGCGACGCCATCGTCTCGACCGACGTGGGCCAACACCAGATGTGGGCGGCGCAGCATTTGCGCTTCGAGCAGCCCCGGCGCTGGCTGACCTCGGGCGGCGCCGGCACCATGGGTTATGGCTTGCCGGCCGCCATCGGCGCGCAGATCGCCCACCCGGATGCCTGCGTCGTGTGCGTCAGCGGCGACGCGTCGATCCTGATGAATATCCAGGAACTGGCCACGGCCGTGCAGCACCGCCTGCCCGTGAAGGTGGTGTTGTCGAACAATGGCTACATGGGCATGGTGCGCCAGTGGCAGGAACTGATACACGGCGGGCGCTACAGCCACAGCTACACGGAAGCGCTGCCCGACTTCGTCGCCCTGGCGCGCGCCTTCGGCTGGCAGGCGCACACGGTGAGCCGGCGCGAGGAACTCGACGCGGCATTGACGACATGCCTGGCGTCCGAGGGCCCGTATTTCCTCGACGTGCGCGTGCACGGCGCGGAAAACTGCTTCCCCATGCTGGCGCCCGGCGCAGGGCAGCATGAAGTCACTTTGGCAAAAGGCGTGGTATTCCAGGAACCCGCTACGTAAAACCTATCCGCCCGCAGCGTCCCGATGCCTGACAAAACCGTAGCGAGCGGAAGGGAGAGGTGGCTAAGAAGCGCAACCGTACTCTAGTACGGTGAGCATCGCAGGCCGCCTATACCGACGCGCAGTAGGTTTGGTCAGGCATCAAGCCCATATCCGATAGACCCAGTAACTCTCGTCGTCGCGGCTGGCGCGCGCCAGTTCGGTGGGACTCAAGCCCGTGATGGCGCGCACCTCGCGGCACAGGTGGGCCTGGTCGGCGTAACCGCCATCGGCGGCGATATCGCTCCATGCGGCATTGCCTTGCAGCATGGCCTCGCGCGCGTCGAGAAACGACTGTTCCGCGCGGTGCATACGGCGCAGGGTGCGCATGGGCTGGCCGGCCCAGGCCTTGATGCGGCGCTCGATATTGCGCACGCCGCTGGCCAGGCCCGTCGATGCGGCCTGCACGCCCAGCAGGCGGCGCACCCAGTCCTGCACGGCGCCGGCCGGATGGTCGCCGTTCTTGCGCGCCACCGCCCAGCGCGGCGCGAGAAAATCCTCCACCAGCCTGACGCGGGCGGCATCGTCGGGCGCGGCCAGCACGGCATCGGACAGCGCCAGCCAGTCGGCGTCGAACAGGGGTTCGAGCGGGCGCACCTGGTCGAACAGGACGGCCATGTCGATGCCCGTCAGCGCATGCAGGGCGGCCGGATACAGCATCACCATGAACGAGTGCACGGGGCCGGGGTTGTAGCTGACCAGCGGATAGCCGCGCGGGCCGCTGAACAGGGCGGGCGGCATGCGCACATGCAGCAAATCGGGGCCGGGCGCCGCCGCCTCGACCTCGCCCGCGACGGTCCACAGCAGGCAGCACATGGGCGTGGCGGGAAAGCGGTTCAGGCGCTGCGCGGGCGGCAATGGCGCGCTGCGCGTGGTGTCGCGCACGAGGAAGGCGCGCACGCAGGAAGCGAGCGCGGTGCGCGGCGCGATCAGACGGGTCAGGGGCATAGGGGCGGCAGGCATGGCGACGATTGTACCGGCAAAGCCGGGCGCCGCGCGATGTCGTATTCGTTCAAGACGCTCGCCGGCAAGCGCGCTACAGTGATGTCATTGTCGCCATCCACCAGGAGTACGCCATGCCACCGCTCGACCACGCCGCCGCCCCCGCCACCGCCCTGCGCCAGATCCGCCAGTTGCCGGGGCCGTTCGCGCTGCCCATCATCGGCAACGCGCTGCAAGTAAGACTGCCGCGTATCCACCGCGACGTGGAAGGCTGGGTACGGCGCTACGGCCCCCTCATGCGCGCCTGGTTCGGCCGCACGCTGGTGCTGGTGGTGGCCGACAGCGAGACGGTGTCGGCCGTGCTGCGCGACCGCCCGGACGGCTTCCGGCGTCCGCTGTCGAGCTACACGATTTCCGTGGAAATGGGCGGCATCCCCGGCCTGTTCCTGGCCGAGGGCGGCGAGTGGCGCAACCAGCGCCGCATGGTGATGGCCGGCATGGCGCCGGGCGCCATCAAGGCGTATTTCCCCGCGCTGGTGACGGTGGCGCAGCGACTGCAGCGGCGCTGGCATCTTGCCGCCACGCAAGGCAAGGCGATCGACCTGGACGGCGACCTGAAACGCTACACGGTCGACATCATCGCCGGCCTGGCCTTCGGCACTGCAGTCAACACGCTGGAATCGGGCGAAGACGTGATCCAGCGCCACCTCGACGCGATCCTGCCCGCCGTGGCGCGGCGCAGCCTGTCGATGGTGCCGTACTGGCGCTACTTCAAGCTGCCCGTCGACCGCCGGCTGGACCGCGACGTGGCGGCGCTGGACGTGGCCGTGGCCGACCTGGTGCGGCAGGCGCGCACCCGCCTGGAACGCGATCCCGCCCGGCGCGTGCGGCCGCCCAACCTGCTCGAAGCCATGATCGCCGCCGCCGACGAAGCCGGCAGCGGCGTGGACGACCGCGCCGTGGCCGGCAATGTGCTGACCATGCTGCTGGCGGGCGAAGACACGACGGCCAATACGCTGTCCTGGATGATTTATTTGCTGCAAAGCAATCCGCATACCCTGGCGAAGGCGCGCGAGGAAGTGCGGCGCCTGGCACCCGACGCGGCGCAGTTCACCCTGGCGCAGATGGACAGCCTCGACTACCTGGGCGCCTGCGCCAGCGAAGCCATGCGTCTGAAACCGGTGGCGCCCTACATCCCGCTCGAAGCGCTGCGCGACACGGTGGTGGGCGACGTGGCCGTGCCCGCCGGCAGCATGCTGTGGTGCGTGATGCGCCACGACAGTGTGTCCGATACGCACTTTCCCGACGCGCAAGCGTTCAAGCCCGAGCGCTGGCTGGCCGGCAATGCGGAAGCCAGCGACAAGCGCGCCGCCATGCCGTTTGGCGCCGGCTTGCGCACGTGCCCGGGCCGCTACCTGGCCTTGTTGGAAATCAAGATCGCCATGGCCATGCTGCTTGGCAGCTTCGACATCGCCGGCGTCGATACGCCCGATGGCGGCGAGGCGCAGGAACTGATGGGTTTTGTGATGTCGCCCATCGGCCTGACCATGCGCCTGGCGCCGCCGCAGTGATACCATGGGGGAATCTCAGTCAACGTGCTTTCCTCCATGCAAATTCACCTGGAATCGCCGCAGCAAGCGGACGTGCAGACCCTGATCGCCGAGCTTGATGCATATCAACAAACGCTGTATCCGGCCGAGTGCGTCTATTCACTGGATCTGGCCTCCGTGCCGCCGGACACGCTGCTGTTTGCCGTCGCCCGCGATGCGGCGGGCGCGGCGCGCGCCTGCGGCGCCATCGTCGTCACGCCCGCATTCGGCGAGCTCAAGCGCATGTACGTGCACCCGGACAGCCGCGGCCTGGGCCTGGCCAAGCGCCTGCTGGCCCTGCTGGAAGAGCAGGCGCTGGCGCGCGGCTGCCGCCTGCTGACCCTGGAAACGGGCATCCACCAGCCGGAAGCCATCGCCCTGTACGCGCGCCACGGCTACCAGCGGCGCGGACCGTACGGCGGCTATCGCGACGATCCATTCAGTGTCTTCATGGAAAAACCGCTGCAGGCGGCCGCATGAGCGCGCCCAGCGACAGCCTGCTCGATATCCGCGCGCGCCTGCGCGCCTTTGCCGACGAGCGCGACTGGGACCAGTTCCACACGCCGAAAAACCTGGCCATGGCCCTGTCCGTGGAAGTGGCGGAACTGGCCGAGCACTACCAGTGGCTGCCGACGGGCGCGGACGCCGAGCTGGACGATGCCAGGCGCGCGGGCATCCGCCACGAGCTGGCCGACGTGCTGATGTACCTGGTACGGCTGGCCGACAAGAGCGGCGTCGACCTGCACGCGGCCGTGCTGGAGAAAATGGAGCTGAACGCGCAGAAGTATCCGGCGCAGCAGGTGCGCGGCGACGCGCGCAAATATAGCGAATACTGATAGACCCACCCGTGCGTGGCCGCCGCGCAAAAAAGCGTAGCATCAGGCCATGCGCATTCATCCCTCCCTGCTGCTGGTTCTGCTGCTCCATGGCGCTGTTGCGCTGGCGCAAACCGCGCCCGTGCCACAAGTGAAAGTGGACGCCACGCGCGACCCCGTCGATAAATCGTATCGCAAGATGCTGCAGGGCGTGGACCGCTTCGAGCGCGACCATGCGCTGGCGCCGCAGGCCGTGCTGCGCTTTCGTTTGCTGCCGCGCCAGCCCGGCGTGGACATGCAGGGCGTGCAGCTGCGCATCGCCGGCGACACCGTCAGCATCCCGTTACCATTGGCAGAGGACCACAGCTTTGCCCCCGTGCGCAACGCGCAAGCGGCGCGCGAAGACGCCGTGCTGATCGCCAACCGCAAGGCGACCACCATGAGCTGGCGCGCGCAGGTGATCACGCCCGGCTTGCCGCCCGGCACGCGGCGCCTGGGCGACCTGCGCCTGGAATGCCGCGCCGGCATGGATTCCGGCCTGATCTCGAACGACCCGCAAATCATCGCCTGGCTGTCCAGCATGCTCTACAGCACTGATAAAGTGTGTTCCGAGCCGGACGGCAACTATCTGTTCTTCACGGAGCGGCCCCTGTTCGGCGTCACCCTCGTGCATGGCGAGCGCAGGGTTGCGCTACCGTTCACCATGCTGTACGCGGGCGGCGAGCAAACGCCCGCCTCGCTGCCCTATTGCGATTGCCAGGTCTTGCTCGACCGCACGTATTACGCGCCCCTGTGGGATGCCAGCTGGCCCGACGACACCCTGCTGGAATTTGACTATATGGACGAGGTGGCGCCATGAAGTGGCTGGTATTTCCCGTGCTGGCATTGCTGGCCGCCTGTTCCGGCACGCGCGCCTTGCAAGCAAGCAAGAATGTCCCGTACGCAACACTGGAACAGACGGTGCACGTGGGTAGCAGCACGCGCGAACAGGTGCGCGCCGCGCTGGGCGACAGCACCTCGATCCGTTTCGACAGCGGCAATGAAGTGTGGATGTACAGCTACCCTGCCGCCTCGGGCGCGCAGGGCGAATATGTGATGCTGTTTGGCGGGGATGGGGTGGTGAAGAAGGTGCGCAGCGGCGAGGTGTACCGGGTACCGAAGTAGCTCCCGCCAGCGTTGCACTGGCGGGATGATCGTCTTAGCGTGCCTTCAGCAAGGCCCGCGACGCGACGCCAGCGCCCACGCTGCGCCCCACGCCGGTAGCCTTGCGCTTGGGCGAGGCCTTCAGTTTGAAGATGCCGATCGACTGGGCCACGCTCTCGGTGCGCTGCGCCAGGTTGGTGGCGGCCGCGGCGGCCTGCTCCACCAGCGCCGCGTTCTGCTGCGTGATGCCATCCATGTGAATGACGGCCTGGTTGACTTGCCCGATGCCCTGGTTCTGCTCGCGCGTGGTCGAGGAAATCTCGTCCATCATTTCCGTCACGCGGGCCACCGAAGCGATCACTTCCGCCATGGTGGCGCCCGCATTGCTGGTCAGCACGCTGCCCGCGTTCACGGTGGCGATCGAATGGTCGATCAGGTTTTTCACCTCTTTCGCCGCGGTGGCCGAGCGCTGCGCCAGGCTGCGCACTTCGCCGGCCACGACGGCAAAGCCGCGGCCGTGCTCGCCCGCGCGGGCCGCTTCCACGGCCGCGTTCAAGGCCAGGATATTCGTCTGGAAGGCGATGCCGTCGATCAGGCCGATGATGTCGAGAATCTTGCGCGACGAGCTGCTGATCTCATCCATCGTGGTGACCACTTCGCTGACGATGGTGCCGCCCTTGGCAGCGATGGTGGACGCCTGCACCGCCAGGTCGTTGGCCGTGGACACGTGGTCGGCGCTGTTTTGCACGGTGGACGTCAGTTCTTCCATGCTGGCCGCCGTCTGCTCCAGGCTGGACGCCTGCGATTCCGTGCGGCTGGACAGATCCATATTGCCCGTGGCGATTTCCGCCGTGGTGATGCGGATATCCTCGAAGTTGGCGCGCACGTCGCCGATGATGCTGTGCAAGTTGATATTGGTCTGGCGCAAGGCCGCCATCAATTGACCCATATCATCATCGCGCACCTTGTCGATGACGCCCGTCAAGTCGCCGCCGGCCATCTTGCGCGCCACGGTGATGGCGTCGCCCAGCGGCGCGACGAGGGAATTGTGCAGATGGGCCCAGAAATACAGCATCAGCGCGACGGCGGCGGCGGCAGCGCCGCTGAGCCAGCTGCGCGTGGCCGTGCTCGTGTCGCCGTCGATATTCCACACGGCGCAGCCGAGGATGGCCAGCACCACGCCAAAGACGATGCAATGCAGGGCCAGGTCTTGCGACAGGGTCAATTTGCGCCACTCGGCCAGCCTGGCGGCCCAGCCCTGGCGCACGACGCGGCCGTTGCGGATCGCCAGATTGGCGCTATTGCCGTCTTTAAAACTTTTATACAGGGCCGACGCCTCGTTGATCTGCTCGCGCGTGGGCTTGGTGCGCACGGACATATAGCCGATCGGGCGGCCGTTTTCGATGACGGGCGTGATATTGGCGAAGACCCAATAAAAGTCGCCATTCTTGCAGCGGTTCTTGACCATGCCCGTCCAGGGCATGCCCGTCTTGATGGTGTCCCACAGGTCGGCGAACGCTTCGGCCGGCATATCGGGATGACGCAAAATATTCTGTGGCGCACCCAGCAGTTCCATTTCTGAAAAGCCGCTGACTTCAATGAAATACTGATTGGCGTAATTGATGTTTCCCTGTAAATCCGTCGTGGAAACAATCGTCATGCCTTCATTTAATACGTATTCATTTTGCGTGATAGGCGTATTGACCCGCATCGTCGCTCCTCTATTTTTTTTCAACTAGCATAACAAAAACATAAAAACAATATACCACATCAAGCACCCATGATATATCGCTCCGGCGACAGTGACGCCAGTCAAACAATTTAATAAAAGATAATTCATTTATGTTTTAGAATTTACTTTGACTCAACTTGGTTGATTTTATTGAAATGCAAAATTCGAATTGGGTGCATATACAATAATTAATAAAAAATTATGTATCGATGCGGCAAGCAATAAACACGGTACTTGTGCCGATAAAAAGACAGCGGGCGGTTGCAATAACGGCCGGTGCATGGCTACGCCTGCCGCCAACCATAACGCGGCAACAATGTTCATTTCTTGAGGGAAAATAAAAACTGGCGCGAACGCGCCAGTGGGGGATGTGTCTCCAATCCGCGACACAGGCGCCGGAGAGGCGCCTGCGTCGGGATGGCTTACTTGAATGATTTACGCGGCGGCGATTTCGGACGCGGTGGCGCCGGCTTGCGCTCCGTCGTGCCGTCGTCGAGGCTGATGCGCAGCTTCTGGCCCGAGACCACGACCGATTTCAGGTGGTCGAGGATTTCCGGCGGCATGCCTTCCGGCAAGTCCAGCACGCTGTAGTTGTCAAAGATATCGATGCGGCCGATATGCTTGGCTTCCAGGTTCGCTTCGTTGGCGATGGCGCCCACGATGTTACTTGGCGTTACGGCGTGCTCACGGCCCACTTCGATGCGGTACGCCGTCACGCCCGGGCGTGGACGTTCCTTCTTCGGCGCACGCGGCGCAGGTGCTGCCTCGCCCGCATCCGCTGGCGCGGACTTGGCGGCGAACGGCTTGCGCGGCGCGGCTGGCGGCGCCAGGTCCGGCGCGTCGCCGTCGCGGCTGATGCGCAGCTGCTGGCCCGCTACCCACACGGTTTTCAGCTGGTCCAGCAATTCTTTCGGCATGCTGTCTGGCAAGTCCAGGACGCTGTAGTCGTCATAGATTTCGATGCGGCCGATGTTTTTCGAATCGATGCCCGCTTCGTTGGCGATGGCGCCCACGATATTGCCCGGTTTTACGCCATGTTGATGACCTACCTCAATACGGAAGGTCTGCATGCCGGCGTCGGCCGGACGCTGGATGCGCTCTTTTTTCGGGAAGGCCGGGCGTTCGCTGCGCTCGTTGCGGTCGAAGCGGTCGCCGCGTTCCGGACGGTCGTTGCGTTCGAAACGATCCTGGCGCACTGGACGGTCGTCTTGCCACGTGGCTTGCTCGCGCGCCTTGTTCTTGTCCAGCAACAAAGGCACATTGCCACGCGCCATCTTCGCCAGGGCGGCGGCGATTTCGATGGCGGGAATGTTCTGTTCGCGCTCGAAATCCTCGATCAGCGACTGGAACTGCTCCAGTTCGCCCAGGGCCAGGGTTTCGCTGATCTGTTCCTTGAACTTGGCGATGCGCACGTCGTTGACGGCCTGGATCGTCGGCAGTTCCAGCATGCCGATCGGCTGGCGGGTCGAGCGTTCGATGGCTTTCAACAAGTTCTTTTCACGCGGGGTGATGAACAGGATCGCTTCGCCGCTGCGGCCGGCGCGGCCCGTGCGGCCGATGCGGTGGGTATAGCTTTCCGGATCGTGCGGCACGTCGTAGTTGACGACGTGGCTGATGCGCTCGACGTCCAGGCCGCGGGCGGCCACGTCGGTTGCCACGAGGATGTCGATCTTGCCGTCTTTCAACTGCTGGATCGTGCGCTCGCGCTGCGCTTGCTGGATGTCGCCATTGATGGCGGCCGCCGAGAAACCGCGTGCCTGCAGCTTGCTGGCCAGCTCTTCCGTGCCCAGCTTGGTGCGGGCGAAGATGATCATGCCGTCAAACGCTTCCGCTTCCAGGATGCGGGTCAAGGCGTCGAGCTTGTGCATGCCCGACACCAGCCAGTAGCGCTGGCGGATGTTGTCGGCCGTGCCCGTCTTGGCGGCAACCGTCACTTCGGCCGGGTTCACCAGGTAGGTGGTGGCGATGCGCTTGATGACGGAAGGCATGGTGGCCGAGAACAGCGCCGTTTGATGGCCTTCCGGGGTTTCTTTCAAGATACGTTCAACGTCGTCGATAAAGCCCATGCGCAGCATTTCATCGGCTTCGTCCAGCACCAGGGTTTTCAGCTTGGACAGGTCGAGCGAACCCTTGTCCAGGTGATCGATGACGCGGCCCGGGGTGCCGACGATGACGTGCACGCCGCGGCGCAGGGCCGACAGCTGCGGGCCGTAGCTTTGGCCGCCGTAGATCGGCAGCACGTGGAAGCCGGGAATGTGGGCGGCGTACACCTGGAACGCTTCGGCGACCTGGATGGCCAGTTCGCGCGTCGGTGCCAGGACCAGGGCTTGGGGTGAGCTTTGTTTCAGATCAATGCGCGACAGGATAGGCAAGGCGAAGGCGGCGGTCTTACCCGTGCCTGTTTGCGCCTGGCCCAGCACGTCGCGGTTAGCGAGCAATAATGGAATCGTGGCCGCCTGGATAGGCGACGGTGTTTCGTAACCGACATCCTTGAGCGCGCGAATCAGCGGCTCGCTCAGGTTAAGGTCGGAAAATAAGGAAATTGGTGTATCAGACATGAAATCACTCACAAGTTCGCTCGAATCGCCCAATGCGAAAGAGTGTATCTGCTAGTTTACTCTTTACTGGACCGTACCGGGTGGAACGAGGCGGCAGAACGCCATTTTTTGCATCCTAAAACGCAGAAAAATCGGCGGCGATCCGCACGCAATTGGTGCAAAAACCAAGCAATATTATGTGTTTTGCAATAGATATGCCCGTTTTACAGGTGCGCCTCGATATTGCTTGCCGCATCGACCGAGTGGCGCAAGAACTCCAGCAAGTCCTCGTTCAGCCTGTCCTTGTGCGTCGTCGCCAGGCCATGCGGCGCGCCCGCATACACGAGCAATTTGCTGCCGATGATGAGCTCGGCAGTGCGCCGCGCCGAGGCGGCAATCGGCACGATCTGGTCGTCGTCGCCATGGATCACCAGGGTCGGCACGTCGAATTTGGCCAGGTCGCTGGTGAAATCCGTCTCGGAAAATTGCTTGATGCACAAATACGATGCCGGCATGCCCGCCTGCATGCCTTGCAGCCAGAAATGCTCGCGCACGCCCTGCGACGGCGTGGCGCCGGGCCGGTTGTAGCCATAGAAGGCCTCGCTCAAGTCGCGGAAGAAGGCGCTGCGGTCGGCCTGCACGCCGGCGCGGATGGCGTCGAATGCGGATAGCGGCAAGCCCAGCGGGTTCTCGGCCGTTTGCAGCATCAGCGGCGGCACGGCGCCCACCAGCACGGCGCCGGCCAGGCGCTGCGTGCCATGGCGGCCGATGTAGCGCGCCACTTCGCCGCCGCCCGTCGAGTGACCCACCAGGGTAGCGCCCGCCAGGTCCAGCGCGTCGATCAGGGTAGCCAGGTCGTCGGCATAGGTATCCATGTCGTTGCCCTCGAAGGGCTGGCTGGAACGGCCATGGCCGCGCCGGTCGTGCGCGATGACGCGGTAGCCGCGCGCGGCAAGATAAAACATCTGGTCTTCCCAGGCGTCGGACGACAAAGGCCAGCCGTGGCTGAAGACGACGGGCGGGCCGCTGCCCCAGTCCTTGTAGTAGATCAAGGTGCCGTCGGCGGTACGCAGGGTATTGTTCGATTGCAAGTCAGGGCTAGTCATGGAACGCTCCTTGTCGGTGGACCAGCGGCCATTGTGGCCGCAACGGCGCGCGCGCGCCGCGCGCTACGCTGGAGCATTGCGGTAGAGTAAGATTGCCGCTGCTTTGCTTTCCCGTATTCACTTTTGGAGTTGTCATGCGTTTTCCCCTCGTCCTCGCCGCCAGCCTGTTCGGCACGGCTGCCCTCGCCCAACCACTCGTCGCCGAAGCGCCCTTGCGCGCCCATCTGTCCTTCCTGGCCGACGACTTGCTGGAAGGACGCGGCACGGGCCAGCGCGGCGGCGACCTTGCCGTGCGCTACCTGGAAACGCAGGCGGCCGTGGCCGGCCTGCAACCGTTGCCGGACGGCAGCTACCGCCAGGCGCTGACCATCGTCGGCAGCAAGGCCTTGCCATCGAGCACGGTAACGTTCAGCGCGGGCGGCAAGACCTTGTCTCCCGCCTTCGGCAAGGACATCGTCTTTGGCGCGGCGAATGGCCAGCAGACAGTGGCGTTCGACGCCCCCGTGGTGTTTGCCGGCTACGGCATCCGCGCGCCCGAAGAGCAGTGGGACGATTTCAAGGGCGTTGATTTAAAAGGGAAACTGGTCATCATGATGGTCAACGACCCGCAGCCGACCGCCGCCGAGCCGCAGCGCTTTGCCGGCAAGTCGCTCACGTATTACGGCCGCTGGGTCTACAAGTACGAGGAAGCGCTGCGCCAGGGCGCGGCCGGGGTGCTGCTGATCCACACGACCGAGTCCGCCTCGTACCCATGGTCGGTACCGGCCAACGGTTTCGGCCACGAGCGCTTCAGCCTGGCCGGCACGGGCAATGCGATGGAAGGCTGGCTGCAGGAAGACATGGCGCGCGCCCTGTTCCAGCAAGCGGGGCAAGACCTGGACGCCTTGCGCGCGCAGGCGGAAACGCGCGACTTCCGCCCCGTGGCCCTGAACGCCACGGTCAAGGTGGCATTGAACAGCCAGATCCGCAGCATCGAGCAATTCAACGTGGCCGGCATCGTGCCCGGCACGGACCCGAAGCTCAAGGACGAAGCCGTCATTTACTCGGCCCACTGGGACCACCTGGGCAAGGATGACGAAGGCAGCGCCCGCGCAGGGCAAAGCGACCATATCTACAACGGCGCCATCGACAATGCCTCGGGCGCGGCGGCCCTGCTGGCCATGGCGCAAGTGGCCGTAAAACAGCCGGCGCGCCGCACGCAGATCTTCCTGTGGCCGGCCGGCGAGGAAACGGGCATGCTGGGCAGCACGGCCTACACGCGCGCGCCCCTGTGGCCGCTGGCGAAAACGGCCGCCGACCTGAATCTCGACAGCATGAATTTCGTCGGCAAGACGCGCGACATCGGCGTGGCCGGCGCCGAGCGCAGCAGCCTGTACGCGAGCGCCGCCAAAGTCGCCAAACGCATGGGCCTGCGCCTGGCGCCCACCATTCCCGACCTGTCCGGCGCGTTTTACCGGGCCGACCATTTTGCATTTGCCAAGGCGGGCGTGCCCGCCTTCAACGTGGGCTCGGCCGTGTTTTCCGGCGACGGCTCGTTTGACTTCGTCAAGGAGCCGAAAGCGTCGGGCGAGCGCCTGGTGGCCTTTAAAAAGGATTACCACCAGGTCACCGATGAATACCACCCGTCGTGGGACTTGTCGGGCATGCTGCAGCAGGCGCAGTTCACCCTGAACCTCGGTTACGAAGTGGCGAACGACAAGAACTTGCCTGTGTGGAACAAGGGCGAGGCGTTTGGCAAAGTCAAACGCTAGGAGGGTAACAACGTTTTAACCCGCAAAGCAGAAAGGCTGGGGTCGGACCCTCAGGGTCCGACCCCGGTATTTGCTATGGGGTTTGGTGATTCAAATGGCCATGATGCGTTTCAGGTCGACGAATGCCGTCTCATACAGGTGCTGGAACGCACCGATCATGACTTCTTCCACGCCTTCGGCCGCGTCGAACTCGCTCGACCATTCCGCCACGCAGGAAGCGCCGCCCGGTTCACCCGTGACGCGCAGGGTGGAACGGTAGTTCTTGACGGGGATCGGGCCCGAGACGATGGTGTAGCTGTAGCTCTTGTCCGCTTCGCTGTAGCTTTGCAGGCGTTCGGCGATGATGGCGCCGTCCGTGGTTTTCAGGCGGCGCACGCGGCCGCCGTGTTCGGACAGGCTGGTCTTGATGGAGCTCGACCATTCATTCAGCGACTGGAAGCCGCCGATAAAATCCCACACGCGTTCGGCGCTTGCCGCCAATGTTACAGAAACAATTACTTGGGCCATCTTTAATTCGGTTCCTCATCCAGGTTTGCCGGGCGCCGCGCCCGGCCGGCCGGAGTTGCCCGGCACAGCCGCTATTTTAGCGCCCATGCGGCTTTGCTGCTGAACAAACCATGGCAACCGGCCAGCCTGGGCTGGCTCTCTTACAGATTTTCCGCCAAGAAAATCAGGGAATTGCCGTGCGCGTGGGCGGCGGCGCGCTGCTGGTAGCTGTCGCGGTGGGTGCAGTTGAAACCGTGCTCCGCGCCCGGGTAGATATGGATTTCCACGTCTTGCCGGTCTTCGAAGCGCTCGGCGGCGATCTTTTGCACGGCTTGCGGCGAAATATGGCTGTCCTGGCCGCCGAAATGCATGAGCAGCGGCACCTGGATCTTGTCGGCCAGGTCCAGCTTGTTCTGGATGCCGCCGCCGTAATAGGCGATGGCGGCGTCGGCCAGGCCAGCCGCGGCCGTCTGGAACGACAAGCGGCCGCCGAAGCAGTAGCCGACCGAGGCCAGCTTGCCCGTCACTTCCGGACGCGCGCGCAGGACGGCGACGGTGGCCTTGATATCGCTCAAGGCATGCTCGTTATCGGTGGCCTGCATCAGTTCGACGGCGCGCTTCCAGCCATCCGCGTCATAGCCCAGTTCGATGTGCGCGCCGGCGCGCCAGAACAGGTCGGGCACCAGCACCACGTAGCCATCGGCCGCGTACTGGTCGGCCACGGCGCGGATGTGCTCGTTGACGCCGAAAATTTCCTGCAACAGGATGATGGCGGGACCCTTGCCCACGTGCGGCACGGCCAGGTAAGCCTGGAAGCTGCCGTCCGGGCCGGCGATATCGATCCACTGCGAAGTTGTGCTCATAGAAACTCCAGTCTGAGGTTGGGGGAAATGCCACAGCCAGGCATGTTACTGGTTTTTCCCTCTTTCTGCGCCCGCCCTTTGTTCTGGCTCAATACATCTCGCGCAGGTAAATCACGGGACCCGATTTGAAGACGCCGAAGACGACGGTGCCCACGGTGCTGGGCAAGTACGCAATGCCGGGCACGGAAACATCGACGCTGCCCGTCTTGCCCCCGCCGGGTGCCGCCAGGGTCAGGCGTTTATTCGGCGGCAAGACGCCCTTGTCGACCGTATAAGTAATAGTAGTGCCAGCGGGGAATGCAAAGTCCTTGCACACCAGGGTTTTCTTGCAATTGGCAAACACCACCAGCGTGTTGTCGAACGCACTGATGCTGTCCAGCAGGCTGGTAACCCAGGTCTTGCCGTCCCAGTACTGCGTCTGCACGGCCAGCCGCACGGGATAGCGCTCGGAACCGTAGTCATGCGGCACCATCAGGCGGCCCGTGAGCACGGTCAATTGCGCTTCCTGGCCATCGGCCGGCGCCGAGCTCACATTCCCGGCAGCAGGATAGGCATACGTCGTGCGCAACAGCAGACCCGTCGGCGAGGCCAGTGCTTTCGTCTCCTTGGGCACGGCGTAGGCGGCGGGGAAGCTGTAGGCGATGGGGCGCGTGGCGACGCCATTGCTGAAACTGGTGACGGGGACGCCAGTCACGGCCGCAGGTGCTTTTGCCCCATCCGTCAGCGTGCTGCCCGATGGCGCCGTGGGCGGATAACTGTTCTTTCCCGTAGCCGCGTCATACGGTAGCAACGTCACTTGCGTTTTGTTGATGTCGTCATTCCTGGCGTCGAAATTCTTGGTATCCACGCCGCCCGAGTTCTGGGCGCGGATGGTCAGATCGAAGGGCTGGCGCGAATACACGGCGCGGTTGCCGGAGCAGGCGAGCGGCGCGCTGCACGGGAAAGGAAACTCCGTCTTCGCCCCCCCCGGGAGATCCACTTGCTTGATGACCAGTTCCGTCACGAAATGATGCGGGTAAAAGAGCACGGGGTCGCTGGCGCCCGGCGACGTCAGGCTGCTGCCCAGATAACCGTTTTGCAGCGCAGCCGTGAAGTTGATCTTGCCCACTTCGGGCCAGACCAGCGGCGGCGCCGTGATGACGCCCCCTTTTTTCACAAAATCGAGATCGCCGCCAACTTCCGGATTGGCTACGCCTGTATAGAGCGGCGCCAGCAGGATACGATTGAGCACGACTTTTTGCACGGCGACACCGCTTTCGTTGCCAAAGTTCTTAGTCACGGCACCGAGCGCGTTGACGGCCGACAGCGTGATGGTCGCACCGGGCGTCAAGGGTGCGGCGGGCAGGCCCGCGCGCTGCGTCGGCGCCAGCCGCGTGAACAGAAATTTCGCTGGCGCCACGATGACCGTGCCGCTGCCGCTCATGTCCAGGCCGCTATCGCTGCCGCTTTTCGGATTGTAGGCAGCCGTCAGGATCAGCGCTCCCGCATCGGCATACAGCATGTTCGGCTTGGCCACGCCATTGGCGCCGAAGGTTACCGTCACCTTGGTGCTCGACCCGGCGCAGCTGCTCTGGTCGTTGGCCGCCAGGGCGACATAGCTATTTGTGGCGCTGTCAAAGATGCGCGCTGGCAATGTCCCCTTATCCGGATTGCTGTACGCGCAACTGAGGGTCAAGTCCTTCTTCTGGCCGCCGAACATGGGCACGCAAACGTCCCGATTGCCGGACGAGGTCTGCAAGGCGCTGATTTCCAGTTCGCCCGCTTCTTCCGCGTAGCGCGGAATGCCGCTCACCTGGAAGCCGCTGGAGAGAAAGCTGATCTGGCAATTGCTCGTATTGCCGCCGCTCTTGCACACCAGCGCCCCCGTCGTGGCGGGCGTGCTGACCAGGCTCAGCGTGGCGATGCCCACCGTGGTCTGGCGCACCGCGACATTGGCGTTGACGCCGCTGGTATCAATCTGCGTCGGCGGCACGCCGCCCGGGCTGACGGTGACGCTGGGGCTGGGACTACCCTTGTAGACCGCGCTGCAGCTGGCATCGGCGCAGGCCGTCACTTTCACCGTGGGTACCTGGCAAGTAAGCGCCGTCAGCGGGTGGTCTATCTGGAAATGGTGCAGTCCGCTCGGCGTACTGGGTCCGCACTTCGGCCCCATCGGCTCATTGAAAGCCCAGCCGCTGTTGTTCGTCACGCAGCTGCACGGGTTCGACGGCGTATACGCCTCGCAAGTGATGGTTTGCTGCACCCGGCCCTGCCAGCCCAGGGTGATGTGGTCAACCTTGGCGTTGCCCGTGATGTAGGCGTTGGACGAGTCGAGCGTGACTTCGCCGGCATCGACATTGCCCTTGATGCCATTGCCGGAAGCGATCGACAAAGAATTGCTGGCCTCCACGTCGCCCGTAACGAGCAGGCCCGATGCCTTCAAGTCGATCGTCGGCGATTTCAGGTTGCCCGTCACCTGGCTGCTGCCGGAACCGATGGTCAGCGAGGTGGTCGCCGTGATATCGCCCTGGATGCGGGTACTGGCGGGCAGGATAGTGACGACGGTGCCGCTGATCGGACCGTTGATGACGGAACCCGAGGCGATTTCCACCGGGCCCTTGGCGCTGATCTTGCCCGTCACCGTGACGTTGTTCGAGCCCATCTTGATGGTCGTGGCGGAAATATTCGCCGTAATCGTCTGTTCCTGCGCGCCCATGAGGAAAGTGCCGCCCTCGGCCGTCAAGTTCCCGCCCGTCACATTCAGGTTCGATGGCTTGATGTCCTTGATGTCGAGATTGCCCTTGATCGTCAGCGCGGCATTGCCGCTCATCGTCAAGCCCTGGTTGTAGCTCATCGCCAGGGAACTGTTGACCGTCACGGCATACGCGCTGCCGATGACGATGACGTCGGTAGAGCCCAGCGCCAGCGAGGCGCACGTGTATTGCGCGCCATTGATGGTACAGCCGGCAACATTGCCGCCATTAAAAAATTGAGCGTGGCCGCATGGGCAAGGGATGTGCCCAGCAAGCATGTCAGGGCAACAAGAAAATGGAATAGGCGCACGATGTCCTGGGGTCTGATGTGTGGGAAGCCAGCCGGCGCGTGGATATTTCCATGCTAATCTACGTCCCCGCTGTTGTTGCATTATGGCAGTATTTATCCCCCTCGCGCATATCGCATGATCAAGCAAAGTCCCAAAGAATTCCCCCTGCGCACCGTCGACATCATCGTCTATCCCGGCTTCAAGGCGCTCGAAGCCATCGGCGCCATGAAAGTGTTTGACTACGCCAACACCCATTTGCGCCTGCGCAATCTGCCCGGCGGCTACGACGTGCGCATCGTATCGACGGCCATCGGCCCGGTCGAGTCGGACACGCTGATGTCGCTGCACGCCAGCAAGGCGCTCGATGCGCACCGCCTGCCCGACCTGGCCGTCATCGTCGGCTGCCACCACGTCGAGCAAGTCTTGCAAGACATTCCCGCCCTCGCCGCCTGGGTGGCCGAGGCGGCGCCGCGCATCGATACGCTGGCGGCCCTGTGCACGGGCTGCTTCTTCCTGGCCGAGGCCGGTGTGCTCGACGGCAAGAGCGCCGCCACGCACTGGAGCGCCGTGGACAGCCTGCGCCAGCGCTATCCTTTGATACAGGTCAATGCCGATGCGATTTTCGTGCGGGAAGGGAAGTTCTGGACGTCGGCCGGCGTCACGGCCGGCATCGACCTGGCGCTGGCCCTGGTGGAAGACGATTTCAGCCGCGATATCGCGCTGGAAGTGGCGCGCGACCTGGTCGTGTATCTGAAGCGGCCGGGCGGCCAGTCGCAGTTCTCCGTGCACCTGTCGAGCCAGATGACGACGCATCCCACCATCCGTCAGTTGCAGGGCTGGATCATGGAACACCTGGCCGACGAGCTTACGGTGCCGCTGCTGGCGGCCAGGCTGGCCATGAGCGAGCGCAATTTTACGCGCGTGTTCCAGCGCGAAACGGGCGCCAGCCCCACGGAATTCATCGAAACGGCCCGCTTCGAAGTGGCGCGCCGTTTGCTGGAAGACAATGTATCTTCCTTAAAACAGGTGGCCGTGCAGGCGGGCTTGCACAGCGAGGAAAGGCTGCGCCGCCTGTTTCAAAAGAAGCTCGCCATCACGCCGCGCGACTACCGCGAGCGCTTTTCCAGCACGGCGCGCTAGGCGCAGCGAAGGTCCGCGAGACTCAGCGCAACTTGCCGTGACGCACGTGGCGCGTGGCCAGTTGGCGGCTCTGCCGGGCCAGCGGCGTAAACATCAGTGCGCACAGCAGATAGGTGGCCAGCAGCGCCAGCCAGATGGCGGGCGTGGCGAGGCTGGCGGCATTGCTCCACCACAAGGCCAGCAGGGAAGACAGGGCCGCGCCGAGGAAGACGGGCAACATGCGGCGCAGGGTCGCGAGGTAGGCAGTGGCAAACATGAACGGCTCCCAAAGCAAGGCGGTATGTCTTCACACTAGCAGGGGCAGGCAGCGAAGTACAGCCTGCCGCCCTGCCCCGTCCGTCAAGTGTTGCGCAATGAGTACATCCGATAAAATTAGTACAACACGACGGAACGGATCGATTCGCCGCTCTTCATCAGGTCGAAACCTTCGTTGATGCGTTCGAGCGGCAGGCGGTGCGTGATCAGATCGTCAATGTTGAGCTTGCCTTCCATATACCAGTCGACGATCTTCGGCACATCCGTGCGCCCGCGCGCGCCGCCGAAGGCCGAACCGCGCCATTCGCGTCCCGTCACCAGCTGGAATGGACGGGTGGAAATTTCCTGGCCCGCCGCCGCCACGCCGATGATGAACGATTTGCCCCAGCCCTTGTGCGTGCATTCGAGCGCCTGGCGCATCAAGTTGGTGTTGCCGACGCATTCGAAACTGTAGTCGGCGCCGCCGTCCGTCAGCTGCACGATGGCATCGACGACGTTTTCCACCTCGTTCGGGTTGATAAAATGCGTCATGCCGAACTTGCGCGCGATGGCCTGGCGCGCCGGGTTGATGTCGATGCCGATGATTTTATCGGCGCCGACCATCTTGGCCGCCTGGATCACGTTCAGGCCGATGCCGCCCAGGCCGAACACGGCCACGTTGGCGCCCGCCTCGACCTTGGCCGAGAACAGCACGGCGCCCACGCCCGTCGTCACGCCGCAGCCGATGTAGCAAACTTTATCGAACGGTGCGTCTTCACGGATCTTGGCCAGGGCGATTTCCGGCACGACGATGTAATTGGAAAAGGTGGACGTGCCCATGTAGTGGAACAGCGGCTGGCCGTTCAGCGAAAAGCGGCTGGTGGCGTCCGGCATCAGGCCGCGGCCCTGCGTGGAGCGGATGGCCTGGCACAGATTCGTCTTTTGCGACAGGCAGAACTTGCACTGGCGGCATTCCGGCGTGTACAGGGGAATGACGTGGTCATCCTTTTTCAGGGTCGTCACGCCCGGGCCCACGTCGACGACGACGCCGGCGCCTTCATGGCCGAGGATGGCGGGGAAGAGGCCTTCCGGATCGGCGCCGGACAAGGTGTAGTAATCGGTATGGCAAATCCCGGTGGCTTTCAGTTCGACCAACACTTCGCCGGCGCGCGGGCCGGCCAGGTCGACTTCTTCGATGGTCAGCGGGGCGCCCGCCTTCCAGGCAATCGCGGCTTTGGTTTTCATGGGGTGTCTTCCTGCTCGGTTTCAGATGCGCCATTATCTGACAGCAACGGACGTGACGGCGCGGCTGGCGCGGCGCTTGTCTGAAAACGCGGCGCATTTGTCCGATGCCGCCGCACGTTTGCGCCAGCTCAATCTTCGCCCCTTCAAGAGGCGCATTCTTGGCACGCACCACAGCACTATTGAGCAGCGATTGCCGCGTTTCCGCAGGAGACTGACATGCGCCATTACCTTTCCCGCTTTCCCCTGCCCTGGCTGGCCCTGCTGCTGGCCTGCTGCCTGGCCCTGCTGTCCTCCTGTGGCGGCGGCCATCACCACCCGGCACCCGGTGCCACCACGGGCAACCTGACGGTCACCATCGGCGGCTTGCCGGCCGGCGTGGCGGGCGCCGTCACCGTCACGGGACCCGCGTCGTACAGCAAGACGCTGACGGCCACCACCACGCTCACCGGCCTGACGCCCGGCGCCTACGCCATCAATGCCGCCAGCGTGGCGCAGGGCACGGGAAGCCTGGCGCCCACGCCCGTCACGCAGCAGGTGCAGGTGAATGCGGGGGCGACGGCCAGCGCCAGCGTCAGCTATGCAGCCACGGCACCGCTGGCCCTGGCCCTGCAAGAGGTGGCCAGCGGCTTGAGCACGCCCATCTTCCTCACGGCGCCGCCCGGCGACAGCCGCCTTTTCATTGTCGAGCGCCCCGGGCGCATCCGCGTGGTGCAGAACGGCAGCCTGCTGGCCACGCCCTTCCTCGACATCAGCCCCCTCACCACCACCAGCGGCGAACGGGGCTTGCTGTCGCTGGCCTTCCATCCGCAATACGCGAGCAATGGCTATTTCTTCATTTATTACACCAACCTGGCCGGCGATATCGTCATCGAGCGCCGGCAAGTGTCGGCCGGCAACGCCAACGTGGCCGATCCCCTGTCCGCCCTGACCATCCTCACGATTGCCCACCCCACGTTCAGCAACCACTATGGCGGCTTGCTCAGCTTTGGCCCGGACGGCTACCTGTATGCAGGCACGGGCGACGGCGGCAGCGCGGGCGATCCGCCCGGCAATGCGCAAAACACGCAGGTGCTGCTGGGCAAGCTGCTGCGCCTGGACGTCAACGCCAGCACGGTAGCCCAGCCGTACGCCATTCCACCCGGCAATCCATTTGCCACGGCAGGGGGGCGCCCTGAAATCTGGGCCTACGGCTTGCGCAACCCGTGGCGCTACGCCTTCGACGTGCCGGCCCAGCTGCTGTATATCGCCGACGTGGGCCAGGCCAATTGGGAAGAGGTCGACGTGCGTCCCGTGGGCCAGGCGGGCAACAATTATGGCTGGAACATCATGGAAGGATTGCATTGCTACAACAGCGCCAGCTGCAACCAGGCGGGGCTGGTTTTGCCCGCCATCGAATATGGCCACGATGCGGCCGGCGGCTGCTCGATCACGGGCGGCTATGTGTACCGGGGCACGGCCCTGCCGGAACTGGCGGGACAGTACCTGTATTCCGACTACTGCAGCGGCTGGCTGAAAAGTTTCAGCTACAGCAATGGCACGGCCTCGGCCGTGACGGACTGGGGCATCAGCAACGTGGGCAATATCCTGTCGTTCGGCCAGGATGCGCAAAACGAGCTGTACATGCTGAGCGGCACGGGCAAGGTGTACCGGATTGCACGCAAATAAGCGTGCGCAAGCAGGCATGACGGCGCACGGCTGGGAGCGTTTTTCGACGGGTCGCGGGGAACCGGCTAGAATTGAATTTTCGCCGCGCCCCTGCGCCCCAGCCCAAGAGAACACCATGGCCCGTTTGAAACTTGAATTTCCTGAAGACCAGTACTGCTATTCCTCGCAACTGACGGTACGCACGACGGACATCAACGCCGGCAACCATCTCGGCAACGATTCCATGATTTCCATGATTTCCGAGGCGCGCGCCCGCTTCCTGTTCGAATATGGCGTGCGCGACATCGAAGCGGACGGTACCGGCATCATCGTCACCGACCTGGCCACCACCTACCGCGCCGAAGCCCATGCGCGCGACCAGCTGCTGTTCGAAGTGGGCGTCATGGATTTCAACAAGTATGGCGGCGACATCACCTTCCGCATCACGCGCCCCCGCGACAACACCCTGATCGCCATGGCCAAGTCCGGTTTTGTGTTTTTCAACTATAAGCTCAGCCAGGTCGTGCCCATGGCGGAAGATTTCGGCAGCAAGTTCCCCCAGGTGAACTGGATCGATTAAAGGGGAAATTAAGCGGGTCGCTTGCCGCCATGCTGTATGCTTGCCAGGAAGACATTAAACCTGGAGCGGCATGCAATCAGCGAAAACGGCAAGACTGTGCCTGGCCCTGGCGTTGCTGGGCGTGTGGCAGGCCGTCCTGGCCGCGCCGCAAACCGTCATCCTGTACGGCGACGACGACTATGCGCCGTACAGCTATGTGGAAAACGGCGTCTTCAAGGGCATGTACATCGATATCCTGCGCCTGGCGGCCAGTTCGATGCCCGGTTACCGGCTGGAATTGCAGCCGCGCCCCTGGAAACGGGGGCTCGATGCGCTGGAAAAGGGCCAGGTTTTCGGCCTGTTTCCACCCGGACGCAAAACGGAACGGCCGTACGTGCAACCGTACTCGGCCATGCTGCACCGCGAATCGGTGGTGCTGTTTTGCCATGACGCCGTCATGCGCACGCCGCGCACGCGCTTTCCCGCCGACTTTGCCGGCCTGACCATCGGCGTCAACACGGGTTTTTTACTGTCGGAAAAATTGATGGCGCCGGCCCGCGAAGGACTGCTGCGCCTGGAAGCGGCCAAGGGCAATGAAGCCAATCTGAAAAAACTGGCCTTGCGGCGCATCGATTGCTACGCCAGCGACCGCGGGGCGGCACGCCACACGGCGCGCCAGCTGCAAGGCGAACTGGACAGCTACGGCTTTGAATTGCACGAAGTGCTGGAACTGTCGTCCGAAGCCACCTATATCGCCTACAGCGCGCGCAATACGCCCGCCTACAAGGCCGATTTCATCGAGAAGATGAATGCCGCCATTCTGGCGCTGCGCCAGAACGGCCAGCTGGCGCGCATCGAACAGGCTTATTTGCGCTGATTACCTGCTTTGCTTACCTGCACTTCGCGCGGCGGCAAGGTCATGGCGGACTTGCCGCGCCCGGAATGGGCCGGGATCGCCGGCCGCCCTCCCGGCCGGCATGCTTATTTGCGTGCCGGACGCTTCACTTGCGTGGCGAACGTGCCCGAGAACCAGTCATCGATCATCTGTTTCTCGTAACGCAGCTTGTCGCCGCTGGAATAACGGTTGATGCGCGTCAGATAGGACATATCGGACAGGGCAGCGTCGGCGCTGCCGATGACCTTGCCATCCTGCTCCAGCACATAATGCAGGCGCATGCGCGGCCAATCGGCCTGGCCGGTCATCACGCGGAAATCCTGCAGGGAGCGCATGGCGGGATTTTCACGGCCAGCCATGTCCAGGTCCGTCACGTCGATCTTCAGGTTCAGTCCAGGCTTGAGCGACTCGCCCAATTTCTCGAAATGCGCAGCCAGGTCCTTGAGCACCTTGTCACGCTCCGTCTGATCGAAAGACAAGTCCGTGAATTGTTCCGACTTGGTGAAATGGACTTCCGTGCCCGCCCAGGCGGCACTGCTCGCCAACAAGGCCAGACCAGCAATGAAGGTACGCGTCGTTTTCGTTTTCATGATGAGTCCTTTCAAGAATGTTGATGGCGCTCGGGCCACTTTTTACGTTCTAATATAGCGCGATGCGTTTCATTCTAAAGGGAAACTAATACATTGTTACTTTTCTTGCACCGCGTAACGAACAGGGGGTTCGCACACAGACTTTTTTACAGATTCATTGGCAATATTAATTAAAACAAAGTATTGTCTTGAAAATATAGTTGCCTAAGCGATAAAGTATGGATGATGTTGCCAACATAAATTTAAAATATCTTTTTGACATTTATGTTGCATGATTTTAGTCAATTGTTCTTGCTTATTGTTAATACTTAGCTGTCGGTCTACAATCGACAAAATGCGCCCGAAAAACGCGCAACGCCGGTAGTGGCGCACAGGAATTCCTGGCGCGGGCGTTTCAGCATTGCGTCAGTTATGCCTTTTAGCGGAACTCGCCCCTATGTCATTTTTGTCTTCAGCATCGCCCAAGTTACCTCCCTGGAAAGTCCTGCTCGTCGATGATGAACCCGACATCCACGACATCACCAAACTGACGCTGAGCCGTTTCCGCCTCGAAGGCCGCGCCCTGAGCTTTGTGCACGCGTATAGCGGCGCCGAGGCCAAGCAGGTGCTGGCGCGCGAAGATGGCATCGCATCGCGCTGGTGTTTCTCGACGTGGTGATGGAACGCGAAGACAGCGGCCTGGAAGTGGCGCGCTGGATGCGCGAAGACCTGGGCAACCAGTTTACGCGCATCGTGCTGCGCACGGGCCAGCCGGGCCAGGCGCCGGAAGAGCGCGTGATCGTCAACTACGACATCAACGACTACAAGGAAAAGACGGAACTGGACCGCACCAAGCTGTTCACCACCACCTTTGCCGCCCTGCGCGCCTACCGCGACATCATGAAGGTGGAAGAGGCGCGCCAGGCCCAGCTCCACTACCGCGAAGGCCTGGAGCGCGTCATCGCCGCCTCGGCGCACATTTTCAAGCAGCGCAACCTGCGCGACTTTGCCAGCGGCCTGCTGCAACAAGTCGTCGCCCTGCTGCGCTGGAAACAAGCATGCTGCTGCGCCTGCGCGGCGCCAGCGCCATCACGGGCGAGCAGGACTATGAAATCCTCGCGCAGATCGGCGACCTGGACGCCGACGGCGGCATGCTCAGCCCTTCCCTGCTGTCGCAGCTGGATCACGCCAAGAGCAACAAGATTTCTCGCCTGCATGGCGACACCTATGTCGGCTATTTCCCGAACAGCAGCGGCAAGGCGTCCTTGCTGGTATTGAAGGGCGTGGAAGAGATTTCCGACCTCGACGCGCAATTGCTGGAAGTGTTCTGCTCGGGCGTGGCCATCGCCTTCGACAACATCCTGCTGACGCAGGAAATCACCGATACCCAGGCCGAGCTGATCCTGCGCCTGGGCGACGTGGTCGAATCGCGCTCGCACGAAGGGGGCAACCACGTGCGCCGCATGGCCGAAGTGTGCCAGCTGCTGGCGCAGGCGTCGGGCATGTCGGAAGAAGAAACCATGGTGCTGCGCCATGCTGCGCCCATGCACGACATCGGCAAGATTTCCACGCCCGACGCCGTGCTGCTGAAACCCGGCAAGCTCGACGCGGCCGAATGGGAAATCATGAAGCAGCATCCGACGGTGGGCATGTCCATCCTCGACGGCTCGCAGCGCCCGCTCTTGAAGGCGGCCGCCGTGATCGCCCACCAGCACCATGAAAAATACGACGGCAGCGGCTATCCGCAAGGCCTGGTCGGCGAAAACATCCACAAATACGCGCGCATCGCCGCCGTGGCCGACGTCTTCGACGCCCTCATGCACAAACGCTGCTACAAGGACGCCTGGCCCCTGGAGCGCGTGGTCAGCTACCTGCGCGAAGTGAGCGGCAGCCACCTCGATCCGCAATATGTGGAGTTGCTGATTGCGAACCTCGATGCAGCGCTTGCGTTAAATCAACGTTTTCCGGATTAGGCTCCAGATTTAACCCAAGAACAAATACCGGGGTCAGACCCTGAGGGTCTGCCCCCCTAAGCGATACGCACACCGGCAAACCACGCTGCGGCCCAAGACCCCAACTTGGGCATTCCGGGCCAAGCGGACCTGAAAAATGTCGAGGGCAAGGCGCGGCGACGCAGACAGTACGCATGTACGGCAAGGAGCCGCAACGCCGCCATCGGCATTTTCTCAGGCCCGCGTCTCCGGCCCGCCGTTTTCAAGCTTCAAATTTCAAGCACTCTTCGGCTCCAGCGGAAAGCGTATCTTGTAATGCAACCCCATCCCCGGCGCACTGACCACCTTCACCGTCCCACCCAGCGGCCCCGTCACCAGGTTATACAGGATATGCGCCCCCAGGCCGCTGCCGCCGGAACCGCGCTTGGTCGTGAAGAAGGGGTCGAACAGCTGGCCCAGGGTGGCGCTATCCATGCCCATGCCGTCGTCGCTGTAGTCAAGTTCCAGCATGTCGCCTGCCGTCCGCACGCTGATCTTGATCTTGCCCGGCTCGCCTTCGGCAAAGCCGTGCACGAGTGAATTGACCACCATGTTCGTGACGATCTGCGAAACGGCGCCCGGATAGCTGCGCAGCTGCACCTCGGGCGCGCAATCGATCTCCACCTTGATCGGCTTGCCCTTGAGCTTTGGTTGCAATGAAAGCAATATTTCATCGAGGTATTTGCGCAAGTTAAAACTGCGCAATTCGTCCGAAGACTGGTCGACGGCCACCTGCTTGAAGCTGCGCACCAGCGCCGCGGCGCGCTGCGTGTTCGTCGTCATGATGCGCAGGGTCTGGTCGATGATGTCGAAGAATTGCCGCAAGCCATCTTCGTCGAGCTGGCCGCCTTCCAGGTCTTCGCGCGTGAGCTTCAATTCCTGCACCAGGTGGCTGGTGGCCGTCACGCAAATGCCCAGCGGCGTATTGATTTCATGCGCCACACCCGCCACCAGCCGGCCCAGCGAGGCCAGCTTTTCCTGGCGCACCAGTTCCGACTGCGCTTCCTGCAAGGCGTTCAGGGCGCTGTTCAGGGCCGCATTCTGCTCTTCCAGCGCTTCCTTGGCCCGGCGCATGGCGCTGTCGGCCTGGATGCGTGCCATCGCCACGGCCACGTGGCTGGCCATGAAGGCCAGCACGTCCAGTTCCGCCTGGCCATACACACGACGGACGTGTCATAGCTTTGCACGATGATCACGCCATATTTGCGGTCGCCCAGCAGCATGGGCGCGCCCATCCAGCTGGCGATGCTGGTATTGCCCAGCGGCTCTTCCATTTCGCCGCTGGCCACCAGCGCCGCATAGCTGCCGGCATCGAGCAGACACGCTTGCCGGCGCGCCAGCACATAGGAACTCATGCCGATGCCGTAATGAAAGCGTTTTACGGGCGCCTGCGCATCCTTTTCATCGACGAAATACGGGATCGTGATGTCCTTGTTGTCCGGGTGGTACAGGGCGATCAGGAAATTCTTTGCCGTCACCAGCTCGCTGATGATGGCGTGCAGGCGCGCATACAGAGTGGTGGCGTCGGCCGCCTGCGCCGACAGGTTGGCGATTTCATACAGCGCATGCTGCAGGTTTTCCGCCCGGCGGCGCTCGGCCACCTCGTGCGCCAGCAGGGCCGTGCGCTCCTGCACCGCCTTTTCCAGCCGGTCCATGCTTTGCATGCCCTGCAGGGCGCTCGACACGTGCGTGGCGATCAGCGCGAACAGGGCCTGGTCTTCCAGGCTGAAGCGGTGCTGCGCGTCGTAGCTCTGGATGACGATGGCGCCGAGCACCTGGTGCTGCTGGTCCAGCAGCGGACAGCCGATCCAGTGCTCGGCCGCCGTGCCGCCACCCCAGGCGCCGCCGCCGATGGCGCGCATGGCGTCGTCGTCGGCCGTCATCACCAGTTGCTTGCGGTTGACGATGACCCAGGCCGTGGGCGACTGCGCGGCGCTGGCCAGGCGCACGCCCTCGTCCGGGTCGGGCGCGGCGTCGAATTCGTCGACAAAATACGGAAAGCGCACGAGGCCGTCGTCGCGGTCGCTGAGCGCCACGTAAAAGTTGGCCGCATACATGATGCGCCCCAGCGCCGCATGCACCGCCTGCAGGAATTCGCTGATATCGCTGCAGGTGCTCGAGCGCTGCCCGATTTCCAGCAACACGGTCTGGACGGCTTCCAGGCGGCTGAGACGGCTTTCCATGGGTGACTATGTGCCTTGTGCAAGTATATGTTCTGAAAATCAATATTATCAGTTCAGTCCCGCCTTGGCACGGCATAAAACGCAGAATCTTGCCTTGAGGCAGAGCAACACACGCCACGCGCGCATTTGCCACCTTGGCGATACAGTGGCAGACTAGGCCCCTTCCTACAGACCAGACCGTCCTCATGACCGCCACGCTACGCGCCTCGCTTCGCCCCTACACCCTCGCCGGCCTGCTGGCCTTTGCCGCGCTGGGCATGCCGCCCCTGTGCGCCGCGCCAGCCAAGGCGCCAGCGGCGGAAACGGCCGATGGCGGACGCTATTTCGGCCCCCTCGTCGCGGGCAAGATGCATGGCCAGGGCCGGCTCGAATACGCGAGCGGCGCGTTTTACGAAGGGGGCTTCGCGCGCGGCGTGTTTTCCGGCCAGGGCAAGCTGCGCCAGGCGTCCGGCGTCGAATACACGGGCGCCTTCCGCCAGGGCCTTCGACGGCATCGGCCGCTACACCTCGCCCAAGGGCGAGATTTACACGGGCAGCTTCGTCAACGGCAGCTTCGAGGGGCAAGGCCGCTTCCAGGGCGCCGACGGCGCCACCTTCGAAGGCCACTTTAAACACTGGCGCCCGCACGGCGCCGGCAAGCTGACCGACACGGACGGCACCGTCTTCGAAGGCGACTTCGTCCAGGGCCAGGTGCAGGGCAAGGCGAAAGTCACCACCAGCGACGGCATCCACTACGAAGGCGAACTGAAAGACTGGAAATTCGAAGGCGAAGGCGTGCTGCGCACGGCCGACGGCGACGAATACCGGGGCGGCTTCAAGAATGGCCAGTTCGACGGCAAGGGCGTGCTGCGCTACGCCGTGGCGCAGGCGGACGGCCGGCGCGAAGACAGCGGCAACTGGACGGAAGGCCAGCTGGACGACCCGGCCGCAGACAAGCTCACGCGCGACAATATCGAACTGGCCCTGTACAACCAGCGCACCCTGCTCGACGGCGCCCTGGCCCGCATCGCGCCGCGCGATGCAACGAAAAAGATCAATCTGTACCTGCTGGGCGTGGCAGGCGACGGCGCACAGGAAGTATTTCACCGCGAAACGGCCTTCGTGCAGCGCCAGTTCGACCGCGATTACGGCACCGTGGGCCGCTCCTTGATGCTGGTCAATAGCCGCAACACGGTGACGCAGCAGCCGATGGCGACCTTGACCAGCCTGCGCGCCAGCCTCGACAGCCTCGGTACAAAGATGGACAAGCAGAACGACATCCTGTTTTTATTTCTCACCAGCCACGGCTCACCCGAGCACGAACTGGCGCTGGCGCAAAACGGCATGGACTTGCACAGCCTGCCCGCGCAAGAGCTGGCCACCATGCTCAAGCACAGCGGCATCCGCTGGAAGGTCATCGTGATCTCGGCCTGCTATGCGGGCGGCTTCATTGCGCCTTTAAAAGATGACAATACCCTCATCATCACGGCCGCGCGCAGCGACCGCACCTCGTTCGGCTGCGACGACCAGAACGATTTTACGTATTTCAGCGAAGCGTATTTCAAGGAAGCCTTGCCCAAGAGTACCGGCTTTGCCGAAGCCTTCGACAAGGCCAAGGTGCTGGTGCAGGCGCGCGAGGAGGCCGATTTCCTCGAAGGCGGCATGGAGGCGGAAGAGCATTCCGAGCCGCAGCTGTTCCAGGGCAAGGCGATTGCCGCGCAGTTGAAGGCGTGGCGCGCCCAGCCACGCTAAGCGCTACTTTCTGTACAATAGCCATCACCATGCGTAAATTCTTCCTCATTTTGCTGCTGTTCGTGCTTCCGCTCCAGATGTCCTGGGCCGCGGCGAGCGCGTATTGCCTGCACGAGGAAGGCAAGGCGGCCCAGCACCTGGGCCACCACAGCCACCAGCACAAGGCCGATGCGGACAAAAAACCCGCCGGCGATAAAGCTGAGCAGCAGAAAAAAGGCCAGCCGCACAGCGATTGCAACGTCTGCCATGGCATCGGCCACGCATGGCTGCCGGCCGGCTCCAGCCTGCCCGTCGGCGACATGACTTCCGTCAATGCGGACACGTCCCCCTTCTTTTACGCTTCCCACATCCCGGACGCTCCCAAGCGCCCTGACTGGTCGTCGGCCACCTAGGCCGACGGGACGTTACTTTCACTGATCGCAATATGCGGGCCTGACTAAAGCAGGCGCCAGCCTGCGCGTCCCGTCGAATTCTTTTTCCATTCCCTGGAGAATTCGATGTACCGAATCATCTTGTTATTTTCCGCTGGCCTGCTGGCCGGCAACTTTGCGCACGCGCAAACACCTGAAGAACCCGCCGCGCCCCTGACCCTGCCTGCCGCCCTGCTGCTGGCCGAAAGCGGCAACGCCACCCTGTCGGCCGCCCGCCATGAACTGGCGGCTCAGGGCGGCGCCCTGCAGCAGGCGCGCGCCCTGCCCAATCCGGAACTGCAAACGGTGCTGGAAGACACGCGGCGCGCCACGCGCAGCACCACCGTGCAGCTGAACCAGTTGATCGAGCTGGGCGGCAAACGGGGCGCGCGCGCGGCCGTCGCGCAGCAGGGCCAGGAACTGGCGCAAGCCGGCCTTGCGCTGCAGCAAGCCGATACGCGCGCCGCCGTCACGTCCGCCTTTGTCGACGTGCTGGCGGCGCAGGAAGGCTTGCGCCTGGCTGACAGCGCGCAAGCGCTGGCCGCGCGCGCCAGCGACATCACGGCGCGCCGGGTGACGGCCGGCAAGGCGTCCCCCGTCGAGGAAACCCGCGCCAGGGTCGCCGAAGCGAGCGTGCGGCTGGAGCTGAACCTGGCCCGCAGCACGCTGGCTGGCGCCCGCAAGCGTCTGGCCGCCCTGTGGGGCAATGCCGCGCCCCGCTTCACCCTGGCAGAGGGACGCCTGGAAACCTTGCCGCAGTTGCCGCCAGGCAGCGAACTGGCGGCACGGCTGGAGCAAGCCCCGGCCGTGCGCCAGGCCCGCAGCGCGCGCTTGCCCAGCGGCAAGCCATGCTGGATGTGGAACAGCGGCGCGCCACGCCCGACGTCACGCTCAGCATCGGCATGAAGCGCTCGGAAGAGCTGGGCCGCAACCAGGCCATCATCGGCCTGGCCCTGCCGCTGCCTTTGTTCGACCGCAACGCGGGCAACAAGCTCGACGCCTTGCGCCGCAGCGACAAGGCCAGCGACGAGCTGGCCGCCGCCCGCATCGCCGTGCAGACGGCTGTCGCCGCCGCCAGCGAACGGCTGGCCACGGCCCGGCTCGACGTGGAAAGCTTGCGCCAGGACATCTTGCCTGGCGCCCAGAGCGCCTATGACGCAGCCAGCAAGGGCTTTGAGTTCGGCAAGTTCGCCTTCCTCGACGTGCTCGATGCCCAGCGCACCTTGCTGCAAGCCAAAAACCAATACCTGCGCGCGCTGACCGAAGCGCAGCACGCCGCCGCCGAGATCGAGCGCCTGCTGGGCGCCCCCGCTCCCCTGTAAGGAATCCATGACAATGAATATCAAACTCGACAAGAAACAGGCGATCGCCATCGCCGCCATCGCGGCCGCCGGCATCGTGCTCGCTACCCTCATCCTCGGCACGGGCAATTCCAAGACCGCGCCGCCCGCCGCCGCCAAGGTGGAAGCCCATGCTGAAAAGAAAGACGAACACGGCCACGAGGAAGTGGAAGGCCGGCTGGAATTGACGGCTGCGCAAGGCAAGGCAGCCGGCGTCGTCATCGCCACGGCCGCGCCCGGGCGCATCAAGACGACGGTCGCCCTGCCCGGCGAAATCCGTTTCAACGAAGACCGCACGGCCCACGTCGTGCCCCGCCTGGCTGGCGTGGTGGAAGCCGTGCACGCCGACCTGGGCCAGCTGGTGAAAAAGGGGCAAGTACTGGCCGTCATCGCCAGCACGGAACTGTCGGAACAGCGCAGCGCACTGCTGTCGGCGCAGCGGCGGCTATCGCTGGCCCGCTCCACGTATGAGCGCGAAGAAAAGCTGTGGCGCGAGAAAATTTCGGCGGAGCAAGATTACCTGCAGGCCCAGCAAGCGTGGCGCGAGGCGGAAATCGCCGTGCAGAATGCCCAGCAAAAGCTCAGCGCGCTGGGCGCCAGCGGCGCTGCCAAGGGGCCGCTGAACCGCTACGACATCCGCGCGCCGTTCGACGGCATGGTGCTGGAAAAACACATCACCCTGGGCGAAGCCGTCAAGGAAGACGCGAACATCTTCGTCATTTCCGACCTGTCGACCGTATGGGCGGAAATCGCCGTGCCGGCGAAAGACCTGGCCACCGTGCGCATGGGAGGCAAGGCGGAAGTCAAAGCCAGCGCGTTTGACGCCAGCGCGCAAGGCACGATCACCTATGTGGGCGCGCTGCTGGGCGAGCAGACACGCACGGCGAAAGCTCGCATCAGCTTGCAGAATCCCGACATGGCCTGGCGCCCGGGCCTGTTCGTCACGGTGGAAGTGGTGTCCGGCGAAGCGGACGCGCCCGTCACCGTGCACAGCACGGCCATCCAGACGGTGGAAGACAAGCCCGTCGTCTTCGTGCAAATCAAGGATGGCTACCAGGCCACGCCCGTGGTGCTGGGGCGCAGCGATGGCACATTGACGCACATCAAGCAGGGCCTGGCCGCCGGCACGCCGTACGCGGCGCAAGGCAGTTTTGTCCTGAAGTCCGAGCTGGGCAAAGACTCCGCCGGCCACGAACATTGATCACGTCAAAGCTAAGGAAACCATCATGTTTGAACGCTTGATCCGCTTCGCCATCGACCAGCGCTGGCTGGTGATGCTGGCCGTGGCCGCGATGGCCGGCCTGGGCATCTACAGTTATCAAAAGCTGCCCATCGACGCCGTGCCCGACATCACCAACGTGCAGGTGCAAATCAATACCCAGTCCGCCGGCTATTCGCCGCTGGAAACCGAGCAGCGCGTGACGTTCCCCATCGAAACGGCCATGGCCGGCTTGCCCAACCTGGAACAGACGCGTTCGCTGTCGCGCTATGGCCTGTCGCAAGTGACCGTGATCTTCAAGGATGGCACGGACATCTATTTTGCGCGCCAGATGATCAACGAGCGCCTGCAGGAAGCGAAGGAAAGCTTGCCGGCCGGCATCACGCCGAAGATGGGGCCCGTCTCCACGGGACTCGGTGAAATCTATTTGTGGACGGTGGAAACGCAGGACGGTGCGAAAAAGCCTGACGGCACGCCGTACACGCCGACGGACTTGCGCGAAATCCAGGACTGGATCATCAAGCCGCAGTTGCGCAATGTCACGGGTGTCACGGAAATCAATGCCATCGGCGGTTACGCCAAGCAATACCAGGTGGCGCCGTATCCGGAAAAACTGGCCGCCTACGGCATCAGCCTGCAAGACGTGGTGACGGCGCTCGAGCGCAACAACAGCAACGTGGGCGCCGGCTACATCGAACGGCAGGGCGAGCAACTGCTGATACGCGCGCCGGGCCAGGTGGCGTCCAAGGATGACATCGGCAACATCGTCGTCGCCAATGTGCAGGGCGTGGCCATCCGCATCCGCGACGTGGCCGACGTGGTGCTGGGGCGCGAGCTGCGCACGGGCGCGGCCACGGAAAACGGCCGCGAAGTGGTGCTCGGCACCGTCTTCATGCTGATCGGACAAAACAGCCGCGCCGTGTCGCAAGCCGTCGATAAAAAGATGATCGAAATCAACCGCAGCCTGCCGAAAGGCGTGCACGCCGTCACCGTATATGACCGCACGGTGCTGGTCGACAAGGCGATTAATACGGTGAAGAAAAACCTGCTGGAAGGCGCGGTGCTGGTGATCGCCATCCTGTTTCTGTTCCTCGGCAATATCCGCGCGGCCGTCATCACGGCCATGGTGATACCGCTGGCCATGCTGTTCACGTTTACGGGCATGGTGCAATACCATGTGAGCGCCAACCTGATGAGTCTGGGAGCGCTGGACTTCGGCATCATCATCGATGGCGCCGTGGTGATCGTGGAAAACTGCGTGCGCCGCGCCTGGCCCATGCGCAGCAGAAACTCGGGCGACCCTTGACCTTGCAAGAGCGTTTTCACGAAGTGTTTGCGGCATCGCAAGAAGCGCGCCGGCCCTTGCTGTATGGTCAACTGATCATCATGGTCGTGTACCTGCCCATCTTCGCGCTGACGGGCGTGGAAGGCCGCATGTTTACGCCGATGGCCCTGACGGTAGTGATTGCCTTGCTCGGTGCCATGCTGCTGTCGATCACCTTCATCCCGGCCGCCGTGGCGCTGTTTATCGGCGACAAGGTAGCGGAGAAGGAAAACGCCATCATGCGCGCCGCCAAGCGCTGGTACGCGCCGCTGCTCGGTAAAGTGATGCGCAACACGCCCGTCGTGCTGACGGGCGCGGCGGTGGCCGTCGTACTGTCGGGCTTGCTGGCCACGCGCACGGGCAGCGAATTCGTGCCCAGCCTGAACGAGGGCGACATCGCCATCCAGGCCTTGCGCATCCCCGGCACCAGCTTGACGCAATCGCTGGCCATGCAGCAGCAGCTGGAAAGCAAGCTGATGGCAAACCACAAGGAAATCGCGCGCGTCTTCGCCCGCACGGGAACGGCCGAGATCGCCTCTGACCCCATGCCGCCGAATATTTCCGATGGTTACATCATGCTGAAACCCCGCAGCGAGTGGCCAGAACCGAAGAAGTCGCGCGAGCAATTGCTGGCGGAAATCGAAGCGACGGCCACCAGTTTGCCGGGCAACAACTACGAGTTTTCGCAACCGATCCAGCTGCGCTTCAATGAACTGATTTCCGGCGTGCGCAGCGACGTGGCCGTGAAACTGTTCGGCGATGACATGGCCGTCCTCGACAGCACGGCGGCGAAGATCGCCGGCGTGCTGGGCAAGATACCGGGCGCGACAGAGGTAAAAGTCGAGCAGACGACGGGGCTGCCCATGCTGACGGTGCAGATCGACCGCGAGCAGACGGCCCGCTATGGCCTCAACATTGCCGACGTGCAAGCGGCGATTGCCACGGCCATCGGCGGGCAAGAGGCGGGCACCCTGTTCCAGGGCGACCGCCGCTTCGACATCGTCGTGCGCCTGCCCGACAGCCTGCGCAGCGACCTGGAGCAGTTGAAACGCCTGCCCATCGCCCTGCCCCTGGGCGCGGCGGCGGAAGGCCGCGCGCGCTTCATCCCGCTCGGCGAAGTGGCCAGCCTGCAAGTGGCGCCGGGGCCGAACCAGATCAGCCGCGAAGACGGCAAGCGCCGCATCGTCATCAGCGCCAACGTGCGCGGGCGCGATATCGGCTCGTTCGTGGCCGACGCCACGCAGCAGCTGCAGGCGCAGGTGGCCATTCCGGCCGGCTACTGGACCAGCTGGGGCGGCCAGTTCGAGCAGCTGCAGTCGGCCACGAAACGCCTGGAACTGGTCGTGCCCGTGGCGCTGGCCCTCGTGTTTGTGTTGCTGTTCGCCATGTTCGGCAACGTCAAGGATGGCTTATTGGTCTTCAGCGGCATCCCGTTCGCCTTGACGGGCGGCATCGTCGCCCTGTGGCTGCGCGACATTCCCATGTCGATCTCGGCGGCCGTGGGCTTCATCGCCCTGTCCGGCGTGGCCGTGCTGAACGGTCTGGTGATGATCGCCTACATCCGCCAGTTGCGGGAACAGGGCATGCCCTTGCAGGAGGCGATACGCGAGGGAGCGATCACGCGTCTGCGGCCCGTCCTGATGACGGCGCTGGTGGCGTCGCTCGGTTTCGTGCCGATGGCCATTGCCACGGGCACGGGCGCCGAAGTGCAGCGTCCGCTGGCCACCGTGGTGATCGGCGGCATTTTATCGTCGACGGCCTTGACCCTGCTGGTGCTGCCGCTGCTGTACCGGCTGGCTTACCGCAGGCAAGAAAAGGTGGAGGAGGATGCAGCAGGTCGGATTGGCGTGGCCGAAGGACACGCGTAATCCGACACTTTGTGCAGCTTACGGCCGGCGGTAGCCGCCTTCGATCCAGTTCGCGGCGGACGTCGCGTTGAACTTGAAGGCGGCCGAGGTGCGCACCTTGGCGATCTGTTCGCCGTCGGCGTCGTAGGCGCTCAATTCCGCGTACGGGTGGTCTTCGTCGGGCACGATGTCGAACATCACCTTGATCTGCCCCTCCTCGGTGGCGACGAACACATTCTTGTGCAGTTGCGCATGCAGCTGCTGCTCGTGGCGGCGCAGCACCTCGGACGCCGTCTTGACCAGGGTATTGAAGGCGTTGACGTCGAGCGGCTTCGGGTTTTTCTTGTCGCGGCCCATGGTCCACGGGCCCACGAGGGCCGGCTCCGGCTCGCCATCCTTGATCATGGCCACGGCCCAGCCCTCATCTTCCTCATTCTTGATCACGCGCGCCGTCCAGCCATTGCCTACCCACAGGCGCGGCTCCTGGATCGGGGCGTCATTGTCCGGCTCGGCGGATTCATCGGAAAAATCGGGAAAATCGGTACTCATGGCGGTGCTCGTGATGGAAGGTCGGGGCTAGCATGATAGTCGAAAATGCCCACCCGTGCCGCCTTGCCGCAAGGTAAGACGCGGCCCGCCGTAGTCGATCCCGGCAAGAAGACAAGCTATCAATTTAGTAGCTTTATTCTAGCAATTGGGCTTTGATATTTCTCAAGCAAGACTATTATTATTTTGCAATCTGAATTGTGTTTTTTGTATTTAAATATTGCACGTAGTAATGCTTGGCCTCAAGTCACTCCTTGACCATGCGACGTCCCTCGCCCCTGCACGCCGCACTGCTTCGTCACGCCGGGCACTTTCGTCTTTCCTGATAAAAATAGCTGTGCACACCATATACATTCGAGGGAACCACCATGAAAATCTTGTCCACTCTGGCCTTGGCGACGCTCGCTGCGGCCGCCGGCAGCGCCAGCGCCCTACCCACCTTCACGGCCGGCGGCACGGCACTGGCCGGTGAAGGCCTGGTGACGTCGGTTGCAGGCGCCACTACGATCGATTTCAACAGCGGGATCTTGCCAGCCAACTACATCGACGGCGCCCTGTTCACGGGCACGGACGGCAACCATGCCGCCCCTCCCGGCGACACGAGCATGTATTTGTCCGTGGGCATTTCGTCCGACCAGCACCCGCTCGTGACGGCCAGTTTCGCCAGCGGCCTCAGCTATTTCGGCTTCTACATGGGTTCGCCAGACGGCTACAACAGCGTGACCTACACCTTTGCCGACCAGAGCAGCACCACCCTGACGGGCACGGAACTGGCCAGCCTGGCCGGCAACTTGCCCGATGGCAATCAATCGGTGGGCATGTACGTAAACGCCTTCGCCGGCGAGGGGGAAAAAATCACCTCGGTGGCCTTCCACTCCAGCTCGAATGCCTTCGAGACGGACAACCACGCCTTCATCGCCGCCGTGCCGGAACCGGAAACCTATGCCATGCTGCTGGCGGGCCTGGGCTTGCTGGGTTTCATGCTGCGCCGCAAAGCGTCGTAACAAGCGTCGTCCAAGACATGCCGTGATCAAGCCAAAGCCCGCAACGCGGGCTTTTTTTACGGCAACCATCGCACAGCGACGGCGCGGGCTTCAGCACATGGACATGGCAGGCCGGTTGGGCCAGGTCAGCGGCGGGCCGGGCGGTACCCAGCGCGGATCGATGGCCGGCAGCGGCGCATGGTAATTGAATGGGTTGATGATGATCGGCGGTATCGCCGATGGCGCGCCGACGGGCTCGGCACAGGACTGCGGGGCGCTACGCTGGCGCGTGCTTCGATGGTGGGAAAGGGATAGCGATTGATCCCCGGTATCTGCAAACCAAAGCATGTTGCCCTCCTTGCGAGACTGAGGTGTTCAGTATAGGACGGCTTGCGCGTATTACAAGAAAAGAAATCTTGTTGCAGATCAGTGTTTCCTGCCCGTGCAGACCTTCCATACCGTGAAAATGACCGCCTGTCGCACGCCGCTGGCGGCCGGCGGGGCACGCCCCTACAGTGTGAGCATGCAACACCCGATCACCCACACACAAAGGCCCATCATGAAAAAATTGCTCACACTTCGTACTCATCGTCATGCTCGCCTGCCTGTTCCTCGACAAGATAGCCGGCAGCGACATGCACATGCAGTTCCACGGCGACGATATCGACGGTCCGCTGGAATGGCTGTTCGGTCTGGTGTTTGCCGGCGGCGGCCTGCTGATCGCCGCCATCGCGCTGGTGTGCGCCGCCGTCGTCACGGGCGTCGTGCTGGCCGGCGTGGGCGTGGTGCTGGTGGCCGTGGTGGCCTTGTGCGTGGTGCTGGCGCTGGCCTTGAGCACGCCCGTGCTGCTGCCGCTGCTGATACCCGTCGCCATCGTCTGGCTGATCGTCAGCCGCAACCGCAAGCAGGCGCAAGCGCGTCAGCACAGCCTGTAATCACTGCGCCATGAACTTGCTGAGCACGCCGTCGCTGCCGCCGTCATTCTGCTCGATGCGGTTGCGCCCGCCACGCTTGGCCCGGTACAGCGCTTCGTCGGCGCGCGCCAGCACGGCGTCGCAATCGGCATCCGTGCCGGCCATGGCGGCCATGCCGATGCTCACCGTGATGGTGATCAGGATGCCGCCATCGGTGGTCAAGGAACTTTCCGCCACGCGCCGGCGCAGCCGTTCGGCAAACACGGCCGCCGCCGGCAGATCCGTGCCCGGCAGCAAGATGGCGAATTCCTCGCCGCCCACGCGGCCCGGCACGTCGACCTTGCGCAGCGCCTGGCACATCAGCGCGCCCAGGTGGCGCAGCACGGCATCACCCACGGCGTGGCCGTACTCGTCGTTGACGCGCTTGAAGTGATCGATGTCGAGCATCAGCACGCTGGCGCAGCTGGCCAGTTCGCGCTGCAGCCGGGCATGCTCGTTTTCCAGCGCCGCCATGAAGTGACGGCGGTTCGGCAAGCCGGTGAGGAAATCGGTGGTGGCCAGTTGCAGCAGTTCCGCATTCATGCGCTTGCGCTCGGTGATATCGAGCGAGGAAACCATGATGAAGTCCAGGCTGTCCGCATGGCCGGGCATCACCAGCAAGCTCAACTCATTTTGCCGCGCCGCGCCATCGAGGCGCACGAAGCTGCTTTCGCACTCGTACAGGTGGGCGCCGCCAGCCAGCGCCAGCAGGGCATCGCCGAAACGGGGCAAGGCGCTGTCGTCAAAATTCTGCGCCAGGCTCAGCGCGCCGCGGCGCTGGTCGTCCTCGTTGGCGCGCACCTGCGCCAGCGCGGCGCCGTTCGCGTCGATGATGCGCACCAGTCCCGCCAGTTGCTGCAGCGCAGCAGGATTGGCCTGGAAGTACGCCCCCAGGTCGCGCACGCCCCCTTGCTCAAGCGTATCAAGCGCGGCGCGCACGGCCGACCAGTCCTGTTCCCACAAGGCCACGGGCGCATGGTCATACAGGCTGCGGAAGCGCGCTTCGCCGGCGCGCAGGGCCAGCGCCACCTGCGCCTGTTCGATGGCCATGCCGGCCAGGTGCGCCGCCTCGCTGAGCCGCGCCAGATGCGCCGCGCCCGGCAAGGTGGGCTGGCGGTGATACGCCATCAGCACGCCCAGCAGCTTGCCCGAGCCGCCACGCACGGGCTCGGCCCAGCACGATTGCAGCTGGGCCCGCCACGCCAGTTCCATCGTTTCCTGCGTATCGGCGGCGGCATGCAGGTCGCCGACGATCACGCGCTGGCCGTCGCGCAGCGCTTGCACGGCGATGCCATGCACGCCTTGCAGGGTGTCGAGGCCATGGCCATGGCTGGACAGGTTGAAAAACGCGGGCAAGCCCGGCGCGGCGCCCAGTACCAGGCGATGGCGGCTTTCATCGAGCAGCAAGATGCTGCACAGCATGGCGGGATGGTCGGCTTGCACGCTGAGCACCACGCTTTCCAGCACGCGTTCCAGCGGCGCGCCCGTGGCCAGCATTTCCAGCACTTGCCGCCGCGTATGCTCGCGCCGTTCCATCTGGCTGCGCTCGCTGATGTCGCGGAAGGTCCACAAGCGTGCCTGCTCATTGCCCAGCTGCATGCTGCGCACATATTGCTCGACCACCCGTCCATCGCGCAGGTGCAGCACGTCGCGCCGCTCGCGGTGGCCGTGCGGCGCATGGGCGCGGGCGCCCAGAAAAGGCGCCGCCTGCTCCAGCTGGCTTTCCACGTGGCGCACCAGGGCCGTGCCATCGGCTTGCCAGTCGAGCGCGTCGGGCACTTGCCACAGGTCGCGGAAGCGCCGGTTCGAGGTGAAGATGCGGCCATCGATGTTGTCGACCAGAATGCCGTCGATGGTCGAATCGAGGATGCTGCGCAACATGGCCTGGCTGCGCTGCGCCGCCTCGGCCATCGCCAGCACGCTCGCCTGGCCCTGCTCCAGCTGGCCCGTCAGCTCGCTCGAGCGCGCCAGTGCCGCCTGCGCGCGGGCGCGGCCCGCCGCCAGCAGCCAGGCGGCCAGCGCCAGCACGATGCTGGCCAGCAAGCCGGTCAAGGCCACCAGGCGGGGCCGCGCCAGCAGCTCGCCATCGAAGCCCGGCAGGGCGCGCACGCGCAAGGTCCGGGCATGGCCGGCGATGCTGATCTCCTGCTGCGACACCAGGCTGTCCGAGGCGGCAAACGATAGCGGGCCCGGCAAGCTGTCATACATCAGGGCCGTCTCGGCCAGTTGCGCGCCATCATAGATTTCCAGGTCCAGCTGGCGCGCCCCCTCGCCGCCCACGCCCGCCATCAGGTCGCCCATGCGGAACGGCGCAAAGACCCAGGCGCGCAAGGCGGCGCGCCGCTGCGCCACGCTGGCATGCAGCAAGCCATTGTCATACACGGGCAGCACGACGAGGAAGCCATGCGCCTGGGCGCTGCCGCCATCCTGCACCAGTTGGATCTTGCCCGTCATGGCGGCCTGGCCCGTGTCGCGCGCCTGCTCGAGCGCGGCGCGGCGCACGGGTTCGGACCAGATGTCATAGCCGAACGCCAGCAGGTTGCTCTCGCTCAAAGGTTCCAGATAGGTGATGGGCGCGTGCCAGGCCCGCTGCCCCTGCGGACGCACGGCATAGCCGGGATAGCCTTCCGCGCGCACGCTGGCCTCGTGCCGCGCCAGGGCGGCGCCGGGCAACAGCGGCAGGTAGCCGATGCCGTGGATGCCGGGAAAGTGGCGGTCCACCTGCTGCACCGCCAGGTAGGCATGGAATTCGCGGCGCGTGACTTCCTGCGAACTGGCATACAGCCCTTGCACCCCGTGCAGCACCTGGATGTAGGTCTGCATGCGGCCGACGATGTTGTTCACCAGTTCGCGCACGCGGAAGTCGAAATCGGCCTGCACCTGCTGTTCGCTGGCGTCGCGGGCATTGCGCCAGGCGCCATACGTCAATCCCAGGCACAGCGCCAGCACCAGCGTGGCCAATACGCGCGGTCCCACCCAGTGCGACACTGGCCGGGCAAACCACGACGAAGACGCGCGTGTAGGCATGGCAGGCTGACAAGCAGAACGGGTATCCAACCGCTACACGGCCAGCAACATGGCTGGCAGCGGGCTGCACGATTACCATCGGTAGTCGATGAGAATGATAGTACGTTACAGCGGGCAGCCTTGCAATGCTGAATATTGTATGAAAAAAATCACAAATTTCGTAAATGCAATAATGTGTAGTTCGGGAAAATTCGATGCCGTAGAAACCATCACGCAGGAGTCGCGTTTGCAGCAAGATAGCTGGCAGGGAACACTATGGCTGGCGCCTGACTTTGCCATCCTGCATGGCGCAGCGGGCGCCACGGCCAGCCACGCCCATTATGCGCACCAGCTGATGCTGAGCACGGGAGCGCCCTTCACGGCCGAGCTCGACGGCATCGTCCACACGGCGCGGCACTTGCTGGTCGACAGCCTGCGCCCGCACGCCATCCTGGCCGCGCCGGCGCCCATGCTGACCATCTATGCGGAACCGCAACGGCTGGGCGGTGCGGCCCTGCTGGCAGCCGCCGGCGGCGCAGGCGCACCCACCCTGGACGGCATTGCCGCCGCGCTGCAGGCACAGCCGCGCCAGATCCTGGCCGACGCGCGCCTGCAGCGGGCGCTGGACCAGGTCGATGCGCTGCTGTCGGGCAAGGTCAGTGCGGCCGCCGTGGCCGAAGCGGCACACTTGTCGCTGAGCCAGCTGGAGCGGCTGTTCAGCGCTCAGCTGGGCTTGCCCGTGCGGCGGCTGGTGCTGTGGCGCCGCTTGCGCCTGGCCATCCGTTTCATTGTGCTCGGCAGTACCTTGACGGAGGCGGCCCACGGTGCCGGCTTTGCCGATGCCGCGCATTTTTCGCGCACCATGCGCAGCCTGTTCGGCGTGCGCGCCGACCGCAGCTTGCGCCAGCTCAAGGTCAAGCTGCTCGATTGAGTGTTCACTTCAGCGCCTGCTTCAAACCGTCCGGCAGCTCGGGCGCGCGCACGCCCTCTTCCGCGCGGAACGGTTCGAGCAATTGCGGCAGGTAGGCCACGGGATAATCGGGACGGCTGCCGATGCCCAGGTCCTCGCCCCGCATGCGGTAATCCGGTGCGTCGAAACGGGTGCCCAGCAGGCGGTCCCAGCAGGTAAAAAACAGGCCGAAATTCACGTCGCCCGCCGTGCCGTATTTCATGTGGTGGAAACGGTGCAGCGGCGCCCAGGCAAATACGTGGCGCAGCGGCCCCATGCGCATGTCCACATTCGCGTGCTGCAGCAGCAGCTGGATCGCCACGGCAAACGCCAGCACGGCCATGACACGCTCCGGGATGCCCAGCAGCAGCAAGGGCAGCATGCCGCCCGCCGCTTCCAGCAGCAGGTGCAAGGGGTGTTTCATCCAGCCATTGAAACCATACAGGCGCTGCACGCTGTGGTGCACGGCATGCAGTTTCCACAGAAAGTAATAACGGTGACTCAGGTAATGCACGAGCGTGATGCCGCAGTCGGCAATGACAATCGCCAGCAGCAGCTGCGCCCAGAACGGCAGCTGACCCGGCCAGAACGGCCCCAGCGCCAGGTGCCCCGCCAGCAGGGGGAAGGCCGCCAGGCCCATCAGGTACAGCGCCTCGTTGACGAGCGCGTGCACGGCGTCGCGCCAGCCATCGCCTTGGGCGTGGTTCCACGCGCCATCGTATGGCAGATACCGTTCGGCAAGGAACGAGGTGAGCAGGGCCAGCAGCAGCAAGGGCGGCAAGACCCAGAGGGAATGTTGGCTAACAGCAATCAAATAACTGGCGGCGCCGATGAAGCCGGCCCAGAAAACGGGGCCGTACAGCGCGGCAAAGAGGGATGTCATAACAAGATGCTCCTGTGGCAAAAACCACAGCATGGCTTGTCCCCCTGCCGCGCCGCTTGAAGAAACGGCGCAACACCACTTACTTGGCGGCCTTGCGCGCAGCGTATTGCTGGTAGCCGTTCGCGCGCAGGGCGCAGGCCGGGCACGTGCCGCAGCCATAGCCCCAGTCGTGCAGCTGGCCCCGCTCGCCCAGGTAGCACGTATGCGTGCCGCTGCGGATCAGATCGACCAGCGGCTGGCCGCCCAGGTCTTCCGCCAGGTCCCAGCTTTGCGCCTTGTCCAGCCACATCAGCGGCGTTTCCAGCTTCAATCGCGTGTTCATGCCCAGGTTCAGAGCCACTTGCAGCGCCTTCATCGTGTCGTCACGGCAATCCGGGTAGCCGGAGAAATCCGTCTCGCACATGCCGCCCACCAGCACTGTCAAGCCGCGGCGGTAGGCCACGGTGGCGGCCACCGTCATGAACAGCAAGTTGCGTCCAGGCACGAAGGTATTCGGCAAGCCGTTTTCCTGCATGACGATCTCGACGTTCTGCGTCATGGCCGTATCGGAAATGGCGGAAATCAGCGACAGGTCGATCATGTGGTCCTGGCCCAGGCGGCTGTCCCACTCGGGCGACTGCCGGCGCATCTGTTCCAGCACGCCGGGACGCACGGTCAGCTCGATCGCATGGCGCTGTCCATAGTCAAAACCGATGGTTTCCACTCGGCTATAGTGCTTGAGGGCCCAGGCCAGGCAGGTGGTGGAATCTTGCCCACCGCTAAAGAGCACCAGTGCGGAGTCAGTTGCTAGCATAATTTCTTTCTTTTCAGTTTTACTCTGTTGCAATCGTGCGCGGGGAAACGTGATTCCCTGCGCAAAAAATACTTATTCGTCCGCCATCAGTTTACCTATTCCGGTAACATGCAGTCAGCATTTACTCATCTGGAGCACCATGTTTTCTGCACGACCCATACGGCATACAGCTGCCGGCAAGGCGATACGACCACGAATTTTGGCACAAGTAGTGACAAAAGCAATGGGTCAACTGACACTGGCGGCCGCCGGCAGTGTCATCTCGCTGTTTCCCATCGCCCATGCCGGCGCGCAGGAGGGTACGCAGGAACGCACGCAAGACGCCGTTGCGGACAGCCCCGCCACGGAAGCGGCGCCCGCCCCGCTGCAGTACGAGGTCAAGGTGAACGCACCCGGCGACCTCGATGAGTTGCTGGAAAAAAACCTGGACCTGGAACGCTTCCGCGGCAACCCGCGCATGGACCGCGAGCAATTGCAGCGCCTCGTGCGCGATACGCCCGAGCAAGCCAGGAACCTCATCGCCACGGCCGGCTACTACACGCCCGTCGTCACGGTGCGCGTCGATACGACGGGCGCCAAACCCGTCGTCATCGTCGACGTCGACCCGGGCCAGCCCGTGACCGTCGACAAGGTCGAGCTGGAATTGCGCGGTTTCGACCCCACGCCGCCGCTGGCCGCTTCCGAGCCCTTCGATACGGAAGCCCTGAAGCGCAGCTGGTCGCTGAAATCGGGCAGCGTGTTCCGCCAGGCGGAATGGGAGTCCGCCAAGCGCGCGCTGCTGCGCGAAGTGGTGCAGACGCGCTACCCGCGCGCCCAGCTGGTCGATACGCAAGCCGTGGTCGACCCGGAAACGCACAAGGTGTCCTTGCTGGTGTTGCTCGACAGCGGCCCCGAGCTGCGCTTCGGCGAGCTGCGCATCGAAGGCTTGAAGCGCTACGATGCCAGCATCATCCGCAACCTCGACAAGATACGCCCGGGCGACTATTACAGCGAATCGGCGCTGCAATCGTTCCAGGCACGCCTGCAGGACACGGGCTACTTTGCCAGCGTGGAAGTGAGCGCCGACATGAGCAGCATCCTGGGCGAACAGATCGAGGCGGGCCAGGAAAGCCAGCAAGCCGAGGCCGAAGGTGCCAGCGCCGGGGCCGCCGCCGAAACCAAGCCCGCCAACCGCGGCCCCGCGCCGCTGCTGCCGCTGGTCGTGCGCGTGACGGAAAACAAGCAGCAGAACGTCAGCGCCGGTCTCGGTTTCAGTACGAATACGGGTAATCGCGCCCAGCTCAACTACGACAACCTGAACGTGTGGGGCACGCGCTTCAAGAGCGCGCTCACGATGGAAACGAAGAAACAGGCGGCGCACGCCAATTTTTACTTTCCGACGACCGAGCGCGGCTACAACGACAGCGCGGGCGCCTCGTTCGAGCGCAGCGACATTTCCAACGAAATCACGGCCGTCACGACCATCTCGGCCAAGCGCAACTGGGGCGGCACCAACCTCGAACGCAGCCTGACGTTCGAGTTCCTCAGCGAAGACAAGACCGTCGTGGGCCTGGAACAGACGCGCAGCAAGAGCTTGCCGCTGACCTATGCCATCACCAAGCGCAGCCTCGACAGCCTGCTGTTCCCCACCAAGGGCTATGTCATCAATGCCCAGGTGGGCGGCGCCCTGCTGCCCGTGCTGACGGACGAGCGCTTCGTGCGCGTGGCCGGCAAGGCCGTGTATTACCGTCCGCTCGGCGAAAAAGGCGAGCTGATCGTGCGCGGCGAAATGGGCGCGCTGGGCTCGAAGGAAAAACGCGGCGTGCCGGCCGTCTACCTGTTCCGCGCGGGCGGCGACCAGTCGGTGCGCGGCTATGCCTACCAGGAACTGGGCGTCAAGGAAGGCGACGCCACCGTCGGCGGGCGCTACATGGCCACCGCCAGCGCCGAATACCAGTACTGGTTCAAGCCGAAATGGGCCGTCGCCGCCTTCTACGACGCCGGCAACGCGGCCGATACCGTCAAGGCGCTGACGCCGAAATCGGGCTATGGCCTGGGCGGGCGCTACAAGAGCCCCGTCGGTCCCATCAATGTCGACGTGGCATATGGCCACGCCGTCCACGCCTACCGTTTGCACTTTTCTCTGGGATTCACTTTCTGATGTCCGATATTTCTACCGAGTCCCCCAACGGCGCCGCGCCGCCACCGCCGGCGAAAAAAACCGCGCCGCTGGCCCCGCTACGTGCTGATCGCCGTCGCCAGCCTGGCCGTGCTGCTGGGCGCCGGCTTCTGGTTCCTGGGCCGCGAATCGACCCTGCAGATGCTGGTGCAAAAAGTGGCCAGCGCCAGCGGCGGCGACATTGAAGTGTCGGGCGTGTCCGGCTCGCTGTACAACCGCATGCACCTGGGCCACGTCAGCTACCGCAGCAAGACGCAGCACATCACGGCCGACAACATCGACATCAACTGGTCGCCGTTCCAGTTCTTTTCGGAAGGCATCGCCATCAGCGAACTGCACGTGGCCAGCCTGGCCGTGGAAAGCACGGCGCCGTCCGAGGAACCGTCGACCATGCCCGCCAGCCTGGCCGCGCCTTTTAAAATCGGCATTGCCGACGCGCGCCTGGACAAGGTGACCCTCGTCAGCGCGGGCGGCAATACGGTGTTTGAAAAGATCCACTTCACCTTGTCGGGCGACAAGTCGCAATGGCAGCTGGAAGACGCCTCGGCCCTGACGCCGTTCGGCCAGGCCACGGCCAGCGCGACGATTGCCGCCACGCAGCCGTTCAAGCTGTTGGGCAAGGCCGGTTTGACGCAGCTCAATGCCGCCGCCGGCGAAAAACCGGCCGCCCTGGCGCTGCAGCTGGGCGGCGACCTGAACCTGCTCAACGTGACGGCCAAGGGCAGCGCGGGCGCGGCCACGGCCGACGCCCGGCTGGCGCTGGCGCCGTTCGACCCCGTCATCATCCTGCGCTCGGCCAGCATTCAGGGCCGCAACATCAATCCGGGCAAGTTCGACGCCACCTTGCCGCAGGCGGACCTGAGCCTGGAACTCGATGCCGCCATCGACACCCGGCCGGCCAGGCAAACCGTGTCGGGCAAGCTGGCCATCCTCAACCACGCCACGCCGGGCCCCATCGACCAGCAAAAGCTGCCGCTGCGCCAGTTCGAAGCGCGCCTGGGCGGCACCCTGACGGCCACGACGCTGGAATCGGCCATCATCGATTTCGGCAACGCGGGCAAGTTCACGGGCAGCGGCAAGCTCAACCGAGACGCCGTCGATGGCCCCATCGGCAATGCGCAATTGACCTTGCACACGGACAAGATCGACTTGCAGCACATCTACAGCAGCATCAACAGCACGAAGATCGTCGGCGATATCGTGCTCGACAGCGACGGCAAGACGCAAACCCTGCGCGCCAAACTGGGCGAAGCCAAGCTACGCCTGGACGTGGAAGCGACGCTGGCCGACTCTCTGGTGCAACTGCGCAAGGCCACCTTGCAGGCAGGCAAAAGCAGCGTGAATGCGACGGGCCAGATCAGCCTCAAGGACGAGCAGCCCTTCAAGGCCGTGGCCAGCACCAGCCGCCTCAATCCCGCCGATTTCGGCGCCTTCCCCGTGGCCGACCTGAACCTCGACGTGCGCGCCAACGGCCACGTGGCCCCCAAGTGGCTGGCGAATGCGGACTTCACCGTACGCCCCAGCAAGCTGCTCGATCAGCCCCTGTCCGGCAAGGGCAAGCTGACGGCGGATGCGGCCCATTTCAGCGGCATCGACGTGCAATTGGCTCTGGGCAAGAATAACGTCACGGCGAAAGGCAACTTTGGCGGCGCCGGCGAAAAACTCAACTGGAACGTCGATGCGCGCCAGCTTTCCGCCCTGAAAAGCGACTTGCTGGGCGCCGTGCAGGCCAGCGGCGTGGTGCAAGGCACCGTGCAGCAGCCGCGCACGAGCTTTGTGGCCGATGCGAAAGGACTGGGTTTAACGAGCGGCAAGCGCCCGGCAGCGGGACAGCGCCATCCACGCCAGCGGCGAAGTGGGCTTGACGGGGCCGAAGCAGCAGGCGGAATTGAAAATGACGGGTTCCTTGCAAAAGATCAACCCGGCCGCATTTGGCGCATCCCTGCCCAACGGCAACGTCAATGCGGATTTCAACGGCAGCGGCCGCCTGACCAGCGACTGGCAAGTGGCCCTCAACCTGGCCCTGCGCGAATCGACCCTGCAAAACGCCCCGCTGGCCGGCTACGCCAAGCTGTCGGCCAACGCGAAACGCATCGACAGCGTGGATACGGAATTGCGCCTGGGGCCGAACAGCCTGCTGGCCAAGGGCGCGCTGGGCGGCGCCACGGACCAGCTGACGTGGAAACTCGATGCGCCGCAACTGTCGACCCTGGGTCCCCGCTTTGCCGGCGTGCTGCATGCGGCCGGTTCCGTCTCGGGCAAGATGGACGCGCCCGCCGCGCAGCTGACGCTCGATGGCAAGGATCTGACCTTCTTTGGCGACCAGCAATTGAAAGCCGTCAAAGGCAGCGCCAGCGTGGGCGCCGGCCAAGGCGCGCTCGACCCCATGGTCAGCAGCCTGGAGATCACGGGCTATGCCACGCCCACCTTCAAGCTGGCCAGCGCCCGCCTGGGCACGACGGGCACGCGCGGCAGCCATACGGTGAGTTTGACGGCGCGCAATGACGATTTCGATGCCACCGTGCAAGTCAAGGGCAGCCAGAGCGGCGCCGCCTGGACTGGCACGATCGACAGCCTGCAAAACAAGGGCCGCTATGCGCTCGTGCTGCAGGCGCCCGTGCCCGTGAAAGTGGCGGGACCGGCCGGCGGCGGCGTGGCGGGCCTGGGCCAGCCGGAACAGATCAGCGTGGGCAACACCGTCATCAAATTACCGGCAGGCAGCATCACCATGCAAAGCCTGGTCAAGAACGGCCCCCGCTGGACCAGTTCCGGCCAGGCGGCTGGCGTGGCCCTGACCTATCTGGCGCAGGTCATTCCCTCGCTGCAAAGCCAATGCGCGCAGCGACCTAACCCTGGGCGCGCAATGGTCGCTCGACATGCAGGTGCCGACGGCCAAGCAGAAAGACCCGTCTTTGGCCGGCATGCTGCACGTCTACCGCGAAAAAGGCGACGTGACGGTGGGCGTGGAACAGCCGCTGGCACTGGGCTTGCGCACCTTCGATGCCCGCGTGGATGTCGCCAACCAGCAGCTGCGCCTGGCCGTGAAACTGGATGGCGCGCGCGCCGGCCAGAGCGATATCAATGCCACTGTGCAAATGCTGAACGGACGCATCAGCAACGACAGCGCCCTGTCCCTGACGGGCACCACCAGCATCGATTCGCTGGCCTGGCTGGCGCCGCTGACGGGCCAGCCTGGCCTGGAGCTGGGCGGCGCCCTGAAAGTGGCGCTGGCCGGCAGCGGCACCATCGGCGCGCCGCAACTGAATGGCGACATCAACGGCAGCAAGCTGCTGGTGAACTGGGCCGACCAGGGCTTGAAATTGCGCAATGGCGTGCTGCAAGCCAAGCTGGCCGGCGATCAATTGCAATTGCAGCGTTTGAGCTTTGACGGCGGCGATGGCAAGGTGCAGGCAGATGGCTGGGTACGCTTTGCAAATGGCGAAGCGAGCCTGGAACTGAAGCTGATGGCCGACCGCCTGCAGGCGCTGTCGCGCCCTGACCGCACCTTGATCCTGTCGGGCAACAGCACCCTGGTACGCAACGACAAGCGCTTCAGCTTCGAGGGCAAGTTCAAGGCCAACCGCGCGCTGATCGAACTGGCGCCGCAGGATACCCCGACGCAAAGCAATGACGTGGTGGTGCTGGGCAAGGAAGCCAAGGGTGGCAAGGAAGCGCCTTCGCTGCCCCTGAATATCGACCTGGAATTTGACCTGGGCAACGCCTTCCACCTGCGCGGCATGGGGCTCGATGCGGATCTGGCCGGCAATGTGCGCGCCAGGGTCATCAACCGCGCCGCGCCGCGCGTGACGGGCAGCATCAAGGTTGTCACAGGTCAATACGCGGCCTACGGCCAGAAACTGTCGATCGAGCGGGGCTTGATCGCCTTCACGGGCGCCTACGACAACCCGTCGCTGAACATCCTGGCCGTGCGCAAGCGTCCCGAAGGCGAAGCCCTGTCGGAAACGAATGTGGAAGCGGGCGTGGAAGTGCGCGGCACGGCCCAGGCGCCGACGGCCAAGCTGGTGTCCACGCCGAGCGTGTCGGACAGCGACAAGCTGGCCTGGCTGATCCTCGGCCACGGCGCGGAAACGGCTGCCGGCGATGAAATGGCCTTGCTGACGACGGCCGCAGGCGCCCTCTTCGGCGGCTCCGGCGGCGGCTTGCAGGGCAAGCTGGCCAATTCGCTGGGCCTGGACGAAGTGGGCCTGTCGCAGGCGCAAGGGCTGGAAAGCACGGTCGTCACCGTCGGCAAGCGCCTGTCCTCGCGCGCCTACCTGACGTTCGAGCAAGGCACGAGCACGGCGACGAGCCTGGTGAAACTGCGCTATAAGCTGAACCGCCGCATCACTTTACAGTTCCAGACGGGCACGAACAATGCGCTCGACGTGTTGTACACGTGGGCGTTCGATTGACCGTCCGACCGCTCGACAATACGGACAGCCGGTAATCAATGCCGCTCAGTGCAGACTGAGCGGCATTTTTTTATCGATGGCTGATCACGAAACGCATAGGCGTAAAAACAAAGAATGGCGAAATTGGCGCAACCAAGAATTCCCGAGAATCATGCCAAAAAAATAAATTATTAAGATACAATCAATTCGCAGCAAATTTATGGGGATATATTTTTTTGAATTTTATAATCAAGGAAAATAGATGAAAACCAAAAAGAAAATTGCTTTTGCCGCTACGCTTGCAACATTGCTGGTTGCCGCCGCGGCTTACGCCCGGCCGATGTATTCCATTAGCTACACTTACTATTCCGATGCATCGTACTCGGACTACGTAGGCGGCGCAGAGTTCACCTGCTCGGGCAGGATGATTTATTGGGGCGACAAACACCGTACCGCACGGAAGACATGCAAATGCCATGCTCCTCCACCGGACCGGAATTGCCCGGAACTGGCCACGGCTACCCATAAAATATTTACGCAGAAATAATAGAATATCGTGAAGCACGGGACAGCATACATTTGGCATGTATGAATATTGCACTTTTAAAAACATGAGCACCGAACCCGGAAAATGACATGTTGTTCCGTAAAAAAAGCCCGCTACGCGGGCTTTATCTTTCCAGGACTTTTAAAAATGCATTCCAGGGCCGCGATGACGGCCGGATTTTCGCCCCCATATCGGAAGGAATGATGGGGCAGGAACCCGCCGCACTCTTGCGGCAAAGGACGCCAACGGCTTACTCGGCCACGTCGAGTCCCCGCTCGATCATGCCTTCGACATACGCGCGCAGATATTGTTCCAGCGCGGGGCCGGACAGCACGTTGGCCGTCAGCGCGCCGTGCGGCGAGCCTTTCAGCACGCCGTCGTGGTACACGCGCGCAATCCAGGCCACGTCCGCGCCCTGGGTGTAATCGAGTTCATAGTCGAACGATTCTCCGCTGACTTTGCGTGTGTAGACTTCCTTGACAATTGCCATCTAAAACAGCCTTTCTTGACGAGATTAACTGGGATGCGGGTGCGGCACGGGATCGTCCTGCGGCACCGGGTGCACAGGCCCCGGATGGTGCCCGGGCGCTTCTTGCGGCTCCGGCGCCGGCATGGGTTCATCGACGGGCGCCGGGTCGGGCGCGCGGTGGGCATGGATGACTGACATGGCTGGCCTCCCTGCAGACAAAAGAAGACCATACCACGAGATGCCCGCCACCTGTCCATATTTGCCTGCCGGCCTGGCGTCCGCGAACGGCGGCATGGCGCGACAGGGCATAGTGCTTGCATGCCATGTAAATGTCAACAAGCAACTTTTACCGTTTGACAAGCATCGCCGCCCGCCCCCATCTGGCTTACAATCGCTGTTTTACTGTACCCGAATGCCTACATGGAAAACCACTACCCTTGCCCTGCTGTTACTGGTCCCGCTGCTGGTCTGGCGCATTTATTCGCGCCTGAAGAAACTGGTGGCGCGCCAGAAGTCGCAGCTGTGGCGGCACTGGACGGTGGCGGTCGCGTTTCCCGCGCTGCTGCTGTTCCTCGCGACGACGACGAAATTCGACGTCCTGCCCCTGTCCAGCCTGGGCGCGGCGGCGCTGGCCGGCGGCTGGCTGGGCGTGCTGGGCCTGAAGCTGACGCGCTTCGAGCAGGTCGGCAAGGATTTCTTCTTTACCCAGCACCGCTACCTGGGCCTGGCCATCACGATGCTGTTCATCGCCCGATTGCTGTACCGCGGCATGGAAATCTACCTGAACTCGCGCCTCGACGTGCCCGTGCCGCCGCCGCCATTCGGCCAGAGCCCGCTGACGATGGCCGCCTATGGCCTCGTCATCGGCTACTACGCCGTGTACGCGTGGGGCCTGGTGCGCTGGCGCCAGCGCAACCAGCCCCCTTCAGGCTGCCGAGTAACTCAGTAGTACTGGCACAGGCCGGTACACGTCGTCACCGACAGCGCCTGGCGTATCGTCGCCAGCGCCGGCGCCAGGGCCGGATCGATATCCTGGTCCGCCTGCGCAAGACTGCCCAGCAAACGCTCGCGCAACGGCGGCGCCATCAGCGCCACATTGGCCGTGGCGTGCTGCGCCGCCGCTTCCAGCATCCGCTTCTTTTGCGCCACGCTCCAGAACGGCACTTGCACGAACTGCACCACGCCAACATACATGGTGGTCGACCCCTTGCTGAAGGCGCGCGCGCGCATGCGCTCGGGTCCGCTCACCGCATCCGCCGGCTGGGCACTGAATTCCTGCTCCATCAAGCCAATCAAGTGCGCATGACAATGCATGCCAAAGGCAAAAAAGGTACTCATTTCATCGCCATAATTGGCCAGGTTCTGCGTTACCTGGTCCGTGCGCGCCTGCTGCAATTCGGCCCCGGACAGCGGCAGCGGCCGCTCGCTGCCGAACGTGTAATACGCCTTGCCGATGTTGGTTGCCCGCTCGCACAGGGCCACGCTCTGGTTCAGGTCCTGCAGCGCGGCGACGGGCGCCTGGAACAGGCGCGGCGCATCGGTAATCCGCTCAAACAACGCTGCCACGCCAGGATCGCCCAGGCGCGGCAAGCCGCTCTGCATCGTTGCCTTGGCCATCAGCGCTTCCAGCTGGCCGCTGGCTTGCTGGAAATCGGTATAGCTGTCGGCCCAGGCGGCGGGCGCCACGAGGGCGGAGGAAAGGCAGAACAGGCGGCCGAGGCGGCGCAGCGGCATGGAAATTGACAGGGACATGGGATCAGGAAAACACTATTGGAAAATTGGCAATTATAGGCAATTTGTATCCACAGTGCATTTAATTGTGTTTTACACCACACTTACCTGGGCGATGATGGTGACGCGCGGCCAGCGCGCCGCATAGTCCTTGCCGGCCAGGCGCTGCGCATAGCCGTCCAGGCTGATGCGCGCCGGGTTGCGCCGCACCACCATATTGAACAGGTCATCGAGGCCATGCGGCGCGACGATGATGCCAATCTCGCCGTCGGGCTGCAGCCAGATGCCAACCGAGGTGGCAAATTCGGGCCAGGTAGCGATGGCGTCGTCGAGCGACAGCAGGGGCGGCACGGCGTAGCCAAACTCAGCTTCGAACCACAGGTGCACCCGGGCCTGGTTGCATACTTCCCATGGCAGGCCTGGCAGCACAGCTTCCAGGCGCTGGCGCAGCTGCACCTCGCTCTCCGCAAGCACATCGTGCGCATCGAAATACGCCACGTCGATGTCGCTCAATGCCGACGGTTGCGCGTAGCCGTGCAAGGCATCCCACACGAGGTTGCGCACGGCGCCGGCGCCGATGCAGCAGTGGGGCAAGCCCAGCTGCGCCACGGCGTGCAGGGCCTGCATGCACCACGGCGTGGCGCGGGCGATGGCGCGCAGGCGCGCGGCCAGCGCTTCCTGCGTGCTCATTCCTATGGCCGTATCTGCGGCGCCACGCCGTCGTTGCTCACCGTGCCTTCGACATTGCCGAAATACACGTCCAAATCCTGCTTCGGATGGAAGTTGCGCAGCTTGACTTGCAAGGTGGTGGGGTTGATCTTGGTGAACGTGCCGGGGAAGCACAGGCTGATCAGCTCGTCCGGTTTGCCCTTGATCAAGTTCAAGGTGAAATCCTCGATGCCATTCTTCCAGGTGTTGCCCGTCGTCAAAATGTACGACACCCACACGGCGTTGACGAAGCCGCTTTCGCCCTGCTGGGCCGCCAGGCGGTTCCACGTCTTGTAGAACGCCTTGTCGCCGCAGTATTTCTTTTCGAACTCGTTGCCATCGCCCAGGTAAGAAGCGCCGGGGCCGGCCGCGACGAATGGCGCATATTGATGGCGCACGCGCACGACTTTACCGGCGGGGAATTTCTGCTGCCACAGGTAGATGACTTTCACGGTCCAGGCCGGCACCCATTCCTCGTCGTACAGCTGGGCCAGCAAACCCTCCTTGATCATGATCTTGCTCTGCGCGGCCGTCAACGGCGCCACCTTCTTGTCGAACGGCGTGTGCGACGGGAAATAGGCAATTTGCGCGTCCGACAGACCCAGCTGGCGCAAGCGGGCCGTCACGTCCTCGGCGTCGAGCTTGGCGACAAACGTGGTCTTATAGTCCTTGCGCTTGCCATCCACGTCGACGGTAAACTGCTGCGGCTGGCCATAATACGTGGGCGAACCGTGGTAGCCGGCAGAGTATTCGGGCAGCGGGAAAAAGATCGTTTCTTCCACGTCCCTGGCCGATTCATTGAGAAATTCGTACTCGACCTTGATCAAGTCCGTGCTCACGCTGAGCACTTCCTTTTTCATGGCCACGGCGTCCGTCTTGCCGAACAGGATGCCGCCCGCGCTGACGGAACCGATGCCGTCGTTGGCCACGGCCGGCGCCGAACACGCCAGCGCCAGGGCCGCAGCCAGAACCAGCTTGCGCACGGCCATCATGCGGCCTTGCCCGGTGCGGGGTCGATCCGGCGCTGCAGCACGAAAATCGGTTGCGCCCATTGGGTATCCTTCTTTTTCTTGCTCGTGATCAAGGTCAGCTCCGAGGGATCGTAGACATCCGTGTTGTGCGTCAACGGCGTCGTCATCAGGTATTGCGCTTCCGTATTTTTCAGGAATTCGCCGACCAGCTGAATGTTGCGGATATCGAGGTGGGCAAACGGTTCGTCGATGAAGACGAAGCCGCCGGAACCGTCTTCCGACTTCAGCAAGCCAATCAGCAGCACCAGCGACTTCATCACCTGCTGGCCGCCCGACGCTTCGCCATCGTTCATGCCGATGACGCCCTTGCCGTCGAATTTGAAGCGCACGTGCAAGCCCGCCTGCGACAGCTGCACGTCGTCGTTTTCCAGGCGCACGGGGTCGGCATGCACTTCAATGCCGGCCAGCTCGCCCAGCTCCTTGATGTTCTTGCTGTAGGTCTTGATGGTGTAGCGCAAGCGCTCCATGTAGGCGCCGCGCGCATTGCCCGTCGCTTCGATGGCGCGGTTGTTCTGGTAGCGGCGCTCGTCCGTTTCCGACTGGCGGCCATGCAATTGATCCGACAGGCGGTGGTGCTGGTCGATGACGGTGGCGTCGAGTTCCCAGTCGTCGCGCGCCAGGCTGTTTTGCAGGCTGGCCACGCGCAAGTCGACCTGGTGCGCATTCTGGTGCTCGGCCACGAGGGCCGCGCGGCGTGCGGGACGGCGCCAGCTCTTCGGCAAGTGGCGCCACGCATGGCGCAGGGCCAGCAAGGCGCGCGCATGCTCGGCGCGCTGTTCGATCTGCTTCTTGTAACCGAGGCGCGCACCGGCTTCCGCTTCGGACAGGGCCAGGCGCGCGTTTTGCCACACGGTATCGGCACGCGTGCGCGCCACGGTGGCGTTCTTCGTCAGATTCTGCAGCTCGCCCAGGCGCCCGCCCACTTCCAGGCGCTCTTCCTTGAGCGGCTTCGAATTGCGCAGCGCTTCGGCGAATTCTTCCTGGCGCGCACTGAGTTCCTTGGCGGCATCGACGCCGGCGATGCGCGCTTTTAACGCACCCACTTCCGCCGCCAGCTTCGAAATCGCCAGGGTCAAGGTGTCTTCCTGGCCTTCCAGGCCCGGCAGCGAGCGCAGCAGCGCTTCCAGGCGGCCGCTGCGGCCAGCCTGGCCGAAGCGGTAGCGCGACGCTTCCACGAACAGCGAGCGTCCGCCGCGGCGTTCACGGTGATACGCCTCGGGCGTGATCCATTCCTCGTGATTGCCCAATTTAAAGCCTGCTTCGACGGAATCGACGCGGGCAATGCGCGACAGCTGCTCGATCAGCCAGCTGGGCACGGGCGCGGAAAATTTCACCACCGCCAGCAGGCTCTCGTCTTTCGCCACCGGCGCCGTGACCAGCTCGGGCACGATGAAGTGGCGGTAGCGCTCCTTCTCGGCCAGGCGATAGGCAGCGGCCGCATCCTTGGCCTTGTCGAGCAGCACCACCGAGGCGTAACCGCCCAGTACGCCTTCGACGGCGCCCTGCCAGCGGCTGTCCGTCACTTCGACGATATCGGACAGCATGGCGTGGGCAATGCCCGCGTCGCGCAGCGCGCGGCGCATGCCGCGTACATTGTCCGGCTCCGGCATGGCCGTCTTGCCTTGCAGCGCGGCAATCGTTGCCTGCTCGCCCGCGATACGCGCCGACAGGGCGTCGCGCTGCTGGCGCTGCTGCAGCAATTGCGCTTCCTTCTGTTCCAGCTGGGCCGCCACTTCGGCGATGTCGCTGCCCGAATCGGCCGCCAGCTTGTGCAAACGGTCCTTCTGTTCCAGCAGGCTGTCCAGCGGTTTCAGTTTGGCATTGATCAAGGACAAACGGCTCTGCAAGCCGATCGACTCCTGCTCCAGCAGGGTTTCATTCATCTGCGCGTCGGACAGGGCCTTCGCCTGCGCGGCCAGCGCATTGCGTTTATCCGTCAGCTGCTGGTCGGCCTGCGCCATTGGTTTACGCGCATCGCGCAATTGCCGGCTGGCAATGGCCGCCTTTTCGCGCGCCTCGTGGTATTGCAGGCTGGGCAATACTTCTTCCAGCAAGTTGCGCCGTTCCTTATGTAAACCTTCCCACTGGTGGTAATTGGCCACGCGCAAGCGCAAGCCTTCCAGGTTGGTCTTTGACGCTTCCAGTTCCGTTTCGAAGCGTTTCAGCTCCACTTCCGTATCGCGCTGGTGGCGTTTGGCTTCATCGTAGGCGTCCAGCACTTCCTTGTCGCCGAACACCTGGAACACCAGGTCGAGCAGCTGGCGTGGCGCGTATTCGCACAATTTGTCCGTCTCGCCCTGCTCCAGCGCCAGCACTTTCGACATGGCGGGCGACAGGCCCGCATTGGCCAGGCGCTTGCGGTAGTTTTCCACGCCGAGCCAGTCGTTGGCGTCCGTGATGTCCTCGATCTGCACATTGCCCGGGCGCATCAAATACTGGCGCTTCCAGTCGCCGCCGTTCTTCTGGATCTGGCAAAACAGGGTCACTTCATCGTCGCTGAAGAAGCCGGAACTGCGGAACGGGCGGTTCGACAGCTGCTTGCCCACGTTCTTGTTGTCGACCACGGCGCGCAGCCAGGCCGTCTGCTGGCCCGAATGGCGCGCATAGTGTTTATAGGTGCGGCCCATCGAGCAATCGAGGCCGAACAGGGTGCGCAAGGCGTCGAGCAAGGTGGTCTTGCCGGAGCCGTTCTGCCCCGCGATGGTGATGATCTTCGCGTCGAGCGGAATATTCTTGATGCGCTGCCAGTAATCCCAGTGCACCAGTTCAAGTGATTTGATATGAAACATGGGCGCTTTCAGTGAGGGAGGTCGGACGCAGGCTCGTCGCCCGCGTCTGGCAAGTCGCCGATATCGGCGGACAGGTCGTCTGTCAGGTCGGCATCCGGGTCGACGGCCACCAGGCGCGCCGGCGCCCGCTTGAACACGTCGGCCAGGGCGCCGTTGATGATGCGCTCTTTCAAGACATCGGTATCCATCATCAGGTCGAGCAGCGGACCTTCCAGGATGAAGTCGCCGCGCCGCTCGATGAAGCCCAGCTTGGCCAGGGTGCCCAGATTCATGTCCATGCGCGTCTTCTTGCCCAGCTTGTCTCCGAAGTCGGACAGCAGCGCCTTGTAGGAAATGCCGATCGACGCGTCTTCCGCGCGTGGCAAGGGCTTTTCCGTGCCAAACATGTCATTTTGATCATCATCGGCGTGCTGGTGCGTTTCCTGGCGTTCACGCTTGGGCAGGATAATCTGCGCCCACAGCACCACCAGCAAGGCCACGCCATCGCGCGCCAAACCAAAATTGTTGTTTTGCCACACGTCGCGCGCGCCGAAGATCTTCGGTTCGATGGTGCGCGTCAGGGCCAGCGTCACATGGTCGGCGTACACGTTGTCGAGCAGTTTCAAGCCGCAGGCCAGCAGGCGCGCATCGATTTCGGCGCGGAACAGCTCGTCGGACAGCACGCGCTTGACGAGCTTGTCGTCGCGGCGCAGGGTTTGATGCGTGAGCAGGCGCGCAATCAGGATTTGGGAATCGTCATTCATCGGCGGTGCCGCTATCTAAATCAAGTGAAACATTCAGTGAAAGCGAGGCGATCGACATGGCCGCCACGTGGGGGTCGGTCAGTTGGACCATCTCGTCGGTCGGTGTAAAGGTAATCGGCAAGCGGGCCAGTTCGGCCGTCGAGCCTTGCAAGCTCGCTTCGGATACGTCGCCGAGCAGCGGCAGCATGGAGGCGCGGTACGAGGCCACGGCAAAGCTGGCCGGCAGCAGCGAATCCTGCACCGGTACGCTCTTCGGGCCCTCTTCGCCGATGCTGGGGAAATTACCCAGGCTGGCAAAGTTCGACAGGCGTTCGAGCAAATCATCGAGTTCAAGCTGCATGGCGGGACCGTCGCTGATGGTGGTGGGCGCGTCCTCTCCGCTGGGCAGGCCCGTGTTGGTGACGCCTGCCGCCCGTTCGGACAGCAGTTCCGTTTCGGCCACGTCGATCATTTCGGCCGGCGTGGAGAACAAGGGGACGACGGGCTGGTCGATGGCGCCTTCGGCCAGGCTGGCCAGGTCGTCGTGCAGCAGCAGCCAGCGCTTGATGTCGGTGGTCGACAAGCCCGACTGGCCCAGGTGCACGCGCTGGCGCTCGATCTGGTTCAGGGCGCGCGAAAACATGCCTTGCATGTTCAGCAATTTACTTTGCGCGCGGCCAATCGCCTGCGCCGCCTTGTGCGTGGCGCTGTCCGCGTTTTCATCGGAGGTGATGGCCACGAGAATCTCGGAGCCCTTCTCGACCCAGTCGCAAGCCATGTTCCACTTCGCCTGCGCCGTGCGCAGCCGGAATTCCGAACCGGAGGCAATCGCGTCGGAGAATTCCTCCGTCAAGTCGACCAGGCGCCCCAGCAGATGTTGCAATTGTTCCACGGACACGCCGCCGACGGCTTGCGCGCCGGCCACCTGCGACAGCAAAAAGCCCATTTCGGCCTCGTCTTCCGTCTGGCCCAGGCCCAGCAGGCTGTCGATGGCGGACAGCACATTGCGCGCCATGGGCGTGACGCGGTACACGCCCTGCTGCGCATCCCAGGCCAGCAGCTGGTTCGAGCGCAGGCGCAGCAAGACCGTTTCCAGGCTTTCCGGCAACAGATAGGCCAGTTTCGTGTTGATATCGGCGCGCGTATAGGCGGACGTGGCCGCATCGGACGCCAGCTCGCGCAACACCAGCAGACGCACCAGCACGCCATCGAAACCGCCATGGAACAGGGCCGTAAACACTTGCAGCAAGGGTTGCGCCCGCTTCAAGTGAAAGACTTGCTCGATCTCGTCGGCCGAAATATTGGGCTGGAAATGCGCCTGCAAGGAATCGTGATGCTCTTGCTCTGTCTGATTTGCATCCGTTGCCACGGCTGCACTTGCCATTATATCAATCATTCTTTTCCGGATGAGTGTTCAGCGGGCGGCGCTGCGGACTAACGCGGCGCTGCGGGGCGGGGGCGTCAGTATATCAGTTCTGACATGCAATTTAGCGCATGGGAGGGGGAGGTGCGGACACGGCGCAACACAGCCGCAGCACCGTGCCGGGCTAGAATGGCCAAACAGCGAAGCAAACCCTGCCTGCCTGGCCCCGCACACTGGTGAGCACTTACTTTTTATTGATCTTCTGCAAGGTTTGTTCGACGTAATCGCCGTCTTCATCGGCAAACGTCACCTTCACGGGATACCATTCCAGCGACGGCGCCAGCCACAGATCCACTTGCTGGCCCTTCTTGTCCGGCGGCGGCGCCTTGACCAGGTGGATGGCGGCCACTTCGCCCAGGCCGGTGGCGACCTTGTCCTCCTTGACGACCTTGAAGGTCCACGGCTCGGCGTCGTGGCGGCCGGCAACGAAGAAGCTCCATTCCGAGCCGGGCGTGAATTTCTCGGGTGCGGCGCGCGCCACGCTGACCAGTTGCCAGACGGTGCTGTTGCGGTCCTGCTGCTCGCCGCCTTTCAGCGGATAGCTGTCATCGCCTTCGCTGAAGACGATGGTCTTGCTGTCGCGCTTGAAGGTGGTGGTGGCCGCTTCCTTGCGGAAGCGTTTTTCCACGAACTGGACCGGCGCCAGGCCGTAATCGTCGACCGCACCTTCGCTGCGCTGCTCGAGGATCTTGCCGAACAGGGCAGCCTTGGTTTCGGCCAGCAGCGAGTACTTGCCGTCGCCGGCGCGCCAGTTGCTGACGGATTCGCCCGACAGCGCAATGCCGCGCTGCCTGGCCTTGATCGAGTAGACGAGGTCTGCCGATGGCGCCAGCTTGTACGGGCGCTTGATGACGGGATGCTCCACAGGCGCGTCGGCCATGGCTGGAGTCAGGGTGGCGGCCAGCAGGCTGGCGAACACAACGCGTTTTAAAGTAGTCAAAGTAATCATTTATTTTCCTGTAGCGTCATTGACGCGAATTTGGGTCACGGTTTGCGTAGTCAGCGCCCCGTTCGCTTCGGTATTGCGTATTTGTACCGGATACCATTGCATGGACGGCGCCAGCCAGATATCGAGCTGCGACGAATACGTGCCGGGCTTCGGTGGCCGGCGCACATGCCAGGTCACCAGGCGGCCCATTTTGGTCTCCAGTTCTTCCTCGCCCACCAGCTGGAAGCGGAACACGGTCGCTTCCTTTTCCTCGCCGACGAGGATGTCGATATTGCCCGCCAGCTGGTTGACGTCGGCGCGGCCGATGGCCGCCAACTGGAACGGCACGGTCGCCTTGTCCTGCGCCCCCTCCTGCCATGGCACCGTCGCCGTCGTGGCCGAAAACGTGATGGCCCTGGCGTCGCGCTTGAAATGCGTGGCCGTTTGCGCGCGGCCCTTGCGTTTTTCCGTGGCCGTGACGGGCACGATGCCGCTGCCATCGATCAAGCCCTCGCTGGTCAGCACCAGCAAATTGATGCGGGTGATCAGCATGCTCAAGCCCACTTCCAGCTTCAGCTGATACGTGTCGCCCCGGTTTTCCCACGCCATGGCGGCCACGCCCTGCCACTTGGTGCCGTCCGCATCGCGCCGGTCCACGTGCAGGTCGAACTGGGCCGAGGCAGGCGCGTTCGTCTTGTAATGCCGGGCCTGCTCCACGGGCGGTGGCGGCGGCGCGGCAGCCGGCGCGGGCGCGGCAGCCACGGCTGGCGCGGGCGCCGTGATGGCCGGGGCAGCCACGGCTGCCGGCTCGGAGGTGGCAGGGCCTTCCGGCGCGTCGCTGGCAGGCGCCGTCCACTGTGGCACTTCGCTCGACGGCAGCGCAGTCGGCGGCGGCGGTGGCGGCAAGCGGGGCTCGGGCACGGGCACGGGCCGCAGCTTCGGCGGCGGAGGCGGCGGCGCCGGCACGGGCCTGGGCGGCTCGGCGATCAAGGCCATGCTGACCATCTGTGCATGATCCTGCCCCAGCGGCACCATGCCGGCATGCGAGGTGAGCCATTCCAACGCCACGTAATGCAGTGCGCCGATGACCGCGACAAAGACGACGGTACGGCGGCGCGGTGGCGAAAAGAAGGAGTCAGGCATCATAGGCCGTAGTGTAACGCTTCCGCCCCGCTTCCCGCTTCTTGCCCGTGCTCAACTCTTGATGTTTTATGTAAGAAAATGTTGGTGGCATTGCGTCAGTTGCAAGCCGATATCTGCTACGCTAAGGCTATCCATCTACCAGGAGATTTCGCATGGCAAACCCGCAAATGCCCCAAATGCCGGGCGCAGCAGTTGTGACCGATACGCTCGACTTCGTCAAAAACCTGTGGGGCAGCATGAGCGTGCCCGGCATGGGCGTGCCTGGCATCACGGCGCCCACCATGTCGGTGGAAGAGCTGGACAAGAAAATCAGCGACCTGAAAGCCGTCGAAGCATGGCTGAACCTCAATACCAGCATGCTGCGCGGCAGTATCCAGGCATTGGAAGTGCAGCGCGGCACCATCGCCACCCTGAAATCGATGGGCGCTTCGCTGGCGGCGGCCATCACCCAGCCCGGCGCCAGCGAGAAAACCGTGTTTGAATCGGTGCCCTACGCTTCCGCGTTTTTCCAGCAGGCAGCACCTGTACCTGAACCAAAACCGGCTCCCGCACCTGTGCCCGCGCCGGAACCGGCTGCGGCGGCGCCCAGCGATGCCGGCAGCCAGGCGGCAGCCCAGCTGGCCAATCCAAGTGCCTGGTGGAATTTGTTACAAGATCAGTTCAAGCAAGCCGTGTCGACGGCCATGTCGCCCGACGCCGCCAGCGCGGCAGCGGCCAGCTTTGGCAGCGCGAGCAAAGCCAAACCGGCAGCGGGCAAGCCTGCAGAAGCAGGCACGGCAGCCAAGGCCAAGGCCCCGCTGCGCAAGGCGCCGGCAAAACGCGCGGCACCCAAGTCCAAGGCGCCAGGCAAATCCTGACGGCCCGGAGAGGCGATATGATCAGGCGATACGATGAATGCGGATCGCCTCGATCTGATTGTCGGCCTGGCGTTTTACGTCACCGATCGTGATCAGGCCTTCGTCGGCCAGCGCCTTGGCGTGCTCGTACGAAGACTGGAATGTTTCCAGCGTGTCTCCCTTGGCGGCCACCGGGCGTACCCAGGCAACGGCGCCGACTTTCATTTTTTTGTATACTTCATTGACCACATCACGCATAGTTTCTTCCTTATTGTTGTAGAGCAACTCAAGCGCAGGCGAACCCACGCTGGCCCCTAGTTTATCATCCGGCACGCTCCCGCACGGCTTTTCCCCCTTTTTCCGGCGCCGGCGGCGCTTTTTCCGCCACCACGACGGCCTCTTCCGGCCCGGGCGGGGGCGTCAGCTGCACCAGTTGCTCCATCAATTGCGCGAAGCGCTGCTGTCCTGGTGCAATTTTGTCTACATACAACAACACTTCCATCGCTTCGGCCGCCAATTCTGCCTGGTAGCCGCGCTGTTCCAGGAAGGACACGATGATTTGCGCGGAATTGAACAGGATGCGCAGGTTGTTCGGCAGTTTTTCGCGCGCCGCGCGCATCCACGCCACCGCTTCGTTGAGCTTGTCCGTCTTCCACAGCAGCACGCCCTTGTTCATCAAGTCCGACGCTTCCTTGCGCGAGGCGATGATCAGGCTCGTGCCCTCGTCGCCCATCTTCGCCTTGTCGAAGATTTTCTGTACTTCGTCCTGCACCACCTGGTTGTCGTGGTTGTTCTTCACCACGTAGCACAGCAGGCCGGCCGGCGCATCCTTGACGCCGACGGCGAACAGCAGGGTCGCCAGTTCCATGCAGATACTTTTTTCGGGCCGCGCCGGGTCTTCCAGCAGCATGGCTTCCAGTTCGTCGCCGCACTTGCGCGCGCGCCGGTAGTCGCCCGTTTCGTGGTGCACCATGCCTTCCGTGATCTTCGCGCGCAAGCCGATCTGCTCGGGCGAGAATTCGCGCTGCGCCAGCAGCAGCCATTGCAGCGCTTCCTTGGCATCCTTTTTCAATCCGCACACGCGCGCCAGGCCCAGGTAGGCGTCCGGCGTCTTCATGACGGAAAATTCCCCGATGGAAATACATTTGCGGAAAGCCTTTTCCGCCATGCTGACATTGCCTATTTTTAAGGCAGCGAGGCCCAGGTTGCGCTGGCGCGGCACGGAATTGGGCGACAGGCGCGCCGCCTTTTCCAGCACGCCGCACGCTTCCTCGTGCTGGCCCATCAGCTGGTAGGCGACGGCCATCTGGTCGTAGGCATCGATGTAGTACTTGTTTTCGACGATCACGCCCTGGAAAATCTGCCGCGCCGCCTCGTGTTCGCCGTTATTCATGCGGATCTTGCCCAGGCCCGCCCTGGCCCAGCTGTAATCGCGCTCGGCCAGCACTTTTTCGTACACGGCGCGGGCTTTTTCCGGCTCGCCGCTTTTCAGCAGCAAACTGGCCTTCATGCGCAGCAATTCCAGCTCGTGCAGCTTGTTGACCTCGATCTGCGCATCGCACAACTTGGCCGCGCGCAGATAATCCTTTTCCATGCAGGCCTGGTCGATTTCGCGGAATACCTGCTTCTTGTGCCACACGCGGTTCAGGCGCGTCAGCAGCACGCCTTCCGTGATGGGCTTGATCAGGTAGGCGTCGGGCTGGTGCTCGGCCGCGCCCATCACCGATTCCACGCTTTTTTCGGCCGACACCATCAGCCACACGCTGGACGGCGCCGTCAGATTGCGCACGCGCGTCTCTTCCAGCACTTGCTGGCCATTCTTGCCTTCGCCCAGGTTGTAATCGCACAGCACCACGTCGTAGCGCGTCTTGGCCAGCAGCTTCATGGCTTCGCCGCCGCTGGCCGCCTGGTCGATATGGCGCGCGCCCAGGTTGCGCAGCGATTCGCGCAGCAGGATGCGGATGCCGATGAAGTCGTCGACCAGCAGATAATGCTTGTCGGCCCAGTCGGTGCTGCCCGCTTCGGCGGCAGTGGCGTGGCTGTCTGTCGTCATGGCATCCTCGTTCAGGGCAGGCGCAGGATGAAACAGCCGCCGCCCAGGGCGCCGCCGTTTTCCAGGGCGATGCTGCCGCTGCTGCCCCTGTGCTTGTGCATCTTTGCCACTTCGCTGGAAAAATACAGGCCCAGGCCCGTGCTGTTGGTGGAAAAATTCACGCCGGCCGCCATGCCATCCATGGCCGCGCTGCCCGCGTCGAGCAAGGCCTGCGTATAGCCGTCGCCATTGTCTTCCACGCGCAGCTCCAGCATGCCCGCGTGCTCCCGCACGGACAGGCGGATCGTGTCCTTCGTGTAGCGGATGGCGTTGTTGATGGCATGCGCGAGCACGCCGATGACGAGGTCTTCATCGAGGGTCCAGATCAGCTCCGGCGGGCAGGCGGTTTCCAGATGGATGCCTTTCGAGGCCAGCAGGATCTTTTCCTGGTCCACCACCTGGTCGATGACCTGGCTCACCAGTTGCGGCTGCACGTCGAAGGGGTAGCCGGGCTTGCCCACTTCCTTGTACAGGGCCAGCAGCTGGATCAGGTTATCGTTGAGGCGCTTGGGCTGGTACAGCATCTGCGCCATCTGCAGGTAGGCGGGGTCGGCCTGGGGGGCTTCTTTCGCCTGCTCGGCCGCCAGCAAGGATTCCAGCGTGCCGCTGACGACGCTGATCGAGTTTTTCATGTCGTGCACGGTCGACGCCAGGAACAGGAATAGCTCGGGCGAGCTGTGTTGATCTTCCACTGGATATCTCCTTGGGGCCGCAGCTTGAATATTGCCAAGGATAAATTATACCGCCAGCCTGCGGGCGCCAGCCAGCCGCGCGCAAAGTCCGTGATCTGACGCAACAATGCCGCCCCCGCTGGCGCAAGGGCGGCATTCGCATGACAAGGCGACAATATCAGCGCCGGGCGCCCGTCAGGCGGCGTACCACGGCGATCATGCGGTCGATCTCCTCATACGTGTTGTAGAAGGCGAACGATGGCCGCACGGTCGCTTCCACGCCGAAGCGGCGCAAAATCGGCTGGGCGCAATGGTGCCCCGAACGCACGGCGATGCCCTCGTCGTTCAGGGCGCGCCCCACTTCCGCCGGCTCGTAGCCGGCCAGCACGAACGAGGCCACGCTGGCCTTGTCCAGCGCCGTGCCGATCAGGCGCACGCCGGGAATGGCCTGCAAGTGGTGCGTCGCGTACTCCAGCAGCGCGTGCTCGTAGGCGGCGATGTTTTCCAGGCCGATGCGCTGCACGTAATCGATGGCCGCACCCAGGCCCACGGCATCGGCGATATTGCCCGTGCCCGCCTCGAAACGGTTCGGCACGCCCTGGTAGACGGTGCGCTCGAACGTGACGTCGGCAATCATGTTGCCGCCGCCCTGCCACGGCGGCAATTGCTCCAGCAAGTCCGCCTTGCCATACACGGCGCCGATGCCCGTCGGCCCGAACACTTTATGCCCCGAAAACACATAGAAATCCGCACCGAGCGCCTGCACGTCCACGCGCAAATGCGACACGGCTTGCGCACCGTCGACCAGCACGCGCACGCCGGCCGCATGCGCGAGCGCGATGATCTGCGCCACGGGCGTCACCGTCCCCAGCGCATTCGACACCTGCGTCACGGACACCAGCTTGGTACGTCCGTTGAGCAGCTTGCGGAACTCGTCGAGCAGTACCTGCCCGCTGTCGTCGACGGGAATCACGCGCAGGGTCGCGCCCTTTTCCGCCGCCAGCTGCTGCCACGGCACGATGTTGGCATGGTGTTCGAGCTGCGAGACGATGATCTCGTCGCCGCTGCCGATGTACTTGCGCCCAAACGTGTTGGCGACCAGATTGATGCCTTCCGTGGCGCCGCGCACGAAGATGATTTCATTGGCCGAGGCGGCGCCAAGGAAGTTCGCCACCTTGGCGCGTGCCGCTTCATACGCATCGCTGGCGCGCGCCGCCAACGCGTGCGCGGCGCGGTGGATGTTCGAATTCTCGTGCGCATAGAAATACGACACGCGGTCGATCACCGATTGCGGCTTGTGCGTGGTGGCAGCATTGTCGAACCAGGCCAGCGGCTTGCCGTTGACCCGTTCGGCCAGCACGGGGAAATCGCGCCGCACGGCGTGCACGTCGAACGGCGCCGGCGTTTGCCCATGCCCTTGCTGCCGCGCAGGCAGCCCGGTCTGGAAATAGAACGCGGGCTGGCCGTTGGACGGCGTCACGGGCAGCTGGCGCGCGGGTGCCTGCTGCGGCGTGGCAAACAGCCCTCTTAAATCATCGGGGGCCGCTTGTCCCAGCCCCTGCTGCGCCAGGCCATCGAGCTTGCCATTCGACGCGGGATAGCCATGCGCGCCACCGATAAAATAATACGGCGACGGCGCTGCAGGCGCATTGATCGCCGACAAGCGCGGCGTCGGCACGGAGGCCGGTGCCGGCGCGATGGGCGCTTCCAAAGGCGCCGTCACGGGCGGCACCTGCGCCGTCGCCACGCCGGGAGCGATGGCGGCGAACGCAGGGCCGGGCTGGGGCGGCGCACGGTTGACATAGCGGGGCGCCGCATCGAGCACGCTGCCGGAACCGCCAAGGCTGGGGGATTTATCGAGACCAGGCAAGCGCGCGAAAAACTCGCCCGCCAGGCGGTTCAGGGTCGCTTCATCGGGTAAAAACGGGACGGCAGGCAAGCCTGCCGCGCCATCACTTGTAGGTGTCTGGGTAGTCATGGTATTTACCGATCTCCACGTCTTCCAGTACGGCCAGCGCATCGTCGGTCAGCACGGCCAGCGAGCAATACAGCGAAATCAGGTAGGACGAAATCGCGTGGCGGTTGATGCCCATGAAGCGCACGGACAAGCCCGGGCTTTGCTCGCCCGCCAGGCCAGGCTGGAACAGGCCGATCACGCCTTGCCGCTGCTCGCCCGCGCGCAGCAAAATGATTTTCGTCTTGCCGTCCTCGATGGGCAGCTTGTCGGACGGCACCAGCGGCACGCCGCGCCAGGTGAGGAACTGGGAGCCGAACAGGCTGACGGTCGGTGGCGGCACGCCGCGGCGCGTGCATTCGCGGCCAAAGGCGGCAATCGCCAGCGGTGGGCGAGGAAAAAGCCCGGTTCTTTCCACACTTTCGTCAGCAGTTCGTCAAGGTCGTCCGGCGTGGGCGCGCCCGTCAGCGTAAAAATGCGCTGGTCGTCGTGCACGCTGGCCAGCAGGCCGTAATCGGGATTGTTGATCAACTCGCTTTCCTGGCGCTCCTTGATCGTCTCGATGGTCAGGCGCAGCTGCTCCTTGATCTGGTCGTGCGGGCTGCTGTACAGATCGGACACGCGCGTGTGCACGTCGAGCACCGTGCTGACGGCATTGAGAAAATATTCGCGCGGCTGCTCGTCGTAGTCGACGAAGGTTTGCGGCAGTTCCGACTCGTCGCGCTGCGAGCAGGCCACGCGCACGTCCTTCGGGTTTTTGACGCGATTGAGGCGGTAGATACCCGCTTCCACGGGCAGCCATTGCAGCAGGTGCACGAGCCAGCGCGGCGTGATCGTGGACAGCTGGGGGACGCTCTTGCTTGCATTGGCCAGCTGGCGCGCGGCGTTATCGCCCAGCGCAAACTGGCTATCGGTTGCTTCTGCCATGACTACTCCTGATGAGAAAAGTGAATATGCTTATCTGAAAAACAAATAAAGTATCGGGCGTCTCCCCATTCTTCTCAACATGCTATCGCCATCATCGTGGCGCTGAATCCACCCGCTTTAATCCACCAGTTCCGGTTCGCAGCGCGCCATCAATCCCGCCAGGCCGACGCCCAGCGCGATGGCCAGCTTTTCCACCGTCAGCAGCGACGGCGTGGCGGCGCCCCGTTCGATTTCGCCGATAAATGAACGGTTCAAGTCGGCCGCTTCGGCCAGCCGCTCCTGCGACCAGCCATGCCCTTCGCGCAACTGGCGCACGGCCAGTCCAAACTGTTTGATCAACATGCTGTCCTCATGGGTGGTGGGCAAAGACGGGGTGGGATGGCGCCGGCGGCTCCGGTGCTTCCTGCTGGTTGTGCGCTTGCGTGACGTGGCTGCCGGGCGCCACGCTGCGGGTCAGCCAGACATTGCCGCCGATGACGGAGCCCTGGCCGATGGTCACCCGTCCCAGGATCGTCGCGCCCGCATAGATGACCACGTCGTCCTGCACGATGGGGTGGCGCGCCAGCCCCTTTTTCAGTACGCCGTCGGCGCCGGCGGGAAAGCGCTTGGCGCCCAGGGTGACGGCTTGATAAATGCGCACCCGTTCGCCGATGATGGCCGTCTCGCCGATCACCACGCCCGTGCCATGGTCGATGAAAAAGCTCGAACCGATGACGGCGCCCGGGTGGATGTCGATGCCCGTCTGCGAATGGGCCACTTCGGCGATGATGCGCGCCACCAGCGGCGCGCCGAACGCGTACAAGGTATGCGCCAGGCGGTAGTGGATGATGGCCAGGATGCCCGGATAGCACAGCAGCACTTCATCGACGCTGTGCGCGGCCGGGTCGCCATGGAAGGCGGCCGCCACGTCCGTGTCGAGCTGGGCGCGGATGCGCGGCAGCGCGCGGGCGAAGCGCTGCACGATGGCCAGCGCCTGCTGTTCGATGGACACCGCCTGCTGCAAGCCGTGCTGGCGCGCGTGGTAACTGAGTTCGCGCCGCACCTGTTCGTGCAGGCCCGTCAACGTCGTGTCGAGCGTGTGGCCGACAAAGAAATCCTCGCTCTCCTGCTGCAGGTCGAGGGGGCCCAGACGCATGGGGAACAGGGCCGCGCACAGGGCTTTGATGATGTCGTGCAGATGCTGGCGCGACGGAAATTCGCGCGCGCCGCATTCCTGGCTGCTGGCCAGCCCCTCGCGCCACTGCGCGCGCACGGCGCGCAATTCATCGACGATCTGGTGCAGTTCCCATTGCGGCTGCGCGGCAAGGGAGGCCGGGGGAATGGCTCGCTGGTTCATGGTGGTTCCGGGAAGAGGTTTAATCTTGCAGCCAGGGCAGCGCATGCCAGCGCCAGCCGCCGCTGTGGCCGCGCTGCTGATGTGCGTCAAGGTCGCCCTCGAAGCCTTGTGCGATATTGAAGACGTGCGTAAAACCGGCCTTGGCCGCCGCTTCGGCGGCTGCGGCCGAGCGCTTGCCGCTGCGGCACAGCAGCACCACGACGGCCTCCTTGCCGCCCGCCTTCGCTTCGAGCTCGCGCACAAAGCGGGGGTTGCGGTTCATGGCCGTGCCGGTGGCCCACGCCACGTGCAGCGAGGCGGGCACGTAGCCGACAAAAGTGCGTTCTTCATTCGTGCGCACGTCGACCAGCACGGCTTTGCCGGCCTGCACCAGTTGCCACGCATCCTGCGCGCTGACGATGCCCGCATACGGCAAGCCCTGCGCCTGCGCCTGGGCGCGCGCGAGATTGAGCACTTCGTCAAAGGCCGCCTCGCCGTGCGCGGCGCGGGGGTCGAAAATCAGTTCTGCAGCAGCCATGGTTCCACCTCTTTAATCCGTCGTCAAAAACCAGCACGAGTCCACTGTAGCGAACTTATGTTGTTCGGAAAACAAATTAAAAAGAGTTTGGAAAGCTGAAAAAAACAGATATAGGGATGACGCGCGGAGCGTCCGCATAGGGGGTCAGCCCCTCATGTGCGTTGGCGCCAGGCTTTGCGTCAGCGGTGTTGAGGGTCTGACCCCAGCCGTCGCCTGCTCTGCGCCAACGCTCAACCAGCGCGCCGGCGCTCGCGCAACAGGAAGCGCGCAGGATCCAATGCGGCGGCAAGCGAAGATTCCAGCGGCAGCGGCTCCCCCTCCAGCTGGCACGCCAGCAGCTCGGCCGCCAGCGGCGCCCAGATCAGGCCGCGCGAAGCGTAACCGAGCAAGCCATGCAGACCGGGCCAGCGGGGTACGTCGCGCAGGCGCTCGCAGCGGCCCGGCGCGCCGGGGTCGGGCAAGGCGCCCGCCAGCGGCAAGCGGTCCGGCGCCACGCAGCGAAAGCCCGTGCGGCCGGCCAGCGGCGCGTCGAACGGGGCGACGTCCAGGATGCCGGCGATCTTCGCGATATTTTCTTCCTGGCTCGACGGGCGCAGCGTGGCGTCCGCGTCCGCGTCGTAGCTGGCGCCCACGCAGACGACGCCCTGGTGCGCCGGCGTCATGTAGGCTTCGCGGCAGACGACGAACGGCAGCGATGGCAAGCTGCCTTCGGCCAGGTGCGTGACCTGGCCGCGCACGGCGTCGAGCGGCAGGCCGGCCGCCTGTTCAAAGTGTACGGCGCCCGTGCCCGCCGCCAGGATGACGGTGGGCGCGGCGGCGATCAGGGCACCGTCCGCATCGCGCACCAGCCATTCGCCGTCGCCGCGCTCCAGGCGCAGGGCGCTGCTGGCAAAGCGCCGCGTGAGCAAGGCGCCGCAGGCGTCCAGCATGGCCGCGCAGACGGAGGACGGGCGCGCCCAGCCGCCCTGTGCGAACCACCAGGCGCCATCGGACGCCGGCGCGCCCAGCATGGCGGCCGCTTCGGGCGCTTCCAGCCAGCGGGCGAAGCCGGGCGGATACAGGCCGCTGCCGGCGATTTGCCGCTGCACCTGCGCATGCGCGCCATCGCGCGCGCAGTTGCAGCACGCCGCATTGCGCGCCGTCAAAGGCAACGCCGATGCCGCCCAGGTCTTGCCAGTAGCGCAGCGAGTACAGGTAGGCGGCGCGCACCAGGCGCGTGGCGATATTGTCGTCCTTCGACAACTGCGGCATGAAGATGCCAGCCAGGTTGCCCGACGCTTCGCTGGCCGGCTGGGCGTGGCGTTCGATCAGGGTCACCTGCCAGCCGCGCGCGGCCAGCCGTTCGCAGGCGGCGGCGCCGGCCACGCCCGCGCCGACGACGATGGCGCGCCGCTCGGGCGCCACAACTGCCACGTGCTCTGCGCGCCGCGCATAGAACACGGCGCGCAGCTGGCTCTCGTCAAACACAAAGCCATGCTTTTGCAGGGCCGCGCGCTGCGCTTCCTCCAGGTGAACGGCTTGCAGACGGGCGCCGTCGGCCATCAGGCGCGCCAGCACCGGCGTGGCTGCCGGCACCCAGGCCAGGTGTACTTCATCGACACGCGCCGACAATTGCGCCAGGCAGGCATCGGACTCGCCGATCAGCACATCGAGCGTGACGAGACCGTCGCGCGACACCATGCGGTGCAGGCCCGGCACGCAGGGCGGCCACTGTGCGCGCCACGGCTCGGGCAAGTGGCTGGCATCGACGGGACGCGGCGCCAGCGCGATGTAATGCAGCTTGCGGCCGCCATGCGCGGCGCAGGCGGCACGCAGGCGCGCGCCGTCGAAATCCGTGTCGAGCAGGACGTGTGCGCGGCGCATCAATGCCCCGCGCGGCAAAAGCAGGCGGGCGCGTGGTCGTTGACCATACCGATGCCCTGCATGTAGGCGTAGATGATGGTCGAACCGACGAACTTGAAGCCCAGCTTGAGCAAGTCTTTCGACAGCTTGTCGGACAAGGCCGTCGTGGCGGGGAATTCGCCCGGCTGCCAGCTGTTGACGATGGGCTGGCCATCGACGTACGCCCACAGGAAGCTGTCGAGCGTGTGGCCCTCGGCGCGCGCGCAGGCGCAGGTAGGCTTGGGCATTCGTGATGGCCGCCGCCACCTTCAGGCGGTTGCGCACGATGCCGGGGTCCGCCAGCAGTTGCGCCACCTTGTCCGGGCCGTACGCGGCGATTTTTTCCGCATCCCAGCCGTCGAAGGCGGCGCGGTAGGTGTCGCGCTTGTTGAGGATGGTTTCCCAGCTCAGGCCAGCCTGTGCGCCTTCCAGGTTCAGCATCTCGAACAGCCGGCGCTCGTCGTGGCAGGGCACGCCCCACTCCGTGTCGTGATACGCAAGGTAGCGGGGATTGGCCGGATTGGCCCAGGCGCAGCGGATAATAGTCATGGTCGTCGTCTTCATGTGCAGGCAAGTCCCAGTATAGATTATCGGCCGCGCAGGATGCGCCCCAGTTCCTGCAAGCCGTGCGCCATCTCGGCCGGGGGAATGGCCGCAAAGCCCAGCAGCAGCCCGGGCGGCGTGGCGCATTCGGGCCCCGCCGCCGGATCGGCATAGTGGCCCAGCGGGCGCAATTCGATGCCCCGCGCCAGTCCCGCGCGCGACACCGCTTCCTCATCGTGATCGCCGCGAAAATACGCGCACAGTTCCAGCCCGCTGTCGGCCGGACCGCACGCGATCTGGTCGCCCAGTTCGTTTGCCAGGCCGCGCACCAGCAGGTCGCGCCGCTCCGCATTGCTGTCGCGCGTGCGGCGGATATGCCGGCCAAAGTGGCCCTCGGCGATGAAGTCCGCGAGCGCCATCTGCGGCACGATGGCCGTGTGGCGGTCCATCACGGCCTTGGCCTGCACCAGCGCCTCGGCCAGCGCGGGCGGCGCCACCATGTAACCGAGGCGCAGCCCGGGAAACAGCACTTTCGACAGGGTGCCCACGTAGACCACGCAGCCGGCCCGGTCCAGGCTTTGCAGCGAGGCCAGCGGCGCGCCCGTGTAGCGGTATTCGCTGTCGTAGTCGTCTTCCACCAGCCAGGCTTTGTTTTGCGCGGCCCAGGCCAGCAGGGCCAGGCGGCGGGGCAAACTCATGCTCACGCCCAGCGGCATCTGGTGCGACGGCGTCACGTAGGCCAGCTTCGCCTGCGGGCAGTGCGCCACGCCGTAGGCCACGTCCAGCCCCTGCGCATCGACGGGGACGGGAAACACGCGCGCGCCGGCCGCGCGCAGCGGGCCGCTGGCGCCCCGGTAGCCGGGCGACTCCATCCAGGCAGACTCGCCCGGCGCCAGCAGGATGGTCGACAGCATGAACAGCGCCTGCTGCGAACCGGACGTGATGACGATCTGCTGCGGCGTGCACTGGACGCCGCGCGACGCCTTCAGGTACACGCACAGCAGTTCGCGCAGCGGCAGGTAGCCGGCCGGGTCGCTGTAGCCGAACTGGTGGTCGGGCCGGCGCCAGCGCCGCGCTTCCAGGCGGTTCCACACGTCGAATGGAAAATGGTCGATACGCGGCATGCCGACGCGGAAGGCGCGCAGCGGGCCCCGGTGGAACGCCACCTGGCGCATGGCCGTCACCACGCCCTGCCCGCGCGCCGACAGGGGCCGCAGCAGGCCGGGCGCCGCTGCCGGAGCAGGTGCCGACAGCGGTACGTCGACGCTGACAAAAGTGCCGCGCCCCACGGCGCCATCGAGATAGCCTTCGGCCGTCAGCAGCGCATACGCATTGAGCACCGTCTGGCGCGACACGGCCAGCAGGCGGCAAAACTCGCGCGTGGGCGGCAACTGCATGCCGGGATGCATGCTGCCATCGAGGATGGCCGCCTTGATGGCCGCATACAGCTGGCGGAACAGCGGCTCGGCCGCGCCGCGCTGCAGCGGCAAGGCGGCGATGATGTGGAGCAGATGGGAAGCTGGCATGGAGGCATTCTAAAATTGGTAGCTTCAAGATAGCACTTATTGGCTGTTTTAAATAGCCAAGACTGGCGCTAAGATGGCGCATCCCCTCACTCTTGCGGAGCACCCATGCATCAATTTTTCGCCACCGTGGCCTGGCAGCGCGACGGCCAGGATTTCGCCGGCCAGCGCTACAGCCGCGGCCATGAATGGCGGTTCGACGGCGGCTTGCGCGTGCCCGCCTCGTCGTCGCCCCTGTCCGTGCCGCTGCCCATGTCGGTGGCGGAAAATGTCGACCCGGAAGAGGCGCTGGTGGCCGCCACGTCGAGTTGCCACATGCTGTTCTTCCTGTCGCTGGCTGCGCAGCGCGGCTACGTCATCGACGACTACCGCGACGATGCCGTCGGCGAACTGGGCAAGAATGCACAAGGCCGCCTGGCCATGACGCGCATCGTGCTGCGCCCGCGCATCGCCTTCGCGGGAACGCCGCCCACGCCCGAGGCCTTGGCCGCCCTGCACCACGATGCGCACGAGCGCTGCTACATCGCCAATTCGCTGACGGCCGACGTCGTCGTGCAAGGAGTCCACTGAATGCACACGCCCTCCTCCTTCCGCGAAGAGCGGCTCGACGTGCTGCATGGCCTGATCGACGCGCATCCGCTGGGCGCGCTGGTGCGCCACGCGCCGATGGCCTGTGCGCCGACCATCTGCCGTTCGAGATCGCCGCGCCCACGCTTGACGCGCCGTTCGGCATCCTGCGCGCCCACGTGGCACGCGCCAATCCCGCGTGGCGCGCCGCCGGTGCGGGCGACGACTGCATGGTGATCTTCCAGGGGCCGCATGCCTACATCACGCCCGCCTGGTATGCGGAAAAGCAGCGCAGCGGCAAGGAAGTCCCCACCTTCAACTATGCGGTGGTGCACGCGCACGGCCCCCTGCGCGCCATCGACGATGCGGCATGGCTGCTGGGATTGGTGGAGCGGTTGACGGCGCGCCATGAGGCCAATCAAGCCGCGCCGTGGAAGGTAAGCGACGCGCCGGCCGGCTATATCGACAAACTGCTGAAAGCCATCGTCGGCATCGAAATCCCCCTCACGCGCCTGGAAGGCAAATGGAAGCTGGGGCAGAACCGCAGCCTGCAGGACCAGGCCAGCATGGCGCAGGGCCTGGCGCAGGGCCATCAAGCCGGCGCGGCGCAGGCGCTGGGCGCGCTGATCGCCGCCAACGTCAGCTCAGCCAGCTGACGGCCGCCGAAAGGGAAAGGTGATGGCGAGGATGGCCGGCATGGAGCGCCATTGTAGCGCGCCCCCGTGCGGCATCCCCTGGCGCCGGCGGCCGGCTATGGCTTGAGCTGGACGCGGATCTCGCCGGCCGGATAGGCGGCGCTGTGCACGTTCACGTACAGGTTGCCGGCCTGGTAGCTCGCATACTGGGACGGCGTAAGCATGGCGCCGGCCGGCACGGCAAACATGCCGGCGCTGGTCTGCATCAGGGGCACGATGACGGGGCCGTTGGCGCCCGCTGGCGCTTCATGGATATGCGCGACAGTGGCCACCATGCCCGTGTAGCGCACGCCGCCGCTGACGCTGCGGTCGTGGGCGACGCGAATATCGCTGTGGCCGCTGGCCGTGCTGGTGTTGGGCGGCACTTCCTGCGCGCCCGTCAAGGTGACATCATGGCCGCCCGGGTGATGCGGACCATGGGAACAGGCGCCCAGCAGGACGGCCAGCGCCAGCACGATGGCGGCGCGGCGCACGGGTTGTTGCAATGTGCTCATCGCAGTACTCCTTCAACGGACATCGGATCACGGATGGCGCCCTGCCCCGCACAGCGGGGCCTGCGCCGCGTAGCGCGCAAAAAAATCTTGCCGTAATACGACGGTAACGCCATACCGCCGTGTCCGCTTTGCTGTGCGCCAAACCTGATGCTCGCCCGCTGCCGCACCCTCAGGCCAGATGGCCTTCCGCCACCCAGCCCCGGTTGGCGGGCGGCGCCTTCGGCTTGGGCGCGATGCCGCTGCTTTTTTCCGCATCGAGGATGATGCTGCGCATGCTGTCGCTGGCGGCCGGCCCCGGCGCGAACGCATAGTACTCGTCATTGATGGGCAGGCCCGTCGTGGCGTCGACCAGCACCGGGTCGGCGGCCAGGCCCGTGTCGCGGCTGGCAATGACGAGGCTGGCGCTTCCGGAGCGAAGTTTTCATTCCCCCAGGCAATAAAAGCCAGCAAGACGGGCTTGAAGGCGCGCCCCGGCTTGGTCAGCACATAGTCGTAGCGGGGCGGCTTGGCGCAATACAGGCGGCGCGTCATCAAGCCCCCTTCCACCAGGTCGGCCAGGCGGCGCGTCAGGATGGTGGGCGCGATCTTGAGGCTTTTTTCAAATTCGTCGAAACGCGTCTTGCCGTAAAACGCTTCGCGCAGGATGAGGATGCTCCACCATTCGCCCACCTTGCCCAGGCTGCGGGCAATCGGGCAGGGCAAATTATTAAAGTTGGTATGTTTCATGACCGTCTCCTCACGTTGATCCAACACAACAATTAAAAAAAATCTTACGGTTGCCACACGGAAACTTAGTTACTATTGTTTTGCAAGCCGTTTCCCGCCCCGGCGAGCGCTTGAAAATACGCGAAAACTCACACTTTTCTTGCTCCAGTACAATCATGCCCAGTCCAGCTTCTCCCACCCGGTGCGCAAAACGGCGTCAGAGAATGTTGTTTCCCGTCCGTTTTCACCTGATACGCTTACGATGACTCCTTTGAAATTTGCCGTCCTGCCAATCTTGCTCACCCTGTCCCTCTGCCAGACCACCGCCGCCGCCACCGTTTCCTCCGCATCGTTCCAGGCCACCTTCGTCGTCCACGAAGCGTGTACCGTCGTCTCGCAGCGCGGTAGCGCCCAGGTGCGCTGCCAGCACAACACGCCGTATCTGCTGCAACAGCAGGCGACGCCATCGGACAGCGGCCTCGTTACCATCACGTTCTAAAAATAAATCGTTGCCGTCACCGTGTCCTTGTAGTCGCCGGGGCGCGGCGACACCTGCGCCGGCACGCGGCCGTAAATCGTCAGCGGCACGCTGGCGCCCGTGCCCGTACCCGTCACCATGCTGGTGCCGGCTGTGCCGTCGCCCCACAGCGGGCCATCGAGCGTGGCTGACAGCAGGTAGCTGACCTTGTCCGTCGTCGTTAAGATGTTTTTCATTTGCCGGTTGGCCACATCGGCCGCCACGCTGCCGCCGTTCAGGGCAATCTGGTAGGCATTGTTGTTCACGCAACGCACGGACAAGGTGCTGCTGCTGCGCAAGTTGCCCGTCAGGATGGATGCGTTGGCAAACGCCATCGGCGTGGCCGTGATGGTGCAATCGTTGACGGCGGTGGCATTCACCGTAAAACCGAAGCTGCCGCTGCTGGCCGTGCAACCCTGCAAGTTAATCAGGCCATACGTCGTGTAGGTGTACGTGCCCACGCCGGCAAAGCTCGATGTATAGACGGTATTGGCGTTGGCGACCGTGGGCACGGCGGCCAGGGCGCTGCCGGCAGGAATCTTCGCGTACACGGTAAAGGTGGTGGAATACGTGCCGGGCGGGGCCAGCAGGCCGGCCGACAGGATCATGCCGAACGTCGATGGCGCGCCCGCCACGCCGGCGCCGCCCCAGATCTTCGCCGTCGCATACGAATTGTCCACGTACACGTTGTACTCCATGCGGTTGCTGCCGTTGCCCAGCTTGCGCGGCAGGGCCGAGGTGGAGTTCGTGCCCAGCCCCAGCGAGATGCACACTTGCGCATTCGGCGTGAGCAGCTGTCCCAGGTTCAGCGAGGAAAACAGGCAGCTGAAGGTGCCCGTTGCCTGCGCCACGTAATCGCTGCCGGAAATCGGGCTGACGGTGCCGAAATCGATGTTCGTCATGCTGACCGTGCAGGTATCGGCCGCCCGCGCCGCGCCGCCCCAGGCGCAGCCCAGCAGCAGGATCAGGCATGGCAGCAGGCGGCGCATCAGCGGCCTGCCCCGGCGCTGGCAGCGCAGCGCAGCGGGCCGATCACGGGCAAGCCGCCCGCCGCCGGACGCGCATAGGCAAAACGCACCGTGCAGGCGCTGTCGCCCTCGCCCAGCTGTAATTGATTCTGTTCCCGCAAATCGTCGACGAAAACGATGCCGTCAAATCCCACCACCGTCTGCTTGCCGCTTTGCACGTGCAGCACGGGCAAGCCCGTGGCCAGCGGCTTGCCCTGCGCATCCTGGACGATGACGGTGGCCGCGCTGTAGCGCTCGATGGGAAACGCGGCCAGCACGCCCGCCAGGTGTTGCGGCACAACATTGATATTTGTCACGGGTACGCGCGCGTCGACGTCGAGTTCCTCCGTGGCGATGCTGATCTGGTTGTTGCCATAGGGATTCAAATTCGGCACCAGCAGATAACCGCCGCTGTCCGTCACGCCGATCTGGCGGTTTTCATGCAACACGGGAATATTTGCCACGCCGCCCGTGGACACCAGCGCAAAGCCGTTGCCCACCTGGCGCGCCGCCTCGACGTGGCCATCCATCAGTACCAGTGCGCCCGCCGCGCCCAGCGAGGAGGCATTGCCCATGCTGCTGCTTTGCGTGCGCGCACTCACGCGGCCGTCATTGCCCAGGTATTCCAGCTGCGCCTGCCGGTAGGCGTTGCCGCCCGCCGTGCCAGCCTGCACGCTCAGCCGAAGCCGCCGCCGAAGTCCGCCGCGCGCTGCGCGCTGACGCTGCGGCCGCTCTCGCCGTTTTGCCGGCTGCTGTTCACGCTGAGGGCCAGATTGTTGTCGAAGGCCATGCTCAGGCCGAAGTAAAAGCCCCGTTTCTCGCGTTGCCGCAAATCCTGGAACAGGCTGGCGTTGAAGAACAGGCCGTGAAACAGGGTGGCCGAATAGCCCATGGTGGCCAGCTTCGATGGCGGCGCGCCGGGCGTACGGTAGCGGATATAGCTGCTGCTGATGCTGCTTCCTGCCGGCAAGGGCAAGCTGACGGTGAGACGGTCCGCCGCGCGCACCACGGGGCTGCCGTCGCGCGAGGCCAGGTCGCCAAAGCGGGCGCTGGCGCGCACGCTCTGCACATCGATGCTGACGCGCGGCCCCATGTACTGGTAGCCGGCGCCCAGCTGCGCACCGCGGCTGCGCCCGGCACTGGCCGACAACGAACCGTTGAGCACGCCCGCCTGGCCCCGCCGCACCAGCGCGCCCGCCCCCGCCTGGTACAGGCCGGCCGCCAGTTCCGCATGGCCTTCGATGGTGAAGTGATCGCTGACGCCATGGCGGCCAGAAGCGCTGGCGACCAGTTGCCGCTCATAGCCGAACAGGCGGCGGCCATAGTCGCGCCGCACGGCGCCCGCCTCGACCGAATAATCGCTCAAGCCGCTGGCCAGCATGCGCGTATCGACATACAGGGGCAGCACGGTCGTCACGCTGCGCCCCAGCGCATCGCGGGTGATGAGGGTGGCTTGTCCGGCGCCATTGATGCCGGCCACTTGATTCAGGACAAATGGACCGCTGGGCACGCTGGCCGAATATTGCTGCACGCCATTCACATACAGGCTCAGCGACGACGGCACCAGCGCCGTGCCATCGACGGAGGCGACGGGAAAGGTCAGCAGGTCGGGGCGCAGCTGGAAATTCTTGCGCCACTGCACGCCGCCCACGCGCACGGCGCGGCTCCAGCTGAGCGAGGAGGAAATCAAGTCGCCCACCTGCCACGTTTGCAGGGTCTCGGGATCGGCATGGCTCCAGAAGGTGTCAAAACGCATGTACTTTCGCTGGTCCGCGCCCAGGTTCACCGTGCCGGTATTGCTGAAAACACCGCTGTCATTGAAATAGCGCAAATCATTGAACAGGGCGGCACGCCGCGTCTGCCCCAATTCCGTATAAGCTTCGTAATTGAGGACGGCGCCGGGCGTGACGCGCGATGGCGGCGTCTGCGCCGCCGGGCGCGCACTGATGCGGTAAGGCGAACGCAAGTCGTCCGCCACCTGCAGCGACACGCTCTGGCGCGCCGCATCATATTCATAGCTGAGTCCGGGAATCGCATCGAGCGCCACCTCGGTCTGACCGGACGCGACCAGGCGCGCCGGGTCCAGCCCCAGCTCCTGCAAGTTCGCCACGCTGCTGCGCAAGGTCTTGCCCACCTGGGTAAAACGCAAGATCAGCCCGGTTGAAACAGCATTCACATTACCTCCAGATACAGTTCATTCGGCGCCGCCGGATCGGTGGGCAAGCTGGCCGGCCCCGGATCGGCGCCCGTCACGGCCGCCGCGCCATCGGCCCGGGCCAGCGGCGCCATGACCAGCAACAGCAACGCTGCCAGCACGCGTTTCATGCTTCACGCCGGTCGCGCCCGCCATCGCGGCCATGTTCAAGGTGTCGAATTCTTGGCAATGAGCGCCTTCGCATTGACATTCACCGCAATACTCAACGGCCCATCCAGTTCAGCCTCCCTGGCGACGGGCAGGCGCCATACGCGCATGCGTTCGGCCAGGACATAACCAAACAGCCCCTTGCTGACGGTAAACTCCTTGCCCGCCTGGTTCGTGAACGTCATCGCACCGATCTGCGCATGGACATTGCCGCTGTTCTTGATACGCAACATCCACTCGCCCCGCTCGCGGAAGACTTGCCAGTCGAGCACTTCCTTGCCCGGCGCAGCGGCCGGCAGCACGAACACGGGCACCGAATAGCGCAGGCGGATATCGACGCCGCTGCGGCCCGCATCATCTTCGCGGCTGACTTCATCGATGAGCACGCGATACGTCTTTTCCTGCGCGACAGGGCCAGCCTGGGCACGCACGAGGCGGATGGTCTGGCGGCTGTTGGCGGCGATTTCGACGATCGGCGGACTGGCCACCAGCTCCTGCGTCGGCGCCAGCGTTTCCTCGCCATCGCGCTGGTCCCAGGCGAACACCCGCACCTGCCCGTAGATGGGCTGGTCCCCGAGGTTTTGCAGATTGATGCCGGCCGCACTCTGTACGGCGCGCAACGTGAGCGTCACCGGCGAAATCTGCAGATTGGCGCCGTTCGCGCCCGCAGCGCAGCAGGCCAGCAGCGCCAGCACGCTTTTCATCAGGGAATTCGAAGCGGCCTTCACGCAGCGCCTGGCTTAAAAGTAAACGGTGGCCGTGATGGTCGACTTGTAGGTATCGGGCGCCGGCGTCGCTTGCGGCGGAATGTTGCCGTACACCGTGATCGGCTGCGACGAACCGTTGCCGGTGCCGCCGACGGTATTCGTGCCCTGCGTATCGCCCCACAAGGTGCTGCCGGCCGTCTGGTACAGGTTAAATTGCACCGTCCCCAGGTTGCCGCCGGTGCCGCTCAGGTAGCGCGTGGTGCCGCTCGAGCCCGTGCCCGTGCCCGCCGTCAAGCCCACGTTGTACGGCGTGGTATTGGTGCAGGTGACGTTCACGGTCGTATTGACGTTCACGGCAGTAGCCAGTACGCCCTGACTTTGGCCAAAGTCGAGATTGGCCGCCGCAATGGTGCAATTGGCGATGATTTTCAGGGTGACGTCAAAGGTCGTGGTGTTGCTGCCGTTCAGATACACGGCGGCATCGGCGTAGCCAGGCAGGAGGGCCGTAGCGGCAAGGACGACACTGGCGGCAGCGGTCAAGCGGGGTGAAATAACTCGCAACATGATACCTCCTGATGACGAAACATCATTAATGCGCCCATCGGCATGAAGGGCTCGAGGATAGTCACGGTATTGCCGGCGTTTTCTGGGGCACGCAAACCAGGACGACAAACTACGCGCGCCGAGAGTCAGGAACCCGGGGACTCCGGCACTTTTTGCAGCATTGGCAAAACAGATTTTTTGGCAAGCGACATTGCTTAAAATCAATGCATGAGTGAATTATTGGCGATCTGGGAAATCGGCGCTTCTTCTGGCGGAGAAACATCTTTTGAAACACGAGAAAAGCAGAAAAAAAAGAAAAAGCGAGGCATAATAAGCCACAACTTGCTATTTGGTTAAGTCATCCATGCCATGCCATTGACCAGCGAAACCATCAAAAAAAACATCTTGATCGTGGACGATTCCGCGTTCGAGCAGCGCATGCTGATGGAACTGCTGAGCGAGCAGCCCTACCGTTTCAGCATCGCGTTCAATGGCTACCAGGGCTACCAGCTGGCGCTGGCCACGCATCCCGACCTGATCCTGCTCGACGTGCGCATGCCGGAAATGGATGGCTACACGGCGTGCCGGCTGCTCAAGGCGAATCCCGAAACGGAATCCATTCCCGTGATTTTTCTCAGCGGCGCCGATGCCGCCAAGGAGCGCATCATGGGCTTGCAGGTGGGCGGCGTCGACTACATTTCGAAGCCGTTCACGCCGGAAGAACTGGCCGCGCGCATCCATATCCACCTGGGCTTGATGCGTAAAAGCAACAGTACCTTGCCGGCAGCAACGCCGATCAGCGACAAGCTGCAGCATCCCGACCTGGTGTTCGTCAATGCCGTCAAGCAACTTATCCTCGACAACCTGGGCAGCCTGCCCAACCTGTCCGAAATCGCCCGCAGCGTGGGCACTTACCGCGAAAAGCTGACCCTGATGTTCCGCGAGCAGACGGGCATGACGGTGTTTGCCTTCATCCGCGAAGCGCGCATCGCGCGTGGCGTGGCGTTGCTGCAACAGACCGAGATCGACGTGCAGGATATCGCCCTGCTGATCGGCTTCCACAACGCGGGCAACTTCGCCACCGCCTTCCGCGAACGCATGGGCGTCACGCCCAGCGCCTACCGCCAGCGCCTGCAGGAGCAGACGGGCCAGCGGCAGGTGTCAAACGGCCACCAAGCCTAGAACTTATAGTTCAGCTTGAGCGACGCGAAGCGGCCGCGCGGGTCGCTCTGGGTAAAATCGAAGCCCGATGCCGAGTAATCCCACGGCGCGCGCTTGTTGGCCAGGTTCTGCACGATGAAGGTGACGTTCGCCGCTGGCGTGACTTGCCAGCTGCTGGTCACGTCGAAGGTGCTGAAGGCGGCCACGGACTCGTCGAGGTGCGTGTTTTGCGCATAGCTGCCCACGTAGTTCCAGGTGAGCGTGGACGACCACTTGCCCTGCTCCCACGTGGCCGAGGTGACGCCGCGCCATTTCGGGATGGAGCCGAAATAATTGGTGCCGGCGCCGTTCGTCAGCGGCGCGCCGTCGGACAGCGGTTCGGCAAAGCGCAGCACGCGGCTCAGCTGGCCGGCCAGGGTCAGCTTGCCCCAGTCCTGGTCGACGAAGCGCTGGCGCAGGTCGAGATCGATGCCCGACACGTCGCGCTGGCCCTGGTTGCGGAACTGGCGGTACAGGGTCGTGATGCGGCCATCGGCGCCGCGCGCGACCTTTTCCGGCGACGTCAATTCATTGTCCAGGGTGGTGGTGGCGCTTTCCGTGCCGATTACGCCTTCCTGCCGGATGCGGTAGTAATCGAGGCCGATGCTGGAACTGCTGGTGGGTGAAATCACCACGCCCAGGTTCAGGTTTTTCGAACGCTCGGGGCGCAGCGCCGGATTGGCGATGGTGATGACCGTCACGCCGCGCGACAGCGTCGGCGTCAACGGGTCGCGCGGATCGATCACGCCGGTATAGCTGACGGCCGTGCTGTCGGTGATTTCCGGCAGCGACGGGGCGCGGAAGGCGCGCGAGACGGTGCCGCGCAGCAATAACCAGGGCGCCGCCTGATAGCGGGCGCTGGCCTTCGGCGAAAACGCATTGCCGAAATCGCTGTAATGGTCGGCGCGTCCCGCCACGTTGACGGACAGGTCCTTGAGCACCGGCACATTGAATTCGGCAAACAGCGCCGACACGCTGCGCGAACCCTCGATGATATTGAGCGCCGGACGCAGTTCCGTGCCCGACAGCACGGCCGTCGAGGTTTGCGAATCCATCTTTTCGCGGCGCCATTGGAAGCCGGCGGCAAAGCCCAGCGGGCCGGCCGGCAAGTTCCAGATATCCTTGGCCGCCGAGAAGTCGAGCGTGTCGAGCGTCGATTCGGCCGGGCGCAGGGTCGACAGGCGCAGGCGGTTGCGCACCGCTTCGCTGTTTTGCGATGGATCAAAGAAATTGTAGCTGCCGTCGGCCAGCACTTTTTCGAATTCGTAGCGGTTGACGAAATTCTGCACCGTCTCTTCCAGCTTGCTGCTGGAATGGGCCACGGCCGCATCCCAGTCCCAGCCCGCCAGGGTGCCCTTGACGCCGCCAGCGCGCGGTAGAACGTCACCTTGTCCTGCTTCAGGCGCGGCCCCAGGTCGAACAGGGTAGCCGTGAACGGCAGGGGCGTCGCGCCCGGATTGTTCGGATGCCCCACGGGCAGCACCACGGGAATCGTGTCGAGCCGCTTGGTGCCGTTGTTCCACGCGCGCAGCGAGCTGCTCACCGTCAACGGCGCGCTGAAGGTCTGGTCGGCGCGCGAATAGCTGTGCAGCAGGTCGACGTAGGCTTCCGTGTCCGCATTCAGTTTCACGGTGCCGCGCAGCGAGGAGTGGATGCGCTGGATGCCCGGGATCAGGGTTTCGTAGGGCGACGGATTGTAGGCCAGCACCTGCCCCGCGCCGTCCGGGTTGATGGCGCTGTACGGCACCAGCTGCAGCGGGCCGCGCACGCCGCCCAGGGTCTGCGTGGGATCGGCACCGGCGTAATTCGTCACGTTCCAGCCCAGGCCGCCGCGCTGCTGCTGGCGGAAATCGGCGCCGCGCAGCCATGCCACGTCGCTTTGCTGCAGCTTGTCGCGCTGCTGCGCATCGACCGAGAAGACCACGCTGTAGCCGTCTTCCTCCAGCTTGCCGAAGCCCGTCTGCAGCGCCGCGCTCTTTTCGTGCTGGCCCGTGCCTTGCGTCGAGCCGCCCCATTGCGCCGTGATGTCCGTGCCCGTGAATTCCTTGTACAGGATGATGTTGACCACGCCGGCCACGGCGTCGGAACCGTAGACGGACGAAGCGCCGTCCTTGAGCACTTCGATGCGCTGCACGGCCGCCATCGGCAGGCTGTTCAGGTCGACGAAGGTCTGCTGCAAATCCTGCGCCGTGGCGTAGCTGGCCACGCGGCGGCCATTGACGAGGATCAAGGTGTTTTGCTGGCCGATGCCGCGCAGCGACAGGCCCGAGGTGCCGGCCGAGAAACTGCCCGTATATTGTTCGTTGTAGCTGTTGCCGCTGTTGGCGGAGATGGCGCGCAGCACGTCCGACACGCTGGTCTTGCCGCTGGCTTTCAATTCCTTGGCCGTGATGACTTGCACGGCGCTGGCGCCCTCCTTTTCGCTGACGCGGATATTCGATCCGGTGACGTTGACCCGCAGCATGTCCTCCTCTGCGTGGGCGATGGTGGCGACGGAGGGAAAGGCGGCGGCGATGGCAAGACTGATGGCGAGTGGTTTGAACATGGTTTCCTCTTCTTGGGATTGCAGCCTTTTTTCGATAAAAAAGGCCGAGCAGGGGCACGCGGACCGGGTAGGCCAGCGGGCAAACGACAACGAAATGGATGGGAATGACTTAAGGGATGCGTGGACGGGCACGCATCGGCATCCACTGCGCCATGCATTGCATGGTCAGCTGGTGCCGGGCGGCATAAAAACAGGTAGAAAGGCTAAAGCGCAACATAAAAGACACCGGTAAGCGGGGAAAGGCCACTATATCCCGGTGTCTTTATGGCGTGAACGAATTAAAAATTGATTGTATATACGATTTGAATCTAAGGACTTGGTATGTGGCAATATCAGGCGTCGGGAATCGCCGCGGACGCCTGCGCCGCACGGCGTGCCTGCACGCTCCACCAGTACCAGGAAATCACGGCGTTGACCCAGTAGGCCGCATACAGCACGGCCGTCAGGTGCAGGCCGCGGCTGTAGTAAAGGGGCACGGCAACGGTGTTGACCAGCAGCCAGAAAGCCCAGGTCTCGATGCGCCGGCTCATCAGCAGGAATTGCGCGATGATGCTAAATACCAACACGGCCGAATCGATGAAGGGCGCGTAGGCATTCGTGAAGCGGTGCAGCAGCATGCCGTAGATCGCCACGGAGGCGATGCCGGCCGGCACCACCCAGGCCAGGGTGCGCCAGCGCGTGCGCGTGATCGGCAACGGCTTGCCGCCCGCGCCGCGGCGCCATTGCAGCCAGCCGATGACGCAGGTGACGATGAAAAACAGCTGCAGCATCACGTCGGCGTACAGGTTGACCTGGAAAAACAGCACGGCAAACAGCACGCAGCCGACCATGCCGATCCACCAGGAATGAATATTATTGCGTCCCGCCAGGATGATGGAGGCAGTCATCAGCACATTGGCGGCGATCTCGAGCGGAGCAGTCAAGCGGTCTTCCTTTGCGGGGCAGTGGTGGCACCGCGCCACTATAGCCGATTACACTGCACGGTGTTCGCCGTGCAGGAATGGCGGCATACGGACGGGAAAGTGCAAAAAGCGCGTAAAAAACGAGAAAATGCGGGCCAGGCCGGCCCTCGGCCGCCACAGCCCTTGACTTCCGTGGCCATTCTGGCAAATTGAATATCAAGTTGAAACTCCAGGGAAACACCCGTATGCGCATGCGCCATCTCCTGTTAGCGGCAGTGCTCGGCATATCCGCCCTGCCCGCCGTGGCCTGCCGCATGACGATGGCGCTGGAACAGTGGCCGCCGTATGTCTACCGCGATGCCCAGGGCCGCTATACGGGCCTGGACCTGGAGTTGCTCAAAGCCATATTCAAGGAAGCGCGCGTGTACGCTCGTGACATTGCCGGAACTGCCCACGGCGCGGCGCCAGCTGCTATTCCAGAAAGGGGGGCTGGACCTGATGCTGGCCGCATCCGAAACGCCGGAACGCCAGTCGTATGCGCGCTTTTCCATCCCGTACCGCGACGAAGCCGTGGGCCTCTTCAGCAAATCCGGCGCGCCCGGCAGCCAGCGCCAGATCGCCAGCTTCGCGCAGCTCGCACGCGGCAAGTCGACCTTGCTGGCGCCCAAAGTGGGCTGGTATGGCGCGCAGTACGCGGCGGTCCGGCCCGCACTGGACAAGGCGGGCCGCCTGAATGCCTTCGGCAGCTTCCAGCAAGGCGTGCGCATGCTCGATGCGGGCCGCGCCGACCTGCTGCTGGGCGACGTACTGGCCGTGCGCCACGAAGCGCGCCTGCAGGGTGTTGCCCTGAGCACCCTGCCCTTCCTGGCCCTGCGCGCCCCCGTGCACCTGATGCTCAATGCGCGCACGACCAGCACCGCCGACCTGGCCCGCCGACCTGGCCCGCCTGAACGCCGCCATCACGCGCCTGGAGCAGCGCGGCGCGCTGGCGGCGATACGCGCCCGCTACGACGCGCCGTAAGACGATCAGCCCTTGCTGGCCGCTTCGAGGATTTCCAGCTTGGTTTCGCGGCCATTCTTTTGCACGCCCTGCGCCTTGTCGTAGCTTTCGATCAGCGCGCGGTACGGCGGCACGATGTGGTCGGTCATGATGGCGGCGAACTCCATCGCGTCGGCGCGGTTCCAGGTACTCATCACTTCAGCCAGCACGGCATACGTATCGATCGGCACGGCGCCGGCCTGCGTGACGCGCGCCATGGTGATGTCGGTGGCCATCTTCGACCAGTTGCCGGAAGCGTCGATGATGGCAAACACCTTGTAGCCGGCCGCCAGCGCACTGATGGTGGGGAAAGCCATGCATACGCTGGTGAGCGTGCCGGCGATCAGCAGGGTCTTGCGGCCCGTCTTTTCGATGGCCTCGACCCAGGCCGGGTTGTCCCAGGCGTTGATCTGGCCCGTGCGCGGAATGTAGACGGCGTCCGGGTTGAAATGGTGGATTTCCGGGATCAGGGGGCCATTCGGGCCGTCCGGCACGGAAGCGGTGGTAAACGTCGGCATGTTCGCCAGGCGCGACAGCTTGGCCAGCGCCGTGACGTGGCCGCGCAGCACGTGCTGCTCGATGTCGCGCACCAGCTGGAACAAGCCGCTCTGGTGGTCGATCAGCAGCATGACGGCATCGTCGGGATCGATCATCGGTGGCAAACCTTGGAAGTTGGCGGGGGTGCTCATGGTAGTCTCCTGAAAAACCATGCCGCGGGATGCGGCATGGGTACTGCACAAATTACTTCTCAATGCGGGCGAAGCGGCCGCTGTTGAAATCCTCGAATGCCTGCGCGATTTCCGCTTCGCTGTTCATGACGAAGGGGCCATGGCCGACGATGGGTTCATCGATCGGCTCGCCGCTCAGCAGCAGCACCACGGCGTCGTTGTTCGCCTCGACGGTGATGCTGTCGCCATCGCGCCCGAACAGCGCCATCTGCGCTTCGCGCACCACGCTCTCGCCATTCACCAGCACCGTGCCGTGCAAAACGATCAGCGCCGTGCTCCAGCCGGCGTGCACCGGCAGCTCCGTCAGCTTGCCCTGGGCCAGGCGCACATCCCACACCCGCATCGGCGAAAACGTGCGGGCCGGGCCATGCTGGCCAGCGAAGTCGCCGGCGATCACGCGCACCGAGCCGGCATCGTCGGGCAGCGCCACCGTGGGAATCGTGTCGCTGGTGATGGCCTGGTAGCCGGGCGCCGTCATCTTGTTTTTCGCCGGCAGGTTCACCCACAGCTGCACCATTTCCAGCGTGCCGCCCGACTGCGTGAAGGCAGGCGAGTGAAACTCTTCATGCAGGATGCCGGCGCCGGCCGTCATCCATTGCACGTCGCCGGGGCCGATCACGCCGCCCTGGCCCGTCGAATCGCGGTGCGCCACTTCGCCCTTGTAGACGATGGTCACCGTCTCGAAGCCGCGGTGCGGGTGCGAGCCGACGCCGGGCGGACGCGTGCCGGGCGCAAATTCGGCAGGGCCTGCATAGTCGAGCAGCAGGAAGGGGCTCATCTGCTTGCCATGGCCGTTATACGAAAACATCGAGCGCACGGGGAAACCGTCGCCGACCCAGTGCTGGCGGGGTGCGCTGTAGATACCTGTGACTGTGTTCATCTCGATCTCCTGTTGGGGTTTGCATTACGATGGAGACAGGTTACTCTTGCAACGATAGAGGCGGTAGACGGCAAAATTTGCCATCAGCGTTCCAAAAATAGAACGATCAAGGAGGCGGCATGCAGGATCTGAACGATTTGTATTACTTTGTGCAAGTGGTCGACCATGGCGGCTTCGCCCCGGCCGGGCGCGCGCTGGGCATGCCGAAGTCCAGACTGAGCCGGCGCATCGCGCTGCTGGAAGAGCGCCTGGGCGCGCGCCTGCTGCAGCGCACGACGACGCGCATTTTTCCGTCACCGACTTGGGCCAGACGTTTTACGAGCATTGCAAGGCGATGCTCGTGGAAGCGGAGGCGGCGCAGGAAGCGATCGAACTGACGCGGGCCGCGCCGCGCGGCACGGTGCGCCTGTCCTGCCCCATCGCCCTGCTGCATTCCCTGGTCGCGCCCATGCTGGCCGGCTTCATGCGCGAGCATCCGCAGGTCACGCTGCTGCTGGAAGCGAGCAACCGCCGCGTCGACCTGGTGGCCGAAGGTATCGACGTGGCCATCCGCGTGCGCCCGCCGCCGCTGCCCGACAGCGACCTGGTGCTGCGCGTGCTGGCCGAACGCAGCCAGTGCATGGTGGGCAGCCCCCTGCTGTTCGCCGGCGCGCCGCTGCCGAAGGCGCCAGCCGACCTGGCCGACTGGCCCAGCCTGGCCCTGGGCATGCCGCAGCAGCACTACCAGTGGGATTTATATGGCCCGGACGGCGCGCGCGCCCAGTTGCGCCACACACCGCGCTTCGTCACGGGCGACATGCTGACCCTGCGCGACGCGGCCGTGGCTGGCGTGGGCGTGGTGCAGCTGCCAACCAACCATGATGATTACCGAACAGGTGGCCAACGGCAGCCTGCTGCCGCTGATGGAGCAATGGCGGCCGCAGCGCGAAATCATCCACGCCGTCTTCCCGTCGCGGCGCGGCCTGCTGCCCGCCGTGCGCGCGCTGATCGACTACCTGGCGCACAGCTTCGCCGCGCTGGAGGAAGAGTGACGGTTTTCAGGTACGATGGCGTATTCCCGAATCGCCTGGATGCCGCATGCGTTTATTGATTTTATCGGACCTGCACCACGAGCTATGGCGCGAGGAAGCGCCGCAGGGCGACCTCGCGCTCAGCCGTCCCGACGCCGTGATCCTGGCCGGCGACATCGACACGGGCGCCCGTGCCGTCGCCTGGGCCTCCACCGCGTTTGCGGGCCTGCCCGTGCTGTACGTGCATGGCAACCACGAAGGCTATGGCCACCACCCCCCCCCCCCCCCCCCCCCCCCCCCCCCCCCCCCCCCCCCCCCCCCCCCCCCCCCCCCCCCCCCCCCCCCCCCCCCCCCCCCCCCCCCCCCCCCCCCCCCCCCCCCCCCCCCCCCCCCCCCCCCCCCCCCCCCCCCCCCCCCCCCCCCCCCCCCCCCCCCCCCCCCCCCCCCCCCCCCCCCCCCCCCCCCCCCCCCCCCCCCCCCCCCCCCCCCCCCCCCCCCCCCCCCCCCCCCCCCCCCCCCCCACCCCCCCCCCCCCCCCCCCCCCCCCCCCCCCCCCCCCCCCCCCCCCCCCCCCCCCCCCCCCCCCCCCCCCCCCCCCCCCCCCCCCCCCCCCCCCCCCCCCCCCCCCCCCCCCCCCCCCCCCCCCCCCCCCCCCCCCCCCCCCCCCCCCCCCCCCCCCCCCCCCCCCCCCCCCCCCCCCCCCCCCCCCCCCCCCCCCCCCCCCCCCCCCCCCCCCCCCCCCCCCCCCCCCCCCCCCCCCCCCCCCCCCCCCCCCCCCCCCCCCCCCCCCCCCCCCCCCCCCCCCCCCCCCCCCCCCCCCCCCCCCCCCCCCCCCCCCCCCCCCCCCCCCCCCCCCCCCCCCCCCCCCCCCCCCCCCCCCCCCCCCCCCCCCCCCCCCCCCCCCCCCCCCCCCCCCCCCCCCCCCCCCCCCCCCCCCCCCCCCCCCCCCCCCCCCCCCCCCCCCCCCCCCCCCCCCCCCCCCCCCCCCCCCCCCCCCCCCCCCCCCCCCCCCCCCCCCCCCCCCCCCCCCCCCCCCCCCCCCCCCCCCCCCCCCCCCCCCCCCCCCCCCCCCCCCCCCCCCCCCCCCCCCCCCCCCCCCCCCCCCCCCCCCCCCCCCCCCCCCCCCCCCCCCCCCCCCCCCCCCCCCCCCCCCCCCCCCCCCCCCCCCCCCCCCCCCCCCCCCCCCCCCCCCCCCCCCCCCCCCCCCCCCCCCCCCCCCCCCCCCCCCCCCCCCCCCCCCCCCCCCCCCACTCGACAAGGTGCGCCAGGAGTTGCGCGCGGCCTGCGCCGCCACGCCGAACGTGCATTTTCTCGACGCGCCGATACCCACCTCATCACCGACCAGGCAGGCAAGCAGGTGCGCTTCCTGGGCGCCACCCTGTGGACGGATTTCCGCCTGCTGGGCGACGATACGCGCCAGTCCGCCATGCGCGACGCGGAAGCCGTCATGAACGACTACAAGCGCATCCGCCTGGCCAACATGGGCTTTCGCAAGCTGCGCGCAGCCGACACGGCCATGTTCCACGCGCAGCAAAAAGCCTGGCTGGCACGCGAACTGGCGCAGCCGTTCGACGGCCACACCGTCGTCATCAGCCACATGGCGCCGTCGCTGCGCTCGGTCGACGACGCCTACGGCAGCGAGGGCTGCTCGCCTGCCTACGCTTCGCGCCTCGATGAGCTGGCCGCGCAGGCGGACCTGTGGGTGCATGGCCACATCCACGCCTCGCGCGACTACCGCATCGGCCAGTGCCGCGTCGTGGCCAACCCCTGCGGCTACAAGTCACGCAGCGGCGCGCCGCAAAATTGCGCTTTTGATCCGAACTTCATCGTCGAGCTGGCCCCGCGTTAATCCTCCGGCTTCAGACGCCCCGCCAGCCATTGCTGCAGGCGGTGCTTGCCGGCCCGCCGCGCCGCGCGCGGCGACGCCTCCGACTGGTGCGCGCCGGCGCCGCCGCGCAGCCTGGCGGCCGCCACCAGCGGATTGCGCGGCTTGGACGCGGCTTTTACTTTGATTTTCATGCTGTTTCCTCTCAACCCGGTCGTGCAAAACAAAAAACCCCGGCGAGTTTCCTCACCGGGGTTTGAAGGACACCGGCCCGGGATCGGCAATGCTGCCGTTGGCCCCGAGCGTCATGCGCGGGGCTAGTGGTCGTACGACTTGCTGCCAGCCTGCTCGAACATGGGTTTCCTTTCTATTTGATGGTTGATCTGCACTGCGGATGACGATTCTGCGCCGTATGCTGCAGTGCGTCAAGCGCTTTGCATGGTATATGCAACAACGTTGTTATTTTGTCTCGGCCGCTTTTTCTTTCGCGATGCGCGCATCGAGCTTGACTTCATTTTTGGCCGCGTAATTGCGGCACGCCTGCGCATCGACGAAGGGATTCGGCGTGACGCCTTCGAGCAATTGCTTCAGTTTAAGGTCGCCGCCCGAATGGTCGGGGTGCGCCGAGATCAAAATGTCGCACGGCAGTCTGGCGAAGTCCTGCATGACGCGGCGGAAGGCCGGCGTCAGGTCCCCATGGCGCTCATCGCCCAGGTAATGAAAATCGTCGGCCGCCACCGGCGTGAGGCTGGCGCCGAACACCACGTTCAGGCATTCCTGGCGCTCGGCATCCTCGCACGACACCCAGGTCCAGCTGGTGCTGCCCGGCGTATGGCCAGGCGTGTAGCGCGCCGTGACGGTCACCTCGCCCAGTTGCAGGGTTTCGCCATCGGCGACTTCGCGCACGTTTTCCACGGCCGGCATGGGATCGATTTCGCCCGCCTGCGGATCCATGGCGAGCACCGAGCCCGCGCGCAGCGCCTGCGCACCGAGCGGACTGGCGACCACTTGCGCGCCGCTGTCGCGCGCCAGCGCGGCGATGCCGCCCGAATGGTCGAAATGCGCTTCCGTATTCAGGATGAACTTGATGTCTTCCAGGCGAAAGCCCAGCTCGAGGATATGTTCCTTGATGGCGGCCACCGATTGCGGCAGCGCGCCATCGATCAGGATCAAGCCTTCGCGCGTGTCGATCAGCACCACGCTCAAGCCGCCCACGCCCACGTAATACGTGTCGCCGTGGATGCGCGCCGGCTGCTGCGGGCGGTTCCACTGCGCCGCATATGGCGAGGCGATCGGCTGCGTCAATGGATCGATGGCGGGCGGGGCGGCATGCGCCGTCAACGGCAGCGTCATGGCGGCCAGCGCGATGCTGAGCAGGGACTTGGGAAGGAAGAAAGGCGGCATGCGGCTCCAGGAAAATAGGCGGTATGAATCAATGCCACAGAGTAACGTCGCGCCCCCCGCGCGGTCAAGCGGACGGACGCGGCGACTTGCGCTACGATAGAGGCCCATAGACTGCCGCGCGCCTAGTCGCCTTATTGCCATGCGTTTGCTGATCCTGTCCGACCTGCACCTGGAAGTGTGGGGTGAAGATACGCCCGCCATCGACCTTGCCGCCAGCCGCCCCGACGTGGTGATCCTGGCCGGTGACATCGACACGGGCAGCAACGCCATCGCCTGGGCCGCGCGCACCTTCGGCGCCCTGCCCGTACTGTACGTGCACGGCAACCACGAGGGGTATGGCCACCAGCTCGAACAGATGCAAGACGCCTTGCGCGACGCCTGCGCCAGCGCCAATGCGCACGGCGCCAACATCCGCCTGCTCGACGGCGACACCGTGACGCTCGATGGCGTGCGCTTCCTCGGCGTCACGCTGTGGACGGATTTTCTGCTGTTCGGCGCCGAGCGCCGGGAAGAAGCGCTCAACGCCGCGCAAGCCTACATGCCCGACTACAAGCGCATCAGTACGGGCGGCGACGCGCCGCGCCTGCTGTGCGCCAGCGACACGGCGCAGCTGCACGCGCAGCACCGCTCGTGGCTGGAACGGCAGCTGGCGCAACCGTTCGATGGCAAGACGGTCGTCATCACGCACATGGCGCCATCGATGCTGTCGGTGGAAGCGCAATATGCGACGAACCTGGGTTCGCCCGCCTTCGCCTCGCAGCTCGATGCGCTGGTGGCGCAAGCCGACCTGTGGGTGCATGGCCACATGCATGCCTCGCTCGACTACCGCATCCAGGAGTGCCGCGTCGTGTGCAACCCCTGCGGCTACAGGCGGCCAGATGGCACGCCCGAGAACGAACGTTTTGACACAGGCTTCATCGTCGACCTGGCCAGCGCGGCTTAACGTTTTCCATAGCGCAGCTGCACCACGCCGCTGGGCAGCTGGCGCGTGCCGTCCAGGCGCCAGTCGCTGCGTGGCAAGCCGTTCTCGAGCCGTTCTCGAACAGGCGCACGCCGCGTCCCAGCACCACGGGCAGCACGGACAAGGTGACACTGTCGATGGCGCCTTCGCGCAAGCCGGCACGGATGACGGCACCGCCGTCCAGATACACGTGGCGGCACCCCTCCTCTGCCAGCTCCCGCAGCACTTCCCGCACGCTCCCTTCGCGGCGCTGCTCGCCATGGCGCGGCGCGAAGTCGCGGTGGCTCAAGACCACCACGCGCTTGCCCGCATACGGCCAAGGCTCAAAACCCAGCACGGCGTCATATGTGGTGCGGCCGATCAGCAGGGTATCGACTTGATCCATCAATGCCGTGTAGCCGGTAGCGTCGGGCGTATCGGGCGCCAGCTCGGCCAGCCAGGACAGGTCGCCGTTTTCTCCCGCGATGCAACCGTCGATGCTGATGCCGAGAAAAACGCTGACGAAAGGTTTTTGCATGGATGTTCCTTCAATTAATTCTACGGTGTAGAATTATGCCCATGAAATCCCAAAACTTCAAGCTGTACCCGATCTGGCACGCCGCCCTGGCCGTCCGCGCCGCGCCCTGCCTGCACTGGACAACGCCGTCATCCTGCAGGCGGCACTGGCCCTGCTGGAAGAGCAAGGCGAGGCCTTTTCCATGCGCGCGCTGGCGCAAAGCCTGGGCGTCGATGCCATGGCCGTGTATCACTATTACGCGGGAAAGGAGGAATTGCTGCTGGCCTTGATGGCGCAGCGTTTTGCCGCGCTCGATCCGCGCCAGCCGCCATTTACGCGGCGCCAAACGCCCCAGCGCCGCCTGCTGGCGCTGTGCGCGCTGTACCTGGAACTGGTCAGCGCCACGCCGTATTTCGTGCGCCTGATGGCGCGCGGGCTGGTGGAGCAAGCCGATGTGGCCGAGCGCTTTACGGCGCTGTTCGAGCTGGCCCTGGAGGACCTTGATCTGCCGCAAAATATCCAGCTGCGTGGCCGCGACGCCATCGTCGATTTCCTGCACGGCTATGCGCTGGCTGGCCGGCCGGCCAGCGAGACAGCCTGGCATGCCTCGGTTGGCCTGATTTTTGCGGGTATGCACACACAAGCGCGAGTATCCACTCTAAATCTTTGACTAAACTATCACACGCATAATAAGTTGACAGGGCATGAATATGCCTCACCGTCGCACCTATTCATGCGCCCAAAATGCATACTCACGTTCAGCAACAGCGGTGGCAAGGCTGGTACGAATTCGCACCTCCCTAAGTATCCTCACCGCAAACAACTCTCACTGACACAGAGGCATACGATCACCACGATAAAAACACTCATAAAAATAGAACACATTTCTGGATATATGTTGTAGAATCATCGTAGGTCTACGATTACCACCCTGCTGCAAGGGAAAAATCGCCTGCAAAACTAATTGCACATACAATCTTAATTGCCGAAAATAGCAAGCAGCATGCTTACTGAAAATAATAATTTCAGCGGCTCCCCTATTAGGAGTATGTGATGTTTAGTATCGAATCAGTCCTCAAAGCATTTAAATACCTCGAAGATAAATCCAACTCCAACTTGTCGCATTGCAAGATGCTAAATGTGCGTGCGACTGCACTTGGCTATCAAAGCTATCATCATTTCAGAGAAACCCTTAAAGGGCTTCCAAAGGATGAGTTCGGCAAGGTTTCATTAAGAGTAATGCGAAAGATATGTCAAAGTCGCATGCCTCTACAAAGCTGCGCTTATTACGAATTTCACTCCCTCCCTAATCGAGCCACTGGATTTTACAGTCACTGGATCGGTTGGGATGAGGAAGGTGAAGAAGTTAGAGCACCTAGACCATTAAATGGTACTTCGACAGCCAAAGGATTGCGCGAAGCAATGAGTGCACCTGTATATGTTATAGAAACACTTGCCGAGTTAAATGTATGGCGTCACATATGGCACTCAACTGCATTGGTACCTGAAGCGCTAGCAAAAGAATTTTTTGTTAAAGCATTTGATAAAGAAAAATTTGTCTCACAAGATCCGCCAATTGAAATTATCCGAAATAAGATAAGCAAATATAATAATAATTTTGCAACACTTGATTGAAATTTATAGAATGGCGTATTGATGAAATGCCACTTCATCAATACGCGATCTAAAAATTATGAAATACTAAAAAATAGATCTTTATCCACATAATTCAAAATCATGCGAACTGCTTGAAATCAGGCTTGCGCTTTTCAAAGAAGGCCGTAAACGCTTCCTTCGCTTCGGCGCCGCCCAGCATGGCGCTGAACAGCTTGTTTTCGTCGGCGATAGCGGCCTTCATCGGCTCCATGCGGCTTTGCTTCATCAATCGCTTGGTGGCGCGGATCGAGGCGGCTGGCAATGCCACCAGCTTGGCGGCCTGGCCTTGCGCGAACGTCATCAGGTCGTACAGGGGCACGACTTTCGACACGAGGCCCATTTCCAGCGCTTCGCTGGCGGGGAATGCTTCGCCCAGCATCAGCTTCTCCGCCGCGCGCGGGTAGCCAGCCAGTTGCGTGAGCAGCAGGCTGGAGCCGAATTCTGGGCACAGGCCCAGCTGCGTGAACGGCATTGAGAAGCTGGCGTTGTCGGCTGCGTAGACGAGGTCGCAGTGCATCAGCAAGGTGGTGCCGATGCCGATAGCGGGGCCGGAGACGGCAGCCACCACGGGCTTGCTGCTGCCGTACAGGGCGCGCATGAACTGGAACACGGGACGGTCATGGTCGAGCGAGCCATCCTTCGGGCGCGCCGTCTTCATGAAGTCATCGAGGTCGTTGCCAGCCGTGAAAATCTCGCGCTTGCCGCAGATCAGGATGGCGCGCACATCGTCGTCCGTCTCGGCCGCCACCAACGCATCGGCCAGGGTCTGATACATGGCGCCCGTGATCGCATTCTTGCGTTCCAGGCGGTTGAATTCCAGGGTCAGAATGCCCTCGCTCTTGCTGCACAAAATATCCATGTCGTCTCCAAAAAGATAAAGGGCGCCGGGGTAATCCCGCAGCGCCCTGTTGTATTACTTTAGCCCGTCGAACTTAGACGCGTTCAAAAATTCCGGCCGCGCCCATGCCGGCGCCCACGCACATCGTGACCATGCCGTACTTCTGCTTGGTGCGCTGCAGTGCGTGGATCACGGTGGCGGCGCGGATGGCGCCGGTGGCGCCCAGAGGGTGGCCCAGGGCGATCGCGCCGCCCATCGGGTTGACCTTCGATGGGTCCAGGCCCAGATCGCCGATGACAGCCAATGCTTGTGCGGCAAACGCTTCGTTCAGCTCGATCCAGTCCAGCTGGTCTTGCGTGATGCCGGCGGCGGCGCAGGCGGCTGGAATGGCGAATTTCGGACCGATGCCCATGATTTCCGGCGGCACGCCGCGCACGGCGAACGAGGAGAATTTCGCCAGCGGGGTCAGGTTGTGCTCGCGCAGGATTTTTTCGCTGACGATCAGCAGCGCACCGGCGCCGTCGGACATCTGCGAGCTGTTGGCGGCCGTGACGGTGCCCTTGGCGGCAAACACTGGCTTCAGTTTTGCCAGCGACTCCATCGACGAATCGGCGCGGGCGCCTTCGTCGGTGTCGACCGTGCGGCGGCTCACATCAACCTGGCCGGTGGCCAGGTTCGGCGTGCGCGTGATGATCTCGACGGGCGTCGTTTCCGCCTTGAAGAAACCGGCTTGCTGCGCGGCGATGGCGCGGCGGTGCGATTCGACGGAGAACGCGTCCTGCTGTTCGCGCGACACTTTCCATTGCTGCGCCACTTTCTCGGCCGTCAGGCCCATGCCGTAGGCCATGCCGATGTTTTCGTCGCTGAACATGTCCAGGTTCATCGATGGGTGGTGGCCCATCATCGGTACCATCGACATCGATTCGATGCCGCCGGCGATCATCACGTCGGCTTCACCCACGCGGATGCGGTCGGCCGCCATGGCGATGGCCGTGATGCCCGAGGCGCAGTAGCGGTTGACGGTGACGCCGCCGACGGTTTTCGGCAAGCCGGCCAGCAGCACCGAGTTACGCGCGATATTGAAGCCCTGCTCCGCTTCCGGGAACGAGCAGCCGATGATGGCGTCGGTGATCAATGCCGGGTCGAGGCCAGGCGCTTGCGCCAGGGCCGATTGCAGCACGCGCACCAGCAGGTCGTCCGGGCGGGTGTTCTTGAACATGCCGCGCGGCGCCTTGCCGATCGGGGTGCGGGTTGCAGAGACGATGTACGCGTCTTGAAGTTGTTTGCTCATTTTGTTCTTTCAAAGATGTTGAACGAGGTTCGTGTTCTGTCGAATATCCGGGGTGGCGGTCTATCGCTTCTGCGACAGATACCAGTCCACCGTCACCTGTGCCGCCAGCGTGCCCTCACAGTCGAAAATATCGACTGTCACGGGAAACGCCACCTTGCCATCCTGCGCCAGCTGCGCCTTCAGTGCGGCCAGGTCGCCCGGCACGCGGCCTTCGGCGCGCGTCGCGCCCCGGGCCACCTTCTGGTACTGAATGCGCGACTCCTTGGCCACCGGGCGCAAGCCCAGTATCAGCTCGGCGAATCCGCCAGCCATGGCCGCGCCGGACGCCGTTTCGGCCAGGGTAAACAAGGCGCCCGCGTGCTGCGTGCCCAGGTGATTATGCAGTTTGGGATCGTCCGGCAGCGACACCTTCGCGGTGCCGGCGCCGATCTCGTCGATGCTGATCCCCAGCAGCCGCACGAAGGGCAAGGTGTCCATCATCTGTTGTTTGATACGGTCATACACCATGCTTGGCCTCACGCGCAGCAGTACTTTAAATACAAGGGACAGGATCGTCATCGACGCTGTGCTTAGTTGCGTACCGGCTTACCGGTCTGCATCATGCCCATGATCCGTTCCTGGGTTTTCGGATGGTTCAACAGCTCCAGGAATGCCTTGCGTTCCATATCCAGCAGCCACTGTTCGCTGACGAAACTGCCCTGGTCCACGTCGCCGCCCGATACGATCTCGGCGATCATCTCGCCCAGCTTGAAATCGTGCGCCGAAATGAAGCCGCCGTCGCGCATGTTGACCAGCTGCGCCTTGATGGTGCCCCAGCCGTAGCGGCCCGTGACCTGAATCAGCGACGGCAGCTGCGGACGGAAGCCCGCGTCGAACATGGCGCGCGCTTCGACCTTGGCCACGTGCAGCAGCTCGTAGGCATTGAACACGATCACATCGTCTTCCTTCAGGTAGCCCATTTTTTTCGCTTCCAGCGCCGATTTCGACACGTTGGCGGTGGCTGCGTTGGTAAAGCCCGTTTTCAGGAATTGCAGGATGTCGTTACCCTTGGCTTCCTTGTAGGCACGCTGCGCCGCTTCCTTCAAGCCGCCGCCGGCAGGAATCAGGCCTACGCCCACTTCCACCAGGCCGATATACGACTCGATCGAGGCCACGCGCTTCGATGCATGCAGCGCCAGTTCGCAACCGCCGCCCAGTGCCAGGCCCGCCACTGCGGCGATGACCGGCACGTTCGCGTATTTCAGCGACATGAAGGTGTTCTGCAGTTCGGCGATGATCGGATCGACGGCTTTCACGCCGCCTTGCATGAAGGCCGGCAGGGCCGATTGCAGGTCGGCGCCGGCCGAGAAGGCGCCGCCTTCGGCCGCGTCGGCGTGCCAGATCACCAGGCCCTTGAAGTTTTTCTCCGCTTCGGCCAATGCCAGTTTCAGGCCGTTGATCACGCCTTCGCCGATCACGTGCATCTTGGTCTTGAACGAGATGATCAGGACGTCGTCGCCCGTATGCCAGACGCGTACGGATTCGTCTTCAAAGACGGTGGTGCCGGCGGTCTTGCCGTCGATGGCGCCGCTGCCCAGCACGGGCGCGCGGAATGGCTGGCGGTCATACACGGCCAGGCTCGAGCGGGGCACGAAGCTGTTCGATACGGCGGAATACGAACCTTCCGGCGTATGCACGCCGCCTTTTTCAGCGACCGGGCCTTCGAATACCCAGGCAGGCAAAGGCGCGCTGCACAGCGCGTGGCCGGCGTCGATGTCTTCCTTGACCCAGTTGGCCACTTGCAGCCAGTTCGATGCCTGCCACGTTTCAAACGGGCCCACGTTCCAGCCGAAGCCCCAGCGCATGGCGAAGTCGATGTCGCGCGCATTGTCGGCCACGGTGTCGAGGTGAATGGCGATGTAATGGAAAGCGTCGCGGAAGATCGCCCACAGGAACTGGCCTTGCGGATTGGTCGATTCGCGCAGCGCCTTCATCTTCTTGACCGGATCCTTTTCTTTCAGGATGCGGGCGATGATGTCGGCCGCCTTGGCGCCGCCAGCCACGTATTCACCGGTGGCGAAATCGAGGCGTTGAATTTCCTTGCCGACCTTCTTGTAGAAGCCTGCGCCGCTCTTCTGGCCCAGCGCGCCTTTTTCCACCAGCTTGGCCAGCACTTCCGGCGTCTTGTAGACGGCGGCGAACGGGTCGTTTGGCAGGTAGTCCTGCATGGTCTTAATCACATGGCCCATGGTATCCAGGCCGACCACGTCCGCCGTGCGGAAGGTGCCCGACTTGGCGCGGCCCAGCTTGGAGCCGGTCAGGTCATCGACGACGTCCACGGACAGGCCGAATTTCTCGGCTTCGTGCACGATGGCCAGGATGCCGAACACGCCCACGCGGTTGGCGATGAAGTTCGGCGTGTCCTTGGCGCGGACCACGCCCTTGCCCAGGGTGGTGGTCAGGAAGCCTTCCAGCTGGTCGGCGATTTCAGGCTTGGTGAACTCGGTCGGGATGATTTCGACCAGGTGCATATAGCGCGGCGGATTGAAGAAGTGCACGCCGCAGTAGCGCGATTTCAGGTCGGCGTCGAAGCCTTCGGCCAGCTTGGTGATCGACAGGCCCGAGGTATTCGAGGCGAAGATCGCGTTCGGGCCGATGTGCGGGGCCACCTTCTGGTACAGATCGTGTTTCCAGTCCATGCGCTCGGCGATGGCTTCGATGATCAGGTCGCAACCGGCCAGCAGGTCCAGGTTGTCTTCGTAGTTGGCGACCTGGATCAGCGCGGCGTCATCCTTGTTGCCCAGCGGCGCAGGCGACAGCTTTTTCAGGTTCTCGATGGCGCGCAGCACGATGCCATTCTTCGGGCCTTCCTTTGCCGGCAGGTCGAACAGCACGACCGGCACTTTCGCGTTGATGCAATGGGCGGCGATTTGCGCGCCCATCACGCCGGCGCCGAGGACGGCTACTTTTTTAACGATGAAATTGGTCATATTTTCCTCAAGTCTTAGAACAGGTCTGCGTCGAGTGCCATCAGGTTGGCCGAACCGGAACGCGCCTGACGGATCAGGGTTGCCGTTTCAGGCTGCAAGCGGGCGAAGTAGAAACGTGCGGTAGCCAGTTTGGCGGTATAAAACTTGTCGCCGCTGGACTCTTTTTCGAGGGCGATCTTGGCCATCTGCGCGAACAGGTAGCTATAGATCATGTGGCCGACGACGCGCAGGTAAGGCACGCAGGCCGCGCCCACTTCGTCAGGATTCTGGAAGGCCTTCATGCCGATTTCCATGGTCAGCTTGGTGACTTTGTCGCCCAGGTCGCCCAGTGGGGTGACGAATTCGCTCATCGCTTCATCGGTGCCATTGTCTTCGACGAAGGCCTTGATCTTTTCGCCGAACTTGCGCAGCTTGGCGCCGTTGTCGCCGAGGATCTTGCGGCCCAGCAGATCCAGCGACTGGATCGTGTTCGTGCCTTCGTAGATCATGTTGATGCGCGCGTCGCGCACATACTGCTCCATGCCCCATTCCGAAATGTAGCCGTGGCCGCCGAACACTTGCATCGCGTCCGAGGTGGCGATCCAGGCGTTGTCGGTAATAAAAGCCTTGATGACGGGCGTCAGCAGCGCCACTTCATCGGCCGCTTCCTTGCGCACGTCGGCGTCCGGGTGGTGCAGTTCGCGGTCGATCTGCAGCGCCACGTACGAGGTAAAGGCGCGCGCGCCTTCGGCGTAGGCTTTACCGGTCAGCAGCATGCGGCGCACGTCAGGGTGCACGATGATGCGGTCGGCCGGCAGTTCCGGGTTCTTGATGCCGGACAGCGAACGCATTTGCGTGCGGTCCTTGGCGTAGATCAGCGCGTTCTGGTAGGCGATTTCCGTCAGGCCCAGCGACTGCATGCCCACGCCCAGGCGGGCCGCGTTCATGAAGACGAACATGGCGTTCAGGCCCTTGTTCGGCTGGCCGATGATCCAGCCTTTCGCGCCGTCCAGATTCATCTGGCAAGTCGAGTTGCCGTGGATGCCCATTTTTTCTTCGATGGCGCCGCAGGTGATCGGGTTGCGCTCACCGACCGTGCCATCCGCGTTCGGCAGGAATTTCGGCACCAGGAACAGCGAAATGCCTTTCGAGCCTTCCGGTGCGTCCGGCACGCGGGCCAGCACCAGGTGCAGGATGTTTTCCGCCATGTCGTGCTCGCCGGCGGAGATGAAGATCTTGTTGCCGGTGATGGTCCAGGAACCGTCCGCCTCAGGCAGCGCTTTCGAGCGCAGCAGGCCCAGGTCGGTGCCGCAGTGCGGTTCGGTCAGGCACATGGGTGCCCGTCCATTCGCCCGACACCAGTTTCGGCAGATACACTTCCTTCTGGTGGTCGGTGCCGTGTTCCTTCAGGCACTCGTAGGCGCCGTGCGACAGGCCGGGGTACATGGACCAGGCCTGGTTCGACGAATTCAGCATTTCATAGAACGAATTGTTCAGCACGACAGGCAAGCCCTGGCCGCCGTATTCCGGATCGCAAGCCAATGCCGCCCAGCCGCCTTCGACGTACTGTTTATACGCTTCTTTAAAGCCTTTAGGCGTGGTCACGCTTTTCGTGACGGGGTCGTGGTGGCAGCCTTCGCGGTCGCCGGAGTGGTTCAGCGGGAACAATACTTCGGAGGTGAATTTGCCGCCCTCTTCCAGTACCTGGTTGATGATGTCGGCGTCGACGTCGGCGTACGACGGCATTTGCTTCAGTTCTTCTTCCACTTGCAGGAACTCGTGCAGGACGAATTGCATATCCCGGATTGGCGCGACGTATTGACCCATAATTTTCTCCTGAAGGCGATTAGCTAAAGTGTTGTACTTGTAAGTGCGTGTGCGTTTGTTGCGGATACTGCGTGACGGCTTATTTGCTTGTGACGCAATTCTGGTACGACGCCAGCAGGCGGATAAAGCCCGCTTGCGCCCGTTCGATGCTGCCCGGCACGCGCAGGAAGCGCGCATCGTGATGCAGGGCCAGGATCAGGCCATACATCTCGTACACCAGCTGCTGCGCGTCCGTGTCCGCTTTCAGGTCGCCTGTGGCGATCGATTGCTCGACACAGCGCAGCAGTGCGCCCTGCCAGGCCCGCACCATGGCCACCAGGGCCTCGCGGATGGGACCGGGCCGGTCGTCATACTCGACGGCGCCGCTGATATAGATGCAGCCGGAAGCGATTTCCACGCTGACCCGCTTGACCCAGCGTGCAAACATCGATTGCAGGCGCTGGATGCCGCGTGGTTCTTTCATGCTGGGAAAAAAGACTTCTTGCTCGAAACGATAGTGGTAGAGCTTCAGCACTTCCATCTGCAAGTCTTCGCGCGAGCCGAAGTGGGCAAACACGCCCGACTTGCTCATGTTCATTTTGTCCGCAAGCAGCCCAATGGTCAGGCCTTCCAGGCCGTCGCGGCTGGACAGGTCCAGCGCCACGTCGAGGATGGCTGCACGGGTCAGTTCGCCCTTGCGCATGAATTTGACTGAAGTATTCAAGAGGTCCGTTCTAAAAGTGATGTTGCCGATTTGGCGGACTGAAGCGAGGGTAAAAAAAAGCACGCTCCGAAAAAATCCGAACGCTCGTACTATTATCCACTACCACGTAAAAGTCAAACGGGAACTTTAGAGCCGGCGTTCTATTGGTGCAGCGCAGCATTTTTCGACTGCGTGTTTATAACGATTTCAGGCGGACAAAAGCGCCGCGCGCCCTTGCCTTACAGCAACAAGCGCGCCTTAGTCGAGGCCGCCTGCCTTGCTCAGTTGACGGCGGTCGCGCTTGGTCGGCCGCCCCTTGATGGTGCTGCCCGGTTCGCGGAACAGCTTGCGCTCCTCGGCCAGCTGCTCGCGGCGGGCGATGCTGGCCGGCGTTTCGCCATACAGCAGGCGCGCCACAGGCGCCGCGCCGCGCTTGTCGGACAGGTCCAGCACGGCCACCTCCCACGTCTCCGCACCATTGTCGATAGCCAGCTCGTCGCCCACGCGCACGCTGCGCGCCGGTTTCACGCGTTCGCCGCCCACTTTGACCTTGCCCGTGTCGACGGCCTCGCTGGCCAGCGAGCGCGTCTTGAAGAAGCGCGCCGCCCACAGCCATTTATCCAGCCTGACCGTTGTCATATCACTCATGCGTACTTGCCTACTGAAAAAATGCGCATCACCAGCCGGTACGCGAGGAACGCGGCTTCGTAGCCGATGCGCCGAAAACGGCCGATGTGCTTGAAATCATCCTGGTGAATCACGATGCCGTCGGCCACGCCCTGCTCGATGTGCTGGCGCAGGCTTTGCGCAAAGGCCACGTCCTTGATGACCACGTTCGCTTCCTGGTTCAAAAACAGGCTCAGCGCGTCAATATTGCTCGACCCCACCGTCGCCCAGTCATCGTCGACGACGGCCACCTTGGCGTGCAACTGCGTCTTGCGGTATTCGACAATTTTCACGCCGGCGGCCAGCAGCTTCGGATAAAACGAGTGCGCCACGGCATCCTGCATGCGGAACTCGCCCACCCCGATCAGCAAGACCACGTCCACGCCCCGCTGGGCCGCCTGGGCCAGGGCGCGGCGCAGCTTGTGCCCGGGCGCAAAATACGGGTTGGCCAGCATCACGCTTTTGCGCGCCTGGCCCAGCGCCTGCAGGTAGGCGCGCTGGATGGTGCGGCGGTTGCGCAGGTTGTCGCGCACGACAAAGCCGGCCACCACGGGGTTCTTCGCCAGCTCCTTGCTGACGACGCGCATCTTGCGGTACAGCTTGATACGCCGCACCAGGTTCATCTTGCCCAGACGCGCCCACTGCGCCTGCACTTCCTCGTGGATGGCGTCGACCAGCGGGCCCTTCACCTGCACGGCGAAGTCCCAGCGCGGCGCTTCCAGGCTGATGCTGTGGTCGTAGTCGCAAAACATGTCGTCGTTGATATTGATGCCGCCCACCAGGGCAATTTCTCCATCGGCGACGCAAATCTTGCGGTGCGTGCGCGTGATGCCGCGCCGGAACCACGGGTTGAAGATGCGGTGGTGCACGCCGGCCGCTTCCAGCTGGGCATGCATGGCGTTGACGCGGCGGTTGCCCGTGCCGAACCAGTCCGTGATCATGCACACCAGCACGCCGCGCGCGGCCGCCCGTTTCAGGGCGTCGAGCACCAGGGTGCCCGTGGCGTCGTCGGCAAAGATATAGGTTTCGAAATAAACTTCCGAGCGGGCGCCGTCGATGGCCTGGACCAGCGCGGGAAAGTAATCGGTGCCGCAATACAGCAGCTGGATGTCGTTGTGGGCGATGAAATTGACTGTGCGCATGCCGGCAGTCTACGCGAGTTTCAAAGCGGCAACTATCGGCGCGTGGTCCGACAATTTTGCCCACAAGGTGCCATGCATCACTTGCGCGCCTTCCACGTGGAAACCGCGCACGTAGATACGGTCCAGGCGGAACCACGGCAAGGCGGCGGGAAAGGTGCGCGCCGGCACGGGCACGGGCGTTTTCGTCTGGCGCCGCGCCAGGGTGCGCACCAGGTCGCCCAGGGCCGAGTTCGACGCGCGCTGGTCGAACACTTCCACCACGCCGAGCGCATTGCGCAGCTTGTCGCTGAGCGTGTTGCGCCAGTCGTTGAAGTCGCCGGCGATGATGACGGGCTCGCCATTCGGCGCCGATTCCATCACCGCATCAATCAGCGCCTGCGTCTGCCGGCCCCGTCCCGATTCGAACAGGCCCAGGTGAACCACGTAGCAGTGCACGTCCGCCTGCGGCGTCTTGAGCACGCAATGCAGGATGCCGCGTTGCTCGTAGGCATGGTCGGACACGTCGTGGTTGGTTTGCGAGGCGATGGGAAATTTTTGCTCAGCAAGGCGTTGCCATGGTGGCCATGGTCGTACACGGCATTCATGCCATAGGCGGAATGGTGTTCGGCGCCGGCAAAGAACTCGTGCTGCGACGCTTCCGGCCAATGCTTGTGGCCGTTTTTCTCGGCGCCATAGCGGGCCGCATTGCGGTCGTGCTTGCCTTGCACCTCTTGCAGGAAGACAACATCGGCATGAAACAAGGCAATCGCCTGTTTTAAAGCATGCACGCGGGGCAAGCCCCGCACGGAGGAGACGCCCTTGTGGATATTATAAGTTGCTACGCGGATTTTCATGCATTGATTCTACTCCCAGACGGCCCCCGCGCGGCGCCGGCGTAGGTGCGCGTGCGCACCTAAACGCGCACAATCAGGCCAGCATGCGTCCCACGCCCGCCGTCACGCTGACGATCAGCGCGGTAATGCCGGCCGCCCAGACGATCTTGACCAGCAACGGTGCGCCGCGCCAGGCCACCGTGCGCTTGCCCTTGGCAAACGCACCCGGGTGCAGCAGCCAGCCGATCGCCATCAGCGGCATGCCGATGGGCGGCGTGCGGCCAGGCACGGTGGAGCTAAACAGCAGAAAAATGAAGCACAGGCAGAAAACGATGCCCAGGGTGCCCAGCAGTTTTTGCTGTGCAGTCAAATGTAACCAGTTCAACATGGAATGCTTTCTAGGGAAATCAGGTGGGGCGCGCCAGGCCCGTCATGGCCGGCAATTGCAAAATCGCTTCCGCGTTGGACGACGAGAAACAGCGGTCGGCCGCCGCCAGGTAAGGCAGCCACGCGTACTGCAAATGCTCGCGCGGGCTCAGGGTGATGGCGATGTCGCGCGGCACTTGCACGCTGAACACGTGTTCCGTGTTGCGCGTCACGCCCGGCGCATAGCGGTGGCGCCAGATCGGATAAATCTCGTACACATTCGACAAGTTCCAGTCGCGCAGCACGATATCGTGCCCATCGACAACGATGCCCGTTTCCTCGCACAATTCGCGCGCGGCCGTCTGCAGCAGCGGTTCGTCGACGGCATCGACGGAACCCGTCACGGATTGCCAGAAACCGGGCTGACCCGCGCGCTCGATCAACAAGACGTCAAGGTCAGCCGTATGAATGACGACCAGCACGGAAACAGGGATTTTATGAGTCATATCAACAATGAAAAAGGCGCCACAACAGCGCCTTTTTTTGCATAGTGGATCAAACAGCGGCCACCTGGGCAGCCGCATGCTTCATTACACTACTTTTGGCTCGGCGCTGCGCAAACGGATGTGCAGTTCACGCAATTGCTTTTCGTCAACTTCCGACGGCGCATGGGTCAGCAAGTCTTGCGCGCGCTGGGTTTTCGGGAAAGCGATCACGTCGCGGATCGATTCGGAACCCGTCATCATGGTCACGATACGGTCCAGGCCGAATGCCAGGCCGCCATGCGGTGGCGCGCCGTATTGCAGGGCGTCGAGCAGGAAGCCGAATTTCAGCTGCGCTTCTTCCGCATCGATCTTCAACGCACGGAAGACCTTGCTTTGCACTTCTTCGCGGTGGATACGGATCGAACCGCCGCCCAGTTCCCAGCCGTTCAAGACCATGTCGTAGGCCTTGGCGATGCAGGCGCCCGGATCGCTTTCCAGCATGTCTTCATGGCCGTCTTTCGGCGCCGTGAATGGATGGTGGGTCGCCGTCCAGCGGTCCGCTTCTTCGTCGTGCTCGAACATCGGGAAGTCGACCACCCACAATGGTTTCCACACGTCTTCGAACAGGCCGGCTTTCTTGCCGAACTCGCTGTGACCGATTTTCACGCGCAGCGCGCCGATGGCGTCGTTGACGACTTTCGCCTTGTCGGCGCCGAAGAAGATCAGGTCGCCGTCTTGCGCGCCCGTCTGCTCGAGGATCGTGGCCAGCACGTCGGCAGGCAGGAACTTGACGATAGGCGACTGCAAGCCTTCAGGACCCTTGGCTTTCTCGTTGACCTTGATGTAGGCCAAGCCCTGGCGCCGTAGATGGCAACAAATTGCGTGTATGCATCGATTTCCGAACGGGGCATGCTGCCGCCTTGCGGTACGCGCAGGGCGACCACGCGGCCGCCTTTCATGTTGGCGGCGCCGTTGAAGACCTTGAATTCGACCGACTTCATGACTTCGGTCAAGTCCGTGAAGGCCAGCTTGACGCGCATGTCCGGCTTGTCGGAACCGTACAGACCCATCGCTTCGGCGAAATCCATCACGGGGAACGGGTTCGGCAGGTCGATGTTCAGGGTGTTCTTGAAGACGACGCGGATCATGTCTTCGAACAGGTCGCGGATTTCCTGTTCCGTCAGGAACGAGGTTTCGCAATCGATCTGCGTGAATTCAGGCTGGCGGTCGGCGCGCAAGTCTTCGTCGCGGAAGCATTTGGTGATCTGGTAGTAACGGTCGAAGTTGGCGACCATCAACAGTTGCTTGAACAACTGTGGCGATTGCGGCAAGGCGAAGAAGCTGCCCGCATTCACACCGCGACGGCACCAGGTAGTCGCGCGCGCCTTCTGGCGTGGACTTGGTCAGCATCGGCGTTTCGATGTCGATGAAGCCCAGCGCGTCGAGGTACTTGCGCACTTCCATCGTCACCTTGTAGCGCAGGCGCAGGTTGTTCTGCATTTGCGGGCGGCGCAGGTCCAGCACGCGGTGCGTCAGACGCGTCGTTTCCGACAGGTTGTCGTCATCGAGCTGGAACGGCACAGGCACGGAAGGGTTCAGCACTTCCAGCTCCGAGCAGACCACTTCGATCTTGCCCGATTTCAAGTTGTTGTTGATCGTGCCTTCGATACGGTTGGTCACGACGCCCGTCACGCGCAGGCAGAATTCGTTGCGCACGGCTTCGGCGACCTTGAACATCTCCGCTTGTTCCGGGTTGCAAACGATTTGCACCAGGCCTTCGCGGTCGCGCAAGTCGATGAAAATCAGGCTGCCGTGGTCGCGGCGGCGATGTACCCAGCCGCACAGGCTGACGGTTTGTCCCAGCATGGCTTCGGTAACGAGGCCGCAGTATTCAGTACGCATAGACATAAAATTCTCAGTTCAGGTTAGTGAGTGTTCAATCCGGCCACGTCCCGCATGGGACGCCTGCCTTTATTCTTTGGCTGCCGGGGCCGGTACAGCAACAACTTCCGCAGGCGCCACCACGCCCATCGAGACGATATATTTGAGCGCCGCATCGACGCTCATGTCGAGTTCGACGACATCGCTGCGCTTCATCATCAGGAAAAAGCCCGATGTCGGGTTCGGCGTCGTCGGCACGTACACGCTGACAAAGTCGCCCACCAGGTGGTTCGCCGCATCGCCGCCCGGCACGCCCGTCAGGAAAGCGATGGTCCAGGAGTTCTGGTGCGGATACGGCACCAGCACGGCCTTGCGGAAGGCATTGCCCGACGGGGAAAACAGGGTATCGGATACTTGCTTGACGCTCGAATACAGGGAATTGACGATGGGTATGCGTTGCAGCAACTTTTCCCACAGTTTCACCACGTAATTGCCGACCAGGTTATTCGTCAGCAAGCCCGTGAAAAACACGATCAGTACCGTCAATACCGTGCCCAGGCCGGGAATGGTGCTCAGCGCGGGAACCTGGCGGCCGAACCAGACGCTGGGCTTCGTACTGCCGGGCACCAGCAACAGCGACTGGTCCATCGTGCTGATCACCAGATTCAGGACCCAGGCGGTAATGGCCAGGGGCACCAAAATCAGTAATCCGGTAATAAAGTATTTACGCATCGGTTTCTCGGTAAGGGATCGTCTCGGCGCGGCGCGCTCTCAGTCCGCTTTCGGCGCAGCGGCAGCCGGGGCGGGCGCAGGCGCGGCAGCAGGCGCGCTCTCGGCGGCCGGGGCAGGTTTGGCGCTGTCGGCCGGGCCCGTCGGAATGGCCGTGGTGGGCGCCGTGCCGCCGCGGAAATCGGTCGCGTACCAGCCGGTGCCCTTCAATTGGAAACCGGCGGCCGTCAATTGTTTCTTGAAACTGGGCTTGCCGCACGACAGGCACACCGTCAGTACTGGATCGGAGATCTTTTGCAAGACATCCTTGGCAAAACCACACTCGTCACAACGGTAAGCGTAAATCGGCATCTCTACTCCGAGAAAATCATCAAAAACCCTGAATTATAAAGCTTTTCCGCCATTCCCAGCGGAAAATGCCCGGCCGCGACCGTTGCCGCCTCAGTCCGCCCGGCGGCGCCAGCTCATCCAGCGCTCCTTGCCGGCGAAGACGGCGATGGAATCGTCGACTGCCTCATCGGCCAGGCAATCGAAATGCGGCGCCAGCAATTCCTGCAGTGTCTCACGCGATATGCCGAATGGCGGCCCCTTGGCATTATCGTCAAAGAAAAAGTAGCCGGCCAGCATGGCGCCCGGCGCCAGCAACTGCGCCCAGCGGGCCGCCACTTGCGGCCACATGGCGCGCGGCATGGCGCACAGGAAGGCCCGCTCATAGATCAGGTCCAGCGGTGCCTCGGGCTGCCAGGCAAAGAAATCCGCCTCCACCACCCGCCCTGCCCGCTCGCCCAACTGGGCACGCGCGGCGGCCACGGCGCCTGGCGCAAAGTCGATGGCCGTGGCATCCCAGCCGCAATCGAGCATGAAGACCAGTTCATACGCGGAGCCGCAGCCGGGAATCAGGCAGCGCAGCGGCGCCGGGCTGCCGGCCACGAAGCTGCGCAGCCTTGCAGGCACGCCGCCGTGGTCCCAGGGCGTGAATTGCTTCTCGAAACGCTCGTCCCAGAAGGCGGGCGAAAGCGGATCGCGGGTATGGAAGTCAGCCATCACTTACGTCCTCAGCGAGTTAAAACGGCAGTTGATGCCAGCGCATGAACACTTGCAAGCCCAGCGCACCGAGCGCGAAGGCGCCCACGAAGTACACGATAAAGCTCAGCAAGCGGTTCGTCTGGCGTTGCTCTGCGAGCAAGGTTTTCATCAGTTCCACGTCGTTTTCGCGCGGTTCGCCATGCACGGTCAAGGCCTGGTGCAGCAAGCGCGGCAGCTGCGGGAAGATGTGCGCATAACGGGGCGCCTCGGCGCGCAGGCGTTCCATGAAGCCTTGCGGGCCCACCTGGTTGCTCATCCACTTTTCCAGGTAAGGCTTGGCCGTTTGCCACAAATCCAGTTCCGGGTCCAGCTGGCGGCCCAGGCCTTCGATATTGAGCAGGGTCTTTTGCAGCAGCACCAGTTGCGGCTGCACTTCCACATTGAAGCGGCGCGAAGTCTGGAACAGCCGCAGCAATACTTGCCCGAAAGAAATATCCTTCAGCGGGCGGTCGAAGATCGGCTCACAGCAGGCGCGCACGGCCGCCTCCAGCTCGTCGACGCGCGTGTCTTTCGGCGCCCAGCCCGATTCGATGTGCGCCTCGGCCACGCGCTTGTAGTCGCGGCGGAAGAAGGCGAGGAAGTTTTGTGACAGATAATCCTTGTCGTAGTCGTTCAGGGTGCCGACGATGCCGAAGTCGAGCGCGATGTAGCGGCCGAACGATCGGGCGCGATCGACACGAGAATATTTCCCGGGTGCATGTCTGCATGGAAAAAGCCGTCGCGAAACACTTGCGTGAAGAAAATTTCGACGCCATCGCTGGACAGCTTGCGCAAGTCCACGCCGGCCTCCACCAGGCGATCGATCTGCGACACGGGGATGCCAACCATGCGTTCCATCACGATGACGCTGCTGGAACAGTAATCCCAGTGCATTTCCGGCACCAGCAGCAAGTCCGAGTTGGCGAAATTGCGGCGCAGCTGGCTGGCGTTGGCCGCCTCGCGCATCAGGTCCAGCTCGTCGTGCAGGTATTTGTCGAATTCGCCCACGACTTCCTTCGGTTTCAGGCGTTTGCTGTCGGCCCACAGGCGGCTGATCCAGCCGGCCGCGATGTGCATCAGCGCCACGTCTTCGTCGATCAGCTTTTTCATGCCTGGACGCAAGACCTTCACGGCCACTTCGCGGCCGTCTTTCAGGGTGGCGAAATGCACCTGGGCAATGGAGGCGGACGCCACCGGCTCGCGCTCGAAGCGGGCAAACAGCTGGTCCGGGTGCGCGCCGAGCGACTTGGTGATCTGTGCGATGGCCAGGTCGGAATCGAACGGCGGCACCCGGTCTTGCAGGCGCGCCAGTTCTTCGGCGATATCGGGCGGCATCAAATCGCGCCGGGTCGACAGCACCTGGCCGAATTTGACGAAAATCGGCCCCAGCTCTTCCAGCGCCAGGCGCAGGCGCAAGCCACGCGGCGACGACAGGTCGCGCCAGAAAATCAGGGTGTCGATCAATTTGGCGGTGCGGGGAACTTGCAGACCAGAAATCGCTATCTCATCCAGACCGTACTTGATGGAAACACGGATGATTTTAAACAGGCGCAGGAATTTCAATATCATGTAGACGAATCCGGTAAGGAGGACTGCGGCTGGGCGGCGGCGGCCGCCTTTTCCAGCCGGGCAAGGCGCTTGGCCAGGCGTTCGACGTCATCGCGCACGCGCGTCACGCCAGCGGAATACTCTTGCAGGGTAGAAGGACGGATCAGCATGGGCTGTTCGTCGAGAAAATATTCGGCCACGTTTTCCGCCAGCTTTTGCTGGCCCGTGCGCACAAAGGCGGCGGCATCTTTCGCACCGGAAACCAGGCGTGTGGCCAGCATGGGGCCGACGACTTTCTCCAGGTCATGCTCGGCTTCCCAGCGCAAGCCCTTGCTCAATTGCGAAATCGCATTGGCAAACTCGGCATCGCCTTCGATCTTGACGTAGGAAAACGCCCGTTCGCGGTTTTGCAGGATCAGCGGCACATCGGACAATTTGACGCGGATGGTGACGCTGGCCGGCATGTCGGCCGGCGCCGTTTCAAGCATGCCGGCGCTGTCGACGCGCAGGCGCAGGGCCACGGCGCCCGTGTCGATGCAGGCCAGCTTGCCGGCGTGCACGGCCAGCTGCTGGCGCGCCCACGGCTCCTGCGCCAGCAAGTGGTTGATAGTCGCGATGACGGGCGTCATCAGGAGAGATCGGAAAGTGGTGCCATCATATGCCTGCGCGCCAAACGCGCCCCTAAAAATGAAAAACCGCCCGTAGGACAACGCGGGCGGTTTCGATCTTACCAGTTCAGCAGGAAATATCTGTCAAGCATCATGCATTGCGCATGAACTTAAGCCATTATTCAGCAAGTTTTGACAATTAATTCAATTGCTGGATGCCTGCCAGGACCCAGCCGCTGTTGCCGCTGACGGGTTTCGACATATTCCACACTTCCGCGAACGGTTCGGCCGCGGCGCCCGGCGCCGAACGGATCAGGCCCGTAAACTTGACGCTGGCCAGGTAATCGTTGACGCTCGTCTCAATACCGAGCAATTCGGCATCGATGGTGACGACGTCCGTAAAGTCCGGCTGCGCGCCCCGTTCCTGGATTTGCATGCGCAGTTCCGCATACACTTCCGGCGACGTGAATTCGCGGATATCGTTGACGTCGGCCTTGTCCCAGGCCGCTTGCAGGCGAATGAAATTGCTTTTCGCGTGGCGCAGGAAGGCTTCCTTGTCGAAGTCGGCAGGCACGCCCCATGGCGCGGCAGCCGGTACCGGCTTGTCCAGGCCTACGCCGGACGACACGGGCTGCAGCGGCGGAATGCGCGAACCGATGTCGGGCACGTTACCGGCCGGTGCCGGCTGGTTGCCGCCAAAACCGGCGAACGGCGCATTGCCGCTGGTATTGTTGTCGCGCTTGCCGCGCACCATGCGGTAGATGAAGAAGGCCACGCCGGCCAGCAAGGCCACCATCAGCAGGGTGCTGATCATGCTGGCCAGGGCGCCGCCCAGGCCAAAGTGCGACAGCAAGGCGCCCAGGCCCAGGCCCAGCAGTGCGCCGCCCAATAACCCCTTCCAGCGGCTCGGTGCCTTGGCGGCAGGTGCCGGTGCGGGGGCCGGCGCAGGTTGCGCCTGGCGTGGCGCGGCGGCCGGTGCCGGGGCCGGCGCAGGTGCGGGCGCCTGACGGCCCACGTTTTGCGACTGGCGGCCAAACGAACGGCCACCGCCCATGGGACGGGCCAGCGCCTCGCCCAGCATGGATACCGTGGTCGCGGCCAGCATCATGCCGACCATAAATTTCTTCAATTTCATTCCATCTCCTAAAATCACCAACGTTGATGCATTACATCTTGATACCGGTGTGCAAAGCGGCAATGCCTGCCGTCAAATTGTAGTACTGCACGCGCTCCAGGCCCGCCGTTTCCATCATGGTTTTGAGGGTTTCCTGGTCCGGATGCATGCGGATCGATTCGGCCAGGTAGCGATAGCTTTCCGCGTCGCCGGCGATTTTCTGTCCGAACCACGGCAAGACCGAGAACGAATACAGGTCGTACGGCTTTTGCAGCGGTGCCGCCACTTTGGAAAACTCCAGCACCAGCAGCTTGCCGCCCGGTTTCAGCACGCGGCGCATTTCCGCCAGCGCCACATCCTTGTGCGTCATGTTGCGCAGGCCAAAGGCCACGCTGACACGGTCGAAATAGTTATCGGGGAATGGCAGTTTTTCCGCGTCACACAACAAGGTGGGGGTGAGCAAGCCGCGATTCAAGAGCCGGTCGCGGCCCACGCGCAACATCGATTCATTGATATCGGTCAACCAGACTTCGCCCGTAGGACCGGCCTGCTTGGCAAACGCCTTCGACAGGTCGCCCGTGCCGCCGGCGATGTCGAGCACCTTGAAACCGGGGCGCACGCCCGCGTTGGCGATGGTGAACGTCTTCCACAGACGGTGCAGCCCGCCCGACATCAAGTCGTTCATCACGTCGTATTTGGCAGCGACGGAATGGAACACCTTGGCGACTTCGCGCACTTTGTCGTCTTCTGCAACTGTTTTGTATCCGAAATGGGTCGTATTGGTCATGGTAGGCAGTCTGTTTGAACTTGGGAGCATTATACAAGCGGCAGACGCATTTCCCCGTGACGCCGGAGAAGGTATTGCCTTTCCACTGCATTCTCAGCCAGCATTGCCGCCCGCGCATACGCGGCCAGCGCGCCAGGCCGGTCGCCTTGGCGGCGCAGCAAGTCGGCCCGGGCCGCGTGCAGATAATGCGAGTTGGCAAGGCTGGGCACGGCTTCCAGCCGTTCCAGCCACGCCAGCCCGTGTTCGGCGCCGTGCGCCATGGCGCAAGCGATCACGGCATTGAGCAAAATCAAGGGTTCCGGCTTGTGCCGCAGCAAGGCGCCGTACAGGGCGCTGATCTGGCGCCAGTCCGTCTGGCTGGCCGTGGGCGCTTGGGCGTGCAAGGCGGCTATCGCCGCCTGCAACTGATATGGCCCCGGCGAGCGCGCCCGCAAGGCCAGTTCCAGCACGGCCAGCCCCTCGGCAATCCAGTCACGCCGCCACAGGTGCCGGTCCTGCTCTTCCAGGGTCAGCAGAAAACCCTCGGGCGACAGGCGGGCCGGGCCGCGCGACGCCTGCAGCAGCATCAGGGCCAATAGCCCCTGCACTTCCGGCTGGCCCGGCTGCAGGCTGTCGAGCAGCCGCCCCAGGCGCAGCGCTTCCGCGCACAGGTCCGCGCGCAGCAGGCTATCGCCGCCGCTGGCGCAATAGCCTTCGCTGAACACCAGATAGATGACATGCTGCACTTGCGCCAGCCGTTGCGGCCAATCCTGGGCCGGCGGCAACTCGAAAGGGATGCGCGCTTCGGCAATCTTGCGCCTGGCGCGCAACAGGCGCTGCGACAGGGCCGCTTCCGCCACGCCGAAAGCGCGCGCGATCTCGCCCGTGGACAGCCCACACAGGGTGCGCAGGGCCAGCGCCACCTGCGCCTCGGGCGCCAGCGCGGGATGGCAGCAGATGAACAGCAGGCGCAAACGGTCGTCCTCGATGGCTTGCGTTTCATCAAGCATGGTCGCCGGCAGGCAGGACAGCACGGCCTCGGCTTCGCTGACGCTCTTGCCCGCCCGGCGCACATGGTCGAGGCCCGCATTGCGCGCCACGGCACTGAGCCAGGCGGCGGGATTGTCGGGGATGCCCGTGCGCGGCCACAGTTCCAGCGCCTTGCGGCACGCTTCCTGCAGCACGTCTTCCGCCAGGCCCAGGTCGCCGAAACGCCGCATCAGGCCGGCCAGCACCCTGCCCTTTTCCTGGCGAAAGACGTACTCGACGGCCGCAATGGCGTCGCCGGCCATGTTCAAGCCGTCACGGGCCGCACTTCGATGGTGCCCAGGGAAGCTGCCGGACAACGCCCGGCCCAGGCCAGCGCCTCGTCCAAGTTGGCGCAATCGAGCAGATAGTAGCCACCCAGCTGCTCCTTGGTTTCCGCGAACGGCCCATCCGTGATGACGGGCTTGCCGTTTTGCACACGCACGCAGGTGGCGCTGCGCACGGGCGCCAACTCGGCGCCGCCGCGCAGCACGCCGGCCGCCTCCAGGTCCTGCGTATAGCTGGCAAAGTCGGCCATCAGGCTGGCCATCTGCCCTTCCGGCATGGTTTCGTAACGGGATTCATCGGCGTAGATCAGGATCATGTATTCCATAGTCTCTTCTCCAAAAGAAAAATGCCCGCAAGCGCGGGCATTCATACGACGAATGGGGCGGCGGTTTTCCGACAGGTTACCGCATTATTTTTTCAGTTTAGTGTTTATGCCCGCAGCTGGGTCCATGGACGTGACCAGAAGATTGCTTGACCGTCATGTCGGCCTTGGCATCGCGGCCGCTGTCGCCCGGGTAGCCGGCCGCCGCCAGCTGGTCCAGATAGGCTTGCCACAGGGTCGCTTGCTCGGCGCCCAGCTTGTACAAATAGGCCCAGGTGTACAGGCCGGAATTGTGGCCATCGCTGAAGGTCGGCTGCACGGCGTAGTTGCCGACCGGCTCCAGACCCGTGATGCCGACCAGGCGTTTGCCTAATTGCAAAGTTTCCTGGCCCTTGCCATGGCCTTGCACTTCGGCCGACGGCGAATACACGCGCAGGTATTCGAACGGCAGCGCAAATGTGCTGCCGTCGTCGAAGGCCACGTCGAGCACGCGCGACTGGTTGTGCACGGTCAAGCCGGTCGGTTGCGGTGTTGCTGTTTTTTCAGTCATGACAATACTTTATGCGGATAAACGTTGAAGGATGGCGGTGCGCAAGGCCGGCAACAGGGCGCGGCGCGCGGCCAGCACCTCGGGCGCCGTCTCGCGCTGCACCACCGCCCAGCTGGGATTCGGGAAATGCGCATCGTCGCGGTAGCGGGGGATCACGTGCCAGTGCACGTGCGGCGTCATGTTGCCGAAACTGGCCACGTTGACCTTTTCCGGCTGCATCACTTCCCGCACGGCCAACTCGACTTGCCACACGACTTCCATGACGTAATTGCGCTCGCCTGGCGTCAAATCCGTCATTTCCTTCACGTGTTTGTTCCAGATCACGCGGCAAAAGCCGGGATATGCAGGGTCGTCGACGGCCACCACGGACAAACGTTCGCTGCGCCACAGCAAGACCTCACAGCCCTGCTTCTTGGCAAAGCCATCGAGCAAGCTGCACAGATCGCAGGTCGAAGACGTCACACCAGCACCCGTTCGATGCCGCCGTCATTGGCGCGTTTCACGTAATCCGGCATCCAGTTCTCTCCCAGCAAGTGTTTGGCGATCTCGACGACGATGTAGTCGGCCGTCGTGCCCGAATCGTCATTGTAGCGCGACAAGCCTTGCAGGCACGACGGGCAGCTGGTGAGGATTTTCACGTCGCCGGTAAAACCGTCGCCGCGCAGCTTGTCGGCGCCCTTGACCATCTCTTCTTCCTTGCGGAAACGCACTTGCGTGGAAATATCGGGACGCGTGACGGCCAGGGAACCCGATTCGCCGCAGCAACGGTCATTCTTCTCGATCTTCACGTTGTCTACCGTGCTGATCAGGGAATTGATGGTCTTGCCCGATTCCTGCAGCTTCATCGGATTGTGGCATGGCTCGTGGTACATATAGCGCGTGCCGTTCACGCCTTCCAGCTTGACGTTTTTCTCCAGCAAATACTCATGGATATCCATGATGCGGCAGCCGGGGAAAATCTTTTCAAACTGATACGTTGCCAGCTGGTCATAGCAGGTGCCGCAGGACACCAGCACCGTCTTGATGTCCAGGTAATTGAGCGTGTTGGCCATGCGGTGGAACAGGACGCGGTTGTCCGTCATCATCTTCTCGGCCTTGTCGAACTCGCCCGCGCCCCGCTGCGGATAACCGCAGCACAGGTAGCCAGGCGGCAAGACCGTCTGCACGCCCACTTCCCACAGCATCGCCTGCGTGGCCAGACCCACTTGCGAGAACAAACGTTCCGAACCGCAGCCGGGGAAGTAGAACACGGCTTCCGTATCGGCCGTGGTCGTCTTCGGATTGCGGATGATCGGAATGACCTTGTCGTCTTCGATGTCGAGCAGCGCGCGCGCCGATTTCTTCGGCAGGTTGCCCGGCATCTTTTTGTTAATAAAATGGATCACCTGCGCCTTGACGGGCGGCTTGCCCGTCGATGGCGGCGGCGCCTTGGTTTGCTTCTTGGCAAATTTCTTCAACACAAATCATGGCCCAGGCGCTGCGCCTTGTAACCCCAGCCGATCATGACCTTGCGCGTGGCGTTGATGGTCACGGGATCGGTGGCGTTGAGGAACATCATCGTTGCCTTGGTGCCCGGATTGAAGCTCTTCTTGTCCATCTTGCGCAGCAAGTTGCGCATGTTCATCGACACGTCGCCGAAGTCGATGTTCACGGGGCAAGGCGTCACGCATTTATGGCAGACCGTGCAGTGGTCAGCCACGTCTTCGAACTCTTCCCAATGCTTGATGGAAATACCGCGGCGCGTCTGCTCTTCGTACAGGAAGGCTTCGATCAGGGACGAAGTCGCCAAGATCTTGTCGCGCGGCGAATACAGCAAGTTGGCGCGCGGCACGTGGGTCGAGCACACGGGCTTGCACTTGCCGCAGCGCAAGCAATCCTTGACGCTGTCGGCGATGGCGCCGATATCGCTTTGCTGCATGATCAAGGACTCGTGCCCCATCAGGCCGAACGATGGCGTGTAGGCATTGCGCAAGTCGGCGCCCATGCCCGGCAGGTTCAGCAGCTTGCCCTTGTTGAAACGGCCTTCCGGATCGATGCGCTGCTTGTAGCTGCGGAAGTCGCCGATTTCTTCTTCCGTCAAAAATTCCAGCTTGGTGATGCCGATACCGTGCTCGCCGGAAATGACGCCGTTCAGCGAGCGGGCCAGGATCATGATGCGGCCCACGGCTTCGTGGGCATCCTGCAGCATTTCGTAATTGTCCGAGTTGACGGGCAAGTTCGTGTGCACGTTGCCATCGCCCGCATGCATGTGCAGCGCGACAAACACGCGGCTACGCAAAATGCGCGCGTGAATCGCCGTCGCTTCGTCGAGGATCAGTTTGAAGGCGGCGCCGTTGAAGATCTGGCGCAGCTGGGCGCGGATTTCCTGCTTCCAGGTCACGCGCACGGTGCGGTCCTGTACCACGTCGAACAGGGTCGCGGCTGGTTGCGTTTCCAGCCGCGCATCGAACACGGGCAACAGGCGCTCCATGCCCAGTTCGGCCAATTCGCCCTTCACGTCCGCCAGCGGGCGGTCCAGCTGGGCCAGCAGATAGGTCCAGCGCGCCGTGACTTGCGCCAGCAACTGCTGCGCCTGCTCGGCGCGGTCGCCCAGCATTTCAGCGTCGTCGACGCGGTCGTCCGACGCATCGTCGCTCTTACCTACAGGCAAATTGCCCTTGGCAAAGAATTCGCTGAGGGCGTCCGCCAGTTGCAGTTTATTCTTGATCGACAGCTCGATATTGATGCGTTCGATACCATCCGTGTATTCGCCCATGCGGTTGAGCGGGATCACGACGTCTTCATTGATTTTAAAGGCGTTGGTGTGCTTGGCAATCGCCGCCGTGCGGGCACGGTCGAGCCAGAATTTCTTGCGCGCTTCGGGGCTGACGGCCACAAAACCTTCGCCCACGCGGGTGTTGGCGATGCGCACCACTTCCGACGCCGCCTGCGCGACGGCGTTTTCATCGTCGCCGACGATGTCGCCGAACAGGGCCATCTTCGGCAGCACGCCCCGCTTCGACTTGGTGGCGTAGCCGACGGCGCGCAGGTAGCGCTCGTCCAGGTGTTCCAGGCCCGCCAGGCGGATACTCGTGTATTGCTCGCCCTTGGCCGGCAAGCCATCCAGGTAATCCTTGATTTCCACGATCGACGGGATCGCGTCGCGCGCCTGGCCAAAGAATTCCAGGCAGACGGTACGGGCGAATTTCGGCATCTTGTGCAAAATCCAGCGCGCCGACGTGATCAGGCCGTCGCAGCCTTCCTTCTGGATGCCCGGCAAGCCGGCGAGGAATTTATCGGTGACGTCCTTGCCCAGGCCCTCCTTGCGGAACTTGCGGCCGGGAATTTCCAGTATTTCCGTCTTGAACGGTGCGTTCGGTTTTGTGGCGTCGCGCGTGCTCGGGTGGCGCCATTCCAGCTGGAAGCGTGCCAGTGCGATATCGTGGATCTTGCCCAGGTTATGGTCGAGGCGCGTGACGTCGAGCCAGTCGCCGTTCGGGTCGACCATGCGCCACGAGGCCAGGTTGTCCAGCGCCGTGCCCCACAGCACGGCTTTCTTGCCGCCCGCATTCATGGCGACGTTGCCGCCGATGCAAGAAGCGTGCGCGGACGTCGGGTCGACGGCGAAGACGAAACCGGCCTTTTCCGCCGCTTCCGATACTTTATTCGTGATCACGCCCGCGCCCGAATGGATGGTCGCGTATTCGTGGCTCAATCCCGGCAAGACCGTCATTTCGACGGCGCCCAGGGTGATCAGCTTTTCCGTGTTGATGACGGCCGACATCGGCGTCAATGGAATCGCGCCGCCCGTATAACCGGTGCCGCCGCCGCGCGGGATGATGGTCAGCCCCAGCTCGATGCAGCCCTTGACCAGGCCGGCCATTTCCTCTTCCGTGTCGGGCGTGAGCACGACGAACGGGTATTCCACGCGCCAGTCGGTGGCGTCCGTCACGTGCGACACGCGCGTCATGCCATCGAAGCGCACATTGTGCTTTTCCGTGTAGCGGCCCAGCACCTTGACCGTGCGCTTGCGCAAATCATAGGTCTGGCGGAATTCGTCGCCAAAGTCGGCCACGGCCTTGCTGGCAGCTTTGAGCAGCAGTTCCACGTTATGGCTGCGCGCCTGCGCCACTTCCGGCGCTTCACCGCTGGCGGCAGCGTCGCCGCCGGCCGCATCGATGGACAGGCGGCGCTTGTCGACTTCGGCCAGGCGGTGATGCAGGGCGTCGATCAAGCCCTGGCGACGCTTCGGGTTGTCGAGCAAGTCATCCTGCAGATACGGGTTGCGGCGCACGACCCAGATGTCGCCCAGCACCTCGTACAGCATGCGGGCCGAACGGCCCGTCTGGCGGGCGCCGCGCAGCTCGTCGAGCAGGCGCCAGGAGTCCTCTCCCAACAGGCGTATGACGATCTCGCGATCGGAAAACGACGTGTAGTTATACGGGATTTCGCGCAGGCGGCTTGCTGCGGGACCATTCGGCGTTTCTGCCAGTAAAGCTTGGATATGTGCGGGAGCGTTCATGGAGTGTGGTGACGATGTGGACTGGACCCTAAAGACCCATTTTATCTTATTGCGCCGCACCATGCGGGAACAGCCTTATGCCGCCCAAGGTTTAAGCACCTCATCCGCTACCATAGCAAATATGGAAAAGTCTTCCTTTGCATGAATAAAAAACCAGAATGACTGTCTTTTTTAAGCAAAAATGCCAAGAATCACGGCTGCCTGCAAACTATCAACCTGCCCAAAAATGGGGCAAACGGGCGTTGTAGCAGCCCCATTCAGGCCAGCATCTGGCCAATCCGGTGCCATACGCCATCGGGGACGTAGAGCAGCAAGCCCGTCATCGTAAGATAGCGCGCGCATTTGCCGACGGCCATGTAGGCCACGCTGGGCCAGAATGGCAGCTTGAGCCAGCCGGCCAGGGTGCACAGGGGGTCGCCCACGATGGGCAGCCAGGCCAGCAGCATGGTCTTGGCGCCATAGCGGGCCAGCCAGCGGAACCAGCGCGTGTCGCGCTCCTTGGCGAACGCCTGCTTGGCCCGGTAACCCATCCAGTAGTCGACGATGCCGCCCAGGGTATTGCCCAGCGTGGCGACGCCGATGGCGGCCCAGAACAGGGCGGGATTGGCCTTGATGACGGCAAACACGGCCGGCTCCGAGCCGAGCGGCAAGAGGGTGGCGGAAATAAAGCTGATCAGAAAGACCGATGTCAGCCCGACTTCCGGCGCTGCGATCAGCTGCAGCAGCCAGGCGATTGCGGATTCGATCATGGAACACTTCGCGATGCGGTAAGGCTCTCCATTATAATGAAGAGCAGCTTGCGCGCCGCACAATCCGCGCCGACCAGCAAGGGCCCACCGGCCCCTAGTTCCACAGAGCATTATTGTCGCCAGGCTATCCGCCGCGGCGCAGCCACTATCGCCCGACACGCTCCAGACCCTTTCTGGCCCAGAATCACTTGCTTGCAGACTATGAACATCGACTACCTCAAGAAAATCCTGACCGCCCGCGTCTATGACGTCGCCACCGAAACGCCGCTGGAACTGGCCCCTGCCCTGTCGCAGCGCCTGAACAACCAGATTTACTTCAAGCGCGAAGACATGCAAAGCGTGTTCAGCTTCAAGATTCGTGGCGCCTACAACAAGATGTCCAAGCTCAGCGAAGCGGACCGCAAGCGCGGCGTGATTTGCGCCTCGGCCGGCAACCATGCCCAGGGCGTGGCCCTGTCGGCCGCGCGCATGGGTTGCCGTGCCGTCATCGTCATGCCGACCACCACGCCGCTGGTGAAGGTCGAGGCGGTCAAGGGGCGCGGCGGCGTCAACGTGGAAGTGGTGCTGCACGGCGAGTCGTACACGGATGCCTACAACCATGCGCTGACGCTGGAAAAGGAACAGAAGCTGACCTTCGTGCACCCGTTCGACGATCCGGACGTGATCGCCGGCCAGGGCACGATCGGCATGGAAATCCTGCGCCAGCACGCCGGCCCCATCCACGCCATCTTCGCGCCCATCGGCGGCGGCGGCTTGATCGCCGGCATTGCTGCTTACGTAAAACAGATTCGCCCCGACATCAAGATCATCGGCGTGCAAAGCGTCGATTCGAACGCCATGGCCCGCTCGCTGAAGGCCGGCGAGCGCGTGACCCTGAACGACGTGGGCCTGTTTGCCGACGGCACGGCCGTGCGCCTGGCCGGCGAGGAAACCTTCCGCCTGGTGCAGGCGTATGTCGATGAAATCATCACGGTCGACACGGACGCCATCTGCGCCGCCATCAAGGATGTGTTTACGGATACGCGCAGCATCCTGGAGCCGTCCGGCGCGCTGGCCATCGCCGGCGCCAAGGCCTATGTGGAACGGGCCAGCCTGACCAAGCACCCCGTCAACAATGAAACATTGATCACCATCGCCAGCGGCGCGAACATGAATTTCGACCGTTTGCGCTTCGTCGCGGAACGGGCCGAGCTGGGCGAATTCCGCGAAGCCGTGTTTGCCGTCACCATGCGCGAACAGCGGGGCAGCTTCAAGCGCTTCTGCTCGCTCATCGGCGCGCGCAACGTGACGGAATTTAACTACCGCATCAGCGATGAAAAAGCCGCACACGTGTTCGTCGGCATTCAAATTGCCGACAGGCATGAATCAAGCGTGCTGGCGAAGACCTTCGAGGAACACGAATTCAAGACGCTGGACCTGACGCACGACGAACTGGCCAAGTCGCACATCCGCCACCTGGTGGGCGGCAAGAGCCGGCTGGCGCAGGACGAGCTGCTGTACCGCTTCGAATTCCCCGAACGCCCCGGTGCGCTGATGCGCTTCCTCGACAGCATGGCGCCGAACTGGAATATTTCCCTGTGTCATTACCGCAGCCAGGGCGGCGACGTGGGCCGCATCCTGATCGGCCTGCAAGTGCCGCCCGATGAAATGGGAGAATTCGCCCGCTTCCTCGATACCCTGGGCTACCGTTATTGGGATGAGAGCAGTAATCCCGTCTACAAACTGTTCTTGGGCTAAATAGCGAATTCACCCCGGTATTGCACTGGGGTGAAATAGGCTACCATGCGTGCTTGACCGAATTCACGCCACACGACCATGACCACCACCAACGACCTCGCCGAACAATCTCCCCTGGGCAAAAGCTCCGCCTACCGCACCGATTACGCGCCGGAATTGCTGTTTCCCATTCCGCGCCAGGGCAAGCGCGACGAGCTGGAACTGCACGGTACATTACCGTTTTTCGGCCTCGATATCTGGAACGCCTATGAACTGTCGTGGCTGAACCAGCGCGGCAAGCCGCAGGTGGCGATTGCCAAGGTCAGCGCGCCGGCCGATTCGCCCAACATCATCGAATCGAAGTCGTTCAAGCTGTACCTGAACTCCTTCAACCAGACCAAACTGGACAGCCCGGAAGCGCTGTTGATCTTGCTCAAACAGGATTTATCGAACGGTTTCGGCGCGCCCGTGCAAGTGGAACTGACCTTTGCAGGAAGATTTCGGCAAGCTCAAAATGGGCGAATTCGACGGTGTGCTGCTGGACCGCCTGGACCTGGAAATCACGCAATACACACCCTCGCCGCTGCTCTTGAAGGCGGCGTTCGATGATGCGCCGGTGGAAGAAAAACTCGTCTCGCACTTGCTCAAATCGAATTGCCTGGTGACGGGCCAGCCCGACTGGGGCAGCGTGCAGATCGAGTATGCGGGACCGCAGATCGACCAGGAAAGCCTGCTGCGCTACCTGATCGGTTTCCGCGAACACAATGAATTCCACGAGCAATGCGTGGAGCGCATCTTTGTCGACATCTTGCGTCAATGCAAGCCGCAAAAGCTGTCCGTGTATGCGCGCTATACGCGCCGCGGCGGCCTCGATATCAATCCTTGGCGCAGCAACTTCAGCACCGGGGCGATGCCGGGCAATCTGCGCAATGCGCGCCAGTAACGCTAGGCAACACCGCGCAACACCCCAAAACCATGCCAACAGGAATGTTGGCTGTGTTTTAAAACAACGTTGCAGTAGTGCCGCAGAGCATGTCAAAGACGCTGAAAAATCGGAAAATCGGCATTCGGCGGCGGAAAAACCGGCGCACCGCGTGTTTTTAATCAAGAAATAGCCGATACGCGCCGATGTTATTTTTTTGCTAAAATGATGACCACGTGGGCTGTAGCGCCCACTGCGCCCGCAGCGGGCGTATACTGTTGAGAATTGGCGTTACAGGCCGCGAAAACAGGCCTATAATTCGGCTCGCAAGCCCTCTGCGCATTGCACCATTTCATTGAGTGTCATGACTAATCTTAGCAAAATCTTATCCCTCGAAAACGTCCTCCTGGACCTGGAAGTCTCCAGCAAGAAGCGCGCTTTCGAGCAAGCCGGCCTGATCTTCGAAAACAATTACGGCATCGCCCGCTCTACCGTCTCGGACAATCTGTTTGCCCGAGAACGCCTGGGCTCGACGGGCCTGGGCCATGGCGTGGCCGTGCCGCATGGGCGGGTCAAGGGCAGCAAAACCCTGAAATCGCCGCTGGGCGCCTTCGTGCGCCTGGCCGAGCCGATTCCGTTCGAATCGCCCGATGGCAAGCCCGTCAATCTGCTGTTTTTCCTGCTGATTCCCGATCATGTCACCCAGCAACATCTGGAAATCCTGTCGGAAATCGCCGAAATGTTTTCCGATGACGCCTTCCGCACGGCATTGGCCACGGATCCCGAACCGAAATCCGTGCATTCGCGCATCGTCAATTGGCAACCCAGTCTGCAAGCGGCGGGTTAAACTTCAGGTATTCCTCCACTCCTGAAGAAGACTGCCATGTTGCAAACGCCGCTGACGATACAACGCCTGTACGACGACAATCGTGAAAGTCTGCAACTGGGCTGGTTCGCCGGCTTCCCCGGCGGCGAGCGCCTGATCTCGGGCGACGTCTCGTCGGCCGCCGACCAGGTGGGCCACTTGAACCTGATCCATCCGGGCCGCATCCAGGTCTTTGGCCACCAGGAAATCAATTACTATCAGCGCCTGAAGGTCAACACGCGCACCCACGTGATCGGCGAACTGATCGCCGGCGGTCCGCCCGCGCTGATCATCGCGCAAGGGCTGGAAACGCCGCCCGACATTCTCGCCATCTGCGACGAGCAAAATATCCCCCTGTTCTCGACCCCGCTGCCGGCCGCGCAAGTGATCGACTTCCTGCGCGTCTACCTGTCGAAAAAACTGGCGCAGCGCATCATCATGCATGGCGTGTTCATGGACGTGCTGGGCGTGGGCGTGCTGATCACGGGCGATTCGGGCCTGGGCAAGAGCGAGCTGGGGCTGGAGCTGATTTCGCGCAGCCACGGCCTGGTGGCCGACGACGCCGTCGAATTTTCGCGCATCGCGCCGAATATGATCGAAGGCCGCTGCCCGCCCCTGCTGCAAAACCTGCTGGAAGTGCGGGGGCTGGGTTTGCTCGATATCAAGGCCATCTTTGGCGAAACGGCCGTGCGCCGCAAGATGCGCCTGAAACTGATCGTGCACCTGGTGCGCCGCAACGCGCTGGAAGAGGAAGTCGAGCGCCTGCCCTTCCTGTTCCCCACGGAAGACGTGCTGGGCTTGCCCGTGCGCAAGGTCGTCATCCCCGTCGCCGCCGGCCGCAACATCGCCGTGCTGCTGGAAGCGGCCGTGCGCAATACGATTCTGCAGCTGCGCGGCATCGATACCCTGCAGGAGTTCATGGAGCGGCAACGCCTCGCCATGAGTGGCGATTAGCGTTGCAAGGAGTTCACCCATGCATGGGTGAACCGTTACGCAGGCGGAGAGCAAGGCTCTCCGAAACCCCTGCTCCACCAACGCCTCGCCATGAGCGGCGATTAACAACGCAGGTCGGATTAGCGGGGCCGCCGAGGTGGGGCAAGGCCCCACCTCGGCGGCCCCGCTAATCCGACAACATTGTTGGCGCGTGCAGCAAAGAAATACTACAGTCCAAATTGCAATAATTTGTAAAGATCATTGCCTCGGGAGCGCAGCGCCGGTCTTTATTGTATGATCGGGCTATGCATATCGTCCTTATCACCGGAATATCCGGCTCCGGTAAATCCGTCGCGCTCAATGTGCTGGAAGATACCGGCTACTATTGTGTCGACAACCTGCCGCCAGCCTTGCTGCCCAGCCTGGTGCAAACCCTGCTTGACGAAGGCACGCCGCAGCTGGCCGTGGCCGTCGATGCGCGCAGCGCCGAGTCGCTCGTCAGCTTGCCGCACAATGTGGCGCTGCTGCGCGACCAGGGGCACGACGTCAAGGTCATGTTCCTGACAGCCACCACGCATTCGCTGGTGGCGCGCTTCTCGGAAACGCGGCGCAGCCACCCTCTGTCGCACGAATTGCGCCCGAACCAGAATCCGGCCAGCCGCCGCACCCTGATCGAATGCATCTCCGAAGAGCGCGAACGCCTGTCGGCCATCGAGCAATTGGGCCATGTGATCGATACCTCGGAACTGAGCGCGAACAAACTGCGCGCCTGGATCAAGGATATCGTCGCCTCCGAACGCGCGCCGCTGACCCTGTTCTTCGAATCGTTCGCCTTCAAGCTGGGCGTGCCGCTCGATGCCGATTTCGTCTTCGACGTGCGGGCCCTGCCGAATCCGTATTACGACCTGGCGCTGCGCCCGCTCGACGGACGCGACGCTCCCGTGATCGCCTTCCTCGACGCCCAGCCGAGCGCGCTGGAACTGCTGGCCGACATCCGCGCCTTCATCGAGAAATGGTTGCCGTCATTCAAGTCCGACAACCGCAGCTACCTGACGGTGGCCCTCGGCTGCACGGGCGGCCAGCACCGCTCCGTGTACATGGCGGAGCGGCTGGCGCAGTATTTCGGCCCCAACGAGCGGGTCGTGCTGCGCCACCGCGAGCGTTCTTAATCAGTCGAGGTGGCGCAGCGGATGCGCTTGCGCCGGCCACACGGGGGCAAAGAAACGCGCCACCATGCTGGCATCGACCTCGTCCAGGGTTGAGGGGTTCCAGCGCGGCGCATTGTCCTTGTCGACCACCAGCGCGCGCACGCCCTCGAGCACTTCGCCATGCGCGAAATTGTGGCGCACCAGCGTGCGCTCCATGCGCAGGCAGTCGGCCACGCCCAGGTGGGCGCCCCGCTGCAGCAATTCCAGGGTCACCGACATCATCAAGGGCGAGCGCAGGCGCATGGCCGCCAGGGCCTTCGCGGCGAACGCGCTGTGGTCCTGCGCCAGCGAGGCCATGATGGCGGCCACCGAACCCGCGCCGAAGTGGCGGTCCAGCGCCGCGCGCGCCGTGGCCAGGGAAGCCGCGCCCGCCTCGGCCTGGAACGGCGCCGCCAGCGCCTTGATGGCCACCGGCAAGGCCTCGCCCGGCGTCGAGTCGAACAGGGCCAGCAGCGCCCCCATCTGCGCCTCGGGCAGATACACATCGGCCAGGCCCGTGTACAGGGCATCGGCCGCACCGATGGTCAGGCCCGTCAAGCCCAGGTACAGGCCCAGCCGGCCCGCCAGGCGGGAAAGAAAGTAACTGCCGCCCACGTCGGGGAACAGGCCAATATTGACTTCCGGCATGGCCATGCGCGTGCGGCCCGTGACGATGCGCAACTGGTTGCCGGGCCCGGCTTGCGCCACGCCCATGCCGCCGCCCATCACCACGCCGTCCATCACGGCGATATACGGTTTCGGATAAAAGTGAATGACATGATTTAACGCGTATTCTTCCGTAAAGAAATCTTCCAGCAGGGCGCTGCCGCCTTGCGGCGTGGCCAGGCCCGCATCGTAAAAGAAACGGATATCGCCGCCGGCGCACAGGGCCTTTTCGCTGCTGGAGCGGATCACCACGGCGTCCACCTGCGGATCGTCGCGCCAGGCCAGCAAGGCAGCGCTCAGGGTGCGCACCATCTCCAGCGACAGGGAGTTCAAGGCTTTCGGGCGGTCGAGCACGATGTGGCCCGTGCGGTTGCGGATGGAGGTCTGGACGAAGTCGCTCATGGCAGGCAGGAAAGAAGTGAGGATGGCGCATTCTAGCGCTTTCACCACGGATATTGCTTCCCGCAGGACGCAAAAAAGGGCGCAATGTGCGCCCTTAGTTGATCACAACTGGGGGAAGCCGGTGGCCTTAGACGGCGACGACGGCGTCTTCCTCTGAGTTGTCTGGCAGATGCTTGATCGCCTCTTTACCGTGCCCTTGCACTTTGGTTTTGTATTTCATCACTTGCCTATCGAGCTTGTCGATCAGGGTATCGATTGCGGCATACAAGTCGTGTGCCAGGCTTTCCACATAGACAGTTTTGCCACTCAGACGCAGGTTGACTTCGGCCTTTTGACGTTTTTCTTTCTCTTTGAGGTTATCCACGGTCAGAATCACGGCAATATCGATAACTTGATCGAAATGACGTTTCACGCGCTCCAGCTTCGTTTGTACGTATTCACGGATGGCTGGTGTCACTTCGAGATGATGTCCGCTGATGGTGAGATTCATACACACTCCTAAAGATGATCGGGTTCGTGCGGTCCATCCTATCCGGCCCGCAGAGGAACCGAAAAAAACTTACAAACACTTACGCAGGCTCACTGGCGGAATTTTCAACGCTTCCCGGTATTTGGCAACAGTACGTCGCGCAATCACCATGCCTTGTTCCCCCAGCATGTCCGCAATCTTACTGTCGGATAAAGGATTTTTAGGGTCTTCTGCTCCTGTCAGTTGCACGATCAATGCCCGTATCGCCGTCGATGACGCTTCCCCCCCCGCTTCGGTGGCGACATGGCTACCAAAGAAATATTTCAACTCGAACATGCCGTGCGGGGTCAGCATGTACTTTTGAGTTGTTACCCGCGAGATAGTACTCTCGTGTAAACCCAGTGTATCAGCTATTTCACGGAGCACAAGGGGGCGCATGGCAACGGCCCCATGCGAGAAAAAGTTCTTTTGTCTTTCTACTATCGCCTGTGCCACGCGCAGGATGGTATCGAAGCGCTGGCGCATATTCTTGATCAGCCACTTGGCCTCCTGCAACTGCGCGCCCATGGCGCCCTCGCCCTTGCCCTGCTTGAGCAAGTTGGCGTACATGGCGTTGACGCGCAGGCGCGGCATGACGTCGTTGTTCAGGGTGACTTGCCAGCCATTGCGCGCGCGCTTGACGACGACGTCGGGCACCACGTAATCGGACACGTCCGAGGCGAACACGGCGCCCGGGTGCGGATTACACTGGCGAATCACCGTCTGCGCCTCGCGCAAGTCTTCATCGTCGCAATCGAGGGCTTTTTTCAGCTTGTTGAAATCGCGCTGGGCAAACCAGGCCAGGTGCTTTTCCACGATGACGAGGGCCATGCGCCGCGTCACCATGGCGACGTGCGGCAAGCGCCTGATTTGCAGCGCCAGGCATTCGGACGCATTGCGCGCGCCCACGCCCGGCGGATCGAAACTTTGCAGCAGCGACAAGGCCGTGCGCATCTCGTCAGCGTCGATTTCCAGCTCTTCCGGCAGGCGCGCCAGGATGTCGTCGAGCGACTCTTCCAGGTAGCCATTGTCGTCGAGCGCATCGATGATCAGCTCGACCAGCGCGCGGTCGCGCAATTCAAGCACCGTCACGCGCATCTGCTCCATCAGGTGCTCGCGCAGGGTGCAGTGATGGGCCTCCAGTTGCGGACGCGAATCTTCATCGTCGGGCGCCTTGCCCCGGCTCGCCTCGCTCCAGTCGCTGTCGCCGCCCTCCGCGGCGGCCGGGCCCTCGCCCGCCTCGCCGTCAAACCCGTCCGCTTCGGCCGGTGCGGCGGGCGCCTCCTGGCCTGGCGGCTGGGGCGGCGCTTCGGCCGGCGCGGCCGTGGAACTCAGGGCGCCGTCGGACAGCAGGCGCAGCGAACGGTCGAGCGGATCGTCGAGGCGTTCGAGCAAGGGATTGTCCGTCAGCAGCTGCTCGAGTTCCTGGTGCAATTCCAGGGTGGATAATTGCAGCAGGCGTATCGATTGCTGCAACTGCGGCGTCAGTGCCAGGTGCTGCGACGTGCGCAGCTGCAATGATTGTTTCATTGGCTCACATGCGGAAGTGTTCGCCCAGATAGACCCGGCGTACCGACTCGTTCGCGATGATGTCGTCGGGGCGTCCCGACGCCAGCACCGAGCCCTGGTTGATGATGTAGGCACGGTCGCAAATACCCAGCGTCTCGCGCACATTATGATCGGTAATCAGCACGCCGATATTGCGCTCCTTCAAGAAACGCACGATGCGCTGGATTTCGATCACGGCGATCGGATCCACGCCGGCAAACGGTTCGTCGAGCAGCACGAAACGCGGGTCGGTGGCCAGCGCGCGGGCGATTTCCACGCGGCGGCGCTCGCCGCCGGACAGGGACAGGGCCTGGTTCTCGCGCAGCTTTTCAATCTGCAAGTCGGCCAGCAGTTTATCCAGGCGCTCCTCGATCTCGGCCTTCTTCAGGGGACGGCCTTCGACGGTCTGGATTTCCAGCACGGCGCGGATATTGTCTTCCACCGTCAGCTTGCGGAACACGGACGCTTCCTGCGGCAGGTAGGACAGGCCCATCTGCGCGCGGCGGTGGATCGGCAGGCTGGAAATGTCCACGCCGCTGATATCGATGCTGCCGCCGTCCGACGGCACCAGGCCGACGATCATGTAGAACGAAGTCGTCTTGCCGGCGCCGTTCGGCCCCAGCAGACCCACCACTTCGCCGCATTCGACTTGCAGCGAGACATCATGCACGACTTGGCGCTTGCCATAGGTTTTTTGCAGCCCGCGAACGATCAGGGTGCTGCCGCAACGGGTATTGTCCATTATTTCTTTCCTGGCGCGGGCGTAGCCGGCGCTTTCTCCGCCGCCGGCGCCTTGTTCTTCGGCTGGATCACCATGCGCACGCTGCCGCCATCGGGGGTGCTGGTGCCGCTGTCGGAATTTTCCATCGCAAACACTTCCTTGCGGCTGTCATACGAGATGAAGGCGCCATTGGCCACGTCGGTCACTTTCGTGCCTTCCAGGCGCGTCAGCTTGGCCCTGGAAAACAGTTTCACCACTTCCGTCTTGTTGTTGTATTCCACGCGCTCCGCTTCGCCTTCGACCCACAGGTCGCCCGCGCCATCGCGCTTCTGGCGGAAGGTGGCCAGCTTGCCGGGATCGGCCCAGAAGGTGATGAACTGGTAGCCTTGCGGATCTTCCGTGATCAGGGCCCGGCCCGCCTTCATGGTCAGGGTCCCCTTGACCAGCACGACGTCGCCCGTCAGGGTACGCACCTGCTTGACGTCATCGACGTGGCCGCTACGTGCCGTGATGACGGCTTCCTTCTCGGAATCGGCCTTCTCGGCATGCGCCCCCCCTATCATGGCCAGGGAAAATACGCTCAACAGCAAGATCTTCTTCATAGTATGGTTTCCTTGTTTCATTCTGTCATTTTGCCGCCGCGGCCGGGCGCGGTTTCGGCGGGAGGACCATGCGCAGCGCATTCTGCACTTCCACCACGCCGGTGGCATTATTGGCCTTCATGCCGATGCCATTGATGCGCGAGGCGCCCGTCAGGATATCGACCGGCACGTCCGTTTCCATTCTTTCCTCATCCGGGAACACCGTCAGCGCCTCCGTCCTGACCGTCAGGTTCTGCGCCTTCGGACTGGCCGCGCGGTCGATCACGACATTGCGGTGCAGTTGCAGCCGGGTATTGTCCTGGTCGATATGCGCCAGTTCCGCATTCATGTTCAGCGGCGGCATGCCTGGCGTGAGCTTGCGCACGAAGGGCTGGTCGATATCGGACGAATCGTCGAGCGGATAATGCGTGAGCTTGGTGCCCGAGACGATATAACTGGGCTTACCCGTCAAGTCCATGCGCACCAGACTGAAATTGGTAATGAAATAGTCGGGTTCATCCAGATGCTTGCTGGCCGTGATGTCCTGGCCATTCTTGTTCATCACTTCGAGCAGCCAGAAGCTGCCCAGCGCGACGACGACCGCGCCCAGCACGGTAAAAATCATGCGCCAGCGATGGGCGCCTCCTGGCTTACGCATAGGGCTTCACTCTTTCAAAGGTCACTGGCGGCGAGGCACGGCACCTCACTCCAGGAACGGCGCCATCACGCGCGCATAGTTGTCCTGGGCGCGCAGCAGGAATTCGCAGATCTCGCGCACCGCGCCGCGGCCGCCGCCGGCCTGCGTCACATGGTGCGCCAGGCCCTGCGCTTCCGGACGCCCGCCCGGCACGCTGACGGCAAAGCCCACGCGGCGCAGGATGGGCGCATCGATGACATCGTCGCCGATATAGCCGCATTGCTCTTCCGTCAAGCCCGTCAGCGCCAGCAGTTCGCGAAACGGCGTCAGCTTGTCGTGGCCGCCCTGGTGCACGTGGGTAATACCCAGGTCTTGCGCCCGGCGTGCCGTGATGGCCGAGCGGCGCGCGCTGATGATGGCCGTCTGCACGCCCGATTCCTGCAGCAGCTTGATGCCCAGGCCATCATACACATTAAACGTTTTCATCATTTCGCCATCGGGGCCGAAATGCAGGCTGCCGTCGGTGAGCACGCCATCGACGTCAAAGATCATCAGTTTGACCTTGGCCGCGCGCGCCAGGTTGTCCGCCACGCTCTCCATCAGATCACCTTCGCTTGCGTCAGATCATGGATATGCAGGGCGCCCACCAGCTTGCCGTCGGCATCGACGACCAGCATCTGGTTGATGCGGAACTGCTCCATCACGGCCACGGCATCGACGGCCAGGCGCTCGGGCGCGATGCTGCGCGGCTGCGCATGCATGACGTCGCGGATCGCCACCTGCGTGAAATCCTGCACGCGCTCGAACATGCGGCGCAAGTCGCCATCCGTAAACACGCCCACGGGACGGTTGTCCGCATCGACGACGGCCGTCATGCCCATGCCCTTCTTCGTCATTTCTTCCAGCGCCTGCAGCAGCGAGGCTTCCACCGGCACCTTCGGCACCCGATCGCCGCTGCGCATGACGTCATGCACGTGCGTGAGCAGGCGGCGGCCCAGGGCGCCGCCCGGGTGCGAGCGGGCAAAATCTTCTTCCTTGAAGCCGCGCAAGTCGAGCAAGGCCACGGCGATCGCGTCGCCCAAGGCCAGGGTGACGGTGGTGCTGGCCGTCGGCGCCAGGTTCAGCGGACAGGCTTCTTTCTCGACGGAAATATCCAGGTGCACGTCGGCCAGCTGGGCCAGGCTGGAATTCGGCTTGCCCGTCATGGAAATGAGCACGCCGCCCATGCGCTTGACGACGGGCATGATGGCCATCAGTTCCGACGATTCGCCGGAGTACGATATTGCAATAAAAGCATCTTCCGAGGTGACCATGCCCAGGTCGCCATGGGCCGCTTCGGCCGGATGCACAAACAGGGCCGGCGTGCCGGTGGAAGCGAGGGTGGCGGCAATCTTGCGCGCGATATGGCCGGACTTGCCGATGCCGGAGACGACGACTCTTCCTTTGCACTGCAGCAACATCGCCACGGCGCGGCCCACGCTGTCGTCCGTGGCCAGGCGCGCGTGCAGCGCAACGATGGCGTCGGACTCGATCTGCAAGGTGGTGCGGGCCAGCGCGACGGCGCGCTCGGTCGTCGCTTGCATGTCAATTCGATCAAAAGCTTTCAGCATTGTTTTTTCATGGGTTACACTCATGCCCAAAGTATAAACGAATTAGGAAAGCAAAAAACTTGCCAGTCACAACAAACAACGATTTCCATTGACCGCACCGGGCAACCCATGTTTTCCTCGCTTGAACTGACCCTGATGTTACTCGGCAGCGCCGTGCTGGGCGTGGTCGCTTTCAGAATGTTGCATTTGCCGCCCATGCTGGGCTACCTGGCCGTTGGCATCGTCATCGGCCCCCATGCGCTGGGCCTGGCGGCGGAAAACGAGGCCAGCCATACCCTGGCCGAGTTCGGCGTCGTCTTCCTGATGTTTTCCATCGGGCTCGAATTTTCTCTTCCGAAATTCCTCGCCATGCGGCGCATCGTCTTCGGCCTCGGCATGGCGCAGGTGGCCACCACCATCATCGCCACGGTCGTCTTCGGCTGGTTCGTCGCCCGTTATCTGTCCGCCTACATCCACCTGAGCTGGCAAGCCGCGTTCGCCCTGGGTGGCGCGCTGGCCATGTCGTCGACGGCCATCGTCTCGAAAATGCTCACGGAGCGGCTGGAACTCGAAAGCGAACACGGCCGCAAGATCATCGGCATCCTGCTGTTCCAGGACCTGGCCGTGGTGCCCCTGCTGATCCTCATTCCCGCCCTCACGCGCGATTCGGACAACCTGGCCGAAACCCTGGCCTGGGCCGGCGGCAAGGCCCTGGTCGTGCTTATCTTGCTGCTGTTTATCGGCCAGAAGATGGTGCGCGGCTGGCTGACCATCGTCGCCAAGCGCCGTTCACAGGAATTGTTCATGCTCAACCTGCTGCTGATCACCCTGGGCGCGGCCTGGATCACGGAGCGGGCCGGGCTGTCGCTGGCCCTGGGCGCGTTTGTTGCCGGCATGCTCATTTCCGAGACGGAATTCAAGCACCAGGTGGAAGAAGATATCAAACCGTTCCGCGATGTACTGCTGGGCCTGTTCTTCATCACCGTCGGCATGCTGCTCAATATCCGCGTCGTGCTCGACAACTGGTGGCTGGTCCTGCTGCTGCTGTGCGGCCCCGTGCTGCTGAAATTCGCCCTCATCGCGGGCCTGGCGCGGCTGTTCGGCTCCAGCAATGGCGTGGCCCTGCGCACGGGACTGGGACTAGCGCAGGCGGGCGAGTTCGGCTTCGTGCTGCTGAACCTGGCTGGCGGCATCAAGTTGATGGACCCGTTCGTCGTGCAGGTGGTGCTGGCCTCGATGGTGCTGTCGATGCTGGTGGCGCCCTTCCTCATCGCCAAATCGGACGCCATCGTCATGAAACTGGCCGCCAACGACTGGATGATGCAATCGCTGGCGCTGACCAAGATCGCCACGCGCACCATGGCTTCGCAGAAACACGTGCTGATCGCCGGTTTTGGCCGCAGCGGGCAAAGCCTGGCCACCCTGCCCTGCTGGCGGAAGAAAAGATCGAATACCACGCGCTGGACCTGGATCCGGAACGGGTGCAGGAAGCGCAGCTGGCCGGCGCCCACGTCTCGTATGGCGATGCGGGCCGGCGCGAAAGCCTGGTGGCGGCCGGTATCTACCGTGCCAGCGCCGTGGTGATCACGTATGCGAATACCGCGTCAGCACTGAAGTTATTGCATTTGCTCAAAGAAATGGCACCGACCTTGCCCGTCATCGTGCGCAGCCACGACGATACCGACCTCGACCAGTTGAAAAAGGCGGGCGCGGCCGAAGTGGTGCCGGAATTGATGGAAGGCAGTTTGATGCTCGCTTCGCACGCCCTGATCATGATGGGCGTGCCCCTGCGCCGCGTGGTGCACCGGGTGCAGGCCGCGCGCGAGGAGCGCTATGCATCCTTGCGCGGCTATTTCCACGGCACCAGCGATGCGGGCGACGATGCCGAGCTGGAACGCCTGCATACGGTCACCGTCAGCGAGGACGCGCACTGCGTGGACTTGCCCTTGAGTGCGATCGACGTGGCCGGCTGCGGCGCGTTTGTGACGGCCATCCGCCGCGGCCGCGGCAGCCTCGACGTCACCCCCGAAACGCAGCTGGCCAGCGGCGACGTGGTGGTGCTGCGCGGTACGGCCGACGCCGTGGCCAAAGCGGAAACCCTGCTATTAAAATAACTATTCGATCTGCGCCTGCCAGCTGACGACCTTGTTGCGCCCGCCCGCCTTGGCCTGGTACAGGGCCTGGTCGGCATGCGCCACCAGTTGCTGCGCCACCGTTTCGATGGGGAGCAGCGCCGCGTCCGCTTCCAGGCTGGCCACGCCGATCGACACGCTGACCCACGCCTGCGCGCTGCCCGGCAAGTCAAACATGGTGCCGGCAATGCTGGCACGGATGCGTTCGGCAACAAAGGTCGCGCTGTCGAGGTCGGCGTCGATCAGCAGGACGACGAATTCCTCGCCGCCGAAGCGTCCCAGCGCGTCCGAGCGGCGCAACTCCGTGCGGATGCGCGTCGCCACTTCGCGCAGCACCTCGTCGCCGCCCTGGTGGCCATGCGTGTCATTGACCGATTTAAAATGGTCGATATCGATATACATGCATGAGATACAATAATTCTGGCGCCGCGCGCGGGCGATTTCTTCCAGCAGCCGGCGGTCGATATAGCGCCGGTTGTAGACGCCCGTCAGGGAATCGGTCAAGCCGATGTATTTCAGCATTTCATTGCTGATCACGTTTTCCAGGCAGATGGCGATGATGGACGCCATGTGCTTGATGAAATCCGTGCCCAGCGCGGGCGTAAAGCGCGTCACGTCGCTGCTGGCCAGGTTCAGGCTGCCAATCAGGCGCTTGTTGCGCAGCAAGGGCACCAGCGCCACGCTGCGCAAGGGAGCGTCGATGCCCGGAAAACGCGGGCCATGCACGGCCGCATCGAAGGCCCCCAGCAGCGGCAGCGGCGGCAAGGCCGCTTCCCCCTCGGCCACGGGCCCCGGCGGGGCAAACCCCAGGTCCGTCACTTGATGCACGAACAGCAACTGCGGAAAGATGCTGAAATCGACGCCCAGCTTTTCCATCACCAGCACGATATCGTCATCCTCATCAAGCAGGCTCAAGGTCACGCCGTCGAGGTCGGAAATCACGGGCAAGGTGCGAAAGATGGTGCCTATCAGTTCGGGAAACGTGGACGCGCCGACGATTTCCAGGTCGAACGCCTGGTGGCGGCACATGATGTCGTGGTTGCGCTCGACCTGTTCCAGCAGGAAAGCCATGCGCGCGCGCAAGGCCTGGTTTTCGGCTTCGAGGCTGGCAATGCGCGGATCCGGCGGTATTGCTTGATTCATAGAAACCTTAAACCCTTGTGTGCGGGCGCCATGCTTAAAATGCCAGTTCGAAACCGATGTCCTGCCCCACCACAATACGCTCATCGCCGCCATCCGTGACAATGGCATTCATGCCGAAGCAGATGGCGCCGTCGAGCTCGGGCTTGGCGCGGTAGCCATGCATGACGTCGAGCGGATCCGGCCCGGGCACGCCCGTGGCCTGGTCCACCGACGGAATCGGGCAGCGCGAACACGGCTTGACGGGTTTCAAGGTCGTCGCGCCGAATTGCAGGAACTCGGCGTAGTCTTCCTCGAAGGCGCCGATATCGCCGATGACCAGGTTCGGGCGGAAACGGTTCATCGGCAGAGGCTCTCGACCGGCGGCGCGCAGCTTGTCATTGACGTCGGCCAGCGAGGCGCTGCCGGCGATCAGCACCGGGTAGCCATCGGCAAACATGGTCGAGGCGGCCACGCCGTCCGTCCATGTGGTGCTGGTGGCGCGCACCACGTCCGGGTGAAAGCGCGCCAGGCGGCACGGCACGCCGATGGCCTGACTGAACCAGGTGGCCGTGACCTCGTCGCAATCGTAGGCGCGCACGGTATCGTCCCACACTTGCACTTCCAGCATCGGTGACAGTTGCGGATGGGGCAAGCCCAGCTCGATTTCCAGCCGCAGCATGCCCGGCGCGCGCAATTCCAGGGTGGTGGCCTTGATGGATGGCACGATGAGCGCCATGCGCGGATGTTCGCGCTGGGTCAGGAAGCGGCCCTGCGGGTCGACCACCATCCACTCGCGGTCGAACACGTGCTCGCTCATCAGCCCTGAACGCGTCAGGACCGCCTCGCGCAAATGAATGCCGGCGCACGATTTGATGGGATACAGGATGATGTCGGACAGGATAGCCATGAACCAGGGACAGTGTTGCCGCTTCTGCCAGAAAGTTATTCAGAAACGAAGTATGGCAGCAAAGCGGGCAAGCGTAAATCGGCCAGGCTCAGCCGATGAGGCTGGCCTGGCGCGACAAGGATCAATACGTGTAGAAAATACGCTGGATTTCTTGCGTACTGTTGGTTTTGGTCAAGGCCAGCATCAGCAGGATGCGGGCTTTTTGCGGGTTCAGGGTGTCGGACACGACACTGTCGAGTTCATCGTCGTTCGCTTCGCCATTGCGCGCCACGATGCCCTGGCCAACGCGGCTCGAACGCACGATCAGCACGCCCTTCTGGCGCGCTTCCACCAGAGCCGGCTTCATTTGCGCGGCCACGCTGCCATCGCCCACGCCCGCGTGGATGATGCCCTTGGCGCCGGCGGCAATGAAGGCGTCCATGCCGACACGGTTCATGTTGGCGTAGCCATACACGATGTCCACTTGCGGCAGGGCATCGAGCTTGCTGATGTCAAATTCCGCTTCCAAGGTGTGCTTGCGCGTCGACTGGCGGTAAAAGAAGGCCTTGCTGCCCTGGATGTAGCCGAGCATGCCCAGTTCCGGCGACTTGAAGGTGTCGGTGGTGGACGTATTCGTCTTGGTCACTTCGCGCGCGGCGTTGATCTGGTCGTTCAAGGCCACCAGCACGCCCTTGCCGACGGCTTCCTTGCTGCCGGCCAGCATCACGGCGTTGTACAGGTTGATGGGGCCGTCCGCCGAGATGGCGGTCGACGGACGCATGGCGCCCACCACGACGACCGGCTTGTGGCTTTTCACGGTGAGGTTCAGGAAATACGCCGTTTCCTCGATGGTATCGGTGCCGTGCGTGACGACCACGCCATCGACGTCGTTCGAGGCCAGCAGCACGTTGATGCGTTTGGCCAGGGCCAGCCAGTGGCTATTGCCCATGCTTTCGCTGGCGATCTGGAACACTTGCTCGCCTTTGACATTCGCCACTTTCTTGAGTTCCGGCACGGCCGCGATCAGGCGCTCGACGCCCACGGTGGCCGAGGTGTAACCAACGGTGGTGGTGCTGTCGGCCCCGCTGCCGGCAATGGTGCCGCCTGTGGCCAGGATCACCACATTCGGCAATTTGACGGCGGCTTGCTGCGCGCGTGCAGGGGCAGCGGCGATAAAGCCCATCAGCAAGGTAGCCAGCATCAGCTGTGCACAAGAATGGAATTTGCGTGAAAACATGGTGCTCCCGTGAAGTGTACTGTCAAAAATAACAACGTCGTGTGCAAATTATATGTCATCCATGCGCGGGTAAATCCCCAATTCATGCGTATCGCGCAAACGTGCGCGCCCTTGTTTGCGCTACAGTGGCGCCATGTCCACACTCCTGTCCTTCCGCTCTTGCCTCATCCTGCCGCTGATCTTGATGGCGCTCAATGCCTGCTCCACGCAAAGCGAACTGCGCATGGCGGCGCAGCAGGAGCAATTCGCGCGCGAGGCGGCCAGCCAGGGCGACTGGGCGCAGGCCATGCGCAGCTACGAGGCGGCCGTCGACAATGTCGAACTGGGCCGGGGCGACTTCGCTTGGCAGGCGCGGCTGCATCACCAGGCGGGACGCGCCGCCAGCGGGGCTTGCAGCTACGATGCGGCCGCATTTCATTTCCGCCAGGCCATCGCGCTGGCAAAGAAGAGCGAATACTCGAGCGCCCTCAGCTACAAGGCGCTGATCGACCAATATGAACGCCAGGGCAAGGCGACGGAAGCCCTGGCAGTGCGCAATGAACTGGGCGGGCCTCAATCGGGGGCGCTGGGCGCCTTTGCCGACCGGGAATCGCTGCCGGTCGGCAAGCATTGCGGCACGCCGCCCTAGCACAAGGGGATGCCGATGCGGGTGACACGCACGCTGCTGGCCCTATCTCCCCTCTTCGCCGTGGCGTCCGCGTGCGCCGCAGAGCCAGCGCTACCCCTATGGGAAGCGGGCGTCTTCGGCGGCGCGGCCGTCACGCCCGCCTATCCGGGCGCCAGCGAGCGCTCGACGCGTAGCCTGGCCCTGCCCTATCTGATTTATCGCGGGGAAGTCTTGCGCGCCGACCGCTCCGGCGTGGGCGCGCGCCTGCTCGACACGGAGCGGGTGGAGTTCGATGTGGGTTTCGCCCTGTCGCTGCCGGCCAGGTCCAGCGACGTACCCGCCCGGCGCGGCATGCCGGACCTGGGCACCCTGGTGGAATTTGGTCCGCGCCTGAAAATCAAGCTGGCCGAACCGACGCAGCACAGCCGCCTGGGCCTGGAGCTGCCCCTGCGCGCCGTCATCGAAGCGCGCGGCGGCCTGCGCCGCCAGGGCGCCACGTTCGAACCGCGCCTCGTGTACGCGCTGCAAGGCGAGCAGCAGGCCTGGCATGTCGATGCCAGCCTGGGCGCCGTACTGGGCAATGCCGCCATCAACGATTACTTGTATGGCGTCGACCCCGCCTTCGCCACCCCGGAACGCCCGGCGTATGCGGCGAAAAGCGGGCTGATGCTCACGCGACTGGGCCTGAGCGGCTCTTACCGGCTGCGCCGGGACTGGCGCGCCTTTGCCTTTTTTCGCTACGACAATTACACAGGCGCCGCCAACCGCGCCAGCCCCCTGTTGCGCCAGAACAGCGGCACCTCGGCCGGCATCGGCCTGATGTGGACATGGCAGCGCTCGGACAGCCTGGCACGCAGTCAGGACTGACAAAAATACACTATTCGTGCTAGCACATGACGCGATACCCGCCGACAAACTGAGATCCAATCTCTTGCTCTGCTACGCCTTATCGTTGGCGCCAGAAGCATCGATAAGCTCTGCCAACTGGTCACCGCCGACAACGCCAATGCATTACACAGCGAAGTGGTGATGCGTACTGAACAAGGGCGCGCCCAAGCGGCTAGCCAGGATAAGCATCTGGTTCCTTGTAAAGGATGCTGATCGACACTCGCTCATCACTATCCAGCGAAAAAGAATGCTCGCTATGGGAAAAGCTGTCTTTGGCGACCAGATAATAATGACCGCTGGCAGTAAAGAAATCCGCATACGAGGTTTTGTAGGAAAAAATGCCAGGCTTGTGATGATAGGCCCGCTTATGGCGATAGCCTGGATCAAAGTCCAGGATGGCAAGAAACCCGCCACTCTTCAATACCCGGTCAGCCTCGGCAACAGCCTTGAGAATTTCCGTGCGATCGACCAGATACAGGCAAAAGCCGAAATATACGAGATCCATGCTGGCATCGCCGTGCGGAATGTGCGACGCGATCGAGACGTCCAATTGAACGTTAATATTAGGAAATTTATCCATGCCTTCGCGCACTGCCTCGACGGAGGGATCGATGCCATGCCCCTGCGCCGCAAAAAACTGGCAGAGATCCGCCAGTTTGACGCCGTTGCCACAGCCGATTTCCAGGATATGCCCGATACGGTCACGATGATTGGCCAGGACGCGCTTGATCGTTTCATTCTCGTAGAATGACTTCTGCTGGTTCAAGGTGGATCGATTGCGGTCAAACCAGCGATCGCCCTCCCCCTCCAAAAATATCTGGCATTGCGTTTGCGCTAAGGAAGTCATCACCATGGCTAGCCCTTTGAAGTCTTGTGCCTGGCTGCGAGCAGCCAAATCCCAACGATATCGGTTCCTGCAAAATGGCGTATTGCTTCGCATGCACACTTTACAGATATGATTTTTTCATAAACATTCGGAAAATATTAACACCGATCCTGGTGCTGCGCGCTTTCAGGCGTTGATATTTATCAGCTGTGATAGCGGTATTTTTCAGGCTGGAACCCGACGTGAACGTGCGCCGACCTCCCATAACGGGCATGCCCTGCACAGGCAGGGCATGCCCGCTCAGCTGGTGTGGCGAACGGCCTTCAGAAATCCACCGTTGCCGACAGCATGACCGTGCGCGGCGCGCCCAGCCCCAGGCGGGTCCATTGCGGCAGCGCCCAATACGCCTTGTTGCCCACGTTGCTCACGCTGGCGCGCACGGTCAACGGCCGGCCGGCCGCACGGGTGGCATAGCGGGCGCCCAGGTCAAATACGCTGCGGCCCGGTACGGACAGCGAGTTGTCGGCATTGATGTATTGCTTCGATGCCGCCGTCGCATTCGCCGTCAGGGTCACGCCGGGAATGGCGGGCGCATCCCACTCGACGCCCAGCTTCGCCTGCAGCCTGGGCACGCCCGTTGCCTGCTTGCCCTGGTTGGCGCCGCCCACGGTCTTGCTCAAGACCGGATCGACATAGGCGATACCGCCCATCAGGCGCACGTCGCGCAGGGGCGAGCCGAAGAAACCCCAGTCGACGCCGCGATTGCGCTGCTCGCCGCCGAAGGAAAAGACATTGCTGACGGGATCGACATAGCTGCTGGGGCGTTTGATTTCATACACGCTGAGCGTATGCGCGAATTCGCCCAGGTCGACCTTGACGCCCAATTCCGCCTGCTTGGACTTGTACGGCGCAAAGACTTCGCCCGAATTGGCCGCCGTCAACGGCGCCGTGGCGCCCTGGCTCAAGCCTTCGATGTAATTGCCGTACAGGGAAACCGTCTTGCTCGCCTTGACCAGCAGGGCGACGGCCGGCGTGGTGGCGCCTTCGTCATAGCGCGAGGTACGCGCCCCCGTCTGGATGTTGAAGTTATCGCTGAGCACTTCCTGGCGGCGCAAGCCCACCGTCAGCTGCACGGTGTCTTGCGCAAAGGAAAGCGTATCGACCAGGCCGACGCTGGCCAGGCGCAATTCCGCCTTGGAAATTTGCGGCGCATCGAAGCGCGTCGCAGGTCCCCAGACGGGGTGGTAGATATTCGTGATCCAATCTTTCGCCAGGGTATTCCTGCGACCGTACTGCTTGTCCGTGTGGTGGTAATACGTGGCGTTGACGGCCCATTGATGGCCGATATCGCCCGTGCGCAGCTTGCCCCGCAAGCCTGCTTCCGCCGACTGTTTCTCCACGTCAAATCCCAGGTCGGCAAGATTGGTGCGGTAGTCGCCAGCCGTGTTAAACACCTGGATCAGGTACGCGCCCGTCGACTGATAGTCGGCCCGGCTGGCGCCCACGGCGGCATACGCCATCACCTGCGCGTTCACGTCCAGCTCGCCACGCAGCATGGCGCCCTTGTCCTTGGTATCGTAAAACGCCCAGCTGGGATTGAGCAGCGTCTCCGGTTTCGGCGGACGCGGCACGGGCAAACCGGCAGCCAGGTTGACGCCCCGGTTCAAGCCGTCGGCGCGGTCCTCGCTATGGTACAGGTCAGCGGACAGGCGCGCACCGTTGCCGCGCCAGTCCAGGCCCACGGAAACCAGTTGGGTTTTCTTTTTCTGATGCTCGATGGCGCCGTCGCCATCGCGGTAGACGCCGTTGATGCGGATACCGAACTGTTTATTTTCGCCAAAACGCTGACCCAGATCAACATGTCCACCGAACTGAGAGTCCGACATATACGACGCCGTCACGCGCGCCAGCGGCGCATCGCCCGCGCGCTTGGGCACGAGATTGATGCTGCCGCCCACCGAGCCGCCCGGAGGCATGCCATTGAGCAAGGCCGATGGCCCTTTCAGCACCTCGATGCGTTCGAACATTTCGGGCGACGTGCGGTAATACGGCGAGATACCGTACAGTCCGCCAAACGCAACGTCGCCGATATTCGAACTGAAGCCCCGTATCGAATAATTCTCGCCGATGATGCCCGTCATGCCGCTGCTGAAGACGGTAGGATCGGTGGCGGAAATCACGTCGGTGATGTCGCGCGCCTGCCGGTCTTCGATGAATGTATCCGTATAGCTGATGGTGTTGAACGGGGTTTCCATGAAATCCTTGTCGCCTAGAAATCCCACGCGGCCGCCGGACGCCACCTGCCCGCCTGCGTACGCCTCCGTCACCGCGTTGCCCTTGCCCCACACCGTCACGGCAGGCATGGTCGCGGCCGCTTCTGCCGCGGTGCTGTGTGCCGGTTCGCGGCGCAGCGTGTAGCTGCCGTTGCCCTCGCGCACGGCTTGTAAACCGTGTCCGCGCAGCAATTCGTAAAAGCCTTCAGGCACGCTGTAACTGCCGGACAGGCCGGCACTGTTCTTGCCTTGCAGCAGGCTAGCCTCGACCGTCAGTTCGATCCCCGCCTCGGCGGCAAAGGTGTTGAGCGCCAGCCCCAGAGTTCCCGCCGGCACGCTGAACGCCTGGCGGACCTGCGCCGCTTGCGCGTAGGCTGTGGGGGCTGCCACGCCCAGCGCCCCCACGGTCAAGCCCGTGATGAGCGCCAGTTGCACGGCGGTGGCGATACGGCTCAGGTTCAAGGCGGGAAGATGGCGCGTTGCCATGCGTTGGGTCATAAAGTAAATCCTTTCAGAGGGGGTGATTGCTTGTTCTCACCCTATCTCCCGAACGAAAAGGCAAAACCCTCAATGCAAATGCGACTCATTACGAAATATGCTGATTATTGATAGCCCTTGAGCACATCGTCGATCACCCGTTTCAGCGACGTCACGCTGGCCGCCGTGATGTACCAGGCATCCGCATCGACGAAGACGACGCGGCCGCTCTTCCAGGCATTGGTCTGGCGCAACAGCGGATTGGCCATCTGCTCGGCCGTCATGACGGGACGGTGTTCCATCACGGCCGTGCGGTCCACTACATAAATGATGTCGGGATTGGCTTGCTGGATGAACTCGCTGGATATGGGCTGGCCATGCAAGCCCGCCTCGATGGCCGAGCTGGCTGGTTTCACGCCCAGCGCGTCGAAAACAAAACCATAGCGCGACTGCACGCCGAACGCGCTGAAGGCGCCGTTGTTGTGCAGCACGATGAGCGCCCTCTCGGGACGCTCCTGCGTCACCTTGCGCGCGGCCGCCACCTTGTCGTCCAGCTCCTGCGCCTTCTGGCGAGCAATATCTTCCTTGCCAAAGATGCGCCCCAGTGTCAGCAAGTGCTCCTTCACTACGTCGATGTGCTTGCTCTCGCTGTTCTGGTAATCCACGTCGAAATGCACCGTGGGCGCAATCTGGCTCAAATCCTTGTAATGGTTGGCCTGGATCGAGGTCATCAGCACCAGGTCCGGCTGGAGCGCGTGGATATGTTCGAGATTCGGCTGCACGATGGCGCCCAGATCGCGGATGGCCTCGTCATCCTTGTAGCGGGTAAGAAAGTGCGGCACGTAATCCTTCACCATGCCGGCCACGGGCACGCCCAGCTGGTCGAGGAAATCGACTTCATTCATGTCGAGCACGGCCACCCTCTGCGGACGCTGCGCAATCACCGTCGTACCCAGTTTATGGACGATGGTGATGGGAGCAAACGCCGGCTGCGAGGCGGTAGCGGCAGGCGCCGGCGGTGCTTTCTCGCGGCAGCCTTGCAAGACGGCCATGGCGGCAAGCAGCATGGCCAGCGCCAGACGGGGTTTGTTGCAGATCATCTCAAGCTCCTGTGGGGGTAAAGTAATTGCAGACACAGCCGCGCTCGTTGCGCACGATGTGGAAATCGATGTCGTACAGCGCGCGCAAACGTTCCTCGGTGACGACCTCGTGCGCAGGGCCGGAAAAGCGCACGGCGCCGGCCTGCATGGCAACGATGTGGTCCGAGTAATTGGCGGCGAAATTGATGTCGTGGATCACCAGGATCACGGTGCGGCCCTGCTCGTCGCACAGGCGGCGCAGCGCGCGCATGATCTGCACGGCGTGTTTCATGTCGAGGTTGTTGAGCGGCTCGTCGAGCAGCAAAATATCCGTCTGCTGGGCAATCGTCATGGCCAGGAAGGCCATCTGGCGCTGGCCGCCGCTCAGCTCGTCGACGTAGGCGGTGCGTAGCGATTCCAGCGACAGAAAGGCGATGGCGTCATCGATGGCTAGCCGGTCCTGCGGCGTCAGGTTACCTCGGCTGTAAGGGAAGCGGCCGAAGGCGACCAGTTCCTCCACCGTCAGGCGCAAATGAAAATCGGGCGCCTGGCGCAGCGTGGCCACTTGCCGCGCATAGTCGCCGATGCGGATATCGGCGATGCGGCGTCCGTCTATCGCAATCTCGCCGCCATTCGCTTCCTGCAGGCGCGCGATGAGCATCAGCAAGGTGGTCTTGCCAGCGCCGTTGGGGCCGATCAAGGACGTCACTTTTCCCTTGGGAAACTGCGCGCTGACATTGTCCAGCACGCGCCTGGCGCCGTAGCTTTTTTCAATCTGTTTGACTTGGATCATGCAGTGCCCCGGGTGCGGACCATGAGCGCGAGGAAATACGCGCCGCACACGAGGTTGACGAGGATGCCGACCGTGGTCCGGTAATTGAAAACGTGCTCGACCAGCAACTGGGCGGCAAGGAAGATGGCGATGGCGATGGCGCAGCCCAGCGGCAAGGTGACGCGGTGGCGCGCCGTGCGGGCCAGGGCATACGTCGTGTTGGCCACAAAGATACCCATGAAGGCCGTCGGCCCCAGCAAGCTCGTCGACACAGCCACCAGCACGGCGATCAGCGCCAGCTGCAGCTGCACCATGCGCCGGTAGTCGACACCGAGCGAGATCGCCTGTTCGCGCCCCAGCGCCAGCACGTCGAGCGCCGGCAAGGTCTTCAGCACGGCCACGCAGGCGGCGCCAGCCAGCAGGGCCGAGGTCAGCAACTGCGCGGGCTGCGCCTTGTTGAACGAGGCCTGGCTGAATCCCTGCAAAATGGCAAATTCGCCGGGACTGATGCGCAGCTGGATGAATTGGGTGAACCTGCCGATCACCATCGTCAGCACGAATCCCAGCAGCAAGAGGAAATACACGTTGTTCTTGCCATCACGAAACAGCCAGTAATGGATGGCCCAGGAATACGCGAGCATCAGCGCGATGGACACGACGAAATTGCCGGTCGGTCCCAGCAGCACCACGCTGTGCATGCCCATGACGAGGACCAGCAGCGATTGCAGCAGCAGATACACGGCTTCGTAGCCCATGACGGCCGGCGTCAGGATGCGGTTGCCGGCGATGGTCTGGAAAACAATCGAAGACACGGCCACGCAGACGCCGCCGATGGCGATGGCGGCCAGCCGCGCCAGGCGCTTCGGAATGATGTAATCGACGTCGAAGTTTGCGCCAACGCAAAGAAAAATCAGCGCCAGGATGGCGACGGCCAGCCACAGCGTCCGCAGATTAAATAGCCGCCTCATCGCCGCCCCCGAATGATCAATATGAGGAACAGCAGGCCGCCCGCGCCGCCCGCCGTCAGGCCGATCGGCACCTCGAACGGGTAGATCAGCAAGCGCCCGGCGATGTCGCAGGCCAGCAGCAGCGAAGCGCGCCCAGCCCAGCGCGACGAGGGCAAGGTGCGGCCCAGGTTATCGCCGTAGCGCAAAGCCACCAGGTTCGGGATGGCCAGGCCGACAAACGGGATCGCCCCTACCGTGATCACCGTAGCGGCCACCGTGACGGCCACCAGCATCAGGCCCAGCGCCACCGTGGCGCCATAGTTCAGGCCCAGACTGGTAGCCATGCCTTCTCCCAGCCCCAGCACGGTAAAGCGCTGCGCGTACAGATACGTGAGGGCAACGATGGGCAAGATCAGATAAATGATTTCATAGTTGCCCTGGACGATTTTCGAGAAATCGCCGAGCAGCCAGCCCTGCATGCTTTGCAGGATGTTGTTGCGGTAGGCATAAAACTCGGCCACGGCGCTGAGCACGCCGCCATACACGAGGCCGATCACGGGAACCAGAATCGTGTTCTTGAAACGGATGCGGCGGATCAAGGCCACATACACGAGGCTGGCAGCAAGGCAGAAGGCCAGCGCGAACGCCATCTTGCCCGCCGTGCCCGCTGCGGGAACTACCGTCAGCGACACGAGAATGCCCAGCTTGGCCGCGTCGAGGCCGCCCGAAGTGGCCGGTTCGACGAATTTGTTGCGCACGATGTGCTGCAGAATGACGCCGCACACGGACAGGCCCACGCCCGTCAGCACCAGCGCCGCCAGGCGGGGCAGCCGGCTGGCCGTCAGGGTCAGCCACGTATCATCTGACAGCGCGTCTGACAGTGCAAACAGCTGCGCCCACTCCATCTGCCGCGCACCGACCAGCAGCGAAGCCGTACACAGCAGCAGGAAGACGAAAAACAGACGCGCCTGTATCAAATCGTCATCCCGTTCAAGGCTGCCGTGCGGCGGAGGCGATGCGCCAGCCCTTGGCCGCCTGGCGCTGGGCCAGGAAATGCGCATACAGGCCGCCCTGTGCCCGCAAGGTGGCTGGCGCGCCCTGCTCGCGGAGCGTGCCGCCGTCGAGCACGACGATCTGGTCGGCCATGGCCACCGTCGACAGCTGGTGGGCGATGACGATCACCGTGCGCTTGCCGCGCAGCCGCGCCAGCGCCTCGGCGATGGCGGCCTGGTTTTCCGCGTCGAGCGCGGCCGTCGCCTCGTCGACCAGCAAAATCGGCGCATCCTTGACCAGCGCGCGGGCAATCGCGATGCGCTGGCGTTCGCCGCCGGACAGGCGCGCGCCACCCTCGCCGACCAGGGTATCGAGCCCCTGCGGCAGGCGGGCGATGATCTCGGCCACGCCCGCCTGGCGCACCGCGTCCAGCACCTCGGCATCGGTCGCGTCCGGCTTGCCGAGGCGGATGTTGTCGCCGATGCTGCCCTGGAACAGATAACTGTCCTGGAAGATCTGGCTGATCTGCCCCGCCAATTGTTCGCTGGACATGTGCCGCACGTCGACGCCGCCCACCAGCACGCTACCCTGACTGGCGTCGAAGAAGCGCGCGATCAGGCGCACCAGGGTCGTCTTGCCGGAACCGGAAGCGCCGATCAGCGCCGTCATGCTGCATGCTGCCGGGCGCAATCTGCAGATTGATATCCGTCAATACGTCGGGCTGATCCTGTGCATAGCGGAAGTGCACCTTGCGCAGCTCGACCGCGCCATCGCGCGGCGCCTGCGGCCTGCCTGCTTCCGGCAGCGGCTGCACGGCGAAAATATCGCGCGCCGCATCGAGCGGGCCGCGCGCGCCGCGCAGCACTTCGCCGTAGCTGGCCACTTCCTGCAGCGGGTCGACAAAACGCACCACCAGCAGCAGTGCCACGATGACGGCGATGGCTTCTGCCGTTTCAAGCGCACCGCCAAGGCGGCTATCGAGCCACAGCGCGGCGGCAGCCAGCAGGGCGGCAAAGATCGCTTGCACGGCCCAGGCGTTGAGCACCGACGACAGCGCCGACAGATAAATCAGCCGCGTGCCCGCGTGGCGCTGCCCATCGATGGCTTGCTGCAGGAAACGCGTACCGCCACCATCGCCGTTACCATGGAAAGCGCGCAAAACCGATTGCGCTTGCGCAAACTCAACCAGCCGCTGGCTGGTCTGGGCAAAATGGTGGTGATAGGCGTCGTCGGCGCGCTGGCCTAGGTGCGCCGTGAGCCGCAAGGCGCCCGCCAGGAGGGGCAGTGCCAGCAGCGCCATCACGCCCAGTTGCCAGTGCAGCGCGAACAGCGCGGCCAGCAGCACCACGGGCGTAACGGCGCCGCAGATGACGGGCGTCAGTACGTGGGCGGGCAGTTGCGCCACGTTCATCATGCCTTGCGTGATGAGGTGGCCCAGTTTTGCCGTGTTGTCCGGCGTGAACCAGCCGACGGGCAGGCGCGCCACATGGTCGCCCAGGCGCTGGCGCGCCCCTTGCAGCACCGTCACGCCCACGCGCACGCCGGCTTTTTCCACCTGGCGCCGCCAGGCCCAGCAGGCGACCAGTCCGGCCAGCAGCACCAGCAGCCACAGGGCCGCGCCGCCTGCGTCGCCGCCCAGCAGCCGGCCCAGGGCCAGCACCAGCGCCGTGATCGTCAAGCCGCTGAGTACGCCATACGCGAGCGCCATGGCACAGTAGCGGCGGAACACGGGCGCATCGTCGCCCAGCAATTGTATGAATGTCTTCAGCATGGCAGCACCGTTTCTTCCGGGGAATCCTGATAGCCGCCCAGCGTCCACAATCGCGCATAGCGGCCCTTGTCTGCGAGCAATCCGGCATGGCTGCCCTGCTCGGCGATGGCGCCGTTCTCGACGACGATAATGTGGTCGGCGTGCATGATGGTGTCGAGCCGGTGCGCGATCACCAGCAGGGTGCGGCCCCGGGTAAAGCGCGACAGCGCATCCTGGATCGCCACTTCGTTTTCCGCATCGGCCGCGGCCGTCGCTTCGTCGAGCACCAGCACGGACGGGTCGAGCAGCACGGCGCGGGCGATGCTCACGCGCTGCAGCTCGCCGCCGGACAGTTGCGCATCCTCGCCGATGATGGAATCGTAGCCGCGCGGCAAGGCCAGGATGCGTTCGTGGATGTTCGCCAGGCGCGCCGCCTCTTCAATTTCCTGCAAGCTGGCCGATGGCCTGCCCAGCCCGATGTTTTCGCGCACGCTGGCGTGGATCAGCCGCACGTCCTGCAGCACGAAGCCGATGCGCCGGTACAGCTCGGGCGTGGCGATATGCCGCAAATCGACGCCGCCGAGCGTGATGCGCCCTTCGGTCGGGTCGAAAAAGCGCAGCAGCAGCCGCGCCAGGGTCGACTTGCCGGAACCGGAAGCGCCGACGATGGCCGTCACCGTGCCAGGGCGCAAGGTCAGGTTGATGCCTGACAACACCTTGTTCTGCCCGTCGTAGGCATAGCCCACGTTCTCCATGCGAATCTCGGTGCCGTTGGGCAACTGTTGCTCATCCGGCGCCGGCTGCGCCAGCACGGGCGTATCGAGCAAGGCCAGCACGCGCTGGGCAGCACCGGTGGCGTTATTGAGGTCGTGGGTCAGATAGTGGAGCAGCAGCATCGGCGCGGAAATGCCGGGCGCCACGAGGGCGAACGGCAGGATATCCACGGGCGCCATCGCTCCCAGCGCCACGAACACGGTGCCGGCAAGCACCACCACGCCCAGCACGGCGACGGGCGCGATCAGCGCGTTGGCATTGGCCATCGAACCGACCAGCGGGCGCGTGAAGGCAGAAAATGCATCGGCAAAAGAGTCGACGGCCGCGCGGTAACTGCCGTGCGCGCGTCCCGTGACGCCGAAGGCCTTGACCACGGGAATGCCGTTGACGAACTCCACCACGGCATTGTTGATGCGCCCCATGCCGGCGACGAATTGCGCCATATTGCCGCTGCTGGCCTTCATGGCCCGGCCGAAGAACAGGAAAAAACCGGGAAACGGCAAGATCGCGACGAGGGCCAGGCGCCAGTCCATGGCGAACAGGTAAATGACGGAGCTGGCGATGGCGCCCACGGCGCGCCCCGTCGTCGTATAAAAGTGGGCGGTGAGGCTGTGCAGGGTGTTGATGTCGTCCTGCATCGCCTGCTTGACTTCGCCCGAGGCCCGGCCGGTGAACCAGCCCAGCGGCACTTGCCCCAGGCGCTGCATGGCTTGCAGGCGCAGTTGATGGGTGAGGCGGTTGTCGGCCAGGTGCGCGGCCAGCTCGCCCAGCGACATCAGCGCCATGCCGAGGAACAGGCTAGCGACGCTGGCGATGATGGTGGGCCAGAGATCACCTTGCGCCAGCGCAGGGTTCAGCGCGATGTTGGCGATGTGCGCGATGCCCGCCAGCGGCACCAGGGTCAGCATGGAACCCGTGCCGGCCAGCACGGCGGCAACGATCAGGCGCCCGCGGATGGGACGCAGTATCCGGCTGATGGGGCCGGCTTGGGGCTTGGGCTACTCATGGGAACAACGGGGAAAAACGTGCATAAGTTCAATGGATAAGGGTGGCTCTTACCCTATATCCCGAACGAGAATGCAAAACCCTCAATCGGCCCCGCGAAATTGTCAGGCAGCGGCCTGGGGCATGGCTTGCACCGTGACCCAATAGCGCGTGCGCGCCAGGATTTGCACGGGCAAGGCCAGCGCCAGGTTGTGCAGCGCGCGGTCCGTGTCGCGCAGGGAAAACACCCCGTTGACCGTCAAGCCGGCCACGGCCGGATCGCAGCGCAGCAGACCGGGCCGGTAGCGGGCCAGTTCCGCGAGCAAGGCATCGAGGCGCATGTTGTCGGCCACCAGCACGCCCTTGGTCCAGGCCGCTGCGCTGGCCGGCACGGGAGCGGCCGACTGCACGATGTCGGCCGAAAAAACGGCGCCGTAGCCCGTGGCAATGCCCACGGCGTGGCCCGGCGCATGCGCGAGGCGCACTTCGACGGCGCCCTCGAACACGGCCACGTGCGACGTGTGTTCGTCTTGTCGTAAAGTAAAACGCGTACCGAGCGCCCGCACCGTGCCGTGGCGGCCCTGCACGCGGAACGGCCGCTGCGCCGGATCGGGATCGTGGGCCGTGGTGACGAGGATTTCGCCGCTGCGCAGGATCAGCAGGCGCTCACTGGCATCGAAGCGCACGTCGATGGCGGAAGCGGAAGCGAGCATCACGCGCGTACCGTCAGGCAAGGTAATCTCGCGGACTTCGCCCGTCCCCGTGCCGTGGCCGGCCGTGGCCGCTTGCCAGGCGTCCGTGCCGCGCGCCGCATACAGCATGCCGCCCACGGGCAGCAGCACGGACAGCAGTTTCAGGGCTTGGCGGCGGTTCAGGTAGGCGGCCGGTGCCGGTTCGCGCAGCGCGTGCCGGGCCGCGTCGCGCGGCACGCTGTGCAGCTTGCCTTCGAACGCCTGCAGGCGCTGCCAGGCGAGGTCGTGGTGCGGATGGGCGGCGCGCCAGCGGGCGCAATCGGCCCGGTCCTCGTCGCTGGCGTCGTCAGACCACAGGCGCGCCATCCACTGGGCCGCCTGCTGCACGATGGCGGGTGCAATCACCACTTCCACGGTTCAGCCGCCCTGCCCGTGCAGGGCCTGGTAGCAGGCCAGCAAGCCGGCGGCGATGTATGTATTTTCCACGGACGAGACGGATACCTGCAGTTCGGCGGCAATGTCGCGGTAGCTGAGGCCGTCCAGCTTGCACATCAGCAAGGCTTTGCGCGCCTTGGCGGGCAACTGGTGCAGCACGGCGTCGATTTCCGTCAGCGCCTCGATCACCAGCGCGCGCTCTTCCTCGGACGGCGCCAGCGCTTCGGGCACCAGGGCCAGCACGTCCAGGTAGGCCGTCTCAATCTGGCGGCGCCTGTACAGGTCGATGACCATGCCGTTGGCAATCTGCGTCAAGTGGCGGCGCGATTCCCCGGCCGGCGGCATGCGCCCCGTCTTCATCAGGTGCAGGTACACGTCGTGCGCCAGGTCGGCAGCATCGAAGGCATTGCCCAGCTTGCGCCGCAACAAGCCACGCAACCACTGATGGTGATCGGTGTACAGACTACTGACTTGCTGATGAAGCGCTGACTCGGCGGTGCTCACGATACCCTTCCTGTCGCCAACGGCCGGCAAGAACAGGCGCATCGATTTATAAATGAGAATTATTCTCATTGTACGCGGAGTCACAAGGAAAGCGCAATACGGCCCGCTGTCAGCCCTGCTGCCGGGCGGGCTTGAACAGCCTGAAAGCGGCCCGCAGCGAAGGCCTGTAGATGTACAGTGCGGCAGCGAGCAGCGCGCCCCACGCCAGCGGAGCAAGCGCCCCCAGGCGCTGGGCAAAGAACGCGTGGCCCGCTGCCAGCAGCGACAGCAGGAAAGCGCTCAGGTAGAGCGAGCGGCGCGGCAGCGGACGCCAGACGCGCATGCCCAGTTCCGTCTTGACGACAAAATACACGAGAAAACCCAGCAGTTGCGACACGGCGGCGCCCGTGGCGCCACAGCGCGGCACCAGCACGGCGCCCGCCAGCAACGTCGTCAGCAAGCCTGCCGCGAAGGCGGCGATGGAGAGTGAAGGACGGCGGGCCAGATTGATGCCGACGCCGCTCACTTCCGCCAGGGCATACAGCAGCGGCTGGCCCACGGCGGCCACCGCCAGGTACGCAACGCCATGGTAGTTGGGAGGCAAGACCCAACCGATCAGCCAGGCCAGGGCGCCCGCCAGGCAAAATCCCACTACGACGATGGCTTGCGCATGGCGGCAAATGGCGACAATATTCGACAGGTCGCCGCCGGCCGCGGCCCATTTGTGTACTTGCGGTATCCAGACGATCGTAAAAATCGACTGCACCAGCCAGGCCCCGGCGGCCACGCGCATGGCCAGCGCATAAATACCGAGCTCGTCAAAGCCGGCAAAGAAACGCAGCAAGCCCATGCCGGCCGACAACATGAACATATAAAAAATCCCGCTCACGAGCAGTGGCCCCGCCTCGGAAAGCAGGCGCAGCAGCAGCACCCGGTCCACGGCGGCGCGCCAGGCCTGCGCCAGCGATACGCGTGCATGCCACAACAGCCATAAGGTGACCAGCCAGGTGGTGACCACGACCAGGCTCGCCAGGTGCACGAAATTGCGCTGCGGATCCCACCACAGTACAGGCAGCAGCAACAGCAGCGACATTTTCGGCAATACCTGCGCCAGGCCGAATACCCAGGCGCGCTCCTGCATGCGAAAGAGCTGCGCGATCAGGCGATTGGCCAGGGCGCTCAGCATGCCGGCAGCGAACAGGATGGCCAATGCAGGTTGCGCCACATCAAATAACAGTTGCGCTACCGGCGCCGCAAACACGAGTATCACGGCCAGGGCCACGGGCGCGAGCAGCACGGCCGGCAGCAAACATGCTTTCAGCAAGCCGCTACGACTCGTGCTGTAGTGGTATTCATGCAGGAAGGCCTTGTCCAGCCCCAGCGACAGCAACAAACCGGCCACCGTGCAGGCGGTCATGAAGAAATCCAGCTTGCCGATGTCGGCTGGCGGAAACAGCCAGGCCACGGCAGGCACGGTGGCAAGGCTGCACAGCAGCGACAAAATGGGGCCGGCTGAAAAACCCGCGAGACGAGTCAGGCGCATCGTTCAGCCGGCCCGGGCATCTCAGCCATGCCTGTCGTTGGAGAAGCGATACGGCACCGTGTCCGAATCGGCCGGCACGCGCCAGTGGTCCGGCGCATCATAGCGATACGCATGGTCCACCGCATTGACGAGGATGGCAGGCGAGCCGCAGTAATTCTGCACGCCATGCCAGACACGCGGCGGCACGACGAGCAGGCCGGGACGCTTGGTGCCCAGCTTGAATTCGTTGAGCATGCCAAAGGTCGGCGAATCCTCGCGCGCGTCGTACAGCACCACGCGCATCTGGCCCGCCGCCACGAACAGGCGGTCCGTCGTGATGGCATGCGCATGCCAGGCGCTCAGTCCGCCCGGCTCCAGGGTCGAGGCGAATATCTGGCCGATCTGCGCCGCATCGGGCACCCATTCAGTACGGAAAATTTCGGTCAGGCTGCCGTATGCCGTCAAGACAGGCTTGATTTCCTGAAAGATCACGCCATCGATCAAGGCAGGCGCCTTCGGCTTCCATTCCTTGGTAATGCTTTTCGCCATCCTGTTTCGCGCCAGCCAACAACCAGTTATCTTTCTCAGCCACCAGATCTACCCCTAGAAATTTTTATAAAAATGCTCTTATGTATTGCAACGGTATTATCTATCGCCGCGGCATGTCATTCAATCCCCGGCGGCGGCGCAATTCACGTAAAAACGATCCCTTGCGCCAATGCTTGAACCAATAACTCGGTTGTGGCGGCCATAATCCCAGCCGTAAAAAGATACGCCGTGCCAGCGCCTTCAAGGTATCCACGGCACAATGGGAGGGCGAGATGTGCCTTTCATGGATACGCGCGCCATAAAGTGCTGCAACCACGTGCAGAATGTTCGCCTGGTTCTGCATTTGCTTCCACCAATAATCATGCTCGCTGTGCTGGCGGTCCAGATAAGAATTGCTGCGCCCGCCAGACTGGATCAGGATGGCGCCCAAGCGCGGATTCGCAATCAGTTGCCGTCCAGCGCGATAGGCGCGATGCAGCCAGGCTTGCGATGGCCAGCAGCGTAATTCCCATGATGGCTGCCATGGCCCTGTCTGCAGGGCCAGCTCGCGCCGCATGACCCACAGGCTGGCTGGGACATCCATCCATGGCCGATATGGTTGCAACTCGCCAGCCAAGGCACCCACGATATGATTCCAGGTTGACTGGATCACCAGCCCTTGATCAAAGACCAGGTCAGCGCCGGTGCGTTCGAGGACATCGATACTGCTTTGCAAATGATCAGGCAACCACAGGTCATCGTGGTTCAGGAATGCCAGATAGGTGCCACGCGCCAGGCTGATGCCGAGATTGTTGGGTCCCGTCTGCTCGCCGTAATTGACCTCCAGATTCACAAAGCGGATACGCGCGTCACCGAACGCGGCGACCACCTCGGCGGTATCGTCGGTGCAGCAATCGCCGACGATAATCAGTTCCCAGTCCTGCAAGGTACTGGCGAGTGCCGATTGAATCGCATAGCCGAGGATATTGCTCCGGTTATACGTGGCCATGACAATGGAAACGAGCGGTTGTTTCTCTGACGCCATAACAGGCCTTTCACATCACAGACAAAAAAATGCCGCCCAAATACATTGAGCGGCATTTCGCAATGGACAAATGCAATAGCTTGCTGGCGCTCGCCAGCAAGCATCTGTCCTTAGACGTTGAACAGGAAGTTCAGCACGTCGCCATCCTTGACCACGTATTCCTTGCCTTCGGCGCGCATCTTGCCCGCTTCCTTGGCGCCCGCTTCGCCCTTGTAGGCGATGAAGTCGTCATAGGCAATGGTTTGCGCGCGGATGAAGCCGCGTTCGAAGTCGGTGTGGATTACGCCCGCCGCCTGCGGCGCCGTGGCGCCCACAGGGATGGTCCAGGCGCGCACTTCCTTCACGCCCGCCGTGAAGTAGGTTTGCAGGCCCAGCAGCTTGTAGCCGGCGCGGATCAGACGGTCCAGACCCGGCTCTTCCATGCCCATGTCGGCCAGGAAAGCGCCCTTGTCGGCGTCGTCCAGATCGGCGATTTCCGCTTCCAGCGCCGCGCAGATGGCGACGATAGGGGCGTTTTGCGATTGCGCATACGCCGTCAGTTGATCCAGCAGCGGATTATTGGTGAAACCCGAGTCGGAGACGTTGGCCACGAACATGGCCGGCTTGGCCGTGATCAGGCACAAAGGCTTGATCAGTTCCATTTCGTCGGCGTCCAGGCCCATGGCGCGCACCGGCTTGGCGTCGTTCAGGTAAGGCATCATGCGTTCCATGATGGCCAGCAGCTTGGCCGCGTCCTTGTCGCCCGAGCGGGCTTTCTTGTTTTCGCGGTGGATGGCTTTTTCCACGGTACCCATGTCGGCCAGCGCCAGTTCGGTCTGGATGACTTCGATATCGTCGAGCGGATTGATCTTGCCGGCCACGTGGATTACGTTGTCATCTTCGAAGCAGCGCACGACGTTGACGATGGCGTCCGTCTCGCGGATGTGCGACAGGAACTGGTTGCCCAGGCCCTCGCCCTTCGATGCACCGGCCACCAGGCCGGCGATATCGACGAATTCCACGATGGCATTGACCATGCGTTCCGGCTTGACGATGGCGGCCAGCGCATCCATGCGCGGATCCGGCACTTCGACGACGCCGACGTTCGGCTCGATGGTGCAGAACGGATAGTTTTCAGCCGGAATGCCGGCTTTCGTCAGTGCATTGAACAGGGTGGACTTGCCGACGTTCGGCAAGCCGACGATACCGCATTGGAGACTCATGGAAAACCTTTAATAATCAAAGCACATGGCGCCGTCTATCGGCGTGCTTGCCGTGCTGTTAGGGAAAACGGCGTCGATGGTGCGCCCTTTTCCGGGGATAGTGCGTGTGCTGCATTTCAAGGGGTCAATTGTACCCGTGTCGCGCGCGCTTCAAAAGCCCGATGATGGGCAAATGACGCCAAAACGGCCGCATCATGACGCCATCAGGCCCTGTTCTCAGGCCGTATGCAGTTTCATGGTCGCCGCCTCGAACTTGCCTTCGACGATCTGCGGCATGACCTGCAAGGATTTTTCTATCGCTTGCTCGATCAGCTCCTGGTCTTCGCGGCGCGGGCGGTGCAGGACGAAATCGGCCACCTGCTGCTGCAGGCTCAGGGTGCGCGGGTGGCCGATGCCCAGGCGCAAGCGCCAGTAATCCTGCGTGCCCAGCGCGGCCGTGATGTCTTTCAAGCCATTGTGGCCGCCGGCCGAGCCGCCCTTCTTCAGACGCGCGATGCCGGGCATCAAGTCCAGCTCATCGTGCACGACGAGCACTTCATCGGCAGCGATCTTGAAAAAGCGCGCCAGCGCGCCCACGGACTGGCCCGAGCGGTTCATGAAGGTCAGCGGTTCGAGCAGCCAGACTTCCTTGCCGCCGATGGAGGTCTTGGCCAGCATGGCGTTATAGCGCGAATCGCGCTGCAAGCGCGTGCCAGGCAAGCTGTTGGCAAGGTTGTCCACCAGCCAGAAGCCGGCATTGTGGCGGGTTTGTTCGTATTCGGGTCCCGGGTTGCCGAGGCCGACGATCAGGCGTATGGGCATGGCGATGTCTGCAGTGTAAAAACGTATTATCGGTGAAAACGGGCAGAAAAAAACCCGCCGGGACGAACCAGGCGGGTTTTTCCTTGCGACTACCGCATTGCTGCGGCGGCAGAATTACTTCTTGTCAGCAACAACTTCAGCAGCAGCGGCTTCAGCAGCAACGTGGCCGGCCGGTACCGAAGCGGTAGCGATGGTCAGGTTGGCGCCGTGGGTGACAGCGGTCACGCCAGCTGGCAGGACCAGGTCGCCGACGTGCAGCGAGTGACCGACGTCGATGTTCGACAGGTCAACGTTGATGAATTCTGGCAGTTGGCCTGGCAGGCACGAAACTTCGATTTCGTTGGCTACGTGGCTGATGGTCGCGCCGTGCAGTTTGACTGCTGGGGAAACGTCAGCGTTTACGAAGTGCAGCGCCACTTTCACGTGGATAGCTTGCTTAGCGTCAACGCGCTGGAAGTCAGCGTGCAGAAACCAGTTGTTTGTATGCGTGGACTTGGAAGTCGCGCAGCAGAACTTGCTGGGAAACGCCGTCGATTTCCAGATCCAGGATCGACGAGTGGAACACTTCTTTTTTCAACGCGTGGTACAGGGCGTTGTGATCCAGCGAGATCAGCACTGGGGCTTCAGCGCCACCGTAGACGATACCAGGGGTTTGGCCGGAAATGCGCAGGCGGCGGCTCGCTCCGGAACCTTGCAATTCGCGTTTAAATGCGATAACTTTCATGTGAAACTCCAAGAAGAACAAGGCTTGCGCCTTGTGTTATGAGGACTCCCGCGACCAGGAATCCTCGAAAATGGGTGAAAACACCCCGAAAACTAAAACACTGCGGCGCAACAGGCAAAAAGCCGGTCGCGCCGCAGGCATTACGTCTTTTACTACTACGCTATTTAGTCAATAAACAGCGAGATAACCGAATCACCCTTGATGATGCGTTTGAACGTCTCGGCCAGCAACGGCGCGCACGTCAATTGACGGATCTTGCCGCAGGCCAGGGCCGCTTCGGACAGGGGGATCGTATCGGTCACGACCAGCTCATCGAGTGGCGAGGCCGAAATACGGTCGATCGCCGGGCCCGACAGCACCGCGTGCGTGCAATACGCCACGACTTTTTTCGCGCCACGCTCTTTGAGCACTTCGGCAGCCTTGGTCAGGGTGCCTGCCGTGTCGACCATGTCATCCATGATCACGCAGTTGCGGCCTTCGACTTCACCGATGATGTTCATCACTTCGGACACGTTCGCTTTTGGACGACGCTTGTCGATGATGGCCAGGTCGCAGCCCAGGCGTTTGGCCAGGGCGCGCGCACGTACCACACCGCCGACGTCCGGCGACACCACCAGCAGATCCTGGTAGTTTTTCTTTTGCAGGTCGCCCAGCAAAATTGGCGAAGCGTAAATATTGTCGACTGGGATATCGAAGAAACCTTGAATCTGGTCAGCGTGCAAGTCCATGATCAGGACGCGCTCGACACCGGCTTCTTCCAGCATGTTCGCCACCACCTTGGCCGAAATCGCCACACGCGCGGAGCGTGGACGACGGTCTTGGCGGGCGTAGCCGAAGTAAGGAATCGCGGCAGTGATGCGGCCGGCGGAAGCACGTTTCAAGGCATCAACCATCAGCATGATTTCCATCAGACTGTCGTTGGTTGGAGCACAGGTGGATTGCAAAACAAAAACATCCTTGCCGCGCACGTTTTCGTTAATCTCGACCATTACTTCGCCGTCGGAGAATTTCGAAACGTTTGCTTTACCGAGAGGGATGCCGAGGTTTTTTGCGACCCCCTCTGCCAACGCTGGATTCGCGTTGCCGGTAAAAACCATCAGGTTTTCGTAAGCCATGGGAGTCCCAAGAGGTGATATAGAAGTCTTGAAAAGCACTAACCGGGCATAGGCCCGGTCAGTCATTGTTTAGAATATGCCGCGTGGCGGCATATCTGCTTTTTTCCCGCACTGGACGCCAACTTCGCATCGACAGACTACGGTGAAATGGTGGCAGGGGAAGAAGGATTCGAACCTTCGCATGCTGGAATCAAAATCCAGTGCCTTAACCAGCTTGGCGATTCCCCTACGTTACTGACTGCTTGCCGTCATGTTGGCCAGTATTATACCGACTTTTTGACGCTAAGCAAAATCTTTTTTTGCTCTTTACAACATGGTGAGCATCGGGTGGCGATTCAGCGCTTTTGCCTTCCAGGCGATCCAGACTGGTGGCACATTGCTGAGCACCGCATCCGCTTCTTCCTGACTGCCAAACGCACTAAACACACAAGCACCGGAACCAGTCATCCTGGCTTCACCGTAAGCACCCAGCCATTCTACCGCATCTGCTACCGGCTTGAAAAGACTACATGCTACTTGCTGTAAATCATTCTTTCCAAACCCGCCCGCATCGTTTCCTTCTGCGAGGCACCTGGAAAAGTCCGCTATTGTGACGGGTTCGGTATTCCTCGTCAAGCCTTCCGCGCAAAAAATTGCGGCGGTGGGCACTTGCACGCCCGGCTCGATCACCACATACCAGCATGCGGGCGTGGCGACTGGCTGCAAGGCCTCGCCCACGCCTTCGGCAAAGGCGTTTTCGCCAAAGATGAAAAACGGGATATCGGCGCCCAGCGGCAAGCCCAGCGCCATCAGTTCCTCGCGCGTCAAGCCGGCCTGCCACAAACGGTTCAGCGCCATCAGCGCCGTGGCCGCATCGGACGAGCCGCCGCCGAGGCCGCCGCCCATGGGCAGCACCTTGTCGATGGCGATATCGACGCCGCGCGGCAAGGCGCCCGTGCGGCGCAGCACGTCGGCCTGCAGCAGCCTGGCGGCGCGGATGATCAGGTCCTGCTCCTGCGGCACGCCAGCCAGCTCCGTCACGCGGACAATCGCCGTGTCGTCGCGTAGCGCGAAGTGCAGGGTGTCGCCATGGTCGAGCAACTGGAACACCGTCTGCAGCAGATGGTACCATCGGCGCGGCGGCCGTTGACGTGCAAAAAGAGGTTCAGCTTGGCCGGAGCCGGGCAATTGTTCAGGGTCGTCAACGTCATTGTGCTTGAGCCGATGGGGCGGGATCGAGCACGATGCGCAGCGAGACGGCATCGGCCTGCGCGCTGGCATTGCGTTCGGCATCGATACGCCGCGGTTGGGGCAAGGCGCCCGGTGTATTGTCGGCCGCATTTTGCCCTATTTCTTGCCACGACACATAGCGCAAGCGCCAGCCATCTTTGGTCGTCACGCTGTCGTTGGCCGGCGAAGCGATGAAATGCTTGCCATCGGCGCCCACGGCATAGCCTTGCAGCCAGTCGCGCAAGCCCGACACGGGCAGGGACCAGCCCAGCAGCTGCGCGCTCAGAGTATCGACGTCGGGCGCGCTGCGCGGCGCCTTGCCGCTCTGCGTCAGCACGGCCTCTTGCGGCGTGACGGCGATCGTCGCCAGCGTGCTGCCGACGGGCGTATACAGGGTCACGTCCGTGCGCTGCGCCGTCTGCTGCCAGTTGAAATTGACGGTGGCCGATTCGGGCTTGTCATCCTTCTGGTACACGACGTTCAGGCGGCCCGTCAGCTCCACCTGTTCGCGGTAGGGCGCGACGGTAGTAGCGGATGGCGCGGCGCCGGACGAGAATGGGGAGCTCAGGGTCGAGCAGGCCGAGAGGGACAGGCAGACGAGAGCCAGGGGGAGGAGTTTTTTTAACATGGGCACAAGGAAAAACCAGCGCCATGGCGCTGGTTTTTTATAGTTGAGTTAATCGATTCAATCACAGACTGACATTCAGGCGCGCCAAAGTGCTTTTCAGCGCGTCGTTTTTCGGGTCCTTGCCTTGCGCCTCGCGCCACAGCTTTTGCGCTTCGGCCTTGTCGCCCTTCTGCCACAGCACTTCGCCCAGGTGGACGGCGATTTCCGGATCGCTGCGCACGGCATAGGCGCGGCGCAGCGCGTTTTCCGCGGCGGCCAGGTTGCCCATGCGGAACTGCACCCAGCCCATGCTGTCCATGATGAAAGGGTCGCCCGGCGCCATCCGCAAGGCTTTTTCGATCAGCGCATGGGCTTCCTGCAGGCGGATGCCGCGTTCGGCCAGCGAGTAGCCCAGGGCGTTATATGCATGCTGGTTGTCGGGCGCCAGCGCCATCACGCGGCGCAGGCTGGCCTCCATCAGGTCCAGCTTGTCGAGACGCTCGGCCAGCAAGGCATAGTCGTACAGCAGCTCCGGATTGTCGGGGAAGCGCAGCAAGGCGTTTTCCAGCACCGTGTACGCGCTTTGCACGTAGCCAGCGTCGCGCAGGAACTGCGCGTCGACCAGCAGCACCTGCGCCTGGCTTGCCGGATCATCCGTTTCGATTTCCGTCAGCGCCTTGCGCGCCGCATCGAGATTGCCGCCACGGGCGATCAGCTGGGCGCGCCGCAAGCGCGCCTCGACATAACCGCTTGATGCGCTGTTGTCGACCTTGTCCAGCCAGGCGATGGGCGCCGGCCGTGTCGCCGCGCGTCTCGGCGATCTGCGACAAAATCATCAGGGCCTTGAATGGATCGCGCGTGTCGCCGGGGGATTTGTCGAGCACGGCCAGGAAGCGCTTGAAATACTGCTCCGCGCCCTTGGTGTCTTCCAGCTGCAGCGCCACGATACCGAGCGCGTACAGGGCGCCCAGGTTATCGGGCGCGCTTTTCAGCAGCAGCTGGAACTGCTCGCGCGCCGGCTCCAGCTGTTTTTGTTCGACCAGCAGGCGCGCGTATGCGCCGCGCACTTCGACGGCGTCCGGATTCTTTTGCAGGAAAGCGGCCAGCACCTTGCCCGCCGCCTCGGGCTCGCCCGTCACCTGCGCCAGGGTCAGCGCGGCCAGCTCGGAGTTGGGCTTGATCGCCAGCGCCTTGTTCGCTTCACCGATGGCGCGGTCACGCTCGCCGAGCGACAAGGCGCCCTGCGCCAGCACCAGATGCGCTTCGAACATGTCCAGGTAAGGCTGCACAGGCGCGTCAGCATCGAATAGGCGTACAGCTTGTCATTCGAGCGCGACAAAATCTGCTGCATCTGGAAGAGGGCCACGCCCCGTGCGCCCGCCGGCGCATTGGCCAGGCGTTCGGCAAAAATCGGTTCCGCTTCCTCGATCTTGTCCGTCAGGACGACGAAACCGAGGAAGAACTGCGTCGCCTCGTCCGAGTCGGGCGCCAGCTCGCGCCACAGGCGGATGGCCGCCAGCGCCTCGCCGCCCTGCTTGGCGGCCAGTGCCATTTCGGAAGCGCGCCGCGCCAGGCGTGGATCGCGCGTCTGCTGCGCCGCCACCATCATCGTCACGTACGGCCCTTGCCACTGGCCGCTCTTGAATTCCATTTCAGCCTTCGTCAGCTTGTACAGCAAATCGCTGCTCAACTCGACCTTGGGCAAGCCGTCCGGCTCCTGCGGCGCGGCGGGCGCGGCCGCAGAAGGGCTGGCCGCGGCATCGGCAGGGGCAACAGGCGTCTGCGCCATGGCATGCGTGGCCATCAGGGCGGACAAGGTTACAATGGCGAAAGCGTTTTTCAAAGGCTGATCCTGGCTAAACGGCAAAGTTTGATTCTACGCCCAACGCGGCTATCGCGTACTTCACGTATGTAACGAAATATATACGTCGCGTCGGCGTAGCGTGCCAGAGCCAGCCCTCGGCCCGCAAGCCGCCTGTTTTTTACCCGGTTTTCCACCATTCGAGTCCTATGCCAGAATTGCCAGAAGTCGAAGTCACACGGCGCGGTGTCGCGCCCCACATCGAAGGGCGCGCCGTGCGCGCCGTCGTGCTGCGCCGCGACGGCCTGCGCTGGCCCTTCCCCCCTGCCCTGGGCGAACAATTGTCGGGGCAAACCATCGGCCTGACGGGGCGGCGCGGCAAATACCTGCTGATCCACTTCCGCCACGGCACCCTGATCATCCACCTGGGCATGTCGGGCCACTTGCGCGTGCTGCCGACGGGGACGCAGGCGCAAAAGCACGACCATTTCGACCTCGTCGTGGAGGACGCGGACGGCGGCAGCCAGGTGCTGCGCATGACGGACCCGCGCCGCTTCGGCGCCGTGCTGTGGCACGACGAGGCCGATGGCCCGCTGGACGGCCACGCGCTGCTGCGCGGCCTGGGCACGGAACCGCTGGAAGGCGGCTTCACGGGCCAGCTGCTGTTCGAAAAAACGCGCAACAAGAGCACCAACATCAAGCAGGTGCTGATGGCGGGCGACCTCGTCGTCGGCGTGGGCAATATCTATTGTTCCGAAAGCCTGTTCCGCGCGGGGATCAACCCGAAGACGCCGGCCCGGCGCATCGGCCTGGCCCGCTATGAGAAACTGGCGCAGGCGATCCGCGACGTGCTGGCCGAAGCCATCATGCAAGGCGGCAGCACCCTGCGCGACTTCATCGGCGTGAACGGCCAGTCCGGCTACTTCCAGCAGACGTATTTCACGTACAACCGCGCGGGCAAGCCCTGCCGCGTCTGCGGCGCGCCGGTCCGGCAAATCGTGCAGGGACAGCGTTCCACGTTCTACTGCGTGAATTGTCAAAAGTAAGCACACTCACAGAGGGAGCCAGATGGTCAGAGACTTGGAACAATACAGCGCATGGCGCCAGGACGTGCAGGCCGCCTTGCAGGCTTACCGGCAAGCCGCCAGCGCGGCGGGCCTGGTCGACGGCGCCTCCGCGCTACGCCTGGCGCGCTGTGGCTCCCGCCTGCTCGATGACCGTTTATCTGTCGCCTTCGTGGCGGAATTCTCGCGCGGCAAATCCGAGCTGATCAACGCCATCTTCTTTGCCGGCTATGGCCAGCGCATCCTGCCCTCGGGCGCGGGCCGCACGACCATGTGTCCCACCGAGCTGCTGTACGACGCCGCCTGGCCGCCATCGATCCGGCTGCTGCCCATCGAGACGCGCGCGCAGAACCTGTCAACCAGCGACTACCGCGACCTGCCCGCCGCCTGGACCGTCCTGCCCCTGAATATCGAGGCGGGCGACGACATGCAGGAAGCCATCCGCCAGGTCAGCCTGACGAAAAAAGTCAGCGTGGAAGAAGCGGCGCGCTACGGCCTGTACGACGCCGACGACGCCGACGCTCCCGCCATGCTCGACGAAGACGGCCAGGTGGAAATCTCCATGTGGCGCCACGCCATCATCAACTTCCCCCATCCGCTGCTGAAACAGGGCCTGGTGATCCTCGACACGCCCGGCCTGAACGCCATCGGCACGGAACCGGAACTGACCCTGAACCTGATCCCGAATGCGCACGCGGTGCTGTTCATCCTGGCGGCCGACACGGGCGTCACGCGCAGCGACATCGAGGTCTGGCGCAACCATATCGGCGCCGGTGCGGGGCGCCTGGTGGTGCTCAACAAGATCGACAGCATGTGGGATGAATTGCGGGGCGATGCCGAGGTGGCGCAGGCGATCGAACGCCAGCAGGCCAGCGTGGCGCACCTGTTGACGCTGGACGCGGGCCAGGTGTTTCCCGTCTCGGCGCAGAAGGCCCTGGTGGGCAAGATCAACCACGATGCGGCGCTGCTGGAAAAGAGCCGCCTGCAGGCGCTGGAGACGGCCCTGTTCGAGGAGCTGATCCCCGCGCGCAAGGACATCATCCGGCGCCAGCTGGCGTTCGACCTGGACGCCATCGAAGCGGCGCAGCAGGTACAGGCGGCGGCCCGCGCGCGCGGCATCGCCGAGCAGCTGCACGAGCTGCACAGCCTGCGCGGCAAGAACCAGAGCGTGATCGCGCACATGATGCGGCGCGTCGATATCGAGAAGAAGGAATTCGACAGCAGCCTGTTCAAGCTGCAGGCCACGCGCGCCGTATTTACCCGCCTGTCGACGGAACTGTACACGAGCCTGGGCATGGACATCGTGCGCGACGATATCGACGGCGTGCGCGCCGCCATGCAGCGCAGCCGCTTTTTCACGGGCCTGCGCGAAGCCGTGCGCCAGTATTTCGAGCGCATCGGCCAGAACCTCGACCGCTCGGAAGGCAAGACGGCCGAGATCACGGAAATGATGAACGTGATGTACCGCAAATTCGCCTCCGAACATGGCCTGGCGCTGGCCTTGCCGATGCCCTTTTCGCTGGCCCGCTACCGCCAGGAGATCGCCGACATCGAAGCCGTCTACCACAAACAGTTTGGCACGGCGACCCTGCTGACCACCAGCCGGGTCGTGCTGATGGAAAAATTCTTCGACACCATCGCCTCGCGCGTGCGCCGCAGTTTCACCAACGCCAACGACGACGCCAGCGCCTGGCTGAAAGTCATCATGGCGCCGCTCGAGGCGCAGATCGTCGAGTACAAGGAACAGCTGAAACTGCGCTTTGCCTCGATCCAGCGCATCCACGACGCCACGGGCAGTCTGGAACAGAAAATCGCCGGCTTCGAGGCCAGCCTGGCGGCGCTCGAACGCGACAAGGCGCAGCTGGCGCAATTGCTGGCCGCCTTGCGCGCAGCCAGCGCCGCATGAACCCTACGCACTGAATACAACACTGGAATCCTGCATGAAACGTCTGCTGCATCCGCTCTCGCCCGCCACGGGCGCGGCACCCCTGGAAGACTATATCGACCCGACTTTTTCCGCCACCGTCATCGCCTGGCAAAAGCAGCATGGCCGCCACGCGCTGCCATGGCAAAACACGCGCGACGCCTACCTGATCTGGCTGTCCGAAATCATGCTGCAGCAAACGCAGGTGACGGCCGTACTCGGCTACTACGCGCGCTTCCTCGAACGCTTCCCCACCCTGCGCGACCTCGCTGGCGCGCCGGTGGAAGACGTGATGGCGCAGTGGAGCGGCCTCGGTTACTACACGCGGGCGCGCAACCTGCACAAGTGCGCGCAGCGCGTGGTGGCCGAGTATGACGGCGTGTTCCCCAGCGACCCGCTGCTACTGGCCGACCTGCCCGGCATCGGCCGCTCGACGGCGGCCGCCATCTCCGCGTTTTCCAGCGGCACCCGCGCGGCCATCATGGACGGCAACGTCAAGCGCGTGTTTGCGCGCACCTTCGGTATCGATGCCTATCCCGGCGAAAAACGGGTCGAGGAAGCCATGTGGCGCCGCGCCGAGGCGCTGCTGCCTGAAACCGGTATCGAAGCCTACACGCAGGGCCTGATGGACTTCGGCGCCACCCTGTGCACGCGCAGCAGCCCCGATTGCGGCCGCTGCCCGCTGCAGCCGCGCTGCGTGGCCTACGCCACCGGCCGCACCAAGGATCTGCCAGTACGCAAACCGAAGAAAACCAGCCCGGAAAAACACGCCGTCATGCTGGCTATCATCGACGACGGCCAGGTGCTGCTGGAGCAACGCCCCGGTTCCGGTATCTGGGGCGGCCTGCTGTCGCTGCCCGAACTCGACGGCCATATGCTGGCAGATGAAGACGCACCGCGCGAGATAAGCCAGGAGGCGCTGGCGCGCGCCGTGGCGCCGTTCGGCGCAATCGAAACGCAGGAGCGCTTGCTGCCCATCGTGCACATGTTTACCCACTACAAGCTGCACATCGTCCCCTGCCGCATCACCCTGGCACGCCGCTTGGCGCTGGCAGGGGAAGCGACGCACGTCTGGTACGACGGTGCGAAGATCGCCGATGCGCCGCTGCCCGCACCGATCAAGAAACTGCTGCTGGATCTGTTCGGCGATGCGCGTTCGGCGCAGCGCAGCATGTTCTAGTGCGGCGTTTTTTACTGTTCGCGCTGGCGGCGCTGTGTCTGCACGGCGCGCAGGCGGCTGACGAACTGCCGGAAGTGCCAGAGGTGAGAATAGGCGTGCTGGCCTACAAGGGCGGCGACGCCGTGCAGCAGGACTGGTCGTACGTGACGCGCCACCTGCAGGCGAGCATTCCCGGCATCCGTTTCATCCTGGCCGACTACGACCAGGCGGGCCTGACGCGCGCCGTGCAGTCGCAGGCCATCGCCTTTGCCATCACCAGCAGCGGCCACTACGTGGCGCTCGAACACAGCGACGGCGCCAGCCGCATCGCCACGCTGAGTCGCCGTGGACGGACTCGCCGCGCCAGGCCATCGGCTCGGCCATCGTCGTGCGCAGCGCGTCGCCGCTGCACGACCTGGCCGACCTGGCGGGCAAGAACGTGATGGCGGTGGCGCCCGATGCGTTTGGCGGCTACCAGATCGCCGCGCGCGAACTGCAGGAAGCGGGCATCGATCCCACGCACGATTTTGCCAGCCTGCGCTACAGCGGTTTCCCCTCGCAGCAGATCGTCGAGGCCGTGCGCGCGGGCCACATGGATGCCGGCATTGTGCGCACCTGTTTGCTGGAACAGATGGTGGCAAGCGGCGAAGTGCGGGCCGAGGAACTGCGCGTGATCACCACGCGCCCGATTCCCGGTTTTCGCTGCGCCAGCTCATCGCGGCTGTATCCGGACTGGCCCTTCGTGGCCCTGCGCCAGACGCCGCCAGCGCTGGCGAAAAAAGTGGCGCAGGCCCTGCTGGCCATGCCGCGCACCAGCGAAGGCTACAGCTGGACGGTGCCCAGCGATTACCAGATCGTCGATGAACTGTTCCGCGAACTGCGCATCGGCCCCTACGCCTATTTGAACAAGCTGACGTTCGAGACGGCCCTGCGCCGCTACTGGGGCTGGATGCTGCTGGTACTGGCCTTGCTGGTGGCCTGGGCCGTGCATACGGTGCGCGTGGAATACCTGGTCAGCCGGCGCACGGAGCAATTGCGCGCGGCCCAGCACCAGCAGCGCGCGCTGGAGGAACAGGCGCGCCAGCGCCAGGCCACGCTCGACCACACGGCGCGCCTGGCCATCCTGGGCGAGATGGCCAGCGCCATCGCGCACGAATTGAACCAGCCGCTGGCGGCCATCGGCAATTTCGCGCGCGGCATGGCGCGCCGCATCACGGCGGGGCGGCTCGATGCGGCGCCCCTGCTCGATGGCGCGCAGGAAATCGCCACGCAAAGCGAGCGCGCCGGCGCCATCATCCGCCACATCCGCGCGATGGCGCAAAAGCGTCCCGCGCACAGCACGGCCTTCGCCCTGGCCGACGCCGTGGAGCAAGCGGTATCGCTGTTCCGCGCGGCCCATCCGCAAGCGAACATCAGCTGGCGCCACGAGGCGGTCAGTGCGGCACCGCGCGTGCTGGCCGACCCGCAGCAAGTGCAGCAGGTGCTGCTCAATTTATTGAAAAATGCGCTCGACGCGCAGGTGGAAAACGACCATCCGCAGCACCCGATCGGCGTGCTGCTGCACCGGGAGAACGGCGCCTGCACGGTGGCCGTGCGCGACGCCGGCTGCGGCCTCGATGCGGCGCAAATGGCGCGCCTGTTCGAACCGTTTTTTACCACCAAGGCCGAAGGCCTGGGGCTGGGCATGTCACTCAGCAAAAGCATCATCGAGTCGTTCGGCGGCAGCCTGTCGGCCCATGCCAACGCCGATGCGCCAGGCTTGACGGTCTGGTTCCGCCTCCCCGAAGATACGCATATGGAAGCAGATAAGGAAACACCATGAACGAAAGCGATGCGATCATCTTTGTCGTCGACGACGACGCCGCCATGCGCCGCTCGCTGGCCTATCTGTTCGATTCGGCCGGCTGGCAAGTGCAGACGTTCGAATCGGCGCGCGACTTCCTGCAGCGCTACGATGGCCATGTGCCGGGCTGCCTGCTGCTCGACGTGCGCATGCCGCTGATGAGCGGGCTGGAACTGCAGCAGGAGTTGAATAACAGGACCGGACACGCCATATCGCTGCCCGTGATTTTCCTCAGCGGCCACGGCGACCTGGCCATGGCCGTGCAGACGATGAAGGCGGGCGCCTGCGATTTTTTGGAAAAACCCTGCAAGGATCAGGTGCTGCTCGATGCCGTCAGCCGGGCCGTGGCCCGCAGCGTGGAAGAAAGCCGCAGCGCCGCCAGCGCGAATACGGCGCAAACGGCGCTGGCCCGGCTCACCGCGCGCGAGCGCGAAGTGGCGCTGCTGATGGCCGAAGGCAAGGCCTCGAAAGTCATCGCCCGCGAACTGGGTATCAGCGACAAGACGGTGCAGGTGCACCGCCATAACGCGATGGAAAAACTGGGCCTGCATTCAGCAGCCGAGGTAGCCCGGCTGCTGATGGCGGGCGGACAAATCTAGGCCCGCACGATGCGCGCCGGCAGCCCCTGCCGCACCGACGTGCCCGAGACGGGATCGACGAACACGTTCTTGTCGCCGCGGCTCGGGTCCGTCAGCCCCAGGTCGTTCAGGTTGATGCCCGCGCCGATGGCCGGTTCATCGGGCTGGCGCAGCTTGCCGATGCGGTGGGCGCGCGCGCCGTGCTCCTTGTGGCCGAAGCCGTGCTCGACGGCGATCACGCCCCGCTGCACGCCATGGCGCAGCATCACCGTGGCCCTGGCTCTGCCGCCCGGCGTTTCCAGGTAAATCTGGTCGCCATTCTCCAGCTTCAGACGCGCCGCATCGTCGGGATGCACGGCGACGGGGTTGTCCGGATGGATGCCGCGCAAGCGCCGCGCACCGATGCTGTACGAGTTTTGCAGCGCCGATTTAAAACTGATCAACTCGAACGGCCATTCGCTGGCCGGGTAGGTTTTGCGCACGGGCGTGCCGTCGGCGAAAGCCGCCACCCTCCACGCGGGCGTGCCGGGAAAGCGCTTGCCGCTCAAGCTGTTCTTGCTCACGCCCAGCCCCTCGTTGTACAGCATCATCGGTTTCAGGTAGCGGTGCGTGGACCAGTCCTGCGGGTACGGCGTCTCGTCGACGACCGGTGCGGCAGCCGCCGGTGCCTTGGCATTCGCTGGCGGCGGCAGGCGCAGGCCGAACATCTCGCCATAGCTCTGGTAGCGCCCTCCCCGCGCCAGCATGAAGGCCACCTTGCGCCACTCTTCCGGCTTCAGGGTGCGCTCCAGTTCGGGGCGGATGCGCGCCACACCGGACAGCGCGATGTCGTCGTCGCTCGCCTCCGGCACGCCCGTCTTGCCCTGCCAGGCGATGTTGGCGCCGCCGCGCAGATACCAGTCTTCCGCGCGCTGCAGGGGGAAGCGCCGGCCCTCCATGTCTTGCAGGGCTTCCGGGCCGAAGCCGGGCAAGGCCATCGTTTTTGCCAGCGCAATGAAGAACGATTCCATGCAGATGGTCTGGCCGTCCGGCGTCTTTTGCACGCGCGGTTCGACCACGGGCCAGCGCGCCGTGCTCATTTTGACGGGCATGCCGCCCCAGGCGCCGGCCCAGCCCCAGCTTTCATACAGCAAGGTATCGGGCAGCAGGTAGTCGGCAAACGCCGAGCTTTCATTGATGAAGGGGTCGATGGCGACGATCAGGGGAATCTTCTTCGGATCGGCCAGTTCCTTGCCGATCTGCGCGCGCAGCCCCGTGATGCCGTACACGGGATTGCAGCTCCACAGGATCAGCGCCTTCAAGGTGTAGGGATAGCCGTTCATGGCGCTGGTAAGCCATTCGGTGGCCAGCGCGGGCGCGTTCGGATACCACGGCGCCTTGGCCGGATAGGCCTTGCCCGCTTCCTTCTTCAGCTTGAATTCCGAGGTTTTTTCATACGGTACGTTGCGCCCGATGGGCATGCCGGCCGCCTTGATCTCGCCGTCGAAACTCTCGAGGTTGTAGCGCGGGCCGGGGCCCGCATCCTTGAAGCTGCCGCCGTTGACGAGGGTGCCGCCCTTGCGGTTCAAGTTGCCGATCAGGGTATTGAGCATGACCAGCGCGTACGCGTTATAAAAGCCGGCGCCCGACATCATGCCGCCGTGCGCATTGACGGCGGCGCGCTTGCCATGGCTGGTCAGTTCCCGCGCCAGGCCTTCGATGACGTCAAGCGGGATGCCGCAGGCGCTGGAATAGTCATCCATGCTGTGGCGCTGCGCTTCTTCGTTCAGCATCGTCATGGCCGTCTTCAGGTGCAGCGGCGCGCCCGCCACCTCCAGCGGGCCGTCAAAGAACAGGCGCGCCTCGCCCTTGGCGGCGTTGTGCGGCATGATCGCTTGCGTGGCCGCGTCGATCACGCAGAACGCGTCGCCATCCTTGTAGCGTTCCTCTTCCGCCAGCTCCACCGCGCCGATGTCCGATGCGCGCAGATAGCGGCCGTCGCGCGGATGGCCTTTTTCGCTGATGATCAGATGCGTGGCGTTGCACCAGGCGGCTTCGCCTGCCGCTTCCGCCACCTTCAGGTTCGGCTGCACCAGGAAGTTGCGGTCATAGCGTTCGTGCTCGATGATCCAGCGTATCATCGCCATGGCCAGCGCGCCATCCGTGCCCGGCTTGATCGGCACCCAGCGGCTGCGGTCGCCCGCGGCCAGGCTGTCCGCATTCGTCAGCACGGGGTCGACGACGACGTAGCTGAATTCGCGCTTGCCCGAGCGGGCCTTGGCGATCAGCGTGCCCTGGCGCTTGAACGGATTGCCCGCATTGCCGGGCGCCGTGCCGACGAAAATGCAAAATTCCGTGTTTTCCAGATCCACTTTTGCGTGCGGCATTTTCTTCATGTCGCCGAACATGGCGCCCGAGCCGCTGCGGTAAGCACCGCCGCAATACGAGCCATGGTTGACCAGGTTCAGACTGCCGTACGACTGCTTGAAAAAGCGCGTGCCGAACGCCAGGCGGCCATCGTCGGTGCTGCACATCAGGCCCACCTGGTTCACTTGCGGACCCAGTTCCGGCTGCGCCGGATCGATCGGTCTTTCCAGCTCGCGCAAGGCGCGCAGACCCTGCACATGGCCTTCGCCAAACAGGTCGCCGCCTTCCGTCACTTCCTTCACCAGCTGATCGAAGGCGATCGGCTCCCACTGGCCGCCGCCGCGCGGTCCCACGCGCTTCATGGGCGCCAGCACGCGGAACGGCGACTCCATCTGTTCCAGCACCCCGTTGCCGCGGCCGCAAGCGGTGGAACGTCCCTTTAAGCCCTTTTCCTGGAAGCGTGACAGCGAGACAAAGCTGTCGCGTATCGAGGTTTGATAGGGCAGCGCCGGGTCGGCCGACAGGGGGCTGTAGGGATTGCCCGCCACGCGCAAGACCTTGCCGCTTTTTTTTTATCCAGGCGCACGCGCACGCCGCAGAACGTGGTGCAGCCCATGCACATGGTGTAGCTGACCTGCTGGTCCGGATTGAGCGTCAGCTTGCCGGTGGCCGTGTCGACGGAAAACTCGGGCGCCAGCGAATTGCCGTGCAAGCGCTGTACGGGTTTGTCCTTGCCCAGCGCGTGGTCGACCATGCGGCCGGCCGTGGTGGAAAAGCTGGCGGCAAAGGCGGCCAGGCCGCCGCCGATGGCGCCGTAGCGCAGCAGCTTGCGGCGCTTTTCGTTTTCATCGTCAGGGACGTCGTTGCGGTCGTCGTTGTGTGTACGTTCGTTCATTTTTGACTCCTCAGTGCGTGGCCATGGCGGGACGGCCGCGTGCAGCGACGACGCGTCCGGCCCATGGCAAAAATTCCAGCATCAGCAACAGCAGCGCGATCCACAGGCCCGCCGTGCCGATAATCCCCATCAAGCCGTCGTTCCCCATCGGCAGGTGGTAGTCGTACAGGCCCGCCCGTCTTTGGGATGTTCTGGCCGCCGATGAAAATCGTCCAGCGCATCATCCAGGCGCTGTGCAGCGCGATCAGGCCATTGGCCAGGCCACTCGTGGCCGGGCGCCAGATGGCCAGCGCCATCGGCACGATGGACGACAGCACCGCCCACACTGCCGTGAACTGCCATTGCGGCATGCCCGCTACCTGGGTAAAGGCCATGCTGTGGCTGGCGCTCACGCCGGAGAGACTCACGAACAGCCAGCCGCCGCCCAGCGCCAGCACCAGCGCCAGCGACAGGGCCAGCGCGCGGTTCAAGGACACTTCCAGCGCCTGGTCGCGGCCCGGCAGGAAGCGGTTGAACAGCAGCGCCAGGCCCACCGCTCCGACAAAGGCCGTGGCGGCAAATTGCGCCGGCAGGAAAGGCGTAAACCACAGCGGACGGGCGCGCACCACCATCACTTCCATGCCCGTGTACAGGCCCACCACGAAGGCGGCCAGCAAGGTGAAGGCGGCGGCGGTGACGATGGCCTTGCGCGATGCGGCGCCGCCACGTCCCAGCAGGCGGTAGGCAAAGGCCAGACGGTCCTGGCCCAGCCCCCGCGCGGCGAAGTCCACGCGCAGCGCCAGCCACGCGTACAGCATCAAGCAGCCCAGATACAGGGGAATGAAAAACGAGCCCCACGACATCCACGACTGCGGCTGGAAGTAAATATAGAAATGGTAGAAGCGCCCCGGTCCGTGCAGGTCGGCCAGCAGCGCCACGGGCGCCGTCATGCCGCAAACGAGGGACGCCAGCAACGCGATGCGTCCCAGGCGTTCATACGCCTTGCGGCCGAAGACGAAGTACGGCAAGGTCAGCATGAAGCTGCCGTAACTGAGGCCGATGAGGAAAAAATACTGCACCGCCCACGGCAGCCATGCCGCTTCGCGCGTGACGTTGAGAATTTCGGTGATGTGGCTGTCCATGGTTTATTTCCCGTGTTTGCTCGGTTGCCAAAGAGTCGCTTCGCCTTCGACGTGGCCGGCGAAGCGCGTGTCCAATCCCAGGTAAAACACGTGGGGCTGGGTGCCCTGCTCGGGTTTGAGCACCTTCACCTTGTTCTCGGTCAGCAGCTGGTGCACCATGCTTTCCGGATCATTCAGGTCGCCGAAGATGCGCGCGCCGCCCACGCAGGTTTCCACGCAGGCCGGCAGCAAGCCTTCGTCGACGCGGTGCGCGCAGAACGTGCATTTGTCGGCCTTGCCCGTCTCGTGGTTGATGAAGCGCGCGTCGTACGGGCAGGCTTGCACGCAGTAGGCGCAGCCCACGCAGCGGTCGCCGTCGACGACGACGACGCCATCCTTGCGCTGGAAAGTGGCGCCCACGGGACAAACGGGGATGCAGGGAGGATTGGCGCAGTGGTTGCACAGGCGCGGCAGCATGTAGGTGCCGCAGCGGTTTTCTTCCTTGACTTCATAGGTCGAGACGACGGTGCGGAAGCTGTTTTCCGGGACGGCGTTTTCCATGATGCAGGAGACCGTGCAAGCCTGGCAGCCGATGCACTTCTGCACATCGACCACCATCGCCCAGCGCTGGCCGCCTTCGCCCCTGGTGGCGGCCTTGCCTGGCAGCGGTGCGATGGCCGCCCCGATGGTTACGGCTGGCAAGGCGCGCAAGAAACTGCGGCGCGATTCGATCATGACACTCTCCTTGACTATGGGCGGCAAGCCCTTGTTGACTTGCTGCCATGATAGAAAAGAAGGCGCTACGGGGGTATTGGGGTGATAGTGCGGGAACCTAGATGATCATGCCAATTGACAGGCGAGAGAATGCGGAGTAATACGCCTACAGCTCGTCGAGCGAATACAGCCGGCGGTGCTCGCGGATCGCGTAGCGGTCCGTCATGCCTGCGATGTAGTCGGCGATCTTGCGCGCCTGCTGCGTGACGTCGCCATCCTTGAGCTGATAGTCGGGCGGCAGCAGCGCCGGTTCGGCCATGAAGCTGTCGTACAGTTCGCGCACGATGCGGCTCGCCTTCACGCGCATGCGGTTGACCTGGTAGTGACGGTACAGGTTCGCCCTTAAAAAGCGTTTCAGCTCCGTCGCATCCTTGCGCATGGCGTCCGAAAAACGGATCAGCGGAGGGCTGGTGCGCACTTCGCTGACGTCGCGGGGAACGGCGTCCGCAATCAGGGCCGTCGACGTGACGATGAGATCGTCGGCCAGGGCCGTGATCAGCCGGCGCAGGGTCTCGTAGATGGCGCGCCGGCCGGACAGGCCCGGGAACGCCTGCTGCACGTCGCGCCACAGGCGGCCGAAGAATTCCACCTCTTCCAGCTGCGCGATGGTGATCAGGCCCGAGCGCAGGCCGTCGTCGATATCGTGGCTGTTGTAGGCGATTTCATCGGCCAGGTTGGTCAGCTGCGCTTCCAGTGTCGGTTGCGTGCGGTCGATGAAGCGCTGGGCCACCGGCCCCAGCTCGCGCGCATGCGCCAGCGAGCAGTGTTTTAATATGCCTTCGCGCGTCTCGAACATCAGGTTCAGGCCATCGAACGCGCCGTAATGCTCTTCCAGGGTATCGACCACGCGCAGGCTTTGCAGGTTGTGCTCGAAGCCGCCGTGCTCCCACATGCACTCGTTGAGCACGTCCTGGCCCACGTGGCCGAACGGCGTGTGGCCCAGGTCATGCGCAAGCGCGATGGCTTCGACCAGGTCTTCGTTCAGGCGCAGGTTGCGCGCGATGGAGCGGCCCACCTGCGCCACTTCCAGGCTGTGCGTCAGGCGCGTGCGGAACAGGTCTCCCTCGTGATTGAGGAAAACCTGGGTCTTGTATTCGAGGCGGCGGAAGGCCGAGGAATGGATGATGCGGTCGCGGTCGCGCTGGAACTGGCTGCGCGAGGCGTGCGCCGCTTCGGCAAAGCGACGTCCCTGCCCCTGTGCCGAATGGGCTGCGTAGGGGGCTAGGAAGTCTTCGGGCAGCATGTTATTGCACTCCGGCGGCCAGGGTAGCGAGCACCAGTTCGTGCGGCGCGGACGTGATGCACGGGCTGCCCAAGGGTTTCAACAGGATGAACTTGATGGCGCCGCCCTCGTTCTTCTTGTCCACTTCCATCAGTTCCAGCCAGCGGTCGACACCGAGGTCGGGCGCCTTGACGGGCAGGCCGGCGGCGGCGACGAGTTTGCGCACGCGCTCCACGGCCGCCTGGTCGATATAGCCCATGCGGCAGGATAGGTCGGCCGCCATCACCATGCCGCAGCCGACGGCTTCGCCGTGCAGCCAGTGGCCGTAGCCGAGGCCCGCCTCGATGGCGTGGCCGAAGGTGTGGCCGAAGTTCAGGATGGCGCGCAAGCCGCCTTCGCGTTCGTCCTGGCGCACCACGTCGGCCTTGATTTCGCACGAGCGGGCAATCGCATACGCCAAAGCCCCCTTGTCGCGCGCCATCAGCTTGGCCATGTTCGCCTCGATCCAGTCGAAGAAGGCGGCATCGATGATGGCGCCATGCTTGATCACTTCGGCCAGGCCGGCCGACAGCTCGCGCGCGGGCAAGGTTTCCAGGGTCGAGGTGTCGGCGATCACGGCGCGCGGCTGGTAGAAGGCGCCGATCATGTTCTTGCCCAGCGGGTGGTTGATGCCCGTCTTGCCGCCGACGGAGGAATCGACCTGCGCCAGCAGGGTGGTGGGCACCTGCACGAAGCCGATGCCGCGCATGTAACTGGCGGCCGCATAGCCGGTCAGGTCGCCGATCACGCCGCCGCCCAGCGCCACCAGGGTGGTCTTGCGGTCGCATTTATTGGCCAGCAGCGCGTCGAAGATCTGCATCAGGCTGGCCCAGTTCTTATATTCTTCACCGTCCGGTAAGACGATGCTGATCACTTCGCGGCCATCGCTGGCCAGCGCCGCCTGCAGGCGGCCCAGGTACAGGGGCGCGACGGTGGTGTTGGTGACGATGGCCACCTTGTGGCCGCTGATATGGCGCAGCAGCGCATCGGCGTCGGCCAGCAGGCCGGGACCGATGGCGATCGGATAACTGCGTTCGTCGAGGTCTACGCTCAACAACATTTTGGATTGCTCGTTCATCGAAGGCTCTGCATGAATGACGCAGTTGGGCGAGGCCTCGCATTCGAGGCTGGCCAGCTGCATCAGGATGGTCTGAACCATCGATTGTACGTTAGGACGGCCCGTGTCGATCACAATGTCGGCCACCTCCATGTAATGGGGCTCGCGCTGCGCCGTCAATTCCTCGAGCTTTTTGCGCGGGTCCGCCGTCTGCAGCAGGGGGCGGTTCTTGTCGTGGCTGGTGCGCGCCAGGATGTTGCTGACGCTGGCGCGCAGGTAGACGACCGTGCCCCGCTCCTTCAGGTAGGCGCGGCTGTCGGCGTTGAGGATCGCCCCGCCGCCGGTGGCCATGACGATGCCTTCCTGGGCGCTCAGGTCGCGGATGACCTCGGCCTCGCGCCGGCGAAAGCTGGCCTCGCCCTCGATTTCGAAGATCCACGGGATGGTCGCTCCCGTGCGTGCCTCGATTTCGTGGTCGGAATCGACAAAGCGCAAGCCCAGCTTGCGGGCCAGGATGCGCCCGATCGTGGTTTTGCCTGCGCCCATGAGGCCGACAAGAAAGATATTACTGTTGGAAATTTCGGACACTTTTTATATCAATCAGAAAATAAGCAGGCGCCGCCTCTACGGCGCCCGTTTCCCCTTACGTCAAGGACAGGAGAATGTCAGTCTAAACGGGTAACTGGTGGCGTTACCCAGCGGCGTCGTCACTGTTACATTAAACGTGCTGACCACATTCGCTACACAATTTGTCGGCGTCAGGCTGTTAATTGTAACGGCATGCCGGCCTCCCTGGTTACCTTGAATGTTGCCTCCAGTACGGTCATCCACGCCAAGCGTGTTGTGCGGATAGATATTTTGTATGCTGTCCGGAGTGATGGATCCAACGCCATTGATCATATTCGTGATCGCGACCGTGGTCCCGGAGGGCATGGGGTTTTGATGCAAATCGCTGAATCTCAAGCTGAATTGACGCGCACTGCAGCAGCTGAAACGCTTCCAAGATCATAGGTGCTGCGATCCAGGCTTACCTGGGCCGACTGATCGAACAGCATGACATTTTCGGGACGGCTGCCGCTCAGGAAGATGGCGATCTTCGCGAACAACGTCTTGCTGCCGTCCGAAGTGCTGGCGCAGACGGTAGCAAGACCGGGCCACAGGCTGTCGGCCGTGCCGCCATTGCTGACATCATTACAGGGTGTGACAGGTGGATTGGTCGCCACACGCGGGTTCTGGCTGCGGAAGTCGACCGAGCAGCCGCCATTCATGGTAGTGCAGCCGCCCATGCTGGACGAGCCGATGGCGCCCAAATTGCTCTGAAATACCACCGGCGTGCCGTCAGGAACAGGGTTGCCAGCTTGGTCTGCCAGCAAGATAGTGACGGTCGTGGCAGGGGTGCCTAAGGGGCTGTCATACGACCAGCCTTCCACGCTGGACTTGACGGAGCTGAGCGAAAACGCCGTTTGCACTGGCAAACCCGTCGTTACCAGGATGGAATCGGACAAGGTGGAAATGCCAGAGGCCAGGCTGGCCTTGACACGGAAGGTGGTCGGGGTGGTGCCGGAATTCACGGTGGTGATGACGTCACCATTGGCATCCGTCGTGTCTTTCACTTTATTGAGCGTCATGCCAGGGCCGTTCAACAACGAAAACGTCACTTCCTGGCCGACCAGCGGTTTGTTGAAAGTATCGAATACGCGGAAAGTGAGCGTAGCCATTTCCGTGCGCGCTATGCCGCCCTGCCCTTGAATCACGATCGATTTGCCGACCGGACTGACGCTGGAAAATTGTACCGATGCCGGCGCGACGCGGCCGATCGGCAGCGTCGCGTGATACATGGAAGCGCTGCCCGGCACTGTGGCATTGACCATATCGTAGTCATTGCAACCCAGGTCGCGGAAAACAGCTGTGGCCTTGCCATTGACGACCGGCACGCCACTGGTCACGCTAGCCTTGCCGGCCGCCACGCAAGTCGAACTGAAATTGACCGTCTGGCCTGATCCCGTGTACAGGCTGGTACCAGCCATGACATCAACCGTGACGTTGGTGGTGCCATAGGCCGGGATGCTGGCGGGCGAAAACCGCATGTTCGCCGCACTCAGGTCGGTGGCTCCCAGCACATAATTGATCTGGCTGCTCGCAACGGCACCATTGGCCGTCGTGGTCGCCCGCAATGTGGCGGCGCCGCTGGCCGACAGACTGAAAGGACGCAGCGTTACGCTGGCCGTACCTGTCGCATCGGTCAGTGCCGTCCCTACCGATGGTGACATCACTGCCATGGTATTGTCAGTCGAGAATGCCACCAACACGTCGCTGATCGGTTTCCCGTTCAAATCGGTCACCAACGCCTTGGCCGTCAGCGGCGTCGTGCTGCTCAATGCATTGCTGGGCTGGCCAGCCGCGTTCAACAGGCTCACCATGACCGTCGCGGCCACGCCACCGGTCGTGCCGCCACTGCTGCCGCCATCGATGGTCGGATCACCGCCACCGCCGCCACACGCGGCCAGCAAGGTTGCCAGCGCCAGCAAGACCAGCCAATTCAATACCCGACTCCAATAAGTGTTGCCACAAGATACATTCCGCATAGTCGCCATCAGTCCGCTTTCGTTTGCATTGTTACTTAAACGTAAAGATGTGACATTAACGTGTTGCTGGCCGATCTGCCACTATTTTCGGCGTAATAAACACCATCAGTTCCGTTTTTTCTTGACTGCGGCCCGTGCTGCGGAAAAAAACACCGAACACGGGGATGTCGCCAAGAATTGGCACCTTGCTGTCCGTGCCCCGTTCCGATTGCTGATAAATGCCGCCCAGTACCACCGTGCCGCCGTCTTCCACCATCACTTGCGTGCGCACGTGCTTGGTGTCGATGGCGAAGCCGGAGCGCGTTTCCTGGCCCACGCTATCCTTGTTGACGTCCACTTCCAGCACCACGTTGCCGTCCGGCGTAATCTGCGGCGTCACTTCCAGGCGCAAATTCGCCTTGCGAAACGTGATCGACGTGGCGCCGCTGCTGGTGGCCACCTGATACGGCAGCTCGATGCCCTGCTCGATCAGCGCCAGCACCTTGTCGGCCGTCACCACGCGGGGGCTGGAAATAATCTTGCCCCTGCCGTCCGCTTCCAGCGCGGACAGTTCCAGATTCAAAAAGCGGTTGGCGGCCGCCGAAAACAGGCTCAGGGCGAAGCTGGCCGGCTGCAAGCCGTTGATGCTGGCGGCCGGCAAGTTGACGAATTGCGTGTTCGGCACGAAGGCGCCGCTGCCCGCCACCGTTTGCCCCGTCGCCTCGCCCACGCCCTGATACGTGCCGCCGATGGCCGCGCGGCGCCCGCTGCCGCCCAGGGAAAAACCGGGCAGCTGGCCCGCCGCCAGGCGCTGGTCCGTAAAACCCAGGCGCGCACCGAGGTTGCGGCTGAAACTGTCGTTCGCCTCGACGATGCGCGCCTCGATCATCACTTGCCGCGTCGCAATATCTGTCTTGGCGATCAGTTGCCGGATCTGCTCCAGGCGCGCCGGCACGTCCGTCACGAACAGCTGGTTCGTGCGCGGCTCGATGAGCACGCTGCCACGGCGCGACAGCAGCCGGCTGCGCCCTTCCCCAGCATCGAGGCCGAACACGCTGCGGAACGCTTCGGCCTTCTGGTAATTGAGCTGGAAGATGGCCGATTGCAAAGGTTCGAGTTCGGCAATCTGCGCGCGCGTTTCGAGCTCCAGCTTTTCGCGCGCCAGCATTTCCTCGCGCGGCGCGATCCACAGCACGTTGCCGTTGCGCCGCATGTCCAGGCCCTTGGCCTGCAACAGCACGTCGAGCGCCTGGTCCCACGGCAAGTCGTGCAGGCGCAGCGTCACATTGCCCGCCACGCTGTCGCTGGCGATGATGTTTTGCCCGGAGGCATCAGCCAGGATGTGCAGGGCCGCGCGCACGCCCACGTTCTGGAAATCGACGGAGATCTTCTCGCCCGCGTAAGGGCGCGGGGCCGACACGTGCACCACCGCCTCCTGGGCAAGGCCGCAGGCATGCAGACACAGCATGACGGCCAGGAGCATGCGGCGCGGCCTCATGGCGCCGCCTCGGGCAGGCTGGCTTTCGTCCCCGCCACCTGCAAGGCCAGGCTGCCGCGCCGCTCGCGCCACGGGCCATCCGCCTCGCGCAGCAATTCACGGTACTGCACCGCCTGTTCGCTGATCTCCGTCACCACACCGTGGTCTTGCCCCAGATACTGGCCCACCGCCACCCGGTACACGCGCTGGCCCGCCAGCAGCAGCGCGTTCAGGCGCCCGTCCTGCTGCACGCTGCCCACCATGCTGATGGCAGGCAAGGCCACGCTTTCCAGCGGTTCACGCACGCGGCGCGGGTCGGGCCCCGCCACGTTGCCCCGCTGACCCGGCGCGGGCGCTGGCGGCAATGCATTGAAGGGATCGGCCAGCGCGGCCGCCTCATAGGGATGCGGCGTGACAGCGGCAAGCGGGCGCCATGCCGCTACGGCTACAGGCGTGCCTGCCTTGGGCACCAAAGCCGCTTGCGCCGCCCGTTCTCCCGCTTCGGGCAAGCGATACGCGTGCAGCACGGCATCCAGGGTCAGCAAGCGATCCTTGCCGAGGTTCAAGGCCAGCTCATGCACCGTGACGATGCGCGGCAAGCGCGCCAGATCCGCCAGCAGCGCGCCCATGGCATGATAGCTGCCGCGCAACTGTATGGCGATCGGCAAGGCAACATACGGTGCTTGCGGCTGGGCCGCGCCGGGCTTGAACAGCGAAAATTGCAAGCCGCGCGACTGGCCTGCGGCATTGATATCCGTCAACAGCACCGCCATCGCCTGCTGGTCGGGCAATTGCTGTTCCAGGAGGGCAAGCTCGGCGCCGGCCTGGCGCTGCTGCGCGCGCCACTGCGGCAACTGCTTCGCCCTGGCCTGCGCCGACAAATAAGCGGCGTGCAGGCGGGCCTCCTCGCCTTGCCCCGCCTGCACGGCCGCCAACAGGCCATCGAGCCAAGCAAGGTGCAGCAGGGCCGCCACCAGCGAACCGGCCAGGGTGGCGCAAGCGAGGCGCGCGGGTAGCGGCCACAGCGACGCGGTCTTCAAGCTCAGCATGATCAACCTCCACGACTAAGATTGCCCGGCGGGTGCCAACGCCAGCCGTATCGTCCATTCCACGGCGCCATCTGCCGCGCCGCGCACTTCAAGCACTTCCGGCTGGGACCAGGGCGCGGCCTGCGCCAGCGCCAACAATAGTGCCGCGACCTTTTCCTGCGAAACGGCATGCCCTTGCAAGCGCACCATCGCCGTTTCCTGGCGCACACTGTGCAAGGCCACGCCAGCCGGCATCGCGCGCGCCAGCGCGTCCAGCATGCGGACCCAGGCATTGCGTTGCTCTTGCAAATTGGCGATGGCCTGCTGGCGCAGCAGCAGTGCCGCCGTCTCGCCCTGCACCCGCTTGCCGGCGGCAAGGACGACCTCGACTTGCTGCATGGCACTGCGCCAGCCCTCCTGGCGGCGCAGCTGCGCGTCGAGCTGGTGCTGTAGCCAAGCCCCTGCCGCCAGGGCCACTAGCAAGCCCAGCAACGCCCCACCCGCCAGTTGCCACAGCAGCAGCTGAATACGCCTGCGGCGTGCCGCCTGGCGATACGGCACAAGGTTGATGCACAGCACTTGCGTGCGGACTTTCATCGGGCGTACCGGTGCAAGGCCAGGCCCCAGGCCAACTGGTACGCCACGCCACCATCGGGCAAGGCTTGCCAGCCACCGTGCGCGAGCGCCGCCTGCAGGGCCAGCGCCTCGCTATCCATGACCACGGCCTGCAAACCCGCCGCCGTGGCCGCATCGAGACGGCGCTGCACGGTGGCGCGCCGCGCCGCCACCAGCAGCACGTCGACCTCCTTGCCTGTCGTGCCGGCCAGCGGCGGCGCGGGGCCGAGAGTGACAAAATCCAGGCTGGCATCTTCCAGCGCAAACGGCATGTATTGCGCCGCGTCCAGTTCCCACGAGGATTTCCAGCTGTTCCTCCGGCAATCCTGCGGGCAAGCGGATCGCATGCGTGATCAGGGCCGTGGCCGGCATGGCCAGCGCCACCCGCGTGCAGCCGCTGCCGCTGTCGCGGTGGGCCTGGCGCAGGGCATCGGCCAGGCCCGGCAGATCTTCGACACTGCCTTCAAGCATTATTCCAGCAGCCAGTGCGGCGCTGCCGCAATGCCGGCACGACAGTTTTCCCCGCCGCGCCGCAACTCGACCACGCGCACGGCATCGTCCGCGATGTCGACGCCCAGCAAGCCGGCGCCAAAAAAATTGCTGATAGACATGTTTTTCATAGAGAAACGTCAGCGTGGGAGGAGTTCCTGCCATTCGAAAGCCTAGTCCTGGCAGCGCTGGCTTGTAAATGGATTTCACGCCGGAGTCTGCGGTACGCGGCGCCTATCTGGCCCGGCCGTGATCTGGCGCAGAATAATTGTTACCAAATCCTGGTTGCCAGCGGGCCCATACACGCTTATATAGAGTATCGGCAAGTTTCGACACTGCCCCCGGGCAAGCGCCACGGCGCGCTGCCACCCCGGCAAGCTCGCTTATAATTGGCCGGCATAATTAACCGAAAGACATACGACGCATGACATCTTCAAACTCCGCTGGCTCCGCTGGCTCGAAGCCGCCCACCAAGGGCAGCAAACCCAAACGTTTTCTGCTGATGGCCCTGGTATCGCTGCTGGGCCTGGGCATCGTCGGCGTCTTGCTGGTGGTCTTTGGCTTGGCCATGGCCTATCCGAACCTGCCGGCGCTCGATACCTTGACCGATTACAAGCCCAAGATGCCGCTGCGCGTGTTCACGTCCGACAGTGTGCTGATCGGTGAATTCGGCGAGGAACGGCGCAACATGGTGCACATCAAGGATATTCCCGATGTCATGAAGAAAGCCGTGCTGGCCATCGAGGATGACCGCTTCTATGAGCATGGCGGCGTTGATTACCTCGGTATCACGCGCGCGGCCCTGCACAATCTGACGGGCGGCGCCAAGCAAGGCGCGTCGACCATCACGCAGCAGGTGGCGCGCAATTTCTTCCTGTCCAGCGAACAGACCCTGAAACGCAAGGCGTATGAAGTATTGCTGGCGTGGAAGATCGAGAAAAACCTCAGCAAGGACCAGATCCTCGAAGTGTATATGAACCAGATTTATCTGGGACAGCGCGCCTACGGCTTCGCGTCGGCCGCGCAAATCTATTTCGGCAAGAATATCCAGGACCTCACCGTGGCCGAAGCGGCCATGCTGGCTGGCTTGCCGAAGGCGCCATCGGCCTACAACCCCGTCGTCAATCCGAAGCGCGCGCGCATGCGCCAGCAATACATCCTGCAGCGCATGGCGCAGCTGGGCTACATCACGCCAGAGCAGTACACGGAAGCCAAGAATGAAGAGCTGAAAGTGAAAACCGATAGCAGCGCCTTCGGCGTGCACGCGGAATACGTGTCGGAAATGGCGCGTCAGCTTGTCTACGAGCAATTCAAGGAAGACACCTACACGCGCGGCCTGAACGTCTACACCACCATCACCAAGGCCGACCAGGACGCCGCCTACATCGCCTTGCGCAAGGGCGTGATGGATTACGAGAAACGCCACGGCTACCGCGGCCCGGAGGCATATATCGAGATTCCGAAAACCAAGGCCGAAGCCGATGACGCGATCGAGACGGAACTGGCCGACCACCCGGACAGCGATGACATCATCGCCGCCATGGTGCTGCAGGCGTCGCCCAAGTCCATCCAGGCCGTCACCTCGGCCGGCGAGGAAATCACCATTACCGGCCCCGGCCTGACCTTTGGCGCGGCCTGGCTGTCGGAAAAAGCGGCGCCGAACCGCCGCATCAAGCGCGGCGCCGTGATCCGCGTCATGCAGGAAGGCAACACCTGGGTCTTGACGCAGATGCCGGAAGTGCAATCGGCCTTCGTCTCGGCCAGCACCACCGACGGCGCCATCCGCGCCATGGTGGGCGGCTTCGATTACAACCGCAACAAGTTCAACCACGTCACGCAGGCGTGGCGCCAGCCCGGTTCGGCCTTCAAGCCCTTCATCTATTCCGCTTCGCTGGAACGGGGCCTGTCGCCGGCCACCATCATCAACGATGCGCCGATCTCGTTCGACGCGGGCCAGACGGGCGGCCAGGCGTGGGAACCGAAGAACTACGACAGCAAGTACGACGGTCCGATGACCATGCGCAAGGGTCTGATGAAATCGAAGAACATGATTTCCATCCGCATCCTGCACAAGATCGGCGCCAAGTATGGCCAGGAATACGCGACGCGCTTCGGCTTTGATGCGGACAAGAACCCGCCGTACCTGACCCTGGCCCTGGGCGCCGGCAACGTGACGCCACTGCAGATGGCGGGCGCGTATGCCGTGTTCGCCAACGGCGGCTACAAGATCAACCCGTATCTGATTGCCAAGGTGACCGACAGCGACGGCAATGTGTTGTCGCAAGCCAAGCCGGACCTGGCGGGCGAGGAAGCCAACCGCGTCATCGATGAGCGCAATGCCTTCATGATGAACAGCATGCTCAACGACGTCGTGCGCTTCGGTACGGCAAATAAAGCCATGGCATTGAAGCGCCCTGACCTGGCCGGCAAGACGGGCACGACCAACGATTCCATCGACGCCTGGTTCGCCGGCTACCAGGCCAAGCTGGTGGGCATCGCCTGGATCGGCTACGACCAGCCGCGCAACCTGGGTAACCGAGAAACGGGCGGCGGCCTGGCCTTGCCGATCTGGATCAACTATATGGCCAAGGCATTGAAGAGCATTCCCGTCGAGGAACGCGCCGTGCCGGAAGGCCTGATCCATGTTGGCGACGAGTATTACTATGCGGAAAATCCACCGGGCACGGGCGTAGGCAGCCTGGAAGGCGCGGCGCGCGGTACGCCGGAGGAAGAAAAAAAAAGCCAAGGAAGCCGTCAAGAACGAGTTGTTTTAAGATCGTTTGATGCAAAAAAGGGCAGCCTGAAGAGGCTGCCCTTTTTGATTGCGCGCGGCTAAAACAATTACTTCAATACCACCGGCGCACCCGCCTGCTCGCTGGCCATGCTGGACAAGGCCGCAAACAGTTCCGAACCGTCGCGCGTGTTGATCCATTCGTCGCCCACGCGTTTGTAATGAAAACCACCGGAACGGGCGGCCACCCACATTTCGCGCATGGGGGCCTGGCTGTTGACGATGATTTTCGTGCCGTTATCGATGAATTCGATCTCCAGCACATTGCCGCTGCGGCTGCATTCGACGTCGAGCACGTCTTCATCGTTCAGCCGGTCCAGCGCCGCCTCGATCTGGGTCAGGGTGGCTTCAGCCAGGGCCAGGAATTCCGATTCGCTCATGCTACACTCCAAAGATCTTAATCAAACCGTGATTCTAATCGTGAAGTCATCCTCAGCGTTTTATATCGGCACCGCCATTGTGGTTTCTAGCGTCCTGGCCGGCTGCGGCCAGCCCGGCCCCCTGTACCTGCCCAAGCCGCAGCGGCCAAGGGCGCACCGGCCAAAGGCCCCGTCGAACCTGCGCCCGTGCCGCCGCCACCGGTGATCGTGCCGGCGACCTAAACGGAGCGCACCGGGGTGGCGGCATTCGCCGCCCTGGCATTTTTGACGCGCTTGCTCCAGAAAAAATACACACGCATTAACAGCAATAGCGCGACGATACTGCCAAACAGGATCGGTTGCGCGAAATTGTGCTTGCCCGCCTTCATCCACCAGAAGTGCAAGATACCGAGCGGGGCGATGACATAGATCAACCGGTGCAGCCACTGCCAGCGCTTGCCCCCCAGGCGTTTCACCATGCCGTTCGTGCTCGTCACGGCCAGCGGAATCAGCAGCACGAAGGCAATAAAACCCACCGTGATGAATGGCCGCTTGAGCACATCCTTCCACATTTCCTGCACATCAAAAAAGTGATCGAACCATAAAAACGTGGTGAAGTGCAGCGCCGCGTAGAAAAACGCGAACAGGCCCAGCATGCGCCGCAGCTTGATCAGCCAATTCCATTGCGTGAAGCGGCGCAAGGGCGTCACCGCCAGGCTGATGCAGATAAAATACAGGGTCCAGTCGCCCGTGCCGCGCGTGATGAATTCCAGCGGCTCCACCAGTTGCCCCGTGTACGTGAGCCAGACCATGCGCGCAAACGGCAGCAGCGCCAGCAGAAAAACCAGGCTTTTGAGGAGCGACAATTGTCTCGGCGTGGGGTTGAGGGCCATGGTCTTTCCTTAAAAGAACTTCTTCAGATCCATGCCCGCATACAAGGAAGCAACATCGTTGTAGCCGTTGAACATCAGGGTCTTGCGCTTGCGCGCGAGAAAGCCGTCTTCGCCGATGCGCCGCTCGGACGCCTGCGACCAGCGCGGATGATCGACGTTCGGGTTCACGTTGGAATAAAAACCGTATTCGGACGGCGCCGACAGGTTCCAGGATGTGCGCGGCTGTTCCTTGACGAAACGGATCTTGACGATGGATTTGGCGGATTTAAAACCATATTTCCACGGCAAGACCATGCGCACGGGCGCGCCATTCTGGTTCGGCAAGGTTTCGCCATACATGCCCAGGGTCAACAGCGCCAGCGGATGGTTCGCTTCATCGATGCGCAAGCCTTCCGTATAGGGCCACTGCAACACGCGGCTGCCCACGCCCGGCATCTGCTTCTTGTCGGCCAGGGTGATGAATTCCACATACTTGGCATTGCCCGTCGGCTCGACCTTCTTGATGATTTCCGAGAAGGAATAACCAACCCACGGAATCACCATCGACCAGCCTTCCACGCAGCGCAGCCGGTACACGCGCTCTTCCAGCGGCGCCAGCTTCAACAGGGCGTCCAGATCGAGCGTCATGGGCTTCCTGACTTCACCTTCGATACTGACGGTCCACGGCCGCGTGCGCAGGGTGCCCGCGTTTTGCGCCGGGTCGCTCTTGTCCGTGCCGAATTCGTAGAAATTGTTGTAGCTGGTGGCGTCTTTATAGGCCGTCTGGCTTGTCCAGCGCCGAATAGGCAGGATTGAGCTTGGCAGCCAGCTTGGGATTGGTGCCTTGCGCGAACGCTTCGCGGCTGGCCATTTCCAGCAAGGCCGCGCTGGACACGGAGCCCAGGGCGATTTGCTTGATGAAGCTGCGGCGCGATTCAAACACGGCGCGCGGCGTGATTTCGGAAGAATACGGCAACTCAATGCCGTTGGGACTGCGCTTGATCAACATGGCGGCTCCGGGAAAAGGTGATGATTTGTACCTTACACCAGTTTTCCCGGGCCGTTCATGACGCTTCTGTCATTAAAGCTTGCCGTAAGAATGCAGGCCGGAGAGAAACATATTCACGCCCAGGAAGGCAAACGTCGTCACCAGCAAGCCCACCAGCGCCCACCACGAGGCGACGCGGCCGCGCAAGCCCGTCATCAGGCGCATGTGCAGCCAGGCTGCATAGTTGAGCCAGACGATCAGCGCCCACGTTTCTTTCGGGTCCCACGACCAGTAGCCGCCCATGCTTCGGCCGCCCACAGGGCGCCCAGGATGGTCGCTACTGTGAAGAAGGCGAAGCCGACGGAAATGGCCTTGTACATGACGTCGTCGAGCACTTCCAGCGACGGCAGGCGGTCGACCAGGTAGCCGCTCGATTTGAGCAGGTAGGCCGCCGCCACCATGGCCGACAGGGCGAAGGTGCCGTAGCCGATGAAGTTGGCGGGTACGTGGATCTTCATCCACCAGCTTTGCAGGGCCGGCACCAGCGGCTGGATTTCGGCCGCGTCGCGCGTGACCGTGTACCACATCAGGAACACGACGGCCGCCGAAATGACCAGCATGACGAAGGCGCCCAGCTGGCGCGTCGCGTAGTGCTGCTCGTAATACAGGTAGAACATGGCCGTGATCAAGGAAAACAGGATGAACACTTCATACAGGTTCGACACGGGAATGTGGCCCACGTCGGCGCCGATCAGGTAAGACTCGTACCAGCGCACCAGCATGCCCGTCAGGCCCAGCACCACGCCGGCCCAGCACAGCAGGGAGCCGACGGACGAGCCGAATTCCGAGCGCGCCACCAGGCCGATCCAGTAGAACAGGGTCGACAGCACGAACAGGGTGCCCATCCACAGGATGGCGGACTGGCTCGACAAGATGTATTTCAGGAAGAATTTCTGGTTCGCCATGTCCAGATGGCCCGCGTACAGTTCGATGGCGAACAGCGACAGCACGGCCGCCAGCGGGATCAGCCAGCGCACGGGCTTCCAGTACCAGCCCAGCCACGCGAACGTGGGCGCCGCGGCCAGCAGGATGGCTTTTTCGTAGATATCCATGAAGGCGCCAAAGCGCATCAGGCCGAACAGCGAGGCGGCCAGCAAGCCGGCGCCATACAGCCAATCGATCAGGCTCAGGCGCTTGAAAAATCCTGGTTCCTGCGTATATATTTGCTTGTTTGCCAATTCCATCATTTTCTCCATTCCCGGCGACGCGCAAGCGTCCCGAAACTCAGCCAATCCAACTCAGCGCAGCTTACGCCGATTGCGGCAGCTTTGCCTTCAAAGTCTCAAATTCTTTTTCAAAATCCAGGGTCTTGCGTTGCGTGCTCATGGCCATCAGGGCTTCGCTGCCGCCCTCGCCATCCTTGATCCACACCCACAGGCGGCGCTCGCGGATATAAAACATGGAAAATACGCCGATCACGAGGAACAGGCAACCGAGGTAGACCACGCTCTTGCCCGGCGAACGCGTCACTTGCAGCACGGACGCCTTGATCTCCGTAAACTCGTCGAGTTGCAGATACACGGGCGCGCCATAGAAGAAGCTGTCGGACAGCGCATTCGTGGCCAGCTGCAGGAAGCGGCCGTGCTTGTCATCGGCCTCGATGGCTTTCAAGCCATCCTGGGCGCGCGCCGCCTGCCACAAGTCCCACAGGCTGCCATTCAAGATTTTCATGAAGATATCGGCCGCTTTTTCTTGCTCGGCCGTCGGAACTTTCTCCAGGAAACGCGAAATGGCGAGGAAACCGCCCTCTTGTCCATTGCCGGCAAAGATACCCAGGCTTTTCGCCGCCGATTCCTGCAACTGGCCGCGCAAGGCTTCCGCGTTCGCCTGCGGCATGGCGCGCGCCGCATAGCGTGCGGCAGCCTGCTGGCGCAGCGCGGGATCTTGCAGCGCGGCACGCAAACGCATCCATTCGTTCACACTGTAATTGTCATCGGCGGGAATGCGCAGATAGCTGAACGGGTCGCTGGGGTTGACACGCATGCCGGCCAGAAACACCGTCGTGCCATCGACCGTGACGGGCTGCATGTAATTCTGGTACTCGCGCGCCTGGCCCGTCTTGTCGCGCAATTTGTATTGCACCGAGGGACCGACGTTCTTGAGATCCTTGTTATGCGCGTTCTTCGCGGCCGACCCGAGGCGTTTATCGAGGCCGACGGCGAATTTATCGTTGAAACTTTCCGCCTTGCTGACGGCGCGCGCATCCTGGCCCGCGCTGAGGTTTTCCACGTTAAACGGACGGAAACCCGACCATTCCACCGTGTAGGAATTGCCGTCGCTGCGCTCGAGCGGCGTGCTGCCGCCCACTTCGCCGCCGATATCGAAGCGTTTCGTCGTCTTGCCCGTCATGGGAAAACCAGTCAACTTGAGCTTGCTGCCGCCATCTTCAAAGCTGGACTGGTACAGGGCCAGGCCCTTGTACAGCAGCGGCTGGTTGACTTTGATGGTCGCGGGGAAACTTTCTCCCGTTGCATGGTCGGTGACGACCACATCGCTGGCGAACAGCTTGGGCATGCCCGTGCTATAGAAATCGATGTGGAATTTCTTCAGCAGGATGGTGATGGGCAGATCCTGGATCAGCACGCCATCGGCCTGGGGAATGATGGCCGTGTTGCTCGACGAGCCTTCCGGGATCATGGTATTGCCGCGGAAAGTAGGATTCGACAGGCTCAAACGGTGCTGGGCGGGAATATCGGCGATCACGCCGCTGCCGGAAAACGCCGGAAAACGGCGTCTTGCCAAAGAAATTGCTGTACGCGGATCGGCATTTCCGAATCGAGCAAGCCGCCCACGCAAATGATGACGATGGCGCCATGGGCAAAGATATAGCCCCATTTATTGGCGGCGCCCCGCTTGGCCGCCACCAGGGTGGCGTTGTCCTTCTCGACGACCTTGGCCCCGTAGCCGGCGTCTTTCAGGCGCATCACCATCTGCTGCGCCAGCACGGCGCGCGGCAGCGGCGCCTGCCATTCCAGCTTGTGGTGGAAATTGCGCAGCGATTGCTCGCGCACGGTTTCGCGCCAGCTGCGCATGTCCTTGAGCATCTTCGGCGCATTGCGCACGATGCACAGCGAGGTCGAGGCGACCAGAAAACCCATGATGACGAGGAACCACCAGGCCGAATACACGGAATACAGGCTCAGCTTGTCGAAGACGGCGAACCAGAACGGACCGAACTGGTTCACATAATTGGGCATGGGCTCGTTTTGCTTGAGCACGGTGCCGATGATGGAGGCGACGGCGATCAGGGTCAGCAGGCTGATGGCAAAGCGCATCGACGAGACCAGCTCGACGAATTCAGCCAGGCTGCGGCGTTGGGTCTTTAACTCGATTCCAGTCGTGCCAGTGCTCATACGTGGATACTCATACGGAATATGCAATCTTCAAGAAAATGTAGGCATGGAGCAGATAGTTTCTCCGCGCAAGGCGGCAGCATACTCCTGTTTGGCCCCTGCCATGAAAAAGGGCAGCCTGTGGAGACGGCCGCCCTTGTTCATGCGCGCTGCTGCGCCTGGCAATCGCTTGCCAATATGAAAACTTACTTCAGGCCGGCGATGTAATCGGCCACGGCGGCAATCTCGTCATCCGACATGCGGGCGGCGATGGTGTGCATTTGCGCGCTGTTCTTGCGGGCATCAGCCTTGGTGCTGCGGAACATGGTCAGCTGGGCCACCGTGTAATCCTGGTGCTGGCCGGCGATGCGCGGATACTGGACGGGAATGCCATTGCCCGTCGCGCCATGACATGGCGCAGGCGGCAACTTGCTTGGAAGCAATGCCACCACGGTAGATTTTCTTGCCCAGGTCGATCGTATCCTTGTTTTTCGCGGCACCCGGCTTGGACACCTGCGCGCCCAGGTAGGCGGCGATATTCTTCTTGTCGGCGTCGCTGAGCATCTTCGCGTACGTCGTCATGACGGGCTGGCTGCGCTCCGGCGTGGTGAAGTCGACCAGTTGCTTGTAGATATAGCTTTCGTGCTGGCCGGCCAGCTTCGGATTGACCGTGATGGTCGAATTGCCGGCCGCGCCATGGCAGGAGACGCAGGCAGGCAAGCCGCGCGCCGCATCGCCATCGGCGTACAGGGTAGCGCCCTTGGCGGCATCGGCCTTGACGGCCGGTTTCGGTGCTTCGACCGCGGAAGCAGTTGCCGATACAGCCAGCAAAGCGAGCAGCATGGATTTGATAAACGGTGAAAACGCACGATTCATTCAGGCACCCTGAGACAGTGAGAAATTAGTGGTGGACATTGCCGCGCCCTGTGGATTTTTGCTTTATTTTCAGGGCCGCAAGCCGCATCGCTGCTACGCCGGCAACAATAAACAACCCCTTATTGTACAATAGCTTCTTGGCGTTATCGCTCCCTTATCGCTCCCTTTTGTTGCTTTACTACTCCCATGTCAAAACTCTGGCAAGCCCGCTTCTTTACGACCGTCAACCAATTGCGTGACCTGCCCGATACCACGGTGCCGGAAATCGCCTTTGCCGGCCGCTCCAATGCCGGTAAATCGACCGCCATCAACATCTTGTGTAATCAGAAAGGCTTGGCGTTCGCCTCCAAGACACCTGGCCGTACCCAGCACATCAACTACTTCTCCATCGGCGGCGCCCACGTGGCGCAGCACCGCAAGGATGCCACCATCGTCGAAGAGATCGAATGCCTGCTGGTCGACTTGCCGGGCTACGGCTACGCGGAAGTATCGGGCTCGGCCAAATTGCACTGGCAGCGCCTGCTGGGCGACTACGTGCAGCGCCGCGAGCAATTGGCGGGCTTGATCCTGATCATGGATTCGCGCCGTCCCTTCACCGACCTGGACATCCAGATGCTGGAATGGTTCGCCCCGACGGGTAAACCAATTCACTGCATCCTGACGAAAGTCGATAAGCTGAACCGCAATGAATCGGTCAACGCGCTGCGCCAGGCGAAAGCCAAGCTCGACAGCTACGTGGATGAAGACGGCGTCGGCTTCCCGTTCACCGTGCAACTGTTCTCGGCCCTGAAAAGAGTCGGCATCGACGAAGCCAATGACAAGATCATGGAACTGGCCGGCATCAGCGAAGACGGCGCGGCCCAGATGGTCGACTTGATCGAGATGGAAGACGACGTCGAGCCGGAAGCGGACAAACCGGCTTGATCAAGATCAACGCTGCGTAAAAAAGGCTGCCCGTTCACACGGTGCAGCCTTTTTTATTGCGCTGGACGTTTAGCGCCGTCCCGGCCCTGGGCGCTTCTCGGAAAAGAATTCCTGGCGCAGGAAAGCCATCAGCTCAGCCGTGTCTTCCACGCGGGCGCTGAGGTTGACGTTGCGTCCCAGGCGGCGTGATTCCCACACGAAATCGCCGGGCTTTTCGGCACGGATCAGCTGGATCATCTTCTTCAGGATGGCCGTTTCGATATCGGGCTCATTGCCCAGCTCCACTTTTTCCTGCTTCAGCCAGTTGCGCTTGAAGTTGCCATTCCAGCCCTTGAACTTGACTTCCGCGCTGAACGAGGTCTGGTTGACGATAGAAAACACGCCGCCCGAATCCTCGCGGTCGCTGCCGGAATTGCGTCCCTGCGCGCCGGCGATATTCGCCTTGGCCACGCGCATGGCGCGGTCGTTTTCGCTTTCCTCGGCCGGCGGCGCGGGATTTTGCGCCTGACGCTGCTTGCGGCGCTGCTCGATCATCGCACTCATGTCTTCGGCGGGCGGCGGCGGCAACGGCACTTTCGACACCAGCGGCGGCGTAAATGTTTCCAGTTTTGGCTTGTCGCGCGGCACGTCTTTTGTGACCACGCGCTTGCTCGGCGCCGGCGGTGGTTTCACCTTGGCCACTTTCGTGTCCTTCGGTTTCGGCGTGGGCTTGGGTGTGGGCTTGGGCTGCGGCTTCGGTTGCGGCTTGTCCTTCAGGGGCGCAATGTAGACCATCGCGCTTTCCTTCTTCGGCGGCGGAATCTTTTCGATGGTGTCGCTGCGCAGCAGGACATACGCGGCCAGCAGCACGTGCAGCAAGACGGACACGCCGAGCGCCACCTTGCGCATGGTGCTGGTCCTGGACCCGTAGGCCGGTGGTGGCTGGATGACTTGCCCGCAGGTGGGGCAAACATCGGAATCGGCAGCCATCAAATGGGTCGTGTCATGCAAAATGAATCGTGCTTTCTGTGTAGCAACAAAAATAATCTTACAGGGCAGCCATAGTGCCAGAGTCCCTTGCTTTTGGGAACACTTCCCCGGCATTTCCAACCCGAAGCGTACAGGATAGCGGTATTCCTTGCAGCGCAAGCTAGGGTACCCGAGCCGTCTCTTGACGGTTGTTACCGTATGTATCACCGTCCATACAAGACCGGCGCCGCATTCACAGAGGAACGGGGCGCCGGTGGTGGCCGTGTGGCGGCTCAGGCCTTGTTGTCGAGCGCCACCAGTTGCTCATCCGTCAACGGTCCCGTGCCGCTGTACTTGTCGAGGAACAAATAGATGACGGGCGTGATGAACAAGGTAATGACTTGCGAGAAAAGCAAGCCACCGACCACGGCCAGGCCCAGCGGCTGGCGCAGCTCGGCACCGGCGCCCAGGCCCAGGGCAATCGGCAAGGCGCCCATCAAGGCCGCCGCCGTGGTCATCATGATGGGACGAAAACGCAGGATGCAAGCCTGGCGGATGGCCTCCGCCGGCGCCAGTCCGTCGTTGCGCTGCGCATGCAGGGCAAAGTCGATCATCATGATGGCGTTTTTCTTGACGATGCCGATCAGCATCAAAATGCCGATGATGGCGATCATGGTCAGGTCCATGCCGAACAGGCGCAGGGTCAATAGCGCCCCCACGGCCGCGGACGGCAAGCCGGCCAGGATGGTCAGCGGGTGGATGTAGCTTTCATACAGCACGCCGAGCAGCACATAGATCACGGCCAGCGCGGCAATGATGAGAATGATCTGGCTCGACTGCGAGCTCTGGAACACGGCAGCATCGCCGCCGTAGCGCGTGATGATGGAGGCCGGCAAGCTCATGTCCTTGGCCATCGCATCGATCCTTCCCGTGGCGATACCCAGCGGCACGTCCGGCGCCAGGTTGAAGGCGATGGTGACGGCTTGCAACTGCCCCTGGTGATTCACGGAGGTGGGGCCGATCGTGCGTTCCACATAGGCAATACTTGATAGTTTGACCAGCTCGCCCGTCTTGCTGCGCACGGAGACGCGCGTGAGCGCATCGTCATACTGGCGGTCCGCCGTGGCCGCTTCCAGGATCACATAATAGCTGGCGGCCGAGGAATAGATGGTCGACACTTGCCGCTCGCCAAAGGCGCTGTACAGGGCCGTGCGGATGTCGGACATTTGCACGCCCAGCAGATTGGCCTTGTCGCGGTCGATCCTGAGCGACGCCTGCAAGCCCTTGATTTGCGAATCGCTGGTGACGTCGCGGAAGGCCGGATCGGTGCGCATGCCGGCAATAAACTTTTCCGCCCAGTCATTCAGCGCGTCGGGGCTCACGCTTTGCAAGGTGTACTGGTAGCGGCTCTTGCTCTGGCGCCCGCCCAGCTGCAAGTTTTGCACGGGCCGGAAATACACGGCCATGCCGGGCACGGCGCTCGTGGCGCGGCGCAGGTTTTCCAGCACCACCGGCATTTTCGGCCGCTCGCTGCGCGGTTTCAAGACCATGAACATGCGCCCCGTGTTGCCGCCGCCGACGAACGAGGTCACATCCTGCACGCTGGGGTCCGCCATGAGCACGGCCGCCACGCGGGCTTGCAAATCCTGCAATGCCGCGGAGGAAATATCTTCCGACGCTTCCGTATTCACCTGGATCTGGCCCAGGTCTTCCTCGGGGAAGAAACCTTTGGGAATGGTCGCGTACAGCAGCACCGTCAGCGCAAAGGTGCACACGGCAACGAACAGCACCACGTTGCGGTGCGCCAGGGCCTTGTCGAGCAGATGCACATAGCCGTTGCGCAATTTCGTGAAACCGGCTTCGAAATGGCGGCCGATAAAGGTTTTCTCGCCATGGCTGGGGTCGCTGTCATTGTGCTCGCGCGAGTCGGCCGGCAGGAAGCGGCTGGCCAGCATCGGCACCAGGGTCAGCGACACGACGGCGGACACCAGCACGGCCAGCGAAACGACCACGGCGAACTCGTGGAACAGCAAACCGATCACGCCCGGCATGAAGAAGATGGGGATAAACACGGCCACCAGCGAGACGGAAATCGAGATGATGGTAAAGCCCATCTCTTTCGCCCCTTCCAGCGCCGCGCGTATCGGTTTCTTGCCCATCTCGATATGGCGCACGATGTTTTCCAGCACCACGATGGCATCGTCGACGACGAGGCCCACGGCCAGGGTAATGCCCAGCAGGGAAACGTTGTCGAGGCTGTAGCCGAGCCAGTACAGCAGGGCCAGGGCGCCGAGCAGGGAAATCGGCATGGTGACGGCCGGAATGAAGGTGGCGGCCGCGCGGTGCAGGAACAAAAAGATCACCAGCACCACCAGCACCACGGTCAGGGCCAGGGTCAAATTGACGTCGTGGATGGCTTCGCGGATCGACAGCGAGCGATCGTTAACCAGGCTGATCTGTATCGACTGCGGCAATTGCTCCTTGAAGCCCGGCAGCAAACGGCGCACGCCATCGACCACTTGCACGGTATTGGCGTCCGGCTGGCGCTGCACCATCAGACTGATCGAGCGCTCGCCATTGAAACTGCCGACGGCCTTGATCGATTGAAAGCTGTCTTCCACCTCGGCCACGTCTTTCAGGCGCACAGGCTGGCCATTGCGGCTGGCGACGATCAGTTCGGCAAAATCGGCCGCTTTCATCATTTGCGGATTGCCCTGGATGGTCAGGGTCTGGCTCGGACCGTCAAGAATGCCCAGCGGGGAATTCGTATTCGAGGTGCGCAAGGCAACAGCCAGTTCGTCCATCGTCAGGTTGCGCGCATTCATCAGGTCGGCACGGGCACGCACGCGCACGGCGAAGCGTTTCTGGCCATTGACGATGACCTGGGCGACGCCGGGCAAGGTCGACAGGCTCGGGGCGATCAGGTTTTCCGCATAATCATTGAGATCCGACAAGTTCAGCGAGGGCGACGTCATCTGGATGAACAGCACCGGCGCATCAGCCGGATTGACCTTGCGGTAAGACGGCAAATCCGTCATTTCCGTCGGCAACTGTCGCTGCGCGCGCAGCAGGGCCGCCTGCACATCGACGGCCGCCTCGTTGACATTGATGCTGGCGTCAAATTCCAGGGTCAGCGAGGTATTGCCCAGGGTACTCGTGGACGTGATCAGGCTGAGGCCGGAAATGGTGGAAAACTGTTTTTCCAGCGGCAAGGCCACCGACGAGGCCATGGTTTCCGGGCTGGCGCCAGCCAGGTCGGCGCTGACGTTGATGACGGGCGTGTTGTAGCTCGGCAAGGCCGCCACGGGAATTTGCAGGTAGGCCAGCACGCCGGCCAGGATGATGGAGAGGGACAGCAGCACCACCATGACGGGGCGGCGGATGCTCAGTTCGGACAGGTTCATGCTGGCTTGCCCTGCGCTGCGGCGGCGCCATCGGCGGCCTTGTGTTTTTTTTTCCGCCAGGCGCACCTTGCTGCCTGGGCGCAAGTTCTGCTTGCCATCGACGATGACTTTTTCATCGCCTGCCAGGCCGGTGACGACGGCGCTCGGTCCGAATGCATACACGCGGGCAATCTTGCGCATCCTGGCTGTGTTGTCCGCCTCCATCGAGTACACGAACGTGCCGGTGGTACTCGTGATGATGGCGTTTTGCGGAATGACGAGCGCATCCTTGAGGGTGCGCACGGTCAGCTGCGTATTCACGTACTGGCCAGGCCACAGGTCGGTGCCGCCATTGTTGAAACGGGCCTTGACCTTGATCACGCCCGTGGCGGGATCGACGGCATTGTCGATAAAGTTCAGTTTGCCATCGAGCTGCTTGCCGCCCGCGTCCGACAGCAGCGCCGTGACGGGCACCTCGCCCGCCTTCTGCGCCGCCAGCAAGCCCGACAGGCTGCTTTCCGGCAAGGTGAACGACACGTCGATGGGGTCGAGCTGGGTGATGCTGGTCAGCGAAGTAGCCGGCTGCACCAGGCTGCCCGGATACACATTGATGGCACCCACGCGGCCGCTCTGCGGCGCGCGCAGGACCGTGTAGCTGGAATCGACCTGGGCGGCACGCAAGGCAGCCTGGTCGGCGGCCAGCAAGGCGCGTGCCGCGTCGAGCTGGCTTTGCAGGGTATCCACGGCGCCCTGGGCGATAAAATTCTTGCTCAGCAAATCCTGGTTGCGCTTGAGCTGGCGTTCGAGGTCCTGCACCGAGGCGCGGTCGCGCAGCACCTGCGCTTGCGCCTTGTCAACATTCGCGTGCTCGCTGCGCGCATCGAGCGTGAACATCAGCTCGCCCTGCCTGACGAACTGCCCTTCGCGGATATGCACTTTGGTAATCGTGCTGGTCGTCTGCGGGTGCAGGTCGACACTGCTGATGGGCATGACGCTGCCATTGGCTTGCAGCACCATCGGCACATCCTGGCGCAGCGGCGCGACCACGCTCACCGTCGTCGGCGCCTGCCCGCCCTTGCCCCCTTTACCCTCCTGCCCACCGGTCGCTGCGCCGGACTGATGCTTGAAATACCAGATGCCGCCACCGATACACAGGGCCGCACCCACGAGGATTGCCAGACTAGTCTTTTTCATTGTTCTGTCACGCTGTCGCAGCGCAGGGCTGCAGGTTGAAGGTAGTTGCCAGGGAGCATAAAGCACAATATTGTCGCATGGAAATGATCACTTTCCAGCGTAATACTCTGGCACGATAAGGGTGACTTCCAGTCCACCGTCAGCATGATTGAGCAGTGAAACCGTGGCGCCATGCTGCTCGGCAATATTGCGCGCGATGGTCAGGCCCAGGCCCGTGCCGCCCGATTCGCGCGAGCGCGAAGTCTCGATGCGGTAAAACGGTTCGAATACCTTGGCCAGCTGATCGGGCGCAATGCCTGGCCCCCCGTCGCGGATGCGGATGCGCGCCGCGCCGGCAATGCGCTCGACGGTCACCTGCGCGTACAGGCCGTATTTGACGGCATTGTCGATCAAATTCACCAGGCAGCGCCGCATGGCGATCGGGCGCGCCATCAAGGCCATGCCTGCCTGTCCACTGAGGGTGACTTTCTGACCGGCATCGGCCGCGTCGGAGCAGACGCTATCGAGCAGGGAATCGAGATCGAGCGCCTGCATCGCTTCCGTGCTATCCATCGAGCGGGCCAGGTCCAGCCCTTCCTTGACCATGCTTTGCATGGCCGACAAGTCGCCCACCAGGCGGTCGTACAATTCCGTATCCGCCACTTTTTCCAGACGCAGGCGCAAGCGCGTCAGCGGCGTCTGCAAGTCATGCGTGATGGCAGCCAGCATCTGTGTACGCTGGGAAATATGCTGGCGGATGCGCGCCTGCATGGCATTGAAGGCGGCGCTGGCCTGGCGGATTTCGCTGGCGCCCGACAGGGTCAGCGGCGGATGGTTGATGTCGTTGCCCAGGTCTTTTGCCGCCTGCGCCAGCTGTTTCAGCGGGCGCATGGTCATGCGCGTGACCAGGTAGGCGAGGATGGCGATGCTAATCAAGAATGGCAGCAGGGTCATCCAGTCGTTGTGTTCATTGAACGGCGGCTGCTGGCGCGGCGGCAAGACCATCAGGCGCAGCACGTGACCGTCCTGCATGCGCACGTCGAGGTTTTCGCAGGTGCCGCCCCATGGCTTGGCGGAAAACATGCCCGGCGACTGGCGCGGCTTGACACAGGCTTCCGGGCGTTCGGCCAGCGCGCTGACCTTGAAACCCTCGCCCAGCTTGGCTTGCAGGGCGGTGGAAAATTCCGTCGGCGCACCGGGCGTATGTTCCTTCTCGGGACGCAGTTCCAGGCGCACGCTGCCTTTGTTGGCCACTTTCAGATAGGCGGCGCGCGAGGCCAGCGGCACCACGTCGGCCGCCATCACCAGTTGTTCTGCCCGCTCCACGGCGTGGTAGTCGCGGTATTGCTCGATGGCACGCTGGCGTTCGCCCACGGCCAGCCACTGCGTCAATGCGGCCGAAGCGACGATACCGATCAGCAAAAACATGAAGACGCGGCCCGTCATCGATCCCAGGAAGGCCTTCACGCGTGCGGCTCCACATTGACCTGGCCGGCCAGCACGTAGCCGCCGTTGCGCACGGTTTTGATGATTTGCGGCAAGCGGGCATCTTCACCGAGCTTTTGCCGCAGGCGGCTGATCTGGATATCGATCGAGCGGTCGAACGGGTCGGCGTCGCGCGCCCCTGCGTCAGGTTCAGCAACTGGTCGCGGTTCAGCACGCGGTTCGGGTGTTCCAGGAACACGCGCAGCAAACGGAACTCGGCGCCCGACAACATGATCACCAGGCCGCTGGGGTTGAGCAGGTGGCGTGCCGTGAGGTCCAGGGTCCAGCCGGAAAAACGGATTTGCTGCGCCTTGTCAGAAGGCACGTTCGACGGCATGGCGTGGCTGCGGCGCAGCACGCTGCGTATGCGCGCCAGCAATTCACGCGGCTCGAACGGTTTCGGCAAGTAATCGTCGGCGCCCATTTCCAGGCCCAGGATACGGTCCAGCGGCTCATTGCGCGCCGTCAACATGATCACCGGCACGGTCGATTGGGCGCGCAGCTTGCGGCACAGGGTCAGCCCATCGTCGCCAGGCAGGTTCAAGTCGAGCACGATCAGGTCGGGCCGCGTTTCATCGAGGATTTTCCACATGGCCGTGCCATCTGCCGCGCCCAGGGTGCGGTAGGCGTTCGTTTCCAGGTAGTCCGCCAGCAAGCTGCGGATATCGCGGTCATCGTCGACGATGAGAATTGTAGAAGTGGGTTCCATAATACGAATTATCCCCACTTCCCCCGCCCTTGCACAACGCATTTGTATCGTCTTGTATATAGGAGACCCGAAGAAACATATAGATACAAACTGTCTGGCAGCGGACACTTCGGGGAAACATGGGGCGTCCAACATGGATTCATGTGCTGCAACATGCACATCCCTCACTTTTACAAAGGAATCCAGATGAACGCCTCAATGACAACCTTGCGCAAGAATTTGATCATCGCCATGAGCGTACTCGGCATGGGTGCGGCATCGCTGACCGTCCACGCCCAGGAAGCGGCCGCCAGCGCGCCTGCCGCCAGCACCAAGATGCAACATGAAGGCCAGCGCGGCCAGCACCGCGCAGGCAACCCGGCCGAGCGCATGGCCAAGTACCAGGCGCGCCTGCATGACAAGCTGAAGCTGACGGCCGCGCAGGAACCGGCCTGGGCCACGTTCACGGCCGCCAACGCGCCGAAAAAGCCGATGGGCGACTGGAGGGCCAAGCGCGAAGCGATGGCCAAGCTGTCGGCACCGGAACGCATGGAGCAATGGATCGCCATGTCGAAGGAACGCATCGCGGCCCAGGAAAGCCGCCTGGCCTCGCTGAAAACCTTCTACGCCGTGCTGACGCCGGAACAAAAGAAAGTGTTTGACGATAGCGTGCCTGGCGGCAAGCACGGTGGCATGCGCGGTAGCCACCACGGCATGCAGCAGCATCCGAAAGCCGGCTAAGTTGTAGCTGGCGCAGAAACAGAAAAAGCCTGCATTGCAGGCTTTTTCTTATCGATCAGACAAGTAAACGCTTACTGTCCGTCGAGCTTGCGCAAGGAAGTCAGGAACGTCGATGCATTCTGGAAGCCGATCACGCGCGACTGGGCGATTTCCTGCCCCTGCGGATTGAACATGATGATGCCCGGCGGGCCAAACAGCTGGAAACGTTTCAGCATGGCTTTGTCGTCCGCATCATTGGCCGTCACGTCCACTTGCAGCAGCACGGCTTGCCCCATCTTCTCGCGCACGGCGGGATCGACGAAGGTCAGTTTTTCCATCTCGATGCACGACACGCACCAGTCCGCATAAAAGTCCAGCAAGGCCGGCTTGCCACCCAGCTGCGCCAGCGCCGCATCGAGCTGCGCCACGGTCTTTACGCGCGTAAACGGTTGCGCGTGGACCTGGCCGCCACCGAGGTGGGCCAGCGGCGCCAGCGGGTCGCGGCCGCCGCTGGCCACGCCCACCAGCTGCATCGCGCCCAGCACGGCAAACACGAGGCCGAAGGCCTTGGCCACCCAGGCGTGTTGCGCGCCGCTCTTGCCCACCAGCAAATACATGCCATAGCCGACGAGCAGGACCGTCCAGCCCAGCATTTGCACGGCGCCCGGCAGCACGGGCGAGACCAGCCACCAGGCCACGCCCAGCTGCAGCACGCCAAAAGAAGCGTTTGACGGCATCCATCCACGCGCCGGCACGGGGCAGCAAGGTGCCGGCGGAGACGCCCACCAGCAGCAGCGGCACGCTCATGCCCACCGCCATGGCAAACAGCGCGCCGCCGCCAATGACGACGTCGCGCGTCTGGCTGATGTACAGCAAGGCGCCAGCCAGCGGCGCGGCCACGCAGGGTCCCACGATCAGGGCGGAAATGGCACCCATGACGAACACGCCCGCCAGGCGGCCCGACGATTGCTGGTTCGACACGGACGTCAATTTTCCTTGCAGGAAAGCCGGCACTTGCAGTTCATAAAAACCGAACATCGACAGCGCCAGGCCCGCCATCAGCAGGGCAAAGAAGCCCAGCACCCACGGATTTTGCAGCTGGGCCGCCAGGCCTTCGCCCGCCAGACCGGCCGCCACGCCCAGCGCCGTATAGACGATGGCCATGCCCAGCGCGTAGGTCAGCGACAGCAGCAAGCCGCGCGAGCGGCTGACCTTGGCGCCATCGCCGATGATGATCGACGACAAAATCGGCACCATCGGCAGCACGCACGGTGTAAACGCCAGCCCCAGGCCCAACAACATGAACAGCGGCACGATGACGAGAAGCTTGCCGCCCTTCAAGGCCGCCTCGATCTTGCCCATCTCGCTTTGCGCGGGCGCGGGACTTGCCGCCACGGGCGCCGCCGCGGCCGGCTCGGGCGTGCTGGTGATCTCCGCCTGGGGGATGCTCAGCACGGACACGCCGGGCGAGGCCTGCGCCTGCGGACCGTTGATCGCCGCCGTGTCGACTGCGGGCGCGGCCGGCAAGGCGAACTTCGACGGCAGGCCCGTGCCGGGCGCCATGCTCTGGCCGCCGCCACCGCCCACCAGCTTGGCTGTCGCATCCTGCGGCGCATAGCACAGGCCCTTGTCGGAGCAGCCCTGTCCCGTCGCCTTCAAGGTGAACGCGCCGGCCGCTTCCACGGGAATGGTGATGGTCAGGGTCTTGCGGAAAGTTTCCACATTCTTCTGGAAGGTGTCGTCGAACTTGACCTTGCCAGCCGGATACACGGGCGTGCCTAACTTGGCGCCCACGGCCTCGAACTTGAAGCGCTCGTGGTACATATAGTAGCCATCGGCGATCACATAGGTGACGGCGATGGTGGACGGGTCCTGCATGCGGGCGGAAAATTTGAAGGCCAGCTCGGGATCGAGGAATTCATCGTCGGCGCGGGCGTGACTGGCGCCGAAGACGGCCATGGCCAGCAGCAAACAGGTGGCAAACCAGATCAGCAGTTGATGCAGGGGAGCGGCGCGCGCGGAGGCGCTGGAGGGGAAACGGGACATGAACTACCTTTTCGACCATTCGACGGAGGACGCGCGGAGCAGGCAGCGCATGTGCCGGGCCGGCGCGAAAGAAGAATAGTACACCGCAGCAAGGATAGCTGCAGCAGAAAACAAAAAAGCCAGGCTAGGCCTGGCTTTCTTAGATGCAATTACTGGGATTACTCGCCAGCAACTTCAACTGCTTCGGTCGTATCTGGACGATCCATCAGTTCAACGAACGCCATAGGAGCGTTATCGCCGACGCGGAAACCCATTTTCAGGATACGCACATAACCACCGTTACGGTTGGCAAAACGTGGGCCCAGTTCAGCGAACAGCTTGACGACCATTTCGCGGTCGCGCAGGCGGTTGAAGGCCAGACGCTTGTTTGCCAGGGAGTCGGTTTTGCCCAGGGTCAGAATTGGCTCAACAACGCGGCGCAGTTCTTTTGCTTTTGGCAGGGTGGTCTTGATCGCTTCGTGACGCAGCAGCGATACTGTCATGTTGCGCAGCATTGCCAGACGGTGGGACGAGGTACGATTCAGTTTACGGAGGCCGTGACCGTGACGCATGATAAATCCTTTCGGTGAGTGTTTAAATCCAGTTCTTCGATCGGCTGGGCGGGAAACCCCGACTAGCCGCGGACCGGTTTGGTACTACAAAATAAAAGCCTGGGACACCTGTCCCAGGCAGTTTGCTACAACTACGAATTACTTTTCCAGGCCGGCAGGCGGCCAGTTTTCCAGCTTCATGCCCAAGGTCAAGCCGCGCGATGCCAGCACTTCCTTGATTTCGTTCAGGGACTTGCGGCCCAGGTTTGGCGTTTTCAGCAGTTCGTTTTCCGAACGTTGGATCAGGTCGCCGATGTAGTAGATGTTTTCCGCTTTCAGGCAGTTCGCCGAACGCACGGTCAACTCCAGGTCGTCGACCGGACGCAACAGGATAGGATCGACCAGCGGAGCGCGCGATGGCGCTTCGGCGGCGGCTTCCGTGCCTTCCAGGGCAGCGAACACGTTCAACTGGTCCACCAGGACGCGGGCCGACTGGCGGATCGCTTCTTCCGGCGAGATCACGCCGTTGGTTTCGATGTTGATGATCAGCTTGTCCAGGTCGGTACGCTGTTCAACGCGGGCCGATTCAACGAAGTACGATACACGGCGCACTGGCGAGAACGATGCATCGAGAATGATGCGGCCGATGTCTTGTTCGTGTCTTCCGACAGGCGACGCACGTTACCAGGAACGTAGCCGCGGCCTTTTTCAACCTTGATCTGCATGTCCAGCTTGCCACCAGCGGTCAGGTGGGCGATCACGTGGTCAGGGTTGATCAGTTCGACGTCATGCGGCAGGTCGATGTCGGAGGCCAGGATCGCGCCTTCGCCTTCTTTTTTCAGGGTCAGGGTTACCGAATCGCGGTTGTGGACTTTGAAAACCACACCCTTCAAGTTCAGCAACAGATCGACGACGTCTTCTTGCACGCCATCGAGGGAAGAATATTCGTGGACGACGCCAGCGATCGTCACTTCGGTCGGCGCGTAGCCCACCATCGACGACAGCAGAACGCGGCGCAACGCGTTACCCAATGTGTGGCCATAGCCGCGCTCGAACGGTTCCATCACGACCTTGGCGTGACCTGCACCGAGAGCTTCAACATCGATAATACGTGGCTTCAACAAACTGTTTTGCATGAAATGTCCTTTTCAAATACCCTCGGCTCATTACACCGATAAGGCTGATGGCATTAGTGAAACGCCCACTTTACAAAAGCAAAGTGGGCGGAGATCTTGCTACTGACTACTATTAACGCGAGTACAGCTCGACGATCAGCGATTCGTTGACGTCGTTAGCGATTTCGTTACGCTCTGGCAGGGACTTGAAGGTACCTTCCATTTTCTTGGCATCAACCGAAACCCAGCTAGGCATGCCAACTTGTTCGGCCAGCGACAGTGCTTCAACGATACGCACTTGCTTTTTCGATTTTTCACGAACAGCGATGATGTCGCCAACTTTGACCGAATACGAAGCGATGTTCACAACGATACCGTTCACGGTGAACGCTTTGTGGCTGACCAATTGACGCGCTTCAGCGCGGGTCGAGCCAAAGCCCATGCGGTAGCAAACGTTGTCCAGACGCGTTTCCAGCAACTTCAACAGCGTTTCGCCGGTGTTGCCTTTACGACGGTCTGCTTCAGCGAAGTACGGCGGAATTGACGTTCCAGCACGCCGTACATGCGCTTGACTTTTTGCTTTTCGCGCAGTTGGTTACCGTAGTCCGAGGTGCGGGCGCCGGATTTGACACCGTGCTGGCCTGGCTTGACGTCCAGTTTGCACTTGCTGTCCAGCGAGCGACGTGCGCTCTTCAGGAACAGGTCTGTACCTTCACGGCGGGAAAGTTTTGCTTTAGGTCCGATATAACGTGCCACGATACTTCCTTTTTTTAAATGATAACGCCCCAGCCACATGCATGATCAAACACACTGATGCGGTTAGGCGCTAGTCTGATTTGGTTTCAATCAGACGGTGGCTGAAAACGAAAAACCCGTCAAACAGGATTTGACAGGCAAGAACAGCCGGGCAGTATAACCGTTTCCGGCTCCCTGCTCCAGCGTTTTCACACAACTGTACTGAGTTACAACAGACAGCAAAGCAGCTGGCGCCGAAGCGCCCTCTGCAACACTATCTTAGATACGACGACGTTTCGGTGGACGGCAACCGTTGTGCGGTACCGGCGTCACGTCCTGGATCTCGGTGATCTTGATGCCCAGGTTGTTCAGCGCGCGAACGGCGGATTCACGACCAGGACCTGGGCCCTTGATACGTACTTCCAAGTTCTTCACGCCACACTCAACAGCCACTTTACCAGCAGCTTCCGCGGCGACCTGCGCTGCGAACGGGGTCGATTTACGCGAACCCTTGAAGCCTGCACCGCCGGAGGTAGCCCACGACAAGGCATTGCCTTGACGATCGGTGATGGTAATGATGGTGTTATTGAACGAAGCGTGGACATGCGCGATGCCTTCAGCGACGTTCTTTTTAACTTTTTTACGCACGCGTGCTGATGCGGCGTTATTTTGCGACTTAGCCATAATTATTCCCTAGCGGATTATTTTTTCAGCGATTGAGCGGCTTTACGCGGTCCCTTGCGGGTACGTGCGTTCGTACGCGTACGCTGGCCACGGCAAGGCAGACCCTTACGATGACGCATGCCGCGGTAGCAACCCAGATCCATCAAACGCTTGATGTTCATGGACAGTTCACGACGCAGATCGCCTTCGACGATGAATTTACCTACTTCATCGCGCAGTTTTTCCAGTTCGCTGTCATCCAGATCTTTGATCTTTTTGTTGGTTGCTACACCGGTCGATGCACAGATTTTCTCTGCGCGTGGACGGCCCACACCGTAGATGGCCGTCAGGCCGATAACGGTATGCTGATGATTTGGGATATTAACCCCTGCAATACGTGCCATTTGTTATTCCTCGATTAACCTTGACGCTGCTTGTGACGTGGTTCCACGCAGATAACGCGGACTACGCCTTTGCGCTTGATGATCTTGCAGTTGCGGCAGATCCGCTTGACTGATGCGAGAACTTTCATTTTTGGGCTCTTTCTTTCGCTTCTTTGGTTTGATTCAGTGTGTTACTTGGTACGGAACACAATGCGGGCTCGGCTCAGGTCGTACGGCGTTAACTCCACCGTCACCTTGTCTCCAGGGAGAATGCGAATATAGTTCATCCGCATTTTACCTGAAATATGCCCGAGCACCACGTGTCCGTTCTCCAGCTTCACTCGAAATGTTGCATTTGGGAGATTCTCAAGAATCTCGCCCTGCATCTGTATGACGTCGTCTTTTGCCATTCGGTATGTTTACCGCGCTTAACGCGTCGGAATTCCGCCCTTGAAATTTGCTTTGCGCAGCAGCGAATCATATTGCTGCGACATCACGTAGTTCTGTACTTGCGCCATGAAATCCATGGTGACAACTACAATAATCAATAAAGAAGTACCGCCGAAATAGAATGGTACTTTCCACTGGGCTTGCATAAATTCCGGCAATAAACACACCAGGGTGATGTAGACTGCGCCGGCAAGTGTCAAGCGTGTCAGGATCTTGTCGATGTAACGGGCTGTCTGCTCGCCTGGACGGATCCCGGGAATGAACGCACCGCTTTTCTTCAAGTTATCCGCTGTTTCCTTGTGTTAAATACCAGCGCTGTATAGAAGAAACAGAAAAACACGATCGCCACTGCGTACAACAGCGCATGGATAGGCTCACCAGGCCCCATCGATGCTGCCAAATCTTTCAAGAACCGCACCGCAGGGTTAGCGTTGTCGGCGCCCTTTGAAAACCAGTCCACGATAGTGGCCGGGAACAAGATGATCGAAGAAGCAAAGATCGGCGGGATCACGCCGGCCATGTTCAGCTTCAACGGCAAATGGCTGGTTTGACCGCCATAAATCTTGTTGCCTACCTGGCGCTTCGCGTAATTGACCAATATTTTGCGCTGACCACGTTCGACGAATACAACGAAGTACGTTACCAGTGCTACCAGAATCACGATGAAAATCGCGCTGAAGCTGCCGATCGAACCATTCGACACCTGAGTGAACAAGCCACCCAACGCCGACGGCAGACCTGCTGCAATCCCGGCAAAAATGATGATCGAGATGCCATTCCCCAAGCCACGCTCGGTAATAATTTGCTCACCCAACCACATCAAAAACATTGTTCCGGTCAACAAAGTGACGACCGTCACGAAGCGGAATGCAAGACCAGGTTCCAACACCAGACCAGCTTGCGACTCCAGTGCGACTGCAATGCCTAACGCTTGGAACAGTGCCAGGGCAACCGTGAAATACCGGGTGTACTGGGTGATCTTGCGACGACCTGCTTCGCCTTCTTTTTTCAACGCTTCCATCTGCGGTGACACGATCGACAGCAATTGCATGATGATCGAGGCCGAGATATAAGGCATGATACCCAGCGCAAACACTGTAAAACGAGACAAGGCACCGCCCGAGAACATGTTGAACATGCCCAGGACGCCGCCTTCGTGCTCCTTGAACAGCGAGGCTAATTGTGTCGGGTCAATCCCGGGAACCGGGACGTGAGCACCGATACGATAAACCACCAATGCGCCAAGCAAAAACCAGAGCCGTCCCCAAGGGAAACCGGCCGCTGCACTTTTAGCAAGTTGTGGATTAGTCGCCAATTTTCGCTCCGATCAAGCTGTTAGCGGTCAACTCAGGCTACCGAGCCGCCGGCTGCTTCGATGGCTGCTTTCGCGCCAGCGGACACTTTCAAGCCCTTCAAATTCACCGCTTTGGTGATTTCGCCGGACAAGATCACGCGCACGTCACGGGCCAACACGCCCAGAACGCCAGCTTGCTTCAAGACCAGAATGTCGACATCGCCAACAGCCAGGTTGTTCAGATCGGACAGGCGCACTTCAGCTTTGAAGGTTGCGTGCATCGATTTGAAACCGCGCTTAGGCAGACGGCGTTGCAGAGGCATCTGACCGCCTTCGAAACCGACTTTATGAAAGCCGCCCGAACGCGATTTCTGACCTTTGTGACCACGACCCGAGGTTTTACCCAGGCCGGAGCCGATACCGCGACCGACGCGACGCTTGTAGTGCTTAGCGCCTTCGGCTGGTGCAATAGTATTCAATTCCATGATTTGCTCCGTTCGTGTAAGCCCGAAGGCTTACCCGACAACTTTAACGAGATACGATACTTTATTGATCATGCCGCGTACGGATGGGGTGTCTTGCAATTCGGAAACCGAATTTACACGACGCAGACCCAGACCGCGCACGGTAGCGCGATGCGATTCGCGCGTACCGATCAAGCCCTTGACCAATTGCACTTTGACTGTGTTTGTCATTTTGTCCACCTTAAGCCAGAATGTCTTCGACCGACTTGCCGCGTTTGGCAGCGATATCGGAAGCAGTGCTCATTTTCGACAGGCCGTCCAGCGTAGCGCGTACCAGGTTGTATGGGTTGTTCGAACCGGTGGATTTCGCCACCACGTCCGTCACGCCCATCACTTCGAAGATAGCGCGCATTGCGCCACCAGCGATAACGCCAGTACCAGGCTTAGCTGGGTTCATCAGGACCTTGGAGGCGCCGTGACGACCAACAACCGTGTGATGCAAGGTGCCGTTTTTGAGCGGTACTTTGATCAGGTTGCGACGGGCTTCTTCCATTGCCTTCTGCACGCCAACTGGCACTTCTTTCGATTTGCCCTTGCCCATGCCGACGCGGCCATCGCCATCACCAACTACGGTCAGCGCGGCGAAACCCATGATACGACCACCCTTGACCACTTTGGTCACGCGGTTGATCGCGATCATTTTTTCGCGCATGCCATCATCCGGCTTGTCGCTTTGCATTTTTGCTTGCATTTTTGCCATGATTGATCCTTAGAACTTCAGACCGGCTTCGCGTGCGGCTTCTGCCAACGCTTTCACACGGCCGTGGTAACGGAAACCGGAGCGGTCGAACGCAACTTCGGTAATTCCTGCTTTCAACGCTTTTTCAGCGACGCGCTTGCCGATCAAGGCTGCAGCAGCGGCATTGCCGCCTTTGCCGGATTGGCCTGCCAGTTCAGCGCGAACTTCCGCTTCAGCCGTCGAGGCCGAAACCAGGACTTTAGCGTCCGGGCTGATCAGGTTGGCGTAAATGTGCAGGTGGTGCGATGCACCGACAAGCGATTTACTTTCAATTCCGCAATCTTGATGCGGGTTTGGCGTCCGCGGCGAAGCCGTGATTCTTTCTTATCCATCGTCAGCCCCTAATTACTTCTTCTTGGTTTCTTTAAGCTTAACCACTTCGTCCGCATAGCGAACGCCCTTGCCTTTATAAGGCTCAGGAGCGCGGTAAGCACGAACTTCAGCGGCTACCTGGCCAACCTGTTGACGGTCGATACCTTTAATCAGGATCTCGGTCGGGGTTGGTGTTGCGCAGGTAACGCCAGCTGGCATGTCATGCACTACAGGGTGCGAGAAACCCAGGGACAGATTCAACTTGTCGCCTTGAGCTTGCGCCTTGTAACCCACGCCTACCAGGTTCAGCTTTTTCTCGAAACCCTTGGTGACGCCAACAACCATGTTGTTGACCAGTGCGCGCAGCGTGCCGGACATGGCATTGGCTTCGCGGCTGTCGTTCGCCACGTCGAAACTCAGGGTTCCTGCATTGTTTTCCACTTTGACCTGACCGGTGAGGGCCTGGGAAAGTACGCCCAGCGGGCCTTTTACGGTGATCGCTTGTGCGGAGATGGCGACTTCGGCGCCAGCTGGCACTACGATAGGCATTTTAGCTACTCGAGACATGTGTAACTCCTTAAGCCACGTAGCAAATAACTTCGCCGCCGACACCGGTAGCGCGTGCTTTGCGGTCAGTCATGACGCCTTGCGGAGTCGACACGATCGCCACACCCAAGCCATTCATCACAACAGGGATCTCGTCTTTACCCTTGTAGACGCGCAGACCCGGACGGGACACGCGCTCCAAGCGCTCAATGACGGGACGGCCAACATAATACTTCAAACCGATTTTCAGTTCCGCTTTGCCACCAGCTTCGGCAACAGCGAAATCTTCAATGTAACCCTCGTCCTTCAGGACGCTGGCAATCGCAATTTTGACTTTCGACGATGGCATGGCCACGGTCGTCTTTTGCACGCCTTGTGCATTGCGAATGCGGGTCAGCATATCGGCGATAGGATCGCTCATACTCATTGCATATTCTCCTATTACCAGCTTGCTTTTGTCATACCCGGAATTTCACCACGCATGGCGAATTCACGGAGCTTGATACGACCCAGACCGAATTTACGGAATGTGCCGCGCGGACGACCAGTGATGGCGCAACGGTTACGTTGACGCGTCGGGTTCGAGTTACGTGGCAGCGCCTGCAATTTCAGGCGAGCTTCGTAGCGCTCTTCTTCCGATTTCGATTGGTCATCGACGATGGCCTTGAGAGCTTCGCGCTTAGGGGCGAATTTCGCCACCAGGTCAGCACGCTTGATCTCACGATTAATCAGTGACAGTTTGGCCATGATCAGTTCCTGAAAGGGAATTTAAAGGCGGCGAGCAAAGCTTTGGCTTCGTCATCGGTCTTAGCGGTTGTCGTGATGCTGATATTCATACCGCGCAACGCGTCAATCTTGTCGTATTCGATTTCAGGGAAAATGATCTGTTCCTTGACACCGATGTTGTAGTTGCCACGACCATCAAATGCACGGCCGTTCACACCACGGAAATCGCGTACGCGCGGCAGAGCCACGGTAATGAAGCGATCCAGGAACTCGTACATGCGAGCGCCGCGCAGGGTGACCATCGTACCGATCGGGTAACCTTCACGGATTTTGAAGCCTGCGATCGCTTTGCGGGACTTGGTGGTCACTGGCTTCTGGCCGGCGATCTTGGTCAAGTCAGCAACTGCGTGCTCGAGAACTTTTTTATCCGCGATAGCCTCACCAACACCCATGTTCAGGGTGATCTTGGTCAGGCGTGGAACTTCCATTACCGACTTGTAACCAAACTTGCTGGTCAGGTCGGCAACGACTTTTTCTTTATAGAATTCTTGGAGACGTGCCATGATTTCTTAAGCCTTCACTACTTCGCCGGAGGATTTAAAGATGCGGACTTTCTTGCCGTCCACTTCTTTGAAACCCACGCGATCTGCCTTGCCAGTCGCTGCATTAAACAATGCAACGTTGGACACGTGAATTGGCATGGTCTTATCGACGATACCACCAGTTACGCCAGTCATCGGGTTTGGCTTAGTCGCTTTTTTAGCGATGTTAATGCCGTCAACCACGATATGTTCAGCATCGATACGCTGCTGTACCACACCACGTTTGCCCTTGTCTTTCCCGGTCAGAACGATGACTTCGTCGTTTTTACGAATCTTATCCATTACGACTCCTTACAGGACTTCCGGTGCCAGGGACACGATTTTCATGAACTTCTCAGTGCGCAGTTCGCGCGTGACAGGTCCAAAAATACGGGTACCGATCGGTTCCAGCTTGGCGTTCAACAGAACGGCGGCGTTGCCGTCGAACTTCACCAGGGAACCGTCTTGGCGGCGAACACCTTTAGCGGTGCGCACAACCACGGCGTTATAAATTTCACCTTTTTTGACACGGCCACGTGGCGCAGCAACCTTAACGGTTACCTTGATCACATCGCCAATGCCAGCATAACGGCGCTTGGAGCCGCCCAATACCTTGATGCACATTACTTCTTTGGCACCGGTATTGTCAGCCACTTCGAGCCGGCTTTCAGTTTGAATCATAGTATTCTCTTTCCCAACTTAAGCCGAAGAATCCACACAATGTAGACCCACGGTCAGTCTTGGTCCCGCCAGAGCCGCCCTGCTGGGCTTCACTGTTTGGGTGCATGACCTTCATACATCAACTGACCGCGAATGCTACTGTCTGTGGCCAGACACTTTGCGGCGTTACATGAACGAAGCCCGCAAGTATTACATACAATTTGCGGGCCTGCAAGTACTAATTAAAAGCCACCGCCGAAACGGTGGTTTTTATTTAAACGGTTGGTGCGGCTTGAACCACACGTGTCACCGTCCATGCCTTCGTTTTGGAGATCGGGCGACCTTCCTGGATCTCAACCGTGTCACCGGCCTTGACTTGGTTGGTCTCGTCATGCGCGTGATACTTGTTCGAACGCATGATGATCTTGCCATACAAAGGATGTTTTACGTGGCGCTCGATCAGAACGGTAACGGTCTTGTCCATCTTGTCCGAAACCACTTTACCGATCAGCGTGCGCTTGAGCGACTGTTTCACTGGTTCGTTCATTTGGCTTCCTTCAGATTCATTACCGTCTTCACACGCGCGATATCGCGGCGTACCTTCTTGAGCTGCGAAGTGTTGCTCAGCTGCTGCGTAGCGATTTGCATGCGCAGGCCGAACTGTGCCTTCAACAGGTCATTCAGCTCTTTTTGCAGAGCTGGCTGGTCCTTGCCGCGGAGTTCAGATGCTTTCATATACAACTCCAATTATTGGCCGACTTGGCGGATGACAAACGTCGTCGCCAGTGGCAGTTTAGCGGCGGCAAGACGGAATGCTTCCCGTGCCAGCGCTTCATCAACGCCATCCATTTCGTACAGTACTTTGCCTGGCTGAATTTCAGCGACGTAGTACTCAGGATTACCTTTACCGTTACCCATACGGACTTCAGCCGGTTTGTTCGAAATCGGTTTGTCCGGGAAAATACGGATCCAGATACGGCCACCGCGCTTGATGTGACGCGTCATTGCACGACGCGCCGCTTCAATTTGACGCGCAGTGATACGACCGCGCGCAACTGCCTTCAGACCGAATTCGCCAAACGACACGGCGGTGCCGCGGCTGTGCGAAATACCGGTATTACGGCCTTTCTGCTCTTTACGATACTTTCTGCGTGCTGGTTGCAGCATGATTATTCTCCTGCTTTCTCAGCTGGTGCTGCTGCGGCGGCCGGTTTAGCGGCGGTACGCACACGTGCACCTGGTGCTGTGGATGGTTTCGCACCGGCACCGGCTGGACGTGGACGGCCAGCTGGCTTGCCATCGTCACGGCGTGGGCCGCGGCTTTTCTTCTCGTCAGCTGGGGTATCGATGACTGGTGCATCGCCGTTCGGCGCGCGGTCACCTTTGTATACCCACACCTTGACACCGATGATGCCGTAGGTGGTCGACGCTTCGCTGGTACCGTAGTCGATATCGGCGCGCAGGGTATGCAGAGGCACGCGGCCTTCGCGGTACCACTCTTTACGCGCGATTTCGATACCGTTCAGACGGCCGGACGACATGATCTTGATACCGAGAGCACCCAGGCGCATTGCATTTTGCATTGCACGCTTCATGGCGCGGCGGAACATGATCCGTTTTTCCAGCTGCTGCGAGATCGAATCGGCGATCAGTTGCGAGTCGATTTCAGGCTTGCGAATTTCTTCGATGTTCACGTGAACAGGTACGCCCATGATCTTGGTCAACGCCGACTTCAGTACTTCGATGTCTTCGCCTTTTTTACCAATGACCACGCCTGGACGCGAGCTGTAGATCGTGAAGCGCGCGTTCTTGGCTGGGCGCTCGATAACGATGCGACCAACGGAAGCGTTCTTCAGCTTCTTTTTCAGGTAAGCACGTGCTTTCAAGTCTTCGTTCAGCATGGCAGCGAAAACCGTTGCCTGCATACCAGCGCGAAGCCCAGTTACGGGTGACCGCCAGACGGAAACCGGTTGGATGAATTTTCTGACCCATCGTGGCTCCTTAGTTACCGACAGTCACGTAAACGTGACAGGATTGTTTCGAAATACGGTCGCCACGGCCTTTTGCACGCGCGGTGAAGCGCTTCAGGACCGGGCCCTTTTCGACGTAGATCGTTTTCACGAACAATTCGTCGATGTCCGCACCATCATTGTGCTCGGCATTCGCAATAGCGGATTCCAGAACGCGTTTGATGATCGCAGCACCTTTTTTCGGGCTGAATTGCAAGATGTTGAGTGCAGCGTCAACTTTCTTGCCACGGATCAGGTCAGCAACCAGGCGGCCCTTTTGGTCCGACAGGCGCACACCTTTGAGGATAGCTTTAGTTTCCATTATTTCTTAGCCTTTTTGTCAGCTGCATGGCCCTTGAACGTACGGGTCAGTGCGAATTCGCCGAGCTTGTGACCAACCATGTTTTCGGAAACATAAACCGGCACGTGCAGCTTGCCGTTATGCACCGCGATCGTCAGGCCGATAAAGTCAGGCATGATTGTCGAACGACGCGACCAGGTTTTGATTGGCTTTTTGTCTTTGGCTGCTTGCGCGGCTTCAACTTTTTTCACCAGGTGGGCGTCACAGAACGGCCCTTTTTTCAATGAACGTGTCATGTGCTACCCCTTATTTCTTGCCGCGGCGCGAGACGATCATGGAAGTAGTACGCTTGTTGCTGCGTGTCTTCTTACCCTTAGTCTGTTGGCCCCAAGGCGAAACTGGATGACGACCAGCTGCTGTTTTACCTTCACCACCACCGTGCGGGTGATCGACCGGGTTCATGACCACACCGCGAACGGTAGGACGAACACCGCGCCAGCGCATCGCGCCAGCCTTACCGATTTTACGCAGGCTGTGCTCGGCATTGCCGACTTCACCAACCGTAGCACGGCACTCGATGTGCACGCGACGTACTTCACCGAGCGCAGACGCACTTGAGCGTAGGTACCTTCACGAGCCATCAGCACAACGCCAGCGCCGGCGGTACGTGCCATTTGGGCACCTTTACCTGGCAGCATTTCAACGCAATGCATCACGGTACCGACTGGGATGTTACGGATTGGCAAGCAGTTACCCGATTTGATCGGTGCTTCCGAACCGTTCATCACGCTGTCGCCAACGGCCATGCCTTTGGTTGCGATGATGTAGTGACGTTCGCCGTCGGCGTAGCACAACAGAGCGATATTCGCGGTGCGGTTTGGATCGTATTCGATACGTTCCACTTTCGCTGGAATACCATCTTTGGTGCGCTTGAAGTCGATCAAGCGGTAGTGTTGCTTGTGACCACCACCGATATGACGGGTGGTGATGTGACCGTTGTTGTTACGACCAGCGGTCTTGGATTTCTTTTCAACCAGGGCAGCGAACGGACGACCTTTGTACAGGTCGGCATTCACCACCTTCACCATGCCGCGACGGCCTGGCGAGGTTGGTTTCATCTTAACGAGTGCCATTATGCAGCCTCCTCGGAGAAGTTGATTTCCTGGCCAGGCTTCAGGCACACGAAAGCACGCTTGGTATGGTTACGACGACCGTTGAACTTGCCGGTGCGTTTTTGCTTACCTTCGCGGTTTGCAGTTTGCACGGACAGAACTTCAACCTTGAACAGCAGTTCGACCGCTGCCTTGATTTCAGGCTTGGTTGCATCCGGCAATACGCGGAATACAATTTGCTCGTTCTTTTCCGCGACCATGGTGGCCTTTTCGGAAATCACGGGCGCCAACAGCACCTTCATCAAGCGTTCTTCGCTATGTTTCAAAATCGCGCTCATGCCAGCATCTCCTCAATCTTGGCCAATGCAGCTTTGGTGACCAGGATCTTCTTGTAGAACACCAGGGACATCGGGTCTGCGTGACGTGGCTCAACGACGAGTACGTTAGGCAGGTTGCGCGATGCCAGTTCCAGGTTTTCGTTCAGAACGTCGGTGATGATCAGAACCGAATCAAAGCCCAGGCCGTTCAATTTTTGCGACAGCAGCTTGGTTTTTGGCGCGTCGATCGTCAGATCGTCGATGACGATCAGGCGCTCTTCGCGAGCCAGCTGCGACAGGATCGAGCAGATACCTGCGCGATACATCTTTTTGTTCACTTTGTGGGTGAAGTTTTCGTCAGGCGAGTTCGGGAAAATCCGACCACCGCCGCGCCACAGTGGCGACGACGACATACCAGCACGAGCGCGGCCGGTACCTTTTTGGCGCCATGGCTTTTTCGTCGTGTGGTGAACTTCTTCACGGTCTTTTTGCTTGCGGTTACCACTACGTGCATTCGCTTGATAAGCGATGACGACTTGGTGGATCAGCGCTTCATTGTAGTCACGGCCGAAAATCGTATCGGCTGCAGCAACGTTCGAGGCGGCTTGACCTTGCGCATTCAGAAGCTTGAGTTCCATCGTTTAAGCTCCCTTCTTGGCTTTGGTTTTGATGGCTGGCGAGACAACTACCTGGCCATTTTTCGCACCTGGAATCGCGCCTTTGACCAGCAACAGCTGACGGTCGGCATCGATACGGGCGATCACGAGGTTCTGGATCGTACGGTTAACGTCACCCAGATGACCGGTCATGCGCTTACCAGGGAAAACGCGACCTGGATCTTGTGCCATACCGATGGAACCTGGAACGTTATGCGAACGCGAGTTACCGTGCGTTGCACGGCCAGAAGCGAAGTGGTAACGTTTGATAACGCCTGCATAGCCTTTACCGATGGTAACGCCTTGCACGTCGATCTTTTGACCGACTTCGAACAGGGAAGCAGCGACAACATCGCCAGCTTTCAGTTCAGCGGCTTTGGCAGCGTCGACACGGAACTCTTTCAACAGAGTACCGGCTTCAACACCAGCTTTAGCGTGATGACCAGCAACAGCTTTGGTCACGCGGGAAGCGCGACGTTGACCGAATGCGACCTGAACAGCGGAGTAGCCTCTGTTTCAGGGGTTTTGATTTGCGCAACACGGTTGTTCGATACGTCCAACACGGTGACAGGAATCGAATCCCCTTCATCCGTGAAAATGCGCATCATACCAACCTTGCGACCGAGAAGGCCTAGGCTCATTTTTTCTCCATTCCCACCTGCGATTGGGCGGGGCTTGTTTAACTACAAAGTAACGTAGGACTCAAAAAAGACGAATCCATACCGAAGCCGGCTAGTATATAGCACAAAAACCCTTGACGCAACAAGTTAACACGAGGTATGTCAAAGTGTTGCGCGACGCCCCTGCGGGAGTTGTCAGGGCAGGGAAATTGAGAGGGAAAGCAGTGCGCGAAGGCCATCCATGCGGGACGGCGCCATGAAGAGAAACGGCGCGAGAGGGGCTTGCCGCCCTGCTCGCGCCGCATGCTTCCGGCCGCCAAACAGCGCCGCGCCGGCACGCCGGACAGGCACTGCCGGACTTGCCGCCTTAGCCGCCGTACGTGCGATCGCGCAGCTGGCGGTGCAGGTATCGAGAATCATCTGGCAGATCGGACTGCTTCCGCCCAGGCCGCCGCCACCGGTGCAGCTGACAACCTTTTGCCAGCAACCGTAATAGCATTGCTGCAATTCAGCACTCGTGGCATAGGCATAACTGCCGCTCAGGCTGCAGGCGAAGAGGAAAAAAGCCAGTTTCTTGATCATGGTACTGTCTCCAGGTTTTTTATCAGTGGGGATGGAAGGTCTTGCCAAGCGGCGGCAAGCCATCCTGCCTGTCGCCGCCCTACTACGCCGCTGCGCCGCCGCACGTAGTTTCGTGCTTCTCGGCAATCAATACCAAAGAGTACCGTAAACAATACCAACTTAAAACCACTTATTTACAAAATCGGCAATGTTTTCATGCGCCACGCGATTGCGCCAGTGGACTATTGGGTGCCCTTGCCAATCTGATACCAGTCCACCTTGCGCGTCGCCACCATGATCGCGGCCAGCACGGCGAACAGCAGGATGCTGCTACCCATCACCAGCGCATTGTTTTCCGAGCTCAGCAAGCCATACAGGGCGCCATACAGCATGGTCAGCCCCACGCCGAAGCCGATGCCGCGCCAGGCGTTGTGCAACACGTGCACCAGATAAAAGCTGGTCAGCACGATACAGGCGGCGCTGGCGATCAGGTAGGCGGCCAGGAAGGCGATGTGCTCGGCCAAGCCCACCAGCAGCAGGAAGAAGATCACCAGCGACAACCCCACCAGCAGATACTGCACCGGGTGGATCGGCAGGCTCTTCAAAATTTCGAAGATGAAGAAGGCGGCAAAGGTCAGCGCCACGAACAGCAAGCCATATTTGGTAGCGCGATCCGATTGCGAGTACACGTTCACCGGCTCGATGAAGCCCACGCTGAAGCGGTCGATCTGGCCCAGCGGCGCGCTGTCGGGCACCTTGAATTCACCCTCGATCGTGCTCAGCTGCGTTTGCGCATTGGTGGCCAGCGAGGAGATGCTCCACTCGACCTGAAAGCCATCGGCGTTGATCTGGCGGAATTTCGGCGACGGCAGGAAGCGCCCGCCAAACTGCGGATGGGGCCAGTTAGACTTGATGCTGATCTGACTGTTTTTCGCCACCGGCACGAAATGCTGGCGTTCGATGCCATCGAGGCCCAGGTCAAAGCTGAAGCGCACCTGCTGCGGCGCCGCCAGAGGCATGGCGCCCAGCGGCGCATGCAAGCCGCTGCGGAAGGCGAACAGGCCGGTCCCCTGCTCGAACTCGATCTTCTGGCCGCCCCAGTCGATTTTCGGAATATTACGGATACCGCGCACATCCTCGATGGACAGGGCCACAAACGGCGCCCCCAGGGTCACGCGCGATTCCGGCGACTTGCGCGGCAACTGGCTGCTGGCCGGCACCGTGAAGTCGCCCTTGAAGGCGTGCTGACCGCTGTAGACCAGCACCTGGTGGATGCCGCGGTAACGGCGGTCCGTCTCGATGTTACCGCTGAGCAGTAAATTGTTTGGGTAGACAAGCAGACGGCGCTGCACCGTGCGGCGCAGCAACTCCGTGCGCACCGCCGATTTCGCTTCCTTGTCATCGCCCTTGGCCACCTCCACGCGCTCTTCGTACTGCTCCGTGTAGGGAATCACCAGGATGGGACCGATGATGGTTTGTTCGCGCACGGAATCGGCGGCGATGCTGTTGACGGCTTCCTGGCGGAATTCCATCCGCTCCTTGATCGTTTCCTGAATCATCAGCAAAGGCAGGCCGATCAGCAGCATCAGGCCGAACACGATCAACGCTTTGACTAACAGAGTTTTTTGCATGGCGCATCCTTGAAGTAAGGACGCCAGTGTAAAAAAGCTGTATGCGCTGACGATGCAGTCTGTGTGAAGCCGGCAAATAAAGTGTGCTACACCAACGCCAGGCACAGGCGCGCGCAGGCGCCACCGTCCGCATGATTGAACACTTCGACCGTGCCGCCATGCAGCGAGGCCACCTCGCGCACGAAGGGCAGGCCCAGACCCGTGCTCTTGCCGGCGCTCGGGCGCGGCAGGGAATAGAAGCGCTCGAAGACGCGCTCAATCGCATACGCGGGGATGCCCTCACCGCGGTCGCGCACGGCAATTTCCACCTGGCTACCCAGGCGCCGCGCCGTCAGGTCGATGCCGCTGCCCGGCGGCGCAAAGCCGGCCGCGTTGTCGAGCAGATTGCCCAGCGCCTGACGCAGCAGCAGGGCATCGCCGGCCACGCTCAACGCTTCGCACTGCAGCTGCAGGCGCACGCCGCGCACCGCCAGCGTGGCGGCCGCATCCTGCGCCACTTGCGCCAGCAGGGGAGCCAGCGCGATGCGCTCGGGGTGCTCCAGGCGCTGCTGCTTCTCCACGCGCACGAGGGCCAGCAGCTTGTCGATCAATTGCCGCTGGCGCGCATTCTGCTCCAGAATACTGGCGAGGAACTGGCGGCGCTCTGCCGGCGGCATGTCTTCCTGCAGCAGCTCGGCCGAGGCCTGGATGGCGGCGATCGGGCTTTTCAATTCATGCGCCAGGGTATGCATCAGCTGCTCCACATATTCCTTGCCTTCCAGGCGCGTGCGCATCGCTTCCAGCGCCCGCCCCAGGGTACCGATCTCGTTCTCGCCCAACGCCGGCAGCGCCACCTTGCGCCCCGCTTCCACCTCGCCGATATAGTTCATCAGCTTGCCCAGCGCATGGTGCAGCCACCAGGCGAACGCCAGGCCGATCAGCAGCGACAGCAGCAGCAGCACGGCGCCGCGCTGCAGGATCTTGCGCTGACTGCGCTCGACAAACGCTTGCACACTGGCATTCGGCTTGGCCACCGTCAGCACGCCGATCACCTCATTGCCGTCGCGAATCGGCGCGGCCACGTGCATCACCGTCGACATCTCGTCGTCAGGCTGGCTGCGCGTGCTGCGCGCGCCATACTTGCCCTGCAAGGTGAGATACACGTCATTCCAGCGCGAATAGTCGCGCCCCACGTCGCGCCCGCTGGAATCGAACAGCACGATGCCGTGCCGGTCCGTAATGGTGATGCGGTAGTCGAGCGTGCGCTTGCGCACGCCATTGATATTGACGTCCACGCCATGGCGTGCGTAATCCTGCATGCGTTCGGCCACGGGCGACTGCGCCAGCGTGCCCGCCTTCAGATCAGGCGCCACCAGGCTGGCCAGCAGCTGCGAGGTGTCGACCAGGGTATCTTCCAGAGTCGAACGCACGCCCGGCTTGACTTGCTCCATGAACACGTTGAGCAGGAACCACGCCGCCAGGCCGACGATCAGGAAGTAGCCGAGCAGGATGCGCAGGCCGATCCTCATGCGCCGGCCAGGCTGTAGCCGAGGCCACGGTGGGTGTGGATGGGGTCGACCTGCGCATCGACGGCGCGCAGCTTGGCGCGCAGCGACTTGACGTGCGCATCGACCGTGCGCTCAAGCGTGTCGGGCGCCCCGCTCCACACGCGCTGCATCAGCTGCGCGCGCGACAGCACGTGGCCCGGATGTTCGAGCAGGGGTCTTCAGCAAACAGGTATTCATAGCGGGTCAGCTCCAGCGGCTGGCCGTGGAACAGCACGCGCGCCTCGAGCGCGCGCAACTCGAAGCGCGCCGGTGCCGGCGCGGCCGCGGCAACAGGCGCGGCTATCGTCATGCCCGTCTCGCGGGGCGCTGGCGCGATGCCTGCGCGGCGCAGGATGACGCGGATGCGGGCCACCAGTTCGCGTGGCGAAAACGGTTTGGTGACGTAATCGTCGGCGCCGATTTCCAGGCCGACGATGCGGTCGATCTCATCGCTGCGGGCCGTCAGGAAGATCACCGGCACCTCGGAAAACTGGCGCAGCCGGCGGCACACTTCCAGCCCGCTCATGTCGGGCAAGCCCACGTCGAGCACCACCAGAACGGGCATGGGCGCGGCCTCGCCGGAGAGCGGGCGCAGCGCGGCCAGGGCTTGCTCGCCCAACATCACATGGCACGGCGTAAAGCCGTCCGTGCGCAAGGCATAGGCGATGCTGTCGTCGGCAATCGCCTGTTCATCTTCCACGATCAGGACAGTCTTGGACATGGCGGCGGCACACATTAATGGACAAGCCTGGAGTATCACTGAAGCACGCAAGCGGCGTCAATCGCGCGCCTGTCCGCGCGCTGGCGGCGTGCGGCAATCGCCTTGAAGCCGTGGCGGCCAGCCCGCAACAGGAGCGCCTAAGGCTGGGCGACGTGGATGCTGGCCTTGATGTGCTTGAGGTGGGCCACGATGGTGAACGTCATCACCACCAGCAGCGACCATGAACTCCATTTGCTGACGTGCACGACCGACCACGCGCCAAGCTGGTTGGGATAGCGCCACACGCCCCAGAAGGTGCTGATGTTTTCGGCCAGCCAGATGAAGAAGCCGACCAGCACGAAACCGAGCAGCAAGGGCATGCTGCGGTCGCGGTCGAGCGGGCGGAACACCACGGTGGTGCGCGCATACAAGCCTAGCGCGCAGGCGGCCAGGTACCAGCGATAGTCGCCGATGTAGTGATGGGTGAAGAAGTTGGCGTAGATCAGCAGCGCGATCAGCACTGCCATCCAGTACGGCGGATGGTGGCGGATCCGCATGTCGAGCAGGCGCCAGGTCTGGATGATGTAGCTGCCGACGGCGGCGTACATGAAGCCGGAAAACAGGGGCACGCCAAGCACCTTGCTGTAGGCAAAGTCGGGATAGCTCCACGACTGGATCGTGCCCGATACCTTGAAGACCTCGAGTGCGAAGCCGACTCCATGAAACAGGCAGATGGCTTTCAACTCATCCCACGTTTCCAGCCCGCTCCAGACCATCGCGGCCTGGATCGCCAGCGCCACCAGCAGCAGCACGTCATAGCGCGGCAGGCCGAACAGGCCTGTGCGCGGCACCAGGAAGACGGCAGCAAAAAACAGCCCCACGAACAGGCAGGACCTCGCCTCCTTGATGCCGAAATACAGGAACTCGGTCAGGAAGCGCGGCCAGCCGCGCAAGCGATGACGGGGAGTGGCATTCAACAGGTGGGTATCGATGGCGTTAAGCATGCAGCAACTTTATCGGCCGGCCGCGGCACTGTAAAGCGATTTTGCACGGCACAAAAGCAATGGGGCCGGGCGCACTCACGATCGTGAGCGGGCCCGGCCCCATCATCAGGCAGCGGGATACCCCGCCGGCCTTCTTAAAAACGATTATTGCAGTTTGATTTCGACATCAACACCAGCTGGCAGGTCCAGCTTCATCAGCGCGTCAACGGTTTTGTCCGTTGGGTCAACGATGTCCATCAGGCGTTGGTGCGTACGGATCTCGAACTGATCACGCGAAGTTTTGTTGACGTGCGGGGAACGCAGCACGTCGAAACGTTGAATACGGGTAGGCAGTGGTACTGGGCCTTTGACGACAGCGCCGGTGCGCTTCGCGGTTTCAACGATTTCCAGAGCGGACTGGTCGATCAATTTGTAATCGAAAGCCTTCAGGCGGATACGGATTTTTTGGTTTGGTGCCGACATGATATTTCCTTAAAAAAACGAACCGCGCGGTTTGCACGGCAATGAGGTCATACGGGAATTTCTGACGCAACAACCGTCAGGGTCGACATGATAGCACCAAAATGCTTGCCAACCCCGGCAGTTGAATAAAAAGAAGGGCGCCGGGCGACGACGCTTCTTCTTTTATAGTCGCCTAATAATTAAGCGATGATTTTTGCAACAACACCAGCGCCGACGGTACGGCCGCCTTCGCGGATAGCGAAGCGCAGACCTTCTTCCATCGCGATCGGGTTGATCAGCTTGACGGTGATCGACACGTTATCGCCTGGCATGACCATTTCTTTGTCTGCTGGCAACTCGATCGAACCAGTCACGTCCGTCGTACGGAAGTAGAACTGTGGACGATAGTTGTTGAAGAATGGCGTATGACGGCCGCCTTCGTCTTTCGACAGAACATAGATCTCGCCGGTGAAGTGCGCATGCGGCTTGATCGAACCTGGCTTGGCCAGAACTTGACCACGTTGCACGTCTTCACGCTTGGTGCCGCGCAGCAGCAGACCAACGTTGTCGCCTGCTTGACCTTGGTCCAGCAGCTTGCGGAACATTTCCACGCCGGTGCAAGTCGTTTTGACGGTATCGGTAATACCGACGATTTCGATCTCTTCGCCGACTTTAACAATGCCGCGCTCGATACGACCGGTCACAACGGTACCGCGACCCGAGATCGAGAACACGTCTTCTACTGGCATCAGGAACGCACCGTCAACAGCGCGCTCTGGCGTTGGGATGTAAGCATCCAGCGCATCGGCCAGACGCAGCACTGCGTCAACGCCCATTTCGCCTTCTTTGCCTTCCAGCGCCATACGTGCCGAACCTTTGATGATTGGCAGGTCGTCGCCTGGGAATTCGTACTTCGACAACAGCTCGCGCACTTCCATTTCAACCAGTTCCAGCAGCTCTGCGTCGTCGACCAGGTCGCACTTGTTCAGGAACACGATGATGTATGGAACGCCAACTTGGCGGGCCAGCAGATGTGTTCGCGGGTCTGTGGCATTGGGCCGTCAGCTGCGGAGCACACCAGGATCGCGCCGTCCATCTGCGCGGCACCGGTAATCATGTTCTTGATGTAATCGGCGTGGCCTGGGCAGTCAACGTGTGCGTAGTGACGGGTTTCCGTTTCGTACTCGACGTGGGCGGTGTTAATCGTGATGCCGCGCGCTTTTTCTTCTGGAGCCGCATCGATCTGGTCGTATGCTTTAGCTTCGCCGCCGAATTTCTTCGACAGAACCGTTGCGATTGCAGCGGTCAGCGTGGTTTTACCGTGGTCGACGTGGCCGATGGTGCCGACGTTGACGTGCGGCTTGGTCCGTTCGAATTTACCTTTTGCCATTTTATTCTTCCTTAGAACAATGATTTAAATGTAGGGACCGGCATTCTCGTGAAAGCCGGCCCGGAACTTCTATTACTTAGCTTTGGAGCTTACGATTGCTTCAGTCACATGCTTAGGTGCTTCAGCATAGTGCTTGAATTCCATCGTGTAAGTCGCACGACCTTGGGTCGACGAACGCAACGACGTAGCGTAGCCGAACATTTCCGACAGAGGTACTTCGGCCTTGATGATCTTGCCGCCACCACCAGCAATTTCATCCATGCCTTGCACCATGCCGCGACGCGACGACAGATCGCCCATCACGGTACCGGCGTAGTCTTCCGGCGTTTCCACTTCCACGGCCATCATCGGCTCCAGGATGACTGGCGATGCTTTGCGGCAGCCATCTTTGAATGCCATCGAAGCGGCCATGCGGAATGCATTTTCGTTCGAGTCAACATCATGGTACGAACCGAAGAACAGCGTGACTTTCACGTCAACAACTGGGTAGCCAGCCATCACGCCCGAAGTCAGCGTGTCGCGCACACCTTTTTCAACTGCAGGGATGTATTCGCGAGGAACGGTACCGCCCTTGATCGCGTCAACGAATTCGAAGCCCTTGCCCGGTTCTTGCGGCTCGATCTTCAGAACCACGTGACCGTATTGACCACGACCACCCGATTGCTTGACGAATTTGCCTTCCGACTCTTCGCACACTTTACGGATCGTTTCGCGGTAAGCCACTTGTGGCTTGCCGACGGTGGCTTCAACGTTGAATTCGCGCTTCATGCGGTCAACGATAATGTCCAGATGCAACTCGCCCATACCGGCGATGATGGTCTGGCCCGATTCTTCATCGGTACGCACGCGGAACGACGGATCTTCTGCTGCCAGACGGTTCAGCGCCAGGCCCATTTTTTCCTGGTCGGCCTTGGTTTTTGGCTCAACCGCTTGCGAAATCACCGGCTCAGGGAAGACCATGCGCTCCAGAACCACGCTTGCCTTGTCGTCGCAAAGCGTATCGCCCGTGGTGGTGTCTTTCAGACCCACAACGGCGGCAATGTCGCCAGCGCGCATTTCCTTGATTTCTTCGCGTTCGTTCGCCTGCATCTGCACGATACGGCCGATACGCTCTTTCTTCTGCTTCACGGAGTTCAATACCAGTCGCCCGAATTCAGGGTACCCGAGTAGCAACGGATGAAGCACAACTGACCGACGAACGGATCGGTTGCGATCTTGAATGCCAGCGCCGAGAATTTCTCGTTGTCGTCAGCTGCGCGTTCGACCGGCTGCTCGTCCTCGTCCAGACCTGGGACAGGTGGAATGTCGATTGGCGATGGCAGGTACTCGATGACCGCGTCCAACATGGCTTGTACACCCTTGTTTTTAAAGGCGGTACCGCACAACATTGGAACGATTTCGCTGGCGATGGTACGCTGACGCAGGGCAGCCTTGATCTCTTCTTCCGAGAGGTCGCCTTCTTCCAGGTACTTGTTCATCAGGTCTTCCGACGCTTCAGCAGCGGCTTCAACCATGTTCTCGCGCCACTTGGCAGCTTCAGCGGCCAGGTTCGCAGGAATTTCGCCGTATTCAAACTTCATACCTTGCGAAGCGTCGTCCCAGATAACGGCTTTCATCTTGACCAGATCGATAACACCGGTAAAGAGGTCTTCAGCGCCGATAGGCATCTGAATAGGTACTGGGTTGGCTTTCAGGCGCGAACGCATCTGATCGTAGACCTTGAAGAAGTTGGCGCCGGTACGGTCCATCTTGTTCACGAAGGCCAGACGTGGCACTTTGTATTTGTTAGCCTGACGCCATACCGTTTCCGATTGTGGCTGCACGCCGCCGACTGCACAGTAAACCATGCAGGCGCCATCCAACACGCGCATCGAACGTTCCACTTCAATGGTGAAGTCAACGTGGCCTGGGGTGTCGATGATGTTGATGTGGTGAGCTGGGAAATTGTTAGCCATGCCTTTCCAGAAGCACGTAACAGCAGCCGAGGTAATCGTGATACCGCGCTCTTGCTCTTGTGCCATCCAGTCGGTGGTGGCAGCGCCATCATGGACTTCGCCCAGCTTGTGGTTCACGCCTGTGTAGAACAGGACGCGCTCGGTCGTGGTCGTCTTACCTGCATCGATGTGAGCGGAGATACCGATATTACGATAGCGCTCAATGGGGGTCTTGCGGGCCATAATTAATCCTAAATGAATGGACAAAACCGAGCAGCATTTTTTTGCAAAAATGAGCCCGGCCTCGAACAACAGATGCTTGACAGCCGCCTTGCGGTAGCTGGCTTTATATTAGAAGCGGAAATGCGAGAACGCTTTGTTCGCTTCAGCCATACGATGGACTTCGTCGCGTTTTTTCATCGCGCCGCCGCGGCTTTCAGCCGCTTCCATCAGCTCACCGCCGAGGCGTTGTGGCATCGATTTTTCGCTGCGCTTGTTAGCAGCTTCACGCAACCAACGCATGGACAGAGCCATACGACGGACTGGGCGAACTTCGACCGGCACCTGGTAGTTTGCACCACCGACGCGACGGGATTTCACCTCAACCAGCGGCTTGGCGTTGTTGATTGCGGTAGCAAAAACTTCGAGTGGATCTTTACCCGATTTTGCTGCGATGTGCTCGAAAGCACCGTAGATGATGTTTTCTTCTGCAACCGATTTCTTACCGGACAGCATCAGCACGTTTACAAATTTAGCGACATCAGTGTTGCCGAATTTTGGATCTGGCAAAATTTCGCGCTTGGGTACTTCACGACGACGTGGCATATCAATTCCTTTCAATCTTCAGTTGAGCGCGCGTTCTTCGCACACTCGCGGACGACCATCATAGCCTTCCACTTACTCGACCAGATGCGGTCGACTACATTCACTTAGCTAGTTGCCACTGAGCGAAACTTGGGTTTGCTGCGTACAACTTATTACTTCTTGCCTGCTTTAGCGCGCTTGGTACCGTACTTCGAACGCGATTGCTTACGGTCTTTAACGCCTTGGGTATCCAGGGCACCGCGAACCATGTGGTAACGCACACCCGGCAAATCCTTGACGCGGCCGCCGCGCAACAGCACAACACTATGCTCTTGCAGGTTATGGCCTTCACCGCCAATGTACGAAATGACTTCGAAACCATTGGTCAGGCGAACTTTAGCGACTTTACGCAGAGCCGAGTTAGGCTTCTTTGGAGTCGTGGTGTAAACACGTGTGCAGACGCCACGTTTTTGCGGGCTGTTTTCCAGCGCCGGCGATTTGCTCTTCACGGTCAAAGCGACGCGTGGATTGCGAATCAATTGATTGATGGTTGGCATCGTTATAAATCCAACAAAAAACTACGATTAATAACCCGGGCAAGATGCCCGGCGACTAAAACCTCGTCCCGCTTTCATCTCCTGCGCACCGGAGGCGCCCGCAGCCACTCGATAAGGAGCGGCCATGAAATGCCAAGCAATACGTAAACGATGAGCAGAATAAAATCGAGAACTCGCTAGTTTAGACCTTGTGTTACAGGGGGTCAATCAGTTTACCGCTTTTTGCTATAAAAAAAGGCAAAAAAGCGGCACTTTTGTGGCATTTTGACTAATCTTTAGCCGCTCCGCGCGGATGCCGCCGCCGCATGGCGCTTGATGATTTGACACTCTTTCCCTGCGGCCAAGTAGCGGACGCACGCATTCTTGTATGACCGCAAGACAACAAAAGGATTGATAATAGCGGACATTTTTCGCTGCCCTTCCCTATGCGCTCCTTGCTTCGCCCCGCCAATCTGTTCCTGCTCCTGACGTATGCCTTGCTGACGGCCGTGCCCTTCATCCCCGCACTGCTGGGACGCGCGCTCGAGCATCCCTGGCAAATGCTCACCTTCGAGCTGCTGGCCTGGCTGGCCGTCTGGAGCGTATTCAAGCGCCCCGCCTACTTCCACTGGCTGCTGGTGCCCGCCTTCCTCGCCCTGCCGACGGAAATCTACCTGTTCATCTTCTATGGCCAGGGCATTTCCACGCACCACCTGGGCATCATCTTCGAAACCAGCCCCAAGGAAGCGATGGAATTCCTCGGGCAAAAGGTATGGCTGATGGGCGCCGTCATGCTCGGTGTGATCGCCTGGTGCGCCCTGAGTTGGTATGCGGCCACGCGCACGCGCGACCTCGACTGGCGCGGCAAGACGCGCCCAGCCGCCTTCGTACTGCTGATCCTGCTGGGCGGCTTCTGGTGGTATGGCTACGAATTCGGTTTCGAGGCCAAGGTGCTGCACAGCGCCACCGCGTCCGCCAAGGCCAGCGGCAAGGCGGGCGCCTCTGGCTTCGGCGACGCCAGTTCGGCCGACGACGACACGGCAGAGGAAGACGAGGAGGGCAGCAAGCCGGAGAACGCCAGCATCGCCGGTGCCGACGAGACGGGCCTGGGCTGGCCCAGCCTGCCCCACTGGACGCGCCTGCCCTACGCCTTCGATACCATCAGCAATTCCTGGCCCTTCGGCCTGGCCGCGCGCGGCTTCGATTTCTACAAGGAACGTCGGTACCTTGCCGAGCTGGGACAGAAAAGCAGCAGCTTCCGTTTCGGCGCGCACCAGCAACAGCCCGATCCCCACCCGGAAGTGGTGGTGATGGTGATCGGCGAATCGTCGCGCTACGACCGCTGGAGCCTGAACGGCTACGAACGCGACACCAATCCCCTGCTGAAACAGGAAAGCAACCTGGTGCCGCTGGCCGACGTCATCACGGCCGTTTCCGCCACGCGCCTGTCCGTGCCCGTCATCATCTCGCGCAAGCCGGCCACGCAAAGCCTCAAGGATGGCTTCTCGGAAAAATCCTTCCTCACGGCCTACAAGGAAGCGGGCTTCAAGACCTACTGGCTGTCGAACCAGATTTCGTTCGGCCAGTTCGACACGCCCGTGTCCGTATTTGCCAAGGAAGCGGACGTGGTGCAATTCCTGAACCTGGGCGGCTTTACCAACAACTCGAACTTCGACCAGATCCTGTTCGACCCGTTCAGGAACGCGCTGGCCGACCCGGCGCCGAAAAAGCTCATCGTGCTGCACACACTGGGCAGCCACTGGAACTACAGCCAGCGCTATCCGAAGGCGTTCGACAAGTGGCAGCCATCGTTGTTCGGCGTCGACAAGCCCGTCTACACGGACACGGCCATCAAGCCGCAGCTGAACAACAACAGCTACGACAGCTCCATCCTGTACACGGACTGGTTCCTGTCGAACGTGATCGGCATGCTGAAGGACGATGGCCAGCGCACGGCCCTGCGCAGCTCGCTCGTCTACGTGGCCGACCACGGCCAGACCCTGTACGACGGCACCTGCCGCCTGGCCTTCCACGGCCACAACACGCAGTTCGAATTCCACGTGCCCGCCTTCGTCTGGTATTCACCGCAATTCCAGCAGCACTATCCGGACAAGGTGACGCAGCTGCAGCGCCATCAGAAGGCGCGCCTGTCGACGGAAAACATGTTCCACACCCTGCTTGACCTGGGCGACATCCGCTTTGCCGGCGAACAACCCGAATGGAGCATCGCCAGCCCCCGCTTCAAGCAGCACAAGCGCTACGTCGACAGCTACGGCTGGACCAACTACGACAACGCCATCATCCGCGGCGATTGCCGCGAAGTAATCGACAAGAGCACGCCGGAAAAGCAGGACAAATAAGCGCGGCCCTCAGGCCCGTTCCAGCACGCCGCGACAATCGGCCGGTTGCGCCATGTGCGTGCTGAGCCAGTCGAAGACGCGCCCGGCCTTGTCTGCGATGCCGGCGTCAAAACCGCGCTGCGCCAGCAGGGCGATGCCGTTGGTGGCTTGCAACACGCCGGGCGCCAGCAGCAACGCGCCCCGCTCATCGCGGCGCACGCACCACGGCGCCAGGCAGTCTTCCAGCAAGGGTCCCAGCACCAGGTTATGCGACGAGACGATCACCAGGTGGTCTGCGGCCAGGCTGTGCAGCACGGCGGCCGCCGCCGCCACGGATTCAAGGTGGTTCGTGCCGCGGAAGATTTCATCGATCAGGAACAAGGCTGGCGTCCCCTCCTCGGCCAGCGCCAGCAATTCGCGCGCGCGACGCAGCTCGGCGATGTATAAACTTTCGCCGCCATCGAGCGAGTCTTCATTCTGCATGCTCGAATACAGGGGCAGCATGGGCACCCGGGCCGCCTGCGCATAGCAAAAACAAAGGCGCGCGCGCTGATCAGATTAAGGCCCACGCCGCGCAGCAAGGTACTCTTGCCGATGGCATTCTGGCCCGAGATGAAGGCGCCGCGGCCATCGATATACAACGACAGCGGCACGGCGCCGTCCAGCAGCGGATGCACCATGGCATCGAGTGACAACTGCCGCGCATCGCTTTCCTGCGCCCAGCAAAACTCTTCGCGACCGCGCAGGTGGCGCGCCAGGGCCAGGTCCGCCTCCAGGTCGGCCAGCAGCAGGAAACTCTGGCGCAGGAAGGCGCGTTCGCGCCGCACCACGCGCAGGCTGTGAAAGTAGCGCCGGATATTGCCCAGCATGAGCCAGTCGTCATATTCGCTCAGCAGGGGAATCATCTTGATCCAGCGTACTGGCGTGATCTGGCGGTTGATCACGCCGGCAGCCCGCCCACCTTCTCGCAGCTGCGCCGTGAACGCAGTATCGAGCGCGCCCAGGCGGCCATGCACCAGCAGTATCTGCTGCTGCAGGTAAAGACGCTGCGCTCCCACGGTTTGCAACGGTCGTGAAAGCGCATCTGCAAGGCCATCAGCAAGAGCCAGATGGGCACCGCGACGGCCCATGCCAGCGGCGCAAACAGCCACGCGGCCAACAGCGACACCAACAGCGCCAGTGTCGGCAGCAGCAGCCAGCGGCTCCACCACGGTGGTGCTGGCGGCGCTACGCCACACAGCAGCGCCGCCACTTCCACGTCCGCCGTGCGCAGCGGCAGCATGGCTTGCTCGATCACCGCCTGCTGTGCTGGCGCCACCAGCAAGGCCGCGATGCGCGCGCGCGAAGCGACGTCTGCCGTGCCGCTCGCCAGGCGCTGATGCAATCGCTGCTGGCCAATGATGCTGGTCTGCGCGGCAAGCTGCGCATGGTAGTCATCGAGCAGCATCTCGTTCCAGGTCTGGCCATCGAGTTGCAGCAGGCCGCCCTCGACCTGCTGCAGCATGGCGATGTCGCTGCGGGCAAACGGATAATCGAATTCGGCCGGCTCGGGCAGGCTGGCGAACTGGCGCAGCCAGCGTTTCAAACTGGCTAACGAGGAAGGCTTGGGGGGCGAGGCAGGCATCATGCTCCAGAAAGGTGACCAGCATGGCGCCGCGCGCCATCACTGCCAAGCACAGATCAGGTCGATTGCCAGATTATCAAGATCAATGCATGCGCGGACACCCGCTGGACGGCGCGGACACGGCGGACAGCCGGACGCCAGAATTTTTTCCCATTCAAATCAACGACTTAATCACTGGCATGAATCGTGCGTTAGAAAAGTCATCCTTCACGAGACCCGACCATGATCCGCGATACCTCCTCCCAAGACGCCGTACTGTCCGCCCCGCCGGGCCAGCGCCACAAGCGACGCGCCCTGCTGCTGGCCGGCGCCTTCATCGTCATCGGCACCGCCATCGCGGTCGTTGCCGGCTGGCGCAACAGCGAGCATTCCGTCAACAGCAGCCGCCTGCGCATCGCCGACGTCACGCGCGGCACCCTGATCCGCGACGCGGCCGTCACCGGCCGCGTCGTCGCCTCGATCAGCCCCACCCTGTACTCGACGACGGTGGCCACCGTCACGCTGAAAGCGAAGGCGGGCGACACGGTGAAAAAGGGCGACATCCTGGCCGTGCTGGAGTCCCCTGACCTGTCCGACGCCCTCAAGCGCGAACAATCGAGCGTGCAGCAGCTGGAAGCGGAAGTGGCGCGCCAGCAGATCCTGGCCAAGAAGCAGAAACTGCTGGCGCGCCGCGAAGCCGACACGGCCGAGATCGAGCGCCTGTCCGCCCAGCGCACGCTCGAGCGCTATGAGAGCGTGGCGCAGGTGGGCATCATCGCCAAGATCGATTACCAGAAGGCCAGGGATGCCTTGAATTCGGCCGCTATCCGCAGCAAGCACGCTTCGCAGGCGGCAGGCCTGGAAAGCGAAGACGTGACCCTGGCCCTGAAAACGAAAAGCAATGAGCTCGAACGCCAGCGCCTCGTTCGCGACAACGCCCAGCGCCGGGTCGACGAGCTGACCGTGCGCGCCCCCGTGAATGGCTTCATCGGCACCCTGTCGGTAGCCAACCGCAGCGTGGTGCAAGCCAATACGGCGCTGATGACCCTGGTCGACCTGTCGCAGCTGGAAGTCGAACTCGAGGTACCGGAAACGTATGTGGCCGACATCGGCCTGGGCATGAGTGCGGAAATCGAAACTGGCGCCATCAAGGCAACGGGAAAACTCTCGGCGCTGTCGCCGGAAGTGGTGAAAAACCAGGTCCTGGCGCGCGTGCGCTTCAACGGCGAACAGCCGCCCGGCCTGCGCCAGAATCAGCGCGTGGCGGCGCGCCTGCTGATCGATGAAAAACCGAATGTGCTGATGCTGGTGCGCGGCTCCTTCGTCGAAGCCGAAGGCGGCCGTTTCGCCTACGTCGTGCGCGATGGCGTGGCGATGCGCACGCCGATCAAGCTGGGCGCGACCAGCGTGGCGGCCGTGGAAATCCTGGACGGCTTGAAGCTGGGCGACAAGGTGGTCGTCGCCGGCACGGAAAACTTCGAGAACGCCGCCCGCGTCTCGCTCAACTGACACATCATTCAACTTATATCCTGAGAGGCCCCCATGCTGCGCATGCAAAACCTGAGCAAAGTCTACCGCACCCACATGATCGAAACCCACGCGCTGCGCGGCTTCGACATCCATGTGCAACAAGGTGAATTCGTCACCGTCACGGGGCCGTCGGGCTCGGGCAAGACGAGCTTTCTGAACATCGCCGGCCTGCTCGAGGAATTCACCGACGGCGAATACATCCTCGACGGCGTCAACGTCAGGGGCATGGACGACAATGCCCGCTCGCGCCTGCGCAATGAAAAGCTGGGCTTCATCTTCCAGGGTTTTAATCTGATCCCCGACCTGTCGCTGTTCGACAATGTCGACGTGCCGCTGCGCTACCGGGGTTTCAACCGCGCCGAACGCAAGGAGCGCATCGAGGAGGCGCTGGCCAAGGTGGGCCTGGCCTCCCGCATGAAACACTATCCGGCTGAATTGTCGGGCGGCCAGCAGCAGCGCGTGGCGATCGCACGCGCGCTGGCAGGATCCCCCAAGCTGCTGCTGGCCGATGAACCGACGGGCAACCTGGACACGCAGATGGCGCGCGGCGTGATGGAACTGCTGGAAGACATCAATGCGCAGGGCACCACCATCCTGATGGTCACGCACGATCCGGAACTGGCGCTGCGCAGCCAGCGCAATGTGCACATCATCGACGGCCAGGTGTCGGACCTGGTGCAGCACCGCGCCTCGCTGTCGGCCAGGCCGCAGCACGCCGTGACCGCGTAAGGAGAGACCATGTTCCGCTACTATTTCACGCTGGGCCTGCGCAGCCTGCGCCGCAACCGCGCCCTGACGGCGCTGATGGTGCTGACCCTGGCCGTCGGCGTGGCCGCCAGCGTGTCCACCGTCACCATCCTGCACGCCATGTCGGGCGATCCGCTGCCGCACAAGAGCGACCGCCTGTTCGTGCCGATAATCGACATCCTGCCCTTGAAAGGCTATGTCCCCGGTGATAAGCCCAACTTTTCGCAGTCGCAGATAAGCTATATCGACGCGCGCAATTTCATGCGCAGCAAAATCGGCGTGCGCCGCACCGTCATGTACGGCGTGGCCGGCCCGGTCGAACCATTGCGTAAGGATATCGGCGTCTTCAATGCGCAGGGTATGGCGCCCACGCGCGACTTCTTTGCCATGTTCGAGCCGCCGTTCCTGTACGGCCAGCCATGGAGCGAAGCCGACGACGCCAGCGGCGCCGACGTGATCGTGCTGAGCCGCGCGCTGTCCGAAAAGCTGGTCGGCAGCACCAATCCGGTCGGCCAGCGCGTGACGGTGCTTGGCCGGCCCTACATGGTGACGGGCGTGCTGGCCACCTGGGATGTGGTGCCACGCGCCCATCACATCATCGGCAGCAAGGGCGCATTCGGCCCGGAGGATGAATTTTTCATCCCGTTTGCCAGCGCCATCCGCCACGAAACCGAGCACGATGGCGGCATGAGCTGCAACGGCGACAATAACGCACCCGGCTACCAGGGCAGGCTCGCTTCGGGCTGCACCTGGCTGCAGTTCTGGTTCGAAATGGCCAGCAGCGGCGAGCGTGGCCAGTTGCAGCAGTACCTGGATGCCTATGCGGGCGAGCAGCGCAAGCTGGGACGGATGAAACGCAACGCCCCGAACCGCCTGTACGACCTGAACGAATGGATGAGCTTTTTGCAGGTAGTCGACAACGACAACAAGCTGGCGGCCTGGCTGGCGTTCGGCTTTTTGCTGCTGTGCCTGGTCAATACCATCGGTCTCTTGCTGGCAAAATTCTCAGTGCGTGCCAGCGAGGTGGGTATCCGCCGCGCGCTGGGTGCCACCCGGCGCGACATCTTCAGCCAGTTCCTGATCGAGACCACGGTGATCGGTCTGGCCGGCGGCGTGCTGGGCTTGCTGTTGGCGTTTGGCGCGCTGGCCGTGGTCAGCAAGCAATCGGAAGACCTGGGCACCGTCGCGCACATGGACATACCGATGCTGCTGCTGACGTTTTCGATGTCGGTGCTGGCCGCCCTGCTCGCCGGTCTGCTGCCCACCTGGCGCGCCTGCCAGGTGACGCCGGCGATCCAGCTCAAATCCCAATGAAACCCTTTTCCCCAACATGAGGTCCAGCATGGAAATCCGTCCCATCCTGTCGGCGCTGATGCGCAGCAAAACCGGCGCCATCCTGGTGGCGGTGCAGGTCGCGATCAGCCTGGCCATCCTGGCCAACGCCCTGTATATCGTCAACGTACGCCAGGCCGTCGCCGCGCGGCCCAGCGGCGTGGCCGCTGAAAACGACGTTTTTTACGTCAATATCCAGAACCTCAACCGAGGCAGCCATGAGCGCCAGCTATCCGAGCAAAAGCGCCAGGCGGCACTGCTGCGCGCAATGCCGGGCGTGATGTCGGTGGCGCAAACGTCTCAGGCGGTGCTGTCACGCTCTCCGGTCACATCACCAGCATGTCGGCCAAGCGCAGCCAAGCCTCGGCCAGCGCCGAAGTGTCCACCTATGTCAGTCCCGATTCGCTGATCAGAACGTATGGCTTGCAATTGGTCGAAGGGCGCGATTTTCGGCCCGACGAGGTGCCCGAGATCAACGAAGACGTCGATGAAAGTTCTCCCAAGGTGCTGATACTGACGCGGGCGGCGGCGCAAAAGATCTGGCCCGGCGAGGCCAGCTTTGTCGGCAAGACGCTGTACCAGGGCACCGGCTCGGACGACCCGGAACTGCGCGTGGTAGGCGTCGTCGAGCGGCTGCAGACCCAGGGAGCGCAAACCAAGCCACGCGGCGAATACTCGGCCCTGCTGCCGGCGCGCCTGACGGGCGGGCGCGGCCTGCTGATGTACGCCGTGCGGGCAGAACCTGGCCAGCGTGACCGCCTGATGCAGGAGGCGGAACAGGCCATCCGCACTTCCAGCACGGACCGGCTGCTGGTAACCACCGACACCCTGGAACAGCATCGCAAGGCGCGCTACCGGGCCGACCAGGGCCTGTCCTGGATGCTGATCAGCGTCTCGACCCTGCTGCTGCTGGTGACGGCCAGCGGCATCGTCGGCATTGCCAGCCTGTGGGTGACGCAGCGCAGGAAGCAGATCGGCGTGCGGCGCGCGCTGGGCGCCCGCCGCATCGACATCCTGCGCTATTTTTTGACGGAGAATTTCATGATCACCAGCGTCGGCGTGGCGTGCGGCGTGCTGCTGGCACTGGGCTTGAACCAGCTGCTGGTAAGCCAGCTGGAAATGGCGCGCCTGCCGCCCGCGTATCTGCTGGCCGGTGCGCTCGTGTTCTGGCTGCTGGGCGTGGGCGCCGTGTACGGCCCGGCATGGCGCGCGGCCAGTATTTCGCCCGCCACTGCCACCCGCAGTACCTGAGCCGGCACCTGAGTGATATGCTGCGCGCATGCCTACCGTACTGATTATTGACGACAATGCCGCCGTGGCCATCGCGCTCGACGTGCTGTTCTCCCTGCACGAAATCGACGCCGTGCGCGCCGCCTCGCCCGAGGAAGGCCTGCGCCTGCTCGAGCGCCACGCCATCGACCTGGTGGTGCAGGACATGAACTTCACGGCCGACACCACCTCGGGCGAGGAAGGCGGCGCGCTGTTCCACGCCATCCGCGCGCGCTACCCGGACCTGCCCGTGATCCTGCTGACGGCATGGACCCAGCTCGACGCGGCGGTCGACCTGATCAAGTCCGGCGCGGCCGACTACCTGGCCAAGCCATGGGATGACCGGCGCCTGATCGCTTCCGTGCAGAACCTGCTGGAACTGGGGCAGGCCAACCGCGCGCTGCGCCAGCGCGTGGTGGCAGAACAGCGCCAGCGCCACGTCCTGGAACACGATTTCGACTTGCGCGGCATGGTGTGGCAAGACCCGGCCACGGAACGAGTCGTGCACCTGGCGTGCCAGGTGGCGCGGGCCGACGTGCCCGTGCTCATTTCGGGGCCGAACGGCAGCGGCAAGGAGCGCATCGCCGCCATCGTGCAAGCCAATTCCCAGGTTGCCGGCGGTCCCTTCGTGGTGCTCAATTGCGGCGCCGTTCCCGTGGAGCTGATCGAAGCGGAACTGTTCGGCGCCGAGGCGGGCGCCTACACCGGCATCACCCGTGCGCGCGACGGCAAGTTCGACGCGGCCGATGGCGGCACCTTGTTCCTCGACGAGATCGGCAACCTGCCGCTGGCCGGACAAATGAAACTGCTGCGCGTGCTGGAAACGGGACGCTTCGAGCGCCTCGGTTCGAACCGCGAGCGGCAAGTGAAAGTGCGCGTCATCAGCGCCAGCAACGCCGACCTGCCCGCGATGATCAAGGCCGGCACGTTTCGCGAAGACCTGTTCTACCGCCTGAACGTGATCGAACTGCGCCTGCCGCCGCTGGCCCAGCGCCCGGCCGACATTCTGGTGCTGGCGCGCCACTTCCTGGGCAGCGAAAACACGCTGGACGCCCAGGCCCAGGCTACCTTGCTGGCGCACGGCTGGCCAGGCAATGTGCGCGAACTGAAAAACGTCATGCAGCGCGCCAGCCTGCTGGCGGCAGGTAAGGTGATCCGCGCGGAGGAACTCGGCTTGCCGCTGGCGACGGCGCCGCGCACGCTACAGGATGGCGCCGGCACGGAACCGGACCGCGACAGCGTCACCGCCGCCCTGGCGCGCGCGCAGGGCGTGGTGGCGCAGGCGGCGCAGGAACTGGGGCTGTCGCGCCAGGCACTGTACCGGCGCATGGAGCGCCTGGGCATTGCGCGCGGCTGATGGCCTACCGTCGCATGCGCCTCTCCCTGCTCACGCGCTGGACGGCGCTGATCGTCACCTTGCTGGTGCTGGGCATCGTCATCGCGCTGCTGCTCGCGCATTTTTTGCCAGGCCAGCCGCTGCTGGTGCTGGCGGCTACCCTGCTGTGCGTGCTGCCGGTGGCCGTCATTACCATCCGCGCGCAACTGCAGGCGATGCTGTCGCTGTTTCGCGCCTTGAGCGGCACGGTGGCCAGCTACCAGGACGGCGACTTCGGCTTCAGCCTGCGCTGGCCGCAGAACGATGAACTGGCCGACCTGGTGGCGGCCCACAATGCGCTCGGCGACGTGCTGCGCAAGCAGCGCCTGGACCTGGTACAGCGCGAACTGCTGCTCGACACCATGGTGCAGAACACGCCGGTGGCCATGCTGCTGGTGGCCGAAGGCAGCGCCATCGTCTACGCCAATCTGGCCGCGCGCCAGCTGCTGCACCACGGCCGCCGGCTCGAGGGACACCACCTGGCCGACATCGTGCGCGAGGCTGCACCGGCCCTGGCCGAAGCGCTCGCGCGCCGCAACGACGGTTTGTTTACCAGCGGCGAAGGGGAACAGGAAGAGGTGTATCACCTCGCGCGGCGCAGCTTCAGCCTGAACGGGCGCAAGCACGAGCTGCTGCTGCTGCGCCAGCTGACGCTGGAGCTGCGGCGCCAGGAAGTGCAGACCTGGAAAAAAGTCATCCGCGTCATCAGCCATGAGCTCAACAACTCGCTGGCGCCACTGGCCTCGCTGGCCCATTCCGGCGCCGAGCTGGTGCGCCGCGGCCAGACGGAACGCCTGCCGCAAATCCTCGCCACCATCGAAGAGCGCACGCGCCATCTGGAAACTTTCATCCTCGGCTATGCGCGCTTTGCCAAGCTGCCCGCGCCGCGCCTGGCGCCATGCGAATGGCAGCCCTTCCTCGCCAGCCTGGCCTCGCAAGCGGCCTTCACGCTCGACGGCCCGCCGCCCGCGCAGGCGGCCGTGTTCGATGCGGCGCAAATGCAGCAGGCGCTGCTGAACCTGCTCAAGAATGCGCTGGAATCAGGCTCTCGGGAAGAACATATCGGCCTGCACCTCAGCCAGGCACAAGGGCAGTTGCGCATCGAAGTGCGCGACCGAGGTCCGGGCATGAGCGGCGCCGTGCTGGAAAACGCGCTGGTGCCGTTTTATTCCACCAAGCGCAGCGGCACGGGACTGGGCCTGGCCCTGGCGCGCGAAATCGCCGAAGCGCATGGCGGACGCATCACGCTGGCCAACCGCGAGGGTGGCGGCCTGGCGGTGACACTGATTCTTCCCTTGCTGGACAGAAATTAGTTACTGGCGCAACGATTTTTCCATCACATACTGCGCAATTATTTTTCGGTATTATATTGATAATTAGAGTTTTTAATATTGCAACATCGCGAGCACCATGCCCGTGTGTTAGAAATAAGCTATTTAAGTTTGCACAATGATATAAAAATAGCTCATTGACAATGAAATATCCTGGCGATAATTTATCTGAGCGGTACGGTTTTTTTGAAACATTAATCGTTTTTTCGCGGGGATAAACATGAAACTGAAATCACTCATCGCAGTAGCACTCTTGAGCGCGGCTTCCATCGGCGTAGCGCAGGCAACAGCGTACAACGTGGACCTGACCAACACCACCGGCAACCTGTGGACGGGCGGCTTCAACGCCACGCCCAATCCGCTCGGCGACTTTACCGACACCTTCACCTTCACACCCGATGCGACTTTCGGCTCGACCGCGCAAGCCTTCCTGGCCAACCTGTCGGTCACGGGCAGCGACGCTTCCGCCATCAACTTCAGCGGAGCCAACCTGAACGGCATCGCCCTGACGGGCTTTGGCGGCCCCACCGTCTTTGGCTATGCCCAGGGCGAAATACTGGCACAAACCAGTCTGCTGTTCAACGGTCCCATGGTTCTCACTGTCATGGGCAGCAGCAATGGCGGCAGCTATGGCGGCACCTTCAACCTGAACCTGGCCCCGGTTCCCGAACCGGAAACGTATGGCATGCTGCTGGCTGGCCTGGGCGTACTGGGCTTCCTGGCGCGACGCCGCAAGCAATCTTGAGCTCCCCTCCCAAAAGACGCTGCGGCGTCTTTTTTTCAGCTGGCTGCTAAACTGCCGCCATGACGACCGACTTTACCTCCACCAGCCACACCGCTTTCAGCCACCCTGGACACCCGCCAGCCACCACCACCGAGCACCGCGGCATCCGCTACCTGCACCTGGGTACCAAGTGGGTGCAAGGCGCCATGCGCCTGGATAAACCCGATGCCATCGAACTCGAATACGTGCAGATGATGATGATGTGGATGCTGTTCAAGACGCAGCCAAAACGCATCGTGCAACTGGGCCTGGGCAGTGCCGCGCTGACCAAATTCAGCTACCGCCGCTTTCCCGACGCCACGGTCACGGCCATCGAACTCAATCCAAACGTGATCGCCATCTGCGGCGCCCAGTTTGCACTGCCGCCGAACGACGCGCGCCTGGACGTGCGCGAAATGAATGCGCTCGACTTCGTGCTCGACCCCGCCAACCACGGCACGGTCGATGCGCTGCAAGTGGATCTGTACGACGAGGATGCGCGCGGCCCCGTGCTCGACACGCCCGAGTTCTACCAGGCTTGCTATGACTGCCTGACGGACGACGGCATCATGTGCACGAATGTCTTCGGCGACTTCCCCAACTACGACAAGAACTTGCAGGCGATGGAACTGGTGTTCGACGCCGTCGTCTGGGTGCCGGAAATGGAAGATGAAAACATCGTCGTGCTGGCCTTCAAAAAATCGCCATCGCTCGACTTCAGCGATTTATATGAACGCGCCGCTACCATCAAGAAACAGTTCAACCTGCCCGCCAAGAACTGGGTCAACGGCTTGAAGCAGTGGATGCAGGACCAACATTAAACCCCATCAGGCGCGGCGCCCGTGCGATCTCATTCAGGAACCTCTTCCCATCTTCCTTCGGCGCGATAAAATCCCAGCTTCCTGTCGCCCTTGAAGCGCGCGGCCGTCATCAGGCCAGCGAGCTGGCTGGAAATCAACAGGTCGCCCGATTGCGCATCCCTGGCGATCTGCCTGGGCGCCATTGCATCGTCGCGGAAAAACCTGCTCGTGAAGTAGATGATGTTGCCCTTGTCATCCTTTTCCGCGACTGAACGCTCGAGGTCCACCACCGCCTGTATATGTTGCGTCGCATTCACGATGTAAAACGGCTGCTCCACCGCTTCACCGCCCGCCATGATGCAGGCGGGGGCGAGCAATTGCATGTCCTGGCCGGCGGCGCCGGCGAGGAACTCAGCCAGGCGGGCCGAGACCAGCGGCACCTCGCCGGGCAGCCACAGACAGTCATATTTCAATAGCCGCTCCCTGGGACAGACAAAATGCACGGGTGGCTTGTCCATGCCGGGCGGGAAAGGCGCCCCCTGTAGCAGGTTCAGGTAGTCGAAGTTCGAGCCAGCCGTCTCATACGACCCACGTTCCTTGTCGTAGGAACCGGTGAGTTTGTCATTGTAATAAATCGGGGCTTTCCAGCTCAGTATCATGGGCAGTCCTCTTCCGCGGCTTGGCAAAAGCCTATTGTGCCAACTTCGCCTGTCCAGCCGCGCCAGCTTGCGCAAGCACTGCGCCCAGGCGGCGCGCCAGGCCATCCATGTTCTCGGCCGGCACCTGCGCATAACCGAGCAGAAAACCGTTCCAGCCCGCCCCGTCCCCCGTGCCGTGCGCCGACAGCGCCAGCGCCACGATGCCGTCCTGCGCGGCGCGGCGGCTCAGTGCCAGGTCATCCCATGCGCTATCGTGAAAACGCAGCGCCAGGTGCATGCCGGCCGTGCCGCCATGGATGGCCGCGCCCGCGCACGCATGGCGCTGCAGGGCCTCGCTCAAGGCGTCGCGGCGCTGCCGATACAGCCTGCGCATGCGGCGCACGTGGCGCGCAAACAGGCCGCTGCGCAGGAACTCGGCCAGCGCCAGCTGTTCGGCCACGCGCCCCCGTGCGGCGCCCTGTGCCTGCATCTGCGCGAAGGCCCTGGCCAGCGCCGCCGGCACGACGATAAAGGCCAGGCGCAAAGCGGGAAACATGGTCTTGCTGAAGGTGCCCAGATACACGACGGGCGCGTCGGCCACCAGTCCCTGCATGGCAGCCAGGGGCGGCCCGCCATGGCGAAATTCGCTGTCGTAATCGTCTTCGATGATCAGGGCACCCGCCGCGCGCGCGTGTTCAAGCAGCGCCATGCGGCGCGCGGGACTGAGCACGCTGCCCGTCGGATACTGGTGCGACGGCGTGGTATAGATCAGGCGCGGCGGCGTATCGCGCCAGTCTTGATCCGTCGGCGCGATGCCTTCCATGTCGACGGCGATGCCCGTCACCTGCAAGCCGGCGCCACGGCCCGCCGCCAGCGCGCCGCCATAGCCGGGATGCTCGATCCACAAGGTATCGCCCTGGTCGGCAAAGGCGCGCAGGCAGACATCGAGACTGCTTTGCGTGCCGTCCGTGATGAACACCTGGCCCGCCTCGCAGACGACACCGCGCGCGGCGCGCAAATGATCGGCGATGGCCATGCGCAGCTGCGGCTCGCCGGCAGGGTCGCCATAATTGAGCTGGCGCGGCGTCAGCGCGCGCCACGCGCGGTCCAGCATGCGCCGCCACTGCGCCAGCGGAAATTCATCGAGCGCCGGCACGCCGGGCGCGAACGCCCCCATGGCGTCAGCGGGAAACACCAGCGCCGCATTCACATCCTGCCCCCCCACCCCGCGCAAATGCCGGGCGCGGCGCGACAGGCCATCCTCGTTACCTTCGGTCGGCGGCGCCAACGCCGCACCAGCGCTGCCAGCGACGACGGTGCCGCGCCGGTCCGGCAAAACAAACCCTTCGCTGGCCAGCTGCTCGTAGGCGTACAACACGGTATTGCGCGCCACGCCCAGTTCGGCCGCCAGTACGCGCGTGGCGGCCAGCCGCGTGCCGGGCGCCAGCTGGCCGCCGCGGATCGCCGCGCGCAGGCATTCATGCAACAGGCGCTGGCGCGGCCAGCCCCGCTCGCGGTGCGTGCGCTCGAACGCGCCCAACAGCAAGGCAAAATCCATGCGCCTCCTTTGTGGCTCCAAATTATTCATCAGGTCTGGATCTTTTTTCAGGGCCAGATGCCGATTATAGTGCGGCCTGCTTCTTCAACCAACCGGACTTCCGCCATGACCGCTACCGCCCTGCCTCCCAGCCCCCGTACCCGCGTGCGCCGCGTCGCCGAACTGGCCAGCTACGAGCAAGCCACCGTGCACGCCATCCTCGATGCCGCCTACCTGTGCCATATCGCCTTCCACGACGACAAGGGCAGCCATTGCATCCCGACCGCCTGCTGGCGCATTGACGGCCACCTGTACATCCATGGCTCGAACGGCAGCCGCATGCTCAAGCGCCTGCAGGATAGCGACGTCTGCGTGACGGTGACCCATCTCGACGCTCTGGTGCTGGCGCGCTCCGCCTTCAACCACACGATGAACTACCGCTCGGCGATGATCTATGGGCAGTTCAAGAAAGTAAGCGATATCGGCCAGCAGCATGCGGCCATGGATGCGCTGATGGAAAAGCTGGCGCCGGGACGCCTGGCGCACGTGCGCGGCGGCAGCGCCAAGGAATACGCGGCCACCACAGTGCTGCGCATCGCGCTCGAGGAATGCGCCGTCAAGCAGCGCAAAGGGGGCCCGCTGGACGACGCTGGCGACATGGCGCATGCCGTCTGGACGGGCGAACTGCCGTTTACGCACGGCCGTGGCGCGGCCATCGCCGATGCGCTCAACACCAGCGACCTGCCCGCGTATGCCGCCGCCTGGAGCACGGAATCCGCTTGACCGTCCGGCGTGCTTGCCCGATGATCGGCATTGATGGCGATCGCCACCAATTCACCAACCGATCCAATCACGCATGGAGCATATGATGATGAAGCGAGTATCCCTGGCCGCGGCCCTGACGGCCATGCTGGCCTGCGGCGGCAGCGGCGCGGCGCTGGCAGCCAACACGGGCGATGCGGCCCTGAAGGCGGCCATTGCCGGCAGTGCGCGCACGCCGGCCAACGTCACGCGCGATGGCGCCCGCCACCCGTATGAAACGCTGACGTTCTTCGGCATCAAGCCGAGCATGACGGTGGTGGAACTGGCGCCGGGCGGCGGCTGGTACACGGAGATCCTCGCGCCCTACCTGCGCGAGCATGGCAAGCTGATCGCGGCCGGCAACGACCCGCAGTCCGCCAGCGAAGGCGCACGCCGTGGCGCGGCGCGCTTCCAGCAAAAACTCGACGCCAACCCGGCCGCTTTCGGCAAGGTGCAAATCGGCGCCTTCGCCCCGCCCACCACCTACCGCATCGCGCCCAAGGGCACGGCCGACATGGTGCTTACCTTCCGCAATATCCACAACTGGATACCGATCGGCGACGAAGGCATGCAAATCCTGTTCAAGCAAGTGTATGACAGCCTGAAACCGGGCGGCGTGTTCGGCGTCGTCGAGCACCGCCTGCCCGCCAGCAAGGTGCAGGATGCCACGGCCAGCAGCGGCTACATGCACGAAGCGTACGTGATCAAGCTGGCCGAAGGCGCAGGCTTCAAGCTGGCGGCCAAATCGGAGATCAACGCCAATCCGAAGGACAAGGCCGACCACCAGGGCGGCGTCTGGGCCCTGCCGCCCACCTACGCCAACAAGGATGTGGAGCGCGACAAGTACACGGCCATCGGCGAGAGCGACCGCATGACCTTGAAGTTCGTCAAGCCATAGTGAGAGTGTCGGGTTACGCGCTGCGCGCTAACCCGACCTACCGCTTTATTTCGTTGCTTCCTTCGGCTTCACCGGCACCAGGCTCAAGTCCTGAAAATCGTAGCTGAAGTCCGTCTCGGCCGACACGGGCACCATTTTTACCCTGTCGATGCTGCCATCGGGATTGAGCGAAAACGTCACGTAGGCGTCGGCATTGAAGTTGCGCTCTTTCCAGCGCACGATGAAGGTGTCGTGCTGCCAGTGTTCCAGCTCGCCCGTCAGGTCCGGCGTGCGCGTAAAACTGAGGATATGTTTTTTCCCTTCCGGCTTGATCACGACCTTGCCGTACCAGGCGTCTTCATACTCGCCGTCATACGCCGCCAGCGGCAGCGACGGCTGCGATTTCGCCGCGCGCGCGCTCGACGCCTTGCCCTGCTTTTTCACTTCTTCCGCATGCTGGTCCTGCTCCACCTTGGCCACCAGCGCCAGCCAGTCCGACGGCGCCACCTGCAGGTAATGGTCGAGGATGCGCCATTGCAGCGCCGTCATCGAACCGCCATTTTCCGCATTGGTGAGGATGGCCACGCCCAGTTTCGCTTCCGGCACCATCACCACGCGCGAATAAAATCCCTGCAGCGCGCCGCCGTGCATGGCGACCTTCATGCCCTTGTAGTCGCGCAGCTGGAAGCCCAGGCCATATGCGCTGAAGTTCGGTTTCGTCGCGGCCAGCGCCGGCTTCGGCTCGGCAATCTTGATCGGCGTCTGCGCCGTCCACATCTCGCGGCCCTGCTTTTCACTGAACAGGCGCGCTTCCTTGCCATCCTTGCCCTGCACGCCGGCGATCTTGCCGCCATCGAGCAGCACCATCATCCACTTGGCGATGTCTTCCGCATTCGTGTTGATGCCGACGGCGCCCACGGCGTTCGGCACGGGCATCGACTTGACGGCGGCGATCTTGCCGTCGATCTTGCTGTGCGCACTGGCGACGTCGGGCTTGCCCGCATTCTCGGCCAGGCTGGTGGTGGTGCCCGTCATGCCCAGCGGTGCCAGGATGCGTTCGTGCATGGCCTCGCCCCAGCTTTTCCCCGCCTTATCGGCGATGATCTTGCCGGCCACGATGTACAGCAGGTTATCGTAGGCATAGCTGTTGCGAAAACTCGTGGCCGGACGGATGTAGCGCAGCTTCTCGATGATCTCGTCGGTGCTGAACGTGGTGGTGGGCCACCACAGCAAGTCGCCGGCGCCCAGCCCCAGGCCGCTGCGGTGCGTCAGCAAATCGCGGATGGTCATGGCGCCCGTCACGTAGGAATCGTGCATCTGGAAGCCGGGCAGGTGCTTCGTAACCGGATCGTCCCAGGCCAGCTTGCCCTCGTCGACCAGCATGGCCAGCGCGGCGGCCGTAAAACCCTTCGAATTCGATGCCACTTCGAACAGGGTCTGCGCATCGACGGCGGCCGGTTCGCCCAGCTTGCGCACGCCAAAGCCCCTGGCGGTGACGACCTTGCCATCCTTGACGATGGCAATCGCCATGCCGGGCACGTCGAACACTTTCAGGGCGGTGGCCACGTCGCGCTCAAGATCGAAGGCCGGCGCGGGCGCGGGCGCTGCTGCGACGACGGCTACTGCATCGGCTGCCAGCGCTGGCACGGCGATGCTGGAAAACGCCAGCACGATGGCGGCGGCGAGACGGTTCAGGGTATGCATGGTCAGGATATCCAGAGAAGGTTCAATGCGCTTGCGCGGCCATCAATTTATCGACGCTTTCCTGCGTCACCGGGTGGTAGCGTTCGCGCGCCTGCGCATACACGTCCTTGGCCCAGGCATGGCCTTGCGGCGTCTTCATCAAGGCGCTGTACAGCGGCACGACGAACTTCTGGCGGCCCACGCTCAGCAGGAATGCCTGCAAGGGCTGGCGCACGTCGTAGCCGGCGTTCACGGAGGCCAGGTAGAAGCGGTAGGCCACTTCATTGTTGCCGCTCTTGCCCACGCCATACGCCTGGTCCAGCTCTCGCAATTGCGCCGCGCTGGCCTTGTTGTTGATGTCGTTCAGGAAATGCATCGACTCGATGGCGATCCACTTGTCCATGCCCAGGTCCTTGGTCGCCAGCTCGCCTTTGAGCCAGGCGTCGCGGTGCTGGTCGAGCAGCGCCAGGCGCGGCGAGACGACGCGCTGCGCGCTGGCCGGCACGCCCGTGCCATACAGCCATTCATCGAGTTCCGCTGGCGGCATCACGTCCGGATGCTGCGCCAGCAGGTTCTTGCGCAGGTAGGCGATGAACTGCTCCGTCGTCACGCTCTGGAACGCGTGCTGGTCGAACCAGCCGCGCAGGAAAGGATCGAACACGGCGCGGCCGGCACGGCGCTCCATGGTGGCCAGAAACCAGGCGCCTTTCGGGTAGATGATGCCGTCGTCCGTATACGTTTCCGCCGGATTGGCGTCCGCATCGCGCGTGATCAGCGCCGTTTTCGCCGCCGGCAGTTCCTTGATCGAGGCGGCCAGTTCTTCCTGGTCGACCTGCACGCCCATCTGCGCCACTTCGCTGCCATACAACTGCTCGACGATGCGCGTGGTGACATAGGTGGTGAAACCTTCGTTGAGCCACATGTGCTTCCACGAGGCGTTGGTGACCAGGTTGCCCGACCACGAGTGGGCCAGTTCATGCGCGATCAGGTCGACCAGGCTGCGGTCGCCCGCGATCATGGTCGGCGTGAGGAAGGTCAGGCGCGGGTTTTCCATGCCGCCGTAGGGGAACGATGGCGGCAGCACGATCATGTCGTAGCGTCCCCATCCATACGGGCCATACAGCGCCTCGGCTGCCTGAATCATCTTTTCCGTATCGGCCAGCTCATATTCGGCCGCCTTGATACGCGGTGGCTCGGCATACACGGCGGAGCGGGGACCGAGCTTGCGCACTTCCAGTTCGCCGATGGCAATGGCCAGCAGGTACGATGGAATCGGCTGCGGCATCCTGAATTTCCAGCCGCCCTTGCCCGTCGCCTTCTCGTCATTCTCGGCGCTCATCACGACGCGCATGCCCGCTGGCGCATCGATGCGCGCGCTGTAGGTAAAACGCACGGCCGGCGTATCCTGCGACGGCACCCACGAGCGGGCGTTAATGCTTTGCGACTGGCTGAACATGAAAGGCAGCTTGCCCGACATGGTTTGCTGCGGCGTGAGCCACTGCAGCGCGATGGCGTTTGGTGCCGTGTGATAGTAGACGCGCACCTTGCCCGGCTGGCCCGTGGTGGTGATACGCAGCGCCTGACCCTTTTCCGGATCGGCCTTGTCCAGCTGATACGGCGCCATCTGCCATGCGCCGCGCTTGTCCTGCACCTGCACTTTCGCGATCGACAGATCGCGCGTATCGAGCACCAGGGTGCGTGCCGCCGGGTCGATCCAGTTCAAGGACAGCTCGGCATAGCCGGAAAGGGTCTTTTGCTTGAAATCGGCTTTCAGGTCCAGCTGCAGGTCGCGCGTGCGCACCTGGTCGTAGCGCGCATAGCTGAGGGGATCGGCGTGCGCGGCCAGGGTCACCTGGCAAAGTAGCGCACAGCCCAGCGCGCGCAGGAAGGTCAAAGTTTGCATGGTCGTCTTTTGAATGATTTGCGAAAGCCCCGGTCCGTGTGCGCCGGGGCGTCGCGCAGAATAGCACTTCCGGCGCAGGCCGGCAGAAAAAAGCGCCGGGCGGGCCGGCGCTGTTTACCTATTTCGTATCTGGCCGGACTTCGGCCTTGGCCTCGGGCGCCTTCAGCGGCGTATTCAAATCCTTCATCAGGTTGTTCTTGTCGCGGTCCAGCTTGAACAGTTCCAGGCGCGACGGCGTGATTTTTCTCGGCCAGGCGTTGTTGCTGGTGTCGATGTCGGCCGTCTCCCAGTACGGGTCCTGCACCAGCCCCACCATCGGCTCGTCCGTGATGATCACCTTGCTGATCTTGTGCGGCGCGTAGCGCCACACTTCGGCCGGCACCCGTTCGATGATCTTCTTGCCGCTTTTCAGTTCGATTTCCAGGATCAGCGGCATCACCAGGCCGCCGAGATTCGAAAAATCAACCAGGTACAGATGCTTGCCCATGTTGCGCTGCTCCAGCAGTTTTCGCTCCCATGGTTCCAGCGTTTCCTGCTCTTCCGCATAGCTGTTGCGGTCCTTGTTGGTGACCGTGAATTCATCGTGACGGTTATAGAAATCCTTCAGCGCCGGATCGATGTCGACCTTCTTCGGCAGCGCCTTGTTGCGCTGGTCCGAGATCGAGATGGGCTGCGCCGCCTTCTGCGCCTTCTTCCACGCCTTTTCCGTTTCCGGATTCTTCGTGCTCACGCCATATTCGCTGATGCCGTCGATGCTGATGTCGACCGCATCGGTGGTATAGAACCAGCCGCGCCAGAACCAGTCCAGGTCCGTGCCGGAAGCGTCTTCCATGGTGCGGAAAAAATCGGCCGGCGTCGGGCGCTTGAACTTCCAGCGCAAGGCGTACTGCTTGAAGGCGAAGTCGAACAGTTCGCGCCCGAGGATGGTTTCGCGCAGGATGTTGAGGGCCGTGGCCGGCTTATCGTAGGCGTTCGCCGTGAACTGCAGCAGGGACTCGGAATTGGTCATGATGGGCACCTGATTCTGGCTGCGCATGTAGTCGACGATCTTGCGCGGCTCGCCATTCCAGGACGGGAAATGCTCTTCCCACGCCTGCTCGGCCAGGTACTGCAGGAAGGAGTTGAGACCCTCGTCCATCCACGTCCACTGGCGCTCGTCCGAGTTGACGATCATGGGGAAATAATTGTGGCCCACTTCATGGATGATCACGCCGATCAGGTCATATTTGGCCGTCTTCGAATACGTAAGTTCCCCCGTCTTCTTGTCCTTCACGGGACGCCCGCCATTGAACGCAATCATCGGATACTCCATGCCGCCCACGGCGCCGTTGACGGAAATCGCATTCGGATACGGATAGTCGAAACTGTACTTGTTGTACTGCTCGATCGCGTGCACGACGGCGCGCGTGCTGTACTGCTGCCACAGCGGATTGCCCTCGTTCGGATAGTAGGACATGGCCATCACGCGCTTGCCGCCGCTGTCCAGTCCCTGCGCATCCCAGATGAACTTGCGGCTCGAGGCCCACGCCACGTCGCGCACATTGGCCGCCTTGAAGTGCCAGGTTTTCATCCCCGTTGGCTTGCCTTTTTCCGCCGCCAGCGCCTCGGCGGGCGTGACCACCAGCAGCGGCGCAGCGCTGGTTTTTGCCCGCGCCAGGCGTTCGCGCTGCGCCGTGCTCAACACGGCCGCAGGATTCTGCAGCTCACCCGTGGCGGCCACCACGTGGTCGCCCGGCACCGTCAGGTACAGCTCGTAGTCGCCAAACTCCAAGGTGAATTCGCCGGAGCCGAGGAACTGCTTGTGCTGCCAGCCAACGGCGTCGTAATACGCAGCCATGCGGGGGAACCACTGCGCGATCTGAAAAATCGTGTTCTTGTCGTCTTCAAAATACTCATAGCCGGAGCGCTCGACGAGCACCTTCTGGTCATTGATCCGATACGACCAGTCGATATTGAACGTGATGCTCTGGCCGGGCGCCAGCGCCACCGGCAAATCGATGCGCAGCATGGTCTGGTTGACGACATGCGGCAGCGGCTTGCCGCTGGCCGCTTTCACGGCGGTGAGCTGGAAGCCTCCGTCAAATTCGCGCCCAGCATGGAGGGCGCGCAAGTCTTCGAATTTCAGCGCTTCGTCTTCGTTGCCGCTCAGCCAGGCCTGGCGCGACGGCGCGCTCAGAACGCGGCGCTGGTCGGCATCCTGGCGCAAGCCATTCTGGTCCAGCTGCAGCCACAGATACGCGAGGCTGTCGGGCGAGCGGTTGTGATAGGTGATCTGTTCGCTGGCCGTGATGGCGCGCCGGGCCTCATCGAGCGTGGCGCGGATCACGTAATCGGCACGCTGCTGCTGCAGTAGTAGCGTGCCCGGGGGCGCGCCGGACGCCGTGCGGTAGCTGTTCGGCGTGGGCAGCAATTCTTCCAGCTGGCGGAACTTGTCGTCGAAGGGCGCGGCGGCGCACAGGCCGGGCAAGGGAGCAAACAAGGTCAGGCACAAGGCAAGCAAGCGGACAAGGACCGGCATGGCGCATTCCATCTGGGAGTCGTGGACAGACTGCATTCTAAGTCGAGTCTGTTTGCAAATCGCTCATTGTTGTGGAAGTCCCACACACCAGCCAGTGCCATGCCCCGGCGGCACTGGCGCCGGCACGGGCATTGGCGTATGATGCGCCTCGAACATTGGGGAGTAGTCGTCCCGCGGTCCTGCCGCGGGAACCTGTATCAACATAATTGGCCCGCAGGCCATGGTGCAGGTGGTTGCAGAACTTGACGAGACCATTGATCCAGGGCGGCCGCATGGGCCGGAGTCGCCCGTGGATCATTGGTTAATTCGTCCGGCCCGCGTACCTCTTGCAATCTCATGGAAGCATTCCTCATCTCCACCGGCATCGTCGGTCTCGCTGAAATCGGCGACAAAACCCAACTCCTGGCCTTTCTGCTGGCCGCCAAATTCCGCAAACCGTTACCCATCGTGCTGGCCATTTTCGTCGCCACCGTCGCCAACCACGCGTTTGCCGCCGCCGTCGGCGCCTGGATCACCGGCATGCTGGGCCCGGACGTGCTGCGCTGGGTGCTGGGCGTCTCCTTTTTGGCCATGGCCGCCTGGACCCTGATTCCCGACAAGCTCGATGAAGACGAGACGAAGCTGGCCAGGTATGGCGTCTTCCTGACCACCCTGATCGCCTTCTTCATGGCGGAAATGGGCGACAAGACGCAGGTGGCGACCGTGGCGCTGGCAGCGCGCTACCACGACATCGTTTCCGTCGTGCTGGGCACCACCTTCGGCATGATGCTGGCCAACGTGCCGGCCGTCTACCTGGGCGACAGGATCGCCAACCGCGTCCCGCTGCGCCTGGTGCATGGCATCGCCGCCTTGATCTTTGCCGTACTGGGCGTGGCCACCCTGCTGGGGGCGGGCGCGGCTCTGGGCTTCTGAGGCAACCTCAAATAATTTCTCATTTACAATGTTAATGTTCATAATTACAATGTCGGCGACATGAACACTGGCGCGCTGATCCCGAACGGCCAGCGCGCTTTTTTGAGGAATGTATGCATTTGAACGGAAAGATGGCGGCGCTGTGCCTGGCCGCCTGTACCTGCCTGCTCCCCGCCGCCACGGCGTCACCCATGAACCACCATGCGGCAACGCAATCTGCGCCCGAAGTACGCACACGCGACCTGTTGCTGCTGGGCGCCGGCCTGATCCTGCTGCTCGGACGGCGCCGTCCCGAACACGACACGTGGCAAGACTAGACCAGCAATAGCACCACATACTCGCGGCCCTCGTCGCGCAGGGCGATGCTGTTGCCTTCCTGCGCCACGCCATCGAGCGACAGTCCTCCCGGCCGCCCTTGCGCCTGTTCCACCGTGATGGCATAGCTGCTGGCGCCGAAACGGTAATGCAGCTTGAACGTGCGCCATTCGGCCGGCATGGCCGGCGCCAGACGCAGCACGTTCGCTTCCCGCGTCAGACCGAGCAGGGATTCGACGATCAGCCGGTACAGCCAGCCCGACGACCCCGTGTACCAGCTCCAGCCACCGCGCCCCACGTGTGGCGCCACGGCATACACGTCGGCCGTCACCACGTACGGTTCCACCTTGTAGCGCGCCACCGCCTGCGCGTCGACGCCATGGCGCACGGGATTGATCATGCGCAGCAGCTCCCACGCCTTGTCGCCATCGCCCATGCGGGCGAACGCCATCGCCGTCCAGATGGCCGCATGCGTGTACTGCCCGCCGTTCTCGCGCACGCCCGGCACGTAGCCACGGATATAGCCGGGATTGAGGTCGGACTTGTCGAACGGCGGATCGAGCAGCTGGATCACCCCGGAGTCGCGGCGCACGAGGCGCGCATCGACCTGGCGCATGGCGCCGGCGACCCGCTCCTTGCTGGCGGCGCCCGACAGCACGCCCCAGCTTTGCGAAATGGAATCGATCTGGCATTCCTCGTTCGTGTGCGATCCCAATGGCGTGCCGTCGTCGAAATACGCGCGCCGGTACCACTCGCCATCCCACGCGTGTTCCTCGACATTGGCCGCCAGTTTCACGGCTTCGTCACGGCAGAACTGGGCGAAAGCCGCGTCGCCGCGCAGCACGGCCACTTCGACGAAGCGCTGCAGCACTTCGTACAGGAAGAAGGCCAGCCACACGCTCTCGCCCTTGCCATGCTCGCCCACCTTGTCCATGCCGTCATTCCAGTCGCAGGAACCGATCAGCGGCAAACCGTGCACGCCCAGGCGCAGGCCATGGCGGATGGCGCGCACGCAATGCTCGTACAGGTCGGCCGACTCGCCCGAGCGCACAGGCAGGTCGTAATACGAATCCTCTTCCGGCTTGACGGCGCGGCCCTCGATGAAGGGGCCACTTCCGACAGCACGTTGACGTCGCCCGTGGCGATCACGTAGCGGCAGGCGGCCAGCGGCAGCCACAGGTAATCGTCGGAGCAATGCGTGCGCACGCCCCGGTCCGACGGCGGATGCCACCAGTGCTGCACGTCGCCTTCGACAAACTGGTGCGCGGCGCACAGCAGCAAGTGGCCACGCAGCAGCTGCGGCGCCGTGTGGATCATGGCCATCGCGTCTTGCAGCTGGTCGCGGAAACCGTAGGCGCCGCCCGACTGGTAATAGCCGCTGCGCGCCCACAAACGGCAGGCGATGGTCTGGTACATCAGCCAGCCATTGGCGATCACGTCCAGCGACGGGTCGGGTGTTTCGATGCGCACGGCCCCCAGGGTGCTTTCCCAGTGCGCGCGCACCGCGTCGAGCGCACTGCGGGCCGCATCCTTGCCCGCATGGCGCTGTACCATGGTGCTGGCGTCGGCATTGCGGCGCCCGCCCACGCCGAGCAGGAAGACGATTTCGCGCTCCTGCCCCGGCTGCAGCTCGAACGGCACCTGGATCGCCGCGCACGGATCGAGTCCCGTGCCCGCCTTGCCGGACAGGCGCACGCGGCGCAACGCAGCCGGCTGCGCCAGGCTGCCGTTGCGGCCGATGAATTCATTGCGGTCGCAGGTGATGGAACGGATGCTGGCGTCCGTATTGAAAAAGCCGACGCGGCCGGAAAACTCCGTGTTGTAGTTATTGCGCGCAAACAGGGCGCCACTGATCGTATCGACTTCGGTGGCCACGTGCATGCCGGACTTGGCGTGCAGGTCGGCCATCACCCATTCCACGTAACCGGTGACGGACAGGCGGCGCGGCACGCCGCTGTCGTTGCGCACCTTGATCACCGAGTATTTGACGGCCGCATCGAGCGCCACATAAGTGCACAATTCCGTGGCGATGCCGCCCTCGCTGTGTTCAAAAATGCTGTAGCCGAAACCGTGGCGCGTCACGTAGTCGCCGCTGCCGCGCGCGGGCAGGGACGAAGGCGACCAGAACTGGCCGGTCTGCTCGTCGCGCACATAGAACGCTTCGCCCGACAGGTCGGACACGGGGTCGTTCTGCCATGGCGTGAGGCGGAATTCATGCGCATTCTCGCTCCACGTATATGCCTGGCCAGCTTCCGATACCACCGTGCCGAATTGTGCATTGGCCAGCACGTTCGACCACGGCGCCGGCGTCTGCCTGCCTTCTGCCGTGGTAATCACGTATTCGCGCCCATCGGGCGTGAAACCGCCGAGGCCATTTTCCAGGATCAGCTCGCGCTGCGGCGCCCTGTGCGGCACGCCGCCATGCTCGCGCGCCGGGTCCTGCAGCAGCGGCGGCATGCGCAGCACGGGGCTCTGAGGACGCTTGACCTGTTCGGCCAGGGTGCCGCGCAAGTCGCTGATGATGGCGCGCGCCACCGATTGCAGCAAGATGCGGTCTTCATTGGCGATCTGCTCGGCCAGGCGCACGAAGATGCCGCCCGGGCGGTCGATTGCCTGCGCGTCGATGCCCGAGGCGATCAAGCCCATGATCTGGTCGTGCAGCAGTTGGCGGTAGCCCGACTGCTCTTCGTACCAGATCACCAGGTCGACCACCAACCCTTTCAGGCGCCAGTAGGCATGCGCCTGCACCATCTGGCGCGCCAGTTCGATATTGGCCACATCGCGTATCTGCAGCAGCACGATGGGCAGGTCGCCCGAGATGGCATACGCCCACAGGCCCGACTGGCCGCGCTGGTTCTTGATCAGGATGCTGGCTTCGGCGCGCAGGGACGCATTCGGATAAATCACGGCATTGGCCAGGCGCGCATACAACTGCGCATCGGCTTCGCTGGCGTTCAACTGGCGCAGCACCACCTGGCTGTGCGTCCAGGCCAGTTCGAAGACGCGGTCGGCCAGATGGCGGTCCTGGTATTTATCGATCAGGTGCAGGGCCGCCTCGCGCTGCTCCACCATGCCGGTCACGCTGTCGATGGTGACGGCCTGGTCGGGTTCGAGCGTGATGACGTAGCGGATGGCCACGATGGGGTCGAGCACGGAACCGTGCCCGCCACCGAGCGGACCGTCTTCCTGCAGCGCCTGCGGCAGCTGCGCCGTGTTGCCACGGCCGATGAAGCGCGCGCGGTCCGTCTCGAACGATACGGCATACTGGTCGATATCGTGCACCGTCATCACATGCAGCAGCCACGGCATCTGCTCATCTTTTGAGCGGGGCCGGCGCGTGCATAAAATCGCATTTTCAGGCGCGAGGATTTCCGTCTGCACGAACAGCTTGCTGAACGCGGGATGGGCCGCGTCGGCGGCCGCCGGCGCCATCACCACTTCGGCAAAACTGGTGATCTCGATACGCCGCTGGCGGTTCGAATTATTGCTGATGCGGGTGCGCCGGATTTCGATGTCGTCCTCGGGCGAGACGACGATTTCCGTGTACAGGTCGAGGCCATGGTCGGCGCGGCGGAACTCGGCCCGGCCTTCCGAAAAGATCACTTCATATTTCTTCGGTTCGGCCAGGGTCGGCTGGTATGTGGTGGACCAGACTTCACCGTCGTCGAGGTCGCGCAGGTAGCAGAAATTGCCCCAGTTATCGCGCGTGCTGTCCTCGCGCCAGCGCGTCACGGACAGGTCTTTCCAGCGGCTGTAGCTGCCACCCGCATTGCTCACCATGACGTGGTAGCGGCCATTCGACAGCAGCTGCGTTTCGGGTACGGCACTGTTGGCCTGCGTGAGGATGCGCATCGGCATGGCCTGCTCGGGCGCGCCGCTGCGCAGCACCGCCAGTTCGGCCGTGTTCGAGTAAAACGCACCGGCCTGCGGCGTGCGTTCCTGCAGCACCAGCAAGGCCGATTGCAGCAGCGGATCGGACTCGAAGCGGCGCTGCATCGGGCGGTCATGCAGCAGGTAGCTGAGAGCCAGAAAGCCCATGCCCTGATGGTGCACCATGAACGAGCGGATAACGGCGCTGCTCTGCCCGCGCGGCAAACGCGCCGTGGTGAATCGACGGCTTCGAAAAAACCGTAGCGGCCCATGTAGCCGGCCGCCTGCATGCGCTGCAGGTTCTGGCACGACGCTTCCGGCTGCACCATCAGCCCCATCATGCTGGCATACGGCGCCACCACCAGGTCGTCGGCCAGGCCGCGCTTCAAGCCCAGGCCCGGCACGCCGAAGGCGCGGTACTGGTAGTTCAGGCTGGCGTCGACGGTGTTGTAGCCGGATTCGGAAATCCCCCACGGCACGTCGCGCTGGCGGCCATAGTCGATCTGCGCCTCGATGACGGAGTGGTAGGTCTGGTCGAGCAGGGTATTCGGGTAGTTCGGCATCACCAGCAGCGGCATCAGGTACTCGAACATGGAACCGCTCCACGACAGCAGCACGGGCTGTCCCGCCACCATACACAGCTGGCGGCCCAGGGCGAACCAGTGCTCCTGCGGCAACTGCCCCTGGGCGATGGCGATGAAGCTGGCCAGGCGCACTTCGGAAGCGAGCAAATCGTAGTAGCTGGGATCCAGGCGCCGTTCGCTGACGTTGTAGCCGATGGCCAGCAGTTTGGTCGAAGGGTTGTACAGGAAGCCGTATTCGATCTGCGCGAAGTCGCGCGCCTGGCCCGCCGCGTGGGCGATGTCGCGCATGTGGCGGCCCGCCTGTTCGCGTCCCTGCACCAGCAAGGCGGCCAGCTCGCCAGGCAGGCCTTGCGGCGCTTCCAGGTTGGCCAGCTCACGCAGGGTCGGCACGCGCAGCCATGCCGCATCGATGCCGGCCTGCGCCGCCCACGGCGCCAGCTGCAGCAACTCGGCCAGCGCCGCGCGGCACTGGCGCGCCAGCGCGCCCGCCCACATGGACAGCTCGCCTTCCTCGCTTTGCAGGGTCAGCGACAGCAGCGCATCGGCCGCTCCATTCGCGGCGGCGAGATAAGCATGCCATTCAGCCAGGTTGGCCGGTGCCGCCTGCGCCTGCAGCAGGCTCATGCTCTCGCGCATGGCCTTGCCCTCGCCTTCGGCGGCAATGAACTCCTGCAGCACCTGCGCCGTCGTGCGGATGCCTTGCACCACCTGCGCGCCGATGATCGGGGCGTCATACAGTTCCACCAGTCCCGGCTGCAAGGTCAGCAGATGGCCGGCCAGGTTGCCGCTGTCGACCGTCGAGATGTACATCGGCTGCAGCGCCTTGAGCGTTTGCGTGTCGTACCAGTTATAGAAGTGGCCCTGAAACCGTTCCAGCTCGCCCATGCTGTGCAGGGTGGCGCGACTGCGCTCGATCAGCTGGCCCAGGGTCACATACCCGAAATCGTAGGCCGTCAGGTTAGCCAGCAACGCCAGGCCGATATTCGTCGGCGAGGTGCGGTGCGCCACCACCAGGTTCGGGTGCTCCTGCATGTTATCGGGCGGCAGCCAGTGGTCGTCCGGCCCGACGAAGGTATCGAAATACGCCCAGGTCTTGCGCGCCACACCATGCAAAAAACGCCCCTGTTCGGCAGACAGGCGCGCCACGGCCCGCTCGATGGGGCGGCTGATCCACCAGGCGATGGCGGGGGCTGCCAGCCACAGCAGCAACACCACGGCGGCGGCAGGCAAGGCTGTCGGACGCCAGGCCAGCAAGGCGGCAAAGGCGGCCAGCGCCAGCGCGGGCGAGCACCACATGGCGCGCCAGCTGTCGGCTTGACTACCGGAAGAACTGTGCAGGTTCGACGCGCGCCAGTCGAGCAAGTGCTTGTGCGATACGCCCAGTCGCCACAGCGTGCGCGCGATGGCGTCCATGCTGATCCACGCCTCGTAGGGCAGGAAGACGAGGGTCAGCATGGCATGCGAGAACTGCACGCTGCAGCGCCGCTCGAACGCGGCCAGATGCTGGCGCCACAGGGTGTCGCGCGGTTTGCGCAGCAGGTCGTACAAGGCCGAAAACACGGGCGGCAGGAAGATGATGGCCAGCACGGCCGCGCTCCAGAACGCCACGTGCGGCAGGAAGCCCCATACCAGCAGCAGCGACAGGGTGGTGGCCGGTCACGACGCTGCGGCGCAGGTTGTCGAACAGCTTCCAGCGCGACAGCATCGACAGGGGATTGCGTTCGCGCTTGCCGGCGCGGCCCGGCACACGGCCCAGCAGCCAGCCGATCAGCTGCCAGTCGCCGCGGATCCAGCGCTGGCGGCGGCTGACGTCGGCGTCGTAGCGGGCCGGGTATTCCTCGTACAGCTGCGAGTCGCTGAGCAAACCGGCGCGCAGGTAGCAGCCTTCGAGCAGGTCGTGGCTGAGGATTTTATTGTCGGGCAAGCGCTGGCCCAGCACGCGCTCGAACATGTCGAGGTCATAGATGCCCTTGCCGATGAACGAGCCTTCATAAAACACGTCCTGGTACAGGTCGGAGACGGTGCGCGTGTACGGGTCGATGCCCGGCTCGCCGCCGCACAGCAGCTCGTAGCGCGAGGCGTTCGCGCTGGGCAGCGCCACGGCCACGCGCGGCTGCAAAATGCCGTAGCCGGCCACCACGCGCGTGCCGGCCGCGTCCAGCACGGGACGGTTCAAGGGGTGCATCATGGTGGCGATGAATTCGCGCGCCGCGTCGCGCGGCAGCTGCGTATCGGTGTCGAGCGTGATCACGTATTTGATCGTGCGCAGGCCACGCAAATCGCCTTCCACCAGCGAGAATCTGTCGCGCGCGCCGCCGCGCAGGAAGGCGTGCAGGTCGGACAATTTGCCGCGCTTGCGCTCCTGCCCCATCCACGCATTCTGTTGCGAATTCCACAGGCGCGGACGGTGCAGCAGCAGGAACGGCCCCGCATGGCCCAGCTCTTCCGGGTCGGCCGGGTCGCCGTTGTCCTTGAATTCGGCGCCTTCCACGCGGTATTTCTCATTCAAGCCACGGATGGTCTCCTGCGCCTGGCGCAGCAGGGCCTCGTCGCCGGGCATCGTTTGCGCATCGGCGTCGACAAAATCCGTCAGCAGGCAAAAACGCAGGTTCGGATCGCGGTTGGCGAGATAACGCACTTCGAGCGCCTCGCATAGGGTCGCCACGTTTTCCGGGCTGTAGATCAGCGTCGGCACCACGACGATGCCGCGCGCATCGGACGGAATGCCGGACTGGTAATCCATGCGCGGCAGCGGATGCGGCGACGTCATCAGGGTTGCCAGCCAGTTCACCACGGCGACGGCCAGTTGGCTGCTACCCAGCAGCGCCAGCGCGCCCAGCGCCGCCAGGGGCCAGCCCTGCAGGCCATGGCGCACGGCGCGCTCGAGCAGCAAGGCGCTCGTCGCCAGGGTCAGGAACGAGATCGCGCCCAGATAGACGGCCAGCGGCGCGGCGCGCGCCGTATGCTGCAGCGCCTCGATGAAGGGCAGCTTCGCACCGGCCTGCTTTTCCAGCACCAGCACGCCGCGCCCGACCAAATAAAAGCCGATATGGCCGCGGCGCGCGTCATTGCCGTTGCCGTGCGTGTGCGCCAGCTGCACCACCATCTCGGCCACGTCCACTTCGCTGCGCGCGCTGCGCCTGGCGATGCGTTCGATGGCGTGGCGGTAGCTGTCGCGCGTGGCGAAATCCATCAAGCCATAGGTGCCGGCAGGGTCCAGGCGCAGGGTTTGCTCGACCACGCTCATGGTCTCGACGAATTCCTGCCAATCCATGGTGCCGAGAAAACGCAGGCTGCCGATGCTGTTGGCGATCGATACCTGGTCGGCCGCCTGTTGCCCGATCTCGGACTGGATCTGCTGCTCGATGGTGAGGCCCGACTCGGCCAGCTTGTGCGTCAGCCACGACAGCGCCAGGGTCAGCGAAGAACTCTGTCCCTGCAGGCGGCGCGACAATTCGGCCACGAAGGCGCTGGTCATCGGCGGATTCGAGCGCGCCATGTCGGCCACCAGCAGGATCAAGCCGCTGGGATTGCGCTCGGCGATGTCCGTCATCTGGTCGGCCCAGGTATTGGCCAGGTCGCGCTGCATGCGGTCGTCGGCCACGCGCACGGCGACGCGGCGCAGGTTTTCGATCAGGGCCAAGCGCAGCATGATGATGGGCACGGCCCACAATTCGCCCAGGGTCAAGGTGGCCACGTCCTGGTAAGCCTCGATGAAATGGCACAGGTTTTCCAGGTCGACCCTGCCATCGCCGTGCGAGATGATTTCCAGCGCGATCTTGTACACGCGCGGACAACCCGCGTCCACGCCGGAACTCAACCGTGGCAATTCCTTGCTGTAGTTCTTCGGCAGGTGGCGCCGCGTGGTGCGGATTTGCTCTTCGATCAGGTAAAAATTATCCAGCAGCCATTCCGAGGCGGGCGTAACCTGCCGTCCGCTTTTCACCGTGGCCGTTAACTCGTTGACGGTGGCCGTGATCAGGGCCGCATTGTCGGCCAGGCGCGCCAACAGGCGGTCGCGGCCATGGTGCTTGCCCACCGCATGGCCAGCGGCCACGTGCTTGCCGTGGGCGGCCATCTGCATGGCGCTGAACAACTCGGAACGCAGGGGCAAGGCATCGTCGCGCGCGGCGTCAAACGTATCTTGTGCCAGGGAATGATCGCGGAAGATTTCCTTGAATTTGGAAACCTGTTCCTTGATCTGTTGCGTGACTACTGCTGTGTACTCTTTCAACTTGGGCCTCGCTAGGTGCGCGCAAGCAGCCAGCGGCCACCGTCACGCTGGCCCAGTCTGGAAGAACACGATCGGACACTGGCGAAGACGGAAAGCGAAGCGCCGGAGCGTTGCGACGAATCTCAGGGTATAGGGAGATTTTCTGAACTTCATCGTAGGGGGGCGACGCGGGCAAGACCGTGCGCTAGCGTACATAGCTGGCGCTTTGGCGACATGTCGGCCAAGAAATTAGGAGGCTGGCAGGTATAAAAATGCCGTAAGGAAACGAATGAATTGCCCCGCACCAATGATGATACGGGGCAAGATTTCAAGGATGAAACTTTATCTCGGCTCAGGCCGCAATATCCAGCGCGCGGCGCGGCGCGTCCGCCATCGCCATGCCGCCGCTGAGTTGCCACGCCGCGCCATGACCCAGACGGCGCAGGCAGGCCGCGGCGCGCGCGCTGCGGTTGCCGCTGCGGCAGAAAAACACCAGCGGACACTGTGGCTCCCGCAGCCACGCGCCGACCTGTCCCGCCAGGCGGCTCAGCGGTACGCTGTGCACGGCGCAGCCCTCGAACACGGTTCCGGCGCAAGCCGCATGTTCATACGCCTCGCGCACGTCGACGAGGATGGCGTCCGGATGCTGGCGCAGAAAGGCCGGCAAGCCAGCCGCGTCCAGTTGCAGTTCGGCGGCGGGAGTCACGCCATCGCGCACGGCGCGCACGGTACTGCAGACGCTGTTGTCATCGCTTGAGGCACACAGCACGGTGTCCGGCGTCACGAGGCCGGCCTCCAGCAGGGCCGCAATGGCGTGCGGCGCCAGTGCGCCGACAAAGGCGAAGCGCTGCTCCAGCAGGTACACATGGGTGTCGCCGCACTCGATGCGGCGCAGGCGCTGCTGGCCCAGCGGCAGTTCGCCATCGATATCGACGCGGCCCACTTGCTCGATCTCCAGTTCCTGCAGCAGCGCCAGGCGCGCGGCGCCATGGTCGCCAGGGGCCGTCGTGTGCACGATGGCGCGCAGGGCCAGGTGCTGGCAGCGGATGAAGGCGGCCAGGCGCGGCACGAGCGCGGCGGCAGGATCGATGACGACGCAACTGGCGCTGGTGGCGTCGCTGAGCAGCCAGGTGCACTGGCCGTCGACGCTCAGCTGGATTATGCCGTCCTGCGCGCCGTCCTGCGGCGATGGCGCCAGCGCCGACGGCAGCAGACAGCTGCTGCGCAGCGCTTCGCCGCAGTGCTCGATGCGCGCGCAGGCGGCGCTAACCGTCGCCGCATCGATCAGCGGGCCGAACGACAAGCGGATGGCGGAACTCGCGCGCCATTGCGGCACGTGCATCGCTTCCAGCACATAGCTGGGCAGCGCCTTGGCGGCGGAACAGGCGCTGCCCGAGCTGACGCGCACGCGCGCCGCGTCGAACAGGTCCAGCAGCTCTTTCGAGGACAGGCCCGGCACGGAAAAATTGAGCGTCGTCGGCAGCGACAGGTTCAACGGCATATTGAACACGATGCCGGGGAAAGCACGTTCCAGGCTGGCCACCAGCTGCTCGCGGAAAGCGCCCAGGTCGGCGTGGCTGCGGAAGGTCTTGCCATCGTCCAGCGCGGCCAGCACGGCGCCCAGCGCGGCGATGCCAGCCATGTTTTCCGTGCCCGAGCGCAGGCCCGCTTCCTGGCCGCCGCCCATCATCAGTGGTGTAAACGGCGCGCCGGCGCGCACGTACAGCATGCCGATGCCCTTAGGCGCATACAGCTTGTGGCCGGAAAACGGCGCGTAATCGATGCGCGTGGCGGCCAGGTTCAGTTTCAGCTTGCCCAGCGCCTGCACGCAATCAACCATCCAGTAGGCATCGGCACCGCGTTCCTGCAGCAGCTGCGCGATGGCCGACAAATCGCTGATGACGCCCGTTTCATTGTTGGCCGCCATCGTGCACAGCATGGCCGTGTCGCCGATCAGCGCATCGAGCGCCTGCAAGTCGTGGCGCCCCTGCGCATCGACGGGCAGCTTGCGCACTTCCAGGTTCAGGCCCAAGAGCCGGTTCCAGTGCGCCAGGCTTTCCGGCACGGCCTTGTGCTCGGTCGCGCCATACAGCAGCAAGCTGCCGATGTGCTTGCCCGCGTCGCGCCGTTCGCGCAGCGCACACAGGGCCGACAGCACCGCCGTCTGGATGCCCTCGGTGGCGCCGCTATTGAACATCAGACGGCCGTCGCCCACGCCCAGCAGGCCGCCGGCGCGCCGGCGCACGCCATCCATCATGGCCTTGGCCTGCAATCCCGTGGCGTGGGTGCTGCTGGGATTGCCATAGCCCTGCTCCATCGCTTGCCGGGCGGCGGCAACGGCGGCAGGCAGCACGCAAGTGGTGGCGTTGCTGTCGAGGTAAATTTCTTTCATGATGGCAGTCCGAGTATTGGATAAAAAGGGCGCAGTTAAAAGGGCACCGCACAAGCGGCTGGAACACATCGATAGTTTACCGGCCCACCCCCGTGAAGATATGCCAAAAGACACTGCAAACACGGTACTATGCAGCATGTTCATGCCATAAAAACCGGAATACCAAAATGAATTCACCAAACGTCTCGCTCGACAAATTCGACTGCGCCATCCTCGCCGCCCTGCAGCAGGACGGTACCCTGTCGATCGCCTCCCTCAGCGAGAAAATAGGGTTGTCCAGCACGCCGTGCTGGAAACGCGTGAAACGGCTGGAGGAAGAGGGGTATATCGAAAGCCGCGTGGCCATCGTCAACCGGCAAAAAGTGGGGCTGCCCGTGACCGTCTTCGTCAGCGTGCGCACGGGCCAGCATGACGAAAAATGGCTGCGCCGCTTCGCCGCCGCCGTGATCGTCTTGCCCGAGGTACAGGAATTTCACCGCATGAGCGGCGACATCGACTATCTGCTGAAAGTCGTCACCACCGATATCAAGGGATATGACACCTTCTATAAAAAGCTCATCAAGGCCGTGCAGCTGACGGGCGTGTCGTCCGCTTTTTCCATGGAACAAATCAAGTGCAGCACGGAATTGCCGCTGGAATTGATCGCCCACGGCTTACCTGCCTGAACGTTTTTCCACCCCGTGCCGGTGTACATGAAAAGCACGCATGTTAACACCTTACAATCGTTGCCACACAGCAACACAACCACATTAAATACGGCATACCTCCACTATATTGCCCTTATCCGTCGCTATACTGCGCACTTGCCCGTGCCTTTCTAGCAACCTCTGCCGGTCGCGCGGGCCCATTCCCAGGGTCGTCCATGCATCTGCTTCGCCACCTCTCCATTCAAAAGAAACTGATGTTCAGCATGGGTTTGTGCCTGCTGCTTTTCATGGGCATTTCATCGTTCCTCAGCGTGCGCATGAGCAGCGATTACGTGCGCGAGCGCGTCGTCGGCCAGGAACTGCCGGCCCAGGTGGGAGAAATCCGCAACGATGTGCTGCGCCAGATCAGCCAACCGTTATCGGTGGTGCAAACGATGGCCAATGATGTCTTTCTGCAGGACTGGGAAGACGCGGACCTGGCGGACAGCGGCTTGGCCACTTTTCAGCGCTACGCGAAGATGATCAAGGAAAAAAACAAGGCGGCCGTCGTCAGCTGGAGTTCGCAAACTGCGTCCCGGTACATGACCGATGCGGGCCTGATCCGCACGCTGGACAAGCAACAGCCAGCCGATCACTGGTTTTTCAGCATGCTCGACGAAAACAAACAGCACACGATCAATCTGGACCGCGATCCAGCCTCGGGCAGCTTCATGCTGTTCCTGAATGCGCGGGGCCAGACGGCCGGTGGCAAGGCCGTCATTGCAGGCATGGGCTTGAGCGTCGACGCCATGGCCGAGACCATCCGCAGCTACAAGGTCGGCCAGACCGGCCATGTCTACCTGGTGCGTGCCGATGGCAGCCTGCTGATCCACCGCGACCCGGCCTTGGCCGACGGCAAGCATCAGGTGAAGGACTTGCCCGGCTTCAATGAAGCACTGAGCAAGACTCTGCTGACAGGCAACAAATACACGTATGCCAGCTATGCGGCGCCCAGCGGCAAGCAGCTTGTGGCCGCCTCATTCGTGCCGGAATTGAATTTGTACGTGATGGCCGAAGTGCCGGAAGCGGAAGTGCTGGGCAATGTCACGCGCTCGGCCCTACTTGCCGCCCTGATCGCCGGACTGGTCGGTGGCGGCATCGCCCTGCTCATCATTTATGTCATCAGCCGCGCCATCGCCGCCCCCGTCGCACGGGCGGCCGACATGCTCAGCGAGATTGCCAGCGGGAACGGCGACCTGAGCCGCCGCATGCCCGTCGAATCGGAAGACGAGGTCGGTGCGCTGGCCGCCGCCTTCAACCGTTTCGTTGCGTCGCTGAACGTGACGATACGCGAAGTTCGCGACAGTACCGAGGCCATTGCCGGTGCATCGAGCCAGATCGCGTCTGGCAACCTGGACCTGTCGGCGCGTACGGAAGCCCAGGCATCGAGCCTGGAAGAAACGGCGGCGGCCATGGAAGAACTGACGTCGACCGTGAAACAGAACGCGGACAACGCGCGTCAAGCGAATCAGCTGGTGGTGTCAGCCTCGAGCCACGCCGTCAAGGGGGGCGAGGTGGTCGGTCAAGTAGTGCAGACGATGAGCGAGATTACGGAAAGTTCGCGCAAGATCGCGGACATTATCGGCGTGATCGACGGCATTGCCTTTCAAACCAATATTCTCGCCCTGAACGCGGCGGTCGAGGCGGCCCGCGCGGGAGAGCAGGGCCGCGGCTTTGCCGTGGTAGCCACAGAAGTGCGCAACCTGGCACAACGGTCAAGCCAGGCGGCCAAGGAAATCAAGGACTTGATCGTCGACTCGGGCAGCAAGGTGGAAGCCGGCAGCAAGCTGGTCGACTCGGCCGGCGCCACCATGCAGGACATCGTCGTCTCTGTTCAAAGAGTCGCCGACCTGATGGGAGAAATCGCCTCAGCCAGCCAGGAGCAGAGCCAGGGCATCGCGCAAGTCAATGCCACGGTCACGCAGATGGATGACGCAACCCAGCAAAATGCGGCACTCGTGGAAGAAGCGGCGGCCGCCGCGCAATCCTTGCAGGATCAGGCCGGCAAACTGGCGCTGGTGGTCAGCGTATTCACACTGGACGAGTCAGGCCACGCTGCCGCACCGCGCCCGGCGCCAGCGGCCCCTGGCAAGCCAGCCCGGCCCATGGTCAGGCTTGCGGCCAAACCTGCGGCGCCGGCCAAGCCCGCCCCTGCCCCCAGTCGCAAGGCAGCGGCCGGCACTGAGTGGGAAGAATTCTAAGGCAATTAAATGGCAGGCGACTTGACGCTGGCCGCTTGCTTGAAGAAATCATAAATGCCGCTCTCGCTCATGCGGCGCGCGTTCGCCAGTTCGCCGCCCTTGGTGGCGTACAGCACCTGGTTGTTGTCGCTCGATACGAGCACGGCGGCCGGAATGCCTTTCTTGAGCGGATTGCCATAGGCTTGCGCCACATCCAGGTTATGGTCGAAGTTACCCACGTCAACCTTGACGACCTTGAACTGCTGTTCCATCAGCTCGGCGTTCTTGCCTTCCTTCAATGCCTTGTCGAGCGCACGGCAATCTTCGCACCAGTTAGCGCCAAAGATCAGCAAGACAGGCACGTGCGCCGCCTTGGCCTCGGCCAGCGCGCGGGCCACGTCGGCCTTGGCGTCGGCCGCCGCGTTGTAGGGCAGATGCGGCGTGGCGACCGGGTTGGCCGGTGTGGGGGCGGCGGCAATGGCGGTACCGGCAAGCAGCAGGCTGGCAAAGAGAAGGGAAACGAAACGGGAAAGGCGCATGCGGGGCTCCTGTGAAATCGTGAAGCCAGCTGAACAGCTGCCAGCGGGCGTGATTGTCTAGAATATGCCTGCTTGTAGGAAATATCCACCATTTAATTGCACTGTGCTTATGCGGAAAACATATAAGCACGTATCAGAGCACCACCCAGGAGAAGCCGCTTGAGCATGCCAGATACCCTGCCCCCAACACTGTCCGGTGCCGCGCGCATGCTGCGCAGCGGCTATCCCGGCGGCATGCCAGACACGGCGTATTTCGCCGTGCTGGCCCTGCTATATGAACACTTTTCCGACCGTAACCTGGCCGAGCTGATGGCCGCCGTCACGGGCAAAGATGCGGCGACGGTCCTCAATGACATCTATGCCTGCGCCAGCAGCAAGCCGGCGCCGTCCACCATCGCAGCCGCCAGGGCGCTGCTGACGCGGCACGGCTTGCAGGCCGTCTGCGCCGACGATTAGTACCCGCAGGCAGCGAAATGGAACGCATGGGATAATATCGGGCTCACACAGAGCAACGCGGCCCGAACGCGCCCTCCCCATGACGACTTCTTTCCTGGCACGCTGGTTGCCACAACCGAACAACGGTAGCCGCCGCGAACAATTGCGCGCCTGCGCGGGCGCCATCTGCGGCTTGCTGCTGACGGGCCTGATCTGCCATTTTCTGCTGGCTCCCGACAGCGCCAGCGTCTACCTGATCGCGCCCATGGGCGCCTCGGCCGTACTGCTGTTCTGCCTGCCGGCCAGCCCGCTGGCGCAACCGTGGTCCGTGGTGGGCGGCAATGTCGTCTCCGGCCTTGTCGGCATGGCCTGCGTCAAATGGTTCGGATCCAGCGTGGGCGTGGCGGCGCTGGCCGCCTGCCTGGCCATCGGCGCCATGTTTGCCCTGCGCTGTCTGCATCCGCCGGGCGGCGCCGTGGCGCTCACCACCGTCATCGGCGGCGCCAGCGTGCATGCGGCCGGCTTTGAATTCGTCTTCATCACCGTGCTGTTCAATTCCGCCGTGCTGGTCGCTTGCGCCGTGCTGTACAACAACCTGACGGGACGCCGCTACCCGCACGTCCAGCAACTGGTGGCGCCGCATCCGCACGCCACCAGGGATGACGTGCCCAGCAACCGCCTGGGCTTTTCACCGGATGACCTCGATGCCGTCTTGCGCCAGCACAGTGAAGTGCTCGACATCAGCCGCGACGATTTGCAGGCGATCTTCCTGCAAACGGAAATGCGCGCCTACCAGCGCCGCTTCGGCGTCGTCACCTGTGCCGACATCATGTCGAAGGATGTGCTCAGCGTGGAGTTCGGCACGCCGCTCGATGTTGCCTGGCGCACCATGCGCGAGCACGATGTAGGCGCCCTGCCCGTTGTCAACCGGGCGCGCCGCGTTATCGGCATCATCACGCAGACGGATTTCCTGCGCCATGGCGGCCTCGACGATTACCAGGGCATGCGCCAGCGCCTGCGCGGCTTGCTGCAGCGCAGCGGCCTGTCCCACAGCGACAAGCCGGAGGTGGTGGGACAGCTGATGACGGCGTCGCCGCATACGGCCCGCCTGGGCACGCCCATCATCGACCTCGTGCCCCTGATGGCCGACGCCGGCTATCACCACATTCCCGTCCTCGACGATGAACAGCGCCTGGCCGGCATCATCAGCCAGTCCGACCTGATGGCGGCCCTGTACGAAAGCCGCTTTGCCGAGGCCGCCGCATGATGCCCTTCCAGGCACTGCTGAGCGGCCCCGAGGGCGGCCCGGCGGGCACGCCCGTCAGCGCGCATTTTTTCGGCAGCCAGCTGGCCATCGATGCGCCCGGCCATGAAGTCGATGTGGCGCAGCTGGTCGTCAGCGTGGGCGGTGTCGATGGACCGGAACTGTTCCTGAACTGGCTCGACGGCCAAGGCCGGCAAGCGTCGCTCAAGCCGCTGACAGCGGACGACATCGCCATCGTATTAAAAGAAGCACCGGCGGCGCTGCAGCCGCAATTGCAGCGCCTGTGGGGCGAACGCCAGCGCAACCGGCGGCAAGTGTCGGGCTGGCTGGCCGGTTTGACGGGCGCGGCCATCGTCGCGGCGGCCCTGCTGTGGTGGCAAGGTGGCAACGCCATCGGCGCGCTGGCGGGACTGATACCGTTGTCGACAGAGAAGCAGCTGGGCGAAACTTCCCTGGCGCAAGTGCGCGCGCAAGGCGGCATCACCGAAAATGGTGCGGCGCAGCAGACGGTGCAGGACATCGGCGGCAAGCTGACGGCCGGTTCCCGCTACCAGTACCGCTGGCTGGTCAAGCAGGACGACACGGTCAACGCGTTTGCCATGCCGGGCGGCATCATCGTCGTGCATACGGGCTTGCTGCGCCAGGCGGGGGATCCGGGCGAACTGGCTGGCGTGCTCGCGCATGAAGTGCAGCACGTGGAGCAGCGCCATTCGCTGCGGCAAATGATCAGCAGCCTGGGCTGGGGCGCCCTGGTGGGCCTGACCATCGGCGATATCAGCGCCGTGGCCGCCATGCTGGCGCACCAGGCCGGTACCCTGTATTTCAGCCGCGACATGGAAGAGGAGGCGGATCGTCTGGGTTTGCTTGCCTTGCAGCGCGCGCAAATCCGTCCCGACGGCATGTTGCGCTTTTTCCAGAAGCTCGATGACAAGGAGCAGGCCAAGGTGCCCCGGATGGATGGATTTCCTCACACCCGCAAACGGCGGCGCGCGCGCAACAGCTCCGCAGCCTGATCGCCGCCACGCCCTGCCCCGCCTGCCTGCCCTTGACCAGCAGCCACTGGCAAGCCATGAAAGCGGCCCTGCCGCCTACGGCAAAATAGCAACGTTTCTCCCGCACAATTTATCCAAGCACGCTGGGCAATGGCGTATGCTTACGCCCCGGCTGCTCCTTCGCGACCGGCCACCCCGACCCGCAACGCCTCCGTTCATTCCCTCCTTACAAAGGACATCGCGCATGAAGCATCGTTTTGCCGCCGGCACCCTCGGCACCCTGGCCATTTCCCTGTTGCTCGCCCATGCGCCCATGGCGCAAGCGGCCCAGCCTGCTGCCCAGGCGGCCGCTGCACCAGCCGTCAGTGCGCCCAAGGCGAAGCAGCAGCTGCAAGTGCTGGCCGACCAGTACTACGATGCGCTGGCCCGTTTCGAGCCGATCAACGCCACCGAGAGCGGCGACAACCGTTTTGACGACCAGATCGGTTCAGCTATCGTGCCCGCCGCGCGCGCCAAACAATTTGCGCTGTACCGCCAGTACCAAAAGACCCTGCGCAGCATTGCCCGCGCGCAGCTGTCGCACCAGGACCAGATCAACTACGATATCCTCGACTATGAACTGGCGACGGCCCTGAGCTTCGAGCGCTTCCCCGAATACCTGCTGCCACTCAACCAGATGGACAGCATGCCCGTCACCCTGGCCAATTATGCGGGCGGCGAAGCATCGCAGCCTTTGACCACGGTCAAGGAGTATGACGCTTACCTGAGCCGTATCAGCCAGTTGCCGGGCTGGATAGACCAGGCCATCGCCAACATGCAAGTCGGCATGCAAAAGGGCATCGTGCTGCCGAAGGCGCTGACGGAATCGGCCCTGCCGCAATTCAAGAAGCTCGTCAGCGCCACGCCGCAGGACAGCGTGTATTACACGCCCATCAAGAACTTGCCCGCCGGCTTTTCGGCGGCCGACAAGGCACGCCTGACGCAAACCTACACCGCCATCATCGCAACCAAGCTGATGCCGGCCCTGCAGCGCCTGGCCACCTTCATGGAACGCGATTACCTGCCGGCCAGCCGCACGAGCAGCGGCTGGAGCGCCCTGCCCGATGGCGCCGCCTGGTACCAGGCGCGCGTGGCCGGCAGTACCACCACGGACTTGAAGCCGGAGCAGATCCATGCCATCGGCTTGCGCGAAGTGGCGCGCATCCAGGAACAATATGCGATCGTCGGCCCGAAGATGGGCTACAACGGCCCGGCCGCCGGCTTGCCCGTTTGGGTGTCGCAGCAGGAGAAATTCCGCCCGTTCAAGACGGAACAGGAAGTGCTCGACGTCTACCGCCAGCTGAACGTGCTGCTCGACAGCAAATTGCCCGCCCTGTTCACCCTGGTGCCGAAAGCGCCGCTGGACTTGCGCCTGGAACCTGAACTGAGCCGCGACACGGCCGCCGACCACTACACGGCACCGCACCGGGCCGCCGACGGTTCGCGCCCTGGCGTATTCTGGTCCGTCGTCACGGATCCGAAACTGTATGGCGATACGGGCATGACCACCCTGTTCCTGCACGAAGGCAAGCCGGGCCACCATTTCCACCTGGCGCTGGTGCAAGAGATGGCTTTGCCAAACTTCCGCCGTTTCGGCGGCAACAATGCCTTCACGGAAGGCTGGGCCCTGTATGCGGAAACGCTGGGCAAGGAAATGGGCCTGTTCGACGATCCGGCCCAGTATTTCGGCCATTTGAACGACGAGATGCTGCGCGCCGTGCGCCTGGTGGTCGACACGGGCTTGCACACCAAGGGCTGGACGCGCGAGCAGACCATCAAGTACATGCGCGACACCCTCGGCTATGACGCCGTGGCGAAAAGCGAAACGGAACGCTACATGGCGTGGCCAGGCCAGGCCCTGGGCTACAAGATCGGCTCGCTGAAAATCGTCGAACTGCGCCAGCGCGCCCAGCAGGCGTTGGGGGCGACAAGTTCAGCTTGCCGAAATTCCACGAAGTGGTACTCGGCGACGGCACCCTGCCCCTGAAACTGCTGGAAGCCAAGGTCGATCGCTGGATCGCGCAGCAGAAGTAAACGGCGGCGCCTGAAAACAAAACGGCAGCTCCTGAACGGGCTGCCGTTTTTTTTGCCGCTGGCGTTGCCGGCTACACCAGCAGCGCCGCGCTCATCGACCGCACTTCCTCAGCCGATTCGGCCAGGATGCTTTGCAAGGTCTCGTTATCGATAATGAAATCGATGACGGAATCGGAGGGCGTGAGCATTTCCACGTATGTCGCCTGCAACGGCGACGGTACGGGCGACAATTGCTTGGCCAACAACAAGGTATCGAGCAGGGAATCGGGCGGGATGGACAGCAAGCCATCGCGCAAGCCTTCGATGGCTTCGCTGACGGCTTGCGGAATCAGCAGCTTCTTCATGACTTCGCGCGAAATGATTTCCTCGGCCGATTCCATCCAGTGATCGGCATCGTCATCGAGCAAACCGGGAAACTCATCGGCGCGCGACAAAAGATAAAAACCACCCACCTCATGCACGATACCGGCAAACAGCGCCGTATCGGCATCGATGTGCGTCACGCGGCGGGCAAGTACGTGCGCCAGCGCCGCCACGTGGGCAGTGTGCTCCCACAGCTGCGTCGCCTTCTGGCGCAGGATGGGATCGATGATCTTGCTGCCGAACTGGCGCACCACCATGGCCGCCACCAGCGCGTACAGGTTACGGTAACCCATGCGCATGACGGCCGCGCGCACGCTGGTCACGGGCGCCGCATCGCCGCGGCTGTACACGGCCGAATTGGCCAAGGCCACGGTGCGCGCCGCCAGCAGGGGCTCGGCCAGTACCAGTTTGATCGCGTGGTCGATATGGCAGTCCGGCTCCGCCAATGCCAATTGCAATTGCAGCGCGGAATTAACACTCGTGGGGAAGCTTAATTCTCCCCGCACTGCCTGGGAAACAATTAAACCGAAAGCCTGCAGTTTATTCATCATACGATCAATCCGCCTCAGATATTTTTCTAGCCATCAATTTCATGTATCTGAAATCGAATGCCAGACCCGGCCTTTAGAATATAGATGGCATGCCATTCGCCTGCATTGAAGAATCTGGCAATGCCAGCGCATGCAATAGCGATTCATCACCGATGACAAACAACTTCGGCTGCTGTAATACCTGCAGCAGAAATGGCTGGCCTTCCCGCAACCGCCGGCGATAATCGGCCAGCGTATAGAGATTGGGATTGATTTTACGCCTTAAGGTTCGCTCGGCCGGGGCCAATCCCGTTAACAGGTCGCCATAGTTGGCTTCTTCGCCCACCAGCAACAAATCGATGGCGCTGCCAGGCAGGTCCTGTCCCTTCGCCGTGGCGCCCGACACGAATGCCAGGTGCAACTGGGCGCGCAAGGGCGCCAGGGTGCCACTGAGGACGCCGACGATGCCAAAGGTTTTCTGCACCAGTCCGCTCAACTCCGGATACACGAGGCTTTCCTTGTTGGGCCAGAAGCGCCGCACATTGCCGATCCGCTCCGACGTGATCAGGCCGGACTCATGCAGCCGGCGCAGTTCCCGCTGCGCCGACGCGCTGCCCAGCCCCGTCAAGCGCATGATCTCGTTCAAGTGAAAGCCTTCATTCACGCGGACAAAGAGCAAGCCCAGCAGTTTCTGCTGGGCGGGAGTAAACAGGGCTTGGGCTATCATGCGCCAGATCTTAGCATGAATAAACTGATAATTAGCGTTGTACGTCCATGGCGGGTATTTGCGCAACACGTGTGCGGCCGCGGACCCGTGCGGGCCATGCCGGCTGTAGCCGGCATGGCAGGACAGGCCACGGCACGATTCGCAATGGTGCCGATGAGGGAGGTCAATGTGAGTGCTTACTACAAGGTGGACAAGGCAACAGTAAAATACGCGGGAAAGAATGAATGTATTTGAATATATTCGACAATAACGGTATCCAGATGCCCGATGGATTAACTATATATACCTTGATTCATTTTAATTTTTTCCTGCAAACCGATCATAATCAAATCAAGTCCCGCATTAAAACGATCGTCGATTTCCGCATTAAAAATGGCATCCATAGAAGCGAGAACGTGTGGATAACGGTCGGCCGCCATGGCGGCGAAATCGGCACGCCGGTTCGATAAGGCATTCATGGCAGCGCTTCCCGGTCCCGTGCCTTGCGCTTCCATGACAAACCCGAGCACATAATATAGCAGCGTAAATGCGCTCCAGCTGGCCAGTTTCTCCGATGCCCCAGCTGCACGCATGGGGCCGATTAAAGCTTCGGCGACGCGAAACACGTTTTCCGATATCACATAGGTGCCGCCAAAGACGCGCACACCATCGCGGCGGGCGGATAAAGCCGCGCGCATTTGCGCCGCCACCTGGCGCAGCCGCGATTCCCAGCCAGCATCCCCATCGACGTTCCTTGCCACGTCTTCGATCAGCACGTCGGCCATGCCATCGAGCAAAGCCTGCTTGTTCGCAAAATGCCAGTACAACGAAGCGGCCTTGATGCTCATCGCGTCGGCCAGGCGACGCATGGTCAAGCCCTCGATACCCACTTCGTCCAGCAGCTCGAGCGCCCTGGCCACCACGGCGTCGCGTTGAATTTTCATTTCTTTTTCCTTGAAACTCTAACGCCGTTAGTTTACCATTTTACACAGACTAACAACGTTAGATTGAGAGTGACATGCACAATAGCGATATCGAAGTCATCATCGTGGGAGCCGGCCCCGTCGGCCTGACCCTGGCCTGCGAATTGCGCCTGGCCGGCATCCGCGTGGCCGTCCTGGAGCGGCGGCCGCAACGCAGCGCGCATTCGCGCGCGCTGACCATCCATGGACGCACCTTGGAAATGCTGGGCTTGCGGGGTCTGGACCGGCGCTTTGTCGCGCTGGGCACGTCCTTTTCCAGCGGCCATTATGCGGGCCTCGATACCCGGCTCGACTTTTCCGGCTTCGACACGCCCCATCCCTACACCTTGTTCCTGCCACAAAGCACGACGGAGCGCCTGCTGGAAGAGCAATTGCTGGAAGATGGCGTGGCGATTGTTCGCGGCGCGCTCGTTGAGCAGACACAGCAGGATGCTGATGGCGTCACGGTGGCCGGCACGCTCGACGGCGCCCCGTTTTGCCTGCGTGCCCGTTACCTGGTCGGCGCCGATGGCGGTCGCAGCCTCGTGCGCCAGCAGGCGGGCATCGCCTTCGACGGCGTCGCGGCCACCTGCAGCATGCTCATGGGCGATGTACAGCTGCGTCATCCGCCCGCCTCACCCATGCTGTCTCTGACGAACGCAGCGGGCAGCCTGATGATCGTGCCGCTGGGGCATGGCCGCCACCGCGTCATCGCCATGAATGCGCGCCATCCCCAAGCCGTGGCAGCGGAACCGGCCACCATGGAGGAATTGTCGCAGGCCAGCACGGCCATCGCGGACTACGATTTCGGCCTGCATGACGCCAGTTGGTTGTCGCGCTTCAGCGACGAAACACGGCTGGCGCGGCGCTACCGCCAGGGCCGCATCTTCCTGGCCGGCGATGCCGCCCACATCCACATGCCGGCTGGTGGCCAGGGCATGAACGTGGGTATGCAGGACGCGATGAACCTGGGCTGGAAGCTGGCAGGCGTACTCAAGGGCTATGCACCGGACAGCCTGCTCGACAGCTACCATGCGGAGCGCCATCCCGTTGGCGTGTCCTTGCAGCACAATACGCTCGCGCAAACAGCCATGCTGACGCGTTTTGACGAACGCACCCTGGCCCTGCGCGCCAGCATCAGCGACATGCTGGCGCAGCCGGACGTGAACCGTTCGCTGGCCAGCGAGTTGTCCGGCTTTGGCGTGCGCTATCCCGTCCCGCTGGCCTCTGACGCCAGCACCGGCAACGCAGACTGGAGCGGCCAGCGCGTGCCCGACTGGCTGCTGCGCCTGGCCGACGGCACGGCCGTCGGTATCCATGAACTGCTGCACGCAGGAAAATGGCTGCAGCTGGCCGTTGGCGATGTCGCCCACGCGGCACAGCCGTATCGTTTCGATGTGGCCTGGCTTACTTCGTTGACGATCAAACCCGGCTGCCCGCAACTGGCCGGCATCAAAAGCCTGCTGATCCGGCCCGACGGCTACGCGGACCACGCGGTCTGATTGACTTATCTCAAGACAAAAAAAAAAAACGGCACCCGAAGGTGCCGTTTTTGTCAGCTGGCAGCGTAGATTACGCTTCGTCGCCGTGGTGTTGCTGGGTCTCGATATCCTGCAGCGCTTCGGCAGCTTCGCCGGCCATCGAGGCTTTCTCGGCCAGCAGCAGTGCTTGACGCTCTTCCACTTCCCACGCTTCTTTCTCTTTGCGTGCGCGGTGGAAGGCCAGGCCCGTACCGCCAGGAATCAGGCGGCCGACGATGACGTTCTCTTTCAGGCCGCGCAGACCATCGCGCTTGCCCATGATCGCCGCTTCGGTCAGTACGCGGGTGGTTTCCTGAACGATGCGGCCGAGATGAACGAATCGGTCGACAGCGATGCCTTGGTAATACCCAGCAAGACGTTCTCGTAGGTCGCAGGAATCTTGTTCTCCGACGTTACGCGATCGTTCTCGTCCAGCAGTTCCGAACGCTCTACCTGCTCGCCAACGATGTAGTTGGTGTCGCCGGCATTGACGATCTGCACGCGGCGCAGCATCTGGCGCACGATTACTTCGATGTGCTTGTCATTGATCTTCACGCCTTGCAGACGGTACACGTCCTGCACTTCGTCGACGATGTAACGTGCCAGCGCTTCGATACCCAGCAGGCGCAGGATGTCTTGCGGATCGGCCGGGCCGTCCACGATCATCTCGCCCTTGTTCACGACCTGGCCGTCATGCACCAGCACTTGTTTGTCCTTGGTGATCAAGAACTCATGCTTGTTGCCGTCCATGTCCGTGATTTCCAGACGCTGCTTGCCCTTGGTTTCTTTACCGAACGCAACCGTACCCGTGACTTCCGCCAGCATACCGGCATCTTTCGGCGAGCGCGCCTCGAACAGTTCAGCAACGCGTGGCAGACCACCGGTAATATCGCGCGTTTTTTGCGATTCGGTCGGGATACGTGCCAGCACTTCACCCACCGATACCTGTTGACCGTCCTTGACCATGATCAACGCGCCGACCTGGAAGCCGATCGCCACCGAGTGTTCGGTGCCGGCGATCTTGACTTCTTCGTTCGCGTCGTTGATCAGCTTGACTTGCGGACGCAGGGTCTTGGTCAGCGAACCGCGACGTTTCGCATCGATCGCCACCAAGGTGGACAGACCAGTCACTTCGTCGACCTGACGGGCCACGGTGACGCCTTCTTCGACGTTCTCGAAACGCACTTGACCGGCGTATTCGGTAATGATCGGACGGGTCAGCGGATCCCACGTTGCCAGGGCCGTACCGGCCTTGATGACCATGCCGTCCTTGACGATCAGGGTCGCGCCGTACGGTACTTTATGACGCTCACACGCTCACGGCCATGGTCGTCGGTGATCAGCACTTCGCCGGAACGGGAAATGACGATTTGCGCGCCCTTGCCGTTCGTCACGTAACGCATGGTTGCCGTGAAGCGGATGGTACCGTTCGACTTGGCTTCCACCGACGATGCCACTGCCGCACGCGATGCCGCACCACCAATGTGGAACGTACGCATGGTCAGCTGGGTACCCGGTTCACCAATCGACTGCGCTGCCACCACACCGACGGCTTCGCCCGCGTTGACCAGCATGCCGCGGCCCAGGTCGCGGCCATAGCACTTGGCGCACAGGCCGAAGCGCGTGTCGCAAGTCAGTGGCGTGCGGACCTTGACTTCATCGATGGACAGACGCTCGATCTCTTCGACCATGTCTTCATCCATCAGGGTGCCGGCGTCATACAGGGTTTCCTGGGTTTCAGGGTTGACGACGTCATGCACCACGACGCGGCCGAGGATACGGTCGCGCAACGGTTCGATGACTTCACCACCTTCGACAGGGCCTTCATGACGGTACCGTTCATGGTGCCGCAATCGTCCTCGATCACCACCAAGTCTTGCGTCACGTCGACCAGACGACGCGTCAGGTAACCGGAGTTCGCCGTTTTCAGCGCCGTATCGGCCAGACCTTTACGCGCACCGTGGGTCGAAATGAAGTACTGCAACACGTTCAGACCTTCGCGGAAGTTCGCGGTAATCGGCGTTTCGATAATCGAACCATCCGGTTTCGCCATCAGACCACGCATACCGGCCAACTGGCGAATCTGGGCTGCGGAACCGCGCGCGCCGGAGTCGGCCATCATGTAAATGGCGTTGAACGATTCTTGCGTCGACTGGGTGCCGTCGCGGCGCACTACGTCTTCGACTTTCAGCTGGTCCATCATGGCCTTGCCGACTTCATCCGAGGTCTTGCCCCAGATATCGACGACCTTGTTGTAACGCTCGCCGGCGGTCACGAGACCCGAGGCGTATTGCTGTTCGATCTGCTTGACTTCCGATTCGGCCGTCGCGATCAGGGTGACTTTTTGCGGCGGTACCAGCATGTCGTCGACACAGATCGAGATACCGGCGCGTGTCGCCAGGCGGAAACCCGATTGCATCAGTTTGTCTGCAAACACCACGGTGGCGCGCAGGCCGCACTTGCGGAACGACGTGTTGATCAGCTTGGAAATTTCTTTCTTTTTCAGCGCGCGGTTCAGGACGGAGAACGGCAGGCCTTTCGGCAGAATTTCCGACAGGATCGCACGGCCGATCGTCGTTTCGTAACGCGTTACCGTTTTCTCGAATTCGCCCGTTTCGGCGTTTTTCGGGTATTCGGTAATACGCACGGTGACGCGGGTCGTCAGTTCGACTTCCTTGTTATCGTAGGCGCGGATCACTTCCGACACGTCAGGGAACATCATCCCTTCGTTCTTCGCATTGATCGCTTCGCGGGTCGCGTAGTACAGACCCAGCACGATATCCTGGGAAGGCACGATCGATGGTTCGCCGTTCGATGGGAACAGGATGTTGTTCGATGCCAGCATCAGGGTGCGTGCTTCCATCTGCGCTTCGATCGACAGAGGAACGTGGACCGCCATTTGGTCACCGTCAAAGTCGGCGTTGAATGCGGCGCAGACGAGCGGGTGCAGCTGGATGGCCTTGCCTTCAATCAGGACTGGCTCGAACGCCTGGATACCCAGACGGTGCAAGGTCGGTGCGCGGTTCAACATGATCGGATGTTCACGGATCACGTCTTCCAGGATGTCCCATACGACCGGTTCCTGGATCTCGACCAGCTTTTTCGCTGCCTTGATCGTGGTTGCCAGACCCATCAGTTCCAGTTTATTGAAAATGAATGGCTTGAACAGTTCCAGCGCCATCAGTTTCGGCAAGCCGCACTGATGCAGTTTCAATTGTGGGCCCACGACGATGACCGAACGACCGGAGTAATCGACGCGTTTGCCCAGCAAGTTCTGACGGAAACGGCCGCCCTTGCCCTTGATCATCTCGGCCAAGGACTTCAGCGGACGCTTGTTGGCGCCGGTCATCGCTTTGCCGCGACGGCCGTTGTCCAGCAGCGAATCGACCGCTTCTTGCAGCATGCGCTTTTCGTTGCGCGTGATGATCTCTGGAGCGCGCAGCTCCATCAGGCGTTTCAGACGGTTGTTACGGTTGATGACGCGGCGATACAGATCGTTCAGATCCGAGGTCGCGAAACGGCCACCGTCCAGCGGTACCAGCGGACGCAGTTCCGGCGGCAGCACTGGCAGCACTTCCATGATCATCCAGTCAGGCTTGATGCCCGAACGTTGGAACGCTTCCAGCACTTTCAGGCGTTTGGCGTATTTCTTGATCTTGGCTTCGGATTTCGATTCCTTCAGTTCCACGCGCAGAGTTTCGGCATCGCGGTGGATGTCGATCGAGCGCAGCAGTTCACGGATACCTTCGGCGCCCATGAAGGCGGTAAAGTCGTCGCCGTACTCTTCGTACTTGGCGGCGTAGTCGTCTTCCGACATGATCTGGCACTTCTTCAGCGGGGTCATGCCTGGATCGGTCACGACGTATGCTTCAAAGTACAGCACGCGTTCGATGTCCCGCAGGGTCATGTCCAGGACCATGCCCAGACGCGACGGCAGCGACTTCAGGAACCAGATGTGCGCGGTAGGCGAAGCCAGTTCGATGTGGCCCATGCGCTCGCGGCGCACCTTGGCCAAGGTGACTTCGACGCCGCACTTTTCGCAGATCACGCCGCGGTGTTTCAGGCGCTTGTACTTGCCGCACAGGCATTCGTAATCCTTGATCGGGCCAAAGATCTTGGCGCAGAACAGGCCGTCGCGCTCAGGCTTGAAGGTACGGTAGTTGATGGTTTCCGGCTTCTTGACTTCGCCGTAGGACCACGAACGGATTTTCTCAGGCGAAGCGAGACCGATCTTGATTGCATCGAAGGTCTCGTTGGTCTGTACTTGCTTGAATAGATCGAGCAGTGCTTTCATGTATCACTCCAGAGGTGATTATTAAATTTCTATATTCCTGAGACTACATTGCCCGGCGTGGTTTCCCAGCCGGGCTTTGTGTTTCCCAAACCAAATGACAGGGTGCTGTCGTTTAGTTGCGTTCGAGGTCGATATCGATACCCAGCGAACGGATTTCCTTGACCAGCACGTTGAACGATTCCGGCATGCCGGCATCGATCACGTGGTCGCCCTTGACGAGGTTCTCGTACACTTTGGTACGGCCATTCACGTCATCGGACTTGACGGTCAACATCTCTTGCAAGACATACGACGCGCCATACGCTTCCAGTGCCCAGACTTCCATCTCACCGAAACGCTGACCACCGAACTGGGCTTTACCGCCCAGTGGCTGTTGCGTCACCAGCGAGTAAGGACCGGTCGAACGCGCATGCATCTTGTCATCGACCAAGTGATGCAGTTTCAGCATGTGCATGACGCCGACAGTAACCTTGCGCTCGAACGCTTCACCGGTGCGACCGTCATACATGGTCACCTGGTTTTTCGACGCGGTCATGCCCAGGTTCTTGGCGATGTCGTCCGGATACGCCAGGTCCAGCATGCGGCGGATCTCTTCTTCATTCGCGCCATCGAACACTGGCGTGGCGAACGGAACACCTTTTTTCAGGTTTTCCGCCAGCTTCATGATTTCTTCGTCGTCGAAGTTGTCCAGCTCTTCCGCGCGGCCGTTGTCGTTGTAGATCGTCGTCAGGTACTTGCGCACTTGTTCGACCTTGGTTTGCGCCTTCAGCATTTCGCCGATGCGGATACCCAGACCCTTGGCAGCCCAGCCCAAGTGCGTCTCGAGAATCTGACCAACGTTCATCCGCGAAGGAACGCCCAGCGGGTTCAGCACAACGTCGGCTGGCGTGCCGTCGGCCATGTATGGCATGTCTTCCACAGGAACAATACGGGAAACCACACCCTTGTTACCGTGGCGACCTGCCATCTTGTCGCCCGACTGCAGGCGGCGTTTCACGGCCAGGTAGACCTTGACCATTTTTTGCACGCCTGGTTGCAGCTCATCGCCATCGCCTTGCGTCAGTTTCTTGCGCTTCTCTTCGAAGGCCAAGTCGAACTGGTGACGCTTCTCGTTGATCGATTCCTTGATCGCTTCCAGCGCTACCGCGGCATCGTCGTCCGCAGGGCGGATGTCGAACCAGTGGTATTTGTCCAGATCGGCCAGGTATTCCTTGGTGATCTTGGCGCCTTTGGCCAGCTTTTTCGGGCCGCCGTTGACGACTTTGCCGATCAGCATTTTTTCCAGACGCTGGAAGGCATCGCCTTCCACGATACGCATCTGGTCGTTCAAGTCCAGACGGAAGCGTTTCAGTTCGTCATCGATAATTTGCTGGGCACGCTTGTCGCGCACGATGCCTTCACGGGTGAAGACTTGCACGTCGATCACGGTACCGATCATGCCCGAAGGCACGCGCAGCGAGGTGTCTTTCACGTCCGACGCTTTTTCGCCGAAGATCGCGCGCAGCAGCTTCTCTTCGGGGTCAGCTGGGTTTCGCCTTTTGGCGTCACTTTACCGACCAGGGTGTCGCCCGCTTGCACTTCCGCGCCGATGTAGACGATACCGGACTCATCCAGACGAGCCAGCTGGTTTTCAGCCAGGTTCGAGATGTCGCGCGTAATTTCTTCCGCGCCCAGTTTCGTGTCACGGGCCACCACCGACAACTCTTCGATGTGAATCGAGGTGTAGCGGTCGTCCTTGACGACGTTTTCCGAGATCAGGATCGAATCTTCGAAGTTCAGACCATTCCATGGCATAAAGGCCACGGTCATGTTCTGGCCCAGCGCCAATTCACCCAGGTCGGTCGATGCGCCGTCGGCGATCACGTCGCGCTTGGCAACACGGTCGCCCACTTGCACGATAGGACGCTGGTTGATGTTGGTGTTCTGGTTCGAACGGGTGTACTTGATCAGGTTGTAGATGTCGACGCCCACTTCACCAGCTTGCGCTTCGTCATCGTTGACGCGAATCACGACACGGCCCGCATCGATGTAATCGACGATACCGCCACGCAGGGCTTGCACGGTGGTGCCCGAGTCGACCGCAACGGTGCGTTCGATACCGGTACCGACCAGCGCTTTTTCCGGACGCAAGCAAGGCACAGCCTGGCGTTGCATGTTGGCGCCCATCAATGCACGGTTCGCATCATCGTGTTCGAGGAACGGAATCAGCGAGGCAGCGACGGAAACGATCTGGCCCGGCGCCACGTCCATGTACTGGATGCGCTCTGGGGATACCAGGATGGTTTCGCCGGCTTCACGGGCCGAGACCAGTTCATCGGACAGCATGCCTTCGTCGTTGATGGTCGCATTCGCCTGGGCGATGATGTAGCGGCCTTCTTCGATGGCGGACAGGTAGTCGATCTGATCGGTAATCTTGGAGCCTTCGACCTTGCGGTACGGGGTTTCCAGGAAGCCGTATTCATTCAGGCGGGCGTACAGAGCCAGCGAGTTGATCAGACCAATGTTCGGACCTTCCGGTGTCTCGATCGGGCAGACGCGGCCGTAGTGGGTCGGATGCACGTCGCGCACTTCAAAGCCGGCGCGTTCGCGTGTCAGACCGCCGGGTCCTAGAGCCGATACGCGGCGCTTGTGGGTAATTTCCGACAGAGGATTGGTTTGGTCCATAAACTGCGACAGCTGGGACGAACCGAAGAACTCGCGAATCGCGGCCGAAATCGGCTTCGAGTTGATCAGGTCGTGCGGCATCAGGTTGTCCGCTTCGGCTTGGCCGAGGCGTTCCTTGACGGCGCGCTCAACACGCACCAGGCCGGCGCGGAATTGATTCTCGGCCAGTTCGCCCACGCAACGTACGCGACGGTTACCCAGGTGATCGATATCGTCGACTTCGCCGCGGCCATTGCGCAGTTCCACCAGGATCTTGATCACGGCCAGCACGTCTTCGTTCGACAGGGTCATGGCGCCGGTCAGTTCATCGCGGCCAATGCGGCGGTTGAACTTCATGCGGCCCACGGCCGACAGGTCGTAGCGATCCGAGTTGTAGAACAGGCCATTGAACAGCGCTTCAACGGAGTCTTCCGTTGGCGGCTCGCCTGGACGCATCATGCGGTAGATCGCCACTTTCGCCGCCATTTGATCGGCGGTGTCGTCGATACGCAGGGTTTGCGAGATGTAGGCGCCCTGATCCAGGTCGTTGGTGTATAACGTTTGGATTTCGGAGATGTTGGCATCGCGCAGGCGGCCCAACAAATCTTCCGTCAGCTCATCGTTCGCGGAAGCGACGACTTCGCCGGTGTCGCCATCGACGATGTTCTTCGCCAATACGCGGCCCAGCAGGTAGTCTTCCGGTACGGAAATGTGCTTGATGCCGGCAGCTTCGATATCACGCACGTGTTTCGCGTTGATACGCTTGTCTTTCAGCACCAGGGTCTTGCCCGACTTGTCGACGATGTCGAAACGCGCCACTTCGCCGCGCAGACGCTCGGAGACGAATTCCATTTCCGCGCCTTCGGAGCGCAGGTTGAAATTGTCGAAGACGAAGAAGTTTGCCAGGATTTGCTCATGCGACATGCCGATTGCTTTGAGCAAAATCGTCACGGGCATCTTGCGGCGGCGGTCGACGCGGAAGAACAGGATGTCTTTCGGGTCGAACTCGAAGTCCAGCCACGAACCGCGGTAAGGAATGATACGCGCGGAGAACAGCAGCTTGCCGGACGAGTGAGTCTTGCCGCGGTCGTGCTCGAAGAACACGCCAGGCGAACGGTGCAACTGGGAAACGATAACCCGCTCCGTGCCGTTGATGACGAACGAACCGGTGGTCGTCATGAGCGGCAATTCGCCCATGTAGACTTCCTGTTCCTTCATCTCTTTGACGACGGGCTTGGTTGGCGATTCCTTGTCCAGGATCACCAGGCGCACTTTCGCGCGCAGCGGCGACGCGAACGTCAGGCCACGTTGTTGACATTCTTTGACGTCAAAGGCAGGATCGCCCAGAACGTACGACAAGAATTCGAGACGCGCAAAACCATTGTGCGACACGATAGGGAAAATCGAGGTGAAAGCCGACTGCAGGCCATCATTCTTGCGGCCGGACGGTGCTATGTCCTCTTGCAAGAAGCTATGATAAGACTCGAGCTGGGTCGCCAGCAGGAACGGAACGTGGTGAACGTTGGCGCGCTTCGCGAATGATTTGCGAATGCGTTTCTTCTCAGTAAATGAGTAGTGCATGGACACTCCGTGAGTGACAGAAAGGATAGAAAATTCAGGTTTTGCAAGTGTTCGTTTGCACCGCTGCGTGTGACACAGACGAAACCTCAAGGCTCTGCTTTCCGGATTGAATCGAATAAAAACTGCTACAACTACATGACAAATACGATGCAGACGACAAAGGAGCCAAAGTCGGATTTCCCCCCTTGCGAGGGGAAACCTCAGACTTTGACTCGGGCGCTAACTGACGCCAGTACAGATATTACTTCATCGAAGCGGTTGCGCCGGCTTCAACCAGTTTCTTCACTGCAGCTTCAGCGTCAGCTTTCGACACTGCTTCTTTTACAGTTTTTGGTGCGCCATCGACCAGGTCTTTAGCTTCTTTCAAGCCCAGGCCGGTGATTTCGCGAACTGCTTTAATGACGCCAACTTTGTTTGCGCCGAAGGTGTCCAGAACAACGTTGAACTCGGTTTGCTCTTCAGCAGCTGCTGCTGGGCCTGCTGCAGGACCGGCCGAAGCCATCGCTGCTGCGGACACGCCGAATTTTTCTTCGAATGCTTTAACCAGGTCGTTCAGGTCCATTACGGACATGGCGCTAACTGCTTCCAGGATATCGTCTTTGCTAATTGCCATTTTGAAACTCCTAAATTTATTACGTTAGTTACATCAGATTGGTACTGAGAGAAAAAAGCGCGCGCAATTAAGCGGCTGCTGGGGCTTCTTCTGCTGCTGCTTCTGCAGGAGCTTCGGCGCCTTCGCCTTTTTTCGCTGCCAGGGCAGCCAGACCACGTGCAAAGCCCGAAACCGGAGCAGCATAACGCCCAACAACTGCGAAATGAGGACTTCACGGCTAGGAATGCTCGCCAACGCGGTGACAGCAGCTGTATCCAGCGGCTTGCCTGCGTAGTTACCTGCTTTGATGACCAGTTTGTCGTTGGTTTTAGCGAAGTCAGCGATGACTTTAGCTGCTGCAACGGCATCGGCCGAGATCGAGTAGATCAACGGGCCGGTCATGGCATCTGCCAGGCTGGCGAATGCGGTACCTTCAACGGAGCGACGAGCCAGAGTGTTTTTCAACACACGCAGGTACACGCCTTGGGCACGCGCTTTAGCACGCAGTTGCGTCAAGTGACCAACCTGGATGCCACGATATTCGGCCACGACGATCGTTTGCGCATTTGCTACTTGTGCGGAAACTTCGGCGACGACGGCCTTTTTGTCATTCAGATTGAGACTCACGGTCAACCTCCTTAAATGATGTTCGGCAATCACAACCGAGTGGTTGAGCGCCTTGCATCGGTTCGAACACGGCGTCCGAAGTCAAGAAGTACTAAACTGAGCGGATGGATTCACGCAGCATGAGGACTACAAAACTTGTTCGGGTACACCATCTGCGTTGGGCACTTGCCGTTGCCGGCAAGCCTATTAACCTTCTGCATGTGCGATCGCAGTCGGCCCAACGGTCTTTGATTGTCTGCCTGCCTGGTGCGGACACCGGGCAGACAGCCCAAAGATGCGCCCGCAGCGCCCGAAGGCGCTACAGGACTTGATTCTGTTACTTAAGCTGCCAGGCTAGCCTGGTCAACACGGACGCCAGCGCCCATGGTCGACGACAGCGAAACTTTGCGCAGGTACACGCCTTTGCTCGATGCTGGCTTGGCTTTGTTCAGTGCGTCGATCAGTGCGACCAGATTCGATTTCAGATCTGCGTCAGCGAACGATTTACGGCCGATGGTAGCGTGGATGATACCGGATTTGTCGGTACGGTACTGAACTTGACCGGCTTTCGCGTTTTTCACGGCGGTAGCGACGTCAGGAGTAACAGTGCCGACTTTCGGGTTAGGCATCATGCCGCGTGGGCCCAGGATCTGACCCAGGGTACCAACGATACGCATGGTATCTGGCGAAGCGATAACGATGTCGAAAGGCATGTCGCCGGCTTTGATCTGCTCAGCCAGGTCTTCCATACCAACGATGTCGGCGCCAGCTGCTTTGGCAGCTTCCGCTTTTTCGCCCGACGCGAATACTGCCACGCGTACGGTTTTGCCGGTACCAGCTGGCAGAACGACGGAGCCGCGCACCACTTGGTCGGATTTCTTAGGATCAACACCCAGTTGTACCGATACGTCGATCGATTCATTGAACTTGGCCGTTGCGCACTCTTTGATCAGAGCGACAGCGTTGTCGAAAGCGTACACTTTGGTACGGTCGACTTTGGCTTTCAAAGCCTTGATACGTTTGGATAACTTAGCCATTATACAACACCTTCCACCGTGATACCAATCGAACGAGCGGAACCAGCGATGGTGCGTACAGCAGCATCCATGTCGGCAGCGGTCAGATCAGGGGTTTTCAATTTAGCGATTTCTTCAGCTTGTGCGCGGGTCAGCGTACCGACTTTGTCGGTATGTGGCTTCGGCGAACCTTTGGTGATCGCAGCAGCTTTTTTGATCAGGTAGGTTGCTGGAGGCGTCTTCATCACGAACGTGAAGGACTTGTCCGCAAATGCGGTGATCACGACTGGAATCGGCATGCCTGGCTCCAGACCTTGGGTCTGTGCATTGAAGGCCTTGCAGAATTCCATGATGTTCAGACCACGTTGACCCAGAGCTGGACCGATTGGTGGGGATGGGTTTGCTTTACCAGCTGGCACTTGCAGCTTGATAAAACCAATGATTTTCTTTGCCATGATGGCTCCTATCTTGGATTGAGTAGTAGCGCCCCGCCGATCCTACCCTGGCGGGGCTCCTCTGACCGGATTTCGCTGAGACCGCTGCGGCGCTCCTGGTGGCGCTGATACAACTTAAACTTTTTCGACCTGGCCGAATTCGAGCTCTACCGGGGTAGCGCGACCGAAAATGGTGACCGAGACGCGCACTTTGGATTTCTCGTAATTGACTTCTTCGACATTGCCGTTGAAATCGGTGAACGGACCATCCTTGATACGTACCTGCTCACCCACTTCGTACAAGGTTTTTGGACGGGGCTTCTCGACACCCTCTTGCATCTGCTTCATGATGCCGTCGATTTCGCGCGCGGAGATCGGCGTCGGCTTGTTCGACTTGCCACCGATGAAACCGGTAACCTTGCTGGTGTTCTTGACCAAGTGCCAGCTCTCGTCCGTCATTTCCATTTCAACCAGCACATAGCCAGGATAGAAACGACGCTCGGTGACGGACTTCACGCCATTCTTGACTTCGACAACTTCTTCGATCGGCACCAGGATCTGGCCGAACTGGTCTTGCATGCCCGCGCGCTCGATGCGCTCGGTCAGTGCGCGCATGACGCTTTTTTCCATGCCGGAATAAGCATGCACGACATACCAGCGCTTGCTGCTCACTGGCACGCTCAGCGCTGCACCAGTGTCCGCTACCGGAGCGTCGCCCGGAACGGACTCGTCCGCCGCTTCATCATGCACATTTTCGCTCATTATTTTTTCCAACCCAGAATTACGTCATACAACAAAAACTCGAGCAATTTATCCGTGCCCCACAGGAAAATCGCCATGACCAGCACAAAGGCAAACACGATCGCAGTAATCTGCGTGGCTTCTTTGCGGGTAGGCCAAACGACTTTCTTGGTTTCGCGCACAGCTTCTTTGGCGAAATTGAGAAATTCACGGCCGGTCGTCGAGACATACAAGAGCGCAACAGCAATAACCAAACCAGCCACAAGCGCGCTTGCACGCACCAGAGCTGGTTGGCCTGCCAGGTAATAAAACCCGACTACTCCTGCAATCGCAGCTACTATTGCCAGCGCGACTTTTATCTTGTCACTCGACGTGCTAACGGTTTGCACGGATTGATTTGACATTTTTCTACTTTCGGTGCCCTGCACCTTGACGGTGGCAGGGACGGAGGGCATCGAACCCCCAACCTTCGGTTTTGGAGACCGACGCTCTGCCAATTGAGCTACGTCCCTACGTAAAACTTTCGAGGAGTGCTATTCTACCACCCAGGACGCCCCGGGTGGAAGCATAACATTTCCTTATGCGATGATTTTTGCAACCACGCCGGCGCCGACGGTACGGCCGCCTTCGCGGATAGCGAAGCGCAGACCTTCTTCCATCGCGATCGGGTTGATCAGCTTGACGGTGATCGACACGTTATCGCCTGGCATGACCATTTCTTTGTCTGCTGGCAACTCGATTGAACCAGTCACGTCCGTCGTACGGAAGTAGAACTGTGGACGATAGTTGTTGAAGAATGGCGTATGACGGCCGCCTTCGTCTTTCGACAGAACATAGATCTCGCCAGTGAAGTGCGCATGCGGCTTGATCGAACCTGGCTTGGCCAGAACTTGACCACGTTGCACGTCTTCACGCTTGGTGCCGCGCAGCAGCAGACCAACGTTGTCGCCTGCTTGACCTTGGTCCAGCAGCTTGCGGAACATTTCCACGCCGGTGCAAGTCGTTTTGACGGTATCGGTGATACCGACGATTTCGATCTCTTCGCCGACTTTAACAATGCCGCGCTCGATACGACCGGTCACAACGGTACCGCGACCCGAGATCGAGAACACGTCTTCTACTGGCATCAGGAACGCACCGTCAACAGCGCGCTCTGGCGTTGGAATGTAAGCATCCAGCGCATCGGCCAGACGCAGCACTGCGTCAACGCCCATTTCGCCCTCTTTGCCTTCCAGCGCCATACGTGCCGAACCTTTGATGATTGGCAGGTCGTCGCCTGGGAATTCGTACTTCGACAACAGCTCGCGCACTTCCATTTCAACCAGTTCCAGCAGCTCTGCGTCGTCGACCAGGTCGCACTTATTCAGGAACACGATGATGTATGGAACGCCAACTTGGCGGGCCAGCAGGATGTGTTCGCGGGTCTGTGGCATTGGGCCGTCAGCTGCGGAGCACACCAGGATCGCGCCGTCCATCTGTGCAGCACCGGTAATCATGTTCTTGATGTAATCGGCGTGGCCTGGGCAGTCAACGTGTGCGTAGTGACGGGTTTCCGTTTCGTACTCGACGTGGGCGGTGTTAATCGTGATACCGCGCGCTTTTTCTTCTGGAGCCGCATCGATCTGGTCGTATGCTTTAGCTTCGCCGCCGAATTTCTTCGACAGAACCGTTGCGATTGCAGCGGTCAGCGTGGTTTTACCGTGGTCGACGTGGCCGATGGTGCCGACGTTGACGTGCGGCTTGGTCCGTTCGAATTTACCTTTTGCCATTTTGAACTCCTAATGATTTGATTAGATTGCTCAGGCACACGCCCGACGGTCTGGTTTGAATTGCTTCTGTGCTGCCTGCTGCGAATTCTGGTGCCCTTGACGTGGATCGAACACGTGGCCTCTCCCTTACCAAGGGAGTGCTCTACCACTGAGCTACAAGGGCTGTAATTTGTTGCATGCGATGCATCAAGCATCTGAACGGAAACTGGAGCGGGTGAAGGGAATCGAACCCTCGTCGTAAGCTTGGAAGGCTTCTGCTCTACCATTGAGCTACACCCGCGAGGTATCGTTCACTTTATCTTCACTTACTTGCTACTACCCAGTTTTCCTTGCAAAAACTTGGTGGAGGGGGCTGGATTCGAACCAGCGTACTCATAGAGAACAGATTTACAGTCTGTCGCCTTTAACCACTCGGCCACCCCTCCGCGGGAACCGCAGAGTATGAAGCATCTACTCACAACTGTCAACCTTATTTACTGATGCCTGACTGCTGCATTTGCGTATAAAGAAGAAGTTGGCTGCTTCGGGGCGTGATTATAAGCTCCCGATTTGAGAAAGTGCAAGGGTTGGCGCGAAAAAGTCGACTTTTTTCGCATTTTTTTTATCACCCCTACCGCCAAGCCGCATTTTTCCGTCATTTGCCCCGCATTTTCCCTTTCACCTTGAATCCGGCGGATGCATCCAGGAGTTGCCCAAGGGCTTATATTTACGCAACAACTGCTGATGCAGACCCGACAGCACGGGCAATTTCGGGTTGCGCGGGTCCAGGCGGCGCACGCCGGCGATAAACGTCAGCGCCTGCTGCCCCATGCGCTCATCCCAGCCTTCGTGCTCCAGGCATTTCAGCACGGCCACGGCCGCATTGAAGACCACTTGCGGATTGTCGGGCAGGCGCGTGACGGCCTCGCCCATCAGATCGACAGCGCCGCGGAAATCGCCCTCGCCCGCCTTCGCCGCACCGGCCGCCACCATGTCGGCCACTTCCTGGCGGCTTTGCCGCGCCAGCGCCTTGGCCAGCTCGTCGCGCCCCGCCTGCTCGAACACGGCCATGGCACGCGTCATGGCGGCGCTGTCGGGCGCATTGCGCATGACTTCGCGCATCACCTCGGCGGCGCCATCCTCGCGCCCATGCGCCAGGCAGTGGCGCGCCAGTTCGGTTTTCAGCGTATTCGAGCCGCCCACGCTGTGGCGGTTGGCGGCCAGGGCAGCGTCCAGCGATTGCTGCAGACGCTCGGCGTTACCCGTATGCGCATGCAGCATGGCGCTGCACAGGGCGCTGCACAGTTCCGCATTCTTTTGCCCGCCCATCGACTTGTCGAGGTCGCGGATCACGGCGCCCGCCTGCAACGGGTCGCCTTTGCGCACAAGGGTCTGCACCAGGCGCACATGGTCTTCCGGATCGCGGAATTCCGAATATTTGGCCTTGCTGACCACCAATTTGAGGGATTTTTCCGCCATGTCGATATCATCGGCCGCCAGGGCCGCCTCGCCCAGGCGGCGCAAGCGGCGCACGGCATGCGGCGACAGGGCCACCGCCTCGCTCAGGGCCGCTTGCGCCAGTTGCGGCTTGCCTTGCGCCAGATGCGTGCGCGCCAGCCAGTCATACGCGTCGAGAAAACGCTTGTTGTTGTTTTCCAGCAGCCCCTCCAGCGTGCCCTGCGCCGCCGCGTATTCACCCAGCAGGAATTGCGTCTTCGCCTGCCCCAGGCGCGCCCAGCCAATCGACTTGGCCTCATACAGGGCGGCATAGATCGGCTCGGCGTCGGCCGCCTCGCCCAGCAGCAGATGCAGTTCCGCGCGCAGGCGCAGGAAATCCGTGGCATAACGGGGATACAGGCTGGCGCCCTCGGCGCAGGCGGCAATCGCCGCGCGCTCATTGCCCACGTCGATCAGTTCATACACGGGCACGAAGGCATTGCGCTTGTCCAGCGCGCGGCCGATGCGTTCGAGCATGTTGTCAGCGGTGAAAGGCTTAAGGATGTAATCGGTGGGCAACAGCTCGACGGCGCTGACCACCTTGGCGAAGCTGCCTTCGCCCGTGACCATGAAGAACATGGTCGATGCGTGCATCAATTTGTGGTGGCGCAAGTCTTCCAGCATCTGCTGGCCATCCTGCCCGCCGTCGAGGTCGTATTCGCACAGGATCAGGTCATACGATTTGCTGCCCAGCATGCGGATCGCCTGGCCCGAACTGGCTGCGTCATCGATCTTCGCCAGGCCGCACAGGTTGAGCATATTGTGCAGGCTGGCGCGCATGCCCGGATGCGGCTCGATGATCAGTGCGCTGAGTCCCTTGAGTTCTTTCATGTCGTGATGTCCGAAAACTCCGCGGCGCGCCACACTGGTGCGTGGCGCCGGCCAGCATGAGGCAGCCGAGTATATGACGGCGCAGCGCGCAAGGGAATGGGGCCGCGCCGAAAAACGCCAACGAAGCGGCAGCTCACGCGGTGGCGCGCTCCGGATGCCACAGTTGCGGCTCATGGTCGATCAGGTCCAGCAACGCCGTCACCACTTCCGGATCGAACTGGCTGCCGCTGCGCTGCTCGATGTATTCGCGCACCTGCGGATACGGCCACGGTTCCTTGTACGGCCGCTCGTGCAGCAAGGCGTCGAACACGTCGACCACGGCAACGATGCGCGCAGAGATCGGTATATCGCGGCCTTTCAGGCCGTTCGGATAACCGGCGCCGTCGAAATGCTCGTGGTGGCCGCCGGCGATCTGCGCGCCATACGTCAGGTAGCTGACGCCGTCGACCATGTTGGCGGCCCGCTCGAGGATGGTGCGCCCGACGCCGGCATGCTGCTGCATCTGCGCCCGCTCCTCATCCGTATGCTTGCCCGGCTTCAACAGCACGGCGTCCGGCGTGGCCACCTTGCCCACGTCGTGCAGGATGCTGGCCAGGCCGATCATGTCGAGCAGTTGCGGCGTCAGCTCGTCGGCATACACGCCGCGCTGCTGCATGCGGCGGGCGATGGCGTCGGACAAGAGCTGCACGCGCCGCACGTGGCCGCCCGTGTCGCTGTCGCGGAACTCGGCCAGGTCGGCCAGCGCCACCACGGTCGCTTCCTGCGCCTTGCGCAGCTGGCCGAACATGTACAGATTGTCGAAGGCGGCCGCGATGCGCTGGCAAAACACTTCCAGCAAATCGCGCTGGATCTGCGCCAGCGGCCACGGCGGCGTGACGGAGATGGCCAGCTCGCGGTTGCCTTCCGTATGGATGAACAGCACATTGGCTGGATGCTCGAACTGGCTGCGCTTTTCCGCGAACGCCTTGTCGATCGTGGGCGTGAGCGCGTGGTCGGCCGGCATGGCTTCGGCCTCGGCCAGCACGGCATACGTGCCCGTGGCAGCCACCACTTCGGGCCGCCCGGCGCCGCCCTGCATCAGGCACAGCACGCCGTCGGCGCCCACATCGAGAATGGCGCTGACCTGGTTCAGCACGCCGGAAGCGAATTCGCGCAGCGAATGAATCTGGTACAGATTGGTGGCGCCGGCCAGGATCTTGCCCAGGCCGATGCGGCTACGCTCGAGCATCATCAGGCTCTCGTAGGCGCGCAGGGCCGAGATGACGGTGGTAAACAACTTTTGCGTTGTCAGCTCCGTCTTGGCCTTGTAATCGTTGATGTCGTATTCGATGATGACGCGCTGCTCGGGCGCCTGGCCCGGCTGGCCCGTGCGCAGCACGACGCGCACGATGGAGTTGTTCAGGTCGGCGCGGATGCGCTTGGCCAGGATCAGGCCCGCGTCATCCGTTTCCATCACCACGTCGAGCAGCACCAGCGCGATATCGGGCGTGTCGCGCAGGATGTCATACGCTTCGCGGCCGCTGTAGGCGGAAAACAGTTCCAGTTCGCGCCCCTTGAAACTGACATTGCGCAGCGCCAGCCGCGTGACCGCATGCACATCGACGTCGTCATCGACGATCAGGACACGCCACAGGCGCTGCTCGGGCGCGGCCAGCCCGGCAGGACTGGCCACCGGCTCATCCTCGTCGAGCAGCCAGTTATCATCTGCATCGGCTTTGAGGTCGGTCATGAGTACTCCTAAGGGATAAGGTCGATGTGGACGCTGCGTTGACGCATATCAAGCATAATCAGATTAGATGCTGCTTACAACAGGATTCTGCGTACCGCCTTCGCCGGCGGCCGGCGCCGGCGCTGTTGCCGACGCACCGCCGCGCGTCGTGCCGCCACAATTGTCCTGGCCTGGCCCGACGGCCTGGTAGCGCACTTCATACTTGCCCGCGCTGAGCTGCTCCACCAGCAGCTTGTCGTACGCGAGGATATACAGGTAGCGCACGTTCGAGCGCCGCTCCATGTCATACAGCTTGACGAACACGGGCGCCGCATTGCCGCCGTTATCGATGCTCACGGCCAGTTCCTCGCCCTTGTTACCGATCGGGAATCCATCGACATAGCCGGAATGCGCCGGCCAGGGCTCGCCATTCGGCGCCACCAGCGATGCAGACTCGGCCTTGCTTGCGCCATCGCAGGGAGGCTGGATGGCTTTCAGGCTCAGCTGGGACAGGGCCAGCACCCGGATCTCGGGCGTCTTCGCTTGCTGAGGCTCGGGCGCATACGGCTTGCCCACGGCCCAGCTATCGACTGCCACGGCCTCGCCTTTCGACGACGACGCGGCACTGGCCGCTGGCGTGGCCGCTTCCGCATGGGGCTTGGCGCCATCGCGGGCCAGGCCGCTCCAGGCCGACGCCAGCGCGGCAGGCACGGGCTGAGACGTATCGAGCATCAGCAAGGCGCCCAGCCAGCCCAGCAGCAGGCAGACAAACAGACTCAGCCACCAGCGCCAGTTGCGCCAGACGGGCTGCTGGCCGCGCCGCGGCTTGCCCTTCGTCGGCGGCACATCCTGCGCCCAGGCCTGCTCATGCGGCTGGGCATGGCCTTTCGCGCGGCCATCGCGGCTCTTGCCTTCTTCCTGGTGGGTGCTTTCCAGCCATTCGATTTCCCACTCCTCGGCGGCGATCCACTCGTCGTGTTCCTTGCGGCGTTGTGGATCGGACAAGGTGCCATAGGCGCTGTTGAGGATGGCCATGATGCGGGCGGCCTTTTCGTCGCCGGGATTCTTGTCGGGATGGTATTTCTGGCTGAGGGCTTTGTACGCGGCACGTATGACTTCCTGCGGCGCCAGGCGCGCCACCTTCAGGTTGTCATAGTGTGTATGTATCTTTCCCATCGTTCTATCTTGAAATCGGTGCGCGGCGACGGGTTCTTGCAGGATGGAACCGTGCTGTGTCGGTCATCATATACGATATGACAAGATAATAACCACCGGCAGACAGGAAATTGCAGGGCGGCACTGCCCTGCCTTGATATTGCAGGCGCTTACAGGCGGTGACTGCGGTCGCTGGACAACAGCGCTTCCGGCAACTCCACGCGGTGCCCCACCACCAGCACCTTGAACAATTCCCCCATCTCGGCCGGCGAGACCAGCTTTTGCACGGCGCTGGCTTGCGGCAAATAGGTCTTGACCTGCTGCGGATCGGTGCGCAGCAGCAAGTCGCCAAGCCCGGCGCCCAGCAGGAAGGACGCCTGGTTCATATACGCGAGCACATCAAGGCCCGCATCCTGCGCCGCCACCGCCATGGCCGTGAAATCGACGTGGGCCGTGATGTCCTGCAAGCCGGGCAAATAAAACGGTTCCGCGTGGGCATGATGGCGGTAATGGCACATCAGGGTACCCGTGGCGCGCAAATCCAGGTAATACTCGTGCGCAGGGAAGCCATAGTCGAACAGCACGGCCGCGCCGCCCTGGCCAGCGGTCAGCATGCGCGCCAGCGAACGCATGAAGCCGCAGGCGACGCCGTGGATTTCGCTGACATAGCCGACCGGCAAGGCATCGGCCTCCGGCACCTGGGCGGCGATCTGCGCGGCCACCTCGGCACTGGCCGGGCGTTCGACAAAGACGAACTGGCCGTCGGCGATGCTGACGTCGAGCTCGCACCAGCCGGCGGGCGTCTTGCTGATCAGGTTGACGGGCATGGCGTCCAGCACTTCATTGCCGAACACGGCGCCGTCAAAACTGTCGGGGAAACCGTCGAGCCACACCACTTGCGGGAAGGCGGCCAGCGCCAGCTCCTGGCGCGCGCGCAATTCGCCGGACAATTCGACGATCGCATACTGTTCCACGTGAATGCCGGCATTCGCCGCTTCCGTCAGGATGTCAACGGCCAGCTTGCCCGTGCCGGCGCCGAATTCGAGGATGCGCGGGGCCGTTTGCGCCATAATAGCGGCTGCCACATGGGCCAGGGTGGCGCCGAACAGGGGAGATATCTCCGGCGCGGTTGTAAAATCGCCATCTTTGCCCAGCTTGGCGGCGCCGCCGCTGTAATAGCCGAGGTCAGGCGCATACAGCGCCAGCTCCATGAAGCGGACAAAGGGAATGGCGCCGTCATTGCGCGCGATTTCGGCGGCAATCTGGTGCTGCAAGGCATGGGACGCGGCCAGCGCGTCGCTATCGGGTGCGGGAAGAGACATATCCGCATTGTAGCGAATCGGCGGCGCATGCCGCCAGTGCGGCGTCCACCGAATATCTCAACCATAGCAGAGACATGACAGAAGCAACGACAACGCCCTTCGACAGCACTCCCCGCGTCGCCCTCGTCACGGGCGCCGCGCGCCGCATCGGCCGCGCCATCGCGCTGGGCCTGGCACGCGACGGCTGGGATATCGCCGTCCATTACCGCGACTCGCGCGAGGAAGCGCACAGCCTGGTAGCGGACATCACGGCGCTGGGCCGCCGCGCGCAAGCGTTCGCCTGCGACCTGGCGCAGGAAGACGCCGTGCGCCAGCTGTTGCCGCAGGCACAAGCGGCGCTGGGACCCGTCACTTGCGTGGTCAACAACGCATCGTTGTTTGAATACGACAATGCGGGCGATTTTTCCGTCGCCGCCCTGGACGCCCACATGCACGCCAACCTGGCCGCCCCCATCCTGCTGGCGCAAGCGCTGTACCAGGCCACCCCAAGCGGCGGGCAAGCCGTGGTCATCAACTTGCTGGACCAAAAACTGTACAATCTCAATCCTGATTTTTTGTCGTACACCCTGTCCAAGGCGGCGCTGCTGTCGGCGACCACCATGCTGGCCCAGGCGCTGGCGCCGAAAGTGCGCGTGGTGGGCATTGCCCCCGGCATCACCATGGTCTCCGGCGAGCAGACGGCAGCGAACTTTGCCAAGGCGCATGAAAACACGCCGCTGGGACGCTCCAGCACGCCCGAGGATGTGGCCGACAGCGTCTGTTACGTGGCGCGCGCGCGCGCGCTGACGGGCACGACCTTGCTGGTCGATGGCGGCCAGCATTTGATCGGTTTGCCGCGCGACGTCATGTTTTTGACCAAATAATCAGCAGCCCTGCCAAACAACCAGCATTCCAGCATTCCCTAAAAGGTAAAACTATGTCGTCCGCCCTGTCCCACCCTCGCCTGCTTGACTGCCGCCGGCTGTTCCTGCGCAATTACGAAGTCCTCATCAACATCGGCGTCTACGACTTCGAAAAAAAGGGCGAGCAGCGCGTCCTCATCAACGTCGACCTGTACATTCCCCTGGCCCTGTCGACGCCCAAGGATGACCAGCTGGAAGAAGTGGTCGACTACGACTTCATGCGTGAAACCATCGCCAAACGCATGGCCCAAGGCCACGTGCAGCTGCAGGAAAGCCTGGTCGACGATGTGCTCGCCGCCATGCTGGCCCACCCGCGCGTGCGCGCCGCGCGCGTTTCGTCGATGAAACCGGACGTGTACCCCGACTGCGAAGGCGTGGGCGTGGAAGTATTCAAGATCAAGGATGAAGTATGAACAACATGAGCAACACCGCCGTGCTGGAAACGGCGACGACGGCTGTGGAATTCCCGGCCAACGCGGAAGCGCAGAAACTGGCGCGCAAGAAGGCGGAAAAGATCGCCCTGGAAAACAACAAGCTGCACAAGCGCCTGTGCCGCCTGGTGGGGCAAGCCATCGGCGACTTCAATATGATCGAAGACGGCGACAAGGTGATGGTCTGCCTGTCCGGCGGCAAGGACAGCTATGCCCTGCTGGACATTTTGATGACCTTGCGCGAACGCGCGCCGATTCATTTTGATATCGTCGCCGTCAACCTGGACCAGAAGCAGCCGAACTTCCCGCCGGAAATCCTGCCCGCCTACCTGACGGAACTGGGCGTGGCCTTCCACATCGAAAACCAGGATACCTACAGTATCGTCAAGCGCCTGATCCCGGAAGGCAAGACGACTTGCTCGCTGTGCTCGCGCCTGCGCCGCGGCATCCTGTACCGCGTGGCAGACGAGCTGGGCGCCAACAAGATCGCCCTGGGCCACCACCGTGATGATATTTTGGAAACATTCTTCCTGAATATGTTCTTCGGCGGCAAACTGAAAGGCATGCCGGCCAAGCTGCAATCGGACGACGGCAAGCACATCGTCATCCGCCCGATGGCGTACGTGAAGGAAGAGGACACGCAGCGCTATGCGGAAGTCAAGGGCTTCCCCATCATCCCGTGCGACCTGTGCGGTTCGCAGGAAAACCTGCAGCGCAAGCAGATCAAGGGCTTGATGCGCGAATGGGACAAGAAGTTCCCCGGTCGCGTGGAAAGCATCTTCTCGGCCCTGTCGAACGTGGCGCCATCGCATTTGATGGATCCGAAACTGTTCGGCTTCAAGGATTTGAAGGCGGACGGCGTGGCCAACCCCATGGGCGACATCGCCTTCGACGAAGAGCCATGCTCGACGCCGACCACGTTCGGCACCATCGCGCTGCAACCGCTGTAATCCGCTGCGCTGTAATCCGCTGCTGTAAGCCCATGTTGTTTCGCCGCCACCGCCCAGGTGGCGGCATCCGCCCTCTTTCCCCCTGCGTCCATTTGATGTACCGTAGTCAGCTCTGCCGGTACGCGATGTGTCACGCGCGCATTCCTGCCCGGCGGTCAGCACGCATTCTTCCGACAACCTCACTGGAATGAACCATGACGCCATCCGCGCTCAAGCGCCCCCTGCTGTTCTCCCTGCTGGCCCTCGGCCTTGCCACCGCCTTCGCCGCTCCCGCACCCGCCGACCGCCAGGCCGACCGCTGGGACCTGGCGGCGCTGTATCAGAACGATGCCGCCTTCGACGCCGACGCGAAAAAGCTGTCGGCCCAGTTGCAGCAACTGGGCGCTTGCAAGGGGCAGTTGAAAACCTCGCCGGCCCGCCTGAAAAGCTGCCTGGACCTGTACGCCGAGGCGCGCAAGCGCGTCAACACGCTCACCACCTATGCGGCACAGTACTACGACCAGGATACGGGCGACAGCAAGGGCAACCAGCTGAACCAGCGCGCCGCCCTGCTGGGCAACGAGTTCAGCCAGGCAAGCACCTTCCTGCAGCCGGAAATCCTCGCCCTGGGCGCCAGGCGCATCGATGCCATGCTGGCGCAAGACAAGGGGCTACAGTTGTACCGCTTTCAGTTGAGTAACATGCTGCGCAGCGCGCCGCACACGCTCGATGCGGCAGGCGAACAACTGGTGGCGCAGTTCGGCCTGGCAACAAGCTCGGCCGCCAGCATCTACCGCACCCTGGCCAATGCGGAAATCCCGTGGCCGACCATCAAACTATCGGATGGCAAGGAAGTGCGCCTCGACCAGGCGGCCTACACGAAATACCGGGGCGACGACAACCGCGCCGACCGCAAGCGGGTGTTCGACGCCTTCTTCGGCAAGTGGAAAGAGTATGAACGCACGTTCGGCGAAACCCTGTACGGCCAGCTGAAGACAGATGCCGCGTACGCGAAAGTGCGCCATTACCCCGATTCGCAAAGCGCCGCGCTCGACGCCGACCATCTGCCGCCGGCCGTCTACCAGACCCTGATCGCGCAAACCAACGCCAACCTGCCCACCCTGCACCGCTACTTCAAGCTGCGCGCGCGCATGCTGGGCATCAAGGACCTGGCGTACTACGACATCTACCCACCGCTGCTGAAAAGCGAACGCAGCTTCCCACTGGCCGACGGCAAGCAGATGATGCTCGATTCCGTCGCGCCGCTGGGCCCCGAGTATGTGAAAGCGCTGGGCGCCGCCGTGGAGGCGCGCTGGATGGACGTGTACCCGCGCCCGCGCAAGGTGGCGGGCGCCTACATGAATGGCGACGCGTACGACGTGCACCCGTTCGTGCTGCTCAACTACACGGACAACTACGAAGCCGTCAGCACGCTGACGCACGAATGGGGCCACGCCATGCACTCGGTGCTGGCCAACAAGGCGCAGCCGTCGATCTATGCGCCGTACAGTATTTTTGTAGCGGAAATCGCCTCGACGACGAACGAGGCGCTGCTGCTCGACGCGCGCCTGAAGCAGGCCAGGGATGACGACGAGCGCCTGCTGTACCTGGGCGCGGCGCTGGAAAACCTGCGCGGCACCTTCTTCCGCCAGGCCATGTTCGCCGAATTCGAAGCGGCCATCCACGGCAAAGTGGATAAAGGAGAATCGCTGACGGGCGAAGAGATCACGGCCATCTATGCCGGCATCCTCAAGCGCTACCACGGCGAAGCGCAGGGCGTCATGAGCATCGATCCCGCCTACGCGCTGGAATGGGCGTATGTGCCGCATTTCTATCACGGCTACTATGTGTTCCAGTACGCCACCTCGATCGCGCGGCGGCGCAGGATTTCGCGCAGCGCATCCTCGACAAGGAACCGGGCGCCCTGGCCGCCTACCTGAAGATGCTCAGCGCAGGCGGCTCGGCCTATCCGTATGATCTGGTGAAGGCGGCCGGCGTCGACCTGGCCTCGCCGAAACCGTACCAGGCGCTGGCGGCGCGCATGAACGGCATCATGGACCAGATCGAGGCGATTGAGAGCCGACGGGGGAAATAAGCGCCTGCGCAGGCCGGCGTCAGGCCAGAGTGTCCGATGCCGGCTTTCCCGTCTCTGCTGCCGCAAACGCCGCCGCATCGCTCTCGAACATGTCTTCCAGCTCCTCGCGCGCCTGGCGCGTGAGGGACATGACTTTTTGCTGGTCCTGGAAGTGCGGCGCCACTTCCAGCAAAGTTTTCAGGTTATGCCGGCCGAAGATGCCGGCCGCGCGCTGCGCCCGCTCCGCGCTGAAGCCCACCTGCTGCAAGGTCTGCTCGCCCAGCAGCAAGGCCGCGGCAAACGTCTCGCGCTCGATCAGGGTCACGCCGCGCTTCATCAATTCATAGTAATGCGTGACGTTGCGCGCGCGCGCCAGTATCGTCAGTTCGGGCAGGCGCAGGCGCACGGCGTCGACCAGGGCCAGGCTGTCGTCCACATTGTCGATGGCGATCACCAGGGCCCTCGCCTTCTCGATGCCGGCCGCCACCAGCAAATCGACGCGCGTGGCGTCGCCATAAAACACTTTAAAACCGAACTTGCGCAGCAGCTCGATCTGGTCCGGGTCATGATCGAGCACCGTCACGCCGATCTTGTTGGCCGCCAGCAGGCGGCCGATGATCTGGCCAAAACGGCCGAAGCCGGCAATGACGATGGGGTTGTCCTGCGCCTCGATATGGTCGTCGGGACGGCGCTTCTTGTCGCCCTGCAGGCGCGGCGCGACGAATTTGTCGTGCGCCAGCAGCAGCAAGGGCGTGGCCACCATCGACAGGGTCACCACCACGACCAGCAGCGCTGCCGTCTGCGGCGCAAACACATGCGCAGCCTCGGCGGCGGCAAACACGACGAAAGCGAATTCGCCACCCTGCGACAGCAGCAGCGCAAAGAACAGCTGCTGGCCGCGGGGAATGTCGACAAACTTCGACAGCAGGTACAGCAAGCCGATTTTCACCACCAGCAGCCCCGCCACCAGGGCCAGGATCAGCAGCGGCTGGGCGCGCAGCACGCCGAAATCGACGGACATGCCGACGGCGATGAAGAACAGGCCCAATAACAGCCCCTTGAACGGTTCCAGGTCGGAAATGAGCTCATGGCGGTATTCAGAGTCGGCCAGCAGCACGCCCGCCATGAAGGTGCCCAGCGCCATCGACAAGCCCACCGATTCCATCAGCACGCAGATGGCGATCACCAGCAGCAGGGCAAACGCCGTGAAGATTTCGCGCAAGTCCGTCTTGGCGATGAAGCGCAGGATGGGGTTGACCAGAAAACGTCCGCCGATCACCAGAGCGGCCAGCACGGCGGCCAGCTTGGCCACGCGCAGCCAGCCCGGTTCGCCGCTATGCGTGACCAGGCCACCGAGCAGCGGCACCAGCGCGATCATGGGAATGGCGGCGATATCCTGGAACAGCAAGATGGAAAAACCGGCGGAACCGGCCGGCGTGCTCATTAATTTGCGTTCGCCCAGGGTGGCCAGCACGATGGCCGTCGACGACAGCGACAGCCCCAGCGCACCGACCAGCGCCGTGCGCCAGTCCACGCCGAAGGCCATGGCCACGGCGCACAGTCCCGCGCTGACGACGCCCACCTGCGCCCCGCCCCAGCCGAAAATCGGACGGCGCAGCAGCCACAGACGCTTGGGCTCGAGCTCCAGGCCGATCAAAAACAGCAGCAGCACCACGCCGAATTCGGAAAAGCTGAGGATCACCTCGACATTCTTGATCAGGCCCAGGCCCCACGGTCCGATGACGACGCCGGCCACCAGGTAGCCGAGCACGGCGCCCATGCCCAGGCGCTTGGCCAGCGGCACCATGATGATGGCCGCCACCAGGTAAAACAGTATGTTGATGAGAAAGCTGTGGTGTTCCATGCGGATTCCGGGCGGATGTGTGGATGAAACGACATCATGCCTGAAGTGGCGCGCCCGCGTGAAGTGGCTGCTCCGCCACGCCGGCTATTTGCGCGCGGCCACCCGCGCGCGCAGCGCGTCGAACATTTTCGGGATGCTGTCGCGGCTCATGCTGTCGACGATCCAGCCCAGGCCCATCGGCACCGGGCCTGGATCCGTGTACACCTGATACTTGACGGCGGCAGCGCCCGCATCGAGCGGATCCGGCGACAGCTGCCAGTAGCCGCTGGTGTCGGCGATGGTGTCCTCCACCTTCAGTCCCTCCATCGGCACCAGCTTCCAGGCCAGGCTGCAACTGGCGTCGAGCACCTTGGGCGTCATTCTCAGGCGGTATTGCTTGATTTTTCCCATCGGCAGCTTGAGCGTGACGTTGACCAGCGAGGCGCCGCCGCCGCGGCCGTCACCTTGATCTTGTCCACGTTCGGCATGAACTGCGGATAGCCGGCGAAATCCTGGATGGCCGCGCAGACGGTGGCCACGCTCGCCGGCATGCTGGTCGTGGCGGCAAAGGTCTTGCCGGGCATGCCGGCTTTGCTGACATCGCGCAGATCGAGCGCAGGCGTGGCCGCCAGGACGGCCAGCGGATAGCAGGCGGAACAGGCGGCCAGTGCGCACAGCAGGGTCTTCATGGTTTTTCTCCGTCGATCTGCGCGCGCAGCGCCGCCACGTCGACGCGCTTGAGGTAGCTTTCGATATTCTTCCACACGGCGTGATAGCCGTAGCCGCCGTTCTTCAACTCGTCGATCGCCTTCTCGCGCGGCCAGCCCTGGTACAGCATGCGGTACATGGCGGCCATCATGCCCGTGCGGTCGGCGCCGTGCAGGCAATGCAGCAGCACGGGTCCCTGCTGTTCGGCGGCGCGGATGCTGCGCATGGTCTCGATCACATGCTTGTCGCGGATGGCCCAGGTATTGATGGGAATGCGGACGGCGCGGATGCCGCTGCCATCGAGCACCTGCGTGTCGGAGTGGAAGGAACGCAGGCTAATCACCGTCTTCACGCCCAGCGCCTGCAATTGCGCCACGTCGGCGCTGTCGAGCTTTGCGCTGCGGAACAGGACGGGGGTGACCTGGTGCAGGTTGGACACGTGCGGCAGCGGCGTCGCCCACTCGGCATTGCGCTCGGGCGCCACGGGCGCCTGCGCGCCGGCGGAACCGGCCGCCAGGGCCAGGAATAGCAGCAAAAGATGCGGCAAGGGCGATAAGGTCATGACTTCCTTTTGTATGAAAACCACAGCAGCACGCCAGCCAGCAGCAGCGATACCCAGTAGTCGGTCGGCGCCCACCACAGCCAGTGCTTGTGCCAGGCAATGTGGGCCGGATTGAAGTGCGCCACGCCATAGGCGGGATTGAGCACGAACCACAGATAATCCTCGATGATCCAGAACAGCAGATGATGCAGCCGATGGCGCGGCACTCGAGGCGCAGCGACCATTGCGCCAGGAAGATCATGGGGAAATGGAAGAACAGGGCAATGAAGGGAAACACCCAGGCATGGTAGCCGGTCATCGGCCGCCCGCCCCAGAAGATATCGAGCAGCCAATGGCTTTCGATGCGCCAGGTGGGCAGGTTGGCGGCCCAGCCGGCCGCGCCTTCGATCTGGATTTCCACCTGCGCAAAAAACAGTCCCAGCAGGGCCACCCAGGCCAGCGTCAGGGCGATCTGCCAGGGTTTTGCCACGGCGCCCGTCACGCCGGCTCCGGCGTCACGCTCGGCGCCAGCACCTGCGCCAGCACGTCGCTGGCGGCGCGCGGACGGCCCAGCGCCAGCGCTTTCGCGCGCATGGCTTGCAACTGCTGCGGATGATCGAGCAACAGGCGCACGCGGTATTCCAGGGTGACTGCATCGAATGCCTTCAGGGCCACGCCCTGTTCCAGCAGATAGTCGGCATTGCGCGCTCTTCTGTCCCGGAATCGGCGAGTTGACGATCATGGGCAAGCCCAGCGCCAGGCATTCCGAGGTGGTCAGTCCGCCCGGCTTGGTGATCACCAGGTCGGCGCACGCCATCAGGCGCTCGACTTCGCTGGTAAAGCCTTGCGCCAGCAGGCGGCCCGGGTACTGGCCGGCCAATGCCTGCAGCGCCGCCAGCGCGGCGGCGTTTTTCCCCGCCAGCACGATCAGCTGGAAGTCGCCATCCAGCGCCAGCAGGCGCGCGGCGATGGTATCGAGGCTGCCCAGTCCCGCCCCGCCGCCCATCAGCAGGATCGTCGTGCGCCGCGGGTCGAGGCCAAACGCCTGCGCGCACCGCGCGCAGTCGGGCACCTGCGCAAAGGCGGGCATGATGGGGATGCCCGTCACGTGGATGCGGTCGGCGGGAATGCCTTCGTGGCGCATGCGGAACGCCACTTCGTCGGTGGCGGCGAAATAGCCCTGCATCTGTTCATGCACCCACATGCGGTGCGGTGCAAATCAAAATCCGTGACCTGCACCCACACGGGGCAGGACAGCTGGTGCTGGCGCAATGCGCGCGACAGCAGTTCGGCCGGCAGGAAATGCGTGCAGATGATGGCGTCGGGCTGGAAGGCGGCGATTTGCGCCATCAGCGCGCGCGTGTTGAGGCGCTCGACGGCGCGGCGCAATCGCTGCATCGAGCTGTCGCGCGGCGCGTCGTGGCTGGCATGGTACAGATAGCCCCACAGCGCGGGCGCCTTGTTGACCAGCTTGATATAGAAATCCGTGTACAGCTTGCGGAACGCGGGGGGCACAAAATCCATCACATCGAGATGGCTGGCGATGGCGTGCTGCTCCAGGCCGGCATATGCCTCGATGGCTTGCGCGGCGCGCAGATGGCCGGCGCCGGCCGAAACGCTCAACAAGAGAATCTTTTTCTGTTTTTTTTCTGTCATGGGGAAACCGGTGAATGGAACAGCTGGCCGCAGGCGCGGAAGATGAAAGAATAACATTTTTCCGCAATTGAATCCGGTTGATCGTGCGCATCTGTCACTGCCGTGCGCCTTAGCGTGGGATGGCAAACGGCAAGGCCGACGCTTTCCAGTTGCCTTTGAGCTTGCGCTCCATCAAGGCCGCCAAGGCGCTGGCGGCGGGCGCGCCTTTTTTCGTGAACGTCACCGGCACCAGCAGATAGATGGTGACCTTGTCATCGTCGGCAATGTCTTCTTCCTCCGGTTCCGGGTTCCAGCGCTTGTCGATGGCCAGCAGCGCATCGACGCCGTCCGGCCACGCCAGGTCCGCCAGGTCCGGATCATCGCGCCGCAGCAAGCCGCCCGCCGCCACACTGGCCTGGTCGAGGGTACGCCGTCCCAGCCGCGCCAGCAGGTCGACGGGAAAGCGCCATGGGCTGCACGCCGCAAAGCCGTGGACGGTCAGCGGCCAGCGCGTCGGCAGGCAGACGGCCAGTTCGGTCATCGGCGCTTGCTGGAACAGGCCGGCCGTAAACAGCAGCTTGAACTCGCGCTTGCCATCGATGCAGCTGATCCCCAGCGAAAAGCGCGCGTCGCCGCTGTCCGGGCTGAACACGGCCGGCAGTACCCAGCCGGCGCTGTTGTGCATGAAGGTGCGGATGGCATCCTGCGGCGAGGCGGCCGCTTGCCGCGGCACATCGAATATGCTGACGCCGCCGGCGGCAGCGAGCATCTGGACGATGGCGGGAAAGCCCCAGCCGGCGGCGATATCGACCGGCGCCTGATTCCAGCGCGTATGCAGGCGGTTCGGATTGGCGCCCCGCTGCAGCAGCAAGGCAACCACGTCCTGATGGCCGTCCACGCAGGCGCTGTCCAGCGGCGACAGTATATTGTCCGGCAAGCCGTCGACGGCGGCGCCATGCTCGAGCAGCCAGCGGCAGGTATCGACGTGGCCATGGCCGGCCGCCTCGCCCAGCGGCGTATGGTTGCGGTAACCGGGCAACGGCAAATCGATATCCATGCCCAGCGACACGAGCAGGGCGCAAACCTCGCGGCTGCCGCTGGCCGCGGCCAGATGCAGCAGCGATTCGCCGTCATCCATGTTGTAGCGGCGCAAGGTCGAGAGCAGCGGCGTGGCCTGGAGCAGGCTGCGCACCTGCTCCACCTGATTCTCGCCCACGGCGTCGCAGAGACGAAAAAAAAAACGCTTCCCGGTGCTGCTTGTACAGTGTGTTGTTACCCATCTCTCGTCTCTGCTCGTGGTGGCGGCGTCCTCATCGTGCGGAGAATAGCATTTTCTTTCGATTAATCTGCGCGATTTGACAACTGCAGTGCGCGCGCAGGCGGCGATGCCAGGCCGGCCGGCACGACATCCGTGCGCAGCACCGGATACAGGTTCAGCCGCTCATCCCACGAGGCGTGGCGCCGGGCGAAGAATTCCAGGCGCGCGGCCGGGCTTTTTGCAAACGCGGGGTCGCTGGCCAGCTTTTCGTGGAACTGCGCCGCCAGCGCCGGATCGGCCGCCAGCTGCGCACGGGCCACGTCTTCGGCACGTATTCTTATTCTTCCATGTATTCCTTGCGCTCGAAGGCCGTATTGAAACTGCCCCAGGCCAGCAGGGAATCGGGCGCGCGCGGCTCGAGCAGGGCCACCACCAGGCGCGCCTTGGCCTGGTTGACGGGCACGTACAGCGCGCCCGCCTCGACCACGCGCGCCTCTTTCTGCCACGCGCCCTGCACGGCCGCCGTCTGGCGCCCTTCGAACGACTGCGCGCCGAATTTCACCTGCGTGGCGCGGAAGGTTTCGACCGGCAGCTTGCCGGGCGCGGTGGCCAGCACCTGGTACGACACGCCATGCTGGCGCAGCTTGGCCGCCACCATCTGCGCCTGCGCTGCCGGCACCAGGTAGCCGGCCTGCGGCGCGGCCAATTGCAAGTCGGGCACGACCTCGTCGCGCAGCGGCACGTTCCAGATCTGCGGCGTGGTCTCATCGTAGCGCGTCATCAGCGCGCCCGACACCTCGGACGGCGTGCGCGTGTAGGCGTAGCCACGAAACACGCGATCATGCGGCTCTTGTCCGTCGTTTTATACGTGAGCGGCAAGGTGGCGCCGGCCAGCTGCGCGGCGCGCGCGTCCGCCTCGAGCGCCGTTTGCCGCCACTGCGCGCCATGCTGCGCCACTTGCGACAGCAGCGAGACGATGGTGTTGCGCGTGATGCGCACGCGGGTCGGATAATCCTTCCACGAATGGGTTTCCACCAGCATGCCGAAGCGGTTGCGCAGCTGGAAATAGCCATGCGAGAAGCGGGGATTCGGCGCCGAATCGACAAAACCCGATTGCGGGTTGTCGTTCTCGGCAAACGAAATATAAAACGGTTTCGGATCGGAGCCCTGCCTGGCCAGGTCGGCCAGGACCTGATCGCGCAGCGCCGTTCCCGCCACGCGCAGGGCCGCATCGCCCGCATGCACGGGTTCGACCTGGATCGAGATATCGGGTTCGAACTGGGCGCCATCGGTGACGTGCAGATCGACATAGGCCAGCGGATCCCAGGCGTTCACCAGCGCCAGCATGTGCTGCATCTCGGGCGTATCGGCCTTCATGTATTCGCGGTTCAGATTATAGTTTTGCGCCGTGCTGCGCCAGCCCATTTCCACGGGGCCGCGCTGGTTCGGACGGTTCCACTGGCCGAAGCGCTCATGGCCGTCGACATTGAAGACGGGGACGAACAGCAGCACCTGTTTATCCAGCGCGCCGGGCGCCGCCTTGCCCTCCAATACTTCGCGCAAGGCCAGGAAGCCGGCATCCTTGCCATCGATTTCGCCCGCATGGATGCCGCCCTGTACCAGCAGCACGGGCAGCTTGCGGCGCGCCGCTTCGGCCGGCGTCAGGGCGCCCGTACTGGAGACGGCCAGCGCCAGCATGGGGCGGTTTTCCGGCGTGCGGCCAAATTCGATGCAGCGCACCTGCTTCGGATAGCGCGCCTGGAACTGGCGGCACAAGGTTTCCACTTCCGCATAGCGGCCCGTATTCAAAAAGCCCGAGCGCTCGGCCACCCACCGCGTCAGGACCGGGGCGGCATGTACATGGGCAGAAAACAGGGACAACAAGGCGGCAGACAGCAGGGCGTGGCGTAGCATGGGTCAAACTCCATCGAGAGAGAACAAGCGGGCAATTATAGAGTGGTGGTCACGTAAAAAAACGCGCCGGAAAATAAAAAAGCCGGAACAGCGTTGGCTGCTCCGGCAGTGCTCAGGCAAGTGCGATTTATGTACCAAAATGGTAGTTAAATTCGATCCATCCCTGGCGTCCTTGCGGGCTGTAGTTGCCAGTCGGGTAGTACGGCCAGCCGTTGCTGGTGTCGCGCTTGATCTTGTCGAACACGTTGTTGACGATCAGTGAGACGGTGGCGCGGTCGCTGATGCGGTACACGCTGCTGACGTTGGCCAGCGCCGTCGGCGTCAGATAGGCTTTCCCTGCACCGTTCGGTATCTTGCCGTAGCGGGCCACCAGCAAGGTGTTCGACCAGTCGCCCGCAGCCCAGTTGACGCTCAGGTTCAGCTTGTCGGGCCAATCCCTGTTCGTCATCGACCTGGTTTCGTCGGTCTCTGCATCGCCGGCGAATTGCTGCGATTTCTTGCTCAGCACCCGGGCGTAGTTGGCCTTGAAGGCAAAGCGGCCATAGTCCGTCGTGCGCAGCAAATACTTCAGGCTGACGTCGATGCCGCTGCTGCTTTGCTTGGCCGCGTTGATCGGGTTGACGGTGATGGTCTTGATCTCGCCGGCCTTGTTCAAGGCATTGGCCGCATAGCGTTCGATGCGGCCCAGGGTATCGACGCAGGTCGGCGAGCCGATGTCGGCCTTGCCCAGGCGGCAATCGGATTCATCGCGCAGCAGCTTGTCGGCGTCCAGATTCGTCACCAGGTCGTCGATCTTGATGTTCCAGTAGTCGACCGAGACGTCGAAATTGGCACTCGGCGACCAGACGGCGCCCACGCCGAAGGACTTGCCCTTTTCCGACTGCAGGTCGCGGCTGCCGTTCTGCACGTAATCGGCGCCAGGCGACTTGTTGGCATATTCGCAGCCGTCGATGGCTTGTCCGGCGGCGTCGCAACGATAGTAATCGGTGGTGCTCGCATAATAGCCTTTGCTGCGGGACTGGTAGATGTAGTTCATGTCCGGCGCGCGGAAGCTGGTGGCGTAGTTGGCGCGGAACAGCAGGTCCGGTGCCGGGCGCAATTCCAGACCGGCGTTGTACGTCAACTTGCCTTCCTTGCGGCCGGCAAAGCTGTAGCGGTCGTAGCGGCCGGCGACGGTAGCGGTCAGCTTTTCATGCAGCGGCACATTCAACTCCGCGCCCAGCGCATAGCGCGAACGGGTGCCGGCCGTGGCGCCCGAACCGGTGGCGACGTTGAAATAGCCCTGGTCGATGCGCGCATCGGGTTCATTGCTGAAGCCCTGCTTGCTCGCTTCGGCAATCGTGGCGATTTTCACCGTACCGGCAGGCAGCTGGAACAGGTCGCCATTCGTGGCCAGGCTGAGGGTATTCGTCCAGGCCTTGTCCTTGCTGTCGCTGTAGCCGCTGATGCTGTCGAATTCGGCCGGCGTCAGGCGCTGCGACAGGCGCGCGGGATCGGGGGCGTAGATGGCCACGCCCTTCGCATCCGTGCCCAGCTTCGGTCCCAGGAAGAAGCTGTCGATGTTCGAGCGCAATTGCGGCCGGTGGGCTTCGCTCGTGTAAACCGAGGCATTGTAGTTGGCCTCATATTGCCAGGCGCTGCCCGGAATGCGGCCCTTGGCGCCCAGCGAAATGGCCGTGGCCAGGTCGTCCCAGCTGCGGTTGTAGCGTTGCACGCCGCCGATTTCCTCGGGCGAGATAAAGCGCGTCCACTCTTCGTAGGCGCCGCTGTTCTGGTTCAGGAAGGAATTGCCGTTCAACGAAGCCGAGGTCCACGACGGGCCGCGCGTATTGTTGACGGTCTTGTTCTTGCCAATCAGGACATCGGCAAACAGGGTGGTGTCGGCATCGAGCTCGTAGTTGGCACTGCCGAACACGTCTCTGGCTGCTGTTCTTGGTCTGCGTGGTCCAGAAGGTCGGGCGGGCTTTCGGGCTGGCGCAATAGCTGCCGTTTTTCGCCGTGTACTTGCTGACGCTGCCGCCGAACATGTCGCCGAACTGGCTGCAAGTGTCGCCCAGGTCGACATAGCTGCCGGCCCCGCCTTTCGCCAGGGTGCGGCGCGCGGCGATCGTCGTCGGCACGCCGGAGCGGCTGGTCATGAAGTCGCGGTCCATGCTCCACAGCGGGTCGCGTTCGCTCAGTTCCACGCTGAACAGGGTATGCAGCTTGTCGAAATTGCCGCCGCCCGTCAGCTGCACGCGCTGGTTGCCGGCGCCGCCGCGCGAGGTGCCGCCGACCTTGACGTTGATATCGAAGCCTTCCGCCTGTTTTTTCAGGATCACGTTGACCACGCCGGCAATCGCGTCCGAGCCATAGATGGCCGAGGCGCCGCCGTTGAGAATTTCGATGCGGTCGACGATGCTCGACGGGATGTTCGCCAGGTTGGTGAAGTTGACCGCGCCGTCATAGGCGATGGGGAAGTCGGCCAGACGGCGGCCGTTCAGCAGGATCAAGGTGTGGTTCGGGCCCAGGCCGCGCAGGCTGATGGTATTGGCCGACGGCGTAAAGGTATTGCCGTAATCCTCGCCCTGCGTAAAGCCGCTGTTCTGCACCTGGCTGGTCAGCGCGTCGAAGACGTTCTTGTAGCCCTGCTTGGTGATTTCATCGCCGGTCAGGATGGTGACGGAAGACGGACCTTCCAGGCTGGCGCGGGGAATGCGCGAACCGGTGACCACGACGGCTGGCGGGGTGGCCGCAGCCTGCTGATCCGCTGCGGGCGCGTGCGTTTGCGCGTGCGCCTGCCATGCGGTGCCGCCCAGGATGGCCAGTACGCCAAGGCTGAGCGGGGTTAACTTGAACTGTTTCGACATCGTTGCGCTTCTCAAGGTGGGAGAAAAGCGGGAAGATAGCAAAATGCCAGTCATTCCAGAACGAATCGATTCATCTTTCTATATATCAAAATTGTTATATAGAAAGATTTTTGAGCAGGAAACCGCCAGGCACGCCGGCTAGCGCATGGCAGGAACATGCGCGCTAACGGCGCATGATGGCAATTTCCTTGTGGGATGGCCGCAGCAGGTGCGTGACCGTGTCGGCGGGACTTTCCATCGCACTCAACAGCCTGGTCGCGCCCATGGCCGGCGTGCAGCTGCCGCTGCTGCGGTAGCGCAGCGCCGCCGCCAGCATGCCTTCGGACGGGTCGCCCAGCTGATGCTGGTAGTCGTCCGTCACGTCGCAGGTCGGTGCCATGCCATCGGCAAAGTCGCCAAAGCCCTTGGCATTGACGCCCTGGAACTGCACGGCGAAATAGGTGGTGCCGCAATTCGGTGCAGGATAGAAACCGTAGGGCTTGCCGCACGTCGTGCCGCCGATCAGGTTGACCTGCACGTCCACGCCGCGCAAGCCATTGATGATGGCCTCGCTGGCGGAGCAGGTATTCCCGTCGTCAGCAAGGTCACGCGCTTGAGACCCAGCGAGGGCAAAGGCGTGCCCTTGGGCAGGGGATTCGGGGCGGGAAAGCCCTGGCTTTGCGCATGGAAGGGCACGGGCGCTTCCGGCCGCGTCTTGTCATTGAAGAGCACCTGCTCGAAAGTCTTGCCGGCAGTAACTTGCGGGCCAGCAATCATGTAGGCGAGTTCGCTGGCAACATCGAGGTAGCCGCCACCGTTGTAGCGCACGTCAAGCACCAGGTCGCTGATGCCGGCCGCCTGGAAGCGGCCCATGGTCTCGACCAGTTGGCGCTCGGCCACGTTGTTGTGCGTATTGAAGGTCAGATAGCCCACCTTGCCCGTGGGCGTATCGATAATGCGCTCGTTCTGCACGGCGCTGGTGCTCACGTCGACCGCCGTCAGGCTCACGGACAGGGGCGCGCCGTTGCGGCTGAATCCCAGCGCGTGCGTGCCTTGCGCCTTGGGGAACAGGCCGGCGTTGATGATCTGCACGCTGGCCGTGTCGGGAGCATGGACGAAATCGACGCCATCGATGGTTTGCAGCACGTCGCCGCGCTGCAAACCCGCCAGCGCCGCCGGCGAGCCCGGCTCGACGATCGTGACCACGGCCTTGCGCGGCGGCGTCGTGCGCGTTACCGCCAGCAGCATGCCGTAGCCCAGTTCGATACCATTCTGCGCCGCCTCCCACTCTGCCGTCGGCAAGGTGAAATGGAACTGGTCCTTGGGCTTGCCGGACGCCGTCGTGGCCGTTGTCTTCAGCACGTCGAAATAGGCGATGGGCGTGGCAAAGCTTTGCGGCAAGTACGTGGTCGGCACTTCGCGGTACCACAGATACGTTTCATCAATCCAGCTGCGCACCCACGTCTGTTCATTGAGCAAGGTTCCCGGCTTATCGATGCCGCTGCCACTGCGCGGCACGGCGCAGCGGTTCGCCACCGTGGAGGCAGCGACCAGCGCCGTCGGGTCCGTCTGCGTCACGGGCGGCACAACGGACGCGCTATCGCTGCCGCCGCCTCCTCCGCCGCAGGCACTCAACAACAATACGAGAGGAACCGCCAGGGCGGAAAAGCGCAGGGAAGGCATGACAAACTTTCCGAAAAGAAATTATCAGAAAATTATAATGCGTTTTGCAAACAGGCGTTGTTTTCTTTGACACGAAAAAAATGGCGCCCGCAGGCGCCATTGCTACAGCGAGGCGTTCACCCCATCACACGGTGGCCGCCACGGGTGCCGCCACGACGGGCGGCAACGGCGTCGGCGCGTTGAAGGCGATCAAGAGACTCGCTTCCTTCTCTTTTGCCGCCTTCAAATGACGCTCCTTCACGTGGCCATAGCCGCGGATGTCTTCCGGGATGCTGGCAATGGCCACGGCTTGCGCCAGCTTGGCCGTCGTCAGCTTCGGCAACAAGCCGCCCACCGTCGCGCGGTACTCCAGAATCAGCGCGCGCTCCATCTTGCGCTCGGCCGTATGGCCGAATACGTCGAAGCCGTGCCGCGCAAGCCTTTCATTTTGGCCAGCACGCCGAACGCCTTCAGCATCCACGGGCCATATTCCTTCTTGATCAGATGGCCCTGGGCATCCGTTTTCGCCATGATCGGCGGCGCCAGATGGAACTTGAGCTTGATGTCGCCCTCGAACATGGTTGCAATCTTCGCCTGGAAGGCGCCGTCCGTGTACAGGCGCGCCACTTCGTACTCGTCCTTGTAGGCCATCAGCTTGTAGAAGTAGCGGGCCACGGCTTCCGTCAGGCGCAAGTGCGGGCCGTTCAGGGCGCTTTCGGCGGCGCGCACCAGTCCGACGAAGTCCAGGTATTGCTGCGCATACGCGCGGTCCTGGTAGGCCGTCAGCAGGGCCACGCGTTTTTCGATGATGTCGTCGAGCGTGTCGATGCGCTTGAATTCCACCACCTTGGCTGGCGTCGTCATGCGCACCAGGCTGGCCGTGTCGTGGGCGCCGGCGCGGCCCCAGTTGAAGGCGGCCTTGTTGAACGCCACCGAGACGTTGTTCAGGTCGATGGCCTTCATGATGGACGCTTCGCTCAACGGCACCTTGCCCTTTTGCCAGGCATAACCGAGCATGAACATATTCGTCGCGATGGAGTCGCCCATCAACGCCGTGGCGATCTGGCCCGCGTCGATGAAATCGACGTGATCCGTACCGCAGGCCTTTTCGATTTCCATGCGCGCGGAAGCGCCGGGGAACTGCCAGTCGGGGTTCTTCACGAAGGCGGCCGTGGACGAGCTGGTCGAGTTGATCATGGCCCAGCTGCGGCCCTCTCCCATGCGCGACAGGGCGTCGCGGCTGGCCGTGACGATCAGGTCGCAGCCGATCACCAGGTCGGCCGCCCCCGTGCCGACGCGCGTCGAGTGGATATCTTCCTGGCGATCCGCCAGGCGCACGTGCGACATCACCGGGCCGCCCTTTTGCGCCAGGCCGCTCATGTCCAGCACGGAACAGCCCTTGCCTTCCACGTGCGCCGCCCATGGCAGGATCTGGCCGACGGTGACGACACCCGTGCCGCCGATGCCGGTGACGAGGATGCCGAACGGTTCGGCCGTCGAGGGAATCTGCGGTGTCGGCAAGGCTGGCGCGGCTGGCGCGTCCTTGTCGGCGGCAGCCGCCTTCTTCGGCTTTTTCAGGCCTCCGCCTTCCACCGTCACGAAACTCGGGCAGAAACCCGTCGTGCACGAGAAATCCTTGTTGCAGGACGACTGGTTGATCTGGCGCTTGCGCCCCAGTTCCGTTTCCAGCGGTTCCACCGACAGGCAGTTCGATTGCACGGAGCAGTCGCCGCAGCCTTCGCAGACGGCTTCGTTGATGACGGCGCGCTTGGCCGGATCCGGGTATTCATTGCGTTTCCGGCGGCGGCGTTTTTCCGAGGCGCAGGTCTGGTCGTAGATCATGGCCGACACGCCGGGCATGTCGCGCAGTTCGCGCTGCACATCCATCAGTTCCGAACGGTGGCGCACGGTGACGCCTTCGGCCCAGGCGTAATCGTCCGGGTATTTTTCCGGTTCGTCCGTGACGACGATGATGGGACCGACGCCTTCGGCGGCGATCTGGCGCGAAATGATGGCCGGAGACAAAGGCCCGTCGAATTCCTGGCCGCCCGTCATGGCCACCGCATCGTTGAACAGAATTTTATAAGTGATGTTCACCTTGGCCGAGACGGCCGCGCGGATGGCAAGGATGCCCGAGTGGAAATACGTGCCGTCGCCGAGGTTGGTAAACACGTGCTTTTCATTCGTGAACGGCGCCTGCCCCACCCAGGTGACGCCTTCGGCGCCCATGTGGGTAAAGGTCGACGTTTCGCGGTCCATCCACAGCACCATGTAGTGGCAGCCGATGCCGGCCAGCGCGCGCGAGCCTTCCGGCACCTTGGTCGAGCTGTTGTGCGGGCAGCCGGAGCAGAAGAACGGCGTGCGGTCCTTTTGCGGATCGGGTTTCACGCTGATGGCCTTGAGGACGTTTTCCTTCGCTTCCAGGTAGGCGATGCGTTCCTTCACGCGCTGCTCGACGGGGTGGCCCGCGTAGTAGCGCGAAATGCGGCTGGCGATGGCGCGGGCGATCATCGCCGGGTTCAGTTCATATGTGGCCGGCAGCAGCCAGTCGCCGTGTCCCGTGCCCTTCTGGTTGCTCCACTCGCCCGTGTCGTCGAACTTCCCGACCACGCGCGGACGCTCGCCGTCCTTGAGGTTGTACAGCTCTTCCTTCAGCGCATATTCAAGGATTTGCCGCTTTTCTTCCACCACGAGGATCTCGTCGAGGCCCTTGGCGAATTCATGCACGCCGTCCGCTTCCAGCGGCCAGGTCATGCCGATCTTGTACAGGCGGATGCCGATGTCGGACGCCGTCTGCTCGTCGATGCCGAGATCCGCCAGCGCCTGGCGCGTGTCCAGATACGATTTGCCGGCCGTGATGATGCCGATGCGCGCCTTCGGGCTGTCCCAGATGATTTTATTGAGCTTGTTGGCACGCGCATACGCCAGCGCCGCATACCATTTGTAGCTGTTCATGCGGACTTCTTGTTCCAGCACCGTGTCGGGCCAGCGGATGTTCAAGCCGCCGGCAGGCATCTCGAAGTCCGTCGGCAAGGTGATCTGCACGCGGTCCGGGTCGAAATCGACGGCGGCGCCCGACTCGATGATGTCGGTCACGCATTTCATCGACACCCACAGGCCCGTGTAGCGGCTCATGGCCCAGGCGTGCAAGCCGTAATCGATGTATTCCTGCACCGACGACGGGTACAGCACGGGGATGCCGCAGGCGTTCAGGATATGGTCGGACTGGTGCGCCGTGGACGAGGATTTCGCCGCATGGTCGTCGCCGGCCAGCACCAGCACGCCGCCGTGCTTGGCGGAACCGGCGTTATTCGCGTGCTTGAAGACGTCGCCGCAGCGGTCGACGCCGGGGCCCTTGCCGTACCACATGCCGAACACGCCGTCGTATTTGGCGTCTTCGAACAGATTCGTCTGCTGCGTGCCCCAGACGGCCGTGGCGGCCAGGTCTTCGTTCAGGCCCGGGTGGAACTTGACGTGGTGTTCATCGAGGTACTTTTTTGCCTTGATCGCCGTCATGTCGACGGACGTCACCGGCGAACCGCGGTAACCGGTGATGTAGCCGGCCGTATTCAGGCCAGCTTTCAGGTCGCGCTCGCGCTGCAGCATGGGCAGGCGGATCAGCGCTTGCGTGCCCGTCATGAAGGCGCGGCCACGCTCGAGCGTGTATTTGTCGTTCAGGGAAATTTCGGACGCGTGCGCGCCCGGCTCAAGACTCGAGCCCTTGATTGGTGCATTCATTACTTGTCTCCATTATTCTCTATGCTACGCGTGCAAAGTCGGTTGAACTCACACGTACCGGCCGCGCTTTGTGAGCATGCCGGTGCGGAAAAATGACTTGTTTGTCGTAGACTACCACAGGAAGGCGCGCAGTTCTTTGCTGCGCTGCACTCCCGGGCTGATACTCTTTTACTACTATTTGCTACAGCACAATACTTATGCCGCGTTCGTATCTTTCAGCACGCCGCGCTTGATCTGGTCCAGCTCGATCGACTCGAACAGGGCGCGGAAGTTGCCTTCGCCGAAGCCCTGGTCGCCCTTGCGCTGGATGATCTCGAAGAAGATCGGGCCGATCACCGTCTGCGTGAAGATTTGCAGCAGCAGTTCGCGTTCCGTTTCCGTGCTGTGGCCATCGATCAGGATGCGCAGGCGGCGCAGTTCTTCCAGCTGCTCGCCGTGGTTCGGCAGGCGGCGGTTGACCAGCTCATAGTAAGTTTCAATCGTGTCCTGGAAATCGATACCCGTATCGCGCATGCCTTGCACGGAGGCGTAGATATTGTCCGTGCCCAGGGCGATATGCTGGATGCCTTCGCCATGGTACTGGTCCAGGTATTCGGCGATCTGCGACTTGTCATCCGACGATTCATTGATCGGGATGCGGATCTTGCCGCATGGCGAAGTCATGGCTTTCGATTTGAGGCCCGTCAACTTGCCTTCAATGTCGAAATAGCGCACTTCGCGGAAGTTGAACAGGCTTTCATAGAAGCTCGCCCATTCCTTCATGCGGCCGCGGTGCACATTGTGCGTCAGGTGGTCGATGTAGGTCAGGCCATGGCCGACCGGGTTGGCGACGGCGCCGGGAATGGCGACGAAATCGACGTCATAGATGCTGATGTCGCCGATGCCGCCCGGTGCGGCCGCGTTTGGCTTGTCGGCGCCCTTGCCGCGCCAGCGGTCGACGAAATACAGCAGGGAATCGCCCACGCCCTTGATGGCGGGGATATTCAGCTCCATCGGACCGGTTTTATTGTCGAAACCCCAGGCGCCCAGTTCCAGCGCGCGGCGATACACGAAAGCCGCGTCGTCGACGCGGATGGCGATGGCGCACACGGACGGGCCGTGATGGCGGGCAAAACGCTGCGCGAACGAATCTTGTTCGGCATTGATGATGAAATTGATGTCGCCCTGACGGTACAGGGTCACATCTTTGTGGCGGTGGCGCGCGATGGCCGTGAATCCCATGTTCTCGAACAGCTTGCCCAATGCTTTTGGGTCTGGTGCTGCATACTCGACGAACTCGAAACCATCGGTACCCATCGGGTTATCCCAAGGCTGAAATTGCATGATGTCTCCTCCAAGAAGTAGCGCACAGTATAGGCGCGGTCTGTGGGCATTAAATGCCAAAGATCTCCCGAACAATCATGATTTGCGCAATAATATTGCGTGAAACAAGAACCACCGGAGGTAGCATGAGCAAAATTACGCTGGATAAAACGGATCGCAAGATCCTCGCCGTCCTGCAGGCCGATGGCCGCCTGTCGAATCAGGACGTGGCCGAGCAGGTCAGCCTGTCGCCGTCGCCATGCTTGCGCCGCGTCAAACGGCTGGAAGAAGCGGGCGTGATCCGCCAGTATGTGGCCCTGCTGGATCCGGAAAAGATCGGCCTGGGCTTGCTCGCCTATGTCAACGTGCGGCTGGAAAAGCACAGCGACGCCACGGCGCACAGCACGGCGCGCGTGCTGGCGCCGAATCTGGTGACGAACACGTCGCCGCGCGCGGACTTCGCCGTGGCGGTGGCGCAATGGCCGGAAGTGGTGGCTTGCTATGCGATGACAGGCGAGATGGATTATCTGTTGCGCGTGCACGTGGAAGACATGGAGCATTTCTCGCGCTTCATGATGGCGACCCTGCTGCGCCACCCGGCCGTGCTGGACGTCAAATCGAGCTTCGCCTTGCAGCGCATCAAGGATACGACGGCCCTGCCCCTGCTGTAATCAGTCGGCCGGCGGCGGGGGTGGCGCCGGCTTCTTGCGCCCCGGCAAGCGCTCGAACAGTTTGTACGCGGCGCGCGCATTCGCCTTGAACGTGTAGTCGAACATGGCGAACTGCTCCTGCACGGCTTCCTGCAGCATGCTGGTCGGGTTCGGCGGCAATAGTTTCAGATAAGCATCAGCTTCGCCATAGTCGCGCTGGATTTCCATGCCCGCTTTCTTGGCGATATGCATCATCGTCTTGTTCGACGACAAACAATGCATGTACAGGGTATCGACATCGTTGTTGCGGCAGTGAATTGCCGCCCGCTCGAACAGTTTCGAGCCGACGCCCATGCCGCGCATGGATTTCGACACGGACACGCCAAACTCCGCCACCTGCTCCTTGTCCGTGACGATACTTTTCGCCGGCGACTGGTCCTTCGGCGCGAACGCCAGATGCCCCACGCCCACCAGCTTGAACAAGCTGTTGTAGACGCCATAAATCATGTCGCGCGAGAAGTCCATCTTTTGCACGTACTGGGCCACGAGCTCATCAGGCAAGGCGCTGCCGAAGCGCAGCAAGCGGTCGCTTTTCTCGAGCGACAAAAAATGCTTCATCATGCGGCGCCGGTCGCGCTCATGCAACTGCTTGACGAGCACGGTCGGACGCCCGCCGCCGCTACGGCTGAGCCAGCGGCGAAACGGGTTTTGAAACAGCTTGGGTAAGGTCACGTCGACTCCTGGGGGCGGTGCTGCGGCACGTCAGGCCGTTATTGTGCAGTGCAACATCATGGCGCCATTGTAGCTTATTCCCGCCATTCAAGCCTGGGCCAGGAAGGCCGCCACGGCCGCCACCCGCGCCGCATGGATGACTTCAGGGATGCGTTTCGGCTCCGTGCAGCCTTGCGCCAGCGCGCCCGCATTCACGCCGCGCGCCGCGTCCAGCCCGCCCTGCAGCCGCGCCGCCTGGAGAAAGTCGCCGGCGACCAGTCCGTCGCAAGCCACTGCCTGCAGCAGTTGCGCGAAGCGCTGCGGCTTGCGCAGTCCGTCACAGCGTTCGCACAAGCTCACCACGGCTTCGGCGCCCAAGTCCAGCGCGCCATTGATATGGTCCAGCTCGCGCGCCGCCATGACGGCCAGTTCGCGGCACTCGTTGGGCACGCGCAGGCGCTCGCTCAGCTGCTCGATGGCATCCTTGCTCAAATGCAGCATCAAGGCGGCGAAGCGCAGGGCAAGTCAAGACCTTGCGCGGCCGCATGGTCGATGACCTGCAGCAAGCGCTCGCTGATGGTGATTTCGCCCATGATGCGCGCCAGCGCACCGCACTCGTGCAGCACCGTCAGCATGCGCGCAGGATGGCTTTCCATCAGCCCCTTGGCCACTTCCTGCCACACGCGCTCGGCCACCAGGGCGTCGACTTCGCCATCAGCCACCATCCGGCGCATCAGTTCCATGGTGGCGGGCGCGACAGTGAAAGTATGAAAACGGGCGGCAAAGCGGGCCAGGCGCAAGATGCGCACGGGGTCTTCGCCGAACGCATCGGAAACATGGCGGAAGATTTTACTCTGGATATCCTGAATGCCGCCGAACGGGTCGGTCAACGTCCCATCCTCGGCCCGGGCGATGGCGTTGATGGTCAGATCGCGCCGCACCAGGTCGTCTTCCAGGGTGACGTCGGGCGCCGTGTGGAAAACAAAGCCCCGGTAGCCGGGGGCCGTCTTGCGTTTCCGTGCGGGCCAAGGCGTATTCTTCCTGCGTCTTCGGGTGCAAAAACACGGGGAAATCCTTGCCGACGGGCCGGAAGCCCTGGCGCAGCATGTCTTCGGGCGTGGCGCCCACGACGACGTGGTCGTGGTCCTTCACGGGCAAGCCCAGCAGTTGGTCGCGCACCGCGCCACCGACCGTGTATATCTTCATAACACTCTTTTCTTAATCAGGCAGTTCCGCGTCATGCTTGGCTGCAACTTCCGTCTCCGCCAGCGCTTCCGCGATCCAGCGGGCCACGGCCGGATGCGCCTGCACGCGCTCGCAATATGCGTTCAGCGCCGGCGCCAGGCTCACGCCATACGTGCGGAAACGCATGACGACGGGGGCGAAATACGCGTCGGCGATGGAAAACTCGCCAAACAGGAACTGGTGGTGGCCAAAGCGGGACAGGCACTCTTCCCAGATTTCACTGATGCGGCCGATGTCCGCCTGCGCGGCGGCCGTGCGGCCACGGCCCGGCAGCTTCGCCTTGATATTCATCGACATGTCCGTGCGCAAGCCGGTAAAGCCGGAATGCATTTCCGCGCAGATACAACGCGCCATGGCGCGCGCGGCCACGTCTTGCGGCCACATGTGTTTATCGGGAAACTGCTCGGCCAGGTATTCGCAGATGGCCAGGCTGTCCCAGATCGTGATCTCGCCCGCCAGCAGCACGGGAACCCGGCCGCAGGCCGAATATTCAGCGATTTTCGTCGCCGTGTCCTGCTGGTCGAGCAGCACGCGCACTTCCTGGAACGGGATGCCGAAGGCCGTCATGGCCACCCACGGGCGCATCGACCACGACGAGTAATTCTTGTTGCCGATGATCAGGGTCAAACCTGGCTCGCGGGCGGCGGCCAGGGCTTGCGTCAGGCTGGGGTCAAGGATGGTCGTTTGCATGGTCGGGTATCAATTCATTAAGTTATGGCAAATCGGCCGCGATGGCGCTGTTTTTCGGTCCCACGGTGCCCAGGCGCGCTTTCAGCGATTGCGGGCTCTTCTCGAACAGGGCCGCGTAATACGTGGCGTTGGCCATCACGTTTTTCACGTAGCCGCGCGTTTCCGTGTACGGAATGATCTCGGCGAAGATGGCGCCTTCCAGCGGCCGCGTCATGGTGGCGCGCCAGATGCGCAGGCGCCCCGGCCCCGCGTTGTAGGCGGCGCTGGCCAGCACTTGCGAACCGTCGAGGCCGCCAAGCACCATGTTCAGGTAATTCGTGCCCAGCAAGACATTGGTGCGCACGTCGCTCAAGGTTTCCGTGACGAAATCAGTCAAACCGATCTTCTTGGCGACATAACGGGCCGTCGATGGCATGACCTGCATCAAACCGGACGCGCCCACGTGCGACTGCGCATCCATGATGAAGCGCGATTCCTGGCGGATCAGGCCGTACACCCAGGCCTTGTCGAGACCCAGGGTTTGCGTGGCCGGATGCATGACGTCGTCGTGCGGCGTCGGATAGCGCTGCGTGTAGTCCACTTCCAGGCGCGTGCGGTCGGACGTGTTGACCATGCGGTCGAGCACATTGTTCTGGCGCGCAAATTCCGCGGCCGCCAGATGTTGCCTGTCCGTCATTGAACGCAATTCCCAGTTCCACTCGCGCGTGCCTTCGAAGCGCAGGCGCATGTTGAAGAATTTCAAGGCCCGCTGCAGCCCCGGATTGGCGGCCATGGCGGCAATTTCCGCCGGCGTGACGGGCTGGCCCGGCGGCGGCAACACCAGATGGTTGCCCAGCTCTTCATTGGCCAGCAAGCCATAGAAATTCGACTGGTCGGCAATCGTGCGGTACAGGGTGTCGGCTTGCGCATTCGGGCGGCCCGGCGTTTCCGCCTGCTGCGCGCGCGCCAGCCAGTACACCCAGGTGGGGTCCGCGCGCAGCGAGGCCGGCATGGCCTGGATCGCCGCTTTCACCTGGGGCCAGTTGCCTTCGCGCAAGGCAATGCGCGTTTTCCACTGCATCTGCTCCTGGGTCAACGGTGCCCATTGGTTTTTTGCCAATATTCAAATGCTTCCGGCGCCAGCGAATACGACGCCTGCAAGGCCAGGCTGGCCCAGCCGATGGCCTGTTCCTGCGGCGTCAACTGCCCGCTGGCTTTTTGCAAGGCCACCACGCCCAGTTTCAAGGTGCTTTTCGCCATGCGGCCGACAGCCACCAGGTACATCTCGTGGTCGGCGCGACTTAGACCGGGCCCCTTGGCCAGCACCAGCGCCGGCAAGTCGATCGCTTGCGCCATCTTCGCGTCGGAGGCGCTCAGCAGCAGCGCGATGCGGCGCGCCGGCCCCGTGGCATTGGTCTGGCCCGCCAGGCGGATCTGCGCCCACAGGTCATTCGTGTCGAATTGGCCGTTTTGCGCCAATGCCGCGATCAGGCTGCCGCACGCTTCGCCATAGCCGGGCGGCGACACCAGCAGGTTGCGCGCCTCGGCCGCCACGTTCTGCCCCTTGGCCGCGCGCGACATCAGCGCATAGCACTTGAGCTGGGTATCGTCGTCGTCGTCGAGGGCGAATTGCGGGTATTGCTCGTCAAACACGACCCAGTCGCGCTTGCGGCCCAGCTCCAGCAGCCAGTCGTTGCGGAAGCGGTCGGCGATGGCGCTGCCCTTGTAGCGGTTCAGGTAATCGCGAAATTGCGCCTCGGTCAGCAGTTTGATGCGCGGTTTCAGCCGATAATAGTCAACATACGATGGAATCTGGTAATTCGTCAGGCGCCCCGCATAAAAGTCGGCTTTTTCGGCGTCATCCTTGCGCGCGGCGTCGCGCAGCAGCAGGAAGGCATCGTCCTCGCTGCGCGTGTCGGGGACGGCAGGCGTTGCGGTAGTGGATACCTGGGCCAGGGCGGCCAGGGGAGACAAGGCCGATGCAACACACAGCATCGTGCCGGCAATCCATTTCAGTGGGGAAATCAATGTACGACTCTCAATCTTAACTTGATGGTGATATGAATAGCGACCCTAGAATAACATGCGATCCGGCTACACGGCCACCCATTGCGCCACAGGATAAAGCCGGCTTGCGCAAGGCCCTGCTGGCGGCCCGCCGCGCCCTGCCCGACGCCACGCGCGCGGGATGGGATGCGGCTATCGCGCAGCGCCTGCTGGACTGGTGCGCGCAGAAAAACGTCGAGGAACTGGGCGTGTACTGGCCCCTGCATGGCGAACCGGACTTGCACGGCGCGTATGCGCAGCTGGCCGCGCGCGGCGTGCAATTGAGCTTGCCCGTGGTGCTGGAAAAGCATGCGCCGCTGGCATTTTCCGACTGGACACCGGGCGAGTCCATGGTCAAGGATGGCATGGGCGTGGCCGTGCCAGCGCAATTGCGCCTGCGTCCGGCACCCGCCACCCTGCTCGTGCCCTGCCTGGGTTTTAACCAGGAACGTTTTCGCCTCGGCTACGGCGGCGGCTATTACGACCGCACCCTGGAACACGCGCCGCGGCCCGTGACCGTGGGCGTGGCATACGGCTGCCTGGCGGCAAGTTTTCCCAACGGCGAATACGACATCGCCCTCGATCACATCGTGACCGAGGGCGATCTGTTCTGACAAGTCAGGACGGTTTATTTCACCAGGCGCTGCCATAAGGCGGTCGTTGGCGCCGCCTGGTTCATGCTATAGAAATGCAAGCCTGGCGCGCCGCCTTCCAGCAAGCGCTCGCACAAGCCCGTCACCACGTCCAGGCCAAACGCCTTGATGGACGCGCTGTCGTCGCCGAAGCTGGCCAGTTTCAGACGCACCCAGCGTGGAATTTCCGCGCCGCACATGTCCGAAAAGCGCATCAGCTGCGTGTAGTTCGTGATCGGCATGATACCGGCCACGATAGGCACGTTGATGCCCATCTTCTGCGTCTGCTCGACAAACTGGAAATACGCGTCGGCATTGTAGAAGTACTGGGTGATGGCGGCATTGGCACCGGCCTGCACCTTGCGCGCGAACGCGTTCAAGTCGTCCTGCGGCGAACGGGCTTGCGGATGCACTTCCGGATAGGCGGCCACTTCGATATGAAAATGGTCGCCCGTCTCGGCGCGGATGAATTCCACCAGCTCGTTAGCGTAGCGGAACTCGCCCGAGGCGCCGTAGCCGCTCGGCAAGTCGCCGCGCAAGGCCACGATGCGGTTCACGCCGGCCGCCTTGAACTCACCCAGCACGGCGCGGATCGATTCGCGCGAGCCGCCCACACAAGACAAGTGCGGTGCGGCTTGTTCGCCGGCCGCCAGGATCTCGCGCACGGTGTCCAGCGTGCCCTGCTGCGTCGTGCCGCCCGCGCCAAACGTCACCGAGAAATACTTCGGATGCAATTCAGACAATTTAATACGCGTGGCGCGCAGCTTTTCCGCCCCTTCCGGGGTTTTCGGCGGGAAAAACTCAATACTGAAGTTATGCTTTTCCATCGTCGTTACTCAAAAGTAAGGTCGACAGGGCCCAGGAAATGATGCTGTACAGAATGGCACCGCCCACGGCAGACCAGAAACTGGCGACATGGAAACCATCGATCACCTGCGCCACCAGCCAGAACAGGAAGCCGTTGATGATCAAAATGAACAGGCCCAGCGACAGGAACGTCACGGGCAGGGTCAAGAGGATCAGCAAAGGACGGATCAGCGCATTGACCAGCCCCAGCACGGCAGCGGCCAGCAGCGCGGTCCAGCCGCTGCTCATCGTCACCGAGTGCATCAAATAAGGGACGGCAAACAGGGCTGCCGCATTGATAAACCAAATCAGTAGCAAGCGCATTTCTCTAGCCTGTCAAAAGTAGGGTCAGGCCGGCGGCAGGCGCCGGCCCTCAGAGGGTGAGTTACAGCCCCGGACTACCGATTAATAACGGTAGTGCTCTGGCTTGTATGGACCTTCCGTGCGCACGCCGATGTAGTCGGCTTGCTCTTGCGTCAGTTCCGTCAGTTGCGCATTCAACTTTTTGAGTTGCAGGCGAGCGACTTTTTCATCCAGGTGTTTTGGCAGGGTGTACACGCCGACCGGGTAGTTGGCCGTGTTCGCGTACAGCTCGATCTGGGCGATCGTCTGGTTGGCAAACGACGAGCTCATCACGTACGACGGGTGGCCCGTGCCGCAACCGAGGTTGACCAGACGGCCTTCGGCCAGCAGGATGATGCGGCGGCCCGACGGGAAGATGATGTGGTCGACTTGCGGCTTGATGTTTTCCCACTCGTATTGTTTCAACGAAGCAACGTCGATTTCATTGTCAAAGTGACCAATGTTGCAGACGATGGCCTGGTCTTTCATGCGCGTCAGGTGGTCGTGCGTCAGGATATGGTAGTTGCCGGTGCAGGTAACAAAGATGTCGCCGTGTTCGCAGGCGTAATCCATGGTCACGACGCGGTAGCCTTCCATCGCCGCCTGCAGTGCGCAGATCGGGTCGACTTCCGTCACCCACACTTGCGCCGACAGGGCGCGCATGGCTTGGGCAGAACCCTTGCCCACGTCACCGTAACCGGCGATGACGGCTACTTTACCGGCGATCATCACGTCGGTGGGCGCTTGATGCCATCGACCAGGGATTCGCGGCAGCCGTACAGGTTGTCGAATTTCGATTTCGTGACGGAATCGTTGACGTTGATCGCAGGGAAAGCCAGCTTACCTTCCTTGTGCATCTGATACAGGCGGTGCACGCCGGTCGTCGTTTCTTCCGTCACGCCCAGGATTTCCGGCAAACGCTTCGAGTACCAGGTCGGGTCGGCCAGCAAGTGCTTCTTGATCGAGTTGAACAGGCAGATTTCTTCTTCCGAACCGGGGTTCGCCAGCACCGACAAGTCGGTTTCCGCGCGCACGCCCAGGTGCAGCAGCAGGGTAGCATCGCCGCCATCGTCGAGGATCATGTTCGAGTAGACAGCCTTGCCGTCCACGTTCGGCCATTCGAAGATGCGGTGCGTGTATTCCCAGTAGTCGTCCAGCGACTCGCCCTTGACGGCGAACACGGGCGTGCCGGCGGCAGCGATGGCGGCGGCGGCGTGATCTTGCGTGGAGTAAATGTTGCACGATGCCCAACGCACTTGCGCGCCCAGTGCTTCCAGGGTCTGGATCAGCACGGCGGTCTGGATGGTCATGTGGATGGAACCGGTGATGCGCGCGCCCTTCAATGGCTGCGCTGCCGCGAATTCTTCGCGGATGGCCATCAGGCCAGGCATTTCCGTTTCAGCAATCTTGATTTCTTTGTCGCCCCATGCGGCCAGAGTGATATCGGCGATGGTGTAGTCGTGTTGCGATTTGAGTACGGCGTTCATCACGCCCTCCTTTCAGTTGAAAAAGGTACGTGAGCGCGGTTGCAGGATATTCCGAGCCTGGCGAATTTCTTCGTCGCAACGCTCCTCGGACACGGGATTTTAACATTGTCAAGCCGTACGCGCCAGCCTGTTCGGCATGCATTGCCAACTAACAACATATAAAAAAAGCGCCCGCAGCCTGGCGGCCGGGGCGCTCATTCAGCAAGCGGGCTCGATTATTTCAGGCCGGCGGCGTCGCGCAGCAGGGCGACCTTGTCCGTGCGTTCCCACGTGAATTCCGGCTCTTCGCGGCCGAAATGGCCGTAGGCGGCGCTCTTCTGGTAGATCGGGCGCAGCAGATCGAGCATTTGCACGATGCCTTTTGGACGCAAATCAAAGTGCGCCAGCACCAGCTTGGCGATTTCCGCGTCGGGAATCACGCCCGTGCCTTCCGTGTAGACGGTGATGTTGATCGGCTTGGCCACGCCGATGGCGTAGCTGACCTGCACCTGGCATTGGCGCGCCAGGCCGGCGGCGACGATATTTTTCGCCACGTAGCGGGCCGCGTAGGCTGCCGAACGGTCGACTTTCGACGGGTCCTTGCCCGAGAACGCGCCGCCGCCGTGCGGCGCTGCGCCACCGTAGGTGTCGACAATGATCTTGCGCCCGGTCAAGCCGCAATCGCCTTGCGGACCGCCGATGACGAAACGGCCCGTCGGGTTGACGAGGAATTTGGTATCCGTCAGCCATTCGCGCGGCAGGATGGGCTTGATGATTTCCTCGATGACGGCTTCTTCGATCTGCTTGTGCGAAATTTCCGGCGCATGCTGGGTCGACAGCACGACCGTGTGCACGCCGACGGGACGGCCATCGACGTAGCGCAGCGTCACTTGCGATTTCGCATCCGGACGCAGCCATGGCAAACGGCCATCCTTGCGCAGTTGCGACTGGCGCTCGACCAGGCGGTGCGCGTAGTGGATGGCGGCAGGCATCAGCTCGGCCGTTTCATCGCAGGCGTAGCCGAACATCAGGCCCTGATCGCCAGCGCCTTGATCCAGGTCAATCCCCGCACCTTCATCGACGCCTTGCGCGATGTCCGGCGACTGCTTGTCGTAGGCCACCAGCACGGCGCAACCCTTGTAGTCGATGCCGTATTCCGTGTTGTCGTAACCGATGCGTTTGATGGTTTCGCGCGCAACTTGAATATAATCCACATTGGCGTGAGTGGTAATCTCGCCCGCCAGCACGACCAGACCCGTGTTGCACAGGGTTTCGGCAGCCACGCGGGCGGCTGGATCCTGGGCCAGGATGGCGTCAAGGATGGCGTCTGAAATTTGATCGGCAACCTTGTCGGGATGGCCTTCCGAGACGGATTCGGAAGTGAAGAGATAGTCGTTTGACATTGCAAGCTCCTGTTTACTATGTGAATGTTCTGTCGCAGTAAAGAGGATTTTGCCTGCGACGCTTTAGCGATATTTATATTCCGCATCGCAAGTTGTCTATTAACTCAGCGGTTACTGCATACGTGGTATTTTACGCTTCTTAAAAAATTTTGGCACGGCAACACGCCATTCCTGGAAACAGCTTACACATGTTAGTCCCAATTTTCCGCTTCTTGTCCATTTTTCCCCTGCCCGTTCTACATGGCCTTGGCGCTGCGCTCGGCTGGGTGATTTACGCCATTTCCCCGTCCTACCGCCGCCGCATGCGCGAGAACATGCAAGGTGCGGGGTTTTCGCAACACTTGCACACGGCCGTGGCCGAAGCGGGCAAGAGCGTGCTGGAACTGCCCTTCATCTGGTGCGCGCCAGCCGAGCGCGTGGCGCGCCATGCCACGGTAGAAAACTGGGAACTGGTGGAAAAAGCGCTGCAGCACGGCCGCGGCATTGTCTTCCTGACACCGCACCTGGGCTGCTTTGAAATCGTCGCCCAGCAAATCGCCCTGCGCACGCCGCTTACCGTGATGTACCGCCCGCCCAAGCGCGCCGCATTAAAACCGCTGATCGAAGGCGCGCGCGCGCGCGAAAACCTGATGCTGGCGCCGGCCAATATGTCGGGCGTGCGCATCTTTGCCAAATGCCTGAAAAAGGGACAACCGATCGGCCTGCTGCCCGACCAGGTGCCGCAGGAGGGCGAAGGCGTGTGGGCCGATTTCTTCGGCCGCCCCGCCTACACCATGACCCTGCCCGCCAAACTGGCGCAGATGGGCGGCGCCGAAGTCATCATCACCTACGCGGAACGCCTGCCGGGCGGACGCGGCTACGTCGTGCATTTCGTGCCGTTCACCGAGCCCCTCGACAGCACCTCGGCCGAGCAGGCGCGCACCATCAATGCAGCCATGGAACAATTGATCGCGCGCAGCCCCGCGCAATACCTGTGGAGCTACAATCGCTACAAGGTGCCGCGCGGTGCGCCGCCGCCCACGCCAGCGACACCCGAAGCCGCCAAGGAGCAGGCATGAGACTGCTGATCGCCTTCATGTGGCTGCTGCACTGGCTGCCCCTGCCCATCCTCGGCCGCTTCGGCGTGGCCGTCGGCAGCGTGCTGTTCATCGCCATGCCCACGCGGCGCAAGATCGCCCTGACGAATCTGCGCCTGTGCATGCCGGAACTGACGGAAAAACAACGCGTGGCGCTGGCGCGCCAGCATTTCCAGGCGTATTCGCGCAGCGTGTGGGAACGCAGCATCCTGTGGTGGGCACCGGAAGCGCGCCTGAACCGCCTGATCAAAAAGGTGCCCGCCTTCCCGGGCCAGCAGATCGCCGCCAAGCCGACCATTTTGCTGTGCCCGCACTTCGTCTGCCTCGACGTGGCCGGCGCCGCCACGGCCATGGAAATTTCCGCCTCGTCAATGTACGTGCAGCAAAAGAACGCCGCCTTCGACCAGGCCCTGCGCAACGGCCGCTCGCGCTTCAAGCCGCCCAAGCTGTTTACGCGCCAGGACGGCATCAAGACGATTCTGCGCGCGCTGCGCGACGGCTTGCCCTACTTTATGCTGCCGGACATGGATTTCGGCGAGAAGGATGCGGAATTCGTGCCCTTCTTCGGCGTGCCCGCCGCCACCCTGACGGCCACGGCGCGCCTGGCGCTGGCCGCCAAGGCGCAGGTGATTCCCGTCATCGCCACCTTTTTGCCCAATTACCAGGGCTGGAAGGTGACCTATTACCCGGCGTGGGACGATTATCCGGGCGACGACATCACGGCCGCCACGCGCCGCATGAACGAATTCATCGAAGAGCGCGTGCGCGAAGCGCCGGCCGAGTATTTCTGGACGCATAAACGCTTCAAGACGCGTCCGGAAGGCGAAGCATCGTTCTACAACCAGCACAAGTGATACGGCAGACCATGAAACTTCAATTTACCAAAATGCATGGCGCGGGCAACGATTTCATCGTCATCGACGCCATCAATCAGGATGTCGACTTCACGCCGGCCCAGTGGCAGCGCCTGGCCGACCGCCGTTTCGGCATCGGCGCCGACCAGATCCTCGTGGTGGAAAAACCGCGCCTGCCCGGCTGCGACTTCCGCTACCGCATCTATAACAATGACGGCGGCGAAGTGGAACAGTGCGGCAATGGCGCGCGCGCTTTCGTCAAGTTCGTCAGCGAAAAAGGCTTGTCAAGCAAGGCCAGCATCCGCGTGGAAACCATGGCCGGTGTCATTTCTCCGCGCCTGGAGCTCGATGGCAGCATCACGGTCGACATGGGCGCGCCCGTGCTCGAACCCGCGCTGGTGCCGTTCGACGCCAGCGGCCTGGCTGGCGTGGCACAGGGAACTGACACCTTGTGGCCGCTGGATCTGGCGTTGCCGGGCGACAACGCCCCCGTGCTGGTGTCCGTCGTTTCGATGGGCAACCCGCATGCCGTGCAAGTGGTCGACGATGTCGATGCGCAAGACCTGGAAGTGACGGGCCCACGCATCGAGCACCACCCGCGCTTTCCCCGCCGCGTCAACGCCGGCTACATGCAGGTCGTCAACCGCCAGCACGTGAAACTGCGCGTGTTTGAACGGGGCGCGGGCGAAACGCTCGCTTGCGGCACGGGCGCCTGCGCCGCCGCCGTGGCCGGCATCCTGCGCGGCGTGCTCGATTCCCCCGTGCGCATCAGCGCGCGCGGCGGCGAACTGTCGATCGCCTGGCAAGGCCCCGGCCATCCCGTCCTGATGACGGGCCCGGCAGTGACCGTGTTCGAAGGCACGATCGAGCTGTAAGGAATGAGTCAGGCGGCCAGGAACTGCTGTTCCTGCGCGACATCAATTTCCGCCAGGTAGCACTTCAGGCGGTACAAACGCTGCCGGTAATTGCCTTCCGGCCCCGTCACGCCGCAATCGACGCGCTCGAACAGGCGCACCACCTGATCGAGCAGCTGGCGCTCCTGCGCCGTGCGGATCAACACCAGGCGCCGCTTGCCGCGCCCATGCGTGGCGCTGATATCGATCAACAGACAATGCCCCTGGTCGGCCGCATGGATATCGAGCAGCAGCGCCTCGGCACGCGACAGGTGAAAGCAGCGCGCCAGCTCCAGCCGCGCCGCCAGCAGGGGGTGGCTCTGGCTCTGGCTCCATTGCCGCAAGTGCCCATCGGCCTGCACGGCGGCGCACTGGCCCCAGTCGCCCGCTTCACCGCGCGGCGCAATGCGCGCCAGCGCCGCCTCCGCTTCACGGCTGCCCTGCGCCTGCGCCTGCAGCAGCCAGTACGCGGCGCGCACATCGTTGTTGACGCCGTCGCGGCGATTACGCCAGGCATGCATGCCGCACTCGAGCTGGGCCGGGCCATGCCCCAGGTCGGCGGCACGCTCCAGGCAGGAATGGGCTTCGACCACATTACGCTGGGAAAATTCCGGTTTCGTGTAGATGCGCGACAGCACGAACCAGGCTTCGGCCAGGCCCTGCTCGCCGGCCTGCGTCAGCCAGCGCACGGCCCGCTTGAAATTGGCCGCGCCATTGCGCGTGGCCAGGCGCTGGCCATGCGCATCCATGCGCGCATAGCCAAGTCCCAGCTCCAGCTGCGCCGCGCGGTCGCCGCCATGCGCGGCCAGCTCGCAGCATTGCCAGCCTTCGGCATCGCCGCCAGGCGCCAATGCCTGGGCACAACGCGACAGCAAGCGCACCTGCTGCGCGTCGAGGGCGATCGTGCGCGCACCGGCCGCCGCCTGGCGCTGCAGCAGTTCGCGCGCCAGCGGCAAGCCTTGCGACAGGAAGCCCGCATGGTTGCCCTGGCTCCAGGCCTGCTCCAGCCAGGCATGCAGCGGCGCGTCGCCATCGAGGGGGGGCTCGCCAGCAGGGGTGGCGTCCGGCCGCGAGGCGGCGGACCACCCTTCTTGCATGGATAGCAACCATTGCGCATCGGGCAAGCCGGCACGCACGGCGGCGTCCAGCGCCACGCGCGCCTTGGCCCGCACGGTCTCGCAACTGGTGCTGGCCGCATTGCCCAGCACCAGTTGCGCCAGCACCAGGCCCGCCTGCACCAGGCCCGCATCGAACGCCTGGGCGTAATAGGGAATCAGCGCCTTGGCTGCCGGTTGCGCCACTTCGAACGGCACATGCGTGCCGATCAGCAAGCATGCTTCCTCGCTATCCTCCTGGGCCGCCCGCGCCAGCCAGTGCAAGGCGGTCGGCAGGCTCTGCGGCACACCCTGTCCAAACAGGTACACGCGTCCCAATGCCAGCTGGCAAGCGACATCGCCAGCACGTGCGCCCTTGATCAATCCTAATGTTTCGCGATTTGCCATCGATTCTCGATATTGAGTCAATGAGTCTAATAATAGTGAGCCGTCTCCAGGCCCATCCATGCAGGCCGTCCCTTAGTGTAACGTCCTTGTGTCATAAATCCGCCAAAGCCGCCTCAAGAACTTGATTCAACGCAACAATGTCCTGGCCCGGACACGCCAATATGGCAAGGCGCCGCTACCGTGGCGATGGGAAAACGCGTGCCCTCGGCGCCGCATCGGCAAAAACCCCGCGTTACAAAAATACAACAGGGCTGTGGATTTATGACGCTTTTCACCAATCTTTTCACGCATATTTGACCAATCCCGCACGTCTTGCGCGCCGACGAATTAAGGTTCATTCATCGAAACGCGACAGTTAGCGCATTTCAATCTGCTCGGATCTCGGACGGAACTCACTTTTAATAGGGAATAAGACATGAAAAAATCACTCGTTGCCCTCGCACTCTTCGGCGCCTTTGCCGCAACCGCACAAGCGCAGTCGTCCGTCCAAATCTACGGCACGGTCGATGCTGGCCTGGGCAAGTCGACTGGTTCGACCACCGCTGTCACCAAGCGCGACAACAACAAACTGGGCTTCAAGGGCACGGAAGATCTGGGCAATGGATTGAAAGCTATTTTCCAACTGGAAATTCGCTATGAATCCGACACGGGTACGCTGGAAAGCAACTCCCGTCCGCTGTTCCAGGGCCAAAGCCGCGTCGGCCTGCAAGGCAACTTCGGTACCGTGCGTCTGGGCCGTGGCCTGACCGCCTTCCAGGAATCGAGCACCGCGTTCGAACCATGGTCGGGCATGCCTACGCCAGCCGGTTTCCAGACCGACATCACGGTGGCCGCCTACAGCAGCGATCCGCTGAGCGCAGCCGGCAATTCGCGTAACCGCTTCTCGAACGCCGTGTTCTATAACTCGCCAGTGTTCAGCGGCTTCCAGTTCAACGCCACTGTCGCCGCCAAGGAAGCCAATAACAATCCAGCATTCCCTGGACCAGCGGCCACGCCACCAGCCAACAACTACCCGGTGGCTGCCAATGCCGTGCCAGCGTCGAATCCATACTCGGTCTCCGCCACGTACAACTACGGCCAGTTCGCCGGTATGGCCGCGTATGAGCGCAATGGCTTGCAAGCCAAGCTGTGGTCGGTTGCCGCATCGTTCAATCCGGTAACGGAACTGAAACTGATGGCGTCGTACCAGCATCAGGATGACAGCAACTTCAAGATCATCAACACGGATACCAAGGCATGGCTGGTTGGCGCCAACTACGACGTCGGCCCAGGCAAGGTTCGCGCCGGCTACGGTCAAAAAACGCCGGATGGCGTGACCAAAACCAAGCAAGCATCGCTGGGCTACGACTACAACCTGTCGAAGCGCACCTACCTGTACGCGGACATCTCGAACCGCAAGGCGGCAACGTCGATCACCTACATCGGTCTGGGCGTACACCACAACTTCTAATGCCCCGCACGTCACCCTCCAAGGGTGATTGCTGAGCAAGGAATGCAAAGCGGCATGGGCAACCATGCCGCTTTTTTCATGGGCGCGCGGAAAATGCACAAGCGCAACGCCCTTTGCGCCTGTGCCACCGCACTCTCGGTTAGAATGAAGCGTTCAACTTTCACTGACAGATATTCTCAATGACCGCCACACTCGATTCCAGCACCGTCGCCCAGTACCTGAGCGAGCACCCGACGTTCTTCGAAGAGCATACCGCGCTGCTCGGCGAGGTCAAGCTGAGCAGCCCGCTGACGGGACGCACCATCTCGCTGCAGGAGCGGCAGATGGAAGTGATGCGCGACAAGTACAAGGCGCTGGAACTGCGCATGTCCAAGCTGAGCCGCCTGGCCGAGGAAAATGGCGACATCGCCAGCAAGTTCCACGGCTGGAACCAGGCCATGCTGCAAGTACGCAACGATGCGGACATGCCGCGCGTGCTGGTCGACGCCCTGCAAAGCAATTTCGACGTGCCCTACGTCAGCCTGCGCCTGTGGCAAGTGCTGCCGGAACACGCCAACGGCTGGTTCACGGAAGATGTCACTGCCGACGTGCGCATGTTCGCCAACAGCCTGCAAGCGCCGTACTGCGGCAGCAACCGCGATTTCGAAGCCGTGCACTGGCTGCAGGCGGATAAAATCGAATCGACCGTCATGATCGCCCTGCGCGCCCCGAATACCACGGGCACCTTCGGCTTGCTGGTGCTCGGTTCGCCCGACAGCGAACGCTTTACCTCCAGCATGGGCACCGATTTCCTCGTGCACATCGGCGCAACGGCCAGCGCCGCCCTGGCCGCGCTACGCGCCGGTTCGCCGGCCTGAATCAGCCATGCATGCGGCGCGCGGCAAGGCCGAGTGGCTCGACGCCTACCTGGCCCAGCTGGCCACGCAGCGCAAGCTGTCGCCCCACACGCTGGACGCCTACGGGCGCGACTTGCGCTCCTTGCTGGAACTGAGCGGCAATACGCCCTGGACGGCGCTGGCGCACAACGACGTGCGCCGCTACACGGCCAAGCTGCATGCTGGCGGCCTGGATCCGCGTTCGATCGCCCGCAAGCTGTCGTCGTGGCGCGGCTTTTACAACTGGCTCAGCGGTGAAACGGCGCTCGACGCCAATCCCGTCGACGGCATCCGCGCCCCCAAGCGGGCCAAGACCTTGCCCAAAGCCCTGTCGGTGGACGATGCCGTGCGCCTCGTGGCGCCCGCGCAACACCAGCAAGGCGCGGCCGAGCCGGAACAACTGTGCAACCGCGCCATGTTCGAACTGCTGTATTCGAGCGGCTTGCGCGTTTCCGAGCTGACCAGCCTGGATACCCACTACTGCAAGGCCGACGGCGGCCAGCCCGCCTCGCTGGGCTGGCTCGACATGGCCAGCTTCGAAGTCATCGTCACGGGCAAGGGCAGCAAGATGCGCAAGGTGCCCGTCGGCAAGGCGGCCCTCGTGGCCTTGACCGCCTGGCTGGCCGTGCGCCCGCCAGCGGCCGATGGCAGCGCTGCCTTGTTTTTAAGCACGCGCGGCACGCGCATCTCGCCGCGCGTGCTGCAGCTGCGCCTGAAGCGCACGCGCTGGCGACGGAAATTCCCGCGAATGTGCACCCGCACGTGCTGCGCCACTCGTTCGCCTCGCACGTGCTGCAATCGTCGGGCGACCTGCGCGCCGTGCAGGAAATGCTGGGCCACTCCAGCATCACCTCGACCCAGGTCTACACGGCCCTCGATTTCCAGCACCTGGCGCACGTGTACGACCAGGCGCACCCGCGCGCCAAGGTGAAGTAGACAGCCGCGCCCGTTGGCCGGCCTGATCCATATCAAGCGGATGGGCGCGCATTTGCAAGCTTTTGCAAAATTCCGGCATAATCGTCCGCATTCTTCCGCTTGCGCGGCGGCACCACCGATTACAGCATAGGCATCTCATGGCACTGATTCCAACCACCATCCTCACCGGTTTCCTGGGCGCCGGCAAAACCACCTTGCTCAACCGCATACTGCGGGAAGAGCATGGCATGCGCATCGCCGTGATCGAAAACGAGTTTGGCCAGGAAAACATCGATAACGAGATCCTGGTGCAGGACAGCAACGAACACATCATCGAAATGAACAACGGCTGCATCTGCTGCACCGTGCGCGGCGACCTGATCGTGGGCCTCACGGAACTGGCGCGCAAGCGCGACGCCGGCCTGCTGGCGTTCGACCGCGTCGTCATCGAAACGACGGGCCTGGCCAATCCCGGCCCCGTGGCGCAAACCTTCTTTGTCGACGAAGAAGTGGGCAGCCACTACATGCTCGACGCCATTCTCACGGTGGTCGATGCCCGTCATGCCATGAAACAACTAGACGAATACGAGGAAGCGCAGCGGCAAGTGGGCTTCGCCGACAAGCTGCTGCTGTCGAAAACTGACCTCGTCAGTGAAGACGACGTGGCCGCCCTGACGCGCCGTTTGAAACGCATCAATCCCCGCGCCCCCATCGGCAAGGTCGATTTTGGCCGCGCGCCGCTGGCCGAGGTGCTCGACATCCGCGGTTTCAACCTGAATGAAAAGCTGGAACTGGACCCGGATTTCCTGGCGACGGAAACGGCGCACGTGCATGATCACGACCATGCGCACGACCATGCGCATGAGCACGGCCATGAACACGCACATGAGCACAGCGAAGCCTGCGCCACCGATTGCGGCCATGCCGACCATCACCATGCGCAGCACAGCGACGATATCGCCGCCTTTGTTTTCAAGAGCACGCAACCATTCGACAGCGCCAAGCTCGATGAGTTCCTCGGCGGCCTGGTGCAAGTGTATGGCCCGCGCATGCTGCGCTACAAGGGTGTGCTGCTGATGCAGGGCGCCGAGCGCAAGGTGGTGTTCCAGGGCGTGCATCAGTTGATGGGCAGCGACCTGGGCGCCAAATGGGGCGAGAATGAAGTGCGCGGCAGCAAAATGGTATTTATTGGCAAGAATCTACCAAAAGACATTTTTATTCGCGGACTCGAACAATGTTTGGTATAAACTAGCCGGGTTTTGCAAAGTATCCGTTGCAAAGCAGAAACAAAAGGGAAAGTTAAGCACGCTTTCCCGCTGTCCGACACCGATCTTGCTGGTATAAACCAACAAGTGGCCGTTTCTGATCGGCTAGTCAACAAATCGGGATGGCAATATAAGGCAAAGCGTGCCAAAATCAGCGACGAAAACGGCCCATGTCGTTCGCCTGTCATGAAATGCTGGCAAACTGCCGCTGGCCGCATGCCAGGCATGCAACCGATCCACCCAACACGCCCGTTGTCGCGCGCAGAGCGCGACTGGCATAGAGCGGTAAAAAGTTATCAACATGGCAAATATAGCCGGCCGGTAGTCCTGGCCGCCGCCGGCAAGCCAAGGTCGCACGCAGTACATCCGGACAGCAATGCCCAGCGGAACCTGTACAGTTGCTCGGCATCGCCGCATCAACTGATCAATTTGAAAACTCTGTCGTATCGAAGGTAAGCGAAGTTATGACCAAAACTAATAAATCGACCCCGGCCGCCAACCAAGACATCCCTCTCATCAGCGAAGAGCAAATTCGCGGCCATGAGCGAAGATGACTACATGAATCCGGCACAACTGGCATTCTTCAAGGCGCGCCTGCAGCAGCTCGAGAAAGACCTGCTGAAAAACGCCGGCGAAACCACGGAACACTTGCGTGAAACCGTGCTCGTACCGGATCCGGCCGACCGCGCCACCATCGAGGAAGAGCATGCGCTGGAACTGCGCACGCGCGACCGCGAGCGCAAATTGCTGAAGAAAGTGCAGCAATCGATCGCCAGCATCGACGCCGGCGACTATGGCTGGTGCGAAGAAACGGGCGAGCCTATCGGCATCCCGCGCCTGATCGCCCGTCCGACCGCCACCCTGTCGCTGGAAGCCCAGCAACGGCGCGAACTGAAGCAAAAGCTGTACGGCGACTGATCGCCCTCCCCTTGCGCGGCCGCCCCGGCGGCCCGCGATGGCGAATAAAAAAGCACGCGACCTTCGGTTGCGTGCTTTTTTTTCGTCCCGCGCCGACTACACTGAAGCGAGCACGGCAACGGCAAGTGCCGCTTGCAATTGCCTTTTCCATCCCCACTTTTGAGGCATGGGCGCGCAATCGCATGGCCTTGCACGCATCGGCACGAATCTTTTGAGGTCACTATGGAACAATTTCACGGCACCACCATCCTCTGCGTCCGGCGCGGCAAGCAAGTCGCCCTGGGCGGCGACGGCCAGGTCACGCTGGGCAACATCGTCATGAAGGGCACGGCCCGCAAAGTGCGTAAGTTGTATCAGGGCAAGGTCCTGGTCGGCTTTGCCGGCGGCACCGCCGACGCATTCACCCTGCTCGACCGCTTTGAAGGCAAGCTGGAAAAACACCAGGGCAATCTGCTGCGCGCCTCCGTCGAACTGGCCAAGGACTGGCGCACCGACCGCGTGCTGCGCCGCCTGGAAGCGATGCTGCTGGTGGCCGACAGCGAGTCGACCCTGGTCATCACGGGCAATGGCGACGTGCTGGAACCGGAAGACGGCATCGGCGCCATCGGCTCGGGCGGCACCTATGCCCAGTCGGCCGCCAAGGCGCTGCAGGAAAACACGGACTTGTCGCCGGCCGAAGTGGTCAAGAAATCGCTGACCATCGCCGCCGAGCTGTGCATTTATACCAACATGTCGCACATTATCGAGACTCTCGATTAAGCGCCAAGCGCGCCCAAGCAAAGAATACAGAAAGCCAACTATGATCATGAACATGACCCCGTCGGAAATCGTCACCGAACTCGACAAACACGTGGTGGGCCAGGCCAAGGCCAAGCGCGCCGTCGCCATCGCCCTGCGCAACCGCTGGCGCCGCCAGCAGGTGGCCGAGCCCCTGCGCCATGAAATCACGCCCAAGAACATCCTCATGATCGGCCCCACGGGCGTCGGCAAGACGGAAATCGCGCGCCGCCTGGCCAAGCTGGCCGAGGCGCCGTTCATCAAGATCGAAGCGACCAAATTTACCGAAGTCGGTTATGTGGGCCGCGACGTCGACACCATCATCCGCGACCTGATCGACATCGGCATCAAGCAGACGCGCGCGCTGGAAATGAAAAAGGTGCGCGCACGCGCCGAAGATGCGGCCGAAGACCGCGTGATCGACATCCTCGTGCCGCCGGCGCGCGACTTCGGCTTCACGCCGAATACGGCGGCGGCCGTGGACACGGGCGGCAGCGGCGACAGCACGCGCCAGACCTTCCGCAAGCGCTTGCGCCAGGGCGAGCTCGATGACAAGGAAATCGAGATCGAGCTGGCCGAGGCGGGTCCGCAGATGGAAATCATGGCGCCGCCGGGCATGGAAGAAATGACGGAGCAGATCAAGTCCATGTTCTCGGGCGTGGGCGGGCAGCGCAAGAAGGCGCGCAAGGTCAAGATCCGCGAAGCGCTCAAATTGCTGGTCGAGGAAGAAGCGGCCAAGCTGCTCAACGAAGATGAACTGAAACAGAAGGCCATCCAGAACGTCGAGCAGAACGGCATCGTCTTCCTTGATGAAATCGACAAGATCGCCTCGCGCTCGGAATCCGGCGGCGCCGACGTCTCGCGCGCCGGCGTGCAGCGCGACCTGCTGCCGCTGGTCGAGGGCACGACCGTCAACACGAAATATGGCATGATCCGCACGGACCACATCCTGTTCATCGCCTCGGGCGCCTTCCACCTGTCGAAACCGTCGGACCTGATCCCGGAACTGCAAGGGCGCTTCCCCATCCGCGTGGAGTTGGAATCGCTGTCGATCTCGGATTTCGAGCGCATTCTGACGAGCACCGACGCCTGCCTGACGATGCAGTACGAAGCCCTGCTGGCGACGGAAAACCTGAAACTGCAATTCGCGCCGGAAGGCATCACGCGCCTGGCGGAAATCGCCTACTCGGTGAACGAGCGCACGGAAAACATCGGCGCGCGCCGGCTGCACACGGTGATGGAAAAACTGCTGGAAGAAGTGTCGTTTACGGCCAGCGAAGGCAGCAGCACGACGGAAAATGTGCTGGTGATCGATGCCGCGTACGTCAACGAACGCCTGGAAGCGCTGTCGGTCAACGAGGACCTGTCGCGCTACGTGCTGTAATCAGGGAGGAAACCGATGGCAAACAAGGCCTTGGCGACGCGGCAGAAAATGCAGTTCCGCGTCGAACCCTCGCAAAAACCGCGCAACCCGGTCGCCACGGCCGCCCTGCAGCGCGCCGCCGGGGCGCACGTAAAGACCGTGTCCGGCCAGCGCCAGCAGGAAAAACGCCTGCTGGCGAAACTGCTGTTGAAAGTAGAAACGGACAAATAGGCCGCCCGCGGACACCCCGTTCCGGGGCGTCCGCCATCAGGCCACTCTGTGCCGCAGCATCATCCCCTTAGAAACGGTAGGACGCGCCCAGCGAAAACATGTCGACCTTGGTCGTTTGCTTGCTGCTGTACTTGACCGGCACGCGGTCCCAGTCCAGGTGCAGCGACCAGTTCCGGTTCAGCGCATACGCCGCGCCGACGCCATAGATCAAGCCGATCTTGTCCTTTTTGTCCGAACCGCCACCCAGATAGTCGACCTTGCCCTGTGTGTAGGCCGCACCGGCGCGTCCGCTCAGGCTGAAGGCGTCGAACTGGTAGGCGAGCACGCCTTGCATGCCGAGGCCGCTGAACTTGCCGCGGCCGGCAACCTTGCCGGCGCCCGTGTCGAAGCCGGATTTGACTTCCCCGCCCAGATACCCCACCAGCTCAACCGAAGGCAGGGCCACGCCGCCCTGAAACGGCAGCGCGTCGAAACTGTAACCCAGGTAGGCCTTGCCGTTACGCTTGCTGCTTTTGTCGCAAGCGCCTTGTCCTGGCACGCAATCGAGGCCGCTGCTGGCGCGAAAGCCATAGCTGGCGCCCGCATAGAAGGGGCCCGGCGCCGGTTCGGCCGCCGCGGCATGCAGAGGAGCGATGGCGGCCAGCGCCAGCAGCGCTGCTGGAAAATGAAATTTGGAGAACATGGATAACCTCTACAAGTGGATGAATGCCTGGTTGTAGCGCGCCGTGCGAGCCACAAGCGGGAGTGTCATCTCTTTTGCCGGGAAGTACTATCACCTTGTGCAAAGTGCCGTTAAGGGCTACATTCGGTACCGTCATCCGCTACCAAACTTGTAAAAAAGGATATCCCGTGAGTTCACCTGAACTGGTTTTGCGCGTGCTGCGCACCCAACTGCGCGCCGCCGGCATCACCTATAAGGTGCTGGCCGAACGCATCGCCATGAGCGAGTCGAGCGTCAAGCGCATGTTTGGCCAGCACGACATGTCGCTGTCGCGCCTGGCCCTGATCTGCAAGGCTTCCGGCATCGCCATGGAAGACGTGCTGCGCGGCGCGGCCGACATCACGCCGCATGCCGACACGCTCACCCTGGTGCAGGAAAAGTCGCTGGTGGCGCATCCACGCCTGCTGCTGGTGGCGATCTGCTGCCTGGGCCACTGGAGCCTGGAGCAGGTGGTGGAAACGTATGCGCTGACGCAGGCCGAATGCATCGGCTGCCTGGCCGAACTGGACCGCCTGGGCTTGATCGAACTCAAGCCGCTGAACCGCTACAGCCTGCGCGTCTCGAACGCCTTCCACTGGCTGGCCGACGGTCCCGTGCAGCTGTACTTCCGCGAACACGTGGTGGCCGATTATTTCAGCGGGCATTTTGACGGCGCCGGTGAAACCCTGATGTGCATCCCCGCGCGCCTGTCGCTGTCGAGCGCGCAGGAGCTGGTGCAGAAGATCCGCCAGCTGGCCGAGGAACTGGCGCGCCTGCATCAGAACGACCGGCGCCTGGCTCCAGTCGAGCGCGACGGCTTTACCCTGCTGCTGGGCTTTCGCTCATGGGAATTTGCCGCCTTCACGGCCCTGCGCCGCAGCACGGCCCCCGCCGCGCCGGGCGCTCCTTACCAGACGGGGCCCAGGAACAGGTAAAGCGTACTCTCGCCGCCCTTCGATGCGCCCGAGGCCACGTACACGGGGCCGAAGCGCGTATCGACGGAAATGAAGGCGCTGCTGGCCTGCGTGAACTTGGTGGCTTTCCAGCGCTCGCTCTGATCGAAGCCGCCGCCCATTTCCAGCGAAAAGCCGGCCCGCACGGCGCCACCCAGGGTGCTGGGCAGGGAGCCGATGCGGCGCGCCATCACGAAGCGCGCCAGGGCCACGCTGCGCCCCGTCACCGACTCGAACTGCGTGCCGGACAGGCGCAAGAAGCCCCCCAGGCTAAGCGGTGCCTCGCCCCGTTGCGCGCGCGCCCATTCGCCATACACGTGGCCGGCCCAGTTGCCGCTGCCGAACGCCTTCAAGCCCGTGATGGCGGAACGCCCCAGACCCGACTCGCCCGTCCCGGTGGTCGCGGAGCGCGTCCAGGTAGCGTCGAACAGCACGCCGCGCGTGGGGAAGCCGGGCGAATCGAGCGTATCAACGCGGAACTGGACGAACTGGTTGGTGCCCAGCGCCCGCTCCTTGGGGTAGCTCGGGTCGGCGGGGATGCTGACGTCCGCCTTGACTTCGCTGCGCGTGATGCCGAACTGCAGATCGCCCCAAAAACCGAACTGGCGCCCCAGCACCAGGCTTGCGCCCTGGCCGCTGTAGGCGACGCGCGCATTGCGCCGTCCCTTGTCGAACAGATCGACCGCCTGGGAAGTGTACTGCAGCGATGGCGCGATATACCATGGGTTGCCGGCGCCCAGCGGCTGCCAGTACTGCACCCCGAAGTTGCGCGCCGTGCCGATCTGCACCATGCTGCGCAATTCGCCGCCCCAGCTGTTCAGATTCGAGCGCACGTGCAGCAGCTTCAGGGCAAAGGTATTGCTGTCCCTGAAATCGCTGGCCATTTCCAGGCCCACGCGCAGGCGGCTGCTGGCCCACGGCGCCTCGACCGCCTTGATGGTGACGGCGCGCTGGTCGCCGGCATCGACCACTTCCGTCTCCACGCGCGCCACGTCGCCGCGGCCATACAGCCTGGCCGCCGCCTTGAGCACATCTTCCTGGCTGACGGCCTGCCCTTCCACCAGGCCCGATTGCGCCTGCAGGATGCGCGGATTGATATCGCCTTCGCTCTCCACGGCCAGGCGCGTAAGCGGCAAGGCAAGGCCACGTCCAGCAGCGCCGGCGCCGCCAGGCGCAGCTCCTCGCGCGCCGCATACTGTTCCGGCGGCAGGGCCAGCGGCGCCAGGCGGGCGGCCAGCGCCTGCGCCGCCTGTTCACCGGCGCGCATGGCGCGCGCATAGTTTTCGAAGTCGAGGAAACTGACGCCCGTCAAATCCGGCGCCACCAGGATGTCCTGCGGCCGCAGCTCCTTGAGCGAGCGCTGCACGTTCTGCTCCGTGAGAATCTGCAGCATCTGCTGCGCCACGCCGATGGCGCTGCCCAGCTCTTTTTCCGGCGCCAGCGGCGTGCCCACGTTGACGGCGATGATGATGTCGGCGCCCATGGCGCGCGCCATGTCGACGGGCAGGTTGCGCACCAGGCCCCCGTCGACCACCAGGCGGTTGTTGACGCGCACGGGGGCGAACACGCCCGGCACGGCCAGCGAGGCACGCATCGACAGGAACAAGGGCGTGTCGACCAGTTCCACCAGCTCGCCATTGACCAGGTCGGACGCCACTGAGCGGAAGGGCAGCGGCAGCTGGCTGGCGGGGCGGTCGCGCATGCCGGCCGGCAACAGGCGGTTCAGCGCCATTTCCAGCGCCGCGTTGCTGGCCGCGGCCGGCGGCGTAGAAATGCCGTTGCGGCTGGTGCCAAATTCGATGCGCGACGGCAGCAATAAATCTTCCTCGCGGCGGCGGAACGCCAGTTCGTCGCGCGGCGGCCGGTCGGCCACCACGCGCGCCCAATTCGTCTCGCGCGCCATCTTTTCCAGGTCCGCCACGGAAGCGCCGGCCGCATACGCGCCGCCCACCACGCCGCCCATGCTGGTGCCGACCACCATGTCGATCGGCACATGCAGCTCCTTGAGCACTTTCAGCACGCCGATGTGCGCCAGGCCGCGCGCGCCGCCGCCCGACAGCACCAGCGCGATGCGCGGGCGCGCGGGCGCGGGGACGGCAGCGGAGGTGGAGGTGGTGGCGGCGGTGACGGCGGGAACGTCGGCTGCGGCAGCCGGCGGCAAGGCGCACAGCGCCGCCACGCAGCCCGCCAGGACGGCACGGATCGAGAACATGAAGACTCCTGTAGCGATGGCGGCACGGCGCCACCGGCAAAATACGATAAGAACGGCCTTAATTCGACGGCGGCGGCACGCTGCTCACCTGCGGCGCCGGCATCATGGCCGCCGGACGCTGCTGCTCCATCGGCAGCGGCGGCGGCACCAGGTTCGTTGCCGGCGCGGGGGCCGCGGCCGGCATTGGGGTGGCGGACACCTGCCCCGGCAAAGCCAGCGCCTTGTCGTCGGCCACCAGGTCGATGCGCTTGCTCACGCCGCCATCGCGCAGCAGCACGTGGCGCGCATGCACTTCCAGCACCGTCACGCCGGGCACCACCTCGGCGCCTTCGGGCAGCGCCACGGAGGGCTTGCCATCGGTCGAGATAATGGCCACGCTGCCGCGGCCATTGCCGGCGGCGACCACGCCCTTGAGCTGGTAGTTGCTGGCCGTGGCCACGCTGACCTGGCCGCCGAACAGCGAGGCGCCCGCCTCCACGCTGGCATCCTGCACCACCGGCACGGGGGGAGGATTGATGGGGCGTTGCGGCGCCTTGAACAGCTGCATGGCCCAGTAGGCCAGCGAGACGGACAGCGCCACGACGGCGAGCAGACTTACAAAGTGGGGCAAACGCTTCATGGTTTCCTTGATATTTCTCTTAACGCACCAGCTGATTAATCTCGATAATCGGCATCAGCACGGCCAGCACGATCAGCAGCACCACCACGCCCATGGCCAGGATCAGGGCCGGCTCCAGCAGGCCGGCGATGGTCAGCGTGCGGCGCTCCAGGTCCTGCTCCTGCGCGCTGGCGGCGCGTTCCAGCATGGCCGGCAGCTCGCCCGTGATTTCGCCGGCGCGTATCATGTGGATCAGCATCGGCGGAAAGTGCTTTTGCGCCGACAGCGCGCGCGCCAGGCCAGGCTCACGCCCTCGCGCACGGCGCCGCTGGCTTCCTGTACCAGTTCCTGCATCGCCACGTTGGTCAAGGTGTCGCGGCTGGTGTCGAGCGCGCGCAGAATCGGCACGCCGGATCCCGTGGTAATGGCCAGGGTGCTGGCAAAGCGCGCCGTATTCAGGCTGCGCTCGAACTTGCCGTACAGGGGCGCCGTCAACAGCCAAGTATGCCAGCGCCGCTTCAGCGCCGGCTGCTGCAAGGCGCGGCGCCAGGCGAACCAGGCGCCGGCGATGGCGATGGCCACGACGATGCCGTAGTTGCGCACGAAGTCCGACAGCGCCAGCATGATCACGGTGAGCATGGGCAGCTTTTGCTTGGTATTGGCGAACACGGAGACGATCTGCGGCACCACGTAGGTGAGCAGGAAAATGACGATGGAAAACGCCACCACCGTGACGATGGCCGGATACGTAAAGGCCAGCTTGACCTTCTGCACCAGCGCGTTGCGCCGCTCGATATAGTCGGCCAGGCGCGACAGCACGCGCGACAGATGGCCGATCTGTTCGCCCGACGCCACCAGCGCCCGGTAGATTTCCGCGAAATCGCGCGGATGGCGCGCCAGCACGTCGGAAAATGCGGCGCCGCCGATCACTTCCGAACGGATCGAGGCGATCAGGTCGCGCAGGTAGGGCCGCTCGGCCTGTTCCAGCAGCGCGGAAAATGCCTGCTCCAGCGGCAGGCCCGCTTCGAGCAAACTGGCCAGCTGGCGCGTAAACAGGGCCAGCTCGGTGCTCGACAGGCGCTCGCCGAAGCCGCGCCGCCTGGTGACGCCGGCGGCGTCGACCTGCGCGGCAATCGGCTCGACGGCCAGCGGCACCAGGCCTTGCACGCGCAATTCGGCGCGCGCGGAACGGGGACTGTCGGCATTGAGCACGCCCTTGCGGGTAGCCCCCTGGGCGTCGACGGCTTCATAGCGGAATGCGGGCATGGTGGCGGGCCTAGTCTTTGGTCACGCGCAGCAACTCGGCTTGCGTGGTGGTGCCGTCGCGCAGCCAGCGTTCGCCGTCGTCGCGCATGCTCGTCATGCCGTCCTGCAGGGCCGCGGCGCGCACTTCCGCCTCCGACGCCCGGTTGTGGATCTGCGCGCGGATCTGCTCCGTCGTGCGCAGCAACTCGTACACGCCGACGCGCCCCTGGTAGCCCGTCTGGCCGCAATGCTCGCAGCCGACCGCCTGCCAGTACTCGCCATCGAAGGTCTTGCACGCGCCGCACAATTTGCGCACCAGACGCTGCGCCAGCACGCCGAGCAGGGACGACGACAGCAGGAACGGCTCGATGCCCATGTCGAGCAAACGCGTGACGGCGGCCGACGCATCGTTCGTGTGCAGGGTCGCCAGCACCAGATGGCCCGTCAGCGAAGCCTGCACGGCGATCTGCGCCGTTTCCAGGTCGCGGATCTCGCCGATCATGATCACATCAGGATCTTGCCGCAAAATCGCCCGCAGCGCCTTGGCAAATGTCATGTCGATGCGCGGATTGACCTGCGTCTGGCCGACGCCGGCCAGGTCGTACTCGATCGGGTCTTCCACCGTCAGGATGTTCGTCGTCGTCGCGTTGAGCATCGACAGCGCCGCGTATAAAGTCGTCGTCTTGCCCGAGCCGGTGGGGCCCGTGACGAGCACGATGCCGTGCGGCTGCGTGATCAGGCCATCGAACTGCCCCAGCATGGGCGCGCTCATGCCCAGGTGCTGCAGGTCCAGGCGGCCCGCTTCCTTGTCCAGCAAACGCAGCACGGCCCGTTCGCCATGCCCGGTGGGCAGGGTCGAGACGCGCACGTCGACGGGTTTTCCGCCCACGCGCAGGGTGATGCGGCCGTCCTGCGGCAAGCGTTTTTCCGCGATGTCGAGCTGCGCCATGATCTTGATGCGTGAAATCAGCGAGCCGTGGATGGCTTTACGGGGGCGCACCACGTCGCGCAGGCTGCCGTCGATGCGATGCGGAAACGCACGACGGAGGTCTGCTCGAACGGCTCGATGTGGATATCGGACGCGCCTTCGCGCAGCGCCTGCGTGAGCAAGGCGTTGATCATGCGGATGACGGGCGCGTCATCGGACGATTCGAGCAAGTCCTCGATGGCCGGCACGTCCTGCAGCAGCTTGGTCAGATCCAGGTCGGCATCGAATTCATCGGCCATCTGCGACGCGTCGCCGCCGCCGCCCGCGTAGGCGCCGGCAATGGCCGCATCGAGGTCGCCGCGCGGCAGCACCGTCAATTGAATCTGGCCGAAACGGCGCGACACTTCGGCAATCGCCGCCGGCGCCGTCGATGCGGCCACCAGCACCTCGACGGGGGCGCCGTCGACGGCGCCGGGCCGGGCCAGCAAGCCGAAATCGCGCGCGTAGGCGTAGGGAAGCAGATTACTCATGACTGTCCCATCACTTCTGCGGCTGCTGCGGCTGTTGCTGATACTGCTGCAGCAGCGACTGCGGCGGCGTGGCCGCGTTGGCCGTTGGCCGCGCGCGCCTGGCGGCGGCACCGGCGCCGGCGGCACGGGGCGCGTCACCATGCTGCCGCCCACGGGCTGGCCATCCTGCAGGGCCGGCAGCACGGGCGTGCCCAGGTCTTTCAGCATCAGGTTGCCCGACGCCGGCACGGCAGCCGTCTCGGCCGAGCGCATGTAGTCGTAGCGGTCGGCCGCCAGGCTGCCGCTCTGCTCCTTGTTGCGCACGATCACAGGGCGCAGGAAGATCATCAGATTCGTTTTCTTGCGCTCGCGCGTCTGGTACTTGAACAGGTTGCCGATCAGGGGGATGTCGCCCAGGCCGCGCACCTTCTCCGCGTTGTCGCCCGTGCTATCCTCGATCAAACCACCCAACACGATGATCTGGCCATCGTCGGCCAGCACATTGTTTTCGATCACGCGGTTGTTGATGGTGATGCCGCTGACGGCCGTCGACGTGGATTTGTCCACGCTCGATGTCTCGTGATAGATGCCCAGCTTGATGGTGCCGCCCTCGGAATCTGCGGACGCACCTTCAGGGTCAGGCCCACTTCCTTGCGGTCGATGGTCTGGAACGGGTTCGTGTTGGTGCCGGCCGTGCTGGTGTACTGGCCCGTCAGGATAGGCACGTTCTGGCCCACCTTGATGGTCGCCAGCTCGTTGTCCAGGGTGATCAGGTTCGGCGTCGACAGGATGTTGGCGTTGCCGTCCGATTCCAGCGCATGCGCCACGGCGCCCAGGCCCAGCGCGCCGTTGATCTGCTTGAAGATACCCAGGGTCAGGCCGCCCGTCGGCAGCACCTTGCCGCCGCCCAGCGCCAGCTTGGCGATATTGTTGTCGGTGCCGCCGGCGAACGACTGCAGCGCGCCCACGCGGTAGCTGCTGCTGCTGTCGCCGGAAAGCCCCAGCCACTGCACGCCGAACTCGGAGGCCTTGGCCGACGTCACTTCGACGATCAGCGCCTCGATGTAGACCTGGGCGCGGCGCACGTCGAGCTGGTCGATCACGGCGCGCAGGTTGCGGTAGACGGCTTCGTTGCAGGTCAAAATCAGGGTATTCGTCGACGCGTCGGCCTGGATGAAGCCGGCCGCGCCGCCCGAGGACAGCTGCTGCGGCCCGTTGCTCAGCGAAGCGCCGCCCGTGGTGCCGCTCTGCGTATTGCCGCCCAGGCCAGTGCTGCTCATGCCGCTGTTGTTCTGGCTGATCTGGTTGTTCGTATTCTGGTTGCCGACGCCCTGCTGCGCCGTGGCGGCCGTGCCGTCCGACGTCACCACCGAACGCAGGGTTTGCGCCAGTTTGGTGGCGTCCGCATTCTTGAGGTACACCACGTGCACGTTGCCCAGCTGCGTGGTGGGCTGGTCCAGTTTCGAGATCAGCGACTTGGCCAGATTGGCGCGCGCCGCTGACGGCGCGCGCAGCACCAGCGAATTGGTGCGCGGGTCGGCCAGCACGGACACCTTGCCCGCGTCGGCCCCTGCGGCGCCGCCCGCATTCCCGCCCTCCATCAGTTTGTTCACCATCGAGGCCAGGTCGGAAGCGATCGCATAGCGCACGGGGATCACGTCCAGGTCCGTCGAGGCGGGCACGTCGAGCGCGGCGATGATCTTCGCCAGGCGCTTGAGGTTATCCGCGTAGTCGGTGATCACCAGCGAGTTGTTGCCCGGGTTGGCGTTGATCGTGTTGTTTGGCGAAATCAGCGGGCGCAGCACGGCCAGCAGGTTGGCCGACGATTCGTAGTTCAAATAAAACACCTGGGTGGCGATCTGGTCGCCCTTCACCTGGCTGGCGCCGTTGCCCACCTGGGTCGGCACTGATTGCAGCTTGGCGTCCGCTTCCGGCACCACCTTGGCATAGCCGTCGCCGGAGACCACCGCGTAGCCCTGCAGGCGCAGCGCGGAGGCCAGCAGCCCGAAGGCTTGCGTCTTGCTGATCGATTTTTCCGACACCAGCGTGATCGTGCCCTTGACGCGCGGGTCGATGACGAAATTGATGTTGGTGTAATGCCCCACCGCCTTGATCACCGATTCGATGTCGGCGCCGACGAAATTGAGCGCCGCTTCATCGCCGGGCGCGGCCCAGACGGGCGCCGGCATGCCGGCCACGGAACAGCACAGCAAGGCGGCAGCCGACAGGCGGCGCAGCGAGAAGGAGGAGGTAATTGGGCTCACGGATGGTTTTTTCATTGTCTGAACTCTAAGGCGATGATGTTTTTTTCGCTATTGCTACGGCGCTGTCCCAGCAAATTCAACAAACTCGCCAAGGTCTCTTCATATCCTGCTGCGGCCTGGGCCTGGCCGGAAAACTGCATGCGCCCCTGATTCAGGCTGCCGCTGCCGTCGAGCAGCAGCGGTCCTTTGATGGAGCGCAAGGTCAACGTCGCCTGCTGCCCCTGCCAATCGAAATCGAGCTCGTAGCTGCCCAGCGGACGCAGGGACGACAGGCGCGACGCCATGTCCGTCATCTGCAAGGTGGTGCGGCCGACGGCGGAAAACTGCCGCTGCTCCAAAGCCAGTTCCAGCGTACTCCACGACAGGCGCATGCTGCCCGTCGGCGCCACGGTATTTAACGGTGCACCGAGGCCTCCCAGGCCATCGGCCGGCAGCAGCAGGGCCGCCGGGCTCACTTGCCAGTGCGACCACGAGCCGCGCAGGTTGACCGGCTGCGACAGCGCCTGCGGGTTCTGCAGCTCCACGTCCGCCGCGCCCCACAGCACCGACGGCGAAATGCGCCAGCTGAAACGCCCCGGCAGCAGCGGCGTCACGGCGCCGTTCGCGCTGGCCGCCCCGCCGATAAAGGCCGATCCGCGCCACAGGGTACCTTGCGCGTCGCCCAAGGTCAAACGCCCGCCCGTCTGCTTTTCCACGAGACTGGCCACCCAGCCGGCCGGGAAAAACACCAGCAGGGTGACGCAGACGCTGACGATGATGGCCAGCAGCCAGCCGAGCAAGCGCCTCATCGCGCCGCGCCCGGGCTCTGGTGCAGGGTCAGGCTGGCATCGACCAGCCCCGCCTTGCCCTGCGCCGTGATCTTCGCTTCCTGCACGGCGATGCGGCCTTCGCGGCGCAAGCCGTCCAGCCACAGCATGACGCTGGCAAACGGCACGCCATTCAGCTGCACACGCGCATATTCCCCCATCAGCGACAGCGATTGCGGCGCCAGGCCGCGCGCTTTCAGCGACGCGTCGAGGCTGTCGCGGCCCATGGGAGCAACCTGCACGGGTGCCTGGCGCGCCAGCTCGCCCGCTTCACGCGCCAGCGCCTGCAGCTGGGCCGCGTTCTGACGCAGCTCGGGCAAGCTCTTTTGCAAGGCGATACGGCCCGTCCAGGCCGGCTCGAAGAACACGGCGTAGACAAGGGCCAGGCCCGCCACCACGCCGCCGAGGGTCAAGAGCTTGTGCTCCTGCGGCGTGCGCTCGGCCCAGAAAGCCTGCACGGCCTGTTGCTGGCCCACCAGCGCGGCGCGCGCCTTGTTCACTGCTGCACTCATGCTTTTGCTCCCGTGGCCGGCGTGATCTTCCACACGCCCGGCGCCGTTTCATTCAAGGCCAGCTTGCGCGCGGCCAGGCCGTCGCGCACCTGCGCCTGGGCGCTGGCGTCGACCATGTCCGGTTTCAGCCGGACGATCAGGCTGCGCTCGCGGTATTCCAGCGACGCCACCACGCCGCGCCCGGCCAGACCGCCCAGCGCCTCGCCCAGCGCCGCGCTCATGCTCGTAAAATCATCCATGCTCGCTTGCCCGCCCTGCAGGCGGGCGGCGGCGATATTGCGCCGCATCTGCTCCGCTTCCAGGCCATACACGGGCGCTTCGTTCGGATACGCGGCCTTGAAGGTTTGCTGCATCGAGGTGCGCACGGTGGCCGCCTCGCGCTTCAGGCGCATCCATTCGATATTCATGCCCGCCAGGTTGACGACCACGGCCAGCAGCGCCAGACGGATGGGCCAGCGCCAGCGGCGCCATTCGGTGGCCAATCCCGTCGCCGTGCCCAGCGCGGGAGCCAGGTCCAGCCCCGCGCCACGGGCGCCGACGATCCAGTGCGCCCAGTGATCAGGCTCCAGCGTCACGCCGTCCATGCCGGCGGCCAACTCTTGATATTGCGCAAGCTCGGCCTGCGCCACGTAGATTGTCAGGGGCACGTCGCCGGCAAATGCGCGCGTCGTCAGCAGCGCCTGCTGCGGCAGCAAAGGCAAGACCAGGCCCAGCCCTTCCTGCGGCGCCTGGCGCAAGGCCAGTTCCAGGCCATCGCCGGCCGCTTGCAGGGAAGCCGTCACGCTGCCCGGCTGCAGGGGCAGGCACAGCTGCGACGGCAGCAGCGCCACCTTGCGCGCGCCCTGCGCCAGCAAGGCTTTCACGAGCACCTCGGCCCAGGCGCGCTGCGCCACGGCCACCGTGCGCATGCCGGCAGCGTCGGGCGCTCCGGCGGCCAGCAGGCAATCCTGGGCGTCGCCAAGAATATGTTCTTCCACCAGGCCCGGCAGGGCCGCGCGCAGGCGGGCACCGGCCAGCGGCGGCATTTCAGGCGCAGCAAAGTCACGTCGGCCGCCGCCAGCAGCAGCACCACCTGCTTCGCGCCGGCGATCAGCTGGCCCAGGCTGCCCAGCGCCGCGCTGCCCTGCTGCAGCAAGGCGCCGCCGTCGCCGGCCAGCACGAAGGAGCAGGCAGGGGCGCCGTCGGTGGATGCCTTGGCCGGGTGGCGGATGTACAAAGTTGTCAAAGTGACTCGCTTTCAGGGGTTAATTTTCCCGCAACCAGACCAGGCTGGTGGTGCGCTGCGGATCCATTTTTCGATTGACGAGCGCCACGGCATCGAGGGCGGCGCGATCCAGCCGCACGCGGATGACCGTGAGGAAGTAACGGCTCTTCACATCGAGTTCCACGCCTTCAATCAGTGCAGCATTAATATTATTCTGGAAATTTAACTTATCGACAAACTTTTTACGCGGATTGCTCAACGTCAAGGCGCTGGCCTCGGACAGCGACATCATCGTCACGGCCGCCAGCACCTCGGCCGGGGCCGTATTCACGTTGACCGGCGTCAACTCCGGCAAGACGATGATGAAATCGCGCAGTTTCTCGATCATTTGCGGCGTGTAGCCGGGCACGGCCAGCAAATCCTCGACCTGCGTAAACGCCACCGGCTCGCTGCTGCCGCCCGATGCGGGCGTGGCGGCGGGCGTCTTGCCGTCGCTGCCGCCATCCACGGCGCGCGGTTTCGGCTTCGCGCGCAGCACGGCATCGGCCGTCGCCTGCGCCAAGCCGCTGTCGAGCTGCAGGTTCGACAGCAGACGCTGGTAAGCCAGCACCTGCTTCGGATTGATGGGGCCCGTGGCGTCCACCAGGTTGGTAATATTGAAACGCGCCTGCGCATCGAGGGCGCGGCCCGAGACGGTGGCGTCGAATTTTTCCGTATCGACCTTTTCGCGGTCCACATAATCGTCGAGCCGCGCTTCCTCGATGGGCGTGGCCCACACGCCGTCGAGCGCCGTCAGCGTGGGATTGTCCTGGCGCAACCAGAAGCGGGCAAAATCGACCATGCCGCGCATGGCCCACTGCGTCTGCAGGCGCAGGCGCTGGTTTTCCATCGAGCGCACTTGCACCTGCTGCTGCCAGAACAGGCTGGCGACGACGGTAATGGCCAGCGCCGTCAGCAGCAATGCCGTGATGACGGCCACGCCGCGCTGGCGCGCTGGGTGAATGAACGGCTTCATCCCGGCCCCAGTAAAAAGACTTTGGACAGGCCCGCATCCTGGCCCGGCATCTGCAGGGTCACTTCCAGGCCGACAAAATCATCTGTTTTTGTGCCGGCAAGCATGGTGATCCACTCGGGATTCGGAGAATTTTGACGCTTTTGCCCGCGCATGACCATGCTGTCGACGCCGCGCATCAGGGCCACGTCGGCGCTGGAAGTATCGGTATCGTCGCGCGCCGCCTGCCACAGGGTGTCGAGCACGGCCAGGTCGCGCGTGCCGTTCGACTCGCGCCGCGTCAGCACGCCGCCGCGCAGGCGGTAAGTGACCACTTGCAACTGTTGCGGCTCCTGCTCCGATGCGGCCAGGCGCACCAGGGTCAGGCGGTCATTTTCCGCCGACAGGTTGATGCGGCCATTCAGCAGGTTGTTGTTCTGGCCGGCGCCGGCCAGGTGGTCGCAATCGCTCTGCATCTGGGCAAACGCCAACTGCATGCCGCGCGCCTGGTTCAGCTGGCTGGTCAGCACTTCGCGCGAACGCACGATGCTGTCCAGGCCACGCCAGCCCAGCACGGCGACCATGGCCAGGATGCCGATCGCCACGAGCAGCTCGATCAGCGTGAAACCAGCGGTGGAAAGCTTGCGGCGCGCCATCAGTCGTTAAAAGAAAGCAAGACCAGACGCACGATGCGCCGGGCCGGGTATTGCACGTCATATACGTTGACGCGCACTTGGCGGATGCGGGGATTCGGCGTGGCCACCACTTCTTCCTCACAGATGAGTTTTAAGTCACCCTGCGGGCAGTCGACCGTGCGCTTGCCCGTCTGCGGGAAGGTTTTTGCCAGGCGCAATCGCACCAGGTGGTTTTCCGCCGACCAGGTGGCCATCATGGCGCTGCGCAAGCCGTCGCTGTTCTGCGTCAGGCTGCCCACGGCGCGCAGCGAGGCGCCCAGGGCCGTGCCGACGATGACGAGGGCGACCAGGACTTCCAGCAAGGTGAAGCCGGACTGCGAGCCGCGCTGGCGGCCATGACGTGGGAGCCGCATCATTGCTCGACCGTAAAATGGCCGATGCCGTCGGCGCGGATGGCCACGCTGCGTTCGCCGCTGGCCAGGGTCAGCACGAAAGGCTTGTCGACCGGTTCGCGGCCGAAGATGATGCGCAGCGGCTGGGCCACGCTGTTCGACGGCTGCACGCTGAGCAGCATGGGCGTGTTGCTGAAGCTGCGCTCGCGCAGCAAATCGTCCTGCGTCACGGGTTGCCACAGCTTTTCATTGAGGACCAGGAAACGGTATTGATTTTCGTCAGCCTCGAACGCCACCTGCCGGCTGCGCACGATGGCTTCATCGCGCGCCAGCTGCAGCAGCAGGGCGATGCGCTCGGCTTCCTTTTGCAAGGCTTGCTGGCCATTCGGCATGGCGTTCAGCGACACCAGGCCCAGGGTGACGCCGATGATGACCATCACCACCAGCAATTCGATCAGCGTGAAGCCGCCGCTGCGCTGCCGGCATGCCATGCGTCGCCTGCTCATGGTGTTCATGGAAAGAAAAACTTACAGTTCCCACGAGCCGATATCGGCATCGTCGCCGCTACCGCCAGGCTGGCCATCGGCGCCCAGCGAAATGATGTCGACTTCGCCCTTCACGCCCGGCGACAGGAACTGGTAGGGATTGCCCCACGGATCTTTCGGCATCTTTTCCAGGTAGCCACCCGCTTTCCAGCCATTCGCGGCCGGTCCCGTGGTCGGTTTCTCGATCAGCGCCTGCAAGCCCTGCTCGGTGGTCGGGTAGCGCTGGTTATCCAGGCGGTACAGTTTCAAGGCTTGCATCACGGTGGCGATGTCGACTTTCGCCGCCGCCACTTTCGACTCGCCCGTGCGGGCGATCAGCTTGGGCACCACCAGCGAAGCGAGGATGCCCATGATCACCACCACGACCATGATTTCGATCAAAGTGAAGCCGCGCGCGCGGCGCTGGCGTATCGGATGGTTTGCTGCGTTTTGCATATGAAAGAGAGAAGAAGGTGAGTAATGAGAGCAGAGTATAAAGCGGAAATATGACAAAGCTTGTCATATGGGGAAAAATTTGTGCGGCGTCTGTCAGGCCGGCAAGACCACTTCGCCGCAAACGGCGCAGCCGGGGTCGCGCGCCACGCGCATGCTGCTCCATTCCATGTGCAAGCCATCGAGCAGCAGCAGGCGTCCGGCCAGCGATTCGCCCACGCCCATGATGAGTTTCAGCGCCTCGGCCGCCTGCATGGCGCCCACCACGCCGACCAGCGGCGCGAACACGCCCATGGTCGAGCACGCCTCATCCGTGAACTGCTGCTCCTGCGGAAACAGGCAGGAATAGCACGGCTGCGTGCCCGCGCGCGGGTCGAATACGCTCACTTGCCCGTCGAAACGGATCACGGCGCCCGACACCAGCGGCACCCTGGCCGCCACGCAGGCGCGGTTGACGGCATGGCGCGTGGCGAAGTTGTCGGTGCAGTCGAGCACCACCGTGGCTGACAAGACCAGTTCGGCCAGGCGCGCGCCGTCCAGACGCTCCTGCAAAGCAATTATTTCAATCTCGGGATTGATGCCGGTCAAGGTTTCGCGTGCCGACAGCACTTTCGGCTGGCCCACGCGCTGCGTGGTGTGGGCGATCTGGCGCTGCAGATTGGTCAGGTCGACCGTGTCGTCGTCGACCAGGGTCAGCTTGCCGACGCCGCTGGCGGCCAGGTACATGGCGGCCGGCGAACCGAGCCCGCCCGCGCCGATCACCAGCACGTGCGCGTCCAGCAAGGCTTGCTGGCCTTCGATGCCGATCTGGTCCAGCAGGATGTGGCGCGAATAGCGCAGCAGTTGATGGTCGTTCATGGCGGCGACTACGGTTTTTGCACCGGAATCTTCTTGTCATCGGCCTTGATGTCGGAAGCGATTTCCGGCTTGGCGCCGATCTTCTCGTCCTTGGCGTCGGCCTTCGCCAGCTGCACCGGCAAGCCCTGGAAGTGGTTCAAGGCTTGTTGCAGCTGGAAATCATCCTTGGCGCCGTATTCGAGCGGCTTGCGCTTTTTCGCCGTGGCGATCAGGCGCTGCTCTTCTTCCAATTGATACTGCATGGTTTCCATGGTCGGCTTGGCCGCTTCCGGCTTGCCGTCGTTGCTGCTCAGGTGTTTTTCCAGGTCCGCCTCGCGGATGCGCAGGCTGTTCCAGCCGTCGCCTTCGGCTGTTTCATCGACCAGCAGGTCGGGCACGATGCCGCGCGCCTGGATGGCCCGGCCTTTCGGCGTGTAGTAGCGGGCCGTCGTCAGCTTGACGGCCGTATCGGTCGTGATCTGGCGCAAGGTTTGCACGGAACCCTTGCCGAACGTTTGCGTGCCGATGACGGTGGCGCGCTGGTAATCCTGCAAGGCGCCGGCGACGATTTCCGAGGCGGACGCGGAGCCGGCATTGACCAGCACCACCAGCGGCACGGTTTTCAGCGCGGCCGGCAGCTTGGCCAGCGGGTCGGCCTTGGCGCCCGGCGGCGCATAGAATTCGCGGCGGCCATAAAACACCTGTTGCGACTCCGGCAACTGGCCCTTGGTGGAAACGATCACGGAGTTACCCGGAAGAAATGCTGTCGCCACGCCGATGGCGCCCGGCACGACACCACCGGGATCGTTGCGCAAGTCCAGCACCAGGCCCTTGAGCTTAGGGTCTTGCGCATACAGCGCGTTGATCTTTTTGACCATGTCATCGACGGTCGGTTCCTGGAACTGGGCGATGCGCAGCCAGGCATAGCCGGGCGCGACCATCTTGGCCTTCACGCTTTGCACGCGGATTTCCTCGCGCACGATGGGGAACACCAGCGGGCGGCTTTCGCCCTTGCGCGACATCGTCAGCACCAGCTTGGTGCCCGGCTGGCCGCGCATCTTCTTGATGACTTCTTCCAGCTGCATGCCCTTCAGCGGCAGATTGTCGAGGCGGGTGATGAAGTCGCCCGCCAGGATGCCGGCCTTGGCGGCGGGGCTGTCCTCGATGGGCGAGACGACCTTCACGTAGCCGTCTTCCATGCTCACTTCGATGCCGATGCCGACAAACTTGCCCTGCACGCTTTCGCGCATTTCCTTGAAGGCATTTTTATCCAGATACACGGAGTGCGGGTCCAGCGACGAGACCATGCCGGATATGGCTTCCGTCAAGAGTTTCTTGTCTTCCACCTTCTCGACATAATCGGACTTGATCAGGCCAAAGACGTCGGACAACTGGCGCAGCTCGTCGAGCGGCAGCGGGGCATTCGTGATTTTCTGCGCCACGGCCGGGAACTGCAGCGACATGCCGATGCCGGCCAGGACGCCCAGCCGATCAGGCCGATACTTTTGACTTTGATACCCATGTATTCTTCGCAATCTACAAATTCGCTGCCGCAGCAATGGTGGGAACTGAATTAAAACTTCACCCAGGTGGCGGGGTCGAAGGCGCGGCCCTGATGACGCAATTCAAAGTATAGCCCCGATTCCTCGTTGCCGCCGCTGTTGCCTGCGCTGGCAATGGCGTCGCCGCCCTTGACGGCATCGCCCACGCGTTTCAGCAAGGACTGGTTATTGCCATAAATACTCATGTACTGGCCGCCATGGTCGACGATGATCAAATTGCCGAAACCGCGCAGCCAGTCGGAAAACACGACACGGCCGCCGGCGATGGCGTGGATCTCGCTGCCCTCTCCTGTGCGGATGAACACGCCCTTCCAGCTGGGGCCGTCACCGCGCTTGCTGCCGAAGCGGGCCGCGATCTTGCCCGCCACAGGCGCGCGCAGCTGCCCTTTCATGCTGGCAAAGGCGCCGGCCGGCGCGGCAGGGGCCCAGGCTTGGGCGTTCCGGCTCCGGTTCCGGCTTCGGTTCGGGCTTAGTCGCCACCTTGGCCACTTGCGGCGGCTCGTCGTCATCGATCGGTTCCAGTTTCACAGGCGGCGCTGGCGGCGTCTGCGGCTTGATCTTGCCCGATTTGTTTTGTTGCTCTTTTGCAAGGCGTTCGCGCTCGGCCTGCGCCTGGGCGGCCTTGGCGCGCGCGGCCAGCAGGCGTTCGCGTTTTTCCGCGGCGATCCTGGCGTCGGCGGCCGCTTTCGCGGCGGCGCGCTGTTCGGCCAGCAATTGCTGGCGTTTCTTTTCGGCCGCGGCGGCGGCGGCCTGCTCTTCGATCAGTTTCGCCAGCTTGTCGACCAGGTTGCCCATGCGCTGTTCGTCGCGCTCGACATTGCCCACTTCCTTGCGCTGCGCCACCAGGCGCTGCGACAAGCTCGTCAGCAAAGCGGCGCGGCGCGCCTTCTCCTGCACCAGCAGGGCCTTCTGGTCGCGCTCTTCCTGCGCGATTTCTTCCAGCTCATCCTTGGCGTTCTGCACGTCCGCCTGGTTTTTCTCCACGGCCAGCAAGTTGGCGCGCAAGGCTTCCAGCAGGCGCGCCTGCGCCTGCGACACATAGGCCATCAATTGCAGGTCGCGGTTGATGCGGTTCGGATTGTCGCCCGACAAGAGCAGCTTGATGCGGTCTTCGTTGCCGGCGACATATTGTTCACGTAGCAACTTCGACAGCTGCGTCTTTTGTTTCTCGACCGTGGCCGTCAGCTGCTGGTGTTCCTGCCCCAGCGCATTGAGCTTCACGCCCGTCTCGCTTTGCTCCTGCGCCAGGTCGCGCAAGGCGCGGTTGGCGTTGGAAATGGCCTCTTCCGACTCGGCCAGGGTATCGGCCGCGTCATCCTTGGCGCTTTCCGTGCGGCTGATGTCGCGCTTGAGCGCCGTCAGCTTTTGTTGCAATCCAGCACGTTGTGCTTCCGCGGCCGCCTTCTGCTTGCTGCGTTCGGTGGGTTGGCGCCCTGCGCGGCACCGCTGGAAAGCAGCAGCGCCAGGCACAGCATGGCACCGGCGCGCCACGCCGGCAGGGGTCGTTCAGCAGAGGGGGCGATGGCTGTGCCGCGGAAGAAAGACGACAAGTTACTTGGCCTTCCCTTGGTTCGCCACGGCCGCTTGCGCTGCCGCAATCGCTGCCGGGTCGCCCAGGTAGTAATGACGAATCGGTTTCAGGTCGGCGTCCAGTTCATACACAAGCGGCTGGCCGTTCGGGATGTTCAGGCCGACGATGTCGCTGTCGCTGATGCCATCGAGCATCTTGATCAGCGCGCGCAGGCTGTTGCCGTGGGCCGAAATGATGATTTTCTTGCCGGCGCGGATGGCCGGGGCGATTTCTTCATCCCAGGCCGGCATCACGCGCGCCACGGTGTCTTTCAGGCATTCGGTCAGCGGAATCGACGCTTTCGGCAAGCCGGCGTAGCGCGGATCGTTGAACGAGGCGCGGTCGTCGTCTTCCGCCAGCGGCGGCGGCGGCGTGTCGTAGCTGCGGCGCCATACCAATACTTGCTCGTCGCCATACTTGGCGGCCGTCTCGCCCTTGTCCAGGCCTTGCAGGGCGCCGTAGTGGCGCTCGTTCAAGCGCCAGTCGTTCTTAATCGGCAAATACATCATGTCCATCTCGTCGAGCGCCAGCCACAGGGTGCGGATGGCGCGCTTCAGGACGGAAGTGTAGGCCACGTCGAACGTAAAACCTTCCTGCTTGAGGATCTGGCCAGCGGCCTTGGCTTCGTTGACGCCCTTTTCCGTCAGATCGACGTCGGTCCAGCCGGTGAAGCGGTTATCGAGATTCCAGGTGGACTCGCCGTGACGCATGAAAACGATTTTGTACATAGTTCTATCTTCTCAAGGGGTTCAAATCAAAAAAGCAAAACGTAAAAAGACCTCGTCCAGCTTCTATTTTATAATGCGCGGATTGACTTAAACCATTGGACCCTACGTGAAATTCATTATCGACCACATTTTTCTGTTTGCCATCGTCATTATTTCCGGCGGCGCCCTCCTCTGGCCACTGCTGTCGATGCGCGGCAAGCGCGCGACCGTGCTGGAAGTCACGCAACTGATCAACCGTGGCAAGACCATCATCGTCGACGTGCGCAGTGCGGAAGAATTCGCCACGGGCCACTTGCCTGACGCAAAAAATATTCCGCTGCCGGAACTGGCAAAACGCCTGGGCGAGCTGGAAAAATTCAAAACGCGCCCCATTGTAGTGGTTTGCCAGAAAGGTTCGCGTTCGGCAACCGCCGTTGGCCTGCTGGGCAAAGCCGGTTTCGCTGAGGCAACAAGCCTGGAAGGCGGCCTCGACGAATGGAAAAAGCAGGGTTTGCCATTGAAAACCCTGTCGCTGGCGAAATAAGCCGGCTTTAACTGAAGGAATCGACATGACCGTACCAGTAATTGTGTATAGCACCGCCGTGTGCCCGTATTGCGTGCGCGCCGAGCGCCTGTTGGAAGCCAAGCGTGGCCGTGCAAAAGATCCGCGTCGACCTCGACCCGGAAGAGCGCATCAAGATGATGGAACGCACGGGCCGCCGCACGGTGCCGCAGATCTATGTGGGCGATACCCACGTGGGCGGATTCGACGATTTGTATGCGCTCGATCAAGCCGGCAAGCTGGACCCCTTGTTAAATGGCACGGCAGCCTGATATAAAGCGGGTTCGAGAAATTGCTTGGTTTTTTGTCGTATTGTTTTGATACAATTGCCCTCGCACCTGATCTGGCCGCGCCTATCCGGCGCGGTTTGAATACCGCAAGCACCATATTTGAACGGTGTGCCGTTCTTGTCCTTTACAACGAAAGCGTTCCATGTCTGACGAAAATCTGCAACCAGTCTTCCAAATCCAACGCGTCTACCTGAAAGACATGTCGCTGGAACAACCAAATTCCCCAGCTATTTTCCTGGAACAAGAAGCACCAGCCATCGAAGTGGCACTGGACGTGGGCGCTGCGCCTCTGGCCGACGGCATCATCTTCGAAGCCACCGTGACCATCACCGTGACGGCCAAAGTCGGCGAAAAAGTCGCTTTCCTGGTTGAAGGCAAGCAAGCCGGTATTTTCGAAGCACGCAACATTCCTGCCGATCAACTCGATCCGCTGCTGGGAATCGGCTGCCCGAACATCATCTACCCTTACCTGCGCGCCAACATCGCCGACGTGATCACCCGTGCCGGCTTCCCGCCAGTGCACCTGGCCGAGATCAACTTCGAAGTGTTCTACCAACAACGTCTGCAAGCTATTGCTGACGCCGCTGCAGCAGCTCCAGCAGCCAGCGAAACGCACTAAGCTCTTGCAAGACCCCGCCGGCCGTCATGGCTGGCCTGACACGGCGGCCTGGCCGCCGTGTTTCGTTAAGGTTCAAAAAATATCATGTTGAAAAGTGCGCTCTTGAGCAAGTTCCGCTGGATCGCCGGCGCCGTGCTGCTGCTGGCCACCGCCGCCAGCCACGCCGTCGATTTCAAAACAGTGGGAGCAAACCCCGTGATCCTGTACGACGCGCCATCCAGCAAGGGCGGCAAGCTGTACGTGGCGCCACGCGGCATGCCGCTGGAAGTCGTGCTCAGCTATGGCGAATGGGTCAAGGTACGCGACGCCAGCGGCGAAATGGCCTGGACGGAAGCCAAGGGCCTGTCGGCCAAGCGCAACGTCGTGGCGCGCGCCGCGAACCTCAAGGTGCGCGCCAGCCCCGACGACAACGCCTCGCCCATCATCCTCGTCGACAAGGGCGTGCTGCTGGAAATGAGCGAACAGCCCGGCTCCGGCTGGGTCAAGGTGCGCCACAAGGATGGCCAGAGCGGCTACGTCAAGACCAGCGAAGTGTGGGGCTTGTAAGCACCGCGCCCGTTCCCCCTGCCCCATTGAGGTTGCATGCAAGTTTCTCCTGAAGTCACTCCCGATATCATTCCTGCCGCCCGCAAGATCACCATCCTGGGCGCCGGCGCCTGGGGCACGGCCGTGGCCCATGGCCCTGGCCGGCCGCCACGACGTGCTGCTGTGGGGCCGCAACGGCGACGCCATGGCCGCCATGGCCGCCAGCGGCGAAAACAGTTATCTGCCCGGCTTCCCTTTGCCGCCGCAATTGCGCATCGGCGCCGATTTCGACGCCGCCGTCGCGCACGCCAGCGGGGAACAGGGCATCCTGATCGCCGCCTGCCCCGTGGCGGGCCTGCGCCCCATGCTGCAGCAGCTGAAAGACAAGGCCATCGGCAACCTGGTGTGGCTCTGTAAAGGCTTTGAAGGCGGCACGGGCTTGCTGCCGCACCAGATCGTGCAGGAAGTGCTGGGCGACAAGATCCCCGGCGGCGCCCTGTCCGGCCCCTCGTTCGCGCAGGAAGTGGCGCGCGGCTTGCCGTGCGCGCTGACCATCGCCTCGCACAGCGCGCCATTGCGCGCCGCCGTCGTCTCGGCCTTGCATGGCGGCACCATCCGCGTGTATGCGAGCGACGACCTGGTGGGCGTGGAAGTGGGCGGCGCCGTCAAGAATGTGCTGGCGATTGCCACCGGCGTGGCCGATGGCCTGGGCCTGGGCTTGAATGCGCGCGCCGCGCTGATCACGCGTGGTTTGGCGGAAATCACGCGCCTGGGCACGGCTCTGGGTGGCCAGACGGAAACGTTCATGGGCTTGACGGGCATGGGCGACTTGATTCTGACCTGCACGGGCGACCTGTCGCGCAACCGCCGCGTCGGCCTGGGTCTGGCGCAAGGCAAGGCGCTGGACACCATCGTGGCCGAACTGGGCCACGTGGCCGAAGGCGTGCCGTGCGCCAAGGCCGTGCGCGAACTGGCGCGCCGCATGGGCGTCGACATGCCGATCACGAATGCCGTGGCCGGCGTGCTGTTCGACGGCGATGTGCCGCACGTGATGGTGCAGCAGTTGCTGTCGCGCGATCCGCGCGCCGAGGCAGCCTGAGAATCAACCGGGTGGCGCCTAGCGTCCCGCCTTGTGCATGAGTATGGTGAGCAACAACAGGCTGTCTTCGCGCGCTTCCAGCGCGTGCGCCTGGCCGCCGAGCAGGTACAGCATCTGCCCCGGCCCCAGCAGGTGCTCTCCGCCATGCGCCGTCACCGCCACCTGCCCTTGCAGGCACAGCAGGGTGATTTCACCGAGCACATGATGCTCAGGCATGGTCTTGCCCTTGGGCATGCACATGCGGATCAATTCCAGTTCATCCGTCCTGGCCAGCGCGATGGCGGAAAACTGCGACAAGTCGTCGCCATCCCTGCGCAGCACCTCGATCACCTGTCCTGAACTTGCGTGCTCCAGTGCCATCATGTGCTCCTTCGGCAATTACTCGGTGACTTCCTCCGGCTCTTTCGCGCCGCGCATCCATTCGACCAGCGGCCACGCATCCTTCAAGCCTTCCGCCAGGGTCGGCAGCAGTTTTTCCGGTGCGTTCACGGGCAGCGGTATTTCGGTCCAGACAAAAAAGCTCTTCAGCTTGATGAATTCGATATGTTCGGCATCCGCCTCGAAGCCCTTGGGGGGGCGCTGCAACTTGCCCTCGTTCTGGATCGTGCCGAAACGGGCCTTCAAACGCTTATTTTTCAGCACTTTGGAAAAACCTGGCGCATCGTTGACCATGTGCTCGCGCAGCGCCTTCAGGCGGCCCGGTGGCGGCATGTATTCGCCGGCGCCGAACAGCAGATTGCCCTGGCCATCGATCTGCAGGTAATACGTGGGACCGCCCGCCTTGCTGGGACGGCGCATGTCGTTCGGCGCGATGGCGGCCGAAAAACGCGTCTTATACGGGCTCTTGTCGTGCGCGAAACGCACGTCGCGGTTGATGCGGAACAAGGCCTTCTTCGGATTGCAGTACTTCACGGCCGGATCGAACTTGCCGAGTTCAGCAATGAGTGACGTCACCAAGGCGAGGAATTCCTCGCGCAGGATGTCGTAGCGAGGCTTGTTCATGACAAACCAGGGACGGTTGTTGTTGTCGCTCAGTTCACGTAAAAATTGGGTCCAAATCACGCACGCACATGCATGTGTCAAATTCCGATCAGCAACTATTTGGAAAGCTCTTTCGGGATGGGGCGCTTGCCCACCACCACGTCGAGTGCCGCTTCGCGATTCTTGCGCAGCACCGTCATTTTAGCTTTTCCGCCAGGCGGCAGTTGGGCGATCAGGTTCAGCATTTCCGTCGTGTCGCCGACGGGCTTGCCTTCGACCGTCAGCAGGATGTCGCCGGGCACGATGCCCGCCTTGTCGGCCGGGCCGTTGCGCACCACGCCGGCGATGATGGCGCCGCTGGTGCGCTGCAAGTTGAAGCTTTGCGCCAGCTCGGGCGTGATGTCCTGCGTTTCCACGCCGATCCAGCCGCGCACCACGTGGCCATCCTTGATGATGGCTTCCATCACGGTTTTCGCCGTCGAGACGGGAATGGCGAAGCCGATGCCGACGGAGCCGCCGCTTTGCGAATAAATCGCCGTATTGATGCCGATCAAATTGCCGCGCGTATCGACCAGGGCGCCGCCCGAGTTGCCGAAGTTGATGGCCGCATCCGTCTGGATGAAGTTTTCAAAGCTGTTGATGTGCAGGTTGTTGCGGCCCAGGGCGGAGATGATGCCCATGGTCACCGTCTGGCCCACGCCGAACGGGTTGCCGATGGCCAGCACCACGTCGCCCACGCGCGCCAGTTCCGACTGGCCCAGCACGATGACGGGCAGCTTGTCGAGGTTGATCTTGATCACGGCCAGGTCCGTTTCCGGATCCAGGCCCACCACCTTGGCGGGCGCCTTGCGGCCATCGGTCAGCACCACTTCGATTTCGTCGGCGCCTTCGACCACGTGGTTGTTGGTCAGCACATAGCCTTCATGGCTGACGATGACGCCCGAGCCGAGGCTGTTTTTCAAGTCATCGTCATCCTCGCCGTCCGGGTCGCGGTCGCCGAAGAAACGTTTAAAGAAGGGGTCGCGCGCCAGCGGATGGGCGCCGCGCTTGGGCACTTGCAGGGTGAGGATGTTGACGACGGCGGGCATGGCGCGCGCCGCCGCGTCGCGGTAGGAGCCGGGCGCCAGGCTGCTCGACGCCGTTTCCACCACGGGCACCGGCTTGGCGGGAGAGCCCAGCTGCTGTACCCGGCTGGCCGGGCGCAGCGCGCCGTACACAAAGTACAGCGCCAACGCGATCGTCACGGTTTGCGCAAACAATAACCAGAATCGTCGCATACAGTTCTCAGCCCAGGTCAGCCGGCCGGTGCCGGAACGGCTTATTTTGCCAGATTGTTGCTGTTGCGTGCGTTCTGCTGCAGAGAGTCGCGGATTTCGCGCAGCAGCACGATGTCTTCCGGCGTGGCCGGTGCCGGGGCTGGCGCGACCGGTTCGCTGCGGCGGGCCTTGTTCATCAGGCGCACCATCTGGAAGATGATAAAAGCAAGAATGATGAAGTTGAGCAAAATGGTGAGGAAGTTACCGTAGGCCAGCACGGCGCCCGCTTTTTTCGCTTCCACCAGGGTCATCGTTGTAGCCTGGCCTGGCCATTCAGGGGCAGGTAGTAATTGGCGAAATCGAGGCCGCCGAAAATGCGGCCGATGGGCGGCATGATCACGTCTTGCACCAGGGAATCGACAATCTTGCCGAAGGCGCCACCGATAATGACACCGACCGCCAGATCGACGACGTTGCCCTTCATTGCAAATTCTTTAAATTCTTGCATCATTGCCATGAATTTCTCCTTCGGATATGTATAAAAAACATGCCGATCATACTATTGATTCCCAGTGCCACCAACTTGTGGTTGCTGGCGAGACCAATTCGTGCACAGCCGGGCGCATCTAGTTCGAAAGAACTAGCCACCTCCTGCAAAAGTATATAAATTATGGTACAAGCAACGTTTTTGTTTTATTCGTTGTTTGCTTCACTTATAATTTGCGGTTGCCAGAAGTGGCTTTTTCACTTCCGGATAATCAACAAGAAACTGGCACGGGCTGCGCCATTGGCCGAAGTTCCGCAGGGATGTTGCCACTTTACCGTACAAAGATGCGGGTTGCGGCAATCAGTGGGAAAGAGCTTCGGCGACGGTTTTTCGCGGCTGCCACTCATAATAAAGATTCGCATTTTGACTGATTGGGGTTTGCATGAGTAACGAAAAGCAGGTCGATTCAGGCCGTCGCGGCTTGCTCGTCGCCACGTGCGCGGCGGGCAGTGTAGTTGGATTGGCAACCGCGGGAGCCTTGGTAAGCACCTTCCAGCCGTCGGAGCGCGCGAAAGCGGCTGGCGCGCCGGTCGAAGTAGACATCACCACCTTGCAACCCGGCGAAATGCGCACCGTCGAATGGCGCGGCAAGCCGGTCTGGATCCTGAAGCGCACGCCGGAAATGATCGCGTCGCTGAAAAAGACCGACGGCAAAGTCGCCGATGCCAATTCCCAGCGCAATCCCGCCGAATTCACGCCTGAATACTGCATGAACGAGGCGCGTTCGATCAAGCCTGAAATTCTCGTCGCCGTCGGCATCTGCACCCACCTGGGCTGCTCCCCTTCCTCGAAATTTGCCCCCGGCCCGCAACCGTCGCTGCCCGATGACTGGGAAGGCGGCTTCCTGTGCCCTTGCCATGGCTCCACCTTCGACATGGCAGGCCGCGTGTTCAAGAACAAGCCGGCGCCGGACAACCTGCAAGTGCCGCGCCATATGTACCTGAGCGACACCAAATTGCTGATAGGTAAAGACGAGAAAGGCGAGGCTTGATCATGGCTGCTTTCAAAGAAACGAAATTCCCGGCAGACGCTCCCGTCGCCGAAAAAGCGCTGGGCTGGGTCGATGACCGCTTTCCCCTGACCAAGCTGTGGAACGACCAATGGGGCAAGTACTACGCCCCGAAAAACTTCAACTTCTGGTACATCTTCGGCTCGCTGGCCATGCTGGTGCTGGTCTTGCAGATCGTCACCGGCATCTTCCTGACCATGCACTACAAACCGGATGCGGCCCTGGCCTTCAATTCCGTCGAGTACATCATGCGCGAAGTGCCGTGGGGCTGGCTGGTGCGCTACATGCACTCGACGGGCGCCTCCGCCTTCTTCATCATCGTCTACCTGCACATGACGCGCGGCCTGCTGTACGGCTCCTACCGCAAGCCACGTGAACTGATCTGGCTGTTCGGTTTCGCCATCTTCCTGTGCCTGATGGCCGAAGCGTTCTTCGGCTACCTGTTGCCATGGGGCCAGATGTCGTACTGGGGCGCCCAAGTGATCGTCAACCTGTTCGGCGCCATCCCGTTCATCGGCCCTGACCTGTCGCTGTGGATCCGCGGCGACTACGTCGTTTCCGACGCGACCCTGAACCGCTTCTTCGCCTTCCACGTGATCGCCATCCCGCTGGTACTGCTGGGCTTGGTTGCAGCGCACTTGATCGCCCTGCATGAAGTGGGCTCGAGCAATCCGGACGGCATCGAAGTGAAGGAAAACCTGGGCGCCGATGGCCACCCCGTCGATTCGATCCCTTCGCATCCCTACTACACCGTGCATGACCTGTTCGGCGTCTCGATCTTCCTCGTCATTTTCAGCGCCGTCGTCTTCTTCGCGCCGGAAATGGGCGGTTATTTCCTGGAATACAACAATTTCCTGCCGGGCGATTCGCTGAAGACCCCGCTGCACATCGCGCCAACCTGGTACTTCACGCCGTTCTACTCGGTGCTGCGTGCCACCACGGCCGACTTCATGTACGTGCTGATGGGTGTCGTGGCCGCCTACGTGGTGTTCATCTGGCTCAAGTCGCGCCTGTCGACGACGGTCAAGTCCGCCATCGCCGGTATCGCCATCGTCGCCATCATCGGCATGCTGCCGCAGGTGCTGGACGCGAAATTCTGGGGCGTGGTGTTCTTTGGCGGTTCCGTCGTGATCCTGGCCTTCCTGCCATGGCTCGACCATTCGCCCGTGAAATCGATCCGCTACCGTCCGACCTGGCACAAATATGTGTACGCCATCTTCGGCCTGTCGTTCCTGATCCTCGGCTACCTGGGTACCCAGGCGCCAACGGATGCGAAAAAACCATCGTGTCGCAAGTGTGCACCCTGATTTACTTCAGCTTCTTCCTGCTGATGCCATGGTGGAGTGCCATGGGCAAGTTCAAGACCGTGCCGTCGCGTGTGACGTTTCACCCGCACTAAGCCGCTCTCACGCCACGCTCAAAGGACATACATCATATGAAGATTGCAAAAAAACTGCTCGCCATCCTGGCCTTCGTGCCTGCCATGGCTCTCGCCAGCGAAGGCGGCTTTCCGCTGGACAAGGCTCCTGACCGCCAGACGAACATGGCAGCGCTGCAACATGGCGCCAAATTGTTCGTCAATTATTGCTTGAATTGCCACGCTGCCGTGTCGATGCGCTACAACCGCCTGCGCGACCTGGGCTTGACGGAAATCCAGATCAAGGAGAATCTGTTGTTCTCCGGCGATAAAGTGGGCGACTTGATGACGACCAGCCTGGCACCGCAGGACGCCAAGGCCTTCTTTGGCGTCGTACCGCCGGATTTGTCGGTAATTTCGCGCGCGAAATCATCTCTTCCGCTGGCACAGGCGGCGACTACCTGTATACTTACCTGCGTACGTTCTATAAAGACGACACTCGTCCGACCGGCTGGAACAACATGGTCGTGCCGAATGTTGCCATGCCGCATGCATTATGGGAATTGCAAGGTGTCCAGACTGCCAAGTTCGTGGAAGAGAACGATCCGCACGAAGCTGGCAAGAAGATCCACAAATTTACCGGCTTCGAGCAGGTCAAGCCAGGTACGTTGAACAAGATCGAGTACGACAATGCGGTAGCCGACCTGGTCGGCTACATGGAGTGGATGGCCGAACCGGCACAGCAAACACGCAAGCGCCTGGGCGTTTGGGTGCTGCTGTTCCTGTCGGTCTTTGCTCTGCTGGCATGGCGCTTGAATGCGTCGTTCTGGAAGGAAGTCAAATAAGTGAGGCGCCGGCCATAGGCCGGTTTATGCCTGTTTCTGCGTTGTCCGCATGAGTGGACAAGCGACCTGGGGTGAGCCGTTCGCGGCTTCACCCCCTTTGTTTCTAAGGAACTATAAAAAATGATGGTTCTCTATTCGGGTACAACCTGCCCATTTTCGCAACGCTGCCGCCTGGTCCTGTTTGAAAAAGGCATGGACTTCGAAGTGCGCGACGTCGACCTGTTCAACAAGCCGGAAGACATTTCGACCATGAATCCGTATGGCCAGGTACCTATCCTGGTCGAACGCGAACTGATCCTGTATGAATCGAACATCATCAACGAGTACATCGATGAGCGCTTCCCGCATCCGCAACTGATGCCGGCCGATCCGCTGATGCGTGCCCGCGCGCGCCTGATGCTGTTCAATTTCGAAAAAGAACTGTTTGTGCACGTGCACGTGCTGGAAAGCGAACGCGCCAAGAGCAACGACAAGGCCCACGACAAGGCACGCGCGGAAATCCGCGACCGCCTGACGACCCTGGCGCCGCTGTTCCTGAAAAACAAGTACATGCTGGGCGACGAATTCTCGATCGATGCTCGACGTGGCTGTCGCGCCGCTGCTGTGGCGCCTGGATCACTACGGCATCGAACTGTCGAAGACGGCTGCACCGCTGATGAAATACGCCGAACGCATCTTCTCGCGTCCTGCGTACATCGAGGCATTGACCCCTTCCGAAAAGGTCATGCGCCGCTAAAAGATATCCCCATAAAGCTGCTGCGCAGCCCGCTCTCGACTTGGCGTTACTCGCCGTACTGAAGTACGGCTGCGTTACTCAAGCCGATATCGGGCTTGCTCGCGACGCTTTCTGGGGCATCTTGGATTCTTTCCAGTTGCTCTGTTTCATTGAATTACCGGTGCGCCCGCCTCATGCCTGACGGGGGGGCGCTCCCGCCTCACAGTGCCTACCATGTCTGAAATCTCAACCAAACCTTATATGCTGCGCGCCATCTACGAGTGGTGCACCGACAGCGGCTACACGCCTTATCTCGCGGTCAAAGTCGATTCGCGCACCACGGTACCGATGGAATACGTGAAAAAGGGCGAAATCGTGCTCAATATCAGCTTTGGCGCCACCAGCGGCCTGAAGATGGACAACGACGCCATCCGCTTCCACGCCCGCTTTGGCGGCGTCTCGCGCGAAATCTACGTGCCGGTCGACAATGTAATGGCCATCTACGCCAACGAAAACGGCCAGGGCATGGCCTTCGAGCCCGTGCTGGGCAACGATGATCCCGACGCGCAACCGACGGACAGCCCCGCCTCCGCCGACGTTCCGCCGCCCGTGCTCGCCCCTGCCAGCAGCGCTCCGACCCTGTCGTCCGTGCCGACCAGCTCCCCCGAACAACGCGATGCCGCCACGCCCGGCGACGACGAGCCACCAAAAAAAGGCGGCCGCCCGACCCTGACACGCATTAAATAGCGTATAATTCGCAACGCGCAGTTTTTGCCGACTTAGCTCATTTGGTAGAGCAGTTGATTTGTAATCATCAGGTGGCCAGTTCGAAACCGGCAGTCGGCACCAATAAATTCAAGCACTTAGCCCAGTCCTCACCGACTGGGCTTTTTGTTATCTGAAGCCATGTAGGCACTATGTAGGCATTCACGCCCGCAGCTCATCAAAGGACTTGAATTTTAAATAATTCACCATATTTACTAGATGGCACTTTGCCATTCACTAGGGAAAAAAAATGTCCGATTTCTACATTTCAGCTGTGCAATACGATGACAATGAGCAACACATCCAGTTTCTCAAGGTACATGAAAATACCGGCACGAGCTTTGCCGCCGCTCGTATCGTTCCACGTGAGTTCTTAGCCGACCTTATTCGTTTGAACAAAGCCACGTTTAAGACCATCACTAAGAACACCGCTGACAAGAATTGGAGCATCGGTGCCTTGGTGCATGTGGTGGATGACACATTCCTGTCGACCGACCGCAATGACAAAACTAAGGATAATCTCGGCAAATTGCCTACCTTTTAATAAAAAGCCCAGCGGAAAAGCTGGGCTTGAGGGCGGGTTGCTTAAACGGGTTTGACTACCCCTAAGATGTTAGCGCGTGATACCTCGTACATGCGCGCCAACGCGCTGACGCTCTCGCCGGTGGCATACTTGGCGATTATGTCGGCGCGCTGCTCGGCGGTCGTCTTCGACGGCCGGCCCAGCGTTTTGCCTTCGTTCTTTGCCCGAGCCAAACCAGCTTGCGTGCGCTCCACCAGCAAATCCCTTTCCATCTCGGCCACGGCGGCCAACATGGTCATCATCATCTTGCCGGCTGGCGAGGTCAGGTCCAGCTTGCCCAACTGCAGCACGATGACTGCAATCTTGCGGGCGGCGAGCAGCTTGACCGTGGCGCCGACGTCCTGAGCATCGCGGCCCAGACGGTCCAGCTTCGCCACCACCAGCGTTTCGCCGTTGCGAATCTGCGCCAGCAGTGCGGCGAACTCCGGGCGCTCGCTGGCGCTGGTCTTGCCGCTGATGGTGTCCGCATACCAGTAATCGACCTGATGGCCGGCCGCTTCAATTTCCATCTTCTGGTTGTCTGCGGTTTGCTCTTTGGTGCTGACGCGGCCGTATGCGAAGATTGCCATGGTGTTTCTCCGGTTAAGACTGTTAGAAAACACTGTTAGAATATATCGACCTGTTAGAAATGGCAAGCCCTATATTTCCGACATTGATTTGTGTTGATATTTGTAGATGTTAGAAATCGTTCGTTTTCCAACACCTTCTTAATATAGGATATTATCAAAGGGCCAATATGGCTTGAACCATAATCGAGGAGCGATTGAGAGATGGGTGGGAAGCACGCATGAAAGGTCCGACATTGGAGTGGGATGAACGTTTGCACTATCGAGACAGGTTTAGAGCTGCCCGTTATGCCGCACTTGCTGACTCAGAGGGTTTTAGCGAAATGTGTTTTGCAATGGAAGCATTAGGGCTACGACTGAGCGAGAAGGAAGGCACTTTAAGTTCCTATCACGAAAAACTTAGGCCACTGGCACAAGACTCTACGGTTTTATCTGAACTAACTGCAATTTTCCCAACGCTTTTTACCACATTCGACGCCCTGTATACCACGGTTAAACGAGCACGAAATGATGTAATGCATACGGGTGTGTACGCTCGCCACGCTACAAAAGCAGCGATTGAATTATGTATAGGACTGGAGGAAGGATTGATGAAGGAGCAAACAACCCGCAGGACGTCGGTCGCCGACTTCATGGTAAAGGAGCCGGTTATTCTTCAGCCATGGCAACCAGTTGCATATGCACGCCAACTAATGCTAACCCACTCCTTCACGTACTTACCCGTCTACATAGGTGGGTGGCACTTGGTCTCTGAAATAGCCATGGTGCAATATTTGCATAATAGCGGAAACAGACCGTACTCACTTGCGAAGTCAATTGAAGAAGCGCACGGAGAAGGCTTGAGGCTGATACCATCCGCTCCAGTCAATTCTGAGGACAACGTAGCGGAGCTGTTGGCGGCTGCGCAAGAAGGTGACAGCCCTATGTTGTGGCTGGTTGCCGACCAACATAACGGAATATGTGGGGTTTTAACTCCGTATGAATTAATGTAACGCGGTTGTGTATGACTCGCAGCAAGCCTGACTTGTCGCTCAAGAGGCATGAACCTCCTCTTTAATCCCCGAAGGGAGCGAAGGGAGCACTGTTTTTTCTGCGCTCCCTTTGCTCCCTTCTACGCTCCCTTCACAAATCCGTTTCCGGCAAGCACCAGAGCCACGCGCCGCCCATACTTAGTTTTTTGGCTTCGATTCCGAGCGATTTTTTGACCCGCTTTGCAGCATCCCATGAATGGCCTGCATCCCGGATTTCTGCCTGCAACGCCTTCGTGGCCATCTTGCCGCCCACCTCGCGCAGTGTATCAACCAGCATGCGCTCCAAGTCTTGCCGGGCGTCGCCGTCCTCATTGCTGTCGTCGTGCTCCACGTCCCCCAAGATTTCCCGTGCCGTGCCTTCGATGGCACCGGCCCATACAGCGTGCGTCGCCCCGATGCCGCCGGCGATGGTGGCCAGCTCCAGCGAGTAGGCGACACCACCATCATCCGGGGCAATGTTCGACTTGGCTCTGGCCATCACGCGCCGGTTGCTGCCCTCTTCCTTCGCAGTCACCAGCACCATGCGCGCCAGCGCGCCGAAGGCCTGGGAGCCGATAACGCGGTCCTGTGGCGCCTTGCCGGCGCCGCCCTTGGCAAAGTGGGTGATGCCGATGACCGCGCAGCCGTGAGCGTCCGCGAAGTCCACCACCGCCTGCAGGCTCCGGCGCACGTCGTTGGCCCGGTGCATGTCTCCGGCGACGGCCGACACAATCGGGTCTATCAGCAGCAGGCTCACGCCACCAATGGCATCGACCGCGCGGCGCAGGTCCGTTATGTCCTGCGACGGGTCGAACGGCACGCTTTCGCCATCCTGCGCGATACCCTCGATGAAGTGGCAGCGCGCCAGGTCGGCGCCGGATGCAATCAGCCGCGGCACCAGCGTATCGTCGGCCACGTCCTCGCTAGACCATATCAGGACATTGCCGCCGCCCTTACACTCGCTACCATCTGGCCAGCGGCCGCCCGTCGTGATGACGCCGGCCAGCGCCAGAGCAAGGGTGGTCTTGCCGGTACCGGCGGCGCCGGCGAGGATGGTCAACTTTCCAGCCGGCACCCAGCCAGGCCACAGCCAGGTGATGGGCAGCGGCTTGATATCGGCACCACAGCGGATTTTCACCACACGTTCACCCCGCTGCATCGAGCGGTCGAAAGGACTTGAGGTTTCGCCCTGGCGGTCTAGCTCGATGCGCGCAGCTCGGGCGGCATCCTCCTCCCTGCCCAGCGTGAAGCCGGCCATCTGGCCATCTGTGTGTTTGTCCGTCATCATGATTCCGCCAGTTTGAGAAAGGCCGTGCGTTTGTGGTCACCGTCGACCAAGAGCAGCCGGCGCGGCCTGGCCTGATACAGCCGGTCGGACAGCGTGCGCAGCGCGCCGTACCTGGTCAGATTTCCGGGGAATATCAGCACCACGTCCAGGCCGGCCACCGCGCGGCACTCCAGCGCGGTGGGCAGGTTGGCCGGGTCGATTTCGATAGCGTTGCGTTTGGGCGGCAGCATGCCGACGCCCAGCCATAGCACGCCGCCCACCGGCGCCAGCCCATACTCGGCGCGTATGCGCGCCAGTTCCGCCAGGGTGCTCATACGCTACCTCCAGGCATGTCGAAGTGGTAGGGCAGCACAAGCAGGATGCGGCTGCGGCCAGGTTCGGCAAAGTGGTCGATAAGGCGCAGCGCTTCCTCAAGCTTCATACTCACCAGGCCGGCAGACGCGCGCGCTTGAATCGTCACCTTGCTGGCATCCTCAAGGCCAAGAGTTCCACCGCCATAAACCAGCGCAGGCGGCGGGCCCACTTCGGGAGGCTCGGGCAGCGAGTAACGGCTGGCGGCGAGCCGCTCGCTCTGGTGGCGAATACGCACCGAGCGGATTGATAACTCACCGTACGCAGGGTAATCCGCTGCGGCTTGATGCTTGCACGCACGCAAATTCATGGGCGGTATCAAGTGAAAGGTCCAGCGCCAGCACTTCGCCGCGCTCAGTGAGCACATCGTACAGCGGCTCGTCAGTATCGCCATTGAGTGGCGCGCGCGGGGCGTTCATTTCTGCCCCCGTTGGTTGTCGGTGCGGACCAAGTGGATAGCGGCCGGCGCGGCGGTAGGCTTCTCCAGCGGGAACATCTTTGCCACGGTGTTGGCGAAGTCAACGATGTCGGCGCGCCAGTGCGGTACCGTGGCACGGTAGCGCTGCAGCAGCCTGTTCTCGTCGGTGGTCAGCACAAGCGGCACCAGCGCGAGGGCGGCGGCTTCGTCCTTCGATGGCGCTTTCATGCTTCACCGCCTTCCGCCACCAGTGCGGTTATCTGGTCTGCGGCGTCGCGCATCAACATGCCGTTGCGCAGCGCGCAGGTGGTGAAGCACTCCACCGCGTCGACTGCGCCACGCGTGGCCTCGTCCTTAGGTTTGATGTCGTCCAGCTTGTCGAAGACTTCCAGCAGCAGAATTTCCAACCGGGCCGCGTGCGCGCTGATATCGGAGGCATGCTGGCGGATAGCGTCGCTGTTCAACACTCGACTGCTGGCGCTGGTCGGCGTACTGAGGGCGGCGCTCATGCCGCACCGCCAATCTTTGCCGCAGCTGTGCGCCAGATGGCTTTTCCATCTTCGATTCCGGCAAAGAAAGCATCAGCGGCGGCCGTGCCGACCAGATACGGCATGTCGAAGTCTTTGCGCTCGATGCGGTGCTCAAGCACCATGCGTGCGCCAGCCATGCATTCCTGGCTTCGCGGGGTGCGGCCGTTGTAAAACGCGGTTTGATAGAGCTGGTCGACGAACAGGGCCGTGGCTGCTGCTGGGATATGTTGAGGTGTGGTGGTGCCTGGCATGGTTGCCTCCGGTGTGGTTTGTAAAACCGCACATCCCGTCGCCAAACGGGGTGAGCAGCAAATGGTGGGGTTGGCGAACCGGTACACACGGAAACCGGCATACCCGAAGGTATCCCCACCACTGCCGCTCATAGAGGACGTCATGGTGCAACGGACAAAAAAAAGCCGCCTAGTGGCGGTCGTCCGCCGGTGTATTCCGAGTCGCCAAACCCGTGCCCCTCTTTATCGAGGACGCTTTTAGGATAGGCCAGCTGGGGGAAACCGTCAAGGCGTTTTCGTCCGGCGTAGTCTACCAGCGGCAAGCTCAAGTTGCATTAAAATAAATGCTCTATTAGCATCGGAAACTTTGGAGGTAAGCATGGGCAGGAGAATTTTGAAGGTCGCCAGCGCATATGCGCTAGCTATACTGCTGGCAGGATGCGGTGGCGACGACAACGACAAACCAGTGTATGGAGAGGCCACAGGAATGCCGGTGAACTGCCGCGCGTACGTCCAGGTGGCTGTCGATGCGTACAGGGCGAAGCGGTACACTGCAGAGGAAACGATGGTCGGGCTTGAACGCAACTGCGGCGCCAATGGTGGTATATGGCACAACAATCGAGATTGATAGTGAACTCGCACGAGGCACAAGCCAGGCGTCTTTATGCACATATGAGCCGAAACCGATTGTTTCCTCATGAGAAATAGTTAACAAGTTGCTAGTGCTTGGAAGCATAGAATGCTAGACTCGCTGCAAATAAATTAACGAGACAAAAATGCTTGCATACCACGGCCAGCTCAGCCTGGTGGTAGTCCCGGGTGACCAGTGCCCTCCTGCGTCCGCAACTGCAACTGCCCGAGACGCCTGGCGATGGGTAAATGTTCCCATGACGCCGGAATGTTTTCATCCGGTCGCGATGCGAAATCCTCGGCGGCTCCATAGCGAAGATGACCCTACGAAACAGTGCTCCTGCTGGGCACTCTCCATGCACGACACGGAAGCACAAAGTGTCGCAGCCTTCAAAGCTCTTGAAAAGACCTTCAAACGAATTCGGAGTACCATCGGGTCAGCAGTCGCGTATGCTCGGCTAGCGCCCAGCCATGGGCTATCCACGACATCCGACCATTACGGTCATTTTGATTTGCATCCTTACAGCACCTCCGTATTCCCGGCCCCCTTCCAAGCTCCGAAAGCAATACCATGAACCGGATGCCAGTACTTAGCGGAAAAAAGCTCAATGCGGGTGACCTGCCCAAATACACGTGGAATGCGGACTTAATCGCATACGATGGCCCGTTACTTAGTTTGTTCAAACAAAGCGATGGTCTTGACGCGCTTTTTGTTTGGCTGGATTGTGATACCACCAGAAACAGATGGTGTGTTATTCCGGTAACTCGGAGCGAGCTATGGGATTACCTCTCAGGGAAAGTCGCGCTGCGAGCTCTAATTTTGGCACTGCCGTCAATTTACGTCTTTAATACTGGGCCAACAGCTAGTCGGAGGACGTTCACCGAAATTAACAAACTGCCCGACTTTTACCTTCCGGATTCCGACTCTTTTTTAACTCCAGAGATATCTACGGCTGCCGCTAAGAAGCTGATAGACGACCCCGCACAAGAGGAAACCTTGGTTTTGGTGGGAGAAGAAATTTACTTGGAGGATTTGGAAGGAATCCCGAAACTTTACCAGCAGCTCTATTCGTTCCACTACGGGATGGAGCATCTTTCGCGTCCCGCAGTCAGCCATGCTGTACAGAAATTAATGTCCGATTGGCATGGCGGTATTGGGGCTGTAAACCTTTTTAGCGGGCTTAAAACTGTCACACCATCTATACATCGGGCTCGGGTTGTTGAACTGCGCTATAACTCCCCTGGCGTAATCAAAATGAGTTTATTGCCTCTTCTTTCCCAGCGCATTAAAACTGCAATGAGCAAAGTCATTGGGGATAATGATTTTTCTAGTGCTGAAAATCTTTACAGACAGATTTATTCGTACTTCAAGGAACATGAAATATCCGGGCTTGAAGACGAACGTGCGATAGTGGCAAAGGAGTTAATGCCCCATCAGATACAAGATTTAAAATTTTTTATCTCGAAGTTTTTTGATATTTTTGGGTGGCAAAGTTACGCTTCTCATTTCAATAAATTAGCTATCACCCCGTTTCGCAGCTACGAATGCTGTTGGCCTATTACCGACGACTTCGAAAATTGCGGGACTATATCGTTGCGCGTAAATTAGACCTTCAGTGAATGAATCTAAGCTTATATGAATGATGTTCAGCTAACGGCGGTAGCTACCGCGCTCCTAGTTTTTATCGGCTTCGCTCAGTTTTTAGTTCTGCTCGCTCAACGACATCAGCAGCGGCTTGACTGGGCGGAGAGATATCGCCAACGGTGGATTGAACTCAAAGGCGACTGGGCCGTAGTAGTCTTTTTAGGTCGCCGCTCATCTGAATATTATCAAGTTGCGCACTACGATACTCTTCAACAACTTCGCAACGCAACCAATAACGATTCTCATGAGAAAAATTTATCTTGGGCGCAGGCGTCAATACGCAATGTTTGCGGATTATTGAGTGACCTCTGTTCTCGAATTCTACAGGGCGACTTACAAGTGAAGGATATTTACCCGATATTCGGCACAGAATTACTGAGACAGGGCGCTCCATTACGAATCCTCCTTGATGGAGAGTCCGATTTTCTTCGAGCGTATGGCTCTAAGGGACCGACAGATGAGGAGGCGAAGCACGATTGGCTACGAAGCCAGATGACCACCTGGTTGGTTTGTCATGATGGGATACGTCGGCGATGTTTGATAATGCTCGACTTACTGTGGGCGGAATCTGCACGACTTGAAGACCTACCTCCCTCGGACCTTACACTCGCTGCAAACTCAAAAGTTTTAACTGGCTATATGAATCGTTTAAGGATACGGGTTGAGACCCGTAGACTAAGTGAGTGGTGGGCATGGTACAGGCCGTGGAGACTAAGTCGGTTTCTCATTCACTCAGAATGGAAAAAATTCCGATATGGGCGTGGCTTAAATAAAATGCGGCTGAAAAAATTAGAAGAGGCATGGAATTCACGATACCTTCGCTCGTAATTTTTTATGATGTTGGTGGACTTTAGCGAACTGCTGCCTCCCTCATCATTCTTCAAGTTGGATTTGAAGTCATAAACAATGAGAATTGTGATGGCAGGAACATTCAGACTATCTCCTGCCTGGTGCACAAAAGGCCCGCCAGGCCTCATCGGCACCGATGGCATGGGAATTTACTTGCCAGCAGGCGGCGCGTTCGACCTGTTGCCGCCCGATACCTGGCCAGTAGTGCTTGGCCAGCCGCCTGCATTGCCTTGGCCCGACCCTCTACCGCCGCCACTGCTTCCTTTTCCACCGCCAGAACTGGAACCGCCCTTGCTGGCGCCGCCGCATCCGCTTCCGCCACTCTTTGCCATGATGACCTCCGTCGCCGGGTGATTCCAGCGCCAGCCAAGGCTACTCCGAGCGCGCACTTATTGGCGCACAACTGCGCACCTACCTGCGCACCAAACGTTTAGCAATGCAAGCCTACGCCGAGCAAGAAAGCGCGCCACGAAAGGCTCTCCGGGACATTTTTTGTCGCAATGCTGCGAACCTATTTTTCTTGCGATAGGAGCACTTACAACCGCGCACCTACCCAAATTCTTATCGTACAGTTACCTACTTTAATCGCTCAGGTGGCTTTTTCGGCCCATGCAAGCAGTTTTGGATTAAATCGAATCTTAGGTCTCGGCTGTCGCGCATTGCTGACAATGCGGGGTCAAAATAAACCTGATTTATGATGCTCTTGCGCACCTCCAATGGTATTTCCTTGAAGTCCGACATTCCTAAAGCCTGGATAGGCTCAAGGCCAGCATCGCGCGCGACAAGGGCATTTCCATATGTTGCCGCAATTTTGATGCAATAGTTATCCTTGCCATCCTCAGCAGCCTGCAAGTTGGTCGATAGGGTTGCATACAGGAAAAGAAGCGCAAGGGTTTTCAAGGGGGCTCCGGCATTGTGATTTGGCGGATGAATGATACAACGACAACGTCGCGCTATGTTTCCCCCACCTCGCGCGCTGCCTGCTCAATGATGCGCGCGGCCAGCAGCAGATTGCCCATGCTCTCAGCCTTCGCAGCTACCCGCTCTAATACGCGCAAGCGGTACGCCTGGCAGGCAATGGGGATATCGTCCAGCTCGGCCAGCAGCCGCGCCCTGGTGTCGTAGAAGACGGCCCGCCACTTGACGCCCAGCTTGGCGCCAGCCCGCCGCTCGGGGTGATAAGCCTCGATGCGCTGGCGCGACAAGGCCAGGCCGAATTTCTCCTTGACAGTGGTAGCCACCTGCGCGGGCGTGTCGAAGCACGCCAGCTCTATGACAATGTGCATGATTACAGCGGTTGGAAGGGTCGCCATCAGTTCTAATCCGTCAAGGCAGGTCAAGCAAGGCGGCACTCATACGACGGCCGGCAGCAGGGTTATGGCGCTGTCCAAGTCGATGACGTCGGACAGCTCCAAGTGCCCGCGCTGTTTGGCGCACGCCTTGGCCAGCAGGCGCAGGGCTGCCAGCTCCTTGCGCTTGGCCTCGGTGAGCTGGCGCGCTGTTTCGCACTGTTGCGAATACAGTTGCAACGCCCACCCGCAATCGCCCCGGGCCTTCAACTGGGCGTCCAGCTTTCGCTTTGCGGTGCCGATGGCCATCCGGCGCACGTGAGCGGTATGCCACTGTAACGCGGCGTGTGTTAGTTCTCGGTCGTTGTTCATCTCGTCATTCTCTGCGGGAAGGGCCGGAATCGGGCCGTGGTGGCACGAACGGCCCTCGCCTGATGCTTGGCATTGCCAAGCAGCGCCAGCCGCTCAGCGGGCCAATTTTGTTTAACCTTCGATGGTGCCGCCCGATTTGCAGTATGCGGCGCGGTCGACGTGAGGCATCTGCTCGAACTGCACGCGCGTCAGCACCTTGGCGCCGTGCGCGTGCGTAGCTGGCGCTGGATTGCTAGCGCTGTCTGCGACGGTACCGCCGTCTTTGATGTGGCTCATGCGTTCTTGCGGGTTCATGGCGTCGAACTGCTGGCGGCTGACCGCGCCGACCGCGGTACCGCGCTGGCCAGTTTGAACCGCATCGCCGGCAGCACCAGGACCAGGCCCGGCCGGCGCACCGCCTTCCCGCTGAATCATGGCCTTGTTTGGGTAGCCATCAACCAGCTTGTCGAACGCCTCATCGAAGTTCGCAACCTCACCATGGCGCGTAGGTGAGTACAGCTGCATGCCGTGCTGGTCCACCGCCACCAGCTTGCCACCCTCGATGCGGAATGCATCAGAGAACGCGGCGGCAGCCAGGTCGTGCGGGATTTTCAGCCCGGCCATTGTCGGCGAGGTCTCGAAGTGCTTACCCAGCGCCAGCTTCCATGCAGCAGGGGCGTCGAATGCTTCTTCGCGGCCGTTAGCGTGCACGTACACGGGTTTGCCATCCTTGACGACGGCCGAGCCGTCCTTGTTCAATTTCAGTTTCATGATGTTGCCTTTCGTTGAAGTGTGATTTGCATTTTTTCTGCTACTGCGCGCCCGGCCGGCACTTGGTCGACGGGCGAGATTCGAGATTCGTTTATCCGAATGCCAAGCCGATGCGTTCGCATAGCCGACGCATTGCCACGTGCCCTGCTGCATCGCATGCGCGGCGTGCCATGTGTGCAGTTCGCGCGGTGATTTCGCACCTGGCCAGCAGCGTTGCCAAGATGTCGACCTGCGGGAAACGCTGGGCGCCGGCCGCTGCCAATACGCCATCAATCAGATTGCGGGCGAACTGCTGCGCCTCCGGTGTCAGGTCATCCGGGCAGCCGTACAGCGCCTCAGCGGCGGCCAGCAGCATGCCGTCAGGCGTATTGGCGTCGGGTTCAATGGTCTTTATGCTCATGCTTCGACTTTCTGCCCGGTGGCCGGGCGATATGGTGTGATGGATTCCAGGGCTGTACGCAGGGTGCGCGCGCTGGGCGGGCCGGTAGCCGGCATGAACTCGCCGCGCTCGCTGTCCCAATGCTCGACGGGCTGGTCGGCCTCACGCTGGCGGGTGTAGTTGCCGGGCACGTCGTGGGCGGCCGGGCTGGTGCTGGCGCGTCGAACAGGTGCCGCGCGGGGCGGGCCTTTGGGCACCAGGTCACACTCGGGCACCGAGAACACCACTTCGGCGGGCTCAATGCTCGGCGCCGATGGGATGCCGGAAAAATTTCCCGCTTCTGCTTCGGCCTGGTGCTGCGCCAAACTGGCGGTCTGGAAATAATCGGGTGTCGACGCGGCGTCGATATCGGCCAGCGCGTTGGACGCGGCCAGGGCGCCCAGCGGCTTTTGTTCGCCAGTGGGCGGGTGGCGCTGGTCGGCGCAGGAGATGCGCTCAGATTTCAGCGCATCTCTGCTTGAAGCGGGCGGCCTGCTGGCGCTCGATGCCGCTGGCGCGCTGCCCGGCATGTGCGGGACTGGCCTGGCGCTGGTCGGCTGGATTGCCTGCTGGGTGCCGGTGCTACCGCTTGCAACTTGGTGCTGGAAATCGGTGGATTTGAGAGCCGCGACTTCGGCAACCCCTACACAGGATAGGGGTTGGTCGCTTTTCGGCATGCCGTCCGACGCGAACCCTATAGGCTTTGAACGTGCAACCCCTATAGGCTTCCGCTCAGGCTTACATGGCCGCGTCATGATGCCGACGAAGGTGTCGGCGCGCTTTGTCTTCGGCTGCACCGCTGGCATGGCGATGCCCAGCGCCAGCAAGAGCGGTTCCGGGTTGGCCTTGTGCGGTTCCAGTAACACGCGCAGCAACCCGCCCTGCAGTCCGCTATTCGCTTCAAGCACAGAAAGTGCTGCGTCTATTGCCTGCTGTCGGCGCGCGGCGCTGGGGCGTGCTGGCGCTGCCTGGCGCACTAGTCCGTAACGCTGCCCTACCTTCGCCTGAAAGTCGCCCTGCATCGCCATGATTTTCATGCGGTTGCCCATCAGCTCGCTGCCGCGCATCCGGCCGTCGACCAGCGGCAGCAGGACTACATGGCAGTGCGGTGCCGCTTCGTCGTTATGGACGATGGCACTGAGGATGGGCACGGAAAACCACTGCTCGGTCCATGCCAGGGCATCATCAAAGAATCCGCGCTGGTCGACGGCGGTGCCGGCTGGCAGGCTGAAAATGATTTCGAGACCGCGCAATGCATCTTTGCGCAGCGTGGCGATACCAGCGGCGGCCATGAGCGCGCGCGCCTCGCTGGCCACGCCGGCGGCGGTTGCCGTGCCGCGCAGGATGCAATTCAGCGGCGTGCGGCTCGGGTCGATGGCAGCGCCCTGGTTGCCGTCCAGTTCTGTCAATATCTCGCGCAGGTTGTGCTTAGCCGCTGTCACGATGATGGCCTTGCCCTTCAAACCTTTCATCCGCAAGAAATGCGCGTGTGTCATGCGCATCCCCGCGCTGCAACGCAGACCAGTAGCGTAGCCATCGCGGCAACAGGTGCCGGTGGTGGGCAGGAGGGCAGCGCCAGCAACAGACGCGTGCAAACAGTCTTCAGCATCAGTCACCCGCCAGCTTGTCGCGCGAGCGCATCCACGCATGAATAGCGCGGCGGCCAGTCTCGGCCAGGTGATAGACGCCGCGCCGGATGGGCTGGCCATCCCGGTCGTGGTCGGGAATCATTGTGCATGGCAGGCCGAACATGCCTAAACCCAAGTCGCGCAGCGCAGCAATCAGGGCCGGGCCATTGCTGCAGCCGGCAACACGGTCGAGATGCTCGCGCGGTACCGGACGCAGCAGGAGTGCATGCAGCGCGCGCAGATAGCGCGGGTTGTCTGTGCCAGCGAAGCGAACAGGTGTGGTAGAGTGCGCAGCAGGTACTGCTGTTTCAAAGAGGTCCGGTTCTGCTTGGCGGCGGCCGGACTTTTTCTTTGGGCGGTCGCCCGGTGGCGAGCGGTCCATCATGCCTCCGAGCTCAGCGCGCGGGCAACGCCGGCCAATGGCCACATCAACATTTTTCCGCGCTTGATGGGGCGCACGCCGTAGCACTCGCCGGTGAGACAGTGATTTTTCAGGACAGTCTGGGTGGCGCGGCACATGGCGTGCGCAAACTCGGCGGTGGTGATGTGGTCGCGTCGCGGCCTTGAGCGACGGCGGCCAGCGCCGGAGGAAGGGAAAACTGTTAGCATCTGATGCACTCCTGTGAGCCCGTTTTCACGGTATGAGTGCATCATTTCCGGCTTATTGATTTTCTCCGATAGAACGAACCGCTATTGACCGCTATCGAACGATACAGACCATTAGTGACCGCTATCGACCAACTTTTTGATCCGCTGACGCAATGCATCCTTGGAGAAATAAGCTACTTTCCCCTCCTTGTTATAAGCGATTCCTTCCGGGGCATCCACTTCGCCGGTAAAGGGTGGCGTAGCCGCCAAGGCCATCTCTGTCAATGCAGTCCACACAGCATGATAGTCATTGTTGCCTACGTTTTCACAAGCACGCGTAATCTCCGAATCAAGTAGGCGTATGCGCGTTTTTGTCCTATGGACTTTCGCCCCGAGGACCAGCTCAGGTGGAGGGATTACTTGGGTATCAGACTGAACCGTCGATGGTTCAATAACTTGCACTGATTCGCTTAGAGAGTTATGTGGATGCCCATATTGGCCTGGCTGCACACACAAAAGCAAGCTGGCAGATGTCACCATCCAGCATATAACCGCGCGCCATCGCCCACAACACGCCTTGGCGCGGCGTGAATGCCTGCGCTAACTCGCCAGCTTGCTGGGCAAGGGTAATTGCCCTCAATGCTGTGGCTGCGTTTCTGGTGCTGCCAGACATCGCAATAACACGCGCAACCTCTTCCCCGGACCAGTAGGGCATGTAGCTCAGTTCCCACTTTTCGAGGAACGCACGGGCATCAACTTTGGACGCACCATCAAAAGCCTCTGCAAACTCTGCATCATCATCTTCGTCGATGGCTTTTTGAATCAGTTCGGCGCTAATCGGATTTATGCCATCGGGTGTAAGCCAGTAAGCGAGGCTGGTGATAGTTTGCTGACCAGGGCCGTCGACGCGGATATAGTCTTTCGCTTCAAATTTTGGCATGTGCACCCCTTCAGGTGTCCGCCTTCATAAAATAGGTGCTGCAACCAGGTCGGTGAAGGAGCCGACTTTTCCCCCGCTAAAGGTAGGCTGCAGCGTAAATCGTGCCCGATACGGTCAGGCAGTCGATACTACTCGCAATCCTGCTGGCGCTGGTTGGAACTGGATTTCCGCTTGCTCCAACATCCACTCTTCTATTTTAACGTGCCATTTCCGCAGCAGGTCCAGTGGGCGGCGGATATAGTTCTGTTCGCGGACGCCCTGGGGCGCATGGCCTTGAATCTGCGCGGCGATGCCTGCCGGCGTCTCGGTCCACTCGCTCAATGTTGCGAAGCTGCGGCGCAGGCCGTGCAAGGTCAGGTGCGGCAAGCCGGCGGCGGCCACCGCCTCGTTATGGGCAATGCGAGGCTCGGCCAGCTTGCCCGACTCGGCGCTGGGGCTGCTGAATACCCACTCATTGCGGCGCGGCAGGGCGGCCAGCAGGTGCGCAACATAGGGCGTCAGCGGCACCATACGAAAATCCTCTACCTTGTCTCCCAGCTTCATGCTGCCCCACTGAAAATCGACGTCGGCCCAGCGCAGCCCAGCCACCTCTTCGCGGCGAGCCCCAATCATTAGCAGGGTTTGCAGGTAGGCCGCGATGACCGGATTGCCTATCTTGCGAACCTCACCGAACCATGCCTTGAGCTGCTCGCGCTGCAACAGGTCGTGCTTCACCTTCGGTTTGCCTAGTATTTCGCGCGCCTTGGCACTTTTGGCCGCGTTTCTGGTAACGATGCCGGAATAGTGCGGGTGGGCCGTGCACCAGTTCAAGAAGGCTTTCAACAGACGCATGGCCAGGCGCGCGCTGGACGGCCGCGTCTGAGCTTCGACTTTCGCCCAAGCCTCAATACGCGCATCGGTCAAGTCGACAAGGCGCTCGGCGGCGAGAACGGAAAGCGGCCCCGGCTTAGTCGGCTTGGGGCTGCGCTTGCGCCCTTCCCCGCCGGCCTGAATGATTTTTCGATGCGCAGAAATCTGATGCTCGCCCCAGTGTGGTGTACGCTCCGCAACATAAACAGGCCATACAGCGCCAAGGGTGACGGAGTCCCGCAACGCAGCGGCCGCTGTTTCGACCTTTACTGCCACCTGCGCTGCAACCTGTTCGGCGCGCACCTGGCGCGGGTCAATGCCCTGGTCGGTCTGCGCCTTATGGCGCGTGGCCTCCGCCTGGGCCTTGCCTACCGTCCATGTCCGGACATCGCCGATGGTGATGCGGATGGTTTTGCCCTCAAGGCGAGTTTCAAAGATGTAAGAACGCGCGCCGGCGGCGGTAACGCGAAGTCCCAAGCCTGGCGTTTTCGCGTCCCACATAATGCTCTGCTGCTTGCCGGCCTCGCATTGAAATACGGCCACCCGGTCGGCCGTGAAATTCACCTTCGCCACTTATCTGTTCTCCCCTGTGTAGGCGCCATGTAGGCACTGTGTAGGCAGATTCTATCAAACTAAGGGAAAGTATCGGCAAGTCCAGTCGCTGCCAATATGACAAAAATCGGCAATTCCCCCCTATGAGAGTGGCACTTTTCGACCTCAAAAGGAAACCATGGAAAACCAAAATCCCAGCGATTTGTAATCATCAGGTGGCCAGTTCGAAACCGGCAGTCGGCACCAATAAATTCAAGCACTTAGCCCAATCCTCAGGATTGGGCTTTTTGCTTTCTGGACGCCATCTCGCCGCTGGCCCGCCCGACCAGCAGTCCAACCACCTCGAAACGCCAGCTATACGTGTTCGCCATGACTGCGCAACGACCGCGACACACGCCCCGTTCGTTTTAAAAAAAACATCATTTCATAAATATCAATATGTTATAATTTAGCAACCAACCCCGTGGCTTTCCAATTCTCAGAAGGATCAAATGGCCCGTCCACTCATCGTACTTGGCGACAAGACCGATCATGGCGGCACCGTGATCAGCGCCGACATGACAGTCGATATCAACGGCAAGTACGTGGCCAGAATCGGCGACATGACCGTATGTCCGAAATGCAAGGGGACATTCCCGATCAACTCCGCCGCCGACGACCTGGTCGACGGATCAGGCAGGGGTTATGCCAGACACCTCGACACGACGGCCTGCGGCGCCAGGCTCATATCAGGACAGATCACGACGATCTGGCTGGACCAGTCCAGCATGGGCGAGCCGGCTGATGTGGACCCGGACGACGTGATGGAGGCTGCCGGCAAGATCGCCGTGAGTACCGAATCCGGCATTTGCCTCGAATGCTTGATGTCTGCGGCGGCCGCCGGCGCGACCACCGTTATCAGGGAGTAACAATGTTGCTTGACGTCACAGAACGCCTGAATCAACTTCAGCAACATCATTCCGCGCTGTGCCTGTACGCACTGGTCGACGGTGTTCAATATGAGACACACCGCCAAGCACGCCTGATGCAGGATGCGAGGCGCCATTCGCTGTTCACCGGCACACCCGATGCGGCGCTTGCGCATGCTGGCCCGTGGTTGGTCGACGTGGCGAGATCGACGCCTTCCTTTGTTGAGGATCTGGCCGTACTCGAGCACGAGGCGCCTTCTGTTACCTGGCTGTTCGCCGTACAGGACCTAGGTGGCCTGGCGCAACTGCTGCAATTACACTTGGAAACACGGCTACCGGACGGCCGCGCAGCGCTGCTGCGCTTTTGGGATCCGCGCGTGTTGGTGAAGCTGGCACAAATACTTGAGCCGGCACAGCGGGAAGCGATGTTTGGCCATATTCACGAATGGCACTTGTTGCTCGACAGCAAGCGGGCAATCATCGGGAGGCGCGATGCTGACGTTTAGCGAGGAGCAATGGCGTGCCGTCCAGACGGGCGACATGAGCGATTTCGTCATCGCAGTGGCGGACCAATTTTTGGCCAAACGTGCCGACATGGCAAGCCAGCCAGGCCGGGCGACCGTGATCGAGCGCATGCTGGCGGCGTACACCTGCGCCATTCGAATCGGTTTCAGGTCCACGCCGCATATCGTACATCTGATGTACCTGTCAGCCGACGCGCGCCCGGGATCCATGACGACCCGCTGGTCGATGCCTACCTGCGCAAGCCCGGCGCCACGCCGGAGCAGCGGTTCGACGAACTGATCGCGGTAATGGATAAAAAACTGGAAGGGGAGCAATAATGCCCGCGCTACCGATATTAGTTCTACCAGCAGTCGTGGAGAAAATTTTGTTAGCCTTGGGTGTCGCCGCCGCAGGAGCCGTGATCACGGACGAGGCATTGCGCAAACGCAAAAAAGAGGCAGAAGAAGCAAAAGACGCCCGCGTCACGCCCATTGCGCGTGCCGAGACGCGAAGCGAAGCCAAGGAAAGATGCCGTTGCCCGCCAGACAAGGGTATGCTTATGGCTGTTAAACACAGCATGTCACCAGCCGCGCGCGATTACCAAGCCCGGATTACTGGCTTCTTGATTGGCATGGAATGGGTGTTTGAAGGAAAGGACTTTGACGGCTTCCAATCCCGCCTGTGCTTGTTGCAGGAAGCAAAAGCAGATTATGACCAATTTTTCAAGGCAAGCGGCGGATTCAAATACGGCTTCCAAAAAGATATCTTCCAGAACATGGTGTTGAAACAGGCCACCGCTCAGTCCAACATTGTCAAGGATAACCCGCCAGCCTCGCTGTCATGGTACTTCCAAACGCCACTCGCTTACAAATACATGCGGCCCAGATTAGCTCGTTTCGGAATTACCACTTATTACATTCCATAATATTATGATAATAAACTCTTTGTTCAAACGCGATGCAGCGAACACATCCATTGCGTTCCGACCTACCGTCCAAAAAATCGCGACGATTGTCCGCTTCCTGCAAAAAACTGAGGCGTTTGGAAAGAATTGGTTTCTGTCGAAGGAGACAGAAGCAGAGTCATTTCTGTATCCGGTTTTCGATGCCTCGGGAGAACTCACCACAGCGGCCGAAGCCGTACTCGAGGCCGAGTTCAAGGGTGAGAGATTTCGATATCTCAGTGCCTGGAATGGCGAACTCGGAGACGGTGATGGCGCGAGTATTGCGCTTGGGTTCAGCGACAGTGACTGGCCATCTTGGAGTTTTGAGATTGACGGAGAATGCGAGTACGTTAAGCGCCTCGGTCTTGATGGATTGAAAGAGCTGCTGTCCATTATCGCGGGTTCCCTACGGCCGGTATTGATCACGGTTGCACGTAACGATTATTTTGAAAAACAAGTTTTCAAGGATCGTCCAGGTGTTGGCTGGATGTTGTACTTGCCGCGTATACTCACGGTCCAACAGGTGCCCGAGGCACGCGCTTTAGTGCCCGTGATGGCGATGGACGAGCAAGGTAAAGACAAGCAGATCGGCACCATCATCGTCAGCGTCACCGACGAGCCGTTCTCTGATGAGAACCCCGAGCACGTCAAGATTGCCAATGCCATTGAAATTCGCCTGGTCGATCAGGACTTGCTGCCTCGCTATGTCGATATTTAACGAAAGATAGCTCGTCCCGCTCGGCATGCGCGACGCATTGCTGCACCGCGCAATGACTATCAGCACATTTAGGCGCAAGATGAGCACGTGCCTGCGTAAAGCAGGCTCCCGATGTCTGGCTTGCCTACCTGGGGAAATATCATGTCCGCACACACTTACAAGCTGATCGAACTGGTCGGCACGTCCACCGAGAGCAGCGATCAGGCGATACGCGATGCCATTGCCAAGGCGGCGCTGACGGTCAAGCATATGGACTGGTATGCAGTGACGGAATCGCGCGGCCATATCGTCGATGGCAAGGTGGCGCACTTCCAGGTCACGCTCAAGGTCGGCTTCCGGCTGGAATAGCGCAAAGCGGCGCGTTCGTCACCGCCGCCCGGCTACTGCCCGGCTCTCCAGCCACTCCCGGCCGCCGGCCTCCAGCGCGGCCTCGATCACCTTTTCCGGCAAGCTGTAGACGGTCGCCCAGCTGGCGCGGCCATCTTGCGTATTCGCGGGAAAACTGTGCGTTTCAATCGGCCAGTGGTATTTGCGTTTCAGCGCTTTCACGATGGCGGCCAGCGAGACGCGGCCTTGCAGCGGTTCGGCGCCGGACTGGTCGCGGTTCGACAGCAGCACGGCCAGGACCTGGCCGCGGCCCGTGCGTGCGCCGGGGAAGGTGGGGGTTTTGTTTGCCATCGCCTATTTTACCGGGCAATGATCGGGCGAGAGGCGATGTGCCGCACCTTTGATATGGCGCAAGCGCCGCAGCGGCTTTGCGGCCACGATGGGCATGTCGCCAGGCGTGCCGGCGCCCTTCCGGCAGCCTGGGCTTGATACCAGGGGCACAGGAGAACATCATGCACAGCCTGAACATCCACGCCATGCAATGGCAGCCCGTCGCCGATATTTCCGCCGTCGATCCGCTGCGGCCCGACGACCTCGCCTGCTTTCGCGAGCTGCGCGACGTGCTGCAACGCTATGGCGCGCTCGACCGCTTCGGCATTTCCCTGATCCACCGCCATTTCGACATCGCCGACGACGAGGAACTGATGGAGTACACGGATGTGGAACAACGCACGCTGATAGTGAAACCTGTCAAGAAAAGCGACATCGACTGGGAACGCACGACGATTACCAACTGGAAATTGACGGAAGAGGAGGAAGTGGCGCGCATCGGTTGCGGTTGCGCACGCAATTCGGGTGGCCACCTGGGCTATCACCGCGCCACCTGAGGCGCCCCCGCCGCCTTCCGCCAAGCGGCGTCGGCCTTTCTTACACTTTGCCCTATCCAGTTCAGTCCGCTTTGCACAAATCGTTGATTCCATGGGCTTTTTTTGTGTGGCATGCAAACTGCTTATCCCTGTCTACGAGATGAATTCAGGCAAGTCATCCTGGATTCCTCATCCCCGGATTTTCCGAGACTGACCACGATAAGAGGCTGCGATGAACGTCGATCACACACGAAGCAAGACCTTGGGCTGGCTGGGCGCACTGGCGGCGGCAAGCCTGCTGGCCAGCGGCCAGGCGCAGGCCGGCGCATACGGCCTGGCCGTCAACGAGTTGAACAATTTCCGCATCACCACCAGCGCCGGCGCGCTGTCGCTGGCCGGCGCCAACCGCAATGCCAGCGACAGCGCCTTCTTTGAAGGCGGCGTGGCCGTCAATCCGCGTGCCGTCAATACGGGACCGGCCGCCAACGCCGACGTGCAGCAGGTATGTTCGGGCGGCGGCTGCAGCGGCTTGCCGCAGAACCACTACGCCCCGAGCGCCAGTTCCACCCTGGAGTTCGCGCGCGGCGATGCGCATGCCTTCGGCAACATGCTCAATGGCGGCGCCACCGTACGCGCCGTCTCGGAAGCGCAGCGCAACACGGTCGGCGCCGCCTCATCCACGGCCGGCGACACGCTCACCGGCTCCGTCAACCTGACCCTGTCGAGCGCCGGCTTCATCACCTTCAGCTTCATGGGACGGCGCGACCTGCGCACCAGCGTGACGACCATGGGCGACAAGTCGAACGTGTCGATCATGGATATCTTCAATATCTCGTGCAATGCCGCCAGCCCAGCAGGCTGCCTGTCGAACGCGAATGCCGATGGCGTGATCTTCCAGTTCGCGCCCGATGGCAATGCCGGCAATGGCAGCGACGTCAACGGCAACCATGGCGCCGGCAGCCTCGACCCCTTCAGCCTGAACATGACGACCGGCACCAACGATCCCGCCACCGGACGCGCCTTCACGAATGACTTCGCGCTGTTTTCCCTGACCTCGAATTTCGCCCTGCCCGCCGGCAGCTATACCCTGAATTTTTCCAAGTCCACGCGCACCGATATCGTCGTCATCGACCCACTGGTCGTGCCGGAGCCTGGCACCCTGTTCCTGCTGGGCCTGGGACTGGCCGGCCTGGCCTTCACGCGCCGCCGCCAGCCGCAATAAACACCGGCATGCCAACAACACGCGGCGCCCGCCAAGGCGCCGCGTGTTGTTTCATGCCAGCCAAGGCGTGTTAACCGAGCCGCGCCAGCGCCTGGCGCGCCAGTTGCAGCTGCTGCAGATAATAGCGGTGCAGTATGGCAGGGTCGCTCAGGTCGTGCCCCAGTATCAGCCGCAGTTCGCTGGCAGGGCAGTCGGCGGCCTGGATCTGCACCTGGGCCTTCACCTGCGTGCCCAGCTGGCGGGCCAGCTGGCGCGCCGCCTGCTCTTGCGCGGGCCGGTATTCGACGCGCGTGCGCGCCACCTGGAAGCTGATTTCATTGGCCAGGCGCACCACTTGCACGGGCGCGCCAGCCAGGCTGCGCGCCAGCGCGGCAGCCATGCCCGGCACGCCGTTGCCATTCACAATTTCCAGGCGCGGACGCGGCACGGCAGCCGCCGTCACGGTCCACGCCGGGGCGGCAACGGGCGCGCCGCGCGCCGCTGCCGGCACGCGCCGCAAGCGGGCCATGCCGTCGCCTTGCGTGATCTCGATGCGCGCCATGGCGGGCGCCTCCTGCGGCGGCGCGGGCGCGGGCACGCCCTGCGGCGGCGCTTCAGCGCGCAACAAGGCCAGGTCGCGCCGCAGGTCGTGTTCCTGCAAGCTGGCCGCCTGGCGCCGCATGACGGCCGCGCGCTCATGCTGTCCCAGGCGTTCGAGCACCTGCGCCAGGTGCTGCCAGGCCAGCGCATTGAGCGGATCGAGCAGACACGCCTGTTCCAGCGCAGTCAACGCCAGCGCATTGCGCCCGCTCAGATAATAGGCACGGCCGAGATTGCTGAACAGATATGCCTGCTGCGGCCGCGGCGTGCCCGCCTCCTGCGTCAAGGCCAGCCAATGGGCGATGGCGGCAGTGTGCTCGCCGCGCTGCGCGTGCAGCACGGCCAGGCCGTTGCGCGCATTCACGTGGCGCGGCGCATGGCGCAGCGCTTGTTCATAGGCCGCTTGCGCGGCGGGCAGGTTGCCAGCGTCAAAATACTGGCGTCCCGCGACGTAGGCGGCATCGGCGTCGGGCGGCAGCGGCGGCGCGTGCGCCGTATGGCTGGCGCAGGCGCCCAGGCCAAGACAGGCGCAGGCGGCGGCCAGGCGGGAAAGCGTCAGCGCATGGTGACTCCTTTCAGCGGTTGGCCATGGCCGGCACGAGCACGCGATAGACTTCGATCACGGCCGGCCCCATGAGTACCAGCATGAGGGTGGGAAAGACGCAAAAAATCAGCGGGAACAGCAGTTTTAACGCGATCTTCGCTGCCGCCTCCTCGGCCAGCAGGCTGCGCTTGCCGCGCAGGTTTTCCGAATGCACGCGCAGCGAATCGCCCATGCTGGTGCCGAAGCGCTCCGACTGGATCAGCATGGCGACCAGGGTGTCGACGTCTTCCACGCCGCTGCGCAGGGCCAGGTTGCGCAGCGCCTTTTCCTTGGAAAAGCCGGCGCGCATTTCCATCAGCACCAGTTGCAATTCCTGCGCCAGCACCACGCTTTTGATGTGGATTTCGCCCGACACCTTCACCAGCGCGCGCTCCAGGCTCAGGCCCGCTTCCACGCACACGGTCAGCAAGTCGAGCGCGTCGGGGATGTTTTCGAAGATGTCGCGCTGGCGCCGCTTGGCCGTGCTGGCCAGCACCAGGTTCGGCAGGTAATAGCCGACGGTGGCGCCGACGCACAGCAGCAACAGCAGCACACGCTGCGCAGCTGCGCCGCCATGGCGCTGGCCGCATACAGGCCCAGCACGCTAGGGAATAGCAGGGCCAGCACGGTTTTCGCGGCGAAGTACAGGGCCGGCGCGCTGGCCTGGCGCCAGCCCGCGTTCATGAAGCGCGTGCGCAGCGGCGAGCGCTCCCAGCCCTCTTCCGGCAGCGACAATTTGCTGAACGGCTGCGCCACGCGCGCCACGCGCTCCACCCAGCCGTTTTCCACCACCGCGTCGCTGGCGGCCGGCGCCATGGAACCGAACAGGCGCTGGCGCAGGGCGCCGGGAAAGAAGATCAGCCACGCCAGCAGGGCCAGCGCCACCACCACGGCGAAGACGATCAACAGGAACAGCAATTGTGCACCGCTCATGCCACCTCCGGTTTTATATCCTGATGCGGATCACATTGCGCATCCAGACGACACCCAATGCCACCATGCCGGCCGCGTACCACAGCAGTTTTATGCCGCTCGGATCGGTCCACAGCAGGCGGATGTATTGCGGGTTGACCAGCGCCATGACGCCGATCATCACCACCGGCATCAGTCCCAGCACCCAGGCCGACATGCGTCCCTCGGCCGACAGCACGCGCACCTGCCCCAGCAGCTTCAGACGGGCGCGGATGATGCGCGCGATGCTGACCAGCACCTCGGCCAGATTGCCCCCCGATTCGCGCTGCACCAGCACGGCGATGACGAGGTAGCGCAAGTCCGTCAGCGGAATGCGCGCGGCCAGGTTTTGCAGCGCCTCGTTCATCGGCACGCCGTAATTGATCTCCTCGTGCGCCATCTTGAATTCGCCGCTGATCGGCTCATTGAGTTCATCGCCCACCATCTGCAGCACATTCGAAAACGAGTGCCCGGCGCGCAGCGCGCGGGCCAGGAAATCGGCCGCTTCCGGCAATTGCGCCTCGATCTTCTTCAGCCGCGCCGCGCGCGCGCGCAGCAGCACCACCATGTACGGCCCGCCGCCCGCCACCCCCAGCAGCAGCAAGGCGCCCGGCAGCGGCATGGGCCAGATGGCCAGCCACAGCAGCGCCAGCAGCAGCAAGCCGCCCGCGCCGCCGAGGAATTGCGCCACCGACCACGACAAGCCCGATTGCAGCAGCAGGTGGTCCAGCCGCGCCATGTGCGGCATGCGCCGCAGCAGCCGCTCCAGGCCGGGCGAACGCGCATAGCGGCGCTGCTTGAGGATGGAGACCCGCTCGCCGCCCGCTTCGCCGCGCGCCGCCATCAGCTGCAAGCGCCGGTTGATGCGCCGCGCCGCGCTGCCGTGCGTGCCCGACCACCACAGCCAGGCGCCTTCCACCATCAGGATGCAGGCGGCGAACAGCAGCACGGCGAAGCCGTAGAAGACCAGATCCATGATGCGTCCCCCCTCTATTCGTAGATGCGGTCCGGGTCAAAGACGCTGTCCGGAACCGGCGCGCCAAACATGCGCAGGCGCTCAGTGAAGCGGGGCCGCACGCCCGTGGCGCAAAAGTGGCCGAGCACCTTGCCCGCGGCATCGACGCCCGTCTGCTCGAAACGGAAGATTTCATGCATGGCGATGATGTCGCCTTCCATGCCCGTCACTTCCTGCAGGCTGACCAGCTTGCGCGCGCCGTCCGTCAGGCGCGACACCTGCATCACCACCGTCACGGCCGAGCAGATCTGCTGGCGCGTGGCACGCGGCGTCAGGTTCACGCTGGCCATGCCGACCATGTTTTCCAGCCGTGCCAGCGCATCCCTCGCCGTGTTCGAGTGGATGGTCGCCAGCGACCCTTCATGGCCCGTGTTCATCGCCTGCAGCATGTCGAGCGCCTCTGCGCCGCGCACCTCGCCCAGGATGATGCGGTCGGGCCGCATGCGCAGCGCATTGCGCACCAGCGCCCGCTGGCTTACTTCCCCCTTGCCTTCGATATTCGGCGGGCGCGTTTCCAGGCGCACCACGTGCGGCTGGCGCAGCGCCAGTTCGGCCGCATCCTCGATGGTGACGATGCGCTCGCTGCCGGGAATGAAGCCGGACAGCACGTTGAGCAGGGTCGTCTTGCCGCTGCCCGTGCCACCCGAGATCAGGATGTTGACCTTGGCCTGCCCCAGCGCCTGCAGCACCTGCACCATGGGCGGCGTCAGGCTTTTATAGTCGAGCAGGTTGGCGATCGTCAAAGGCTGCACGGCAAAGCGCCGGATCGACAGGATCGGCCCGTCGACGGCCAGCGGCGGGATGATGGCGTTGACCCTGGAGCCATCCGGCAGGCGCGCGTCGACCATCGGGCTCGATTCGTCGACGCGCCGTCCCACGCGCGAGACGATCTTTTCGATGATCTTCATCAGGTGCGCATTGTCGTGGAAGGTCACGTCCGTCAGCTGCAGCCGCCCGCCGCGCTCCACGTACACCTTGTCGCAGGTATTGACGAGGATGTCGGACACGCTGGCGTCGGCCAGCAACGGTTCCAGCGGACCAAAGCCCAGCATCTCGTGCTGGATGTCGAGCACCAGGCTATGCCGCTCGTGCTGGTTCAGCACGATGCGCTCTTCCTCGATCACGCGCTGCACCAGCAGCGCCAGCTCGTGCTTGAACTGCTCGGCCGTCAGGCGTTTCAGGCGTTCCAGGTCGATACGGTCGAGTATCGTCTGGTGCATGGTCTTTTTCAGTTCCTGGTAGGCGTGCAGCGCCAGCGCGCCTTGTCCATTCGTGGCGGGGCGCACCGTTTCATTTGCCGCCAGGCGTTCGCGTAAGGTCATCTCGGCTCCCATGATGGCTCCCGGCGGGAGCCTTGACACAATTCAGCTGCCGCCCCGTCAAGCCTCGCTGCGGCTGAACAGGCGGTCGAACAGGCCGCGGCTTTCCGTCACGCGGCGTGCCGTCACCAGTTCCACCAGCTCGGCCAGGCTGCGCGCCACGGCGCTGGTGCGCGACAGCTGCAGCAGCGGGATGCCCTGGTTGACGGAATCGGTGGCGGCGATGTAATCGTTGGGCACCGTGTGCACCACTTCGGCGCCCAGCGCCTGCTCCAGGTCCGCCAGGCGCAGCCGCCCGCCCTTTTCATAGCGGTTGACGATCAGGCGCAAACGCTCGCCCGGGTAGCCGAGCGAGCGGAAGATGTCGAGCAGGCGCCGGCCGTCGCGGATGTCGGGCAAGGCCAGCTGCAGCACCGGATAGATGGTGTCGGCGTTGTCGAGCGCGCGCAGCGACAGCGCATCGATCTGGCGTCCCACGTCGAGCACGATGTAGTCGTAGTGCTGGCGCGCCACGGCCAGGATGCGGTCCATGTGCTCGGGCTGCATGTCGACCTTGTGCGCGGGGTCGTCGGCCGCCGCCAGCACGCCAAAGTTCGGCGTCACGTGCACCAGGCACGAGGCGAGAAAGGCGCCGTCCATGCGCGCGATCTGGGCGCAGATGTCGGACAGGGTCATGGCCGGCTCTGGTCCGAGACATACAAAGTGGCGTCGCCGAACTGGCCGTGCAGGTCGATCAGCAGCACCTTGCAGCCGGCCAGGCTGGCCAGCGCGTAGGAAAAATTCGTCGATAAAAAAGTGGCGCCGCTGCCGCCCTTGCAAGAGATAAAGGCGAGCACTTTGCCGTCGCGCATCTGCGTCACGCCGGCCTGGATATCGACCCGGTCCATCGCCTCGTGGAAGGCCTTGTGCACCAGCGGCAGCTGCAGCACTTCGCGCATGCCGGCGCGCATGGCGCGGATCAGCACATCCTGCTGCTGGCCCCGCGTGAGCAGCATCAGCACGGCCAGCGGATACTGGCGCGCCAGGCGCTCGAGCAGGTCGGCCTCGTCGGCATCGATGCCGCTGGCGTCGACGATCACCAGCTCGGGCGCTTCGGGCTGCATGCGCTCGACGGCGTCGCGCAAGCCGCTGCGCCGCTCCAGCAGCCGCAGCACGGGCATGCGGGCCGCGCCTTGCGCCGCGATTTCGTCGTGCAAGCTGGCGTCGCGGGTAATCATCAAGGCTTTCATCGCCCCTCCTTCATTCAAGGCAATACATTCGGCTGCGCCAGCAGAGCGGCGCTCATGGACAAAAACCGGGATTGTCCGGATAACCCAGCGACTCGGCCACCGCCATGGTGATCCCGCTGGGCAAACGTATGGCGCCTGCGCCGGAGGGGAACATCACGCCCAGCAACGGCAAAATGGGCCGGTACGGCACGCTCTCGCAGCGCGTGCCGACACCCGGCTGGCACAGGCGCGCGCGCACGAAGCGGATGCAGCTGGCGCCATGCGGATCGTTCAGGCAATTGATGCGGTTGCGTTGCGGGCAGCCCGGCATCACCGTCACCGGCACCGCCGCCAGCGCGGCGCCACCGCTGTCCTCCGACAAATAATCGATGCGCACATGCGCGTCGCCGAGGCCGCCGCCCAGCGGCAGCGCACCCGGTGTGGCGCGCAGCACGGCTTGCGTGCGCACGGCTGCAAGGCTGCGGCATTGCTGAAATCGGTGACGGCGGCAGCGCGCGCCGCGCGCCGGGTGATTTCATGCACCATGTTCCACACGTACACGGCACGCGCCATTTCCAGCATGGCGAACAGGAAGAGGAAGAACAGCAGCGCCAGCATGGCGAACTCGACGGCGAAAACGCCGCCCTGGCGCTGCCGGCGTGGAGGCGGGTTAATTGACATAGCGCAAGGTCGCATTCGCACGCAAGGGGATGGACGCCAGCTGCGGCAGCCACGCGCGCGTCAGGTCAGGCAGAAAGCCGGTGGGTATTTCCATGGTGACCTTGACGCGCACCTGCAGCGGCGCCTTCGGATAACTGCCGCAGTTATAGAAATCGTCGGCATAGATGCAATCGAGGCTGACGCTGAGCGCTTTCATGTGCGGCGCCGTTTCGACCATCGCATCGAGCACCAGCTGACGGGCAAAATCGCTGTGCTGCACGATAGCATCGCCGTTGGCCATCTGCGACAGCGGCAAGGTCGCCAGGTAGCGCGCCGCGTCATGCGCGCCCTTCTGCAAGGCCGTATAGGCGAAGAACGCGCGACCGAACAGCAGCACGAAGGGCAGCAGCGCCATGAAAAACAGCAGGATCAGCGCCAGCTCGATGGCGGCGACTCCACCCTGGCGGCGCGCCGCGCGGCAGGGCGGCCTCATTGCAGCAGCTCCGCGGGACCGGCCAGCGTGCCCTCGGCCGCCAGGCCGTCAAATTCGGCGCTCAGCACGCCATTGCTGGCCGGCGCCGTCATGAAGAAGCGGCCGATGCCCCGCACCTGGGCCAGCACGTCGCTGCCGGCCGGCACGGGACAGGCCAGCAGGGGAATGTGCAGCAGGCGGCGCTGCGCCACGCCCGTGTTACTGGTCGGCGCCGTCTGGTAGGCTGGCGTCAGGTATGGCGATTTATCGGTCGGATAATTGGACTTGGCGGCCGGCGCCGCCGGCGTAGCGGGATACAGCTTGGGCCAGTCGCTGGTGGCAAACGGCAGATAACCGCCGGCCGGCTTCGGGCTGCTGTATTTCACCGCCCTGGCAAACGACCATAGCGGGCCATAACTGCCGACGCTGGGTGGCGTGGCGTTCGATTCCGGATCGGCCACGGACAACAGCGGGTTGCCCGTGCTCAGGGCGCTGGGCGCATCGGGCGTGTTCGTCATCCACCAGTTCGCGGCCGTGTTCGGGTAGGCGCGGATATTCGTGTCGGGCGGCGCCACGACAGGATCGCAGCCGCTGCCCGCATGCTGGTTGAAGCGCGCGTTGAAGGCCGGCCACATGGTGGCGGGAAACGGCCGGTGCACGTGCACCTGGGCGCTGCCGATGCGCGGATACAGCACCATGCCGCTGCAGACAAACGGCAACACGCTCGCGTCGCTGACCTGCAGCGACGACCCCACCACGCCCGGCTGGCCCAGCGGATTGAGCACGAAATGTTCGGCCCCCGGGCCGTGCGGATTGAGCTTCAACAGGTTATACGCCACGCCGCGGCGAAAACCATATTCCAGCAGCTCGACGGCCGGCAGCAATGCCGTATTCGTGCGCGGACTGGCCGCACTGGACGACAAGGCACAGATGGCCAGCGGCATCAGGCGCAGGCTGGTATGGCCCGCCACGGCACGCGCGCCCGTGTCCAGGGTGCGCAGCGCGGGCGACCAGGCACCGAGGAAGGCCGTCGCCACCCGCCCCAGCGATGGGTCATTGGCCTGCGTATCGACGCGCACGAACAGCGCCGTGGCGGGATCGGGCACACTGCCCGCCGCATGCCATGCGCTGGCGGGCGCGTCGGGCGCACTGGCGAAGCGGATGCTGGCATCCGACAGGACGGCGCCCTCCATGCGGCGGCGCCAGGCGCTGCGGTCGGCCGCACTGTGCTTGGCTTTGTCCACGGCAGCGAGCAAGCCTTCGGGCGTGCCCACCAGTTCCGCCGCCGCCGCCATCGCCGCGTTGTCGGCCAGGTTCTGCAATTCCGTCTTGCGGCGGCCGATGACTTGCCCCACGTCCAGCGCCAGGCCGACAAAGCCCAGCACCAGGATGAGCAGGACGGCAAAGGCGATCAGCATCGCCCCGCGCTGGCCCTGGCGTCTACTTGCCATTGCCGCCTCCGAGCATGAATTGCACGGGCTGGGGCGCCTGGCCGTTCGGTTCCGCAAACGAGGCGCGGTAGCGCTGCATGACGGCGTGCGCGCTGGCGCCGTCGAGGCCATCGGCCGGCGTGCGATTGACGGCGCCGGCCGGCTCGCGCACCTGCTGCGCCATGGCCAGGCGCACGGCGTCGCCGAAGCGCTCGTCCAGCCGCGGCGTGCTGCCGTGCGTGCAGGCGGCCAGCAGCAGCGCCGCCAGCAGCGCCGCCAGGCGCCGCAACGTCATCAGGAGCGAATTCGGCATGGCGTGTCTCCCCGTCTCATTTCAACTCGAAACCGTTGGCCGCGCGCGGCGGCGGCACGGACGGCGGCGCCAGCGTCCCTTCCATCTTGCCGTGCAACATCAGATCCGTGCGCGAGGGCGGCGCCAGCTGCGCCGTCGGCAGCACGGCATCGGCCGGCAAGGGTTTCACCAGGTGCGCGGTAATGACGAACAGCAATTCCGTGCGGTCATGCTGGAAATCCGTGCTGCGAAACAGCGCGCCGAGGATCGGCAGCTCGCTGAGCCAGGGCACGCCCGTGATGTTGCTCACCTGGTTGTTCTTGATCAAGCCGCCGATGGCATAGCTCTGGCCGTCGTACAGCTGCACCGTGGTCGAGGCGCGCCGCGTGGTGATGACGGGCAAAATCGAGCGTCCGCTGACGCCGGCGGCGGAAATACCCACGCCCTCGCGCGACAGTTCCGACACTTCCGGCGCCACCTTCAGGTTGATGCGCCCGCCCGACAGCACGGTCGGGGTAAAACGCAGGCCGACGCCGTATTCGCGCTCTTCCAGGGTGATCTTGTTGTTGTCCTGGCCGACGGGAATGAAGATCTTGCCGCCGGCCAGAAAACTGCCCTCCGGGCCGCTGATCGCCATCACCGTCGGCTCAGCCAGGATGCGCACCAGGCCATCCTGTTTCTGCGCCTCGATGGTCAGCTGCTGGCCATTCGACTTGCGCACGTCGAGCAAGCCGTTCGCCGTGCCGCTGAGGAAATTCGACAGCAAGGTGGTGGCCCAGCTGCCGGAGGCGAAGCGCAGGGTGGCGCCCACTTCCAGCCGCTCCAGCAAGGACTTCGACACTTCGGCGATCTGCACGGCCAGCATCACCTGCTGCGGCGCGCTGACGTCGAGCATATTGATGACGCGGCTGTTCGCGCTGCCCGCGCCGCCGGGCGCGGCGGCCGCCAGCGGCAAGGCCGTGCCATCGGCCGGCTTGGGCAGCGCCAGCGCGTGCGTAGCGCGGCGCACATACGCGTGCGCCAGCTCGACGGCGCGCAGCACGGCGCCCGCATCCTGCACCGTGCCCGACAGCACCAGGGTATCGGCCACGGCCGTCACGCGGATGGCTTTTTCTTCCGGCATCAGGGCCGCCAGGGTCGTTTGCAGGCCGGCCGGATCCATGCTGACGCTGACGTTCACCACGCTGCACACGCCGCTTCTGCCCTGGATGATCATATTCGTGCTGCCCACGTCGACGCCGACCACATATAAGGTGTCGGGCGCCACCAGCATGGCTTGCAGCACGGCCGGGTTGCCGACGCTGCGGGCGAGCACGGCCTCGGGCAGGCGCAGCATGCTCGACTTGCCCACCTGCAGCTGCAAGTTGCCGGGCGTAGCCGCGTCACCGCCGCAGCGCGGGCCAGGATCGGCCGCCGCGCCGGCAAGTGGCAACAGCAGGCAGCACAGTGTCAGCAGGGCGCGGTTCATGAGCGTGTCCATGGTTGGCTAAAAACATTCGCGCGACTGGCGCGTCCCGTCGATAACGCCGCTGCACTGGCGCTTTGCTTCCTGCGGCGCCTTCGCCACGCGCACCGGGCGCGGCGCGGCGGCCGGCACGGGCGCGGCGGCCGGAGCGGGCTCGGCGGCTTCGTGCGGCCCGCCCAGCAGGGTCAGCTTGGTGGCGCCTTCCGTCACGCCCGGCTGCGGGTCGACCTGGTTGCGCAGCACCAGCGACAGGCTGCCCACGCTGCGCGCCAGATCCAGGTTTTCCGCCTGTTCCGGCGTCACTTCCAGGGTCACGGCATTGACCACGCGCGGCTTGGTCTCGTCGCGCCCCACTTCCTGCGCCACGGCCAGCACGAGGATGCGTTCGAGGACGATCTTGGAAATGTTGCGGCTTTGCGGAAACGCGCGGTCGCCGGCATCCTGCTGGGTGCTGACGATGATGTCGACATAGTTGCCCGGCAAGGCGAAGCCGGCCACGCCGATCACATCGTTGACGCGCACGGTGATGGCGCGCCGCCCTTCCGTGATCAGGGCCGACAGGCCGCCCAGGGTGCCCACGGGCGCCAGCTTGGCTTCGCTCAGCGGCTCGCCTCGCAGCACGCTCGTTTTCAGCACCCGTCCCGCCAGTTTCGCCGGGTCTTGCAGCGCGCCCTGCGGCAAGCTTTCGGCCGGCCACTCGGCCAGGCGCAGCATGTCCGGCGTCAGGCGCTGGCCCAGGTTGACATCGCTGGCGGCGACGACGATCTTGCCCTTGCCGGCCGGCGTCTGGCGCAGCAGCCAGTGCGATGCCAGCAGCACGGCCAGCAAGCCCAGCACGACTGCCAGGCCCATCATCAGAATGGCGCGCCGGTTCTTCATGCGATGCGCTCGCACAGGCTGGCGGCCGGCATGTCGCAGCTGGCAAACAGGCTGCTCCAGGCTTGCTCCAGGGCGCCCACCGTCAGGCGCGCTTCGCTGCCGGCAAAGCCAGCAAAGTCGCCTATGCGCGCCAGCAATTCCTGCGGATAGCTGGCCAGCAAGGGCCGCCCCTGCGCGCCATGCAGCTGCAGCAGATGGTTCAGGGCCGGCTCGTCGATGGCCATGCCGGCCAGGCGGCATTGCTGACGGAACAAGGCACGATAGGCGCTCTCGGTCAGCGGCCCCACCTGCACCTTGTAGCCGATGCGGCGCAGCAAGGCGGCGTCAAACAGCTCGCCCGGAGGTACATTCGTGGCCAGCACGAGGGCATTGTCGAAGGGCACGCTAACCTGCACGCCGCCGGGCAGGCCCAGCTGGTCGCTGCCGCGCGCCAGCGGCTGCATCAGCCGCGTCAGCAGTTCTTGCGCGCCCAGGCGCTGGCGGCCCAGGTCGTCGATGATCAGCATGCCGTTGTTGGCCCGCACATGGGGCGGCGCCTGGTAGCAGCCGCCGCTGGCGTCATGCCGCAATTCCAGCGTGCCGGCGTCGAGCTCGGCGCCCACGTGGATCACGGGACGCTGGCACAGCACCCAGCGGATGTCCGTGCTGCGCCGCTCCAGCGCCTGGCGCGCATGGCTGACATGCTGCGGCGCGGGCGGCAGATGCTGCGCCGGATCGTACAATTGAATGATGTCCTGGCCGACGATGATGGCGTAGGGCACGGCCACCAGCCCCGTGCAGCAATTGTCCCAGCTGCAGCGCCAGGGTCGACTTGCCGCTGCCGGGCGGACCGTACAGCAGCAGCGAGCGTCCCGAATGCAGGGCCGCGCCGACCACGTCGAGCATGCCCGGGCCCGCATGGGCGCCGCCCAGCACGGCGACCAGGTCGTCGCTGCCGACGCGCTGTTCCTGCGCCAGCCACGACTGGCGCGCCACCATGGCGCGGTACGCTTCCAGGGTGACGGGCGCGGCGCCAATATACGCGCAGCGTTCGAGGAAGGCGCTGGCGCGCTGCTTGCCGGCGCCCGTCAACTGGTACTGCACGTCGATATCGGATTCGCCGCGCCAGGCCACCTCGGCCATCTGCTCCGTCACCATGAAATCGAGCACTTCGCGCAAGACATTGATCGACAGACGCAAGCGCGTCGTCAGGGCGGACAGATGCGTCTTGCCGCCCACAAACATCAGCTTGGCGATCAGTTCGACCACCAGCGGCCGCTCCAGTCCCGTTTCACGCAAGCTCTTCGGCTGCGGCGGCAAGGGCGGCATCAGGTTCGCGTCGGCAGGGCGCGGCGCACTCTCGGTGCTCATGGAATAGTCGACCTCGGTCATGCTGCATCTCCAAGCCGGTTAGGACTGCATTGAACAGAATTCATTCTAGCGAGCGGGGACTGGCGCCCATTGATCAAGAGCAATGAATGACAATCAGAAATAATGCCGCCCTTGCACCAGCAGGCAACCGAGGGCGATGGCCAGGCCGTACGGCATGTTGCCCACGCTGGCACCGCTGCCCCGTGCGTTTGGCGCCAGGGGAATGCCGGCCATGCGCGCGATCATCGGCCACAGCAGTTGGCGCAGATTGCCCAGGCAGGCGCGCCACTTGCCCTGCCAGGTGATCATCAGCACGGCCATCAGGCCGCCCAGCACAAACGTGGCGAAACAGATCTGCAGCACGGGCCAGGGGCCGGCAAAGGCGCCCGCCATGGCGATCAGCTTGACGTCGCCGGCGGCCATGCCGCGCAGCACGTACAGAGGTAAAAACAGGAAAAAGCCCGTGGCCATGCCGCCCAGCCACAGCGACGGCACGCTTTGCGGCCACAGCCACAAATGCAGGGCCAGCGCGGTGAGGATGCCGGACAACACCACACCATTCGGTATCTTGCGGCGGATCAAATCACTGACGGCGGCGGCCGTCACAAAACACAACAACAGCAGGTCGCACAAGGCAGTTGCAGGCATGGCATACCTCCCGAAAAAAAACCCGCTGCCGGCCGGCCAGCAGCGGGCACCCGCTTAGGGCGTCAACACCAGGTTCGACGAAATGTCGGTGAGGACGGCCAGCAAGTTGGTCTTGATCAGCAAGAAACCGGCCGTGATGGCGGTAGCCATCAAGGCCGCAATCAAGCCGTATTCGATTGCCGTAATGCCATCCTCATCCTTGACAAACTGCTGTACTGCCGACAGGAAGGTATGCATGACAAGCTCCCAAAAGTGAATCACAAGTCCCTGGCGCAATCGGGTGTGAAACATTGCCCATTCCTGCTAATATGTTTCCTGCCGTAAATTTCTGCGCCATTGCATTGACTATAAAGCGTCTACGTTTTGGCAAATTGACGCGCCACAAGTTTCCATATGGAAATTATCAAACCCTGTTGAAATGACGACTGGCGCAAACAAATGTTGCGATCAGGATTGAAAGTCTGCGTCAGGGCAAGTTTTTTGCAACGCGCTGCCCTAATCTCATGTATTTACATGAAATATTGCATACGTTAATTGCCTATTAGGCAAAAAGACATTATCCTGCTTAGCTCTTCTTTGGAAAGGCCTCTCGCCCGGCGGTACAGAGCGTCATGCCACCAAATAAATCTTGGCTTCTTGTAGACGGACGCGAACATGCTCTTGCTTGATGCAATGCTGCTATGACGACACTTGTGTGACTACTTTCCAGAGAACGACAATGGATTCCCTACTGAAACACATGGTGGATATGACCGGGCACCGCGACCACACGATGCTCGACATCTCCGTGATCTCGGCGGTCCAGGAACTCGCTTCCGCGTCGCAGACCCGTGTGCTGGCCCTGACCAGCGTGCGTGGCCAGGTGTTCGTGCGGTCGCGGGCCATCATCGTGGCGGGCAGCGTTGCCCGCATGGAAGACAATGCCGATCCTGCGCTGCCGGGTGAACCGCTGTCGGAGTACCCGGCCCTGGCCGCCTGCATCGCGCGCCACGAGGCGAGCGCCGACACCCTGTGCGCCGACGGCCGCCACCTGCTATGGCTGCCCATCTGGATCGGCGACCAGGTCACCACCTGCCTGGAAATCACCAACCCCACGCCCTACACGGGCGCCACCATCCAGGTGATCGGCGGCATCGTCAGCGTGTACCGCAATTTCCAGAACCTGCTCGACTACAGCGAACGCGATTCGCTCACCGGCTTGTTGAATCGCAAGACCTTCGACGACCAGCTGGCGAAAATCCTGCAAAGCCGCGGCGAACCGGAAGCGGAAAGGCCGCGTCCCGTCGAGGAAGAGCGGCGCCACCATACGGATACGGAACGGCAATGGCTGGCCGTGATCGACGTCGACCATTTTAAATTGGTCAACGATAAATTCGGCCACCTGTATGGCGATGAAGTGCTGATCCTGATCGCCAACCAGCTGCAATCGTCGTTCCGCTCGCAAGACCGCATCTTCCGCTTCGGCGGCGAGGAATTCGTCGTGCTGCTGCGCTCGATCACCCTGGAAAATGCGCAGAAAATCATCGACCGCTTCCGCACCAATGTCGAAGCGCACGACTTCCCGCAAGTGGGCCGAGTCACCGTCAGCGTGGGCTTCGTCAGCATCAACGCCTACGAAGCGCCCGTCATCATCCTCGGCCGCGCCGACCAGGCCTTGTATTACGCCAAGAGCCATGGCCGCAACCTGGCTTGCCACTATGACGAGCTGGTCGCCAAGGGCTTGCTTACCACTATCGCCTCGAACGATACGGCGGAATTTTTCTGATCACCTGAGAAAACGTCCATCGCGGCGTTGCAGGCGCTCGCCGTACTGGTCGTACTGTCTTCGCGCCTGCGCCTTGCCCTGAACGTTTTTCAGGCGCTCTCAGTCAAAAACAAAAAACCTGATCAGGCATCCGCGAGGGAGAGAAAGCGCATGGGATCGACCTGCCACCTGGCAGCCGACTCATGGCCGACGATCTTGTCGGCGCCGCCGAAGCCGAAGCCGCGCGACAGGTCGACCGTTTCGGGCTTGATGTAGGTCTTGCTTTTCGTACTGAAAAACACGTTCACTTTCGGCGCCAGCAGATTGCTCTCGTGCGCCTCGACGACGACGGCCAGGCGGCCCGATTCCAGCATCACCATGGTGCCCACCGGATAGATGCCCACGCAGCGCATGAAATCCTGCGCAAACACGGGGTTGAAGTGGAATTTGCTCCATTCATAGATCTTGCGCAGGGCTTCGGCGGCCGCGATGCCCTTGTGGTAGCTGCGGTCCGACGTCAGCAGCGCGTCATACACATCGACGATGGCGGCCATCTGCGCCAGCTCGCTGATGGCGTCGCCGGCCAGCTGGTCCGGGTAGCCGCTGCCGTCGCGCCGCTCATGGTGATGCAGGGCGATGTCGAGGGGAATCGCGCCCAGCTCGGGCGACTGGCGCAGGATGTCGTAGCCGTCGCGCGGATGGCGCTTGATCAGGGCGAATTCTTCCGGCGTCAATGGACCGGGCTTGTTCAGGACGCTGTCGGGCACCAGGGCCTTGCCCGTGTCGTGCAGCAAGCCACCGAGGCCGGCCTGGTGCGTGGTGGCCGCATCGATGCCGCGCGAGCGGCAAAACGCCACCAGCAGCGCGCACACGCTGACGGAATGCAAAAAGGTGTAGTCATCCTTGGTCTTGATGCGCAGCAAGCCGACGAGGGCGCCGGGATTGCGCAGGATCGATTCGGTAATATCTTGCACCGTGTGCTGCACACGGTCGAGCTCGACGGCCTTGCCCAGGCGCACATCGGCCATCACCGTGCGCCAGGCTCGCTGCCTGCCGGCGCACCTGCGTGGCGCGGGCCAGTTCCATGCCCAGCGACACGCGCGTGACCACTGGCGGCGCCGCCGCGGCGATCTGCACCAGTTCGCGCTCGGTCTCGGCGCGCGCCTGCGCCACGGTGGGCGCGTCCTGCACGTCGAGGCCCTTGCCGCTGTCGATCACCACGTCGTGAATGCCGGCCTGCACGATCTTGCGGATTTCCTCGTCGCTGCGCAACAGGAAACGGTTACGCACGAAGGGATGCGTCATCCAGTCGCAGCTGAGGTCATGAATGTACATGCCCACTTTTAATTGAGACGAATCAACTTTCTTGAGCATGCTGTCATCCCACAAATACGCGTCTGGAGCACCGAAGGGGCTAGAATGAGTATAACAAAATTGTTATTCTGCTGGCCGCGTTCGGCGCCGCGGCGCAATTTTTCCGATCACCGTACCGCTTCTGGAACCCATGGAACTGCGCCAATTACGCTACTTTGTTGCCATCGTCGACCACGGCTCGCTGTCGCGCGCGGCCCTGGTCCTGCACGTGGCGCAGCCGGCCCTGACGCAGCAGCTGCGCCAGCTGGAAGAGGAACTGGGGGTGCAGCTGCTGCACCGCTCGGCCCAGGGCGTGCTCAGCACGGACGCGGGCAAGGTATTCTACGAACATGCGCAGGCGATCCTGAAACAGGTGGCCGACGCCCGCTCGGCCGTCACGCAAAGCGCCACGCGGCCGTCCGGCAATGTCACCCTGGGCTTGCCGCACAGCATCTCCGGCGCCCTGGCCCTGCCCCTGCTGCTGGCCGCGCGCGAACGCTATCCCGAGATCACCCTGCAACTGACGGAAGAAATCACGGGCAACCTCAATGAACAGCTCAAATCGGGCCGCATCAACCTGGCCGTGCTGTTCGACGATGGCCAGCTGACGCCGTTTTCCTGCTGCCCGCTGGTGGAAGAAGAGATGCGTTTTATTTGCCGCAGCGATTCGCCGTTCGCGCCGCCGGCCTTGCCGTGTCGTTCCAGCAAGCCTTGAGCGCCACCCTGATCCTGCCGGGCCTGCAGCACGGCGTGCGCCCCCGCATCGACAGCCGCGCCCGCGAACTGGGCCTGGAGACGGCGAACGTGATCGAGATCAACTCCATCGCCATCCTGAAATCGGCCATCCTGGCCGGCATGGGCGCCACCATCCTGCCCGCCGCCCCGCTGCTGGCCGAACTCGACAGCGGCGCCATGCGCAGCTACGCCATCCACAGCCCCGTGCTGTCGCGCACGGTGGCCCTGTGCGCCTCGAAAAACATTCCCCTCACCAATGCGGGCAACGCCGTGAAGCACCTCGTGCTGCAAGTGGCCGCCGAGCTGTGCGGCAGCGGGCGCTGGGTGGGGGCGCACGTGCTCTCGCCCACGGCATAAGTATTTCTTATACCCCCATCGCCAAAGCGTATTTGCCCCCACTCCTGACTCGTTCTACACTGACCACATTAATTATTTTAAATTTTTAAAATAGTTATTATGTGCCGCCCACACGCGGCCGTCCCGTCTGCACAGTGCGCGCCTTACCGGGCGCGTCCCTTGTACAGCCGTCATCTGAAACACCCTTTTGGAGACAGCCATGTCCGTGACCACGGAAAACGGCTCCGTAGCGTTCGCTAGAAACGCCGGTGCCGCGCCATCTACGCCCCCCGACACTTCCCGCTTGACCACCGTCAGCCTCGACGACAAATACACGGCCACTTCCGGCGCCATCTTCTTGTCCGGCATCCAGGCCCTCGTGCGCCTGCCCATGATGCAGCGCCTGCGCGACCAGGCCGCGGGCCTGAACACGGCCGGCTTCATTTCCGGCTACCGCGGCTCGCCCCTGGGCGGCCTCGATGAAAACCTGTGGAAAGCCAAGAAACAGCTGGAAGCGCACCACGTGCAGTTCGTGCCCGGCGTCAACGAAGACTTGGCGGCCACGGCCGTCTGGGGTTCGCAGCAGGTCGACCTGATCGGCCCGGCCAAGTACGACGGCGTGTTCGCCATGTGGTACGGCAAGGGCCCGGGCGTGGACCGCTGCGGCGACGTCTTCAAGCACATGAACCATGCGGGAACCTCGAAACTGGGCGGCGTGCTGCTGGTAGCCGGCGACGACCATGGCGCGTATTCGTCGACCCTGCCGCACCAGTCCGACCATCTGTTCTCCGCCTCGATGATCCCCGTCCTGTATCCATGCAATGTGCAGGAATACCTGGACCTGGGCATCCACGGCTGGGCCATGTCGCGCTTTTCCGGCTGCACGGTAGCCTTCAAGGCCCTGGCCGACACGGTCGAATCGTCGGCTTCCATCGACGCCGATCCGTTCCGCGTGGAAGTGAAAATTCCGCAAGACTTCGTCATGCCCGAAGGCGGCCTGAACGCGCGCCTGTCGAGCATCCCGCTGGGCCAGCAGGCGCGCAACCAGGAAGCGCTGATGCAGGATTACAAGATCTATGCGGCCCTGGCCTACGCGCGCGAAAACAAGCTCAACCACACACCACCATCGACAGCCCGAACGCCAAGCTGGGCATCATTGCCTCCGGCAAATCGTATCTGGACGTGCTGGAAGCGCTGGAAGAGCTGGGCATCGACGAGCAGATGGCGGCCGATGTCGGCATGCGGCTGTTCAAGGTGGCCATGCCGTGGCCGCTGGAGCCGGACAGCGTGCGTGAGTTTGCGCAAGGTCTCGATGAAATTCTCGTGGTAGAAGAGAAGCGTCAGATCGTCGAATACCAGCTCAAGGAACAGCTGTACAACTGGCGCGACGACGTGCGTCCGCGCGTGATCGGCAAGTTCGACGAAAAAGGCGAATGGGTGGCGCCGCGCGGCGAATGGCTGCTGACCTCGAAGGCCGACTTTTCCGTCTCGCAAGTGGCGCGTGTCATCGCCAGCCGCATCGCGCGCCTGATTTCCGACCCCGTCACCTGCGACCTGATCAAGGCGAGATTAAGTTTCCTCGACGCCAAGGATGCGGTATTGAAAAAGGCCGTGAATACGCCTTTCCGCCCCGCGTTCTACTGCTCCGGCTGCCCGCACAACACGTCGACCAAGGTGCCCGACGGCAGCCTGGCGCTGGCCGGCATCGGCTGCCACGTGATGGCGACCTCGATCTATCCGGAAATGAACAAGCTGACCACGCACATGGGCGGTGAAGGCGCGCCGTGGATCGGGCAAGCCGCATTTTCCGAATTGCCGCACGTGTTCCAGAACCTCGGTGACGGCACCTACTTTCATTCGGGCTACCTGGCCATCCGCGCCGCCCAGGCGGCCAAGGTCAACATCACCTATAAAATCCTGTACAACGACGCCGTCGCCATGACGGGCGGCCAGCCCGTGGACGGCTTGATTACCGTACCGATGATGGCGCAGCAGGTGGCGGCCGAAGGCATCGCCCGCATCGCCCTGGTCACGGAAGATTTATCACGCTACAGCGACCGCAGCAACCTGCCCGCCCACCTGACCTTGCACGACCGCAAGGACATGGATGCCGTGCAGCGCGAATTGCGCGAGGTACCAGGCGTGTCCGTGCTGATCTACGACCAGACTTGCGCCGCCGAGAAGCGCCGGCGCAGGAAAAAAGGCGAGTATCCCGATTTGCCGAAACGCATGGTCATCAACGACGCCGTCTGCGAAGGCTGCGGCGACTGCGGCGTGCAATCGAACTGCGTGTCGATCCTGCCGAAAGAGACGGAATTTGGCCGCAAGCGCACCATCGACCAATCCTCGTGCAACAAGGATTACTCGTGCGCCAAGGGTTTCTGCCCCAGCTTCGTCACCGTCGAAGGCGGCAGCCTGAAAAAAACCAAGACGGGAGCGAGTAAAGCGGGCGAGACGGACAACTTCGGCCCGCTGCCGGAACCCCAATTGCCTGCCTGCGACGCGCCGTACAACATCCTCATCAACGGCATCGGCGGCACGGGCGTCATCACCGTGGGCGCGCTGATGGGCATGGCGGCCCACCTGGAAGGCAAGGGCGCGTCCGTGCTGGACATGACGGGCATGTCGCAAAAGAACGGTTCCGTCACCTCGCACGTGAAGATCGCCAAGTCCCCCGCGCACATCCGCGCCCAGCGCATCGCCACGGGCGAAGCGGACCTGATTCTGGGCTGCGACATGCTGACGGCCGGCGCGCAGGATGCCGTGTCGAAAATGCGCCCGGGTAGAAGCCTGGCCGTCGTCAACCTGCACGAACAGCCGCCGGGCACGTTTGCGCAAAATGCCGACTGGCAATATCCAACGGCGGAAGTGCGCCAGCTGATCGAAGAATCCGTGGGCGGCGCGGATGCTGCCGACTTTATCGACGCCACAAAACTGGCTACCGCGCTGATGGGCGACTCGATCGCCGCCAACCTGTTCATGCTCGGCTACGCCTGGCAAAAGGGCCGCATCCCGTTGACGCAAGCGGCCTTGCTGCGCGCCATTGAACTCAATGGCGTCGGCATCGAATCGAACAAGAAAAGCTTTTTGTGGGGCCGCCGCGCCGCCGTCGACGTGCGCAAGGTGACCCAAATCGCCACGCCGTCGCAAGCGATCCTCGTGCAGATGCCGCAAAGCCTGGATAGCCTGGTGAAAAAGCGCGTGGAATTCCTCACCGCGTACCAGAACGCCGCGTATGCGGATGGTTACTTGACCCTGGTCAAACAGGTACGCGACCGCGAGAATGCCCTGGGACTGGGCCAGAAGCTGTCGACGGCTGTCGCCAAGAGCTATTTCAAGTTGCTCGCCTACAAGGACGAGTATGAAGTGGCGCGTTTGTACACGGATGGCCGTTTCGTGGAGCAATTGCAGCAGCAGTTCGAAGGCAACTTCTCCGTGAAATTCAACCTGGCGCCGCCGCTGTTCGCCAAGAAAGATGCAAAAGGGCATCTGGTGAAAGCGGAGTTCGGTTCCTGGATGTGGCGCGCCTTCAAGCTGCTGGCCAAAGCAAAAGGCTTGCGCGGCGGCACCTTCGACATCTTCGGTTATACGGCCGAGCGCAAGATGGAACGCGCGCTGATCGTCGAGTACCGCGAACTGCTGGCCGGCATGCTGGTGAACCTGACAGCGGACAATATTGCCACCTGCGTGGAACTGGCGACCCTGCCCGAGAAAATCCGCGGCTTCGGCCACGTCAAGGAAGCGGCCGTCGATACTTACCGCAAGGACAAGGCGAGGTTGCTGGCAAAGCTGGCTGATGGGAGCAAGCACGCAGCCTAGGTAACTCTGGAATACAACGCTGCCAGGTGGCTTGCCTGGCAGCGTTTAATTCACTATCCTGATCCTGCCATTTATTTCACTCGCTTTATCACACCAGAAAAACGACAGACGCAAAATAACCATAAAAATCAGCCACTTACAATCACATGGCAAAACATTGGGTCGTCCAGGCAATAGCGCTGCTTAAGTCCAGTCGGGATCCCGTGCCCCATGAGATCAATGAACTGGACTGGAAACTATCGTTGTCCGGCAACAAAGAGCGCTTAATCGAACATCTGATCGCCTTCTCCAATTGTCCGCACGGCGACTATATGGTCTATGGCATCGCAGACGCTGGAGCTGCGCTGATGGGAGTTGAGCAAACTCAAGTTGAAGAAACCATTTTGCAGTTGACCAATCTGGGCCGCGATGCAGTTGAGCCGCCTCTTATCCTCGACCATGCAGTAGTCGAATACGACACCGTTCCTTTATTATTCGTTTATATCCGTGAACAAGCAGACAAGCCCGCACATCGCAGGGGCAAGAGTATTGAAGAAACATGGATAAGATCGGGTGGCACAAGTCGTAAAGCATCTCGATCGGAAGTTGGTGCACTCATGCTCAACAGCCATGCTCCCCGCTGGGAGGAACTACGAACGACACCCCTGCTTTCTGCCGATGAAGTCATCGAACATCTCGATCTGGCGACCATTTCCAAACTCTTGCAACGCCCTCTTCCTGACGACAGCTTTGAGCTGATGCGCTGGCTGGAGGAGGAAAATATGGTCATTCCCGATGGCAGCGGCTACTACATTACGCATTTCGGTGGTATCTCAGCAGCGCGTGAGTTGGAGCACTTCACGCACCTCAGTCGTAAACGTATTCGCGTCATCCGTTATAGCGGCACCAACAAAGTCGATACAATTGATGAAGTTCGCGGCAACAAAGGCTATGCAGTGGGTTTCGAAGGCTTGATCGGCTATCTACTGCGCGTCCTGCCACATTCGGAAGTGATCCAGCAATCCCTGCGTGAGCAAGTTAGCCTCTATCCTGAAATTGCGCTACGCGAATTAATCGCGAATGCCTTGATCCACCAGGATTTCAACGTCACAGGCGCTGGCCCTACTATAGAAATCTACGACGACCGCATCACCTTCACCAATCCGGGGACACTGCTTCCAAGCAAGCGCCTTGACCGTCTGATCGGTACGACACCAGAGTCACGCAATGAATTGCTGGCATCCAAATTTCGGCAATATCGGATCTGTGAAGAAAGGGGTACGGGATTCCAAAAAGTGGTCTCGGCCGTCGAGTTATTCGGCATGCCGCCCGTCCTCTTCACGCCACTGGAAAATGGTTTCCAAGTCACCTTGTACGCGCCAAGGCAGTTCGCCGACATGGCGCAGGTCGAGCGCGTGGAAGCTTGCTATCAACATGCCGTTTTGCAGTATTTTTCCAGCCAGACATTGACCAATACCACCTTGCGTACCCGCTTCAAGGTCAGCGAGCGCCAGCGCAATCAAATCACCAACTTGATTGCCGATGCTGTCGCAGCGGGACGCATCAAGCGCAAGGACAGCACCAGCGGCAATAAATTCGCGGAATACGTCCCATACTGGGCATGAACTGATGTCAATCCGCGCAGCGCCCCACCGTCGCCCCCGGCAACAGCACCGGTTGCCAGATTTCCTGCAGCCGTTCCGGCGGCGTGCCGGCCAGCAGCGATTGCAGCATTTCCACCATCTTGGCGCCGGCGCGGCGCAGGTCGGGCTGGTCGATGGTGGTGACGTTGATGCCGATCAAGGTATCTTCCACATTGCCCCAGACGATGACGGAGATTTCCTTGCCGATTTCGATACCCGCATCCATCAGCGCGCGCACCACGCCCACGCCGGACAGGTGGTTGTCGACGATGACGGCCGTCGGACGGGGCGAGCAAGCCAGCAATTGCTGCATGGCCTGGTAGCCGCTGCGGCGGTCGAAAGTATTATCGAGCAGATAGGCGGGATCCAGCGGCAAGCCCGCCTGCGCCATGCAGCGGATAAAGCTTTCCTTGCGCTCATAAGCAAAATGCAGCTCCAGCGGCGCGCTCAGCAGGGCGATACGCTGGTGGCCATGCGCCGCCAGGAAGGACACGGCCAGGTCGATGCCCGTGTCGTTGTCGTAGTCAAAATACGCGTAGGGCGCGTCGATGCGCGTGCGGCCGTTCGCGACAAACGGAAAGCCGACTTTCGTCAGATATGCGATGCGCTCGTCGACCACCTTGGTGCGGCCCACCACGAGGCCATCAACCTGGCGTCCGCGCACCATGTTTTCATATGACGGCTGTTCGTTCTGCGGCGACACGGGCGCGATGATCAGGCTCATCTTCGACGCTTCGACGGCATCCGACATGCCATTCACGACGGAAAGAAAGACGCTGTCGCCCAGGTCGCTGGGCAGCAGCGGATAGATCATGCCGAGCACGTTGGTGCGGCCGACGGCCAGGCTGCGCGCCAGCGGATTGGGCCGGTAGCCGACTTTCTTGGCGGCGGCCAGGACGATTTCACGGGTGCGGGAATTGACTTCCGGATAGCCGTTCAACGCCCTGCTGACTGTCGTTTTCGACATGCCGAGGGCAATTGCGAGGCTCTTGAGATTCATGTTAACTACCTGTCTGTATGGCAAAAGAAACCAACTCTGACCGTCCATTATAGCCCAGAGCGCCAAACAGGCCGCGCATTCGCGTGCTCATACATGGTAGAAAAACAACAACATATTGACTATTTAAAAAGCAACGTTTTATAGGCGACCACGTTTAACAACTGTGCGCGGCCTGGCCTCGGCAATGCCAGACAAACAAGGACTGAAAGCCACAGCGGGTACTCACTTTGGCAAATGTCCGGCCAGTTTCGGCATGCCGCTTCGGCAAGGCAAAGCGCGCACGATAAAATTATCAAGAAAACATAATTCACTGGAACTGTGCGAGAATTTGTCCTACTCTTGATTCAGGTAAAGATTACCTGCGGACACGTCGCGCTCCCCGGCCTGACTTCCCTCTCCTGCGCAAGCCTGGATATTCTTTCAAAGGTGAACAATGTGGTCACGCTAACATCCGCCAACAACTTGCAAGCCTCGCTGGCCACGGCGCGGCGCCGGGTCGAGCAAGGCCAGAACCAGGTACGGCGCGACAGCGAACAGCTGGCGCAAAGCCGCCAGCTGCTGGCGCGGGAACAGGAATCGCTGAGCCAGACGCAACGCAGCAGCCAGCAAGCGCAGGCCGATGCCCCCGCCGCCGTGAAGGCACCGCAGCTGGATCAGGCGATCAAGGTAGCCGTGCCGCAGCAAGCCATCCCGGCCGCGCCGAAAAGCACGCCCCAGCTGAACGGCTATGGCCAGACGCTGGGCCGCCTGATCGACGTGACGGCGTAACGGCGTAAATTACCGCAGCATTTCCTCTTCCAGCATTGGCAGCCACCATGTAGTCCCCTGCTTCGGCTGCGCCAGGTCAACCGCCTCGCCCATCTGCGGCGTGGCCAGGTTCACGCCCCGCTTGGCCGCCAGTCCCGCAATGCGGTCGAACGGCTCATGCCAGGCGTGCAGCCCCAGGTCAAAGGTGCCGTTATGCACGGGCATGAGCCACTTGCCGCGCAAGTCCAGGTGGGCTTGCAAGGTTTCCTCGGGCTGCATGTGCACGTCCGGCCACAGCTTGTCGTAGGCGCCCGTTTCGATCATGGTCACGTCGAACGGGCCGTATTTGTCGCCGATCTGCCTGAAACCGTCGAAATAGCCGGAATCGCCGCTGAAAAACACGCGCACCCCGGGCGCGTCGATAACCCACGAGGCCCACAGGGTTTGATTACCGTCAAACAAGCCGCGTCCCGAGAAATGCTGCGACGGCGTCGCGACGAGTTTCACGCCGGCTATCGTCGTCCCCTGCCACCAGTCGAATTGCTGCACCTTGGCGGCCGGCACGCCCCAGGACACCAGGGTGTCGCCCACGCCCAGCGGCGCAATAAAATGTTCGGTCTTGGCCGCCAGTTGCAGCACGGCAGCATGGTCGAGGTGGTCGTAATGGTCGTGCGACAGGATGACGGCCTTGATCGGCGGCAAGTCGGCGATGCTGATGGGCGGCTGGTGAAAGCGCTTCGGGCCGGCCCATTGCACGGGCGAGGCGCGCTCGGAAAACACGGGGTCCGTCAGGAAAAACTCATTGTTCAGTTTCAGCAGCAGGGTCGAATGGCCGAGGCGAAACAGGCTATTGTCGGGCGCGGCCAGCAGTTGCGCCCGGGTCAGGGCTTGCACGGGCACGGCAGCGGCCGGCACCGTGCTGTCGGGCTTATCGAAGAGAAACGTCCACATCAGCTTGAGCGTTGCCGCCGTGCCCAGCTTGTGCATCTGCACGGGATTGCGGAACTTGCCGTCGAGGCGTTGCGGTGATTCGGTGGGCGCGACGGGCGCGGCGCGCAAGGTGCAAGAACTCATGATGATCAGAACTCCCAAGAATAAGATGCGGTACATATGCAGCCCGGTCAATAAAATACAAGGATTAAATTACACTACACAGTGTAGTTCCTATTTCTGGCAAAGTAAACCAAGAGGTGTAAAATATTGTTTTCAAAGGAGATTTTCAGCCATGGCCGCACCGCAACGCCTCACCGACCGCAAGCGCGTCGCCATCGTCGATGCCGCCATCGCCGAGTTCCGCGAGCACGGTTTTGATGCGACCAGCATGGACAGGATCGCCGCCACGGCCGCCGTGTCCAAGCGCACCGTGTACAACCATTTCCCCAGCAAGGACGAGCTGTTCGCGGAAATCCTGCAGCGCATGTGGGAAAGCAGCATGGCCCAGCCTGCCGTGCCCTATGTGGCCAACCAGCCGCTGCGGCCGCAAGTGCTGGCCCTGGTCGAGCAGAAAATGGCCTTGCTGTGCGACGCGGCATTCATCGACCTGGCGCGCGTGATCTTCGGCGAAACCATCCACTCGCCCGAGCGCGCGCAAGCGATGGTGGCGCGCCTGAATGAAAAGGAAACGGGCCTGAATATCTGGATCCGCGCGGCGCAGCAAGACGGGCGCATCAAGGCGGGCGAGACGCTGGAAGTGGGGCACCTGCTGATGGCTCCACTGAAGACCTTTGCCTTCTGGCCGCAGATCACCCTCGGTGAGCCTCTGCTGGGCCCGGCACGCCGGCGCGAAGTGACGGAACTGGCCGTCGATATCTTCCTGTGCTATTACGGCGTGGCAAAACAGACGGCATAGACGGGCGGCAAGTGGGCGGAGATGGTCTGCCAATGCTCGCCCTCGTCGCCCGAATACCAGGCGCCGCCCGTCGTCGACGCCATCACTAAACTGCGCCCGTCGTCGGCCAGCGCCAGCCCGTGGCGGTACACGAGGTCGTAGCAATGCCGCTGCGGCAATCCCTCGCGCAACACCTGGAACGTTTTGCCGCCGTCGCGCGTGCGCGTCACGGCCAGCGCGCCATCGACGGGTATGCGCAGCACGTCCGCCTGCGCGGGCACGAACCAGGCCGTCTCGCCGTCGCGCGGATGCACGGCCACGGCAAAGCCGAAATGCGACAGCGGCGCCGTGGTGACTTCCTGCCAGTGCCAGCCGGCGTCTTGCGAGCGCCAGATGCCGTTATGGTGCTGGCACCACAGCGCGTCTGGCGTGCCGGCGCTGCGCACGATGCGGTGCGGGTCTTGCACGGCTTCGTTTTCATCGAGTTCGGGCGGCATGTAGTCGGCCCGCATGCCCGTCGCGCTCAAGGCCCAGTTGGCGCCGCCATCGCGCGTTTGCCATACTCCGCCGCAGGACACGCCCACCAGCACGGTATTGCTGTCGCGCGGATCGACGCAGATGCTGTGGATGCCGGGCACGTCATAGCCGCCGCCAAACCATTGCGCCCGCTGCGGCACGTTCCACAACGAGTCCACCAGCTGCCAGCTGTCGCCGCGGTCGCTTGAGCGGAACAGGCCGCCAGGCAGGGTGCCCGCCCACAGCACGCCGGGCTGGTCCGCGCCGCCGGCCGCCAGCGACCAGATCTGCCGCACCGTCCAGTCCACGCTATCGCTGCTGCCCTCGGGCTTGGCGGGATAGGCGGGCACGGCGACTTCTTGCCAGGCGCTGGCGCCCGCATCGCGGCGGTGCAGCTTGGCGCCGAAGTGGCCCAGGGTCAGGGCCGCGTACAGGGCGCCGTCGCGGCCGTCGTGCAGCAGCATGGAGACGGGGTCGCCGGCAAACTGCACCAGCGCCAGCTGCCAGGCGCCGGCCGCATCGACATCGAACTGGAACAGCCCCTTGCGGGTGCCGAGATACGCGCGTTGCGCCCTGCCTGGTCCCATGATTAACCTCCGGAAAGTGCCTGCAAGATATACACCTGGCTGTCGGGCCGCAATAGGTCGTCCAGCACGCGCCGCTCGCGGCAACGGGCGCCATCGATGAAGATCACCACGTTCGGACGCAAGGCGCCCTGCTCGTCGAGCACGTAGCCGCGCAGGCGCGGCTGCTGGGCAAAGACGCTATCGAGGGCGGCGCGCAGGCATGGCGCCGCCACGTCCACAGTGGGGACGTCGAGGAAACGCGCCAGTTGTTGCGTAAAATGCAAGTGCGCCATAGTGCCTTTGACGTCGTCGGCCTGGACTCATTCTAGTCCGCTTTACGGCCAATACAATTAAAATAGCGGCAAGCACACAAGGAGGCCAGGCATGACGATTACCCCGGAAGAACTAGCGGTGCTGATGCAGGAAGTGGAAGTGGCCGACCCGATCGACTTTGCCGACCTGCCCTTCGACGAGCAGGAATTGCGCGGCCTGATCGCCAATCACCTGTGCGAGATGGCCGACGCGATGGAAAGTTTCAGCCCGGAAGACCGCAACCTGGCCCTGCTGGCCGTGGCGGCCAAGCTGGTGCTGGAAAACCTGGTCTTGCACGTGCAGCTGCTGCGCCGCCACGGCTTGCCCGTCAGCGACGGCGTGGAAGCGCTGCTGCAGCGCCTCAAGGGCGGCAAGCCGTCGTGAACTAATTGCCCGTGCGCACGGCGCGCGCCTGGATGGTGACATCGCTGTCCGCCACGGCCACGCAGGGCAGGATATAGCCGTCGAGCCGTTCATCGGGACTGATGCCGGGCCAGTCCACCGTGTAGCGCACCTTTCCTTCGGGCATGTGGCAGATGCACGTGCGGCACGTGCCGTTGCGGCAGGAACTGAGCAGGCGAATGCCGGCCAGCTCGGCGGCGGCCAACACGGTGGTGCCCGCTTCGGCCGGGAATTGCCAGCCTTGCGGGACGATGGTAACGATAAAGGTGGTCAGGGGCGCGCTCATGCGCCCAGTTTAACAGTCCGCCAGGGTGGTCCAGGTAGCGCCCTGCGCATGGCTGCGCAGCACGGCCTCGGCAAAGGCCAGGCCCGCCACGCCATCGGCCACCGTCGGCAGCCAGCTGGCTTCGCTGGGCACGGGCAAGCCCGCCTGCAAGGCCCGAATGTGCAAGGCCGCATCCAGGTACAGCTGGGCAAACGCTTCCAGATACCCTTCCGGGTGGCCGGCCGGCACGCGCGTGGCGTGGCGCGCGGCGGCGCTGTCGACCCGTCCCGGGCGCAGCAGCTGGCGGTTGCCGCCCTGCGGCGTGCACCACAGCTCATTAGGTTGTTCCTGGTCAAAGTCCAGCTGCGCCTTGCTGCCGAACAGGCGCAAACGCACCGTGTTTTCACACCCCGTCGCCACCTGGCTGGCCCACAAGGTTCCCTTGGCACCGTTGGCGTAGCGCAGCATCACCTGCACGTGGTCGTCCAGGGTGCGGTGCGGAACAAAAGTCGACAATTCCGCCAGCACCTGCTGCGGCGTCAAGCCGCTGACGAACTGCGCCAGGTGATACGCGTGCAAGCCCACGTCGAGCAGGGTGCCGCCCGGGCCAGCTTTCAGCGGGTCGTTATGCCAGTTGCCCTCGCTCATGCCGCCCGCGTGTATCGCGTCCGCCAGCCAATCCTGCGAATACTCGACCTGCACGAGGCGCAGCTTGCCGATTTCGCCCGCCTCGACCATCGCTTTCGCGTGGCGCAGCAGCGGATAACCGCTATAGGTATGCGTGAGCGCAAACAGCAGGTTTTTCTGCTCTGCCAGCGCGGCCAAGGCCTGCCCCTCCGCCAGCGAGATGCCCAGCGGCTTGTCGCAGATCACATGGATGCCCGCTTCCATGAACGCCGTGGCGACGGGCGCATGTAAATGGTTCGGCGTGACGATGGCCACGGCCTCGATGCCGTCCGGGCGCTGGCTTTCCGCCTGCGCCATGGCACGGTAATCGCTGTAGCAGCGCTCCGGAGAAAGATGCAGCGCGATGCCGCTGTCGCGCGCGCGCTGCGGGTCGGACGACAGGGCGCCCGCCACCAGTTCATACTGGTCGTCGATACGCGCCGCGATACGGTGCACAGCGCCGATGAATGCGCCCTGCCCGCCCCCAACCATGCCCAAGCGTATCCGTCGCTGCATGTCGTCTCCCTATTTCAAGCCAAGCAAGTGATGGATTTGATCCTGGTCAACTGCACTGCCCGCGAAATCGTCGAACGCGTGCTGCGCCACGTGGATGATGTGTTCGCGGATGAAACGCGCCCCTTCGGCCGCGCCGTCCTCCGGGTGTTTCAGGCAGCATTCCCATTCCAGCACGGCCCAGCCGGGAAAGTCGTACTGCGCCATCTTCGAAAAGATCGCCTTGAAATCGATCTGCCCGTCACCGAGCGAGCGGAAGCGCCCGGCACGGTCTTGCCAGTCGCCATAGCCGCCATACACGCCCTGGCGCCCGTTGGGCCGGAATTCCGCATCTTTTACATGGAAAGCCTTGATGCGCGCATGATAAATGTCAATGAAGGCCAGGTAATCGAGCTGCTGCAGCACGAAGTGGCTGGGATCGTACAAAATGGACGCGCGCGGGTGGTCATGGACGGCGGCCAGGAAGCGCTCAAACGTCACGCCATCGTGCAAATCCTCGCCCGGATGCAGTTCATAGCAGAGGTCCACGCCAGCAGAGTCAAACGCATCGAGAATGGGCAGCCAGCGTTTCGCCAGCTCGGCAAATGCCGTTTCCACCAGCCCGGCCGGGCGCTGCGGCCACGGGTACAGATACGGCCAGGCCAGCGCGCCGGAAAACGTCACGTGGGCCGTCAGCCCCAAGCGCTGCGAGGCGGTGGCCGCCCACAGCAGCTGCTGCGTGGCCCACGCCGTGCGCGCGGCAGGATCGCCGCGCACCTGTTCTGGCGCAAAGCCGTCGAACAGCGCGTCGTAAGCCGGATGCACGGCGATCAGCTGGCCCTGCAAATGCGTCGACAATTCCGTCACCTGCAAGCCATGGCGCGCCAGCAAGGCGACCACGTCGTCGCAATACTGCTGGCTGCTGGCCGCTTGTTCCAGATCAAACAAGCGCGGCGCCGTCGGCAACTGCAAGCCCTTGTAGCCCAGGCCGGCCGCCCATTGCGCCAGGTGCTCGAGCGAGTCGAACGGCGGCTCGTCGCCGAGAAACTGGGCCAGGAAGATGGCCGGGCCCTGGATGGTTTTCATGGGTATCCTTTAGCCCCCAGGACGCTGGCCCTGGAGGAGGTTCGGTTAAAAAGGCGAGTTCGGAAAGTAAAACTGCTTGGCGTTCTCGCGCGTGATCAGCACCGAGGGGATGATCGTGTTGGCCGGCAATTTATCACCTTTCAGGCGCGCTTCCGTCGTCAGCTTGATGGCGTCGTACATGAACTTCGGCGAGTACGACACGTCGGCCACGATCAGCGGGTCGGAACCGTCCATGATCTTTTTCACCGCGCCCTTCGCGCCCGCGCCACCGAACACTTGCTTGATGTCCGTGCGCTTGGCTTGCGCGATGGCCTTCTGCACGCCGATGGCCATGTCGTCATCGGCGGCCCAGACGGCGTCGATGTGCTTGAAGCGGGTCAGGTAATCCTGCATGACCTTGAAGGCATCGTCGCGATTCCAGTTGCCATACTTGGCATCCAGGACATTGATGTCGGGATGGCCCTTCATCACGGCAGAAAACGCGTCAAAGCGCTCGTTGTCCAAGGTGGTCGGCATGCCGCGCAGCACGACGATATTGCCCTTGCCATTCAAACTTTTCGCCAGGTATTCGGCCGGCAGCTTGCCGAAGGCCGTGTTGTCGCCGGCGATGTACGCATCCTGCGACTGCGTGTTCGTCAAGCCGCGATCCACCACAGTCACGTACACGCCCTTGTTCTTCACCTGCGCCACGGGCTGCGTCAGCGAGGCCGATTCGATGGGGAAGATCACCAGGGTATTGATCTTGTTCACCGTCAACATATCCTGCAGCTGGTTCGCCTGTTCGGGCGCCGTGGCGGCCGTCTTGACGATGATTTTCAGCCCCGGATGCGCTTTTTCCAGCTCCGCCTTCGCCTGGTTCGCCCACCACACGATGCCCGAGGTAAAACTGTGCGTGGCCGTGGGGATGGCCACGCCGACAACCAACTTGTCAGCCGCTTGCGCACTCGGCAAGGCCCACGCCTGCATCACCAGCACTGCCATCCCTGCTACCCGTATAAAGCTCTTCATGCTGCTCTCCTCCAAGGTTGTGGGCGCCCGGTGGCCGCCCTTTCAGAACGCCGCTCTTGTTTTATTTGCGGCCTCGCTGCAGGAAGGCGACGGCGATGATCACCACGCCTTGCACTGCGGCATTCAGGTAGACACTGATGATGCTGGTCAAATTCAGGATGTTGCTGATCACGGATAATAAAATCGCGCCGATGACGGTGCCGACGATGCGCCCCTCGCCGCCCTTCAGCGCGGTGCCGCCGACGACGACGGCGGCGATGGCTTCGAGTTCCCACAGCAAGCCCGTCGTCGGCGTGGCCGAACCCAGGCGCGGCACGTACAGCACGGTGGCGATGCCCACGCACACGCCCAGCAGCATGTAGGTGGCAATCTTGACCTTGTCGACATTGATGGCCGCATAGCGCGCCACTTGCTCGTTGGAACCAATCGCCTGCACGTGGCGGCCAAAGGTCGTGCGGTTGAGGATGACGGCGCCGGCGGCGGCAACGATCAGGAAAATCCAGATCGGGATCGGTGCGCCCAGCACGCTCGTGTAGTAGACGGGGCTGTACAGCTCGGACAGGGTGGCGTCCAGGGTCAGCGCGCCGCCGTCGGCCAGGTACGTCAGCACGGCGCGGAAGATGCCCAGGGTGCCCAGGGTGACGATGAACGGTTCGATATTGCCCTTGCTGATCAACAAGCCGTGCATCAGGCCGAAACCGGCGCCCAAGACCAGGGCCATGGCGATGCCCAGCACCAGCATGGTGATCGGCGCCAGGTTGCCCCCCGCGCCTTGCGCCAGCGCATTCATGAAATAGATCATGCAGCCGGCGATCAGCGCCGCCATCGAGCCGACGGACAGGTCGATGCCGCCCGAGATGATGACGAAAGTCATGCCCACCGCGATGATGCCGATAAACGCCGTGCGCGTGAGCACGTTCATCAGGTTATCGAGGGTGGCGAAGTCGCCATTGAGCAAGGTGCCCGCGATGCACAGAGATAACAAGCCCAGCACGGGGCCAAAGCCCTTGATGCGCGCGCCGAATCGGGAGATTGGAGATACGGTGGTGTCAGTGCGTGCCGGTTGCATGGGCAATCAACTCCTCTTCGGTCAGGTGGTCAGCAGACAGGGTGGCTTGCAAGGTGCCGGCGCGCATCACGGCGACGCGGTGGCACAGGCCGATCAATTCGATCAGTTCCGATGAAATCACGATCACGGCGCGCCCTTCGGCGGCCAGGCGGTGGATCAGAAAGTAAATGTCGCGCTTGGCGCCCACGTCCACGCCGCGGCTCGGTTCATCGAGCACGACGACACGGGGGTCCGAATGCAGGTATTTCGCCAGCGCCAGCTTTTGCTGGTTGCCGCCCGACAACATGCGCGCGCGGCTGTCCAGGTCGCCCGTGCGGATATTGAAGTCAAGCACCGCCTTGGCCAGCGCCTGCTTCTCTCCGGCAACATCGAGCCAGGGCCGCGCATAGCGCTCCATCGTCATCAGGGTGAGGTTTTCGCGCAAGCCCAGGTTCACGTGCAAGCCTTTTCCCTTACGGTCTTCGCTCAGATACGTCATGCCGTGCTGCATGGCTTGCCTGGGCGTGCGGATGTCGACTTCTTGGCCATTGATCTCGATCAAGCCCGCGCTGCGCGGGCGCAAGCCCAGCAGTGCCTCGAACGATTCCGTGCGCCCCGCGCCCACCAGCCCCGCAAAGCCCAGCACTTCGCCGGCGCGCACTTCGAAAGACAAATCCCTGGACCAGCCCGGCACCGTCAGCCCCTCGACTTTCAGCAACACAGGAGACTCTTCCGCCAGCGGCGCTTTCGCGGGGAACATGTCGGACAATTCGCGCCCTACCATCAGGTTCGCCATCTGCTGGCGGCTCAAGCTGGCCGTCGGCTCGCGCGTGACGAAACGCCCGTCGCGCATGACGATGACTTCGTCCGTGTTGCGCTCCACTTCGTCAAGCTTGTGGGAAATGTACAGAATCGTCACGCCATCGATTTTCAGCTGCGCCATCACGGCGAACAGGCGCTGGGTTTCCGACGACGTCAGGGTGGCAGTCGGCTCGTCCATGATCAAAAAGCGGGCGCGGCGCGACAGGGCCTTGGCGATTTCCACAAGTTGCTTTTCTGCAACGATGAGGTCGCGTATTTTGGTGTCGGGCGAGACGTCCAGCCCCACCTGTTTCAAATAGCGCGACGCTTCCTCGCGCATGGCGGCCTCGTCGAGCAGCCAGCCGCGCGTCTTTTCGTGGCCTAAAAACATGTTTTGCGCCACCGTCAGGTGCTCGGCCAGGTTGAATTCCTGGTGGATCAGCACGATACCGGCAGATTCCGCCGCGCGCGAACTGGCGAAGCGCCGGGGCTGGCCATCGATCAGCAGCTGGCCTTCGCTCACGCTCTCGTAGCCGGCGAGGATTTTCATCAGGGTCGACTTGCCGGCGCCGTTTTCGCCCAGCAAGCCATACACGCGCCCGGGCGCCAGGGTAAAACTGACGCCATGCAAGACGCGCACGGGGCCGAAATCCTTGCACACCCCCTCGAAACCGACGGCAACGCTCACTATGCACTCCCTCGCAAGACCAAGTTATGTTCAAGCAACACGCCCGGCACGCTGGCTGCCGGGTCCGCCAAGCGCTGCAGCAGCAGGCGGGCCGCCGTCTCGCCCAGCTCGCGCATCGGCTGCGCGATGGTGGTCAAACCGGGGGCGATCTGCGCGGCGATGGCGATATCATCGAAGCCGATGACGGCCACGTCCTCGGGCACGCGCTTGTTCAGCTGGCGCAGCGCGCTCAAGACGCCGATGGCCAGGGTGTCGGAGACGGCAAAGATGGCCGTCGGCGCATCGGGCTGCGCCATCATGCGCAGGGTGGCGGCCGTGCCCGCTTCATAGTCGAGGCTTTGCACCGTGTGCACCCATTGCGGCCGCACGGGCAGGCCGGCTGCCGCCAGGGTGTCCAGATAGCCTTGCTGGCGTTGCCGCGCGTACAAATAGCGCTCGTCGGAGTTGATCAGGCCGATGCGCGTATGGCCGCGCGACAGCAGATGCGCGACGGCGTCCGACGCGGCCCGGTGGTTGTCGATGCCGACATAGGGCACGGCCACGGCGGGGTCGAATTCGCAGCACGCCACCCACGGCAAGCTGGCGGACTCATGCGACAGCGCATGCTGCACCGTGTCCGGGTCCAGGCAGATGGCGCCGTCGGCGCGGTGCATGCGCAGCAAGTCGAAGTAGGAGCGCTCGCGGCCCGCGTCGGCGCCCGTGTCGCACAGCAATACAAAATAGCCGTGTTCGCGCGCCACCGTGTCGATGCCGCGCACGATTTGCGCATAAAACGGATTGCCCACGTCGGGCACCATGGTCAGCAGCATGCGGCTCTCGGCCGTGCGCAGGCTGCGCGCCAGGTGGTTCATGCGGTAGCCGAGCGCGGCCACGGACGCGAGCACCTTGTCGCGCGTGGGCGCCCGCACGCCTGCCTGCTCGTTCATCACGCGCGAGACGGTGGCCACCGACACACCCGCATGCGCGGCGACGGCGCTGATGGAGACGGTTTCTGTCGGCAAGGAAGACGGGACGGCTGGCAGCATGGGGTTTTTCACATAAATGTAATCGATTACATTTATAGGCCAGTCACGCGCGCGATGCAAACATTATCGATGCTGCAATGCGCAAAAGATGTGCAAAAAGCGGCCCTGTACGGGCCGTTGGACGCTGCTATTTCTGGGACTGCAAGGCGTTCTGCTGCACGGCAAAACCAGCGCCTCGCAGAGCAGCGAAAACTTATTTCATCATCGCACAAAACGTTTCGGGGGATTGCCGTCAAGAATGACGCCGCTGGGCAGGCGGTGGCTGCGCTGCTGGGCGCGCAACAGGGACGCGGCCAGGGCCGAGTCGCCATCGACGGCGTAGACGAAGACGGGCATGTTCAGGCCGGCCGCGTCGTCCAGCAGCCTGGGATTGGCGTCCAGGCTGCGCGCATCGACGTGCACGCCGACGGGCATGCCGATCTGCTGCTGCACGCGCTGCAGCCACGGCTTGTCCAGCTTGGGCGGACGGGCATTTTTCGCGATATAGCGGCTGACCCGGTTGGCGCCGGCCGCCTGCGCATTGCGCGCGTCAAACACGAGCAGGCCCAGGTAACCCTGCGGATCGGCGCGGCGCGCGCAAGCGAGGTTGTTCGGCACGCCCGACGTCAAGAACCAGTTGCCATGCTTGATGCCGCGCAACTGCGCCACCAGGGTGGCGATGGGCGCGCACGACGGCACGACGTCCTTGATTTCCGCATTCAGGGTCTTGGCCGGGAACGCGGTGGCCAGGTCGGCGACGACGTCGGTCACAAAGGGCGGCGTTTCCGGCGTGAGCACGCCCCGGTTCTTCATGCTGGCCGCGCGCCAGTCGTCGGCCGTCAATTGCTTCACGGTGCGGGGCGCGCCCGTGTCGACCACCCTGCCCGTCAGCAGGTCGTGATGCACGACCCAGTTGCCGTCACCCAACAGCTGCAAATCCGTCTCGACGCCGTCCCAGGTGCCGAAATACGTGTTGCGCAGGGCGCTCAGCGAGTTTTCCGGCGCATTGCCGGCGCCGCGGTGGGCGTGTACCTTCATGCCCAGGCAGTCGGCCTGGACGGCCGTGCTGGCCATGCACAGCAGCAAGGCCAGGGCGGCCGCCTTATTTTTTTTCCGGGTGATAACCATATTCGAGTCCCTGCAAAACATTGATGCGGATCGCTTCGTTGACGGGGTAGCTGTAACCCTGCCCCACCGCCACGACGTGCGTGATATTGGCCAGCAAGCCCTTGCCGGCGATTTGCCAGCGCGTGCTGTCGTCGGCCGCCTGGCGGTTCCAGTCCAGCATCTGGCGGAACAGCTCGCTCTTCGTGACATTGTTGTCCGACAGGGTAAAAATGCCCCAGGTTCCCAGGAAGGCGCCGGCCAGCACGCCCGTGGCGATCCAGGCGGAACGCCGGCTCAGCTGGCCATCGGCGCCCGCCTGCTCGCCCCGGCGCGCCGCCAGCACCAGCAAACCCACGGTGGCGATCAGGTACAGCAGTTTCGAAAAGTGGCCGATGGCGCCCAGGAGCGAGAAAAACAGGGCCACGGGCGGCACGATGGCGGCGCGTGCCGCCTCCTTGCCCTCCGCATAATACTTGCCATGCACTTCGAAGTCGCTGCGGCTGGCGCGGTATTCGACCAGCTTTTCCGCCGTCTGGCGCGCGGCGAACTGGTCGAACAGGCGGCTGAACTCGGCAGGACTCGCATACGCGTCCTGCACAAAGGCGCCCTTGGGCAGCCGCAAGCCCTTGCTCGCTTCGCTGCCGTCGCCGCCGTCCGGCCCGTCGCGCAGGACGGCCTGGATGCCGGGGCGCGCCACGAAGGCGGGGAAGGACAAGCCGGGCGGAATGCGGTCGCCCTTGACCGTCAAGCCCTTGCTGGCCGCTTCCGATGCATAGCGGCGCTTGACGGCGGCGCGGAAGCTCAACTGGTCCGCCGGATGCCAGTTGGCCGGCACGGGCACCTTCTTGCGCACATTGTTGACGACGGCCGCCTTGCGCCGCGCCGGCACGGAATGCGGCTGCCAGCCGTGGCGCGACAGGCTTTGCCGGTAATCGTTCCACGCGGATTCCTGCTGCTGGCGCAAGCCCGCATCGTCGTCGGGAATGATACCCGAATACAATTTCCACTTGTCATGCACCTCGCCGATCGCCTGCTGGTACTTGTCATAGTAGCCGGCCGCGCCGCCGGCGATCTTGCGGACATTAAAATTGATCAACTGTTCCTTGGCCGGCTCCATGCGCTCGTCGAGGTGGCCCACCGAGACGGCCAGGAACGGAAACAGGGCCAGGAAAGCCTTGCCTTCCGGCTTGGCAAACAGGGTGGCATCGTCGACCAGGCCCTGCAATTGCAGGCTGCCGCCCACCAGCGAGCGCTGCATCAGGGTGGTGTTGAAGGCCAGGCGGCGAAATTGCGCATCGCGCGTTTCCACCAGCACCGTGACCGTGGTCTTCAGAATGCCGAACACGACCGCCGCCGTGGCGAAGCAGCAAAAGAGGATCTTTTTCCAGCTGGGGCCGCTGCCATTGTTCTTCAGGCGGCGGCGCCACATCAGTTGCAGCACCACCAGCGCGGCGGCGATGCCCGACAGGCTGCGGCCATAGAATTCCACGCCTTCCACGTCGTGCGGCTTGACGTCGCCGCCCACCACGTCGAGCAAACGGGCGTTGAAGCCCAGCTCGCAGCACAAATAAATGATCGTCAGGATGATCAGGATCAAGGTCTGCCGGATTTGCAGACTGCGCAAACTCGCGGCCATCTTATTTCCTCAGATCGATGACGACGGGCTTGATCTCTTCGGCCTGGAAGATCATCGGCGCGGCCGCCGGCGCAGAGGCTGCGCTGCGCGGGGCCGGCAGGCTGATGGCGGGCGCCGCCTTGGCCTGGGTTTCCTGGCGGCGCGGCTTGGCGCTGGCACGGCTGCCCGCTTTCGGCGCGGCGGCAGGGGCCGGAGCGGCGGCCGGCGGCGCCGGGATCACGCGGCCGCTGTCGCTGCCGCTCCCAGGCACGGTGGCAATCGCCGGGCCGGTGGCGCGCAAGGCGTCGTCGGCAAACGGCTGGGCGCGCGTATCGACGCCGGGCGGCACGGCCACGCTGGCGTTGAGCAGGCGGTTGTCCGTGTAGATCATGCGCGACAGGCGGTTGTAGTTGGGAAAGTCGATGTTCAGCGATTTGGCGTCCGCCGCCAGTTCCACGCGGGGGCGGTCCTTGCAATTGCCGACCGTCCACTGCAGCACGTCCGTGCCCTGGAAAGCCAGCACTTCATAGCGGTAGGCGCAGCCGCGCTCCTGCGTTTCGACGATCACCACCGTGCGCTCGCCCACGTTTTCCACGCGCGCCACGCGGGCCGTGATCGCGTTGGCCAGCGGCACGACGCGAAACGCCTGCGACAGCTTGATCGAATACTTGCCTTGCGGATCCTTGCGCAAGGTGCCTTCCGTGCCGTCGCGCAAGCGGAAGGTGGACAGCGGCGTGCCGAACAGCTCGGCCGTATCGAGGCCCATCATCACGCCGCCACGGCCGTTCGGCGTCATGGCGCAGCCCGTCAACAGCATGCCGGCGGCCAGGCCCATGGCCAGTGTGCGCCAGTGCGCGGATGCAAAATTCTTATACGTTGTCATGCTTGATAACTTTCTCTTATTTCAGGATTCAGGGATTGATGACGGCCAGCGGATTGCCCGGGCCTGGCGGCGGCAAGACCTTCTGGCGGTTGCGCGACAACACGGTGAAGGCGCCGAGCGTATCGGGACCGGCAACGATTTCCAGCTGCTCGCGCTGCAGCCACGTACGGATCTCCGCCTCGCTTGCTTCGGCGCGGAACAGCACGCGCGTGCGCACGCCCGTCTCGACGCCGCTGCCGCCGTTGCGGAATTCCGCATTGCCGACGACAGCCTGGTCTTTCGGCAGGAACAGCCACGCCGATTGCACCACCATCACGCTGGCGGCCACGGCGGTGACGATCTTCAGCCAGCGGTTCGCGTTGGCGGGCTTGATTGGCGTCATCTGTGGCGCGGCGGCATCGGCCGGGGCGATCTGCAACTGCTGCAAGCCCTGGCGCAACAATTGCCGGTAGGCCACGCGGCCATCCTTGCCCAGCTCGCTCGACAGCGGCGTGCCAGTCAAGGCGTAATCGCCGCCGGGCAAGGCCACGCGGGCGATGACGCCCGGCGCCGCGGCGGCCCCATTGGCGCGGCCATGCGTTTCCAGCCAGCGCGCCGCCTGCAGGCGCTCCTGGCTGAACACGCCCAGGCAGGCGCCCAGGTCCGTCACGGAGACAGTCACGGGCATGTCGCACAGCACCAGGCCCGCGCGCGGGTCGGCGGGCGCGTCGCGCTCCTCGACCACGAGGCCGCAGGCATCCGCATAGGACGCGTCCGGCGTGACGAGCCAGCCGCGCCAGCGCTGGCGCGTGCTGTCCCAGGCGTCGAGCAGCACGGCGCCAAAGCCGGGGCGGCGCGCCAGCAGGTGGATCTGTCCGCCCGCGATGGGCCGCGCGGCCAGGGGCGCGGCGTCGCTGCGGCGCGCAAAGCGTTGCATCAAGTGCTCCGGCACGGCAATGCCGCGCCAGTCGGGGGTGTCGCCCGCCACGTCCGCGTCCAGCAGCTCGGCGGAAGATGGGGGTGAGGGCAGGCGCGCGGCAACGATGGCCAGCGAGGGCGTCAATGCAGTCATGCCGGTGGCCTTTCATCAGGGTTCGGGTGGGTGGACACGGGGTCCATGTGCAGGGATAACGCGGCCACGCACAGAATATCCAAAACTATTTGCGCCGCCTGCATATCGCGCGCGCCCAAGCTGTCGCCCACGCGCAGCTTGAGCAGGGTCAAGACCCAGCTGCCCAGCAAGGTGGCGCGGTGGGCCGGCTCGACGATCTGCCGTCCCGCGCTGGCGGGATCGCCCTTCTGCCGGTGCACGAGACCTAATTTTCCGCCGTGGTAATGCGCGGAAGCGATCTGCTCGGCCAGTTCCTTGACGGGCATGCCGCCGCAGCCGCAATGGCGCAGCAGCAAGATCAAATCGCGGGACAAGGTGGCGATGAACACGTCGGCCGCTGCGCGCACTTGCTGTGGCGTGAGCTGGTAGTCGCGCAGCGGCGCCGCATAAGAGTCGGGCGCCTGCAAGTCGCAGCCCTCTTGCGCATCGGCATCCTCGTCATCGCGCTGCTTGCGCAACTGGTCGATGATGAAACGCTTGAAGTACAGGAACAAGGCACCGACGTGGTGGGGCGCGGCGTCGCTGTCGCCATGGAGGACTTTTTCAATGAAGAACTGGTGGCGCAAGTCGGCCAGCGAATCGCCGAGCGAGGCCGCCTCGCGCGGGCGGCGGCATGGCGTCAGCGCGGCGATGACGCGCTGGTAAAACTCGCCCAGTTCGCCTTGTGTCAGCCGCTGGCGGCGCGTCCAGAAGTCATGAATGCGTTCAAATTGTTCCGATTGCAAAGCCGGTCCGATCGTGTGTTGGGCGGCACGCGCCACTGGCCGGCGGCGATGCGCACAGGCAAACAAGCAATGCGCTGGCCAGACAAGAGAAACTTGTCAGTAAGGTAAAATGCATTTAGGCAATTTTCTCATATCACAGTAAAAATCGCTAACTTTTGTTACTTTCACGACAATCCCCGAGATCCCGATGCAACGCCTGATTCCCCTGTTTTTCAGCCTGTTCGTTTTACTGTTCAGCAACATGGCGCACGCCGCCGCGCCGGCGGCTCCCGGCAAGCGCATCGCCCTGGTGATCGGCAACGCGGCCTATCCGCAGCCGCTATTGAATCCCGTGAACGATGCGCGCGCCATGGCCGAGCGCCTGCGCCGCCTGGGTTTTGAGGTGCTGTTGCGCACGGACATCAATGCGCAACAGCTGCAAAAGGCGTCGGCCGAATTTTCCACGCAGGCACGCGGCGCCGATATTGCCCTCGTGTTTTACGCGGGCCACGGCGCCCAGGCGGGCGAAGCCAATTACGTGCTGCCGCTGGGCGCGAACATGCATGCGCTCAGCGCCGCCACCATCGCCGCGCAGGGCGTGTCCGTGTCCAGCCTGGCGGGCGATCTGCAGCGCTCGGGCGCGCGCGGCGCCGTGCTGATCCTCGATGCTTGCCGCCAGGAATACACGCGCGGCGGCGCCGTGATGGTGCCCGGCGGCAATGCGGCCAGCCACGGCTTTGCCGACACGCAAGCACCACGCGGCGTGGTGATCGCCTATTCGGCCGGTCCCGGCGCCCTGGCGCGCGATTTCTGGTCGCCCGATTCGCGCAACAGCCCGTATACCAGCGCCCTGCTCGACGCGCTCGATGCGCCGGGCTTGCCCATGAGCGACGTGTTCTCGCAAGTGGCGGCGCGGGTCGCCGCCATGACGCACGACGTGCAAAAACCGCGCGTGTCGTTTGGCGAAACGTCGGCGCGCCTGGTGCTGAACATGGGCAGCGGCAAGGGTGTCAGCCAGGCAACACCGGGCGTGCTGGCCGGCGCGCAAGGCCAGGGCGGCATGCGCGCACCGGTCCCGGCGCCTGCGCCAGCGGTGGAAAAGCCGGCCGCCCCCGGCGCCAAGGTGTGGCCTGGCAATGTGCTGCAAGACATCAACTATGAAATCCGCATGCAGATCGCGGCGCGGCCGTTTCCCCGCCAACAGCTGGAAAAGCGCGCGCGCGGCGGCGACCTCGTGGCGCTGACGGCCCTCGGCTACGGTATCGGCGGCGGCGATGCCGGCGTCAAACAGCCGAAGGCGGGCATGCAGTGGCTGGAAAAGGCGGCCTCCAAGGATTTCCCGATTGCCCAGACCTATCTGGCCGAATTGCTGATGGTCAAGGGCGACCCGGCCTCGCTGAAACGGGCGGGCGTGCTGCTCGATGCCGCCTCGCAGGCCGGCTACAGCCCCGCCCACGCCTACAAATTCGACCTGGCGCGGCGCACGGGCGCGCCGCCGCAGGATGCGGCCCGGCATTTGCAGGACGCCTTCATGGGCTTGATGAAGGATTACCAGGGCGCTGCCAAGGACATGATGCAGCCGCCGAAAAAATAATTTGAAATAATTTTGGATTTCCCTGAACTGCCCCCGTTATCCGTGGGTACATGCAATACAGCATGACAGTGACCAGGGAAATCCCATGCAAGCATCCAGCCCAGCAACAATCACCACCGGCCAACGGGGCCGCATCCTCGCCTACCAAGCAAGCGGACAAGGTTCCGTCAGCGTGGCCGGCATCCAGCATGCCTTCGACATCAGTACCCACTGGCGCTCGGACGTGGCGCCCGCCATCAACGCCGTCGTCGATGTGCGTTTCGACGACGCCGGCGGCCTCGCCACCGTCACGGCCATTCCCGCGCAGCAACTGGCACAGGAAGACATGGCCGGCGCCGCCAAGCTGGCGCGCGACAAGGGCCGGCAACTGTGGGGCCGGGCCGTCTCGGCGCTCGGCATCCAGGTGCTGGCCAGCCTGGGCGTGCTGATCGCCGGCGCCTTCGTCTTCAACGCCATCGGCATCCGTTTGTTCGCTTCCGTCTCACGCACCTATTGGCAGCTGCTGGGCCTGTCCGCCGACAGCCTGGAAAGCTTTGCCCGCGATGGCGGCGGCGGTTTTACCTCGGCCCAATTCTTCTTCCTGCTGGCCATTGCCGCCTGCTGCGCCACCATGGCCAGCAGCCACCCGAAAGCGGCGCTGGGCAAGTGCGCGCCGCTGCTGTTCATCGTCATCCACAGCAGCTTGCTGTTCATCAAGATCAAAGGCGCCGTCAGCGACGCGGGCAACGCCATGGGCGGCATCATGGGCAGCCGCGCGGCCGCATGGCCGAGCAGATGGCCAGTGAAATGCTGGGGCAAGTGTGGCAGGGGCTGTCGTTCGGCATCGGCTTTTACCTGGTGCTGGCCGCTTCCATCGTCCTCGCGGCCTATGGCGTCGGCGAATACAAACGTAAAACCATCGGCTAAGTCACCCACTCTCCACTTACTCTCCACTTACTTTGAAGGAAATATCATGAACCGTACCCTGCCCGCTCTGCTCGCCATCGCCATCCTGCTGTCCGCCTGCGGCAAGCCCTCCGAGAATGCAACTCCTGTCGCTTCGGCGCCCGCCACCAGCGTGGCCGACATGGCCGCCAAGGCACAAGTCAAGGCGGCGGCCGCCAGCCTGCCGCAAGCGGATCCGGCCACGCCAAGCGCCAGCTATGTCGACATCACCAGCGGCAACCAGTTGATGTACAGCTACATCGCCCTGTCCGGCGTGCCGCCCGACTATGCGGCCGTGGCGCAGCGCATCTCGCGCGAATATGCGGGCAGCAACGACGCCTTCCGCAAGCAGGAAGTGCTCGACGCCCTGAAACCGCAGATCGACGCCAAGGTCAATGAAGCAAAGACGAAACGCTACCTGCGCTACCAGATCAACGGCCAGGGCGCGCTGTCGCCGTACGCGATGGACAAGGCCGCCTTCCCCGCCAAGTTCGCCGAAGCGGGCACGTATTACTACATGTACGACAACGGCGACTACAAGCTGGCATTCACGAACGGCGACGGCTACTCGCTGCTGAAGGTGGACCAGGAAGCGGCGCGCAAGATCGAGGCGGCGCGCAGCGGCTACAAGGATTTCGCCATCGTCGTGTACGCGTATGCCCAGGAAGCGGACATGGCCAGCAACCAGGTCAAGGCGCAGATCGTCAAGGTGGCGATCAAGCTGAACGGGCAGGAAATTCCCGTCAGCCAGGCGCTGTAGAACGAGCTCGGTTACACTGTTCGCCACATTGCATCGGGATCGAAACATGGGCGAACAGACACTGGCGGAACAACAGCTGGCCAAGGGCCGGCAACTGCAGCAGCAAGGCAAGCTGATCGAGGCGATCAACGCTTACCAGGCTGCTTACAAGCAAGACCCGGCCCTGGCCGAAGCCCAGCATTTCCAGGGCCTGGCGATGCTGGAACTGGGCCAGGGCACCCTCGGCCTGGGCCTGTTAAAACTGTCGCTCAAGCAACAGCCGGACAACGCCCTGTTCCACTACAACCTGGGCAATGTGCTGCGCGGTACGGACAGCGAAGCGGCGCTGGCCAGCTACGCCACGGCGGCGCGGCTGGCGCCGCACGAGCACGATTTCGCGATTCTGCATGCGGAATTGCTGTTGGGGAAACAGCGGCTGATGGAGACCATTGCCGAACTGGAACGGGCCCACGCCCTGCGTCCGCAGCGCTGGCAAACCCTGCAGGGCCTGGCAGAGCTGTATTACCGCACGGGACAGCAGGAACTGGCCTTGGCCCGCTATGCGCAAGCCCTGGCGCTGCATCCGGCACTGGCGCAAACCTGCCGCATCGGCTTTGCCAGTCCGCAAGCGGAATACGCCGAAACGTTGACGGCGCTCAATGCCGCGGATGACATACACGATTTTATCCGTGAAACCGACCTGCACATCATCGACGATTTCCTGCCCGACCCGACCGCCTGGCGCGCCCAGGCGCTGGCTTTGCCGTTCGAGCAGCAGCGCTATGCGGGACAGAACTATCCGGGCAGCCAGACGGCGGGCCAGCCCAGCCAGGCCATCATGGAACGCATCGCCACGGCGCTGGGCCGCCCCATCCGTTTCATCTCGCCCGACAACGGCTCGTATCGCCTCAGCTATGCGGATGCGATGGCGCGCACGGATATCCACGTGGACAACGAGACGGGCAACAATTTCAATTTCTATGCGGGGGTGCTGTACCTGAATCCGCCCGAGCAGTGCCAGGGCGGCACCACGTTCTGGCGCCACCAGCCCAGCGGCTGGTACCGGAGACTGCCCGAGGCGGACGTGAAAGCGGGCGGCTACGCCAGCTTCAAGGATTTCCAGAAACGCTGGCTGCCGAACAGTAAAGTACAGAAATTCAACGACTTACAGGAACAGCGCGACAGTTGGCAAGCGCTGCTGGAAGTGCCCATGCGCCACAACCGCCTGATCGTCTACAAGGGCCATTACTTTCACTCGATCAGCAATGTCTTTGGCGACACGCCGGAAAATGGCCGACTGGTGCAGCTGTTTTTCTTTGAAGTGCCGGATTAAGTTATTCGCAGTAAAAATCGCCGAAGTTGATGACTGTTCAGGGCTAGGCGCCGTGCCGTAGGCAGTACGAATGTACGACAAGGCACGGCAACAACGCCATGGACGTTTTATTGGGTGATCGTCAATACATGTCGGCAGCCGTCGCCCGTACAGCTTTGAGCAGCATATCCGCCCCCGGCGACAACAGATGATCCTGCTGGCGGATGATGCCGAACGCATCCATCTTGCACGGCAGCTCGATCGGCAAGATGCTCAGCACGTTCAGCGATTCATAGTAATGGGCCACTTCCGTCGGCATCACGTGCAGCGAATCCGTCTGCTGCAGCAGCGACGTGATCAGCAGCAAGGCGGTCGTGTCGACCACGTCGACGGGCGGCTCCAGGCTGGCGCGGCGGAACATCATGTCGAAGCGGTGGCGCAATATGCTGCCTTGCGGCGGCAAGATCCACGGCTGGCCCGCCAGGTCCTTCAATTGCAGATTCTTGCGCGACAGCAGCGGATGGCCATTGCGCGCCACGGCGCTGGCCGGCTCTTCCGTCAATTCCTCGTAGATGAGGCCGGCGCTGCTTTCCTTTTCCAGGATGCGCCCGATCATGAAGTCCAGGGTGCCGTGCTGCAACATGTCCATCAGAGTGTTGCTGTGCTCCAGGTGCACGCCGATGCGCATCAGGGGCGCCTGCTGCTTGATGCGGGCAATCGCGCGCGGCAGCAAGGCCATGGCCGGCGTCATGATGACGCCCACTTCCACCTGGCCCGTCAGCCTGATTTGAGCGCGACGATGTCGTCATGCGCCAGCGACAGGCTCGTCAGCGCCATGCGCGCGTGGCGTATCATCGTTTCGCCGTAGATGGTCGGCTCCATGCCGCGCGGCAACCTGTCGAACAGGCGCACGTCGAGCATCTCTTCCAGATCCTTGATTTGCTTGGACGCTGCCGGCTGCGTCATGTGCAATTCTTCCGCCGCACGGTGGATGTTGCGCTGCTCGTCCAGGGCGATCAGCAGCAGCAGTTGCCGCGTCTTCAGGCGGGCTCGCAAGAACCAGTTGGGGTTAAGGGTATCCATGAATAAATCATATCATGATCGATATCAGTTTTAACTCAATATCGATATTCCAGATATCGGTTTGTCTCCTTTTTGAGCGTCGTCAAGCAGCGATCACGATGCCTTGCAGGCAGCGCTCGGGTTGGCTGCCGGGCCAGCCGTCTGGTGGATGAATTCGATCATGCCGTCAGGCTTGTATTTCAGCTCTTCCACGGCACGGAACGCCGGTATTCTCCGCCGCCGGGCAACTTGTCGTTGTGATAGAAGATGTAGGACTTGCCGTTGAATTCGATGATGGCCTGGTGAATGGTTTTCACGACGGCATTCTTTTCCATGATGGCGCCGCGGAAATGCCATGGGCCTGTCGGCGTAGGCCCCGTCGAATACGCCGTTTCTTCCGGGAAGTTGCGCGAGTACGACAAGTAATAAGTGCCAGCATGTTTGTGCATATAGGCCGCTTCCGTGAACGCATCCATGCCGAAGGTCAAGATCGGGCCATCGAGCTCCGTCATATTCGCTTTGAGTTTGGCGTACTTCAAGACCGTGTTGCCCCAGTAAAGATAGGCTTGGCCATCCGTGTCGATGAAGACGGCCGGGTCGATGTCGTCCCACGGGATCGCCGTCTGTTTCGTCATGTCGTTCGTGATCAGGGCGCTGCCGCGCGCGTCGACGAAGGGGCCCGTGGGGCTGTCGGACACGGCCACGCCGATGGCCTTGCCGGGGGATGGTCTTGTGGTCGACGGTCGAGTAAAAATAGTATTTGCTGCCGCGCTTGACGATGTCGCCCGCCCAGGCATCCTTGCCGGCCCAGGAAAACGTGGAAAAGCGCACGGGCGAGCCGTGATCTGTCCAGTTGGCCATGTCGCACGAGGAATATACGCGCCACTCGTTCATCCGGTAATCCGTGTCCGTGGCACTCGCTTCATCGTGACCCACGTACAAATACACGCGGCCATCGTCGACCAGCGCGGCCGGATCGCCCGTGTAGATATTTTTTACGATGGGGTTGGCCGCTTGCGCACCGAACGTGGCGCAGGCGAGCGCCAGCGCCATGCCGATGGCTGCGGCACGTGTGTGTTGCTTCAACATAAGGTTAACTCCCTTTGATGGTTTTCTGGCCCATGGCCATCAGTCTTTGCACGACGCAAAAGACGAACAGCAGGCCGCCGATGACGATCTTGGTCCACCACGAGCTGAGTGTGCCGTCGAAGGCGATCAGGGTCTGGATGGTGCCCAGCACGAGCACGCCGGACAGCGCGCCCGCCACGTAACCGTAGCCGCCGCTGAGCAGGGTGCCGCCGATGACGACGGCGGCGATCGCATCCAGTTCCGTGCCTTGCGCATGCAAGCCATAGCCGGACAGCATGTAGAACGAAAACAGCACGCCGCCCAGCGACGCACAGAATCCGCTGAAGGCGTAAATGAAAACCTTGGTGCGGCCCACGGGCAAGCCCATCATCAGGGCCGACTGCTCATTGCCGCCGATCGCATACACGGCGCGGCCGAACGGCGTGGCGTGCGCCAGCCAGATGGCCAGCAGCAAAGTGACCACGGCAATCACGACGCCGGGCGAAACGAAGCCGCCCAGGAAGCCCAATTGCGTCTGCGACATGGCCACGAACAGCGGGTCATCGATGGTGATGGAATTGATGCTGATCAAATAGCACAGGCCCCGCGCCAGAAACATGCCGGCCAAGGTGACGATGATGAAAGGCTGCAATTTGAAATAATGGATCAGCGCGCCCATGCCGGCGCCAAACACGGCGCCCAGCGCCAGCACGGTGGCGATCACCAAGAGCGGCGGCCAGTGCGCCACGTTCAGCAGCCAGGCGGCGATCATGGTCGACAAGGCCAGCACGGAACCGACGGACAGGTCGATGCCGCCGGAAACGATGACGAAGGTCATGCCGACGGCGATCACCAGCAAAAAGGCGTTATCGATCAACAAGTTAAAGATCACTTGCGTGGACAGCAGGCCCGGGTAGGCGGCGCCGCCCAGGCCCAGCATCACCACCAGCAGCAAGACCGTGACGAGCGAGGTGAAATACGGGGTGTGCAGCAAGCCCTTCATGCTTTTCTCCGATGCAGCAATTGCTTGAATTCCGACGATTGCGACAGGCAGACGAGGAACACGACGACGGACTTGACGACCATGTTCACCTCGGGCGGCACACCGAGCGAATAGATCGTGTAGGTCAGGGTCTGGATGATGAGCGCGCCTATCATGCTGCCGACCAAGCTGAACTTGCCGCCAGCCAACGAAGTACCGCCCAGGGTGACGGCCAGGATGGCGTCGAGTTCCAGCATCAGGCCCGCATTGTTGGCGTCCGCGCTCTTGATGTTCGAGCTGATCATCAGCCCGGACAGGCCGGCGCAGGCGGCGCAAAAGACGTAGACAAAGAAAATCAATGTCGCCGTCCTGATGCCGGCCAGGCGCGCGGCGACGGGGTTGATGCCGACGGCCTGGATGAACAGGCCCAGGGCCGTTTTGCGCATCAGCAAGGCGGTGATGAGGAAGACCGCCGCGACAAGGAACAGCGAGAACGGCAAGCCGAACAGATAGCCGCTACCGATGAAGAAGAACGGCTGATAATAGACCGTAACGATCTGTCCATCCGTCAGCAATTGCGCCAGGCCGCGGCCCGCCACCATCAGGATCAGGGTGGCGACGATGGGCTGCAAGCCGAGACCGGCCACCAGCACGCCATTCCAGCGCCGCCGCACAGCAGGGCCGCGCCCAGGGCGGCCGCCAGGGCCCAGCCCATGGGGATATTGCTCACGTAGGTGGGCACGCCATTGTCCATCACCATGGTGCCGCCGATCAGCATGGCGGCCACGGTGCCGGACAAGGCCACGACGGCGCCCACGGAAATGTCGATACCGCGCGTGGCGATCACCAGGGTCATGCCCAGCGCGGCCAGCATCAGCGGGGCGGCGCGGTTGACGATGTCGATCACGCTGCCGTACAAATGACCATCGCGGATTTCCAGATGGAAAAAGCCGGGGATGGCGAAGAAATCGACCAGCAGCAGCAAGCACAGCGCGGCCAGCGGCCGGCTCAAAGGATAGTGCAGAACGGTATGCAAGGCGGACGTACCCATAGTGGAAGCCGGACGCGCCAGCGGCGCGCTCGATGGCGTGGATAAACTCATGTGGCATCTCCGGCAATCACTTGCAGCACGGAACTATCGTCCAGCTCGCCGCGCGCATAGTAGTCGCCGCAGGCCTTGCGGTCGCGCATGACCAGAATACGGTCGCTGCAGCGCAGCACTTCCGGCAGTTCGGACGAAATGAACAGAATCGCCATGCCCTTGCGGCACAGTTTGGCCACATAGCTCATGATTTCCTGCTTGGCGCGCACGTCGATGCCGCGCGTCGGTTCGTCGAGAATCAGCATGGCGGGCGAGGTCACCAGCCAGCGCGCCAGCAAGGCTTTTTGCTGATTGCCGCCCGACAGGCTGCCGATCGGCGTTTCGATGCTGGCCGTCTTGATGCCGAGCGCCTTCACGTATTCATCGGCCAGCGCCTGCTGGCGTTTAAAGGGGATGGCGCGCAGCAAGCCCGTGCGGGCTTGCAAGGCCAATATGATGTTTTCGCGCACGGACAGCGACAAAATCGCCCCCTCGTGCTTGCGGTCTTCCGAGCAGAAACCGATGTCGCGGGCAATCGCGTCGCGCGGCACATTGAAGTGGCGCGGCTGGCCCTGCATGGTGATCGTCCCGAATCGGCCTTGTCGGCGCCGAACAGCAAGCGCGCCAGTTCCGTGCGGCCCGAACCGAGCAAGCCGGCCAGGCCCAGCAATTCGCCCTGGCGGATGTGGAAATCCATGGGCAGCAAGGCGCCCTTGCGGCCGAGGCCCTGCGCTTCCAGCACATTCGGGCCAAAGCTGGCCGCGCCCGCTTCTTGCGCCAGGTCAAGCTCTTGCGCTTGGGTATCCGCCGCCACGCCGATCATTTTATTGACCAGCGCCAGGCGCGACAGTTCGCTGCACGCATACTCTCCCTCGCGCTCGCCATTGCGCATGACGGTGATGCGGTCGGAAATGGCATAGGTCTGGTCAAGGAAGTGGGTGACGAACAGGATCGCCATGCCTTGCTCGCGCAGGCGGCGCAGCACGGAAAACAGCAGATTGACTTCCGCCTCGTCCAGGCTGGACGTGGGTTCGTCGAGGATCAGCACGCGGGCCGAAATGTTCAGCGCGCGCGAGATGGCCACCATTTGCTGGATGGCCAGCGGAAAACTGGACAGTTGCGCCGTGACATCGATATCGATCTGCAATTGCTGCAGCAAGGCACGCGCCTGCTGCTGCATGGCACGCCAATCGATGAAGCCGAAGCGGCGCGGATAGCGGCCAATAAAAATGTTTTCCGCCACCGACAGGTTCGGGCACAGATTGACTTCCTGGTACACGGTGCTGATGCCGAGCGTCTGCGCGTCCGAGGTGGAGGCGGGGGCGATGGGCTTGCCGTCAAACAGGATCTGGCCGCTGTCGGGCGTGTAGACGCCCGTCAGCACCTTGATCAGGGTCGACTTTCCCGCGCCGTTTTGCCCCATCAGGGTGTGCACTTCGCCCGGATACAGGCGCAGGGCAACATCGCTGAGGGCTTTGACGCCGGGAAAGGCTTTGCTGATGCCGCGCAACTCCAGCAAGGGAGCTGGCGCGGCCGTGTGATGCGCTTGCGTATTCATCATGCGGCAAGCTTAGTATTTACGGTTCGGGAATTCCTTGGCGGCCACCTCGGCAGGGAACACGCCTTCCACCGTCGTGATGCGCGCCGGCACGGGTTTACCGGCCACCACATCGCGGGCGATGGACATCAATTGCGGGCCCAGCAGCGGGCTGCACTCGACCGTGACGTTCAGCTTGCCGGCGATCATGGCTTCGAACGCGCCTTTGACGCCATCGATCGAGATGATGATGATGTCCTTGCCCGGCTTCATGCCCGCTTCTTCGATGGCCTGGATGGCGCCGATGGCCATGTCGTCATTGTGCGCATACAAGACGTTGATCTTCTTGCCTTCCGCTTTCAGGAACGCTTCCATCACTTCCTTGCCCTTGGCGCGCGTAAAGTCGCCCGTTTGCGAACGGATGATCTTCATCTTCGGATTCTTGCCCACCACTTCCAGGAAGCCGGCCTTGCGGTCGATGGCTGGCGCGGAGCCGACCGTGCCTTGCAGTTCGACGATGTTCAGCGTGGCATCCGGGGTTTTCTTGGCATAGTCCAGCAGCCATTGGCCGGCGCGGCGGCCCTCTTCCACGAAGTCGGAACCGATGAAGGTCACGTACAGCGATTTGTCGGCCACGTTGACGGCGCGGTCCGTCAGGATGACGGGGATCTTGGCGGCCTTGGCTTCGCGCAAGACCGTATCCCAGCCCGATTCGACCACGGGCGAGAAGGCGATCACGTCGACCTTTTGCGCGATGAACGAGCGCAGGGCCTTGACCTGGTTTTCCTGCTTTTGCTGCGCATCGGCAAATTTCAGGGTGACGCCGTCTTTCTTGGCCGCCTCCTTGATGGAGACGGTATTGGCGGTGCGCCATTCGCTTTCGGCGCCCACCTGCGAAAAGCCCATGACGAGGGGCTTGGCGGCAAACGCGGAAGGCGTGGCGAAGGTGGTGGCGGAAGCGGCCAGCAGCATGGCGCTGGCGAGGAGGGTGCGGCGGCTCAAGGTCATTCTTGTCTCCAGTTTTTTATTGGAATACCATCACAGCCGGATGCCGGATGGGCGGTTTTTTATGAACCCATGGTAGGAGAAAGCAACATAGCCATCCAATCAATTCTTTTTCGCTTGCGATACCGATTTGCGTATCACTGGATGGCCGCAGCTGCGCCCTCCCCCTCAGCGCAGCAGGCGCAGCCCGTACAGGCCACCCGCCACGGAGTCCTTGCCGGCAACAAATTTCACGACCAGCTTGCCCTTGGCGGCCGCGACCAAGTCCGCAGGCACGGCGATATCGACCGTATGCAGCTCCTGCGGCGCATCGGCCGCCACGGCCACCGTCTGCAGCTTGACGCCATTGAGCAACACGTCGAAGGTCCTGCCCGCATCGAGGGTGGACAGGGTCAGCTGCAAAATCCTCGCTTCGCTCTTCGGGTCGCTGAGGTCATAGCTGAACCAGCCCGTCGCATGGCGCCAGTGCCGGCCCTTGTTGACGCCGTTTTCTCCCCCTTCGGCCTGGAAGCTGTGGTCGGATTCGGGCTGCTGCTGCCCCGGCCACCTGGTCGATGGTCTGCGCATCGAGCGCCAGGCGCTCGGCTTCCGCCTGGCGCGTGGCATCCTGCAGCTGCGCCAGCCTGGCCGGCGCGGATACGGGCCAGTACAGCATGTAGCGAGAGTCATGCAGGCGGAAGAACGGGATCAGTTTGATCGTCGCCGCATCCTTGCCCTGGATCAAGCCGGGCGCCGTAAACGTCAGCGGCTGGCCCTTCACGGGTTTGATCTTGTGCATGAATTCTTTTGTGTCGCTGACGAACAGCGGTGACGATTCCAGCGGACACACTTGCCCCTGGGCGATATGGCCCATGCGCGAGTCGTCGGCAAAATAGTTCAGTTGTTCATACACAAACGGCTGCGTCCTGGCGGCCAGCACGATGGGGCCGTGCAGCACGGCATAGTAATTCGACTGGTCCGGCATCTGTTCCAGGCGCGTGCTCATCGGCAGCACCACGTCGACCGTGTCGCCGCTCTTCCAGGCGCGCGTGATGCTCACGTACGTACTCGCCCGGCGCGCCGGCCACGCGCAGGGCCTTGCCGTTGAGCTTGAGGCGCAGCTTGCCCTTGGCTACCCACTGCGGGTAGCGTATCTTCATGCTGAAGGTTTTATTTCCCAGCACCTTGATGCGCGTCGTGTCCTGGTCGGGAAACCGGGTCGATTGCACGATCTTGACGCCCTGCTCTGCCCAGTCCAGGGTGGAGGCCATGAAGAGGTTTACGTACAGCGCGTCGCCGTCATGCGCGTAGATGAACTCGCCATACTTGGCCTGGCTTTCGATACCGGAACCCACGCAGCACCACATGCCCTTGTCCACTTGCGAATACACGCGGTAGTGGTTCGGGCGCATGGGCGTAAAGTAGACAAAGCCGCCCGTGCCGGGGCGCTGCGACGACAAAATATGGTTGTACAGGGCGCGCTCGTAGTAATCCGCATACTTCACCTGCTCGTCGCGGCGGAACAGCTGCTGCGTGAGCTTGAGCATATTGTAGGTATTGCAGGTTTCCGGCCCCTCGACTTCCTCCACCATCGAGGAAAAATCGTGTTCGTCGTGGAAATGTTCCTTGACGCTGTTGCCGCCGATGGCCACCGTGCGCTTGTCGTGCACGGTTTGCCAAAAGAATTGCGCCGCCTGCTGCCAGTCGCGCCGGCCCGTCAGGGCGCCGATGCGCTCGAAGCCGATGATTTTCGGGATTTGCGTATTCGCATGCAGGCCCGTCAGCTTGTCTTGCCGGGCCGCCAAAGGCTGCAAGACCGCCTGGTGCGAAAAGCGCACGGCCAGGTCCAGATACTTTTGCCCGCCCGTCATCGCGTAAACGTCGGCCAGCACCTCGTTCATGCCGCCGTGTTCGGCGCGCAGCATGGCCTGCATCTGCGCATCGGACAAGGAGGCCGAGAGTTTCACGGCCCAGTCCGACAGCCCGATCAGCATGGCCTTCGCCTCGGCATTGCCGGTGTACTGGTAGGCGTCGCGCAAGCCGGCGAATACCTTGTGCAGGTTGTACCCACGGCACCCATTTACCATTGACGGAGAAGGTGTCAGCCTGCAGTTCGCCCCGAGCGATAGCTTGCCAGGCGGCATTGCCGTCCGGGATGCCGCCCAGGTAGCCGTTGCCATTCGCGTCCTGGCATTGCTTCAACTGCGCCAGCATGTAGTCGAGGCGTTCGCGCGCCTGCGCGTCGCCCGTGGACGCCACCATCAGGGCCAGCGCGGACAGATAATGGCCGCCCATGTGACCGTCGAGGCCCGTCGCTTCCCAGTTGCCATAGCTGGGCTGGATCTGCGGCAAGCCCGCCTCGCGGCGGAACGGCGCCAGCAGCTTATCCGGGTCGAAGGCCAGCAGATACTGCAAGTCCGTCGTCTGCGCATCGAGAAACGGTCCCGCACCGAGGCGCACGGACGCGAGGGGAAACAGCTCCGCCGCCTGGAGTAGCGGCGTGGCAAGGCCGCCGGCGGCCAGCGCCAGCGTCAGCAAGGTTGTTTTCATGGCAGACCCTTACGGTTTGGCAGCGGGCAACTGCTTGCTCTGGTAGCGGTTCAAGTCGCGCGGATCCACCTGCGGCCAGCCATCCTTGTCCCACGTCATGGGCAGGATCTTGAGCTTCTGCAAATAATTGTCCGCCGTCTCGTAGGCGTGCAGCACCAGGTAATCCTTGCCGTCAAAGGTATAGGCACTGTTGTGGCCCAGGCCCCGCCAATCCTTGTCGCCTTTCAAGACCACCGTGCCGCCGCCCTGCGCCATGTCGCGGCCATCCTTGTCCAGATACGGCCCCGTCACGCTTTTCGAACGGCCCACGGCCAGGTGGTAGGTGCTTTTTTCCTTCTGGCAGCACAGTCCCCAGGAGACGAAGAGGAAATAATCGTTGCCGCGCTGGAAGATGAACGGCGCCTCGATTTCCTCGGGCGCGGGCTTGAATTCGCCGGCCCTTGGCGGCAGGGGCACGCGGCGCGCCAGGGAATGCCACTCTTGCGGTTCCGCAATGGTTTTCCAGTCGGCGTTGAGTTTCACCAGCTTGATGCCGTTCCAGAACGAGCCGAAGGCCATCCACGGCGTGCCCTTGGCATCGGTGACAATGTTCGAGTCGATGGCATTCCACTCGTCGCGCTCGGGCACCGATTGCAGCAGCATGCCCTGGTCGACCCAGCGGTAATCGGGCGAGCGGGGGTTCAGGGTGGTGTTGACGGTCACGCCGATGCCGGAGGTGTTCTTGCCGAAGCCGGAGACCGAGTAGTACAGGTAATACTTGCCGTCATGGAATTGCACATCGGGCGCCCAGATATGGTCGTCAAACGACGGCGCGGCCGTCTTGGCCCAGACAGGCTGGCCCGCGAAGACGCGCCCTTCCGGTTGCCAGTCGACCATATTCTTCGAGCTGTAGAAGGTGATGCCGGGCCCCGTGCTGTACAGGTAATACGTGTCGCCATCCCTGGCCATCACGGGGTCGTGCACGCTCACTTGCGCGGCGTGGCAAGACAGCGCCAGCAGGGTGGCGGTAACGGCGGCCAGGCCGCGCTTGAGCGTTTGCATCATGGTTTTCCTTTACTTTTAATTGCCCGTGCGGGCGCCCCACAGCGACACGCCATCGATGGACTGCGCCGTGAACGTGACGACGAAGGCTTGCGCATTCGTATGCCACTGGCGCGACAGCACGCCATTGAACAGGCCGCCCGACGCCAGGGTGACGGCGAGCAAATTGTTGCCCTGGTGCTGCCACGTGCCCGTTTGCGCCCCCGAGAGCGTGCCGTCGGCCAGCAATGTGACGCTTTGCGACAGCTTGAGCGCCGTGGAAATATCCTTGCCGTGGTTGATCAATTGATAGCTGCCCGCCACCTCCGCTACCGCCACCTGCGCCGCCAGCGGCGTGACGCTTTTGCTCAAGGGCACGTAACGGAACGGCGCCGCCACCAGCCAGCCATCGGCGTTGAGGAAGAGCTCGTGCACACGGAGCTCGTGCAATTCTCCCGTGTTGGGGAAGCGCGTGTGGAAGATGATAAATACTGCTGCGTGGCAGCATCGTACACCGCTGAATTGTGTCCTGGCGACACATATCCCGGCGGCGTGCCCGTCTCGCCCGCCGCCAGCGCGAATTGATGGTTGCCCATCAGCTTCTGGCCGAACGGTGCGATGGAGGCATCGTCAAACAGGGGCAAGGCGGGGTTGGACTTGACCTGGCGCATATCGTTGCCCCGGGCATCCACGTAGGGGCCGTCCGGATTGCGCGAACGGGCCACGCGCATATTGTAGGCGCCGTTCGCGTCCAGGCCGCCAAACGAGGTGAACAGGTAGTAATACTGCGATTGCGGGCTGTACAGCACGTAGGCGCCCTCGATGCGGCTATGGTTGCCGCCGATCACGTGCTTGCCATAGCCCTGCCCTGCAACGGGCAAGCCCGTGGCCGGGTCCATGGCCAGGATGAAGATGCCGCCCGAATACGAGCCGTATATCATCCACAGCTTGCCCGTGGCGTCGCGGAAAGTGTTCGGATCGATCGACCACGTTCGGTTGCGTCAACGCATCGTAGAGCGTCACGCCATCCTCGCTGAGCTGGCCCCACATGCCGGACTTGAGGAAAATCTGCTGGTTCACATAGGGGCCGTCCACCTTGTCGGCCAGGGCCAGGCCCATGGCGGAACGGGGTGAATCGCCCTTGCAACTGTTGTAATACATGGCGAACTTGCCATTAGCGAGCTGGATGACATCGGGCGCCCACAGGCCCGTCACTTGCGACCAGGCAAAGGTGTCGGCCAAGGCACTGACGACATTGCTGAACAGGGGATTGCCGGCGTTGACGCCGTCGGCCATCTTCGTCCAGTTCATCAGGTCGGTGGACCTGGCGGCCGCCAGGTGCGAACCGAACACATAATAGGTGCCGGCCACCTTGATGACGGACGGGTCATGCACGGAAGCATTCATAAAGGTGATGGCGCCCTGTACGGGCGGCACGACTAAGGGAGGGACGACGGGAGGCACGACGGGCGGCGTGACGGATACGACAGGCGCGCTCCCGGACGAGCCACCGCCGCCACAGGCGGCCAGGGCCATGGCGCTACCGAGCGCCAGTACAGCTTCTCTTCTGTTCATGGAATACTTTCTCTACAACGTGCAGCACGATGCGGCTGGCCGGCGCAGGAAAGCTCCCGCGCCGGCACAGAGTAGACAGCAGGAAGCTGGCGGCTTATTCGACGGCGACGACCACGACGGCCTTGGCGGGCACCGACACGGTCAGCTTGCCGCCTTGCGCCTGGGCATGGAAGGCCACCGGCTGCACGGCTTGCGGCTGCGCAAAGCTGTTGACGGCATCCATCTTGCCTGCGGTCAGCACGCGACCGTTCACGCTGGCCACTTGCTTGCCGGCCAGCGCCACGTTGACGTCGACGGCCTTGTGCGGGTTCGTGTTGACCAGGGACAAGTACACCTTGCCATCCCTGGCGCGCGCGGCCGAGGCGCTTACCTCAGGAATGCTGACCTTGCCCAGGCTGTACTTGCCATTGCCGCTAATGGCAACCGGCAAGGACGTGGCATCCTGAAACGGCACGTACATTTCAAACGCGTGATACGTCGGCGTGAGGAAATATTTGTCCTTGTCCGTGATGATCATGGCCTGCAGCACGTTGACCATTTGCGCGATATTCGTCATGCGCACGCGGTCCGCGTGGGCATGGAAAATATTGAAGTTCAGGGCGGCGACGAGCGCGTCGCGCAAGCTGTTTTGCTGGAACAGGAAACCCGTGTTGGTGCCCGGCTCGACGTCGTACCAGGTGCCCCATTCATCGACGTACAAGCCCGTCTTTTTCGACGGGTCGTTCTTGTCGATGGCGGCGAGATTGTTCTTGATCAAGCTATCGATGCGCAGGGTGCGGCTCAGGGTGGAAATCCACTCGTTTTCGCCAAAACCCGTGGCTGCGCCCTTCTTTTCCCACACGCCGGTCGGCACCGTGTAGTAGTGGAAACTGATGGCGTCCATCATGTTCGGCTTGATTTCGCGGCTCAGGGTGCCGGACCAGCTGATGTCGTCGTCATTGCCGCCGCTGGCGATGAATTTCGGGCGCGCGCTTTCCGGCGTCTTCATGAAGGTGTGATAGTGCTTGTACAGGTCGGCGTAGTATTGCGGGCGCATATTGCCGCCGCAGCCCCAGGCTTCATTGCCGATGCCGAAATAATCAACCTTGTATGGCTGGGCGCGGCCATTCTTGCGGCGTAGCTCGGCCAGGGTGGACTTGCTGTCCGACGTCATGTATTCGAGCCATTCGGACATTTCCTGCGGCGTGCCGGAGCCGAGATTGCCGTTGATGTAGGTCTGCGCGCCCAGCAGCTCGGCCAGGTCGAAGAATTCATGCGTGCCGACGGCATTCGACTCTTCCACGCCGCCCCAGTTGGTGTTGACCTTGGTCGGACGCTTGTCGCGCGCGCCAATGCCATCCTTCCAGTGATACTCATCGGCAAAACAGCCGCCCGGCCAGCGCACCAGCGGCACGTGCAGCTGTTTCAGCGCGCCCAGCACGTCATTGCGCCAGCCCTTGGTGTTCGGGATGGCAGAGTCCGGCCCCACCCACATGCCTTCGTAGATGCCGGTCCCCAGGTGTTCGGCGAACTGGCCGTACACGTTCTTGTTGATCACGGGACCGGGCTTGGCCACGTCGATGGTGACGTTGACGGGCGCGGCAAAGGCGCTGCCGACGGCCATGGCCAGGCTGAGGGCCACGATGCTGGTATGGATGAATTTCATGCTGTCTCCTGTTTTTTAGTGAAAAGCAAGGGCCGGGGATCAACCCCGGCGCAATCTGGATGTGGCGATGCCTCTCCTGCCGCGGGGTTGGGGCGGCATGAGGGGAGTTTCAAGATCGGAGTTGCCGGTCAGTGCCGGCGCGAATTAAACGATGCGCTAAGGCTTATACCCAGCCAGCATCCACAATGAATTCCTGACTGGAGCACATCGCGCCGTCATCGGAGGCAAGGAACAGCACCATGGCGGCGATGTCCTGCGGCATCATTTTATTGGGCAGACACTGGCTCTTCTTGATTTCCGCTTCCGCCGCCTCGTCGACCCACAGTTCGATCTGGCGCTGCGTCATGACCCAGCCGGGCGTGACGGTATTGACGCGGATGTTATGGGCGCCGAAATCGCGCGCCAGGCCCCGTGTGAGGCCGACGACGGCCGCCTTGGTGGTGGCGTAGACGGGATAGCCGCCCGACTTCATGTGCCAGGAAATCGAGCTGACGTTGATGATGGAACCGCCGCCCCTGCGCTTCATGCCTTCGAAGACGGCCTGGCAGGTGAAGAACATCGGACGTTGATTAATCGCAATACGCTCGTTCCAGTATTCCAGGGTGACGTCCTGCGCCTGGTGGCGCTGGTCGTTGGCCGCGTTGTTGACGAGGATATCGAAGTCGCCCAGCTTCTGCGCCAGTTCCGCCATGACGGCTTGCAGGGAAGCAATATCCGTGATGTCGCAATGGCGGAACAGTGGCGCCGTCAGGCCCGCTTCAGCCAGGCGGCGGCACAGGGCCTCGCTCGCTTCCACGGCGATGTCGACAAACGCCACCAGCGCGCCCTGGGCGGCAAATTCCGCCACCAAAGATTCGCCGATGCCGCTGCCGCCACCCGTGATGAACACGCGCTTGCCCTGCAAGCTGCCATATTTCGCCAATTGCTTCATCTTGTCTCCACCTGTGTATTTTTTATTTTTTGTAATTAACGTTTGCCCAGCACGCCATCGTGACGGCGCCAGATACTGAGCGGATTATCATCGCGCAGCGACTCCGGCAGCAAGTCCTGCGGCAGGTTCTGGTACGACACGGGGCGCAGGAAGCGGTTGATGGCCGCCGTGCCTACCGAGGTGCTGCGGCCGTCCGACGTGGCCGGGAACGGGCCGCCGTGCACCATCGCCGTCGACACTTCCACGCCGGTCGGGAAACCGTTGGCCAGGATGCGGCCCACGCGGCGCTCCAGCACGGGCAGCAAACGGCGCGCGTCTTCCAGGTCGCCCGCATCCATCTGCAGGGTGGCCGTCAGCTGGCCTTCCAGGCTTTCCGTGATCGCCAGCATTTGCTCCATGTCGCGGCACGCCACCAGCAGGGAAGCGGGGCCGAAGACTTCATCGCGCAAGTCGTGCCTGGCCAGGAAGGCCTCGCCCGAGGTGACGAACAGGGCGGCGGCGCCCTTGCCTTCCTCGCCCGTGTTTTGCACCAGCGGCGTCACATCGGCGTGCTGCGCCAGCGCGGCCACGCCTTTCGCATAGCTGCTGGCGATACCAGCCGTCAACATGGTGGCGGCCGGTGCCGGCGCCAGCGCTTCGGCGGCGGCGGCGGCAAACGCCGTGAAGTCGGCACCTTCCAGGCCCAGCACGAGGCCGGGATTGGTGCAGAACTGGCCCACGCCCATCGTCAGCGACGCGGCAAAACCGCTGGCGATGGCCGCGCCACGGGCAGCCAGGGCTTGCGGCAGCGCAAACACGGGGTTGATGCTGCTCATTTCCGCATACACGGGGATCGGCTGCGGGCGTTCCGCCGCCACCTTCATCAGGGCGATGCCGCCCGAACGCGAACCCGTAAAGCCGACGGCCTGGATGGCCGGATGGGCGACCAGCGCCTGGCCGATGCCATTGCCCGTGCCCGTCAGCAAGGCGAACACGCCAACCGGCAGCTTGCAGATGGCAATCGCCTTGACGATGGCGCGCGCCACCAGCTCGGACGTGCCCGGATGGGCCGAATGGGCTTTCAGCACGACGGGGCAGCCGGCCGCCAGGGCCGAGGCCGTATCGCCGCCGGCCACGGAGAAGGCCAGCGGGAAGTTACTGGCGGCAAACACGGCGACGGGGCCCAGGCCGATCATGCGCAAACGCAAGTCAGGACGGGGCGGCACGCGGTCCGGCAGCGCCGAATCGATGCGCGCATCGGTCCAGGAACCCTCGCGCAGCAAGCCGGCGAACAGTTTTAATTGACCCACGGTGCGGCCACGCTCGCCTTCCAGGCGCGCGCGCGGCAAGCCGCTTTCCATCATGGCGCGCACGATCAAGTCGTCGCCCAGTTCGCCGATTTGCGCGGCGATGGTGTCCAAAAAGTCGGCGCGTTCCGCATCCGTGGTGGCGCGAAACGGGTCGAAGGCTGCTTGCGCCAGACGGCAGGCTTCATCGATTTGCGCCACGTCAACCATGTGGAAGGCGGGCGCGATGTGCGCGCGCGCGGCCGGGTCCCACGCTTCGAAGGAGCCGCCATTGCCCTTGACGGCGACGCCGCCGATCAATGCATCACCGGTGATATTGAAACTCATAATGTGCTCACTTTCGCAAATTCGGTTGGGAAGACGTCGAGGCGGTTGCGCAAGGCAGGGCCAAAGGCCGGCGCTTCGATTTCAAAGGTTTCGCCCGGCGCCACGCTGACGCCATCGGCAAAGCTCAGGGTGGCCGTGCCGAAGAAATGCACGTGCACGTCGCCAGGGCGCTTGAACAGCGGATACTTGAAGTGATGGTGTTCCAGGTTGGCAATCGTTGGCAATCGTGTGCGACATATTCTCTTCGCCGCTGACAAACGCCTTTTCCCAGCGCACCTTGCCGGCCGCATCAAGCACACGCGAGCTGCCGGCGATGTGCGCGGGCAATTCGCCTACCAGCAGGGCCGGACCCACGCTGCACATGCGCAGCTTCGAGTGGGCCAGGTACAGATAGTTCTGGCGTTCCGTCACGTGGTCCGAGAACTCATTGCCGATGGCGTAGCCGACCCGGTAAGGCTGGCCGTCGTCGCCGATCACGTACAGGCCGGCGATTTCCGGCTCTTCGCCGCCGTCCAGGGCAAAGTCCGGCATGCGCAGCGGCTGGCCGCCAGCGCGCACGATGGAGCCGTCGCCTTTATAGAACCATTCGGGCTGGGCGCCGGCCGTGCCGTCGGCGGGCTTGCCGCCTTCCACGCCCAGGCGGAACATTTTCATGGAGTCGCTCAGGGACTCGGCATCGCCGCCGATCTTCTTGTGCATGGCGTCGCGCGCGCCGGCGCTGCCCAGGTGGGTCAGGCCCGTGCCCGTCACATAGCAGTGCGCCTCGTCCGCATGGTCGAGCGGCGCCAGCAGGCGGCCGCTGGCGGCCACATCCGCATACAGGTGCGTGGCGTTGCCGACGCTGGCATTCACCAGCTCCGCCAGGCTCACCTTTTTGCGGATGGCGTCTTGCGCCAGCGCATAGGTCGTGTTGTAGCCTTCGATGACGCGGATGACGTCGTCTTGCAGCAGGCCGACGAGGCGCCCGCCATGTTCATTCGTAAATTGCAGCAACAGCATAATTGTCTCCGCTTAGTGTGAGTGGCGCGGCACGGCGGAACCGCGATTGCCGACCAGGAAGTCGAAATCGCAGCCTTCATCGGCCTGCAACACGTGTTCGATGTACAGCTGCTGGTAGCCGCTCTTCGGTCCGGGCGCGCTGCCCAGTTCGCGGGCCGCCAGGCGTTCGGCGATTTCCGCGTCGCTGATGTCGATGTTCAGGCTGCCGGCGTGGCAGTCGAGGGCGATCATGTCGCCGTCGCGCACAATGCCCAGCGGGCCGCCCGCCATGGCTTCCGGCGCCACGTGCAGCACGACGGTGCCGTAGGCGGTGCCGCTCATGCGCGCATCCGAAATGCGCACCATGTCGGTGATGCCTTGCGCCAGCAATTTCGGCGGCAAGCCCATGTTGCCCACTTCCGCCATGCCCGGATAACCTTTCGGGCCGCAATTTTTCATCACCAGCACGGAATTGGCATCGACGTCCAGATCCGGATCAACGATGCGCGATTTGTAATGTTCAAAGTCTTCGAAAACGACGGCCTTGCCCCGGTGCTGCATCAGATGCGGCGAAGCGGCCGACGGTTTCAGCACGGCGCCGCGGGGCGCCAGGTTGCCGCGCAGCACGCAGATGCCGCCATCGGCCAGCAGCGGGTTGTCCAGGGTGCGCACCACTTCATCGTTGTAGATCGGCGCTTCGACGCAGTTGTCCCAGAGCGACTTGCCGTTGACGGTCAGTGCATTCTTGTGCGGCAGCAAGTCGTCGCCCTCGCCCAGGCGGCGTATCACGGCCGGCAAGCCGCCCGCGTAGTAAAACTCTTCCATCAGGAAACGGCCCGACGGCAGCAGGTCGACGATGGTCGGCGTGCCACGGCCCGTCTTGGTCCAGTCTTCCAGCTCCAAAGGCACGCCGATGCGGCCGGCAATGGCTTTCAGGTGGATCACGGCATTGGTCGAGCCGCCGATGGCCGCGTTGACCTTGATGGCATTCTGGAACGCTTCGCGCGTCAGCACTTTCGACAGGCGCAGGTCTTCGTGCACCATTTCGACGATGCGGATGCCCGACATGTGCGCCAGCACGTAGCGGCGCGAATCGACGGCGGGAATGGCCGCGTTGTGCGGCAAGGACGTGCCCAGCGCTTCGGCCATGCTGGCCATCGTCGAGGCCGTGCCCATGGTGTTGCAGGTACCGGCCGAGCGCGACATGCCCGATTCGGCCGACATGAACTGGTGCAAGGTGATCGATCCCGCCTTCATCTGCTCGTGCAGCTGCCACACGGCCGTGCCGGAACCGATGTCCTTGCCGTTCAGCTTGCCGTTCAGCATGGGGCCGCCGCTGACGACGATGGTGGGAATGTCGACGCTGGCAGCGCCCATCAGCAGGGCCGGCGTCGTCTTGTCGCAGCCGACCAGCAGCACGACGGCGTCCATCGGGTTGCCGCGGATCGATTCTTCCACGTCCATCGAGGCCAGGTTGCGCGTCAGCATGGCGGTCGGGCGCAGATTCGATTCGCCGTTCGAGAAGACGGGGAATTCCACGGGGAAACCGCCCGCTTCCAGGATGCCGCGCTTGACGTGCTCGGCCAACTGGCGGAAATGCGCGTTGCAAGGAGTCAGTTCGGACCAGGTATTGCAAATGCCGATGATGGGCTTGCCGTGAAATTCGTGGTCAGGTATGCCCTGGTTTTTCATCCAGCTGCGGTACATGAAGCCGTTCTTGTCCTGCGAGCCGAACCACTCGGCCGAGCGCAGGGGTACCTTCTTTTTTGTCTCAGACATGCCATTCTCCTGGTTGTGCCATGCCGGATCTAAGGTCGTCGGCCCGGGCAGCGATGTTGGAATACTAAAGAATCCTGCCATGCCTTTCCAATCAATTTTTAATGCGTTCCGATATCGAAAACGATATCGGCATGTGCCAATGAAAACGCCCTGCGGGCGCATGGCGGCAGGGCGTGGGCGATTTTGGCTGGGGCGCTTACTCTACGGAAAACCGGTAGACGGTTTCCGTCCGGTATTCCTCGCCCGGGCGCAAGATGGTGTTCGGGAAATGCGCCTGGTTCGGCGCATCGGGGAAATGCTGGGTTTCCAGGCACAGCGCGCTGCGGTAGCTGATGGCGCGCAGCTTGCCATACTGGCTGCTGTCGAGGAAATTGCCGGAATAAAACTGGATGCCCGGTTCCTGCGTGTACACCTGCATCACCCGGCCCGATTGCGGATCGCGCACGGTGGCCGCCAGGTTCAGCAGCTGACCGGGTTGTTGATTCAGCACAAAGTTATGGTCGTAGCCGCGCCCGGTGCGGATCTGCTCGTGCGGCAAGTCAATGCTGTCGCCGATGACGGTGCTCTGGCGCAAGTCGAATGGCGTGCCGGTGACGTCCGCCAGCTCGCCCGTGGGAATCGAACCGGCATCGACGGGCAGGTAGCGGTCCGCATTGATGGACACTTCGTGGCCGAGGATATGGCCCTGCCCTGCCAGGTTGAAATAGCTGTGGTTGGTCAGGTTGACGGGCGTGGCCTGGTCCGTGACGGCATGGTAGCGCAGGCTCAGGGCATTGTCGTTGTCCAGTTCATAGGTCAGCGTGACGTCGAGCTTGCCCGGGTAGCCGTCTTCGCCGTCCGGGCTGCTGCGCGTGAACGTGACGCCCACGGCGTCTTCCTTCGTGAACGGTTCGGCCTGCCACATGACCTGGTGGTAGCCTTGGTTTCCACCATGCAAGTGATTCGGTGCGTTGTTGACGGCCAGCTGGTAATCCTTGCCGTCGAGGCTGAAACGTCCCCCGGCAATGCGGTTGCCGTAGCGCCCGATGACGGCGCCCAGGAAAGCGCCGTTGTGCAGATACGGCTCGATGCGCTCGAATCCGAGCACCACGTCGGCAAAGGCACCTGTGCGGTCCGGCACGTGGATTTCGCTGATGATGGCGCCAAAATCGAGCACTTTCACTTGCATGCCCTGGCGGTTCGTCAGGGTAAACACGGTGACGTGGTCGCCGCCGGGCAGGACGCCGAACGGCGCTTGCGTCACTGAAACAGAATCAACTGGGGTCATGGCGTCGGGTCCAGGTTTTACAGGGTCGATGAGCGGCCAAACACGGGCATGCCTTGCGCATCCCAGCGCAGCGGCTTCACAAACGTGTGGCGATCCGGGTTCCACAGCGGGTCGCCGACGATTTCCGTGTAGGTGCGGGCATGGTACACCAGCAATACGCCGTCGCCGTCCTCGGCCGTGGTAAAGCTGTTGTGGCCGGGGCCGTAGATGCCGTGCTCATAGCAGGTGGCAAACACGGGCTCGGGCGACTTCGTCCACGAGAACGGGTCGAGCAAGTCGGCGGACTCGTCCGCCCACAGCAGGCCCATCGCGTAGTTTTCATCGGTGGCACTGGCCGAATAGCTGATGAAGATCTTGCCATTGCGTTTCAGCACGGATGGCCCTTCGTTGACCCAGAAGCCGCGGATTTCCCAGTCGAATTCCGGCTTGCTCAGCATCACGGGCGGGCCGGCCAGCTGCCACGGCGTGGCCATCGGTGCGATGTACAGGTTCGAATTGCCTTCGATGGCGACATCTTTCTGCGCCCACAGGTAGTACAGCACGCCGTCGTGCGTAAAAGTGGTGGCATCCAGGCAAAAGGTGTCGATGCCCGTGTCGATCGATCCCATGAATTCCCACTCGCCTTCCAGCGGGTTGGCGTTGGTGTTGCGGATCGCATACATGCGGTGCTGGAACAGCTTATGCTTGATTTCGCGGCTCGGCGCGGCGGCGAAATACACATACCAGGCGCCCTGGTTGAAGTGCAGCTCGGGCGCCCACACCAGTTCGCTGTACGGCCCCGTGTCCGGCTTGTGCCAGACGGCGACTTGCTCCGCGTCGGCCAGGCCGGCGATGCTGTCGGCGCGGCGCAGTTCGATGCGGTCATACTGGGGCACGGAGGCCGTAAAGTAATAATAGCCGTCGCTGTGGCGGGTGATATGCGGGTCGGCGCGCTGTTCGATCAGCGGTTTCAAGACTTCAGTCATAAGCACTCCAAATCATTTCATTAGATTAAATTAGTTTGCCTTACAACACCTGAGAAAACCGTAGCGAGCGGAAGGAAGAGGTGGCTAAGAAGCGCAACCGTACTCTAGTACGGTGAGCATCGCAGGCCGCCTATACCGACGCGCAGTAGGTTAGCTCAGGTGTCCTCATGCAGCCACAAAGCCACGCTTGTGCATTTCCACTTTGACGCCGCGGTAATAGTCATCGCTGATGCGGTACTTGAACATCAGCAAGCCCATCAGCAGGTGGAAGAAACCGGGGATGACCGACAGCATCAGGGCGATGCCGTTCAGAGCGAATTGCGTTTGCTCATGGTTGGGCTGGTAGTCGAAATACGCGAGCAGCACGCCCACCAGGCCGCCTGCCACCGCCATGCCCGCCTTCTGGCACACGGAAATGCCGCCAAAGGCGAAACCGGAGACGCGCTTGCCCGTCTTGACTTGACCATAATCAATGGTTTCGGCGATGGCCGACCAGAACACGGGCGCGTGCAAGTCCACCACGAAGGACAGCAGGAAATACAGGGCGAAGGCCAGCACGGTATCGCTCGGCTTCACGAAGAAATAGATGGCCAGGCTGATTAGCGCGACGCCGATCTGCGTGTAGCGGAACAGTTTGACCTTGCAATAAAACTTGGTGATCCACGTCGAGGCGATCATGGCCAGGATGGCGGCCACCACGCCCGTGGTCAAAAAGGCGGCCACGGTTTCCGTGCTGCCGCCCAGATAGTATTTCGCGTAATAAATGGCGACCGAGCCGCGCACCACGTAGCCGATGGTGCCCGTGACGCACACGCCGCACAGCACCAGCCACTGGTCGTTCCGCAGCAGCACTTTCAACTGCGCCAGCAACGATTGCTTTTCCACCACGTGCACGACGCGCTCGGTGGTGGAGAAATAGCAGAACAGGAACAGGGCCACGCCCATGACGGCCATCACGGCCATGGCTGCCTGGTAGCCGACGGCCGGGTTGCCGCCACCCCAGCGCTGCGACAGCACCGGCACGACGATGGTCACCATGAAGGCGCCGATCTTGGCGAAGAACAGGCGGTAGCCGTTGGCCGACAGGCGGTCCTGCGGGTCGCTGGTGAGGCCGCTGATCAGGGAAATATACGGGATGCCGACACCCGCCGTCATGATGGTCATCAAGATATACGTCGAATATGCCCAGATCAGCTTGGCGTCATACTGCCACTCTGGCGTGCTGAAGACGAAGAAGACGCTGACGCCATACGGCACGGCCAGCCACAGCAGATACGGGCGGTAGCGGCCCGAGGCAAAGCTGTAGCGGTCGGAGATCTGGCCCATGACCAGGTCGGCGATGGCGCCGATGACTTTCACGGCCACGAACAGCAGGGCAAGATCCGTGGTTTTCAAGCCATAGATATCGGTATAGAAAAAGGTGATGATCAGCATCATCGATGAAATGACGACATTCAGCGCCATGTCGCCGGCGCCGAAGCCGACCTTTTCAACGGTAGATAATTTTTGCGTCTCCATGCTTTCCGTCCATTCTTTTGATGATGAATCGTGCGTGACTGCCAAACTGCAACGCAAGGGGCGCTGCCGGCCGAAACCATGGCAACGCCCTTGATTTTTTACTGTGTAACCAACTTACATTTTCCAGCGTAAAGACAGGCCGACCGTGCGGTCATAACGGCGCGTATCGCGCGCATACACGCCCGGCGCGTTCCAGTAATCCTTGAACTTGGTGTCGAGCAAGTTATTCCCATCGAGGGTCACGGTGAACTGCTCGTTGATCTTGTACGACAGCGAACCGTCGAGCTGGGCCGTCGGCGCCACTTTCAAATCCAGGCCGGGGCCGCCCTGGTTGTAGCTGTCGATGAATTTCGAGCGCCAGTTGTAGGCCAGGCGGCCCGACCACGCGTCTTTTTCGTACAGCAGCACCAGGTTGTAGGCGTAGCGCGACACGCCCGTGATGGCATGGCTGCCCGTCTCGTCGTCGGTGGTGCCGCTCATGTAGGTGCCATTCGCTTGCAAGCCCAGCCCGCTCAGGATGCCGGGCAAGCGGTCATAAAACTGCTGGTAGCCGATTTCCAGGCCCTGCAGCTTGCCGGCAGCCGTGTTGTAGGGGCGGTCCACGTCGTAGGTCTTGCCACCGATGGTTTCGCTGGCAATGCGCTGCTGGATATAGCCGTCGAACTTGTGATGAAACACGGTGGCCGTCACGGAACCGGCCGGCGCGAAATACCATTCCAGGGCCGCATCGACATTGTCGCCCGTCACCGGTTTCAAGTTCGGATTGCCGCCCGCGCCCGTCGCCTTCACCGTTTCCGTCGAGTTGACGAGGGCCACGCCCGGGTTCAGCTGGGAAAAGCCGGGGCGGCTGATGGTGCGGCCCGCGGCGAAGCGGCCGACCAGGTCGGAACGCAGTTTGATTTTCAGGGCCACGCTCGGCAGCACGTCGGTGCTGGCCGTGTCGCTGACGACGGGCGTGTACACGCCATCCTCGGAAGTATTGCCTTGCAGGCTTTGCTCCGTGCGCACCACGCGCACGCCCACGGTGCCATCGACGGGGTAGGCGCCCAGCTTGAAGGCGATCTTCGCCTTGGCATAGATGGAATACGTCTTTTCCGTATCCTTGAAGAACGAGCCCGGATCCATGGCGCGCGCCGCGCTGCTGCCCGTGACGGCCTGGCGGATCGTGCCCGTGTTATTGAGCAGGAAGCTGGCGCACGGCGTATACCACTGCTTCAAGCCATAGTGGGGACCGCCGCTGGACATCGGTTCCGACAGGCAATTGAGGCCCGGAATCGAGGTCACGCTCTGGCGGCTGAACGGAAATGCGGCGCCGGACACGTCCGGTGCTTCCGCATTGCCTTCATAGCTCTTGATCGACTCGGCTTCGCGCTTGACGCCGCGCAAGCCGACGCTGATTTCCTTGAAGAAGCCACCGGCGCTCGGCGTGTACGCCAGGTCGGCGCGCAGGTCGTTCGAACTGCCCTTGTCTTCGCCGTAGCGGTCGAAAAAGCCCTTCAGATAGTAGTTCGACGGGTCTTGCAGATCGATGCCCGTGTAATCGACGTGCAGGGTGCCGTTCTGGTTGGTATTGATGGTGGCGTTCGGCACGACGGTGATGGCGTCGAGAATCGGATTGCGCCAGGCATAGGTGCTTTTGGTGCTGGCTACTTCCGACGTGAAACGCCATTCCGGGTTGATTTCCCACAAGCCGCCCACGGCGAACTGGTGCGTCTTCGTCTGGTTCGTTGTTCGCCTGCGTCGACATGATGGTGTTGACGTTGGTGGAAGTGAGCGTTTGCAGCTGGTTGCTGCCGGGAATCTTGGTTGCCGACACGGGCGTGCCCCACCATGGCAAGCCAACGAAGTAATCGGACTCGGCATCGAGCAGGAAGCGCGTGGCCATGCCTTCCGCGTACAGTTCGACGTCGGCGTTCGGACGCCATTGCAGCACGGCATTGGCGGTCGTGCGGCGGCGGTCGCCCTTGATCGGCAGCAAGCCCACCTGGTCCGGCCCCGTCAAACCGGGCGACAGGAAACTTTTATCCACGGGCGCCGTACTGAAAGCGCGTTCCTCATGGTAGCGGTGTTGCTGCTGCGACAAGCCCAGCAGCGCGCCCACCTCGCCGATGCCCGTCTTCCAGCGGTTCGCCACCATGCCGCTGACGTTCGGGTCCGTGGCTTTCGATTTGTCGCTGTAGACGGCGCGCGTGTTGACGCTAGCCGTGAAATCCTTGAAGTCGAACGGGCGGTTGGTGCGCACGTCGATGATGCCGGCCACGCCGCCTTCGACCTGGTCCGCGCCCTGCGACTTGTACACGTCGACGCGCTGCAGCATGGTGGCGGGAATGTCGGCCAGGTTGACGTAACGGCCCGTGGTGGTGAACAGTTCCCGGCCGTTGAGCAGGGTCGTGACATCGCGCAAGCCGCGGATCATGACGGCGCTGGCCTCGCCCGAATCGCGGCGGATCTGGATGCCGGAAATGCGCGCCAGGGTCTCGGCCACGTTGTTGTCGGGGAATTTGCCAATGTCGTCGGCGACGATGGAATCGATGACCTGGTCCGAGCGCATCTTGATCTGCTGCGAATTTTGCGCCGAGCGGCGCACGCCGCTGACGGTCACGACAGCCACTTCCGCGGCAGGCTCGGCACTGGCATCGGCCGCCACCGCCTCCTGCGCCCACACCGAAGCCGAGCTCAGCAAGCCGATACCGGCCAATGCCGCAACGGCGGCCTTCAGGGTGAATGGACGAGGGAAAGTGGCCGCGAGCGGGCCGGTGGCGTGGCGCATCATGAATCTCCAGATATTGTGTTGATATTTTTTATGTCGCTTGCATGTCGTGCGCATGCTCGGCGTTTATCTTAGGGGCTGGGCGATAATCTCTCCAATCAATTTTTCCGCAGTTTCGATATCAATTTCGATATCGGCGATGGAGGGACTTTGGAGGGTGTGAAGCGACAACGGCAGGGGCGTCCTGGAAAACGACAGTCATTGCTGGATGGGCGCCGAATGGGCCTGGTATCTGACGGATGGGTACTGACGGATGGTGCCTTGTCACAGGCCAGAATCGGGCCTCGTCGGAGGCGGCGGTGCAGACATTATTGACATGGGCGCAGTACTCATCAACCCAAAACGGCCTGGGTAGTCGTTTGGGTTACTGTGCAGGTCAATCAGCTGAAATCACACACTGATATCCAAAGATGTCCAAAAATATCCAAAAATATCCAAAAAAACCCAAAACCATCAAAGCGATGTCGCTCCATCATTTGGCACATAATATGCGGTACGGCGTTCCCCCCGCTGCAGGAGCTGCCCAGACTCCCGCAAGCGCTTCAGCAAATTTTTCGCCTGCAGCGAAGTCAAGCGGCATAGCTCAGCCACCTCGGCACGCCGCACCGAACCATGTTGCTGTACATAGCTCAAAACCATTTGCTCCTGCTGAAGTCCGCTGAATCCCATTTGCCGTGTATAAGCGGCTTTATCCCCTTCAGCACGGTACAAGCCAGCGGCCAAAGTGTACGTCCGACCACGGGCCGTACCATGTGCCTGTGCCAATCCGGCCTCAACAAGTGCCTCGAGTGTGCGTTTGGCTTGAGCAGCTTCCCGCTGAATATGCAACGCCAGTTCCTCCGTTGTCATGCGCTTCATACCACGCAATGCGGCCAAGGCGATAAGGCTATCTATCGGTAACTCACCACCGCGACGCCCTTCCTCTTCAATCACACGCTTCAGGAATGCTTCATCCCATCCCTCGTATCCAAACGCAAAACAACGTTGGTGCTATCAGTGCGGCGATAATCTGGCTCGGATCGTCCAAAGCGTAGCAGTCCCCGATAAATTTTATCTACGCCACGACCAGAACGCTCAACCAAGCCTATGCGTTTCATGGCATCGGCCAAGGCTCGATTGCGCGGTCGCGGCTCGGTCGTTAATAGATTTGCCAAGGTGACGCCATCCACCAGACCGCCTGGATTACTGATCGTCAATCCATCATCATCCATACGAACATGCACTGCGCCCAAGCGATGATAATCACGATGCACCAAGGCATTTGCAACAGCCTCTCGAAAGGCACCAAAATCTACTTTGGGTACCGGGACACGAAAGAGATCAACTTGAATCTCCCGTTCGGGGTTATAAGGACGGAAATTCGTTTCCAGCCAATCTAACGCTTTTAGCAAAGGGAAGCGGCGGAATTCATTAAACGTCACGGCTTCGCGCGCCAACACCTGAAAAGCAAATTCATGTGTGGGAACCAACTCGTTCAATGCCGTATCCCGGCCAATGAGCAGGAGGCCAGCCAAAGTCGGTGCCCGGCTGCCATCACTCAAGCGCGAAGTGAGCCCCAAGGCGCCATCAAGCGCTTCATCATCAAGTTCCAGCAACACACGGTCACCACCATATTGCTGCACGCTCTGACGCAAGCGCTCGCGTTCCAATGGATCGAGATCGCTCAAGGATGCCCCTGCGACTATTCGTGCTGAAGCATCCATCAAACCAAAGCTGCTGATCCGGCTGGCACGATCATGCGGCAACATGGCCACACATTCAGGCTGTCCATCAGCCTTGATCCGGCGCCGGAGATAAGTACCAGAAGTAGTTGCTACCTCACCATGGGCCTTGGGAACAAAGATACACGCGACACGAACCTCACCCACGATGACAGCCTTGAAATTGACCGCAAAGGAAGGTGATGTACGGGCCGCGATAAGCCCCGCTAGCCCCGTCAGTTCCAAACGTTCTACGTGTAATCCAGTCGGGGTGCCATCATCCTCTACTCCTAGCCATAACTGTCCACCCTCGGCATTCGCAAGGCAAATGACCGCTTCAACAAGCTCACGATCAGGTAAGCGCTTACGGTCACTCTTGAATTCAACCGTCAGTGATTCGACCAGCGGTAGCTCGAGGATCATTTGCAGTGGCTCTTTGTTTGAATATAGAAGAATAAGGTATCACTACATGAAAGATACATCATGGCGCAGGTCGCGTACATCCACGAATATGGCTAACCATGTAAAGTATTAATCAATGAACAGCAAGAACTCGGAAGGAAAACACAAGGTCTTGGTTTGTCTGGTGCGGCTGGCGGGGATCGAACCCACGACCCTTGGCTTCGGAGGCCAATACTCTATCCACTGAGCTACAGCCGCGTAGGGGGAATTTCTGAAGTGATGCGAAGGATACCGTTTTTCTTTACCTACGTCTACGGAAACTGTCGTATCGTCGGCAATTGCATGTCACTGCTCAATTTTTGTGCCTATAATTGTGGGTTTCATAAAGGTTTACATACAAGCATGTAAAAATGCTACCTTACACGGCCATCAGTTTCAAATCTGGACTAAGGACATCATGAGCGACGCACATAACGAACAACAATCAGCGATCAAAACGCCTAAACAATTGCTTGCCGCCGTAGCTGGCTTCTTCCTCGTCACCGTCATCGGCATCATCCTGCTGGTGCAGTTCGTCACGGCGCAAAAACTGACGGGCGCCGGGACGGACAGCCAGTCGCCGGAAGCCATTGCCGAGCGCCTGAGCCCCGTGGCCAACGCCGGCTTTACCTTCAAGGATGCCAGCGGTCCGAAAGTGCTGCAAAGCGGCGAAGCCGTGTACACGGCGACCTGCGTGGCGTGCCATGGCGCCGGCGTGGCCGGTGCACCGAAATTTGGCGATGCGGGCAGCTGGTCGGCCCGCCTGGCCCAGGGCTACGATACGGTTCTGAAACACGCGATCGAAGGCTTGCGCGCGATGCCGGCCAAGGGCGGCAATCCCGACCTCGACGATGTGGAAGTGGCGCGCGCCGTCGTCTATATCGCCAACGCGTCGGGCGGCAAGTTCAAGGAACCGGAAGTGCCGGCACCGGCCGCAGCCGCTGACGGCGCCGCCGCACCAGCAGCCGAGCCTGCCAAGTAAGCAGCGCAGCACCAGTATCGAGGAACCGCCCGTTGGGGCGGTTTTTTTTCGCCCGCAGTTTGCGCCAGATCACACGACGTAAAAAAACCGCACCGCTTGCGCGGTGCGGCTGGCAACTGAGCCCTTGAACAGCCGTCTTACCACATGATGACGCGGTCTTTCGGTGGCAGATACATCTTGTCGCCCGGCTTCACGTCGAAGGCTTGATAGAAGCCTGGCTGGTTGCGCATGGTGCCGTTGGCGCGGAACTGGCCTGGCGAGTGCGGGTCCGTTTTCAGCAAGACCAGTTGCTGGGCTTCGCGCATCTTCATGCGCCATACCTGGGCAAAGCCCGCATAGAAACGCTGTTCGCCCGTGAAACCGTCGATGACGGGCGCTTTCTTGCCATTGAGCGACAACTTGTACGCTTTGTACGCGATCGCCACACCGGAATTGTCGGCGATGTTTTCGCCCAGGGTCAGTTCGCCGTTGACGAAGTGGCCCTTGACGGGGCTGAAGCTGTTGTACTGCGCCACCAGTTGCTTGGTTTTCTTGGCGAAGTTCTTATGGTCGGCCTTGGTCCACCAGTCGCGCAGATTGCCGTCGCCGTCGTACTGGGCGCCCTGGTCGTCGAAGCCGTGGCTGATTTCATGGCCGATCACGCCGCCGATGGCGCCGTAGTTGACGGCGTCGTCCGCATTGGCGTCGAAGAACGGTGCTTGCAAAATGGCGGCCGGGAAGACGATTTCGTTCAGTTCCGGATTGTAATAGGCGTTCACGGTCTGTGGCGTCATGCCCCACTCGTCGCGGTCGATGGGCTGGCCCAGCTTGTTCAATTCACGGTTGTAGTGAGAAGTGCGAACGCTGGATGTTGCCGATCAAATCGTCGGGCGCCACCGTCAGGCCCGAGTAATCGCGCCATTTGTTCGGATAGCCGATCTTGGTGGTGAACTTGGCCAGCTTGATTTGCGCCTGTTTCTTGGTGACAGGGCTCATCCAGTCGAGCTTGTCGATGCTTTGCTTGTAGGCCGTCATCAGGTTTTTCACCAGCGCTTCCATGCGCACCTTGCGCTCGGCCGGGAAGTATTGCTCGACGTACAGCTGGCCCACGGCTTCGCCCAGCGCGCCTTCGACGGCACCCACGCCGCGCTTCCAGCGCGGACGCATTTCCGTCACGCCCGTCAGGGTGGTGCCATAGAAGGCAAAGTTTTCATCGACATACGCTTTCGGCAGGTAGCCGGCGTTGGCGTGCAGCAAGTGCCACTGGAAGTACGCTTTCCACGTTTCCAGCGGCGTCTTGTTGGCGATCTCGGCAAAGCCTTTCAGGTAGCTGGGCTGGCTGACGATCACATAATTGACCTTGCCGGCGATGCCCGTGTCCTTCAGATAGCGGGCCCAGTCGTAGCCTGGCGCCACTTCCGCCAGTTTCGCCAGTTCCACTTTGTTGTAGGTTTTGACGGGATCGCGGTTCTGCACATTGCTCCATTGTGCCTTGGCCAGTTCCGTTTCCAGGGCCACAATGGCTTTCGCATTCGCGGCTGCGTTCGCGTCGCCGGCCAGGCTGAGCATTTTTTCCACGTGGGCCAGGTATTTGGCGCGCGTGTCGGCCTTGCCTGCTTCCAGGTAATAGTCGCGGTCAGGCAGGCCCAGGCCGCTTTGCACGATGTCGGCCACGTATTTGGTGGAATCCTTGGCGTCCTGGTGGATGCCGAAGTCGTACGGCGAGGTCACGCCCAGCTTGCTGAAGTGGGCGATCACGGCAGGCAACTCCGCCTTGTCCTGCAGCGCGGCGATCTTCGCCAGCTCCGCGTTCAAGGGCGTCAGGCCCAGGCTTTCCAGCTTGGCTTCATCCATGAAGCTGTTATAAAAATCACCGATTTTCTGGGCATTCGAACCGGCCGCGCGGGCCTTGTCGGCGGCAGCGCCTTCGACGATGCCGCGCAGCTGCGTTTGTGTATCGTCGGCCAGCTTGGCAAAGCTGCCCCAGCTCGATTTGTCGGCAGGAATCACGGTTTCCGCCAGCCATTTGCCATTCAGGTGCTGGAACAGGTCGTCCTGCGCGCGCACGGCAGGGTCGACGTATTCGACGGCGATGCCGGAGGTCAATGCGGCGGCCGCGACGGCGGTGGCGGGAGCGGCCTTCTTGGCGCTATCAGCGGCGCCAGCCATGCCGGACACGCCGGCCAGCAAACTCAGGGTCAATGCACTTAACAAATAACGATTCACGGTTGTCCTCTATATTGTATTGTGTGAAATATAAGGGTCAGAAGGCCCAAGGCTTCTGGCCCGGTTTTTGACTGTAGCATACCGGCCGAAACGACAGAAAGAACTTTGGCCAGAATGCAAAAAAGACCACGCGAGGTGGTCTTTTCTGTTGTTACAGTAGTACGTTTTCTACGACGACGTGCACGTGATTACCAGATGATCACGCGGTTTTCCGGGGCAACATACATCTTGTCGCCCGGTTTCACGCCAAACGCTTCATAGAAGCCAGGCTGGTTGACCATAGTGCCATTGGCGCGGTACTGGCCCGGCGAATGGGGGTCGGTCTTGATCTGCACGATCTGCTGCGCTTCGCGCATCTTGCTGCGCCACACCTGGCCAAAGCCCATGTAGAAGCGCTGGTCGCCCGTGAGGCCGTCCAGCACGGGCGCCGGCTTGCCGCCCAGCGAGATTTTATAGGCTTTATAAGCGATCGCCACGCCCGAGTTGTCGGCGATGTTCTCGCCCAGGGTCAGCGCGCCGTTGACGTGGTAGCCAGGCAATGGGCTGTAGCCATCGTATTGCTTGGTCAACGCATCGGCCTTGGCGGCGAAATTCTTGCGATCGGCCGGGGTCCACCAGTCCAGTCGCGCAGGTTGCCGTCGCCATCGGACTGGCTACCCTTGTCGTCGAAACCGTGGCTGATTTCATGGCCGATGACGGCGCCGATGGCGCCATAGTTGACGGCGTCGTCCGCGTTGGCGTCAAAAAACGGCGGCTGCAGGATGGACGCGGGGAAGACGATTTCATTCATCGTCGAGCTGTAATAGGCATTCACCGTTTGCGGCGTCATGCCCCACTCTTCGCGGTCGATCGGCTTGCCCAGCTTGGCCACCTGGCGCGCGGAAGCGAAATTGGCCGCGCGCATCATGTTGCCCACCAAGTCGCCCTGCACGATTTGCAGCTTCGTGTAATCGCGCCATTTATTCGGATACGCGATCTTCGGCGTGAACTTGGCCAGCTTGGCTTGCGCTTCCTTCTTGGTTTCCGGGCTCATCCAGTCCAGCGTGTCGATGCTGTCCTTGTAGGCGGCCAGCACGTTTTTCACCAGTTCCTGCATGTGCGCTTTGCGTTCTGCCGGGAAATATTGCGCCACGTACAGTTTGCCGACGGCTTCGCCCAGCACGCCTTCGACGGCGCCCACGCCACGCTTCCAGCGCGGCTGGTTTTCCGTCACGCCGCTCAGTACCGTGCCGTAGAAGGCAAAGCTCTCGTCGACGAAGTTTTTCGACAGGTAGCTGGCGTAGCTGCGCAGCAACTGCCATTCGAAATACGCTTTCAGGGTGTCCAGGTCGGTCGCGGCCAGCACCTTGTCGTAGCCGCCCAGGTAGCTCGGCTGGTTGACGATGACGTAATCGACCTTGTTGGCGATGCCCAGCGCGGCCAGGCCGGACTTCAGGTCGTAGCCCGGGGTCAGGTCGTTCAGCTTATTGATGTCGGTCTTGTTGTAGCGTTTCACGGGGTCGCGGTTCTCGACCTTGGTCCATTGCACTTCGGCCAGCGATGTTTCCAGGGCGACAACGGCCTTGGCGCGGGCGGCGGCGTTCTTGTCGCCCGCCATGGCCAGCATCTTTTCCACGTGCGCCTGGGTATTTTTCCTTGACGCCCACCTGCTTGGCTTCCAGGTAGTAGTCGCGGTCGGGCATGCCCAGGCCGCTCTGGCTCACGTAAGCGGCATATTTCGTCGAGGCACGGGCATCCTGGCCCACATAGACGGCGTACGGCGTCGACACGCCCGCCTGGCTCAGGTGGGCGATCATGGCGGGCACGCCCTTCTTGTCGCGCAGCGAGCGGATACGGTTCAGTTCACCGGCCAGCGGCTTCGTGCCCAGCGCGTCGAGCTTGGCTTCATCCATGTAGCTGGCGTACAGGTCGGCAATCTTTTGCGCTTCGGAACCGGCCTTCTTGTGCTTGTCCTGTTGCGTGGCTTCGATGATGCCGCGCAATTGCGGCGTCGTGTCATCGCGCAGCTTGGCGAACGAGCCCCAGCTCGACTTGTCGGCAGGAATCTCGGCCGTGGCCAGCCACTTGCCATTCAAATGGGTGAAGAAATCGTCCTGCACGCGCACGGCGGGGTCGATGTACTGCACGTCGATGCCGGAAACGACGCCGGCGGCGGCAGGCACGGCGCTTGGGGCCACGGTCGGGGCGGCCACGGCGGATGCGGGTTCGGCGGCATGGGCAAACGCAGCCAACAGGGTCAGGGTCAGACTGCTCAAGAGATAGCGATTCACGGATTGTCCTTATGGGGCATGTCAAAAAGACCGGGCGGATAGCTGCGGGCGGATAGCCTGCCGCGCCAGGCGCTGCAGGAATGTAGCACGCGACCATGCCCTTTGGCCAATATTGCCCCCGGACTGCCCCGGGAGTCGCCGCTCAGTTCGGCCAGGCTCAAGGTGTGTTCACGCGTTTATCCATACAGATACAGCAGGTCGTCGATCAGCGCCAGCTCCTGTTGCGTGAACTGCGTGTGATTGAACTGTCCGATATCGTCGAGCACACCCCGAATCGGCACTTGCCGTGACGGATCCTGAACGATGTCGATCAGCAGGCCGGCATCAGGATCCCGCCCCTGCAGATACTTTTCAATCAATCAGCGCGCGGTGAGCGCGGCGCGTGCCTGCAAATCAGTTAACATTTTTTTATCCGCTGCCAAGGAAGAAGCGCCAGTCTAAATGAGCTTGAACCCGTGGATAAAAAAAAGCCTGCGTCCGCGGACGCAGGCAAAACCACTTCGGGTCGAGAATGCGAGTCCACTATAGGGCCGCGGCACACGCTTTTTTTCGACTCTTACAAATGCTTACTCCCCTCAAGACTAACCATACATCGCATACAAAACCGCAACATATGGCAAGCTGGCAGCCCCGTTTTCGCGCGTAGACTGAGCCCAGGCACGCTTTTTCCACGGCCGGCCCACGCCGGCAGAGATTCAGGTCTATACTTTCAACAAAGCGCCGCTCCACGGGGACTGGCGCTTGTGCAAGACACGCTAGCTGCAAAGGTGCAATGATGGGCAAACTCAAAAATACCGGCTTGATCGGCCTGGGCGTGGTGGCCGGCGTCGCCGTGTCGCTGCAATTTTCCGCCATGGCGCAAAAGACCGTCGAGCCGCCCCTGCCGCTGGAAGAGCTGCGCCAGCTGGCCGACGTGTTTGGCCTGATCAAGTCCGATTACGTCGAGCCGGTGGAAGACAAGAAACTGCTGGAAGACGCCATTGCCGGCATGGTCGCCTCGCTCGACCCCCATTCCGCCTACCTGGACAAGAAAGCCTACGCCGAGCTGCGCGAAGGCTCGGAAGGCAAGTTCGTCGGCCTGGGCATCGAAATCGGCCTGAGCGAAGACGGCTACATCAGGATCGTCTCGCCCATCGAGGATTCGCCCGCCTACCGCGCCGGCATCAAGGCCGGCGACCTGATTACCCGTCTGGACGGCCAGCCCGTGAAGGGCGTCAGCCTGGACGACAACGTCAAGCGCATGCGCGGCGAACCGGGCACCAAGGTGTCGCTGACCATTGCCCGCAAGGATGAACCGCAGCCGCTGGCGTTCACCATCACGCGCGAGGAAATCCATCAAAAGAGCGTGAAGGCGAAGAAGATGGTCGAGCCCGGCTACGCCTGGCTGCGCGTGTCGCAATTCCAGGAACCGACCGTCGACGACATGGCCGCGCAGATCACGGCGCTCTACAAGCAAGACCCGAACATCAAGGGCATGGTGCTGGATCTGCGCAACGATCCGGGCGGCGTGCTGCAGGGTGCCATCGGCGTCTCGGCCGCCTTTCTGCCGAAAGATGCGGCCATCGTCTCGACGAATGGCCAGTTGCCGGACTCGAAACAGGTGTTCTACGGCCGCGCCGAATACTATACGTTCCGCTCGGAAGGCGACGCGCTGGCAAAATTGCCGGCCGCCATCAAGAAAGTACCGCTGGTGGTGCTCGTCAACACGGGTTCGGCCTCGGCGTCCGAAATCGTCGCCGGCGCCCTGCAAGATTACAAGCGCGCCACCATCATCGGAACGCAAACCTTCGGCAAGGGTTCCGTGCAAACCATCCGCCAGCTGACTGCCGACACGGCCGTCAAGCTGACGACGGCCCGCTACTACACGCCGAACGGCCGCTCGATCCAGGCCAAGGGCATCGTGCCCGACTTGCTGGTCGATGAGAATGCGGACGGCGACGGCTTGAACGGCTTGCGCATCCGCGAAGCGGACCTGACCAAGCATCTGAGCAACGACCGCGACAAGGAAAGCGCCAAGGCCGCGCCCGTCAACGACGAGATGGAAGAGCAATTGCGCATCATCGCCCTGGAAAAGACCCGCAAGCCGCTGGAATTCGGCAGCCAGGACGATTTCCAATTGCACCAGGCGCTGAACCACCTGAAGGGTTTACCAGTCCAGCTGGCCAAGGCCGAACCGGTGGTGGTGCAGGCCGACGTCAAGAAAGAACAGCAGAAGTAAGCAGCAGCGCCAGCAACACAGCGGGGGGCGCCATGCCCCCCGGTCAGCCGTCCACGCGACAAAAATCAATCTTCCGCCACACATCCCCCTGCCCCGCAACACGAAACTCTCTACAGTCGAGCCCGTTTGTGTAAAATTTGCTTCACTTATCGGCGCCACGTCGATTGCCAAATTTGAAAGTTTAACCATGAAACAAGTCGTCATCAGCGGTACCGGACTGTACACGCCGCCATTTTCGATCTCCAACGAAGAGCTGGTCGCCTGCTTCAATGCCTACGCGGAAAAGTTCAATGCCGACAACGCAGGCGCGATCGCCGCGGGCGAAGTGACGGCGCTGGAGCTGTCGAGCGTGGCCTTCATCGAAAAGGCGTCCGGCATCAAGTCGCGCTTCGTGATGGAAAAGGAAGGCATCCTCGACCCGGCGCGCATGGTGTCGCGCATTGCTGAACGGGGCGATGACGAATTGTCGCTGCAGGCGGAAATGGCCGTCGCCGCCGCCAAAGACGCCCTGGCGCGCGCGGGCCGCACGCCGGCCGACATCGACATGGTGCTGGTGGCCTGCAGCAACATGCAGCGCGCCTACCCGGCCATGGCCGTGGAAGTGCAGGATGCGCTCGGCATCGATGGTTATGGTTTTGACATGAACGTGGCGTGCTCGTCCGCCACCTTCGGCATCCAGCAAGCGGTGGCCGCCGTGCAAAGCGGCCAGGCGCGCGCCGTGCTGGTCTTGAATCCCGAAATCACCAGCGGCCACCTGAACTGGCGCGACCGCGACAGCCACTTCATTTTCGGCGACGCCTGCACGGCCATCATCGTCGAAGCGAAAGATACGGCCGTTTCCAGCCACCAGTTCGAGATCATCGGCACGGAACTGAAAACGCGCTTTTCTAACGCCATCCGCAACAATTTCGGCTTCCTCAACCGTTTTGACGAGTCCGGCGTGGGCAAGGCCGACAAATTGTTCCGCCAGCAAGGGCGCAAGGTCTTCAAGGAAGTGTGCCCGATGGCGGCCGAAATGATCAAGGCGACCCTGGCCAAGGCCGGCGTGGAAGTGGCGCAAGTGAGCCGCTACTGGCTGCACCAGGCCAACCTGAACATGAACCTGCTGATCGCGCGCCTGATCCTGGGCCGCGACGCGCAAGCCCAACGAAGCGCCCGTGATCCTCGACACCTACGCCAACACCTCGTCGGCCGGCTCCATCATTGCCTTCCATAAATATCAAGATGACATGGCCGCCGGCAGCACCGGGGTCATCTGCTCGTTCGGCGCCGGCTATTCCATCGGCTGCGTGGTCGTGCGCAAGCTCTGAGCGCATGGGTGTAACATCGCCTGATTCCTGAATTAGGCGATGTTCGTGACGGATAGGCGGGCGTTCGCTTCCAGCTGGACGAAGATATAGCACAGGTTTTTTGCAATAAAGCCGCAGGAAATTTTCCGGCAGGGCCTTTGATGCGTTTATACTTGGTCGCTGAGCAACATCTTTTCCATCCGCACGTCCCCATAAGGAACCCCACACGCATGCCCCATGACATCAGCCTGATCACCACCATCGCCGCCGCCCTCGGGTTCGGCCTCATCTTCGGCTTCATCGCCGCGCGCCTGAAACTGCCGGCCCTGGTCGGCTATCTGGCCGCCGGCATCATCATCATCGGACCGGCCACGCCCGGTTTTGTGGCGGATGCGGAAATAGCCGGGCAATTGGCGGAAATCGGGGTGATGCTGATGATGTTCGGTGTCGGCCTGCACTTTTCCATCGAAGATTTGTGGGACGTGCGCAAGATCGCGCTGCCCGGCGCCATCCTGCAGATCGGCGTCGCCACAGCGATGGGCATGGGCCTGGCCCACTGGTGGGGCTGGAGCCTCGGCGGCGGACTGGTGTTTGGCCTGGCCCTGTCCGTGGCCAGCACCGTGGTGCTGCTGCGCGCGCTGGAAGAACGGGGCATCCTCGACTCGCTCAATGGCCGCATCGCCGTCGGCTGGCTGGTGGTGGAAGACCTCGTCACCGTATTGGTGCTGGTGCTGCTGCCGGCGTTTGCCGGTGTGCTGGGCGGCAAGGTCGCGCCGGGCGCCGAGGCGGCCAGCCTGTGGCAAACCCTGGCCATTACTCTGGGGCAAGTGGCCGGCTTCATCGTCTTCATGCTGGTGGTCGGCCGCAAGCTGTTCCCGTGGATTCTATGGCAAGTGGCGCGCACCGGCTCGCGCGAACTGTTCACCCTGTGCGTGATCGCCGCCGCCGTCGGCATCGCCTACGCCTCGACCAAGCTGTTCGGCGTATCGTTTGCGCTGGGCGCCTTCTTCGCCGGCATGGTGCTGCGCGAATCCGAACTGAGTCACCGCGCCGCGGAAGAGTCCTTGCCCCTGCGCGACGCGTTCGCCGTACTGTTCTTCGTCTCCGTCGGCATGCTGTTCGAGCCGACCATCCTCATCGACAAGCCGCTGCAGGTGCTGGCCGTGTGCGCCATCATCATCTTCGGCAAGTCGATTGCCGCCTTCTTGCTCGTGATGGTGCTGCGCTATCCGCCGAAAACGGCCATCATCGTCTCGGCCAGCCTGGCGCAGATCGGCGAATTCTCGTTCATCCTGGCCGCCCTGGGCCTGTCCCTGGGCCTGATGCCGCAGGAAGGCCAAAGCCTGATCCTGGCCGGCGCCATCCTGTCGATTGCCCTCAACCCGCTGGTGTTCAGCATGGCCAAGCCGCTGCTGCGCGTGATCGGCAACAGCGACTTCGCCCGCAAGTTCGAACGCACGACGGACCCGCTGGCCGAGCTGCCGATGACGGTGCCGCAGGAAAAGCTGTCGGGCCAGATCGTGCTCGTCGGCTATGGCCGCGTGGGCCGGCGCATCGCCGCCGCCCTGATGGAGCGGGGCATCCACTTTGTCGTGGCCGAGGAAAACCGCGAAATCGTCGACCAGCTGCGCAAGCAGGGCATCCCGGCCGTGGCCGGCAATGCGGGCGAGCCGGCCGTACTGATCCAGGCGCACATCACGCACGCCACCATGCTCGTCATCGCCACGCCGGACACCTTCCACGTGCGCGCCATGATCGAAACGGCGCGCGCGCTGAACCCGAACATCATGACGGTGGTGCGCACGCACAGCGAGGAAGAGGCGGAATTGTTGCGCGCGGAAAACGCGGGCAAGGTGTTCATCGGCGAACACGAACTGGCGAACGGCATGGCCGAACACGTGCTGCAGAGTTTTGATGCGGCGAAGAAGGGGCATGGCGGGCATTAAGCCGGTACCCTTTCCATCCAGCAAGCCTGCCCGCTACCCAGCCGGCAGGCTTTCTTTTTACAGGCTGGCGGCCAACTCGGCCCCTTCCCGTATCGCCCGCTTGGCGTCGAGCTCCGCCGCCAGCGCGGCGCCGCCGATTTTATGGAAGCGGGGGCCGCCCGACGCAAGCGGTTTGCCATCCTTGCCGACGGGCGGCATGAGTTCCGTCAAGCTGTCCTGGCCCGCGCAAATGACGATGTTGTCCACCGCCAGCAGACGCTGCTCGCCGCCCACGGTGATGTGCAAGCCCTGCCCGTCGATCCTGTCGTAGGTGACGCCAGCCAGCATGGCCACGCCATTTCTCGCCAGCGCCGCGCGGTGCACCCAGCCCGAGGTCTTACCCAGGCCCGCGCCCACTTTCGACGTCTTGCGCTGCAACAAGAAAATCTGCCGCACGGGATGCGGTGCGGCGGGTGGCACCAGGCCGCCGCCCGTCGCCGCGTTCAAGTCCACGCCCCACTCGCCCGCCCACGTCGCCACGGGCTGGGGCAGCGGGTGCGCCGGGTCGTGCAGCAAATACTCGCCCACGTCGAAGCCGATGCCGCCCGCGCCGATGATGGCCACGCGCGCGCCCACGGGCTTCCTGGCTTGCAGCACGTCCAGGTAGGACAGCACCGTCGGATGGTCGATGCCGGGAATGGCCGGCAGGCGCACCTTGATGCCGGTGGCGACGATGACGTCGTCGTAGCCGCCGGCCAGCAACTGCTCGCGCGTGACGCGCTGGCCCAGGCGCAGCTTGATATTCGACAAGGCGATGCGGCGGGCAAAATAACGGATGGTTTCCGTAAATTCTTCCTTGCCCGGTATCTGCATGGCCACCTTGAACTGGCCGCCCACGCTGTCGCTGCTGTCGAACAGGGTCACCTCGTGCCCGCATTCGGCGGCCACGGTGGCGGCCGACAAGCCGGCAGGCCCGGCGCCGACGACGGCCACGCGGCGCGGCACGGCCTTTTTCGCATAGACCAGTTCCGTTTCATGGCAGGCGCGCGGGTTGACCAGGCAGCTGGCGCGCTTGTTGGCAAAGGTGTGGTCAAGACATGCCTGGTTACAGCCGATGCAGGTGTTGATCTCGTCCGCGCGCCCGGCAGCGGCCTTGGCGACAAAGTCAGGGTCGGCCAGGAAAGGGCGTGCCATCGACACCAGGTCGCAGTCGCCCCGCTCCAGGATGGCGTTGGCTTCGTGCGGCATGTTGATGCGGTTCGACGCCACCACGGGAATGGTGACTTCACGGCGCAGCCGGCCCGCCACGGAAGCAAACGCGGCGCGCGGCACCGAGGTGACGATGGTGGGGACTCTTGCTTCATGCCAGCCAAAGCCCGTATTGAGAATCGTTACGCCCGCCTGCTCCAGGGCCTTGGCCACCGTCACCACATCGTCCCAGGTATTGCCGCCCTCGACCAGGTCGAGCAGGGAATGGCGGTACATGATAATGAAATTGGGGCCGACGGCGGCGCGGATGCGGCGCACGATGTCCACGGGCAGGCGCATGCGGTTCCCGATCGTGCCGCCCCAGCGGTCCTGGCGCAGATTCGTGCGCGCGCACAGGAACTGGTTCAGCAGATAGCCCTCGCTGCCCATCACTTCGATGCCGTCATAGCCGGCCTTTTGCGCCAGGCGCGCGCAGCGCACGTAGTCGCAGATGGTGCGTTCGATGCCCCGCTCGCTCAAGGGACGGGGGCGGAACGGCGAAATCGGCGATTTCTTGGCCGACGCCGAGACGACGAACGGCTGATAGCCATAGCGGCCCGCATGCAGGATCTGCATGACGATCTTGCCGCCCTCCTCGTGCACGGCGCGCGTCACCTTGCGGTGGTTGGGCACGTCGCCGAGGAAATTCAAGGTGCCGCCGAACGGCAGCAGCCAGCCTTGCCGGTTGCCGTCGGCGAGATGCCGCCCGTGACGATCAGTCCCACGCCGCCGCGCGCCCGTTCGCGGTAAAACGCGGCAAGCTTGCCATAATGATAAAAACGATCTTCCAGGCCCGTGTGCATGGACCCCATGATGACGCGGTTGCGCAAAGAGGTAAAACCCAGGTCGAGCGGGGCCAGCAGATGGGGATAGGCAGTCATGGTGATCGGTCCGGTAAGGTGGTTGCAGGCCGTACGGTAACAAGCATTGCCGCTCGCCGCAGCGACTTTCTCTAGACCGGGAGTTCTAAATTGCCGGTCGCACAGGCTGGCGATGGGTACAGCTTGTGCCGGGCGCGAGTTTCCCGTAGGCTAGGTGGCATGACGCGACTCTTCCTCTGCCTGCTGATGCTGTGCGCCGTCCCCGCGACCGCGCTGGCGCAGGCGCCACGCCTGGACAAGCTGAAGGTCGACGTCAAGCGCATCGAGGTCGACGGGCAGCGCATGTATGAAGTCGATGCCAGCGGCAGCGTGCAGGCGCCGCCGGCGTCCGTGTGGAAGACCCTGACCACCTACGAGCGCATGAGCGAATTCGTGCCCGACCTCAGTTCCTGCCGCGTGCTGTCGCGCAACGGCAATGAAGTCATCATCGAGCAGCAGGGCATGGCGCGCTTCCTGTTCATGAACCACCCCATTCACCTGGTGGTGCGGGCCACGGAAACGCCGTTCACGGCCATCGACATCGCCCTGATCTCGGGCGACATGCGGCATTACGAATCGCGCTGGAATCTGTATCCCGTGCCCGAGACGGGCGGCACGCGCATCGTCTTTTCCAGCCGGCTGATGCCGGGCTTCTACGTGCCAGGCATGCTGGGCACGACCATGATACGCGGCGATATCGAGCGCATGATGGCGGCCGTACTCACCCGCATCGACAGCCAGTACGCCGATAAATCAGGCTAAATACGTATCGCGGTCGCGGATTTCCGCGAAGTTTTCCAGGCTGCCCAGCTTCACCGTGACGGGGTTCAGCTCTCGCTTGCGGCTGCATCGAGCGCCAGGCGAACAGCCATTCCTGCTCAAACGCTTCGGCGCGCGTCTTGGTGAAGGCGGCGCCCAGCGCGGCGCGCTGGCCGTATTCGACCAGGCCATCGATGCCTGCCCAGCTGGGCAAGGTGCGCTGCACGGCGCGGTGCAGGCGTTCGCCGAATTCTTCCGTATTGTGGATGATCAAACAAGCGTCGGCCGGGGCGAACAGGTCGAACAGTTGCTTGTCCCACACTTGCGAAAAGCTCAGGGTCAAACAATTGCCCGCGGGCATCAGGCGGAACTGGCCCAGGCTCAAGGCCAGCTCGAGTTCGCTGCGCTGGCCGTAGCGGTGCAGGGTGGGGGGACGTTTGTAATCGTGCATACGGGACTCGTTCTTCAATAGTAGGGTAAACCGGCGCGCCGCCTAGCGGGGCGGGCGGATATGGCGCCGGATGCGCTGGGCCCTGGCAGCCAGGTAAATTTCGCGCAGTAAATAAATAAAAAAAGCCGATCAGGCAAATCACGGCCAGCACAAAGAAGGCCGCGATGTATTTATCCAGGGTCAGGTTCAGAATATCGCCCAAAAACAGCATGGCGATGATGACGCAGACGAAGAAACCGCACGCCGTGCTGAGCGAAATCGAGTAATTGATCAGATGGGTACGCTGATACAGGGTATCTAGCTCATCCATATAGAAATCGTTGTAGCCGATGTCGAGCCGGTCTTCCAGCACGCGCGTGCGGTCGATGATGCGGCCCAGGCGGTTGGTCAGCACCACCAGCATGGTACCGATACCGGTCAACAGGAAAACCGGCGCAATCGCCAGCTGGATGATATGGCCGATGTCGCCGATCTGTATGTTCATGGATAAAAAGTCGTGGGTTCACACCGGCGCCCGACCGTGGCGCCAGCACAGGCCATAGTGTAGCAGGTGGCGCACGCCGGCTGGCTGCTTTGCCAACCGGCGCGTTGCAAGGTCATGCGAAGCCGCGCCCCGGCACGAAGCGCTCGGTGGCGCGCACCAGCGCCGAAGCGATGCCGTGCTCGAGCGCGCCATGGCCCGCGTCGGGAATCATTTCCAGCTGGGAACCAGGCCAGGCTTGCTGCAAACGGTAGGCCGACAGCGGCGGGCAGATGGCGTCGTAGCGTCCCTGCACGATAACGGCCGGCAAATGCGCGATGCGCCCCATGTTGCGGATCAGCTGGTCTTCCTCCATGAAGCCCAGGTTGGCCATGTAATGCGATTCGAGCCGGCCCACGCCCAGGTCCAGCGCGTCGTTCGGCGCATCTTCCGGCTGCGGCATCAGGTACACGCGGCGGCCTTCGAAGCGGCTCCAGGCGCGCGCGGCGGGCCAGTACACGGCGGGATCGCTGCTGAGGATGCGTTGCACGTAGGCGGCCAGCAGGTCGCCCCGTTCCTCTGCCGGAATGGGGGCGGCGAATTCCTCGTACAGGTCCGGATAAAACCAGCGCACGCCTTCGATGAACCAGTCGATTTCCGCCTGCGTGCACAAAAAGATGCCGCGCAGCACGAATCCGAGGCAGGCTGCCGGATGCGCCTGGCCATACGCCAGCGCCAGGGTCGAGCCCCAGGAACCGCCAAACACCAGCCATTGGGCGATGCCGAACCGGGTGCGCAGCGTTTCGATGTCCTCGATCAGCAGCTGCGTCGTGTTGTTGCGCCATTCGCCCAGCGGCGTGGACTTGCCGGCGCCGCGCTGGTCGAACAGGATCACGCGGTAGCGCTGCGGATCGAAGAAGCGGCGGTGCTGCGGCGACAGGCCCGCGCCCGGGCCGCCATGCAGGAACAGCACGGGAATGCCGTCGGGGTTGCCGCACTCTTCCCAATAAATGGTGTGCACGTCATCGACGGCCAGCATGCCGTGCCGGTTCGGCGTCAGGGCGGGAAACAGGGGGGACAAAGAATCGGGCATGGCGGTCCTTGGAATGGCGGTCAGGGCGCCAGGCACGATTCCTGGCAACTGTTCCAATTATAGTGCGCCCGCCGGCTCAGGCCAGCAGCAGGGGCAGGCGGTTCGACGACTTGATTTCGCGCATCGACAGGCTGGACTGGATTTCCGCCACGCCGGGCAGGCGGCGCAGCACGGTCGAGACGAATTCGCCATACGCTTCCAGGTCGCGCGCCACCACTTGCAGGAAATAATCGGCTTCGCCCGCTACATTGTGGCAGGACAAGATCTCGGGAATGGTCGCGATGGCTTGCTCGAACTGCGACGGCTGCTCGCCGCCATGGTTGGCAAACACCACGCGCACGAAGGCCACCAGGCCGATGCCCAGCTTCTTGCGGTTGAGCAAAGCCTGGTAGCCGGTAATAAAACCCTCGTCTTCCAGGCGCCGCAGGCGGCGCCAGACGGGGGTTTCGCTCAGCTTCAAGCGCTCGGCCAGGCGCGCGTTGGACAGCCGTCCTTCATCCTGCAACAGCCTGAGTATCTGCAAATCGGTGGCGTCGAGGCTAACTTCTGAAATTTTCATCTAATTTTTGTTTTTATAGGAGTGGAATCTACCCGAATACTAGGGCATGCAGGGCAGGAAAAGCAAGCACATTTCATCACGGCGAGAACATAATGGGGCCCGGCGAGCATGCGGCAAGCTGCCGTTGCTCCCGCCCTTACTTTTTGCCTGTGACCGAACTGCGCCATGTCCGATTCTACCTTCCTGATGTACCTGCTGGCACTGGCCGGCGCCTTTTTATTACCGGGCCCCGACATGGCGCTGGTGCTGGCGACGGGCGCCGCGCGCGGCGTGGCCACGGCGCTGGTGACGGCGCTGGGCATCGCCGGCGCGCGCGCCGTGCACGTGGCGCTGTCGGGCGCGGGCCTGGCGGCGCTGATGGTGACGCATCCGCAAGCCTTGCAGTGGGTCAAATGGGCGGGCGCCGCCTACCTGCTGTACCTGGCGCTGCGCCTGCTGCAGTCGGCCCTGTCCACCAAAACGGCGCAGGAAGCGGCCGCCCCCGCCACGGCGCACGGCGCCCGCGCCAGCCTGGTGCGCGGCTTCCTGACGAATCTGCTCAATCCGAAGGCACTGCTGTTTTGCAGCATGTTCCTGCCGCAATTCGTCACCGGCAGCGAGCAGGTCGGCATGCAATACCTGCGCCTGGGCGCTGTCCTGGTGCTGGTGGGCTTGCTGTTCGACGCCCTGTACGCCGTGCTGGCCGCGCGCCTGGCGCGCCGCCTGCGCGGCAAACCTTCGCCTTACGGCAAGTTCGTGCTGCCCACCGTCTTCGTGCTGCTGGCCGGGCGGCTGGTGCTGGGCTGACTTTTCAGCGGCGGCGCGCCGCCGGCAAAGAAGGCGGGGTAATCGCGCAACAGGCTGCGTTCCAGGTCGTTGACCTTGCGAAATTGCCGCAGGGCCGGCGCCATGGCCCGCCCCGCATCCCAGCTGCGCCAGGCATTGGCCGCATCGAATTGCGCCAGCAAGGCGTCGCCCAGGTCCTGGTACACGGCCGCCATCTGCGGTTTTGCCTGCAGCACTTGCAGATACAAGGCCGTCGCTTGCGGCCATTGCCCCAGCTTGGCGCGCAAATTCCCCTCGAACAAGGCCAAGACGGGCTGCTCCAGCCCCGTTTGCTTTCTCAATTCCTGCACGCTGGCCAGCGCGGCCGCGATACCGTCCTGATCCTTGGCCAGCAATCCCCGCGTCAAATCATGGATGGGCTGGCATTCCTGCATGGCTAGTATCTGCTGGGGCGACAGCTTGTCGACCAGTTCGCCCGTGGAAAAATGATCTTCCAGCATGGTCAGGAAAGCGTCGAAAGGCTGGTCTGCGGCAAAGAGTTTTTCCGCTTCGGCCCGCAGCGCAGGGTGGGCCTGGGATCCCGGCCGCGGCAGCAGCGCCGCCTGCGCCAGCACGCGCTCGAGCGGGGACGCATCGGCCGCCAGCGGACGGGGCCGGTAGGCGGACAAGGTGTAGGTGGCCGGTGCACCCGCCGTCATGGCGCTGATGCGGAACTGCCGCGTCACCGTGCCGCCCACCTCCTGGTAGTGCAAGGTGAAGGCGGCGGGAATGCGCTTGCCGTCGGCCAGCATCTTCAGCACCAGCGGGTGGCCGCCCCAGGTGTAACGCAGGAACTGGGCAAACGCCGTCGCGTCGTCGCCGCTGACGGGACTGCCGGCGATGCCCAGGCGCAGCAGGGGCTGCCCGTCAAGCGACCACAGCACGGCGCCGTCGAGTACTTGAGGCACGAGCGCGCCATGCCGCTTGCCAGCGAGCACGGACAACGCTTGCTCCTCGTACACGGGCGGCGTGACGTGAGCTTGCAAGCCGCCAGCCTCAAGCGCGCCGGCCATGCCCTTGCGGTGGCCGATCTCGATATGGCGGAAGCCTGCCACGTCGAACAGCGAATACGTATCGTAGGTGGACGCCGCCGTATCGATGACATGGCGGCGGCGCGTGGCAAAGTCGAGCACGGACAAGCGCTTGCCATCGCGCACGCTCAGGTAATGGGGACCCAGCACGACATCGCTTTCCTGAATATCGCGCGCGGGCAGGCTGGTTTTCACGCCAGGCTGGTTGACGCGCTCGGTCGTCACCGTAACGTGGAACGCGACGCTGGCCTGGGCCGCGCTGACGCCCAGGAAGAGAATGGCGGCCACGCTGGCGCGGCGCAAGGCGGGAACTAGGGTCATGGAGATGATGCAGTGGAGAAATACTGATTCTAAGGCAAATCCGGCGATCTCCTTGTTTTGCTGGCAAGCATAAAAAAAGACAGCCGCAGCTGTCTTTTTGTTTTACCTCAACACCGGTTACGACATGTGCTGGCCGCCGTTGATCGAGATATTCGCGCCCGTGACGAACGCTGCCTCATCGGAAGCCAGGTAGGCGACCAGGCCAGCCACTTCTTCCGGCTTGCCCAGGCGCGCCATCGGAATTTGCGGGATGATTTTGCTGTCGAGCACTTCCTGCGGAATCGCCATGACCATCTTGGTGCCGATGTAGCCTGGCGAGATGGTGTTGACGGTGACGTTCTTGCGCGCCACTTCCAGCGCCAGCGACTTGGTGAAACCGTGCATGCCGGCTTTCGCGGCCGAATAGTTGGTCTGGCCGAAGGCACCCTTCTGGCCATTCACGGACGAGATATTGATGATACGGCCCCAGCCGCGTTCCACCATGCCGTCGCAGACGGGCTTGGTCATGTTGAACACGGAATCAAGGTTGGTGCCCATCACGGCATCCCAGTTCGGCTTGTCCATCTTCTTGAACGTCATGTCGCGCGTGATGCCGGCGTTATTCACCAGCACGTCGACAGGACCGATTTCCGCTTCCACGGCCGCCACGCAGGCCGCTGCCGAATCGTAGTCGGCCACGTCGCACGGATACGCCTTGAAGTCATAGCCCATGTCCTTCGTCGTCGCCAGCCAGTCAGCGACCTTCGGATTGCCTGGGGAATATGTGGTCACCACGCGATAGCCGAGCGCCGCCAGCTTGAAACACACCGCTTCGCCCAGACCGCCCATGCCACCAGTTACCAATGCAACTCTTGCCATTTTTCATCCCCTCAGTGTCGTTCTATTGCCAAAAAGTTAATTATTTAAATACAGCGATCCAAAACTGCCGCATGACGGCGGCGTACCGCACCGTACCAGGCCGCCACGCATTGCGCGTAACGGCCCAAGTTCGGTGTCAGCGATTAATCACGCTCAATTGCCAGAGCGACGCCCATGCCGCCGCCGATGCACAATGCGGCCAGGCCTTTCTTGGCGTCGCGGCGGATCATTTCGTGGATCAGGGTGACCAGGATGCGCGCGCCCGAGGCGCCGATCGGGTGGCCGATGGCGATCGCACCGCCGTTCACGTTGATCTTGCTGGTATCCCAGCCCATTTCCTTGTTGACGGCAATCGCTTGCGCGGCAAACGCTTCATTGATTTCCATCAAGTCCAGCTCTTCATGCGTCCAGCCGGCCTTCTTCAGGCACAGGCGCGAAGCGGAGACGGGGCCCATGCCCATGACGGCCGGGTCCAGGCCCGACGAGGAGTAGGCCTGATGCGTGCCAGCGGCTTCAAGCCCAGTTCCTTCGCTTGCGAAGCGGACATCATGATGACGGCGGCGGCGCCATCGTTCAGGCCGGAAGCATTGCCGGCCGTGACGGTGCCATCCTTGGCGAACGCGGGGCGCAGGCCGGCCAGCGATTCCAGGGTCGAACCGGGCTTGATGTATTCGTCGCTGTCGAAGACGACGGTGCCTTTTTTGTTGGCGATTTCCAGCGGCAGGATTTCATCCTTGAACTTGCCCGCCTTTTGCGCCGCTTCCGCCTTCAGTTGCGACTGCAGCGCGAATTCATCCTGTTCGGCGCGCGTCACTTCGTATTTCTTGGCGACGTTTTCCGCCGTGATGCCCATGTGGTACTGGTTGTACACGTCCCACAGGCCATCGACGATCATGGTGTCGATCATCTTGAAGTCGCCCATGCGGAAACCGTCGCGCGAGCCGTTCATCGCGTGCGGCGACGCGCTCATGTTTTCCTGGCCGCCGGCGATGATGATGATGTTGGCGTCGCCGCACTTGATCGCTTGCGCCGCCAGGTGCGTGGCCTTCAGGCCGCTGCCGCAGACCTTGTTGATGGTGAAGGCCGGGATGGAGCTGGGCAAGCCAGCCTTGATGACGGCCTGGCGCGCGGCGTTCTGGCCGACGGCAGCCGTCAGCACCTGGCCCAGGATCGCTTCGCCGATCAGGTTCGGGTCGATGCCGGTTTGTGCCAGCAAGCCCTTGATTACATGCGCGCCCAGTTCGGACGCAGGAATCTTGGCCAGACTGCCACCGAATTTGCCGACTGCGGTACGGCCGGCGGCCACGATTACGACATCATCCATTTATTTCTCCGATATGCTGGCCACGAGGGCCAAGGTCAAGGTGCTAATAGAATCCAATTGGAATCCAGTGAATCCGGGAAGACACAGCAAGCTGCGTTTCATTCTAGCGCGGCATGCGCCGCAGTTCCAGCGCCGCACCGCTGGCGGCGGCGATGACAGCCTGCTTGCGGTGGCGGCGGGCAACCTGGCGCGGCGGATAGCCGCTGCCGGGCCGCAAAACGCTTACGCCTGGCGCGCAGGACGCGTGTTTTTATTTTTATCATACCCTTCATCGGCGCCGCCGAAAGTGGTTTTTAGAAAATTATTGAAGGGAATAATCAGGGGCACGGGCGTTTGCTTTACCACCTGCAACAGCTCGCCAAATTTTTGACGCGATGCAGCAAACTCACCCTTTGTCACAGTGTCGAATTTCTCCTGGGTTTCTTGAGCAACATCCTTTGCCTGGCGGCCATATGCACCGATGCGTTCGATGGCCAGTTGCGACTGCGTGCGCGACAGTTGCAGCAGCGCTTGCGGGTCCTTCACGGACAACAGCTGATTGCCCGCTACCGTAGCGGCAGCCAGCGCCGTGCGGGCCGCATCGATCTGCAAGTCCAGCACGCTGGCACCGCTGTCGACGGCGGCCTGGGCATACGCTTGCGCAGCGATCAATTGTGCTTCCACCACGGCCTTGCCGGCCAGTGCCCATTGTTCGGAAAATGAAAACATGTCGTTCCTCCCCAAAGAGTAGGCGACGCCATGTTGCGCCGCACAGTACTCAACTGTAAGCGGTGGTTCATTGCTGAACCTTGATATTTATCAAGCTTTGCTGTTGGTTTGTTTCCAATTCAACGTTGATCAGGACAACAACTTGATACCGTCGAGCGAGGCTGCGCACTGTTCGCGTATCACGCTGACGAAATCGCGCACATACGCCTTGTCCTGCAACGGCTCAGGCACCGACACATACAGGTCGCTCCACAAGCCGTGCTCGCCCACCGGGCGCGCCACCACATAATCGTAATCGACGTAATTCTTGATGGCCCAGTTCGGCAAGGCGGCGATGCCGCGCCGGCTCGCCACCAGCTGCAGCACGGCCACCGTCAATTCCGCCGTGCGGCGTTCAAACTGGATCCCGGCCGGCCGCAGCACTTCGCGGATCAGGTCGATGCGCTCTTCCGGCACGGGATAGGTGATGATCAGGGTCTCGCCCGTAAAATCGCTCGCCGCGAGGCGGCGCTGCGCCTGCAGCCGGTGCTTCTGCGCCATCACCACCAGCATTTCAAAGCGGAACAGGGGAAACACGGTGAAATCGGGGCCGTACGGCGAGCCAATGACCAGGTCCGCCTCGCCCGAGCGCAGCAAGTCCGCCGGTTCGCTGTGAAAGCCGGAGACAAGATCGATCTCCACTTCCGGCCAGCGCTGGCGGAACGCATCCATCACGGGCATGAGCCAGTCGAAACAGGTATGGCATTCGAGCGCCACGCGCAGCTGCCCCTTGTCGCCCTGCGACAAACGCGCCACGTCGCGCTCGGCCAGCTCGATCTCGGGCAGCAGCTTGTCGGCCAGCTCCAGCAGCCGGCTGCCCGTGGCCGTAAACGCGATCGGCATCGACTTGCGCTCGAACAGGGGCGCCTTGTAGCGCTCTTCCAGCAAACGGATCTGGTGCGACAGCGCCGACTGGGTCAGGTTGAGCAGTTGCGCGGCGCGCACCAGGCTGCCGGAAGAACGCAGGGCACTCAGGGTGCGCAGGTGGCGGATTTCTAGCATCGGGGAAATGACGTCTGTACGTGAATTATTTTCATGTTATTCGGCAAAATGTTTCGTTTTGATTATAGACCAAGTTGCCGCACACTCTAGCGCATTCACATTAAATCTCGATGACATCATGACCATTCGTACCCACATCCTTGGCTTTCCCCGTATCAGCGCCGCGCGCGAACTGAAACGGGCGCTGGAAAGCCACTGGCGCGGCGAGGTCTCCGAGGCGGCCCTGGAGGCGACGGGCCGGCAACTGCGGGCGCGCCACTGGGCCCTGCAAAGGGACGCGGGCCTGGCCTGCGTCACCGTGGGCGACTTCGCCTTCTACGACCAGGTGGCCAGCCATATACAGCTGCTGGGCTGCGAACCGGCGCGTTTCAACTTTACGCCGGAGAAATCGCCGCTGGCGCGCTATTTCACCATGGCGCGCGGCGCGGACGCGCACGCCGCGCATGCCGGCTGCGGCCACGCGCACCATGCGCACGCCGCAGGCACAGCCGCGCTGGAAATGACCAAGTGGTTTGACACCAATTACCATTACCTGGTGCCCGAATTATCGCCGCAGACGCAATTTTCTCTGGCCTGCGAGCGCCTGCTGGCGGAAGTGGCCGAGGCACAGGCGCTGGGCCACGAGGTCAAGGCGGCCCTGATCGGCCCCCTCACCTTCCTGTGGCTGGGCAAGGAAAAGACGCCGGGCTTCGAGCGCCTGGCCCTGCTGGAACAATTGCTGCCCGTCTACGGCGCCCTGCTCGACCGCCTGAAACAACAAGGTGTGGCCTGGGTGCAGCTCGACGAACCGATCCTGGGCCTGGACTTGCCCAATGCCTGGCGCAGCGCCTTCGAAAGCGCCTACTGGCAGCTGAACCAGGTGGGCGTGAATATCCTGCTGGCCACGTATTTCTCGCCGCTGGAAGAAAACCTCAGCCTGACGTGCCGCCTGCCCGTGGCCGGGCTGCACGTGGACGGCATCCGCGCGCCGCATGAACTGACCAGTGTGACGGACTGGCTGCCCGCGCATAAAGTCTTGTCGGTCGGCATCGTCGACGGGCGCAATATCTGGCGCACCGACCTCGACGCGGCCCTGGCCGTGCTGCAGCCGCTGGCGGCCAAACGCAACGGCCAGCTGTGGCTGGCGCCGTCGTGCTCCTTGCTGCACGTGCCGTTCAGCCTGGAAGCGGAGACGGACCTCGATGGCGACATCAAGAGCTGGCTGGCGTTTGCCACGGAAAAACTCACGGAACTTGCGCTGCTGAAAGACGCACTGGAAGGCCATCCCGACGATACCGCGCTGGCGAGGTCCCGCCGGGCCATCGCCAGCCGCCGCGCCAGCCCCCGCGTGCACCGTGCGGCGGTCGCGCAGCGCCTGCAGACGCTGTCGCCCACCGCCGACCGCCGCGATTCCGGCTTCCCGCAGCGCCAGGCCATGCAGCGCGCGCGCCTGCGCCTGCCCGACTTCCCGACGACGACCATCGGCTCCTTCCCGCAGACGGCGGCCATCCGCGCCGCCCGCGCCAGCCATCAACGGGGCGAACTGGCCGTGGACGAGTATGAACGGCAGATGCGCGCCGAAATCGCCCACGCCGTGGCACGCCAGGAAGCGCTGGGCCTGGACGTGCTCGTGCATGGCGAAGCGGAACGCAAGGACATGGTCGAATATTTCGGCGAGCAGCTCGACGGGTTCGCCTTCACGCGCCACGGCTGGGTGCAATCGTACGGCTCGCGCTGCGTCAAGCCGCCCGTCATCTACGGCGACGTGCAGCGCCCGGCCGCCATGACCGTCGCATGGACGGTGCACGCGCAAAGCCTGACGGATAAACCCATGAAAGGCATGCTGACGGGGCCCGTCACGCTCTTGCAATGGTCGTTCGCGCGCGACGACCAGCCGCGCGCCACGACGGCGCTGCAAATCGCCCTGGCCATGCGCGATGAAGTGCAAGACCTGGAAGCGGCAGGCATCGGCATCATCCAGATCGACGAGCCGGCCATCCGCGAAGGCTTGCCGCTGCGCCGCGGCCAGTGGGACGCCTGCCTGGACTGGGCCACGCGCGCCTTCCGCATCGCCGCTTCCGTGGTCAAGGACACGACGCAGATCCACACGCACATGTGCTACGCCGAGTTCAACGACATCCTGCCGCAGATCGCCGCCATGGATGCGGACGTCATCACGATCGAGACGAGCCGCTCGGACATGCAGCTGCTGACGGGCTTTGGCCAGTTCCAGTATCCGAACGAAATCGGCCCCGGCGTGTACGACATCCACTCGCCGCGCATCCCCACAACCGTCGACATGGTGAAATTGCTGCAAAAAGCCAGCGCGGTCATTCCGTCAGCCAATTTATGGGTGAACCCGGACTGCGGCTTGAAGACGCGGGGCTGGGCGGAAACGGAGGCGGCCCTGAAAAATATGGTGGCGGCGGCGCGCCAGATGCGCGCGGCTTGAGCCAGGAACAGCGCCGTCAGGGCGCATGTTGGGCTGCTTTCGGGGCGGCGCACCGGTTTTCCGGGGCGCCGCCCGTTTTTTTTGACCTGAAGTAGGTGTTGCCCTGCGGAATAGCACACTCCAGGCCCCTGATGCTGATTTTTTTGCAGTAGAATGCAAGAAATTTACTGCTCCCATTGTTGCCGTACGGAACATCTGGCCTGCCGCAGTTTCACTTTGATAAATGTTTATGTCCAAAAGCCCGTCGCAGAAGCCTATCGAAATCAAGATTTCCACCGTCGTTGCCGTTTCCGCCATCATGCATAGCGCCGATACGCAGGCACTCGATGCCGCCTTGCGCGACATGACGGGGGGCGTGGCCGATTTTTTCGAGGACGACCTGGCCGTGCTGGACGTGGCCGATTTGCCGCCTGGCAGCACGCCCATCGACTGGGCCGGCCTCGTGGCCCTGCTGAAAAAATACCGTTTGAATGCCGTGGCCGTGCGCAATGCGCCCGCCGACATGCATGACGCCATCCTGGCGCAAGGCCTGAGCCTCGACAGCGGCAAGACGCGCGACGATGCGCCGCCCAAGGATGGCCCCAAGGATTCCGCCACGGCCGCCGCCCAGTCGGGCGCCGAAGCGCAAGTGATGGTGATCGACACGCCCGTGCGGGCCGGCCAGCGCATTTACGCGCGCGGCTGCGACCTGATCATCACCGCCGTCGTCAACAATGGCGCCGAAATCATCGCCGACGGCAGCATCCACGTGTATTCCTCGCTGTACGGCCGCGCGCTGGCCGGCGCCTCGGGCAATCCCCAGGCGCGCATCTTCGCGCTGGCCATGGAACCGGAACTGGTCTCGATCGCCGGCGTGTACCGCACGTTCGAGGATGGTTTCCCCCCGGAAATGGCGCGCGGACCCGCGCAAATTCGTTTGGCTGGAGACAGAATCGATATACACTCTGTCAATCCGGTCACTCCCGTGAACCGCTCTTAAGCTGCACAATTCAAGAGATATCTGAAAAGGATTATTTGTGGCAAGAATTATTGTTGTGACGTCCGGCAAGGGCGGTGTCGGCAAGACGACCTCTAGCGCCAGTTTTTCCACTGGCCTGGCCATGCGCGGCCACAAGACAGCCGTGCTCGACTTCGACGTGGGCCTGCGCAACCTCGACCTGATCATGGGTTGCGAGCGCCGCGTCGTCTACGACCTGATCAATGTGATCAATAAAGAAGCGACCCTGAACCAGGCCTTGATCAAGGACAAACACTGCGACAACCTGTTCATCCTGCCCGCGTCGCAAACGCGCGACAAGGATGCCTTGTCGGAAGAAGGCGTGGAACGCGTGTTGAACGACCTGATCAACATGGGTTTCGAGTTCATCATCTGCGATTCGCCGGCCGGCATCGAACATGGCGCGCTGATGGCGCTGACCTTTGCCGACGAAGCCATCATCGTCACCAACCCGGAAGTGTCGTCGGTGCGCGATTCGGACCGCATCCTGGGGCATCCTGCAAGCCAAGTCGCGCCGCGCGCAGACGGGCGGCGAGCCCGTCAAGGAACATTTGCTGATCACCCGCTACTCGCCGAAACGCGTGGAATCGGATGAAATGCTGTCCTACCAGGACGTGCAGGAAATCCTGCGCATCCCGCTGGTGGGCATCATTCCGGAATCGGAACAAGTGCTGGCCGCCTCGAACCAGGGCAACCCGGCCATCCATTTCACGGGCACGGACGTGGCGCAAGCCTATGAAGACGTGGTCTCGCGTTTCCTCGGCGAAGAGGTCGAGTTGCGCTTTACCAACTATGAAAAGCCTGGATTACTCCAGCGCATTTTTGGGGCGAAGTGATATGGCCTTGCTTTCTTTCCTGTTCCCCCCCAAGCCGAAGACGGCCACCGCGGCCAAGGAACGCCTGCAGATCATCATCGCCCGCGAACGCAGCGGACGCGATGGTCCGGACTTCCTGCCCGCCCTGCACAAGGAATTGATCGCCGTCATTTCCAAGTACACCAAGGTGAATGCCGACGACATCAAGATCTCGCTGGACCGCCAGGGCAACCTGGAGGTGCTCGACGTCAACGTGGTGCTGCCGGACGCGTAAAACCTACTCCGGCCTGACCGTAAGCAATTCCTGCGCCACCGCGGCGCAGGCGTTCACGTGCTGGTTGCCGATCTGGCGGAATACGGCGTAGCCGATGGCTGCCGCCACCGCCTGGCCGGCGAACGGCACGAAGCGCGCCACCTGCTTGGTGGCAATCTTGACGCCACTGCGCTTGAGCAGGTGGAGGATCAGTTCGCGCGACACCAACTTTCCCACCAGCATGCCGCCCATGCCCACCGCCGCGCGGTAGGCCATCATCTTGAACTGCGGGTTCAGGCGCTCGATCTGCTCGGGCGTGAGGCCGAATTCGTGGTTGATATCGTTGATCAGCATGGAAAACAGGCCGACATCGGACATCAGGTCGATGCCGGGAATGGGAATGGCCGACGCGCCGGCCGACATCATGGCGCGCCGCTGCACCAGGCGCCGGCAACGTTCGCGCACTTGCTCGATTTCCGCATGACTGGCCGGTATCAGGGTCCAATCGGTAGTGCTCTTGTCTGGCATGGCCGCTTCTCCGCTGGTAGGGGGTAGATGAACAAGTGTAACGTAAAGGCTTGCGCTGCCGATTTCACTGGACACAGTTGCAATCTCTGTTATATTTCACTTGAGCATTCCTTAACATTACGATAAGCAGAGCAGACCGTCTGTTTGTTGCTACACACTCCAGCCCATTATGCGAATTGCCGTACTCGATAGCGACCATAGCCAGGCAGAACTGATCTGCCAGGTGCTCACCGCCGCCGGCCACGCTTGCCACGAGTTTCAGAGTGGCAAGGAAATGCTGGGGCAATTGCGCAAGGACAGTTGCGACATGCTCATCCTCGACTGGCATGTGAGCGATCTGGACGGCGCCGAAGTCTTGCGCCGTGCCCGGGAAAAACTGGCGCCCAAGGCGCCCGTGTTGTTTATGACCAACAGTTCCGGCGAGGACGACGTGGTGGCGGGCATGACGGCAGGGGCCGACGACTACATGATCAAGCCCCTGCGGCGCAGCGAACTGACCTTGCGCACCCAGGCGCTGCTGCGCGTGGCCTACCCGGCCCAGAATGGCGCAGAGAACTTGCAATTCGGTCATTACACATTTGAAACCCGCCCCGGCCGGCTGCTGAAGGATGGCGAAGTGCTGGACGTGACGCACAAGGAATTCGCCCTGGCGCTGCTGTTTTTCCGCAACCTGGGCCGCCCCCTGTCGCGCGCCTACATCCACGAAGCCGTGTGGCAACGCGACACGGCCCTGCCCTCGCGCACCATGGATACCCACGTTTCGCGCGTGCGCAACAAGCTGCAGCTGAAACCGGAACACGGCTACCGCCTCGTGCCCGTCTACAGTTATGGTTACCGTCTGGAAAAACTGGGCGGCTGAACGGCGGCAAACGGCTGACCTGCTCAAAGCGCGGGCACAAAAGCGTTATAATGTCGGCATAAGTCATCCCAACAGCCCTGAAATGCAACTGCTCGCCGTCGGTCTCAACCATACCACCGCCCCAGTGTCGCTCCGCGAACAGCTGGCGTTTGCGCCTGAGCATCTGGGTTCGGCGGTGATGGCGGCGCGTACCTGGTTCCAGCGCATCGATCTGCGCGACAACGACGAAGCGGCCATCCTCTCGACCTGCAACCGCACGGAACTGTATGCGGCCAGCCATGTGCCGAACCCGCTCGACGCGGGCGCGCATTTCCTGGCCGACTACCACAAGCTCAACTACAGCGAGCTGCGCCCCCACTTGTATATGCTGCCGCAGCACGATGCCGTGCGCCACACCTTCCGCGTCGCCTCCGGGCTCGATTCGATGGTGCTGGGCGAAACGCAGATCCTGGGGCAGATCAAGGACGCCATCCGCACGGCCGACGAGGCGGGCGGCCTGGGCACGTATCTGCACCAGTTGTTCCAGCGCAGCTTTTCGGTGGCCAAGGAAGTGCGCAGCAGCACGGAAATCGGCGCCCACAGCGTGTCCATGGCGGCCGCCGCCGTGCGCCTGTCGCAACGCATCTTCGACAAGATCGCCGAACAGAATGTGCTGTTCATCGGCGCCGGCGAAATGATCGAACTGTGCGCCACCCACTTTGCCGCACAAAATCCGAAAAGCATCACGATTGCCAACCGCACCATGGAGCGCGGCGAGGAACTCGCACACCGCTTCAACGGCACGGCCATCCGCCTGGCGGACCTGCCGGAAAAGCTGCACCAGTTCGACATCGTCATCTCGTGCACGGCATCGTCCTTGCCGCTGCTGGGCCTGGGCCTGGTCGAGCGCGCCATCAAGGCGCGCCGCCACAAGCCCATGTTCATGGTCGACCTGGCCGTGCCGCGCGACATCGAGGCGGAAGTGGGCCGTTTGAACGACGTCTTCCTGTACACGGTCGATGACCTGGGCAAGGTCGTGCAGACGGGCCTGGAAAGCCGGCAAGCGGCCGTGGCGCAAGCCGAGGCCATCATCGAGACGCGCGTGCAATCGTTCATGAGCTGGGTCGACGACCGCGCCATGGTGCCCGTCATCCAGCATTTGCATGAAAACAGCGAATCGTTGCGCCTGATGGAAGTGGAACGGGCGCGCAAGATGCTGGCCAAGGGTGCCGACATCGACGCCGTGCTCGAAGCGCTGTCGAAAGGCTTGACGGCCAAGTTCCTGCACGGCCCGCAGCAGGCGCTGCACCATGCGCAAGGCGACGAGCGCAAGCAGCTGGTCACCCTGCTGCCGAAACTGTTCCGCCCCCGCCGTTAGCGCAGCCCCGCTGGCCGCCCGCGCGGCCGCCCCCCCTGCCCCCGCCTGCCGGGCTTGCATCATCCCTACACTCTTTTTACCGCGAATCGCTATGAAACCATCCATGCTGGCCAAACTCGATCAACTGGCGAACCGCCTGGTCGAACTCGACGAACTGCTGATGCACCCGGACGCCACGTCGAACATGGACAGCTACCGCAAGATGACGCGCGAGCACGCCGAACTGGGCCCGCTGGTGGCCCTGTACCGTTCCTACCAGGAAGCGGGCAACGATATTGCGACAGCGCAAGAGATGCTGTCCGATCCGGACATGAAGGAATTCGCCCAGGAAGAGATCGAGGCGGCGAAAGCCACCATGGCGCAGCTGGAACGGGAACTGCAGACCATGCTGCTGCCGAAGGACGTCAACGACGAGCGCAATATCTTCCTGGAAATTCGTGCGGGCACGGGCGGCGACGAATCGGCCCTGTTCGCCGGCGATTTGTTGCGCATGTACACGCGCTTTGCCGAGCGCAACCGCTGGCAGGTGGAACTCGTGTCGTCGTCGGACTCCGACCTGGGCGGCTACCGCGAGGTGATCGTGCGTATCGTCGGCAATGGCGCGTATTCGAAGCTGAAATTCGAGTCGGGCGGCCACCGCGTGCAGCGCGTGCCGGCCACGGAAACGCAGGGCCGCATCCACACCTCCGCCTGCACGGTGGCCGTGATGCCGGAAGCCGATGAAGTGGAAGACGTCAACATCAACCCGGCCGACCTGCGCATCGACACCTACCGCGCCTCGGGCGCGGGCGGACAGCACATCAACAAGACGGATTCGGCCGTGCGCATCACCCACTTGCCGACCGGCATCGTCGTCGAATGCCAGGATGACCGCAGCCAGCACAAGAACAAGGCGCAGGCGATGAAAGTGCTGGCCGCGCGCATCAAGGACGTGCAATTGCGCGAACAGCAGTCGAAGGAAGCGGCCACGCGCAAGAGCCTGATCGGCTCGGGCGACCGCAGCGAGCGCATCCGCACGTACAACTTCCCGCAAGGCCGCCTGACGGACCACCGCATCAACCTGACGTTATATAAACTGGATTTCATCATGGATGGGGATTTGACGGAACTGACGAATGCCTTGGCGGCGGAGCACCAGGCGGAGCTGCTTGCCGCGCTGGGCGATTAAAAAGCGTCCATGGCGGCGTTGCATCGCCTGGCCGTACATTCGTACTGCCTGCGGCGCTGCGCCTTGCCCTGAACACTTTTTAAAGCGCCCAGCCAGATCAAGGGTTTAAGTAGCGGCTAAGCAATAAAAATCGGCCCTTGTGCGAAAATGACCAGCTCGATTCCATCCACCTCACCGTGTCGCCCATGAAAAATTCACGCACCGTCCTCCTGTCGATCGCCGCCCTGTGTTTCCTGATGCTGGGTGTGGCCATGTATTTGCAGCATGCCATGAACATGGCGCCGTGCCCGCTGTGCGTGATCCAGCGCTACCTGTTCCTCGCCATCGGCGTCGCCTGCCTGGCGGGCGCCGCCGCCAACCGCCCGAAAATCGGCGCCGGCATCGGCGTGCTGGCGGCCCTGGGCGGCCTGGGCGTGGGTACCAAGCATTTGTACGTGCTGGCCAACCCCGGCTTCTCGTGCGGCATCGACCCGGTGGAAACGGCGCTGAACAAGATTTTCACGGCCGAACTCATGCCTTTCATGTTTGAATCGTATGGCGCCTGCGAAAATGCCGGCGAGCCGTTTTTCGGCCTGTCCATCCCGCAATGGGCGTTCATCTGGTTTGCCATTTTTACCGTAGGCCTGCTGTGGACACTGCTGCGCCGCAAAAAATAATAGACTATTCATGCCAGAAACACTGATACCCGCCGGCAGCACTGTCGGCGCCCTGCAAATCCGTCCGCTGCTCGATCCGCTCGACAACCGCATCCTGCTGGGCCACGCGCTGGGCCTGTCGCGCGTCTCGCTGATCACGCAATCGGAGCGAGTGCTCACTAACGAAGAAATCCAGCGTCTGTCAGCCTTGCTGGCGCGCCGCCTGCAAGGCGAACCGATCGCCTACATCGTCGGCCAGCGCGAATTCTTCGGCTTGCCCTTTGAAGTCAACGAGGCCGTGCTGATCCCCCGCCCCGACACGGAAGTGCTGGTGGAACTGGCGCTCGAGCGCCTGCCGCCCGGCGGCCGGGTGCTCGACATGGGCACGGGCAGCGGCGCCATCGCCGTCGCCCTGGCCTACACGCGGCCGGACGCCGTCGTCACGGCCCTGGACGTGAGCAGCGCGGCGCTGGCCGTGGCGCGCCGCAATGCCAGCGCCAACGGCGTCAACATCACCTTCATGGCCAGCGACTGGTTCGAGGCGCTGGGCACGGAAAAATTCGACCTGATCGTCTCGAATCCCCCCTACATCGCCAGCGGCGACCGCCACCTGGCCGAGGGCGACCTGCGCTTCGAGCCGGCCGGCGCGCTGACCGACCATGCGGATGGCCTGTCGGCCCTGCGCACCATCGTTGCCGGCGCGGCGCGCCACCTGGCGACGGGCGCCTGGCTGCTGATGGAACACGGCTATGACCAGGCGGCCCAGGTGCGCGAGCTGCTGGCCGCTGCCGGCTACAACAAAGTGCAAAGCTGGCGCGACCTGGCCGGCATCGAACGAGTCAGCGGCGCCCGCCTGGGCTGACCGCGCCATCTGCGCAAAGCTTGACCCGGCGGCGCGCCAGATCCCCCCGCAGTTTGTTAAAATATCAAGCGAATTCCTGACCGAAGCGCCGCCCCCCTTGCCCGGGGCGGACGCTGGCGACGCGGCGTTTTTTGGGCCGGCGCCGACGCATTTGCCAAAATTCGGTTAATCTCAGCACAAATTATTTATATGCTGCACAAGAAAGGAAGCTCAAATTGCCCAACCTGTTGACTCGCCGCCTGGCATTGCTGACCGAAGATGCCAACCGCGCGCTGCTGGGCGGCTTGCGCGGCATCGAGCGTGAAACCCTGCGCGTCGACCATGCCGGCCATCTGGCTTCCACGCCCCACCCCGCCGCCCTGGGCTCGGCGCTGACGCACCCTGAAATCACCACCGACTACGCCGAAGCGCTGCTCGAATTCATCACCCCGGCCGAAACCGACATCGCCGTCACGCTCGACAAGCTCGATACCGTGCACCGCCATGCCTACAGCCGCCTCGGCGACGAGTTGCTGTGGAGCCAGTCGATGCCCTGCCAGCTGCCGCCCGAGGAAGATATCGAGATCGCCAACTACGGCACGTCGAACATGGGCATGCTCAAGCACGTCTACCGGCGCGGCCTGGCCTTGCGCTACGGCAAAGCCATGCAATGCATCGCCGGCATCCATTACAACTATTCGCTCGACGAGCAGCTGTGGCAAGTGCTGGCCAGCCATCCGGACACCAGCGCCAGCCCGGCGCACGCAACCGCCACGCCGAAAGACGTGCAGTCGGAAAGCTACCTGGCGACGATCCGCAATTTCCGCCGCTACAGCTGGCTCTTGATGTACCTGTTCGGCGCTTCGCCGGCCCTGTCCGCCGGCTTCCTGCGCGGCCGCGCGCACAAGCTCGACACCTTGTCCGGCGACACCCTGTTCCTGCCGTACGCCACCAGCCTGCGCATGAGCGACCTCGGCTACCAGAACGATGCCCAGTCCGGCCTGCGTCCGCACGAAAACAGCCTCGATGATTACGTCAACGCCCTCACGCACGCCGTCAACGACCCGTATCCGCCGTACGCGGCGCTGGGCACGAAGAAGGATGGCGAGTGGATACAATTGTCCACCAACGTGCTGCAGATCGAAAATGAGTACTATTCGACCATCCGCCCGAAACGCGTGATCCGCACGGGCGAGCGCCCCATCCAGGCCCTGTGCCTGCGCGGCGTGCAATACATCGAAGTGCGCTGCATGGATGTCGACCCGTTCGAACCGGTCGGCATCAGCCTGGAAACGGGCCGCTTCCTCGACGCCTTCCTGCTGTTCTGCGCGCTCGACGACAGCGCGCCTATTTCCGCCGAGCAAAGCGCCTGCTACACGCACAATTTCGCCCGCACCGTCAAGGAAGGCCGCAAGCCGGGCTTGAGCCTGCGCCGCGACGGCGAAGAGATCGGCTTGCAGGCGTGGGGCGAGGAATTGCTGGCGCGTATCGCGCCCGTGGCGGCCTTGCTCGACGCGCGCCAGGGCGGCACGCAGCATGCGGACAGCCTGGCAGCGCAAGCCCGTAAACTGGCCGACCCGGACGCGACGCCATCGGCGAAGGTCTTGGCCGAACTGCGCGCCAACGGCGGCTCGTTTGCCGCCTTCGGTCTGCGCCAGAGCGAACGCCACGCCGCCTGGTTCCGCGCGCATCCGCCCACACCCGGGCAAAGCGCGTATTTCGACCAGCTGGCGGAAAGCTCTCTGGCCGAGCAGCGCGCCATGGAAGCGGCGCCCGCCGGCAGCTTCGACGACTTCGTCGCCGCCTACCGCGCCAGCACCCTGTGCTCGCACACCTGACCTTGCGCAAAACGCCCCGATGCTGACCTTCTATAATGAATTGCACGGCCAGCACCGGGGCCGCTTCGAGATGTTTCGCGGCACCATGGTGCCCTGCTTCGAGACGCCGGAGCGGGCCGACATGGTGGTGGCCGAACTGGGACGGCGCAACCTGGGCCGCATCGTCACGCCGCACGGCGTGCCGCTGACGTCGCTGGAACGCATCCACACGCCGCGCTACCTGCATTTCCTGCGCCACGCCTGGCACGACTGGCTGGCGCTCGACCCGGATAACGCCAACAAGGATGCCTTGCCATCCGTGTGGCCCGTGCGCACCTTGCGCAGCGACATCGAACCGGACGACTTCACGGCCAAGCTGGGCCTGTACTCGATGGACAACGGCACGCCGCTGACGGCTGGCACGTGGACGGCGGCCAAGACGGGCGCCGACTGCGCCGTCAATGCGGCCCATGCGCTGCGCCTGGGCGAGCGGGCCACGTTTGCCCTGACGCGCCCGCCGGGCCATCACGCGGGCAGCGATTTCTTTGGCGGCTACTGTTTTCTGAACAACGCGGCCCTGGCCGCGCAGCATCTGCTCGACGACGGCGCGCGCAAGGTCGCCATCCTCGACATCGATTACCACCACGGCAACGGCACGCAAAGCATCTTTTACGGACGCGACGACGTGCTGTTCGCCTCGATCCACGCCGATCCGCGCAGCGAATACCCGTTTTATCTGGGCCACGCCGACGAGACGGGCAGCGGCGCGGGGCTCGGCTACAACGTCAATCTGCCGCTGCCGGCCGGCAGCACCACGGCCAGCTGGTTCGCCGCGCTGGAGACGGCTTGCCTGCGCATCAAGATGTACGCGCCCGACGCGCTGGTGGTGTCGCTCGGTGTCGACACCTTTGCCGGCGACCCGCTGTCGCACTTCGCCCTGCAAAGCGGCGACTACCTGCGCGTGGGCGAGCGCCTCGCGCATCTGAACCTGCCCACCGCCTTCATCCTCGAAGGGGGCTACGCGGTAAAGGAAATCGGCATCAATGTCGTCAATGTGCTCGAAGGTTTCGAGACGGCGGACTAAGCCGGCCTACATGTTCCGGAACAAGGCCATGAACGGCTGGCTCACGGCCAGGGTTTCCGGCCGCGTTTTGAGGCGCAAGGCGCCGCGGCCCACCTCGTCGCGCGTGACCGAGGCCACCATCTTCATGTTGACGATGGTGGAGCGGTGGATCTGCTTGAAAATGGCCGGGTCGAGCACGTCGAGCAGTTCGCGGATCGGCTTGCGCAGCAGCGCCTCGCCCTCGGCCGTCATGACGGCCGTGTACTTGGTGTCGGATTGAAAATAGGCGATGTCTTCCACCATGATCAAACGCGTATCCTTGCCGCTGCTGGCCGTCAGCCACACCAGCGGCGGCGACTTGGCCGCCGCCGGCAAGACATGGCTCAATTGCTGCAGCAAGCCGGCCAGCGCGCCGTCGCCCGCCCGGGCCTTGCCGGCCCGCGCCTGCAGGCGCTGCAGGGTCGCCTGCAGGCGCTCGCGGGCAATCGGTTTCAATACATAGTCGACGGCGCCGTTATCGAAGGCATCGATCGCGTACTGGTCGTAGGCCGTGACGAACACCACCTGCGTGGCGGGACTCGCTTCCAGCGCGCCGGCCGCCACTTCCAGCCCCGTCAAGCCCGGCATGCGGATGTCGAGGAAGGCGATATCGGGCTTGCGCGTGGCGATGGCCTCGAGCGCCGTGCCGCCGTCGTCGCAGGCGGCGACGATGCGCAGGTCCGGCCACAGTTCACCGAGCATCGCCACCAGCGCGTCGCGCAGCAGGGTTTCGTCTTCGGCGATGACGCACGTCATTTCAGGCGGATGCATACGACACTCCTTGCGCCGTGCTGTCCGGCACCGTGAGGGTGGCCGTCACGCCATCGGGGAAATTGGCGACGATGGCAAACGCGGCGGCATTGCCATAGATCAGGCGCAGGCGTTCGCGCACATTGCGCAGGCCGATGCCCGTGCCGGCGCCGTCGTCGCTGAAACCCTTGCCGTCATCGGCCACCGTGACGATCACCGTGCCATTGCCGCTGCGCGCCATGATCCAGATGGTGCCGCCGCCGCTTTTCGGCTCCAGGCCATGCTTGATGGCGTTTTCCACCAGCGTTTGCAGCATCATCGGCGGCAGTTCCACCTGGCGCAGGTATTGCGGTACCTCAATCTGCAGGTTCAGGCGCCCGCCCATGCGGATTTTCAGGATGTCGAGGTAGGCGCGCGCCCGTTCCAGCTCCGTGCCCAGGGTCGACATGGCTTGCTCCGTGCGCGGCAGCGAGTGGCGCAAATACAGGATCAGGTTGCCCAGCATCTCGTCGGCGCGCACGGGGTCGCTGCGCGTGAGCAGCTGGGCGCTGGCCAGGGTGTTGTACAGGAAGTGCGGCTCCACCTGCGCGTGCAACAGGCTCAGCTTGGCCACCGTGAGTTCTTTTTCCGTCACCGTCTGGCGCGCTTCGGCCTGCTCGCCGCGGCGGCGCTGCGCCACCCGGCGGGTGATCGCCCGCGTCACCGCTTCCGCGTTTTCCAGGTTGCTGCCATGGTCGACGAGGAACCAGTCGGTCCAGGCATTGCGCGCCGGCTCGCAGATCAGGGTTACGCTGCCCGCTTCGCCATTCGGCGTGACGGTGGCGAGGATCTGGTTCGGCCGCGGCTCGAGGAAACCCAGCACGCGCATGCGGGGCAAGCCCGTGTCCGTGTACGGCGCCGCGCGGCGCACGCGGGCTTGCACCTGCAGGCTGTCGCGCGCGCTTTCGACCACTTCGCTGCCGGGCAATTCGCGGATGGCCGCGTCGATCATGTCGAATGCCTCGCCCGCCTCGAACGGGATCTCGATCTGGCGCCGCTGGCGGCTCGACAGGGTAGCCGCATTGACGTCGCCAGCGATCAGGCGCACCCGGCGCACATGCGAAAAGGCATTCGTGATGACGGCGCTGGCCAGCAGGGCGCCGACGATGACAAAAAAGCCTTCCGTGTGCCCGAAGATATAGCGCAGGAAGTTTTCGACCAGGAGGGCGGTGGCGATGATGTAGGTGAGCATCGTCGCCAAGGTGAGACGGAGAATAAAAAAGAGGCTGGTCATGATTTTTTCCCTGGGGTGTGAAGTGGAGCCAAGCATAACCATCGGCCCCGGCGGCGATGGCCATTATGCGATGGAAGGCCAATACTGGACAAAGGCAAGAAAATAAAGCTTAAATAGGCGCCGCCACGAAATAAAATCGCTTGCAATTAAATAGTGCGCGATATATATTGAGCACATGGACGCCGGAATTGCTTCTTCAGACGGACATCCTGGGGCTGCGGCCCACGAAACAAGTAGCACACTATTTAGTCGTTAACTATTTAATCAACACAAGGAAAACCATCATGTCGATCAAACAAGTCCTGTACCGCGCGCAAGCCACCGCCACCGGAGGCCGCGAAGGCCGTGCCGTCTCGTCCGACAATGTGCTGGACGTCAAGCTGACCACGCCGAAGGAACTGGGCGGAAATGGCGCCGTGGGCACCAACCCGGAACAACTGTTCGCCGCCGGCTACTCGGCCTGCTTCATCGGCGCCATGAAATTCGTCGGCGGCCGCGACAAGATCGCCGTGCCGGCGGACCTGTCGATCGAAGGCAATGTCGGCATCGGCGCCATTGACACGGGCTTCGGCATCGAAGTGGAATTGAAGATTTCGCTGCCGGGCATGGAACGCGCCGCCGCCGAAGCGCTGGTCGCCGCCGCCCACATCGTCTGCCCGTACTCGAACGCCACGCGCGGCAACATCGACGTCACCCTGACGATCGTGTAATAGCAGCAACACGTTGCGCCTCCCCGGCCGCGCCCCCCAGGCGCAGCCGGGGATTTTTGCTTCAGCGCAACGCCTGCAGCAGCTTGTCTGCCAGCGCGGGCGCCGAGGCGGGATTCTGTCCCGTGATCAATTCGCGGTCGACCACCACGTTGCTGGTCCACGGCGCCTGGTTCTGCACATATTGCGCACCGGCCGCCTGCAAGCCCGACTGCGGATAAAACTTCATCAATCCGCCCTTCAAGGCGCCCTGCGCCGCCGCCTCTTCCTCATTGCTGATCACCGTCATGCGGTAGCCGCTGTAGATCCAGTCCGCCGGCTTGGCCGGTGTCCGGCCCGCTTCCAGCGCGGCCGCAAATGCCTGCGCCTGCGGCAGGGCCGACAGCAGGGCGATGGGGCCATGGCACAGCAGCGCCGTCGGTTTGTTGTCCGCGTGGAACTGGCGCAGCAAGGCGCCCAGGCTGGCATCCTTCAGCAGATCCTGCATGGGCGCGTGGCCGCCCGGCACCAGCACGGCCGCGTAATGGCCATAACCGATCTGTTCCACCCGCTTCAGGCTGATCACGGGCGAGCGGCCCGGCACCGTCAGCGCGAGCTGGTCGAGCAAGGCCTTGTGCGCCGCGTGGGCCGCCGCGTCGCCGCCAAAATAGGCGTCCGTATCCGAGCTGGCGTCCAGGGTCGGCGCCTGGCCCTGTGGCGTGGCGAACGTCACCGTGTGGCCCGCGTCGAGCAGCTTTTTCACGGGCTGCATCAATTCATTCAGATAAAAGCCCGTCGAAAACACCTTGCCGTCGCGCAAATCGAGGTGATTCGCGTCCGACAGCACGACGAGAACCTCGGCCGCCTGGGCGCCGGAAAAGGCAGCCAGCAACAGACTGCTGATGAGTAATTTTTTCATGGTGTGGCCTTTCTGTGGAGAGGTCACCAGCATATTCCGAATCAAAATACGGAAAAATGATGAATAATGCAGATCACTGATGCGTAAATAGACTGAATAGAAGCGACGAATGGAGCGAAATGGATAAATTGCAGGCGATGCAGCTGTTTCGCCGCGTGGCCGAGCTGGGCAGCTTTCGCCGCGCGGCCGATGAACTGGACTTGTCGGCCTCGTACGTGAGCCGGCGCATCGGCCAGCTGGAGCAGGAACTGGGCGGGCGCCTGATGACGCGCACCACGCGCCAGCTGGCCCTGACGGAAACGGGCGCCGCCTACCTCGAGCACTGCCGCAAGCTGCTCGACGAGCTGGCGCAGGCCGAGGACATGGTGGCCCACTCCACGGCACACGTGACGGGCCGCCTGCGCATCAATGCGCCGCTGACGCTGGGCGTGGGCGAGCTGGCCGAGGGCCTGGCCGATTTCATGGCCGACTGGCCCGCGCTGCGGCTGGACGTCGACCTGAAGGATGAATACGTCGACCTGGCGGCGGCCAACTACGACCTGGGCTTTCGCGTCACCACGGCGCTCACCGATTCAAGCTACGTGGCGCGCCACATCCACGACTACCGCCTGCACATCTGCTGCGCGCCCGCCTACCTGGAGCGCCATGGCCCGTTGGCCGAACCCACGGACCTGACGCGCCAGCGCTGCTTCATCTACAGCCACGCCCTGTTCGGCAACCGCTGGCCGCTGCGCCATGCGGGGCCGCACAGCGACATCGAGGTGCCGAACTGGGTGCGCACGAACAACACGCTGTTCATGCGCAGCCTGATCCTGCGCGGCCTGGGCATCGGCATCCTGCCCACCTTCGTCTGCCGCGAAGAGCTGGCCAGCGGCGCCCTGGTCGAGCTGTTCCCGGAAATCGAGCGCCCCAGCCTGGCGCTGTTCGCCATCTACCCGTCGCGCCAGCTGGTGGCGCCCCGCGTGACGCGCTGCATCGAGCACCTGAAGCAGTGGTATGCGCAGCGCTATCCCACGCCGGCGCCGTGAAGCCGGTAAAATCACGGCCACTCTCAATCAAGGATGCCCCATGATCAGCTGGCAATGGAACACGTTCGACGAACTCGGCCCCCACGATTTGTACCAGGTGCTGGCCTTGCGCCAGCGCGTCTTTGTTCTGGAACAACAGTGCCTGTATCCGGACCTCGATGGCCATGACCAGCAGGCGATGCACTTGCTGGGCTGGCAGACGGCCGATGGCCAGCGCCGGCTGGCCGCCTACCTGCGCGTGCTGGCGCCGGGCGCCAAGTATGTGGAAATGTCGCTGGGCCGCGTGCTGACGGCGCCCGAAGCGCGCAGCAGCGGCGCCGGCAAGCGGCTGCTGGAGGAAGGCATCGCGCGCGCGGAACGCCGGCACCCTGGCCACGCCATCCGCATCGGCGCGCAGCAGTACCTGGAGCGCTTCTACCAGTCGTTCGGCTTTGTCACCGTCAGCGCACCGTACGACGAAGACGGCATCCAGCACGTCGACATGCTGCGCGCGGAGAAACCGGCATGACAACGGCGCTGATTTCCTGGAGCGGCGGCAAGGATTCCTGCCTGGCCCTGTGGCGCGCGCGCAACGCCGGCCTGGACGTGCCGCTGTTGATCACGGCCATGGATGAAGATGGCCGCAAATCGCGCTCGCACGGCGTGCCGCCGGAATTGCTCGAAGCCCAGGCAGCCAGCCTGGGCGCGCGCCTGCAGCGCTATCACGCCAGCTGGGCCAGTTATGAAGAGAAATTCATCGCCATGCTGCGCGCGGCGAAGGACGAGGGTATCCACCACGCCATCTTCGGCGACATCGACCTGCAGCCGCACCGCGATTGGGAAGAAAAAGTCTGCGCCAGCGCCGGCCTGACGGCGCACCTGCCCCTGTGGGGCGAAGCGCGGCGCGCGCTGGTCGATGAATTTCTCGCCGCCGGCTTCAAGGCCATCGTCGTCTGCATCAATGGCCAGCACCTGCCACGCGAATTTTGCGGGCGCGAGTTCGACGCCGCCTTCCTCGCCGACTTGCCGCCCGGCGTCGATGCCTGCGGCGAAAACGGCGAATTCCACACCTTCGTCTACGACGGCCCCGCCTTCAGCGCCCCGGTGGCGCTGCGCCGCACGCAAGTGCTGCAATATGACGCGCCGGCCAACCTGGGCGGCGCCACGTATTACTTCCAGGAGCTGGCGCCCGCTTAAACCGGCCAGCAAAGCAAAAAGGGCGATTCCGTGGAATCGCCCTTTTCATGTGCCCTGCGCGTGCTTACTTTTTATCCACTTTTCGCAGCGTGATGTCGAACACCAGGCCGGCGTAAGGCGGGATCACCACCGCACCCGTCGCGTCACGGGTGCCGCTCACGCCATAACCCAGCTCATACGGAATGAGCAGGCGGCGCGTGCCACCCACCTGCATGCCGACCAGGCCACGGTCCCAGCCCAGGATATTTTTGCCGATACCCTGGACAAACGTATAACCGTTGAGAGAAGGGGACGCGTCGAATTGCGCGCCTTTGCCGTCCGGCTTGCTCGCGTCGTACAGCCAGCCCGTGTAGAGCACCGTCAAGGTATCGCCCGCCGCGGCGACCGTGCCGGTGCCTTTCACCAGGTCAGGAAAGAGGAACTCTTTCACTTGCGTGTTCGGGTCTAGCACGACCGGCTTCTCCGTGTTGGCGGCGGCACCGCAAGCGGTCAGGGCGACGGCGCAAGCGAGGGTGGCGATCAATTGAAATACCGATTTCATGGTTTCCCTTTAAATATTGGTGTGTGACTAAGGCCCGTACGGTGCGGACCGGTACGGGCTGGAGTTTAACAGGAGTCATGTGCCCCATTTGTAAGCAGACGTAAGCACGGTGGCGGTTGTGTGCCAATACAACATTGGCACAACAACCACATTGCCTAGATTTCCACCTGCGTGCCCAGTTCGATCACCCGGTTGCTCGGAATCTGGTAGTAGTCGGCCGCCGTGCGCGCGTTGCGCGACATGGTGACGAACAGGTGTTCGCGCCACGGCATCATGCCGGCGCCCGGCGTCGAAATGATGGTCTGGCGCGCAATGAAGAACGACGTTTCCATCATCTCGAAATCGAGTCCCTGCTCGGCGCACTGCGCCAGCGCAGCCGGAATGTCCGGTTCATCCTTGAAGCCGTAATGCACGTTGACCTGGTAGCACTGGTGACCCAGCTCCACCACGCGCACGCGCTCCGATGGCGCCACCCACGGCTCTTCATGCATGAAGACGGTGAGGAAGATCACGCGCTCGTGCAGAACCTTGTTATGCAGCAAGTTATGCAGCAGCGCATGCGGCACGCCATCCGTTTCGCCACGCAGGAAGATGGCCGTGCCGGGGACGCGCAGCGGCGGCGCGATGAACAGCGACGAAAGGAAATCGTTGAGCGGAATCGCATGCTTTTCCAGGTTCTGGAACACCAGCTGGCGGCCCCGTTTCCAGGTCAGCATGACGATGAACAAGATCGATCGAACCCAGCAGCAGCGGGAACCAGCCGCCGTGGAACAGTTTCAAGGCGGTCGCCGACACCAGGTTGATGTCGATGATCAGGAAAAAGCCCGTGGCGGCCCAGCACAGGGCCAGGTTCATCTTCCAGCGGTAGCGGATGACGAAGAACGTCAGGATGGTGGTCGACAGCATGGTGGCCGTGACCGCAATGCCATAGGCGGCGGCCAGGTTTTCCGAGGAGCCGAAGCCGACGACGGCCAGCAGCACCACGGCCAGCTGCAGCCAGTTCACGGCGGGGATGTAAATCTGCCCGATTTCGCTTTCCGACGTGTGGCGCACGCGCATGCGCGGCAGGAAACCCAGCGCGATCGCTTGCTTGGTCATCGAGAAGGTGCCGGAAATGGTGGCCTGCGAGGCGATCACGGTAGCCATGGTCGACAAAATCACCAGCGGATACACGCTCCACGCGCCCAGCTGCTGGTAAAACGGATTCGAGACGGCTTCGGGATGGGCCAGCAGCAAGCCGCCCTGGCCCAGATAGTTCAGCGCCAGCGCGGGGAAGGCGATCAGGAACCAGGCCAGGCGGATCGGTTTCTTACCGAAATGGCCCATGTCGGCGTACAGCGCCTCGGCACCCGTCAGCGCCAGCACCACGGCGCCCAAGGCGACGAAGGCGACGAAGCCGTTATTCATCAGGAAGGTCGCCGCGTGCAGGGGATTGAGTGCGGCCAGGACGGCGGGCGACTTGATGATGTTGACCACGCCCATGCCGGCCAGCGCGGCAAACCACAGCACCATGACGGGGGCAAAATAGCGGCCGATGCCGGCCGTGCCATGCGACTGCACGGAATACAGGCCCACCAGCACGGCGATGGTCAGCGGCACCACGTAGGGACTGAAGGCGGGCGTGGCCACTTCCAGGCCTTCGATCGCCGACAGCACGGAAATGGCCGGCGTGATCACGCTGTCGCCATAGAACAGGGTGGCGCCGAAGACGCCGATCACCATCAGCGGAAAATGCCAGCGCGACAGGCGGCTGACGGACGACAGCACCAGCGCCATCAGGGCCATGATGCCGCCCTCGCCGCGGTTGTCGGCGCGCAGCACCAGGGTCACGTACTTGAGCGAGACGATCAGCGTCAGGCCCCAGAAAATCAGCGAGACGATGCCCAGCAGGTTCTCGGGCGAGAGCGCCAGGCCGTGGGCCGGGTCGAAGACCGTCTTCAGGGTGTACAGCGGGCTGGTGCCGATATCGCCGTAAACGATGCCGACGGCCGCCAGCGTCAAGCCGGCCAGGCCGCTTTTTTTATGTTCCGACGTCAAGATTGCACCCGTTTTTGTTTTGTTGCATCGCACAATATGATAGGTATTAGCAAATAGCAAGAGTATTTTTGCATGGTTACGGGCTGCCCCAAAGTCGTGGTTTTGTGCCGCTCCGCCTTGCTGCGCGGGCTTGCGGCCATTGATTTGTTGCCATTCTACGCCTCGCCAGCGGCGCCGGGCAGCCCCCGGTGTTTTCAGACATAATGACAGACTGTCTACTCTCCAGCGAAGCCCATCATGAATCCAGGCATGCTCTACGCCTCCCTCGCCTTCCTGTGCTGGGGCCTGTTTCCCCTGTATTTCCATGCCATCGGCGAGATAGCGCCGCAGGAAATCCTGGCGCACCGCATGGTCTGGTCGCTGTTGTTCCTGGGCATCGTGCTGACCGTGCGCCGCCAGTGGAGCTGGCTGGGCGCCTTGCGCGGCCAGCCGAAAGTGGTGGCCAGCTTCGTCGCCAGTGCGTTCTTGCTATCCGCCAACTGGTTCATCTATATCTGGGCTGTCAACAACGGCCACGTGGTCGACGCCAGCCTCGGCTACTTTATTACGCCCCTGATCAATGTCATGCTGGGCTTCTTGCTGCTGCACGAGCGCCTGCGCCGCCTGCAGTGGCTGGCCATCGGCCTGGCCGCCTGCGGCGTGGCCTGGCTCACTTGGCAGGCGGGGCAGGTGCCGTGGATCGCCCTGCTGCTGGCGGCCACCTTCGGCGGCTATGGCTTGCTGCGCAAGACGGCCGCGCTCGGGGCGCTGGAAGGCTTGTCGTTCGAAACCCTGATTCTGTTTCCCCTGGCACTGGCCTATATGCTGTGGCTGGGCTGGCATGGCCAGAGCGGCTTCGTCAATACGGATTCCACCGCCACGCGCGCGCTGCTGCTGGCGTCCGGCCCCATCACGGCCATCCCCCTGCTGCTGTTCGCCGCCGGCGCGCGCCGCCTGCCGCTGGCCGTGCTGGGGCTGTTGCAATACATCGCCCCCACGGGCCAGTTGCTGATTGGCGTATGGGTCTTCCACGAATCGTTCACGCCCGAGCGCATGCTGGGCTTCCTCGTCATCTGGACGGCGCTGGCCCTGTACGCGGCCGAAGGGCTGTGGACGGCCCGCCGCGCGCGCAGCGCCGCCTAGACACCCAGGGGGCCGTTTCCGCAGCGCACAGCGCTGGCCGGAAGCGGGCGTTTACCGTATCCTGTCCGTCTTTGTATATCACCCGAGATTTCTAATGGCAAATTACGTCTACACCATGAATCGCGTGGGCAAAATCGTCCCGCCCAAGCGCCAGATTCTGAAAGATATTTCCCTCTCCTTCTTCCCAGGCGCGAAGATCGGCGTGCTGGGCCTGAACGGCTCCGGCAAATCGACCCTGCTGAAAATCATGGCCGGCATCGACACCGACATCCAGGGCGAAGCCGTGCCGATGCCGGGCCTGAACATCGGCTACCTGCCGCAGGAACCACAGCTGGACCCGGCAAAAACCGTGCGCCAGGAAGTCGAGTCGGGCCTGGGCGAAGTGTTTGAAGCGCAAGCCAAGCTGGAAGCCGTGTACGCCGCGTATGCCGAGGAAGACGCCGATTTCGACGCCCTGGCCACGGAACAGGCGCGCCTGGAAGCGATCATCTCGACCTCCGACGGCGGCAATCTGAATTTGCAGCTGGAAATGGCCGCCGACGCGCTGCGCCTGCCGCCTTGGGACGCCACCATCGGCGTGCTGTCCGGCGGTGAAAAGCGCCGCGTCGCACTGTGCAAGCTGTTGCTGTCCAAGCCCGACATGCTGCTGCTCGACGAACCGACCAACCATCTGGATGCGGAATCGGTCGACTGGCTGGAACAATTCCTGCTGCGCTTCCCCGGCACCGTGGTGGCCATCACCCATGACCGCTACTTCCTCGACAATGCGGCTGAGTGGATCCTGGAGCTGGACCGCGGCCACGGCATCCCATGGAAGGGTAACTACTCGACCTGGCTGGACCAGAAGCAAGCCCGCCTGAAGCAGGAAGAAGCGACGGAATCGGCGCGCCAGAAGGCGCTGCAGAAGGAACTGGAATGGTCGCGCCAGAATCCGAAAGCGCGCCAGGCCAAGTCGAAAGCCCGTCTGGCCCGCTTCAACGAGCTGTCCGAGCACGAATACCAGAAGCGCAACGAAACGCAGGAAATCTTCATTCCCGTGGCCGAGCGCCTGGGCAATGAAGTCATCGAGTTCAAGAACGTGTCGAAGGCGTTCGGCGACCGCCTGCTGATCGATAACCTGAGCTTTACGGTACCGCCAGGCGCCATCGTCGGCATCATCGGCCCCAACGGCGCCGGTAAATCGACCCTGTTCAAGATGATCACCGGCAAGGAAACACCGGACAGCGGCGAAGTGGCCATCGGCCAGACGGCGCGCGTGTCCATCGTCGACCAGAACCGCGATAGTCTCGCTGACAACAAATCCGTGTTCGAGGATGTGTCCGGCGGCGCCGACATGCTGACGGTCGGCCGCTTCGAAATGCCGTCGCGCGCCTACCTGGGCCGCTTCAACTTCAAGGGTTCGGACCAGCAAAAGCAAGTGGGCAACCTGTCCGGCGGTGAACGGGGACGTCTGCACCTGGCAAAAACACTGTTGATGGGCGGCAACGTCCTGCTGCTCGATGAACCGTCGAACGATCTGGACGTGGAAACCTTGCGCGCGCTGGAAGACGCCCTGCTGGAATTTGCCGGCAGCGTCATGGTCATCTCGCATGATCGCTGGTTCCTCGACCGTATCGCCACGCACATCCTGGCCTTCGAAGGCAATTCGCAGGTCACCTTCTTTGACGGCAACTATCAGGAATATGAAGCCGACAAGAAGAAGCGCCTGGGTGAAGAAGGCGCGAAACCGAAGCGTATCCGCTACAAGCCTTTGACCACGTAATTTCGGTCCGGCAACGCAAAAAGGCAGTTACCTCGCGGTAACTGCCTTTTTTTTCAGCAAACTTCCAGTAAATTAGAAGTTGTAGCGTGCGCCCAGTGCCAAACCGGTTGCCTTGCGGCCCTGGTCGGCGCTCTTGCCGAAGTGTTCCACTTCCGCCGTCAGCGAGACTTTCTCGTTGATCGCGTACTGGGCACCGACGGAAGCGTACACGCCCGTCTTGTCGTTGCCGCTGATGCCAGTCGACAGGCCCGTGCCGCTCAAGCTGTTCTTGACCTTGGCCACGCCGAGCTTGCCGAACACGCCGACCTTGTCGCTCACGGGCATGGTGGCCTTGCCGGCCAGGTAGTAGCCGTGCGAATCGCTTTTCACGGAACCGTTGCCGGCGCCGGTGACATAGCTGTAATCCTTGCTGCCGAAATCAGCGTAGCCGCCCTCGACCGCCCAGGTTTTGTCGAAATCGTAACCGGCGAAGATCTTGGCGCCCGCCTTGTAGCCGCTGTGATTATCGGCGCTGGTGGCGCCAGGAATATCGAAGTTGTAGCGGTTGCCCGTGACGCCGGCACCCACATAGGCGCCTTCGGCGTGCGCGGCGCTCATGCCGGTGAATGCGGTAGCAGTAGCGATCATTGCAAACAGGATTTTCTTCTTCATCATGTTCTCTCTCTCAATTAGTGAATGGTGCCTGGATTCGCAGTTCAGCGAAGTGCGATGACTACACAATAACAGGCGAAAAAAGCTACGTCTTTCTCCATTCCGTAAGAACTGTGACAAGATGTAATCGGACATTGCAAACTGACAATAACCGTAAAATGCGCACCGTTGAGCGAACTTAAGATAGACTTAAGGACATTAGCGATTTTCAGTCAAGAGGAGAGGTGCATGCACAAACGCCAGTTTCTCGCCGCCGCCATGGCCGCCACTACCCTGCCGGCCATCGCCCGGGTGGCGCCCGCCGGCCTGCGCGGCCCGGCCCTGCTGACCGTCACGGGCAGCATCGATAAACCGAACCGGGGTCCGTTCGACGCCGTGCGCGACCAGATGATGCACAAGCAAAAAATCAGCTTTGAGCGCGCGCGGGCCTTCGATTTTGCGGCGCTGGCGAACTTGCCGGCGCGCACCATCCACCCCACCCTGGAATACGACGGCAAGGCACACGCCCTGCGCGGGCCGCTGCTGGTCGATGTCTTGAAGGCGGCGGGTGCGCCCGAGGAAGATGCCGTGCGGCTGCTGCTGCGCGCCGTGGACGGCTATGCGGCGGCGCTGACCATGGCGCAGGCGCGCGCACAGCGTTTTATCGTCGCCACCCACCTGGACGGTCAGCCGATGGCGCTGGGCGGCCTGGGGCCGCTCTGGGCCATCCACGATGCCGACCGCATCGCCGCCGTGGCGGCCCTGCCCCTGGCCGAACGGTTCGCCAGCTGCCCGTGGGCGCTGTATCACATCGGCGTGGAGGCGGGTTGAAGCAAATTATGCGTAGGCTTCCGCCATCGACATGACGCGTGGGGCGATAGCAATGCCATGCTCCTCGAACAGCGCCGTGATGGCCGCCAGATTGTGCGTGCACTCCTCGGTTTTCCAGCCCTTGAAGATATCCGTGCCATCCTTCTGGAAATGCAGGTCCAGCACTTTGCCCATATCCTTGTGCAGGTAGGGCGAACTATAGGTGTTCTCGAAGCCGAGCGCCTTCAATTGCCCCAGCAAGGCCAGCGGCGGATGGTCGGGATCGGTGGCGAGAAAAATGCCGAAGGTCTTGCCCGGTGGTTTGGCGGCGATGTCGACCTCGTAGATGCCGGGGGCCTTGCTGACGGACGTACTCTTAAAAATAACATGCAACACTCCCTGCGCGGAATGTCCCGCGCCTGAAACGGGCGGCAAGACAGGGGCGGTGCGCAATGATTCCCCTCGTCAAATCTTATTGCTAATTTGCATCTTTGTCGACAAATCGGCACTTTTATTTGGTAAGTCGTGGTTATCTTGTCGCGTTCGACAGCGTAAATTATCAAGAAAACCAGTTATCATTGCGCCAATATCCGCCCTGTTGCATACTTTTGGCTTGCCTCACGATGGCTATCCCGCCTGCCACTGCCTCGTCTCCATGCGTCTTCTGTCGATCAAGTACCGCCTGCTCATCCTCCTGACCCTGATCCTGGGGGCGGGCTTCATGGCCACCAGCCTGGCCAGCTACCTGGCCTCGCGCCAAGCCATCGAACACGGCATCGCCGACCAGACCTTGCCGCTGACGGGCGACAACATTTACTCGGAAATCCAGAAAGACATGCTGCGCCCCGTCTTCATCTCGTCGCTGATGGCGCATGACACCTTCGTGCGCGACTGGATACTCGCCGGCGAAAACAAGCCGGAACAGATCGTGCGCTACCTGGCCGAGGTCAAGAAGAAATACGGCGCCATCACCAGCTTTCTCGTCTCGGACAAGAGCAGCAAATATTACTATGCGGAAGGCACCCTGAAATCCGTCAGCCCGGAGGCAACGCGCGACATCTGGTACTACCGCGTGCGCGCCATGGAGCAGACCGACTATGAAACGAATGTCGACGTCGACATGGCCAACCGCGACAGCATGACCATCTTCATCAACCACCGCGTCTACGACTACGACGGCCAGTTCATCGGCGCTACCGGCATCGGCCTGACCCTGGCCACCATGAGCCACATCATCGACCGCTACCAGGCGCGCTTCCACCGCAACATTTATTTTGTCGACGCTGCCGGCACCCTGGTCTTGACGGGCAAGAGCATGCGCAACGGGCACGGCAATATCCGCAGCCTGCCCGGCGTAAACGCCATTGCCGGGCAGATCATCAACCACCAGAGCACACCGACGCACCTGTCCTACCAGCTGGGACGCGCGCAAATCCTCGTCAACTCGCGTTTCATTCCGGAACTGGGCTGGTATCTGGTGGTCGAGCAGAATGTCAGCGACGAGGTGCAGTCGCTGCAGCGCGTCTTCATCTTCAACCTGGCCATCAGCTTCGGCGTCACCCTGCTGGTACTCGTGCTGACCCTGCTGACGGTGAACCGCTACCAGCGCCGCATCGAGCGTATCGCCTCGACGGATGCGCTGACGGGCTTGCTGAATCGCCAATCGCTGGAGTTGCTGTTCCAGCGCGCGATGTTATTGTCCAAGCGCAATGCGCAACCCATGTCGGCCATCCTCTTCGACATCGATTTCTTCAAGCGCGTCAACGATACCCACGGCCATCTGTGGGGCGACAAGGTCATCCGCGGCGTGGCGGACGTGGCGCGCGCCACCGTGCGCGAAAGCGATGTCATCACGCGCTGGGGCGGCGAGGAATACCTGGTGCTGCTGAATAACTGCAGCCTGGCGCAGGCCGTCGAGGTGGCGGAAAGCCTGCGCGCCGCCGTCGAACGCCACGATTTCGGCCTGCCCGAGCCGCAACTGCCCGTGACGATCAGCCTGGGCGTGGCCGAGTACCGGCCAGAGGAAAGCGAGTCGGCCTTCTTCTCGCGCGCCGACAGCGCCCTGTACCAGGCCAAGGAGCGGGGCCGCAACCGCCTGCACGCCGCCTAAAGCGCGGACTTGCGCCTGGCCAGGTCCTGCGTGGGCGCGACCAGCGCCCGGTACAGCTCGCCCGTGGCCGCATCCCAGGCTTGCACGGCCTGCTGCTGGCGTTGCACGGTGGCCGAATCGCCGCGCGCAATGGGGCCGGACAGCGCGGGCGCGGCGCCCAGGCGGAATACATTGGCCACCGCTTCCGTCACCAGCGGCTGCGCCAGTTCGCGCGCCACCGGTTCGGGGATGCCTGCCGCCTGGTAGGCGCGCAGGGCCGCATCGAGCACCGTCACCAGGTAATTGCTGGCAAAGACGGCGGCGGCGTGATACAGGGTCTTGGCGGCCGGATCGATGGGCACGGGACGCGCGCCGATGGCATTCAAGGCCGGCGTCAGGAAGGCCAGCGCCAGCGGGTCGCCTTCCACGCCGCAAAACGTGCCGTCGAAGGTGGCCGCCACCTGCCGCGGGTCGGCGAAGCTGCGGATCGGGTGGGCGCTGGCGACAAAAGCACCGGCCTGCGTGGCCGCCAGCAGCACGCTGGACGCCAGCGCGCCGCTGCAGTGGAACACGATGGCGCCCGCCTGGCGTCCCTCGGCCACCAGCGCCGCGCAGGCCGGGCCGATCTGGTCGTCCGACACGGCCAGCAGGGTGACGTCGGCGTGCCGCAAGGCCGCATAGCTGTCGACGGGGGTGCCGGCGCCCATAAAGTCCACGGCCGCCTGCGCCGACGCCATCGAGCGCGTCAGCACGTCCTGCACAGCGATGCCGTCCACGCCGGCGAACAAGCGGCCCAGCACCTTGCCCACGTGGCCGGCGCCGATGATATTCAATGTCATGTTCATGATGATTGTCTAAAAACTCGATCCCGGCTGGCGCAGGAATTCCACTTCTTCCGGAGTGGAAGCGCGGCCGAGGATGGCGTTGCGGTGCGGGAAGCGGCCGAAGCGGGCAATCACTTCCTGGTGGCGCCCGGCGTAGTCGAGCATGCTGTCAAAACCGGGCTGCGCCTGCGACAGGCGCTGGAACAGCTCGACGGCGCGCGCCTGCATGGCCAGGTCTTCCGCATGCTCGAACGGTAAATACACGAAGGCGCGCAGCATCGGCGGCAGCTGCTGGTCGAGTCCCTGCTGCGTCATGGCGACGGTCAGCGCCAGCGCCCAGGCGTCGCCGGCAAAGGCGCGCGGCGTGCCGCGGTACACATTGCGCGTGAACTGATCGAGCACGATGAGGCGCGCCAGCGCGCCGTGCGGCGTCGCATCCCATTCACCCAAGGCACCGGCTATGGCGGCATCGATCAGCGCGCCGAAACGCGCGCGTATCAGCGCATCGAAACCGTCATCCTTGCGGAACCATTCCATGCGCGCCTGGCCGTGGCCGGGGTGGTCCGGCGGCAGGAACCAGAAATCGAGTACTTTTTGAGCCTGGGCGTCCATGTCCATCCTTTTCAGTTGCGTGCATGCGACAGCTGGAAGCCGGCGATGCCATCGAAGGCGGCCAGTTCGGCCGACATGGCCGACAGACTGGCACCCGTGTTCTTGCCATGTGCGATGGCGACAAAGCGCCATTCCTGCATGCCGTCGCTGCTGCCGATGGTCAGCGAGCCGCCGGCGATGTCGTAGCCGCGCTTGGCCGCCATGCGCCGCAGTGCATCTTCGCGCGGAATGAACCCTTGCTTGAAGCGCATGGTGATGGCCACCGCATGGCGCGACGGCAGCCAGTTCTCCAATTTTGACAGGAAAATCATCGCCATCGCGCACAGGAAGGCCAGACCCATGGCGGACAGATAAAAGCCGATGCCCACCATGATGCCGATCACGGACGAGGCCCAGATCGAGGCGGCCGTCGTCAGGCCGCTGATATTGAAGCCCTCGCGCATGATGACGCCAGCGCCCAGGAAACCCACGCCCGTGACGATGCCCTGGATGACGCGCGTGGGATCACTGCCGACGATGGCGCCATGGCCGCCGTACCAGAATTCGGGATAGCCGCCCAGCACGGTCAACGCGGCCGAGGCCATGCAAACCAGGCTGTAGGTGCGCATGCCGGCCGCGCGCCCGTGATACGAGCGTTCATAACCCACCAGCAAGCCCAGCAGCAATGCGCCCAGCAGGTTCAGCAGGATCACGCCATTCGTCGCCAGCTCGGCCGGCGACCAGTAGGCGCGCAGGAAGTCGATGGTCGGCATTTAATCCTGGGGCTTTTTCGTCAGCTGCTTTTCAAACGCCACGTCGAGCTTGCTGACGCGGCGCGCCTTTTGCGGCCCCAGGCCATTCACGAAGGCGACAAAGGCGTCCAGTTCCAGCGGCGGGCACAAGGGCGGCAAGCCCGGGCCTTCCGTGAGGAAGAACAGTTCATCGCCCGTGCGCGCCATCGTGTACAGACGGTTGCCGGTGCGTTCCTTGAGCCGCTCGATGGCGGAGGTGGCGCGGGTCGAGCGCATCAGATGGCTCCCGTGCGCTGTTCCAGCCACGCCAGCGCAGGCGCATCGGCCGGCGCGGCCAGGTGCGGCGCCAGGCGCGCGCGCACGGTGGCGTGGTAGTCATTGAGCCAGGCCGCTTCGTCGTCGCGCAACAGCGAACGTTCCACGCAGCGCGTATCGATCGGGCACAGGGTCAAGGTTTCGAAGCGCAGGAATTCGCCGAACTGCGTCGTCCCCGCCGGTACATTCAGCACCAGGTTCTCGATGCGGATGCCCCACTCGCCGGGCCGGTAGATGCCCGGTTCGATGGAGGTGATCATGCCGATCTCCATGGCCGTCTGCGGCTCCGGCATGGCGGACTGCGAAATCGATTGCGGCCCTTCATGGACGTTCAGGAAAAAGCCCACGCCATGGCCCGTGCCGTGGCCGAAATCGATGCCTTCGGCCCACAGGGGCGCGCGCGCAATCGAGTCCAGCATGGGCGACTTCACGCCGCGCGGGAACTGCGCGCGCGACAGGGCGATCATGCTGCGCAAGACCAGGGTGAAATCGCGCCGGTGTTCTGCCGTGATCGTGCCGACGGGGACCACGCGCGTGATGTCCGTGGTGCCACCCAGGTACTGGCCGCCCGAATCGATCAGCAGCAGGCCGTCGCCGTCGATGGTGGCGGCCGAATCCGCATGGGCGTGGTAATGCATGATGGCGCCATGCGCATTGAAGCCGGCGATGGTGCCGAAACTGGGGCTGACAAAACCGGCGCGGCGGGCGCGCGCGGCCGTCAGGTGCTCGTCGACGCCGATTTCCGTCAACGGCGCGCGCTGCGGGTCGGCCAGGGTGCGATCCAACCAGCTGAAAAATTCGCACAGGGCGGCGCCATCCTGCTCCATGGCGGCGCGCACGTGCGCCGCTTCGCTGTCCGTCTTGCGCGACTTGGCCAGGGTGGTCGGGTTGATGGACTCGACCACGCGCACGCCGCCGGGTACGGCCTGGCGCGTACCGAACGTGACGCGGCGCGGGTCCAGCAGCAGGCTGGCGCCGGCCGGCAAGGCGGCCAGCGCGGTGCCGGCACGGTCATACGCGGCCACGTCCACACCTTCGCTCTCCAGCGTGGCGCGCAGGGCGGCGGGCAGCTTGCCGTCGGCGACGAACAGGGTGGCGCGCTCGGGGCCCACCAGCGCATGCGCGAGGAAGACGGGGTTGTAATTGACGTCGGCGCCGCGCAGATTGAACAAATACGCGATATCGTCGAGGGTGGAAATGACGTGGTGGCTGGCGCCGTGCGCCGCCATGCCGGCGCGCAGGGCCGCCAGTTTCTCACTGCGCGACAGGGCCGGATACGCGGCCGCATGCTCGTACACCGGCGCGGCAGGCATGGCCGGACGATCCGGCCAGACGGCTTGCAGCACATCGGTATCCGTGCGCAGGGTCACTTGCGCGCCCAGCGCCTGCTGCAGCAGGCGCGCATTGGCCAGGCCCAGCACGGCGCCATCGACGGCCACCGTCTGCCCCGGCTGCATGGTCTCGCCCAGCCAGTCGATATACAGCACGCTGGCGCCGGACGGGATTTTCTTCAGGACGATGCCGCTGCCGGCCAGCTCCGTTTCTGCCTGCTCCCAGTAGCGGCCATCGGTCCACACGCCGGCAAAATCCTGCGTCACGACCAGGGTGCCGACCGACCCCGTAAAGCCCGACAGCCACTCGCGGCCCTGCCAGCGGGCCGGCAGGTATTCGGACAAATGCGGGTCGGCCGAGGGCACGATCAGGGCATCGATGTGCTGCGCGCGCATGGCGTCGCGCAGCTGCGATAAACGGGAAGCGGGAGTGGATTGGTCTGGTGTCTGCATGGGAGCGAAAATGGAGCGGTGCCGGGAAGCGTCTATGATACCGCGATTAGCGGCCGGACTGCACTCGGTGCAGCGCCAGCAGCGCCCCGACGGCGGCGGCGATTTTTTCCAGCAGCGCCTCATCGTAGGGCAACCACGGCACGGCGCCCAGCTTGTTCCCCTGCGCTACCACCTCGATCAGCACCCCGGCACCATCTTTCGTGATCCTGCCGGTGCTCAAGTGGATCGCATGCCCGCCCACCGTCAGGTGGCGCGCATCGAGCGCCATGCGGCCGTCCTCGATCTGGTCCGCGAATACCTGTTCCAGCACGGCGCGCCGCATGCCCGCCATCGGCCCCGGTGCCAGATTGGCCAGGTAAAACAGGCGCTGTTCGCGCTCCACGCTTTGCTCCTCCTCCACCAGCGCCAGCGCGCTGGCGCTGACCAGCAGGTCCACCGCGCGGCACGCTTCCGAATACGCCACCGGCGCCATCGGCATCATCTGCGCGGGCGCCAGCCCGTTTGACGTGCAGGCGCCGCCCGCCCCCGGATACACGTGCCCCTCAAGGCGCAGCAATACGCGCCAGGCGCCGAACTGGCGCGACAAGCCTTCATCGTAGTCCAGGCGCCAGCCTTCGCGGCGCGCCAGTCCCAGCAAGGTGCGCAGCGACAGCTGGTAGCCGGCAAATGCGGCACTGCCGTCGCCGGGCGGTGCATATATTTCGCGATAAACCTGGCGCAGCGGCTGGCGCAGGCGCCGCTGCGCGACCAGCGCTTGCCAGGCGGCGCGCTCCTCCCCGCTGCCATGCAAGGGGTGCCACAGGCCGATCTCGCCTTGCGCAGGCAAATCCACCGGCTGCCCCTGCGCATCGATGGCGCCTTTCCCGTCGAGCATAAAGGCCAGCCCATCGCCCGTGCGCCAGACCAGCGCACGCGCCACCGCGTCGATATCGGCATCCTCGCGCAGGCCACGCCATTGGTCCAGGCCAAACCACACCTCGCTGGCGTAGCCCGCTTCCAGGCGTCGCGCCAGCATGGCCTGGCTGGCCGCTTGCCCATGGGGCCCGGCATGCCGATCCTCCAGGCGATATCGGGCCGTTCGGCCAGCGCCCGTTCGGCCGGTTTCAGATTGCGTTCCAGTTTCTTGCGGATGCCCGCATGGCGTACCTGAGCCAGCGCCTCGCGCAGGGCCAGCAGGCTTTCGGGCGTGGGGATGGTTTCCACCGCATGGCCCAGCGCCATCGCCAGCGACTGCGACGGCGCGCTCTTGGCCGCGCCGGGCGCCACGCATGCCAAAGGCAGCAAGACGGCGATCACGGGCCTGAACCAGGCATCATCGCGATAGGACGCCACCCGCGCGGCACGCGCCAGCACGGGCGAGTCTGCCGTGGCAAAGGCGGCATCGGCCGCATACGGCACGCTGCCGTCATGGATGGCGGCGATATGGCGCGCCGCCTGTTCCAGTATCGTGCGCGCAAACGCGACATACGCCGCATCATCGGCCAGCACTTCGGCAGGATCCGCCTCGCCGATACTGTCGCGGCTCCAATGGCCGCTGTAGCGCGAGCCGGCCAGCGCCAGCAGGGATGCTCGCGCCAGTTGCGGCAGTACGGTGAGTTCCTGCAAGGTCAATGGCATCGGGTAGCGCGCATGGCGCTCCTCCATCATCTGCCCGAACTGGGCCGGGGCGTCGCCGCCGGCCAGCTGCGCCAGCAGCCAGGCGGCAAAATGCTGTTCGCCCCAGTGCTTCGGTTCATCCAGGATGCGCAGCGCCAGCTGCGCGCTGCCTTCCGGTGGCGCGCCGCGCAGACAATCCAGGCAGCCGATTGCGTAGTCCCAGTCGTGCACGCGGGCCGCATCCAGCGCGTCGAGGAACATGTCACCTGCCAGCGCCGGTGCCAGCTTCACGCTGCTCGCTTGTGCCAATAGCGCCATCGCCAGTTCGCGCCGCGCGGGATCGTCATGGCCAAAGCCCGCCGCGCGGTGCAGCGCACCCCAGATGGCGCCCAGCTCCTCGGGTGTCCAGTCGCTGAAATCGACCGGCGGCCCCGTGAAACGCGCATGCTCGACAAAGCCGCCATCGAGGCGGGCGCGCAGCGCCGCGGCGCGAGTGGATTCAGATGGCATCATCGGCCTCGTAGCGGCGCAAGCCTTCCAGGTCCAGCACGCGGATGCCGCCGTAATCGAGGCGCAATAAACCCTTTTTTTCCAGCACCTGCAAGGCCTGGTTGGCGCGCTGGCGCGAGGAGCCCGACAGCAGGCCGATTTCCTCCTGCGACAGTTGCACCAGGGTTTCCACGCCCGGATACAAGTGCGAGTTGAACATCGACGCCAGGCAGCGCGCCACGCGCGTGTTCAGGTCCAGCAAGCGTTCGTTTTCCACCATGCCGATGAACTGGCCCAGGCGTTCGTTCAGCTGCATCAGCAAAAAGCGCGTGAATGGCAAACTCGTTTCCAGCAGCCAGTGGAAGGTGGCGCCGGGCAGGCGCGCCACGCGCGTGTCGCGCAGGGCCATGGTGTCGTATTTGCGGATTTCATTCTTCAGCAATGAACCTTCGCCGAACCAGCTGCCGGGCGGCACGCCGATGAAGGTCATGGCCTTGCCGGAGGCGGAAAAATTATTCATTTTCACCATGCCGCTGATGACGCCGATCCAGTTGTCCACCGGTTCGCCCTTGCGGCAGACAAAACCGCCTTTCGGCACGAAAGTCTCGAACACGTCCGCCTCGACCCTGGCCAGTTGAACGGGGTCGAGCAGCTGCGCCCAGTTGGCCGCGCGCACGGCATCCTTGAGGCTGATATCAGGGTTGATCATTGTGCGATGCACCATCGAAAAGTGGGTAAATGTCCCCGAAAAGACAACTCGGCAAACTAACGCAAGCTACTATCATTGCACAAACGCCTTACACATAAAAACACAGAGCGCCATCCAACGAGGTGGGGCCTGAGACAAGCAACAGGGAGACACTGGTGCAAACGAATACCACAGCAACAATGCCGACTTTTCCGCGGCGCTTATTGCAACACGGGACAGTACGATCCGACAAGCCCGCCTTTCGCGAAAAGCACCTGGGCATCTGGCAAACCTGGACCTGGTCCCAGGTCAATGACGAGGTGCGCGCGCTTGCCTGCGGCCTGGCCGCCATCGGTTTCCGGCGCGGCATGAACCTGGCCATCATCGGCGACAACCGTCCCCGCCTGTACTGGGCCATGCTGGCCGCGCAAAGCCTGGGCGGCGTGCCCGTGCCACTGTACCAGGATGCGCCGGCCGCCGACATGGCCTATGTGCTGCAGGATGCAGAAATCCGCTACGCCGTCGTCGAAGACCAGGAGCAGGTCGACAAGCTGCTCGAACTCAAGGCCCTGTATCCGCACGTCGCCCACATCGCCTATGACGATGAACGGGGCATGCGCCATTACCGCCAGCCGGAGCTGACGTCCTTTGCCGCCCTGCAGGCACTGGGCCGGACCTACGACCGCGAGCATCCGGGCTTCTTCGAGGCGGCCGTGGCAGCGGGTGCCGGCCACGACTCGGCCGTGATCCTGTACACCTCGGGCACCACGGGCAAACCGAAGGGCGTGTGCCAGAGCCACACGGCGCTGCTGGCGGCAGGCGAAGGGGGCGTCACCTTCGACCAGCTCACCGACGAAGAAGATATCCTGTCCTACCTGCCCATGGCGTGGGTGGGCGACTGCCTGTTCTCGCTGGCGCAGGCCATGGTGGCCGGTTTCACCGTCAACTGCCCCGAGTCGGGCGATACGGTGATGATCGACATGCGCGAAATCGGCCCCACCTGCTACTTTGCGCCGCCGCGCGTGTTCGAGAACATGCTTACCAGCGTGATGATACGCATGGAAGACGCCAGCAGCATCAAGCGCCGCATGTTCAGCCATTTCATGGACGTCGCCAAACGCTGCGGCGCGCAGATTTTGGATGGCAAGCCCGTCTCGCTGGCGGACCGCCTCAATTACAGGCTGGGCGAAATCCTCGTCTACGGTCCCCTGAAAAACGTGCTGGGGCTGTCGCGCGTGCGCGTCGCCTATACGGCCGGCGCCGCCATCGGCCCCGACCTGTTCCGCTTCTACCGTTCGATCGGCGTCAACCTCAAGCAGCTGTACGGTTCCACCGAAACCTGCGCCTACGTATGCCTGCAACCGGATGGCAATATCAAGTTCGACAGCGTCGGCTTGCCGGCACCGGGCGTGGAAGTCAAGCTGGCGGCCAATGGCGAAGTGCTGGTCAAGTCGCCCGCCACCATGAGCGGCTACTTCAAGCGCCCTGACGCCACCGCCGAAGTGATCGACGATCACGGCTACTTCCATACGGGCGACGCGGGCGTGTTCGACAGCGAAGGCCATCTGAAAATCATCGACCGCGCGGCCGACGTCGGCAAGCTGAATTGCGGCGCCATGTTCGCCCCCAACTACATCGAAAACAAGCTCAAGTTCTTCCCCTTCATCAAGGAAGTGGTGGCCTTCGGCAATGCGCGCGACCAGGTTTGCGCCTTCATCAACATCGACATCGAAGCGGTGGGCAACTGGTCGGAGCGGCGCGGCATCGCCTATTCCGGCTACACGGACCTGGCGGCGCGCGCCGAGACCTACGGCTTGATCCGCGACTGCATCGAGCAGGTCAACGCGGAACTGGCGGCCGACCCCTTGATGGACCGCACGCAGGTACACCGCTTCCTGGTGCTGCACAAGGAACTCGACCCGGACGACGACGAACTGACGCGCACGCGCAAGGTACGCCGCAAATTCATCGCCGAAAAATATGCGGTGCTCATTTCCGCCCTGTATGAGGGTAAGACAACGCAATACATCGAGACCCAGGTGAAATTCGAGGATGGCCGCCTTGGCTCGACCAGCGCCGACCTGCAGATCTGGGACAGCAAAACGTACCGGCCCCAGGGCCTGGCCGCATGATGGAGCACAGCACGATGCAAATGAACGAACCCGACGCCCATTTCGGCACGGCCCGCAAGACGGGTCCCGTCATCCTCGACCTGAAGAACATCTCGCTGTCGTTCGGCGGCGTGAAAGCGCTGACCGACATCTCGTTCGACGTGAAACAGCATGAAATCCGCGCCATCATCGGCCCGAACGGCGCCGGCAAGAGCTCGATGCTCAACGTGATCAATGGCGTGTACCGCCCGCAGCAGGGAGAGATCATCTACCGGGGCGAACATCGGCGCGGCATGGACTGCTACCAGGCCGCCAAGTCCGGCATTGCGCGCACCTTCCAGAACATCGCCCTGTTCAAGGGCATGACGGTACTCGACAACATCATGACGGGGCGCAACCTCAAAATGAAGTCGAATTTTCTCTTACAAGCCCTGTACTGGGGTCCGGCACGGCGCGAGGAAATCGAGCACCGCAAGAAAGCCGAAGAGATCATCGACTTTCTGGAAATCCAGGCCATCCGCAAGACGCCCGTGGGGCGCCTGCCCTACGGCTTGCAAAAGCGCGTGGAGCTGGGCCGCGCGCTGGTGGCCGAACCGGAGATTCTGCTGCTGGACGAACCGATGGCCGGTATGAACGTGGAAGAAAAACAGGACATGTGCCGCTTCATCCTCGACGTCAACGACCAGCTGGGCACGACCATCGTGCTGATCGAGCACGACATGGGCGTGGTGATGGATATCTGCGACCGCGTGGTGGTGCTCGACTACGGCAAGAAGATCGGCGATGGCACGCCCGACGAGGTGCGCAGCAACCAGGATGTCATCAACGCCTACCTTGGCACGAGCCATTAATTCCCGGGATCCGTATGAATATCAATTTTTTCTTTGAAGTGCTGATCGGCGGCCTGCTGTCGGGCGTCATGTACGCGCTGGTGGCGATCGGTTTTGTCCTGATCTACAAGGCTTCTGGCGTCTTCAACTTCGCGCAGGGCGCGATGGTGTTCTTCGCCGCCCTTACCTGCGTCGGCATCATGGACAAGTTCGGCCTGTCGCTGTGGCTGGCCATCCCGCTGACGATGGTGACCATGATAGCCCTGGGCATGGCGATTGAAAGGGTGGTCTTGCGCCCGCTCGTCAACCAGCCGGAAATCACCCTCTTCATGGCCACCATCGGCCTGACCTTCTTCATCGAGGGCCTGGCGCAGCTGATGTGGGGCTCGCAGGTGCACAAGCTGGATCTGCCGATCGAAGACGTGCCGATGCAGTTCCTGATGGACCACTTCGACATCAACATTTCGCAATTCGACATGGTGGCCGCCGGCGTCTGCGCGCTGCTGGTCATTTGCCTGGCATTGCTGTTCTCGAAAACCAAGGTGGGCCGCGCCCTGCGCGCGGTCGCGGACGACCACCAGGCGGCGCTTGCCGTGGGTATCCCTTTGCAGCGCATCTGGGCCGTGGTCTGGGGCGTGGCGGGCCTGGTGGCTCTGGTGGCAGGCTTGCTGTGGGGCGCCCGCAACGGCGTGCAGTTCGCCCTCACCTTCGTCGCCCTCAAAGCCTTGCCGGTGCTGATCCTCGGCGGCTTTACCTCGGTGCCGGGCGCCATCGTCGGCGGCCTGATCATCGGTGCCTCGGAAAAGCTGGCCGAAGTCTACATCGGCCCCATGGTCGGCGGCGGCATCGAAGGCTGGTTCCCGTATGTGCTGGCCTTGCTGTTCCTGCTGGTGCGTCCGGAAGGCCTGTTCGGCGAAAAGATCATCCGGCGAATATAACGCCACCGTAACAGCATCGTAGGTCGGGTTAGCGCATGGCGCGTAACCCGACAACAGCCAAAACAGCCAGCAAAGGACCATCCCATGATTTACCGTGAAGCAGGACAATTCAAGACCAGCTACCAGGCCGACAACCAGATCTTCCCGATCCGGCAAGACCGCCTGGCGCTGACGGCCACGCTCCTCGCCGCCGTCTTCCTCCTGCCGTATTTCGCCTCGCCCTATCTCCTGTCGGCGATCATGATTCCCTTCCTGATCTTCGCCCTGGCCGCGCTGGGTCTGAACATCCTGACGGGCTATGCGGGCCAGCTGTCGCTGGGCACGGCCGCCTTCATGGCAGTCGGCGCGTTTGCCTCGTATAACTTCATGGCGCGGCTGCCCGGGCTGCCGCTGCTGGTGTCCTTCATCCTCGGTGGCCTGTGCGCGGCCATGGTGGGTATCGCCTTCGGCCTGCCCTCGCTGCGCATCCGCGGCTTTTACCTGGCCGCCTCCACGCTGGCGACGCAGTTCTTCGTCGTCTGGTGCCTGACCAAGATCCCCTACCTGACCAACTACAGCTCCTCGGGCGTGATCACGGTGCAAAAGATGACCATCCTCGGCTACCAGTTCGACACGCCGCAAAGCAAATACCTGCTGGTGCTGGCGATTGTTGCCAGCATGGCGCTGCTGGCCAAGAACATGATCCGCTCGAACGTGGGCCGTTCGTGGATGGCCGTGCGCGACATGGACATGGCGGCCGAAGTGATCGGTTTCAGACTGATGCGCACCAAGCTGCTGGCCTTTGCCGTCAGCTCGTTTTACTGCGGCGTGGCCGGCGCGCTGTACGCGTATGCCTACCTGGGCACGGTGGAACCGGAAGCCTACAACCTGGACCTGTCCTTCCGCATCCTGTTCATGATCATCATCGGCGGTGTCGGTTCGATTTTAGGTTCCTTCCTCGGCGCGGCCTTCATCGTGCTGCTGCCCATCTTCCTCAATACCATCGCGCACGGCCTGTCGCTGCCCACCAGCGTGGCCTCGAACCTGGAACTGATGGTGTTCGGCGCGCTGATCATCTTCTTCCTGATCGTCGAACCGCACGGCCTGGCCAGGCTGTGGCAAATCGCCAAGGAGAAGTTGAGACTCTGGCCTTTCCCCCATTAAGTTTTTGCAGTCGATGTCGGTTCACTTGAATACCAAATAAAACAAGAGGAGACACACAATGAAACACATCAAATCGCTCATGCTGGCCGCCGCCATCGCCAGTGCCGCACTCACCATGGCCGGCAGCGCCCAGGCGCAGGACAAGGAACAGTACATCGCCCTGCCGTCCTACCGCGTGGGACCGTACGCGGCCGGCGGCTCCGGTTTCTACGGCGGCATCATCGACTACTTCAACCTGGTCAACCAGGCCGGCGGCGTGAATGGCGTCAAGATCAGCTGGGAAGAGTGCGAAACCGAATACAACCCCTCGCGCGGCGTCGAATGCTATGAACGCCTGAAAACCAAGCAGGGCGGCGCCACGTTGGTCGAAACCCTGTCAACGGGTGTCGCCTACGGCATCCTGGACCGCGTGGCGCAGGACAAGATCCCCATGACGATGATCGGCTACGGCCGCTCGGACGCCGCCAACGGCAAGGTCTTCCCGTACGTGTATCCGCTGATCTCCAGCTACTGGAGCCAGGCCGCCGCCATGATCAAATACCTGGGTGACAAGGATGGCGGCATGGACAAGCTGAAAGGCAAAAAGATCGTGCACCTGTACCACGATTCGGCCTTTGGCAAGGAGCCGCTGCCTGTGCTTGAAGCGCTGTCGAAACAGTACGGCTTTGAGCTGATCAAGATTCCCGTCGCGCCGCCTGGCAGCGAACAGCAATCGCAATGGCTGCAAATCCGACAGGCCAAGCCGGACCACGTGATCCTGTGGGGCTGGGGCGTGATGAACTCCGTCGCCATCAAGACGGCGCAGCGCAACGGCTTCCCGCGCGACAAGATGCTGGGCGTGTGGTGGGCCGGTTCCGAAGAAGACACGATTCCATCGGGCGACGCGGCCAAGGGCTACACGGCGATGAGTTTTAATACGCCGGGCAACTACCCCGTTCTCGACGACATCCGCAAAAAACTCTACGCCTCCGGCAAGGGCAACCTGTCCGACCAGTCGCGCATCGGCTCCGTGTACCACATGCGCGGCGTGACGGCCGGCATCCTGTGGGTCGAAGCGATTCGCACGGCGCAGGAAAAATTCGGCAAGGGAAAACCGATCACGGGCGAGCAGATGCGCTGGGGCCTGGAAAACCTGAACGTCGACGATGCGCGCCAAAAGGCCGTGGGCGCGCTGGGCATGTTCCCCACCGTGAAAACCAGCTGCGACGACCATGAAGGCTCGGGTGCCGTGAAAGTGCAGCAGTGGGATGGCAAGAAGTGGACCGCCATCACGCCGAAATGGATCGTCGGCGACAAGGCCCTGGTGCGCAAGCTGGTCGAGGAATCGTCCGGCAAGTACGCCGAAGAGAAAAAGATCACGCCGGCGTGCATGAAGTAATGCCGTAGCGAGAGGAACCGGACCGGCCAACGCCGGTCCCGTGTTTAACATTTTAAAGAAGCAGCCATGACCCACTCTGCCACGCAAGCCCCGATCAAGCCGGACGCGCCGCCGCCCTACCTGTCGGTGAACAATATCGAAGTCATCTACGACCACGTGATCCTGGTCCTGAAGGGCGTGTCGCTGCAAGTGCCGCAAGGCAAGATCGTGGCGCTGCTGGGCGCCAACGGCGCCGGCAAGTCGACCACCCTGAAGACCATCTCGACCCTGCTGCGCGGCGAACGCGGCGACGTCACCAAGGGCGAAGTCCAGTTCAAGGGCGAGCGCGTGGACCAGTTGACGCCGAATGAACTGGTCAAGCGCGGCCTGTCGCAGGTGATGGAAGGCCGGCACTGTTTCGGCCATCTCACCATCGAGGAAAACCTCTTGACGGGCGCCTATACGCGCAGCCTGTCGCGCGGCGAGCTGAAAGACGCGCTGGAAAAGGTGTATCACTATTTCCCGCGCCTCAAGACGCGGCGCGCCAGCCAAGCCGGCTACACCTCGGGCGGCGAACAGCAGATGTGCGCCATCGGCCGCGCGCTGATGGCCAAGCCGTCAATGATTTTACTGGACGAGCCCTCGATGGGCATCGCGCCGCAGATCGTTGAAGAGATTTTCGGCATCGTCAAGGACCTGAACCACCAGGAAAACGTCTCTTTCCTGCTGGCCGAACAGAACACCAACGTGGCGCTACGCTACGCCGACTTCGGCTACATCCTGGAAAACGGGCGCGTCGTGATGGAAGGACAAGCCCAGGAACTGGCCAGCAACGAAGACGTCAAGGAGTTTTACCTGGGCGTCTCCGGCGCCGGGCGCAAGAGCTTCCGCGACATGAAGTTCTACCGCCGCCGCAAGCGCTGGCTGGCCTGATCCATCAAAACCCTTGGCTGCAACGCGCACGGCGGTCCTGATGGCCTGGCGTGCGGATCAACACGCACTGACAAATGGAGAATGACTGACATGAACGATACGCTCGACAGTCTGGAAACGCGCACCGCCGAGGCGCGCGAACGCGAATTGATGGCCGGCCTGCCGCAGCTGATCGCGCGCGCGCAACAGGCGCCGGGCTGGGCCCGCATCCTCGACGGCGTCAACGCGGCCGGCATCACCAGCCGCGCCGCGCTGGCGCAGCTGCCCGTGACGCGCAAGTCCGACCTCAAGCAATTGCAGCACGCGCAGCTGCCGTTCGGCGGCTTGAACACGACGCCGAAAAAGGCCCTGTCGCGCGTGTTCGTCTCGCCCGGCCCCATCTTCGATCCGGAAGGCCGCGGCCCCGACTGGTGGCGCTTCGCGCGGCCCATGTATGCGGCCGGCGTGCGCGCCGGCGGCCTGCTGCAGAACTGCTTCTCGTATCACTTCACGCCAGCCGCCTTCATGGTCGAAGGGGGCGCCGCGCGCATCGGCTGCACCGTCATCCCGGCCGGCATCGGCCAGACGGAAATGCAGGTGCAGGCGATGGCCGACCTCAAGCCCGACACCTACATCGGCACGCCGTCCTTCTTAAAACTGATCATCGAGAAGGCGCGCGAAATGGGTGCCGACATCAGCAGCGTCACCAAGGCCGTGATGGGCGCCGAAGCCTTGCCCGAATCCCTGCGCAGCTGGTTTGCCGAGAACGGCGTGCCGCACGTGTTCCAGACCTATGCCTCGGCCGACATCGGCAGCATCGCCTATGAAACGGCCAGCAATGGCAAGCTCAATCCCGGCATGGTCGTCGACGAAAATGTGCTGCTCGAGATTGTCCATCCGGGCAGCGGCATTCCCGTCGCGCCGGGCGAGGTGGGCGAAGTCGTCGTCACCGTCTTCAATGCCGACTACCCGCTGATCCGCTTTGCCACGGGCGATCTGTCGGCCGAGCTGGTCGATGCGCCGGAGTCGCCGTGCGGCCGCACGAATACGCGCATCAAAGGCTGGATGGGTCGCGCGGATCAAACCACCAAGGTGCGCGCCATGTTCGTGCATCCGTCGCAGGTGCATGACATCGCGCGCCGCCACCCGCAAATCAGGAAGGCGCGGCTGGTGGTATCGGGGCGCATGGCCAACGACGAGATGGCCTTGCATTGCGAAGTCGACGATCCGGCGGACGCCAGCGGCGTGGAAGCGATCGTCGCTTCGATCCGCGAATTGACCAAGCTGCGGGGCGACGTGGTGCTGGTGGCAGTGGGCAGTCTGGCGCAGGATGGGAAAATCATCGACGACATGCGCGATTACAAATAAGGCCAATTTGCGGGATAATACCGGCATTGACCATCAGCCCCATTCATCGCCATGCAAGAGTCCATGCAAGAATTTCATCACAACCGTGCCCGTGACCTGATCAAGAACGCGGAACTGCTGTTCGACCAAGATACCGTGCAGGCGTCGATCACGCGCATGGCCGATGTACTCAACACGCGCTTCAACGCCGCGGATTCCAAGGAATTCCCGCTGGTGCTGGGCGTGATGGGCGGCGCCGTCGTGTTTACGGGCAGCCTGCTGCCGCAACTGAGCTTCCCGCTCGAATTCGACTACATCCACGTCAGCCGCTACGGCGACGACGACAAGGGCGGCGAGGTGGTGTGGAAAGTCATCCCCCGCTCGAACGTAGCGGGCCGCACCGTCATCGTGCTCGACGATATCCTCGATGAAGGCGAAACCCTGGCGCACGTCAAGCAGCGCCTGCTGGACATGGGCGCCTCGGAAGTCATCCTGGCCGTCTTCGCCGACAAGGCCATCGGCAAGAAAAAGCCCGTGCAGGCGGACATCGTCGGCCTGGTGATCCCGAACCGCTTCGTCGTCGGCTTCGGCATGGATGCATACGGCTACTGCGCAACCTGCCGGGTTTGTGGGCCATCAAGCCTGAGGATTTGAAGCAGGAGTAAGGATTTGTCGGATTACGGCCTTTGGCCTAATCCGACCTACCCATGGTTGACGCGGCAGGTCGGACGTAGGTCGGATTAGCGCGCAGCGCGTAATCCGACACTACCACCAGCTTACAGCTTCAACCGCGCGCGTGCCGCATCGTATTCGGCCTTCAGGCGCGCCACCATCTCTTCCACGCTGGGCACGTCGTCCATCAAGCCCACGCCCTGGCCCGCGCCCCAGATGTCGCGCCAGGCTTTGGCGCTGCCGGAGCCGAAATTCATCGCGCTCTTGTCCGCTTCGGGCAAGGCTTCCGGATCGAGTCCGGCCGCTTCGATCGATTTTTTCAGGTAATTGCCGTGCACGCCCGTAAACAGGTTCGTGTAGACGATGTCCGCCGCGCTTGAATCCACGATGGCGTCGCGGTAGCCATCGCTGACGTTCGACTCCTTGGTCGCCAGCCAGCGCGAGCCGATGTAGGCAAAGTCGGCGCCCATCGCTTGTGCGGCCAGCACGGCGTCGCCCGTGGCGATGGAGCCCGACAGCGCCAGCGGACCGTCAAAGAATTTGCGCACTTCGCCCACCAGCGCGAACGGCGACAGGGTGCCCGCATGGCCGCCGGCGCCGCTGGCGACCAGGATCAAGCCATCGACGCCCGCTTCCAGCGCCTTTTTCGCGTGACGGATCGAAATCACGTCGTGCAGCACGATGCCGCCATAGCTGTGGATGGCGTCGAGCATTTCTTTGGGCGGCGCGCGCAGCGAGGAAATGATGATGGGAATCTGGTGTTTCACGCACACTTCCACGTCGTGCGCCAGGCGGTCGTTCGACTGGTGCACGATCTGGTTGACGGCGATCGGCCCCACTTTTTTATCGGGATTGGCGGCCTGGAAGGCGGCCAGTTCGGCCTGCAGGTCGGTCAGCCACGTGTCGAGCAATTCGGCGGGACGCGCGTTCAGGGCAGGGGGAAGGAACCGACGATGCCGGCCTTGCACTGCGCCGCGACAAGGGCCGGGCCGCTGGCGATGAACATCGGCGAGGCGATAACGGGTAAGGAGAGGTTTTGCAACGCAACAGGCAATGCCATGGCGGACTCGCTGGAAAGTTGATCGGACGTGAAAGACACACTGAACGTTGATTATAGTGCAGAAAAAGTACGATCGTGCTGAATTTATCGCAGACCCGCTTCAGCCATCATTGAGCAAGTACTCACCCTCGACACGCGCCGCTACAGCCCTGCATAGCTGCGCGACGGCCCACTCGGCCAGCGCATCCGCTTCCTGGCGCAGGAAACGCCGGTTGGCCTCCTCGAAGATGGGCATGCCGCGCAGCAGGGCCGGTATTGCGGCCAGGGCGATGCGCTGGCGTTCCAGCAGCAAGAATTTCAGCAGCACTTTCACCGCATTCTGCGCATTGCGCACGGGGTCGGACGCCAGGTAATCGAGACGAGAATACGCGCGCTGCAGCGCGCCGGCGGCATCCGTGAAGGGCCGCCCGTGGCCGGGAATGACGACGCGCACGTCCAGCCCGGCGATCAGGTCCAAGGTGGCGCGCGCTTCCAGAAAGCCGGAGCCGCCATCGAGTTCCGGGAAGATCACGCCAAAGCCGTTTTCCCACAGGGCGTCGGCGGAAATGAGGATGCCCTCGTCGGCGCAGTAAAAAATCAGGGAGTGCGGGTCGTGGCCCGGTGCACCCAGCGCCTGCCAGGCCATGTCGGCCAAGGTCAAGGTGTCGCCGGGCGAGACGGTGGCGTCAAAGCTGAAGCGCGGGCATTGCTGGCCCGTGGCCTGGAAACTCAGGGCATCGGCATCCCACGCGCGCACCTTGTCCGCTTCCGACACGGGTATGGCCGTATGGCAGCCGTATTGCGCTTGCAGCAGCGCGTTGCCGCCGCAATGGTCGGAGTGCAGGTGCGTATTGAACAGGCGGTCCAGGGGACGGCCGGCCAGGCTATGGCGCAGCAGGGCCAGGGTTTGCGGCGCATGCGTGACATAGCCGCTGTCGATCAGGGCCGTGCCATCCTTCCCCTGAAACAGGATGTTGTTCGACGACAGCCAGCCGCGTTCGAACACCTGCATGGCATCGGGGAACAGCGCTGGCGATCGCGGCATGGGCTTACTCAGTAGTCGGGCTCGAAATCGAGCAGCGATTCACGGCCTGGCAATTCGGCCCAGACGGCGCGCTTGAAGTCGTCGTCGGCCTTGCTCCAGGCGATGATCTCGTCGAGCGTGCGCAAGCAACCTTCGCACAAGCCGCTGTTGCGGTTCATCTTGCACAGGCTGACGCAGGGCGACGGCACCGGGGACGGCAAAGGGAGCGGAACGGCTGGCGGAGGTGGGGTAGCGACCATCATGGAGCGGCATCGGTAAACGTGAAGGCTTTCATTATGCCGCGAAACGGCGCCGGCGAGTTGATGGCATCGCCCTGCAATGTTTCCGTGAATATATTTTCCAGCGAAACAATGATCAACAACCGCTCTTACGGAAATATATTTTTCACACATTCTCACTCTGCGGGTGCCCGTCCTACACCCCGATCAGGCCAGATCCTGCTTGACTTGAGATATTACACAACTATACTACCATCCATACAGATGGCAAATGGATGCCACGTGGAGTTTTTGGAGAGATATGGCCAAGCAAGACAGCAAGCCCAAAATTGGGGAATCCGAGAAAATCACGATCAACCTCGGCTTGATCGACCTGGGGCAGATCGATTTGCTGGTTCAGGAGGGATTTTATTCCAACCGCACGGATCTGATCCGTACGGCCATACGCAACCAGCTGGGCACCCACGCCGACGTGGTGAAACAGACCGTCGCCCGTAAAAGCCTGGTATTGGGCATGCAGCACTATTCGCGCGCCGACCTGGAAGCGATCCAGGCAGCCGGCCAGCGCCTGCAGATCCAGGTGCTGGGACTGGCCAGCATCGCCAGCGACGTCTCCGTGGAACTGGCACTGGCCACCATCGAGTCTATTTTCGTATTAGGTGCCCTGCACGCCAGCACCGTCGTCAAGACGGCGCTCGCAGGGCGAATTCACTAGCGTATTGGTTTGCGGCGATGACCCGGCCGATGCGCGGCACCGTTAAGGATGGTCATGAAACTACCTCTCAACATGCTGGCGCAGATGCGCGCAGCGACCCGTAATCTGATGGGCAGCGGCCCTGCCGCCGCCACCGAAGCGATCCAGCAGGCGCTGTCTGCGGCCGGCCTGAGGCCGCCGGCGGCAGCCACGCAAGCGCCGCCACCGCAGCCGATGCGCGACATTAATCAGCCACCAGCGCCACCACCGGCACCAGCGCAGGCCCGGGCCGGGCAGCCGCAAACGGAAGCTGCGCCAGAAGCGCCTGCCGCTCCACCCACGCCCGCGCAGGCGGCGCAGGACTTCGCGCAGGATTTCATGGCGCGCCTGGGCGTGCCGGCCGGCCTGGGCCAGCACAGCTTCGACATGCCCAGCTTCGAGCTGCCGAATTTCCATCCGCCCGGCTTCAACGCGCCGGCTGCCACGCCGGCGGAAATACCCGCTGGCGCGCAGTTCATCGACGGCGTGTACCGCAACCATGCGGGTACGCGTTCGTACAAGCTGTATATCCCCAGCAGCTATCACGGCCAGGCCATGCCGCTGATCGTCATGCTGCACGGCTGTACGCAAAATCCCGACGATTTCGCCGCCGGCACGCAAATGAATGCGCTGGCCGAAGAAAAGGAGTGTTTTGTCGTCTACCCGGCGCAAACGCAGGGCGCCAACAGTTCGCGCTGCTGGAACTGGTTCAACGCCATCGACCAGCAGCGCGACCAGGGTGAGCCGTCGCTGATCGCCGGCATCGCCCAGCAAGTCATCGACGACTACCCGGTCAACGAGCGCGAAGTGTTCGTCGCCGGCCTATCGGCGGGCGGCGCCATGGCCGTCATCGTCGGCACCTTGTACCCCGACCTGTTTGCCGCCGTCGGCGTGCATTCGGGACTGCCCCCTTCGCTTCGGCGCAGGACTTGCCGTCGGCGCTGGCAGCCATGAAGGGCGGCGCCATGCCCAATGCCCAGCGCAAGGCGCCGGCGGGCGGCGTGCCCATCATCGTTTTTCACGGCGACCGCGACACCACCGTCAACCCGCGCAATGGCGATGAACTGATCGCCCAGGGCGTGCGCAGCCAGGCGGGCGGCAAGGCGGCCAGGGCCGCATCCGTCGACGGCAGCGTGCCGAACGGCCACCGCTACACGCGCACCACGCACAGCCAGGCCGATGGCTCGCCGCTGGGAGAACACTGGGTCATCCACGGTGCCGGCCATGCCTGGTCCGGCGGCAGCAACAACGGCAGTTATACGGACGGCAAAGGGCCGGACGCCAGCCGCGAGATGCTGCGCTTCTTCAAGACCGTCAGCTGATGTTTTCGGTGTATGGCGCGATCTGCCGCTGCTTGTCGGCGATCTCGCACACGCCATCGGCATAGCGGTTGGAGATGGCGATGAACTGGTCCTGGATCTGCAGGAAGGCGTCGACGATCTCGGCGTCGAAATGCGTGCCGCGCCCTTCGACGATGATCTGCACTGCCTGCGCGTGGTCCATGCCCTGCTTGTAGATGCGCCGGCTGATCAGGGCGTCGTACACGTCGGCCAGCGCCATCAGGCGCGCCGAAATCGGGATGGCTTCGCCAGCCAGGCCTTGCGGGTAGCCGCTGCCATCCCATTTTTCATGGTGGCTGTAGGCGATCTCTTTCGCGTACTTGAGGAAATCGACTTCGATGCCCAGCTCATGCTCGGCCGCCAGGATGGCGTCGCGCCCCAAGGTGGTGTGCGTTTTCATGATGGCCATTTCGTGCGGCTCGAAACGCCCCGGCTTGAGCAGGATATGGTCGGGGATGCCCACCTTGCCGATATCGTGCAGCGGTGCCGTCTTGAACAGCAGTTCGATATTCTTGTCCGTCAAAAAATCGCGGAAACGCGGCAGGCTGCGCACCTTCTCCGCCAGCGCTTCAGGTAGTGCGAGGTGCGGCGGATATGGTTGCCCGTCTCGCTGTCGCGCGTCTCGGCCAGCGAAGCCATGGCGTGGATCGTGACGTCCTGCAGCGCCGCCACTTCCTGCACGCGGCGCTCCACTTCCGTTTCCAGGTACTGGTTCTGGTCGCGCAAAAAATCCTGCATCTGCTTCATCGCCAGTTGCGTCCTGATGCGCGCCAGCACGATGGGCGCCGAAATCGGCTTGGTGATGTAGTCGACGGCACCCAGGGCGAGGCCCAGCTGCTCGTCGGCCACTTCGCTCATGGCGGTCACGAAAATGACGGGTATGCCGGCCGTGGCGGGATCGGCCTTCAGCGCGCGGCACACGTCGTAGCCGCTCATGCCCGGCATCATGATGTCGAGCAGGATCAGGTCGGGCTGGTCGCTGCCGGCGGCGATCTTCAGGGCACGCTCGCCATTGACGGCGATCTTGGTGCGGTAATCGTCTTCCAGCACCGCGCGCAACAGGTCGATATTGTCTGGTGTGTCATCGACCACCAGGATGGTTGGCTTGCTTGCCGGCGCTTTCATGCCCGTCCTTCGCTCTGCATAGTTATCCTTGTCACAGTGTCAGCTCCAGCGCATCGGCCACCTCGCCCAGCTGCGCCAGCGCACCTTCGAAATCGTATTGCCCCAGCATGCGTTTCAACTGGCGGGCATGTTCCGCCTGCCCCGCCGCGACCAGCACGGGACCGATGCCGTCCAGGTGCTTGACGGCCTGCGCATCGTCCTGCTGCAGCAGCTGCGACAATTCGCGCAAGCCCGCTTCCAGACGCATCCGGTCCACCGGTGCCACGTGCGCCACCGGCGCGCCGCCCGCCTCGGCCGCATTGCTGCGCGACTGCATCGCCAGCACGATCTTCGGCACCAGCTCGTCGAGCGCCAGCGTGCAGGCGGCCAGCGCCTGCGGCAAGCCGTCGTGCGAGCCCAGGCTGAGCAAATGCTCGACCCGCGCGGCACTGTCGGCCAGGCCGCCGGCGCCGATATTGCCGGCCAGGCCCTTCAGGGTATGCGCTTCCCGGATGGCCGTCTCGAGCTGATTGTTCTCGATGGCGGCAACGATGCGCTGCATGGCATCGAACTGGGTTTCCACAAAACGGTCCAGCAATTTTCGCATCAAAACGGCATTGCCGCCCACGCGGCGCATGGCCTCCGTCATTTTCAGGCCGGAGATCACCGGCAGCTCCGCTTCCGGCTGGGTCACCACCGCCGCCACTTCCTGCGGCATGGCCGGCGCAATCCAGCGCGCCAGAGTGCCGAACAGCTGCGCCACATCGATCGGCTTGGCGATGAAATCGTTCATGCCGGCGTCCAGGCATTTCTCTTTGTCGCCGACCATGGCATTGGCCGTCATGGCAATCACGGGCAAATTGGAATAACGGGGATCCTGGCGCAGCTTGCGGGTGGCCTGGTAGCCATCCATTACCGGCATCTGGCAATCCATCAGCACGCCGTCATAGGCGTTTTTTCTCGATCTTCGCCAACGCGATGGCGCCATTGCCCGCGATGTCGACACGGATGCCGGCGTCGTTGAGAATATGCTGCGCCACTTCCTGGTTCACTTCATTATCCTCCACCAGCAGCAGCCAGGCGCCGCGCAGGGCGCGTTCATCGTCGCGATAGCTGCTCTGGCGCTGCGTCTTGCGGCTCTGCCCCGTCACGCCGCCAAACACGAACGATATCTGGTCAAGCAGGGTCGAGGCGCTGACCGGCTTGTTCAATACGCCGTCGAGCGGTAAGTCCCGCTGGCGCGCCGCTTCCAGCAGCGCTTCGCGATGGAAGGCCGTGACCATGATGCAGGCCGGCGTGGCATCGATGTCGGCGGCATCGGCACGGATGCCGGCCAGGGTATCGAGGCCGTTCATGCCCGGCATTTTCCAGTCCATCAGCACCAGCCCGTACGGGCGCCCCTCGGCGCGCGCCTGCGCCACGGCGCCGATGGCCAGCACGCCGCCAAACACCGCACGCGCCTCGAAGCCCAGCGCCGTCAGCATGCTGACGAAGATTTCACGCGCGCTGGGGTTGTCGTCGACCACCAGCACGCGCAGGCCCTCAAAGCGCTGCGGAGCAAGCAGGCTGTCGCGCGGCACGGCTGCCAGGCCGAAGCGGGCCGTGAAGAAAAAGGTGCTGCCCACGCCCGCTTCGCTGACCAGGTCAATCTCGCCTTCCATCATTTCCACCAGGCGCTTGCTGATGGTCAGTCCCAGGCCCGTGCCGCCATGGTGGCGCGTGGTGGAGGTGTCGGCCTGGGTAAATGCCTGGAACAACTTGCTGCGCTGGGGCGGCGTCAGGCCGATGCCCGTGTCGCGCACGTCCACGCGCAAGACAGCCGCATGTTCTTCCAGCTGCTGCAGGCGGATGGTGACGACGATCTCGCCCTTGTCCGTAAACTTGATGGCGTTGTTGGTCAGGTTGATCAGCACCTGGCCCAGGCGCAGCGGGTCGCCCTGCAAGGCGTTCGGCACGTCGGGGGCGATGTCGAACAGCAGTTCGAGGCCCTTGTCCTGCGCGCGCATCACGGACAGGTCGGCGATCTGCGCCAGCACGTCCTCGAGGAAGAAATCGACTTTTTCAAAGGCCATCTTGCCGGCCTCGATCTTCGAGAAATCGAGGATGTCGTCGATGATGGCCAGCAGGTTCTTCGAGGCCGATTCCACCTTCTCCAGGTAGTTGCGCTGGGTTGACGTGAGCTCCGTCTGCAGCGCCAGGTGGGTCATGCCGATGATGCCGTTCATCGGCGTGCGGATCTCATGCGACATATTGGCCAAGAAGTCCGACTTCATCTTGGTCGCATCCTCGGCCACTTCGACGGCATGGCGCAGGTCCTGCTCGACGGCCAGGCTGGTGCTCATGTCCTTGAGCGCCTGCAGCAATTCGCCCGTCTCGTCACGCGACGTCACTTCGATGACGGAACTGAGGTCGCCGTTGGCCACGCGCGTGGCGATCGCCACCGCCTCGCCCAGCGGGCGCGTGATCGAGCGCGCCGACCAGGCAAAGGCCAGGCCCGTCAGCAGGGCCGCCAGGCCGATGCCGCCCATCAGCAGCAGCGACGTATCGATGTCGTTGCGTATCCTGGCCGCGCTGTCGCGTATCAGTTGCTGCTGCAGGTCGTCGAGCTGGCCCACGTACAGCAGCACTTTTTCCAGCACCGGCAAGGTCTGCGTCTGCATGGCCTGCTCCGCGCGGGCATCCTCGCCGCGCTCGACCAGTTCGAACATCGCCTTGAGCGAGCCATAGTACTCGGCACGCGCAAGATGCATCTGTTCCAGCAGGCGCCGTTCTTCGGGCCGCGCATCGAGACCGTCGAGGATGCGCACCTGCTCATCGATGCCTTGCTTGATCGCTTCCAGGCGCGCCTGATTCGCCCGACGCAGCGCCAGCCGGTTCTGGCCAGGCAGGCTGGCGATGCGCGTGGCCGCCTCGCGCGCCAGCCCATGGATCTTGCTGGTGGCCTTGGCGGCGACCCAGTCGCGCTGCAGGATATCGTCGGTCTCGGCGCGGATGGCATAGATGCGGCTACCCGCCAGGACGATGACGACCAGCATCAGCACGATCAGAATGGCATAACCGGCATTGATGCGTACGCCGATGCGGATATCCCTGAAGCGCATAACTTTCCTATAAGAAATTCTTAAAAATCGAAGTCTGAACGTATTCCCCTACGGAATGCAAGGTTTATTGCAAAGCAATTGCATGCCGAAGCACTTATTTAGCCGACGTTATGGCTTTTGCAGGGGACGCCAGGGTGGCGATGCGCTCTTGCAGGCAGGCGGGACACCAGCAGCCCACGGCAGCGCTGCCGGGTACGGGAACGGCCGGCGGCAGGGCGACGCACCAGCAGGGTTCCTTGGCGTTCGGGTCAAGCTGGCCACACTGGAAAGTGGCGCCGCACAGGCTGCACTGGCTCATGGCTATGTTTGAATTGACAAGTGTGTGTCATGCTGCGCCGGAATGCGACGCAGATGTAACGGGCAGTAAAAGGGCTGGCTGGGGAACATATCGGGCCAGACTATAGGATCATCAGGGAAAATACAACAAGATCGCCCTATAATGCCTCCAGGATTTTCTTCTTCCCTGTAAAATCGCACAAATCTATTTTCCGGACTCGCCATGAATCAACTAGCTAACTTGAACCTGGACATGAATGACGACTTGACGGCGGTGTCGCCGCAAATCAAGGCGCAGATTCTGGCCGAGGCCCTCCCCTACATCCGCAATTTCCATGGCAAGACCATCGTCATCAAATACGGTGGCAATGCCATGACGGACGAACGCCTGAAACACGGCTTCGCGCGCGACGTCATCCTGCTCAAGCTGGTCGGCATGAATCCGGTCGTGGTGCACGGCGGCGGACCGCAGATCGACAACGCGCTGAAAAAAATCGGCAAGCAAGGCACCTTCGTGCAAGGCATGCGCATCACCGATGAAGAAACCATGGAAGTGGTGGAGTGGGTGCTGGGCGGCGAAGTGCAGCAGGATATCGTCATGCTGATCAACCATTACGGCGGCCAGGCCGTGGGCCTGACGGGCAAGGATGGCGGCTTGATCCGCGCGCGCAAGATGCAGATGCCGGACCGCGAACATCCGGGCGAATTCCTCGACATCGGCTTTGTCGGCGAGATCGACGCGATCAACCCGGCCGTCGTCAAGGCGCTGCAGGACGACGCCTTCATTCCCATCATTTCGCCGATCGGTTTCGGCCAGGATGGCCAGGCCTACAACATCAACGCCGACGTGGTAGCTGGCAAGATCGCGGAAATCCTGAAAGCGGAAAAGCTGATCATGATGACCAACATCGCCGGTGTCCAGGACAAGCAGGGCAACCTGGTGACCGACCTGTCGGCGCGTGAAATTGACGAGATGTTCGCCGACGGCACGATCTCGGGCGGCATGCTGCCGAAGATCTCGTCCGCGCTCGACGCCGCCAAGTCCGGCGTGAACACGGTGCACATCATCGATGGCCGCATCGAACACACTCATTATTGCTGGAAGTGTTGACCGAGCAGGCTTTTGGTACTATGATCCGTTCGCACTAAAAAATAATTCGGCGCAATTCACCCAGCGCCGATTTTTTATGCCCTTGTAGCTCAGTGGTAGAGCACTCCCTTGGTAAGGGAGAGGCCACGTGTTCGATCCACGTCAAGGGCACCAGTATCCTTTCCCCGCAGCTGTAAAAATGCCCATGGCGGCGTTGTACTTCCTCGCCGTACATTCATACTGTCTTCGTCAGTACGCCTTGCCCTGAACATTTTTCCATCTGCTCTGCTATCTGTCGCCCGCATCGCCTCCGCGTTTCAATACACCCGCTCGACCTTCAAGCCCTTCTGACGCAATAAATCCGGCACGCTTTTCGCTCCGACCAGGTGCAGCACGCCGATGGCGGCCAGGCTGTGCTTTTCGCGCGCCAGCAGCTTGGCGATGCCGTCGGCCAGGGCCGGGTTGCGGCCGTCCAGCAACACCTTTTGCACGAATTGCGCGGCGAACGAGGGGTCTGTCGCTGCCTTTGCCGCCAGCTTGTCGAAGGCGGCCGCGTCGGCGTTGCGCCAGGCATCGGCGATCTCGCGCGCTTCCTGGCTTTGTTCCTGGTCCTCGATCGACGCCACGCCGTCTTCCAGGAAGCGGCACTGGTCGCCGGGCGACATGGCGCCAAACAGCGCCATCTGGCCTTCCATCGATTCGAGTTCCAGCACAGGGATCTTGCGCGCTTTGGCCTGCTGCGACAGATAATTGTCGACGGCCAGGTCGGAGCGGTAGCCGAGGGTGGAAAACTCGCCGATGGCCAGCATGCTGGCCAGCATCCACGGCTTCATCGGCTCCACCGACTCGGCTGGAATGCCGTATTTTTGCAACAGCGGCGCCAGGCGCGGGGCCAAGGTCTGGCGGCAGTCGGCAGGCACCTTGCTGCCCGGAGCCTCCATGCCGTATTTCAGCACGGCGCTCACAGCCTTACGCGGATCGGCGCCGGGATCGATCTCCAGCGCCAGCGCCCCTGCCTGGAGCAACGCCTGCGTCACGGTCGGTTCGAGCGGATAAAAATCGGGCGCGCCCACGTGGATGGTACCGAACAGATACAGGGTGTGGCCCGCGTCCTGCACCTTGAACAGGGCGCCCCGGTTTTGCGCCACGGGTGGCGCCTCGGCGAAGGCCGCCTGCAACGGCAGCAAGAATAATCCGCAAAACATCACTATAATCTGGCGTCGCATGGTTTTCCTGATTGTTGAATTTTTCATCTTCTCTCGCTAGCAAAGACTCTCGTGCCTGTGTCCCATCTTAACCGCTCGTCGCCGGTCTGGCTGTTTGACCTCGACAACACGCTGCACAATGCCTCGCACGCCATCTTCCCCACCATCACGGCCAATATGAACACGTATATTGCCCGGGTGCTGGGCGACGGCGTGACGCCGGCCGACGACGCCATCGTCAATGCAGCGCGCGCGGCTTACTGGCGCCGCTATGGCGCCACCTTGCTGGGCATGGTCAAGCACCATCAGGTGCAGGCCGCGCATTTTTTACACGAGACGCACGCCTTCGACGATTTGCGCGCCATGATACGCGCCGAACGGGGGCTGGGGGCTTTACTCAAACGCCTGCCTGGCCGTAAAATTTTACTCACCAACGCGCCGCTGCGCTATTCGAGCGACGTGATGCGCCACCTGGGACTGCGCCGGCACTTTTCACACCACGTTGCCATCGAGGCGATGCAGGTGCACCGCCAGCTGCGGCCCAAGCCATCGACCCTGATGCTGCGCAAACTGATGCGCAAGCACCAGGTCCGCCCTGGCCGCTGCATCCTGGTGGAAGACACCCTCGCCAACCTGAAGGGCGCAAAAAGACTGGGCCTGCGCACGGCCTGGGTCACGCAATACCTGAAAATGGCCGATCCGATCGGCGTGGCGAAGCTGCCCAAGGCGTTAAATCGCCCCGCTTACGTCGATGTCAAAGTAAAATCTGTCCGGCATTTGGCACGCCGCCTTCACCGTCTGCGTTGAAGGGGACTCCTGGGCTTGCGGCTGACGCCGGAAGCCGCACCGCTAGCGGCGGTGACGGACCTCCCCATCAAGGCAGCATTTTTTTTAACGACAAGAGAAAATATGGCAAGCACACCGCCGGGCCAACGCAGGCTACAAATTCTTCAGGCCCTCGCCGCAATGCTGGAGCAGCCGAAAGGCGAAAAGATCACCACCGCCGCACTGGCGGCCAGGCTGGCCGTCTCGGAAGCGGCCCTGTACCGCCATTTCGCCAGCAAGGCGCAAATGTTCGAAGGGCTGATCGAATTCATCGAGTCGAGCGTCTTCGGCCTGATCAACCAGATCGCTGAAAAGCACAGCGACGGCATGACGCAGACGCGCGACATCATCGGCATGCTGCTCAATTTCGCCATCAGCAATCCGGGCATGACGCGCGTGCTGATCGGCGACGCCCTGGTCAATGAGGACGAGCGCCTGCAAGTGCGCATGAACCAGTTCTACGACCGCGTGGAGCTGGCGCTCAAGCAGGCCTTGCGCGTGGCCGCCGCCGAAGGCCATGGCAAGGAAAGCGAAGTGGCGGCGCGCGCCACCCTGATCGTCAGCTTCGTCATCGGACGCTGGCACCGCTACGCCAAGAGCGGCTTCAAGATCAATCCATCCCAGGAAGCGGCGCTGCAAATCGCCATGCTGCTGAGGTAGGTCACCGCCGCGGCTGCCCCCATGCATACCGACTGTTTCGCCCTGCTCGACGACGCCAGCACGCCCGGCGCCGGTTCGCGCCTGTACACGGGCCTGGCGGCAGTCCTGCGGTGCAGCGAGGGGGAACAGTGGCCGGCCCTGCTCGAAGGGCTGCAAGCGGCCTTGGAACGCGGCCAGTACGCCGTCAGCGTGTGCAGCTACGAGCTGGGCGCGCACTTGCTGGCCATGCCGCTGCGCGCCCCCGGCCCGGATGCGCCGCCGCTGGCGCAGGTGCTCGTCTTCGAACACTGCACCCAGCTGTCGCAGGACGAGGTGCTGCAGTGGCTGGCCGCACGTACGCCGGCGATGGAAACGCCGGCCGGCATCGCCGGCATCCGCGCGAACGTGGATCAGGCCGAATTCACGCGCGCGCTGGGGCGCATCCACGACTACATCATGGCTGGCGACACCTATCAGGTCAACTATACGTATCGGCTGCGCTTCGACGCCTTCGGCTCGCCCCTGGCACTGTATGCGCGGCTGCGGGAACGCCAGCCCGTGCCATACGGCGCGCTGGTGATGCTGCCCGACGGCGGCGCCCTGCTGTCGCTGTCGCCGGAACTGTTCGTGCGCCATGCGCAGGGCGAGCTGACGGCGCGCCCGATGAAAGGCACGGCGCCGGCCGCCGCGCCTGAACAGACGGAGGAAAACGCGCGCCGCGCCGCCGCCTTGGCCAGCGACCCGAAGAACCGCGCGGAAAACCTGATGATCGTCGACCTGCTGCGCAACGACATCGGCCGCATCGCCGCCACGGGCTCCGTCAAGGTGCCGGCCCTGTTCCAGGTGACGCGCTACAGCAGCGTGCTGCAAATGACATCCACCGTGCAGGCGCGTTTGCGCGACGATGCCAGTCTGGCCGACATTTTCCAGGCCTTGTACCCGTGCGGCTCGATCACGGGCGCACCGAAACGCCGCACCATGGAAATCATCGCTGAACTGGAACCGGCGCCGCGCGGCATCTACACGGGCGCCATCGGCTGGTTCGATCCGCCAGCCGCCAGCGCCGCCCACGCCGTGGGCGACTTTTGCATGTCCGTGCCGATCCGCACGCTGGCCTTGCAACCGGCCGGCCCTGGCGGCCTGCGGCGCGGCGAGATGGGCGTGGGCGCCGGCATCGTCCTCGACAGCGACCCGGGCGAGGAATTTGCGGAGTGCCAGCTCAAGGCCCGCTTCCTGACGGGGCTGGGCAATGACTTCGAACTGTTCGAGACCCTGTACGCGAACCGGGCCGGCGGCTGCCGCCAGCAGGAGCGCCACCTGGCGCGCCTGGCCGCGTCCTGCGCCTACTTCGGTTTTGCCTGGAATGCGGACGCTGCCCGCGCGGCGCTGCACGCGGCCTGCGCGGCACGCCCCGACGACGCACCCTTCCGCCTGCGCCTGGCGCTGCGTCAGGATGGCCGGTTCACGACGCAAAGCGGTGCCCTCACCGCCTTGCCGGACACGGTCACCATCCTGCTGGCGCCCGACGCCACCGTGGCCGACGACCTGTTCCTGCGCCACAAGAGCAGCGTGCGCGCGCGCTATGACGCGGCGTGGCGCGCTGCCGAAGCGCAAGGCGGCTTCGACATGCTGTTCTTTAACGAACGGGGCGAGCTGACGGAGGGCGGGCGCAGCAATGTCTTCGTGAAGCTGGACGGCCGCTGGCACACGCCGCCCCTGTCCTGCGGCCTGCTGCCCGGCGTGCAGCGCACGACCATGCTGGCCGATCCTGCCTGGGATGCGCAGGAAACCGTCATCACACGCGCCATGCTGGCGCGGGCCGAGGCAATTGTCGTGTGCAATGCGCTGCGCGGGGCGATGCCCGCCAAGCTCATCCTTTAAGCGTCAATGCGCATTTCGTAGCCGCCATAGATCATCCGCTTGCCATCGAACGGCAGCTTGGCCGGATCCATCATCTCGGCCAGGCGCGGGTCTTTCATGACCTTGTCGTTGATTTCATCGCGCTTGGCGCGCGATTCGAACACGATCCAGGAAAACACCACTACTTCGCCATCCTGCAAGTCCACTGCCTGCGGGAACGAGGTCAGCTTGCCCGGCTTGACATCGTCGCCCACGCATTCGCGAAATTCCTGCGCGCCATATTCGCGCCAGACGGCGCCGCAAGCACGCGACATGGCCAGGTAGGTATCGAGCTTGGCTTTCGGTACGGGCACCACAAATCCATCGACATACGCCATGATGATCTCCTTGATGGTTGTTTTGACAAACACGAACAACCAGCTTAGAACAATGATGGCAAGACGACAAGCACGGCATTAAAAAAAAAAGCAGGCGTTCAAGCCTGCTTGTGTCGGCACCTTACAGCGCCAGCGCTTTTTCCACCGCGCCAACGAGTTTCTTGTCGTCCGGCGTTACCTTGCTGGGGAAGCTTTCCACCACCTTGCCGTGGCGGTCGATCAGGTATTTATGGAAATTCCAGGCCGGCGTCTTGCCCGTCTGCTTGATCAAGTCCACGTACAGCGGATTCGGCGCGGGGCTGGAAACCACCGATTTGGAGAACATGGGGAACTTCACGCCATAGGTGTTGTAGCAGAAATCGGCGATTTCCTTGCTGTTGCCCGGCTCCTGTTTGCCGAAATCGTTCGACGGGAAGCCCAGCACCACCAGGCCCTTGCTGCCGTACTTGGCATACAGCGCCTCGAGCCCTTCGTACTGATTGGTAAAACCGCAATAACTGGCGGTATTGACCACCAGCACGACCTTGCCCGCGTACTGGCACAGGTTTTGCGGCGCTTCATCCTGCAAGCGCTTGAAGGTCTGTTTCAAAAATGGCAGGACAGGCGGCTGGCGCGGCGACAGCGGCTTCGGCGGCATGGGCGGCATGGGCGGCATGGGCGGGCACGGCCAGGCTGGCACTGGCGGCAAAGGTGGTCAGCGCAAACAACTGGGCAAGGGTCTTGGACATGAAGGGCACCATGGTCGAGAAGGAAAAAAAACCATTCTATGCCAAACACCGCGCACGCGTACAAGACGAACAACAACAGCATTAACTTGAGCGATATCAACGATAGTGCAGTACTTTCCCAAAGCACAGTTTTTTTACCTATGCTCGGCCTTCCTGCCCTTGCCTTGTGGAGTTGCCATGCCCTTCCCGTACCTGACCGTATTACCCACCCCCCTGCTGGCCGCCAGCCTGCTCATCCTGGCGCCAGCAAGCGCCCACGCCGCCACGGCTGCCAAAGCCGTCAAACCCGCCGCGAGCAAGGACGCTGCCGCCCTGCCTGCCTACCAGGCCGACCTGAGCCAGACCACGGTGTCCGGCCTGTGTCCTCGGGCGGCTTCATGGCGGCGCAGTTTGCCGTCGCCTACTCGGCCACCGTCGCCGGCGCCGGCATCATCGCGGGCGGCCCGTATTTCTGCTCGGGCCAGCCGGGCCGCTTCCCGTATATTCCCTACCTGACGAATGCCCTGACCACCTGCATGAATCCAGGCAGCTCGCAAGTGGCGCCGCCCGTGGCCAGCGAATTGCTGCGCGCGGCGAACGATTTTGCGCAGGCCCGTCTCATCGACGACACGGCCAACCTGAAACGCCAGCGCGTATATCTGTTCAGCGGAACGAAAGACCAGACCGTGACGCGGCCGGTGGTGGAACAGGTAGGAAAGTTCTATCAACTGGCCGGCACGCCGGCGGCGCAAATCCGCTTCGTCGACACGGTCGGCGCGGGCCATGCCATCATCACCGACAACAATCAGGACAAGCCCTGCGCCGTGACGGACTCGCCGTTCATCAACGACTGCGACTTCGTGCAGGCGCGCGACATCCTGCAGCACCTGTACCCGGACTTGCAGCCCTCGTCGACCACCCTGACGGGCAAGCTGATCGCCTTCAACCAGCGCAGCTTCATCCAGAACGCGTATTCCAGCATGAACAATACGGGCTATGCCTACATCCCGAAAGCCTGCGACAGCGAAAGCTGCCGCGTGCACGTGGTGTTCCACGGCTGCCTGCAAACGACGCAAGCCATCGGCGACCGTTTCTATACCAGCACCGGCTACAACCAGGTGGCGGACGCCAACAAGATCATCGTGCTGTATCCGCAGGCCGAACCGAGCCCCGTCTATCCGTACAACCCGAAAGGCTGCTGGGATTTCTGGGGCTATACCAGCATCAATCCGATCGATCCGGATTTCTACCGCAAGAGCGGCACGCAGATGGAAGCGGTCAAGGGCATGCTGGACAGGTTGGCTGCGCGCCGCGGCTCACATTGAACGGCGTCAGATACCGCCCATGCAGATGTACTTGATGACTAAATAATCTTCGATACCATACGTCGACCCTTCGCGGCCCAGGCCCGATTGCTTGACGCCGCCGAAGGGCGCGATCTCGTTCGAGATCAGGCCCGTGTTGACGCCGACCATGCCCGTTTCCAGGCCTTCGGCCACGCGCCAGATGCGGCCGATGTCGCGCGAATAGAAGTAGGCGGCCAGACCGAATTCCGTGTTGTTCGCCAGCCCGATCACTTCATCATCGGTCTTGAAGCGGAACAGGGGCGCCAGCGGGCCGAAGGTTTCCTCGGTGGCCACGCGCATGTCGTTCGTCACGTCGGCGATGATGGTCGGCTCGAAGAAGCCGTTACCCAGCGCATGGCGCTTGCCGCCGGCCAGCAGGCGGCCGCCCTTGGCCAAGGCATCGGCCACGTGCTCTTCCACCTTGGCCACGGCCTTGGCGTCGATCAGCGGGCCCTGCGTGACGCCGGCCTCGATGCCATTGCCGACCTTCAGCTTGGCCACGGCGGCCACCAGTTTTTCGGCAAACGCGTCATACACGCTGTCCTGCACGTACAGGCGGTTGGCGCAGACGCAAGTCTGGCCCGCGTTGCGGTATTTCGAGGCGATGGCGCCTTCCACGGCCGCATCCAGGTCGGCGTCGTCGAAGACGATGAACGGCGCATTGCCGCCCAGTTCCAGCGACAGTTTCTTGATCGTCGGTGCGCACTGTTCCGCCAGCAGACGGCCCACCTGGGTCGAGCCCGTAAACGTCAGCTTGCGCACGATGGGATTCGACGTCATTTCGCCGCCGATGTCTTTCGGCGCGCCCGTGACGATGCTGAACACGCCCGCAGGCACGCCTGCGCGCTCGGCCAGCACGGCCAGCGCCAGCGCGGAAAACGGCGTCGCTTCGGCAGGTTTGAGGACCATCGGGCAGCCGGCGGCCAGGGCCGGGCCGACCTTGCGGGTGATCATCGCGGCGGGGAAATTCCACGGCGTGATGGCGGCGCACACGCCGATCGGCTCCTTGGTGATGACCAGGCGGCGGTCGGGCCACGGCGACTGCAGGGTATCGCCCGCCACGCGCTTGCCTTCTTCGGCAAACCACTCGATGAACGAGGCGCCGAACTGCACTTCGCCCTTCGCTTCCGGCAGGGGCTTGCCCTGCTCGGTAGTCATGATCAGCGCCAGGTCGTCGGCGTTTTCCAGGATCAGGTCATGCCAGCGGCGCAGCACGGCCGCGCGCTCTTTGGCCGTCTTCTTGCGCCAGGCGGGCCAGGCGGCATTGGCCGCCTCGATGGCGCGGCGCGTCTCGGCCGCGCCCATCAGGGGCACCGTGCCGATATGCTCGCCCGTGGCGGGATTGCTCACATTAATCGTCTGGCCACCATCGGCATCCGCCCAGGCTCCATTCACGTAAGCCTGGTGACGCAACAAGGTAGGATCTTTCAACTGCAGCATATGGATCTCCGGTCTGGTTTGAATTATCGACGAGGGATACTATGCCACAGCGCGGCCGATTCCGCAGGCGATGCGCGGAACTACTCGACCTTGAAAGACGACAGTTTCGGGTCCGGCGCCGGGTATTCCAGCTTCATGCCCTGCAAGGTTTCCAGCAGCAGCGAGGCCACCACCAGGTTGCGCTGCGTCTTGGAATTGGACGGCACCACGTACCACGGCGCATGATCGGCATCCGTCTCGCGGATCGCCGTTTCATAGGCGCGCTGGTAGCCATCCCATTTCTTGCGCTGGGCGATATCGTTGGGATCGAACTTCCACTGGCGGTCGGGATCGTCGAGCCGCTCCTGCAACCGTCCCCGTTGCTCGTCCTTCGAGATATGCAGGAAGACTTTCAGGATGACGGTGCCCGTTTCGCTCAGCATGCGCTCGAAATCGCGGATCTGCGCGTAGCGGCGCTGGCATTCGGCCTTGTCGATCATGTCCTGCACGCGCGTGATCAGCACATCCTCGTAATGGCTGCGGTTGAAGATGGCGATCTCGCCCTTCACCGGCACGTGCTGGTGCACGCGCCACAGGTAATCGTGCGCCAGTTCGATATCGGTGGGGCCCTTGAAGGCCACGGCGCGAATGCCCATCGGATTGATATTGCTGAAGATGGCCTTGACCGTGCCATCCTTGCCCGAGGTATCCATGCCCTGCAGGACCAGCAGCACTTTTTTCTTGCGCTGCGCGTACAGCATGCTCTGGCACTCGGCGATCTGCGCCGTCAGGGCCACGGTTTCCTCGCGATCGATGGCCTTGCACTGGGCCGGCGTCAGCTTCTTGTTGGCCGCCTTGGTGGCGGCGCCCAGCAGGCGCTTGCCGGCGAATTCCTCGTTCAGGTCGAAGCCCTGGCCGGCGCGAAACTGCGTGCGCGCCTTCATGCCGCCACCGCCAGCTTGCGGTGCTCGATTTTTGTGCAACGGTCCATCACCACCTCCAGCCCAGCCGCCCGCGCCAGTTGCGCCGCCTGTTCGTTGATGATATCGAGCTGCAGCCACAGGCACCCGGCCTTGACGGCAATTGCTTCCCCGGCGATGGGCAGAATGTCTTCCCTTGCGGAAGCAATCAACGATGTCGATGCGCGCCGGCGCGACGGCCGCCGCAGCTTCCGCCAGGGTGGCGTAGGCGCGCTGTCCCAGCACGTCGCGCCCGGCGAGGGCCGGATTGACGGGCAATACGCGGTAGCCATGCCGCAGCAGGTAGTCGGCCACTTCGTGGCTGGCGCGTTCGGGCTTGTCGGACATGCCGACGATGGCGATGATGCGGCTGTCTTGCAGGATGCGGGCGATGTTGGACATATTCGGGGCGTGGTTAGGCGTGCGACATTGCCCGCCTAGCGTAGCAGAATTATCCAGCGCAGGGAGCTATCCAGAAGACCTAGAACTGCGCACCAGCGCCATCTTCGCCACAAATGCGCGCGCACGCGCCGTCACGGCCGCGTAATCTCCCGTGGCGCCCGGGCCACTCAGGCTGCTGCCGATGCCCACGGCCGCGGCGCCGCTGGCAAACCATTCGTCGAGGTTCTCCACCGTCACGCCGCCCGTCGGCATCAGCGGCGCTTGCGGCAGGGGCGCGCGCAGGGCCTTGATGTAGGCGGGGCCGAACATCTCGGCGGGGAAGACCTTGACGATGTCGGCGCCCGCCTGCAGGGCCGTGACGATCTCCGTCGGCGTCATCGCCCCCGGCATGGACAGCACCTGATAGCGCTGGCACAGCGCGATGGTCTCCACGTTCACGCTGGGCGAGATGATGAACTGGGCGCCGGCCAGGATGGCGGCGCGCGCCGTCTCCGTATCGAGCACCGTGCCCGCGCCCAGCAGCACGTCATGGCCGTGGCGTTCGCGCAAGGTGCGCAGCACGCCCAGGGTGTCGGGCGTGGTAAATGCCACTTCCAGGGCCGTGATGCCGCCGGCGATGCACGCCTCAGCGATCTGCAGCGCCGCATCGGACGAGTCGGCACGCACGATACCGACCATGCCCCGCTCCAGAATGCCATTGAAAACCATGTGCTTTTGCATCTGCTCTCTCCTGTCAGGCCGGCAGGGCGCCAAGCGCACTTCCGGCAAACCGCGCACGCCCACCTGGCGCGCATGAAACAATCCGCCGGCCAGCGGTTCGCCCGCCAGCTGGGCTGGGCTCAAGCTTTCCTGGGCCGTCGTGACGAACAATTCGTCGTAGTGCGGGCCGCCCAGGCTCACGCAGCTGGGCTGCGAGACGGGCAAGGCGATCGCCCGCTCGACGCTGCCGTCCGGCGCGAAGCGCAATACTCTGCCCGCCCCCCACTGCGCGCTCCACAAGTGGTCATGCGCATCGATGGTGGCGCCATCGGCGGCGCCCGGCCCCGGATCAAGCACAGCAAACACGCGCACCCGGCTGGCGTCGCCCCCCAGGTAGTCGTCCCAGCGGTAGATCGCCTTCTTCATCGAGTCGCAGAAATACATGGCCGTGCCATCGACGCTGAAGCAGATGCTGTTCGAGATGGCGATGGACGGCAGCGGCAAGCGCTCCAGGCTCAAGTCCAGGTTGAGGCGATAGAAACCGGCGATCGCATCGCGGCACGGGCGCTCATCGAGCGTGCCGAAGACAAAGCGTCCCTGGCGGTCGCAGCGGCCATCGTTCAGGCGCGTCATGGGCAAGTCCCCCTCCACCGTGTGCAAGGGCGTGACGGCCCCGCTGCGCGCGTCAAACCACGCCAGGCGCGAAGCGAGGCCCAGCAGCAGCACGTCGTCGCGCTCCGTCAGCGCGAAGCACGCCAGGCGCTCGGGCATGTCCCAGCGCTGGCGTTCGCCCGTCGCCAGCACCAGCGCATGCAGCTGGCAGCCTTCGATATTCGTCCAGAAAACGCGGCCGCTGCGCTCGCACCAGCGCACGCCCTCGCCCAGGAAATTCTGCGCATCGACCAGTAATTGGGCCTGTGTCCCCATCATTTTTTCCTTTTTAGTGTGATTCGCGCGGCACGGCCGAACCCCGGCAGCCGACGAGGAAATCCAGGTCCGCGCCTTCGTCGGCCTGCGTCACGTGCTTGATGTACATCGACTGGTAGCCGCCCCTCATCGCAGGCTCCGGCGCGCGCCACTCGGCGCGCCGGCGCGCCAATTCGTCCTCGTCGACGTCCAGGTGCAAGCGCCGTCCCGCCACGTCCAGTTCTATCATGTCACCGTCGCGCACCAGCGCCAGCGGCCCGCCCACGGCCGCTTCCGGCGCCACGTGCAGCACCACCGTGCCATAGGCCGTGCCGCTCATGCGCGCGTCCGAGATGCGCACCATGTCGCGCACGCCCTGCTCCAGCAGTTTTTTCGGCAATCCCATATTGCCCACTTCAGCCATGCCCGGATAGCCCTGCGGGCCGCAATTTTGCAGCACCATCACGCAGCCGGCATCGATATCGAGCGCGGGATCGTCGACGCGCTTTTTATAGTGCTCGATGCTGTTGAAGACGACGGCGCGGCCACGGTGCTGCATCAGCTTGGGCGAGGCGGCGGAAGGCTTAATGACGGCGCCGCGCGGGGCCAGGTTGCCCTGCAGGATGGCGATGCCGCCCTCGTCCTTGAATGGCTGCGCCAGCGGCGTGATCACCTCGGGATTGAAATTTTCCGCCTCGGCCACGTTGACGGCCATGCTGGCGCCCGTGACGGTGAGCGCCCCGCCATGCAATTTGCCCAGCAGGTCGCGGATGATCACGGGCAGGCCGCCCGCATAGTAAAAGTCTTCCATCAGGTACTGGCCCGACGGCATCAGGTTCAGCAGGCAGGGAATGTCGCGGCCCAGGCGGTCCCAGTCGCCCAGGCGCATGTCCACGCCGATGCGCCCGGCAATGGCCAGCAGATGGATCACGGCATTGGTCGAGCCGCCGATGGCCCCGTTGACCATGATGGCGTTTTCAAACGCTTCGCGCGTGAGGATCTGCGACAGTTTCAGGTCTTCATGCACCATGTCGACGATGCGCCGGCCCGTCAGCTGCGCCTGCAGCTTGCGGCGCGCATCGACGGCGGGAATGGCCGCGTTGCCGGGCAGGGTCACGCCCAGCGCCTCGACCATGCTGGCCATGGTGGAAGCCGTGCCCATGGTCATGCAGTGGCCGGCGGAACGCGACATGCACGATTCGGCCTGCTTGAATTCGTTTGAGGTCATGCGCCCGGCGCGCACGTCTTCGGAAAACTTCCACACGTCCGTGCCCGAGCCGATCGGCTTGCCCCGGTAATTCCCGTTCAACATGGGGCCGCCCGACAGCACGATGGTGGGCAAGTCCACGCTGGCCGCGCCCATCAGCAGGGCCGGGGTGGTCTTGTCGCAGCCCGTCAGCAGCACCACGCCGTCGATGGGGTTGGCGCGGATCGATTCCTCGACATCCATGCTGGCCAGGTTACGGAACAGCATGGCCGTCGGGCGCAGATTCGTCTCGCCCAGCGACATGACAGGAAATTCGACGGGAAAGCCGCCCGCTTCGAGCACGCCGCGCTTGACCATCTCGGCCAGGTCGCGGAAATGGCCATTGCACGGCGTCAGTTCGGACCAGGTATTGCAGATGCCGATGACGGGGCGGCCATCGAAGCGTCGCCGGGATAACCCTGGTTCTTCATCCAGCTGCGGTGAATGAAACTGTCCTTGTCGTCGCCGCCAAACCACGCTTGCGAACGCAAGGGACGCTTGTTCTTGTTGCTGCTCATACTGTCTCCTGCGGGGAAATCAAGCCGCGCGCGGCGGCGATCAGCAGCGCACCGTGACCGGCCAGATGGTCTTGCTGCTGGTCGTCGACGATGATGCGCTTGCCATAAAAAAATCCGTGTTCCTCGATCAGCAGCCCGAGCGCCTGGCGCAGCATGGGTTTGCCGGTAATGACGAGCGGCGTATCGGGCCGCATCTGGATGGCGGTGCTGTTGCGCAGCGCCAGCAGGTCGCCGCTGAGGACCGCGCCCATCAGGAAATTGGCCCGCTCATTGCATTCGACGGCGCTGAACTGGCCCAGGGTGCGCACGCTGAAGCAGGCGCGCGCCAGCCCCGTTTTTTGCGCCGCGGCCGCGCCGGCCAGCAGCATTTTCGGCACCAGGGTATGGGCAAAACCGCCATCGACCGATTGCTTGATCAGGGTGTGCTGCGTGATCGCCTGCAGCAGCTCGCCCGCGATGGTGGTGCTGCAGCCGAGGATGCGGCGCTGCTCGTCCACGCTGATCAGTTTGGTATGCGAACCGGGCATGATCAGGGTCGCCGCGCCCCGCAACTGCAGGCGCTCGAGCAGCGCGACGACTTCCGTCTCTTCGCCGCGCATCATGTCCATCGCCTCGACGTTATGCAAGCCGACGGCGCCATGCTGGTTGCGCACGCCGGGAATCAGCCACAGGGGCTGCGCCAGCACGTCGGGCAAGTCCACCGCCTGCATGCCTTGCGCCAGCTGGGCCAGGCCGGCGGGCGCCGGCAAATGCGGCACTTCCTGCACCCCCATGGGCGAACTGATCATGCCCGAAGCGAGCGCCAGGTCCACGGCGGACGGCGCGATGCCGGCGCTGGCCAGCACGCTGGCGATGGTGTCGCGCAGCGCCTGTTTCAGCGCGCCGTTATGGCCATCGATGGCGGTATTGCGCACGCCCGTTTCCAGCTGCGCCTGGGCGACGACGGCGCCGCCGCGCCACAGCAAAGTACGCGTATTGGTGGTACCGGCATCGATGGTGAGTATGTTCATGGGCAGGTTCGCAGCGTCGGTCAGGACAAAAATAAATGAGGGAAAAACTACCCCATGGTAGAACTGCCCCGCATATCTGACCAATCACTTATTTGACATCATTGATACCGGTTCGGATATGTCAAACGCATCGATATCCTGCACGCCCAAACGGTAGGCGAGCTTGAAGCGCCTCACCTGTCCCGGCTGCACTTCCACGCCCTGCGCCAGCAGGGAAAAACAGCGCGCATCGGAATACAGATGGCAGCTGTCCTGGGTGCTGGAAAAACGCAGGACCCGGCCGGACGCGGGGTCCGCAACCCGCGCCGCTTCGCGCAGCTGGCCGCTGCCCGTCCAGTAAAAGTCATGCCGGAATCCCGGCAAGTGCACCAGCGCGGGCCAGGCCAGGCGCGACGCGAGCGGCGCCGGCTGGCGGAAGTCAAACGCGCTGCCCGCCACGTCGAGCGCAGCGTCGCCCGCGCAGCCGCCGGGCCAAGGCCGGTAACGGTCGGCGGCCAGGCACAGCACGTGATCACCCACGCTGGCATGGCGTCCCTGCAGATTGAAGCGGGGCGCGGCAAGAGAGAAATGGGAAACCGTATCGGCCGTGGCGGCGCAATCGAGCTGCAGGCTGCCATCGTCATCAAACCGGTAGGCCAGACGCACCGACAGGCCGTCTTGCATCAGATGCAGCCGCAAGTGGCCATCGTCCGGCGGGTCGCACCGCCAGCCCGCAGACGACTGCGCCGCAGGGGGCGCGGCGCTCAGCACGTCGGCCACGCGGCCATAACGGTCGGGCGCCCACCAGGCCCGCACGCTGGCATCGTGCGCGTCGATGGCCACGCGCATGCCGCGCGCATTGCGCAGCAGATGCATCATGGCGCCTGCCCGGGCGCTGGCGGCGGCCGGCTGCGCTGCTGGAATTCGCGCGGCGTGCAGCCGAGTTCGCGCTTGAAGACGGCGTGCATGTACTGCACCGTGGTAAAGCCGCAACGCACGGCCACCTCGGCCACCTGCCCCGGCCCGCGCGCCAGCAGGGTCTTGGCCGCATCGAGCTTGAAATGCAGGATCTCGTCGTGCACGCTGCGCCCCAGCTCATGGCGGAAGTGCGCTTCGAGCGAGGAACGCGACACGCCGACGTAATCGGCCACCTGCTCCGTCTTGATGCCCTGGCAGGCGTACTGGCGGATGAAGTGGCGCGCCTGCATCACCTGCGGATGCTGGAAAGGCTGGTGGCGCGTGGAGGCGAGCACGTTCAGGCCGGCCGGCGGCACGAGGATACGCGTGCCGGACAGGCGCGCGCCGTTCAGCATCTGGTGCAGCAAATGCGCCGCCGTGCGGCCCATTTCCTCCGTGCCCTGGATCACGGAACTCAAGGGAATGCGCGTGAGCATGCGCGCCAGCGGATCATTGTCGATGCCGATCAGGGCCACTTGCTCCGGCACGGCGATGCCCGCGTGCATGCAGGCTTGCAGCAGCTGGCGCGCGCGCGCGTCGCTCACGGCGATGATGCCGACGGGTTTTTCCAGGCTGTTGAGCCAGGCGATCTGCTGCTCCACCGCCTCGTCCCAAGACGGCGCGCTGGTGGCCACGCCCCGGTACACGTCGGCGCTCATGCGGTCGCGCTCCATCAGGGCGCAAAACGCCGTTTCGCGCTCCTGCGCCCAGCGGTTGACATCGGCCTCGGGCAGGCTGAAACAGGCAAAGCGGCTCAAGCCCGCTTCCACCAGGTGTTCATAGGCCAGCTTGACGATCTTGAAATTATCGGTCGCCACGTACGGGATGCCGACCGGGTAATCGTCCGCGCGCGCATACGAACCGCCCACGGCCACCACGGGCAGGCGGCTGTGCGCCAGCGCCGCGCACACGGAGGGATCGTCGAAATCGGCGATGATGCCGTCGCCCTGCCAGCGTTCGATGCCGGGCAGGCGGCAGCGGAAATCCTCTTCCAGGAACAGGTCCCACGACACGCGCGTGGTGTTCAGGTAGGCGGCGATGCCCGCGATGATGTCGCGGTCGTAGATTTTATTCCCGTTAAACAGCAGCGCGATCCGGTGCGCGGTCGGTAACTTCATGCTGGTGTCTCCTCCATGTGGCGGCCGGGACGTATTTTCGTCCCTGGCTGCCGGTCACGCATCGGTTTTACCGGCGTCCCGCCCTTGTACTGACATCGACCCAGACGGCGAGGGTCAGAATACTGCCTTTCACGATCATCTGCCAGTAGGTGTCCACGTCCAGCATGGACATGCCGTTATCCAGGCTGGCCATCACCAGCGCGCCGATCAGGGCGCCGTACACCGTGCCCGAACCGCCGCGCATCGAGGTGCCGCCGATGAAGCAGGCGGCAATCGCATCGAGTTCGCTGAAAGTGCCGGCCGACGGCGAACCGGCCGCCGGCGGCCCGTGTTAATCAGCCCCGCCAGCGCGCACATCAGGCCCATGATGCCGAAGATCCACAGCTTGACGGCCTTGACGTTGATGCCGGACAGGCGCGTCGCTTCCATATTGCTGCCCACGGCGTAGATGCGCCGGCCGAACACGGTCTGGCTGGTGATGTAGCTGAACAGTCCCAGCAGCGCCAGCAACAGCAGCACGGGCAGCGGGATGCCTTCATAGCCGTTCAGGGTCTGCACGAAGGCATACAGCACGGCGCCGATGACGGCCAGGCGCAAGCCGTCGGCCCAGGGCGCCGTCTGCGGCAAGCCATGCTGGGCGCGGCTGGCGCGCGCGCGCCACGTCAGAAAGGCGGCCAGCAGGAACAGGCCGATGCCCAGCACGATGCCCGGCACGGCGGGCAGGTAACCCTGTCCCAGGTAGACCATCGGCTCGGAGACGGGGGCGATCGTGATGCCGCCTGTGATGCCCAGCAGGATGCCGCGGTACGCCAGCATGCCGCCCAGGCCGACGATGAAGGACGGGATGCCCCGGTACGCCGTCAGGTAGCCATTCAGGAGGCCGATCACCAGGCCGCAGCCCAGCACCGCCATCAGGTTCAGCGCCAGCGGCCAGTGCTGCGTGACGTCCAGCACGGCGGCGATGCCGCCCAATAGCCCCAGCAGGGAGCCGATCGACAGGTCGATCTCTCCGGCGATAATCACCAGCACCATGCCACAGGCGAGGATGCCGGTGACGGACATCTGGCGCAGCAAATTCGACAGGTTGCGCGGCGTGAGGAAACTGCCCTGCGTTTTCCACGAAAAAAAGGCCCAGATCAGCGCCACGGCGATCAGCAGGGCCAGCATCTTGTATTGGGTGAACAGCTGTTTGATACTGTGCGGTTTCATGCTGCGGGTTCCTTGTTTGCGGTGTTGACGGCGGGCGCCGGGCGCTGGTCCAGCGCCGCCGCCAGCACGGTTTCCTGGCTCAGGCCATCGTTGATAAAGTCGCCGCGCAGGCGGCCTTCGCCCATCACCAGCACGCGGTCGGACACGCCCAGCACTTCGGCCAGTTCCGACGAGACCATGATGATGGCCACGCCCTGGTCGGCCAGCGCCAGCATCAGTTTGTAGATTTCATATTTGGCGCCCACGTCGACGCCGCGCGTGGGCTCGTCGAGGATCAGCACGCGCGGGCGCGTCAGCAGCATCTTGGCCAGCACAGCCTTTTGCTGGTTGCCGCCCGACAGGCTCGTAATGGGCAGCGACGGGCTGGCCGCCTTCAGTTCCAGCTGCGCGATCTCGCCGCGCACGGCCTTCAATTCCGCCTCGCCATCGATGCGCGAGGCGCGCGCGAATTGCTCCAGCACGGCCAGGGTGATGTTCTGCCCCACGTCGAGGTCGGGCACGATGCCATGATGCTTGCGGTCTTCCGGCACCATGGCCAGGCCCATGGCGATGGCCTTTTGCGGCGACGAAGTGTCGATGCGGCGGCCATCGAGCCACACTTCGGCCTGGCACGGCCCCTGGTAGGCGCCGAACAGGGCCGAGACGAGCTCCGTGCGCCCCGCCCCCACCAGGCCGGCGATGCCGAGGATCTCGCCCTTGCGCAGGGTGAACGACACATCGTCGACCCGCTTGCGCTGCGGGTTGTCGGCATCGATACAGCTCACGTGGCGCGCCTCGAACAGCACTTCGCCGATGGCCGCAGGCGCATTGTTCCCCACTGCGCGCTGCGGATACAGCTGGCTCATTTCGCGGCCTACCATCTGCGCGATGATGCGCTCGACGTTCATCTGCGCCATCGGCGTGGTGGCGATATGCTTGCCGTCGCGGATGACGACGATGGTGTCGCAGATGGCCGCCACCTCATCGAGCTTGTGCGAAATATAGATACACGTGACGCCCTTGGCCTTCAGGGCGCGCAGGATATCGAGCAGCACGGCGATTTCCGACGCCGTCAGCGACGACGACGGCTCGTCGAGTATCAGCAGGCGCGCATTCTTGTTGAGCCACCTTGGCGATTTCCACCAGTTGCTGGTGGCCGCCGCCGTAATGCATCACGGGCTGCGCCACGTTCAGTTCGGGAATTTTCAGTTCGCGCAGCAGCTCGTCGGCGCGCTTGTACATGGCCGCGTAATGCATGCGCCCGCCGGGCAGGGTGAGTTCGCGGCCCATGAAGATATTCTCGGCCACGGACAGCTGCGGCACCAGCATCAGTTCCTGGTGGATGATGATGATGCCCGCGTCTTCCGTGTCGCGGATCGATTGCGCGCGCAGGGGCTGGCCATCCCACAGGATCTCGCCATCCCAGGTGCCGTGCGGGTACACGCCGGACAGCACCTTCATCAGGGTCGACTTGCCGGCGCCATTCTCGCCGCACAGGCCGATGCACTCACCGGCCCGCACCTGCAGGTCGATGCCGTCAAGCGCGCGGACACCGCCAAACTGTTTGACGATGCCTTTCATTTCAAGCAAAAATTCAGACATCTGAGCTCACATTTATTGACCAGGAGGAGGCGTAGGTCGGGTTAGCGCGCAGCGCGTAACCCGACACCACCACTTAATTACCCAGCTGCGCCTTGGTATAGAAACCGTCATCGACGAGAATGTTCACATTCGCCTTGGTCAAGGGCGTGGGTTTGAGCAGCACCGTGCTGACTTTTTTCAGGCCGTTGTCATAGCTGGAGTTGTAGGCCGGCTTTTCGTTGCGCGCCAGTTGCACGGCCAGCTTGGCCGCCTCCGAAGCGATGGTTTTCAGGGGTTTATAGACGGTCATCGATTGCGTGCCGGCGATGACGCGTTTGACCGCCGCCAGGTCGGCGTCCTGGCCCGAAACCGGCACCTTGCCGGCCAGTTTTTGCGCGGCCAGGGCCTGGATGGCGCCGCCGGCCGTGCCGTCGTTCGAGGCGACGATGGCGTCGATCTTGTTGCCGTTGGCCGTCAGCGCGTTTTCCACGATGGACAGCGCTTCGGTGGCGCTCCAGTCCTTCACCCACTGCTGGCCGACGATCATGATGTCGCCCTTGTCGATGAACGGTTTGAGCACCTTCATCTGGCCTTCGCGCAGCATCTTGGCGTTGTTGTCGGTCGGCGAACCGCCCAGCAAATAGTAATTGCCCTTCGGCTGCAGCTTGGTCACGCCTTCGGCCTGCATTTCGCCCACTTTCTCGTTGTCGAACGAGATATACGCATCGATATCGGCGTTCAGGATCAGGCGGTCATACGACAGCACCTTGATGCCGGCCTTTTTCGCTTCCTTGACGGTATTGTTGAGCACCGTGGCGTTGAACGGCACGATCACCAGCACATCCACGCCGCGCGAGATCAGGTTTTCGATTTGCGAAATCTGGCGCTGCTCGCTGGCGTCGGCCGACTGCACGAAGACCTTGGCGCCCTGCTTCTCGGCGGCGGCGATGAAGAAATCGCGGTCGCGCGTCCAGCGTTCCACGCGCAAATCGTCGATGGAAAAGCCGATCTTCGGGTTTTTCGCATCGGCCAGGGCGGCGCTGCTCTCTCAATGCCAGCATGGCGGTCATGATGGCTGCACTGATGATCTTGTTCATTGTGTGTCTCCTTGTTGGATTTTTTAACTACATTTTTTAACTGCGGGGTACTTCTACAATCACGTCGGGTTACGTGCGAAGCGCTAACCCGACCTACGTGCTGCTAATGGTTGTGACGCGGCAGGGTCTGGCCCACGGCGCGGTATTTCAGGGCCAGCTCCATGCAGGCGCCCGTTTCCAGCTGGCCAACGCTGGCGCGGTAGAGCTCCTGCCACGGCGTGGCGCTGTCGTTGACGGGCGGCGGCAGTTCCCGGGCGCGGCGCGCCAGTTCAGCCGCATCGACCAGCATGTCGCACTGGCCCCCGTTCAAGTCCACGCGGATGATGTCGCCCGTGCGCAGCAGCGCCAGGCCGCCGCCCACTGCGCTTTCCGGTGACGCATTCAGGATCGAGGGGCTGTCCGAGGTGCCCGACTGGCGCCCGTCGCCCAGGGTCGGCAAATTCAGGATCCCCGCCTTCAGCAAGGCATCGGGCGGCTGCATGTTGACCACTTCGGCCGAACCGGGCCAGCCCACGGGACCGGCGCCGCGCATGACCAGCATGCAGCTGTCGTCGATATTGAGCGCCGGGTCGTTGATGCGCGCGTGATAGTCGCTTGAACCGTCAAAGACGATGGCACGCGCCTCGAACACGCCCTCGCTGCCGGGGCGCGACAGGTAGCGCTCGCGGAAAGCGGGCGAGATCACGCTGGTCTTCATGATGGCGAAGTCGAACAGGTTGCCCTGCAAGGCCATGAAACCGGCCTTTTCCTTCAGCGGCGCGGCAAACGGGCGGATCATCTCGCGGTCCGCGCTTTCGCGGCCTTGCAAGTTGGCCGCCATGCTCTGGCCAGTGACCGTCAAGCGGTCCGCGTGCAGCAGGCCCGCCTGCTGCAGCTCCCACATCACGGCAGGCACGCCGCCGGCGCGGTGGAAGCGCTCGCCCAGATACTTCCCGGCCGGCTGCATGTTCAACAGCAGCGGCACGTCGTAGCCGTGCGCCATCCAGTCGCTCGAGTGCAATGCCACGCCCGCATGGCGCGCCATGGCCATCAGGTGCGGCTGGGCGTTGGTGGAGCCGCCGATGGCCGCGTTGACAATAATCGCGTCCAGGAAGGCCTCGCGCGTGAGGATGCTTGACGGGCGCACGTTGTCATGCGCCATGCCGACGATGCGGCGCCCCGTTGCATAGGCGATCTGGCCCCGTTCGCGGTACGGCGCGGGGATGGCAGAGCAGCCAGTCAGGGACATGCCCAGCGCCTCGGCCAGCGCATTCATGGTCGATGCCGTGCCCATGGTGTTGCAGTGGCCGGCGGACGGCGCCGAGGCGGCGGCGATCTGCAGGAATTTGTCGTTGTCGATCACGCCAGCGGACAGCTGGCGGCGGCCCTTCCAGATGGCGGCGCCGGACCCAACCAGCTCGCCGTCCATCCAGCCGTCGAGCATAGGGCCGCCCGACAGCACGATGGCGGGGATGTCCACCGTGGCGGCGGCCATCAATTGCGCCGGCGTGGTCTTGTCGCAGCCCGTCGTCAGCACCACGGCGTCGATCGGGTAGCCATGCAAAATCTCCACCAGGCCCAGATACGCGAGGTTACGGTCCAGCGCGGCCGTGGGACGGCGGCAGTTCTCGAAGATCGGGTGCAGCGGAAATTCCATCGGGATGCCGCCCGCGTCGCGGATGCCGTCGCGCACGCGCAGGGCCAGTTCCAGGTGGATGCGGTTGCAGGGGCTGATATCGCTGCCGCTTTGCGCGATGCCGATGATGGGCCGGCCCGAACGCAGCTCCTCGGCCGTAATGCCGTAGTTCATGAAGCGCTCCAGGTACAGCGCCGTCATGTCGATGTGCTCGGGATTGTCGAACCAGTCCTGCGAGCGGAAGCGCCGCGCCTGGCGATTGCCTGGGGTACTCATGCGCCGTACCAGCCTGCGTCGACATAGTATTCGCGCCCCGCGCACTTGGCCGCGTTGTCCGACGCGAGGAACAGCGCCAGCGCCGCCACGTCTTCCGGCTCCACGCGCGTCTGCAGGCATTGTCCCTGCAGGATCACGGCTTCCGCTTCCGGTGTATGCCACAGCCGCTCCTGGCGCGGCGTGCGCACGGCGCCGGGAATGATGCAGTTGACGCGGATGCCGTCGGCACCCAGGTCGCGCGCCAGACCGCGCGTCAGCCCTTCGATGCCGGCCTTCGCCGTCATGTAGATCGACAGGTTCGCCTGCGCCAGGTGCCAGGAAATCGAGCCCAGGTTGAGGATCACGCCGCTGCCCTTGGCGCGCATGGCCGGCGCCACTGCCTGGGCGCAGAAATACTGGTGGCGCAGGTTGACGGCGATGCGTTCGTCCCAGTAGGCGGGCGTGACGTCCTGCAGCTGATGGCGGTCGTCATTGGCCGCGTTGTTGATGAGGATATCCGTGGCGCCCGTGCTGTGTTCAATCTCGGCGAAAGTGGCGGCCAGGGCTGCCAGGTCCGTCAGGTCGCAATAGCGGAACAGGGGCGGCTGCGGCAGGTGCGCCAGCGTTTCCTGCAGCGCCAGCGACGCCTCGCGGGCGATGTCGAGAAAGGTGACGTGGGCGCCCTGGCGCGCGAACGCCTCGACGATGGCCACGCCGATGCCGGTGCCGCCGCCCGTGATGACGACGCGCTGGCCTGCCAGGCTGGGGTAAGTTGCATGCTGCATGGTGTCTCTCTTTTTAAAATAATCGGATCAAAGCAGGCCGCGTTGGCCCAGGTTCTGGTACAGCGCGCGCACGCCAAACGTCCATGGGGCAATCGCGTCGCAGCGCTGCACTTCGTTGACCAGCGCGCCCAGCGCGGCGCTGGCAATCGTCACGCGGTCGCCCAGGTGGTGCGTGAAGCCGCCGCCCTGCGCGCCGCGGTCCTTCACGGGCGAGAACATGGTTCCCAGGAACAGCATGAAGCCGTCCGGATACTGGTGGTACTGGCCCGCCGTCTGGCGCACCAGGTCGAGCGGGTCGCGGCTGATTTCGCGCATGAAGCTGGCACCTTCGAGCACAAAGCCGTCGTCCGCGCCTTCGATCAGCAGCGACACTTCCGCCTGGCGCACGGTGTCGAGCGTGTAGTGTTCGTCGAACAGGCGAATGAAGGGACCGATGGCGCAGGAGCCGTTGTTATCCTTGGCCTTGCCCAGCAAGAGGGCGCTGCGCCCTTCGATGTCGCGCAGGTTGACGTCGTTGCCCAGGGAAGCCCCCAGCACCTCGCCGCGGCTGTTGACGGCCAGGACGATCTCCGGCTCGGGGTTGTTCCAGGCGGACGATGGCAGCAAGCCCACCTGCGCGCCGCAGCCCACCGACGACATCGGCTGTGCCTTGGTAAACACTTCCGCATCGGGGCCGATGCCCACTTCCATGTATTGCGACCAGGCGCCGCGCTGCTGCAGCTGCTGTTTCAGGCGCTGCGCCGCGTCCGAACCCGGTTTCAATGCGGACAGGTCGCTGCCGAGAGGGTTGTTTTGCAGCGCGGCGCGCAGGCTCGCCGCGCGCGCCGCGTCGCCGCCGCCCGCCTGTTCCTCGATCACCCGTTCCAGCAGGCTGACGGCGAAAGTCACACCGCAGGCCTTGACGGCCTGCAGGTCGCACGGCGCCAGCAGGAACGGCTCGCCAGCCGGCGCGGCCAGCGCCTGCGCCAGCAGCGCCTGCACGGAGCCGAGCGCGATGCCGGGCGCATGGCGGGCGATATCGAGCGCATCGCTGCGCTCGAACAGCCCGGCCACCGTCGCCATCGTCTGCGTGATGTCGACCACCTCGCCGCCGCGCACGGCGATGACGCAGGGGCCGTCACGCCAGATGCGGCCGATGAGGAGCGCCTGCGCCAGGTCGGCGGGCAACAGGGAAGCGGGGGAAATCAGCTGCATGGCAAGCTTTCAAAGGGTCGTGATGAGAAGGCAATTGGTCAAGTTCGGAGCGATTCTGCGCGCCCCCCTGTGTCGCCGCAATTACGAAAATCACCAAATTGGATGATGATTATTGGTATTGCAGCGCACCAAAAAAAGCCGCCGCCCGGCCCCCGTTCCCGCCCTGCCGGCAGGCGCAAAGGGGCGCAATGGCGCATTGCATCAATTGGCTTATCGATACCGTTTTGGATATCGCCAATGCGAAAAAAGTGATTGGTGAGGGATGGATGGACAAACTAGTATCAGCCGTGGCCTGCAATCGGCCATCCGCACGGAGCCCGCCCGCTGGACGACGGCCCTGGCACATTCAACTATCGAAGACGGTGGAGACCTGAAATGAAAACAACAATGAAAATGCTGACCGCGAGCCTGGCGCTGGCCATCTCCGGCATGGCGGCAATGCCCGTGGCAAGCGCCGCCGACAAGGGCGCGATCGGCATCTCGATGCCGACCAAATCGTCCATGCGCTGGATCGCCGACGGCGACAACATGGTCAAGGTATTCAAGGAGCGCGGCTACAAGACGGACTTGCAGTTTGCCGACGACGACACATCCCAAACCAGCTGGCGCAGGTGGAAAACATGATCACCAAGGGCGCCAAGGTGCTGGTGATCGCCGCCATCGACGGCACCACCTTGTCGAACGTGCTGCAAAAGGCGGCCGACAAGGGCATCAAGGTCATTTCGTATGACCGCCTGATCCGCGGCACGAAAAACATCGATTACTACGCCACCTTCGACAACTTCCAGGTCGGCGTGCTGCAAGCGGGCTATATCGAATCGGCGCTGAAACTCAAGGAAGGCAAGGGCCCGTTCAATATCGAACTGTTCGGCGGCTCGGCCGACGACAACAATGCGCACTTCTTCTACAACGGCGCGCTGTCGGTGCTGAAACCGTACATCGACAGCGGCAAGCTGGTGGTGCGCTCGAAGCAGATGGGCATGGAAAAGGTCGCCACCCTGCGCTGGGACGGCGCCGTGGCGCAGGCGCGCATGGACAATCTGCTCAGCGCCTACTACGGCAATGCGCGCGTCGACGCGGTGCTGTCGCCGTATGACGGCTTGAGCATCGGCATCCTGTCCTCGCTCAAGGGCGTCGGCTACGGCACGCCGAAACAACCGTTCCCCGTCGTCACGGGCCAGGATGCGGAAATCCCGTCGGTGAAATCGATCATCCGCGGCGAACAGGCATCGACCGTGTTCAAGGACACCCGCGAACTGGCCAAGGTGACGGCCAACATGGTCGACGCCATGATGAGCGGCAAGACGCCGACCGTCAACGATACCAAGACCTATAACAACGGCGTGAAGGTCGTGCCGTCCTACCTGCTCAAACCAGTCACCGTCGACAAGGCGAACTGGAAGCAGGTGCTCGTCACCGGCAGCGGCTACTACACGGAAGCGCAAGTGAAATAAGCGTCCAAGGTACTGAAGGCCCGGCACTGCCGGGCCTTTCGCTTCACGCACGATCAAGAACAAGACTGCCGCACGACCGCTGCCCACCAGCGCGGCCGTGCCAGAGAGGTTATATGACGAACACTATCCTGGAAATGCGCGGGATACGCAAAACATTCCCGGGCGTCGTTGCGCTCGACAATGTCAACCTGCGGGTACGCAGCGGCGAGATTCACGCCATCGTCGGCGAAAACGGCGCCGGCAAATCGACCCTGATGAAAGTGCTGAGCGGCGTCTACGGCCATGGCAGCTATACGGGCGACATCGATTACCTGGGCCAGACGCGGCACTTCCGCGGCATCAAGGACAGCGAAGAAATCGGCATCATCATCATCCACCAGGAACTGGCGCTGGTGCCCCAGCTGTCGATCGCCGAGAATATATTCCTCGGCAACGAACCGTCCCGCATGGGCGTCATCGACTGGGAATACGCGCAAGCGAAGACGCGCGAACTGCTGCAGAAAGTCGGGCTGAAAGAGTCCCCCGACACCCTGATCACCAATCTGGGCGTGGGCAAGCAGCAGCTGATCGAAATCGCCAAGGCGCTGTGCAAGGACGTCAAGCTCTTGATCCTCGACGAGCCGACGGCCAGCCTGAACGAAAGCGACAGCGCGGCCCTGCTCGACCTGCTGCTGGGCCTGAAAGCCCAGGGCATCGCCTCGATCCTGATTTCGCACAAGCTCAATGAAATTTCACGGGTCGCCGACGCCATCACGGTGCTGCGCGACGGGAACACGGTCGACAGTTTCGACTGCCGCACGGAGCCCGTCAGCGAAGACCGCATCATCGAAAAGATGGTCGGTCGCGAGATGGCCGACCGCTATCCGCCGCGCACGCCCACCATCGGCGAGACCATTTTTGAAGTGCGCGACTGGCGCGTCTTCCATCCCGAGCATGCCGACCGCCCCGTCATCAAGGGCATCAATATGCACGCGAAAAAGGGCGAGATCATCGGCATCGCCGGCTTGATGGGCTCCGGGCGCACGGAACTGGCGATGAGCCTCTTCGGGCGCGCCTACGGCCAGCGCATCAGCGGCACGGTGCTCAAGCATGGCCAGGAAATCGACGTCAGCACCATCGGCAAGGCGATCGCCCACGGCCTCGCGTACGTCACGGAAGACCGCAAGGGCCTGGGCCTGATCCTCGAGGAAGACATCCAGAAGAACACCAGCCTGGCCAACCTGGACGCGATTTCGCGGCACATGGTCATCGACGAGCAGCGTGAATTCAGCGTGGCCGAGGAGTTCCGCCGCAAGCTCAAGACCCGTTGCTCGAGCGTGGCGCAGAAGGTGGTCAACCTGTCCGGCGGCAACCAGCAGAAAGTGGTGCTGGCGAAATGGCTGTTTTCGCGCCCCGACGTGCTGATCCTCGATGAACCGAGCCGCGGCATCGACGTGGGCGCCAAGTACGAGATCTACAGCATCATCAGCGAGCTGGCCGCCGAAGGCAAATGCATCATCATGATTTCCTCGGAAATGCCGGAATTGCTGGGCATGTGCGACCGGATCTATGTCATGAACGAAGGCCGCTTCGCGGCAGAACTGAGCGCGGCAGAAGCATCGCAGGAACGCATCATGCGCGCGATCGTTACACACGGAGAAAACAATGGACAATAAACTGACAGCGGGAGCGGCGGCAGGCGCGCCAGCGGCCGCGCCGCAAGCGAAAAGCTATGCCGGCTTCCTGAAAAACAATATGCGCGACTACGGCATGCTGCTCTCGCTGATCGTCATCATGGGCTTTTTCCAGTACATGACGGACGGCACCCTGATGCAGCCGCTGAACCTGACGAACCTGGTGCTGCAAAACAGCTACATCGTCATCATGGCGCTGGGCATGCTGATGGTCATCGTGGCCGGCCATATCGATTTGTCGGTCGGCTCGGTGGTCGGCTTCGTCGGCGCGCTGGCGGCGGTATTGATCGTCAACTACGAGATGAACTTTGTCGCGGCCAGCATCCTCTGCCTGCTGGCCGGTGCCGTCATCGGCGGCGCGCAAGGCTATTTCGTCGCCTTCTTTAAAATCCCGTCCTTCATCGTCACCCTGGCCGGTATGCTGGTCTTCAAGGGCCTGACCCTGGCGCTGCTGGCTGGCCAGTCGGTCGGCCCCTTCCCGGAAGGCTTCCAGATGCTCAGCTCCGGCTTCCTGCCCGACCCGTTCGGCGGCGACAACCTGCGCGGCTTCTCGCTGCTGCTGGGCGTGATCGCCGCCGTGGCACTGATCGTCACCTCGCTGCGCAGCCGCGCCAAGCAACTGAAACACGGCATGGAAAACGAGCCGCGCGCGTTCTTCCTGTTGAAAAACGGCGTGTTCGCTGCCGTGATGGTGTATTTCAGCTACCTGCTGGCGTCGTACCGCGGTTTCCCCAACGTGCTGGCCGTGATGTCGCTGCTCATCGTCGCCTACACCTTCATCACCAACCGCACCGTGCTGGGCCGCCGCGTGTACGCCGTGGGCGGCAACGAGAAGGCGGCGCGCCTGTCCGGCATCAAGACGGAACGGGTCAGCTTCTACACCTTCGTCAACATGGGCATGCTGGCCGCGCTGGCCGGCCTGATCTTCGCGGCGCGCCTGAACACGGCCACGCCGAAGGCGGGCACGGGCTTCGAGCTGGACGTGATCGCCGCCTGCTTCATCGGCGGCGCCTCGGCCTCGGGCGGCGTGGGCAAGGTGATGGGAGCCGTCATCGGCGCCTTCATCATGGGCGTGATGAACAACGGCATGTCCATCATGGGCATCGGCATCGATTACCAGCAGGTGATCAAGGGCCTGGTGCTGCTGGCAGCCGTCTTCATCGACGTGATTAATAAAAATAAATGAGAAGAACAAGGAAGCACAGGTTCGAGCCTTAGGGGGCTCTGGCCGGCGTTCGCGCCGGCCTTTTTTATGCGGAGGCTAATCGCGCAGCGCGGTCCCCCCACCACGCCGCTTCCTCGAACACGGAAAAGCCCGACAAATCCGCATGCGCGAACAGGATGGCGCCGTCGTGCTCGCGCAAGGCCTTCAAGCCCGCGTTGCTGCGAAATCCCGGCAAGGGCGCCGCCATGGCGTGACCGCGCACGGTGATGTCGACGCGCTCGACGCAGCTGGCAAAATCGCGTCCATACGCCGTCTTTAAATCGACGCTGGCCAGCGCCAGCAGTTCTTCGGGGCTGGCCGTGTCGAGCCACTTGCGCGCTTGCTGCGGCGTGCGGTCGGACAGGGCCACGTAGGCGCTGAAGACGGTTTTCTCGGGCGGACGCACGCGGATATCCTGGTGGGTCGAGACGACGTAGCCTAGGCCCGGTTCCTGGTACACCACGTTGTCCCAGCACAGGGGCGCATGCGGCAGTTCCTCGGGAAAGCGTTTCAGTAGAAAATTCGCCACCAGCCACGGCGCATACGCGGGCGTATCGCGTTTCGCGTCAAAGCCATACTCGGCGATGTTCTTCACCACGCGCGATGCCACGTACAAAGGCATGGCGCAGATGGCCTTGCGCGCCTTGACCAGATAGGTGCGCGGCTGGCCATCGACCAGTTCCAGGCACAGCGCCTCCACGCCCTGCTCCGTCGTCTGCACGGAAACCACCGTGCCCACATGACGTTTGACACCAGAGGCCTGCTCCATGGCCGTGGCGACCGGTTGCATGCCGCCCGGCCAGGTCAGCCAGGCGCCATTGCCTGCGTTGGCCGCCTGGCCCCAGCGGCTGCAATAGTAATGCAGGCCGGCCCAGGCCGAGACCTGGTCGTAGCGCGTGCCGTAATCGTCGCGGCAGCAGTAGTTCAGATACCAGTGCAGGGTAGGCGAGGTATAGCCTTCGCGCTCCATCCACTGCTTCAAGGTGATGGTGTCGAGCGCCTGCCAGGCCGGATCTTGCGACGACTCCACGGTAGGAAAGACGAAGACGCGCTTGCCATCGTTGCCATGCGCCTGGCGCAAACGCCGCACCTCGGCAAAGAAGCGTTCATGCTGCGCCAGTTCCGCAGGCGACACTCCTTCGGTGGGAATGAAGCCGTCCTGCCAGTGGCCGTTGAACAGCAATCGCTCTTCCGGCGCGTGCAGGATGTAGCGCTCGTCGTAATATGGCTTTTCCGCCTGCGGGTCGCGCTCGATGATCCCCAGGTCGAACAGGATCTCGCGCACATGGGTCGATTCGGGCGACGGCAGCGGCAGGTAATGACCACCGGTCGGATAAGCGAGGTCGCCGAAGTGGCCGCCGGCCGCGTTGCCATACGGCTGCGGGCCATCGATCATGAGAAAGTCCCCGTGCCCCAGCTTGTTCAGGCGCCAGGCGGCCGTCAGGCCCGCGATGCCGGAGCCGAGGATGGCCACGTCGGTGCTCAAGGTGCGTGTAGGCGGCGGCAGCGCCGTGCGCTCGCGCAGCAGCTTGCGCAAATAATGCCCCTCGCTGCGGCCCGGATACAGTACCTTGGGCGTGATTTCCTGCCAGCGCAGATACGCGGCGATGCTGCCGATGCCGGCTGCGGCCGCCGCCGTGCCGCCAGCGGCCCACAACATGAAGGAGCGGCGCTGCATCAGCGGATCACCCGGTTCCAGTCCTGCTCGAATTCATGCACGAGCGACTGGGTATTCAAGCGGTTCGGCGCCATCGGCAGCGGCTGCATGTCGGGCGGGAAGATGAACATCTCGCGCGTGGTGTCCGCATTCAGGTAGCGCATCGGCAGGCGGTATTTCGTCGGCGGCACGTAATCGAGCTGGGGCGAGGCAAGGATAAAACCCCATTCGCCGAACGAGGGCACATAGGCGTGATAAGGCCAGGTGCGCATGCCCACTTCGCGCAGGGTCGAATTGATGGTCCAATAGGCGTGCGGGGCAAAGAAGGGCGAGGTCGATTGCACCACCATCAGGCCCTTGGCGGCCAGGTGCTTTTTCACCAGGTCGTAGAACGGCACCGAATACAGCTTGCCGAGCGCGAAGCTGGACGGGTCGGGGAAATCGACGATGGCCGCGTCGAACATGTCGCCATTGTTGCGCAGCCAGACGGCGGCATCAGCATTGACGACGGTGACGCGCTTGTCCGAGAACGCGTTGTTATTTAACTTTGCCAGTTCCGGGCGCGTGGTAAAAGCGGCCGTCATGGCGGGGTCGAGGTCGACCACGGTGACGTGTTCGACCTGTGGATAACGGAGGATTTCGCGCAGCGCCAGGCCATCTCCGCCGCCCAGCACCAGCACGCGGCGTGCCCACGGCAGCGCTTCGAGCACGGGGTGCACCAGCGCCTCGTGGTAGCGGTACTCGTCGCGCGAGGAAAACTGCAGGTTGCCATTGATGTACAGGCGCGTATCGTCCTTCCAGCGCGTAATCACCAGGCGCTGGTAGGGCGTGGTGGTGGAATACACGATCTGGTCGCCGAACAGGCCGTGCTCGCCCCAGGCCACCATGCGGTCGGACATGGCAAAGCCGACGACCAGCACCAGCATCACGGCGCAGGCGCGCAGGAAGCGCCCCGTGAGGTTCTTCAGCTCCGCGCGGAACACCCAGATCGTCCACAGGCCCACGCCCACGTTGAGCATGCCGAACAAAAAGCCCGTGCGCACCAGTCCCAGGTAGGGCGACAGCACCAGCGGGAACAGCAGGGAGACGGCCAGCGCGCCCAGGTAATCGAAGGTCAGCACGCGGCTGACCAGCTCGGAAAATTCCGTCTGGCGCGAGTTCAGGGCGCGCATCACCAGCGGCACTTCCATGCCGACCAGTGCGCCGATCAGGAACACCATCACATACAATAGGGTGCGAAATGGCGCGGCCATCCACGAAAACGTCATGAACAGGATGGCGGCCGACAGGCCGCCGATCAGGCCCACGGCCAGTTCGATGTCGACGAAGCGCGAGAGCACGTCGTCGTCCCGCACATACTTGGAAAAGTGAGCGCCCACCCCCATGGCGAACAGGTAGCAGCCGATGATGGTGGAAAACTGCAGGATCGAGTCGCCGAGCAGGTAGCTGGACATGGCGCCGGCGATCAGTTCATACGCGAGGCCGCAGGAGGCGACCACGAAGACGGACAAAATCAGAATCTTTTTGTTCATTGGACTTTTTTTGTTCTAATATGCGTTGACGTTATCAAATACTCATTGCGAGGAAAGCCGTGCCCGCCACTAAACTATCTGATCCATCTTATACTGGCCGCCGCGCTGCTGATTGCCTTTTTTATCATCTACACGCGCGTCACGCCGTATAACGAAGTGCTGCTGATCCGCCAGGGCAATCAGGCGGCGGCCCTGTCGCTGGGCGGCGCACTGCTGGGCTTTTCCGCCACCATCGCCTCGTCCCTGATGCACACGGCCGACTACCAGCAATTCTTCGCCTGGGCCTTTGGCGCCATGGTGGTGCAATTGCTCGCCTATGTGGTCACCACGCGCCTGCTGCGCATGTCGAAGGACCAGATCGAATCGAACAACAGCGCTTTCGGCGGCCTGCTGGGCGCCATTTCACTGTCGATCGGCGCCATCAACGCCGCCTGCATTTCCTGACACCGCTTTATCTTATTCAAGGACATCCATCATGAGCCTCGGCAGCTTTATCAAGAAGCAGTTTATCGACGTACTGCAGTGGAACGAAGAGACGGACGGCGTGCTGGCCTGGCGCTTCCCCATGCAGGATTTCGAGATCCAGAACGGCGCCATCCTGAATGTGCGCGAATCGCAGGTCGCCGTCTTCGTCAATGAAGGCAAGATCGCCGACGTCTTCGGTCCCGGCACGCACAAGCTGACGACGCAAACGTTACCGTTGCTGACCAACCTGAAAAACTGGGACAAGCTGTTCGACTCGCCCTTCAAGTCGGACGTGTATTACTTCAGCACCCGCGTGCAGACGGGCCGCAAGTGGGGCACGCCGCAGCCGATCACCATCCGCGACAAGGATTTCGACATGATCCGCGTGCGCGCCTTCGGCATGTATTCGTACCGCATCGCCGACGCCCGCACCTTCTTCACGGAGATCAGCGGCACGCGCGAAGTCTATACGCGCGACGAGGTGGAAGATCAACTGCGCGGCATTCTGATGTCGAGCATGGCCAGCTCGCTGGGCGGCGCGAATGTCCCCTTCCTCGACATGGCGGCCAACCAGGCGCTGATGGCGCAAGAGGTCAAGGATGGCCTGGCGCAGGCGTTTGCCCGCTACGGCGTGGGCCTCGATGAATTCAACGTGGCCAGCATCAGCCTGCCCGAGGAATTGCAGGCGGCGCTCGACGAGCGTATTTCCGCCGGCATGAAGGGCGGCCTGGGCGCCGACAAGATGAGCGGCTACACCAAATTCCAGGTGGCCAACGCGATCCCGCTGGCGGCGCAGAACGAAGGCGGCATGGCCGGTATCGGCGCAGGCCTCGGCGCCGGGCTGTCGATCGGCCAGGTGATGGCGCAAAGCATGGGCGGTGCGCTGCAGCAGCCGGCGCCCGCCGCGTCACCTGCGGCGCCACCGGCTCCCGCGGAAGAACCGATCGAGGCGCGCCTGGAAAAACTCAAGGGTTTACTGGACAAGGGGCTCATCTCGCCGGCCGACTACGACGGCGCCAAGGCTGAGCTGCTGAAAAAACTGATCGGCTGATTAGGGCGAAATACGACTGCATGCAAACTGTTTCCTGTCCCAGCTGCGGCGCGGAAGTCCGTTTCCGCTCGCACGCTTCCGTGCTCGCCGTGTGCGAGTACTGCCACAGCACCATCCTCAAGGACGCCGATGCCGTCAGGGACGTGGGCAAGATGTCGGCCGTCCTGGAAGACTATTCGCCAATCCAGATCGGCACGGCCGGCATGCACGATGGCGTGCACTTCACCGTCGTCGGGCGCATCCAGCAGCGCTACAGCGCCGGCACGTGGAACGAGTGGTATCTGCTGTTCGACGACGCCAGCACGGCCTGGCTGGGCGACTCGTCCGGCCTGTACACGCTGACGCGCGAGCGCAGCACGCAAGCTACCTTACCCGTCTTTGGCGAGCTGGCGCCGGGCAAGCGCTACACGATTTGCGGCGAACCGTATACGGCGGCCGAGATCCGCAATGCCGAATGCATCGCCGGCCAGGGCGAATTGCCCTTCAAGGTGGGCGCCGGCTGGCGCATCCAGGTGGCGGACTTCCGCAACTACGCCAGCTTCGTCACGCTCGACTACACGGATGGCCCGCAACCGGTCGTCTACCAGGGCGTGGCCGTCACCCTGGACAGTTTAAAGTGCCAGCTGCTGCGCGACGACGACGCCATCGCCAAAAGCGCCGGCAAGTACCGCGGCAAACTCGATGCGCTCGACTGCCCCTCCTGTGGCAGCGGCATCCAGTATGTGCCGGGTGCGGCGGCGCAGCTGGTGTGCCCCGCCTGCCACGCGCAGCTCGACGCCAGCGGCCCGGAAGCGCAGGTGCTGGCCATCGGCAAGCAGGTGCACGACAACGCCGACATCACGCTGGAGCTGGGCGCCAGCGCGAAGATCAGCAATGTGGATTTCACGGTGATCGGCATGATGCGCCGCGCCGACGACGAGGGCAGCGAGTGGAACGAATACCTGCTGTACAACGCCCGCGCCGGCTTCTTCTGGCTGGTGGAGACGGACGAGGGCTGGTCGCGCTCGAACGTGCTGCCGAACTGGCCCAGCTGGGCGTCCTTGGACGCCGCCAGCTGCACGCTCGATGGCGCCACCTACCGCAAACTGTATGACTACGGCTCGCAGGTCGTGTATGCGGCGGGCGCCTTCAACTGGAAGGTGGCCGTCGGCGACAACACGCGCGTGTTTGAATTCGAACAGGGACAGACCAAACTCGGGGCGGAGCTCACGGGCGAAGAAATGACCTGGTCGCGCTCCCTGCCCGTCGCCTATGACCAGATGGCCGCCTGGTTCGGCGCCGCCTTCCATGGCGGCGCCAAGGTACAGAATATCCAGCTGAGCCACCGCGGCATCGCCAAGGTCTTCATGGTCATCGTGCTGGTCCTGAATGCGATTCCCATGTTCGTCTCGTTCTCCAGCACCTTGATGTGGAGTTTGCTGGGCTGTCTGGCGCTGTTCCTGCCCGCCGCTTTTCTCGACAAGAATGCAAAGAATCCCCCATGAGTAAATACGTGATCTATGCCCTGATGGTGACGTTTTCCGTCACGGCCGCCAACTGGGTGCGCATGTTAGGTGGCCGGCAGCGGCAGCAGCGGCAGCAGCTGGAGTTCGCGCACGGGCAGCGGCGGCGGCAGCTATGGCGGCGGCTCCAGCGGCGGCAGCCACAAATAAGCATGGCGTCCGCACCGCATCTCCCCCTGGGCATCCATCTGCTGGCCGACCTGTCGGGCATCGCGCCGGAACGCCTGCGCGATGGCGCCGCGCTTGAAGGCCTGCTGCGCGCGGCGGCCACTACGGCCGGCGCGCAGGTGCTGCACAGCCATTTCCACAGCTTTGGCGCCGGCCAGGGCGTCACCGGCGTGGTGCTGCTGGCCGAATCGCACATTTCCATCCACACCTGGCCGGAATTTGGCTTTGCCGCCGTCGATCTCTTCATGTGCGGCGCGGCCCGGCCGCAGCTGGCGCTGGAGATCATCCAGGAGGCGCTGCAGGCGGCGCATTGCCAGCTGAAGTCCGTGCGGCGCGCCCCGCCCGGGTAGGCCTGGCGTCGCTGGTGGATCGCGCGGGGATCGCTTACACTGTCGGCTCATATCCCAACCGTGACTCCCATGCGCCGTTCCACCCTCCTTGCCCTGCCCCTGCTGCTGCTGGTTTCCGCCTGTGACGACTACACGGCGCCCAGCCTGTACCAGGCCACCACGCCCGAGTGCAAGACGTGGACGGAGGGATCGCGTTTCGAACTGCCGCGCGGTATCAGCATCTACGCCACGCCGCCCGTCACCTTGAAGGAAGGCGGCACGGAGCTGGCGCTGATTTTTACCTTGCCCATCGGTACGCAAGCCAGTTTTACGCGCCTGTCTTTCCTGCTGGAAGAACCGCACAAGGAACCGTTCGCCGAAGCGAAGGTGCTGACCATCTATCAGCGCGGCATGAACCGCAAGGCGGAAATCGTCGACGTCATCGAAACGCTGCCCATCATGTTTTCCGCCGTGGGTTCGAGCGCCGAGACGCAGTGGCGACTGCGCCTGCAACTGCCGCGCCAGCTGCCGCAACGCTTTGATTTATCCATGCCCGACATGCTCATCGCCGGCAAGCGCTACCCGGTGCGCACGTTTACCTACCGCTATTTCCCCGAGCGCAAGGCTTACGGCATGTGCAGCTGAGGTTGACGCCGGCGCGTGCCGCTGGCACACTGGTATTTTCCATCACACAACAGGAGTAGACAACATGCGCCATTCGGATACTGCCGTGCTGTCGGCTGCCTGATCACTGTTTTTCCCCGCTAAGCCTTTTAGCCCGCAATGCCCATACGCGTGATCGCGTAGCCGACTTCCCCCTTCTTTCGTGCCAGTCATCGCGACTGGCGGTGCCTGCACGCGCAGGCTACACGTCCGCACGCGGACGACAGAATCTGGAATCACGCTACCATGATCGCATTCGATTTTGCGCAACTACGCCTTATCGGGCTGCAGCAGGCCATCGCCAGCGCAGCCACCCATCTCGACGTATCGTCCCCCGCCGCACAGTTACTACGCGTGAGCGCCGTGCACCGCGACAGCATCGGCGTGCACACGACGGCAAGCAGGAACACCCGGCGCACGTCCTGCCGCGGCTGCTGCACGCGCTGCTGGCGCAGGACACCATCCTCACGGTCGGCGACTGGATCGCCGCCGAACCCGATCTTCACGGCACGCTGTGGATAACGGCGCACTTATCCCCCGCCACGCAGATCGCCCGGCGCGGCAATGACGGCCGGCGTCAGGTACTGGCCAGCAATGTCGACACGGCCCTGCTGGTGATGGGACTCGATGGGGATTTCAATCCGCGCCGCCTGGAGCGTTATCTCGCCATCGTGCTGGCGGCGCAAGTGACGCCCGTGGTGGTGCTGAGCAAGGCCGACGTGGCCGACGACGTGGGCGGCAAGCTGGCGCTGCTGAAACAGCGCCTGCCGCCCCATGTCCCGCTGTTCGCCATCGACACGCGCCACGCGTATGACGTGGCCATCCTGGAGCCCTGGCTGGGCGCCGGCCAGACCCTGGTGCTGCTCGGTTCATCGGGCGCGGGCAAGTCCAGCCTGACCAATACCTTGTGCGCGGCGGATCAAGCGACCAACGGCGTGCGCCACGGCGACGGGCGCGGCCGGCATACGACGACGGCCCGTTCGCTGCACCTGTGCGCCAGCGGCGCCTGCATCATCGACACGCCGGGCTTGCGCAGCTGGCGCGCCGATGCCGATGCGCAGACCCTGGCCGCCACGTTTGACGATATCGCGGCGCTGGCAGCGACGTGCCAGTTCCGCGATTGCCAGCATGCCAGCGAGCCCGGTTGCGCCGTGCGCGGCGCCGTCGACGGCGACCGCCTGCGCAATTATCACAAGCTGCTGCGCGACACCCACCGCAGCGAGGAAACGCCGCTCGAGCGCATCGCCGCGCGCGCCAAGTGGAAGACGATCTTGAAGGCGGGGCTGGAAAGGGGAAAGAACAAGCGCCGCTAGTTTTTACTGAAATCCGTTTGCTGAAAAAAAAGGCAGCCCGCAGGCTGCCTTTTTGTATTACTGCATGCGCGCAAATTAATCTTGCTTGCGCAGCTTCTGGATCGCTGCCAGCTGCGCAATCGCGCTGGCCAGCTCGGCTTGCGCTTGCGCGTAGTCGATGCCCGAATCCTTGTTGTGGATATTTTCTTCCGCCAACTTCTTCGCTTCCAGCGCTTTCGCTTCGTCGAGGTCGTGACCGCGGATTGCGGTATCGGCCAGGACGGTCACGGTATCCGGTTGCACTTCCAGCAGGCCGCCGGCAACGAAGACGAACTCTTCTTCAGCCTGGCCGACTACCTTGATGCGGACCGCGCCCGGACGGATGCGGGTAATCAAAGGCGTGTGGCGTGGGTAGATACCCAGCTCGCCCTGTTCACCCGGCAACGCGACGAATTCTGCTTCGCCTGAAAAAATCAGTTCTTCAGCGGAAACCACGTCAACGTGAATTGTGTGTGCCATGTGTGTCCTATCGGGTTGAAGAACCCCGCCTTCTAAGGGGCGGGGTTAGGCCCAGACTTAACTTAGTTAAGTTTCTTGGCTTTTTCGATTGCTTCTTCGATCGTGCCGACCATGTAGAACGCTTGTTCCGGCAGGTGATCGAGTTCGCCCGAAGCGATCATTTTGAAGCCCTTGATCGTGTCTTTGAGCGAAACGTATTTACCAGGCGCGCCGGTAAAGACTTCAGCGACGTGGAAAGGCTGCGACAGGAAACGCTGCATCTTACGTGCACGGGCGACCAGCAGTTTGTCTTCCGGTGCCAGCTCGTCCATACCCAGAATCGCGATAATGTCGCGCAATTCCTTGTAGCGTTGCAGGGTCGTTTGCACGGCACGCGCGGTGTCATAGTGCTCTTGACCAACGATCAGCGGATCGAGCTGACGCGAGGTCGAATCCAGCGGGTCCACGGCAGGGTAGATACCCAGGGAAGCGATGTCACGCGACAGCGCAACGGTCGAATCCAAGTGAGCAAACGTGGTAGCAGGCGACGGATCGGTGTAATCATCGGCTGGAACGTAGACGGCCTGGATCGAGGTGATCGAACCGGTTTTGGTCGACGTGATACGCTCTTGCAGACGGCCCATTTCTTCCGCCAGGGTCGGTTGGTAACCCACAGCCGACGGCATACGGCCCAGCAGTGCCGACACTTCGGTACCGGCCAGCGTGAAGCGGTAGATGTTGTCGACGAAGAACAGAACGTCCTTGCCTTCATCACGGAACGATTCAGCGATCGTCAGGCCGGTCAGCGCGACGCGCAGACGGTTACCTGGCGGTTCATTCATCTGACCGTAGACCATCGCGACTTTGGAGTTCTCTGGATTTTCCAGATCGACCACTTTCGCATCAGCCATCTCGTGGTAGAAGTCGTTACCTTCACGGGTACGCTCACCGACGCCGGCGAACACGGATACGCCGCTGTGCGCCTTGGCGATGTTGTTAATCAGTTCCATCATGTTCACGGTCTTGCCTACGCCAGCGCCGCCGAACAGACCAACTTTACCGCCTTTTGCAAACGGGCAAACCAGATCGATCACCTTGATGCCGGTTTCCAGCAGTTCTTGCGATGGCGACAGTTCGTCGTATGCAGGAGCGGTGCGGTGGATCGACGCGATCTGCTCGTGCGACACGGGGCCGCATTCGTCGATCGGGTTGCCCAGCACGTCCATGATGCGACCCAGGGTTGCTTTACCGACTGGCACCATGATAGGTTTGCCGGTATTTTGAATCATCATGCCGCGACGCAGGCCATCGGACGAGCCGAGTGCAATGGTACGGACAATGCCGTCGCCCAACTGCTGTTGTACTTCCAGGGTCAGTTCCGAGCCTGCCATCTTCAAGGCATCAAATACCTTAGGCATCGCGTTGCGGGGAAACTCAACGTCCACCACAGCGCCGATACACTGAACGATTTTGCCATCAGCCATGTTCGTTCCTTCAATATAGTTAAATTCGTTTAAACCGCAGCCGCACCGGCAACGATTTCGGAGAGTTCTTTGGTAATCGCAGCTTGGCGGGTCTTGTTGTAGATCAGCTTCAATTCGCCGATCACACTACCCGCGTTGTCGCTTGCAGCTTTCATCGCGACCATCCGTGCCGATTGCTCGGACGCCAGATTCTCCGCGACTGCCTGGTACACCAGCGCTTCTACATAGCGCTCCAGCAATTCGTCGATCACGCTTTGCGCGTCCGGCTCGTAGATGTAATCCCACGAGTGGGCACCCTTGTCGGCGACCATCTTGTCGGCCGTCAGGGGCAGCAACTGCTCCACGACTGGTTCCTGTTTCATCGTGTTGATGAATTTGGTGTAGCACAGGTAGACTGCATCGATCTTGCCTGCCTGGAACTCTTCGAGCATGACCTTGACAGGTCCGATCAGTTTATCCAGGTGGGGCGTATCGCCGGTTTGAATGGCGTGCGCAATGATCTTGACGCCGATGCGATTCAAAAAACCCAAACCCTTGTTACCGATGGCAACTGCTTCAACCCGGTTGCCAGCTGCTTCCAGCTCGCGCGACTTCGACGTCACCTGGCGCAGGATGTTGGTGTTCATGCCGCCGCACAGACCCTTGTCGGTCGTGACAACGATGAAACCCACTGCCTTCGCTTGCGTACCCTGGGCAGCTGCCAGGAACGGGTGCGTGTATTCCGGATTGGCGGTCGCCAGATTGGCGGCGATATTCCGAATCTTGTCACTGTAGGGACGGGCGGCGCGCATACGGTCCTGCGCTTTGCGCATTTTCGATGCGGCAACCATTTCCATCGCCTTGGTGATCTTCTTCGTATTCTCTACGCTTTTGATCTTGCCACGTATCTCTTTGCTTGATGCCATGAGTCCTTACTCCTTCTGCGCGTAGGGCGGCGCCTCACTCGAGGCGGGCGCCGCCTGGCCGCTTAATATGCGCCGGATTTCTTGAAATCAGCAATGGCCGCCGACAGAGTTGCTTCGCTGTCTTTGTCGAGTTGCTTAGTTTCTTCGATCTTGGCCAGCAGAGCAGCTTGCTTGGTCTTCATGTAAGCGTGGACACCAGCTTCGAACGACAGCACTTGCTTGACTGGCACGTCGTCCATGAAGCCTTTGTTCACCGAGAACAGCGATACGGCCATCAGCGAGATCGACAGTGGCGAGTACTGGGCTTGCTTGAGCAATTCCGTCACGCGGGCACCACGGTCCAGCTGCTTGCGGGTCGATTCATCCAGGTCCGAAGCGAACTGCGCAAACGCGGCCAGTTCACGGTACTGCGCCAAGTCGGTACGGATACCGCCGGACAGGTTTTTGATGACCTTGGTCTGGGCGGCGCCACCGACGCGCGATACGGAAATACCGGCGTTAATCGCAGGACGGATACCGGCGTTGAACAGCGAGGTTTCCAGGAAGATCTGACCGTCGGTAATCGAAATCACGTTGGTTGGCACGAATGCGGACACGTCGCCAGCTTGCGTTTCAATGATCGGCAGAGCCGTCAGGGAACCGGTCTTGCCTTTGACGGCGCCGTCGGTGAACTTCTCGACGTAGTCGGCATTCACGCGTGCTGCGCGTTCCAGCAGGCGGCTGTGCAGGTAGAACACGTCGCCTGGGTACGCTTCGCGACCTGGTGGACGGCGCAGCAGCAGCGAGATTTGACGGTATGCAACAGCTTGTTTGGACAGATCATCGTAGACGATCAGTGCATCTTCACCGCGGTCACGGAAATATTCGCCCATGGCGCAACCGGAGTACGGCGAGATGTATTGCATGGCGGCCGATTCCGAAGCGGAAGCGGCGACAACGATGGTGTATTCCATCGCGCCGTGCTGTTCCAGCGAGCGCACGATGTTCTTGATCGACGAGGCTTTTTGGCCAATCGCGACGTAGATACATTTCATGCCCTGGCCTTTTTGATTGATGATCGCATCAATCGCCACAGCCGACTTGCCGGTTTGACGGTCGCCGATGATCAGTTCGCGCTGGCCGCGGCCAACTGGAACCATCGCATCGATCGACTTCAGGCCGGTTTGCATCGGTTGCGAAACGGATTCACGGGCGATCACGCCCGGCGCGATTTTTTCAATCGCGGCCGTCAGTTTCGTTTCGATGGCACCTTTGCCGTCGATCGGCTGGCCCAGCGCGTTGACTACGCGGCCGAGCAGCTCAGGACCGACTGGCACTTCCAGAATGCGGCCGGTGCATTTCACCGTGTCGCCTTCGGAGATGTGCTCGTAGGCACCCAGAATCACGGAACCGACGGAGTCGCGTTCCAGATTCATCGCCAGGCCAAACGTGTTGCCTGGGAATTCCAGCATCTCGCCTTGCATCACGTCCGACAAACCGTGGATGCGGCAGATACCGTCGGCGACGGAAATAACCGTGCCTTGATTACGCACTTCAGCGCCGCCGTCAAGACCTTGGATCCGGCTCTTGATCAACTCGCTGATTTCAGATGGGTTGAGTTGCATACTAACTCCTAAAAGTGTTTCTCTCAGCTTGCGCGAGGGGTAAGGGTCTGTCTTAGCTGGCCTGCCGAAGCGCGTGTCTTACGACACCAGTGCAGCGTGCAGTTGCTGCAGCTTGGCGCGCACCGAGGTATCGAGCACTTGGTCGCCAACAACCACGCGCACGCCGCCGAGCAGCGATGGATCCACTGTGACGGCAGGGTTGAGCTTACGACTGAATTTCTTTTCCAGCGTTGCGACCAGCTCGGCCGTTTGGCCTTCGCTCAGATCGAAAGCGCTCGTGATCTCGGCGTCAGCCGCACCTTCCACACTGTTTTTCAACGTATGGAATTGCGCGCCGATTTCCGGCAGCAGGCTGATGCGGCCATTTTCGATCAACATCGTGACGAAGTTTTTCACTTCCTCATTGAGCGGCGATTTCAACAACGACAGGATGGTGGCGGCGACGTCGCTTTCCGAGACTTTCGGATTGCGCGCGTACGCCTGTACCTCGGGGTGGCTACCGATCTGTGCCAGTTCGGACACCAGTTCGGACCACGCCGCGAGGTTGCTTGACTCCTTACCAGCTTGGGCTACGCGGAACAAAGCTTCCGCGTAGGGACGGGCGACGGTTGCGAGTTCTGCCATGATTACAGCTCGACAGCAAGACGCTGCAACATTTCGGCGTGAGCCGTTGGGTTTACTTCACGCTTCAAGATCTGCTCGGCACCCTTGACAGCCAGGTCAGCCACCTGAGCGCGCAATTGTTCGCGTGCTTTCGACAGTTGCTGTTCGGCGTCCGACTGGGCTTGCGCAATGATACGCGCAGCTTCAGCTTGTGCATTTTGCTTGATCTCTTCAGCAACCAGCTGCGCGCGCTTTTCAGCGTCAGCAACGCGTTGCGACGCTTCTTCACGTGCACTGTTCAATGCCTCTTGCGCACGCTTTTCAGCGACAGCCATCGAAGCCTGACCTTGATCGGCCGCAGCCAATCCATCCGCGATTCGTTTGGCACGCTCATCCAGCGCATTGTTCAGCGCTGGAAATACGAACTTCATCGAGAACCAGACCAACACCGCGAAGGTGATCATCTGGCCGATGAGCGACATATTGATGTCCATACCTTTGCTCCTAACACTAAAAGTTTCTCCTAGGGTTGGAGCGAATTACTGAGCAACAGCCGTCAGAGCGGACAGGAACGGGTTAGCGAACGTGTACAGCAGAGCAACACCAACGCCGATCATCGAGATAGCATCCAGCAGACCAGCGATAACGAACAGTTTGGTTTGCAGTTGTGGCATCAGTTCTGGTTGACGTGCCGAAGCTTCCAGGAATTTGCCACCCAAGATAGCGAAGCCCAGAGCGGTGCCGATTGCGGCCAGGCCGATGATGATTGCTGCTGCCAGAACGGTCATGCTTTGTACTTGTGCGATCAGAGCTTGCATAAAATTCTCCTAAATTTAAAAACGAAAGATACTAAAAAAACAAAATATAAAGTTAATGATTAATGTTTCTCAACCGCAAGGCTCAGATACACAACCGTCAACGCCATAAACACAAAAGCTTGCAAAGTTACAATCAAGATATGGAAAATTGCCCATGGACCACCCAACGCCCACTGTGCCCACCAAGGCAACAACGCGATCAAGATGAAAATCAGTTCGCCGGCATACATATTGCCGAACAGTCGCAGCGACAGGGAGATCAGTTTTGCAACCAGCTCAACCATTTGCAGCAGGAAATTGACGGGTGCCAGGGCGATCGTGCCGATCAGACCGCTTGCATGGAATGGTGCCGTGAACAGTTCCTTGATCCAGCCGCCCAGGCCCTTGGCCTTGATCGAGAAGGCGATCACGCACAGCACCACCGACAGCGACATGGCGAAGGTGTGGTTGACGTCGGCGGTCGGCACGGCGCGCAGCTTATGCACGCCAAACCAGCTCAGGATCTTCGGCAACAGGTCAACCGGCAGGAAGTCCATCGCGTTCAACAACCAGACCCACACAAAAATAGTGATGGCCAGCGGCGCGATGACCTTGCTTTTCGCGTGGAAGGCCCCATTAATAGTGTCATTGACGATTTCCATGACCATTTCGACGAAGTTTTGCAACTTGCCAGGGACACCAGCCGTCGCGCGGCGCGACGCCATATAGAAAACAGCCAGGAAAACAAAGCCCAGAATGGCCGAAATCCAGAACGTATCCAGATTGATCATGCCGTCGGCACTTCTCAGGTGGGCCAGATGGTGACTGATGTATTCTGTGGCGTTGGCCGGGGCAGCATGGCCCGCTTCAATAGCGTGTTCTGTGGTCATAATGAATTTAGATTTGTCGTTTCAGAGCTCAACAGGCCCCAAAACCAATGATTAAACAGCGAGCAATGAAAACCAGTATGCTAAGGTTGCCACCGCGAAACCCAAGATCAGCCATAACCAGGCGGCCGACTGAAACAACACCAGTGCCAATATAAACAGCACCGCTGTGATAAATATTTTCATCACTTCTGCGCGCAAATGCGCCCGGAATGCCTTGTTGGCGTCGCTAGAACCGCGAACGACCAGCATGGCATACACCAGGCTACCGATGACTGCGATAGCACCGCCGTATGCGGCGGACCAGCCTCTGACACTACCACCGAAAAACAGGGTGACTGTGGCAAAGCTGATAGCGATTGCTAGCTGCAATGCAACTACTTTGTAGACTGGCTTGGCAATATTTTGTTGTGAATCACTCAATTGCCAGGTTCCCAGAAAAATCTACACACGCAAAGACACGGGATTATAGTTGGCTTTGTTCTATAGAGTCAAACGTTGCTGCACCGCAGCAGGGCAATTGCTGCGTGAAACTGACGCTTTACCGACTATTCGCCGCCTTTTGCACCACTATATGGCAAAGTCGCTTGTCTGGCCGCTTCCAGCCGTGTTATCAAGGAATCACGTGGTGCATCTGGAAAGCATGGCCGGATTGTCCACCCCGCGTTCCCCCTGTCTTTGCAGCTTGCTATTTAACCACGCAAGCGGGTCAACAAACCATCGAGCACGTCAAGATCGGCAAAATCGATGACCAATTGGCCACGGCCTTTATTGCCCATCTTGAACACCACGGGCGTGGCCAGCGCATCGGACAGCTCTTCTTCCAGGCGCGCGATGTCGCCGGACTTTTCCTTTTGCCGCGGCTCGACCGGGTTGGCCGCTTCCTCGACCGTGCGGGTGACGAGCTTTTCCGTTTCGCGCACGGACAGGCGCTTGGCCACGACCTGGTTCGCCAGGGTAATCTGGCTGGCGGCATCGACGGCCAGCAGCGCGCGCGCATGGCCCATGTCGATATCGCCGGCCATCAGCATGGTTTGCACGGGACTGGCCAGGTTCATCAAACGCAACAGGTTCGACACGGCGCTGCGCGAGCGTCCCAGCGCAGTGGCCGCTTGCTCATGCGTAAAACTGAAGTCGGCGATCAGGCGGTGGATGCCTTGCGCCTCTTCCAGCGGGTTCAGGTCTTCGCGCTGGATGTTCTCGATCAGCGCCATGGCGGCCGCAGCCAGGTCGTCCACGTCGCGCACCAGCACCGGCACTTCGGTCAGGCCCGCCAGTTGCGAAGCGCGGAAACGGCGTTCGCCGGCGATGATTTCATATTTAACAAGGCCGCTCAAGGTGTCCTGTCCGATCGGGCGCACCAGGATCGGCTGCATCAGCCCCTGCGCCTTGATCGAGGCGGCCAGTTCATTCAGGGCGCCCTCGTCCATGCGCGTGCGCGGCTGGTATTTGCCTGCTTGCATTTGCGACACGGGCAAGTTCGACGGTTGATTCGTGTCCGGGCTGGCAAAATCGCCACCGCCGCCCAACAGGGCGTCGAGTCCGCGACCCAGTCCTTTTAGTTTTTTCGTAGCCATGCTGTCCTAATCGTGTTTTCAGAGTAAGCGCTTACATCAAATTGTGCAGGCGCCCGCCCCTTGTTTACATATGTTTGATGCGCTCGACCATTTCGGCGCCAAAGGCGATATACGCCTGGGCACCTTTCGAGCTGGGGTCGAAGGTCACGCCGGGCAAGCCGTACGACGGCGCTTCGGCCAGGCGCACGTTGCGCGGGATAATGGTATTGAAGACCTTGTCGCCGAAATGCTGCTCCAACTGGGCCGACACTTGTTGCGATAATGTCATGCGCGGATCGAACATCACGCGCAACAGGCCGATGATCTTCAAATCCGGGTTCAGGTTCGCATGCACCTTCTTGATGGTGTTGACCAGGTCGGACAAGCCTTCCAGCGCGTAGTACTCGCACTGCATCGGGATAATCACGCCATGCGCGGCGCACAGGCCGTTCAGGGTCAGCATCGACAATGCTGGTGGGCAATCCACCAGGATGAAGTCATATTCACTGTCGACTTCGGCCAGCGCATCCTTCAGGCGGCGTTCGCGGTTGTCGAGTTCGACCATCTCCACTTCGGCGCCGGCCAGTTCGCGGTTCGACGGCAAGACATCGAAGCGACCCGCTTCCGAACGCTGGCGTGCCGTTTTGACATCGGACTCGCCCAGCATGACTTCATAGGTGGACGCCTTCAAGCCGGCCTTGTTGATGCCGGCGCCCATGGTCGCATTGCCTTGCGGGTCGAGGTCGACCAGCAGCACGCGCTGGTTCAACTTGGCCAGACCGGCGGAGAGGTTGACGCTTGTTGTGGTTTTACCAACACCACCCTTTTGATTTGCTACACAAAAAATTTTGGCCATGTATCTTCTAGTTGTAAAGAGATGCAAACTTCATCGTGCGCCCCGGCATCTGACCGAAACGATTTATACTATTTATTTCATTTATACGATATAAATCGTTTATATGGTTTATATTATTTATACCGCATAAACTGTTTATATTATTTATACCGTTAATTCCGTGGCCTTTAAATTCTTGCTATAAAGACCAGATGACGCTCTGCATTTAGCCCTGGCACCTGGATTGCCCGTAATTCCGTCACTTTCCAGTCTGCCGGCAGTCTCTCTCTCTCGTCTGGCGGTGCCACCCCTTTCAAGGCGATGAATTGCCCGCCCTCGGCCAGCACGTGGTGCGACCAGTTGACGAAGTCGGACAGGTCGGCAAAGGCGCGCGAGGTGATCACGTCAAATTTCTGCGCCACTTCCAGCTGTTCCACGCGTTTCGTGTACACGGTAACGTTGGCCAGGCCCAGTTCCGCCTTCACTTGCGTCAAAAATGCCGTCTTTTTATGCACGGTGTCGATCATCGACACCTTCACGTCGGGCCGCGCGATGGCCAGAACCATGCCCGGCAAGCCGCCGCCGGCGCCCACATCGAGCACATTCTTTGCCTCCGCGAACGCCGGCACGGCGGCCAGCGAGTCGAGCACGTGCAGGGTCAGCATCTGCATCGGATCGCGCACCGACGTCAGGTTGTACACGCTGTTCCATTTGGCCAGCAAGGCCAGGTAATCGAGCAGTTTTTCCGTCTGATCCGCGCTCAGGTCCAGCCCCAGCGCGGCGACGCCTTCATCCAAAATCTGGGCCAATGCGGCCCGGTCAAACTGCTTCATTCAACAACCTCGTCCTTTAAAGTGGTGGTCTGCGCGGCGCCAAAGCCGCGCTTTTTCAGGTGCACGAGCAGCAGCGAAATCGCCGCCGGCGTCACGCCGGAAAAATGCGCGAGGCCTGGCCCAGGGTTTCCGGGCGCTGCTTGTCGAGTTTTTGCCGCACTTCGACCGACAGCGCGCCGATATCCAGGTAATTGAAACCTTCCGGCAAGGCCAGGTTTTCATAGTGTTCGTGGCGCTCGATTTCCTTGCTCTGGCGCTCGATGTAGCCCGCATATTTGAGCTGGATTTCCACCTGTTCGCGCACGGCGGGGTCTTCCACGCCCGGGCCGGCCAGGGCCTGGCCTTCGATGCCCGTCATGCTCATCAGGGTATCGTAGGCGACGTTCGGACGGCGCAGCAAGTCCGCCAGCGAGTACTCGCGTTCGAGGGCCTGGCCGACGATGCGTTCCGATTCGGCCGCCGCCAGGATGCGCGGGTTGACCCACGTGGAACGCAGGCGCTCGAGCTCGCGCGCCACGGCTTCGCGCTTGGTCTCGAACGCCTGCCACTGGGCGTCGCCGACGCAGCCCAGGGCGCGGCCGATTTCCGTCAGGCGCATGTCGGCATTGTCTTCGCGCAGGCTCAAACGGTACTCGGCGCGGCTGGTGAACATGCGGTACGGTTCCTGCACGCCCTGCGTGATCAGATCGTCGACCAGCACGCCCAGATACGCCTCGGAGCGCCCCGGTACCCAGGCTTCCTTGTCCTGCGTCAGCAAGGCCGCATTCAGGCCCGCCAGCATGCCTTGCGCGGCCGCTTCCTCGTAGCCCGTGGTGCCGTTGATCTGGCCGGCGAAGAACAGGCCGGCGACGGCCTTCGTTTCCAGCGAGGCCTTCAAGCCGCGCGGGTCGAAATAGTCGTATTCGATGGCGTAGCCGGGGCGCAGGATGTGGGCGTTTTCCATGCCCTTCATCGATTGCACCAGGGCGATCTGCACGTCGAACGGCAGGCTGGTGGAGATGCCGTTCGGATAGAACTCGTGCGTCGTCAAGCCTTCCGGCTCGAGGAAGATCTGGTGCGATTCCTTGCCCGAGAAACGGTGGATCTTGTCTTCGATCGAGGGGCGTAACGCGGGCCCACGCCTTCGATGACGCCCGTATACATGGGGCTGCGATCCAGGCCGGCGCGGATGATGTCGTGCGTCTGGCTATTCGTGTGCGTGACCCAGCACGGCACCTGGCGCGGGTGCATGGCCGTGTTGCCCATGACGGAAAACACGGGCACGGGATCGAGGTCGCCCGGCTGTTCTTGCATCACGGAAAAGTCGATCGTGCGGCCATCGATGCGCGGCGGCGTGCCCGTTTTCAGGCGGCCTTGCGGCAGTTTCAGTTCTTTCAGGCGGGCGGACAGGGAGATGGCGGGCGGATCGCCGGCGCGGCCGGCCGAGTAATTATTCAGGCCCACGTGGATCTTGCCGTCGAGGAAAGTACCGGCCGTCAGCACCACGGCACGCGCGAGAAACTTCAAGCCGATCTGCGTCACGGCGCCGACGACCCGGTCGCCTTCGACGATCAAGTCGTCGACCGCTTGCTGGAACAGCCACAGGTTGGTTTGGTTTTCCAGCCGTGTACGGATGGCGGCCTTGTACAAAATACGGTCGGCCTGGGCGCGCGTGGCGCGCACTGCCGGGCCTTTCGAGGAATTCAGGATGCGAAACTGAATGCCGGACTCGTCGGTGGCAATCGCCATCGCGCCGCCCATGGCATCGACCTCCTTGACCAGGTGGCCCTTGCCGATGCCGCCGATGGAAGGGTTGCACGACATCTGGCCCAGTGTCTCAATATTATGCGTGAGCAATAGCGTCTTCTGCCCCATGCGGGCGGAAGCGAGGGCCGCCTCGGTACCGGCGTGACCACCACCGACAACGATGACGTCGAATTCTGTAGGAAATAACATGATAAATAGGTAACAGTGCAAGTAAAAATGCGGGAAGAGAGCTCCGATTATAGAGTCTTTTTGCAAGCGCAACCTTCCACGGGCCAATTTTTGCTTAATTTTTACTCAGCAAGGGCAAGTCAACGGCGATTTTTGTTTCACGTGGAACACGCAGCGGTGCCTGGACAGGGTCCGCGAGGGGGCTGCGGCGGCCGCCAATGTTTGCTACAATTGCCGCATCGTCCGCATCCATGGTCACGCCAGTGACTATTGCGACGATCATCCAGGAGGACGGCCTCCCCCATCATGGGAACACACCGGGACGGCCCGCTCTGTATAAGGAGCCGCCATGGCCTGGATACTGTTACTCATTGCCGGCATGCTTGAAGTCGTGTGGGCATATTCGATGAAACTCTCCGAGGGTTTCACCAAAATCACTCCCTCCGTTGTCACCGTCGTCATGATGATCGCCAGCTTCGGCTTGCTGTCGCTGGCCATGCGCACCCTGCCCCTGGGCACGGCCTACACGATCTGGACGGGCATCGGCGCCGTCGGCGCCTTCATCGTCGGCATCGTCTTTCTGGGCGAGCAAGTCAACACCATGCGCGTATGCGCCGCCGTCCTTATCGTGTGCGGCATCGTGCTGATGAAACTGTCGTCCAGCCACTGAGAGGAATCCCCATGCTCCTCGAAAACTATTTTCCCGTCCTGCTGTTCATTCTGATCGGCATCCTCGTCGGCATCGTGCCCATGCTGCTGGGACGCGTACTCGGTCCGCACAAGCCCGATCCGCAAAAACTGTCCCCGTATGAATGCGGCTTCGAAGCGTTCGGCGATGCGCGCATGAAGTTCGACATCCGCTTCTACCTGGTCGCCATCCTGTTCATTCTGTTCGATATCGAGGTGATCTTCCTGATGCCGTGGGCGGCCAACGTCAATGCACTGGGACTAGCCGGATTCTGGGCCGTCATGGGGTTTCTCGGCGTGCTGGCCATCGGCCTGGCGTATGAATGGAAACGCGGCGCGCTGGAGTGGGAGTAAGCGCCGCTTCTGGTTCCACGTGAAACAGGCACGGGGGCGAAAAGCGGAGTAAGCTGGGCTTCTGTCCTTCCTGTCAGGAGTACGCATGCCCGCCTTCCAGTTTCGCACCGTGCCGCATCTGATCGTTGAACCAGGCGCCGCCGCCCAACTGGGCGCGCATATCGCCCATCACTTCCCCACCGTGCGCCGCGCCCTGCTCGTCACCGACGCGGGTTTTTTGCGCACGGGCCTGGCCGATGCCTCGCTGCACAGTTTGCAAGCGACGGGCATCGAGGCGCATGTCTTTTCCGATGTGCAAGCCGATCCGCCCGAAGCCGTCGTGCTGGCTGGCGTGGCCCAAGCCCAGATGTTTCACGTGGAACTGATTATCGGCCTCGGGGGCGGCAGTTCGCTGGACGTGGCCAAGCTGATCGCCGTGCTGGCACCGGGCCGCCAGGAACTGGCGCAACTGTATGGCATCGGCAATGTCCACGGCCAGCGCCTGCCCCTGGTGCAATTGCCGACGACGGCGGGCACGGGCTCGGAAGTGACGCATATCGCCATCGTCACCACGGGCGCCACCAGCAAGATGGGCGTGGTCGCGCCGCAACTGTATGCGGACCTGGCCATCCTCGACGCCAGCCTGACCCTGGGCTTGCCGCCCGCAGTGACGGCCGCCACCGGCATCGACGCCATGGTGCATGCGATCGAAGCGTACACCAGCCGCCTGCTGAAAAATCCTCTGTCCGACATGCTGGCCACCCAGGCGCTGTCGCTGCTGCACGCGAATCTCGTCACCGCCTGCCACGATGGCGCCAACTTGCCGGCCCGCCAGGCAATGCTGCTCGGTGCCATGCTGGCTGGCCAGGCATTTGCCAATGCGCCCGTGGCCGCCGTGCACGCGCTCGCCTATCCGATCGGCGGCCTGTTCCACGTGCCACATGGCCTGTCGAATGCGCTGGTGCTGCCGCACGTGCTGCGTTTTAATTTGTCCCATGCGGCACCCCTGTATGCGCAACTGGCTGCCGTCTTGCAACCAGGCATCACCGGCAGCGAGGAAGCGCGGGCCGTGGCCCTGATCAACGCCATGCAGGAGATTGCCCAGGCCACGGGCATCGCGCGCACCTTGCGCGAGGTGGGCATCGCAGCCGGAGACCTGGACAGGCTGGCCGATGAAGCCATGCTGCAGACGCGCTTGCTGGGCAACAATCCCCGGCCCGTCACGCGCGCCGATGCGCGCGCCATCTATGCTGCCGCACTGTGAGCCAGCAGACGGAATCTGCCAACCCGCCCTGCTACACTGACGCCATGACGCCTCCCGATATCGCCATTCACGTTAACCCAACCAGCTTTCCGCATGGCGCCTGTGCGGGCTGCCACGACAGCGCGCCGCTGCCGTTTGCCTTCGAGTATGCCTATCAGCCCATCGTCGACCTGGACACGCGCAGCATCTATGCGCACGAGGCACTGGTGCGTGGCCCGAACGGCGAAAGCGCGGCCAGCGTGCTGGCGCAAGTCAACGACGCCAACCGCTACCGCTTCGACCAGGCGTGCCGCGTCAAGGCCGTGGCCGGCGCAGCGCGCCTCGGCATGCAAGGCTTCCTGTCAATCAACTTCCTGCCCAACGCCGTCTACCGCCCGGAAGTGTGCATCCGCAGCACCCTGGAAGCGGCAAAACTGCATCGCTTCCCTACCGATAAAATCATCTTTGAAGTGACGGAAGGCGAACGGGTGCAGGACCGTCCCCACCTGGTCGAGATCTTCCGCGCCTACCGGCGCTTCGGTTTTCAGACGGCCATCGATGATTTCGGCGCCGGCCATGCGGGCTTGAACCTGCTGGCCGAATACCAGCCCGACATCATCAAGATCGACATGGACCTGGTGCGCGGCATCGATACGCTGGCGCCGCGCCAGGCGATCGTGCGCGCCATCGCTGGCCTGTGCCGCGAGCTCGGCATCCGCGTGCTGGCCGAGGGCATCGAGACACGCGCCGAGCGCGACTTCCTGGCCGGCTGCGGCATTTCACTGATGCAGGGCTACTGGTTTTCCAAGCCCATCTTCCAGGGATTGGGCCATATCGCCGATATGGCCTGGGAATAAAAACGGCCACGTGAAACGTGGCCGCAGGTTCCACAAATGATACTGCCTAGTTGGGAATATCGACGACAGTCCCCGTCACGCTGATGGCATTGCCGGGCGCCGGCGTTGCCGCAATCGCCGGCACGTTGACATTCGTGATCAGGGTCGACGCATCGGCGCGCGTCACCGTGCGCACCACCTGCGATGGCGGCAAGGCTTGCTTGGCGTTCAAGTGCGCATACATGGCGTCGAGTGCCCGGTTCAGGTACACGTGCAGCGGTACGATCAGGGTCGGCAAGGCGCTGCTGAAGGAATCGAAGTGGTTGGCGTTGGTCACCTCGATATAACGCAACTTGCTATTGCCCCCTTCCACGGCGGCGTTCAGGCCCAGGTAGGCGCGCGCAGCGTGGTTGACGGGAATCAGCGTATCGCTGCGGCCGTGCACGATGAGGGCCGGCTTGCCATTGAGCTTGCCAGTTGCCTGCACCTCAGCCATGCCGGCACGCACGCGCACGCTTTGCCCCGCCAGGGTGCCCTGCAAACTGGCGCCGCTGACGGCGTCGCGCCCCGTCGCCAGACTGCGCAGGCACAGGAAGCCATCGAGCGACTGGTCCGCCAGGCTGGTCGAAGGCGACACGCCGGCCGTGTAGACTTTGGCGCCGCCCACGCTGTTCTCATACACAACATTGCCGGGGATGCCGTTTTGCGCGGCAAAGCTGGCCGCCTTTTGCGCCGAGGTAAACGCGATCGGATTGCCGCTGCCATCCGTCTGCGCAAACGTGAAACCGCACACTTTATCGGTCACGGAGAATTTTCCGTAGGCATACGCGTACGTGACGGCCACCAGGATGTTCGTGCCCGCGTGCGCCGCCTGCAGCGGATCGGAGTCCACTAACCAGCCATACGCGCGCAAGCGCTGCTTCGCGTCCGCCTGCTGCGCCGCCAGGTCGGCGCCGTTCAATAAGCCCTTGGCCACGAGCGCCGTGCAGCGTCCCGCATTGCCGGCCGCGGAAGCGATGCACGGCTGATACAGGGCGGCATAGGTGGCGTAGTCGAACAGCGCGCGGCCGGGATTGGCCACCACAGCCCCGCCCTGGCGCACGCTGTAAGCCGTGGACGGCTGCGGCTGCACTTGCGGCTCGCTGGCCGCCACGCCGCTGATCAAGCCCTTGCTATCCTGTTCCGCCGCCAGCAGGGCCGAACCGGCGCCGTTGGAAATGCTCGAGGCGATCGTGATGGTGTTTTTCGGCGTCAGCCGTACGATGCGCGAACTGCCATCGCGGGCCAGCACACCGTAGCGTTCATTCAAGACGTAATACGCCATCTCGACCGCCTGCAAGGTGACCTTGCCCCAGTCCTTCTCCGGGTTCTGCTGCGAGTGCGCATGCTTGAAGGCGACGCGGTTCGGGTAGGCGCCAGCCCAGGCCAGCCGGTCGGCATCGCTCAAGTCCAGCGCGAAGAGCGCGTTCTTGCCCGCGGCGACTCTTCCCGCGCGCACGCCATTCTGCAGGTTGACGCTGTCGTCCTCGAACACATACAGGCCCGTGCCGGAACCCTTGTCGGCATACGCCACGGCGCAACCTTTTTTCAGGCCCCATTCGCCCGAGCTGCCGATGGCGCCGTAGATGCCGCGCGAACCGCTCGACGTGCCCGTGACGATGCAGGCACGATCCGGGTCGAAGCTGGCCGGCACCTGCACCATCAAGGTGACATTCTTCTTGCCCGTGCCATCGTCGGCATAGGCGATGTATTCGCTGCCCGCGACCAGGCCCTCGCCACTGCCCACGTTGCCGGCGGCATCCACGTTCGGTCCGTACAGGGTGCCATAGCCGCTGTTGGCGGCGATGTCGAGCACGGCGCGGTAGTTGGCGTAAATCGCATTGCGGCGCAGTTCGACCGGCGTCGGCTGTTCGGCATTCGCATACAAGGGCGTGGCGCCCGCCAGCCCCGTCTTGCCCAGGCCGGCCGTCAGCAAATCGTTCGTCTTGCCGTCGTAGTCGGCGCGCGCAATCGTCCCTAGGTAGCCGGGCATCTGGTTCAGTTCTTCCGGCGCATGGTTGCTGCCGCAGCCTGCCAATGCCAGCAGGGTGCACAGGCTCATGCCGGTGCCCGCGCGCGTGATCGTCATTTGCATGGTGGTTCTCTCCGTTGAAGTAACAGTGGACGCACAATGAAAAACGCCGGACGATCCGTCCGGCGTTGCTTGAAAATCAGACAGCTGCTTTGGCCGCCCTGCCGCCGAAGCGCGCGATGGCTTCGCCGACGATGCCGCGCCGGAACAGCAGCACGCAGATGACGAAGATCACGCCCGTGACCATGCCCACCGATTCGCCCAGGGTGCCGAACCACTCGATGCCCGTGTGCGTGGCCAGGTAGGTGCCGACATCGCCCAGCTTGTTTTCCAGCGCGATGATCAGCACGGCGCCGAGGATGGGGCCGGACAAGGTACCCATGCCGCCCACCAGGGTCATCAGCACGACCAGGCCCGACATGCCCCAGTACACGTCGGTCAAGGTCTCAAAGCCCAGCACCAGGGTCTTGGTGGCGCCGGCCAGGGCGGCGAGCGAAGCCGACAGGACGATGGCCATCAGCTTGTACTTGTTGTTGACGTCGTAGCCCAGCGAGATGGCGCGCGGTTCGTTTTCCTTGATCGCCTTGAGCACCTGGCCGAACGGCGAATGGATGGTGCGCACGATCAGGGCGAAGCCGGCGACAAAAATGGCCAGCACGACGTAGTACAACACCGTGTCATTGCCCAGGTCTATCGTGCCCAGCAAGGTTCCACGTGGAACACCCTGCAAGCCATCCTCGCCGCCCGTGAACGGCAAACGCAAGGCCAGGAAGTACACCATCTGCGCCAGCGCCAGCGTGATCATCGTAAAGTAGATGCCCTGGCGGCGGATCGCCAGCCCGCCGATCACCAGACCCAGCAAGGCGCCCGTGGCGACGCCGGCCAGCAAGCCCAGTTCCGTCGGCCAGCCCCAGGTGCGCAGCGCGTAGCCGGTGACATAGCCGGCGCCGCCGAAGAAGGCCGCATGGCCGAACGACAGCAAACCGGTGTAGCCGATCAGCAAATTAAAAGCACAGGCAAACAGGGCAAAGCACAGCAACTTCATCAGGAAGACGGGATAGCCGTAAAACGGGGCCGCCAGTGCCAGCAGCAGGGCAATGGCGTAGCCTACATTCTTATTCATCGTGGTAGCTCCAATACATGACTGATGAGGATTACTTTTCTTTGCCGAACAGGCCGGCGGGACGCAGCAGCAGCACGATGACCATCACCACGAACACCACGGTGGCCGAGCCTTCCGGGTAGAACACGCGGGTCAGGCCCTCGATCACGCCCAGGCCCAGGCCCGTCAGGATGGAGCCCATGATGGAACCCATGCCGCCGATTACCACCACGGCAAACACGACGATGATCAGGTTCGAGCCCATCAGCGGCGAGACCTGGATGATCGGCGCAGCCAGCACGCCGGCAAAACCGGCTAGCGCCACGCCGAAGCCGAAGGTCAAGGTCACCATCAGCGGCACGTTGATGCCGAACGCTTCCACCAGTTTCGGGTTTTCCGTGCCGGCCCGCAGGTAGGCCCCTAATTTGGTTTTTTCGATGACGAACCAGGTGGCCAGGCAGACGGAGAGCGAAGCGATCACCACCCAGGCGCGGTAGTTCGGCAAGATCATGAAACCCAGATCCGTCGCGCCGGCCAGCGCTTCGGGCACGGCATACGGCTGGCCCGAGACGCCATAAAAGGAGCGAAACACGCCTTCCATGATCAGGGTAATGCCAAAGGTCAGCAGCAAGCCATACAGGTGGTCGAGTTTATACAGCCAGCGCAGCATGGTCTTTTCGATCAGGATGCCGACCAGGCCGACGAGGATCGGGGCGATGACCAGCATGGCCCAGTAACTGATGTCGAAATAGCTGAGGCCCATCCAGGCCAGGAAGGCGCCCATCATGTACATGGCGCCGTGCGAGAAATTAATAACGTTGAGCAAGCCGAAGATGACGGCCAGACCGAGGGACAACATGGCATAGAACGAGCCGTTGACGAGACCCAGCAGCAACTGGCTCATCATCGCTTGTATTGGAACGCCGAAAATTTCCATGGCATCACAGTATAAAAAGCACCGCCGGATAGCGATGTGGTATCAAGGGAAACGCGCCACCGCAAACGGGTGCGGCGGCGCAAGGCGAACCCTGCGGGCTAAGCGTGCAGGACGAACCGCCCGCGCACAAGCGGGCGTTTCGCGGGTGTGGCTACAGCATTACTTCCACAACGAACACTTCGATTCAGCCTTGGTCACATACGCTTGCGCACCGGGCACGGTGGCGACCACCTTGTAGTAATCCCATGGATATTTCGATTCGGACGGCTTCTTGACTTCCATCAGATACATGTCGTGCACCATGCGGCCATCGGGACGCACTTCGCCATTCTGGGTGAACATGTCGTTGATCTTGGTCTTCTTCAGATACGCCATGACTTTCTCGGTGTCATCCGTGCCGATCGCCTTGACGGCTTTCAGGTAGTTCGCCGCGGCCGAGTAATCGGCCGCCTGCAGCATCGACGGTTCCTTCTTCATCTTGGCGAAATAGCGTTTCGACCAGGCGCGCGTGTCCGCATTCAAGTCCCAGTACCAGCCGTCCGTCAGGTACATGCCTTGTGTCAGGTTCAAGCCCAGCGAATGGATGTCATTGATGAAGATCAAGAGGCCGGCCAGTTTCATCGATTTCGTCAAGCCGAACTCGTTGGCCGCCTTGATGCTGTTGATGGCGTCGCCACCGGCATTGGCCAGGCCCAGGATTTGCGGCTTTGCCGCTTGCGCCTGCAGCAGGAAGGACGAGAAATCCGAGGCGCCCAGCGGATGCTTGACGCTGCCCAGCACCTTGCCGCCGGCCGCCTTGACGACTTCGGCCGTGTCTTTTTCCAGCGAATGGCCAAACGCGTAGTCGGCCGTCATGAAATACCAGTTCTTGCCGCCCTGCTTGACGATGGTGCCGCCCGTGCCGCGCGCCAGTGCCACCGTGTCATAGGCGTAATGCACGGTGTACGGCGTGCACTCTTCATTCGTCAGGCGCGAGGAGCCGGCGCCGATGGCAATGAAGATTTTCTTCTTTTCCGCCGCGACCTTGGCCATGGCCAGGCTGGCGCCGGAATTGGTGCCGCCGATCAGCATGTCGACGCCCTGCTGGTCGAACCATTCGCGCGCCTTCGAGGCGGCGATGTCGGCCTTGTTTTGATGGTCGGCGGAAATGAATTCCACCTTCTTGCCGGCCAATACCACGCCGGCATCGGCGATCGCCATCTTGATGGCTTCCGCGCCACCGAGGCCGTCGACGTCGGAATACACGCCCGACATGTCGGAAATAAAACCAATCTTGATGGTGTCGCCCGATACCTGGGCATGCGCGGCAGCGGAAAAGCCCAGTGCGCAAAGAGTGGCGGTGGCAATGGCGATAGCGTTACGTTTCATAGTGTCTCCGTTGGGATTATTGTTTGCTATTTAAACGATTGCTCGACGACGATACGGAACTACATGGGCATTACACGCCAAGCAGCTCGGTCAATACCGGCATCTTGGCTTCCAGTTCGGATGCAGCAAAGGTCTCGACGATCTGACCGTGCTCCATCACATAAAACCGGTCCGCCAGCGGCGCGGCAAACCGGAAATTCTGCTCCACCATGACGATGGTGTATCCCTTCGCTTTCAGGGTGGTGATCATGCGCGCCAGGCCCTGCACGATGACGGGCGCCAGGCCTTCGGAAATTTCATCGAGCAGCAGCAATCGCGCGCCCGTGCGCAGGATGCGCGCCACGGCCAGCATCTGCTGCTCCCCGCCCGACAATCGCGTACCCTGGCTGTGGCGGCGCTCCTGCAAGTTCGGGAACATGGCGTAGATTTCCTCGACCGACATGCCCTTCTCGCCGCTGGCCAGGGTCGGCGGCAGCAGCAGGTTTTCCTCGGTCGACAGCGACGAGAAAATGCCGCGCTCTTCAGGACAATAGCCGATGCCCAGGTGGGCGATTTTGTGCGTGGCCAAACCTATCGCTTCGGCGCCGTTGACTTTGATGGAACCCGTGCGCGCGCCCGTCAGCCCCATGATGGCGCGCAAGGTGGTCGTGCGGCCGGCGCCGTTGCGGCCCAGCAAAGTCACCACTTCGCCCTGCTCCACTTTCAGGTTCACGTCGTGCAGGATGTGCGATTCGCCATACCAGGTGTGCAATTGCGTAATTTCCAGCGCGGGTGCCTTGTTGCTAGCGGTCATCAATGTGCCCCTTCCAGTTCGGCGTGGGTGGTGCCCATGTACGCTTCCATCACTTGCGGATTGCGCGACACTTCCGCGTAACTGCCCTCGGCCAGCATGGCGCCGCGCTGCAGGACGGAAATCTTGTCGCAGATGCCGGAAACCACGCTCATATTGTGTTCTACCATCAAAATCGTGCGGCCAACCGACACTTTTTTGATCAGCTCGGTGACGCGGTGCACGTCTTCGTGGCCCATGCCTTGCGTCGGTTCGTCGAGCAGCATCATTTCCGGTTCCATCGCCAGGGTGGTGGCAATTTCCAGCGCCCGCTTGCGTCCGTAGGGCATGTCGACCGTGATGGTGTCGGCAAATTCCGTCAGGTCGACCTCGGCCAGCAAGGCCATGGCGCGGTCGTTGAGCTGGTTCAAGGCGCGTTCGCTTTGCCAGAAGTGGAACGAGGTGCCGAGCTGGCGCTGCAAGCCGATGCGTACATTCTGCAGCACGGACAAATGCGGGAAGACGGCGGAAATCTGGAAAGAACGGATCACGCCCATGCGCGCGATCTGGGCCGGTTTGGCGGCCGTAATATCTTTCCCATTGAACAGGATCTGTCCGGATGTGGGGACCAGGAATTTGGTGAGCAAGTTGAAACACGTGGTCTTGCCGGCGCCGTTAGGACCGATCAAGGCGTGGATATGGCCCCGCTCTACCTTCAGGTTCACTTCGCTCACGGCGGTGAAACCCTTGAATTCCTTGGTCAAATTTCTTGTTTCCAAGATTACGTTTGACATCGTGTCTCCTAGTTGTACTTTTTGTACTACTTAGTCATTTTTATAATACACAACTTAAATTTAACGCACAATACAGTATAACTACGGGGATTTTTCGCCAGTCCGAATGGCGCAAACTCGCACGCTTGCCCGGCTATTTCCAGGCCGCGTGTATCATTTGCGCCGCTTTTTCCGCGATCATCACGGTGGGCGAGTTCGTATTACCAGAAGTAATGTAGGGCATGATGGAGGCATCGACGACGCGTAAACCAGCCACGCCGATCACGCGCAGCTGGCTGTCGACCACGCTCGCCGCATCGCCTGCCACGCCCATGCGGCAGGTGCCCACGGGATGAAAGATGGTGGTGCCGATCTGGCTGGCCGCCTGCGCCAGCTCTTCCTGGCTCTGGAATTGCACGCCAGGCTTATATTCCTGCGGCGCAAACTTTTTCAGGGCCGGCGCGGCGGCGATGGCCCGCGTCAGGCGCAAGGCGTCGGCCGCCACGGCGCGGTCCTGCTCGGTACTCAGGTAATTGGGCACGATCTTTGGCGCCGCATAGCTGTCGGCCGACGCGATGTGCACGTGGCCGCGCGACGTCGGGCGCAGATTGCAGACGCTGGCCGTAAACGCGGGAAACGCGTGCAAGGGTTCGCCGAATTTGTCCAAGGACAAGGGCTGCACGTGATATTGCAGGTTTGGCGTGGCTTGCTGCGGGTCGGACTTGGCAAACGCCCCCAGCTGGGACGGCGCCATCGACATGGGCCCGCTCTGGAATAGCGCATATTGCAAGCCGATCTGCATTTTTCCCACGATATTGCTGGCCATCACATTCAAGGTCTTGACGCCCTGGACTTTAAAGACCATGCGCAGCTGCAGGTGGTCCTGCAAATTGCCGCCTACGCCTGCCGAGTCCAGCACGGGCGTGATACCGTGTTCGCGCAGTAAGGCGGCCGGGCCGATGCCGGACAATTGCAGCAATTGGGGTGAACCGATGGCGCCCGCCGTCAATAAAGTTTCACGCCGGGCCGTCGCCTGCCACTGCGTGCCGCCGCCCGTCAACACGATGCCCGTGCAGCGCGGCCCCGATTCCGTCGTTTCCAGCAGCAGACGTTCCACGTGGCAACCCGTCATGATGGTCAGGTTCGGGCGGCGCGACGCCGGCTTCAAAAACGCTTTCGAGGTATTCCAGCGGACGCCGCGGCGCTGGTTGACGTCGAAATACGCGCTGCCGCTGTTGTCGCCACCGTTGAAATCGCTGGTTTTCGGGATGCCGACTTGCTGCGCCGCATCGCGGAACGCGTTCAGGATATCCCACGACAGGCGCTGCTTTTCCACGCGCCACTCTCCGCCCACGCCATGGTTTTCCGACGCGCCGCCGTAGTAATCCTCGCTTTGTTTAAATAGCGGCAAGACTTTGTCCCAGCGCCAGGAAGCGTCGTCCGTCAGATCGGCCCAGTGATCATAGTCGCCGGCCTGGCCGCGCATATAGATCATGCCGTTGATGGACGAGCTGCCTCCGAGCACTTTGCCACGCGGATACATCAGGCTGCGTCCGCCCAGTCCCGCGTCCGCCTGCGTGGAATACAGCCAGTCCGTGCGCGGATTGCCGATGCAATGCAGATAGCCGACGGGGATGTGGATCCACACGTAATCGTCCTTGCCGCCCGCTTCCACGAGCAAAACACTGGCATCCTTGTCGCGCGTGAGCCGATTGGCCAGCACGCAACCTGCCGTGCCGCCGCCCACGATGATGTAGTCGTATTCGCCTGCCGATTCCAATGAAGCTCCTTTCGGTATGCCATCAAGCTGTCGCGCGGCGTGTCTCCCCGCCCCGTTCCGCTACCAGAGTCTGTCTTTCTTCATGCATGCATGGCTGCTGAGCCGTATTGAGATTACCACCAGTGCCGGGCCAGGGCGACATTAATCGTGGCAAGCGATAGGAAAAAACGTCAAGGCAAGCCCAAAAAACCGGGCAAAACAGGGGCTCCGATCTGTGGATAACCGTATGGATATCCACAGGTACGATATGTGAGTAAACGAAATTTTTTTTGGATGACTTTTTTTTATCCCAAAACCATCCCGGGCAGATACAACGCTTACTCAGCGCTTATCCGCACGCCAAGCGATTGTTTACAAGGATAAATCGGGACTTATCCACAGAAGATGCCGCCGTTAACTACTATTACTATTCTTGTATACGAACTTGTTAAGGTAAACCCGACAACGCGCGCTTTGCCTGCCCTTCGCCTTCGGGAAGGTTCGCAAGCCTGTCTTCAAAAAAAACCGCCGAACTGCTTTGGCTGACAAAAAAAAAATCCAGCCAACAACTGAGCAACGAAAACCGGCGCGGCCGGCATCACGCGCACAGCACTGCCAAACCGTTTTGCAAAATGGAAACGTCAACCGGCTTGAGCAGGCACAGTGCCAGCAAGCCATTCAGTGTCGAAAAGAGGGGGGATTTGAAGCGATTGTGGATAAGTCACTTGATATCCACAGGATGACTTGTGAGTAAACACGAAGTTATGCGCAGGTCCGCATTTTATACAATTTTGCTCCTCGCGTGATACAGCGATTATTCACGCTTTATTTTGCGCGTAAACGGTTGATCCTGTTGAAAAAAAGTGACTTATCCACAGAAAAAAACGCGTTTACTATTACTACTATTTTTATATATAGATCTATTGTAAACCGACAAAAAAAGCGGAAGTCCGGGGATATTTCAAAAAAGCATGCAAAAAGCATCAAAAAAAAAGCCAACGGCGACAGCCCGACCCACTGCCAAACCGTCTTCCAGGAATCACCTGGACGCCAATGTTCGCGAAAGAACAGCGTTCGTGATCGCTCAACATGCATTGCCAGACAGGGATCCGTGCACGCAAATCCCGTCAAACATGTCACTGCAGCAAGAAAAAACGCGATTTTTGCTTGGTGATGTGGATAAGTGCCTGCATATCCACAGGATGAGATGTGGGAAAAGTCGATCTTTGTCCACAAGCCAATTTTTATCCCAAACAAGTCCTCCGTAGATACAATGCTTGTGCGCCTACTTTTTTGTGCGCTAAGTCGATGATTTTTAGACGGTATACCGACTTATCCACAAAAAAATGGCCGTTTACTATCACTACTATTTTTATGTATACATCTTTATTTAAAACACAGAGACAAACGCGCACGGTGGAAAAGTCGCCTGAACGGCTGTTTTCACCCTGTAAACCGTCTTGCAATGCAAAAAACCTGTAAAAACAGCATGAATTCACACAAAAAAATGCGTTTAGGCATCATCAGTGCCTTGCACGAAGAACAGCAGGGGCTGGTAGAAGCCATGCAAGGCCCCCAGAGGCGTTCGCACGGCATGCGCGACTACACCCTGGGAACCCTGTGGAATATCGACGCTGTGTGCGTCCTGTCGCGTCTGGGCAAGGTTGCCGCTGCCATGACAGCTTCTATCCTTGTGGAAAAGTACGGAGTTACCCACATCGTCTTCACCGGCGTGGCCGGCAGTGGGGATAAACACGTGAAAGTCGGCGATATCGTCGTGGCGGAATCGTTGCTGCAACACGATATGGACGCGCCCGCCCTCTGTTTCCCCGCTTCGAAGTGCCGCTGACGGGCTTGCAGCGCTTCGCCACGGATCTGGAACTGAGCACGCAACTGGCTGGCGCCGCGGAAGATTTCCTGCGCGACGATGTTTCCAGCGTGCTCAAGACGGCCGATATCGTGGAATTCGGCTTGCAGCACGCGCAGGTGCACCGCGGCCTGATCGCCAGCGGCGACCAGTTCATCAGCAGCGCCGCGCATATCAAGCAGCTGAAAGCGGATATCCCGGACCTGCTGGCCGTCGAAATGGAAGGCGCCGCCGTGGCGCAAGTGTGTTTTGAACTCGGTGTGCCGTTTACGGTCATGCGCACCATTTCCGACAACGCGAATGAGGAGGCCGCCGTCGACTTCATGCGTTTCGTGCAATCCGTCGCCTCGCCGTACGCGTTGACGGTGATCCAGCAATTGTGCCAGCGCCTGGCCGGCTGATTTTTCAGCTAGCGTGCATAAAAAAAGGGCAGAACCACTGGTTCTGCCCTTTTTGCGTTGATGACCTGCTTAAATATTAGACGCTGAGCATCATTAAACTCGCGTTACCACCCGCTGCCGTCGTATTCACGCACAGCGCCCGCTCAGCGACGAGGCGCCACAGGGGGATGGCACCGTCCTGCGTGGTCGCAATGGTGCCCACCAGGGCCCCTTCCCGCGCCGCCAGCAGCGGTTTGAGCTGGCCATCAAGGCTTGGCTCGATCATGGCGATCTGGAAATCCTGCTTGACCGACTCCAGGCTGCTGACGATCTGAATGCGGTCTTTCAGCGCCGCCGGCAAGTCGGCCGGGATCAACTCCGGCGTTTGCGCCAGCACCAGGGCCTGGTTACCGGTGGCCAGCACGGCTGCCAGCTGGTTCATCAGGGTGCCGGAGGTGGCCGCCGCGCACAGGATCGTGCCCCGTGCGGCAAAGCTCAGGGTGTTGCGCTCGCCCGTTGGGCCTGGCAAGACGGTGGTGCTGCCCAGCAAGGTGGTGCGCGCGTATTCCTGCGCCAGTTGCTCGACCTTGTCGTGGCCATGCATCTTGGCCCACACGGTCAGCGCATCGAGCGCGGGCGGCGCCTGGCGCTGGTGCTGCGCGCCGGCCGGCGCATTGCGCTGCAGGCGTTTCAGATACAGGGGCCCGCCCGCCTTCGGACCGGTGCCCGATTTGCCTTCGCCGCCGAACGGCTGCACGCCGACGACGGCGCCGACGATGTTGCGGTTGACATAAATATTGCCCACGTGCGCGCGCTGGGTGATGAAATCGATGGTTTCATCGATGCGCGTATGGATGCCCAGGGTCAAGCCGTAACCGCTGTCGTTGATCGATTGCACCAGTTGCGGCAGTTCGGCCCGCTTGTAGCGGATCACGTGCAGCACGGGGCCGAAGACTTCCTGCGTCAATTGCGCCAGCGACTTGATTTCCAGCACGGTCGGGGCGACGAACGTGCCTTTGACGGTCGGCAAATCGAGCGAATAATGGTCGATGGCCATGGTTTTCATCTTGTTGATGTGGGCCAGCAAGTTACTTTGCGCTTCCGCATCGATGACGGGACCGATATCGGTGGCCAGGCGGTCAGGATTGCCAACGCGCAATTCCTGCATGGCGCCTTTCAGCATGTGGATAGTCTTGTCGGCGATTTCCGCTTGCAGGAACAGCACGCGCAAGGCCGAGCAGCGCTGGCCGGCGCTGTCGAAAGCGGACGACATCACGTCCTGCACCACTTGCTCCGGCAAGGCGGACGAATCGACGATCAGGGCATTCTGGCCGCCCGTTTCGGCGATCAGGGGAAGGTCGATGCCTTCGGCCACGGCGCGCGCGGCCAGGTTGCGGTTGATCAATTGCGCCACTTCCGTCGAACCCGTGAAAATCACGCCTTTGACGCGCGCGTCATTGCACAGGCCGGCGCCGACGACTTCTCCGCTGCCGGGCAAGAATTGCAGCGCGCCGCGCGGCACGCCCGCCGCGTGCAGCAATTGCACGGCGCGGTGGGCGATCAGCGGCGTTTGCTCGGCCGGCTTGGCTAGCACCACGTTGCCGGCGGCCAGGGCGGCGGCCAGTTGGCCCGTAAAGATGGCCAGCGGGAAATTCCATGGGCTGATGCAGGTGACGGGACCGAGCGCCAGGGTGTTCGGCGCGTGTTCCACCTGCGCCGCGTAGTAGCGCAGGAAGTCGACGGCTTCGCGGATTTCCGCAATGGCGTTCGGCAGCGACTTGCCCGCTTCGCGCACGGCCAGGGCCATCAGCTCGATATGATGCTCTTCGAACAGGTCGGCCGCGCGTTGCAACGCTTGCGCGCGCAGCGATGGTTCCGTGGTTTGCCAATCCATGGCATACGCGCTGGCGCTGGCCAGCGCCGTTTCCACGTCGGCCGGACCGGCTTCCATGACCTTGCCCACGACATCGTCGTGCTGGGCCGGGTTGTGCAGCATGTGCGTGGGGCCGTTCAGGCTGACGGCGCCATCGATCAGCGGCGCTGCCTGCCATTGTTGCTGCTGGGCCAGGCCGGTGGCCAGGGTGCGCAAGGTGTCTTCATTCGACAGGTCCAGACCGGCCGAGTTCCTGCGCTCGCTGCCAAACATGTCCAGCGGCAACGGAATCGACGGGTGCGGCAAGCCGCCCTGCAGGCGTGCCTGCTCGAGGGGATCGCGGATCAGGCTATCGATGGCCACGCTTTCGTCGACGATCTGGTTGACGAACGACGAGTTGGCGCCGTTTTCCAGCAGGCGGCGCACCAGGTAGGCCAGCAAGGTTTCATGCGAGCCGACGGGGGCGTAGATACGGCACGGCTTGTCGAGGTTGTCGGGGCCGACGACCTGGTCGTACAGGGTCTCGCCCATGCCGTGCAGGCACTGGAATTCGTAGTCGGTGATGCCGTCGCGTTTCGCCCAGGTGTAGATGGTCGACAGGGTTTGCGCGTTGTGCGTGGCAAATTGCGGGTAGATCAGGCTGCTGGCGGCCAGCAGTTTTTGCGCGCACACGAGGTAAGACACGTCCGTGTAGACCTTGCGCGTGTAGACGGGATAGCCTTCCTGGCCATCGACTTGCGCGCGTTTGACTTCCGCATCCCAATACGCGCCCTTCACCAGGCGCACCATGAACTTGCGGCCGCTGCGGCGCGCCAGGTCGATCAGGTAATCGATGGCGAACGGGCAGCGCTTCTGATACGCCTGCACCACGTAGCCGATGCCGTCGAAGCCGGCCAAATCTGTATCGAAAGCCAGTGCTTCCATCAGGTCGAGCGACAGTTCCAAGCGGTCCGTTTCTTCCGCATCGATGTTGAAGCCGATGTTGTACTGTTTTGCCAGCAACAGCAGCGCTTTGACCTTTGGCAACAATTCTTCCATGACGCGGGCGCGCTGGGCGCGGCTGTAGCGCGCGTGCAGGGCCGACAGTTTCACGGAAATGCCGGGGCCGTTGCGGATGCCGCGCCCGTTCGAGGCCTTGCCGATCGCGTGGATCGCCGTTTCGTACGAGGCGTAGTAATTGGCCGCGTCGGCTCGGCTTGCGTCAGGGCCGCCTCGCCCAGCATGTCGTATGAGTAGCGGTAGCCGCGGGTTTCATTCTCGCGGCTGTTTTTCAGCGCTTCTTCGATGGTCTGGCCCGTCACGAACTGGTTGCCCAGCATGCGCATGGCCAGGTCGACGCCCTTGCGGATCAGCGGTTCGCCGCCTTTGGCGATGAGCTTGGTCATCGCCGAACCGAGGCCCGATTCGCTGCTGGTACTGACCAGTTTGCCCGTAATCAGCAAACCCCAGGTGGCCGCGTTGACGAACAGCGACGGCGATTCACCCAGGTGCTTCTTCCAGTCGCCCTTGCTGATTTTGTCGGCGATCAGACGGTCGGCCGTTTGACTGTCGGGTATACGCAACAGCGCTTCAGCCAGACACATCAATGCAACACCCTCTTCCGACGACAGCGAGAACTCGTGCATCAGTGCATCGACGCCGGACGCGCGCGTGCGTTTTTGGCGCACGTTCGACACCAGGCGGTGCGCCAGCGCTTGTCCTCGGCCGTCGTTTTCGGTGCTGCTGGGGCGCACTTGTTGCAACAGCCACTGCACGGCGGAAACCTCATCGCGCCTATAGGCGGCAGTGATGGCGGCGCGTTGGGGTGTCGCTTCGGGCAGGATTTCTGCCTGGAACGCAGCAAAAGGAATCGGGGTAAAAGCCGAGGGGCCTGCAGGGTGCATAAGTGCTCTTTACAAGGAAAAAGGGGACGAAAACTGACGTAATTCTTGCTCTTTTTTGGTGCAAAAAAATACAGAAAGTCGGACGTTAAGATGATTCGATTGTAAAGGGGATTCTTATGGATTAATTCTGGTAATACAGGGGACTAGCAATAGATAGTTTTTGATGCGACAATTTAACCAAATAATATTAATTTGGGGGTGATGGTAATGCTGGACAAGATCAGTAAGAAAATCTTGATGGAATTGCAGAGCGATGGACGCATCAGCAATGTGGAGCTGGCCGCGCGCGTGAACCTGTCGCCGGCCGCCTGCCTGGAGCGCGTGCGCAAGTTGCACGAATCCGGTTACATCATGGGCTATACGGCCCAGTTGAACCCGCAGCTGCTCGACGTGTCGCTGCTGGTGTTCATCGAAGTGGTGCTCGATCGCACGACACCGGAAGTGTTCGACGCCTTCAAGCATAGCGTACAAATCATTCCAGAGGTACTGGAATGTCATATGGTCGCTGGCGGTTTCGATTACCTGGTCAAGGCGCGCGTCAAGGACATGGCCGCTTACCGCGAATTCCTGGGCAAGACGCTGTTGCAGAAAGGTGTGCGGGAAACCCACACTTATGCCGTCATGGAAGAGGTCAAAAACACCACCAAATTGCCGATTAAGTGACCTCGGTGTAGCCGTCCCACTTTTCTGATTGAGCTATCGGAACAAATGTTGTAGGGTAGAACTACAATTCTGCTATCCGGTAGCCGCCTGAAACGCCGCGCAGACGGTAACTTCAGGGTGCACAGTGGGCAATCGTGCCCATCCGCATACGGTTACAGCACGTCCCCTCGGCGGGGACGTGACGGGTTCGCGCAGCGGGGGACAAATGAAGCAGTTGCAGCATCAGCTGGTGCGTTTCTTTGTATTCACGATCCTGGCCATGGCCGTCGCCTGTTGCCTGGCCTATCTGCTGCTGCTGTCGGGCGGCGACCATCCGTATCTGATTGCCTGCGTGGCGGCCGCCATCGGCGCCGCGCTGCTGGCGTTTGCCGGCCGTCCGCGCGGCGAGCCGGGCTTGCACCAGTTTGCCGACACGGTGGGCAACGCCATCGATGCCATCATGATCGGCGCGGCGGAAACCTCGTATTTTGTCGATTCCGTCAAACAGAAGGTGGAACTCGACGTGCGCACGGCCAGCGACATCGCCGACAGTTCCGGACAGAACGCCACGATGACGGAAAAGATCGCCGCCAATGCGGAACGGGCCGCCAAGGTGGCCGCCGGCGTGCGCGTGGAAAGCGTGGCGGCGCGCGCCGAAGTGGACCAGGGCTTGCGCCGCATCAATAGCGCGCGCGAGGAAGCGCAAGGCGCGTCCAGCAACATGCTGAGCCTGCAGGAAAAATCCAAACGCATCACGGGCTTTACGGAAGCCATTTCCGATATTTCCGCGCGCACCAATTTGCTGGCGCTGAACGCCGCCATCGAAGCGGCGCGCGCCGGCGAACACGGGCGCGGTTTTGCCGTGGTGGCCGGCGAAGTGCGGCAATTGGCGCAGCGCACCAAGGAAGCCTCCGATGAAATCAGCGTGATGGTGCGCGAAATCAATGAACAGGCGGAAAAAGCCGCGCGCGGCATGAGTTCGCTCGCGACCGGTGTCACGGAAGCGGCGCGCAATGTGGAAAGCGTGCATGCCTCACTCAGCCATATCGAGCAGTCATCGGGCGAATCCGAGGACGAGATCGGCCAGATCGCCCGCGCCTCGCGCGAACACGTCGATACGACGCAGCTGATCGCCGATGCAATCCTGCAAATCCGCGACAGCATGCTGTCGACGAAGCCGAATTGCCGCGCGCCACGCAGTCGGCCATGGCCCTGGCCGAGCGGGCCGAAGCGAAGCGATCGCCGGCGCCCTGGGCGAATCGAGCGTGGCCACGCCGCACGACGAGATCCGCGAGGCGGCCCAGCGCGCCGCGCGCGAGGTGGGCAAACTGTTCGAGCAAGCGATCGCGTCGGGCCGCATCACGCGCGAAGCCCTGTTCGACCGCCATTACCGGCCCATCCCGAATACCAATCCGCCCAAGCACAACACGAAGTTCGATGCATTTACGGACAAGGTGCTGCCGGACCTGCAGGAAGGCGTGCTGGCCGCATTACCTCACCTGGCGTATGCGGGCGCCGTCGACAACAATGGATATTTTCCAACGCACAACAAGAAGTTTTCCCAGCCGCTGACGGGAGATTACGCCACCGATATGGTGAATAACCGCACCAAGCGCATCTTCAGCGACCGTACGGGCAAGCGCTGCGGCAGCAACACCAAGCCCTTCCTGTTGCAGACCTATAAACGCGACACGGGCGAAGTCATGCACGATTTATCCGTGCCCATCCACGTCGAGGGCAAGCACTGGGGCGGTTTTAGAATTGGTTATCGCTCCAGCAGCCATGCATGATGAACATCTGATTAAATCTACTGCGCGTCGTCATTTGCGGCCTGCGATGCTCCCTGTGCTAGAGCACAGTTCCGCTTCTCGGCCACAACTTACTTCCGCTCGCTACGATTTTCTCAGACGTTCGTGCCGCTAATTTTTTCACTCGATATGGGGCTTCGGCGCCACGCCGCCGCCGGCCGCCGTGGCCGTCCGTAACGTGGGCGTGTTCATGCTTTCCAGGTGGTTGCGCAGCCACTTGTGGGCGGGGCTGCGGGCGTCGCGCTCGTGCCACAGCATGTCCAGGTGGACGGCCGGCAAGGTCAACGGCAAATCCTTGTACAGCAGGGATTCCGTCATGCCCGTCGAGGCGATCAGATGGCGCGGCAAGACGGTGATCAGGTCGGAATTGGCGACGACTCTGCCGGCCGTGAAGAACTGGTTGACCGTCAGCAAGATGCGCCGTTCGCGGTGGATCTGCGACAGCGCTTCGTCGATCAAGCCATGCGCGCGGCCGGAAAAGCTCACCAATAAATGGTTCGCCGCGCAATAGTTATCCAGGGTCAATTCCTTGTCGGCCAACGGATGGCCGCGCCGCATCACGCATACATATTTGCCGGAATACAGGCGCTCGTGGCGGATGGGTGAACCCGTTTCGCTCGACAATTGCGCCGCCACGCCGGGAAAGAAGCCCACGGCCAGGTCGATGTCGCCGCGCAGCAGCATCGGACGCGGCTCGCGCGTGGTCAGCGGCATCATGCGCACGTTGACGCCCGGCGCTTCCCGTTCGATCGAGCGCATCAGGGAGGGCAGCCAGAAGGCGGCCGTCGCATCGGCCATGGCCATGCGGAAGGTGGCGTGCGTCTTCGACACGTCGAAGGTTTCCGGCGTGACGGCCGCTTCCAGGCTGGCCAGGGCCGAGCGCACGGACGGCCACAGCGCTTCGGCGCGGGGCGTGGGTTTCACGCCATACGCCGTGCGGATCAGTAATTCGTCACCGAGGCTTTCGCGCAGGCGTTTGATGGCGTTCGATACCGCCGGCTGCGTCATCGCCAGGTGGCCCGCTGCGCGCGTCAGGTTTTGTTCCGTCATGACGGCGTCGAAAACACGCAGCAAGTTCAGATCCAGCGTCAGAAAACTCATGGAAAGCCCAAGATAAAAGTTGAATTCAGATATTTAGTTAAGAGTGTAAACCGCGCCGGGCACGAATATTTTCACTCGTCAAAAAATATTACAGTTTTCCATTCACGATTCATATAATTGGTATCAAGAAATGGAATTAGATTTATATGTTGCACTGCACTATAGTACTGGCAAATTCTATAATGCACTGGAACAGTATGTCTACCTTCGCCTCCGCCCTGTACGCAGTATCCGCACCCGTGCTGGAGATTTCCCTGCTGAACGCCCTGCAACTCGTGCTGGTGATCGTCGCCGTGGGCGCCTTCGCCCTGCTGTTCAAGCCATTGCTGGTGGGCATCGCCCGCGCCATGGTGCTGGTGGTGCGTCCCAAGCTGAGCCGCGAAGAGCGCCTGGCGCGCCAGCAGATGCGCGAAGCGCAAGCCTTGCAACGCACTCTGGGCAAGATGGATGGCGTGTCGCCAAGCAATGCCGCCGAATTGCGCGCCCTGTCGACGCGTGCCTGAGCGAGCAACTGTTGCAAAATGACAAGCCGGCCTGCGCCGGCTTTTTTTACGCCTGCCGCCAGCCGATTACGCCATGTCGCCCAGCAAATGCGCGCGCAATAGCGTGTCGGCCGGATGGGCGCCGATCCAGATTTTCAGCAGCGCATTGTAAAAGGCCAGGTCCGGCACCGTGTCGCCCACCTGTTTGCCGTTCAGCTTGCACAACGTGCCCTCTTCCGGCAGCCAGTCCACGGTGAGAATGTCGCCCTTCTTCAGGCCGGGCACCATGGCGAACATGGCGCCGAATTGCATCGTTTGGCTCAGCAGGCGCGTGCGGTCGGCCTGGTCGGAACTGCGCTTCAAGCCCTGCATGAACGCCTGTCCCAGCTCGTCGGAGGTGATATTGCGCAGCATGACGATTTCCAGACGGCGCGGCCCGGGCAGCGCCAGGATATCTTCCAGCTGGGTTTTCTTTTCCGGCAGGTACAGCGCGATCGTGTAGACCTTGAAGATGACCTTGTAGCGCACGCCGGCGCCGTTGAGTTTCAACTCGCGGCTGGCCAGCTGCACCGTCTCGTCCAGCTTGACGCCGCCCACCTCGACGGCCAGCGCCGCTTGTGCCAAGACGGCGCACAGGCAGGCACAAGCCAGGGAGCGGCCCAAACGGGATGTGCTTATTTGCATCTTCTGCCTCCGTGGAGAAACATGGGCTGTGGATAAGTCAGCACACAGTGTAGAACAGTTGGCAGAAGCTGGCGCCACGCAGACGTGGCCCGGAAGTGGCGCGGAAGAAAAGCTTAGGCTTTGGCGGCGGGAAGTTCCGCCTGCAGGCGTTCGTACTTGGCCATCAATTGCTCCGGGCTTTCGCGCCAGGCGGGATTGAAGGGGATGCAGCTGACAGGGCACACTTGCTGGCATTGCGGCTCGTCAAAGTGGCCCACGCATTCGGTGCACTTGTTGGGATCGATTTCGTAGATTTCCGCGCCCATGTAGATCGCGTCATTCGGGCACTCGGGCTCGCAAATGTCGCAATTGATGCATTCGTCGGTGATCAGTAATGCCATGATTTCACTCTTACTTATTGCGATGAGGCAGCGTTGGCGGCAATCTTGTTTTGCAGCCAGCGGTTCACCGAGGGGAAGACAAACTTGGAGACGTCGCCGCCCAGCGCCGCGATTTCGCGCACGATGGTGCCCGAAATGAACTGGTACTGGTCGGACGGCGTCAGGAACATGGTTTCGACATCGGGCAGCAGGTAGCGGTTCATGCCCGCCATCTGGAATTCGTATTCGAAGTCGGAAACGGCGCGCAAGCCGCGCACGATGACGCGCGCCTCGTGCTTGCGCACGAAATCCTTGAGCAGGCCGGAAAAGCTTTCCACTTGCACGTTCGGATAGTGGCCGAGCACTTCGTTGGCGATTTCCAGGCGTTCGTCGAGCGAGAAAAAACGGTTGCTTGTTCTTGCTGTCGGCCACACCGACGATCAGCTTGTCAAACAGGCCCGATGCGCGGCGCACCAAATCTTCATGACCGCGCGTGAGCGGATCGAATGTTCCTGGATAAACGGCTACAACCATTGCGGCTCCCTGATGATGCACCAATATAGACGCGCATTATGCCTGAAATTGGTGACCACCTTGGTGCCGCGCCTCGGGCCAGGGAGCTTTTTTGCCTCATTTATAGGCAGATTCAGGCAGTTGCCAGTACTTTGTTGTAAGTTAGCAAATGATAATAAACGGTGCCCGCCTTGTCGGCGCGGATGACTTCCCATGGCGCCATCCACTCGGGCTTTTCCAGTGCGCTGGTTTCATCGAAGACCAGCGGCAAGCCCGATTCCGCATACACCATGCCGCCTTCCTTGAGCAGGTTGGCGCACAGCGGCAACACTTTTGCCAGGAAATCCTGCTGGTAGGGCGGATCGAGGAAGATCAGGTCGTAACGCTGGCCGCGCGCTGCCAGCCCTTGCGCCGTCAGCAGGGCGTCGCCGCGCAGCAGCTGGACATTGTCGGCGCGCAATTTCACCTTGTTTTCTTCCAGCTGGCGGATCACGGGCGTGTGCGTATCGACCATGGTGACGGACGCCGCGCCGCGGCTGGCCGCTTCGAAGCCCAGCGCGCCGCTGCCGGCGAACAGGTCCAGCACCTGGGCGTTGGCCCAGTCGCCGTCGCGCAAGTGATTAATCCAGTTAAAGACGGTTTCGCGCACGCGGTCCGGCGTCGGGCGCAAGCCCAGTGCCTGCAAAACAGGCAGCACGGAGCGCTTCCACTGGCCGCCGATGATGCGCACCTGGTTCGGTGGCGGCGCGTGGTGGACGGGGACTTTGGCGGGTTTTTTAATTTTCTTTTGCATGGGTATTTCTTCAATTCGGTGGCGGCCACTATAGCATATGGCCCCCTCCCCCCTGCTGGCGCTGCCTGGCTATTTGGCTTGCGTGGCCAGGGAATTGAAATCGTCGATCCAGCCCTGCATGCGCTTGACGGCGTGGGCCTTTTGCGCTGGCGTGGCGATCTTGATGACCGTCAAGACCATCTGCGCCGTGCTGCTTTCGTAGGCGTCAAAAAAGGCCTTGCGCTCGGAATGTTCGAGGCGCTCGAAACTGTCCTTGATCAGGGTGTTGATCAGGCTCACGGTGGCGTCCTTGCCGAGCTTTTCCTGGTGGACTTTCTTGACCAGGTTCAATACGTTCTGCTGGCGCCGCATGCGTTCGTCGAGCCAGATCTCATTGTTCAGCGGACGCGCGTCGGACGCCTTGCGGATGAGGGCTTCCTGCTCGCTGCTGAAGCTGCCGAACCACAGTTCGAATTGCTCCATGGCTTTCTTGTAGCGCAGTTTCTGGCGCTTCTCCTGGTCGCCGCTCAGGTATTTCTTGCGATAATCATCATTGTTCGATTTAAACTTCTTTTCCATCTGCGCAATTTGCTCGGGCTTGAGCGAACGGGCCAGGTCGGCCAGATCCGGCGCCGCCTTCAGCAGCAGTGCCTGGGTGCGCTGCTTGATTTCGCCGTAGTCGGCCATCAGGTCCGCCTGCGTGATATTGCCCTGCAACTGTTTCTGGCCCGTGCGCAGGATATCCACGTAATCCTTCAATTGCGTCTTGCGGTGCCAGTCGAACAGCTTGTCGATATCCTCGCGCACCCAGCCCTTCTGGTCGCGGTCCAGGTCGACATACGCGTTCAGCCACCAGTACAGCACGGTATCGCCATTGTTGTAGGCCAGGCGCAAGCCGCTGCAGCCGGCCATGACGACCAGCATGAGGGCCAGCACGGCATAAGTAAACCGCTGGAAGGGCGTGGAAGACGGGGCCTGCGTGTTAAACTTTTTCATATTCTTAACTTATAAAAATTACGGTCTATGAACGTTGTCATTCTCGCCGCCGGTATGGGGAAACGCATGCAGTCGGCGCTGCCAAAAGTACTGCACCCGCTGGCTGGCAAGCCGCTGCTGTCGCATGTGATCGATACGGCGCGCAGCCTGGCGCCGTCCCGATTATGCGTGATTTACGGGCATGGGGGCGCTGCGGTGCTGAAGTTGCTTGACGGCTACAAGACCAGCCAAGGCCTGGCGGTCGACGCGGCCGAGCAAACGCAGCAGCTGGGCACCGGCCATGCGGTGCAGCAAGCCGTGGCTTTGCTCGATGACAGCGTACCGACCCTGATCCTGTACGGCGACGTGCCGCTGACCAGCGCCGCTTCCCTGCAGCAGCTGGTGCAGGCGGCCGGCAAGGACAAGCTGGCTATTTTGACCGTGGAACAGGACGATCCCTTCGGCCTGGGCCGCATCGTGCGCGAGCATGGCGCCATCGTGCGCATCGTCGAGGAAAAGGATGCCACGCCAGAAGAGCGCGCCATCCGCGAAATCAACAGCGGCATCATGGTCGCGCCCACCGTGCCCCTGAAGCAATGGCTGTCGTCCCTGTCGAACAATAATGCCCAAGGGGAATACTATCTGACCGATATCGTTGCCCAGGCCGTCGCCGACGGCGTGGCCGTCACCTCGGCCCACCCGGCCGCCGTGTGGGAAGTGGCGGGCGTCAACAGCAAGGTGCAGCTGGCCCAGCTGGAGCGCATCCACCAGAACAATATCGCGCAAGCCTTGCTGGAACGGGGCGTGACCCTGCTCGATCCCGCCCGCATCGACGTGCGCGGCGAACTCATTTGCGGCCGCGACGTCACCATCGACGTCGGCTGCGTGTTCGAAGGCCGCGTGGAACTGGGCGACGGCGTGCGCGTGGGCGCCAACAACGTCATCATCAATGCCACCGTGGCCGCCGGCGCGCACATCAAGCCCTTCTGCCATATCGAGGATGCCGTCGTCGGCGCCGCTTCCATCATCGGCCCCTACGCGCGCCTGCGCCCGGGCACGGTCCTGGCGGAAGACGTGCATGTGGGTAACTTCGTCGAAGTGAAAAACAGCCAGATCGCCGCCCACAGCAAGGCCAACCACCTGGCCTACATCGGCGACGCCACCATCGGTTCGAAGGTCAACATCGGCGCCGGCACGATCACCTGCAACTACGATGGCGTGAACAAGTTCCGCACGGTGATTGAAGACGACGCTTTTATCGGCAGCGACAGCCAGCTGATCGCCCCCGTCACCGTCGGCAAGGGCGCCACCCTGGGCGCCGGCACGACCTTGTCGAAAGATGCGCCGGCCGGCAAGCTGACGGTGTCGCGCGCGCGGCAGGTGACCATCGACGGCTGGACGCGTCCCGTCAAGATCAAGAAGTAAGGCTGGCGTCGGCGCTGGCACACGGGCAGGCCTTGCGGCCTGCCTTTTTTATTTGGATAATAACTATGTGGGTAAGCCCATCAGCAAGTATGGGATAAGCATGTGGGCAAGCCTGCGTACAAGCTGTGCGTAAGATGGCTGGCTTCGCCTGTCATGCGCCTGTCCTCCCCCTTCCCTCCGATTTTCGTCATTTTACGGTCGTGTAAGCCGGTTTACCCGTTAATTGTGGATAAGTCTGTGTGTAAGCCTGCGGATAAGCACTGCATAGCCTTTGCATAAGTAGGGATAAGCAGTCGTGCCTGTCATCGGCCTGAGCTTGCTCTGTGGGTAAGGCTGTGGAAAAGCCGTGCATAGGCGGTGGAAAGCTGGTGGGTAAGTATTGCGTTGGATCAAGCAACAGCCGGAAGCATGGCTTCCGGCTGTTGCTGCCGCATCAGAAACGGCGATTCAGCTCGACCCACAGGCGGGCGGAGCTGCGCGAAGCCAGCAGGACCGGCGTGCCGCCGATGGGCTTGGCGACATACGCGCGGGCATTCCACTGCTGTCCGTCCGCCCAGTTCACGCCCAGCCCGGCGCCGTGCAGGCGCGCGCTGTTCGGGCCTGCCGACCAGCGCTGCTGGTTGACCGTCACGCGCGCGCTGTCGAGGAAGGCCACGGCTTGCCATTGCCCGGCGCTGCCGGTATCGAGGTCATGCCGCCATTCCGCGCTGCCGAAGTAGCCGAGGTCGCCAGCAGCGACGCCCACGTCATAGGCGCGCACCGTGTAGGGCCCGCCTACGCTCATCTTTTCGGACGAATCGAGGTTGCTATCGGCCCATTGCCCGGCGATGGCCAGGTACACGGCATTGCGCTGGTCCAGGTTTTGCAGGCGCGACAGGTTGACGTTCCATTTTGCGTAAGTGCCATGGCTGCGCGCGCTGTAGGCGTCGTTCAGGCGCGCCAGCGGGTCGCTGATGTCGAGCTTGCCAGCGGTGGCGGCCACGCTCCAACTGGTGATGGCGCCAGCCAGGGTCGCATCGCGCACGTCGCCGCTGAGGGTCGCGCCCAGGTTATCCAGGCGGCGGTCGCTGCGCATGGCACTGGTGTCGATGCGGTCGCGCAAGTGCACCTGGTCATATTGCAGCTGCAGATACATATTCGCATCGCGGCTGCGCAGCAGCGGATGGCGCAGCCAGCCACTGGCGACCTGGGCCGTGCCATGCGCTTCCAGCGGGCGCATGGCGCCTTCCAGGCGGTAGCGCAAGGCGGACATGGCCACCCCGGCGCGCGTGCCGGCGCCGTTCAGCAGCAAATCATAGCCGAGACGCGCATACGACATGCCCTTGCCCGAGCTGAGCACGCTGGCGCTGGCCACGTCGCCCTGGTGCAGCGGGTTGTACAGGTACACGGTGGCACCAAGGCGGGCGCGGCCCGTGTAACGGTTGCCATTGTTGTCGAGGAAAGCATTGCCGGCCACGCCAGGACCGGACCAGGCATCGACCAGCAGGTCGGAGCTGCCGACCTCGGCGCCGGGCTTGAGCGTGGCCGTGATGGCGACATTCGGGATGTCGGACAGCAACAGTAAGCTGCGGTCGAGTTCCGCCTGGCCGATGGTCTGGCCCGTTTGCAAGGGCGCCAGCGTGGCGTTCAGCAAGGCGTCGCTGACATCGCTGCGGTTGTCGATGCCGACCTGGCCATAGCGCGCCTCGAGTACTTCGATGCGCACGGTGCCCTGGCGGATGGTCTGGGCGGGCACGATGGCGCGCGCCAGCGGATAGCCGTTGACGCGGTAGTAGCTGGTGATGCGGGCGGCCAGTTCGCCCAGCTGCTCCAAGGTCAGCGTGGTGCCGCGGGCATCGGCCACCAGCGCTTGCAAGGTGGCCGCATCGAACGCGCCGTTGCCGGCGATGTCGATGCGCGTGACGAGAAATGGCGCGCTGGCGGGCAGCGGCGAGCCCTCTTTCTGTTCGATGCGCAGCGCCGGCGCACTGGCGGGCGCATTGGCGGGCGTGGCCGGCTGCAACTGGCGCAGGATGGCGCCCGCGTCGGGCACCACCGGGGTGGTTTGGGCGGCGGGCGCATGGCGCAAAGGCCAGCAGCAGCAGGGACAGCAACGGTTGTTGCATCAGGTGTCGCGGAATCGATGAATAAGTCATGGTGTTATTGATTTACGTTAAGCATGTTGGCGGGCAGCTTGACGCCGCCCAAGACGACTTGCAGGGCCGGGCCGCGGCTGCCGATCTGCATGGTGGTGTTCGGCAAGGCATTGCTGGCGCCAGCATTGGCGGCCGGGACATCCGTCTGCGTGATGGTGATGGTCGGCGCGGCGGCCAAGGTGCCGGGACGCGTGTCGGCAAAGCTGCCCAGCACTTGCGCCTGCAATTGCACCACGGCTGCCTGGGCCGGCGGCGGCAGGGTCGCCGACTGCAACGTCAGCGCGCTGGCATTGCCCCCGGCTTGCACGAAGGCATAGTCGGTCGAGCTCAGGCCGCTACCGGTGATGGCGTAGTTGCCGGCCGGGCTGCTGGCCGTGGCCGGGCTGGTCCAGGCCAGGATGCCGCTGGTGGCATCCGCCAGGGTGTCGCTGCCCAGCAGGCCGCTGACCTTGCCGCTCAAGCCATCGGGCGTGCGGCCACCCGTCAAGGTCACGGGCGCGGCCGTGTAGAGCAAGCTGGCCTTGGCGATGTCAGCCGTGATATTGCCTGGCTGCACGAGTTCATAGTTGGCTGCGTCCGCGCCTTGCAGGCTGAAGCCGCCGAGGGTGACGGTTTTACGGTTGCCGGCATGCTTGTCGGCAAACGCTGCGTTGCCGCCCGCCACGCGCAAGTCGTCGTCGCCCAGCGCCAGCACCGTGGCCGTGCCCGTCAGGGTGGCTTGATTGGTCGCGTCGTAGACTTTGTTGGCCGCGCCCACGCCGGTGACGACCACGCTGGCCTTGGCGATATCGGCCGTGACGTTGCCTGGCTGCACCAGGTCATAGTTGGCCGCGTCAGCGCCTTGCAAACTGAAGCCGCTGACAGTGACCTTTTTACCGTTGCCGGCGTGCTTGTCGGCAAACGCTGCGTTGCCGCCGTCACGCCGAGCTGGTCGTCGCCCAGCGCCAGCACCGTGGCCGTGCCCGTCAGGGTGGCTTGATTGGTCGCGTCGTAGACTTTGTTGGCCGAGCCCACGCCGGTCACCACCACGCTGGCCTTGGCGATGTCGGCCGTGACGGTGCCCGGCTGCACGAGTGCATAGTTGGACGCGTCCGCGCCCTGCAAGGCAAAGCCGCCGAGGGTGACGGTTTTACCGTTGCCGGCGTGCTTGTCGGCAAAGTGGGCGTTGCCGCCCGTCAAGCTGAGCTGGTCGTCGCCCAGCGCCAGCACCGTGGCCGTGCCCGTCAGGGTGGCTTGATTGGTCGCGTCGTAGACTTTGTTCGCCGCGCCCACGCCTGTCACCACCACGCTGGCCTTGGCGATATCGGCCGTGACGTTGCCTGGCTGCACCAGGTCATAGTTGGCCGCGTCAGCGCCTTGCAAACTGAAGCCGCTGACAGTGACCTTTTTACCGTTGCCGGCGTGCTTGTCGGCAAACGCTGCGTTGCCGCCCGTCACGCCGAGCTGGTCGTCGCCCAGCGCCAGCACCGTGGCCGTGCCCGTCAGGGTGGCTTGATTGGTCGCGTCGTAGACTTTATTCGCCGCGCCCACGCCCGTCACCATCACGCTGGCCTTGGCGATATCGGCCGTGACGTTGCCCGGCTGCACGAGCTCATAGTTGTCCGCGTCCGCGCCCTGCAGGCTGAAGCCGCCGAGGGTGACGGTTTTACCGTTGCCGGCGTGCTTGTCGGCAAAGTGGGCGTTGCCGCCCGCCACGCGCAAGTCGTCGTCGCCCAGCACCTGTACCTTGGCCGTGCCCGTCAAAGTGGCGCCCGTCGTCGCGTCGTAGACTTTATTCGCCGCGCCCACGCCCGTGACGACCACGCTGGCCTTGGCGATGTCGGCCGTGATATTGCCTGGCTGCACGAGTGCATAGTTGGCCGCGTCCGCACCCTGCAGGCTGAAGCCGCCGAGGGTGACGGTTTTCCCTGTGCCGGCGTGCTTGTCGGCAAAATACGCATTGCCGCCCGTCAAGCTGAGCTGGTCGTCGCCCAGCGCCAGCACCTTGGCCGTGCCCGTCAGGGTGGCCTGGTTGGTGGCGTCATACACTTTATTTGCCACCCCCGCATCCTGCACATACAAGGTGGCGCGGGTGATGGTGGCGCGGTGCTGGCCACCTTCCAGCGTGTAATTGTCCGCCCGGCCACCCTGGCCGTTCGCCAGCATCAAGCTAGCGCTGTTGAGGTACTTGTCTACACCGACGTTTTTGTTGTCGAGGATGCCAATGCCGGACAGGACCAGGCTCTCGCCGCTGACCAGTCCCCGCAACGTCAGCAGGCCCGCAGCCATGCCGTTGCCGCCGTCGTAGGTGCGCATGCCGTCGAGAGTAATGACGGCCCGGTTGATCGTCAGCGCCCCTGCCACCAGGTCGATGTCATAACCTTGCTGGCCGGAATACAGATAGCTGTCTATGGCGTGATAGCTGCCGGCATCGCGCATGGCGCCATACACGCCATTGTTGCTGTAGAGAATATTCCCGGATTCGGCGGCGCCGGCCAGCGAATAGCGGGCATTGACCAGGCCGCCAGAGTAGTTCCTGCCATCGTAGGTCTTGCTGGTGGCATCGGCGTTGACGGTCAGGGCCGTCAGGAAGCTGCGCAGCAGCGGCGCCGTCTGGCCTGCGTAGATACGCCAGACGGCGTGGCTGCCGCCGCTGGTGGCCATGTCCCAGCCGGCGAAGCTCGATGGCGAGCGCAGCTCTGCATCGCTCAGGCCGCGCACATTGCTCAGTGTGCCTTCATTTCCAGCGATGCCAGGCGCTGTGGCCGCGCCGCTCCAGAAGCTGTCGCGCACGATGCCGAAGTTGTTGCCGACCAAGGCGCCGGTCGTCGCATTGCCGTGCACGGCGCCCGTTGCGTAGCTGTTGCTCACGCTGTCACCCGGGTTGCTGTTAAAACCGAGCAAGCCACCGACGTCATAGTCGCCACTGGCCACGCCAGTAGCGTAGCTGTCGGCAATGCTGCCTTCCAGGTTGTAGCCGACCAGGCCGCCCGCATTGTCCTTGACGGCGGTGGCGTTGCCTGTGGCGTAACTGCCGCGCACCGTGGCGCTGATGCCATCGTCGCCAGTATTGCTTCCGACCAGGCCGCCTACATTGCGAAATCCGCTGGCGTTACCGGTGGCATAACTGCCAGTGATGGTGCCTTTGTAGTTATCGCCCACCAGGCCACCCACGCGGTTATCCACGCCGACGACCGTCCCGCTGGCGTAGCTGCCGCTGACGGTGCCATGGTCAATTTCACCGATCAGGCCGCCGATCCTGCCGCTGCCGCTGACATTGCCGCTGGCGTGGCTGTCATTGACGGTGCCCTTGTAGTTCAGGCCCATCAGGCCGCCGATGCTGTCGTCACCGCTGACCGTCCCGGTGGCGTAGCTATCGGTAACCCGACCGCCATTCTCCCCTACCAGACCGCCAACATAGTCGTCGCCGCTGACCGTCCCGGTGGCGTAGCTATCGCTGACCAGGCCGCCATTCGACCCTACCAGGCCGCCAACACTGTCCTCTCCTTTGATGCTGCCGCCGAGCATGCCGACATGGCGGATGACGGAACCTGCCTCCGAGTAGCCGATCAGTCCGACATTCCTGGTATCGGGCAGGTCGATATACAGGCCGCTGATGGTATGGCCCTGGCCGTCCAGGCTACCCGTGAATGCGTTGTCGCGCGTGCCGACGGGAATGAAGCCGGTCTCGCCCCAGACGCCCTTGCCGCCCGCCGTGCCGCTGGCGTCGATATTCGCGCCCAGCACATACGCGGCGCCCGGCGCCATGGCCATCAATTGCAGCTGGTGCGCATTGTGGATCGTCGTCGCATATTCGGACGCCAGCATCGGATATGTGGCGCCCGCCGCTCCGCCGGCATTATTCAAACCGCCGTCCACGTTGACCAGCACCCAGTTGTTGCCCGGCGCGCCAGGCGTGGTGGTGAAGTTAAAGCCCGTGAAACTGCTGGCCGTGCGCATCTGCGCGTCCGTCAGCCCGGTGCCGCCCTTGGAGGTGGCCTGGCCCGTACCGTCGATGGACCAGAAACTGTTGATGATTTTTTGCGGTGCACCATTGCTGCCGATCAAACCGCCGAAGTTGCTGCCGCCGTCGGCGATGAGCAGGCGCCCCGTGGCGAAACTGGTATCGACCGATCCCGAGTTGGTGCCAATCAGGCCGCCAATGTCGCTCTTGCCCGCCACGCTGCCCGTGGCATAGCTGTTGCTGATCGTTCCCAGGTTGATGCCGGCCAGGCCCCCGCTCAGGGAGTTGCCGCTGACGGCGCCCGAGGCGTAGCTGTTGATGATGCTGCCGCTGTTGCGCGCCACCAGGCCGCCGCTGATGAAGCCATCGGCGGTGACATCGAGCGCCGCATAGCTATTCCTGATCGTGCCCTTGTTGTCGCCCACCAGGCCGCCCGCGTAATAATGGGTCTTGATGTGGCCGCCATTCAAACCCACGTTCTGGATCAGGGCATCCTTGGTGGTGATGGAAAACAAGCCGCTGCCGCCGCCGGAACCCGACATCATGCTGAGCTGATTGATGGAATGACCGAGGCCGTCGAAGATGCCGCTAAAGCCCGTATCCCTGCCCAGCGGCATGAAGCCCGCATCCCACCAAACGGGGTTCCAGGCGGCCGAGGCGGTGGCCGAGGCGTCGATGTCGGCACCGAGCACAAAATTGCCGTTCAGCTTGCCATTAATGCCTTGCAAGTCGGTGCCCGTGACGCTGCGGTAAGCGCCCAGGGCGGTGATGACCGTATAGTCGGTGCGCACGCCGTCCGCGCCCAATGTGGTGCTGAAATTTTGCCCGGCGGGCAGATGCACCTGCGCGCCGCTGCTCAGCAGATACGCGGCCGTATTGCCGGCGGCGGCGGCGCCCTGGCCGTATTCCAGCGCCAGGCTGGCCGTGCCGGAACCGTTCAGGGTGGCGTTGATATTGATGTTGCGCTGGGCATTCAGGGTCAGCCGGTTGGCCGACCAGTTCACCTTGTCGTTGACGTGCACGTCGCCGGCCGTGCCGGCGCTGCCTTGCGTGCTCTGGATTACCACATTGCCATTGCGCAGGTTGGCCGACAGGGCGGCGCCGCTGATGTCGCCGCCGCTGGCGGCGATGGTGAAGTCGACCGGGTCGATCAGCCAGGTGCCGGCGCGGCCCTGAGCGGCGGCCGTGCTGATGCGAACGTCGTTGGCGACCTTCACGTGGGCGGCGCTCGTTTCGATGAAGCCGCCATTGCCGCCGTTCGGGGCGCTGGCGTCCAGGGTGCCGGCCACATGGGTGGTGCCGGCGCTCATGCCGCCGAGCAAGACGATGCTGCCATCGCGCTGTTCCACGCTGCGCGCCTCGATGACGCCCGTGTTGTTGACGACGCTGGCCAGCAGCGAGTCGCGGGCGCCAGCGCTCATCAGCACCTGGCCGCTATCGGCGCGGATCAGGCCGCCGTTCTCGGCCAGGTTTTCAGGGTGCTTTGCTCGATGCGCAGTTGCAGCAGGCGCGCACCGTCAAAGCTCAGGGTAGCGGCGCTGCCGGCACCCAGCGCGACCGTGCCCAGACGGGCCGAGATGGCGCCCTGGTTGCCGACCTTGTTGCCCAGCAAGGCGACATAGCCGCCGTCGGCCGCGCGCAGCGTGCCTTCGTTGATGACGCTGCCGCTGCCCTTGCCGGCGAAGGCATGCTTCGAGCCGCCCAGGCTGGCGTTGTCGACGTCGAGCGTCGAAGCCACCAGGCCGCCCACATTGACTTGCGCGCCGCGGCCGAACAGCACGCCGTTCGGGTTGATCAGGTATACCTGGCCATTCGCGTTGAGCCTTCCGAGGATTTGCGTGCCGTTGCTGTCGAAGATGCGGTTGACGGCCAGCGCGCTGGCCGAAGGCTGAACGAAGGTGACGCTTTCGTTGGCGCCCACGTTAAAACTGTTCCAGTTCAGCGCCGCCTGCTGGCTCGATTGCCTGATCGTGGTGCTGTTGCCCTGCTGGCTGATGCTGGCCGTGCCTGCCACCACCTGCCCGCCCGTGGGAGTGGCCAGCGCCGGTCCTCCCAGCGCCAGCGCCGTCATGGCGGCCGCCGCTGCGGCCAGTTTGCGGCGGCTGCCCTTGCCGCGTCCGCGCGAGGTTTCCGCGACGGCGACCCAGGCGTTCAGGACGTGGCTCCAGACGAGGCGGTAGACGTGATTCAATGATCCATGACGATGCATAGGGTCGATCCTTGTTGATGTGAAAAAGGTATGCTCCAGCGCCAGGCTGGCGTGGGCAGAATGGGGATGAAAATCGCTCAGGAATGCGGCCGGGAACAGGCGTGGCCAAGACTGCGGATGAAGAATGAAGAGCGATGCATGTTTTTCCTGTGCGGTAGGTGTTGGCGCCGATGGCCGACAGGAAAGGCGTGCGCTTCCCCGAAGGCATCTATTTTGTTGCTTTTTTAAACATTCTTGTTATAAAAAGCTACAAAGATTTCCGACGGGAAATATAGCAGAATGGAAGCGTTTGAAATTGAGCAAACCTGAGCGATTCCCGACTGTTTCAGTCGGGAATGCGGGAGCGATCAGGCGGGCAGGTGCAGGGCGAAACTGATGGTGCCGTTGGCGCCGGCGCTGGCCAGCGTGACCTGGCCGCCGTGCAGTTCGGCGATGCGCTGCACCAGGTACAGGCCCAGTCCGGCGCCAGGCTTGTGCTGGGCGATGCGGCCACGGAAGTATTTCTGGAACAGGCGCGGGATTTCATCGGCGGGCAGCGGCTCGCCCTCGTTGCTGACGACGATCTGCACGCGGCCGTCCCCCAGCGTGGCGGCCTGCATGCGGATCGCCTGGGTCTGCGGCGCGTGCCGGTCGGCATTGCTGAGCAGGTTGCGCAGGGCCACGCGCAGCAGGCTGGCATCGGCCACGATGCTGTCGGGCAGCGCCTGCACGCTGGCATCGACGCGGCCGGGCGGCCACTCGGCCAGCACGGCCGTCAGCAGCGCGCGCAAGTCGCATGGCAGGGGCCGGAAGGTCGCCGCGCTCGTTTCCATGCGGTCGGCGCTCAGGTATTCATCCACCAGCGCCGTCATGCGGCCGCTGGCTTCACGCAGATTCTGGCAGCGCTGCAGGGTCTTTTCCCGCGGCGCCTCTGTGTTGCGGGCAATTTGCTGGGCCGTGGTATTGATGATGGCCAGTGGCGTGTGGAATTCATGCGACACCATGGCAACGAAATCCTGCTGCTCTTCGCGCGTGCGGGTTTCCACTTTCAGCGCGGCGCGCAATTCGCCTTCGAGCGCGGCGCGCCGGCCGATTTCCTGCCGCAATGCTGCCGTGCGCAGCGCCACCTGCTCTTCCAGGCGCTCATTCAGGGCGCGCACGGCGCTGACGGCCTCGGCCTGCGCCCGGTCCTTGGCGCGGCGCAATTCGGCGTAACGGCGGTTGAGGCGCAAACTCATCAGCATCATGTGCACGAAGGCGCCCAGGGTGGCCGCATGGTTGGTCAGAAATTCGGCGGCACGATCGCCATGTTGCGCAGGAAGCTGATCACCACGCCCGCGTAAAAGATGCCGAAGATAAACAGGAAGGCGTGCGCCGGACGATGCCCGCGCAGCGCCAGCCAGCTGGCCAGGGTGATGAACAGCACGATCAAGGGCAAGGCCGTCATTTGCACGACGAGTACGCCAGCGGCATAGTTGCCGCGCAGCACCAGCAGCGCACCGCACAGCGCGGCAGCGGCCGTCACGCCCACCACGGCGCGGCTGAAACGGGGAAACAGGGCGGGCAGTTCCAGTTGCAAAGTGGAAAAACGGGCACCGACGGCGATGGACATCGCCATCGACACGCCCAGCATGGGATCGGACAGCCAGTTCGGCATGGCGAAAATTTGCTGGGGAATGGCGATCGTCAGCGCTTCCGTCGTGGCATTCGTCAGCACGTACAGCAGATACCAGCCGCTGTGCGCTTCGCGCGTCATGCGCCAGAAAAAGATGTGGAACAGGATCAATAGCAAATAACTGCCGAACTGCAAGCCGTAATACAGGTATTCGCGGCGCGAAACGTCGTCGAAGCTGGCGCTGGGCAACAAGGTCAGTTCGGTGGACATGGCCTTTTTGCTGTGCAGGCGCACCAGCCAGCGCTGCGGCGTATCGGCTTGCAGGCGCAGCGGAAACACCACCTGGCGCGCATCGATGGGCCAGTTGCCGCGCGCCACGTCGGCGCCCGCTTCCTGCACGCTCCAGTGGCCTGCCGCGTCCCAGCGGTACAGCCGCACATCGTCGAGCACGGCGTTGCTGAAACGCAGGACCCATTCGTCGGGGGAGGCTGCCGCGCGCGTCACGTCCAGGCGCAGCCAGACGGCGTCCTGCGTGTAGCCGGCGCTGACGGCGCCGGGCAAGGTGCGCCAGCCGGGGGCCGCCAATGCCGCATCGGGTCCCAGCCGGCCGGTGGCGTCGCGCAGCATCCGCAGGTGGCCGCTGGCGGACACGGGCTGCCCGCTGGCAGGCAGCAGCAGCGGCGCGGGGACGGGTGCCGCTGCCGCAGTCCGGCAGAGCAAGGCGGTGAGCAACAGGCAAATGGCGAGCAGGATTTTCATGGCGCAGGAGCTTACCACGGCCATCGTGGCAGTCAAAAAGACAACTTCCCGGCCCCACGGCGATCGGTTATCCTTGCGCCATGTTGAACCTCATCCTGCTTGAAGACGAAGCCGTGCTGCGCCACGAGCTGACGGAGTTTCTCGGTGATTGCGGCTACCGCGTCAGCGCCGTGGCCGACCTGGCCGCCTTCCACGCCTGCTACACGCCAGCACTGCACCGCATTGCCATCATCGACCTCGGCTTGCCCGATGGCGAAGGCATGGTGCTGGTGCGCGCCTTGCGCGCGCAGGGGCATCCCATCGGCATCGTCGTGTTTACGGCGCGCGCGGGGGCCACGCAGGACAAGGTCAACGGACTGGGCGGTGGTGCCGATTACTACCTGCCCAAGAGCGCCGACCTGGACGAGCTGGCCGCCACCCTGGGCGCGCTGGCACGGCGCCTCGGCGCGCCGCCTGCCGACGCGCCGCCGCCCGCCACGGCCTGGGTGCTGGAACTGGGACCGCGCCGCCTCTTGCCGCCCGGCTGCGGCGCCATTGCGCTGTCGCAACAGGACGTCACCGTGCTGCACGTACTGATGGCCGAGCCGGAGCGCATCGTCAGCCGCCAGCAGATCGTGCAATCGCTGGGCGAGGATTTTCTCAGCTACGACCAGCGCCGCCTGGACACCCAGATCAGCCGCTTGCGCCGCAAGGCCGAACAGGCGGCAGGCCTGGCCTTGCCCATCAATACCGCCCGCAACGCGGGCTACCGCTTCTATGCCGACGCCGAAGTGCGCCCCTGAGTATGCCGCCTGCCATCGCACAATGGCTGTGGATAAGCCTGTCGATAAGTGGGCTGCTAACTTGTTGGCAAGCTGTGCGCAGCCGGTGTACAAGTTGACCTGGCAGTAGCTTGTACACTTTTTCCATGCCGGTGCGGCGCCGTCGCGGGCCGCCTGGCACTGCTTCCCCGCGCATCCCTTGCTCTGCTGCCATGGCTTGCCCGCGTCACGCTTGTGCATAAGCCTGTGGGCAAGTGCGGCATAAGCGGTGGAAAAGCGCCGTATAAGTCTGTGGGCAAGCGGTGGGCAAGCCGTGGATAAATAAGAATCACACGGCGATACGGGTCTCGAACTTGCTGCGGAACGTGGAAAAATAGCTTTTCACGTTGCGCACATTCGCGTGCGCGGCAAACAGGCGGTGCGCCAGCGCGTGGTAGGCGGGCATGTCGGCCACTTGCACCATCAGCACGAAGTCGGGCCCGGGCGAGACGCGGTAGCACTGCAGCACGGCGGGCTCGTCCGCCACGAGCTGCTCGAATTCCGCCATGCGTTCCGCCGCCTGCACGTCGAGCGTGATTTCCACGATGGCCGTCAGGCGCGCCCCCACCAGTTGCGGCGCGACGATGGCCACTTGCCGTTCGATGACGCCGCTTTCCCTTAAATGCTTGACCCTGCGCAAACAGGTGGGCGCCGAGACGTGCACCGCTTGTGCCAGCTCGCTGTTGGTTTGCGATGCATCAAGTTGCAATGCGTTCAGGATGCGACGATCGATTTCGTCGAGGGCAATATTGTGTTCGCTCATGATTTTTATGAATTGGGAAATATATTGAGTTTAAATGAAATAATATTTCATCGTAAAATGGTCATGAAATATTTAGTCAAAAACATACAGATTTAGAAAGCATATTTCACGCACTCTGCATTAGCATGCTTGCATTGATTAAATTTTAGACAGAGGTTTCCATGTGCGGCATCGTCGGCGCGGTAGCGCAGCGTAATATCACTCCCATCCTGCTCGAAGGCTTGAAGCGCCTGGAATACCGCGGCTACGATTCCTGCGGCATCGCCCTGCACGCGGATGGCCGGCTGCAGCGTTCGCGCTCCACCTCGCGCGTGGCTGAGCTGGAAAAGCAGATCGGCGAAGAAGGCTTGAGCGGTTTTACGGGCATCGCCCACACGCGCTGGGCCACGCATGGCGCCCCCGTCTCGTTCAATGCGCACCCGCACTTTTCCCCAACGGAAGAAAATGCCCGCGTGGCGCTGGTGCACAACGGCATCATCGAAAACCACGACGAACTGCGCGCCGAACTGACGGCCTTGGGTTACGTCTTCCAGAGCCAGACGGATACGGAAGTGATCGCCCACCTGGTCGAGCACATGTACAACGGCGATTTATTTGAAACCGTGCAGCAGGCCGTCAAACGCCTCGACGGCGCGTACGCGATCGCCGTCTTCTGTCGCGACGAGCCGCACCGCGTGGTGGCCGCGCGCCAGGGCTCGCCCCTGATCGTCGGCCTGGGCAATGGTGAAAACTTTGTCGCGTCGGACGCCATGGCGCTGGCCGGCACGACCGACCAGATCATCTACCTGGAAGAAGGCGACGTGGTCGACCTGCAACTGTCGCGCTGCTGGATCGTCGACGTCGATGGCAAGCCGGTCGAGCGCGAAGTCAAAACCGTGCACGCGCACACGGGCGCGGCCGAGCTGGGCCCGTACCGCCACTACATGCAGAAGGAAATTTTTGAACAGCCGCGCGCCATCGGCGACACGCTCGAAGGCGTGACGGCCATCATGCCGGAACTGTTCGGCGACGGCGCGTATAAAATCTTCAAGCAGATCGACCGCGTGCTGATCCTGGCCTGCGGCACCAGCTCGTATGCGGGCATGACGGCGAAATATTGGATCGAAGCGATTGCGAAAGTGCCCGTCAGCGTGGAAGTGGCCAGCGAATACCGCTACCGCGACAGCGTGCCGCACCCGAACACGCTGGTGGTGACCATTTCGCAAAGCGGCGAGACGGCCGACACCCTGGCCGCCCTGAAACATGCGCGCAGCCTGGGCATGCAGCACACCCTGACCATCTGCAACGTGGCCACCAGCGCCATGGTGCGCGAATGCGCCTTGGCCTACATCACGCGCGCCGGCGTGGAAGTGGGCGTGGCGTCGACCAAGGCGTTTACGACGCAGCTGGCGGGCCTGTTCCTGCTGACCCTGTGCCTGGCGCAAGTCAACGGCCGCCTGAGCGAAGAGCAGGAAGCGGCGCACCTGAAAGCCATGCGCCACCTGCCCGTCGCCATCGCTTCCGTGCTGGCGCTGGAACCGCAGATCATCGCCTGGTCCGAGGAATTCGCGCGCAAGGAAAACGCCCTCTTCCTGGGCCGCGGCATGCACTATCCGATCGCCCTGGAAGGCGCCTTGAAACTGAAGGAAATCTCGTACATCCACGCCGAAGCGTATCCGGCCGGCGAACTGAAACACGGCCCGCTGGCTCTGGTGACGAATGAAATGCCGGTCGTCACCATCGCGCCGAACGACGCCCTGATCGAAAAGCTCAAATCGAACATGCAGGAAGTGCGCGCCCGCGGCGGCCAGCTGTACGTCTTTGCCGACGTCGATTCGCGCATCAGCTCCGGCGAAGGCCTGCACGTCATCCGCCTGCCCGAGCACTACGGCGATTTGTCGCCGATCCTGCACGTGGTCGCGCTGCAATTGCTGGCGTACCACACGGCACTGGCGCGCGGCACGGATGTGGACAAGCCAAGGAATCTGGCGAAGTCGGTGACGGTGGAGTAAGCCGGGCGGGTGCCGCCCCGGGCCAGCAGGAATGAAAAGACAACGCCACCTCCAGGTGGCGTTGTCTTTTATCAGGCACCGCTGTACCCATTGTGCGAGAATGCCTCTCCCCCCTCGATGGTGCGCATGATGATCAAACTCGCCGCAATCATGACTGGCATGACACTCGTGCTGGCCGCTTGCAAGCCCGCAGCCACGGCACCTGCGCACGACATTCCTGCGGCCATGCGCCAGACCGCGACCACCCTGCTGCAGTCGCCATTGCTGCACGCGACCTCGATTGCCGTCGTGTATCGGGGCAAGCAATTCATGCTGCATCAAGGCGAGCTGGAGACCGGCAAAGCCAATCCGCCGGACGACACAACGCTGTATGAAATCGGTTCGGTCAGCAAGACTTTTGCCGGCCTGCTGCTGGCGAACGCCGTGCTCGATGGCAAGGCCGCGCTCGACGATCCCATACAAACGTACCTGCCGGCCGCCTACCCGAACCTGCAGTCGCAGGGGCAGCCCATTCGCTTGCGCCATTTGATCACGCACACGAGCAATATGCCGGGCATGCTGCCCTTGCAGGTGAACACCGTCTTGCAGGATTTCACGGCACACGCCACGCCGGCAAAGCTCAATGCCGCCTACGCTGGCTACGGGCAACGGCAATTCTGGCAGGACTTGCACACGGTTAGCATCAAGGGCCCGCTGGGCAAGGACTACGCGTATTCCAGCGCCGGTACGGAACTCGTTGCGCACACGCTCGAAACAATCTATGGCATGCCCTATGAAGTCCTGCTCACGCAATGGCTCGCGCGCGAAGCGGGCATGCAGGATACCAGGCTGAGCATCACCGCCAAGGATGCGGGCCGGCTGGCGCCCGGCTACCACAGCGACAATCCCGTCGTCACCACGCCGATGCCGCAGCTGCCCTGGGGGGCGGCGGGCAACCTGAAGTCGACGATGCCGGACATGGCGAAATACCTGCGCCTGCAATTGGGCGCCCATCCCGCCGTCGTCGAATCGCACCAGCCGCTGGTCCGCTTTCAGGACGACTTCAGCATTGCTTATTTCTGGAACATCGGCAGCAATCGCCAGCTGGGCACGCATTATGTGCACCATGGCGGCGTGCCGCGTGCGCAAAGCTACGCCTACGTCGTTCCCAAATATCAGCTTGGCGTCTTCATCATCACCAACCAGAGCGGCGACGCTACGGCCGCGGCCATGGAAAGCGCGCTGGCGCATATTTTCGACACCGTGGAAGCCATGGAAGGCCCGCGGTAGCCGGCCTCAGCGAACAGGCGTGCGTGCTTAGCTTCCTTGCGCAATCGCAATGGCCGGCTGGCGCGCCAGTGCGATGAAGGCGCGCACGTAGTCGATGGCGGTGTCCGTCTCGCGTGCGCCCAGGAAGATCTGCTTGGCGATGCCGCGCGCGCCCAGGCGCACGGGCACCACGTCCATCTTGGCCGCGTATTCCTCGACCAGCCAGCGCGGCAGCGCGGCCACGCCGCGGCCGCTGGCCACCATCTGCAGCATGATGTCGGTCGTTTCGATGGCTTTGTGGCGCTTGGGCGTGACACCGGCCGGCAAGAGGAATTGATTGTAAATATCCAGGCGCTCGATGTCCACGGGGTAGCTGATGAGCACTTCCCGGGTCAGTTGCTGCGGCTGTACATACGCCGCCGACGCCAGGGCGTGGCCCTTGGCCACGACGAGCACCTGCTCGTAGTCGAACACGGGTTCGAAGGTCAGCCCTGGTTTGTACAGCGGGTCGGGCGTGACCAGCAAGTCGATTTCGTAGCCGAACAGCGCGCCGATGCCGCCGAACTGGAACTTCTGCTTGACGTCCACATCCACGTCGGGCCACGCGGCCAGATACGGCGACACGATCTTGAGCAGCCACTGGTAGCAAGGGTGGCATTCCATGCCGATGCGCAGCGCACCGCGCTCGCCCTGCGCAAACTGGCCCAGGCGCTCTTCGGCCAGGTCCAGCTGTGGCAGCACCCGGTTCGCCACCGCCAGCAAGTACTGGCCGGCCTGCGTCAGGCGCAAATTTCTCCCTTCGCGCAGCCAGACGTCGGTGCCCAGTTGCTGTTCCAGCTTCTTCATGCTGTGGCTCAGGGCCGACTGGGTCAGGTGCAGCACGCCTGCGGCGGCCGTCAACGACCCTTGTTTTTCGACTTGCTGGACGATGCTGAGGTGGATGCGTTCAAGCATTGGAATGAGCCATATTCATGGATGTATGAAATATGACCATTATACTTCATCGATTCCTCCGGCTATCATCCACTTTCCTGTTGCCGGCATTTACCAGGCCTTCGCGCATCACTCCCTATGAAAGCAAACATGACACGCCCACTGCGTTTAGTCGCCGTCTCCGGCGGCCTGCAACGCCCGTCCAAGGCGGCAGCCCTGGCCGAGCACCTGATGGACCTGATCGCGGACGAAGTGCTGTGCGAGCAACGCCTGGTCGAACTGGGCCAGCTGGCGCCGCAGCTGGCCGGCGCCGTCTGGCGCTCGCAGCTGCCCGAGACGGTGGAGCGGGAACTTGCGGCCGTCGAGCAAGCCGACATCGTGGTGGTGACCACACCGGTCTATCGCGGCTCGTACACGGGGCTGTTCAAGCATTTCTTCGACTTCATTCATCAGGACGCCTTGATCGACAAGCCTGTCCTGCTGGCGGCCACCGGCGGCAGCGAGCGCCATGCCCTGATGATCGACCACCAGTTGCGGCCGCTGTTCAGTTTCTTCCAGGCACGCACCTTGCCGCTGGGCGTCTACGCGACCGACAAGGATTTCCTCGACTACCGCCTGCAGGACGAGGCCCTGATCCAGCGGGCCGCACTGGCGGTGCAACGTGCCTTGCCCTTGGTCGGATTGACGCGCCATGCGAGCTCTGCCACGACGCAAGAGCTGGCCGCCGCCTGAGACGCATGGCCACAGTCGCCAGGCAATCAACCCATTCACCTTTTCGCAGAAATCAGGATAGCAGATCACCATGAGCAACGACTTTGTATTCAGCATCAAGAGCATTGTTTTCGATGAAAACTATCATCCATCGGACAATACGCGCCTGACGACCAACTTTGCCAATCTGGCCAGGGGAAAGAGCCGCCAGGAGAACTTGCGCAACACCCTGAAAATGATCGACAGCCGCTTCAACAGCCTGGCGCACTGGGACAACCCGAAGGCAGACCGTTATTCTGTCGAGCTCGAAATCATTTCCGTCGAGTTGAATATCGATGTCAAAGGCGGCAACATCCCGCTGATCGAGATATTGAAGCCGAATATCATCGATAAAAAAACCGGACAACGCATCGAGGGCATTGCGGGGAATAACTTCTCCTCTTACGTGCGCGATTACGATTTCAGCGTGCTGCTGCCAGAACACAACAATAATCAAGCCACATTCAGCGCACCAGAGGACTTCGGCGATTTTCATGGCAAGCTGTTCAAGCACTTTGTCAGATCCGATGCTTATCAAGAGCGCTTCAGCAAGCCGCCGGTCATCTGCCTCAGCGCTTCGAGCAGCAAGACCTATCAGCGCACGGAAAATCAGCATCCCATCCTGGGAGTCGAGTATCAGCAAAATGAGTTCTCCTCGACGGATGCCTATTTCGAAAAAATGGGCATGCAAGTGCGCTATTTCATGCCGCCAGACAGTGCCGCCCCGCTGGCGTTTTACTTTATCGGCGACTTGCTGGCCGACTACAGCAATCTGGAGCTGATCGCCACCATCAGCACGATGGAAACATTCCAGAAGATTTATCGGCCCGAGATTTACAACGCCAATGCCGCGGCGGGGAAATGCTATCAGCCCAGCCTGAAGAATCAGGATTATTCACTGACGCAAATTGTCTATGACCGGGAAGAGCGCAGCAGCCAGCTGGCTGTCAAGCAGGGCAAATATACGGAAGAGCACTTCATCAAGCCCTACAAGCATATTCTTGAACAATGGGCTGCCGCCACGCTCGTTGATTAATCACAATACACGAAATCACCATCATGAAAAAATTATTACCTACTTCAACTGCCGGCAGCTTGCCCAAACCTTCCTGGCTGGCGCAGCCTGAAAAACTCTGGTCGCCCTGGAAATTACAGGACGAGGAATTAATCGAGGGCAAACAGGATGCCTTGCGCTTGTCGCTGCAGGAACAGCAGCAGGCAGGCATCGATATCGTCAGTGATGGCGAGCAAACCCGCCAGCATTTTGTCACCACGTTCATCGAGCATCTGAGCGGCGTCGATTTTGACAAACGCGAGACCGTCCGCATTCGTGACCGCTACGATGCGAGCGTGCCGACCGTTGTGGGCGCCGTGAGCCGCCCGAAGCCGGTGTTTGTCGACGACGCCAGATTTTTACGCCAGCAAAACGCAGCCGATCAAATGGGCGCTGCCAGGTCCGATGACGATGATCGATACGCTGTATGACAGCCACTATAAAAGCCGCGAAAAACTGGCCTGGGAATTTGCCAGGATCCTCAATCAGGAAGCGCGGGAACTGGAGGCGGCCGGCGTCGACATCATCCAGTTTGACGAACCCGCATTCAATGTGTTCTTCGATGAAGTCAATGACTGGGGCATCGCCACCCTGGAGCGGGCGATCGAAGGGCTCAAATGCGAAACGGCCGTGCATATCTGCTATGGTTACGGCATCAAGGCCAATACGGACTGGAAAAATACGCTGGGGTCCGAATGGCGGCAATATGAGGAATCGTTCCCCAAGCTGCAGCAGTCGAATATCGACATCATCTCGCTGGAATGCCACAACTCGCGCGTGCCCATCGACCTGATTGAACTCATACGCGGCAAAAAAGTGATGGTCGGCGCCATCGACGTGGCCAGCAATACCATTGAAACGCCGGAGGAAGTCGCCAACACCCTGCGCAAGGCGCTGCGCTTTGTCGATGCCGACAAGCTCTACCCGAGCACCAACTGCGGCATGGCGCCATTGTCGCGCCGCGTGGCAAGAGGCAAATTGCATGCGCTTAGCGCGGGCGCGGACATCATCCGAAGAGAAATCTCCTAGCTGGCTGGTGACATGCCCTTGCCGTATTGAGCGGGGTGTGCAACTTTATTGTTTATTGATAATCACATCAGATGCATGATGCAAGTGTGTGCTTGACCCTGCGGGGATCCCCGCAGGGTATTGAGCAAGACGATGAAAATATCCTGGAATGCATTAAATCTTGTCTCGAACATTGAACGCTCGTCAGCTTCGCTTATTTGCTATCCCTGCTATTTCCCATGACCTTGTTCTTTGCATCGGGACGGCCGCTTATCTCTTCAGCACCTCTCTTAATCACTGCGGCCAGTCGCATCGATTGCTGACGCTCTGCGGTAGCGAGCAATGACGGCATCAGTTCGCGCGGTACCTGTCCATGTTGCAGAGCTAGCTCATAGAAGGCAATCCGCTGCGCTTCGGTGAGCGTCTGTTTCTCAAGGCAACAATCTGTCGATACCGTCGCCTGCAGCGCCCACATGCCGAATACTTCGCCGCTTTCAATCGCCGTTCGTGCAACCTGTATGGCGCCATTTTCAACGGCCCAGGAAATTGCCCGGCAAGGCTGTTCGTCTTGGCGCGCAAGCTGTTCCTTTAGCCTTTTTTGCAGTTTGATGGTGAACGCCAATCCTTGCAGACTTGCTTTTTCTGCAGCCACGCATACGGCCTTGTTGGGAAAATCGGATGCATTTGCATGGACCGCCTCCAGGAAAACTATCTCTGCATTGCGGTATTCCCCCTTGTTGACCATGAAGAGGTAGGAACCTGCCGCACGCTCAAATGCCACCTCGCGCTTGCGCGCGGCAATTTCAAAATCCTTGGGGCCGAAGATGGCCCAAACAGAGCATCCGGCGAAAGCCAGCAGGCCAGCAGCATCAGCTTCCAGAATACCTCTCCCCGGGTTCTTGCAATCAATATCAAATTCACCAATAGCGTTGTCAACCAGATAGCGGGCGCCACGGTAAAGATCAGGAACATGCCTGTGTAATGATCTTTCAATTGGAACGGGAGGATATATCCAGCCACGAATGCAGCAATCAAGGACAGCCAGAAGTAAGCTTGCAGACCGACAGCATTGCGCATATTTGCTCCAATAGTGAGACTTTTTTCGTTCACTGCTGAGGTGATCTCTGTCGCTCTGACATCTAACGTTCCAGTTATCGTTTGATCAGGATCTAATGAATTTAAATGTCCCCTACCAGCCAATGGCGGCAGCCGAACGGGCTTGCTGCAAATCCGCGCGTAGCGCTTTTAACTGTGTTTCAGAAACGTCGATACGCTCGATTCCGGCGAGAGTGACGCGCCAAGCATGGCGACGGTCGAAGACAATCGAACCATTTGGTTCTTGCACTGTGACACCAGGTGGAGCATCTTCACTGGACCAGTAGGCAATGGCATTGATGGTTGCCGGATCGGCGCCCTTAATTTTTTGGCCGCCGTAATACGCTGCATGATTGTCTGCAGCTAACTCTTCCAGCCCACCCGACGATATGGCAAGGCCATCCTTTCTAAGTACCAGCAATTCGTGAAACGTCGCTGCATCAGCACCTGGGATAGGCTGATCCCTGTGCAAGACCCAGGTGCCATCGGTATGGAAACTCGTGTAGTGCATCGATGTTTTTGGTGGGACGGGTTTTATTTTTTCAAAATCGAGAGGTGGCGTCAGTGACAGGCGGCGCCCGTGTACGAACTGGTTCGTGCCATCGCTGAGAAAGGAATCGTTGCCGGGAAGGGGCGCCAGCGTTTCAAAGTCGACGGGGCCATCAATATATTTTTGAAACAGGAGCAACTCTGACACACGTGGCCGTAACAGCTCACCAGGTATTCTCTGCACAACACGGTGGACGCGGTAAATCGAATTTCCAAACTGCGTATAGTTCAGGCCGCCGAACGAACGCGTATGCAGCGTAGCCGGACAGCTACTGAAAAGACCCTCGATAAGACGGTTGTCTTCGTCAACCCAGCTAACCGTGCATGTTTTATCCGGATTCATCATTCGGCCAGCTGCCGCCAGGAACGCCAGCATGAGCACAATGCCCAAGCCAACAATGAACTTTGATATATTTTGCCAAATCACTGTGCCAAGGTACTGATCTTGATATTCTGGATGGCAATCGCTGCTTTGTCTCTGGCGCACACTTCTCTATCACTGGTGCTTTTCTCCATGGATGCACACACTCGTTCGAGCAAGGTCGGAGCTTGTTTGTAGCATATGAGTTCGCTAAGCATGTCCATATCCGCAGCATACTGGATGCTGAAAGCCGGTAAGTTGATATCTGTCATGAACACTGCTGACGGTATAAACCGCCTTATGCCTGCCCTAAGCCAACCGTACCAGCATCACCCGCAAGCGCTCCGCCATCCGTGCCCGCAAGGCCGCGTTCAGCAGCGGCGCCACCTGCGCAAAAGCTTCGGCGATGCGCCGCAGCAAGGCATCGACATGCTCCTCCGCCTGCAGGCGCGTGGCGAAGCCGAAACGGGTGTGATCGCGCAACATGGCGTCGCGCGTGATGTCGCGGCGCCCGGCGCTCACTTGCATGAGCAGCGTTTGCGGGTCGTCTTCCGTATCCGGCACGACATCGAACGCGGGCGAGAGGCGCCAGCACTGTTCATCCAGGTCGAACAGCACGGCGTGGTTGCGCGGATGGTCGTCGTTGTTGCCGACGACACCGTTGAAGACCATGCGGCCGAACAGCTCGATGCCGTCTTCCGGCGGCGCGCCGATGCGCCGGAGTTCTTCGGCCAGGCGGGGATAGCTGGCGCCATCGCTGTCGGCCGCGTCCACCGGCGGATATTGCACTTGCAGCAGCGAAGCGGCGCTGGCCGTCATGACGCGTTGCGCGCCGCGCCGGTCGTAGCGCAGGATGCGCACGACGCTGCGTTCGGCCGTCAATGCATGGTGGCGCGTGTCGGCGAAACGCAGGCCGGCCGCCTTGCCCCATTGCATGGTCGCGTATTCCAGCAGCGCCAGGTCGACCGTATCGGTCATCAGGCCCGGTTTCACCAGCCAATAGTCTTCGCCGTCCCGCACCGTGGCCTTCGGGCGTGCGCCGCCCATGCTCGGGGTGGCGAACAAGCGCTTGCGCAAGGGCGCATTGAGTGGCGGCCGGCTTTCCGCGATGGCCAGCAGTTCCTGCACCAGCGCGTCAAGCTGATGCAGCCTGGGACTGGCCAGCTTGGCAATGTTCGGTTTGGGCGTGTCGCCCACGGCCAGCGCACCCCAGCGGTCGCCATTGCCCGACAGGCGCAGGAACTCGATGGCCGTGGCTTTTTCGCCCAGCTGGTGTGCGCGGCGTATCAGCATCTGTCCCCAGGAATCCGGACTCGCGTCGCGCAGCACGTCATGCAGGCCGCCATAGCGTCGTCGCGCCAGGTGTTCCATGCCGGGAATGAAAGGCAGATTGACGGGATCGATGCTCCAGGACAAGCCCGCATCGGCATAGCTGGGCGCGTACAGAAAGTTGCCGATGCCGGTCTGCGCATCGAGCATATAGCGGCCCACCACTACCCACGCGCCGTTGTCGGGCCGCTGCAGATAGACAAACAAGGGACGGCTAGAAGTAGCCATCGTCGCCCTCGTTCAAGGCGGGGCGGCTGCGGATGTTGGCGCTGTCCATTTGCCACAGCACCGCGTCGGGTTCCGGCGCCGTGATGGCGAGGATGCCGAGCACGTGGAAGGCGGCCAGGAACAGGCCCACGTTGACGGACGCTTCCCCCCTTTCCATGCGCTGCAGGGTGGGGTGTGAAATGTCGAGGCGGGCGCACAGGTCGCGTGCCGTGATGTTTTGCTGCACGCGCTGCTTGCGCACGCACTGGCCCCATATCCTGAGCCGCTCGTTGACGAGCGTCGGCATGGCGTCTTCCGGGCGGGCACGTTTTGTCATGATAAGGAAGTGAACATATTTTTTATATTGTAGTCCTTAATTGAAAGAATATGTCCACAGTCCTTCATTTTGAAGGTAAACATAAAATTGAATTTAATGATGCTAAATTCAATCTTATATTCATGGTGCGCGCCGTTGCCCTATTTTCAAAATTCCTCCCACTGCGCCGGTGCGCAGGCGCGTTGCGGCGTGGCAGGGGCTGGCAAGGTCGCTGCAGCCGCGCCGTCCAGCTTGAAGGCGCTCACCACCTGCGCCAGAGTAGCCGCCTGCTCCTGCATGGCGGCCGCGGCGGCGGCCGATTCTTCCACCAGGGCCGCGTTTTGCTGGGTGACGTTGTCCATCTCGCTGATGGCCTGGTTGATTTGCTCGATGCCGGCCGTCTGTTCCGCGCTGGCCGAGGTGATCTCTTCCATGATGTCGGTAACGCGGCGCACGCTGTCGACCAGGTCGTGCATGGTGCTGCCGGCCTGGTGTACGAGCTCGCTGCCGGCCGCCACGCTTTGGGTCGAGTCGTCGATCAGGGTCTTGATTTCCTTGGCCGCCGCCGCCGAGCGGTGCGCCAGGCTGCGCACTTCCGTGGCCACCACGGCAAAGCCGCGGCCCTGCTCGCCTGCGCGCGCCGCTTCCACGGCCGCGTTCAAGGCCAGAATGTTGGTCTGGAAGGCGATGCCATCGATGACGCCGATGATGTCGGCAATCTTGTTTGACGCGGCGTCGATTTGGCGCATGGTCGCCACCACTTGCGCGATGACGGCGCCGCCGCGCTGCGCCACGCCCGAGGCCGTGTCGGCCAGCACGTGCGCCTGGCGCGCATTGTCGGCATTCTGCTTGACGGTCGAGGTCAGCTCTTCCATGGACGAGGCCGTCTCTTCCAGCGAACTGGCTTGCTGCTCCGTGCGCGCAGACAGGTCCAGGCTGCCCGCCGCCACTTCGGACGAGGCCGAGGCGATCGTTTCCGTGCCGGCACGCACCGTGCCCACCGTGTGCGCCAGGTTGTCGTTCATGCGCTTGAGCGCCTGCAATAGTTGCCCCATTTCATCGCTCGACTGCACGGTGATCCGGCTGCGCAAATCGCCCGCGGCCACCGTGTTGGCCACCTGCAGCGCCGTGGCGACGGGGCCGGTGATCGAGCGCGTGATGCCGTACGCCAACGCCGCCGCGATGGCCAGCGCCGCCAGCGACATGCCGATCAGCAAGGTGCGCGTATTGGCATAAGTGGCATTGGCGTTGTCGCCCGCCGTGGTGGCCAGGGTGTTTTGCAAGCTGATTTGTTCGGCAATCAATTGTTTGTAGATAAGTAATACGGGGCGCAGCTGGCCGTACAGGTAGGCGCTGCTGTCGTCCGGCGTGCCGTTCTTGATCAGCGCCAGCAGCACCTCCTGCCCCTGCGCGTAGCGCGTGTTGGCGTCGTTCATCTTCGCCAGCAAGGCGCGTTCGCGCTCGGAATCGAGCATGCTGGCGAGTTTGCCGAGATTGCCGGCCGCCGCCTGGCGCGCGGCCAGGATGGCGTCGGTCTGCTTGCGCTGGTCGGCCGGATCGGCGCTGAGCATCATGTTGCGCAAGGCAATGGCGATGTCGTTGATGTTGGCCGACACGCTGTTGGCGAGCGCGATCTTGGGCATGCTGTCATGCACGATGTGGCCGGTGCCCTGGTTGATCTTGCCCAGCATGGCAATGCCCAGGCAAGAGATGATGACCAGCATGGCGCCGATGGCGCCAAAGCCTGTGGCGAGGCGTGTGCCGATGGTCAGGTGGGATAAAAACTTCATGGCTGTCTCGATACGGAGGGAATGGTAAAAAGGTCGGCGGCGTGCAGATGGCTGCCGCGCCGCCAAGCGGACGACGATCCTAGACCTTTTTGTTCGATATTTCCATAGGGCAATATGCCTAGTTTCTCCCCGTGGCACACGCCAGTTCCGCTTATCCTGCGGCTTGCCGGTGTTTTCCGCTATATTGGCAGGCACCCGCCGGGCCGCGCGCCATGACCGGCGCCGCTGCCAATCCGGCAGTTTTTCTCATTTTCAGCCATAGGTCCGCATGACTTCTTTCCGTCTCCGTTTCTTTCCCTTCCTGCTGGCCTTGCTGCTGGCGTGCTCGCTGGCTGCGCCGCCCGCCTGGTCGCAGCCCGTCGACGATGCCGCCACGGCCGACCAGCGCCTCGACGGCTTGCGCAAGCAGATCACGGCCATCCAGAAGGCGCTCGATGGCGAGGCGGAACTCGATGACGCGACCCTGTCGCAGATGCGCGCCGATGCGCTGGCGGCCAGCGCCGAGGCGGACAAGGTGGCCGAGGCGCTCACGCCCACGCTGTCGAGCGTGCAGGCGCGGCTGGCCGAGCTGGGCAAGCCGGCGGCGGGCACGAAAGATGCCCCCGACGTGGCGGCGCAGCGCAGCCAGCTGGACCGCACCAGCAGCGCCCTCGACGCGCAGGTGAAACTGGCGCGCCTGCTGGCCGTGGAAGCGACGCAAGCGTCGGAACAGGTGTCGACGGCGCGCCGCGCGCAGTTGCAGGCGCGCCTGGGCGAGCGCACGGCGTCGATTTTGGCCGGTTCGTTCTGGAAACAGCTGCATGCGGAATTGCCGCAGAATCTGCAGCGCCTGCGGGCGCTGGAGCTGGAATTGGCGAATGCGGCCAGCGCCACGCCGTGGTCGGCCTGGGGCGGCTTGCTGGCCGGCATCGTGGCCGTGATCGGCACCAGCATCTGGGCGTCGCGCTATCTGCTGGTGATCACGGCCACGCGCGTGCCGCATGGCCGCTTGCGCCGCTCGCTGCATGCGCTGGCCGTGCTGGTGCTGGCGGCCGCCACGCCGGGGCTGGTGGCGGAATTGCTGGCCATGGGCTTGCGCTGGGAAGGCGGCCTGTCCGAAAAGACGTCGACTTTCCTCAGCAGCTTGATCGGCATCATCTGTTTTGCCGGTTTCACGGCGGGCCTCGGTCACGCGCTGCTGTCGCCGTGGCGCGTGTCGTGGCGTTTGCTGCCCCCCGCCCGACGCCGACGCGCTGGCGCACCGCTTGCGCCATTTTCCGTCGATGTTTTCCTTTATCGTCGTGCTCGTGTGGGCGACGGAGCGCGTCACCATCGTCATCAATGCGGGCCTGTCGACGGCCGTGGCCGTCAATTGCATCGTCGCCCTCGTGATGAGCACGACCATCGCCTACGGCTTGATGCGCGCCGAGCGCTGCTGGCGCCTGTTGCGCGAGGCCGACCCCGCCACCCTGCTCACGCCGTTCTGGCTGCGCTGCATCACTGTGCTGCTGTGGCTGGCGCTGGCGTCGAGCGTCATCAGCTTGCTGGTCGGCTATGTGGCCTTCGGCAGTTTTGTTGCCAAGCAAATCGCCTGGGTCATCGTGGTGGTGGGCAGCACCTATCTGCTGACGGTGCTGGTCGACGATATCTGCATGCTGCTGGCCTCCACCCCGCCGCCGCCGGACGCCGTCAACCCCGTGCTGGCCACGCCCAAGGCGCGCGACCAGGCGGCCGTGTTGCTGTCGGGCATCGGCCGTGCCATCGTCGTACTGCTGGCCCTGATGCTGCTGCTGGCGCCGTTCGGTGAAGGGCCGGGCGAGCTGTTCCAGCGCGTCGGCAAGCTGCAGGATGGCCTGGCCATCGGCGAGGTGGCGATCCGCCCGTCCGCCCTGATCCAGGCGCTGCTGGTGCTGGTCGTCGGCTTCGTGGCGCTGGGCCTGTTCAAGCGCTGGCTGCAAAACAGTTATTTGCCGACCACCAATCTCGATTCCGGCATGCAAGTGTCGTTCATCACCCTGTTCGGCTATATCGGCGGCGTGCTGGCCGTGGCGCTGGCCCTGTCGGCGGCCGGCATCGGCCTGGAACGCATCGCGTGGGTGGCGTCGGCCTTGTCGGTGGGTATCGGTTTCGGCTTGCAGGCCGTGGTGCAGAACTTCGTTTCCGGCCTGATTCTATTGGCCGAGCGCCCTGTGAAAGTGGGCGACTGGGTGTCGCTGGGCGGCGTGGAGGGCGACATTCGCCGCATCAATGTGCGCGCCACGGAAATCCAGTTGGGCGACCGTTCCACGGTGATCGTGCCGAACTCGGAATTCATCACCAAGACGGTGCGCAACGTCACCCTGGCCAATCCGCTGGGTCTGGTGCAAGTCAAGCTGCCGCTGCCGCTGGGCACGGATGCGCAAGCGGCGCGCGCGCTGATCCTGTCCGCATTTGTCGACAATCCCGACGTGCTCGACACGCCGGCGCCCAATGTGCAGCTCGACGGCATCGACAATGGCTTGTTGCTGTTCAACGCCACCGGCTATGCCTCGTCGCCGCGCCTGACGTCGGGCATCCGCAGCGCCCTGCTGTTCGAGCTGCTCAAGCGCCTGGACGAGGCGCATATCGCGATCGCCAAGCCCAGCACCATGGTGCTGAGCACCGTGCCGGCGCAGTCCGAGGCGCCGCTGATCCCGGCGGTGGCCGCCCCCGTGCCGCCGCTGACGAGCTAGCCGGCACAAGTCAGCGCACGGTCGACCACAGCAGCGCCGCCAGGTACAGGCCGATGCCGAACGCCGTGTGGGCCATCAGGCTGCGCAGGCGGGCGGCGGTCGGATGCGGCGTCTTGCTGGCGGCCAGGCCGGCGCCCATGCCCGGCTGCAAGATGCAGAACGGCGCGGCCACGCTCACGAGGCCCGCCAGCAGGGCCGGCGCGAACGTCGGCCCTTGCACCCAGTCCTGTCCCACCAGCGCCAGCAGCACGGCCGCAAACAGGACGCCGATGACGTAATGGGCCGTCCAGCCCAGAATCGCTTCATCGCGCACGGGTGCCGCCTGGGCGATGTTGACGTGGCGCAAAGTGCCGCGCGGCAGATGGCCGAGCCAGCGCCCCACCATGGCAAAGTTCAGCGAGGGTATGCACCAGAAACGTTTTAATGCCACCGCCCACACATCCATCACCGCCGTCGCGCCCACGCCGATCGCCAGGGCATCCAGCCAGAGTATTTGCATCGTGTCTCCCTTATAACATTCAATTGATTGCTTGATGTTATAAGGGTGCTAGCATCGTGTCAATGAAAAATGCCGATATCGAATTGCTTGCCGGTTCCGCCGGATTTGCCCATATTTTAGGCAGCGCGCCGCGCTTGCGCCTGCTCGAACAGATCGCGCACGGCGAATATGCGGTGGAGCAGTTGGTGGAGTTGACGGGCCTGTCCGTGGCGAATACCTCGCAGCATCTGCAGCAGCTGCGGCGCGCCGGTTTCGTGCAGGCGCGGCGCGACGGCAAGCGCGTGCTGTACCGCCTGGGCAGCGGCCCTGTGATGCAGTTGCTCGATGCGCTGGAGCTGTATGCGCAGCACCAGCGCAGCGAATTGCAGGCGCTGGGCCGGGGCGAGCACGTGGAAGCCATCACGGGTGACGAGTTGCTGGAACGCATGCAGGAAGCGAGCATCACCGTGCTCGACGTGCGGCCAGCGCAGGAATTTGCCGCCGGCCACTTGCCCGGGGCGATCAATATTCCGTTTGATGACTTGCAGCGCCGCCTGGGCGAGTTGCCCGCGAACGCGGAGATCGCCGCCTACTGCCGCGGCCCGTATTGCGTGCTGTCCGTGCAGGCCGTGGCCGCCCTGCGCCAGCACGGCTTGCCTGCGCGCCGCCTCGGCAGCGGCTACGACGACTGGCAGGCGGCCGGCTTGCCTGTCGTGAAGGCGGCGTGATGGCGATCCCGAACAGCAAGCAGGAACTGGTCGAGGCGATTACCACCACGTACGCGAAACTGGCGCAGGAGCTGGCGCGCGTGCCGCCGGCCTTGGCGCGCGATCCCGTGCTGGAGGGACAAGTGAAAGGCACGCGCATGAGCGTGTGCGATTTGCTCGCCTACCTGGTGGGCTGGAATGAGCTGGTCCTGCACTGGCACGCGCAGCTGCGCGAGGGCAAACGCATCGAGGATATCGCCTTTCCCGCCGAAGGTTTCACGTGGAACGCTCTCGGCGCTCTGGCGCAGCGCTTTTATGCCGACTATGCTGAACTGGGCATGGACGACTTGCTGCAGCGCCTGGCACAGGCGAAGAACCGGCTGCTGGCGCTGATCGAAAGCCATGACGATGCGCAATTGTATGGCCAGCCCTGGTACACGCATTACACGATGGGGCGCATGATCCAGTTCAATACGTCGTCGCCGTATGCGAATGCGCGCACCCGCTTGCGGGCCTGGCTCAAAACTTTGTAGCGGCAGGATCGGCAGGCTTGCACGATTGCATCAGTACGCTCTGAAAATTTTTCAGGCAGGATAGTGGTCTCAAGTGCCACAATTATGCGTAACCAATTGAAGGATCGCCATGCTGACCATCGCCCTCGCCCAGATGAATCCCACCGTGGGCGACTTCGACGCCAATGTCGCCGCCATCACTGCGCGCATGGCCCGCGCCGGCAGCGATGGGGCCGACCTGCTCGTATGCCCGGAACTGTCGCTGTGCGCGTATTACCCGGGCGACCTGTTCGAAGATGCCGCCTTCCTGCGCGGCCTGCAGCAGGCACTGAATCAGCTGCTGGAAGCATCGACGCGCTGGCCGGAACTCGTCACCGTCATCGGCACGGCGCGTCCGAATCCCGGCGTCGGCAAGCCCCTGTACAACGCCTTGCTGGCCATCCGCGACGGGCATATCGTCGCCGAATATTACAAGCAGCTGCTGCCGACCTACGGCATCTTCGACGAGGGCCGCCATTTCGAGCCCGGTCCGCCCGGCGCCTGCACCTTGACTATCGCCGGCTGCAAGGTGGGCTTCATGATTTGCGAGGATGGCTGGAACGACGATGGCCGCGCCTACGCCGTCAACCCGTTTGAGGCCCTGCACGCGGCGCGTCCCGACCTGGTCGTCAGCATCAACGCCAGCCCGTCCGACATCGGCAAGCGCGCGCAGCGCCACGCCGTGTTTGGCGCCGCCTGCCAGCGCGTGAATCTGCCCCTGCTGTTCGTCAACCAGGTGGGCGGCCAGGACCAGCTCGTGTTCGACGGCGCCTCGTTCGCCATCTCGCCCGGCGACGGCCTGCAATTCGAGGCGGCCCGCTTCGTCGAGGATTTCCAATTGCTGCGTTTTGCCGATGGGCGTTTCGCGCAAGCCGATGGCCAGCCCTTCCCCGTGCCGGACCCGGACGGTATCCCCGCCGTGGAGTTTGCGCGGCGCCAGATCGTGCTCGGCTTGCGCGACTACGCGCGCCGCTGCCGTTTTAGCAAAGTCGTCGTCGGCTGCTCGGGCGGCATCGATTCGGCGCTGACGCTGGCCTTGGCCGTCGAGGCGCTCGGTGCCGACAATGTGGTGGCGATCACCATGCCGTCCGTATTTTCCAGCGCCGGCTCCGTCACCGATTCCGTGGCCCTGTGCGCCAACCTCGGCATCGCCCTGACCACGCACCCGATCCGCGACATCGTGGCGCAGTACGAAACAGGCTACGCGGCGGCCTTTGACGGCAAGCTGCAGGGGCTGCCACTGGAAAACCTGCAGGCGCGCGTGCGCGGCACGATCCTGATGGAATACTCGAACGCGTTCGGCGCCCTGCTGCTCACCACCGGCAACAAGAGCGAAATCTCGGTCGGCTACTGCACCCTGTACGGCGACACGAACGGGGGCCTGGGCTTGATCGGCGACCTGTATAAAACCGAGGTCTTCGCGCTGTCGCGCCACCTCAACGCCAGCGCCGGGCGCGAACTGATCCCCGTCGCCGTGCTCGAGAAACCGCCGTCGGCGGAACTGGCGCCCGGCCAGCGCGACACGGACAGCTTGCCGCCATACCCGGTGCTCGATGAAATTTTAAAGTGGCATATCGAGGGACGGCGTTTGCCTGCGGCCGAAAGCGCGCAGGCGCTGACCCTGGTCGACCAGCTGCGCGAGACGGACGAGGGGCGGGTTCTCGTGACGCGCATCCTCGGCATGGTCGCCCGCAGCGAGTACAAACGGCGCCAGGCGGCGCCCATCATCCGCGTGCGTTCGCGCGCCTTTGGCAGCGGGCGTCAATTGCCGATCGCCGCCCACTACCCCACCGGAGACGACGCATGACCTTATCCTATTGCGCCGACGCGGCCATCCTGATCGGCCGCTTCCAGCCTTTTCACAATGGCCATGCGGGCTTGCTGCAGAAGGCGCTGGCGACGGCCGCGCAAGTGGTGGTGGTGCTCGGTTCCGCCTTCCATGCGCGCAGTCCCAAAAACCCGTTTACGTGGCAGGAGCGGGCCGCCATGATCGCCGCAACGTTACCCGAGGCGCAGCGCGCGCGCGTGCATTACGTGGCCGTGCGCGATTACTACGACGATGGCCTGTGGGCCGACGCCGTGCGGCGCGCCGTGGCGGGCGCCGTGCCCGCGGCGCAGCGCGTCACCCTGGTGGCCTGCTTCAAGGACGCCACCAGCTATTACCTGCACCACTTCCCGCATTGGCAGCTATTGAATCTGGAGATCGATCCCGGCGCACCGATCGGCGCGACGGCCATCCGCAACGTGCTGTTCGAGGCGGAAGACGTCGACGTGTCGCTGAGCGCCGTGGCGCGCAGCTGCTGCCGGCGGCCATCGGCCAGTATGTCAAAGCGTGGACCTTGCTGCCGTGGTACGCGCCGCTGGTGCAGGAATACCGCGCCATCGAAGCCTACAAGGCGCGCTGGCGCACGGCGCCGTATCCGCCCATCTTCACGACCGTGGACGCGCTGGTGCAGACGGGCGGCCACGTGCTGCTGGTGCGCCGTGGCGGCTATCCGGGCAAGGGCCTGTGGGCCTTGCCGGGCGGCTTCCTGGAGCCGCGCGAACGCCTGCTGCAGGGCGCGTTGCGCGAGCTGGCGGAAGAGACCCAGCTGGGCGTGCTGGCGCCCACCCTCGTCGAGGCGCTGGTCGGCGTGGCCGTGTTCGACCACCCGGACCGCAGCCAGCGCGGGCGCACCATCACGCACGCGCATTATTTCGACCTGAAGACGCGCCAGCTGCCGGCCGTGACGGCGGCCGACGACGCGGCCCTGGCGCAGTGGGTGCCCGTGGCCTCGCTGCCGGCCATGGAAGAGCAATTCTTCGAAGACCACTTCCACATCCTGAACCACTTCCTCAAGCTCACGCACGAGGGGCGCTGAGGGCAGCAACCTTATCGGCGCGCGTCAGGACGTCACGCGTTCCCAGCCATGCTTGATGGCCGCCTTGAAGTTGTCCCACGCCGACTGGGGATACGTGTGCTCCCACGTGGAACGCAGGTCCGCTTCCACCTCGTCCCATGGGCGGCCCCGGTAGCTGTCGCTGTTGGCCATCGAATGGCCATAGCGGTAGGCGGGATCGTAGTCCTCGAAGCGCGCGCCGGTGGCGACATACGTGGTGCTCCAGTGGCTGCGGTAGTACTGCTCGTCGTCGTAGCTGGTGCCGGGTAGGTTCTCCGCGCCTGGATAGCGGCGCACGTTGGCGCCCGTGCCGGAAGGCGGCGGGGCCATGCCGCCCGCAAATTGCTGCGATACGGCCGCCGCTTCGTTCAGGTTGCCGCTGGGCGTGCCCTGCTGCGATGGCGCGCCGGACTGCATGCTGGCGCCCTGGCGCCGCGCGCTGTCATCTTGCGGCGCGCCTTGCCAGCCGCCGGCGCGCCAGTGCTCGGCATGCGCATCGATGTCGAGCGGCGCGTAGCGCTCGACGAGGTCGGTGGCGCGCTGGAGATCGGCGTCGCTCGCTCCCTCCAGCGTCAGCACGACGTGCCCGCGCCGTACGGCTTCCGCATAGATGTGGCGGTCGGCATGGCTGCCGAACAGGTCCGTAAAGAAATGCTTGATGCTGTCGAGCAGGCTGTCACTGTCGTCGCGGCGGATATTTTCCGTGGCGGAAAAGTCGTCGCTGCCCGCATCGTGCAGGCGGATGCTGGCGCCGGGGAAGCCCGCCGTGATCAGGTCGTGCCGGGCGCGCTCGGCCATGTCGCGCACGGCGAAAACTGCTGCCAATGTATGTGCCATGATGGTCTCCATTCGATGAACAACGTCCTTTCAGTGTAGGCCGCGCACACCGAAAGGGGCGCCCGTTTGCCCCCTGGAATCGTTGTACTGATCAAGTATTGACGACGTGAAACCTCAGTCCGGCGTGCCCACGAACGCGCGCAAAAAGTCGATAAAGGCGCGCACCTTTTCCGCAATATGCTGGGTGTTCGGATACACGGCATACACGCCCTGTTCCGGGAAGACGGCGCCGGGCAGCAGACGGCGCAGGCGTCCCGCGCGCACCTCCCCTTCCACCAGCCACTGCGGCAGCAGGGCCACGCCGCAGCCGCCCAGCGCAAAGCCCAGCAGGGCCGAGGCGGAGTCGGAATGGATGGCGGCGTCGTCCTGCGCGGCAAAGGCGGCCGGGCCGTCCGGCGTGTGCACGTCCCAGCGCAGCGGCGAGGCCAGACGGCTGTGCGCCAGCCAGCGCGCGCGCTGCAAGTCGTCCAAGGTGGCGATGTCCCTGCCGGGCAGGCTGGCCAGGTAGGCGGGCGAGGCGACGGGCCAGATGGCGTACGGCTCGATCAGCGCGGCGCGGTAGCTCGAATCGTTGAGGGACCCATGCGGATGGCCAGGTCGTAGCGGCCCGAGATCAGGTCTTCATGCGAGGACGACGACGAATGCTGGATCTGCAGCTGCGGGTGGGCGGCGGCGAAGGCGATCAGCGCGGGAATCACCGTGCGGCTGCCGTATTCGACGGTGGTGGTCAGGCGCAGGGTGCCGCGCAAGCCTTGCTGGCCCTGGCGCGCCGTCTCGATGGCGCCGTGCGCTTCGCTCAGCACGCGCTGGCAATCCTCGTAAAAGCGCCGCCCCACGTCCGTCAGTGCCAGGCTGCGCGTGCTGCGTGTGAGCAGCGACACGCCCAGCTCCGCCTCCAGCTGTTTCAAGTTAAAACTGACGACGGCCTTGCTCTGGCCCAGCACGGCGGCGGCCGCCGTCAGCGAACCGGCGTCGACGATGGCGATGAAAATACCCAGGCGGTCAAGACTGATCATGATAAGAGTAAGTAAACATGCGGGTGTCGGAGGTTTGTCAAATTTTATTTGACAGTGTAATCGGGGCTGGCCCGTTACGCAAATGGCGATGAAAGCTTAAGCTGGCCGTTTGCCATTCGGAGCACCATGGACTATCGCAAAAAGGTGGCGGCCATCTATCTGCTGGGTTTTTTCGTCGACCTGATCAACATGTTCATCACCAGCGTCGCCTACCCCGACATCGGCCATGCCCTGCACGCCTCGGTGGCGCAGCTGGCCTGGATCAGCACCGCCTACATCCTCGGCTTGACCATCGTCATCCCCGCCAGCGCCTGGCTGGCTGCCTATTATGGCAGCAAAACCGTGTTTATGGCATCGTTGCTAACTTTTTTATGCGCCAGCATCGGCGCCGGCCTGGCGCCGTCGATCGAGGCGCTGATCGCCTGGCGCTGCGTGCAGGGCCTCGGTGGCGGCTTGCTGATCCCGCTGGGGCAAAGCATGACCTACCAGCTGTATCAGCCTGCCGAGCGCCCTGGCCTGTCCTCCGTCATCATGCTGGTGGGCTTGCTGGCGCCGGCCCTGTCGCCCGCGCTGGGCGGCGTCATCGTCGACAGCCTGTCGTGGCGCTGGATCTTTTACCTGAACGTGCCGTTCGCGGCGCTGGCGCTGCTGCTGGCCGCCTGCTGGCTGCGTCCCGACGCACCGTGCGCGGCCGTCCCCCGCCTCGACGTGGGCGGCCTGCTGGCGGGCAGCACGGCGATTTTGCTGCTGTTGCTGGGCTTGACCATGCTGGGTACGCCGGGCGAGTTGCTGGCCGGCGCCGGCGTGCTGGCGCTGGGCGCCGCTTGCGCTTGGGGCTATGTGCGCGGCGCGCTGCGCAAGTCCACGCCGCTGCTCAACCTGCGCCTGGCCGCCGAGCCGCTGCTGCGCGTTGCCATGCTGATGTATCTGCTGGTGCCCGGTGTCTTCATGGGGGTGAGCCTGCTGGCCATGCTGTACCTGCAGGGCGTGCTGGGCATGCCGGCATCGACGGCGGGCGCCTTGATGCTGCCGTGGGCGCTGGCCTCGTTTGGCGCCATTTCGCTCACGGGCAAAAGCTATCGCCGCGTGGGGCCGCAGCCGCTGTTCATCGCTGGCGCGCTGCTGCAGGCGGCGGGCATGCTGATGCTGCTGCGGGTGGACTCGGCGGGTCAATTGTTCTGGCTGGCCGGCGCGTATGCGGTGATGGGTTTTGGCGGCGGCTTGTGCAGCAGCACGGCGCAAAGCACGGCGTTTTTGCGCACGCCGGACGGGCAGCTGAGCCAGGCCAGCGCCGTGTGGAATATCAACCGCCAGCTGGGCTTTTGCCTGGGCGTGGCGCTGCTCAGCGTACTGCTCAACGGCTTGCTGGCGGCGCAGGGAATTTCGACGCTGGACGACCCCGCCCAGCATGCGCGCGCGGCGCAGGTGTTTCACTGGTGTTTTGCCCTGGCCGCCGTCTCGTGCGTGCTGCCGCTGGCGCTGTGCCTGCGCATCGACAACCGCGCCGTTCTCGACCTTTTACATCACCATGGAGCAAGCAAAAAATGAACGCTACAAATCCTTATTTTGACGACGTCTTATCCACGCATGTGCTGATCCGCGAGTGGCTCGCCGGCGAAGCCACGGCACCCGAACATTGCGCCGGTTTGCTCGCGCGTTTCTCGCCCGGTTACACGATGGTGTCGCCCGGCGGCAAGCAGCTCGATCATGCTGGCTTGACGGCATTTTTCCAGGGCGCCGGCGGCAGCCGTCCGGGCCTCATCATGCGTATTTCCGACCTGATATTGATCCAGGACAACGCCGTCGGCGCCAGCGTGACTTACCGCGAGTATCAATCGCTGCCGGGGGGAGAAAATACGGAGCGGCTGTCGACCGTCGTGTATGAGAAGACACCGGCTGGAACGCTGCTGTGGCGCCATTTGCATGAGACGTGGACCGCCTGATCTAACTCAAATCGTGCAAGCCTTTTTGCTGCGCCGGAGCGATGGAAAACCGGGAAAACGCCACCTCCAGGCCACCCCGTTCCGGCGTGCAGCACATGGGTCCGACGCGGTAGCTGCCGGCCTCGGGAAATGGCGCCAGGCGCAGCAGCGGCCAGCGCCGGCCATCGGTCGAATACTGGACGCGGATCACGCCTTGCGCCACCGTCACGCGCAGCCAGAAACCATCGGGCATGGCCGGGGCGATGCTGACGGCCCAGTCGGATTTGTCCTGCGTCAATACGGAGCTCAATAACAGCTGGCCGTCGGAAAATTCGACGCCGCATTTGATCCAGTTCTGCTCGTCGATGCGCACCATCATGCCGGCCTGGTCATACAGCGCGGAATACTGCGCCGCCACGTGCAGCTGCGCCGTAAAATCGCCATGGATTTCAGTGCCGAAAAAATGGCCGCTGTCGCGGATAAAACCATACGAGGTCTTGCGCCAGAAATCCGTGTTCGCATCCGTCGTCACGCGCAATTGCGCGCCGTCGGCGGACCAGTTTTCCGGTGGATTGAGCCAGCTGCCTTGCGTGAACATCGCGTGCCTTTCCGAGCTAAAAAGATCACATAGTGTGCCCCCATCCCAGCGCCTTGTACAGGGCGATCGCATCGATGTAGGACGCCGTTTCCGCCTGCAGCGCTTCGCGCCGGATATCGAACAAGGCGCGCTGGTTTTCCAGCACGGCCTGATAGCTGCCGGCACCGCCCTGGTAGCGCGTCGTGGCGATGCCCAGGGCCGCGTTGCCATGGCGCGCCGATTCCAGCAGGGACGCCAAGCGCGTCTGGTTTTCCGCCAGCTGCGTGACGGCATTTTCCACGTCTTCCTGCGCCAATAACATCGTCTGCTCGTAGCGCGCCAGCGCGCCCTGCGCTTCGGCCTGGGTGACGCGCAAGCGGGCCTTGACGCTGCCCAGGCGGAAGGCCGGATAGCTGACGGAGGGTGCCACCTCAAAGGCGCGCGCGCCGCCGTCGAACACGCCGCTGCCGCGCAGGGCGAAGAAGCCTAAAAAGCCGCCCAGGCTCAGGCGCGGATACAGGTCGGCCGTGGCGGCCCCCACGTCTTCGCTGGAGGCGGCCAGCAGGCGCTCGGCGCGCACCACGTCGGGCCGCTGCTTGATCAGCCGGTTCACGTCACCGAGGGGCAGCTGGCCCGCCAGCGGCGCCTGTTGCCGCGGCGTGGTCGCCAGCGCGATGGCGCCAGGCGCTTGCCCGCTCAGCACATCGAGCCGGTACTGCGCCTGGCGCAGGCCCGCCTGCAACGGCGGCAAGGCTGCCTCGCTGCGCGCCAGGTTGGCCAGCGCGTTGTGGCGTTCTTCCGGCAAGCCGCTGCCGGCGCGGATGCGCGCGTCGGTCAATGCCACCGTATCGCGCCAGCTTTGTATCTGCGCCTGCGTCAGCGCCAGGTTTTGCTGGTAGCCCAGCGCCTCGTAGTAATTGCGCGCCACCTCGGCGGCGATCGTCAGCTGCACTTGCCGCAAATCGGCCTGCGCGGCGTCGGCGCGCGCCTGCGCCGAGCGGGAAATATGCGCCAGGCGGCCGAACAGGTCGATCTCCCATTGCGCGTCGAATCCCACGCGCGTTATTCGTGCTGGCGGCGCGGCTATCGGGTGTATTTTGCTGCACCGTGCGCTGCCAGCCCGCCTGGCCTGTGACGGTGGGCAGTTCATCGAGGCGGCGCTCGTCGAAGATGGCGCGCGCGGCCAGCAGATTCGCTTGCGCTTGCGCGATATCAAGGTTGTGTTCGAGGGCGCTGGCGATCAGCTGCGACAGCCGCGCATCGTCGAAAAACGTCCACCAGGCGGCATCCTTGGTTGCCGTTTGACCTGGCGCAAACTGCGCCTGCTGCGGACTGGCCAGGGCGATGGCTGGCGTGCCCGGCGTGACGTAGGCGGGGCTGACGGCGCAGCCGGCCAGCACGGGGAAAAGGGCAATAAGATAGCGGTAATTTTTCATGGGGATTCCTTCAGCGCCTGCGACAAATCGCGGGCGCGCGGCGTGGCATGGTCGGCCGTGTGGCGGCGGGCCAGAAAGGTGTACACGGTGGGCAGCACGAACAGGGTAAAGAAGGTGCCGATCAACATGCCCGAGACGATCACCACACCGAGGCCGAAGCGGCTGTTGGCGCCCGCGCCCGAGGCGAACAGCAGCGGCACCAGGCCCACCACCATGGCGGCCGTCGTCATCAGAATCGGGCGCAAGCGGATCTGCGCCGCCTTGCGGATGGCCGTGATGCGGTCGAGCCGTTCATGCACCTGCAATTCGTTGGCAAATTCCACCATCAGGATGCCGTGCTTGCTGATCAAGCCGATCAGGGTCACCAGGCCGATCTGCGTGTAGATGTTGACGGTGGCGTAGCCCAGCGCCAGTGGAATCAGCGCGCCGCAGATCGACAGCGGTACCGTGATCAGGATGATCAAAGGGTCCGTCAGGCTTTCATATTGCGCCGCCAGCACCAGATAGATGACGACGACGGCCGCCAGGAAGGCCAGCAGCAGCGCATTGCCTTCCGTGGCGAACTGGCGCGCGTCCGATTGCCAGTCGTAGCTGAAGCCGGGCGGCAGGGTCTTGGCCACGCCGTCGAGGAAGGCCACGGCGTCGCCCAGGGTCACGCCGGGCGCAGGCACGCCCTGGAAGGTGGCCGCATTTTGCTGGTTGAACTGGGTCAGCATGTTCGGTTCGATTTGTTCCGTCACCGAGACGACGGCGGACAGCGGCAGCAGGCTGCCATCGTCGGCGCGCACGTACTGCTGCGTCAGGGCTTGCGCCGTGAGTCGCTGTTCGCGCGGGCTTTGCGCGATGACGTCGTAGGCACGGCCATCCATGCCGAAGCGGTTCAGGTAATTTTCGCCCACCAGCACGGCCAGCGATTCGCCGATGTCCTGCATGCGGATGCCCAGGCTGTTCGCCTTGGAACGGTCCACGCGCACTTTGACCACGGGGTTGTTGTAATCGAGGTCGCTGTCGACGACGGCAAACAGGCCGCTGTCGCGCGCGCGCTGCTTGACGTCTTCCATGGTGCGGAACAGGGTGGCGTAATCCTGCGCGCTGCGCAAGACCATCTGCACGGGCAAGCGCCGCTCGACCCGGGCAGGGGCGCCAGCTGGAAGGCGAAGATGCTGGTGCCTTCCACGTCGCCCACGGCGTGCTGCAATTCGGCCTGGATGACGGCCGCGTTGCGCGCGCGTTCGGCCCACGGCGTGAGGTTGATGCCGCCGATGCTCGACGCCGGACCTTCGCCGCCGTTGATGATCCAGCGCGAATCCGTTTCGGGGATGTTCTTGTAGATGTCATCGAGCTTGTAGGAAAAACGTTCGACGTAATCGAGGTTGGCGTGCTGCGGCGCCTTGATCGCCGTCAAGACGCTGGCCTGGTCTTCCGCCGGCGCCAGTTCGCGCTGCGGCAGCAGGTACAAAAACGGCAAACTCACCATCACCAGCGCGGCGAAACCGGCACTGAGCCAGCGGTGGTGCAGCGAGCGGTCCAGCAGGCGCGCATAGCGGCTGGTCAAACCTTCGAAGAAATGCTCGGCGGCGCGCGCCATGCGCCCTTCCGATTGTTTCGGCTGCAGCAGCAATGAGCTCATCACGGGCGACAAGGTCAGCGCCACCACGCCCGACACCACCACGGCGCCGGCCAGGGTCAGCGCGAATTCCTTGAACAGCGCTCCCGTGAGACCCCCCATCATGCCGATCGGCGCATACACGGCCGCCAGCGTAATCGTCATGGCGATCACGGGGCCGGCCACTTCGCGCGCACCGACCAGCGCGGCCGCCACGGGCGTCTTGCCTTCCTCGATATGCCGGTGCACGTTTTCCACCACGACGATGGCGTCGTCGACCACCAGGCCCACGGCCAGCACCATCGCCAGCAAAGTAAGCAGGTTGATGCTGAAGCCGAAGGCCAGCATCAGCGCCGCCGCGCCCAGCATCGACAGCGGTATCGTCACGACGGGAATCAGCACGGAGCGCAGGGAACCCATGCACAAATAGATGACGATGACGACGATGAGCAGCGCTTCGAGCAGGGTGTGCGCCACCTCGTCGATGGACGACTGGATGAAGCGCGCCGTCTCGAACGCCAGCTCGACCTTCACGCCGGGCGGCAGGGTTTTCTGGATCTCGGGCAGCAGTTTCTTGATGCCGTCGACGATCACCAGCGGGTTGCCGCCCGGCGTGGGCGACAGGCCAAGGTACACGGCCGGCACGCCGTCCATGATGCCGCTCGTTTCCGTGGCGGCCGCGCCCAGTTCCACCGTGCCCACGTCCTTCAGCCGCACGAGGGCCGCGCCGTCCTTTGCATCGCCGCCCTTGGTGATGACCATGTCGCGGAATTGTTCCACGCTGGTGAGATCCGTGTTGACGCTGATGTTGGAGACGACGAACTGTCCCTTCACCTTGCCCGGTGCCGCCTGGTAGTTATTGCGCCGCACGGCGTCGGCCACGTCGGCCGCCGTCAAGCCGCGCGCCGCCAGTTTGGCGGGATCGATCCACAAACGCATGGCCAGCTGCTGGCCGCCGTACACGTCGACCTTGGCCACGCCGTCGATGGTGGCGAACATCGGCTGCACCACGCGCGCCAGATAATCGGTCAGCGCGGGCGCCGAGACGCTCTCGCTGGCAAAGCCCACGTAGGCGACGGCCGATGAATCGCCGGCCGAACGCTCGATCACGGGGTCAAAAGCGCCTTCAGGCAATTTATAGCGCACCTGGTTGACCTTGGCCATGACTTCCGTCAACGCTTGCGTGGAATCGCGGTTCAGCTCCATGCGCACGGTGACCGTGCTGCTGCCCTGCACCGACGACGATGTCAGGTAATCGATGCCTTCCACCGACGACACGGCTTGCGCAATCGGCTGCGTGACAAACCCCTGCATCAGTTCCGCCGAGGCGCCCGGATACGTGGTTTTCACGGTGATGGTCGATGATTCGAGCATCGGATACTGGCGGATCGGCAGCTGCAGGATGGCGATCACGCCCAGCATCAGAATCAAGGTGCTGATCACCAGCGCCAGCACGGGGCGGCGCACAAATAAATCGGTAAATTTCATGGCGGCCTTCCCTTAAGAACCGGCCTTGGGCGCGGCGCGCTTGGCCTCGTCCAGGGTGTTGGCGACTGCCTGCACGGCCATGCCGTCGGCCAGTTTCAGCTGGCCCGAGGCGACCACGCGCTGGCCTTCGCGCAAGCCGTCGATAATGGCCACGCGGCCCCCGGCCCGCTCACCCAGTTTCACGCCCACGCGCTTGACGGTGAGCGGCTGCTTGCCCTCCTGTTGCGCCACAAACACCGTGTCGCCATACGCGCTGTAGGTCACGGCCGTTTCCGGCACCGTCAGCTGCTGGCCCGCTTCGCGCGCCACGCGCACGTTCGCGTACATGCCCGCTTTCAGGGCGCCGCGCGGATTGGTCAGCGCCGCCTGCACCTGCACCATGCGCGAGCGGGCGATCAGCGGGTCGATGGCATTGATCTTCGCCGTAAAAACGTCGCCCGGATAGGCGTCCACCAGCACTTGCACGGCCTGGCCCGGCGCCAGCTTGGCACTGCTCTGTTCATCGAGGGCGAAGTTCACCAGCAGCGCCTTCGTGTCGATCAGGCTGGCCACCGTGTCGGCCGCGTTCAGGTATTGGCCCGCGTGTACCTTGCGGATGCCCAGCTGCCCCGCGAACGGCGCGCGGATGGTCTTTTGCGCGATCAGCGCCTCCGTCTGGCGCACGTCGCCCAGGGCCGCGTCGCGCGCGGCCAGCGCAGTGTCGAGCTGCTCCTGCGTGGCCGCCTTGTCCTTGACCATCTGCGCCGTGCGGGCATGGCTGCTTTCCGCGTTTTTCAGCTGGGCGCGCTGGCGCAGCAGCATTGCCTGTTCTTGGGCGTCATTGAGCTGTACCAGCACGGCGCCAGCCGCCACCTGCTGACCCGATTCGAAGCGGATCTGCGTGATCCGGCCGCCCGTTTCGGCGGCCACCTGTACTTGCCGCGCCGCTTCCAGTTCGCCCACGCCGGCAAAAAAGCGTTCCTGCGTGCCCAGCACGACGGGCACCAGCGCCACCTTGGTGGCGGGGTAGGCGGCGGCATCGGCCGCATGCGTAGCGGCTTGTGATGCAGCGCGCGGATACAGCGCGGCGCCCGCGACGGCCAGGGCGATGGCCAGCGCGGAGGCGCCGACGATTTTCGTGTTCATGATGAAGTCCTTTACAGCAGTAAAAGGGAAAAAAGAAGAGGCGCAGCGGAGGCTGATCAGGTCCGCTGCGCGTTGAAGGTGAAAAACAGCGCCATGGTCCACAGCAGCAGCACCAGGTGCGTCGTCTGCAAGCCTTCCTGCGCGATCCAGTAGCCGAACCACAGGCCGCCCAGGTGCATCAGCAGCAAAAAGGCGGCCATGGCGCACAAGGCCAGGTTCAGCCAGGGCAAGCCGGCGGCCAGGCCGCCGCCGAAAAACAGCGCCACGCCCGTCCAGGCGGCGATGGCGGCCAGCAGTTGCAGCGCCAGCACCACGCCCAGCGACAAGCGGTGCAGGGTCAATGAGGTGAGGGCGCGGCGCAGCAGCGGCGTCTGGATGGTCGGGTCCTGGCGCAGCGGGTCCATGCGCATGGTGTTGCCGATGGCCCAGACGGAGCCGTGGAAGGCGTGCAGGTTGTTGATGGCGGCCAGGGTGAGCCAGGAGGCCAGGCCGGTAGCGAGGATGGCGTGAAACAGCCAGATGGAGTGAGACAGTTGCATGGGAAAATCCTGTCAAAAGAGTACCTTGCCAGCATGCGGACGTGGAAACTCCTCGACAGCGGGGAGCTACCGGCCTATTATGCAAGCAATTAGTTGGTTAACTGGCCCCATGATAGTTGAGCGAAATGAATTACACAAGTAAACGTTTGGATAATAGCGAGGCGCCGCAAACGACGGAGCGCATCCTGTATTTCATCAAGACCAAGGGACCCGTCTCCACGGCGACCCTGGCCAAGACCCTGGACATGACGGGCGAGGCGGCGCGCCAGCAAGTGCAAAAGCTGGTGGCGGCGGGCCTGATCGAGGGGCGCCAGGAAGCGCAGGCGGGTGCCGGACGGCCGCGCCAGAACTGGGTCTTGACGGAAGCTGGCAATGCGCGCTTTCCCGATACGCATGCGCAGCTGACGATCAAGCTGATCGGCTCTGTGCGCCAGCTGTTCGGCGAAGCGGGACTGGACAAATTGATCACGCAGCGCGAAGAGGAAAGCCGCAGCGCGTATGCGCTCGCATGCTCGGCGCCGGACTTGCCCACGCGCTTGCGGCAGCTGGCCGCCGTGCGCGATGAAGAGGGCTATATGGCGCGCGTGGAAGCGGACGGCGACGACTGGCTGCTGATCGAAGACCATTGCCCCATCTGCGCGGCCGCGCGCACCTGCCAGGGCTTTTGCCGCTCCGAACTGCAGCTGTTCCAGGAAGTGGTGGGACCGAACGCCAGCATCGTGCGCGAGCAGCACGTGCTGGCCAATGCGATGCGCTGCGTCTATCGGATCACGGTGCTGTCCTAATCCTTCGGAAACAGCGGCCAGGTCAGCAGCGCCACCAGCCCCGCCAGCCACCACACGACGGGCCAGCTGCTGCCGGCCGCCAGCACGTGCGGCAGGGTGACCGGCGTGAGGAACAGCCCCACGTAGACGGCCGTGTTCGCCATGCCCAGGGCCGTGCCCGCATTGGCGGCGCCGGCGCGGGTCGCCAGTTCCGTGTAGGCCACGCCATGCCAGGCGGACACGGCGATGCCGGCGAGCACCACGGAGGCCATCAGCAGCCAGCCCGGCGCCTGCAGCCAGGCGATGCATCCCAGCAAAATGAATGACGCCAGCGCCACCAGGGCCGAGCCGCGCAGGTAGGCGGGCCGGTTCGCGTGGCGGTCCGTGTGGCGTCCGCTCCAGATGCGCATCACCATGGCACCCATTTGCAGGGCCACCATCACGGCCGTGATGGCCGCCAGGCCCAGGCGGCCATGGTCGTGCAGGAAGACGGTGGCATAGCTGAGTACGGCAAACTGCGGCACGCACAGCAAGCCGATGGCCGCTACCATGCGCCAGACCTTGCGATTCTGCAACGGCGGTGGCGGCTTGACCTCAAACAGGCTCGTGGACGCGTTCTGCGGCCCCGTGGCGGCCTCGGCAGAGAAATCGGGCTCATACATCCAGCGCCACGTCAAAAACGCCGACAGGCCGCATACGAGGGCCAGGGCGCCAAACACGGGCATGAAGCCGTAGCGCGATGCCAGGCTGGGCAAAATCAGGGCACCGAGGCCGCCGCCCAGCGGCACGGCCGTCTGGCGGATGCTCATGGCGAAACCCCGTTCGCCCGCGCCGAACCAGCGCATCACGGCGCGGCCGCTGGCGCCGTTCACGCTGCCGCCCAGCACGCCGACTGCCGCCAGCCCGGCCGCCAGCGCCCATAACGGCGGCACGGACCCGCCAGCGGGCGTCATCCACAGCAGCAGGACCAGCAGCGCCAGCATGGTGCCCAGCAAGCCCGTCAGCAGCACGGGCCGGTCGCCCCAGCGGTCGGTGGCCATGCCCCATGGCAATTCGGTCAGGGCCACGCCCAGGCCCATGGCGCCCAGCGCCACCCCCAGTTCAGTATTGCTCAGGTGATAGCCGCTGCGCAGCCAGATGGCCGTCGTGGGCATGCCGTTGGCGGCGGCGGAAAAACTGGCGTTGGCCGCCACGCCGACGGCCAGCACTTTCCAGCGGTGGGCGTCGCCCGGCGCGGGCGCGGTGACGGGGACAGGAACAGGAATGGCTTGGCAGCTGGTAGTCATGGCAGGGAGAGGATAGTGGTTGACCCTGGCAGTGTGGCGCGCTACGATCATTCTGAATATCAGATAATTTACGCTGAACCATCCCATAAAACAGGACGATTAACATCACGCCATGCACCAGCTCAATTTCGACATCGCCTTCTTGCGCAGCTATGTGGCCGGCATCGAGCTGGGCAGCTTTGCCCGCGCGGCCGACAAGGTGGGCCGCTCCACCTCGGCCGTCAGTGCACAGCTGAAAAAACTCGAGGAGCAGGCGGGCATGCCCCTGTTCCGCAAGGATGGCCGGGGGCTGGCGCTGACGCCGGCCGGCGAAGTCTTGCTCGGCTATGCGCGCCGCCTGCTGGAACTCAATGACGAAGCGGCCGTGGCCTTGCGCGGCGCGGAACTGGAAGGCTGGATCAGGCTCGGCTTGCAGGAAGATTTTGGCGAAGCCTTGCTGCCGGACGTGCTGGGGCGTTTTGCCCGCGCGCATCCGAAAGTGCGCATCGAAGCGCATGTGGCGCGCAACACGGCCCTGATGGAAGGGCTGGCCATGGGCCAGCTGGACCTGGCCCTGCTGTGGGGCGGCGCCTGCATCGCCGACGTGGCCGCCTATCCGCCGCTGCAGCGCCAGCATATTGCCCAACCGTCCATGCGCTGGATCGCCTCGTCCAGCCTGGCCTGGCGGCCCGGGTCGGGCGAGCCGTTGCCGCTCATTACGTTCGACCGCGAATGCCTGTTCCAGCGCTGCGCCACGCAGGCGCTCGACGGGGCCGGCATCGCCTGGCGCACGGCGTTTACCAGCCCCAGCCTGGCGGGACTATGGGCGGCCGCCGCCGCCGGGTTGGGCGTGACGGTGCGCACGGGCCTGGGTTTGCCCTCGACCGTGCGCGCGCTCGATCACGTGGAAGCGGGCTTGCCCGCCCTGCCCCCGCTGTCGCTGGAATTGCTGCGCGCCTCAAGCGTGTCCAGGCCGCCCGTCGAGCGCCTGGCGGCCCTGATCATCGAGTCGCTGCAACAGGATGCCGCTTAAAACGCCTGCGCCGTCGGGCGCAGCACGATTTCATTGATATCCACGTCGGCCGGCTGCTCGATCGCATACGCGATGGCGCGTGCCACCGACGCGGCGGGAATGGCGATCTGATAGAACTCCTTGACGGCCTTGGCGCTGTCGGCGTGGCTGCTGCCCTGGCTCAACTCCGTATCCACGGCGCCTGGCAAAATGACGGTGGTGCGGATGGTGCCGCCGCTGGCCGCCAGCTCGTGGCGCAAGCCTTCCGAAATGGCGCTGACGGCAAACTTGGTGCCGCTGTAGACGGTGCCGCCCGGGCTGAAGCTTTTTGTCCCGCCACCGACGAGATATTGATGAAGTGGCCGCTGTTTTGCGCCTGAAAATATGGCAGGACGGCGGCGATGCCGTTCAGTACGCCTTTGATGTTGATATCGATCATGCTGTTCCACTCGTCGACTTTCAAGGCGCTCATCGGCGCGATGGCCATCAGTCCCGCATTGTTGATCAGCACGTCGACTTTGCCGAACACGGCCAGGGCCGTTTCGACCAGGCGCTGCAGATCCTCGGGCCGGGTGACGTCGGTCCGGGCAATGGCGGCCTGGCCGCCGGCCGCCGTGATTTCCTCGGCGATGGCATTGAGCAAATCCATGCGGCGCGCACCGAGCACGACGCAGGCGCCCAATGCGGCCAGATGGCGCGCGGTGGCTTCGCCCAGGCCGCTGCTGGCACCGGTGATGACGACGACTTTCCCTGCAATAGCTTGACTCATGATGGGTTCCCTGTGAAGGCAGCACAGTGCTGCGGATGACATCGATCAATGCCGGCACAGCTTAGCGCATTTGCGTCCCTTTTTGCTATAAAAAAGATAATTATTAAATGATAATTGTTAGGCGCGAGCAATCAGCACTTGCACGGGCGCCATGGGAAAATCGCTGGCACTGTATTGTTCCACTTGCCGCCAGCCCGTGTCGCGCAGCAGCTGCGCCAGTTCTCCCTGGCGCGTGACGGCGCGGCCCAGCATGCGCATCGGCAAGTAATACGGCAGCACGCGCGCCGCGTCGCCGGCTGCCGGGGCGATTTCCGCCTGCACGCAGACGAGCACGCCACCGGGTTTTAATGCCGCCTGCATCTTGCGCAAGGCCGCCGCCATGTCAGGCACGAAATGCAGCACGGACGAGCACCAGATGAGGTCGTAACCGCTGCCGATGTCGTCGCAGTCCAGGTCGCCGCCCAGGGTCTCCAGGCGCTCAGATAGTTGCGCATGGGCGATGTTCGCGGCCGCCACGGCCACCGTTTCCGGCCAGTCGAAAACGCAGCCCTGCACGCCCGCATGGGCTTGCGCCAGCGCAATGGCCACCCAGCCCGGGCCGCCGCCCGCGTCGAGCAGGCGCAGCGGCGTGTTGCCGTCCGCAAACGGCGCGATGCGCTGCATCACGGACAGGGCGGCGCGCATGGTGACGGCGCGTTGCTCCTGGCCGATCTGCTGCTGCGCGGCGGCGGCCCAGTTGACCCCGCTCGCCGTGCTGTACGGCGCCGCTTTTCCGCCGTCGCGCACCAGCGTGTGCAATTGCGTGGCGAAATGGCGCAGCGCGTGCAGCCGGTACAGCCAGGCGTCGCCGCAAAAGGCCACGGAGTCGCGGCAGAAATACTGCACGGTAGCGGCCGCGCAGCGGTAGCGCTGATCGCTTGCATCTGCACCCGCGTCGGCCCCGTCGCGCTGCAGCACTTGCATGCTCCAGAGCAATTCCAGCAGCAGGGCCGTGTGCGGCGCATGCAGCGACAGGGCCTCGGCCAGTTGCGCCGCCGTGTGCGGCGTGGCCAGCACCTCGAAAATACCCAGTTCCAGGGCGGCGGCGAGTCCATCGGCCTGGACGGGCGCGACGGCCAGGTCCCAGTACGGCTGCAAAGCGTGTTGCGTATCGAATGACATGATCTTCCTTTCGGCGAGGTGGGCATCAACGTCATTTTATGCAACAATGAGAATAATTATCATTTGCATTTGTATGCGCGGCGGCGTTTTTCGTATGCGGGACGGCGCGCGGGAAAACGGGGAGGAGCGATGATGGAACAGGACAGGGCAGCGGCAGGCTGGGTGCGGCGCCAGCTGGACCCGGGGTTGAAAGAGTGCCGCGCCGACCAGCGGCAAGTCGACCAGGGCGTGCTGCTCGTGCATTCCGATTACCGCCCGCGCCTGGCGCTCGCCGAGCAATCGCAGCATGACGACGCGGGCGGCATGGTCATTACCATCGGCCTGGAAGGCGCGTCCGCCTACGCCACGCGCGATGGCGGGCAATTGCGTTTCCAGGGCGGCCACACGACCATGACGGTGTTTCACCACGTCAGCGGCGAGCGCCGTTTCGAGGCGCAGCAACGGGCGGCGCAATTGCGCGTGCTGGTCGACGAGGATGCGCTGGCGCGCTACTGGCCCGAGGGCTTGGCATCCCTGCTGCCCCACGGCGGCGCGCGCCAGCTGGCGCATGCGGCCACCACGGCAGCTGTCGCCCAGCACGCGCGCGCCCTGCTGCGCGCGACGGACCCGCTGGCCGTGCATATCGGCGTGCTGAGTATCCTGGCGGAACAGTTGCGGGGACTGCGGCCGCCGCCCGTTCTTGTGCCGCGCTGGTCCGAGGCCGACATCATCAAGCTCGAGCGCGTCCACGCGCTGATGCAGGAGCAGATGGCGCAGGCACTCACGCTCGATTACCTGTGCGCGCAAGTGGGCTTGAGTTTGTTCAAACTCAAGCAGGGGTGGCGCTACCGCTACAACGACAGCCCCCAGCGCACCCTGCTGGCGCTGCGCATGCAGCGGGCAAAGTTACTGTTGGAAAATGGTTGCCAGGTGGCGCAGGCGGGCTGGCAGACCGGTTATCGGCATCCGGCCAATTTCAGCGCCGCCTTCAGCCGCCATTTCGGCTACGCGCCGAAGACCGTGGGGCGCGCGGGCGGGTAAAAAGCCGGTGTAGAATCGGCGGGCACGATGTACTCATACGACCCACAAGGAGACATGATGGCCCGCAAAATCTTTGTCAATCTGCCCGTCCAGTCGCTCGAACGTTCCGTGGCGTTTTTCACGGCGCTGGGCTTCAGTTTCAATGCCCATTTCACGGATGAAACGGCGACGTGCATGATCGTCGCCGACGATATTTTCGTGATGTTATTGACGCACGACAAATTCAAGCAATTCACGCCCAAGCAGCTGTGCGATACCACGGTGGCGACGGAAGTGCTCGTGTGTTTGTCGGCCGAGAGCCGGGGCGAAGTCGATGAGCTGGTGGCGAAAGCCGTCCAGGCGGGCGGCAGCATCTACAAGGAGCCGATCGATTTCGGCTTCATGTATGGCCACAGTTTCCAGGACCCCGATGGGCATCAATGGGAATTGATGTACATGGAAGCGAATTCAATACCGCAATAGTTGCGGTATTGAATCCGGTACAGCGTGCTTAGCTGGCCAGCGCCAGCAGATCGACCACGTCCAGCCCGGCCAGGTCTTGCGTCGTGTTGCCCGCAAACGCGGCGCGGCTTTGCTGGCCGTTTTTCAGCCAGGTGCGCGTCACGTCCTTGATCTGGCTCAAGGTGCAATTCAGCACGCCGGTGCGGAACTGCTGGCGCACGGCTTCCGTCGTGCCCCGCTGCTGCATGTTCCACGCCGTCAGCGCTTCCGCGTACGGCGAATGCGGCTTGTCGAGGCCCTTGATGACGCAGATGATGGCTTCTTCCACTTGTTCCTGCGAGAAATCGCCGGCTAGGATCTGGTCCAGCGTCGTGCCGAAGTCGGCGAACGTGCCGGCCAGGCGCGGATCGCGGTAGGAACTGAGCGTGAACGTCCGGCGCCGGCCGCATAGCTGGCGCTGCCGCCATACGCGCCGCCTTTTTCGCGCAGGGCCGTATGCAGCACCTGGTTGGTCATCAGTTCGGCGGCCACGGCCAGGGCGGCAGCGTCCGGATTGTGCACGCCTGGCACGGCCCAGGAAACGAAGCAATGGTTGATCTGGCTCGTCGCATGCAGGGCCGTGTTGGCCAGCGGCAATGCGGCCGGTGCGGCGGCAACGGCTGGCGCATCCGCCTGCGTGCCGGCGGCCGGCAATTCCAGCAAACGGGCCAGGGTGATGCCATCTTGCTCCAGGCCAGCGCACAGCACGGTCGGCGGCTGGGCGATGATGTGCGCGTGCAGGGTGTCGAGTTCGCGCGCGATTTCCTGCAAGCCCTCGGACGTCTTGCTCAGCTGCTGCAAACGGCGGTAGAACGGCAAGGCTGCCGGGCCGCCGACGATGTCGTCGAAGCGGCGCGTCGGCGACAGCGGTGCCGCCGAGGCCAGCATGGCGTAGCGGTTGCCCGATTCGGCCAGGCTGGAGAGTTTGTCTTGCACCAGGCTTTCGATCAGGAAAGCCAGGCGCTCTTCTTCATCGAAGCGGGGCTTGGCGATCCAGGCCGACAGCACGGCGGCAATCGCTGCATGTTCTTCGCGCAAGCCGCTGGCCGAGAACGACAATTCCACGCGCATCGCCTGTTGCGGGCGGGGAATGGCTTCCAGGCCGATGTGGAACGACGGCACCATGCTCTGGCGCCAGGCGCTGGCGTCATCGAACGACATGTCGCCCACGCCCAGTTCCGGCGCCAGGTCCGTATATAAACGCAGCCAGGGCCACGACGCTTCCGGCAAGCCCGATACGTCGTACAGCACGTTGGCATAGCTGATGCCGTTCGAGGCAATGCTGAACGCCACGGCGCCGTCGACGGCGGGCGGAATCGGCAGCGCCGGGCGCGGCGCGGCGCTGACGTCGCCCGGGCGGATGCGCGGCAGCACTTCCGAATTCGATGGCAGTTGCTGATGCGCTTCCAGCGCGGCCGACTCGGCCACGATGTGCTCGCGCTCGGCGTCCGTCAGCTTTGCCTGCAGGGCGGCCAGATTGGCATCTTCCTGCGCGGCGCGGTCCGTGAAATAGGCGCTGTCGGGCACCACGTGCGTCGTCAAACGGGTGGGATTGGCGATCAGTTCGCGCACCAACTGCTTGAAGAAGGCCGGGTCTTCGATCTGTTGCTCCAGCGTTTCCAAAATCGCCGCATTGTCGAAGGCGTCCATCACGTTGCCGTCGTACATGGCCAGCGGCAAGGCGTGCAGCAAACGGCCCAAGCCGTAAGGCATGCGGCCGCTGCTGATTTCGCGCTGGCTGTATTTGATGTCGCGCAAGGCCGCGTGCAGCACGGCGGCGGGAATGCCTTCTTCCGCCGTTTCTTCCAGCGCCGTCCAGATGCGCTGGTGCGCGTCGGCGATCTGTTCTTTGGTTAACCCTTCCATGCCGATGTGGAACACCATCTGGCGGATGCCCGCGTCGCGGCCATTCATGTCCGATGGGCGGCCATAGCCGGCCGATTCCATGGCGCGCATGACGGGCGCCGACGATTCGCCCAGCAAGCCGTGCGACAGCAGATGCGCGTGGTAGTAGGCGATGGGGTCGCTCGACTCGCCCATCAGCCAGGCAAATTGCAGGCCGAATTCATCGTCGCGCGCTTCCTGCGACGGAATTTTCACCACATTTTCCTGCGGCGCCGTCCACGCGGGCGCCAGTTGCGGCAGGCGGCGCGGACTAAAACCGCTGAGCTTGGACAGCACGCGCTCGGCGACTTGCTCTTGCACGGCCGACGCTTCGATATTGCCGGAGGTCATGATCACGGCTTGCGAAGGGTGATAGTGGCTGGCGTGGAATTCTTTCAGCATATCGTGTGTCAGCTCGGGGATATTCAGCGGATCGCCGCCCGATTCCACTTCATACGTCGTGCCCTTGAGCAAGGCGCTGGCGATGCCGCTGTCGAGAGCGCGCATGGGCTGTTGAAGGCGCCCTTCATTTCATTGAAGACGATGCCCTGGTACACCAGCTTGTCGCCTTCGAACGCGTGGCGCCAGCCTTCCTGGCGGAAATTCAGGTAATCGAGGTTCGGGAAGAAGGCCGCGTCCAGGTACACGTCGAGCAGATTGAAGAAATCCTTGCGGTCGGTGCTGGCGAACGGGTACACGGTGCGGTCCGGGTAGGTCATCGCATTCATGAAGGTGGCCGTCGAGCGGCGCAGCATCGAGAAGAACGGGTCGCGCACCGGGTAGCGGGCCGAGCCGCACAAGGCCAGGTGTTCGAGGATGTGGGCGCGCCCGTCGCTCACTTCCGGCACAGTGGGAAAGGCCACCAGGAACACCATTTCAGCCTGCTCGGTATGCATGTGGATATGGCGCATGCCCGTTGCTGGCTCGACATATTGCTCGATGGTTGCCTGCAAGACTGGAATGAAGTTGCTGCTGACTTTTTCAAATGTGCTCATGCGGTATGGGATCTCTGCGGTAGATGGTTCGGATAGTCGGTGGACGTGCATCACATCTGGGGGCAAAGCGGCGTATTGCCAGGGCCGGCGGCCACTTTGATGCCTGTGTGAAGTTTTTCCCTATTGTACTAGGAGTATTCGTGCGCCGCCGACGTGGACTTGCCGGCGGCCGGAAAAGCCACAGTGTTGCCAAATTTGCCATTTCAGGGTGGCTGGCGTCTGCGAATCGGCGCTTCGCGTACCATGCGTTTTTTTACCAGACTGTAGCGAAGGCCGCACCTTGTCCAGACTTTCTTTTCGCCAACTGTTATTTGCCGCCTTCATTTTGACGACGGGCATTTTGACGGCCACTTCCGTGCAAGCCTTGCTGACCCTGGAGCACCTGGCGCGCCTGGGGCGCGAGACGGCGGCGCAGGCGATTGCCCTGACGGAACAGTCGCAGCGCCTGTCCGAACGCACCCTGGCCATGGAGCGCAGCGCGCGCCAATTCCTCGTGCTGGACGACCCCGTCTTCGCGAGCGCTACGCGGCGGCGCGCGACGAAGCGGCGGCGGCGCTGCAAGTGCTGAACCGCGCCACGCCCGAGTTCGCCCCCCAGCTGGCCGACGAGTGGACGGCGCAGGCGCAAGCGGCCTGGGAAGTGTTGCAAGCGGGTAAGCGCCGCAAGCGCGATGGCCACGCCGTCGTGTACCGCGCGTTTGCCCGCATGACGCAGATCAATGACAGCCTGGCGCGCGAAAGCAAGACGGAAATCGGCAGCCGCAACGATGCCCTGCTGGCCGAGCTGGAACGCCAGCGCCGCCTGCTGGGCCTGCTGGTGGGCGGCGCCGTGCTGCTGGCGGCCGTGCTGGCCACCTGCTTCGGCTTTTTACTCTCGCGCCCGCTGCGCCGCATCGAGACGGCCATCGAGCGTCTGGGCGACAAGCGCTACGACCAGCCCATCGTCGTCGGCGGCCCGGCCGACACGCGCCGCCTGGGCCACCAGCTGGACTGGCTGCGCCAGCGCCTGGCGATCTCGATGCCGACAAGGAACGTTTTCTGCGCCACATCTCGCATGAGCTGAAGACGCCGCTGGCGGCCCTGCGCGAAGGCGTGGCCCTGCTGGAAGACGAGGTGGCCGGCAAGCTCAGCGACAGCCAGCGCGAAATCGCCGGCATCCTGCAGCAAAACACGGCCTCGCTGCAAACCCAGATCGAAGACTTGCTGCGCTACAATACCGCCGCCTTTGACGCCCAGCATCTGGCGCACAGCAAGGTCGACTTGCTGGTCTTGCTGCAAGATGTGGTGGCCGGGCAGCGCCTGCAATGGCTGGCGCGCCGTTTGACGGTCGAGGTGCAGGGAGAGTCCCTGATCGTGCAGGCCGACCGCGACAAGCTGGCAACTGTGCTGGCGAACCTGCTGTCGAATGCCGTGCGCTTCAGCCCGGAAGGCGGCACCGTGCGGTTTACCCTGTCTGGTGAAGGCGGCCGCGTGCGCATCGATTGCATCGACGAGGGGGCCGGCGTGGCGGCGCCAGAGGATGCCGAACGCATCTTCGAGCCGTTTTACCAGGGCGTGCGCCAGGCGGCCGGCGCGCGCAACGGCAATGGCATCGGCCTGTCCATCGTGCGCGAATATATCGCCGCCCATGATGGCAGCGTCACTCTTTTACCGCGCCAGGCTGGCGCGCATTTTCGGATAGAACTGCCTTTATGATGACGAGAACTTCCCTGGCCGGCATGGCCGCCTGCGCGCTGCTGCTGGGCGCTTGCGCCGCCAAGCCTCCCAAACAGACGCCCGTGCTGGTGCAGACGCCGCCCCGCGTGGTGGTGGTCGCCGATCCCCAGCTGACCGAACTGCTGGCGTATCAAAGCGCCTTGCGCCTGATGACGCCGTCGGAACTGGCGAAAGCGCAGCTGGACCTAACGAAAGCCGATCATGCGCCGCACAACACGATACGCCGCGCCATGCTGCAATCGACCGTGCGCGGCCCCGGCGACCTGGCCCGCGCGCAAGCGCTGCTGGAACCGCTGGCCACGGCCACGGGCAAGGACGCGCAATTGCTGGCGCCGCTGGCGCAATTGCTGGGCAGCCAGTACGCGGAACTGCGCCGCCAGGAAGAGAGCATCGACAAGCTCAATGCGCAGCTGCGCGACGCCCAGCGCCGCATCGACTTGCTCAATGAAAAGCTGGAAGCGCTGAAAAACATCGAGCGCAGCCTGTCCGTGCGCCCCGCCGCGGGAGCGCCGAAATGAGCGAGCACGCCCACATCTTATTGGTCGACGACGATCCCGACCTGCTGCGTTTGCTGACCATCCGCTTGAAGGCGGGCAACTATCGCGTGACGGCCGTGGGCAGCGCGGAAGCGGCGCTGGCGCGCCTGGCCGTGGAATTGCCGGCCCTGGTTATTACCGACGTGCAACTACCGGGCCGCGACGGCCTGGCCCTGTTCGATGAAATCCGCCGCCAGCACGCGGCCCTGCCCGTCATTCTGCTGACGGCGCACGGCACCATTCCCGACGCCGTCGACGCGACGACGGCACGCGGTGCGTTTGCCTACCTGACGAAGCCGTTCGACGGCAAGTTGCTGATGGAAAAAGTGGCGTACGCCATCAACTTGTCCACCGTGATGCCGGCACCGGCGTCCGGCGATGAAAGCTGGCGTGCCGAACTGATCAGCCGCAGCGCGCAGATGGCCGAGCTGCTGGCCGAAGCCAAGCTGGTGGCCGGTTCCGACGCCAGCATTTTGATCCGCGGCCCCAGCGGCACGGGCAAGGAATTGCTGGCGCGCGCGCTGCACAACGCCAGCCGCCGCGCCAAGGCGCCGTTCATCGCCGTCAATTGCGGCGCCATTCCCGAGCAGTTGCTGGAATCGGAACTGTTCGGTCACGTCAAAGGCGCGTTTACGGGCGCCGTCGGCAACCGCGAAGGCTTGTTTCAGGCGGCCGATGGCGGCACCCTGTTTTTAGATGAGATCGGCGACATGCCCTTGCCGCTGCAGGTGAAACTGCTGCGCGTGCTGCAGGAGCGGGCCGTGCGTCCCGTCGGCGCCGACCAGACGCGGCCCGTCGACGTGCGCTTGCTGTCCGCCACGCACCGCGACCTGGACGTGGCCATGGCGGAAGGGCAATTCCGCGAAGACCTGTATTACCGCCTGAACGTGGTCACCTTGACCCTGCCGCCGCTGGCCGAGCGCCGCGAAGACATCGCCCTGCTGGCGAACCATTTCTTGCAGAAACTGGCCGCCAAGTACGACAAGCCCCTGAACGGCTTCGCGCCCGACGCCCTCACGGCCTTAGTCAGCGCGCCCTGGCCCGGCAACGTGCGCCAGCTGGTCAATGTCGTCGAGCAAGTGTGCGCGCTGGCCACGGCGCCGCTGGTGCCCTTGAGCCTGGTGCAGCGCGCCTTGCGCGTGCCGTCGCTCGAAGCGCTCAGCTATAACGAAGCCAAGCAGCGCTTCGAGCGCGACTACCTGATCCAGCTGCTGCGCCTGACGGATGGCAACGTGGCCGACGCGGCCCGCCTGGCCGACCGCAACCGCAGGAGGAGTTCTACCGTTTACTGCAGAAATACGAGCTGACACCGGCCCTGTTCCGGGCCGACGGCGACCCTGTCGCTGATTAGCGACAAAAATAAAGTGTTAAAAATCAGCGGCTTAGCCTGAAACATTGATATTGTTGCCACAGGCTGTCGCTGGCAGGCGACAAAAAGCCCGGTTTTTCGCGCCGGATCCGGCGGAAACGCGCTGGAAAAATCGAGTTTGCATGTAAGTTGTTGATTTTGAAGGAAAATTAAAAGCTGGCACGGTGCTTGCTGTATGGGTAGATGTGACGCTTCAAAGTGTTGCTGTTTATTGCTATAGCCAAGTAAGAAGCTTTTAACTTCATTGAGAGGAACTACCATGCAAACATCGAAACTGTTCAATACCCTGGTCGCCGCTATCGTACTGTCGGGCGCCTCGATCACCGCTTCGCATGCAGCTGACTCCGCCCCAAAAGCACAAGCTCCTGCTGACACCGTCGTGGCCGCCAACGCCGCCGCTGCCGTCCCTGATGAAACCATCACTTCCTCGGCCAAGGCCGCCCTGAGCGCCGATGCGCAAGCCGCTGCCCTGCCAGTCAAGGTGGCAACCCAGCAAGGTGTGGTCGTCCTGTCGGGCGACGTGCCGAGCGCCGAAGCGGGTGACCGCGTCGTGCAGATCGTCGCTTCCGTGAGCGGCGTGAAAGAAATCAAGAACGAGCTGAAAGTCAAAGCCGCCGGCTAAGCCCTCGCGCTGTACTTTACTCCGGGTTGCCCTGTCTGCGGACAGGGCATTTTTTTGTGCCATTGTGTCCACAAGCCACGCCTGCTTCCAGGCAGATAGCTCGGCAATGGGGTTAGAATAGCCAGCACTGGCGCCGTTTCCGGCGCTTTTTGTCATCCATGGCGCAGTGTTGCAAGGCTGGGCCGCTACCAGGCTACCGCATGTCTTCATTCTTTCCCGCCGCCCTGTTGCGCAATCTCAAACCCGACAACTTCACCATCGCCCTGCTCGTCACCGTGGCGCTGGCCAGTTTCCTGCCCTGCACGGGCCAGACGGCCGTGGTCTTCGGCAATATCACCACGGTGGCCATCGGCGCCCTGTTCTTCCTGCACGGCGCCAAGCTGTCGCGCGAAGCCGTGGTGGCCGGCGTCATGCACTGGCGCCTGCACTTGCTGGTGCTGGCCAGCACCTTTATTTTGTTCCCCCTGCTGGGGCTGGCCCTGCGCCCGCTGGCGCTGACTTTCCTCACGCCCGAGCTGTACGTGGGCATCCTGTTCCTGTGCGCGCTGCCGTCGACCGTGCAATCGTCGATCGCCTTGACGGCCATGGCGCGCGGTAACGTGCCAGCCGCCATCTGCAGCGCCTCGGCTTCGAATTTCATCGGCATTTTTCTTGCCCCCATCCTGGTAGGCTTGCTGGTGGCCAAGGGAGCGGAAAGCAAGTCGTCGGTCGACGCGGTATTGTCGATTGTCATGCAGCTGCTGCTGCCCTTCCTGGCCGGCCAGTTCCTGCGCCGCTGGATAGGCCGCTGGGTCGACCGCCACAAGGCCATGCTGAAATTCGTCGACCAGGGTTCCATTTTGCTGGTGGTCTACACGGCCTTCAGCGAAGCCGTCAGCGAAGGCCTGTGGCACACGATCTCGGTGGAAACCCTGGTCGCCCTGAGCCTGTTCAGCATCGTGCTGCTGGCGCTGGTCCTGGGCCTGATGACGTTCATCAGCCGCCGCCTGGGTTTTAACAAGGAAGATGAAATCGCCATCGTTTTCTGCGGTTCGAAGAAAAGCCTGGCCAGCGGCGTGCCGATGGCCAAGGTCTTGTTTGCCACGCACTCGCTGGGCATGGTGATTTTGCCGCTGATGCTGTTCCACCAGATTCAGCTGATGATCTGCGCCGTGATCGCGCAGCGCTATGCGCGGCGTGATCAGATATCGAAAGTTTCGATATCTACGCCTTAAATAAAGAGAACTTTTTCAATCACCAATATACAGTTTCATATCCCTGTTGACGGTGTGAAAAATAATTATTCAATTGGCCTTGCTAAATTCAAAACCACTGATCTAAACTTGAATTAAACCTTGCGCATTGTCAAAATTATCATGATTCGCTAAAGTAAAAAATCAATATTGTTGAAGATAATTAATCATTTAGGATTTTAAATAAAAATAGGTCATCAATGTCAAAAAGTCAGAAAACTATCGTTATCGAGCGTATCTTTAATTTATTGTACGATCCAAGCACGGGTAAGTTAAGTAGAAGTGTCGTTACTGCAAAAGATTTGGAGGATGCAAAACGTTACTGCAATGATTTTTTAGGTGCCACCATCAAGTTGGATAGTAATCCATACAACTTCATGAAAGACATAGTACGAGGAACAGGAGCTGCCAAGATTTGGCCTGACAGTGTTCGACAGCTAGGGTTTATTGGTGAGCAGCGAACCGGTGATGGAAATGTATTTGCATTCGTGCCTGTGGTCGCAGGTGTTTCAGAGAGCTTCGATGTTGATTTCCGCCCAACGGACGATACGCCCCGCTATCAGATTCAAAGCTTAAGCCTGCCACTTGCATCTAAGGCACTTGGCCGAACTGACGAATCGTGGCTTTTACAGGTAGCAGTGAATCTTCGTATTATTGAAAGTCATTTTGCTATTGGTGAAAACAGACAAATTGAGGCATTGGAATTAAATCATCTGCAGATGGACATTAAATTGCGAAAGGTCCAAATCGATGCATTATATCTTGCGAAATGTATTCCTAGTATTGTAAACCCATCAGGTAGTGTACTTATCACAGTGGAGGCTAAACAAGGGAATCAACGCATTTTGACTGAGCAGATAGCCCGACAGGTTAAAGCTGCTTTTGAATCTACTTCGAATGACTTAATTGTTCCCACAGCAATTGCTGCAATTAAAGGCAAGGGAATGTATGTCGTTGAATTTAAATCGGTTCACCGCGCTGATATCGCAACGTTCGATGTACCAATTTTTCATCGGGAAGCTATGTTTGTTTTGCAACCATCGGTTCAAGGTATATAGTAAACAAAGAATTTTTTTCAATCGCAGGGAGTTTCCTGCGATTGGCTAAGGACATTGAATAATAAACTGAAGTATGCTCCGGTAAAGGTGCTATTTTTCAAATAGGTCTGCAGTCTTTGATGTTTCCGATGGTTTTCTATTTCGCTGGGCAATAACTGTTCGCAGGACAGAAAAGTAAGACGCTGCTTGTCCCATGTTCATAGCTAAAAGTGCTGGATCGCCAAGCTTTATTGTGCCGTTTGGAATCGTCGGTTGGATGCCCAGCGCTTGTATAACAGCCGATGCAACAGCACGTCCAAGCAATGGCGGAACACTATTGCCAATTTGTCTAAATCCATGCCACTTAGTGACATGCATTCGGAACCAATCGGGATATGAGTGAAGACGCGCAGCCTCGCGGACAGTCAGAACTCGTGGGTAAACTGGATGGATCGGACGAGGAGATGTATGCGCTCCTCTAGCGCTATCTGTACCGGCGCGTAGCGTGTTGCAGACTCCTTCGAGAGAAAGTCGTAAGAAACGACTGATTTTTTCGGTCTGGCCTGGTGTTGTTGCAAGAAATCGAGCCTTTGACGTTTCTGTATGTTCGGTGATCGAACTGCATGTCAGCTCATTTACGTCGAAAGCACGCCTGTAGCTGTAATCGGATGAATCTTTGATCATTCCTCGTAAGCAGCGTGCGTATTTAGAATCGGTTTTCCATTGCAGCTTTACTGAGTCTGAGTTTTCTAAAGCGCGGTGTTGATTTACGTCTGGCAAATCAGCTATAGCGTCTCCCACCGTTACACAATCCTTAGCTGCTACTGGATATTCAGGGAGCACTTGATCTTTTCGAGCGGCCATAAGGAAGAGTCGTTCTCTTGACTGTGGGACACCAAATGCAGATGCATTTAGGACTTTATATGGCATCAGAACATTATATCCTGCATCACCTAATGCATCGATTAGCTCAGTAAGGAATTGTGAATGTTTGCCAAGCGTCAATCCTTTTACATTTTCAAAAACGCAATATTTTGGTTTTAGTTCATGCACAAGACGAACATAGTGAAAGACCAACTGATTACGATTGTCGTCCAGTGCGCGTTTTCCAATCATTGAAAAGCCTTGGCATGGTGCACCACCAAACACTACATCAATTTCGCGATTACCTATTCCACTTTGAATGCGAATATCATTACCTGATAGATCGACTACGCTCGCGCAAATCGTTTTTGTTTTTGGGAAATTATATTCGTGCGTCGCGCAGTGAATCGGATCGATTTCGATAGCCGCAGCAATATCAAATCCAGCTTGTTCAAAACCTAACGATAAACCGCCTGCCCCTGCAAACAAGTCGATTCCTATTGGACGGCTCATGTAATTCTCCATACTTCGTACTGATTCAAAAAAACTAACTGTATTTTACTTTGTTGGTCGTCAAAAGTCGATCGTTTTCTGCCACTGAATCGAAACTTGTAGTGTCTTTACCAATCGTCGGTATGCTGACTTGTAATGTGCAGATTGTAATAATTTATCTACAGTTTACTTTTTGATTAAGAGCCGCGGTCTGCTATTTAGATCCAACATAAATTAAGTTGATGAGCCTAAATGATATTTTTGCAAATTCTTGCCGGCCAGTACCCTCTTCGAGGCCGTGTCATCATGCAGCATCTGCTTTAACGTCATGTTGCCCAAGGGGACGATTGCTCGCGGATTCACGTGTTGCATTCTTCTCCCGGCTAGTTGCTTCGTCAATTCCAAGGCTCAATGATATAACTGTATTTATATACAGTATATCAGGATATCTGGTTTGTGCTGGCTTGACCTGCGCCATGGCAGAACGCTATATATGCGTGTATATTACGATCCTTGTCACCGTTCACTTTACAAGGATACGATCATGCGCCTCACCTCCCTCGCCCGCCTGCTTGGCGCCGCTCTTCTCGCCGCCGCCACCACTTCCGCCTTTGCCGGCGAAGTGGTGGTGTCGGCCGCGGCCAGTCTGACGAACGCGTTCAAGGATGCGGCGCAAGGCTACGAGGCGCAGTATCCGGGCAGCAAGGTGTCCCTGAACTTTGCCGCCTCGGGCGTGCTGCTGCAGCAGATCGTCAAGGGTGCGCCCGTGGATGTGTTTGCCTCTGCCGACCAGGAAACCATGGATGCGGCGCAAAAGCAGGGGCTGGTATTGCCGGCCGACCGCATGGATTTCGTCGGCAACAGCCTGGTGCTGATCGTGCCGCACGATAGCAAGCTGGGCATCAAGGCTCTGGCCGACCTGACGCACAAGGGCGTGACCCGCGTGGCCATCGCCAATCCGGCCAGCGTGCCCGTCGGCCGCTATTCCGAAGGCGCGCTGAAGAAGGCGAAGCTGTGGGATGCCGTGCAGCCCAAGGCCATCGGCACGCAGAACGTGCGCCAGTCGCTCGATTACGTGGCGCGCGGCGAAGTCGATGCGGGCTTTGTCTACGCCACCGACGCGGCCATCATGAAAGACAAGGTCAACGTGGTGCTGGAGGTGCCTTTGGCCTCGCCCGTGCTGTACCCGATCGCCACCATCAAGGGCAGCGGCAATACGGCCGAAGCGAAGCGCTTCGTCAGCTACCTGCAGACGGCGCCGGCGCAAGCCATCCTCGCCAAGTACGGGTTTAAAAAGCCATAAAGTAAAACGACTGCACATGGATATCGCCTGGACCGCGCTGGCCCTGTCGCTCAAGGTAGCGGCGTGGGCCACGGCGCTCAATTTGCTGCTCGGCATCGGAACGGGCTATCTGCTGGCGCGCACGCGTTTTCCCGGGCGCGAACTGCTCGATGCCCTCTTGACCCTGCCGATGGTGATGCCGCCCACCGTGCTCGGCTATTACCTGCTGGTGCTGCTGGGCCGGCGCGGCACCTTGGGCATCTGGCTGCAGGACAACTTCGGCATCAACCTGATCTTTACGTGGCAGGGCGCCGTGATCGCTTCCACAGTCGTCGCCTTTCCGCTCGTCTTCAAGCCCGCGCGCGCCGCCTTCGAAGCGGTCGACGGCCAGCTGGAGCAGGCGGCCCGCGTGCTGGGCCTCCCGGAAATGGCGATTTTCTTCCGCGTCACCTTGCCGCTGGCCTGGCGCGGCATCCTCGCCGGCGTGCTGCTGGGATTCGTGCGCGCGCTCGGTGAATTCGGCGCCACCCTGATGGTGGCCGGCAGCATTCCCGGCAAGACGCAGACCCTGTCGGTGGCCGTGTATGAGGCCGTGCAGGCGGGGCAGGACGACGTGGCCAATACGCTGGTCGTGATTATCTCCCTGGTCTGCATCGTGGTGCTGCTGTCGGCTGGCCGTCTGGCGCCCGGGCGCATCGCGCACAAATGACGCTGATGATGACGCCCATGCAACTCGACCTCGACCTCCGCGCCACCTTGCGCTCCGGCAAACGCCGCTTCGACATGCACGTGCAATGCACGTCCAGCAGCCAGCGCATCGCCGTGTATGGCCCCTCCGGCGCCGGCAAGAGCATGACCCTGAAAGCCATTGCCGGACTGTTTACACCGGACGCGGGCCATATCCGCCTGAACGGGCGCACGCTGTTCGATTCGGCCGCCGGCATCAACTTGCCGCCGCAGCAGCGCAATGTCGCCTACCTGTTCCAGGATTACGCCCTGTTCCCGCACCTGACGGTGCGCCAGAACGTGGGCTTCGGCCTGAGCCGCGGCTGGTTCAACCCGCGCGCGCGCGAAAAATTGCAGAAGGTCGAGCATTGGCTCGATGCATTCCACTTGCAGGAACTGGCGCACCAGTTCCCCGACGAGTTGTCCGGTGGCCAGCGCCAAAGGGTGGCGCTGGCGAGGGCACTCGTGGCTGAGCCGGCCGCGTTGCTGCTCGACGAGCCGTTTGCCGCCCTCGATCCGGCCCTGCGTGTCAAAATGCGGCTGGAACTGAGCCAGTGGCAGCAGCGCCTGGACGTGCCCATGATCCTGATCACACATGATCCCGAAGATGCGCGCATCCTGGGCGAACATGTGCTTTACTTGCGTGACGGACAAATTGACAGCATGGAAGAAAATAAGGCATTAGGTGAACGCATTGGATAAAGCAGCGGCAACAGAAATCGGCCTGCAAGGCTCGGTATGGATGACGGTGGGCGGAGAAAACCTGGGCGGCGCCGGCAGGGTGGAATTGCTGGGCGCCATCGCCGAGTGCGGCTCCATCACGCAGGCGGCCAAACTCGTCAAGATGAGCTACAAGGCGGCCTGGGATGCCATCGATGCCATGAACAACCTGGCCGGCGAGCCGCTGGTCGAGCGTTTGACGGGCGGCAAGGGCGGCGGCGGCACGCGGCTGACGCCACGGGGACGCCAGCTGGTCGACAATTTCCGCATCATCGAGCGCGAGCATGCCCGCTACCTGCGCCAGCTGGGCAGCCAGGCGGAAGGCATCGCCGACGATCTTTTACTCATACGGAGAATGGCCATGAAAACCACGGCACGCAATCAATTCCTCGGTAAAGTTGCCGAACTGAAACAGGGCGCCGTCAACGACGAAGTCACCTTGGAATTGCCGGGCGGACAGCACATCGTGGCCATCGTCACGCAGGGCAGCAGCGCCAGCCTGGGCCTGGTGCCGGGCGCGGAAGCGTTTGCGCTGATCAAGGCCTCGTCCATCATCCTCGTGGCCGATAGCGCAGGCGCGCGCTTTTCGGCGCGCAATCAATTGACCGGTGTGGTGACGCGCGTGCAGACGGGCGCCGTCAACACGGAAGTGGTGCTGGACTTGCCGCGTGGCGGCACGATTGCCGCCATCATCACGAACCAGAGCAGCACCGACCTGGGCATCGAGATCGGCAGCAATGTGACGGCGATTTTCAAGGCGTCCAGCGTGATTTTGGGCGTACCCGCATAAATTAATCTTTTAGGCGCGACAACCAATCCGCCGCCGCCGCCAGCGCCTGTTCCAGTTCCTGCGCCGTCTGCGCCAGCAGTGCCGGCACCTCGTCCAGGCGGCCCGCGTCGATGGCTTCCTCGGTGGCGAAGGCGGCGCGGATCAGGCGCTTCGTGCCCAGGGTGCCGACGGAGCCGCGCACGCTGTGCAGGATGCGCGCCACGTCGCTGTGGCGGCCCGCCTGCAAGGCCGTTTCGGCGTCGCGCACGGGCGTCATGCCCTTGTTCAACGCATCTTCCACCATGCGCCGCAGCACGCCGCGCCCTTTCGCGTCGCGCCCCATCACGCGCATCAGCGGCGCCATGGAAAAGACCTCCTCATCGGCGACGGGCGCCGGCCCTGCCGCCTGCACTGGCGGGCGCTTGGGCAGGTGGCGCAGGATGACTTCCATCATCTCTTCCACCACGACGGGCTTGGCGATGAAGTCGCTGATGCCGGCCGTCATGCAGCGTTCGCGTTCGGACGCCAGCACGCCGGCCGTCATGGCGATCACGGGCAGGCTCAAGCGCAGTTCCGTGCGGATGATGTGGGTGGCGCTGAAGCCGTCCATGACGGGCATCTGCATGTCCATCAGCACGATGTCGTAGCGCAGCGCCTCCGTGCGCAGCCGTTCCACCGCCTGCAAGCCGTCGCCCACCACGTCGAGGGTGGCGCCCATGTGTTCGAGGATGCCGCGCGCCACGGCCTGGTTCAGATGATTGTCTTCCACCAGCAGGAAATGCACGCCGGCCAGTTCCGTGCCCAGCGGCTGGTGCAGGATGCGCTGCTCGCCGCCGTCGTGCTTGGCAATCAGCGCCTGGTGCAGGGCATCGAACAGGCTCGAGCCCGTAATCGGCTTCATCAGCACCACGTCGGCCTCGGCCGCGCTGGAGATTTCCTCCAGGTGGTTGCGGGCGAAGGCGTTGACCATCACCACGATGGGCTGGCGCTGGCCGGCCGCCGCCTGGCGGATGGCCTTGGCCGTGGCCAGGCCGTCCATCACGGGCATGTGCCAGTCGGCCAGCACCACGTCGTACGGTTGCTGCTGCGCCAGGCGCTCGCGGTACAGCTCGATGGCGGCAAAGCCGGAATCCACTTCGTCGGCCAGCCAGCCCCGCCTCGATCAGCTTGACGATCAGCTCGCGCGTGGTGCGGTTGTCGTCGGCCACCAGCAGGCGCAGCTGGCCCAGGGTGGGCGTGCGCCGCGTTTCGGCCGGCTGCGCCAGCATGTCGAACGGCACGCTGAACCAGAAGCGGCTGCCCTTGCCTTCGCTGCTGGCGACGGCGATGTCGCCGCCCATCATGTGGATCAGCTGCTTGCTGATGGCCAGGCCCAGGCCCGTGCCGCCGAAGCGCCGCGTGATGCTCTGGTCGCCCTGCGAAAACGCGGCGAACAGCTGCTGTTGCTGCAGTTCCGTCATGCCGATGCCCGTGTCGCGCACTTCAAAGCGCAGCCAGGCGCGGCCGTTGTCCTTCTCGGCCAGACTGACGGCCACCACCACTTCGCCTTGCTCCGTGAACTTGATGGCGTTGCCGGCCAGGTTGACGAGGATCTGCTGCAGCCGCTGGGCGTCGCCCACGAGGCGCCGCGGCACGTCGGGCTCGACGGCAATGCCAGTTCCAGCTCCTTTTCGCCCGCATTCATCGTCATCGTCGTGGCCAGCGTGTTCATGACTTCGTCGAGGTCGAATTCGACGGGCGACAATTCCATGCGGCGCGCCTCGATCTTCGAATAATCGAGCACGTCGTTGAGGATGCCCAGCAGCGACTGGCCCGCCACGCGCACCATGGTCAGATACTTGCGCTGTTCCGTATCGAGCTTGGTATTTCCCAGCAGATACACCATGCCCAGCACGGCATTGAGGGGCGTGCGGATTTCATGGCTCATGTTGGCCACGAAATCGCTCTTCGCGCGGTTGGCCGCCTCGGCCCGGTCGCGCTCCTGTTCCAGCTCCGCCGCGCGCGCTTCGAGCTCCTGCTGCAGCCGGTCGCGTTCGCTCATCAGGCCGTTGAAGGCTTCCGTCAGCTGGCCGATCTCGTCGCGCTGCTGCACGGGTACGGGGGTGAAGCGGCTGCCGCTGGTGCGCAGCGCCTGCAGGGTATCGCGCAGGCGCACCAGGGGCGACAGCAGGCGCACGGTAACCCAGCCCAGCACTGCTGCCGCGGCCAGCAGCGAGGCGAGGATGCTCCACAGCACCAGCCGGTACAGCACGCCATCGAACGGTTCGAAGGCGTCGTCGATGGGCAGCGAGGCGGCCAGCAGCCAGTTCACCGATTTCAGGCGCTTGAAGCTGTTGACGGCCGTAATGCCGCGGCTGTTGGTGCTGACCATGCTGCCTTCGCCATCGTCCTTCAGCAGCTGGGTCGTCGTCAGGTTGGCGTTCGGCAGGCGCGGCTGCAGCAAGCGGCTGGTGTCCGGGTGCAGCACGTAGCGCGGCACGGCGCCGCGCGTGAGGATGAAGTAATAGCCGCTCTTGCCGATCTTTTCCGAACGCAAACGGCCCAGCAGGTTGTCCTTGTACAGGCGCAATACGCCGATCACCACGCCGGCCACCTGGCCATCGGCGGCCAGCACGGGCGCCACCATCTGCACGATGGGCATGCCGCTCGATTTGCCCAGCATCGGTTCCGTGATCATGGGCTGGCGCGTGCGCAGGACGGTCTGGAAGTATTCGCGCTCGGCAACATTGATGCCGGCGCGCCCCGCCACTTCCGGCATGTCGGCCACGACGGCGCCATGCGCGTCGAGCACCAGCACGTCGTCGAACAGCACCAGCATCGAGCGGCGCGAATAGTATTGGCGCAACTGGGCGGGCTGGGCGATCAGTTCCGGCGGCTGCTGCCTGGCCGTCAGGGTGACGATCTGCAGCAGCATGGCCAGCTTGTCGTCGAGTTCGGCGGCGGTGCGGGTGATCAGGGACGACTGCTGGCTCAGCAGTACTCGGGTGAAATCGTCGCGCATGTGCTGCACCTGGATCATCGTGACCAGCGCGATCATGGCGATCGAGGTCAGGCTGGTGGCCAGCGCGACTTTTGCTTTGATGCCGAGAGGCTTCATGATTTCCTTTTCAGTACCGGGCGGCACAGGCGGCAGATAATGCTGTCAGGAATTTTCCTATCAATGCCCCAGCTTGGCAAGCGCCACCGCGCAAATTGCCTGCCCCGTACGGCCTTTTGACGATGTTGCCATATAATTAAAGTCGGAACGTCGTTTATTCAGCGAAATTGCGGTGAAATTGGCACACGGCAACCCTGTATGCAGTAAACTTGTTGTTGCATTTTCTAAAAGGTACCGACATGACTGAAGCGCTACTCACTCCAACCTTGCCCACCGTGAACGTGGAGGCGTTGCGTGCGCGATGCTCGACTTGCAGCATGCATCAATTGTGCCTGCCGATGGGCCTCGATGTGGGCGACATGGACAGACTGGACCAGATCATCGGCCGCCGCCGCAAGATCGTGCGCGGCGCCTCGCTGTTCCGCATCGGCGACTCGTTCCAGAACCTGTACGCGATCCGTCTGGGCCACTTCAAGACGTACCAGATCAATCCCGGCGGCGAAGAGCAGGTGACGGGTTTCCAGATGGCCGGCGAACTGCTGGGCATGGACGCCATCAGCGCCGACCGCCACCACTGTAATGCGGTGGCCCTGGAAGATAGTGAAGTGTGTGAAATCCCGTTTTCCAGCCTGGAACAATTGCTGGGCAACATGCCGACCCTGCTGCGCCATTTCCACCGCATGATGAGCCAGGAAATCACGCGCGAGCAAAGCGTGATGCTGTTGCTGGGCAATATGCAGGCGACGCAGCGTTTTGCCGCCTTCATCGTCAACCTGGCGTCGCGCTACGAGGCGCGCGGCTATTCGAGCAGCAAATTCCAGCTGCGCATGTCGCGCGAGGAAATCGGCAACTACCTGGGCCTGACCATCGAGAGCGTCAGCCGCTTATTGTCGAAATTCAAGAAGGAAGGCTGGCTGCGCGTCTCCAACCGCGAGATCGAGATCCTGCAGCCGGCGAAACTGAAGGCCATTACGGCCGGTACGGACGTCTGCAAATAACAGCACCGTCAAAACCTACTGCGCGTCGCGCTTTGCGGCCTGCGATGCTCGCTGTGCTATAGCACAGCTGTGCTTCTCAGCCACAAATCACTGCCGCTCGCTACGGTTTTCCCGGCACTGTACGTTATAGTTCTTCATCCGCATGCAGCGCGATGCTGCGCTGCAACGGCCAGGTCCAGATGCCGGACAGGCGCCACTCGCGCTTATCGTTTTCCACCAGCACCTGCCAGCGGCTGCGTTCGAGCATCGGCAGCGTCACGGAAAAATTGCCGGCCGCATCGGGCTGCACCAGCAGCTTGATATCCTTTTCCGGCAACGTCGCATGCGCCAGGTGCAGCTGCAGCGGACCCTGGTACGCCTTGCCGAAGCTGTGCACGGAACCGCTGAGGCGCGCTGCAGCGACGTCATACGACAGGCTGGTATCCATCGCCAGGTTGCTGGCGGCCGTGTCGCGCTTCAAATCCTGGTTGATGGCCTTGCCCTGCTTGTAATAATCGCCCACCACCAGCGCATCGGGTTGCGTAAACGCAATATAGCCCATGAAACTGCCGACGACCACGGACAGGCCGGGACCGATCATCAGCAGCCATGGCCAGCGGTGCTTGTACCACGGGGCAACGGGAGGTTGCAGTTTCAGACTGTCGGACATGCTATTTCTCCTGTTTAATCAGCCAGTCCCCATGCGGGAACCGGCCTTCCTGCAACTTCGTGGCGGCGGCGAGGGCACCCGGTCCCCGTCCGCCTTTCCTTGTTAACGTGGCACGATGAATACCGCGCTTTCACGCACATGCAGCGACGGGTCGTCCAGCGATTGCAATTCGATCGCAATCTTGTTCGAGCCTTTCTCGCCGACGCCGTGCGGCACGCGCAGGCGGATCGGCCAGCCCAGCGTTTCCGTTGGCTGCAAGGTCACTTCTTCGCGCGTCAGCAAGGTCAGGCCCGGCAAGCCGGATGCGCTGATTTTGAAATGCTGGCTTTGCTCCGAGGTGTTCATGATCTGCAGGCGGTAGACGTTTTCGATCATGCCGTCTTCCACTTCGCGTCCCATCGAACCGCGGTCGCGGATCACGTCCATCTTCAGCGGCGTGCGCAGGGCCAGCGAAGTACACACGGCGATGATGATCAGGGCCAGGATGGAAGTGTAGATCAAGACGCGCGGGCGCATGGCGCGCTGGCGTATCTGCTTCGAATTGAAGTTGTTTTCCATCGCATGGTCGGTACTGTAGCGTACCAGTCCCCGCGGCCGGTCGACCTTGTCCATCACGCTGTTGCAGGCATCGACGCAGGCGGCGCAGCCGATGCATTCATACTGCAGGCCGTTGCGGATATCGATGCCGGTCGGACACACCTGCACGCACAGGGTGCAGTCGATGCAATCGCCGAGCTTGTCGTTGTTGCCGGCCTTCTTGCTCATGGCGCCGCGTGGTTCGCCGCGCTTGGCATCGTAGGTGATGATCAGGGTGTCCTGGTCGAACATGGCGCTCTGGAAGCGCGCGTAGGGGCACATGTATTTGCACACCTGCTCGCGCAGCCAGCCCGCGTTGCCGTAGGTTGCCAGGCTGTAGAACAAGACCCAGAACCACTCCCAGGGACCGAAATTGAGCGTGGTCACCGCGTGCGCCAGTTCCTTGATCGGCGTGAAGTAGCCGACAAAGGTAAAGCCCGTCCACAGGGCGATGGCGCCCCATACCAGGTGCTTGGCCGTCTTCTTGAACGCCTTGCGCAGGGACGGACCCTGCTTGTCGAGGGCCATGCGCGCGCTGCGCGTGCCCTCGATGCGGCGTTCGACCCACAGGAAGATTTCCGTGTATACCGTTTGCGGGCAAGAGAACCCGCACCACACCCGCCCGGCAATGGCCGTGACGAGGAACAACAAATACGCACAGATGATCAGCAGGGCCGCCAGATAGATGAAATCCTGGGGCCACAGCACGACGCCGAAAATGTAGAACTTGCGCGTGGTCAAATCGAACAGCAGGGCTTGCCTGCCATTCCAGGTCAACCACGGCAAGCCGTAGAACGCGAGCTGGGTAAGCCATACGCATACCCATCGCCAGGTAGCGTAGCGTCCTTTGGCCTCGCGAGGGTAGATTTGCTCGCGGGCCGCATACATCTTGATGACTTGAGGTTCCATTACATCATTTCACGGGCGTCTGGGGATTCGACAGGCTCCAGACATACGCCGACAGCACGTGTACCTTGGATTCGCCGAGGAAATCGCTGAAGGCCGGCATGGTGTTGGAGCGACCCTTGCGCACGGTTTCCATGATGGTATCGGCGCTGCCGCCGTACAGCCAGATCTTGTCCGTCAGGTTAGGCGAACCGAGCATCTGGTTGCCCTTCGCATCGGCGCCGTGACAGGCCATGCAGGCGCCGAACTTGGCCTTGCCCAGCACGGATTTGACGGGATCCGAGGTGGAACCGGACAGGCTCAGCACGTAATGGGCCACGTTCTCGACATCCTTTTCGGAACCGAGCGCGGCGCCCATCGGCGGCATTTGCCCATTACGGCCGTGCATGATGGTGGTCTTGATGATGTCGGGATCGCCGCCATACAGCCAGTCCTTGTCCGTCAGGTTGGGGAAGCCCTTGTTGCCGCGCGCATCCGAACCGTGGCATTGCGCGCAGTAGGTCAGGAACAAACGCTGGCCGATGGCTTGCGCCTGCGGATCGGCGGCCACCGTCTTCAAGTCCTGGCTCAGGTACTTGTTGAACAGGGGACCGTAGTCGGCTTCCGCCTTTTTCAGCTCTTCCTCGTACTGGCCCGTGGATTTCCAGCCCAGGCTGCCGGCGTAGTTGCCCAGGCCCGGATACAGGAACAGGTAGGCCAGCGCGAAGACGATGGTGATGTAGAACAACCACATCCACCAGCGCGGCATCGGCGTATTGAGTTCCTTCAAGTCCTCGTCCCACACGTGGCCCGTGGTGCCGTCGGCGGGGGCGCCGGCGGCCACTTTCACTTTCGACTGCGAGTACAGCAGCACGCCGCAGCCGATGATGCCCAGCAGGGACAGCACGATGACGTAGATATTCCAGAAGCCATTGGTAAAGTCAGCCATGGTTATGCTCCTTCGCCAGGTTCATCTCGGCCTCGGCCGGATAGTCGAGCGCGTCGTCGGCGAACGGCAGGCGCGCCGCCGCGTCGAAGTCGCCATTGCTGCGGCTGAACGTCCACCACAGGATGCCCACGAACGTCGTAAAGGAAACCACCGTCATGACGCTGCTGGCGCTGTCAAACAGGTTTTCGATTGCCATGCTAATTCCTTGTTTTGATTAATGTACCGAGGCCCTGCAGATAGGCGACCAGGGCGTCTTCTTCCGTCTTGTCCTGCAGCTGCGCGGGGCCGGCGGCGATCTCTTCATCGCTGTACGGCTGGCCCAGGCGTTTCAGGGCGCGCATCTTCGGCATGATGTCGTCAGGCACCAGCTTGGTCTTCGCCAGCCAGGGGTAGGCCGGCATGTTCGACTCGGGCACCACGTCGCGCGGGTTGTTCAAGTGCGTGCGGTGCCATTCATCGCTGTAGCGGGCGCCCACGCGGGCCAGATCGGGCCCCGTGCGCTTGGAACCCCACTGGAACGGACGGTCGTAGACGAACTCGCCGGCGACCGAATAGTGGCCGTAGCGTTCCGTTTCCGCGCGCAGCGGGCGCACCATCTGCGAGTGGCAGTTGTAGCAGCCTTCGCGCACGTAGATGTCGCGGCCCGCCAGGCGCAGCGGCGAGTACGGCTTCAGGCCGGCGACCGGCTCCGTCGTGCTCTTCTGGAAGAACAGGGGAACGATCTCGACGGCGCCGCCGATGCTGATCACCACCGTGACCAGGGCGATCAGCAGCCAGGGGTTTCTCTCAATCCATGCATGTGAAAATTTCATTTGCTTATGCTCCTATCAGGCGTGCGCCGCGTTCAGTTCTGGAATGCGGGCGACGGGGAGTTTGCTGCCGCGCAAGGTCATCCAGGTGTTGTAGCCCATGATGCACATACCCGACAGGTACAGCAGGCCACCGGCCACGCGCACCACGTAGTACGGATACGTTGCTTTCACGCTCTCGACAAAGGTGTAGGTCAGGGTGCCGTCCGGATTGACCGCACGCCACATCAGGCCCTGCATCACGCCGGCGATCCACATTGCAGCGATGTACAGCACGATACCGATGGTGGCCACCCAGAAGTGCACGTCGACCAGACGCGTGCTGTGCATCTGCGTGCGGCCCGCCAGGCGTGGCAGCAGATAGTAGATCGAACCCATGGTGATGAAGCCCACCCAGCCCAGGGCGCCCGCATGCACGTGGGCAACGGTCCAGTCGGTGTAGTGCGACAGCGAGTTGATGGTCTTGATCGACATCATCGGACCTTCGAAGGTGGCGATGCCGTAGAACGACAGCGAAACGATCATGAATTTCAGGATCGGGTCGGTGCGCAGCTTGTGCCAGGCGCCCGACAGGGTCATGATGCCGTTGATCATGCCGCCCCAGCTTGGTGCCAGCAGGACCAGCGAGAAGACCATGCCGATCGATTGCGTCCAGTCAGGCAAGGCCGTGTAGTGCAGGTGATGCGGCCCCGCCCACATGTAGGTGAAGATCAGCGCCCAGAAGTGGACGATCGACAGACGGTACGAGTACACGGGGCGCTCGGCCTGTTTCGGGATGAAGTAGTAGACCATGCCCAGGTAGCCGGCGGTCAGGATGAAGCCCACCGCGTTATGGCCGTACCACCACTGGATCATGGCGTCCTGCACGCCCGCGTAGGCGGAATACGACTTGGTGAACGAGGCTGGCATGACGGCGCCATTGACCACGTGCAAAATCGTCACGGCCAGGATGTAGGCGCCGAAGAACCAGTTGGCCACGTAGATGTGCTTGACCTTGCGCTTGATCAAGGTGCCGAAGAAGACGATCGCGTAGGCGATCCAGACGACGGCGATGAGGATGGCGATAGGCCATTCCAGTTCGGCGTATTCCTTGCCGCGGGTCAGGCCCATGGGCAGGCTGACGACCGCGCACAGGATCACGGCTTGCCAGCCCCAGAACGTGAAGGCGGCCAGTTTGTCGGAAAACAGCGTACCTGGCAGGTGCGTTGCACCACGTAGTACGAGGTGGCGAACAGGCCGCAGATGCCGAAGGCGAAAATCACCGCATTCGTGTGCAGCGGACGCAAGCGTCCGTATGTCAGCCATGGTATGTCGAGGTTCAGGGCAGGCCAGGCCAGCTGAGCGGCGATGATAACGCCTACCAGCATGCCGATGATGCCCCATACCACAGTAGCGACCGCGAATTGCTTCACGATCTTGTAGTTATAGTTCAGCGATTGATCCACAAAGACTCTCCCTGGAATTACTATTTATGATGGTGGCCAGAGAGTAAGTGTTTGACCGCGAAAAAACTTTGATGTGGATCAAAATTCCCCGGATGAAATAAGCGTAGCGAACTGGCATCGAAATAAAGTGATATTCCGGTCAAAAAAGCCATGCAAGATCCCTGCAACAGCTGGCTTGACATGGCGTAAAACGTGCATGGAAGCAATGACTTACAGTGGCTTGTCCAGACACGCCCAAGGCCCGCCATGGAAGACCCCGAACGCCGCGACCCGTTTGATGCCCCGGTGGACCTGGTCGTCGGCAAGGCCGAGGGCACGACCCTGTTCGATCACGGCAAGCTCGCTTGCCTGGTGCAGGCGCCGTCGCCGGGCATCGTCATCTTCGTGCATGGCGTCAATTCCGGCGGCGAGTGGTACCGCGCCGCCGAAGCCGGCTTGTGCCAGGGCCTGAACACGCGCATGAAGCGCTGCGACGAGCACATGGCGCATGCCACGGCGCAGGCGGGGCAACTGACGCCGGTGGGCTATCGGAGCGAACTGAGCGATGACGGCTATGTCGATCCCGACTACACGGCCGCCACCTTCATCGGGCCGCAAGCGCATTTCTCGCCCGTGATCCAGTTCCGCTGGGGCTACAAGGCCAGCGACAGGGAATTGCAGCAATATGGCGATTCGGTCTACCTGAACGAACACGCTTACTGGGGCGGCGGCCCGTTCGCCAATGGCTGCTCCTCCCTGCCTGACCTGTGGGGCGAGGGTCTGTCGGACGCCCTCTTCCTGTTCATCCACATCGAGCATCTGAATCCCGTCAACGACCGCATCGTGTATGCCTGCCCGCCGCGTCCCTATTTCGTGCTGGCCGCGCTGCGCCTGGCGCACCTGGTGGCGGCCATCCGCCGGCAGCAGGCCGACGTGCCGATTACCCTGGTCTGCCACAGCCAGGGCAATATGGTGGGCATGGCGGCCGCGTTTCTGGGCAATAAGATGGCCGAGGTGCAGGATGCGGCGGGCAAAAGCGGCCGTTGCGTGGCCGATACCTATGTCTTGTGCAACCCGCCCTACAGCCTGTTGCGCAGAAACGACACGGAAGGCTGGCTGCAGGGGCAGGTCAGGGATGTCGATGGCAATGTGGGCCGGCAAAGCGGCGAGGCGCGCCGCAAGACCCTGGCGGCGTTTTTCGACATCGTGCGCGGCCAGGCCACGGAGCCGCCCATGTCTGCCGCGCTGGCGGACATGGCCGCCAACGTGCGCCATGATTTCACCCTGGACAAGGACAGGGCCGCCTATGCCTGCGGCCCGCAGCCCACGACGCGCGGCCGCGTCACCCTGTATTGCAATCCGCACGACCAGGTGATTTCCGCCACGCCCATCCAGGGCATGGGCTGGTTGGGTCTGAGCGCCGAAGAGATCAAGGCCACGCGCGGCGCCGGCGTGTTTACCCAGCGGGTGTTTGCGCAAGGCTTTCCCGTTGGCCAGCACGGCGATTATGACTATTGGAGCAATCACTATCGCCAGCCCGCGCGGGGCAGCGCCGATTTCTGGCATCCCCGTTCGCCGATCTCCAGATACGACCCGGACAAGGGCGTGCGCGCCAGTACCAGCGCGGCCGGAAAGGCGGGGACCGTGCGCACGGCCTCCGCCATGTCGGCCCTCATGAAGATGCTGAAGACGCCCATCAATGCCGTGCCGCCGGACGACTGGCGCATCCCCGTGACGGCGCCCGCCTTGCCGGAAGTGTTTACACCGCAGGCCGTGCGCTTTGGCGTACCTAGTCCGCAGTTCGACCAGAATCTCGATCCGCCCGGCACGCATCGCCATGCGGGCAAGGCACGTCAGAAAGGCGAGCCGTATGCCGATACAAGCGTGGGCGGCACGCCGCAGGGCGACCGCGATACCGAGGCGGCACTGCGCTACGAAGACCACGCCCGCCTGCGCATGAAGGCCCGCCGCGGGAAGCTCGACGGCCTTGACGGCAAGGCGATGATGGAAGACGACCTGTCCACGGCCACGCCGGAATATTTGCAATGGCGCAAGCAGGAAATCCAGGGGCAGCTGGCGGCCACCTGCGACACGCATGCCACCGACCACTCCACCATCCTGACTAATCCTGGGCACGCGGAAAAGGCGCTGGCGTATGACGTGGCGATTGGGGTGTGTCATATCAGCGAGAAGGCGATGCGAAATTTACGAGTGATTGCAGATTGGCGGTTGTTGGAAGATGTTGGGAAAGATAAGCCCAGCAAGAGCTTTTTTGAGTATTTCTCCACTGGAAAATTTAATCAATTATCTTTGCTGGAATGGGTTCAATGTGATGGCAGTACGGGAAGGATGCCTGCCGAGATAGTGGATGAGCGTATGTACAAGCGCCCGGAGACATCCTGATGTACAACTTGATTGCTACTCTTCCGCGCAGGCTGGGCTGGAGCATCTTTGTTTTCAGTCTTGCGTCTGGTATTGCACTCTGGTCGGTATTGCAGGCCCCGCCAATCGACGTTCCTCTTGAAGAAGGATTGCTGATGAAACGACTATTCTTGATGCCGGCATTGCTGGCGCTTGCCGTGCTTTTTTTAACATCGGCCTGCGCCAGCAAGGCACCTGTGGCGTCAACATTTGCCGCCGTTATCCCTGCTGCGCCCGCGCAACCGTATATGGCGCAGGTGGTGGGCGTGCAGTGGCTCAATCCCCTGCAGCGGCGCGATTATCCGACCGAGTGGCAATTGCTGTGGACACTGGGCCTGGCCAAGCCGAACAAGGACGATAGCAAAGTGAAAGAGAACCCCGTGCGTTTTGGCAAGGTACAATCGATCGGCATGATTGCTTCTGGTAATGATGGTGAAGAATCATTCGTAGGGTTTCACGAGAAATATGTGTACAAAATGATTATGTTGTTTCACGATATTTACTTTTCTAATCAGGAGTATTTTTACAACGCCCATTCGCTGACCGACAAATCCACGCGCCGTGAACTGGCCGGCATCCATGTCGAATATGCGTTGCCGGCTGGACGCCTTGATCCAGACGAGGCGGGAAAGTATGTCGTTGAAACGATTACCGATGCCTTCAGCATCGGCAACCCCCATTTCCCCGATTCCTGGACCACGGCCACGCCGCCCGACGTGCGCGTCACCCTGGGCGGCGCCAACGCGGGCTTTACGTCCCTGGCGGCGGGCCTGGCTTACCTGCAGGCCAATCCCGACAAGACGGTGTGGGTGATGAACTGGGATGCGCCCAGTTATCCGCCCAGGGATGAGCAGATCAATGAAAACATGGTCTTGCTGGTGCTGGCCGGTCCCGGCTACAAGACGGAGCGCGCGCCGCTGGCGTGGCTGGGCTTTCCCGCCACGCGCAAGGTCGCCGATTTCACTGCCGGCAAGGGCCTGTCCCCGCGCGCCGTGCAGGCGTGGAGCGCTGCCATCGACGCTGCCGCCCGGAACGCGCAATTGAACGACGACGCCATCGGCTACGTCATCCACGATGCGGGCAGCAGCTATCCTGTTTCGTCGGAGCGCATTGGCCCGCTGGCGCAAAGCCTGACGCAGCAATTGCCCGACTTCGATTTCAACAAGCAGACTTTCAACATGCCGGCGCTGCTGGGTGAAACGGGCGCCGGCACGGCGCTGACCAACGTGGCGCTGGCCATCGCCCATGCGAACCACGTGGGCCGGCCCGTGCTGGTGGCGGGCAGCAGCGACAGCGAGAGCGCGACTGCCGTGGTGGTGGCGCCGCCGGCCGTCGTGCGCGTCGACCACGAACAGCCGTGGTTCCGCGCGCGCGCGCGGCAATACCGTGTTCTTACCGTGGTGGGGCCGGCGCTTCGATGCGCGGCCGGGGTCGCAGGGTTATTCGCGCTGAGGCGCGGGCGGGGCGGCCGCTTCCGGCGGCGTATCGTCGTCCTGCAGCACGCGCAGGCCCGGTCCGACGAGGTCGTCGAACTGGCCGCTGTCCGAGGCCGTGAAATACACCCACAGCGCGATGAAGACGACCACGACGCTCAAGGGGATGAGGAGATACAGTGCTTCCATGTTCAGGCTTTCCGCAGGCGCAGGGCGTTGGCGATGACGACGGCCGAGCTGGCAGCCATGCCGACGCCGGACAGCCAGGGGTTTAAAAAGCCCAGCGCTGCGGCCGGGATGGCCGTCAGATTGTACAGCGTGGCCCAGCCCAGGTTTTCGCGGATGATGCGCATGCTGCGCGCCGCCGTCTTGGCCGTGTCCAGCACGGAGACCAATTGGCTCGACAGCAGCACCGTGTCCGCATGGGCTTGCGCCAGCGCGGCGCCGGAACCCATGGCGAAGGAGACGTCGGCGCCGCTCAGCACGGCGGCGTCGTTGATGCCGTCGCCGACCATGGCCACGACGGCGCCCGTCGCCTGCAATTGCTGCACGAAATCGAGCTTTTCATCGGGCAGGCACTCGCCGCAGGCCGTGGCGATGCCCAGTTCCGCCGCCACGCTTTGCGTCAGCGCTTCCTGGTCGCCGCTCAGCAGCACGACTTGCTTGCCGCGCCGGTGGAAATACGCGACGACGTCGCGCGCTTCCGGGCGCAGCGCATCGCTGAGCAGGAAACGCGTCAGCCACCGGCCCTGCGTGCCCAGGTACAGCGGCGTCATGCCCTGCATGCCGACGGCCGTGTCGCCCAGCGGCGGGCCGGCGACGGCGGCGACAAAGGCCGCATTGCCCAGGCGGTAGCGCACGCCGTCGACGATACCCTCCAGGCCCTGGCCCTGCACTTCCTGTAATTGTTCCGCAAGCATGCGCGGTGTTTCTCCCGCTGCTGCCAGGATCGCCTGCGCCAGCGGATGGGCGCTGCCCGCTTCCAGCGCGGCGGCCACCTGCAGGCAATCGTCTTCCGTCATGCCGTCCAGGCCCTCGATCTGCTTGAGCACGGGCCGGCCCAGGGTCAATGTTCCCGTCTTGTCGAAGACGATGTGGGTGGCGCGGTGCAGGGTTTCCAGCACGTGCGGCTGGACGATCAGCACGCCGCGCCGCAGCAGGCTGTCGGTGGCGGCCGCCAGCGCCGTCGGCGTGGCGAGAGACAGCGCGCAGGGGCAGGACACGACCAGCACGGCAATGGCCACGGGCCACGCCTGCGCCGCATCGTGCCAGCTCCAGAAGGCGAACACGGCGACGGCAAACAGCAGCAAGCCCAGCACGAACCAGGCGGCGACCTTGTCGGCCCACTGCGCGATCTGCGGCTTGCCGCTGCCGGCCCGCTCGATCAGTTTCAGCAGGTCGGACAGGGTGCTTTCGCGCGCCGGTTTCAGTACGCGCAAGATCAATGCCGCGCTGGCGTTGATGGCCCCGCCCGGCACCCGCTCGCCGGTCTTCCTGCGCTGCGCCGCGCTCTCGCCCGTCAGCAGCGATAAATCGAGCGCGCTGTTGCCTTCGATGATGACGCTGTCGGCGGCGATCGCCTCGCCCGGTTTGACGAGAATCACGTCACCGACGGCCAGGCTGCCGGCCGGCACCAGGGTGGCGGCGCGGTTGTCCGGGAAGCCCGCCATCAGCGAGGCGGACGCGGGCAAGGCATGCTGCAGCCGTTCCAGCGCGGAAGCCGCCTTGCGGCGCGCCTGCAGCTCGAAATAGCGGCTGCACAGCAGCAGGAAGATGAACATCGTGGCCGAGTCGTAATACACCTCGCCGCGTCCCGTAAAGGTCGCCACCACGCTGCCGAAGAAGGCCGCCAGGATGCCCAGCGCCACGGGCACGTCCATGCCCAGGGTGCGCGCGCGCAGCTGGCCCAGGCGCCCTGGAAAAACGGCATGGCCGAGTAGCAGATGGCCGGCAAGGTCAGCAGCAGGCTGGCCCAGCGCATCAGGCTGGCCATATTCTCGTCCAGCGTGCCATCCTCGGCCGCCAGGTAGGAAGGCGCCACGTACATCATGACCTGCATCATCGACAGGCCGGCCACGAACAGCTGGCGGCCCAGGGTCTTGCTGGCCTTTTGCAGGCGTTCACCATGGCGCACGGCGTCGTAGGGATAGGCCGTGTAGCCGACTTGCCGCACGGCTTGCAGGATGTCGCCCGGCTCGCATTCGGCGCGGCTCCAGCGCACGTACAGGCGCTCCGTGGCGACGTTCAGGCTGGCCGCCTGCACGCCGGGCAGGCGCGTCAATTGACGTTCGATCAGCCAGACGCAAGCGGCGCAGCGGATGCCTTCGACGGACAGCGTCGCCTCGCAACTGCTGGCGTCGCGCGCGAATTGCGCGTCGTCATTGCTGTACAGACGCAGTTCGGGCGGCACCATGGCGGCGCCGGCCGCGTTGACGGCGTACTCGTCGCGGTCGCGGTAATACGCGCTCTGGCCGATGTCGACGATGGTTTGCGCCACCGCTTCGCAGCCGGGGCAGCACATGGCGCGCGGCACGTCGTCGATGGTGACGTTCCAGTTCGAGCCGCCTGGCACGGGCAAGCCGCAATGGAAACAGGCGGAGGGTTGTAAAACAGCATTCATAGGTTTGTTTTCATGCGTCTTTTCATGGATGGCCCGTGACGCACAGGGCGTCGAGCCAGCCCAGCGAGACGCCATTCGCGGCGCGCAACAGGCCCAGCAGGCCAAAGCCCAGCACCAGCACGCCGCTGGCGATGCGCACGGGGCGGCGCTGCATCTGCGTGCGCAGCCGCGTGCCCAGCAAGCCCATGCCCAGCAGGGTGGGCAGGGTGCCCAGGCCGAAGGCGCCCATGGCGGCCGCGCCGCTCAGGGCCGAGCCTTGCATCATGGCCGTCAGCAGCGCGCTGTAGACCATGCCGCACGGCACCCAGCCCCACAGGCCGCCCACGGCCAGCGCCTTGAAGACGGTATCCATCGGCATCAGCGGTTTCAGCAGGGGCCGCACGCGGCGCCAGACGACGTTGCCGGCCGCTTCCAGATGGGCCAGGCCGCGCCAGGCATCCATCAGGTACAGGCCCAAAGCCACCAGCATCAGGTTGGCCAGCCAGTAGCCGGCCACTTGCAGGGAAGCGAGGTGCAGCATGCCGGCGCCCGCCAGGCTGCCGGCCAGTGCGCCGGCCAGCATGTAGCTGGCGATGCGCCCGCCGTTGTAGGCGAGCACGCGCAGGACGTTAGCCTGCACGGTTGTCTGCAATGCCGGGCGCGCCACGGCGATGGCGATCACGGGGCGGGCCGGCGCCGCCGGTGCGCCGCCGCTGATCGACAGGGCGCCGACGATGCCGCCGCACATGCCGATGCAGTGTACGCTGCCGGCCAGGCCGACCATGAACAGCGGCAGAAGGCTCAGGGCGTTCATCGGGCGGCGTTACACCGTTTTCGAGTAGCGCAGCGGCTGCGGCGCATCCGGCGTGGCGTTGGCCCGGGCCAGGGTCAGGTAGCGGTCGAAGACCATGCAGATATTGCGGATCAGCAAGCGCCCTTTCGGCGTCACCGTCAGCCAGTCTTCCTCGATGACGAGCAAGCCGTCGCGCGCCAGTTCGCGCAGCTTTTCCAGCTCGGCGGCGAAATAGCTGCGGAACTTGACGGGGTGCGCCTGCTCGATGGTGGCGATCGACAATTCGAAGTTGCACATCAGCATCTGGATGATGATGCGGCGCAATAAATCATCCGTATCGAGCTTGATGCCGCGCGCGATCGGCAGCACGCCTTCGTCGAGTTTTTCGTAGTACGCGTCGAGCGTCTTTTCATTCTGGCTGTAGACGGCGCCGACGGAGCTGATGGCCGACACGCCGCAGGCGATCAGGTCCGCTTCCGCGCGCGTCGAGTATCCCTGGAAGTTGCGGTGCAAACGGCCCTGGCGCTGCGCCACGGCCAGGTCGTCCGTCGGCTTGGCGAAATGGTCCATGCCGATGTAGACGTAGCCGGCGGCCGTCAGGCGCGCGATGCACAGGCCCAGCATGGCCAGCTTGGTGGCGCTGTCGGGCATGTCGGCGTCGAGGATGCGGCGCTGCGGCTTGAACAGGTGCGGCATGTGCGCGTAGTGGTACAGGGCGATGCGGTCGGGGCTGGCCGATATGACCTTGCGCAAGGTTTCCGTCATCGTCTCCAGGCTTTGCTTGGGTAAACCGTAGATCAGGTCTATGCTGATCGAGCGGAAGCCCGCGTCGCGCGCCGCCTGCATGATGGCCACCGTTTCCGCTTCCGGCTGGATGCGGTTGACGGCTTTTTGCACGTCCGCGTCGAAATCCTGCACGCCCAGGCTGATGCGATTAAAACCTTGCGCGCGCAGCGAAAACACGCGCTCGCGCGATACCGTGCGCGGGTCGATTTCGATCGAATATTCGCCATCTTCATCGGAAGCGAACTCGAAATGCTGGCGCAGGTGGGTCATCAGCTCGTCCATCTGCTTTTCGCTCAGGTAAGTCGGCGTGCCGCCGCCGAAATGCAGCTGTTCGATGTGGTTCATGCCGGCAAACAGCTTGCCCTGCATGGCGATTTCCTGCTTCAGGTAGCTGAGGTAGGTAGCGGCCTTGCTGCGGTCTTTCGTGATGATCTTGTTGCAGGCGCAGTAGTAGCACAGGGTGTCGCAGAACGGCACGTGCACGTACAGCGACAGCGGACGGCGGCCGCCGCGCATGCGCAGTGCGGCCAGCGCTTCGAGGAAGTTGCCGTAGCCAAATTCGGCATTGAAACGGTCGGCGGTCGGATACGACGTGTAGCGGGGGCCGGACTGGCTCATCTTGCCGATGATGACCGGGTCGAATTCGACGACCGCATCGAGTTCGGCGGAAGCACTGCTGAGTAGTGTAGGCATGATGTGTTTTGATGTCTTGAAAGGTTTAGGCGGCCAGGCGTTTCATGGCGGGTTTGCCGGCGTTTGCGGCACCCGATTTGCCGCCTGGCATGGCAACGCGGCGCGGTGGCGGCATCTTGCCGAAATTGAACAGGCTCACGGCTTGCGACAGGCTGGCCGCTTCTTCCGCCAGGCGCGTGGCGGCCGCGGCGGCTTCTTCCACCAGGGCCGCGTTCTGCTGCGTCACCTGGTCCATGTGGGCGATGGCCTGGTTGACCTGGTCGACGCCGATGCTCTGCTCGCGCGAGGCGATGGAAATTTCCTGCATGATGGCCGTCACCTGCTTGACGGAGCTGACCACCTGCTCCATGGTGGCGCCGGCGCGGTTCACCTGCAGCATGCCGGCGCCCACCTTGCCGACGGAAATTTCAATCAGCTGCTTGATGTCCTTGGCCGCCACGGACGAGCGCTGCGCCAGGTTGCGCACCTCGCCCGCCACCACGGCGAAGCCCCTGCCCTGCTCGCCGGCGCGCGCCGCTTCCACGGCCGCGTTCAGGGCCAGGATGTTGGTCTGGAAGGCGATGCCTTCGATCAGGCCGATGATGTCGACGATCTTCTTCGACGAGGTATTGATGTCGTCCATGGTGGTGATCACTTCGGCAACGATCTCGCCGCCCTGCACCGCCACTTTCGAGGCGGCCACGGCCAGCTCGTTCGCCTGCACCGAGTTGTCCGCGTTCTGTTTCACGGTCGACGAGAATTCCTCGATGCTCGACGCCGTCTCTTCCAGGCTGGCCGCCTGCGATTCCGTGCGGCCCGACAGGTCCATATTGCCGACGGCGATTTGCTTGGTGGCCACGGCCATGGTTTCCACGTTGATGCGCACGTCGCGGATGGTGGCGATCAGGTTGCTGTTCATCTGCTGCAGGGCGCGCAGCAATTGCCCCATTTCATCCGTGCTGTCCGTTTCGAAACTGCCCGACAGGTCGCCGGCGGCAATGGCGCGCGCGCCGTTCAATGCCTTGCCCAGCGGCTGGAGCACGGACATGCGCAAGGTGTACCAGAGGAAGACGTTGATCAGGAAGCCGAACAGGGTGGCGCCGAAGATGGCGTAATTGGTGATCTTGCCGCCGCTGGCGAACAGGCTGATGATGCACACCAGCAATTGCAAACAGTTGACGATGGAGGTGGCGGCCCAGATGCGCAGGTTCAGCGACATGTGCGTCAGGCTGTGCAGCAGGTGCGCCAGGCCCGGGCGCACGATCTGCCCGTGCTTGATGACGATGTTGCCGCCTTCCTTGTTGCGGATGGCCGCATAGGCTTCCTCGGCCGCCTTGACCTGGTCCTTGTCGGCCTTCACGCGCACGGACATGTAGCCGATGGTCTTGCCCGCTTCGCGGATGGGCGTGACGTTGGCGCGCACCCAGTAGAAATCGCCGTTCTTGCAGCGGTTCTTGACCAGGCCCGTCCATGGCGTGCCGGCCTGGATCGAGGCCCACAGGTCGGCAAACGCTTCGGCCGGCATGTCCGGGTGGCGCACGATGTTCTGGGGCGAACCGAGCAGCTCTGCCTCGCTGAAGCCGCTGACCTGGCTGAAGTAGGGATTCACGTAGACGATATTGCCGTTCATATCCGTTTTCGACACGATGGCCTGATCGTCCAAGACGAGGACTTCACGGTTAGTCACTGGCAAATTTTGTCGCATGGTCGCGGCTTCCTGATCGGTTAAATGAGCAATTGGTGAGTAAGACTTGCACGATTGCAAGAATGGAGATCAGTGTAAGGAGTCGCCTGCGCAAATTTATTGATGTAGATCAAAATCCTCCAGATTGGTCGTGCTTGCACGCATTTAGCGATAGCAATGCGGCATTGTTTTAAAGCTACTGGTTGTCGGCGGCGCTTAGAGCCTATCCCGGTAGGGAGCGTCTTCTGCTGGCAGCGCATCAGGAGCGCGGACAAGGCGTGAGGAGGACGCGTGGCGAGCCACGCGACGACGAGCAACGCAGTCTCCGCTTCTGACGGGCGCCAGCAGGGGATGTATTCATCTACCGGGATAGGCTCTTAATCCACGCCCGCCGTCAGCGGCCGCAGGCTGCCGACGGCGTAGCCTTGCGCGTAATCGATGCCCAGTTCGCGGATGATGGCCAGGGTTTCCGCGTCTTCCACGTATTCGGCCACCGTTTGCAGGCCCATCACGTGGCCCACTTCATTGATGGCCTTGACCATGGCGCGGTTGATGGCATTGGTGGCGATGTCGCGCACGAAGACGCCGTCGATCTTCAGGTAGTCGACGGGCAGGGCCTTCAGGTAGCCGAACGAGGAAAAGCCGCTGCCGAAGTCGTCGAGCGAAAAGCGGCAGCCCAGGGCCTTGAGCTGGCGCATGAACACTTGCGCCTTGGGCAGGTTGGCGATGACGGCCGTTTCCGTGATTTCAAAGCAGATTTGCTCGGGCGCAATCGCAAACTGCACGAACTGCCCGGTGATGTAGTCGTGCAAGCCGGCATCGGCCAGCGACAGGCCCGACAGGTTGACGGAATACAGGGCCGGGCTGCGGCGCCGGCTCTCCGCCAGCGCCTCGAGCGGCGGCAGGCTGTCGCGCACGCTCTGGATATGCGCGCAGACGGCGCGGATGACCCAGCGGTCGATGGACAGCATCATGTCGTAGCGTTCGGCGGCGGGGATGAAGGCGCCCGGCAAGATCAGGTCGCCCTTGCTGTTGCGGATGCGGATCAGCACTTCGTCGTGGTGTTCGGGATGGTCGTGCAGGTGCACGATGGGCATGGCGTACAGGCGGAAATAATCGTGTTCGAAGGCTTCGTTCAGGCGTGAAATCCACAGCATTTCGCCATGCCGCTGCGCCAGCATGACGTCCGACTCCTGGTACACGTGCAGGCGGTTGCGGCCCTGCTCCTTGGCCAGGTAGCAAGCCTGGTCGGCGGCGCTCAGCAGCTCGCTCATGGATTTGCTGTCCTGGTTGATTTCCACGATGCCGATGCTCACGCCCAGCTCGAAGCTGCGTTCGTCCCAGGCGAAGCGGAATTCGCGGATGGACTGGCGCAGCTGTTCGCCGACCAGGCGCGCGCGTGCTCGAGCGGACAGTGGGGCAGCAGCACGCCCAGCTCGTCGCCGCCCAGGCGCGCCAGGATGTCGCTGTCGCGCATGCGCCCCTGCAGCATCTTGGCCAGCAATTGCAGCAGCACATCGCCGGCGCCGTGGCCGCAGGTGTCGTTGATGACCTTGAACTGGTCCAGGTCCAGGTACAGCAGCGCATGCACGTGGCCGTCCTGCTTGGCCGTGTGCAGGGCGCCGGCCACCAGGTGTTCGAATTCGCGCCGGTTGATCAGGCCCGTCAGGGCGTCGTGCGTGGCTTGCCACGACAGTTGCTGGCTCAGCTTGCGTTCGTGGCTGACGTCGCGGAACACGACGACGGCGCCGAGGATGGCGCCGTCGCGCGACCAGATCGGCGCGGCCGACTCCTCGATGGCGATGCGCCGGCCGTCGCGCGTGACCAGTTGCGCGCGGGGGGAAATGCCGATGGCCTGGCGCTGTTGCAGGCAGCGCAGGGCCACGTGCTCGAGCGCTTCGCCCGTGCGCTCGTCGGCCAGCGGCATGGTCTGGGCGATGTCCAGGCCGCGCGCCATGTCGTTGCTCCAGCCCGTCAACTGCTCGGCCACGCGGTTCAGGTAGCGCGTCTTGCCCTGCGGATCGGTGGTGATGACGCCGTCGCCGATGGAGCTGAGCGTCACTTCGGCCAGTTCCTTGCGCTCGGCAATCATCAGCTCGCGCGCCATGTGCTCGGTGATATCCCAGATGATGCCCAGGGTGCGTTCAGGTTGCCCGGCGTCATCCATGAACACTTGCGCCTTGGCCGCCAGCCAGTGTTCGCTGCCATCGGGCCAGATGACGCGGTATTGCAGGGCGTAGCCTTCGCGCCGGCGCACGCCGTCCTGCAGCACTTTGATCACCTTGTCGCGGTCGCCGGCGTGCACGCAGTCGAGAAAGCTGCGAAACGGCTGCGTCAGGGCGCGTTCTTCCAGGCCCAGCAAGGCAGCGCCCTTGGCCGACCAGCTGACCGTGCCGTCGATGACCTGGCCATCGACGATGCGCGAATCCCAGATGGCCATGTGCGCCGCCTCCAGTGCCATCTGCAAACGTTTCTGCTGGTCGCCCATCATCCCCTCCCGACATGGATACAGGGATAGATGCGCCGCCGCTATTTAAGTTCCCGGTACCTCGGCAGAGGTGGCCGGCGCCGCGCGCGCCACGTCGCGCACGTTCTTTTGCACGGCCACGGCGGCGAACAGGCTGAGTAAAAACGCCATGGCATAGAAACCTTTTTCGCTGTTTTGCAGGGCGGCGTTCCACAGCCCGACCGTCAGCAGCAGCAAGGCCAGCAGGACGGAAATCCAGCACAAGCCAAAGTAGATCCCCGTCACGGCGATGCCTTCCGCGCGGTCGCGCACGGATTTTTGCAGCGAGATGGCGGCGAACAGGCCGTACATGAGGATCGTAAAATAATAGCCCTTCTCGTTGAGGGCCATGCCGGCGTTCCACAGGCCGGACAGATAAGTGACGATGCCGATCAGTAATGCCGCCCAGGAAGCGCCGATGAAGGCGCTGCTGGGGCGTGGGGCGGGGGAAGTCTGCATAGGGTCTCCATGGGCAGCGGGCGCCGCCGGCATGGCCGGGGCGGCAGGCACGGATGCGCCTGCCGCCCCATCAGACCAGAAAGTCTATTTGTTTGGCTTGATCATGCGCAACAAAGCCGACACGGCGGTGACGCCGGCCAGCACCAGGCCGCCGGCGATGAGGCCGGCCACCGCGTTGATCAGGCTGGGCGTGACGGCCGCCAGCACGGGGCCGATGCCGGCCACGCCGCCGACCGCTTCTTCCGCGTGGTGCAGCATGGCGCTGGCCCACGGCCAGCCGTGCGTCAGGATGCCGCCGCCCACCATGAACATGGCCAGCGTGCCCACCACGGAAAGAAACTTCATCAGTTTTGGCGCCGCCGACACGAGCATGCGGCCAAAGCCGCGCACGCCGTCCATCAGCGCGCCCGCGCCCTTGCGCGCCGCCAGGTAAAAGCCCGCGTCATCGAGCTTGACGATGCCGGCCACCAGGCCATACACGCCCACCGTCATGATGAGGGCGATGCCGACGACGACGGCCACCTGCTCGGCGAAGGTGGCCGTGGCCACCGTGCCCAGCGCGATGACGATGATTTCCGCCGACAAAATGAAATCGGTGCGGATGGCGCCCTTGATCTTGTCCTTTTCCAGCGCCACGAGGTCGACTTGCGGGTCGCGCAGCGCCTGCGCCAGCTCGGCCTTGTGGCTGTCGTCCGGGTGCAGGTATTTGTGGGCGATCTTTTCGAAACCCTCGAAGCACAGGTAGGCGCCGCCCACCATCAAGAGCGGCGTGATGGCCCACGGCGCAAATGCGCTGATGGCCAGCGCGGCGGGCACGAGGATGGCCTTGTTCTTCAGCGAACCGACGGCGACGGCCCAGACGACGGGCAATTCGCGCTCGGCGCGCACGCCGGCCACTTGCTGCGCGTTCAGGGCCAGGTCGTCGCCGAGCACGCCGGCCGTCTTCTTGGCGGCCACCTTGGTCATCAGGGAAACGTCATCGAGGATGCTGGCGATGTCGTCGAGCAGGGCCAGCAGGCTGGAGCCGGCCATCTCAGCGCGCTCCCGTGGCGGTGGCAGGGAATGTTGGAGCTTGGAAAGTATTGTTTTTCATGATGTTGTTCTTGGTTGTACGGCAAGGAAAAGCACGACCCCGATCTTACCTCAGCGAAGGCCAGCAGGGCCGCACTGACCGGGTTAAAATTGCCTCTTATCACCATTTTCTGGACACCGCATGCACTTCGCCACCTGGATCGCCTTTGTCATCGCCGCTTCCATCATCGCCGTCTCGCCGGGATCGGGCGCCGTGCTGTCGATGTCGCACGGCCTGTCGTATGGGGTCAGAAAGGCCAGCGCCACCATCCTTGGCCTGCAACTGGGGCTGCTGGTGGTGCTGGGCATCGCCGGCGCCGGGGTCGGTTCCCTGCTGCTCGCGTCCGAAGTGGCGTTCAATATCGTCAAGACGGTGGGCGCCTTGTACCTGATCTACCTGGGCCTGTCGCAGTGGCGCGCCAAGGTGGCCATCACGGGCGACCTGCATGCCGACGCCGTGGTGCCTTCCATGGGCCGGCGCGTGCTGACGGGCTTTCTGACCAACGTGACGAACCCGAAAGGCATCATCTTCATGGTGGCGGTATTGCCGCAATTTATCAGCCCGGCAGCGCCGCTGCTGCCGCAATTGCTGATCCTGGCCGTCACCATGTGCACGATCGACCAGATCGTCATGCACAGCTACGCCTTTTTAGCTTCGTCGATGCAGCGTTTTTTCCGCGATGCGCGCGCCGTGAAAAAGCAGAACCGCTTCTTCGGCGGCTTGCTGATGGCCGTCGGCACGGCCTTGTTCTTCGTCAAGCGCGGCAGCCAGGCGGCTGCCTGAGCCAGGTCAACATGCAAACATTTGTAAGCCCGCTTGCGATGCCGGCCCGATAGGAATGTAATCGGGCTGTTGTCCATCTTTCATTTCTGTCCGTCCTGCCTGGAGCGCGCCATGCGTCCGACCCTGTCTCTCCCCCTGCTGAACACCGTGTGCGCCGTGCTGCTGTCGTCGGCGTGCGCCTTGGCCCTGGCGCAGGACCCGCCCGCCCGCGTGGGGCGTATTTCCACCGTCGAAGGGCAGGTACTGGTGCGCGCCGGCGATGGCGAGGCGCAAAACGCCTTGCTGAACTGGCCTGTCACGACGGATAACCGGCTCAGCACCATGCGCGGCGCGCTGGCCGAGTTTCGCGTGGGCGCGGCCGCCGTGCGCCTCGATGGCGATTCCGAGCTGGAAGTGAGCGAGCTCGATGACGACAGTTTCAAATTGCACCTCAGCTATGGCACCGTCAGCGTGCGCGTGCGCAACCCGGACGCGCTGCGCGGTTTCGAGCTGACCACGGCCCAGGCGCGCGTGATCCTGACCCAGCCGGGCTGGGTGCGCATCGAGGCGGGGCGCCAGCCCGGCACCAGCGTCGTCAGCGTGCTCGAAGGGGCGGCCGACGTGGATGGCGCGACGGGCAGCGTCACCTTGCGTGCAGGCAAGCGCGCCGAGCTGACGGATGAGGAATTGCGCACGGGCGCGGTGCAGCGCGTGGCGTTTGACAACTGGCCCGAAGCCTTGCCCGCTGCGGCGCCGGCCTTGCGCTATGTCACGGACGATACCACCGGCTATGAAGAGCTGGACCGCTACGGCGCCTGGCAGGACGATGCGGAATACGGCCCCCTGTGGCTGCCGAGCAGCGTGCCGGCCGGCTGGGCGCCGTACAGCGACGGGCGCTGGACGTGGATCGCGCCGTGGGGCTGGACCTGGGTCGACAATGCGCCGTGGGGCTACGCGCCCTCGCACTACGGCCGCTGGGTGCTGCTGGGCCAGCGCTGGGGCTGGGCGCCGGGGCGCGAGCGCGGCCGCGTGCCGTGGGCGCCGGCCCTGGTGGGCTGGGTCGGCGGCAATCACGGCCAGCGCCCCGGCGTGGGCTGGTTCCCCCTGTCGCCGCACGAGCGCTACGTGCCTGGCTACCGCGCCAGCGCGGAGTATGAACGCCGCATCAACCGCGTGGCGGAAGGACGCCGATCCGTGGCGGGCGAACGCGAACGCCGCGAAGGCATGACGATGCTGCCGGGCGAGCGTTTTGGCGGGTCGCGCACGGTCGACGTGCCGCGCCGTCACCGCACCATCATGCCCGCCCCCGTGCTGCAAAGCATGCCCTTGAGCACGCCGCCTGCGCCGGCGGGCAACTGGCAGCGCCCCGCCGCCGGGATGCCGCGCCAGGAAGACGGTTTCCGCCGCGACTGGGGCAACCGTCCCGGCCGCTTGCAGACGGACGATGGGCAGACGCATCTGGCGCCGCGTCCCATGCAGCCGAACCGGCCGCCCGTGCCGCAACAGCCGCAACGGCCTCAGCAGCCGTCCGTGCCGCCCCAGCCCGTGATGCCGGCCGTGCCGGCCTTGCCACCGGTGCAAGATCCGGTGGCCCGTCCCGGCTGGCGTGGCGAAGAGCGGTCCCGCGCCGAGCGGCCGCAGCCGCGCCCGGACGGCAGCCGCTGGGAGCGTGCAGAGCGCGGAGAACGCGGCCCCCGCCGCGAAGTGCTGCAGACGGCGTCGCCGCCGTCCTTGCCTGCCCCGCCGCCCGTGGCCCAGCCGCGGCCCGCGCCGCCGATGCCAGCCCCTGCCGCCGGCCCGGCACAGGAAGCGCGCGGCGGCGAGCGTGCCAGGAATCATGAGCGGGGCAATGAAAGAGGGAATGAAAGAGGCAAGGAGCGCGGCGGGCCTGGCCGCGGTGGCCGGATGCAGGAAGCGGAGCGCTGAACGGGCCGCTGGCGCTGGCCGCTTGTCCGTCCGGTCATGGATTATCGACGTTCAAGCCGCCAAACCGACAGTTCGTCACATTTCAGCGGTCAAGCCGCGGTGTTTTGTCTACAGTGGAGTCATTGCAAGACAGCGCAATGCGACGCGGCTGACAGCACCGATTTTCCGGCTATTTTGTCCAAACGAAATAGTTTTTTGCCAGCTTACCCAGCTGGCTTTTTTTTTCCGCGCCCCTGGCGCCATGGCGGCGGGCGCAAGTGCCGCCAAAGTTGGCTACAATACGCTTTTATGCAGCCGCCGCGCGATGTACGCTGCGCCGCCTGTTCTGACCGGCACTGATTGGATTTCCCATGCAAACCACCCCACCGACCGAAGTGACGATTCCTCCCAGCGAATCGCTGATCGAATACCCGAGCGATTTTCCCATCAAGATCATGGGCCCGACGCATGTCGACTTCGCGCCGACCATGCTGGAACTGGTCATCAGCCACGATCCGACCTTCCACGCTGGCCGCATGGAAGAGCGCCCATCGGGCAAGGGCAATTACACGGGCCTGACCGTCACCGTGCGCGCCATCAGCCGCGAGCAGCTCGACGCCCTGTACATGGCGCTGTCGGGCCACCCGATGGTGAAGATCGTCATGTAAGGCTGGCTGCCGCCACGCTGGCCCGGCTCTTCGTGAGCAGCCAGACGGCGGCAAAAGCGCCACTGGCCGCCGCCGTCACCCACAGCAGCGGTTTTTCGCTGCCATCCGTGATGGCGGCGATAACGGCGCCGCAGGCGGCCGTAATGGCCATCTGCACGAAGAAGAACAGGCCCGAGGCGCTGCCCGCCTGGGCGCCATACGGCTGCAGCACGGCCAGCTGGCAGGCGGGAATCGCCATGCCCACCGACACCATCACCAGCAGCATGGGCGCCACCAGCGACGCCACGTGCCGCGGCGCCAACGTACCCGCCAGCAACAGGCTGGCCGCCCCCGCCACATTGATCAGTACCGCCACGCCCAGCATGTGATCGGCGCCCAGGCGCGGTCCCAGCGCGCGGAACAGGCTCGACCCCGCGATATAGCCGCTCACCGTCAGGCCGAACACCAGCGCATACGCGCCGGGCGACAGGTGCATGCCCCTTTGCAACAGCACGACGATTCCGCGATGAACGGGAAATAGGTGCAATACACGCAGCCGATGGCCAGCGCATAGCGCAGGAAATATCTGTCGCCCAGCAGGCGGTAGTACAGCGCCAGGGTATTGCCCTGTGGTACGACGCTGGCCGGCTTGGTTTCCGGCACGTACGCGGCGATCAGCCACAGCGACAGCGCGCCCAGCAGGCACAGCACGCCAAACACGGCGCGCCAGCCGAAGGCCGCGTCGAGCACGCTGCCGGCCAGCGGCGCCAGGATAGGCGACAAGCCCATCACCATCGAGATTTGCCCCAGCATGCGCGCCTGCGTGGCGGGGTCGAAGCGGTCGCGCACCATGACCCGGCCGATGATGGTGCCGCTGCAGCCGCCGAACGCCTGCAGCACGCGCGCGGCGATCAGCACGTGCACGTCGGAAGTCACGGTGCAGACGATGCTGGCGAGCACAAAAATGCCCGTGCCGGCCAGCAGCACGGGGCGGCGCCCGTAGCGGTCGGCCAGCGGCCCGCAAGCGAGCATCGAAGCGGCCGAGCCGGCCATGAACAGGCTCAGGGTCAGTTGCAACTGGGCATCGCTGGCATGCAGGGCATCGGCCATGGCCGGCAGCGAAGGCAGATAGATGTCGATGCTGATGCGCGACAGGCAGACCAGCAGCAGCACGATGCCGCCCCAGGCCCACAGCGGCAGGGATGTGTTTTTGACCATTTTTTCCAAACGTAAGATTGCATGATGCGCCCCGCTGGCGCACCGGAACGGTGAGAATAGGATGGTTGTGGTGTAATGCGAAGTGCCAGTCATCAGAAAATTCATTGGACCACTTGGACGATTATCATGCCGCGAGGAAAATCACCACACGCCCTGGACTTGCCTCGCCCGACCAGCTGGCTCGACAAGGCAGGCGTCAACAAGCAGGATGGCGCGTATGAAGCGCTGCGCTCGGCCATCCTGACGAAGATGCTGCCGGCCGGCAGCCGGCTGCCATCGAGCCGCACCCTGGCGGAACGGTGGGAGTTGTCGCGCGGCACCATCGAAACCGTGTTCGACCGCCTGCACGCGGAAGCGTACGTGACGCGCGTGCCCGGTTCCGGCACGCGCGTGTGCGCCGTCGTGCCGGAGCGTTTTTTGATGGCAGGATTTGCAGAAACCACTCCGGCCGCACCGGCCAGCGCGCACGTACCCGCCCCGGACACGGGCGTGCGCGACGGCTTGCCCTTCGTGGCGCGGCGCGCCGACGCCAGCCTGTTTCCCATGGCCGCCTGGTCCAAGTGCGCCACGCGGGCCTTGGCCGCCGCCACGCCGGAACAGCTGTGCAGCGCCGATCCTGCCGGCCTGCCCCAGCTGCGCCAGCAGATCGCCGATTTCCTTGCCAAGTACCGCGGCATCCGCTGCGATCCGCACGACATCGTCGTCACGACCGGCATCCGCCACGCGATCGACTTGCTGGCGCGCAGCATCGTGCGCGATGGCGACAAGGTGTGCCTGGAAGAACCGGGCTACCCGGCCGCGCGCGCCCTGTTCGCCCTGGCCGGCGCCGTGCCGGTGGATATTGCCGTCGACGCCGAGGGCATCGATTGCGCCGCGCTGGCCGCGCACACTGATGCCAGCCTCGCCTACGTGACGCCGGCGCACCAGTCGCCGCTGGGCGTGACCATGTCCGTCACGCGCCGCCTGGCCTTGCTGGAATGGGCGAACGACAGCGGCGCCTGGGTGGTGGAAGACGATTACGACAGCGAATTCAATTACCAGAGCGCGCCGCTGGCGGCCCTGAAGGCGCTGGACCAGTACCAGCGCGTGATTTATTGTGGCAGTTTTAATAAGACCCTGTTTGCCGGCCTGCGCGTGGGTTTCATGGTGCTGCCGCCCGCATTGCGCCCGCAACTGCTGCGCATCGTGCAGTTGACGGGCCGCTCCGTGGGCGTGACGGAACAGCTGGCGCTGGCCGCCTGGATGGAGGAAGGCGCCTTCGTGCGCCATCTGCGCCAGGCGCGGCTGGCCTACAAGGAGCGGCGCGACCTGCTGCTGGCCTGCCTCGAGCAGACGGCGCCCGGGCGTTACGCGATTTCCGGCCAGCAGGCGGGTTTTCATTGCGTGCTGTGGCTGCCGCCGGATACTGACGAGCGGGCCTTTTGCGCGCGCGCGGCGCAGGAGGGGCTGGCGCTGCAGCCGCTCGGTGATTTTTGTCACAGCGCAAAATTGGCGCCGGCCGTGCTGCTCGGCTACACGGCCCTGAATGCCGCCCAGATACGCCATGCTGCGCAAAAATTGGGCAGGTTGCTGCTGCCGCCGGCGCCCGCGGCTGAATGAAACGGCGGCCTGGCTTATAATCACGGCTTCGCCGCAGCGTCCGCAGGGCGCCGGCAGCTGATTACAGAATCCGTCATGACCACCACCCGCACCGAAACGGCGCTGATCCGCGAGCTGGGCCGCGTCGATTACGAGCCGACCTTTGCCGCCATGCGCGCCTTTACCGACGCGCGCACGACCGACACGCGCGACGAACTACTGTGGATCGTCGAGCATCCGCCCGTATTTACTTTGGGCCTGGCGGCCGACCGCGGCCACCTGCTGGCCGGGGCAGATGCGATCCCCGTGGTGCAGACGGACCGGGGCGGCGAAGTGACGTTCCACGGCCCCGGCCAGGTGGTGATTTACCTGCTGATGGACTTGCGCCGCAACAAGCCGGGCGGCAAGCTGTATGCGCGCCAGTTCGTGCATAAAATCGAGCAAGCCATCATCAACGTGCTGGCGGCGTATAATCTCGCTGGCGAGCGCATCGATGGCGCGCCCGGCATCTATATTGCCGGCGGGCCAGACAAGGGTGCGAAGATCGCCGCGCTGGGGTTGAAAGTGCGCGGCAACGGCTGCACCTACCATGGCGTATCGCTCAACGTGGCGATGGACCTGGCGCCGTTTTCCTGGATTAACCCTTGCGGCTATTCCGGCCTGAAGACGGTGGACATGCGCAGCATGGGCGTGGTGGCGCCGCTGGCCGAGGTGCAGCGGGCTGGCCCAGGAATTGACCGTATTACTCGATGTAAGCGAAGTAAACAGCGCCGCAGGCGCGCCTCAGGCAGCGGATGCCTGAGCAAACAAACCAACATGCCCGTCAAGGGCTTGCAGCCATGACTTCTGAGACCATTTCCAGCACCGCCCCCGCCGCTACTGCCGCTCCTGCGTACAACCCGAGCGAAAAGCAAAAAGGCGCCAGCAAGACTTCGCGCATCCCGATCAAGATCATTCCGATCGAGCAAGTCGAGCGCCTGAAAAAGCCGGACTGGATCCGCGTCAAGGCCGCGTCGGCTTCGACCCGCTTCTATGAAATCAAGGATATCCTGCGCGAAAACAAACTCGTGACCGTGTGCGAGGAAGCCAGCTGCCCGAACATCGGCGAATGTTTCGGCAAGGGCACGGCCACCTTCATGATCATGGGCGACAAGTGCACGCGCCGCTGCCCGTTCTGCGACGTCGGCCATGGCCGTCCGGACCCGCTGGACAAGGACGAGCCGGCCAACCTGTCGAAAACCATCGCCAAGCTGCGCCTGAACTACGTCGTCATCACCTCCGTCGACCGCGATGACTTGCGCGACGGCGGCGCCGGCCATTTCGTCGAGTGCATCCAGCAAACGCGCGCCCTGTCGCCGAACACCCGCATCGAAGTGCTGGTGCCGGACTTCCGTGGCCGCCTGGAAAAAGCGTTGAATTTGTTCAAGGATGGCTTGCCTGACGTCATGAACCACAACCTGGAAACGGCGCCGCGCCTGTACAAGGAAGCGCGTCCCGGCTCCGACTACATGCACTCGCTGAAATTGTTGAAAGATTTCAAGGCCATGTACCCGGACGTCAAAACCAAGTCCGGCATCATGGTGGGCCTGGGCGAGACGGACGAGGAAATCCTGCAAGTGATGCGCGACATGCGCGAGCACGATATCGACATGCTGACCATCGGCCAGTACCTGGCGCCATCGAACAGCCACCTGCCCGTGCGCCGCTACGTGCACCCGGACGTGTTTAAAATGTTCGAGGAAGAAGCCTATAAAATGGGCTTCACCCACGCCGCCGTGGGCGCCATGGTGCGCAGCTCGTACCATGCGGATGAACAGGCGCACAGCGCCGGCGTGGAATCGGCGCTGAATTTCTAAGCAGCTTGCGCCAGATCAAAGCCGCCCGCGATCGCGTGGCGGCTTTTTTTTTTTGCCTGTTCGTATCGTGTCCACCTCATGCGGCTGAGCGTCCTATACTGGCATGCTGAAAAAGCATGGTTGACGAATAGGCTATGAGGTGACGCATGGACGTACGCATCGACGCATCGTGGAAGGCGCGGCTGGAGGGGGAGTTTGCCCAGCCTTACTGGGAACGCCTGGCCGCCTTCGTCAAGGAAGAGTACGCGGCGGGGCCGTGTTGTCCTCCCGGTAAACTCATTTTTCGCGCCTTCGACCTGACGCCGTTCGGGCAAGTCAAGGTGGTGATCCTGGGGCAAGACCCGTATCACACGCCGGGCGCCGCCATGGGGCTGTGCTTTTCGATTCCCGAAGGCACGCCGCCGCAGCCTAGCCTGCAGAATATCTTCAAGGAATTATCCACGGACGTGGGCGTGGCGCGCACGCGCACGGATTTGTCCGATTGGGCCGAGCAAGGCGTGTTCTTGCTCAACAGCGTGCTGACGGTGCGCGCCGGGGCGGCCGGTTCGCACGCGGCCAAGGGGTGGGAAAAGCTGACGGACAGCGCCATCGGCCACCTGTCCGCCGAGTGCGAACACCTGGTGTTCATCCTGTGGGGCGGCTATGCGCAAGCCAAGCGCAGCCTGATCGACCCCGGCAAGCACCTGGTGCTGGTGGCGCCCCACCCTTCGCCATTGTCGGCCAGCAAAGGTTTCTTTGGCAGCAAGCCGTTCAGCTTGACGAATGCGTATCTGCAGGCGCATGGCCAGGCGCCTATCGCCTGGGGTGATGGCTGATTCCTGACGGCAACCGACAGCGGCAGGCGTTGCTCCCTGCCGCTGTCTCTTCGCGCGTAACGGTGGTAACGGTTAAAAACTGGTCGACAGGCCTGCGTAAATGCTGCGGCGGGCGCCATACTGCGGCGCTCCCACTCCCACGCCGGAACCGTCGCGCAGCAGGTACGACTTGTCGAACAGGTTGATCAGGGCCAGCCGTCCTTCCACCTTGCCGAGCGGCGTGTTTTTTTCCATGTGTGCGTGAGCGCCGTGTTGACGGTGAAGTAGCTCGGCAAATGGCCGGAATTCGGTGCGCCGCCGTCCGGTGTCATGCGCAGGCCGCTGCCGTAGAGGAAGTCAGCGCTCACTTGCGAATCGCCGAAGTGATAATGGCCGCCACCGGACAGCGTGTATTTCTGGTCATGATCGAGGTAGACATAGTTCTTGCTGATGTAGTTCAACTCATCGGCGCCAAACAGGGCTTGCCCCGAATTGATGTTGCGCCCCTGCGCCTTTTGCGTGCTGGCGTTGAGGAACAGGCCCCAGTTTTTCTCGCTGTAGATGGCGGACAATTCCAGGCCCTTGGCATAGCCGTCCGCATAGTTGAACGGGGTCAGGATCAATGCCTGGCCGAACTGGCCTTCATCGAGCAGGTTGTTGATCTTTTTATAGTACACATCGGCCGTCACGGTCAGTTTTGAACTCACCTGGTGGCTGATGCCCACGTCATAGTAGTGCGTGCGCTCGGCCTTGACGTTGTCGGACTGGCCGATTTCCGGCGCATTCGTCGTGTTCGCGTACAGGTCGATGCTGCCCTGCGCCGCCAGTTCCTGCGGCGGCGGCGTGAAGTAGCGCGAATAGCCCGCGTGCAGGGCCGTACCGGGCGCGATCTGGTACGCCAGGTTGACGCGGGGGCTCCATTGCTGCTCGTTCGTGTAGGCCGAGACCTTGTCGAAGCGGGCGCCGTAGTTCAGGGTCAATGGCTTGCTGATATGCCATTCATCCTGCAGATAGACACTGGCCAGGGTACCCGTCTTGCCGCTGTTATCCAGAATGCTGACCGGCGTGGTGGAGGTTTGCGCCCCGTCAATACTCGGGAAGACGGCCACCGTGTTGTCGCTGGTCGTCTTCTGGCGCGTGTAGGCCAGGCCCGCGCGCACGGTGTGGTCCTGGTGCAGCTTGTAGCTGATGTCGAACTGGGCACCGGAAGCGCTGTTGGCGCGGCGCGAGTCCGAGGCCACGCCGTTGTAGATCAGGTCGCCGATGGCGTCGGGCGTGAAATGCAGTTCCGAATACTGGTGGAAGGCGGATACCTGATAATTCACGTCGCCCAGGCTTTTTTGCAGCGACAGCACGAGAAAACGGTTCACTTCGCGCTGGTTTTCATTCAGCTGCGACGACGGCAGCGTGGACGTGCCCGCCTGTGCATCGCTGTGGCCGGCCAGCGAGAAGCCCGGCGCCTGGTCCGGGTTGTTCGGGATCTGGAAGCGGCCGTTATACGTGCCGAACATGGCGCCCAGGCGGGTATTGTCATCGAGGAAATACGACAGACTGCCGAACGATTTGTTCTGGCGCGTCTTGTCGTGCAGGGCGCTGCGCGTGGCTTGCGGGTTTTCCACGCCCAGGGAATTGCCCAGGTAGCTGCCGGACAGGTAGTAATTGAACTTGCCGACGCTGCCGAAAAATTCGGCACTCGGCTCCACGTGGTCGTGGCTGCCGACCATGATGCCGATGCGCCCGCCAGGGCTCAAGCCGCCTTCCTTCGTTTCAATATCGACGATGCCGGCCGTGCGCAGGCCGAACTGGGCCGGCAAGGCGCCCGTCATGAAATCCGTCTTGTCGATCAAGCGCGTGTCGATCGACTGGCCGAAGCCGCTGATGCTTTCGGGCAGTTGCACGCCATTGATGCGATATTGCACGTTGGCATGGTCGTCGCGCACGTGCAGGGCACCCGAGCCCTTCGAATCCTGCGACACGCCCGGCAGGCGCAGCAGCACTTCATTGAACGGCGTGTTGTCGCCCTGGCCCAGCATGTCGACCATGTGGCTGTCGATGCTGTAGATGGTGGTGCCCGATTTTCGGCGACAGCGCGATGCGCGCGCTTTTCAGATGGGCGGAGGTGACTTCCACCTTTTGCATTTCTGGCGGGGCGCCATCGCTAGTGGCTTCGGCCGGCTCGGCGGCGTGGGCGGAAACGGTAAACAGGCTGGCAAGGGCGAGCGACAGCGCGCTCAGGCGTGGTGTGTGTTGCATGGTAAACCTCGAAAATAGTCAACGCCAGGCGGCCCGGCGCGCATCAAAGTGCGGCAAGGGGCAGCCTGAAAAGGATAAAAACAGCGTGGGAACTACAGTGAGGCGGCAGGCGGGCCGCGCACGGGCGGCAGGACGAGGGCGGCGACGGGCGCCAGGGTGGCGGGCGCGAGGGCCAGCAGGCGGTACGGCAGTAACTGGGCGGGCGGCTCGGCGATGGCCGGCGGCACGGCGATGTCGGCCACCTTGTCGATGACCGTGGCGCACAGCGCGCACTCTTCCGCGTCGAGCGTCGTCTTGTGCAGGTGCGAGGCGGCCGTCGACAGCAGGAACACGAGGGCCAGCGCACTGAACAGCGCCACGCACAGCTGCCACGGCGTGCGCGCGAGGGCGGACGCCGGGTAAGGCTTGCGGGATGGCTGGCGGGAAGACATGGGCGCATAGTAGCAAGAAAATCGCCGCCTTGTCAGCGCTTGTTGCGTGATTTGCGCCAGCGCGCCCTTACACGGTGGCGCGCAGCTCGCGCGGCGACAGGCCGTAATGCTGACGGAAACGGGCCGCGAAGCGCGAGGGCGAGGCGTAGCCGCAGGCGGCCGCGATGTCGCCGATGGGCAAGATGCCAGATTGCAATTCCTGCAAGGCCAGTCCCAGCCGTACGTCTTCCAGGATGGCGCGGAAATGGCGCTGTTCCAGAGCCAGCTGGCGGCGCAGGGTCGAGGCGCCCAGGTGCAGATGGCTGGCGACCTTGGCCACGCTCCAGTCGGCGCCCGGATCCAGCAGCAGCACTTGCTGCACGCGCGCGGCCAGCGGATCGCGGCGGTCCGCAGCAGCGGGCCGCAATGGCCGCCCAGTGCCAGGGCCAGCAGCAAGCCTTCCGCCTGGTGCGCCAGCAGCGCGGGCGGCGTGCTGCTGGCCAGGCTGGCCGTCAGCTGGTCCCAGGCCAGCGCCGCGTGGGCATCGAGCGGCACGCACAGGCTGGCCGTGGCCGCCTGGCGCAGCTGGTTGTCGACGAGGCCGCCGTGGCGCGCGCGGAAACGGGCGATCAGGGCCGGCGAAAAACTCAGCACTTCGGCCCGGTAGCCTTGCGCGCCGGGCAGGTTGGCCACGCCCAGTTCCTGCCCGGCCGGCATCAGCACCACGTCGTGCGTGCCGGCGCGGGCCTGGCGGGCGCCCCATTCCAGCAGTTTCGTTCCCTGCCGCACGCGGCACAGGGCGCTCTGGAAGACGGGCACGCGGCGCAGGTTTTGCGCGCGGCGTGCCTCGATGGTGCCGTGGGCGATGCGCAGCTCGCTCAGGGCTACCGCTTCCATGTCATCGGCCATACAGTCCCGTCAGCTGTGCCTTGCCCAGTGCGTTGGCGTTGAGCATGTAGCCGAGCATGGCGCCGCTGGCGTGCCGGTCCAGCGGCAGCTTGTCTGTTTTCAGCGCCCAGACCGTGATCTGGTAGCGGTGGGCCTTGTCGCCCGGTGGCGGGCAGGCGCCGCCGTAGGCGCTGTCGCCGTAATCGTTGCGCCCTTGCACGGCGCCGGCCGGCAAGGTGGCGGTTGTCGTTCCCGCAGGCAAGGACGTGGTGCTGGTCGGCACATTGAACACGCTCCAGTGCCACCAGCCGCTGCCCGTGGGCGCGTCCGGGTCGTACAGGGTAATGGCGTAGCTTTTCGTGCCGGCCGGCGCGTTGCTCCACGACAATTGCGGCGACAGGTTGCCGCCCGTGCAGCCGAAGCCCTGGAATACTTGCGCGGGCACCAGGCGCTGGCCAGGGGCGATGTCGGTACTGGTCACCGTGAAATCGGCGGCGTGGGTGCCCAGGTGAAGGGCGAGAGGCCCAAGGTGGCGGCGAGGAGGCGGGAGGGGTTCATGGTTTTCCTTTCGATAAGTATAGGGGAAAGTGTATGCCGTGCAACATTTACCCACGATGCCGATGCGCTCGCTGATGGTGCCGAAACGCTCGTTTTCTCCTATTTCCAACGTTGCCATGAGCGTGTTGTGTGGTTTGCCGCTTTCTGGCCGCGCATGATTTTCACTGTCGGGCTTTCATGCTATCGTTCCGCAGCCCAAATTTCCCAAAGTTTCCATGTCCCGACGCCCGATCAAGTGGTTGCTCAGCAAACTGCACCTGTACGTGGGGCTGTGGTTCGGCGCCCTGTTCGTCCTGCTGGGCTTGACGGGCTCCGCCATCGCCTGGATGCCGGAACTCGACGCGTATCTGAATCCGACCTTGTTGCAGGCGAGCACGCCCGCGCCTGGCCAGGTGTTCCAGGTGACGCCGCGCACGGTGCAGGCGGTGGTGGACGGGCTAGCGGCCGATCCCGCCTATGGCAAGCCGAGCCAGCTCAATCCGCCCGCCGACGCGCGCGACGTGTACGTGGCCTCGTACCGCCAGGCCGGCAAACCGTCCCCGTTTAGCCAGGCCATCGTGCGCCAGGTGATGGTCGACCCCTACACCCTGCAAGTCAAAGGCGAGCGCGACTGGGGGCGCTTCGGCCTCACGCGGCCATTGCTGATGTCGGGCATGTTTCATTTGCACCGTTATTTATTGTCCGGCGACGCGGGCAAGACCATTACGGGCATTTCCGGCGTGGCCATGCTGCTGATGGCCCTGAGCGGCATTTACCTGTGGTGGCCGCGCCTGCAGTGGACGGCGATCAAGCGCGCCCTGACCGTGTCGCATGGTGGCTCCTGGCCGCGTTTTAATTACACGTTTCACAAGGCGGCGGGCTTCTTTGCCGCGCCCGTGCTGGCCGTGCTCGCCTTTTCCGGCATCTATTTCAATTTGCCGCAATTGATCGTGCCGCTGGTGGAGCTCGTGTCGACGGTGCCGGATACGGCAAAATTGAAAAATGTGGCGCGGGACGGCACCGTGCTCGATGCGGGCCAGGCCATGGCCGCCGCGCAGCAGCTGTACCCGCAGGCGCGCGTGTCGCGCATCGTGCTGCCGGGCAAGAAGGACCAGCCGTACGACGTGCGCGTGCGCCAGCCCGGTGAAATCGCCCACGGCGACGGCGCCACCCGCATCACCCTGGACGCGCGCAGCGGCTTGCCCCTGCGCATACGCGATCCCTTGCGGGCGCCGGCCGGCGATGTCTTCCTGGGCTGGCAATTCCCCCTGCATTCGGGCCAGGCGTTCGGCGTGGCCGGACGCGCCTTCATTACCGTCTTCGGTTTGATGCCCTTGCTGTTCCTGCTGACGGGCACCCTGGTGTGGTGGAAACGGCGGCGCGGCAAAAAATAGCTGCGGTCAAACCGTTGCGGGGAAAGTTGCTATCATCATAGTATTTTCCGGCGTATCCACTGTCCGGACTCACCCGCACAAGGACCAGCATGAGCAATCCCGACATCACCGTAGCAATGTTGAATGAACGCGGCACCGGCCGCCTGCCCGGCCACCTGGGCATCGTCATCACGGCCGTGGGCGACGGCCAGCTGACGGCGGAATTGCCCGTGCTGCCGCATTTGCTGGCGCCGAACGGCTACCTGCACGCGGGCAGCGTCGTGACCCTGGCCGACACGGCGTCCGGCTACGGTTGCATCGTCAACCTGCCCGAAGGCGCGACGAATTTCACCACCATCGAACTGAAATCGAACCACCTGGGCACGGCCCGCGAAGGCACGCTCACGTGCACGGCCAAGGTCGAGCACAAGGGCCGCAACACGCAAGTGTGGGATGCCGTGGTGAAAAGCAAGGAAACGGGCAAGACCATCGCCCTGTTTCGCTGCACGCAGATGATTTTATATCCCAAATAACCCGAAGGACAAAATCTGGGGTCGTACCCTGCAGGGTACGACCCCGGTTCTTGCTTTTGGGTTCGCTAGATTTTCACCCAGTTACCTTTATACAAGATTGGTCCCGTCGGTCCGTTCGGATCCGGCGAACCGCCTTTCGGTTCCAGGGTAACGGCCAGCAATGCCACGTCGTTGCCGAGGGCGCGCTGCGACAGGGCCAGTTTTATATTGCCCTTGTCGGCCAGCAAGCCGAGCGAACGGGGGTTGCCGCTCTTCGGCACGGCCCACAGTTCCAGATCCTTATCACTTGGCACGGGCGCGTTGCCCACCATGCGCACTTCGAGCGCGCCGTGGCGGCTGTCGGCCGTCAGCAGCAGGGCCGTTTGCGCTTTTTCGTCCGTCAGGCTGGCCACATAGCTGATCTGCGGCGCCTCCATCACGCGCGTGGCCAAGACGATCACCAGCAAGGCGGCGATGGCACTCGACGCCATGCCCAGGCCGCGCCAGAACGACAGCGCATCGCCGAACAAGGACCAGCCCCCCTGCGGCTTCAGGTGCAGGCGCTGCTCGATCTGTTGCCACACGCGCCTGGGCGGCGCCACGGGCGTGGTGAATTCCGCCATCGGTTCCAGGCGCTGGCGCCATTCGGCCGTGATATTGCGCAAATCGGCGTCGTTGTGCAGCCAGCCTTCGAAACGCCGCCGAGCGCCCCCTTTCAGGGTGCCCAGCACGTATTCGGACGCCAGTTTCTGGCGCAGCGCGTCATTGCCGCGGATATTCATGATGCCTCCCGTTTCGCCAGGCACGTGCGCAGCCGTTCCAGGCTGCGGCGTATCCACGTCTTCACGGTGCCGATCGGCAGCGACATCTGCTGCGCCACTTCGCTGTGCGACAGGTCGTGATAGAACGCCAGGGCGACCACCTGCCGGTGCAGCCCTTCCAGGGCGGACATGCAAAACGCCAGCGCCTTGGCGTCACCGCTCAGTTGCAGCGACTCGATCGGCGTGGCCTGGGGGTCCCGGAGTGCATTCATGACTTCGCTATCAAACTGTTCGGCATCGATTTCCACGGTATCGTCGCTGCGCCGCAGCACATCGAACGCCTTGTTGCGCACGATGGTGGCCATCCAGGTCATCGGCGCCGCCAGATGGCTCTGGTAAGCGGCGGCGTTGTTCCAGATGGCGACGAACCCCTCTTGCAAGGCTTCTTCAGCGAGCTCTTGCTTATGCAATATACGCAGCGCGAAGCCAAACAGTTTCGATGAGGTAGAAGTATACAGCTGGCGGAACGCCGTGGCGTCCTTGTTCCCGGTGGCAAGCAGCCAGGCTTTGAGTTGCTGCGGGTCGAGCGATTGAGCGGCTGGGGACACGGCTGGCCTTCACAAGGTGAATGGGATCACGCCTGGGAAGGTTATAACAGATTGACAACGCTTGGCAACAGGGTTTTGCGCCGTGTTTGCGCGGTGTCTTAACCGGCGATGGCCGTTTCGAGCAGTTTATGCAGTTCGGCAAATTCCGGCTTGCCCACGTAGCGCTTGAGGATCTTGCCCTGCTTGTCGAGCACGAAGGTGGTGGGCGTGAGGGCCACGTCGCCGTAGGCCTTGGCCGCCTCGCCCGTCACGTCGAGCGCCACCTTGAACGGCAGCTGGCGCGTTTCGGCGAAGTTCAGCACGTAGTTGGCCGGATCGTATTTCATGGCCACGGCCACGAATTCCAGTCCCTGCCCCTTGTACTTGTTGTAGGTGTCGACCATTTCCGGCATTTCCGCCACGCAAGTAGTGCACGAGGTGGCCCAGAAATTGACCATCACGACCTTGCCGCGCAGGCTGGCGGAGGTGATTTTCTCGCCATGGATGCCGTGGAAGGTCACGTCTGGCGCGCGTTGCTTGTCATTCAGCGACAGATAGCCGGCTGCCGCCACGCCCGCCACGAAGACGGCGATCAGGGCTGGCTTGATCCAGGACTTGCTTGCGGAGGGCGAAGTTGACATGGCAAAGTTTCACTAATGTAGAGCAACGATGCGGCCATTATAGACGCATCGCCAGTCTGGCGCCGTAGGTCAAACGGCGGAGGCGCTTATTGCTGGACCGTATCGCTGACCGTGTTCGTCGTGCGCTGTTGCGGCGGATCGGGCTGCAATTGCTTCAATTCCGCTTCCGAAATGTAGTCGAACAGCTTGACCACTTTCTGCACGCCGCCCACGCCGCGCGCCACGTCGGCCGCGACCGTGCCTTCGCGCTGGGTCACGCGGCCCATCAGGAAGACGGTGCCGTTTTCCGTGACGACCTTGAACGAGGCGGCCGAGATGGTTTTCATGTCGACCAGGCTGGCCTTGACCTTGGTGGTGATCAGCGCATCGTTCGAGCGCGAGGTGTAGCTGGCCGGGCCGGCGATGATCAGTTCATTCGCCACCGATTCCACGCCCTCGATATTGCGCACTTCGCGCTCGACGGCATTTTTCATCGCCTCGTCGCGCACTTCGCCCGTCAGCAGGACGCGGCGGTTGAAGCTGGTGACATTCACGTGGCCGGCATCGCCGACGATGGAGGGAATGCGCGATTCGCCTTTCAGGGCGATCGACTTGTCTTCGGTCTGGGCGCCCAGGGTGCGGCGGTCCGCCGCGGCAACGCCGCCCATCACCGCGCCGCCGACCATCAGTTCGATGCAGCCGGTGAGCGAAGTGAGCATGGCGCCGCACAAGAGTGCGGTGGCCAGCGGGCGTTGTACGCGTTTCCAGCCTGGGCCAGTACCGAATTTAGTCATTCACGTCTCCTCCGAATAGCGCGACGTCGATGCCGTCGCAGATGCAATGTATGGTGGTCAGATGGACTTCCTGGATGCGCGCCGTGCGTTCGGCCGGCACGCAGATATGCACGTCGGCGTCCGTCAGCATCTTGCCGATGGCGCCGCCGTCCTTGCCCGTCAGCGCCACGACGCGCATTTCGCGCTCGAGCGCCGCTTCCACGGCCGCCATCACGTTGGCCGAATTGCCCGACGTGGAGATGGCCAGCAGGATGTCGCCGGCCTGGCCGAAGGCCTGTACCTGCTTCGAGAAGATTTCGCGGTAGCTGTAGTCGTTGGCCACGGCCGTCAGGATCGACGTATCGGTCGTCAGCGCCAGGGCCGGCAGCGGAAAGCGCTCGCGTTCGAAGCGTCCGACCAGCTCGGCCGCGAAATGCTGGCAGTCGGCGGCGGAACCGCCGTTGCCGCAGGCGAGGATCTTGTTGCCGTTGGACAATGCATAAAACATCAGGTCGATCGCCTGCGCAATGGGTTGCGCCAGCACGGTGGCGGCCTGGATCTTGAGTTCGGCACTTTCGTGGAAGTGCGAGAGGATGCGTTGATTATTCATAGTCTGCCGATTATAGTGCAGGCGCGCGGCATGGCGGACAAGCACTGTTAAAAATGCTTACATATCGAGGATGTTCTTCAGCCAGCTGATCCGTCCGCCGTCGATGGCCAGCGCGTCGAAGCGGCACGGCGGCAAGCTCTTTTGCCCCTGCAGCCAGGTTTGCGCGGCCACGACCATGCGCCGCTGCTTGGCCGGCGTGATGCTGGCCAGGGCGCCGCCGAAGGCTGTACTGCTGCGCAGCCGCACTTCGACGAAGACGATGGCGGCGCCGTCGCGCATGATCAGGTCGAGTTCCCCGCCCTTGCACAGATAGTTGCGTTCCAGAAGTACCAGGCCTTGCAGCAGCAGATACGCGAGCGCATCGTCTTCCCCCTGCCGTCCCTGTTCCCGTTTGTTCCAGAAAGCGAAGGGCGGCATGGCCGTGTCCTTATTGTACTGGCGGCGCGGCCGGCGGGGCCGGCGGCCAGGTGCCCAGCACGCCCTGCTGGTAGGTGGCGGCTTGCTCCGTGCGTTCGAACACGCTTTGATCGTTCTCAAAGCGCACGGCCAGGCGGCCCGTCACGCCATCGAGCGTGAATGGGGCATTCGGCCGCAGCGCCACTTCGCGCGCCACGCGGAAGGCATCGATGCCCAGCGCGTACAGGCGTTCCATGTCGGCCGTCGGGCGGACGTCGCCTGACTGCGGCGGCTGCGGATACACCATCACTTGCGGATGGTCGCGCTGCACTTGCCAGGGCAAGTCCAGCAGGCGCGCACCGTCCAGTTCAGGCCCGCTGGCGCCGCGCCCGCGCGCCGGGATTCAGTGACGAGGTGCCATACAGGGGCAGATCGCTGCCGATGGCCACGCGCAGCTGGCGCGCCTGGTCGGCGTCGAGCGCGGCAAACAGCAGGCCCGGGGGCGTCGCGGCCAGGCGCGCGCGCAGCTGCACCAGTTCCGCATCGCTCAGGTAGCCATTCGTGGCCGTCAAGTCCATCGCATCGACCTTGCCGCCCTGGCGCAGCCATTCCTGCTTGAAGGCGGCGCTGACGCGGCGCTGCGAGGGCGAACCGGCCGACAGGATCAGCGCGCTGGCGCCCGGCTGTTCGCTGGCGGCCCAGGCGGCGACCTGGCGCGCTTCCGCCTCGATCGACAGGCCCATCACCAGCAGCTTGGCCGGCAGGCGCGCTTCGCCGCGGTTGTCCGGGTGGTTCAGGGCGATCGTCGGTTTGCGCACCAGATCGCTGTTCGCCACGGCCGTCACGGCCGAGCGCGACAAGGGACCGACGACGACGTCCTGTTCCTCTTGCGCTTGCGCAAACTTGTTCAGCACGTCGCTGCTGCCGTCGCCCGTGTCGATCACCGTCACTTCGAAGCCGCTGCGGTCGCGCTCATACGCGGCCATGAAGCCGGCGCGCAGCAATTCGGCGGCCGGCCCCAGGGAAGCGGAGCGCAGCGGCAGCAGCAGGCCGATGTGGTGGACATTGCCGTCGGATGGCGCCGGCGCCGTGGCGGCCGGCATGTCCTGTGGCGTGCCCGTGGCCGGCTTGGTGGTGATGGGCGCCAGCGGCGCGCCGCTGCCGTCGTACGCGGTAATATCGGGCACGGCGACGGCAAACGTCACCGGTTCGGGCGCGGGCGGCTTGGGCGGCACGGGAGGCGGCAGCGGCTTCGGTGGCGGCAGCGCCCTTGTGTTAGATTCAATAGGCGCGCACAATTGCCCGGGCGCGTCGCAAGGCGTGCTGCAAGCGCTCAGCATGCCGGTCGCGGCACAAACAAGCAGTAACTTCACACTATTAGCAAGCATTTAACCTCCAAAATGACCGTACAAGAAATCAGTTCCATCGCCAGCCTGCCCATCATGACAGAGGCGGCGCACCAGGTCTATCCTATCGCAACATTGTATATAGTGGCCACGCCCATCGGTAATGTGACCGATATCAGCCTGCGCGCGCTGCACTTGCTGAGCCTTGCCGACGCCGTCGCCTGTGAAGATACGCGCAACACCGCGCACCTGCTGACGCGCTTCGGCTTGAACAAGCCATTGATTGCGGCACATCAACATAACGAACGCGAAGTGGCGCAGACTTTGATCGCGCGCCTGCAGGCGGGCGAGCGCATCGCCCTCGTTTCCGACGCCGGCACGCCGGCCGTGTCCGATCCCGGCGCGCGCATCGTCGACGCCGTGCGCGCGGCGGGATTGCGCGTGCTGCCCCTGCCCGGCCCGTCGGCGGCGATCACCGCCATCTCCGCCAGCGGCTTGTTGAATGACCAGTTCTACTTTGTCGGCTTCCTGCCGGCCAAGGCCAAGCAGCGCGAAAACATCTTGCACGGCTTGCGCGGCGTGACGGCCACCATGGTGTTCTATGAAGCGCCGCACCGCATCCTCGATTGCGCCACGGCCCTGGCCGAAGCATTCGAGCCGACGCGCCAGGTGGTGTTCGCGCGCGAGCTGACGAAACTGTTCGAGGAAATCCACCGCTGCCCCCTGTCCGAGGCGGAAAGCTGGATCCGTGCCGACGCGCACCGCGAAAAGGGAGAATTCGTCGTCCTGCTGGAAGGGGCCACCGAGGCGCAGGACGCGGAAGACGTGGAAGCGGAACGCATCCTCAATATCCTGCTGGCCGAATGCAGCGTCAAGCAGGCGGCGAATCTGACGGCGCAAATCACGGGCCGCAAGAAAAATGCCCTGTATGAGCGGGCGTTGCAGTTGAAGGGGCAGGAATAAGGCGATCAGGACGGCGGCTGGACATCGAGTGCCTGTGCCGCCGCAAGCAATTGTTCCACGTGCTCGATCAACTCGTCGACAAAACCCTGTGTGACATCGAGATCGCCCTCGTATTCGGCCAGGTTGCGCTTCTTGTGGGCCTGATTTAGCAGCAGCCATTGCTGCGGCGTGAAACCCAGCGTGTGTTCCAGGCTTTGAAAGACGAGATAGCGGTTGTCGCTGCGATAACCATGTTGACGCAGCGCAGACAGGGCCGCCGCGTGTGCCGCGTTATACGCGAGGTCGAAGCGGCTTTCCAGCGACAGTATCTGCTGCCTGGCATCGCGCAGGCGCACGGTGGCCGAGCGCAGCAAGCCTGCGCGTTCGCGTGCGTCCGCTGGCTCAGCCTTGAGCTGGCCGATGCGCGCCAGGTTCGCCAGCGCCTGTGAGTTCGGTGAGGTCATCGTTGGAGCCTTTGACAAAAATCTTGGGCTGTTCGAGGATGCGCACGACGAACGACTTGCCGTCGTCTATTCTTTGCCGCCATTCTTCCCGCGTATACAAGGTCGGGTTGATGCTGCGGCCCAGCTGCTGCTGCGCAGGCTGCAGCGCTGCCAGCAACTGGGCATTCGATGCCATGCTGCCGATGACCATCAGGTCGATGTCGCTGTGCGCCTGTTCCGTGCCCTTGGCCATCGAACCGTACACAAAGGCCAGGTCGATTTCCTGCCAATACGGTTGCAGGGCGACGCGCAGCACATCGGCGACGCCAAAGGTTTTCAGCACAATGCTGCGCAGCTCGTCGAAGATCGGCGCATCGTGATTCGCCTGGTAATGCTTCTGGTTGCCCACTTTCTTGACGGTCACCAGGGCCGATTTCACCAGCTTGGCCAGTTCGCGTTGCACGGCGCCCGAGCCGATGGCCGCGAAGGCGATGATTTCATTCGCATAGAAAGACCGTTGTGCCTGGCCAAAGAGCAAAGCCAGCACGCGCTGCTGTGTCTTGGAAAACAATGTATCTGCGAAAGTACCCATATTGGGTATGATAGTACCCAATATGGGTATAGTCAAGCAGGCCATCACCACTTGCAGCCGCTATCCTTCTTGTCCAGCAACATCAGCACGGGCGCCAGCAAGCCTGCGCCGGAATAGGCGGTGCGGCAATCGCCGCGCTTGCCTTGGGCGATGTCGCGCGCCAGCTGGGTTTCCGTTTGCAGGGGCTTGTCGGGGATTTGTCCCACGGCCGTGCCCACCTTGGACGGGTCGCGCTCGCCCGCCATCTTGCGCGCCGTGCGTTTGGCCGCTTCCATATCGAATTTCGGCGTTTCCGGAGTTTCTTGCCTGAAGGTGTCGGGACTGGCTGCCGGCGTGGCCGGGACGACCGTGATGGCTTGCGGGCTGGCCGCTGGTGTTGTGGCCGCTGCTGGCGTTTCGCGGACAGTGGCGCGTGTCGGCTTGCTGACGGGTTTGGCTTCTCGCTTCGGCTTGACCACCTCGACAGGCGGCGGCGGGGGCTTGGCGGCCAGCGGACGTATCCACACGGCGATCGATTCCACGCGCGGCGCGGCATCCGGCAGCGCGGCTGGCTGCACGTGGCGCCACAGGTAGATCAGGGCGCCATGCAGCAGCAAGGATACGCCGACGCCCAGCGCGATGCCGCGGCGATTCGGCATGGGCTGGCCGCCGCCGCTTCTTTCTATACTGAAATCCATTGCCGTCGTCGCCTTCATGTCTGATCGGGAAAACTTGCCAAGCCAGTGTCGCATACTTGTATCGTTTTGAAAAATACATGGGTTCCAGTGCCGCGCGTAAATAATTTACACAGAGTTTCACCTGACCCTTGACCGAAGTCGATACGGCCTGTATTATCTTGGTCTTCGGAGTGTGGCGCAGCCCGGTAGCGCACCTGGTTTGGGACCAGGGGGTCCAAGGTTCGAATCCTTGTACTCCGACCAAATTTGTAGAAAAAAACCCAAGAGTTTCGGCTCTTGGGTTTTTTTTCGTCTGTAGCGCCTGCGGCGCGAGGCCGGCAGCAAAAAGGGGCCGCAGCCCCTTTTTTTTTTATCCCAGGCGTTTCGCCGCAATCGCATTGCCGGCGCGGCTGGAACCCTTGCGCCCCAGTTGCTGCGCAATGAACTGCCCCGCGTCGACCACCAGGTCCAGGTCGATGCCGGTACTAATCCCCAGTCCCTGCATCATGTACAGCACGTCCTCGGTGGCCACGTTGCCCGTGGCGCCCTTGGCGTACGGGCAGCCGCCCAGGCCCGACACCGACGAATGATAGATCGCGATGCCTGTTTCCAGGCTGGCGTAAATGTTCGCCAGCGCCTGGCCGTAGGTGTCGTGGAAGTGGCCGGACAGGCCGCCCACGTGGAAAGCGGCAATCGCGCGCTGCATCACCGCCTGCGTCTTTCTCGGCGTGGCCACGCCAATGGTGTCGGCGATGTCGATCTCGTCGCAACCGAGGTCGCGCATGCGGCCCACCACGTCGGCCACGGCGTCCAGCGGCACGTCGCCCTGGTAGGGGCAGCCGAAGGCGCAGCTGATGCTGCCGCGCAGGCGCGCAGGCCGTGTTCCTTGGCCGCCTTCGCCACGCCTTCGAAGCGGGCGATCGATTCGGCGATCGAGCAATTGATGTTCTTTTGCGAGAATGCCTCGGACGCGGAGCCGAAGATCACCACTTCATCGGCCTTCGCCGCCAGCGCGGCCTCGAAACCCTGCATGTTCGGCGTCAGCGCCGAATAAATGGTGCCCGGGTGGCGCGCGATCTTGTCCATCACTTCCGCGCTGGTGGCCATCTGCGGCACCCATTTCGGCGACACGAAGGACGCCGCCTCGATGTTGGCGAAGCCGGCCAGGGTCAGGCGGTCGACCAGCTCGATCTTGACGGCGGCGTTGATGGTCTCCTTCTCGTTTTGCAGGCCGTCGCGCGGGCCCACCTCGACGATCTTGACCTGCTTGGGCAAACTGGTAGTAGGGTTCATCTCAATATCCTTGCAAACGGTTGACGATGCCGGCCACAAGCTCTCCGGCGTGCAGGCGGCGCATCTTGGCGGCGATCTGCGCCACGCTTTCGCGGCGCAGGGTGGCGGCCGAAATATGCGGCGTGATGGTGATGCGCGGTTCTTGCCAGAACGGGTGCTGCTGCGGCAGCGGCTCGTTGCGGAACACGTCGAGGGTCGCGCCAGCGATATGCCCGGAGCGGATCAGGGTCAATAAGTCCGGTTCGGCCAGATGCGCGCCGCGCGCCACGTTGATGACGTAGGCGCCCGGCAGCAGCATCGACAGGCGTGCGCGGTCGAGCAGGTTGTGCGTGTCCGGCGTGAGCGGCAGCATGCACACCAGCACGCGCGTGCCGCGCAAGAAGGCTTCCAGCCCCTCTTCGCCCGCAAAACACTGCACGCCATCGATGTGCTTCTGGCTGCGGCTCCAGCCCCGCAGGGGAAATTCGAACTGCGCCAGCGCTTGCAGCACGCGCGTGCCCAGCACGCCCATGCCCAGCACGCCGACGGGAAAATACATCTTGTCGAAGGCGGGCAGCGGCTGCCAGATGCCGGCGCGGCCCTGCGCCTCGTAGTCGTCGAAGCGGCGGAAGTGGCGCAGCACGGCGTGGCTCACATATTCGGCCATCTGCACGCCCATGCCCGCGTCGTCGAGGCGCACCAGCGGCACGTGGGCCGGCAGCGCGTCGCCGAACTTCAGCAGCGCGTCGACGCCGGCGCCCGTGTTGAAGATGGCTTTGACTTCGCTCAATGCCGGCAGCATGGCGGCGGGCGGCTGCCACACGACGGCATAATCGCATGGCGCGAACGTTTCGCCTTCGCGCCAGAAGACTATCTCGGCTTCGGGCAGCAAGTCTTTAAAATCGGCGATCCACGCCGCTTCCTTGCCGTCCGACCGTTGTAAAAGGATGCGCATCGTGGCTGCCTCTATGCGGCAGCCTTGAAAGCCAGCAGCGGCGCGCCATCGGCCACCTGGTCGCCGACCGCGTACAGCACGTCTTCCACCAGGCCGTCGTGCGGCGCGGCGATCGTGTGCTCCATCTTCATCGCTTCCATGATGATGACCCGCGGCTCGCCCTTCTTGACGTCCTGGCCTTTGTTGACCAGCACGGCGACGACCTTGCCCGGCATCGGCGCCGTCAGGCGCCCGCCCTCCGCTTCCACCTCGCCCGCATGCGCCATCGGGTCGCTGTAGTGCAAGGTGTAGTGCAAGCCGCCGGTGAATACGTGGAACTGCTCGCCGTCGCGCAGCACCGTGCCGTGCACGGCACGTTCACCGAGCTTGATGTGCAGCTCATTGCCTTTGCGCGCCGTCAAGCTCAGGGGCTGGCCGTTGAACAGCCAGCCATCGGTTTTGTAGGCGATGCGCGCGGCATAGGCCTTGCTGTCGCCCGCCAGCGCGAATTCGTCGGCGAACGCCAGGCTGCGACCCAGGGTGCTGTTCAGGCGCCAGCCCAGGGCATTGCCCCACGGGTCGGCGGGATTGCTCGACTGCGCTTCGGACGCGGTTTTTTCTTCCGTCAGCAGGCTGACTGCCGCCAGCGCCAGGGCCGTGTCGGGCGCCGCCTGCAGGGCGGGGAACAGCGTGTCTTGATTGCGCTCGATCAAACCCGTATCGAGGTCGGCGCCGGCAAACGCCTGGCCTTCGACCAGGCGCTTCAAAAAGGCGATATTGCTGGCCAGGCCGACGATCTGGTAGTCGGCCAGCGCCTGCGCCATGCGCGCCAGCGCTTCGCGGCGGTCCGCGCCCCAGACGATCAGCTTGGCGATCATCGGGTCGTAGAACGGAGAAATGGCGTCGCCTTCGCGCACGCCCGAATCGATGCGCACGGCGGCGGGAACCAGCGTGCCGCCCAGCTCGAACGTCACGGCCGCCGGCGACTGCATGTGGCGCAGGGTGCCGATCGACGGCAAAAAGCCTTTTTCAGGATTTTCCGCGTAGATGCGCGCTTCGATGGCGTGGCCGTGGATGGTCAATTCGCTCTGTTTTTTCGGCAGCGGCTCGCCAAAGGCGACGCGCAACTGCCATTCCACCAGGTCGGTGCCGGTGATCATTTCCGTCACCGGTGTTCCACCTGCAGGCGCGTGTTCATCTCCATGAAGTAGAACGAGCCGTCCTGGTTGGCGATGAATTCCACCGTGCCCGCACCCACGTAGCCGACGGCCTTGGCGGCGGCGACGGCCGCTTCGCCCATGGCCGCGCGGCGCTCGGCCGGCATGCCCGGCGCCGGCGCCTCTTCCAGTACCTTCTGGTGACGGCGCTGCACCGAGCAATCGCGCTCGAACAGGTAGATGCAGTTGCCAAGCGTGTCGGCAAACACCTGGATTTCGATATGGCGCGGACGCGACAGGTATTTTTCGGCCAGCACCTTGTCGTCGCCGAAAGAGCTGATCGCTTCGCGCTTGCACGAGGCCAGCGCGGCCTTGAAGTCGGCGCTGTTCTCGATGACGCGCATGCCCTTGCCGCCGCCGCCGGCCGAAGCCTTCAGCAGCACGGGGTAGCCGATCTTGTCGGCTTGGCCGTGCAGGAAATCCGCATCCTGATTCTCGCCGTGGTAGCCGGGCACCAGCGGCACGTTGGCTTTCTCCATCAGCGACTTGGCCGCTGATTTCGAACCCATGGCGCGCATGGCGGACGCCGGCGGGCCGATGAAGACCAGGCCCGCCGCGTGGCAGGCGTCGGCGAAGTCGGCGTTTTCGGACAAAAATCCGTAGCCGGGGTGGATCGCCTGCGCACCTGTCGCCAGCGCTACGGCGATGATCTTGTCGCCGCACAGATAGCTTTCCTTGGCCGGCGCGGGGCCGATCAGGACGGCTTCGTCGCAGACGGCGACGTGCTTGGCGTTGGCGTCCGCTTCCGAATACACGGCGACGGTCTGGATGCCCATGCGGCGCGCGGTAGCGGCGACACGGCAAGCGATTTCGCCGCGGTTGGCGATCAGGATTTTAGTGAACATGGTCTCTCTCTTTGCAGCTCGTGGCTGGAAGTTTTTTATCTGAGGTGTCGCTGGGAGGGGATGCGCCCGGGCGGGGCGCATTCCATGGGCTGGATCAGCAGCCGCCGCACTTCTCTTTCTGTACCGATTCCAGCATGGCGCCGCGCGTTTGCAGGCCCAGTTTGTTCAACAGGACGCGGTCGTCTTCCGCTTCCGGGTTGTCGGTGGTGAGCAGCTTGTCGCCGTAGAAGATGGAATTGGCGCCAGCCAGGAAGCACATGGCTTGCACGGCTTCGCCCATCTGGCGCCGGCCGGCCGACAAACGCACGCGCGCCTTTGGCATGGTGATGCGGGCCACGGCGATCGTGCGCACGAATTCGAACGGGTCCAGCGCTTCCAGGCCGAACAAAGGCGTGCCTTCCACCTGTACCAGGTGGTTGACGGGCACCGATTCCGGATACGGATTCAGGTTCGCCAGCTGGGCGATCAGGCCCGCGCGCTGCAGACGCGTTTCGCCCATGCCGACGATGCCGCCGCAGCACACTTTCAAGCCCGCTTCGCGCACGCGGCCCAGGGTGTCCAGACGGTCCTGGTATTCGCGCGTGGAGATGACGTTGTCGTAGAACTCGGGCGCCGTATCGAGGTTATGGTTGTAGAAGTCCAGGCCCGCGTTTTTCAGGCGGTCCGCTTGTCCCTCTTCCAGCATGCCCAAAGTAGCGCATGTTTCCAGGCCCAGCGCCTTGACCTTGGTCACCATCTCTTCGACTTTTTCCATGTCGCGCTCTTTCGGGCTGCGCCAGGCGGCGCCCATGCAGAAGCGCGTGGCGCCATTGGCTTTCGCCTGGCGGGCCGCGTCGAGCACCGTGTCGATGTCGAGGATTTTTTTCGCTTCCACGCCCGTGTCGTAGCGGGCCGCCTGCGGGCAGTAGCCGCAGTCTTCCTCGCAGCCGCCCGTCTTGATCGACAACAGGGTCGCCAGTTCCACGTCGCCATCGGGGAAGTTGACGCGGTGGGTTTGCTGGGCCTTGAACATCAGGTCATTGAAAGGCAGGTCGAACAGGGCCAGCACGTCGGCGACGGGCCAGGTGGCCGCTTCCGGCACGGTGATGCGCGCCGCTGGGCGGTGCAGTTCGACGGTTTTTGCTGCTTCTTGGACGTGAGACATGTGATTCCTTCGTTTCTATTTTTGAATGCGTTGAATTGTTAGGTGTTGGGATGCTGCGCCGGCCAGTTGGGCAAGCCGGTGAAATCGAGATACGCGGCCGCCGCTTCCGCGCTCGGCTGCGCCAGGCGCGGCACCCTGCCCAGCAGCGGCGCCGGGATGCGCTCGATCAGCGCATCGATATTTTCGTCGAGGAAGCGCATTTCCACTTCCAGGGTGTTGGCGACCCAGCCGATCACCGTCAGGCCGCGCGCTTCGATGGCTTCCACCGTCAGCAAGGCCTGGCTGATGCAGCCCAGACGCATGCCGACCACGAGGATCACGGGCAAATCGAGCTGCTGCGCCAGGTCGGCCGAATCGAAGCCGGGCGACAGCGGTACGCGGAATCCGCCCACGCCTTCGACCACGACGGCGTCCGAGGCGGCGGCGATTTCCAGGTAGGCGGCCAGAATCGGTACCGACTCGATGCTCACGCCTTCCAGCGCGGCGGCGATGTGTGGCGCGGCCGCTTCTTTGAGCATGTAGGGCGTGGTGATATTGCGCAGCATGCTGACGTTGCCGGCGGCGATCAGGCTGTCGGCGTCTTCATTATGCAGTTCGCCGTCGCGCATCTCGGCGCCGGCGGCCACGGGCTTCATGCCGCAGGCGCGCACGCCGCGCGCCACCAGCGCGTGCAGCAGGGCCGACGACGTCAATGTCTTGCCGATTTCCGTGTCCGTGCCGGTGACGAAACAGGCAAAGCGCGATGGCAGGGCGGTGGCTGCCGGTGCCGGCTGCACGGCCGGCGCCAGGTCCGCCAGCACTTCTGCCACGATGGGATCATCAAGGCTCATGGCGAGTCCTTTCCAGGGTGTTGACTGCATTGATCAATTGCGCCACTTCCTGCGCCGTATGGCCGGCCGACAGGGTCACGCGCAGGCGCGCCGTGCCCGCTGGCACGGTGGGCGGGCGGATGGCGCCGACCCACAGGCCTTGCTCGTAGAGTTGGGCGGCGATATCGAGCATGTCCGCATTCTCGCCGATGATGACGGGCTGGATGGCGGAGAGCGATGGCAAGGCTTGCCAGCGCTGCAGCTGCAAGCCCTCGTTCCATTGCGCCACCAGCGCGGCCAGGTGCATCCGGCGTTGTTTTCCTTCCTCGCCGGCGATGATGTCCAGGCTGGCCAGCAGCGCATGCGCGAGCGCGGGCGCGGCCGCCGTCGTGAAGATGTAGGGGCGCGCCTTCTGGATCAGCGTGTCGATCACGGCTTCATGCGCGCAAACGAAGGCGCCGCCCACGCCGGCCGATTTGCCCAGGGTGCCCACGTACACGAGGTAGGGCGAATGCAGGCCGAAGTGTTCCAGAGCGCCGCGGCCATTGGCTCCCAGCGCGCCGAAGCCGTGCGCGTCGTCGACCACCAGCCAGGCGCCATATTGCTCGCACAGGGCCAGCAGCGCGGGCAGCGGCGCCAGGTCGCCATCCATGCTGAGACGCTGTCGGTGACGACGATTTTCGTTTTGGCCGTGCTGGCCGCCAGCAGGGCCGCCAGGGCATCGAGGTCCGCGTGCGGATACACGCGCGTCTTGACGCGGGACAAACGCATGCCGTCGATCAGCGAGGCGTGGTTCAGCGCTTCCGAGAAGATCTCGGCTTCGGCATCACCGGCCGCCAGGGCCGTCAGCACGGCCAGATTGGCCATGTAGCCGGTGCAGAAATACAGCGCGCGCGCCTGTTCCAGGTTGGCGCCGACAAACGCGGCCAGGCGCTCTTCCAGCAGCGCGTGGGCGCGGCTGTGGCCACTGATCAGGTGCGAAGCGCCGCTGCCGGCACCATACAGGTCGGCGCCCTCTTTCAGCGCGTCCACGATGCGCGGATGCGACGCCAGGCCCAGGTAGTCATTGCTGCAAAAGGCCAGCATGTCGCGCCCATCGACCGTCAGGCGCGGCGCGCACGGCGTGTCGACGGTGCGGCGGCGGCGGATCAGGCTGCGCTCTTCCAGCCCCTGCAGCTGCTGTTGCAATTGCGCGATCAGTTCCATCTCAGGCTCCGATCACTTTGTTGAAGACGGCCAGCATCTGCTGGCCCAGGCCCGCGATTTCGGCGTCGTCGAGGATGTACGGCGGCATCAGGTAGACGGTGGAGCCGATGGGGCGCATCAGCAGTTCGTGTTCCAGCGCCGTGCTGAAGAAGCGGCGCGAAAAATCGGGCGCCGCATCGACGGCGTCAAACGCCCAGATCATGCCCTGCTGGCGGAAATTCTTGACTTTTTCATGCTGCGCCAGCGGCGCCATGGCGCGCGTGATTTTCCCTGCGCGTACCCGGTTGGCCGCCAGCACGTCGTCTTCCTCAAAGATGGAGAGCGTGGCCAGCGCCGCGCGGCAGGCCAGCGGGTTGCCCGTGTACGAGTGCGAATGCAAAAAGCCGCGGCGCACGTCGGTGCTGTAGAACGCCTGATAAATATCTTCGCGCGTCATCACGAGGGACAGCGGTAAATAGCCGCCGCTGATGCCCTTGGACAGGCAGACGAAATCGGGCCAGATGCCCGCCTGTTCGCACGCAAAGAACGTGCCCGTGCGGCCGCAGCCGACGGCGATTTCGTCGAGGATCAGGTGCACCTGGTAGCGGTCGCACAGGGCGCGCACCAGCGACAGGTACAGCGGGTCGTGCATGGCCATGCCCGTGGCGCACTGCACCAGCGGCTCGATGATGATGGCGGCGATTTTGTCCGCTTTTTCCTGGAACAGGCGTTCCACGTCGGCCGCGGCGCGGCGCGCCACGTCCTCGGCGGACTCGCCCTCGGCCGCCTGGCGGAAGTCGGGCGACATCACCGTCTGCGAGGCACGCAGCAAGGGGCCGTAGGCATCCTTGAACAGGGCGACGTCGGTGACGGCCAGCGCGCCGATGGTTTCGCCGTGGTAGCTGCCTTTCAGGCAGACGAATTCCTGTTTTTCACCCTTGCCGCTGTTGCGCCAGGCGTGAAAGCTCATTTTCAGGGCGATTTCCACGGCCGATGCGCCATCGGACGCATAAAAACTGTGGCCAAGCACGCCGCCCGTCAAGGCGGAGAGCTTTTCCGACAGCTCGATCACCGGTTCATGCGTGAAACCGGCCAGCATCGCGTGTTCCAGCCGGTCCAATTGGTCCTTCAGTTCCGCATTGATGCGCGGATTGGCATGGCCGAACAGGTTCACCCACCAGGAGCTGATGGCGTCCAGGTAGCGTCGTCCTTCGTGATCATACAGCCAGGCGCCGCGGCCGTGGCTGACGGGGATCAAGGGGACCGCGTCGTTGGCCGATGCGTGGTGCTGCATCTGTGTGCACGGATGCCACACGCTGCGCAGACTGCGTTCGACCCAGCCCGATTGTTTTTCTGCTTTCAAAACTGCTCCAATGATTTTCTTAATCCATGCGCTAGCCCATGAGCCAACCCGGCTTGCGCTTGTCGAGGAAGGATTGCACGCCTTCGCGGCCCTGTTCCGAGGCGCGGATTTGCGCGATGCGCTCGGCGGTGTCCGCCAGCAGCGCGTCATCGACGGGTTGGCCAACGATCTCGCGCACCAGCGTTTTCGCTTGCGCCACGGCGTGCGGGCTGTTGCCCGTCAGCGCCTTGAGCACCTCGGCCGTTTTCGCGTCCAGCGCGCTTGCCTCGACTACCTCGTGGGCAAAGCCGATGCGCAGCGCTTCCTGGGCGGAGAATCGCTCCGCCGTCAGGAAATAGCGGCGTGCCGCGTTTTCGCCCATGGCCTTGATGACATACGGTGAAATAGTGGCCGGGATCAGTCCCAGCCGCACTTCGCTCAGGCAGAAATGCACGTCTTCCGCAACCAGAATGATATCGCATGCGGCGACGAGGCCCATGCCGCCCGCATAGCAGTCGCCCTGGATCTTCGCCACCACGGGTTTCGGACACAGGTAAATCGTGCGCAGCATCTGCGCCAGCTGCAGCGCGTCGGCCTGGTTTTCGGCATGCGTGTAGCCTGCCATCTTCTTCATCCAGTTCAGGTCCGCGCCAGCGCAAAAGGCCGCGCCATTCGCGGCCAGCACGATGGCGCGCACCATGTCGCTGCGTCCCAGGCCTTCGAAGGCGCGCGCCAGTTCGGCGATCGTCGTCTCGTTGAAGGCGTTGCGCACGTCGGGGCGGTTCAGGGTCACGGTGGCGACATTGCCCTCGATGACCAGCTTTAAGGTTTCAAATTCCATGCTTTTCTCTCCCTTACATGCGGAATACGCCGAACTTCGTGTCCGGGATTTCCGCGTTCAAGGCGGCCGACAGGCCCAGGCCCAGCACCATGCGGGTATCGGCCGGGTCGATCACGCCATCGTCCCACAGGCGCGCGGTGGCGTAGTACGGGTGGCCCTGGTGTTCGTATTGCTCCTTGATCGGCTGCTTGAACGCCGCTTCCTCGTCCGCGCTCCACTCGCCGCCCTTGCCTTCGATGCCGTCGCGCTTGACGGTCGCCAGCACGGAAGCCGCCTGGTCGCCGCCCCCTGACGGAAATGCGCGCATTGGGCCACATCCACATGAAACGGGGAGAGAACGCGCGGCCGCACATGCCGTAGTTGCCGGCGCCGAAGCTGCCGCCGATGATCACCGTGAATTTCGGCACGGCGGCCGTGGCGACAGCGGTCACCATCTTGGCGCCATTGCGGGCGATGCCTTCGTTTTCGTACTTGCGGCCCACCATGAAGCCCGTGATATTTTGCAGGAAAACGAGCGGGATCTTGCGCTGGCAGCACAATTCGATGAAATGCGTGCCTTTCAAGGCCGATTCGGAGAATAAGATGCCATTATTGGCGATGATGCCGACTTTTACGCCATAGATGTGCGCGAAACCGCAGATCAGGGTGGTGCCGTAGCGGGCCTTGAATTCGTCGAAATCGCTGCCGTCGACGATGCGCGCGATCACCTCGCGCACGTCAAAGGGCTTGCGCGTGTCGACGGGGATCACGCCATACAGTTCCTGCGTCGGGTATTTCGGCTCGACGGAATCGCGCAAAGCCATCTGCTGCGGTTTTTTACGGTTCAGATTCGAGACGATGGTGCGCGCCAGCGACAGCGCGTGCAAATCGTTCTGCGCCAGGTGGTCGACCACGCCGGACAAACGCGTATGCACGTCGCCGCCGCCCAGGTCTTCCGCCGTCACCACTTCACCGGTGGCCGCTTTTACCAGCGGCGGGCCGCCGAGGAAAATCGTGCCTTGCTCCTTGACGATGATCGATTCGTCGCTCATGGCCGGCACGTAGGCGCCGCCGGCCGTGCAAGAACCCATCACGACGGCGATTTGCGGAATGCCCTTGGCCGACAGGTTCGCCTGGTTATAGAAAATGCGGCCGAAATGGTCGCGGTCGGGGAAGACGTCGTCCTGGTTCGGCAGGTTGGCGCCGCCCGAATCGACCAAATAAATGCAGGGCAGATTGTTCTGGTCGGCGATTTCCTGGGCGCGCAAGTGCTTTTTGACCGTCATCGGGTAATAGGTGCCGCCCTTGACGGTGGCGTCGTTGCAGACGATGACGCATTCCTGGCCCGAGACCCTGCCGATGCCGGTGATGATGCCGGCGGAAGGCGCCGCGTCGACGCCCTTGGCGTCCTGGTACATGGCGTAGGCCGCCATCTGGGAAAACTCGAGGAAGGGCGTGCCGGGATCGAGCAGCATCTGGACTCTGTCGCGCGGCAGCAGTTTTCCCCGCGCCAGATGCTTGGCGGCCGCCGCCTCGCCGCCGCCGGCCGCGATCTTTTCTACCTTGTCGCGCAAATCGTCGACGATGGCTTGCATGGCCGCGGCATTGGCCTTGAAATCTTCACTGCGCGGATTGAGTTTGCTTTCGATATGCGGCATTGCGGTTCCTTTTTATGATCGCCCGGTCTCTCGGGTCGCGCTATTCGGGAAAACTGCCGTCGAGATAAAACCAGCGCAGGGCGCCACCGCCCTCGCCCGCCTCGCGCACAAAGCGGCTCACCTCATGCAGGCGGTGCGCGCGGCCGTTGACCTTGTAGCGGGCCACGAATTCGACGGTGTCGCGATGTATCTCTTCGGCTTGATCTGCTGATTCTGCTTTACGTTGACGTAAACGTAAAGCAGATTTTACCTCAAGTCCCAGCCAGTGGACTTTTTCTTCTTCGGCAAATAAAGCGTCGGCGGGACGGGTGCTGGCATGCCAGGTGGCGCGCAGATACGCTTCATCGCGCAAGGTAAACGCCGTGTAGCGCGAACGCATCAGGGCTTCGGCCGTGGGCGGCAGGGCGTCGCCCGCGATATACGGGCCACAGCAGCTGGCGTAGGAGGCGCCGCCACAGGGGCAGGCGGACAATTTCGAAGGTGTGGGCATGCGCTGGCGATATGGAACAGAAAAGAGGGAACAGGAAAGTTCCGCAATTATCCGCCATAACGGCGGCGCTGGTCGCCGTTGCTGCCGCTGCGCCTACTTTTGCGGCGCGAGGAAGTCCAGCGCGAACGGCGGCGCCTTGTTCTGCATCAAGTCGGCCAGGATGCGCGCGTGCGTGCGGCGGCAAAGGTAAAGCCCAGCGGACCGTGGCCCACGTTGAGCCACAGGTTTGCAACTTTGCTGGCGCCCACCAGCGGCGCACTGTTCGGCGTGGCGGGGCGCAGGCCGGCCCAGGCCGTGGCCTGGTCGTAATCGGCGCCGTGGGGCATGGCTTCGCGCGCCAGCCGCGTCAGGCCGGCGATGCGGTTCCAATCGATGCTGTTGTCGGCGCCCACCATGTCGACCATGGCGGCCACGCGCAGGTCGCCGCCTATGCGCGCATACAGCACCTTGCGCTCGAAATCCGTGATGCTGATCTCGGGCGCCCGGTCCTGTGCGCGGATGGGCGCCGTCAGGCTGTAGCCCTTCAGCGGGTACAGGGGCAGGTAGACGCCCGCCGTGGCGGCCAGGTCGCGGCTCTGGATGCCGGCCGCCAGCACATAGTGATCTGCCTGCAACAGGCCCAGGCTGGTGTCGACGCCCGTGATCCTGCCCTTGTGCGCGAGGAGCGGCGGCGCGCCTCGCCTTTCAGGATGAGCGAGCAATTCGGGTGCTGCAGCAAACGCGCTTCCAGCGCCAGGCAAAAGGCGTGGCAATCGGCCACGGCTTCTCCTTCGGTAAAGATGCCGCCCGCCAGGGCACCCTGCAAGGCCGCCAGCGCCGGTTCGCGCTGTACGGCTTCCGCCGGAGACAAGACGATGCGCGCCTCTTCCGACTCGGGCCGCGCCACGGCCCGCTGAAAGATGGCGGGCGAGCGGTAGACGATGAGTTTGCCCGCATCGCGCCAGGCATACGCTTCGGGCGGCACGGTCAGTTCCAGCTGCGCCATGCCGGCGCGGCTCCATTCTCCCAGTTGCAGCAGCTTGGCCGTCGTGCGGGCATTGCTGGCGCTGTTGCAATTGCGCAAGAAACTGGCCAGCCAGCGCCATTGGCGCCAGTCCGCTTCGGGATGGAAGCGCAGCGGACCATCCTTCTGCAGCAGCCATTGCAGGGCTTTCAAGGGCACGCCCGCATCGGCCAGCGGCGCCACATAGCGATAGCTGAGCTGGCCGCCATTGCGGTAGCTGGCGGCGATCGCCACCTGTTCATTGCGTTCCAATAGCGTGACCTTGTAGCCGGCCTCGGCCAGCCACCAGGCCGATGTCAGGCCGACGACGCCGCCGCCGATGATGATGATGACGTGTTGCTGCATGTTGCCTCGCTGCGTTGCGCCCCCATGGTGCGGGAGCATTCGATGAGAGCTTAGAGGCTGGCCATCACGGGAGCCAATGAAACATCATGGTGCAGCCATAACTTTCAGGAATGCACTATTTTTGTGCGAATTATTCATGCTTGTCAATCGCACCACGGTATAAGGTGGTGAGTATCAATTCCTCGCTGCGGCCCATGGCGGAATACGTGCCCGGATAGCGTTCGGGATCGCTGCCTGTGCCGCCCACCAGCATCACCATGCCATTCTTGTGCTTGAAATCGAGCACGAAGGCGGAGACGAGGCCATACGCGTCGCCCAGGTGGCCGACCGCATGAAAACTGGCGCCCTCGACAAGGCCATTGCCCTGTCCCGCCACGGCATCGAATTGCTGGTTGCCCAGACCCCAGGCGCGGTACAAGCCCCGTTCGCTGTTGCCATTGCTGTCATCGGGTGCCAGCTGCCATTGGCGGCTAAACATCAGGGCGATGCTGGCCGGCTGCAACAGCTGCTGATTCCGGTAGCGTCCGCCGTCGAGCAGCATCTGCATGACGGTGCCCAGCCCTGCGGCGGAGATGCGCAAGCCGCCCGTGGGACTGAAGACGGTGGCGTTGCTGCCGATCACATAGTTGGCCAGGCCGGCGGGTGGATGCTGGTCAAAATCGTCGGCCTGGGCGATCCATGGCCCGTGCGGCTGCCAGATTTCCGTCTCCAGCGTACGCTTGCGGTACAGGGTAGCCGTGTTCGCCACCTCGTCCGCGGTGAATGCCGCCGGGTGGTAGCCGCCGCGCACATCGAGCGGGTCGAGCAGCAGCAGCACGCCGCATCAGCAAGTCGAAGCGCTCGCCCGTGACTTGCTCCATCACGGTGCCGATCACGCCCCAGTTCAGGTTGGAATACGTAAAGTAGCGGCCGGGCGCCGCGCTGGAATCCCACATCGCGTCGCCGCCGGCCGTTAACACGTCGCGCAGGCTGCGTTCGGGGCCCCAGGCATAGCCGCCCGCGTCGCGCAGCGAGGAAGTGTGGCTGAGCAGGCTGCGCAAGGTCACGGGCCGCTGGGGAAAATGCGGGTTGCGCAGGGAAAAGCCTAAATAGATGCCCACATCCTGATCCAGGCTCAGCTTGCCCTGTTCGACCAGCCGCATCAGGCCCAGGGTCGTCATCATCTTCGATACGGAGGCGATGCGGAACAGGGTGGCCGGCGTCACGGGCAGGTTTTCCGCCGGCGTGGCGCCGATGTGCCGGTAGCCGAATTGTTGCTGATACGACACTTTTCCGTGGCGGATGGCCAGCACGGACAGGCTGGCCAGCGGGTGGGCCGCATCATCTACGATGGCGGACAGGGCCGCATCGAGCGCGCGCTGTTGCGGGCCGGCTACGGGTGCGCTGGCGCTGCCGGGTGGTGCGGCCATTGCCGGCCAGATACCGCCCAGCAGCAGCAAGCCGAGCCAACCCGTGATTCGCTTTTTCATATTCTCATACCATGTGTGGATGCGCCGCCAGCATAGGGCGCGATGGTTTCCATGGCTAATGAAAATTGCTTATTTATCTATAATGCAAAGCTATACGTATGGTAAAACATCGTTTTTTTAAATGTATAACCGTTATTTATGCCCATTTTCCATTTATTCATGGGTGGACGGGCTACGCGCAAGCGCCATCGCTATTACACTAGGAGGACAAGGAGAACTGTATGAGCCAGACCAGCGTAGAACTCAAGGTCGATTTAAATGACAATTCGCCTTTATATATGCAGATCGCCCGCAAGCTGAGCGATGACGTACGCAACGGCCGCTACCAGGTAGACCAGGCCCTGCCATCCGAACGTACCCTGTCCGAACTGCTCGACGTATCGCGCGTGACTGCCCGCAAGGCCATCGATCAATTGGTCGAGCAAGGCCTCGTCGTGCGCCGCCGTGGTTCGGGCAACTATATTGCCCCGCGCATCGAGCAGCCCCTGTCGAACCTGTCGAGCTTTTCCGAGCAGCTGCAGCAGCGCGGCTACCGTCCCGGCTCGCGCTGGCTCAAGCGCGAAGTCGTCATCGCCAGCAGCGATGAACAGCTGAGCCTGGGCCTGGCGCAGAACACGAAAGTGGCGCGCCTGGAGCGCCTGCGCCTGGCCGACGACGTCGTGATGGCATATGAAGTGAGCGTGCTGCCGTTCAGCGTGGTGCCGGACCCGGCCGCCATGGGCGACTCGCTGTACGAATACTTGAGCAGCATCAAGAAGGCCCCCGTGCGCGCCTTGCAGCACATCCGCGCCATGAATGCGACGGATGTGCTGGCCAAGCAGCTGGGCATCCCCGATGGCCAGGCCGTGCTGTTCATCACGCGCATCGCCTACCTGGACTCGGGCGAAGCGGTGGAACTGACGCATTCGTATTGCCGCAGCGACCATTACGACTTCGTGGCGGAAATGCGCCGTTCTCCTTAATTCAGCTGCCTGAATTACTGCTGGATCAGGCGGATCATGGATTCGGCCACGCCGACGGACGATTCCCAGCTCATGCCGGTCACCAGCCGGCCATCGACCTCGACGTGACTCTTGCCATTGGCGCCGTGCCGGAAAATGCCGCCATGGCGCTTGATGCTGGCTTCCGCCGAGAAGGGATAGGCCTTGTATACCGGCGATTCCTTGTTGAGATACGCATCGGGGAACGAGGTGAGCACCTTGCCCTGGATCAGGAAAGTCCCGTCACTGAGCTTCAGATTCTTGATGCCCTCGGTGCCATGGCAGATGGCCGCGATCACCCCGCCTTGTTGCTCGTAGATACGCATAGCGATGTCCTGCAGCGGCTTGTTGTCCGGGATGCCGACGATGGCCGCGCCGCCGCCGACGAAAGCCATGCCCGCATACTCGTCTGCCCTGACCTCGGAAACGGGCTTGGTATGGGCCAGTGCCCACATGAAATCACTGTCGTACAGATGCTTTTTGAGCAACTCGTCCGACGTGACGATCATTTCCAGGGGAATGGCGCCTCCCTCGGGACTGACGAAGTCGACCGCGTACCCTGCTTTGCGAAAGGCATCATAGGTATAGGCCAGCTCGGGAAAATTATTGCCCGCGTTAATTTTTGTACCGGGATATTGATGCACATTTGATACGACCAGCAGCACTTTGCGTGCATGGCGCGGGGCTGCGGGCTCGCGATCAGCCGACTTGCTGATGATCTTCCAGTTGCCGGCGATCTTTTTCAAAAGAAAGACATCCACATAGCGTACCCCTTGCTGGGGAATGTGGATCTCGGCCTTGGCGGTGGCCACCTTGCCGCTCGCCTCCACCTTGATCAGTCGCCCGTGGCGCCCATTGAATTGGCCTATTTTCTCTCTGGGGAAAGAGTTTGGCGTATTCCGGACCGCTGAGCTCCCATTCCGTATCGTTTTTGCCGTCCAGGTAAAGGCGGGAATTGGTATGGAAGGCCTGGTTGATCTCGTCCGGTACGTTGAAGCTGGTTCCGTGCAGATACAAGCGCACGGTTTCCCGGATGGCATTTTCGTCCTGGTCGGCGGTTGCGGCGGTGCCGGCGGCGGCGCTGCCGAGCAAGCAACAGGCGAGTACCGTTCGCAATAAAAACTGAATCATGACTTTACCCTGAATGAATAACTGCGTTTATCGGAGCAACGACTATTTCAGGTCGTTGCTGGTCGATAAGTTATCGAAATGCAGGGGAGTTGATGTCGCCAAACATGATTTCAGACTCCGGAATGGCGATTCCGGAGCGGTTTTACGCGGAAACGGCCCTGGCCGCTAGGCTGGATTGGGCGCGGAAGCTGGCGGGTGTCTGCCCAGTAACTTTCTTGAAGGCCGAGTAGAAGGTGGAACTGGAATTGAACCCGCAGCGTTCGGCAACGGTATCCATGTTCAGTTGCGGCTCGTCGGCCAAGACCTGTTTCGCTTCGGCGATACGGTATTCGTTGACGTAGGTGGTGAAGCTCTTGCTCAGCTTGTCATTCAGCACTTGCGACACCTGCGCCTGCGTGCACCCTGCCCGTTTGGCCAGTTGCGCCAGGGTGAGGTTCGGATTCAGATAGGATTTCTGCCCGCTCATCTGTTGTTCCAGCGCAGCGAGCACGGCAAGCGCATCTTCGTGCGTCAGGCGGCTGTTCTGGTACTTCTGCCTCGGGTCGGAAGGCGTCGAGGTTTCCTTTCTCAGCAGAAAGACCATGACCGCGACATGCAGCGAGAAGGTAAATGACAAGGCGCCGACAATATACGACGTGAACGGCGTGCTCGCGTACGCCGCCAGCATGACACCGCTGCCTGCAAAGACGCTCAGCAGGAGTACGCTGCCGGTCGCCATCCGCTGTCCGTCGTTCAGCCATGCATGGCGGCTTTGCCAGAGCAACTTGGCAGTTGCCAGCAGGTAGCATAACCAGAACACATGAATGGCATGGCTCGACTGGTTCCACACAGCACGATACGCGGAATACGGAAAGGCAACGCCTATGCCTATCAGCAGGAAGGACAGGCCGAGATGCCAGCGCCATTCTTGGCCGGCAGGCTGTTGCGCGCGCCCGGCCAGGAACGAGCGTACATACAGATAGGTCAAGGGGCCGATCAGCAGGCAGGCCGACAGGCCCAGCTGGCGGAATTCGATGGCGATCGCCGGGTTGAAGTAGAGGAAGGCGGATTTGGCGGTGCGCACCCCCACGGCAAGCAGCAATGCACCGAGCATGCAATCGGCCAGGCAGCGAGGCCGGCGGCTGAAAAAATAGACGGCCAGGAAGATGCCGTTGATGGCGCCCAGGGCGCTAAACAGGAACAGCAATTGGCGAGCGATCATGGGCGTGTCGTGGATTGTGGCGTCGAACCCAAGTATAGACACACAAACGGGAGCGTATCGAAGTACAAGTAGTACACCACGTCCTGCATCAGCCATAAACTCCCGTTATGCCCGCCCGCCATCCTTTCATGGTTGATCTTGCATATCGGTATTAAACTGGTTTCACCTTCAACCATGTTCTGAAATCATGTTGAAAACTGAAACCCCGAGCCGGCGGCATCCGGATCTGGACCTGTATCCGGTGGAGCAACTGGTGGCGGCGCTGGTCGATGACCAGTTCTGGGCCGTCGAAGCCGTGCGGCTGGCCTCGCCGCAAATCGCTGCCGCCATCACGGCCGCCCTGCCCCGCATCGCCGCCGGCGGACGCCTGCTGTACGTGGGTGCGGGCACGTCGGGACGCCTGGGCGTGCTCGACAGCGTTGAATTGACTCCCACGTTCTCCTGGCCGCCCGAGCGGGCCGTCGCCATCCTGGCCGGCGGCGCGGGCGCCATGTTCACGGCCGTCGAAGGGGCGGAAGATGATGTACAGCAAGGCGAGCGCGATGTGCTGGCCCTGTTGCCGCAAGTAAATGACGTGGTGATCCTGCTGGCCGCCTCGGGCGCCACGCCGTATGTGCTCGGTGCGCTGCTGGCCGCGCGCAAGGCGGGTGCCTTGACCATAGGCATCGCCAACAATGTGGACGCCCCCGTGGCGCACGAGGCGCAATGCGGCATCGTGCTCGACACGGGTATGGAAGTCATTTCCGGCAGCACGCGCCTGAAAGCGGGCACGGCGCAAAAAATCACCCTGAACACGATTTCCAGCGCCCTGATGGTGGGTTTGCACAAAACTTACGGAAACTTGATGGTAGACTTGAAGCCGACCAACGCCAAGCTGATCTGGCGGGCCGTGCGTCTGACCATGCATGCCACGGGCGCCAGCGAGGCGCAGGCCAGGGCCGTGCTGGAGCAATGCCACTATCACGTCAAGGTGGCGATTGTTGCCTTGATCAAAAAAATCAACACAAACCAGGCACAGGCATTGTTGGCCGGCGCGGACGGCAGTGTGCGGGCAGCACTGGCGGCGTGATCCGATGGCGCGGCATTCTTCTGTCTGGGAGACCAAGAAGGATGTATGGAGCTAGTGAAACAAGCCGCCCCGGCGCGCACCAATAAGCCATGGCTGTGGATCCCTTCCCTGTATTTCGGCCAGGGCATTCCCTATGTAGTGGTCATGACCTTGTCCGTGATCATGTACAAGAATTACGGCTTTTCCAATACGGATATCGCGCTGTACACAAGCTGGCTGTACTTGCCCTGGGTCATCAAGCCCCTGTGGTCGCCTTTCATCGATATGTACCGCACCAAGCGCTTCTGGATTGTCGGCTTGCAGCTGGTGATCGGCGCCGCGCTGGCGCTGGTGGCCCTGACGACGTCCCTGCCCCATTTCTTCCAGATCAGCCTGGCCGTTTTCTGGCTGATGGCCTTCAGTTCCGCCACGCATGATATCGCCGCCGACGGCTTTTATATGCTGGGCCTGGAAGAGCACCAGCAGGCGGCCTTCGTCGGCGTGCGCAGCACTTTCTATCGCCTGGCGATGATCGCGGGCCAGGGCGGCCTGGTGTTTCTGGCCGGCTATCTGACGCATGCGACGGGCAATGTACAGCTGGCCTGGTCCGTCGTGTTTGCCATTCTGGCGGGCCTGTTCATCACCCTCTTCCTGTACCACTATTTTATTCTGCCGAAACCGCAGGACGACCGCCCCAGCATCCAGGACGCTGGTATTTCCCCGCTGCAGGAGTTCGTCGCCACCTTTGCCGCGTTTTTCCGGAAGAAGGATATTCTCGTCATCCTGGGATTTTTGCTGCTGTTCCGGCTCGGCGAAGCGCAACTGCTGAAATTGGCCGCACCCTTCCTGCTCGACCCCGTCGCCAAGGGCGGCCTGGGCCTCACGACGGAACAGGTGGGCCTCGTCTACGGCACCATCGGCGTGATCGCCCTGACCCTCGGCGGCTTGCTGGGAGGCTTCATCATTTCCCGCTTCGGCTTGAAACGTTGCCTGTGGATCATGGTGCTGTCCGTCCACTTGCCCGACCTGGTCTTCGTCTACCTGGCCAGCGCCCTGCCCAGCAACATCTATGTGATCGCCGGTGGTATTGCGTTGGAGCAATTTGGCTATGGCTTCGGTTTCGCTTCTTATATGTTGTACATGATCATGGTGTCCGATGGCGCCCATAAAACGGCCCATTACGCCATTTGCACGGGCTTCATGGCTCTGGGCATGATGTTGCCGGGCATGGCCAGCGGCTGGATACAGCAAATGCTCGGCTACCAGCACTTCTTCATCTGGGTGTGCATCGCCACGATTCCCGCTTTCATCATGGCCGCGCTGGTCAAGATCGACCCGGAATTCGGCAAGAAGGCCGAGGCCTGATTCTTTTGAACCGTGCGCCCGCAAGGATGGCGGGCGCACAGTAAAATGCCCCACCGATAGACCTGCGCTTCACCACTGCAAGGAATTGTTTTGTTGTCTACTTTCAAAAAACGCCTGGGCACCACGGCCGGCGTACTGGCCGCGCTGGCCACCGCCACATTGCTCAGCAGCTGTACCAGCACCAAACTGCCCTCCGCAGTGACGCCAGGCGAAGCGGGCTTGCCGGCCGTGCCGCCCGTGCAGCACATCACGGGCGAAGTGCCGCCGCCGGCGCCGCGCGAGTTCCGCGCCGCCTGGGTCTCGACGGTGGCCAATATCGACTGGCCCAGCCGCAGCAATTTGCCGGTCGCCAAGCAGCAAGCCGAGGCGATCGCCATCCTCGACCGCGCCAAGTCCTTGAATCTGAACGCGATTGTGCTGCAGGTGCGTCCCAGCGCGGACACGATTTACCCGTCGCAACTGGAACCGTGGTCGGAATACCTGACGGGCAAGCAAGGCCAGCCGCCGTTGCCCATGTATGACCCGCTGGCTTTCTGGGTGGTCCAGGCGCATGCCCGGGGCCTGGAATTGCACGCCTGGTTCAATCCCTACCGTGCCCGCCACGCGACGGCCAAGTCGCCGCTGGCGCGCGACAGTTTCGCGTCCACCAACCCGGCGTCCGTCAAACAATACGGCCGCTACCTGTGGATGGACCCGGGCGACGCGGCCGCCTCGAAGCACACGACGGACGTGGTGCTGGACGTGGTGCGCCGCTACGATATCGATGGCGTGCACATCGACGATTACTTTTATCCGTATCCGATCGACGCGCCTGGCGCCGGTGCCGGTGCGGAAACGGCCGCGCTGGACGCGGGCAATGGCGGCGCCAAGCGCGAACTGCCTTTCCCCGATGAGCCTTCCTGGCAGCAATATCTGCTGGCCGGTGGCGATCTCGACCGCGCTTCGTGGCGCCGCCAGAACGTCAATCAGTTGATCGAAGCGTTATATACCGGCATCCACCGCGAAAAGAGCTGGGTGCGCTTCGGCATCAGTCCGTTCGGCATCGGCCGTCCCGACCGCCGTCCTGCCGGCATCGTCGGCTTCAGCCAGTACGATAAATTGTATGCGGATGCGGAATTGTGGCTGGCCAAGGGATGGCTCGATTATCTGTCGCCGCAGCTGTACTGGCCTGTGGCTCAGGCGCCGCAAGCGTTTGGCGTGCTGCTCGACTACTGGCTGGCGCAAAATCCGTACGGCCGCCACGTGTGGCCCGGTTTATATACGAGCCGCATCGACAATTCCGCCAAGTCCTTCACGCCGCAAGAGATCATCAAGCAGATCGAAGTGACGCGCACGCGCCCCGGCGCGAATGGGCAAGTGCATTTCAGCATGGTGCCGCTGATGCAGAACCGCAAAGGTGTCAGCGAGCAACTCAAGGCGACCGTGTATCAAAGCCCTGCCCTGATTCCCGCCACGCCATGGCTGGGCAAGGAAGCGCCCGGCACGCCCGTGCTGGCCTTGCGCCGCGATTCCACCAGCCTGAACGTCAAGCTGACGTCGGGCGGTGGCAAACCCGTGGCGCAGTACGCCGTCTGGGCCCGTTATGGCGAAGACTGGCGTTTTACCGTGGTCACGGGCGTGCAAAGCGAGCTGACCTTGGTCGACGATGCCACCGGCAAAGTCAATGCGGTGGTGGTCAGCGCCGTGGACCGCCTCGGCAATGAAAGCCCCCGCGTCACCGTGCGCGAACCGTTTACGGCCCCCGCCAAGTAATTTGTTGCCGGATCACCGGCAGTCCATAACCTGCAGGCATGAAACATGCGTAAGCTTTCATGCCTGCAAGCTCCGCTTGGCTTTACACTCATGCCATGATTTCCTTCCCTGCAACCAATACTGACACTGCCGTGCTTGGGCTGGGCATCGACGCGGGCGGCACGCAGACGCGCTGGGCCCTGGCCACCGCCGATGGCGTCATCGTGGCCGACGGCGCCGTGGAAGGCTTGTCTGCTTTGCAAATGGGCAGCGCCGCGGGCCGCGCGGCCGTGCACGCCACGTTTGCCGGGCTATGCCAGGCCGTGCTGGCCGTCGGCCGGCCGCGCGCCGTGGTGGCGGGCTTGACGGGTTTTGGCGGCGACGACCTTGCGCTGGCGCAAATGTTGTCCGCTTTGCTGGCGCTGGATGCTGGCGACGTCAGCATCGGCAACGATATCGACATCGCTTATCGCGACAGTTTTGAACCAGGCGAAGGTTATCTGGTCTACGCAGGCACGGGCTCGATTGCCGCCTGGATCGATGCGGATGGTGTGTTTCACCGCGCGGGCGGGCGCGGCGTGCTGCTCGACGATGGCGGCGGCGGCTACTGGATCGCGCGCGAAGCCTTGCGCCACATCTGGCGCCGCGAAGACGAGGCGCCCGGCAGCTGGCAAAGCTCGCCCATGGCCGGGGCCGTGTTTGCGCATATCGGCGGCAGTGACTGGTCGCTGTCGCGCAATTTCATGTATGGCCAGGACCGGGGCGCCATCGGCCGCCTGGCGCTGGCCGTGGCCGCCAGTGCGGATGCCGATCCGCTGGCGCTGGACATCTTGCAGCGCGCAGGACAGGAACTGACGCGCCTGGCGTTGGCCCTGACGGCGCGCTATGGCCCCCGTCCCTGGTGCTGGCCGGGCGCGCGGCGCAATTGCACCCGGCCATCGCGGCTGCCATGCGTGCCGCTTTGCCTGTATCGTTGCAGATGGAGCAAAAAGTTGCCCGTTCGCATGAGGCCGCGGCCAAGGTGGCAGCCCGGGCAGCGGGCCAGCGTACTGGCAAGAACTGACTATTTTATTAACCCGAACACGGATCTTTCATGAAAAAAATCGCCCTCGCCCTGCTGGTGGCCCTGCTTTCCGCCTGTACCACGCCCGCGCCGCACCTCGACCATAGCTTGACGGCGCGCAGCCAGAGCCCGCGCGTAAAATTCATCGTCATTCATTACACGGTCAGCGACCTGCCCCGCTCGATCAAGATCCTGACGGAACAAGTGGTCAGCAGCCATTATTTGCTGACGGACACGGACAAGCCGAAGTTTTACGTTTTGGTCGACGAATCGCGCCAGGCCAATCACGCGGGTGTGAGTAACTGGAAGACTTATACACAGTTGAATGTCAGCTCGATCGGCATCGAGATCGTCAATCCCGGCTACAAGGACACGCCGGAAGGCCGCCTCTGGTATCCGTTTCCCCAGGCACAGATCGATGAGCTGATTCCGCTGCTGAAAGATATCCAGGCCCGCTACAACATCGCGCCGGAAAACATCCTCGGCCATAACGAAATCGCCCCGCAGCGCAAGCAGGATCCGGGTCCGCTGTTTCCATGGCGTCAGCTGGCCGATGCGGGCCTGATCGTCTGGCCCGATGCCAACCGTGTCGCCGCGCAGCGCCTCATTTTTGAGCAGCAAGTGCCGGATGCAGTCTGGTTTCAGAAAAAGCTGGCCCAGCATGGCTATGCGACGCCGCAGACGGGCCTGTTCGACGAAGCGACGCGCAATGTACTGATCGCCTTCCAGATGAAATACCGCAATACGCGCTTTGACGGCATGCCCGACGGCGAGACGGCAGCCTTGCTGGAAGTGCTGACGACACCGGCCGCAGCTGTTGTAGCAAAGTAGCACGGCGTTCCAGCCCATGACTTTTTCTTATATGCTGAACGTTGACGGCCCAGGCGGCCACGGCAAGGTAAAGGAATAGCTCATGCGGCTGCGTCATATCGAAGTGTTTCACGCCATCATGCAAGTTGGCACCATCAGCGGCGCGGCCCAGGTGCTGCATATCTCGCAGCCGGCCGTGACCAAGGTCTTGCAGCATTGCGAGTTGCAACTGGGCATGCCGCTGTTCGAGCGCGTGCGGGGCAAGCTGTACCCGAAGCCCGAGGCGCACCGTTTGTTTGTCGAAACGGAAAAGCTCAACCGCGATTTATTGGGCATCCGCCGCCTGGCGGCCAGCCTGAAGGGCCACGCGGTGGAAACCATCCGCCTGGTGTCCACGCCGACGCTCGCCATCAGCGTCTTGCCGTTTGCCATGACGGAATGGCGGCGCGACTTTCCACACACACGTTGCCAGCTGGCCACCCATCACACGGGCGAGATCGTCAATACCCTGCGCCTGGGTGAAGCGGACCTGGCCGTATCGCTGCAAGACCCGCGCCATCCGGGCATCGTGGCCGAACCGCTCGCGCAGGGCGTCATGACGGTGATCGCCCCGGCCGGCACCTGGCATGCGGCCGATTGCGGCACACCGTTGACGGCGCATGGCCTGAATGGCGAGCTGATCGGCCATGCGGACAACGATCCGCTGGGCGAACTGGTGGTCGCCGCCTGCGAGGCGCAGGATATCCACCCCGTCTTCAGTACCGTGGTGCAGACCTATCAAATCGCCCGTTCCCTGGTGGAAGCGGGCGCCGGCATGGCCGTGGTCGACCCGTTCACGGCCGCGTCCGGCTCGCCCGAGCGGCTGCAGCGCCGTCCCTGGGCGCCCACGATACCGATCCAACTGTATTTATTGACGGCGAGCCACTCGCCGCTGTCGCATGGCGCGCGGCGCCTGGCCGACAGCATCGGCGTGGCGGCGCGCAACTGCCTGGAAAGAGGAGTCTGATGTCTGTTGCAAGTTTGCAATTGGAAGCGGTCGGCAACGATCCGCAATTTCGCCACCTGAGCAGCATCGCCGGCATCGCCGTCGACTTGCGCTATGCCACGCCCGACAATTTCGTCGGCCGCGACTTATACAGCCCCATCGATTGCGCCTGGCTGCACCGTGACGCGGCCGCCGCGCTGGAGCAGGCCGTGGCCTGGCTGGCCGAGCATCGCCCCGATCACCATTTATTGGTGCTCGATGCCCTGCGCCCGCAACGCGTGCAGCAGCAGCTGTGGGATGCGCTGCAGGGAACGGAGTTGCTGGGTTACATCGCCGAACCGTCGCGCGGCTCGATCCACTCGTTCGGCATGGCGCTCGACATCACCATTGTGGGGCCGGACGGCAGGGAACTGGACATGGGCACGGGCTTTGACGATCTGAGTGAGCGCTCGCATCCGGCGCTGGAGCTGGCTTTGCTGGAGAAGGGGGAAATTACGGAGGAGCAAGTGGAGCATCGCCGCTTGCTGCGCGACGCCATGTCCAGGCGGGCTTCTTCGGCATCAACAGCGAATGGTGGCACTTCGATTGCGGCGACCGGGTGCTGGTGCGCCAGACCTACACCCGGGTTCTCTAATTAGAAGACTTTCAGGCCCTTCAGCATCACGATCAGGATCAGCACGGGCGAGACAAAGCGCAGCAGGAACAGCAGCACATGCGCCAGGGTTTGATTTTGCAACTGGCCGTGATTGCTGATTGCCTCGATGAAATTGTGCTTGCCCCAGGCCCAGCCTGTAAACAAGGCAATCGCGATGCCGCCCACGGGCAGGAAGATATTCGACGAGACGAAGTCGAACAGATCAAACATATTCAAATTGAATAGCTTGAAGTCTGCCAGGCTGCTGTTGCTCAGCGCGCACACGGAGCCGAGCACGGCCAGCAGCAGCATGGTTACGACCGTGGCCTTCGTGCGCGTCCAGCCGAAGCGCTCATGGAAAATCACCACGGGCACTTCCATCAGCGACAGCATCGCCCCCGTGGCGGCAACGGCGGCGAGGATGAAGAACACCACCATCAGGGCTTGCCCCATCGGGATTTGCGAAAACACGGCGGGAATCGTGATGAACACCAGCGACGGTCCCGCACTGGGGGCGAAACCAAATGTGAATACGGCGGGGAAGATGGCGATACCGGCCAGCATCGATACACCGAGGTCGGCCGCCATCACGCGCAAGGTGGTGACGGGGATATTCTGGTCATCGCGGAAATAGCTGCCGTAGGTCATCATCGTGCCCATGCCGACGGACAATTTAAAGAAGGCCAGGCCCATGGCCGTCAGCACGACGGAAGCCGTCAGCTTGGAAAAATCAGGACGGAACAGGAAGGCCAGGCCTTCGCCCGCCTTATCGAGCGACAGGCTGACCGCGCACAGCAGCAGCAACAGCAGGAACAGCAGCGGCATGAGTTTCTTGGCGATCGCCTCGATGCCCTTGGTCACGCCCAGCATCAATATACCGCCGATAAACAGCAGCACGCCCCATTGCACAACAGCGATTGCAAAGGATTGCTGATCAGGGAGGCGAAAGCCGCTTCCGTCACCAGCTTGTCGCTGCTCAAGATGGAGCCATCGATGGCCTTGGCGATATAGGCAAACACCCAGCCCACCACTTCCGAATAAAACGCGACGATCAGGAAGGCGGCGACCATGCCGATGAGGCCGACCAGCCACCAGGGCTTGCCCTTCGGTGCCAGCCGTTCCATGGTGGAGATGGGATTGACCTTGGCGCGGCGCCCCAGGGTGATTTCCGCGATCATCACGGGCAATCCCACTAACAAGGTAGCGAGCAGATAGATGAGCAGGAAGCCGGCGCCGCCATTGGCGCCTGTCAGATAGGGGAACTTCCAGATATTGCCGAGACCGACTGCGGAACCGAGGGTGGCGGCGAGCACGCCGAAGCCAGTGGTAAAGCCAGCTCGTTTCAGGGTCAGGCCTGATCCTTGAGCTTGTTGTTTCATGGTGAATCTTCTATGGTTCTATATATAGGCAAGCGCCGTTTGGCGCGGAGGGGGCGAAATTGTAGCAGTTGGCCGCAAATACCCCGGAAAAGCCTTGCTTCCACTGGGGCGCTTTGCTATAGTTCGCCTCCCCAATGAGACGCAGTCAAATGCGGCAGTTGAGGATCACCGGAAACGGCGATGAGTAGTAAAAGAAGGAGTTGACGGATGTAGTGAAATGCTTCATACTCTTCCTTCTTCGCAGCTGACAAACACAACGCTTTGTCGATAGCGCGAGAGTAGCAAATAAGCAGTACCGAATACAGTTCTTTAACAATTAACAGTCGATAAGTGTGGGCATTTGATGTAGTGCAGCGCCGATCTTCGGATTGGCGTCATACTTAAAATATCAAATGTTCACAAGAAATAATGAAATAGGCGCTACGAAAGTAGTGGCCTGTCAGTTTTTTGAGTGAGCGACCCGTCAGCAATGACGGTGCCAATAAAATGGCAAAGTAACAGAGATTAAACTGAAGAGTTTGATCCTGGCTCAGATTGAACGCTGGCGGCATGCCTTACACATGCAAGTCGAACGGCAGCACGGAGCTTGCTCTGGTGGCGAGTGGCGAACGGGTGAGTAATATATCGGAACGTACCCTAGAGTGGGGGATAACGTAGCGAAAGTTACGCTAATACCGCATACGATCTAAGGATGAAAGTGGGGGATCGCAAGACCTCATGCTCGTGGAGCGGCCGATATCTGATTAGCTAGTTGGTAGGGTAAAAGCCTACCAAGGCATCGATCAGTAGCTGGTCTGAGAGGACGACCAGCCACACTGGAACTGAGACACGGTCCAGACTCCTACGGGAGGCAGCAGTGGGGAATTTTGGACAATGGGCGAAAGCCTGATCCAGCAATGCCGCGTGAGTGAAGAAGGCCTTCGGGTTGTAAAGCTCTTTTGTCAGGGAAGAAACGGTGAAGGCTAATATCCTTTGCTAATGACGGTACCTGAAGAATAAGCACCGGCTAACTACGTGCCAGCAGCCCGCGGTAATACGTAGGGTGCAAGCGTTAATCGGAATTACTGGGCGTAAAGCGTGCGCAGGCGGTTTTGTAAGTCTGATGTGAAATCCCCGGGCTCAACCTGGGAATTGCATTGGAGACTGCAAGGCTAGAATCTGGCAGAGGGGGGTAGAATTCCACGTGTAGCAGTGAAATGCGTAGATATGTGGAGGAACACCGATGGCGAAGGCAGCCCCCTGGGTCAAGATTGACGCTCATGCACGAAAGCGTGGGGAGCAAACAGGATTAGATACCCTGGTAGTCCACGCCCTAAACGATGTCTACTAGTTGTCGGGTCTTAATTGACTTGGTAACGCAGCTAACGCGTGAAGTAGACCGCCTGGGGAGTACGGTCGCAAGATTAAAACTCAAAGGAATTGACGGGGACCCGCACAAGCGGTGGATGATGTGGATTAATTCGATGCAACGCGAAAAACCTTACCTACCCTTGACATGGCTGGAATCCCCGAGAGATTGGGGAGTGCTCGAAAGAGAACCAGTACACAGGTGCTGCATGGCTGTCGTCAGCTCGTGTCGTGAGATGTTGGGTTAAGTCCCGCAACGAGCGCAACCCTTGTCATTAGTTGCTACGAAAGGGCACTCTAATGAGACTGCCGGTGACAAACCGGAGGAAGGTGGGGATGACGTCAAGTCCTCATGGCCCTTATGGGTAGGGCTTCACACGTCATACAATGGTACATACAGAGCGCCGCCAACCCGCGAGGGGGAGCTAATCGCAGAAAGTGTATCGTAGTCCGGATTGTAGTCTGCAACTCGACTGCATGAAGTTGGAATCGCTAGTAATCGCGGATCAGCATGTCGCGGTGAATACGTTCCCGGGTCTTGTACACACCGCCCGTCACACCATGGGAGCGGGTTTTACCAGAAGTAGGTAGCTTAACCGCAAGGAGGGCGCTTACCACGGTAGGATTCGTGACTGGGGTGAAGTCGTAACAAGGTAGCCGTATCGGAAGGTGCGGCTGGATCACCTCCTTTCTAGAGTTTGCACGAACCAGTAATGGTTCACGCATCAAATGTTCACACTTATCGGCTGTTAGTAAGAGAAGAAACAGTAGTCGTAGTAGCACCGCGTTGGGGCTGTAGCTCAGCTGGTTAGAGCACCGTGTTGATAACGCGGGGGTCGTTGGTTCGAGTCCAACCAGCCCTACCAGCTAATTAGTAAAATCTCAGGGGGATTAGCTCAGCTGGGAGAGCACCTGCTTTGCAAGCAGGGGGTCGTCGGTTCGATCCCGTCATCCTCCACCAAGTACTTTGAAAGTGCAAACGTAAGCCGGTCAACAAGACTGTGGTTTAGGTTTGATCTTTTAGCGATCAAAGCTGTTTCGTTCTTTAACAATCTGGAAGAAGTAAAGATTATTTATTGATCGGTTTGCCGTAAAACGCAAATCGATGGGTAATGATTGTATGTATCAACAAACAAGCAACAACGTTGTACTTTCTTATCCCTGTAGCGCTCTTTGATGGTTTCGACTATCAGAGGCTAACGTTATAGGGACAAGCGAATAAGTGCACATGGTGGATGCCTTGGCGATTACAGGCGATGAAGGACGTAGTAGCTTGCGATAAGCTGCGGGGAGTGAGCAAACACACTTTGATCCGCAGATTTCCGAATGGGGCAACCCACCCTTTTAGGGTATTGCATACTGAATACATAGGTATGCAAGGCGAACGCGGCGAACTGAAACATCTAAGTAGCTGCAGGAAAAGAAATCAACCGAGATTCCCAAAGTAGCGGCGAGCGAAATGGGAAGAGCCTGTACGTGATAGTCGGACCGATAACAGAATCCTCTGGAAATAGGAGCCATAGTGGGTGATAGCCCCGTATGTGAAATCGGACCGGTGGTACTAAGCGTACGACAAGTAGGGCGGGACACGTGACATCCTGTCTGAATATGGGGGGACCATCCTCCAAGGCTAAATACTCGTAATCGACCGATAGTGAACCAGTACCGTGAGGGAAAGGCGAAAAGAACCCCGGAAGGGGAGTGAAATAGATCCTGAAACCGTGTGCATACAAACAGTAGGAGCGGACTTGTTCCGTGACTGCGTACCTTTTGTATAATGGGTCAGCGACTTACATTCAGTGGCAAGGTTAACCAGATAGGGAAGCCGTAGAGAAATCGAGTCCGAATAGGGCGATCAGTCGCTGGGTGTAGACCCGAAACCAAGTGATCTACTCATGGCCAGGATGAAGGTGCGGTAACACGCCCTGGAGGTCCGAACCCACTAATGTTGAAAAATTAGGGGATGAGCTGTGGGTAGGGGTGAAAGGCTAAACAAACTTGGAAATAGCTGGTTCTCTCCGAAAACTATTTAGGTAGTGCCTCAAGTATCACCATCGGGGGTAGAGCACTGTTATGGCTAGGGGGTCATTGCGACTTACCAAACCATTGCAAACTCCGAATACCGATGAGTGCGAGCTTGGGAGACAGACGTCGGGTGCTAACGTCCGGCGTCAAGAGGGAAACAACCCAGACCGCCAGCTAAGGTCCCAAAGATTGGCTAAGTGGAAAACGAAGTGGGAAGGCTAAAACAGTCAGGATGTTGGCTTAGAAGCAGCCATCATTTAAAGAAAGCGTAATAGCTCACTGATCGAGTCGTCCTGCGCGGAAGATGTAACGGGGCTAAGCCAGTCACCGAAGCTGCGGATATCTAGCAATAGATATGGTAGGAGAGCGTTCTGTAAGCCTGCGAAGGTGTCTTGTAAAGGATGCTGGAGGTATCAGAAGTGCGAATGCTGACATGAGTAGCGATAATGGGGGTGAAAAGCCTCCACGCCGTAAGCCCAAGGTTTCCTGTTCAACGTTCATCGGAGCAGGGTGAGTCGGCCCCTAAGGCGAGGCAGAGATGCGTAGCTGATGGGAAGCAGGTTAATATTCCTGCACCGTCGTATGATGCGATGGGGGGACGGATCGCGGAAGGTTGTCCAACTGTTGGAATAGTTGGTTTCTGTCTCATAGAAGGCGCTTAGGCAAATCCGGGCGCGGAATTCAAGGGGATGGGACGAGTGAACTTGTTCACGAAGCAATCGGAAGTGGTTCCAAGAAAAGCCTCTAAGCTTCAGTCATACGAGACCGTACCGCAAACCGACACAGGTGGGCGAGATGAGTATTCTAAGGCGCTTGAGAGAACTCGGGAGAAGGAACTCGGCAAATTGGTACCGTAACTTCGGGAAAAGGTACGCCCCGTAGCTTGATTGGTTTACTCCATGAGGGTGAAAGGGTTGCAATAAACTGGTGGCTGCGACTGTTTAATAAAAACACAGCACTCTGCAAACACGAAAGTGGACGTATAGGGTGTGACGCCTGCCCGGTGCTGGAAGATTAAATGATGGGGTGCAAGCTCTTGATTGAAGTCCCAGTAAACGGCGGCCGTAACTATAACGGTCCTAAGGTAGCGAAATTCCTTGTCGGGTAAGTTCCGACCTGCACGAATGGCGTAACGATGGCCACACTGTCTCCTCCCGAGACTCAGCGAAGTTGAAATGTTTGTGATGATGCAATCTACCCGCGGCTAGACGGAAAGACCCCATGAACCTTTACTGTAGCTTTGCATTGGACTTTGAACCAATCTGTGTAGGATAGGTGGGAGGCTTTGAAGCGGGGACGCTAGTTCTCGTGGAGCCAACCTTGAAATACCACCCTGGTTTGTTTGAGGTTCTAACCTTGGTCCGTTATCCGGATCGGGGACAGTGCATGGTAGGCAGTTTGACTGGGGCGGTCTCCTCCTAAAGTGTAACGGAGGAGTTCGAAGGTACGCTAGATACGGTCGGACATCGTGTTGATAGTGCAATGGCATAAGCGTGCTTAACTGCGAGACTGACAAGTCGAGCAGGTACGAAAGTAGGACATAGTGATCCGGTGGTTCTGTATGGAAGGGCCATCGCTCAACGGATAAAAGGTACTCTGGGGATAACAGGCTGATTCCTCCCAAGAGTTCATATCGACGGGGGAGTTTGGCACCTCGATGTCGGCTCATCACATCCTGGGGCTGTAGCCGGTCCCAAGGGTATGGCTGTTCGCCATTTAAAGTGGTACGTGAGCTGGGTTTAAAACGTCGTGAGACAGTTTGGTCCCTATCTGCCGTGGGCGTTGGAAATTTGAAGGGGGCTGCTCCTAGTACGAGAGGACCGGAGTGGACGAACCTCTGGTGTACCGGTTGTCACGCCAGTGGCATTGCCGGGTAGCTAAGTTCGGAAGAGATAACCGCTGAAAGCATCTAAGCGGGAAACTTGCCTTGAGATGAGATTTCCCAGAGCCTTGAGCTCTTTGAAGGGTCGTTCGAGACCAGGACGTTGATAGGCTGGGTGTGGAAGTGCAGTAATGCATTAAGCTAACCAGTACTAATTGCCCGTACGGCTTGTCCCTATAACCTTAGCAGGTACAGAGGATGAGAAAGTACATGTTGCGTGAATGTTGATCGCAATCATTACCCCTTAGTGTTGTAACACTAATACCAAATACATAATCCTACTTCTTCCAGATTCATGGCCTTGTTGCTCCACAGAGAACAAGCGCCAGTACAAGTTATGCCTGATGACCATAGCAAGTTGGTCCCACCCCTTCCCATCCCGAACAGGACCGTGAAACAACTTTGCGCCGATGATAGTGCTGCAACCAGTGTGAAAGTAGGTTATCGTCAGGCTTGTTATTCGCAGTAAGAGAAAAACCCGTCAAGCAATTGGCGGGTTTTTTTTCGTCTGGCGGTTTACTCTCCAGGTATTACTGGAAATGCAGTCGTCAAGCTGTGCTTTATCCCTTACAAGGCTGTTGTCCTCGTCTGGCCAGCGCCGACCTGGTGCAGCTGCCCGTGAATCCGCTCATTAATAGGCAAGCGTCAATGGCCACCAGGGCATTCCGAATGGTATTGCCTGGTCAATTTGATAGTGATATGGCATCGCGTCATTAAATTTCACACTTTCTTAGAATAAACCTTGCTGCCTGCGTATAGCTTTGCTATAGTTCGCCTCCCCAATGAGGCGCTGTAGTTTGCGAAACAACGGGATCACTGGAAACGGTGAGGGTAGTAAAAAAGAAGGTTGACGGATTTAGCGAAATGCTTCATACTCTTCCTTCTTCGCAGCTGACAAACACAACGCTTTGTCGATAGCGCGAGAGTCGTAAATAAGCAGTGCCGAATACAGTTCTTTAACAATTAACAGTCGATAAGTGTGGACATTTGATGTAGTGCAGCGCCGATCTTCGGATTGGCGTCATACTTAAAATATCAAATGTTCACAAGAAATAATGAAATAGGCGCTACGAAAGTAGTGGCCTGTCAGTTTTTTGAGTGAGCGACCCGTCAGCAATGACGGTGCCAATAAAATGGCAAAGTAACAGAGATTAAACTGAAGAGTTTGATCCTGGCTCAGATTGAACGCTGGCGGCATGCCTTACACATGCAAGTCGAACGGCAGCACGGAGCTTGCTCTGGTGGCGAGTGGCGAACGGGTGAGTAATATATCGGAACGTACCCTAGAGTGGGGGATAACGTAGCGAAAGTTACGCTAATACCGCATACGATCTAAGGATGAAAGTGGGGGATCGCAAGACCTCATGCTCGTGGAGCGGCCGATATCTGATTAGCTAGTTGGTAGGGTAAAAGCCTACCAAGGCATCGATCAGTAGCTGGTCTGAGAGGACGACCAGCCACACTGGAACTGAGACACGGTCCAGACTCCTACGGGAGGCAGCAGTGGGGAATTTTGGACAATGGGCGAAAGCCTGATCCAGCAATGCCGCGTGAGTGAAGAAGGCCTTCGGGTTGTAAAGCTCTTTTGTCAGGGAAGAAACGGTGAGAGCTAATATCTCTTGCTAATGACGGTACCTGAAGAATAAGCACCGGCTAACTACGTGCCAGCAGCCGCGGTAATACGTAGGGTGCAAGCGTTAATCGGAATTACTGGGCGTAAAGCGTGCGCAGGCGGTTTTGTAAGTCTGATGTGAAATCCCCGGGCTCAACCTGGGAATTGCATTGGAGACTGCAAGGCTAGAATCTGGCAGAGGGGGGTAGAATTCCACGTGTAGCAGTGAAATGCGTAGATATGTGGAGGAACACCGATGGCGAAGGCAGCCCCCTGGGTCAAGATTGACGCTCATGCACGAAAGCGTGGGGAGCAAACAGGATTAGATACCCTGGTAGTCCACGCCCTAAACGATGTCTACTAGTTGTCGGGTCTTAATTGACTTGGTAACGCAGCTAACGCGTGAAGTAGACCGCCTGGGGAGTACGGTCGCAAGATTAAAACTCAAAGGAATTGACGGGGACCCGCACAAGCGGTGGATGATGTGGATTAATTCGATGCAACGCGAAAAACCTTACCTACCCTTGACATGGCTGGAATCCCCGAGAGATTGGGGAGTGCTCGAAAGAGAACCAGTACACAGGTGCTGCATGGCTGTCGTCAGCTCGTGTCGTGAGATGTTGGGTTAAGTCCCGCAACGAGCGCAACCCTTGTCATTAGTTGCTACGAAAGGGCACTCTAATGAGACTGCCGGTGACAAACCGGAGGAAGGTGGGGATGACGTCAAGTCCTCATGGCCCTTATGGGTAGGGCTTCACACGTCATACAATGGTACATACAGAGCGCCGCCAACCCGCGAGGGGGAGCTAATCGCAGAAAGTGTATCGTAGTCCGGATTGTAGTCTGCAACTCGACTGCATGAAGTTGGAATCGCTAGTAATCGCGGATCAGCATGTCGCGGTGAATACGTTCCCGGGTCTTGTACACACCGCCCGTCACACCATGGGAGCGGGTTTTACCAGAAGTAGGTAGCTTAACCGTAAGGAGGGCGCTTACCACGGTAGGATTCGTGACTGGGGTGAAGTCGTAACAAGGTAGCCGTATCGGAAGGTGCGGCTGGATCACCTCCTTTCTAGAGTTTGCACGAACCAGTTAAATGGTTCACGCATCAAATGTTCACACTTATCGGCTGTTTAATTAAGAAGAAACAGTAGTCGTAGTAGCACCGCGTTGGGGCTGTAGCTCAGCTGGTTAGAGCACCGTGTTGATAACGCGGGGGTCGTTGGTTCGAGTCCAACCAGCCCTACCAGCTAATTAGTAAATCTCAGGGGGATTAGCTCAGCTGGGAGAGCACCTGCTTTGCAAGCAGGGGGTCGTCGGTTCGATCCCGTCATCCTCCACCAAGTACTTTGAAAGTGCAAACGTAAGCCGGTCAACAAGACTGTGGTTTAGGTTTGATCTTTTAGCGATCAAAGCTGTTTCGTTCTTTAACAATCTGGAAGAAGTAAAGATTATTTATTGATCGGTTTGCCGTAAAACGCAAATCGATGGGTAATGATTGTATGTATCAACAAACAAGCAACAACGTTGTACTTTCTTATCCCTGTAGCGCTCTTTTCGTTTGAAAAAATGAAGAGGCTAACGTTATAGGGACAAGCGAATAAGTGCACATGGTGGATGCCTTGGCGATTACAGGCGATGAAGGACGTAGTAGCTTGCGATAAGCTGCGGGGAGTGAGCAAACACACTTTGATCCGCAGATTTCCGAATGGGGCAACCCACCCTTTTAGGGTATTGCATACTGAATACATAGGTATGCAAGGCGAACGCGGCGAACTGAAACATCTAAGTAGCTGCAGGAAAAGAAATCAACCGAGATTCCCAAAGTAGCGGCGAGCGAAATGGGAAGAGCCTGTACGTGATAGTCGGACCGATAACAGAATCCTCTGGAAATAGGAGCCATAGTGGGTGATAGCCCCGTATGTGAAATCGGACCGGTGGTACTAAGCGTACGACAAGTAGGGCGGGACACGTGACATCCTGTCTGAATATGGGGGGACCATCCTCCAAGGCTAAATACTCGTAATCGACCGATAGTGAACCAGTACCGTGAGGGAAAGGCGAAAAGAACCCCGGAAGGGGAGTGAAATAGATCCTGAAACCGTGTGCATACAAACAGTAGGAGCGGACTTGTTCCGTGACTGCGTACCTTTTGTATAATGGGTCAGCGACTTACATTCAGTGGCAAGGTTAACCGAATAGGGAAGCCGTAGAGAAATCGAGTCCGAATAGGGCGATCAGTCGCTGGGTGTAGACCCGAAACCAAGTGATCTACTCATGGCCAGGATGAAGGTGCGGTAACACGCCCTGGAGGTCCGAACCCACTAATGTTGAAAAATTAGGGGATGAGCTGTGGGTAGGGGTGAAAGGCTAAACAAACTTGGAAATAGCTGGTTCTCTCCGAAAACTATTTAGGTAGTGCCTCAAGTATCACCATCGGGGGTAGAGCACTGTTATGGCTAGGGGGTCATTGCGACTTACCAAACCATTGCAAACTCCGAATACCGATGAGTGCGAGCTTGGGAGACAGACGTCGGGTGCTAACGTCCGGCGTCAAGAGGGAAACAACCCAGACCGCCAGCTAAGGTCCCAAAGATTGGCTAAGTGGAAAACGAAGTGGGAAGGCTAAAACAGTCAGGATGTTGGCTTAGAAGCAGCCATCATTTAAAGAAAGCGTAATAGCTCACTGATCGAGTCGTCCTGCGCGGAAGATGTAACGGGGCTAAGCCAGTCACCGAAGCTGCGGATATCCTTTATTGGATATGGTAGGAGAGCGTTCTGTAAGCCTGCGAAGGTGTCTTGTAAAGGATGCTGGAGGTATCAGAAGTGCGAATGCTGACATGAGTAGCGATAATGGGGGTGAAAAGCCTCCACGCCGTAAGCCCAAGGTTTCCTGTTCAACGTTCATCGGAGCAGGGTGAGTCGGCCCCTAAGGCGAGGCAGAGATGCGTAGCTGATGGGAAGCAGGTTAATATTCCTGCACCGTCGTATGATGCGATGGGGGGACGGATCGCGGAAGGTTGTCTGACTGTTGGAATAGTCAGTTTCTGTCTCATAGAAGGCGCTTAGGCAAATCCGGGCGCGGAATTCAAGGGGATGGGACGAGTGAACTTGTTCACGAAGCAATCGGAAGTGGTTCCAAGAAAAGCCTCTAAGCTTCAGTCATACGAGACCGTACCGCAAACCGACACAGGTGGGCGAGATGAGTATTCTAAGGCGCTTGAGAGAACTCGGGAGAAGGAACTCGGCAAATTGGTACCGTAACTTCGGGAAAAGGTACGCCCCGGTAGCTTGATTGGTTTACTCCATGAGGGTGAAAGGGTTGCAATAAACTGGTGGCTGCGACTGTTTAATAAAAACACAGCACTCTGCAAACACGAAAGTGGACGTATAGGGTGTGACGCCTGCCCGGTGCTGGAAGATTAAATGATGGGGTGCAAGCTCTTGATTGAAGTCCCAGTAAACGGCGGCCGTAACTATAACGGTCCTAAGGTAGCGAAATTCCTTGTCGGGTAAGTTCCGACCTGCACGAATGGCGTAACGATGGCCACACTGTCTCCTCCCGAGACTCAGCGAAGTTGAAATGTTTGTGATGATGCAATCTACCCGCGGCTAGACGGAAAGACCCCATGAACCTTTACTGTAGCTTTGCATTGGACTTTGAACCAATCTGTGTAGGATAGGTGGGAGGCTTTGAAGCGGGGACGCTAGTTCTCGTGGAGCCAACCTTGAAATACCACCCTGGTTTGTTTGAGGTTCTAACCTTGGTCCGTTATCCGGATCGGGGACAGTGCATGGTAGGCAGTTTGACTGGGGCGGTCTCCTCCTAAAGTGTAACGGAGGAGTTCGAAGGTACGCTAGATACGGTCGGACATCGTGTTGATAGTGCAATGGCATAAGCGTGCTTAACTGCGAGACTGACAAGTCGAGCAGGTACGAAAGTAGGACATAGTGATCCGGTGGTTCTGTATGGAAGGGCCATCGCTCAACGGATAAAAGGTACTCTGGGGATAACAGGCTGATTCCTCCCAAGAGTTCATATCGACGGGGGAGTTTGGCACCTCGATGTCGGCTCATCACATCCTGGGGCTGTAGCCGGTCCCAAGGGTATGGCTGTTCGCCATTTAAAGTGGTACGTGAGCTGGGTTTAAAACGTCGTGAGACAGTTTGGTCCCTATCTGCCGTGGGCGTTGGAAATTTGAAGGGGGCTGCTCCTAGTACGAGAGGACCGGAGTGGACGAACCTCTGGTGTACCGGTTGTCACGCCAGTGGCATTGCCGGGTAGCTAAGTTCGGAAGAGATAACCGCTGAAAGCATCTAAGCGGGAAACTTGCCTTGAGATGAGATTTCCCAGAGCCTTGAGCTCTTTGAAGGGTCGTTCGAGACCAGGACGTTGATAGGCTGGGTGTGGAAGTGCAGTAATGCATTAAGCTAACCAGTACTAATTGCCCGTACGGCTTGTCCCTATAACCTTAGCAGGTACAGAGGATAAGACGGTACAACGTTGCGTGTGTGTTGATACACCGATTCATTACCCCAATCTTTGCTTCTTCCAGATTCATGGCCTTGTTGCTCAACAGAGAACAAGTGCCAGTACAAGTTATGCCTGATGACCATAGCAAGTTGGTCCCACCCCTTCCCATCCCGAACAGGACCGTGAAACAACTTTGCGCCGATGATAGTGCTGCAACCAGTGTGAAAGTAGGTTATCGTCAGGCTTGTTATACGCAGTAGAGAAAAACCCGATCAGAAATGGTCGGGTTTTTTTTCGTCCGCTGATTCCTCGCCATCCTTTTCCCGCTTTCACTCATTCCCCACGGGTGCTTAAAATACAACATCTTTCGATATTTATATAAGTGCTTATATAAATACTGCTACTATCGCTGTATGAAACAACTAGCAACCATACCCTGACAACCCACGAGGAAAGCGATGATGGACAACACCCTGAGCATGGCAACGAAAAAATCCCCCCTGGCGCGCCTGATGGCCTATCCACTGGTGCAGATTGTGCTGGGCATGGTGCTGACCTTTGCCGCGGTGCCGCTGGTGATGGGGACTGCCTCCCAACTGGTGGAAAAGCCTTACCGCGTCCTGTGGCCGCAGCTGCTGGCGGCGGTACTGGTGTGGTTCGGTTACCGTTTCTATGTGCGGCGCATCGAAAAGCGCCAGCCGGCCGAACTGGCAATGCCGGGCATGGCGCTTGAACTGGGACGCGGATTGCTGCTCGGCGCCGGACTGGTCTTTCTTACCTTTGTCGTGCTGGCAGCGCTGGGGGTATATCAGTTTAGCGGCGTCAACGCCCTGAGCTTGATGTTGCTGCTGCCGCTGGCTGAACTCGTGCTGGTCGGCATGGCCGAGGAGATGATGTTTCGCGGCATCGTGTTCGGCGTGACGGCACGTGCGCTGGGCAGCAAGGCCGCCATCGTGATTTCATCGCTGGTGTTCGCCCTGGCCCATTTGCCCAATGCCGGATTTTCGCTGCTGGCCATCGCCGCGATTGCTGCGTATGGCGTGTTGCAAGCCGCCCTGTACATGCAGACGCGCCGCCTGTGGGTTTGCATTGGCACGCATGTCGGCTGGAATTATTGCGTCAGCCAGGTGTTTTCCTCGACGGTATCGGGCCATGCGGCCACGGACGGCCTGCTGCGGGGGAAACTGGTGGGCAATGCCATGCTGACGGGCGGCGCCTTCGGCGTGGAAGCGTCGCTGGTGACCGTCTTGCTGATCGGCGCCGTCGCCGCCTACGTGCTGCGCCTGGCGTTCGCCAGCGTACCACGCACGGCACGGGACTAGTCTATTGACCGGCGACCACCGGCGCGACGCCGCTCCTGGCCACCCACTCGATCAGCGCGTCGACGGCGGCGCGGCCATTGCCGTTACCCACCAGGTCGCTATTGATCATGGCGACCACCACGCATTGCTGGTTGTTGGCGTCGGGCACATAGCCGGCGATGGCCACCACATTCTTTAATGTTCCCGTCTTGATGCGGGCCCGCGTGGCTGCGGGGCTGTTCAGCAGGCGCTTGCGCATGGTGCCGTCCAGCGCCACGATGGGCAGGCTGGACTGGAACTCGGGCGCCCACGGACTTTGCTGCATCGCCTGCAAGACGCCGGCCATTTGCGCTGGCGCAATGCGTCCCGTGCGCGACAAGCCGGAACCGTTGTCGACCAGCATGCCCTGGGTGTCGATATGGTGCCGCTGGAACCATTCCTGGATGACTTGCCGCGCGCGCGTGGCCGTGTCTTCCGGCGCGGCCATGGCGACGGGGCGGCTGCCCAGCCAGCCATCGCTTTGCAGGCTGCCCAGGCTCAGGAACAGGGTGCGGGCCAGGGTGTTGTCGGAAGTCTTGTTGATATCGCGCAAGACCTCCGGCAAGGCGCGCGCCACGTGGTCGGCCAGCATGCGCGTGCCGACCGGTTCGGCCGTCGGCGGCAAGCCCGTAAACGGCGCTTCGCGCACGGTGCCCGTGATCGTGCCGCCCAGGCGTTTCCAGGTGGCGCGGAATAAACGGTCCGCATAATCATTGCGGTCGAGCACATTGATGCTGGTAGCCTTGCTGCAATTTTGCGGGAAGGTGCCGTGCAGTATCACCTGCAGCTTGCCGCTCGCATCGCGCCGGTATTCGGGCGGGCGCCAGCCATCTTCTTCCCATCGCGCGCAACTGCCCTTGACCAGTTTCATGTCGCTGCTGATGCTGACGTTCTCGAGCGGCGGCTGCATGAGGATGCTCAATTGCCGGTCCGTCGAGTTCATGTTGATATCGAGCAAATTGGTGTTCAATAACAAGGCATCGGGGATGACGTTGTAGCGGAACTCGGCCGATTCATCGAACGGCGGCGCGCCGATGTCGGGCCGGGCCGGCTGGAACAGCTGGCGGTCCAGGATCAGGTCGCCCTTGATTTTCACGATGCCCTGGTTGCGCAGGGTTTGCAGCATGTGCGCCAGCACGTCCGCGTTGAAATCCGTGTCGGCGCCGCCGCGCAGGATCAGGTCGCCTTTCAGCACGCCATTGATGACGTCGGCGCTGGTGCGCAGTTCCGTGCGGCCGCGGAAGATGGGGCCCAGCTGCTCCAGGCCCACGGCCGTCGTCACCAGCTTCATGGTGGATGCGGGCTGCATGCTGCGCTCCGCCCCATGCGACAGCACGGTGGTGGTGTTGCCGCGCAAGACGATGGCGCCCATGGCGTCTTCGGGGATATTCGCGCTGCGCAACAGCAGGCTGACGGATTCGGGCAATTGCGCCTGGGCATTCGACAAGCCGATGCCAGCCAGCAAGGCGGCGATGAGGATGGGACGGAACATGGCTCTCCTTAGTGGAAAAAGACGTAGGCGACGAACACTGCGGTGATCACGCCGGCCAGATCGGCGATCAGGCCGGCCGTGATCGCATAGCGCGTCTTGCGGATGCCGACGGAACCGAAGTACAGGGCCACGATATAGAAGGTGGTGTCGGCCGAGCCCTGGAAGACGCAGGCCAGGCGGCCAACAAACGAGTCGACGCCATAGGTGTTCATGGCGTCGATCATCATGGCTTTCGAGCCGGAGCCGCTGAGCGGCTTCATCATGGCCGTCGGCAGGGCGGGCACGAAGTCCGTATTGATGCCCAGGTTGGCGAAGAACCAGTTCATGCCGCTCATCAGGAAATTGAACACGCCCGCATTGCGGATCACGCTGATGGCCACCAGCATGCCGACCAGGTAGGGAATCACGGTGATCGAGGTCTGGATGCCGCCTTTCGCCCCCTCGATGAAGGCGTCATACACGTTCACCTTCTTGCGCAGGGCGCCGATGATGAAGATGGCGATGACGCTGATCAACACCAGGTTGCTGACCACTTTCGAGACCAGCTCGATTTCCTGTTTCGTCAGGTATTGCGTGAAATACCAGATCATGGCGACGATGGCGCTCGTCATGCCGCCCATCCAGCCCAGCACGACCCGGTTGAGCAAGTTGATGCGTTGCTTGATGGACACCGTGATGATGCCGACCATAGTGGCGACGTAGGTGGCGATCATGCAGGGGATAAAGATGTCGGACGGGTCGGCCGCGCCGAGGATCGAGCGCTGCGCCATGATGGCCAGCGGAATCAGGGTCAGGCCCGAGGTATGCAGCACCAGGAACATGATTTGCGCATTCGTCGCCTCTTCCTTGTTCGGTTCAAGGTTTGCAGGCTTTCCATGGCCTTTAAACCGAACGGCGTGGCCGCATTGTCCAGGCCCAGCAGATTGGCCGAAAAATTCATCACCATGTGGCCCGTGGCCGGATGGTCTTTCGGAATTTCCGGGAAGATACGCGAAAAGAAGGGCGCGATGACTTTCGCCAGCCAGCCGACGATGCCGGCCTTTTCGCCGATGTTCATGATGCCCAGCCACAAGGTCATCACGCCCGCCAAGGGCAGGGCGATATCCATCACGCCCATGCGCGCCGTCTCGAAGGTGCCGTCGATGATGCGCTTGAAGATATCGGTATCGCCGAGAAACAGCCACTGCAGCACTGCGGCCAGGAAGCCAACGAGGAAAAAGCCGGACCAGATGTAATTAAGTGCCATATGCGATCAGTTCTGTATTTCGGGGAGGTGAAAAGGTGCTGCAAGCAAAGTATAGAGGCAGCCCGATACGAGTTGATGAAAGAATGCAGCAATCGCATGCCAAAAAGTTATAAGCTGGCAGCCTGTTTTCATTGGCGCCCCATAGCTTGCCCGCGTAGTGTGGGGGATGCCTGCCGCTTATCGCCGTTCCTTACCCTTGTCTGCACTGGACCACTGATGATGTTGTTACGTAAAACCGCCTGCGCCGCCGGCCTGGCCCTGTTGACACTGTTGAATGTACCGGCCCACGCCGCCGAGGCTGCGTCCGCCAGCACCGCCCGCGCGAACAAGACCTTGCACTTGTTTTTGAGCACCAGCGAGACGGGCCTGGACCCGGCCGTAGCCTCGGACCTGGCCAGCCTGAATTTGATGGAAAACATCTTTGACCCGCTGCTGCGCTATGACTATCTGGCGCGCCCGGTGCAGCTGCAGGGCAATACGGCGCGCGGCCTGCCCACCGTGGAAGATGGCGGCCGCACGTATCTCTTTCACTTGCAGCCCGGCATTTTCTTCACGCCCGATCCTGCCTTCAAGGGCCAGCCGCGCGAAGTGACGGCGCAGGATTATGTCTACAGCCTGACGCGGCTGTATGACCCCAGCCTGAAGTCGCCGTGGCTGTTCTTGCTGGAAGACAAGCTGGTGGGCGATGCAGCCCTGAAAGCCAGATTCAGCTACGACACGCCGATCGCCGGCTTGCAGGCGCTGGACAAATACACCTTGCGCATTCGCCTGAACGGTGTCGATCCGAACTTCCTGTTTTACCTGGCCATGCCGGCGACAGCCGTGGTGGCGCGCGAAGTGGCTGAAGCGTACCCGGCGGCAGGGCAGATCGGCAACCACCCCGTGGGCACGGGGCCGTTCCTGGTGAAGGAGTGGAAGCGCAGCGACAAGATTGTGCTGCAGGCCAACCCGACTTTCCGTGCCACCGTGTTCCATACGGATGCCAAGGCGCTGGCCGCCTTGCCGGCCGACGCGCGCGCCATCGCCACGGCGCTGGAAGGCAAGCAATTACCGCTGGTCGAGCGCATCGAGGTGCGCATCGTTGAGGAATATCAATCGCGCATGCTGGGTTTTCTGAAAGGCGAATTCGATTACCTGGAACAAGTGCCGGAATCGATGACGGACATGGTGCTGGAAAACGGCGCGCTGAAACCGGCGCTGGCCGCCAAGGGCTTGCAGCTGACGCGCTTTCCCGTGCTGCAGACGTATTACATGTGGATGAATATGGACGATCCCGTGCTGGGCGGCACGAGTAAGGACAAGCTGGCCCTGCGCCGTGCCATCGCCCTCAGCTACAACAGCCGCGAAGATATCGCGCTATTAAAGAAAGGCCTGGCCTTGCCGGCGCAGTCGCCGCTGCCGCCCAACGTGCTCGGCTACGACAAGCATTACCGCAGCCCCGTCGGCTACGATCCCGTGCTGGCGCGCGCCCTGCTGGAGCGCTTCGGCTACAAGGCGGGGCCCGACGGTTTCCGCACGCAGCCGGACGGCACGCCCTTGCTGCTCACCATGCATACGGAACCGAGCACGGTGGGGCGGCTGCGCGACGAATTGTGGCGGCGTAACCTGAACGCCATCGGCCTGCGCGTGGAATTTAAAAGCGACAAGAAGACGGAAATCATCAAGGCCTCGCGCCTGGGCAAGGTGCAGATGTTCGAGACCAACTGGATCGCCGACTTCCCCGATGGCGATAACTTTATGCAATTGTTGTATGGTGGCAACGTTGGCCGTGCCAACTATGCCCGCTTCAACTTGCCCGATTACAATAAACGCTATGAGGAGGCGCGCCTGCTATCCGATACGCCGCGCCGACGCAGTCTGTACTTCGACCTGTTTCAGCTGATCCACGCTTACACGCCGTGGGTGTTGCTGACGCATCCCATCTCTGCCGACCTGCAGCAACCGTGGCTAAAAAACTACAGGCGCCACCCCGTGGAATTCACGTCCTGGCGCTATCTGGACGTCGATCCCGCCAAGGGCCGCCCCGCAGGCAAGTGACCACGTCGCTGAAAAGGGCATTCATTCCAAAAAGTTATGGTTAGGAAAGCATTTTTCATTGGCTGGGCCTGGTTGCATCGCGCTACTCTGAAAATGAAAACAAATAAAGTAAAGCGCTGGCGTCATAAAAAAATGTACCGCGAGACAGACGCCGCGACCTTACAAAACAGCCTGGACTTGAGAACTCAAGTTTCGATTGCCCAACAAGGAGAGACCAGTGAAATTGAAGAAACTAGCGCAGTTGGTGGCATTGATGGGGGTGGTGGGGCCGGTGATGGCACAGGAAGCGGCGGCGCCAGCGATGCAACGGGTCGAAGTGACGGGCAGCAGCATCAAGCGCGTCGCCAAGGAAGGCGCGCTGCCGGTGCAAGTCATCACCTTTGACCAGATGGAAAAGCAGGGCATCACGACGGCCGAGCAATTGGTGCGTACCCTGTCGGCCAACGGCACGGGCGCAGAGAACATGACTTCGGGCAATAACGTGTTTGGCGCCGACGCCGACCGTCTTGCCGGTGGCGCCTCGTTCGCCTCGCTGCGCGGGCTGGGGCCAGGCGCGACCTTGGTACTGCTGAATGGCCGCCGCGTGGCCACGCATGGCGCCAGTGGCCGCGCCGTCGACTTGAACTCGATACCGCTCGGTGCAATTTCGCGCGTGGAAATCCTCAAGGATGGCGCCTCGGCCATCTACGGCACGGACGCCATCGGCGGCGTGATCAATTTCATTCTGAAAACCAATTACAGCGGCGTGGAAGCCTCCGTTTCCACCAACGATACGCAAGCGGGCGGCGGTGCCACGCGCCGCGCTTCCATCCTGGCCGGCACGGGCTCGCTGGAAGAGGATGGCTACAACCTCATGGCCAGCCTGACCGTTGATAAAGCGCAACAGCTCAATGGCCGTGACCGCTCCTTCGTCAACGGCTACCAGCCTGGCCGGGGCCTGTCGCCCGACACCACGGGCACGCCGTTTGCCAACCAGATGGCGGGAGCCGGCACGGCGCTGGGTACGTCGTTCCAGCTGCCTGGCGACCCGAATCAATACCTGCAAGCCAATCCGCTGAGCTTCCAGGGCAAGTGCGACAGCGTCGCCGGCATGTCGCAATATCAGACGGCACTGTGGAAAGACGTGACGTCACCGCGCAGTACCACGCATTCCTGTGCGTATGACTACGGCGCCGACTATGTGCTGCAATTCCCCGTCGAGCGGGCCAATTTCCTGTCGCGCGGCACGTTCAAGCTGGCGCCCGACCACCGCATGTTTGTCGAGGCGCTCGGTTCGCGCACCAAGGCCACGGCCATTTTGACGCCGATGCAGGTGCAGACGAGCATCGCCAACAAGGCCGTCTACCCCGTGGGCGGCGCGTATTACCAGGATTTGTCGGCCTACATCCCGTCGTTCGACAAGAGCAAGCCGATTGCCTACAAATGGCGCGCGAATGACGTGGGCAACCGCACGCAGGAAAATACGACCGATAACGCCCGCGTACTGCTGGGTTTTGAAGGCAACTTCGGCAAATGGGATTACAAGACCGGTGTTTCCTACGCGCAGAGCACCACCAAGACCAAGCTGACGGACGGCTATTCCTACACGGACAAGCTGTACGCGGCCCTGGGGACAGGCATCATCAATCCCTGGGTAGGCGCGGGCCAGAGCCAGACGGACGCGGCCAAACAGTTGATCGAGTCGACCAAGTTCCGTGGCGCCTTCCAGCACGGCAAGACGACTCTCACCCAGATCGACGGTTCCGTCTCGGGCGAGCTGTTCCAGCTGCCGGCTGGTGCCGTGGCGATGGCGGCCGGTTTTGATTTGCGCCGCGAGGGCTACAGCTTTGAGCAGGATGTCGATGCCAACCTGATTTTGTTGGCGCCAGGAAATGCTGCATTGAAGGATGTCAGCCGCAACGTCAAGGCCGTGTATGCCGAGTTGCTGGTGCCCATCATGAAAGAGCTGGAAATGCAGCTGGCCGTGCGCCGCGACGATTACAGCCAGGTGGGCGCTACGACGAATCCGAAGATTGCCTTGCGTTACCAGCCGGCCGACTTCGTGCTGTTCCGCGCCTCGGCCAGCAGCAAGGGCTTCCTGGCGCCGAGTTTCGACCAGCTGTATTCGGGCGTGCTGACGCAGGAACTGCCGAATGGCGCGAAGGATCAGGAAGGCTGCGCCAAGCATCCTGGCGTGACCGAATACTGTTCCATTCCCCGCCTCATTTATACGACGGGCGGCAACCTGAACCTGAAACCGGAGACGTCGAAGCAGGGCAGCGTCGGCATCGTCATCGAACCTGTGAAGGGTTACTCTGCCTCGTTCGATTACTGGGCCATCAATACCCAGGATCAGCTCCTGAAACGCACGCCGAAAGTCGTGCTGGACAATTACCAGGCGCTGAACCAGTATATTTTCCGCAAGGCCGATGGCACCATCGATTACGTGCAAGCGGGCTGGTTCAATGCGGGCGGCAGCCGCGTGCGCGGCCTGGACGTCAGCTTGCGCGGCGAAGGCAAGGTCAAGGAAGTGAAGTGGACGGCCACCCTGGACGGCACGTACATGGACAGCTTCAAATTTGCCGAATACAAGGGGCAAGAATACAAGGAGCTGGTTGGCAATTTCTACACGCGTGATTTGTACTTGCGCTGGAAACACAATGCCAGCTTCAGCGTGTCGCGCGGCGACTGGAGCGGCTTGCTGATCCAGAGTTTTGCTTCCGGCTACAAGGACCAGGTCCCGAATGACGGCAAGGGCACGCCGCCGCCAGGCTTCAAGCCGGACGTCTCCAGCTACACCACGTATAACTTGTCGGGCAGCTACACGGGTTTCAAGAATACCACCTTGACCCTGGGCATCCAGAACCTGTTCGACCGCGATCCGCCGTTCACCGCGCACAACGTGGATGAAGTGGTGGGCGCCGGCTGGGATCCGCGCGTGGCCGACCCGCGCGGCCGCGCCTTCACCTTCCAGCTGAAGTACAAGTTCATGTAAGGCGGCGCTGCCGGCGGTGATCCCGCTGGCATGCTAACCTCGTGCGGCGGCGCCTGGCGTCGCCGTTTTTTGTTTTAGAAAGGGCCGCATGTCCAGTCAGACCAATCTCAGCCGGCGCCGCTTCGGCGGCTTGCTGGCCGCCACCGTGGGGGCGGCAGGCACACCGGCGTGGGCGGCGGCCGCGCAAGGGAAGGGCAAACGCATGCAACAGCAACACGCATTGATCAAACCGGCGCGCCTGCGCGACGGCGACCTGGTGGCCATCATCGCGCCGGGCGGTTTTACGGATGAGGACGCCATCGCCAGGGCCCAGCGCAATATCGAATCGCTGGGACTGCGTGCCAGCCTGGGCGCGAATATCCGCGCCGTGCACGGCAACTATGCGGGCACGGTGCAGCAGCGCCTCGACGATCTGCAGGCGGCGTTCGCCGATCCCGAGGTCAAGGCGATCTGGGCCATCCGCGGCGGTTCCGGCTGCATTTCGCTGCTGGCGCTGCTCGACTATGGCTTGATCCAGCGCAATCCGAAAGTGCTGATCGGCTATTCCGACATCACGGCCCTGCACCTGGCCATCGGCCGCCAGACGGGCCTGGTGACTTTTCCACGGCCCCGTGGCTTCATCCACGTTTTCCGATTACACGGTGACGCAGCTGCGCAATGTGCTGATGACGCCGCAAGACAGCTACACGATACCGATGGCGCTGGACAACCACCGCCGCGCGCAGACGCAGCCGAATTTCGCCATCCGCACCGTGCACGGCGGCCAGGCGACGGGACGCTTGACGGGCGGCAACTTGTGCCTGGTCAGCGCGCTGGCCGGCACGCCGTATGCGGCCGATTTCCGCGAGCGCATCCTTTTCCTCGAAGAAATCAATGAAGTGCCGTATCGCATCGACCGCATGCTGTGCCAGCTCGACCTGTCCATTGGTTTCAAGCACGCGGCGGCCTTGATGCTGGGCATCTTCGAGCATTGCGAGGCGGCCGAGGGCGATACGGCGCTGACCCTCGATGCTACCCTGGACCAGCATCTGCTGCCCTTGAGCGTGCCGGCCGTCAGCGGTTATTCGTTTGGCCACATCCGCCACCAGTTCACGCTACCGATGGGCATATTGGCGACCCTGGATGCGGACCGGCAAACCTTGACCCTGCTGGAGCCGGCCGTCTGCTAGCGCACGGTGCAGTGGGGAGATTGTCAGTATGCTAGTGTGATAAGGCGTGGCACGAGGCCGCGCCGCCTTCTACACCGCTCCCGACATGATCAACCGCCACGCCAGTACCTACATCCTCAGCCACCCGCTGGCCTTCGCGCTGCAGGTGCTCAAGGGTTTCCGCGCCAACCAGGGCTTGCTGCTGGCGGGCGCCGTTGCGTATTACTCGCTGCTGTCCATCGTGCCCCTGCTGATGCTGGTGGTGGTGGCCTTGTCGCACGTGATCGCGCAAGATGAATTGCTGCAGACAATCGGCCATTACCTGGAATGGCTGGTGCCGGGGCAATCGAAGGCCATCGTGGGCGAGATCGCGCATTTTCTCGACAACCGGGGCGTGATCGGCTGGCTGCTGTTGCTGACCATGCTGTTTTTCAGCTCGCTGGCGTTTACCGTGCTGGAAAACGCCATGAGCGTGATCTTTGTTCACCGCGTCGCCATCCGCCGCCGCCATTTCCTCATTTCCGCCGTGCTGCCCTACTGCTACATCCTGTGCCTGGGCGTGGGGATCTTGCTCATTACCCTGGTGGCGGGCAGCCTGCAGGTGATGGGCGAGGAAAGCGTGCGCTTCCTGCGCCACGACTGGGGCCTGGAAGGCGTGTCCGGCGTGCTGTTGTATCTGCTGGGGCTGGCGGGAGAGATTCTCGTGCTCAGCTCGATTTACCTGGTCATGCCGGTCGGACGCTTGTCGATCACGCATGCGCTGATCGGCGGCGTGACGGCGGCCCTGCTGTGGGAAATCGCGCGCCACGTGCTGGTCTGGTATTTTTCCACCTTGTCGCAGGTCAATGTCGTGTATGGCTCGATGACGACGGCCATCGTCGTCATGTTCAGCCTGGAAATCGGCGCCACCTTGCTGTTGCTGGGCGCGCAAGTGATTTCCGAATATGAAAGAGTGGCCCGTGGCGGCGAAGAGGACAAGCCGCTGGCGCTAAGGACTTGATTTAAAGTATGGCTTCAATTCGTTGTTGCACCGCACAAAAAGCTGTGCTATACTCCGTTCAGTGATTGAGATTTGGCAACAAATCATCTCACCATCCAGTTTCAGCGCGGCGACCGACAGGTGTAATGTCGATGGCGTGACAGTGCGAAGAAATGGATTTTGTAATTCCGGATACGATGGTCGATTTTACACTTGGAGTCACCATGCAGATAGCATGGGAGTCCGAAAATCAGGAGGCACTTTGCAGATAGCACTGGCGTCCATGACACGATTAAAGCATTGGTAATACATTGGAACGAAGCCTACCCTGAGTAGGCTTTTTTTTCGTCTATTGAAAACCCAAGGGCGTCACCCCGGGTCGTACCCTGCAGGGTACGACCCCAGCATCTGCCTCGGGTTTACAAAGCTCTGGCGATGAGTATCTTCTGGATATCGCTGGTGCCCTCATAAATCTGGCACACGCGCACGTCGCGGTAGATGCGCTCGACGGGGAAGTCGGACACATAACCGTAGCCGCCGTGCACCTGGATGGCGTCCGAGCACACTTTTTCCGCCATTTCCGACGCAAACAGCTTGGCCATGGCCGCTTCCTTCAGGCAGGGCAGGCCCGCATCCTTCATGGCCGCCGCGTGGCGGATCAGCTGGCGCGCCGCTTCGATCTGCGTGGCCATGTCGGCCAGGCGGAATTGCACGGCCTGGTGTTCATAGATGGGTTTGCCGAAGCTTTCCCGTTCGCGCGCATAGCTCAGGGCCGCTTCATACGCGGCGCGCGCCATGCCCACGGCTTGCGAAGCGATGCCGATGCGTCCGCCTTCCAGGCCGGACAGGGCGATCTTGTAGCCTTGTCCTTCTTCGCCGATCAGATTTTCCGCCGGGATGCGGCAGTTCTCGAACAGGATTTGCGCCGTGTCCGACGAATGCTGGCCCATCTTTTGTTCCAGCCCCGCCACGATGTAGCCCGGCGTGTTCGTCGGCACCCAGAAGGCGCTGATGCCGCGCTTGCCGGCCGCCTTGTCGGTGACGGCCATGACGATGGCCACGTCCGCATACTTGCCGCTGGTAATGAATTGTTTCGTGCCGTTGATCACGTATTCATTGCCGTCGCGGCTGGCCGTGGTGCGCAGGGCCGAGGCGTCGCTGCCCGTGTGCGGTTCTGTCAGGCAAAACGCCCCCAGCATGGTCCCTTGCGCCAGCGGACGCAGCCATTGTTCCTTTTGCGCATCGTTGGCGTACATCATGGCGATGCTGCACACGGGGCAATTATTCACGGAAATGATGGTCGAGGTGCCGCCATCGCCGGCGGCGATTTCTTCCAGCACCAGGGCCAAGGACACGTAGTCGAGGCCGGCGCCACCGAGCGCTTCCGGCACGGCCACGCCAAAGGCGCCCAGCGCGGCCAGTTCCTGCAATTCTTCTTTCGGGAAATGATGTTCCTTGTCCCAGCGGGGCGCGTTGGGCGCCAGGCGCTCGCGCGAAAAACTGCGCAGCGCTTCCTGGATCATCGTTTGTTCTTCATTGAGTATCATGGGACGTCGTCTCGTTTGTTTTTATGGTGGATTCAGGGAATTACCAGGCGATGGGCTTGCCGTCGTAGTTGCGGAACACGGCCTTGTCCGTGGCCGGCAGGCTGGCCAGCGTGGCGCGGATGCCGGCTGCGCTTTCCTCGGGGGAAATATCGGCGCCGGCGCCGCCCATGTCCGTGCGTACCCAGCCCGGGTGGAAGGCCACGCAGCTGACGCCTTGCGGGCCATGCACGAGGGACGTGTCGATCAGCACGGAATTCAAGGCCGCCTTGCTGGCGCGGTACAGCGAACCGCTGGGGTTGCCCCGTTCGCTCAGGGAGCCCATGTGCGAGGACAGCACGGCCAGCTTGCCCTTGGCATTCGCCACCAGCGGCGCCAATATCGGCAGCAGGCGCATGGCCGCCAGCACGTTGGTGTGCATGACGAGGTCGAAATCGGCTTGCGCAGGGAAACCGTCGTGACGGGGGCCGTACACGCCCGCGTTGAGGATCGCCACGTCGAGCTTTTCATCGTCGAGCTTCCAGCCCAGGCCGGCACAGCCTTCCACATCCGTCACGTCGAGCTGGTGCGCTTCCGCGCCCAGTTGCGCAAGGGTGTCGCAAGCGTCCGGCGTGCGCGCCGTGGCGATCACGCGCCAGCCGTCGTGGCGGTATTGACGGACGATTTCGTGGCCGATGCCGCGCGAGGCGCCGATGATCAATGCGGTTGGCATATATTTTCTCCCTGAAAATAAAATGAAAGGCGCGCACCGTGAACTGCCGTGCGCGCCCGTGCTCGGGAAGAGCTTATACCAGTTCGATCGCCATCGCCGTCGCTTCGCCGCCGCCGATGCACAGGGCCGCCACGCCGCGCTTGCCGCCGGTTTTTTTCAGGGCGCCCAGCAGAGTGACGATGATGCGCGCGCCCGAGGCGCCGATCGGGTGGCCCAGCGCGCAGGCGCCGCCGTGGATGTTGATCTTGCTGTGCGGAATGTCCAGGTCGTGCATGGCAGCCATGGGCACGGCGGCGAACGCTTCATTGATCTCGAACAAGTCCACATTGCTGCTGCTCCAGCCCGTCTTGGCGTAGAGTTTTTTCACTGCGCCGATGGGGGCCGTGGTGAACTCGTTCGGCGCCTGCGCGTGCGTGGCGTGGCCGTGGATTTTCGCGATGACGGTGCAGCCGAGTTTTTTCGCCGTCGATTCGCGCATCAGCACCAGGGCTGCCGCGCCATCGTTGATCGACGAAGACGAGGCGGCCGTGATGGTGCCATCCTTCTTGAAGGCCGCCTTCAAGGTCGGGATTTTTTCCAGGCGGGCTTTTTGCGGGCCTTCATCGATGCTGACGACGGTGTCGCCGCCGCGGCCGGAAACGGTGACTGGCACGATTTCCCATTCGAAACTGCCATCCTTGGTGGCCGCTTGCGCGCGTTTCACGGATTCGATGGCAAACGCGTCCTGCGCTTCGCGCGTGAACTGGTACTGGCTGGCGCATTCTTCGGCAAACGTGCCCATCGAGCGGGCATTGCCCTTTTCGTCGCGGCTGTAGGCGTCTTCCAGGCCATCCATCATCATGTGGTCATAGATCATGCCGTGGCCGATGCGGTAGCCGCCGCGCGCCTTTGGCACCAGGTAGGGGGCGTTGGTCATCGATTCCATGCCGCCCGCCACCACCACATCGGCGCTGCCGGCGAGCAAGGTGTCGTGCGCGAACATGGTCGTCTGCATGGCCGAGCCGCACATTTTCGACAGGGTCACGGCGCCCGTGGAATCGGGCAAGCCCGCCTTGCGCAAGGCCTGGCGCGCGGGCGCCTGGCCCTGGCCAGCCATCAGGCAATTGCCGAAAAACACGTGTTCCACGGCATCCGGCGCCACGCCGGACCGTTCGACGGCGGCGCGGATGGCGACAGCGCCCAGGTCGCTGGCGGTGACGTTGGCAAAGTCGCCCTGGAAGGCGCCCATGGGGGTGCGCGCGGCACCGACGATTACGACTGGATCATTCATGTTGGATCTCCGGTTGAGGGTAGGGAAGGTGACTGCATACAAAAACGCAGGTGCTGCGGATACGGGAAGACGTCCTCGATATGGCCGTCTTCGATGCGCTGCTTGCGCGCCTGCCAATATTGCGCCGTCAGCAGGTCGGCATGGTGCTGCATGAAATATTTACGGATGCGGGGATTACCCAGCAGGAAGGTGCCGAATTGCTCGGGAAACACATCGTGCTTGCCGATGGGATACCACGGTTCGGCCGACATTTCTTCCTCCTCCGTGCGGGCTTGCGGGATGGCGCGGAACTGGCAATCGGTGATGTACTCGATTTCATCGTAATCGTAAAATACGACACGCTGATGACGGGTCACGCCAAAGTTTTTGTACAGCATGTCGCCCGGAAAAATATTTGCCGCCACCAATTCCTTGATGGCGTTGCCGTATTCGACGATGGCGTGTTCGACCAGGTCGTCGCGGCCTTCCTTTTCGGCATTGCTCAGCCACATGTTCAGCGGCACCATGCGCCGCTCGATGTACAGGTGGCGGATGATGATCTGCCCGTGCTCTTCCTCGATCAGCGAGGGGGCGAACTGCTTCAGTTCTGCCAGCAGTTCCGCGGCAAAACGGGCACGGGGAAAAGCCACATTGGAATACTCGAGCGTGTCGGCCATGCGGCCCACGCGGTCGTGGTGTTTCACCAGCAAATACTTTTGCTGGACTTGCGCGCGCGTGGTTTCCTTGGGAGGAGGAAAGAAATCCTTGATCACCTTGAAGACATACGGAAACGACGGCAGGGCAAATACCAGCATCACCAGGCCGCGAATGCCGGGCGCGCTCTCGAAGTGATCCGACGAGTGTTTTAAATGCTGCAGGTAGTCGCGGTAAAACAAGGTCTTGCCCTGCTTTTGCAAGCCCAGTATCGTATAAATCTCACTGCGAGGCTTGCGCGGGAGCAAAACTTCGGAGAAATTGCACGTAGGCGGACGGCACTTCCATATCCACCAGGAAATACGCGCGCGTAAACGAAAACAGCACGGCGATTTGCTGCTGCTCGAACAGCACCGTGTCGAGCACCAGCTTGCCGTGGCGGTTGTGCAAGATGGGCACGACGAACGGGTATTCGCGGTTGCCGTTGATGCCCTTGCCGACCAGGTAGGCGCCCTTGTTGCGGTAGAACAAACTGGTCAGTACCTGGAGCTGGTGGTTCGGCTCCAGCCGGTCGCTGCCGAACAGCTGCCGCAGGCGCGCTTCCACCTGGGCCACGTCGCGCTCCAGGTTGGCAAATGCGCAGTCCAGCTGGAAGTTGCTCACCATGCGCTGCAAGGTGTGGCGCAAGCCATCCTTGCCCGGGTAATACACGCGGTAAGTAGGAGCGGGGTCTTGTGTTTCGATGTATTCCGTGGAAACGACGGGGCGCACGAAAATATAGTCGTTATTGAAATACGTGCGGTGCAGGATTTGTTGCAGCAGACGGAATTGAAGAAGGTTTCCGCCAGTTCCGGCTGCTTGTGTTCCGTCAGCATGCCGATGTAGTGCAGCTTGAGTTCGCGCCACACTTCGTCGCTCAACTCCGACTCTTCGTACTCATCTTCGAGCATCTGCACGCATTCCTGCACGCGCTTGTCATAAAAGTCGATGCGTTCGCGGGCCGCCGCCTGTGCCGCGCTCCAGGCGCCTTGCTCGAAATACTGCTTGGCTTGCTGGCTCGTTGCGCGGAACAGGCGGTAATGCTTGTCGAAGCCGTCGCGGATGGTGCGCGCGATATCGAATGCAATCTGGGAAGAAAGCAATTTGGGGAAGGCAATGTGCGTCATAGCTGTGCTCGCATGAATGGCTCCTCACCCAGTCGATCGCCGCGCGCCCGTGCTTACTTGGTTTCCGCAAACAGTTCGCGGCCGATCAGCATGCGGCGGATTTCGCTGGTCCCGGCGCCGATTTCGTACAGCTTGGCATCGCGCCACAGGCGGCCGGCCGGATACTCGTTGATGTAGCCGTTGCCGCCCAGGGCCTGGATCGCTTCGCCTGCCATCCAGGTTGCCTTCTCCGCACTATACAGAATGGCGCCGGCCGCATCCTTGCGCAGCTGGCGCACGGCTTCCGGCGTGGTGGCGCGGTCGCAAGCCTGGCCCACGGCATACACATAGGCCTTGCACGCCATCATGGTCGAATACATATCGGCCAGCTTACCTTGCATCAACTGGAATTCGCCGATGGGCTGGCCGAATTGCTTGCGGTCATGCACGTAGGGCACGACCAGATCCATGCAGGCCTGCATGATGCCCAGCGGGCCGCCGGACAGCACGGTGCGCTCGAAATCGAGGCCCGACATCAGCACGTTGACGCCCTTGCCCAGGCCGCCGAGCACGTTTTCGGCCGGCACTTCGCAATCCTGGAACACCAGTTCGCCCGTGTGCGAACCGCGCATGCCCAGCTTGTCGAGCTTTTGCGCGATGGAAAAGCCCTTGAAATTCTTTTCGATCAGGAAAGCCGTCATGCCGCGCGGGCCCGCTTCCAGGTCGTTCTTCGCGTACACCACCAGCACGTCCGCATCGGGGCCGTTGGTGATCCACATCTTGGTGCCATTCAAGACCCAGCGGTCGCCCTTGAAGTCGGCGCGCAGCTTCATGCTGACGACGTCGGAACCGGCATTCGGTTCCGACATGGCCAGGGCGCCGATGTGCTCGCCCGTGATCAGTTTCGGCAGGTATTTGGCTTTTTGCTCGGCCGTGCCGTTGCGCTTGATCTGGTTCACGCACAGGTTCGAGTGGGCGCCGTAGGACAGGCCGACGGAAGCCGAGGCGCGCGAGATTTCTTCCATGGCAATGATGTGCGCCAGGTAGCCCATGCCGGCGCCGCCGTATTCTTCGCTGACGGTAATGCCGAGCAAGCCCATGTCGCCCATCTTGCGCCACAGATCCATGGGGAACTGGTCGGTGCGGTCGATCTCGGCCGCGCGCGGCGCGATTTCGGCGGCGGCAAATTGTTGGATCGCTTCGCGCAGCGAGGCGATGTCGTCGCCGTGGTCAAAGGTCAAGCCTGGGAGATGGAGCATGTCGTCCTCGTCGTCGTTATAAGTGTGGCGGTCATGGGTGCCGGGTCAGTGAAGCTATGATACTCAGTTGTGACGTTTACGTAAACGTAAAGCGCTGCGCGCGGCAACTGTCCCCTGCCTGCGTCTTTAGTTTGTTTGCGCCTTATCAAGGTTCAAGTCCGCCAGCATGCGCGCGCACGCGTCTTCATGCGCGCTGATTTCCGCCAGTGCCATTTCGATATCGATGCGCTGCTGCTCCAGGGTCTGGCGGTGCTGCGCCAGGACGCCCAGGAAGCGGTCCATCTGCGCGCGCGTGTCCTTCGGCGACTCGTACATGTCGACCAGGCTCTTGATCTCCGACAACGCCAGGCCCAGGCGCTTGCCGCGCAGGGTCAGCTTCAGGCGGGTGCGGTCGCGCGGCGTGTAGACCGGCTGCGCCCGCCTGCGCCTTCGCGCGTTTCGGGCTGAGCAAGCCCTGGTCTTCATAGAAACGGATGGCGCGCGCCGTGATGTCGAATTCCCGCGCCAGTTCGGTGATGGTATAGGTCGTCATGGGGGCGGGCGGTGTCGGTTGCATGGGTGATCGGTAGCTCGATGGGTACTGCGAGAAAAGGGGGCAAAGTGCCGTTTACGTCAACGTCAATACTATTGTAGCGTGCCCTGCCCGTGCTGCAACAAAAGAAGGCGCAGAGGGGGGCTATTTGGCGAATAAGACAACAATTACTGAAAATAAATTGATTCTTCTTGCGCAAACGCGCTTAAGATCGAGAGTTGGTGGCCAAGATGACACCAAAAAGAGCTTTCCTGGCATAACTGCGACATTCTTTTCGCTACGATGGCAGTAAAATTTTTTTGGCGCAGATTCTTTCCATTAGGCACGATCAAAAAACAACGTTCCACTATGAGTACGCTGTTCAGATTGTTTCTATATTGAAAACAAAATGGCCCTTCTGAAAACTTTGTCTACAAGAAATTGTATGGCATAGGCATTGCGCGTATCGATAGAGGAGGGCATTATCCGATACCGTACGTTGTAATGCCAAACCGAGGCTTTGAATCGTGCTGCAGTGCGAAAATCAAGGCTAGCCGCGAATTTGACCCGAAGCCACACAGAATCGCAAGAGAAAATTCGGCCCACATTTTCACCCGGAAAGGCCGGCCGGAGTGTTAATTGTTAATTGATACTCTTTTCAAATGTAACAATCTGTATGGTCATTCAAGAAACTGACTTTCATGTTACAACATGAAATAGTACACCTATGAATTCTTCTAACGAACGCGAAAGCTTCAGCCAGCGACTTCAGTTGGCTCTCAAAAACGCCCATTACTCTCCAGACAGCCCGACCAGACTGGCCCGGGAATTCAACATCCGTTTCGACGGACGCCCGATTACTGTGCATGCAGCTAGGAAATGGTTAGTAGGTGAAGCAATTCCCACGCAAGAGAAATTGCGCATGATTGCCCAATGGTTGGGCGTTCCGGCGGAATGGTTGCGTTTTGGCGGTCCGGAAAGCGCCACGCCGAATGGCGAAGCGGGCAGCGCTTTGTCGCGTTTTGAGTCCGCTGATGTGAAATTAATTGCCGATTTGCAAAGATTGGATGAACATCATCGTCAAATCGCGCGAGAATTTATTCGCATGCTGGTGAGAGTCAACTACCAAAAGTAAGCATTCAGGCCATCCCCGGCCGGCGCCGTCCGCTTTTTGCTGACGGTGCTCTTCCTGTTCTTTTATTTGCGCAAGGTCATACTGGAGACATGATTTTGCCGCACAATAAGACCTCGCATGTTGCGCTGCAGCGGAATTATTTGACAATAATCCCGCACGCAGCGGCGCAGCGGCCAATACCAGCGCATAATCACATCAGAAGCAGCCAGTTCATCCACTACGGAGCCGAGCATTTGAGCCGTCTTATGAAAAGTAACTACAGCAATACCGCGCAGCTGAAAGACTTGATGACCGTGCCCCCCATGACTGCCGCGCAACATGCGGAAGTGATGCGCAAACGGATCGCCCACCGCAGGATGGTTGAAGAAGCCAGGGATTTGAAGCAGGCCAGTGCCGTTCAGTTCGAAAAACGCTGAGTGGTGGATGCCTGACCAAAGCTGCTGCGCGTCGGCATAGGTAGTCTGCGATGCTCACCGGCTCGGCGCCCCCGTGCTTCAGCACGGTTGCGCTTCTTGGCCACAAGGGGGCGCCGAGCCTCACTGCCGCTCGCTACGCTTTTGTCAGGCATCGTGACTTGGCAGGGGTTTCCCCGCTTATAAGTTGATTGCGTTGGTGATGTCAGGTTTCTGACGCTTTAAGGCCATTCCACCGCGGCGCCAGGGCGTGCTCGATGCCGAGCAGGTCGATGACGCGCGCCACCGTATGGTCGACCATGTCCGCAATGCTCTGCGGGTGGTGGTAAAAGCTCGGTAATGGCGGGAAGATGATGCCGCCCATTTCGGTCACGGCCGTCATATTGCGCAGGTGCGCCAGGTTGAACGGCGTTTCGCGCACCATCAGGATCAGGCGCCGGCGCTCCTTGAGCACCACATCGGCTGCCCGCGTGATCAGATTATCCGACAAGCCATGCGCGACGGCCGCCAGGGTCTTCATCGAGCACGGCGCGACGACCATGCCATCCGATTGAAACGAGCCGCTGGCGATTGACGCGCCGATATCGCGCAGCTTGTGCACCACGTGCGCCTGCGCTTCGATGTCCTTGCGCCCCACGCCCGTTTCCTGGTGCAGGGTCAAAACAGCGGCATCGGACAGGATCAGATGCGTCTCGACGCCGGGGATGGCGCCGAGCAATTGCAGCAGCCGCAAGCCATACACGGCGCCCGTGGCGCCCGTGATGGCCACGACGATACGGCGCGGCCGCTGCGTTTGGCTATCAGGCATCCAGCAGGGACTTCAGTTCGCCCGATTCAAACATTTCATTCATGATATCGGAACCACCGATGAACTCGCCTTTGACATACAGCTGTGGAATGGTTGGCCAGTTCGAGTAATCCTTGATGCCCTGGCGCACTTCCGGGTCGTCCAGCACGTTGACGGTGGCGATGTTTTCTACGCCGCATGCTTTCAGGATCTGGATGGCGCGGCCGGAAAAGCCGCACTGCGGGAACTGGGCCGTGCCCTTCATGAACAGCACGACTGGCGTGTTCGTCACGGTTTCTTTGATCCAGGTTTGTACGTCGCTCATAGCTGCCTCTGATGGGTAAATAAATAGATGCCGTCATTTTATAAGAAAACGACGGCACGGGTATGCGCTCAGGTCATAAATCGGGCAAGTCAGCCACGTTGACGCTTATAAGGTCTTGCCCAGGCAGGTCGATTGCGCCGCGCCCACGTATTTACCCCAGGCAATGACCGGCACATAGCCGTGTTTGGCATAAAACGCCACCGCGCGGCCATTCGCCACGCGGGTGGACAAATGCAGGGCCTGGTAGCCATGTCCACGCGCCTGCGCCTCCACATGGGCCAGCAGGGCCGCGCCCGCGCCGGTGCTGCCGGGGCGCGCATACATGCGCTTGAGTTCGCCTATGGCGCTGTCCGCTTCGCCCAGCGGCCGCAGGGCGGCGCAACCGAGCAGGGTGCCGGCGCTGTCGCGGGCCAGATAAAAGCCGCCGCGCGGCGTTGCCGCCTCCACGTCGAAGGAGGAGCGGCCGCTGTCGCCATTGATGCGCAGCAGCGCGTCCGACAATGCGTCGAGCAGCAGCCGGGCATCCGGGCCGGCGGCATCCACCGCCAGGATGACGAGGTCATGCCCGGCGGCCATGGGCTTAGCCGCGCAGCTTGGCGAAGGCGGCGGCCATGCTGCCGGCCGGCTCCGGCGCGTTGCGCGACTGCGACTGGTGCTGCGCCATGCTGCGGCGGTCGTTGCGGTCGCCACGCTGCTCCGGCTTGCTGCCCGCCTGCGGCGCGCTGTCCGTCAAACGCATGGTCAGCGCGATGCGTTTGCGCTTCTCGTCGACTTCCAGCACTTTGACGCGCACGACTTGTCCGGCCTTGACCACCGTGTGCGGGTCTTTGACGAAGGTGTTCGACAGGGCCGAGATGTGCACGAGGCCATCCTGGTGCACGCCGATGTCGACGAAGGCGCCAAAGGCGGCCACGTTGGTGACGACGCCTTCTAAAATCATGTCCGGGCGCAAGTCGCGGATTTCTTCCACGCCTTCCTTGAAGGTGGCGGTGGTAAATTCCGGACGCGGGTCGCGGCCCGGCTTTTCCAGTTCCTTCAGAATATCGCTAATGGTCGGCACACCGAAGGTTTCATCCGCGTACTTTGCCGGGCTGAGGGTTTTCAGCAGCGCCGTTTCGCCGATGACGGCCTTGATATCCTTCTTGATGTCCGCCAAAATCTTTTCCACCAGCGGGTACGATTCCGGGTGGACGGCCGAGGCGTCCAGCGGGTTCTCGCCGCCCATCACGCGCAGGAGGAAGCCCGCCGCCTGTTCGTACGTTTTATCTCCCAGGCGCGGCACGGCTTTCAAGGCCGCGCGCGAGGTGAACGCGCCCTTCATGTCGCGGTAGGTGACGATGCTTTGCGCCACGCTGGCCGACAGGCCGGACACGCGCGCCAGCAGGGGAGCGGACGCCGTGTTCACGTCCACGCCCACGGCGTTCACGCAATCTTCCACCACGGCATCGAGCGAGCGGGCCAACTGGCTTTGACTTACATCATGCTGATACTGGCCCACGCCGATCGATTTCGGGTCAATCTTGACCAGTTCGGCCAGCGGGTCTTGCAGGCGGCGCGCGATCGACACGGCGCCGCGCAGGGACACATCCATGTCCGGCAACTCTTTCGAAGCGAATTCGGACGCCGAATACACCGACGCGCCCGCTTCCGAGACGACGATCTTCGTCATCTTCGCTTCCGGGTGCTGCTTGATCAAGTCTTGCGCCAACTTGTCCGTCTCGCGCGAGGCGGTGCCGTTGCCAATCGAAATCAGCGACACATTGTGCTTGGCAGCAAGACGGCCCAGGGTGTGCAAGGAGCCATCCCAGTCGTTCTTCGGCTGGTGCGGGTAGATCACGGCCGTGTCGACCACTTTACCGGTGGCATCGACGACGGCGACCTTGACGCCCGTGCGCAGGCCGGGATCGAGGCCCATGGTGGCGCGCTGGCCGGCCGGCGCGGCCAGCAGCAGCGCCTTCAGATTGGTGGCGAAGACGTTGATCGCGTCGAGTTCCGAGCGTTCGCGCAGCGCGCCCATCAGTTCCGTTTCCAGGTGCATGAAGCTTTTCACGCGCCAGGTCCAGCGCGCCGTGTCCGCCAGCCACTTGTCGGCCGGGCGGCCTTGCTGCTTGATGCCGAAGCGGGCGGCGATGCGGCCTTCGCACGGGTTGTGCGGCGCATCCCATTTCGGTTTTTCCGCTTCCGTGTCCAGGCGCAGGGTGACGTCGAGGATGCCTTCGCGGCGGCCGCGCAGCAGCGCCAGCGCGCGGTGAGATGGCACGGTGGAAATGGTTTCCGAGTAGTCGAAATAATCGGCGAATTTTTCGCCTTCGTCCTGCTTGCCTTCCACCACTTTCGATTCGACGATGCCGTGTTCCTGCACGTATTCGCGCAAGGTTTGCAGCAGGGTCGCGTCTTCGGCGAAGCGCTCCATCAGGATCTGGCGCGCGCCGTCGAGGGCCGCCTTGGTGTCGGCCACGCCCGGGTTGTTGCCGTCGGCACTCGTAAACGCCTCGCGCAGGAACTTGCCCGCTTCCATTTCCGGCGTCAGTTCCGGGTTCTCCAATAAACCGTCGGCCAGCGGCATCAGGCCCGCTTCGATGGCGATCTGCGCCTTCGTGCGGCGCTTCTGTTTATATGGCAAATACAGGTCTTCCAGGCGCGTCTTGTCTTCCGCGTGCATGACGGCGTCGAGCAGTTCGGGCGTCATCTTGTTCTGTTCCGTGATCGAGGCCACGATGGCGGCGCGCCGCTCTTCCAGTTCGCGCAGGTAGCGCAAACGCTCTTCGAGCAGGCGTAGCTGGATATCGTCGAGGCCGCCGGTCGCTTCCTTGCGGTAACGGGCGATGAAGGGCACGGTGGCGCCTTCGTCGAGCAGTTCGATGGCGGCGGCAACCTGCACCGGTTTGGCGGCAAGTTCAAGGGCAAGGCGTTGTTCGATAGTGGGCAGCATGGTTGTTTCCAGAGCGATCAAGCCTGGAATGATACGCAATCGGCGCGATTGCGCAATCTTGACAGCGCAAATGGACTGTGCGTTGACAACACCTTTAACGGGGCGGCAGCAGCGGGCTGGCGGGCGGCGGCGGTGCCGGCCTCTGCGGCGTGACGGACTTGCCGAAGGCATTGCCCATGCGGTGTTCGAGGGCGGCGCGGTTGTACAGGCCCAGCTGGTTGGACGGACGCTGCATGGTCGCTTCCGCACCGGACAGGGCGGGCTGCGGCCTGGCTGCGGCGTTGGCCGGCGGCAGTAATTTTTCGCGGCAGGCAAGACATTGATTGCGCGCGCTTGCCATCGACTTCCACTTCCACGCAGCCCTTTTGCGGTGCGGCGGCCGTCACCACGACGGTGTGCTCGTCCGCCTGCGCGGGCAGGGCGGCACAGGTCAACAGCAACAGCGATAACAGGCGTGCCATGGCGGCTCCCGGAGCGGTGGGGAAGCGTTCAGCATAGCAAAGCCATGTGTCGCAGTGATGACACGCCAGCCCGCCAACTATGTGACCGATGTCATGCAGTTGTCATTTTACGAAGCTACCATCTTGCCATTCTGCAGACAACATTGCAGTCAAGACACTTCATGAGCAGGATTTTTCGTTGATTCCCCTGGAAAATGACACGAACTCACCGCCGCACCGCAACAGGCAATGCCCTGGCCCTGTCCGCTTGTTTGCTGATGACATTCATGACATTCATGCGGCCGGCGGCGGGCGCGGCCGGTAATGATGCGGGCGCGCCGGCCACCGTGCGCTTCGACTTGCCTGCCCAGCCGCTCGATGCGGCCCTGGTGGCGTTCGGCGAAGTGACCGGGTATTCCGTGCTCGTCAGCAGCCAGCTGGCGGCGGGGCGCACGGCGGCGCCCGTGCTCGGCGACTACACGCCGGCCGAGGCGCTGCAGCGCCTGCTGGCCGGTACCCAGCTGGGCGCGCGCTTCAGCGGCAGCAATGCGTTTACCTTGCTGGCGCTGGCCGACGCTCCCGTGGCGCCGGCGCCCGCGCCGGCCGAAGCTGCCCCCGCCGCCGCACCATTGCAAGGCTATGCGGCCATCCTGCAGCGCTCGCTGACGCGCGCCCTGTGCCGTCTGCATCCGGACGCCTTCGGCCGCTACCGCCTGGCTTTCCAGCTGTGGCTCGACGAGCGGGGCAAGGTGCGCGCCGTCCACGTGCTCGAAGCGAGCGGCGTGGAACAGCGCGACCGCGCCGTGTTGCAGCGCCTGCGCAGCCTGCTGATGGATGGCGCGCCGCCGGCGGGCTTACCGCAGCCGCTGACGATCCTGCTGACGCCGCGGCCCGACCCGGACGCCGATTGCGCACCGTATCTCGCCTTGGCCGGGGCGCCCTGAGCATGCCGGAATTACTCAAGACCTCCTTGCGCAAGCTGTTCCTGGAACGCTACGGACAGTTTCGCCGCCACCTGCAGCGCCGCCTGGGCTCGGAAGACCTGGCCAATGACGCGCTGCATGAAACGTATCTGCGCGTGGAACGGATGAACGCGCCCGAAGCGATCAGCTATCCGTCCGCGTATTTGATGCGCATCGCCATCAATATTGCGGAAGATCAACGCCGCGACAATGCGCGCCTGCTCAGCCTGCCCGATATCGACGATCTGTACGAGATGGCCGATGAGCTGGCCGACCCGGCCCGCACCTTCAGCGCGCGCGCCGAACTGGAAGAACTGGAGCGGGCCTTGCAGGAGTTGCCGAAACGCCGGCGCGCCATCGTCATCGCCGCCCGCGTCGACCAGTTGCCGCACCGCGACATCGCCGAGCGCTTCGGCATTTCCGCCCGCACCGTGGAGAAGGAATTGCGCGCCGGCCTCGAACATTGCTGCGAACGCATGGGACGCGATTTCATCCAGCGCTTCGGTCCCGGCGCGGGAAAAACGTCTAAACATCATGACTGAACAAGCGGAAGACGACATGGGTGTCATCCAGAAGGAAGCGCAGGCGTGGGTCGTGCGCCTGGCCTCGGGCCAGGTCAGCGAGCGCGATGCGCAAGTGTTTCGCCACTGGTGCGCGCGCAGCCGCCGGCATGCCAATGCCTTTGCCGAGGCGCGCGCCGTGTGGGGCGCGATGGCGCCCGCCGCGCACGCCGTCAAGCGGGCGCAGGCGCCCGTGAATGTGGCGCGGCGCGCCTGGCTGGGCGGTGCCGTGGCGGCCTCGCTGGGCTTGCTGGTGCTGCGCCCGCCGACGGATCTGTGGCCGGCCGTCGCGGGTCTTGCCGCCGACTATGCCACGGGCACGGGCGAGCAGCGCGAAGTGGCGCTCGACGGCGGCGTGCTGGTGCAGATGAATACGCAGACGCGCCTCGATGCGGCGCAGGGGCAGGACGGCGCCGCGTCGCTGGTGCTGCTGGCGGGCGAGGCGGAATTCCAGGCCGGCTTGCGCGGCGCGGCGCGCGCGCGTGCGCGTGCAGGCGGGCGATGGCAGCGTGTCGGCCGGCAGCGCGCGCTTCAATATCCGCCTGTTTGGCCAGGAAGTGTGCGTGACGTGCCTGGCGGGCCGCTTGCGCGTGGCGCAGGCCGGCAACGATGCGGAGCTGGCGGCCGGCCAGCAGCTGAGCTACCGGCCCGAGCATTTCGGCATCGCCCGCGCGGTGGCAAAAAGCGACGTCAGCGCCTGGCGCCACCGGCTGCTGGTGTTCAAGCAAAGCACTTTGGCCGAGGTGGTGGACGAGGTGAACCGCTACCGCCCCGGCAAGCTGATCCTCAATGGCGACGCCTTGAAACAGACGCGCGTGCAAGCGAGCTTTTCGCTCGACCGCCTCGATGACGTGATCGCCCTGATCCAGGACGCGTACGGCGCGCGCGTGACGCGGCTGCCGGGCGGCATCGTGCTGTTTGGCTGACAGCGAATTATGACATTTTCATGACCTTTTGCAGTCCCGGACCTTGTTCCCTGTCAATGCTGCTGGAAGCCGCGAATCAGTGCTTGCCGCCCGCCCTCGTGCGTGGTGCGCGCCGCCTCGCGATATCGGTCAGCAACGGAACATGAAAAGGGAATGTCGCCATGCAGCGAAGCAAGTCGGTCACGAAACACGCATCCTCCTCCGCCATGGCGGGCAACCGGAGCGGTCGCCCGGTGCAATTGAAACCGCTGGCGCTGGCCATCGCCATGCTGCTGCAGGCGGGTGGCGCGCAGGCGCAGCAGCCGTTCAGCGGCGCCTGGTTTGCGGGCAAGGGCGCCAACCAGGGTGCTGCCGCCAGTTCGGGACGCTTGCCGAATGGCCAGCCGATCATCGCGACGGACAATAAGCAGGCGCAGCAGCAAAAAGCCAATGCGCAGCTGCAAAGTTCGCTGAACAATCTGCAACTGGCCGCGCGCGCCATCGCCGTGCAGCAGGCGGCCCAGCAGGCGGCGCGCCAGGCGGCCATCGCCGCCGGCTCGAAGGTACCGGAAGGCCTGGCCGAAGGCGGCTTGAAAGTCGACAGCAACAGCCTGACGGCCGGCTGGTTCAATGCGAATGGCCCCACGCAGGCGCAGGCCGACGGCAAGACCGTGGTCACCGTCAAGCAGACGGCCGACAAGGCGATCCTGAACTGGGAAACGTTCAATATCGGCCAGAATACCACCCTGCAATTTGACCAGTTGGCGAACTGGTCCGTACTCAACCGCGTCAACGATCCGCTGGCCCGTCCCAGCCAGGTGCGTGGCCAGATCAAGGCCGACGGCACGGTGATGCTGGTCAACCGCAACGGCATCGTGTTTACGGGCAGCAGCCAGGTCGACACGCGCAGCCTGGTGGCCGCCGCCGTGGGCATGAGCGACAGTCAATTCCGCAAGGGCATCTACAGCGAAACGCAGGGCTCGGGCTTCAAGCCCACGCTGGCCAATGACCTGGTGCTCAACGGCAGCGTGGTCACGCACGCCAACGCCACGGCCGACGTGGTGGTGCAGGCCGGCGCGCAGATCGGCACGCGCAAGCCGCAGACGGTGACGGAAGGCGGCGGCTACGTGCTGCTGGCCGGCCGCGAAGTGCATAACGGCGGCAGCCTGTCGGCGCCGAACGGGCAAGTCACGCTGGCCGCCGGCGACAGCTTCGTCATCCGCAAGGGGCTGGGGACGGACGCCAACCAGACTTCTAGCACCCGCGGCAACGAGGTCGACGTCAAGTTCAACGCGCAAAGCGGCGCCGGCAAGGTGACGAATGCGGGTCTGGTGCAGGCGCTGACCGGCGACGTCACCCTGACGGGCCGCGACGTGAAGCAGGCCGGCGTGTTGCTCAGCAGCACCAGCGTGACGACACGCGGCACCGTGCACCTGAAGGCCGACGGCAGCGAAGGCCTGGTCACCCTGGCCCCTGACAGCCTCACCACGGTGCTGCTTGACGACAGCGGCGCCACCGCGCTGGACGTGCAGCGCGACGCGCTCATCAAGGATTCGGCGCTGCCCAGCGACGGCGCCTACAACCGCCGCGACCTGTCGCTGATCCAGATTGCCTCCGGCCGTGACATCGCTTTCGATACCGGTTCGCTGACCCTGGCCACCGGCGGCCAGGTGAATGCGCTGGCCACGCGCCGCACGCAAGTGGCGCGCGGCGCCAGCATCGACGTCTCCGGCGCCGTCGGCGTGAACGTGGCGATGGCTTCGAACAATGTGCTGATCAATGCGCAGGGCAACGAGCAGCGCGACGCACCGGGCAACCGCGACAGCAAGGCCCTCAACAGCACCGACCTGTGGGTCGACCGGCGCGACCTGGTGCGGGTCGCGGCCGGCACCAACGGTTATCCGACCGACCGCTGGTACACGGGCGGCGGCTTGCTCGAAGTGAGCGGCTATCTGAACACCAGCGGCCACGGCATCGGCGAATGGGCGGCGCAGGGCGGCACGGTGGCCTTCCAGGGCGGCGAACTGGTGACCCAGGCCGGCTCTAAGCTCAACGTGTCCGGCGGCACTTTCGACGTCCAGACGGGCATGATTCGCCAGAGCTGGCTCAGCGGCAAGGATGGCCAGCTGTACAGGCTGTCGACGGCGCCCGGCGACGTGCTGTATACGGGCGTCTACCAAGGCTACGCCGCGCACCACCAGCGCTGGGGCGCGGAAACGACGGAAAATTTCGCCAATCCCCTGATCGGCGCCCAGCAACGGCTGGAAAACGGCTATACCGTGGGCCGCGATGCGGGCCGCGTAGTGGTGGGAACCACATCGGCCGTGCTCGAAGGCGCGATCGAATCGAGCGTATTCCAGGGCGAGCGTCAGCAGGATGCGCGCGACGCCACCCTCGACGGCTATCGCCAGTCGCAACTGGCCGCCGCCCGCAGCGGCCAGCTGGTGCTGGGCCAGCTGGCGCCCGTGTATGACGCCGCCAGCGCGCAGCTGCGCGACAATCCCGCGGCGCTGCTGCAGGCCATCCATATCGGCGCCGGCGGCGCCAGCGCCGGCGATCTCCTGCGCGAAGACGCGCTGCCCGAGAATCTGGTCGGCAAGACCTACCTGGACGCCGGCTGGCTCAACGCACAACACCTGGGCGGCATCAAGGCCTACGCCGGCAGCGCCATCGAGGTCGATGCGGCGGTGCAGGTCACGCCGGGCGGCGAAATCGCGCTGCATGCGCCCCAGGTCAAGGTCAACGCCGGGCTGACGGCGCGCGGCGGCAGCATTGCGCTGGGCGACATCGTCAGCAAGCCGACCACCGGCACCGCCGCCTGGCTCGATACGCCGGTCGCCACGCCGGCGGCCGGAGCGAAGGTGGGCATCGAGGTGACGGCCGGCGTGACGCTCGACACGCGCGGCCTGTGGAGCCAGCTCAAGCTGGATCCGGGCAACACGTCCGGCTTGCCCTATGTCAACGGCGGCGCGGTGGCGCTGGTCAGCAGCGGTACCGTCAACCTGGCGGCCGGCAGCGTGATCGACACGTCCTCGGGCGCGGCCGTGCTGGCCGATGGCAAACTGAAGGGCGGACGCGGCGGCGACATCAGCTTGCGCTCGAATCAGAACGATCCCAACGGCGTCAAGTCGGAGACGCTGGTGCTCGATGGCGAACTGCGTGGCTACGGCGTCAACGGCGGCGGCACGCTGACCATCGACAGCGGTACCGGCGTGGCGCTGGGCGGCGGCGTGCTGGCCGGCAATGGCGTGTTGCTTGCAGGCCAGTCCGTCCCTGTGCACCTGACCTTGGCGGAAGCCTTCACCATCAAGGCCGGCACCGTGCTCGATGCCGACTTCAGCTATGTGAGTACCCTGGTCCCTGCCGGCCAGCCCTTGCTGGACTTGCCGGATTTCAGCGCGGCGCGCCCCTACACCCTGCCGGTCGCCTGGGTGGTGCCGCCCGCCTCGATCAGCTATGAATTCATCTTCATCACCGACAGCAAAGGCATCGTCTACACCAGCGGCATGACCGTGCCGGCCGGCGTCACGCTCACGGGCGCGCGCGGCAAGCTCGGTTCCGGCTACCTGGTGCCGGCCAACGCCTTCCCGAACGGCATGCCGGTGCCCGCTTTCAACGCCAGGGTGGCCGCCGGTACCGCGTTCGCGTTTGATGTGACCTTGCAGGCGGGCGAGCGCTTGCTGGCCGGCAACCGTGCGCCGCAGGACCTGGTGGTCAAGCCGTTGCTGGTGCTGGACAACGAGCTGTTCCAGCGCGGCTTCGCGCACTACAACATCAACGGCCAGCAGGGCGTGCAGGTGGCGCAGGGCGCCACCATCGACGTCAGCATGCCCTTGCTGCGCGCCGACCTGGCGCTGGCGGCGCAATTGCCGACCGGCGCCGATTCCGCCGCCGTCCTGCAACCGTGGCTGGCCCCGCTGTGGCAGGAAAATGCCGCAAAAGGCGTGCTCAAGCAACGCGCCGGCGCCGATATCGCGCTGTCGGCCGGCACCCGCAGCGCCAAGGCGCCGCTGGTGGTGGGCCAGGGCGCCACGCTGCGCGTGGATGACGGCAAGAGCATCAGCCTGACCGGCAATGGCCAGATCACCGTGGAAGGCACGCTGAGCGCGGCCGGCGGCCGCATTTCCGTGTTGCCGGGCATGCTGATCACCGGTGGCGAGATCAACCGTCCAGACGGCAGCGCCAATGCCCAGTCGATCTGGATCGGCGAGCGCGCGGTACTCGACGTGGCCGGACGGGCGGCCACCGCCACCGACGCCCAGGGCGGCGTGTATGGCCATGTGGGCGCCGGCGGCACCATCGAGATCGGCGCCAGGCATAACCTCGACGCCACCCAGGTCGAGGCGGCCGACGCCTTTGTCATCGTGCGCCCCGGCGCGCGCCTGGAAGCGTCCGGCGCCGCCGCCTTGCTCGACTTGCCCGGTCAGGGCAGCGTGCAGGTGGCCAGCGACGGCGGCAGCATCGCGCTGAGCTCCTTCCGCGGCTTGTTGCTTGACGGCACCATGCATGCGGCAGCGGGCGGGACAGGCGCTGCCGGCGGCACGCTGGCGCTCAACCTCGAAGCGCCGAACTACGGCATCGTCGGCAAGCTCGACTTGAAGGGCCTGGGCGTGGAAGACGCGGTGCGCGTGCCGCGCGAGCTGGTGCTGTCGCGCCTGCAGGGCGAAAGCAGCCTGGCCGCCGACCTGCAGGTGGGCGACAGCGATCCTGCGCTGCGCTACGGCGTGGCCCGCCTCGGTGCGGATCGCGTGGCCGCCGGCGGCTTCGACCACCTGGCCTTGCTGTCGAACGGCTTGATCAGTTTTGATGGCAACCTCGACCTGTCGCTGGGGCAGAGCCTGCGCCTGACATCCAGTGCATTGGCCCTGGCCGGGCATGCCGACGGCGCCAGCGCGCAAGTCAAGCTGGCGGCGCCCTACATCCGCCTGGCCGGCACCAGCCGCACCCAGAGCGACGACCACCTGATGCCCAATCCGGTGCGCGGCTCCGGCAACGGCGGCGTCGGCGCCGGCAAGCTGGGCGTGCCCAACGTGGACGACCACGCCAGCCTGACGCTGAATGCCGCGATGATCGACCTCGCCAATGCCGTCAATGTCGGCAGCAACGGCGTGATCGGGCAAAACGCCGCCGCCGACCTGGAAGTCAAGCGCGATGCCTTTGGCGAGCTGGCGCTGCGTTCGAGCGGCGACATCCGCATGCGCACGGCGGCCGCGCTGTACACGCCCGGCAATCTGACCCTGGCGGGCGCGCAAATCTATCCGGTGAGCGGCGCTACCGGCAAGGTGGAGGTGGGCAAACGTAACGTGATCAACGAATTCGGGCAATTGGCGACCGAGTTCGATCCGGCCCGCAGGCTGACCATCGAGCGCAGCGGCGACCCTGCCGCGCCGTTGCCGGCCCTGCCCTACTCGGTGTTCGGTTCGCTTGAACTGAGTGCCGGCATGGTGAACCAGGGGGGCGTGGTGCGCGCGCCGCTGGGCAAAATCACGCTGGGCCAGAATACGAATGGCGCAGTGACCGGCCACACCAATCTGCTGCCTGGCAGCGTGACGTCGGTCAGCGCCAACGGCCTGGTGATGCCGTACGGCGGCTCGCTCGATGGCCTGAGCTACATGATGGACGGCGTCGACGTCGTGTACAAGGGCGTGGGCAATGACCCGGCCGTCGTGCTCACCGGCAAACACGTCGATGTGCGCGCCGGCGCCGTGCTTGACCTGTCAGGCGGCGGCACCCTGACCGGCGCGGCCTTCCTGGCCGGACGCGGCGGCTCGACGGACGCCCGCCTCAACCCGCTGGTGCAGACGTCCGGCAAAGGCAGCTTCGTGCTGCCGGGCCTGGCCACCAATCCCGTCTACGCCATCGTTCCGGGCGCGCAGCCGGGGTATGCGCCCATCGTGGCCGAGAATGGCGCCGGCGATCCGGCGCTGGGGCGCAGATCACCATCGGCGCCGGCGTGCCGGGCCTGGCCGCCGGCACCTATACCTTGCTGCCGTCGAGCTTTGCGCTGCTGCCCGGCGCGTTCCGGGTGGAATTGAACGGCCTGGCCGCCGGCGGCTTGCCCGTCGGGTCGGCCACGGCCATGCGCAACGGCTCGTTTGCCACCGCAGTGCAGCTGGGCACCAGCAATACCGACCGGCGCGCGGCGCTGCCATCGCAGGCGGTATTGACGCCGGCCGACGTGCTGCGCAGCTATTCGCAATACAATGAAACGAGCTACGGCGCATTCGCGCTGGCGCAGGCGGTGCGCGACGGCGTGCCGCGGCCGCTGCTCGAACGCGACGCCAAGGCGCTGCACATTGAACTGGTGCAGTCCAATGCGGGTGCTGGCGGCACGGGCGTGATGCAAGATGCGCTGCGCTTTGCCGGCACGACCAACTACACGCCAGGCAAGGACGGTTTCGGCGGCAGCGCGCTGCTGCTGGGCGGCTCCGGCAAGAACTACGAAATCATCGGCGGCGCCAGCGCGCCCACCGTCGACTTCAAGGGCATGGCGGTGCGGGTCGACGCCCTGAACGCCATCGGCGCCCCGCGCCTGGGCATCGGCGGTTTGCCTACCGTCAACTACAGCAGCACCAACGGCAACCAGCAAGCCAATATCGCCCAGTTCCAGGGCGGCGTCGATAACATCGTGGTGCGCGACGGCGCCGTGCTCAAGGCTGGCGAAGTGTTCCTGGTGACCAATAGCAAGGCAGGCGGCATCGTCATCGAGCAGGGGGGCGGCATCAATACCCTGGGCCGTGGCGCCGCCGCCTGGGATTCGGGCAACGGCTATGTGTATGCGCCGGGCAAGTCCAGCGTGCTGGCCGTGTCGAATGGCCGGCTGGACATGCTGGCGCCCGGCGTGAGTACCGATCCGCGATCCGGACCGGGCCGCATCGACATCGGCGCCTGCGCGGCGGGCGCCGTGTGCAGCGGCAGCACGCCGCTGTATTCGGAAGGCAGCATTGTCGCCGCCACCGACCAGAGCTTCAACCTGCGCGACGCCACCACCTACGGCACGCGCAACCTGGTGCTGGCCGTGGGCGGCATCAATGTGGGCAGCGAAGCGTCGCTGGCCGCCATGGCTGCGCGCGACGCGTTGCCGGCCGGACTGACCCTGAACCAGGGCATCCTCGACCGCCTGCTGCGCGGCGACGCCAGCGCGGGCGCGCCGGCGCTGGAAAGCCTGGCGCTGACGGCGCGCGACGCCATCAATTTCTATGACAGCGTCGAATTGTCGACCATCAACGCGAGCACGGGAAAATCGTCGCTGGAACGGCTGGTGATCGGCACCCCGGCGATCTACGGCGCCGGCGGCAGCGACGCCGTGGCGCGCATCAAGACCGATGTGCTGGTATGGAACGGCGCCACGACGGCGCCCGGCCTGGTCGCCAGCGGCGGTGCCGGCGGCGGCAGCGGACGCCTGCAGGTCGACGCCCGCCAGGTCGAGTTCGGCTATGGTCCGAACAGCCGGCCCGACACCATTCACGGCATGGACCGCCTGATCCTCGGCTTTGCCGATGTCGCCATCAATGCCAGCGAGCGCATCACCGCCAACCATACGGGTTCGCTGTCGGTGTACCAGTCGCAAAGCGGCTGGGATACGGCCAGCAAGGGCTATCTGCGCAGCGGCGGCAACCTGGCGCTGAACACGGCGCTGCTCACGGGCGCCGCCGGCTCCGTCAACAAGATCAAGGCGGGCGGCGACATCCATGTCGCCAGGCCGTCCGGCGCGGCCGCCACCGCCCCGGATGCGGCCGCGCTGGCCGGCGCACTGGGCGCCGAAGTGGCGCTGGACGGGCGCAGCGTGACGCTCGACACGGCCGTGCTGTTGCCAAGCGGCAAGCTCAGCGTGTCTGCTGAGCAAGACGTGGTGCTGGGCGACGGTGCCCGGCTCGACCTGGCCGGCCGCAAGATCGATTTCAACGGCGTGCCCAAGTACAGCTGGGGGGCGGCGACGTGGTGCTCGACAGCCGCCACGGCGACGTGCGCCAGGCGGCCGCGTCCAGCATCGATTTCTCGGCTGTCTCCAACCGCGCCGGCAAGCTCACCGCCACCGCGCTGGACGCGCAGGCGGGCAGCGTGGCGTTGCTGGGCAGCATCACCGGCGGCAGCAGCGGCCACTACGACGCGGGCGGCACCGACGTGCCGTTCGCGGCGGGCGGCCTCGACGTGCGCGGCCAGCATATCGAGGATTTCAAGGGCTTGAACCAGCGCCTGAGCAAGGGCGGCGTGTTCGGCAGCCGCAGCTTCCAGCTCAAGCAGGGCGACCTGGTGCTGGAGAATGAATTGAAGGCGCGCGAAATCACGGTTTCGGTGGATGGCGGCCGTCTGGCCGTCAACGGCACCGTCGACGCCAGCGGCGAGCAGGTGGGCAGCATCCGCCTGGCCGCGCGCGACGGCGTCAGCGTGGCCGGCAGCGCGCTGCTCGACGCCCACGGCAGCGTGCTGCGGGTCGACAGCTACGGCCAGGTGATCGAGGCGCCCAACCGCGCCGTGATCGACATCGATGCCGGCAGCGGCCGCCTGGTGCTCGATACCGGCGCGCGCATGGACTTGCGCGCCGGCACGGCCGGCAAGGCCGAGCGCATCGCCTCGCTGGGCACGCTGGAACTGAACGCCCGGCGCCTCGGCGGCGCCACCGGCAACGACGTCGCCATCGATGCGGCCGGTCCGCTGGCCATCGACGGCGCCCGCGCCATCACGGTCAACGGTTTCTGGTCGTACACGGACGCCCGCCCGGGCACGGAAACGACGGCGGACGGCCGCCCTTACCAGGTCATCGACCAGGCTTACCTGGACCGCAAGCACGACGATAGCGTGGCTTTCATGACGGGCGCCCTGGCGAATGACGGGCTGATGAACGGCCGCCTGTCCGGCCTGCGCAACTACCGGGACGCCTTCCACCTGCGTCCGGGCGTGGCCATCCTCAGCGCCACGCCGGACGGCGACCTGCATGTCGATGGCGACATCGACCTGTCGGGCCACCGCTACGCCAGCGTCAATCCGCACACGCAGAAGACCGGCGTGGCCGGCTCCGGCGAAGCGGGCGCGCTGGTGCTGCGCGCCGGCGGCAACCTGAACGTCTTCGGCAGCATCAATGACGGCTTCGATGGCAAGGCCTTGCCGGTCACGCCGGACGACAAGGGCTGGATGCTGGCCAAGGGCCGGGTGCCGTTCGGCGCCGACGTCATCGTGCCGCATGGCCAGCTGGTCACGCTGGCCGACGACACCTTCTTCCAGTCCGGCCGCACCCTGAACTACGACCTGCCGATGAAACCGATGAGCTTGCGGGCGGGCACGGCGCTGCCGTCGCAAGCCACCCTGACTGCCGCCGTGGAATTGCCGGCCGGCACGGTGCTGGGCGGCGCCGTGCGCAATGCCGCCGGCGATATCGTGTATGCGGCGGGCACCGTGCTGGCGAAGGCCGTCACGCTGGGCAGCGGCACGCGGCTCGATGCCGGCACCCGCTTGCCCGTGGGAATGTCCGTGGCGGCCATGACCTGGCCCGGCGGCGTACCGCTGCCGTACCCGGTGGGCGCGGTCAGGGACACGCCGAGCCCCGACTACGATGGCGATGGCACCCCCGATACGCCTGCCAATGGCGTGGCGCTGGCCGGCGAACTGCAGCTGCGCAAGGGCGCGCTGGTGCCGAGCGAAACCTGGGTGCGGCTGCCTGGCGGCGCCGATTCGGTGGCCCTGCGTCCGGCCGATGCCGACGGCAACCAGGGCCGCAACTGGGCGCTGGCGCCGATGCTGGCCAGCGGTTCGCAGTCGTGGTCGATGCGCCTGGTGGCCGGTGCCGATATGCAGGCGGCCGATAGCCGCGCGCTGCGCCCCATGGGCGACAACCGCAGTCTGCTGCTGGCCGACCACCACTACGGCGCGGTCCTGGGGCTCAGTCTGCCGAAGGTGGCGGCGCCGCCGATCGACGGCGTGGCGGGCAATTTCTACTGGATGGGCAACTCGGAGATGTTCGGCTATCCTCCCGGCACGCTGGTTAATCTCGCCGAATTTACTAGCGTGGAAGCCTTGCTGGAATACAACAATTTCGGCCCGGATGTGGGCGATCTGGTGACCTGGCTGCCCGAAGGCGCCAGTTTCCCGATGGTAGCCCTGCCTGCGCGGCAACAGCTGTTCAGCGTGCTGCGCACGGGCACGGGCGACCTCGACCTCCTTGCCGGCGGCAACTTCAGCCAGAATTCGCCGTACGGCGTGTACACGGCCGGTACCCAGGCGGCCAACGTGGCGGCGGCTTACCGGCTGCCGCGCGCGGCCGATCGCAAGGGCTCCATCCTCGGCCCCGATGGCGACGCCTTCAAGCCCTACGTCGACGGTGGCGCGCAAAGCCTGTACCAGGCCTGGTATCCCGAGCATGGCGGCAACGTGCTGGTGCGCGCGCAGGGCGACGTCACCGGCGACCTGGTGGGTGGCGGCTACACCACGGAGCGTCGTCCCGACGATGTGGGCTATTTGCGTCCGCAGCAGGACAGCAGCGCCGTCGGCACCTGGCTGTGGCGCCAGGGCACCGGCAGCGCGGTCGCCCAGGGCGATGGCGTGCCCACCGCCTGGTGGATCAACTTTGGCAGTTATGTCGCTGGCGGTCTTGGCACGAACTTCCTGTACGAGACCCAGCCCGTGATGACCGGCTTTACCGGCATCGGCACCCTGGGCGGCGGCAACCTGGTACTCGAGGCGGGCAGGGCCGCCGGTATGTTGTCGCCGCGTACCGATCCAGGCGCGAAATTCGTCTCGCGCAGCCAGGGCCTGAACCTGGCGGTGGCCAGCACCGGCCGGGTATCGGCCGACGGTTCCGTGCTTACGCTCACCGGCGGCGGCGATCTCGACGTGCGCATTGGCGGCGGCCTCAATCCGGTGGCCGAGGTGCGCTCGTTTGCCGACACGATCGGCGAGATCACGCCGGATACCCGTTTTTCCGGCACGCGTGGCGACCTCAATAGCACCTTCGTCAACCTGCGCGGCGCCTTGCGCATGGAGGCGGGATCGGTGGGCGGCATCGAGCTGCGCTTCGACATGGGCGACAGCCAGGAGTCGCGCGCCTATCAGGTCTACACGGCCACCTCGTCCATCGCGGGCGGCGGGCCGGTGGTGGTGCCGGGCGACTCCGGCGTGCGCATCGATGCGCGCGGCGACCTGGTGCTGGGCGGCGTGGGCGACGCCGGCCGCGTCACCCAGATCAACAACGGCACGCCGTTCACCGCGAAGGGCGTGGCGCAGGACGGCGAAGGCTACAGCTGGTTCTCGCTGTGGACGCCGTCGACCGCCATCGACCTGTTCAGCGCGGGCGGCAACCTGACGCCGTCCACGGCCTGGAGCGACGACCGCGCCAGCGGCAATCAGGCTTCCAGCGGCGGGCGTTTCGTGATGCCGTCGCAATTGCGCGCCGTGGCCGCCAGCGGCAGCCTGTATGTCGGCAACTCCGCCCAAGGGGCGAGGGATATGGACACCAGCACCAATGCGCCGGCGCGGCCGGCCACCGGCCTGCTGCTGGCACCATCGCCGGTCAATGCGCATTTCACCCGCCGCACGCCGGGGCAGCTGGAATTGCTGGCCGCCGATTCGATCTACGCCGGCGCCTATACCGTGACGGCGTCGGGCGCCGATCCGACCGCGCTGCCGAGCCCATTCAATCCCGGTTTCGCGGGCGTTTCCGGCACCACCGCGTATGGCGACATGTACACGCATAACGTCAACCAGGAGGCACAGGCGCCCAGCGTGCTGTTCGCGTCGCGCGAAGCGGGCGCTTCACCGCAGCGTTATCCGCTGTTCACGCTGACGCCGCCCACCGCCTCGGGCTACGCGGTGCAAGACCAGCTGCCGGCGCGCTACTACGCGCTGGCAGGCGACATCATCGGCCTGCGCACCGGTTCCATCATCACGCGCGGCGGCGGCAATGCGGCCAGCCACAGTACCTGGTACGAGGGGCGCCGGTCCCGTCGATATCCGTGCCGGCCGCGACATCGTCAACGCCGGCACGGCGCTGGGGCTGGTCGAAGCCACGCCACAGGGATTGCTGGGCTGGACGTCGGAGATAGCGTACGCCAATCCGTCGCTGCCGCTGCGGCCGACGGAAAACTTTGTCGGTTCGGCGCGCGGCAATTTGATACTGCACAACAATCCGGACGAGGTATCGGTCGTGCGTGCCGGCCGCGACATCCGCTATGGCACGTTCTACGTGGGCGGTCCGGGCACGCTGGAAGTGACGGCCGGGCGCGATATCGACATGGCCGACAAGGCCGAGCTGAAGAGTATCGGCGCGGTGACGCATATCACGGCTGGCGACCGCAGCAGCGGCGCCAGCATCGCGGTGGCGGCCGGGGTCGGGGCGCATGGCCCCAACTATGACGCCTTTGCCGCGCGCTATCTCGACGCTGCCAACCTGATCGATCCAGGCAAGCCGCTGGCCGACCAGCCCGGCAAGGCGGTGGCCAACGTATGGCGGCCGCCTGGGCCTGGCAGACTGGTTGCGCGCGGAATTTGGCTACAGCGGCGACGCGGCGGGCGCGCCCGCCTTCCTGGCGGCGCGCCAAGGCGAGCTCGACAAGTCTCTCCAGGCCAGCGCCAGCGGCGGCGCCAGGCGCGACCTGCAGCGCGAATACGGCCTGTCGAGCCAGTTGCACCTGGTCAACTGGCTGGAAACCCGCTACGGCGCCGGACAGCGAAACGGCGCGGGGCTGACCTTCGATGCCGGCAGCATGGACGCGCGCAAATTTTTCGCGGCCTTGCCGGCCGAACAGCAGCGCGTCTTCCTGCGCAACGTGTATTTCGCCGAACTCAAGGCTGGCGGGCGCGAGTACACGGCAGCGGGCGGCGTGCGCGAAGGCAGCTACCTGCGCGGTCGCGAAGCCATCGCCACCTTGTTCCCGAGCAAGGATGCGCAGGGCAAGCCCGTGACCTATGCGGGCGACCTGACCATGTTCAGCGGCGCCACCTACTATCTGGACGGCGCCTCAGGCGGCAGCACCAAGCGGCCGCGCAAGGGCGTCAATTACCTGACGCGTGAGCAGTATGTGCGTTTGGGCGACACCCACGCGCCGGTGTTCGACCTGGCCGATGCCGGCATCCACACCGATTTCGGCGGCAACATCGACATCCTGACGCCGGGCGGACGGACCCTGGTCGGCGTCGATGGCGGCTTCGTGCCGGGCGAAGGCTCGGGCGTGCTGACGCAGGGCGCCGGTGAAATCCAGATCTACGCCCGGGACAGCATCCTGCTGGGCCAGAGCCGCATCTTCACCACGTTCGGCGGCAACATCCTGGCCTGGTCGGCGCAGGGCGACATCAATGCGGGGCGCGGCTCCAAGTCCACCGTGGTGTTTGCGCCGCAGCGCCGGGTCTACGACGACATCGGCATGGTGACCTTGTCGCCGACCACGCCGAACACGGGCGCCGGCATCGCCACCCTGAACCCGATCCCGGAGGTGCCGCCCGGCGACATCGACCTGATCGCCCCGCTGGGCAGCATCGACGCGGGCGAGGCGGGCATCCGCGTCTCGGGCAACGTCAACCTGGCCGCCTTGCAGGTGGTGAATGCGGAAAACATCCAGGTGCAGGGCAAGTCGACGGGCATCCCGACCATCGCTTCGGTGAACGTGGGTGCGCTCAGCAATGCCAGCGCGGCCGCCTCGCAAGCCGTGACGGCGGCGCAGGACGTGCTGCAGCGCGAACGGGCCGCCACGCGCCAGGCGCAGCCGTCGCTGTTCACGGTGAAAGTGTTGGGTTTTGGCAACGAGCAGGCGGACGAAGCCGGTGTTGGCAAGCACACGGGCGGCGAACCGCAGGCGTCCAGCTACCAGCCGGCCGGCGTGGTGCAGGTGCTGGGGGCGGGGCCGTTGACGGCGCCGCAGCTGCAGGCGCTCACGCCGAACGAACGGCGCGGTTTACAGCCTTGAGCGGAGTTTTATGAACATTTGATGACATTCGGCAGTCGTCGCGCGCGGCGGCTGTCTAGGCATCAGTAGATCAGCATTAGCAACAAACAATACGCCGGCCCAGCGCCGCAACACAGGGCAACCGTTTGATTTTAAGGTGAATGGAAGATGCGTGAAATGACAACCAAGGGCAGGGGCGTGCCGCCAGCGGCGCCTGCGACCGCCTTGACGATGCTGTGCCTGGCCATGCTGGCGCTGCCCGGCATGGCGCGCGCGCAGGACGCCGTCCCGGCGGCCGCTCCTGTGGCCGCGCCGGAACGGCAAGTGACGATCGAGGAATACCTGGTGCGCGGCAATACCGTGCTCGATGCGCGTGCCATCGAAGAGGCGGTCACGCCCTTCCTGGGGCCGGGCCGCACTTTGAAGGACGTGGAAGGGGCGCGCGACGCCCTCGTTGCGGCATATCAAGCCCGGGGCTACCAGTCCGTCTACGTGGACTTGCCGGAGCAGCAGGTGGAGCAGGGCGTGGTGGTGCTGCAGGTGAGCGAAACCAAGGTGGGCCGCCTGCGCGTGGTCGGCGCGCAATACAACTCGCCGCTCGATGTGCGCCAGCAAGTGCCGGCCTTGACGGAAGGCAAGGTGCCTGACTTTACCCAGGCGCAAGTGGAACTGACGGCCCTGAACCGCGGTCCCAAGCGCCAGGTGATGCCGCTGGTGAAGCAAGGCAGCCTGCCCGGCACCATGGACGTGGATTTGAAAGTCGACGACAGCAGCCCGTGGCGCGCCAGCGTGGGCTTGAACAACGATTACAGCGCCGATACGAAGAAATTGCGTACCAGCATGTCGATTGGCCACGACAACCTGTGGCAGCTCGGGCATAGCGCCACCATCAGCTTTTTCGGCACGCCGGGCGACCTGAACCAGACCAAGGTGTGGTCCGCCTCGTACGTGGCGCCGATCGGCACGCAGGGCTGGAGCGTGGAAGCGACCGGCTACCAGTCGAACAGCAACGTGGCCAGCACGGGCGGCACCAGCGTGCTGGGCAAGGGCCATGCGCGGGCATGAAAGTCAACTATACGGTGCCCAACAGCGGCATCTGGTGGCACAGCTTTTCCGCCGGCATCGACTTCAAGGATAACCAGGAAGCGCTCAAGCTCAATGGCACGGGCAGCAATATTCCGCTCAAGTACGTGCCCCTGAGCGTGTCGTACAACGGCTTTGCGCAGACGGAGGCGGCAACCTACGGCCTGGGCCTGTCGCTGGTGGCCGGCACGCGCGCTTCATTCGGCTACGGCAGCGACAGCGCCGCCTATGACAACAAGCGCTACAAGGCCTCGCCCAGCTTCCTCGTGCTGAAGGGCGACGCCAATGCCACCTACACCCTGGGCAGCGGCGCGCAGCTGCACGGGCGCATGTCGGGCCAGCTGGCCGATGCGGCACTCGTATCGGGCGAGCAGATGGCCGCCGGCGGCGCCAACTCCGTGCGCGGCTACCTGTCGGCCGAGGCGACGGGCGACTACGGCGTGTCCGGCACCGTCGAATGGCGCACGCCCCAGCTGACGTATTTCAGCCGTCTGGAAAACTGGCGCCTGTATGCGTTTGCCGATGGCGCGCGCCTGCGCCTGCGCGATCCGATGATCGAGCAGAAAGACCTGTTCGGCCTGGCCTCCGTGGGCGTGGGCAGCAGCTTCCAGTTCCTGCGCTACCTGAATGGCCGCATCGACTTTTCGTATCCGCTGCGCGAGGGCCCGCGCACGCACAAACACGTGCGCCGCATCAATTTCAACCTGTCGGCCAGCTACTGACGGGCCAGCTCAACAGCACTGCACTTTTTTAGACTTTTCTTCGGAGAATCACTGTCATGCAACGTTTTCTTTTTCTGCTCACGATCCTGGGCACGCTCGTTCCCGGCCTGGCGCATGCCTGGTGGCAGCCCGACTGGGCTTACCGCAAACCCGTCACCGTCGATGCCGGCCCGAAGGCGGGCGCCGTGGGCGGCGATCCCGGCCGCATTCCCGTGCTGCTGCGCTTGCATTCGGGCAACTTCAACTTCGAAGGCGTCAGCGACAACGGCGCCGACCTGCGCTTCGTGGCGGGCGACGATAAAACGGTGCTGAACCACCAGATCGAACAGTTCAACCCGCTCTTGGGCATCGCCCTGATCTGGGTCGACGTACCGGCCCTGACGGCCGGCACGCCGCAGCAGCTGTGGATGTATTACGGCAATCCGAAGGCGCCCGCTTCCGGCAACGGCCAGCGCACCTTCGACCCCGACTACAGCCTGGTGTACCACTTCACCGAGCCGGGCGTACCCTCGCGCGACAGCACCGCCTACGGCAACCACGCGCAGACGGCCGTGCCGGCGCTCGACGGTTCCGTCATCGGCGCCGGCGCCCGCCTGGGCACGGCGCCATTGATGCTGCCCGCCTCGCCTTCGCTGGCGCTGGCCGCCGGTGCGCCATTCACCTTTTCCGCCTGGGTGCGTCCGGACAGCCTGGGCGCGCAGCAAGTACTGTATGCGCGCCGCGATGGCGCCAGTGAATTGCTGATCGGCGTGACCAGGGCGTGCCTTTCGTGCAGGTGAATGGTCAGCGCAGCAAGCCGGGCCAGCCTATCCAGGCCGCGCAATGGTCGCACCTGGCCGTCAAGGCCGACAAGAACAACGTGGCCCTGTACGTGGGCGGCCGTCCGGCCGTCTCGCTGGCCACCGCTCTGCCGGCGTTCAGCACGGCGGCCTCGGTGGGCGCCGATGCGCCGCCGGTCGCTTCCGGTACTTCCACCCTGAACAACTTCACGGGCGCCATCGACGAGCTGCGCCTGTCGCGCACGGCCCGTCCCGACGCCCTGCTGCTGGCCGACGCCGTCTCGCAAGGTTCCGAATCGCGCCTGGCCGTGTTTGGCGCCGATGAACAGCAGGCCGGCAAGAGCCATTTCGGCTTCATCATCGCCGCCATGCCGCTCGACGCCTGGATCGTCGTCGGCGTGCTGGGCCTGATGATGGTCTTGTCGTGGATCATCATGATCGGCAAGGGCCGCAGCTATGGCGCCATCTCGCGCGCCAATGCGCAATTCATGCAATCGTTCCACGAAGCGGCCGGCGCACCGCTCGACCACCTGGCGCGCAACGGCAAGCTGAGCGCTTCCGTGAAGACGGATTCCTCGCTGTGGCGCCTGTATGACGTGGCCATCGACGAGATGCGCCGCCGCCACGACCGCGGCTACGACCTGAACGCCGTTTCGAACGCCACCATCGGCGCCATCCGCGCCGCCATGGATGGCGTGATGGTGCGCGAAAGCGAGCGCATGTCGAAGCGCATGATCTGGCTGTCGACCACCATCGAAGGCGCGCCGTACGTCGGCCTGTTCGGCACCGTGATCGGCATCATGCTGGTGTTCGTCGTGGCGGCCATGGCCGGCGCCGTGGACATCAACTCGGTGGCGCCGGGCATGGCGGCAGCGCTGCTGTGTACGGCTGCGGGCCTGGGCGTGGCGATTCCCGCCCTGTTCGGCTACAACTGGCTGTCGTCGCGTTCTGACGCTATCGTCGCCGATATGGCCGTCTTCGTTGATGAATTTGCCACGCGCCTGGCTGAAGAGCAGGGCGACGGACGCCAGATGCGTCCCGTGCTGCAACAGGCGTGAGGGGCGCATAACCATGGCCACCTCCGCCAAGTTTACCCCCCGCAAGCGTAGCGGCGGCATCAACATCACGCCCTTCGTCGACGTGCTGCTGGTGGTGCTGGTGATCTTCATCTTGACCAGCAATGCCAGCATTCCGGGCATCAAGGTCGACCTGCCCAAGGCCAGTTCGGCCATGGCGCTGGAAAAACCGAAGACCAAGGCCATCACCATCGACAACGCGGGCCAGGTCTTCCTCGACGCCTATCCCGTCACCCTGCCCGAGCTGGAAGAGCGCTTGCGCACGGAAAAGGCCCTGACGCCCGATTTTCCCGTGATCGTGCGCGGCGATGCCGCCGTGCAATACGCGAAAGTGGTCGAAGTGCTCGACTTGCTGCGCCGCATCGACCTGAACCAGGTGGGCCTGGTGACCGGCAAGCCGGCATGAGGAGCACAAGGTGAAGCGTGACGACATGATGAAGATGGCCGCCTCGGAACCGTCGGGCGCGGCGCAGTGGTGGCGCCGCTGGGGCGGCGTGGCCGGCGGCGCGCTGCTGGCCGCTGGTCTGGCCGCGCTGGTCTGGTATTTGCTGTCGGACACGGCGGCCACCAAGCGCGAAGTGGCGGCCCCGCCGATGCTGATGCTGCCCCCGCCGCCCCCGCCGCCGCCGCCGGAACCGGAAAAACTGCCTGAACCGACGCCCGACAAGGTGGTGCCGGAAGTGTCGGAGCCGGAACCGACGCCGGCCGATAAACCCATGGATGACGCGCCGGAAAGCCCGTCGCCGGACAAGGGCGACCCCGTCACCATCGACGGCGCGGCGCAGGCTGGCAGCGATGCGTTCGGCATCCAGGCCGGGCGCGGCGGCGGCATGACGGGCGGCGGCGGTGGCGGCGGCCTCGGTGCGGGATCGTATGGCCGCTATGTGGCCAACGCCCTGCAGATGGCCTTTGCCCGCGACCCGCGCACGCGCCAGCTGGCGTTTGCCGACATCCGCGTCGACCTGTGGCTCGATGCGGAAGGCAAGACGACGAAGGTGCAGCTGGTGCAAGGCACGGGCAATGCGCAGACGGATGAGCAAGTGCTGGCCATGGTGCGCGATTTCCGTGCCGATGAGCGGCCGCCCGCGTCCCTGCGTTTCCCGGCCCGCGTATCCATTAAAGGCCGCCGGCCGTAGTGCCCACATTCATTTTAATTTTTACCGAAAGAAACAATGAATTCCATATTTTCCCCCTCACAGCGCATGCGCCGCCTTCCGCTGGCGCTGGCCGCTTTCGCCCTGAGCATGGCGGCAGGCGCGGTACACGCCCAGACGGCACCGGCGGACAGCACCATGGTCAAGCTGATTCGCGGCCTGATCCAGAGCGGCGCCCTGAACAAGGATGCCGGCGAAGCCTTGCTGGCGCAGGCGCAAAGCGAAGCGCTGGCCGCCGCGCAAGCCGTCCGGCCGCCGCGCCGGCCGCCCTGGCGCAGGTACAGCCGGGCGACGTGCGCGTGCCGTATATTTCGCAAACCGTGCGCGAACAGATCCGCGACGAAATCAAGGGCCAGGTCATGGCCGAGGCAAAAGCGGGCGGCTGGGCGGCGCCGAATGAAACGCCGGCCTGGACCAAGCGCATTCGCCTGGAAGGCGACGTGCGCGCGCGCTACGAATCGCGCTATTACGACATGGCCAACAGCAATATCGAGATCGACTGGCGCTCGCTCAACAGCGGCAGCGGCTACGACGTCAATTCCAACACCAACCTGGCCCTGCCGGCGCTGCTGAACACGCGCGAAGACCGCAAGCACTTGTTGCGCGCGCGCGCCCGCCTCGGTATCCTGGCCGACATTTCCGACAGCACGCAAGCGGGCATCCGCCTGGCCAGCGGCAACGACGATAGCCCGGTCTCGACCACGCAAACCCTGGGCGGCGGCCTGGGCAAGAAAAACATCTGGCTGGACCAGGCCTGGCTGTCCTACCAGCCCGCTTCCTGGCTGAAACTGACGGCGGGCCGCTTCGATAACCCGTTTGTTTCCAGCGATGAACTGTTTTCCAGCGAACTCAATTTCGACGGCATCGCCGCCAAGGTGCAGCAGCCGATTGGCGACAGCAAGGACGTCACCGTATTCGGTACCCTGGGCCTGATTCCGCTCGAGTATTCGTCCGACAACGCGCCTAGCCGCAGCCAGGCAAAAATGTCGAGCGAAAACAAATGGCTGCTCGGTGCACAAGTGGGCGCGTCGTGGAAGATCAATAGCGACCACCAATTGCGCGGCGCCGTGGCCTACTACAACTTCCGCAACATCAACGGCGAGTATTCGCAGCCGTGCGCCCTGTACGCGGGCGCCGATGGCTGCAGCACGGACTGGTCGCGTCCATCGAGCATGCAAAAGGGCAATAGCTTGATGTTGCTGCGCAATATCGCCCTGAACCCGCTGGACCCGGCGAATACGCCGCAGCCGCAATTCGTGGGCCTGGCGTCGAAGTTCCGCCTGGCCAACCTGAATGCGCGCTGGGATAGCAAGGTGGCCGGCGGCACGGACTTGCGCATCGAAGGCGATTATGTGCGCAACATGGCCTACGACAAGAATGAAATGTGGGCGCGCGCCAAGGGCGGCATCATGAACAACTTCGGCGGCACGGGCGGCGTCTCGCAAGCCGATTTCAGGAGCGGCGGCAACGCCTACATGCTGCAGGCGACCCTGGGCAAGGCGAATACGCAAGCGCGCGGCGACTGGAACGTGCTGCTTGGCTACAAGCGCATCGAACCGGATGCCTTGCCTGACGCCTACAACGATTCCACCTTCCACCTGGGCGGCACGAATGCGCGCGGCTACTACCTCGGTGGCGCGTATGCGCTCGACAAGAATACCTGGCTCAATGGCCGCTGGACGTCGAGCCGCGAAGTGTTCGGTTCGGCACTGTCGATCGACACCCTGCAAATCGAATTGAACGCGCGTTTTTAAGGAGCCATGATGTTGATATCCAACAAAATGCGCTTGCCGCTACTGCTGCTGAGCTTGCTGGCCGCCAGCACCGCCCAGGCGCAGGGACAGAAGGGGCAAAGCATGGAAGAGCGCTTGCGCGCCGAGTTGCGCAATGTCACGGCGCAGCTGCAGCAGACGCGCGGCGAGCTGGAATTGCTCAAAGCCAAGGGCGCGCCGGTCGCCACGGCCGCACCAGCCGCCGCGCCCGCCAGCGATGGCTTGAAGAAGGAACTGGCGCGCAGCCAGTCGCAACTGGCCCAGGAACGCGCGCAGCGGGAAAAACTGGCAGCCGAGCAACAGCGCGGCGCCGCCGCCGCACAAGAGGCCAGCGCCAGTCTGGCGCAGTACCGCCAGGCCGGCGAACAGCTGGCCGCCACGGGCAAGCAGCTGGCAGCGGAGCGCGCGCGCCTGGATGGCGAAGTGGCGGCGCAGCGCGGCGCCCTGGCGCGCTGCGAGAGCAAGAATGCCCAGCTGTATGCGGCCGGGCAGGAAATCCTGCAAGCGTATGAAGGCCTCGACGTGCTGGACGTCATGAAGGCGCGCCAGCCGTTCGCCGCGCAAAGCAGGGTGAAACTCGAACAGATTGCCCAGCAGTACGGCGACCAGCTGTACCAGGGCCGCTTTGATGCGCGTCAAACCGACGCGGCAGCAACGCCGGCCGCCCCCGCACCGGCCCCCCAATAATTTTACTTTTTGAAATGAATGGAATGACGATGGAAAACACGAATAGCTTGCTGACCACCCTGAATGCGGAACAAACGGCCGAGGCCATCAAGGCGGCCGGCTGCGCCGTCACCAGCATCGAGCACGACGGCGTCGTGCGCCTGCATAGCGCCAGCCATGGCATCGGCTTTCAAGTGCTGTGGGGCAATGAAGCTGCGCCGGGCCAGTACGCCGACCTGACCCTGAGCTGCCCGCTGCGCGTGCAGGGCGGCGACTTGCCGGTCGGCTTGCTGGCCGAATGGCACCGCAGCAAGCGCTTCGCCCGCGTGGCCCAGCATGGCGATTTCGTCGTGCTGGAAATGGATGTGCTCGTCGCCGGCGGCGTCAGCAAGGAGTACCTGAATATCAATCTGCAATTGTGGACGCAGATGATGGGCCAGTTTTTCTTGTTCTTGCGCAACTTTACCCCGGCCGATACGAGCACCGCACCGGTAGTCGAGGCCGCCAGCGTGGCCGAAGAAGAAACTGTGCCGGCCTGATAAGCCGTCCACAGGCGGCAAAAAAGGCCCATGACGGGCCTTTTTTGCCGTCAGCGAACCCCAAGTGTCGTATTAAATACTTATTTTTTAGGCATCGCGCATTAAAACTGCTCAAAGAGCGTGTGTGAATCAAGCCAGCAACGGCTGTATGGCGGATAATATTGCCTGTTGCCGATTTGGATACGACCTTTACACAAAAATGCGCCCCATGGATTTTACCCGCGACGAAACCAGTGAAACCCCAGTTGCCCCGGCCAGCGCGCGCCGGGAGCGCCTTTGCCGTACGCCGTCGCCACCTGGCTGCAGCGGGTGGAGGCTGCCGCCCATCCGAAGGCCGTGCTGACGATAGCCGAGCCCGATCCCAAACTCAACCAGCATCGCCTGATCTACGTGCTGGCGCCCACCAGCGGTGGCCGCCACGTGGCCCTGTGCCTGTACAAGGCGCGGCTGCGGCCGAATGGCGACGTGGCGGCGGCGTCTCCCATCAGCGAAATCTTTTCCCTGCTGTCGGCGCCGCCCACGTTCTTGACGCCGGCAGATGAAGACCTCGTGCGGTTCTTCGTGGCCATGCGCAGCGGACAGAATTCGCAGACGGGCAGCGCCACGGAGCCGAAGGGCAAGGTGGGCGCGGCCCTGCTGAAAATGCTGGCAGAGCAGGATAAATTGCTGTGGGCCAATTCCTGGGCCGACGTCGGCAATGGTCTCGTGTATCCATTGAAGGAAGGTCCCGTGCGTCCCGCCCGCCTGTTCTGGCGCGACGAGGGCAAGACCATGCGCCTGGGCTGGCAGGTGGACCCGCCGGAAGGCGCGAAGCACCATGGCGCCGACCAGATCGACTACATGCTGCCCACCGATCCGCCGTGGTATATCGACAATCTGTCGTGCGGCGTGCTGGAACTGAACCAGGGCGGCTCCGATATTTCCCTGGCCGACCTGCAGGCCCTGGTGGCGCAGGCGCCGCCGTTGAACGCGAACGACAAGGTACGCGTGTCGCAACTGCTGCTGGCGCAAGGCTTGCAGCATTTGATGCCGCTGCCGCAGCCGTTGCCGCAGCGCTTGCGCAAGGATGTGCCGGCGCAACCGGTCTTGCTGCTCGATAGCGCCATGCTGGCCGATGGCAGTGCGCAGCGCTGGAGCGACTTCGCCGTGCTGTCCTACGATTACGATGGCGAAAGGGTCTCGTTCGACCCGTCGCAGCGCGTGGTGCGGCAAGTGGGCGAGGTGACGGAAATTATCCAGAGAAACACGGTCGACGAGGCGCGCGCGCGCTGGCGACATTGGCCGAGCTGCAATTCAAGAAGCCCGGTTCCGCCCCCCTGAGCGGGCTGAAAGGCGCCTTGCTGCTGCCTTCGCAGGCGGAATGGCTGCGTTTTGCCGAGTCCGGCATCGATACCTTGCTGGCGCAGGGCTGGATCGTGGAAAAGACGGCCAAGTACCGCTACGACGTGAGCGAGGTGGGCGACTGGTACGCGGAAATCGACGACCAGGACCCGGACAGCGGCAACGCCTGGTTCGAGCTGGAACTGGGCATCGTCGTCAACCGCGAGCGCGTGCCGCTGCTGCCCGTGCTGGTGCAGCTGATCCGCAACGCGCCCAACGATTTCAACCCGAAAGTCATCGAAGCGCATGCCGACGATGACCAGATGCTGGCGACCTTGCCGGACGGCACGCGCGTGGCGCTGCCGTGGGGCCGCGTGCGCCCGATTTTGAACACCCTGGGCGAACTGTATTTCGGCGACAAGATCAGGCATGCCGTGCGCATGTCGACCCTGGACGCGGCGCGCCTGGAAGAGCTGGCGCGGGGCCTGGAGATGCAGTGGACGGGCGGCGAGCAGCTGCGCGCCATGGGCCGCAAGCTGAGCCAGTTCGGTTCCGTGCAAAAAGTGGCGGCGCCAGCGGGCTTGCAGGCCACCCTGCGCGACTACCAGGCCGATGGCCTGGCGTGGATGCAATTCCTGCGCGACCATGACCTGGCGGGCATCCTCGCCGATGACATGGGCTTAGGAAAAACCGTGCAAACCCTGGCGCATATCTTGGTGGAAAAGGAAGCGGGCCGCCTCACGCATCCGGCCCTCGTCATCGCACCAACGAGTTTGATGGGCAACTGGCAGGACGAGGCGGCAAAATTTGCGCCCAGCCTGAAGGTATTGCTGCTGCAAGGCAAGGACCGTGCGCAGCAATTCGACCAGATCGACCAGTGCGACCTGGTGCTGACAACGTATGCCCTGTTGCCGCGCGACGAGGAAACCTTGCGCGAGCATGATTTCCACACGGTCATCCTCGACGAATCGCACTACATCAAGAAGAATACGCGCAGCAAGGCGGCGCAAAGCGCGGGCCTGCTGCGCGCGCGCCACCGCCTGTGCCTGTCCGGCACGCCGCTGGAAAACCACCTGGGCGAGCTGTGGTCGCAATTCCACTTCCTGCTGCCGGGCTTGCTGGGCGACGAAAAGACCTTCAATACCCAGTTCCGCCATCCGATCGAGCGCCAGGACGATCCGCTGCGGCGCATGCTGCTGAACCGCCGCATCAAGCCGTTCCTGCTGCGCCGCACGAAGGACAATGTCGCCAAGGAATTGCCGCCGAAGACGGAAATGGTGCGCAAGGTGGAGCTCACGGGACCGCAGCGCGACCTGTATGAAACCGTGCGTCTTGCGATGGATCAAAAAGTACGCGAAGAAATCGACAAGAAGGGCGTGGCGCGCAGCCAGATCGTCATCCTCGAAGCGCTGCTGAAACTGCGGCAAGTGTGCTGCGACCCCCGCCTCGTGAATCCTTGCCGGCGAAGAAGCAGTCGGCCGGTTCGGCCAAGCTGCTCGACCTGATGCAGATGGTGGAAGACTTGCTCGACGAAGGGCGCAAGATCCTTGTCTTCTCGCAATTTACCAGCATGCTGGAATTGATCGAGGAAGAGCTGGAATCGCGCGACATTCCGTACGCCTTGCTGACGGGCGAAACGAAGGACCGGGGCGCGCAAGTGGCGGCCTTCCAGCAGGGCGCCGTGCCGATCTTCCTGATCAGCCTGAAAGCGGGCGGCGTGGGCCTGAACCTGACGGCGGCCGACACGGTGATCCACTACGATCCGTGGTGGAATCCGGCGGCGGAAAACCAGGCCACGGACCGCGCCTGGCGCATCGGCCAGGACAAGCCCGTGTTCGTCTACAAATTGATTGCGAAGGGCACCCTGGAAGAAAAAATCCAGCTGCTGCAGCAAAAGAAATCGGAGCTGGCGCAATCAATCCTGGCCGAAGGCGAATCGCAGAAGATGGCCCTCACGCAGGAAGACTTGCAGCAGATTTTCGCCCCGCTGGAAGATTAAGGGCAGCGCACGCTTATACTTGGCGATTCTTTCCTGCCAGGTATAAAGCATGCTGCCCATTTTCCTCCTGCTGCTTGCCGGCGCCATCCTGATGGCGCTGCGCTTCGTCCAGTTGCGCCGCGCCCTGCAGCGCGCGCGCGCCGGCGAAGCGACGTTCCGCCTGCTGGCCGAGCATGGCCGCGACGCCGCCTTCCTGCTCGACGCCAGCACTCTCGAATTGATCTATATCAGCCCTGCTGCGCAGCGCATGACCGGTTACGACCTGCCTGCCCTTCAGCGCCACGCGGCGCAGCTGGCGGCCGACGTGCCGGCCCGGCTGCAGCGCTGGCGCGATGGCGATACGAGCCGTTTGACCTTGCTGCGCGAAGTGGAACTGGCGCATGCCGACGGCCATCTGCTGGCGCTGGAAATCGGCTCGACCATCGTGCCCGCGGCAGCAGGGCGGGGCGTCACGGTGGCGGGCACGGTGCGCGACGTCAGCGCTGCCCAGGCGCAGGAAGCGGAGCGGGAAAAGGAGCAGAAGCGCTTCGCCTCGATGCTGTCGCATGAATTCCGCACGCCGCTGGCCACCATCGACGGCGCCATCCAGCGCCTCGTCTCGACTTCCAGTGACGCCGACGAGGCCACGCGCAAGCGCTACGTCAAAATCCAGACGGCCGTCGACCGTTTGTTGGCGATGATCGACGACTATCTGTCACCTGAACGCATGGCGGCCATCGGCCGCGAGCGGGCCGCCGACGGCATCGCGCCGCTGGACCTGCTGCAGCAGGCAGCCGCTACCGTGCCCGCCAGCCACCACGTGCGGCTGGAACTCGATGAAGACTTGCCGGCCCGGCTGCGCTGCGACGTGCCCGGCATGGCCCTGTGCCTGAAAATCCTGCTGGACAACGCCGTCAAGTTCAGTCCGGCCGGCAGCAGCATCACCGTGGCGGGACGGCGGGCCAGTAGCGGCGGCGTGGAACTGTGCGTGCGCGACCAGGGCCCCGGCGTGCCGGAGGCGGAACTGGCGCATATCTTCGAAAAAAGTTTCCGTGGAACCCATGCCACGCATGCGGGCGCGGGTCTCGGACTGTACATGGCCCGCGCCGTCGTGGACGTGCATGGCGGGAGTTTGCAGGGGCATAATCTGCCCGAAGGCGGGGCAGTTTTCCGGATTTGGCTGCCGCTTCCTGTCTAGACAAGGAAAAGCCTTGCTTCCGCTGAAGTCAACCGTGATAATTCCTTGACGTAAACCTATCAGCCCGTCCATCATGGTGCAGAAGTGAATGGCATGGTTTGCCCACGGTTTGCTTACTAACAAAGAATGGCGTAGCAATGACGAAAATATTGATCGTCGAAGACAATCTGGACTACGCCGAAGACATGGCGGAATTCCTCGTTGAGCTCGAGCACGAAGTCCATATCACCAGCTCCGCTGGCGGCATGTGGACTGCATTGAGCCATGGTAATGTCGGCGTGGTGGTGCTGGATCTGGGCTTGCCCGATGAGGACGGCTTCAACGTCATCCCCCGCATGCGCCAGTTGTATCCGCAAATCGGCGTGCTGGTGCTGACGGGGCGTGTCGCCTTCGACAGCCGCATCCTCGGCTTGCGCCTTGGCGCCGACCACTATCTGACCAAGCCGATCAAGTTCCCCGAACTGGCCGCCCACATCGAGGCGCTCGACCGCCGCGTGGGGCCGCAAGACCCCGTGCCCGAGCCAGGCAAGTGGACCTTGAAAGTAAGCGCTCGCCAACTCGAGCTGATGGGCGCCGTGATCGCCCTGACGGAAAAGGAATTCAACTTCCTGCACTTGCTGACCATCAACACCCGCCCCGTGCCGCGCGACGTCATCGTGGCCGGCATGGGTGGCGAAGACCCCGATGCGGGCCGCCGCGTCGACATGCTCGTGTACCGGCTGCGCAAGAAAGCCAAGACGGGCCTGGGCCAGGACTTGCCGCTGCGCAGCGCGTATGGCGAGGGCTACAGCCTGTCGGCCAGTTTCAATCTGTCCTGATCGCGCATATTGCGCCGCCCGCGAGCGGGCGGCAGCATAAAAGGGACAGAGTCAACCGCTTTTTCCCGTATTTCAAATAAAACAGGGTCAGAGTCGCGCTCTGCACTCGAAAGTGTGTAAAATCAAGGCCTTAGCCTTCATTTGACGACTTTTCCCATGGCCCGTTTGCCCCGCCTCATCATTCCCGCACTGCCCCATTACGTGATCCAGCGCGGCAGCAACCGCCAGCCCGTGTTCCAGGACGCGGCGGACTATGCGCAATTCCTGTCCTGGCTGAAAACGGGCGCGAAAATGTTCAAGGTGGCCATCCACGCCTACGTTTTATTGCCAGATCAATTACATTTATTGGCGACGCCAGCCGATGCGACGGGCCTGGGGCAGCTGATGCAGTGGCTGGGGCGCTATTACGTGCCGTATTTCAACCAGAAATACGGCCGCGAAGGGGCCTTGTGGCAGGGACGCTACAAAACCTCCGTCATTGATCCCGACAATTTCTTCCTTACTTGCTGCCGCTACCTGGAATGCGTGCCCGTGCAGACGGGCCTGGCGGGCCAGGCGCTCGATTACAGCTGGTCCAGCTATGCCCACCATGCGGGCGTGCGGCCCGATGCCGTCATCACCGACCATGCCTTGTACTGGGCGCTGGGCAATACGCCGTTCGACCGCGAGGCGGCGTATTTGCGCCTGTTCGAGCAAGGCCTGGGCAGCAGCCAGGTGAAAACCGTGGAACAGGCTGTATTGAAGGGCTGGCCGCTGGGTTCCGACGCTTTCAAGCAGGCGCTGGAGCAAAAAATGCAGCGGCAAGTGTTGCCCGCCAAGCGGGGCCGTCCCCGCAAAATCGTCGCCGAGCCGGACGCCAATTGAAAAGCATTCGCATTTAAAACAAAAAATGGTTTCTTTCTGACGTTTTATTGAAATGGCTTCGACTATGTCCCTATTAAATTTTTGAAGCGACGGAATAGAATTTAATTCGACTCCGACCCTAATTGTTCTAGTTGAGTTTTTTGTTGCGTTGCACTACTCTAGTTTTTCGATAGTCATATGCAGCGGAGAAGCCCATGAAAGCGCAAGGCCTGTACGACCCAGCCAATGAACACGATGCCTGCGGCGTCGGTTTCGTCGCCCATATCAAGGGCAACAAGACCCATTCGATCGTCGAACAGGGTTTGCTGATTCTGAAAAACCTCGATCACCGGGGCGCCGTGGGCGCCGATGCGCTGATGGGCGATGGCGCCGGCATCCTGATCCAGATTCCCGACCAGTACTACCGCGAAGAAATGGCCAAGCAGGGCGTGGAATTGCCGCCGCCTGGCGAATACGGCGTGGGCATGGTCTTCCTGCCGAAGGAACACGCCTCGCGCATCGCTTGCGAACAGGAAATCGAACGCGCCGTGCGCATCGAGGGCCAGGTCGTGCTGGGCTGGCGCAACGTGCCCATCGATACGGACATGCCGATGTCGCCCACCGTGCGCGCCAAGGAACCCGTCATCCGCCAGATTTTTATCGGCCGCGGCCCGGACATCATGGTCACCGACGCGCTCGAGCGCAAACTGTATGTGATCCGCAAATCGTCGGGCCACGCCATCCAGGCCTTGAAACTGCTGCACGGCAAGGAATTCTTCGTGCCGTCGATGTCGGCGCGCACGATTGTCTATAAAGGCTTGCTGCTGGCCGACCAGGTGGGCGTGTATTACAAGGACTTGCAGGACGCGCGCTGCATCTCGGCCCTGGCCCTGGTGCACCAGCGTTTCTCGACGAATACCTTCCCCGAATGGCCGCTGGCCCACCCCTACCGTTTGATCGCGCACAATGGCGAGATCAACACGGTGAAAGGCAACTTCAACTGGATGCGCGCGCGCGAAGGCGTGATGAAGTCGGCCGTGCTGGGCGACGACTTGCAGAAACTGTTCCCGCTGATCTATGAAGGCCAGTCCGACACGGCATGCTTCGACAATGCGCTGGAACTGCTGCTGATGGCCGGCTACCCGATCGCCCAGGCGATGATGATGATGATTCCGGAAGCGTGGGAAAACCACACGACGATGGATGACAACCGCCGCGCCTTCTATGAATACCACGCGGCCATGATGGAACCGTGGGACGGCCCGGCCGCCATGGCATTCACGGATGGCCGCCACATCGGCGGCACGCTGGACCGCAACGGCTTGCGTCCCGCGCGCTACATCGTCACGGACGACGACCTGGTGGTGATGGCGTCGGAATCGGGCGTGCTGCCGATTCCCGAGTCGAAAATCATCCAGAAATGGCGCTTGCAGCCCGGTAAGATGTTCCTGATCGACCTGGAAGCGGGCCGCATCATCGACGACCAGGAACTGAAAAACACCTACGCCAACGCCAAGCCCTATAAAGCGTGGATCAACTCGGTGCGCATCAAGCTCGACGAGATCAAGCTGGCCGAAGGACAGGCGAAACAGGACCGCGCCCAGGGCGAAAAAGCCCAGCCGTCGCTGCTGGACCGCCAGCAGGCGTTCGGCTATACGCAGGAAGACTTGAAATTCCTCATGGCGCCGATGGCCGTGGCCGGCGAAGAGGCGACGGGTTCGATGGGCAATGACTCGCCGCTGGCCGTCATGTCGAACAAGCTCAAGCCGCTGTATAACTACTTCAAGCAATTGTTCGCGCAAGTGACGAACCCGCCGATCGACCCGATCCGCGAAGCGATGGTGATGTCGCTCGTGTCCTTCATCGGCCCGAAACCGAACTTGCTCGATACCAACAACGTCAACCCGCCGATGCGCCTGGAAGTGGCGCAGCCCGTGCTGGGCTTTGACGACATGGCGCGTCTGCGCAACATCAGCGCCCACACGGGCGGCAAGTTCAAGTCGTACGAACTGGACATCTGCTACCCGCTGGCCTGGGGCAAGGAAGGCGTGGAAGCCTGCCTGGCCTCGCTGTGCGCGGAAGCCGTCGACGCCGTGAAATCCGGCCACAACATTTTGATCGTCTCGGACCGCGCCATTTGCGCCGACCAGGTGGCGATCCCCGCGCTGCTGGCCACCTCCACCGTGCACCAGCACCTGGTGAGCAAGGGCTTGCGCGCTTCCACCGGCCTCGTCGTGGAAACGGGCTCGGCCCGCGAAACGCACCACTTCGCCTTGCTGGCTGGCTATGGCGCGGAAGCCGTCCACCCGTACCTGGCCATGGAAACCCTGGCCGAGATGGCGCACGGTTTGCCCGGCGACTTGTCGGCGGACAAAGCCATCTACAATTACACCAAGGCGGTCGGCAAAGGCTTGATGAAAGTCATGTCGAAGATGGGCATTTCCACGTATATGTCGTACTGCGGCGCGCAAATCTTCGAAGCCATCGGCCTGAACAAGTCGCTGGTGGACAAGTACTTCAAGGGCACGGCCTCGAACGTGGAAGGCATCGGCGTGTTTGAAGTGGCGGAAGAAGCGCTGCGCCTGCACGCGCTGGCCTTCGGCAACGATCCCGTGCTGGCTGACAAGCTTGACGCGGGCGGCGAATACGCATTCCGCGTGCGCGGCGAAGACCATATGTGGACGCCGGACGCGATTGCCAAGCTGCAGCACTCCACGCGCAGCAACAATTTCTCCAGCTATAAGGAGTACGCGCAAATCATCAACGACCAGAGCCGTCGCCACCTGACCCTGCGCGGCCTGTTCGAGTTCAAGCTCGACCCGACCAAGGCCATCCCGCTCGACGAAGTGGAGCCGGCCAAGGAAATCGTCAAGCGTTTCGCCACGGGCGCCATGTCGCTCGGTTCGATCAGCACGGAAGCGCACGCAACGCTTGCGGTCGCCATGAACCGCATCGGCGGCAAGTCGAACACGGGCGAGGGCGGCGAAGATCCGAACCGCTACACGCAGGAATTGAAGGGCATCCCGATCCGCCAGGGCGACACCATGGCCTCCATCGTGGGCGCCGAGCAGATCGTCGTCGATATTCCGCTGCAGGAAGGCGATTCCATGCGCTCGCGCATCAAGCAGGTGGCGTCGGGACGTTTCGGCGTCACGGCCGCCTACCTGAACTCGGCCGACCAGATCCAGATCAAGATGGCGCAGGGCGCCAAACCGGGCGAGGGCGGCCAGTTGCCGGGCCATAAGGTGTCCGAATACATCGCCAGCCTGCGCTTTTCCGTGCCGGGCGTGGGCCTGATTTCGCCGCCGCCGCACCACGACATTTATTCCATCGAAGACCTGGCGCAGCTGATCCATGACTTGAAGAACGCCAATCCGCGCGCGTCGATTTCCGTGAAGCTGGTGTCGGAAGTGGGCATCGGCACGGTCGCCGCCGGCGTCACCAAAGCCAAGGCCGACCACGTGGTCGTCGCCGGCCATGACGGCGGCACGGGCGCTTCGCCATTGTCGTCCGTAAAACATGCGGGCACGCCGTGGGAGTTGGGCCTTGCTGAAACGCAACAAACCCTGGTCTTGAACGGCTTGCGCAGCCGCATCCGCGTGCAGGCCGACGACGGCCAGATGAAGACGGGCCGCGACGTGGTCATCGCCGCCTTGCTGGGCGCCGACGAGATCGGTTTCGCCACGGCGCCGCTGGTGGTCGAGGGCTGCATCATGATGCGCAAATGCCACTTGAACACGTGCCCTGTGGGCGTGGCCACGCAAGATCCCGTCCTGCGCGCCAAGTTCTCGGGCAAGCCCGAGTATGTCGTCAATTACTTCTTCTTCGTGGCCGAAGAAGCCCGCCAATTGATGGCGCAGCTGGGCATCCGCACGTATGACGAGCTGATCGGCCGCGTGGACTTGCTCGACAAATCGAAGGCGATTTCGCACTGGAAGGCGCAGGGGCTGGACTTCTCGTCCATCTTCTACAAGCCGGAAACGCCGGATGGCCAGGCTTGCCGCCACGTGGAATTCCAGGACCATGCGCTGGAAAAGGCGCTCGACCACAAGCTGATCGCGCAAGCGCGCGCGGCGCTGGAAAAGGGCGAACGCGTCTCCTTCATCTCGCCCGTGCGCAACCTGAACCGCACGGTGGGCACCATGCTGTCCGGCGAAGTGGCGAAGAAATACGGCCACGCCGGCTTGCCGGACGACACCATCCACATCCAGCTGCAAGGCACGGCGGGCCAGTCGGCCTGCGCCTTCCTGGCGCACGGCATCACGATCGACCTGGTGGGCGAGGGCAACGATTACGTGGGTAAAGGATTGTCGGGCGGGCGCATCATCGTGCGGCCGAATACCGAGTTCCGTGGCTGGGCCGTGGACAACATCATCATCGGCAACACGGTGCTGTACGGCGCCATTGCCGGCGAAGCCTTCTTCAACGGCGTGGCCGGCGAACGCTTTGCCGTGCGCAACTCGGGCGCCACCACGGTGGTCGAGGGCCTGGGCGACCATGGCTGCGAATACATGACGGGCGGCACGGTGGTGGTACTGGGCAACACGGGACGCAACTTCGCGGCCGGCATGTCGGGCGGCATCGCCTATGTGTATGACCCGGCCGGCGACTTTGCCAGCAAGTGCAACACGGCCATGGTCAGCCTGGTCAGCCTGGACAAGGTCGTGTCGGCGGCGGAACAGCATCTGGACCGCGATGCCTGGCATACGCAGCATCGCGATGGCGTGCCGGAAGCGGACGAAGTCATCCTCAAGCGCCTGATCGAGCGTCACTTCAAGCACACGGGCAGCACCCGCGCCCGCGTCCTGCTCGACGACTGGGCCGCGGCGCGCGGCAAGTTCGTGAAAGTCTTCCCGAACGAATACAAGCGCGCACTGATCGAAATGGCAGCCGATGCCGCCATGGAAGTGCAAGCCGTCGCCGCCTGAGCCAGCTAAGCTCATTGCCAAATGAATGACCAGGGAGCGGCCTAGCCGCTCCCCGCCAGCCAAATACAAAGGAAACATCGTGGGTAAAATTACCGGCTTCATGGAATTCAAGCGCCAGGACGAACACTATCTGGAGCCTGCCGCGCGTCTGAAGAACTACAAGGAATTCGTCTTGCACCTGTCGGACGCGCAAGCGACCGTGCAAGGCGCGCGCTGCATGGATTGCGGCATCCCCTTCTGCACCACGGGTTGTCCCGTGAATAACATCATTCCCGACTGGAATGACCTAGTGTACCGCGGCGCCTACCGCGAAGCGCTCGACATCTTGCATTCGACGAATAACTTCCCGGAATTTACGGGCCGCATCTGCCCGGCGCCGTGCGAATCGGCCTGCACCCTGGGCATCCACGAAGATCCGGTCGGCATCAAGTCCATCGAACATAAAATCATCGACATGGGCTGGGAGCACGGCTGGGTCACGCCGCAGCCGGCGGGTTTTAGCACCGGCAAGAAAGTGGCCATCGTCGGTTCCGGCCCTGCCGGCCTGGCGGCGGCGCAGCAGCTGGCGCGCGCCGGCCATGCCGTCACCGTGTTCGAGAAGAGCGACCGGGTCGGTGGTTTGTTGCGTTATGGCATCCCCGACTTCAAGATGGAAAAGTCGCACATCGACCTGCGCGTAAAACAGATGGAAGCCGAAGGCGTGGTCTTCCGTACCAGCGTGCTGGTCGGCAAGGACTTCCCTGCGCACGTGAACAACTGGGCCAAGGAAACCATTTTCCCGGAAGACCTGGAAAAAGAATTTGACGCCGTCATCATGGCCGGCGGCGCCGAGCAGCCGCGCGACTTGCCCGTGCCGGGCCGCGAGCTGAAAGGCGTGCATTTCGCCATGGATTTCCTGCCGCTGCAAAACAAGGTCAACGCGGGCGACAAGCTCAAGGACCAGATCAAGGCCACGGGCAAGCACGTGGTGGTGATCGGCGGCGGCGACACGGGTTCCGACTGCGTCGGCACCTCGAACCGCCATGGCGCCGCCTCCGTGGCCCAGTTCGAACTGATGCCGCAGCCGCCGGAACAGGAAAACAAGCCGCTCGTCTGGCCCTACTGGCCGACCAAGCTGCGCACCTCGTCCTCGCACGAGGAAGGCTGCGAGCGCGACTGGGCCGTGGCCACCAAGCGTTTCGAAGGCAAGGCGGCAAGGTGGAAAAGCTGATCGCCTGCCGCGTGGAATGGAAAGACGGCAAGATGAGCGAAGTGCCGAACTCGGAATTCGAGATGAAGGCCGACCTGGTCTTCCTGGCCATGGGTTTTGTTTCCCCGGTGCAACAAGTGCTGGAAGCGTTCGGCGTCGATACGGATGCGCGCGGCAATGTCAAGGCGACAACAGATGGCGCCGGCTGCTACCAGACCTCGGTGCCGAAAGTCTTTGCGGCCGGCGACATGCGCCGTGGCCAGTCGCTGGTGGTGTGGGCCATCCGCGAAGGGCGCCAGTGCGCGCGCGCCGTCGATGAGTTCCTGATGGGGGCATCCCTGCTGCCGCGCTAATTAACGAGCAATTGTTCGTTTTTTGACAGGGCCACGGCGCGGAGCGCGCCGTGGCCTTTCTTATTTTTACTTGTCAAGTCGACAGCCGTGAGTGCCATCGGATGGGTGCGCGATGCGCAGGTCAAATTTCCACTACAATATCTGACTTTCGATTCATTAGTGTTGTATTCTTCCCCTTTACGGGGCTGTCCCAAGGGGTGTCTCAGCAGAGGTTGGCGTTTCTGCACTACAATACGCCATTAAAATAGTGAGCTTCGTCGTGCCAAATCTTGTTGAGATCCGTGATTTACACTTTGCCTATGGAGAACGTTCGATTTTATCGGGCCTTCAAATGGATTTCCCACGTGGAAAAGTTGTGGCCGTCATGGGTGGCTCCGGCAGTGGCAAGACGACCGTACTGCGCCTGATCGGCGGGCAGCTGCGTCCCAGTTCCGGTTCCGTGAATGTGGACGGCCAGATCGTGCATACGCTGGGCACCGACGAGCTGTATCAGCTGCGCCGCAAGATGGGCATGCTGTTCCAGCACGGCGCGCTGTTTACGGACTTGACGGCGTTCGAGAACGTGGCCTTCCCCCTGCGCGAACACACGGACTTGAATGAAGAGCTGATCCGCACCCTGGTGCTGATGAAGCTGCACGCCGTGGGTGCGCAATGCGGCGCAATTGAAGCCGGCCGAGATTTCGGGCGGCATGGGCCGCCGCGTCGCGCTGGCGCGCGCCATCGCGCTCGACCCCGAACTGATCATGTACGACGAGCCGTTCGCCGGCCTGGACCCGATTTCCATGGGCGTGACGGCCAATTTGATCCGCAATCTGAACGATGCGCTGGGCTCCACGTCTATCCTGGTATCGCACGATGTGAAGGAGTGTTTCGCCATCGCTGATTATGTCTATTTTCTGTCATCGGGCAAGATCGTGGCGCACGGCACGCCGGCCGAGATGGCCGTGTCGACGCATCCTTACGTCAAGCAGTTCGTCAATGCCGAGGCCGATGGCCCCGTACCGTTCCATTATCCTGGCAAGTCGCTGGCCGACGACCTGGGTCTGCACGCGGGGGGCGGCCGATGATCGCGCGTTTCCTGGCGGCGATCGGAGCATGGTTGCGCAATGCGGTACAAGACCTCGGCTTTGCCGTGCGTTCGTTCTTTATCATCATCGCCTCGTCGGGCGGCCTGTGGCGCCGTCCGCGCCTGGTGATCGAGCAACTGTTTTTTATCGGTAACCGCTCGCTGGTGATTACCGCCGTCTCCGGCCTGTTTGTCGGCATGGTGCTGGGTTTGCAAGGTTATTACACCTTGACCACGTATGGCGCCGAGCAGTCGCTGGGCTTGCTGGTGGCGCTGTCGCTGACGCGCGAACTGGGCCCCGTCGTGACGGCGCTGCTGTTCGCGGGCCGCGCCGGCACGTCGCTGACGGCGGAAATCGGCCTGATGAAGGCGGGCGAGCAATTGTCGGCCATGGAAATGATGGCCGTGAACCCGATCCAGCGCGTGCTGGCGCCCCGTTTCTGGGCCGGCGTGATCGCCATGCCTATCCTGGGCGCCATCTTTACGGCCGTCGGCATCATCGGCAGCTACCTGGTCGGCGTGGTGCTGATCGGCGTCGATGAAGGCTCGTTCTGGTCGCAGATGCAAGGCGGCGTGGATGTCTGGAAAGAGGTCGGCAACGGCACCATCAAGAGCCTGGTGTTCGGCATCGCGGTTACCTTCATCGCGCTGTTCCAGGGTTACCAGGCGCAGCCGACGCCGGAAGACGTCTCCGGCGCCACCACGCGCACGGTGGTGATTTCGTCGTTGATGGTGTGGTGGCTCGATTTCATGATGACAGCGTTGATGTTTAGCAAGTAATTGCTCATCAGCGACAAACAGCGGGCCTGGGCAAGATATTGCGCAGGCGGCAACAAGTAAAAATTATTTAGGATTGTTTATGCAACGTAAATCTTTGGATGTCTGGGTCGGCTTGTTCGTCTTGCTCGGTGTAGCGGCATTGATGTTTCTGGCGCTCAAGGCCGGCAATATGAGCTCGCTGTCTTTCAGCAAGACGTATACCATTACGGCCAAGTTCGACAATATTGGCGGCCTCAAGCCGCAGGCGCCCGTCAAGGGCGCTGGCGTGGTGGTGGGGCGCGTGGCGGAGATCCGCTTTGACGACAAGACCTACCAGGCGCTGGTGAAACTCGACATCGAAGATGGCTACAAATTTCCGAAAGACAGCTCGGCCAAGATTCTGACGGCCGGTTTGCTGGGTGAGCAATATATCGGCCTGGAAGCAGGCGGCGATCTGGCGAACCTGGCAGAGGGCGACAAGATCGCCCGTACTCAATCGGCCACAGTGCTGGAAGACCTGATCAATCAGTTCATCTACAGCAAGGCAGCGGAAGGAAAGGACAGCAAATGAGCGAGTCGACCAAACAATCCCAAGGCAGCCTGGCGCGTATCGGCCTGGCCCTGGCCATCGCCGCCAGCGTGAGCGCCTGCGCCACCGGCACCAATCCGCGCGACCCGCTCGAGGGTTACAACCGCGCGATGTTCAAGTTCAACGATACCGTCGACCAGGTGGCCCTGAAACCGGTCGCCACGGCCTACAAGACGGTCACGCCATCGTTCGTGCAAACGGGCGTGGGCAACTTCTTCGGCAACTTGTCCGACGTGTGGAGCGCCGTGAACAACTTGCTGCAAGGCAAGGGCGAAGCGGGCTTGCAGGACGTCGTGCGCGTCAGCATGAACTCGACCTTCGGCATCTTCGGCCTGATCGACATCGCCTCGCAGGCCGGCATTCCCAAGCACAGCGAAGACTTTGGCCAGACCCTGGGCTGGTATGGCGTGCAGCCTGGTCCGTACGTGATGCTGCCGCTGCTGGGCCCATCGACCGTGCGCGACACGGTAGCCCTGCCGCTCGATATCACGGGCGACCCATGGCGCTACAAGGATCCTGTCTCGGTGCGCAATATCGGCACGGTGACGCGCGTGGTCGACAAGCGCGCCGCGCTGCTCGACGCGACCAACTTGATGGAAGCGGCCGCGCTGGACCGTTATGAATTCATCCGCGACGGCTTCCTGCAAGCGCGCGAAAGCAAGGTCTTCGATGGCGATACGGACCGCCGCGACCGCAAAGTGCCAAAAAACGACACCAGCGATTACGAGCCGGAGTACGAGGCCAAACCGCAGCCTGCCAATGACGCGCCTGCGGCCACGGCCGCCGCCGAGGTGGCGCCAGCGGACCTCGTAACATCTGGTAGCAATACCGTTGCCTCCGAGGCCAGGCCTCAGGAGTAAACTCCGGTACAAGAACACCACGGCTGCGATCAACGCCAGCCGGTGCATAGCAACACCATGAAAGGTAGAACCATGAAATTGATGAAACAACTGCTGGCGATGGCGACCATCGCCTTTGCCACCGCGGCCCAGGCCGCACCCGCTGCCGAAGCGCCGGACGCCCTGGTCAAACGTATCAGCCAGGACGTGATCGACACGGCCAAGGCCGACAAGGCCATCCAAGCTGGCGATATCAAGCGCGTCACCGAATTGGTGGAAAGCAAGATCTTGCCGTACGTGGATTTCCAGCGCATGACCTCGCTGGCCGCCGGCCGCCACTGGCGCGACGCTACGCCCGACCAGCAAAAGCAGCTGGCTGCGGAATTCCGCACCTTGCTGATCTACACGTATTCGGGCGCCTTGTCGCAGATCAAGAACGAAACCGTGGAATTCAAGCCGCTGCGCGCCGACCCGGCCGACACGGAAGTGGAAGTGCGCTCGCAAGTGAATGTGGCGCGCGGCGAACCCGTGCCCCTGAACTACCGCGTGGCGAAAACCCCGTCCGGCTGGAAGATCTATGACATCAACGTGCTGGGCGCGTGGCTGGTGGAAACGTACAAAAGCAGCTTCGCCAGCGAGATCAGCAAGGGCGGCATCGATGGCCTGATCAAGACCTTGCAGGCAAAAAACAAGGCCCTGGCCAGCCGTCCCGCCGCCAAAGCCAAATAATCGGCTATCATATAGCTCCTGACCCAGCTCCAGACCAGCGCAGCCCGACGCCATGCCCGACTCTCTCGACACCTTGCAGTCCCTGACTTCCCTGACCGTGCACAATGCCACTTCGGCCTTGGAGCAGGGTCTGGACGCCATCCGCTCGGGTCAGACGAAGTTCGACTTGCGCAACGTCAAGGCCGTCGATTCGGCCGCCGTTTCCGTCATGCTGACGTGGCAGCGCGCCGCGCAGGAAGCGGGCGGCGTGCTGGAGCTGAAAAACCTGCCGAACAACCTGAAAAACCTCACCAAGCTGTATGGCGTCTGCTCGCTCGTGTCGAGCACCCTGACGGCCGACGACTGCGCCAGCGCCGGCGGCCACGCCGAGCGCAGCCCGTCCGACCTGCATCATCATTGATCCTGTCCCACTCCCCGCATCAGCAGTAGCTTTCAAGCCGGCAGGCCAGCAGCGCCGCCGGATTGATCTCCAAGTGTTCCACGAAGTTTCCAACTATAATTGACTGTTGCGCCACCCTCCACGGAAGGGGCGCCCTGCGCCGGCCTGCCAGCCTGGCTTTCCCCGGCAGCCGGCGCATCACACCAGACGCATTACACTTGAAACAAGCACATGACCGCAATTCAAATCACGAATGTAGAAAAGAGCTATAAATCGCTCAAGGCGCTGGGCGGCGTGTCGCTGGCCATCGAGGAAGGCGAGTTTTTCGGCTTGCTCGGCCCGAATGGCGCCGGCAAGACCACCCTCATTTCCATCATCGCCGGCCTGATACGCCCCGACGCGGGCACCGTCAAGATCCATGGCCACGACGTGGTCACGGACTTCCGCAACGCGCGCCGCAACCTGGGCGTGGTGCCGCAGGAGCTGGTGTTCGACCCGTTCTTCACCGTGCGCGAAACCCTGCGCCTGCAGTCCGGCTATTTCGGCCTGCCGAACAACGACAAGTGGATCGACGAGGTCATGGAAAACCTCGACCTGACCGGCAAGGCCGACACCAATATGCGCGCCCTGTCCGGCGGCATGAAGCGCCGCGTGCTGGTGGCCCAGGCGCTGGTGCACAAGCCGCCCGTCATCGTGCTCGATGAGCCGACGGCCGGCGTCGACGTGGAACTGCGCCAGACCCTGTGGAAGTTCATCTCGCGCCTGAACCGCGAAGGGGCCACACGGTGGTGCTGACCACCCACTACCTGGAAGAGGCGCAAGCCATGTGCCAGCGCGTGGCCATGCTGAAAACCGGCAAGGTGGTGGCGCTCGACACCATGTCGGCCCTGATCCGCCGCATCGCCGGCTCGCAGCTGCAGCTGCACCTGAAACACGGCGCCTTGCCGGCCGACCTGCGGCACCTGGTGCTGCACCCGGAAGAACAGCAGGCGCCGAACAAGTTCAGCCTGCGCGTCAACGAATACAGCGAAGTCGAGAAAATCCTCGCCCGCCTGCGCGAGGCGGGCGTCGAAATCGATGAAATGCAATTGCAACAAGCCGACCTGGAAGATATCTTCTTGCAGATCATGGATAAAGGTACCGTATGATTTCGACAGGATTTCGCACCCTCGTCTACAAAGAGACGCTGCGCTTCTGGAAAGTGGCGACGCAAACCGTGGCCGCGCCCGTGCTCACGTCGATGCTGTACCTGCTGGTGTTCGGCCATGTGCTCGACGGCGCGTCGAGCCCAGCCCCGGCGTCAGCTACACGGCCTTCCTGATTCCCGGCCTGGTGATGATGAGCGTGCTGCAAAACGCGTTTGCCAACTCCTCGTCCTCGCTGATCCAGTCGAAGATCACGGGCAACCTGGTGTTCGTGCTGCTGACGCCCCTGTCGCACTGGGAAATCTTTTCGGCGTATGTACTCGCTTCCGTCGCGCGCGGCCTGGCCGTGGGCTTTGGCGTGTTTGCCATCACCTGCTGGTTCGCCGACCTGTCGTTTGTCGCGCCCCTGTGGATCGTCATCTTCGCGTTTCTCGGCGCCGCCATGCTGGGCACCATGGGCCTGATCGCCGGCATCTGGGCCGAAAAATTCGACCAGCTGGCCGCCTTCCAGAATTTCCTGATCATGCCTGCCACCTTCTTGTCGGGCGTGTTCTATTCGATCCACTCGCTGCCCGCCTTCTGGCAGACGGTATCGCACCTGAACCCTTTCTTTTACATGATCGACGGCTTCCGCTACGGCTTCTTCGGCACGTCCGACGTCAGCCCATGGCTCAGTCTTTCCATCGTCGCCGGCTTCCTCGTGATCCTGGCGCTGGCATCGATCCGCCTGCTGAAAAGCGGCTACAGACTGCGACACTAATTGCGCCATTGATTGCGGCACATCACATCACTACATTATTCAATATCAAGGACTTATCGTGACCACCACTCCAGAACTGATCCACGGCTACCTGTCGGCCGGCCTCGAATGCACGCACCTCGAAGTGGAGGGCGATGGCCAGCACTTCCAGGCCGTGATCGTTTCGCCCGCGTTTGCCGGCAAGCGCCTGATCCAGCGTCACCAGATCGTCTACGCGGCGCTGGGCGACCGCATGCGCGAAGAAATCCACGCGCTGTCGATGAAAACCCTGACACCTGAAGAATTCCAAGGATAAGCACATGGACAAGCTCCTCATCAACGGCGGCAACCGCCTGAACGGCGACATCGCCATCTCCGGCGCGAAAAAAACGCCGCCCTGCCCATCCTGTGCGCGGGCCTGCTGACCGCGGGCGACCTGGACCTGACCAACGTGCCGCATTTGCACGACGTCGCCACCATGCTCAAATTGCTGGGCCAGACGGGCCTGAAAGTGCAGCAGGACGGCGACCGCGTGGTCTTGAATGGCAGCGCCATCGACACCCTGGAAGCGCCGTATGAACTGGTGAAAACCATGCGCGCCTCGATCCTCGTGCTGGGCCCCATGCTGGCGCGCTTCGGCGAAGCCAAGGTGTCCTTGCCGGGCGGCTGCGCCATCGGTTCGCGCCCCGTCGACCAGCACATCAAGGGCCTGGAAGCGCTGGGCGCCGAGATCCGCATCGAAGCGGGCTACATCTACGCCAAGTGCGCCAAGCTGAAAGGCGCGCGCATCGTCACCGACATGATCACCGTCACCGGCACCGAAAACCTGCTGATGGCCGCGACCCTGGCCGAAGGCGAGACCATCCTGGAAAACGCCGCCTGCGAACCGGAAGTTACCGACCTGGCGCACCTGCTGGTGGCCATGGGCGCGAAGATCGACGGCATCGGCACCAGCCGCCTGGTGATCCAGGGCGTCGACGCCCTGCACGGCGCCTCGCACGCGGTGATCGCCGACCGTATCGAAACGGGTACCTTCCTGTGCGCCGTGGCGGCCACCGGCGGCGACATCACCCTGCGCAACGTGCGCACCGACATTCTCGACGCGGCGCTCGACAAGCTGCGCGCCATGGGCCTGACGATGACCTTCGGCGCCGACTGGATCCGCGCCGAAATGTCGGCCCGTCCGAACCCGGTCAGCTTCCGCACCACGGAATACCCGGGCTTCCCGACCGACATGCAGGCGCAGTTCATGGCCGTGAATACGATCGCGAATGGCGCCAGCCGCGTCACCGAGACGATTTTCGAGAACCGCTTCATGCACGTGCAGGAAATGAACCGCCTGGGCGCCGACATCACCATCGAGGGCAACACGGCCATCATCGCCGGCGTCAAGCAACTGCGCGGCGCGCCCGTGATGGCGACCGACCTGCGCGCTTCGGCGTCGCTGGTGATCGCGGCCCTGGCGGCCGACGGCGAAACGCTGATCGACCGCATCTATCACCTCGACCGCGGCTACGACCGCATGGAAGTCAAATTGTCGGCCGTCGGCGCGAACATCGTACGTATTAAATAACAAGGAACGAGCATGAACGGATCGAACAACGGCGACAGCTCCCAGCTGATCCTGGCGCTGTCAAAAGGCCGCATTTTTGAGGACACCATGCCGCTGCTGGAAGCGGCCGGCATCAAGGTGCTGGAAAACCCGGAGACCTCGCGCAAGCTGATTTTGGCCACCAACGATCCGAACGTGCGCGTCATCATCGTGCGCGCCAGCGACGTGCCGACCTACGTGCAGTACGGCGCGGCCGATTTCGGCGTGGCGGGCAAGGACGTGCTGCTGGAACACGGCGGCGAAGGCCTGTACCAGCCGATCGACCTGAATATCGCCCTCCTGCCGCATGTCGGTGGCGGTGCAGGCCGGCTTCGACTACGAAAAAGCCGTGCACCAGGGCGCGCGCTTGCGCGTGGCCACCAAGTTCGTGCACACGGCGCGCGAGCATTTCGCCGCCAAGGGCGTGCACGTCGACCTGATCAAGCTGTATGGCTCGATGGAGCTGGCGCCTTTGGTCGGCCTGTCCGACGCCATCGTCGACCTGGTCAGCACGGGCAGCACCTTGCGCGCGAACAACCTCGTCGAGGTCGAGCACATCATGGAAATTTCATCGCGCCTGGTGGTCAACCAGGCGGCATTAAAGCTCAAGCGCGAGCGCTTGCAGCCGATTATCGAGGCATTTGAGCGCGCTTCGCAAACTGCCTCGCAAGCCTAGACAACACATTCAGTAGCAGAAAGCCGATTATGCCGATACAGATACGCAAGCTCGATTCCAGCCAGGATGGTTTCCAACAATCGCTCGATACGCTGCTGGCGTTCGAGGCGGGCACCGATGCAGCGATTGAAACGTCGGTCGCAAAAATCCTGGCCGACGTGAAAACGCGCGGCGATGCCGCCGTACTGGAATACACCAACCGTTTCGACCGCATCCCGCATGGCGGCGCGGCGGAAATGGCGGCGTTTGATATTTCGCAAGCCGAACTGCAGGCGGCCCTGAACGGCTTGCCGTCGGCGCAGCGCGAGGCGCTGCAGATCGCCGCCCAGCGCATCCGCGCCTTCCACGAACGCCAGCGCGAGGAATTGCGCGGTTTTAGCTACACCGAGCCCGATGGCACGGTGCTGGGGCAAAAGATCACGCCGCTGGACCGCGTCGGCATCTACGTCCCGGGCGGCAAGGCGGCGTATCCGTCGTCCGTGCTGATGAACGCGATTCCCGCGCACGTGGCGGGCGTGGGCGAAATCATTATGGTGGTGCCGACGCCCGATGGCGTGAAAAACCAGATGGTGCTGGCCGCTGCCGCGATCGCGGGCGTGACGCGCGTGATCACCATCGGCGGCGCGCAAGCCGTCGGCGCGCTGGCCTACGGCACGCAGACGATCGCCGCCGTGGATAAAATCGTCGGCCCCGGCAACGCCTATGTGGCCGCCGCCAAGCGCCGCGTGTTCGGCATCGTCGGCATCGACATGATCGCGGGGCCTTCCGAAATCCTCGTGCTGTGCGATGGCACGACGGACCCCGACTGGGTCGCGATGGACCTGTTTTCGCAGGCCGAGCACGACGAACTGGCGCAGGCCATTTTGCTGTGCCCCGACGCCGATTACATCGCGAAAGTCGAGGAGAGCATCGCCAGGCTGCTGCCGACGATGCCGCGCCAGGCCACCATCAGCACCTCGCTGGCCGACCGCGGCGCGCTGATCAAGGTGCGCAGCATGGCAGAGGCGTGCGAAATCGCCAACAGCATCGCCGCGGAGCACCTGGAAATCTCGGCGGACAACCCGCAGCAGTGGGCCGAGCAGATCCGCCACGCGGGCGCCATGTTCCTGGGCCGTTTTTCGTCCGAATCGCTGGGCGACTATTGCTGCGGTCCCAATCACGTGCTGCCGACCTCGCGCACGGCGCGTTTTTCGTCGCCGCTGGGCGTGTACGACTTCCAGAAGCGCTCGTCCATCATCCACGTCAGCGAAGCGGGCGCGCAAACCCTGGGCCGTGTCGCCGCCACCCTGGCGTATGGCGAAGGCTTGCAGGCGCACGCGCGCAGCGCCGAGCTGCGTCTGAAGCCGCAGCCATGACGACGATGGCGGACCAGCCGGACTGGGTCAACCGGGTCTATTGCGAAGATGCGCTGGCAGGCCTGGCGCGCATTCCCGATGGCTCCGTGGACCTGATCCTGACGGACCCGCCGTACAACCTGGGCAAGGATTACGGTAATGCCTCGGACCAGCAGTCGGTGGCCGACTACCTGCGCTGGACCGAGCAGTGGATCGATGCGGCGCTGCCCAAGCTGAAAGCCAACGGCAGCCTGTATATCTTCCTCACCTGGCGCTATTCGCCGGAGATCTTCGTCATGCTGAAACAGCGCATGGCGATGATGAATGAAATCATCTGGGATCGCCGCGTGCCGTCCATGGGCGGCAGCGTGCGCAGCTTTTCATCGGTGCACGACACTATCGGCTTCTTCGTCAAGCGCAAGGATTACTACTTCGACCTTGACGCGGTGCGCATCGCCTACGACGCGGCCACCAAGAAAGCCCGTTCGCGCTCGATCTTCATCGGCGCGAAATGGCTGGAAGTGGGCTACAACCCGAAAGACTTGTGGAGCGTGTCGCGCCTGCACAAGGAACACCCGGAACGGGCCGACCACCCGACGCAAAAGCCGCTGGAAATCATCGAGCGCATGCTCAAGGCCTCGTGCCCGCCCGGCGGCGTGGTGCTCGACCTGTTCATGGGCAGCGGCACCACGGCCCTGGCGGCCAAGCGCTGCGGGCGCGATTTCGTCGGCTTCGAACTGAACCCCGACTACTGCGCCATCATCGAACAGCGATTGGCGGCATTGACCCAGGAGCTGGCCGCGCCGGCCGCGCCGCAGCCTGAGAAAAAGGCGCCGGCCAAGCGCCGTGCCGCAGCGACAGGCGCCGCGGCGAAACCCGCCAAGGCGGTGAAAAAGCCGGCGGCGGTCAAAAAACCGGCTGCCGTGAAAAAACCGCCCGCCGTGAAAAAAACACCGGCCCGCAAGGCGCGCAGCGCCAGCGTGCCGGAAGACGTCGTCGTTTAGTCTCCCTTTAATTCCATCAGGAGTGTTTGCAGCATGTCTTTCCTCGATCAGTTAATCAGCAACACCGTGCGCGCCGATGTGCGCGCCGTCAAAAGCTACCAGGTCGCCGATGCCAGCGGTTACATCAAGCTCGATGCGATGGAAAACCCGTATCCGCTGCCGCAGCAGCTGCGCGAGGAACTGGGCGCGCGCCTGGCCGGCGTGGCGCTGAACCGCTATCCGCCGTCGTACGCCAGCCTGCAGCAAGCCATTTGCGCCAATCTGGGCGTGCCCGCCGGCTTTGACGTCATGCTGGGCAACGGCTCCGATGAGCTCATTTCCATCCTGGCCATGGCGTGCGCCCGCCAGGAGCCGGGCCAGCGCGCCGTGCTGCTGGCGCCCGTGCCGGCCTTCGTCATGTATGCCCGTTCGGCGCAGTTTGCCGGCATGGATTTCGTCGGCGTGCCGTTGAATCCGGACTTCAGCCTGGACATGCCGGCCATGCTGGCGGCCATCGAAGCGCACCGCCCGGCGCTGGTCTTCCTCGCGTACCCGAACAACCCGACGGGCAACCTGTTTGCCACTGCCGACATCGAACGCATCCTCGCCGCCCTCGGCGACACGGGCATCGCCGTCGTCGACGAAGCGTATGAGCCGTTCGCGCAGCACAGCTTCATGGGCCGCCTGCCCGAATTCGAGAACCTGGTGGTGATGCGCACCGTGTCGAAGCTGGGCCTTGCGGGCATCCGCCTCGGCTACATGTCGGCCGCGCCGGCCCTGCTGGCGCAATTCGAGAAAGTGCGCCCGCCGTATAACGTGAATGTGCTGACGCAGGCGGCGGCCGAATTCGCGCTCGAGCACCTCGACGTGCTCAACGCGCAGGCGGACTTGCTCAACAGCGCGCGCGATGCGCTGGCTCGACGCCTGGCAGAGCTGCCCGGCGTGACCGTGTTCCCTTCGAAGGCAAATTTTCTTCTGATTCGTGTGGCAGATTCCGACGATGTTTGCGCAAAACTGCTTGCCCGCAGGGTTTTAATTAAAAATATGAGTAAAATGCATGCTGCGCTGGCCAATTGCCTGCGCATCAGCGTCAGCACCCCGGAAGAAAATTCCCTTTTTTACGATGCCTTCAAGGCATCCCTCGTTTAGCTAATCGCCAGAGCCTCCCATGAACCGCACCGCAGAAATCACGCGCAACACCAATGAGACGCAAGTTCGCGTCGCCCTCAACCTGGACGGCACGGGCCAGCAAAAGCTGAATACCGGCGTGCCCTTCCTCGACCATATGCTGGACCAGATCGCCCGCCACGGCTTGATCGACCTCGATATCGAAGCGACGGGCGACGTGCATATCGACAACCACCATACGGTGGAAGACGTGGGCATCACCCTGGGCATGGCCGTGGCCAAGGCCATCGGCGACAAGAAGGGCATCCGCCGCTACGGCCATGCGTACGTGCCGCTGGACGAGGCGCTGTCGCGCGTGGTGCTCGATTTCTCGGGCCGCCCTGGCATCGAATACCACATCCCGTTTACGCGCGCCATGATCGCCGGCTTCGACGTCGACCTGACCCTGGAATTTTTCCGCGGCTTCGTCAATCATGCGGGCGTGACATTGCATATCGACAACTTGCGCGGCACGAATGCCCACCACCAGTGCGAAACCGTGTTCAAGGCCTTTGGCCGCGCGCTGCGCATGGCTGCCGAGCTCGACGAGCGCGCGGCCGGCATCATTCCATCGACCAAGGGCAGCCTGTGAGCGCCGCTCTCGCTATATTGTAGATTCCGGGATCAAACATGAATAAAATTGTGGTGGTGGATTACGGCATGGGCAATTTGCGCTCGGTGGCGCAGGCGCTGCGTGCCGTGGCGCCGGAAGCCGACGTGCGCATTTCCGGTGTCGCTGCCGACATCGACAGCGCCGACCGCATCGTCTTGCCGGGCCAGGGCGCCATGCCCGACTGCATGCGCAGCCTGCGCGAATCGGGCGTATTGGAGGCGCTGCTGCGCGCCGCCGACAGCAAGCCCGTGCTGGGCGTGTGCATCGGCGAGCAAATGCTGTTCGACGGCAGCGAAGAGGGCGACGCGGCCGGTTTGGGCTTGCTGCCAGGCAAAGTCGTGCGCTTCCAGCTCGACGGCCAGGTGCAGGAAGACGGCTCGCGCTTCAAGGTGCCGCAAATGGGCTGGAACCAAGTGCGGCAAACGGCGTCCCATGTCATGTGGGATGGCATTGCCAACAACGCCTATTTTTACTTTGTGCACAGCTATTTTGCTCAACCTCAAGAAGCGGCGCACACGGTGGGCGAGACTATCTATGGCGCGCCGTTCGCTTGCGCCGTCGCCCGTGATAATATTTTTGCGACACAGTTTCACCCTGAAAAAAGTGCTGCCGCTGGCTTGCAGCTGTACAAGAACTTCGTTCACTGGCAACCTTAACGTTGGCTCTCCGGCTTTTTTTCCGCCTCTCACTCACTTTTAAATCACACTGACCATGCTGCTTATTCCCGCCATCGACCTGAAAGACGGTCACTGCGTACGCCTGAAACAAGGCGATATGGAACTTGCCACCGTATTTTCCGAAGACCCGGCCGAGATGGCCCGCCATTGGCTGATGCAAGGCGCGCGCCGGCTGCACCTGGTCGACCTGAACGGCGCCTTTGCCGGCAAGCCGAAGAACGAGGGCGCCGTGAAAGCCATCTTGAAAGCCGTGCAGGATTTCGCCGTGGAAAACGACATCGAGGAAATCCCCGTGCAGCTGGGCGGCGGCATCCGCGACCTCGACACCATCGAGCGCTACCTCGAGCGCCGGCATCACCTACATCATCATCGGCACGGCGGCCGTGAAAAGCCCCGGCTTCCTGCACGACGCCTGCGGCGCCTTCCCGGGCCACATCATCGTCGGCCTCGATGCCAAGGATGGCAAAGTAGCAACGGATGGCTGGAGCAAGATGTCGGGCCACGAAGTGATCGACCTGGCGAAAAAATTCGAAGCCTACGGCGTCGAATCGATCATCTACACGGACATCGGCCGCGACGGCATGATGGGCGGCATCAATATCGACGCCACCGTCAAGCTGGCGCAAGCCGTCAAGATCCCCGTCATCGCCTCGGGCGGCCTGCACAATATCGGCGACGTGGAAGCGCTGTGCGCGGTCCAGGCCGAAGGCATCGAAGGCGTGATCTGCGGCCGTTCCATCTATGAAGGCACGATCGACCTGGCGCAGGCGCAGGAACGCGCCGACGAACTGACCGACGCCGCCGTTTAAGCCAGCCCGGCCGGGGCGCGCCTGTGCGTGTCCTGGCCTGGCGACAATCTGGAACCCATCATGCTTGCAAAACGTATCATCCCCTGCCTCGACGTGACGAATGGCCGCGTCGTCAAAGGCGTCAATTTCACGGAATTGCGCGACGCGGGCGACCCCGTGGAAATTGCCCGCCGTTATGACGAGCAGGGCGCCGACGAAATCACTTTCCTCGATATTACCGCCTCGAGCGACAACCGCGGTTTGATCTTCGACATCATCGAAGCCGTGGCATCGCAAGTATTCATTCCGCTGACCGTGGGCGGCGGCGTGCGCGTGGTGGAAGATGTGCGCCGCCTGCTCAACGCGGGCGCCGACAAGGTCAGCATCAACACGTCGGCCGTGACGAACCCGCAGCTGGTGTTTGAGGCATCGCAAAAGCACGGCTCGCAATGCATCGTCGTCGCCATCGACGCCAAGCAGGTGTCGCCCGGCAAGTGGGAAGTGTTTACCCATGGCGGGCGCACGGCCACGGGCCTGGACGCATTCGAGTGGGCGCGTAAAATGGAAAGCCTGGGCGCCGGAGAAATCTTGCTCACCAGCATGGATCGCGACGGCACCAAGGTGGGCTTCGACCTGGGCCTGACGCGCGGCGTGTCCGATGCCGTCAGCATCCCCGTCATCGCCTCGGGCGGCGTGGGCGGCTTGCAAGACCTGGTCGATGGCATCAAGGTGGGGCGCGCGGATGCCGTGCTGGCCGCCAGCATCTTCCACTATGGCCAGCACACGGTGCAGGAAGCCAAGCAGTTCATGGCGCAGCAGGGCATTCCCATGCGCCTGGCGTAAAGTACATACAAGCAGGATAGAAGAACATGCAAAACGGAACCATCGTAGCAAGCAATGCCAAGTGGCTGAAAAAGGTCAAATGGGACGAGCACGGCCTGGTGCCCGTGATCGCGCAGGAAGCGGGCAGCAATGACGTGCTGATGTTCGCCTGGATGAACCGCGACGCGCTGGCGCGCACGGTGGAGCTGGGCGAAGCCGTGTACTGGAGCCGTTCGCGCAAGAAACTGTGGCACAAGGGCGAAGAATCGGGCCACACGCAAAAGGTGCTGGAAATCCGCCTCGATTGCGACGAAGACGTGGTCTTGCTGAAAATCGAGCAAGCCGGCGGCATCGCCTGCCATACGGGCCGCCATTCGTGCTTCTTCCAGAAGTTCGAAGGCGACGAAAAAACGGGCGAATGGCAAGTCACCGACCCCGTCCTGAAAGACCCTGAGGCGATTTACGCGGAAAGCAAGAGCAAATGAGCGAAACGTTAAAACGCCTGGCCGCCGTGATTGAATCGCGCAAGCTGGCCAATGGCGGCGACCCCGCCACCTCGTATGTCGCGCGCCTGTTTGCCAAGGGCGATGATGCGATTCTGAAAAAAATCGGCGAGGAAGCGACGGAAACCGTGATGGCCGCCAAGGATGCGCGGCGCGACAACGACCCGTCGAAAGTGCTGTACGAGTGCGCCGACCTGTGGTTTCACAGCCTGGTGATGCTGGCGCAGTTCGACCTGACGCCGCAGCAGGTGCTCGACGAGCTGGCGCGCCGCGAAGGCTTGTCCGGCCTGGAAGAAAAGGCGGCGCGCAAGGATGAATTGCGCGACGCCGGCGAAACAGACAAACACTGACCTACTGGAGCGTGCGTGGATAACTGTATTTTTTGCAAGATTGCTGCGAAACAAATTCCTTCTTCCATCGTGTATGAAGACGACGACTTGCTGGCCTTCAAGGACATCAACCCGGCCGCCCCCGTGCACCTGCTGCTGATCCCGAAGCGCCACGTGGCCAGCCTGTCCGACTGCGACGATAGCCATACGGAAATACTGGGCAAGCTGCTGCGCCTGGCGCCGAAACTCGCTGCCGAGTTCGGCTGCGCCGTCAGCTATGACGCCGATGGGGTGCCGTCCGGCGGCTTCAAGACCATGATCAACAGCGGCCCGAACGGCGGGCAAGAGGTGTATCACCTGCACATGCATGTGTACGGCGGTCCCCGTCCCTGGCGCGGCCAGCACTGATTTCGCCGTGCGCCGGGTTCGCGTGTATACTACCGGCATTGGTTGACGCTATTCGGGCACCGTCCCGCAAGGAGAATGTGATGGGTTCATTGAGTATTTGGCACTGGGTGATCGTTCTGGTTATCGTGATGCTGGTCTTCGGCACCAAGAAACTGGGCAATATCGGCGGTGATATCGGCAAGGCCGTCAAAGGCTTCAAGGATGGCGTCAAGGGCGATGATGACGCCCCGGCAGCCAGCACCCCTCCTGCTGCGCCATCGCAAGTGGCCGACAAAAGCACCATCGACGTCGAAACGAAAGAGAAAAGCAAGTCCTGATAGCGTGGCGGGGCCCTTGCCTCGTCCGGTAACAGCCCTTGTCCGCTTATGATCGATCTCGGTCTCTCTAAAATCGCCATCATCGGCGTGGTTGCGTTGATAGTCATCGGCCCTGAAAAGTTGCCGAAGGTGGCGCGCATGGCCGGCACCCTGTACGGCCGCGCACACGCTATCTGAACCAGGTGAAATCCGAAGTTTCGCGCGAAATCGAAATGGAAGAGCTGAAAAACCTGCAGAAGGAAGTGCAGGAGGCAGCCCATTCCGTCAAGCAAAGCGTGGAGAAATCCATGCATGGCGTGGAAAACTCGATCTCCGGCAACCTGGCCGAGGTGGAAAACGCCTGGCGCGGCGATTCCAGTGCATATGATGGGCATCACGATGCCCATGAAGCCATGCTGCGCGCCACCAACGATGACCTGGCCCGCAAGGCGCGCGAATTTCGCCGCAAGAAGCTGGTGCGCAATTCCGCCGTTCCCGGCTGGTACAAGCAGCGCCATGGCGGCAAGCAGCACGTGCAGTCGGCGGCCGCCCGCGTGGCGCGTTTCCGTCCGCGCGCCAGTTCCTCCTCCTTTTACTCATGAGTAGCAAATCCCCCGTGGAAGAAACCTTTATCTCGCATCTGGTCGAGCTGCGTAACCGCCTGGTCAAGGCCTCGATCGGCATTGCCGTGGTGTGCGCGTTGCTGTTCTGGTGGCCTGGCCCGGATAAAGTCTACGACATCATCGCCCAGCCGATGCTCAGTTCGCTGACCGGCAAAGATTCCAAAATGATTGCCACCGGCGTCATTTCGCCGTTCCTGATACCGATGAAGGTGACCCTGCTGGTGGCCTTTGTCATCTCCTTGCCCTGGGTGCTGTACCAGCTGTGGGCGTTTATCGCACCAGGCCTGTACGCGCATGAAAAACGCCTGATCGCGCCACTGGTGATTTCCTCATCATTATTGTTCATGAGTGGAGTTGCCTTCTGTTATTTCTTTGTCTTTGGCAGGGTATTTCACTTCATCAACCAGTTCTCGCCCGACTCCATCACCCTCATGCCCGATATCGAAAATTATCTCGAATTCGTCATGTCGATGTGCCTGGCCTTTGGCGCCACCTTCGAAGTGCCCGTGGTGGTGGTGATCCTCGTGCGCATGGGCCTCGTTTCCATCGCGAAACTCAAGGAAATACGTCCTTACATGATCGTCGGTGCCTTCGTCATCGCCGCCATCGTCACGCCACCCGACATCGTCAGCCAGTTTGCCCTGGCCATCCCGATGTGCCTGCTGTTCGAACTGGGCTTGTTATTGGCGCCGATATTTGTCCGCGCCACCCAGGCGCCGGAAGAAGCGTCCTAGACGGCAGCCACAGGCGCAGACAAAAGCCGCTGACCTCCCCCGGGAGCAGCGGCTTTTTCATTGTCGGGAAAGTTAGTGCGCGCTTACTGCAGCATCAGTTTACTGAGGATGCCCAGGTTGAGCAGGATCAAAGTACTCATCATCCAGTACACGTGTTTCATGTCTGCGCCATGGCGCAAGTCCAGGCGTTCCAGGCGGGCGTCGAATTTGTGCTCCAGGGCGTCTATTTTGGTGTCGAGCCTGAGTTCCAGCGCATCGATCTTCAACTCCAGGGCGCCCAGCTTGGTATCGACCTGTTGCGACACCAACTTGATTTCCCCCAGTACATTGCGCTCCAGCGCCGCCAGTTCGCCATGCACGACGACGGCCGAGCCCAGCACTTCGCCCAGCGCCATCGCATGGGCCTCCGCCTGCTGTGTGGGCACGCCGGCCGAGGCGAGGCGTTTGGCGTAATCGAGGGTGTCGAACTGGATGGGCATATGCATGGACGCTCCTATATCCAGCCTAGCAGGAAAATCGGCAATTGCCAGTGAGGAGTGCGGTGGCGCCTGCCTTCCCATGAGCTTAATGGATCGGCAAGCCGGTGGTTTGCGGCAGCGCAAACGCATGCAAAAAGGGCGCCGCGGCGCCCTTTGCAAGCTGACGGTGAACGTCGCTTAATTCATCAGTTCCTTGATGACTTTCACGGGGGCGCTGCCGTAGCTGAGGAATTGCTCGTGGAAATCCTTCAGCACGAATTTGTTGCCCAGCGCCTGCTTGCGCTGTTCGCGCAAGTCCATGATTTCGCTGTAGCCGCTGAAATAGCTGGTCAGCTGAACCGAGCTCAACTGCACGCGGCGCCATTTTTCCGTGGCTTCGCGCTTGGTCTGGAAAGCCTGGCGCGTCAGCAGGTCGAGCGCTTGCGCTTCCGTCATGCCCAGCACGTGCACGCTGTAGTCGAGGATGGTGTTGGTGACGCTGCGCAAGTTCCACTTCGAATACATCAGCCACATTTCCGGCGCATTGTTGCCGTAGCCCGATTCGAGCATCATGCGCTCGCCGTACACGGCCCAGCCTTCGATCATGGCGCCGTTGCCGAAGATGGACTTGACCAGCGACGGCGACTTGTTGGCGTACACGAGCTGTGTGTAGTGGCCGGGGATGGCTTCGTGGATATTTAGGATCTGCAAGATCCAGTGGTTGTATTCGCGCAAGCTGCTTTCCGCCTGTTCCGGCGTTTCGCCGTCGAGCGGCGTCACGTTGTAATACGTGCGGTCTTGCGGGCGGTAGGGGCCGGGCGCCTCGATGCTGGCGCCGGCCACGCCGCGCTGGTAGGCGGGCGTTTCACGCACGACGAGGGGCTTTTTCGGGTCCATGGTCAGCAGGTTGTGGCTGGTCACCCATTCCTGCAATTCCGGGATCTGGCGGCGGATTTCCGGCACGAAATTGGCGGGCGCCACGTGGTTGCTCGACAGCTTGTCGATCACCATGCCGATCTTCGCCGTGCGGTCCGCCGGCTTGGCCGTGTTGCCCATGGTTTTGCTCCACAGCTCGTCGGACAGGCTGTCCATGTGCTCAAGCAGCTTTTCGCGCGCGGCCAGGGCTTTCTGGTACATCTGCTCGGCGCTGACGCTGGCCTGGATATCGTAGGCGAATTTCTGTTCATATAAATCCTTGCCGATGCGGAAGGAGCGCGCATTGCCGTTCTGCGCCAGCGCGGCATCCTGCTCCGTCAGCCAGGCCGCATAGCCTTGCACGGCGGTGCGGGCGGCGGCGATGCGGGCGTTGTACAGCTGCTTTTCCACTGGCGTCAGGATGGAGCCCTGTGCTGTCTTGTTCAGGTCATCGAGCACGCTGAGCACGCCGGCGCTCTGGGCGATGGCCAGCTGCGTGTGTTCGCGCGTGGGGTTGACGATGCTGGCGCGGGCGGCCGCGTAGTATTGCGGCACGCTGGCGATGCGCTTGAGCAAGGTGCGCAGGCGCTGCGGCTGCGAGGCGTACTCCGTGTTCAGGATGAAATCGATGGAGCCGGCCACGTTGTACTGGGCGGGGTTCCATTCGAATTCGCGGAAGGTGGTCAGATACCAGCGGTCCGATTGCAGCTTGTTCGTCAGCAAGGCCAGGTCGGTGCGTTGCTTGTCCGACATTTTGCTCGCATTCAGCTTGCCGAACTTGCCCAGCCATTCCTCGATGAAGGCCAGCTGTTTCTGGCGGCTGGCCGCATCGGGAATGCTCAGGTTGGCGGCGCCATCATACTTGCCGACGGAAATCGCGCTTTCCGGGTCCAGGCGCCACAGGGCCGTGAGGAACTGGCCGCTGAGGTTATTCATGGAGCGGTCGCTGCTGTTCTCGCTGGCGACGGCGGCGACCGTGGCTGCCGTGGCCGCCGTGACGACGGCCGCCTTTTTTGCGACGGTTTTTTTCTTGCTGCTGCTGGTGCCGGCCTTGCCGCTTTTTTGCGGTTTCTTGGCGGCGCTGGCCGGCGTCAGGGTAAATGCCATCATCAATGCGGCGAGCGCAATTTTGTTTCTTGTCAGCATAGTTAATCTCTTGAATATCTGGCTGTTTGTTAAAATCACTAAATAATAAACTGATAATGTAAGTAACAAACAACTATTGAAAGGTTGGCCTTGCTTGCCTGGGCGGCCCAAAGATTAGCATTAATTGCCGCGCTTGCGCAGTTTTTTGCCGCCCGTCCGCCGGGCTAGACGACGATGGCGCTGCCGCGCAGCATGTCCTGGTGGCGCGCATTCAGCTCCGCCACGGCATCCTTGCCGCGCGCCATGCCGGTGGCGTGGATTTCCGTTTCCTGCGTGTAGCGCTGGCTGACGCGCACCGTGTAGGACTGGAACAGCCAGCTCCAGAAGTTCGTTTCATAGACGGCTTCATCCATGTCGCGCCATTTGACGCCCGTCAGTTTCTTTTTCCACGGCAAGATGCCGGAGGCCAGCCACACGCCTGCCTCGTCGTAGTACAGCTGATAGCTGCGGATGGTCAGCAGGCGGTAGCCGACGATCAGCGCCGAGCCGATCAGCACCACGAAGGCGGCTCGCGTGTTGTACTTGAAGGCCAGCGGCAGGGCGGCAAAGAACAGCAGCACGGCGATGAGGAAGGTGCTGACGTAAGCCGTCCAGGATTTGCCGCACAAAAAGGTGGCGCGCTGGCCGGCGCTGGTGGCGATATAGTCGGTCATGAGCAAGGAGGGCGAAGAAACAGGAATAATCGCATGGAACGGGACTCGCTGTTCATTTTTTCAAGCCCTCCTGCAGCATGCCCAGCATGTCACTGGCCGACATGCGCGCCGCCGCGTCGCTGCCTTCCAGCAGACTGTCGGCCAGGTCGCGCTTGTGCTGGTGCAATTCGACGATGCCTTCCTCGATCGTGTGCTTCGCCACCAGCCGGTAAATGGTGACGGGGCGCAATTGCCCCATGCGGTGGGCGCGGTCCGAGGCCTGGTCTTCCACGGCCGGATTCCACCACGGGTCCATGTGGATCACGTAATCGGCCGCCGTCAGATTGATGCCCATGCCGCCCGCTTTCAGGCTGATCAGGAAGACATCGCCTTCTCCCGCCTGGAAGGCGTCGACGCGGCGCTTGCGCTCCTGCATGGGCGTGCTGCCGTCGAGATACTGATAGCTGACGCCATGCTGTTCCAGGTGCTTGCGGATGAGGGTTAAATGGTCGACGAACTGGCTGAAGACGAGCACCTTGTGGCGGTTTTCCAGCAAGCCCGACAGCAGCTCGGCGAAGGCCGCCAGCTTGCTGCTGGCCAGGCCCAGCTCGGGCGCCACCAGTTGCGGATTGCAGCAGGCGCGGCGCAGTTTCATGATTTCCGCCAGGATCTGGATGGCTTTCTTCGATGCCGGCCCTTCCACCATGGCCAGCTTTTCCAGCGCTTCGCGGCGCAACGATTCGTACAGCGCTGTTTCCTGCGGCGACAATTCCACTTCCAGCACGATTTCCGTGCGCGATGGCAATTCCGACAGCACTTGCGTCTTCGTACGGCGCAAGATGAATGGCGCGATCAGGCGGCGCAAGCGCAAGCGCGCGCCGGCCGCCGCCCGCTTGTCCTGATCTTTCTCAATGGGACCGGCGAAGCGCAAATTAAACTGGTCGAGGGTCCCCAGCAAGCCGGGGTTGATGAAGCGGAACAGGTTCCACAATTCGCCCAGGTGGTTTTCCAGCGGTGTGCCGCTGGCCACCATGCGGAAGTCGCCCTGCAGGGCCATCACGGCTTGCGAACGCTTGGTGGCGCCGTTCTTGATGGCTTGCGCTTCGTCCAGCACGATCGTATGCCAGCGCACGCCGGCAAACATAGTGGCTTCCTGCTGCAGCAAGCCATAGTGGCCACCACCACGTCGAAGGGCTGCAAGGTATCGAGCATGTCGGCGCGGTCGCCGCTGCCGAACAGTTTGATGTTCAAGGTGGGCGCGAAGCGCTGCGCTTCGCTGATCCAGTTCATGCACACGGACGTGGGGGCGACGACGAGGGTGGGGCCGTGCGGCGCGCGCGCCAGGATCAGGGCCAGCGCCTGCAATGTCTTGCCGAGTCCCATATCGTCGGCCAGGCAGGCGCCCACGCCCCAGTGCGCCAGCCGCGCCAGCCAGTTAAAACCGGCCAGCTGGTAATCGCGCAAGTCCGCCTGCAAGGTGCTGGGCAACTGCGGTTGATAGTCGTCAAGGGCGCGCAGGCGCAGCAAGTGTTCGCGCCACAGTTTGTCGGCTTTGACGCCGCCCGCATCGTTGGCCAGTTCTTCCAGCGCAAACGCGGCCAGCGGGTGGATGTGCACGCCATCGGCATGCGCTTCGCCATACGCGGCCAGTTCGGACAGCCGGCGGTGCAATTCGTCGCTCAGAGCCAGGAACTGGTTGTCGCCCAGGGCCACGAAGCGGCTTTTGTTGTTCTGCATCAAGTCGAGCAGGGCGCGCAAATCCATTACCTTGTCTTCGTCGATCTGCACTTCGCCGCTGGCGGCAAACCAGTCTTTTTCGCTCTTGATATTCAGGCGCATCTGGCCGCTGTCGATGCGTTTCGACACGCGTATGGTTTCGCCTTCGGGCCACGCCAGCACCATGCCGTCTGGCTCCAGCGCCTGCAATTCCACCAGCAATTGCAGGCCCAGCGCAGGCTGGCCCAGCAGCCACTCGCCATGCTCTTCCTCCGCTTCTTCCAGCACTAGGCATTTTCCGATCAGCTGGCGCTGCGCCTCGCGTTCCGCATTCAGGTCGCGCCGCGCCTGCACTGCCCGGCCCGCCACGTCGGCAAACACGCTTTCGGCGCCGCTGCCGGGGGCGTAATAGGCGCCGTTGTCGAGCAGCGGACGCACTAAAATCTGCATCTTGAGGCCCTGCTGATAGGGCAGCAGGTGCACGTGCAGGCGGTGGTCGGCCGTGATGGCTTCCGCGTCGCCGGCGCCGCCGCCGATGTCCGATTGCACGGTGACCATGGACGAGATGGCGCCGATCGCCTGCATCACCTGTTTTTCCGCATGCAGGGGCACGGACAGGCCCAGGCCCACGATGGCGCCGATGCGCCGGTGCTCGTCGAGGATGTGCACCACGCGCAGGCGCGTCGGCGTCTCCCTCTGTACCACCACGTTGCCGCCGTTGTCGGGCAAGGGCGGCTGCATGCCCAGCCACAGCTGCCCCTCGTGCGACTTGATCAGGAGCTCGGGCGCGCCGGCGATCAGTTCCACGCGCGTGTCGGGGTGGTCGAGCCAGAAGACGAGCGGGTGGCCCACCAGCAGCACGGCGGCCTTGTCCAGCTCGACTTCATAGCGGGGCGCCGAAGAATAATATTGTTTAAAAGGCGCGATGCTGCCCGCCGCGCGGGCGTCCTGCGGCGTGAGGAAATCGATGTCGCCCGCCTCTTCGGCCAGGCGTTTCAATCCCATGGCGCGGCCCTTGCTCCAGCCGCCGCGCGCATCGCGCTTCTGCTCGCGCACTTCCACGGCCGTCAAGCCGAAGCGCGGGTCGAACGCCACCAGCCACACGAGGCGCGAGACGCCTCCCAGCGCTTCGGCGGGCGCGTTCTGCTGCAGATTGATCAGCGCGCTCAGCTGGCGCTGCCACGCTTCCTGGCGCTCGAACCACGGCGCCATGTCCGTCAGGCCATGCTGCGCCCGTTTTGAGGTGGCATAGCGCTCCTGCTGCGGCTCGCCCAGCAAGCCCAGCAATCCGGCCGCCTGTGCGGCGATCAGGTCGTAGCCGGCCGCGTCCGCTTGCTGCACCAGCGATCGCAGCTGGTCCTTGCGTTCGCTCAACTGCGGCAGCGCCAGCCAGTAGTACAACAAGGCCTGGAACAGCTGCGCCTGCAGTGCCGTTTCCCAGTTGCGCGTAGGGATGCTTTCCGCCTGCTGCACGCCGGCGCGCACCAGGCGCAAGGTATTCAATTGCTGGTAGACGATGCTGTCGTGATTCGGCTGCGCGTGCAGGGCGATATCGAGATAGGTTTCCGCGCTCTTCAGCAGCTTGGCGTCGTTGCCGCGCAGCAGGGCCAGCACGTACAGGTGGCCGCCGATGCCCGTAAAGCACAGCTTGCGCTTGCCTGTTTCCTTGCGCAAGCCCTTCAAGGCCGTTTCGAAGCCCGCCACGGCGTGCGCATGTTCGCCGCGCAACAGGGCGATGCTGCTGTCGACAAACAGCGCCTGCGGCCCCTGCTGGCCCGCCAGGTAGCGCGCGGCCGCGTCGAGTTCGCCGCACAGCAGCGCGTCCTCGGCCAGGGCCAGCGGCAGGGCGGCGCCGATGTGGTCGCCGGCGGCCGCCTGGCGCGCATGATGGGCGCGCGCGTACGCGCGGATGGCGTGCGCCGTGCCCGGCTCGCGCGGGGCATTGCCCAGCAGCACGGCGAGGATGTCATCCTGCAATTGCGGCATGACGAAAGACAACATCTCCGGCTCGAACGGGCGGCCGAAGATCTCGATCAGCGGATGCAGCTGCTGCGCTTCATAGCACGCCATGCAGGCGGCCAGGATGGCGGCCACCTGGCGCACTTCGTCATTGCGCAGCAGGGCGATGCGCAATCGCGCCACGCCCTGGCGGTAGCTGCGCAATTCCACATAGCCATCCCAGTTGCGGCGCACGGGGTTGATCAGCTCGATGGCCTGGCACAGGTCGCGGAACACCAGGTGCTCGATGGCGGCGCGCATGGCGGGCCAGCGCAGCCTGGCTTCGCAGGCATAGCCCCGTCCCACCACCTCGCTGGCCAGCGCCAGACGCGTCAGCCGTTGCAACATGTTGGTCACTACCAACAGGGAAAACGGCGTGCCGTCCGGCTCGACGACGTTGGCGCGCTGCAAGTGTTCGTACACGGCATGCTTGCCCACCGGTTCGCCCGCGATGGCCAGCAAGGCCAGGATCATCTGTTCGTGCTGTTCCAGGGCGGCGAATTCGTCCAGCAAGCGCTGGTCTGCATGCGGATCGGTCATGCGGGCAAGTTGGCGATATGCACGGGCGGTTCGCCGGCCGCCACGGGCAGGCCGAACACGCGCTGGTAGAAATACAGTTCCGCGTCCAGCGTGCGCACGATGTTTTCCGCCTTGCGGAAGCCGTGTCCCTCGCCTTCGAGCGGCACGTAGGCGACGGGCACGCCGCGCGCCTGCAGGGCGTCGACCATCAGCTGCGACTGCTGCGGCGGCACCACCTTGTCATCGAGGCCCTGGAAGAAGATCATCGGGCGCGACAGTTTATCCGTGTGGTGGATGGGCGAGCGCTCAAGGTACAGCGCCTCGGCTTGCGGCTGCGGGGCGATCAGGTAGTCGGTGTAGCGCGATTCGAACTTGTGCGAATCGTCGTCCAGGCCCTTCAGGTCGGACACGCCATAGTAGCTGGCGCCGGCCTTGAAGACGTCGTGGAACGTCAATGCGCACAGGGTCGTCAGGCCGCCCGCGCTGCCGCCGCGCACGATCAGGCGCTCGGGGCTCGGGGTCGGCCAGGCCGTTGGCGGCCAGGTAGCGGGCGCCGGCGATGCAGTCTTCCACGTCGACGATGCCCCATTGCCCGCGCAGCGCGTCGCGGTATTCGCGGCCGAAGCCGCTGCTGCCGCCGTAATTGACGTCAAGCACGCCGATGCCGCGGCTGGTCCAGTACTGCGTCGCCAGCTTTAATGTATTGCTGGCCATGCTGGTGGGGCCGCCATGGCTGATGACGATGACGGGCGGCAAGGTTCCCTCGGGCGCCTGCACCTCGTCATTTTTCGGCGGATAAAAGAAGGCGTGCGCCGTGCGGCCATTGCTGCTGGTAAAACTCAAGCTGCGCGGCACGGACAGGTAGTCGAGCGCGGGCAAGGCCGTGATCGACTGCGCCAGCACTTCCAGCTCATGGTTAGCCAAATCGATGCGCGCCAGTTCCAGCGCGATGGTGGGGCTGCCGCCGAGCAGCGCGACGAAGCCGGGGCCCACGCGCAGTTCGCGGATTTCCTGGTACGGGTGGGGGATCGGTTCCAGCTTGGCCGCCGCCACGCTCAGCTGCGCCAGGTAGCTGACGCCGGCCTGGATATACGTGCAGACGATCTCGTCGTCGGACAGAAAGCCGTACATGCTGCCGCCGAAAGTCCAGTGCGGCGTGGCAAATTCCGCTTCCATCGGGCACAGCGCCTCGATATCGGCGCCATGCAGGCGGTACAAATTCCACCAGCCGCTGCTGTCGGAAACGAAGTGCAGTAAGCCGTTCGGCGACCATTCCGGCTGGCAAATCGACTCGCGCGCGCCGCCGGCGATCAGGCGCGGAGAGCCCAGCGTGCCGTCCGCGTGCACGTCGGCCAGCCACAGTTCCGTGCCTTGCCACGGCAGGCGCGGGTGGTCCCAGCTGATCCAGGCCAGCTGGCTGCCGTCCGGCGACAGGCGCGGCGCCGCATAAAAATCGTGGCCCCGTGCCAGCACCGTTTCGCGCCCGTCGAAGCCGACGGCCGCCAGGCAGTTTTCCGGCTGCGCGTGGCCTTGCTCCGGGTGCTGTTCGCGCACGGCGATCAGGCGGGCACGGGCCGCATCGACGACGAAGTCCGCGTGGCGCGTGTTGCCGCCCGTGGTGAAGGCTTCGGGCGCGCCGTCGCCGCTCACGCGGTACAGGCAATTGTCGGCGAAATGCGAGAAATACACGCTATCGCCGGCCACGGCATAGGCGCCGCCGCCGTATTCATGCACGCGGCTGCGCACATTGAACGGTGCCGGCGTCAGTTCATCGACACGCGCGCCGCGCTGGCGCAGCAGGGTGTTGCGGCCCGCCTCGCTGGCGCGTCCGGCCAGCCAGTACACGTCGGCGCCATCCGCGCCCCCCAGGGCCAGCTGCGTCAGCGGCGAGGCGCCGGCGGCGACGAGGGCGGCGCTGATCGGCGATGGCCAGATGCCATAAGGGGGTGCTGGATGCGGTCGAGGTCATGCGGGCTCCGTGTCGTGGTGGAAAGAGGGGGCCTCCAGGCGGCGTCAGGCAGCGCGGCGGCGTTCATCATCATAATGGAAGGGCAGGCACAACGAAAGTCATCGCTGTGCGTGGCAAATGCTGCAAAGCGGCACCGGAATCAATGAAATGGCGGCGATTGGATGCGATAATACCGCTTCTCCAAGCTATTGATTGCCTTCCATGCCACAATTTGCTCCGCTCCAGAACGACACTTTCCTGCGCGCCCTGCTGCGCCAGCCGACCGAGCACACCCCTGTCTGGCTGATGCGCCAGGCGGGCCGCTACCTGCCCGAATACCGCGCCACGCGCGAGCGGGCCGGCTCCTTCCTGGGCCTGGCAAAGAATCCCGATTACGCCACCGAAGTGACCTTGCAGCCCCTGGAGCGCTTCCCGCTCGACGCGGCGATTTTGTTTTCCGACATCCTGACGGTGCCCGACGCGATGGGCCTGGGCCTGTATTTCGCCGATGGCGAAGGCCCGAAGTTCGAGCGTCCGCTGCGCACGGAACAGGACGTGAAGGCGTTGCAGGTGCCGGACCTGGAATCGCTCGACTACGTCTTCAAGGCCGTCACGCAGATCCGCACGGAACTCAATGGCCGCGTGCCGCTGATCGGTTTTTCCGGCAGCCCGTGGACCCTGGCGTGCTACATGGTGGAAGGCGGCGGCTCGAAAGAGTTCCACACCATCAAGAAGATGCTGTACAACCGCCCCGACCTGATGCACCACATCCTGGCGATCAACGCCACTTCCGTGGCGCAGTACCTGAATGCGCAGATCGATGCCGGCGCGCAAGCCGTGATGATTTTCGATTCCTGGGGCGGTGCGCTGGCCGATGGCGCCTACCAGGAATTCTCGCTGGCCTACATGCAGCAAGTGGTGGCGCAGCTGAAACGCGACAAGGATGGCGTCAAGATTCCCGCCATCGTGTTTACCAAGGGCGGCGGCCAGTGGATCGAGCAGATCGCCGACATCGGCGCCGATGCCGTGGGCCTGGACTGGACCGTCAACCTGACGCGCGCGCGCCAGCTGGTGGGCCATAAAGTGGGCTTGCAGGGCAATCTCGATCCCGCCATCCTGTTCGCCAGCCCCGAGCAGATCCGCGCCGAAGTGGCGAAAGTGCTCAATGCGTTCGGCGCGCCGTCGGCCGGCACGGGCCACGTGTTCAACCTGGGCCACGGCATTTCCCAGTTCACGCCGCCGGAATCGGTCGAAGCGATGGTGGAAGCCGTGCACAGCATGAGCCGCGCCATGCGCAGCGGCCAGTAAGTATTCGTTTTCCCCTGGCGCAGGGGTAGATAAGGCAGGCTTTCCAGCGGAAGCCTGCCTTTTTCTTTGCTGCGCCTTAGCAAGAAATACCGACTTATGCACAATTTTTTTTGCTGCGGAAATAAGAGGCAGTGTCAAAGCCATGCCCGGGGGCGCTTTGCAAGTGCTTGATTATTAAGAAATAAAAAAAATGCCTTGTTTGGCGGACTTTGTTGCAATTGATAAGGTTATTCTTTCGTCCGCTCGCCTTATTCCTTCATTGTCCACAAAGTTATCAACAGATTCTGTGGATAAAATTGAAAAGTAATTTGTTAACCGATACTTAGCGCCGATGTTCAGGTTTCACCTGAAGTGCATGTTGCACTGCATGATAATTGAACAATGTTTCGCCGCCCGCCAGGCAAAAGCGAACGCTTGCCCGGCAATTGTCAATTTTGCCGCGTGCCGCCCGTGTTTTTCCGAATCTGGCGCATCAAAATGGTGCGGATTTCTGTATAAATAAATTACAAATGGTTCAGTTATGCACAGCGGCGGAAATGTGCTGTGGATTTCTAGCCTCCCGGGCATCAATTTTTAAGCCATTGATTTTAAATGCTTTATTTTTCTTGCGTGCCGCTCTTGACGGCGAACGAAATTTTCTATCCACATTTTTCTGAAAGTTAATTTTGCTTTGTCCACAAAGTTATCCACAGAATTTTCTTCTGGCACGAGGACACGCCGTGCTGTCTGCCGTTAGGCGTTTGACGGACGAAACAAGTATCATGGCCCGCTGGCTTGACGCCTGACATCCCGCCGCGCCATCGACCCTGCGGCGCGCTTTTTTATTGAGATAGGCCATACCCCCATGCCGCAGTGCCTTTTGACGCCGTGCATCCTGAAAATCGCGCTCGACACGCCCCTGAACGCCCTGTTCGACTATCGCTGGAACGGGGCGGCGGCGGACGGCGTCGCGGACGCGCCGCTGCCGCAAGTGGGGCAGCTGGCGCTGGTGCCGTTCGGCCGGCGCGAAGTGATGGGGCTGATCGTCGGCGTGTCCGACAGCACCGACGTGCCTGCCGCGAAATTGAAGGACGTGCTGGCCGTGCGCAGCCAGCTGGCGCCCCTGTCGGAGCAGTGGCTGGCGCTGGCCGCTTTCGCCGCCGATTACTACCAGCGCCCGCTCGGTGAAGTGGCCTTGCCGGGTTTACCGAAGAACCTGCGCGTGCTGACCACCGTGGCGCTCGACCGCGCCATCAAGAAGCTGGGCAAGCTGGCCGATGCGCATGACGGCACGCCGCTGAACATGCCGGCGCTCAATGCTGCCCAGCAAGAAGCTGCGGACGCCATCGGCGGCGCCCAGGGTTTCAAGCCAACCCTGCTGTACGGCGTGACGGGCAGCGGCAAGACGGAAGTGTATCTGCAAGCCTGCGCCCAGGTGCTGGCGCGCGAGGACGATGCGCAAATCCTCATCCTGGTGCCGGAAATCAACCTCACGCCCCAGCTGGAAGGCAATATCCGCGCGCGTTTTCCCGGCGTCATGCTGGCGACCCTGCACAGCAGCCTGTCCGAAGGCGAGCGCATGCTGCACTGGCTGGCCGCGCACCAGGGCCAGGCGCGCATCGTGCTCGGCACGCGCTTGGCCATCCTGGCGTCCTTGCCGAAATTGAAACTGATCGTCATCGACGAAGAGCACGATCCTTCCTACAAGCAGCAGGAAGGCTTGCGCTATTCCGCGCGCGACCTGGCCGTGTGGCGCGCCTGGCAATTGCAGATTCCCATCGTGCTCGGTTCGGCCACACCGTCGCTGGAAAGCTGGCACCACGCGCAGACGGGGCGCTATCGCAAGCTGGAATTGCGCGAACGGGCCGTCAAGAATGCGGTGTTGCCGCGCGTCAAGATCCTCGACATGGAGCGCGACAAGCCGAAGGACGGCTTGACGTCGCACTTGGTGGCGGCATTAAAACTGCGCATGGAGCGCGGCGAGCAGTCGCTGCTGTTCTTGAACCGGCGCGGGTATTCGCCCGTCATCTGCTGCGAATCGTGCGGCTGGATCAGCAATTGCACGCGCTGCACCTCGTTCATGGTGCTGCACAAGCCCGAGCACCGGCTGCGTTGTCACCATTGCAGCCTGGAACTGCGCATTCCCCGCCATTGCCCCACCTGCGGCAACGTCGATCTGCAGCCGCTGGGACGGGGCACGCAGCGGGTGGAAGAGGGCTTGCAGCAATTGTTTCCCGAGGCGAGGATTTTGCGCATCGATGCCGATTCCACGCGCAAGAAGGGCAGCGCGCAGGAAGCGTTCGACACCGTGCACCGGGGCGAAGTCGATATTCTGATCGGCACGCAGATGGTGGCCAAGGGCCACGACTTCAAAAAACTGACCCTGGTCGGCATTTTGAATCCGGACACGGCCCTGTTTTCCCAGGATTACCGGGCCAGCGAACGCCTGTTCGCCCAGCTGATGCAGGTGGCGGGCCGGGCCGGGCGCGCCGCGCAGACGGAAGGGGGCAGCGTCAGCGAAGTGCTGATCCAGACGCGCTATGCGCGCCATCCGCTGTACGACGCCGTCGTCAACCACGATTACGACCATTTCGCCACCACCTTGCTGGAAGAGCGGGCCCAGGCGGCGCTGCCGCCCTACCTGTTCCAGGCCCTGCTGCGCGCCGAAGCCCCGGAGCTGGCGACGGCCATCGAATTCCTGCAGGCGGCGAAAGAGTGCATGGAACACCCGCAAGTGACCATCAATGACCCGATTCCCATGAGCATGACGCGCGTCTACAACGTGGACCGCGCCCAGCTGCTGCTGGAATCGCCCTCGCGGCCCGCGCTGCAGGCGTTCCTGAAGGAATGGCTGATGGAATTGCGCGCCATGAAGACGCGCGTGAAATGGTCGCTGGAAGTGGATCCGCTGGATATTTAAGCCAGGTAGTCGCGCCCGGCTTTGACGATCTGTTCCGACAACAGCTTGGTAAACGGCGTGTCCAAGGTCCACGCATGCCAGCTCAGCGGTACGTCCAGGGTGCTGCCCGGCATCAGATCCACGAGACGGTCTGTCGCCAGCGCCTGCGCGGCCAGGCGCTGCGGCATCAGGCCGTAGGCCAGGCCATCCTGGACGCAGGCGCGGCGCGCCGCTTCCACGGGCAAGGTGTGGTGCGGAAATGGTTCGCGCAGGCTCAATTGTTCCGCGAGGAAACGCGCCAGCAAGCCGTGCTGGCCCACCACGGCCGGCGCCAGTTGTACCGCCTCGGCAATAAAACCATCGCCGAACCAGTGCCCGGCAAACACGGGCGTGGCCACGCAGACATAGCGCAAAGTGCCCAGCGGCGTGACGCTGGTGGCGGCCGCCGCGTCGATCGCTGTGCCGGACTCTGCCGCCACGCAGCCGAACACGGAGCCGTCGCGCACCATCTGCAAGGCGCTGTCGCTGTCGGCCAGGCGCACGTCGAGCTGGCAGCGGGGCGGCGCCAGCAGGGCGGACAAGGTGTCGGGAAACCACGTGGCCAGGCTGTCGGCATCGATGGCGATGGCGATTTCCGGCATGCTGACGCTGTTGCCCAGGTCGATGTCGAGCGACGCTTCCATCAGCTTGACGTTGCGGTGATGCACGATCAATCGCTGGCCCAGGCCCGTCGGCACGGCCGGCTGGCCACGGATGATCAGCAAGCGTCCGCTGGCGTCTTCCAGCGCCTTGATGCGCTGCGAGACGGCCGACTGGGTGATGCCCAGCGCCAGGGCAGCCTTGTCGAAACTGCCATGGCTGGCGACGGCGTCCAGCACGGCCAGCGCGCGATAATCGAGTGATCCCATTAGCTCAGCTTATAAATTTTGAAAATGATTAGTTATACTAATGCATATATTGCTGCAAAGTAAAACCTTATTTTCGGCAAACGGGTAGTATCGAACGCTGTGAGCAACCTCAGTGGGATGGACAGCACCATGAAAACGATACGAGTGGATGTGGCCGTGATCGGCGGCGGCACGGCCGGCATGACGGCGCACAGGGCGGCGCGCATGCAGGGCAAGCGCGTGCTGATGATCGAAAGCGGGCCGTACGGCACGACGTGCGCCAGGGTCGGCTGCATGCCCAGCAAACTCCTGATCGCGGCGGCCGAGGCGGCCCATGCGGTGGCTGCCGCGCCCGCTTTTGGCGTGCATCCGGGCCCCGTGCGCATCGACGGCCGGCAAGTGATGGCCAGGGTGCGCAGCGAGCGCGACCGCTTTGTCGGCTTCGTGCTCGACGGCGTCAACGCCATCCCCGACGAAGAAAAGCTGCGCGGCCACGCCCGCTTCATCGCGCCAGGCAAGCTGCAGGTCGACGAACACACGCTTGTCGAAGCCGCCAGCGTCGTCATCGCCACCGGTTCCACGCCCATCGTGCCGCCCGAGTGGCAGGCGGCGGGCCAGCGCGTCATCACCAGCGACGCCGTGTTCGAATGGACGGACTTGCCGCAATCGGTCGCCGTGGTCGGCAGCGGCGTCATCGGCCTTGAACTGGGACAGGCGCTGGCGCGGCTGGGCGTGCGCGTGACGGTGTTTGCGCGCGGCAATAAAGTCGCCCAGCTGACGGATCCGCTGGTGCTGCGGGAGGCCGACGCCGTGCTGGCGCGCGAACTCGATATCCGTTTCATGACCCAGGTCGCCCACATGGCAACAACGCCGGACGGCGGCGGCATCGCGCTCACCAGTAGCGATGATGCGGGCGTGGAAAGAACCGAGCAGTTCGAGTACGTGCTGGCCGCCATCGGCCGCCGTCCGAACGTGGACAAGATCGGCCTGGAAACGGCGCAAATCGAGCTCGACCGCCACGGCATCCCCTTGCATGACCCGCACACCATGCAGTGCGGCAAGAGTGCCATCTTCATCGCGGGCGATGCCGACAACGCCTTGCCGCTGCTGCCCGAGGCGGCCGACGAGGGCCGCATCGCGGGCGACAACGCGGCGCGCTTTCCTGACGTCAAGCCTGGCTTGCGCCGCACGCCGCTGGCGATCGCCTTCACGGAGCCGCAGATCGCCACCGTGGGCGCCACCTACCAGCAGCTGTGCGTGAGCCACGCGGGCCGCTTCGCCGTCGGCGCCGTGTCGTTCGGCAACCAGGGCCGCAGCCGCGTCATGCTGCAAAACCAGGGCATGCTGCGCGTGTATGCGGAATTCGGCAGCAAGCGTTTTCTTGGCGCCGAGCTGATCGGCCCCCGGGCGGAACACCTGGGCCATTTGCTGGCGTGGGCATGCCAGGCGCAGCTGACGGTGCCGGCCATGCTCGACATGCCGTTCTACCACCCCGTCATCGAGGAAGGCGTGCGCACGGCCTTGCGCGAACTGGCGCTGCACCTGGAAAAAGACCCGGAACACGCGCCCGGCTGCGCCGACTGCTCGCCTGGCGTCTGATGCAATTTTGATATTTACACAATTTTGTAGACAAGCGCACATGATTGCGCGATCATCGCTGCCACATTGAAATATTGATTAAAAGCAAAAAACATTTCAATTGGTACATGCCGCTGATGCCACGATGGTAAAAACAAGCGGGTGCAGGCGATGATGGAGACGATGTGAAAATTCGGCGCATTTACGCGGGAGAACTCGCCCTGGGCGTGGCCCTGCCCTGGGACGTGCATGGCGAGACGGGCGGCTTGCTGGCCAGGCTGGGCCATGTCATCAGCAGCGAGAACCAGATCGCATTGCTGCTGGCGCGCGGCGTCATCGCCGATACCAGCGCCGACGTGCCGCGCACGGCCACGGAAGCGCCGTCGGCCCTGCGCATGCTGAACCTCGTCACGGCGGGGCTGGCCCTCGTCTTGCCATCCATCGCCGCCGGGCAAGCGGGCAGCCACGCACCGCTGGCCGCGCTGGCGCAGCTGGTGGAAGAGGCCGTTGTTCTGGACGCCGACGTGGCGCTGGCCTGCATCCTGCACAACCAGGGCGCGGGCGACTTTGCCGTGCGGCACAGCGTCGATACGGCCGTCATCGCGGCCCTGCTGGCGCGCGCCCTGAAACTCGGTGACGATGTGATCCGCAGCGTGGTGCTGGCCGCGCTGAGCATGAATGTGGGCATGCTGGAACGCCATGCGGATTTCCAGCACAAGGCCGGGCCGCTGGATGCGCAGGAACGCGCCTATTTGCGCGCCCATCCGCAAGCCGGTGTCGACTTGCTGCGCGCGGCGGGCGTGACGGACGCCGTCTGGCTGCAAGCCGTGCTGCAGCACCATGAAAATATCGATGGCAGCGGCTATCCGCTGGGCACGCAAGGCGAGGCGATCGGCATCGGTGCCCGCCTGATCATGCTGGCCGACCGCTATTGCGCGCGCGTCTCGAAGCGCAGCTACCGCCAGCCTTTGCTGCCGAACGTGGCCCTGCGCGAAATGTTGATGGCCGACAAGGCCACCCTGGATGCGCCGCTGGCATCCTTGCTGGTGCGCGAGCTGGGCATCTATCCCGTCGGCACCTTCGTGAAACTGTTGAATGGAGAAATCGGCGTCGTCACGCGCAAGGGCTTGAATGCCACCACGCCCCACGTGCAATCGCTGATCGGCCCGCGCGGCGCGCGCCTGGACGTGCCGCTGCGGCGCGATACGCGCGTGGACTTGCACGCCATCCGCGAAGTGCTCAGCGCGGAGCAGGCGGGACTGCAATTTCGCCCCGACCAGTTATGGGGCCGCAGCGCACGAATTTAGCGCGGGAGGTTAATTCAGCAGACCTGCATCCAGTCGTCCCTCAAGCGCCAGCTCGCGCATGATGCGCACGGTGTCGATGTCGGACTCCTTGTAGGCGGAGCGGCGGAAGTCGTCGTACAGGGCGTTGGCCGCATCGGTGGCCGCGTCGTGGCCGTCGTCGTACTGGAAGCGCACCCACAGGCTCGCTTCGTCGGGCATCTCGATGGTCATCACCAGCGAGGAAGCGCTGATGTCTTTCTGCGCCGGCACTTCATAGCGCACCTGCAGTTGCGGCACCAGCACCACCTTGTCGTTGATGACCAGCTCGCCATAGCGCAGGCTGCGCGCGAAACCGGCATCGCAGCGCTCGCTGATCCGGCATTCATCGAGGTGCGGCACGAACAGCTTGGGCGACTCGGCGCGCAAGACGAGGCCGCGCCAGACCTGTTCCAGGGTCAGGGTGTCGATCAGCGGGTTCAAGGGATCGTTGATTTCAATCAGGTGTTCAAATTTCATGGGACTGCCATTCGGTAAGTGGGCGCGCGCGGGCGATATAGGCGGAATGGTACTCCAGGCGTGGCCGCGCCGCACGCATTGCAGCGGCCAAGATGGCGGCATATGGCGATATATCAATGCCGTTGCCTGTTTTTCATGCAGATCTCGCCGTGCAAATGGCGGGCGCGACGCTGTTACAATGGGCTGCTGTTCCCTGCGGAAATACCCTGATGTCCAAAGCACCACAGTTCGGTCTGAATGCGCCCCAAAGCGAAGCGGTTACCTACCTCGACGGCCCTTGTCTGGTACTGGCGGGCGCCGGTTCGGGCAAGACGCGCGTGATCACGCAAAAGATCGCCCATCTGATCGAAGACCGGGGCTACGACCCGCGCACCATCGCCGCGCTGACCTTCACCAACAAGGCGGCGCTGGAAATGCAGGAACGCATCGCCAAGCTCTTGAAGCAGCCGCGCCAGGCCAAGCAGTTGACGGTATCGACCTTCCACTCGCTGGGCGTGAAAATCCTGCGCCAGGAAGCCAATGGCGTGGGCTTGAAAGACCGCTTTTCCATATGGATAGCGACGATTGTTTTTCCTTGGTGCAAGACCTCGCCATTACCACCGATAAACAGGTGATCCGCGGCATCCAGAATGCCATGTCGCTGTGGAAAAATGGCCTGATCGACCCGGACATGGCGCTGGCGCAAGCCAAGGATGAAGATGAAGCGAACGCGGCGCGCATCTACCGCAGCTATGTGGCCACGCTCTCCGCCTACCAGGCCGTCGATTTCGACGATTTAATACGCTTGCCCGTGGAATTGTTCCGCAACAATGGCCCCGTGCGCGACAAGTGGCAGCGGCGTTTGCGCTACCTGCTCGTCGATGAATACCAGGATACGAATACCTGCCAGTACGAACTGGTGAAATTGATGGTGACGGGCATCGGCAAGAAGCCGATGTTTACGGCCGTGGGCGACGACGACCAGGCGATCTATGCGTGGCGCGGCGCCACGGTGGAAAATCTGAAAACGCTGGAAACGGATTTCCCCGATTTGCGCGTGATCAAACTGGAGCAGAATTACCGCTCCACCATGCGCGTGCTCAATGCGGCCAATGCCGTCATCGGCAATAATCCGAAATTGTTCGAAAAGTCGCTGTGGTCGGAGCACGGCCTGGGCGAGCCGATCAAGGTGCTGGGCATGCAGACGGACGAGCAGGAGGCGGAGCAGGTCGCCATCATGATTTCGGCCGACCATTTCGAGAGAAAAAACAAATTTTCCGACTACGCGATTCTGTACCGGGGCAACCACCAGGCACGGATCATCGAGCAATGTTTGCGCAAGGAACGCATCCCGTACACGATTTCGGGCGGCCAGAGTTTTTTTGATAAGGCCGAGATCAAGGACATCATCAGCTACCTGCGTTTGCTGGCCAACGAAGACGACGACCCGGCCTTCATTCGCGCCGTGACGACGCCGCGCCGTGGCGTGGGGCAGTCGACCCTGGAAGTGCTGGGCGCGTTTTCGGGGCAGTGGCAGTGCTCGCTGTTTCAGGCCGTCTTTAAAGGCGGCATCGAGGCGAGGCCAAGCTGACGGACCGCCAGCTGGGACCGCTGCGCGACTTCTGCAACTTCATCAACGACCTCGAATCGCGCGCCAGCCGCCCCGGCGCGGCCGGCAGCGGCGACAACGCGGCCGAAGTGCTGGACGACATGATGAAGGAAATCCACTACGAATCGTATCTGTATGATGCCTTCGAGGAACGGCAAGCGCAAAGCAAGTGGCAGAACGTGCTCGAATTCGTCAACTGGCTCAAGGAGCGTGGCCGGGGCGGCAAGGACCGCGATGGCGAAGAAAAGAACGTGCTGGAACTGACGCAGATGGTGGCCCTGATGACGATGTTGGAGGGCAAGGATGAGGAGCAGGACGCCGTGCGCATGTCCACCCTGCACGCGTCGAAAGGGCTGGAGTTTCCGCACGTGTTTCTCGTTGGCGTGGAAGAGGGCATCTTGCCGCACAAGGGCGACGCGGACGCGCCCGCCGAAACCATCGCCGCGCGCATCCAGGAAGAGCGGCGGCTGATGTATGTGGGCATTACGCGCGCCCAGCGCACTCTGCACGTCACCTGGTGCAAGAAGCGCAAGCGGGCGGGCGAGCAAGTCCATTGCGATCCGTCGCGCTTCATCAAGGAAATGCAACTCGACGTGGGCGACGCCGTGCCGACGGAAGCGGAAGTGATTTCGCCGAAAGAACGTCTGGCGCGCATGAAGGCTTTGCTGGCCGCGCCGAAGGCTTAAGCAGCGTTCACGCTTCCACTGCGCCGTCGGGCGTGGTTTTCGGCACGATGGCCAGCTGCATGCCCAGCGCGTCGAGCATCTTTAAAATGGTTTCAAAGCGCGGCTTGCTGCCTTCGCGCAAGGCTTTATATGCGCCTTCGCGCGTGATGTCGGCCCTGGCCGCCACCTTGCCCATGCCGTAGGCGCGCACCACGTCGTTCATGGCGGACTGGAACAGTTCCGCGTTGCCGGTGGCGACGATTTCGCTCATGTAGGCGGCCACGGCGGCCTTGCTGGTCAGATGTTGCGTTGGGTCAAATTTGCTCAGGCCTAAGGCCTCCAGGTCGTCGAGGTCGAAGGTGTCATGGTCGATATGTTGGTTCATTGCTTTCGTGCTCCTGTGGATGCCGCCGCTTTCCGGATGGCCGCCTGCCGGGCTTTCAGTTCCCTGAGGATCGCTTGCGCCTGCTTGATGTCGCGTTGCTGGCTGGATTTGTCGCCACCCAGCAGCAGCAAGATCAGGGTGCCCCGATTCGTTTCATGAAAATACACGCGCCAGCCCGGCCCCGTCTGTAAAAAGCGCAGTTCGCACACGCCTTCGCCCACAGGGCGCCAGTCGCCCTTCTTACCGTGCTGCAAATGCTTGATGCGGGCATCGATGGCGGCGGCCGCCACATCGTGCAAACCATCTTCCCAGCGCCGGTATTCGGCCGTCTTGCGCGTATCGATGAGTACTGGTTCGGGCGGCGTTGGTGCATTCATTGTAATCGTTTGTTCTCATTCGTCAAGCGGTTTGAGCCCATACAGGAAGAATAAACAGAAATCGCAGCCCGTCCGGCGGGGAATGGAGGGAGTTTGTCCTGGCTCACGCCGCTGCGGCGGTAGAATGCCCCCTTTCAGTCAGGAATCACCGAGAGCACCATGGACAATGCAGAACAGATGGAAGTACGTTTCGTCGATATCGAAATCAAGCTGGCGCAGCAGGAAGACCTGGTCGAGTCGTTGAACCAGATGGTGTACCAGCAGGGCAAGCGCATCGATCAATTGGAAGCGATGCTGCACAAGTTGGGCGAGCACGTGCGCGACGGGGCGCAGCAGGCGAATGGCGGGCTGGTCAACGAACGTCCGCCGCATTACTAACGCTGTACGGGCGTATCGCTACCATCGGTAGTTGCGGGTGACGCAAGTGTTTCTGGCTGTTATTATTTCAGGCTGGCCCGCGACACAATCGCGGCTCTCTTGCGTTCCTTGAAAGAAGACATGACCCGTCCAACTATGCTCGTCATCGCCGCCAGCCTGATGCTGGCGCCAGCCGCCGCCGCTTTTGCCGCCACCGCGGCCGCAGCGCTGCCTGCTTCGAACCCGTTTGCGCAGGCCAGCAGCCTGCCCTTCCACTATCCGCCGTTCGACAAGGTGCAGGATGCCGACTACGCGCCCGCCTTTACGGCAGGCATGGCCGCCAACCTGGCGGAAATCGACGCGATTGCGAATAACAAGCAGCCAGCGACCTTCGACAACACCATCGTGGCCATGGAACGCTCGGGCCAGCTGCTGAGCCGCGTGCGCACCGTGTTTTCCGTGATGTCCGGCTCCAACACGAATGAGACGATCCAGGGCCTGGAACGCGAACTGGCGCCGAAAATGGCGGCCCACAGCGACGCCATCATGCTCAACGACAAGCTCTTCAAGCGCATCGACGCCCTGTACGCCAAGCGCGACAAGCTGGGCCTGGATGCGGAATCGAAACGCTTGCTGGAACGCTATCACACCGATTTTGTGCGCGCGGGCGCCAAGCTGTCGGCGGCCGACAAGCAAAAGCTGCGCGCCTACAATGGCCAGCTGGCAGCCCTGTCGACCAAGTTCGCGCAGAACGTGCTGAAGGAATTGAACGCCTCGGCTGTCGTCGTCGATACGCGCGAAGAACTGGACGGCCTGTCGCCGGCCGCCATCGAAGTGGCCGCCGGCCTGGCCAAGAAGCGCGGCCTGGACGGCAAGTACGTGATCGCCCTCGTCAACACGACGGGCCAGGCGCCGCTGTCGCTGCTGACCAACCGCGCCGTGCGCGAACGCATCATGGCCGCTTCGCAAGCGCGCGGCAGCCGTGGCGGCGAGTTCGACAACACCCAGGAAGTGCTGGAACTGGCCAAGCTGCGCGCCGAACGTGCCGCGCTGATGGGTTACCCGAACTACGCGGCCTACTCGCTGGAAGACCAGACGGCGCACGACACCACCGCCGTGAACGCCCTGCTGGGCGAATTGGCGAAGCCGGCCGTCGTCAATGCGCGCCGTGAAGCGGACGACATCCAGAAGGTCATCGATGCGGGCAAAGGCGGCTTCAAGGTAGGCGCCGCCGACTGGGCCTTCTACAGCGACAAGGTGCGCGCCGAACGCTACAACTTTGACGAAACGCAACTCAAACCGTACTTTGAGATGCACAGCGTATTGACCCGTGGCGTGTTCTTTGCCGCCGGTAAATTGTACGGCCTCACCTTCAAGCAGCGCACCGACTTGCCCGTCTACAACACCGACATGCTGGTGTACGACGTCTTCAATGAAGACGGCACGCAGCTGGCCATCTTTACGCTCGACCCTTACGCGCGCAGCAACAAGCGCGGCGGCGCCTGGGCGAATGCCTACGTGGGCCAGTCGAGCTTGCTGAACCGCAAGCCGGTGATCGCGAATAACCTGAACATTCCGAAGCCGGAAGCGGGCCAGCCGACCCTGATGACGTTTGACGAAGTCAACACCATGTTCCACGAATTCGGCCATGCGCTGCACGGCATGTTTTCGAACGTGAAGTACCCGCGCTTTGCCGGCACCAGCGTGCCGCGCGACTTCGTCGAATACCCGTCGCAAGTCAATGAAATGTGGGCGCTGTGGCCGGAAGTGCTGCAAAACTACGCGAAGCACTACCAGACGGGCGCGGCCATTCCGGCTGAACTGCTGGCCAAGGTGACGGCGGCGGACAATTTCAACCAGGGCTACAAGACCACGGAATACCTGGCATCGGCCCTGCTGGACCAGCGCTGGCACCAGCTGACCCCGGCACAGATCCCGACCGACGTGCTGGCGTTTGAAAAGGCCGCCTTGACGGACGCGGGCGTCGATTTCGCCCCGGCGCCGCCGCGCTACCGCACCACGTATTTTTCGCACGCGTTCGCGGGCGGCTATTCGGCCGGCTACTACGCCTACCTGTGGTCGGAAAAGCTCGACGCCGACACGGTCGAGTGGTTCAAGGAAAACGGCGGCCTGACGCGCAAGAACGGCGACTGGTTCCGTCAGAAACTGCTGTCGCGCGGCGGCAGCGCCGATGCGCTCGACATCTACCGCAACTTCCGCGGCCGCGATGCGAAGATCGAACCGCTGCTGGAACGCCGTGGCTTGAACGGCAAGTAATTTCTCCCCAGCACCGGCCTCGCCGGTGCTGAACATCAATGGCCGCCCGGCAATGGGCGGCCATTTTTATTTGGGGATTTTGATTGTACACCGTGGTAAACCGCGCATTTGGCGTGCTGCACCACAGGATCGCCCATGTTGGATGACGCCTGTGTGACAGGCTGCTATGATCTGCCACTGGCCCGCGACGCGATCGCGGTTCTTCCCGCGCCTCCTGAAAGATGTCATGATCCGTCCACAACTGCTCGTCATCGCCGCCAGCGTCATGCTGGCCCACGCCGTTCCTTCCGCCATGGCTGCCGCCACCGCAAAATCCGCGCCTGCCGCCGCCGTCAGCGCCCAGAATCCCCTGTTGAAAGTCAGTCCGCTGCCGTTCCAGATGCCGCAATTCGGCCTGATCAAGGACGAGCACTATGCGCCGGCGTTTGCCGAAGGCATGAAACGCCAGCTGGCCGAAGTCAACGTGATCGCCAGCAACCGCCAGCCGGCCACGTTCGAGAACACCATCGTGGCCCTGGAGCGCACGGGACAGCTGCTGCACCGCGTACAAAGCATCTTCAGCAACATGACGTCGACCAACACGAACAGCGTGCTGGAAGCGGTGGAAGTGGACGTGTCGCCGAAACTGGCCGCGCATGGCGATGCCATCACCCTGAACCCGAAATTGTTTACCCGCATCGACACCCTGTATGCCAAGCGCGACAAGCTGGGCCTCGATGCGGAATCCCTGCGCCTGCTCGAGCGCTATCACACGGATTTCGTGCGCGCCGGCGCCAAGCTGTCCGATGCGGACAAGGAAAAACTGAAAGCCTATAACGCCGAGCAGGCGGGCCTGGAAACGGCTTTCGCGCAAAACGTGCTGAAGGAAACGAATGCCAAGAGCATCATCGTCGACACGCGTGCCGAACTGGCGGGCATGACGGACAGCGATATCGATACGGCCGCCACGGCAGCCAAGGAACGGGGCTTGACGGGCAAGTTCGTCATTGCCCTGGTGAACACCAGCGGCCAGCCGCCATTGGCCGTATTGACGGATCGCAAGACGCGTCAGCGCCTGATGGATGCGTCGCTGAACCGCGGCAGCCAGGGCGGCGAGTTCGACAACCGCGCCATCGTGCTGAAGCTGGCCAAACTGCGCGCCGAACGGGCGACTTTGCTCGGTTACGCCAACTACGCCGCGTATTCGCTGGAAGACCAGACGGCCAAGACCACCACGGCCGTCAACACCCTGCTGTCGGAACTGGCGAAACCGGCCGTCGCCAACGCGCGCCGCGAAGCGGCCGACCTGCAGCAAGTGGTCGATGCGGAAAAAGGCGGTTTCCAGGTGGCAGCGGCCGACTGGGCCATCTACACGGACAAGCTGCGCAAGCAGCGTTTCAATTTCGATGAAAACGAGCTGAAACCGTATTTGGAACTGAATAGCGTGCTGAACAACGGCGTCTTCTTTGCCGCCAATAAACTGTATGGCATCAGCTTCAAGGAACGGAAGGACTTGCCGGTGTACAACCCGGACGTGCGCGTCTACGACGTTCTGGATGCCAACGGCAAGCCGCTGGCCCTGTTCATTGCCGATTTCTATGCGCGCGGCAACAAGCATGGCGGTGCGTGGATGAATGAATATGTGTCGCAATCATCGCTGATGGGCACGCATCCCGTCGTCGCCAACCAATTGAACATTCCGAAGCCGCCCGCCGGCCAGCCGACCTTGCTGACGTTCGATGAAGTGACGACCATGTTCCACGAATTCGGCCATGCGCTGCACGGCATGTTTTCGAACGTGAAATACCCGCGCTTTGCCGGCACCAGCGTGCCGAGCGACTTCGTCGAGTACCCGTCGCAAGTCAATGAAATGTGGGCCGTCTGGCCGGAAGTGCTGCAAAACTATGCCAAGCACTACCAGAGCGGTGCGGCCATGCCGCAGGAATTGCTCGACAAGGTCACTGCGGCGAAGAAATTCAACCAGGGCTTCATGACGACGGAATACCTGTCGGCCGCCCTGCTGGACCAGCGCTGGCACCAGCTGGCGCCGAGCCAGATTCCGACGGACGTGCTGGCCTTTGAAGCGGCATCGCTGAAAGATGCGGGCGTCGATTACGCGCCCGTGCCGCCGCGCTACCGCACCGCGTATTTCTCGCACAGCTTCTCGGGCGGCTACTCGGCGGCGTATTACGCCTACCTGTGGTCGGAAAAGCTGGACGCGGAATCGGTCAACTGGTTCAAGGAAAACGGCGGCCTGACGCGCAAGAATGGCGACTGGTTCCGCAGCAAATTGCTGTCGCGCGGCGGCAGCGTCGATGCGCTGCAGCTGTTCCGCGACTTCCGCGGCCGCGATGCTACCGTGGAACCGCTGCTGGAACGCCGCGGCTTGAACGCGAAGTAAGCCGTTCTCATCAGAAGCTTGCGTTGCGTTGACCTGGCGCACGCAAGCTTTCTGTGCCGGCGGCGTAGAATTGAGTAAGATGTAAATGAAGACGTAACCAAGGCAGTCGAAAGAGTATATGAGTCAGCAAGATTTGAATGGCATTACCCTGGAAGGTATCGTGACGCGCCTGCACGCCCACTACGGCTGGGACGGCCTGGCCAAGCACATCGATATCAATTGCTTCATCAGCGATCCCAGCATCAAGTCGAGCCTGAAGTTTTTGCGCAAGACCCCGTGGGCCAGGAGCAAGGTGGAACAATTGTTCCTGGACACGCAATTTACTGACTGACAGGAAAAAACATGGATAGCAAACTCAAGGAATCGCTGCAACAACTGCATTCGACCCTCGCAAGCAGCGGCCCCGTCGATGAAGAACTGCATGGTTTGCTGCAAAAACTCGATGTCGACATCAAGTTGCTGATGGAAAAGCGCGCCGCGCAGGAACAGGAAGAAGAGTCGACCACGTATGGACTGGCCGAGCGCAGCCAGGAATTGTCGGCCAAGTTTGCCGTCAAGCATCCGAAACTGGAGCCGGCTTTGCGGGAACTGGGTGAGATTCTAGCCAATATGGGCATTTAAGCAAGTTGCGGGAAATGCTGGGCCTGGCCCTGCCGGGACGGGCCTTCTTTCCCCAAGTGTTTGAAAATTAAACGTTTTTTGTACTGAAATCCAACAGTAAAAAGCAGGCCGTCAGGTTGGAAATGGCCAATTCCGGTACAATCCGTACCCTATGAGCTCCCCTACCAATTTATTTGCGACCGTTCCCAAGCGGTCTGCCCGCGCTGCCGTGGCGCCTTTCCTGCCGATGTCGCGTGCCGAGATGGACGCGCTGGGCTGGGACCAGTGCGACGTCATCCTCGTCACGGGCGACGCCTACATCGACCATCCGAGCTTCGGCATGGCCCTGGTCGGCCGCCTGCTCGAAGCGCAAGGTTACCGCGTCGGCATCATCAGCCAGCCCGACTGGCTGTCGGCCGACGCCTTCCGCATCCTCGGCAAGCCGCGTTTGTACTACGGCATTACCGCCGGCAACATGGATTCCATGGTCAACCAGTACACGGCCGACCGCAAGATCCGCTCCGACGATGCCTACACGGCCAATGCCGAACCAAATAAACGCCCGGACCGCGCCGTCACCGTGTACGCCCAGCGCGCGCGCGAAGCGTATTCCGACGTGCCCATCGTCATCGGCAGCATCGAGGCGTCCTTGCGCCGCATCGCCCATTACGATTACTGGTCGGACAAGGTCCGCCGTTCCGTCTTGCCCGATTCCAAGGCCGATTTGTTGATTTTCGGCAATGCCGAGCGCGCGCTGGTCGACCTGACGCACCGTCTGGCCGCCGGCGAAAACATCAAGGATATCCGCGACTTGCGCGGCACGGCCTTCATGGTGCCGGCCGGCTGGCTGCCCGGTGACGACTGGGGCGTGCACAATTCCACCCGCGTCGACGTGCCCGGCAAGATCGATCCGCACTACAGCCCCTACGAGATGGTGCAGGAAGACAAGACCGCCTGCGCCACGGAAAATGCGTCGAAATCGGCCGAAGTCATCAAGCCGATCCGCATCATGAGCCGCGAAGAGCGCCTGGCCATGGCCAAGGAAAAGCACGACAAGACGGTGGTGCGCCTGCCCGCCTACGACGTCGTCAAGGATGACCCCGTCATGTATGCACACGCTTCGCGCGTGTTCCACCTGGAATCGAATCCCGGCAATGCGCGCGCCATGGTGCAGGCGCACGGCGAACGCGACGTGTGGCTCAATCCGCCGCCGCTGCCGCTGGCCATGGACGAGATGGATGGCGTGTACGACATGAACTACGCGCGCGCGCCGCACCCGAGCTACGGCAAGGCGCATATCCCCGCGTGGGAAATGATCCGCTTTTCCGTCAACATCATGCGCGGCTGCTTCGGCGGCTGCACCTTCTGCTCGATCACGGAGCATGAAGGACGCATCATCCAGAGCCGTTCGGAACCGTCGATCCTGCGCGAAATCGAGCATATCCGCGATAAAACCAAAGGCTTTACGGGCACCATTTCCGATATGGGCGGTCCGACGGCGAATATGTACCGCCTCGCCTGCAAGGAAAAAGAGATCGAAGTGTCGTGCCGCCGCCTGTCGTGCGTGTACCCGTCCATCTGCGTGAACCTGGGCACGGACCACAGCAAGCTTATTTCCCTGTACCGCAAGGCGCGCGCCATTCCCGGCATCAAGAAAGTCTTGATCAGCTCGGGCTTGCGCTACGACCTGGCCGTGCGGTCCCCCGAGTACGTCAAGGAGCTGGTGACGCACCACGTGGGCGGCTTGCTGAAGATTGCCCCTGAGCACACGGAAGAGGGCACCCTGTCGAAGATGATGAAGCCCGGCATCGGCGCGTATGACGAATTCAAGGAAATGTTCGACCGTTTCTCGCTGGAAGCGGGCAAGAAGCAGTATTTGATCCCGTATTTCATCGCCGCCCATCCGGGCACGACGGACACGGACATGCTGAACCTGGCCCTGTGGCTGAAGAAAAACAATTTCAAGCTGGACCAGGTGCAAACCTTCATGCCCACGCCGATGGCGATGGCGACGACCATGTATCACACGCGCAAGAATCCCCTGCGCAAGGTCACGGCAGACTCGGAAGTGGTGGAAACGGCCCGCAGCGGCAAGATCCGCCGCACCCATAAAGCGTTCCTGCGCTACCAGGACCCGGCCAACTGGCCGATTTTGCGCGAAGCGCTGGTCAACATGGGCCGAGGCGACTTGATCGGCAATGGCGACAAGCATTTGATCCCCGCCTGGACGTCATCCGAGTCGGGCGGCCTGGCCGCCGGCGAACGCAGCCGCCAGACGCATGGCGCCGGCACGCCGGACAAGTTCAAGGTTACGCCCGGCAAGAACCGTATCGCCCTGGGCGGCACGGCCGCAGCGCCGAAGGCGACGGCCGTCGAGTCGAAAGTGCGTCCGTCAATCTTGTCGACCATCAAGACCAAGGCCAAGCCGGTCGCCGTGCCGATGGGCCGTGGCGGCAAGCCGCCAGCCAAGGGCGGCCATGCCGCGCCGGCACGGGGCGGACGCAAGTAGATAGTCTTCGGCCCTCGGGCATCCTTTGAAAAACCCGGCAACGCGTACTGCGTTGCCGGGTTTTTTGTTATTGGTGCACCAACATGGGGCATGGCCCGCCATGGCGGCATAATTTTTACCAATATTTAAAAATTGAATAGAGCAAAAGGCAATTTTCCCTTGTGGCAACTTGGTGTTTGAAAATATACTCGTCAGATATTTAGCCGTACGGCAACAAAGCTGCCTTTCTGGCAATCGCCAGCGTACGCGACTCCCTGCGTTGATATGAAAAGAGATGCCAATTGAAATGCCTTTCCTGCCAGGCCGAGAATAAGCCGGGCGCCAAATTCTGTTCCTCCTGCGGCACCACGTTTGCTATTGCCCCTGCCGCCGCCCCCCCGGTGCCAGGCAAGACCTGCGGCCAGTGCGGCCATGATTGCAAGCCCGAAGCCAGGTTCTGCCCCAAGTGCGCGTTCAGCTTTGCCGTGGCACCCCTTGCCGCAGCGGTGCCGCCGCCGCTGCCGGAGCCGGTTATCGAGCCGGTTATCGAGCCGATGATTGAGCCTGTCATTGAACCGGTGCCCGTGCCTGAGCCTGTCCCGGCACCGGTGGCGGAACCGGTCGCGCCACCTGCGCCGCCGCCCGTGCTGGAAAAGCGCCGTGCCGATCCCGCACCGGCACCTGCACCGGCGCCAGAACCTGCTCCGGCACCCGCCGGCGTGCCGGAAACGCCATCCGACGGCCCGACCGGTAGCAGCCGCATGAAATTGATCGCCGCGGCCGTCGCGGCAGTAGTGGTAGTGGGTGCGGCAGGGGGATACTATTACCTGTCAGGCAAGCCTGCCGTGCCCGCGCCAGTCCCCGCACCGACGGTTCCTGCCGAGGAGACGGTTGCCGCCGAGCAGCCGCTGGCCATCAGCGACCCTGCGCTCGATGGCGGCACGTCGGCCGACCTGGCCGCGACACCTGCTGCCGAGCCTGAGCCAGTGCCAGCGGCAGCTCCTGCACCTGCGCCGGCACCGGCACCGGCACCTGTCGCGGAAAAACCCGCCAAGCCCGTCAAGGCGGCACCGCCGCCACCGGCGCCTGTCAAACAGACTACCGGCCTGGAAAGCGTGATCACGGAGAGCCTGTCGGAAGCGAGCCATTGCATGAGCCAGCGCAAATACGACTGCGCCATCGCCAACGCGAATGCCGTGTTGCGCATGGATACGGGCAACCGCCATGCGCAGGACATCAAGCGCAAGGCGAAGGAAGCGCAAGACAAGGCGCTGTCGCAAATCCAGATCGAGTAAGCCGCGCGGCTGGCCTTCCCCCTATTTTGATCTTCCTGGAGAATAACGTGAAAAAAATGAAACAAATTGCCAAGCCCATGGTGGCGCTGCTGGTCGTGTCCTCGATGCTGGCCGGCTGTGCCGCGCCGGGCGGCCCTGGCGCCACCGGCACCAATACCGCCGGCACGGAAGCGGCCAGCGGCGAATGCAACACGGCCATGCTGGCCGGCATTGGCGCCGTCGTCGGCGGCTTGCTGGGCGGCGGCAACAACACGGTGCGCGGCGCGGCCCTGGGCGCCAGCCTGGGCGCGCTCGCCTGCGTGGCCCTGAATTATCAAAGCCAGCAAGTCAAGACGGCGCAGCAGGTGCAGACCGACTACAAGGTGGCCAACAAGGGCAAGCTGCCCGAGCAGTCGACCCTGGTGAAGTACGAGACGGGCTTTACGCCATCCTCCGTGCGTCCGGGCCAGAAGGCGCAGACCAATTCGTATATCGAAGTGGCGGCCGGCACGCGCGATCCGAACCCGCTGGTGGAAGAGGAATTGAGCCTGTACAAGCCGAATGGCGACTTGATCAAGACGGTGCGCAAGGTGGTCAGCAGCAACAACGGCAGCGGCGCCTACAAGGGCGGCTTCTCGATTCCCATGCCGGAAGGCGTGCCGCAGGGCATTTACCCGGTGCGCACGGCCCTGTACCTGAATAGCAAGCGCGTCGGCGGTCAGAACGTCAAGCTGCAGATCGTCCAGCGCCAGGCGCCCGCGTCCGACCTGCAGCTGGCCCGCGCTTACTGACATTGATTACCACGGGGCGGCCATGCCGGCCGTTCCGTTCCCCGATTTACCCCCATCCAGGCTAGACATGACCATTTCCACTGAAGCAGCAAAACCTCTTCCCTTTTCCTCCGCCGTGGGCTCGCTGATCGAAGCGACCGACGCCATCAGGAACTTCCGCGCGATTGCCCTGCTGGCCCTGACCTTCATCGGCGCCGTGCTCGTCGGTGGCGTGCTGACCGTGCTCGCCGGCAGCATGAAAAGTGTCGTGCTGGTCTTCCTGGGCGGCCTGATGGCCTTCCTCGTGATGTTTTACGGTTCCAACGCCGTGGGCATCATGCTGATGCGCGATGCGCAGGGCCAGCCTGGCATGAGTCTGGTTGATGCCGCCGTGCTCGTTTCGCTGGTCACAAGCCACCGCCTGATCGCGGTGGTCTTCCTTGAATTTTTGATCGTGCTGGCGGCCATGATCGCCATCGCCATTATCTTGTTCGTCTGCAAGATTCCCGTGTTGGGCCCCGTGCTGTACACGGTGGTCTTCCCGCTGTCGGCCATCGTGCTGGGCGTGCTGGTGTTTGCGTTGTTTTACGTGATGCTGCCGCTGGCCGGCCCTGCCGCCTGGTCGGGCGCCACCGTGTTCCAGATCATTGCCCGCCTGAACCAGATCGTGCGCACCAAGCTGGTGTCGGTGATCCTGCTGGAAGTGCTGCTGTTCCTGATCACCGCGTTTGTGACGCTGCTGATCTTTGGCGTCGTCGGCACGGGCGTGTCGCTGACGACGGGCATGTCGGCCACCATACTCGGCCTGGGTAGCCAGCTGAACATGTATTCCCTGGCCTCGGGCCTGGGCGGCGGTTCCGGCTACATCATCGCTGCCGGCCTGGGCGGCGGCTTGCTGATGGCGGCCGCGGCCGTGGTGCCAAGTTTGATCTTTACCAAGGGCGTGTGCATCATTTACCTGAACGCCACGCGCAACGTCGATTTCAGCGCCTCGGAAGCGAGCCTGAACGACGGCCTGGCCACGGTCAAGAAGAAAGCCGAAGAAGCGCGCGAACGCGCGCGTGCCCTGGCCGAGCAGGCGGCGGCACCAGCCGCTCCAGCCGCCCCGGCAGCGGCAGCTGAGAATCTGCACTGCCCCAGCTGCAAGGCACCGGTTGCGTCCGATGACGTGTTCTGCGGCGAATGCGCGCATAAACTCAAATAAGGCTGACCATGGCTCACTTCTGCACCCAATGCGGCACCGCCCATACGCCCGACGCGCGCTTCTGCGATGAATGCGGCAAGGCCGTCAACGCGGCGCCGGCACCGGCACCGGCATCTGCACCAGCCGCGACGCCGGCGCCGTCCCGCGTGAAGCGGCGCCACGTCATCATCGCCGGCAGCGCGCTGGCGGTGCTCATCGTGGCAGGCGGCGCCCTGGCGTGGCTGCTGGCGCCAGAGGCGGCCTCGGCCAACAGTTTCAGCCGCGCCATCGATGCCCACCTGGCGGCCGACGAGGCGGCACGCGACAAGTTGCTCTGCTTGAGCAACTTGCCGTACCAGAAGGAAGAGATCCGCGTGGCCTCGTACGACAGTTCCACTCGGCAATGGCTGGATATCCTCGTGCGTAGCGGACTGTACGCCGCCCCCGTGGAACAAGGCAGCGGCGGTTGGGTTGCGCAATCGCAATTTGTCTACGCGCTGGCCGCGCCGGGCAAGGCAGCCTTGCGCGGCGACAAGCTGTGCGTGGCCACGGGCGTGAAAGTGGCCAAGGTCAGCGGCTACGATCAGGTGCGCGACCTGGGCGCACAGCAAGTGGCGATGGCCAAGGCTACCTTGACGCTGACCGATGAGGCGGCGTGGTTCGCCAAATCGCCGGACCGCGCGCTGATCCTGCAACGCTTGCCGGACGGCGACCTGGAAGTACGGCTGCCGCTGGCGCTGGTCGACAAGCGATGGCAAGTCATCGATCAAGAGCAGATGAGCCTGGGGGGCGTGGCCGCTGCGATGGGCAGATCGCCGGCCGTGCAGGGCGCGGGCCTGCTGGACAAGCTGAAAAGCGTGTTCAGCTTTGGCGGTCACCCGGCGGTGGGGAAATGGCAGGCGGCGATGGGCAATGTCCTGGAATTTACACGCGACAGCGTGATCAATAACGGAACCTCGACCAAGGCCACCTTCACCACCAACGGCAATACCGTGACGATCGCGCCGGAAGGCGCGGGCGAAGCGGCCATGGACATTATCGTCAGCGATGATGGCAGCACGGCGCAGATCAGCATGGGCGGCATGCGGGTGACAACCCTGCGGCGCGTGCGCGATTAGGCGGAGAGCCAGGCGGCGCAACTTGCCGCCTTGCATCATTCCCGAAGCCCGGCCATGCCGGGTTTTTTTACGCCCGCACGCAGCGGTGCATCCGCCAATTTATCTTGACATCAAGATAGTTCACGCCCACACTGGAATTATCTTAACGTCGAGATAGTTCATGTCCACCTCCATTCTCCGTCCCGCCTGGGGCGATATCGTGCTCACGGCGCTGGCGCCCCTGATCTGGGGTTCCACCTACATCGTCACGTCCGAACTGCTGCCGCCGCACCGGCCCTACACGGCGGCCCTGATTCGCGTGCTGCCGGCCGGCCTGCTGTTGTTGCTGATCATGCGGCGCCTGCCCGCGCGGCGCGACTGGGGCCGCGTGCTGATTCTTTCCGCGCTGAATATCGGCGTGTTCCAGGCCCTGCTGTTCGTCGCCGCCTACCGTTTGCCGGGCGGCCTCGCGGCCGTGGTGGGCGCCATCCAGCCGCTCTTGGTGATGGGCCTGGCCTGGGGCGTGGAAGGGCGCCGTCCGGCCCGCCTGGCACTGGGCGCCAGCGTGCTGGGCGTGGCCGGCATGGGCGTGTTGCTGTTGTCGCCGCGCGCACCGTGTGGGAACCCGTCGGCATCGCGGCCGCGCTGGGCGGCACGGCCTGCATGGCGGCCGGCACCTATCTGACGCGGCGCTGGAAGCCGGACTTGCCCGTGCTGGCGCTGACGGGCTGGCAATTGCTGCTCGGCGGCCTGATGCTGGCGCCCGTCGCCTGGCTGGCCGACGCGCCGTTGCCGCCGCTGTCCCTGCAGCAAGTATTGGCTTACGCCTACCTGTGCCTGGCCGGCGCGCTGCTGGCCTATGCCCTGTGGTTCCGCGGCATCAGCCGCCTGTCGCCCGTGGCCGTCTCCTCGCTGGGCCTGCTCAGTCCCCTGATGGCCGTCGTCCTGGGCTGGGCCTTGCTGGGCCAGGCCATGACGGGCTGGTCGATGCTGGGCTTGCTGCTGGTGCTGGCCAGCGTGCTGGCCGTGCAGTGGGCCAGTGCCCGTCCCGCAACAAACGCCTGACTTCCGCGCATTTCCCCTCGGCAGGCCGATCGCATCGGCCTGCCCGTTTCCCTATGGATACCTCCTTTTTGCTGCACCGCACATACTGTTTTGCTTGCACTGATATGGGGCATTGAGGCACTATTCGCTTCGCGCAAACGTTTGCGCGCAACGAATTTCCTAAAAAGCATGCAGTACACGTGCTTGACCAACCACTCTGGAGACGCCCATGACATCCCGTATTCGCCTGAAAATGATTGCCGCCGCTGTCCTCGCGTGTGCCTTGCCCGCCGTGCCGGCGATGGCGCAGACGCCAGCCAAACCAAAGGTGGCATTGGTGATGAAGTCGCTCGCCAATGAATTTTTCCTGACCATGGAAAATGGCGCCAAGGCGCATCAGAAGGCCAATGCCGCCAAGTACGACCTGCTGTCGAACGGCATCAAGGATGAAACGGATACGTCGAGCCAGATCAAGCTGGTCGAGCAAATGATCGTCTCGCGCGTCAACGCGCTGGTGATTGCCCCGGCCGACTCGAAGGCGCTGGTGCCGGTGCTGAAAAAAGCCATCGACGCGGGCATCATCGTCGTCAATATCGACAACAAGCTCGACGATGGCGCCCTGAAAGAGAAGGGCATCACCGTGCCCTTCGTCGGTCCGGACAACCGCAAGGGCGCCAAGGTCGTCGGCGACTTCCTGGCCAAGCAGATCAAGAAGGGCGACCCCGTCGGCATCATCGAAGGCGTGTCGACTACCTACAACGCGCAGCAGCGCACCCTGGGCTTCCAGGATGCCATGAGCGCGGCCGGTGCGAAAGTGGTCAGCGTACAGTCGGGCCAGTGGGAAATCGCCCCCGCCAATACGGTGGCGGCCGCCATGCTGAATGCCAACCCGAACATCAAGGCCTTGCTGTGCGGTAACGACAACATGGCCATCGGCGCCGTGTCCGCCATCAAGGCGGCCGGCAAGACGGGCAAAGTGCTCGTCGTCGGCTACGACAACATCAACGCCATCAAGCCGATGCTGGCCGATGGCCGCGTGCTGGCCACCGCCGACCAGTTCGGTTCAGCAAGCCGTGTTCGGCATCGAGACCGTGCTGAAAGCCCTGGCGCAGAAGAAGAAACAGGCCGATCTCGGCGGCGTCATCGAAACCAAGGTCGAACTGGTCGCCAAGGGCGCCAAGTCTTGATCGTCTGATCCCGCCGGGGCCAGCGTCCGCGTCTCTGCCTGAGACTGCGGCGCCGGCCCCGCCGCCTTTTTCCGCGGAGTTTTATCATGCCTACCGACATCCCCCCGGCGCCATCAGCCGCCATCCCTCTATTGACCCTGGACAACATCGGCAAGTCCTATGTCGGCCCCGTCCTCGGTGGCGTGGGCTTGCGCTTCGCCCCTGGCCAGGTGCTGGCGCTGACGGGAGAGAACGGCGCGGGCAAGAGTACCCTGTCGAAGATCATCTGCGGCCTGGAGCAAGCCACCACGGGCACGATGCTGCTTGACGGCAAGCCCTACCAGCCCGCCTCGCGCGGCGCCGCCGAGGCGCTGGGCATCCGCATGGTGATGCAGGAATTGAATCTGATTCCCACCCTGTCGATCGCGGAAAACCTGTATTTGAAAAATTTGCCGCAGCGCTTCGGCTTCATCGACCGCAACCGTCTCGAGCGCGATGCGCGCGAACAGATGGAGAAAGTGGGCCTGGGCGGCCTCGACCCGTGGACCCTGGTCGGCGAACTGGGCATCGGCCACCAGCAAATGATCGAAATCGCGCGCAACCTGATCGGCGCCTGCCGTTTGCTGGTGTTAGATGAGCCGACGGCCATGCTGACGCACCGCGAAGTGGAATTGCTGTTCCTGCAGATCGAACGCCTGAAAGCCGACGGCGTGTGCATCATCTATATTTCCCACCGCCTGGAAGAACTCAAGCGCGTGGCCGACCGCATCGCCGTGCTGCGCGACGGCCAGCTGGTGTGCGACGACGACATCGCGGGCCATTCCGCCGCTGACCTGGTCAGCCTGATGGTGGGCCGTTCGGCCGACGACGCCGTCGACCTGAGCGGGCGCACCATCGGCGCACCGCTGCTGCGCGTGCGCGGCCTGGCGCGCGGCAAGGTGGTCAATCCGACCTCGTTTGACTTGCGCGCCGGCGAAATCCTCGGCATTGCCGGCCTGATCGGCTCGGGCCGCACGGAATTGCTGCGCTTGATCTTCGGCGCCGACCGCGCCGACGCCGGTGACGTGTTCCTCGGCGACAGCGAAATACCCGCCGCCTTGCACTCGCCGCAGGCAGCCGTGAAAGCGGGCATCGCCATGATCACGGAAGACCGCAAGGGACAAGGTTTGTTGTTGCGCCAGTCCATCGCCGTCAACACGACCCTGGCTTCGCTCGATACCGTCAGTGGCGCCGGCTGGCTCAACGACGCGGCCGAAGCGACGGTGGCCGACGATTACATTCAGCGCCTGGGCATCCGCTCGCGCAACAGCGCGCAAAGGGTGGCGGAGTTGTCCGGCGGCAACCAGCAAAAGGTGGTGATCGCCCGCTGGCTGTACCGCGACTGCCCCGTGATGCTGTTCGACGAGCCCACGCGCGGCATCGATATCGGCGCCAAGTTTGATATTTATCAGGTGCTGGCCGAACAGGCGCGCCAGGGCAAGGGCCTCGTCATCGTGTCGAGCGATTTGCGCGAACTGATGCTGATCTGCGACCGCATCGCCGTCATGAGCGCGGGCAGCATCGTCGACACCTTCGAGCGCGGCGCCTGGAGCCAGGACGCGCTGCTGTCGGCCGCCTTCTCCGGCTATTTGACCCCCAACTCCACTCCAGCTGCGGCCTGATCCGCCGGAAAGATTCCCATGACCTCCAACTCCTCTCCTTCGTATCTGCAGCGCAGCCTGGCCGACCTGAAAAACTATGCGGGCCTGATCGGCGCCTTGCTGGCCATGTGCGTGCTGTTTTCGTTTGCCAGCGAAAACTTTTTTACTTTGGCCACCTTGAGTACCCTGTCGAACAACATCCCGACCCTGGTCGTGATGGCCGTCGGCATGACGTTCGTGCTGATCATCGGCGGCATCGATTTGTCCGTCGGCTCCGTGATGGCGCTGGCCGCTTCCGTGCTGTCGCTGGCCGTCGTGCACTGGGGCTGGCCCGTGTGGAGCGCGGCCCTGCTGGGCATGTTCGTCGCCGCCCTGTGCGGCGCCACGACGGGCCTCATTTCCGTCGGCTGGCGCATTCCCTCGTTCATCGTCTCGCTGGGCGTGCTGGAAATGGCGCGCGGCATGGCGTATCAAGTGACGAACTCGCGCACGGAATACATCGGCAGCGCCGTGGACGGCATCAGCTCGCCCATCGCATTTGGCCTGTCGCCCGCCTTCATCGCCTCGATCGCCATCGTCGTCATCGGCCACCTGGTACTCACGCGCACGGTGCTGGGACGCCACTGGATCGGCATCGGCACGAATGAAGAAGCCGTGCGTTTGTCCGGCATCAATACAAAACCGTCGAAAGTGCTGGTGTTTGCCTTGATGGGCTTTCTGGCCGGCGTGGGCGCGCTGTTCCAGGTGTCGCGCCTGGAAAGCGGCCGACCCGAACGGCGGCGTGGGCATGGAGTTGCAGGTGATCGCTGCCGTCGTGATCGGCGGCACGAGCCTGATGGGCGGGCGCGGTTCCGTCATCAGCACGTTTATCGGCGTGTTGATTATTTCCGTGCTGGAAGCGGGCCTGGCGCAAGTGGGCGTGTCCGAACCCGTGAAACGCATCGTCACGGGCCTGGTGATCGTTGCCGCCGTCGTGCTCGACACCTACCGCCGCCGCGGCGAGCGTTCATAATACTGGCCCATGGCAACCATCAAGCAAGTGGCGCAGGCGGCGGGGGTCTCGTTTACCACCGTGTCGCACGTCCTCAACAATACCCGCCCCGTCAGCGACGAGGCGCGCCGCGCCGTGCTGGCGGCGGCGGAGGCACTGCATTACGTGCCCAGCGCGCTGGCGCGTTCCCTGCGCAGCCGCAGCACGGGCACCATCGGCCTGATCATTCCGAACAATACGAACCCGTATTTCTCGGAAGTGGCGCGCGGCATCGAGGACGAGGACAGCTGCTACGCGGCCGGCTACAGCGTGATTTTGTGCAATTCCGATGACGACCCCGTCAAGCAGCGCGATTACCTGAACGTGCTGCTGACCAAGCGTTGTGACGGCCTGATTTTGTCCGCGCTGGCCGACAGCGATGGCGAATTGCTGCGCAAGATGAAGGTGCCGGCCGTGCTGCTCGACCGCGCGCCCAGCGACCTGGCCATCGATGCGGTGGCCGTCGATAACCGCGCCGGCGGCGCCCTGGCCGCGCGCCATCTGCTGGGACTGGGACGCCGGCGCCTCGGCTGCATCGCCGGTCCCCGCGAAGTGAGCATTTCCAACGAGCGCATCGCCGGCGCGCGCAGCGCCATGGCGGACGCGGGCGTGACCCTGGCCGACGCCCTGTGCGTGCATGGCGATTTTACGAGCGCGGGCGGTTATGCGGCCGCGCTGGACTTGCTGGCGCTGCCGCAGGGCCAGCGTCCTGACGCCTTGTTCTGCTGCAATGATTTGATGGCTTTTGGCGCCCTGCGCGCCGCCGCCGAGCGCGGCATTGCCGTGCCGGCGGAACTGGCCGTCGTCGGCTTCGACGATATCGACCTGGCCAGCTTCGTGCATCCGGCCTTGAGCAGCGTGGCGCAAAATACGCGCGAGCTGGGCCGCATCACGGCCGCCTGCCTGCTGGCGCGCATCGCCGACCCCGCCTTGCCGCGCCAGCAGCGCAGCATCGCGCCCGAGCTGCACGTGCGCGGCTCCAGCGTGGCCGCCACCGTACCTTCTGCTGTACCTACTTCTTCTCCTGCAACTGAACTGATGGGAATGACATCATGATCGTGGTTATCGGCAGTATCAATATGGACCTGGTCTTGCGCGTGCCGCGCATGCCCCTCCCCGGCGAAACCCTGACGGGCGGCGCTTTCCGCACCATTCCTGGCGGCAAGGGCGCCAACCAGGCCGTGGCCTGCGCGCGCCTGAGCGGCAAAGTGGCGGGCGCCCAGCAAGTGGCCATGGTCGGCTGCGTGGGCGACGACGCGTTCGGCGCCACCTTGCGCGCGGCCCTCGTGGGCGACGGCATCATCGACAGCCACATCACCACCTTGCCGGGCGTCGCGTCCGGCATCGCTTCCATCCTCGTCGACGACCATGGCCAGAACAGCATCGTGATCGCCGGCGGCGCCAACGATCTGTTGAGCCCCGCGCACATTGACGCTGCGCAAGGTTTGATCGAGCAGGCCGACATCGTCGTGCTGCAGCTGGAAACGCCGATGGCCACCGTCGTGCACGTCATCAAGCTGGCCCGCTCGCTGGGCAAGACCGTGGTGCTGAACCCGGCGCCAGCCGCCAGCTTGCCGGAAGGCGTGCTGGAATTGGTCGACTACCTGATTCCCAACGAAATCGAGGCGGCCATGCTGGCCGGCGTCAGCCCGGAAGGCGCGGACGCCAAGGCGCTGGCGGCCGCGCTGCAAAAGCTGGGCAGCGACAACGTCATCATCACCCTCGGCTCCAAGGGCGTGCATGCGGCCCTGTATGGCGGCGATTACACGTTTCCGGCCGAAGCGGTGCAAGCGGTCGACACGACGGCGGCCGGCGACACTTTCATCGGCGGTTTTGTGGCGGGCCTGGCGTCCGGCATGGACGAGGCGGAAGCGATCCAGCAAGGCCAGCGCGCGGCTGCCTGGAGCGTCACCAAGCCCGGCGCGCAAACGTCGATCCCCCACTTGCACGAGTTGTTCTGAGACCATGAAAAAATCACCGCTGCTGAATATCGCACTGTCGCAACTGATCGCCTCGCTGGGCCATGGCGACATGCTCGTCATCGGCGACGCGGGCTTGCCGTCGCAGCCGGGCGTGCCCCTGATCGACCTGGCCCTGACGCGCGGCATTCCCGGCTTCATCGATACCGTGAACACGGTATTGAGCGAAATGCAGGTGGAATACCATTTGCTCGCCAGCGAGTTGCCGCAGCATAATCCGGCCATGGCGGCGCAGGTGGCGGCCCTGGCCTTGCCCGATGCGCGCCAGGTGACGCATGATGAGTTCAAGCAATTGAGCAAGGGCGCGCGCGCCATCGTGCGCACGGGCGAGTGCAGTCCGTATGCCAACATCATTTTGGTGGCCGGCGTCGTGTTCTAGCGCAAACAAACGCCAGATTGTTTGCCAAAAACATTAACGTTATTGTCCTCACTGAAATAGTTATCCTTCGGCAAAAGGGGCGGCTACAATAGCCGTATCCCTGCCAGCCCGGCAGCTTCCTGTGGTGTGCCGCCATGCCGATGAAAGCCCGCGACGCTTTCCGCTTTGTCTTGCCGCTCGCCGGCAGGCTGGCGCGCGGCTGGCGCGGCCTGTTCTTCCTGCTGCTGTGCCTGGCCACGCCGGCGCACGCGCTGGAGCCCGTCTCCCTGCAGCTCAATTTCACGCACCAGTTCCAGTTCGCCGGCTATTACGCGGCCATCGAGCAGGGTTATTACCGCGAGGCGGGCCTCGACGTGACGCTGCTCGAAGGCAGCGGCGCGCCGCGCGCCGAGGCGGCCGTGCTGGCGGGCCAGGCCGAGTATGGCGTGGGCAACAGCACCCTGCTGCTGAGCCGCCTGGCCGGCAAACCCCTGGTGGTGCTGGCCGTCGTGTTCCAGCATTCGCCCAGCGTGCTGCTGATGCGCCAGCAAGGCGGCGCGCCCGACGTGCGCAAGCTGGTGGGGGCGCCCGTGATGATAGGCGCGCCCACCGACGTGGCGGCCGCATCCGATGAAGTCTCGCTGTTCCTGCGGAAAATGGGTGTCGCGCCGCAGCAGATGCGCCACTTGCCGCCCAGCTACAGGATCGAGGATTTGATCAATGGCAAGGTCGATGCGATTGCCGCGTATTCCACCAACGAACCCGATTACCTGGACCGGGCGGGATTTCCCTATTACCAGTTTACGCCGCGCACGGCCGGCATCGATTTTTACGGCGACAACCTGTTTACCAGCGAGCACGAACTGCGCCGCCATCCCGAGCGCGTGAAAGCATTCCGCGCTGCCAGCCTGCGCGGCTGGCAATACGCAATGGCGCACCGCGAGGAAATGGCGCAGCTGATCCACGTCAAATACAGCCAGCGCCACGACCATGCCCACCTGCTGTACGAGGCGCAGCAGATGGAGCTGCTGCTGCAGCCCACACTGGTGGAACCGGGCTACATGAATCCCCAGCGCTGGCAGCATATCGCCGATACCTATGCGGCCATGGGCGTGTTGCCGCGCAATGCCACGGACAGCCGCGCCTACCAGGGCTTTTTGTATCGCCCCGTGCCGGGCGCGGATCTCGGCTGGCTGTACCTGTCGCTGGGCGTGGCGGGCAGCCTGCTGGCCGTGTCGGCGGCCTTTCACTTCAGCAATCTGGCGCGCGAGCGCCGCCGCACGGAGGAAACCATCCGCCAGGGAGAACTGCGCTTTCGCACCATGTTCGAGGAAGCACCCATGGGCATCGCCCTGATCGATACCCTGAGCGGGCGTTTTCTCGATATCAATCCCCGCTACCTGGCCATCAGCGGCCGCAGCCTGGAGCACATGAAGCAATCGAGCTGGATGGAGATCAGCCATCCCGACGACGTGGCGGGCGAGCAGGAACAGGTGGCGCAATTGCTGGCGCGCAGCCTGCCCGGCTTTCGCCACTCGAAACGCATCGTGCGGCCCGATGGCGGCGTGGTGTGGGTCGATGCCTCGGTGACGGCCATCGACACGGCGCGCCACCGTGGCCCGCACCACCTGTGCATGCTGGAAGACGTGACGGACAAGCGGCAAACGGAAGCGCTGATCTGGCAGCAAGCCAATTTCGATACCCTGACGCAATTGCCGAACCGCCGCATGTTCCACGAGCGCCTGCGCCAGGCGCTGGCCCAGGGCCGGCGCGATACGAGCCGCGTGGCCATCCTGTTCATCGACCTCGACCATTTCAAGGAAGTCAACGACACCCTGGGCCACCACCAGGGCGATATCCTGCTGATCGAGGCGGCGCGGCGCATCCGCGTGGGCGTGCGCGAAACGGACACGGTGGCGCGCCTGGGCGGCGATGAATTCACGGTAATCCTGTCCGACCTTGATGATCTGCAGCAAGTCGACCGCATCGCGCGGCAGATACTCGACGGCTTGCTGGCGCCGTTCCTGCTGGGCCAGGAGCAGGCCTTCGTCTCCGCCTCGATCGGCATCACCCTGTACCCTGACGACGCGGGCAATATCGAAGACTTGCTCAAGCATGCGGACCAGGCCATGTATGTCTCGAAGGGCGCGGGGCGCAACCGCTACAGTTATTTCACGCCCGCCATGCAGGTGGCGGCCGTCAACCGCATGCGCATGGGGGCGGACTTGCGCACGGCCCTGCGCGAACAGCAGATGCGGCTGCATTACCAGCCCATCGTCGAGCTGCATAGCGGCAATATTGCCAAAGTGGAAGCCTTGCTGCGCTGGCACCATCCGCAGCGGGGCATCATCTGTCCATCCGATTTCCTGGCGCTGGCCGAAAGCAGCGGGCTGATCGTCGACATCGGCGACTGGGTGCTGCGCACGGCGGCCGCGCAATTGCTGCGCTGGCGCGCGCAGGGCCAGGTCATCGGCTTGCCGGGGCTGCAACTGTGCCTGAACCAGTCGCCGCTGGAGCTGCAGCGCGAAGCGGAGGCGCCCGGCACCTGGCTGCGCCAGCTGCTGGCGCTCGATGTGCCGGCCTCGGCCATTGTGCTCGACATGCGCGAAGATGCGCTGCTGGGACCGGCCAGCGGCATGGCGCCCCGCCTGCAGCACCTGCGCGAGGCGGGCTTGCAGATCGCCCTCGACGACTTTGGCAGCGGCCAGGCTTCGCTGACGCAATTGCAGCATTGCGGCATCGATTACCTGAAGCTCGACGGCGTGCTGGTGCGCAAGCTGGCCCCCGGCGCCAGCGAGCTGGCGCTGTGCGAAGCCATCGTCACCATGGCGCACAAGCTGGGTTTGCAGGTGATTGCCGAAGGGGTGGAGACGCCGGAGCAGCGCGTGCTGCTGCAGGACATCGGCTGCGATTTTGCGCAAGGCGATCTGTTTGCGCCGCCGCTGGCCATCGAAACGTTCGATGCGCTGCTGCATGCCCGGCGGCCCTTGCACCCTTGAAACAGATGTAGCCCGCCACCAGATTTGACGCAAGCCTGCGGGACAGGGCTCCCGGCCCGAACGGGCTTATACTCGATGGGCTGGCGCCTGCGCCCGGCTCCAGCTGTCACCGGTTCGCGTCATGTGAACCGGGCGCGCAGGCAACTCTTCTTCCATTCACTCAACTCGAGGTGACCTCATGGGCATTTTCAGCAATATCTACAACAAGATCTTCCACCATTCGTCCGACGCTGCCCCTGCAGCCACGCCAGCTGCCGCCACCGACGCGCCAGCGGCAGCCGCACCGGCGGCCTCACCTGCCGCTGCCGTGCCGGTGGTGGACGTGGAAGTGGTGCTGGTCGACCTGGCCAGCAAAAACGCGGAAAAACTCAATTGGCGCACGTCCATCGTCGACCTGATGAAATTGCTTCAACTTGACAGCAGCCTGGCGTCGCGCAAGGAACTGGCGCAAGAGCTGCACTTCACGGGCGACACCAATGATTCGGCCAGCATGAATATCTGGCTGCATCGCCAGGTGATGATCAAGCTGGCGGAAAACGGCGGCAAAGTACCGGAAGAACTCAAAAATTAAAGACCCGGCGGCAGGAAGGGAAACCCTTGTTGTCGCTGTTCAATCCCGTGGGAACTGCCTATCATGGAGTTCCCATGGCGTCATGATAGTTAAAACCAATTGAAACTATTGTGACAATCAATTTTGCATATGGGTTAAAACCCCTTACACTAGAGTCTTACTGATTCACCACACGAGAGGAAATGACTATGTCGCTGATCAATACCCAAGTTAAACCATTCAAGGCAACCGCATACCACAATGGCAAATTCGTCGATCTGACGGAAGCGTCGCTGAAAGGCAAGTGGTCGGTATTCGTCTTCTACCCAGCCGACTTCACCTTCGTTTGCCCAACCGAACTGGAAGATCTGGCCGATCACCACGCCGAGTTCCAGAAGCTGGGCGTCGACGTGTACGGTATCTCGACCGATACCCACTTCGCGCACAAAGCATGGCACGACACCTCGGACGCGATCAAGAAAGTGCAATACGCACTGATCGGCGACCCAACGGGCGCCCTGTCGCGCAACTTCGAAGTCATGATCGAAGAAGAAGGCCTGGCACTGCGCGGCACCTTCGTCATCAATCCGGACGGCTTCATCAAAGTGCTGGAAGTGCATGACAACGGCATCGGCCGTGACGCCGCAGAACTGTTGCGCAAAGTCAAAGCCGCCCAGTACGTGGCTTCCCACCCAGGCGAAGTGTGCCCGGCAAAATGGACGGAAGGCGCAGCAACGCTGACCCCATCGCTGGACCTGGTCGGCAAGATCTAAGTCTCGATGCACGATGTAGCAAACAAGTAGTTACCGCGATGCCGGACCGGGCGTCCGGCCCGGCATTCGCCTAAATATTTGTAAAGGAAGAAAAAATCATGTTAGATGCAACCCTCAAAACCCAACTGAAATCCTACCTGGAAAAAGTGGTGTATCCGCTTGAGCTGGTCGCTTCTCTCGATGACAGCGCAAAAGCCCGCGAGATGAAGGAATTGCTCCAGGAGATAGTCCTGTTGAGCGACAAGATCACGCTGGTCGAGCGCCTTGACGCTGGCGTACGGGTTCCGTCGTTCAGCATCAACCGTACCGGCTCCGACATCGGCGTGCGTTTCGCCGGCGTGCCGCTGGGCCATGAATTTACCTCGCTGGTGCTGGCGCTGCTGCAAGTGGGCGGCCACACCATCAAGTTCGACGATGCCGTGATCGAGCAGATCCGCAACCTCGACGGCGATTACGAATTTGAAACGTTTATTTCGCTTTCCTGCCATAACTGCCCGGAAGTGGTGCAGGCCTTGAATGCCATGGCCGTGATCAACCCGCGCATCAAGGTCACCACCATCGATGGCGGCGTGTTCCCGAAGGAAGTGGAAGAACGCCAGATCATGGCCGTGCCGATGATGTTCCTGAATGGCCAGCACTTTGGCCAGGGACGCACGAATGTCGAGGAAATCCTCGCCAAGCTCGACACCAACGCCGGCGCACGCCAGGCGGCAGCGTTGAACAAGAAAGACGTGTTTGACGTGCTGATCGTCGGCGGCGGCCCAGCCGGCGCGGCAGCAGCCATCTACGCGGCCCGCAAGGGCATCAACACGGGCGTGCTGGCCGAGCGTTTCGGCGGCCAGGTGCTCGATACCCTGGCCATCGAAAACTTTATTTCCGTCAAGGAAACGGACGGTCCGAAGTTCGCCGTGGCGCTGGAACAGCACGTCAAGGAATACGACGTCGACATCATGAACACGCAGCGCGCCGCGAAATTGACGCCAGGCAAGCTGATCGAGATTGAAACGGCGAATGGCGCCGTGCTGAAAGCCAAGACCGTCATCCTGGCCACCGGCGCCCGCTGGCGCGAAATCAACGTGCCGGGCGAGAAGGAATACCGCAACCACGGTGTCGCCTACTGCCCGCACTGCGACGGTCCTTTGTTCAAGGGCAAGCGCGTGGCCGTGATCGGCGGCGGCAACTCGGGTGTGGAAGCGGCGATCGACCTGGCCGGCCTCGTGAAACACGTGACCCTGATCGAGTTCGGCGCGGAATTGCGTGCCGATGCGGTGCTGCAGCGCAAGCTGCACAGTCTGCCTAACGTAACCGTGATTACGTCGGCGCAAACCACCGAGATCCACGGCGACGGCAAGATCGTCAATGGCCTCAGCTATACGGATCGGGTCAGCGGCGAGTCGAAAAAGGTCGAGCTGGAAGGCGTCTTCGTGCAAATCGGCCTGGTGCCGAACACGGAATGGCTGAAAGGCACGGTAGCCCTGTCGCGCCACGGCGAAATCGAAGTGGACGCACGCGGCCAGACCTCGATCCCCGGCGTGTTTGCGGCCGGCGACGTCACCACGGTGCCGTACAAGCAGATCATCATCGCCACCGGCGAAGGCGCCAAGGCAGCCCTGTCCGCCTTTGACCACCTGATCCGCTCGGACGACGAGGAAGTGGTTGACGAGTCCGCAGCGAAAGAAGCACTGACGGCCTAACTATTGAGCCTTATCAAGAAAAAACCGGAACTGCCGCAAGGTGGTTCCGGTTTTTTTTTTATGCGCGCAGGAAACTTAACTGCCCGCGTACAGGGGATTGGCGGCCACATACACTTGAATGCCGTCAACGGGCATGTCCTTCGGCGCGATGTCGCTCAGGGCAAAGGCGGTCCTGTTATTAAAAGTCTGCACGTGCCACGTAAAACGCTGGCCGGCGCGCGCGATGGTGACGGTTTCGCCGCGCGTGACGTTGATGTGGCGGGTATCGGCCTGCAGTTCGATGCTGCGCTGGGCGGCGGCGTGGGGCGCGCTGCTGCCATAGTCGGCGGCCGTGCCCGTGGGACCGGCGGCGAGGGCCGAGGCGGTACAGGTGGTGATAGCGGCGCACAGGATGGCCAGGGCGCTGCGGTGGGTGTTCAACATATTAATCTCCAAGAATAAGCCTGGCGCGGCGAGTAACCGCGCCATGTTGTCGTTGTGGCTGCACCGGGATCGCCGGTTTTTGCAACACGGCATCGTAAGCTGTCCTTGGCCGATCTGCAAAGCTGTATTTCCTGTCTATATTTCCACCGTCGCCGCCAGCGGCACGTCCGGCGCCAGGTGGCTGGTCAGCACGATGCACTGGCGCGCCAGGCGGTCCGGCTCGGCCAGGCGCGCGCGCAGGTGCGCCATGGCGGCCGCGTCGAGGCCGTTGAACGGTTCGTCGATCAGCAACAGGCGCACGGGCAAGGCCAGGGCCAAGGCCAGTTGCAGTTTTTTATGCTGGCCCAGCGAGAGGGCGTTGATGCTTTGCTGCAAGGTTGGCAGCAGGGCAAACGCGTTCAGCTCATCGTTCAGCAGGGCCTGGTCGCTGCCCGGGTACAGGGCCAGGTGCAGGTCGAGAAATTCGTGCACCTGCAGCCAGGGCAGGGCGGGCGCATCGCCGCCGCAATAGAACGTGTGCGCGCGGTAGGCCAGCGGCATGTGAGCGCTGTCGATGTCGTCCAGGCGAATGGCGCCGCGCGCGGGCAGCAGGGCGCCGCCCGCCAGCTTCAGCAGGGTCGTCTTGCCGGCCCCGTTCGCGCCGCGCAGCCAGGTGATGCCGGGGCCGAATTGCTGCTTGAACCCCTGGAAGACGCTGTGCGTGGGGAAGTGAAAATCGAGGTGCTCGATATACAGCACGGGAGAAGGCAGGTTCAATTCCATAATTCGCTTCCGATGGCGCTCAAGGCAAGGATGGACAGGACGACGAGGGCGACACGCCCGCGTGCCGTCAGGCGGGGCAGGCCGACGATGGCCAGCAGGGCGACGCTGGCCGTGATGGCGTACACCGTGGTGACGCGCTGTTGCAGGGCGGCAGGGTTGATGTTGTAGAGCAAGACAGCGCCCGCCAGCAGCACGGCAAACGCCGGCAGCAGGCTGGCCGCGCAGGCCAGGCGCGTCAGGGCCGTGCTGGCCAGGGGCCAGGCGTTCAGTACGGGGCGCAGCACGGCGATCTGCTCGCGCACGGCCTTGTCGCCGCGGTCCGTCACGATGACCAGGCTGGCGCTGGCCAGCAAGCCCAGCAGCGGCGCGGGCACGAGGGGCATGCGCAGCAGCCAGGCCAGCATGCTGGCGCCGGCCGTGGCCAGCAGCACGCTTTGCTGCAGGCCGATCACATTCTCGTTGCGCCAGAACGGCAGCCAGAACAGCTGGCGCCACAGGAAGACGCTGCGCCAGCGGGGGGGCTGCGGCACATAGGTACTCATCGTGGCCGGGCGCGCCGTTTGTGCGGGGCGTGGCGCGCGCAGGCGCCGGGCCACGATGAGCGTCGTCAGCAGCCAGGCCAGCAGCCATGCGCCAATGGTGGCAATAGTGCCTGGCGCGGCAACCGGGCGCAGCCAGGGAGGTGACTGCAGCAGCCAGATGGCGGCCGAGACGGCATAGGCAAGGCCCAGCGGCAGCATCAGCAGGCCGGCCACGGCGATATCGGCTTGCCAGCGCAGGCGCGGCGGCAAGGGCAGTTGGCGCAGCCAGGCGGCGGTATGCGCCGGCAGCAATCGCTTGCGCAGCAGCCAGGCGGGCAGGCAAGTGAGCAGGGCTTGCGTGCCGATGATGGCCAGGGCGGCGGGCCAGGGCTGGTTCACGGCGAGAAATCCGGGCAGGGCGATGACGCTGAGCAGGCCCAGCAGGACGGGACCGGCCAGGAAAAAGAAGATTTCCACGGAACTGGTCACGCTGGCGGCAAATTGCAGCAAAGCATGATGGGCCAGGCGCAAGCGCAGGGCGAGGTAGGGGGGAAAGCTGCGGGGCAGGCGCATCAAGGCGTGGACTGAGTCAGGATAGCGCTGATTCTAGTGCATTTGCTGCCCGGAAATGGGAAAAGCCCTTCGGTTCCAGGAACCAAAGGGCTTTTCTTTTATTGGCGGAGCGGACGGGACTCGAACCCGCGACCCCCGACGTGACAGGCCGGTATTCTAACCAACTGAACTACCACTCCAAGCTCGTATGATCTGTGTTGCTGATCCATGAAGCACTGGATAATTTTCTGTTTGGTGGGTGCTGAGAGGCTCGAACTCCCGACCTACGCCTTGTAAGGGCGCCGCTCTACCAACTGAGCTAAGCACCCGCATACCCAGAAAACTATCCCGACGTTTGTCACCACGTCTGGAAGAGGCACTATTATAGGGGGCGCTATCGCGCTTGTGCAACTATTCTTATGGGATAAAAGCAGTTTTTTTGCTGAAAAGCGCAAAAATGCTCAAAGGAGGGGGAACTGGCGTGTTTTTGGCTGCTGAAATGGGAAAAGCCCTTCGGTTCTGGGAACCAAAGGGCTTTTCTTTTATTGGCGGAGCGGACGGGACTCGAACCCGCGACCCCCGACGTGACAGGCCGGTATTCTAACCAACTGAACTACCACTCCAAGCTCGTATGATCTGTGTTGCTGATCCATGAAGCACTGGACAGTTTTCTGATTTGGTGGGTGCTGAGAGGCTCGAACTCCCGACCTACGCCTTGTAAGGGCGCCGCTCTACCAACTGAGCTAAGCACCCGTTGCTTGTCTCAGAAAACCATCCCGACGTTTGTCACCACGTCTGGAAGAGGCGCTATTATAGGATGGCTAAAATCCTTCTGCAAGCGCTTTTTCACATTATTCCGTGATATTCCACTGCGACAGCATCCACGCCATATTAAACGCGTTCTCGGCGATGGCGTTATAGCGGCCCGAGGCACCGCCGTGGCCGGCGCCCATATTCGTTTTCAGCAGCAAGGGATTGCCGTCCGTTTTATGCGCGCGCAGCTTGGCCACGTACTTGGCCGGTTCCCAGTACATGACCTGGCTGTCGTTCAGGCCCGTCGTCACCAGCATGGCCGGGTAATTCTTGCGGGCAATGTTGTCGTAGGGCGAGTAGCTGAGCATGTAGTCGTAGGCCGCCTTCTGGTTCGGGTCGCCCCATTCCAGGTACTCTCCCGTCGTCAGCGGCAGGCTGGCATCCATCATGGTGTTCATCACGTCGACAAAGGGCACGGCCGCGTGCACGGCGTGGAACAGCTCGGGGCGCATGTTGACGACGGCGCCCATCAGCAGGCCGCCCGCGCTGCCGCCCTGGATGATCAGGCGGTTCGGACTCGTCCATTTTTCGCGCACCAGGTAGTCGGCGCTGTCGATGAAGTCGTTGAAGGTGTTTTTCTTCTTCATCAGCATGCCGTCTTCATGCCACGCTTCGCCCATGTCCGTGCCGCCGCGGATGTGCGCCTGCGCGTAGATGACGCCCCGCTCCAGCAGGCTGATGCGGCTGATGGCAAAACTGGCTTCCGTCGAGATGCCGTAGGAACCATATGAATACAGCAGCAGCGGCGCGGAACCGTCGAGCTTGACGCCCTTCTTGTAGACGATCCACAGCGGCACTTGCACGCCGTCGCGCGCCTTCACCCACAGGCGCTGCGTCGTGTAGCGGCTGCCGTCAAAGCCGCCGACGATTTCCTGCTGCTTCAGCACCGTGCGCTTGCCATCCTGCATGCTGACGTCGATGACGGTGGGCGGCGTGACGGGCGACTGGTAGGACATGCGAAATTGTGTGGCGGAAAATTCCGGCGTACCGACGGATGTCGCCAGGTAGACGGGGTCGTCGAACTGCACGGTTTTCCAGTTCTTTTGCGCAAAATCAAGGATGCGCGCGCGGTTCAGGGCGCGGGCCTTTTCCATCACCACCAGGTAGCCCTGGAATACGTCGATGGACTGGATCACGGCATCCTTGTTGTGCGGCACGACGGGTTTCCAGTGCTTCGGCTGCGGCGCGGCGACCGGCGCGCTGACGACGCGGAAATTCTTCGCATCCTTGTTGGTCAGAATATACAGCTGGCCGTCGCGGTGTTCGATGCCGTAGCGGTGGCCCTTCTCGCGTGGCAGCACGCTTTGGAAACTGCCTTCCGGCTTGTTCGTTGGCAACAGCAGCACATCGCTCGTGTCCGTGCTGCGCGCCGTGAGCACAAAGTAGCGCTGGTCGCGCGTGCGGCTCACGCCGATGGCGAATTGCTCCACCGGCTCGTGGTAGACCTGCTGCGGCGTGCCGCCCAGCGCCAGGCGGAACAAGCGGTCAGCGCGCTTGGTGGTGGCGTCTTCCTGCGTCAGCATCAGGGTGGCATTGTCCGCCGCCCAGGCCAGCGAGGTCACGCGCGGCATGCTGTCCGAGAGCAACTTGCCCGTCTTCAAATCCTTGACATGCAGCTCGTACTGGCGGAAACCCGTCGTGTCCGTGGTGTAGGCCAGCAATTGTTCATTCGGGCTGACGCTGAAGGCGCGCACGGCAAAGAATTTGTGGCCTTCGGCCAGTTGATTCTGGTCAAGCAAAATCTCTTCGACCGCCTGGGCGTCATACGCGCCCTTCGCGCCCACGGGGCGGCGGCAATGGATCGGATATTGCTTGCCCGCTTCCACGCGCGTGTAATAGTAGAAATTGCCCTGGCGCGCGGGAACGGACAGGTCCACTTCCTGCATGCGGCCCTTGATTTCCGCATACACCTTGTCGGCCAGCGGCTGGATCGGGGCCGTGACGGCGGCCGTGTAGGCGTTTTCCGCATTCAGGTAGTCGATCACGGCAGGGTCGGTCTTCTTTTGCAGCCAGCGGTAGTCGTCCGTGACGACCGTGCCGTGGCGCGTTTCCTGCCAGGCCGTCCTGGCGGCGACGGGCGCGGTGGCAGCGGTGGCGTCGGCGGCCAGCGCGGATGGCGCCAGCGTGGACAGCAGCAGGGCCGGCACGATGGATGAGCAGGCGGCAATGCGGCGCAAGGCGTGATGTGCTGTGGACAAGGCAACTCCTTCGGTTCGTTGTTGTGCAGCAATTCTATTCTTGCTAAATAGAAAAGCCAATCATGATTTCAGTCAACACGGCGCGGTGCTTGCATCCACGGGCATTTCCAGCGCGATACTGTATATAACAACAGTATTTAACTGCATTCCGCCGCGAGGTGCCCTTGACCACATCTGCCTCCCCCCTTCTCGAGCCGCCCGCCCGCCGCTGGATAGCCCACCTGGACATGGACGCCTTCTTTGCCTCCGTGGAATTGCTGAAATATCCCGAATTGCGCGGCGAGCCGGTGGTGATCGGTGGCGGCCGGCTGCAGCAGCCCGTGCTGCAGGAAGACGGCACGCGGCAATTTGCGCGCATGCGCGACTACGTGGGGCGCGGCGTCGTCACCACCTCGACCTATGCGGCGCGCGCGTTCGGCGTGTTTTCCGCCATGGGCATCATGAAGGCGGCGAAACTGGCGCCCGACAGCATCCTGCTGCCCGCCGATTTCGAGGCTTACCGCGAGTATTCCGCCCGCTTCAAGCAAGCCGTGGCCCAGCTGTGTCCCATCATCCAGAACGTGGGCATCGATGAAATCTATGTCGACCTGACGGAATACGGCGAGCAGGCGCCGGCCCATGGCGGCGCGCCTGAAGGCGGCCGTGTCCGAGGCGACGGGCCTGTCGTGCTCGATCGGCCTGGCGCCGAACAAATTGCTGGCGAAAATTTGTTCCGACCTGGAAAAACCCGACGGGCTCACCATTTTGTCGCCCGAGGACATTGAAGCGCGCGTGTGGCCCTTGCCGGCAAAAAAGATCAACGGTATCGGCCCGAAGGCGACGGCCAAGCTGGAAGCCTTGGGTGTCAATACCATCGGCGAGCTGGCGCGGGCCGACATGGCCATGCTGCGCACGCAGTTCGGCGACCTGTACACGGGCTGGCTGCGCCAGGCGGCGCTGGGCATCGACGAGCGGCCCGTGCAGACGAGCCGGGAAACCAAGTCCGTCAGCCGCGAAACGACGTTCGAGCGCGACTTGCAGGTGGTGCGCGACCGCGCCACCCTGTCGGAAAAGCTGGAAAGCCTGTGCACGCGCGTGGCCGGCGACCTCGATAAACAGTCGCTGGCGGGGCGCACGGTGGGCATCAAGCTGCGCTTCGAGGATTTCAGCACCGTCACGCGCGACGTCACCCTGCCCAGCGCCACGGCGGACGCCGCCGCCATCCTGCGCGCCAGCCGCGACTGCTTGCGGCGCGTGCCGTTCGAGAAAAAAATCCGCCTGCTGGGCGTGCGCATCTCGACCTTGTCCGATCCGGCCGTCGTGACGCGGCAGATACCCGCCCAGGCGGAGCTGTTTCCCGCCCTGTAGCGGCGTTTCCTACAAGATACATACCGCGCCAGACCGCGCTTTTGACGGCATTTTCATGTCGAAAGTGTAGAATGGCGTTCCCCTGGCACTACTGAAACAAACGGAAGACAAAAACTATGTGGTTCAAGAATCTTCAGATTTACCGCCTGCCCGCACCATGGGCCTATACGCCAGAACAACTGGAAGAGGCCTTGTCCTCGAACAAATTTACGCCGGCGACCAGCATGGATCTGATGCGCCAGGGCTGGGATACGCCGCGCCCGAACGGGCGGCCTGGTCCATGTTGTCAACAAGCAAATGCTGATCCTGCTGGGCACGGAAAAGAAATTGCTGCCAGCGACCGTCATCAACCAGGTGGCCAAGGCCCGCGCCGCCGAGATGGAAGAAGCGCAAGGCTTTGCGCCTGGTAAGAAGGCCATGAAGGAATTGAAGGAGCGCGTGGCCGACGAACTGCTGCCGCGCGCCTTCAGCATCCGCAGCAACGTCTGGACGTGGATCGATCCCGTCAATGGCTGGCTGGTGGTCGATGCGGCCAGCCCGGCGAAAGCCGATGAAGTGATCAAGCTGCTGCTCAAAGCCGTCGACAAATTGCCGCTGGAAAGCCTGCGCGTGCAGCGCTCGCCCGTGGCGGTGATGACGGAATGGCTGCAGGCCGACGATGCGCCTGCCGGCTTCACGGTCGACATGGACACGGAATTGCGCGCCACGGGCGAAAGCAAGGCCACCGTGCGCTACGTGCGCCACACCTTGGAAGCGGACGACGTGCGCCGCCACATCGCTGCCGGCAAGCAATGCACGCGCCTGGCCATGACGTGGAACGACAAGATCTCGTTCGTGCTGACGGAGTCCCTGGCCATCAAGAGCGTCAAGCCGCTGGACGTGATCAAGGAAACGGAATCGAGCACGAAGAACGACGAAGAGCGTTTCGACGGCGACGTGATGCTGATGACGGGCGAGCTCTCCAAGCTGATGGCCGACGTGGTCGAGGCATTGGGCGGCGAAGCGACTGCATAAAAGCAGATATATCGGTACGGAAAAGGAGCTGCGGCTCCTTTTTTTTTGCCTGTGCAATCTGCGGGCGCATAAAAAAAGCGCCTGGCACGGTGAAGTGCAAGGCGCTTTTCAGACAGGCTAATTCAAGTTTTTATATTAGAACTTGTACGAACCGGTGATGTAGAACGTGCGCAGCATCGGATCAGCGTAACGCGGATCGAAGCCGACCTGGTGGCCGGACGACGCACGCAGCGACAGCGGTGGATTGCGGTCAAACAGGTTCTTGATACCGGCACGGATCGACGTTTTGTTGTTGATCGCGTAGCGGCCTTGCCAATCGAAGGTGATGTGCGACGGCACGTCCAGGCGGATCTTTTCGATGCCTTTGGTGTCGACGTTGTATACCTCGGTCAGGGCGTCGGTGTAGCCATTGCGATAGTTCACCACCATCGTGTTGCTCAGCTTGCCCGTATCCAGGGTGGCGGTCAGTTTGATCAGATCGCGGAACGTCACGGCCTGGTTGATACCATAGATGTTCAGGCTGCTGGTCCAGTCGTTACGCGTACCTGGCACGGTGTAGTCTGCCTTGAGCATGTGGGTGCCGTTCAGGTTCACGGTCAGGTTGCCGAAGTCCAGCTTCTTGCGTGCCGTCATATCCCAGTCGATACCACGGTTATGCATTTGGCCGATGTTCATGGCCAGCGACTTGAATGCATAGAATGCCTTCGGGCTTTCCGCCGGCGTGAACATGACGAAGTAATCCTTGTATTTCTCTGGATTCGAGAAGGCCAGCGATTCGGCCACCGACGATACGGCGTCAAAGATTTTCACATCCCACAGGTCGGCACCGAACGAGAAGCTCGAGTTAGGCTCAACGCGGAAACCGGCCGTGAATTGCTTCGACGTTTCCGATTTCAGGTCCGGATTGCCACCAGACAAGCGGTTGTATTGCTTTTTGCTGTCTTGGCAGCCTGGGGTGCCCGGGAATGGGCAGTCATACGAGGTGGAGGTGAAACCGGAGCTGACCAGTGGCTGACCCAGGTCCAGCATGCTTGGCGCCTTGAAGCCCGTGCCGTAGGAGCCGCGGATCAACAACGATTGCACTGGCTGCCAGCGTGCCGACACCTTGTAGGTCGACGCGCTTTCGCTCTTGCCGGTGGTGGTGTGGGTCAAGCCATTGTCGACTGCCGACACATTGTCCAGACGAGCACCGATGGTCACTTCCACGGTCTTGGTGACAGGGGCCAGCAATTCGGCGAAGACGCCATACGTCTTGCGGCTCAGGTCATAAGCCTTCTTGCTTTCAAAGCCATAGATGGTGTCCTTGGTGGCACCGGCATCTGGCGTTTGCTCGTAGCTGTATTCGCGGTAGTCGCCGCCGATGCCGATGTTGGCCATACCGCCTGGCAAGCTAAACACTTCACGCGAACCATGCGCATCTACGCCGCGCAGGGTGGTCGATGCAGTACGCACGGAACCGCTGAATTGCGATTCGCCGATCAGTTGCTGAATCGCGGCCGATTGCTGGCCTGGTAACGCCAAGGGATTGAAATCCTTGTTGTTGAGCAAGGACAGGAGGTTGTCGCGTTTGGCATAGCCGCCGACGTAGCGCTCGTTGATCGCGTTTTTCGACCAGGTCAGGCCACTGCTGTAGTTCCAGCCGGCGAACTCGCCTTCGACGCCCACCACCAGATGCTTGGTGTCGGTAATCGACTGGCTGGCACGCGGGCCCCAGTCGACGAGGCGGTAGTTGGCGATGACCGACGACAGACCGACCGTCTGCTGGGCCGTCGTCAGGCCAGGCTGAATGTATTGGCTGTAGCCAGGCAATTGCGTGATCTTGCCAGTCTTTTCATCGCGGTTGAACAGTGTGATCGGCACCGGATTGGCGGCGATACGCGCCGTCAGGTCATAGTGCGACAGCGCCACTTCGGCAAACGCCGTCATGTCGTCCGAGACCTTGTAGCTGGCGCGGGTAAACAGGCTATCGCGCTTCGATTGCGGCACGATTTCCACCATTGAGGCGCCGTCGAAGCCGCACGCATTGGTATTCGTCTGCAAAACATAGCTTTGCGGTGCGCAATCACCGTTGGCCTGTTTGTAGGGATTGTAGGTATAGCCCTTGGTCGGGTTGTTGTCCTTGAAGGACAGCGCGACGTTGGCTGGAGCTGCGGACGTGCTGGTGTTGTTGTAGACGTAGTTTTTGCCGTTGCGGCTGAACGGAATGTAGCCGCTGCGGGCGAACGAACGGTCGGTGGCGCGCACTTTCTCTTGCTCGTCGTGACGATAGCTGACCATCACGTTGTAGCGGTCTTCGTCCAGATTGCCGAAACCGTAGGTGATGTTGGTATTCCAGCTATTGCCGCCGCCGCTGTGTTCTGGCGCGGTGTAGGTGGCTTCGACGTTGCCGCCTTGCATGTTCTTCTTCAGGATGAAGTTAATCACGCCGGCAATGGCGTCCGAGCCGTACAGGGCCGAAGCGCCGTCGGTCAGGATTTCGACACGTTCAACCGCGCTCATCGGGATGGCGTTCAGGTTGACCGTATTGTCGGCGCCTTGCGGCGCAATGCGGCGGCCGTTCAGCAGGACCAGGGTATAGCTTTCGCCGATGTCATGGATCGAGGCGCTGGTACGGCCACCGGAATCGGAACCGGCTGCCGTGGCGCCGATCTGGAAACCTTGCATGGCGGGCAGATTCTGTACCAGGTCGGCAATCGTGGTGGCGCCGGTCTTGGCGATCGCTTCGAGCGACAGGCGCTGCACAGGCAAGGCGCCTTCGACGGCGATACGCTTGATACTCGAACCGGTAATTTCAACTTTTTGAATTGCTTCGTCCGCCATGGATTGGCCAGAGAACAAGACGCTGCCTGCCAGGACGGTCAGGGCCAGGCGTACGCTGCGCACGCCAATTTTTTCTTTAAATGCCATTGTAACAATTACTCCGTAGTAGTTTTAATAACGACAAGCGGTACACGAGCACCGCGCAAGCTATCGGATAGACGGCTTGCGGTGCTCGTGTACGGTAGGCGGAACCACGTCGGTGGGAGGTGGAAGACTACTTAGCGCAATATTGTTATAAATGCACTTATAACTTGTCGAGGCGAACATTATGTCGTCTCAGCAAGAAAAAATGCATGTCAACCGTGTCGGATTTGGCAATAAATTGTGGATACAGAAGAATGTTTAAATTAATTGTTAAATTGCAGTTTTATATTCAACAATATCGTTGTTTTTAAAAATGATAGATGGCGTTTTTTTACAACATAAAATTATTCTATTGGCAATTCGATGTTTTACCTACAATAATTCGAGAAAAACTGTCGCTTTGCAGAATTTATGAAAGGTCAAAAAACGTAAAAAAAGCCCGCTAAAGCGGGCTGCTAGAATTGTGACAGAGTGTCAGTCGACCGCTTCCCGGTCTGTTGTGCGCACCCTGCCCGCCATCGGCGCCCTTACAAGGGCTGGAACACGCCGGCGGCGCGGTTCTTTTGCACATTGTCCCATGCAAAAATCTGGCCATTCATGGCCACGTACACGCCGGCTGGCAAGGTTTGCGCCACGCCGCAGGCAAACCCCAGGTTGAACAGGGCATCGGAGTTGTCGATTTCGTAGGGGATCATGGCGCCCGTCAAAATGACCGTTTGCTGCAGGTTCGCCGCGCCCAGCACCTGCGCCGTTTCGCGCATGGTGTCGGTGCCGTGGATGATGACGATGGCTTTTTCGTGTGCCGCGCGGCACGAGGCCAGCACGCGCTGGCGGTCCGCATCCTGCATGTCGAGCGAGTCGAGCAGGGGCAATTGCTCCAGCGCCACGGGCGCCGTCATGCGCGCGCGGGCAATCGCTGCCGGCAAATGACTGTCGGAAAAGCCCAGGGTACCGTTCAATTCGTTGTAGTGTTTGTCGAAAGTGCCGCCAGTGGCGAGTATGCGCAAAGTCATGATGTGGTCACGATGTCAGTGGAGAATGACGCGCATGATAGCGTGGATTGTGTGCCTTGCGTGAATGGCGGGCCCGCTGCGGGCCGTTGCGGATCGCATCTGGAAAATTTGGCCATCTGTGAGTACACTGGTTTCTTTGTTTGCCTGCCACCCCGACTCCGTATGAAAGCGCTCGCTCCCGGCACCGTCATTTTTCACCGCCACCGCGGTTACGGGGTGATCACGTCCGTCAATTTGCTGACGGGCTGGATCGCCGCCCGTTTCGGCAGCGAAGCGCGGACCCTGGACCTGAACCTGTCGACCGACGACGTGCAGTTTGCCGACGGCGAAGCGATCCTGTTTCGGCGCGCGCCGCCCGACCGCATGCCGCACGCGCGCCTGATGGCCATGGTGCGCGAGCTGCACCAGGCCGGCTATCAGAAACTGTATCTGTATTCCTGGCCGAAACCGTCCGGCCTGCACTGGCGCTGGCATTTGTTTACGGGGCCGCGCGACTGGATGCAGCGGCCGTGGCGCGAAGGCTGGTACGGTTCGGGCGCCGATTACAACGTCAACCCCGTGATGGGCTGGGGCGACACGCCCGGCGCCACCACTGGCGAGTTGATCGATGCCCTGGCCCGTTTCGATCCGCAAGGCCTGGCGCAGGCGCTGGGGCGCGACGACGACCACACCGACTGGTTTGGCCGCGTCTGCGACGCCTTGTTGCCCAATTACATGTACAGCCTGGACATGCCGCGCACCCCGGGCGAGCCCTTGCCCGACATGCCGCCGGTGCCGGTCGTGGCCGTGCGCGCTGGCGTGGCGCCGTATGCCGGCCAGGACATCGCCTGGCCGCCCGGCTGGGCCGGCCTGTGGCGCGGCAGGCACGTGCTGCCCGCGCCCGCCATCCGCCTCACGGGCGAGCCCGACCTGATCAAGGGCTTTCAGCGCTCCTGAGGGGCTTGGCGTGCATGTTGCAATGCCTCGGGATTGAGCAGGCGCGTGCATTGACCTTGCGCAAAATCAACGATGTTTTGCAAGGCGTAGCGGAAATACAGTTCATAGCTGTCACGCTCGACGTAGCCCAGGTGCGGCGTGGCCAGCACGTTCGGCAGCAGCAGCAATGGCGAGCCGGGCGGCAAGGGTTCATCCGTAAACACGTCCAGCGCGGCGGCGCCCGGGCGCCCCTGGGGCAGCGCCGCTTCCAGCGCGCCATCGGCCACCAGCTCGGCGCGGCTGGTGTTGACGAACAGGGACGTTGGTTTCATGCGCGCCAGGTCTTCTGCCGTTACCAGGCCCCGCGTGGCGTCGGACAGACGCAGGTGCAAGGTCAGCACGTCGGCCTGTTCAAAAAATGCCTCGCGCGATGGCGCGGCCGTGTCGCCGGCCGCCACGGCCGCGGCGCGGCTCGCTTCGCTGCCCCACACGAGGATGGTCATGCCGAAGGCGCGGCCATAGCCGGCGATCAATTGGCCGATCTTGCCGTAGCCCCAGATCGCCAGGGTGCGCCCTTTCAATACCGTACCGAGCGTGTTGCGCGCCGGCTCGATTGACGACGTTTGCCACAGCCCTTCCTGTAAATGTTGCGCGTACGGCACGATCTTGCGTTGCGCCGCCATGATCAGCGCCCACGTCAGTTCGGCCGGCGCCGTGGGCGAGCCGATGCCTTCCGCGATGGCGATGCCCAGTTCCGTGGCGGCGGCCACATCGATGTGTCCGCTGACTTTGCCCGTTTGCGATATCAGTTTCAGGTTCGGCAGTTTCGACAGCAAGGCCCGGTTGAAACTGCTGCGTTCGCGGATCAGCACCAGCGCATCGAACGGCGCCAGGCGGATGGCCAGCTGGCCCAGTCCCCGCGCCGTATTGCTGAACACTTTGACCTCGTGGCCATCGAGCAATTTGAAGCAATCGAGGCCGCGCACGGCATCCTGGTAATCATCGAGTATGGCAATTTTCATGGTGGATGGCCGATTTTAGTGAAGATTTGGTAGGGAAATAACAGGATACGGGAAATGCTGAATAGCCTACTACATTAGTCAAGCTATTCTCCTACATTTTTGCGAGAATAGCCGTTAGGCGGGTGTACAATCGCCGGCACTTTTAAAGCTTCCTGATTATAGTTATAGCGCAAACTGTTCCTGCAGCCTGGGTGCATGATCCAGGTAAACGACGCCAGAGCCCTGCCCGCGTGAGCACCCCGCCCGCAGTGAGCCGCAGCCACCTCTCAACGATGCTGCCTGTCTTGCCGGAATGACCAGAATTTCTTTTATTGGTATTGGAGGTAATATGAATCAGCCCGTCATGGGTGGCGTCGCCGCACTCAACGTCCCAGCTTATATTAAACAACAGAAACTGATCACTGGGTGGCCGATATTGCCGCGCTGACCAAGCCAGACCGCATCTACTGGTGCGATGGCTCGCAAGAAGAGTACGAGCGCCTGTGCGCTGAAATGGTTGCCAGCGGCACCATGAAAAAACTGAATGCCGAAAAGCGCCCGAATTCCTACCTGGCCTGCTCCGATCCGAGCGACGTGGCCCGCGTCGAAGACCGCACGTATATCTGCTCGGCAACGAAAGAAGCGGCTGGCCCGACGAATAACTGGACCGAGCCTGGCGAGATGCGCCATACCCTGAACGGCTTGTTCGACGGCTGCATGCGCGGCCGCACCATGTACGTGGTGCCCTTCTCGATGGGCCCGCTGGGCTCGCCGATCGCGCACATCGGCGTGGAACTGTCCGATTCGCCGTATGTCGCCGTCAACATGAAGATCATGACCCGCATGGGCCGTGCCGTGTACGACGTGCTGGGCACCGATGGCGAGTTCGTGCCGTGCGTGCACAGCGTGGGCGCGCCGGGCTGCCGGCCAGCAAGATGTGAAATGGCCGTGCAACAGCACTAAATACATCGTGCATTTCCCGGAAACGCGCGAAATCTGGTCCTTCGGTTCCGGCTACGGCGGCAACGCCTTGCTGGGCAAGAAATGTTTCGCCCTGCGCATCGCCTCGAACATGGGCTACCAGGAAGCGCAAGCATCGGACAACAATCCGGGCTGGCTGGCCGAACACATGCTGATCCTCGGCGTGGAATCGCCGGAAGGCAAGAAGCATTACGTCGCGGCAGCGTTCCCGTCCGCTTGCGGCAAGACCAACTTCGCCATGCTGATCCCGCCGGCAAGTTTTAACGGCTGGAAAGTGACCACCATCGGCGACGATATCGCCTGGATCAAACCCGGTGCCGATGGCCGTCTGTACGCCATCAACCCGGAAGCCGGTTATTTTGGCGTGGCGCCGGGCACCAACGAAAAAACCAATTACAACTGCATGGCGTCCATGCGCGACAACACGATCTTCACCAACGTGGCGCTGACGGACGACGGCGACGTCTGGTGGGAAGGCTTGACGAAAGAAGCACCAAGCCACCTGATCGACTGGCAAGGCAAGGACTGGACGCCGGCGTCTGGCACCAAGGCGGCGCATCCGAATGCGCGCTTCACTGTTGCTGCTACGCAAAACCCCGTCATCGACGCGGCCTGGGACGATCCGGCCGGCGTGCCGATCTCGGCCTTCATCTTCGGCGGCCGCCGCTCGACCACCGTGCCATTGGTGACCGAAGCGCGCAACTGGGTCGAAGGCGTGTACATGGCCGCCACCATGGGTTCCGAAACGACGGCGGCTGCCGTGGGCCAGATGGGCGTCGTGCGCCGCGATCCATTTGCCATGTTGCCGTTTATCGGCTATAACATGAGCGATTACTTCCAGCACTGGCTGGACATGGGCGTCAAGGTGGGCAAGGTCAACCCGGCTGCCCTGCCGAAGATCTATTGCGTCAACTGGTTCCGTACGGACGAGGCTGGCAAATTCGTCTGGCCTGGCTTTGGCGACAACATGCGCGTGCTCAAGTGGATGCTGGAGCGTATCGAAGGCAAGGCGGGCGGCGTGGAAAACCTGTTCGGCACGACGCCGCAGTATGGCGACCTGAACTGGGATGGCTTGCCATTCACACAAGAACAGTTCGACACCATCACCTCGATCGACAAGGCCGCGTGGGTGGAAGAATTGAAATTGCATACGGAGTTGTTTGAAAAACTCGCGTATCATCTGCCGCAGGAATTGACAGGTCACAAGGCTGCGCTGGAAAAGCGGCTGAGTGCATAAGGTTTAGTAGTGGGGGAGAACACGCCGGCAAAGACTGGCGTGCGATAAATGACACGCCGGCAATGACTGGGGTGCTAGCAAAAAGAGAAACGGCGCGGATTGCATGAGCAATCCGCGCCGTTTTTTATGGCGAGTACGATGTGTCTAGCCGGCCTTGGCCGGCACGACATAAATAGGGTAGACCCTGTCCATCATTTTGGGACATTGCCCAGGCTTTTCTGCGGGAAAGGTAATGGCCAGCGGCGCCGTCTCATGCAGGTTGTCTTCCACTTCCAGTACGCCTGCGTACGCCTTGACCTGGCGTGGTGCCGGCGCCTGGCAATCGCCGATCGCCAGTTCGCGTCCCTGGCCATGGAAACTGCTGCCATAGGGAATCTTGGTGCAGACTGTCGGCCAATAGCGGAATGCCGTAAAACCTTGTGTCGCAGAGAATTGCTGCTGGTCCCGCTGCTCCAGTTTTTCCTGCATGAAGTACATCAGCATTGCTGGATAGGCCTCGTACGCCGGAGGCAGCGCCAGGCGCAATGGCTGGCTGGCCAGCGTGATCAGAATGTCGCAACTGCCGCCGCGGGCCATGCGGAGCTTTTCGCGCCTGGCGGCACCGTCCGCGCCGACCGTGAAGGGTGTCTGGCCGTCCAGATTCAGCGACGTTCTTGCCATGCGCAGCTCGGCCTTCACGCGCCGCCCGCCGTCGCGATAGAGAAATATCGTACGTACCTTGCCAGGCTTGAATCCTTCACGTGCCTCGATCCGGTACAGGCCGTAGGCTGCATCGACTTCTTCGCTGACATCGCGCAAGCCATTCTGTAAGGCAAATCGCTTCACCTTGTCGCTGGGGCCGTCCTGTTCCTGTTTTGACCAGTCCCATTTCAACGATATCAGGGTGCGGCAGAGTGGCGTGAGCGGCTGTTCTTGCTTTGCGCATTGCTGCATTCGGGTATTGGCCAGAAAGCTGGCCTTATCTTGCACGCCCATCTGCTTTTCCACATGCAGCCGCACCACTACCGGTGTCAGCTTGCGGCCCGTGCCGCGTTCCTGGATATGGAAGCGCTTCGCGGAGAGGGCGACAGGCGGAGCGACGATCGAATAGCCGTCCTCATCGCTGGCCAGGGTATCGGGATACTGCCCGGGAAGAAACAGGATGCCGCGTGCATTGGCGGGCAAGGTGACGGACGGCGGACGCTTGCCCTCGGCCTGCGCAAGGTGCAGGAATTCCCCGGATGCGTCTGGCGGGCAAAAACAGGCCCATGCGGGCAGCGTGGCGCCAGCCAATGCAATGGCGATGCTGCGGCGCGCCAATGTTGCAAGTGATGATGCAAGCGACAAATGGCCCTCGGTATGAAAGTGGCCACAGGGCCGGGAGAACAGTTTCCCATAGAAAAATCCCCCGGGCAAGACAACTGGCCGGGGGATTGAGAGGGAGACGCCGTTTATTGCTTGAGCAGCGGCCCCAGGTACTTGCCCGTCACGCTGGCCGGGTTGACGGCCACGTCTTCCGGCGTGCCCGTGGCGATGATCTGCCCGCCGCCGGCGCCGCCTTCGGGGCCCAGGTCGACGATCCAGTCGGCCGTCTTGATGACGTCCAGGTTGTGCTCGATGATGACGAGGGTGTTGCCCTGGTCGCGCAGGCGGTGGATGACTTTCAGCAGCAAGTCGATATCGTGGAAGTGCAAGCCCGTCGTCGGCTCGTCGAGGATGTACAGGGTGCGGCCCGTGTCGCGCTTGGACAATTCCAGCGACAATTTCACGCGCTGCGCCTCGCCGCCGGACAGCGTGGTGGCGCTCTGGCCCAGCTTGATGTAGCCGAGGCCCACGTCGAGCAGGGTTTGCAGCTTGCGCGCGATCAAGGGGACGGGTTTGAAGAATTCATGTGCTTCTTCCACCGTCATGCCCAGCACTTCCGTGATGTTCTTGCCCTTGTATTGCACTTCCAGCGTTTCGCGGTTGTAGCGCTTGCCGTGGCAGACGTCGCAAGGCACGTAGACGTCGGGCAGGAAATGCATTTCGACCTTGATCACGCCATCGCCCTGGCACGCCTCGCAGCGCCCGCCCTTCACGTTGAACGAGAAGCGCCCCGCGCTGTAGCCCCGTTCCTTGGCCGTCGGCACGGTGGAGAACAGGTCGCGGATCGGCGTAAACAAGCCGGTATAGGTGGCCGGATTCGAGCGCGGCGTGCGGCCGATCGGTGCCTGGTCGACGGAAATGACCTTGTCGAAATGTTCCAGGCCGCTGATCGATTCGTGCGGCGCCGGTTCCGTCTGCGAACCGTACAAATGGCGCGACAGGGCCGGATACAGGGTGTCGTTGACGAGCGACGATTTGCCTGAACCGGACACGCCCGTCACGCACGTCATCAGGCCCACCGGCAAGCTCAGCGAGACCTTTTTGAGGTTGTTGCCCGTTGCGCCAGTAATCACCAGCTGCTTTTCCGGATTGCTGGCGTGGCGCTTGGCCGGCACGGCGATTTTCAGCTTGCCGTTCAGGTATTGCGCCGTCAGCGACTTCTTGTTTTTCAAAATGTCTTGCAGGCTGCCTTCGGCGATGATCTCGCCGCCGTGCACGCCCGCGCCGATACCCATGTCGACGATGTAGTCGGCCGTGCGGATCGCGTCCTCATCATGCTCGACCACCAGCACGCTGTTGCCGATGTCGCGCAAATGTTTCAAGGTTTCGATCAAGCGGTCATTATCGCGCTGATGCAAGCCGATCGACGGTTCATCGAGCACATACATGACGCCCGTCAAACCGGAGCCGATCTGCGATGCCAAACGGATGCGCTGTGCTTCGCCGCCGGACAGCGTATCGGCGCTGCGGTCCAGCGACAGGTAATCGAGGCCCACGTTGTTGAGGAATTTCAAGCGCGAAATGATTTCCTTGACCACGCGGTCGGCGATCTCTTTCTTGGCGCCTGTCAATTTCAGCTTTTCAAAGAATTCCAGCGTCTCGCGCAGCGGTTTGCCCGCCACTTCATAGATGGCGCGCTGCTGCTTGCCCGTGCCGACCTTGACGAAGCGCGCTTCCACGCGCAGGCGCGCGCCATCGCATGATGGACAGCATTTTTCATTGATGAACTTGGCCAGTTCTTCCTTGACGGCCATCGAATCCGTCTCGCGGTAGCGGCGCTGCAGATTGTTGACCACGCCTTCGAACGTGTGTTCCTTGATGACGGTACGGCCCCGCTCGTTCACATAGCTGAACGGGATCACTTGCTTGCCGGAACCGTACAGCACGGCTTGCTGTGAATTCAGGTCCAGCTGCTCGAACGGCATGTCCAGGTCGAACTCGTAGTAGGCGGCCAGGTTCGACAGCATCTGGAAATAAAACTGGTTGCGGCGGTCCCAGCCCTTGACGGCGCCCGACGCCAGCGACAGATTGGGGAACGCGACGATGCGTTTCGGGTCAAAGAATTCAATGTGTCCCAGGCCGTCGCATTCGGGGCAGGCGCCCATGGGGTTGTTGAACGAGAACAGACGCGGCTCCAGTTCCTGCAGGGAATAGCCACACACATTGCAGGCGAACTTGTTGGAGTACACGTGTTCCTGGGCGGTATCCATTTCGTAGGCGATGGCGCGGCCGTCGGCCAGGCGCAGGGCCGTCTCGAAACTTTCCGCCAGGCGCTGTTTGATGTCCTGGTTCACCTTGACCCGGTCGATGACGACGTCGATCGTGTGTTTTTCCGTTTTCTTTAATTTCGGGAGGTCATCGACTTCATAGATTTTGGCCGCATGCGTGCCGCTTTGCACGCGGAAGCGCACGAAGCCCTGCGCCTGCATCTGCTCGAACAGGTCGACGTGCTCGCCCTTGCGGTTGGCGACGACGGGCGCCAGTATCATCAGCTTGGTGTCTTCCGGCATGGCCAGCACGGCATCGACCATTTGCGATACGGACTGGGCGGCCAGCGCGTTTTCCGGATGGTCGGGGCAGTAGGGCGTGCCGACGCGCGCATACAGCAGGCGCAGATAATCGTGGATTTCCGTCACGGTGCCCACCGTCGAGCGCGGGTTGTGCGACGTTGCCTTCTGTTCGATGGAAATGGCGGGCGATAAACCCTCGATCAGGTCGACGTCGGGCTTTTCCATCAGCTGCAGGAACTGGCGCGCATACGCCGACAGCGACTCGACATAGCGGCGCTGGCCTTCCGCGTACAGGGTGTCGAAGGCCAGCGACGATTTGCCGGAACCGGACAGGCCGGTAATCACGATCAGCTTATTGCGCGGCAAATCGAGATTGATATTCTTGAGGTTATGCGTGCGAGCGCCGCGAATGCGGATCTGTTCCATGTGATTGCCTTGCTTTCAGTGAGTGGTGCGGCCGGCGCATTGCGGGAACTGCCAGATGAGGCAGCCACAACGGGTCAACCTGTTACTATAGCCGGGTTTTGCTCTGCATGCCTGAGGCAGTCACGGGCGGATTGCATCGCCCCGCGTAGGTGCCCCGGCAAAGTTTGATACAGATGCGTGCTGACGTTCAAACACTGTATATAATACCAGTATTCAAGTTTCTTGTTTTCCCTTGCCGTGAAAAAAACGTGCTGCCGCATGGTCGCTGGCGTCCGTTAGAAAGCGGATGCTTTGCGCCGCATGGTCGCTTATAATCGTCGTTTGGTAAAAAATCTCACGCGCGGGGCTACCGGCTCCCGCAGCGATTCATCAGGAGTTATTCATGGCATCAGTCAACAAAGTCATCATCGTCGGCAATCTGGGGCCGTGACCCGGAAATCCGCTACATGCCTAGCGGCGACGCGATCGCCAACATCGCCGTGGCCACTTCGTACAAATCGAAGGACCGCAACACGGGCGAACAAAAAGAATTGACAGAATGGCACCGCATCTCGTTCTTCGGCCGCCTGGCGGAAATCGTCGGCCAGTACCTGAAAAAAGGCTCGTCCGTCTACGTCGAAGGCCGCCTGCAAACCCGTAAATACACGGACAAGGACGGCGTCGAGAAGTACGCAACCGACATCATCGCGGAACAGATGCAAATGCTGGGCGGCCGTTCCGGCATGGGCGGCGACGCCGGCGGCGATGACAGCTACGGCGGTGGCGGCGGCTACGAAGCCCCGGCTCCGCGCCAGGCACCAGCCCCGCGTCCAGCCCCGGCACCGGCGCCACGTCCGGCGCCGAAGCCAGCACCGAACTTCTCGGACATGGATGACGACATCCCGTTCTGATCGGAATACATCATTTCATCAGCAATGCCCTGCACATCCTGGATGTGCAGGGCATTTTTCTTTTGCGGCGCCTGCGATGGGCTGCCACGCCAAGAGGTGGGCCTGTCCTGCGCGCAAGCTGCAGCGTAATATTTTCTAGGAGTAACAAAAGACCATTGCCGATACAGTTTACTGTCCAGTGGTGACAAAACGAGAGAATGTCGTAGATGAAACCTTATAAAATAATCTACGCCACCCTTTGCCGGTGGCCGGAATTGTGTATTTTTTGCGGTTCCGAGCGCAGGTCCATCACTCAAGGAGAAACTTATGATTAGTAATACCCAAGTGGTTCATGGTACCGGTTCTTTCAACACCTCTGGCTATTCCCTGAAACGCGCCAACCGTGACATCGCTGCTGCCAGCAACGTCGCCGTGGCCGCACTGGATATTGCCGCGCTGGAAAACAGCCGCATGCACGGCGCCGCTCCGAAATGCTCGCGCAATAACCTCGAGTGCATCGTCGGCCCGAGCACCGTGCTGTCGTCGATGTAATTACTGACTGTGCCCAAGGTGGTGCTAGCCCTAGCCCACCTTGGGCTTTATCCGAGGGAGGCTCAATGAATCGAGAATTAATTGTAGTAACGACCCATGGAACATCCAGTTTTGACATCGGCGAGGATGAGCGCGTGCTCGATGCCCTGGCGCGCAATCATGTGCCCTGGACGGCGGTGGCGACCTACCTGCGCGATCCGTCTGGCGCCTATAGCCTTTTTCCTTGCTTGAGTGAAACAGGCAGCGCGATTCCGCCGGACCGGCAAGTCTATGCATTTTTTCAAAGAAATATTGATCCTTTCCTGCACACCAACAATACCTTGCAGGTTTCCCCGCCCGCCAACAATGAAGAAGCCGTTGCCGAATATATCTACGCCAACGGCGCGGCAAAGGGCGGTCCGAATATCCTGAAACGCCTCTCGTCGAACGAGTGCAAGCTGGCCGTGCGCGATGCCGTGGCACAAACGCTGCGCGACACCCTGTCGCCTGGCGACAAGCTGGTGGTCGGCGTGAGTGGCGGAGGCGACAGCAATGCCTTGCTGTATGCCTTGTCGCAATTTGACGAGTTCCCGATCGACATCCATCCAGTCATTATCGAAGGGCCGGGCGAGTGGAATTCCGGCGTTCCGCGCGCGCGCGAGCTGGCACAGGCCTACCATCTGCCGCTGACCGTGGTATCGGAAGAAGAATCGAAAGCGATACTCGGCGCCAGCGCTGGCGGCCTGGGCATCACCGACCGTTTTGCCCGGGAATTTCCCGACGATGACTTCGAATTCCTCGGCACCCTGATCATCCGGCGCGTACTGACGAGCGTGGCCAAATCGCTCGATGCGAAATTTATCGCCACCGGCCTGAATTTCGAAGACTTGCTGGGCGAGATGTTCGCGATCATGGCGACCGAGCGCCGATTATTGCCCCTGCCGGCCCGCCCGATCGGCGATGTCACCCTCGTCTATCCCCTGTGGATGACGCCCAAGAAAATTATCGATGGCTGCTTCCCCAAGTATTCGTTTTCGAATTACGCAGACCGTTATCCCGGCTATGCGGAGGGACGCAACGCATACTATTCGATGGCGTACTGGATGGCGTCGGCGTTTCCTGGCTTGCCCGAGAAAATGTTGCGCTGGGCGGCAAAGGAAGGTTCTGCCGGGGAGACGGTGTTCCCTGTGGATGAGGTGCTGGGCTATGAGACGCTCGAGCCCGTGAACTGGGCACTGAGGGAACGCTTCCTCAGGATGTTGCGCACCACCGCCTAGCCTGCCGGACAACCGCTGGCGCGCCTTGCCCTGGGCATCCTTCGCATTGCCGCGCGCCACGGTTGTTCCGATGCGGTTGATACTCCATTAGCTATCGTTGGGAATGATATGTCCGTCATCAAAGAACACACGGCACACCTGGCTGCTGCCGCCCACGCCCTTGAGGCCATCCGGAACGCTGCGGCGCACGCGTTGATTACGGAACGCGAGGTGGCTGGCAAGATCGCGTGGTCCATGACCTTGCATGCGGCGCAGCAGGCACTGTCGACGGTAGAGGATTGCTGCAGGAGCTTTGCCCTGGGCGAAGCGCCTGGCGCCCCGCCTTGCGCGGACGAGGGCGTGCACATCGACGCGCATTTCGCCACCCTCCGGCACAGCATGCAGGCGCTCGCCTCGTTCGGCTTGTGGGCCAAGAGCGAGCTGGCGGCACAGAAAGTGCTGTGGTTACTGCCTGCCATGCAGAGCGGCTGCCAGCGCCTCGAAGGGCAGGTGCTGCCGGCGCAGTGGGATTGTCCCGAGCTGCCCGGGCGCCCCGAGCAGCTGGAGATCGTCGACTATGTGCGCTATGAGCTGGACCGCGATTATCCGCGCAGGAAATTGCACCAGCAGATTTTTAATGTGGAAGTGTGCGCCGGCGAAGTGTGCGCCATGCTGGTGCTGCGATTCCCGGAGTTGCCGGGCGACGTGGCCGAATCGCTGACCTTGCAGTGCGCGGAAGAATTCCGCCACGCGCAGCTGCTGCTGCTGGGCGCATTGGCGAACGAAGGGGGCCGCATCGGCGAAACGCCGGTGTCCCTGGGTATCTGGAAAAGTTGCCGGGCGGCGCAGAATGCGGCAGACTGCATCGGCCTCGAGCAAGTGATCGGCGAAGGCTTTTCGCTGGGCGCCGACCTGTACTATGCGGAGCTGTACCGTGCCATCGGGCGCGCTGATATTTCCCTGCTGCATGAATGCATTTATATCGACGAGGTCAACCACGTGAAGAATGGTCTGGCCAGTTTTCACACCCTGCTCGGCGCGCAAGCCGTGCAGCGCCTGCGCACGCTGGAAGAGTCTTCCAAGGTGAGCGTGGTCGGCGGGCGATTTTTCAATGCCGCCGCGCGCCAGTATGTCGGTTTCAGCGCGACGGAAATCGAACGCCAGCGGGGCCGTTCTCAACCGGTGGAGTTACCTGACCTGCAGGGGATGATGGAATGAATTTCGACGCAGCCCGCCAGTTGGTGGAACAACACATCCTGCCCGCCTATCCGCATGTCCTGGCGGCGATCATCGGCGGTTCCATCGCGCGCGGCCAGGGAACGGCCACCTCGGATATCGACCTTCTGCTCCTGTTCGAGAACGTGCCGCATGCCTGGCGCGAGACGCGCAAGCTGGGCCAGCAGACGGTGGAATTGTATGGCCATGACTTGCGCTCCTTCGATTACTTTTGCCGCAAGATGGATCGTCCCGGCGGCCGGATTCCGATGGCGATGATGGTTATCGAGGGCAGGAATCTCTTGCCACAGACAAACACATCCGTCGCCCTGTACCAGCTGGCGCAGGCGATCTACGACGCAGGTCCGCCGGCGCTGACAGGCGATGCCCTGGCCAGCCGCCGCTACGAGATCACGACCTTGCTAGAAGACCTGGTCGACAGCACGGTGGCCGAGGAAACACTGGCGATCGCCACCAAGCTGTATGACGTGCTGGCCAATTTCGTGCTGCGGGCCGGGGGGGCGTGGAGTGGCGTCGGCAAGCATCTGGCGCGCCGGCTCAGGGCCCATAGCCCGTCGATTGCGGATGAGCTGCATGCCGCCATGCGCGCGATCCTGCTCGACCCACCCGCCGGCAAGCAGGCGTTTGGCGGCCTGGCCGCGCGTGCGCTGCAGCCGTATGGCGGGCCCTTGCTCGACGGGTATGCCCTGCATGCGCCGGCGGAATGGAAGAGTGACACGTCAGCGCTTGCCGCCTGAGACGGCTGGCACTGTGTTGATGCGCACGGAGCAGGGCCGGCCGGTACAGCTATTCGGTTTTCCGCTGGTCTTCATGACCGTCCTGATCGACGTCCTGTGCGCGGGACTGGTGGCCCCCGTCTTGCCGCGCTTGTTGCTGCAATTGACGGACAGTCCCGCCCAGCCCGTGCTATGGCTCGGTTATCTGGGGATGTTGTTTTCGCTGTCGCAAATGTTTGCCTTGCCACTGCTGGGGGCATTGTCGGACCGCTTTGGCCGGCGCCCCCTGCTGCTGCTGTCGAACCTGGGCGTGGCAGTGTATTTTTTCTGTCTGGCGGACACTGAAACGCTGGGCCAATTGGTGCTGGGGCGTATCTTGTGCGGTATCACCGCTTCCAGCTTTGGCATCGCCTATGCATTTATTGCGGACTGTTCCGAGGGGGCTGCGCGCAACCGCGCGTTTGCCTCGATGGGCGCGGCGTACAGCATGGGACTGGTGGCGGGGCCGGCCCTGGGCGGCTGGCTGGGCAATATCGACGTGCGTTTGCCCTTCTACCTTGCCGGCTATTTGTCGCTCGGCAATCTCCTGTACGGCGTACTGGTCTTGCCCGAATCTTTGCCGCCGGACAAGCGCGTCCCCGTCAGCTGGCGCATGAGCAATCCATTTGGCGCCGTGTTCGAGCTGGCCAGGCGCCCCGAACTGCGTTTCCTGACCCTCGCGTATCTGCTGGTGGCCAGCGCGCACTGGTCGATTTCCGTGGCGTTCGTGTTTTACACGCAACAGCGGTATGGCTGGGACTCCACCCAGGTCGGCTTGATGCTTGCCGTGCTGGCCGGCTGGGGCGGCGTGGCCCAGATGAAATGTGCACCGTTTCTGATGACACGATACGGCCCGCGGCGCACGGCCATGCTGGCCTATGCCGGCTGCTGTGCCGGCTTCTTGTGCCTTGCCCTGTCGCGCCAGTCGGCGGGGGCATATGTGGCCATTTTTTTGCTCGGCGTGGGAGAAATGGCCAACCCGGCATTGCAGGGTCTGCTCACCAGCGCCGTATCGGCGCGGCAGCAGGGCTGGCTGCAGGGCGCCGTCAAGAGTGCCGGCAGCCTGGCGGGCCTGGCGACACCGGCACTGTTCGCCATGCTGGTCGCCGTTGATCCTGCCAGCCACGACAGCGGTGCGGCATTTATCCTGGCCGCCATGCTCTTGCTGGCCGCCTGCCTGGCGCTTGCCGCCAGCAAATACTCGGCTGGCAGCAAGCCGGCATGACGCGGATCAATGCGATGCGGCTTCTTTTATGCCCATCTCCAGGCTGTAATTCCCACCGCATTCCTGCGCGCCGCATTGCGCATCAAATACACCTGCACCGTGTACTCGCCATCGGCCGGCAGTGCCGCCTGGTAAGTGTTGCCGCTGGTCGAGCCGATGAACAGGGCTTCCTCCTGGCCGGCCTGGCGGATGTTGAAGTAATTTGATGTTTGATTGGTCTTGAGCTTGACGCTGAGGGTCTGGCCCGCCTTGCCCGTCAGCGTGTATTCGGCCGTGGCGTAGCCCTTGATCTTGCCTTTGACCGTATGCGTGGCCTGGTTCGCCGTCAATGCCACGCTTTCCTTGTGGACGGGATCGGCGCTCCAGGCGGGCGTCGTGAAAACGAGGGCCGCCAGCAGCAGGCTGGCGCGGATGGGCAAGTGGCGATGCGGCATAGGAATTTTCCTTGAAAAGTAGATTGCAACCGGGCAATGGCGATGCCATCCATCTTACGCCAGCTGGCGCCAGGCGCCTGCACGGCAGCGCGCGCATGGCATGCTGAAACGCCATTTTTTCCGCATTTCTTGACCTGTGTGCTTTTTACGGGCACGCACGTTTCAGGATGCGGCGGATGAAAAATTTCAGGTAGGCTGCAGCTCCTCTCCCTGTACTGAAAGGAAAGCAACATGGGTATTTCCGGAAAAGTCGCGCTGGTCACGGGTGCCGCGCAAGGCATCGGCAAGGCCATCGCCTTGCGCCTGGCCAAGGATGGCGCCGATATCGCGCTGGTGGACCTGAACCAGGAGAAACTGGACGCGGCCGCCGCCGAAGTGCGCGCGCTGGGGCGCCGCGCCGTCACCTGCATTGCCGACGTGTCGCAATTGCAGCAAGTCACGGAGGCGGTGGCGTTTGCCGAGCGGGAACTGGGCGGCTTCGACATCATCGTCAACAACGCCGGCATCGCGCAGGTGCAGCCGCTGCTCGACGTCACGCCGGAAGAGGTCGACCGCATCATGCGCATCAATGTGCAAGGGACGCTCTGGGGCATCCAGGCGGCCGCCAAGACCTTCAAGCGGCGCCAGCAGAAGGGCAAGATCATCAATGCCTGCTCCATCGCCGGGCATGACGGCTTCGCCTTGCTGGGCGTGTACTCGGCCACCAAGTTCGCCGTGCGCGCGCTGACGCAGGCGGCGGCCAGGGAACTGGCGGCCGACGGCATCACCGTCAACGCGTATTGCCCCGGCGTCGTCGGCACCGACATGTGGGTCGAGATCGACAAGCGCATGGCCGAGGTGACGGGCGCCGAGCTGGGCGCGACATACAAGAAGTACGTGGACGGCATCGCGCTGGGACGTGCGGAGACGCCGGAAGATGTGGCGGGACTCGTCTCCTTCCTGGCGGGACCGGATGCCGATTACATGACGGGCCAGGCGCCCTTGATCGATGGTGGCCTCGTGTACCGTTGATGCATTGATCAGGCATAAAAAAACAGGCCACGCTGTCGGTGACAGCGTGGCCTGTTTGCGTTGCATCAAGGATTAATTGATGCTCACTTCCTTGCGGTTATCGCGCGAGACCCGGTCGATCATTTTGTTATACGGATCGACGCCCACTTCGAACGGTTTGTCCTTCACCGTGATGGTGAGCACCGGGTCGCTGCCCGACAGCATGCGCCTGGCGGTGTACAGGACTCGTTCATCCTTTTCCTTGCCGCCCGCGGGGCGCGCGAAGATGGCGATTTCCACCGGCTCGTCATAGGCGCGCGGGCTTTCCTTGCCCTTGCCGTCCGACTCCAGTTTGGCCAGGTGCAGCTGCATGGTGACATCCCACTGGCCATCCTTGCGCTGCACGGCCGACGCTTGCGTCACGCGGTTGTCGTAGAAGACGATCTTCTCGAACAGGTCGGTGATCAGCGCCTGCTTGTCCTGCGGCGCTTCGGCGCGGATGTAGGCCAGCAGTTCCAGGGTGGTGGTGAACGGCGCCTGCTGGTAGCCCTTGTCCTGCAGATAGCGTTTCAGGGCACGGTTCAGCGCTTCCTCGCCGATCTCGTCGCGCAGGCGGTAGAACACCAGGCTGCCCTTGTTGTAGTGGATGTATTGCTGTCCTTCCACGCGCGCCAGCGGCAATTCTTCGATGGCCTCGCCGCCGCGTCCGCTCAGGTAGCGGTCCAGCTCATAGCGCAGGAAGCGGCGCATTTTCTCGCGGCCGTATTCTTTTTCCATCACCATCAGGGCCGAGTACTGCGACAGCGATTCCATCAGCATGGTAGCGCCCTGCACATTCGCGCCGATCACCTGGTGGCCCCACCACTGGTGCGCCATTTCATGCGCCGTGACGTAAAACACATAGTCGATGTCATCCTTGTCGCGCAGGTCGGCGATGAAACCGATGTCTTCCGAATACGGGATCGTGTTGGCAAACGACTGCGCAAAGCTCTGGTAGCCGGGGAATTCCAGGATGCGCACCTGCTTGTGCTGGTAGGGCGTGAAGCGGGTGGTGTAATAGTCGAGCGACTTTTGCACGGAGGTAATCATGCGATCCGTGTTGTAGCCGTGCTTCTTGTCGACATAAATCTCGATCGGCACGCCGTGCCAGTCGCCCTTTTTGACCTCCCAGTGCGCCGACAGGTAGGCAAAGAACGGCATCATCGGCTGGTCCATCTTGTAGCGGTAATAGCGGCGGCCATCCTTTTCCCAGCTGGCCTGCAGGTAGCCAGGCGCCAGGGCGGTCTGCTCGCCGCTGGTGGAGACGGTGGTGTCGAAATGGATCCAATCGGCATCGCCGCCCAGCACCGTATTGCCATACGCGGAGCTGTCTTCCAGCTTGGCCATGCGCTGCGGTTCGCCCAGGCCACGCTTGCGGCGCTCATTGCGGTCCGTCAACTCCATGTGCTGCGCATAGCCGAAGTGGGGGAAGAAGCTCTGGTTGTTGAAGAAGCTGCCGTTCAGGTTGACCTGGTCCGGCGCGCCGCTGTTGGTGAAGCCCTCATGCGTGACGGCCACCGTGAAGTCCAGCGGCAGGGTGGCGCCCGGCGCCAGTGGCTGGGCCAGCTTGAGGATGCTGAAGCCGAGCTCCTTGTCATCGAGCACGATCTTGTGCGCCGGCAAGTTCAACCACCGTGTTTCCAGGTCCGGGTTAAGCTGGATGCGCAGGGTGTCGAGTGCTTGCGTGGTCTTGTTTTGCAGCACGTAGTGGCCCTTGATCAAGACTTTACGTTGCTCAGGATAAATATCCACATCGGCCTGGATGTCGGTGATCTTTAGCTGCGGCAAGTCCTTGTATTGTTTGTACAATTTCTCGTAGCGGGCCTGCTTGTCCATGCCGATGTCCGCCGTCTCGTACTGGTTCAGCACATTCGTGTTGTAGAAGATCCAGCCGCCCGTGCCCACCCAGCACAGCAGCACCACGGCCAGCGCGGCGCCGGCGCGGCCTTGCAGGCGCTGGCGGGCCAGGCGCAGGCGCGCACGCCAGCCGGCGACCAGGCCGCGCACCCAGAACGCGCGGGCCAGCATGACGAGCGCCACGGTAAACAGGCTCCAGTACACGGCAAACCAGGCCCAGCCTGTCAGGAAGTGGCCATAGCCATTCATGTCCGAATACTTGATGGCTGGCGTGCCGCCGAAGGCATACAGATTGTGTTCCAGGTGCAGCATGCCCAGCACCATTTGCGCCACCATCAGCAGGATCACCAGCAGGTAGCCGATGAACTTGTTGTTGGACAACACTTGCAGGGTGAGCGCGCACAAGCCCATCAGCACGAAGAAGAGGGAACCGAGCAAGCTGCCTTTCAGGTACAGCGCCAGTTCCACGGGCGCGCCGCCCTTGTAGAGCTGAAAACCGATGGCCGCGAGGACGCCCACCAGCAGGTAGCCGGCGATGACGCCGATCAGGGCCGTGCACTTGGCCAGCAGGGGCACCCAGCCGGGCACGGGCATGGCGTCGCTGACGTCGGCGATCCTCACCTGGCGCTCCTTGAAGATCAGCTCACCCGCATAAAAGGTCACGATGATGATCAGCATGAAGCTGAAGCTGTTGTTGATACTTTGCAGCATCAAATGGGTCATCGGATACACGGCCGTGCCATACATGTTCTTGGCCATGCTGGAGCTGGCGAGCAGGTTGATGACGCCGAACAGCAGCATGACGAGGAAGGGCACGCTCTTGAAGACGCCGGCGGCGTCGAAGCGCAGGATTTGCCACCATTGGCGCCAGGCCGTCGCCGGGGTAAAGGTGGGAAGGGTGCGCGGCAGGTGCAGCGGCGCCGTCACGGCCGCTGCGGCTGCCTCGGCCTTGTGCTTGCCGAACAGGCGTTTTCCCGTGCCCGTGCGCTGCGGCTTGAACAGAACCACGGTGGCGGCGAACAGCAGGGCCGCAATGCCCAGCCACAGCAGGCGGTTGGCCAGCAGGAAGCCGGACAGGGGCGGCAGGCCCGCGTTCGCTTCGGCGGACGTGAAGTAGCGCGTCATGCGGCCCAGGGCGCGCATGCCGAAGGGGTCGAGCAGGACGGCGACCCATTCGTTGTTGATATCGCGCGTAAAGGCGCCAGCCATGCCCCACAGCACGAAAAAAAAGCCCAGTACGCCCACGTAGACGAGCAGCATCGAGCGCGTGGTGGCCGCCAGCAGCATCAGCAGGGCGCCGATGAAGAGCAGGTTGGGGATCACCATCACGCCGAAGCTCCACGCATACGCATGCAGCGAGAACGCGCCGACGCGCTGCGGGTCGACCCAGGGCATGAGGGGACCGAGCATGAGCGCCAGGGCAATGGCGGCAAAGATCACCAGGCAGGCGACGAAGCCGGCGGCGAAGCGGCCGAACAGGTAGTCCCACTTGCGCATGGGCGTGGCGAACAGCATGTCGGCCATGCCCACTTCGCTGTCGCGCAGCACGGCGCCCGCGATGAAGATGGTGATAAGCAACATCGACAGCAGGCTGAACATCGTCAGCAGCTGCGCCACCACGGTGGGCGCATTGCGGTTGATGTTGCCGATGGCGCCGCCGATCTGGATCGAATCGCTGCTGCTGGCGCCAAAGGCCATCAGGGCCAGGATGGCGGCAAATACCCACAGCAGCGCGGCTGTTTCAGCTGGTAGCCGAGGTCAAACTTGAAAAATTCCTTCCACATGGCGGCCCCTTACGCGGCGACGCCGCTGCGGGCGGCGTTGCGCACATGCAGGAAGTACACGTCTTCCAGGTCCGGCGCGATCTGCACGAAACCGCTGTCGGGCTGGCTGTCGGCAAACACATTGATCTGCGGCTTGCCGCCCACCAGGCGCGTCGACAGCACATTGTGCGACTGCTGGTACTGCGCCAGCTCGTCCATGCTGACGCTGCGGCGCCAGACCTTGCCGAGCAGGGTGTCGATGGCCGCCTGCGGTTCGCCCTGCACCAGCACTTGCCCCTTGACGATCATGGCCATGCGCGGGCACAGGTCCGTCACGTCGTCGACGATGTGGGTCGACAGGATCACCACCACCTGCTCGCCGATCTTCGCCAGCAGGTTCAGGAAGCGGTTGCGCTCGTCCGGATCCAGGCCGGCCGTCGGTTCATCGACGATCACCAGGCGCGGCGCGCCCAGCAGCGCCTGGGCGATGCCGAAGCGCTGGCGCATGCCGCCCGAATACGTGCCCAGGTTGCGCTTGCGCGCTTCCCACAGATTGGTTTGCTGCAGCAAGGCTTCCACGGCTTCCTTGCGCGGGCCCTTCTCCGTCAAGCCTTTCAAGACGGCAAAGTGGTTGAGCAGGGTTTCCGCGCTGACCTTCGGATACACGCCGAAATCCTGCGGCAGATAGCCGAGCTGGCGGCGCAGGCCGGCCTTGTCCTGCAGCACGTCGACGCCATCGAAATGGATGCTGCCGCTATCGGGATCTTGCAAGGTGGCAATGGTACGCATGAGTGAGGACTTGCCTGCGCCATTCGGACCCAGCAAGCCGAACATTCCGTTGGGAATCTCCAGGCTGACATTGTTGATGGCTTTGACGCCATTGGCATACGTTTTGTTCAGCTGTTTGATCGATAGCATGTGCAGCACTCTCCAGAGCTTGAGTATGAAAGCCGGCAGATTCCTGTCTGCCGGTCTGTGTCAGGGGATCACCCTTGTTTTGTGACAACCGCGATGGCGGATGTTACTCAAAAACAATAATATATAGCCAATTGGAATAAAATTAATGTTTTTGCGACCAGGGGTGGAAATGCGGGGCTGAAATGCGGGAGGGGAGGATGAACGACGTGGTGCTACACTCGCCAGTTTCAGCGACGCCAGGCGGCGGAAAGACGGGACCATGCCGGAAACACAGAACATGACATTGCGCGCCGTTGCGCCGGGCGAAGCAGGGGCGCTGGCGCGGCTGTTCCAGCTGTACTGCTACGAGAATACGGCCTGGAGCGGCGAAGACGTGCTGGCCGACGGCCGCTACGATGTGTGCGATGCCGGGTTGGCCGAGTATGTGCATGCGCCCGGACATACGGCCGTCTGGATCGAGGTCGATGGCGCGCTGGCGGGCTTCTTCGTCACGGAACCCGGCATGGCGGGCGCGCTGCCGGTCCGGGAGTTCAGCGACTTGTTCATCTTGCAGAAATACCGGCGCCGGGGGCTGGCGCTGGAAGTGGTGCGGCGCGTGCTGCTCGATGGCGAGCAGACGTGGCTGGTGGCGACGTTCCGCGCCGATGCGCAGGCGAATGCGTTCTGGCGGCAGGCGTTTGCGCGCCTGCCGTTTGCCAGGGTCGAGGCGTATGACGATCCGGAATTGCCGCAGTTTCAGCTCTATTTGCTGAAACCGGCGGCGCTCGCTTAAAAGCGCACTTTTACATACGCCGACGGTCCCGTCAGGCGGATGTTCAGGTCGGCATCGCGTTCGCTGTCGCGGTGCAGCTTGATTTTCGAGATGCCGTAGTCGGCCACGAAACCGATATTCTTGAATGGAAACCATTCCACGCCGATATTGCCGCCGTAGATGTGGCCGTTGATGCGCCCGCCATTTTTCTTGATGCCCGACGCTTCCGCATACATGCGCAAGTCCGGCGTGAAGGCGTGGCGCCAGCCCACCTCCAGCAGCGGCGCGAACGCGTGCTCGCTGATGGAATCGCGTGCCGTGGCCGTCTCGCCATTGACGACGCCCGTGGCCGTGCCGTTCAGGCTGGCATGGTAGTAGGCGGCGCCCAGGCCGATGCCGAAGGTGTCGTTGCCGCTGCCCAGCCACCATTTGTAGGCCAGCTTGGCCAGGTCCAGCTTCAGATCGGCATTCGCCGTCGCCGTGCCCGTGACGGGCTGGCCATTGATGATGGTGTCGCCCGTCAGGCTTGGCGTGTAGGATTTGTCGTAGCGGTAGTAGTCGAATGCCAGGCCGTGGCGGTCGCCGATCAGCAAGTCCGCTTTCACGCGCGGGATGGTGGTGTGGCTTGGCTTCGATTCGGGCGCGTCGATGCGGCCAAATTCGGTGTCGGCGCCGATATTGATGCGCGGATCGGCGGAAAAGGCGCCCAGCGAAATGCTGACGCGGTCCAGGGTGGGCGACGGTTCCGCCCGCGCCGCGGCGGCGGCCGTCGCAATGCCCAGTACGCCCAGCATCATGGCGCTGCGCAAGGCAAGATGGCGCAAACGGGGGGGCGACAGGCGGGCGGGGACGGGCGTGGCAAACATGGGACTACTCCTCAAAATATAAGTGAAAACGGCCGCGACGTCGGGGTGGCTGGTGTCATGCGGCAATGCAATGAGGAAATGGTAGCAATTGTTACTTTTGGATTACGTAGCCGCACGGCGCAACTTACCGTCGGATTTGTCCTACCGTATGTAACAGCCGGTAGGCAGGCGGGTGTGCCGCCATTGCCTGCAACGGGACACGCGTGCAAAATGGTGCGCACGAGGAGGAAACACCGCATGAGAATCGCCGCCATTTCCGATATCCACGGCAACCTGGATGCGCTGGACGCCGTGCTGGCCGACATCGCCCGGCGTAACGTGGACGTGACCGTCAACCTGGGCGATATCGTTTCGGGCCATCTGCAGCCGCGCGCCACGGCGGCGCGCCTGATGGCGCTGAACCTGCCCACGATCCGCGGCAACCACGAGCGCCAATTGTTCGGCGACCCGGCCCGTATGGGCGTGTCGGACGCTTTTGCGCGCGCGCAACTGTTACCGGAGCAACTGGACTGGATAGCCGCGTTGCCCGCCACCTTGCGCTTGCGCAAGGACGTGCTGCTCGTGCATGGCACGCCGACAAGCGACCTCGTGTATTTTCTCGACAGCGTCACGCCGCAAGGCAGCCGCGCCGCCACGCCGGCTGAAGTGGCAGAACGGGCCGGGACGGCGGACGCGGCCCTGATCCTGTGCGGCCACACGCACATGCCGCGCCAGGTGCGCCTGGCCGATGGGCGGCTGATCGTCAATCCGGGCAGCGTGGGCTTGCAGGCGTACGACGATGACCACGGTTATCCGCACGTGATGGAAAACGGCACGCCGCATGCGCGCTATGCCATCGCGGAACAGGGCGCGGACGGCGCCTGGACGGCGCACTTTCACGCCGTCGCATACGACTGGGAAACGGCGGCCCGGCTGGCGCTGGCCAACGGGCGGCCCGACTGGGTCGCGCCCTTGCGCACGGGCCGGGTCGGCGTGCTTACCTGAACTCTTCGGCGACCAGGTTGTACTTCTGCATCTTGTGATACAAGGTTTGCTTCGGCAAACCGAGCACCGTGCTCACTTCGCTGACGTTACCCGAATATGTGCGCAGTTCCTGTTCGATCAGGGCGCGTTCGAAGCCGTTCACTTGCTCCGCCAGCGACAGCGGGCTGGCCAGTCCGGCCGCCAGCAGGCTCGAGGCGCCGCCGGCGATACCGAGCACGAAGCGGTCGGCGATATTGCGCAATTCGCGCACATTGCCGGGCCAGGAATGGGCCATCAGGTTGCGCATCTGCGCGCTGGAGACCACGGGCGCGGCGCGGTTGTAGCGGGTGGCGGCGGCCAGCACGAAGTGTTCGAACAGGATGGGAATGTCTTCGCGCCGTTCGCGCAACGGCGGCAGATGCAGCACGATCAGGTTCAGGCGGTAGTACAGGTCGCTGCGGAATTTCTGCTGCTGCGACAAGTCTTCCAGGTCCAGTTTGGCCGCCGCGATGACGCGCACGTCGACGGGGGTGGGCACGTTCGAGCCCAGGCGCTCGATATAGCGTTCCTGCAGCACGCGCAGCAATTTGACTTGCAGCGACAAGGGCAGCGATTCGATTTCATCGAGGAAAAACGTGCCGTGGTCCGCATGCTCGATCTTGCCCACCTGCCGCTTGGCCGCGCCCGTGAATGCGCCCGGTTCGTGGCCGAAGACTTCGCTCTCGAAGATGCTTTCGGGAATCGCGCCGCAGTTGACGGCGACGAAGTTATGCTTGCGGCGGTGGCTGAAGTCGTGCAGGCAGCGGGCCACCATTTCCTTGCCCGTGCCCGTGTCGCCATAGATCAGCACGTCGGCCGGTTCGTCGGCTACGTCGAGTATCAAACGCCGTATGTCGCGCATCGCCACGGAATTGCCCAGTAGGCGCGCCTCGATGCCGCCGCCGTCCTCGAGCTGGCGGCGCAGGCTGTGCACTTCCAGCATGAGTCTGCGCGTTTCCAGCGCGCGCAGGATGACGTCGACCAACTGGTCGGACGAATACGGCTTTTCGATGAAATCGTAGGCGCCCGTGCGCATGGCGTGCACGGCCATCGTGATGTCGCCATGGCCCGTAACGAGGATCACGGGCAGGTGCGGATCCAGCGTCTTGACGGCTTGCAGCAGCTCCAGGCCGCTCATGCCGGGCAGGCGCACGTCGCTGACGATGATGCCGGGAAAGTCCGGCGTCAGCAGTTTATAGGCCAGTTCGGCCGAGTGAAACGCCAGCACGTCCAGGCCGGCCAGTTGCAATGCCTGCTCGCTGCCCTCGCGTACGGTGGGGTCGTCCTCGACCAGCAAGACCTTCAAGCCGTCAAACATGTTTTTCCTCCTGCGTTGCAATCTGTAGTTCGATGGTGAAGACGGCGCCGCCGCCGGGGGCGTTTTCGGCGCGCAGCACGCCGCCGAACTGGCGCGTGATCTGTTCGGAGATGGCCAGGCCCAGGCCCAGGCCCAGTCCTTGCGGTTTGGTCGTGAAGAACGGCTCGAACAGGTGTTCATACACTTCCGTCGACAGGCCGGGGCCCGTATCGGCCACGTGGATCAGCACGTGCTCCGGCGTGCATTCGACGGCCACGCGCAGGCTGCGCACGTCGCTGCCATTCATGGCATCGAGCGCATTCGCGTACAGGTTCACCAGCACCTGCTCCAGGCGGTTGCTTTCGCACATGGCGAAGATGTCGTCGGGCGGCAGTTGCAAAGTAAAACGCACATTTTCCACCTGCAGGCGGCGCTCGACCAGGAACAGGGCGTTGCTGATCGCCGTGGGGATCGAGACGGAAGTCAGGCTGGTCGTCGATTTGCGCGCAAAGATCTTCAATTGGCCCGTAATGGTTCCCATCCGGGCCGCAATTTGCGAGATCTTCGCCAGGTTGCGCCGCGCATCGTCGAGCCGTCCCCGTTCCAGCAGGATGACGGCATTGTCGGACATGGTGCGCAGCGCCGTCAACGGCTGGTTCAGTTCATGCGTGATGCTGGCCGACATCTGTCCCAGCACGGCCATCTTGCCGGCTTGAAACAGTTCATTTTGCGTGATGTGCAGCTTTTGCTCGGCCTTGCTGCGCACCTCGATTTCCTGGCTCAGGCTTTGCGTCATGGCATTGAGTTCCGAGGTGCGTTCCTCGACCATGGCTTCCAGGTTGTCGTAGGCATGCTGCAGGTCTTCGCGGGCGCGCAGCTTTTGCGCCACGGCCGCGCGGCGCTGGCGCAGGTAAAAGAACAGCAGCATGAAAAAGCCCAGCAGCACGCAGGAGAAGGCGGCCGCCGCGCGCGCGCTGGCCTTCGCCTGCGCCAGGTCGGACAGGTAAATGAAAGTCCAGCCTTGCGGCGACTTGAGCTTGATCTGCGTCATCACGCTGGAGCTGATCTTCGGCGGCGTGTCGGCGTGTTCCTGCTCGCGCACGCTGATCACGCGGGCGCCATTGCCCAGTTGGCGGTCGGAAACAAAAGGAATCGCTTCCAGCTGCTTCGAGTAATACTGGCGCGTGCGGTTGAGTTCTTCGACGATGGCGGGCGACAGGGGCGCCAGGGTCTTGTACTTCCAGTCCGCCATGGAACTGAGGAAGATCACGCCGTGCTCGTCGGCCAGCATCACCTTGTCCGCGCCTTGCACCCAGCGTTTTTCCAGCGTTTCCAGGTTCACCTTGACCGTTGCCAGGCCCAGCATGTGACCATTCTGGTAGATGCCATGGGCAAAGAAGTAGCCGGGTTCGAGCCGCGTCGTGCCGACGCCATAAAAACGCCCCGGCGTGCCGCGCAGCGCATCCTGGGCGTAGGGGCGGAACGAGATATTGTCGCCAATAAAGCTGTCCGGTCCCTGCCAGTTGCTGGCGGCCCGCGTGTTGCCGTCCAGGTTGCTGATGAAAATGGTCGAGGATTTCGCCTGGGCGTTCATCTGCTCCAGGTAATGGTTGACCGTATCGACCAGCACCGGGTCTTCCGGGTGCTGCAGCAAACGGATGACGTCGCGGTTCAGCTCCAGCGTCTTGGGCAGGAAGTCATACTTTTCCAGCGCGTTTTCCAGGCTGCTGACATACACTTCGAGGCGCTGCGCGCCGCTGGCCTGCAGCTTGCCGATGGCGATGCGTTCGGTCCAGAAATACACGAGCCAGACGGTGGCCAGGCAGGCGGCCAGCACCACGCCCCAGGCCAGCGTTTCGCGGCCCGACCGCTGCGACAGGCGCTGGCGCCAGGAAAGGGAGGGTTTGGTAGTACTGCTATTCATAAAATCAGCTGCCAACTTGCAAGAACCCACAGTATCGCATTTAAATATTGCGTAAAAAGAAAAAGCCGCCGGATATGCATCCGGCGGCTCACGCTTTTATGTCACGGACAGTTCAACGTCCTTAGAACGTGTGGCGCATGCCCAGGTTAAAGCCGCTGGTGCCGGTGCCATCGTCGGTGGCATTGCCGACCTTGTAGGTCGCGCCGTTCTTGTTGCTGATGTGGCCGTAACCTGTGTACAGGTCGCTGCGCTTGGACAGCGCATAGAAGGCGCCGATGGCCCACTGCTGGGCGTCACGGTTGGCACTGCTCTTGTCGTTATGGCGGATATACGACGCAACCAGTTTGGTGGCGCCGAACGGGGCGCTGAAGCCGACCAGGATGTCGTTGCTCTTGCTGTCGTTCATGGCGCGGTTGTCGGCGTAGCCGAAGTTGCCTTGCAGCACGCCAAAGTCGTAGCGCGTGGCCAGCAGGGTGTTGCGGCTTTGCTGGGTCGCCAGCGGATTTTCCTGGCGGTGATGCGTCAGGGTCACGTTCAGCGGGCCGTCGATGTAATGCACGGCACCGCCCATGCTGCGGTTTTTCGCATTGTCGCCGGCCACTTCGCCAAAGCCATACGCCAGGTCGGCCGACAGCTTGCTCCAGGTCGGCGTGCTGTATTGCACCATATTATCGATGCGGTAATTCGGCGTCATGATGTTCGACGCCGTGCCGGCCAGGCCGATGACGAACGGATCGGCCACATCGCGCAGGGCCAGGTAATACGGCGTGTATTGGCGGCCCAGGGTGACGGCGCCGGCGCTGCCGGTCAGGCCCACGTACGACTGGCGGCCGAACAGCCGGCCTCCCTGGCCCGAGGTGCCGGTATCGATGTTGAAACCACTTTCCAGCACGAAAATGGCGGCCAGGCCACCACCGAGGTCTTCCTTGCCCTTGAAGCCGATGCGCGAGCCCGAGGCCACGCCGGAAGCGACGCGGTTCAGGCGGTCTCCAGCCGCATCCTTGTCGAACACCAGTCCGGCGTCAGCCACGCCGTACATGGTGACGCTCGATTGGGCCATGGCGCCGGTGGAGGCTGCGCCGAGGGTCAGCAGGGTAAACAGGACTTTTTTCATGAAAATCTCTCTAATAAGTTGGAATGACTACTGATCGCACTACCTGACTGCTTGTTACTCAACATCGACAACAAATAAATGGCCCGCTTGTGGCGGCCATGGCGCTATCAGGCTTTGCTAGCGTGATCCGCTTCGCCCCAATGGCTTTCCGTGTTCTGGCTGGCCGCGTTGGCCGCGGCCGCTTCTTCCTCGGTGGCCAGGCCACCTTCCCACTTGGCGACGACGGCCGTGGCGACGGCATTGCCGACCGCGTTGGTGGCCGAACGGCCCATGTCGAGGAATTGGTCGACGCCCATCAGCAGCAGCAAGCCCGCTTCCGGAATATTGAACTGGTTCAGGGTAGCGGCAATCACCACCAGCGAGGCGCGCGGCACGCCGGCCATGCCTTTCGAGGTCAGCATCAGCAGCAGCAGCATGGTGATCTGCGTGCCGATCGACAGGTCGATGCCATAGGCTTGCGCGATGAACAGCACGGCAAAGGTGCAGTACATCATCGAGCCGTCGAGATTGAAGGAGTAGCCCATTGGCAACACAAAGCTGGAAATCTTGCGGTCCACGCCGAACTGGTCGAGCGCCGTCAGCAGTTTTGGATACGCCGCTTCCGAGCTGGCCGTCGAAAATGCCAGCAGGAATGGTTCGCGGATCAGGCCGACGAGTTTGAAGATGCGCGGGCCGATGACGACGAAGCCGGCGCCGATCAGCAGTGCCCACAGGCACAGCAGGCCCACGTAGAAGCCGCCCATGAACTTGGCAAACGTGACCAGCACGCCCAGGCCGTGGGTGGTGATGACGGAGGCCATCGCGGCGAACACGGCCAGCGGGGCCAGGTTCATGATGGTGCCGGTGATGCGCAGCATGACTTGTGCCAGCTGGTCGACGACGGCCGTCAGGGTCTTGCCCGATTCGCCCAGGCCGGCCAGTGCGCCGCCGAAGAAGATCGAGAACACCAGCACTTGCAGGATTTCATTGTTGGCCATGGCCTCGATCGGCGACTTCGGCACCAGGTGCGTGAAGAAATCTTTCAAGGTGAAGGCGGCCGTTTTCAGATTCGTTGAAGCGTGTACGTCCGGCAATGGCAAGCCCAGGTTGGTACCCAGCTGCATCAGGTTCGACAGCACCATGCCCAGCGCCAGCGAGACCAGCGAGGCGACGACGAACCAGCACATGGCTTTCAGGCCGATGCGGCCGGCCGTCTTGCCGTCGCCCATGTGGGCGATGCCGACCGTCAGGGTGGAGAACACCAGCAGCGCAATGATCATCTTGATCAGGCGCAAGAAGACGTCGGTGACGATGGAAATATTGCCAGCGATTTGCTTGCTCATGTCCGCATCGGGGAAAGCGGAATGGCATCCATAACCGACGGCAATGCCGAGGATCATGGCAATCAGGATGTACAGGGTTAATGGCCGTTTCTTTTTCATTATGACTCCTCCGGTGAAACGCCGCTGTGAGCGGATTATTGATTGCGAGCAACTCAAGCTTGGAGTCAATATTTCTCAAAAACAAGCCCTTGCGTGCCAGCGATTATTTGCAGCAAAACCTGTACATAGCAAAGGATATGCCTGAAATGGGAATTTGGGACTTAACTTCTTAAGTTGTTGATTTGAGGAAGCTTTTTTGTTGCTTAGATGTCGCAACTTTGCACGCTTGCGCGAAATATTGGACGCGGCAGGCCATCGCTGTATGACTTTTCATACGCTAGTCACGGCAGGGTGGCGGTACGCCAAAAAGGCAAGATTATCAGGACAATAAAAAAGCCCCTCCGAAGAGGGGCTTGATGTGGCGCAATGCGTGTTTAGAACTTGATATTCGCCGTCAGGCTGAACGAACGAGGCTGGCCCGGGGTGTAGCGGAAGCCGGATTTGTTGATGGCCGCCACATAGGTCTTGTCGGCCAGGTTGTAGGCATTCAACTGCAAGTCGAGGTTCTTGTTGACGGTATAGGTTGCCATGGCGTCGAAGACCCAGTAGGCATCCACGCGGGCCGGCGTGCCGACGGCGCCATCGGTGCCGCGCAGCATTTCACCCACGTAACGCGCGCCGCCGCCGATCTTCAGGCCAAACGGCAGGGTGTACGAAGTCCAGCTGGTGAACGCCTGTTTTGGCGTGTAGGTGAGGATCTTCTCGCCGCTGGCCGTGAAGACCTTGTTCGACTCGACCTTGGTATTCATGCGCGTATAGCCGGCGCTGACCAGCCAGTTCGGCATGATCTCGCCCACCACGCCCAGTTCCAGGCCTTGCACGCGCTTCTTGCCGGTCTGGTAATAAATGGTCGAGATCACCGGATCTTGCTCCACTTCATTCTTGACGGTGGTCTGGTAGACGGCGGCCGACAGCGACAGTTTTTGCTTCAGGAAGTCCCACTTGGTGCCGATTTCCTTGGTGATGGTTTCCTGTGGGTCATACTTCGGGTTTTGCGCGCTGCTGGCGGCGGTGCTGAGGTCACTGTTAGTGCCCGGCGGCGCCTTTGAGGTGGCCAGCAAGGCATATACGCTGCTGTCCGGCGTCGGCTTGTACATGGCCGAGATCTTGCCGTTGGCCAGGGTGTCGCTCAGGGTCAAATGGGTCGGAATCGGCGTACCCACTGGCAATGGCTGTACCGCGGGCGCAGTCACGGCCCCTTGCAGGGTGACGGCGTCATTGGTGGTGTTGAAATGGTCGAAGCGCACGCCGCCGTTGAAGATCCACTTGTCGCCAAACTTGACGGTGTCGAACACATACAGGCTTTGCGTGTTGACTTCGCGTTCGCTGAAGGCGCCGCTGCGCACGGGGTTGTGGCCGGTGACGGTGTCGCGCGGATTCGGGTGGTACAGGTTCGCTGCCGGCAAGGTGCCCAGGCTGGCTGGCACATAGCTGTAGTTGGTCTGTTTTTCGCTGGTGAACTCGGCGCCGGCCACCACGGAGTGCTTCAGCACGCCCGTGTCGAATTGCGCGCTGACGACGGTCTGGTTGGTCAGGATCGTGTTTTCCTGGTCCTTGACGGTGCGCAGCGAGCGCGCCAGGGTCCAGGTCGACGGATCGGTGGGGACCGGTGTCTTCAGGTTGCCCATGCTGCCCATGAAGGCCGTCAGCAGGTAATCCTGCTGGGTCTTGCCGTAGCGCGTGGTGTTCTGGATCTGCACGTTGGGCGAGAAATCATGGTCGATGCGCAAGGTGCCCATGTCGGCCTTGACCTTGTCGTAGTCCGAGGTGGAGCCGTAGAAATTCTTCGGATCGACCCTGGCGGCGCCGTTCAGGAAGCTGCGGATGACCGGTTGGTCCTTCGTGGCGACGTCCGGCGTCGAGTAGCCTGGCAAGCCGATGGTCGGCACGCCGCCGTCGGGCACGTTGTTCTGGTCCACGTGCAGGTAGCTGGCCGTGATGCGCGTCGGTTTGCCGAGGCCGAAGGTGACGGTGGGCGCGAAGGCCCAGCGCTTGTTCTTGACTTCATCGCGCGCCGGGTTGCCGCTGTCCTGCGTCATCAGGTTCAGGCGCATTGCCGTGCCGGTATCGCTGTCGAGAACGCGGTTCCAGTCGGCTGTGGCGCGTTTCTGCTTGCCGCTGCCGGCCGTCAGCAGGGAATTGAATTTGTTTTCCATGGTGGCCGTCTTGCTGCTGACCAGGTTGATCGAACCGGTGGGCGAGCCGCGGCCGCTGTCCGTGCCCGCCGGGCCCTTCAATACGTCGATCTGTTCGATGTTGAAGACGTCGCGCGAGATGGAACCCACGTCGCGCACGCCATCGACATAGATGCTGCCCGACGAATCGAAACCGCGCATGTAGACGGCGTCGCCCGTGTTCGTGTTGCCGTTTTCGCCGAGGAAGAAGGTACCGACGCCAGGCGTGTTGCGCAGCGCGTCCGTCAGGGTCAGCGCACCTTGCTGTTCGATCAATTCCTTCTTGATCACGACGATGGTTTGCGGCGTATTGACCAGTTCTTCCGTGTACTTCGGCGACGAGGCTTTTTCGGCCTTGAAATCATTTTCCTTCGAGCCCACGACCTTGATTTCGTTCAGGGTTTGCTGCGATGCCGGGGCGCTTTGGCCGGCCGGGTCGGCCGCCTGGGCGGCGACGGGCAGCAGCATCACGGCCAGGGCGGCGCCGATGTGCTGGTTGAAACGGGTTGGGGCGTGTTTGCGGCTCTTGATTGCCATCTTGCTCTCTCGATAAGGTCAGGGTAGTGGTTCCTGGCTGGCTCTGCCCCGCTGTGCGTTGGCACGCGGGCAAGTGGCTGGCGATGGAGACGGAAGGCCGTATTGTAATTATTGGGCAGTAATCCGTAAATGAGAATCGTTATCAGTCTCGTTTACACAACGAATTAGGCGTATCGCAAAAAAAACACTGTCACGGCCCATGAATGCTTGCTTTGCGCTCCGCCCGCTGCTATGCGCGCAGGCGTCCGGCGGCGGGAGTATGATGAGCAACCTTTACAAATTTCCGCCAAGCATGCTGCACACACCCGCTGCCTTCGTCCCCCTGATCGATCCTCCCGAACCGGCCCCGGCCGCCGAGCAGACGCTCACATTCGTCTTTCACCGCGGGCGCCTGCTGTTGCGTACGCCGGAACTGACCCTGCCCACTGCCGCCGAGGCCGCCGCGCTCGATATCGACCTGAGCCGCGCCCAGCCCGTGGGGCTGTGGCAAGGCCGTTATTGCCAGACCGTCTGGACCGACGAAGAGTTGCCACCGGGTGCAGGCCTGGCCTGGCACGGCATGCGCTCGCTGTTCAACGCCGTCGACGATGACTTTCTGGGCCTGGCCAGCCGCGCCGTACAGCTGGCCGAGTGGGCGCGCACGCACCGCCATTGCGGCGTGTGCGCCACGCCCATGCAGCGCACGCGCGGCGAACGCTGCTTTACCTGCGCCGCCTGCGGCATGCTCGCGTACCCGCGCATTTCGCCGGCCATGATGGTGCTGATACGCAAGGGCGAGCAGGTGCTGCTGGCCATGCATAAAAACTCGCCATCGCAGCGTTTCAGCCCGCTGGCCGGTTTCCTGGAAGCGGGCGAATCGATCGAGGAAGCCGTGCACCGCGAAGTGATGGAAGAGGTGGGCTTGCGCGTGCACAACCTGCAATACTTCATGAGCCAGTCCTGGCCGTTTCCCCATTCGCTGATGATCGCGTTTACGGCCGACTACCTCGATGGCGAAATTCGCCTCGACGAGAACGAGATCGCCGAGGCGCGCTGGTTCGGCCCCGGCGATGCGTGGCCGGAGGCGAGTTCGAGCGTGTCGATCTCCGCGTTGCTGGTCGGCGCGCACCGTCCGCAGGCGTAGCGGGAAAAGCAGGGGCTGCTCAGGCAGCTTGCCGCATTTTCTATATACTGGCGGCAATTGAAAATTTTAGGGTGGTTTAGCATGTCTCAAGAAGAATTCTCCGAAAACGACTGGCGCCGGCTGATCAGCAGCTTTGGCGAAGATCCGCAGCGTCCTGGCTTGCTGGAAACGCCGGCGCGCGTGGCCAAGGCGTGGAAGCACTGGACGTCGGGCTATGGCCAGGATCCGGTGGACTTGCTGAAAGCCTTTGAAGATGGCGCGGAACAGTACAACGAGCTGATCGTCGTGCGCGGCATCCCCGTCTACAGCCATTGCGAACACCACCTGGCGCCGTTCTTCGGCAAGGCCACCATCGGTTACGTGCCCAACGGCAAGATCGTCGGCCTGTCGAAACTGACGCGCCTCGTCGATTGCTTCTCCAAGCGCCTGCAAGTGCAGGAACGCATGACGATGCAGATCGCCAATGCCCTGATGGAAGTGCTGGAACCGAAGTCGGTGGGCGTGGTCGTGCGCTGCCGCCACCTGTGCATGGAAAGCCGCGGCATCCGCACGCCGGGCGAAGAAACCATCACCTCGGCCATGCTGGGCGAGATGCAGCCGAATCTGGCGCTGCGCACGGAATTTCTGGCCCTGGCGCGCGAAGTCTGATTTTCGGCGACGATGCGTGACGAAGGCGGCATATGCCGCCTTTTTTCATGCGCGTCCGGATTCCCGTTCCGCCAGGTAGCGCGCCGGCGGCTTGCCCACGGCCTTGCGGAACATGGTGACAAAACCGCTGGTATTTTCATAACCCAGTTCCAGCGCCACCGCTTTCACGCTGTGGCCTTGCGCCAGCCGTTGCAAAGCCAGGATCACGTGCAGTTGCCGGCGCCAGCCGCCCACGCTCATACCCATTTCCTCCAGCGACAGCCGGGTCATGCTGCGCTCGCTCATGCCGATGCGGCTGGCCCACTCGGCCAGGGTGCTTTTATCGGCTGGCTGCGCCAGCAGCAGGGCGGCCAGGCGGCGCAGACGCGCATCGCGCGGCATCGGCAGATGCAAGTCTTCCACGGGCGCGACCGCCAGTTCGTCGAGCAGGGTGGCCACCAAACGTTCCTGCGCGCCCTGCAGCGCGATCAGGGTGGGAAAACCGGCCGCCTTGGTGATGAGTTCGCGCAACAGGGGCGAGACAGCCACGGTGCAGCAGATGGCCGGCAAGGCCGGCGCCATGGCCGGCTCGATAAACAGGCAGTAGCACTCGGCCTCGCCCACGCCCTGCGCTGAATGCATCAGGCCGCCCGGTATCCACACGGCGCACTGGGGCGGCACGATCCACACGCCGCTTTCCACCTCGCAATGGATCACGCCCCGCGTGGCGTACAGCAGCTGCCCCTTGCGGTGCTGGTGCGGCGCCTGCTCCGCATCCTCTGGCACGCTGGCCAGGCCCACGGCCAGCAAGGGGCGCAGCACGCCGTCGACGTCGAAATCGAGGATGGAGGCGTCATCGTCCAGACCCAGGTGGGCCGTCAGCATGCTGGGCAAGAGGGGATGGGGCATGGGATGACTTTGGCTGGATTGAATAATATTGTGGCTATTGTATGCAATGACGCCGGGCGCCGTCATCGGTATCGTATGCTTATCCGCCGCCCCGCTTCAACGGCAACCGCCGCCGCCCGTGTTCTGATGAAGGCCAGGAGGAACGGCAACCCCCTTGAAGGAGTCTCCCATGCAACTCGATATCACCGATTTCCCCCTCGTCTGGATGCGCCGCGACAACGCCGCCAGCAGCCCCGACGATGCCTTGTTCGCCCAGTTCGAGGACTTGCTGGCGCGCCAGCAGGCGTTTGTGATTCTCAGCGAAGAAGGCCTGGACGAGGATGGGCATGACCATCCGCAGGAAGAGCGCAAGCGCGCCGTGCTATGGATGAAACGGCACAAGGCCGCCCTGCGCGCGTATATCCAGGGCATGGTGCTGGTCGAACCGAGCGCCGCCAAGCGCCTGGCCGGCAAGGCCTTCGCCGTCATGTTCGGCCAGTTCTGGGGCTACCCCCTGCATTTCGGCACCAGCCGCGACGACGCGCTCGACATCGCGCAGCATTTGATCAAGGTGTGGCTGCCGCCCCACAATGATCCGACAAGGCGTTACGACGCCTGACCAAACCAACGCGCAGCAGGTTGGGTCAGGTGGGACTAGTAGCGATAGTCGTTAATGAAGTGCTTGGTGAAGTTGTACTTGCTACCGCCGTCGAGCAGGTCGACCAGGCGTTTCGGCGCCGAGGCCGACATGAAGGCGTCGGCCGCGCCGCCCGTGCTGCGGAACTTCATGCCCGGGCTGAGGATCTGGTTGGCGCCGATTTTCAGGTGCTGGAAGCTTTTCGTCTTTTCATTGTTGAGGATGAAGTGCAATTCCTGCTTGAAGGTCAGGAAGGGAATCTTCAGCCACCAGCCTTCGTCCGTGCCATAGCTGGCGACGCTGGCAAAATGCGTGTTCTTGTCCGTCAGCGTGGGTTTGCCCAGGCGGTCGTTGATGCGTTTCATGGCTTCATTCTTGGTCATGCTGTTCTTTCGTGATTCATTCTATCCGGCGTGCATTTTGACACATGCCCGCCACCCCCGCCTGCCTTGACACCGCCTATCTGCGTGCTTTTTTACTGCAATGCAGCATCAATTCTCATCAATTGTCGCAACGCATTAACAACACCGGGCAAAATTCATTGCTTTCCAGCATTGTAAATATCGGTCGTTCGAGCGTATGCTGGTGTCGTCTGAACGGTGCCGCCAGAGCACCGTCGCCGCCGCATTCCTGGCCTGCCGCGCTGGAAGCGGGACACGCCCCATCGCCGCACAATAGAGAGTTGGAGACACAGCATGAAGAAATTGACGTTCCAGCAGAAGTTATGGATTCCCCTGATTTGCAGCCTGTTGTGCATCACCGTTATTTTTGTCTATAACGCCCTGGAAATTCGCAAGATCCGCATCGAAGAGCGTAGCGCCGACCTGAGCAATGCCGCCGACCTGGGCCTGGGCGCCGTCAAGATGTTCGGCGAGCTGGCCGCCAGCGGCGCCCTGACGCAGGAAGAAGCGCAAAAGCAGGCCACGGCCGTCATCAAGAGCATGCGCTTCGGCGAGACCGGCTATTTGTCCATCATCAACCTCGATGCCGTCGTCGTGATGAATCCTGCCGCGCCGCAAACCAATGGCAAGAACATGTCGGATTTCAAGGATGCCAACGGCACCTATCTGTACCGCGACATCGTTGCCGTCGGCAAGAGCGATGCGGGCAAGGGTTTCGTCCATTATTATTTCCCCCGTCCCGGCCAGAAGAACGCCGAACCGAAGATGAGCCGCGTGGTCGCTTACAAGCCGTGGAGCTGGACCATCGTGGTGGGCGTGTACATGGACGATATCGACGCGGCTTTCCGCCAGTCGCTGATCACTTCGCTGGGCGTGCTGCTGCTGGTGTGCGGCTTGCTGGCCGCCGTCGTCGTGGCGATCAACCGCAGCTTGCGCCATGCGCTGGGCGGCGATCCCGAATATGCGGCCGACGTGGCTGCCCAGATCGCGAATAACGACCTGAGCGGCGCCGTGCGCACGCATGCCAACGACCGTCACAGCGTGCTGTACGCGATGAAGACCATGCAGACCAACCTGGTCGACGCGATCAGCGAAATCCGCCATAGCGCCGAGACGATCGCCACGGCGTCGAGCGAGATTGCCAGCGGCAATATGGACTTGTCGGCGCGCACGGAAATGCAAGCTAGCTCCCTGGAAGAAACGGCGGCATCGATGGAGGAATTGACCTCGACCGTGACGCAAAACGCGGGCAATGCCGTGCAGGCAAATGAACTGGCGCAGTCCGCTTCCGCCGTGGCGCGCCAGGGCGGCGCCGTGGTGGCGCAAGTGATCGGCACCATGGACACCATCAACGCTTCGTCGCGCAAGATCGTCGACATCATCGGCGTCATCGACGGCATCGCCTTCCAGACGAATATCCTGGCATTGAACGCCGCCGTGGAAGCGGCGCGCGCGGGCGAGCAGGGACGCGGCTTTGCCGTCGTGGCGTCCGAAGTGCGCAATCTGGCGCAACGGTCCGCCGGCGCGGCGAAGGAAATCAAGGAACTGATCGGCGCCTCCGTCGACAGCATCGCGGCCGGCAGCACCCTCGTCGCACAGGCGGGCACGACCATGGATCAGGTGGTGGCCAGCGTGTCGCGCGTGACCGACATCATGGCCGACATCACGGCCGCCTCGCACGAGCAAAGCACGGGCATCGGCCACGTCAACCAGGCGATCACGGAGATGGATAGCGTGACGCAGCAAAATGCGGCCTTGGTGGAAGAGGCGGCGGCAGCGGCGTCGAGCATGCAGGACCAGGCGGCCGTGCTGGCGCAGCTGGTCTCGCGCTTCAAACTGTCGGCGCAGGAACCGGGGGCGGCGCCGCGCCTGGCGCCAAGCTCGGCCGCGCCACGCGCCGTGGCGAAAAAGCCGCTGCGCAGCCTGGCGGCGCGCTAAGTTCCTATTGGGCCGGTGCCGCCGCTGGCGGCGCCGGCTCGAATTCCAGCTTGTCATCGACGACCACGAATTGCCCGATCGGCTGGCCCAGGTCGGCTTTCGGGTCGTTTTCCATTTCCGTCAGCTCATTGCAGGTATTCGTTTCCGCCTGCCACAGCTGCTTGCCCATGCGGATATTCCATATGCCATCGCCGGCCGCGAACAGCTCGACGGTGATGTCGGCCGGCGCATCCGTCGACAGCGTATGCAGGCGCTGGCATTGCGGCAAATTGGTCGCCATCAGCTGCACTTCCACCGTATCTTGCCAAAAATAACGTTGCTGGCGGCGCACGGTCAGGTAATGGTCTTGCCCATCGAACATATAGATGGCGAAGTCCTGGACACAGCCTGACAGCAGGACGGACAGCGTGACGATCAGGAGTTTGCGCATGGTCTGCTTTCTTTGATGGTTCTCGGGAATGGCGGAATTCTATTCTTGCGGCGAGAGTGGGTGCTTGCTTGCGTGGCAAGCGGGGCACGCGCCGTCTTGTTTTTCGCTTACGTGGCATTATATCCATGCACACCAGTTGCGGCGCGACAATAGTTACGCCCACCCATGCCAACGACCTGAAAGACGACGATGATCGACCTGTATTACTGGACCACGCCCAACGGGCACAAGGTGACAATGTTCCTGGAAGAAGCGGGCATTCCCTACAACATCATTCCCGTGCATATCGGCAAGGGCGAGCAGTTCAAGCCCGAATTTCTCGCCATCGCGCCGAACAACCGCATTCCCGCCATCGTCGACCAGGCGCCGGCAGATGGCGGCGCGCCCTTGTCGCTGTTCGAGTCGGGCGCGATTCTGCAATACCTGGCCGAGAAAAGCGGGCAATTCCTGCCGGACGATGTGCGCGGGCGCGCCGAGGTGATGCAATGGCTGTTCTGGCAAATGGGGGGATTGGGCCCCATGGCCGGGCAAAACCACCATTTCGTGCAATACGCGCCCGAGCCCATCGATTACGCGATCACGCGCTATGTCAACGAAACGAACCGGCTATACGGCGTACTGAACAAGCGTTTGGCCGACCGCGCATTCGTTGCCGGCGACAACTATTCCATCGCCGACATGGCGATCTATCCATGGATCGTGCCGCACGCGCGCCAGCGCCAGAAGCTGGAAGATTTCCCGCACCTGGCGCGCTGGTTCGCAGCCATCGCCGCCCGTCCCGCCACCGTGCGCGCGTATGCGCGGGCGGCCGAGATCAATGTGCAGCCGACCGTCAGCGGCGACGCGAAAAGCGTGCTGTTCGGGCAGACGGCGAAGACGCTCGGCTAAGCTTAGTTCCCCTCAGTTGCCCCGATACGTGGAGAAACCGAAAGGGCTGAGCAGCAGCGGTATGTGATAGTGCTGCTCGGTCTTTTCCACGTGGAATTGCACGGGAATTTCCGGGAAGAATGTTTCCTGTTTCAGCCGCGCATAGTGTTCGCCCGTTTTGAACACGATGCGGTAGTCGCCCGCCTGCAACGGTTGATTTTCCGGATACATGGCCGCGATGCGCCCCTGCGCATTCGTCACGGCGCTGCTTAATTGTTTCCAAGCGTCATCTTTTTTCTGCTCCAGCGTCACCGTCACGCCCGCCGTCGGCTGGCCGCTCTGCAAGTCGAGGATGTGCACGCTCAAGGGATTGGCGGCCAGCGCCATGCCGGACAGGCTGGCGAAGGCCAGGGCGGCAGCGGTTTTTTTCAGATAGCTCATCGTTGTTGCTTTCAAGGGGTGGGGGAATCGAGTTCGGGGATGGCTGCCAGGGCGGCCTGGGCGCAGGCCCGGTCTGGCAGGGCGCCGCCGCCGCCGGCCACGCCGATGGCGCCGACGACTTCGCCCCTGGCGCGCAAGGGCAGGCCGCCGCCCAGCAGCAACAGTTCCGGCACGGTGGCCAGGTTGCGCATGTCCGGGTTGGCGTTCGCTGCCACGGCCAGCGTGTAGGTGTCGCTTTTGGTGGACAAGGCCGTGTATGCCTTGCGCCGGCTCGCTTCCGTGTTGTGGGGGCCGACGCCATCGGCGCGCTGCACGGCGACAATATTTCCGCCACGATCCAGCACAGTGACGACGATATGCCGCCCTTGCGCCTGGCACGCGGCCATGGCCGCATCGGCCAGCTTGTTGGCCGCCGCCAGCGACAGGTCATTGACCGTGCGCAATTGCGCGTGGGCGGGACTGGCCAGCAGGCACAGCAGGGCACTGCCGAACATCAGGGTTTTCATCTGGCCTCCATGGAAAAGAATGGCGCCAGTATGGCAAGTGTTGCCCTACGAGAAGATGATCGCCGCATGACATTTTTATCATCCGCGGCGCCCGGCGCGGCGTAAAATGGCTTTATATTTTCCTTAGAAAGCGGCCATGCGCATCCTGGTAATCGAAGACGAACCGAAGACGGGCGACTATCTGTTGCGCGGCCTGGCCGAGTCCGGCTTTACGGTGAGCCTGGCGCGCAATGGCCGCGACGGCCTGCACATGGCCGGCACCGAAGCGCCCGATCTGATCGTGCTCGACGTCATGCTGCCCATCATGGATGGCTGGCAAGTCTTGCGCGCGCTGCGCCTGCAAGAGGGCGGCGCGGACGTGCCCGTGATTTTTCTGACGGCGCGCGACGAAGTGCAGGACCGCGTGAAAGGCCTGGAGCTGGGTGCCGACGATTACCTGGTGAAGCCGTTCGCCTTTGCGGAACTGGTGGCGCGCATCCGCACCCTGCTGCGGCGCGGGCCGCCCCGAGAAGACGACGTCATCCGCATCGGCGACATGGAAATCGATGTGATGAAACGCAAGGTCAGCCGGCAAGGCCAGCGCATCGCCCTGACGGCCAAGGAATTCGGCTTGCTGCATTTATTGGCGCGGCGCCAGGGCGAAGTGCTGTCGCGCTCCATCATCGCCTCGCAAGTGTGGGACATCAATTTCGAGAGCGACACCAACGTCATCGACGCGGCCATCCGCCGCCTGCGCAGCAAGCTCGACGATCCGTTCGAACCCAAGCTGATCCACACCTTGCGGGGCATGGGCTATGTCTGCGAATTGCGCGCGCCCAGCGCTCCCGACAGCGGCGCCGTTCAATGAAACTGGCAGAACTGCGGCGCTCGCTGACCCTGCGCGTCACGCTCGTCTTCGTATTGATCGTGGCGCTCGTCTCGGCCGGGCTGGGCATGCATCTGTACCGTTCATTTGTGGCGGAAATCGAGCGCCGCGACGATATTTTATTGCTGGGCAAATTGCGGCAGATCCAGCAGCTACTCGGCAATGCGGGCACCCTCGATATCATCCGCGAGCGGCCCCAGTATTTCCGCGACACCATGAGCGGACAGGAAATTCCCTGGTGCGCATCGTGCGCGCCGATGGCACGCGTTTGATCGATATCAATCCGAACGGCGAGAACGTCGTGCATGCTGTTCCCGTGGCCGTCGATGCACCCGTGACGGCTGCCGACATCGTCAGCTGGATCAGCCGCGACGGCTATCCGGCCAGGGTCGTGGCGGCCAGCGCACGCATCGGCGATCCCGCGCAGATGGCTGACATTGCCGTCGCCCGGGTCTACGGCGACCGCACGGCCATGTTCGCCGCCTACCGCTGGCAGATCGTCGTTTCCGTCGCCGTCAGCGCGCTGGTGGCGGCGATACTGGCCAGCGTGATGCTGCTGCGGGGATTGCGGCCGCTGCGCAATATCGCCGCCCACGCGGCCTTGGTGCGGCCGGGCAAGCTGGGGCAGCAGCTGGAGGCGCGCGGTGCGCCGACGGAATTGCTGCCCCTGATCCAGGCCTTGAACGCCATGCTGGCGCGCCTGCAGGAGGGATACGCGCGGCTGTCGCAGTTTTCCGCCGATCTGGCGCATGAATTCCGCACGCCCGTCACCAATCTGCTGGGACAAAGCCAGGTCATGCTGGCGCGTCCCCGCAGCGCGCACGAGTATGAACAGCTGGTATCGTCGAATGTGGAAGAGCTGGAACGGCTGTCGCGCATGATCGACAGCATGCTGTTCCTGGCGCGGGCGCAGCAGGACGAGATGATCCTGATCAAGCAAGCCTTGCCTGTGCAGGACGAGTTTTTGCGCCTGGCCGATTTCTTCGAAGGCCTGGCCGAAGAACGGGGGCTGGCGCTGGCTTGCCACGGCAGCGGCACGGTGACGGCCGAGCCGCAACTGCTGCGCCGCGCGCTCGGCAATTTGCTGTCGAACGCCATCCGCCACGCGGCGCCGGGCAGCACGATTTTATTGCGCTCGCACGCGACGAACGAGGGCGTGGAATTGAGCGTAAGCAACCTGGGGCCCGCCATCCCCGCGCGCCACTTGCCCCACCTGTTCGAACGCTTTTACCGCGCCGACCCGGCCCGCAGCGATTCGGCCGCCTCCACGGGATTAGGGCTGGCCATCGTCACGGCCATCATGCAGTTGCACGGCGGCAGCGCGAGCGTGGCCTCGGACGCGGCCGCCACGACGTTTACCCTGACCTTCCCCGTTTAGCCCATCTCCACCAAAAACTCATGCATGCCCGTATGCGCCAACTGCGCACACGCTGGCGCAAAGTGCGGCAACTGTCCCCACAGCAGCGGATTGCCGACGATGTACACATGGTGCTGCGCGCGCGTGAGGGCCACGTTGAGCAGGTTCGGCGTGGCCGCCGCCCATTGCGCGGCGCCGGCCGTGCTGTCGTCGGCACCGAGGACCAGCATCACCACGCTTTGTTCCTTGCCCTGGAAGGTGTGCACGGTGCCCACCATCTGGCTGCTCCACTGGCGCAATTCGCGCGCCGTCGGCGCCTTGCCGTAGCCGAGGCGGCGGTCCCAGTCCATGTCGACGATGCGCGAGCGCAATTCGTTGCGCACGGCCTTGAACGGCGTGATCACATACATGTCCGGCAGTTTGCCGTCGCGGCGGTACAGTTTCAATAACACTTCCAGCACGAAATCGAGCTGTACGGGCACCACCTGCTTGTAGCTGACGGGGCCGACGGCGTCGATCCAGCGGCTGGGACCCCGCGTGAGGCCGCGCGCGCCGGCCGGCGGCATGCGGTCGGCCAGCCCGTAGACCATCTTGTCTTCATAGGCGATGCTGTTGGCCAGCGAGAACATCGGTTCCACGCAGCGGCGGTGCACGCGCAGGGGGCTGCCGATCCACAAGGGCTGCGCGCTGCCGGCGCCGACGACGGCGCCATAGCGGTTGGCCTTGTCGGCCAGTGTCTGCACGGAAACGGAAGTCGGCGCGTAACTGCCATCCTGCGTGTGCGGCGACAGGGCGGACAGGGTTTGCACGAGGCGGCCCGGCACCGTGAACACGGGTTCGATCTGCAGCGGGTCGCCCACGACGACGGCGCGTTTGGCGCGCCACAGGCTGCCCAGCGCCGCTTGGGGCACGGCCTGGCCCGCTTCATCGATGAACAGCCAGCCCAGCGATTCGGGACCCATGCCCTGGAACTGGCGCGCGAACGAGGCGAACGTGGTCGATACGACGGGCACGACCATGAACAGGCTGTGCCACACCATGGCGATATGCGACTGATCGTAGGCGCGCTTGTTTTTGAGCAATTTCGACACGGCCAGCAAGTTGCCGCCAAAGCCGGGGCCGCCCTTCTTCGCCACTTCGGCCAGCCACGCCTCGTGCAGGGCCAGGGCCTTGGCGAACAGGCGCGAGCGCAGGCGCGCCAGCGCTGGTTCATGCCACAGGCCGCCGATTTGCAGGGCGTCGCCATCCAGCTCGTCCAGCGTGGCCGGCGCGATGATGGTGGGGAAGCGCATGCGCGCACGGCGCAGCAATTCCGTGCTGTCATCCCATTCGCGCTGGCGCGATTGCGCCGTGCGCAGGGCGATATGCAGGCCATGGCGGGCGCGTTCGCAGCGTGGCTCCAGTTCGCCCTTCAAGAGCAGCTTGATGGCGGAGACGTCGCGCGCCGCCTGGCGCTGCGCCTCGGCATTGGCGACGACGGCCTCCTTGTAGGCGCGCGCCGGGGCCGTGCGGAACAGGCGGGCAAAGAAGCCGGGCTGCGTCAGCGCCACCAGGCGTTCCTCTTCCAGCAATTCCTTCTTGCTGGCGAGCAGGGTGTCCTGCTGCGCCAGCGCGCCGGACAGGGCGCCGTTCGCCGCATCCATCTCTTGCTCAGCAGCAATCAGCGCCTGCTGGCTGGCCTCAATGAAATCGGCTTCTGTGCAAGTGCCCACGGCTTGCCACAGGGCAGCATATTGCGCGTGCTCGGCCAGGGCCTTTTCCACCACGTGTTCCGTCTCGCGGAACTCGCGCGCCGCCTGGGCGAAGCTGACGCCCTGGTAGCTGGCCAGCCATTGGCGGATATTCTGTGCGTTCGGCGTCTTGCGCGCCGTCGTTTTATCCCAGTCGTCGTCATAAAAATTGCTGACGAAGCGGCGGCGGTTGGCGCTATTGCCCAGCGCACAGGACATCAAGCCCCACGGCGCTTCCGTATCGGTCAAGGTGCGGTTGGCGCCATTGCCGTCGGCCACGACACGGCGCGCCACGCTTTCAAAGTAACGCGTGCGCGCCCATTCCTTGCCCAGCTGTTTTGGTTTTGGGAGGTCGCCGGAAATGTTTTCCACCGCCGCATTGTTCGACGAGGCGACGACCATTTCAAAGCCCGTCAGTTCCGGCCGCAAGCGGGCAATCGTGATCGGGTCGCGCACGCCTTCGAAGGCCACGGCCACCTTGCCGATGAAGGCGTCGCCGGCGCGGTCCAGGCAGGACAGCACGGCCGCGCGGCGCACGATGTTGTCGGCGAACAATTCGCGCAATAACGTCGTCTTGCCCGTGCCCGGTGGGCCGTTGACGGAAAAGATGCCGCGCTCGCTCAAGCCCGTGCGCGCGCCGTGGATGGCGAATTGCTGCATCAGGCTCATGGCGTAGCTGGCGTCTTCCAGCCAGTGGCCCCGGTTCATATTGGCCGGATTGAGCATGGCGGCCAGCGCCTGGCGTCCGGCCGGGCTGTACAGGTCGATGCGCTCGTCCTGCGCCAGCGGCGTCAGGTAGGCGGCGACGGTGGCGGGCAACTTGCCGCCACGCAAGGTGCGGATGATCTGTTCCAGGTCATCGAGGTAAAAACTGTTGAGAATATCGATGCTGGGCTCCACCGCGTCGCCGAAGTCCAGGCTGCGGTTCTGGCTGGTCTCAGCCAGGTCGCCTGCCGCCACGGCCGCGCGTTTCTTGCGCGTACGCAATTCCAGCACGGCCAGCGGCTGGCCTGCGGACGGGCGGAAACCGGCCCAGTCGATGAGCAGGTCGGCCAGGGCCGCGATTTCCATGCCGGACAGGGGCGATGAGACATTGCCCGCTTCATCCGCTACTTGCTGCGATACGCGGCTGGCCGCGAAGTTGCGCAGGCTGTCTTGCAGCGCCAGCTGGCTGTCGCTGAAGGCGTCCAGGCTCAGGCCCGACCAGTCCGGCGTGCGTGCGCGCCCCAGGGCCCACGGCAAGGTTGACACGGAGACAGGATCGAACTGCGGCTCGCCCAGCGCATTGAGGTTCAGGCGGGCAAAGCACGAGCGTCCCAGCAGCTCTGTTTTTTCTGTTTCGGCAATGTTTTCCGGGCCGTTGGCCGGCGGGCAAGCCTTGTTGATTTCGGCCTTGTCGAACACGCCGAGGAAGAGGGAGAAGCCGTCGATCTCGCGGTCGGAAGGCACTGGCCATTGCGTGGCGAACTGCAGCGGCAATTGCGCCAGCTGTTCGCGCTGAAGGAGACGCACGGTGGACTGGTCTTCAACGTCCGTGATTTGATTCAGGTCAAACGGGATAAAGAATTCGATCTTGTGCCAATACTCCAGGATAGCCAGGAGGCGCTGCTGTTCTGCCTGATTCATGATGACCAATATATTTTGTAAAGCGAGCGAGGATTGTAAAGCGTATGCACGCTGCACGTTTTGCACTTTTGCCTATTGCGCGGGCTTTGCCGCAAAAAAAGTGGTATTGGCGGACGAAAAAAAGCCAGGCAGCAACTTCCTGCCTGGCTTTCCCGTGGGGAGGACGTTGCTATTCGTTAAAACTCTTCCCATTCGCTCTCGGCAGCCGCATTGCTGCGGCGCGCCGGCGCGGCGGCCACGGCCTTGCGCGCTGGCGCGGGCCGGGCGGCGGGAGGAGCGATTTTTGCCGCGGCCGGTGCTGCCCGCACCGGGCTCGGCTTGGCGGCGCTGGCGACATGGTTGCCGGTTTTAAAGAATCCCACCACGTGCGCCAGTTCGCCCGCCTGCTCCTGCATGCTTTGCGAGGCGGCGGCCGCTTCTTCCACCAGGGCCGCGTTTTGCTGCGTCACTTCATCCATCTGGGCAATGGCCATGTTGATCTGTTCGATGCCGATGGTCTGTTCGTGCGTGGCGGAGGTGATTTCTCCCATGATGTCGGTCACGCGCACGATGCTGTCGACGATGTCGCCCATGGTCTGGCCCGCTTCATTGACGAGGCGCGAACCCGTGTCCACGTTGGCGACCGAGGCGGCGATCAGTTCCTTGATTTCCTTGGCGGCCGAGGCCGAGCGGTGCGCCAGGTTGCGCACTTCCGTGGCCACCACGGCGAAGCCGCGTCCCTGTTCGCCCGCGCGCGCCGCTTCCACGGCCGCGTTCAGGGCAAGAATGTTGGTCTGGAAAGCGATGCCGTCGATGACGCCGATGATGTCGACGATTTTCTTCGACGACTCGTTGATGGTGCCCATGGTGTCGACCACTTGCGAGACGATGCTGCCGCCGCGCACGGCCACCTCGGACGCGCTTTTGGCCAGCTGATTCGCCTGGCGTGCATTGTCCGCGTTCTGTTTCACGGTCGAGGTCAGCTCTTCCATGGCCGACGCCGTTTCTTCCAGCGAGCTGGCTTGTTCTTCCGTGCGGGACGACAGGTCGAGGTTGCCGGCGGCAATTTCGCTCGATGCCGTGGAAATCGCATCCGTGCCGTGGCGCACTTGCGCCACCACGCCCAGCAGGCTGGTGTTCATGGCTTTCAGGGCGCCCAGCAGGCGGCCCGTTTCATCGCTGGAATCGACGACGATGTGCGAGGACAAATCGCCCGAGGCCACGGTTTCGGCCACGCCCACTGCCGCATTGATGGGGCGGGTGATCGAGCGCGTGATGATCCAGGCAACAAAAGCGCCCAGCAGCACGGCCACGCTGCCCAGGATGATCATGTAGGCGCGCGCGCTCGCGCTCAGCGTTTCGGCGTCCGTTGCCGCCTGCGCGGCCTGCTGCGCTTCATACGCGACCAGGCTGTCGAGTGCGCCCAGCACGATCTTCAGGCTCGGTGCCGCCTGTTGCGTCAAAAAGGTGATCGCTTCGTCCGTCTGGCCTGCATTGCGCAGCTCGATGACCTTGTTGTTCAGTGGCGCGCCCGATTTCAGGGCCGCGTCCAGTTCGGCCATCAAGGCCGTTTCCTTGTCCGTCGAGATTTTCTTTTGCAAGGTTTCCTTGGCGGCGCCGTATTTCTTGCGCGCTTCGCCGATCTTTGCCAGTTCCGCCTGCACCAGCGCTTCCGTCGGCGCCACCACCACGCTGGTGATCGCCAGGGTAATGTTGCGCACGTTGTCGCTCATGGTGTTGGCCGCCGCCATCTTGACGTTCTTGTCGGCCACGATGTCGTGGGTGCGCGCACTCAGTTGCCCCATGGAATACAGGCCGACGAGCAAGACGGCCACCAGCAGGCCGAGGACGACAGCAAACCCGATCCCGAGCCGGGTGCCGATTTTGAATTGTGTGAGTGACATGATTGCTTTCGTATTGCGGTGTGGTGAGGAAACGTCGACAGGCCGGGGCTACGGGTTAATACGTAAGGGAGGCCAGCCTGTAATTGTTCCTCAAAATTCCGCACTGCAATACAAAAACTTGTATCAAGTCCGCGAAAAGTTTAAAAATTGGTAGCAAATTAAATAAGTTGTCGTGTGGAAACAACGAGCGCCATGCCGCAGGCGCCGTCAGCTTTCCGCAAACACGTGGACGGCCAGGAAATCGATGAAGGCGCGCAGTTTTGGCGTCAGGTGGCGGCTGCTGGGCCACAGGATGCGGAAGGCGCCGTCGTGCCGGCGGTGCGCGTCCAGCACGGGCTGCAAGCGGCCCGCCGCCAGCGCGGCGCGCACGGCAAAGTCGGGCAGGGCGGCGATGCCCAGGCCGCTTTCGGCAAAATGCAGCAGGGTGTCGACATTGTTGCAGTTGAGCACAGTGGGCAAGCCGGCCGCGTGCAGGGCAGGCCAATCGGGCAGAGGCCAGGCCTCGACCTTGCCGCTGCTGGGAAACTTGTACAGCAGGCAAGTGTGGCGGGCCAGGTCGGCCGGCAGCGCGGGCGTGCCATGCTGCGCCAGATAGGCGGGCGCGGCCACCAACTGCAGCTGGAACTGGCCCAGCTGGCGGCTCATCAAACGGCTGTCGGCGCTTTCGCCCGCGCGCACGACGGCGTCGTAGCCCTCTTCGATGACGTCGACGCGGCGGTCGCTGAAATCGAGGTCGAGTTCCACCTGCGGATAGGCGCGCGCGAACGCGGCCAGCACGGGGTTGAGCAGGCTGCCCACCAGCGGCAGGCTGACGCGCAAGCGGCCCTGGGGCGCGCTCTTGCTGTTGGATAATTCCAGTTCGGCCGCTTCGATTTCTCCCAGGATGCGCCGGCAGCGTTCGAGAAACACCGTGCCTTCGCTGGTCAGTGCGATGCTGCGCGTGCTGCGGTGAAACAGGCGTACTCCCAGCCGCTCTTCCAGCCGCGCGATGCTCTTGCCCACGGCCGAGGCTGAAATCCCCAGCACCCGGCCCGCCGCGACGAAACTGCGCAGCTCCGCCGCCTGCACGAAGGCCGTGAATCCCGCCAGGTTGTCCATGGTTTTCCTTTTGATTGCGGATGCCAACGTCCGCACAGACTGACTGAAACTATAGCCTGTTTTTCTTTGATCGCGCCTGGCTTACCTTGGCAGCCTGATCATTTGAAAGGCTACGCCATGATGTACAACTTCTCTCCTGCGGCCTTGTCCGCCCGTATCGATCCATTGCTCGATGCCGTGCTGGAACAGCAGCGCCTGGCGGGCGCCGTGGTGCTGGTGCGCCAGCGTGGCCAGGACATCTATCGCCGCGCCGCCGGCCACCTGGACCGCGAAGCGGGCACGCCCATGGTGGAAGACGCCGTCTTCCGCCTGGCGTCCGTCAGCAAGCCCATCGTCTCCACGGCCGCGCTGGCGCTGGTGGGACAGAACCGCCTGGGCCTGGACGACCCGGTGGCGCGCTGGCTGCCGTATTTCACGCCGCGCCAGCCGGACGGCACGGTGGCGGCGATGACCGTGCGCCACTTGCTCACGCACACGGCCGGCCTCGACTACGGCTTTTTCCAGCCGCCGGGCGGCGCGTATGCGCGGGCGGGCGTGTCCGACGGCATGGATGCGTCCCGTATTTCACTGGAGGACAATCTGCGCCGCCTGGCCACGGTGCCGCTCGCGTATGCACCGGGCGAACGCTGGGCGTATTCGATCGCCACCGACGTGCTGGGCGCCGTGATCGAAGCGGTGACTGGTTTGCCGCTGGCGCACGCCGTGGCACAGCTGGTGACGGGGCCGCTGGCCATGCGCGACACGGGTTTTATCAGCACGGACGCGGCGCGCCTGGCCGCCGCCTATGCGGACCGCGCAGCGGGAGAAGCCCGGCCCAGGCGTTTGCTGGACGCGGGGGACGACCATCTGCCGTTTCTCGACGGCATGGCAGGGTTTGCCTTATCTCCGGCGCGCGCGCTCGATGCGCACGCGTACCCGTCCGGCGGCGCCGGCATGCTCGGCTCCGCCCCCCCGACTTCATGCGCCTGCTGGAAACCCTGAGACTGGGCGGCGCGCCGCTGCTGCCGCCGGCGCTGGCGCGCCAGGTGGGAGCAAACCACCAACGGGCGGTTGTGATTTGCCGTTCTGGCCGGGACGGGGCTTCGGCCTGGGTTTTACGGTATTGACGGACCCGCTTGCCGCCGCCACGCCGGAAGCGGTGGGTACGTGGCGCATGGGCGGCACGTATGGCCACTCGTGGTTTGTTGATCCTGCGCAAGAACTGTCCGTGGTGGCGTTCACGAATACGGCATTGGAGGGCATGGCGGGGCCGTTCGTGACGGAGCTGTGCCAGGCCGTGTATGGCGGGGAGCAAGGGCAATGACGCGCCCGCACCCCATCGTCTTCCTCGCGCTGGGCCTGTTCGGCGTGTATTGCATCGAGTTTGGCGTGGTCGGCATCTTGCCGATGATCATGCAGCGCCATGGCGTGACGGCCGCGCAGGCGGGCTCGCTGGTGAGCCTGTTCGCGCTGGTGATCGCCGTGGGCGGCCCCTTCCTCGTGCTGCTGGCCACGCGCTGGCGCCGCAAACCGGTGCTGATCGTCTCGCTGCTCGTGTTCGCGCTGGCCAGCGTGGCTTCGGCGTATGCACCGCGCTTCGGGCTGCTGCTGGCGCTGCGCGTGGTGCCGGCCCTGTTCCACCCCGTGTATTTCTCGCTTGCCATGGTGGCCGCCGCCGCCCTGTATCCGCCACGCGAGGCGGCAAAGGCCGGCGCGCATGCATTCACGGGCACCAGCATGGGCATGGTGCTGGGCATCCCGCTGACCACGTGGATCGCCGCGCAAGTTGGCTATGAGGCGTCGTTCCTCGCCTGCGCCCTCGTCAATGCGCTGGCGGCGCTGGGGCTGTATCTGTTTCTGCCCGACACGCCGCGCGAAGCGCCGCTGGCGTATGGCCGCCAGCTGGCCGTGCTGCGCAAACCTGCCCTGTGGTTCACCATTGCCGCCGCCGTGCTGGTGTTTGCCGCCATGTTTGCCGTGTATGCGTATGCGGCCGCGTATCTGCAGCAGGTGGCGGGCTTGTCGGCGCGGCAGACGGGGCTGGCGCTGGTGGTGTTTTGGATCGGTGGCGTGGCGGGCAATCTGTACGCGGGGCGCCAGCTGGGCACACACGTGTTGCGCACGGTGCTGCTGCAGCCCGTGCTGCTGGGGCTGGCGTACTGGCTGCTGTATGAATATGCGGGCGGCAGCATCGGCTGGGCGGCGCTGGCCGTCTTGCTGCTGTTCTGGGGCGCGGCGCATACGAGCGGGCTGATCGTCACGCAAGTGTGGCTCAGCAGCGAAGCGCGCGAGGCGCCCGCGTTCGCCATCGGCGTGTATATCGCCGCCATCAACCTGGGCGTGACGCTGGGCGCGCTGGCCGGCGGCCTGGCCATCGAGTCCTATGGCATGCAGGGGGCGCTGGCTTGCGGCGCGCTGCTGGGGGCGCTGGCGCTGGCCTTGATCGGGATCAAGGCGTGGCGTTATCGCCTGCCGTCAGTCCTCGATATGGTTGGGGATGCGAAACAGTAAATCCGTGTCGCCGATGTCCACGCCCGCTTGCGACAGCAAGGTGCTGGCCTGGCCCCGGTGGTGCGTCTGGTGGTTGAAGAAATGCATGAGCAGGCTGAAAAACTCGCGCCGGTTCGGTCCCTTGCTGTTGCGGTAATCGAGCAAATGGTCCAGGTCTTCTTCGCGGATCGAGGCGGCCCAGTCGACGATGAGCTGGTCCAGCCACAGCCGGTGCGCCTGCATGGCGGCAAAATCGTCGGCCGCGAACAGCGGGTGCGTCAGCGACGCGGGCGGCGTGATGGCGCGGATGGGGTCGAGCAGCGGGAAACCGGCCGGATGTTTCGCATAGCGCTGCAGCCACAAGGTGTCGCCCACCATCACGTGGTTCAGGGTGGCCAGCAGGGAGCCGAAGAAGGCGCCCCGCTCGCGCTGCAGCTCGCCGGGTGGCAGGCTGGCGGCCGCCGCGTAGACCTTGGCATTCATCCACTGGTTGTAATCGGCCATCAGGCGAATGTGGGCGCAACGGCTCATGCTGGACTCCTTCAGTGGATGAATGACAATATTAAAACGGACTTCAAAAACGCGCGTATGCCGGCCAGCAACATTTCAATGGCCATCGCCGTCAGGATCAAGCCCATCAGGCGTTCGAATGCCGTCATGACCCTTGGACCGAGCGCCCGCTGCAGGCGTTCGGCGCACAGGAAGACGGCCAGCCAGACGACGGCCACGGCCGTCAAGCCCGCCACGTGGGCGATGACTTCGTTCATTTCATGCGAGGAAAACAGCAAGACGGTCGCCAGGGCCGACGGGCCGGCCAGCGCGGGGATGGCCAGCGGCACGATGAACGGTTCGCCGCCCATTTCGTGGTCGCTATTGCCCGCGTTTGGCTGCGGAAACACCATGCGCATGGCGATCAGGAACAAAATCACGCCGCCGCCGATGCGCAGCGCCACTTCCGACAATTGCAAGGCGTTCAGGAAATGGCGGCCGAAGAACATAAACAGCAGCAAGATGCCGAAAGCGATCAGGCATTCGCGCACCACGACTTTCCAGCGCCGCTCGATGGGTAACCCGTTTCAGGGCATTGACGAACAGGGAAACGTTGCCGAACGGATCGGTGACGAGCAAGAGCAGGATAAATGTCTGGAAGAAATTCTGTGTCATGGTGGTGTGATTGAGGTCAACACCGCTGCCAGGATGGGCGCGGTGCGATAAGGCTTGCGATGATAACAAGAGCGGCGGCGATCGCCCATGATTATTGATGCATAGCAGCATTTTTTTTACGCTGCGATGACTTTGGCCTGGTAAAACGCCGTCGGCGTGGTGCCGAAATGCTTTTTGAACATGGCGGTGAAGGCGCTCTGGCTCGTATAGCCATTGTCCATGGCCACGTCAATGACTTTGCCGCCGCGCGCCAGTTGTTCCAGCGCCCGCAGCAGCCGCGCTTGCTGGCGCCACTGGCCAAAGCGCATGCCCGTCTGTTTCTGGAACAAGCGGTGGAGGCTGCGTTCGGTGATCGCCAGTTCCCGCGCCCAGTGGGCCACCGTCAGTTGCTCGCCCGGTTGCGCCATCAGCCGCGCGCAAATGCCGCGCAGGCGCGCATCCACGGGTAACGGTAAATACAGGGGCAGCACGGGCAGGCTGCCCAGCTCGTGCAACAGCAATTGCAGCAGATGCCAGTCGCGGCTGCCTTCCGTAAAATCGGGCGCGATGTCGACGGCCGCCACGATCAGTTGCCGCAGCAGGGGGCTGATGTCGAGCACGCAGCTGTGGCCAGGCAGCAATGGAGAATTGGCGCAGTTGACGAACACCGTGCGCATTTTGACGGCTCCGCTCATGCGCACCTGGTGCGCGATGCCGGGCTGCAGCCATACGCCGCGCGTGGGCGGCACCACCCAGCGCCCGCCCTGCGCCTCGATGGTCATCACGCCCTCGATGGCGTACAGCAATTGCGCATGCGTGTGGCGGTGCACGGAAATCACGTGGCCATGCGCATAGTCGACGGCCAGCGCCATGGCGCGCGCTGTGACGGGCAGCAATTCCTGAAAGGCGGGCGAGGAACAATCCATATGAAGGTCAGTTTTGCGATAGGTGTGGACATCTTAGCGCGAGAAGGCGCGGCGCGCCTGCGGCATGATGGTTCCCCGCAACTATTCCTGGAGCTACGCATGCCTGTGCGCGCCTATCTGTATCCTTTTCTGGCCATGCTGCTGTGGGCCGGCAACGTCGTCGTCTCCAAGCTGGCCGCATCCAGCATCGCCCCCACGGCCATCACTTTTTACCGCCTGGTGCTCGTCTTGCTGGTGATGACGCCGTTTATCGCCCGCCCGCTGTGGCGCAACCGCGCAGCTCTCCGCCGCCAGTGGTGGCAGCTGGCCTTGTGCGGCCTGATGTCGATGGCGCTGTTCCAGAGCCTGTCCTACCGCGCCGCCGAATCGACGACGGCGACGAACATGGCCATCGTCACGGCGCTGGCGCCGCTGATGACGGCCCTGCTCAGCGTGCTGCTGCTGGGCGAGCGATTGACTGTCGGCATGGCGGCCGGCGGCGTGCTGTCGTTCGGCGGCTTGCTGTACCTGGTGGGGCGCGGCGACGTGCTGGCCTTGCTGCAGCAGGGCGTGCATGCGGGCGATGCGCTGATGCTGCTGGCTTGCCTGATCTTCGCTTTGTATGGCGTGCTGCTGCGCCGCTGGCGTTTAACGATTCCCGCTTGGCAAGCCATTTATTGCCAGGCGCTGGCGGCCCTGGCCTGCATGCTGCCGTTTTTCTTGCTGTTGCCGCCCGGCAGCGCCAAGCTGGACGCCACCACCTTGCCCCTGATCGGCTATGCGGGCATCGGCTCGTCCATCGTGCTGTCCTACCTGTGGATCGAAGGCGTGAAACTGCTGGGGCCGAACCGCTGCAGCATCTACGTCAACCTGCTGCCCTTGCTGACGGCCTTGCTGGCCATCGTCTGGCTGCAGGAAAGCATGCATATATATCACCTGGTCGGCGGCGGCATCTCGCTGCTGGGCGTGCTGCTGGCGCAGACGGTGCAGCGGCCGCTGTTTGGCCGCTACCGTCATGAGGTGTCCGGGATTGCCTGAATGGCCATGCATAATGGCGGTTTTCGGTAGTGGAGTTGACATGCGGCAAACATTTTGGATGAGCACGATGGCCATGGCGCTGGCCTGGGGCGCCCTGGCGCCGGCCCAGGCCGCGCCGCGTTTTTATGAGGGTGCGCCCATGGCCTACGCCAGCGCCGTCGAGCGCCGCGACGGTGGCGTGGTGCTCGCTTTCCTGCGGGAAAATGGCGAGGTCAACGGCTACTACTGCCAGTGCAATGGGGATAGCGAAAAGCGCATGAACCTGGACAGGTACGGCCAGGCCAGCATCGAGGCCGTGTTCCAGCTTGACCTCGACAGCGAAGGAGAAACCACGTTCGTGCTCAGCCGCAGTGCCAACAGTGGCGCAGCCTTTGGCCTGCACGCCTACCGCTACGAGCGCAGCGGCGGCAAGATGTTCAAGGTGGCGGCCGTGCAGCCTGCGCTGGATGCCATTGTGCGCGGCGCAACAACCATGGACGAGGCGCGGGTGCGCGCCGCGCTGGCCCGTTTGCAGCTGATCGACTACAGCATCGCCTACGCGCCCTCGGGCGTGGCCGAGTTCGACGCCATCGAGCATGCGCACGGTACCTTGGCCGGCTATTTCAATATCGACGGCGAGTTACTGCCAGGCAAACCGGCCGGCGCCCCCGCGTTTGCCTATAAAAAGACGTACCAGGAAAAGGATGGCCATTATCTGACCGTCACATATCTGCTGGGCAAGGGCTGGGAAGGGGGCTTCGCGCCCAGTTATCACGTCAAGTGGATCACCTGGGAAACGCAGCCGCAGCGCTTTGCCGCCAGTCAGGACGGGCCATTCATCGAATATGACGTCAATTGCTGCGTGGGCAGCGTTTATGCCCGCGGCCTGTATGCGCAGGGCAAGCGCACCGGCGTATGGCATTACGAAGAGCCGAATACCATCCGCTCGTTTGGCGCCTTTGTCGACGACAAGGCGGAGGGACCATGGACGTATGAAGCGGCGATGAAACGACGACGGGCCAGATGCAGCGTGGCCAGCGCACGGGCCGCTGGGAAGTGAGTCCGGGTGTGGAGGAATGGCGCGCAGCGGACATGCACAGTTTCACCGGTTACGATCATTTTGTGAAAGACCGCCTGGACGGCCCCAGCGAACGCCGCGTTGGTGGCGTGGTGCAATGGCAGGGCAACTATGTGAATGGCAAGAAGCAGGGCCAGTGGGTCGAACCTGGCGGTGGCGGCAACTATGTCGATGACATCAAACAGGGGCCATGGAAGAAATCGACGCCGGACGGCGGCTGGCAAGTGTTGACCTTGCTCAATGGCGAACCGGAAGGCAAGCTGGAACAATACGCGGCCGATGGCCAGCTGCAGCTGGTCGAACATTATCGTCTTGGCAAGCTCGAAGGGCCGATGGAAAGTTTTTATCCGGATGGCAAGCGGCGCTACCAGGGCAGCTTTGCCGACGGCAAGCGCGATGGCGCGGAAACCCTGTTTTACCCGATGGCGAACTGCCGCAATTTCACCGCAACTGGAACCAGGGTGTGCTGCATGGCGTCAACATCGAGAATTTCCAGAACGGAAAACCGAAGCAGATAGGCGCCTATAACCTGGGCAGGAAAACGGGCCGCTTCCAGTATTTCCGCGACGATGGCCAGCTCATCGAAGAAACCATGTATTAACTAGTTGGCTAGCATAAATGGCATTCCCGCGCGACCGCGCACGGCAGCGGAATGCCAGTTCTGCGCAAAAAACATCATCCACTTGTTACAAATCGTGAAAATCCATACTGGATGTTGCTACTAGTAATCTTTCCCTGTATCTTGCAGTCAGGAAATTAAAAGTACAGGAAACCTCGACCTCGTTGCCCTGTCTTGCACTCCTGACGATATGCGCGGGCCGCCTTCCCCCCTGCTGCCGCACACGCCGTATCGACCTGCCCTGAACAATTCACGTGATCCGCCCATCTGGCGTTTGCCGCTACCCATCCGGCAGGCGGTGGCAAGGTCGCGCCCTTACCAAGGAAAACTGCATGCTGTCGAATATAACAATAAAAATGCGCCTGATCGCCACCATGAGCGTGCTGGGCGTGTTGATCGCCTTGCTGGGCGTGATGAGCATCATCAGCCTGAAATCGGCCAACAACAGCCTCAACGAGGTCTACAGCAACCAGCTGGCGTCGACGCAAGCGATCGGCGAATCGCAAATTGCCCTGGGCCGCGCCCGGTTTACGATGGACCGCGTGATGGTGCACCCGGATGCGCCTGATGCAAAGGATACCCTGGCGCGCTCGGAACAATTCCTGGAAGCGTCGAACAAGTCCTGGAAGGTGTACCTGGCCTTGCCGCAAAGCACGGACGAAAAGCGCCTGTCCGACGACATGGACAAGAAGCGCAGCGACTATATCAATAATGGCGTGCTGGCCATGGGCAAGGCTTTGCGCGAAAACAATATCGAGCAGGCGGACAAGCTGATGATGACGGGTCTGTCACCGCTGTACCGCACCCTGGACCAGGCCGCTGAAACCTTGACGCAATACCAGGCCACTTCGGCCGCCAGGATGTACGCGGAAAGCCAGTCCAGCTTCCGCACCCAGGTGGCCATGGCCATCGCCGGCATGATCGTCGGCGCCTTGCTGACGATTATTTCCAGCTTCTTGCTGCTGCGCGCCATCTTTAATCCGCTGGACCAGGCCCTGCGCCATTTCGGCGCCATTTCCGACGGCAACCTGGCCAACGACATCGTCATCACGCGCAACGACGAGATGGGCGCCTTGCTGACGGGCTTGCAGAAAATGCAGGAGCGCCTGTCGAACACCGTGCGCGGCGTGCGCGACGGCAGCGGCGCCATCGCCACGGCCAGCAATGAAATCGCCTCGGGCAACCTGGACTTATCCAGCCGCACGGAACAGCAGGCGTCCAGTCTGGAAGAAACGGCCTCGTCGCTGGAAGAGCTGACCTCGACCGTCAAGCAGAATTCCGACAATGCGCGCCAGGCGAATCAGCTGGCCGTCTCCGCATCGGACGTGGCCGTCAAGGGTGGCGCACTGGTGGCGCAGGTGGTCGATACCATGGGCACCATCAGCGAATCGTCGAAAAAGATCGCCGACATCATCGGCGTGATCGACGGCATCGCCTTCCAGACGAATATTTTGGCCCTGAACGCGGCCGTGGAAGCGGCGCGTGCCGGTGAGCAAGGCCGTGGCTTTGCCGTCGTCGCCACGGAAGTGCGCAACCTGGCGCACCGCTCGGCTTCCGCCGCCAAGGACATCAAGGTGCTCATCGAAGCATCGGTGCAGAACGTGGGCGCCGGCAGCGCGCTGGTCAGCCAGACGGGCACGACGATGGACGAGATCGTTTCCAGTATCCGCCGCGTGACGGACATCATGGGCGAAATCAGCGCCGCCGGCCGCGAGCAGGAACTGGGCATCGGCCAGATCAACCAAGCGGTGGCGGAAATGGATACCGTGACGCAACAAAATGCGGCGCTGGTGGAAGAAGCGGCGGCTGCGTCGGAATCGATGCAGGAACAGGCGGCGGCGCTGGCCGAGATGGTCAGCATTTTTAAACTCGACGCCGCCCACAGCGGCCCGGCAGCGCCCAAGCCCGCCTTGCGCAAGCCTGTCGTGGCCGCCGCCAGCACGGCCCTGAAACGCCCGGCTTTGCGCCTGGCGCCTGGCCGCACCGCCTCGGCAGCCGCTCCGGCCCAGCCACGTGCTGCCAAGCCCGCTGCGGACAACAGCGGCGAATGGGAAGAGTTTTAATCTAGCGGGGTTCCAAGGCCACCTTGCTGCCCTGTTCCTGCAGTAGCGCCGCCTCGGCCAGGGCCTGGGCGCGCGCTTCTTCCGCCGCCTGTTCGGCTTTCTCCAGTGCATCGTGGCGCGCCTGCAAGGCCGCCCGCGCGCGCACGAAGACGATCTTGATGGCCGCCATCACGGGCACGGACAGGAAGATGCCCACCACGCCCCCCAGCTGGTCGCCGGCCAGCAAGCAACCGACGATCACCATCAGCGGACTCACTTCCACGCCTTCGCTCATCAGATATGGGTTGACCACGTAATCCTGGAACAAACGGTAGGCGGCGATAAAGCCGATCAGCCAGAACACGTGCTCGAAGCCGCTGAAACCGGCCACGACCACGGCGATGACGGCGGCCGCCAGCGGGCCGGCAAACGGGATGAATTCCAGCAAGGCGGCGGCGCCGGCCAGCAGCAGGCTGTACGGCACACCCATCAGGGAAAAGGCGATGCTGTAGGAGACAAACGTGGCGATCGACAACAGCAGCAGGGCGCGCACATAGCGCGACAGCAAGATGTCGAGGTCATCGATGATGGCGCCCCAGAGCTTCTTGTTCGGGCGATTCAGCAGGGACAGCAAGCCGTCGCGCATGTCCGGGCCTTCCTTGATCAGCAAAAAGCTCAGCACGGGCACCAGCACCAGATAGATCAGGTTGCTGGCCGCATGCATGACGGTCAAGCCCAGTTCTTTTGCCAGCGGCATGGCTTGGCCCGTACCGCTGCTCAGCTGCGTCTGCAAGAACGACAGCAGGCGCGCGCGCAAGGGTTCCATGAATTCCGGCAAAGGTATGCGTTCGGCAAAGTTGTTGCCCTTGAGCAGGGTCGGCAATTGATCGCTGAGCTTGATCGCTTCTTCCTCGATGCGCGCGCCGAAGATGGAGCCCAGCACCGCCACCAGCAAGATCACCACCAGGAAGACGATGCCGATATTGGCCGTGCGCGGCAGGCGCTTCGGGCCATGGCGTTCCAGCAGCCCGATCAGCGGATACACGAGGTAGCTGAAGAAAATGGCAAAGACCACCACGATCAGGGTCGACGAGACCTTGTAGGTGAGGAAGAGCAGGAAGGCGATGAGGAAAGCCGTCCACACCATCTTGGCGACGCGCAAGTTAAAACCGAACATATGATTCCTTAGGGCAGGATGCAACGCAAGCATGGCTGGCTTGATGGGCAGGGTGGGCGAGGCAGGGACCGGGCCGCGCCGCACGGCCGGAAATCATACCGCAAAATGTCAAAATGCCATGCTCTTGTGCGTAATGGCAATGCTTTCCCCTGTCCGAACGCCTGTTTCTCCTATTTTGTCCGCCAGCTGGCCACAGTGATGAAGACGCCGTCCTCCCTGCCCTGTTCGCGCAAGGTCACCGTGTAGCGGCCGCTCGTATCGCTGCCGCTGAACACGACCTTCTCGTCATGGCCCTTCACTTGCGCGCCCTTGGCCAGTTTGGCATAGGTGTTGAGCACCCAGTGAAAATCGGCGTAGCTGTGCAGGGTGATGTGGGCGTCAGGCATGGGCTCGTCGCCGGCCTCGGCCGCTTCCGTCGGCGTGCGCATGGGCAAACCGGCCAGGACTTTTGGCTCGATGAGCTTGCCGCCGCTGGAGCTGCTGTTCAATTCCGCGGCCGGCAACAGCAGGTGCAGCAAGCTGGGAGGAAAACCGGGCGGCACGTCGCGCTGCTCCCAGCCGGGCTGGCCGGGGCGCGTGGTGATGTATTCCACCGCAGCAATGGTTTGCCGCTGTTCCGCTTCAGCGAAGGTGAGCTGGCGCGGCAACTGCCGTGCCCATACCAGCAATGGCGCGGCCACCTCGTCCTCGACGCCCGGTGGCAGGAACACCGTCAGCACGGCATGCGTGTCGGGCAAGCAGGCGGGCGCGGCGTCGCCGATGGCGGCCTGGCAATGGCCGTTGACCAGGCCCAGCGCCAGCAGCTTGCGTTGCGGATCGAACAGCAGGGCGGCGCGCGCTGCGCGCCACGTTCGGCGGGGTTGATGGACGCCAGCACCGAGCGTCCGTCGGGCAGCATGGTGCGCTGGATATCGTACAGCGAGCGCATGCTGTCGAGCACCTGGCGCGCGATCAGGCTATCCCCACGCGTATAGCTGCCACGCGCATAGCCGAGCAGCTTGAAGATGTCGGCGCGGATTTCCGGATGCTCGCTCAAGCGCAGCGGCGGCGACGGCACGGGCACGGTGGCAGCCACGAAAGGGGCGTCTTCAGTCGCTGGCGTTTGCGCCAGCGCAAACGGTGACGTACCCAGGGCCGCGCACAGCGGCAGCAGGGGCAGGATGAGGCGTAGGTTCAATGGTAATCCTTGTCGAGACGCCATGCCGATCCGCTTGCCGGCATGCGCGCGCCGCGATCTTAGCATTTCAGGAATGAAATGCTTTCTGCTAAGCTTGGCTATTGAATCACTGTCCCGCTTGCCATGGCCAAGATCACCATTTCCTGCAGTATTCCCGTTGACGATGAGGTCGTGACTGAGTTCTTGCACAAGTACGTGCTCCAATCGCGTGTCGGCGTGGCCAGGAAATTGCGCATGGGAGAGAAGGGCTGCTTCTATACCTGTTCTTTGTACCAGGAAGACCACGCCAAGGTGAGCCGTTTGATCCGCCGCATGCTGGCCTTCTTTGAGAGCAAGGACATTCCCTTGACCATCCTCAAGATCGGCGCGCAGGACAGCTGGTACGAGGTGGATCCCGGGCAGCGCGACCCGTGGAAGATTGCGCCGCAAGCCCTGCTGGCGCTGCTCGATGCGACGTCGGGCGGCGGCGTTCAGGCGGCGTTGAGCACGTAGCGGTTCTTGCCGTTTTTCTTGGCCTGGTACAAGGATTCATCGGCGCGCCGGTAGCTGTGCGACAAGTCGGCTTCCTTGATCAGTTCCGCGACGCCGATGCTGACGGATACCTTGCGTTCCGGCACGAAAGCCGCCTCGACGGCATCAACCAGCTGCGCGGCAAAGGCGCAGGCCGCGTTCTTTTCACCCACGTAGATGACGGCGAACTCTTCGCCGCCCAGGCGGCCGCACAGGTGCTCGCCCGACAGCCCGGCGATCACCTCGGCCGTTTTTTTCAGCACTTCATCGCCCACGTCATGGCCATGCACGTCGTTGATCTGCTTGAAGTCGTCGATGTCGATCATCAGGAAATACGCGGGCGTGCGCGCCGTGCGCTGCAGGGCGCGCGCGCCTTGCGTGAACATGCGGCGATTGTTGAGCCCCGTCAAGCCATCCTTGTAGGCCATCGTCGCCAGCTCGCGCTGGGCGCGGTAGTTGTGGATGCGCAAGACGAGAAAATAGATGTTCAGCGCCAGGCCGATGATCACGCTGATGGTGACGGCCAGCACGGGCCAATGCTGGTCGGCCTGGCCCGCATGCACGGGAAACTGCCCCAGTCCCAGGATGGCCCACACGCACAGCGATACGCCCAGGTAATACGCGATGCCGCTGAAGATGGGCGCCGTCGTCAGCGTGATCATCACGCCCAGCGGCAACACCCAAAAAGCGGGGTCTTCCGTGCCCAGCATCAGCACGCGGAAGCTGAAAGCGATGAACAGCACGCTGATGGTGCCGCTGGCGATAATCGCCTGCAGCGACCTCGCATACACGGTCAGCAGCAGCCCGGCCAGCATGCCCGCCACGCCCAGCGCCGCCTGCGCATGATCGAGCGCGGCGCGCGGCAGGGTCAGGCTGAAGGTGACCAGCCAGCAAGTCAGGCCAAACGTCAGGATGGCTATCGAAATGAAACGCAGTTCCGTGAAAAAGCGCTGCTGCTGCTCCCGTTCTCCTGAAAAGAACAGGTAATAGAAGGCAGGCGACAGGCTGCGCGAAGTGAACATTGCATTTGTCCTGAGACAACACGCCTTGCGGCAGGGCCGCCTCCCGGCAACGGCAGGCGGCATGGCGCGCGTACAAAATTAGTTGCGCTCAGGAACTAGTGTACTGGTTTCTTGGGGGCAGTGGGGAGATGGGCGGGGAAAACGGCGGCTACTGTTCTGTCGCCGCCACAGTCGCTTCCACTCCCGGCGCCGGCAAGCGCCTGCTTACAGGTCGGGCGCCAGTACCTGGCCGATCAAGTCCTTGCCAAAGCTGCGATGCGCCTCCTCCTCGACCAGTTGGAAGCCAGCCTTGTCGTAGATACGCCGGGCATCGGTGAGAATGCTGTTGGTCCACAACACCATTTTCGTATAGCCGACCTGGCGGCTGAAGCGCAGGCATTCATCGACGAGGCGGCTGCCGATGCCCAGACCGCGCGCGCAGGGATCGACGTACAACAGGCGCAGCTTGGCCGTCGTCTCATCCTGGCGCTCGATGAAGACGGAACCGAACATTGCCTATCAAGCGATAAACTAGCTGTGGAGCAAATTTTATCTCCACAACGTCGACGCTCTCATGTGCCAAGTAGCTATGTAATAGCTCGAAGTGCAACTTACCTAGTGCTGGCGCTACGCTAACATTCGCTAAAACTTCAAACGCTTGCCCAAGTTGTGACTCAATTTCAAAATAAATAGCTTTTCTACTTTTTAAAGTATTTTTTGAAAAGTGCCAAAATTGAATTTAATGAGTATCAAAGTTTGTTGAAAACTCTACGAATATTTTCAATCATCATAACCGTGAATATTAAAATAAATCTCTATAAAAATAAAATCTCAATACCTTTGTAACTATTCCTCATCATCTGAAATGTCGGAAAGCATAGTCGTAGCATCTTTGTGCTTTCGGATTTTTGGCATTAAAGCCTGCATTTGTACTGCGTCCCAAACCTTTCCGCTACGCTCTTTAAATATAGGTAAACCATTAAGCTCTTGCGTTCGCGCGTGAGCAAATTCTATACGTGGTGCATTTATTTCATCCATGAAATTTTGTAAAACATTTAAGCATGATAAGGCTACCCTGCCTCCATTTCTCTCAAGCAGTGATGTGAGAATAGTGATTTTTATTCGTAGATTAGCTTTTTTTACTAGCCGATCTAATGGAACAGGTTTGCCTGGGTCATTAATAGAGCTAAGTTCGCTTTCTAGATAAGATTTATTTGCAGAAATTATTATATCTTTAATCTCATCATGATTTGGCATATTTTTTAGTTTTAGCAAATCTAAAATCATTAAACCAAAGCGCTCTTCCATCTCACTTACTGATCCAACTACAACCCCACGCATGTAGTTGGGATGATAGAACCGGCGTAGGGTGCTTTCGATTATGGCATAACTGCCCCCCCAAGTTTGCCGTCCCGGAGCAAGCAATAAATCCCATCGATATTATCTTCTATGAGAAGAGTACGAAGCGTCTTTACTTTTTCAGCGCTGTAAAAAATCATCTCCCCATTGGTTCGAGTACGAAGTTTTTTTAACAACGAATTTCCTCGCTGTTCTTTTCCCAAATCATAATCAACCAAAATTATATCGTAAGGAGAGTACGTACTCAATGATTGTAATATGGGATTAATTGTATTGTCATCGAAATTTTGAATCCATGTTATTTCCAAAATAATGCCCAGCATTGCTAGACTTTGCCTGACATACTTTTCCACGCCATCAACTTGTTTTGGATGGTCATCAAACCATAATATTCTGTATTTGAGGTCCATTATTTATATACCCTAATTGTGAAAGTGGTTCCAGTGTGACTGCTGGCAGTCAAATTTATTGTGCTTTTCATGCTAGATAATAGTTGTCGAACATGATAGAGACCAAGCCCGGATCCACGTGTTGTAGTAATTCCTTTTTCAAAAATGGCTTCCTCATCAGTGATCGTATTATTCAAGCCCATGCCGTTATCTTTAGCATTAATTTTGAGAACATTGCTTTCAGGGCGTGATAAATCCAAAAGTATTGTCGAGGCACCAGCCTTATATGCATTGTCTATAAGATTGTCAAGTATAATAGAAATTTCGATGGGTTTAAAAGTTAAAGTGAATTCTGGAGATTCGTTGTTGACTTCCACACTTATTCTGCTCTCATAGATTGAACAAATTCGTTCAACATATTGCTCGATATACGCTGAAAGATCGGTAGTTATCGAGCTTGAGTCGAGCATAAAATTGGCGGATGTCGCAAATCTTGAGGCAGCAATTACCTGCTGATTTAGCAACAGTAAATCCTCAAGAATAACTTGAAATTCGTCGGAACTCATCTTGACACCATTTCTAAGCATCAAGATATTCGCTTCTATATTATTTACTGCATTGCTTGCATAGATGATCATCACTTGATGATGTAAATTTTCAAGAATTTCCTTATCGTGCGTTTGTAACGAGGTCAAAAATAAATTTTGTTTTTTTGCAACCTCAAGGCTTGCAACCGTTAGCTCAGTTTTGAGTTCCGCCTGTTTCCTAGCCTTACGTTCACGTTCTGCAAATGCGATAGCCTCCGCCTCCGCCTTTTGCATCTCAACATATTTTACCGCCGCATCCTTCGCACTCTGCTCTAATTCGAGATCACCAACTCTATAAGCAAGAGCGGCAAGATTCTCAATTGTTTTTCCATATTCATCCACTTTATTGCTGACAATTGATAATATATCTTTGTCATAATATTCAACCGTTAGATCTGGTGAACTAACTAAACGCGCGAGAACTGCTATAACTTTCGACTTTGCTTCGTCTCCACTCAAAAAGGAGGCGTCGTCAAGATCCATATCGAATTTTAGTCGCCAGCTTACTCCGACAACGTAATTTTCGAGTCGAGTAAAACATCTTTGCCAAAAACAATCATCTAATTGCTGTGCGGCGGGTGTAGATATTAATCCTTTGTCTCGACTTGATGATTCTCTGAATTTAGAATCATCTCCATATACATCTATGCGGCCAACTAGATCGCGTGTTCCGAGAAAACGCGAGTGACCTTGCTGTTTTCGTCGATCGATTCCAAAAGAATCATCTTTTCTTTCGCCAATTGGATAAACACGAAAACCATTTTTAAATAAGAATACAGACCCAAAGTCTATTGAAGATACTCCCATTCTGCGAGTAAAAGTTTGCTTGGCGGCACGATTTAGGTAAAATAAATTACATTCAAAATTAGAGCCTAATAAATCTTGATATGGAAGCTCCTCTGATACTCGATAAATAATCGTTCCTCTATCGCTCAGTTCGGTTAAAATCCGTCCACTTGAATCGTCTATCCACGTGCGCAGCCATGTTGTTTTACTTTGAAGAGTTTGAAATATAAAATTCTGAACGGGGCCATTTACCACGGAGTTCGGTGGTGCATCGTCGCCATATCTTTCAATAACACGCCGATCTTCATCCACCTCAGATGGAGCATAAATAATTATAGAAAAATTATTATCTTCTGAGCCGAAAGGATTTATTAACTTAGATAACGATGACTTCAGTTCTATGAGCTTAGCTCTATTCCATATTTCTCTACAACCCGATATCGAGATAACTGTGCCACTTCCTTCGGGAGTTGGGACACCATCTGGAACTTGAAAAGTTTCGAGCTCGCTATAAAAGACTGGTATGTTAATGAATTCATCTTGAAATGATTTTTCAAAATCGTTCCAATTTACATTTAAGGTATTAATTAGACCTTCTGATGATGTACGTGATTGCAGGATTAACTCTTCCCCCAATCGATCGCATGAAAAACGCCCAACTCCTTTACTGCCCGCGTAATGTGAGGTGGCCTTTATTTCATTTCGATAGTCATCATGCCCAGATGTACTATTATCTTCGGTTCCATCTCTTTTCGCGGAATATGCAACAAATAGCCATTTTTTTACGATGTCATCATAACTCAGACCTTTACCGTCATCGATTAAGTAAATATGGTCATCTTTAAAGAAAATAACAACGCCTTTTGCTTTTGCATCAAAGGAATTTTTTACTAGCTCAAAAATAGCCACATAATCATCTGTAATGAGGTCACGGCCAATTACGGATTTTAACTGCGAGCTCACTTTGAAATTGAGTGATTTAGGCGTCGGATTCGTTGACATTTTTTTTATCAGCAATTAAGTTTGAAAAATTATTTTTTTGATTATTTTCTACTGATATTTCTTTCAAATACAGACCGATTGCTTCTGATACTAACGGTGGAACCGCATTGCCTATCTGTGTATAACGTGGACAGTCAAATTTCCTTCGCTTTCCACCGGTGGTATAGTTTCCGTAAAAACTATACCAATCTGGAAATGATTGAAGTCTGGCATTCTCGCGAGCAGTTAAAATACGCGGCTCCGAATAATGCAGTATATCGTCAGGTAAAAGTAGTTATGGTAGGAGACGGTAGCTTTGCATTTAAAACTGTTATGGCATGTTTTTTCGTTCCTACTAACTTCATCTCTTCGGTCGAAATTGATATACCAGGCCGGCAAATACGCTGTATTTTTTTAAAGCCTTCGATGGTCGTTGCTTTATGATTAGGGAGACGCCTACTATTAGCACTTGCGCTGCCAATAGCTTCTCTCATGAGGCTCTGATAGCCCCCGATTGGAATGGATTTGTTGTAATCAGTTTCAACATATCCCTTCTTCCCAGAGTCTTCGCAAGGTACCAAGGTTTTGTTATGTGTTTCTAAATCAGATATGGCTTCAAAGCATGTAACTGGTCTGGTTACAGGTAAATTATGGTCAGTTAAGAACTTCGATCTGGTTAATACGAAATCTTTAAAAAGATTACGTTTTGAATTTTTCTCAAACTTTTGCAACTCACAAAGAATAAAAAACCTTTTTCTATTTTGAGGTACTCCAAAGTCAGAGCAATTTAAGACTCCGGATGATACTGAATATCCCATAGTTTCCAGTCTGGAGGAAATAAAGCTCGCATAGCTTTTCTTTTTTGTGCCGATGTTAAGTGATGCGCCCTCATCTCCACTAAATTCGATATCAAATCCAGCAACATTTTCAATGACTATAAATTTTGGTTGAATAATGCCAACAAGCGCAAGATATTGTTCGCTCATTTTGTTCCGCGGGTCAACAGGATTCCGCTTTCCAGCCATAGAGAAGCCTTGGCACGGGGGGCCACCCACTATTAGATCTATTTTTCCTCTAAGTTGTGCTAACTTATCTGAATAATTCGCTAAAATATCCTCGCAGGTGTGGGCTTTTTTGGGAAGCCAATCGGGCCATTCAAAGTTTGTGCTTTGCTCCCTAATAAGGTTGCGTTGCAATGTTTCAAATGCTACGGGATGCTTTTCTACAGCGAAAACGCCCTTCCAGCCAGATTTGATCAGTCCAAGCGACAGTCCGCCGCAACCTGCGAAGAGATCAATAAATCGATTAGTGGCTGACATCGATGACCTTTCATCAATCGTTGTTTTAATTATAAAATTAATAAATTGTAATTTATTTCATTGTCGTTGAGTAGTTTTAACTGTGGCTCAGTAACAAGTGAAGTGTAAATTATTATTTAAAGGATAAATTCTGCCAGGAAAATAAGCAAGTTATCTGACCATATAGGTAAAAAAAAACGGCCCAAGGGGCCGTTTTTAGCTAAATTATTTAGTTACACGTCAATATTCCCCGCACGCAACGCATTATTTTCAATAAACGCCCTGCGTGGTTCCACGTCATCCCCCATCAAGGTCGTGAAGATTTGATCTGCCGCAATGGCGTCTTCGATCTGCACTTTCAACAAGCGGCGGACGGTCGGGTCCATCGTGGTTTCCCACAGCTGCTCCGGGTTCATTTCGCCCAGACCTTTGTAGCGCTGTTTCGAGACGGTGCGTTCGGCTTCGTCGCGCAGCCATTGCATGGCCTGGTGGAAGTCGACCACGGCGATTTCCTTGACGCGCTCGCCTTCGCCGCGGCGCACGAACGCGCCTTCGCCGATCAAGCCTTCGAAGGTGGCGGCGCCGTTGCTCAGTACGGCGTAGTCCGGACCTTGCACGAAGTCGGCGTCGATGGCGCTGACTTTGACGTTGCCGTGGTGCATGCGCTCGATGCGCAGCATGTGTTTTTCCGACAGGTCGTCGGAACGCACGTGCACGTGCACGGCGGTATCGTTGATGGCCGTCTGCAGGGCCAGCGCGGATTTTTCCGCCTGTTCCAGGGTCGACAGGTCCAGCTGCGTGCCTGTCATGATGGCCGTCAGGGCGGCGCGGTCGATGACGCGGGTCAAACGCGTCATGATGGTGTTCGACAGGTTGAACTTGCGCACCAGCTCGGCCAATGTCTCGCCGGAAATGCCTTCCGCGCCTTCGCGCGGCACCAGCACGGCCGTGTTCAGCGCCACCGTCATCATGTAGCTCGCTTCTTCGGCGTCATCTTTCAGATAGCGCTCGTCGCGGCCCGCTTTTACCTTGTACAGCGGCGGTTGCGCGATGTAGATGTGGCCGCGCTCGACCAGTTGCGGCATCTGGCGGTAGAACAGGGTCAGCAGCAGGGTGCGGATGTGGGCGCCGTCGACGTCCGCATCGGTCATGATGATGATGCGGTGGTAGCGCAGTTTCTCGACGTTGAATTCGTCCGGTCCGATCGAGGTGCCGAGGGTGGCGATCAGGGTGGTGATCTGCTCGGACGACAGCATTTTCTCGAAACGGGCTTTTTCCACGTTCAAGACTTTACCGCGCAGCGGCAAAATGGCCTGGAACTTGCGGTCGCGTCCCTGTTTTGCCGAGCCACCTGCCGAGTCACCCTCGACGATGTACAGTTCGGACAGGGCGGGGTCTTTTTCCTGGCAGTCGGCCAGCTTGGCCGACAGGCCCAGGCCGTCCATGATGCCTTTGCGGCGCGTCAAGTCGCGGGCCTTGCGGGCCGCTTCGCGGGCGCGCGCCGCTTCGACGATCTTGCCGCAAATGATCTTGGCGTCGTTTGGTTTTTCTTGCAGGTAATCTGCCAGGGTCTTGGCGACGATCTCTTCGACGGGGCCGCGCACTTCCGACGACACCAGCTTGTCTTTCGTCTGCGACGAGAATTTCGGTTCCGGCACTTTCACGGACAAGACGCAGGTCAGGCCTTCGCGCATGTCGTCGCCGTTGATTTCCACTTTCGCCTTCTTGGCGAACTCGTGTTCATCGATGTATTTGTTGATCACGCGCGTCATGGCAGCGCGCAAGCCCGTCAGGTGGGTGCCGCCGTCGCGTTGCGGGATGTTATTCGTAAAGCACAGCACCTGTTCATTGTAGGCATCGTTCCACTGCATCGACACGTCGACCGAGATGTTCGTGTTCTGGTCCGACATGCGCTCGCCCGTGGCCTGGAAAATGGTCGGGTGCAAGACGGACTTGGCCTTGTTGATGTATTCGACGAAGCCGCGCGTGCCGCCTTCGAAGGCGAACACTTCTTCCTTGCCCGTGCGCTGGTCGGACAGCTTGATGTTGACGCCGTTGTTCAGGAAGGACAGTTCGCGGATGCGCTTGGCCAGGATTTCGTAGTGGAATTCCACGTGCGTGAAAATCTCTTCGTCGGCCCAGAAGTGCACCTCCGTGCCGCGCTTGTCCGTCTCGCCGATGACCTTGATCGGCGACGTCGCGACGTCGCCCGCCATGACGATCTGGCGGTCTTGCGGCACGCCGCGCACGAATTCCATGTAATGGACCTTGCCGTCGCGGCGGATGGTCAGTTTCAGCAATTTCGACAGGCCATTGACGCAGGACACACCCACGCCGTGCAAACCGCCCGATACTTTATAGGAGTTCTGGTCGAACTTGCCGCCCGCGTGCAATTCGGTCATGACGATTTCCGCCGCCGAACGCTTCGGATCGTGCTTGTCGTCCATTTTCAGGCCGGTCGGCACGCCGCGGCCATTGTCGGTGATCGAGATCGAATTGTCGCTGTGGATGGTGACGTGGATTTCCGTGCAATGACCGGCCAGCGATTCATCGATGGAGTTGTCCAGCACTTCGAATACCAGATGGTGCAAGCCGGTGCCGTCCGAGGTGTCGCCAATGTACATGCCCGGGCGTTTGCGCACGGCTTCCAGGCCTTCCAGGATCTGGATGGAGGAGGCGCCGTATTCTTCCGTTTTGGCCTGGATCGGGGTGTCTTGTGGATTCTCGGACATGGACTGCTTTCTCAATTAACTAGTACTGTTCCGGGGTCAGACCCTGTCGGGTCTGACCCCAGCTTTTCATTGGGTTTCTTGATTGCTTGATATCGCATTTCAACCCAACGGCGAAATGCCGGGGTCAGACCCAGAGGGTCCGACCCCGTTCTTAAATGCGCATCGGCATGACGACATACTTGAAGTCGGCATTGTCCGGGATGGAGATCAGGGCGGACGAGTTCGAGTCGCCCAGGGCGATGTTGACGTATTCGCATTTCAGGTTGTTCAGCACGTCCAGCAGATACGTCACGTTGAAGCCGATGTCGACGGAGTCGCCGCCGTAGTCGATTTCCAGCTCTTCGACGGCTTCTTCCTGGTCCGCATTGGTCGAGCTGATCTTCATGCTGCCCGGGGTGATGATGCAGCGCACGCCCTTGAACTTGTCGCTGGTCATGATGGCGGCACGTTGCAGCGAGCGCAGCAGTTCATCGCGGCCGATGGTGAAGTCGTTTTTGTAGCCTTTAGGAATCACGCGCGTGTAGTCGGGGAACTTGCCTTCCACCAGCTTCGAGATCAGCTCGATGTCGGCAAAGGTCAGTTTCACCTGGTTGGCGGCGATGTCCAGCTGCACCGGCTCATCGTTCTCTTCCAGCAGGCGCTGCAGTTCGATGATGGTCTTGCGCGGAATAATCACTTCCTGGCGCGCAAACGTCTGCTCGGTGGCGACCTGGCAAAACGCCAGGCGGTGGCCGTCGGTGGCCACGGCGATGACATTATTGCCATCCAGAACCAGCAGCAAGCCGTTCAGGTAATAGCGGATGTCTTGCTGCGCCATCGAGAAATGCACCATGTTGAACAGGTGCTTCAGGGTTTTCTGGGGCAGGGTGACGGACGCGTTGTAGCTTTCCGCTTGTTGCACGGTTGGAAACTCTTCCGCCGCCAGGGTTTGCAGCGCGAAGCGCGACTTGCCCGTTTGCACGGTCAGGCGCTTGTTGAGCAGGGTCATCGTGACGTCGCCCGATTCGGGCAGGGCGCGCAAAATGTCCAGCAGCTTGCGCGCGGCCACGGTGGTGCCGGTGACGTCCGCGCCGGAACCGATTTCCGCGTGCGTGGTGATCTGCACTTCGGTGTCGGTCGACAGGAAGGAGACATTTTCACCGTCTTTGCGGATGAGGATATTGGCCAGAATCGGCATAGTGTGCCGACGCTCGACAATACCGCTCACGATCTGCAGTGGCCGGAGAAGGGTATCTCGGGTGGTTTTGACCAATTGCATATTTATCCTCAATGTATAGGTTGAACAGTACGACGTTTAACGTATTAATTTAACAATTCTTGCCATAGGGAGCCCCGACAGACCGGCTGCGGCGCCCTCCCAGATAATAAGGGTAAAGCACGTTTTGAGCCAGCCTTGCCCAGTCGTGCTTGCAACGCCTGACAAAACCGTAGCGAGCGGCAGTGAGTTGTGGCCGAGACGCGGAGCTGTGCTTTAGCACAGTGAGCATCGGAGGCCGCAAAGCGCGACGCGCAGCAGGTTTGGTCAGGTGTTCTTAACCCTTCAAGGTTTGTTCCAGTACATGCAATTCATGGTTGCATTCCGGATTCTTGGTACGGTCCAGCGCGATCTTGCGCACGGCATGCAGCACCGTGGTGTGGTCGCGGCCGCCGAACAGCTCGCCGATTTCCGGCAGGCTCTTCTGCGTCAATTCCTTGGCCAGGTACATGGCGATCTGGCGCGGCCGGGCGATATTCGCGGGGCGGCGCTTCGAATACATGTCGGCAACCTTGATATTGAAGAAGTCAGCCACCGTTTTCTGGATGTTTTCCACGGAAATCTGGCGGTTTTGCACCGACAGCAAGTCCTTCAGGGCTTCCTTGACGATATCGATGGTGATGTCTTTGCCATGGAAGCGCGAATACGCCAGAATCTTGCGCAGCGCGCCTTCCAGCTCGCGCACGTTCGAGCGCAAGTGCTTGGCGACAAAGAAGGCCACGTCGTCGGAGAAGGTCACGCCTTCCTGCTTGGCTTTTTTCAACAGAATCGCCACGCGCATTTCCAGTTCCGGCGGTTCGATGGCCACCGTCAGGCCCGAGTCGAAGCGCGAAATCAGGCGGTCGTCCATGCCCGTGATTTCCTTCGGATAGGTATCCGAGGTGATGATGATCTGTTTCTTCGCGGCAATTAATGCCTCGAACGCATAGAAAAACTCTTCCTGCGTGCGGCTCTTGCCGCCAAAGAACTGGATATCATCAATCAGCAGCATGTCGAGCGAGTGATAGTAGTGCTTGAAGTCGTCGAAACCCTTGCGCTGGTAAGCGGTCACTACGTCGCGGACGTACTGTTCCGCGTGGATGTAGCGGATTTTTGCGCCCGGATTGTCGGCCATCACCTGATTGCCGATGGCGTGGATCAAGTGGGTTTTACCGAGGCCGACGCCGCCGTAGAAGAACAGCGGGTTATACGACACGCCCGGATTGTTCGCCACCTGGATGGCGGCGGCGCGCGCCAGCTGGTTGGCCTTGCCGGTCACGAAACTGTCGAAGGTCAGGTCGGTGTTGATGCGGCTCTGCTCGCGGCGCGGCGCCGCGCCGATGCTCAGTTCCGGCACGCTCGGCTGCGGCTCCGCCGGGCGCGCGCTGGGCGCGCCGCCATTCGGATCGCTGGCCGGGGTGCTGGCGGTGACTGGCTTTTTCGGCAGGGCCAGGCGCGGGTCGAGCACGAACTGCACTTCCGTGGGCGCTTCGAAGTACTGAATGGCCAGGGCAGTAATGCGGCTGGCGAACTGGGTCTTGACCCAATCGAGCTTGAAGCGATTGGGCGCAGCAATGCGCAGCTTGCCCTCTTCGTAATCGAGAGGGATAAGCGGTTTGATCCACGCACTGAATTGTTGCGGTGTCAGCTCCAGTTCCAACTGCGCGGAACAGGCCTGCCAGAAATTATCCATGTATGTCTATGTGAAAAGGTGTGGGAGGGCGTATCGATTCTGCCCTGCGTTCACCGTGTTGCAAGGCCGGCGTCGCGCGAGGGCTCGCCACACGTAACGCGCTATTCTACTCCCGACTGACAAAGTTATCCACAGGCACGACGCTTATTTTTGTGTGGCGGGGTGGGGCGCCATGTGCATAAGAGGCGACTTATCCCCCGGTTATCCCGTGACAGGCAGTGCTGGCGCGGGCTTGGCGGCAGATGGGGAGCGGCGCGCAAATTTCCAGGCGATCACGGCAATCCTTGACAAGAGGGGGGCATATGCTGAATAATTCAGGGTTCCCCCCCGTATTCCGTGTTTATTCATTTGGAACGACAATATGGACTAAGCGTGGATTAAGCGGGCGATGAGATTGGCCAGCTTGTGCCTTGGCATAAGTGCGCGATTGTCATTGGCACCAAAAACTGACGGGACGTCAGACCCGATTTTGCATTTTTTTTGTTTTTAGCGAGACCAACATGAAACGTACTTACCAACCTTCCGTCGTTCGCCGCAAGCGTACGCACGGCTTCCGCGCTCGTATGGCTACCCGTGGTGGCCGTGATGTGCTCAACGCACGTCGCGCAAAGGGCCGCAAACGTCTGGCCGTCTAGGCTTGTCGTTGACAGCTGATCGCGTGGCTAGCTGTACTCCAGTCGGCAATCAACGCGAAGGTTCACACGACTTCGCGCGCTTTCGGCGTATCGTTAAAACGGATGAATTTTCATCCGTTTTTCGTTTGCGCCCTTCGCAAAAAACAGCGCATTTTGTGCTGTACACCCGACACAATCAATTGCCGCATGCGCGGCTGGGCGTCGTTGTGGCCAAGCGTTTCGCGCCGCGCGCGGCGACCCGCAACACGATCAAGCGCGTCACGCGCGAGCTGTTTCGCAACAGCGCGATGCCGCCGGTCGATTGCGTGGTGCGTTTGTCGCGCGCCGTCAACAGCAAGGATGGCCCGGCCACCACGAGCCAGCTCAAAGCGGAGCTGCGTGAAGAGTTGAGCCGCCTGTTCGCGGCGCAAATCGCCGCCCAGGCCCGTTCTGTTGCTGCGCCACCACCATCCGCGCCATGAAAACCCTGCTGCTGTTCCTGCTGCGCGCTTATCAGTTGCTGATCAGCCCCATGCTGGGACAGAATTGCCGTTTCTATCCGAGCTGTTCGCATTACGCGATGGAAGCGCTGCGCGTGCACGGTACGGCCAAGGGCAGCCTGCTGGCTGCCAAGCGCCTGTGCCGTTGCCACCCCTGGAATGAAGGGGGCGTCGACCCGGTGCCGCCGGCCGATGGCAAACAATCTTCAACGACCGCTTGCGGTTGCAACCACTCCTGACAAATACCCTAATGGATATCAATAAACGTACCATCCTGTGGATCGTGTTTTCCGTCTCGCTGGTAATCCTCTGGAACGAATGGATGATCTCGAACGGCAAGCCGTCGATGTTCTCCGCGAACACGGAACAAACCGCCAAGGCGCCTGCGAGCCCTGCCAAGACGGCTGCCTTGCCAGCTGCGGCAGGCGTGCCTGCCCTGCCGGGTGAAGCGGTCGATCCCGCCGCGTTCAAGCGCGAAGTGATTACCATCACCACCGACGTCATCAAGGTCGACATCGACACCCTGGGCGGCCAGGTCAAGCGTCTGGAATTGCTGAAGTTCAAGGGCGCGGGCAATCCGGGCTGGTTTGGCGGCTGCTTCGGCCTGTTCAAATGGTGCCAGCCTGACGACGGCAAGCAAAACGAAGTGCTGTTCGACGAAGGTGCGAACCACACTTACCTGGCGCAATCGGGCCTGGTCGGCGGTCCCTTCCCTACCCATGCGAGCGGTTTCACCGTACAGCCTGGCGTACGCACCCTGACCGATGGCAAGCAGATTCAACTGGTGATGGAAGCGGTCGAAGGCGGCGTCAAGCTGACCAAGACGTTTACCTTCAAGCGCGGCGACTACGTCATCGACGTGCGCCACGACGTGGCCAACGTGGGCGCGGCCCCTGTCACGCCGCAGCTGTACCTGCAACTGACGCATGACGGCAACAAGCCGGTCGGCGATTCGTTCTTCAACAGCAGCTTTACGGGTCCGACCCTGTACACGCCGCAAGACAAGTACCAGAAGCTGACGTTCGAGAAAATCGAAAAAGCGGCGGCAGAAGACGAGAAGAAGGGCAACGACAACGCCATGAAGGGCCTGCACCCGGCCACGGCGAATGGCGGCTGGTTTGCGATTTCGCAACACTTCTTCGTGTCGGCTTTCGTGCCGCCTGAGAACGCCAAGCGCGACATCTTCACGAAGAAGGTCGGCCCCAACCTGTACGCCATCGGCAACGTGCTGCCATTGCCGACCCTGGCGCCAGGCGCCTCGGCCAGCATGGACAGCAAGCTGTACTCGGGTCCGCAAATCGCGCACCTGCTGGAAAACGTCTCGCCTGGCCTGGAACTGGTCAAGGATTATGGCTGGCTGACCATCATCGCCAAGCCGATGTTCTGGGTCATGGAACAGATCCACAGCGTGCTCGGTAACTGGGGCTGGACCATCATCGCCTTCACGATCCTGATCAAGCTGCTGTTCTTCCCGCTGTCGGCCGCCGGCTACCGCAGCATGGCCAAGATGAAACTGGTCACGCCGAAGATGCAGGCGATCCGCGAACGCTTCAAGGGCGATCCGCAAAAGATGAACCAGGCGACGATGGAGCTGTACAAGACGGAAAAGATCAATCCGCTGGGCGGCTGCCTGCCGATTTTGATCCAGATGCCCGTGTTTATCGCCCTGTACTGGGTGCTGAACGCGTCCGTGGAAATCCGCGGCGCGCATGGATCGGCTGGATCACCGATCTGGCCCAGCATGACCCATGGTGCATCCTGCCCGTGCTGTACGCGATCTCGATGTTCATCACGACCAAGCTGAACCCGGCCCCGGCCGATCCGATGCAAGCGAAGATGATGCTGTTCATGCCATTGGCATTCTCGGTGATGTTCTTCTTCTTCCCGTCGGGCCTGGTACTCTACTGGGTCGTCAACAACGTCCTGTCGATCGGCCAGCAATGGGTGATCACCAAGAAATACGCGCCAGCCGTCAAGTAATTCCGGCCAGCGAACAGAAAGCCCGCCGAGCGCGGGCTTTTTTTTGACATCGGACCCAGTGGGTCCGATGTCAAAAAAAGTGGGTTTTGTCGGATTTCCACTGAGCGCCCCCTTCATGTGCACCGGTTTGTCGCTGACAATAGCGTAGCCCCTGCAGCCTTCCCCGAATACACTACAATTACGCCATGAAACTCGACTCTTCCCCTATCGCCGCCATCGCCACCGCCCCCGGGCGCGGCGGCATCGGCGTGGTACGCGCCTCCGGCAAAAACCTCGCTCCTTTGATGACGGCCCTGTTCGGCGCGCAGCAGCTGAAACCGCGCCACGCCACCTATCTGCCGTTTACGGAAGCCGATGGCAGCATCATCGACCAGGGCATCGCCATCCACTTCAAGGGCCCGCATTCGTACACGGGCGAAGACGTGCTGGAATTGCAGGGCCATGGCGGCCCCATCGTGCTGCAGCTGCTGCTGGCGCGCGTGCTCGAAGCGGGCAAGGACAGCGGCTTGCGCCTGGCAGAACCGGGCGAATTCACGCGCCGCGCGTTTTTTTGAATGACAAGCTTGATCTGGCGCAAGCCGAAGCCGTGGCCGACCTGATCGACGCCTCGACGGAAGCGGCCGCCAAGTCCGCCTCGCAATCGCTGTCGGGCGCGTTCTCGAACACCATCCACGCGCTGGTGGAGCAGGTGACGGGTTTAAGGATGCTGGTTGAGGCGACCCTGGACTTTCCGGAAGAAGAAATCGACTTCCTGGAAAAATCGAATGCGCGCGGCCAGTTGAAAGCCGTTATCGAAGCGTTGCATAAAGTGTTTGCGCAGGCGGCGCAGGGCGCGCTGCTGCGCGAAGGCCTGAACGTGGTGCTGGCGGGCCAGCCGAACGTGGGCAAATCGTCGCTGCTGAACGCGCTGGCGGGCGCCGATGTGGCGATTGTGACGCCGATCGCCGGCACCACGCGCGACAAGGTCAGCGAAACCATCCAGATCGAGGGCATTCCGCTCAACATCATCGATACGGCCGGCATCCGCAGCGCCGGCGACACCATCGACGCCGTCGAGCGCATCGGCATCGAGCGCACGTGGGGCGAGATCGGCAAGGCCGACGTGATCCTGCACCTGCTTGACGCAGATCATGGCCCGACTTTGGCCGATGAAACCATCGTCGCCGCCTTCCCGGAAGGCGTGCCCGTGGTGCGCGTGTGGAACAAGATTGACCTGTCGGGCCACAAGCCCGGCGTGGATAGCCTGCCCGATGCCACCCACGTGTACCTGTCCGCCCACGAGCACATCGGCATCGACCTGCTGCGCGCCGAGCTGCTGCGCATCGCCGGCTGGCAGCAGACGGGCGAATCGCTGTACCTGGCGCGCGAGCGCCATTTGATCGCGCTCAAGTCGGCTGGCAAGCATTTGCATGTCGCCGCCGAGCACGCGGCGCAGGACGACCAGTCGCTCGATCTGTTTGCCGAAGAACTGCGCCTGGCGCAAGTGCAGCTGTCGAGCATCACGGGCGAGTTCTCGCCTGACGATCTGCTGGGCGTGATCTTCAGCCGTTTCTGCATCGGCAAATAAGGAGAATCGGATGAAGCTGCTGTTTGCCGTCATGTTCGCCTGCCTGCCCCTGCTGGCTGGCGCGCAGGAAAAGTTGCCGCAGGATGTGGCGAAATTCGTCGAAAATGCGCAGATGTGCGAGCACTTCGCCGGCGAATGGGATGACAACGACAAGGCGCGCAGCGCGAGATCACGCAAGCCGTCGAGCAATCGTGCGGCCAGGCGCAGCGGCAGTGGAAACGGCTGTCAGTCAAATATGGCAAGCAGCCGGCAATCAAAAGAGTCATCGACGAGCAGGCGAATGATGCCGTCAGGAGCTTTCGGAAATAAGTATCAGAGGTGTTTTTTTGCATACACCTCGAACGGCGAAAAGACCGGCGCTCGATCTGTTCACCGAAGAGCTGCGCCTGGCGCAGGTGCAACAGTCGAGCATCGCGGGCGAATTTTCGCCTGATGATTTATTGGATGTGGTTTTCAGCCAGCTCTGTATCCGCAAGCAAATTCATATTGATTGCGGAAAAGCAATAGCTTGCCGTGTGGCGGTTTTATAGTCGGAATTTCCAACCTGGAGTCTCTATGACATATCCTTCATTCCCGTGTAGCACCGCTATTGTTTTTTTTTGCATTGGCGCTTGTTTCTCCCATCGCGGTTTTGGCTGCCGCCCCATTGCAATTGACGATCGACACTGTGCTACCGCCTGATCCCGGTGCTGCTGGCAAACAAACGCTTGCTGGTATTGATAGCAATGATAATGGCGTGCGCGATGATGTCGAGTTGTTTCTGCTGCGGCATTTTTCGCGAGATGCCCGGCTTCTGCGGGGCATGGCAAATGTTGCCATCAGCAATCAGGCTGCTATTTTGGCAACCACATCCTGGGAATCGTCACATGCGCATTCGATGGCGATACGCAGCAGTGAATGCCTAGCTGGCCTTGGCGAGTTGGTCCCCGAGGATGAAAACAAGGTAGGTCAAGTGATGGCCTTGCTTGTCAATACACCCCAGCGCAAGGAAGCAATCCAGGCGCACGGTGCGCGTCTTGCCAATATGACTTTCGTCATGCGGCAGGAGACAGCGTGGGAGCCTTACTGCATGGAACGGGCCGATCTTGTGGGGCCGAATGTGCAAACCCAGCCTCGCCGCGAATAGCGCCATTTGCTGCCATGTATCCCGCGGGAGCGCGGTCTATTGAGCATGCTCATACCGCATCAACTTTAATGACGTAATCTTGCTGAGCGGCCTTGAAGTGCCGCTAGGAAAGGAAGCGCCATGGACAGCAAACAGCCGGATGTCGTGCAGGGCGAGCATGAGGTACTGGCACGGCCATTGCCCGCCATGCCGGAATTGATCGCCACCTTGCCGCCGAAGGGCGCGTGCTGGTATTGCGACAAGCCGCTCGATGCCGTGCGCCGTTTCTGTTGCAAGAGTTGTTGCGTGGCATATGCGGAAGAGGCGCAATACCACCCTTGAGTGTGTGCTTGCTAGCGGCGCCGCAGCAGGGCCGCGAGGGCGCCGTCGAAATCGAACTCGTGCGCGGCGGCCGCCACTTCCTGGTAGACGTGCACGCCCAGGCTGGCGGCCAGCAGGCTGGCCGAGTTTTCGAGGATGTCGATGGCCGCGCCGTCGCCTTCGCGCAGATGGCTGGCCAGGCGCGCCAGCAGCAGCTGGATGGCGGGCGCGCGGCCGGATCGGGTGCCATGTCCTGCGCTGCCATGTGGGTGGTCTCCGGCGTGCCCAGCATGCTGCTGACGGCGCCGAGCAATTGATCCTGCGCCAGTTCCAGCTGCAGCATCTGCTGGTCCAGGTCGGGCGCCTGCGCACGCAGTGCCGACTCCAGGGTTGTCGCCAGGCCATGCACGTGGCGCGCACCGATCATGCCGGCGGCGCCTTTCAGGGTATGCGCCTTCAGGCGCGCGGAGTTATAGTTGCCCGCATCGAATTCGGCGCGGATCTGGCACGGCGTGGTGCCATGGTCATGCAGGAAGCGGCGCAGGATTTTCAGGTACAGGATGCGGTCGCCCATGATGCGGCCCAGTCCGTTCTCGACGTCGAGAATCCGGACCATGTCGGATGCCGCGACGGCGGCATCATCATCGCAAGTGGCGTGTGGTTTCAGCATGCCTGGTGTGCAGAGAGCCCCAAAACTTGTCAATTGCATTCATGCAATATCCACCATTTTACATCCAGTTGCCCTCGCTACTGCGTCCGCTTGGCAGACGCTGCCAGACTAACGCGTCGTGAAGGACCAGCTGCGCGTGACGTCCGCGCCATTGACTTTGCCGATGAAACTCACGTCATAGGTGGTGGCCGCCAGCAGCGGGGCCAGCGGGATGATGGCGGCCACCGAGCGCGAAGTATTGCCGGCATCGGTCTCCTTGCTGAGCAAGCGTACCGTCAGGTCCGTCGCTGCGCCATGCTGGCGCACGGTGAACGCCGTCACGCTGAGGGTGGCATCGAAATTCGCATGGACGCTGATGGGGTAGCCGACCACGTCCTGGTTGGGCACGGGATCGGGCTCCTCTTCATTGCTGGAGAAACTGGTGGCGACCTTGGTCTGTCCGTTGAAAGGGTAGCTGATGATCTGTCCGGCCGGCAAACCGAGACCGTAGCGGCTATTGCCGGCCAGGTCGGTGGTGAAGTAGGCATAGCCGCTGTTGTTGACGGCCGCACCGGCGCCGCCTTCCTTGAACATCGGTTCAAAGATGAGGAAGCGGTGATACACGGCCGTGATCAGGCTTTCCGCCATGTAGAAACCGGAGTTGGTGGCCACGCCCGCGATGACTTCGCCCCAGACGGAAGTGACGGCATAGTGTGACGCGCTCAGGCGGTCATACAGCGTTTCGCCGGTAAAGCCGGGTTTGCCTTTCACTTGATTGTGCACCACCACGCCATTGATGTTCAGATAGTTGGAGTGGCCGACTGCCGCGTTGTCGATCAGACTATTGCGCACCAGCGGCGCCAGGCCGATCTGGCTGCGCCGGTAATTGATCCAGTTGAAACCATCGGTGGCGATATTGTTGCTGAGAACCGGGGCGCCCGGCTCCTGTGTCAGCTGTCCGGCCTGGGTCGAGGTGCCCGGCGAAGCATTGCCGCCGCTATCGCCGCCGCCGCAGGCGCTCAGCAGCGCTACGATCAGGAGGGTGGGGAGGCTGTGTGTCCAACGCGATAACGAGGCAATCAAGCTGACTCCTGTCTGATGGGGGGGCGCCATGCTGCCCGGTAAAACGATTCTAAGGTATTTTGATACGCAATAGAGCATCCATGAAAAGATATGCCGCGCGCTCGTGCGCAGACGGTGCCGCAGCTGCGCAGGGTAGAATGCGCATAGCGCAGCGTTTGCCGCTGCGCTGCCTCATTCCTGCTACTTTGATTGCCCATACATTTGAACACATTGCCCAAGTCGCGCCTGCAGCGCGCCAAGTATGCCTTGCCCAGCATGGTGACTTTGCTGTCGATAGCCTGCGGTTTTGCCAGCATCGTCATTTCCGTCGATAACGCTGCAGTGGGCGACGCCGATGCCTACCGCCTGGCCGCCGCGCTGCTGGTGCTGGCCGGCGTGTTCGACGCGCTCGACGGCTATGTGGCGCGCCTGACGAACACCAGTTCGCAGTTCGGCGTGCAGCTCGATTCCATCGCCGACGTGATGAATTTCGGCTGCGCCCCCGCCGTCTTGTTGTATTGCTATGGTTTTGTACAGATGGGCGTGCACGATCCGCTGCTGCTGCGCTTTGGCGGCATGGCCAGCTTCTTCTTTGTTGCCTGCGGTGCCATGCGTCTGGCGCGCTTCAATGTGAACGTGGGGCATACCGACCCCCTGTATTTCGTCGGCATGCCGATCACGGCCGGTGCCGCCTGCGTGGCGGCCGTGGTGGTGGCCTGGCCGGCGCCCATCGATTCCATGCTGCACAGCTATCTGCTGATGCTGCTGCTCGTCGGCGTGGGCAGCCTGATGGTGTCGACCTTGCGTTTCCCCAGCTCCAAGCAAAAGAAAAGCCTGGCCGCGCTGCTGGTGCTGATCGTCGCCATCGCCCTGCTGGTGTGGCTGAAGACCAGCTTCTTCGCGCTGTTCTTCGCCGTCTACATCGCCGCCACCCTGCTGCTCAACCTGGCGTGGCATCTGGGCTGGCGCGGCATTGCGCTACCTCAAGTATTCAACGACCCGGACGAGATTGATTAATCTCAAGCCACCTCGTGCCCGCGCGCGGCGCGCAGGATGGCGAACCAGTCGCTGCGGCTGAGCGTGAACTGCGTGCCTTCCACGGCCACGCCCACGGCCTCGATGCGGCCCGTGCCCGTCAGCGGCAGCGGGCGGCAAGGCAGTTGCATGATCCAGGCGAACACCACGCTGGCAAACGGGCGCTGCAGCTGGTCGGCGATCTGCTTGATGACATTGCGCAAATTCTCCACATTCGCGTCGCCGCCCTGGAACAGGCGGCCGCCCGCCAGCGGCGACCAGATCATCGGCGCCACTTTCAGATCCTGCAAGCCGTCGAAGGTTTCGTCGAACAGCGGCGCCACGTGCAGCGGCGAAAACTCCACCTGGTTCGTTACCAGCGGGAAACGCCGGTGCAGGCACTCGAACTGGTGGCGGCTGAAGTTCGACACGCCAAAGTGCAGCACCTTGCCCGCTTGCTTGAGCTGGGTGAACGCGCCGGCGATCTCGTCGAAATCCATCAGCGGGTCGGGGCGGTGGATCAGCAGCAAGTCCAGGCGGTCCGTCTGCAGCTGGCGCAAGCTGTGTTCCACGGAACTGGTAATGTGCGCCGCGCTCGTGTCGTAATGCTGGATGGCATGGCCGGGACGGTGCGGCGACAGCAGCTTGATGCCGCACTTGCTGACCAGTTCCATCTTGTCGCGCAAGCCCGGCTGGAGAGCCAGCGCTTCGCCGAACAGGCCTTCGGCGCTGTAATCGCCATAGATGTCGGCGTGGTCGAAACTCGATACGCCCAGCGCCAGGCATTGCTCGATGAAGGCAAGGCGTTGCTGCGCCGACATATTCCACTCGCCGATGCGCCACATGCCGGCGACGATGCGCGACAGTTCGGGACCGTTGCCGCTTAAACGGCTGCGCGGCGCTTGCAGGCTGGCGGGAAATACATGGCTCATGGGCTGGCTTTCTGGTGGTGGCGAAGAAGGTGACGCCACGATTATATCCAGAGCTACAACATGCTGCGGATAAAGCGGCAGCACCGCTCCTGCAGGGCAAGGTCGAGCTGGCCGCCCAGCTGCATCTGGTACACGAGCGCCGATTGCAGCATGAAGGCGAACAGGCGCAGGTCGAGGTCGGCGCGCACGCCGATGTTGACCAGTCGCTGCACCACCAGGGTAATCCACGGCGCGACGATCTGCTCGCGAAAGCGCAGTTGCGCCGCCGCATCGTCGTGGATCAGCACCAATAAATCGCAGGTGAAGCGGCCGTCGGCGTTCAGGTTGTCGAAGATGCGCGCGCAGATCGCCTCGATTTCCTGGCCGTCCGGCATGTCGAGCGCGCGCTGCAGCTTTTCCGCCGTGCGCTTGACGAGCGCATCGAGCAGCATGTCTTCGCGCCGCGGCCAGCGCCGGTAGATCGTCTGGCGCCCCACGCCGGCCACGTCGGCCACCATCTGTATCGTCACCGCTTCCAGTCCATGTTGCCGGACCAGCAGGACGATGGCTTCCAGTACCGCATCTTCCACGCCCCCTTGCGCGGGCGGCCACGCACCGCTGCCTCTTTTTTGATCACGTTAAACCTGTCTCTGAATGTTTCTTTTAATTATGGTACGATGCGCACCGTAAATGCAAAGCTACCGCTTGTCAATCACCTTGATCAATTAACCGGCAGGCGGATGCACCGCGCCGCGATACCCCAGCCATCTCTACGTGAAATCTGCCATCTGCGCGGCGCGTGTCCGCATTTTCTTTCTGACTTCCACATCCATCACTGTGGCGGCTCGTGCCGCCTGAGGAAAAACCTATGAAAATCATCGGGATTTCGCCCCATCGGCGTAACTTCCTGCGCAAGGCCGTCGGCGCCGCGCCTGCCGTGGCCTTGCTGGCCGGCGCCGGCGGCGGCCTGGCCATGGCCGTCTCCAAAGACCAGCCTGCCTACAAACCGCGCTTTTTCGACGCCACCGAATGGGCCACCCTGACGGCGCTGGTCGACCGGCTGATCCCGGCCGACGGCGAAGGGCCGGGCGCGCGCTGGAAGCGGGCGCGCATGAATTCATCGATGCGCAGATGAACACGCCTTACGCGTATGGCGCGCTGTGGTACATGCAGGGACCGTTCGTGCCCTCGATCGAACAGTTCGGCTACCAGTTCCACATGGCGCCGCGTGAGCTGTACCAGAGCGCCCTGGCCGGCGTGAATGCTGCCGTGCAGAAACAGTCCGGCAAGCCTTTCGTACAGCTGGGTGCAGCCGAGCGCGACGCCGTCATCACGCAATTGCAAAAGGGCACTCTGGACATCGGCGCAGTGCCATCGAAAGTCTTTTTCAACCAGCTGCTGCAAAACACGCGCGAAGGTTACTTTTGCGATCCCGTGCACGGCGGCAACAAGGACATGCTGGCCTGGAAGATGGTCGGTTTCCCAGGCGCGCGCGCCGACTACATGGATTGGGTGGAGCAGTACGGCAAGAAATACCCGCTTCCTCCTGTGTCGATTGCCTAAGCCTGTAACCGCAACGTTTTTGTAGCAGATCAAAGAAAAAGAAAAACCATCATGAGTGATATCAAACCCGATGTAAAAATGAAGCCTGTCGATGCCGTGATTGTCGGCTTCGGCTGGACCGGCGCCATCATGGCCAAGGAATTGACGGAAGCGGGCCTGAACGTGGTCGCGCTGGAGCGGGGCGAGTACCGCGACACCTATCCCGACGGCGCCTATCCGAAGACCCTCGACGAGCTGACGTATATCCAGCGCAGCAAGCTGTTCCAGGATATGTCGAAGAGCACGTTCACCTTCCGCCACAGCATCACGGGCGTGGCCGTGCCGTATCGCCAGATCGGCGCCTTCAAGCCCGGCACGGGCGTGGGTGGCGCGGGCTTGCACTGGTCGGGCATGCACTGGCGCGTCCTGCCGGAAGAGCTGCAGATCCGCAGCCACTACGAACGCCGCTACGGCAAGAAATTCATTCCCGAAGGCATGACGATCCAGGACTTTGGCGTGACTTACGCCGAGCTGGAGCCGCACTTCGATTTCGTCGAAAAAGTCTTCGGCACCTCGGGCCAGGCGTACAAGGTCAACGGCATCGTCGTCGGCGACGGCAATGTGTTCGAGGGCGACCGCTCCGACAATTACGCGCTGGCGCCGCAAAAAGTGCCGTACACGGCCGAACTGTTCCGCCGCGCGGCCAAGGCCGTCGGCTACCACCCCTTCGTCAACGCCTCGTCGAACGCGTCCGGCCCGTACACGAACCCGTATGGCTGCCAGATGGGACCGTGCAACTTCTGCGGTTTCTGCTCCGGCTACGCCTGCTATAACTATTCCAAGGCCTCGCCCAACGTCAACATCATGCCGGCCCTGCGCATGGTGGCGAACTTTGAATTGCGCGCCAACTGCAATGTGGTGCGCATCAACCTCGACGGCAGCAAGAAACGCGCAACAGGTGTGACCTACATCAATGCGGACGGCAAGGCCGTCGAGCAACCGGCCGACCTGGTCATCGCCAGTGCGTTTGCCTACAACAACGCGCATCTGTTTTTGCTCTCCGGCATCGGCAAGCCGTACGACCCCGTCAGCAATGAGGGCGTGGTGGGGCGCAATATCGCCTACCAGATGATGTCCACCATCCAGACCTTTTTCAAGGAAGACACGAACACGAACCCCTTCATCGGCGCCGGCGGCACGGGCGTTGCGCTCGATGACTGGAATGGCGACAATTTCGACCATGGCCCGCTGGGCTTTGTCGGCGGTTCGCCCGCCTGGTGCAACCCGGCCGGCTCGAAGCCCATTTCCGGCATCGCCACGCCGGACGGCACGCCCGCCTGGGGTTCGGCCTGGAAAAAGGCCGTCAAGAAGAGCTATCTGAACACGGTCTCGTTCGACTGTCACGGCGCCAACATGACTTACCGCGACTGCTATGTCGACCCTCGACCCCACCTACACGGACAAGTATGGCCAGCAATTGCTGCGCTTTACCTTCGACTGGAAGGAAAACGACATCAAGATGAGCCGTTTCGTCACCGACAAGATGATGAAGGTGGCCGAGGCCATGAATCCCGAGTCGATCAAGGTCTCCGTCAAGAGCGTGGGCGACCACCTCGACTTGCGCAACTACCAGACCACGCACTGGGCGGGCGGCACGGCCATGGGCGCGGACCGCAAGACCAGCGTCGTCAACCGCTACCTGCAAAGCTGGGACGTGCACAACGTGTTTGCCGTCGGCTCCAGCGTGTTCCCGGTCGGCATCGGCTACAACCCGACGGGCCTCGCTTGCGCGCTGACCTACTGGTCGGCCAAGGCCATCCGCGAGCAATACCTGCAAGATCCCCGTCCCCTGGTCGCCTGATGAAGAACAAGAAGATGAACAACACATTCACCCATACAGTGGGCGCGCTGCTGCTGGCGCTCGCCTCCGGCGCCGCCTGGTCGGCTACCGCGACCACCCCGAATGCCCAGCTGATACGCCAGGGCGAATACCTGGCCCGCGCCGGCGATTGCATCGCCTGCCACACGGCCGGCACGCAGGGTAAACCGTTCGCGGGCGGCCTGGGCATGGAAACGCCAATCGGCAAGGTGTATTCCACCAACATCACGCCCGACAAGAAGGCCGGCATCGGCGACTGGAGCTTTGCCGATTTCGACAAGCTGATGCGCACGGGCGTGACGAAACACGGCTATACCGTGTATCCAGCCATGCCGTATCCATCGTACTCGCGCCTGAGCGAGGCGGACATGCAGGCGCTGTACGCCTATTTCATGCATGGCGTGAAGGCGGACCCGACGCCGAACAAGGCGGCCGACATCCCGTGGCCCCTGTCGATGCGCTTTCCGCTGACCATCTGGCGCTGGGCGTTTGCCCCCACGCCGCAGCCGTATAAAACGCCGGTCACAGGCGATGCGCAATTGCTGCGCGGCGCCTACCTGGTGCAGGGCCTGGGCCACTGCGGCGCCTGCCACACGGCGCGCGGCGTGGGCATGCAGGAAAAATCGCTGACGGACGCGGGCAATACCACCTTCCTGGCGGGCGGCGGCGTGATTGACGGCTGGTCCGTGCCTTCGCTGCGCAATGAACATGGCGGTGGCCTGGCGCGCTGGAGCGCGGCCGAGATCGCCGAATTCCTGAAAACGGGCCGCAACAGCCATACGGCCTCGTTCGGCGCCATGAACGACGTGGTGGCCCATTCCATGCAGCACATGACGGATGGCGACCTGGCGGCGATGGCGAAATACCTGAAGTCCTTGCCGGCATCGAACCCAGGCACGCCGGCCTTCGTGGCCGACGACAAGCTGGGCAAGCAATTGTTCAGCGGCATCGTCAACTCCCAGGGCGCGCAGCTGTACCTGGACCGCTGCGCCGGTTGCCACCGTTCCGACGGCAAGGGCTACGACAAGGCTTTCCCTGCGCTGGCCGGCAATGCCGTGCTGCAGACGAACGATCCCACCTCGGCGATCAACATCGTGCTGTCGGGCGGCGCCGTGCCGGCCACGCGCACGGCGCCGTCGGCGCTGACGATGGCGCCGTATGCCGACATTTTCAATGACGAGCAGACCGCGCAGGTGGTGACCTTCATCCAGACCAGCTGGGGCAACCGCGGCACGCCCGTGACGGCGGCGCAGGTGGCCAAGGTGCGCAAGGTGTCCGTGCCGGTGCAGCCATCGCAGACGGAAGCGACGTTTGCCGCAGGCCGCCACGGCACCTTCCCGCCCGTGGTGCGCCAGCCGCACCTGAAGGATGCGCCGGCGAAGTAAGCTGACGTAACGCAAGACGAAAAAAATGCCCGCAGCATCTGCGGGCATTTTTTATGGGGAGTGCTGACTGCTTATTTCATCCACAGACGCATCGAATCCCAGGCGCGGCCGAAGATCGTGGCCTGGTTGATGGTTTCCAGCGCCACGACGGGCAGTTCCAGCAGGACCTTGTCGTCGACCATCATTTTCAGTTTGCCGACAGGGGCGTTTTCAGCCAATGGTGCGACCAGCGGGTCCTTGCGTTCCAGCACAGGTTTCATCTTGGCCGCCGTGCCTTTTGGTACGGTGACGAGCACGTCGCGGGCGAAACCGATTTTCACGGTGCCTTTCGAGCCTTTCCACACTTCCGGCGTGGCCACGGCCTGGCCCTTCGAGTACAGCTTGACCGTATCGAAGTTCTGGAAGCCCCAGTTCAGCAGCTTCTGGCTTTCTTGCGTGCGTGCCTGGTCGGACGAGGTACCCAGCATGACGGAGATCAAACGGCGCTCGCCCGTGCCGCCTGGACGGCGGGCCGAGGCGATCATGCAATAGCCGGCCGCTTCCGTGTGGCCCGTCTTCATGCCATCGACGGTTGGGTCCAGCCACAGCAGGCGGTTGCGGTTAGGCTGGGTAATCTTGTTGTAGGTAAAACTCTTGATGGAGTCAATTTTATAGAATTCAGGATAGTCGGCGATCACGCGCTGGGCCAGCACGGACAGATCTTGTGCCGTGGAAAAGTTATCCGGGCTAGGCAAGCCATGCGGATTGGCAAAACGCGTGTTTTTCATCCCCATGCGCTGGGCTTCGCGGTTCATCAGCACGACGAAGGTGCCTTCGTCGCCGGCAACGGCTTCAGCCAGCGCCACGGCGGCGTCGTTACCCGATTGAATCATCAGGCCGTGCAGCAAGTCGTCGATCGAGACGGGCGTGGCCGGGTCGATGAACATCTTCGAGCTGCTCGAATCGACTTTCCATGCGCGCACGGACACGTTTACTTTCTGATCCAGCGCCAGTTTCTTTTCGCGGATGGCGGCAAACGTCAGGTAGGCCGTCATGATCTTGGTCAGCGATGCCGGCTCGATGCGGGCGTCCGGATCTTGCGAAGCAATGATCTGGCCACTGGTGGCGTCAAGCAGCAGCCAGGATTTGGCGGCGATGCTCGGTGCAGGAACGTGCTGGGCGTGGGCGGCGGATAGGAAAAGTACACTGGAGGCCAGTGCCGCTAAAAGTTTTTTCATGGAGGCTGGTCTGCGAAAAAGATGAAGGCTGAGGGCCACGCAGTTGCTGCGTACGTGGCCGCGTGGAAAAAACGGATCAATTATAGCCGTGGAGGCGCTAGTAAGCCCACACTTCAATGATCATCTGCTGCTATTGCGGGTTTGTCACCATGCCACAGCGCAATCACGAGGTTCTTGATGTGATTGAGCTTGCGGTGGAAAAAGTGGTCGGCGCCGGGGATCACGATCACGGGGATGTCTTGTGGACGGGCCCAGTCGAAGACGGCGGACAGGGGGATCGTGTCGTCCAGTTCGCCGTGGATCAAGATGGTGTCGGCGGGAATATTGGCCATGGCCCACTTGCCGGCCGCGCTGCCGATCAGCGCCAGGCGCTCGGCCGGCGTGCCGGCGGCAGCCAGGCGCTCCTGCAGTTTCGATTGCACGAAGGTGCCGAACGAGAAACCGGACAAGGCCACGGGCAAGCCCGGATACAGGCCGACCATGTGTTCATACAGCAATTGCATGTCGTCCGTCTCGCCCGCGCCATGGTCGTGCACGCCTTCGGAAGCGCCGACGCCGCGGAAGTTGATGCGCGCCACCACGTAACCGAGGGCGACAAACGCGCGCGCCAGGGTTTGCGTGACCTTGTTATCCATCGTGCCGCCATACAGCGGGTGTGGATGGGCAACGAGGGCGATGCCGCGCGGAGTGTCTGCCGGGAAATCGAGCAAGCCTTCCATGCTGCCCGCATGGCCGGCGAGGGTAAATTTTTCCGAGTTTCTGTTCATGATGCTCATACTGGTGGCTATCTCTTAAATTGGCATTAAATCTTCAGGCGCTCGACAATTTTTCCACCGACCAGGTGGGTATCGATGATTTCATCGATATCGCTGGTGTCGACATAGGTGTACCAGGTCGCTTCCGGGTAGATCACCAGCAGCGGGCCTTCCTCGCAGCGGTCCATGCAGCCGGCCTGGTTGATGCGGATCTTGCCCGCGCCATTCATGTCGAGTTCCTTGATGCGGCGCTTGCAATGCTTTTGCGCCGCTTCCGCGCCATGGTCGCCGCAACTGTTGCGGCCGTCTTCACGTTTGTTCATGCAGAAAAAAACGTGGCGTTCAAAATACGGTGCGTCGCTCATACTGATCTCCTGCTGATTCATCATCAATGCGCCATGATAGCGCTTATGGGTGGTCTTCGCGACGCTGGCGCTGCACATCGTCTTGCCGGTTCAGGCGGTGCGACGGCAGGCACAGGAACCACAGGGCCATGAAGGGCCACAGCAAGGCGAGAAATTGCGCTGCGCCGTTAAAGTTCAGGAACTTGCCCTGTACCCAGCCTTGCAAGGTTGACATGAAATATGGGTTGATCGGCGTCGTATTCACCATCACCAGGCTCAGCAGCAAGGTGGCGGCGGCGATGCGGCGCTGCGCCACGTGCGGCGCGAAGGCCAGGCCGCCCAGCATGATCAGGCCGATCAAGAAACCGCCCTGGGCGCCCGGCGTGATCCAGACGAAGGCGTTTTCCGGCGAAAACAGCAGCGCGCTGGCCATCGAGCGCACGATCAGGGCGGCGGCGATCAGGGTCAGCATCAGGATGGCGCGCGGCGCGGCGCGGCGCAGCAGGCACAGCAAGGTCAGCACGGCGCCCGTCATGCCGCAAGCCGTGATGATAGTTTCCGAAAGCCAATATTGCTCGACCGTTAAGATCACGTCGGGACGCAGATACGCGGCCAGGTCGATCTCCATGCCCGCCAGGCGCGACAGCCAGTCCGACAGGATGGGCAGCAACTGGCCCAGGCCGAACAGGTAGCCTTGCGGATAGATCTGCGCCAGCGGCCACAGGGCCACCAGCACCAGCCCCTGGCTGGCATGCTGGGCAAACCAGCGCTGGCGCAAGCGGTACAAATGGCTATGGTCGAGCAGCTTGCGCGCCGTGAAGGCGCCGATGATGGAACCGATAAAACAGCCGGCCGCATTCGTATAAAAGTCCAGATTCGACGATACGCGGCTGGGCAAATAGGTTTGCACGGCTTCCATGCTGCCGGAAATCAACATGCCGCACAGGCTGGCGACGATGACGGCAAAGAAACCAGTAATCCTTGGAAACAGCGAATACACGATCAGCGCGCCCAGCGGGATGTAGCCGACGATATTCACGCCGACATCGAAGCCCGTCCAGTAACGGGGCATGCGCGTGTTTTCCAGGAAAGTCAGCGGCGACAGGCCATTGCTGTGCCAGCCCGTGAATGGAAACCAGCTCGCGTACACGATCAGGAAGACGTAGGCGAGCAGGGTCGCGCGCGACACGGGCGAGGAACGGACGGGCGGCAGTGGCGCCGCCGGGCTGGCGGAAGGTGCGGGCTCGGTCATTCTTTCGGGATATTCAGCGTGCCCAGCCAGGTGAGCAGGTCGGCGGCGATGGCATCCGATGCCGCCGCCAGCGCCTGCGCGCCCCCTTGCGCGTCGGCGCTGCCGGCCGGACCGCTGCGGCTGAAGGTTTTCTGGTCGATCAGGCGGTGGCCGCGGAACAGCGAGGCGCGCAGCGACACGTGGCCGCTGCTGTGCGTCTGCGTGTCAAACGCTTGCGAAAAATCATCGACGTCGATGCGCAGCAGCGGCATGCCGGCGGCCGCGTCCGTGGTCGACAGCACTTTCACGCCGCTCTGCGCCACGCGCGTCTTCAGGCGCTGGCTCAACAGTTGCAGCGGCGGCGTGTTCCAGCGGTTGTAGGCGTACGGCCGCGATTGCTGCGCATCGGCGTACAGCAAACGATAGTACATGCGCTGGCTGTCCAGCCACGAAGGGCCGTTGGCGTCGGCGATGACCAGCACGGGCACGGCTGGCGCGGCCGCCGGTGCTGCCGCCAGTGGCGCGGCCGGGCCGAAATCATAGAACGTAGGGACGGGGCCGCGCGTGGCGCAGCCGCCCAGCAGGAAAGCGCCGGCGACGATGAGTGCGGTGAGATGGCGGGGGATGTGCATGCGGTGTTCTCCTTATTTGCCGGGCGCCGAAAAACCGGGCTCGCCCGGGCCGGGCGGGATGTCTGGGGCGCCGAACAGGATGCTCTGCGGCTGTTCATTGAGCGTGCTCATGGTGGTTTTCAGGGCGCGCATCGAGGAACGCGCCTCGCCGCTCAGCTCGATTACCTGCGGCAAGACTTCCAAGGACACGCCGTTGGCCACCGTTTCCACGGAATGGCCGACCCGGTCGACCGTGCCATTGACCTTCTCGAGCACGCCACCGGGCGCCTGGATGTCGTTGCCGAGTTTTTTCCACGTGGCCGTCAAGTCCGACACGTTCTTGCTGGCCGTACTGACGGCCGTCAAGGTTTGCCGCGTTTGTTCCGTCAGTTGCGGCAATTGCGTCAGGGTCGGTTCCAGCTGCTGCGGGATGGCGCCGAAGGCCTTGGCCGCCTTGCCCACTTCATTGAAGGCGCCCAGCATGGCGGCCTGGTTTTCCGGGCTGAGCAGATTATTCACCTTGTTGGTGATCTGCTCGGCCTGGTCGAGGATGCGCTTGCCGCGTTTTTCCAGCTGGTCCAGCAAGCCCGCGCGCAGGGGGATCAGCGACGGCTTGTCCTTGCTGGTGCCCAGCAATTTCGAGCCCACGTGCTCATCGTCGAGCTGGATGTAGGCGATGCCCGTCACGCCCTGGTAGCCCAGGGTGGCAAAGGTGGTATTCGTGACGGGGGTGTCGGGCGCCACGCTGATGTGCACGAGGATTTGCCCCGCCTTTTGCGTATCGAAATCGATGGCGTCGACCTTGCCCACTTCCAGGCCCCGGTAGCGCACGGTCGCCTGCGGGTTCAGGCCCGGCACGGACAGGGTGGTGGCGAGCAGGTAAGGCACCCGCTCCACGCGGTCGCGGTTGAACCAGACGCCGAACAGAATGGCGGCCACCAGCAGGGTGAGTGTAAAAAATCCCGTCATCAGGGCATGTGATCTGTTTTCCATTACTTTTCCGCTTTCTTGTCTGTGCCGGCGTCGTCGCCTGGCTGTGCGGCCTTGGCTGCCGCCTGTTTTTCATCGAGGACGGCCAGTGCGCGCTTGCCGCGGTCGCCAAGGAAAAATTGCTTGATGAACGGGTGGTCCACTTCGATCACCTCGCGCGTGGGGCCGATGGCGATCACGTGCTTTTCCGCCAGCACGGCGATGCGCGTGGACAGGGCGAACAAGGTGTCGAGGTCATGCGTGACCATGACGACCGTCAAGCCCAGCTCGCGGTGCAGCGACTGGATCAGCGAGACAAAACTTTCCGACAGGTCCGGATCCAGGCCTGCCGTCGGTTCGTCGAGGAACAGCAGCTTCGGTTCCAGCGCCAGGGCACGCGCCAGCGCCACGCGCTTGATCATGCCGCCAGACAAGTCCGACGGCATTTTCAGCGCATGTTCCGGACCCAGGCCCACCATGTTCATCTTTAATAATACCGCGTCGTGCACCAGCGCCTCGGGCAGCACGCGCAATTCGCGCATGGGCTGGGCCACGTTGTCGAACACGGTCAGGGCCGAATACAGGGCGCCTTGCTGGAACAGCATGCCCCAGTGGTTGCGCAACTGTTGCAGCTGGTCGGAACTTGCCTTGTTGATATCCTCGCCAAAGACTTTGACGCAGCCGCGCGCCGGATGTTCCAGGCCCAGCATCTGGCGCAGCAGCACCGTCTTGCCCGTGCCGGAGCCGCCCACGATGGAGAGGATTTCGCCCCGTTCGATTTCCAGGTTCAAGTCCTGGTGCACGACGGTGCGGCCGAACTTGGTCCACAGATTGGTGATGTCCACCACGGGCGCGCTGCCGTGCAGGTTGAACTGGCCTTCCTTGCCGGTGCCGCAAGCGATATCGGTGTCGTTCGCCATCAGTAGCCCACTCCATTGAAGACGATGGCGAACACGGCGTCGGCCAGGATCACCACGGTGATGGCCGTGACGACGGCGGTGGTGGTGCCGCGCCCCAGGCTTTCCGTATTCGCCTTGATGCGCAGGCCGAAGTGGCAGGAGACGAGGGCGATCAGCATGCCGAAAATCACGCCCTTGCCCAGGCCGATCATGTAGTTGGCCAGCGGTACGGCATCGGGCAGTTTCTGGATGAAGTAGCGCGCCGACAAGTTCAATTCCACCTTGGCCGCCACCATGCCGCCGATCAGCGCGGCCGTATCCGTCCAGATGACGAGCAGGGGCATGGAAATGGCCAGGGCCAGCACTTTCGGCATGATCAGGCGAAAACCGTGCGAAATGCCCATCACCAGCATGGCGTCGAGCTCTTCCGTGACGCGCATGACGCCCAACTGGGCCGTGATGGACGAACCGGAGCGCCCGGCCACGAGGATGGCGGCTAATAACGGCCCCAGTTCGCGGATGACGCTCATGCCCAGCAGGTTGACCAGGTAGATGTCGCCGCCAAAGGCGCGCAGTTGCTGCGCGGAAAGATAAGACAGCACGACGCCGATCAGAAAGCCGACCAGGGCCGTGATGCCCAGCGCCTGGAAGCCCGCATGGAAGATATTGGCGGAAATTTCACGCCACGGCCCGCGCATGGGATGGCGCGCGAAGCGGCCGATATCCTGCGTCACCTGGCCGACGAGGGCGATAAAGCCCTTCAAATGTTCGAAAAACAGCAAAATGGCCATGCCCAGTTTCATCACGGGCGTGAGGCGGTTGGCGCGCGAGGGCGGCGTTTGCAGCGGTCCCGTCTCTTCGATGCGCCGGAAAAACTCTTCCAGCGATGGCGCCAGGGTCAGTTGCGCGGGGCGCTGCTTGCCCCAGGCATTCCAGAACAGCTGGGCGCCGATATGGTCCATGCTGTCGATGGCCGACAAGTCCCATTGCACCTTGGTATCGCCCTGCAAGGGCTTGAGCTGGGCCTCGATGGCCTTGATGGCATTGTCATGCGCCAGCGCGTGCACCTGCCAGGTGCCGCTGGCAGTGACGACGGCTCCCTGTTGGGAGCTGGTCTGGGAGAGGGTCAGTTTCGGCGATTGTACAGTCGGCATCGCGCCAGTTTAAGGGAGAATGGCGCAGACCGCCACCGCTGTTCAATCGCCGGCCCCTCAGGACGCCAGGTGGCGCGCCTGCCGCTGCGGCAGGGCGACGTCAGGACGCACCTTGCTTGTTTCGGCGGGTTTGGCGTGCGCGGCCGCCTGCGCGCCGCCCGCATAGTCGCTGGCCACGAGGGCGTTGGCCTCGAGCGCGCTCATGCCGCGCGTCTGCAGCCATTGCGCCACCAGCTTGGCCAGGCGTTCCATGGCGATGCGGTGGGTGGCGTCCGTGTGGGCGTACAGCCAGTTCGAAAAGTCCATGAAGTTTTCAAACGGCGCATCGCCGAGCATCCATTGCACGGTATTGGCAAAGCGGCCCGAGTTGGCCACCAGGTCCCAGTAGCGGGCGAAGCGCACGAGGCGCTGCATGCTCATGAAATCGAGCTGTTTATTGGCCAGGATGGTGTAGGGCGGGTGCGGGTCGAACACCATGCCATAGTTTTCCGTGTGGCGGATGATGGGCGTGCCGCGCAGCCGTTTTAATATGCCGAACTGGATTTCATGCGGTTTCAGGGCCACCAGCTTGTTGAATCCGGCCGCAAAGCTCGCTTCATCCTCGCCCGGCAAGCCGGCGATCAAGTCCACGTGCAAGTGGGCGTTTGATTCTTCGCAAAGCCAGCGGATGTTATCGGCCGCCTTTTGATTATCCTGCTTGCGGCTGACCAGCGATTGCACGTCCGGATTGAAACTCTGGATGCCGATCTCGAACTGCAGCGCGCCGGGCGGGAACTTGCTGATGCCTTCTTTCAAGGCGTCGGGCAAGTGATCGGGCACCAGCTCGAAGTGGGCGTAGATGGGATCGTCCGGATTCGCTTCGATCTTGTCTAAAAAGAACTGCATGATCTTCAAGCTGGTCTTGATGTTCAGGTTGAAGGTGCGGTCGACGAATTTGAACAGGCGGGCGCCGCGCGCATGCAGGGACTCCATCTCGGCCAGGAAGTTCTCCAGGGCGAAGGGCCAGGCCGTCTTGTCCAGCGCCGACAGGCAGAATTCGCACTTGAACGGGCAGCCGCGCGACGCTTCCACGTAAATCGTGCGGTGGCGGATATCGTCGTCTGTATACAAGGAGTAGGGCAGCTGCAGTTCCGCCAGCGGCGCCTGCACGCCCGCATGGATCTTCATCAGCGGTTTCGGGCCGTTGAGGATCTCGCCGCACAGCTTGGGGAAGGTGACGTCGCCCCAGCCCGTGATCAGGTAGTCGGCCAGTTTGACGATTTCCTGCTCGCCCGCCTCATGCGACACTTCCGGCCCGCCCAGCACGATGATGACCTCGGGCGCCACGCGCTTGAGCATGGCCACCAGTTTCGTTGTTTCCTCGACGTTCCATATGTAGACGCCAAAACCGATGATGCGGGGCTTGTTGACGAGGATGCGCTCGACCAGTTCCGTGGTTTTCGTGCCGATGACGAATTCCTGCAGCCGCGTCTGCGCCTGCAGCGGGCCCATATTGGCCAGCAGATAGCGCAATCCCAGCGAGGCGTGGGTATAGCGGGCGTTCAGGGTGGAGAGCAGGATGGTCATGGGAGGCGTTTGAATCGGCGAAACCGCTATTTTACGCTGTCGCGTCAGCTGTGCGCTGCGGCCACAAACGTCATGTTACCATTTGTCAATAATTACTAACTTGTCAATGCTACGGCGGGTAAAAAGGGATATACGGTGCTGGCGAAAAAAGTACTCAATAAGAAAGTCCTGCTCGGGGCGCTGGCCGGGGTGGCCGTGGTGGCGGCCGCGCTGGTCGGCTACCGGGTCTTCGGCTGGGGCATGCTGGGGCCGGTCAACGGCCTGAAGCTGGATTTATCGCGGCCCGACGCGCTGGTCCGCACGAAAAGCCTGTCGGCCCTGCCGCGCGACCTGTTGACGGTGCCGCTGGCGCGCGACGTGCTGCGCGAGGATTTCCTGTTCTATTACGAGCAAAGCGAAGACCGGCTGGGGCTCAAGGGCAGCCTGCGCCGCATCGCCTACGAGCATGAATTGGGCTGGGGCGACCAGCTGTTGCGCATGGTGCTGGACCAGCCGGCGGAAGTGGCCCTGTGGCGCGATGCCGACGGCTCGCTCAAGCATTTCGCCATCGCCGTGTCGCGCAGCCAGCTGACGCGCCTGCTGGAAGAGGCGGGCAAGATCGCCTTGAAGGATACGCAAATGCGCGTGGCCGGCAGCTTGCACGTCGATGGCGGCCAGGTGCCCGTGTATGCGCTGAACTATGCCTACCAGCGCACCTTGCTGTTTGCCGCGCACGGCCAGCGCCTGGTCATCCTGTCCCATCCCGGCATGCTGTACGGCGGCGCTGACGGCAAGCATGGCGATGGCACGGCCGAAAAGACCGTGGCCAGCCTGCTGGCGCCGGAGCCGGTGAAACAAAACGTCTTTCATGCGCAATTCCATCTCGATCCAGCCGCGCCCGAGGGCCACAGCATCGCCGTCAAGGCGGACTTCCTGTCGTTTGGCTACCAGCCCTTCTTTGGCGCGCTCGAAGCGCTGCACTTCGATTTTCAACAGGGCGCCTGGCAATCGAAGGTGCTGCTCAATGCCGATAAACTGAAAAACGGTGCTTATGACAGCAGCGCCCTGTGGCCCGTGCTGCCGCATAACCCCAGCGCCTGCTTCAGCGTGCCAGTGGACTGGGCCGCGCTGCAGCCCGTGCTCAAGCGCCTGGGCGACAAGACGTCCGAGCCGGTGGCGCCGCTGGCCGGGCACTTGCAAGGCCCCGCCGCCGCGTGCTGGTACGGCACTTCGCGGCTGCATACGCCCGTGTTCGTGGCCACGCGCAGTGCGCAGGCCGGCGACGATGCTGTCTATGGCAGCCTGTTCGCGGCGGCCATCGGCGGCCAGGATCCCGTGCGCAAGACCACCGGCAAGGATGGCGCCATTCGCTGGGAGCGCAGCGTCGCCACGGCCCTCGGTCAGTCCACGCCGGCGCTGGCCGTGGCCGGCAATACGGTTGTCTTCTCGGCCGACGGCAAGCTGGTCGACCAGGTGCTGGCCGTGCGCCGCAAGCAGGCGCCGGCCGCCAGCGACCTGCTGCCCGATGGCGCGCACACGATCGGCCTGATCGCGCCGGCCTCGCTGGCCCGCCTGATCCAGCTGGAAGCCTTCGATACCCTGCCGGCAAATAACGAACCGGTCTTGCGTGCGGCCGCCAATGAGCACCTGGTGCCGCGCCTGAACGCCTTGAAAAAATATCCGCCGCTGCGCATGGTGCTCAAGCGGCAGCCAGCCAGCGGCACGTCGTGGGAAACGCTGGAATGGCAGGAGACGGCGCGATGACGGTGCGGCATGCGCGCCGTGCCGCCTTGCGCTGGCTGGCGGTGGGCGCCGCCACCGTGGCTGTGCCCCGGGCCTGGGCCCTGCGCGCGGCCGCCGGGCCGCAAGTGCTGCTGTCGCAAGCCCAGAGCCGCGCGTTCCAGGCCTGGATGTTGCGCATTGTCAACGTGCAGATCGAAAGGGGACCGTCGCCGCGCTGGACGCACCGCGATTGCGCCGGCCTGGTGCGCTTTGCCGTCAACGAAGCGCTCACCGTGCATGACGCGAAGTGGCTGCATGCGAAACGTATCGCCAGCGACCGGCGCCTGCCGCCCGAACTGGAACTGGACGCGAACCAGGCGGCCCTGCGCAACCGCTGGGTGCAGACGGATGGCAAGGTCGGCCACTTCGTCACGGCGCTGGCGCTGGTGCAGCACAACAGCCGTTTCATCGCCCGCGAAATCAGCCAGGCGCTGCCCGGCGACCTGCTGTTTTTCGACCAGGGCGACGAACAGCACCTGATGGTCTGGATGGGTGCGCGCATCGCCTACCACACCGGCACCGTCACCCCCGACGACAATGGTCTGCGGACCGTCGATATCAAAGAACTTACGAGCTGGAAGGACACGCGGTGGCAACCTGTGGTCAACAATCCGAATTTCGCCGGCGTGTTCCGGCTGGCGTTTTTATCATGAGGCCGATTTTTGTCATGAAGCTGTTATTTGCCAGCCTGCTGGCGTTGATGCTCATTGGCGGCGCCTGGGCGCAGGAACGCGAACCGAGCAACTACAGTACCTTCAAGGGCGAACCCTTCTTTCTGCTGTCGGATGCCAGTTACGGCAGCACTGACGAGGCGCGCGTGCGTCTCGAAGTGCCCGGGCGCGACATGGGGCGCATGAACCTGGAAGCGTATTCGGGCGCCGACATCGTCGTCTACCGCGTGCCCGAAGCGATGGAATTCCTGAAAAAACAGCGCAATCTGCACCGCATCCAGGTCGAGGGCAATTACCAGGGCGAGGGCCTGGCCAACACCTTGAGTTTTTTGTGGGATAGCTGGTGGAAGCAGTCGCGCCTGGCCTGGCGCAAGCTGTTTTCCGGCGAAGCGCGCCGCGCGGTCACGAAGGAACAGCCGCAACTGGCGACGAATGACGCCATCCGCAAGCCGACCGTATTTGCCAACCACCCGCAGTACAAGCCGATCAAGGGCATGGAGCTGGTCGACAGCTTCCGCTATCCGATCTGGCAGGCCAAGGCCATCGCCCCGCCGAAAGGCGTCAAGCTCGATGGCTCGAGCAGCGACTTCATCGTCGCCGGCGCCGGCAACGTGATGATCCCGCTGGGCAAGCGCAAGCCGGGCTTGTACCTGATCGAAGCGATCATCGGCGAGCACCGCGCCACCACCCTGGTGTTCGTCTCGGACACGGTGGCCGTCACCAAGGTCTCGTCCGGCCAGATGCTGGTATGGACGGCGCGGCGCGATACCAGCGCCGCCGTGGCAGGCGCCAGCGTGGCGTGGACGGACGGCACCGGCGTGCTGCAGTCGGCCACCACGGGTGCCGACGGCGTAGCGTCGCTCGAGCGCGGCAGCCCCGAACATACGTATGTGCTGGGCCAGGACCGCGATGGCGGTGTGTTCGTATCCGAGAATTTTTACTACGACAGCGAAATCTATAATACCAAGATTTATGCGGTGACCGACCGGCCCCTGTACCGTCCCGGCGATGAAGTCAACGTCAAGTTTTTGGGCCGCGAATTTACTTCTGCGCGCAACTCGCAGGCAGCAAGCGCAGCACCGGTCAGCTTGACCGTGCTCAATCCGAATGGCACGCCGCTGCTGACGCAAACGCTGCAGCTGTCCGGCGACACGGGCGCCGACACGCGCTTCCGTCTGCCGACGGAAGCCACCGCCGGCGGCTATGAACTGCGCTTCAATTACAAGGATGGCGTGTATGGCGCGGCCTTCCGTGTGGCCGAATACGTCAAGCCGCACTTTGAAATCAACATCCAGCCCTCGAAACCGGAATTCAAGACGGGCGAGGCGGTCAAGGGCAGCATCGCGCTGCGCTACCCCGATGGCAAGCCCGTAAAAAATGCGAAAATGACCTTGTCCTTGCGGGGCCAGCAAAACACCATGGTCGAGGGCGAGCTGCGTTACAGCGGCCTGTTCCCCGTGGCCTTGAAGACCGAGGAAGTGACGAGCGACGGCAGCGGCAATGTGGACTTCACCTTGCCGCCCGCCGCCGATCCCTCGCGCTACATTTTGACCGTGCTGGCGACCGATGGCGCGGCCTACCGCGTCAAGGCGACGCGCGAGCTGATGATAGAGCGTTCGAGCAGCAGCTATCAGTTGAAGGCGACGCGCCAGTTTTCCGATCCGGGACAAAACGTGCATTTCGACTTGCTGGCCGATGGCCAGGGCGCGGCGAAGCCCGTGCGCTGGGAGATGGTGCAGCTGGAAAAACAGAGCAAGACCGAAGGCGCGTTCGATCCGGCTGCCAAGGGCTGGGACGTGACATTCCCGGCCTCCGGCTCGTATCAGCTGGCGCTGCGCGACGAACGCGGCAACCTGCTGGCCGCCGCCAGCCACTGGGTCGCCGGCGATGGCGTGCAAACGGCGCCGGGCAGCATCGAGATCGTGCTGGACCGCGCCCGCTACCGTCCGGGCGACACGGCCGAGGCCTTGATCACCTTCTCCGACAAGGTCGACCAGGCCCTGTTGACGCTCGAGCGTGACAAGGTGGAGCACCATGGCTTGATGGCCGGTGCCGCTGACTGGTACCAGGCGAAGCGTGTGGCGCCGCGGCAGTGGCGAGTGCGCATTCTCGTCAAGGAGGAGCATGGCCCGAACATGACGTTTTCGGTGGCGTACACGCGCAATGGCGACTTCGTGTTCGAGAACGCGGGCCTGCAAGTGATCGAGCCGCGTATCGCGCTGCAGTTCAAAAGCGACAAGGAAGTCTACCAGCCTGGCGAGAAGGTCACGCTGGACGTCAAGGCGACGCTGGACGGCAAGCCCCTGAGCACCCTGGTGGCGCTGGGCGTGGTCGATGAAATGATCTATGTGCTGCAGCCGGAAATCGCGCCCGACATCGGCGACTTCTTCTATCACCCGCGCCGCAACAACGTGCGCACGACGGCCAGCCTGTCGTTCATCAGCTACGATATGGCGCAGGGCCGCACTGCCGGCGCGCCCGCGCGCCACAATTACAACGAGCGCGGCGTCAAGGTGCTGGAGCGTCCGCGCCGCGACAATATTGACACGGCTTACTGGGCGCCGTCGCTGAAAACCGACGCGAATGGCAATGCGCGCGTGAGTTTTACCATGCCCGACGCGCTGACCCGCTGGCGCATCACGGGCCGTGCGATGGATGAACAGGGACGCGTCGGCCAGCGCACCGCCTATCTGCGGTCGGACAAGAATTACTATGCCAAGTGGACGGCGCCCGACTGGATGCGCGCCGGCGATGCGCCGCGAGCCTCGGTGGCCGTGTTCAACCAGACGGGCAAGGAGCAGGCGCTCGACGTCGTTCTTTCCGGCGGGGCGCAGCCGAAGACGGAAAAGCTGTCCGCCAAACCGGGCGTCAACTACGTCGAATTTCCGCTCGCTGCTGGCGCTAGCGGGCCGCTGCGCCTGGAACTGAAGCAGAACGGTAAAGTGGTCGATGCGCTCGATACCGCTATGCAGACGCTGCCCGCCGCCTGGAGCAGCCCGCGTTCGCTGGCGCTGCCGCTCGATGGCGTGACCGGTGATATGCCGCTCAAGCTGCCGGCCGACGCGCGCAATCTCCGCGTCTCGTTCGCGCAGGGAGCAGCCAGCCAGTTCGCGCGCATTGCCGACGACCTGATCGACTATCCGTATGGCTGCGTCGAGCAGACGGCCAGCCGTTTGATTCCGCTGGCGCTGGCTACGCAAAGCCTGGGGCCGGACGCCGGCGCCCTGCAAACGCTGCTGACGGCGCAGCGCCTGCGCCTGGTCTCGATGGCCGGTCCGAACGCCGTCTTCGGCTGGTGGGGCAACGCCACGGCCGGCAATGCGCTGATGACGGCTTACGCTTATTACGCCGACTGGTACGCGGCGCGCGCGCTGCACATCGAACTGCCGCCCGAACACTGGAACAAGCTGCTGGCCGTCTACAGCGAACATGGCTTGAAGGATGCGATGGGCGACCGAGCGCTGGTGCTGTGGATGGCGCGCGAGATGGGCTTGCCCACGCAGACGCTGGCAGCGGGGCTGGTGGACGACAGCGCTGGCGCCACCTTGGGCGGCAAGCCGCGCCAGGCGGGCGACAGCGGCAGCCTGCTGCTGGGCGGAGCCCTTGACCGCGAAGCGCAGGCGATGAGCTTTGGCCTGGTGGCGCTGGTCGCCAGCCAGAATGGTATCGCCCTGCCTTCGGCGTTGCAGCAGCAGGTCGCCGATTCCTGGCAGGTACTGCGCACGTCGAAGGCGCCAGTGGCGCAAGCCTTGCTGATGCAGGCCGGCGAAGTACCGCCATCGCAGGCCGATGTGGTACTGGCCGGTGTGCGCGCCGAAATGCCGACCCTGGACCGCGCGATGACCTTGTTCTGGGTGCAGAAGAAGCTGGGTGGCGCATCGTTCGGCAAGGGGCCGGCCGTCGCGCTGGATGGCGCCTGGCAAAAACGCGACAGTCGCAGCGGCCAGCCGCTGTGGCGCTGGAGCGATGCCAAGGGCGTACCTGATAAATTGCGTCTAGCCGCCCCGGCGCCGGCCGGAACGTTGGCTGTGGTGCAGTACGACAGCTACGCGGCCGAAGCGCAAACCTTGCCGGTCGCCGTCGAACGGCGCATCCTGCGCATGAAGGCGGGCAAGGGCGGTTACACGACGGAGCTGGTCAAGCCGGGCGAGGCGCTCAGCACGGACGCGTTGTACCTCGATGAAATCACCTTGAAAGCGGCGCCGGGCGCGAAGCACCGCTTTGGCTTGCTGGAAGTGGCGCTGCCGCCGGGCGCCATGGTCGAATCGACGACCTGGGGCATGGTCATGGCGGGCGACAAGCCGGCCGCGCTGGAACGCGCGCGCCACACGGAGCGCCGCGACGGTTATGCCGTGCCGATTGAGCCTTTGGCCGGCGAGGTGAGCGTACGCCATCTGCTGCGCTTTGCGCAGAAGGGCAGTTATGTGCTGCCGCCAGCGCGCTTTTACCGCATGTACCAGCCGGAGCAGAAAGCCTTCGAGGGCGGCGGCAAGACCACGCGCGCGCTGAAGGTCGAGTGATGCGCGTGGTACGTGCTGCATTGATGGCGGCCCTGCTGGTGGCCGCACCTGCCTGGTCTGCGTCGCTGGACGTAGCATGGTGGAAGGATGGCAAGACCGAAGTGCGGCAGTTGCGCCAGGGCGGCGCCACGCTGCCACTCTCGCCGCCGTTCGACGGTGCGCGGCAAGTGCCGCTGGCCAGCCTGTGGAAGCTGTTTGTGTATGTCTATGCGAGCGATAACAAGGTGGCGATGCCCGACTACCGCTGCGGCGGCCGTGATCCGGAAGAAGTGTATTGCTGCGATGCGGGCCAGAGCATCGGCCACGACGCGGCACTGGCGCAATCGTGCGGCCCCTTCTTCTCGCCCGGGCGCCTGATGATCACGGCCGCGCCATGGCGCCAGTACTGGACCGCCCGTTTAGGTAGCGCGCCGGCAGGCGAATTTGCCTGGCTGGCGGATCCCGCCCAGCTGGCGCCGGGGCGGCTGGTGCGCCTGGACAGCCTGCTGCGGGCGTTGGGCAGCATCCCGGCCGCTAGCCGCCAGGATGCTGAAGCGGCGCTGCTGCGCGTGGTGCTGGACGGACGCAGTGGGCGCGGCGCCGGCACGGCGCGCTGGTTCGGCAGCCAGTTGCGCGTGAAGACGTACTCCTGGCACGAGCAGCGCCGGGCCGACGCACGTATCGGCGGCGCGGCCGGCTGGCTGGCCGATGGCACGCCCATCTGGTTTGGCGGCGCGGGCGGCAGCAGCAATGTTTTTGAACAGTGGGCTCCCAGGCTGGCCGCCAGCTTGCCGAAAGTCGGCGCGGCCGACGATAGCGGCTGCGTGGTGGTCGATTACTTCAAGCGCTATCCGATTCGTGCCGTGCGCGGCGAGCGTGGCGTGGCTGGACCCGGGCCGCTGAATGGCCGCTACCATGTGCAATTCGAGAATGGCCAGAACCTGGCCTTGCGCAGCACCGGTGAACTGATGCTGTTGCAGGAGAAGGGCGGCCGCCCGCAATTGCGGGGCCGCTTCGGCGTCAATGAATATGTGGCGCGCGTGCTCGATCGCGAAGCGAGTACGAATGAACCGGAAGCGGCCAAGGCGCTGGCGATCGCCGCGCGCACGTATCTGCAGCAGAACGCCGTGACCGTGGCGGGCTGCCAGCAGATCGCCGATAGCAGCGCGACCCAGCGCGTCAGTGCCAGCCCGGCCACGCCGGCGGCGCTGGCGATTGCGCGCTGGACCGACCAGCTGATCGTCGATGGCGTCACCGTGCGTTATCACAGCAATCAGTCGTCCGAGGGTACGATGGCGTGGAGCGAGGCGGTGCGGCAGGCCAGACAGGGCAAGCACTATGATGAATTGCTGGCGGCGGCCTATCCCGGCGGCGCGCTGAGTACCTTTGGCAATACCGGCGCGCGTTGCCGTCGCCTGGCGCAGAACGAGGATTGGCTGGCGCGGTCCGTGCCGCGCTGGCAGCGCGTGCTGCTGCGCGAGGCCGGCTACGAGGCGCCGCCGCAAGCGCCGCTGGTCTGCGCCCTGCAGAGCGGCGCGCCGTATTCGGAGCAGTCGCGCAACCGCATCTTCATGCGCCCGCTGGCTTCGCGCGAAGACCGCATCACCTTGGCCCATGAATATTTACACCTTGGCCTGCGCCATCATCCGCGCGGCCAGGACGAAGAATATGTCGAGCGGCTGGCCCGCCGGCTCGTCGACCTTAACCTGGAGGCCCTGTGAGTTTTTATATCCGTTGCGTGATTCCCCTGATGCTGTTGCCACTCTGGGCGCAGGCCCAGGTCGTCATCGATGCGCCGAAGGGCGGCTGGCGCAATTCGGCCGGCGCGCGCGAAGACTATACGCAGGCGGTCAATTACCCTGCCGCCTCGGTCAACCTGCAGCCGGGCCAGGCCGAAACGGCGCAGATACGGGGACGTATCGCGGGCGCCGTCAAGGGCAAGCCCGCCACCCTGGTGGTCAACGGCGTGGCGATGCCGATGGAAGTGGGCGAGGACGGCAGCTATGGGCGGCCGTATGGATTCGGCAGCGGCTCGAATAGCGTGGAAGTACGCTCGCCGGATGGCAGGAGCCGCGCGCGCACCCAGTTTGTCGACAGCTACCAGGGCAAGACGCAGGCGCGCTTGCGCATCGTGCTGTCGTGGGACAGCGCCGGCACTGACCTCGATATGCACGTGGTCACGCCGGACGGTGGCCACGCCTGGTATGGCAATCGCGTCTTGAAAGATGGCGGCGCGCTGGATGTGGACGTGACCACTGGCTATGGCCCGGAAATCTTTTCCAGCGCGGCGCCCGTGAAGGGCAACTATCACGTCTATGTGAATTACTACGGCAGCGGCGAGAACACCGCCATGCTGACTGTCGCGCGCATATCGATCATCACCAATGAAGGCACGCCGCGGGAAAAGCTGCAGAGCTTCCAGGTGCCGATGCGGGCCGCCGGCGAGCTGACCTTGGTGAAATCGTTCGTGTTGCCATAAATGGCTCTTGCGGAGCCGCAGCGCCTTGGCTATAATTCGCCCCCTCGCTGAACGACGCATGCAAATGCAGCGTAAAGTGAGGAAAAAGAAGGAGTTGACGGATGTAGTAGTGAAATGCTTCATACTCTTCCTTCTTCGCAGCTGACAAACACAACGCTTTGTCGATAGCGCGAAAGCAGTAACCGAATACAGTTCTTTAACAATTAACAGTCGATAAGTGTGGGCATTTGATGTAAGTGCAGCGGCGATCTTCGGATTGCTGTAATACTTAAAATATATCAAATGTTCACAAGAAATAATGAAATAGGATACTTCTTCGGAAGTAGCCTGTCAGTTTTTTGAGTGAGCGACCCGTCAGCAATGACGGTGCCTGTAAAAGGGCAAAGTAACAGAGATTAAACTGAAGAGTTTGATCCTGGCTCAGATTGAACGCTGGCGGCATGCCTTACACATGCAAGTCGAACGGCAGCACGGAGCTTGCTCTGGTGGCGAGTGGCGAACGGGTGAGTAATATATCGGAACGTACCCTGGAGTGGGGGATAACGTAGCGAAAGTTACGCTAATACCGCATACGATCTAAGGATGAAAGTGGGGGATCGCAAGACCTCATGCTCGTGGAGCGGCCGATATCTGATTAGCTAGTTGGTAGGGTAAAAGCCTACCAAGGCATCGATCAGTAGCTGGTCTGAGAGGACGACCAGCCACACTGGAACTGAGACACGGTCCAGACTCCTACGGGAGGCAGCAGTGGGGAATTTTGGACAATGGGCGAAAGCCTGATCCAGCAATGCCGCGTGAGTGAAGAAGGCCTTCGGGTTGTAAAGCTCTTTTGTCAGGGAAGAAACGGTGAGAGCTAATATCTCTTGCTAATGACGGTACCTGAAGAATAAGCACCGGCTAACTACGTGCCAGCAGCCGCGGTAATACGTAGGGTGCAAGCGTTAATCGGAATTACTGGGCGTAAAGCGTGCGCAGGCGGTTTTGTAAGTCTGATGTGAAATCCCCGGGCTCAACCTGGGAATTGCATTGGAGACTGCAAGGCTAGAATCTGGCAGAGGGGGGTAGAATTCCACGTGTAGCAGTGAAATGCGTAGATATGTGGAGGAACACCGATGGCGAAGGCAGCAGCCCCCTGGGTCAAGATTGACGCTCATGCACGAAAGCGTGGGGAGCAAACAGGATTAGATACCCTGGTAGTCCACGCCCTAAACGATGTCTACTAGTTGTCGGGTCTTAATTGACTTGGTAACGCAGCTAACGCGTGAAGTAGACCGCCTGGGGAGTACGGTCGCAAGATTAAAACTCAAAGGAATTGACGGGGACCCGCACAAGCGGTGGATGATGTGGATTAATTCGATGCAACGCGAAAAACCTTACCTACCCTTGACATGGCTGGAATCCCCGAGAGATTGGGGAGTGCTCGAAAGAGAACCAGTACACAGGTGCTGCATGGCTGTCGTCAGCTCGTGTCGTGAGATGTTGGGTTAAGTCCCGCAACGAGCGCAACCCTTGTCATTAGTTGCTACGAAAGGGCACTCTAATGAGACTGCCGGTGACAAACCGGAGGAAGGTGGGGATGACGTCAAGTCCTCATGGCCCTTATGGGTAGGGCTTCACACGTCATACAATGGTACATACAGAGCGCCGCCAACCCGCGAGGGGGAGCTAATCGCAGAAAGTGTATCGTAGTCCGGATTGTAGTCTGCAACTCGACTGCATGAAGTTGGAATCGCTAGTAATCGCGGATCAGCATGTCGCGGTGAATACGTTCCCGGGTCTTGTACACACCGCCCGTCACACCATGGGAGCGGGTTTTACCAGAAGTAGGTAGCTTAACCGCAAGGAGGGCGCTTACCACGGTAGGATTCGTGACTGGGGTGAAGTCGTAACAAGGTAGCCGTATCGGAAGGTGCGGCTGGATCACCTCCTTTCTAGAGTTTGCACGAATCATGTAAATGATTCACGCATCAAATGTTCACACTTATCGGCTGTTAATATAAAGAACAGCATTTGGGGCTGTAGCTCAGCTGGTTAGAGCACCGTGTTGATAACGCGGGGGTCGTTGGTTCGAGTCCAACCAGCCCTACCAGTTTCTGTAGTCTGGAAATACCCTAGGGGGGGATTAGCTCAGCTGGGAGAGCACCTGCTTTGCAAGCAGGGGGTCGTCGGTTCGATCCCGTCATCCTCCACCAAAAGTTCAAACGTAAATCAGCGCAGATGGCGCCGGGATTTAGGTTTGGTCTTTTCGAGATCAAGTGCTGTATGTTCTTTAACAATCTGGAAGAAGTAAAGATTATTTATTGATCGGTTTGCCGTAACAAGCGAATCGATGGGTAATGATTGTATGTATCAACAAACAAGCAACAACGTTGTACTTTCTTATCCCTGTAGCGCTCTTTTCGTTTGAAAGAATGAAGAGGCTAACGTTATAGGGACAAGCGAATAAGTGCACATGGTGGATGCCTTGGCGATTACAGGCGATGAAGGACGTAGTAGCTTGCGATAAGCTGCGGGGAGTGAGCAAACACACTTTGATCCGCAGATTTCCGAATGGGGCAACCCACCCTTTTAGGGTATTGCATACTGAATACATAGGTATGCAAGGCGAACGCGGCGAACTGAAACATCTAAGTAGCTGCAGGAAAAGAAATCAACCGAGATTCCCAAAGTAGCGGCGAGCGAAATGGGAAGAGCCTGTACGTGATAGTCGGACCGATAACAGAATCCTCTGGAAATAGGAGCCATAGTGGGTGATAGCCCCGTATGTGAAATCGGACCGGTGGTACTAAGCGTACGACAAGTAGGGCGGGACACGTGACATCCTGTCTGAATATGGGGGGACCATCCTCCAAGGCTAAATACTCGTAATCGACCGATAGTGAACCAGTACCGTGAGGGAAAGGCGAAAAGAACCCCGGAAGGGGAGTGAAATAGATCCTGAAACCGTGTGCATACAAACAGTAGGAGCGGACTTGTTCCGTGACTGCGTACCTTTTGTATAATGGGTCAGCGACTTACATTCAGTGGCAAGGTTAACCGAATAGGGAAGCCGTAGAGAAATCGAGTCCGAATAGGGCGATCAGTCGCTGGGTGTAGACCCGAAACCAAGTGATCTACTCATGGCCAGGATGAAGGTGCGGTAACACGCCCTGGAGGTCCGAACCCACTAATGTTGAAAAATTAGGGGATGAGCTGTGGGTAGGGGTGAAAGGCTAAACAAACTTGGAAATAGCTGGTTCTCTCCGAAAACTATTTAGGTAGTGCCTCAAGTATCACCATCGGGGGTAGAGCACTGTTATGGCTAGGGGGTCATTGCGACTTACCAAACCATTGCAAACTCCGAATACCGATGAGTGCGAGCTTGGGAGACAGACGTCGGGTGCTAACGTCCGGCGTCAAGAGGGAAACAACCCAGACCGCCAGCTAAGGTCCCAAAGATTGGCTAAGTGGAAAACGAAGTGGGAAGGCTAAAACAGTCAGGATGTTGGCTTAGAAGCAGCCATCATTTAAAGAAAGCGTAATAGCTCACTGATCGAGTCGTCCTGCGCGGAAGATGTAACGGGGCTAAGCCAGTCACCGAAGCTGCGGATATCTAGCAATAGATATGGTAGGAGAGCGTTCTGTAAGCCTGCGAAGGTGTCTTGTAAAGGATGCTGGAGGTATCAGAAGTGCGAATGCTGACATGAGTAGCGATAATGGGGGTGAAAAGCCTCCACGCCGTAAGCCCAAGGTTTCCTGTTCAACGTTCATCGGAGCAGGGTGAGTCGGCCCCTAAGGCGAGGCAGAGATGCGTAGCTGATGGGAAGCAGGTTAATATTCCTGCACCGTCGTATGATGCGATGGGGGGACGGATCGCGGAAGGTTGTCCAACTGTTGGAATAGTTGGTTTCTGTCTCATAGAAGGCGCTTAGGCAAATCCGGGCGCGGAATTCAAGGGGATGGGACGAGTGAACTTGTTCACGAAGCAATCGGAAGTGGTTCCAAGAAAAGCCTCTAAGCTTCAGTCATACGAGACCGTACCGCAAACCGACACAGGTGGGCGAGATGAGTATTCTAAGGCGCTTGAGAGAACTCGGGAGAAGGAACTCGGCAAATTGGTACCGTAACTTCGGGAAAAGGTACGCCCCGGTAGCTTGATTGGTTTACTCCATGAGGGTGAAAGGGTTGCAATAAACTGGTGGCTGCGACTGTTTAATAAAAACACAGCACTCTGCAAACACGAAAGTGGACGTATAGGGTGTGACGCCTGCCCGGTGCTGGAAGATTAAATGATGGGGTGCAAGCTCTTGATTGAAGTCCCAGTAAACGGCGGCCGTAACTATAACGGTCCTAAGGTAGCGAAATTCCTTGTCGGGTAAGTTCCGACCTGCACGAATGGCGTAACGATGGCCACACTGTCTCCTCCCGAGACTCAGCGAAGTTGAAATGTTTGTGATGATGCAATCTACCCGCGGCTAGACGGAAAGACCCCATGAACCTTTACTGTAGCTTTGCATTGGACTTTGAACCAATCTGTGTAGGATAGGTGGGAGGCTTTGAAGCGGGGACGCTAGTTCTCGTGGAGCCAACCTTGAAATACCACCCTGGTTTGTTTGAGGTTCTAACCTTGGTCCGTTATCCGGATCGGGGACAGTGCATGGTAGGCAGTTTGACTGGGGCGGTCTCCTCCTAAAGTGTAACGGAGGAGTTCGAAGGTACGCTAGATACGGTCGGACATCGTGTTGATAGTGCAATGGCATAAGCGTGCTTAACTGCGAGACTGACAAGTCGAGCAGGTACGAAAGTAGGACATAGTGATCCGGTGGTTCTGTATGGAAGGGCCATCGCTCAACGGATAAAAGGTACTCTGGGGATAACAGGCTGATTCCTCCCAAGAGTTCATATCGACGGGGGAGTTTGGCACCTCGATGTCGGCTCATCACATCCTGGGGCTGTAGCCGGTCCCAAGGGTATGGCTGTTCGCCATTTAAAGTGGTACGTGAGCTGGGTTTAAAACGTCGTGAGACAGTTTGGTCCCTATCTGCCGTGGGCGTTGGAAATTTGAAGGGGGCTGCTCCTAGTACGAGAGGACCGGAGTGGACGAACCTCTGGTGTACCGGTTGTCACGCCAGTGGCATTGCCGGGTAGCTAAGTTCGGAAGAGATAACCGCTGAAAGCATCTAAGCGGGAAACTTGCCTTGAGATGAGATTTCCCAGAGCCTTGAGCTCTTTGAAGGGTCGTTCGAGACCAGGACGTTGATAGGCTGGGTGTGGAAGTGCAGTAATGCATTAAGCTAACCAGTACTAATTGCCCGTACGGCTTGTCCCTATAACCTTAGCAGGTACAGAGGATGAGAAAGTACATGTTGCGTGAATGTTGATCGCAATCATTACCCCTTAGTGTTGTAACACTAATACCTCAATACATAATCCTACTTCTTCCAGATTCATGGCTTTGTCGTCCTACAGGAGACAAACGCCAGTACAAGTTATGCCTGATGACCATAGCAAGTTGGTCCCACCCCTTCCCATCCCGAACAGGACCGTGAAACAACTTTGCGCCGATGATAGTGCTGCAACCAGTGTGAAAGTAGGTTATCGTCAGGCTTGTTATTCGAAAAAACCCCCATCGGTGACCGCTGGGGGTTTTTTTACGTCTGATGGTTTTGTCTGATGCAGCTCAATTCCCCCTACAATGGCGGTATGCGCATCCTGATCATTGAAGACAATCCCGATATTCTCGCCAATCTCTATGCCTATCTGGAACCGAAGGGCCATGTGCTCGATTCGGCCATGAATGGCTATGCCGGCCTGGCCTTGCTGGCCCAGCATGAATACGATGTCATCGTGCTCGATGTCATGCTGCCCGGCCTGACTGGCCTGGAGCTGTGCCAGAAACTGCGCGGCGAATTGCGTAGTAGCACACCGGTGCTGATGTTGACAGCGCGCGATACCCTGCAAGACAAGGTCGCCGGTTTTGACAGCGGCGCCGACGATTACCTGGTCAAGCCATTTTCGCTGCTGGAACTGGAAATTCGCCTGAAAGCCTTGCTGCGCCGCGCGCGCGGGCAAACGACGGGCGCCGCCGTGCTGACTGTGGGCGAACTGCGTTTCGATACGGAAAAATTCGAAGTCTGGCGCGCCGGTCAGGCATTGACCTTGACCAGGACCGGTTACACCATCCTGAAATGCCTGATGAGCGAAGCGCCCAAGCTGGTGCCGCGCGAAATGCTCGAGCATGAAGTCTGGGGCGACGACCGGCCCGACAGCGACGCCCTGCGCACGCACATTCATGCGCTGCGTCAGGTGCTCGATAAACCGTTTGCCTTTCCCATGCTACGCACCATTCCCGGCATCGGTTACAAATTACTGAGTAGCGATGCGTCCGTTTAAATCGCTGAAGCGGCGCATCATCGTCGCCTACCTGCTGTTTGCGCTGGTGGCGAGCATCTTTTTTGCCATCATCGCCGCCATCGCCGTCGAAGGTATCGAAGTGCGCCTGGTCGACGAACGCCTGAAAGAAGTGGCAGCCTGGGCGTCGCCGCGGCATGCGGCCGGCTTGTCTGTCGAGATGCCTGCCGGCTTGAGCTTTCATCATGCCGAGGATACCCCGCTGCCCTTGCGCGGCCTGGCGCCAGGTATGCATGAGAAAACCGTCGACGGCGTCGATTTGCACGTGCTGGTCGGCAACGATGTGCATGGCGAATTCGTCGTCATCGATCATGCCACGGAGTATGAAAAGATCGAGCTGATGGTGTACAGCATGTTTGCTCTCGGTTTTATCGGTTTCCTGATTTGCGCTTCGCTGCTGGGCGCCTTCATCGCCAATCGTTTGATTACGCCGATCATGTCGCTGACGCAGGCCGTCAAGGCCAGCCAGGCGGCCTTGCCGCTGCAAGACAGTGCCGATGAATTGGGGATACTGGCGCGTGCTTTTGCGGCACGTACGGCGGAGTTGACCGAAGTTCTTGATCGAGAACGGTTTTTTACAGGCGATGTCAGTCATGAACTGCGCACGCCGCTGACCGTGATCACGGGGGCGGCGGAAATCCTGATGGAGCAAGGCGGCCACGATCCGCTGGTGCGCTCCGCCTCCGGACGTATCTACCGGGCGGCGCGTGAAGCGACCGATTCCGTGACGGTGCTGTTGCGCCTGGCGCGCGCGCCTGAATTGCTTGAATGCGCGTCACTCTCCGTGGCGGAACTGGCCCGGCAAGAATGCCAGCGCTATCAATCCTATACGGCGGGAAAGTCGCTTACCCTCGTGTTTGCGGGTGGCGAAGATTTTACGGTCAATGCCCCGCGTGAATTGTTGACGGCCGCCATAGGCAATCTGGTACGCAACGCCTGCCAGTACACCTTGCAGGGCGAAGTGATCGTGCGCCTGGCGGGACGGGCACTGATCGTCGAGGATACGGGGCCTGGCTTGCCGGAAGCGGCGCGGGCGCGCCTGCTGCATCAACCGATACCAGCCAGCCTGGGCGGCTCGTCGGGCACCGGCCTGGGACTGGGCCTGGTTCAGCGCATCTGCCTGTATCTGGGCGCCGACCTGGCATTCAAAGTGCGCCCCACTGGCGGCAGCGTGCTGAGGATTGATTTTAGATAAGCTTGCTTTTTGCATGCCCTTAACGAAAACTTAACGCGCTGTTGACGCGTAATTCATGCCGATACTTGTAAGGTGATTCTGAAAGCTCGTCTTGCCTCGTCCGTGTCGTTCACGGCAGGCAGCGTCATGTTCTCTTCATATTGACACTGTACGATGACTTCCATGGCTGCAGCACTGATGCGGCCAGTCCCTTTCATCTCATCAAGTAAATGCGTGCACTCATGTTGTCCAAGCTTAAACTCGTCAAAACGCCCAAAGGCATCGATAGCGTCCTGATGCTGTCGGCCATGCTGATACTCTGGATCGGCAATTACAGCAACCTCGACCTCATGATCGCCGACAGCATGTTCGACGGGACGCGTGGGCAATTTTCCGGTGCTGGCAGCGCGTGGGTGGGCAATTTCCAACTGGGTATGATCTTGCTTGGCTCCGTCCTGATCGGCTTGGCCATCTGGGACACCTTGCATCCGCTGGCCTGGCTTGCTTCACGCCGCAGCGCTTTGCGCGTCGTGGCCCTGTCGGCCGTCTTGGTGCCGCTAAGCATCTATTTTCTCTCTTCTTTCAGCGATGTGCCTTGCCCCACGGATTTGCTGCGCTATGGCGGACTGGAGCCGTACGCGCGCTTGCTGGAAACGATGCCAGCCAGTGCGTCTGCCATGGTATGCCTGCCCGCCACCCAGGCGAACACTGCCTGGTGGCTGCTGGCCTTGCCATTGTTCTGCCTGCCAAGACGGCCACGCACGGCGCTTCTGCTCGCTGCTGTCATGCTGCTGTGCGGTTTGGCGGCAGGCTGGCAGCAACAGTTGCAAGGTACGCAATTTTTTACGCACACCTTGTGGTCGGCGTGGATCGCTGCCTTCCTGATTTATCTCTTGCAGCACTTGTTCCGGGCGGAAGACGCGTTGGCCTGAAACACGAAAGTACGTCACAATCTGCCTGTCGAGTTGTCGTTTCATACAAAAACAGGAGCACCATGAACGAGCAGATTGCGAGAGAAGTGGTATTGGTCCGTGCTATCGAGACGGCCGACCAGAAAAAAGAAGTCCTCAGCGAGGACGACCGCATGTATGCCAGCCGCAGCGCGCGTGAGCTTGCGCAGTGGCAAGCTTCTGGCAAGCAGGCCGAAGTGACGGGTGACGATTTCCTGCAGCAGCGCTCCGAACTGATCATCAAACGCATCACCGAGCGCACCCCCGCTTTCGCCGCGTTCGCGAAACGCCGTAACGGCATGACAACCCTGGCGCTGACCTTGCCCCTGCTGGCCCTGCTGCTGGGCGCCGGGCTCGACCGTATAACGGATCCCCATCGCGTCGACTTGCTGTCAGCGCCCTTGCTGCTGATCATCGCCTGGAATGTGCTGGTTTACCTGGGCTTGCTGATCTGGCTATGCATTCCCTCGCGTTCCCTGGGCTGGCCGAAAGCGGGTCTGGTGCGCCACCTGAGCGTGGGGCGCCTGGCCTTGCCGCGCAAGCTGCCGCACGCCCTGTCCTCGGGCTTGCTCAGTTTCATGGGGGAATGGGCGCACCTGAGCGCGAAGCTGACGACCGCGCGCCTGAGCCGTACCATTCATTTGAGCGCGGCCATGTTTGCCATCGGCGCCGTCGCCTCGCTGTATGCGCGCGGTTTCCTGTCGCAATACGCGGCCGGCTGGGAAAGTACCTTTCTGAATGCCGGCCAGGTGCACAGTTTGCTTTCGACCCTGTTTGCGCCGGCCATCGCCCTGTTTCATTTGCAAGGTTTTTCGCTGGCGGAAATCGAAGCGCTGCGCTTCCCGCAAACGACGACCGTCGAAGGCGGCGCGCGCTGGGTGCATTTGTATGCGGCAACGATTTTCCTGCTGGTCGTCGTGCCCCGCCTGATCCTGGCCCTGGTCAACAACTGGCGCGCCGCGCGCCTGGCGAAACACTTTCCGCTTGATCTCGATCAACCTTATTTCCGCAAACTCAATGAAAGCATCGGCGTGGTCACGGGCGGCATGCTGCGCGTCTTGCCGTACAGCTTTACTGTCGATGAGGCGCGCCACAAGATTGGGTCAACTGGCCATGATGCTGTTTGGCGAGCAGGGGCGCATGATGCTGCGTCCATCGACGTCGTATGGCGAAGAGCCGCAGGAGGTCTTGCGCGGCACCGACTTGAATGATCCGCAAATCAATATCACGGCCGTGCTGTTCAATTTGACGGCGACGCCGGAAAAGGAAAATCACGGCGCCTTCCTCGATTACCTGGTGCAATCGTCGGCACGCGGCATTGCCGTCCTGATCGACGAGTCCAGCTACCTGGAGCGCGCGGGCGAGCAGGTGGATAATGCCGCCCGTTTGGCGGAACGAGTCGCCTTGTGGCAACAGTTCTGCCAGTTCCATAAAACCACGGCCACCCTGGTCAATTTGCTCAATCCTGCCTTGCACCCGCTTGATGCCGGTGTCGGGCTGAAAGTATCGGCAGCAGCATGAGTGTGAATGTGAATAAAGATGTCCGGGATGATGCGGTGCAAATTCAGTTTGCACTGATTTCACACACGAATAATGGCAAGACGACCCTGGCGCGCACCCTGGTGGGCGTGGATGTCGGCGAAGTGCGCGACGCCGCCCACGTGACCGTGTTTGCGGAATCGCATACCTTGCTGGCCACGCCGCAGGGTGATGCCCTGCAACTGTGGGACACGCCCGGCTTTGGCGACTCCGTGCGCCTGCTCAAGCGCCTGGGGCAGTCGGGCAATCCCATCGGCTGGTTCCTGCGCGAAGTGCTGGACCGTTACCGCGACCGGCCGTTCTGGCTCAGCCAGCAAGCGCTGCGCACGGCCAAGGACTCTGCCGATGTGGTGCTGTATCTGGTCAACTCTTCCGAAAATCCCCGGGATGCAGGTTATTTGCCAGCGGAAATGAAAATCCTCGCATGGCTGGATAAGCCCGTGGTGGTCTTGCTCAATCAGATGGGGCCGCCACGTCCGGGCAATGAGGAGCACAGCGAGCAGGCGCGCTGGCGCGAGCATTTGCAGCAATATCCCATCGTGCGCGACGACGTCCTGGCGCTCGACGCCTTTGCCCGCTGCTGGGTACATGAGCGCGTGTTTTATGAGGCCGTAGGCAAATTGTTGCCACAGCCGCAGCAAGCCGGCTATGCACGTCTGTTTGCTGTCTGGCAAGCGCAGAATACGGCACGTTTCCAGCAGGCCATGCATTTGCTGGCCACCCAGCTGGCCGTGGCTGCCCAGGATCGCGAAGCCATCGAGCCGGCGTCCAAGGGCTTGCTGAAATCGGCCTTGCAAGTCGTGGGTATCGGCAAGAATGCAGAGCAGCAACGCCAGGAAAAGGCCATGGCTAACCTGGTAGCGCGGCTCAATACGCACAGCGGCGAAACGACGCGTGAACTGTTGATCTTGCACAAACTCGATCCTACCGATGCGCATAAGATCAATAGCCGGATACGGGAAAATTTCGCCGTGCGCGCGCCGATCGACAAGGCGCAAGCGGGGTTGTTGGGCGCCATGATTTCTGGTGCTGCAACGGGACTGTCGGCCGACCTGATTTCCGGCGGCTTGACGTTGGGCACGGGCGCCTTGCTTGGCGGCGTGGTCGGTGCACTGACATTTGCGGGCGCCGCCTGGGGTTTTAATTCCGGCACGGACCGCAACGAGCCCACCATGCAATTTACCGATGCTTTCCTGCGCACCCTGGTGGTGGCGGGCGTGCTGCGCTATCTGGCGGTGGCGCATTTTGGCCGTGGCCGCGGCAACTTTGTGGAAAGCGAAGCGCCGGCCTTCTGGCAGGATGAAGTCGAGCAAGCGGTGTCGCGCCATGAAGGCGCGCTGGCAGAATTGTGGAAAGACGTGCGCCGGGAAAAGTCATCAGAGCAAGCCGCCGAGCGGGTCTCCCCCGTGATTGCCGCCATCACTTCCGATACCCTGGCGCGTCTGTATCCGGATGTGCCGCGCCTCGTGTAGCGTATCAGGCCCAATCAGGCGCGGGCCTGCAGCCATTGTTGCAGAAATTGCACACAGGCCCTGACCTTGGCCGAGTTCGAGAGGCGCGAAGTTGTGACCGCCCACACATCGGCAAGCTGTTGATATGCTGGCAAAATGCGAACCAGCTTGCCTTGCGCCAGACTGCTTTCCACATCCCATGCCGAGCGCAAGATGATGCCGTGGCCATCGAGTGCCCATTGATGGACGATCTCGCCATTATTGGCCGATAGCGGCCCATCGACCTTCACCGTTTCCTGCCCGTGCGGCCCTTGCAGTTTCCAGCGCCGCCCATCCTGGTCGCGCTCGCGGATGACGATGCAGGCATGCTCAGCCAATTGCGCCAGGGTGTCCGGCGTGCCATGTTGTGTCAGGTAGGCGGGTGCGGCGCACAGTACGCGTTGATTGCTGGCAATACGGTGGGCGATCAGGTCTGGCTCGCGCACCACGCCGATGCGAATATCGAGGTCGAAACCTTCGCCCGGTAGGTCAACGGGGCGGTCGAGCAATTCCAGCTGTATTTTCAGGTCTGGATACTGTCGTGCCAGCTGGGACAGGGCGGGGCCGAGCCGGTTGCGTCCGAAGCCGGAACTGGAGCAGATGTGCAGCACGCCCTGCGGCTGCAATTTTGACTGCGCCACCGCTTCACCCATCTGCTCGACATCTTCCAGGATGCGCTGCGCCCATTGCCGCACGATCTCGCCATGATCGGTGACGCTGACCCGGCGCGTCGTCCGGTGCAGCAAACGCACTTGCAGCGCCGCTTCCAGCATGCCGATGCGCTTGCTCACGACCGCCTTGGAAATGCCCAGTTCCAGTGCCGTGGCGGCGAAACTGGTTTTATGGGCGACCTGGCAAAACAGGCGTAAGTCTTCCAGCAGCGGTGTATGTTTCATTGATTGACCACGAAATGTAGATACTGGGGTTATGAATTCCCTGATTGTATTCTGATGCGGCGCCAGTATCATCAACGCATCCATCAATCAACAGGAGAACGTCATGGCCGTACACAGAATCGCAGTTATCGCCGGCGACGGCATCGGCAATGAAGTCATGCCGGAAGGGTTGCGTGTGGTCGAGGCCGCGGCGCGCCGCTTCAATATCGACCTGCAGTTTACGACCATGGCGTGGGCGAATTGCGACTATTACCTGAAGCATGGCCAGATGATGCCCTCGGACTGGTTTGCCCAGCTCAAGGATTTTGACGCCATCTATTTTGGCGCCGTGGGTTGGCCGGACAAGGTGCCCGACCATATCTCCTTATGGGGATCGCTGTTGAAATTCCGGCGCGAGTTCGACGAATACGTCAACTTGCGACCCGTACGGCTGATGCCGGGCGTACCGTGTCCGCTGGCGAACAAGAAACCTGGCGATATCGACTTTTATGTCGTGCGTGAAAATACGGAAGGAGAATATTCGTCCGTGGGCGGGCGCATGTTCGAGGGGACGGAGCGCGAAACGGTGCTGCAGGAATCCGTGTTTACGCGCAAGGGAGTCGACCGCATCCTGAAGTATGCGTTTGAGCTGGCGCAAAGCCGGCCTAAAAAACACCTGACATCGGCAACCAAGTCGAATGGTATCGCCATCAGCATGCCATTCTGGGATGAGCGGGTGGAGGCGATGGCTCCAAGCTTCCCCGATGTGCACTGGGATAAATACCATATCGACATCCTGGCGGCCCGCTTTGTATTGAGCCCCGAGCGTTTCGACGTGGTGGTGGCGTCAAACCTGTTTGGCGATATCCTGTCCGACCTGGGCCCTGCCTGTACGGGGACGATTGCCATTGCACCGTCGGCCAATATCAATCCGGAGCGCACATTCCCCTCCGTTTTTGAACCGGTACACGGTTCCGCGCCTGATATCTATGGCCAGAATATCGCCAACCCGATCGGCATGATCTGGTCGGGCGCCATGATGCTGGACTTCCTCGGCAATGGCGACGCCCGGTACACGGCCGCACATGACGCGATTGTGCGCGCCATCGAGCAGGTGCTCGAGCATGGTCCGCGTACGCCGGACATGGGCGGTAGCGCCAGTACGACCGAGGTAGGCATGGCGGTGGCAGCATTGCTGAAATAAAGCTTGCCGCCCGTGGGCGGCTTTGCTATAGTTCGCCTCCCCAATGAGACGCAGCAGTTTGCGAAACAACGGGATCACTGGAAACGGTGAGGGTAGTAAAAAAGAAGGTTGACGAATTAGCCGAAACGCTTCATACTCTTCCTTCTTCGCAGCTGACAAACACAACGCTTTGTCGATAGCGCGAAAGCAGTAACCGAATACAGTTCTTTAACAATTAACAGTCGATAAGTGTGGACATTTGATGTAAGTGCAGCAGCGATCTTCGGATTGCTGTAATACTTAAAATATATCAAATGTTCACAAGAAATAATGAAATAGGATACTTCTTCGGAAGTAGCCTGTCAGTTTTTTGAGTGAGCGACCCGTCGCAAGACGGTGCCAATAAAATGGCAAAGTAACAGAGATTAAACTGAAGAGTTTGATCCTGGCTCAGATTGAACGCTGGCGGCATGCCTTACACATGCAAGTCGAACGGCAGCACGGAGCTTGCTCTGGTGGCGAGTGGCGAACGGGTGAGTAATATATCGGAACGTACCCTGGAGTGGGGGATAACGTAGCGAAAGTTACGCTAATACCGCATACGATCTAAGGATGAAAGTGGGGGATCGCAAGACCTCATGCTCGTGGAGCGGCCGATATCTGATTAGCTAGTTGGTAGGGTAAAAGCCTACCAAGGCATCGATCAGTAGCTGGTCTGAGAGGACGACCAGCCACACTGGAACTGAGACACGGTCCAGACTCCTACGGGAGGCAGCAGTGGGGAATTTTGGACAATGGGCGAAAGCCTGATCCAGCAATGCCGCGTGAGTGAAGAAGGCCTTCGGGTTGTAAAGCTCTTTTGTCAGGGAAGAAACGGTGAGAGCTAATATCTCTTGCTAATGACGGTACCTGAAGAATAAGCACCGGCTAACTACGTGCCAGCAGCCGCGGTAATACGTAGGGTGCAAGCGTTAATCGGAATTACTGGGCGTAAAGCGTGCGCAGGCGGTTTTGTAAGTCTGATGTGAAATCCCCGGGCTCAACCTGGGAATTGCATTGGAGACTGCAAGGCTAGAATCTGGCAGAGGGGGGTAGAATTCCACGTGTAGCAGTGAAATGCGTAGATATGTGGAGGAACACCGATGGCGAAGGCAGCCCCCTGGGTCAAGATTGACGCTCATGCACGAAAGCGTGGGGAGCAAACAGGATTAGATACCCTGGTAGTCCACGCCCTAAACGATGTCTACTAGTTGTCGGGTCTTAATTGACTTGGTAACGCAGCTAACGCGTGAAGTAGACCGCCTGGGGAGTACGGTCGCAAGATTAAAACTCAAAGGAATTGACGGGGACCCGCACAAGCGGTGGATGATGTGGATTAATTCGATGCAACGCGAAAAACCTTACCTACCCTTGACATGGCTGGAATCCCCGAGAGATTGGGGAGTGCTCGAAAGAGAACCAGTACACAGGTGCTGCATGGCTGTCGTCAGCTCGTGTCGTGAGATGTTGGGTTAAGTCCCGCAACGAGCGCAACCCTTGTCATTAGTTGCTACGAAAGGGCACTCTAATGAGACTGCCGGTGACAAACCGGAGGAAGGTGGGGATGACGTCAAGTCCTCATGGCCCTTATGGGTAGGGCTTCACACGTCATACAATGGTACATACAGAGCGCCGCCAACCCGCGAGGGGGAGCTAATCGCAGAAAGTGTATCGTAGTCCGGATTGTAGTCTGCAACTCGACTGCATGAAGTTGGAATCGCTAGTAATCGCGGATCAGCATGTCGCGGTGAATACGTTCCCGGGTCTTGTACACACCGCCCGTCACACCATGGGAGCGGGTTTTACCAGAAGTAGGTAGCTTAACCGTAAGGAGGGCGCTTACCACGGTAGGATTCGTGACTGGGGTGAAGTCGTAACAAGGTAGCCGTATCGGAAGGTGCGGCTGGATCACCTCCTTTCTAGAGTTTGCACGAACCAGTAATGGTTCACGCATCAAATGTTCACACTTATCGGCTGTTTAATTAAGAAGAAACAGTAGTCGTAGTAGCACCGCGTTGGGGCTGTAGCTCAGCTGGTTAGAGCACCGTGTTGATAACGCGGGGGTCGTTGGTTCGAGTCCAACCAGCCCTACCAGTCATACCCAGGGGGATTAGCTCAGCTGGGAGAGCACCTGCTTTGCAAGCAGGGGGTCGTCGGTTCGATCCCGTCATCCTCCACCACGTTTTACCGAAAGTGCAAATGTAAGCCAGTCAAATAGACCCGGTTTAGATTTGATCTTTTAGCGATCAAAGCTGTTTCGTTCTTTAACAATCTGGAAGAAGTAAAGATTATTTATTGATCGGTTTGCCGTAAAAAGCGAATCGATGGGTAATGATTGTATGTATCAACAAACAAGCAACAACGTTGTACTTTCTTATCCCTGTAGCGCTCTTTCATCATGTAAATGTTGAGAGGCTAACGTTATAGGGACAAGCGAATAAGTGCACATGGTGGATGCCTTGGCGATTACAGGCGATGAAGGACGTAGTAGCTTGCGATAAGCTGCGGGGAGTGAGCAAACACACTTTGATCCGCAGATTTCCGAATGGGGCAACCCACCCTTTTAGGGTATTGCATACTGAATACATAGGTATGCAAGGCGAACGCGGCGAACTGAAACATCTAAGTAGCTGCAGGAAAAGAAATCAACCGAGATTCCCAAAGTAGCGGCGAGCGAAATGGGAAGAGCCTGTACGTGATAGTCGGACCGATAACAGAATCCTCTGGAAATAGGAGCCATAGTGGGTGATAGCCCCGTATGTGAAATCGGACCGGTGGTACTAAGCGTACGACAAGTAGGGCGGGACACGTGACATCCTGTCTGAATATGGGGGGACCATCCTCCAAGGCTAAATACTCGTAATCGACCGATAGTGAACCAGTACCGTGAGGGAAAGGCGAAAAGAACCCCGGAAGGGGAGTGAAATAGATCCTGAAACCGTGTGCATACAAACAGTAGGAGCGGACTTGTTCCGTGACTGCGTACCTTTTGTATAATGGGTCAGCGACTTACATTCAGTGGCAAGGTTAACCGAATAGGGAAGCCGTAGAGAAATCGAGTCCGAATAGGGCGATCAGTCGCTGGGTGTAGACCCGAAACCAAGTGATCTACTCATGGCCAGGATGAAGGTGCGGTAACACGCCCTGGAGGTCCGAACCCACTAATGTTGAAAAATTAGGGGATGAGCTGTGGGTAGGGGTGAAAGGCTAAACAAACTTGGAAATAGCTGGTTCTCTCCGAAAACTATTTAGGTAGTGCCTCAAGTATCACCATCGGGGGTAGAGCACTGTTATGGCTAGGGGGTCATTGCGACTTACCAAACCATTGCAAACTCCGAATACCGATGAGTGCGAGCTTGGGAGACAGACGTCGGGTGCTAACGTCCGGCGTCAAGAGGGAAACAACCCAGACCGCCAGCTAAGGTCCCAAAGATTGGCTAAGTGGAAAACGAAGTGGGAAGGCTAAAACAGTCAGGATGTTGGCTTAGAAGCAGCCATCATTTAAAGAAAGCGTAATAGCTCACTGATCGAGTCGTCCTGCGCGGAAGATGTAACGGGGCTAAGCCAGTCACCGAAGCTGCGGATATTGTTCTGTGATTTATCACAGATATATATGGTAGGAGAGCGTTCTGTAAGCCTGCGAAGGTGTCTTGTAAAGGATGCTGGAGGTATCAGAAGTGCGAATGCTGACATGAGTAGCGATAATGGGGGTGAAAAGCCTCCACGCCGTAAGCCCAAGGTTTCCTGTTCAACGTTCATCGGAGCAGGGTGAGTCGGCCCCTAAGGCGAGGCAGAGATGCGTAGCTGATGGGAAGCAGGTTAATATTCCTGCACCGTCGTATGATGCGATGGGGGGACGGATCGCGGAAGGTTGTCCAACTGTTGGAATAGTTGGTTTCTGTCTCATAGAAGGCGCTTAGGCAAATCCGGGCGCGGAATTCAAGGGGATGGGACGAGTGAACTTGTTCTCACGAAGCAATCGGAAGTGGTTCCAAGAAAAGCCTCTAAGCTTCAGTCATACGAGACCGTACCGCAAACCGACACAGGTGGGCGAGATGAGTATTCTAAGGCGCTTGAGAGAACTCGGGAGAAGGAACTCGGCAAATTGGTACCGTAACTTCGGGAAAAGGTACGCCCCGGTAGCTTGATTGGTTTACTCCATGAGGGTGAAAGGGTTGCAATAAACTGGTGGCTGCGACTGTTTAATAAAAACACAGCACTCTGCAAACACGAAAGTGGACGTATAGGGTGTGACGCCTGCCCGGTGCTGGAAGATTAAATGATGGGGTGCAAGCTCTTGATTGAAGTCCCAGTAAACGGCGGCCGTAACTATAACGGTCCTAAGGTAGCGAAATTCCTTGTCGGGTAAGTTCCGACCTGCACGAATGGCGTAACGATGGCCACACTGTCTCCTCCCGAGACTCAGCGAAGTTGAAATGTTTGTGATGATGCAATCTACCCGCGGCTAGACGGAAAGACCCCATGAACCTTTACTGTAGCTTTGCATTGGACTTTGAACCAATCTGTGTAGGATAGGTGGGAGGCTTTGAAGCGGGGACGCTAGTTCTCGTGGAGCCAACCTTGAAATACCACCCTGGTTTGTTTGAGGTTCTAACCTTGGTCCGTTATCCGGATCGGGGACAGTGCATGGTAGGCAGTTTGACTGGGGCGGTCTCCTCCTAAAGTGTAACGGAGGAGTTCGAAGGTACGCTAGATACGGTCGGACATCGTGTTGATAGTGCAATGGCATAAGCGTGCTTAACTGCGAGACTGACAAGTCGAGCAGGTACGAAAGTAGGACATAGTGATCCGGTGGTTCTGTATGGAAGGGCCATCGCTCAACGGATAAAAGGTACTCTGGGGATAACAGGCTGATTCCTCCCAAGAGTTCATATCGACGGGGGAGTTTGGCACCTCGATGTCGGCTCATCACATCCTGGGGCTGTAGCCGGTCCCAAGGGTATGGCTGTTTCCATTTAAAGTGGTACGTGAGCTGGGTTTAAAACGTCGTGAGACAGTTTGGTCCCTATCTGCCGTGGGCGTTGGAAATTTGAAGGGGGCTGCTCCTAGTACGAGAGGACCGGAGTGGACGAACCTCTGGTGTACCGGTTGTCACGCCAGTGGCATTGCCGGGTAGCTAAGTTCGGAAGAGATAACCGCTGAAAGCATCTAAGCGGGAAACTTGCCTTGAGATGAGATTTCCCAGAGCCTTGAGCTCTTTGAAGGGTCGTTCGAGACCAGGACGTTGATAGGCTGGGTGTGGAAGTGCAGTAATGCATTAAGCTAACCAGTACTAATTGCCCGTACGGCTTGTCCCTATAACCTTAGCAGGTACAGAGGATAAGACGGTACAACGTTGCGTGTGTGTTGATACACCAATTCATTACCCTTAATCTTTGCTTCTTCCAGATTCATGGCCTTGTCGCTCCACTGAGGACAAATGCCGGTACAAGTTATGCCTGATGACCATAGCAAGTTGGTCCCACCCCTTCCCATCCCGAACAGGACCGTGAAACAACTTTGCGCCGATGATAGTGCTGCAACCAGTGTGAAAGTAGGTTATCGTCAGGCTTGTTATTTGGTGAAACAGCCCCCGGCTGTTCCACCTAGAGAAAAACCCGATCAGCAATGGTCGGGTTTTTTTTCGTCTGGCGGTTTGAGCGTTCGCCCCAAGCGAAAGCTGGGGTCAGACCCCCATGGGCGACAGCGCAAGCCCCTGAGTTTGCGGCATGGAGGGTCTGATGACCCCGGCTGTTCAGCCGACGAAAAAAAGGCAGCGCTATGCGCTGCCTTTGTCATTTATTAAACCCATTAAAAGTGATAAGCGACTTTGACGTTCATGTAATTGACGCCGCTATTTGGTTTCTTGTAGCCGCCATTCGAGAAATGCTGGATCTTCGCAGCAACTTCCCATTTGTTATTGAAGATATAGCCGACGCCGATATGGTCGCCGAACTGGAAGTGGGTCGACAGGCGGTTATCGTCGTTATCGTACAGCTTGGACAGCATGTGTACGCCAATGCCGCCTTCTGCATAGAAGCCCAGCTTGTTCGTGTTTTCAAAGCGGAAGACGGGAGTAAAGCCCAGGTCCCACAGCTTTTGATGCTGACCAGGGACATTGCGATAGCTCTTGCCATCCCAGCCGCCGATGCTGGCATCCCAGTAACCGCTCAGCTGCGTGCCATTCGATACAAACCAGGCCTTGTCCCAGTTCGAGGTGACGCCGGCGCGTACCATTTGTACCTTCACGCCCTTGGCATATTCGCCGTAGACGGAGTCGATCAGTTTGTCGTCGGCGGCAAAGCCGGCATTGGCTGCCATCAGCGCGGCAACGGCGGCGATGGATTTGAGGAGATTCTTCTTGAAGAACATAGAGGCTTTCATCGTAAAATTGGCCGATAGGCTATTGTCTTGTCTGCGCAGGCAGCTTTTTTGCATGCCGCTCTCGCCACTTGTTGATTTCAGGGGTTAATTGACATTCTCTACAAAAATCGCATTTCTCGGTATCGGTCTGATGGGGGATCCGATGGTCCGCTGCCTGCTACGCGCTGGATATTCTGTCACAATTTGGAATCGCACGCACAGCAAGGCCCAAGTCCTGCGTGCGGCAGGGGCGCAGGCGGCCGTTTCCGTGGCTGAGGCGGTCAATGGCGCAGATGTGGTCATCTCGATGCTGGAAGCCGGCCCCGTCGTAGCAACGGTGCTGCAGGAAGCGTTGCCGGCCTTGCGCGCAGGAGCGTTGTGGGTCGATATGAGTTCCACCAAGCAATCGGAAGCCCGGCAATTTCATGCCACTTTGCACGCCGCCGGCCATGGCTTCATCGATGCGCCCGTGTCGGGTGGCGTCGGCGGGGCACAGGCGGGTACGCTGGCGATCATGGCTGGCGCCAGCGCCGGCGATTACGCGCGCGTGGAAACTATCCTGGCGGCCATGGGGCGACCGACCCTGGTGGGGCCACCCGGTAGTGGGCCAGGTTGCCAAGCTGTGCAATCAGCTGATCGTCGGCGCGACCCTGAATATCGTGGCGGAAGCCCTGCTGTTGGCCCAGGCGGCCGGCGCCGATGCGGCTGCCGTGCGCACGGCTATCCGTGGCGGTTTTGCCGAGAGCAAGATTCTGGAGGTGCATGGCCAGCGCATGCTGGAGCGCAATTTTGTTGCGGGCGGGCAGGTGAAAAGCCAGATCAAGGATATGCACAATATCCTCGCGGCGGCCGAGGCGGCCCACGTCACCTTGCCGGTGACGCAACTGGTGACGCAGCGCTATGAAACCCTTGCCGAAATGTACCCGACGGCTGACCATGCGGCGGCCTTGCTGGCCCTGGAAGCGTTGAATCCGGGCCAGCGCCTGGGCACCGGTCCGGATAAGTTGAGCTGAATCAAGCGACGGGCAGGCTCGCTTCGGCCAGCTTGACCCAGAAACTGGCGCCGATGGGCAGCAGGTTGTCGTTGAAGTCGTAGCTGCCATTGTGCAAGACGCACGGCCCCAGGCCGTGGCCGCCATCGCGGTGCTCGCCATCGCCATTGCCGATGAAGATGTAGCAGCCGGCTTTTTCCTGCAAGAAAAACGCGAAATCTTCCGCGCCCATGGTCGGCTCGACATTCGCGTTGACCTTGTCGGCCCCCACCACGCTTTTCATCACGTCGACGGCAAACGCCGTTTCCTTCGCATGGTTGACCAGTGGCGGATAGTTGCGCTTGAAGTGGAACTCGACTTCGGCGCCAAAGGCGGCGGCCGTGTGCACGGCGATGTCGCGCATGCGCTCTTCGATCAGGTCCAGCACGGGCGTGGTGAAGGTGCGCACGGTCCCGACCAGGCTGGCATCGTCGGGAATCACATTGGTGGCGCTGCCCGCATGGATTTGCGTGATCGACAGCACGGCCGTGTCGAGCGGACTCTTGTTGCGCGTAATGACGGTTTGCCAGCTTTGCGCGATCTGCACGGCCACCATCACGGGGTCGATGCCCTTGTGGGGCTGGGCCGCATGCGCGCCCTTGCCTTTGACGGTGACGTGGAATTCATTGCTCGACGCCATCATCGGCCCTTCCACCACGCTCAGCGTGCCGGTTTCCGCGCCTGGCCAGTTGTGCATGCCGTAGATGGCGTCCATGGGAAACTTTTTAAACAAGCCGTCTGCTATCATTTCGCGCGCGCCGGCGCCACCTTCTTCGGCCGGCTGGAAGACCAGGTAGACCGTGCCATCGAAGTTGCGGTGCTGCGCCAGGTAATGGGCCGCGCCCAGCAGCATCGCCGTGTGGCCGTCGTGGCCGCAGGCGTGCATCTTGCCCGGGTGGCGCGAGGCATGCTCGAAAGTATTCATTTCCTGCATGGGCAAGGCATCCATATCGGCGCGCAGGCCGATGGCACGCTTGGAGCTGCCATGCTGGATGATGCCGACCACGCCGGTGCGGCCCAGGCCGCGTACCACGGGAATGCCCCATTCCGTCAGTTTGGCGGCGACCACGTCCGAAGTGCGCTGTTCTTCGTAGCACAGTTCGGGGTGCGCATGCAGGTCGCGGCGGATACCTTGCAGCTCGGATTGAAACGCCAAGATCGGATCAACTAGTTTCATGGGACTCTCCTGTGGATGCTGGCACGCAGCAATGTATGGCGCGCCGGACCGCGGCTGTTTGATCAAAAACAGGCGCGGCTAATAATGCATTGTAGCCCTTGTTTGCCGGGTAAATCCAGCGCACGGACCAGCTTGCCATGGCGCCAACAGCAAGCGCGCGGAATGGTTTACAGTATCGCCTTCCCCCAACGTTTTTGGATTGCCCCATGACCACCACCCAAGTGCGCGCCGCCTGCCCGCTCGACTGTCCCGATACCTGCGCCCTCCTGGTCACGGTGACCGATGGCGTGGCCACCGCCGTCAAGGGTGATCCCGACCACCCGACCACGGCTGGCGTGCTGTGCACGAAGGTGTCGCGCTTTACGGAGCGCACCTACCATGCGGACCGCTTGCTGACGCCGCTGCGCCGCGTGGGCAAGAAGGGGGAAGGCAAGTTCGAGCCCATCAGCTGGGACGAAGCATTACAAACCATCGCCGCCCGCTTGAAACCGATCGCCGCGCGCGATCCGCAGGCGATCTTGCCGTACAGCTACTGTGGCACCATGGGCCTGGTGCAGGGCGAGTCGATGTCCTCACGTTTCTTCAACCAGCTCGGCGCTTCCCTGCTGGACCGCACCATCTGCGCGTCAGCCGGCGCCACGGGCTACCGCTATACGGTGGGCGCCAGCATCGGCACGGACCTGGAGCAGTTCCAGAACGCGAAATTGATCATCATCTGGGGCGGCAACCCCATCGCCTCGAACCTGCACTTCTGGATGCGCGCGCAGGAAGCCAAGCGCCATGGCGCCACCCTGATCGCCATCGACCCCTATCGTTCGCTGACGGCCGAAAAATGCCACCAGCATATCGCCTTGCTGCCGGGCACCGACGCCGCCCTGGCGCTGGGCTTGATGCATGTCTTGATTGTGGAAGATTTGCTCGATCATGATTACATCGAGCGCTACACTGTTGGTTACGAGGCCTTGAAACAGCGGGCCCTGGAATGGCCGCCTGAGCGCGTGGCCGAGGTGTGCGGCATCACGATCACGGAAGTGGTGGAACTGGCGCGCCTGTACGGCCAGGCCTGCCGCTCCGGCGAAGGCGCCGCCATCCGTACCAACTACGGCGTGCAGCGCGTGCATGGCGGCGGCATGGCCGTGCGCAACATCGCCTGCCTGCCGGCGCTGACGGGCGCCTGGCGCCATCCTGCCGGCGGCATGCAGCTGTCGAGCTCGGGTTCCTTCCCCGTCAACCGCAAGGCCCTGCAGCGTCCCGACTTATTGAAAGGCACGCCGCGCATCATCAACATGAGCACCATCGGCGACGACTTGCTGAAAACCAGCTCGCCCGAGTTCGGCCCGCAAGTGGAAGCCGTGATCGTCTACAACTCGAATCCGCTGGCGGTGGCGCCCGATTCCGCGAAAGTGGCGCAGGGTTTCGCCCGCGAAGACCTGTTTACGGTCGTGCTCGAACATTTCCAGACCGATACCGTCGATTACGCCGACATCGTGTTGCCCGCCACCACGCAACTGGAACACGTCGATGCGCATTCCACCTACGGCCATCTGTACATGATGGCGAACAATGCGGCCGTGGCGCCGCTGGGCGAAGCGAAGGCGAATACGGAAATCTTCCGCCTGCTGGCCCGATACATGGGCTTTGATGATCCATGCTTCCAGGAAAGCGACGATGCGCTGGCGGCCAAGGCGTTCGACAACACGGATGCGCGCGCCGTGCATTTCGACTGGGAATCGCTGAAACGCACGGGCTGGCAAAAGCTGGCCATGCCCGAGGCGCCATTTGCCGCGGGCGGTTTCCCCACGCCATCGGGCAAGTGCGAGTTGTATTCGGAATCCATGGCGCAGGCGGGACTCGATCCCTTGCCGACCTACATTGCGCCGCACGAATCGCCAGCCAGCAATCCGCACTGGCGGCGCGTTTCCCGCTGGCCATGATTTCGCCGCCGGCGCGCAACTTCCTCAATTCCACCTTTGTGAACGTGAAAAGCCTGCGCGCGGCCGAAGGCGAGCCGCACCTCGATATCCACCCGGATGACAGCGCCGCGCGCGGCATCGCGGCCGGCGACATGGTGCGCATCTTCAATGACCGCGGCAGTTTTGTGGCCAAGGCCAGGGTCACGGACAAGGCGAGACGAGGCCTGGTGGTGGGCTTGTCCGTGTGGTGGAAAAAGCTCGCCAGCGACGGCAAGAACGCCAATGAAGTGACCAGCCAGCGCCTGACGGACATGGGCCGTGCCCCCACCTTCTACGACACGCTGGTCGAAGTGGAAAAGGTGGCCTGACATGGCGCGCTGGCCGGCCCGGCTGCTTGTCGGCATGCTGTGCCTGCTGCTGGGCGGCTGCACGCAGCTGCGCTACTACACGCAGGCGGCGCAGGGGCAATATGCGCTGTGGTCCGGCGCGCGTCCCATCGGCGACTGGCTCGATGACCCGGCCACGGAACCGCGCCTGAAAGTGCGCCTGGCCAAGGCGCAGCAAATCCGCCGCTTTGCCGTCAGCGAGCTGGACTTGCCCGACAATGGCAGCTACAAGAACTATGCGGCCCTGCGGCGCCCGTTCGTGCTGTGGAACGTGGTGGCCACGCCGGAACTGTCGCTGCAGCCGCTGCAATGGTGTTTCCCCATCGCCGGCTGCGTCAGTTACCGCGGCTATTACAGCAAGGAAGAGGCGCTCGCGTATGCCGACGAGTTGCGCGCCCAGCATTACGACGTGCAGGTGGGCGGCGTGCCCGCGTATTCCACGCTGGGCTGGTTCGACGACCCGCTGCTGTCGACCTTTATCAATTACAACGATGCGGAATTGGCGCGCCTGATCTTCCATGAACTGGCGCACCAGGTGGTGTACGTGCCCGGCGATTCGGCCTTCAACGAATCGTTTGCCAGCGCCGTGGAAGAGGCGGGCGTGCAGCGCTGGCTGGCGCGCGAGGGCAATGACGCCATGCGCGCGTCGTACGCCCAGTATGCGGCGCGGCGCCAGGATTTCCTGGCCTTGCTGCTGACATATCGGGAGAAACTGGAAGCCGTGTATGCAAGCGACGCCAGCGATGCGGACAAGCGCGCGCGCAAGGCGCAGGTGTTTGCGGCATTGCAAGACGGGTATCAGGTGCTGAAGAAAAACTGGGGTGGTTTTGCCGGTTACGACCGCTGGTTCGAGCAGCCCTTGAGCAATGCGCACCTGGCTTCCGTGTCTACCTACAATGAATTTTTGCCTGCCTTCAAAAAATTGCTGGAAGAAAAAAAGAACTTTCGTGCTTTTTATGCTGCAGTGCACACAATGTCCCAGATCAAGAAGCCTGAGCGCAGGCAGGCGCTGGAACAATTGTCCAGCCCGTGACCCGTAAAGTTTGTCCCGCACGGCAGGGCAAGCGATCCTGCAACAGTGTATTTGTCATGCTGCATTGCAGCATAAAATACCCCTAGAGTTGCCGCTCGAATACTGTTGAAAGCGCTTGCATGGAAGCGCGGCGCCCGATAGCATCGCATTAGTAGCATAGAGCAATTGCTCGTCAGAATGCTCAAACCGACTGCCGGACGACAGAATCCGCAGCAATGATCCGCGCCGGCAAGGTGCGCCGGCTCCCCCACGATGATTCGAGACAAGAGGCACAGGATGGAAAAAATTTGGCTGAAGTCGTACCCTCCCGGCGTCCCCGCCGACATCGATCCTGATCAATATCGTTCGCTGGTGCATGTGCTGGAAGAGGCGTTTCAAAAATATGCGGACCGCAAGGCCTATGTCTGCATGGACAAATTTCTCACCTACGCCGAACTCGATACCTATTCGCGCCAGCTGGGCGCCTGGCTGCAAAGCCGCGGCCTGAAGAAGGGCGCGCGTGTCGCCCTGATGATGCCGAACGTGCTGCAGTATCCGGTGGCGATCGCTGCCGTCCTGCGCGCCGGCTACACGGTGGTCAACGTCAATCCTCTCTATACGCCGCGCGAACTCGAGCATCAACTCAACGATTCGGGCAGCGAAGCCATCATCGTGCTGGAAAACTTTGCCCATACGCTCGAGCAAGTGCTGAGCAGGACGGCCGTCAAGCACATCGTCGTCGCCAGCATGGGCGAGATGCTGGGCGGTTTGAAGGGCATGATCGTCAATTTTGTCGTGCGTAACGTCAAGAAGATGGTGCCCGCGTATTCCCTGCCGAACGCCATGCGTTTCAAGCAGGCGCTGGCGCTGGGCAGCCGCATGAAACTCACGCCAGTCGAGCTGAGCATCAACGACCCCGCTTTCTTGCAATACACGGGCGGCACCACGGGCGTGTCGAAAGGCGCGACCTTGAGCCACCGCAATGTGATCGCCAATGTGCTGCAAAGCGAAGCGTGGTCGGGCGCGGCGCTCGACCAGAACAGCAAGGAACAGATGATCATCGTCTGCGCTTTGCCGCTGTACCATATCTTTGCCCTGACGGCGTGCGCCATGTGGGGCACGCGCGTGGGCGCCCTGAATATCCTGATCCCGAATCCGCGCGATATCCCAGGCCTGATCAAGGAACTGGGCAAATACAAGTTCAATTTGTTGCCGGCGGTCAATACGCTGTATAACGCGCTGGTCAATCATCCCGACTTCGCCAAGCTCGATTTCTCGGGCTTGAAGATCGCCAATGGCGGCGGCATGGCGGTGCAGCAAGCTGTCAACGACAAGTGGCTGCAGGTGACGGGTGTGTCCATCATCGAAGGTTATGGCTTGTCGGAAACGTCGCCCGTCGCCACCTGCAACCGCGCCGACAGCACGGCGTTCTCCGGCACCATCGGCTTGCCGATTCCGTCGACCGAGATCGCCATCCTCGACGATGATGGCAAGGAAGTAGCGCTGGGACAGACGGGCGAGATCGCCATCCGTGGCCCGCAAGTGATGAGCGGCTACTGGAACCGTCCCGATGAAACGGCCAAGGTCATGACGCCGGACGGCTACTTCAAATCGGGCGACGTGGGCATCATGGACGAGCGCGGCTACGTGAAGATCGTGGACCGCAAGAAAGACATGATCCTCGTCTCCGGCTTCAATGTGTATCCGAACGAAGTCGAAGCCGTCATCGCGGCCCATCCGGGCGTGCTCGAGTGCGCCTGCGTGGGCGTGCCCGATGAACATTCGGGCGAGGCCGTGAAAGTGTTTGTCGTGCGCAAGGATCCGAACCTGACCCAGGAAGTGCTGGCGGCGTATTGCAAGGAGCAGTTCACGGGCTACAAGCGGCCGAAATACATCGAATTCCGCGATGAACTGCCGAAGACCAACGTCGGCAAGATTTTGCGTCGCGCCTTGCGCGACGAGAAAAAGATAGCAGCATAAACAATGTGGATGCGCCAGGGGGCGCATCCCTTTTACAGATAAAGATGAGGCGAGATGGACAAGATTTGGTTGAAGTCGTACCCGGACGGCGTTCCCGCAGAGATTGATTGCACGCAATACCGTTCCGTAACGCATTTGTTGGAAGAGTCGTTCCAGAATTATGCGGACCGCAATGCCTTCGTGTGCATGGATAAATTCCTCACCTACCGCGAACTGGACAAGTTGTCGCAGCAGATGGGCGCCTGGCTGCAAAGCAAGGGCCTGCAACGGGGCGCGCGCGTGGCGATCATGCTGCCCAACGTGCTGCAGTATCCGGTGGCCATGGCGGCGATCCTGCGCGCCGGCTACACGGTGGTCAACGTCAATCCGCTGTACACGCCGCGCGAATTGCAGCACCAGCTGATCGATTCGGGCAGCGAAGCCATCATCGTGCTGGAAAACTTTGCCACCACGGTCGAACAGGTGCTGCCGCACACCCAGGTCAAGCACGTGATCGTGGCCACCATGGGCGACTTGCTGGGCGGACTGAAAGGCACGATCGTCAACTTCGTCGTGCGCAAGATCAAGAAAATGGTGCCCGCGTTTTCCTTGCCGAACGCCATCAGCTTCAACAAGGTGCTGGCCGAGGGTTCCCGCCTGACCTTGACGCCGGTAGAGCAGGGCCATGACGATATCGTCTTCCTGCAATACACGGGCGGCACGACGGGCGTGTCGAAAGGCGCGATGTTGTTGCACCGCAATGTGATCGCCAACGTGCTGCAGAACGAGGCGTGGATGGCGCCCGTGATGACCAAGGAAATGCGCGCCACGTCGATGGGCTTCATGTGCGCCTTGCCCCTGTATCACATCTATTCGCTGACGGTCAGCGCCCTGATGGGCATGCGTCTGGGCGGCATGTGCGTGTTGATTCCGAATCCGCGCGACATCCCCGGCTTCGTCAAGGAATTGAGCAAGCACAAGATCGTTGTCTTCCCTGCCGTCAATACCTTGTACAACGCGCTGCTGAATAATGCCGATTTCGCCAAGCTCGATTTTTCCAGCTACAAAGTGTGCAATGGCGGCGGCATGGCCCTGCAGCGCAGCGTGGCCGAACGCTGGCTGAAACTGACGGGCTGCCCGCTGATCGAAGGTTATGGCATGTCGGAAACATCACCCGTGGTGACGGGCAACCGCGTCGATATCACGGAATTCACGGGCACCATCGGCTTGCCTTTCCCGTCGACGGAAGTGGCGATTCTCAACGACGACGGCGTGGAAGTGGCGCTGGGCGAGCCGGGTGAAATCGCCGTGCGCGGCCCGCAAGTGATGGCCGGATATTGGCAGCGTCCGGACGAGACGGCCAAGTCGATGACGGCCGACGGCTACTTCAAGACGGGCGACGTGGGCGTCATGGACGAGCGCGGCTATGTGAAGATTGTCGACCGCAAGAAAGACATGATCATCGTCTCCGGCTTCAATGTGTATCCGAACGAGGTGGAAGACGTGGTCGCTTCCTGCCCGGGCGTGCTCGAATGTGCCTGCATCGGCGTGCCGGATGCCAATTCGGGCGAAGCCGTGAAAGTGTTTGTCGTGCGCAAGGACCCGAACCTGACGGTGGAACAGATCCGCGAGCATTGCAAGCATGAATTGACGGCGTACAAGAAGCCGAAATACATCGAGTTCCGCGATGAATTGCCAAAAACCAACGTCGGCAAGATCTTGCGCCGTCAATTGCGCGACGAAAAGAAAGCGGCTTAACTTGCCGCCAAGGCTGTGTCTGCCACCACGGCTTGCCGTGGCTGGGCGGGCAAGCCGAAGCAGGGGCGCAGCCAGTTCACTTTGCTGATCAGCAGCGACGTTCCCAGCCAGCAAGTCGCCACCGTGCCTGCCAGTATCAGCAGTGGTTCCAGCACGGGGCCCAGCTTTAACGGCACCAGCCAGTAGGCCAGCAGCACGATGGCGCTCTGGTGCAGTATGTACCAGGGAAAGACGGCCTGGCGCGCCCATGGCAGCCAGGCAAACGGTTTATTCAGCAAGGTGTGCGACCAGCCCAGGATGGCGCAGATGGCCAGCCACATGTACAGGTTGCGCATGGGCCAGGAGCCGGCTGAGGCCCAGGTCAGCAGGTTTTCCGAATACACGAGATCAAAGCCCAGATACACGGCAAACGTGCAGGGCGCCAGCAGCAGCGCATGCCAGCGCAAGCGCGCCAGTTCCTGCCACACTCGCTTGTCATTGCCCAGCCACCAGCCATACAGATACATGGTGAAATAGATGGCGTGCGCGTACCAGTCTTTCACCAGCGCATGGGTTTCCGGATAGCGCAGTTTCAGGAAAGCCGTTGCCGCCAGCGCGGGCAGGGCGGGCAGGATCAACAGGCGCCAGCCGCGCAGCCCCGTCAACAGCGGCCTGGCCTTGGCCAGCAGCGGCTGCAGCGCCACCAGCACGATGGTGTACAGCAGCAGATACACCAGATACCACAGATGGTTCCAGGTAAAACTGGTTTTCCAGCCCGTAAATGCGCCGGCCGGCCAGGCGTAGCCGCCAAAGTAGTGCAGCAGAAATGCTCCATAGCCAGGCTCGACCAGGCCGTTGCTGACGCCCTCGCAATACGGCTGCACGGGAATCACCACCAGCACGCCAAACAGCAGGGGCAGCAACAGGCGCTTGATCCGGCGCCACAGGAAGGCGCCGCGGGAGGTATGCGCCATCATGGCGCACGACACGCCGGAAATGAGGAACACGATTTCCATGCGCCACCGGTTGATAAAGACCATGGGAAAGTTCAATGTTTCCGTCAAGTAGCTGCTCTTCATGTGGAAGGCGGCACCGTCCAGGTACAGCATGGCCGTGTGGTAGACGATCAGCAGGCTGAAGACAAGAAAGCGCAAGGCATCGATATCGTAACGGCGAGAATCAGTGGTCATGGTCGCGGGTCCGCTGGTGAAGGAAGAGCCCAGCATAGGCAGGCCACACGGGGCGATCCAGCGAAAAGTGATCAATTGCGGGCTGTTTGTGACGAGCGGTGACACTGGGACGGCTTTGGGACCTTACAATCATGCAACTAATTTGCCATCCGACACCATGCGCCTGTCTTCCACCGATTTGTTGCAACGATATCAACGCTGGCGCCAGTTCGCCGAGCCAGCTTTCTGGATCGTCCTGTATCTGCTACAAACGTCGCTCAACTGCTGGATCAGCTGGACGGACCGCCAACGCGCCGGGCTCGCGACACCGTTCTGGGAAGTGGCCGTGTGGGAGTGGAGCAGCAACCTGGTGTTGCTGGCGCTGGTGCCGGTGGTGATCCTGGCTAACCAGCTTCGGCCCTTGCACCTGGTTTTCCAGCGCCAGAACCTGCGCTGGCACCTGATCGCGTCGCTGGTCTACAGCCTCGTGCATGTGCTGGCCATGGTGGCCTTGCGCAAACTGGCGTACTGGAGCGCCGGCAGCGATTACGATTTCGGTAACTGGTGGCGCGAATTACCTTATGAATATGTCAAGGATGTGCGCACTTACTTCTCCATTTTATTGTTCACGGGCTTTTACCAGTTGCTGCTGATGCGCTGGCAAGGCGAGGCGACCCTGCTGGGCGAACCCGACGAGGGACTGGCCGTGGAACCGGTGCAGCAGCCGGAACGCTTCCTAGTGCGCAAGCTGGGCAAGGATTTCCTGTTGCCCGCCGCCGATATCGAGTGGATACAGGCCTGGGGCAATTATGTGAATTTGCACGTGCGCGGCCATGATTATCCGTTGCGCTCGACCATGGCGGCCATCGAGCGCCGCCTGGATAGCAAGCGCTTCCTGCGCGTGCACCGCAGCTATATCGTCAATCTTGATTTCGTACAAGCCATCGTGCCGCTGGAATCGGGCGATGCGCGCGCGGTACTTTCCACTGGGGGCGAAGTGCCCGTCAGCCGGCGCTACCGCGAGGCCTTGAAAAGCATAGGCTAGACGCGCTGCACGCCAGCCTTGCCATCCTGAACGGTGAAACTGGCCAGTGTCGCGATGGTCGATGCGCTGTCGCGCACGTTCTCCAGGCCCTGGAACAGGGTCGTGGTCTTCTCCGGCGTGATTTCCATCAACATATAGCCGCGCTTGTCGCTGCGCCCGTAGCGGATGTGCGGATTCATCGCCACGTACTGCTCCGTGCGCGCCTGCGGGCGGGAACTCGAGGTGATTGAGGTACCGCAAAACTCCGTGGCCAGCACGGGATTATCCTTGCCGGTGGGGCGCATGGCGTTGCGGCTCAGTTCCGTGGCATAAAAGGTGTGCACGTCGCCCGACAGCACCAGCGGGTTGCTGGCCTTGCTGCTGCGCAAGGCGTCAAGCAGGTGCTGGCGCGCCATCGGGTAACCGTCCCAGCCATCGGTCCAGACGCGCTCGTCGCCGGGGCGCAGGATGGGCACCTGGCTCGATTGCGCCATCAGGGTTTGCTGGGCCAGGATGTTCCAGCGCGCGGGAGAATCATCGAGACCGGTTTGCAGCCAGCGCTGCTGTTCCTCGCCCAGCATGGTGCGGTTCGGTTTGAGCAAGTCGGGGCAGCTGCGCGTGGTGACGGAATTGGAGCCGCCGCGGCCCGGCCTGGCGCAGGCGTGGTAGGCGCGGTATTGCCGGTCGTCCAGTACGTGGAAGCGCGCCAGGCGGCCCCAGTCGTAGCGCTGGTAGATGCGCATGTCGACAAAGCCCCGCCGTCCCAAGGGCAGCAGGCGCAGCGGCATGTGCTCATAAAACGCCTGGTAGGCGGCCGCGCGGCGCTGCAAGAAGGTGGGCGTGAGCAACTCGTCGCGGTCGTTGCCGTAATCGTTGGCCACTTCATGGTCATCCCAGGTGACGATCCACGGCGCGGCCAGGTGCGCGCCCTGCAAGTCCCGGTCGCTCTTGTATTGCGAATAGCGGGCGCGGTACTCGTCCAGGCTGAAGCTTTCATGCGTGCGCATGGCGCGGCTTGGGTGCTGCAGCTGGTACGGCCCCCACTCATAGATGTAGTCGCCAAGGAAGGCCACCAGGTCGGGGCCGGCCGCGGCGATGTGCCGGTGCGCCGCATACGCGCCGAATTCCCAGTGCTGGCATGAGGCGACAGCCAGTTTCAGCGAAGAAGGCATGGAGCCGGGCTCGGGCGCCGTGCGCGTACGGCCCACGGGGCTGACGGCGTCGCCCAGCATGAAGCGGTACCAGTACCAGCGTCCGGGCGCCAGGCCGCCCGCGTCGACATGCACGCTGTGCGCGAGGGCGGGCGTGGCCGTCGCTTGCCCTTTGGCGGCGATGCGCCGGAAAGCTTCGTCTTCGGCCACTTCCCAGCGCACGTTCAAGGCGATGGCGGGCGTGGCGGCAGCCCGCAGCGGGTCGTAGCAGATGCGCGTCCACAGCACGACGGCGTCGGGCAGGGGCGAGCCGGAAGCGACGCCGAGCGCAAACGGGTAGCCCGCGCCGTTCAGGCGCGTGGCGGCGCTGGCGCTGGAACCGGACAGCACGCTGCCGGCGGCAGCCAGCGCACCGATGCGGGCGGCGCTGTGCAGGAAGATGCGGCGCTGGCTATCCATGCCGTCTGAAACGTGGGATTAATACGACAATCAGGACGCCAATAAGGTCTCAATGGGCGGCACCTTGCGCGGCTTGCGGTCGGAGTCCGTCGCGCCACGTAGATCAGGGTTGCTTCCGTGACTTTCACGATGCACGCCTGCAGGCGGTTGCGCTCGGCATACACCTCGACATTGACGGTGATCGAGGTATTGCCCACCTTGACGATGTCGGCGTAGAAGGAAAGAAGATCGCCGACGAAGACGGGATTTTTGAAGACGAAGGAGTTGACGGCGATGGTGGCGACACGGCCGTTGGCGCGCCGCGTGGCCGGCAGGGAACCGGCGATATCGACTTGCGCCATGATCCAGCCGCCGAAGACGTCGCCGTACACATTGGCGTCGGACGGCGCGGGCATCATGCGCAATTCCGGCATTTTTCCGGCGGGCAGGCCGGAGGCGAGGCAGTTGTCGGGGCGGGCGGGGGAGGTGCTCATCTTTTATTCTCATGAAAGGCTACAATTGCTGCGATTGAACCATAAAAAGCCGACCTTCGCCATGCGCCGTTCCCAGACTCCCCCTCCGCCCCGCTCGCCAGCTTCCGCCAGCCACAGCGATTTCGCCACCATCAAGACCTTGCTGCCATACCTGTGGGTCTACAAATGGCGAGTGCTGCTGGCGCTGCTTTGCCTGGTGGGCGCCAAGCTGGCCAACGTGGGCGTGCCGCTGATCCTGAAAAAACTCGTCGACGCCATGACGATCACGGCGGCGCATCCGCAGGCGCTGCTGGTGCTGCCCGTCGGCTTGCTCGTGGCTTACGGCTTGCTGCGCCTGTCGACCACCTTGTTTACGGAATTGCGCGAATTTCTGTTCGCCCGGGTCACGCAGCGCGCCGTGCGCACCATCGCCCTGCAAGTGTTCCGCCACCTGCATGCCTTGTCCCTGCGTTTTCATTTGAACCGCCAGACGGGCGGCATGACGCGCGATATCGAACGGGGCACGCGCAGTGTCGGTTCGCTCATTTCCTACACCCTGTTCAACATCTTGCCGACCCTGGTGGAAATCACCCTCGTGCTCGGCTATCTGGTCTTGCATTACGACATCTGGTTCACCGTGATCACGGCGGTGGCGCTGGTGTCGTACATCGCGTTCACCGTGCTGGTGACGAACTGGCGCACGCATTTCCGCCGCACCATGAACGACCTCGATTCGAAGGCAAATACCAAGGCCATCGATTCGCTGATTAACTATGAAACCGTGAAATATTTCGGCAACGAGGATTACGAGGCGAAGCGCTACGACGAGGGCTTGCAGCGCTACGAATCGGCGGCCGTGAAATCGCAAACTTCCTTGTCCTTGCTCAATACGGGCCAGTCGCTGATCATCGCCACGGCCGTGACATTAATTCTCTGGCGCGCCACCGTGGGCGTGATCGCCGGCACGATGACTCTGGGCGACCTAGTGCTGGTGAACGCCTTCATGATCCAGCTGTATATTCCCCTCAATTTCCTGGGCGTTATTTATCGCGAAATCAAGCAAAGCCTGGCCGACATGGAACGCCTGTTTTCCTTGCTGAACGAAAACCGCGAAATCGCCGATACGCCGGACGCCAAACCGCTCGTCACGCGCGGCGCGGCCGTGCGTTTCGCGCATGTGGATTTCAGCTATGAAGCGAAGCGGCAAATCCTGTTTGACGTGGATTTCCAGATACCGGCCGGCACCACGACGGCCGTGGTGGGCCACAGCGGCTCGGGCAAGTCGACCTTGTCGCGTTTACTGTTCCGCTTCTATGAAGTCGATGGCGGCGGCATCACCATCGATGGCCAGGACTTGCGCGCCGTAACGCAGGATTCGTTGCGCGCGGCCATCGGCATCGTGCCGCAGGATACGGTGCTGTTCAACGACACCATCGAATACAACATCGCCTATGGCAAGCCAGGCGCCAGCAAGGACGCCATCGTGGCGGCGGCGAAAGCGGCATCGATCCATGATTTTATTGAAAGCTTGCCAGATGGCTACAACTCCATGGTGGGCGAGCGGGGTTTAAAACTGTCGGGCGGCGAAAAGCAGCGCGTGGCCATCGCCCGCACCTTGCTGAAAGACCCGGCCATCCTGATCTTCGATGAAGCCACTTCGGCGCTCGACTCCAAGGCCGAACAGGCGATCCAGGCGCAGCTGAAGGACATCGCCAAAAACCGTACCACCCTGGTGATCGCGCACCGTCTGTCGACGGTGGCCGACGCCCAGCAAATCCTCGTGCTCGACCATGGCCGCATCGTCGAACGGGGCACGCATCCGCAATTGCTGGCGGCGGATGGCCTGTACGCGCAGATGTGGCAACGCCAGCAGGCGAACCAGGATGAAGAGCGCGGCGAACAGGACGAGTTGGCGGGGCTGGCGCCGGCAAAATAAATCGGGAATGGGAAATCAGTAGGAAAAATGCTACAGCCGCGCCCCTTCAGGCGCGCGTATAGCGCCTATTTGACGGCAATCGCAGAAAACGGCTGGTCCGGCGCTGAAAATGAAATAAAATTAATTCCATTGGTGGCGTCTGCACCACAGTTGTTTCGTTCGGAGTCCATCCGGTTTGTCCGCCCAGGAGAATTTATGAAATTGACCAAAATCATCGCCACGCTGCTCAGCGTCGGTGTCATCAGCAGCATGTCGCCAGTCCAGGCCCAGGAATTGACCGGCACATTGGCCAAGATCAAGAAAGCCGGTTCCGTCACCCTCGGCGTGCGCGACGGCTCCGTGCCCTTCTCCTATCTCGATGACAAGCAGCAATACCAGGGTTATTCGATCGACCTGTGCATGAAAGTCGTCACGGCCCTGCAAAAGCACCTGGGCCTGAGCGAACTGAAAGTGGTGATGAGCCCCGTCACGTCGGCCAACCGCATTCCGCTAATGGCCAACGGCACTATCGACCTCGAATGCGGCTCGACGACGAACAACCTGGAGCGCCAGCAGCAGGTGGCATTCGCCCCGACCATGTTCGTCATCGGCAATCGCATCCTGGCGAAAAAATCCTCGAACATCAAGACCCTGGAAGACTTGCGCGGCAAGACCCTGGTCGCTACGGCCGGCACGTCGACCATCAAGCAGATGACCATCCTCAACAAGGAAAAGAACCTGGGCATGAACATTGCCGTCGGCAAGGATCATCCCGAGTCGTTCCTGATGCTGGAAACGGGCCGCGCGGTGGCCGAAGCCAACGACGACATTTTGCTGGCCTCGCAAGTGGCCAACTCGAAGAACCCGAACGACTACGAAATCACCAAGGAAGCGCTGTCGGTCGAGCCATACGGCATCATGCTGCGCAAGGGCGACCCGGCCTTCAAGAAAGTGGTCGACGACGCGCTGATCCGCCTGTACAAGAGCGACGACATCAACCGCATTTATGCGAAATGGTTTACCTCGCCGATTCCACCGAAAAACATCAACCTGAAATTCCCCATGCCGCCGCAACTGAAGGCCGTGTTCATGAATCCGACCGACTCGGGCGACCCGGCAGCATATGCGGCCGTGCCCGAAGCGCAGAAGACTTCGGACAAACGGAAAAAGTAAAGATTGCGTAACAAACCGGGAGGCGCAAGCCTCCCGATTTATTTGCGGGATGGTCGGCCGGCTGGCCGCCGTCCTTGGGCTGCACGGGAAGGATGATCATGAATTACAACTGGAATTGGCGCATTTTCTGGGAGATTTCTCCCGATGGCGTGGGCACGTATATGGACACGCTGTGGTCCGGCTTGATCTGGACCCTGGCCACGGCCGGTACGGCCTGGATCATGGCGCTGATATTGGGTCTGGTGATCGGCACCGTGCGCACCTTGCCGAACAAATGGCTGGTGGGCGTGGCCAATGCGTATGTGGAATTGTTTCGCAATGTGCCGCTGCTGGTGCAGATGTTCCTCTGGTATTTCGTCATGCCGGAACTGCTGCCGCCTGATCTGGGCGCCTGGGTCAAGTCGCTGCCGAATGCGCCGTTCGTCACGGCCGTGCTGTGCCTGGGATTCTTTACCTCCTCGCGCGTGGCCGTGCAGGTGACGACGGGCATCGAGGCGCTGCCGCGCGGGCAGAAACTGGCCGGCACGGCGCTGGGCCTGACCCTGCCGCAGCAAACCTACCGCTTCATTCTGCTGCCGATGGCCGCGCGCGTCATCATGCCGCCGCTGACCAGCGAGTTTTTAAACATCATCAAGAACAGTTCCGTGGCGTTGACCATTGGCCTGATCGAACTGACGGCCAGCGCGCGCGCCATCCAGGAGTTTTCCTTCCAGGTGTTCGAGGCGTTTTCGGCCGCCACCATCATCTACGTCGTCGTCAACCTGCTGGTGGTGGTGCTGATGCACCTGATCGAAAAAAAGGTCGCCATCCCGGGCTTCATCGTGGCCGGCGCCAAGACGGGAGGACACTGATATGTTCGGCAATTTCGACTTCGACGTCATCTCCCGCTCGTGGGTCTACCTGTTCCAGACCGGCATGGTGTTTACCCTGAAACTGACGGCGCTGGCCATGGTCGGCGGCATCGTGCTGGGCACCGTGCTGGCGCTGATGCGCTTGTCCGGCAGCCGCCTCATCTCGGGCGTGGCGTCGAGCTACGTCAACCTGATACGCTCGATCCCGCTGGTGCTGGTGATCTTCTGGTTCTACTTCCTGGTGCCGTATATCGCCGCCTGGGTCATCGGCGCCAACGAACCCGTGAAAGTGGGTGCGTTTTCTTCCGCGCTGATCACCTTCATCATGTTCGAGGCGGCCTACTATTGCGAGATCATGCGCAGCGGCATACAGTCAATTCCCCGCGGCCAGGTGTGGGCGGGCCAGGCGCTGGGCATGAATTACTCGCAGACCATGGCCTTCATCGTGCTGCCGCAAGCCTTCCGCAACATGATTCCCGTGCTGCTGACGCAAACCATCGTGCTGTTCCAGGACGTGTCGCTCGTGTACGTGCTGTCGATCCCCGATTTCGTCGGCGCCGCCTCGAAAATCGCGCAGCGCGACGGCCGCCTGGTGGAGATGTACGTGTTTGTCGCCGTCGTGTATTTCGTGCTGTGCTATGCCTTGTCATTCCTGGTAAAACGCCTGCAGAAACGCGTCGCCATCATTCGCTAACCGTAAAAAGAAAGAACAAGATGATTGAACTCAATAACGTCAGCAAATGGTATGGCCAGTTCCAGGTACTGACCGACTGCAGCACCAATGTCGACAAGGGCGACGTGATGGTCATTTGCGGCCCGTCCGGCTCCGGCAAGTCGACCTTGATCAAGACCGTCAACGGCCTCGAGCCGATCCAGCAGGGACAGATTTTCGTCGACGGCATCGCCGTCAACCACCCGAAGACGAACCTGTCCAAATTGCGCGCGCGCATCGGCATGGTGTTCCAGAATTTCGAGCTGTTCCCGCATTTGTCCATCCGCGAAAACCTGACCATCGGCCAGATCAAGGTGCTGGGCCGTAGCGCCGACGAAGCCAATGCCAAGGGCTTGAAATACCTGGACCGCGTGGGCCTGCTGTCGCAGCAGGATAAATTCCCGGGCCAGTTGTCGGGCGGCCAGCAGCAGCGCGTGGCGATTGCCCGCGCGCTGTCGATGGACCCGATCGCCATGCTGTTCGACGAGCCGACATCGGCGCTCGACCCGGAAATGATCAACGAAGTGCTCGACGTGATGGTGGGCCTGGCGCAGGAAGGTATGACGATGATGGTCGTCACGCACGAAATGGGTTTTGCCCGGCGCGTGGCCAACCGCATCGTCTTCATGGATCAGGGCAAAATCATCGAGGATTGCAGCAAGGATGATTTCTTCAACACGACGCGCTCGGACCGTGCGCGTGATTTCTTGGCGAAAATCATTCACTGATCCCAGGTTTTCTTGATAAAAGCGGCCGGTTTCCACCGGCCGTTTTTGCGTTGACAGCACGCTTGCGTCCGGTTTGCGTCCGGTTTGCCTCCGGCAGCCTGGCCGCAAAGGCAGCCCCGCGGCTGGTAAAATGGCGCTATCCGCAATGACCGCCTGAGAGCAGCCGCCATGTCCACACCCGATCACACCCCCGATTCCATCACCATCACCCGTCCAGACGACTGGCATTTGCACCTGCGCGATGGCGCCGTCATGGCCAGCGTGCTGCCGCACAGCGCGCGCCAGTTCGCTCGCGCCATCGTCATGCCGAACCTGAAGCCGCCCGTTACCACCACGGCCGATGCCAGCGCCTACCGCGAGCGCATCCTGGCCGCCGTGCCGGAGGGCGTGAACTTCGATCCGCTGATGGTGCTGTACCTGACGAACAACACCTCGCCCGACGAAATCCGCCGCGCGCAGGACAGCGGCATCGTGCAGGCCGTGAAACTGTATCCGGCCGGCGCGACGACGAATTCCGACCTGGGCGTGACGGATTTGAAGAATTGCTACAGGGTGCTTGAAGTGATGCAGGAAGTGGGCATGCCCTTCCTCGTGCACGGCGAAGTGACGGATCCGGAAATCGACATTTTCGACCGCGAAGCCGTCTTCATCGAACGCGTGATGCGTCCGCTGCGCAGCGCCTTCCCGGCCCTGTCCGTCGTGTTCGAGCATATCACCACCAAGGATGCGGCGCAGTACGTGGCTGAAGCGGAAGGCCCGATCGCGCCACCATCACGGCGCACCATCTGCTGTACAACCGCAACGAGATTTTCAAGGGCGGCATCCGCCCCCATTACTACTGCCTGCCCATCCTCAAGCGCGAAGAGCACCGCCTGGCGCTGATGACGGCAGCCGCCAGCGGCGACGAGCGCTTCTTCCTCGGCACCGATTCGGCGCCGCACGCGCAAGGCGCCAAGGAAATGGCCTGCGGCTGCGCCGGCTGCTATACGGCCCTGCACGCGATGGAAATGTATGCGGAAGCGTTCGAGCGCGCCGGCGCGCTCGATAAACTGGAGGCGTTCGCCAGCTTCCACGGCCCGGCCTTCTACGGCGTGCCGCGCAACACGGATACCATCACCTTGCGTCGCGAAAGCTGGACCTTGCCGGCTTCGCTGCCGCTGGGCGACAGCCACGTGATTCCGCTCAACGCGGGCGAACAGATCAACTGGAAAATGGTCTAAGCGTTCATGCTGCCATCGATAGACTGGACCCGCCCCTGGTTTGCCACGGTGCTGCCGGCGCGACGGCAGCTGGACCTGCAGCGCGACACGGTGATCGCGGCGCTGAACGGACGTGCGCGGGCGCTGGACTTGCGCAATCCGTCCGGCTTGCCGCTGGCCTTCGTGCCGCAAGCGGACCTGCCCGAAGGCATGGCCTACGAAGAGTTCATCGGCGCCACGGGCGGCGTGCCCACGCGCGACAATCTGCACGATTTTTTCAACGCACTCGTGTGGCTCACTTTCCCGCGCATCAAGCGGCAGTTGAATGCGCTGCAGGCCGCGCAGATCGCCCTGTCCGGCGTCGGTAAATCGCGTGGTCCCGCGCGCGACGGCGCGACCATTTTCGATGAAAACTCCGCCTTGCTGGTGCTGCGCGACAGCGATGCGGGGCGCGCGCTGGAAGCGGCCTTGCGCGGGCACGACTGGCGCAGCGCGTTCATCGCGCAGCGTGATAAATTTGGCGCAGGCGGCGACGCCGAAGTCTGGCTGTTCGGCCACGCACTGATGGAAAAACTGGTAGCGCCGCGCAAGGCCATCACGGCGCATACGCGCGTGATCCTTGCCGGCGACGCTTACTTTGCGCTCGACGACGCGGCACGGCGCGCCTGGCTCGACGAGCGGGTGGCGCAGGACCTGGCACAGCAGGGCCTCACCACGGCGGACTTCACGCCGCTGCCGGTGCTGGGCTTGCCCGGCTGGTGCGAAGGCCAGGACGACGATTTTTACAATGACGCGGCGGTGTTCCGCCCGAAGCGCAAGGCAGCAGGCACAGAAAGAGAGTAGAGCATGGAGCATACCGTCCGCTGGGGCATCCTCGGCACCGGCAAGATCGCCCGCGCGATGGCCAATGGCTTGCGCGACGCGCCTGGAGCGCAGCTGGCGGCCGTCGCCTCGCGCAGCGCCGCCGGCGCGCAAGCGTTCGGCGCCGAATTCGGCATCGAGCGTTGTCACGGCTCCTACCAGGCGCTGGCTGACGATCCTGGCGTGGACGTAATCTACATCGCCACGCCGCACACCCTGCATGCGGAAAATGCCCTGATGTGCCTGGCCGCCGGCAAGCACGTCGTGTGCGAAAAGCCGTTCACCATGAACGCGCCCGAGGCGCTGGCCATGGTTGACCTGGCGCGCGAGAAAAAGCGGTTTTTGATGGAAGCGATGTGGAGCCGTTTCCTGCCCGCCGTGCAGGAAGCCAAACGCATCATCGCCAGCGGCGAAATCGGCGTGCTGCGGCAAGTGCAGGCCGATATCGGCTTTGTCGCCAATTTCCCGCCCGAGCACCGCATGTTCAATCCGGAACTCGGCGGCGGCGCGCTGCTCGACGTGGGTATCTATCCGCTGTCGATGGCGGCCTTCTTCCTCGGCCCAGTATCGCAGGTGCAGGCGCTGGCCGAGATGGGCGCCACCGGCGTCGATGAACAGGTGGTGTTCTCGCTGCTGCACGCGGGTGGCGGCACCTCGTCCTGCGCCTGCAGTCTGCGCGCGCAGACGCCGACGGAAATGACCATTTCCGGCAGCCTGGGGCGCATCCGCCTGCCCAGCCGTTTTTACAAGCCCGACCAGCTGATCGTCGAAACGATGGATGGCGAACGCCGCGTCGTCGCCGCGCCGCACCTGGGCAATGGCTATGCGCACGAGGCCATCGAAGCGATGCGCTGCATCCGCGCCGGCCTGCTGGAAAGCCCCGTCATGCCGCACGCCGACAGCGTGGCGCTGATGCGCAACCTCGATACCATGCGCGGCCAGATCGGCCTCGTTTACCAAGCCGACCAGGCGTGAACAGGAATCCCATGACATTGCACGCATCGCGTCCCAGCCTGAAGACTGTCCTCATCGCCAGCGGCGTCGTCCTGACCCTGGCGATGGGCGTGCGCCACGGCCTGGGCTTCTGGATGCAGCCGATCTCGCAAGCGAACGGCTGGACGCGCGAAACGTATTCGCTGGCGCTGGCCATGCAAAACCTGATGTGGGGCGTCTTCGGCCCGTTCGCCGGCATGGCGGCCGACCGTTTCGGCACCATGCGCGTCGTCATCGTCGGCGCCATCAGCTACATGGCGGGCCTCGTGTGGATGGCGCTGATGACGCAGCCCACCCTGTTCATCGTCGGTTCCGGCATCTTCATCGGCCTGGCGCTGGCCTGCACGGCCTTTGGCGCCATCAGCGGCATCATCGGCCGCAGCGCGCCGCCCGAGCAGCGCTCGTGGGCCTTCGGCATCTCGTCGGCGGCTGGCTCGTTCGGCCAGTTCCTGATGATGCCGGTGGAGCAGCAGCTGATCTCCGCCGTGGGCTGGCAAAACGCCTTTTACGTGCTGGCCGCGCTGGTGCTGCTGGCCATGATTCCGATGGCCTTCTACCTGCGCGAGCCGCCCGTGTCGCACGCCAGCGGCCCGCAGCAAAGCGTCGGTGCCGCCTTCAGCGAAGCCATCGCCAGCCGCTCGTTCTGGCTGCTGCTGGCCGGCTATTTTGTCTGCGGTTTCCAGCTGGTGTTCATTGGCGTGCACTTGCCCGCCTACCTGAAGGACCAGGGCCTGATGAACCCGAACATCGCCGTCACGGCGCTGGCCCTGATCGGCCTGTTCAACATCGTCGGCTCCTACTATGCGGGTAAACTCGGTGGCAAGATCGCCAAGCGCTACCTGCTGTCGGCCATCTACGTGACGCGCGCCGTGGTCATCACCGTATTCCTGCTGGCGCCATTGTCGGCGTGGTCGGTGTACCTGTTCGCCGCCGGCATGGGCGTGCTGTGGCTGTCGACCGTGCCGCTGACGAACGGCATCATCGCCGGCATCTTTGGCGTCAAGCATTTGTCGATGCTGGCCGGGATGGTGTTCTTCTCGCACCAGGTGGGCAGTTTCCTCGGTGCTTGGCTGGGCGGCTATCTGTACGAGCACCAGGGCAGTTACCACGTCGTGTGGATGATCACCATCGGCCTGGGCTTGCTGGCCGCGTTGATCAACCTGCCCATCGACGAGCGTGCCGTCAAGCGCGTGGCGGTGGCGGCATAATGGGGAGTTGGCGCACGTGGCTGTGGCGCCTGGCCGGCGCCGTGCTGCTGGCCATCGTCTTCCTGGCCTATCTGCGGCCCGACTTCATGCTCGACCTGGCGAACCGCTTCTGGATGTGCATGTAGGGCGCTCTTAGACTTTTAAAAATTCCTCTTTCCCGCCGAGCCAGCGCGCCAGGTGGGCTTCCACGGTGGCTGCGGCGGCGGCCGTGGTGGCGTGCAGCAGGTCGTGCGCCACGTCGCGCGCCTGGTCAACTAACCATTGATCCGTTTCCAGGTCCGCGAAGCGCAGCATGGCCTGGCCGGACTGGCGCGCGCCGAGGAATTCGCCGGGTCCGCGGATTTCCAGGTCGCGGCGGGCAATTTCAAAACCGTCCGTTGTTTCGCGCATGGTCATCAAACGCTGGCGCGCCACGCCGCCCAGCGGTCCCTGGTACAGCAGCAGGCAGACGCTGGCCGCCGAGCCGCGGCCCACGCGGCCGCGCAGCTGGTGCAGCTGCGACAAGCCGAAGCGCTCGGCGTGCTCGATCACCATCAGCGAGGCGTTCGGCACATCGACACCCACCTCGATGACGGTGGTGGCCACCAGCACGTGGATATGGCCGGCGATAAAGGCATCCATCACTTCCTGTTTTTCCGCTGGCTTCAGGCGGCCGTGCACCAGGCCCACCTGCAGCGCGGGCAGGGCCTCGGCCAGCATCATGTAGGTGTCGGTGGCCGTCTGCAGCTGCAGCGCTTCCGATTCCTCGATCAGCGGGCAGACCCAGTACACCTGCCGGCCTTCCAGCGCGGCCGCATACACGCGGGCGATGACTTCGTCGCGCCGGTTCTGGTCGATGGCGCGCGTGACGATGGGGCTGCGCCCGGGCGGCAGCTCGTCGATCACCGACACTTCCAGGTCGGCGTAATACGTCATGGCCAGGGTGCGCGGGATGGGCGTGGCCGACATCATCAGCTGGTGCGGCACGGCCGCGCTGTCGCCCTTGTTGCGCAGGGTCAGGCGCTGGCCCACGCCGAAGCGGTGCTGCTCGTCGACGATCACCAGGCCCAGTTTCGCAAACAGCACGTTATCCTGGATCAGCGCATGCGTGCCGATCACCAGCTGCGCTTCGCCCGATTCGATCAGGGCCAGCGCCGCCGTCTTTTCCTTTTTCTTCAGGCTGCCCGTCAGCCACGCTACCTTCACGCCCAGCGGTTCCATCCAGGCGGCGATCTTGCGGAAGTGCTGCTCGGCCAGAATCTCCGTGGGCGCCATCAGCGCGGCCTGGTAGCCGCTGTCGATCGCCTGCGTGGCGGATAAAGCGGCCACCACCGTCTTGCCGCTGCCGACGTCGCCTTGCAGCAAGCGCTGCATCGGATACGGCTGGCGCAGGTCGGCGCGGATTTCATCGAGCACGCGCGCCTGCGCGCCCGTCAGCTTGAAGGGCAGGGCGGCGCCGAAGGCGTTCGACAAGGTGCCGACGACGGGCAAGGACGCCGCGCCTTTCGAGCGCGCGCGCGCGCTGGGCGCGTTTGAGCGACAGCTGCTGTGCCAGCAGTTCATCGAACTTCATGCGCACCCAGGCCGGGTGCGAGCGGTCCATCAGCGCGCTTTCATCGATGTCCTGCGGCGGATAGTGCAGCAGGTGCACGGCAGCGCGGAACGGCGATAGCTGCATCTCGCGCAGCAGATGATCAGGCAAGGTGTCCTGCCAGTCGATACGGCGCATGGCGTCCGCGATCTCGCGCCGCAGCACGTGCTGCGACAAGCCTTCGCCGGACGGATACACGGGCGTCAGGGCCGTGGGCAGCGGCGCGCCCTCGTTGACGACTTTATACGTCGGGTGCACCATCTCGGCGCCGAAAAAGCCGTGTTTGAGTTCGGCGCGCGCGCGTACCCGCGTGCCTTCGGCCAGCTGCTTGACCTGGCTGCCATAGAAATTCATGAAGCGCAGCAGCAAATTGCCCGTTTCGTCGGCGATCGTCACCAGCAATTGCTTGCGCGGCTTGAAGTTGACTTCGCACTTGGTGACGACCCCTTCCACCTGCCACGACTCGCCGCCGCGCAGGCAGGCGTCGCGGATGGTGTAGACCTTGGTCTCATCCTCGTAGCGCATCGGCAGGTGCAGCACCAGGTCCATATCCGTGCGCAAGCCCAGCTTGGCCAGCCGGCTTTCCGTGCTGACCACCTTTTTGACGGCTTTCGGCTTCGCGGCAGGCTTGGCTGTGGGAGGAAGATCGGGCTTGGGATCGGACATATGCAAGGTTTTGGTGCCGCTAGCGTAAAATAGAGGGTTGTCCGGCACACCCTGTGCGTACCGCAGTTGTAAATTGTTGCGGCGGATTATTGTAATGCCTGTATAGGCGCACAGTATAGTGCCAGATGTTCCATTGCGCACTCCTAATCATTTTTGACGTACTTTTGAAGCAAAACGCATGTATTCGCTTTCCGATTTCGATTTTAATTTGCCGCAAGAAAACATTGCGCAAACTCCATTGGCCGAGCGCAGCGCCTCGCGCCTGTTGCACCTGGACGGCGACGCCCTGGTTGACCGCAGCTTTGCCGATATCGTCGGGCTGTTGCAGGCGGGCGACCTGCTGGTAATGAACGATACGCGCGTGTTGAAGGCGCGCTTCTTCGGCGTCAAGGAAAGCGGCGGCAAGATCGAGGCGCTCGTCGAGCGCGTGCTCGACGACCGCACCGTGCTGGCCCAGGTGCGCGCGTCGAAGTCGCCGCCGCCCGGCTGCCGCATCCGCCTGGCCGACGCCTTCGACGTGACGGTCGGCCAGCGCGCCGGCGAATTCTTTACCTTGCACTTCGAGGCCGACGTGTTCGAGCTGATCGAGGCGCATGGCCGCCTGCCGCTGCCGCCCTACATCGAGCACGATGCGGACGCATTCGACGAAACGCGCTATCAGACAGTGTTCAACAAGGTGCCCGGCGCTGTCGCCGCGCCGACGGCGGGCCTGCATTTCGACCAGGCCCTGCTCGACCAATTGAAGGCCAAGGGCGTCAACTTTGCCTATGTCACCCTGCACGTGGGCGCCGGCACTTTCCAGCCCGTGCGCACGGAAGTGCTGGCCGAGCACAAGATGCATACCGAGTGGTACACCATGCCGCAGGAAACCGTCGACGCCGTGCGCGCCGCGCAGCAGGCCGGGCGCGACGTGGTGGCCGTCGGCACGACCAGCCTGCGCGCGCTGGAATCGGCTTCGCAAAGCGGCCAGCTGGTGGCGGGCAGCGCCGATACGGCCCTGTTCATCACGCCCGGCTATGCGTTTAAAACGGTGACGCGGCTGATCACCAACTTCCATTTGCCGAAGTCGACCCTGCTGATGCTGGTGTCGGCCTTTGCCGGCTATGAACCGATCCGCCATGCCTACGCGCATGCGATCGCGCAGAACTACCGTTTCTTCAGCTATGGCGATGCGATGCTGCTCACCACGCAATCGCGCGCTCCGCTGAACCTTGATACTCCCGTGAAAGACTGACCATGCTGGAATTTACACTACTCAAGACCGACACGAGCGGCCTGACCAAGGCACGCCGCGGCACCTTGAAACTCAACCATGGCGTCGTGCAGACGCCGATCTTCATGCCAGTGGGCACTTACGGCTCCGTGAAAGCCATGTCGCCGCTGGAACTGAACGAGATCGACGCGCAGATCATCCTGGGCAACACGTTTCACCTGTGGTTGCGTCCAGGCAACACCGTCATGGAGAAATTCGGCGGCTTGCACGGCTTCATGGGCTGGAACAAGCCTATTTTGACGGATTCGGGCGGTTTCCAGGTGTTTTCGCTGGGCGCCATGCGCAAGATCACGGAAGAGGGCGTGCATTTCAATTCGCCCATCAACGGCGATAAGCTGTTCCTGTCGCCGGAAGTGTCGATGCAGGTGCAGCGCGTCCTGAATTCCGACATCGTCATGCAGTTCGACGAATGCACGCCGTACGAAATTCAGGGCCGTCCGGCCACCATCGAGGAAGCGGCCAAGTCCATGCGCATGTCCTTGCGCTGGGCGCAGCGCTCGAAGGACGAGTTCCACCGCGGCGAAAACCCGAATGCGTTGTTCGGCATCGTGCAGGGCGGCATGTTCGAAATGCTGCGCGACGAGTCGCTGGCCAAGCTCGAAGAGATCGATTTCCCCGGCATCGCCATCGGCGGCCTGTCCGTGGGCGAGCCGAAGGAAGACATGATGCGCATGCTGGCCCACGTGGGTCCGCGCTTGCCGGCCAACAAGCCCCATTACCTGATGGGCGTCGGTACGCCGGAAGACCTGGTGGCGGGCGTGTCGAACGGCATCGACATGTTCGACTGCGTCATGCCGACGCGTAACGCCCGCAATGGCTGGCTGTTCACCCGTTTTGGCGACATCAAGATCAAGAACGCCAAATACAAGGAAGACCAGGCGCCGCTCGACGAGACCTGCAGCTGCTACGCCTGCCGCAATTTTTCGCGCGCCTACCTGCACCATCTGCACCGCTCCAAGGAAATCCTCGGCGCGCGTTTAAATACCATCCACAACCTGCATTACTACCTGGACCTGATGCGCCAGATGCGCGAGGCGCTGGACGAAGACCGTTTCCACGCGTTTACCCTGCAATTCCACGCGGAACGCGCACGCGGAACTTAAGAAAACCTTAGCTTGCGCTCTGGCAACAGCATGGCCGGAAGTTTTGTGTATTGGTGCTTGGACGGGGGCGATAAAGCATTGCATAATGCTTTTTTAGCCCCATTTAAAGTTGCCATGGCTGCAATTCGGGTTATGACGTATAGCCAATGCTAGAATACAGCGCTATTTTTTCAAACTGATTAGAACTGGAGTCACCGTGTTTTTCATTTCCAACGCTTATGCGCAAGCCCCAACCGAAGCCCTGGGTCTCGGCGGCAACCTGACCAGCTTCCTGCCGCTGGTATTGATGTTCGTGGTCATGTATTTCCTGATGATCCGCCCACAGCAAAAACGCGCCAAAGAACAACGGGCGATGATGGACGCGCTGGCCAAGGGTGACGAAGTCGTCACCGCCGGCGGCATGCTGGGCCGTGTTGTCAAGGTAGTGGACGCTTACGTCACCATCGAAGTGGCGGCCGGCACCGAAATCACGGTGCAAAAGAGCTCCATTACCACCTTGCTGCTGCCTAAAGGCACCCTGAAGGCACTGTAATTCCTCGCTGTCATTGCTTCGGCAATGATGACCGGGGCGGCTATCGGCCGCCCCTCGCGACGCCTCCGACGCTCAACACTGAACGCTGAATCACTATGAATCGCTATCCTGCCTGGAAATACATCATCATCGTCGTCGCCTTATTGCTGGGCGCACTCTATACGGCGCCCAATTATTTCGGTGAGTCACCGGCGCTGCAAGTAACCAGCGGCAAGTCGACCGTCAAGGTGACGGGCGAGCTGATGACGCAAGTCGAGCAAATATTGACGAAAGAAAACGTCAAGTCGGAAGGTGTCACCATGGATGGCGCTGGCAACCTCGCCTCCGTGCGCGTGCGTTTCGCCGATCCCGATACCCAGTTCAAGGCGAAACTGGTGCTGGAAAAGGACCTGAATCCCGATGCCAGCGACCCTGCGTATATCGTGACGGTCAATCTGCAAGCCAATACCCCGATGTGGATGCAAAAATTGCATGCCTTGCCCATGTTCCTGGGCCTGGACTTGCGCGGCGGCGTGCACTTCCTGATGCAGGTCGATGCGAAAGCAGTACTGAACAAGAAAGTCCAGGGCGTCCAGTCCGCCGCGCGTAGCGTGTTGCGCGACAAGAATATCCGCCACGCCGGCATCGAGCGCGTGGGCGACAGTGTGCAAATCAACTTCCGCGACGCGGAAACGCGCCTGAAGGCAAAAAATGTGCTGTCCGACCAGATGTCGGAACTGGCGTTCGCCGATGCGGGCGAAGGCAGCGATTTGAAATTGAACATCACCCTGAAGCCGGCGGCCCTGAAGGCCACCATCGACGAAGGCGTCAAACAGAATATCTCCACCCTGTCCAAGCGCGTCAACGAGCTGGGCGTGGCCGAGCCGCTGATCCAGCAGCAAGGTCCCGACCGCATCGTGGTGCAACTGCCTGGCGTGCAGGACGTGGCCCGCGCGAAGGCCATCATCGGCCGCACGGCCACCCTGGAAGTGCGCCTGGTCGACGAAAGCATCGTGCCCGGCACGGAACTGTCGAGCGCCATCCCGTTCAACTCGGAATTGTTCACCGTCGGCAAGGGCGTGCCTGTCGTGCTGGCGAAAGACGTAATCCTGACGGGCGACTATATCTCCAGCGCCACGGCCAGCTTCGACCAGAACCAGCAAGCGGCCGTGTCGATCGACCTGAACGGCGACGGCGGACGCAAGATGCGCGAAGCGACGCGCGAACGCGTGGGCAAGCGCATGGCCATCGTGCTGTTTGAAAAGGGCAAGCCGGAAGTGCTGTCGGTCGCGACCATCCAGCAGGAACTCGGTTCGCGCTTCCAGATCACCGGCATGGGCGGCGCGGAAAACGCGAATGAACTGGCGCTGCTGCTGCTGCGCTCGGGCGCCCTGTCCGCACCGATGACCGTCATCGAAGAACGCACGATCGGACCGCAACTGGGCGCAGAAAACATCGCCAAGGGCTTCCACTCGACCTTGTACGGTTTCATCGCCATCGCCATCTTCATGATCGCCTACTACATGCTGTTCGGCGCCTTCAGCGTGCTGGCCCTGGCCACCAACCTGTTATTGCTGGTCGGCTTGTTGTCGATGATCCAGGTGACCTTGACCTTGCCAGGTATCGCCGCTATCGCGCTGGCGCTGGGCATGGCGATTGACGCCAACGTGCTGATCAATGAACGTATCCGTGAAGAGCTGCGCGCAGGCAATACGCCGCAAGCGGCGATCGCCGCCGGCTTCGACCGCGCCTGGGCCACGATTCTGGACTCGAACGTGACCACACTGATCGTCGGCCTGGCACTGCTGGCCTTCGGCAGCGGTCCCGTGCGCGGCTTCGCTGTCGTGCATTGCCTGGGTATCCTGACCTCGATGTTCTCCTCCGTGTTCGTGTCGCGCGGCGTGGTCAACCTCTGGTATGGCCGCAAGAAAAAGCTGACGACCTTGTCGATCGGCACGGTGTGGGTGCCGGGCACCAGCAAATAAGCGACGGCCCAGCCTTACCCAATAGCGTCAACAGCGATCGCGTCCGGTGGCCCAGCCGCCGGATGCACAGAATAGAACTCAGAGGATTTCATGGAATTTTTCCGGATCAAAAAAGATATTCCCTTCATGCGCCATGCGTTGATTTTCAACGTGATTTCGGCCGTGACCTTCCTTGCCGCCGTCTTCTTCCTGTTCCACAAGGGCTTGCACCTGTCCGTGGAATTCAAGGGCGGCACCGTGATGGAGGTGAAGTACCCGAAAGCGGCCAACCTTGAAGGCATACGCGGCACCTTGATCGGCCTGGGTTATGAAGAGCCGGGCGTGACCAGCTTCGATACGGCGCGCGACGTCATGATCCGCCTGCCGGTGGAAAATGGCGTCAGCGCCGCGAACACCTCGCAGCGCGTGTTTGAAGCCCTGTGCAAGGCCGAGCAAGGCACGACCAAGGGCGTCGACACCGTCACCGAAAAGGGCGAGCACGTCATCAAGAGCGCCTGCATGGACACCGCCGGCAATGAAGCGGTGGTACTGCAGAAGGTTGAATTCGTCGGTCCGCAAGTGGGCGAGGAACTGAAGCAGAACGGCTTGAACGCGCTGGTGGTGGTAATTCTCGGCGTGATGGCTTACCTGGCCGTGCGCTTCGAATGGAAATACGCTGTCTCGGCCATTATCGCCAACTTGCACGACGTGGTGATCATCCTGGGCTTCTTCGCCTTCTTCGAGTGGGAATTCTCGCTGACGGTACTGGCGGCGATCCTGGCGGTGCTCGGTTATTCCGTCAACGAATCGGTGGTGATCTTTGACCGTATCCGCGAAAACTTCCGCAAGCAGCGCAAGGCTTCCGTGCATGAAGTGATCGACAACGCGATCACCAGCACCATTTCGCGTACCATCATCACCCACGGCTCGACCCAGATGATGGTGCTGTCGATGCTGGTCTTCGGCGGCCAGACCCTGCACCACTTTGCACTGGCGCTGACCATCGGTATCTGCTTCGGTATTTACTCGTCCGTGTTCGTCGCGGCCTCGATCGCCATGTGGCTGGGCGTCAAGCGCGAAGACTTGATCAAGCCGATCAAGGAAAAAGACGAAACCGACGGCGCCGTGGTGTAAGCGCAGGTTTTTTGCAGGTCGAATGAAGAACGATCACCGTTTGCGGTGGTCGTTTTTTTTATGGTGGATGACGATGAAGCGTTTGATAGTGATGGGCATCATGGCAGGCATCGGCACCTTGGCCAGTGCCGCGCAATTGAGCCGTGTGGACAGCGGCGCCATCGCCCTGCGCGGCCCGATTGCCGGCGGCGACGTGGACACGCTGCGGCAGCTGGCCACGCCGGGTACGACGCTGTTGCGCGTGAATAGCGATGCTGGCGAACCGCAGGCGGCCATGCAGCTGGGACGCCTGGTGCGCCAGCTACGGCTCGATATCGCCATCGACACGGTGTGTGCGGGCAGCTGCGCCCTGTATGTCTTCCCGGCCGCGCGGCACAAAAGCATCCCCGGCGGCGCCGTGCTGGCGCTGCAGGAATCGGCGTTCCTGCGCGCGCAGGCGAGCCCGGCACAGATGCGCCGCACCCTGGCCGAGGCTGGCGTGGCGGCCGAGGACCTGGAGCGCGACACGGCGGCGCTGGCGGCTCAGTTGACGGAGACTGCGGCGCAGGAAGCGTCGTTTGCCGCGGAACTGGGCATTGCTTCCGCCTTTTACCGCGCTTTCCCGCAAGTGGCGGCGCAGGCCGAGAGCGTGCGCCAGCGCTTTCCTGACCAGGAGGCCGTCGTCTACTGGTGGCCGGCCGCAACCCGCCTGGCGCACTGCTACGGTATCGCCGGCGTGGAAGAGGGGCCGCGCGCATCGCGCCTGGCGCCCGACGGTTATCTGTACGTGCCGGCCCTGTCCGCCCTCGTCATGGGCGACCAGGCTTTGCGGGCCTGCCCATGAGCCGCAGCGGCCGCTTGTTCCTGCTGATGGACGCCATGCGCGCCAAGCGCGTGCCCGTCACGGCGGCCCAGCTGGCGCAGCAGCTGGGTGTCTCCGAGCGCACGATTTACCGCGATATCCAGACCCTGGCCGAACTGGGCGCGCCCCTGCAGGGCGAGGCGGGCATCGGCTACGTGCTGCGCCGCGGCGCCTTCCTGCCGCCGCTGATGTTCGGCGCCGATGAACTGGAAGCGCTGGTGCTGGGCGCGCGCTGGGTGCGCCGCCAGGGCGATGCGGGCCTGGCGCAGGCGGCCAGCAATGCCCTGGCCAAGATCGCGGCCGCCTCGCCGCGCGACCTGCGCGACAGCATGGCCGAGACCAGCCTGTGGGTGCCGCTGGGCCGCCCCGCCGACGGCACGCAGCCGGCCGACCCGGCCGACCGGTATGTGCAGCCCGTGCGCGAGGCCATCCGCTACGAACAGAAGCTCACGCTCGCCTATCAGGATGAGCATGGCAGCGCCACCTCGCGCACGGTGTGGCCGTTTGCCCTGGCCTTTTTTGAGGGCAAGCGCCTGCTGGCCGCCTGGTGCGAGTTGCGCGGCGATTACCGGCATTTCCGCATCGACCGCATCGCCAGCGTGCAGCAGCATGAGGAGCGCTATCCCACGCGCCGCCATGTGCTGCTTGATGCCTGGCGCAAGGTGCATGATATCGACCCCGAATCCTGATTTCGCTCCTGACAAAAATTGTCAGTGACGGCAACTACGATGGTGGCTTCTTCACTCACCGGAGCCATCCATCATGCGCCTGTACCACCACCCCATGTCCTCGAATGCCCGCCGGGCCCTGATGACGGCGATCCACCTCGGTCTGCCGCTGGAACTGGCCGAAGTCGACCTGATGAATGCGGACGACCGCCGCCGCCTGCTCGAACTGAACCCGAACGGCAAGGTGCCCGTGCTGGCCGATGGCGCTTTCCTGCTGTGGGAATCGTGTGCCATCATGCAATACTTGGCCGAGCAGGTGCCGGGCCAGACGATTTATCCGCAGGCGCCGCAGGCGCGCGCCGACGTCAACCGCTGGCTGTTCTGGGCCGCGCAGCACTTCGCGCCCGCCATCAGCGTGCTGGCCTGGGAACGCGCCTGGAAGGGCATGACAGGCAATGGTCCGGCGGATCCGCTGGAAGAGGCGCGTGGCGAGCGCGACCTGCATGAATGCGCGGTGGTGCTGGACGCGCATCTGGCGCGCCGCGACTGGCTTTGCGGCGATGCCTTGACCCTGGCCGATTTCGCCGTGGCCGCGCCGCTGATGTACAGCGAGGCCGTGCGGCTGCCGCTGGCGCAGTACCAGCATATCCAGGCGTGGTTTGCCCGCGTGCGGCAACTGCGCGCCTGGCAGGAAACGGACGTGGAACTGTTGCCGGGATAATCTGCGCGCTAAGTGTGCCAGCGCACGGAGCCGGCGCGGCGCGCCCGCATAAGATAGAGCTGTCTCTTTCAGGACATCCCTAGCTTTGGACTTTACCCGCTTTCGAGCGGGTTTTTTTTGTCTGGCGTATAAAAAATGGCTTGATAATCTGATAATCGCCGCACAAATGGGCACATCCCACTTCCAGCAGGTACGCCATGTTCATGCCACGCCATCCGAAACCGCTGTTGAGTACCAGGGCGGTCGCCACGCAGGTCGCCCAGCAAAAGCAGGGAACGCAGGCCATGGACAAGCATGTGCTGATCGTCGAAACGGTCAAGCCGGCGGCACCGCCGCCAGCGGCCAAGAAGCCTGCAGGCTAGTGCACGAGCACCTTCAGCAGCGACTGCACTTCATCATCCGATTCTTCCATGATGCTTGACAAGGTCGCATCGTCGCCGATCAGGCAATCGATGCTGCGCGCGGCGCGGGCGGCCCGCACGGCGATGGCGGCCGGGCTTTCGTTGAGCGGGGACGAGACGGGCGCCAGGTCATTCGCCAGCAGCAGGGTGTCGCCCAGCGATTCGGGCGGAATGGCGCGCAAGCCTTCCCACAGCGCATCGATGGCGCCCATTACCGCTTCCGGCACCTTCAGTTTGGTCAGGACGCCATGGCCGATGGCCTGTTCGCCATGTTCGACCCAGTCCTGCGGTTCGCCGTCGAGGATGCCGGGGAATTCGGCCGCGCGCGACAGCAGATAAAAGCCGCCCACTTCATGCATGATGCCGGCAAACAGGGCCGTATCGGGATCCACCTTGGTGACGCGGCGGGCCAGTACCTGCGACAGGGCCGCCACGTGGGCCGTATGCTCCCACAGCTGGTTGGCCTTCGCCTGCAGTGCGGGATCGGTGATGGTGCTGCCCAGCTGGCGCACGATCAGCGATGCCACCACCGATTGCAGGGTGCGCACGCCGAGCCGCTGCACGGCATTGCGCACGCTGGTGATTTCATTGCCGGAACGGTTGAACGCCGCCGAATTGGCGATGGCCACCGTGCGCGCCGCCAGCAGCGGGTCTGCCTGCACCAGCTTGGCGGCGGCCTCGATATGGCAGTCGGGATCGGACAGCGCCTCTTGCAGCTTGAGCGAAGCGTCCACATTGGCAGGAAAGGTCAGCTCGCCACGAGCGGCTTGCGCGGCGATGCTTTTAAAGGCGTCGAGTCTGTTCATTGAAAAAATTATACTCGCAATATTTCCGTACGGAACTTTTTAACCGTGATCTTTTCGCAAACAAGCGAGTAAAAGGCAAGTAAAGCCCCGTAAACGGAAAAAGGCATGCCTATATTGTTGACATGCCTTTTTTTAACGACAGCGATCGTCACAGCGCTGGACAGGACGACTGCGCAGCAGGTCCTGTTCAGCGCTACTACAGAACTTCGCTGAAGATCGCGTCGCAGCCTTCCACCAGCTCATCGCTGTCTTCCAGTTCATCCGTCAAGCCCAGGTCGAACAGTTCCTCGACGGCGTTCATGAAGCTGTTGTGCTTGGTGGCGCCGATCAGGCGGTAGATTTCGCCGTCTTCGTTGCGCACGCCGATGATCAGTTTTTCCTGGCGTACCAGTTCCGGCGTGCTGGCGTTGAGCAGCAGGTTGCCGATGATGTGTTTATCGAAATGAGCAGGCTTTTTGCCTTCGAGCAGTGAGGTTTTCAACTTGGTTTCCTTTGTCTTGTTTGAATGTCTGTGCTTGGTGAATGGTCAGCCGTGGCCGTTGGCGATGGCGTGTTTCAAGCCCGCCAGGGTGCTTTCGAGACGCATGAAATCGTCTTCGGTATAGCCGTCGAACAGGCGCTGGCCCTGTTGTGTCAGCTTTGGGAACACGTCATGGAACACCTGTTCCCCTTCGCAGCTCAGGCGCACGTAATAGGAACGCTTGTCGCGTGGACAACGTTCGCGTATCACCAGCCCCTTTTGTTCTAGCCGGTCCACCACGCCCGTCAACGTACCCTTGGTAATCAGGGTTTTCTGGCCCAGTTCCTTGTAGGACATGCCGCAAGTGTTGCCGAGCGTGGCAATGATGTCGAATTGCGCATGCGTCAAGCCGTACTGGCGCACGAAGTCGCTAGAAAACCGCTCGAAGCCTTGCATGCATTCGGCCAGCAGCCGGATACTTTTTAAATATCGTTCACCCATGGGTGTGATTATATCCTTCCGCCCCGCTTTTTTCCGCCGCGTCCCGGCGGGTTGTCGCGGCAGGGGCTGGATGGGGCGGAAGTCCGGTATCATGTGAGCAACTCAGCCCTTGCCCCGATCCCGCCCCCGCCGATGTCCTTCGCTAATCTTTCCCGTATCGGCCTCGACAAACCGCTGCGTTTGCTGCTGGTGCATGCCGGCGATGCCGAGTCGATCACCTGGGCTGGCCTGGTGCAGCCGCTGCGCCTGTGCGCGCGGGCGCTGGGGCCCGATGCCCTGCAATTGGACGTGCGCACGCCGGAACAGGTGGCCGCGCAGGGCGGCAACTGGCATATCGCGCTGCTGGTGGCCGACGAAACGCAGGCGCCGCTGCGCGCCGAGAGCTGTGCCGGGCCGTGATCGAGCGCTGCCGTTCGGCGCCGTTCTGGGGCGGCGTGGGCGCGGCCGTGCTGTGGCTGGCCGACGCGGGCGTCATGGATGGCGTGCGCATCGCCTTGCCATGGGCCCTGTATGCCGATGCGGAAGCGAAGGCGGAACGGGCCATCCTGACGCCGCACCTGTTCGACATCGACGGCCCCCACATCACCTGCTGCGGCGGCGCGGCCAGCATCGACTTTTCGCTGACCCTGATCGAAACCATCTTTGGCGCCGACGTGCAGGCGCTCGTCAAGGAAGCGTTGTGCGTGGACAAGGTGCGCGGCAAGGAAGAGCGCCAGCGCGTGGCCCTGCAGGCGCGCTTCGGCGTGCTGCAGCCGAAACTGTCCGAAGCGGTGACCTTGATGGAAGCCAATATCGAGGAACCGCTGTCGACCGACGACATCGCCAGCCTGGTGGGCCTGTCGCGGCGCCAGCTGGAGCGGCTGTTCAAGCAATACCTGGGCAGCCTGCCGTCGCGCTACTACCTGGAGCTGCGTCTGCAGCGCTCACGGCAATTGTTGCTTGATACACATTATTCCATCGTGCAAGTGGGCCTGATGTGCGGCTTTTCCTCCGGCTCGCACTTTTCCACGGCGTTTGGCGCCTTGTTTGGCAATACGCCGCGCGAAGAGCGGCAAAGAAAGCTGATGCCGCCGGCCTGACGTCTGGCGCATTGAGCTGTGATGAATTGTGAAAATCCTTGTCGCAGATTCAAAAGAGTTTTAGCATCCCGCTTTTTATAATGCAGTACACACGTAGCTGTCGTAGCTGCGGAGTACCTAACATATTGATGGGGAAATGCTATGAATGCCAAGCTTGATTCGACCGTAACGGCTCGTCCAGTCACCCGGGAAACCTTTGACCAGGTCCTCGTTCCTACCTACGCCCCTGCAGCCATGGTGCCCGTGCGCGGTTCCGGACTGGACCTGTGGGACCAGTCGGGCAAGCATTACCTCGATTTCACCTCCGGCATCGCCGTCAACAGCCTGGGCCACTGCTATCCGGCCCTGGTCGACGTGCTGACCAAGCAAATCAATAATTTGTGGCATTTGGGCAACGGCTACACCAACGAGCCCGTGCTGCGCCTGGCGCTGGCCCTGACGGAAGCGACCTTCGCCGACCGCGCCTTCTTCTGCAACTCGGGCGCGGAAGCCAACGAAGCGGCCCTGAAACTGGCACGCAAGTACGCGCACACCAAGTTCGGCGCGCACAAGTCGCGCATCATCTCGTGCTTCAGCTCCTTCCACGGCCGCACCCTGTTTACCGTCTCCGTCGGCGGCCAGGCCAAGTACACGGAAGGCTTCGAGCCGCTGCCGCCGTCGATCGACCATATCGCCTACAACGACATCGAAGCGGCGCGCGCCGCCATCGGCGATGACGTGTGCGCCGTGATCGTCGAGCCGGTACAGGGCGAAGGCGGCGTGGTGCCGGGTAATCCGGAATTCCTCAAGGAGCTGCGCGCCCTGTGCGACAAGACGGGCGCGCTGCTGATTTTCGACGAAGTCCAGAGCGGCATGGGCCGCACTGGCGCGTTGTTTGCCTACATGGGCTATGGCGTCACGCCGGACATCCTGACGGCCGCCAAGGCGCTGGGCAACGGCTACCCGATCGGCGCCATGCTGACCACCAACGAACTGGCGCAAACCCTGGCCGTCGGCACCCATGGCACCACCTACGGCGGCAACCCGCTGGCCGCCACCGTGGCCTTGACCGTGCTGGAGACGATCAACACGCCGGCATTCCTGGCGCGCGTCAAGGAAGCCAGCGTCAACACCATCGCCATGCTGCAAGGCTTGATCACGGATTACCCGCAAGTGTTCTCCGTGGTGCGCGGCAGCGGTTTGCTGCTGGGCCTGGTCGTCAGCGATGCCTGGAAGGGCCGCGCGAAAGACATCCAGAAAGCGGCCGAAGCGCAAGGCTTGATGGTGCTGATCGCCGGCATGGACGTGGTGCGCCTGGCGCCGGCCCTGATCGTCTCGGACGAACAGATTGCCGAAGCGGGCCGTCTGCTGCGCGCCGCCATCGACGGCATGCTGAAAGCCTGAGGCTAGCCTCGCTCCCTGTTTGATCACCGGCCCGCCGCTTTGCTGCGGGCCGGCTTGGTTCTACCCCCAGCATCGTCAGCATTGAAGGAGTACCCATGTATGTTGTCCGTCCGGTAGAAATTGCGGATATTGCAGCCCTCGAAGCGCTGGCCGCGGTAACCATGCCGGGTGTCCATACCCTGCCGAAGACGCGCGAGAAAATCGCCGCCTCCGTCGAGCGCTCCATCGCCTCGTTTGCCGCCCATGTCGACATCCCCAGCGAAGAGTCGTATCTCTTCGTGCTTGAATCCCTGTTCGACAAGAGCATTGCCGGTACGGCCGCCATCTTCGCCTCGGCTGGCTCGAACGGCACCTATTTTTCCTTTCGCAACGACGTCATTCAGCAAGTCTCGCGCGACCTGAACATCAGCCACAGCGTGCATGCGCTGACCCTGTGCTCGGAGTTGACGGCGTACTCGCAGCTGTCCGGCTTCTTTGTGCGCAACATGGAGCAGGCGGGCCTGGAAGCGGCCCTGCTGTCGCGCGCGCGGCTGCTGTTCGCCGTGCTTGCGCCGCACCGTTTCGGCGATCGCTTCTTCGTGCCGCTGGCCGGCATCACGGACGCCAACGGCCAGTCGCCGTTCTGGGACGCGTTGGGCCGCAAGTTCTTCCAGATGGATTTCCTCGATGCCGAAAAAGTCATCGGCGGCGCGCGCAACCGCACCCTGATCGTCGAACTGATGCCGCACTACCCCGTGTACGTGCCGCTGCTGCCCGGCGACGCGCAGGCGGCCATGGGCCAGATCCACCCGAGCGGCGAACTGGCGTTCAATTTGCTGACGGAAGAAGGCTTTGAAGCGGACGATTACATCGACATCTTCGATGGCGGCCCGATCCTGCAGGCGCACAAGCATGCGCTGCGCTCGTTTACGGGCTCGCTCACGCGCCGCGTGGTCGCAGGCGTCACGCCCAGCCGCACGGGCCTGAAAGTGCATTACGCGATCGCTTCGGGCGCGGAGCGCAACTTCCGCGCCGTCACCTTCACCTGCGATGCGCTCGAAGCGCAGGACACCGTTGGCTTGCCGCCAGAGCTGCTGGAAGCGCTGGCCGTGGCCGAAGGCGACAGCGTCATTTGCGTGCGCATCTAACCGAGAGAACATTATGCTAGTAGTACGCGCCATCAACGCCAATGACCTCGATGCCCTGTACGGCCTGGCCAGCCAGGTCGGCACCGGCATGACCACCCTCAAGCCGGACATGAAAATGCTGGGCGACCGCTTGGCGATTGCCTGCGCCTCGTTCGCCGAAACCATCGCGCCCGACAAGCGCGACTACATGTTCGTCATGGAGGATACCGACACGGGCCGCCTGGCCGGCGTGTGCGCCATCAAGGGCGCCGTGGGCCTGGAAGAGCCGTTCTATAACTACCGCATCGGCACCCTGGTCCATTCCAGCCGCGAACTCGACGTGTTTACGCGCATGGAAACCTTGTACCTGTCGAACGACCTGACGGGCAGCACGGAACTGTGCTCGCTGTTTTTGCACCCCGATTACCGCAGCGGCAACAACGGCAAGCTGCTGTCGAAAAGCCGGTTTCTGTTTATCGCCCAGTTCCCGCACCTGTTTACGGAAAAGCTGATCGCGGAGATGCGCGGCTACCAGGCGCCGGACGGCAGCTCGCCGTTCTACGAAGGCCTGGGCCGCCACTTCTTCAAGATGGATTTCCACCACGTCGACGACCTGACCAGCCTGGGCAAGAAATCGTTCATCGCCGAACTGATGCCGCGCCAGCCCATGTACGTGGCCTACCTGCCCGACGAGGCGCAGGAAGTCATCGGCAAGGTGCATCTGAGCACGGCGCCCGCGCGCCGTTTGCTGGAACAGGAAGGCTTGCACTTCGAAGGCTATGTCGACATTTTCGACGCCGGTCCCGTGCTGCAGGCGCGCGTCTCCGAACTGCGCGCCATGCGCGACAGTATGCCGGCCGTGCTCGACGCCGGGGCTGCGTCGGAAGCGTGCGGCGACGCCGCCCAGGCCGAACCTTACCTGGTGTCGAACACCGACCTGAAAGATTTCCGCATGATCGTCACCAGCGCCAATCCGCACAGCGGCAAGCTCGCGCTGGACGACGATGAACTGCATCTGCTGCGCTGCCATCACGGCGATACCGTGCGCACCTTGTCACTCAATCCGAGGAAGCATCCCCATGTCTAATGTGAATACCACGCAATCGAACTTCATCAACGGCGCCTGGCTGCCGGGCACGGGCCGCGAACTCGTCACCATCGACCCGTCGAACGGCAAGCAGACCTGGGCCAGCCTGGAAGCGACCGAGAAAGAAGTCGGACAAGCCTGCCAGGCCGCCCGCGCGGCCTTTGAAGCGTGGGCCGATACCCCCGTCGACGAGCGCATTGCCATCTGCGTGCGCTTTCGCGAGCTGCTCAAGGAGCATGCCGAGGCGCTGGCGCTCTTGATTTCGGAAGAAGTGGGCAAGCCCTTGTGGGAATCGCGCACGGAAGTGGCCACCATGGCCAACAAGATCGATATCTCGGTACAGTCGTATCACGCGCGCACGGGCATCACGCAAAGCAAGATCGCCGATGGCGACGCCGTGCTGCGCCACCGTCCGCATGGCGTGTTCGGCGTCTTCGGACCGTACAATTTCCCTGGCCACCTGCCGAACGGCCATATCGTGCCGGCCCTGATCGCCGGTAACACCATCGTCTTCAAGCCCAGCGAATATGCGCCGCGCACGGCCATCAAAACCGTGCAGCTGTGGCAGCAGGCGGGCTTGCCGACTGGCGTCGTCAACCTCGTCAACGGTGGACGCGACACGGGCGTGGCGCTGGGCGCCAATGCGCACCTCGACGGCGTGCTGTTTACGGGTTCCTGCCAGACCGGCATCAGCCTGCACCGCCAGTTCGGCGGCCAGCCGGGCAAGATGCTGGCGCTGGAAATGGGCGGCAACAACGCCCTCGTCGTATGGGACGTGAAGGATGTGGACGCCGCCGTGCACCACGCGATCTTCTCGGCCTTTGTCTCGGCCGGGCAGCGCTGCACCTGCGCGCGCCGCCTGGTGGTACAGGACAACGCCTTTGGTGCCGCTTTTGTGGCGCGCCTGGTGGAAGTGGCGGCGAAACTGGGCATCGGCGCATCCGACGCGCAGCCGCAGCCGTTCATGGGGCCAGTGGTGTCCAGTGCCGTGGCCGCGCGCCTGGTGCAGGCGCAGGCGGACATGGTCGCCAGGGGCGGCACCACCTTGCTGCAGATGCGCCAGTTGAATCCCGAGGCGGGTTTTGTCACGGCCGGCATCGTCGACGTTACCGCTGCCGCCGGCATCCCCGACGAAGAATGGTTCGGCCCCCTGCTGCAAGTGATACGCGTGGCCGATTTCGATGCGGCCCTGAAGGTCGCCAACGCCACCGAATTCGGCCTGGCCGCGGCGCTCCTGTCCGACGATGAGGCCCTGTGGAAAACGTTCCAGACGCGCGCGCGCGCCGGCATTATCAACTGGAATCGTCCGACCACGGGCGCGGCCAGCACGGCGCCGTTTGGCGGCATCGGCAAGTCGGGCAACCACCGTCCGAGCGCGTATTACGCGGCTGACTATTGTGCCTACCCGGTCGCTTCGATCGAGAACGGCGTATTGGAAATGCCGGCCAAGCTGTCGCCCGGCCTGAATTTTTAAGGAAACCTCATGCACAGCACGCGCGAATACAATTTTGACGGCCTGGTCGGGCCATCGCATAACTATGCCGGACTGTCGTTCGGCAACGTGGCCTCGTTCAGCAATGTGAAAAGCGCTTCGAATCCGAAGCAGGCCGCCTTGCAGGGCCTGGCCAAGATGCGCGCCCTGGCCGCGCGCGGCTTTGCGCAAGCCTTGCTGCCGCCGCAGGACCGGCCGAATTTCCGCCTGCTGCGCTCCATCGGTTTCACGGGCACGGACGCCGAGGTGCTGGCGCGCGCCTACCAGGAATCGCCCGTCATCCTGGCCTGCGCCTATTCCGCCTCGCCCATGTGGACGGCGAATGCCGCCACGGTCAGCCCGTCGGCGGACACGCAAGATGGCCGCGTGCATTTCACGGCCGCCAACCTGAATAACAAGCTGCACCGCGCCTTCGAGCACGCGCAGTCGGCGCGCAGCCTGCGCGCCATTTTCAGCGACGAAAAACACTTCGCCGTGCACGACGCGCTGCCGTCGACGCCCGCCTTTGGCGACGAGGGCGCGGCCAACCACACGCGTTTGGGCGCGAACCACGGCGCGCCGTCCGTTGAATTGTTCGTGTATGGCCGGGTGGAGTTCGATCCTTCCGCTCCGTCGCCGAAGCGCTATCCGGCGCGCCAGACGCTGGAAGCGTCGCAAGCCGTGGCGCGCCTGCATGGCCTGGACGCGAAGCGCACCGTGTACGTGCAGCAGAATCCGGAAGTGATCGACGACCAGGGCGTGTTCCATAACGACGTCATCGCCGTCGGCAATGGCAATGTGCTGTTCTATCACGAACAGGCGTTTTCCGATGAAGGGGAGAGTCTGTCGCAGCTGCGCCGCGCCGTTGCCGCCACCGGGGCGGAATTGCAGGAGCTGCGCGTGGACACGGGCCAGGTGCCGATCCAGGATGCGGTGACCAGCTATCTGTTCAACAGCCAGTTGCTGACGAAAGAGGGCGGCAAGATGGCGCTGGTGATACCGCAGGAATGCCAGGAAAACCGCGCCGTGTCGCGCTACCTGGAAGGCCTGGTGGCCAGCGGTGGACCCATTGATGAACTGATCCATTTCGACCTGCGCCAGAGCATGCGCAACGGCGGCGGGCCCGCTTGCCTGCGTTTGCGCGTGGCCCTGACGGAAACCGAGGCGCGCGCCATGCACCAGGGCGTGATCATGACGGAAACGCTGTACCATCGGCTGGTGCAGTGGGTGGAAAAGCACTACCGCGACCATCTGGAGCCGGGCGACCTGGCCGATCCGCAACTGGCGCTGGAAGTGCATGCGGCGCTTGAAGAATTGACGATCATCCTCAACTTACCGGGATTGTACGACTTGTAGGCGATAGAAAACACACAGAAAAAATCCGAGACAGACTATCCGTAGCACAGAATTGGACGGGCGACCCCCGTCTCTTGACACCGCTGCCGCCCAGCCACAAGCCCGAACGACAGCGTTGGACATTCACATTACCGTAATGGAGATGCAAGATGAATCACACGCCACAAGATTTGCGTACACAAACGCTGGAGCTGATTAACGCGGCTGGCAATGCAGGCAAGGCGGCGGCGCCTGTCGTGCAGCTGGTGCAGGCATGGCTCGACTCGCTCGACGCCGAAGACCTGGCCGACATCGCGCCCGATAGCCTGGCGCCCGTGCTGGTTGACGGCTTCACGCAAGCGGCCAAGCGCACCGGCAGCGGCTGCCAAATCGCCACCCTGCGCTATATCGGATGGCCGTGGCGGCATGGCGAGCGCCTTGCTGATCCTGAACGAAGACATGCCTTACCTGGTCGACTCCATCGTCATGGCCATGCGCCGCCAGCACCTGGCCGTGCGCGGCGTGATGAATACCGTGCTGCCCGTGCGCCGCGCCGCTGACGGCAGCGTCGAAGCGGTGCGCCAGCCGGGCGACCCGCTCGAATCGTATGTGCTGGTGCTGCTCGACGAAGAGCTGGCGCCGGAAGCCCTGGCCGCGCTGGTCGCCGCCCTGGAGACGGTCGCGCGTGACGCTGCCGTCGTGCGCCGCGATGCCGCCGCCATGAGCGAGCGCCTGGCTACCGTCGCCACGGCTGCAGCGCAGCATGGCGAAGAGGGCGCGGAAGTGGCCGCCTTCCTGGAATGGGCCCGCAGCGGCGGCTTTGAAGTATTCGGCTACGCCTATTACCGCGTCAAGCCGGGCGTGCGTGAACTCGAACGCGACATCCCGAGCCGCGTCGGCGTGCTGCAGGATACGGCGCACCCCGTGTACGGCACCTGCCTGGCGAATATTCCCGGCGACTTCGACACCCTGGCCAAGCGCGACTCGGCGCTGTCCATCGTCAAGGCCGACGTGGCGGGTACTTTGCACCGCGACCAGCAGCTGGACTTCATCGGCGTGCGCGACATGGATGCGCAAGGCGCGATCCTGGGCGAGCATTGCTTCGTCGGCCTGTTCACCCGCGCCGGCAATTCAACCCCGTTGGCGGCGCTGCCGTTTGCGCGCGGCCGCGTGGCCAAGGTATTGAGCCTGGCCGGCGTGCGCCAGCAAGGCTTCCGCGCCGAGAAATTCCGCGAAATCCTCGAATCCCTGCCGCGCACCGAAGCGCTGGAAGCGGACCTGGACTGGCTGGCGCAAGTGTGCGGTTCCGTCGTTTCGCTGTACAAGCAGCCGCGCACCAAGGTCTTCGCGCGCCGCGACGTGTACGCGCGCCACCTGAACGTGCTGGTCTACCTGCCGCGCGAACGCTACAGCGCCAGCGTCGCATCGAGCCTGGCAAAAGCCCTGCAAGCCAGTTCCGGCGCCACGCATGTGAGCACGCAAACCCTGGTGGCCGATGGCCCCCTGGCGCGCGTCTACCTGATCGCCCACGCCGCGCGCTACCCGCTGGATCTGGAAACGGATATCGAACAGCCGCTGCTGGGCGTGCTCGATGGCTGGCATAACGGCTTTGCCGCCGTGGCCGACGCCGTGCCCGACGTGGCCCTGCGCGCCAGCCTGCGCAAACTCTGCGCTACTTTGCCGCTCGACTACGTGGCCGCCACCGCGCCGGCCGTCGCCTTCCGCGACCTCGACACCATCCTGCGCAATACCGATCCGGCGCACGTGGCCGTGCGCATCGAGACGGGCGCCGTTACCACCATTCGCCTGTACTCGGCCAACAAGGTGCCGCCGCTGTCGACCATTTTGCCGGCCCTGCACAATGCGGGCGTGGCCATCGACCGCGAACAGGCATACTCGGTTTCGCTGCTGATACCACGCGCTATTTCGTCACCAGCCTGACGGTCGATGCCGCCAGCGCGGCGAAACTGGCGCAGCCATCGGTCGTCGCCGTGGCGCAGGAATTGTTTGCCGCCCTGTTCAACGACACGGCCGAAGATGGCCGCCTGAATGGCCTCGTCATCGAAGGCGGCTTGTCGACGCGCGAAGTGCAGCTGGTGCGCGCCTACACCAGCTACTGGCGCCAGACGGGCAGCCGCTTCTCGGTGCGCTACATCGCCGAAAGCCTGCGCAAGCAGCCAGCCCACGTGAAAGCCCTGGTCGAAGCCTTCCTGCAGCGCTTCGATCCTTCGCTGTCCGACGCGCAGCATGCAGCCGCCCTGGAGGCAATCGCCGCCATCAAGGCCGGCCTGCCATCCGTGAACCACGCCGATACCGAGGAAATCCTCGGCGCGCTGGCCGACCTGATGGCCGCCACCCTGCGCACCAGCTACTTCCAGAACAATCAACAAGGCGACAAGATCATCTAAGTTCGACACCAGCAGCCTGGCGCTGGTGCCGGAACCGCGTCCTTACCGCGAGATTTTTGTCTTCTCGCGCCGCTTCGAAGGCGTGCACCTGCGCGGCGGCCCCGTCGCCCGTGGCGGCTTGCGCTTGCGCTGGTCCGACCGCATGGAAGACTACCGCACCGAAGTGCTGGGCCTCGTCAAGGCCCAGATGGTCAAAAATGCCGTCATCGTGCCGGCCGGCGCGAAGGGTGGTTTTGTCTGCAAGATGATGCCGAAGGACGCCGTGCGTGAAACCATCGCGGCCGAAGGCGAAGCCGTCTACCGCCTGTTCATTTCCAGCCTGCTGGAAGTGACGGACAACCGCTCGCTTGGCAATATCGTCCCGCCGGTCGACACCGTCTGCTTCGACGACGCCGACCCGTACCTGGTGGTGGCCGCCGACAAGGGCACGGCCACGTTCTCCGACATCGCCAACGGCATCGCCGTGCAGCGCGGTTTCTGGCTCGGCGACGCCTTCGCCTCGGGCGGCTCGAACGGCTACGACCACAAGAAGCTGGGCATCACCGCCAAGGGTGCATTCGAAGCCGTGAAGCGCCACTTCTATGAGATGGACCACGACCTCAATACCACCCCGGTCACCATGGTCGGCGTGGGCGACATGTCGGGCGACGTGTTCGGCAACGGCGTATTGCTGTCGCGCCAGCTGAAACTGGTGGCCGCATTCGACCACCGCCACATCTTCCTCGACCCGACACCGGACGTCGCCGTCTCGTTCGACGAACGCGCGCGCCTGTTCGCCTTGCCGCGCTCCTCGTGGGACGACTACAACAAGGACTTGATCTCGGCAGGCGGCGGCGTGTATCCGCGTTCCGCGCGCACGATTGAGCTGTCGCCGCAGATCCGCGCCGCACTCGATATCGCAGAAACCTCGCTGGCGCCGGAAGAACTGATGCACCGTATCCTGAAGTCGCCCGTGGACCTGTTCTACAACGGCGGCATCGGCACCTACATCAAGGCATCGACCGAGACGCACGCACAGGTGAAGGACCGCGCGAATGACCATATCCGCGTCAGCGGCAATGAGCTGCGCGTGAAGGTCGTGGCCGAAGGGGGGAATTTGGGTGCGACGCAGGCCGGCCGCATCGAGTTCGCGCTGGCGGGCGGACGCATCTTCACCGATGCGATCGACAATTCGGCCGGCGTGGATTGCTCTGACCATGAAGTGAACGTGAAAATCTGGCTGGACGTGGAAGTCAATGCGGGCAAGCTGACGGAAGCCGAACGCAACCGCGAGCTGTATGCGATGACGGACGACGTCGAACGCCTGGTCTTGCGCGACAACACGCAGCAGACGCATTTGCTGGTGCGCGAGTTGCAGGCGCAAGGCGAAAGCACCGTGCAGGATGGCTATGCCGCCCTGATCGCCAGCCTGGAAGAAGAGGGCGCCCTGTCGCGCGAACTGGAGCAACTGCCGTCGGTGGCGGAACTGGCACGTCGCAAGGCAGATGGCCGGGGTCTGCCCACGCCGGAACTGGCGGTGGTGATCGCCAACGTGAAGAACCGCTTCAAGCGCATCCTGTCCGCCTTGCCTTTGACGGACGAAACGTGGGCCGAGCCGGTGCTCAAACCCTACTTCCCATCCTTGCTGGTGGCAACGCGCTCGGCGCTCGACCACCCGCTGGCCAACGCCATCCTGGCGACCGTGCTGGCCAATGAAGTGATCAACCGCTGCGGCCCGCTGATGATCCGCAACCTGGCGGCCGAACATGGCGTGGACGAGTCGGCAGTGATTCTGGCCTGGGGCCAGGCATGGGTGGCGCTGAACCTGGCGCCCGTGTTCGACGCGCTCGACGCGGATGCCTTGACGGTGCCGCGCGACGTGTCGATCAGGGTCGATGCGCAAACGCGCGTGCTGCAGCAGACGATGATCGCCGGCGTGCTGTCCGTGCCGGCCGAGCAACTGCGCGGCGCCGGCCTGGCCGAGCTGACTGGCCTGTTTGGTGCGGAATCGAAGCGCGAGCTGCTCTCAAAGCCGTCGGCATCAAGTCGGAAGCGGCGCTGGTGCCGGGCTTGACGCCCGCCTTCGTGCAGGCGTGGGATGCGGTCGATGCGCTGGAAGTCGTTGCCGGCTTCCTGTTCCCGGCCCTGTCCGTGCCGCGCCCTGCCTCGATGGACCTGGCCGCCTTCCTGCAAGTGGGCCTGGCCCTGCGCAGCCAGGCGGGCATCGACACGCTGGAGCGTGGCCTGAAGCTGGCCGCGCAAGGCAAGTCGCAGGAACAGTTGCGCAACTATGCGCAGCAAGCCCTGCGCCGCACGCAACAGCGTCTGCTGACGCAGGTGCTGGCGCGCGCCGAGCAAGGCAATGCGGGCCAGGCCGTCGATGCGGTGACGGGCGCGCTGGGCTTGTCGGCCTATGTGGCGGCGACGGAACTGGAGCAAGCCATGCTGGACGTGTGGACGCTCTCCGAGGCCGTGAATAAAGTGACAGTGGAAGCGGCGGTGTAATGACGCAAGAAGTACGACAAGTTGGACAGGGTGCTGGCGGCTTGCCGCCAGCCGTGCAGGCGCTGGCGCAGGCCGATTTCAGCGGTGTGGCGCAGCTGTTCGCCAACGCCGGTTTCACGGTGGCCTTGCCGGCACCCGGCATGCTGCAAGTCGTCAAGCCGCAAGCCGATAAGGGCCGCCCCAGCGTGGCCGTTTCTGTCGGCGTGCATGGCGACGAGACGGGGCCGATCGAAGTGCTCGCGCATCTGCTCGACGCCTTGTCGCGCGATGCGTCGGCACTGGCCGTCGACTTGCTCGTTTGCGTGGGCAATGTCGATGCGATCCGTGCCGGCAAGCGTTTTATTGACGCCGACCTGAATCGCATGTTCCGCCCCGTGCGGGGGAGTTTGGCGCAAGCGGCGGAAAGCGCGCGCGCCGATGAAATGATCGCCGCGACCAAAGCGTTCTTTGACGCGGCGGGCCCCGTGCGCTGGCACCTGGATTTGCACACGGCAATCCGGCCTTCCGTGTACCCCACGTTTGCCATCGTGCCCGACCTGGTGGCCGATGACGCCAAGGCACAGCTGATAGCCTGGCTGGGCCAGGCGGCCATCGGCGCCATCATCATGAATCCGCAGTCGGCCGGCACGTATAGTTATTATTCGGCCGAACATTGCGGCGCGGCCGCCAGCACGGTGGAACTGGGCCGCGTGGGCACCCTGGGGCAGAACGATTTATCGCTGTTCGACGACGTGTCGCGGGCGCTGAATGGCTTGCTGCGCGGGTTGCCTGCGCAGCCCGTCAAGGCGCAACCGCACGTATTCAAGGTGGCGCAGGAAATCATCAAGCACAGCGATGAATTCCGCATGGCTTTTGATCGCAGCACGCAGAATTTTACGTCGCTGCCGCAACATGCCGTGATCGCCAGCGATGGCGAGCACGTCTACACGGTGCGGCACGCGGAAGAGCTGGTGGTGTTCCCGAACCCGGACGTGCGGGTGGGCTTGCGCGCCGGTTTGATGGTGGTGCGCGTGGCTTGATCGTCCAGTCCTCACACAGCATTTGGCGCCAGCCGGGTAAACCCGCCTGGCGCTTTTTTCATGAAAAAATGCCGCACGGAAATAATTATCCATTAAGCAATTGATTGGTTTAAAATATTTACCCTTTGCAATTTTTTGGACCGATCATGTTGAAACGCCTGCTGACAGCCCTGCTGTGCCTGACCCTCTCCGGCCTCACGGCCGCCGCCCCTGCCGAGGAGAAGGCAGCCGCACCGGAAATGACGGCCGAGCAGTTCCTCGCCCAGTTGCACCTGCAGCGCGGCAAGATTACCTTGCCGGGCGGCATCGCCACCCTGGATTTGCCCGCGAACTTCCGTTATCTGTCGCCGACTGACGCCGAGCGCGTGCTGGTCGATGCCTGGGGCAATCCACCGGGCATGGAATCGCTGGGCATGATCGTGCCCGCCAAGACCAGCGTGCTCGAGCGCGATAGCTGGGGCGTCATCGTCACGTATGAAAAGGAAGGGCATATCAAGGATGACGATGCGGACAGCATCAAATACGACGAATTACTCAAGGATATGCAGGCGTCCGTCCTGGAAAACAATACGGAGCGCAAGAAGCAGGGCTATCCCGGTATCCATTTGATGGGCTGGGCGGAAAAACCCAGCTATGCCAAGGATACGCACAAGCTGTACTGGGCCAAGGATTTGATGGTCGATGGCGGCGAACACTCGCTGAACTACAACGTGCGCGTGCTGGGCCGCGAAGGCGTGCTGAACCTGAACGCGATCGCCAGCATGCAGCAGATCGAAGCGATCAAGAAGGAAATGCAGCAAGTGACAGCGTTCACGGAATTTACCGAGGGTAACCGCTACACGGATTTTGACAGCAAGACGGACAAGGTGGCTGAATATGGCCTGGCGGCGCTGGTGGCCGGCGGCGTGGCCAGCAAGCTGGGCCTGTTCGGCAAGCTGCTGGCGCTGCTGCTGGCCTTCAAGAAAGTGCTGATCCTGGCCGTGGTGGGTGGCGGCGCGGCCATCGTCAAGTTCTTCAGCGGCAAGCGCAAGGAAAAGCCGGCGCCGCAGCAGCCAGCACCGCAGCCGGAAACGGCTGAACAGCCCGGCCATGCGCCCGATGGCAAGGTGAATCTGGACAAGTAAGCCTGTGTGCGTACCCGCAGGCGGCGCCTCGGGTACACTGGCTCATCGTTCACTATCAGGAGTCCGCCATGTCCGTGTCCATGTATCAGGCAACCATCCCCGTCTTCATCCGCGGCTTGCGGGTCGTCTCGGCCCTGCTGGAAAAAGCGCAAGCGCATGTGGAGGAAGATGGCATCGTGCCCGAGATTTTACTGGGTGCGCAGCTGGCGCCCGACATGCTGGACTTGACGGCGCAGGTGCAGCGCGCCAGCGATACGTCGAAGATGTCGGTCGAGCGCCTGAGCGGCGTGCCGGCGCCGAAGTTCGAGGATAACGAAGCGTCGTTCGAGCAGTTACAGGAACGTATCGCCAACACCATCGCCTATATCGACAGCATCAACGCGGGCCAGATGGCCGGTAGCGCCCAGAAGGAAGTCGTACTGAACTGGACTGACGAGGGGACAAAATTCTCGGGCGACGATTACCTGCTCAGCTTTGCCTTGCCGAATTTCTATTTCCACGTCGCCATGATCCACGCCATCCTGCGCAACAATGGCGTGGCCGTGGGCAAGCTCGACTATCTTGGCCCGTACGACTGAGACTGATTATTGCTGCGGTTGCTGCTGAACCTGGTTTTGCACCGCATTGCCCAGCATGCCGCCGCCGATCACGCCGGCCACCGTCGCCAGCGCCTTGCCGCGGCCGCCACCTACCTGATTGCCGATCAGACCGCCGATGACGGCGCCCGTGCCGATGCCCACGTAGTTCGGTTGTGACGGTGCCGGCGCAGGCGCTGGCGGCTGCTGGCGCACCGGTTCGCGGTAGGCAGTCTCGCGGTAGCCATCGTCACGGTAGGCAGGACGGGCCTGCGCCGTATGATTTACGACACGCTTGTGCACGACGGGTGCAGGCGCCGGAGCGGGAGCAGCTTGCGCGACGACAGGCGCTGCCACTGGCGCTGCCAGGGCTGCCGCGCCGGCCGGCGTCATGGCGGCCACATCGGCAGGCACGGCCGGCACATTTGCCCGCGAATTGGGCAGGATGCCGGCGATGGACGCCGCGCCCACCAGGCACAGAACCGTCACGGAAATGGCTGCGCCGGCCATCAAGGGGTGGATGCGGCTGGCGGTAGTCGTCGTGTTCATGCGTTCTCCTGGGGTGGTATTGCTGGTGTTGTTGATGTGTCCAGATTAGCGGCCCTGCCTGCCCAAGGCTAGCCCTTGCGCTGTATCAAACGTAAGCAGGTGTAAGCCGCACTTTCCAAAGCACAGTAGAATCGGTGCTTCCCCTATTCCGGAGTCCGCCATGAGCCAGTTATTCACGCCGTATGCACTGGGGCCGCTGCCGGTGGCCAACCGCATCGCCATCGCGCCCATGTGCCAGTATTCGGCCGACAACGGCAACGCCACCGACTGGCACATGATCCACCTGGGCCATTTGGCTCTGTCCGGCGCGGGATTGCTGATGACGGAAGCGACGGCCGTCTCGCCCGAGGGGCGCATCTCGGCCGACGACCTGGGCCTGTGGTCGGATGCGAATCAAGCTGCGCTGGCCAAGGTGGTGCAGGCGATCCGCCGCCATGCGCCGATTCCGCTGGTGGTGCAACTGGGCCATGCGGGACGCAAGGCGTCGAGCCGCGCGCCCTGGCAGGGCGGCGCCTGCGTGCATCTGGCCGAGGGCGGCTGGCAAACGGTAGCCCCGTCCGCCATCGCCCACGCGCCTGGCGAAACCGTGCCGCTCGCCCTCGACGAGATGGGTTTGCTGCAAATCAAGGGCGCGTTTGTCGCCGCCGCACAGCGCGTGCATGCGCTCGGTATCGAAGGCATCGAATTGCACGCGGCGCATGGCTATCTGCTGCACCAGTTCCTGTCGCCCCTGTCCAACCAGCGCAGCGATGCGTATGGCGGCAGCCTGGACAACCGCATGCGCTTTCCGCTGGAAGTCTATGCAGCCGTGCGCGCCGCGGTGCCCGCCAGCATGGCCGTGGGCGTGCGTATTTCCGCCACCGACTGGGTCGAGGGCGGATGGGACATCGAACAAAGCGTGCGTTTCGCGCAGGAACTCAAGCAGCTGGGCGCCGACTTCATCCATGTCTCCAGCGGTGGCATTTCGCCGCAGCAGCAGATTCCCGTGGGACCCGGCTACCAGGTGGCGTTTGCCGAACGCATCAAGCGCGACAGCGGCTTGCCCACCATCAGCGTGGGCCTGATCACGGAAGCGCAGCAGGCCGAAGACATCATCGCCAACGGCCAGTCCGACATGGTGGCGCTGGCGCGCGCCATCCTGTTCGACCCGCGCTGGCCCTGGCATGCGGCGGCCCAGCTGGGCGCGCACGTGTCGGCGCCGCCGCAGTATTGGCGCTCGCAGCCGCGCGAATACAAGCACCTGTTCGGCGACACGACCCTGGGCCAGCGCTAACAGGTCTGCTCTGCTACACTGACGCTTCTTTCCCATTTCTCCAGGACGCTTCGACATGCGCCATTGATACTGCCGTGCTGTGCACGGCCTCGCCCATCCCGCCACAGCGCCTTGCGCCGCGCGGGTTCGCCAGCCTTGCTCAAGGAGTATCCATGCCCGCATTACTGCAACTCGACCGTCTTTCCTTTGCGCTGCCCGATGGCCGCGCCCTGTTTTCCAATTTGCAATTTTCCTTTGCTCCGCAACGTATCGGCCTCGTCGGCGATAACGGCGTGGGCAAGAGTGTGCTCGCGCGCCTGCTGGCAGGCCGGGCGCAGCCGTCTTCTGGCGCCGTGCGCTGCGACGGCAGCGTGCATTACGTGGCGCAGGAGCTCGATCCGGACCGCTATCCCAGCGTGGCGGCGCTTGCCGGCATGGACGACTTGCTGGCCGCGCTGGCGCGCATCGCTGAAGGCAGCGTCGACGAGGCCGACTACGCCCTGGTGGGCGAACGCTGGGATGCCCACGCCCGCCTGCGCCAGGCGCTCGATGCGCTCGATTTGCGTCATGTCGATGCCGGCACGCCAACGGCCAGCCTGAGCGGCGGCGAACGCCAGCGCATCGCCCTGCAGGGCGCCTGGCTGTCGCAGGCGGACTGGCTGGTGCTCGATGAACCGAGCAACCACCTTGATGCGCATCAACGCGCCCGCCTGGTGGCGCAGATGGCGCGCTGGCCCGGCGGCTTGTTGCTGATCAGCCATGACCGCGGCTTGCTGCAGCACGTCGATGCAATCGTCGAGTTGTCGCCGCAGGGCTTGTGCAGCTATGGCGGCAATTACGCGCTGTATGCGCAGCAGCGCGCGCTGGAACAGGCCGGTTTTGCTGCCGCCCTGCAGGCGGAAAAGGCCGGTGCCCGACGCGAGCAGCGCGAAGCGCAGCAGCAGGCCGAGCGCCAGCAGCGCCGTGTCGGACGCGGCGAGAGGGAAGGGCGCGAAGGGCAACCAAAGCAAGCTGCTGCTGGACGCGAAAAAGGAGAAAAGCCAGGATAGCCAGGGCAAGCTGCGCGTGCGCGCGCAAGAGGCGCAGCAGGCGCGCCAGCAACGGGTGATGGACGCCAGCGCCCGCTGCGCGCCCGAGACCGAACGGCTGCTGCTGGCGCCCGACAGCGCCGTGCCGAATGGCAAATTGCTGCTGGAATGGCGCGACGTGGTCTTGCCGCACGGCCAGGCGCACGCCATCAGCCTGGTATTGAACGGCCCGCGCCGCCTGGCCGTGACGGGCGACAATGGCAGCGGCAAGTCGACCCTGCTGCGCGTGATCGCCGGACAGCTGGCGCCCGCCATTGGCGAGATGCTGTGTCACGCGCGGGTGGCGTGGCTGGACCAGCATGCGGGACTGCAAGATGGCGAGCGGAGCGCCGTGCAGCGCTTGCAGGCACGCAACAGCATCGTGCCGGAAGGCGAGCTGCGCACGCGGCTGGCGCTGCTGGGCATTGCCGGCGCGCGCGCCACCATGCCCAGCCGTTTGCTCAGCGGCGGCGAGCGCATGAAGGTGGCGCTGGCGGCCGAACTGTATGCGCAGGCGCCGCCGCAACTGCTGCTGCTCGACGAACCCGACAATCATCTGGACCTGGCCAGCCTGCAGGCGCTGGAGCAGATGCTGCTGCAATACCAGGGGGCGTTACTTGTGGTTTCGCACGACCAGGCATTTTTGCAGGCGATAAACCTTGACCCCGAGGGCTTGACATTGCATAAGTGATAATTTAATGAAAAAAGTCACGCTCGATGCCTGTAGAGCATGCTTCATGAACTGATGCTGAATTTTGTTTGATTGTCGGTATAATCCACTGAATAACCGGGCCTATTTGTGAACTAAAACTGCTGGTTCACCAATATGATGACGTTTAATCTGGCACTGTTGTCGGTCACTACCGCGCTGCCAGGGCGTCCTCCTCCGTGCCCTGCCGTGCATGAATTTTGGTTTCGCTTATATTGTTTTTTTTTGGAGAAATAGCATGTCGTTTTACGAAAAACTCAAAGCCCTCAACATTGAACTGCCAGTCGTTGCCGCACCAGCTGCCGCCTACGTGATGCATGCCCGCACGGGCAACACCGTCTTCCTGTCCGGCCACCTGGCCAAGAAGGATGGCAAGGTCTGGGTCGGCCAACTGGGCAAGGACGTCACCACGGAAGAAGGCAAGATCGCTGCGCGCGGTATCGCCATCGAACTGATCGCCACCCTGCAAGACGCCTGCGGCGGCGACTTGAGCAAAGTCAAGCGCATCGTCAAGGTCATGAGCCTGGTCAATTCCACCTCCGACTTCACGGAACAGCACCTGGTGACCAATGGCGCCTCGGAACTGTTCGTCGAAGTCTTCGGCGACAGCGGCAAGCACGCCCGCTCCGCCTTCGGCGTGGCGCAAATCCCGCTGGGCGCTTGCGTCGAAATCGAGCTGATCGCTGAACTGGCCTGACGCAGTAGCCTGACCACATGAGCATGAGCATGCCGGCGATAACCGCCGGCTCGCCTTTTCCTCCTTTCCAGCAAGAGCGGAACCGCCATTGGGGTGGAGGGATCGGTGTATTCAAGAAAAAAACGGAGACACGTAATGAAAACGAGTGAACAAGGCTTGCACCGCGGCCTGGGCGAGCGGCAAATCCGCCTGATGGCGCTGGGTGCGGCGATTGGCGTGGGCCTGTTTCTGGGTTCCGGCAACGCCATCAAGATGGCCGGTCCCGGCATCATGCTGTCGTACATCATCGGTGGCGCGGTCATCTTCATGATCATGCGCGCACTGGGCGAAATGGCCGTGCACAACCCGGTTGCCGGCTCCTTCAGCCGCTATGCCCAGGACTACCTGGGCCCCCTGCAAGGCTATCTGACGGGCTGGAACTACTGGTTCCTGTGGCTGGTCACGTGCGTGGCGGAAATTACCGCCGTCGCCATCTACATGGGCATCTGGTTCCCCGACGTGCCGCGCTGGATCTGGGCCCTGGCGGCCTTGGGCTCCATGGGCGCCATCAACCTGCTGGCCGTGAAAGCCTACGGTGAGTTCGAGTTCTGGTTTGCCCTGATCAAGGTGGTCACCATCATCCTGATGATCGTCGGCGGCACGGGCATGATCATCTTCGGTTTGGGTAACGGCGGCGTGGCCGTCGGCATCTCGAATCTGTGGACGCATGGCGGTTTCTTCCCGAACGGCGCGCAGGGCGTGCTGATGTCGCTGCAGATGGTGATGTTTGCCTATCTGGGCGTGGAAATGATCGGCCTGACGGCCGGCGAAGCGGCGAACCCGAAGAAATCGATTCCTGACGCCATCAATTCCGTGTTCTGGCGCATCCTGATTTTCTATGTCGGCGCATTGTTCGTCATCCTGTCGATCTACCCATGGAATGAAATCGGCACCACCGGCAGCCCGTTCGTCATGACGTTCGAACGCCTGGGCATCAAGACGGCCGCCGGCATCATCAACTTCGTCGTGCTGACGGCAGCCTTGTCGTCGTGCAATGGCGGCATCTTCAGCACGGGCCGCATGCTGTACAACCTGGCGCTGCAAGGCCAGGCGCCGAAGGCGTTTGCGGAAACGACGGCCAGCGGCGTGCCGCGCCGCGCCATCCTCGTGTCCGTCTTCGCGCTGCTGCTGGGCGTGCTGCTGAATTACCTGGTGCCGGAAAAAGTGTTTATCTGGGTCACCTCGATCTCCACCTTCGGCGCCGTCTGGACCTGGGGCGTGATCCTGGTCACGCAGATCCAGTTCCGCAAGACCTTGAGCCCGCTGGAAATCAAGAACCTGGCCTTCCGCATGCCGTTCGCGCCGTATGGTTCCTGGATTTCGCTGGCCTTCCTGGCGCTGGTGATCGGCCTGATGGCGTATTTCCCCGATACGCGCATCGCGCTGATGGTGGGACCGGCCTGGCTGATCCTGCTGACGGTGCTGTACTACGCACTGGGCCTGGCGCCCAAGGACAAGCGCGATGACGTGCCGCAAGGCTACGAAGCGGGTTGGCCAGCGGCCGATGCGCCGCACATCAAGAAGTAAGCCAGCGTCGTTGAGCTGAGCCAGAAGCGCGCCCCTGCCCCCGCAGCGGCGCGCTTTTTCTTTCATAGAAGCAACTTCTTCTGCGCCAGCACTGTTGCGGCTTTGCTGGCGCACGCCTGGCGTTGTTTCCTTGCATCAAAGTTCTGTTTAGCTGAGCCGGTGAAAGCCCTATAATCGCTTAGTTTTGAAAATGGACGCGATCTTTCCGGTTTTTTGCCAGGTAGGGCCGGAGCGCCGTTTTTATTTGTTTTTACCCGTCATGTATCAAGGACACTTAACAAAACCGTAGCGAGCGAATGTGCGTTGTGGCTGAGAAGCGCGGCTGTGCGAATGCACGGGGACGCCGAGTCAGTGAGCATCGCAGGCCGCGAATCGCGACGCGCAGTAGGTTTTGGCAGGTGTTCAAGTGCATGCCTCATAAAGGAATGCTAGTGAGCCAAACCCTGGTCCAGAAACTTTGCCGCACCAAGCCGATCGATACCACGGTCGAATATGGTGAAGGCCTCAGCAGCAGCGGCTTGAGCCGGTCCATCGGCCTGTTTTCCCTCACCATGATCGGCGTCGGCGCCACCATCGGCACGGGCATTTTCTTTACCATGGTCGAAGCCGTCCCCAAGGCGGGCCCCTCGGTCGTCCTGTCTTTCCTGATCGCCGCCATCACGGCCGGCCTGACGGCCTTGTGTTATGCGGAATTGTCGTTCCGCATCCCCGCCTCCGGCTCCTCGTATTCATTTGCCTACGCCACCGTGGGCGAGTTTCTTGCCTTCATCATGGCTGCCTGTCTGCTGCTCGAATATGGGTTGGCGGGCAGTGCCGTGGCCATCGGCTGGTCGTCCTACCTGAATAATTTCCTGGAAAATGCCTTCGGCTGGCATATCCCCGAGATGCTGCGCACGCCGATGATCGTTTCCGGCCCGCATGGCATGGAGTTTCATGCCGGCCACATCAACCTGCCGCCCATCTTTTTGATCTGCATGTGCGGCTTCCTGCTGCTGCGCGGCGCCAAGGAATCGGCGCTGATGAACGCCATCATGGTCATCATCAAGCTGGCGATCCTCGTGTTTTTCATCGTCATCGCGTTTTCCGGTTTTAACGCAGACAATTTCTTCCCCTTCTTCAATACCGACAATAGCAAGGGCTTTGCCGGCATGACGGGCGTCACGGCGGCGGCCGGCACAGTCTTCTTCTCCTTCATCGGCCTCGATACGGTGGCGACGGCAGGCGATGAAGTGAAAAATCCCACGCGCAATGTGCCGCGGGGCATCCTTGGCGCCTTGCTCATCGTCACCGTGTTTTACCTGCTGGTGGCCGTGGCCGCCCTCGGCGCGCAACAGGCGAAGCTGTTCGAAGGCCAGGAAGCGGGCCTGGCGGTGATCCTGCAAAACGTCACGGGCAAGACCTGGCCCGCATTGGTGCTGTCGGCCGGCGCCGTCATTTCCGTCTTCAGCGTGACCCTGGTGACGATCTACGGCCAGACGCGCATCCTGTTTGCCGTCAGCCGCGACGGCCTGATCCCGAAATCGTTCCAGAAGATCCACCCGCGCACCCTGGTGCCGGTCAGCAATACCATCATCGTCTGCCTGGTGGTGGCCGTGGTGGCCGGTTCCGTCGATGCGACCTATTTGTGGGATATGGTCAGCATCGGCACCCTGACGGCCTTCATGGTGGTCTCGATCGCCGTGCCCGTGCTGCGCCACAAGCAGGGCGCCAACCGCATCGAAGGCTTCAGCGTGCCGTTCGGGCCGTACGTGATTCCTGGCCTGAGCGTACTGGCTTGCCTGTACATCATGCGCGATTTGCCGCATACGACGTTTGTCGTGTTCAGCGTGTGGATGGCGGTCACGGTGGCCATTTATTTCCTGTACAGCATGCGGCATTCGCACCTGGGCAAGAAGACCCGCTAATGCAGCCTGTTCCATCCAAAACCGCCGCGCTTGCCGGCGGTTTTTTTTATTTCTAACCGGAATTTACATGATGAAAATAACTGATCTGGCCGCTTGCGGCTTGCTGGCAAGCAGTCTTCTGGGCATCGCGGCGCAGGCCGCTCCTGCAGCCGAGCCGGCATTGCGCGATTACCGCGCCGTTGCCCTGTCGGCCAATGGGCAGCGCATCGCCGCCATCGAGTCGAGCAGGGCGGAACAGCCACAGCCGCAGCGTCCGCATGCGGCCATCGTCGTGCGCGACGCCGCCAACGGCACCATCGTGCAGCAATTCGACCCGTGCGCCGTGTGTTCCTACGACAAGCCCAGCTGGTCGCCCGATGGCCGGCAACTGGCCTTTGTCGGCTACGACGCCAAGGCGGGCACGGCGCATCTGTACCTGGCCACAATGACACAGGCGCAGGCGCGCGTGTTGACCAGTATCAAAGGCGTGGCCAGCACGGCACGCTGGTCGCCTGACGGCAAGCAGCTGGCGCTGCTGGCCACGGTGGGCGCGCGCAAGCTGGCGGGTGCCGTCGAAGCGGGTGCGCGCGCAGGTGTGGGCGAAGTGGGCAGCGAAGACGATGCCCAGCGCATCGCCGTCGTGCCGGTCAGCGGCGGCGAGCTGCGCTTGCTGTCACCCGCCGACACCTATGTGTATGAATATAATTGGACGCCCGATGGGCACGGTTTTGTCGCCACCAGCGCGCAAGGCAATGGCGACAGCAACTGGTGGGTTGCCAAGCTCAGCCATATTGACGGCGACACGGGCGCCCTGCGCGTGATCGCGTCGCCGGCCATGCAGCTGAACTTGCCGTCGGTCTCGCCGGACGGCAAGACGGTAGCCTTCATCGGCGGCCTGATGAGCGATTTCGGCTCCATCGGCGGCGATATTTATACCGTCCCGCTGGCCGGCGGCACGCCGCGCAATCTCACGCCCGATTACCGCGGCACCTTCAATGGCGTCGTCTGGCGCGGCGCCGGCTTGCTGGCAACGGCCCTGATCGACTCGCAGCTGGCGCTGGTGCCCGTCGATGCGCAAACGGGTCCGGCCCGGCCGGTGATGCTTGGAGAACTGAGCAGCAGCGGCAGCGATGGCCGTTTGTCGTTCAGCGCCGACGGCCGTCACGCCGCTGCCGCACAGGAAGACTTTACGCACGCTTCCTACCTGGTGGCGGGACCGGTGGGCCAGCTGAAAAAGATCACGCGCGACAATGACGGCTTTGCGCCGCAGGTGACGGTGCAGAACGTGGGCTGGAACAACGAACAATACAAGGTGCAAGGCTGGCTGCTGGGGCCGTTGAAGACGGAAGCAGGCAAGCAGTATCCGATGATCGTCAACGTGCATGGCGGGCCCGGTGCAGCCGCCTCGCCCCGTTATGTGGAAGCGCGTACCGTGATCGAGGAATTGACGCAAAAAGGCTATTTTGTCTTCCTGCCCAATCCGCGCGGCAGCTTTGGCCAGGGCCAGGCATTTACGCGCGCCAATATGGCCGACTTCGGCGGCGGCGACTGGCGCGACATCCTGGCCGGTATTGATGCCGCGCAAAAAGTGGCGCCCATCGATGGCCAGCGCCTGGGCTTGATCGGCCATTCGTATGGCGGCTTCATGACCATGTGGGGCGTCACGCACAGCGACCGCTTCAAGGCGGCCGTGGCCGGCGCTGGCGTGTCGAACTGGATCAGTTATTATGGCCAGAACGGCATCAACCAGTGGATGATCCCGTTCTTTGGCGCCTCCGCGTATGACACGCCGGACGTCTACCGCCGTGCCTCGCCCATCGAATCGATCAAGGCAGCGAAGACGCCGACCCTGATTTATGTGGGCGAGCGCGACGTGGAAACGCCGGCCGCCCAGTCGCTGGAATTCTGGCACGGCTTGCGCGCCATGGGCGTGCCGTCCAGCCTGTTCATCTACGACGGCGAAGGCCATTCCTTCCGCAAGCCCGAGCACCAGCGCGACTTGCAGAAACGCACCATTGGCTGGTTCGAACAATATTTGAAGTAAGTTGCGCAGGCTTAGCGCGGGGCCACAATATGCACGATCGCCGCGCTATGCACCACGATCTTGTCCGCATCCGCCTGCAACAATCGGATGCGGCGCTGCACCAGCGGCCAGCCCGACCAGGCCACGTCGCTGACGGGCGGTGCGGCAGAGGCCGCCAGCGGGGCGCTGATGGCGGCCTTGTCGTCGAGCTGCTCCAGCGCGCGCGACAGGGTCAGGCACACTTGCGTGTGGCTGTGGCCGAGCAGGGCGTTGACGGGCGCGACGGGCAACTGGCTGGCATGGCGCCCGAGGATCGAGCGCAGCGCCGCCACGTGGGCCACCAGCAAGTAATTTTGCACGATGAACAGGTTGATGTCTTCCACGGCCCGCTGCTTGCTGGCCGGTTCGTCGAGCATGCGCACCAGCGCCGAGCTTAGCGCGGCCAGGCTGTCCATCAGGCGCTTGCGCTCGATGCGGTAGGCGAAATCGTCGAAACATTTTCCCTGCAGTAACTCGAAGCTGGCTTGCATATACGACAGGTTGACGTTGAGCACCTGGCGCACGAGGCGCGGCAGGCTCTGGTATTCCCAATTGGCCAGCACGAAGCTGAACACGGTCGCCACCGCCGCGCCGATCAGGGTGTCGATCAAACGCTCGCTGACGAGGTTCGGGTTGCTGGGCGCCACCAGGTGCATTTGCAACAGAATCATCAGGCTGACGGCGATGGCCGTGTAGCGGTAGCGCAAGTAAATAAAGGTGGGCGTGGCCACGATGGAGAGAAATAAAATGCCCATCAGCACGATATTGCTGTGCACGAAGCGGATCACGATGGCCGTGACCACGCAGCCGATGATGGTGCCAATGATGCGGTCGGCGCGGCGCTGGCGCGTCATGCTGAACGTGGGGCGCAGGATGATGACGATGGTCAAGACGATCCAGTAGCTGTGGGCCGCATACGGCAGCCAGTGGCCGATCAGCAACCCGACCGAGATGGCCATCGACACGCGCAGGGCGAAGCGGAACACGGGCGAATCCAGGCGCAGATTCGCCAGCAGGGTCTTCAGTTCGTATTTCTGCTGCGATAAAAACGGCGCCATGTCGGCGCCGCTCCAGAATGGCACGTCGGCATAGACTTTTTGCGTGGCCAGGTGCAGCTCGGCGATCATTTTCAGAATGGCGCGGATCTTGTTGCGCTGCGCGCGCAGGGTCGCCAGCGCTTCCTGCGCATTGTTTCCTTGTGCGTGCAGGCAGGCGATCTCCGCTTCGATGGCGGCCCATTCCTTGTCATAGCTGATCTGCGCATACGAGGCGCGCTTGCGCGTGACGGCATACGCCACGGACTCGATGTCGCGCGCCGCCTTGTAGGCCAGGTCGTGCAAGGATTTGAGCACGTCCGAGTCGGCCAGGTGCTGGCGCAGCAGCGCGTAATCCGTGTGCGTGGACAGGATCAGTTCATATAAATCGAGCATGCACACATGCACCTGCACCACGATAGCATCCTTGCTGTTCTTGTGGCTGCGCAAGATCAAATCACGCGACGCTTGCTGGCGGTCGGCCAGGATGCTTTGATGGCGCACCAGCTTGTTGAACTGCTCCGTCAAATTGAAACGCGTGTCGTAGAAATCGGCCTTGATGTCGATGTAGGCGGCCAGTTCGAACAGGGCTTCTGCCAGCACTTGCTGTTTGATGCGGTGGCGCAAGACCCAGGCGATGGCCATGGCGTAGGCCAGATAGATCAAGCCCCCCAGCATGAACAGGCCTGCATGGTGGAACGATTGCTGCCACGTCATCTGGTGTTCCATCGACATGGTCATGATGAACAGGGCGGCCAGCTGCAAAGGCATGGATTTCTTGCCGTACACCACCATCATGCTGGCAAGAAAACTGACGAGGACCAGCACCGTCATCAACAGCCATTGCACGGGCCCGCACAGGCTGATCAACAAGGTGACGGCGCTGCACAGCAGCACCGAAGCCAGCATTTCGTTGAACTTGTGGCGCAGGGGGCTGGGCATGTCCATCAGGGTCGTGCACAGGGCGCCGATGCATACCGTCATGGCGGTGGCGCTGTCGCTGATTTCCTGGACCAGCAAGGCGAGGCCGACCAGGCCGATGGCCACGCGCAAGCCCAGGTAAAAATAATGGCTGTAAATAAAGGTGCGCAGGTTCAGTGCGTAGTGCATGGGATTACCTTGTGGGTAGGGCACAGAAAGAGGCGCCGCACCGGGGTCTCCGATGCGGCGCCAGGATGTTGCAGTCGCTACAGCCTTGATTTACATCAGGGCAATGACAGGATATCTCCGCCACTCGGGCTCGGCAAAGCGCTGGCAGTGCTCAAAAATGAAGTCGAGCACGGCTTCCTGGTTGCTCAGCAGGGCCGGGTTGGCTGCTTTCCAATCGGCAAATTTGGCCGCCAGCGCCGGCTCGTCGCGCAGCAGTTCGGATGCCATGTCTTCGAAGACGTAATTGGAAAACGCTTCTTTCTTCTCCAGCACGCTGTTGAAGAAGCCCCAGCGGAAGAAGCTGTCGTGCGCCTGCGGTTCCAGGGTTTCCACGGCGTAGCGCGCGTTATCCTGGTCCAGGCTGATCACATAGTCGCCCGCCTGCACGGTGAACTGGCCCGTGCGCGCTTCCACTTCCACCGTATCGTGGAACATGTGGCCTTCGTAGGCCGTGGCCCGCGTGCCGACGTTGGTAATGTGGTAGTAGCGCGCCGTTAGCGTCTGTTCGGCGGTGATGCGGCTCATTTCGACGCCGTTCCAGCGCAGGCGCTCGATCACTTCGCGCCAGGCTTGCGGCACGACATAGGCTTTCGGCGCGGCCACGGTGACGTCCGCATCGAAGCGGTTGTAGTAAACGATGTCGCGTTCCCACGGCTGCGAGCGGTCGTAGGACAGGCGCTGGTAGTCGCCCAGCACGCTAGCCGTGTATTTGGCCGCGTAGCCCTTGAAGGGGAAGGTCGACGGTTGTTCCTCGTTCATGCTCCAGTGGATCGGCCACTCGGCTTGCGTGCGTCCCGCTGCCTTGGCTTGCGCGCGCAGTTGCTTGATCTGTTCGCCGTGTTTGACCGTGAACGCCATGGTGATGTCGAGCAGGGCGCGCATGGACGCGTAGCGGTCGGCAAAGGGCTTGAGCATGTGCGTTTCCGGCATGAAACCGATGACGTGATGCAAGGCCGCAAAACCGGTCGAGAAACGGGGCACTTCGAGGAACTCGGCGATGCCGTGGTCCGGGCTGTCCTTGACGGGATTCACGTACGGGCACGTGGGCCAGCCGGCCTGTTCCATGTGCGCAAAGATGTGCGGCAGCATGGTGTCTTGCAGGAAGGGACCGAGGCCATTGCCCAGCTTATCCGTCTGCGTGTGAATCAGGGTCATCGTGTACGGGTAGTCGGCGCCGTTCGACGTGTGCGTGTCGACCATCACGTCCGGATCCCAGCTGGCCAGCAGGCGGTTGAACACTTGCGCGTTCAGGCTGTCGCACTTGATGAAATCGCGGTTCAAGTCCAGGTGGCGGCTGTTGCCGCGGAAACCGAATTGCTCCGGGCCATCCTGGTTCACGCGCGAGGTATTTGCGCGGTTCAGGCTGCCATCGACGTTGTAGATCGGAATGAACAGCAGCACGGTGCTGCCCAGCGCCTCCAGGCGCTCCGGCTGCGTGCAGAGGTCGCGCACGATGGCCATGCAGGCGTCGATGCCTTCCGGTTCGCCCGGGTGGATGCCGTTATTGTTGAAGAACACGGTGCGGCCCGCGCGCTTGATTTGCTCGCGGTCAAACACGCCGTCCGCGCTGACGACGCCAGCGTGGATGGGCACGCCCGAATCGGACAGGCCGATCTGTTCGAAGTGCAGCACCTGCGGATAGCGTGCGGCGAGATCTTGATAGAAGGTGATGCATTCCAGCCAGGTCGTGGTCTGGTTGTGGTTACCGAGTTCGTAGGTCGTGCGCAAGTCTGGTGGCATAGCGGTCTGAGTCTGGGAGGGGGAAGGCGCGCTGGGTAAGTACGCCCGCTAGGGGCCAATTGTAGCACCGGCGCTCTTGCCTTGATGCGCAACAGGAGGCGATCACCGGCCTTGTGTTATGAATACGTTTCAGGCGCAAGGATGGAGGCGGCATGGGCAAGACGGCGATGGCAGCGATGGCGGCGCTGGTGTGGGGGATAGGCCTGGCGGCACAGGCGGCGCCGTTGCGCTTGCCGGCGGGCAAGGAGCCCGTGGCGCAGGGCGGCTCCGTGACGGCCGCCGCACAGGGGGCGCTGATACGCTACCGGGGCTGGCTGCTGGCCGTTGATGGAGCGGCGTCCGAGCAGATGCCTGACGTCTTGCTGACGTCGGCGGAGGCGGGCCAGGCGCCGCAGTTGCGGGTCGGCACGCTGCAGCGTGCCTTGCCAGTATGGGCGGCCTTCGAGTTGATCAAGGGCAGCACGCGCCTGCGCATCACGGCGCTGCCGGGGCCGGATGAGATGCCCGCGCTGCTGCTGGATTTTGGCGAGGCCGATTACCGCATCGTGATTCCCGCCGCCCCTATCGAACGGCAAGCCTATCCGTTACTGGCGCAGCGCTTCCCGGCGCCGACCTGGCCTTGCTGCTGCAGGATGGCCGGAGGGTGATGTTGCCGCTGGGAAGTGGCCGCGCGCCAGTGTTTGGCGAGGAGCAAGCCGTGCCTTACCGCTTTGCCAAGGTAAAACGCTAGGCAAAAAAAAGCCACTCCCGCAGGAGTGGCTCAGGCTAAAGCGCCCGTTGCCGGGTTATTGCTTTTTGTTATTCAGCGCCCATTTCTTTCAGCAGGTTATCTGCGTGGTCGATGTGTTTCATGTTCCACAGCATGTAGCGCAGGTCGACCTGGATCGAACGGGTGTTGGCCTTGTTGTAGTCCCAGTCGGAAATGATCGAGTCCAAGGTGCCGTCGAAGGCCAGGCCGATGAATTCGCCTTTCGAATTCAGGGCTGCCGAACCGGAGTTGCCGCCGGTGATGTCCAGGGTCGCCAGGTAGTCGACCGGCACGGTTTTCAGCTTCGGATCGACAAATTTGCCGAAGTCCTTGGCTTTGATCGCGGCCAGTTGTTTCGCTGGTGCATTGAACTCGCCTTCGCCCGTGGCTTTGGCAACGACGCCATTGACGGTGGTGAAGGCGGTCCAGGTGGTGCCGTCGGCGCCATGGTCACGGCCGGCAACTTTGCCGAACGTTACGCGCAGGGTGCTGTTGGCGTCAGGATAGACGGCTTGGCCCTTGCTCTTCATGAAGGCGATCTTGGCTTTCATGTAGTTGGCGTAGGCTTGCTGGATCTTGCCTGCCAGTTCTTCGTCTTCCGCTTCGTTTTTCAGCGAATCCGGATACATGGCGACGGCTGCCTGGATGAAGCTGTCCTTGCTGGCCTGGAATTCGGCAGGCGTGCGTTTCAGCCAGGCTGCGCGTTCTTCCTTGTCGGCCAGCTTGCTGCCCGCATACAGTTTGTCCAGGGCGGCGGACAGCTCGGCTGGCGACATGCCATCCTTGATGCCGATGGCGGCGTCGAAGCTGGCGCGGCGCTGTGCTGCCGGTTGCGCGGCGTACTTGGTCAGGCTGTTCAGTACCAGCGCCTTGTCGACTTTTTCATCGTAGGTGCGCTCGACCGACGTGACGCTCGAGGTCAGGCGCGGCAAATCGCGCGTCTGGTAGCCGGACTTGCGTTCCGTATCGGCCTTGGTGCCTTCGTTGGACAGGCGGTACAGGCTGCGTGCCGTGTTCAGCAGGCGCGGCTGTGCGTAGCTGAGGAAGAAATCGCGCTTGGTGTCGGCATCGCGCTCGGCGATCAGCTTTTCCACTTGCTCGATGTCGCCGGCAAATTCCGCCTTGCGGGCAGGATTGGCGTTGACCCAGGTTTTCAGGGCTTCGTGTTCCGTCGTCTTGCGCGCCAGGAAGTCGCTGCCGGCGTAGGAATCGAGCATGCCTTGGCGGTTCTTGTAGTAATTGTTCACGCCGGCAACTTGACCTGCGTATTTCAGGGCCACATCTTTGTTGTCCTTGGTTTCGCGCGCGATGATGGCCAGGGTTTCGCCCGACGCTTTTACGAAGGCCGGATAGTTCCAGTCAAACGTAAACGCCACTTCCGATGGCAGGCGGTGACGGTTGGTGCGGCCAGGATAGCCCAGCGCCATGACGAAATCGCCTTCTTTCAAGCCATCCTTGGCCAGTTTCAGCACGTGTTTTGGCTGGTAAGGCACGTTGTCCTTGCTGAAGTCGGCAGCTTTGCCGTCTTTGCTGACATAGGCGCGGTAGAAACCGTAGTCGCCCGTGTGGCGCGGCCACATCCAGTTGTCCGTGTCGCCGCCGAATTTGCCCACGCCGGCCGGAGGCGCGTGCACCAGGCGCACGTCGCGGATTTCCAGTTGCTTGATCAGGTAGAACTCCAGGCCGCCGTAGTAGCTCGACACGGTGCAGCGGAAGCCCGCTTCTTTTTCGCATTCGGCGACCAGTTTCTTCTGGTTTTTCTCGATCGCATCGATGCGCGCCTTGCCTTGCAGCTTGGCCACGTCGGCGCTGATGATCTTGTCGCTGACATTGGTCACGGCCGAGGTGACGAAGATGCGGCTGCCTGGGGCGGCCGGCAGTTCTTCAGCGAACGTCTTGGCCAGGAAACCGTTGGCCAGCAAATCGCGCTCTTTGGTCGAATTGACCGCCACGCTGTTGTAGACGCAATGGTGGTTGGTGGCAACCAGGCCTTGCGGCGAAACGAACGAGGCCGAGCAACCGCCCAGGCTGACGATGGCGCCCATGGGGAACTCGGTCAGCTTGGTCAGGGTAGCCGGATCGAGTTTCAGTCCGGCGGCTTTCAGTTCCTTGGCTACTTGTGGCAGCTGTTGGGGCATCCACATGCCTTCATCGGCGTGTGCGAAGTTGCTCAGGATGGCGAGCGCGATTAGAGATTTTTTCATTCGAGTTCTGTTCTTTTACATTGTAGGGAAGTCGGAATCAGCGGAGTACCCGCTGATTGTGCAGCGGGCGACATAGAGTATCCGTATCGAACCGGCACTAGTCAATCACATTTTCCGGGGAGCATGTTTGTAGTCGATTGCTTAAATGGCACTATTCTCGGCGCTGCAGGGGCAGAAACTGGCTGCCAGGACGCATTTTTCCGTGCTGCGGCTGTGGTATTGTCCATACATGTCCTGGCGGCAATAAAAAAAGGCCGGACGCTTGCGCGGCCCGGCCTCCTCGTGATGGACCGTGTGTTGCTGGTCTAGCGTATTTTGCCGCGGCGCAAAAGATTGACGATGCCGAGCAGGATCACGGCGCCCAGGAACGAAACGAGCAGCGAAGACAGGCTGAAATTGTCGCTATTGATGGTGCCCGTGCCGAACAGCGGCGCCAGCAGCCAGCCGCCCAGGAAGGCGCCGACGATGCCGACGACGATATTGAGGAAGATGCCCTGTTGCGCATCGGTTTTCATGACCATGCTGGCCAGCCAGCCGATGACGCCGCCAATAACGATCCAGATTATGAAATTCATGTAGTCCTCCGCACGTTGGGTGAGTGGTTGTGCCAGAGCGGTGCGGCTTGCACGTCATGGCAAATTGATACTGATGCCGCACGATAGAAAAGTCCAGCGGATTCGCATGGCGCATGCAAAAGCCCGCCTGGCTGCGGGCAGCGAGGCGGGCTTGTCATGCGGCAAGGTCGTGTTTAGTCGGCCTTGATCGCTTCCACCTGGATGGCCAGCTTGACTTCCGGCGAGAACGCCGGCATGCCGTAGTTCAGGCCAAAGTCGCTGCGCTTGAATTCCGCCGTGGCATCGGCGCCGCACACTTCACGCTTGTAGCGCGGGTGCATGATGCACTTGAACTTGCTCACGTTCAATTTGACGGGCTTGGTCACGCCCAGCAGGGTCAGTTCGCCATCGACTTCCACCAATTGATCGCCGTTGAACTTGAACGACTTGCTCTTGTAGGTGATTGCCGGGAATTTCTCGACGTTGAACATGTCCGCTTTTTTCGCGTGCGTGTTCATGGCGTCCAGACCGAAATCGATCGAATCGGCATCGATCACCAGGTCCAGGCTGCCCGTCTTGGCGGCACGGTCCAGGGTGACGGTACCCTTGGTCTTGTTGAACTTGCCGCGCCACACGGACATGCCCATGTGATCGGCTTCGAAGCTGGGGAAGGTGTGCGTCGGGTCGAGGTTGTAGGTGTCGGTAGCGGCCATGGCCGAACCCGCGCCGGCGGCTGCCAGCACGGCGATCATCAAATGCTTGAATGTCATGAATATCCTAAGGTTGAACAAGGGGTGTGGCGATTACTGAGCAGAAACATGAAACTTAATCGTGACCTCGTCGGCAACCATGCTCGTGTCTTTCCACTCGCCTTCGCCGATGTTGTAGGTCAGGCGCTTGATCGGCAGGGCGCCGTCAAACGCGTATTTTCCGCCATCGGCCTTCACCGTCAGGGGGAAGGTCACGTCCGTGGTCTTGCCTTTGATGCTCAGCTTGCCGCTGACCGTCAGCTTGCCCGCGCCGGCGGCCTTGATGCTGCTCGAGACAAAGGTGGCTTTCGGAAACTGGGCCGAGTTGAACCATTCTTTCTTGGCCACTTCCTTGTTGTATTCCGGATCGCCGATATCGATGCTGGCCGTTTCGATTTCCACCGACGCCTTCGAGGCGTCCGGCGTGGCCGGGTTGTAATCGATGGCGATATTGAATTTCTTGAATTTCGCTTCCACGGGCACGTTCATTTGCTTGAACACGGCCGACACGCTGGTCTTGGCGGGATCGACTTTCAGCAGGGTGGCGGCGGTGGCGGCCACGGACAGGCCCAGCAGGGAAGCGAGGACGATGCGTTGGGTGGTTTTCATCTTGTTTTTTCCTGTGTTTCAGTGAGCAAGGGGAGGACGTTATGGCAGCATGCGTTTCAGCACGCCGTCACGGTCGATGAACTGGTGTTTCAGCGCCGCCAGCACATGGGCGGCCACGGCGGCGGCCATCGTCATGTTCAGAACATAATGAATTTCTTTTAAGAGCGGCTTAAGTTCCGGGTTCGGCGCCATGATCACGGGCAACTGGAATAATCCAAGGTACACCACGGGCACGCCGGCGGCCAGGGTGTACAGGTAGCCGGAGATGGGCACGGCGAAGATCAGGATGTACAGCAGCACATGCATGGCGTCGGCCGCCTTGTTTTGCCAGGCAACCATGCTGGCCGGGTGCGGCGGCGGCACGTTGGCCTTGCGCCACAGCAGGCGGATGGCGGCGATGGCCAGCACGGTCACGCCCAGCCATTTGTGCCAGGAGAAATATTTGAGCTTGGTGGGCGTCAGGCCGGGAATGTCCGTCATGACCAGGCCCATGACAAAGGCGCTGATGATCAGCAGGGCGGTCAGCCAGTGCAGGATGATGGCGGTGGTGGTGTAGCGTTGCATCGGCGGCTTTCTTGAATGTAGTACGCATTAGGACTAATTCGGCCTAATATACCAAAGAAAAGCAAATTGCGCTGCGTGCTGCAGATTCTACAAGAAAGAGTGCCGGAAAAACTGCGGGGCGGCCAGCATTTGTGTGCTGGCCGCCCCGCGGGAGTGGATCTGCTTGATCCAGGTACAGATTGTGGCTTAGATGGCTTTGGCCAGCTGCGCCGCGATACCGATGTAGTTGCCCGGCGTCATGGTCAACAGCACGTCTTTGGCATCCTGCGGGATGGCCAGGCCGTTGACGAAGGTTTGCAGCGCCTCTTTCGAGATGCCCTTGCCGCGCGTCAATTCTTTCAGCTGCTCGTACGGGTTTTCGATGCCATAGCGGCGCATCACCGTTTGTACGGGCTCGGCCAGCACTTCCCAGGTCGCATCCAGGTCTTGCGCCAGGCGCGCATGGTTCACTTCCAGCTTGTTCAGGCCGCGCAGGCAGCTGTCATAGGCCAGCAGGGTGTAGCCGAGGCCCACGCCGATGTTGCGCAGCACGGTCGAATCCGTCAAGTCGCGCTGCATGCGCGAGACGGGCAGTTTTTCCGACAGATGTTTCAGTACGGCATTGGCCAGGCCCAGGTTGCCTTCCGAGTTTTCGAAGTCGATCGGGTTGACCTTGTGCGGCATGGTCGACGAGCCGATTTCGCCCGCTTTCAGTTTTTGCTTGAAGTAGCCCAGCGAGACATACGTCCAGATGTCGCGGTTCAGGTCCAGCAAGATCGTGTTGGCGCGCGCGAAGGCGTCGAACAGCTCGGCCATGTAGTCGTGCGGTTCGATCTGGATGGTGTACGGGTTGAAGACCAGGCCCAGGCGCTGTTCGATGACGTCCTTGGAGAATGCGGGCCAGTCGAAGCCGGGGTAGGCCGACAGGTGGGCGTTGTAATTGCCGACGGCGCCATTCATCTTGCCGAGGATTTCCACTTGTTCGATACGCTTCACGGCGCGCTGCAAACGGGCCACGACGTTGGCGAATTCCTTGCCCAGGGTGGTCGGGCTGGCCGTCTGGCCGTGCGTGCGCGACAGCATCGGCACGTCCGCATTGTCGTGCGCGATCTGCGTCAGCTTGGCCACCAGGCCGTTCAATGCCGGCAGCATCACGCCGTCGCGGGCCGCTTTCAGCATCATGCCGTGCGAAGTGTGTGTTGTTGATATCTTCCGAGGTGCAGGCGAAATGGATGAATTCCGACGCCGCCACCAGTTCCGGCACGTCCGCCACTTGTTCCTTCAGCCAGTACTCGACGGCCTTGACGTCATGGTTGGTGACCGCTTCGATGGCCTTGATGCGGGCCGCGTCGGCTTCCGAGAAGTCCGCTGCCATCTTGTCGAGCAGGGCGGTCGCTTCTGCCGAGAACGGCTTGATTTCGGCGAAACCGGCTTGCGACAGCGCTTGCAGCCAGGAGATTTCCACTTTCACGCGGTGGTGCATGAAACCGGCTTCGGACAGGATCGGGCGCAGCAGATCGGTCTTGCTGGCGTAGCGGCCATCGAGCGGAGACAGGGCCGACAGCGTGGAATACGGAGTAGTAGAAGTCATGAGAGCGGACGCAAGTTAAAGAAACGGTTGGCGTGTGGCGCGCGGGGAGGGCAGGGCTATTGCAATACAGCAACACTGACGGCGCCACAGTAAAGGGCGATTTTACCACCGCTGGCCGCTGGCCAGCCGTCCGTTGGCCGCCGGCGCAGCGCAATTTGGCCGAATCCGGCCCCGATGCGGCGTGCCTGCCACACACGAGGGGCCGCCGGGCGCGTGCTGCCAAACAGCGCTGCCGCCGATGCTATACTGCTTGCTGCTCCCTTACCTTAAAGTACCTATGAAACTGATCGGTTCCCTCGCCAGCCCGTATGTCCGCAAAGCCCGTATCGTGCTGGCGGAAAAAAAGCTCGACTATGTCTTCGAGCTGGAAAACGTGTGGGTGCCGGAAACCCGCATCGCCCAGGCCAATCCGCTGGGCAAGGTGCCTTGCCTGGTGATGGAGGATGGCAGCACCTTGATCGACTCGAAAGTCATCGTCGAATACCTCGACACGCTCACGCCCGTGTGCAAGCTGCTGCCAGCCGGCGGCAATGGCCGCGAGCGGGCCGATATCAAGAACTGGGAAGCGCTGGCCGACGGCATCCTCGATGCGGGCGTGCTGGTGCGCCTGGAGCGCACGCAGCGTCCGCCCGAGCAGCAAAGCGCGGCCTGGATCGCGCGCCAGCTCGACAAAATCACGCTTGGCCTGGCGGCGCTGGAAGCGCGCCTGGGCGAGAGCGCGTATTGCGCCGGCAAGAATTACACGCTGGCCGACGTGGCCGTGGGCTGCACCCTGGGCTGGCTCAGCTTCCGCTTCCCGGAAATCGACTGGCGCGCCGATCACCCGGCGCTGGCGCGCCTGTTCGACAAGCTGTCCGAGCGGCAATCGTTCAAGGACACCGTGCCGCAATAAAGGCCCGGACGAAAAAAAACCGGCTGTTGCCGGTTTTTTTGCGCCTGACGAAGGAAATTACTCCTCAATCGCCATCTGGCTTTGCAGGTAGTTCTGGATGCCGACCTTGGCGATCAGGTCGATCTGCGTTTCCAGCCAGTCGATATGCTCTTCCGTGTCTTCCAGGATCATCAGGAACAGGTCGCGCGAGACGTAGTCGCCCGCTTTTTCGCTGATGGCGATGCCTTCCTTGACGGTGGCGTGCGCGGCGCGTTCCAGCTTCAAGTCGCATTCCAGCATTTCCGGCGTGTTTTCGCCGATCAGCAGCTTGTGCAGCGCTTGCAGGTTCGGCAGGCCGTCGAGCATCAGGATGCGGTCGATCAGCTTGTCGGCGTGTTTCATTTCGCCGATCGATTCTTCGTATTCCTTCTTGCCCAGCTTTTCCAGGCCCCAGTGCTTGTACATGCGCGCATGCAGGAAGTACTGGTTGATGGCCGACAGTTCGTTGGTGAGCTGTGCGTTGAGCATGCGGATGACTTCTTTATCGCCCTTCATGGGAATTCCTTTGTTCTGTGTCGCGTTCGATGATGAAACCGCAGGCTGCTGGCGTTCACTGCCGGGTGGCGCAGGGCTGCCTGGTGGCGCGCAGGTGGCCGGTTTCGCTATGCCCGCATGATAGCGCAAAATAGGGGCGGTTTCCGGTGCTAAACGGCATTTTTCCGTCTTTTTAACGTAAATATCGTGCGAATAAAACCCATTCTCAACTGGATTGCCCTATTTTTCCGTTTTTTATTTGTTAAGGAAAATGAAGGCCATTCTCATTCGCGTTCATGCGGTCTTTCATGCAGGTTCAGCGGACTTGGGGTGTCGCGTGGAAACGGCGCAAAATGTTTGCGCCATTCTTGCTTTTACGTATTCTTTGCCGCTGATGGCGATGCGATAATCACCGGGAAATTCACTACAAAGGATAGCAAGATGATGCTGCATATACCCGGCGTGCTGACGCCGGAACAGGTGACGCAGTTTCGCCAGCGCCTGGCGCAGACGGACTGGGTCGACGGGCGCGCCAGCGTCGGCGCGCAAGGGGCGCAAGTCAAGCGCAACCGCCAGCTGGCCGAAGGTTCGCCGCTGGCGCTGGAGCTGGGCGAAATCGTCAGCCGCGCGCTGATGGCCAACCCGCTGTTCTTTGCCGCCGTGCTGCCGCTGCGCATCCTGCCGCCCTTCTTCAACAGCTATGCGGGCGGCGAGCACTATGGCCTGCACATTGACGGCGCCATCCGCACGCCGAAGAACGGCATGCAGTCGATGCGCGCCGACGTCTCCTCGACCGTCTTCTTGAGCGAGCCGGACGAATACGAGGGCGGCGAACTGGTGGTGGTCGACGCGTATGGCACGCATGAAGTGAAACTGCCGGCTGGCGACGTGATCGTGTATCCGTCGAGCAGCGTGCATCAAGTTCTGCCCGTCACCAGCGGCGAGCGCATCTGCTCCTTCCTGTGGACGCAAAGCATGGTGCGCGAGGACTGGAAGCGCAGCATGCTGTTTGAGCTCGATCAAAACATCCAGAGCGTGCGCGGCGAGCACGGCGATTCGTCGGCCACCGTGGGCTTGACGGGGCATTATCACAATCTGCTGCGGATGTGGGCGGAGATGTAACGCGAAACGCGCATGGCGGCGTTGCTTAGGCTCGCCGTCGCGCCTTGCCCTGTGCGCTTCGCGGTGCAGTCGCGCAAAAGCGCGGGCAAAAAAAAGTCTGCCTGGCCCGGGGATGTAGGCTGGCAGACTGAAACAAGCAGTTGCTTGACTGGTACAGAAAACAGGGCGCAAAAAAGCAAGCAGGGCACGGTGTGCGGTGCTTGCGGGCTGGCAGCGGCGCCGTGGCCGCCGGAAGGCTAGCTCAGTTGGAAGGTCAGGGGGACGAGCACGTAGACCGGGACGGGCTTGCCGTTTTCGATCATCGGCTTGAACAGCGCGCGCTGCGCGGCCTGGCGGCCCGCTTCGTCGAGGTTGCCGTAGCCGGTGGATTTGTGGATCAGGATTTGCTCCGGCAAGCCCTTTTCATTGATCAGGATGCGCAGCACCACGGTGCCGCTTTCGCCCAGGCGGCGCGACAGGTTCGGGTAGATCAGCTGCGGCGCCTTGATGTATTCGACGCTGCTGACGGTGCGCGGCGCGGACGGGGCCGGTGGCGTCGGCGACGGTGCCGCTGGCGCCGTCGGCGCGGCGGTGGCCACGGGGGCCGCTTCGGCGCGCGTCGGCTGCGGCGGCGTGATCGTCGGTTCGCTCGGCGCCACGGCGATCAGCGGCAGCGGCGGGATGACGGCGCGCGGCACGGGGGCGCTCAATTCCACGGTTTTCGGTACGGACGGCGCCGGCGGTTTCGGTGGCGCGGGCGGGGCGATGATGCTGATGGTGGTGATGGTCGGCATGGCCGCCGTGACCACGCGGCTCAGCAGGCCGCTCTGGATGGCGTAAAAGCCGGCGATGTGCAGGACGACGATGGCCATCAGCGGCGCGAATTTGTTGCGCTTCTTGTCGAAGTCGGCAAATTGCGGCACGGCCTGCACCGTTACGGGCGGGGGCATCATCGTCATGGCGTTATCGCTTTCTTTAGTTTGTCAGTACAGCTCGCATCAATACGGTTTCTTGCAGCACTGCCGTGGCGTTCAGGTGATCGTTCAGCACTTCCCGCGCGCAGGTGTGGCATTTGCCGCAGCAGGTGGCCACGCCCAGGTCGCGGCGCAGTTCGGCCATGCTGGACAGGCCAAGATCGACGGCTTGACGGATTTCACGATCAGATATGTTGTTGCAGACACATACAATCATTGATACACCTTCTGGCTGGAGGATGAACAGACACTAGTGCTGGAAAGCATTGTTGCTAGTGTTTTAATGAGAATCATTATCATTACGTTTCATTGTCGCGCAAAGCGGGGGACAATGCAAGCGATTTTGATCAAGTGTGTGGCAGTTGGCGGCCTGGCGCCGCAGCTTGACCGGCCGTGTTCCCGCATGACGCAGCCCTTGATGGGGGCGGCTCTCCGGGCTAAATAAAAACTATTCGCATTCATGTTTATAATGCTGGTATTGTCTCGGACGGCCGCCGTCTGGACACATTGAAAGGCCGCTTGTCGGTAATGCGCAACAGTTGCGTTTTACCTCACAAACCTGGGACCAGTGCAAGGCGCCGCGCGCCGTAGCCTGTATCAGGTGTTCTTAATTTGAACGGAATTTGCTCATGACTCTAGTTCCACCCCTGATGACGCTCGATGCGCTGGCAGTCGGCCAGAGCGGCACGGTGTTGCATATCACGCCCCACGCGGCCGGACAGACGGAGGACGGCGTCGACCTGGCCCGCCGCCTGATGGAGCTGGGCTTCGTTCCTGGTGAACATATCCGCATGCTCAAGCGCGGCATGCCCGGCGGCGATCCGCTGGCCATCAAGGTCGGCAATGCCACGTTCGCACTGCGCCGCTTCGAAGCGGCGCTGATCACGATTCAACCGCTGCTTCAACCGGAATAACCATGGGTGCTGTCGAAACTATTGTCGATGCGGGTGTGCACAAGCCGCCGCATCAGCCACAAATTGCCTTGCTGGGCAATCCGAACTGCGGCAAGACCGCCCTGTTTAACCGGTTGACGGGCGCGCGCCAGAAAGTGGCGAACTACGCCGGCGTGACCATCGAGCGCAAGGAAGGCCATTTCACTTCGCCCGCCGGCAAACCCGTGCGCGTGCTCGACCTGCCGGGCGCCTACAGCCTGTCGGCCACCACGCCCGATGAAGCCATCACGCGCGACGTGGTGGGCGGCCTGCGCCGCGGCGACCCGCGTCCGGACGCCATCATCTGCGTCGTCGACGCCACCAATTTGCGCCTGAATCTGCGCCTGGTGCTGGAAGTCCAGCGCCTGGGCCTGCCCATGCTGCTGGCGCTGAACATGACGGACGTGGCGCGCAAGCGCGGCATGCTGATCGACACGGGCAAGCTGTCGCAGGAACTGGGCATGCCCGTGGTGGAAACCGTGGCGGTGCAGCACGACGGCGAAAAAGCCTTGCTGAACGCCATCGACGCCATGCTGCCGCTGCCGGCCGTGGAAGCGAAACCGCTGGCGGCCATCGATGCCGTCAGCGTCGAAGAAACGCAGCGCGAAGTGCGCCGCATCCTCGCTGCCGTCAGCAACGACACGGGCGACAGCGGCAACCTGACGGAAAAGATCGATGACGTGGTGCTGCACCCCGTCTTCGGCCCCATCATCCTGGCCGTGCTGATGTTCCTGATCTTCCAGGCCGTGTTTGCCTGGGCCGCCACGCCGATGGAAATGATCACCGATGGCGTGGGCCACCTGGGCGCCCTGCTGACGGCGAACATGCCCGACGGCCACCTGAAAAGCCTGCTGGTGGAAGGCATCATCGGCGGCGTCGGCAGCGTGCTGGTGTTCCTGCCGCAAATCCTGATTTTGTTCTTCTTCATCCTGAGCCTGGAAGACTGCGGCTACCTGCCGCGCGCGGCCTTTTTGCTGGACCGCCTGATGGGCGGCGTGGGCCTGTCCGGCCGCGCCTTCATCCCGCTGCTGTCGAGCTTTGCCTGCGCCATTCCCGGCGTGATGGCGGCGCGCACCATCCAGAACCCGCGCGACCGCCTCGTCACCATCATGATTGCGCCGCTGATGACGTGTTCGGCGCGCCTGCCCGTGTACGCGCTGATCATCGCCGCCTTCATTCCCGAGCGCCAGGTATGGGGCTACCTGAGCCTGCAAGGCCTGGTGCTGTTCGTACTGTACTTCGCCGGCATCATCTCGGCCATGGCCGTGGCCTGGGTCATGAAGCGCAGCATGGGTGTGCGCGGCAACCAGCCGCTGCTGCTGGAATTGCCGGCCTACCACTGGCCGCATTTGCGCAACCTGGCCGTCAGCCTGTGGGAGCGCGCGAAGATCTTCCTGACGCGCGTCGGCACCATCATCCTGAGCCTGATGATCATCCTGTGGTTCCTCAGCACCTTCCCCGGCGCGCCGGACAACGCGATTCACCCGCCCATCTACTACAGCCTGGCCGGCATCCTGGGCCGCGGCCTGGAAGTGATCTTCGCGCCCATCGGTTTCAACTGGCAGATCTGCATCGCGCTGGTGCCGGGCATGGCGGCGCGTGAAGTGGCCGTCGGCGCCCTGGGCACCGTGTATGCGCTGTCGCAAACGGGCGACGCGCTGGCGTCCACGCTGGAACCGCTGATCGCCCATTCGTGGTCGCTGGCCACTGCGTTGTCGCTGCTGGCCTGGTACGTGTTCGCGCCGCAGTGCCTGTCGACCCTCTCCGTGGTGAAACGCGAGACGGGCGGCTGGCGCTATCCGCTGCTGATGGCCGGCTATATGTTCGCGCTGGCGTATGCCGCCTCGTTCATCACGTACCGTCTCGCCCTGATGCTGGGCGCTTAGGAGAAAACCATGTGGCAAACCCTTATCGTCGCCCTGATCGTCGCTGCCGCGCTGCTGCATTTTTCGACCAAGTACCTGCCGGCGGGCGTGCGCCGCGCCATCGTGCGCGGCCTGGTGCGCTGCGGCCTCGACGAGGCGAAGATGTCGGTGCTGTTCAAGGTGGCGCCCGGTTGCGGCAGCGGCTGCGGTTCCTGCGGTTCCTGCGACAGCCCGCCGCCGCCGTCCGCCACGCCGCCGGCCGACGGCAGCAGCAAGCGCGTGATCCTGATGCAGGTACAGCGCCAGGATTGATGTACGTCTGGTCACGGGCGCACCCGTGGGCTACACTGGGCTTTCCGCATGGCAAGGAGTGGCAATGGCGATACTGTTGATCTTCATGTTTCTGTTTGCCGTCGCCACCTGGCTGCTGGCCAGCCGGCGCGGCCGCCACGGGGGACTCTGGTTCGGCATCGGCCTGTTTTTCGGGCCGTTTGCCTTGCTGGCGGTGGCGGCCCTGCCGCCCGTGCCAGCAGTTCAGCGGCCCTGAACGAAAAAAAACCCGCTGCTGCGGGTTTTTTTTCGCCGGTACTGCGCCTACGCCTTGCCGGCCAGCTTGTCGACGACCGGCACCAGCGCGGCCGGGCGGCAGCCGAAGGCGGCCAGGCGGCCTTTCGCCTTGGGCGCCAGATCCAGGTCGTAGGGCAAACGGCCCGCCACCAGCCACAGTTTATCGTGCGGCAGGGCCTCGACCAGGCGGCGCTGGCCGTCGACGAACATGGCGTTATACGTTTGCAGCACGATCTGTTGCGCGCCTTGCGCAAAATCAATGGCGGCAGCCACTTCCTCGTCCAGCGCTTCGGCCGACAGGGCGTATTCGCGCACGTCCAGGCCCGCTTCGAGCAGCGCCGGCAGCATCGAGCTGCGCGCTTCCTTGTTGCGGCCCAGCGCCACTTCGTCGATTTCGCTGCGCGAGCGCACTTCCACCGTCAGCAGGGTCACGGGCAGGCTGGCGTCGAGCGGGCGGTAGTCGCCCTGCACGCGCAAGGCGGCCTTTTGCAGCAGCTGCGACAGGGCCATGGCGGCCGGCTGCATCAGCGCCGGCGGGGCGACGGGACGTTCGCGCCAGTCGCGCACGGCGCGGTTGCGCTTGAGTTCCGCCACGCGGGCAAGCGCCGCGTCGATGCGGGAGAGCGCGATGTCGCCGCGCTCCACGGCGGCGAGGACGGCGTCGATGGCCGCCGTCTGCTGCGCTTCGCGGTGCGAGATGAGGACGATGTCGGCGCCCGCCTGCAAGGTGGCGATGGCACCCTGGGCGATGCCGATGCCGTCGGCGATGGCCGCCATTTCCAGGCAATCCGTGATGACGACGCCCTTGTATTGCATTTCACCGCGCAGCAGGTCCGTCAGCACGCCTTTCGATAGCGTCGCCGGCACGCTGGTGTCGGCCTCGAAGGCGGGAAAGACCACGTGCGCCGTCATGATGGCGTCCACGCCGCCGGCAATCGCCGCGCGGAAGGGCGCCAGTTCCACGGCGCGCAGGCGTTCCTTGTCGTGCGGCACCAGGGCCATGGCGTAATGCGTGTCGATGGCCGTGTCGCCGTGGCCGGGGAAGTGCTTGGCGGTGACGGCCACGCCGCTGGCGCGCTGGCCGCGCATGGCCGCCATGCCGTAGTCGATGACGGTGGCGGCATCCTCGCCATACGCGCGCACGCCGATGACGGGGTTGTTGCGGTTGTTGTTCACGTCCAGCACGGGCGCGAGCAGCATATTGATGCCGATCTGGCGCATTTCATCGCCGCTGATCTGGTTCATGCGTTCGCAGTCGTCGATGGAGCCGGCCGCCTGGAAGGCCATCGCCGCGGGAATCGGCGTGACGCCCTGCTCGATGCGCATCACCATGCCGCCTTCCTGGTCGATCGAGATCAAGAGCGGGATGTCGGACACTTCCGCGTTGATCTCCTGCAGTTCGCGGCACAGGGCCGACACTTGCGCGGGCGTATGCACGTTGCGGCGGAACAGGATCACGCCGCCCACCTTCTTGTTGCGTATCAAGGTCTTGATATGCTCGTCCGCCTGCAGGGCGTCGAAGCCCACCATGAACAACTGTCCTATTTTCTCGCGCAAACCCTGCTCCATGCTGCAACTCCTCCGGTATTGATTGTGACGACGGCATACGTATTCTGGCACCGTGGTGGCGCGTCGAGGCGGTCACCGGAAAAGCTGCCTTGGTTTTGTACTTGTTTTGGTATTGTATTGGATTTGGGTTTTTGCGCAAGTGGTTATTAAGTGGTATTGCTCCACTTGCGCAAACACCGCATCAATCGAGGCGCTGGAACGAGGCCGATTGCGCCTTGGGCCAGTACAGGCCGAACACGGGCGGCAGCTGCGGCAGCTGGCTCGGGTCGAGCAGCTGGCCCGCTTCCAGGAAGGGCAGCAGGGCCGAGGCCAGTTTGACCTGGTTCGGCGAGATGCGCCGCACCAGGTGGTGCGGGCGCAGCTCCTGCGGGTGCGCCAGGCCGGCGGCGGCGATCAGTTCGGCTAGCGCCTTCATGGTGTTCTGGTGGAAGTGCGCCACGCGGGCGATCTTGTCGGATACCACCAGCGCGCGCTGGCGCTGCGGGTCTTGCGTGGCCACGCCCGTGGGGCAGCGGTCCGTGTGGCAGCTTTGCGACTGGATGCAGCCCAGCGCGAACATGAAGCCGCGCGCCGAATTGCACCAGTCGGCGCCCAGCGCCAGCAGGCGGGCGATGTCGAAGGCCGTGATGATCTTGCCCGAGCAGCCGATCTTGATCCTGTCTCGCAGGTTGGCGCCCACCAGGGTGTTATGCACGAGCACCAGCGCTTCCTGCAGCGGCGTGCCCACGTGGTCCGTAAATTCCAGGGGCGCCGCGCCCGTGCCGCCTTCGCTGCCGTCGACGACGATGAAGTCGGGCGTGATGCCCGTTTCCAGCATGGCTTTCACGATGGCGAAGAATTCCCACGGGTGGCCGATGGCCAGCTTGAAGCCCGTCGGCTTGCCGCCGGAGAGCGTGCGCAGGCGGTCGATAAAGCGCAGCATTTCCAGTGGCGTGGAAAAGGCGCTGTGCGCCGCCGGCGAGACGCAATCCTCGCCCACCATCACGCCGCGCGTGGTGGCGATCTCGATCGTCACTTTCGGGCCGGGCAGCACGCCGCCGTGGCCCGGCTTGGCACCCTGCGACATTTTCAGCTCGATCATTTTCACTTGCTCCGAGCTGGCGTTGGCGATGAAGCGCTCTTCCGAAAACGTGCCGTCCTGGTTGCGGCAGCCGAAGTAGCCGGAGCCGATTTCCCATACCAGGTCGCCGCCGTTTTCGCGGTGGTAGGGGCTGATGCTGCCTTCGCCCGTATCGTGCATGAAGCCGCCGCTGCGCGCGCCGCCGTTCAGGGCCAGGATGGCGTTGGCGGACAGGGCGCCAAAGCTCATCGCCGAGATATTGAAGACGCTGGCCGAATACGGCTTTGCGCGCGGGCAGTCCGGGTGGTTGCCGATCTCGATGCGGAAGTCGTGTCCCGTGACCTTGGCGGGGGCGATGGAATGGTTGATCCATTCGTAGCCGGCCTGGTACACGTCGAGCTGGGTGCCGAACGGGCGCTTGTCCGTCTGCTCCTTGGCGCGCTGGTAGACGATGCTGCGCTGGCTGCGCGAAAACGGCGTCGCCTCGCTGTCGCTTTCCAGGAAATACTGGCGGATTTCGGGGCGGATGCTTTCAAAAAAGAAGCGGAAATGGGCGAGGATGGGATAGTTGCGGCGCAGGGCGCGCTTCGTTTGCAGCAGGTCGCTGATGCCGACCAGGGTCAGGGCACCGGCCAGCACGGGCAGCCAGTAGTGATCGTAGTAAAACAGGGACAGGACAAAGATGGCTGCCGTCGCAATGAAGGTCAGGTAGCGAAATGGTACTAGGTGCATGGGCACTCCGGGGAAGTCAGACTGATAACTGATGAGTCTACCTTCGATTCACGGAACGTGCTGGTGGGAAAGAACGCGGCGCCCGGAGGCGCCGCGTGAGGCGCTTAGCGCTGTGCGGCGCGGATGCGCTCGATCCGCTCGGCGCTGGCCGGATGGCTCGACAGATACGGCGTGCCCTCGTCCAGCTTGCCCAAGGCGACAAACACCTGCGCCAGATGTTCCAGCGCGATGCCGTTCTGGCGCAGCATGGCGATCGCGTAGTCGTCCGCATCGCGTTCGACATCGCGCGAATACTTCAAGTCCAGCAGCAGCGGCGGCAGGGTCGCCACCACCGTCGACACGTCGCCGAACAGCAGCGCCGCGCCGGCGCCCACGGCCGAGGTCTGGATGATGCGGCGCGTCAGGTGGCGCTGCTGCAAATGGCCCAGCTCATGCGCCAGCACGCCCATGATGGCCAGGTCGTCCGGCAGCAGTTCGATCATTTCGTCGGTCAGCACGATGTCGCCCGAAGGCAGGGCAAACGCATTCGGGCCGATCTTGCTCTTGCGAAACACGATGCGGTGCTCGGGCGTGCTGTCGCCGGGCGTGGCCAGGCGCGCGAACTGGGCGCGCAAGGCTTGCTGGCGCGCGCCATCGAGCTGGCTGGGCGCGAATACATGGCGGTCCAGCATGTCGAGCACGCCCTGGCCCAGCTGCCGTTCGACCGACTGCGGCAGGGTGTACGCGATGCCCTTGGCCGCCAGCGGCAGCAGGTATTGATAGCTGAGCCAGAGGGCCAGCACCGTGGCCACCGTCGCCAGCAGGGCGCCGCGCCAGCTTTGCTGCAGCCGCACCACCCAGCCGTCGCGGTGGCCCGTGGCGTGCAGCATGTCGTTGAAGGCCGCCTGGTCGGCGATTTCCAGGTAGGCGCCGTCTGGAAAGCTGACCTTGCGCACGGCGTGGCGGCTGCGTTCGGACACGTGCAGCTCGCCCAGCGGGCAGCTGCGCTCGATGTCGCCCGCCAGCACGGCCACGCCATCGCGCACGCTGAGCGTGAGCGTGACGTGGTACAGGCGCGAACTCTGGCCGTCGAAATAGCGGGCGGCCAGCGCGGCGTGGTCTTCTTGCGTGTCGGCGTTCATTGCTTACAGCGACAGGTCGAAGTCCAGCAGGTCGACCATGCCTTCGCCCGTGGCCGATACTTGCTGGCCCGTGGCGGCGACGAACTCGTCCAGGCTGCCATGCACCAGCATCGAGGTCGCCTCCAGGCGGTATTTCAGCCAGCGCACCTGGGCGAATGGCGTAAACAGGCCCAGGGTGACGACGATACCGAGCAGGTTGCTCAGCATGACGAAGGTGGTGCGGCCCCACGTCAGCTGCGACTGGAACTGGTGCTGCTGCAAGCGCGTATTGTTCCAGATCAGGTTCTGGATCATGGTCAGGAACAGCGGCAGCACGGTAAACGCCCACAGGTACAGGGCGCCGATGGCAAACAGCAGGCTGCCAACCTTGGTCTTGTCATTCGCATTGGCCGCAAACGAGGCGAACACGCTGCCGAAGACGACGAAAATCAGGACCAGCAAGCCGCCCAGCAGCAGCGCGAAGAACAGCAGGTAGGTCTTGTAGAAGCTGCCGACCGTGGCGTCAAAGCTGAAATGGGTGGCGCCGAAACGGCTTTGCGTGTGCTGGAAGCGCTTCAGGCGCTGGTGCAGGAAAGGCGTCATCAGGCCGCCCGTGAAGGTATTCAGGATGGGCAGCCACAGGAAGTACTTGTAGGCATCCTTGGAGCTGCCGCTGAAACCGAAGCGGATACCACGGTAGCTGGTGTTGTACAGCTTGAATTGCAGGCTTTTCCATATCAGCCAGGGCAGGATGGCGGCCAGCAGCACGAACATCAGCAAGCCGACGATGGGCGAGACCTGGAAGGCGATATTGTAGCCGGCGATCAGCACCACGGCGGCGATGCGGCCTTTCAGGATGGCCACGGCATTGCCATGGTATTCGAAGCTGCTGCCGGCCAGGTGGGTGCTGGAATAGAAATAGCGGTTGCGGCGCACCTTGGCCCAGGCGGAATAAATGCCCAGGGTGACGATGCTCAGCAGCAGGTTGACGATCCAGATACGGAAGTATTCGCTGCCGGTGGCGCTGAAGGTGATGGCTTCTTGTCTGGGAGTAGTGTTGTTTGCGTCGAAATCCACAGGGGTTTCCTTACTTATTGGAAACAAAACAAGATAAGGGATTATTGAAAAGTTATCAATTGAAAATACTGTTTTTCGCAATTTTTTCGTCGATTCGCTTGCGCTGCCCCGATCCGGCCGTCCCGGCTATACTGGAATTCAACCATCGCTACTGGGAAAACCATGATCGTCGTCCACCATCTGAACAATTCGCGCTCGCAGCGCGTGCTCTGGCTGCTCGAGGAACTGGGCCTGGAATATGAGGTCAAGCGCTACCAGCGCGACCCGAAAACCATGCTGGCGCCCGCTTCCTTGAAAGCCGTCCATCCCTTGGGCAAGTCGCCCGTGATCACGGATGGCGCCAATACCATCGCCGAGTCGGGCGCCATCATCGATTACCTGGTCGAGCGCTACGGCAATGGCCGTTTAATACCGGCGGCCGGCACGCCGGACAAGCTGCGCTGGACCTACTGGCTGCATTTCGCGGAAGGCTCGGCCATGCCGCCGCTGCTGATGAAGCTGGTGTTTGACAAGGTCGAATCGTCGCCGATGCCGTTTTTCGTCAAACCGGTCGCGCGCGGCATCGCCAGCAAGGTCAAGAGCAGCTTCATCCTGCCCAATATCACCAGCCAGCTGGCCTTCATGGAAGCGGAACTGGAGAAAAGCAAATGGTTTGCCGGCAATGAATTCACGGCGGCCGATATCCAGATGAGCTTTCCGCTGGAAGCGGCCGCCATGCGCGGCGGACTCGACGAGCGCCTGCCGAAGCTGACGGCGTTCCTGCAGCGCATCCACGCGCGGCCCGCGTATCAGCGTGCCCTGGAGCGTGGCGGCCCCTACGATTTCGCCAAATGAGAACGCCTAACCAAACCTACTGCGCGTCGCGACTTGCGGCCTGCGATGCTCACCGTACTTGAGTACGGTTGCGCTTCTTAGCCACAATTCACTTCCGCTCGCTACGGTTTTGTTAGGCGTTGGTACGCCGCGTAAAACCTGCCAAGCGGAATTCGCGGGGAATAGTGCTCGCTCCATACGGTAAAATGCCCGATTCAACCAGTATTTACTTACCGCATGGCCAGACTCCTCGCTATCGACGGCTTGAATATCGTACGCCGCGTCTACGAAGCCAGTCCTGAACCCGATTCCGACCTGAAGGCGGAGATCGCGCTGCGCCATGCGCTGTCGTCGTTCCGCACCCTCATCAACGACCACGAGCCGACGCACATCCTGCCGGCCTTCGACTTTGGCGGCCCGACCTGGCGCCATGCCCTGTATGCGGGTTACCGCGAGGGGCGCCAGCCCATGCCGCAGGTGCTGCGCGACGCCTTGCCCGGCTTTTACGCCACGCTGGCCAGCTTCGGCATGCACGTGGTCAGCATCCCCGAGGTCGAGGCCGACGACGTGATCGGCACGGCCGTCATGCGCTGGCTGCACGAGGGACGCGGCGCGGCCGTCATCGCCACCACCGACAAGGATTTGCATGGCCTGATCGCCCACGGCGCGCTGGTGTGGGACCATTTCAAGGGTATCTGGCACGACCGCGCCTGGGTCGAGAAAAAGTTCGGCGTGCCGCCGGAACTGCTGCCCGACCTGCTGGCGCTGATGGGCGACGTCACCGACAGCATCCCCGGCGTGTCGAAGATCGGCCTGAAGACGGGCGCGAAACTGTTGCGCGCTTACGGCAATATCGACGCCGTGATGGCCGGCGCGGGCATTTTGCCCGGCACGCTGGGCGAAAGCCTGCGAAAAGAGCGGGAAATACTGTATCTTTCAAGAAAGTTAGTAGAACTCAAGACCGACGTGACCCTGGGTGTGACCTGGAACAAGCTCGTCTGGGAAAAATAGAGCTCTTCTGGCCAGAACACGGAATAAATCAAGCAAGGGAAGTAATCATGATGTTAAAGACAGTCCTGATCGATAGCAGCGCCGTGGCGCGCGGCCTGCTGAACACGGTCCTGACCGATGGCGGCTACGACGTCTGCGGGCAGACGCATACCAGCGCGCTGGGGCTGGCGCTGCTGGTCAAGCACCATCCGCATTTCGTCTGCATCGCGCGCGAACAGGTGGAAGACGGGACGAATGTGGTGCAAACCATCCGTGCCCAGTATCCGAAGACGCTCATTTTCATGGTCTCGGGCGGCATCGACGCCGCCTCGCTGCAGGCGGCCCATGCCATGGGCGTGTCGGGCTTCATCGTGAAACCCTTCATGGCCGACACGGTCCTGAAAACCGTGCGCAACACGGTGATCGCCATGGTGCGCAAGCAGCAGCAGGCCCTGGCTGCCGCTGCGCAAGGCAATACTTAGACGCCGCTCAGGCCTGTGGCGCTGGCGATGATGCCGCCACCGAGGCACACGTCGCCGTCGTACAGCACGGCCGACTGGCCCGGCGTGACGGCCCATTGCGCCTGATCAAAGGCCAGGCTGAACAGTTCATTTCCATTCGGCAACAACTGGCAAGCCACGTCGGCCTGGCGGTAGCGCGTCTTGGCGCTCAAGGCGCCCGCCTGCGGCGCCGTGCCGGCCACCCAGCTGGCCTGGTCGGCCGTCAACGATGGCGACAGCAGCCACGGGTGGTCGTGGCCCTGCACCACCCACAGGGTGTTGTTGGCGATATCCTTGCGCGCCACATACCAGGCGTCGCTGCTGCCGTCCGCATTCTGGTACGATTTCACGCCGCCGATGCCGATGCCCTTGCGCTGGCCCAGCGTGTAAAAACTCAGTCCCACGTGTTCGCCCACGGTCTTGCCGTCGTCGGCCGTTTTCATCGGGCCCGGCTTGTACGACAGGTAGCGGTTCAAGAATTCGCGGAACGGGCGTTCGCCAATGAAGCAGATACCCGTGGAATCCTTCTTCTGCGCGTTCGGCAGGGCCAATTTTTCGGCGATCTGGCGCACTTGTGTCTTCGGGATTTCACCGAGCGGAAACAAGGTCTTGGACAGCTGCGCCTGGTTCAAACGGTGCAGGAAATAGCTTTGATCCTTGCTGGCGTCGACGGCCTTGAGCAGTTCATAGCGGCCCGCATCGGTCGGCGCCTGGCGCACGCGCGCATAGTGGCCTGTGGCGATCAGGTCGGCGCCCAGGGTCATGGCGTGGTCAAGGAAGGCCTTGAACTTGATTTCGGCGTTGCACAGCACGTCCGGGTTCGGCGTGCGGCCGGCCTGGTATTCGCGCAAGAAATCGGCGAACACGCGGTCCTTGTATTCGGAAGCGAAATTGACGGCTTCGATATCGACGCCGATGACGTGGGCCACGCTGGCCGCGTCGATCCAGTCCTGGCGCGTGGAGCAGTATTCCGAATCGTCGTCATCTTCCCAGTTTTTCATGAACAGGCCGATGACTTCATAGCCTTGTTCCTTCAGCATCCATGCCGCGACCGAGGAATCGACCCCGCCCGACATGCCGATAACGACTTTCTTCTTGCTCATCTTGCCTTCCAGTTACTTTTTAGATAATGTTGCTATGCGCTATTGAAAACGGACGCATGCGTGTGCAGCAGGGCCAGCGGCGCGCGCCGGCCGGCCAGGTATTCGTCCACGCACTGCAGCACCAGGGGGCTGCGGTGGCGTTCCTGGCATGCCGCCAGCTCGTCGCGCGTCATCCACAGGGTGCGGATGATGCCTTCGTCCAGCGGGCGGTCATGCTCGGCGCCGGCCGTGCCGCAAAAGGTGAAGCGCAGATAGGTCACGTCCTCGCCCGTGCGCAGTGACTGGTAGCGCGACATGTACATGCCGACCAGTGCCGTGGGGATGAAATCGTAGGCCGCTTCTTCCAGCGTTTCGCGGATCACCGCCTGTTCCAGCGACTCGAACGGGTCGAGGTGACCGGCCGGTTGATTGATCTTGATGCCTTCGCTGGTCTCTTCTTCAATCAGTAAAAACAGGCCGTCGCGCTCGACGATGGCGGCAACGGTGACAGAGGGTTTCCAGATTCTCGGCATGATTCCATCCTTGAAAGAGCCGACATTTTATCTTGTTCTGCGCGCGCGGTTTGAACCCGGCCTTCTGTTGCGCGGACATATTGATAAATGACAACGTTTTAGCAAATAGCGGTGGGAGGTACTTACGTCTTTCCCGGGGAGCACACTAGCATGGGGGCTTAGGCGGCAAGATGGCAGGAAACGCCCGCTAATATAGGCTTTCCCTGTGGTCAAAACAAGCGCGCACGCAGGCTCGACTGTGGTGAGATTGACACACCTTTCCCACAATATGGTCGCTGCGCCGCATGGTGAAACGAATCGTGGGATGTTGATGAAATTAGTGTCGTACGACTAAAAGTTGCTGGTTCACAAACGTTTAACGCGCTGCTTTCCGTGTTAGATTCTAGTCAGTTTATCAATTAGCGGAGGCATCATGAGGATAGGCATACCGGCCGAAACACGGCCTGGTGAAACGCGGGTGGCAGCAACGCCCGAGACAGTCAAGAAGCTGGCAGCCAAGCATCAAGTCGTCGTGCAGTCGGGAGCGGGCCTGCAAGCGTCGATTCCCGATGAAGCCTATGCCGCCGCCGGCGCGCAGATCGGCACCGCCCAGGAAGCATACGGTTGCGCCATCGTGCTCAAGGTGCGCGCACCGGACGCCGCTGAGCGGGCCCTGATGGCCAGCGGCACGGTGCTGATCGGCATGTTGAACCCGTTTGACGCGGACAATATCGCCGCCATGGCCACGGCCGGGCTGTCCGCCTTCGCGCTGGAAGCCGTGCCGCGCATCACGCGCGCGCAATCGATGGACGTGCTGTCGTCGCAGGCGAACATCGCCGGCTACAAGGCCGTGCTGGTGGCCGCAAATACCTATCAGCGCTTCATGCCCATGCTGATGACGGCGGCCGGCACCGTCAAGGCGGCCCGCGTGCTGATCATGGGCGTGGGCGTGGCCGGTTTGCAGGCGATCGCCACGGCCAAGCGCCTGGGCGCCGTCATCGAAGCGTCCGACGTGCGCCCGCCCGTCAAGGAACAAGTGGAGTCCCTGGGCGCCAAGTTCCTCGACGTGCCTTTCCTCACCGACGAAGAAAAGGAAATCGCCAAGGGTTCGGGCGGCTATGCGCGCGCCATGCCGGCCGACTGGATGCGGCGCCAGGCCGAACTGGTGCACGAACGGGCGAAACTGGCCGACATCATCATCACCACGGCCCTGATTCCCGGCCGCGCCGCGCCCGTGCTGATTTCAGAAGAAACGGTGAAAGCCATGAAACCGGGCTCCGTCATCGTCGACCTGGCCGTCGAGCAGGGCGGCAACTGCCCCCTGTCCGAGCTGGGCAAGACGGTGCTCAAGCACGGCGTGTATATCGTCGGCGAGCCGAATCTGGCGACCCTGGTGGCGGCCGACGCCTCGGCCCTGTATGCGCGCAACGTGCTGGACTTTTTAAAGCTCATCATCGACAAGGACGATCAATTGCTGATCGACCGCGAGGATGAAATCATCAAGGCCAGCCTGGTTTGCGCGGGCAATGACATCCTCAGAAAATAACGCGGCGCCGGAGAAAACAACATCATGGAAATCAGTCACACCATCATTAACCTGATCATCTTCGTGCTGGCCATTTATGTCGGCTATCACGTCGTCTGGACCGTCACGCCGGCGCTGCATACGCCGCTGATGGCCGTTACCAATGCCATTTCCGCCATCATCATCGTCGGCGCCATGCTGGCGGCCGGCCTGACGCAAGGCCCGCTGGCGCAGGCGGCCGGCACCCTGGCCGTGGCTCTGGCCGCCGTCAACGTGTTTGGCGGCTTCCTCGTCACGCAGCGCATGCTCGAGATGTTCCGTAAAAAAGAACCGAAGGCCAAGCAAGGAGCAAAAGAATGAGTCACGCCATGAGCTTCGTCACCATGAACCTGGTGACGATGATGTACCTGATCGCCTCGGTGTGCTTCATCCAGGCCCTGAAAGGCCTGTCGTCACCCTCGACGGCGCGCCGCGGCAATGCCTTCGGCATGAGCGGCATGGCCATTGCCGCCGTCACCACCGTGGCGCTGATCCTGAAGCTGAAGGAGCAGCAGACGGGCGGCATGGGCCTGACCCTGGTCATCATCGGCATCGTCACGGGCGGCGCCATCGGCGCCTACCTGGCAAAAACCGTGGAAATGACGAAGATGCCGGAACTGGTGGCGGCCATGCACTCGCTGATCGGCCTGGCGGCCGTCTGTATCGCCGTGGCGGCCGTGTCGGAACCGTGGGCCTTCAATATCGCCAAAAACGGCGAGGCGCTGCCGATCGGTAACCGCTTCGAGCTGTTCATCGGCACCTTTGTCGGCGCCATCACGTTTTCCGGCTCGGTGATCGCCTTCGGCAAGCTGTCGGGCAAATACAAGTTCCGCCTGTTCCAGGGCGCGCCCGTCAGCTTCAAGGGCCAGCACATGCTCAACCTGGTGCTGGCGCTGGTGATGATCGCGCTGGGCCTGGTGTTCTGTTTTGCCGACGGGGTGGAGCCGGCCTGGACGCCGTTCATCGTCATGGCCGTCATCGCCTTTGCCCTGGGCGTGCTGATCATCATCCCCATCGGCGGCGCCGACATGCCGGTGGTGGTGTCGATGCTCAACAGTTACTCGGGCTGGGCCGCGGCGGGCATCGGTTTTTCGCTGAATAACTCGATGCTGATCATCGCCGGTTCGCTCGTGGGGTCTTCCGGCGCGATCCTGTCGTACATCATGTGCAAGGCCATGAACCGCTCCTTCTTCAACGTCATCCTGGGCGGCTTCGGCGGCGATGCGCCGGCGGCCGGCGTGGCCGGCGCGCAGGAGCAGCGCCCCGTCAAGTCGGGCTCGGCCGACGATGCCGCCTTCATCATGGGCAATGCGGAAACCGTCATCATCGTGCCCGGCTACGGCCTGGCCGTGGCGCGCGCGCAGCACTCGCTGAAAGAACTGGTGGAAAAGCTCACGCACAAGGGCGTCACCGTCAAATATGCGATCCACCCCGTGGCGGGGCGCATGCCGGGCCACATGAACGTGCTGCTGGCCGAAGCCGAGGTGCCATACGACCAGGTGTTCGAGATGGAAGACATCAACGGCGAATTCGGCCAGACGGACGTGGTGCTGGTGCTGGGCGCGAACGACGTGGTCAACCCGGCGGCGAAAGACCCGAAATCGCCGATCGCCGGCATGCCGATCCTGGAAGCCTATAAGGCCAAGAGCATCATCGTCAACAAGCGCTCGATGGCTTCCGGCTATGCGGGCCTGGACAACGACCTGTTCTACCAGCCGAACACGATGATGGTGTTTGGCGACGCCAAGAAGGTGATCGAGGATATGCTCAAGGCAGTTGAGTAAGGCAATGCCTTAGGCAACTGAAGATGGCCCGCCTTGCGCGGGCCGTTTTTATTGGGCGGCCGCTGCCGCGACGACTTTGTTGCGTCCCTGGTGCTTGGCCGCATACAGGGCCTTGTCCGCTTCCGACATGGCCGCGTCCAGGCTGGCGCCGGCCGTCAGGGAGGCCACGCCGATGCTGATGGTCACCTGCAGCGCGCCGCCGTCGGGCAGCACGGTGACCGCCGCCGCCACGGCCGCGCGGATGCGTTCGGCCACCTGGTGTGCCTGCTGCAAGGTCGCGTCGGGGAAGAGCAGGCCGAATTCCTCGCCGCCGAGACGGGCCGCCACGTCGGTGATGCGTCCCGTGTCGCGCAGCGCCTGCGCCACCGTGCGCAGCACGGCGTCGCCCACGGCATGGCCATAGCGGTCGTTGATCTTCTTGAAGTGGTCGAGGTCGGCCACGCCCACGGTCAGGGCGGCGCCGCTGCGCGCCGCGCGCGCCATCGCCTGCTCGGCTTGCGCTTCATAGGCGCGCCGGTTGGGCAGCGACGTCAGCGCATCGTGCAGCGCCTGCTGTTCCAGCTGCGCCAGCAGGCTGGCGTTCTTGGCCGCCAGTTCGCGCCGTTCGCGCACGTCGAGCAAGAAGGCGCCGAAATAGCGCATGCCGTCGACCACGCCCAGATCCAGCGCCTTCATTTCGATGGGGATCATCTGTGCGTTGCGGTGGCGGATGGCGAATTCGCGGATTTTCCCCAGGACGCTGGACTGGCGCGAGCTGCGGATGTAGTTGATGACGAGGTTGTCGTGCTGCGAGGCGACGGTGTCGGGCAACAGGCCGTTCAGGGTCTGGCCCAGCAATTCTCCGCTGGCATAGCCCGACAGTGCCTGCATGGCGCCATTGATATAGCGGATGCGGCACTGCTCGTCGATGATGATGACGGCGTCGAGGGCGTCTTCCAGCAGGCGGGAAAAAAGTACTTCGGGAAGAGCGGCAGCGGTGCTGCGGGCAATGCATCTGTCATGGAACGGTCGCCAAAAGCCAGGTGACAGCCATTGTCGCATCCGCGGGCCGTTTACTCCATGCCGGATCGCCCGCCTGTTTCTTTTTCGCCCGTGCCCTTTCCTTATTAATAATATTTCAGCGGCGGCCGTACATCATCAGTTCCGCCAACCCCTTGCGCGCGGGCGGGAACGCATCCAGCAAGCCCAGCGACAGGCCCAGCAAGCCTTGCGTGGGGGCGCTGCCCGTGAAGATGCGCGCCATGGTGTCGGTTACGCGCACGGTCAGGCCCCGGTCGGCCTGGCGCAGGCTGGCGTAGCGTTCCAGCGCTGCGGGGCTGCTGTCCTGCGCCAGCACGCGGGCCAGCACGGCGGCGTCGCGCAAGCCCAGGTTCAGGCCCTGTCCCGCCACCGGGTGCAGGGTTTGCGCCGCATTGCCGATGGCGACCGTGCGCGCCGTGCCGCCCGCCTGCGCGTTCAGGCCCAGCGGATAGGCCAGGCGCGCCGTCGCATGGGTAAAGCGTCCCAGGCGGCTGCCGAAGGCGGCGCCCAGGCGGGCCAGGAAGGCTGCGTCGTCCAGCGCCAGCAATTGTTCGGCGCGCGTGGGCGGCACGCACCACACCAGCGCGTAGCCGTCGTCCTGCGGCAGCAAGGCCAGCGGGCCTTCATCGGTGAAGCGTTCAAACGCGCGGTGGGCGATGGGGCTGCTTACGCGCACATGGGCAATGATGGCGCTTTGGCCATAATCGCGGCTGACGGCGCGCTCCTGCTGCTGGCCGAACAGGCCGCCCTCGGCCTGCACCAGCAGGCTGGCGCGCAAGCTCGACGCGGCGCCAGCCTGGTCGATCTGCACGGACACGCCGTCGCCATCCTCCGCGCTGCCCGTGACCAGGGCCGGGCGCAAGCTGGCCACGCCCAGGCGCTCGCACACGTCGGCCAGCGCGCTGACGACGGCGCCGTAGCGGGCCACGTAGCCGAGCGCCTCGACGCCATGCTCGCCGCGATCCATCAGGCTGCGCCCGAACCGGCCGCGGCGCGAGACGTGAATCTGGTGGATGGGCGTCGCCTCGACGGGCCAGGCGCCCGCTTCCTCGAGTATCTGGCGGCTGCCGTGCGACAGGGCGATGGTGCGCGGGTCGCGCCGGGCTTGCTCGATGGATTTGGCGTCGAGCAGGGCGATGCCGGCGGCGCGGCTGCCGCGCTGCACCAGCAGGGCGGCCAGCGCCATGCCGACGGGACCGGCGCCGCAGATGGCGAGATCGAAAGTGGACGGTGTATGCATGCGGCGGTGTTAATCCTGTGTCATCAGTTGTTCGATTTCAGCGACGCTCCTGGGCGCCGTGCTGAAGACTTCATGGCCTTGCGGCGTGACCAGCACATCGTCTTCGATGCGGATGCCGGTATGCCAGAACTGCTCCGGCACGCCCGCGCCGGGGCGCACGTAGATGCCCGGCTCCACCGTCAGCACCATGCCCGGTGCCAAAGCGCGCCATGGCTTGCCGGGCGCGCCCGTGTCGCGGTAGGCGCCCACGTCGTGCACGTCCATGCCCAGCCAGTGGCTGGTGCCGTGCATGTAGAAGGGCATATAGGCCTTGTTGGCGATCACGTCCTGCACGCTGCCGCTTTTTTGGCGGTCAAGCAAGCCCAGGTCCAGCATGCCCTGCGCCAGCACCTGCACGGCCGCCTCGTGGATGGCGCTGTGCGGCAAGCCGGGGCGCACCACGTCCAGCGCCGCCTGCTGCGCCGCCAGCACCAGTTCATACAGCGCCTTTTGCGGGCCGCTGAAGCGGCCGTTGACGGGAAAAGTGCGCGTGATGTCGGAGGCGTAGCCGTCGAGTTCGCAGCCGGCGTCGACCAGGACCAGCTCACCGTCTTTTAATACCGCGTTGTTGGCGCTGTAATGCAGGATGCAGGCGTTGCCGCCGCCGGCCACGATGGAGGAATACGCGGGAAACTGCGCGCCGCTGCGGCGAAATTCGTACAGCAGCTCCGCTTCCAGCGCGTATTCGTGCAGGCCGGGCCGCGTGGCGCGCATGGCGCGCGCGTGCGCGGCGCTGGAAATGGCGGCCGCGCGGCGCATCAGCTGCTGTTCTTCCGGGTCTTTCAGCAGGCGCATGGCGTCGAGCATGCCATGGATGTCATGCGCCATGGCGGGCGCCGTGACGCCGCTGCGGGCCTTTTGCCGCACATTGTGCAGCCAAACCTTCACTTGCGCATCGAGGCTGCCGCCCAGCGCATAGTAGATGGCGGGGGCGTCGGCCAGCAGGCGGCTCATTTCCGCGTCGAGTTCCTCGATGGGGAAGGCGCTGTCAAAACCGAAGCTGGCGCGCGCCGCTTCGGGGCCGTGGCGGAAACCGTCCCAGATTTCGCGCTCCGTATTCTTGGCGCGGCAAAACAGGATGGCGCGCGCGGGCGCCGTGGCGCTGGCGGCCACCAGGGCCACGGCGCTGTCGGGTTCCGTGAAACCGCTGAGGTAATAGAAATAGCTGTCGTGCCGGTACGGATAATCGCAATCGCTGTTGCGCGCCACTGCGGGCGCCGTGGCAAGAATGGCCACGCTGCCCGGCAGCATCTGCGCCAGCAGCGCCGCGCGCCGGGCCGCGTAGTTGGCCATCATGTTGCGCTGGCCTTGGCCGTCACGCCATTGAGCGTGTCGAGCTGCTGCGGCGTGCCCACATTCGTCCACTCGCCAGTATAGACTTCGCCGCCCACGCGGCCCTGGTCCGCGTACTGGCGCAGCAGATCGCCCAGTCTGGCATGGCTGCCGGGCGCGATGCCGTCGAACATCTCGGGACGGTACACGCCGATGTTGGCGAAAGTCCACTTGGTCTCGTCCGTATTGTTGATCGCGAACAAGGTCAGGCCGAAGTCGCCCTTGGGATGGAAGTCGGGATTGGGCACCAGGTAGGTCCAGGCGATGTCGCGCTGGTCGGCCGGATATGGCGTGCCCAGCACATCTTTGTCGGCCAGCACGTCGAGTACTTGTTTGAAATCAAAGTAGGGGCAATAGATGTCGCCGGAAATGGCGAGAAATGGTTCATTACCCAGCAAGTGGCGCGCCTGGGCGATGCCGCCTGCCGTTTCCAGCGGTGTGCTTTCTGGCGAGTACGCGATGCGCGCGCCGTACGCGCTGCCGTCGCCCAGGGTTTCTTCGATCAAATGGCCCAGGTGCGAATGGTTGATGACGATGTCCGTGATGCCGGCGCGCACCAGGTTCAGCACATGCCAGACGATCAGCGGGCGGCCGCGCACTTTCAGCAGCGGTTTGGGACAGGTATCGGTAAGCGGACGCATCCGTTCACCGCGGCCTGCGGCAAAGATCATGGCTTTCATGGGTAGTCGTTTTCAGTATCGGTAAGTCGGCTGCGCGGACAGGCCGCGCAGCAGGAAAGTGCCTAGAACGTATAGCCGACTTGCGGCGTTTTATTCTCCAGTGCATCGAGCAAGCGCACCAGCGGCTTGAGTTCCGTGTAGCGGTTGGCCGTCTTGCGCACGTTAGTCGAGCACGGTTGGCAGGTCGCCCATGTACAGATCCTTGCCATCGCGGTAATTCAGGCGCGAGAACAGGCCGAGGATTTTCAGGTGGCGCTGCAGGGCCGTGAATTCGAAATCGCGGTAGAAGGCGTCGATGTCGGGGTTCACCGGCAAGCCCAGCTGCTTGGCGCGCTGCCAGTAGCGGATCACCCAGTCCAGCACCAGTTCTTCATCCCACTGGATGTACGCGTCGCGCAGCAGCGAGGCGATGTCGTAGGTGACGGGGCCGAAGACGGCGTCCTGGAAGTCGAGGATGCCGGGATTGGGGATCGAACCATCGTTGATGTGCATCAAATTGCGCGAATGGTAGTCGCGGTGCATGAATACTTGCTGCTGCGACAAGATATTCGCCGTGATGGCTTCGAATACCTTGTCCAGCTGGGCTTGTTGCACATCCGTCAAGGTGGCGCCCAGGTGCTTGCCGATGAACCATTCCGGGAACAGATTCATTTCGCGCAGGATGAAGGCGCGGTCGAATTCTGGCAGCACGTCGGGTTGGCTGGCCAGCTGGATTTTCATCAAGGATTCCAGCGCTTCGGCGTACAGCACGCTGGCATTGTCGTGGTTCAGGGCGTCCAGATACGTGGTCGTGCCCAGGTCGGAGAGCAGCAGGAAGCCATTTTCCAGGTCTTGCGCGATGATCTCGGGCGCGGACACGCCGGCGCCTTTCAGCAAGCCGGCCACCTTGACAAAGGCGGGCGCGTTTTCGCGCTCGGGCGGCGCATCCATGGCGATCAGTGTACTTCCTGGCAATGTTGTATTGCCTGGCAGCACATCGAGACGATAGTAGCGGCGGAAGCTGGCATCGCTGGAGGCGGGGCGGGCGGAATCGGGCGCAACGAGGTTCAGCGGGGCCAACCAGGCTTTCAACAGGGTCAGGCGAGCGTCGGCGGAGGCCGGCGCGGCAGGGGAATTGGGGGAGAATGACATTAAGCGGCCTGTGGAATCGGGTTGATGGTGCGGAGGGTAGGAGAACCCCATTGCTGGAAGCTCTCCCCCCTAAGAACCGTGCGTGCGACTTTCACCGCACACGGCTCAAGCATAATAAAAGTCCCTATGCAGGGACCGGCTTCGCAACGTGTAAATCGTTTGCGTGCACATTTATATGGCAATTTGGGTGCAATAATACGCGATTTCCAAGGGCGTCGGAACCACCTGCCACACGGTGTTCTATGTGGTGATCATGCCATCCGGTTTCCATGTTCATCTCGTATCCACACAAAGCGCACAAGCCACGTTGGTCGAGGTAGAGCTTGGCCCACTCGCGCCGGTAAGACATGTTTTTCAACATGCGTTCCTGCCGAAGGGTTTCGCCGTACAGTTCCCATTGCGGATCGTAGGGGTGATAGCCGCCCTTGATCTTCGTGTGACGCAGAATCGCTGTACCTGGTAACGAGTACAGTTCCTTCATGGCCTTATTGCCATTCTTTGTGACAACGTTCGCTGCAAACATCCGATTTCCACTCTCGGTTGGGCGCCAGTATCGGTCGCGTATCCAACTGTCGGTTTTCTTCGGATGCCTGCGCATGGCCCAGCGACGAAGCCGCCAGTACAGCAGCGACTCCATCGTCGAAAACGCCTCTTTGGCGACTACAGGGCTGTGATATTGCGCCCAGCCCCGCAGCATGGGGTTCAGCAATCGAATGAGATTCTCCTGTTTCGCCCCGATGTTTTCGCTGATCGTCTTCCTCAGCTTTTCATAGAACGCTTTCATGTTCTTCTTACTTGGCTTGATGAGCAGTGTCCCGGAATATTTTCGGAAGTTCCACCCCAGGAAGTCGAAGCCCTCATCGATGTGCACGATCTTGGTTTTGGCACTGGACAGTCGCAATCCTCTGACTGCAAGAAATGCTTCGATCCAAGGTTTGATTTCCGTCTCCAGCAATTCCTTCGATCCACTGGTAACGACAAAATCGTCCGCATATCGCACGACACCGACTTTGAGCTTGCCTGCCTTTGACTTGCGAATTTCGCACCGAGGTGCGCAATCAGTTCAGTCTCCAGGCCGTTCAACGTCCAATTCGCAAGGGCAGGGCTGATGATGCCGCCCTGTGGCGTTCCAGCTGTGGTTGCCATCAATTGCTTCCGGTCAACTACCCCGGATTTCAGCCATTTAGACAGGATCAACTTATCCATGAAGACATTGTCGACCAGCCATTGATGGTTGATATTGTCGAAAAAACCTTCGATATCCGCATCCAACACCCAGGTTGCCGAGACTTTCCGGCAGGTCTGGAGAAAAATTTGCGACATCGCGTCGGCCGTTGAGCGATTTTTGCGAAACCCGTATGAGTTGGGATCACTCAGCGTTTCCAAGATCGGATCCAAGGCCAACAGGTGAAGTGCCTGCATCGCCCGGTCCCGCATGGTAGGGATGCCCAGTGGGCGCATCTTTCCATTTGACTTGGGAATAAAGACCCTCCGTAATGGCAGGGGCCGATAGCCTTGTTTCTTCAACTGCGCAATGGCAGCGAACTTCTGCGTTGCTGAATCCCACAACTGCTGGTCCACGCCTGCGGTTCGTTTGCCTTGATTCTCTGTCACTCGTTTGACTGCCAGCGCTTTCGCGCTGAACGAGTGGGTTAGCCACCTTTGCAGCGCTTTCGCCCTGCGCCAGTCGCCTTCCTGTGTAGCCTTCGTTAATCGATGCTGCATGGCTCTCACGTTGCGTTGTACGAGCCGCCAGTTGATGGCGACCCATTCAGTAGGCACGTGCGAGGACGCAGAACCGGCAAGACTGCTAGCGGTTACTTTCATGCTGAGCCTCGTGTAGTTGTTCCGACGAGACACAGCGCACCCCGAAGGGTGAGCTGCATCCCTTCGGGGTGGTTGAAAATGATGACTGCCTGGAGCCAGTACAGTCGTATGACGACTATTACACCAGATGGAAGTGGGCACCCTTTCAGGCCGGGACAAATCTTGAATCCCTATCCGGACCATTACAGCCCGGCATTAGCTTTCTCCATCCTCCTCTACCCGCTCCCCCAAGGGCGTGCCTTGCGGTTTGCTTGCCGCTATCTCGGTTCTTTGATCGAGCGGCAGGGAATCGGGCTTACCACGTTCCCAACGATATCGACGCGACAACTACATCGCGACTGGCTGTTTAGGGCCCATCTTTCCCCCGGTGGCTGAATGACGACGTATCCCCAGAATCCACGGAGATAACCGGCCACATACCGTTTGGTTTAGGCCTGCCAGCAGCTTTGGCCTATTAATATTTACGAGGGTTCAAACGATGGTTCACATAACATTGCCCTTGCAGCACTCACCTAGCCCCTGGACCGCATCGCTGCTCGCAGTCTCCAGCCAGGCGTTCGCACGCCGGGCTGCCGGAAAAGAATGGGGGTACGTTGTCCCTGAGGCTTTGCACCCCGCCGTTACCGGCGACGCACACTCAAGTAGGTGACAGATGGTCGTACATCCGGTCATGGCAGCAGTTGCAACACTGAAGCATGACAAGATATCGAAGAGTTTCACTCGGGTATGACTCAGCTGAGAGAAAACCGAGTCTTGCAGAGAACTGTTGAAATATAGAAAATTGTAAGCAAATGTAAAATATCCACAAGCTTTGCAAATAAACTACAGTTTCAATGTTTTATGTAAACAAAACAGGCAAAGGAATAGCGACTCGCCGGTGATTCGGCGGGCGTATAAGACTGACAAGGCACCTTCTCGTAGCGTGTCTTGTCTTGCTAAGAATGGGTACTCCGGGGAGCCCCTCACTGTTTTATCACTGGTAAACCAGGGATTTGCCTGCGCAGTTCCTGCGCTGCTAGCCGTTACTGCTACGTTGCGACCGGGGCCAGCTACCCGAGCTTTAAGGCGTGTCGCACAGATTCCCATATAATAAGGGATTCAAATCAAAAAATCGCCTGTCAATGGTGCTTGCCCCTTCCAATTCATGAGCTGGTTTTCGGCCTCCCCCCCTTCGCAGCGCTGGGCTTTCGCCATCAGCGCGCTCGTCGCCGCCACGACGGTGCCTGTCCACGCCCAGAAAGCGCCGCGCCCGGTTCATGTGGAAGATCCCGACGCGCCTACCGTCATGACGGCGAACAGCATGAGCGGGCGGCCGGAAAGGGAGCTCAATCTCGATAAAAATGTCGTGATCGAGCGCGGAAAAACCACAAAAATGACGGCCGATACAGCTTGTTACAAACAAGTTGAAGATCAGTTCGATGCCGAAGGCCATATCAAGATGTGGCGTTTCGGCGATTACTACACGGGTGACGTCCTGAAGCTGAACATGGAGACCGGCAAGGGTTTCCTGCTCAATCCCACGTACCGCTTCGAATTGGGCGGCGGCCAGGGCAAGGCCGAGCGCATCGACTTCATCAACCCTGACGAAGCCAACGTCATCGATGGCACGTACAGTACCTGCGAAGGGCCGAATCCGGACTGGTACCTGAAATCGAGCACCTTGAACCTCGATGCGGGCCGCGACGTGGGCACCGGCAGCAAGACCATCATCTATTTCAAGGACGTGCCGATCCTGGGTACGCCGGGCATCTCGTTTTCGCTGTCGGGGGCGCGCCGCTCGGGCTGGCTGGCGCCTACGCCGGGCTTTGCCTCGAAGAATGGTTTCGAGCTGCTGATGCCGTATTACCTGAACATCGCGCCGAACCGCGACCTGACCCTGTACCCGCGCTACATTCAGCGGCGCGGCATCCAGCTCGGTGCGACGGGCCGCTACATGGGCGAAACGGATGCCGGTTTGTACGGCGGTGAGACATCGTTTGAGTTCTTGCCTAACGACAAGCAAACCAAGACCAACCGCTACATGATCAAGTCCAAGCACGAGCAGGCACTGGCCAAGGGCTGGACTTACAGCTGGGATCTGCGCGAGGCGTCCGACAATAATTATCCGAACGATTTTTCGAAAACCGTCGCCACCGCCACCGAGCGCCAGTTGCTGCGCGAATTGCGCACCGATTACCGCACCGAGGACTGGAGCCTGACGGCGCGCGTGCAGAATTACCAGGTGCTGCAGGATCCCGACGCGGTCAACAATCCCAGCCTGACTGTCACGCGTCCGTATGACCGCTTGCCAGCGGTGAACTTCCACGCTGGCAAATACGATGTCTGGGGCGGCTTCGACTGGACCTTCGACGCGGAAGCGACGCGCTTCTCGCACCCGACCCTGGTGCAGGGTTCGCGCCTGGTGGCCGTGCCGCAAGTGAGTTTTCCCATCATGCGCCCTGGCTATTTCGTCACGCCCAAGCTGATGCTCAATGCCAGCGCGTATCAGCTCGATAATGACGCCAGGACCAAGGCGCTGTTCCCATCGACCTCGTTTACGCGCGCCGTGCCGACCTTCTCGGTCGACAGCGGCCTGGTGTTTGAACGCGACACGAATCTGTTTGGCGCCAAGGGGGGTACGCAGACCCTGGAGCCGCGCCTGTTCTATGTCTACACGCCGTACCGCGACCAGTCGCAGTTTCCGAATTTCGATACGGCCGACGGCACGTTCAACCTGACGCAGATCTTCACGGAAAACCGTTTTGTCGGCAGCGACCGCATCGCCGATGCCAACCAGGTCACGGCGGCTGTTGTCTCGCGCTTCCTGCAGTCGGATGGCACCGAACGCATGCGCCTGACCTTCGGCCAGCGTTTCTATTTTGCCGACCAGCGCGTGCAGCTCAATTCGACCACGCCCGTGAACCAGTCGCGCTCGGATATCCTGCTGGCCGCGACGGGCCGTGTGTCCGAGACTTGGACCGTCGACAGCCTGGTGCAGTACAATCCCAGCGATCGCCGTTTGATGAGCTACAACTACAGCTTGCAATATCAGCCCGGTGCCAAGAAAGTATTGAATTTCAGCAATCGTTTCCAGCGTGGCAGTTTGCGCAATGCGGAAGTGTCGACGCAATGGCCGTTGACGGACCGCCTGTATGGCGTGGGCCGCATCAGTTACTCCTTGCTGGACCGACGCATGCTGGAAAGCCTGGTTGGCCTGGAATACAAGGGCGATTGCTGGGTCTTCCGCATGGGAGCACAGCGTTTCGTGACGACGGCCAATACTGTTTCGACGCCGATCTTCTTCCAGCTGGAATTGACGGGCTTGTCGAATGGCCTGGGTCTGGGCGCGAATGGCCTGGAAACTTTTACAAAAACCATCCCTGGTTACCAGACATTGAGCCAGCCACTCCGTTAAGATAGGCACCGTTGCCGCCGCCGGTGTTCCCGGCGCTGGCACAAACCGGTTTTTTTATTCACCTGAACTCATGAGCGCTCTACACATTATGCGTAATGCCAGTATGCACCAACTCAAAATTGCAACGGTTTTGTTGTGCGCCATTTCCGGCGCCACGACCAGTAGTGTCTGGGCGCAACAGGCTGCGCCAGCTCCTGCGGCCCAGCCCGCTGCCGCGGCCGCCGCGCCGGTCAAGGGGTTCACGCCACCGGCCTCGAGCAGTGGCCAGACCATCGACTCCATCGCCGTGGTCGTCAATGACGATGTGATTACGCGCAATGAAGTGGCGGCCCGCATCAAGAGCGTGGAGCAGCGCATGAAGGCGCAGAACGTGCCCTTGCCCGATCCTGCCGACCTGCGTCGTCAATTGCTGGAACGCATGATTGTTGAGCGCGCACAAATGCAGTTGGCCAAGGAAATGGGCGTCCGCGTGGATGACCTGACCCTGGACCGCGCGATCGGCCGTATTGCTGAACAGCAAAAAATGACGGTGCAAGAGCTGCGCAACCAGATGGAAAAAGAAGGCACGCCGTTTGCGACCTTCCGCGAAGAAATCCGCGACGAAATCATCATGCAGCGCCTGCGCGAGCATGAAGTCGACGCCAAGATCCAGATTTCCGATTCCGAAGTGGATAACTTTCTGGAAGCGGAAAAAGCGGCCGCCAGCGAACAGGTGGAACTGAACCTGGCGCAGATTCTCGTGCGCATCCCGGAAAATTCCAGCCCTGAACAGATCGCCGCGCGCCGCGCGCGCGCCGAAGAAGTCAGCCCGCCAGCTGCGCACGGGCGCCGATTTCGCCAAGATGGCCGCCACGTATTCCGACGCCAGCGATGCGCTGAGCGGCGGCGATATCGGCTGGCGCCATAGCGACCGCGTGCCGCCCCTGTTCACGGAACAGTTGCTGAAATTGAAGCCGGGCCAGATCACGCCTATCATCAAGAGCAATACGGGCTTCCATATCCTGAAGCTGGTGGACCGCCGCAGCGCGGCCGAGGCGCAAGCCGTCGCTGCCGTGCAGCAGACGCATGCCCGCCACATCCTGCTGAAAATAACGCCGACCCTGTCGGCGGCCGAAGCCAAGCGCAAGTTGCTGGAATTGAAAGAGCGTCTCGATAACAAGGCCGCCAAGTTCGAAGACCTGGCCCGCTTGTTCTCGAACGACGGTTCGGCGGCCAAGGGCGGCGACCTGGGCTGGCTGTATCCAGGCGACACCGTGCCGGAATTCGAAACGGCGATGAATGCGCTGAAACCGGGCGAAGTGAGCCAGCCGATCGAATCGAATCGAGCTTTGGCTTCCACCTGATCGAAGTGCTGGAACGCAAGAGCGACGACGTTTCGAAAGAGAAACAGCGCGCCGCCGCACGCAATGCCTTGCGCGAACGCAAGCTGGAAGAAGCGACGGAAAACTGGGCGCGCGAAGTGCGCGACCGTGCCTACGTCGAATTCCGCGCGGACGACCAGTAATGCTGCTGATTCATTGCGCATGAGTAACTTGCCCCTTGCACGCCGCCCGGCCATCGCCATCACGTGCGGCGAACCGGCCGGTGTCGGCCCGGAAATCTCCATACGCGCGGCCTGGGCCATGCGCAATGAAGTCAACTGCATCCTGCTGGGCGACGCCGCCTTCCTGGCGCTGACGGCCAGCCTGATCGACCCGGACATCCGCCTGGCGGCGCTGTCGCTGCAAGCCGTGCGCAACAGCGGCCTGCCCCAGTTCGGCCCCGGCCGCTTGGCCGTGATCGATATTCCCACCGTCAATAATGTCATCCCTGGCGTGCTGGACAAGGAAAACGGGCGTTCCGTGCTCGCCACCCTGGACGCGGCCGTGGAAGGCATAGCCGCCGGCTGGTTTGGCGCCATGGTCACGGCGCCCTTGCAAAAGAGCACGATCAACGACGCGGGCGTGGCTTTTTCCGGCCATACGGAATACCTGGCAGAAAAAACCGGCACGCCGCAGGTGGTCATGATGCTGGCCGGCGAACCGGGCCATGGCGAACCGACCCTGCGCGTGGCGCTGGCCACCACGCATCTGCCCTTGAAGGACGTGTCCGCTGCCATTAACATGGACAGCCTGGCCGTCACGCTCGATATCATTCAGCTTGATCTACAACAGAAATTCGGCATCGCCGCGCCGCGCATCCTCGTTACCGGCCTGAACCCGCACGCGGGCGAAGGGGGGTATCTGGGCCGCGAGGAAATCGATGTCATCGCGCCGGCGATTGCCGCGGCGCAAGCGCGCGGCATTGATGCGCGCGGACCGTATCCGGCTGACACCTTGTTCCAGCACAAATACCTGGCGGATGCCGATTGCGTGCTGGCCATGTACCACGACCAGGGCTTGCCCGTGCTGAAATACGCCACCTTCGGGCGCGGCATCAATGTCACCCTGGGCTTGCCGCTGATCCGCACCTCGGTCGACCACGGCACGGCGCTGGACCTGGCCGCGCAAGGGCTGGGGCTGGCCGATTGCCACAGCATGGAGCACGCCCTGCAAACGGCGCTCGACATGCTGCGCGCCAGCACCCGCGCCTGATATCCACCGGTCTTACCCCGCTACACCGCCTCTAGAATAGAAAAACAGAATATGAAACACGTTGCCCGCAAACGCTTTGGCCAGAACTTCCTGCATGACCGCTTCGTCCTCGACGACATCACGGCCGCCATTGCGCCGCAGGCGGACGATGCAATGGTCGAGATCGGCCCCGGCCTGGGCGCCATGACGGAGCAGCTGCTGCGCCATTTGAAACAGATGCATGTGGTCGAGCTGGACCGCGATCTGATCGTGCGCCTGGAAAAGACCTTCAATCCGGCCAAGCTGACGATCCACTCGGGCGATGCGCTGAAGTTTGATTTCGCGCAAATCCCCGTGCCGGCCGGCCAGAAGCTGCGTATCGTGGGCAACTTGCCGTACAACATATCCAGCCCCCTGCTGTTCCACCTGGCGGACTTCGCGCCGCTGGTGAAAGACCAGCATTTCATGCTGCAAAAGGAAGTGGTCGAGCGCATGGTGGCCGAACCGGGCAGCAAGGCGTATGGCCGCTTGTCCGTGATGCTGCAATGGCGCTATGACATGTCGCTGCTGTTCATCGTGCCGCCGACGGCCTTCGACCCGCCGCCGAAAGTGGAATCGGCCATCGTGCGCATGATTCCCGTGGCCGAGCGCCTGGCCTGCGACCAGGCCACGCTGGAAGCGGTGGTCATGAAGGCTTTCTCGCAGCGCCGCAAGGTAATCCGCAACTGCCTGGCCGGGATGTTTACGGAAGAGCAGATCAAGGCGGCCGGCATCGACCCGACCCTGCGTCCGGAAACCGTGGGGCTGGAGCAGTATGTGGCGCTGGCAAATCTGTTGAAGGCGCCCGCCTAAGCCCCAGGTTTAACTTAAAACCACTGGTCGACCTGCTGCAGATCCTGCCGCAGGGCCGAAAAACAGTCGTCCACATGGTGGTTGCGGCTGATTTCATTGCGCCGCATCAAGGCGATCTTGCGCTTGCACGTGGGCTGGCGCAGCGGTGCCACGTGCAAGTCCTCGTCATTGAGGAAGGTCGTGTACAGGCTGGGCATGATGCCCACGGCGATGCCCGCGCGCACCACGCCATACAGCGACTCGCTGTGTATCATCTGGTACAGGTTTGAGGGGCTCAGGCCATGCTGGCGCAGCGCGCTCGAGGCGAACTCCCAGATGCTGCCCTTGGTAAACACGACGATTTCCTGGCCCGCCAATTGCTCCCAGCGCACTTCCTTGAGCGGCGCCAGCGCATGGCGTCCCGCCGTCACCAGCACACCAGCTCGTCTTCGAACAGGCCCACGCTTTCCAGCGAGACGGAACCGGGCACCTCGATGCCCACGCAAAAGTCCAGCTGGCCCGAATGCAGCGCGTGCAGCAAGCCATCGTTGGGCATGTCCGACAGGACGATTTCCACTTCATCGCCATGCTGCTCGCAGTAGCGCGCCACCACGACGGCCGTCATCGCCATGGCCGAGGGGATGGCGCCGATGCGGATGCGATGCCGGCCGCTGCCGATGGCGCGCTGGATATCGGCAAAGGTATTGCTGGCTGTATTCAATAAATGCGTGGCGTATTCGAGCGCCAGCTTGCCTTCGCGCGTCAATTCCAGCTGGTGGGTTGTGCGGTTAAACAACTTTTTTCCCAGTTGATTTTCCAGCAGCTTGATCGATGCGCTGAGGGCCGGCTGGGTCACGCACAATTCCTGTGCAGCCTTGCTGAAGCTGTTTACCCGGGCTAGGGTAGCAAACGCTTGCAAATGTCGTAAGGAAATTTTCTTGCTCAGTTCATGCATGGGCGTTGCTTATTAGAAAAAGTAATGGATTTATAAAAATAAACAAATTTTCTTATCCCGCAATTTACCATATTCTGGACTGGTCTTTACTTGTCTTGAAAGCAACAATCTTCAGGGGAAGCGCCTGGAATGCGGCGCCGGCCCTGGCGGGCGGTGCATCAGGCAAGGGACGCAGCAATAAAATAATTCCAAAAAAACTCAGGGTTTCTTCTTTTTAGGGTGGCGGCGATGAACAAATGGATGACGGGAACGATGGTAGTGGGGGGCTTGCTGGCGGCGCAGGGCGCGGCGCAGGCGCAAAGCAGCGTGCAAGTGTATGGCTTGCTGTCGGCCGGTATCGGCTATGTGTCGGACGAGGGTAACGGCAGCCGCACGCATGCGCTGAGCGGCACGAACCAGAATCCCCGCATCGGTTTCCGCGGCCAGGAAGACCTGGGCGACGGCACCAAGGCCATCTTCGTGCTGGAAAACGGTTTTAATGTGATGTGATGACGGGCACGGCATCGCAAAGCGGCCGCCTGTTTGGCCGCCAGTCGTATGTGGGCCTGTCCAGCAACGACAAGGGTACGCTCACCCTGGGCCGCCAGTACGAAGCCGTCAAGGACTTGCTGGGCCCGGTGGTCATCGCCAGTAACGGCGTGCACATCGGCGACAACGACAATGGCTACAACAACCTGCGCGTGCAAAATGCCGTCAAGTACGTCAGCCCGAACATCAGCAACCTGTCGTTCACGGGCTTGTATGGTTTCAGCGAAAATCCGGAAGACTCGAACCGCAACCGCGTCTACAGCATGGGCGCCGGCTACAAGGTCGATGCCTTCAGCTGGGCCGTCGCCTACACCAAGATGGACCGTCCGAACAGCCCCGATGCGCCGAATGGCGCCATCGGCAATGACTATGCCAGTTCCCTGTTGATTTTCAACAAGAGCGCCGTCAAGGGCGCGGGCGTGGACAGCCAGGCCATCGCCGGCACGGGAGGCTTTTATAATGTGGGCAAGACCAAGTTTGGCGCGCTGTACACCAATGTGCGCTACCACTACCTGGATCAAAGCAATCTGACCCTGCAAAACGTGGACTTGAACGTGAATCACAAGCTGACGGAAGCGCTGAACCTGGGCGCGTCGTATTTCTTTACCACCGGAAAATATGACGTGATCAACAAGACGCCGAAATGGCATCAGGTCAACTTCCAGGCCGATTACTTCCTGTCCAAGCGCACCGACGTCGCCGTCACCTGGAGCTACCAGAAAGCGGCCGGCGATGCGACGTTCGCCCGCGTGTTCGGCTTCGGCGCCTCGGGCGGCAAGACGCAAAGCGTCCTGATCGTCGGCATGCGACATTATTTCTGATTCTGATTCATCTTTACAGGCGCTGTCCCGCAGCGCCGCCCCCTGAAAGGAAGCATCTTGAAAAAGCACCTCATGTTGGCGTTGAGCCTAGGCTTGCTGGCTAACGCCGCCCACGCGGAAAAACGCGAGCTGGTCATCATTTCGGCCTACCCGATTGCCCAGCCCTTGTTCATGAAGTATGTGTACGAGCCGTTCAAGGCCAAATGCGGTTGCGATATCAAGGTGGAAACGGGGAATAACGCGGACCGCATCGCCAAGCTGGTGGTGCACGCCAAGAACCCGGTGATCGACCTGGTGCTGCTGTCCGATTCCGGCATGCTGGAAGCGGCGCAGAAGGGCGTGATCCAGCCCATGGATTACTCCAAATTGAGCAATTACAAGGCCCTGTACGACGTGGCGAAAAACCCCATCGGCGGCAACTACGCCGTCGGCTACACGCTGTACTCGGTCGGCCTGGTGTACCGCAGCGACAAGATCGCCCCGCTGACGTCCTGGAAGGACCTGTGGCGCCCCGAACTGAAGGGCCGCGTGGCCTTCCCCGATGTGAGCACCACGCAGGGCCCCTTGATGCTGCGCATGGCCGATGCGGCCTGGGGCGGCAAGACGGACGACTACGCCACGGGTTTTGCCAAGATCGTCGGCATGAAGGGCAACGTCGTCACGTTCTCGAAAAACAGCGCGCAGCTGGCGGCATTGTTCGCACAGGATGAAATCTGGGCCGCACCCGTGGCGCGTTTTACCTGGTCGCAAATGCTCAAGACGGGCCTGCCCCTGAAGTGGAGCATCCCGGCCGAAGGCCAGGCGGCCGGCATGAACGTGATGGGCATCGTTGCCGGTTCGAAGAATGCGGATCTGGCCTATCAGCTGATGGATTTCTGGCTGTCCAAGGAAGTGCAGACGCAGCTGGCGACCAACCTGGTCGACTCGCCCGTCAACAAGGACGTGCGCCTGTCCGTGGCGGCCGCGCAATTCAACACCTATGGCGCCGACCAGATCAGCTCGCTGAAATTCGTCAAACCGGAAACCATCATCAAGCAGCGCAGCAACTGGATGACGCAGTGGAACAAGGCCATGAGCAAATAGTGGTGACGAGGAGAAAACACCATGTTTGCTGATCCAAAAAAGCGCCTGGGACTGCTGCTGGTCCTGCCGGCGCTGATCTTTATCGTCGTCTGCTTCCTGCTGCCCGTGCTGGCCTTGCTGGTCGACGCCTTCCGCGTCGGCGACGGCATGCAGTGGGGTGTCGACCGCTTCATTGAATTCTTTTCGCAGGAATTCAACCGCACCATCTTCTGGCGCACCTTGCGCATCGCAGCGCTGGTGACGCTCGCCTCCGTCATCCTCGGCTACCCGGCCGCGCAAGCCGTGGCACGCGTGTCGCCGAAGTGGCGCGGCCTGGTGGTCGGCATGATGATCCTGCCGCTGATGGTCTCGCCGATCGCGCGGACCTACGCCTGGATCGTCTTGCTGGGCCGTAACGGCGCCGTCAACGCGGCGCTCGTCAACATGGGTTTCACGGACGAGCCGCTGCGTTTGCTGTTCAGCGAGTTCGCCGTATTTGTCGGCCTGCTGCAATTGCTGCTGCCGCTGATGCTGATGTCGCTGGCGGGCGCGCTGGAAAACCTGCCGCGCGACGTGGAACCGGCCGCGGCGACTTTGGGCGCGAATCCATGGCAAGTGTTCTGCAAGGTCACCCTGCCGCTGACGCAGGAAGGCCTGGTGGTCGGTGGCACGCTGGTGTTTACGGGCTGCGTGACGGCCTACGTGACGCCGGCCCTCTTGGGCGGCACCAAGGTGCTGATGCTGGAAACGCTGCTGTACCAGAAGGTCAGCGTGGAAAGCGATTTCGGCGCGGCGAACGTCATCGCCGTCATCCTCGTCTGCATGACTTTGCTGGTCAACGCCGGCCTTAAACGTATTTCCTCGAGCCGGAGTTCCGTATGAAAGAAAGTGTCTTCTCGCGTGCCGTCCTGTGGCTCGTGTTCCTGTTCCTGCTGGGGCCTTTCGCCATCGTCGTGCTGGCCGGTTTTAGCGGCGGCGAAACGCTGGCGTTCCCGCCCGAGTCGTATTCGCTGCGCTGGATCCTCGAAGTGTGGTCGGCGCCCGAATTCCGCCGCGCCTTCCAGACCACCAGGGAAATCGGCCTGATCGCCACCGTCATCGCGCTGTTGCTGGGCATCCCCGTCGCGTATGCGTTTTCGCGCATGCCGCCGCCCGGCATCGGCGCCATCCGGCAAATCCTGACGTCGCCGCTGATCATTCCCGCCATCCTCGTCGGCCTGGGCTTGCTGCACCACCTCGTGCTGACCATCAATGCGCCCGTCTACGTGGGCCTGCTGATCGGCCACATCGCGCTCTTGATTCCGTATTCGGTGCGCGTCGTGTACGCCAGCCTGGTGAATCTGCGCGTGGATATCGAGGATGCGGCCATCACCCTGGGCGCGTCGCGCTTGCGCGCGTTCTTCATGATCGTGCTGCCGAATATCCGCAACGCCGTGATCGCCGCCTTCTTCCTCGCCTTCGTCACCTCGTTCAACCAGGTGCCCGTCTCGCTGTTCCTGACGGGCCCCGGCATCAGCACCTTGCCCATCGAGATGCTGGGGCATATGGAAAACAGCTTCGATCCGTCGATCGCTGCCCTGTCGACCTTGCTGGTCTTGTTCACCATGGCCTTCGTGATGGTGACCGAGAAGGTGCTGGGCATTTCTAAATACATGTAAGAGGCAATACACGATGAGTTATCTGGAACTGCACAAGCTGAACCTCGGCTACGCCAAGAACACGACGTCCGTGAAAGACCTGGACCTGCACGTCGAGCAGGGCGAACTGATTTCCCTGCTGGGCCCCAGCGGCTGCGGCAAGACCACCACCATGCGCGCCATCGCCGGCCTGATGCCGCTGCAGTCGGGCCGCATCGTGCTCGATGGCCGCGAAATCGGCAAGCTGGCGCCGAATAAACGCAATATCGGCATGGTGTTCCAGTCGTATGCGCTGTTCCCGCACTTGAATGTATACGACAACATCGCTTTCGGCTTGCGCCTGCGCAAGGTTGCACCAGCTTTGCTGAAAACCAAGGTGGAAGCCGTGATCGCCGCCGTCGGCCTGACCGGTTTTGAAACGCGCTTGCCGGCGCAGATGTCCGGTGGCCAGCAGCAGCGCGTGGCGCTGGCGCGCGCCATCGTCGTCGAGCCGGCCCTGCTGCTGCTCGACGAGCCGCTGTCGAACCTGGACGCCAAGCTGCGCGTGCAGATGCGCGCCGAGCTGCGCCGCATCCAGCGCGAACTGGGCATCACCATGCTGTACGTGACGCATGACCAGGAAGAAGCGCTGGCCCTGTCCGACCGCATCGTCGTCATGAACGGCGGGCGCATCGAGCAGCTGGCGGCGCCGGAAGCCGTGTTCAATACGCCGTCGACGCGTTTTGTGGCCAACTTCATGGGTTTTGAAAACCTGTTCGACTACCGCGACGGCGCGCTGCACCACGCGGGCGCCAGCTTGCCATACACGTCTCCCGTCGCTGCCGGCACCACGGTGCTGGGCTGGCGTCCGGACAAGGTGCGCGTCTGCGCGCCCGATGACGCGGCGGCTCACTACCCGGGCACCGTGCTGGCGCGCGGCTTCCTGGGCGACACCGTCGAATACCTGCTGCAAACCCCGCTGGGCCAGGTCAAGGGCATTTGCGCGGCCGGCGGCGCCGCCTGGCGCGAAGGCACTGCCGTGTCGTTCGTGCTGCCGTCCGACAGCGCCCTGTGCCTGGCCGCCTAACCTCGACTGGAAACCACCATGACCCAAGCCTTGAAAAAGATCTGGCTCGACACCGATCCCGGTTTCGACGACTGGCTGACGATGTTGCTGCTGGGCAGCAATCCCGACATCGAGTGGCTGGGCGTGAGCGTGGTGGCGGGCAATGCGCCCGTCGACATCACCTACGACAATGCCTTGCGCATCAAGGCCCATGACGGTTTGACGGTGCCCATCTACCGCGGCTGCGAAGAACCGCTGGCCGGCGTCATCGAAACGGCGCAGCGCATCCTCGGCGACAGCGGCATGCCGACGACGGGCGACATCCTGCCGCCTGGCGCCGCCAGTGACGCTTTCGGCCACGCCGTCGACGCGCTGATCGCCGCCGTGCGCGCAACCCGGGCCAGATCACCATCATGGCGATTGCGCCGATGACGAACCTGGCCACGGCCTTGACGCGCGCCCCCGATATCGCGGAAAAAATCGTCGAAATCATCCTGATGGGCGGCTCCACCGACCAGGGCAACCATACGGCGGCGGCCGAATTCAATATCTACGCGGACCCGGAAGCGGCCGCCCAAGTCTTCCAGGCCGGCATCCCGCTGCGCATGTTCGGCCTGAACCTGTGCCGCCAGCTCCTGGTGACGAATGCGGAAGTGGCACGCCTGCGCGCCATCGCCACGCCGCGCGCCCTGCGTCTGGCCGGCTACCTGGAAGCGTACGTGCGCATCCGCAGCAGCGACGGCTCCGTGCCCATGCCCATGTACGACCCGGTGGTGGCCCTGTACCTGGAAGCGCCGCAGCTGTTCCAGTTCCAGAGCGCCCACGTGGCCATCGAATTGACGGGCGAACTGACGCGCGGCATGACGGTGTGCGAATTCCGCGTGCCGCGCCGCGCCGCCATCAACACGCAGGTGGCGATGCTGGCCGATGGACCGGCCGCCATCGAGCGCCTGATGCGCCGCCTGGCCGCCATTCTCGTCTGACCTTTTATCCACTAACGAAGCGAGCTTCATGAGTAACCCTGCCGACACCCTGCCTGCCCTGAGCATCGAACAGTTTTTACGCGCCATGCCCAAGGTGGAACTGCATTGCCACCTGTTCGGCACGGTGCGCCAGGCTACTTTCCGCGCGCTGGCCGCCAAGACGGGCAATGTCGTCACTCCCGAGGAAATCGACGCGTTTTACACGCGCGGCGACAAGCCCGTCGGCGTGCTGCGCGTGCTGCGCGCGCTCGACGCGCACCTGATCGTCTCGCCGACGGACCTGTATTGCCTCGCCTACGAATACCTGGAAGACGTGCATGGCCACGGTGTGCGCTATGCGGAGTTCTTCTGGAACCCAACCGGCACCGTGCGCGTCTCGGGCATCCGTTACGAATCGGCGCAGGACGCCATCGTGGCCGCCATCCGCGACGCGCAGCGCGACTTCGGCGTGATCGGCCGCCTGATCCCCAGCATCGACCGCGAAGCGGCTCCTGCCGAAGCCGTGCAGATGGTGGAATGGATGAAGGCCTACCGCGCGCCGGAAGTGATCGGCATCGGCATCGACTACCGCGAAAACGACCGCCCGCCCGAGCTCTTCATCGAGGCCTACCGCGCCGCGCGCGCCGCCGGCTTCAAATGCACGGCGCACGCGGGAGAGTTCGGCATGCCGTGGATGAACGTGGCGACGGCGATAGACGAATTGCAGGTGGACCGGGTCGACCATGGCTACACGATTGTTGATAATCCTCAATTGGCGCAGCGCTGCGTGGAGCGCGGCCTGGTGTTTACCGTGGTGCCGACCAATTCGTACTATCTGCGCACCCTGGCGCCCGAGCGCTGGGCGCTCGACCACCCGATCCGCGCCATGGCCAAGCTGGGCCTGAAGCTGCATCCGAACACGGACGACCCGACCCTGCACCACGTGACGCCGACGGGCGCCTGGATGATGATGCGCGAATTCGGCTTCGGCCTCGATGACATGCGCGGTTTCATGTTGAATGGCCTGGACGCGGCCTGGATCGACGAGTCCACGCGGCGCGACTGGCGCGCGGAATTTGCGCGAGAATTCGACGCGCTGCGCGCAAGAGTCGCCGAGTAGATCAGGCCGACGCCGGTGGTGGGGCCAGCAGCGAGGGAAACGCCCGCTGCGGGCAGCTTTGGCGCTCGCACACCTTGCAGCCCGTGCCGATGGGCGTGGCGCTGGATGGGTCGTGCAAATCGAGTCCCTTCGAATAGATCAGCCGGTGCGCCTGCGAGATGTCGCAGCCCAGCGCCACGGCAAAGGTCTTGCCCGGCGCGCGGAAACCCGGCGACGCCGTGCTGACCTGGCGCGCGATCCACAGGTAGGTGCAGCCGTCGGGCATGCTGGCCACTTGCGTGAGCACCTGGCCCGGATGGCTGAAGGCGTCGTAGACGATCCACAACGGACACGTGCCGCCCACTCTTGAAAAGTGAAAATCCGTGGCCGACTGGCGCTTCGAGACATTGCCCGCGCGGTCGACGCGCACGAAGAAAAACGGCAGTCCCGCCGCCTCGGGGCGCTGCATGGTGCTCAAACGGTGGCACACGGCTTCAAAACCCACGCCGAACTGGTGCGCCAGGCGCTCGATATCGTAGGCACGCGTTTCCGCCGCCTGTAAAAAACGCTGGTAGGGCATCAAGAGGGCGCCGGCGAAATAATTGGAAAAGGCCAGGCGCGCGCCCGTTTGCGCGGCCGCGCCCGAGAGTCCCGCCGCCAGCACCAGGGCGTCGATCAGCTCGCTGTGCTCGAGCAGGCTGATTTGCGCCGCCATCTGGAAGGCGCGCTGGCCGCCCGTCAGGGTGTCGGGCAAAAACAGGATATGTTGTTGCGCATCAAAGCGGTGCTTGCGCACCATGCCCGCGTCGCCATCGGACAAGCGCACCTGGATCCGTGGCGCTCCAGCAAGCGCCCTTGCAGCGCGTCGAGCGTGCGCAGGGACGGATCGAGTTCGCCCGCCACCAGTTCGGCCGCCCGGTCCAGCTCATCGATGTAGTTTTGCCGCCGGTTCAGGTATTCGCGCACTTCCTCGTCCGTGGACGGCGCCGCCGAGCTGGCGCCGCGGCTGCCGTCGTCGAGGCGCGCGGCCAGCGTATCGGCCCGCTCCGCCATCACGCGGTAGCGCCGCTGCAAGAGCAAGATCGAGCGCGCCAGTTCCGGCATGTTTTCCACCAGCATTTTGAGTTCGGCCATCGAGGTGGGCGGCGCGTCGGGCAATTCGCCGAATACGTCGCGCACGTCGGCCACCAGGCTGGCGCTGTCGTGCTCGGAAAAGATTTGCGGATCGACGCCCAGCACCGTGCCGATGCGCAGCAGGATCGGCACCGTCAGCGGGCGCTGGTTGCGCTCCATCTGGTTCAGGTAGCTGGGCGAGATGCCCAGGGCCTTGGCCAGCGCCACCTGCGTCATGCGCCGTTCCTCGCGCAGGCGCTGCAGGCGCACGCCCATGAAAACCTTTGCCATCGCGTTTCCTCTTCCCCGTTTGTGGAATCTGCAAATTTACAATCTTTGCAGATTAACAGATTCAGCTTTGCATTATCTCGCATTTTCACGCCTTGTTTGCGCTGCGGATTGTGCGAATAATGCAAACAGACCTATACCCCCAACGAGGAGACACCGAGTGACCACGCAAACCACAATTCCGACCGTTCCACTGTTGATCAATGGCGAATGGGTTGAATCCCAAACCACCGTCTGGCGCGACGTCGTCAACCCCGCCACGCAGGAAGTACTGGCCAAGGTGCCGTTCGCCACGCCGGAGGAAGTGAACGCGGCCATCGCCTCGGCCCAGCGCGCCTTCAAAACCTGGCGCAAGACGCCGATCGGCGCCCGTGCTCGCATCTTCCTGAAATTGCAGCAGTTGATCCGCGAAAACATGGCCGACCTGGCCGCCACTCTGACGATGGAACAGGGCAAGACCCTGCTGGACGCGGAAGGCGACGTGTTCCGCGGCCTGGAAGTGGTGGAACATGCCGCCAATATCGGCACCCTGCAGATGGGCGAATACGCGCAAAACGTGGCCGGCGGCGTCGACACTTACAGCGTGATGCAGCCGCTGGGCGTGTGCGCCGGTATTACCCCGTTCAACTTCCCCGCCATGATTCCGCTGTGGATGTTCCCGATGGCGATTGCCTGTGGCAATACTTTCGTGCTGAAACCATCGGAGCAAGACCCGCTCGTGACGGAAAAACTCGTGCGCCTGGCCTTGCAGGCGGGCATCCCGGCCGGCGTGCTGAACGTCATTCATGGCGGCGAAGACGTCGTCAATGCCCTGTGCGACCATCCGGACATCAAGGCCATCTCGTTTGTCGGCTCCAGCAAGGTGGGCACGCATGTGTACCAGCGCGCCAGCCTGAACGGCAAGCGCGCGCAATGCATGATGGGCGCCAAGAACCACGCCGTCGTCTTGCCGGATGCTAATAAAGAACAGACCCTGAACCAGTTGCTGGGCGCGGGTTTCGGCGCGGCCGGCCAGCGCTGCATGGCTGCATCGGTGGCCGTGCTGGTGGGCGAGGCGCGCGAGTGGCTGCCGGAACTGTCCGCCAAGGCGCAAACCTTGACGGTGGGCGCGGGCAAGGACAATCCTGACCTGGGTCCCGTGATTTCCTGCGCGGCGAAAGAGCGCGTCTTCAGCCTCGTCGCCAAGGGCATCGAGCAGGGCGCCGTGCTGACCCTCGATGGCCGCGACGTGAAGGTCGATGGCTATCCAAACGGCAACTTCGTCGGCCCGACGATCTTGTCCGGCGTGAAACCCGGCATGGTCGTATATGACCAGGAAATCTTTGGCCCCGTCCTGATCGTCGTCGAAGTCGACACGCTCGATGAAGCGATTGCCCTGGTGAATGCGAATCCGAACGGCAACGGCACGGCCCTGTTCACGCAGAGCGGCGCGGCCGCGCGCTATTTCCAGGAAGAAATCGACGTGGGGCAAGTCGGCATCAACGTGCCGATTCCCGTGCCTGTTCCCCTGTTCAGCTTTACGGGTTCGCGTGGCTCCAAGCTGGGCGACCTGGGTCCGTTCGGCAAGCAAGTCGTGCTGTTCTACACGCAGACGCAGACGATTACCCAGCGCTGGTTTACGGATGCGGCGTCGGTGGGCAAGGTCAACACCACCATCAGCCTCAAGTAAGGAGCCGGACCATGGACTTTGAATTGAGCGACGAACAGCGCGAGTTCCAGCAGGCGGCGCGCGCGTTTGCCGAAGGCGAACTGGCGCCGCACGCGGCCCATTGGGATGCGGAATCGATTTTCCCAGTAGAAACGATTGCCAAGGCGGGCGAGATGGGCTTTTGCGGCCTGTACACGCCGCAGCGCTGGGGCGGCCTGGGCCTGTCGCGCCAGGACGCGGCCATCGTCTTCGAGGAGCTGGCAGGCGGCTGCACCTCGACCACGGCCTACATCACGATCCACAACATGGCCACCTGGATGCTGTCGCGCTGGGGACAGGAAGCCCTGTGCGACGAATGGGTGCCAGCCCTGGCCGCCGGCCAGAAGCTGGCCAGCTATTGCCTGACGGAACCGCAGTCCGGTTCGGATGCGGCATCGTTGCGCACGAAAGCCGTCAAGGATGGCGACTTTTATGTGCTGGACGGTACGAAAGCGTTCATCTCGGGCGCGGGCCAGACGGACATGCTGATCGTCATGGCGAGAACCGGCGGCGAGGGCGCGGCCGGTATTTCCGCCTTTGCCGTGCCGGCGAACTTGCCCGGCATCGTGTACGGCAAGAAAGAAGAAAAGATGGGCTGGAACAGCCAGCCCACGCGCATCATCAGTTTCGACCAGGTAAAAGTGCCTGTCGGTAACTTGCTGGGAGCGGAAGGCGAAGGCTTTGCCATCGCCATGAAGGGCATCGATGGCGGGCGCATCAATATCGCCGTGTGCTCGGGTGGGCACGGCGCAGGCGGCCCTCACGCGCGCGCAAGCGTACATGAAGGAGCGCACGCAGTTCGGCCGCGAGCTGGCCCAGTTCCAGGCCTTGCAGTTCAAGCTGGCCGACATGCTGACGGAACTGGTGGCGGCGCGCCAGATGGTGCGCCTGGCGGCCTGGAAACTCGACCAGGAAAGCCCGGATGCGACGGCGTATTGCGCCATGGCAAAACGTTTCGCCACGGATGTGGGTTTTAATGTGGCCAACGATGCGCTGCAATTGCATGGCGGCTATGGCTACATCCGCGAGTACCCGCTCGAGCGCCACGTGCGCGACACGCGGGTACACCAGATCCTGGAAGGGACGAATGAAATCATGCGCCTGATCGTCGCGCGAGCGATTCTGAAAGATGGCGCCACGGAGACCTTACGATGACTAAAGTGTATACAAATTTATTGCTGGAACGCCGTGGCCACACGGCCCTGGTGACCCTCGACAACCCGCCCGCCCATACCTGGACCCTGGCCAGCCTGAACGCGCTGAAAGAGCTGGTGGCCGACCTGAATGCGGACGCCGACGTGTACGCGCTGGTGATCACGGGCGGCGGTGCCAAGTTCTTTTCGGCCGGCGCCGACCTGAACGTGTTTGCCGACGGCAACAAGGACACGGCGTTCGCCATGGCCGCCGCCTTTGGCGAGGCCTTCGAGGCGCTGTCCGCGTTCCGCGGCGTCAGCATCGCTGCCATCAATGGCTATGCCATGGGCGGCGGGCTCGAATGCGCGCTCGCTTGCGACATCCGCATCGCCGAGGAACATGCGCAGATGGCCTTGCCGGAAGCGTCCGTCGGCTTGCTGCCGTGCGCGGGCGGCACGCAGCATTTGCCGTGGCTGGTGGGCGAAGGCTGGGCCAAGCGCATGATTTTATGCGGCGAACGGGTCGATGCGGCCAAGGCCCTGGCCATCGGCCTCGTCGAGGAAGTCGTGCCAACCGGCAAGGCTGCCGCCACGGCGCTGGCGCTGGCGGCCAAGGTGGCGCGCCAGAGCCCCAGCAGCGTGACGGCGTGCAAGACCCTGATCCAGGGCGCGCGCAGCCATCCGCTCGTCGATTCCCTGCCCGATGAACGTACCCTGTTCCTGGGCTTGTTCGATACGCAAGACCAGAAAGAGGGCGTGCAGGCGTTCCTGGAGAAACGTCCGGCGGAGTGGAAGAATGGCTGAGACCGTTAATATTGTTGAAACTGTGAAAATCGAGGAACGCGACTGTCCCGGCGGCATGAAGCTGGGCGTCATCACCCTCGACGCGCCAAAGTCCTTGCATGCGCTGACCCTGGACATGATACGCGCCATCGATGGCGCCCTTGTGCGCTGGGCCAGTGACTCTGCCATCGCCTGCGTGGTGCTGCAATCGTCAACGGACAAGGCCTTTTGCGCGGGCGGCGACGTGCGCAGCCTGCGCACGGCCATCGTCGAGCAGCCCGGTGTCGTGCCGAACCCGCAGGCGCTGGCCTTCTTTGCCGAGGAATACCGGCTCGACCACCGCATCCATACGTATGCGAAACCGCTGCTGGTGTGGGGCGGCGGCATCGTCATGGGCGGCGGTCTGGGCCTGATGGCCGGTGCCAGCCACCGTGTCGTGACGGAAAGCACGCGCATCGCCATGCCGGAAATCACCATCGGCCTGTTCCCCGACGTGGGCGGCAGCTGGTTTCTGGGCCGCATGCCGGGCCGCAGCGGCCTGTTCCTCGGCTTGACGGGCGCACCGATGAACGCGGCCGACGCGCTGTTTGCGGGCCTGGGCGACTATTTCCTGCGCCAGGAAGAGCGGAACATGGTGCTCGACGCGCTGGCGCTGGCGCAATGGCAAGTGGATGCGCCCGCGAACCACCAGCAGCTAAACCGCTTGCTGCGCGGCTTCTCGGCTCCCGCATCCATGCTGCCCGTCTCCGAAGTGCGCGCCAACTTCGACGCCATCGCGGCGCTGACGCAAGCGCCCACCTTGGCCGAAGTGGTGGTTGCCATCGCCGCGTATGACGGCGATTCGGCCTGGCTGCAAAAGGCAGCCCACTCGCTGGACAAGGGCGCGCCCACTTCGGCCGCCCTGGTCTGGGCCATGCGCGAACGCACGCGCCATCTGAGCCTGGCGCAAGTGTTCCAGCTGGAACTTATTGTCGCCGTGCAATGTTGTGCCCATGCAGACTTCAGCGAAGGCGTGCGCGCCTTGCTGATCGACAAGGACAACGCGCCGCAATGGCAGCCGGCCAGCCTGGCCGAGGTCAGCGCAGCGTATCTGGATGAATATTTCAATGCGCCGTGGAGCACGCATCCTTTGGCGGATCTGCATTAAAAGAACAACAGGAGATATTTACCATGCAACATATCGCATTTATCGGCTTGGGCAACATGGGCGCGCCGATGGCCCGCAACCTGGTGGCCGCCGGCTTCCACGTGTCCGTGTTCGACCTGGCGCCGGCGGCTGTGGCGTCGCTGGTCGAGGCGGGCGCCACGGCGGCCGCGTCCGCCAGTGCGGCCGTGCAGACGGCGGACGCCGTCATCACCATGCTGCCGGCCAACAAGCACGTGCAGGAGCTGTACCTGGCGGCCGGCGGCGTGCTGGACTCGGCCAAGCCGGGCGCCCTGTTCATCGATTGCAGCACCATCGCCGCCGACGTGGCGCGCCAGGTGGCGCAGGCGGCCAGCGAGCGCGGCTTTGCCATGATCGATGCGCCCGTCTCGGGTGGCACGGCGGGCGCGGCGGCCGGCACCCTGACCTTCATCGTCGGCGGCAGCGAAGCGGCCTTGCAGCAGGCGCGGCCCCTGCTGGAAAAGATGGGCAAGAATATCTTCCATGCGGGCGAGGCGGGCGCGGGCCAGGTGGCGAAGATTTGCAACAACATGCTGCTGGGCATTCTGATGGCGGGCACGGCCGAGGCGCTGAACCTGGGCGTGGCGCATGGCCTCGATCCGAAAGTGTTGTCCGACATCATGGCCAAGAGCTCGGGCCGCAACTGGACCCTGGAAGTGTACAACCCGTGGCCCGGCGTCATGGACGGCACGCCCGCTTCGCGCAATTACACGGGAGGCTTCGGCACGGCGCTGATGCTGAAGGACCTGGGGCTGGCGCAGCAGTCGGCCTTGTCGGCGAATGCGCCCACGCCCCTGGGCGGGCTGGTGCGGCAGCTGTACCAGATGCATGCGCAAGCCGGCTATGCGCAGCAGGATTTCTCCAGCATCGTGCAGATGCTGCAGCCGGGCTTGAATAAACCCGTTTGAGGAATTCTGGGCAAAAAAAAGCCCGCTGGTAAAAGCGGGCTAAATCCAATTCTTGGAAGAGTTGGAGGAGACAGATGCATTATGCTGCATCGCCACATATAACTCCAATTTATCTTTGGAATATCAAATATAGATTTCCATGATATCTCTTCCCGGTAGCCGCGCAGCGGCTACCGTTGCCGCAACTTAGGCCGGATTGCAGACGATCTTCACCGTCGTCACATTCGCTTCGCCCATGGTGCCTTTTTCTGTACCTGGCACCAGGTCGCACTTCAGCCCCTTAGGCTGGGTTTCGGAGACGCTGATGCCATAGGTCTCGCCATAGGCGACGGAGCCGTTCATGGTAAAGGTCGTGGCGTCCTTGGCCACCGTTGTTGTCGTACTGCCGTTAATCAGCACGAGGCCCTCAACGGTCAGGCCGGAAATCGTGCCGCCCACGGTATATCGGTTTTGCGAGCAAGTAACAGCGGCGCTGATATTGATGTAATGACCAGCCGACCCGGAACCACCGCTGATGCCGCAAGTCATGTGGGCCGGTTGTTGCTTGAAGGTGATGTTGTACTCGGTGCCGTAGTCGATGCGCTTTTTAAAGGTAAACGAGGTCTTGCCGGCTTCAATCGAGAGGTCCTCGCCGCCATTGGCCAGGATCAGTCCTTCATTGTTCAAGCCGGAGATCGTGCCGCTGACATCGTACGAGGCCTTGCCGCCGCAAGCGGCCAGTCCCAGGGTCAGCAGCAGTGCGGCCAGTGGGCAAGCAAGCAGGATAACTTCATGTAATTCTCCAAAAAATAGGTGACGGATCGCAAGGATTACTGCGGCGTGCAGTCAAGTGTGGCCGCGGTCGTGGCGGCAGAACCCATCGTGCCGACCGTATCGCTGGCGTCGGCACTCTTTGAACCCTGGAAGCGGCACGTCAGGCCAGTTGGCTGAGTCAGTATGGAAATACCATATGCGGCGCCGTCATTAACGCTGAATTCGTAGGTGGTGGCGCCAGTCAGTGGGCTGATGCCGTTGGGGCCCATTACCAGGCGCAAGCCGTCGGCGCTCAAGCCCGTGATGGCGCCTTTCAGCGGGTAGGAGTTGGTCTTGCAGCTTACGACTGCCGTGCTCACGGAATAGCTCGATGCCTTGCCGACGCCATTGGCAATGGTGCAAACGGCGCCCTTGGGCTGTTCCGCGATGGTGATGTCGTAGCGGTCATCGGTCTTGAGCAGCTTGGTGAAAACAAACTGGCCCTGACCCGCGGGGATTGCCAAGCGTTCCCCGTCATTCACGAGAATCAGGCCGTTCTTGGCCAGGTCGCTCACTGTGCCTTGCAGATACAGGTTGCCGCCGCTGCCGCCGCAGGCTGCCAGTGTGACGGCGCAAGCCGCCGCCAGCATCGAGCGCAGGTACAAATTTTTCATACATTCTCCAAAACGAATTAGGTTGGGTAGCGCAACGCGGACGCTGGCGCCGCATTGGAATGGCGCCTATTTTAGTCTATCTGGCAAGCTGGATGACCTTGCCTTGTATCACCCTGTAACAATTTTTCGCCCGGAAGCGTTGGCCCGGCCCCATTTCACGGGGGCGCAGCCATGCCGGCGGCGGCGATCGGTGCGACAATAGCTACACCCTGCGCACCGTGACGCAGCATCCCATTGTGAGTCCCATGTCCCTTGCCCCTGTAAAAACCGCCGTGCCGCCCAAGGCCATCCTGTTCGACCTCGACGATACCTTGTGGCCCATCGCGCCCGTGATTGCCGCCGCCGAAATCCTGTTGCACGACTGGCTGGCCGCGCATGCGCCCAAGGTGGCGCAGCAGTTCTCCAGCGAGATGCTGCGCCAGCACCGCCTGGCCATGCTCAACGAGCAACCGCATTTCCATGGCAACCTGATCGAGTTGCGCCGCGCCGGCCTGCTGGCCGCCTTCGAGGCCGCCGGCGAGGATGCCGCCCTGGTCGACGGGGCCATCCTGCAATTCCTGGCCGCGCGCAACCGCGTCCAGCCATATGAGGACGTCTTGCCTGGCCTGGCCTGGATGCGCCAGCGCATGCTGGTCGGCTCGATCTCGAATGGCAACGCGGACCTTGAAATTATCGGTTTGGCGCAGCATTTTAAAGTCTCTATCGCCGCCAGCGATTTCGGCGTGGCCAAGCCCGACGCCAGCATCTTCCTGGCCGGCTGCGCCGCGCTGGGCGTGGCGCCGCATGAAGCCGTGTACGTGGGCGACGACCTGTATTTCGATGTGACGGGAGCGCAAGGGGCGGGCATGCGTGCCGTCTGGATGAACCGCAAGGGCAGCGACGCCCATCTGGCCGCCGGCGTGCAGCCCGACGCCATCTGCGCCAACTTTGATGAATTGCTGCTGTGGCTGCAGGGGCAACTGGAAGATTGATCGCCGCTGGCCGGGCGAACGTGCATAATAGGCGCTGTTGCCGCACGTTCGGCCGCTTTCGTTGCCGCTTGCTTAACAATATGCTTATCTAAAGAATATTTGCTTACCTAAAACACCATGCAACTCGATACACGTGCCCAAACACTGCTGAAAGCCCTGGTCGAGCGATATATCGCCGACGGCCTGCCGGTCGGTTCGCGCGCCTTGTCGAAAATTTCCGGCCTCGACCTGTCGCCGGCCACGATCCGCAACATCATGGCCGACCTGGAAGAGCTTGGTTATGTCTCCAGTCCGCACACCTCGGCCGGACGCATCCCGACGCCGCGCGGCTACCGCATCTTTGTCGATACCTTGCTGACCGTCCGGCACCTGGACGAGCACGTGGTGGAATCGCGCATGCGCCTGCAGACGCCGCAACCGCAAAAGACCATCGCCAACGCGGCGCAGATGCTGTCGTCGCTGTCGCAGTTTGCCGGTGTCGTGCTCAGCCCGCGCCGCGAATCCGTATTCCAGCAAATCGAATTCCTGCGCCTGTCGGAAAAACGCATCCTGCTCGTCATCGTCGCCCCGGGCGGCGACGTGCAGAACCGGTTGTTGCTGACGGAAGCCGACTATACGCCCGCGCAACTGGTGCAATCGGCCAATTACATCAACCAGAATTATGGCGGCCTGTCCTTCGACGCCGTGCGCGTGCGCCTGCAGGGCGAATTGCGCCAGTTGCGCGACGATATGGGCAGCCTGATGCAGGCGGCAGTGGAGGCGGGCAGCGAAGCGATGGCCGACCATAGCGACGACATGGTCATTTCCGGCGAGCGCAACTTGCTCAGCGTGAGCGATCTGTCATCGAATATGCATTCGCTGCGCCAGATGTTCGACATGTTCGAGCAAAAAACGGGCTTGATGCAGTTGCTCGACGTGTCGAGCAAGGCGACGGGCGTGCAGATTTTCATCGGCGGCGAATCGAACCTGGTGCCGATGGATGAAATGAGCGTGGTGACGGCGCCGTATGAAGTCAACGGCAAGATCGTGGGGACGCTGGGAGTGATCGGACCGACCCGCATGGCTTACGAGCGGGTCATTCCGATTGTCGACATCACCGCTAAATTACTGTCGAGCGCACTCAGCCAGCATTGATGCAGCTAAGCCGCCCCGTGGGAGCGGCCGGCGGAATGTGTCAGACGTCAGGCGGTTTTGTGCGGGCAAGCCGTCTTGGTGCAGTTGCCGTAGATCGCCAAGGCGTGTTCGGCGATCTTGAAGCCGCGCTCTTCGGCCACTTTTTGCTGGCGGATTTCGATTTCTTCGTCGAAGAATTCTTCGACCCGGCCGCAGTCCAGGCACACCAGGTGGTCGTGGTGGGAGCCTTCGTTGAGTTCGAAAATCGCCTTGCCGGTTTCAAAATGGTTGCGGTTGAGCAAGCCTGCCTGTTCGAATTGCGTGAGGACGCGGTAGACAGTTGCCAAGCCGACATCCATATTGTCGGCCAGCAGAATCTTGTAGACGTCTTCCGCGGTCAGGTGGCGTACCGGGCTACTCTGGAAGATATCGAGTATCTTCAGCCGTGGCAGGGTGGCTTTCAGGCCGCTTGCCTTGAGATCACTAGGATTGTTACTCATGTTTGTTGCTCGTATGTGGGTCAGGTGCTTTATCATATAGCGTTTTGTCGGGGAGTGCCAAAATATGCATTTTTTGGCGGGCCGGTCACTCCTGGCGTTTTGTTCATCCAATTGAGGTCATTTATGCGCGTAACACCGGCTGTATTGCCATCTCTCTGGCACCGTATTTCATTTCGAGCACCAGTCGTGGCAGGCATGGTCTGTGTCGCGCTGATGGCGTCTGGCTGCGCCAGCCGTGGCATCCTGGGCGAAAAGCCAGCCATCACCCAGAAAGAGGGCAAGGAAGTCGTTCCTGAAAAAGGCGCGCAGACGACCACCATTACGCCGCTGCAGAAATTCATGTGGTTTTTCTCGCCGTATCGTCCTGACATTCAGCAAGGCAACTTTGTCTCCGAAGAGATGCTGGCCCAGCTGAAAGTGGGCATGACGCGCGACCAGGTGCGCTTCGTCCTCGGCACCTCGCTGTTGACCGATATCTTCCATGCCGACCGCTGGGATTATCCATTCCGCCTGGCCCGGGGCAGTGGCGAAACCACCAGCAGCCGCGTGGTCGTGTACTTCGGCAAGGATGGCAAGGTTGAACGCTTCGAAGGCGGCAACTTGCCGACCGAGAAAGAATACATCGACCGCATCGCCGGCCCGTCGCCATTCGCCAAGGTTGCCAAGGCCGACGTGCCTGCCGCCGCCGTGCCATCGCCCGTGGCGCCGAGCGCCGTGCCCGTGCCGGCCGATGCCGCCCCTGCCATTCCTGTGAGCAAGCCTGACGTTGCACCGGCGCCCGCCGCCGAGCCAGCACCTGCGCCTGCCGCCGAACCCACCAAATAAGTTGCTGTAAGAGAATAAAATGACTGAACTGAAAATTGCCATCGCTGGCGCCAGCGGCCGCATGGGCCATATCCTGATCGAAGCGGTCAGCAATGCGCCCGACGCCGTGCTGGCTGGCGCCCTCGACCGCGCCGGCTCGCCGTCCGTCGGCCAGGATGCCGCCTCCTTCCTCGGCAAGCCTGCCGGCGTGCTGATTGCATCCGACCTGGCCACCGGCCTGGCCAATGCCGATTACCTGATCGACTTCACGCGCCCCGAAGGCACTTTGCAGCACCTGGCCTACTGCGCCGAGCACGGCATCAAGATGATCATCGGCACCACCGGTTTCGATGACGCGGGCAAGGCGGCCATTGCCGCCGCCGCCGAAAAGACGGCCATCATGTTCGCGCCGAACATGAGCGTGGGCGTGAATGTCACCATGAAACTGCTGGAACTGGCCGCAAAAAGCCTGTCCGAAGGCTACGATATCGAAATTATCGAAGCGCATCACCGCTTCAAGGTCGACGCGCCGTCGGGCACTGCCCTGCAAATGGGGGAAGTGGTGGCCGGCGCCCTGGGCCGCGACCTGAAGGAATGCGCCGTGTACGGGCGCGAAGGCGTGACGGGCGAACGCGACCCGTCGACCATCGGCTTTGCCACCATCCGCGGCGGCGATATCGTCGGCGACCATACGGTGCTGTTTGCCGGCATCGGCGAGCGCATCGAGATCAGCCACAAGTCGAGCAGCCGCGTCACTTACGCCCACGGCGCCCTGCGCGCCGCGCGTTTCCTGGCAGACAAGCCGACGGGCCTGTTCGACATGCAGGACGTGCTGTCGCTGAAGAACTGAGGAAGACCATGGCCACTGCCATCCTGAATGGAAAAGATATCACCGACGCAGCGAGCTTTCACGCGCAATGCGCGCAAGCCTTCGGTTTCCCCAAGTTCTACGGCAACAGCATGGATGCCTGGGTAGATTGCCTCAGCTACTTGCGCGACGATGAAAACATGACGCAGTTCCGCCTGAAGCCGAACGAAGTGCTGGAAATCGTGGTGCAGGATGCTGATGCAATGAAGGCGCAAGTACCTGATTTACTGGAAGAAATCACGTTCTGTATCGCCGGCATCAATGAGCGCTATGACGATTATGGCGAAAAGCCGGCGTTGAAATTGACGCTGAAGTAATTCCGGGGTCAGACCCGCCGGCTCGCCGGCTCTGACCCCAGTTTTTCACACGACTTTGCGCTCGCGCAAACCAGTAATTTCCTCAGTACCTAATCTCAGCCACTGCCCCAATACCTCGTCTGTATGCTGCCCCAGCAACGGCGGCGGCAAGCGGTATTGCACCGGTGAAGCCGACAAGCGCACGGGATTGGCCACCAGCGCAACAGTCCCCGCCGTCGGATGCGGCATTTCCACTTTCAAGCCACGCGCCACCACTTGCGGGTCGGCAAAGACCTGGTCGATGCGGTTGACGGGGCCGCACGGCACGGCTTGCGCCTCGAAAGCGCTGATCCATTCGGCCGTCGTGCGCATGACCGTGGTCTGGCGCATCAAGGGGATCAGGATCGCCCGGTGCGCCACGCGCTGCGGATTGGTGGCGAAGCGTTCGTCCTGCGCCCATTCCGGATGGCCGGCGACGGCGCAAAAACGCGAAAACTGTCCATCGTTGCCGATCGCCAGAATCATGTCGCCATCGGCCGTGGGAAAGTCTTGATATGGAACAATGTTCGGATGCGCATTGCCCATGCGCTGCGGCACCTTACCGCCGCACAAGTAATTCGCCGCCTGGTTGCCCAGCGCGGCCACTTGCACGTCGAGCAAGGCCAGGTCGATGTGCTGGCCCAGTCCCGAGCGCTCGCGTTCGGCCAGCGCCGCCTGCACGGCGATGGTGGCGTACAGGCCCGTCAGGATGTCCGTTTGCGCCACGCCCACTTTTTGCGGCCCGGCGCCCGGCTGGCCATCGGGCACGCCCGTAATGCTCATCAATCCGCCCATGCCCTGAATCAAAAAGTCATAGCCGGCGCGCGCCGCGTACGGCCCATCCTGGCCGAAACCCGTGATGGAGCAGTACACGAGGCGCGGGTTGAGCGCCAGCAAGCTGGCAGAGTCCAGGCCATATTGCTTCAAGCCATCGAGCTTGAAATTTTCCAGCAGAACGTCCGATTCGGCCGCCAGCTGGCGCACCAGGGCCTGGCCTTCGGGCGCGGCCAGGTCGATGCACAGGGAGCGCTTGTTGCGGTTGGCGCACTGGAAATAGGCGGCTTCGGCCGTGTCGCGGCCATCCTCGTCCTTCAGGTACGGCGGACCCCAGGAGCGCGTGTCGTCGCCGCGGCCCGGCTGCTCGACCTTGACCACGTCGGCACCGAGGTCGGCCAGCATTTGTCCGGCCCACGGGCCGGCCAGCACGCGCGACAGATCCAGCACGCGCAAGCCGGTCAACGGCGCGGGCCGCAGGGTGGAAGCCAAGGCGTCCATTAGTTGAAGGCGGCGATGCCGGTGATGGCGCGGCCGATGATCAGCGCGTGCACATCGTGCGTGCCTTCATAGGTGTTGACCACTTCCAGGTTGACCAGGTGGCGGATGACGCCGAACTCGTCGGAAATACCGTTGCCACCCATCATGTCGCGCGCCACGCGGGCGATGTCCAGCGCCTTGCCGCAGCTGTTGCGTTTCATGATCGAGGTGATTTCCACGGCGGGCGAGCCCTCATCCTTCATGCGGCCCAGGCGCAAACAGCCTTGCAAGCCCATGGTGATTTCCGTCAACATATCCGCCAGTTTCTTTTGTACCAATTGATTCGCCGCAAGAGGGCGGCCGAATTGCTGGCGATCCATCGTGTACTGGCGCGCCTTCAGGTAGCAGTCTTCGGCCGCGCCCAGCGCGCCCCAGGCGATGCCGTAGCGGGCGCTGTTCAGGCATGTAAATGGACCCTTCAGGCCGCGCACGTCGGGGAAGCGTTTTCTTCCGGGCAAAACACTTCATCCATGACGATTTCGCCCGTGATGCTGGTACGCAAGCCCACCTTGCCGTGGATCTCGGGCGCCGACAAACCCTTCCAGCCTTTTTCCAGCACGAAGCCGCGGATCGCGCCTTCATCGTCCTTGGCCCAGACGACGAACACGTCGGCGATGGGGCTGTTGGTGATCCACATCTTGGCGCCCGACAAGCTATAGCCGCCCGGCACCTTGCGCGCGCGCGTGACCATGCTGCCAGGGTCGGAGCCGTGGTTCGGTTCCGTCAGGCCGAAGCAGCCGATGTATTCGCCCGTCGCCAGTTTCGGCAGGTATTTCTGTTTGGTTTCTTCGTTGCCGAAGGCATTGATCGGCACCATCACCAGCGACGATTGCACGCTCATCATCGAGCGGTAGCCCGAATCGACGCGCTCGACTTCGCGCGCGGCCAGGCCGTAGCAGACGTAGTTCAGGCCGGCGCCGCCGTATTCTTCGGGAATGGTGGTGCCCAGCAAGCCCAGTTCACCCATTTCGCGGAAGATGGCGGCATCCGTGCGGCCATGGCGGAACGATTCGAGAACCCTGGGCACCAAGCTGCCCTGGCAATAGTCGCGCGCCGCTTCCAGCACGGCGCGTTCGTCGCCCGTCAGTTGTTCTTCCAGCAGCAGGGGGGAATTCCAGTCGAATACGGTTTTGCTCATCACAGGCCTCGCAGGTGAGCGCCGGTGATCGGCGCAAGATTGAATATGGCTCATGGTAGGTTCTTGCCTAGCCTTGCGCAAACGATTTATTCGCACCCAGACATGCGTGTGGCGCATATCTTGCGGCATACTGGCGTTTCTTTTCCTTCCTTTGAGATGCCATGTCGCGAAAAATTCCCATGCTGCAAGCGCTAAATTGCTTCGAGGCGGCTGCGCGGCACCAAAGCTACACGCATGCGGCGCGCGAACTGTCGCTGACGCAAAGCGCCGTCTCGCGGCAGATATCCTCCCTGGAAAGCTTTCTTGGTGTGCAACTATTCCAGCGCACGCGCCATGGCGTGCTGCTGACCAGCGCCGGCGCCGCGTATGCACGCCAGATCGCGGCCCGCCTCGATGGACTGGAGCGCGACACGCTCGATACGATGGCGCGCCAGGGCGGCGGCGGGGCGCTGCAGCTGGCCTCGGTGCCCACGTTTGCCACGCGCTGGCTGATGCCGCGGCTGTCTTCGCTGGCGGGCTTGCATCCGGACATCGTCGTGCATATCGACGCGTATACAAAACCGTTCATGTTTGCCGATACGGAATACGACGGCGCCCTGTACGCGGGCACGCCCGAGCAGCTGGCGCGCTGGCCCGGCACGCGCGCCACCTTGCTCATGCACGAAGAAATCGTGCCCGTCGCCAGCCCCCGCCTGCTGGCGGCGCGCAGCCAGTGGCAGCCGCAGGATTTATTGGAATTGACGTTGTTGCAACAAAGTACGCGCCCGGGCGCCTGGCGCCAGTGGTTTGACGCCATGCAGGTCGAGGGCGAGGGGCGCGACGGGGCGCACTACGGCGCCCGCTACGAACTGTTTTCCATGCTGGCCATGGCGGCCGTGCAGGGACAGGGAGTGGTCTTGCTGCCCCGTATGCTGGTCGAGGCGGAACTGGCGCGTGGCGAGCTGCGCATTGTGTGCGAGCGCCCACTGCGCGGCCAGCGGGCATATTACCTGATTACGCCCGAGGCGGCGCATGAAAAGCTGGCCTTGCAGCAGTTCCGGCTGTGGCTGCAGGGCGAAGCCGCCGCTTAATGCAACTTAACGTACCTTGGCCGTATCGAAGTGGGGATTGTCGATCAGGCCGATCTGGTTGCCGAACGGATCGAGCAATTCCACCGTGCGGATGCCGTCGCCCACGTCCGTGATCGGGTGGTGCAGGGTGCCGCCCAGCGCAACGATGCGCTCGATTTCCTGCTCGATGCCGTCCACGCCCCAGTACGTCACGCTGCCCTGCGTGCCGGGCTGGCCGTCCGGCAGCAAGCCCAGCTCGAAGCCGCCGATGGCAAAGCCGACATAGAAAGGCTGGTCGAAATACGGCGTGGTATTGAATACCTGGCTATACCAGGCCTTGGCCTGGTCCAGGTCGGGGACGGGATAGGTGACGGTGCGCAAGCCCTTGATCATGTTCTGCTCCTGTTGGTTGAAATGCATGACGCCATCATGCCACCGGCGCGCGCCGCGCGATTGGAAAAATGGAAGGTGCTTACGCGCGCCGGTCCGTCAGCCACGCCTCGGGCGAACTGCGGGCGAAATCCTGGAAGTCGTGGATCAGATGCGACTGGTCGAAATAACCGTATTGCAAGGCCACTTGCGCCCAGTCCGGCTGCTGCGGCAGGTTTTTCAAGCCAGCGCTGGCGGCCCGGAAACGGCAGATGCGGGCAAACAGCTTCGGGCTGATGCCGACTTGTCGCCGGAATTGCAGCGCCAGGTGCTGGCGCGACACGCCCAGCTGCTGCGCCAGGCCATCCACGCGCAACATGCCGTGCGCGCCTTCGATGGCGGCAATGGCATGTTCGGCGACGCCGGCCGGGCGCAGCGGCGATCCCTGGCGCAGGCGCAGCAGCAGGTAATCTTGCAAAATGGAAACTCTTTGCGCGTTGGACAAGGGGGCGCTCCACAGCGCGTCACCGAGGCGCGCCGCCAGGTCGCGGCCCCACAGCTGCCGCAGATCAGCACGTCCATCATTGAGTTCGCACAGGGGCAACTGGAAGAAGCGCGCCGCCGCGCCCGGCTTGAAGCGGGCCGCCACCGTCTGCACGAGCCCTTGGCTGACGACGGCAATCGGCGCCGTCATCATGCCGACGGCAAAGCTGGCGTCCTGCTGGTCCTGGCACAGGATGTCGATGCAATTGTCCGGCAAGACCTGGTGCGTGAGGGGCGTGGCGCCCGTCTGCACGCGGCACGTCCAGACGCAGTCCAGCCACGGCCGCAGGGCGGGGATGGGGGCGACTTCCTGGTAGATGATCATGGCCGGCTTTGATGCAAAGAACAAGATTGCGTATATATCACACAGCATAATTGTGCGCTCGCAAAAATATGCCGGCCCGGGCCGCCAGGGCGCCGCGCTATCGGGCCGCGACAACCAGTATAATGCTCGGTTCATATCCACTATTGGCCGGGCCACGCTGGTCGCACATCCATTATGCAAGATAAATATAGTCCCGCCGACGTCGAACAAGCCGCCCAATCGCACTGGAAGGCGATCGACGCCTATAAAGCCGTCGAACACGACCCGCGTTTCCCAAAAGGCAAGTATTTTGCTTGCTCAATGCTGCCTTACCCTTCGGGCAAGCTGCACATGGGTCACGTGCGCAACTATACAATCAATGACGTGATGTACCGCTACCTGCGCATGAATGGCTACAACGTGCTCATGCCGATGGGCTGGGATGCGTTCGGCATGCCGGCGGAAAATGCGGCGATGGCCAACAACGTGCCGCCCGCGCAATGGACGTATTCGAACATCGCCCATATGAAGCAGCAGATGGAATCGATGGGCCTGGCCATCGACTGGTCGCGCGAAATGACCGCCTGCAAGCCCGAATATTACAAATGGAACCAGTGGATGTTCCTCAAGATGCTGGAAAAAGGCATCATCTACAAGAAGACCGGTACCGTGAACTGGGATCCGATCGACCAGACCGTGCTGGCCAACGAACAAGTAGTCGACGGCAAGGGCTGGCGTTCCGGCGCGCTGATCGAAAAGCGCGAAATCCCCATGTACTACGCGCGCATCACCGATTACGCGGAAGAGCTGCTGGCGTATGTGGACGACAAGCTGCCGGGCTGGCCAGAGCGCGTGCGCATCATGCAGACCAACTGGATCGGCAAGTCGACGGGCGTGCGTTTCGCCTTCCCGCATGAGATCAAGGACGCGAACGGCGCCCTGATCGGCGACGGCAAGCTGTATGTATTTACCACCCGTCCGGACACCGTCATGGGCGTGACCTTCTGCGCCGTGGCCGCCGAACACCCGCTGGCCATCCACGCCGCGCAAGGCAATCCTGCGCTGGCCGCCTTCAATGCCGAATGCAAGCTCGGCTCCGTCATCGAGGCGGACATGGCGACGATGGAGAAGAAGGGCATGCCGACCGGCCTGTTCGTCACGCATCCGCTGACGGGCGCGCAAGTGGAAGTCTGGGTCGGCAACTACGTGCTGATCACCTACGGCGACGGCGCCGTGATGGGCGTGCCGGCGCACGACGAACGCGATTTTGGCTTTGCCAAGAAATACAATCTGCCGATCAAGCAAGTGATCGAAGTCAAGGGCCAGGAATTTTCGACGGACGCCTGGCAGGAATCGTATGGCAGCAAGGACGGCGTCTGCGTCGCCTCCGGCAAATACGACGGCCTGCATTTCGCTTCCGCCGTCGATGCGGTAGCCGCCGATCTGGCGGAACTGGGCCTGGGCGAGAAGAAAACCACGTTCCGCCTGCGCGACTGGGGCATCTCGCGCCAGCGCTACTGGGGCACGCCGATCCCGATGATCCACTGCGCCGACTGCGGCGTGGTGCCGGTGCCGGAAAAAGACTTGCCGGTAGTGCTGCCGGAAGACTGCGTGCCGGACGGCACGGGCAATCCGCTGAACAAATACGAAGCCTTCCTGCAGTGCGACTGCCCGCAGTGCGGCAAGCCGGCGCGCCGCGAGACGGACACCATGGATACCTTCGTCGATTCGTCGTGGTACTACATGCGCTATACCTCGCCAGGCTCGAACGACGCCATGGTCGACGCGCGCAACGATTACTGGATGCCGATGGACCAGTACATCGGCGGCATCGAACACGCCGTCATGCACTTGCTGTACGCGCGCTTCTGGACCAAGATCATGCGCGACTTCGGCCTGGTCAAGTTCGACGAGCCTTTTGTGAACCTGCTGACGCAGGGCATGGTGCTGAATGAAACGTACTTCCGCAAGGACGCTGCGGGCAAGACCACCTGGTTCAACCCGGATGACGTGCGCCTGTCGCTCGACGACAAGGGGGCGTCCGCAAAGCGCGATCCTGGTGGCCGACGGCCAGCCTGTGGAAATCGGCGGTACGGAAAAAATGTCGAAGTCGAAGAACAACGGTATCGACCCGCAAGCGCAGATCGAGCAGTACGGCGCCGATACGGCTCGCCTGTTCACCATGTTCGCCTCGCCGCCGGAGCAGACCCTGGAATGGTCGGGCAGCGGCGTCGAAGGCGCGAACCGCTTCCTGCGCCGCGTGTGGAACTTCGGCTACGCCCAGTCGGCCACGATCCAGGCCGCACTGGCTGGCGCTACCGCACCGGCCACGGGCGACGCGCAGAAAAACCTGCGCCGCGAATTGCACAAGCTGCTGCAGCAAGCCGATTACGACTTGAAACGCATCCAGTACAACACCGTGGTGTCGGCCTGCATGAAGATGCTCAACACGCTGGAGTCGGCCAAGCTGGACGACAGCGCGCAGTCGAAGGCGCTGATCGCCGAAGGCTTCTCGATCTTCCTGCGCCTGTTGAACCCTGTCGCGCCGCACATCACCCACGTGCTGTGGCAGGAACTGGGTTACGCTGGCGTGCACGGCGACCTGCTCAACGTCGCCTGGCCGCAAGTCGACCCGGCCGCATTGGAGCAGTCCGAGATCGAGATGATGATCCAGGTGAACGGCAAGCTGCGCGGCTCGATCACGGTGTCCAAGGATGCGGACAAGGCCAGCATCGAAGCGGCCGCGCTGGCGTGCGAAAGTGTGCAGAAGTATGTCGAGACCACGCCGAAGAAGATCATCGTCGTGCCAGGCAAGTTAATCAGCATCGTGGTGTAATCATGACGACTTCCTCTTCCGTATCGCTGTTGGGCCGCCGCGCCATGCTGGCGTTGGGTCTGACGGTTCTGCTGTCGGCTTGCGGCTTTCACTTGCGCGGTTCGAACGGCAGTTTCATGCTGCCGTTCGCGACGATGTATATCGGCTTGCCCGAGACGTCGCCGCTGGCGATCGGCTTGAAGCGCTATATCCGCGCCATCGCAGCACGGAGGTGGTGAACACCAAGGATGGCGCCGACGCCGTGCTTGAAGTGCTCAGCGACCCGGAGAGGAACCGTACCAAGACCATTCTGTCGCTGAACAAAAATGGCCGCGTGCAGGAATACCAGCTCGGCTATTCGATCAACTTCCGCGTCGTCGACAAGGCCGGCAACCAGTTGCTGGCGCCGACCACCATCAATCTGGTGCGTCCGATCACCTTCGACGAGTCGCAGGTGCTGGCCAAGGAGACTGAGGAAGCAGCGCTGTACCGCGACATGCGCAACGACTTGGTGCAGCAGATCATGCGCCGCCTGGCCGCCATCAAGCCGGTGCTGCCGGCCATGTCGGTGGCGCCCGTGGCGCCGGTCGCGCCGGCAGCCCCGCAGCAGTAACGGGGACGCCATGCAATTGCGGATAGACGCGCTCGATGGGCATGTGGCCAAGCCGCTGGCGCAGCTGTATGTGATCACCAGCGATGAACACCTGCTGGCGCTGGAAGCGGCCGACAAGATCCGCCGCGCGGCGCGCGCGCAGGGTTATTCCGAGCGCGACGTGCTGACGGTGGAGCGCAGCTTCAAGTGGGGCGAATTGCTGGCGGCGAACCAGGAGCTGTCGCTGTTCGGTGACAGGAAAATGATCGAGCTGCGCATCCCTACCGGCAAGCCGGGCAAGGATGGCGGCGCGGCGCTGCAAAGCTATGCGAAAAATCTCAGTCCCGACAACCTGACCCTGATCACCTTGCCCAAGCTGGACTGGGCCACGCAGAAGGCGGCCTGGGTCGCCAGCCTGCAGCAGGCTGCCGTGTATATCGAGATTCCGAATGTGGAGCGGGCGCAGTTGCCGGCGTGGATATCCCAGCGCCTGGCCGCGCAAGGGCAAAGCGCCGAGCGTGCCAGCATCGACTTCATCGCCGAACGGGTGGAGGGCAATTTGCTGGCGGCGCACCAGGAAATCCAGAAACTGGGCTTGCTGCACGCGGCGGGCAAGCTGACGTACGAACAAGTGCAGGACGCGGTGCTGAACGTGGCCCGCTACGATGTCTTCAAGCTGTCCGAAGCCATGCTGGCCGGCGACCCGGCGCGCCTGGTGCGCATGCTCGAAGGCTTGAAAGGCGAGGGCGAGGCGCTGCCGCTGGTCTTGTGGGCCGTTTCCGAGGAAATCCGCACGCTGTTAAAATTGAAGGCCGGCATGGCGCAAGGGCGTCCATTGGGCGCGCTGCTGAAGGAATACCGCATCTGGGGTCCGCGCGAGCGGATGATGGAACCGGCCCTGCGGCGCATTTCGCTGCCCGTGCTGGAAGCGGCGCTGCAGCAGGCGGCGCAGGTGGACAAGATGATCAAGGGCTTGCGCGCCAAGGGTTACGCGGGCGATGCCTGGGATGCCATGCTGCAGCTGGGCCTGAAGATCGCCCGAGGCTAGTTTTTTACTATATGGATACGAGCATGGACATCACAGAATATATGCAGGACGTGGGCACACGCGCGCGCGCCGCTTCGCGCGCCATGGCGCGCGCCGACAGCGCCACGCGCAACCGCGCCTTGAGCCTGATCGCCGCCGCCATCGTGCGCGATGCCGATCTGCTGCGCGCGGCCAACCAGCGCGACCTCGATGCGGCCGCTGCCGCCGGCCTGGCGCCGGCCATGCTCGACCGCCTGACCCTGTCCGACTCTGCCATTGCCACCATGGTCGAAGGCTTGACGCAGATCGTGTCGCTGGCCGATCCGATCGGCGAAATCTCGAACATGAAGTTCCGCCCGACGGGCATTCAGGTGGGGCAGATGCGCGTGCCGCTGGGCGTCATCGGCATCATCTATGAAGCCCGTCCGAACGTGACGGTGGACGCGGCCGGCCTGTGCATCAAGAGCGGCAATGCGACGATCTTGCGCGGTGGCTCGGAAGCGATTCACTGCAACCGCGCGCTGGCCAAGCTGGTGGCGGAGGGCTTGCTGGGAGCAGGTCTTCCGGCCGATGCCGTGCAAGTGATCGACACCACCGACCGCGCCGCCGTCGGCGCCCTCATCACCATGCCGCAGTACGTGGACGTCATCGTGCCGCGCGGCGGCAAGGGCCTGATCGCACGCCTGATGGCCGAGGCCACCGTGCCGATGATCAAGCACCTCGATGGCATCTGCCACGTCTACATCGATGCCAAGGCCGATATCCGGAAGGCGATCGATATCGGCTTCAACGCGAAGTGCCACCGCTACGGCACCTGCAACACCATGGAAACCTTGCTGGTGTCGCGCGCCATTGCCGCTACCGTGCTGCCGCAGCTGGCCGAACTGTACCTGACCAAACAGGTGGAACTACGCGCCGATCCGGAAAGCCATGCGATCCTGGCCGCCGCCGCTTATCCGCATCTGGTAGCTGCCACCGAGGAAGACTGGTCCACCGAATACCTGGCGGCGATCCTGTCGGTGAAAGTGGTCGACGGCATCGACGAAGCGATGGATCACATCAACCGGTACTCATCGAAGCACACGGAATCCATCATCAGGAAGACTACAGCGATGCGCTGCGCTTCCTGCGCGAAGTCGATTCCGCCTCGGTGATGGTGAACGCGTCGACGCGTTTCGCCGACGGCTTCGAATACGGCCTTGGGGCCGAGATCGGCATCTCGAACGACAAGCTGCACGCGCGTGGTCCGGTGGGACTGGAAGGTCTGACCTCGCTCAAGTACGTGGTCTTTGGCCACGGCGAAGTACGCAAGTAGGCATCGTAGGTAGTACGTCTTCGCGGGCGGCCCACAAGGCGGCCCGCGCTCTCATTTCTGTAGCTCTCTGACACTGGGAATCCCATGCTCTTTCTCTGGACCAAAGCCTTCCACATCATCTTCGTCATGTCCTGGTTTGCCGGCCTGTTTTATTTGCCGCGCATCTTCGTGAACCTGGCGATGGAGACGGAAACGGTGGCCACCGAACGCCTGCTGCTGATGGCGCGCAAGCTGTACCGCTTCATGTCTCTGCTGGCGCTGCCGGCGATGGTGCTGGGACTGGCGTTGATGTGGATGCTGTACGGTGGAGGCGAGGGCCGCATGAAGATGCCGGGCTGGATGCACGCCAAGCTGACGTTCGTGGTGCTGCTGCTCGGCTATCACCACGCCTGCGGTTCCATCCTGCGCAAGTTTGAAAAAGGTCTCAACAAGCGCAGCCACACCTGGTTCCGCTGGTTTAATGAAGTGCCGGTGCTGATGCTGCTGGCCGTCGTCGTGCTGGTCGTGGTCAAGCCTTTCTAAGGGAGTCGTGATGAGTGCAAACCAGAACAAAGTCGTGCAATATTTCTTTGCTCCCCACTCGCCATGGACCTACCTGGGGCATGCGCGCCTGATGGCCATCGCCGCTAAGACGGGCGCACAGATCGACGTGCGCCCCTTCGACCTGGGCAAGGTCTTCAGCGTCTCGGGCGGCCTGCCGCTGGCCAAGCGCGCGCCGCAGCGTCAGGCGTATCGCCTGGCCGAGCTGGCGCGCTGGTCGGCCTTTTTGCAAGTGCCCTTGATCTGCAGCCGAAGTTCTTCCCCGTCTCGCCGGAAGCGGCGGCCAAGCTGATCATCGCCACGCGCCTGGCGCACGGCGTGGAAGCGTCGCTGAATCTGGCGCACGCCATCATGCGCGGCCTGTGGGCCGAAGAGCGCAACATCGGCGACGAGGAAACCCTGGTGCAGATCGCCCTCGACGCGGGTTTCGAAGGCCGCCAGTTGCTGAAAACGTCGGAGACGGCCAGCGTGCAGGCCGAATACGATGCCAACACCGAGGCAGCTACCGCCGCCAGCGTCTTCGGCTCGCCGTGGTACATCGTCGATGGCGAAGGGTTTTGGGGCCAGGACAGGCTCGATTTTGTCGAGCGGGCGCTGGAGAAGTAGTTTTTAGAGAGTAGTTAGTAACCCCAAGAGTAGAACTGGGGTCGTACCCTGAGGGTACGACCCCGGCCTTTTTTTGGGTTTTCATTGAACGTGTTTTTCAACGGATAAAAGGTATCCTAATTATGGCTTCATATTTTTGCCCATGCCCGCGCGGCATGGAAGCGGCGCTGGCCGAGGAACTGGGCGAGATCGCCCAGGATAGTGCGACCATGAAGGTCCACAACCAGGTGCCGGGCGGCGTGCATTGCTCGGGCGACCTGCTGGACTCCTACCGCATCAACCTGCATTCGCGCATCGCTTCGCGCGTGCTGATGCGCATGGCCCATTCCGGCTACAAGACGGAAAACGACATTTATGACCTGACCCTAGCGCAAGCCTGGGAAGACTGGTTCGGCGTGCACCACACGATCCGCGTCGACGTCACGGCCGTGAAATCGCCGCTGCGTAGCCTGGAATTCACGACACTGAAAATCAAGGACGCGATCTGCGACCGCTTCCGCGACCAGTTCAACGAGCGTCCATCGGTTAACACCAAGACGCCGGACATGCGCATCGTCGGCTTCCTCGACGCGCACACGTTCACCGTCTACCTCGATACCTCGGGCGAAGCGCTGTTCAAGCGCGGCTGGCGTGAAGAGACGGGCGACGCGCCGTTGCGCGAAAACCTGGCCGCCGGCTTGCTGCGCGTGTCGGGCTGGAAGCCTGGCATGGTGCTGTTCGACCCGATGTGCGGTTCCGGCACCATCCTGGCCGAAGCGGCGCAGATGCTGCAGGGCATTCCGCCGGGCGCGTCGCGCCAGTTCGCGTTCGAAAACTTCCACGACTTCGATCCCGCGCCGTGGAATGCCATGAAAAACGCCATCAAGGTCAATCCGCTGCCGGCCGAACCGACCATTTTCGGCAGCGACATTTCGGGCGACATGGTGGCCATGACGCGCCATAACCTGCGTTGCGCGGGCGTGCGCTTCGACGTGCCCCTGAAACAGATCGAGGCGCAGGAAGTCAAGCCGCCAAGCGACGTGCCGGGCATCATGCTGACCAACCCGCCGTACGGCGAGCGTATCGGCGTGCGCGGCGACAGCACCATCCCGGAAGATGAATTGTCGACGTCGTTCTATTCGGCCATGGGCACGACCCTGAAGCAGCGCTTCGCTGGCTGGACCGTGTTCCTGTTCACGGCCGACCTGGGCTTGCCCAAGCTGCTGCGTCTGAAGGAAGCGCGCAAGACGCCATTCTTCAACGGCGCGCTGGAATGCCGTCTGTTCCGCTTCGATATGGTGGCGGGATACAACCGCCGTGAAGAAGCGAAACCTAAACCACAGCAGTAAGCGTTCACTGCAAGACCCCCGCAGTAACCCCGCGCGCGGACCAATACAGGTCCGCGCGCCACTTTGGACCCGCCATGTTTCCCACCCCTCCGGCCGATGTGCCGCCCGACCCGGTCACGCCCGTTCCGCCCCCCACGCCAAGCCACATGGCGCCTTTGAGCCGCGGTGCGCTGGCGATGATGCTGGCCGGGCTGTCGATGCTGGGCCCCCTGTCGATCGACACCTATCTGCCCGCGTTTGGCGCGATCCAGGGTTCGCTGCAGGCGTCGCCGCTGGAAGTGCAGCAGTCGCTGACGTTCTACATGCTGGCCTTTGCCGGCATGGTGCTGTGGCATGGCGCGATCTCGGACACCTTCGGCCGGCGCAACGTCATTCTCGTGTCGCTGCTGATGTTTGCTATCGGCTCGCTCGGCTGCGCCTCGGCGCACACGGTGCACTACCTGTGGTTCTTCCGCATCATGCAGGGCGTCTCGGCCGGCGCCGGCGTGGTGATCAGCCGTGCCATCATCCGCGACCTGTATGCCGATGCGGCGGCGGCGCGGCTGCTGTCGCTGGTGACGATGATCTTTTCCATTGCTCCGGCGGTGGCGCCGATCCTGGGCGGCTGGATCGTCATCTGGTTCGACTGGCGCTCGATCTTCCTGTTCCTCGCCTTTTACACGGTGGTGCTGCTGGCGTTCTGCTACTGGCGCCTGCCCGAAACCCTGCCGATTGAAAAGCGCCAGCCCTTCAATCCCCGCTTCCTGGCGTCGAGCTATGGCCAGATCCTGCGCTCGCCCCTGTTCCACATCAAGGCCGGCATCGTCGCCCTCAATTTCGCGGGCCTGTTCCTGTTCATCACGGCCGCGCCGGAAATGCTGCCCAAGCAACTGGGCCTGGGGCCATCGCAATTCGGCTGGCTGTTCATCCCGTGCGTGAGCGGCATCTTCATGGGCGCCGCGGCGGCCAACCGCATCGCCGGCAAGGTCACTTTCGCGCGCCAGATCGGCATCGGTTTTGCCTTCCTGCTGTGCGCCGCCTGCGTCAATGTCGTGTATCACCTGTTCCTGCCGCCGTCGCTACCCTGGTCGGTACTGCCCCTGTTTTTCTACACCTTCGGCATGTCCCTGGTGGGGCCGGGCGCGACCCTGCTGGCGCTCGATCTGTTCCCGCATATCCGCGGTACCGTCGCTTCCTGCCAGTCGTTTGCCAGTACCTTGCTGGGCGCCGTGGTGGCTGGCGTGATTTCGCCGCTGCTGTCCGGTTCCGTGCTGTGGCTGGCCTCCGGGCAGCTGGCGTTTACGGGGCTGGCACTGGCTCTGGCTGCTATCGCGGCGCTTCCGCCACCGTTTGTTGGGTTCCTTCAAGGCATAAGTTTCCATGGCAGAACGCTGGATTTATTTCAACTTAATTTTCTATATTGCAAGTAATATCCGGCGCTTATGATAAGATGACTTTTTTTCCCGGCATCCTCTCAGGCGATATTTTTTTGGTTACAGGAGTGGAGGATTCCTCTGAACGTGGCCGCGCTTCGCTGCTAAGCGCTCATCCTTTTCGAACCGGCAATGCCTGATACGATGCATCAATCTGATCAAGATATTCGCAATCGCCTGCTGATTGCCCGCCTGCCGGCCATGCCGCAGATTCTCATCAAGCTGATCGCCCACCTGCAGGCCGACGATGCCGGCATGCCGGAGCTGGCCGCCCTGATCGCCAAGGATGCCGGCATGACCAGCAAGATCCTCGGCGTGGCCAACAGCTCGGCCTACCATCGCCAGGGCAAGGTCGCCAGTCTGGAACAGTCGCTCGTGTCGCTGGGCCGGACATGATCAAGACGCTGGTCATCAGCGAATCCGTTTTCCAGACTTTTAACAGCTTCCCCCATTCCGGCAGCACGGATTTGCGCGCCTTCTGGAAAAGCTCGCTGTCGGCCGCCGTCATGGCGCGCGCGCTGGCCAAGGCCATGGCCTATCCGCACGTCGAGGAAGCGTATCTGGCGGGCTTGCTGCATAACGTGGGCCGCCTGGCCTTGCTGGCCACGGCGCCAAAGGAATATGCGTTCAATTTTACGGCGCGCGACGATGCCGCCCTGTGCGCGGTGGAGCTGCGCACCTTGCAGATTACGCATGCCGAAGCGGGCGCCTGGCTGATCGAGCGCTGGCATCTCGATTCCTTCCTGGCCGACAGCGTGCTGTATCACCATGAACCGTTGGCGCGCCTGGAAGCGAGCCATCCCTTGATCCGCATCGTGCGCCTGGCGCACCTGCTGTGCTGCCATGCCGACGATGCGGAGTCGATTACGCAGGCGGCAAGCCTGTGCGCGCTGGACGTCGAGGTACTGGAAGAGCTGGCCGGCAGCGTGGCGCGCCAGGTAGCGCAGGCCGCGCAGCACCTGGGCATCGACCTGGCCGGCGCGGACGATGTCGCCACGCCGCCCGCGTATGCGCCGCCAGCCGTCGATCCGGTGCAGCAGCGTCTGTCCGACGAAGTACGCAACATGGTGCTGGTGTCCGAGGTGGGCCAGACCTTTGCCCGGCAAGAGGGCGAGAGCAGCCTGCTCGAAGCCATCACGCGCTCGGCGCGCATCCTGTTCGATTTCGATACGGCCGTCATCCTGCTGCAAAAACCCACCGGTCATGCACTGGTGGGCGTGGCGGCGGGCGAACATCAGCAGCGCCTGGCCGGCTTTTCGATCCCGCTGGCCAAGGGCGGTCCGCTGGCCGCCTCCGCACTGGAATGCCAGCTGGCGTTCCTGAAACGCGACATGCCCGCGCTGGGCATCGTCGAGGAGCAGCTGTTCCGCATTCTCGGTACCGACAGCCTGGTCTGCGTGCCTTTGGTGTCGGGCCAGCGCAGCCTGGGCGTCTTGATTGGCGGCGTGGCGGCCTGGCAGATTCCCGCCTGCCAGAAGCGCGAGGGGTTCCTGCGCGCGTATGCCAACCAGGCCGCCATGGCGCTGGAAGCGGCCATCAGCGCGCGCGGCCTGGCACGGCGCCAGCTCGATCACGTGGCCGAGGAATACCGCGCCGCCTCGCGCCGCGTCGTGCATGAAGTGAATAACCCGCTGTCCATCATCAAGAACTATCTGAGCGTACTCGATCACAAGCTGGAGAAACAGGAGCCGGTCAGCAGCGAGATGGCGATCCTGAACGAGGAAATCGACAGGGTCGGCCAGCTGATCGGCGGCCTGGCCGATCTGCAGCCGGCGGCCGCCAGCGGCGTCACCGATTGCGCGCGCGTCGTCGACGATGTGCTGCGCCTGTTCCGCGCCACCGACTTCCTGCCGCCGAAGATCGAGGTGGTCACGCGCATGCAGACGCGCCATGCGAGGTGGAGGCCGATGCCGGCATGCTCAAGCAAATCCTGCTCAACCTGCTGAAAAACGCCGTCGAAGCCTTGCCCGATGGCGGGCGCATCGAAGTGGCGAACCGTGGCCACGTCAACCGCGACCGTCGCTTGTACCTGGAACTGTGCGTCAGCGACAATGGCGCCGGCCTGGCGCCGGAAGTGCTGGCCAATCTGTTTTCCCCTGTGCGCAGCAGCAAGGAAGGGGCGCATCACGGCCTGGGCTTGTCCATCGTGCATGACCTGGTCACCCGCCTGCATGGCGTGATCGGCTGCCGCAGCAGCAAGTCCGGCACCTCGTTTGAAATTCTGCTACCCATTCCCTTGCCGGCGAGCGCCGCAGCGGCGCTGCCCGCGCCCGGCAATACCGCCTTGTCTTCGTAACGTCCATGAACTCCTCCGCCATTCCGTTTGACCTGGAAAACAGCCCGCGCATCCTGCTGGTCGACGACGAGCCCCGCCTGCTCGCCTCCCTCCACGAATTGCTGAAAGACCGAGGCTACCAGCTGTACACGGCCACCTGCGGCAGCGAGGCGCTGGCGCAGTTGTCGAAACTGCGCTTCGACCTGATCCTCCTCGATTTGCGCCTGCCCGACATGAGCGGCCATGAAATCATGGACCACATCAACCGGCGCGGCATCGAGGGCGACGTGATCGTCATGAGCGGCGACGTCGGCATCGAGGCGGCCATCGGTGCCCTGAAGCGTGGCGCCTATGACTATTTGCGCAAGCCATACAGCCGCGAGGAGCTGCTCAAGACGGTGGAGAACGCGCTGCAAAAGCGCAAGCTGGCGCTGGAAAACGAGCGCATCGCGCTGCAGCTGGAAAACTCGGAAAAGATGTACCGCTACCTGGTCGACAGCTCGCCCGACATCATCTATACCCTGAACCACGAAGGCCGCATCACCTTCATCAACGACAGGGTGCACCAGTTGCTGGGCTTTAGCCGCGAAGAGCTGATCGGCAGCCATTATTCCATCCTCGTGCACGATGAAGACCAGGAGCGGGCGCGCTATGCCTTCAATGAACGCCGCCTCGACGAGCGCGCTTCGCGCAATGTGGAATTGCGCCTGAAGTGCCATAGTGGCAGCGGCAGCGACCGTACCTTCAACAACACGCTGATGACGGTTCCGCTCAATTCGATCGGCATGCACAACCTCGATCACGAGGCCCGCAAGCAGGAATACTTCGGTACCTACGGCGTGGCGCGCGACATCACCGACCGCAAGCGCGCCGAAGAAGTCATTTCCTACCAGGCCTACCACGATATCCTGACGGACCTGCCGAACCGCATGCTGTTCAAGGATCGCCTGGGCCTGGCCGTGATCCAGGCGCGCCGCAAGCTGACGGAACTGGCCGTGATGTTCATCGACCTGGACCGCTTCAAGCTGGTCAACGATACCCTGGGCCACGTGAAGGGCGACGAGTTGCTGCAGCAGGTGGCGCTGCGCCTGAAGGATTGCCTGCGCCGCGGCGACACGCTGGCGCGCCAGGGCGGCGATGAATTCACCATCGTGCTGCCGGAACTGCGCGACCGCCAGGATGCGCGCCTGATCGCCGACAAATTCCTCGAATGCCTGCACCAGCCCTTCGACCTCGATGGCAACCAGGTGCATATCTCGGCCTCCATTGGCATCGCCATCTATCCGGGCGACGGCGAGACCATCGACGAGCTGCTGCGCCACGCCGATATCGCCATGTACCAGGTCAAGGCGCTGGGCAAGAACGGCCACAGTTTTTATCACGAGTCCATGCTCGACGTATCGCACCAGAAGATCGCCCTCGAACAGAGCCTGCGCAAGGCGCTGGAGCTGAACCAGCTGGAGATGTATTACCAGCCGCAGGTGGACGTGATGACGGGCCGCATCGTTGGCGCCGAAGGGTTGATGCGCTGGAACCACCCGCAGCGGGGCTTGCTGACGGCCGGCGAATTCTTGCCGTTCGCCGAGGAAAACGGTTTGATGCTGCCGATCTCGGACTGGATGCTGGGCGCCCTGTGCCGCGACCTGGTGCAGTGGAACGCGGCTGGTGGCGAGGCCGTGCGCCTGTCGCTCAATCTGTCGCCGCAATACCTGGACCGGGGCGACTTTTTCGAGAAGATGCGCGGCGCGCTGACGCGCTATGGCATCGCGCCGGAAAAGATCGAAGTGGAGATCACGGAAAACATCTGCATCCGCAACCCGCAATATGCGATCGAGCAGTTGAACAAGCTGTGCCAGCTGGGCGTGTCGGTCGCCATCGACGATTTCGGCACCGGCTATTCGTCGCTGTCGTACCTGCACCGCTTCCCCATCCACACCATCAAGATCGACCAGTCGTTTGTGAAGGAAATTCACGACGAGCAGGGACACTATCCCGTCATCCTGGCCATCATTTCGATTGCGCGTGGACTGGGCTTGCACCTGATTGCCGAAGGCGTGGAAACGGAAGGCCAGGCGCGTTACCTGCAGGACAAGGGCTGCACCACGATGCAGGGCTATCTGTACCACCGGCCCATTTCGCTGGGCAGCTTCATCGGTGTGCTGCAGGAGCAGAATCGCCTGATCGCCGATGCGGCTCCCGCAGCGTCCCGGACGCTGGCCATCGAGGCCTGACCCATGCCGCTCGCCGCTCCCCGTTCCACGGCTGCGCATTCCACGGCTGCTCATTACACGGCCGACTACCTGCGCCTGAAAGGGCTGGCCGAGAAGGGCAATGCGAATGCCCAGCACAGCCTCGGCTTCATGCATTTCAATGGCCAGGGTATCGAGCAAAGCTATGCGCTGGCGCTGCACTGGTATGGCTTGGCTGCCGCGCAGGGGCTCGAACACGCGCAGTACAACCTGGGCGTGATGTGCCAGAAGGGGCAGGGCGTGGCGCAGGATTTTGCGCAGGCCGCGCACTGGTATCAGAAGGCGGCCGAACAGGGTTACGCGGCGGCGCAGTACAACCTGGGGTGGCTGTATGCCAAGGGCCAGGGTCTTGCGCAAGATAGCGGGCTAGCCATGCTGTGGTTCAGCCGCGCGGCGGAACAGGGCGACGCGGGTGCGCAGAATAATCTGGGCATGATGTATGACAATGGCAAGGGCGTGCCGCAGGATTTCGTGCAAGCCATCAATTGGTACCGCAAGGCGGCGGAACAGGGCTATGCGCGCGCGCAGTACAACCTGGGACTGCGCTACGACAATGGCCAGGGCGTGCGCCAGGATCGCCAGCAGGCGACGGCCTGGATGCGCAAGGCGGCCGAACAAGGCTATGCGCCGGCCCAGTTCAACCTGGCGCTGCGCTATGAAAACGGCGACGTGCTGCCGCAGGACAGCCGGCAGGCGATCGCCTGGTACCGGCGCGCGGCCGAGCAGGGCCACGCCAGTTCGCAGTTCAATCTGGGCCTGATCTACGACAATGGCCAGGGCGTGCCCTGCGATAAACAGGCGGCGCTTGCGTGGTATGTGAAGGCGGCTGGCCAGGGGCACGCGGCGGCCCAGCACAACCTGGGCCTGCACCATGAGCATGGCGCGCAGGACTATACCCGTGCGCAGGTGTTTTACCGCCAGGCGGCAGGGCAGGGCTTCCCCGCCGCGCAGTATCAGCTGGGACTGTTGTACGAGCATGGGCAGGGCATGCCTGCCGATGCGCAGGAAGCCATCTTCTGGTACCGCAAGGCGGCCGACCAGGGGCATGTGCGGGCCCAGTTCGACCTGGGCCTGCGCTACGAACATGGCCAGGGCGTGCCGCAGGATATGTCGCTGGCGCTGGAGTGGTACCGCCGCGCCGCCGAGCAGGATTACGCTCCGGCGCAATACATGCAGGGTGTGTTGCATGACCGCGACGATGGCCCGGCGCCAGATAGCCAGCAGGCTTGCGCCTGCTATTGCCGCGCCGCCGCGCAGGGCCACAGCCTGGCGCAGTTCGCGCTGGGCCTGCGGCATGACAATGGCCAGGATGTGCCGCAGGATTATGCCGCCGCCTGGGACTGGTATGCGCTGGCCGCGCGCCAGGGCCATGCGCGGGCACAAATGAATCTGGGCTTGATGGCGGCCAGCGGCCAGGGTGGCCCGCTCGATTTGCAGCAGGCGTATATCTGGCTGTCGATGGCGCTGGCGGCCGGCGTGGCCGGTGCGGAAAAATCCTTGCGCCAGACGGCGGCGCGCATGCGCGAGACGGATCTGGCGCGGGTGCGCGAACAGTTGGCGGCGATAGCAGACTAAGCTATGCCGCCGGCATTAACGTGCGCGAATACAACAGCAAGTGCTGTATAGTCCCCTTCCTCCGCCATCTGCGGCCCCCCTTGTTTCCCCTCAGACGCCAAAAAATGCTGCAGTATTCGCGGTTTTGATGTGCTAAGGTGCCAGAAGAAGGTGGTCTGACTATTCTTTAGAAAAGGAAAAACCATGCGCCTGAACCCTTTCCCTGGCCGTCCCGCCGCCATCCTGTGCGCGCTGGCGCTGCTGTCGTCCGGCGCAGGCGCCGCCAATCCCCTGGATGCTCTCAGCAACCTGGATGCCAGCAATGGCTTGAAGGCGGCGCTGGAAGCCGGTTCGGCCGCCGCCGTTGCCAAGTTGGGCATCGAAAATGGTTTCCTGAACAACGACAAGGTCAAAATCAAGCTGCCCGGCATCCTGGAGCAAGCCAAACCCTTGCTGAAAATGACGGGCCGTGGCCAGCAGCTGGATGATCTGGTGGTGTCGATGAACCGTGCCGCCGAGTCGGCTGTGCCCATGGCCAAGCCCTTGTTGCTCGACGCGGTCAAATCGATGAGCGTGACCGATGCAAAGAATATCCTGTCCGGTGGCGACACGTCGGTGACGGACTTTTTCCGCCAGAAGACCTCTGCCCCCCTGGCCGTCAAATTCTTGCCCATCGTAAAATCCGTGACCGACCGTTCCGGCCTGGCCAGCAAATACAACAGCACCATGAGCCAGATCGGCAAGACGGGACTCGTGCCGCAGCAGCAGTCGACGGTGGAAGGCTACGTCACGGACCGTGCGCTCGATGGCCTGTACCTGATGATCGGCGAGGAAGAAAAAGCCATCCGTAGTAATCCGTTGGCCTACGGCAGCAAGATTATCGGCAAAGTGTTTGGCAGTTTGAAGTGATTGTTCCGGCGTGCCACCGTGCCGCAGGCGGTGTTTGCGCCGCGTAGATAGGTGTGGCGCAAGGGAAACAAGTTAAGCATTTGCTACAAGAAAACAATGTTAAAATTCTGCGACATACATTCCTGAGGCATGATTAAGCAACGATTTGATGCACGGGTGTGCCCAGTTTTAGTGGCGAACTGATGCGTGGCATTGCAACATGCCCGTCGGTTGGCCTTTTTTCGTTTCATTCACGTTTCCCCAAGCTCATTGATTTTCTGAATACATTCTCAGGAATTCCAGGTGCAGGATATTTTAGGTAGCCGGATTTGTTAAGCGTACTCAGAAAATCAATCAAATATACCTGGTGTGGCTGTCTGGTGCTTGGCGCGCCGTCGGCGATGGCCGCGACTCCGCGACTCGAATCATGGTGGTCAATCCGGGTATATCAACATGCCCAGTGCCGTGGTGGAAACGGACGGCACCTTCAGCGTCGGCTACAGCTACGACAGCCCGTATGGCCAGTTATGGGCCACGGCGAATATTCTGCCTTTCCTGCAGATGACGGGGCGCTATGTGTCGATCACGGGCATTCCCGGTTTTACCAATGTGCCCGGAGAATATGGCAGTGGCTATGGCCGCTACAAGGATAAGGTCGTCGACGGTAAATTGCGCCTGTGGACGGAAACGGAGTGGATGCCGTCTGTCGCCGTCGGCATGACGGACTTGTTCGGTACCGAGTTGTTCAAGGGCCAATATGTGGTTGCCACCAAGACTTTTGGCGCCAGCAAGAATATCGAAGCGAGCCTGGGCTATGCCCATAAACGCCCGGACGGCGTGTTTGCCGGCGCGCGCTGGACCCCAACGGCATTGCCGCGCTGGTCGGTGGTGGCCGAATACGATACCACCAATTACTTGCGCGATTTCCGCGCCAGCGAAACGGATGCGGGCAAGCGCCGCAAAGGCGCGTCCGTGGGCCTGGAGTACCGCTGGGGCTGGCTTGCCGTGCAAGCGGCACGCAGCCGCGACCAGTTCAGCGTGAATGCCTTTATCAGCATTCCGTTTGGCGAGCGCGAGTTTGTCCCCAAGGTGTATGAGCCAGCGTATTTCGTGGACGACAAGAATCCGCCACCGCTGCCGAGCAAGGAAGAATGGCACCGCGACCCCGTGTATGGCGCCGACCTGGTTAATGCCCTGGTAAAGCAGGACTACAAGAATATCCGTGTCGAGCAAGAGGGCAATGTTCTCAGCCTGAGCCTGACGAACAGCCGTATTTCGAACATGGGCCGCGCCGTTGGCCGTGCCGCGCGCACTGCTGTCGCCTTCACGCCGAAGGGCGTGACGACCCTGCGCATCACGTATACCAAGCTGGACCAGCCAGTCGCCACTTACGAATTCTTTGATTTGCCCAAACTGAATGACTATTTGGCAGGCAAGATCGACCGCAAGGCCTTCCTCGACGTCGTGCTGCTGCGCTATCCGGAGAAAAGCGATGTCATCCGGGACGACCAGCAAGGCTGGCTGCAGGAATTCCTCGACAAGCCGGCGCCTGTCGTGGCCGCTGCACCGGCACCTGCCATGGCACCTGCTGGCGTTGTGCCGACTGCGCCTGCCGTGTCCGCGCCGGTTGCCAGCAAGGCTGCCGATGTCATCAAGGACGACGGCAAGCTGGCCGTCGGCGTTGGCGTCGATGGCGACGTGGTGCAAATCAAATCGCTGGACCGGGAGGCGAACCGCTTCAAGGTCGCTCCCAAGGTAGGCTTCTTCTTCAACGACCCGAGCGGCGCCTTCCGCTATTCGATTTCGGCCGTGGCCAATTACGACCGCCGCCTGGGCGACGGCCTGTACCTGAATAGCGCCGCCAGCCTGCAGTTGCTGGAAACGGTATCGGGCGTCAAGCAGCCATCGAACAGTAACTTGCCGCACGTGCGTACCGATATCGCGGAATACTTGCGCGGCGGACGTTTTTCGCTGAGCCGCGTCTTGCTGAACAAATACAACAATCCCGCCGAGCGCGTATATACCCGCATGTCGGCCGGCCTGTATGAAGACATGTTCCGTGGTGTGGGCGGCCAGGTGCTGTACCTGCCGAAGGATAGCCGCTGGGCGGCCGACGTGGCCGTCGATGCCTTGCAGCAGCGTGGTTACAAAGGCTTGCTCGATTCGCGCGACTACAAGACGGTAACGGCGATCGGCTCGCTGCACTACCGCTTGCCGCACGACATTACCGTCACGGCACGCGCTGGCCGCTTCCTGGCTAAAGATACGGGCGTGCGCATGGAATTCAAGCGCCGCTTCCAGTCCGGTATCGAAGTCGGCGCCTGGTACACGCATACCAACGGCAACGATATCACCAGCCCCGGTACGCCATCGAAGCCATACCAGGACCGTGGCATCTTCATGTCCGTACCGCTGAACAGCATGTTGCCGATGGACACGCAATCGACGGCCGGTTTCGCCATCGCCCCATGGACACGCGACGTGGGACAGATGGTGGCTTCGCCGGGCGACCTGTACGACATGTTCGAGCGTCCGCGCGCCGACATGCACAGTTACGATGGCCTGGGTAACTTTGCCGAGCGCCCGGACGAACAGCACCTGCCTGCCGTCAATCCGCCGGACCGGCCTTTTGTCAGCCCATGGCCCGCCATGCGCGCGCGCCTGGAGCAATCCGCATCTGCTACGCCGAGCGCCCCTGAATGGCTCAAGGCGACGGCGGTGGTCGGCGGCGTAGTGGTGGCCTCCGCGCTGGCCGACAAACCGGTCGATCGTTTCGTGAAGAAACATGAAGATTCCAAGGTCTACCGCAACTGGGACAAGCTGGGCAAGGCCATGCCGTATGCGGCAGTGGGCGCCGCCGCCGCCGCTTTCGCCCTGGGCGATGAGCGCATGCAAAATACGGGACTCATTTCCCTGCAATCGGTTGCTGCGGCAACGGGCGTGGCGGTGGCTGGCAAATATGCGTTTGGCCGCGCCCGTCCGGAGGAAGACCGCGGAGCGTGGAGCCGCGTCGGCAGCGGTACGTCCCGCTCGAACTCCGCGTTCCCTTCCGCGCATGCCGCCATCGGCTTTGCCGCCGTGACGCCGTTTGCCAAGGAATATGATGCGCCATGGCTGTACAGCGTGGCCGCCGTCGGTTCCGCCGGCCGCGTATTTGGCCGCAAGCACTGGGTGTCCGATACGGTCGCCGGTGGCATCGTCGGTTACGCCATGGGTAGCTGGCTGTGGCACGCGCAGCGCGACCAGAGCAAATCGGGGTTGTCGATCAATCCCGGACCGAAAGAAATCAGCGTGACCTGGCAGGGCAAGTATTAAGCGCGCATGGCGCCCCTTTACTCATACAACATCATTTATCCAGACAAAGACCAGCATGAAAAAGCAACTTCGTACTTCCCCGCCTTTCGTGAAACACATGATTTTCTCGGCTTGCCTGCTGGGAATGAGTTCCGCTTTTGCACAGGATACTGATGCAATTGATATGCACAAAATGCAATCGATGGAAACCAGCAATGGCCTGCCGGCCATTCGCAGCGCCCGTAGCGAGCAGCGGCAGGCGCAGAATCCGCCCGCCAGCCGTCCGGCCAAACGCGCCGTTGCTGAAGTCGGTGCATTTGAGCTCTATGCGGAAGGCGTGACTGGACAAAAATTGAACATGTTCGGCAAGGACTTGTTCAGCGATGTACCATCTACCTTCGCGCCCTTCGATGGCGCGCAAGTGAACCAGGACTATGTCATCGGCACGGGTGACGAGTTGCAGGTACGCGGCTGGGGCATGGTCGATATCGACGTCAGCGCCACGGTCGACCGCAGCGGTGCAATCTTCATTCCCCGCGTCGGCTCCATCAAGGTCAGCGGCGTGCAGTACAAGGACTTGCAGGGCTATCTGAAGAAAGCCATTGGCAAGATCTACACCAATTTCGACCTGACGGCGAGTATCGCGCAAACGCGTGCCGTGCAAGTGTACGTGGTTGGCCATGCGGTGCGCCCTGGCACCTATACCTTGAATTCCATGAGCACCCTGCTCAACGCCCTGTTTACCTCGGGTGGGCCGGACGCCACCGGCAGCATGCGCAACATCCAATTGAAGCGTGGCGCACAAACCGTCAGCACCTTCGACTTGTACGACATGCTGGCCAAAGGCGACAAGAGCCGCGATGTGAGCCTGCGCGACGGCGATGTCATCTATATTCCGGAAGTCGGTCCCCTCGTGGCCTTGACGGGGAATGTAAAACAGCCCGCTATTTTTGAATTGAAAGGCAATGCCAGCCTGGCCGATGTATTGAGCTGGGCCGGCGGCTTTGATTCGGCAGCGGAAACCAAGCAGGTTATCGTTGAAAAGAACGTCGACAATCAATACAAGACGGTGGTGGAATTGATCGCCGACAAAGCTGTCATCAGCGGCCAGTTGGCGAATATCCAGGTAAAACCAACCGACGTGCTGCGTGTGTTTGCACCGGGCGCGGTGCCGGTGCAAGCGCAAATCCAGAATGAATACGTGCGCGTGGCCGGCGAAGCCAAACAGAGCGGCATCTTTCTCCTGAAGAAAGGCGAGACCTTGCGCGAGTTGGTCGCTCGTGTAGGGGGGGCGAATGAAAACGGCTATTTGTATGCGACACAGCTGAACCGGGAATCAGTACGCCGCGCCCAGCAAGCCAAGTTGAATGAAGTGGCTGACCGTTTCGAGCGCGACCTGGAATCGAATGCTACCCAGCGTATGGCCGCCTCTGGCGACAAGGAAAATGCGGCAAAAACCGCTGCCGAGGTGGAGCAGCAGCGACGCATCGTGCAGAAATTGCGCACCATCAAGGCCGAAGGCCGTATTGTGCTCGATTTGCCTGGCGTCGAAACGCAAATCAAGAACTTGCCCGACTTGCCCTTGCAGGATGGCGATACCATTCTGATCCCGCGCCGCCCGGGTACGGTGGATGTGCTGGGCTCGGTATTCCAGCAAAACGCTTTTGTTTACCGCCCACAGCGCACGGTGAACGATTATGTCCAGCAAGCCGGTGGTCTGACCACCACCGCGGATAAATCCGAGATGTATGTGATACGCGCGGACGGCACGGCCAAGAGTGGGCAAAGTACGGGCTGGTTTAGCGGTATTGGCGGCACGGCTTTGAATCCAGGTGATGCCGTGGTGGTGCCTGAGAAAATTGAACGCAGTACGTTCATGCAGAGTTTGAAGGAATGGACATCGATCTTTTATCAGTTTGGCCTGGGAGCGGCTGGCTTGAAAGTGTTGAAAGATTAAGCTGAAGAGCTGTTGATTATTGCGTTCCCCTTGTAGTGAAGGTAATGGCTAATATGACAGTTGCTTGCCCATTGCCTTCGCTTGACGGGCTATAACTGATCTCAGCGCATATTCATATTGTCAGATAATTGGTGTTAATTCAGTCTTCATTATTTAGTGAAAAAAATGAATCAAAAAAATCGTATTCATAGTCACGCGATTATCGAGCCAGGTGCTTCAATCGGTGATGAAACAAATGTATGGGCGTTTGCTCATATATTGCCAGGTGCAAAAATTGGCAACCAATGCAATATCTGCGATAATGTTTTTATCGAAAATGATGTCTTGGTTGGCGACCGCGTGACGATTAAATGTGGCGTCCAGCTGTGGGACGGTATCACGCTCGGTGATGACGTGTTTGTGGGGCCGAATGCAACATTCGCGAACGATAAATTTCCAAGAAGTAAACAATATCCAGAAGAGTTCAGCCGCACCATCATACGTAACGGCGCCTCCATCGGTGCCGGCGCAGTGATACTGCCTGGTGTTATTATTGCCGAGAACGCCATGGTGGGGGCCGGTGCCGTGGTAACCCGCAACGTTCCACCCCATGCCATCGTGGTGGGCAACCCCGCCCGCGTCATTGGGTATACCAACTCGACAGACATGGCACCGAAAACAGTGGCTGCCAGTCTCCCCCAACCGTGTCAGCCTTTACGAAAGACGGCGCGCTATGTCGTGTCGCTGGTGTGCGCCTGTATAAATTCCCTCTGATTAAAGATATTCGCGGCTCTCTGTCGGTCGGCGAGTTTCAGAAACAGATTCCATTCGATACCGAGCGCTATTTCCTGGTGTTTGATGTGCCCAGCAAAGAGTTGCGTGGTGAACACGCTCATCATGCCTGCCATCAATTTTTAATCTGCGTACATGGATCGTGTTCCGTTGTCGCCGATGATGGAAAAGTACGTCAGGAGTTCGTGCTCGATTCACCTGATCTAGGTATTTATCTGCCACCGAAAACCTGGGGTGTGCAATACAAGTACTCTGCAGATGCAGTACTGCTGGTATTTGCTTCACATTCTTACGATGCGAATGACTACATTCGTGATTACTCTGAATTTCTCAGTATCGTATCAGAATGATCTGAATAGAATGATGTATGCCTGACCTGGGTAATTGGTACGGAAATGGGAAAATAAATGATTGAGAAAACGTTAGTGAATGAGTCCGGTCAGTTGCCACGTGGCGGGGCTGCTATGAAAGCCGATACGAATGTAAATCTGCTGGATTTGCTGATTATTATTGTAAAAAATAAAAAGAAAATCTTGTTTTTTACCATAATTGTTATGGTGATAACTGCAGGTGTTACGCTATTGATACCGAATAAATTTACGGCGCGTGCCCAGGTATTGCCACCGCAATCCCAGTCGAGCGCCAATGCTTTGCTAGGGCAGCTTGGTAGTCTAGGGAGCCTGACTGGCGGTTCGCTGAAAAACCCGAATGATACCTATCTGGGTATTTTGAATAGCCGCACGATGGCCGACAGCCTGATTGAGCGGTTTAAACTGCAGCAAGTGTATGGAGTCAAGTTTGCTAGTGATGCCCGCCTGTACCTGCAAAGCGCAAGCAAAATCATGAGCAGCAAGGAAAACCTGATCTCCATCGAGTTTACCCATACTGATCCCAAGCTGGCCGCTGCGGTGACGAATGCATATATCGAAGAAATGCAAAAAATGACGTCGACACTGGCCATCACCGAGGCATCCAGGCGTCGTTTGTTCTTTGAGAAACAGCTGGAGAAGACCAAAGCTGACCTGGTTCAAGCAGAGACCGCATTACGCGCGATGCAAGAAAAAACCGGTGTGATCAAACTCAATGAGCAGGCAGAAGGTGCGATCAAGGCTGCAGCCACGATCAAAGCCATGATCGCTGCGAAGGAAATTGAAATCGGTACCTTGCGTACTTTTGTTACCGATAAAAGTGCTGAATTTATTCGCGCGCAGCAGGAACTTGCCGGGTTGCGTACGCAATTGAGCAAGATCGAAAGCGGGGTCAATGCTGGTCAGGGCGACAGCTCGCTGGCAGTGCGAGCGGTGCCGGAACTGGGCCAGGAATATACAAGAATTGTACGCGAGGTAAAGTATCAGGAGGCCCTGTTCGAAATGTTTGCCAAGCAGTTTGAATTTGCAAAAGTGGATGAAGCCAAGGAGGGCTCATTGATTCAAGTCCTGGACGCTGCGATTGTTCCTGAAAAAAAATCCAAGCCATCGCGCGCCGTGCTGGTGTTGATGGCGGGCGTCGCTGCCGCCATATTGGCTACCCTGTGGGCATTTCTGAACGAAGTTCGCTTGTACATGAAAGCTGATCCGGCTAACGCTGCACGCTATCAGTCGCTGAGAGAGTACGCGAAGTGGCGATAGTTCTTGCCGAGCTTGCCTAGCTGCATACCTGCATGATGGTTATTTTAAAAAATATAGAAATTCAATCGCCTTAACCCCGGTGCTGGTTGCGATACAGACAGGACAATTATGATTCCATTTTTAGATCTCAAATCCATTCAATTACAACAGGCCGAAGAGCTTAAGGCCGCTTTTTCCCGTGTTCTGGAATCCGGTTGGTATATCCTGGGTGAAGAAGTAAAGCAGTTTGAAAAGGAATATGCGGCTTATTGCGAGGCCGCGGAGTGCGTCGGCGTGGCGAACGGCCTGGATGCGCTGATCCTTGCATTAAGGGCGCTGGATGTCGGCCCTGGTGATGAAGTGCTGGTGCCATCGAATACCTATATTGCGACCTGGCTCGCTGTTAGTCATGTCGGTGCAACGCCAGTCCCCGTTGAGCCGGTGACCGGAACAGCCAATATGGATCCTCAACTGCTGAAGGCGGCGCTGACAGAGCGTACCAAGGCCATCATGCCAGTGCATCTATATGGACAGCCTGCGGAAATGGGGCCGATCATCAGCTTTGCTCGAGCCCACAATCTGAAAGTGATCGAAGATGGCGCGCAATCGCATGGTGCACGATATGCTGGCAAGCGCCTGGGTTCACATGGTGACGCCGTGACCTGGAGTTTCTATCCAGGAAAAAACCTCGGTGCATTGGGCGATGGAGGTGCGGTCACCACCAATAGCAAAGAACTGGCGGAACGCATCCGCGTGCTGCGCAATTATGGCTCCAAGGTCAAGTACCACAATGAAATGATTGGCTACAACTCGCGCCTTGATGAACTGCAGGCCGCTCTGTTGCGTGTCAAGTTGCCTGTTCTCGATGCCGGCAATGCCCACCGCGCTGCGATCGCCGCCCGCTATATGGCTGGCTTGCGTGAACTGCCGGGCCTGACGCTGCCAGAAGTGGCCAATAACTGTACTTCGGTATGGCATTTGTTCGTCGTGCGCCACGCGCAGCGCGACAAATTGGCCCAGCACCTGTCGGCCCACGGTATCGGTACCGTGATTCACTATCCGATTGCACCGCATCTGCAGCCTGCTTATGCCCACCTCGGCTACACGGCTGGCGCCTTCCCGATTGCGGAAGCGATGCATGCCGAAGTACTGAGTTTGCCGCTGGGCCCGACCATGTCGTTTGACGAGGTCGACCAGGTGGTGGAAGCCATTCGTAACTTCGTATTGCACCAGGCTGCTGAATGAGCTTGGTAAAAACCAGCCTGTTGAATGGTATTGCCGTGTGCGTGCGCATGGGGACTGGTTTGGTCTTGAATAAGATTTTTGCTATTTATTTGGGACCTGGAGGTTTTGCCGCAATTGGGCAACTCCAAAATTTTATCGCCATGGTGACGGCGTTTGCTGCAGGCGCCATTAATACAGGGGTGACCAAGTACGCCGCAGAGTACCATGACGCGCCGGAGAAGAAACTACGCTTGTTTCGTACGGCCGGGACACTGACCCTGATAGGGAGCATCCTGGGCGGCATCTTGTTAGTGATTTTTAACAAGCAGCTCAGTCAATGGCTGTTTGGTGGAAAAGATTACACGGAAGCCATGCTTTGGCTCGCCTTGTGTTTGTTGTTGATCAGCTTGAATGGTCTGTTACTGGCAGTGCTGGCCGGACAAAAAGAGGTGCGCAGGTATGTGGTGGCCAATATCGCCAGCTCGCTGGTTGGCCTGCTGGTGTCCGGTGGACTGGCCTGGTACATGGGCCTGCGTGGTGCCCTGATAGCATTAAGTTTGGGGCAGGCATTATCCTGGTGACGACTCTGTTGGCCTGCGGAAAGTTGTCCTGGTTGCGTCCGTCAGTGTTTTTCGGGCGCATGGATGGCGAAACGGTCAGGCTGCTGAGCAAGTTTATCGTGATGGCCGTTGTGACAGCAGCTGTAACGCCGCTGGCGCAGATGCTGATCAGATCTCATTTGATCGACAGTTTCGATGTCGCCCATGCCGGATACTGGGATGCTACCAATAAGATCAGCGTGATCTATCTGGCCCTGGTCACCACTACCCTGTCGCTCTATTACCTGCCGCGTATTTCAGAAGTCAAGGACGATAATGTTCTTCGCAAAGAAATCGGCGATGCATTCAAGCTGATTGTGCCGGTCGTCTCCGTGATCGCGCTGACAATTTATTTGTTGCGCGACATCCTGATCAGGATTTTATTCTCGCCGGATTTTCAGGAAGTATCTACATTGATGGGCTGGCAACTGGTTGGCGATGTGATCAAGACCGCCAGCTGGCTGCTGGGTTGTTCTTGTCGGCAAAGCCATGATGAAAATGGTGGTGGCGACAGAAATCATCTTTGCAGCCACGCTGTATTTTTTGACACTATTTTCGACGCATGAATACGGTTTCAAGGGAGCGGCGATCGCCTATGCCATCAACTATGTTTTTCATTTCATTACCATGTATTGCATCGTTATTGAATGGCGCCTGAAGAGGAAGTCGGCATGAAAGGCAAGAAAACCCTATATTTTCGTTTAAAACGGCGCCTGTACCATGAATTGATGGCCTTGATTCAGTGGCCGCGCATCAAGTTTTACCGCATGATCAGCACTGCAGTGGTTATCGATCATGGCGCCACGATTTTGCAGCCAGTTCTGTTTTCAGGAAAAGGCACGATTACGCTGGGCAAGTGCACATTGGGTTCGTTTCCCTCGCCGCTGTTCTTCTCCGGTTACATGCATATCGAGGCAAGAGAAGATGGCTCGCACGTAGTGATCGACGACGGTGTGTACATCAATAATTCAGCATGCATCATCGCCGAGCGCAGTTTGATTCATATCGGGCAAGACACCTTGCTGGGCCCTGAGGTCTGTATTTTTGATTCCGATTTTCATGGTTTGAAGCCGGAAACCCGGCACACCGGCCAGCATACCGCCAAACCGGTAGTCATCGGACAGAATGTTTTTCTTGGTGCAAGAGTGACGGTGCTTAAAGGTGTACAGATTGGGCGCAACAGCATCGTCGGCGCTTCGACGTTGATCAACAAGAATATTCCGGAGATGACGATTGCGACCGGCTGTACCTCGTATTCTGAAAGAAGATTGGAAAAGTAATAATATGCATGACGTAGCGGGAAAAGAGATAATCCAAGACATGGAAACGTGTCCCCTGGTGTCCATTATTGTCTTGACTTTCAATAGTGAAGCAACCCTGCTGGAGACATTGAATAGCTTGTTAAAACAAGAGTATTCACCAATAGAGATTATTATCTGCGATGATGGATCGAAAGATCATACCGTCGAGGTGCGACACAATGGATAGCTGAAAATGAACAGCATTTTCAGCGCGTGGTCATACTGGCCGCGGCAGCGAATCAGGGAATATGCAGCAATGTCCACAAGGGCTATGCTGAAGCAAAAGGAGTATGGATCAAGCCGATCGCTGGCGATGATTTTATTTTCCCCGGTGCAATTGCCCGCTATGTCGAGTTCGCGCAGAAAACCAATTGCGCCGTGGTCGTCTCGGCGGTCCTGCCGTTTGTTGATTCATCGAAGATAGATGTCTCCAAGGATAAGGTCATCCCTGGGCAGCAAGACATCGAGATCATTGCAGGCTCTTCAAGCGGGCTGCAGCAAGCCTTGTATGTGAGAAACCTGATCCCTGCCCCCGGGATATTGCTCAGACGCGCCGATTATAACGAGGTAGGTGGCATTGATCGGCGATTTTTTCATCTCGATGACTGGCCATTGTGGCTCAATTTGCTCGCCAAAAACAAGAACTTTGCTTATCTTGCCGAGCCCCTGTGGCATACCGGATCAGCGAGAGCACAATCTCTGCTGCAAGAAATGCAACCGGCATGAACCAGCAGTTTTTGGAAGATCACGTTACTTTATATAAAAATTATCAGATCGCCAATCTGAACGGGCTGCAACGCTGGGATAGAATGCTGGAAATTTTTCGTTTCAAATTAGCCAAAGGCGCATTAAGGCCGTACCCCAGAATATACCAGATGACCGGCTTGCTGCGATTGAGCAGTCCATTGTATGTCGCGTTGAAACTCGGCATTTCAAAAAATTCGCGTGAAAAACTGGATTCCCAGTTTGTCGCAAGATAATGTAATTCGAGCCAGGCGACTTCCCGGATTGACGATATAAAAATGAAGCCCATATTCCTGTTTTTTGCCCTGATCCTGCACGACCTGTCCACGTATCTGCGTGCTGCCGGCCGTCGCGCTCATTTACGCGCGCAAGGCGTACGGATTTCAAGAAGTACGATACTCGCTGTCGATCCCGGTTGCGTTTTCCGGATGGGGGCAGGTACATCGGTTGGTACAGGAACGTTGTTAATCGTTGCGAAGGACAGCATCACTGGTTCCCCAGCGGCCGTGTTGAAGGTCGGAAAAAACACGGCAATCAATGAGTATTGCAATATTCGTGCATCGGGCTGTCACATCGAGATCGGTGATAACTGCCTGTTCGGCCAGTTTGCTACCGTTATCGGCAGCAACCATGGCATTACGTCCTCATCGCTGATCCGTGAACAGGCATGGGATACCGAAAAATGTGGCGTGAGCATCGGTGATGATGTTTGGATCGGCTCGCATGCTGTGATACTGCCAGGTATCAACATCCACCAGGGGGCTATTATTGCTGCTGGCGCCGTCGTGGTTTCAGATGTGCCGGCCTATGAAATATGGGGCGGCATTCCGGCGAAAAAAATCAGCGTGCGGCCGCTAACCACAAGAAAGTTGCCTTCAGAAAATATGCTAGATAGCAAAAATAAATGAAAATATTATTTATCAACACCCTCTATTCCCCGCATATTGGAGGAGGTGCAGAAGTTATTTTGAAGTCGCTGGTCGAAGGAGTTGCAGAGCGCGGTCATGAGGTCTGTGTCCTGACTACCTGTGCCGATGAGGGCATTCATACCGAGATAGTGGACGGCATCAAGGTAATACGGGTCGGTATCAAGAATATTTACTGGAATTACAAGGCTGATAAAAAGCCGACCCTGCATCGCCTGTTCTGGCATCTGCGCGATATCTATAACGCAGGCATGGCGGCAATGGTCGACAAGATCATGCGCGAATTCCAGCCGGATGTCGTCAATACGCACAATGTAGTCGGTTTTTCAGCGGCAATCTGGCCTGTCATCAGGAAGCACGGCGTACCGATTATCCAGGTATTGCATGATCAATACGCGCTGTGTCCCAATTCAAACATGTTCAAGGCCGGCCAGCCTTGCGAGACACAATGTACTAAGTGCAAGATTTTCAGAATACCTCACAAGACGCTGTCGAACAATGTCGATTGCATCGTCGGCGTCAGCGATTTTGTACTAAAGCATCATTTACGCAATGGCCTGTTTACGCAAGCCAAGATCAAGACCGCCATCATCAATGCAAAGTCGTTCAAGTCCGTCTCCTTGCCTAAACCCTTTGCTGGTCGGAAGAATGTTCGCTTTGGTTATATCGGCGGGCTGGTTCCGGCGAAAGGCGTGGAACTTTTATTGCGGACGTTTTCGCATCTGGCCGGGTTGACCGACATCAGCCTGGTGATTGCCGGATCGGGGCCATCGGACTATGTTCGCGAACTGGAACAATACAAAACTGACAATCTCCGCTTTTTGGGCTACAGCTCGCCGGAAGTTTTTTTCAGTAATATCGATGTGCTGGTAGTGCCATCGCTGTGGAATGACACGCTGCCGACCGTGGTATTCGAGTCGCTGGTCAATGGCGTACCTGTTATTGGCAGCTCGCGCGGCGGTATCCCTGAAATGATTGAGGATGGCAAGAATGGCTTCCTGTTTGACCCCGACCGGCCGGAGGAACTGGCTGGTTTGATCAGGAAGATTTCGGCCCAGCCGGCGTTACTCGATGCAATGCAACTGGCGGCATTGCAGTCTGCGCCACGATTTATGGATGTAAAAGCATGGATTGATCAATATATCAACCTGTTTTTCGAAATGCAAAGCAAGAATGATTGATTTTCATGAATTCACTGAAATTTGATGAGTCATTAAAAAAATATTGAATGGCATAATAAAATGGTCAAGCGTTTTTTAGATTTGCAATATCCAGGCGTGTTTATCCTGGTATTGATGTGCCAATTAACCGATGTTGGTTTTTACGGCATCAAGGCCGGCGAAATGATCGTCCTGCTGGCATTTCCTTTTGTTTTGCTGAATCTTGGCGCCATAAGAAACTCGAAAATCATGGTATTCATCTACCTGTTCATTTTCCTGTTTGTCTGCACATTGATAAAAAATCCAATAGTGGATTTTTACCCTCCGGCAGCAGTAGATAATTTCTTCAAAGAATCCTATGTGATTTCCTTGATTCGCTTTATTGAGCTGTTGCTATGCGCCGTTGCTTTTGTCTATGTTTATATTCTGTGCAGCAAGCTGAAGAATGCGCATGATATTTTGAATGTTTTTTTGAGGCAAAATGCCGCATTCGGCTTGTTTTTCATTGCCGCGTTGGCACTGGCTTATGCAGGTGCTGATCTTGGCCTCACTTATGGAAAAAGCCATCGTCTGAAAGGGTTTTTTGTGGAAGGTGGGCCGCTTGGTGTTTTCTATGCCTCGTTGCTATGCCTGGATCTGGTCGCGAATCGCAAAGTCACCATCTCGTCGATTATTTTTCTCATCGTCATCCTGGCTGCGCAATCCAAGGCAGCAATTTTTCTGCTGGTGATATATTTCTTTATCTATGCTTTATTCAGCGAGCAAAGCATGAAGAAAAAGTTGGTTCCGATCCTGTTTTCATTACTGATCGCCGCGGTCGGCTATGTATTTTACGGTGATCTGGTCATGGGATATATCATGGATTCAATGAATATCCAGCAATCTCTGATCGGACGGGAAGACGATCCAAATATCGTGATGGGACGTATCAGCGGTGCTTTTATTGGCTATAATATCATTCTTGATAATCCAATTTTTGGCGTCGGACTGGGAAATTATTCATTAGTGCGAAATAATCCGGATTATCTGGGGTTGTTTCCGGTAGTCGATCAGTGGGATCTTACAGGGTTGGGCATGTATACAATTCAGGTGGAAAATGGCCTGCTCGGAATTTTGGCATTTGCCTTCTCCTTCAGGTATTTTTACAAAAAACTGATTTACTCTATTCCCAAGTCGATTTCTATTATTCCGATAATTTGCATATTTTTTGGAACTCAATTTTATTTCCTTTATATCTGGGTTATTCTTGGTTTTGCCATGGGAATTTCAAGATTTGGTGCCGAAGAAAAAGATACGGCGATTGGCTGATTTGTGTTCTTCAATGGGTTTGATAATAAAAGGTAAGATATCTTGAGATTTTTTTATGATGCACGCTGGATTGGCGAACATGGTATCGGGCGTGTGGCGCGGGTATTGGACGAGGCATTGCAACTACCCCACCTCGATATCAAAGGCTCGCCTTCGTCCCCACTGGACACACTGTTTTTATGGTTCGCTTCGCTGAAGAACATCCCCATCGGTGAAGGTTTGTTCACTCCTGGCTATAACGCGCCATTATTCATATCGCGTCCGTTCGTATTCACGATTCATGATCTGAACCATATCGACCGTCCAGAAAATTCCAGCTTCCTGAAAACGGTATATTATTCGCTGATCATGCGGCGTGCCTGCCGCAAGGCTGCAGCCGTACTGACCGTTTCCGAATTTTCTCGGCAACGCATCATTGATTGGGCCGGCATTGCGCCGTCCAAGGTCATCAATATCGATAATGGCGTCGATCCTGCTTACAATGTTCATGCCCTGGCGTATCAGCCGGGCTTTCGTTATTTGTTGAGTGTCAGTAATCGCAAACCGCACAAGAACGAACCACGTATCGTCAAGGCTTTTGCGGCTGCCGCCATCGATGTGGATGTTCGCCTGTTATTTACAGGCAAGCCGACCGACGAGTTGTTGTTGCAACTGGCCCGCTCGCTGGGTGTTGAGTCACGCTTGGTATTTGTAGGAAGGGTGGCGGAAGAGGATCTGCCAGGGTTGTATCGTGGTGCAATGGGCCTTGTGTTTCCTTCTCTGTACGAAGGATTCGGCTTGCCTGTTATTGAGGCAATGTCGTGTGGCACACCGGTGCTGACTGCCAATACGACATCGCTGCCTGAAGTTGCTGGCGATGCTGCCTTGCTGGTCAATCCGGATTCCATCGAAGAGATTGGGAAAGGTATCGAGGCACTTTGCAACGATCAAACCTTGCGTAAGGAACTGAGCGCAAAGGGACTGCTGCAAGCCGCCAGGTTTTCCTGGCCGGCGACCGTCGAAAAAGTCAGGTGGGCCTTGGCGAGTGTCTCTAGGTAGGTAGAAATATCGATGAGTGCCAGCCATGGTGCGTCGGTGTTTCTTGCGTATGCCTCCGAACTGGCTGGAGAAGTACGGTATTCAAATTTTCCCTGATGGGATGTGGTATTGCAGGTAGGATGTTTTTATGTTGGCGTATGATCGCCGGTACCATCCTGCCTGACCTTGTTGAAAGATGAAATAAAATGAAGGTGGCTCTGGTTCATTATTGGTTGTTAACCATGCGCGGTGGCGAGCGCGTCTTGCAGGCGCTGGCCGAAATGTATCCGGACGCCGATATTTATGCGCATGTAATTGATCGGGAAATGGCACAGAAAGAATTCCCTGGTCACAAATTATATGAGACGTTCATTTCTCGTCTGCCGTTTGCCAAGCGTCTGTATCAGAATTATCTGCCATTGATGCCGATGGCTTTGGAACAGATCGATTTCAGTGGCTATGATTTGGTTATATCGAGCGAAAGTGGCCCGGCCAAAGGCATCGTGGTGCCGCCAGGCGTGGTACATATCTGCTATTGCCACTCTCCCATGCGTTATGCATGGGATATGTACCACGAGTATCGAAGAAATGCTGGCTTGTTAAAATGCTTGTTGATGCCGATATTGATGCACCGTATCCGCATGTGGGATGCGCTCAGTTCGATGCGAGTGGATAATTTTATTGCGAATTCAGGTTTTGTTGCAGAGCGTATTCGTAAGTACTATCGTCGTGAAACCGAGGTCATTCATCCACCGGTTTCCAGTGATGATTTTTATATCGCTTCCCAAGTATCGGACTACTATCTGCTTCTGGGGCAACTGGTGCCGTATAAGCGCGCTGATTTGGCGGTTGAGGCATTCAATCAGAGCGGTAGGAAATTGATTATCGTTGGCGAAGGCGAAGAATTGAATCGACTGAAGAAACTGGCGGGTTCAAATGTGACCTTCCTTGGCCGTCAATCATTTGCCAATATTAAAAAGCTGTATGCGGAGTGTCAGGCCTTGATTTTTCCAGGCGTGGAAGACTTTGGTATCGTACCCCTGGAAGCGATGGCATCTGGCCGTCCGGTGATTGCGCTGGGCAAAGGCGGTGCGATGGAAACTGTAGTAGCTGGAAAAACCGGCGTGTTCTTTTTTGAAAGTACCGTTGCGTCCCTGAATGATGCTGTTCAATATTATGAACAACACCGCGCGCAATTTGATTCTCAGACGATACGTGCGCATGCAGAAACATTTTCTGTGAAGATCTTTAAGGAAAATATGCGTGTCTTCATTGAAAAAGCACAAAAAAAGCATCGATTTCAGGAGTAATTGTGTAAGTTGAATCGTATTTCCCGCCTCCCTGACGCATCAGGATGATCTATGCTGGCAGCGATGTGTTCAGGAAAATGCGAGGTGATCTCTCGCGAGACGACCATCTAGCCTGCCGTGAATGTGCTTCAATGGCAAGCATGCTGGCCAGAGACATCAGTTTGCTAATGGGTAAGCGATCCATCAACCTCAACCTTTCCCGCTGATCTGACTGGCGGCATGATGATGGTGTTGCGGTCGACGCATTACGAGCCTGTTCAGGTTGCTTAGGTGGAGCGCTACCATTTATCTACCTATTGATTGCAATGAAAGGACAACCGCATATACGGAACCTGATTTGGTGCGAGTTGACCGCTATTGACGGCTGAAGGAGGTTGGTGATCACCCGAGAGAGTGGAAATGTCAGATGAAAACAGTCTTTTGTAATGGACATTTTCACGACCTGAGAGCTAATGTCTATTCTTAGAATTACATGGCCGGAACAGTCATACAGGTGATAGTCTGCCCCCATTTCGCCAATGACTTAAGTACACCCTGAAACATCACTTTGTCGGGCACTTCTCCTTCTTGGCCTTTGATTCTTCATGAGGTCGATTTCTCAAATCGTGGCTATTTGAAATCGCTTTAAATTGTAGCCCGTTTCAGTCCTGGCATAGCTTCAAGGCTTCCTGCCATTGGGGCAAGCCGCAAAAAGTATCCATCAGGCGTTGTGAGGACAGCACAGAATTGGTGGGACGTTTCGCCGGCATCGGATAGTTTTTGGCCTCTATCGCATTTAAACGTGGTTTCCTATGCACGGATGCATGGGCCATGATCGCTTCGGTAAAACCAAACCAGCTGGTCCATCCTTGCGCCGTCAAATGATACAGACCGGAGTGTGCCTGCCACCATGCTTGCTGGTCGCTTGCCGTTGGGCTTTGCGCCACGATATGGGCGGTGGTATCGGCGATGGTACGACTCCACGTCGGTGCGCCGAACTGATCGGAAACGATACTCAGTTCTTCGCGTTCCTGTGCCAGGCGCAGCATGGTCAACAGAAAGTTCTTGCCATGGGTGCTATAGACCCAGCTGGTGCGCAAGATCAGGTGCGGGATGCCGGTGACCTGGATCGCCTGTTCGCCGGCCAACTTGCTGCTGCCGTAGACATTGATCGGGCAGGTCTGATCGTTTTCGACGTAGGGACCATCTTTCGAGCCATCAAACACGTAGTCGGTGCTGTAATGGATCATCGCGGCGCCCAGCTTTTTTGCTTCTTCCGCCATCACGCCAGGCGCTTCGCCGTTGATGCGTAGTGCCAGTTCAGGTTCGCTCTCGGCCTTGTCCACGGCGGTGTACGCGGCTGGATTGACGATCAGCGTTGGTTTGACTCGGCGGATCACGTCGCGTACCTGGTCCAGGTCGGCCAGGTCCATCTGGCTGCGGTCCAGCGCGATGATTTCTCCCAGACCTTGCAGGCTGCGTTCCAGTTCGTAGCCGATCTGGCCGGTTTTTCCTGTAATTAAGATACGGCTCATATTTGTTTCCATGAACGGGGAAGCGGCAGTGTTGCAGTGCTCAGGCGAAAACGTCGGCATTGGCCAGCAATGTGCCGACTTTGTCTTTGTCCGACAGTAGCGGTGCGCCGTCCAGCGGCCAGTCGATGCCGATCGCAGGGTCATTCCACAGGATGCTGCGCTCGAATTCCGGCGCCCAGTAGTCGGTGGTCTTGTACAGGGACTCTGCGCCGTCGCTGGTGACCATGAAGCCGTGGGCGAAACCTTCGGGTATCCATAGCTGGCGTTTGTTGGCGGCCGACAGCACGACGCCGGCCCACTTTCCGAAAGTTGGTGAACTTTTGCGCAGGTCAACGACGACGTCGAACACTGCACCGGCGGTGACGCGTACCAACTTGCCTTGTGGTTGCTGGATCTGATAATGCAGGCCGCGCAAGACGCCCTTGGCTGACTTGGAGTGGTTGTCCTGCACGAAGTCGCGCGTGACGCCAGTCAGTTCGGTAAAGCGCTTCTGGTTAAAACTCTCATAGAAAAAGCCGCGGTCGTCACCGAACACCGTCGGTTCGAGTATCAGCACGTCAGGAATTGCTGTGGTCTGGATGTGCATGGTATTTCGGCATCACTTGAACTAGGTAGATAGTACGGCACACCTCAGAATATCTGGTCGTTGAGCAGCTGCAACAGATACTGACCATAGGCGTTCTTCTTCAACGGCAGGGCCAGTTGCTCCAGCTTGGCGGCATCGATATAACCTTTGCGATAGGCGATTTCCTCCGGACAGGCCACTTTCAAACCCTGGCGGTTTTCGATGGTGGCGATGAACTGGCCCGCTTCCAGCAAGGATTCATGCGTGCCGGTATCGAGCCAGGCCATGCCGCGCCCCATTATTTGAACATTCAACTGTCCGCTCTCCAGGTAAGTGCGGTTGACATCCGTGATTTCCAGCTCGCCCCGTGGTGACGGAGCGATGCCGGCGGCAATATCGCACACCTGGCTGTCGTAGAAATACAGGCCGGTAACGGCGAAGTTCGATTTTGGCTTGAGCGGTTTTTCTTCGATGCTGACCGCGCGCCGTTGGGCGTCGAATTCAACCACGCCATAGCGTTCCGGATCGGTGACATGATAGGCGAATACGGTGGCGCCGCTTGTGCGTGCCGATGCTTGCCGCAATTGCGATTCGAAGTCGTTGCCGTAAAAAATGTTGTCGCCCAAAATCAGCGCCGATGGTGCATCGCCGACAAACTCTTTGCCAATAATGAACGCCTGCGCCAAACCATCCGGGCTGGGCTGCACAGCGTAGCTTAGGCGGATACCCCACTGGCTGCCGTCGCCCAGCAATTCCTGGAAGCGCGGTGTATCTTGTGGTGTAGAAATGATCAGGATGTCGCGTATGCCGGCCAGCATCAAGGTGGTCAGCGGATAGTAAATCATCGGCTTGTCATACACGGGCAGCAGCTGCTTCGATACGGCCATGGTGACGGGATACAGGCGCGTGCCCGAACCACCGGCCAGGATGATGCCTTTGCGTTCAATGGCGGTACCCATTATTGCTGCTCCTGGGCTGTATCGCGTGCCGCATAGTTTTTTTCTACCCACTTCAGGTAGTCTCCCGACTGCACGTCGCGTACCCAGGCCTGGTTGTCCAGGTACCACTGCACCGTCTTGCGTATGCCGGTGGCGAAGGTTTCGGCCGGCTTCCAGCCCAGTTCGCGCTCGTCTTGCGTGCATCGATGGCATAGCGGCGGTCATGGCCAGGGCGGTCCTGCACATAGGTGATTTGTTCGCGGTAGCTGCCGGCAGCTTTCGGATCGAGCGTGTCGAGGATATCGCACAGGGTGTGCACGACTTCCAGGTTGGCCATTTCATTCCAGCCGCCCACGTTGTAGACCTCGCCCAGACGTCCCGCCTCGAGCACGCGGCGGATTGCCGAGCAATGGTCGCCCACGTACAGCCAGTCGCGCACCTGCATGCCATCGCCATAGATAGGCAAGGCTTTGCCGGCACGGGCATTGCTGATGATGAGCGGAATCAGTTTTTCCGGGAAATGGAACGAGCCATAGTTGTTCGAGCAGTTTGTGGTGAGCACCGGCATGCCGTAAGTATGGAAGTAGACGCGCACCAAGTGGTCAGACGCCGCTTTCGATGCCGAGTACGGGCTGTTTGGCGCATACGGCGTCGTTTCCGTGAATGGCGGGTCATTCGGTCCCAGGGTGCCATAGACTTCGTCGGTCGAGACGTGCAGGAAGCGGAAGCCGTCCCTGGCTTCGCCCGCCAGGCCGGACCAGTAAGCGCGTGCCGCTTCGAGCAGGCTGAAGGTGCCGTTGACGTTGGTCGAAATGAATTCGCCGGGGCTATGGATCGATCGATCGACATGGCTTTCCGCGGCAAAATGCACGATGGCGCGTGGCTGGTATTCTGCCAGCAGGCGAGAGATATGGGCGGTATCGCAAATGTCGCCGCGTACAAAGATATGCCGCGGGTCTTGCTCCAGGCTGGCCAGGTTGCTGAGATTGCCAGCGTAGGTCAGTTTGTCAAAATTGATTACGGGCTCATCGCTGAGCGCCAGCCAGTCGCGTACAAAATTGGAACCGATGAAGCCGGCGCCGCCAGTCACTAAAATCATGCTGTTATCCTTGTTTACTTGAACATCTTCACGATGCTTCGCTTTTCCTGTTGTTTTGATAACAATGGGAGAAAAAATTTCCGAAATGAAATTATTAAAATTCTATTTGATCATGTTTTTAATACGCGCCATCTTTCTTGAAAATGACCTTTACTGTTTTCAGCAGGATGACAATGTCATTGAATAAAGACCAGTTCTTGACATACCAGGCATCCAGATAAACGCGCGTATCATAGCTGACGTCGTTCCTGCCGCTGACTTGCCATAGGCCCGTGACCCCGGGTTTGGCTTCAAGATAATAGTCGATCTGGTTGCCATAGCGTTCCAGTTCGGCATCGACAACGGGGCGCGGACCGACCAGGCTCATTTCGCCTTTCAGCACGTTCCATAGCTGCGGCAGTTCATCGAGGCTGGTCCGGCGCAGGAAGTGGCCGATCGATGTGATGCGAGGGTCGTTCTTCAGTTTGAAATCACGGTCCCATTCGGCACGGGCTTCAGGATCACGCTCCAGTAGCTCCTTGAGCAAGACGTCGGCATTCACGGCCATGGTGCGGAACTTGTAGCAGAGAAAATGCTTGCCATTCTGGCCCACCCACGCGTTTGTGGCCGTAAAAGATGGGACGGCCCGATGCCAAGACCTTGGCCGCAATCCACAGCAGGATGGGCGCGCCGACGATCAGCACGCAAATCGAGGCCGCCAGATCAAAGCAGCGCTTAATCAGTTGCAAACCTGGTCGCGCCAGGTTGTTGCGCATGGTCAGCAGCAAGACTTCATGTGTAAAGAAATGGTTGACCTCCATACCGTACAGGGGCAGGCCGCGTACGGCTGGTACTACTTGCATATTGGCAACGCAACGGCTGACCTGCTGGATCATGCTTTGATAGGCATCAATGCCGCCTTGCTCCAGGGCGACAACCGTATGCGGGTCGCCCAGCAGCTTGAGTGTTTGTTCCGGGTTCTCACCCAGTTGAATGCAGGGCACAGCTTGCTTGCTGCGATTGACATAATGATGCTCCAGACGGTCTTGGCCTTCCGGGATCAGGAACGCAATCAGGCGATAGCCCATCAATGCTTCCTCATCGAAGGCGCGTGCTGTTTGCAAGGCATTGTCACCCCATCCGATGATGACCATGGGGCGTATCCAGCCGCCCGCTTTCATCAGCAGGTATTTGACCAGGCCGCGCAGCAGCAACACACAGCATGGCACCAGCAGCCAGGTAGCCAAGAGTGCCTCGCGCGAGGAGTCGCGCTTGTCGAGAAAGACCAGGGCCGCGTCGATCAAGCCCATGACCATGGCGATCTTCAGCAGCTCCTTGATTTCATTCGAGTACGGACGGCGTTTGGCATGATGGCCCTTCAGCTTGAAGATCGCCACAGTGACCAGGCATAGCAGGCTGTAGCTGAGCAGGCGTGAGCTATCCAGGCCGAAGCTATTCAAGTCGCTGGTATCGAGGTTCCATTTTCCAGCGAGCCAGAATGCCATGAACATGGCAAGTGCATCGGCAAAGGTGAGGAAATATTTTTCTGCCCTGTTGCTGCAATACCATTTCACTTCTTGTACAAAGATGCCTTCGATTGGTTTCATGATGACTTGCTAAACCTTATAAACTTCTGTGTGAACTCTTGCGGTGCCGCATGCATGGCGATTGTGTGCCGACTTGCTCAAGCGCGGCCGTAGCGATCTTCAAAGCGGACGATATCGTCCTCCCCAAGGTAGCTGCCCGATTGAATTTCAATCAATTCCAGCGGTAGCTTGCCCGGGTTGGCCAGAGAATGGACGACGCCGAGGGGGATATAGGTGGACTGGTTTTCGGTCAGCAAATATTCCTTGTCGCCATTGGTGATCTGGGCTGTGCCGGATACCACGATCCAATGCTCGGCGCGGTGGTGATGCATTTGCAATGACAACTTGGCGCCAGGTTTGACAGTAATCCGCTTGACCTGAAAGCGGTCGCCCTTGCCTATGGAATCATAGGAGCCCCACGGACGGAAGACTTCACGGTGCATGGTGGCCTCGGGACGCTCCCTGGCAATCAGCTGTGCGACCATGGTTTTCGTCTGTTGTGCCTGATCCGCATCCATGACCAGCACGGCGTCGGCGGTTTCCACGATAACGGTATTGCGCATGCCGATGGCGGTGACCAGGCGGCTACTGCTGTGTACCAGGCAATCGTTGCAATCCTGGACCAGCACGTCGCCTTGGGTGCTATTCTGACTGGCACTGGCATCCTTTTCCGTCACGTCGAGTACGGCTTTCCAGGAACCGATATCATTCCAACCGGCATCAAGGGCGATGGTAGCCGCATGGCTGGTGCGCTCCATGACGGCGTAGTCGACGGCGATATCGGGGCTGGCCGCGTAGGCATCCTGGTCCAGGCGGATGAAGTCGAGGTCGCTTTTCGCGGCGCTGATGGCAGCGCGACACGCGGCCAGGACGGAGGGTTGGAAGCGTTCCAGCTCCGCCAGGTAGCGGCTGGCGCGGAACAGGAACATGCCGCTGTTCCAGAAGTAATCACCGCTGGCGATATATTGTTCTGCAAGCGCCAAGGCCGGCTTTTCCACGAATTCAAGTACGCGCTGAACTTGCCCGGTTGCAGTGCCTTCGGTGCGAATATAGCCGTATCCTGTTTCTGGAGACGTTGGTGTGATACCGAAAGTCAACAAATTACCTGCCTCTGCAGCAGTACGCGCCAGCGCGATTGCTCGATGGAAAGCCGGGGTATCCAGAATGACGTGGTCCGATGGCAACACCAACAATAGCGGATCTTCGCCATGCTCCATCGCCTGCAGGGCGGCTGAGGCGATCGCCGGTGCTGTATTGCGGCGCATGGGCTCAAGTAACATGCGACTATGTTCCAGGCCGATTTCACGCACCTGCTCCGCGACAATGAAGCGTGAAGATTCGTTGCATACCAGTAATGCTGGCGACATATTGTCGATGCCGGCCAGACGCTGCAGCGTTTGTTGCAGCATGCTGCCCTGAGTCGACAAGCGCAGAAACTGCTTTGGGAATGCTTCGCGCGAAAGCGGCCATAAACGTGTGCCGGAGCCACCACAAAGAATTACCGGTAGGAGGGGAATAGTCATCATTTATGCTTCAATGTAAATAATATTGGATAGAGCTGAATGATTGGTCATTCGGCATCCACTAAAACTTGCCCGGATTGCCGCGCTCTTCAACAGGAGGCGGACATGCATGCTGCCAAAAAATCAATGTTGCAAGCAGGGGCAGTATTTTAATGAATTACAGGAATCTTTGTATTTTCTCCCGACTCTATGGAATCTGAGAGGCAGGTATTCTAGCGCGTCCTGTATTGTAGTTTGCTCCCCCAGTATTCCCCCTTAGCACACAACGTTTTCAAGCAAAAAAGCAACAAACACGCAGATGGCACTGAGACTGAGAATGAGCACGGCGCCTGCGGCGCAATCCTTGACGGTCTTGATACAGGGATGGAGGGCCGGGTGGATATGATCAATCAAATTTTCGAGGGCGGTGTTGAAGAGCTCCGCCGCTAGGACCATGCCACAGTTGAGCAACAATAAAGCCCACCAGATCATGGCCGGTCGGTTCCAGGCCAGTACGATCAATACCTGAGGGCAGCAAGGCATTGCAGCCGGAAGCTCGATTCCATGCGGAAGGCGGAACTCAAGCCTTGCAGGGCAAACCCCATGCGTTTATGGAAAGGCTGGTTTTTCATTAACTATGCATGATTGGTCAGGGCGACTCATTTTCCTGACGACCGATGCTCTTTCTGAAAACAGATGCGTATCGCCCGCACATGGAGAGGACCAGGTATCAGGAATAGGAAAGACTGGCGTTAACAGCGCGCGCATCATTGAAGAAAAATAAAAAGCCCGTTTTCAAGAAAATGAAAAAGGGCTTTTATCGAGGAAGTGGCGCTTTGTATGACAAGGCTTGCTTCTCGTGGGACCAGGCCAGCGTTGTGCGGCTTGACGTCAGCCCGCTGGCTTGGCCTTGTCTGTCTCAGCCAAAGGCATCAACAGATTACTTGGCGTGGCTTGGGGTCGTGTGCGCGGTGGTCGAGTCCGAGCTTGCTGCACCGGCCACAACGGCAACTGCTGCGCCGATGGCGATCAGGGCGCTCGTGCTCAGGCCGGCAACAGTGCCAGCAGCGGCGGCGCCAGTAGCGCCAGCTGCTGGTGCAGCTGCTGCTGGTGCAGGAGCTGGTGCCGATTGAGCCATGGCTTGTGCGGAAGCGAAGCACAGGATTGCCGAAGCGATCAGAATTTTCTTCATGGGATATCCTTTTAGGTTGAACAGCGGGAATGCTAAACTGTCACTCGATTGTAGCAACATTTCTTCGGCTAGTCTGCGCCACACCGTTCAGGGCGACAATAATTTCTCTTATTTTAGCCGTATTCGAGGTCATTCACTGCACCAAACTTCCCGCGATGTTGTTCAGCATCAACAAAAACGTTGGCGTGCCGATGCGAATTTAATATTTTCTATTCATTTCGGCAAGGATTGCTGATGAATTCAAAAGCGCCGCACAAGTTTGCCAAGTCCTTCCCATCCCGCGTAAAATGCAGGCTTCGCGGGTGTAGCTCAATGGTAGAGCAGAAGCTTCCCAAGCTTACGACGAGGGTTCGATTCCCTTCACCCGCTCCATAGCGTACATCTTGGTGGTGGCCTCAATCTGCCGCTCCACAAAGCATTGCTTGCTCCACAAAAATGCTACATCTATACGATTTTGTCCGGGCTTCACCTGATCGAGGGGGGAGCGCCGGCTATTTTTTTGCGTCCGGGCTTCTTAATAGTAGATGTGTGAGTATCCGTGACATTTCCTGGCGGAACATAGATTAGAATTAATGCAATAATTGGCCATACTGGTCACTGCTATCTATAGGAAATTGCATGGATTTTCACGGAACATTGGATGAGCTGAAGGAGTTGCTTGTTGCTCATGGGGTCGACGGCGAGTGGCAAGTAAAGAACCAGACATTGACCCAGCTGCGCACTCCTGAAAAAGTATTGGTTAACTGGCACCCAATGTCACGTAAGATTAGCGTTCAAGGCGACTATGTACAGTCACAGAGAATAAAGGCACTAATCGGGGCATCTATTGCCTTGCTTCAAATAATCAAAGTAGTGATAAAAAGAAAGAAATTGACTATCAGTATACAAAAATTGATAGTCATCCAATTTCTGAACCTGAATTTCGTTCTGAGTTTGATTCAGAACTTATTATTGGTCTTGTCGGCGCAGTTGGCACTGACCTTTCTGTAATATCGACTATTATTATAGAGCGGTTAGCAACCTTTGGATATGATTGTGAAGTTATAAAAATTTCAAATCATATTATTTCACCATTGGTTAAATTTGTTGCTGAATCATATGCTGATCGAGTAGATAAGTTAATGACTGAAGGTAATGAATTGCGCAGAAAGACAGGAGATTTTGGAATATTGGCGAAGGCCGCAGCAGCACGCATCAATGCTGAAAGAAAGTCGCAAGGTGTTCATGGTGAAAAAATGCCTATGCGAAAGAAGGCATACATCATTAGTTCGTTGAAGCACCCAGATGAAGTCGCCGCATTAAGAAAAATATACTCAAATGGATTTTATTTAATCGGTGTTTATAGCTTGGAGTCTAGGCGTTCAGACTACTTGACCTTGAAGAAAAGCGCGACACTGGACGAGGCTTCTCATCTGATATCTCGCGATGCGGATGAAAAAGATCCACATGGCCAACATACTCGGGATACCTATCACCTTTCAGATTTTTTTGTGGATTTTGGCCCGAATAGTGATAAATTTTTAAATGATATTTGGCGCTTTTTGAATTTGATTTTTGGACAGCCATTCGTTACACCTACTTTTGATGAGTATGCGATGTTCATGGCTTTTTCTGCATCACTTCGATCAGCCGATCTGTCGCGTCAAGTAGGTGCTGTTGTGGCGAAGGACTGTTCGATTGTAGCAACAGGTGCAAATGACGTTCCAAAGTTTGGTGGTGGATTATATTGGCCAGAATACGTCGATGGTGTTGAAATTAAAGATCAAAAAGATGGGCGTGATTATGTCCGTGCTGGCGATACTAATGCGTTAGCGAAAGCTGAAATAAAAATGATATTTTGGAGCAAATTCCTGAGGATAAGCGGGAAGAGTTTAAAGACGTACTAAAAGGAAGCAAATTAAAGGATATTACGGAGTATGGACGTATTGTTCACGCTGAAATGGAAGCTTTGCTTTCTTGTGCGAGGGGCAATATTGCAACTAAAGGGGCGCAAATTTACTGCACTACTTTTCCATGTCATAACTGTGCGAAGCACATGGTTGCGGCAGGAATAAGTAGAGTTGTATATGTGGAGCCATATCCGAAGAGTAGGGCACTTGATTTTCATGATGACTCTATTACATTAGAGCCAGGGAAAAAAGACAAAGTATATTTTGAACCATTTGTTGGTGTTGGCCCGCGTAGTTTTTTTAATTTGTTTTCTGTAAATCTGGGAAGTGGTTATGCAGTAAAGCGTAAGACGAAAGATGGAACGCCTACGACGTGGACCGAAAAAGGGGCAACTTTGCGTATGCAAATGCTTCCGACAAGCTATATTGAGCGTGAGTCGCCACAACTTTTTATGTGAAAGAATGTTTGGAGAAGATAAGTGAAAAGTGAAATGGATTTTTTGAAAAATCTAAGGGATTCTGAAAGTGTTGTGCGTGATTGGCCTGCCTGGAAAAAGGATATTTGGCAAGATGAAGGGAATGGCGCTAAGCTAATTGAACAACAGTCGATGGAGTTTAATCAACTAGCGCAAATTTCTATTTTAAATTTCTCGAATTTACACCACTCAAAATAGGTAGTTTATTTAGCTATTTCGTTGGGGATACTTTTTTCCCTCTTCGCAAGTAGTGTCTTTGGGTGGTTTTGATACTGTCATGGCCTAAGAGATCGCTGGCCGCCTGATCTCCGCGTTCGTCAGACGTGTCATCGGCGGCTTTTGCTCGAAGGTCATAGAACCAAAATTTCTTGATCTCAGGTTGAAGGTTGGGTAGTTTGTTTGCGGCGAGCTTTTTCGCCACATCGAATTGGGAGCGTAGCGCTGGACCAGTCAGACGCTTTCCGTGCGCGTTCACTAGTAACGCAGCAGTGACTATGCTATGAGTGGCTTTGCGGGCCCTGATGCGCTCGACCAACGCTTCCAGTTCGCCGACAACCTTGATGCGCAACGGTTGTTTTGTTTTCTCCTGTGTTACAACAAGATAGCCACCGATGATGTCGCTTTCGGTCATCTTCAACGCATCGGCAGGTCGCTGACCAGTCAAATACGCAAGGTCCATGGCATCGCGCAAGGGAGTGCTGGCATGCGCCCACACCGCATCGAATACAGCATCAGTGATGTAGACCGTGCGTTTGGGCAGCGAATGGCCCTGTATCCCTTCGCATGGGTTTGGCAGATCGGTATAGCCCCAGCCGCGTGCATGATTCCACATGGTCGAAAACACGCGCTTGCATCGATTCGCCGTGGTCGGCTTGTCCGCACGATCGTCCAAGAATTGGCGTATGTGCATCGGCTTGATTTGCGAAAGCGGCGCTTCTGAAAATGCCGCCAGCAGATGCTTGATGTCAGAGCGATACATGCGGGCCGAGCTGGCTGCCAATTTTGGCACGACTTCGACTAGATAGCGGTTTTGCACATCGGAGAACGTCGCACCAGTCATTGGTTCAACCACGATATTAAGCTCAGCATATTTTTTCAGCGCCAGGATGAAGTCAGGCCCAAGTGGAATTTCCTTGCGCGGCTTGTCCTTGGTGTACATGTAGTAGTACACCTTGCCGCTGCGCTGGGTGCGCGGGTGCATGCACGGCGGCATGTTCAAATTACGTGTGTTTCGTCGGCCCATTTTTATTGATCCTTGGCATTACCCATGTTTTTTCCCGTGGCGCTTCCTTGCGCCCCTCAACTGCTGCGACTGCGACAACCGGCCGCCCGATGGCATTTACCCAAAAGGGAAGGCCCATCTTCCGCAGTGCCTCAATTTGCTTCGTTTTCATCTTCCTGCCGGTCAGGGCGCAAATATCGGCCATCGACAGGAAGGTGGCATTCGTCGCTATCTGGTCCGCCATACTGTGTCCCTAACTCAATGCGGGGATGATTGCCGCCAGCGGCACGGCCCGGAACATGCCCGGCCACTGGTGGTCCAGCTCCACCCACGCATGCAGCTCGCCATTGCCCACGTCGCGGCGCAGGTCGTTGACGGTGCCTGCCTGGTAGCCTTCATCGGTATCGAATGTCACGCGGTCGCCCAAGGCGATTTGCCGCGGCGAATTGGTCAGGGTGTTCAGCATTGCGGTGCTCCTTTCAGTTTTGCGGTAACGCCGCACACGCCGTAGCGGTCGATGGCGGCGTCGATCACGTCGCCGCTGGATGCGGCAACCTCAAAAAATTCAAAGCGTTCGGTTTGCGTGCGAACGATCACGGCATAGGTGCTCATGTGCCAGTTCCTTCATCGGGTGGGGTGTCGGGGACGATCAGCCGGGGCCACGGGCAGGCGTTGACGGCCGCCCAGGCGGCAATCAGCGCTGTTTTTGCCTCGTCAGACAAATTAGGGATTGGCGCGCCTCCGGCGGCGTGGCCGGGGCAGGGCGGTCGGGGTGCGTACAGTTATTTACACGAGTCCGAGGAACGGCAACCCCAACAGCCACCCCGCGCCCGCCTGTGGCCTGTACCGGCGTCCACGTATGGCGCACGGACTTGAAGACCACGCCGATCAGGTCGCTGCAGCGCACGCCGTAGGGCGTGGTGCGCAGCGTTTCGCCATAGCGGCCGATGACGGTCTTTTCGTCCTTGGCCAGCGTGACGACCAGCTCCTTGCGCGGCACCAGGGCGCCGCCCTGGGCGCGCAGGTATTCGGCCCAGCAGGCGCGCTTTTCGCCGTCGATCTTTTGCACGGCGTCCCAGGCGCGGCGCATGGCGGCTGGGGCTTCGTTGAGCATGCTTTCCTCGATGCGGCGCAGTTCGCGCCAGACGGTGACGGGAGCGCCGCCCCATTGCTGGAATTGGCGGATGCCCCAGCACGCGGCCCAGGACTCGACGCGCGCCGATGGCGTCAGCTCGACATCGCCTTCGGTGTCGGCCGTGACGACATAGCCTTCTTTCGTCTTGTGTTCGGCCACGCCGTCGATGTTCTTGGCCACGTACTTGGCGATGTAGCCGGCGGCGCTGCCCTTGGCCCAGTCGATGCGTTTCACGTCCAGGCGGCGCGCGAAGGCGCCCGGCTCGCCACGGTCCACGCGCCAGGCGTAGCGCTTCATGATGCGGATGGCGCGGCCCGCTACGTCCTGCAGGTGGGCCGTCTTGTACTTTGCGGTGGGGCGCACGAATAGCAGCAGATGCCAATGCGGACAGCCATCGTGATGCGGCTCGGCAATGCGAAAGCCGTACAGGCCGATGCCCCGGCGCGCCAGCGCGGAGCGGCACAGCGATGTCATCTTGCCCAGGTAGGCATTCGCCTCGCGCGGCGTGGAGCCGTCGAACTTGTCGTTGGGCTTGCCGCTATGCTGCATGGCGTGAAAGCGCGATGGGCACGTCCAGGTGATGAAAATGCCCTGGTCGCCGCACTCGCGGGCGATCTGCTCAAAGCCGTTGATGCGCAACATCAGTTCGCCGCGCCGGATGGCCTTGTTGGCGGTGGTCTTCTCGGCCAGCTCGGCGATGCTGAATTGCTGGCCGTTCTCGTTCTGCACCAGGGTGGCGGCCAGCGCTGCCGCATTGCGGCGGTTCTGCGCCAGGCGCGACAGCACGGCATCGTTGCTGGCGTAGGGTTCGGTGCGATAGTTCACGTACCCCAGCCGGATATTGCCGGCTTCAAAGGCGCGCTTGACGCGCTTGCGCAGTTGGCGGCGCCACCAGCGGGCGTCCACCAGGCGTGCGATGGTGTCGGTCAGCGCGTCGAACTCGGGCAGCTCGATGCCATACGAGGCGCATTCGTCTTCCATGATCTGCAACGCGTGCGTGTCGGACACGGCCATCCAAAGCATTTTGGTGACGCCGGCCGCTGCGCGTTCGGCGGTGGCCACGATGTCGGCATCGCTCTGCGACAGGTCGACGCCGGCCGGCACGTACAGGTCGGCGAACTCGCGTACAAAGCCGGTGGCGACGGATTCATAGACTTTGTACCAGGACGACCAAGCCATTTTGGCCAGGGCGGCCGTGATGACACGGTTGCGCCATTTGTAGGGAATGCGGGCCAGCTCGGGCGCGAACTGCGCGGATCGCAAAAAGGCTTCGTGACGCTGCGGGGCAGGCAGCAGGATTTGTTTAGATTGCATTCAACAGTCTTTCGTACACACGGATAGCGGCAGAGGTGGCGGCGCGCAGCGCGATGCGCTCTTCCTCGGTAAATGAGTGGATCGGCGATTCCCAGCGCTCGGCGTCCAGGCCGGCGGCGATCAGCACGGAGCGGCGCGCGCCACGCGGCGACAATCCCCAGGCCTGGGCCATGAAGGGCGCCAGATTGCGCGGCTTGATGCTGCGTAGCTGGGCCTTGGCTTCGGCGATAGCGGCCAGCGCATGCCCGGCGCCTGGTGGCGTCGGCATATCCTTGTCGCGCGCTGCCAAAATCTCGGCGGCAGGCTGGAAGGACAGGTGATTGTCGATAAGGGACGCCGGCATGTTTCAGTCCTTGATGGCGCCTATGGCCTGCAGCACGGCAGGGGTGATGACGATCAGGAGCGACAGCAGCCAGATGCCGCAGGTTTTGGCAAGGCGCTGCATTAGCGTGCCCCTGCCTTGAGAAAATGTTCTGCCCAATACGGGAGCGTGTGCGATGTGCCGCAGCAGTGCCGGGAACCCGCTTCGTTGGCGAAAATGTAGTTCACCTCGATGGGCAGCTTGCCGACCAGGGCGCGCTGCTTGGCTGGCGCGAAAAATCCGTCGCGCTCCAGTGCCTGCGCATCGCTGACGATGAAGGTGAGATTGGCAGCGCCGTAGGCGTGATAGGTCTTGGCAACCTCATGGATGCGGGCGGTCAGCGCCGCGATGCCGATGCCCGCACTGGCCTGCAGCAGAAAACACGTTGGCGCCACGGGGACAATACAATTTTGCAAGGTCGGGCGGATCGTGCTTGATGCCATGGATTGGTCGGCATGACTGGTGGCGTGCAGCGTGTTTTCCATCGGTTTTCCTTATTTCAGGTTGAACGAATCCCGCACGCTCAAAAGGGAGCGCAGCAGGGCACAGCAAAAGAGGGGAGTTACGGCGGCCGGGTTACGGCGGCGCGAGGATTGGGATAGTCATCAGCAGCCCGCAGTCAGGTCCAGGGCCAGCTGGCTGGTGGCCGCCGCGCGCGCATGCTGGGACATCGGGATGCGGATATCCGGCTTGGGCATGGCGGACAGCGAGAGGGTGCGCAGCACTTCCAGGCCTGCCACGAAGGAGTGCCCGCATTCGGGGTTCTGGCACATGTAGGTGATTTCCTTGAACATCGCGGACATCATGCGGCTTTTGACGGCGCGGACGGTATTTTCGCAATGCGGGCAGGGCAGGCCGATGACTCTCATTTCAGCTTTCTTTCCACTTGGTACAGGGCGCGACCGCGACCTGTCATGTTTTTTGACTGCTTGCGTAAGCGCGACTTGACGAGCCATTCGGCCGCCTGATCGATACTTGCCAGCCCCTGGCGTTGGCGCACGAGTTCCAGCACTGCGCGCTCTTCGTCATTGAGGTTAATTTGATGGTCTGGCATTTTCTGTAACTTTAGAGTTGCTCAAAAGTGACTCGGTTTAAACGCTGCGACGCTGTACGCTGTCGATGGTGGCGTCATCCAAGGCGATCACGGCCAAGGCTTCACGCATCACGATCTGGCGCACCAGCACCGCAAGCTCTTCGCCCTGGTAGTTGGCGATCGAGGAAACGAGCTGGTGCTCGTAATCGTCCAGGCGCAGCATGACGCGGTGGCTGCGGATACGTTTTGCATCGGGGTACATGACGTTGTCCTTAGTGGGTGGATTTGGATGCGAGTTCGCGCTTGTAGTCGGCGAGGCCGCGCAGGATCAGGAAGCGGAGGAACCAGGCACGGGAGCGCTCAAGTTTCTCCGCGTAGCCTTCGACTTCGTCAACCTCATCAGGCGTCAGGCGGACGCCAAGGGGCTTTGTCGTGACGCCCTTGGCAGTACGCCTGGCATTGGATACGTTTTTCATAATGTTATGATGTGTAATCGCTACAGGATGGCGTAACTATAGTGTCCAAAAGCGCACTAGTCAACAAAAAGATGTGAGTATGAGCATGTTTGGTGAAAGATTAAAGCAAGAGCGTCAACGTCTGGGCATGAATCAAGATGACTTCGCAGCGGTTGGCGGGGTCAAAAAGCGCGCTCAAATTTCGTATGAAAAAGATGAGCGATCCCCGGATGCTGTCTACCTATGTGCGCTATTAGAGATTGGCGTAGACGTTTGGTATGTAATGACTGGCAGCGTTTCAGCTGCGGCGCTCAGTCCGGATGAAAGTGAATTAGTTTCTGGTTTCCGAAACCTGGACGCACGCGGACGAGCTGGTGTTCTTGGAATGATTGGCGGCATGCGCCTGCCAATGCCCCAGGCATCTCTTGCAGGGAATACGCCACACGTTGAAACCCACGGCAAGATTGGGCAAAATTTCGTGGGGAATATCATTGGGCCGCAGACTTTTAATGTGGCCGGCAGCGGACGAAAAAAGGAAAAATAGTCTGCAAATGATTGATCTTCTTATGCTTATTGTAATTGCTGCTTGTTTGTTCTGCATAATTTTCAGCAGCTGGAATCCTCGGAAGCGAGCGATTGACGCTGGCGAGCCGGGCGCCTCCCTTTGGCAAAATATTCAACTATGCATATCAAGCGCAAAGGTGAGAGCGCCTGCATGCCTAGCTGGGCCTGTGTCGGAATGGCAGACCTGAGCCTCAAACCCCTTGATGAAAAATTCCTCCTCTGAAACTGCTGAAAAGAGAGTCTTATGGATGTAATCAAACCGGCAAGAGCAGAATTTTTCCCTGAAGTGCTTGAGTGGCTTAAGGCTGAAAATGATCGTGACGGCACAGGATTTTATTGCAATAGAAATGTTATTGAGAGGTTGTTTTCCCGTGGCGATGGACTGTGCTATATGGTTGCGGGAAGGACGGTCGGTTTCGTCGTATTCCAAATGTATATTGACGGTGGAGAAATTCACATTATCGAGATTGAGCCTTCTTTTAGACGACAGGGTCTTGGTTCCCAACTGCTAATAGCTGGAGTAGAGGCACTGCGTGGGATGGGAGCTAAGTACGTAGAGGTTGAGTGCACCTCGGTAGAGGGGGAAGCCCTCTGCCGAAGTCAGTTATTTGAGAAATATATTGATCCCGTAAATTATCAAAGTGAAGATGATAATCCGATACTGAGACACTATTTTTCTGAATGGAGACCTTCTCCACCCAATCCTTGGGCATAAGTTATATCACTTTCACACAGTTGCAGGCTTTGCATAGCATCACCTGTTGGTAATTGAAATGCGTGAGCTGTGTGCTCAGAGCGGTTGCAATGGTTTCCGGATTTGCTGTCTCCAGAATCCTAAGCCATATTTCTTTGGAACGCACCTGGTCAGATATTCCTAATATCTGCCGATGAATATGGTGCCGAATTTCGTTTTCTTGGCGTTCTACTTCTTCTAAATTTCTGTTGATCATGACACTCTCCAATATTGATGCTTTTGATGTATTAACTGGCCATATTTTTGCAAAACTGTACGAAAATTTCCCGAAACCAATCTACCTGGATGCGAGACGATTTGTGGAGGGTGGCGAAGCTGCTTGCTTCAATGCTGACAGCTTCACAGGTGCCGAACTGACTCCTCCGGCAGAGGCATTTATCAACACCGCCACATGGTTGGTGCAAGAGGGGTACATTTCCGTACGCCCCAATAGCAAGACAGCCACAGGCTTTTCGGATGCGGTACTTTCCGAAAAAGGTTTGACCGCCCTCAAAGCTGTCCCCGATAGTCTGGTCAGCCGCGTTACCTTGGGCGAGAGATTGGTGCAATCAGTGAAGGCCGGAACTATGGAGACACTCAAGGGTGTAACAAATGAAGTATTGAGCGTCCTGATAAAGTCCGTCACCCTCCCGTAGTTCGTCACGCCTGCGTTTTGGAAGCCGTTTCCGCCGGCTTCCATGGCTCCTCGCTGTTCTCCCAAATGATTTCGCGCACCTCCTTGATGTGCTCCCAAGCCAGTTTTGCCGCTCGCTTGGCGCCGCCCTTACTTTTGTAAAGATGCTCCAGTGTCTTGAGCGTGCCCGTAGTGCCTGCCTGCTCCTGCCCCGCCTTTTTCTTCTTCGCCGCCACGTCCTTCCACTTGGCCACCACGCCCGTGACGCCTTCGTCCGGATCTTTCTCTTCCTCGCGCTCGGCCTCGACCGCTTCCGTCTTCGTTTCAAACTCCACCCGCGTGGTAAAGCCGTTCCCGCCCAGGCTGTGCGTGACCTTGACCGATAGCCATTCGGTGGCGTCGATCTCGGGCTTGAAGCCTTGTACGGTCACGGGCGATTGCGGGAACACGGCCGGGTTGCCCAGGGCCAGGCTCATTTCAAAGGTGGCCAGGCCGCGCAGGATGCGCTGCCATTCGGCCACTGCCGCCGCGCGCGCGTCCGTTTCGTTGGCGAAGGTGGTGCGCAGGCGCTTGCTGTTGCCGGGCACGCCGGCCACCACGCTGCGGCGGCGCGCGTAGCGCTCGTCGTGCCAGAAGGCGCGCACGCCCGTGTAGGCGTCGCTTTCGGCGCTGTGGTAGCGGTGGCCATCGCCCAGGGCGCGCGTGATGTCGATGACCGGCAGCGCCTTGCCGCTGGCCGTGCGGCTCTGGTTGATGGGGATGAATAGCAGGGTGTCATTCTTGACGGTGGCCACCGCGTCGTATTTCCTGCCCAGCCGGCGCAGGAAGGCCGCATCGCTTTCGTGGGTCTGGTCGATGTGCTCGACGGCGGTATCGCGCAGGCGCGCGGACACGCCCGACGCCAGCTCGTTGCGGAAGGCGATGGCCTCGATGATGGCGCCCAGGGTGGTCTTGTGAAAGCTGTATTCCTGCTGCTGCTTGAAGGTGTCGATCAGGTTGGCCGACCTGGCGCGCAGGGTGATGGTGTCGGGCGCGCCGCTGTGCTCCACCTCGTCGACGGTGAACTTGCCCATATCCACCAGACCGGACGCTTGCCAGCCCAGCGCCAGGGCGATCTGCGCGCCGCGCGGCGGCAGGGCCAGCTTGCCATCGCTGTCATCGAGCGATATATCGAGCTGGTCGCTCTCGTCGCCACGGCACAGGGTCAAGGTCAAATTAATCAGCCGCGGCGAAACGATGGCCGTCAAATCCTTGTCCTCGATGCTGACCTTGAAGGCGGGGATATGCTCGCTCATTTGAACTTGTCCGCCGCGCTGCCGATGGCGCCGCTGATGCTGCCGCCGATCTTGTCCTTCATTTCGCTGACGACGCCGCCATACTTCGACGTGATGCCGCCGACCACATTGCCCACGACGCTGCCCACTGCACTCTTGGCCGCGCCGGCAATGCTGCTGGTCATGCCGTCAATGCTGAGCATGTTTTTCAGGTCGCCGATGTCGCCCAGGCCAAGCATGGCCAGCACGCCGTCGTCGTCGCGCTTGAGTGCAATCGAGAACTCGACGCGGCGCGCGCCGCCGCTGCCGTCCAGGATGGTGCGGCCCTCCGTCATGCTGGTGATGCGGTAGGAGCCGAGTATGCGGCCCGTGCCCTGGATCAGAATCCACGATTTCCCCGTGTCGGCCATCATGCGCAGCGCATCGAGCGAGTACAGGGAGCCGGTCAGTTCCGGCGCCACCCAGCCCGACAGGGTGATGGTGTCGTCACCCGGCCCCACGTACTGGTGCGCGTCGCGCAGGCCCACGCGGGCCGTGCTGGCGTGCTTCCATTCTGTTTGCCGCTGCAGCTCGTGATAGGCCAGCGTCGGCAGGCTGAACACGAACATTCCTAAAATCATCATCATGGTGGTGCTTCTTTCTTAATCGTGGTCGCGCAGGGACGAGCGGATGCGTGCGGCCTTTTCGCGGTCGCGCTGATCGAGCGCCACGCTCACCGCGCGCGCGATGGCCTGGGGATCGTGCCAGCCTGCACATGGAAGGTGATTTCGATCTTGTCGCCCTGAATCGTCATGCCGGAGCCGAACGTGCCCTGGGACAGCGGGGCGCGTGTGTCGAAGGCGCTGGCGGGCAGGGCGGAGGCCGTGCCGATGGCGATGCCGGCGCCCAGCTGCGTCAGGCGCTGCGCCAGGGTAGACACCTTGGCAATCGGCGCGCCCTCGCTGCGGTCCAGGCCCACGGCCAGGCCTTGCATGGTGTAGTCGCCGAGCTGGGCAAACACGCGGCTCGGGCTGTGGATGCCCAGCTTTTCCTTGAACCAGGCAATGGTGCTGGAACCGGCATTGCTGATGGCGTCCTTGACGGCGCCCATGGAACCGGTGATGCCGTTGACCAGGCCGCGCAGGATGTTGGCGCCAAACTCCGTGAACTGCGCCGGCAGCTGGATGCCGAACCAGCTCATGACACCCGCGAACGCCTGGTAGAACACGCCGACCGGCGACCAGTTGATAATCAGGGCCGTGATGCTGCCCATGCCGCCGGCACAGACCGTGCGTAGGCGCGACCAGATATCGGCAAAGAAGGCGGCGATAGGCGCCCAGGATGCGGTGATGCGCTGCAGGATGCTGGCGCCGAAGTCGGTGAATTTGGCCGGCAGGGCGATGCCGAACCAGCCCAGCACGCCAGCGAAGGCGCGATAGAACAGGCCCAGCGGCGACCAGTTGACGATCAGCGCGCTGACGCCGCCTATGCCGCCGGCAAATGCGGTCTTGATCTGCGACCAGATACCAGTGAAGAGGCCAGCCAGCGGCGCCAGTCCCTTGGCAAAGCGGCCCCGGATGCTGGCCGCAAAGTCGGTGAACCTGGCCGGCAGCGCAACACCGAACCAGCCCAGCACGCCCGCGAAGGCGCGATAGAACAATCCCAGCGGTGACCAGTCGGCGATCAGGCTATTGATGCCGGTAAAGCCGCCGGCAAACGCCGCCTTGACGTCTGACCACAGGCCGCCAAAGAAAGCCTTGATCGGCTCCCAGTACTTGTAGATCAGGAAGGCGGCGCCGGCAATGACCGTGATGGCGATGCCAATCGGGTTCATCAGAAGAGCGCGGCCCAGCCACAGCACGGCGCGGCCGGCCCACATGAAAGCGCCGCCCAGCTTGCGCAGGATGGGCGTGAGCACGCCGCCCGTCACGCCCATCTTGGCGAACATGACGTGCAGCATGGCATACGGGCCGATCATGGCGGCAATGCCCAGCATCAGCGGCCCCAGCACCAGCAGCAGGCCGGCCAGCACGGCAAAGGCGGTAATCATGAGCTTGGCCACGGTCGGGTTGCGTTCCATGAAACCGTTCAGGCGCTGCACGGCGGAAATCGCCAGTTCCAGTCCCTGCGCATACAGCGGCAGGATTTTTTCGCCCATGGTCAGTTTCAAGTTGGCCAGCTTCGATTGCGCTTCCAGTTCCTTGCCGGCGGCCGAGTCGCGCCCCAGCTTATCGAGGGTGCCGATGTCGGCGGCGCCACGGTTGAGCTTTTCGTTTTTGTGGATCTGCACGCGCTGCAAGTACATCTGCGAGTACAGGTTCGACGCGGTGCGGTTGGAAAAGATACTGCCGATGGCGTCGAGCACGTGCTTTTTCTCCGTGATGCCCTTCTTGGCCAGTTGCGGCAACAGCACTTTTTCCATCCATTCGAACTGATTTTCGCGGAACAGCTCGGAACCCAGCAGCGCACCGGGATCAAGGAATGCAATTTGCCCCGCCTTGTCAGGCGTGACTTTGCTTTTGTCGCCAATCAGGCCAAACTCATCCAGCTTTTTGACCGACCGTTTCGTCGTGCGGCCCTGGTACAAGTTCTGGTAGGCGCTCATCAGGGACGTGCCGACGCGGTTGCCGCTCATTTCCTGCACCAGCGGTTCCATCTGGTAGTAAAAGGCGTCATCTTTCAAGCCCTTGGCCGCAATGCCGCCCGTCTTGATCATGTTCAGCCATTCATTCGGCCCGACGCGCCCGCCCGTGGCGGTGATGACTTGTTGCACGATATTGGCCTGGGCTTCGAACTTTTCCTTGCTCTCCAGGCCGCCGCGCAGCTCGATCACCTTGAGCATGTCCATGAACTTGCGTTCGTTGTCGGCGCCTTCTTCTTCGCCAAAGAAGGCGTGATTGGCAAACTTCATTTTCGCCAGGGTAGGCGCCACCATTTCCGCGTGGTGCACATCGGCAAAGGCGCTCATGCCGTCGCGCATGAGCTGCAGGTTGTCGAGCTGGCTGGTGCCGTAGGTCTTCATGTTGCGCGCGAAGGCGACGGCCTCGGCTGACACCTTGTCGCCCAGGCCCAGCGCGTTGACCCTGCCCACTTCCGTTTGATAGTGCTTGGCCTCGTTCAGCCCTTTGACCACGGGCGCACCGATGACGGCGCCTGTGGCGGTGGCGCCAGCGCCGGCCATGGCCAGATTGCCCGCCTTGTTGCGCAGCTTGTCGGCGTGCTGGGTGGCATTGGTGACGCGCTGCTGCTTGGCGGCGGCGTTGCAGTTGGCCAGCTTCTGCTGCTGCAAGGTCATGGTTTTGTTGGTGGCCTCGATTTCGCGGCGCAAGGTGCGCTCGTGGTTGGCCAGGTCTTTGGTGCCGATGCCGGCGCCTGCCAGGCGCTCGCGCATGACCTGCAGTTGCTGGGCCTGCTGCTGGCCGGCCGTCTTCAAGGCACCAGCCGCTTTGACGGCGGCGTTAAATTCGCGCGTCATGGCGCGCGTGGGCGCCTCCGCCTGTTTCATCTTGGTGGCCAGGCTGGCCACCTTCTGCTGTGCCGCTTCCAGCTTGCTGCGGGTGGCGTCCAGGCCACCGTGCAGCTCGCGGAATTTGCTGATGTTCTTTTGCTGGGCGTTCAGGTCTCGCAAGCGGTCGCTGGTCGCCTTCAATGCTTTGGCCGTATCGCTGGAACTGCCCATGATCTTTTTCAGCGGGCCGGTGATCTTGTCCAGTGCCGCAAATACCACCTGTAGTTTCAAATCCCGACCAGCCATCTATTCCGCTCCGCTTCGCTGCCTGGCGCGTTCGCGCCAGGCCATCAGTTCATCTATCGTAAAACCGTCCATCGCTGCCGGCGTCCAGTGGAAGACGCCGGCAATGTCGGCCATGGCGTCTTCTACTTCGCCGGGGATACCGAAAGGCGATCGGCTTTGCTCGCCAAAAAACCGGCAACCTCGGCGCCCACGGCCAGCAGGTCGGCCGGGTCCATGTTGGCGATGTCGTGCGCGGTCAGGGTCGGCTCGGTGATGCGCGGCAGCACGATCTGCAGGGCCGACACGTTCAGGTTGGCCAGCTCGATCAGGGAAATGCCGCGCAGGGCGCCCGCCTTGGGCTTGCGCACGGTCAGCGAAGTGATGAAGCTGTCGCCGCGCTTGATTGGCTCGTCCAGTTCGATGACGGCTTGGTTTTGGGTATCGTTGTTCATGCTGTGTTCCTTGTGGTGGGGTGGTAGTGAATAAAAAGGGATTACAGGCCGATGGCCTTGCGGATGGCCGCATTCGTGTCGCCGCCGCCAAAGTTCTCGGTGCCGCTCATGAAGTCCAGTTCGATGACGGTGGCGCCGTCGATCATCAGCTTGTAATAGCTGCACGCCATCGTGTATTTGTGCGTGGTGTCGTCGCCCATCTTGGCGCCGCCCATATCGATTTCCTTGTAACGGCCGCGCACGACCACTTCCACGGCGGCGACCGTGCCGTCATCGTCTTCCTGGTAGGCGCCGGCAAAGCGCAGTTGCACGGCGCCATGCGTGTGCGCGCCGTACTGTTTCAGGGCTTCGGCGATCAGGCCGCCGCCGCTCCATTCCAGCGACAGCGCCTCGTTGCCGAAGTCGACGGACACGGGGCCGCTCATGCCACCGGCGCGGTACTCTTCCATCTTGCGGCTCAGTTTCGGCAAGGTGACTTCGGGCACCATGCCCATGAAGGAGACGCCGTTCTGGAACAAGTTAAAATTTTTCAGTTTGCGGGGCAGGCCCATAATTTCTCCAGTAGTTCAATGCGCCGCGCAAGCGCGGGCAGGGTGGTGATGGCGACGCCAGTACGACTATGCGGCGATGCGCGAGGCGAAGTCGGCCAGGTAGCGGTCGGTAATGCGCTGCTGGAATTTCAGGTTTTCCAGCGGCGGCACGGGCGTGTAGTCGTAGTCGATGGCCAGCTTGCCGTCTTTCAGCGCCGTCTTGTCGTTGTATTGCTCGTCATACCAGGCATGGCCGTCGATGATGTAGCCCTGCAATTTCAAGTCACGGAACTTGGCGTTGATGCTTTCCAGCAGGTCGCGCACCAGGGACGGATGCAAGGGCAGGTCCACATAGGCGAAATGCGCTTCGGCAATGGTGTCGGCCAGCACCTGGGCCGTGCGCGTATAGCTTTCGAAATAGAAGAAGCCGCCCGGCGCCTCGCAGGTGCGCGAACCCCAGAAGCGGTAACCGCCCATGTTAATCAGGGTGGTCACTTCCTTGGCGTTGAGTACGCCAGCGTCGGTGGCCGGGTCTTGCAGATCGAAAAACACATCCTTGGTGATGCCGGTCGGGCCGTTGACGACCACGTTCGATAAGGTCTTGTGCCAGCCTGTTTCCTCGTCAATCTTGGCGCGCAGGCCCATGGCGTAGGCCACGGCCGAAATGCTGGCCTCGGCATCAAGGGCGGTATTCCAGTTCACGAAGTCGGGCCAGATCATCATGATTTCGCGCTGGCCGAACTGGCCGCGATAGGCGGTGGCCGCCGTAACGGTGGCGCAGCCATAGGCCGACGCATACACGAAGCCGCGCAGGCGCTGTGCCACGCTGGCCAGGGCATTGGTGACGGCCTGGGTGTCGAGGCCAGGCGCGCCCAGGATGCGCGGTTTCGCTCCAAGCTTGCTTTGCGCGGCCAGCAGCGCCTGGGCGCCCAGGTACTTGCCATCGGGCGACACGCCGCCCACGGCATTGGTCGTGGTTTCCGCTTCCGTTTCGCCCTGGGCCACGCGCACCACGATGGTCAGCGGTTTGGTTTGCGCGGCAATCGCCGCCAGGCTGCGGTACAGGGTGCCCGTCTTGCCGGCCTTGCCCATGGCGGCCAGCACGTTGGTGACGAGCACGGGCGTATCCAGTGGAAAAGCGATAGGGTCGGCATCCTCGGCCGTGGCGATCAGGCCCAGCACGGCGGTGGAGACTGTGCGAATCGGGCGCGAACCCTCGTTGATTTCAATGACGCGCACGCCATGGTGGTAGTCGGTGGCCATAGGGCTCTCCTGGTGAGTGGTGAAAAGACGTTACTGGGGCGCTGCCGTGCCCGCATCATCGAAGGCGCGCCGCGCCTCATCCGGCAAGGCGTCGGCGATGCGCTGGAATTCGGCGCTGACGGCCGCTTGCAGGGCATCCAGATCCTGTGCGGCGGCGACCGTCGCGCAGGTGGTGATGTCGAGCAGACCGGTGCGCGCCGTGGCGATGGCTTGGGCGGTTGCCGCGTCGCCGCTGGCCATGGCGGCAAAGCCGATGCCGGCCAGGCGGTTGAGGATGGCGTCGCGCGCCTGGCGCACGCTGTCCAGGTAGGGCGCGGCCAGCACGGCAAACGGTGGCGGCGGTGGCGCGGTGATACTCCACTTGCCGCCGGACTTCTTGCGGATGGTCGCGCCGGCGGTGATTGCCTCGCGCAGCATGGTTTCGTCGTCGGGCGTCACCTCGACGCCATCGGCCGGCCAGGTGCCGGCCTGCTCGTAGTCGGCACGCATATCCTCGGGATAAAACCCACGGGTGGTATTGGAATAGAAGATGGTCATGTTATTTCCCGAAAGCGATGTAACGAGTGGCCGGAGTGGAATCGGACGAGTACGCAGCAAAGCCCGTCCTGGTTGGCTTGCCGGTTCCCAGGCGATTGACGGCGTCGTTGTTGGCGCCGGTGAGGCAGACGCCGAAGCACTCCACAGGGAAGGCGATATCGAATGTAATGAAGCTTCCTGCAGGCGTCGCGGTGGCATCGCCAAATTGCATGATGAAATTACCTGGCAGTTTTTGGTGGCCGTTACTTCCAACCAACTTTGACGAAAAGTCGGCATTGCGCCCCATTTCGGCGGTTGCATCGATGACTTGCCAGACTTGGCCGCTTGTTGCCATTACGGTGATGAACTGGCCTTGTTTGATGATGATTTTTTTCACGTCGCCAACGTCATAGCCAATGACCACGCCGGCTCCGGACGCAATCGTGCCTGGCGACTGGTTCAGGCCGAAGAGCTTGAAGTACTTGCCCGAATTGGCGGGAATGCCCAGCGAGTCCGGGCTGGGAATGGTGAGGGTCAGACCAGGGGCGGTAAAGTACAGGGCGGCGCCCATGTCGTCCGCTGTCAAGATGCGGTCGGCATTCACGCCAACGTATTTCACCATGCTGCCTTGTGCCTGCTGTACAAACTCGGCGCTGGCCAGTTTCTTCGAGGCTTCAAATTTTTTAAGCGTCGCCACTTCTTTCATGCTGTATTGCGGATGCGGGTCAAGAGCGGCCGCGTGCTTGGCCAGTTGCTGGTCGCCATACGCGCGCGCGCTGGTGTCCTGCTGATCGACATAGGCGACCTTGGCCAGCAGTGGGTGCGGATCGACAGCAGCCTGGTGCTTGGCCAGTTGCTGATCGCCATAGGTGCGGGCGCTGGTGTCCTGCTGATCGACGTAGGCGACCTTCGCCAGCAGTGGATGTGGATCGGCGGCGGCCTGGTGCTTGGCCAGTTGCTGATCGCCATAGGTGCGCGCGTTGGCGTCCTGCTGATCGACATAGACGGTCTTCGCCAGAAGCGGGTGCGGATCTGCAGCAGCCTGGTGCTTGGCCAGTTGCTGGTCGCCATAGGCGCGGGCGTTGCTGTCCTGCTGATCGACATAGGCGACCTTGGCCAGCAGCGGATGCGGATCTGCAGCAGCCTGGTGCTTGGCCAGTTGCTGATCGCCATAGGCGCGCGCGCTGGTGTCTTGCTGATCGACATAGGCGACCTTCGCCAGCAGCGGGTGCGGGTCAAGAGCCGCCTGATGCTTGGCCAGTTGCTGGTCGCCATAGGCGCGTGCGCTGGCGTCCTGCTGATCGACATAGGCGACCTTGGCCAGCAGCGGATGCGGATCAAGAGCAGCCAGGTGCCTGGCCAGTTGCGCGTCGCTGTAGGCGCGCACGGTAATGATCTGTTCATCGACATACTGGCGTGTTGCCAGGATGATGGACGGGTCGATTTTCAGCTCGATGGCGGCCGTGCTGGCGACGATCAGCACGATGCGCACCACTTGCGTGCGCCCGCTGCCCTCGGCCATCAATGGCTTGTAGCTGGGCGGGCAGTTGGCCACCGCGCACAGGTCGCCCGCCTCGTCGTAGATGCCGAGTTCGCGCATCCACCAGCCGCCCACGTTCTCGGGCAGCACTTGTTCGGCAATGATCTGGCTGCTGTTGGCCGGGTCTTTGTCCAATTTGTTCAAGTCGGCGCGGTGCACCTCGCGTAGCAGCGCCTTTTGTCCTCGGTCGGGAACCGGCAGGGTGCCGTTGCCGTCGCCGACGCCCATTTTTTTTCAGTTTCAGGGTTTGCCCCAGGGCGATGGCATTGGCCAGCTTGGCCTCGCCCACCTGCGTCAGAATAGCGAAATATGTGCTCATGGATAGATGGTCATGGTGTCGATGGTATGGGATGCGCCGGCCAGCAACAGCGTGCCGCGCACTTCGATGGTTTCCGCGATCCACGGATAGACGGTCATGACGTCGCCGTGGTACGCGGCAATGCCGGTGTAAACCGTGCCGCGACTTTCCAGATAAATCGCCAGGCCCGTCATGTGGCGGCTGACAGGCTTGGCGTCGGCGATCAGGCGTTCCATTTCCTGAAACATGGCGTCGGTGATGCCGGTATCGAGCACGCCGACGTCGAGTCGGAACGTACCAGGCACTCCCGGTGGCGTGGTTTGCCACCATTCGGTGATGCGGATCAAATAGCCCAGGGATTCCACCACGCGGCGCACGGCGGCAATCGTGCCCTTGTGCTTGTGGATGAAATAGGACGCCTTGATGGCGCCGCGCTTGATCGATTCGGGCCAGGCATCGTCCCAGCGATCCACGGAACAGGCCCAGGCCAGAAACGGCAGCAAGTTGACCGGGCAGCGGTCGGCGCTCCACAGGTCGCGCAGCGGCACGGGCACGTTGACCAGCTCGGCGCATGCCACGGCGATGGCGCGTTCCAGCGCCGTGGTGTTGGGCGGCAGGGTCGGCACAAAGTTATTCATCGCGCACCACGACATTGAGCTTGATGGCCGTGCAGCGCGCGGCCTGGGTAGCGTTCAGTTCGATGTCGGCCGCCGGGCTGGTCAAGACGACCTTGCGCACGCCTTCGACGTGGACGGCGGCGCTGCAGGCGGAACGGTAGATGCTGTGCCCCAGCGGGCGGCGCGGCTGCGATACGCGCACGGCGTTGGCGCGCGCGGCGTCCAGCAGAATCGGCACTTCCGGCCCGACGCCGATATACAAGGTCGCCTCGATCTGGTAGTCGATGACCTGGGCGGCCTGCACGCTCAGGCGGTCGCCCAAGGGGCGCACGTCCTCGGCGTTGAGCGCGCGCGCCACGGTGCCCAAGAGATCCGCGCCGGCAATGCCGGTATCGTTGTTGGCCAGCACCGTGACGGTGACGCTGGCCGGCGTGGGGCTGGTGGCGCTCGCGTCCTTGACGCGGCCGTCGCTGCTGCGGGCGTGGAATTCGTAGGAGGCTTTCGGGCCGGCCACGGACAGGCCGTCCGGCGCTTCCTGGATGCGCAGGCGGTAGGCGTCGTTGTCTTCCATGACCGCAAGCACAGGTGGCAGGGCGTTCGGATTGGCCGGCGTGATGACCAGGCGCGCCACGTTGACGTTGGCGCCCAATTGATCCAGGTCGCCATCAAGGGCAAACGCCAGCATGACGGCCTTGCCCGCCTCGTTGACGCGGTTGCGCAGGATGGTTTCCTGATAGCTGTTCTCTTCCAGCAGCTTGGTGGCCGGTTCCGATTCGAGTTCCAGCAGGGCCGTGACGGCGGCGCGCTCGGCTTCCGGCTTCGGCAGCAGGCTCACCAGGTGGGCTTTGCGTGTGGCGAGGATGGCTTCGAAGTCCAGCACCTCGACCACGCTGGGCGCGGGCAATTGGGTCAGGTCGATGGGCGTGCTCATACAGCGCCGCCTTGCTTGACGGGTACGGCCATGGTGATGGCCTGGCCATTCGCCGTGCCATCGAGCAGCAGCGCGATGGCGCCGTCCGTGTCGCGCGTGAGCTGCACGCTGGACAGTTGCAAACGCGGCTCCCAGCGGCGCAGGGCGAAGGCGGTGGCGGCGTAGATGCGCAACTGCGTGGCGCTGTTCAGGGGCTGGTCGATCAGCTCGGGCACTTCGGAACCATAGCGGCGACGCCGGATGCGCGAGCCGATGGGCGTGGTGAGGATGTCGGTGGCCGACTGGCGCAGGTGGCCCAGGCCGGTCAGGCTGCGCCCGGTGGCGGCGTGCATGCCCATCATGGCAATGGCCCATCCGACTGGTCGCTGCCTTGCTTGACGCCGCCGTGCGGATGCTTGGCCAGGCTGATGGCGCCGGCCAGCACGTCCTCGCTGGCTTTGATCGTCCCTTGCACGGCCATGGCCACGCCGCCAGCGGCGCCGGCCTTGGCGTTCACGCCGCCGTTCAGGGCGGTGGCGCCGTTGACGGTGGCCGCTTGCATGACGATCAGGTTTTTCATGACGGTCAGGTCGCCCGTGCAGATGGTGCTGGGCGCGTTCGACGTCACCTTGTCGGCCGTGATGGTGGCCGTGCCGCCGGGGAGGGTGGCCGTCAGGGTGTGGGCCGCATGGTCGTACTGCACCACGGCGCCGTCAGGGTAGTGCGTGGTGTGGATGCTGTCGCTGGTTTCGGGTGTATCAAATGCCTGCGAGTACAGCGCCGGCAGGATGATGCCGCGCGTCAGGTCGCCGCCCGGGGAAAAGACGATGACTTGTTCGTCCACAGTGGGCGCCGACCAGGTGCGCGTGCTGCCGGCGCGCCGTGTGGCCCATTTCAGCCATTCGGTGGTGAGTGTCGGCCCCAGCCGCACGCGCGCCTTGGCCCCTTTGACCTCGGCAATGGTGCCCAGGCGGATCAGGTTTTGCAGCAAGCGGAGGAGGTCGGACAGGTCGGCGTTCATGCAATGCATGTTGCCGAAGTCCGCGTGCGGATGCACGCGGGGGCGGGTTGATAAGCCGATTAGCGACTATGCCAAGCCGCGTTGTCAAAATCGACTATGGCGCAAACGCTAAGATTGCAGCGGTAGCGTAAGTGATAATCTGCTCGATAGTTTTATCCGCCACTATATCGACTGCAGCACCTTTGGTCTTTTCAAACCAAGCTTTGACCTTGGAACCTATTCCTTTCTCGCCAGATATTCTATCGGCATTGGCATTGTTCGCTAGATCTGCTGCAGTTTCCTTCGGCAAGCCTATTTTCTCAAGTGCCGCAATGAGCGAGGGGAGGTCGCCCGGTTTTATGCCGTTTACTATGCTCTGCTCGACGGAATGATTTCCGAACGCCACACCACTAACATTTCCACCGTTTATTGTTGTATTGAATATTTGACTCACTATTTTCTCCTTTTCCCTCAAATTTTCATCATGTGCTGGTACCAACCCAGCATCAGGATACGTCGATTTTATTTCAAGCGAAAATGCAAGAATCTTTGTTTTTATTTGATCAATCAACGACGTCAAATGTGCTATAGGGAGCTCCATCCAAGCTCCTGTGCAATGTGACCCTGGTGTCATTGCCGAGCCGTACTGAATTGCCAAAGCGATAGGCCAATCCCTTTTGAAAGTGCCTTTCCCCTCACTTGCTTCTACCATCTGTGCACACTCTGCAACTGGCCTGCGATACTGAATGTCCTCAAAAGCCTTGCGAATATCCTCCGGCAATACAGCAGCCGATAGCTGTACAACTCCTTCGAGTCTTCCGATCATATTTCCTTTAATCGTCCCTACAAAAATCCGGTAAGGCGGAACACTGACATCGTCAGGATAGCCCTCAAGCTCATGCTTAATCCATGTCGAAAGCGGCTCGTGTTTTAGGTCATGAGCCAATACCATACAGAGGCGAAGCAATCGGGTAACACTAGAGTCCTTAGATATTGCTTCATCAACTATTTGTTGCAAGAGTGACATGTAACTTCTTTCGATGGTTTTCGTCGGCAATTTAATTGAATGGATAGGTAGGGCGCGCGGGTAGAGGGCAGTATGATGCGACTCTATCTCATTTGACAACTAATGTCAGGTGAAGTTTGCATTGATGCATCTTAGTTTTTTTCCATGTGACGCAGCAGCGATTCGCGTATCAACGTCCGATCCGGTTCATTTAACCCCAGCAGGGGCCGCTCCGGGTACTTGTAGACCGGCCCTTTCTTGGTAACTCGCTCTTGCCGGCCAAACTGATGCACGTGCGCCACGCGCGCCACCCAGCCAAAGAACCCGACCTCGATCTGATCGCCGGTCGCCTTTACTTTCAAGTGCTTGGCGGTTCGAATCTTGGCGAACATCGCCGCCTTCTGCCGCTTGATGCGCCCGTTCTTGCCCTTGAATTCCTTGCGCCGCTTGCGCGCCGGATAGGCCGTGCCGTCCGGTCCCTGCTGCGCCTTGATGCGCTGCGCCTGGCTGCGGCGCAGGTCGATGGCTACCTTGTGATTGATGGCGCGGCGCTGGGCCGGCTGCAGCTTGGCCAGCAGGGTGCCGGCCCAGGCTTCCAGCGCGTGCAGGTCGTCGCTCATGGCGTCGCCTCGGGCGTGCGCCATTCTGCCAGCAGGGTCTCGCCGTCGTACAGCTTCCAGAACTCGTCTGCATAGGTCGGCATGTGCTGTATCTCCGCCAGGTGCTTGATGTCCAGACGGCCCGCTTCGCCTGTCTTGACGGTCACGCGTTCGGTCAGGTCCAGCTTGATCGAGATATCGACCGTCTCGTGGTTGTTGAAGTCCACTTCGAAGGCGATGCCGTGCTTGCGGGTTTCTTCGTTGGCCATCAGGTCGAGCTGGTGGACTTTCAGCCAGGCGATCAGGGCCACCATGATGGCGTCGGCGTCGCCCGCGTAGTCGGTCACGATCAGGTTGAGCTTGAAGCGGTATTCGAAGGACAGCGAGGCGGTGGCTGACGCCACCACGTTGCCCTCGTCGGCGAAGACCAGCAGGCGGTCGGGATCGCGCTGCAGATCGGGGATGGCAGTGGCCAGGTGTTGGCGCAGGCTATTCGGTTTGTACATGGTAGGTGTCTCGTACTAGGTTGTAGGCGTCGATGCAGGCGTTCAGCTGGCGGGTGGCGTCGTCGGCGTCGCCGGCAATGGCGTCAAGAGCTGCCGCAGTCGCTGGGTCAAGTTCGGCGCGCGTTTGGTGCTGATCGCTTGCGGCAGCGGCGGCATCTGCAGTTGCGGCGCACTGGCCGCTGGCGACGGGGATTGACAGGCGCACAGCGCCGCTGCGCACGCCATCGTTAAAACGGTCACGCTCGGTTTTCGCATGGGTTTGTTCTTGGTTGAGTTGGTCGGCGCGTTGCGCCAGGGCGGCGCCGGCGGCGCGCTCCAGCGTGAGCACGCGGGCTGTGGCCTGGGCCAGTTCGGTGGCGGCGGTGGATGTTTGGATAGCGGCCGCCCGCTGCAGTGCGGCGATGCTGGCATCCTTGCGCCAGCCCTGCGCCGTCCAGCCCGCCAGGGCGCCGCACAGCAGGCAGGCGGCCAGTGGGCGCCAGGTGGTCGTGCTCACATGGCCACCCGTTCCTTGATCCAGCCGAACAGAAAGCGGCGCTGGCTCTTGTTGGCTTCGGTGATTTCCAGGTAACGCGCCGCCTGCAGCCCGTTCAAGGCGCGCAGCAGCACGGTGGCGCCGTCCTGGCCGCGCCATTTCAGGAAGGATGCAAGAGCGCCCATCGACTGCGCGCCCAGGCGGCCATCGACAAACAGGGCGGGATAGCGCGCGCCCGTGTCGTTGAAACCGTTCAGCCAGCGCTGCAGGAACTCGGCCGCGCGGTGCGGCCCCATGTTCACGCCCGTGTCGATCACTTCGGCGCCGATGCCGGCATGGATGGCCAGCACCTGGTCGAACTTCGGTTCCGTGATGTAGCGGGCCGTGTAGATGGCGCGCGCCACTGCCTCGGGCAGATCGCGCATCGGGCCTTGATAGCCGTTGGCGCGTGCGACCACCACGGTGATGCCGAAATTGGTTTCGCCGCCTTTGTCTTGCGGGTCGTTCACGTAGCCGCCTTCGGCGCGCAGGATAGCGTCGATGACGCGTGCGATCAGCGGGTTTTCAATGGTGGCCATCAGTGTTCCTTCGCGTCTTTGACCAGCTCGGCGATGTCCTTGTCGCTGCGGCGCTGGAACCACAGGGCCACGGCGCGCGATACCCACCAGCCGGGGGCGCCCACAATCAGGTCGATGGCGGAGGCGTTGACCATGGCGCCGATGGCCGGGAGCTGGGCGCACAGCAGCTGGTACACGGTGCCGCCCAGCAGGCACGAGAAGACGCCGGCACAGGCCAGGCGGGCGACGAATTCGCCCTTGTTGAAGGTGCCGTCGGCATTCAGCGGCGGCAGCACGATGTAGAGCATGGCCGCGCCGACCATGCCCAGCGCCGCCTTGAAGCCGTACAGTTTGACCAGGGTGGCGAAACCACCAAACGATTCTGCGGACATTGCTTGTTTCTCCATGATGAGGATAAGTAGAGGTGTTGTTAAAAAAGTTAGTCCCATAGCTGCACAAGATCGGCAACGGCGGCCACGTTGGCGGCAGGTTCCGGCAGGGTGACGACCAGGCCGGCAGGCAGCACGGCGCCGTGGCGCGCCAGCGCGGGATTCATTTCCAGGGTTTGCTCGACGTATCCCGCACCGTCGCCCAGGTAGCGCCACACCAGGGCGTCCACCGTGTCGTGCTGCCGCGTGCGCACCTGCATCAGATCAGCTCCACGGTCAGATGCGTGCGGCCGACGATATCGGCGATGGCCCATTGCGCATTGCGCCGTTGCGCGCCGGGGGCGTCGTCGAGCCACTCCATGCTTTTCTTGTCGCTGACGGACGTGGCCGTGCTGTCGTAGTCGCGGTAACGCTCGATCAGGTCGGCTTTCGCCGTGCTGTAGACGGCGCGCCGGTACTGCGCCATCAGGCGGGATTCGCGGTTGATGCGCGTAGCCGGCACGTCCACCAGGGCGGTGATGCCGGTAGCGGCCTGCTTGCCCTGCCAGTCGGCCAATTCGCGGTTGACCTGCAGGATGGCATCGACCACGGCTTGCACCAGGCGCGCGTCGGTAACCGTGCCATCCAGACGCATGGCGTCGCGCATATCGGCGAGGGCAATATCGGGAAACCAGCCCTCGTTCTCGATGACGCCGGCGGCCGGTGCTGGCGGCACGGGCGTGGCGCCGGGCGGGATGGACGGGGGCAGGGCCATGAAGGACATACGGGGCGCTTTCAAAAATGGGGCGGTGGACGGGGTTCATCAGGTCAAAGGGTTGGCCAGAATCCCCCCGTGCCGCCGTGCTGCGGGGGATGCTCTTTACGTGGAACCGGCCGCGCGCTTGATGCGCCGTTCCAGCTTTTCCATATCTTTCTTGACGCCGCACGATTCGGACAGCGCGCGGGCGCGTTTCAACTGGGCCATGGCCGCTTCCGCCTGCGCCATCAGCGCCGGGGCGATGTCCGTCTCGTCGGCCTGATCCAGCACGGCGATCATGGCGAGGCCGATGGCCTTGTGCAGCTTGGCGCGCGCCTGGTCGGGCGCGTCGCTGGCGGCCGTCAGATGCTCGACGGTGCCCAGCACCTGGGCCGCATGCTGCGGGTCGGCGGCCAGCTTGCCGTGCAGGAAGCCCTCGGCAAATTCGTCCAGCATCAGGGTGGCGATGTCACGGCTGTAGGTGTCGGGCAGGGTGAACTTGTGCGCCAGCGCGTATTCCGCCATGACCAGGGCGCGCTCGTACTCGCCCGTGTCGATGTGCCACACCAGCAGGGTGGCAAAGACGTCATCCTGCGCACCCTTGCCGCCCGCCAGCACGCCATCGATCCACTGCGCGTAATCCGGCAGCAAGGTGGCCTTGACCTCGATCTTGCGTTCGACCGACTGGATGGATTTCAGGCGCCGGCGGTCGTCGGACAGCTTGTAGAGCATCAGGTCGTAGGCCGTGCCGGTGGTGACGCCCTGCGGCGCGGCGGCGCCGGCCGTGCGCTCGGCCAGCATGCGCGCGCGGTGGCGCAGGGCGGGGGATTGGTTCGCCATCACTTGTCTTTCAGCTCGATGTTTTCCACCAGCGCGGCCAGGCCCAGGTCTTCGATCACGTAGGCGTCATTCGACGACTCGTAGTTCTCGATGCGGTCGCGTTTCGGCACGTCCTCGACGCGGCGGCGGCGCGCACCTTCCTGGAAATAGATCGACAGATTGTCGAAACGGGTAATCAGGATGGCGTTGTCCGGGAAGTAGGGCACGCGCGCCGCCGGCAAGCCGCCGATGCGTTTCTGGCTGATGATGATGTCGGCCGCCAGGGTTTCCGTGGGTGCCTGCTTGGCGTTGACCAATGGAAAATACTTGTCGTTCAACAGCTTGCGTCCGACGATGGCCACCAGATTGGTGTCTTCCTGATACCACGGATCCAGCAGGTTGACGGCATCGGTGACGGCCGCGTCCAGGTTGGCATAGTCGGCGCCGTCCACGTCGCCGATGATGACCTTGCCAGGCATGCCGGCGGCCACCAGGCCCAGCACGCGCTCGGGCGCCAGCTCGCGCAGGTGCTGCAGCCAGCCTTTATTCACGTCCTGCAGCAGCGGATTGGCGTCCAGATCGGTGTCGGCCATGGCTTTCACGCCATTGAAGCCGATGACGATGCGGTCGAGCGCCTGGCGCGTCAGGATGGCATTGGCCACGCGCGATTGAAAATCGGGGAACTTGGCCCAGGCGTCAAGCTTGGCATAGTTCAGGTGCGTGTCGAAGTTGGTTTGCTCGCAGCGGTACTTGGTGCCGTCCAGGGTGGACAGGTCGCGCGTCTTGCGTTCCTTGTCCTTGGTGTTGGTGCGCCCGGCAATCGGGCCGGACACGCCCAGGCCCAGCTTTTCGCCTTCCTGTTCGGTCACGCCGATGATGTTGACCTTCGACAGGAACTCGCTCGATTCCTGCATCTTCGTTTCCAGCTTTTGCTGCACGCTGGGCGTGACGCTGAAGGTCTTGGCCACGTTGTCCGTGTCGTTCAGTTGGCCCAGGCGGGTTTCATATTGGCCAAAGACCTGGCGCGTTTGCTTTTTCATAAATCAGTGCTCCGTTGTTGAATGGGGGGAAGAAAGGGCGAGGGCGCTTAGAACTCGGTCTGCACGGCGCCGTCGTTGCCGGTGGCGGCCGGGCGGCGCGGGCCGTTGCCGGGCGTTTCGTCCATCTGCGCCTTGAAGGTGGCCAGCTCGTCCTGCGTCGCTTTCTGCGCCTTTTCCGCGGCATCGAGGCGCTTGAGGGCATCGGCATAGTTGTCGTTGGCGGTGACGACGTGGCCGGCCAGTTCCTGCACGGCTTCGCTGATGTCGGCGAACTGCGCGGCGTCGGCGCCGGATTTATTGGAGAAGCGCGACAGCAGGTTTTTCACGGCGTCGGCCAGCTTGATGCCCTGCTCTTCAAACTCCAGCGTCACCTCGACGGCGGAGGTAAACAGGTTGGTGCTTTGCTGCTTGCGGCCGGCGGAGAAGAACTGCAGCGCTTCGGTGCCCAGGCTGGCGGGGCTGTCCGTGACCCCCAGGCCGACCAGGTAGGGCTGCGACGAGTTGGCAAAATCCGGCTGGATTTCCAGGCTGGTATAGAGCTTTTGTTTCGCCTTGTTGATGGCCACCAGTTCCGGCGTGGGTTCGATCTGTGCGAACAGGGCCAGTTTCTTGCCGCTGTCCGTGTTCACTTCCTCGGCTTTCACCGCGATCACGTCGCCGTAAGCCTTGAACTGGCTGTCGGGCAGGATGCCGCGAATGTGCTCGAGCCAGATGCGCGCGCCGTAGGTCTTCGGGTTGTAGGTGGCGGCGATCTGTTCGATGGTGGCGCGGTCGATGTTGCGGCCGTCCGTGGTGGCGCCTTCGGTGGCGACGCGGAAAAATTTCGATTTGGACATGGTGGGCGTTCTCGGTTGATCGGATAACGCCATGGTCAACGTCTTGGCGCTGCGATTCAATGCGCTGCGGGTTGCTATGGGGCATAGCGACTTTTGCCTTTCCCCGCTCCGCGCGCGCGCGGCCTACGCTGGCGGCATGCTAGTCATTGAACAAAAAACCGAAGAGAAAATCGCCGAACTGGCCGTGCCCGAATCCGAGCCACGCCGCGCCGCGCGCGCTCTGTACTGGAAGGGCTGGCGCATTTCGTCCATCGCGCGCCACCTGGGAATCAAGCGCAGCACCATCAATAGCTGGAAAGAGCGCGACGAATGGGACAAGGCGCAGGCCATCGAGCACGTCGAGGCGTCGGCCGAGCTGCGCCTCGTGAAACTGATCGAAAAAGAGGTCAAGAGCGGCAGCGACTACAAGGAAATCGACTTGCTGGCGCGCACCATCGTGCAGATGGCGCGCGTGCGCCGCTACGAGCAGCCGGGTGGCAACGAGGTCGATCTCAACCCCAAACTGGCGAACCGTAACGCGGGGCCGAAGAAGAAGCCGACGCGCAACGATTTCAGCGAAGAACAGAAAATCCAGCTGCTCGACGCCTTCCAGGATTCGCTCTTCGACTATCAAAAGGTCTGGTATCGCAACGGAGACCAGCGCACGCGCGCCATTTTGAAGTCGCGCCAGATCGGCGCTACCTGGTATTTCGCCCGCGAGGCGCTGGCCGATGCGATGGCGACGGGGCGCAATCAGATTTTCCTGTCCGCCTCAAAAAGCCAGGCCCACGTCTTCAAGCAATACATCGTGCAATTCGCGCGCGAGGCGGCTGGCATCGAGCTGACGGGCGACCCCATCGTGCTGCCGAACGGCGCCCACCTGTATTTCCTGGGCACCAACGCGCGCACGGCGCAGGGCTACCACGGCAATTTTTACTTCGATGAATTCTTTTGGACGCAGAACTTCCAGGAACTCAACAAGGTGGCCTCGGGTATGGCCATCCACAAGAAATGGCGCAAGACGTATTTTTCCACGCCATCCTCGACCACGCATCAGGCCTATCCGTTCTGGACGGGCGAGCTGTTCAACAAGCGCCGCGCCAAGGCGGACCAGGTCAATATCGACGTGAGCCACGGCCGCCTGTCGTCGGGTTTTACCGGCGAGGACAAGATCTGGCGCCAGATCGTCACCATCCTGGACGCCGAGCGCGGCGGCTGCAACCTGTTCGACATCGATGAGCTGCGCAACTTCGAATACAGCCCCGACCAGTTCGACAACCTGCTGATGTGCAATTTTATTGACGACTCGGCCTCGGTCTTTCCACTGGCCGAGCTGCAGCGCTGCATGGTCGATTCCTGGGTGGAGTGGGACGATTACAAGCCGCTGCTGGGCCTGCGCCCGTTCGGCAACCGACCCGTGTGGATCGGCTACGACCCGGCCTTGAACGGCGACAGCGCCGGCTGCGTCGTGCTGGCGCCGCCCATGACGACCGGCGGCAAGTTCCGCATTCTGGAGCGCCACCAGTGGCGCGGGCAGAGCTTCGAGGATCACGCCGACGCCATCCGTCAGATGACTCAGCGCTACAACGTCGAGTACATCGGCATCGACACGACCGGCATGGGCATCGGCGTGCTGCCCATCGTGCGCGGCTTCTTCCCGGCCGTCACGGCCCTGAATTACTCGCCCGAAGTCAAAACGCGCATGGTCTTGAAGGCCAAAAACATCATCAGCAAGGGCCGGCTGGAATTCGACGCCGGCTGGACGGACATCGCGCAGTCCTTCATGGCCATCCACAAGACCCTTACCCCCAGCGGACGGCATGTGACCTATGTCGCCGGCCGCAGCGATGAAACCGGCCACGCCGACCTGGCATGGGCCTGCATGCACGCCCTCGATCACGAGCCATTCGAAGGCACCACCGACAACCACCACTCTTTCATGGAGATTTATTCTTGAGCAAAGCACGACACTTGCGCGCGCGCGGCCGGCAGGCCCAGGGCGCCCCATCAACAGCGGCCACGGCGCCGGCCGCCGCCAGCATCGAGGCGTTTTCCTTCGGCGACCCGACGCCCGTGCTCGAGCACGCCGACATTCTCGACTGCTTCGAATGCTGGAAGAACGGCCATTGGTATGAGCCGCCCGTCAACCTGGCCGGCCTGGCCAAGTCCTTTAATGCCGGCGTGCACCACAGCAGCGCCATCCACTTCAAGGCCAACGTGCTGGCATCTACCCTGATCCCCAGCAAGTACCTGTCGCGCGATGCCTTCAAGCGCATGGCCCTGGACTTCCTGACGTTCGGTAACGCCTACCTGGAAGACCGGCCCAGCCGCAGCGGCAAGGCGCTGGCGTACCAGCACGCGCTGGCCAAGTACATGCGGCGCGGCGTCGATCTGGATACCTATTTCTTCGTCAACGGCTACCAGGCCGTGCACCAGTTCGACAAGGGCCGCGTCTTCCACCTGATGGAACCGGACGTCAACCAGGAGCTGTACGGCGTGCCGCAGTACCTGAGCGCGCTGCAATCGGCCTGGCTCAACGAGGCGGCCACCTTGTTCCGTCGCAAGTACTACAAGAACGGCTCGCATGCGGGTTTCGTGTTCTACATGACGGACGCGGCCGCCAACACGCAGGACGTGGACAACCTGCGCCAGGCCATGCGCGACAGCAAGGGGCCGGGCAACTTCCGCAACCTGTTCATGTACGCGCCGAACGGCAAGAAGGATGGCATCCAGATTCTGCCCGTGTCGGACGTGGCCGCCAAGGACGAGTTTTTCAACATCAAGAGCGTCACGCGCGACGACCAGCTGGCCGCGCACCGCGTGCCGCCGCAGCTCATGGGCATCCTGCCGAACAATGCCGGCGGCTTCGGCGCGGTGGAACCGGCCGCGCGCGTCTTCGCCCGCAACGAGCTGGTGCCGCTGCAGGCGCAGTTTGAAGCGATCAATGAATGGGCCGGCGTGGAAGTGGTGCGCTTCGCCCCGTATGACCTGGCCACGGGCGGGGAGGGCGCGCAATGAGCGACCACGTAGACAACACCGACAAGATCATCTTTGCGGAGGTGGCGCGCGGCCTGGCTGCCGTGCGTGGCCGGCCCGCCCTGGTGGCGCACGGATGCTGCCACTACTGCGCCGAGGCGCTGGTGCCCGCGCTGCTGTTCTGCGATGTGGATTGCCGCGACGATTACGACAAGGAACAGGCGGCCATGGCGCGCGCCGGCCGCCCAGGATGAGCGCCACGCCGCGCTAGCCAGCGGGGCAGGGCCGCGACAGTCCAGCCGCGCCGGAGTGCCCCAGCCACCACACAAGCCGCCCACGAGGCGGCTTTTTCACGCCCTGTCGATTTATGTTGCATCAAACACAAGAAAAAAGCCCATTTCGACCCGGCGCGCGCAGTTGTCCCCCCTCCACACCTGCCCGCTATATAGGGGTCTTTTGACTCAAATTTGCGCCATGGCCGAAGGCGCATGAGGACTGGCGCGGCGGGGCGAAGAGGGGGAGTGAGATTTGACGCATTTTGACGCACTTTGAGCGGTTTTTCGTGCGGGTGGTGTGAAAGCTAAGAAGGGCTGTTTTTGTGCGCTGGCAGGGCTGTATTGCAGCCGCACAGCCCGTGCTTATTCAGTGCTGGCCAGCCGCGCGGCAACCTGCGAGCCATCCGCGCTACGGATTAATTCCGTGCTCACCGCATGCCATTCGAACAGGTCGGCATCGAGCATTGCCTTACGCGCAATATGCATGACTTCATCTATCTCGAGTTATCTGTAAATAGAGATGGGCGGACTGTACTTTCCGGCTTTGAACGTCACAGGAATAGTGATGGCAATTTTGCAATTTCGCACAGTTATGGCTTTGCTTTGTGAGGGCGAGTCGCCCGAGCCTTCTCTGATGTTAGATGATTTCTCGGCCAGATTGAGTGCACTGTGGCCTATTATTTCAAATTGAGAAACAAAGATGTCAGTAATGAAACTTTCTTGAAATTTTCGTTTAAATTGCAATCAATTGCAAAGCTTTATTAAGATCGAGATATTGCAATGCAATTAATGGGAGTTAGTGCTTACTTAGTGCGTAGTGGGCGGCTTATGCGTTGCCTGAAAAGTCAACAATTTACGCACATAAAATGTCAAAAAAATTACACGGTTTTATGAAAGAAAGTATTGCATCGTTTTTCGACCATCACTACAATTAGCTCAGTTCGGTAGCAAAACCACTATATGTAGGGAGACTTGTTAGTGGATTTTGCGCTGTGAAGGTGAAGTAACTAGCGCCTTGGAACGCTAGTTACTTCGAATTTGAACCCAGCCGCTGACACGCGGAACATAACTAGCAATGGAGCTAGAAAGGCAGGGATCGTATATGGCAAAAACCCATATGATCAGGAGATCGTAGGTTGTTGCGAGTCATGGCGCTTGTTAAGCGGTCATGACTCCATTCTAAGCAAAAAATCGACATTTATCATCTTTTATTTATCATTAGTTGATACATGTTGCATTGTGAAATTTGAATATTAGGAGTCATCTCATGGCAACCAAACCGACACCAACCAAACAAATGCCTATCAGCGCAGTCACTGGTCGTATTGTGACACCTGAGTATGCAAAGTCTCATCCGAAAACCACAGTTGTGATGACTGTTCCTGTTGGAAAACCAACTAAATCGAAGTAGATTTAGTTGTTTTGGTAGAAAAAAAGCCACGTTCTAAACGTGGCTTTTTTGCATCTTGAAGAATTTTTCAAACAGTTTGATCCACTTGTTAGATCATGGGGTGTTTAGGCTTGCTGCTCCACAAACCATATTCTGTTCGCATAGATGGCTGCTTGTGCGGCTGCTATAATGTTGCTTTTGCGGAGCAGAAACGGGGCGCAAGCCCGCATGGTTGTTGAGTTACTTGTCGAGCTTCCCAAGCTTACGACGAGGGTTCGATTCCCTTCACCCGCTCCATTTTTCGCTGGCGCCTGGTTTTGTGCGGCGCGGCCACTATTTTCTTCATTCCCATGTCCTCTGATACCCCAGCAAACGGCCCGGCGCGGCCGATGATGTACGATCCGACCGAACACCGCATCCGCAGCTTCGTGACCCGCGCGGGACGGTTGTCTGTCGCGCAGGCGCGCGCGCTTGAGACCTTGGGGCCGCAGTTCCTGCTGCCTTTCGCCAAGGACTCCATGGATTTCGAGCAGGTATTCGGGCGCAAGGCGCCGGTCATCCTGGAAATCGGTTTTGGCATGGGCGCGACGACGGCACATATCGCCAAAGCCATGCCGGAGAAGGATTTTATCGGCGTCGAAGTGCATACGCCCGGTGTGGGCAGCTTGTTGAAGCTGATCGGTGAAGAGTCGCTGACGAATCTGCGCCTGCTGCAGCACGATGCCGTGGAAGTGCTGACGCACATGATCCCAGCCAATTCCTTGGCCGGTATCCACGTTTTCTTCCCCGATCCGTGGCACAAGGCGCGCCACAACAAGCGCCGCCTGATCCAGTCGCCATTCGTCAAGCAATTGACCGATCGGCTCGCGCCGGGTGGCTATCTGCATTGCGCCACAGACTGGGAAGATTATGCGGTGCAAATGCTGGATGTGCTGGGTGCCGAGCCGCAGCTGCGCAATAGCGCCGATGCTTATGCACCGCAGCCGGCGTATCGTCCGCTGACCAAGTTTGAAAACCGCGGCCTGAAGCTGGGCCATGGCGTGTGGGATCTGGTGTTCATCAAGAAGTAAATTTCTTTGGCGGTTTGCCCACCTGTGCCGTTTGCACGAGAACAAGCCTGCCGCGGTGACGCCGCAGGCTTTTTTCATGCGCACGCTAGCGTGCGCTGGCTAGGCAGGGCGCGGGAATTACGGTAGTCTTATCTTTTTTGCATTGAGTAATATTATGTCCAAGAAAATACTCGTGACCGGCGCATCCGGTTTCATCGGTTCGCATACCTGTGTCGAATTGCTGGCTGCAGGCTTTGAGGTCATCGCGGTGGATAATCTGTGTAATAGCGCGCGCGAAGCGATGGCGCGCGTGGAGCGCATCTCCGGTAAAAGCGTGCCCTTCTATGAAGCGGACGTGCGCGACCGCATGGCCATGGCGGCCGTCTTGCGCGAGCACGCCATCGATGCCGTGATCCATTTCGCCGGCTTGAAAGCCGTGGGTGAATCGGTGGCCCAGCCGCTGATGTACATGGACAACAATGTATCGGGCACCGTGGCGCTGCTGGAAGTGCTGGCGGCGGCGAACGTGAAGCGTTTTGTCTTCAGCTCGTCGGCCACCGTGTATGGCGATCCGGAAGCCTTGCCGATCCTGGAAACGTCGCGCCTGTCCGTGACCAATCCGTACGGCCGCTCGAAGCTGATGGTCGAGCAGATCCTGGCCGATCTCGTGCATGCCGACGCGCAATGGCAAGTCGGTGTGTTGCGCTACTTCAACCCGGTGGGCGCGCATGCCAGTGGCCTGATCGGTGAAGATCCTGCCGGTATCCCGAATAACCTGATGCCCTTCATCGCCCAGGTGGCAGTGGGCCGCCGCGAGCGCCTGGCCGTGTTCGGCAACGACTACGCTACGCCCGATGGCACGGGCGTGCGCGACTACATCCACGTGGTCGACCTGGCGCTGGGCCATGTGGCGGCGTTGAACCGCCTGTTTTCCACCGAGGGCGGCTTTACCGTCAACCTGGGCACGGGACACGGCTATAGCGTGCTCGACACCGTGCGCGCCTTCGAGGCCGCCAGCGGCCGCAAGGTTCCCTATGACATCGTGCCGCGCCGCCCGGGCGACATCGCCAGCTGCTATGCCTCGGCCGACAAAGCGAAGGAATTGCTGGGCTGGCAAGCGCAGAAAAATATCGACGACATGTGCCGCGACCACTGGCGCTGGCAGCATCAGAACCCGCAAGGCTACGCAGTGTAGAAAATCCGGTAGATGTAAAAAAATCCCGCTCACACAAAAGTGTGGCGGGATTTTTTTAGAGCGCCAGCAACCCAATGGCGCCTGAAAAATGCCCAGGGCTAGGCGCAAAGCCGAAGACAGTACGCAAGTACGGCGAGGCGAAGCGACAACGCCCCAGGCTTTTTCTCAGGCAGCCATTATGGGTACAGGCCGCGCACTTCGCGCGCTTGCAGGACGCGCGTGCACGCCAGGATGAAGGTGGCGGTACGCATCGACACTTTCTTCTCTTGCGACACTTGCCAGACCGCGTCGAACGCTTCGCGCATGATGCGGGTCAGGCGGCTGTTGATCTCTTCTTCCGTCCAGAAGAAGCTCGAGAAGTTTTGCGCCCATTCGAAGTAGCTGACGGTCACGCCGCCGGCGTTGGCCAGCACGTCCGGCACGATCAGCACGCCGCGGTCGGTCAGGATGTCGTCCGCGGCCGGCAGGGTCGGGCCATTGGCGCCTTCCAGGATGATCTTGGCGCGGATGACTTGTGCGCGTTCGGCCGTGATTTGCTGTTCCAGCGCGGCCGGGATCAGGATGTCGCAATCGATGCCCCAGAAATCTTCGCGCGGCACGAATGCCTCGGCGCCCGGGAAGCCTTCGACGCTGCCCACTTCGGCCACGTGTGCCAGCAGTTGCGGGATGTTCAGGCCGCCGGCGTGCACGACGGTGGTCTTGTGGTCTTGCACCGCCACGACTTTCGAGCCGGCTTCAGCGAACATGCGTGCAGCGACGCCGCCCACGTTGCCGAAACCTTGCACGATGACTTTCGCGCCTTCGAGCGACATGCCGACCTTGGCGGCCGCATCGCAACCGACGACGAACACGCCGCGGCCCGTCGCATCGCGGCGGCCCAGGCTGCCGCCCAGCGAAATTGGCTTGCCCGTTACCACGCCGGTCGACATATTGCCGCCGATCATGGCATAGCTGTCCATCATCCACGCCATGACTTGCTCATTCGTATTGACGTCCGGCGCCGGGATATCCTTGTTCGGTCCGATGATCATGCTGATCTCGCTCGTGTAGCGGCGCGTCAGGCGTTGCAGTTCGTTGCGCGACAGGGTCTTCGGATCGACACGGATACCGCCCTTGGCGCCGCCGTATGGCACGTTGACTGCTGCATTCTTGACCGTCATCCAGGCCGACAGCGCCATCACTTCCGACAGGGTCACGTCCTGGTGGAAGCGCACGCCGCCTTTACCGGGGCCGCGCGACAGATTGTGCTGCACGCGGTAGCCTTCGTAGTGGGCAATGGTGCCGTCATCGCGCTCGATCGGCACGTCGACCGTCAGGATGCGCTTTGGACGCTTCAGCGTTTCCACCCAGCGCGACAGGTTGCCCAGGTACGGCGTAACGCGGTCGATCTGCTCGAGGTAGACGCCCCATGGGCCAAGGTCTTCAGGATTGAGGTAGGAAGGAAGTGCGTGCTTGCTGGTCATGCTTGATAAGCTCCTGGACAATACGAATACGTTAGAGGCACAGCCGAGATGCAGCTGCGCGCAGCGGAACCGCATCGTAGGCGATAGCCTCATGCCCCGGCCAATGCTTTGTGCGCATCCGGTTATGCATTTATTGCATAGATTGGAGGTCAGGATGGAATTGTGGTGAAGGCTGCACGCCGGCGTTTTTTTCCGCCGCGCGCGGCGCTTTCCTGCGCCTGCACCAGGTATTGCCACAGGCTTTCGACGATCTGCTTGCCGGGGCGCAGGCCCGACGGGCGCTCGCGGTACAGGCGGATTTCCAGCTCGATTTCCCAGCCTGGCGCGCCGCCGTCGGCGCGCGCCAGGTGCTTGTATTTGACGTCGCGCATGACTGCCGATTCGGGCAGGAAGGCGATGCCGCGCCCCTCCAGCGCCATCATTTTGAGGCCTTCGGCCATGTCCGTTTCGTAGCAGGTTTCCAGGAACAGGGGTGCCTTGGCGTCGGCCACCAGCAGTTCCACCATGCGTCCCAGGTAGGCATTGCTGGTGTAGGAGAGGAAGGGCAGCGGCTCCTTGGCGCTGCCGGGCAGGACGAAGTCCGGCACCTTGTCCTGGCCGCAGCGCGCATACGCGCGCACGGTTTCGCGGCCCATCACCAGCATGTCGTAGCGGCCCGGGTCGAGCTGCACCGGCTGGCGCGGATGGTGATAGCACAGCAGCAGGTCGCAGCCGCCGTCGACCAGCTGCAGCACCGCGTCGTGCACGTTCAGCGCCATCAGGCGGCTGTTGATCGGTGCAAAACCTTCCTCCAGCGCCGTCAGCCACTTCGGCATGAAGGTCAGCGACAGGGTATGCGGCACGGCGAAATCGACGCTCGTTTGCGTGGCCGCGCGTTTGCCGCGCAACAGGGCGCGCACGCCGTTGATTTGCCCCAGCATTTCCAGCGCCTGTTCGTAGAACACGGCGCCGGCCGGCGTCAGCCGCGTCGGGTACGAGGTACGGTCGACCAGATCGATGCCGAGCCAGTTTTCCAGCGACTGGATGCGCCGCGAGAAGGCCGGCTGGGTGACGTGGCGCAGGGCCGCGGAACGGCTGAAATTATGCGTTTCAGCGAGCGAGATGAAGTCTTCCAGCCATTTGGTTTCCATCGCGGCAGCGTTCTCTTATCAAGGGCAGGGGCAAGATGACGTGGTCAGGGCGTATCGGGTGCGGCCGCCGGCTGGTACAGGGCGGCGGGCAGGCCGAAGAAGGACGGCGGGGGCCAGGGTCGTGCCGTCGAGCGAGCCGCCCGCGTTCAGGGCCTTGTTGATGGCCGACAGCAAAGAGCTGCGGTCGGCGAGATTTTTTATCAGGGCGCGCGGGCCGTTGTGGAAAGTATGCTGGGCGATGTCCGCGGCGACGACAAAGATCGGTTCGCGGCGCAGGGGGAACTCCACCCACTCGCCATCCTCATCCTGGGCGCGGAAGGTGTCGGGCAAGGTCATGTTTTCGGCGCCGGGAAGGTGCGACGCCAGCACCAGGCCGAAGGCTTCCGGCACCACGTCGGCCAGGCGGCGCACCGTCAGGTCGTCGCCGACCAGGGTACGGACTTGCGCTTCCACCGCGTCATCAGCGTCGGGCTGGGCGCCGAGGATTTTCACGGCCTGGTAAATCAGGTCCGGCGAGAGTGCTTCCATTAAATCATCTCCAGGATCATGGCGACGATTTCGTCGCCGTACGAGGCCAGTTTTTTCTCGCCCACGCCGCTCACGCCGCGCATCTGTTCCAGCGAGGTGGGCTTGGCCTTGGCGATTTCGCGCAGGGTGGCGTCGACGAAAATCACGTAGGCGGGCACGTTGTGCGTGCGCGCCGTCTCCACGCGCCACCAGCGCAGCTTGTCGAAGATCGCCTGCTCGCTGGTAGACAAGTCCGTCTCGACATAGCCTTTTGCCACGCTGGTGCTGCGCTTGCTGGTTTTCACCGGTTTCTGGTACTGGCGTAGTTGCACTTTCTGGCCGCCCTTGAGCACGGGGCGCGAGGCGTCCGTCAGTTTCAGCGAGCTGTATTGTTCATGGTCGACCGAGACGAGACCGAGCGCGATGGCCTGGCGCAGAATCGATTTCCATTCCGCTTCGCCCAGGTCCGAACCGATGCCGAAGACAGACAGCGAATCGTGGTGCCAGGTCTTGATGCGTTCCGATTCCACGCCGCGCAGCACGTCGATCACGTGGCCGCCGGCGAAGCGCTGGTCGACGCGGTAAATGGCCGACAGCAGTTTTTGCACGGGCACCGTGCCGTCGAACGATACGGGCGGCACCAGGCACGTGTCGCAATTGCCGCATGGCGAAGCCGGTTCGCCGAAGTATTCGAGCAGGCGCATGCGGCGGCAGCTGAGCGTTTCGCACAGGCCCAGCATGGCGTCGAGTTTCACGCCCAGCACGCGCTTGAAGGTGTCGTCCGCTTCGGATTCATCGATCATGCGCCGCTGCAGCACCACGTCCTGCAAGCCGTACGCCATCCAGGCGTTGGCGGCCATGCCGTCGCGGCCCGCGCGCCCCGTTTCCTGGTAATAGCCCTCGATGCTTTTCGGCAGATCGAGGTGGGCGACGAAGCGCACGTCGGGCTTGTCGATACCCATGCCGAAGGCGATGGTGGCGACCATGACGATGTTTTCCTCGCGCAGGAAGCGCGCCTGGTTGGCGCTGCGCTTGGCGTACTCCATGCCGGCGTGATAGGGCAGGGCGCGGATGCCGCTCTGGTTCAGAAATTCCGCCGTCTCTTCAACTTTTTTGCGCGACAGGCAGTAGACGATGCCGCAGTCGCCCGCGTGTTCCGTGTTGATGAAGTCGAGCAGCTGCTTGCGGCCGTTCGCCTTTTCCACGATCTGGTAGCGGATGTTCGGGCGGTCGAAGGACGAGACGAACTGGCGCGCGTCTTCCAGCTGCAGGCGCAGGGCGATTTCGGCGCGCGTCTGCGGGTCGGCCGTGGCCGTGAGCGCGATGCGCGGCACGTCCGGGAACTGCTCGTGCAGCACCGACAGCTTGATGTACTCGGGACGGAAGTCATGCCCCCACTGGGCCACGCAATGCGCCTCGTCGATGGCGAACAGGGAGATCTTCGAGGCCTGGAACAGGTCCAGGCAGCGCTGCGTCATCAGGCGCTCGGGCGCCACGTCGGGCGCCACGTAGACGACGTCGATGCCGCCCGTGCGCACCAGGCGCTCGATGCGGCTCGCCTCTTCGTAGGTTTGCGTGGAATTGAGGAAGGCGGCGCGCACGCCGACTTCCTCCAGCGCGTCCACCTGGTCCTGCATGAGGGCGATCAGCGGCGAGACGACGACGCCGACGCCATCGCGCAGCAGGGCGGGGATCTGGTAGCACAGCGACTTGCCGCCGCCGGTGGGCATCAGCACCAGCGCGTCGCCGCCATGGCTGACGTGGTCGACGATGTCGGCCTGCTGGCCGCGGAAGGCCGGGTAGCCGAAAACGGTCTGCAGCAGGTGCAGCGCGCGCTGGTTAAGATCTTGATTCATAGTGCCTTATTCTGCCCAAACAACCCAGCCGTAGTGGGCGCTGGCCAACACCAGCAAGCCGAACACGATGCGGTACCAGGCAAAAAACGTGAAGTCGTGCGAACTGATGTAGCGCAGCAGCCAGCGCACGCACAGGAAGGCGGAGATGAAGGCGGCTACGGTGCCCAGGCCGAACAGGGGCACGTCGGTGGCCGACAGGATGTCGCGCGCTTTATACAGCGAGTAGAAGGTGGCCGCCAGCAGGGTCGGGATGGCCAGGAAGAACGAGAATTCGGTGGCTGTCTTGCGCGACAGGCCCAGCAGCATGCCGCCGATGATGGTCGAGCCGGAGCGGCTGGTGCCGGGAATTAGCGCGAACGCTTGCGCGCAACCCACCTTCAGGGCGTCGAACGGCGTCATTTCATCGACCGAGTTGACGCGCACGGTGACGGGATTGGTGCGCGCGCGGCGCTCCACCAGCAAAATCACGATGCCGCCGATGATGAAGGCCATGGCGACCGGTACTGGCTTGAACAGCGCATGCTTGATCATCTTGCCAATCGCCAGGCCGATGATGGCCAGCGGCAGGAAGGCGATGGCCACGTTCAGCACGAACTTGCGCGATTTGACCTCGGTGCTGAAGGTGGTCAGCACGCTGCCGATGCGCTGGCGGTACTCCCAGCACACGGCCAGGATGGCGCCGGCCTGGATGGCGATCTCGAAGACATCCATGACTTCTTTCGAAACATCCTTGGTAAAGTCGAGCAGGCTGCCGGCCAGGATCAAATGACCCGTGGAGGAAATCGGCAAGAATTCGGTAAAGCCTTCGACCAGCCCCATGATGATGGCTTTTAACGCAAGAATGAGATCCATAGATGTATAAACGGGTATAAGTGACAGGATGGGGTGACCGCGTGGCGCCAGCAATGTGCGCGGGGTCGAAGCTTACCATGCCGGAGGCCCGTCGAGCCGATTTGGGCGCTGGCGGGCAGCGGTTTTTTGCCGCTGCCCGCCAGGCAAGGGGAGAGTTCAGGAAGCCTGTTTTGCCGGCGCGGCCAGGCGCGCGCTGGCCGCCACCAGCAGCAGGGCGGCGCCCAGCATGGCGAAGGCGATATTCAGGCTGGTGGCGTGCGCCACGAAGCCGATCACGGCCGGACGGCCAGGATGCCCGCATAGCCGATGGTGGTGATGGCCGCCACCGCCAGGCTGGCCGGCATCGCATGCTGGTTGCCCGCCGCCGTAAACAGGATGGGCACGATGTTTGCAGCGCCCAGGCCGATCAGCACGAAGCCGGCCATGGCCAGGCCGGCGTGCGGCGCCAGCACGGCCAGGAAAAAGCCGCTGGCCGCGCACAAGCCGCCGAAAGTAAGCACCCGCTTTCCGCCAAAGCGGCTGACCACCTTGTCGCCCGTGAAGCGGCCCACCGTCATGGCGATGGCGAAGGCGGCGTAGCCGAGGCCGCCCTTGGCCTCTTCCACGCCGCGCGTGGTGGTAAGGAACAGGGCGCTCCAGTCGAGAATCGCGCCTTCGGCCAGGAAGACGATAAAGCACAGCAAGCCGATGAAAATGACGGCGCCGTGCGGCATCACGAACAGCGGCGTCTTTTCGCCGGAAGCGGATGCCGTCGGCAGCAGATGGCCTTGCGCAGCGCCCAGACGCCGCACAGCAGCAGCATCACCACCGCGCACGACCAGGCCGGCGTCAGGCCCAGCCACAGCAGCAGCGCCATGCAGGCCGCGCCGGCAAAGCCGCCCACGCTGAACAGTGCGTGAAAACCCGACATCATGGCGCCGCCATTGGCCTTTTCGATGATCACGGCCTGAATATTGATGGCCACGTCAAACGTGCCCATGGCCGCGCCGAACACCAGCAGCACCAGGCCCAGTTGCAGCGGCGTGGCAGCCAGCGCCAGGCCGGGCAGGATGGCGGTCAGCAGCAAGCCGGCGCTGCAGATGACCTTGCGGCAGCCGAAGCGTGCCGTGAGCATGCCCGTAAACGGCATCGCGCACAGCGAGCCGGCGCCCAGGCACAGCAGCAGGATGCCCAGGGTCGCTTCATCGAGGCCCAGGCGCGACTTGGCGTAGGGAACCAGCGGGGCCCAGGCGGCCATGCCGAGGCCTGCGGCGAAGAAGACCAGGCGCGTAGCGCGTTGTTTGCAGGGTGCCGGTAAGGTGCATGGGGAAGCTTTTCAAGAATCGGGGTGGATAAAATCAGGCGCGGGCGCGCAGCACTTGCACACCTAGCCGTTCAAAGGCGGCGATGTGGGCAGCGTCGGCATCGGCTTCCAGCACCAGATGCTGCAGCAATCCAGTCGCCAGCACGCCGAACGGTGCGGCAGTGCCCAGCTTGTCGCTGGTGACGGCCACGACGACGGCCTTGCTGGCGCCGGCGATGCTGCGCTTGAACTCGGCCTCGTCGTAATTGAACGCCGTCACGCCCGCGTCCGCATCGGCGCCGCAGGCACCGAGGAAGCACAGGTCGGGATGCATGCGCTCGACCGTGCGCAGCGCCTGCGGACCCAGGCTGGCGCCGGCGCGGCGGTCGACCCTGCCGCCGGCCATGATCAGCTCGATTTCGGGACGTTCCATCAGGGCCATGGCAATGGATGGGGCGTTGGTGATGACGGTGAGCGCCAACTGCGGCAAGGCGCAGGCGATGGCCAGATTGGTCGAGCCCGCATCGAGAAACAGCACCTGGCCCGTGCGCACGAGTGACACGGCGGCCTGCGCCAGGCGCGCCTTGCGTTCCGGCGCTTCCTGTTTGCGTTGCGTCAAGGTACCGCCATCGGGCGCCAGCGGCAGGGCGCCGCCGTACACGCGCTGGCACAGGCCGGCGGCCGCCATCTCGCGCAAGTCGCGCCGTATCGTATCTTCGGAGACATCGAGCTGGCGCGCCAGGTCCAGCGCCAGCACGCGGCCGTCGGCATGCAATTGTTGCTGGATCAGCGCGTGGCGTTGTTTGAGGAGCAGGGTGGCGGACATTGGTATATTTCTGAAACGTGCAGGAATGTGCATGAATATACGCAAACGTGCAAATGTGGTCAACAGTTATCTGTCAGCCGCAGCCTTATGCGCGGCCATGGATGGTCATCAGGAATACTGATTCTGGAGCGGTGCGCGCCGCCAAGCCGCTCAGGGGGCCGTCAGCCGTTCCAGCTCCGCCAGCCAGCGGATGGCATGTTCGCGGCTGCTGCCGCACATATCCTCGGATGGCTGCAAGCCGCAGCAAAACGCGGGCCGCTCCGGCTGGCCAAAGATATTGCAGCGGTTGTCGTCGGCCAGCTGGATGCAGCGCACGCCCGCAGGCTTGCCATCAGGCATGCCGGGAATCGGGCTGGTGATGGACGGTGCGGTGCAGCAGGCGCCGCAGGATGGACGGCATGCCAGGGTGGCAGATGGTGACATGGGATTTCAGACGAGCGGGTGAGGAGCCGACAGTATAGCAAGCCGGCCCCCGTGTCTCGCCAGGGCGGTGTTTAACGCACGATGCTGACGCGCTTGCCCGACAGGGTGCGGCGGGCCGGGTCGCCATGTACGGTGATGCGGCCGGAACCGCTGGCGCGGGCGTTGACTTCATTCTGGACGGTGACGTCGATGTCGCCGGAACCGTTGCTCGCCAGATACGCGACGTCGCTGCGCAGGGCGGCCAGGTTGATGTCGCCCGAGCCATTCACGTTGGCATCGAGACGCTGCACGGCGCCGCTGGCGCTGATGCTGCCCGAGCCGTTGACGGCCACGTTGATGCGTTCGCCGCGCACGCCGCCCAGCTGGATATTGCCGGAACCGTTCTGCACCGCGTCCGTGTTGCCGCTGGCGAGGGCCGCCGCGTTGATGCTGCCCGAGCCATTGTTGGCCACGTCGAGGCGTCCCACCGTGCCCGACAGTTCGCTCTTCATCGAACCGCGCTGCTCCAGGCTGAAATCCTCGCCATTGAAACCACTTGCCACCAGGCGGCCCGAGCCGGAAATGTTGATTTTCCTCAATTGCGGCGTCGTATAGATGACGTGGATACCATTGCTGCTGCGAATGTTCGTATCGCTCCAGATGCGCAGGGTATTGCCGCTCACTTCGCTATGGATGCGCGGCTGCAGGTTGCTGTCCGCCTCGATCACCAGCGATGTTGCCGGCCCCACGCGCACGTCGATTTTCAGATCGATGCGCTTCATGCATGCTGTCGATGTCGAGCGTGTCGATGTTGCTGACCTGGCGCGCGTCGCGACTCACTTGTTCGTTGCCCTGGATGGTATTGCCACCCGAGTCGGCATAGCGCACTTCGCCATCGTTGGGGTTGATGACGATGGCGCAACCGCCGAGGGCAAGGGCACAGCACAGGGCCAGCAGGGTACGCATGGTGTTTCCTTTATGATTGTTTTAGTTCGGAACAAGAAAAAAGCCGGCTGCCGCCCCGCGGCTGCCGTGCTGTCGATGGCAAGGTAGCAAATCCGACACGCTAGCTGAGGGGAAATGCGATGAACTGCGCAAAACGGGGGCTGAAACGCATTCTGCTTCACCCGGCGCGACAGGTCCGGCGGCAGTGGAGGTGTCGCCAACGCCGGCACGGAGCGTACAATACCCGTGTTCGGCGTGCCGGGCGGTGCCCCGCGCTTGACCTTGCCGATAGACAGGGCTACTATTAATGACTCAAAAGTAAGTTACTTGGAAAGATACATGCAAGCCCCGATTGATACCAAGCCCCGCTGGGAGCGGCGCAAGGATGCCCGCCCGCAGGAATTGCTCGCCGCCGCCCTCGACCTGTTTGTCGAACGGGGTTTCGCATCGACGCGCCTGGAGGATGTGGCCAAACGGGCCGGCGTGTCGAAAGGCACCCTGTACTTGTACTTTGAGAATAAACAAGAGCTGTTCAAGGCCGTGGTGCGCGACAATATCGTGCAATCGATCGGCGAGGCGGAAGACAGCATGGCCGCCTCGGACAGCACCAGCGCCGACTTGCTGCGCAGCATGATGATGCAATGGTGGGAAGAATTCGGCGCCACCAAGCTGGCCGGTTTGACCAAGCTGATGCTTGCCGAAGCGAACAATTTCCCGGAACTGGCGCAGTTTTACAACGAAGAGGTGGTCGCGCGCGGCAATGCGCTGATCGCCACCCTGCTGGAACGGGGCATGCAGCGCGGCGAATTCCGCCAGGTCGATCCCGTGCTGGTCAGCACCATCCTCAGCGCGCCCGTCACCATGCTGATGATGTGGACACACTCTTTCCTGCCATGCGAGGTCAAGAATATCGATCCGCTTGCCTATATGGATGCCTTTATCGACATGAGCTTGCGCAGCCTGCAGGCGGAGGCACCCGGGAAAAGCTGATCCGCTGGGCCTGCTTCCACCGTTCAGTTGCCCCTTTTCCAAGGTTCGCCCCCCCAAATCTGCAGATCGTCGCAAATTTCCTCCATTCCCCGCCTTTATGGTTAACATGTGCTTTCAGCCAGTTCAACGATAAAATGGCGGATTATTACTTCACTTACCGAGTCCAAAGATGAATATCGAACAAGCCCGCTTCAATATGATCGAACAGCAGATCCGTCCATGGGACGTACTGGATATCGACGTGCTGGAGCTGTTGAACGTGGTTAAGCGTGAGGATTTCGTACCTGCGGCCTATAAAAATCTGGCCTTCGTCGATACGGAAATTCCACTGGGCGGCGGCGAATGCATGTTCACGCCAAAGCTGGAAGCGCGCATTTTGCAAGACGTAGCCGTCAAGAAGCATGAAAATGTGCTGGAAATCGGTACCGGCAGCGGTTACATGGCCGCCTTGCTGGCGCACAAGGCGCGTCATGTGACGAGCGTGGAAATCGTTCCCCAATTGAAAACCCTGGCCGAGCAGAACCTGGCCGCCAACGGCGTGACCAACGTGACCGTGGAACTGGGTGACGGCGCCCAAGGCTGGAGCAAGGGCGCACCGTACGACGTGATCGTCGTGTCCGGTGCCCTGGCCGTGTTGCCGGAAGCGCTGTTGCAACAAGTAAAAGTCGGCGGCCGCATCCTGGCCATCATCGGCGAAGCGCCGATCATGTCGGCGCATTTGATCACGCGCAGCTCGGACAAGGCCTACGACACGCGCAAGCTGTTTGAAACCAATGTCACGCCGCTGCAAGCCGTGGCACCGTCGCATTTCCAGTTCTGAGGCGACCGATTCGATGGAGCATTTGAGTGCACCGCAGCTGGCCGCCTGGCTGGCTGACCCTTCCCGCCCCCGTCCTGTTTTGCTGGACGTGCGGGAACAGTGGGAGTTCGACCTGTGCCACCTCGACGGTGCCACCTTGATGCAGATGAACTCGATTCCTGCGCGCATCGATGACCTCGATGAAGATGCCGAGATCGTCTGCATCTGCCATCACGGCATGCGCAGCATGCAAGTGGCGGCCTTCCTGGAGCGCAATGGTTTTGGCAAGATCAGTAATTTGACGGGCGGCGTGCATGCCTGGGCGCTGCAAGTCGACAGCGCGATGCCTAAATACTAAGTTATGTTGCAGTAGATGCACCCAGGCATGTTTTTCTGCATGCCTGCGGAGGCCTGTACCCCGCTCACCCGGCGGGCGCAAGGCAAGCGGTAGCAGATTTTTGATTCCATCAACTTTTGACGACTCCAACGGAGAAATGCAATGCGGAAACCCCTAATCGCCGTGCTGATGACCAGCGCCTTTGTCTCGATGACATGCTCGCTGCAAGCGCAGGCGGCCGATCTCATCCAGGTGTACCAGCAGGCGCTGGCCAATGACGCGCAGTACGCCAGCGCGCGCGCGGCCCTGTCGGCCGGGATGGAGCGGGTTCCGCAAGGGCTGGCAGGCTTGCTGCCGTTAGTCTCCGCGTCGGGCAGCAATACGCGTGGCAATCAGGAACAGATTATCCAGAACAATGGCGGCAACAAGATCACCTCGCCGTCCGTCAACGTGCGCACGAACAGCTACAACCTGACCCTGGCGCAGCCGCTGTTCCGCTGGGATCGCTGGGAAACCTATCAGCAAAGCAAGCTGGCGCAGGCGATTGCGGAAGCGCAATTTGCACAAGTTCAGCAAGACCTGATCACGCGCGTGGCGCAGGCGTATTTCGACGTGCTCAGTGCGCAGGACAACCTGGGCGCCACGCAGGCGCAAAAGGTCGCCACGACGGAGCAGCTGGCATCGGCCAAGCGCAATTTTGAAGTCGGCACGCAAACGATTACCGACACGCACGAAGCGCAAGCGGCCTACGACCTGGTGGTGGCGCAGGAATTTGCCGCCATCAATGACCTAGCCAACAAGCGCAGCGCGCTGCAAACCATTATCGGCGAAGCGCCGACCACCCTGGCGCCGATGCGCGCGGGCGTCGTCATCAGCGCGCCGGAACCGGCTGCCGTCGAGCCGTGGGTGTCGTCCGCCGAAGAGCAGAACTACGGCGTCGTCACGGCCCAGTTCAACGTGGAATCGGCCAAGCGCGACATCGGCCGCAACCGCGCCGGCCACTACCCGACCCTGGACCTGATCGCCAACACGGGCCATAGCTACACGTCCGGTGGCGGCAATGGCAACGGGAATAACAATAATGCCATTGGCGTGCAGTGGAGCATCCCGATCTTCAGCGGCTTTGCCGTCACCAGCAAGGTGCGCGAATCGATCGCGCTGGAAAACAAGGCCCGCAACGACCTGGAAACGGCACGCCGCACGGCATCGCAAGGCGCGCGCCAGGCATTCCTGGGCGTCAACAGCGGCCTGGCCCAGGTCAAGGCGCTGGAAGCGGCGGAAGTGTCGAGCAAATCGGCGCTGGAGTCGAACCAGCTCGGTTACCAGGTGGGCGTGCGCATCAATATCGACGTGCTGAATGCACAGAAACAATTGTTCTCGACGCAAAAAGACCTGTCGAAAGCCCGCTACGACACCATCATGAACGGCTTGCGCCTGAAGGCCGCCGCCGGCACGCTGAAGGAAACGGATTTGATGCCCGTCAACGCCTTGCTCGTCAAGTAAGCGCGCTCTTGCTCTACATGAAAACCAGCCCCGGCAACGGCGCTGGTTTTTTTTTCGTCTGGCGTTGTTGTCACACGGCGCGGCTGTTGGCAATCTGCGTGAGCACCACACCGGCCACCACCAGTCCCGCACCCGCCCAGTGCAGCGGAGAAATGTGCTTCACGGCAAAGCCCAGCAAGCCGTAGCGGTCGATGGCCAGCGCGGCCAGCATCTGCCCGCCGATGACGGCCGCCATGAAGGGGCCGGACCCCATGCGCGGCGCCAGCATCAGCGCGGCCGTAATATAAAACACGCCGGCCGCGCCACCGAGCCAGGACCAGCCCGGCCCGCGCACGGCGAGGTGGAGATCGGGCGCCGGGATTCTCCAGGCCAGCATCACCAGTGAAGCGAGCGCGGCGCTGACGGCCAGCGAGGCGAGGGTGGCCCACAGCGGGTGGCCCAGGTTGCGGCCCAGCGCCGCATTCGCGCCCGCCTGGAAGGGGACGACGGCGCCGGCCAGCATGGCCAGCGGGGCAAACAAGGTGATCCATCCGTTCATGTGCGACTCCCTGCGTGTTGAGTTGATGGCGTCATCGTATTATGCTGTCATGATTAAATCCAATTCGTAGTTTGTCATCCAACTATGCACCAAACGAATAATCTGCGCGCCGTCGATTTGAACTTGCTGGTGATCCTGGACGCGCTGCTCAGCGAGCGCCATTTGTCGCGCGCGGCGGAACGCCTGCACATGAGCCAGCCTGCCGTCAGCCATGCGCTGGCGCGCCTGCGCCATCTGCTCGACGACCCGTTGCTGCTGCGCGGCAAGGGCGGTTTCCAGCCGACGGCGCGCGCCCTGGAATTGGCGCGGCCGCTGGCCGAAGCCTTGCAAAGCGTGCGCTCCGTGCTCGGCGGCGCCGTCTTCGAGGCGGCCACGGCGCAGCGCGTGTTTCGCCTGGCCATGTCGGATTACGGCGCGGCGCTGATCTTGCCCCGTTTGCTGCGGCGTTTGCGCGTGGAAGCACCGGGCATCGACCTGGCAGTCAGCTATGCCAGCCGCCCGGCCGTGATCGCTGGCGTGCAGGAGGGCGACATCGACCTGGCGCTGGGCGTGTTCCCGCAACTGCCTGAACAGTTACACAGAGAAACCTTATTCGAGGAAACCTTCGTGTGCGCGCTCGATCCGGCCAGCCTGGCGGCCGGTGAAATGTTGAGTTTGGACACCTATCTGGCGCGCCCGCACGTGCTGGTGGCATCCGGCGAAGACGGTATGGCGGCTGAAGTCGATGGGGCGCTGGCGCAGCTGGGCCAGGCGCGCCGCATCGCCGTGCGCGTGCCGTACTGGACGGTCGCGCCGGAAGTATTGATGGGGACGGATTTGATCCTGACGGTGGCGCGGCGCGGCGTGCAGGGGAGCGCGCCGCAGGGGCTGGCGCAGCATTCTGCGCCGTTCGCCATCGCGCCGTTTGCGTTTGAAATGATACGGCACCGCCGCACGGACGGCGATGCGGGCATCGCCTGGCTGCGCGCGGCCATTGCCAGGGCCGCCGAGCCAGGCTGAGGTATTACAGGCCGCCGCCCTGGCCGTCGAACTTGCGCTCGATCAATTCGATCTTGTAGCCATCCGGGTCGGTGATGAAGGCGATCACCGTGTTGCCGCCCTTGACTGGGCCCGGTTCGCGCGTGACGTTGCCGCCATTCGCGCGTGCCGCATCGCAGGCGGCGACGATATCGTCGGCCGAGATGGCGATGTGGCCGTATGCCGTGCCCAGCTCGTAGCTGGTGGTGCCATAGTTATACGTCAGTTCCAGTTCCGCGTGGTCGGGGTTCGAACCGTAGCCGACGAAGGCCAGGGTGTACTGGTATTCCGGGTTGTCGCTGGTGCGCAGCAGCTTCATGCCCAGGACGTTCGTGTAAAAATCGATGGAGCGCTGCAGGTCGCCGACCCGTAACATGGTGTGCAAAATACGCATCGTAAATCCTTGATATGAATAGGGGAATGGCAGGATTTTATGCGTTTTACGGCTTTCTTGCCGAGACCGCCCTGGCTGCCCCGGTGCAGGACAGCAGCGGGCGGTGACGTCAATGCCTCCGGATTTACTCCAGATGGGCGTCCAGCGTGATTTCCGTGGCCAGCAGCTTCGATACCGGGCAGCCGAGCTTGGCGCGCAGGGCCGCATCCTGGAACGCTGCGTCGGTGGCGCCGGGAATGGTGGCCACCAGGGTCAGGTGGACGGCCGTGATGGCATAGCTGCCATCGATCTTTTCCAGGCTGACCTCGGCCGTGGTTTTCAGGGCCGTGGCGCGCAAGCCCGCCTCGCCCAGCTGGCCCGACAGGGCCATGGTGAAGCAGGCCGCATGGGCCGCGCCGATCAGTTCTTCCGGGTTGCTGCCGGGACCGTCTTCGAAGCGCGTGTTGAAGCCGTACGCCACATTGTCGAGCGCGCCGCTTTCGGTGGAAATGAATCCTTTGCCATCTTTGAGGCCGCCACTCCAGACGGCTGATCCTGTTTTTTTCATGATGTACTCCTTGCGTGGTTCGAAGGTCCATCATGCGCGCCCCACCCTTGCGCTTCCGTTCGTTGCGCCACACAGGGGGCGCATGCGCGGCGTCAATACGCTCACGGCGCCGGCGTCACGCGCCAGATGACATTGCCCACGTCGTCCGCCACCAGCAGCGCGCCCGCCTTGTCGACGGCCACGCCCACGGGGCGCCCCTGCGCCTTGCCATTGCTGTCGAGGAAACCGGCGATGACGTCCTGCGGCGGTCCGCTGGGCACGCCATTGGCGAAGGGCACATACAGGACTTTATAGCCGCTGAAAGGCTTGCGGTTCCACGAGCCGTGCTGGCCGATGAAGGCGCCGCCCCGGTAGCGTTCGGGCAGCAGGGTGGCGTCATAAAACGCCAGTCCCAGCGAGGCCGTGTGCGCGCCGAGCGCATAATCGGGCGCAACAGCCGTGGCGACCAGTTCGGGACGGGGCGGCTGGATCCGCGCATCGACGTGCTGGCCAAAATAACTGTAGGGCCAGCCATAGAAGGCACCTTCCTTGACGGAGGTCATGTAGTCGGGCACCAGGTCGTTGCCCAGCTCGTCGCGCTCATTGACGGTCGTCCACAGGGCGCCCGTCCTGGGCTGCCAGGCCAGGCCGACGGGATTGCGCAAGCCCGTCGCATACACGCGCGCCTTGCCCGTGGCGCGCGTGACTTGCCAGATGGCGGCGCGGCCATCTTCGGCTGCCATGCCGTTTTCGCCCACATTGCTGTTGGAACCGACGGCAACATAGAGAAATTTACCGTCGGGGCTGGCGATGACGTTCTTGGTCCAGTGATGATTGATGGGCCCGCCCGGTAAATCCATCACCTTGGTGCCCGGCGCCGTGATGGCCGTTTGCCCGGTGACGTAAGGAAAGCGCAGCAGGGCGTCGGCATTGGCGATGTACAGTTCGTTACCCACCAGGGCCATGCCGAATGGCGAATTCAGTCCCTGCAGGAACAGGCTGCGCATCCGGGCCACGCCATGCGCATCGACGCCGCGCAGCAGGGTGATGCGGTTGGCGCTGGGCGTGGCGGCGCCCGCTTTTTTCATTTGCATCTGCATGATGGCGCCCTTGATGCCCTTGCTGTCGTCCGGTTTCGGCGGGGCATTCGTTTCCGCCACGAGCACGTCGCCATTCGGCAAGACGTACAGCCAGCGCGGATGGTCGAGATCGCGCGCATACGCATGGATGGCCAGGCCTGCCGCGACAGCGGGGCGCTGCCCGGCCGTCCAGCGCTGCACGGGGGCAACATTGACTGTGGGAATCAGTTGCTTGTCCGGCGCGGGCAGCACGGGCTGCGGGCCGAAGCCCACGGGCATGGCGGGCGCCTGGGCGTGCGCGAGATGGGCGCCGCAGGCAGCGGCCAGCAGGAAGGAACAGGCGTAACGATACATGGCGTACTCCGGAACATGAGCAGTGCGTGACAGTTGGAGTCAGCGCGCCTTCTTTGGTTCCAGTTGCGGGTCGGGACGGGCTTGCTGCGGCGCGGCGGGCTTGACCTTTTCCGCGCCGGGCTGGGCGTGGCGGTCCGTATCGACCAGGCCTTGTTCCAGGTCGCTGGCCGCCTGTTGCATGATCTTGCGCGGCCGCACGTTCTGCGCGTCAGGCGACTCGTCGCGCTCATGCGGCAGGCGGTCGACGCCGTCATTCTGGACCTTTGCATCGGTATTGATCTTGCGTTCGCTATGCTGGCTAACCATATGGCCTCCTGACAGTAAAGTGTAAGCAGTGTCCCGCCGCGGCAAGCCGCCTGCAAGCGGATTTGTCCATGTTCGGAGCGCTGGCGCACGCATGGACGATTCTTTTTCTGCGCTACACTGCGTGCAACACCAGGAACGCCCCTTGCGGGCACGCGGCAGCCGCACTATACTGTGCATATATACAGTATCATGCGATGCCGGCGTGCGATGCGACAGCCAGGGGCGGTTTGCCACCGAATTCACTACCGAGATTTTTATGCCCGTCGATAACTACGCCGACCAGCGAGCCGAACAGCCAGCCGCGACCTTGCCAGCCCCGGGCGAGCGCTTCAACCTGGGCGCCAAGACCATCGCCCTGGTCGTGCGCCAGAATACGGATGGCATTGCCGAACCCGTGAAAAGCATCGTCGATTTCCTGCAAGTGCTGGGCCACACGGTGGTCTTCGAGGCGGAGACGGCTGCGCACCTGAACCTGGCGTTTCCCGGCGTGCGCGCCATGTCCGCGGCCGAGATCGGCGCCGCCGCCGATTGCGCCATCGTCATGGGCGGCGATGGCACCATGCTCGGCATTGCGCGCCAGCTGGCGCCATTCGACGTCCCTTTGATCGGTATCAATCAAGGGCGGCTGGGCTTCATGACGGATATTCCGCTTGAGCGTATGCTGCCTGTATTGGCGCAAATCCTCGGCGGGCGCTTCAAGGCCGAGCGCCGTACCTTGCTTGAAGGCAGTGTGCTGCGCGACGGCGTATCGATCCACGTGGGCATGGCCGTCAACGACGTCGTCGTTTCGCGCGGCGGCGGCGCCGGCATGGCCGAATTGCGTGTCGAGGTCGATGGCCACTTCATGTACAACCAGCGGTCGGATGGCTTGATCATTTCCACGCCCACGGGCTCGACCGCATATTCGCTGTCGGCCGGCGGCCCCTTGCTGCACCCGACCCTGGGCGGCATCGTGCTCGTGCCGATCGCCCCGCACGCGCTGTCGAACCGCCCCATCGTCTTGCCCGATTCCAGCCAGATCGTGGTGGAAATCGTCCGCGGACGCGATATCAGCGTCAATTTCGACATGCAGACCTTTGCCAGCCTGGTGCAGCAAGACCGCATCCTCATCCGCCGTTCGCCGCACACGATTACCTTCCTGCATCCGGAAGGGTGGAGCTACTACAACACCCTGCGTGAAAAACTGCACTGGAACGAGTACCCGTCGGGCGAGGGCAAGCTCAGCTAATAAGTTTCCCTACCTCAACCCGCGGTGCGCCGCCTAACCACTGAAGCCATGCTCCATACACTGTCCATTCGCGATTTTGTCATTGTCGATACCATTGAACTGGAATTTTCCGCCGGCTTCAGCGTGCTGACGGGCGAGACGGGCGCCGGCAAGTCCATCCTCATCGATGCGCTGACCCTGGCGCTGGGCGGGCGCGGCGACGCCAGCGTGGTGCGCGAAGGCGCGGCCAAGGCCGACATCACGGCCGATTTTTCCGTCAGCGAGGTGGCGCAGGCCTGGCTGGTGGCCAATGAATTCGCCAACGACGATGGCGGCGCCCTGCTGCGCCGCGTGATCGACAATGCGGGCCGCTCGAAAGCGTATATCAACGGCATCCCCGCCACGGCGGCGCAACTGCGCGAACTGGGCGACATGCTGGTCGACATCCACGGCCAGCACGCGCACCAGTCCTTGCTGAAAAGCGAAGCGCAGCGCGCCTTGCTCGACGGCCAGGCGACGGCGCGCGAAGCGGGCGCGGAGCAGGATGCGCGCCAAGTGGCGGCGCTGCACAAGCGCTGGCGCGCCCTCGTGCGCCAGCGCGAGGAATTCGAAACGAATGCCGCCAACGTGCTGTATGAACGCGAACGGCTGGAATGGCAAGTGGGAGAACTGGAAAAACTGGCCGCCAAGCCCGGCGAATGGACGGACATCACGAACGAGCACAGCCGCCTGTCGCATGCGGCCAGCCTGCTGGAAGGGGCGCAGGAAGCCCTGGCGATCATTCGAACAGGAAGATCATCCGATCGTGTCGCAGCTGTCGGGCCTGAACCAGAAGCTGGGCAAGCTGGTGTCCGTCGATGCGGAATTGCAGCCGATCGTCGACCTGATCGAATCGTCGCGCATCCAGCTGCAGGAATCCGTGTATGCGTTGAACAATTACCTGGACCGGGTGGAACTGGACCCGGAGCGCCTGCACCAGCTCGACGCGCGCATGGAGGCCATGCACAGCACGGCCCGCAAATTCCGCGTCACGCCCGAAGAGTTGCCTGAGGAACATTCTAAACTGTCGGAAAAGCTGCAGCACCTGGCCGACGCTTCCGATATCGAAGGTTTGCTGCGCCAGGAAGCGAAGATCGAGGCCGAGTACCGCGGCGTCGCCGAGCGATTGTCCGCCACGCGCCGCGCCGCCGCCCTGGAACTGGGGCAAGCCGTCACGCGCGCCATGCAGGAACTGAGCATGACGGGCGGCAGCTTTGAAATTGCGCTGCACCCGTGCGCGAACCGGCCGCCCATGGCCTCGAGCAAGTGGAATTTCTCGTCGCCGGCCACGCGGGCACGGCGCCCCGTTCGCTGGCCAAGGTGGCGTCCGGCGGCGAACTGGCGCGCATCGCGCTGGCCATTTCTGTCATCACCTCGCACGCCACCACCACGCCGACCCTGATCTTCGACGAGGTCGACAGCGGCATCGGCGGCGCCGTCGCCGAAGTCGTGGGGCGCTTGCTGAAACGCCTGGGACAAGGGCGGCAAGTGCTGTGCGTGACCCACTTGCCGCAAGTGGCGAGCCAGGCCAATCAGCATTTCCAGGTGGCAAAAAGTACCCTGGACAACGGCAAGACGGCCTCGCGCATCGACATGCTCGACGCCAAGGCCCGCGTGGAAGAAGTGGCGCGCATGCTGGGCGGCCTGGAAATCACGGCCACCACGCGCAAGCATGCGCGCGAATTGCTCGCGATTTGACCTGGGATGTGGCAGGCGTGCTGCCATCGTCTGGCAGTACTCCCGATGTTGACGCAATGTAACTATAATGGGCGGCTGATCCATCCAACGCCTTCGAAGAGCCTTCATGTCATTTCAAACTGAACCGCCGTACACGCATGGCAGCATCGACCGCAGCGCCGTGGTGCTGGTCAACCTGGGCACGCCCGATGCGCCGACCTCGTCTGCCGTGCGGCGCTATCTGAAACAATTCCTGTCGGATCCGCGTGTGGTGGAGATACCCCGCATCGTCTGGTGGTTCATCCTGAACCTGATCATCTTGCCCTTCCGTTCGGGCCAGTCGGCCAAGAAATACGCGTCGATCTGGACGCGCGACGGCTCGCCCCTGAAGGTGCACACGCAAAAGCAAGCCAAGTTGCTGGCCGGCGCCCTGGCCGAGCGGGGCCATGACGGGGTGACGGTAGCCATGGCCATGCGCTACGGTTCGCCTTCCTTGCCCGACGTGCTGGCCAAGCTGAAAAGCGAAGGCTGCGAGCGCATCGCCATCCTGCCGGCCTATCCGCAATATTCGGGCACGACGACGGGTTCCATCTACGACGCCGTATTCGCCCATTACGCCACCGTGCGCAATGTGCCGGAATTGCGTTTTATCAAGCAATATCACGAGCACGACACGTATATCGACGCCTTGCGCGATTCCGTGCTGAACCACTGGGAAGCGCATGGCCGTCCGGAAAAACTGGTGATGAGTTTTCATGGCGTGCCCAAGCGCACCTTGCTGCTGGGCGATCCGTATCACTGCCAATGCCTGAAAACGGCGCGATTGCTGGCGGAAAAACTGAAATTAACTAAAGAGCAATATGTGGTGACTTTCCAGTCGCGCTTTGGCAAGGCCGAATGGCTGCAGCCATACACGGCGCCGACCCTGGTGGCGCTGGCGCAACAGGGCGTCAAGCGTGTCGATTTGCTGTGCCCGGGCTTTACCAGCGATTGCCTGGAAACCCTGGAAGAGATCGCCATGGAAGCCAAGCATGATTTCGAAACGGCTGGCGGTCAGCAGTTTCATACATTGCTTGCCTGAACGAAACGCCGGCCTGGATCGCCGGCATGGCGGAAATTGCCGAGCAACACATGATCGGCTGGCCGACGATGAAGACGGCGCCGCAGCGCGAGGCGGACAAGAAAGCGGGCGAGCAGGCGCGCGCGGCGGCTCTGGCCCTGGGCGCAGCGAATTAGAAGCAAGAGGCATGTTTTTCTGCCATGTAAAGCCGCGCTTGCGCGGCTTTGTCATTTTTCGCATCCACCGAGGTTTTCCAAATAGCAACACCGTCAGTGGCAATGGCTTGGTCGGGACTGGTAGAATGCCGGCTTCGCTGGGGATGACGGCTGTATCAGACGGCGCGCACGGCTCGCGGCCCGAAATGGGAAACGAAATGTAATAAGCTGTAACATTAGCTGACGTAAACCTTGGCGCTCGCGCCGATACCCCTTGAAACAGTAGGATATAGCCCCATCTGCCGGTTAGTGTTGTAAAGATGTATAGCCTAACCCATTTAAGTCATTGATTGTAGGAGCTTTCTAGATGCAAGATCAGGAAAACCAAGCTGTACCTAATCCGCAAGCGGACGCCGCGACGACTGCGCCATCGACTCCCGCAGAGCCTACTTTGGAAGAGCAGCTGGCCAGTACCGAAGCGCGTCTGGCAGAGATGCACGATGCCTTCATGCGTGCCAAAGCCGATGGCGAAAATATCCGCCGCCGCGCGCAGGAAGATGTTGCTAAAGCGCATAAATTCGCAGTGGAAAGCTTTGCCGAAGCCATGGTGCCGGTCAAAGACAGCCTGGAAACGGCGCTGACGGTGGAAGCACCGACCATCGAATCGCTGAAAGAAGGCGTCGAGATGACACTGAAGCAACTGAACGCCGCGTTCGAGCGCAACCGCCTGGTGGAAGTGTTGCCAGTGCAAGGTGAAAAGCTCGATCCGATGAAACACCAGGCTGTTGCCGTGGTGCCAGCGGAGCAGGAAGCCAATACCATCGTATCAGTCTTGCAAAAGGGCTATATGATTGCGGACCGCCTGCTGCGTCCAGCCATTGTAACGACCGCGCAAGCAAAATAATCAGAGGGCGGCATCAAGCAAGCCTTGAAACCATGCCGCTTTGCCACATATAAGAACCATCTGAAATCTAGCAAATAAAAGGAAAAAAATCATGGGTAGAATTATCGGTATCGATCTGGGAACCACGAATTCCTGCGTTTCCATCATGGAAAACGGTCAACCAAAGGTAATCGAAAACGCTGAAGGCGCACGCACGACGCCGTCGATTATTGCTTATCAAGAAGATGGCGAAATTCTTGTCGGCGCGCCAGCGAAACGCCAGGCCGTGACCAATCCGAAAAACACGCTGTACGCAGTCAAGCGTTTGATCGGTCGCAAGTTCGACGAAAAAGAAGTTCAAAAAGACATCGCGCTGATGCCGTACCAAATCATGAAAGCCGACAACGGCGATGCATGGATCGGCGTACGCGACAAAAAACTGGCGCCGCCGCAAATTTCGGCTGAAGTCCTGCGCAAGATGAAAAAAACGGCAGAAGACTACCTCGGTGAAGAAGTCACCGAAGCCGTCATCACCGTGCCTGCGTACTTCAACGACTCGCAGCGTCAAGCCACCAAGGATGCCGGCCGTATCGCTGGTCTGGACGTCAAGCGCATCATCAACGAGCCAACCGCGGCAGCGCTGGCGTTCGGCCTGGACAAGACCGAAAAAGGCGACCGTAAAATCGCCGTGTATGACTTGGGTGGCGGTACGTTCGACGTGTCGATCATCGAAATCGCAGATGTTGATGGCGAGAAACAATTTGAAGTGCTGTCGACCAACGGCGACACCTTCCTGGGCGGCGAAGACTTCGACCAGCGCGTCATCGATTACATCATCGACGAGTTCAAGAAGATCAACGGCATCGACCTGAAAAAAGATCCGATCGCCCTGCAGCGCATCAAGGCTTCGGCCGAGCGCGCGAAGATCGAGTTGTCGTCGTCGCAACAAACCGAGATCAACGAGCCCGACATCGCCATGGCGAACGGCGCACCGGTCCACTTGAACCTGAAGATGACCCGCGCCAAGCTGGAATCGCTGGTGGAAGAGCTGATCACGGCGACGATGGAACCATGCCGTACCGCCATCAAAGATGCTGGCGTGAAAGTGTCGGACATCGATGACATCATCCTGGTCGGCGGCATGACCCGTATGCCGAAGGTGCAGGAAAAAGTGAAGGAATTCTTCGGCAAGGATCCACGCAAGGACGTGAACCCGGACGAAGCCGTTGCCGTGGGCGCAGCGATTCAAGGTTCGGTCCTGTCGGGCGAACGCAAAGACTTGCTGTTGCTGGACGTCACTCCTCTGTCCCTGGGTATCGAAACCCTGGGCGGCGTGATGACCAAGATGATCCACAAAAACACGACGATTCCGACCAAGTTCAGCCAGGTCTTCTCGACGGCCGACGACAACCAGCCTGCGGTGACCATCAAGGTCTTCCAGGGTGAGCGCGAAATCGCCGCCGGCAACAAGGGTCTGGGCGAATTCAATCTGGAAGGCATCCCGCCAGCATCGCGTGGTACGCCACAGATCGAAGTGACCTTCGACATCGACGCCAACGGCATCTTGCACGTCGGCGCGAAAGACAAGGCCACCGGCAAGGAAAACAAGATCACGATCAAGGCCAATTCCGGCTTGACCGAGGCTGAAATCCAGAAGATGGTCAAAGACGCCGAGTTGAACGCGGAAGAAGACAAAAAGGTCAAAGAATTGGCCGAGTCGCGCAACCAGGCCGATGCTCTGGTACACTCGACCCGGAAATCCTTGACCGAATACGGCGACAAGCTGGATGCGGGCGAGAAAGAGAAGATCGAAGCGGCGATCACCGACCTGGAAGCAAGCATCAAGGCGGGCGACAAGGCTGAGATCGACGCCAAGGTGGAAGCACTGTCGAGCGCATCGCAGAAACTGGGCGAAAAAATGTATGCCGACATGCAAGCGCAGCAAGCTGCCGGCGGCGCGGAAGGTGCACAGCAAGCTGCTGGCGCATCGGACGCAGGTGCCAAGCAAGACGACGTTGTTGACGCTGACTTCAAAGAAGTCAAAGACAGCAAGTAATTGTCTTGCGCCCCCTTCACCGGGGGCAGCCGGGCTGAACGCTACATCGCGGGATTAGCCGCGAAGACCGGCCGAGCCGAGTCGTTGCCCAGTGCAGCACTCGACTCGGCTTTTTCGTGTAATTTTTACATCAGTAGATAGACTGCAAGGTGCCGACAACATGGCAAAGCGTGATTTTTACGAGACACTCGGTGTCGCAAAAAATGCTTCGGAAGAAGAGATCAAAAAGTCTTACCGTAAACTGGCGATGAAATACCATCCGGACCGCAATCCGGATAGTAAGGAATCGGAAGAAAAGTTTAAGGAAGTCAAAGAAGCCTACGAGATGCTGACCAATCCGGAAAAGCGCGAAGCGTATGACCGTTATGGTCACGCCGGCGTGGACCCGAACATGGGCGGCGGTGGCGGCTTCGGCGGCGGTGCTGGCGGCTTTGCCGACAGCTTCGGCGATATCTTCGGCGACATCTTTGGCGGTGGCGGTGGACGCAGCCGCAATGCGGGGCCACAGGTGTACCGTGGCGCCGACTTGCGCTACAACCTGGAAATTACACTGGAGCAAGCTGCTCACGGCTTCGACACGACCATCCGCGTGCCGAGCTGGGACAAGTGCGACACGTGCCACGGCAGCGGCGCCAAGCCGGGCACCTCGCCGACCACCTGCGGTACTTGCGGTGGCCACGGCCAGGTGCGCATGCAGCAAGGTTTCTTCAGCATCCAGCAAACCTGCCCGAAATGCCATGGCAGCGGCAAGGTCATCACCGACCCGTGCACGCCGTGCGGCGGCGCCGGTCGCATCAAGCGCAACAAGACCCTGGAAGTGAAAATTCCAGTCGGTATCGACAACGGCATGCGTATCCGTTCGTCCGGCAATGGCGAACCGGGCACGAATGGGGGCCCGTCGGGCGACCTGTATGTGGAAATCCACATCAAGCCGCACGCCGTGTTCCAGCGCGAAGGCGACGACCTGCATTGCGAAATGCCGATCTCGTTCGCCAAGGCGGCCCTGGGTGGCGAAATCGAAGTGCCGACCCTGAACGGCAAAGTGTCGTTCACGATCCCGGAAGGGACCCAGTCGGGCAAGACCTTCCGTCTGAAAGGCAAGGGCATCAAGGGCGTGCGCTCCGGTTATGCGGGCGATCTGTTCTGCCACGTGGCCATCGAAACGCCCGTCAAACTGACGGAAAAACAGAAAGACCTGCTGCGCGACTTTGAAAAGTCGACCACCGAGGGCGGTGCCAAGCACAGTCCGCAAAGCAAGACCTGGAAGGACAAGGTCAAGGACTTTTTTGAGTAAGCACACGTAATACCATGCGCCGGGATGCTGAAACATCCCGGCGTTTTTTTCACTGCGACTGATAAATGTGCGCACATCGCCGGCCTATGGGCGCGATCTGCCGTCAATTCAGTCGTATTACACAATGGGAGCGATATGACCGAACAGAAAAATGGCCTGGCCCTGGCGGAACTGCTGCAGCGTAACCGCCGCTGGGCCGACTCGATGGTGGCGAAAGACCCGAACTTCTTCAAGAACCTGGAAGCGCAGACCTCGCCCGAATACCTGTGGATCGGCTGCTCCGACAGCCGCGTGCCCGCCAACGAGCTGCTGGGCATGGCGCCTGGCGACGTGTTCGTGCACCGTAATATCGCCAACGTGGTCGTGCATTCCGACCTCAATTGCCTGTCCGTCCTGCAATTTGCCGTGGACGTGCTGAAAGTCAAACATGTCATCATCGTCGGTCATTACGGCTGTAAAGGCGTGCATGCGGCCATGACGGGCACGCGTATCGGCCTGGTCGACAACTGGCTGCGCCACGTCCAGGACGTGGGCCAGAAGCACGAACGCTACCTGGGCGACGTGCTGACGAGCCGCCAGCGCGGCGACCGCCTGTGCGAACTGAATGTGGTCGAGCAAGTCTTGAACGTGTGCCAGACCACCATCGTGCAAGATGCGTGGGAACGGGGCCAGGAACTCAGCGTCCACGGCTGGGTCTATGGCTTGAAGGATGGCTTGCTGAACGACCTGGAAGTGACCGTCACGGCGGGCCACGAGCTGGCGCCGCGCATGGCAACGCGCCTGGCCCGCTACGAAGCGACGGCGTAGGCAACACCGGCGCAGCGCCTAGGGCGCGGCGCCTTCCAGGCGGCCCAGGTAATCGGCCGCCTCCCGCACGCCTTCCTGCGCCGCCTGGCGCAGCCAGGTTTTTGCCTGGGGAATATCCCGGGGCGTGCCCCGGCCTTCGGCCAGTGCTACTCCATAGTGATAGCGCGCCAGCCGCGCATAGGCGGCGTCATCGTTGGTATGGGCCCCGCGCCGCATCAGCGCCGTCGCCTGCGCCAGGTCCTTCGGCACGCCGATGCCCGTTTCATACAGCTGGGCCAGCCAAATCATCGAATACACATCGTTCCAGCGCCGGATGCAATCTTCAAAGATGGCCACGGCGGCCGCATGGTCGCCCGTCTTGTCGGCCGCATAGCCATATAAACACTTGATGCGCTTCTCGCTGTGCACATAGGCTTTGTAGCTGAGATCACTTTCACCCTGGCCGTCCTGGGCGTGGACGAAAGCAGGGAGCAGCAAGGCGAGCAGCAGGGCGACGGTGGGCATGGCTTTCCTGATCAACAATTGAAGATTGGTAGATAAGCAAGTTGCGTGCTAGCGCCATTCCCGGGCGAAGCCGTTACTGCTGTGCCATTGCGTGACAGTGCCTGTTGCAGCGTGGCGCAACGCGCCGCGCATATCCATATAGTAAATGCTTCGTTTGCAGGATCGATGCGCAGGCATACAGTGGACTTCCCCAGACTCTAGTCGAGTTCCCATGTCGGCCGTCCTGAAATCCGCGTTTTCTTCCAGCCAGTTCCGTATCGAAACGTTCGACGCGCCGCTGGGCGCGCAAGTGCTGGGGCTGGACCTGGCGCAGCCGCTGTCGCTGGGCGACTTCCAGCGCCTGCACCACGCCCACCTCGACCATCACGTGCTGGTGTTCCGCGACCAGCGCATCACGCCGCAGCAGCAAGTCGATTTCAGCCGCCGCTTCGGCCCCCTGCAAATCCACGTGCTGCGCCAGTTCCAGCTGCCCACGCAGCCGGAGGTGCTGATCATCTCGAACATCGTCGAAGATGGCCAGCCCATCGGTCTGGGTGACGCGGGCCATTTCTGGCACTCCGACCTGTCGTACAAGGAAGTGCCCAGCCTCGGTTCCATGCTGCACGCGCAGGAATTGCCGGACGAGGGCGGCGATACCGTGTTTGCCAATATGCACCTGGCCTGGGAAAGCTTGCCGGCCGCGCTGCGCCATGCCGTGCGCGGCGCCCGCGCCGAGCACAGCTATCTGAGCCAGTATGAGGAGTTGCGCCGCCGCAACCCGTGGCGGCCCGCGCTGACGCAGGCGCAGATCGATGAAGTCACACCCGTGACGCACCCCGTGGTGCGCGTGCATCCGGAAACGGGACGGCGCGCCCTGTTCGTCAGCGAACATTTCACCACGCGCATCGTCGGCTTGCCTGACGATGAAAGCCGCGCCCTGCTCGACGAACTGTTTGCGCACAGCGTACGCCCGGAACACCTGTACGTGCACCGCTGGCAGCCGCATGACCTGGTGTTCTGGGACAACCGTTCCCTGATGCATCTGGCGACGGGGTGTCCGCCCGAGCAGCGCCGCAAACTCTACCGTACAACCATCGAAGGCGATGCGCCGTACTGATTTCTACTGTTGATCTGACCCAAGGAGTGTCCATGTTGCCGATCTTGACCTTTTCCCGCCGCCTGCTCGCCACCATTGTCGTGCTGTGCATGGCCATGCCCATGGCCCGGGCCGAAGGCCAGATCCGCATCGCGGGCCAGCATGGCATCACCTTCTTGCTGCTCAATATTGCGCAGGAACAAAAGCTGATCGAAAAGCATGGCAAGCAGCAGGGCGTCGATGTGAAGGTCGAGTGGATCACCCTGTCCGGCGGCCCCGCCATCAATGACGCTTTGTTGTCGGGCAATATCGATATCGCGGGGGCCGGCCTGGGGCCGCTGCTGACCATCTGGGACCGCACCAAAGGCCGGCAGAACGTGCGCGGCGTGGCCTCGCTCGGTAATTTCCCCTACTACTTGATCAGCAACAATCCCAAGGTGAAAACCCTGGCCGACTTGACGGACAAGGACCGCATCGCCTTGCCCGCCGTCTCCGTGTCCGTCCAGGCGAGGATATTGCAGATGGCCGTGGCGAAGCAGTGGGGCGACAAGGAATTTTCCCGTCTGGATAAAATCACGCAAACCCTGCCGCACCCCGATGCGGCGGCGGCCATCATCGCCGGCGGCACGGAGCTGACGGGCCACTTCGGCAATTCGCCGTTCCAGGAACAGGAGCTGGCGCAAAACCCGAACACCCGCATCATCCTGAACTCGTACGACGTGCAGGGCGGGCCCAGCTCGTCGACCCTGCTGTATGCGACGGAAAAGTACCGCAAGGACAACCCGAAGACGTACCGCGCCTTCATCGCCGCGCTGGCCGAAGCGGCGCAGTATGCGAGCAGCAATCCGCAGGGCGCGGCCGACATCTATATCAAGGTCAATAAAAGCAAGGTGGACCGCAATCTGCTGCTGAAAATCTTTGCCAATCCGCAAGTGCAATTCAAGATCGCGCCGCAAAACACCTATGGCCTGGCGCAATTCCTGCACCGCGTGAGCGCCATCCGCAACCTGCCCGACAGCTGGCGCGACTATTTCTTTGACGACCCTGCCATTACGCAAGGAGGCTGACATGAATGCGCCCGCTTTTCACCTGGTACGCCCTCCTGTCACCTTACAGCCTTTGCTCAGCGTCAAGCATGTCAGCCTGGAATACCGCACGGAGCAGCGCACCGTGCGCGCCACGCACGACGTCAGTTTCGACGTCTTTCGGGGCGACCGTTTTGTGCTGCTGGGGCCATCCGGCTGCGGCAAGTCATCCTTATTGAAAGCCGTGGCCGGCTTCATCGCGCCGCGCGCGGGCAGCATCGCCATGCAGGGCCAGCCCATTCACAAACCGGGGCCGGACCGTGTCGTCGTGTTCCAGGAATTCGACCAGTTGCCGCCATGGAAGACCGTGCTGGAAAACGTCATGTTCCCCTTGCTGGCCAGCAAGCGGCTGGACAAGCAGGCGGCCCGCGAGCGCGCCCATCACTGGATCGCCAAGGTGGGCCTGGCCGGCTTTGAGGACGCCCATCCGCATACCTTGTCGGGCGGCATGAAGCAGCGGGTGGCCATCGCCCGCGCCCTGGCCATGCAGCCGGAAGTGCTGTTGATGGACGAGCCGTTTGCCGCCCTCGATGCCTTGACGCGGCGCAAGATGCAGGAAGAGCTGAGCCGCCTGTGGGAGGAGCTGCGCTTTACCCTCGTCTTCGTCACGCATTCGATCGAGGAAGCCCTGGTCGTGGGCAACCGCATCCTGCTGCTGTCGCCCCATCCGGGCCGGGTGCGTGCCGAACTCAACAGCCATCAGTTCGGCTTGCACAGCGCGGGCAGTGCGGAATTCCAGGCGGCCAGCAGCCGCATCCACGGCTTGCTGTTCGATGAGGAGGTTGATCCTGCTCAACAAGCGGATACGGCGCAGCGGGAGGCCGGATGAGCGCGCTGCTGGAACCACCGATTCGCCAGGAGGTCGTGTATGCGGCGCCGCCGCCGGCCGGCGTCACCGTCGAGCTGCCGCTGTCGCGCTGGCAGCGCTGGAGCCAGCACGCGCTGTGGCGCAAGGCCTTGATTTTGCTCAGCCTGGCCCTGCTGTGGGAAGGCGCGGCGCGCTGGACAAACAACGATTTATTATTGCCCGGTTTTCTGCAGACGGCGCAGGCGTTTATCGGCGGCATCGCCAGCGGTGAATTGCTGACGCGCACGGCCGCGTCCCTCGTCGTGTTGCTGCAAGGCTATGCGGCGGGCGTGCTGGCCGCCTTCGTGCTGACCTTGCTGGCCGTGTCGAGCCGCATCGGGCGCGACGTGCTGGAAACCCTGACGGCCATGTTGAATCCCTTGCCGGCCATCGCCTTGCTGCCGCTGGCCTTGCTGTGGTTTGGCCTGGGACGTGCGAGTTTGATCTTTGTCATCGTCCATTCCGTGATGTGGCCGCTGGCCCTGAACACGTATGCGGGTTTCCAGGGCGTGCCCGAGACCCTGCGCATGGCGGGCCGCAATTATGGCTTGAGCGGCTTGCGCCTGGTGCTGCACATCCTCGTGCCGGGCGCCTTGCCGTCCATCGTCTCGGGTTTGAAGATAGGCTGGGCATTCGCCTGGCGCACCCTGATCGCGGCCGAGCTGGTATTTGGCACCACGTCGGGGCAGGGTGGCCTGGGCTGGTATATCTTCCAGAACCGTAACGAGCTGTACACGGACAAGGTGTTTGCCGGCCTGGCGGCCGTCATCGTCATCGGTTTAATCGTGGAAAACATCGGCTTTTTCGCACCCTGGAGCGCGTGACCCTGAAACGCTGGGGCATGCAGCGGTAGTTATCTCACCATACTTATTTCAGGATCTTGCGCGCCGCCGCGATGATTTGCCGCGACAGCTGCTCCATGCGCGGCGACTGCACCTTCCACGTGTGCCAGTACAGGGCCACGTCGGCCGGCGTCTTGGGGGTGAGCATTTCCACCAGCTCGCCATCCGTGTTCGCCTTCAGCAGCAATTCCGGCACCATGCCGTAGCCGAGGCCGTAGCGGATGGCGTTGAAGTGCGAGGTGGCGCCCGGCACGTAATGGCAGGGGTAGGCCCCTTCGGGCAGCCCCAGCGCCTCTTGCAGGAACGATGACTGCAGGGTGTCCTTGCGCGTGTAGGCGACGACGGGCGCCGTGCGCGCCGCCTTGCGCGTCAGCCCGTGCGCGAACCACTGCTGGCGGAACGCGGGCGTGGCCACCAGCCAGTAGCGCATCACGCCCAGCGGCTCGGCCGTGCAGCCGCGCATGGGTTTGGCTTCCGTGCTGATGCAGCCGATCGCCATGCCCGTCTCCAGCAAAGTATAGGTGTGATCCTGGTCTTCCACGGTCAGGTCGAGCAGCACGCGCTCGCGTATCAGCACCTCGGACAGGGCGGGGAAGAACCACGTGCCCATCGAATCCGCATTCAGCGCCAGCACCAGCGTCAGCGGGGCATCCTGCTGCACCGCCAGTTCCGCCTGCAAGTCCGCTTCCAGCAGCTTGGCGCGCTTCAGGTACTGCATCAGGCGCTGGCCCATGCGCGTGGCGCGCGCGGGACGGCTGCGCACGATCAAGGCATTACCGAGCTGGCTTTCCAGCGCCCGCACCCGCTGCGAAATGGCGGGCGACGTCAGGTGCAGCCGCAGCGCGGCCTGTTCGAAACTGCCCGTTTCGACGACGGCGCGGAACGCTTCCGTGTGCTTGGGATTGAGATCCATGACCACTGCCTAACATAAGAAAAATTTATCAATACTAAATAATACTTACTTTTCATAAGGATGGGTGTGTTGCAGTGCACAATGCCTCTTTGATGGAGTGCCGCGCGCGGCCTCCTGGCAGCAAGGGAATACCACCATGGAAGCACAAGCGAACGACCATACCCCCCGCAAGCCGCAGTCTAAGCTGGCGCGCAATCTGAAATTCGGCCTGGGACTGACCCTGGGCCTGGGCATGGCCGCCGCGCTGGCGGGCGGCTGGTGGCTGCGCCAGGCGTGGCAAGACTTGCCGCCCGTCGAGCACCTGGCCCAGTACAAGCCCGCGCTGCCGCTGCGCATTTTTTCCAGCGAAGGCGAGCTGCTGGCCGAGTACGGCGAAGAGCGCCGCGAGTTCCTGCCCCTGAAGGAGATCCCGCTGCGCATGCGCCAGGCCTTGCTGGCCATCGAGGATGCCCGCTTCTACGAGCATGGCGCCGTGGACTTTTATGGCTTGACGCGCGCCACCCTGGCCAACGTCGTCACGGGCCACCACGCGCAGGGCGCCAGCACCATCACCATGCAGGTGGCGCGCGACTTTTTCCTGTCGCGCGAAAAGACCGTGCAGCGTAAACTGACGGAGATGCTGCTCGCCTACAAGCTGGAACAGCACTACGGCAAGGACAAGCTGCTGGAACTGTACATGAACCAGATTTACCTGGGCGAACGTTCCTACGGCTTTTCCGCCGCCTCGAACATTTATTTTGACAAGCCGCTGGCCGACGTCAGCATCGCGGAAGCGGCCATGCTGGCCGGCTTGCCGAAGGCGCCGTCGGCCTACAACCCCGTCGCCAATCCGCAGCGCGCCACCGTGCGCCAGCACTACATTCTGCAGCGCATGCGCGAACTCGGCTACATCACGCCGGCCGAATACGACGCCGCCGTGGCGGAAAAACTGGCCCTGAACAAGGACCGCAACAGCTCCGTGCACGCGGCCGCGTATGCGGTCGAGGAAGCGCGCCAGCTGATATTGCAAAGCTACCCGGAAGGTGCCTACAGCATGGGCCTGGACGTGACGACCACCATCCGCATGGCGCCGCAGCGGGCGGCCGACAAGTCGCTGCGCGATGGGCTATTGAATGCGCAGGCGCGGCGCGGCTATCGCGGCCCGGAAGCGCGCCTGGCCGCCTCCGCAGACAGCGTGGCGCGCCAGCTGGCCGCCTACCCGGACAGCGGAGAAGTGCGCGCCGCGCTGGTGCGCAAGGTGGAGAGCGGCGGCAAGCGCCAGCTGACGGCGCAGCTGCGCAATGGCGACGAGATCACCTTGACGGCGTCGGATGCGCGCCTGGGCGGCAAGCTGCAGTGGGATGGCAAGCGCGCCATCGTCGAGGGCAGCGTGATCCGCGTGGTGCACGACGCGGCGAAAAACCGCTGGCTCGTGAGCCAGCTGCCCGAGATGGAAGGCGCGCTCATTTCCGTCGAGGCGCACAGCGGCGAAATCGTCGCCATGGCGGGCGGCTTCGATTTCTACCGCAACCACTACAACCACGCCATGCAAGCCTACCGCCAGCCGGTTCCAGCTTCAAGCCCTTCGTGTATTCGGCGGCGCTGGAAAAGGGATATTTCCCCGGCACGTCCGTGGACGATACGCAGCGCCTGTTGCTGCCGCAGGAAACGGGCGCGCAGCCGTGGCGTCCGCGCAATTACGGCAACAACTATGAAGGCTTCATCAGCGTGCGGCGCGGCCTCGTGCGCTCGAAAAACCTGGTGGCCGTCAGTCTGATGCAGGCGGCGGGGCCCGGCTACGTGCAGCACTACGCCACGCGCTTCGGCTTCGAGGGCGCGCGCAATCCCGTTTCCCTGCCGCTGGCGCTGGGCGCGGGCGCCGTCACGCCGCTGCAGCTGGCGCAATCGTATGCCGTGTTCGCCAACGGCGGCGTGCAGATGCCGCCCAAATTGATCAAGGAAGTGCGCAGCCGCAGCGGCGCGGTGTTGTTCAGCGACGCGGCGCCGCGCGCCAAAGGCGTGCCGGCAGCGGGCACGCAGGTCATCTCCACGCGCAATGCCTACGTCATGGACAGCATGCTGCGCGACGTCGTCAAGAGCGGCACGGGACGCGGCGCGCTGGCGCTGGGGCGCGGCGACGCGGCAGGCAAGACGGGCACGTCGAACAATGCGTACGACGCCTGGTTCGCCGGCTATTCCTCGGGCCTGGTGTCCGTCGTCTGGCTAGGCTACGACCAGCCGAAAAGCCTGGGCAATGCCACCGGCGGCACCCTGGCGCTGCCCGTCTGGCGCGACTACATGCAGGTGGCCGTGCAGGGCCGCCGCGAGCAGGTGCTGGCCGAACCGCCAGGCCTGGCCCTGCTCGACGGCGACTATGTGTATGCCGAATACCTGGCCGGCGACTGCCTGAAGGATAACTTCGCCTTTATCCACAGCAGCGTCGGCTGCGGCAGCGCCGGTGCCGATACGCGCATGGCCCACGGTGAAGCGGGCGATGGCGGCTCCAGCACGGGCACGAGCGAGGCGCGCACCCTGAGCGAAGCGCGCGAACGCGAACAAATTCTCAAATCATTTTCGGAAGAGTAAGACCATGCTGCTATATACGATTTACCTGGTGGCGATTGTCGCCGAAGCGATGTCCGGCGCCATCATGGGCATGCGGCGCGGCATGGATTTGTTCGGCATTTGCATGATCGGCACCGTCACGGCGCTGGGCGGCGGCACCGTGCGCGACGTGCTGCTGGGGCACTATCCGCTGGGCTGGATCGCGCATCCCGAATACCTGCTGTTTACCATCGGCGCGGCCATTGTGACGGCCTTTGTCGCACGCTACCTGCACCATCTGCGCGCCATCTTTTTGCTGGTCGACGGCCTGGGCCTGGTGGCGTTTTGCGTGATTGGCTGCGACATCGCCATGTCGGCCAAGATGCATCCGGCCATCGTCGTGCTGGCGGGGATGATCACGGGCGTCTTCGGCGGCCTGCTGCGCGATATCCTGTGCAACCAGATTCCCCTCGTGCTGCAGCGCGAAGTGTATGCCACCGTGGCCCTGTTCACGGGTGCCCTGTACGTTGGCCTGCTGCACTTCAAGGTCGACAGCTCGGTGGCGCAGCTGGCGTCCATCGGCGCGGGCTTTTTGTTCCGTTTCCTGGCGTTGCATTTCGAGTGGCGGCTGCCGAATTTCAACGGCGACCGCATACGGGGTTTTGAGTAAGACGGCAGCCACGTGCATATTTTTGCGCAAATTTAACCCCTTTTTCTGCGCCGCTGCGTTTCATGTTGGACACCCCAGCCAACCGGAGAAGAAGCGATGTCCAGTGCTCTCAAGATCACATTGATACTGTCCCTGTTGCTGTCGGCAGGCAGCCACGCCGCCGGCACGGCGCCGCGCAAGACCCTGGCGCCGTTCGCCAGCGAGCAAGCCTTGAGCAGCTACCTGCAGCAGCTGCAGGCGCGCCAGGCGGCGCTGCAAAGGGAGCAGCAGAAACTGCAGCGCGCCACGGCGCAGTACATGTCGGCGCCACCGGCCCCTCCCGCGCCGATGGCGGCGAAAGCGGCGCCGGCGGCATCGGCAGAGGCGGCCGAATCCGTCACCAATGTGCAGACGGCGGGCGTGGACGAAGGCGGCATCGTCAAGCTGCACGGCAGGCACCTGGTGATGCTCCGGCGCGGCAAGCTGTTTACCGTGCAGGTGGGCGGCAATGCTTTGCAGCCAGTCGCCTCGCTCGACGCGTTCGCGCCCGGCAGCGACCCGTCGGGCAGCTGGTATGACGAGATGCTGATCGATGGCGACACGGTGGTGGTGATCGGCTACAGCTACAGCCGGGGCGGCACGGAAATCGGCCTGTTCGACATCGACGCGGACGGCAAGCTGGCCTACCGCTCGACTTACCATTTGCGCTCCAACGATTATTACTCGTCGCGCAATTACGCTAGCCGCCTGATCGGCAGCAAACTGGTGTTCTATTCGCCCCTGTCGCTGAACTTGCGCCGGGGCGACCCGTTCGGCGGCTTCCCCGCGCTGCGCCGCTGGCGCCCCGATGCCGTGCCGTCCGATTTCAAGCGCATCGCCCCTGCCACGCGCATCTACCGCACCGATGACGAGCCCGAACCAGGCTTTGGTCTGACCCTGCATACGGTCACCGTGTGCGACCTGGCACAGCGCGACATGCGCTGTGAAGCGACCGCCGTGATGGGGCCGCAGGGGCGCGTGTTTTACGTGTCCGGCGAATCCGTCTTCGTGTGGACCACGCGCCGCGGCAGCGACTCGGGCGTGTTCCGCATTCCCCTCGATGGCACGGCGCCCAGCGCCCTGAAGGTGGCGGGGGCGCCCGTCGACCAGTTCTCGTTCCTGGAAAGCGCTGATGGCCACTTGAACGTCCTGCTGCGCGCCGAGGGCCAGGGCGACGCCATGTGGGATGGCGCGCGGGGGCGGGGCGACATGGCCCTGCTGCGCGTGCCATTGGCGTCGTTTTCCGATGGCCGCGACAGTGCGCCCGCCGGCAGCTACAAGCCGCTGCCCGGTGGTGGCGGCTACGGCCTGCAGAACCGTTATGTTGGGCCGTATCTGTTGTATGGAAATCCGGGCAATGCGGGACGCCGCAAGGCCGACCAGGCCTGGCCGCGCCAGCCCCTGTACGCCGTGCGCTGGGCCGACGCGGGCGGCGTGCAAGCCTTGTCCCTGCCGCACGGCGTGGAGCGCATCGAGGCGCTGGGCAATGATGCGGTGGTGATTGGCGCACAGGGCAGGGATTTGCACTTCAGCACCATCGGCCTGGGGGCGCAGGCGGCGGTCGCCACGCGCTACATCCGCGCCGACGCGGCGCAGGGCGAGTCGCGCAGCCACGGCTTTTTCTACAAGCCGCAAGCTCAAAATGAGGGCCTGATCGGCTTGCCCATCCTGGGCGCGGACGAGCGGCCTGGCCTCAACAAGTCAGCCGCCTCCGTCCTGTATCTGCGCAACAGCGGTTTGACATTGACGGAACTGGGCGCGCTTGCCGCGCGGCCGGGCCAGGCGCCGGACGACGGCTGCCGCGCGTCCTGCGTGGACTGGTATGGCAATGCGCGGCCCCTGTTCCTGCAGGGCCGGGTCTTCGCCTTGCTCGGCTATGAACTGGTGGAAGGGGCGCTCAGGGATGGACAGATCCGCGAAGTGCGCCGCATCAGCTATGCGCCCATCGCGCCCACTGTACGCTGACGGCGTCGGGAAATTGCCGCTGCCGCGTAGTTCGGCTACACTGATTCGCATGCCCGACACTTTATTGACCGCGACGGATGAAGACCTGATGCTGCGCTACAGCGCCGGCGACCTGCCGTCGTTTCGCGAGCTGTACCGGCGCCACAGCCAGGGGCTGTACCGCTTCGTGGCCTGGCGTTCGCCGCGCCGCGCGTGGGTGGACGAGATCGTGCAGGATGCGTGGGCCAGCCTGCATGCGGCGCGCGCCGGCTACCAGCCGCATGCGGCGTTTCGTACCTATCTGTACCAGATCGCGCGCAACCGCCTGATCGACCTCCTGCGCCAGCGGGAAGGATTGGAACACGACGGCGTGGGCGAATTGGCGGACGAGGGCGCCTCGCCGCCGCAATCGCTGGAGCAGAAACAGCAGCATGCACGGCTGCATGCGGCCATCGCCGCGCTGCCGGCGGAACAGAAGGAAGCGCTGGTGCTGCAGCAGTTCAGCGGCATGAGCATCCTCGAGATCGCCGTGGTGACGGGGGCAGAAGCGGAAACCGTCAAGAGCCGGCTGCGCTACGCCATGCAGAAATTGCGCGCGGGCTTGGACAGCGCCGCTGGCGCGGGAGGACAGGCATGAATACGCACAATCACGACGAACCGAATGACGAGGAATTGAACGCGTTGCTGGCCAGCCTGCCGCAGCCCGCGCCTTCCAGCGCGCTCGATGCGGCCATCCTGGCCGACGCTGAAAAAGCATTGGCAAAACCCGTTGCCGCGAACGACAGCGCCGATGGCGTGCGGCGCACCTTGCCGGCCAAGAAATCGCCCGATTACCTGCAGCGCTGGCGCGTGCCGCTGGGACTGGCCGCCGCCGTGCTGTTGACGGTAAACCTGATCGGTGTGGACTGGTTCGGGTCGAAACCGGCGCAATTTCCCGTCGTCGGGGAACCGCTCACGCAGGAGGTGATGTCCGCACCGGCCGCTGCACCTGCCACTGAGTCTGCGCCACCGCGGCCAGCACCGCGCGCCATGACCAAGGCGGCACCGAGGTCGCCGGCGCAGGCCGAGCCGGTGCCAGCGCACGTGTCAGTACCCGTTGCTCCCCCTGCGCCGCCGCCACCGCCGGCGCCTGCTGCGGCAATGGAGCAGCAAGCCGCCATGCAGGCTGAAGCCGGCCTGCAACGCTCGGCGCCCGTGCAGCGCGCGCTGGCCATGCCCGCGCCCGTCGCGGCAAAGTCGGCGCCACTGCCGCCGCCCGCAAAGCTCGACGCCTCCGTATGGCTGGTGAAGATCGACGCCCTGCTCAAGGCGGGCGAGGATACCCTGGCGCACGAGGAGTGGACAGCGTTCCGGCAGGTCTATCCCGATTATCCGGTGGCCGACGAGCTGCGGCAGCGCCTGGAAAAAAAGTAGCGCGTTACACGATCCCCTTCCTGCGTTCCCACACGGCGCTGCCGACGAAAATGGCGCAGCATACCCACATCACGGCAGGCAGGGCGTTCACGCCGACTGATTGCATCAGCACGCCCGTCAGCAAGGGGCCGCCGCCACTGGTCACACCCCAGGTGGCGTTGACGATGGCGCTGGCGCTGGTCAGCGACAAGCCCGTAAAACGCTCGCCGCAGGCCACCAGCGCCAGCATGTAGATGCCGCCCGCCGCCGCGCCCAGCAACAGCAGCAAGGTCCACCACAGCCACGGCGTGCCGACGGCAAACGGCAGCAGCGGCAGCAGCAGGCAGACGGCCACGCCGCAGCCCGCGTGCACCCTGGCGCGGCCGAAGCGGTCGGCCATCCATCCCAGCGCAAATTGCAGGCCCGTGTCGCCCACCAGTACCACGGTGGCCGACAGCAGGGCCAGGTCGGTGCCGATGCCGTGCTCCATCGCATACAGCGGCAGCAAGCTCAATGCCAGCGTGTCGAACAGGGCGAAGAAGGCGGCGCCCAGCACGATCATCGGCATGCGCGGCAGGATCAGGGTCCACTTCACGCCCTGTTCCTCCGGTTCGCGTTCCGGGCCGCCGTTCGAGATCAGCATCAGGCCCGGCACGGCCAGCAAAAACAGCAGGCCGCAGGCGGCGAAGCTCCAGCTGATCTTGTCGTTGAAGAGGGCCACGAGGGCAGGGCCGATCAGCTGGAAGAAGGTAAAACTGGTGGTGTACATGGCCACCACGCGTCCGCGCGAATTGTCGGGCGCCAGGCGGTTCACCCACGCTTCGCCGATGGTGAACAGCACGCCCATGGCGCCGCCGAACAGGAAACGCAGCACGCTCCACGCCAGCAGATGATCGGTGAACTGCATGGTGATCGTCGCCAGCAACGCCACCCAGACGGCGCCCAGCATGGTGGCGCGCGCGCCGAAGCGCCCCACCCAGCGCGAGACGAATGGCGAGGCGGCCAGGATGCCGAGCGCGCTGACGGCCGTGATCATGCCGATGATGTCCGTGCCCACGCCGCGCTGGTGCAGGGTCAGCGCCGTCAACGGCATGGTCGCGCCCAGGCCCAGGCCGACCACGCCGATGCTGACCACGAGGGCAAAGAAGTCGCGCCATGGCATGTGCTTCATGGCTGTCCCCGCAGGGTGAAAAAGGAGTTTCGGAAGGCTGGAAAGCGGTGTGGATGCATGGGAAAGTAAGGGACTTTGCCGGTGGCGCTGGTGTTTGGCGCCGGACGGGCATATGATGATTTTAATAAAGCAAGGCCGTAGTGTAGGCGATGTGTGCCGCCGTTGGCCACGTGTGGCCGTTTCTACCGGCTCTGCTGTACAGTGTAGCGAGCGGCAGCGCTGTCATGGCGCTGTCATTGGATCGTCACGCCAGCGAGGTAGCACCATGCGCCGTCCCATCGTTCTCGTTCCCGCCTGCCAGCGCCAGCTGGGCAGCCGCCTGGCACATGGCGCAGGACAAATACCTGCACGCCGTGCTGCGCGGCGCCGGCTGCATGCCGCTGCTGCTGCCCGCCCTGGGCGCCGACGCCGACCTGGAAGCGGCGCTGCAGGTCGCCGACGGCATCATGCTGACCGGCTCGGCCTCGAACGTTGATGCGCGCCTGTACGGCGAAGAGATCTTGCATCCCGACCTGCCGCAAGACCCCGCGCGCGATGCCACCACCTTGCCCCTGATCCGCGCCGCGCTGGTGCGTCAACTGCCGCTGTTCGCCATCTGCCGCGGCTTCCAGGAAGTCAACGTGGCCCTGGGCGGCAGCCTGCACCAGGCCGTGCAGGCGGTACCGGGCATGATGGACCACCGCGAGAACGTGCTCGATCCCCTGGCGCGCCAGTACGCGCCCGCGCACCGCATCAAGCTGATGCCCGACGGCGTGCTGTCACGGCTGCTGGGCGGCGAGAGCGAAATGATGGTCAATTCCCTGCATGGCCAGGGCATCGCGCGGCTGGCCGATGGCTTGCTGGTGGAAGCGCTGGCCGACGACGGCCTGGTGGAAGCGTATACGGTGGCCAGCGCCGCCGGCTTTGCGCTGGCGGTGCAATGGCACCCGGAATGGCAGGTGGAAGACAATCCGCAGTCCATGCGGCTGTTCGGCGCCTTCGGCCAGGCGTGCCGCGATTACCAGGAGCAGCACAGAAAGACAGAATGACAGGCGCGCCGCCCGCAGCACGCGGCGTTTGATCAAGACCAGCGAGAGGGAAGCATGGCAATACGCGAAAATTTCACCTATACGGATATGGATTTGTGGCTCAATGAAAAGCGCGTCACGGAAATCGAATGCCTGGTGCCCGACTTGACGGGCGTGGCGCGGGGGAAGATCCTGCCGCGCGGGAAATTCACCCAGGAGCGCGGCATGCGCATCCCGGAGGCGGTGCTGGGCATGACGGTGACGGGCAATTATCCGGTCGACGACGGCGGCTATGACCGCGCCATTTCCAGCACCGACCGCGACATGATTTTAAAGGCCGATCCCACCACCATCACCATGGTGCCGTGGGCTACCGATCCCACCGCGCAAGTCATCCACGACTGCTATTTTGCCGACGGCATGCTGGTCGATTTCGCTCCCCGCTCCGTGCTGCGGCGCGTGCTGAAACTGTATGCGGACAAGGGCTGGAAACCCGTGGTGGCGCCGGAGCTGGAGTTCTATCTGACGGCGAAGAACACGGACCCCGACTTGCCATTGAAACCGCCCATCGGGCGCAGCGGCCGGGCCGAGACGAGCCGCCAGGTGTACAGCATCGACGCCGTCAACGAATTCGATCCGCTGTTCGAGGACATCTACGATTACTGCGAACTGATGAACCTTGACGTCGATACCCTGATCCACGAAATCGGCGCGGGACAGATGGAAATCAACTTCCTGCACGGCGATCCGCTGGGGCTGGCCGACAAGGTCTTCTTCTTCAAGCGCACCTTGCGCGAAGCGGCGTTAAAACACGATATGTACGCCACCTTCATGGCCAAGCCCATGGCGGGCGAGCCGGGTTCCGCCATGCACGTGCACCAGAGCGTCGTCGATGCGAAGACGGGCCTGAACATCTTCAGCAACGAGGACGGTTCGGCCGCGCCCATCTTCAAGCATTACATCGCGGGCCTGCAGCGCTACATGCCGTCGGCCATGGCCATCGTCGCGCCCTACGTGAATTCCTACCGCCGCATCGTGCGCCACACGGCCGCGCCGATCAACATCCAGTGGGGCCTGGACAACCGCACGGTGGGCTTCCGCGTGCCCGAGTCGGGCGTGCAGGACCGGCGTGTGGAAAACCGCATCATCGGCGCCGACGCGAATCCTTACCTGGCCCTGGCCGTCACCCTGGCCTGCGGCTATCTCGGCATGACGGAACAGCTGGAAGCGACGCCGATGATGGTGGGCAGCGCCTACGACATGAAGTTCGAGCTGCCGCAAGGCTTGCCCGAAGCCCTGCAGCTGCTGCGTGCGGAAGACAAGCTGCGCACGGTGCTGGGCGAGCGCTTCATCGACGTGTATGCGGCCATCAAGGACCTCGAGCACCAGGAATTCATGACCGTCATCAGTCCGTGGGAGCGCGAACACTTGTTGTTACACGTTTAAAAGGAACACGCATGAGCATAACAAACAATCCGCTGGCGCCAGGCGCCGCTTTTGTAGCCTCCGTGGCGCAGAAAAACGCGGCGCCGCAGGTGTATGACACGGCAGCCATCCAGAAAATGGACTCGGCCCACTACCTGCATCCGTTCACCGATTTCCAGGATCTGGCAGGCAAGGGCGCCAGGGTGATGGTGCGCGGCGACGGCGTCTACCTGTGGGATAGCCAGGGCAAGAAGATCGTCGACGGCATGTCGGGCCTGTGGTGCGTGAACGTGGGCTACGGCCGCACGTCGATCTCGCAAGCCGTGTACCGGCAAATGGAGACGCTGCCCTTCTATAACAGCTTTTTTGGCACGACGAACGTGCCGGCCGCGCAACTGGCGGCCAAGCTGGCGCAGATATCGCCGCCGCAGTTCCAGCACGTGTTCTTCACCAGTTCCGGCTCCGAGGGCAACGACACAAACCTGCGCATGGTGCGCCGCTACTGGGATATCCTCGGCTACAAGGAACGCCACACCATCATCAGCCGCCACAACGCGTATCACGGCAGCACGGTGGCGGGGGCGTCGCTGGGAGGCATGGACGGCATGCATGCGCAGGGCGGCTTGCCGATACCGGGCATCGCGCATATCGGCCAGCCCAATTACCTGGAATCGGGCCACGGCTTGTCTCCGGAAGCCTTCGGCTTGAAAGCGGCTGGCTGGCTGGAAGACAAGATCCTCGAAATCGGCGCCGACAAGGTGGCCGCCTTTATCGGCGAACCGGTGCAGGGCGCCGGCGGCGTCATCATCCCGCCATCGACGTATTGGCCCGAAATCCAGCGCATCTGCGACAAGTACGGCATCTTGCTGATCGCGGATGAAGTCATCTGCGGCTTCGGCCGCCTGGGGCGCTGGTTCGGCTCCGAGCTGTTCGGCATCAAGCCCGACCTGATCACGTTTGCCAAGGGCGTCACCTCGGGCTACGTGCCCCTGGGCGGCGTGCTGGTGGGCGACAGGGTGGCCAAGGTATTGATCGAGCGGGGCGGCGAATTCACGCACGGTTTCACGTATTCGGGCCATCCAGTCGCTTGCGCGGCCGCGCTGGAAAACATCCGCATCATCGAGGAAGAGCAGCTGGTGGCCAAGGTGGCCGAGGACACGGGACCGTACCTGAAGCAGTGCTTCGCCAGCCTGGGTGAGCATCCGCTGGTCGGCTATGCGGACAGCTGCGGCCTCGTCGCGGGCCTGAACCTGGTGCGCCGCAAGGGCGCCACCGTGCACGACAACGAGCTGTTCGACGAGGGGCAGGGCGTGGGCATGATCTGCCGCGGCCATATGTTCGACAACGGCGTCATCATGCGCGCCGTGGGCGAACGCATGATCGTCGCCCCGCCGCTGGTGATGACGCGCGCGCAGATCGATGAGATGATGGCGCTGATACGGCTGTGCCTGGACAAGACGTATGACGAGGTGAAGGCGAAGGGCTGGGTGTAGGTTCTGGCTGAACCCAAACGCAAGAATACCGGGGTCAGACCCGCCGGGGGAATACGTCCCGGTGGGACGTATTCCGATCGCGAAGCGACTGACCCCGGATTTCTGCTGAATGCGCCACAGAAATCATAATTTTCACAGCACATGCGGGTGAGTTCCGCTAAACTTCCATCTTGGCCGCTACTACAGCGGCCAGTTTTTCATTTTGACACCCTTTTACCTAGAAGCTACCCACACATGACGATAGCAACACCTGCCGCGTCGGCCAGCGACGCCCAAGCGCCTTTCTTGCTGATTGATCAGTTGGTCAAGGAATTCGATGGCGTGCGTGCCGTCGATGGCATTTCCGTGACGATCAACAAGGGCGAGATTTTCGCCCTGCTGGGCAGCTCAGGTTGCGGCAAGTCGACCCTGCTGCGCATGCTGGCCGGTTTCGAGACGCCGACCTCGGGGCGCATCGCCCTGGCGGGCAACAGCATCGTCGACGTGCCGCCGCACCAGCGGCCCATCAACATGATGTTCCAGTCGTACGCGCTGTTCCCCCATTTGTCCGTGTGGGACAACATCGCCTTCGGCCTGCGTCGCGACGGCTTGCCGAAAGCGGAAGTGGCGGCGCGGGTCGAACAGATGCTGGCGCTGGTGCAGTTGGGGCAGTACGCGAAGCGCAAGCCGCACCAGCTGTCGGGCGGCCAGCAGCAGCGCGTGGCGCTGGCGCGCAGCCTGGCCAAGCGTCCGCAATTGCTGCTGCTCGACGAGCCGCTGGGCGCGCTGGATAAAAAACTGCGCGAGCGCACGCAGATGGAACTGGTCAACATCATCGAGCAGGTGGGCGTGACGTGCGTGATGGTCACGCACGACCAGGATGAAGCCATGAGCATGGCCACGCGCATCGCCGTCATGAGCGAGGGGCGCATCCTGCAGGTGGGCGCGCCGGGTGAAATCTACGAGACGCCGAACTGCCGCTTCGTCGCCGACTTCATCGGCAGCGTCAACCTGTTCGATGGCCGCATCACGGAAGACGAACCCGATCACGTGGTCATCGACACGCCCGACGGCCGCCACTATGTCGCGCATGGCATCACGGGCAACCTGGGCATGGATGTCTCGGTGGCAGTGCGCCCCGAAAAGATCGGCATCCAGACCGAACCGCCCGCCTTGGAAGAACGCGCTTCGCCAGCGGAACACGGCTACAACTGCGCCCAGGGCGTGATCGTCGCCATGGCGTATTTTGGCAATGAAACCAGCTACCACGTACGCCTCGACAGCGGCACGGTGGTGAAAGTCTCGCGTACCAACGCGGCCCGCCACGACGCCGCGCGCCTCGAGCGCGAACAGCGCGTGTGGGTGTGGTGGGATGGCGCCGACATCGTCGTGCTGACCAGCTGAGGCTACCATGACGTCCATTCTGCAATCGCTGCGCAAGCTCGTCACCCTGCGTTGGGTCACTGGGCGCAACGCCGTCATCGCCGTGCCCGCGCTGTTCCTGACGGCCGCCTTTTTGGTACCGTTCCTGATCGTGCTGCGTATCAGCCTGTCCGACATGGACACGGCGGGCAGCCCGTTCGGCGGCCTGCTGTCGTACGTCGACGGTATCGTCGTGCTGAAGGTGAAAATCGCCAACTACCTGTTCATCGCCGCCGACGAACTGTATCTGCTCACCTACCTCAGTTCCATCAAATACGCGGCCATCACCACGGCCATCTGCCTCTTCATCGGCTACCCGTTCGCCTACTTCATGGCGCGCGCCAGGCCATCGATCCGGCCCGTGCTGATGATGCTGGTGATGCTGCCGTTCTGGACCTCGTTCCTGCTGCGCGTGTATGCGTGGAAGGGCATCCTGGCCAACCACGGCTTGCTCAACGACCTGTTGCTCGCGCTGGGCGTGGTGAGCGAACCGCTGCACATGATGAACACCTCGTTTTCGCTGGTTGTCGGCATGGTGTATGCCTATCTGCCGTTCATGATCCTGCCCCTGTACGCGAACCTGGTGAAAATGGACGTGCGTTATCTGGAAGCGGCGGCCGACCTGGGCGCCACGCCCCTGCATGCGTTCTGGCGCATCACCGTGCCCCTGTCGAAGTCGGGCATCATCGCCGGCGCCATGCTGGTGTTCATTCCGTCCGTCGGCGAATACGTGATTCCCGAGTTGCTGGGCGGTCCGGAAACCCTGATGATCGGCAGAGTGCTGTGGGATGAATATTTCACCAATAACGACTGGGCCATGGCCTCGTCCGTGACGGTGCTGGTGATCCTGCTGATCCTCGTGCCGATGGCCATTTTTAACAAATACAAGACCGACCAGGACGCGGAGGAGCGCACATGAACGGACGTACCTTCCTGCAGCGCTGGTTCGGGCGCGGCTGGCTCTCGCTGGGCTACCTGTTCCTGTACCTGCCCATCATCGTGCTGATCGTCTTCTCGTTCAACAGCTCGCGCCAGGATATGGTGTGGAGCGGCTTTTCGCTGCGCTGGTACAGCGAGTTGATGAACGATGCGGAAATCATCTCGGGCTTCGGTTTATCCCTGAAGATCGCCTTTATGTCGGCGACGTCTTCCGTCATCCTCGGCACCTTTGCCGCCTTTGCCCTGACCAGCTACCAGCGCTTCCGTGGCCGCACGGTGTTTTCCGCAATGGTCAGCGCGCCTTTGGTGATGCCGGAAGTGATCATCGGCCTGTCCCTGCTGCTGATGCTGGTATCCATGCAAAAGGTCTTTGGTTTCCCCGAGCGGGGCGTGCTGACCATCTGGCTCGGTCACACCCTGCTGGGCATGGCGTATGCGGCCGTGGTGGTGCAGTCGCGCCTGCAGGAAATGAGCAAATCGCTGGCGGAAGCGGCCATGGATCTGGGCTGCCGCGCGCACCAGGTGTTTTTCCTCGTAACCCTGCCGAACATCACGCAGGCATTGGCCTCAGCCTGGCTGCTGACGTTTACCCTGTCGCTGGACGACGTGGTGCTGTCCGCTTTCCTGTCCGGTCCCGGTTCGACGACGATGCCGCTGGTGATCTTTTCGCGCGCGCGCCTGGGGCTCGACCCGCGCGTCAATGCCATCGCCGCGCTGACCATCCTCGTCGTGACCATCGCCGTCATCGCGTATGCCTTGATGCTGGCGCGCGCCGACCGCAGACGCCGCAAACAGATGTCCGCGGCGTATTCGCTGGACCAGGAGTAAGCTGCTTGTAAACTGACACAGGAGACGACCATGACGGAAAACACCAGCTGGCACGCACGGGCCGCAGCGATCAAGATCGATGGGCGCGCCGTCATCAACGGCGAACGGGTCGCGGCCAGGGCCGGCCAGACTTTCGACAATCTGTCGCCCATCGACGGGCGCTCGCTGGGGCAAGTGGCCCGCTGCGACGGCGCCGACGTGGAGGCGGCCGTGCAGGCCGCGCGCGCCGCTTTTGACGACCGCCGCTGGGCCGGCAAGTCGCCGGCGCAGCGCAAGCGGGTATTGATCAAGTTCGCCGACCTGGTGCAGAAATACGGTCCCGAGCTGGCCCTGCTGGAAACCCTGGACATGGGCAAACCGATCAAGTACAGCCAGAGCGTGGACGTGGGCGCCACGGCCAATTGCCTGCGCTGGTACGGCGAGGCGATCGACAAGGTCTACGATGAAATCGCCCCGACCCCGGCCAACAGCCTGGCCCTGATCACGCGCGAACCGGTGGGCGTCGTCGCCGCCATCGTGCCGTGGAATTATCCGATGATCATGGCCGCCTGGAAGATCGCGCCGGCCCTCGCGGCCGGCAACAGCGTCATATTAAAACCGTCGGAAAAATCACCATTGACGGCCTTGCGCCTGGCCGACATCGCGCTGGAGGCGGGCGTGCCGGCGGGCGTCTTCAACGTGCTGCCAGGTTACGGCAACGAGGCCGGCGCCGCGCTGGCGCTGCACATGGATGTCGATTGCATCGGCTTTACGGGCTCCACGCGCACGGGGAAATTGATCGTGCAGATGGCGGGCCAGTCGAATTTGAAACGGGCGTGGACGGAACTGGGCGGCAAGTCCGCCAACATCGTGTGCGCCGATTGTCCTGACCTGGACAAGGCCGTGGCGGCCGCCGTCGGCTCCATCTTTTTCAACCAGGGCGAAAGCTGCAATGCGCCTTCGCGATTGTTCGTGGAAGAATCGATCAAGGATGCATTTATCGCCAAGGCGCTGGCCATGCTGCCCCGCTTCCAGCCAGGCGATCCGCTCGACGAAGCCACCGTCATGGGCGCCATCGTCGACGCCACGCAGATGCAAACGGTGATGGGCTATATCGCGGCCGGCAAGAGCGAAGGCGCGCAGCTGCTGGGCGGCGGCGAGGCCGTGCGCCTTGATACGGGCGGCCACTACGTGCAGCCGACCATCTTCGGCGTGGACGCCGGCATGACGATCGCGCGCGAAGAGATTTTCGGGCCCGTCTTGTCCGTGCTGGGCTTTACGAATATCGCGGAAGCCATCCAACAGGCCAATGCCACGCCCTACGGCTTGCAGGCGGCCGTGTGGACCTCGGACATCACCAAGGCCATCCAGACCTCGCGCGCCCTGCGCGCGGGCACCGTGCACGTCAACCAGTACGACGGCGACGATATCACCGTGCCGTTCGGCGGTTATAAACAGTCGGGCAACGGGCGCGACAAGTCGCTGCACGCGCTGGACAAGTACACGGAGCTGAAGACGACGTGGATACAGGTGGGGTAGGCGTATTGTTGGCCTAAAAGCCAGGGTCAGACCCGACGGGTCTGACCCTGGCTTTCATCTGCGGACTAAAGCGCCAATCAGTGGCTCGCTAAGTGCAATCAGAAGCAGTGTTCCAGCGCCGGGAAGCTGCCGTCCTTGACGGCTTTGACGTAGCCGGTGACGGCTTCGTCGATGCTGGCCGCGCCTTCCATGAAGTTGCGCACGAAGCGCGCCTTGCGGCCTGGGAAGACGCCCAGCATGTCGTGCATGACGAGGACCTGGCCCGAGCAATCGGGACCGGCGCCGATGCCGATGGTGGGGATCGTCAGCATGTCGGTCACTTCCTTGCCCAGTTGCGACGGCATGGCTTCCATCAGCACGATGGCGGCGCCCGCGTTTTGCAGCACCAGTGCGTCGTTTTTTAGCTCGGCGGCGCTTTCCGTGCTCTTGCCCTGCACCTTATAGCCGCCCAGCTGGTGCACGAATTGCGGCGTCAGGCCGATGTGGGCGCAGATGGGGATGCCGCGCTCGGTGAGGAAACGGACGGTCTCGGCCAGCCAGGCGCCGCCTTCGATCTTGATCATGTGCGCGCCCGCCTGCATCAGGATGACAGCGTTGGCGTAAGCCGTTTCAGGCGTGCCGTACGCGCCGAACGGCAGGTCGGACAGGATCATGGCCGACTTGCTGCCGCGCGCGACGGACGCCGTGTGGTAAGCCAGTTCGGCCACGGTGACGGGCAGGGTGGAGTTGAGGCCGTTGCAGACCATGCCGAGCGAATCGCCGATCAGCAGGATCTCCACGCCGCAACGATCCATCAGGGACGCGAAGCTGGCGTCATAGCAGGTCAGCATGGAGATCTTTTCACCGGCGGCGCGCAACGTGGCCAGGGTATGGATGGTCACGGCCTTGTTGGCGACAGGCTTGGATGGCGCCGGCGCCGGTGTGGCGGCCTTGTCTTTTGCGGCCAGATCTGTTCCTTGCAAATAAGCGGACATAGGTATTCTCTAGAGTGAAAGGGGTGTGATGCTATTGCGACGCCGCTAGTGTAGTACTTTATAGGGCGGCGTGCAGGGGCGGCATTGTAGAGCAATGCCGCGTGGCGCTCAGAGTTGGCTGATGGCCTGGTCCGCCACGCCCGCCAGATAGCCTTGCGCGGGGCCGCGTCCTGGCACGGCGATGTCGGGCGCCAGGGCCAGCAGCGGCACCAGCACGAAGGCGCGCTCTGTCAGGCGCGGATGGGGCACCGTCAGTGTGGCGCTGGCGATCTGTTCCTCGCCGTACAGCAGCAAGTCCAGGTCCAGGGTGCGCGGGGCGTTGCGGTAGGGCCGTTCGCGCCCGTGCGCCGCCTCGATGGCGTGCAGGGCCAGCAGCAGTTCCTCTGCCGGCAGGGTGGTCGTGATGCGCGCCACGGCGTTGATGTAGTCGTCGCCGCTGGAATCGATGGGCGCCGTGCGGTAGCTGGACGAGGCGTCCACGAGGGATGCGCCGGGCAGGCGCGCCAGGCGCGCAAGCGCATCCTGTACATTCGCGCGCGCGTCGCCCAGGTTCGCCCCGATGCCGATGTAAGCAATCACTGGCATTATTCGCCGCTGGTGCCGCCAGTGGTGGTGCCGCCGCCCGTTTTGCTGCGCGTGCTGCGGCGCGGCGGGCGCTTCTTCTTGACGGCGCCCGGTGCTGCATTCGCGCTGACGAGCAGCGCTTCGCGCGTTTCTTCGTCGCCTTCATAGAACGCGGTCCACCATTCGCCGATATCCATGTCGATCTCGCCCGAGGCGCAGCGCAGCAGCAGGAAGTCGTAGCCGGCGCGGAAGCGCAGGTGTTCGAGCAATTTGTACGGCGCTTTGCCGACGCGGCGCTCGAAGCGCGGCTGCATCGACCAGATGTCGCGCATGTCGGAGCCGATCTTGCGCTGCAGGGCCAGTTTTTCCGTTTGCGAGTCGAGCACGTCGTCGGCCGCCAGGTGCAGCGCGGGGATGGTCGACTCGCCGGCGGCGCGGTAGGCCGTCCATTTTTCCAGCACCTGGTGCCACAGCAGCGAGGCAAACAGGAAGCCCGGCGAGACGGTCTTGCCGGCGGCGATGCGCTGGTCGGTCGCGTCCAGCGCCAGGGTGACGAATTTCGCGCCCAGCGGCTGCTCCAGCACCACGTCGAGCAGCGGCAGCAAGCCGTGGTGCAAGCCTTCCTTGCGCAGCTGCTGCAGGCAGGCCAGCGCATGGCCGCTCATCAGCAGTTTCAGCATCTCGTCGAACACGCGCGGCGCCGGCACGTTGTTGATCAGCGGCGCCATGATGGGAATCGGCGCGGCCGTGTGCGGCTCGATGGTGAATTTCAGCTTGGCGGCAAAGCGCACCACGCGCAGCATGCGCACGGGGTCTTCGCGGTAGCGTTCTTCCGGCTTGCCGATCATGCGCAGGGTCTTGGCGCGGATGTCTTCCACGCCGCCGTGGTAATCGAGCACTTCCTGCGTGGCCGGGTTGTAGTACATGGCGTTGATGGTGAAATCGCGGCGCAGCGCGTCTTCGTGCTGCAGGCCGAAGGTGTTGTCGCGCAGGACGCGGCCATGTTCATCCTTGGGCGCGGAGTCGGCGCCGGCGCCGCGGAAGGTCGTCACTTCCAGCAAATCCTGGCCGAACATCACATGCACGATCTGGAAGCGCTTGCCGATGATGAAGGCGCGGCGGAACAGTCGCTTGACCTGTTCCGGCGTGGCGTTGGTGGCGATGTCGAAGTCCTTGGGTTTCACGCCCAGCAGCAGGTCGCGCACGGCGCCGCCGACGACAAAGGCCTCGAAGCCCGCTTCCTGCAGGCTGCTGGTGACGCGGATGGCATTCGACGACACCAGTTTCGGGTCGATTCCGTGTTGCGCAGGACCGAGCACGATGGGAGCCGTGGTGTCGCGCGCTGCCTCTTTTTTAACGCCGAGGATCTTGCGGATGAATTTTTTAATCATTGAATAAGTGGAGTGATGGCCAGCCGTGGAGGGATGCGTGTGCTGTCAACGCGGCATTGGGATTGGTTGCGACCGGGTGGGTCACGACCGACAGCAGGGGAATGTCGTTGTGCGAATCGCTGTAAAAATAGCTGCGCTCGAACTGTCCCAGTTCCTTGCCCATCTTTTCCAGCCAGGCGTGGGTGTGGGTCAGCTTGCCCGCGCCCAGAGTCGGCGTGCCCAGCAGCTTGCCCGTGACATTGCCTTGCTCGTCATATTCGGGCATGGCGGCCAGCAGGTGTTCGACGCCCAGTGCATCGGCGATGGGTTTGGTGATGAAATGGTTGGTGGCCGTGACGATGGCCAGCAGGTCGCCCGCGTCCTGGTGTTGTTTCAGCAGGGCAACGACTTCCGGGCGGATCGCCGGCAAGACCACTTCGGCCATGAATTGGCGGTGCAGCGCTTCCAGGCGTTCGCGCGGGAATTGCGCCAGGGTGCCGAGGGAAAATTCCAGGTATTCCACCGGATCGAGCGTGCCGGCCTGGTATTGCGCGAAAAATTCGTCGTTGCGGCGGGTGAATTCGGCGGCGTCCACGGCACCGATGCGTACCAGGAATTCGCCCCACTCGTGATCCGAGTCGATGGGCAGCAGGGTGTGGTCGAGGTCAAACAGGGCCAGATTCATCATTCTTTCGCTTCCGCCTGCAGCAACTCGCGCAACAATGGCAAGGTGATCGGGCGTTGGGTTTCAAGGGAGTAGAGGTCGAGAGAGTCCAGCATCGTCGACAGCGAACGCATGTCGCGCCGGAAATGGGACAGCAGATAGGGTAACACGCCCGGTGACAAGGTCAAGCCGCGGGTGGTGGCCGCCTGGGTCAGGGCGGCGATTTTTTCATCGTCCGTCAAGCCGTGGATCTGGTAGATCAGGCCCCAGCCCATGCGCGTGCGCAAGTCTTCGCGCACGGGCAGCACGGCGGGCGGGACGGCGCCGCTGCACACCATGAACGCCTGGTTGGCACGGATTTCATTGAACAGGGCAAAGGCGTCGATCTGCGCCAGCGGCGACAGCTTTTCGCAGTCGTCGAGCAGGTATAAATCCACATCGGGCGAATACACGAATTCGGACTCGATCGAGAATGGCGAAATGTAGCGCGCGCGCTCGGTGCTGGCCAGGGCCTTGAGCAGGTGGCTCTTGCCGGCGGCCAGTTCGCCCCACAGGTAGGCAAAATGTTCGCGCGACGTGCGCGCGGCGAACTGGCGCATCAGCTGCGCCACTTCGGCATTCTGTCCCACCTCGAAGGTATCGAGGCTGTGCGCCTGGTCTGTGCCTAAATCGAGCACCAGTTGTTTCATGGCGTACGCCTTGTCCTGTTTTTCATTACTGCATGTGCATCGTGGTATTGCTAGGTTGATATGATATCCGCTTTTACTAGGTATTATAGAAGCTGCTGGAGAGGTAGTGGCGTCTTAGATGCTTAAAAGCGACCATCAGGACGGCAGAAGCGGGTAAGGCGAGCAAAACGCCGACGAAACCGAACAGTTGTCCGAAGGCCAATAAGGCGAAGATCACGGCCAGCGGGTTCAGGCCGATGCGCTCGCCGACCAGGCGCGGCGTGAGGAAAAAGCCTTCGATGACCTGGCCGCAACCATAGATGATGGCGACGGCGATGACGCCGCTCCAGTCGGCGAACTGCAGCAGGGCGGCGATCAGCGCCAGCATCAGGCCCAGGCCGAAGCCCAGGTAGGGGATGAATACGAGCAAGCCCGTGATGATGCCCACGGGCAATGCAACTTCAAAACCGGCGATGGCCAGCGCCACCGAGTAATACGTGGCCAGCACCAGCATGACGAGCAACTGGCCGCGCAGGTATTGCGCCAGCAGCGTGTCGACTTCCTGCGCCATGCCCACAGTGCGGCCGACCCAGCGGCGCGGCACGGCGCCGGCGATGCGCGCCAGCATCGGATGCCAGTCCAGCAACAGGTAGAACAGCACCACGGGAATCAGCACCACGGTGGCCAGCCAGCCCAGCACGGCCGTGCCGCCGATGCGCGCCGAGGCCAGCACGGTGCTCCAGATTTCATCGCCGCTGGTGGCCATCTGCTGGCTCAGCATGCGTTTGATGCCCGTGCCGTCCAGGCGCACGCGGATGCCCAGGTCGCGCAGTTTCGGCGCGAGGAACTCGTTCGCCTTGCTCAGAAATTGCGGGATTTGCGCCTGCAGCAGGGGAATTTCCTTTTGCAGCACGGGCACGACGATGAGCACCAGCGCCGTAATGGCGAGGAAAAACAACACTACGACGACCAGCACGGCAAGCGGGCGGGGCACGTAAAAACGCTTGTAATGCAGGCGCTGCAATCGGTCCACGCCGGGATTGAGCACGTAGGCGAGGATGGCGGCGGCCAGGAAGGGCGTCAGGATAGGACCCAGGCTGACGAGCAGCAGCAAGAATGCCAGCCAGACCGCGATCCAAAATGCTGTTTGCTTCTGCTCGGCGGTGATGGCGAATGGCATGTAGTTTGTGCTGTTGCGTTAAAAAAAGGCAGTTAATTACGAAATGGCGGGGCAGTTTGATAAAATAGCGACTTGATCGACCGAATTCACCCGCTGGCGTCCTGCCGCACGATGTTGAAAAACATGCTTGCGCGCGCGTGCCGGCGGGTATCCGCCTTCTATTTTACCGCCTCCGCTGCCACCACACCATGAACCAGACTTCTAATGTTTCCCTTTCCTACCGTGACGCTGGCGTCGATATCGACGCAGGCGACGCTTTAGTCGAAGCAATCAAGCCGTTTGCCAAGCGCACCTTGCGCGAAGGCGTGATGGGCGGCCTGGGCGGTTTTGGCGCCATGTTTGAAATCAGCAAGAAGTACAAGGAACCGGTGCTGGTCTCGGGCACCGACGGCGTCGGCACCAAATTGCGCCTGGCGTTCGAACTGAACCGCCATGACACGGTCGGCATCGACCTCGTCGCCATGAGCGTCAACGACATCCTGGTGCAAGGCGCCGAACCGCTGTTCTTCCTCGACTACTTTGCTTGCGGCAAGCTGGATGTGGCCATTGCCACCGACGTCATCAAGGGCATCGCCCAGGGTTGCGAACAAGCCGGTTGCGCGCTGATCGGCGGCGAAACGGCGGAAATGCCGAGCATGTACCCGGCCGGCGAATACGACCTGGCAGGTTTTGCCGTCGGCGCCGTGGAAAAATCGAAAATCATCGACGGCACCAAGATCGCCCCAGGCGACGTGGTGCTGGGTCTGGCCTCGTCGGGCGTGCACTCGAATGGTTACTCGCTGGTGCGCAAGATTATCGAAGTGGCAAAACCGGACCTGGAAGGCGACTTCCATGGCCGTAAACTCGCTGACGTGCTGATGCAGCCGACGCGCATCTACGTCAAGCCACTGCTGGCCCTGATGGATGCCATGGAAGTCAAGGGCATGGTGCACATCACCGGTGGCGGCCTGGTGGAAAACATCCCGCGCGTTCTGCAGCCTGGCCTGGTGGCCGAGCTGGACTCGAAGGCATGGACCATGCCGCCGCTGTTCACGTGGCTGCAACAGCACGGCGGCGTGGCTGACGCCGAAATGCACCGCGTCTTCAACTGCGGCATCGGCATGACCGTCATCGTCTCGCAGGAAAACGCGGATGCCGCCATCGCGCAATTGCAAGCGGCCGGCGAAACCGTCTCGCGCATCGGCACCATCCGCGCCCGCGTGGGTGATGAGCATCAAACCATTGTTATCTAAGCTGTCGCTTGAACAAACAAGGCAGGCACTCGCGAGAGGCCTGCCTTTTTTTACGCCGCGATATATCTTACCGCTTACCTTGCGTGCGCCGGCTTCATGCGGCCATCCGGTTGCGAGCCTCCTTTCCCGATCATGGCCACGCTGACGGCCGAGACGAGGGAGGCGAACAGGATGTAGCCGACGATGTGCCATGGCTCGCCATTGCCCGTTTTCAGCAGGTAGGTGGCGATGATGGGCGTCAGGCCGCTGGCGAAGATGCCGGAGAACTGGTACACGAAGGAAATGCCCGTATAGCGCACCTTGGCGTCGAACAGGTCGCAGAACAGGGCCGCTTCCGGGCCGTACACGGCTGAATACAGCACGCCCAGCGGGATGATCACGGAACACCACAGCAGCAGCGGATTGTCGGCGTGGTTGAGCATGATCCAGAAGGCGGGGATGGCCGACACGCCCGTGATCAATGAACCCCAGAAAAACACCTTGCTGCGGCCGATGCGGTCCGACAGGCGGCCAAAGAAGGGGATGCAAAAGCACATCACGACGGCCGACGCCATCACGCCCATCAGCGCTTCCGTGCGGTCTATCTTGATGGTGTTGGTCAGGTAGGTGATGGAAAACACGCCAAAGATATTGAAGAACACGCCGTCGATGTAGCGCGCGCCCATGCCCTTCAATACATTGCCCGGATAGCGCTTCAGCAGGTCGAAAAATGGGATTTGCGTCTCCGCGTTCTTTTCCTTGACGGCCTGGAATTCGGGCGTTTCCATCACGTTCAGGCGTATCCACATGCCGATGAAGACGAGAGCGGCCGACAGGATGAAGGCCACGCGCCAGCCCCAGGACAGGAATTGCGCATCCGTCAGGCTGTAGGACAAAATTGCCACCACGCCCGATGCGAGGCACAGGCCGATGGCCAGGCCGATCTGCGGCAGGCTGGCGTAGAAGCCGCGCTCCTTTGGCGGTGCATATTCATACGCCATCAGCACGGCGCCGCCCCACTCGCCGCCAAGGCCGATGCCTTGCAGCACGCGCAGGAACAGCAGCAATCCCGGCGCCCAGTAGCCGATGTGGTCGTAGGTCGGCAGCACGCCGATCAGGAAAGTGGAGATACCCATTATCATCAGGGTCATCACCAGCATGCTCTTGCGGCCGATCTTGTCGCCGAAGTGGCCGAAGATTACGCCGCCGATGGGACGCGACAGAAAGCCCACGGCGAAGGTGCCGTAGGCCAGCATGGTCGAGACGAGCGGATCGCCGCCCGGGAAATACAGCTTGCTGAATACGATGCCGGCGACGACGCCGTATAAAAAGAAGTCATACCACTCGATGGTGGCGCCGATCACGCTGGCCATCACGACTTTCCGCAGCTCTTTGGCCTTTTTGGGATTGTTCGGATTGTTATCCATATATCTAGTCTCCAATCGATATCGATTATGTATTTTTTGATGCTCGGCTTGTCGCCGGGTCATTGTGTGCGGGGCCGCCTGCCCGCCGCTGGCATCCTCCTTGCCGGAAATGGAATGGGTGGGTCAGGCCGCCTGCGGCAGCCGCACGGCGTCCGCCAGGATCATGTCGGCCGCTTTTTCGGCGATCATGATGGTGGGCGCGTTCGTATTGCCCGAGACGATTTCCGGCATGATCGACGCATCGACCACGCGCAGGTTCTGCATGCCGTGCACGCGCAGGCGGTCGTCGACGACGGCCATGGCGTCGTGGCCCATCTTGCAGGTGCCGCTCGGGTGGTAGATCGACTGGCTGAAGCGCCGCGCCGCCTCCAGCAGCTGCGCATCCGTCTCGAACTGCGGACCGGGCACGAACTCTGAAATGATGTGCGGCGCCAGCGACGGCGCTGCGGCGATCCTGCGCGCCACGCGCAGGGCGGCAACGGCCGTCTGCTGGTCGCGCGGGTCGGACAGGTAGTTCGGGTAAATGCCCGGATAGGCGAGGGGGTCGGCGGACTTGATCGATACGTGGCCGCGGCTGTGCGGGCGCAGCTGGCACACGGATGACGTGAAGGCGGAAAACGGATGCGCGCCTTCGCCCGGCTTGTCGGCGCTCAGCGGCTGCATGTGGAACTGGATGTCGGGCCGCTCCACCTCGGGCGAGGATCGGGTAAACACCGTCACCTGGCTGGCCGCCAGGGTGAGAGGGCCGGAGCGGGAAAACACATATTGCATGCCCACCCACAGCTTGCCCCACAGGCTGTTGACTTCATCGTTCAGGGTTTTCAGCCGCGTCTTGAAGACGAGGCGGATTTGCAGATGGTCTTGCAGGTTCTGTCCCACGCCGGGCAAGTCGTGCACCATTGGTACGCCCACGTCCTCGAGCAGGGCGCGCGGTCCGACGCCCGAGCATTGCAGGATTTGCGGCGAGCCGATGGCGCCCGCGCATAAAATCACTTCGCCGCTGGCGCGCGCCTGGCGCAGCTGGCCATCCTGCCGGAACTCGATGCCGACGGCGCGCTTGCCCTCGAACAGCACGCGCGTGATTTGCGCGCGCACTTCCACGCGCAGGTTGGCGCGCTTGCGGGCGGGACGCAGAAAGGCTTTCGCCGTACTCCAGCGCAGGCCCTTGCTGGCCGTCTGCTGGAAGTAGCCGACGCCCTCCTGCGTGGCGCCGTTGTAGTCGGCATTGAAGGGAATGCCGCTTTCCATGGCGCCGGCAATGAAGTGTTCGGCGATGGGGCGGCGCAGCCGCAGGTCCGACACTTTTAACGGGCCGCCCACGCCGTGGTAGTCGCTGGCACCGCGTTCCTGGTCTTCCGATTTCTTGAAGTAGGGCAACACCTCGGCATAGCTCCAGCCTGCATTGCCCAGTTCGGCCCAGCGGTCGTAATCTTCCTTCTGTCCCCGCACGTACAGCAGGCCGTTGAGCGAACTGGAGCCGCCCAGCACCTTGCCGCGCGGCCATTGCAACTGGCGCCCGGCGATGCCGGCATCCGCTTCCGTGCGGTAGCACCAGTCCAGCTTCGGGTCGTGCATGGTCTTGAAATAGCCGACCGGCACGTGTATCCAAGGATTGTTGTCCTTGCCGCCCGCTTCCAGCAGCAATACTTGGTGGTTGCTGTCGTGCGACAGGCGGTTGGCCAGCACGCAGCCGGCGGAACCGGCGCCGACGACGATGTAATCGTAGTGTGTTTGCAACATTACTCTTGTCTCCTGCGTTGCGGTATCGCGTCGCCTCGGCGGGCGTTTTTTGCGATACACTGGTCTTTATTGGTTATTTTTGGAACGTCTGGTTCCATTTATAAAAGACGTGCAGCACCGGGACAAGCGGAAACCACCGCATACGCGAGAGGTGAAACAGAACATGCATGATGCGTTTCAAAAACGGCCGGCCGAGGCCGAAGAAGACAGCCCGGCGGGGGGCGCGGTGGCGACGAATACGGCGGCCAGCCATGGCGACGAGGCGCGGGGCTTGCGCGTGCTGCGCCTGATCGAACACCTGGCCAGCGCCAGCCAGCCCTTGACCCTGTCGCAACTGGCGGCGCGCATGCAGGTACCCAAGGCCAGCATGATGCGCTTGCTCGATACCCTGGAGCAACACGGTTACGTGCTGCGCACGCCCGTCGGACGCGGCTATGTGCCTGGGGCGGCGTCCACCAACCTGGCGCTGGCGACCCTGCGCAACAATGCCCTGATCCGCGTGAGCCGCAGCATCCTGGGCAGCCTGGTGGCGGCCACGGGCGAGACGTGCAATCTGGCCATTCCCGAGGGCAATGCGATCGTGTATGTAGACCGGGTGGAAACGCAGGAACCGCTGCGCCTGCACCTGGTGCTGGGCACGCGCGCGCCCATGCATTGCACGGCGAGCGGAAAATTATTCCTGGCGCACATGACCTTGCTGGAGCGGCGCGAATTGCTGGCCATGCTGAGCCTGCAGGCGCGCACGCCGAAAAGCATCACCGACCCGGCGCTGCTGGAACGCGAGATCGTGCGCATCGCCCGGCTGGGCATCGGCATCGACGACGAGGAATTCGTGCACGGCATGGTGGCCGTGGCCGTCCCCATCTGCGCGGCCGACGGGCGCATCGTGGCGGCCGTCGCCTGCCACGCGCCCGTGGCGCGAAAGTCCGTGGAGCAGCTGCTGCAGCACGTGCCGCAACTGAAGGAAGCGGCCGTGAAACTGCGGCCGCTGCTGCTGGCGGAGTCCAGCTAGGGTTTCAAGACCTTCGCCACTTTCGCCGCCCTGAGGCGGAACGCATCGGGCATGCCCGAGCCCAGCAGCGGGCGCAGATACAGCCTGAAAGCATCGGTCACGTCCGTGCCGCTGGCGCTGATGAACTCGTCTTCCATGGTGCGCGTCTTGCCCGCCACGTCGGTCAACGGCAGCAGTTCGTAATCGACGGAATAAAAACCCGTGCGCTTGATGGCGACGGAGCCGTCGCGGTCGCCCCACATGGCGAACTGCACGGCTTTTTCGCCCACTTCGCGGGCTTCGCGTTGATCTACATCAGAGACGCAGCCGATGAAGGAGCGCTGCAGATAGCCGAAGGTATCGCCGCGCACGCGCTTGATGCCGAGCTTGGCCTTGATTTCATCGCACAGCAGGTCGGCCCGCGCCCGTGCCCGACAATTGCACATTGCCGTGCGCATCGCGTTCGACCTCCTTGGCGAGCAGGCTGGCGATCGGTTCGCCCGAGGCGTCGTGGATGCCTTCCGACACGGCGATCACGCAGCGGCCGTATTTTTCATAGGTGGCCTTCACGTCGGCAAGGAATTGTTCCAGGACAAAGACGCGCTCGGGCAGGTAGATCAGGTGCGGGCCGTCGTCGGGGAACTTCTTGCCCAGCGCCGAGGCGGCCGTCAAAAAGCCCGCATGGCGGCCCATCACCACGCCCACGTAGACGCCGGGCAAGGCCGCGTTGTCGAGGTTGGCGCCGGCGAACGCTTGCGCGACGAAGCGCGCGGCCGAGGGAAAGCCGGGCGTGTGGTCGCTGCCGACCAGGTCGTTGTCGATGGTTTTCGGGATGTGGACGCAGCGCAGCGGATAGCCGGCCTTGTGCGCTTCTTCGCTGACGATGCGCACCGTGTCGGACGAGTCGTTGCCGCCGATGTAAAAGAAGTGTTCGATCTCGTGCGCGCGCAGCACCTCGAAGATTTGCTGGCAGTAGGCAATATCGGGCTTGTCGCGCGTGGAGCCGAGCGCCGACGAGGGCGTGGCGGCCACCAGTTCCAGGTTATGGCTGGTTTCCTGCGTCAGATCAACAAACTCTTCATTGACGATGCCGCGCACGCCATGCAGGGCGCCATACACGCGCGTGACATGCTGGAAACGCCGCGATTCGAGCACCACGCCCACCAGCGACTGGTTGATGACGGCGGTGGGGCCGCCTCCCTGGGCAACAAGAATTTTTCCAGACGGCATGGGATCTCCTCGTAAGTAAAACGGCCCTCCAGCCTACTCCTTTTTTAGCGGGGCGCTGTCTTTTCCCTATGCCGCAAGGGGAATTGATCTGGCGGGCCTGCCTGCCTATTCATTCCGGCGCCCGGATATGCTCGACCAGTCCCCTGCTGCGCCGTCCCGGCGCCGGCGTCAGCCAGCTGACCAGCACGGCGGCGGCCAGGCCGGCCGGCACGCCGAAGATGCCGGCAGAAATAGGCGCAATGTGAAACCATTGGCCGCTGGCATTGCCGCCCAGCATGGTGCTGGTGTGCAGCATGTAGTACAGGCAGACGCCAAAGCCCGTCAGCATGCCGGCCAGTGCCCCCTGGTAATTGGCGCGTTGCCAGAAGACACCGAGCACCAGCGGCGGGAACAGGGTCGAGGCGGCCAGTGAAAAGGCCACGCCCACCAGCGACAAAATGTCCGCCGGCTTTTGCGAGGCGGCATAGGCGGCGATGAAGGCCACGGCCAGCAGCAGCAACTTGGAAATCGTCACGCGCTTTTGCGTCGACGCGCTGGGATCGACCACCTTGTAATAGACGTCGTGCGACAGGGCGTTGGAAATGGCCAGCAGCAAGCCATCGGCCGTCGACAGGGCGGCGGCCAGGCCACCGGCCGCCACCAGGCCGGAAATCACGTAGGGCAGGCCGGCGATCTCGGGCGTGGCCAGCACCAGCACGTCGGCATCGATGGAAATTTCCGCCAGTTGCACGATGCCGTCGCGGTTGACGTCGACGATGCTGATCAGGGGGCTGAGCTTGTCCACGTTGGCCCAGTACGACACCCAGGTGGGCAGGTTCGCGTATTGCGTGCCGACCAAGGCCGAGTAAATATCGTACTTGACCAGCACGGCCAGCGCGGGAATCGTGAGGTAGATCAACAAGATGAAGAACAGGGTCCAGAACACGGACACGCGCGTTTCGTGCACGGACGGCGTGGTGTACGATCGCATCAGGATATGCGGCAGGGCGGCCGTGCCCAGCATCATGCAAAACACGAGGGCCAGGAAATTGTTGCGTTTGATGTCCGATTGCTCGCGGTCGGCGGCGGGAAACGGCTGCGCGTGCGGAATGATCGGCTCGGCGCGTTTCTGGTTTTGCGCCTGCATCGCCTGCCACAGCACGCGTGCCTCGTCTGGGCTCTTGGGATAGGCGATCAGGTAGCGCTCCGCGTTGCGGATGTCGAACAGCGAGGTATTGCGCTGGCGCAAACTATCGAGCTGGCGCTGGGCCGCCAGGCGGCCTTGCTCCCAGGAACCGGGCAAGCCGTCGATGCGCGCCTGGTAGCTGTGCGCGCGCTGGCGGAAGATGGCGCGCACTTCGTTTTCTTTCGGGTCCGTTTCCAGCACGTGTTCGCGCGCGCTCAGTTGCGGCAGCACCTTGCCATAGGCGATCTGCGGCACGGGATTGTCCGCATGCTTGACCGACAGCCACATGGCGGGAATCAGAAAGGCGACGAGGATGATGATGTACTGCGCCACCTGCGTCCAGGTGATGGCGCGCATGCCGCCCAGAAAGGAGCAGACGAGGATGCTGGCCAGGCCCAGGAAGATGCCGACGGAAAAATCCACGCCCGTGAAGCGCGAGGCGATCAGGCCGACGGCGTAGATCTGCGCCACGACATACGTAAACGACACGATGATGGTGGCGGCCACGGCCACCACGCGCACGCTGGCGCCCCGTTTGTCGGTGCCGCTGCCGTAGCGGGCGGCGAGGAAATCGGGAATCGTGTACTGGCTGAACTTGCGCAGGTAGGGCGCGATCAATAGCGCCACCAGGCAATAGCCGCCCGTCCAGCCCATGATGAAGGCCAGGCCGTCGAAGCCGTTCAGGTACAGGCCACCGGCCAGGCTGATGAAGCTGGCGGCCGAAATCCAGTCGGCGGCCGTGGCCATGCCGTTGAACATGGCCGGCACCCGGCGCCCCGCCACATAGTATTCGGTGACGTTCGAGGTGCGGCTGATGACGCCGATGGTGGCGTACAGGGTGATGGTGACGAGCATGAACAGGTAGCCGATCCACGCGCGCGGCATGCCTTCCTGTTCCAGCACCGACAGGGCCAGCAGGAAGGCGGCGAAACCGGCGGTAAACAGCAAATAGTAGCGGCACAGGCGCGCAAAGAAGCTGCGCTGGCCGCTCATGCGTGCTCCTCTGCATGAAAAGCCCGGTCGAGGCGCTGCATGCATGCGCCAGGCATACAAGGCGATGATGGCCAGGTACACGAGCGAGGCGCCCTGGGCCGCCATATAAAAGGGCAGGGGCCAGCCGAACAGGTTCAGGTGCAACAGCTCGCGCGCATAGAACACGGTCAGGAAGCCCGTCAGCAGCCAGACCAGCAGCAGGATGGCCGTCAGGCGTCGCGTCTTGCGCCAGTGGGCGTCGCGGCGCGCCTGCAGCTCGGGGCCGGGCGCGCGCGCCGGCTGCAGCGGCGCCGTGGGAAGGCTGGGCTTATCCATACGTGATGTCATCCTCTTCTGGCGCTTCCGGCAACAGCAGGGCGATGCTCAGGCGCAGCAGGGTGCCTGGCAGCTTGGGTGAAGTGGCGCGCGGATTGTTAAAAATATCGACTTCGGCGCCATGCTGCTGGGCAATCTCGCGCACGATGGCCAGGCCCAGGCCGCTACCGTCGACATTGCTGCCAAGAATGCGGTAAAAGCGCTCGAACACGTGCGCCCGTCGGCCGGCGCAATGCCGGGGCCCGTGTCTTCCACTTCCAGGATGGCCAGTTCCAGGGTGCTGCGCACGCGCACCGTGACGCTGCCGCCAGCCGGCGTGTAGCGCAGGGCATTGTCGATCAGATTGCTCAGCAGCTCGCGCAGCATCATGGCATTGCCGGAAATCATGATTGAATACGCGGGCTGTTCGAAGCCCAGGTCGATATGCTGGGCAAACGAGGCTTGCACCCAGTCCTGCACCACGCCGCGCGCCAGTTCGCTCAGTTCGATCGGCTCGAAGGCCGTGCCCGCCTGCGGCTGGTTTTCCGCGCGCGCCAGGGCCAGCAGCTGGTTGACCAGGCGCGTGGCCGCTTCCGAGCTTTTCGCCAGCTGCAGCAGCGAGCGGTGGATCTCATCGTGGTCGGTCTGGCGCAGGGCCAGCTCCGATTGCATGCGCATGCCGGCCAGCGGCGTCTTCATCTGGTGCGCCGCATCGGCGATGAAGCGTTTCTGCATGTCGATCGACAGCGACAGGCGCGCCAGCATCTCGTTGAGGGAACCGACCAGCGGCGTGATTTCCTCGGGCACTTGCCCCGATTCGATGGGAGATAAATCGTCGGGCGGCCGGGCGCGTATGCGTTCCTGCAATTGGGCCAGCGGCGACAGACCGCGCGCCAGGGCAAACCAGACCAGGGCCAGGATCACGGGCAGGATGATGAACTGCGGCAAAATCACGCCCTTGATGATTTCATTGGCCAGCTGGGCGCGCTTTTCCAGCGTCTCGGCCACTTGCACCAGCGCGCGGTGCGCGTCGTCGTCGCTGCCGCCAGGAATGTCGAGATAGCTGAACGCCACGCGCACGGGCGCGCCGTGGATGGTGTCGTTGCGAAACAGTACCATGCCGCTGCGGTATTTGTCGGGGTCTTGCGGCGGCGGCAAGTCGCGGTCGCCGTCGAGGTATTCGCCGCGCGGGCCCACCACCAGGTAATACAGGGTGTCGATATCGTCGCCGCGCAGGAAGTCGCGGCCCTTGTTATTGCTGTTCTTGTCCGGCACGCGGCGCAGCAGCGCGCCATCGGCCTGCTTGACCTGTTGCGTCAGCACCGTGACGCTGTCTTCCAGCGCATGGTCGAACGGCTGATTGGCGATGCCCTTGGCCACCAGATAGGTGATGGCGATGCTCATCGGCCACAGCAGCAGCAGGGGCGCCAGCATCCAGTCGAGGATTTCGCCAAACAGCGAATGCTCGATGGTGTCATCCTGCTCCGTGGTGGGCGGTTCGAACCAGTCGTCGTCGTCCGCCTCGTCCGCTGGCGCCTCGCGCGCCTTCACTTGCTGGCGGGGCCGTTGGCCGGGCTTGCCGCCTCGCCCGCTTCGGCTTGCAGGCGCGCCGCTTCCGAATATTTCTCCAGGCAGTAGCCGAGGCCGCGCACGGTGGCGATGCGCACGCCGCCCACCTCGATCTTCTTGCGCAGGCGGTGCACATATACTTCGATGGCATTGTTCGACACTTCCTCGCCCATTCGCACAGGTGGTCGACTAGTTGCTCTTTTGAAACGAGGCGGCCCGTGCGGCCCAGCAGGATTTCCAGCAAACCCAGTTCGCGCGCGGACAAGTCGAGCATCTGGTCGTTGATGTAGGCGCTGCGCCCCACCTGGTCATAGCTGAGGGGGCCGTGCTTGATGATGGTGGCGCCGCCGCCGGCGCCGCGGCGCGTCAGGGCGCGCACTCTTGCCTCCAGTTCCGACAGGGCGAACGGCTTGGCCATATAATCATCGGCACCGAGGTCGAGGCCATTCACGCGTTGTTCGATGGAATCGGCGGCCGTCAGGATCAGCACGGGCAACAGCGAGGCGCGCGCGCGCAGGCGGCGCAGCACTTCCAGGCCGGACATCTTCGGCAGGCCCAGGTCGAGGATCAGCAGGTCGAATTCCTGGGTGGACAGGGCCGTATCGGCTTCCTGGCCGGTCTTGACGTAGTCGATCGCATAACCGGACTGGCGCAGCGAGCGGGTCAGGCCAGGCCATCGGCCAGCACGCTGTCATCTTCGGCAAGTAAAATACGCATGGTGCACTTCCTATGCTTGCGGCGGTAGAAGTTTGTATTGTGTTTCATTTCCCGCAAGGTGGCGAGTTTTTGTGAGAAACCAGGCTTGTATTGATCTGTTTCAAAACAAATCCACGTTCCGCTTGCATTGATCACTGTTTTTTTATACAGTACTGTCTGTGTAAAGAATTTAACCCACTGGCGCTATCGCAGGCTGCCGGATTCCACTGAATCCGCAACTGTAGAACGGCTGAAAGAACATATGGACGATAAAAAAGCTGTAGTACCCGCATCGGAAAAAGCCAAGGCGCTCGCCGCCGCACTGGCGCAGATCGAGAAGCAGTTTGGCAAAGGTTCGGTCATGCGCATGGATGCCAGCGCACCGATCGAAGAAGTGCAAGTCGTGTCGACCGGTTCGCTCGGCCTCGATATCGCGCTGGGCGTGGGCGGCTTGCCGCGCGGCCGCGTGGTGGAGATCTACGGTCCGGAATCGTCGGGTAAAACCACGCTGACCCTGCAAACCATCGCCGAAATGCAAAAACTGGGCGGCACCTGCGCCTTTATCGATGCCGAGCACGCGCTCGATGTCGGTTACGCGCAAAAGCTGGGCGTGAACCTGCATGAATTGCTGATCTCGCAACCGGACACGGGCGAGCAGGCACTGGAAATCTGCGACGCCCTCGTGCGTTCGGGCAGCGTCGACCTGGTCGTCATCGACTCCGTGGCCGCACTGACGCCACGCGCCGAGATCGAAGGCGACATGGGCGATTCCCTGCCAGGCCTGCAAGCGCGTCTGATGTCGCAAGCGCTGCGCAAGCTGACCGGCTCCATCAACCGCACGAATACCCTGGTCATCTTCATCAACCAGATCCGCATGAAAATCGGCGTGATGTTCGGCAGCCCGGAAACGACCACGGGCGGCAATGCGCTGAAATTCTACGCTTCCGTGCGCCTGGATATCCGCCGCACGGGCTCGATCAAGTCCGGCGATGAAGTGATCGGCAACGAAACCAAGGTCAAGGTCGTCAAGAACAAGATCGCGCCACCGTTCAAGGAAGCGCACTTCGACATCCTGTACGGCGCCGGCACCTCGCGCGAAGGCGAAATCCTGGATCTGGGTTCGGATGCCAAGATCGTGGAAAAATCCGGTTCGTGGTACAGCTACAACGGCGAACGCATCGGCCAGGGCAAGGACAACGCCCGCGCCTTCCTGCAAGAGCGTCCGGCGCTGGCCCGCGAAATCGAAAACAAGGTCCGCGCTTCGCTGGGCGTGCGCGAACTGCCGCCGCTGGCTGCTGAAAAGCCGGAAAAAGCGGATAAAGCCGCTGACAAGGCTGCCAAGGCGGAAGCCAAGGCCGCCGAGTAAGCTGCCGTCAGCCACCATTCGCGCTTGCGGCTGGCGGCTGGCAAGGTGTGACCATGATCGCCGTCCCGCGCTGTTGCGCCGGGCGGCGATTGTGTTTGGGTGATGTGATCGTGGAATGAAAGACAAGGTGGGGGTATGGCCGCAGTACAACTAAGTCTGAAAGGCAGGGCGCTACGCTTTTTGTCGATGCGCGAACACAGCCGCATGGAATTGCGGCGCAAGCTGCAGCGCCATGCGCAGGAGGGCGATGACCTGGAAGCCTTGCTCGACAGCCTGGAGCAAGCCAACTGGCTGTCGCAGGAGCGCTTTTCCGAGTCGCTGATCCACCGCCGCTCGGCCCGCTTTGGCAATAGCCGCATCATGGCGGAACTGCAAAGCCATGGCATAGGCGGTGAGGCATTGCAGGAACTCAAGGCGGGCCTGGCCGAAGGGGAAGTGGCGCGTGCCTGCGAGGTGTGGCGCCGCAAGTTTGGCCAGGTGGCGCAGGATGCCGAGCAGCGCAACAAGCAGATGCGGTTTTTGATGCAGCGCGGCTTTTCGCAGCGCGCCGTGCAGGTAGCCTTGAAGGGGCTGGATCCCGACGAGGAATAGGTCATCCAGGGCTGGCCGGCCGCCACGCCGTGCCGCCAAGAACTGCGCTTTCAAACGTCGTCTGATTCCAGTATGGTGACGCCGCGCGATCGGGTATGCTGGCGCTCGAACGCTGTGCGATGCGCGCAGCACCACTGATCGTGACAGGATGTAAGATGAGCAACTGGAATGCCGGCTATGTGGCCGAAATCGCCTATACCTATGGCTATTACGAAGAATTGAATCCTCTGCGCCTGCGGCTACCCCTGCTGGCCGCCGGCCTTGCCTTGCCGGCCAGCGGCACGGCTTGCGAACTGGGCTTTGGCCAGGGCATCAGCGCCAATATCCATGCGGCGGCGTCCGCCACGCGCTGGCATGGCAATGATTTCAATGCATCCCAGGCCGCCTTCGCGCAGGAGCTGGCCGGCGCGGCTGGCGCTGGCGCGCAGTTGACGGACGAATCGTTCGCGCAGTTTTGTCGCCGCGACGACTTGCCCGATTTCGACTTTATCTGCTTGCATGGGATCTGGAGCTGGGATCTCGGCGGAAAATCGCGCCCTGATCGTCGATTTTCTGCGGCGCAAACTGAAAGTGGGCGGTGTCGTCTACATCAGTTACAACACGCAGCCAGGCTGGGCCGCAATGATGCCGATGCGCGACCTGATGGCGGAGCATAGCCGCGTCATGAGTGCCCCGGGCCAAGGCGTGCTGGCCAGAGTCGATGGCGCCATCGATTTTGTCGGCAGGATGATCGCCGCGCAACCGCGTTACCTGGAGGCCAACCCGCATTTGGCGGAACGCTTCGAAAAGCTCAAGACGATGGATGGGCATTATCTTGCCCACGAATATTTCAATGCCGACTGGCAGCCGATGGCCTTTTCCAGTGTTGCGGCCATGCTGGGCGAGGCCAAGCTCGAGTTTGCCGCATCCGCTACCTATACCGCCCTGGTCGACATGCTGAACCTTACGGCCGAGCACCAGCAGTTCCTGGCCGAGATACCAGATCCCATCTTTCGTGAGACGACGCGGGCCTTTCTCGTCAACGAGCAGTTCCGCAAGGATTACTGGGTCAAGGGTGCGCGCACGCTCACGCCGTTCGCCCAGGCCAGCGCCTTGCGGGCCGTGCGCGTGATGCTGGCCGTGCCGCGCGACGAGGTGGTGTTGAGCGTGCATGGCGTGCTGGGCGACGCCGATATGGACGAGCGCGTGTATGCACCCGTGCTCGATGCCATGGCTGACCATCGCGTGTACACGATAGGTGAGCTGGAGCAGCAATTGGCTGGCACAGAAGCCAGCCTGGCCGCCTTGTTGCAGATCATGTTGATCTTGATCAGCAAGGGCAGCGTGCTGGCCGTCCAGGACGAGGCCGACATCGCCGTGGCGCGCCCGCAGACGGCGCGCCTGAATGCGCACCTGCTGGAACAGGCACTGGCAAGAACTGATTTGACCATCCTTGCCAGTCCCATGACGGGCAGCGGCGTGGCTGTATCGCATTTACAACAGCTATTCCTGTGGGCGAAACTGCAAGGTTGGCAAGCCCCCGCAAGAATGGGTGCGTGCGACGTGGCCTGTGCTGCTGCGCCTGAACCAGCTATTGACGCGGGACGAGCAGCCCTTGTTGACGGAAGAGGAAAACCTGGCCGAACTGCTGGCGCACGCGCAGCATTTTTATGCGCGCACCTTGCCTGTATTGCGCGCGCTGGGCGTGACTGACTGAGGCGTGGCGGCGGCCAGGTTGACGCCGCCGGCATGCCTGTCCCCAAGTTATTTGAATTGTGAATGTTTGTCATTCATTTTGTGGTTTTCATTGATGGTTTGTTGCAGGCGGCAAGACCAATAAAAAATTATGTTGCGGCGCAACTAGCGCCCTGTGTGCTACACTTTTAGGGTTTTTGCGGCGCCGCAGGTGCGGTTGCTGTTCGTAGAAGCTGCGAACAGAGTGCTTTAGGCACATGGCTGCTTACTAATTATGGCCGCGCAAGCGGCATCGGTCTTATGCCCCTGTCAACTCCCGTATCCCGGCGCGCCCTACGGCACTCCCGCGTTATCGACGTCCAAGCGTATATGCGCGACGACGGCCTGTGGGATATTGACGCCCATATCACCGATATCAAAAGCTATGACGCGACCCTGGCCTCCGGCCCGCGTCCCGCCGGCGCCCCTCTGCATGACCTCCACTTGCGTATTACCGTCGATCGCGAACTGACCATCGTCGAGGCCGAAGCTGCCTCCGATGCCGTGCCCTATCCCGGTTTTTGCGATACCATCGGGCCCGCTTACAGGGCGCTGATCGGTCTGAATTTATTGAAGAATTTCCGCCGCGACTTGAAACAGCGCTTGGCGGGAATCGCCGGCTGTACCCATTTGACCGAACTGGCGCAAGTCTTGCCGACTGCGACGGTTCAGGCATTTGCCGGCGATGTCTGGTCGACCCGTGACGGTGCGAATGCTGACTTATCGCATGAAAAGCCGTTTCAACTCGACAAATGCCACGCCCTGCGCACCGATGGCGGGGCGGTTGCACAGTATTACCCGCGCTGGGTAGCCAAAGCGTGACCCCGGCGCTGTATTTCCTGTTTTTTTGCACCACTAACCGTATTTTTACACATCAGTATCAGAAGGGAAGCCAGCATGAAAATCCATGAGTATCAAGCCAAAGAAATCCTCCGGCAGCACGGAGTGACGGTACCACGCGGTATTCCGTGCATGTCCGTCGAAGAAGCCGTCAAGGCTGCGGAAACCCTGGGCGGCCCGGTATGGGTTGTCAAGGCGCAGATCCACGCAGGTGGCCGCGGCAAGGGCGGCGGCGTGAAAGTGGCAAAATCGATGGAACAGGTCAAGGAATACGCTGACCAGATCATGGGCATGCAGCTGATCACGCATCAGACCAGCGCCGAAGGCCAGAAAGTCAACCGCCTGCTGGTGGAAGAAGGCGCCGACATCAAGCAAGAACTGTACGTTTCGCTGGTCACCGACCGCGTTACCCAGAAAATCGTCCTGATGGCGTCGTCCGAAGGCGGCATGGATATCGAAGAAGTGGCCGAGAGCCACCCTGAGAAAATCCACCACGTGACCATCGATCCGGGCACGGGCCTGACCGATGCCCAGGCAGACGACATCGCCGCCAAGATCGGCGTGCCTGCCGGCTCCATCGCCGACGCCCGCGTCAACCTGCAAGGCCTGTACAAAGCCTACTGGGAAACCGACTGCTCGCTGGCCGAAATCAACCCGCTGATCGTTACCGGCAGCGGCAAGGTCATCGCCCTGGACGCCAAGTTCAACTTTGACCCGAACGCCCTGTTCCGTCATCCGGAAATCGTCGCCCTGCGCGACCTGGACGAAGAAGATCCAGCTGAAATCGAAGCGTCGAAATTCGACCTGGCCTACATCTCGCTCGACGGCAACATCGGTTGCCTGGTGAACGGCGCCGGCCTGGCCATGGCCACCATGGACACGATCAAACTGTTCGGCGGCGAGCCAGCCAACTTCCTGGACGTCGGCGGCGGCGCCACGGCAGAAAAAGTGACCGAAGCGTTCAAGATCATGCTGAAAAACCCAGGCCTGAAAGCCATCCTGGTGAACATTTTCGGCGGCATCATGCGTTGCGACGTGATCGCCGAAGGCGTCATCGCCGCGGTGAAAGCCGTCTCGCTGAACGTACCGCTGGTGGTGCGCATGAAGGGCACCAACGAAGACCTGGGCAAAAAGATGCTGGCCGATTCCGGTCTGCCTATCATCGCAGCCGACACCATGGAAGATGCAGCCAAGAGCGTCGTTGCCGCTGCTGCCGGTCAAGCTTAATTAAGGAATCAACATGTCCATTCTGATCAATAAAGATACCAAAGTCGTTACCCAAGGGATCACCGGCAAGACCGGCCAGTTCCACACCCGCGGTTGCCGCGACTACGCGAACGGCAAAGCTGCCTTCGTGGCAGGCGTGAACCCGAAGAAAGCCGGCGAAGATTTCGAAGGCATTCCAATTTTCGCTAACGTTACCGAAGCGAAAAAAGAAACCGGCGCCAACGTTTCCGTGATCTACGTGCCGCCAGCAGGCGCGGCAGCGGCGATCTGGGAAGCTGTCGAAGCTGAAATGGATCTGGCCATTTGCATCACCGAAGGCATTCCTGTCCGTGACATGATGGCCCTGAAAGACCGCATGGCTAAAGCCAACAGCAAAACCTTGCTGCTGGGCCCTAACTGCCCAGGCTTGATCACGCCAGACGAAATCAAGATCGGCATCATGCCAGGCCACATCCACAAGAAGGGCCGTATCGGCGTGGTTTCGCGTTCGGGCACCCTGACCTATGAAGCAGTGGGTCAGCTGACCGCACTGGGCCTGGGCCAATCGTCGGCAGTCGGCATCGGCGGCGACCCGATCAACGGTCTGAAGCACATCGACATCATGAAGATGTTCAATGACGATCCGGATACCGACGCGGTCATCATGATCGGCGAAATCGGCGGTCCGGACGAAGCCAACGCGGCTTATTGGATCAAAGACAACATGAAAAAACCGGTCGTCGGCTTCATCGCTGTGACGGCTCCTCCAGGCAAGCGCATGGGCCACGCCGGCGCGCTGATCTCGGGCGGTGCCGATACGGCGCAAGCCAAGCTGGAAATCATGGAAGCTTGCGGCATCACCGTGACCAAAAACCCGTCGGAAATGGCGCGTCTGCTGAAAGCCATGCTGTAATTTCAGCCCGGTATTGATGCAGGACAAAAAAGGAGCTTCGGCTCCTTTTTTTTGTCCGCACGACATGCCGCTTTCCGGCCTGGGGCGACGGCGTCGGTCCGAACCTGCCAAAAAGTGTCGCTTTTCTTTCCATGTGTATCGCCGCTGCCCGGGCGTGCCGCTGGCATGGCGCTTGCACCGTGCAGGGCGTGACCAACTGCACCCCGGGAGGATGCAATGCGCGCGCAGAGCGGATTTACCCTGATAGAACTGATGATCGTGGTGGCCATCGCCGGCATCCTGGCGGCCGTGGCCATTCCCCAGTACGGCGACTACACGATGCGGGCCAAGGTCAGCAACGTGCTGGCCGCCGCCGCACCGTTGAAAACGGCCGTGGCCCTGTGCGTGCAGGAAAACGGCGGGCTGGCTGCCGCCTGCAGCACGCCCACCCAGGCCGTGCCCAGCGCCATCCCCTTGTTCAGTCCGACGCGCGAAGTGGCCAGCGGCAAGGTCGACAAGGGCAATATCGAACTGACCCTGGCGGGCGACTTGGGCAGCGGCATGGGCGGCCAGACGGTGAGCATGGAGCTGCAGGTCGGCTCCAGCAGCCTGAGCTGGTTTAACAGCACCAGCGTGACGAATGCGGCGGCGAAGGAAGCCATTACCAGGAACAATATTCCCAAGGTGGTGGCGACGCAGTGAGCAGCACCTGCCGCGCCAGCGTCAGACGATTTTTTGCCGGTCCGCGATCAGCGCTTCATAGGTGAGGTTTTGCAGCAGCGTGTAGTGGGTCGGTTCCAGGTCGATGAATTGCACGCCATACGTATAGATTTCCGCTACTTCGGCGGCGTGGCCGTTCGTTCGAGGCTTGCCCACGCTGACGTTCTGGATGCGGGCGCGCGTATTGACGCGCATCTGATGCTTGTTCGGCTGCACCAGCAGGGTAAAGCTGAGCGCTACGCCGTCGTCGTCGGGCGTGAGCATCCCGGGCGCCTCGATCAGCGCGCCCGAGACGCTGAGGTTGACGATGAAGACGGGCACGGCCGCCACGTCGCGGTAGCTCAGCTGCGCGGGAATCTCCACTTTCACGCGCATGGCCGTGCGCAGGCTGGTGCCCTGGATGGCATCGGGAAAGCTCAGGTGCACGTAGTTGAGCGGGCGGCCGAAGATGCGCAGCACGCTGCAGGAAAACGAACACACGGTGACGCCGGAAAACACGCGGATGGTCAGCTTGTCGCCCTCGTTGAGCACGATGGACGCGCCGTTTTCCATGGGAATCTTGACGATCAGGTACTCGTCCTTCACATAGCCGATCAGGGTCGAGAAATGCTGGATGGGTTTGATGGTGCGATGCGTGATGAAACGGATGCGTCCACCCACCTGCAGATTCATGGCCTCGAATTCGAAGTCCTGGAGCTTGCTTTCCGCGGCGGGTTTGTTGCTAGTCATGCGATGCTCATCTGAATATTGTCGATACGCAGTATGCATGATTTCTTGATGAAAAAGCACTTATATCAATGAAATTGATATTGCTATCAAAGAATACCGTGCGTGACGGTCCGCGACATAAGATTTACAATTGCGTCAATATTAACGAATGTAAACCTTATGTCGCGCAGCTACTTCTGGACGATGTTGTCATTGATCCTGCACCAGATCGATGCGGCTTACTGGCGGGAATGGGAAATGTTTCATGTGCCGGGCGGCGTGCAGGGTTTTCTGGTGTTTAACCTGGCGGCCATTGCCCTGGTGCTGGCTGGTTACCGGCATGTGCTGCTGGACACCCGGCTGGCGCCCCGCTATGCGGCAGTGTGCGCCGCGCTGGGCGCGGGCACCTTTCTCATTCACGCCGGCTTTGCGCTGCGGGACAGGAACAGTTCCACCTGCCCCTGTCGGTCGCCATCATCGGGCTGTGCCTGGCGTGCGCCCTATGGCTGCTGCGCGACTTGCGCCGCGTCCGAGGCCAGCAGGCGCGCCAAGTAGCATAATTACACCTCGGCGTGCCAATCGCCCGACTTGCCGCCATGCTTTTCCAGCACGCGCATGTTGGTCATGACCATGCCCCGGTCGACGGCCTTGCACATGTCGTAGATGGTCAGCAAGCCGATCTGCACGGACGTGAGCGCTTCCATTTCCACGCCCGTCTTGCCCGTCGTGTCGACCTGGGCGCGGCAGTGCACGCTGTTGGCCGCTTCATCCACTTCGAAGTCGACGGTGACGCGCGTGAGGGCCAGCGGGTGGCACAGGGGGATCAGGTCGCTGGTGCGCTTGGCGCCCATGATGGCGGCGATGCGGGCGATGCCCAGCACGTCGCCCTTTTTGGCATTGCCGGAAATGATCAAGGCCAGGGTGGCGGGCTGCATGCGGATAGTGCCGGCGGCCACGGCGCTGCGGCGCGTGTCTTCCTTGCTGCCCACGTCGACCATATGGGCCTGGCCCGTGGCGTCGAAATGGGTTAGTTCCCCGGCGGGGGCTTGCTTGTCTGCTGTTGTCATGGCGTCAAAATAGGGTCGGGGAATGAGGGTGCGGCATGCCGGAATGCAAAGCCGTGCCACAAGCATATCGCATGCCTGTCGCGCGGAAACGGCGCCGCGAACAAGGTATGATAGCACCCGTGAATTCAAAAACTCCCCTTCCGATCGTACTTGAAAACGCCGGTGCGGCATGGCGGCGCGGCTCCCGGCGCGCATCCATGCTGGCCGCATTGTGGCTGGCGGCGCCGTTTGCGCTGGCGCAAACCTATGCGTCCGCCCCTGCGGCGCCGGTAGCCGGCGCTGCCGCCAAGCCGGCCTCCAGCTGGACGCCGCTGGCCGTGCCGCCGGCGCCGAACCTGCCGAACCTGGGCGATACGTCGCGCGAAGACCTGTCGCCGGCGATGGAGCGCAAGATCGGCGAGGAAATCATGCGCGGCATCCGCGGCGACCGCGACTATCTCGATGACGCCCCGCTGCTCGAATACCTGAATACCTTCGGCAACGCCCTCGTGGCGGCGCGCCCCAGCGTGCGCGGCGAAACGAATTACGATTATTTCTTCTTTGCCGTGCGCGATCCCCAGTTGAATGCGTTTGCCTTGCCGGGCGGCTTCATCGGCGTGCACTCGGCGCTGGTGCTGGCGGCGCAAACGGAGGCGGAACTGGCGTCCGTGCTGTCGCACGAGATCGGCCACGTGGCGCAGCGCCATATCGCGCGCATGCTGGGCCAGCAGCGCCAGGATGCCCTGATGCCGCTGGCGGCCATGCTGCTGGCGGCGCTCGCTTCGCGGGCGGGCGGCGACGTGGCCATGGGCGTGTTTGCCGCCGGCCAGGGCCTGGCCATCCAGCGCCAGCTCAATTTCGGCCGCGACGCCGAACGCGAGGCGGACCGCATCGGTTTCCAGATCATGGGCGAAGCCGGTTTCGATACCACCGGCATGGTGGCCTTCTTCGGCCGCATGCAGGCGGCCAGCCGCTCGTACAGCGACCTGATGCCCGCCTACCTGCAGACCCACCCGCTGACGACGGAACGCATCGCCGACATCCAGGCGCGCATCCGCGAGCAGCCCTACAAGCAGCGTCCGGACAGCCTGAGTTTCCACCTGGCCCGGGCGCGCGCCCGCGTGCTGCAGGATGAAAGCGTGCAAGGCCTGTTGAATGCCGGCGCCGTCTTCAAGACGCAGCTGGAACAGCAAAGCCGCTTCCAGGTGGTGGCCGCCCATTACGGCTTGTCCTTTGTCGCCGTCAAGCAGGGCAAGCCGGCGGAGGCGCAGAAGGAACTCGATGCGGCCAATGCCGCCCTGCAGCAGCCGGCCGGGCCCAACGTGTTTACCTCCGGCGGCACGCAGGGCCCCAATTCGCTGCTGGCGGCGATGGGGCTGGAAGTGCTGTTGATGCCGGCGCAAAAGAAGGAAGTGGCGCAGCAAGCCCTGAAGGCGGCGGACTCTGCGCGCCAGCAGTTTCCCCTCTCGCGCGGCATTGCCCACCAGTATGCGGAAGCGCTGATGGCTGCCGGCAAGCTGGAGCAGGCAACCTTGTATTTGCGCGATCAGGTGCAGCTCTACAAGGAAGAGCCGGAATTGTACGATTTACTGGCGAAAGCCTATGCGGACCAGGGCAAGATGACCTTGCAGCACATGGCCCTGGCCGAATCCTACGTGTTGCAGGGCGCCACCATGGCCGCGCTGGACCAGCTGACGATCGCCCGCAAGTCGACGGACGCGACCTTCTATGACCAGGCCGTGATCGATGCGCGCGAACGGGAACTGCAGGAAAAACGCCGCGAACAGATCAAGGATCAGAAGGGCTAGTTTTTATTCGGCTTGCGGCGCGCGCTGGAAGCCGAAGGTGGTCGGCACTGCATCGTAGCGCAGCGGCTGCACGGCGATCTCCTTGCCGTCATGCAATAAGGTCAAGCTTCCTTGTCCCGCTTCCAGCCAGGCCAGCAAGGCCTCGTCGCTGGCCGCCTGTCCATCGAGGCGCAGCGATGCCAGCACTTGCGCCATGTCGCGGTCATCGACCTGCGCCACGATATGATCGTTGCGCAAGATCAAGGCGCCGTTGTCGCACAGATACGCTGCCTCGATGGCCGCCAGCGGCGCGCCCGTCTGCAAGACAAAACCGTGCCGTGGATCGCTGCGGGCGATATACGGCGTCGCTTCCAGGTTCAGGTAGACGCGCTGCGGGCCGTTCTGGAAAAACCAGCAACCGCGTTCGTCATGGTCATAATTGCGGTTGATAAAGCTCAACAGGGCCACGTGGGCGATCTTGTCGCCAGGCAGTTGCTGCTGTTGCGCCTGCTGGTCGCGCATGCGCCAGTGGCCGCGCGCATCCAGGCCCAGCCAGCCGTAGCAGTGGGGCACGTTCGGCCATTTGGCCAGGGCCTGCTTGACGAGTTCATCCATGTGTAGCGTTTTCCGTGTGAGTGCGCGCAGCGCCAGCGTGACAGGTTTGCGGCGCTGATGGCGCCGTGTTGCCGCCTTCAAAAAAATGCATCAGGCGCTGCGGCAGCCAGCGTGTGCTTCCCGGCAACTTGCCTGCCGCAAAGCCGACGTGGCCGCCGTGGCGCGGATACTCGAGCGTGACCGTCGGCGCGGCGCTGCGCGGCAAGAAGCGCCCGGGCAGGAAGGGGTCGTTCTGCGCATTTAGCACCAGGGTCGGCACGGTGATGTCGTGCAAGACGTGCTTGGCGCTGGCGCGGTGCCAGTAATCGTCGGCGTCGCGGTAGCCGTGCAGGGGCGCCGTGACGACATTGTCGAAGGCGTGCAAGTCGCGCGCGGCCAGCATGGCCTCGCGCGCGAACAGGCCGGGAAACTGTTCCAGCTTGGCCAGGCATTTGGGTTTCAAGGTGTTCAGGAACATGCGCGTGTACAGCCGGTTCGCGCCGGACGACAAGGCCTTGCCGCCTTGCGCCAGATCAAGGGGCGCCGACACGGCAGCCGCCGCATCGACGATCTCGGCCTGGTGCTGCGACTGGCCCAGCCAGCACAGCAGGGCGTTGCCGCCCAGCGACACGCCGGCCGCATAAAACTTGCCCGTGGCGCGCGGGCGCAGTGTGCGCACGACCCAGTCCACTTCCTGCGCATCGCCCGAATGGTAAAAGCGCGGCGCCAGGTTGGCTTCGCCTGAGCAGCCGCGAAAATGCGGCACGGCGCCCGACCAGCCGCGTGCGGCCACCTCGGCCATCAGGGCGCGCGCGTAATGGCTGTTCGATGAACCTTCCAGGCCGTGGAACAGCACCACGAAGGGCTGGCCCGGCTGGCCGTCGACCAGGTCGACGTCGACGAAGTCGCCATCGGGCGCTTGCCAGCGTTCGCGGCGGAAGGCCACGGCCGGCTTGGCGAGGCACACGGCCGGATAAATCGTCTGTGCATGGCCGCCGGGCAGCCACACGGGGGCGGTGTAGGAATGAGATAAAGACATCAGTGCAGGATCTGCGCTCCCGCAGCGTCGGCCGGCGCGCCGCCGGGCGCGATGGAGGCGTGGTGCAGCACGATGCGCCAGCCGCGCGGCGTTTTCACGTACACATTTGTCGCCAGCAAGTGCGCCGGGCCGCCTTCTTCCTGGGTCACGCCTTCGATCACCGTGTGCACTGAACTCATCAGGTTGTGCGTTTCATGCAGTTGCGCCGGCACGATGTGCAGGCCGCCGCCAGCCAGGATGGTTTCCCACGAGGCGCGGATGGCGGCATGGCCGATCAGGCGCGCGCCGCCCGGGTGGATGCAGACGATCTCTTCATCGTCGGCCCATAGCGCCATCAGCGCTTCGAGGTCGGCGCGGTGCAAGGCATCGTAGAACGCCGCTTCGACTTCCGCGGCGCTGCCATTGAGTTCTTTCAGACGTTTCATGACGACTCCGGGCTGGTGCAAATGAAAACGGCGCGCTGGGGGCGCGCCGCTGGGCAGGGCAGTTTAATGATGGCCGGCGCTGGCGCCTTCCTTCAGGGTGTAGGCCGTGCCGCAGTACGGGCACTTGGCGATACCGTCTTTGTTGAATTCCAGAAACACGCGCGGATGCGACGACCACAGCGGCATGGCCGGGTTAGGGCAGTGGGCTGGCAAGTCTTTACTGTCGAGTTCGACCGCTGGCTGGGTGGTTTTTGTCATCTTGTCATGCTCCGTGAGGCTGTATGGAAGGAAGTCGGCTGCTGCCAAAAGTACGATTTTAACGGATTCAGGCAGACAGCAAAAATCATGGCTAAAATGTCGGCTCGATCATCTACGGCTGCGGCGCGGTTTTTTGCGGAAATATGGCGGCTGCAGCGCCACACTGACTGGATTTGCCTTGCCGGTATCACCGTTGCCGCCCTTGTCGCCATGCACCATTGTTGTGCAGTTACCACACCCAGCCTGCCGGGGGCTCGCATGAACACCCGCGTGAACGCCGTGCTGGCCGGCAAGGACGATGCCCTGCTGAAAGACGCCTGGCGCGCCGGCCTGAACCTGGGGGCGCCCACCTTGCTGGGCATCGCCGCCTGGGGCATGGTGGTAGGCGTGGCCATGGTGAAAAGCGGCCTGACGGTGGCGCAGGCTGGGGCCATGACCCTGTTTGTCTTTGCCGGCTCGGCCCAGCTCGCGTCCCTGCCCCTGCTGGCCGCGCAAGCGCCCGTGTGGGTGATCTTCGCCACGGCGCTCGTCGTCAATTTGCGTTTTGTTATCTTTTCCGTGCTGCTGGCTCCCCATTTCGCGCATCTGCCGTGGCGCCAGCGCTTTGCGCTCGGCTATGTGGCGGGCGACATCACCGTGGGCCTGTTCCTGCAGCGTTACCCGCATGAAACGCCGGACCCGGCCAAGCTGCCTTTCCTGAAAGGCTTGATCTACCCCAACTGGCTGGCCTGGCAAACCGGTTCCTTCATCGGCATCGTGCTGGGCGCCGTCGTGCCGGCCGAGTGGGGGGGCTGGGTTTTGCGGGCACGCTGGCGATCCTGTGCGTGACGGTGCCGCTGATCCTCAGCCGCGCCGCCCTGTGCGGCGTGCTGGTGGCGGGCGCGGTGGCCGTGCTGGCCTTCAGCCTGCCGTATAAGCTGGGCTTGCTGGTGGCTGTGGTGGCGGGCATGGTCAGCGCCATGGCCGTGGAAGAATTGACAGAAAAATGGACAAAACGCCATGTTTGACGGCATAGACTGGGGCAGGGCCGACGTGTGGATCGCCATCGCCGTGCTGGTGGTGGCCACGGCCGCCACGCGCAGCACCTTCTGGCTGATCGGCCACCACATCACCATTCCGCGCCGCGTGGGCGAGATGCTGCGCTATGCGCCGGCCTGCGCGCTGGCGGCCATCATTGCGCCCGACATGCTGATGGACGGGCAGCAAGTGCACTTCGACTTGTCCAATTTGAAACTCTTGTCCGGTATTGCCGCCACGCTCTTTTTTGTGATTCGCCGCAATATGCTGCAAACCATCGTCTTCGGCATGCTGGTTTTCACGGGCTTGCGACTGTTGCACGTTTTTCAGTAAAGCAGGACAAATCGGGGATTTGCTCTGGTCATTGCGGTAAAATAGCGCACTTCCTTCCACTCGTCATCTGGATCGCCATGTCAGCTGTTCTCAACTTCATCCGTCTGCAAGATTTGATCGCCCAAAATGCACTGCAAGGCAAGCGCGTGTTTATCCGCGCCGACCTGAACGTCCCGCAAGATGACAGTGGCAAGATCACCGAAGATACGCGCATCCGCGCCTCGGTGCCGGCCATCCGTGCCGCCCTCGACGCTGGCGCCGCCGTCATGGTGACGTCGCACCTGGGCCGTCCGACGGAAGGCGAGTTCAAGCCAGCCGACAGCCTGGCGCCCGTGGCGGCCCGCCTGTCCGAGCTGCTGGGCCAGGAAGTTGCACTGAAACAAAACTGGGTCGATGGCGCCGGCCTGGAAAACCTGGCTGCCGGCCAGGTCGTCCTGCTGAAAACGTGCGCGTCAACAAGGGCGAAAAGAAAAACAGCGATGAGCTGGCGCAAAAAATGGCCAAATTGTGCGATATCTACGTCAATGACGCGTTCGGCACGGCCCACCGCGCCGAAGCGTCCACGCACGGCATCGCCAAGTTTGCCCCCGTCGCCTGCTCCGGTCCGCTGCTGGCCGCCGAACTCGATGCGCTGGGGAAAGCCTTGCACGCGCCAGCCCGCCCGCTGCTGGCCATCGTCGCCGGTTCGAAAGTGTCGAGCAAGCTGACCATCCTGAAAGCCCTGTCCGACAAGGTCGATAACCTGATCGTCGGCGGCGGCATCGCCAACACCTTCATGAAGGCCGTCGGCTTGAACGTCGGCAAGTCGCTGGTGGAAGCGGAACTCGTCGAGGAAGCGAAAGCCATCATCGAGATCATGGCCAAGCGCAGCGCGCAAGTGCCGATTCCCGTCGACGTCGTGTGCGCCAAGGAGTTTTCGCCGACGGCTGCCGCCACCGTCAAGGACGTGGCCGACGTGGCGGACGACGACATGATCCTCGATATCGGCCCGAAAACGGCCGCCCTGCTGGCGCAGCAGATCGCTGCCGCTGGCACCATCGTGTGGAACGGCCCGGTCGGCGTGTTTGAGTTCGACCAGTTCGGCAACGGCACCAAGACCCTGGCCCTGGCCATTGCCGAGTCGAAAGCGTTCTCGATCGCCGGCGGTGGCGACACCCTGGCGGCGATTGCCAAATACGACATTACCGATCAAATCAGCTATATCTCGACGGGCGGCGGCGCTTTCCTGGAGTTCCTGGAAGGCAAGACTTTGCCTGCAGTGGAAATTCTCATGCAACGTGCTGGCTGATCCAGCCTGACTGTCGTGCAATACCAAGCGCAGCCTGACCGCTGCGCTTTTACCTTGCCGGATGCCTGATCAACCGGCCTTGCTCACCTTCGCTCGCGCACAAGGAATCCTATGCCACGCGGTACAAAAATCGTAGCAACAATCGGCCCGCCTCCACCGACTTCGATATCCTGGTCAAAATGATACGTGCGGGCGTCGACGTGGTGCGCTTGAATTTTTCCCATGGCAAGGCGCAAGACCATATCGACCGCGCGGCGCTGGTGCGCCTGGCGGCGGCCGAGTGCAGGCGCGAAGTGGCCATCATGGCCGACATGCAAGGGCCGAAGATTCGCGTCGGCAAGTTTGAAAACACGCGCATCGAGCTGGAAGCGGGCGAGCGCTTCATCCTCGACGCCAAGTGGGGCGAAAACGGCGAGCTGGGCAACCAGGAGCGGGTCGGCCTCGACTACAAGGCCCTGCCGCGCGACTTGCACAAGGGCGACGTGCTGCTGCTGAACGACGGCCTCATCGTGCTGATCGTCGAGCGCATCCAAGGCAGCGAAATCCACACCACCGTCAAGATTGGCGGCGAGTTGTCGAACAACAAGGGCATCAACCGCCAAGGCGGCGGCCTGTCCGCGCCCGCGCTGACGGCCAAGGATATGGAAGATATCAAGACGGCCATGAGTTTCCAGGCCGACTATCTGGCCATTTCCTTCCCGAAATGCGCGACGGACATGGAAATGGCGCGCCAGCTGGCCAATATCGCCGGCGAACCGTACCACCACAAGCCGATGATGATCGCCAAGATCGAGCGCGCGGAAGCCATTCCTGCCCTGCAAGAAATCCTCGACGCGTCCGACGGCATCATGGTGGCGCGCGGCGACCTGGCGGTCGAGGTGGGCAATGCGGCCGTGCCGGCCTTGCAGAAACGCATGATCAAGATGGCGCGCGCGTCGAACAAACTTGCTATTACGGCAACGCAGATGATGGAATCGATGATCGTCAACGCCGTGCCGACCCGCGCGGAAGTGTCCGACGTGGCGAATGCCGTGCTCGACGGCACGGATGCCGTCATGACGTCGGCCGAAACGGCCTCGGGCAAGTACCCGATCGAGACGGTGGAAATGATGGCCGCCATCTGCGTGGAAGCGGAACAGTCCGAATACAACAAGCTCGACGCCGACTTCCTCAACGTTACGTTTACCCGCATCGACCAGTCGATTGCCTATGGCGCGCTGTTTACGGCCCACCACCTGCGCGTAAAAGCCATCGTGGCGTTGACGGAATCCGGTTCCACCGCTTTGTGGATGAGCCGCCACAGTATCGATACGCCGATCTACGCGCTCACGCCAAGCGTGACGACTTTGCGCAAAGCCGCGCTGTACCGCAATGTTCGGGCGTATCATCTGATGCAGAACGCCCCCAGCGCGCAAGTGCTGAAGCAGGCGGAAGAGCTGCTGGTGGCGCAGGGCATCGTCAAGAAGGGCGACATGATCGTCGTCACCTGGGGCGAGCCGATGGGCCAGGTGGGCGGCACGAATGCCTTGAAAATTGTCAAAGTAGGCGAATTCGACTAAACGTAAGAATTCAGGCGCCGCCGCGGTCATGAACCGCGAAGCGCCGCAACGGTTTCTATTGTTCTCTGGAGTATTACCATGTCTCTCGTATCCATGCGTCAACTGCTGGACCATGCCGCCGAAAACGGTTATGGCATTCCTGCTTTCAACGTCAACAACCTGGAGCAAGTGCAAGCCATCATGGCTGCCGCCGATGCGCTCAACAGCCCGGTGATCATGCAGGCGTCCGCTGGCGCGCGCAAGTACGCCGGTGAAGCGTTCCTGCGCCACCTGATCGACGCCGCCGTCGAAGCGTATCCGCACATTCCCGTCGTCATGCACCAGGATCACGGCCAGTCGCCGGCCGTCTGCATGGCCGCCATCCGCTCGGGTTTTACTTCCGTGATGATGGACGGTTCGCTGGAAGCGGACGGCAAGTCGGTGGCTTCCTACGAATACAACGTGGAAGTGTCGCGTGAAGTGGTGAAATTCTCGCACGCCATCGGCGTGACGGTGGAAGCGGAACTGGGCGTGCTCGGTTCGCTGGAAACCATGAAGGGCGACAAGGAAGACGGCCACGGCGCCGACGGCACCATGACCCGCGAGCAACGCTGCTGACGGACGTGGCGCAAGCGGCCGACTTCGTGCAGCGCACCCAGTGCGACGCCCTGGCGATCGCCATCGGCACCTCGCACGGCGCCTACAAGTTTACGCGCAAGCCGACGGGCGACATCCTGGCCATCGACCGCATCAAGGAAATCCACGCGCGCATCCCGAACACCCACCTGGTCATGCACGGTTCGTCGTCGGTGCCGCAGGAATTGCTGGCCATCATCCGCGAATTCGGCGGCGACATGAAGGAAACCTACGGCGTGCCAGTCGAAGAAATCCAGGAAGGCATCCGTCACGGTGTGCGCAAGATCAACATCGATACCGATATCCGCCTGGCGATGACGGCCGCGATCCGCAAATACCTGTTCGAGAACCCGTCGAAATTCGACCCGCGCGACTTCCTGAAGCCAGCCCGCACTGCCGCCGAGCAAATCGTGCGCGCGCGCATGCAGGCTTTCGGCTGCGAAGGCCAGGCGTCGAAGATCAAGGTCATCACGATGGAAAAAATGGCCGAGCGCTACAAGGCCGGCGAGCTGTCGCAAATTGTGAAGTAAAATTCTGTCTGGAACGGGCCGGAAGCAATGCTCCGTGCCCGATTTTCTCGACCGGCGGGCGCCTTCCCTGCCTGCCGGTTTCGTTTCATCCAACTATTCCCCCGCTATGAACAGCCTCTATCAGACTTCTATCCATTCCCTGCCATTGCTGGGCCACGGCAAGGTCCGCGACAACTACGCCGTTGGCGACGACAAGATCCTGATCGTCACCACGGACCGCCTGTCGGCCTTCGATGTCGTCATGAACGAGCCTATCCCCGGCAAGGGCAAGGTCCTCAACCAGATGAGCGATTTCTGGTTCGAGAAACTGGGCCACATCGTGCCGAACCACCTGACCGGCGTGGCGCCGGAATCCGTGGTGGCGCCCGAGGAAGTGGAGCAAGTGCAAGGCCGCGCCGTCGTGGCCAAGCGCTTGAAGCCCATCATGGTCGAGGCAGTCGTACGCGGCTACATCATCGGTTCGGGCTGGAAGGATTACCAGGACACGGGCAGCATCTGCGGCATCAAGCTGCCAGCGGGCCTGCAACAGGCGGAAAAGCTGCCGGAACCGATCTTCACCCCGGCGGCCAAGGCCGAGCTGGGCGAGCATGACGAAAACATCAGCTTTGCTGAAATGGAAGAGCGCATCGGTGCCGACCTGGCCGCCAAGATGCGCGACGTCGCCATCGCGCTGTACAAGACGGCCGCCGAGTACGCTGCCACGCGCGGCATCATCATCGCCGACACCAAGTTCGAATTCGGCCTGGACGACAATGGCGTCATGCATCTGATGGATGAAGTGCTGACGGCTGACTCGTCGCGCTTCTGGCCCGCCGATTCGTATCAGCCTGGCATCTCGCCGCCATCGTTCGACAAGCAATTCGTGCGCGACTACCTGGAAACATTGACCTGGGGCAAGACCGCACCGGCGCCCGCGCTGCCGGCCGACGTCATCGAAAAAACCCAGGCCAAGTACTTTGAAGCCATCGAACGCCTGACGGGCGAGAAGCTGAAGGCCTGAGATGAGCGAGCAGAATAAGCCGCTGGTCGGCGTCATCATGGGTTCGTCTTCGGACTGGGACGTGATGCAGAACGCTGTTGCCATGCTGAAACAGTTTGGCGTGCCGTACGAAGCGCAAGTCATTTCCGCGCACCGCATGCCCGACGAGATGTATGCGTACGCGAAAAGCGCGCGCGCGCGCGGCTTGCGCGCCATCATCGCCGGCGCCGGCGGCGCCGCCCACCTGCCTGGCATGGTGGCGGCGATGACCATCGTGCCCGTGCTGGGCGTGCCCGTGCCGTCGAAATACCTGCGCGGCGAGGATTCCATGCTGTCGATCCTGCAAATGCCCAAGGGCGTGCCGGTGGCCACCTTCGCCATCGGCGAAGCGGGCGCGGCGAATGCGGCGCTGACGGCCGTGGCGATGCTTGCCGCCAACGACGACGCCCTGGCCGAGCGGCTGGAAGCGTTCCGCGTGACGCAAACGGCCGCCGCCAAGGCCATGGTCTTGCCTGAATAATGTGTTTGAAAAATAATGAATAGTAAATCGACTTCCCCATTGCTGCCCGCCGCCAACCCACCGGCGTGGCTGGGCGTGATGGGCGGCGGCCAGCTCGGCCGCATGTTTGCCCAGGCCGCCCAGAGCATGGGCTACCAGGTTGCCGTGCTGGAACCATCGGACGCCTGCCCTGCGGGGCAGGTGGCGCAGCGCTTGGTGAATGCCGGCTACAGCGATGTAGCCGGGCTTGACGCCCTGGCGGCGCAATGCCTGGCCGTCACCACCGAATTCGAGAACGTGCCGGCCGGCAGCCTGTCGCGCCTGGCCGAACGCGTGTTTGTGGCGCCGAATGCCCACGGCGTGTCGGTGGCGCAAGACCGCATCGCGGAAAAGCGTTTCTTTGTCGACTGCGCTCCGAAATCGGGCGTGCTGCCGGCGCCGCACATGGTCATCGCCACGCAGGCCGATTTGACGCCATTGGTGACGACTTGCTGCCAGGCATTTTGAAAACCGTGCGCATGGGCTATGACGGCAAGGGCCAGTTCCGCGTGCGCACGCGCGACGACGTGCGCGCCGCGTTCGCGGAAATGGGCGAGGTAACTTGCCTGCTGGAAAAGATGCTGCCGCTGGCGTATGAAGTGTCCGTGCTGACGGCGCGCGGCGTGGACGGCGAATCGGTCGTGTATCCGATCGCCGAAAACGTGCACCGCGACGGCGTCTTGTTTACCACCACGGTGCCGGGCCCGAACGTGTCCGACGATTGCGCCGCCAGGGCGCAGCGGGCGGCGCAGGCGATGGTTGCCGAACTTGGCTATGTCGGCGTGCTGTGCATTGAATTTTTCGTGCTGGAAGATGGCAGCCTGGTGGTCAATGAGATGGCGCCGCGTCCACACAACAGCGGCCACTACACGATGGATGCCTGCGTCACCAGCCAGTTTGCGCAGCAGGTGCGGGCCATGGCGCGCCTGCCGCTGGGGCGACGTGCGCCAGCATTCGCCGGCCGTGATGCTCAACATCCTCGGCGACGCCTGGTTTGCCGACGGCAGCGATGTTGCCTGCGAACCGGCCTGGGACCGCATCCTGGCCCTGCCGGGCGCCTGTTTGCACCTGTACGGCAAGGACGATCCGCGCCGTGGCCGCAAGATGGGCCACCTGACCTTCATCGCGGCCAGCTTGCAAGAGGCGCAGCAGCGCCTGCGCGACGCTTGCCTGATCCTGGGAATCGCGCCGTGAGCGTGCCCGCACACGACCTGGCGGCGGCCGCCGCCGTGCTGGAAGCGGGCGGCCTCGTCGCTTTCCCGACGGAAACGGTGTATGGCCTTGGCGCCGATGCGGAAAACCCGGCCGCCGTGGCGCGCATTTACGAAGCCAAGGGGCGGCCTTCGGACCACCCCGTGATCGTGCACGTGGCGCCCGGCGCCGACCTGGGGCACTGGTCCGACGACATCCCCGAGGAAGCACGGCAGCTGGTGGCCGCCTTCTGGCCCGGTCCGCTGACCCTGATCGTCAAGCGCGCCGCGCATATTCCCGATGCCGTTTCCGGCGGCCAGGATACGGTGGGCTTGCGCTGCCCGTCGCATCCGGTGGCTATCGCATTGCTACGCACCTTCAAGGGCGGCAAGGGCGGCCTGGCGGCGCCGTCGGCGAACAAATTCGGCAACGTCAGCCCCACCACGGCGCAGCACGTGCGCGATGAATTCGCGGCGGAACTCGATAGCGGCTTGCTGGGCCTGGTCCTCGATGGCGGCCAGAGCGACGTGGGCATCGAGTCGACCATCGTCGACCTGTCGCGTCTGGCCACGCATGGCCCCGTGCTCTTGCGTCCCGGCCATATCAGCAGCGAACAGATCGCCGCCGTCATCGGCCGCGCGCCGGCCGTGGCGGACGCGGCCGCGCCGCGCGCCTCGGGCACGCTGGAATCGCACTACGCGCCACATACGCCTGTTGCGATGCAGCACAGCGACGAGGTGCGCGCCACCTTGAACCGCCTGCTCAACGACGGACGCCGCGTGGCCCTGATCCACTACTCGGATCTGCCGCCGGCCAGCGCCAGCGTGCGCCTGGCGGCCAACCCGGAAAATTACGCACATGCGCTGTATGCCTCGCTGCGCACGATGGACCAGGTCGGCGCCGAGCTGATACTCGTCGAAGCACCGCCCACCGGCCCCGCGTGGCTGGGCATCAACGACCGTTTGCGGCGCGCCGCCTTCGGCTCGAGTGGCATCTTGCAGCAATTTCTATCCGCATCATAAAAAGCCCCGCAAGGGGCTTTTTCTTGATGCAGCGCAATAGAGATGCTTGCCACGAACCATATTAAATCCTCCATAATTCAGCGGATCGTCCGGTCGTGACAGGGCGCTGTCGGTGTTGTTATTTCGTTGATTTTTAAAACATATTTTCTATGCAAGCCCGAGGAACGATGGCATATTAGTTGGGTAGCGAATAGCACGTCCGTTCGTTTAGAAACCAAAAAAAGACCGAGGAGACAAAATGCATCAAACAAAATTCGCGTTGGCCGTGCTGGCTGCGGCTGTCCTGGCAGGTTGCGGCGGCGCCAGTGGCGGTGATCAAGCCTTGAAAGTCAAATACACGGCGCAGGTGTCGTTCGGCGACAGCCTGTCCGACGTCGGTTCGTATGCCGTGGGCACCGTGGCCAAGCTCGGTGGCGGCAAGTTCACCATCAATGGCGACAATACCAAGATCAATCCTGAACTGACGGGCAAGAACTGGACCGAGCACCTGGCCGCGCAATTCGGCCTGGCCGCGCCATGCGCCGCCGAGACCGGTCTGGAGGGCGATGCGGCGAAGGGCTTGTCCGTGCCGCGCGTCAAGCATGCCGGCTGCTTCGGCTACGCCATGGGCGGTTCGCGCGTGACCAACCCCGTCGGCCCGAACAATAAATTGGCAGGCGGTACGCTGGGCGCCCTGACCGTGCCCGTGGTGACGCAGATCGCGAACCACCTGGCAGTCTCCGGCGGCAAGTTCAGCGGCACGGAAGCCGTCTTCGTGATGGCCGGCGGTAATGACGTGCTGTTCCTGCTGAGTGACTTGCAAGCGAAGGCGACCGCTGCTGGCCTGGCTGCCGGTGCGACCGCCGGTGCGCAGGCTTTTGTTACCAATCTGGCGACGGCTCTGGCCGCCGGCGCTACCGTTCCCTCGACGGCGGTGCAGGCCATCGCAGCGGCGATTGTGACGGAAAATGCACGTCCCGGCCACACGGACGCGTCCGTGGTGACAGCTGCTGCCACTGCCGCTTACATGGCGGGCAATCTGAATGCACCAGCGTTGGCGGCCGCCGCCGCAACCAAGGCCAAGGCCGACGCCACTGTCACCGGCAACGCCGCCGGTGCCAAGGCCGGCGCCGATTACGCTGCGGCGAATGGCCCTGCACTGGTTGGCGCCATGAAACAGGCGGGAATCGAACTGGTGGCACTGGTCAAGGACCAGATCATCGCCAAGGGCGCCAATTATGTGATCGTCAACAATCTGCCGGACGTGGCCGGCACGCCATCGGGCTTGGGCAAGGATGCCAATACCAAGGCGCTCATCAATGCCATGGTCAGCGCCTTCAACGGCGAACTGAGCGGCGGCCTGAATGGCAATGCGAAAGTCTTGCTGGTCGACGTGTTTGCCGTCAGCCATGACCAGGGCGTCAATCCTGGCCCGTACGGCTTGACCAACGTCACGGAAACGGCGTGCGACCTGAACGCGCCAGGCAATCTCCTGGGCAGCTCGCTCGTGTGCAATGGCACGAACCTGAAGGCAGGCGACGTCAGCCACTACTCGTATGCCGACGACGTGCATCCTACGCCGTTCAACAACCTGTTGCTGGCCCGTTATGTGGCCAAGGACATGGTCGTGCGGGGCTGGCTGTAAGGGATGGCCGCACCGGCTGTGCCTGCGAGGCGCGGCCGGTGCCGGCAGCGACAAGACTCGAAAGCGGAACACTCCGCACATACTGAATCAGGAGACAAGATGAAGAATCGTTTGAATACCGCCGTACGCGTGCTGGCCGCGGCTGCCGCGATGGCCATGGCGACGGGCGCTTCGGCGCAAAGCGCAGGCACCTGGATGGCCAAGGCTGGCCTCAACAAGATCACGCCGCACGTGGACAGTGGCGACATTTCCGCGCCTGCACTGCCGGGCACGAAGGCCGATGTCAAGGCGGATACCAAGCCCATCCTGACCTTTGCCTACATGATCACGGACAATATTTCTGCTGAAATGATCCTGGGCGTGCCGTACAAGCATGACTTGATCGGCGATGGTTCCATCAAGGGCACGGGCAAGCTGGGCACGGCGGAAGCCTTGCCGCCGACGGCCTTCATCCAGTACCGTTTCTTCCAGCCCAATGCGATGATCCGTCCTTACGTGGGCGCGGGCTTGACGTATGCCTATTTCCAGAAGGAAAAAGGCTCGGGCCAGATGACGGCCTTGCTGGATCCGGGTGGATCGCCCGTTACCTACCGCATGGACAACAAGCTGGCAGGCAGCCTGGTGGTCGGCAGCACCCTGGCCCTCAACGAGCGCTGGTTTGCCGACGTGGCCGTGGTCAAGACCTTCCTGAAAACCAAGGCGAAATTCTCGACGGGGCAGACGCAGGACATCAAGCTCGATCCGCTCGCCGTGAGCATCAGCATCGGGTATAACTTCACCCTGTAATGTAAAAAAAATCCGCCTCGGCGGATTTTTTTTTGTGCCGCGGCTCAGGCTTGCGGTGTATTGAACTTTCCATTGTGGAAGATCAAGGGCGCTTGCGCGGCAAACGCGCATTGTTCCACTTCGCCCACGAAAATGACGTGGTCGCCTTCCGGATAGCGGCTGCGGTTGTGGCATTCGAACCAGGCCGACGCGCCTTTCAGGATGGGCTGGCCCGTGCGCGACAGTTCGTACTCGACGTCGTCGAAGGGATTTGGCGTGCGGCGCGAAAAGCGCGTCGCCAGTTCCGCCTGCTCGGCGCCCAGCACATTGATGACGTAATGCGAGTTGCCGCTGAAGATGGGCATGCTGTTCGCCACGGAACCGAGGCTCCACAGCACCAGAGGCGGCGACAGCGAAACGGAATTGAAGGAACTGGCCGTCAAGCCGCGGAAACTGCCGTCGGCCAGGCGCGTCGTGATGACCGTCACGCCCGTGGCAAACTGCGACAGTGCCTGCCGGAAATGTGTCGTATCGAATTCTTGCGCGGGCGCGCGGGGAGAGCGTGTGTTCATGGGTGACCTGTCTATTTGCTGACATTATGCCAAAAATCGGCGGCGCCAGCGCAATCGTGGCCGGCCTGGCCCTATGTGCGGTGCGCTACGCACCGTTTCAAGCGGCGCTGCAGGCCATGGGGCTTTGCGTTACAGTGGTGAAATGATAAGTCGCAGTAGCGTTGCGGGAGGACATCATGAATCAACAGACGGAAGTGGCGGTACTGGGCGGTGGCTGTTTCTGGTGCCTGGCCGCCGTGTACGGGGAAGTGCGCGGCGTGACGCGCGTCGAGTCCGGCTACACGGGGGGCAGTGTGCCCGACCCCACGTATGAGCAGATTTGCACGGGCGACACGGGTCACGCGGAAGTGGTGCGCCTGGAATTCGATCCGGCCGTCATCAGCTATCACGACTTGCTGGAAATCTTTTTTACGCTGCACGATCCCACCACCCTGAATCGCCAGGGGAACGATGTCGGCACGCAATACCGTTCCGTCATCTATTACCAGTCGGCCGAACAGGAAACAGTGGCGCGCAAGGTGCTGGCCGAGATGGCCGGCGTATGGGATGCGCCGATCGTCACGCAACTTGCGTCGGCGCAAGTCTTTTACCGGGCCGAGGATTACCACCAGAATTATGTGGAACAGCATCCCTTGCAGGGCTATTGCGCCCTGGTCGTCGCGCCCAAGGTGGAGAAATTCCGCGCCATGTATGCGGGGCGCCTGAAGTAAACGCTCCGCGCGCCTGTCAGGGCGTGAGCACGGGCGCCGGCCTTGTTTCCTGCGTATTCTCCTGCGCATACATGTAGTTGCGCGACCAGGGCAGCGTGGAAGAGCGCCGGCCCGCCTTCACGCAGACGATCTGGTACAGGCTGATCAAATCTTGCTCGAAGGCATAGGCGCAGCCGGCCAGGTAGACATGCCAGATGCGGAAGCGCCGCTCGCCCGCCAGCGGACGAATTTGTTCGGCATGGGCTTCGAAATTCTCCGTCCACAGGGCGCAGGTGCGCGCATAGTGGCGCCGCAGGTTTTCCACGTCCAGCACTTCCAGCCCCCCTTGCTGCATGGTTTTCAGGACATTGCCGATGTGCGCCAGTTCGCCGTGCGGAAACACATATTTTTCGATGAATTCGCCGCCCCCGTACGGTGTTTCGCCATTCTCCGGGTCGGTGGAGGTGATGCCGTGGTTCATCGCCATGCCGTCCGGCGCCAGCAGCTTGTTGACGATGGAAAAGTACTCGGGTAAATGCTTGAGGCCCACGTGCTCGAACATGCCCACGCTGGTGATGCGGTCGAATTGGCCCGTCACGTCGCGGTAGTCCTGCAGGCGGATATCGATCAGGTGGGCCAGGCCGGCCGCCGCCACGCGCTCACGCGCCAGCGCGTACTGGTTTTCCGACAGGGTCACGCCCACGCAGCGGGCGCCATATTGCTGCGCGGCACGAATAACGAGCGCGCCCCAGCCGCAGCCGATGTCGAGCAGGGTCTGGCCCGGCTGCAACTGGATTTTCTTCAGGATATGGTCGATCTTCTTGACTTGCGCCTGCGCCAGGGTTTCGTCGCCGTGTTCGAAGTAGGCGCAGGAATACACGAGGGCGGGGTCGAGGAATTGCTCGTAGAAGGCATTCGACACGTCGTAATGGTAGCGGATGGCTTCGGCATCCTTGCTCTTGTCGTGCGTAAAGCTGCGCACGATGCGGGCCAGCTTGCCTTCCGGTTTCAAGGTGTTGCGCGCCAGGGCATTGCAGATGGAAATCATGTCCATCGCCGTCCCCTGACCTCGATATTGCCTTCCACATAGGCCGAACCCAGATTGGCCAGCGAGGGGTTCAGCAGATAGCGGGCCGAGGCGACGGTCGGCAGGCGGATGGTGACGCGGGGCGCTTCGCTGGACAGGTCAACGTGCTGGCCGTTCCATAATTCTATGCGCAGCGGCAAGGCGGTCTTGCTGCGGATGCCGGCAATCCAGGACTTGAGTTGGTTTTGTACAAACAAAATGGCCTCCAATGATGCGGCCCAGGCTGCGGCCGCAAATTGAGAAACAATGTCATTTAGTAACTTCTACCCTCATAGCCTACACTGATATTGCACAGCTTGCTTTGCGCCGCCTTGACTGTCCTGCTTATGGTTGCAAGCGTTGCATGCTCCATTGCCCGTCAGCACCGCGTGTAAACACGATGCGGTCGTGGAAGCGCGAGCGGCGTCCCTGCCAGAATTCGATGCGTTCCGGTTGCAAACGGTAGCCGCCCCAGTGGGCAGGGCGCGGCGGCTGCGCGTCGCCGACGGCGGCGGCCACGGCCTCGTAATGGCTTTCCAGCGCGGCACGGTCGGCGATGGGCACGCTTTGCTGCGAGGCAATGGCGGACAGCCGGCTTTGCAGGGGGCGCACATTGAAATACTCGTCGCTCTCGGCCGCCGTGGTTTTCACCACCGTGCCCTCGATGCGCACTTGCCGCTCCAGCTCGCGCCAGAAGAACAGCAGGGCGGCGTGCGGGTTGTGTTCCAGCTGCCGGCCCTTGTCGCTCTGATAATTCGTGTACCAGGTAAAGCCGCGCTCGTCGAATTGCTTGATCAGCACGATGCGCGAGCTGGGCTTGCCGTCCGCACTGACGGTGGCCAGGTCCATGGCGTTCGGCTCCATCACTTGCGCGTTGACGGCCTCGGCAAACCATTTCTGGAACTGGGCGATGGGATCGGCCAGCACATCCGTCTCGCTCAGGCTGGACTGGACGTAATCGGTGCGCATGGCTGCCAGCACGGCGGCCGGGTCTGCTGCCTGCACGGGGGCTTCCGCTGCATCGGGCGCGATGCCGCGGCGGCGCTGCATGGCCGTGCCCAGCTGCTCCATCTGCTGCGCGCTGAACAGGCGCTTGGCCATCGGCGCCAGCTGGCCCTCTTCCTTGCTCATGTGGGCCTGGTAGGCGGCCACATAGTCGCGCACGCCATGGGCCGACAGCTGCACGCCCGTGCCGGCGGCGATGGCATCGAGTTCCGGGCGCAGGGTCAGCCAGGCCTGGTCCATGCGCTGGTGGTCGGCGAGGATTTCCGGCACCAGCGTCGCCAGCAGGGCCGCATCGTCGCCCGTAGCGGTCGCTTGCAGCATGGGCATCAGATCCTGCTCTTCATCGTCATGGTGCAGATGGGCGGCTTTATTGAAATATTGCAACACTGCCTTGGCCGCCTGCTGCGCGTCCGCCGTGTTGCCGTGCTGCACCAGGTGGGCCAGCAGGTTTTGCAATGTGCTCAGCTGCTTGCGGATCTTGTCGTGGCAATGCTTGAGCACGGCGATGGGCTGGTCAAAGCCGGGAACGGAGTCGAACAGGGGAGTGGTCATGGCGAGTTCTCGTGGTGGGCGGTGTGGGGGCGCGGCGACAGTCTGGCCTTGTCGCTGTGTCAATCCGGCTATTTTAGAATATCCGCCAGCGCAGTGTCCGTTAAAATGGCGCCATGCATACCTCCACCAATGAACTAATTTCCATGGACTTGACCGAGATCGATTTTGAGCGGCGTTTCGGCGGCATTGCCCGCCTGTATGGCGCACCTGCGCTGGCACGCTTCCGCGCCGCCCACGTGTGCGTGATCGGCGTGGGCGGCGTCGGTTCCTGGATCGTCGAAGCGCTGGCGCGCAGCGCCATCGGCCGCCTGACCCTGATCGACCTCGACAATGTTGCCGAATCGAACATCAATCGCCAGATCCAGGCCATGAGCGACACCATCGGCAAGGCCAAGATCACGGCCCTGGCCGAACGCATCGAATTGATCAATCCGTTTTGCCAGGTCACGCAGATCGAGGATTTCATTACCCCCGATAATCTGGAGCAGTTGCTGGGCGGGCGCGATTTCGATTACCTGGTCGACGCCATCGACAATGCCAAGGCGAAAGCGGCCGTGATTGCGTATTGCCGCGCGCGCAATGTACCGATGCTGACCATCGGCAGCGCGGGCGGGCAGACGGACCCGACCCTGATCGCCGTGCGCGACCTGTCGAAGACGGAGCAGGAACCGCTGCTCAAGCGCGTGCGCAAACTGTTGCGCACCGAATATGGCTTTCCGCGTGGCATCAAAAACAAATTCAATGTCGACGCCGTGTTTTCCATGGAACCGCTGAGCACGCCAGAGAGCGCGGAAGCATGCGCCATCGATGGCAGCGCGCCTGCCGGCGTGACGGGCCTCAATTGCGCCGGCTTCGGCTCCAGCGTGGTGGTGACGGCCAGCTTCGGCATGGTGGCGGCCGCCCATGCGCTGAAAAGCTTGCGCCAGGACAAAGTTGCTGAAGTGCCAGTGCCGGACGCTGCTTAAGTTCACCGCCTAAGTCAGTTTGCGGCTGGCCACGATGCGGTAGTCGCCGCTGCTTTTCAGCGATTCCACCAGCACCAGCTCGTCCGCCTGCCAGGCGATGGGCGCGAAATCCTGGCTGGCCGGCGGCGGCGCCTGGCGCGCCAGGGTCACGTGCGGCGTAAAACGGTCGTGCTCAAAGCGGGGCGCCAGGCCCCGTTGCGCCAGCGCATGCATGCAGGCCGCGCGCAAGTCGAGCAAGGCGGGCGACGGTTGCGCCAGGGCGGCCCAGGCCAGCGCCAGCTGCGTAAAATGACTGGCGTGGTCGAACAGCAAGGGCATGGGACGCGCCGGCAATTGTTCCAGGATATCTTGCAGGGCCGGCAGCTCGCTGGCCGGGCGCTGGCCCAGGAAGGCCAGGGTCAGGTGCAGCTTTTCCGGGCGCACAGGTTTGCCGTCCAGCAACGCCTGCCAGGCGGCCAGGGCCGTGCGCGTGGCCGCATCGGGCCACAGCGCGTAAAACAGGCGGGGACTATGGATATCGGGCGACAAGTTTTTCCTATCGTTGCGGCGGTTTGCTATGATTGGCGTTCCCTGCCTCTTGCATTGGCAGAGATCTCACCGAAACTCACTGAAAGAATACATCATGACGCGTAGCTCCGTTTTGTTTGCCCTGATCTGCTCCGTCGCCGCGTCGCTGGCGCAGGCACAGGCGCCAGCGCCTGTTCCCGCCTCGGCCGTATCGCTGAGCCCCGGCCCTGTCGCCGATAAATTGATCTTGATCGACAACAAGGTCGGCACGGGCAAGGAAGCGTCCGCCGGCAATACCGTGGTCGTGCACTACACGGGCTGGCTGTACCGTCCGCTGGCGAAAGATTCGCGCGGCAAGAAGTTCGACAGCTCCGTGGGCCGTGGCCCGTTCGACTTCCCGCTGGGCAAGGGTATGGTCATCAAGGGCTGGGACCAGGGCGTGGCGGGCATGAAAGTGGGCGGCAAGCGCACCCCTGATCATTCCTGGCGAACTGGCCTACGGTCCGCGCGGCGCCGGCAATGGCGACATTCCGCCGAACTCGGCACTGATCTTCGACGTGGAACTGCTGGACGTGAAGTAATTGTTCAGTTTCGGCAGCGCACCACGTGCGCTGCCGTGAAAAAGCGGTAGACTGGTTTCTTCTGTAATTGCTGTGGAGACTCCCATGAACATCGCCAACGACGTCACTGAACTGATCGGCAACACCCCCCTGGTGCGCATCAACCGCATCGCCGCCGGCAGTGTGGCCACCATCCTGGCCAAACTCGAATTCTACAATCCCGCCCACAGCGTCAAGGACCGCATCGGCCTGTCCATGATCGTCGCCGCGGAAGCGGCAGGCAAGATCCATCCCGATACCGTCATCGTCGAGCCCACCAGCGGCAACACGGGCATTGCGCTGGCCATGGTCTGCGCCGCGCGCGGCTACCGCTGCACCCTCGTCATGCCCGACACCATGAGCCGCGAACGGCGCATCCTGCTGCGCGCCTACGGCGCCGAGCTGGTGCTGACGCCCGGCAGCGAAGGCATGCTGGGCGCCATCCGCAAGGCCGAAGAGCTGGTGGCGGCCGACCCGCGCTATTTGATGTTGCAGCAATTCAATAATCCCGCCAATCCCGCCATCCACCGCGCCACGACGGCCGAGGAAATCTGGCGCGACACGGATGGGCAAGTGGACATCGTCGTCGCCGGCGTGGGCACGGGCGGCACGATCACCGGCATCGGCGAAGTGTTGAAGGAACGCAAGCCCGGCCTGCAAGTGATCGCCGTGGAACCGGAAGCGTCGCCGATGCTGTCGAAAGGCACCAAGGGGCCGCATCCGATCCAGGGCATCGGCGCCGGTTTCGTGCCGCAGATTTTGAACACGGCTATCTACGACGAAATCATCTGCGTCAAGAATGACGACGCGTTTGCCACGGCGCGCCTGGCCGCCAGCGATGAAGGCTTGCTGGTCGGCATTTCGTCGGGCGCCGCCCTGTGGGCCGCCCTGCAAGTGGCGCGCCGTCCAGAAAACGCGGGCAAGACCATCGTCACCATCATCCCGTCGTTCGGCGAGCGCTACTTGAGCACGGCTTTGTACGCGGGCCTGGGCGACTGATTTTTATTAAACAGCAGCGACAGGTCGATTCTTTCCGCCAGCGCCCGGTTGCCCGCGTCGCCCGGGTGCAGGTGGTCGCCCGAGTCGTAGGCGGGCAGCAGGCGTAGCGGATATGCCGGGTCGCGCGCCCAGGCGTCGAAGTCGAGCACGGCGTCAAACAGGCCGCTGGCGCGTATCCACGCGTTCAGTTGCTGGCGCAGCGCATCTTTTTCCTTTTGATAATAGTCGCTCAATGGCGTGCCGGGCAGGGCGCCTGCGAACGGCGTCACAGTGGCGCCGACCACGCGCACGCCGCGGCTGCGCGCCTGGGCCACCAGCTGGGCGTAGCCGGCCGTTAATTCCTCCAGGGTGGGACGCTGTTCCCGTGGCGCAAACGCCGTGCCGGGCCAGCTGATGTCATTGATGCCGATCAAGACGACCACCGTGCGCACGCCAGGCTGCGCCAGCACGTCGCGCCCGAAACGGGCCAGGGCGTTCTCTCCCATGCCGTCGGACAGCAACCGTCCACCGGAAATCCCCGCATTGAGCACGGCCACGCCGTGCGGCGCCAGGCGTTCGGCCAGGAAATCGGGCCAGCGCGCATCCATCCCCAGGCTGGCGCTGGCGCCATCGGTGATCGAATCGCCGAGGATGGCCACCGCTTGCGCCGCCGGCGCCGCTGCCACTTCGATGGCGCTGAGCAAGAGGCGCGCCGTGGTGGTCTGCACGCCCGTTTGCGCCTCGTCAATGCGCGCGGCCCGCGTCTGGTCATGCGGCGCGATCCACGCCGTTTCGCGGCCATCCCAGTGGAACGTGGCGACGGGACTGGCTTGCGGCAGGTGCACGCTCACCGTCAGCCGGGCCAGGTCCGGCACGGACAGGTCGACAGGGTCGCTGACGAGCGGCGCGCCCGGCGCCATGGTGGCCGCCGGCTGGCCGGCAAAGGTCAGCGTGCGCAGGCTGCCCGCTTCGATGGCCGAGCCGTTCGCCGCCAGGGCTACGCTGGCCGCACCGATGCGCAGCGGCACTTTGCCATATGCATTCGACAGCACGATGCGCACGCGCGGGCCGCCCACGCTGAGGCGCGCCACCTGGCGCACGGTTTGTTCGTGCAGCACGGCGGGCACGTTGGCGGGAAGCACAAAGTCGCTGCCCCACACGGCTTGCGGGCTGGCCGTCCAGCTGGCCAGCCAGCTGGTATCGTTGTTGGCGGCCTGGGCTGGGCTGGTGCCCAGTGCCAGGCTCAGCAGGGCGGTGGGGAGAAGGGAAGATCGTTGCATGGCGGCTCGCTTCATCAAGGGGAATGTGCGCATGATGCAAGCAAAGCCATTTATGCACTAGACTATCCTATCGAAGAACATTTATGAGTTGAATTCACAATGGCCAGACTCGAAGTAACCGCTCCGGCGAGCTGGAAGTGTTTGTGCGCGTCGTCGAGCTGGGCGGTTTTTCCGCCGCCGCGCGCGCCTGCGGCATGACGCCGTCGGCCGTCAGCAAGCTTGTGTCCCGGCTGGAAGAGCGCCTGGGCGCGCGCCTGCTGAACCGCTCCACGCGCCAGCTGCAGCTGACGGCCGAAGGCTGCGGCCTGTATGAACGGGGCATGCAGGTGCTGGCGGCGCTGGACGAGGCCGAGCGCTGCGCGGGCGTGCAGGATGTGCCGCGCGGCAAGATCAGGGTGAATGCCAACGTGCCGTTCGGCCAGCATTTCTTGCTGCCGCTGGCGCCGCTGTTCCTGGAGCGCTATCCCGAGGTGACGCTCGACATCGTGCTGACCGATGCCGTCGTCGATATCCTCGAACAGCGCACGGACGTGGCCGTGCGGGCCGGTCCCCTGAAAAGTTCCAACTTGCTGGCGCGCAAGCTGGGCCAGACGCGCATGGCGATCGTGGCGGCACACCAAGCTACCTGGCGCGGCGCGGCACGCCGCAGGCAGCGGCCGACCTTGCGTCGCACAATCTGCTCGACGCCAATTACGCGCGCGCCCGCTCGGGCTGGCCGCTGCGCCTGCCCGGGGGCGACATCGTCGTGCCGGTCGTGGGCAATGCCCAGGCCAGCGATGGCGAAGCCTTGCGGCAACTGGCGCTGGCAGGACTGGGACTGGCGCGCCTGGCCGCCTTCCAGGTGCGCGCCGATATCGCGGCGGGCCGTTTGCAGGCCGTGCTGGAAGAATTCAATCCGGGCGACAGCGAAGACGTGCATGCCGTCTTCGTGGGGCAGGGCGGGCACGTGCCGCTGCGCGTGCGCGTCTTTCTCGACTTCCTGGCGCAGCACGTCGCGCTGGACTGAGCGTGTTCAGGCGATTAGGCTGCAGCCGGACGCGGCCGCGCAGTACAATATCGGACGGGCCGCAATGGTTCGGCCCGTATTGTGCCTTTGAATGGAAATATGTTCCTGGTAAAACCTGAACGCCGCCGCCTGCTGCAGGTGGGCGCAACCGTGGCTGTCATCGCGCTGGGCCTGGCCTCGCGCGCCTATCCCCAATTCCTCCCCGCCGCGCTCGGCAAGTATCCGGGCGACGCCCTGTGGGCCATGATGATCGTCTTTGCGTTGGGCATCTTCGCCACGCGCATGCGCACGTGGCAGCTGGCGCTGACTGCGCTGCTGATCTGCTTTGCCGTCGAATTCGGCCAGCTGCTCCAGACGCCCTGGCTCGTCGCGCTGCGCGCGCATCCGCTGGGGCACCTGGTGCTCGGTTCCACCTTCGGCTGGGGCGATTTGATCGCCTACACGGCCGGGGTGGCCGTGGCGGCGTTCATCGACAAGCTGGCGCTGTTCAAGCGCCGCTAGTCCTTACTTCACGTTCCCTTCCGCATCGCGCAATTCCACGGGCGCCAGTTTGAGCTTGCTCAACTGCGGGGCGATCTTCGCCTTGTCGCCCACGCCGATGACGATCAGCTTTTCCGGCTGCAGGTATTTCTTCGCCACCTGCTGCACCTGCTTGTCCGTCACGCCGGCAAAGCGCTGCGGCAAGGTCGCGTAGTAGTCGAGACCCAGGCCATAGATATACGTGTTGGCCATGCTGGCGCTGATGCTGGCATTCGTCTCGAACTGGCCCGGCAGCGACAGCACCTGCGAATTGCGCGCATTCGACAATTCCTTGGCGCTTAACGGCTTGGCGATCATGGCGCGGATTTCCTTGAAGGTTTCCGACACGGCCGCGCCCGTCACGTCGGTGCGCACGCCGGCGGCAATCGAGAACGGTCCCGGCTGGCTGCGGTACTGGAATTGCGAGCGCACGCCATACGTGTAGCCCTTCTCTTCGCGCAGGTTATTGCTCAGCCGACTCGTAAACAAGCCGCCCAGCGCCGCGTTCATCACTTGCAGCGGCGCATAGTCGGGTGTCGCGCGGGCCACGGCGATAGTCGACAGGCGCACGGCCGTCTGCGGCGCGCCCGGCTTGTCGACGAGGATCAGCCTGGCTTTCGTCGTGGCCGGCGCCGCCGTCACGGACGGCGCCACCGCGCCCGCCTTCCAGCTGCCGAACTTGGCTTCCGCCAGGCTCTTCAATTGCGCTGCATCAATGTCGCCCGAGACGATCAGCGCCGCGTTGTTGGGCACATAATGCTGCTGCCAGAACGCCTGCAGGTCGGCGCGGCTGGTGGCTTTCAGGGCCGCTTCCGTGCCCAGTTGGATATAGCCGTACGGATGCTGCGGACCGTACAGGGCGGCCGCTTCCACGCGGGCCGCCACGGCACCCGCGTTTTCGCGCTGCTGCGCCAGTTCGCCGATGCGGCTGGCGCGCTGGCGCTCCACTTCATCTTGCGGGAATTGCGGGTGCTGCACCACGTCGGCCAGCACGTCGAGCGCTTGCGGGAAGGTGGTTTTCAGCGACGTCAGCTGGGCGAACGAGGCATCGGCGCCGGAACCCGTGCCCAGAAAAGCACCGAGTTGCGCCACGTCATCGGCGATCTGCGGCGCGCTGCGCGTACTGGTCCCTTCCTGCAGCAATTGCGCCGTAAAGCCCGACAAGCCCGGCTGCGCCAGCGGATTGGCGCCCGAACCGCTTTTTACTACCAGCTGGCTGGAAATCAGCGGCACGGCCGGGTTGTAGTTGTGGATCACGGTCAAGCCATTGCTCAAGGTGAAGGACGTCGCTTGCGGTAGAACAATCTTCGGCGCGGGACCGGCGGCCGGCACCTTGTTACGCCATGGCTCGTCCGCATTGATGGCCGTGCCCGGCGCCGGCTTGACCTTGCCCGGCGCCGGCGTCGCCACTTCCGGCCCCAGGTCCGGCGTGCCCGGCACGCCATACACGACCACGCGCGCCTGGTTTTTCAGGTAGGTGTCGACGGCGCGCTGCACGCCGGCCGCCGTCACCTGGCGGTAGCGCTCGATATCCTTGCCCAGGTAGCCGGGGTCGCCCAGGTACTGGTTATACTGGTTCATCATGTTGGCGTTGCCGCCCACTTTTTCCACCTGGCTCAGCATGGCTGTCTCGATGCTGTTGCGGGCCCGCTCGATTTCCTTCTCGCTGGGGCCTTTGGCGCGCAATTGCTCCAGCTCCGCCTGCATGGCTTGCTCGATTTCCTCGGGCTGATGGCCGGGGCGGGCCGTCACGTCGATGGTGAACACGGAAGCGAGGGCGTTCGAGCTCTGGCTGGCGCCCACGTCCTGCGCGATCTGCTTGTCGTACACGAGGGATTTATACAGGCGGCTGGACTTGCCGCCGGCCAGGATCTGCGCGGCCATCGACAGTTCCGCATCGTCCGGGGCGTAGGCCGATGGCGTCAGCCAGGCCATGAAGACGCGCGGCAGCTCGACCCGGTCCTGCACCACGATGCGGCGTTCCTGCGTGATGGGCGGCGTCACGACGTCTGGCTTGGCCACGGCGGGGCCGCTCTTGAAGCTGCCAAAATACTTGTTGACCAGTTCCTTGGTCTTTGCCTTGTCGATGTCGCCGCGATCACCAGGCTGGCATTGTTGGGGCCATAGTATTGGGTAAAGAATTCCTTGATGTCGGCCAGTTTCGCGTTCTGGATATCCGCGTGCGAACCGATGACGCTGGCGTAATACGGGTGGGTCTTCGGAAACAGCTGGTGGTACAGGGCTTCCTGCACGATGCCGTAGGGTGCGTTTTCCACGCTCTGGCGCCGCTCGTTGCGCACCACGTCTTGCTGGTTCGTCAGCGCCGTCTGGTCGAGCACGTCCAGCAGGTAGCCCATGCGGTCGGAATGGGCCCACAGGGCCAGTTCCAGCTGGTTCGACGGCACCGTGTCGAAATAGTTGGTGCGGTCGAAATCCGTGCTGCCGTTCGAATCCGTGGCGCCCGCGCCTTCCAGCAGCTGGTCGGCCATGCCGCGCGGCACGTGCTTGGTGGCGGCAAACATCATGTGTTCGAACAAATGCGCAAAGCCCGTCAGGCCCGGCGCTTCATTCGCCGGTCCCACGTGGTACCAGATGTTGACGGCCGTGACGGGCAATTTATGGTCTTCCACGAGAATCACGTCGAGGCCGTTCGGCAGCGTGTATTTTTCGTAGGCAACATTTGGCACGGCCGTGGCTGCCGTCGCGGCAGCGGCGCCGGCGGCGTGGGCGAGCGTGAGCGGGGCGCCGTACAGCGACAGCATCAGGGCGGGTATGGCCAGCAGTTTGATCGGTTTCATGCATGCTTCCAGGCTAGGGTGGGGAAGACGCTGCGGCCCGCTCGTGGCTGGCCCAGCGCGATGGTGCTACGGTCGGTGCTACAGTTTATACAGCAGGGCCGCGCCGCCCAGCACCAGCAGGGCGCAGGCGACGGAGACGAGGGCCGCCGCGCCCAGCAAACGCCATTCGCGCGGCGTAAAGAGGGGGGCAGGCCCGGGCGCTTGCGGCGCGGGCCGGGGCATGGCTGGTGCCGGTTCGGGCGGCAAGCCGCCCGTGGCGCGCGCCTGCGCGGCCAGCGCCTGGGTGGCGGCGTCCAGCAAGGCCAGCTGGCGCTCGACGGTTTCCGCCAGCACGGCTTCGTTCAGCGCCACCAGGGCGAATATCGGGTCATCGACGTCGATCTTGATGCCCGTCTTGTCGAACACGTGGCTGCGCAGTTTGTGCTGGTCCATCTACCATTGCACCTTGTCAAGCTGTTCGAAGATGTCGCGGTAGACGACCTTGATGCGCTGCTTTTCCATGATGTTGAACTTGTCGTTCTGCAACACTTCCTGCATCGTCAGGCGCGCCGTATTCATTTTCTTGACGTCCGCGCCAAACGTGTCGGGATTGCGCTGGCTCAAGGTGATGCTGCCTTTCACGCGCGCGCGGTTGTCGGCATACGATTGCGATTCGACAAACTGCTTGCCCGACGCCGATTGCAGCAGGCCGAAGTGTTCGTTCTGCCACAGCACCAGCGGCACTTTCGTCGCCTGTGCCGTGGCGACGAAGCCCGTGGCCGTGTCGTGCAGGGTGTCGCCGCCGCCGACGATGGTGTGGATGTACACCTTGCGGCCCGATTCTTCCAGCAGCGAGAAACAGTCGTTTTCCAGCAGGTAGCCCATCAGCGGCGAAAACGTGTTCGCGCCATTGTCGACCACGCAGTTGCCGTCCGTGTCGAGGATGTCGATCATCAGCGCGTCGAAGCGCTTCGGGTCGATGTTGCGCGCATCCGTCATCACGGGCACGTGTTTGACATTCATCGCCTTGTAGCGCGAGAACGTGGCGTTTTCCTGGTCGGTGTCATAACAGCGCAAAGGCGTGTCGTCCTTGCCGCCTATCCACTGGGCCAGCAGGGTCGAGACGAGGGTCTTGCCGATGCCGCCCTTGCCCTGCAGGATGAAATGTACCGTGTTTTGCATTGCGACTACTCCAAGTTGTTGCGTCAGTGACAATCAAAGATCCGTGACAGCGGCGCAGGCGCCCGGCCAGGCCACGACTGGCATTTTTACCACAATCCTTTGCAAATATGCCATGCGGAACAGCGAATCTGGTTATGATGTTAATCAGGATACCATTGATACAGAGCAAGTTTTGTGTGAAAAATCCACCCCAGCGTGTGTATGAGGACGCAGTGCCGATCTCCAGTCTCGATAAAGCCGACATTGACCGTCTGAATCAGCAAGCCCTGTCTTGCCTGGTGGGCAACCGCCGCCAGGCGCGGCGGCTGGCGCAGATGGCGCTGGCGGCGGCGCAACGGCAACAGTATGCGCGCGGCGGCGCGTATGCGGAACTGAATCATTGCTGGCTCGCGTATTACGCGGGCGAAGCCGAACCGTCGTGCGAGCAGCTGCGCGCGTATTTCCAGCACAGCGGCGACCTGGAAGGGGGCATGGAAGTGGCGGCCCTGCAGGGCGCGTACGCGAGTCGGCGCGGCGATTTTGCCGATGCCGAGCAGCATTTCCTGCAGGCGCGCAGCCAGGCCGCGCAGATTCCCGATTCCCTGCACAAATTCATGCTGTACGCGCGCCTGGGCGTCGATGCCCTGAACCGTGGCGACACGCAGGACGGCCCGCGCAATTTTTTGCTGGCGCTGGACATCGCCGAGCGTTTCGGCAGCCCCGCGCACCGCGTCAACAGCCTGTCGAACCTGGCGTCGTCGCAGCACGACCTGGGCAACGACGAAGACGCCATCCCCCTGCTGGTCGAGGCGCTCGAGATCATCGGCACGCAAAAGCTCAAATACCAGCAAACCATCGTCTCGGCCAACCTGGCCATGTGTTTATTAGCCACGGGCAAGCCGGCCGAAGCGCTGGCGCTGGTGGAACCGTTTTACGAGTGGCCGGAAGAAGACCTGGCCGTGCGCGCCTTTTTGTTCTGCATCGCCGCCCACGCCGCCATCCTGCTGCAGCGGCCCGACAGCGCGCTGCAACTGCTGCTGCGCGCCGAAGAGTATGCGCGCCGCGGCCAGGACCTGGAAGAGCAGATGCACGCGTGGCTGGTGCGCGGCAAGCTCGACCTGCACGCGGGCCAGACGGCGCAGGCGCTGGCGTCGCTGACGCAGGCGCACAGCCTGCTGAGCTGGACGCGCAATCCGTTCCACCAGCAGCAGATCCTGCGCGGTTTGTCCGATATCAATGCCCAGCTGGGCGAATGGCAGGCCGCGTATGGCTTTTTGCAGCAATACCAGGCCGCGTACGAGGCCAGCAGCAAGTCGGCGCGCGCCTCGCGCAGCCTGATGCGTAACCTGGAAAAGGAAATGCACAGCCTGAAAGCCGAGCGCGACAAGGCGCTGGAGCTGCAGGCGGCGCGCGAAACGGAAAACGCCAAGCTCGAGCACCTGAACCGCGAACTGGCGCACCAGATCCTGCACGTCAATTCCCTGCAGGACAGCCTGAAGGAACAGGCCATGCGCGACCACCTGACGGGCCTGTACAACCGCCGCCATTTCGAAACCTGCCTCAATGCCATCCTGCACGCGGCCGACGCGAACGCGCCCGTGGCCATCGCCATCATCGACCTGGATTTCTTCAAGCGCGTCAACGACACGTACGGGCACAACTTTGGCGACGAGGTGCTGATCCAGTTCGCGCGCCTGGTGGAGAGCCAGCTGCGCGGCAGCGACATGGTGTGCCGCTATGGCGGCGAGGAATTCTGCCTGCTGTTGCGCGAAGCCGACAGCAGCATCGCCGCGCACAAGATCGACGACATCGCCGCGCGCTACCGCCAGCTGCTGATCCAGCAGGCGCCGCACAGCCTGTCCGGCTGCACTTTTTCCGCCGGTATCGCCGAGTATCCGCGCCACGGCGCCGGCCGCCATGAATTGCTGATGCGCGCCGACAGTGCCCTGTACGCGGCCAAGCAGGCCGGGCGCGACCGCGCCTGCATCGCCGACGCTACCGGATAAAAGGCAGCAGTTCGCGCAGGGCGTGCGCCACCGCCTGTTCACGCACGGCCTGGCGGTCGCCCGCGAACACCAGCCGCTGCGTCTGCACGCGCCCGTCCATGGCCCAGCCGAAGCAGACGGTGCCGACGGGCTTGCCCGGCACGCCGCCCGTGGGGCCGGCGATGCCCGTGGTCGAGACGGCCACCTGGGCTTCGCTGTGGGCCAGCGCGCCTTGCGCCATGGCGGCGGCCACTTCCTCGCTGACGGCGCCGTGGGCGGCGATCAGCTCGGCGGGCACGCCCAGCATGCCGCTCTTGGCCCCGTTCGAATAGGTGACGAAGCCCCGCTCGAACCAGGCGCTCGAACCGCTGACGTCGGTGACGGCTTGCGCCACGCCGCCGCCCGTGCACGATTCGGCCGTGGCCAGCAGCAAGCCCTTCGCCTGCAGGGCCTGGCCGACGGCGGTGGAGAGGGGGACGCGTTCGTTGCTCATGGATGACTCCTGCAGGCGGTGGAAAAGGGTGGCAAGACTGTAGCATGGCCCACGGTAAAAGAAACTTTCCCCGGTACCAGCGAAAATGCGTACACTCTTTTATACATTTGCTACCACTTCGGTCCGGCAGGCGCTCTGTCGCTGCGCTACCCTGGTGCGCATCGCCCGAACAGGCACGCGGCATGGTGCCGCGCCTTCGTATGCATTATCTTTACTCGGTTGTCATGGCAATTCTGAACTGGACCTGGTGGCGTCATCCTGGCCCCCTGCGCCGCACCGTGCGCGGCGGCCATCGCTCCCTGCACTGGGGCTGGCTATTGCTGCTCCTGGGCGCGCTGTGCGCCGAGGCGCAGGCGCAAGTGCCGGGCGACCTGGAGCGCCAGGTCAAGGCCGCGTACCTGTACAAGTTTGCCGGCTATGTCGAATGGCCCGAGGGCAGCTTTGCCCGGCCCGACTCGCCGCTGGTGATCGGCGTGGCGGGCGCCGATGCGCTGGCCGAGCAGCTCGAACAGAGCGTGGCCGGGCACAGCGTCAACGGCCGCGCCGTGCAGGTGAAAAAAGTGCGCCGCGGCGAAGCGCTGGCCGGGCTGCACGTGCTGTACCTGGGCGCGCTGGAGAAAACGGCGCTGCAGGAGATGCTGGCCGCCAGCCGTGGCCTGGCGTTGTTGACGGTATCCGATTCGGATGAGGTCTACGCGATGGGCAGCATGATCAATTTTGTCATGGCCGAAGACAAGGTGCGCTTCGACGTGGCCTTAAAACCCGTGGCGCTGGCGCATATCCGCATCAGCGCGCGCATGCTGCTGGCCGCCTACCGCGTGCAGACGGGAGGCGCCTGATGATACGACTGCGTTCCATCCGCCACAAGCTGATGTCGGTGGTCTTGCTGACCACCCTGGTGGCGCTCGTCATTTCGCTGGGCACCATCGTCGTCTACGACTTGCGCGCCTACCACCGCAACCTGGTGGCCGACATCAGTACCCAGGCCGAGCTGCTGGGGCACATGAGTTCGGCCGCGCTGGCCTTCGACGACGAACGCCTGGCGCTGGAAAACCTCAACCTGATGCGCATCCGCCCGCGCGTGACGGCCGGCGCCCTGTACAAGGCCGACGGCAGCCTGTTTGCCAGCTACCGCGCAAACGAGCAGGTGGGCGAGCTGCCGGCGAAGGTGGGCAAGGAAGGCGAAACCATCCAGGGCAGTTCGGTGGAATTGTTCAAGCCCATCGTCGACAATGGCGAACTGCTGGGCACCGTCTACCTGCGCGCCGATTACGAGCTGGCCGGCCGCACGGCCGATTACCTGGCCATCGCGCTGGGCGTGACGGTGCTGGCGCTGCTGGTGGCCTTGCTGCTGCTGCGCCGCCTCGATTTCGTCATCACCCAGCCCATCCTCGATATCGCCGACGTGGCGCGTGAAGTGATCGAGACGGGCGACTACTCGCGCCGCGCGCGCAAGCTCAGCGTCGACGAAGTGGCGCAGCTGGTCGATTCCTTCAACAAGATGCTGGCCGAGATCGAGCTGCGCACGCAGGCGCTGGAGCGCTCGAACGGCGAGCTGGCGCGCGAGGGCGAGCAGCGCACCCAGGCGCAGCAGGAAGTCATGCGCCTGAACCAGGAGCTGGAAGTGCGCGTGCACGAGCGCACGATGCAGCTGGAAATGACGAATGGCGAACTGGCCATGGCGATGGAAGAGGCGCGCAGCGCCAATTATGCCAAGTCGGCCTTCCTGTCGTCGATGAGCCATGAATTGCGCACGCCGCTGAACGCCATCCTGGGCTTCGCGCAAATCCTCAGTTCCGACCGCCTGCCGTCGACCCTGGAACAAAAGAAGGAATTCGCCGGCCATATCCTGAAATCGGGGCGTCACTTGTTGACATTGATCAATGAAATTCTCGATCTGGCGAAGGTGGAATCGGGCACGGTCAGCCTGTCGCTGGAACCGGTGGCGCTGGACGCCATCTTGCAGGAATGCCGCGACATGATCGCGCCGCTGGCCAGCCAGCGCGGCATCGGCATGGACTTTCCCGATGCCTGCCCCCTGAACGTGCTGGCCGACCGCACGCGCCTCAAGCAGATTTTATTGAACCTGCTGTCGAATGCGCTCAAGTACAACCGCGAGCAGGGGCAGGTGGCCATCGCTTGCGCGCCGCACGCGGGCGGGCGGGTGCGCATCAGCAGCGTGCGTGACACGGGCGTGGGCCTTGATGCCGAACAGGTGGCGCTGCTGTTCCAGCCCTTCAACCGGCTGGGGCAGGAAGGCGGCACGGAAGAGGGCAGCGGCATCGGCCTGGTGGTCACCAAGCGCCTGGTGGAGCTGATGGATGGCAGCATCGGCGTGACCAGCGCGCCAGGCGAAGGCAGCACGTTCTGGATCGAGCTGCGCGTGGTCGATGCCTTGCCCGCGCCCGCACCGCTGGCCTTGCCGCGCCCGGACCTGGCCGGCGCGCTGCTCGAGCACAGCGCTCCCGTGACCTTGCTGTACGTGGAAGACAATCCCGCCAACCTGACCCTGGTCGAGGAAATCGTGCGCTACTGCCCGCAATTGCAGCTGCTGACGGCCACGGATGGCCGCCTGGGCGTGGAGATGGCGCGCACGCACCTGCCGCAGCTGATCTTGATGGACATCAACCTGCCGCACGTGAATGGCACGGATGCGCTGAAGCTGCTGCGCGCCGATCCGCGCACGGCGCACATCCCCGTCATCGCCCTGACGGCCAACGCCATGCCGGGCGACGTCGAGCGCAGCATGGCGCTGGGCTTTTACCGCTACCTGACCAAGCCGATCAACCTCGATGAATTTACCGAGGCGATCAACAGCACCCTGGCCTATGTGGCACAGCAGCGCCGGCAGAAAGGCAAGGGGGCGCCGTGATCAGCCAGGCCGATATCTATGCGGCGAAAATCCTCATCGTCGACGACCAGGAAGTCAATTTGCGCCTGCTCGCGCATTTGCTGGAAGGCGGCGGCTACACGGCCATCAGCAGCACCCTCGACGCGCGCGCCGTGGCCGGCCTGCACCAGCGCCAGCAGTTCGACCTGATCATCCTCGACCTGGTGATGCCCGGCATGAGCGGCTATGAGGTGATGGATACCTTGCGCCCGCTGGAACTGGAAGGCTATCTGCCCGTGCTGGTGATCGCCGCCGACCCGGACGCCAAGCTGGCGGCGCTGGAAGCGGGCGCGCGCGACTTCATCAGCAAGCCCTTCGATGCGCTCGAGGTGCTCACGCGCATCCGCAACATGCTCGAAGTGCGGCTGCTGCACCGCGCCGCGCGCCACTACAACACCTTGCTCGAACGCACGGTGGGCCAGCGCACGGCCGAATTGCAGCGCTTTCGCGGCGCCATGGACGCCACCAGCGACGCCATCTTCCTCGTCGACGTGCTGGGCATGGCCCTGGTCGACGCCAACGACGGCGCCTGCCGCCTGCTCGGCTATGCGCGCGCCGAACTGCTGGCGCTGGCGCCCGGCACTCTGCTGCCGTCGCCGCCGGCCCCGCCGCTGGCCGCGCTGCCGGGCGGCCCGGCCCACCTGGCCACGGAAGTGACGGAATGCGAGCTGGTGCGGCGCGACCTGAGCCTGGTGCCCGTGGAACTGGGCTGGCACTGGTATGCGCAGGCGCCCGTGGCGGGCGGCCATCCTGGTACCCCTGGCACGGGCGGCCTGCTGCTGATCGCCGTGGCGCGCGACATCAGCGAACGGCGCCAGGCGCAGGAGCGCCTGAAGCACCTGGCCCATTACGATGGCTTGACGGGGCTGCCGAACCGCAGCCTGTTTTACCAGACGCTGGCCCAGGCCGTCGAACTGGCGCAGGAAAAAAGCTGGCGCATCGTGGTGCTGTTCATCGCGCTGGACCGCTTCAAAAGCATCAACGACACCCTGGGCGCGGCGCTGGGCGACGAACTGCTGCGCCAGTTCAGTAACCGCCTGGTCGAATGCGTGCGCCTGCGCGACACGGTGGGGAGGCTGGGCAACGACGAATTCGCACTGATATTGACCATGAGCCGCAACCAGCAGGAAGCCGTGGCCGTGGCCAACCAGGTGCGCGAAGCCTTGCGCGCGCCGTTCGACCTGCGCGGCCATGCTGCCACCCTGACGGCCAGCATCGGCATCGCCATGTATCCGGACGACGCCACCGACCCGGAAACGCTGATCAAATACGCGAATACGGCCATGGGCGGCGCCAAGCAGGCGGGGCGCGACGGCTACCGCTTTTTCACGGCCGGCATGAACGTGCAGGTACTGGCGCGCCTGGACCTGGAACTGGCGCTGCGCCATGCGCTCGAGCACGACCAGTTCATCCTGTACTACCAGCCCAAGGTGGATTTGCGCACGGGCCGCATCAGCGGCGTGGAAGCGCTGCTGCGCTGGCGCCGCCCCGGCTATGGCCTGGTGGCGCCGGCTGAATTCGTGCCCGTGCTGGAAGACACGGGATTGGTCGTGCGCGTGGGCGCCTGGGTGATCCAGGCTGCCTGCCGCCAGATCGCCGAATGGCGCGACAGCGAAGTGGGACCCGTGCGCGTGGCCGTGAATGTGTCGAGCCGCCAGTTTGCCGAGGGCGATCTGGAGGGCGAAGTAACGCGCGCGCTGGCGCAGTACGGTGTGGCGCCGGAATTGCTGGAACTGGAATTGACGGAAACGGCGCTGATGTCGAACGCCGAGCGCACCATCGTCGTGCTGAGCAAATTGAAGAAAATCGGCGTGAAGGTGGCCATCGACGATTTCGGCACCGGTTATTCGAGCCTGGCGTATCTGCAGCGCTTCCCCATCGACAAGCTCAAAATCGACATCGCCTTCGTGCGCAACATCACCAGCAACCCGAACGACGCGGCCATCGCGCTGGCCATCGTCAGCATGGCGCACAGCCTGAAACTGAGCGTGGTGGCCGAGGGCGTGGAATCGCGCCCGCAGCTCGAATATCTGCGGCGCAACCGCTGCGACGAGATCCAGGGCTTTTATTTCAGCCGCGCCCTGCCGGCGCTGGAACTGGGGCAGATGATCGCCGCCGGCGCCGGTCTGCCGCCCGGCCACGACCCGGCCGCCCAGTCCGCGCAAACCCTGCTCATCGTCGACGACGACGTCAACGTGCTGTCCTCGCTGCACCGCCTGTTCCGCCCCGAGGGCTACCAGATCCTCACGGCCAGCACGCCGGCCGAAGGCTTTGAAATGCTGGCCCTGCACAGGGTCCACGTCATCGTCTGCGACCAGCGCATGCCCAGCATGAGCGGCACGGAGTTCTTGAGCAAGGTCAAGGAGCTGTATCCGGAAACCATCCGCATCATCCTGTCCGGCTACACGGGCCTGGAAGCCGTGCTCGACTCGATCAACCGGGGCGCCATCTATCGTTTTTATACGAAACCGTGGGATGACACCCAGCTGCGCGACAATATCCGCCTGGCCTTCCAGCACTACTGGATGGTGAACCAGCCGGGGCTGGCGCGCACGGCGGTGCGCTAGCCGAGTTAATCGCTGAAGTGGTCGAACGACGATAACTGCAGATCGAGCGGCAGTCCCTGCGCGTCGACCAGCCGCAAGCCTGATTGCGCCTCGATGCGGCCCACGCGCGTGACGGGCGTGCCGCAGCTGAGCGCCAGCGCGGCGATGGCCTCGCGCGAGGACGCTGGCGCCGTGAAGCACAGCTCATAGTCGTCGCCGCCGGCGGCCGTGTAGCGGCGGCGCGGGCGGTGGCTTGCCGCGCCAGCACGGGGCCTGCCGGCAGGGCGTCGACGTCGAGGGTGGCACCCACCTGCGACGCTTTCAAGATGTGCCCCAGGTCGCCCGCCAGGCCATCCGAAATATCGATGGCTGCATGCACCAGGCCCGCTTCGGCCAGCGCGCAGCCGAGCGCCACGCGCGGCGTCGGCGTGTGCATGCGCGCGGCCGCCGTCAGCAGGTCCGCTGGCGCCAATTCGTGCTCCATGCGGTAGCCGGCCAGCGCCAGGCGCGCGTCGCCGACAGTCCCGCTGACCCAGATGTCGTCGCCCGCCACGGCCGCGCTGCGGCGCAGGGCCTGGCCCGGCGCCAGTTCGCCGAATACGGTGATGCAGATATTTAAGGAGCCCTTGGTGGTGTCGCCGCCGATCAGTTCGCAATCAAAGGCGTCGGCCAGCGCAAACAGGCCCTCGGCAAAGCCGGCCAGCCAGGCGCGCTCCGCCTGCGGCAGGGCCAGGGCCAAAGTGAATGCCACGGGGCGCGCGCCCATCGCGGCCAGGTCGGACAGGTTCACGGCCAGGCTTTTGTGGCCGAGCATGCGGGCGTCGGCGCCGGCAAAGAAGTGCCGGTCCTCGACCAGCATGTCCGAGGAGATGGCGATCTGCTTGCCGGCCGCTGGCGTCATCAGCGCGCAATCGTCGCCGATGCCCAGGGTGGCGCGGCCGGGGCGCTGGCGCACGAAATAGTGTTTGATCAGGTCGAATTCGGAAAGCGCGTCGTGTGGGGCCATGGCGTAGTCTGGTCGTTGAATGATGGTGTGGCCCGGCTATTATAGGCTGGCCTACAATACGGGTCTTTGCCACTGCCGAACAACTTGCCATGCCTATTCTCGATATTCACGTCTTACTGCAATCCTGGCTCGATCACGGCTGGCTGCGCGACCCGCAAGCCGTCGGCCTGGCCACCTTCGAGGCGCAGGAATTGGTGGCGTGGGGCTTCGACGCCATCAGCGACGGCGGCCAGCTGTGCCTGTACGAGGACGAACGCCTGTTCCGCAGGGGCCAGCGTCCCGTGCTGGCGTCGTTCAAGGCGTATCTGCAGCGCGGCCAGCTGGGCGCGAATGGACTCGATCTCGGTTACCAGGTGCACCTGGCCGGTTTCCTGCGCGCGGCGCGGCAACCGTTGCCGGCGTTTCGCGTGCTGCTGGAACAGGGCGGCCGCAGCGGCGCCCTGCTGTTCGACAGCGGCCTGGTGCTGCAGTTTGCCGCCAATTTGCGCGGCAAGCCCCGCCATTACTATCTGACCCTGGTCGAGGGCCATGTGGCCGATGCCGAGCTTGCGGACCGCGACAGCGATATCGACTTGCGCGCCGCCAGCGTGGGCCATGTCCAGGCCCTGTACGACAGCCGCGATCCTGCCGACCTGCAGCGCCTGGCCCGGCGCGGCAGTGCAGCGCTGCGCGAGCTGGCGCAGCTGCTTTCCTAGCCTTTCTTCGCCTGCGCCATGCCGTGCAGCAGCTTGGCCAGCAACTGGTCGAGCTGGCGCTGCTCGTCCGCGCTGAGTGCCGACAGCATGGCGCGTTCGTTTTCCACGTGCAGCAGCACCAGTTTTTCAATCAATTCCAGGCCCCTGTGTGTCAGGGCCACCAGCACGCCGCGCCGGTCCGTCGGGTGTTTCTGCCGTTCGATCAGGCCGGCCGCTTCCAGCCGGTCGATGCGGTTGGTCATGCCGCCCGAGGACAGCATGGCCGCCTCGTACAGGGCCGTCGGCGTCAGGCTGTAGGGCGCGCCCGAGCGGCGCAGGGTCGCCAGCACGTCGAATTCGCCCGGCTGCAAGCCGTGTTCGGCGAACAGCGGGTTGAGCCAGTCGCGCGCCATCAGCTGCGCCACCGTGCCCAGCTGGCCCACCAGCTGCATGGCGGCGGTATCCATCTGCGGCAGTTCGCGCTGCCATTGTGCTGCGGCAAATTGCGCGCGCGTGTGTTCTTGCGGGGTATCCGTCATGGCGTAGGCATGTATCTCGACATAAGATAGATTTCTATCTTTATGTTAAGATACTTTTCATCAAGTGATTATGTCACGCATTAAACCATGTGCCTCCCTGCGAGGCAAGGACAACTCTGCCATGCCTGTTGAACGCCCCGTATCTTCCCCGCTGCCCTCGTCCGCCCTGCTGGTGGCCGCCATCATCCTGCTGGGCCTGAATTTGCGGCCCATCCTGGCCGCCATCGGTCCCTTGCTCGACAGCATCCAGGCCAGCACGGGCATCAGCAATGCCAACGCGGGCTTGCTGACCACCGTGCCCGTGTTCGCCATGGGCCTGTGCGCGCTGGCGGGCGCGCAACTGCAGCGCCGCCTGGGCGTGGCGCGCGGCATCGGTATCGGCATCGCCATCATCGCTGCCGCTTGCGCGCTGCGCTGGCCCTTGCATGGCAGCGGCGGCCTGATCGCCACGGCGGCCCTGGGCGGCCTGGGCATCGCGCTGGTGCAGGCGCTGTTGCCGGCCTTCATCAAGCGCCATTTCCCCGAGCGGGCGGGCCAGTTGATGGGCTTTTATACGACGGGCATCATGGGCGGCGCGGCCATCGCCGCCGCGTCCGCTTCACCGCTGGCGCAGTCGCTGGGCTGGCAGGCGCTGCTGGCCCTGTGGGCGCTGCCCGCCGTGGCCGCCGCGCTGCTGTGGCGCCGCGCCGCCGCCGCGCGCGTGGACGTGGCCGGCGGCGCGGGCGCTCGCCTGCCCGTGGGCAGCACACGGGCCTGGCTGCTGATGGTGTTCTTTGGCGTCGGCACGGGCGCCTACACGCTGGTGCTGGCCTGGCTGCCGCCGTTTTACACGGAACTGGGCTGGAGCGCGGCCGACAGCGGCTTGCTGCTGGGCGCCCTGACCCTGGTGGAAGTGCTGGCGGGACTGGTCATTTCCAGTGTCATCCACCGCTTTCCCGACCGCCGCATCCTGTTATTGTCGGTATTGCTGGCCGTGCTGGCCGGCCTCGCTTGCCTGATCGTGGCGCCCGCGCAACTGGCCATTCCCGCCGTGATCCTGCTCGGCTGCGGCATCGGCTCCTTGTTTCCCCTGTCGCTGATCGTCAGCATGGATCACGTGGTTGAGCCTGCCGGCGCCGGCGCCTTGCTTGGTTTCGTGCAGGGCGGCGGCTACATCATCGCCAGCAGCATGCCGTTCATCGCCGGGTTGATCCGCCAGCATTCGTCCAGCCTGGCCCAGGCGTGGATGGTGATGGCGGGCGGCGTGGTGCTGTTGCTGCTGATTGCCACGCGCTTTGCGCCGGGGGCGCGGCTGGCCGCTATGCGCTAGCGTGCGCATGGCGGATCGGCCAACTGATATATTTCGGCTATGAACATTGTCGACCACTATTTAACCGGCTTGCGCCAGGCCATGCCGCCGGAGCCGCTGGCGGAACTGGCGCTGGCCAGCGGCGCCAGCGCGGAGCAACTGGACAGCTTGCGCCAGGCGTATCCGCTGTGCCCGGACAGCCTGCTGCGCCTGCTGGGCCACTACAACGGCACCTATTACCAGGAATATGCGGGCGGCATGGTGCTGGTGTACATGCTGGGCTCGGACGTGTTCGAGTACCCGTATTACCTGAGTTCCGTCGAACAGATCCTGGAAGACCGGCAAGCGAACCAGCGCAGCATCGCGGATATTTACGGCCATTACCTGGAAGACGACCCCGGCATCGTCGACGCCCGCATCGACGCGGGCATCAAACAGGGCCAGCGCCTGTGTTTTTCGCATTGCATGAACAACGGCGGCTCCTCGCGGCTGTATGTCGATTTCACGCCCGCGGCGTCGGGCAAGGTGGGACAGGTCGTGCGCTTCCTGCACGATCCCGACAATTACCAGGTTATCGCGGACAGTTTCGATGCCTATCTGCAAATGCTGATCGATGAGGACTACGGCTTCCTGATCGAGGACAATTTTGAATAGTCCGGCCGCGCCGCCCTCCCTGCTGCCCGCCAACCGCCGCATCGTGCTGTCCGGCGAGGATGCGCTGCGCATCCTGCGCGAGATCGAATTTTTGTTGATATCGCTCAATAACATCGGCCGCCATTATTATCCCGACGGCGATGATGACGGCGCCGATGCCCAGCGCCGCGCACGGTATTGCGCCGAAACGACGCGCTTCATCGACGCAGAGCAAGCCACGACGCGTTTGGCGCTGATGCGCCGCATCCTGTCCGCGCCATTCGACACCCGCCTGGGCGACGACGACATGGACGATCTCGAGCGCGCCGTCGCCGCGCTGCCGCTGTGGCGCGCGCCCGGCCAGTCATCATAAAAACTAATTGAAATCTAAAATTTGATAGTTTTTCCTGTTGAGGACGTTTGTGCCGCCGGACGGCCTTACAATGCTAGGTTATGCGTTTTCGTGATATCAGACTGTGGCTAGCGGAAAATACCTAGCTAATTGAAAGATTCGGTCTGATAAAATCGGAAGCACCCCGATCGACCAAACAGGAAGGCAGCACAGCATGGATTCGTCATCTGATAAAAAAGAAGAATTGCGTCAACAATTGCGCTTGGCCGCACTCGAGTACCACGAGTGCCCGCGCCCCGGCAAAATCAGCGTGACGCCCACCAAACAACTGACCAACCAGCGCGACCTGGCGCTGGCCTATTCCCCAGGCGTGGCGGCACCGTGCGAAGAAATCGTCATCGATCCGGCGAACGCCTATAAATACACGGCGCGCGGCAACCTGGTGGCCGTCATCACCAACGGCACGGCCGTGCTGGGACTGGGCAATATCGGCCCGCTGGCCGCCAAGCCGGTGATGGAAGGCAAGGGCGTGCTGTTCAAGAAATTCGCCGGCATCGACGTCTTCGACATCGAAATCAACGAATCGGACCCGGATAAACTGGTCGACATCATCGCTTCGCTGGAACCGACCTTCGGCGGCGTGAATCTGGAAGACATCAAGGCGCCCGAGTGCTTCTACATCGAGCGCCAGCTGCGCGACCGCATGAAGATTCCCGTCTTCCATGACGACCAGCACGGCACCGCCATCATCGTCGGCGCGGCCATCCTGAACGGCCTGAAAGCCGTCGGCAAGAAAATCGAGGACTGCAAGCTGGTCGTCTCGGGCGCGGGCGCCGCGGCGCTGGCCTGCCTGGACCTGATCGTCGACCTGGGCTTCCCCCTGAAAAATATCTACGTCACCGACCTGGCCGGCGTCGTCTACAAGGGCCGCGCGGAACTGATGGACCCGGACAAGGAACGCTTCGCGCAAGACACGCCGCTGCGCACCCTGGGCGAAGTCATCCCGGACGCCGACATCTTCCTCGGCGTTTCCGCCGCCGGCGTGCTGAAACAGGACATGGTGCGCAAGATGGCGCCGAACCCGCTGATCCTGGCGCTGGCCAATCCGAATCCGGAAATCCTGCCGGAAGAAGTCAAGGCCGTGCGCAGCGACGCCATCATCGCCACGGGCCGTTCGGACTATCCGAACCAGGTCAACAACGTGCTGTGCTTCCCGTACATCTTCCGCGGCGCCCTCGATTGCGGCGCCACCACCATCACGCGCGAAATGGAAATCGCCGTGGTGCACGCGATCGCCGACCTGGCGCACGCCGAGCAGTCGGACATCGTCGCCACCACCTATGGCATCAGCAACCTGTCGTTCGGCCCTGAATACCTGATCCCGATGCCGTTCGACCCGCGCCTCTTGATCAAGATCGCGCCAGCGGTGGCCAAGGCGGCCGAGGATTCCGGCGTCGCCACGCGTCCGATCAAGGACTTGCAGGCGTACGCGGACAGCCTGCAGCAATTCGTCTACCGCAGCGGCACCTTCATGAAGCCGCTGTTCCTGATGGCCAAATCCACGCCGGCCGAACTGAAACGCATCGTCTACGCCGAAGGCGAAGAAGAGCGCGTGCTGCGCGCCGTGCAAGTGGTGGTCGATGAAAAACTGGCGCGTCCCATCCTGGTGGGCCGTCCGCCCGTGCTCGAAGCGCGCATCCAGAAGTTCGGCCTGCGCCTCAAGCAAGGCGTCGACTTCGACGTCATCAATCCGGACTTCGACGAGCGCTATCGCGATTACTGGAATACGTACTACGCCATGACGAGCCGCAAAGGCGTCACCGAGGAATACGCTAAACTGGAAATGCGCCGCCGCCACACCCTGATCGGTTCGATGATGATCCACAAGGGCGACGCGGACGGCATGATCTGCGGCACCTTCGGCACCACCCAGCTGCACCTGAAATACATCGACCAGGTGCTGGGCAAGCGCGCGGGCAGCAATGTCTACGCCGCCATGAACGTGCTGATCATGCCGGAGCGCCAGCTGGTGATGGTCGACACGCACGTCAACGAAAACCCGGATGCCGACCAATTGGCCGAGATCACCATCATGGCCGCCGAAGAAATGACCCGTTTCGGCCTGTCGCCGCGCGCGGCCCTGCTGTCGCACTCGAACTTCGGTTCCAGCGACAGCGTCTCGGCGCAAAAGATGCGCGCCGCGCTGGCCATCGTCAAGGAACGCGCGCCGGACCTGGAAATCGACGGCGAAATGCACGGCGATACGGCCCTCGACAGCAAGCTGCGTCAAAAACTCATGCCGAATTCGGCACTGAAGAACGACGCCAACCTGCTCGTCATGCCGAACATCGAGTCGGCCAACATCGCCTACAACCTGGTGAAGACGGCGGCCGGCAACGGCATCGCCGTCGGCCCGATCCTGCTCGGCTGCGCCAAGCCCGTGCACATTCTGACGCCATCGGCCACCGTGCGCCGCATCGTCAACATGACGGCCCTGTGCGTCGTCGACGCCGTGGCGCAGCGCAAAGCCTAAGCTCTTAGCTGTTGCTTGAAAGCCGCGCCATCCGCAAGGGGGCGCGGCTTTTTTACATCGGTGGCACGGGCAGGGCCGTGGCGGCCGGCTGGCGGCGCAGGTAATAGTGGCGGTACAGCAAGATTTCGCCCCACACCAGCAGCAGCGTTAGCAGGGCGAACAGGCCCAGCGTGATCTTGAGCGAATTGAAATACGCGCCGGCCTGGCGCTTGATGGCGTCGATGATGAAGATCATCGGCACTGACTTGTCGAGTTTGCTGAAGTCGGCCTGGCGCGCCACGTCGGTGGTCAGGCGCACGGCCAGATCGGTGCCCAGCGCGGCCAGCTCGCCCGTCGCCTGGCCACGGAAGTTGGCGCCCTTGAGCGCTTCGCCGAGCAGGCCGACCCTGGCGATCAGCTGTTCCTGCAGCACTTGCGTCAGCAGCACGCTGCCGCGGCGCAGGATGAATTCATTGATCCAGCGCGCCTTGCTGCGTTCCCAGTAGCTGCTGGACGTGGGCTGGTAATACATGCCTTGCACGAAGGGCTCGAGCAGGCTGCGCACGCTGATGGGCTGGCCCGGGGCGATCAGCTTGACCTGCTGCTCCAGGTAGACGCGCAGCGCCGGCATCTGTGCCTCTACCACGGGCTGCAGGTCGCGCTCGAGGGCCTGGTTGACCACGCGGTGCACGCTGTGCACGGCGCCAAACCCGCTGCCGAGGAGCGGCAGCGCGAGCAGGATCAACACATAGCTGAGCTTGGCGGCCACATGCCAGGCGGGCGGACGGCGCACCAGCAGGCATTTTTTGGCCAGCTGGTGGCAGATGCCGAGCGCCAGCACAAAGCCGAGCACGCCATACAGCAGCAGCCACGGCAGGACGGTCCACAGCAGGTCGCTGCCGAACGGCGCCAGGGCGCTGCCCCAATTGATCAGTTGTTGCTTCATCTACATTGCCTTGATATGGAAAATCAGGCAAGTATAGCCATTGTGCAACAGAACGTGGCGCGCGGAACCTCAGTGCGCCATCAGCACGGGCAAGGTCATCTGGCGCAGCACGGTTTCCGTCACGCCGCCCAGCAGGATTTCGCGGAAGCGGGCGTGGCCGTAGCCGCCCATCACCAGCAAGTCCGCATGCACCTCGGCGGCCATGGCCAGCAGCGCCGCACCGATGTCGCCGATGGCGACGGTCTGGCGTACCTCGACGGGCACGCCATGGCGGCTCAGGTAGGCGGCGATGTCGGCGCCCGGATGGCGGGCCGGTTGCGCATGGCCCGCGGGCGGGTGCAGCAGGGCCAGCACCACAAGGCGCGCCGCGCGCAGCAGCGGCAGGGCGTGGCCGATGGCGCGCGTCGCTTCCATGCTGCCGTCCCAGGCCACCACGACCGTGTTGTCCACTTGCGCGAATTGACCGCTGTGCGGCACGATCAGCACGGGACGGGCCGCGTTCAGCATCACGTAGGGCACCAGGTCGCTCATGGCGCCGGGCAGCGCCTCGCTGGCGTCGTGCTGGCTGAGCACCGTCAGGTCGCTGTAGCGGGCGCTGACGGCCATGCCGCCATCTTCATCGTCTTCGATCAGGCGCCGTTCCAGCGAGACGGCGCCGGCCTGGCGCGCCAGCGTTTCGAACTGGTCCAGCGCCTGCTCCGCCTGGCCGTGCAGGGCATTGATCTGCGCTGCCACGGCGCTGCCGCGCATGCCGCGGTTGTTTTGCAGGGTAAAGCGCGACATGCCCGTCATGGCGGCGCCGATCAGGTGCGCCTGGTGCGCGTGCGCCAGCCGCGCCGCGATGGCGATGCGCTGCGGCGCATGGCGCGACAGGTCGGCGTGGACGAGGATGGATTTGTAGGCCATGGTGTCATTCGCTAGTCAGGATGGCAACAAGGCTAGAACGGCAACACGGGCAAGTCCAGCATTGCCGTGCTGGACGGCGGTTTTCTTATGCGGCGCTTGACGTGGGTCAAAAAAACACGGGCCATGACCTTTCGCAAGGCCGCCGCCAGGAAATTGCGAGGTGTTTGATGTGCATCAAAATGCCGGGTCCGCCACCAGCCATAATGGCCTTGAACTCCTTGCCCTTCCAGTGGTCTGCAACGGCGCCGGCGCCATCTGTCCGGCACTTCCTTGTGTGACGCAACAACGCTGGCCGTGGCGGGAGTTCACTTCTCGGCGCCTTGCCTGGAGTCATGCTACATTCGCATCCTGTTTTTCTGAAAGGATGACGATGCCTTTAGGTAATCACGGTAACAACTTCTTGCAGCACAATCAGCAAGCCTGGGATGCGCAGGCTGCACGCAACAGTCCCTGGTCGCAGCCCGTCGACAGCGCCACCATCGCCGCGGCCCGTGCCGGGCAGTGGCAAATCCATCTGACGCCCGGCCCCTTGCCGGCCGGCTGGCTGGGCGAGGTGCGCGGCAAGCGCATCCTGTGCCTGGCCGGCGCCGGCGGGCAGCAGGCGCCCGTGCTGGCCGCCGCCGGCGCGCACGTCACCGTCTTCGACCTGTCTGAACAGCAGCTCGCGCAAGACCGTATGGTGGCTGAACGCGACGGCTTGCAACTGGACACCGTCCAGGGCGACATGCGCGACCTGGCCCGCTTTGCCGACGCCAGCTTCGATGTCATCATCCACCCCGTGTCGAACCAGTACGTGCCCGATATCGCCCCCGTGTGGCGCGAATCCGCGCGCGTGCTGGCCGATGGCGGTGTGTTGCTGAGCAGTTTCTTCAATCCGGCCGTCTTCATCGGCGACCGCGATCCGCAATGGGCACAGCAGGGCTTGATACGCCCCCGTTTCGTGCTGCCGTATTCGGATGTGGAGGATATGGATGCCGATGCGCTGGCGGCGCGCATGGAGAAGGGCGAGGCGCTGGTCTTCGGCCATGGCCTGGACAGCCAGATCGGCGGCCAGCTGGCGGCGGGTTTCATGCTGGCGGGTTACCACGAGGAAATGCATCCCCACCCGCGCTTTGAAATTGAAAAGTATCTGCCCAGCTTTATTGCCACGCGGGCCGTCAGGCTGGCGCGCGCGGCATAGCGGTCATTAGTTGTACGGCTGCAAGTCCAGCCAGACGGCGTACGACAGGCGCTTGCCATTCCACAGGCCGCCGCCGCGGATGACGGCGTCGCACGAGGTCAGCTGGCCCACCAGATCCATGCGGCCCAGGTTGCGGCGCAGGCGCAACGCGTCGTTGTGCGACAGGTAGCCGACCAGCTGGCCATCGATGAAGACGGCGATGGCCTTGTCCTGGAACGGGTTGGCATCGTCGCAGACGAGCAGGGCCAGGCATTTTTCTTCCGCGTTGCCGGGACCGTGCTCGCCGGCCAGCCTGGCGATGGCGGGCTGGTACATCGCTTCGTTTTCCACTTCCGACGCAAAGCGCCCCTCATCGCTCCAGTGGTGCGCCGGTGCGCCGGCAGGGATCGCCGGCACGTACTGGCGCACGGAGACGAGCGGCTTGTGCAGCGGTTTGACGGGTGTGCGGCCGCTGAAGACGTAGTACAGCAGGGCGATGACGATCACGATGGCAAGCAGGTAAAGCATGGTATCTCTCTGATTTCTGAAGGGGAAGCCGGTGGCGCGGGCGCATTGCGCGGCGTTGCCGCTACTATAGCAAGTTCGCCGCCTGGTTCCGGGTAAATCTGGCCATCAGGCGGCGCCGCCGGCGCAGTGCGCGCGGGTCGTTCAGCACGATGGGCGAGGCGCCCGTCAAGCCCGAATAGTACTGGCCGTGCCGGAGCAGGACGGTGGCGTAGTCGCGCAGCGCGTGGCCGTGCGCCAGCATGCGCGCGTCGCAATCGACCTCGATGGCAAAGCGCAGCCGGTGCAGCTGCCACCACAGGGGCAGGTTCCACGGCATGATCAGGATCAAGGCGTAGGCCAGGGCCAGCAGCTGCGGGTCGCGCGCGGCCAGCCGGCATTGCTCGTGCGCCAGCAGCAGCGCCTGTTGCTGGGGAGGAATCAGTTGCAGCCAGACGGGCATCACGATGCGGGGGCGCAGCAAGCCTGCCACGCAGGGGCCGATGCCGCCGCTCAAGTACACGGGCGTGCCCAGCAGCGATGTTTTTTGCCAGCGCCGCTGGTGCGACAGCAGCCAGACGCTGCGCAGCGCCAGCAGCGTCAGCATGCCTGCAGACACCATAAACCAGCCCAGTTTCAGCTGCGCCTGCTCCGCCGGCATGGCCTTCAGCACGCCGGGCAGCCACGCCAGGGGCACGATGGCGGACGCGGCGATGGCCGCCAGCCACAGCCAGCGTGTCGCGCGCCCGCGCCGCTGCAGCATAGGCTCGGCGCGCCAGGCGCCGGCCGCCAGCAGCAGCGCCAGCGCCATGCTGCACAGCAGCCAGGCAGGCATCGGGCGCCTAGCGCTTCAGCGCCATGCCGACGGAGGCGGGCGCCGTATGCTGGAAACCGAACTGCGCGTACAGGTCTTGCGCCTGGCCATCGGCGATCAGGCTGACGTAGGCGCTGTCCGGCACGTCGCTGTCGATGAACTGGCGGATTTCGCGCATGATCAGCTTGCCCAGGCCCTTGCCCTGGTGAGCCGGCAGCACGGCGATATCGACCACCTGGTAAAAACAGCCGCCATCGCCGATGACCCTGCCCATGCCGACCACCGTGTCGCCGAGCAGCACTTGCACGGCGAACAGGGAATTCGGCAAGCCCTTGGCCGCCGCCTCCGTGCTTTTCGCGCTCAGCCCGGCGGCAACGCGCAGCTGCTGGTAGGTGGCGATGGCGGGGATGGCCAGGCGGGTGGTGTAGGACGATGCTGCGGACAAGGCGTTCTCCTGTGCAATATGGATGGAATGGCCATTATAGGCGGCCAGCGCGGTTGGGGGCGGCACGCTTTATTCGCCGCGCCCTATGTCGTGCGCGGCGCTTTTGCGCTATCGTGGCGCCATCCCTAGAATTGTTGAAAGCATGCCATGTCCGCAGGATTTACCGCCACCGAATTGTCCGTCATCCATGAAGACGACGCCCTGATCACCACCCTGGCCGCGCCAGCCGGCAAAGGCGAGCCCGTCTACCTGATGCTGCAGCGCGCCGACGAATACGACGAGCAGGACGTGGCCACGGGCATGGACGAGCCGTATATCGAATACTGCGGCCAGGAATTTGCGTGGTATGGCCACATGCACGCCGTGATCCTGCATCCGAACCGCCTGTCCGTGCAGATGGATGCCGAGGCCGCCATGCAGATGGATGACGACGGCCAGATCGACGTGCGTTTCAACCTGACGCCCGAGCGCTACGCCCAGCTGCAGCAGGCGCTGCGCACCACGTTCGAGGGCTGCGATTACTACCGCGAGGAGCGTTGATCTGCGCGCACGACGCCGGCCATGGCGTCGGCCATGCCCGGTAGCGGGCATTGACTGGAGGAGTGGACGATGACGGTGCTGATACCCGGTTTGCTGCTGTGCCTCGGCGTGCACTCGGTGCGCATCGTCGCCGGCGGCTGGCGTGGCTTTCTCGCCGTGTTTCCTGGTCAGTTACACCACGGCGGCGCTGAACGACTCGGGCCGCCGCGCTAGCAGATGGGACAGTCGTTGCAGACCCGCCTGCAGGCGGCCACGGTCCTTGATGCTGCCCAGGGAAATCCGAATGGCATTCACGGATGCGCCGCCGGTGGCGAATGCCTCCGCCGGCGTGACGGCGATGCCGGAGCTGGCGGCGGCATGCGCCAGCTGCGAGGAGTTCCAGTACGCCGGCAACTCGATCCATACATGCAGGCCGTCTTCCGCGCCGCTGTAGCGCCCCGCCAGGATATCGCGCGCCATCCGGTGGCGCAGGCGCGCCTCCTTGCGTACGCCTTCCATCAAGCCGTCAGCCGAACCGTCGAGTATCCACTGCGTGGCCAGTGCGGCCGTCAGAGGCGCGACCATCAGCGCAAAGGATCGTAGCGCGACCAGGAAGCGTTCGCGCTCGAACGGGTCGCGTAGCAGCACGAAGGCGACACGCAAGCCGGGCGTCAGGCATTTCGACAGGGTGGAGATGTAGACCACCTGTTCCGGGGCAAACGTGGCAATCGGCGGCGGTGGGGCCTCGGCAAGGAGCCAGTAGGGATCGTCCTCGACGATGCGTACATTGCAGCGCTGCGCGACGCTGGCGAGCTCCTTGCGCCGGTGTTCCGGCATGGTGATGGCGGTCGGGTTGTGCAAGGTCGGATTGAGGTAGACCAGCCCGGGCTTGTGCCGGCGGCACGCTTCCTCCAGCATCTGGGGCAGCATCCCGTGCTTGTCCGCTTCGACGGCAATGAGGTGCCGGCCGAATTGGGTCGCTGCGGTACGCAAGCCGGGATAACTGATTGGCTCGGTCAGGATGACCTCGCCAGGCTCCGTCAGCGCAAGGATCAATGCGGCGATCGCCGCTTGCGCACCCGGACACACGACAACCTGCCGAGCATCCAGATCTCCGAACATCGGTGCCAGCCACGTGGCGCCAGCCTTGCGGTCGGAGTCGCTTCCCCCGCCCAGGTGATAAGTCATCAGCAATTCATTGTCTGACCTCATCAATACTTGCGACAAACCTTGTTTCAACATGTCGTCGAAGTCCACGCCATCCGGCGGTGGCGGGGTATTCATGCTCAGGTCGAGGATGGCGGTCAATTCGACTTTCGGCGCCGCGGCATAAGTGCCGCGGGCGCCGCGGCCCTCGAGCAAGTTGCGGCGTCTGGCTTCGTCGTAGGCGCGCGTGATCGTCGTCAGGTCGACGTCCAGCTGTGCCGCCAGCTGGCGCTGCGTAGGCAGGCGGTCGCCCGGCTTCACCGATCCGACTGCCAGCGCCGCTTGCAAGGCATCCGCAATCTGCAAAAAACGTGGCCCTTTGTTCCCGGCCAGGCGGGGCATCCAGATAGTCAAATGTTCATCTTGTATGGTTTTTAACTGGGACATTTTGTCTCAATGTATGGAAATTGTTTTCAGGTAGTATGCATCAGAACGTACAGCAGCACCATCCTTGCATGGCAGTTGCTGACGTTTTCTCCTCTCTCCTTTGCATTCGGCAAATCAATGGGCAAGATGCCATGGTTATTTCATAGCTGGATATAATGAAAGACTCAAACCGGGAATGCCGGGGGGATGGTTTGAGCAGCAGCTGCTGAAGCGGCGTGTTGAGGCAGTGCTCCCCGCGATAGATAGTGTCAAGTAATAGACTGGAAATACGCAAAATGATCGATTGGACTCCTATAGTCTTCGTTACCTTCAAGGCTTTCGTGCTCTGCACGGGCATGTTCTTCGCATCAAGTGGCATTACGATCAAGGGAAGAAGGACAAGGATAAGGCGAAGCAGAACCGCGCGGTGCTGCGCGCAAGCGGCAAGGTGGTCGCAGTCTTCATGCTATTGCTGCTGGCCTTGGGGATCGTCACCTTCTTCGTCGTCAGGATGGCCGGTCTGGAAATGACCTTCCTTTGATGGCATGCCGATGCGGCCAGGGCCGCATCGGCATGCCATCAGGCATTGCCTTGATGTGCTTCATGGCCCTTGCTCAGGGCATGGGCAAATTGCCGCTGGCTTTGAGTTGAGCGGGCGTTTCTTTGCGCGCGGAGACTTGATCACGCCAGCGTTCGAACGCGAGTACGGCAATTTCCGCGCACCAGTCCCCTGAGCGTTTCATGGCGTAACGCCCATCCGTTCTTATCGGGTTTAATCGGGAGTGATCGGCTTGATCAGGCAAGAAAAAAGCCACTAAATCCTTGATTTTATTGGATTTAATGGCTTGATCGGTACTTCTTTGATATGTTCTGTGGTGCCGGGAGCCGGAATCGAACCGGCACGCTGTTTCCAGCGCGGGATTTTGAGTCCCGTGCGTCTACCTATTCCGCCATCCCGGCAACGCGAGACGCATTATCACTGATTTGTCACAATCTGGCAAGTTTTATGCTTGGCGTGCGTTTTGCCCAAGCCTGGCGAATCTGTGACGATGCCGATTCCAGCGCAAGAAGCGGAGTGCCGCGCCCGGCTTGCCGGCCTATCTTTTCCCTTTCAACCACTTGAAGGGGAAGCAAATGTTGCAACTGGAAAATAAGGTCGTCATCATCACGGGCGCCAGCTCGGGCATCGGCCACGCGGCGGCGCGCCTGTTCGCGGGCGAGGGCGCGCGGCTGGTACTGGTGGCGCGGCGGCGGAAGGAACTTGAGGCGCTGGTGGCGCAGCTGGCGGACGGCGGCGCGCAGGCCGTGGCCTGCGTGGGCGATGTGGCCGACGCCGCGTGCGCGCAAGGGGCCGTGGCGCTGGCGCTGGCGCTGCAACGCTTTGGCGGCCTCGATATCGCTTTTAACAATGCGGGCAGCCTGGGGCCCATGGGGCCCACGCCGGAGCTGGCGCTGGAAGACTGGCAAGCGGCGATCGACACCAATCTCACCAGTGCCTTCCTGGCGGCCAAATACCAGCTGCCCGCCATGGCGGCGCGCGGCGGCGGCTCGCTGATCTTCACCTCCACGTTTGTCGGCCATACGCTGGGCATGGCCGGCATGGCCGCGTATGCGGCCAGCAAGGCGGGCGTGATCGGCTTGACGAAGGCCCTGGCGGCCGAGTATGGCGCGGCCGGCGTGCGTGTAAACGCCCTGTTGCCGGGCGGCACGGATACGCCCATGGGGCGCGCGGTGGCCGCCACGCCCGAAGCGCTGGCCTTCGTGGCGGGCTTGCATGCGTTAAAACGCCTGGCTACGCCGGACGAGATCGCCCGCTCGGCGCTGTACCTGGCGTCCGATGCATCGAGCTTTACCACCGGCACGGCGCTGCTGGCCGATGGCGGCGTGTCCGTCGTGCGCGCATAAGGCATGCGCAGAAACGCCGACGGCCCGGGGATGAGCCGGGCCGTCGGTGTCTTGCAGCTTACCTTACGCTACATCAAGCTCAGTTGTGAACCGAGTTCAGCTGGCGCGCGATGATGTCGTGGTTGAGCCAGACGACGGGCGCTGGCGGTTCCGACATGGTGTGGAACATCAGCGGACCCGTGCCTTCCAGCACCAGCGAGCTCAGGTGGTCGGTGATCAGTTCCTTGCGGTCCTTGTGCAGCTTGGTGATGTCGTCCGAGGTGCCGATCATGACGTCGGCCAGCTCTGGCGTGTTGTCCATCGGCCAGGCGGCGAAGTTGCGGAACTGCACGCTGGTGGCGTCGCCGTTGTAGGCGGCGATACGGTCGAGCAAGTCTTGCAGCGACACGCCGTCTTCCAGCAAGCCCTGGCAGATTTTCCACTGCTCTTCGGCCCAGGCGCCGCCGCCTTCTTTTTTCAGCGCGTCGAGCAGGGGGAACAGCGACAGTTCCACGCCGACGAAAATGTCGGACGAATTCGTGCGGATTTCCGGGCAATTGAAGACGGTCGCCTTGATGCCTTTTTCCCACGCGGCCTTGGCCACGTTTTCCAGGCGCATCTTGGCCAGGCCTTGCGTGTAGTTGCTGTAGGTTTGCCACTGGTACTTACCGTCGATCAAGATCTCGGTGCCGTGGTAGCCGTAGGCGCTGTAGCGCACCTGGCCGCCCGTTTGCTCGATGCGGGCGCGGATGGCGGCGCTGCCGTCGATCAGGTGTTGCAGGGTGTTGGCCGTGACTTCGTCGAAGTTCATCAGGATCAATTTACCCAGGTCGCTGTCGAGCAGGGCGCGCGAAGACATGAAGCGCTCGCCGCGGCCTTTGTAGATGCGGTTGGCGATGGCCAGGAAGACCTTGACCTTCGGAATGCCGCCAGCCATGGTGTGGGCGAAATACACATTGCTGCCGTCAGGAATCAGGCTGTCCAGCTCGGCCATGGCTTTTGCCACGGAAGCGCTGAAGCGGGCGATGCCGGCTTCGCGGCAGCGTTCGATCTGCGCCCAGTCCAGCTTGTCTTCCTGCCAGCTTTTCAGGGTCATGTCGGCCAGCAGGGCCGTCGGCGTCGGTTCGCCGGCCGGCGCGTCGAGGTCGAAACCGGCCATCAGCGGCACATTGATGATGCGCCCGCCCAGGTTGGCTTCGGCTTCGGCCAGCTCTTCCGCGTTCAGCGGACGCAGCGCCATGTTTTCATCGCGGCGGCCGACCGTCATGCCGACGATATTCATGCCCGCCTTGCGCGCTTCGTCCAGCAAGCCATTCACATAGCCGCGGCCGAACAGCTCGCCGAACAGCACAAAGGTGTCGCCCTTGCGGAAGATATTTTTTTGCGGGATGTCTCTCAGGGACGTGATCTCGGTCATGGTGTCAATTCATTCAAAAATTAGCAGGGCAGACGGCTAAACGCGCTGCCTGCAGGTTCAACATAGTTGTAAATTATGCGCCATTTCAGCCGTAAAAATCTTCTTGCGAACGATTCTCGTCTGGAATGGCATCTTCTTCTGCGGTGGAGCTCTTATTCTTTCGCCATGGCGTATTTTACGCTGCCGCGGCGCACAGCGCCCGCGGACTGGCCCGGCAGGCGCCGATATTACCCCAGCTTGGCCATGCTGGTCAGAAAAATTGACCTAAAACAAATCCTGCTGCCCCGAGACCAGGCGCGAAAAATCGTCGCCCAGGAAGGGCAGTATCGCGTCGGCCACGGGCTGCAACTGGCGCGTCAGGTAATGCTGGTAGTCGATGGGCGAGCGCTGCGTTTCCAGCGGTTCCGGCCCCGCCACCGTGATGACATAGCTGATCCAGCCGCCGTTCTGGTATTGCAGCGGCCGTCCCTGCGCCAGGTTGTAGGCGTCGGCCGTGCGCGCCGCGCGCACGTGGGGCGGCACGTTGCGCTGGTAATCGTCGAGCGGGCGGCGCAATCGCTTGCGGTAGACCAATAAAGCGTCGCATTCGCCGCGCACCGTGCGCGCCACGTAGTCGCGCACGTAGTCCTGGTAGGCGGCGCGCTGGAAGATGCGCCGGTACAGCTCTTGCTGGAATTGCTGCGCCAGCGGCGTCCAGTCGCTGCGCACGGTTTCCAGGCCCTTGTAGACCATCTCCTCGCTGCCGTCGGGCTTGCCGACGAGGCCCGCGTAGCGCTTCTTGCTGCCTTCTTCCGAGCCGCGGATGGTGGGCATCAGGAAACGCCGGTAATGCGTCTCGAATTCCAGCTCCAGCGCATTGTCCAGACCGAATTCCTCGCGCAGATGTGCATCCCACCAGGCGTTCACGTGCGCCACCAGGGCGCGGCCGATCTTGCCCGCTTCTTCGTCGCTATGCGCCGTTTTCAGCCAGACAAACGTGGAATCCGTGTCGCCATAGATCACCTGGTAACCCTGTGCGGTGATCAGCTCGCGCGTGCGGTGCATGATGTCGTGGCCGCGCAAGGTGATCGACGAAGCCAGGCGCGGATCGAAAAAGCGGCAGCCGCTGGAGCCCAGCACGCCGTAAAACGCGTTCATGATGATTTTTAACGCTTGCGACAGCGGTGCGTTGCGTTCGCGCTTGGCCGCCTCGCGGCCCTGCCACACCTGTTCCACGATGGCCGGCAGGCAATGTTTTACACGGGAAAACTGCGCGCCCCGGTAGCCGGGCACGGTGTCGGCTTCGTCGCCGCTGGTGCCCACCACCAGGCCCACGGGGTCGATCAGGAAAGTGCGGATGATGGATGGGTACAGGCTTTTATAGTCGAGCACGAGCACGGAATCGTACAGGCCCGACTGCGAATCCATGACGAAGCCGCCGGGGCTGTTGTCGCCGGAGACGTCGCCCAGGTTGGGCGCCACATAGCCCTGCCGGTGCATCAGCGGCAAATACAAATGTTCGAAGGCGGCCACGGAGCCGCCGCTGCGGTCGGCCGCCAGGCCCGTCACGCTGGCCCGTTCCAGCAAGAAGGTCAGCAGCTCGGTCTTGGCGAAGATGCGCGTGACCAGCTCGCAATCCTTGAGGTTGTAGCGGGCCAGCGCAGGTTTATCCTCGCGGAAACGCCGGTCGATCTCGGCCATGCGCTGGTAGGGGTTGTCGATGGACTTGCCTTCGCCCAGCAGGGTCTGCGCCACGTTTTCCAGGCTGAACGACGAAAAATTCCACGTCGCCGAGCGCAAGGCTTCGATGCCGTCGATGATCAGGCGTCCGGCGGCGGCGGCAAAGTAATGCTCCTGCTTGCCGCCATGCTCGCGCCATTCCATCACGGCGCCGCCGCGGCCCAGCCGCAAGGGCACTTGATAACGCTCAGCATGTTCCTTGAGCACGCGCAAGTCGAACTGCACCAGGTTCCAGCCGATGATGGCGTCCGGATCGTGCGTTTCCATCCACGTGTTCAGGCGTTCGAGGATCTGCGCGCGCGTGTCGCAGTATGCGAGGTCGAAGTCGAGTAGCTCGTCGCCGCCGTTTGGCGGCCCCAGCATGTAGACCTGGCGCTGGCCGCAGCCTTCCAGGGCCAGCGAATACAGCTCGCCATGCGCCGTCGTCTCGATATCGAGCGATGCCAGTTTTAATGTGGGGCGGTAGCCTGGGGCCGGTTTCAACTGCACTTCCTGCAGTGTTTCTCCGCTGAATGTCACCGGCGCCGTAATAAAGCGCTCCATCAGGTAGCGCTCGGGCGGGCGGATGTCCGCTTCGTACACGTCGACGCCGTGTGCGCGCAGCTGCTTTTCCAGTTTCAGCAAATGCCGGTATTGCTTGCAGTACAGCCCCAGCACGGGACGGTGGTGAAAATCGCACAGCGACAGGGGCCGCAGCTCGGCATGGCGCTCGCCGCGCAGCAGCTGTTGCGCCTGTTCCTGCTGCTCCATGGGGATAAAGGCGACGGCCGTCTGCACGGGCAGGCGCACATGGCGGGGCCCGGCATCCGTTGCCAGCCAGAAATCGACCTCCGTGCCATCGCGCGTGTCGCGCCAGTGGCGGGTCAAGATAAAGCCCTGTTCGGGCGGGTGCTGCGCGTTGCCTGTCATGGTGCGTGAGTGTCTGGTGTGCTGGCCTGCACATTACAGCAAGCTGATGCAGGGCGGGGGCGGTTGCGGCTATAATTTTCTGCATCGAAGACGATAACAAGAGCGCAGCGCGCCACCCACCCCGGAGACAGCATGCAAGTAATGAGTTATGTACACGGCGCCCACGAGACGCCGTTGATCGGCGAAACGATAGGCGCCTACCTGGACGGTATCGCCGCCCGCTATGGCCAGCACGACGCCCTGATCGTGGCGCACCAGAACGTGCGCTGGACGTATCTGGAATTCCAGCAGCGCGTACACCGCCTGGCCGCCGGCCTGTTGAAACTGGGCTTGCAGCCGGGCGACCGGGTCGGCATCTGGTCGCAGAATTGCGCGGAATGGGTGCTGACGCAGTTTGCCACGGCGAAAGCCGGTTTGATCATGGTCAACATCAACCCCGCCTACCGGCCTCGGAACTCGAATACGTGCTCGACAAGGTGCAATGCAGCGCGCTGATCCTGTCGCCCAGCTTCAAGTCCAGCGATTACCTGGCCATCGTGCAGGACGTGGTGCCGGAAATCGCCCGTTCGCGCGCCGGCGCCCTGCAATCGCCGCGCCTGCCGCAATTGCGCCACGTCATCCGCCTGGGCGCGGCCGCCACGCCGGGCATGCACAGCTTCGACGCCCTGATGGATGGCATCACGGATGCCGACCTGGCGCGCCTGGAAGAAGTGAGCGCTACCTTGCAGTTTGACGATGCCGTCAACATTCAGTTCACTTCCGGCACCACGGGTGCGCCGAAAGGCGCCACTTTGACGCATCACAATATCCTGAATAACGGCTTTTTCATCGGCGAAGCCATGCGCCTGACCGAACAGGACCGCTTGTGCATCCCCGTGCCCCTGTACCACTGTTTCGGCATGGTGCTGGGCAACCTGGCCTGCGTCACGCACGGCGCGGCCATGGTGTTTCCCGGCGAAGGGTTTGATCCGAAAGCCGTGCTGGAAACGGTGCAGGCCGAGCGCTGCACGGGGCTGCATGGCGTGCCGACCATGTTCATCGCCATCCTCGACCATCCTGATTTCAAGCAATACGATCTGTCGAATTTGCGCACCGGCATCATGGCCGGCTCGCCCTGCCCGATGGAAGTCATGACGCGGGTCATCGAATTGATGCACATGGCGGAAATCACGATTGCGTATGGCATGACGGAAACGTCACCCGTCAGCTTCCAGACGTCGATCGAAGACCCGCGCGAGATGCGCGTGTCGTCCATCGGCCGCGTCCACCCGCACCTGGAAGTCAAGATTGTCGATGCGGAAGGCCGCATCGTGCCGCGCGGCGAGAAGGGCGAATTGCTCACGCGCGGCTATTCCGTGATGCAGGGCTACTGGGGCGACCCGGAAAAAACAGCCGAAGCCATCGACGCGGCGCGCTGGATGCACACGGGCGACCTGGCCGTGATCGACGACAACGGTTTTTGCAGTATTGTGGGCCGCTCGAAGGATATGGTGATACGCGGCGGCGAAAACATCTACCCGCGCGAAGTTGAGGAATTCCTGTACCGCCACCCGAGCGTGCTCGACGTGCAATGCGTGGGCGTGCCCGATGCCAAGTATGGCGAAGAATTGTGCGCCTGCATCATCTTGCGCCCGGGCACGCAGGCCACCAGCGAGGATATCCGCGCCTTTTGCGACGGGCAGATCGCCTATTACAAGATTCCCCGCTATGTGCGTTTCGTCGAGGAATTCCCCATGACGGTGACGGGCAAGATCCAGAAATACCTGTTGCGCCAGCAGGTGGCGACGGATCTGGGGCTGAGCGGGGACTAAGTCTTTCGCCCGCGCATAAAAAAACACCGGGACGCTCGCGCGGCCCGGTGTTTTTTATTGATCCTGCGTAAAGCTTAAGCCAGTTGCGCTTGCGGTGCGCGCGCTGGCGTGCGGCGGCGCACGAAGGCCAGCAAGCCCAGGCCGGCCAGCAGCATGGCGTAGGTGCCTGGTTCCGGCACGGCCGACACGTTCACCGTATTGAAGCCGGCGCCGTTCATCGAGACGTGGCCATAATTGATCGAGCTGACCGAATTGGCGACCAGGGTGCCGTTCATGCTGCCCGAACCGGAAAACGCGCTGTTCGGCGCCAGGATGCTGCCGTTGATGCCGACGTTGTTCAGGTTGGTGGTGGTGGCATTGGCGAAGTTGAGCAGCGTGCGGTCGGCGAAGCTGCCGAAATTGTCGAAACCGCCGCTCATGGTGATGTTGGTGGCCGTGCCGTTGATGATGATGCTGGCCGTGCTTTTCAGCGACGACACGTCCAGGGTCAGGTTATGCAGGTCGTTTGCAGCGATGGTGAAGACATTCACGTCGGCGTTGACGTCGCCCACCAGCTTGAAGCCGCCCGATTGCGAAATCACGGTGCCGTTCGATTGCAGCTTGGCAACGTCGCCCGACAGGGTCGTCAGCTGTTGCTGGGCGGCCGCAAAGTCCAGGGTGGAGGCATTGCCCTTGCTGATGTTGCTGGTTGGGAACCATTGTGGGGCTGTCAAGGTGGCGTTGGGGTTGCTGACGCCATACACGGAGGAACCGACGATGGTGCCCCAGCCCGTGTTCAGGTTACCGCCAGCAACGATGGCGTTGGTCGCGCTGCCTGGTTTTTTATTCGTGCCAACGTTGTAGTTGTCCAGGTAGATATTGCCGCCAGCGGCCAGGCTGCCGCTGACGCTGGTGAAGCCGCTGGCCGAGCCGCTGCCGATGTTGCCGAAGATGAAGGCCGAGTAGCCGTTGGCGACGCCGAGGTCAATCACGGTCGCCTGGGCCGAGGCGCTGAAGGAGAAAGCGAACAGGGCGGCGCTGATGAGCGGCAAGGTGCGTGTAGCAAATAATTTCATGGACAATCTCATGGTGAATGGGGGGACGAATCGGGCGGGAAAGCAAGACACCGCCATCGCGCAAGCCATCATTATAATCTAAAAAACAATTCTAGTTCAATTTAGGTAATTAAGTATATTTAAAAGCAACACTTTTGCTGTTTGCAAAGCTTGCTTTACGGGCAAGAAAAAACCGGGCTAGCCCGGTTCTTTTCATGTGCTACCTGACGCGCTGGTACAGGCGGAAACGTTCCACGTCATCCGTGGGGCGGCGCCCTTCCCACAGCTTGATCCAGTCCGCGCCATGGTGCTCGGGCAGTTTCTCCTTGCTGTCGGGAACCTTGATGCTGTCTTGCAACAGGAACACATCGCACTGCTGTTGCCCCACGCTGGCAAACGGCAGGTGGCCGAAGTAGGCGAACGAGGCGCGCTGTGCGGCGCCGACGTTGCTGTTGATGCAACTGCTGCCTGGCGGCAGGTGAATGGAAATCTGGTGCGCCACGCTGGCGTAGCTCTTGCTGTAGTTCAGCGGCGGCAGGAACAGGGTCATGATCAGCACCCAGATCAGGATCAGGCCGCCGGACGACAGCACCACGGCGCGCCACAGCACGGCAGGCTGGCGCGAGATGCGCCAGTGCACCAGCGTTACCCAGCCGGCGCTGGCGCAGGCGGCCACGAAAAAGGCCAGCAAGTCCAGTTCAGGCTTGAAGCCCGGCATGAGTTTCAGGGCATTGTGCGACAGTTTCGGCGGCCAGCCCGTCAGGATGGCGAACCAGAACAGCCACAGCGCGAGGGCGCAGATGGTCAGCACCATCACGGAGAACCAGTCGATGGCGTTGATGGCGCCCCGTTTCATGGTCAGCAAGCCAAACGCGGCCATGACGGCCAGCGGCGGCAGCAGGGGCAGCAGCTGGCTCGGGTCGGGATCGGGATGGCACAGGCCCAGGATGGCCAGCATGGCGACAAAGGTCAGCGGCACGACGATATGCAGCACGTGGTGCTGGCGGCGCCAGGCATACACGGCCCAGGCGGCGAACGGCCAGGCAGGCCAGAAGAACCAGATGCCGACACGCAAGAAATATTGCACGCTTTTCAGGCTGGGCGCGCTGAACTGGCGGCAATTCCATTCCATCCAGGCTTGCAGCGGCGAATGGCCGTACGGCTGCAGCCATTCGCCCGGCAGCAGCCAGACGAGGGTCAGCGCGACGCCGATCAGGATGGCCAGCGCCAGGTGGCGTATGCTGCGCAGCAAGGGCAGGCGCAGGAAGACGGTGCACAGCAGCAAGGCGATGCTCAGCGCCGCCGGCGTGATCCAGCCGCGCGCCAGGGTCAGGCCGCCCATCGCCAGGCCCAGCAGGGCCGCATTGCGCACGGACGGGCCTTCCATGTAGCGCACGGCGCGGTACAGCAAATAAGCCATCAGGGAGACGTACAGCGCTTCGGCCGTGATGTCGTGGCTGTGCTGCAGCAGGCCCAGGCAGCCCAGGTAGATGAGCACGGCGGCATCGGCCAGGGTGCGGCCGAAATCGTCCGGCTCCGGCTGGCCGCCGAAGGCCAGGCGCAGCGGCTGGGCGTCGTTGCGGCGGCCCAGATTGAAGGCCGTGTACCAGACGGACAGGGTGCTGACGACGAAGATGCCGATGGTCGACATGCGCGCGCCGAAGACGTCGCCGTCGATCCAGCCGAACAGTTTGATGAAGATGGCGCCCAGCCAGAAGGCCAGCGGGCCTTCATCGGGCAGCGACAGGCCGGCCACGTTGGGCCACAGCCAGTCGTTCAGGCCGCCATGTGCCATGGTCCACATGATGCCGAAACTGGCGGCGTCATCGTTCTTCCACGGTTCGCGGCCGATCAGGCCAGGCAGGATGTACAGCAGGCCGAGCGCAAACAAGGCCCATCGTGGCAGCGCGAGTGTGGCAGCGGCGGGAAGGCGGACTGGCTTCATCGATAATCGGTATCAGAATAGTGGCAAGACGCGACGAATGGCGTCGGGTATGCGCGAGTATAAAGTAAAGCGGCCAAAGACAAAAAAGGCAGCCGTGGCTGCCTTTTTCTCTGGTAGCCGAAGCTGCCCTTTTTTGCCGCAAAGCGGCAAAAATCAGCTGCTGCGACTGCGGTTTTCGAACCAACCGAACCGAACTTCTGACGGAACTTCTCGACGCGACCGGCGGTATCGACGATTTTGTGCTTGCCCGTGAAGAATGGGTGCGATTCAGCCGAAACCTCGATCTTCACCAGTGGGTATTCTTTACCGTCGTGGGTGATTTTTTCGCGGGTTTGGATGGTCGAGCGGGTAACGAATTTGAAATCGCACGACAGATCGTGGAAAACAACTTCGCGGTATTCTGGATGGGTATCGACTTTCATGGTCTTCTCTCTAGTTTGGTAGCCAAACAGCACTTCGTCGGTCGTCCTGCTTCTTGACCCGATTGCCGATCACTTGCCAGGGTTTAAAATAATGCAACCGTCGATTATATAGCGCTTTCCCGCAGCAGGCAATAAAAAAGCCGCTCAATGAGCGGCTTGTATCGATAACCCAAGGCGGAAACTGGGGTCGGACCCTCAGGGTCCGACCCCGGCGGTTCACGGGTTCACAGCAAATTAACCGCCCCGGCGCATCATGTCGAAGAACTCTGCGTTGTTCTTCGTGGCTTTCATCTTGTCGAGAATGAACTCCATCGCCTCGATCTCGTCCATCGAGTACAGCAACTTGCGCAAGATCCAGATTTTTTGCAGCTCGTTCGGCTTGATCAGCAGTTCTTCGCGGCGGGTGCCCGATTTGTTCAGGTTGATTGCCGGATAGACACGTTTTTCGGCCAAACGGCGTTCCAGGTGCACTTCCATGTTGCCGGTGCCCTTGAATTCTTCAAAGATCACGTCATCCATGCGCGAACCCGTTTCGATCAGCGCCGTGGCGATGATGGTCAGCGAGCCGCCTTCTTCGATATTGCGCGCGGCGCCGAAGAAGCGTTTTGGACGTTGCAGCGCGTTCGCGTCGACACCGCCGGTCAGGACCTTGCCCGAGGCAGGGATGACGGTGTTGTAGGCGCGCGCCAGGCGGGTGATCGAGTCGAGCAGGATGACCACGTCTTTTTTCATTTCGACCAGGCGCTTGGCTTTTTCCAGCACCATCTCGGCCACTTGCACGTGGCGCGTGGCCGGCTCGTCGAAGGTCGAGGCGACGACTTCGCCGCGCACGGAGCGTTGCATTTCGGTAACTTCTTCCGGACGTTCGTCGATCAGCAGCACGATCAGGGTGATGTCCGGGTGATTCGCCGTGATCGCATGCGCGATGTGCTGCAGGATCACGGATTTGCCGGATTTCGGCGATGCCACCAGCAGGCCGCGCTGGCCCTTGCCGATCGGGGCGATCAGGTCGATGATGCGGCCGGTGATGTTTTCCTGGCCATTCATTTCACGTTCCAGGCGCAGCGGCTCGTTCGGGTGCAGCGGCGTCAGGTTTTCAAACAGGATGCGGTGCTTCGAGGCTTCCGGCGATTCGCCGTTGACCTTGTCTACTTTGACCAGTGCGAAATAGCGTTCGCCATCTTTCGGGGTCCGTACCTCGCCTTCGATCGAATCGCCGGTGTGCAGATTGAAGCGGCGGATTTGCGAAGGGGAGATGTAAATGTCGTCGGTGGACGCCATGTAGCTGGCGTCGGGCGAGCGCAGGAAGCCGAAGCCGTCAGGCAGCACTTCCAGGGCGCCGTCGCCAAAAATCTGTTCGCCGGACTTGGCGCGTTTCTTCAGGATAGCGAACATCAGCTCCTGTTTGCGCAAGCGGGCTGCGTTGTCAATGTCAAGACCGATCGCCATCTCAAGCAGGGCGGATACGTGTAAGGCCTTTAGTTCGGATAAATGCATATGTGTTGAGTGTCCCGAGACGGGATGTAAAGGTAGGGGAGGGGACTGCGTGGCGTTGATTAATTATTGGGGAAGGCTGTGCACGAATGATGGCAAAGTGCTTCCCGGTCTATCCAGTCAGGCGGCGCTGCGGGCGCAGCGCTGCCTATCATACATTAAATGTTGCTGTCGACGAAAGCGGTCAACTGGCCCTTGGCCATGGCGCCCACTTTTTGAGCTGCTGCAACACCATCCTTGAACAGGATCAGGGTCGGGATGCCGCGGATGCCGAACTTGGCAGGCACTGCCTGGTTGGCGTCCACGTCCATCTTGGCGATCACGATGCGGCCGGCGTATTCCTTGGCCACTTCTTCCAGGATCGGGGCGATGGCCTTGCAGGGACCGCACCACTCGGCCCAGAAGTCCACCAGGACGGGCAAGTCGGATTTCAGGACGTCTGCTTCAAAAGATGCATCGCTAATGTGTTTGATATTTTCGCTCATATTTTCCTCAAATGAGGGTGGGATCAATAATGCCTGGAATTCACCATACGCTGGTTCGCCATCCATGCTTCCTGGAGTACAGCTAGCAGATGGGGGCAATGGGCACGACTTCAATGTTCTTGGAAGGTGCGACCAGAGGTATGCAGGCGGGGATGGCTGAAATAATAACCCATTTTTTCAAAGCGTGGCGATTATTGCAGAAAAACTTGAGGCATATCGTCCCCGCACGTGCCGGCAGGGCGGCAAAGCCGCATGCCTGCTGGCCTGCAGCGCCATGCCCGCCCTCCGCGATCAGGCTTGTACGCTGGCCTGACGCGCCGTGTGCTGCAGTTGCAAGTTCACCATCAGCTGCAATTCCGCGCTTTCCATCGGCTTGCGGAAGGTGCCTAATATATGCAGGCCATTGGCCACGGCCAGGCGTTCGGCTGCCAGGCGCACGGCCGAATGCAGGCCCGACAGCAGGACCACGCCGCCGCGGAAGCCATTGTCCGCCGCCATGCGCAAAAATTCGATGCCGTCGATGTCGGGCATGGACAGGTCGCAGATCAGCAGGTCGGGCTGGTGCTGCTTCAGGGTGGCCAGCGCCTGTTCGCTGTGCGACTCGCAGCGGATGTCGAAGGGGCCCATTTGCTCGAGCATGTCGCTGAGCACGTCGAGCATGAAGACGTCATCGTCCAGCAGCAGCACGCGCAATGGCGCCAGGCCTGCTTCGTTGTGTTCCCGGCTTGCTTGGTTTGATACAGTGTTCATCGTCCTGTCTTTCTATTGATATGCTGCATCGCTGTCGATGCCGATACCTTGCCTTAACGGAATTTGGCGGTAGCTAATCGTCATTGGCAAAGCTGGTGTTATTCATGATTTGTTCGGTAATCTGTTCCAGCAGGGGCCACAGGCGCGCCACGATGCGCCGGGCCCGTTCCGCCTCGTCGGCCGGTTCGCCCGGCGCCAGGGTTTCCAGGTTGTGGCACAGCTCGGCCAGTCCCAGGGCGCCCACGGTGCGCGCCGACGACTTGATGCGGTGCCCCAGTTCCCGCACCTGGTGCACGTCGCCGCGCGCCAGGGCCGCATCGATGTCGCCAAAGCCATCCTGCGTGGTCTGCAGGAACTTGAAGGCGAATTTGCGCACCTTTTCCGGGTTGTAACCCAGCAACTTTGCCAGGATGGACAGGTCGATCACCTGAGGATCGCCCGCCAGCGTGGTCTTGAAGGCGGGCGCGGCGCGGCTGCGCGCCGGCGGTGGCGGCGTGTCGCGCGCGCGGCAGCCAGCTGGCGATGGTCTGGTACATCATGGCCGGCTGGATGGGCTTGGAAATGAAATCGTCCATGCCCGCGTCCAGGCAGCGCACGCGGTCTTCGCTGGTGGCCGTGGCCGTCATGGCCAGCACGCGCAGGTGCGCCAGCTGCGGGTCGGCGCGGATGTGGCGCGTCGCCTGCAAGCCGTCCATCAGCGGCATCTGCACGTCCATCAGCACGCAGTCGAACTGCGTCTGGCGCAGCAAATCGAGTGCCTCTTCGCCATTGTTGGCCAGGCAGACGGAGGCGCCCGCCTCCTCCAGCAGCTCCAGCGCCACCTGCTGATTAAAAGTGTTGTCTTCCACCAGCAAGATGCGCGCATGCTTGAGCGTGCGCATCACCAGGGCCGCGTCGGCGCTGGCGCGCATGGCGGCCGCCGTCTGCACCATGCTGTCGAGCATGGCGGGCGCCGCCTGGTCGGAAATGCCCAGGTTGGCCGTGAACCAGAAGGTGCTGCCGGCGCCGGGACGGCTGTCGACGCCCACGTCGCCGCCCATCAGCTGCGCCAGCTGCTTGCAGATGGCCAGGCCCAGGCCCGTGCCGCCGTACTCGCGCGTGGTGGAGGTGTCGGCCTGCTGGAAGGACTGGAAGAGTTTGCTCATTTCATCCTGCGACAGGCCGATGCCGTGGTCGCATACTTCAAAGCGCACCAGGCAGTGCCTGGCGTCCGCCACCACCTTGCGCACTTTCACGGTAATACTGCCCTGTTCGCTGAACTTGATGGCATTATTGGCGTAGTTGATCAGCACTTGCCCCAGGCGCAACGGGTCGCCCACCAGCACGGCGGGCAACTGCGGGTCGATTTCGAACAGCAATTCCAGGTTCTTGCCGGCGGCGCGCGGCGCCACCACCGTCATCAGGGTTTGCACCACGTGGTCGAAACTGAAGTTGACGCGCTCGATTTCCAGCTTGCCCGCCTCGATTTTCGAGATGTCGAGGATGTCGTCGATGATGCCCAGCAAATGTTCGCCGGCGAAGCGGATTTTTTCCAGGTAATCGCGCTGGCGCGGTTCCAGGTCCGTCTTGAGGGCCAGGTAGGCCATGCCGATCACGCCATTCATGGGCGTGCGGATTTCATGGCTCATGTTGGCCAGGAATTGTCCCTTCGCCAGGCTCGCCTCTTCGGCCACCTGCTTGGCCTGGTCCAGCTGCTCCGTGCGCTGTGCCACGCGCTCTTCCAGATGTTCATTGAGCTCGCGCAAGGCGCTCTCGCTGCGCTTGTGATACGTGATGTCCGTCAGGCTGGCCACCACCATGCCCACCTTGCCGTATTCATCGCGGATGGCCTCGGTATTCACGGACAGCCACGACAGGCTGCCGTCGGGTTGCTGCACGCCCATCAGCACGTCGCGCATGGCCTCGCCCGTCGACAGGGTGATGTGCACGGGATGGCTGCGCTGGTCGAAGGCGGAACCGTCTTCGCGGATGGCTTGCCACAGGCTGTTGCCGGCAGGACTGGCCGCCAGCATGCGCTCGGCGGCGGCATTGCTTTCCAGGATGTGGCCGTGGCTGTCCTGCACCACCAGGCCGTTGGTCACGGCGCCGAAGACGGAGGCCATGCGCTGGCTCGAGTTCGACAGGGCGATCGACGCCTGGCGCCGTTCCGTGATGTCGGTAATCATCGCCAGCGTGCCGCCCGGCTCGCCGTTGTCCGACTGGATGCTGGTGCTCGACAGCAAGCCCCACAGGCTGGACTGGTCCTTGCGGAAGAAGCGGAAATCGACCTGGTCCGGCTGGCTGGCGGCATTGCCGTGGCTGGCCAGGCGGCGCTGCATCAGCAGCTGGCTGTCGCGGTCCATGAAGTCGAGCAGGGGGCGGCCCAGCATTTCCTGCACCGTGTAGCCCAGCATGTGCGCCATCTTCGGGTTGACGAAGGTGGTCTTGCCGTTCGCATCCGTCATCCAGATGCCTTCGGCGGCCGTCTGCACGATCAGGCGGTAGCGTTCCGAACTGGCGTGCAGCGCTTCCTCGGCGCGTTGCCGCTGCGTCATGTCGCGCAGCGAGACGATGGAAAACACTTGCCCGGCCATGCGCAGCGGCGACAGGCTGACCTTGGCCGGGAAATGCGTGCCGTCGCGGCGGCGCGCCATCATCACCCGGCCTGGCAGGCTGTGCCGCCCTTGCGGGTCGCCCACGGAGTGGCTGGCCGTGCTTTCCGGTACCAATTGTTCCAGCGACATACCCGTCAATTCGGCCAGCGGATAGCCGAAGCAGCGCGCGCCGATCTGGTTGGCGTAATGCACCTTGCCCTCGACGTCGGCCACCAGCATGGCTTCGGGCGCCGCTTCCAGCATCGAGCGCATGCGCGATTCCTCGTCCTGCTTGCGCTCGCTGATATCGCAGACGATGCCGCTGGCCTGCGTGGCGGCGCCATCCGAGGCACGCGCCAGCACGGCGCCGCGCGCCAGCAGCCAGCGCCAGTGGCCGTCGCTGTGGCGCAAACGGAATTCGCAATTGAAGGTGCCGGGCGCTTGCCCATCCAGATGCTGGCGAAAGGCCAGGCTCAGCCGTGCGCGGTCGTCGCGGTGGACTTCGGCCAGCCAGTCGGCCAGTGCATGCTCGAGCCTGGCATTCTTGTCGCCCAGCACGTCCTGGTACTGGGGCGCGAATTGCAGCCGGTCGGACTGGCGCCGCCAGGTCCAGCCAGCCATGATGGCGCCGCGCAAGGCTTGCATGGCATCGTGTTCGGCCAGGGCATGGGCGGGCAGGGGCTGGCGCTGCAACTGCCGGCGCAGGCGCCAGGCTTGCCAGCAAGCCAGTCCCGCCAGGGCGGTGGCGCTGGCGGCTGCATACGGCCACAGCAGTGCCGGCGCCATGCCGGGTGCCGCCGCCTGCACCGGCAGCGAGAATGCCATGCCCGCCGCCAGCATCGTACGCGCGAGCCGGTGCAGCGCAGGGCGCCGTGGGCGTGGTGCGCCGAAACTCGTGTGGCTGCAATACGACAAATGCATCCCTTTCTGGGGCGTGATTGGACGGGGCTGGCAGTGCATGATGCGCGTTCAAATAAACGCCTGCGGCGCTTTCTGGCGGCAACTATAGCATCGAATATTTAGTCGGAGTAGTTAAGTTCTGAAACAGCCAAAACGGGATTTTTTTTGCCCCGGAATGGCTGTTTTTTTCGCGATTTGGTGAGAATTCGTGAGAAAGTTGGCGCGAAATCGTGCTACGCAATCGAGCTGATAGCCTCAGGCGAAACTTCCCGCAAACTGATAGCGGTGTCCGGGATGCCACATGGTGGCGATCGAGGCGATCCTGCCGCCCGAGCGCGTCTGGCGGCGCAGCACCAGGCACGCCTGTTTCGTGTCGATGGCCAGCATTTCGGCGATGTCGCGCGGCGCCGACAGCGCTTCGATGCTGTAAGTGGCGCCTTGCAGGGGGGCGGCGGCCATCAGGTATTCGTTTGGCGTGATGCTGGAAAAATCCTGCGTCATGTAGTCGGGCGCGCACTCGGGGTTGACCCAGCGGTCTTCCACCTGGATCGGTACGCCGTTCTCGAAATGCACGATCAGCGAATGGAACAGCGGGTGCTCCGGCGGCAGGCCGAATTGCTTGGCCAGCAAATCGGACGCCTTGGTGCGCTCCAGCAATTGCAGGCTGCTGCGGTGGATATGCCCGCGCGCGCGCACTTCATCGGCGATACTCTTGATTTCCAACAAGGTCGCCTGGTATTTTTGCTGCGCCACATAGGTGCCGGAACCCTGGCGCCGCGTCAGTATTTGCTCGCTGGTCAGTTCGCGCACGGCGCGGTTGACCGTCATGCGCGAGACGCCGAATTGTTTCACCAGGGCTTGCTCGGAGGGAATCACGTCGCCTTCCTTCCAGCGTCCGGCGGCGATGCCGGCCAGCAGAAAATCCTTGATGCGCTGGAAAATGGGCGTATTTTCCTGGGTATTGTGATCGTCCAATGCGGTTTCTCCGGGGCGCGGGCAGGGCGCGCCGCCGGCTGGAGGCGCGATGGCCGATTTTAGCACCGAGCGCGATGCCTGCCGCCAGCCTTTTTTTGAATTCAAAAGCAAGCGCCGGAGTGTGGCGCGCCTTGGCGCTGGCTATGCTGGTGACTTATCCTTGACTTGCACGGAGTTCGCCATGGAACACGCTTACCTGACTGACGATGAACGCTGGGATGCGCTGCAGCGGCGCGCCCCCGACGCCGACGGCGTTTTTTATTACTCGGTGCGCACGACGGGCGTGTATTGCCGCCCTTCCTGCGCGGCGCGCCCCGCCTTGCGCCGCAACGTGGCTTTCCACGCCACGTGCGAAGAGGCGGAGGCGGCCGGTTTCCGCCCCTGCCTGCGCTGCAAACCGGACTTGCCGCCCCTGGCCCAGCGCCAGGCGGCCATCGTGGCCGATATCTGCCGCCTGATCGACGCCAGCGACGAGTTGCCCGACCTGGACAGCCTGGCGCATGCGGCCGGCATGAGCCGCTTTCACTTTCACCGCGTCTTCAAGGCGCACACGGGCATCACGCCGAAAGCCTACGCGGCGGCGCGGCGCGGCGAGCGCCTGAAGGCCGGCTTGCAGGGCGCGGCGAACGTCACGGAAACGTTATATGCGGCCGGTTTCAATTCCAGCGGCCGCCTGTATGCGGCCACGCCGGGCTTGCTGGGCATGACGCCGGGCGCATTCCGCGACGGCGGCAGCGGCGCCGTGATCCGCTTTGCCATCGGCGCCTGCTCGCTGGGCGCCATCCTCGTGGCCAGCACGGACAAGGGTATCTGCGCGATTTTGATCGACGACGACCCGGAAGTGCTGCTGCGCGACTTGCAGGACCGTTTTCCCCGGGCCGAACTGCGCGGCGCCGAGCCTGACTATGAACGGACGGTGGCGCAGGTGGTGGGCCTCGTCGAGGCGCCGGCGATCGGCCTGGACTTGCCGCTCGACGTGCGCGGCACCGTGTTCCAGCAGCGCGTGTGGCAAGCCTTGCGCGAGATTCCTGCCGGCAGCACGGTCAGCTATGCCGAACTGGCGCGGCGCATCGGCGCCCCGCAAGGCGCGCGGGCCGTGGCGGGCGCCTGCGCCGCCAATGCCCTGGCCGTCGCCATCCCCTGCCACCGGGTGGTGCGCAACGATGGCGCGCTGTCCGGCTACCGCTGGGGCGTGGAGCGCAAGCAGGCGTTGCTGGAACGCGAGGGCGGACGGTGAGGGCGCTCGATTGGCGGCAGATCGAGGATGAGCTGAATCAATACGGCTGCGCCGTCGTGCCGGGCTTGCTGGCTGCGGATGCCTGCGCGGCACTGGCGGCGCAGTACGACGATGCGGCGCATTTCCGCAGCAGGGTGGTGATGCAGCGCCACGGTTTCGGCCAGGGCGAGTACCAGTACTGGGCGTATCCGCTGCCCGCTGTGGTGGCCGCCTTGCGCGAACAGCTGTACGGGCCGCTGGCGGCGATTGCCAACCGCTGGCACGCCAGCATGGGCCTCGATAGCCGTTTTCCTTTGGCGCACGCCGACTTCCTGGCGCGCGCTGCCATGCGGCGGGGCAGACGCGGCCCACGCCCTTGCTCTTGCGCTACCGCAAGGACGATTACAACTGCCTGCACCAGGACCTGTATGGCGAGCACGTGTTTCCGCTGCAGCTGGCCGTGCTGCTGTCGCGCCCGCAAGTCGATTTCACGGGTGGCGAGTTCGTGCTGACGGAGCAGCGCCCGCGCATGCAGTCGCGCTTGGAGGTCGTGCCGCTGGCGCAGGGCGACGCCGTCCTCTTTCCTGTCGCGCAGCGTCCCGTCAACGGCACCCGGGGCAGTTACCGCGTCAACATGCGCCATGGCGTGTCGCGCCTGCGCTCGGGCATGCGCCACACCCTGGGCATCATTTTCCATGATGCGAGCTGAACGGTAGGTGCGGCGCTTGAGTTTCCGCAATTACATGGCATGATGGCTACTCCTTGTCACTCTTTCATTTCTGCCATGTCCGCGTTGCTCCGCCTGTTGTGCCTGTTGACGATCTTCCTCTTGCCCGTGGCCCATGCGCAGGACGCTGCGCCATCGCTCGTTGCGGAGGCTGCGACCGCCATCGCGCCGGCGCATGCCGCGGCGGCCAGGACGGCGCCATTGATGTTCGCCAACCGCAAGGTGTTCGTCTTCCGCGCCGCGCTGGCCGGCTACCCGCCCGATGAACGGGCCATCGGCGCGCAGCGCCGTCTGGACGGCGTGCTGGCCAAGAACGGCCCCTTGCAGGCAAGCACGCGCATGATTCCCGAAGGCACGCAGGTGCTGCTCGACGGCGTGCAGCTGTTCGTCGTCGTGCCTGGCGACGTCAACCAGCTGGCCGGCGATACGACGGAAAGCGTGGCGAAAACGGCGGCCGAGGAACTGAGCAAGGCCGTCTTTGACTATCGCGAGCAGAGCAGCTGGCGCTACCTGGCAATCGCCGCCGCCGTGTGCGCGGCCGCTACCCTCGTGTTCTGGCTCGTGTGGCTGGGCCTGACGCGTCTGTACCGCTGGGCCAAGCGCCGCAGCGGCATCCTGCTGGCTTCTCGCCTGCGCGACGTGCGCCTGAAAAACGTGCGCGTGCTCGACGCCGAGCACTACATCGCCTTCGCGTATCAACTGCTGAGCGCCGTGCTGTGGGGCTTGCGCCTGATGGCCACCTATCTGTGGGCCGCCTTCGTGCTGGGCCGCCTGCCGTACACGCGCTCGTGGGGCGAAAGCCTGAGCGGCTACCTGTTCGACGTGGCGGCCGACGTCTTCCACGCCATCATCGGCGCCTTGCCGGGGCTGGTGCTGGTGTGCGTGATCTTCGCCATCGCGCGCCTGATCGCCGCCACGGCCGCCTCGCTGTTCAAGCGCGTGGAAAGCGGCGAATTGCAGATCGGCTGGCTGGACAAGGACACGGCCCTGCCCACGCGCCGCATCGCCAGCGTGGTGATCTGGCTGTTCGCGCTGGCCATGGCGTATCCGTATCTGCCCGGTTCGCACACGGCCGCTTTCCAGGGCCTCTCCGTGCTGGTGGGCCTGATGGTGTCGATCGGCGCGTCGAGCATCGTTGGCCAGGGCGCGAGCGGCCTGATCCTCATGTACACGCGGGCCCTGCGCAAGGGAGAATATGTGCGCGTGGGCGACAGCGAGGGCACCGTGGTCGACGTCGGCATGTTCGAGACGCGCCTGCGCACGGGACTAGGTGAAGAGGTCGCTTTGCCGAACGCGTGGGTGATGTCGCAAACGACGAAAAACTATTCGCGCGCCCAGCCCGGCGGCGGCTTCGTGCTCGACTCCACCGTCACCATCGGCTACGCCACGCCATGGCGGCAAGTGCACGCCATGCTGGAACTGGCCGCATCGCGCACGACGGAGCTGTCGACCACGCCGAAACCGTACGTGATGCAGCTGGCGTTGCAGGATTACTACGTGCAATACCGCCTCGTCGCCTACGCCAGCGCCGAAGTGCCCCGCCAGCGCGCCGAAGTACTGAACCGCTTGCACCAGAACATCATCGACGTCTTCAACGAATTCGACGTGCAAATCACCTCGCCGCACTACATCGACGACCCGAAAGAATCGCACGTGGTGCCGCCCGGTGAATGGTTCAGGGCGCCGGCGAAGCGGGGGGAGGAATCGACGAGTCAAGTGGTGCCATCCAAGCCGGGAAATTGCTAGGGAAGGGATGGGCAGACTTCATCGATCCAGGCCTGCATGTCGCTGTTGATGGGAATGACTTGCTGGCCGCCAGCAGCCATAGTTCTCACGCAGAATTTTCCTTGATAGCCATACGTTGGATCGGACGGATCTTTGGGGCTGCCATTCAAGAACACATGATAAAAATGCCCGGGTATCAGTTTTTCAGCGCGTATGTCCGTCGCGCCGGCAGGCACGTTTCCATAGCGGATGCATGTGCTGGCACGGATGGGTAGCGCCATTTCTGGCGGTAGGGAGAATCCCCATACTTCTTTTACCGGTTGCACGGACATGTCAGAAACCATGATTGCGCCAAGAAATGGCAGGCCATTGCGTGCCTCTTTCCTTTTTTGTAATTGAAAAGCACGGTATGCCGTTGACAGAGTGAATGTGGGCATCAGCGATGCGCGACCACGCCGAGACATTGATAGTCGTCAGCGTGGCAAGCAGGAATAGCAGTGTGTGACGATATGGCATGGCGATCCCCGCACTATCTGATGAGCGAATGTTCCGGGCAACTACCCTGTTTCCACGCTGGCGTGTCGCTGCCAATGGCGATGATTTTTCGTTCACCAGTGGCCGTGGCTACTATGCAAAACTTTCCCATGTAGCCATAGGTAGGGTCTGCAGGATCATTTGGTCTTCCATTGAGGAAAATGCTGTAGACCCGTCCTGTTTGCAGTTCAGGGGCGGGCATGCCGTTCGCTCCCTGAGGAAGATCACCATACCGAAGGCAGCTTTTTGACGAGAGCGGTACTTTTTTTCCACCAGTCATATAAAAACTCCACACACCAACGACGGGCTTTTCTGACAGGTCTGAAATGCTGAGTGCTCCCAGGAGTGGCTGGCCGTTGCGACTTTCTTCCTTCTGCGAGATTGTGAAACACGGTACGCCGTCAATTGAACTGATTTCAGCATCGGCGATGCGCGATGTCGCACAGGCATGCAGACTGAGGAACATGAACAGTATGAACAGGGCATTCTGCTGCAAGGACATCCTCTTTTTCCTATTTCTGAACGGGGCAGATTTCATCTATCCAGGCCTGGCTATCGCTGTCGATACGAAGAATCTTGCGCTCCCCGGAGATACCTGTCATTAAGCAAAATTTCCCGACGTAGCCGCGAGTAGGATCTGAAGGATCGGCTGGCCCACCGTTCAGGAAGACGTCGTACATGCGCCCCGTTTTCAGCGGCGGCGCTTTGGGTGGCTTGACCTCTGCCGTTGCTGGAGCAAGCCCATACAAAAGGCAGGACTTGGCATGCACAGGGATAGTTGCTGTGCCCGGTAAAAGAAAAGACCATACTTCTACTGCAGGCTTGACGGATACATCTGTCAGTACGATCGCACTAATCCGAGGAAGCCCGTTGCGTGCTTCTTCTTTTTGCGAAATGGTGAAACAGGGAGTGCCATTTTTTAGCTGTACTTCCGCGTATGCCATGCGGGAGGTGGCCGAGGCATTCATGCTGGTCAGAAAGATAAGCATCAATTGGGTCTTGTGGCAGTTGGGCATTATTGGCCCTTTTGTGCTTGGAGGTTTGCTGGACAAACTTCATCGATCCAGGCTTGCATGTCGCGCTTGATGGGAATGACCTGTTGGCCGTAGTTAGCTGTCGTGATGAGACAGAATTTCCCTTTGTAGCCGTAGGTCGAGTCAGATGGGTCATCCGGCCTGCCATTCAAAAAGACGCTGTACATCCTGCCTGTTTTCAACATCGTCGCGGCAGTCGATTCGGCTCCTGCTGGTACTTGGCCATACAAATAGCAGGTTTTTGCATGCATGGGTAGGGTCGTCGCTCCAGGGAGAATGAAGGACCAGACCTCTACAGGCGGCTTTATGGAAATATCGTAAACCATGAGTGCGCCCAGCATTGGCGTTCCATTGCGGCGTTCTTCTTTTTTTGAAATGGTAAAGCATGGTATGCCTTTGAATGCGCTAATCTCGGCTTCGGCCATGCGGGACATCGGGTACGCGTCACGGCATGTCAAACAAAGGCTCATGGTCAATGTCATTTCCAGGAAGATTGGTCTTGCTTTTTCTATTTTTAAGAAATTCATTGATCACCTCTTCGTAGAGAATCAGGGAGTTCCGGTATTCTTTTTGATTCATAGCTTTTGGTGTTTTCAAATACCTTAGTCCGAAATAATCTGCCAGTAAGTTGCCCTGTGCCTCCATGTTGAAGTCAGATAGTTTTTTTCCTCGCTTTAAAAAATACGTGTAATTCAATCCGAAACGGATCGCCCCACGCAATGCAATCGGATAGCCCAATTGATACTGCCAGACATGGACCATTTCATGCATGAACCAGTTTTTGTCTATTGGCTGAGCTATGGAAAAATCCTCCCGATACTCCGACTCATGAAAATACATCTCCCCATCCGGCGTCATGGCCACGTTCTTCGGCTGTAAACCGAACCACAAATACGGCTCGCCATGCACCTTGACCTTGCTGTAGTCGATCGCATCCTGGAACAGCATCCACGCCATGTCGATCTCGCCCCTGGTCAGCGGGCGAACCTTGTCCTTGACTTTGACCTGTTTGACGGACGAACCGACGTCCTTGTCGGTCGTCTTGATGCCTTCCAGCTGAATGACCTTGACTGCAGGCGCCGCGTGTTTCGGGGCGGCGGCGCAGCATGGCGATTTGTCCGCGTGCGGCAGGAATTCGGCCTGGGTAATTTGCGCCTCCCGCTTGCTGGCGACGCGCCCCGTGCGCCCCTTCGCATCCGTCGTCCCCGTCCACGTTTCGCCATTGCTCAAGGTGAGCCGGTAGTCGGCGTGCGCCAGCGGCACCTTGTTTTGCGAGACGAATTCCAGCTGCTCGTCGTAGCCGCAGCACCAGCATTCGTCGGGCTGGCCGGCCAGGCGGTGCAGTTCGCAGCCGCTTGTCGCGTTGCGCAGGGTGGCACCCAGCACGGGTCGGCCGTTGGCGCTGAAGGTGACGATCATGCTGTCGAAGCGCGCGCCCAGGCTTTTCTTCTGGTGGGCCACGAGCTTGAAGAACACGTCGCACGCGGTGGTGCTGATGACATGGTGCCTGGCCATGGAACCTCCGTCTTAAAACCTCAGCCTAAGCCAGCGGCGGCGGGGAGGTATTGACTGGGCGCAAGGCCTGGGCGCTTGCGTTAAGATGCCGGGCGTTTCCCCGTTACGATGAAAAGAAAGAGAATCCATGCCCAGCGCACCCCATACTCAAGCATCGCAAGCCGCCCGCAGCCTGGCCGCCGCCCTGATCGGCGACCCGTTTTACCGCGCCGTCACGGTGGCCTGCGGCGACGAAGAAGCGGCGCGGCTGGCCATGCTGGAAGCCTACTTCGCGCTGGCACTGGCCGAAGGCTGGCAGGCGGGTCGCGTCGACCTGGCTGATGACGGGCGCAATGGCGCGGCCATCTGGACGACGGATACGCCGGCAGCCCGGCGCCAGGCCGCGTATGCGCAGCGCGAAGACGCCTTGCGCGTGCTGCTGGGCGAGCAGGGTTTCGCGCATTTTTCGGCCATCGTCGAGAACATGGAGCATGCGCTGGCGTCGCACGGTCTGCAGCACGCATGGTATCTGTCGATCGCCGGCATCGCCCCGGACGCGCAGGGGCGGGGATTGGGCGCATCCGTGCTGGCGCCTGGCCTGGCGGCCGTCGATGCGGCGGGTGCCGCGTGCTTCCTGGAGACCTACAATGAGCGCAGCCTGCCGTTTTATGCCCGCCTGGGTTTCGTGGTGGCGGGGCGTTACGCGGAAGCCGTCACGGGCTGCGATTACTGGCTGATGCTGCGGCAACCATCTGCTGCCTGATTGACCATTTTGCCAATTTCTATACACTCGTCTTTTTGCTAACGACTAAAAGACCTGGAGATGGAAATGCCGACTTTGCCCTTGCGCCGTACCCTGCTTACGCTCGCCTGCCTTGGCGCCCTGGCCCACGCCCACGCCGATACCATCATCGACAACGCCAATGGCTACACGCTCAATGCTGCCGGCAAGGTGATTCGCTTCACGGCGCTGGCATTTGACGACGCGGGCAAGCTGCTCGCCGTCGGCAGCGCCGCGCAGGTGAAACGCAAGGCGGCCAAGGGCGCTCTGCACGTCGACGTGCAGGGCAAGACCGTGCTGCCGGGCCTGATCGACGCGCACGGCCACGTGTTCGGCCTGGGGACGATTGCCAGCGGCGTGATGCTGTACGGTTCGTCGTCGCTGCAGGCCGCTGTGCAGGCCGTGGGCGAATTCGCCCGCGCGCATCCCGAGCGCGGCTGGATCGTCGGCAATGGCTGGAACCAGGAAATCTGGAAGCTGGGGCGCTTTCCCACGGCCGCGGAACTTGATGCGGCGGAAAGCGCGCGGCCCGTGTGGCTGCGCCGGTCGACGGCCACGCGGGCTGGGCCAACAGCCGCGCGCTGGCGCTGGCCGGCATCACGCGCGCCACACAAGACCCGTCCGGCGGCAAGATCGAGCGCGATGCGGATGGCAATGCCACCGGTGTGCTGGTCGATAACGCCATGGACTTGGTGGATGCCGTGCTGCCCAAGCCGGGCGACGTGGAAAACCGCGCCGCCCTCGATGGCGCGCTGGCGCAGCTGTCGCAGGCGGGCCTGACCAGCGTGCACGATGCGGGCATCGGCCAGATGCAGGACCGGCTGTTCCGCGACTATGCGGACCACGGCAAGCTGACGGTGCGCGTCTACGGCATGATTGCCGACACGACGGAAGACTTCGACGCGCTGTCGAAAAACGGCCCATTAAAAAGCTATGCGCGCGACATGTACGCCTTGCGCGCCGTCAAACTGCTGTCCGACGGCGCCCTGGGCAGCCGCGGCGCGGCCCTGCTGGCGCCCTACAGCGACGATCCTTCTACCAGCGGCCTGCTGTTCTACAAGGACGACGCCATGCGCGCGAAGATGGAAAAAGCCATGCGCGCCGGCTACCAGGTGAACGTGCACGCCATCGGCGACGCGGGCAACCATCAAATCCTCGACGGCTACCAGGCCTTGACCGCGCAATACCATAGCGTGGGCCTGCGCCACCGCATGGAGCATGCGCAGGTGGTGCAATTATCCGACATCCCCCGTTTCAAGGTGCTGGGCATCGTCCCGTCGATGCAGCCCACGCACGCCACGTCCGACCAGAACATGGCGGAGCAGCGCGTGGGCCACGAGCGCATCAAGGGCGCGTATGCGTGGCGCACCTTCCTCCAGCAGGGTTCGCGCATCGCCTGCGGATCGGACTTCCCCATCGAGTCGCCGAATCCGTTCGAGGGTATCCACGCGGCCGTCACGCGGCAAAATAGCGAGGGGTTCCCGGCCGGCGGCTGGTATCCGCAGCAGGCGATGACGGTGACGCAAGCGCTGCGCTGCTTCACGCTGGACGCGGCCTGGGCGGCGCACCAGGAAAAGGTCATCGGCACCCTGGAAGTGGGAAAATGGGCGGATTTCGTCGTCATCGACCAGGATCTGTTCAAGGTCGACCCCAAGGCCATCGGCAAGACGCAGGTGCTGCAGACGTGGGTGGCGGGCAAGCGCGTGTTCGAGAAAAAATAGGCAGTTTGCGCTTGCAAAAACCTGTTGACTTGGTTGTATAGACAACCTATGCTGGGAGCACAAGAGCGGGCTAAATACGCCCGCTCGCACCCTACGAGGAGACAGCATGAACAGCACAATGGACACCGATCCACGCTTTGATGCCAGCCGTACCATCCGCGCGCCGCGCGGCACGGTCATGGCTTGCAAGAGTTGGCAGGCCGAGGCGGCCTACCGCATGTTGCAAAACAACCTGGACCCGGAAGTGGCGGAAAATCCGCAGCACCTGGTCGTCTACGGCGGCATCGGCCGCGCCGCCCGCAACTGGGCCTGCTTCGACCAGATCCTCGCCTCGCTGCGCGAACTGGAAGACGACCAGACCTTGCTGATCCAGTCCGGCAAGCCGGTGGGCGTGTTCCAGACCCACGCCGACGCGCCGCGCGTGCTGATCGCGAACTCCAATCTGGTGCCGAAATGGGCCAACTGGGAACACTTCAACGAACTCGATCGCCAGGGCCTGTTCATGTACGGCCAGATGACGGCCGGCAGCTGGATCTACATCGGCACGCAGGGCATCGTGCAGGGTACGTATGAAACCTTCGCCGAGGCGGGCCGCCAGCATTTCGGCGGCGACTGGGGCGGGCGCTGGATCCTGACGGCGGGCCTGGGCGGCATGGGCGGCGCGCAGCCGCTGGCCGCCACCATGGCGGGCGCCGTCTCGCTCAATATCGAATGCCAGCAAAGCAGCATCGATTTCCGCCTGCGCACGCGCTATCTGGACAAGCAGGCGGCCAGCCTGGATGAAGCCCTGGAACTGGTGAAATACCATACGGAGCGCAAGGAAGCCATTTCCATCGGCCTCCTGGGCAACGCGGCCGAAGTGCTGCCGGAACTGGTGCGCCGCGCCAAGGCGGGCGGCCTGGTGCCGGACCTGGTGACGGACCAGACGTCCGCGCACGACCTGGTCAACGGCTACCTGCCGCGCGGCTGGAGCGTGTCGGACTGGAAGGCCGCGCAGCAAGACCCGCAGCGCCACGCGCGCCTGACGGTGGCTGCCGCCGATTCCTGCGCCGCCCACGTGCAAGCCATGCTCGATTTCCACGCCATGGGCGTGCACACTGTCGATTACGGCAACAACATCCGCCAGGTGGCGTTTGACCAGGGCGTGCAGAATGCCTTCGACTTCCCCGGCTTCGTGCCAGCCTACATCCGCCCGCAGTTCTGCGAGGGGCGGGGGCCGTTCCGCTGGGTGGCCTTGTCCGGCGACCCGGAAGACATCTATAAAACGGATGCGAAGATCAAGCAGCTGTTCCCGCACCACAAGCAGGTGCACCACTGGCGGACATGGCGCGCGAGCGCATCGCCTTCCAGGGCCTGCCGGCGCGCATCTGCTGGCTGGGACTGGGCGAGCGCCACATCGCCGGCCTGGCCTTCAACGAGATGGTGCGCACGGGCGAGCTGAAGGCGCCCATCGTCATCGGCCGCGACCACCTGGACACGGGTTCCGTCGCCAGCCCGAACCGCGAGACGGAAAGCATGAAGGACGGCACGGACGCCGTCTCCGACTGGCCGCTGCTGAACGCCATGCTGAACACTGCCGGCGGCGCCACCTGGGTCTCGCTGCACCATGGCGGCGGCGTGGGAATGGGGTATTCTCAGCATGCGGGCATGGTCATCGTGGCCGACGGCAGCGAAGCGGCGGCGAAACGCCTGGCGCGCGTGCTGGTCAACGACAGCGGCTCGGGCGTGATGCGCCATGCCGATGCCGGCTACGAAACCGCGGCCGCCTGCGCCAAGCGCAACGGCCTGATTCTTCCAATGCTTCCTTGAGACCTTGATGCGAATGACTATGACACAGCATGCCAAAAGTTGGACCCTGAAGCCGGGCGCGATGACCCTGGGCGACCTGCGCGCCGTCTGGGCCGCACCCGCGAAACTGATCCTCGCCGCCGAGGCCTATCCCGTCATCGAGGCGTCGGCCGCCGCCGTGCAAGCCATCGTCGCCAAGGGCGATGCGGCCTACGGCATCAACACGGGCTTCGGCCTGCTCGCCAAGACGCGCATCCCCGATGAAAAGCTCGAGCAATTGCAGCGCAACCTGATCCTGTCGCATTCCGTCGGCACGGGAGAGCTGCTGTCGGACGCCGTCGTGCGCCTGATCATGCTGATGAAGATCGGCAGCCTGGCGCGCGGCTTTTCCGGCGTGCGCCCGCTGATCGTCGACACCCTGATCGCCCTGTACAACGCGGGCATCATGCCGGCCATTCCCGCCAAGGGCTCCGTCGGCGCCTCGGGCGACCTGGCGCCCCTGTCGCACATGACCCTGGCCATGCTGGGCGTGGGCGAGGTGCGCGTCAACGGTGAATTGATGCCGGCGCCCGAAGCGCTGGCGCAGGCGGGCATCGCGCCCGTCGTGCTGGCGGCAAAAGAGGGGCTGGCGCTGATCAACGGCACGCAGGTGTCGAACGCGCTGGCGCTGCATGGCCTGTTCATGGCCGAGCGCCTGCTGGAAGCGGCCATGGTCACGGGCGCGCTGTCGCTGGACGCGGCCAAGGGCAGCGACTCGCCGTTCGACGCGCGCGTGCACGCCGTGCGGGGGCAGCCGGGGCAAATCCTGGCCGCGCAGATGTACCGCCAGCTGGTGGCCAACAGCGCCATCCGCGCCTCGCACCTGGAAGGCGACGAGCGCGTGCAAGACCCGTACAGCCTGCGCTGCCAGCCGCAGGTCATGGGCGCCTGCCTCGATTTGATCGGCAACGTGGGGCGTACCCTGCTGATCGAAGCCAATGCCGTCACGGATAACCCGCTGATCTTCCAGGATGGCCCCAACGGCCAGGCGAAAATCGTCTCGGGCGGGAACTTCCACGCCGAACTTGTCGCCTTTGCGGCCGACACCCTGGCGCTGGCGATCGCCGAAATCGGCGCCCTGGCCGAGCGCCGCATCGCGCTGCTGATCGACGCCACGCTCTCCGGCCTGCCACCGTTCCTGGTGCGCGACCCGGGCGTCAATTCCGGCTTCATGATCGCCCACGTGACGGCGGCCGCGCTGGCGTCGGAAAACAAGTCGCTGGCCCATCCGGCCAGCGTCGACAGCCTGCCCACGTCCGCCAACCAGGAAGACCACGTGAGCATGGCCACGTTCGCCGGGCGCCGCCTGGACGACATGGCGCACAACACGGCCGTCATCGTCGGCATCGAGCTGCTGGCCGCCGCGCAGGGCATCGATTTCCACCGTCCCCTGAAAACTTCGCCGCACCTGGAACACGTGCACCACCAGCTGCGCCAGAAGGTGCCGTTCTTCGACGCCGACCGTTTTTTTGCGCCCGATATCGAAGCGGCCAAGCAGATGGTGCTGCAGGGTGAGTTGAGCAGCACCTGCAAGAATTTGTTCGCCCCGCTGTACGCTTGAGCGGGCGCAAGGAGACAAGCATGGATTTCCGCTTTAATGAGGGCAGCATCCCGCTGCTCGTATCGATGCCCCACGTGGGCACCGACATACCGGACGATATCGCCGCGCGCATGACGCCGCAAGCCTTGATCAAGGCCGACACGGACTGGCATTTGCGCGAGCTGTATGGTTTTTTGCAGGAGATGGATGCGTCCGTGCTGTCGGCGCGCTGGTCGCGCTACACCATCGACCTGAACCGCCCGCGGGAAGACACGAATCTGTATCCGGGCCAGGATACGACGGGCTTGCTGCCCAACGATACCTTCCACCGCGAGCCGCTATACCTGGCCGGCAAGGAGCCTGATGCGGCCGACGTGCAGCGCCGATTGCAGCGCTACTGGGCGCCGTATCATGCGCAGCTGCGCGCGGAACTGGACCGGCTGTTGCGCGTGCATGGCGCCGTGGTGCTGTGGGATGCCCATTCCATCGCCTCGCGCGTGCCGCGCTTCTTTGACGGCAAGCTGCCCGACCTGAACTTCGGCACGGCCGATGGCGCCAGCTGCGATGCGGGCCTGACGTCCGTCGTGGTCGGCATCGCGCGCGCGCAGGAACAATTTACCGTGGCGCTCAACGGCCGCTTCAAGGGCGGCCACATCACGCGCCATTACGGCCAGCCGGACAAGCGCGTGCATGCGATCCAGCTCGAGATGTGCCAGTGCCTGTACATGAATGAACCTGGCATGGACGAAGCGGCGCCATTCGGCTACCGGCCCGACCTGGCGGCCCGGGTGCAGCCGCTGCTGCGCCAGATGATGGAAGCGGCCGTGGCATGGGTGGCGCATTGAGTACCTGTCTGTTCGCGCGCCACGCGCTGCTGCCGCAGGGCTGGCGCCGCGACGTGCTGCTGGAATGGGATGCGGCCGGCGACTTGACCCACGTCAAGGAGGGCGCCATGCCGCCCGCCGGTGCGGAAGTGGCCGAATATGTCTTGCCTGGCATGGTCAACCTGCATTCGCATGCCTTCCAGCGGGCGCTGGGCGGCATGACGGAGGTTGCAGGCGACGAGGTTAATCATGTAGTGGACAGCTTCTGGACCTGGCGCGACTTGATGTACCGCTTCGCGCGCCACATCACGCCGGAGCAGATGGAGGCCATCGCCGCGCAGCTGTTTGCCGAATGCCTGCGCCATGGCTACACGTCCGTCTGCGAATTTCACTACCTGCAGCGCGATACGGCAGGCGCCCTGTATGCGCGTCCCGCCGAAACGGCCGAACGGGTGCTGGCCGCGGCGCGCCTCAGCGGCATCGGCATGACCATGCTGCCCGTGCTGTACAGCCATGCGGGCTTCGGCGCACAGCCGCTGAAACCCGAGCAGGCGCGCTTCCGCACGGGGGCGGACGATGTCTTGCGCATCGTCGAGGCGCTGGCGCCGCAGCGCGGCGGGCAGGTGGAAGTGGGCTTTGCGCCGCATTCGCTGCGCGCGGCCGGTGTGGCGCAGATCCGCGAAGTGGCGCAAGCGCTGCCTGTGGATCGCCCGATCCACATCCACATCGCCGAGCAGCAGGACGAGGTGCGCCAATGCCTCGATTACAGCGGCCGGCGCCCGGTGCAGTATTTGTACGATCAGCTCGACGTCGATGCGCGCTGGTGCCTGGTGCACGCCACGCACGTGCAGCCTGACGAGGTGGCGCGGATGGCGGCCAGCGGCGCCGTGGCGGGCCTGTGCCCGACGACGGAGGCGAACCTGGGTGACGGCCTGTTCCCGCTGGCCGAATTCATCGCCGCCGGCGGGCGTTTCGGCGTCGGCAGCGACAGCCACGTATCGCAGTCGCCGGTGGAAGAATTGCGCTGGCTCGAATACGGCCAGCGCTTGCAGCGCCAGCAGCGCAATGTCGCCGCCACGCCGGATGAACGCCATGTGGGCGACTACCTGTGGCAAGCGGCCTTGCGGGGCGGGGCGCAGGCGGCCGGGCGCAAGCTGGGCGCGCTGGCGCCGGGCTGCCGCGCCGACTTGCTGGTGCTCGACGACGCGCACGTGAACCTGTGCGGCGTGGCCATCGCCGATGTGCTGGGCAGCGTACTCTTCTGCGGCAACGACAACCTGGTGCGCGACGTGTTGTGCGGCGGCCAGTGGCAGGTGCGCGATGGACGCCACGTGGCGCAGGACGCCATCGCCACCGCCTACCGGCGTACGCTGGCGCAACTGAGGGCGCTCTGATGGCGACCTTCATCCCACAGGAATACCTGCGCGCCGCACCGTGGAAAAACGGCGGCGGCAGCACGACGGAAATCGCCATTTCTCCGCCGGACGCCGGTTTCGACGATTTTGACTGGCGTATCAGCCTGGCGACGATCACGGCCAGCGGGCCGTTTTCCAGCTTTCCCGGCATCGACCGCAGCCTGATGCTGGTCGATGGCGACAGCGTGCAGCTGACGCTCGACGGCACGCGCAAGGTGACCTTGAGCGCGGCGCAGCCGATGCTGTGGTTTCCCGGCGAGGCCGCCGTGGAGGCGCAAGTCAAGGGGACGACGACGGATTTCAACGTGATGACGCGGCGCGACCGCTGCCGCCACCAGCTGGAAAAAATCACGGCGCCGGGCCGGCTGGTGCGGCGCAGCGAGATGACCTTGCTGTTTGTCGCCGGCGATGGTGCCGTGCTGGCGCGCTCAAGCGACCAGCAGTTTGCGCTGGCCCGCCATGATGCGCTGCTGCTGGACGCCGACGATGCGCAGGAATGGCGGCTCGATGCCTTGCAGCGTTCGGCCGTGTTGTGCGTCGACCTGTTTACCTAGGGAGTAAAAACGATGCAAGACTGGGACCTGGTCATCCACAACGTCCACCTGGCCACCATGGAGCACGGCTATGGCGAGCTGCTCGACGCGGCCATCGCCGTCAAGGATGGCCGCATCGCCTGGATCGGCCCCGGCGACGAGCTGCCGGCCAGCGGCGCGGTGCTGCAGGATGGGCAGGGCTGCTGGCTGACGCCGGGCCTGATCGACTGCCATACGCACATCGTCCACGCGGGCAACCGCAGCGATGAATTCGAGGCGCGCCTGAATGGCGCCAGCTATGAAGACATCAGCCGTGCCGGCGGCGGCATCATGTCCACCGTGCGCGCCACGCGCGCGGCCAGCGACGACGAATTGCTGCGGCAAAGCCTGCCCCGCGTGCTGGCGCTGCTGGCCGAGGGCGTGACGACGCTGGAAATCAAGTCCGGCTACGGCCTGGCTGTGGACAGCGAGGCGAAGATGCTGCGCGTGGCGCGCAGGATAGGCGAACAGCTACCTGTATCCGTGCGCACGACCTTCCTCGGCGCGCATGCGCTGCCGCCCGAATACGCGGGCCAGGCCGACTCTTATATCGACCTGCTGTGCGCGCAGATGCTGCCCAAGCTGGCCGGCGATGGCCTGGTCGACGCCGTCGACGCGTTTTGCGAGCGCATCGGCTTTACGCCGGCGCAAACGCAGCGCATGTTTGACGCGGCGCAAGGTTTGGGTTTGCCCGTCAAGCTGCATGCGGAGCAGCTGTCGGACCTGGGCGGCGCGGCGCTGGTGGCCCGCTACGGCGGCCTGTCGGCCGACCACCTGGAATTTTTGTCTGACGGGGGCATCGCCGCCATGGCGGAACACGGCACGGTGGCCGTGCTGCTGCCGGGCGCGTATTACTTCTTGCGCGAGACGCAGCCGCCGCCCGTGGCGGCGCTGCGCGCGGCCGGCGTGCCGATGGCCGTGTCCACCGATTGCAACCCGGGCACCTCGCCCATGACGTCCTTGCTGCTGGCGATGAACATGGCGTGCACGCTGTGGCGGCTGACGCCGCAGGAAGCGCTGGCTGGATGCACGATCCATGCGGCGCGCGCGCTGGGCCAGCAGCACGACACGGGCAGCCTGGCGGTGGGCAAGCGCGCCGATTTCGCCCTGTGGCGCATCGCGCGCCCGGCCGACCTGGCGTATGCGCTGGGCCTGAACCCGTGCGCGGGCGTGGTGTACGGCGGTGTCTGGCGCGCGCCGGTGGTAAGCTTGCCGGATTGATCATCCGTCCTGGAGCGCCGCGTGCGTTGTGTTTACCTGTTGTTGCTGCTTGTTTTCAGCGTCGCCGCGCCCGCGCATGCCGTCGAAGGCGGCACCCTGAAGGTGGGCTCGAAGCGCTTTACGGAATCGTACATCCTCGGCGAAATCGTCAAGCAGAGCGCCGCGCCGCACGTGGCGGCGCAGCACCGCCAGGGCCTGGGCAATACGGCCATCGTGCTGGCCGCGCTGCAGGCGGGCAGCATCGACGTGTATGCCGAATACATGGGCACCATCGCCAGCGAAATCCTCAAGCACGACAAACCGATTGATCTGGATCAGATGCGGCGCGAGCTGGCGCCGCTGGGCCTGGGCGTGGCCGTGCCGCTGGGTTTTAATAATACCTATGCGCTGGCCGTGCGCGGCGATGAAACATCCATCACGAACCTGGCGCAGCTGGCCCAGCACCCATCCCTGACATTCGGCCTGTCGCATGAATTCATCGGCAGGATCGATGGCTGGCCGGGCCTGGCCGCGCGTTATGGCTTGCCGCAGCGCCCGCGCGGGCTCGATCACGGCATCGCCTATGAAGCGCTGGCGCAGCGCCAGGTGGATGTGATCGACATCTATTCGACGGATGCGAAGATCCGCCAGTATGGCTTGCGCGTGCTGGCCGACACGCAGCAGTACTTTCCCCGCTACGACGCCATGCTGCTGTACCGGCTCGACGTGCCGCGGCGCTTTCCCGCCGCCTGGCAAGCCTTGCAGGCGCTGCAAGGGCGCATCAGCGAGGCCGACATGATCGCCATGAATGCGGCCGTGGAAATCGACGGCAAGAGCTTTGCCGGCGTGGCGCGGCAGTGGCTGGCGTCCGGCACGCGGGCGAATAAGCCGGCGGCCGCGCGCAGCGGCCTGCTCGATAAAATCCTCGGCGACGATCTGTGGACCCTGACGCGCCAGCATGTGACGCTGGTGCTGCTGTCGGTGGCGCTGGCTTGCCTGGCCGGCATTCCGCTGGGCGTGCTGGCGGCATTTTCGGCGCCGCTGCGGCAAACGGTGCTGGCGCTGGTCGGCGTGCTGCAGACGGTGCCGTCGCTGGCCCTGCTGGCGATATTGATCCCCGTGCTGGGCATGATCGGCACCGTGCCGGCGCTGGCGGCGCTATTCGTGTACGCCTTGCTGCCCATCGTGCGCAACACGTGCACGGGCATCTTGCAGGTGCCGCAAGGCTTGCGCATGGCGGCGCTGGCGCTGGGCCTGAGCCGGCGCGACCGGCTGCTGCACGTGGACTTGCCGCTGGCCTTGCCCGTCATGCTGGCGGGCGTGAAAACGGCGGCCGTGATGAGCGTGGGCACGGCCACCATCGCCGCCTTCATCGGCGCGGGCGGCTATGGCGAACGCATCACCATCGGCCTGGCCCTGAACGACAACGACATGCTGCTGGCCGGCGCGATCCCCGCAGCCGTGCTGGCCCTGCTGACGCAGGGCCTGTTCGAACTGGTGGAGCGCTGGGCCGTGGCCGGCCGGCAGCACTGACGGCATCACGGTTACAGCGAGTGCAGTTTGGAACGCACCGAGACGACGGCCTGGTGCAGGATGCGTTCGGCCTGGAAGTCGTTTTCGCGCTGTTCCGCGATGGCTTGCAAGTCGCGCGTGTAGCGTTCCAGGCGGGAACGCAGATAGGCGCGGTAGATTTTCATGACGAGCGGTTTGGCAGAGACATTCATGATGTGGCTCCCAGGTGCGTAACGATGCGTTCATTTTGTGTGAGCGGAATGCCGCCACGTTGCGTCATATCAAACGCCTTGACCCCGTCACATTGGCGCGTTTGACATTGCGCAATGCCCCCAACGTCGAAGATGCCACACTGAATCTTCCCTGCTCGCCTGGACGTCATCAGCCGCGAGCCCTGATCCCATCAAGCATACTCAAGGAGCGTTGCATGGTCATTTTTGCCGTGGTTGCTGGCTGCATTGCCTGCCTGACAGTGTACCAAATCTATAAAAATGCGCAGGGTGGCAGTGGGGTTGCGCAACAACATATCGGCTTGCACGGCACATTGATTGAGCCACGGAAATAAACTGTCGCAAATGGTGGACAGTTAGGTGTCAGCTTTAAGGAAAATGTAAGGCCCGGTAAGCAAATGTAAAGGTCGGCGCGGTGACCAGTCGTAGCGTTTATATTGATAACCGTTGATTGCATTCTCCCCCTCCCACTTGACAATGGGTTCACCCCGCGGTGCCGCTAGCCCGCGGGGATTTTTTTTGGGGAACTTACTCTGACGGTTCCAATGCGATGGTTTTTGGCGTGCCTGCCGACAATTGCGTCAAGGCATCGCCCGCGACCCGGCAGATGCGCCAGTCCGGCATCACGTCCGCGCCCATGCCCTTGTAGAAGTTGATCGCGTTTTCATTCCAGTCCAGCACCGACCATTCGAAACGCGCCGCAATCGCGTTCGACGGCCAGTTGCGCCAGCGCCACCAGCATCTGCTTGCCATAGCCCTTGCCGCGCACCGATTGCTTTACATACAGGTCTTCCAGGTACAGACCCTTGCGGCACAGGAAGGTGGAAAAGTTGTGGAAGAACAAGGCGAACGTCACCACCTCGCCGTTTTCCTCGCCCACCAGTGCTTCGCACGCGGGGTGCGGGCCGAACAGGCTGTCGTGCAGCATGGATTCCTTGGCGATCATCATGTGTTCGAGTTTTTCAAACACGGCCAGTTCATGGATCATGCCGAAGATGGCGGCTACGTCGGATGCGGTCGCGGGACGGATGGCGAGGGAGGAAGAGGTGCTCATGTTGCCTTTGCGGATGGAGTGGTGGAAAGAGAGGATGCGACAGCCGTCTTGCGCGCGCCCGACGTCAGTGCCCATGCCACGCTGGACAGGCATAGCACCATGCCCACCCATTCGATGGGGGCGGGCCGGTAGTGTTCGAACTGTACCGACAGCAGCACGGAAATGACGGGCGTGACGACGCCGATATACACGGTTTTTTGCGTGCCGATGCGCGCGATTAAAGTGAAATACGCGCTGAAGGCGATCACCGAGCCGAAGAGGGCCAGATACAGCAATCCCATCCAGTAACTGGCGCGCGCGGGCAGCTGCCAGGACTGGCCCGTGGCGATGGCCCAGGCAGCCACCATCAAGGTGCCCCACAGCATGGTCCAGGCCATGGTCAGCATCACGTTGCCCGACTGTTCGCGCACTTTCATGACGAGGGCATTGCCTGCCGTGCTGGAGACGGTGGCCACCAGGGCCAGCATGAAACCGAGCAGGAAATGCCCGTTGCCGCCGCCGAGGATATCGTGCAGCGCCGCGCCGATGGACTGGTAAAACAGCAGCACGATGCCGCAGATGGCGACAAACGCCGCGCAACAGGTGCTCCAGGTGATCGGCGTGCCGAAGGCGATGCGGTTGAGCAAGGGCGTCCAGAACACCATCAGCGCGAACAGCACGCTGACGAGGGCCGAGACCAGGTATTGCTCCGAGCTGTAGGTGCACACATAGCTGAGGGCAAACGAGGCCAATCCCTGCAGCAGCATCCATTTTTGCGCGCGCCAGGGCAGGCGCAGGCGGTCGCCGCGCAGCGCGCACCAGGCGAACAGGGTGGCGGACGCCAGGCCGAAGCGGTAGACGACGGACACGGCGGGGGCTACATCGCCCAGCTGCAAGGTGATGGCCCAGAAGGTGGAGCCCCAGATCAGGCAGGCAATGATGAACAGGAGAGGAGAGGACATCGCGCAAGTATACGGGCATAGCGTCTCCCGGTCGAGCTTGCCATCTGGATGGGCGGCATGCGCACGAGGAGACACTCCGGTATTGAGCCAGCGCAGTGCTTCTGGAGAATGTTGAATTTATGAAAATATTTACATTAATATCAAGTAAATATTTTCTGAATTGCATCTTTGAGCGGAGACCGCCATGCCAGCCTCACTGCAGATCAAAGTATGGAGCGTGCTTGTGTATGTTGTCGTGGCAACCTTGATGGCCATCTGGCTGCACGAGGGCATGTCGCCCTCGGCCTTGCTGATGGCTGCCGGCGCCTTCGGTTAAAGCCCATGCGCCGGCATGCAGATCAATGCGTGACGCGGGTCTTGCGGCCATCCGACAGCAGGCGCACGCGCTCGCCCGGGCGGAACAGTTCGTCCGCGTCTTGCACGATGGCGCGCATGTCGCCATTGTCCAGGCGTACGGTGATTTCCAGGCCAGGCTTGTTCGAGGCATTCGCTTCGATGCTCTTGCCGGCCATGCCACCGGCAACCGCGCCCAGGATGCTGGCCGCGATGGCGCCCTTGCCGCCGCCGACGGTCGAGCCGGCCACGCCGCCCAGCGCCGCGCCAGCCAGCACGCCCGTGCCCGTTTCGCCCTTGTCGATAGTGACCTGGCGCACGGATTCAACCGTGCCCATGCGAACCGATTGTTCATTCTGCGCCTGGCGCGCGTTGTACACATTCGCCGAGTTCGGTTGTACGGCGCAGCCGGCCAGGGTGGCCAGCAATGCCACTGCAATAATTGGTGCTTTCATGTGGAACTCCCTTGGACAAAAGTTAGTTGCCGATTACATTGACCGGCAGATGATGACTTATCATAAGGACACTTGCCTCATATAACTAGTTGCGAATAGTAAAAATCTGTTACCGGTTACGCGTGACGTCTTGCCGCTCAGTACGCCAGCCGCAGGCGCCGGTACAAAAATCCCAGCACGAACAGCGGGCCCACGAGTAAAAAGCGCAAGTCGTCGAGGAACGACGGTTTCTTGCCTTCGATCTGGTGGCCGATGAACTGGCCTATCCAGGCCAGCACGAACAGCGCCAGCGACACGGGCAGAATGGTCAGCGCCGGCATGAGCAGCAGCAGGCCCAGCATGGCGGCCAGCATCGCCAGCATACCCGCCGCAAACGGGCGCGACAGCTTGTAATAATAGTATAAGGCAAGAATACTGCCGAGCAGCGCCACGCTGGGATGCGCGCTCCACAGCAGCCCCAGCAGACTGAAAACGATCAGCGGCACGCACACGATGTGCACCCATTCATTGACGTGGTTGCGGTGGCTTTCGCCATACTGGGCCAGCAGGGTGTCGATGGTGCGCATGGGCGGTCTCTTGTAGAGGGAGGGTTGTGCGGGAATTCTACACCGTCGCGTGGCCGGGTAAAATGGTCCTTCGTCTTTCCTTCCGGATATCTGATTTGAATAGCCCAGCCTTCTTGCCAGACGAAAGCGCCGACCCGCTTAAACGCTGTTTCGATCCCGTCGTCGATGCCGGCACGCGCTTATTGATATTGGGCAGCCTGCCCGGCGAAAAATCGCTGGCGCACAGCCAGTACTATGCGCATCCGCAAAACAAGTTCTGGATGCTGCTGGGCGAAGTGCTGGACGTGGATTTGAAGAGCTTGCCCTATGAGGCGCGTCTGGCAAGCTTGCTGGCGCACGGCGTGGGCCTGTGGGACGTGGTGGCGCAGGCGCAGCGCACGGGCAGCCTGGACAGCAATATCCGCGCCCGCGACGACAATGACCTGGTGGCATTGGCCGCCAGCTTGCCGCAATTGCACACGATCGCCTTCAACGGCGGCACGGCCGCGAAGCTGGGCGTCAAGGTGCTGGGCGAGCACGCGCAGCGCTACCGCATCGTCAGCTTGCCGTCGAGCAGCCCGGCTTATACCTTGGCGTATGCGCAGAAATTGCAGGCGTGGCTGTCGCTGCGCGGCCAACGGGAGCCGGCCGCGCGTTGATCGTGTTGCCGGCTTTACGCTGGCGCGTAGGCTTGCACTTCCAGCGGCTGTCCCTTGGCATCGAACTTCAGCGCCACGGACAGTTGCGTCACGCCGATGGTGGCCAGCGCATCGCAGATGTCGTCGACTTCGTCCTGCAGGTCGGCGGCCAGGTCCAGCGGCTTGTCGGCGCTGTGCAGCAGTGCGCCGCCCGCCGTGCTGACGTTGACGCGCAACAACATTTCGCCGTGTTCATCGGCCGGGCCGACGACCACCGCGACGTCGCCCGCATCGACGTTGTTTTCCGCCAATGCATGGTTGATGCCGGACATCATTTGCAGCAGCATCGCATACTCGCTCATGCCTTGTTCCTTGCCGCCATGGAACAGATCCTGGTAGAGGAAGCTGACTTCCAGGGCGCTGCCGGCCGGCGCCAGGCAGCGTTTCACCAGGTCGCCCACTTCCGTCGTCCACTGCTGGTAGCGGGCCATGCGTGCGTCGAACCAGGCGTCGAGCGCCGCTTCATCCTTCGGTTCCGCATAGAACGGGTCGTCCACGCGCTTCAGGGCAAAGCCCAGCAGGAAGCGCAGTTCGACGGCCGTGTCCTGCGGGCCGAAGGCCGTTTCGCTCCAGCCGGCGATGCTGCTTTCCAGGCCCGGCGTGGCGACGATTTTCTTGTCCGTCATTGACGAATACGCATCGCGCACCATGTCATGCAGGTGGCTGTAGGTGATGCGGTCGATTTCATCGAGGTCGTAGGCATGGCTCATCAGGACCACCTTGGCCTTGGCGCTTTCCAATTCTGCTTGCTGGAAACTTTTTACCAGCGCTTCGAACGCATCCTGGTCCTGGAAACTGTCCGCTTCCTTCAGGCCGCCCGTGCTTTGCACCAGCAGGGGTACGACGAAGGCGTTGATTTCCATGGCCGGGGCGTTTTCGCGGCGGATCACGGAAATGGAGGCCGCTTCCTCGATATGGCTGCGCAGGTATTGGTAGGCGCCCACGTCTTCGTACTTGGAACGCTCGATGGCGTCGTACAGGATTTCATCCTTCTTTTGATTCAAGGCCTTGCGGATCAGGCGGCCGAACTCGACGGCTTGCTCGGCCAGCACCGTACCCTGCGATTCGCTGTCTTCCTGCTCCGCCAGATTCAGGGCCATCGTGCATAGCATGCGCGTGACGGACTCATCCTTGTCTTCTGGCGTGTTGGCGGATTTACGGGGGACAGGGCGCTTATTTTTGGGCATGGCGATCAACAGGTTAAGAAATACGGTCAGGCAAACGGAAACGGGCGCCAGGACTCTGCCAGGCGCCGGGACGGATCATACAGGCGGCCGCGGCCGCCTGATACCTCAATGGTCGGTATCGAACATCTCGTGCAGCTCGTCGAGCAGGTCGGCGGCTTCTTCCTGCGACAGGCCAAGATGCTGGCAAGCAAGTTCGCCGCCCTTGTCCCATTCGAGCGAGGTACTGTTGCCATGGTAGCGCTGAATGCCCTTTTCGGCCAGCAGCGACAGGGCGACGAGCGAGCGGATGGCGTCGTCCGTGGACGGGTCGGCCAGCACCGTGTAGTCGTGGTGGTGCAAAATCGCCCAGGAGACGTCGGAGGACAGGCCCCAGTTGCGCGCCAGCAAGCAGCCGATGGCCGCATGGTTGGTCTGGTGGCGCGCGTCTTCCAGGCTGGTAAAGCAGTTGTGCGCATCGTTGGCGGCCGCCGCGTACGTCTTGACGTAGTCGGGGAAGCGGTTCATCAGCAGGGGCACGCCGATATCGCAGAACAGGCCGAAGGTATGCGCGATGTCGGGCGGGGCGATGCGCAGCTTGCGCGAGGTAAATACCAAGGCGCGCGCGCGCTTGGCCGACACATCCCAGAAATTGGTCAGTTCCACGCCTTCCGCTTCCAGCGCCTGGCGCGCCAGCAGCCCCGTCATCATGGCGCTGCACTGGTTGATGCCGAGAAAATTGATGCCTTGCTCGACGGATTTGGCCTTGCGCGCGGCGCCATAGAATGGCGAATTGGCGAGCTTCAGCAGGGCGCCGGACATGCCGACATCGTCGGCGATAATGCGTGCAATTTTCCGCGGCGACGGGTCTTCTTCTGCCAATTCGCTCTGCAAGTCGACCAGCAGGCTGGGACGCGGCGGGATACGGATGGAACGCATCAGGGCGTCAACCGGATCTTCCTGCACTACCTGCTTTTGCGCTGCCGCTCTCATCATCATTGCCTTGCCTGTGGTTATTCTGTTGCGCACTGTCGCTGCCGGCCTCGTGGGCGTCTGGCGCAGTGCCCGACGATTATCGCTGTTTATGCATAGCAATAGTTCGTCTCTGCAAATTATTCTGGAAAAAATCCCCATTCTGGCCTGCTCCATCCCCTGTTTTCCACATTTTACGACGCTCCCTATCCCGGCATTCATGATGAAAAAATCAAGTTTTATTTGTTTTCAAGGTGGGGCCAGGCGTGCGGCGGACAGTGCGGCAGTACAATTACCGGATGAAAAAAATCCTCGCCGGTATCGATTTTGCGGACGATTCCAGCAGCGTGGCGCGCCAGTTGATCGGCGTGACCGTGCTGGTCGATGGCGTGGGCGGGCGCATCGTGGAAACGGAAGCGTATGACCGGCTGGACCCCGCTTCGCACACGTATGGGGGCTTGACGCCGCGCAATGCGGCCATGTTCGGCCCGCCCGCGCACGCCTATGTCTACCGCTCGTACGGCATCCACTGGTGTTTGAACTTTGTCTGCCGCGAAGCGGGGCATGGGGCGGGCGTGCTGATACGCGCCATCGAACCCGTGGCGGGACTCGATGCCATGCGCCAGCGGCGCGGCGTCGAGGATGCCCGACTGCTGTGCTCGGGGCCGGGCAAGGTGTGCCAGGCGCTCGGTGTGAGCCATCTGCAGAACCGGCTGGCGCTCGATGCGCCGCCGTTCACCCTGCTGGCCCGCGAGGAAGAGTTTGCTGTGCAGGCGGGCCCGCGCATCGGCATTTCCAGGGCGATGGACACGCCGTGGCGCTTCGTGCTGGCCGGTTCGCGCTATCTGAGCAAACCGATGCGCACGCCTGTCATTGAGTCACCTCGCTAGCCGCGCCGGCGCTGCGGCGCATCCTTGGCGCCACGCTTGCCGGACATGCCGCGCAGCGGGCTGTGCAACGCGCGCCGTTCCTGGCCGGGCGTCCTGGCGGGGTCTTGAAAGGCGTCGCTGTCCGCGCTGGCGGGCGCCGCCGTGTGGCTGGATCCAGGGTAAAGACGCTGACCGCCGCCGACAGTTTGACGGCCTGGTTCTGCAAGCTGGCCGCCGCCGCTGCCGCCTGCTCCACCAGGGCCGCGTTTTGCTGCGTGACGTCATCCATTTGCGCCACCGCCTGGTTCACTTCCGTGATGCCGGACGCCTGCTCGGCGCTGGCCTCTTTCACGCGCTGGATGATCTCGTTGACCTGCTGCACCGAGGCGACGATGGCGCCCATGCTGTCGCCCGCCAGCTGCACGGCCACGCTGCCGCCGTCGATGGTGGTGACGGACGTGGCGATCAGTGTCTTGATCTCTTTGGCCGCCTGCGCCGAGCGCTGCGCCAGGGTGCGCACTTCCGACGCCACCACGGCAAAGCCGCGGCCCTGCTCGCCCGCACGCGCCGCTTCCACCGCCGCATTCAGCGCGAGGATATTGGTCTGGAAGGAAATACCGTCGATCACGCCGATAATATCCACGATCTGGCGCGAATTGGCGCGAATTGTCGCCATCGTCGTCACGGCTTGCTGCATCGACATGCCCCCTTGCACGGCCAGGGTGGACGCTTGCCCCGCCAGCTCGCAGGCCAGCTGGGCGTTGTCGGCGTTGTCATTGACGGCTTGCGTCAGCGCTTCCATGGCGCTCGACGTTTCTTCCAGTGAACTGGCTTGCATTTCCGTGCGCGCGGACAAGTCCAGATTACCGGTGGCAATTTCGCGCGAGGCCGTGTCGATCGATTGCACGGCGCCCATGATGGTGCGCAAGGTCTGGTTCAGGTGAGCGATGGTCTGGTCCAGCACGCGCGAGGTGGCGGCGATTTCGTCATTGCCCTGCTTGGGAGCGCCGGCCATCAGCTTGCCTGCCGCCAGGTCTTGCACGGCGTCGGCAATGCCGCGGATTTCCACCAGCATGGCGCGGCGCACCAGCATGGTGACCACGATGGAGACGAGAATGGACAGCAGCACCGTCAGCAACAGGCTCCAGCCCAGGCGGCGAAACTCGGCGCTGGCCGTCGCATGGGCCTGGCTGCTGAGCGTCGTTTCCAGCGCCGACAGCTGCGCCAGCTGCGTATTGAACTGGCCGAATTGCGTTTCCGCCTTGAGCATGGAATTGGTGGCGATCGACTGGTCCATCTGCGCCATTTCCATGGTTTCCAGCACGGCCTTGCGGTAGCCGGCCAGGGCCGCGATGGCCGCATCGACCAGGCTGCGCTCGGCGCCCGTGGCCGTGGCGCGCAAGGTGGCCAGCTGGGTGCCGATGGCTGCATGGCGCGCCTTGATCTGCTGCTCCAGCGTATCGAGGCGGGCCTTGGCGAAGCTGCCATTCGTCCACGACAGCAACTGGTACATATTGCCATGCACATGCCTGGCGTCGCCTAGTACGTCGGCGGCAGCTTTCAAATGCGCGATGCGCACCCGCACCATGTTTTCCAGCGAGGCATTTTGCCGCACCATGCCATACCAGGCGCCGCTCGAGCTGAGTATCAGCAGCAGCAAGACCAGAGCGGGCGCCAGCAACAATTTTGGTCCGATGCGTAATTGATTGAGCATGCTTGACTCCTGGCAGTGGCTGTTCGAACGGCAGGCGGCGCGCGGCGAGCGCGCGCGCCGCCCCTGCCTTATTTTTTGTAGATACCCGCTTCCAGCACCACATCGTTGACGCGCAGGATGTACGTGGTCTTCGGCTCGATCTTGCCGGTGGTGGGATTCTTGTACTGATAATCGACCCAGCCCTTGCCCTGTTTTTGCGCCAGCTCAATGATTTCACGGCGATATTTCTTGCCATTCGCATCGGGCACATCCGTCAAATCCTTGCCCACGATGGAAGGATTGATGGGGTGGGCCAGCACGATGCCCGTCTTGATGTCGCGCATGTCCACATACAGCGAGCCTTGGACGAAGTCCGGGTCTTTCGCCGTGATTTTCTTCATCATTTCTTCCTTGCCATGCGCCTTCATGAAGGCGGCGCCCCGTTCGGCCATGGCGATGGCGTCTTTTTTCCGTTGGTTCGACCGCGGCACTGACGCTGCCGCCGGCAAATGCCAGGCACAGCAGGCTACCCGTGAATAAGCGTTTCATGAAAGCTCCTTGTGGTATCGAGGGATGTGTTGCCAAGTCGTAATTTACGTCGCCGTCGGCGGCATCAAATTGCGGTGGAACAAACTAAGGTGTTGCTTGTAGGCAGCGTGCAACGGATCGACGGGCTTGTTGATATGTAGCAATTAGGTTCCATGCAGCAAGAATTATGATGACTTTCACAGCATGCCGCGCTGGGTTGGCATGGGGGTATAAAGGGTGAAATTGGCTGATATACGGCTGATTTCATGGAAGTTGTCGCTATTTATGGCAAGGAGCCGACCGTGTCCGCATTCACTACCGAGCCGTTTTCACCCAAGTTCAAGCCGTACACGCGGCAAACCATTCAACAGGCGCGGCAGTGGGAATGGCTGCCGGAAGAGCAGCGTGAAGCCGTGCAAGTGGTTTCGCACGTCTTGCCATTTCGCACCAATGAATATGTGCTCGATCAGCTGATCGACTGGAACAACATCCCTGACGATCCTATCTACCGTCTCGTCTTTCCCCACCGCGACATGCTGCCGCCGGAGCAATATGCGCATTTGCGCGACCTGGTGCTGGTGCAGCGGGACAAGGCTGCCATTGATGCCTATGTACACGGTATTCGCCTGGGCATGAATCCCCATCCGGCCGGGCAGATGACGCATAACGTGCCCAGGGTCAATGATGCGCCTGTGCGCGGCTTGCAGCATAAATATGCGCAAACGGTGCTGTTTTTCCCCAGCGCGGGCCAGACTTGCCACGCGTATTGCACCTTTTGCTTCCGCTGGCCCCAGTTCGTCGGCATGGATGACATGAAATTCGATGCGCGCGAATCGCATGAGTTGGTTGCCTACCTGAAACTGCATCCGGAAGTGACGGACGTGCTGATCACGGGCGGCGACCCGATGATCATGAACACGCGGCAACTGGCGGCCTACCTGGAACCGCTGCTGGCGCCGGGCCTGGAACATATCCAGAACATTCGCATCGGCACCAAGGCGGTGGCGTATTGGCCGCAGCGCTTTGTCTCGGACCGCGATGCGGATGACTTGATGCGCCTGTTCGAGCGCATCGTCAAGGCGGGCAAGAACTTGGCCGTGATGGGCCATTACAGCCACGCTGTCGAGTTGCGCCAGGACATCGCGCAGCAAGCCGTGAAACGTATCGTTTCCACGGGCGCCACCCTGCGCACGCAGGGGCCGCTGATTCGCCACATCAATGAAGATCCGGCATGCTGGGCCGAGCTGTGGCAGACGGGCACGCGCCTGGGAGCCATTCCGTATTACATGTTTGTCGAACGCGACACGGGGCCGCGCGGCTATTTCGAGTTGCCGCTGGCGAAGGCGTACGAAGTCTTCCAGGCCGCCTACCAGATGGTGTCCGGCCTGTCGCGCACGGTGCGTGGGCCATCCATGAGCGCGTTTCCCGGCAAGATTGTCATCGATGGCATCGTCAGCATCAATGGCGAGAAACTGTTTGCCCTGCAATTTTTGCAGGCGCGCAACCCGGACTGGGTACGCCGGCCGTTTTATGCGAAGTTCGACGCGGAAGCGACGTGGATGGACGATTTGAAGCCGGCCTTTGGCCACGAGAAGTTTTTCTTTGAAACGGATGAACCTCTACCGCACATGCCGCACAAAATCATCCGCCTGGCGCAGGCTGCCTGAGCATGCCTGCCGCCGGTGCGCCTGCCCGCTCCGGCGTGACCGTGTTCTGCCTGGTATTTCTGCCGTTCGCGCTCGGGCATTACCTGTCGTGCCTCCTGCGCGGCGTGAATGCCGTGCTGACGGCGGAGTTGCTGGGCGCCATCGCCCTGACGCCAGCGCAGCTGGGCCTGCTGACCAGCGCCTTTTTTCTCGCCTTTGCGTTGGTGCAATTGCCGGTTGGCATGGCGCTCGACCGTTATGGCCCCCGCACGGTGCAACTGTGGCTGCTGGCGCTGGCGGCCCTGGGCGTGTGGCTGTTCAGCCGGGGCCACAGCTTTGCCGAGCTGATGTGGGCCCGCGCCATCATGGGCGCCGGGCTGGGCGGCTGTTTCATGGCCGCCGTGAAAGCGATTTCGTGCGCCATCGCGCCATCGCGCCTGCCCTCCGTGCATGGCTACCTGATCGCCGTGGGCGGCCTGGGCGCGGCCACGGCCACGATGCCCGTCAAGCTGGCCCTGCATTACACGGACTGGCGCGGCGTGTTCCTGGGGCTGGCGCTGGCGGCGCTGGCCATCGGCCTGCTGATCCGCCTGCTGTCGCCGGCCATGCCCGCCGCTGCCGCAGGCATGAACCAGGCGAGCAAGGTCAGCGTCTGGAGCGTGTACCGCGATCCCGGCTTTCGCCGCACCATCGCGCTGATCCTGCTGCCGCACACGGTGTTTTTTGGCGTGCAGGGCTTGTGGGTGGGGCGCTGGCTGGCCGACGTGGGCGGCTTGTCCGATGACAGCGTGGCGTATTTGTTGTACTTGGGCATGGCGGCCGTCATCTTCGGCGCCATCGGCATGGGCATGCTGACGGAGTGGGCGGGCCGGCGTGGCATTGCACCCATGCAAGTGGCGGCCGCCGGCATCGTCCTGTTTGTCGCCGTGCAAGTGGCGATGGCGTGCAATGTGGTGCCCGGCCTGCCTTTGCTGTCCGTGCTGTTTACCTTGCTGGGCACGGTGACGGGCCTCGAATATGCGATCGTCGCGCAAAGCATGCCGGCCAGCTTGACGGGCAGGGCGGCCACCTGTTTGAATCTGCTCATTTTTACGGGCGCCTTCCTGGTGCAGGCGGGCTTTGGCCTGATCCTCGGCTGCTGGCCCCTGAACAGCCTGCAGCAGTATCCGCCGCAGGCGTACCAGGTGGCGTTTGGCGTGCTGGCCGCCTTGCAACTGCCGGGACTTGCGATGTTTTTCATCAACCACTACAGGCGTGCCGGGCCATCCGGTAAAATGGCAGCCTGCACACAGCGGCAATGATGATCAACTCCAAGGAAGACTATGAAACTCGTTCGTTATGGACGTCCAGGCAAGGAAAAACCGGGCCTGATCGATGAAGAAGGCAAACTGCGCGACCTGTCCGGCGTGATCGCGGATATTGACGGCGCGCAACTGTCCGACAAGGCCCTGCGCAAGCTGGCCAAGATCGACGAAAAGACGCTGCCCCTCGTGCGCGGCAATCCGCGCTTCGGCGTGCCGCTGGCGAAAGTCGGCAAGTTCATCGGCATCGGCCTGAACTACGCGGATCACGCGGCCGAGTCCGGCATGCCGATCCCGGCCGAACCCATCGTCTTCATGAAGGCCATCACTTGCCTGAACGGCCCGGACGACAATGTTGTGCTGCCGAAAGGTTCGAAGAAGACGGACTGGGAAGTGGAGCTGGGCGTGATCATCGGTACGCGCGCACAGTACGTGAGCGAAGAGGACGCCTTGAAATACGTGGCCGGCTATTGCGTCGTCAACGACATTTCCGAGCGCTCGTTCCAGCTGGAGCGGGGCGGCCAGTGGGATAAGGGCAAGGGCTGCGACACCTTCGGCCCCGTCGGCCCGTGGCTGGTGACGCGCGATGAAGTCATCGACGAGCAAGACCTGGACCTGTACCTGGAAGTCAACGGCAAGCGCATGCAGACGGGCAATACGCAAACCATGATTTTTACTGTCGCGCAGATCGTCAGCTACCTGTCGCAATTCATGACCCTGGAACCGGGCGACGTCATCGCCACGGGCACGCCGCCGGGCGTGGGCCAGGGCCGCAAGCCGCAGCGTTTCCTCAAAAAAGGCGATAGCATGCGCCTGGGTATCGCCGGCCTGGGCGAACAGCAGCAGGACGTCGTCGCCTGGACTGCCTGATGGCCGGTAGCGCTATCGACCGTTTGCCCGCGTTGCCTTTGGCGCAACTGGACCCGCAGCAGCGTGCGGCCGCGCAAGCCATCATCGACGGTCCGCGCGGGGCGCTGTATGGCCCCTTCGTGCCGCTGATGCGCAGCCCCGAGCTGATGGAAACGGCGCAGCGCATGGGAGAATATTTGCGCTACCGCAGCGCCATCGGCACGCGCCTGTCGGAATTGGCGATCCTGGTGACGGCGCGCCAGTGGGATCAGCAAGTCGAGTGGGCCATCCACGCGCCGCTGGCCGTGCAGAACGGCATCGCGCAAGCGGCCGTGGACGCCATCGCGGCGCGGCGCGCGCCGCTTGCCCTGAAGGAAGATGAGCAAGCCGTGCATGACTTTTGTATCGAGTTGCAGCAGAACAAGCGCGTCAGCGATGCCACGTATGCACGGGCGCTGGCCCTGTTCGGCGAGCATGGCGTGGTCGACTTGATGGGCATCAATGGCTACTATACTTTCCTGGCCATGGTGATGAATGGGGCGCAGACGGCGGTGCCCGCCTTGGGCGTCGCGCCTTTGCCCGATTAGAATAGTTCTTCGGGCAAAGATGGGCAAAGTGTAATGAAGTTGAAATTATTCAATATATAATTTACTTCCCTTCCATTGCCCACTAGCTCAATGAAAACTCGTCCGTGCATCACCCTGATGGGCCGCGCCTTCCTGGCGCTGGCCCTTTCTTTTTGCCCCTTGATGACGGTACGGGCGCTTGCCGCCGAGACCGCCGCTACGGCTAACCCCAGCGCTTCCGCGCTGGAAAATTCCGTCGTCAAGGTGTTTTCCACCCTGCGCGGGCCGGATCCCTATAAACCCTGGAGCAAGGCCGCGCCGCAAGAGGTGACGGGCTCCGGCGTCGTCATCGAGGGCCGCCGCATCCTCACCAATGCGCACGTGGTCGGCTATGCCAGCCAGGTGCAGATCCAGGCGAATGGCGCGGGCGACAAGATACCGGCGACCGTGCTGGCCATTTCGCGCGGCATGGACCTGGCCTTGCTGAAAATCGACGATGACAGTTTTTTCGCCAGCCATAAAGCCGTGCCGCGCGCCAACGTCCTGCCCGACGTGCGCGATGCCGTGCTGGCGTATGGCTATGGCCGACGGGCGGCACCTCGCTGTCGATCACCAAGGGCATCGTGTCGCGCATCGAATTCGTGCGCTACAACTTTCCCGTCTCCGGCCTGCGCATCCAGATCGATGCGGCCATCAACCCCGGCAACAGCGGCGGCCCCGTGATTGCGGGCGACAAGATGATCGGCCTGGCCTTTGCCGGCATGCTTAATGCGCAAAACATCGGCTACATCATTCCCAACGAGGAAATCGAGCTGTTCCTGCGCGACCAGGAAAGTGGCGCGCCCAAGGGCAAGCCCGCCATGCGCGACGTGACGCAAACGCTGGAAAATCCCGCGCTGCGCACGTATCTGAAGCTGGCCAAGGGTGTCGAGGGCGCCGTCGTGATGACGCCGGCCAGCAAGGATGCCGCCTATCCGCTCAAGGAGTGGGATGTCATCACGCATATCGGTGAATTTCCTATCGACAACCAGGGCATGGTCAAGCTGAATGCCAACAGCCGCGTGCGCTTCCAGTACCGCGTGCAGCAGCAGCTGGCGAAAGACGGGCAATTGCCGTTGACGGTGGTGCGCCAGGGCGCGCCCCTGAAAATCAAGGTGCCCGTCTCGGCGGCGCACCCGATGCTCATCAGCGGTCTGCAGGGCAACTATCCGTCCTATTTCATCTTCGGCCCGATGGTGTTTTCGCGCGCCACCACGGAATTCATGGCCGCGCCGAATGGCAACCCGGCAATGTTGGGCGGCATGGCGTTTGCCGGCAATCCACTGGCCACGCGGCGCGGGGATGCGCCCGACAGCGAGCGCGAAGAGCTGGTGGTGATCGCCGCGCCGTTCTTCCCGCACAAGCTGATGAACGGCTACAGCACCCGTTTCTTCTCGGTCGTCGATTCCGTCAACGGCGTGCGCGTGCGCAGCCTGGCGCACCTGGTGGCCTTGCTGCGCGACCAGACGGACGAATTGCTGACGTTCCGCTTCCAGCAGCGCGATGCGGAAATGCTCGTCGTGCCCCGCAAGGACATGCTGGCAGCGACGGAATCGGTGCTGACGGACAACGGTATCCGTTCGGAAGCGTCGCCCGACATGTTGAAAGTCTGGAATGAAAAAACGCCGGCGAACTGATCGTTCCCGGCGTTCCGAATGACAACAGGCGCGGCGCACACCGCGCCTGTTTTACTTTAAGCCAATATTTTTTTCAGCCAGGCGCCGATGGCGTCGATTTCTTCCTGGCACAGCGAGTGCTGCATCATGTATTCGTGCCATTCCACCTTGTAACCCATGCCGGTGAGCAAGTCGCGCGATTGCTGCGCGCGGGTAATCGGCACCACGGGGTCGGCCGTGCCATGCGCCATGAAGATGGGCGTCTGCAGGCTGGCTGGCGTGCGCTCAAGAGCCGTCTTGTCGGCCAGCGGCAGGTAGCCGGACAGGCACATCAGGCCGGCCAGCGGTTCTGCGTGGCGCAAGCCCGTTTGCAGGGTCATGGCGCAGCCTTGCGAGAAGCCGGCCAGGATGATGCGGCTGGCGGGAATGCCGCGCGCCTTTTCGCGCGCGATCAGCGCTTCGATTTGTCCCTGCGAGGCGCGCAGGCCAGCCTCGTCCTCGCGGCGCACGAGGTCGTTCACGAGGATGTCGTACCAGGCGCGCATCACGTAGCCATTGTTGATGGTGACGGGCATGGTGCCGGCGCTGGGGAAAATGAAGCGGATGGCGGGGCAGCCGCGCAAATCGAGTTCTTTTACCAAGGGCACGAAATCGTTGCCGTCGGCGCCCAGGCCATGCATCCAGATGATGGAAACGGTGGGATTCGGTGCGCTGTCGAGTTCTATGGTTTCCAGCAAGGTGCTCATGTATTTTCCTCAGGTAATGGTTGCGCCGGACGCAGCGCCGATTTGGGACGGAAGGCCTTGCAGATGGCCGGGTCGGTTTCCATGTAGGGGCCACCGATGAGATCGATGCAATACGGCACGGCGGCAAAGATGCCGTTCACCAATTGATTTCCATCAACATCCTTCAAGCCTTCCAGGGTTTCCTTGAGGGCTTTCGGCTGGCCCGGCAAGTTCATGATCAGGCAAGCGCGCTCGGGCGTCTCGCGGATCACGGCCACCTGGCGCGACAGGATCGCCGTCGGCACGAATTGCAGGCTGATCTGGCGCATCTGTTCGCCGAAACCGGGCATTTCCTTGGTTCCGACGGTCAAGGTCGCATCCGGCGTCACGTCGCGCCGTGCCGGGCCCGTGCCGCCCGTCGTCAGGATCAGATGGCAGTGATTCAGGTCGACCATGTCGATCAGGGTGTTTTCAATCTGCGAGCGCTCGTCCGGAATCAGGCGTTTTTCCAGGCGGAAAGGCGTGCGGATGGCGGCGGACAGCCAGCTTTCCAGGGCCGGGATGCCTTGGTCTTCATACACGCCGCCGCTGGCGCGGTCGGAGATCGACACGAGGCCGATAATCAATTCGTCTTCTATCGTGGTCATGGGGCACCTGTCTATGTCGTAAAAAAACCGGGCTGATCCCGGTTTTTAGCTACTTTCGGGTCAGACCCGCGGGTCAGACCCAGTTGCTTATTCGTCTTCTTCCGGCTCGACGCCATCTTCATCGGCATCTTTCTTGCCGCTATTGTTCTTCTTGGCGATCTCTTTCAAGATCTGGAAGATTTCGCGGTAGGCTTTCGGCGGCTTGTTCTCGGCTTGCTCCTTGCGGGCATTGCGGATAAGGGTGCGCAGATGCTGCACGTCCAGTTCCGGGTTTTCCGACAGCAAGACGGTCAGGGCCTTGTCATCCGTCAAGAGTTTGTCGCGGCGGCGCTCCATCGCGTGCATATTGGCCGTGTCGGCTTTCGACAAGCCTTTCCAGCTATCGATGGTGCGTTGGATGGCGGCAACTTCTTCTTCATCCAGGGTGCGCATTTTCTTGCCCACGTATTGCAGCTGGCGGCGGCGGCCTTCGTGATCCTTGATTTGCTGGCATTCGAGAATGGCGTCGCGCACGTCTTCCGGCATCGGGACGCGCTTGACGCGGTCACGTGCCTCATTTGCGAGTTCTTCGCCCAGCTTTTGCAGGACGGTCATCTGGCGCTTGAGTTCCGACTTCGACGGACGTTCATATTCCTGTTCGAATTCGGTGGATTGGAAGCCGCAAGCTCCCCGGTTTGGATTTGGCATGATAAGGCGGGATTGGCCGCGTAGGCCGCACCTGTAAACTGTAAACGACTGCTATGATAACCTTTTTAGCGGCTTTCCGAAGAAAACAGCGCATGAACGACTCCGTATTTACCCATAGTCAAGAGCAATTGCAGCAACTGGCCCGTGATGTGTTGTCTTTTGCGCGGGAAGCGGGCGGCACCGACGCTGCCGTCGAAGTCAGCGAAGGCGGCGGCCTGTCCGTTTCTGTACGAAAAGGCAAGATCGAAACGATCGAGCAAAACAAGGACAAGGGCATGGGCGTGACCGTGTTTGTCGGCAAGAAACGCGGCAATGCCAGCACCTCCGACTTTTCGCCGTCCGCCCTGCGCGCCACGGTGGACGCCGCCTACAATATCGCCCGCTTCACGGCCGAGGACGATTGCGCGGGGCTGGCGGACGCGGACATGCTGGAAATGTCTCCCCGCGATTTGCAACTGTTCTATCCCTGGCTCATTTCGACCGAGGAAGCCGTCGCCCTGGCCCAGCGGGCCGAAGCGGCCGCCTTTGCCGTCGACCCGCGCATCACGAACAGCGAGGGCGCCAGCGTGCACGTACAGCAATCGCACTTTGTTTCCGCCAATTCGCGCGGTTTCATCGGCGGTTACCCGTTTTCGCGCCATACGCTGTCCGTGGCACCCATCGCGGGCAAGGGCGCGAAGATGCAGCGCGACGACTGGTATTCGTCCGTGCGCGACCCCGCCAAAATGTCGAGCCCGGAAGCCATCGGCCGCTACGCCGCCGAGCGCGCCCTGTCGCGCCTGAATGCGCGCAAACTGGGCACGCGCACTTGCCCCGTGCTGTTCGAGGCGCCGCTGGCGGCTGGTTTACTGGGTACCTATGTGCAAGCGACCTCGGGCGGCGCCCTGTACCGCAAATCCACTTTCCTGAACGATTCCCTGGGCACGCAGGTGCTGCCGTCGCACGTGCAGATCTTCGAAGACCCGCATGTGATCGGCGGCGTCGGTTCCGCGCCGTTCGACGAAGAGGGCGTGAAAACCGTCAGCCGCGACGTCGTCAAGGATGGCGTGGTGCAAGGCTATTTTCTGTCGACCTATACGGCCCGCAAGCTGGGCATGCAGACGACGGGCAATGCGGGAGGTTCGCACAATCTGTACCTGACGTCTTCCCAGACGGCTGCCAGCGACGATTTCAGTGCCATGCTGAAAAAGCTGGGCACGGGCTTGCTGGTGACGGAATTGATGGGGCAGGGAACCAATTACGTGACGGGCGACTATTCGCGCGGCGCCTCCGGTTTCTGGGTGGAAAATGGCGTGATTCAATACCCTGTGGAAGAAATCACCATCGCCGGCAACATGAAGGACATGCTGCGCAACATCGTTGCCGTGGGCGGCGCCGACGTCTTGCGCCGCGGCACCAAAGAGACGGGTTCCATCCTCATCGAGCGCATGGTGGTGGCCGGCGGCTGAGCGCTTGCCTGCCCGCCGCGGCAACGCCGGGCAGGCGCCCCACGCTTTACTGCTGGACTTGATAGCCATCCGTCAGCGTGGCCAGGAACTTCACCATATCCTCGATCTCGCCCGCCGTCAGCGCGGGCGCCATGCCGCGCTTGCGGTCGAACGGCGCTTCGCTGACGTTCACGTTGGCGCGGTATCTGGCGGGTAGGTCATTGAATTTCCGCACTTTTCCCCGCTTGTCGCGCGGATACCATTCTTGTGGATGCGTATCGCGCCGCACGTAAAAACGCAGGGCATCCGTCAGGTTGTCAAACACGCCATTATGAAAAAACACCTGGCGCGTGGCCACATTGCGCAGGCTGGGCACCTTGAAGGCGCCGCATAACGCTGTTTTTGTTGCCAGGTCCGTGCGGTCGGGGCCGCACAAGCCCAGGTCGAAGTAGGCGGAATCGGCGGTGGCGGGAATGCGCGTATTGCGCGGCACGCCCAGATTGTCGAAACTGAAGTCCGTAAACAAGGGCGGTGCGCCATGTTCGCCCCGCACGCTGGGGTGGCAAGCGGCGCAATTGCCCTTGCGTTCATCGTTGAACAGGGCCAGGCCCCGCAATTCCGCGAGCTCCAGCGGAACCTTGTTGGCCAGGTAGAGGTCATATTTGGAATCGTAGCGGTGGAAGTCCGGCTCTTCCTGCTGGAATTGCTGCAAGGCATAGGTGATACGGCGGAATGCTTGTTGCGGTTGCGCAAAGATGGCGTCGCCAAAGACGTGCCGGAATGCTTCCGCGTAACTGCCGTTGCGCAGCCGTTCCACCACTTCATCCGTGCTGGCATTGGCCATTTCGTGCGCTGCCAGGAAAGGCCGTTCCGCCTGTTCCGCCAGGCTGGCGGCGCGGCCGTCGCGGTTGATGCCGCCGTTGGGCGCGCCCTCCTCGTCAAAACGGAAGGGCGGATTGTGTTCCAGGTAGCGCAGCGATGGCGTGGCGCGGTAGCCGTGCGTCTGGCCATCGGCCCCTCCCAGTTGCACGGCCAGCTTGTTGGCTGGCGCGTAAGCATGGGCCGGGTCATGGCAACTGGCGCACGACTGCTTGCCCGAGGCGGACAGGCCGGCATCGTGGAAGATGCGCTGCCCCAGCTGTGCGGCAGGGCTGAGTTCGGCCGCCGTGCCCGGCATGCCGTACGCGCCAAGAAACAAGAATATGCACACGTGTGCAAATCGGGTCGGTGAAAATCGCGCCTCAGCGCGTGGCTGGTCTTTGATGGTCATAGGTGGGGTCGCTATCGGCAAGGTGAGGGACAGGCAATGCTGCGCCCAGTATAGGCAGCAATGGCCGGTGTGGCAACGATTTGCGATGCTGCGCTGCGCCATGGCGGTGCCGCCCGCCGTGCCAGAGGGCGGCACGGGCGGCTGGCTGCGGCTCGGTCAGTATTGTTCCCACTCGCCTTCCTCCGCCATGGCGGGTGCGGCGCTCTTGCGGCTGGCGGGCGCCTGGGCGACGAGACGGGGCTGGACCGCCTTGGTGGCTGCGGGCTGTGGCGCCGGCTTTGGCGCCGGCCGCGGTGCTGGCGCGGTGGCTGGCAGCGCCTGCGTGCCGTCGAGCTTGAACACGCTGACGGCTTCGGCCAGGATGCCTGCCTGATCCTGCAGCGCTTCGGAGGCGGCAGCCGCTTCTTCCACGAGGGCGGCATTTTGCTGGGTCACGGCATCCATTTCCGTGATGGCCTGGTTGATTTGTTCGATCCCCGCTTCCTGTTCGTTGCTGGCGGACGTGATCTCGGCCATGATGTCCGTGACGCGCCGCACGCTATTGACGATCTCTTCCATGGTGCTGCCCGCCTGGTTCACGAGGGTGCTGCCGAGACTGACCTGGTGCACGGAATCATCGATGAGGATCTTGATTTCCTTGGCGGCGGAGGCGGAGCGGTGGGCCAGGTTGCGCACTTCCGTGGCTACCACGGCAAAGCCCCGTCCCTGTTCGCCCGCCCTGGCCGCTTCCACGGCCGCATTCAGGGCCAGGATATTGGTCTGGAAGGCAATGCCGTCGATGACGCTGATGATGTCGACGATTTTCTTCGACGAGGCATTGATGGAGTCCATGGTCGTGATCACTTCCGCCACCACCTGGCCGCCCTTGCTGGCCACGCTGGAGGCCGATTGCGCCATCTGGTTGGCCTGGCGCGCGTTTTCGCCATTCTGTTTGACGGTCGACGTCAGTTCTTCCATCGACGAGGCCGTTTCTTCCAGCGAGCTGGCTTGCTGTTCCGTGCGCGAGGACAGGTCCATATTGCCGGAGGCGATTTCACGCGAGCCATGGGCGATGGCATCCGTGCCATGGCGCACGCGGGCCACGATGCCTTGGAGATTGTCGTTCATGTCTTTCAGGGCGCGCAGCAGCAGGCCCGTCTCATCGTTGCCGCGCGCGTCGATGCTGACCGACAAGTCACCGCCGCCACCCGTTGCGCCACCTTGACGGCTTCGGCGATGGGCCGGCTGATGGAGCGGCTGATCAGGACGGCCAGCGCGATGGCAATGGCCGTCGCCGCGATGGACAGGGACAAGGTCAGGATGATGGCCATGCGCCCATCGGCGGCGGCTTGCTTGCCTTCGCTTTCCATCAGCGATTCCTGGAAGCTGGCCATGGCCGCCAGAGCAGTCAAGAATTTTTCTTGCGGATAGCGCAGCTGAGTCAACAGGAAGATGCCCGCCGTTTCCGACTTGCCTTCTTGTAACAGCTTGATATTCGCATCGCGCGTCCTGGCATAGCTTTCACGGCTGGTCATCACGGCCTGTAACAGTTCCTGGCCCTTGGGCGTATTGACCATGGTTTTCAGGCGCGCCAGCAGTTCCAGGTTCTTTTTGACCGAGGCCTGAATCTTGGTCACGGAACTGCTGACTTCGTCAGCATCGTTGGCGCCGATGATGGCGATGCTCAGCAGTCGGGCCTGGATATTGACCTCGGACTGTATCGTATTCGACAGCATGACCTTGACGTAGCGGTCGTTGAGAATTTTTTCCGTCGAGGTGTTGATGTTGCGAATGCGGCTGACGGAAACAAATGCCACCATGGCAAGCAGGATAATGATCAGGCCGAAACTGCAGGCCAGGCGGGTGCTGATTTTAAGCTTAGACATAGGTCATTCATCCTCGGCGAAAAGCGGAAAGCGTGCGCAGGGAATCGTCCCGCGGACAGGCGGTGTCCATTCAAGACGATGCTGATGCGGTCAGTTTGCGTTACAGAAAGCTAATTCGGCAGGGACAAGGCCGTGGATGCGTATTGCCGGTGGCCGGGAAGTCATGGCGACCCGCCCGGCGAGATATTCTTGCGGGGCCGCGCAGCGTGGCGCGGCCCGATTCTGTTGCTTAGTGTAGGACGATAATTTCTGGCAAGCAAGATGTTAAGAAAAAAATCTGCTCGGCCAGCAACGCTTGTCGTGCGGTCAAAAAAAAAAAGCCCCGGCGAGCGGGGCATGGGATCAGGCGGGCCGTGTCGGCCCTGGCGCTCAGGCGCGCAAGGTGGACAGGATAGGCTGCAGCACGGCAGCGCCCAGGGCGGCGCTGCGGGCACCGCTCCAGCCCGTTTGGGCATCGGGATCGTTGGCGTTGTCCTTGAACGGCAATTCCAGGGTCAGCGACAGGCAGCCGAAGGCATGGGTGATGTGGGGCGAGCCCATGGTCAGCACTTCCGGCGTGAACGGGCCGTCTTCGTAGCCGTGCTCATCCTGGAAGTCGGGGCTGGCCACCTTGAAGTCGGCGATGAAGCGGTCTTGCTCGGCCTTTTGTTCAGCAGTGAAGTTTTCCAGCGCATCGCTGCCGGCCACGAAGACGTAGGGCAGGCCTTCGTCGCCATGCACGTCGAGGAACAGGTCGCAACCGATTTCATGCATTTTCTGTTTCACCAGGAGTACTTCCGGGCTGCGCTCCATCGTCGGCGTCATCCACTCGCGGTTCAGGTTGGCGCCGGCCGCGTTGGTGCGCAGGTTGCCATGCACGGAACCGTCCGGGTTCATGTTCGGCACCACGTAGAAGACGGCGTCCTGCAGGCATTGGCGGGCAAACGGATTGGCCTGGTCCAGCAAGGCTTCGAGCATGCCTTCGACAAACCACTCGGCCATCGTTTCGCCCGGATGCTGGCGCGCGATGACCCAGACTTTTTTCTCGGCATCGGCGTCGCCGACGACCAGCAGGTTCATGTCGCGGCCTTCCACGGTGCTGCCCAGGTCGATCAGGCGCACCAGCGGCGATGCTTGCGCGCTGTCGATCAGGGCCAGGTGGCGGTCCCATGGATACGGCTCGAAGTAGGCGTAGTAGACGCTTTCTTCCTCGGGGGTGTGTTCGATGGTCATCACCGTGCCGTCAAAGCTGGTGGGCACGCGGAACCAGGTTTCGCGGTCGTAGCTGGCCACGGCCTGGTAATCTTTCCAGCCGTCCGGGTAGGCCGACTTGCCTGCGTTCATGAAGCGGATCGTGCACGCCTCGCCTTGCGCGCCTTGCAGGCGGAAATAAAACCACTGCGTGATGTCGGCGTGGGAATCCTTGCGGATGTTCAGCTCGATGGATTGGGCATCGTCGGCGCGCAGCACCTCGATCGCGCCGGCGTCGAATTGCTGGCTGATTTTAATGGTCATGAGTGTTCCTGATAAAAACATATGGGTTTTGCATCGTGTGCAATGGCGCGATGATACCCGTTTTAGCCACGCCTTTGTGCTGGCGCAAACGACGACGGACGTGCTTTGCTAACGTGGAAGCTCCGACATGGGGAGATCATCATGGACGACCATAGCAACCACATACGCGAACTGGAAAAGAAAATCAGCGCCCTCAGCGACGCCCTGGCGCACCTGGGCAAGGGCACGACCTTGCAGGAATTGCTGCGCATCATACGTTTCCCCGGCTATACGACGCCGGCCGAGTTCACCTTCAACGCCGCCATCCTTGACACCATGCTGGTGCAGGCCAATGCGTTGGAAAAGCTAGGGCAGGATTTGCTGGCAGGGGCCAAGCAGGTGGTGGCAAAACAGTGAGCAGGCGGTGACTTACAACACCTAACAAAACCGTAGCGAGCGGAAGGGAGTTGTGGTTGAGAAGCGCAACTGTACGAAGGTACAGTGAGCATCGCAGGCCGCAAATACCGACGCGCAGTAGGTTTTGATAGGTGTTCTTATTCCTGAACACCTGAAAAATGGCCAGGGCAAGGCGCAGGGCCGCAGGCAGTACGAACGTACGCCCAGGCCCTGCAACGCCGCCATGGACGTTTTATCAGGTGTTCAGTCCGCCAAAACGTTCAAAAAACCACGGCTCCACGTCGGGCACATGCTCATCCTCGCGCCGCAGGGTGGCCAGGATATGTTCCTCGGCGGCCGCATGGGTGATGCGGTACAGGTCGCGCGCCAGCGCATAGGCTTGCGTGCCGGGCCACGGTTCGGGCAGCAGTTCGACGGGCAGTTGCGGGTCGTGTAATTGCACGCGACGGTAGGCGTGCGTCAGCAGCGAGCGGATGACGAAGGCTTGCTCCGCATCGAAGACGGGCGCTTCCTGTAGCAGGGTCAGCAGGGGTTGGAAGCTGGCGATGAATTTTTCGTAGCCGGCCATCACTTCCGACAAGTCCCAGCATTCGCCCACCATGTCGCGCAGGGGGCGTGTGCTGACACCCGGCAACTCTGTTGTGTGGCAGACATACAGCTTGCCTTGCACCTCGTTGCGCACGAGGATATCTTCCAGCGCTTCCGTATTGCTGGCCGGGTGGCCAAAGATGCCCGGGGAGATCAAGCCATAGCCGGCCCATAACAATTCCTTGCGCAGCGCCCCCCGTTCGGCCGCGCCGATGCTGCCGGCCGGGCCGATCACCAGGGTCCAGCTGCCATCCCAGTGCACGACCAGCGGCGCATAGATGCGGCGGTAGGCGCGTTCGAAGCGGGCCAGCGCCTCCGGGCGTATCGTATAGGCGCTGCGGCGGCCGTCGCGCTGTGAGCTGAGCCAGCCTTCCTGTGCCAGGCGGAACACGCTGGTACGCAATAGCCGGTCATTGACGCCAAATGGCGCCAGCAGTTCGATCAGGCTGCCCAGCCAGATGGCGCCGCCGCGCGGCACGATGGCGTCGCCAAAGATGGTCATCACCAGGGACTTCGAGCGCGGTGGGTCGCTTTCCAGGAAATCGGCTATCCATGCCGTGCAGCGGGTGTTCTTCATGAGGTTCCGGTCTGGCCGTGTTGCGGTCGGTTCAATAAAAGCAGCAGTTTACTTGGCTGCGCGGGTAGCGCGGCAATAATTTGCCGGAAGCGCTGGGGGCGCTCCGTAGTGTTTTCTGATAAGCAATATCATACGCACAAAAAAGCTGCACAAGATACGATTTTTTAAAATGACTCACATCAAGTGTATGCAAATCGTTTTTTGTATCGTATTATCTGTTCATCGCACCGCGTTACTGCGCAAAATCAAAGACATGGGAGACAGATCATGTACGCACAAATGGTTGAAACCGGCCTCAAGAACGTCCGCTCCATCGACGACATGGGCCAGGAAGAGCGCGCTTTCCAGGCGCGCATCGACGAAGGCATCAAGATCGAGGCCAAGGACTGGATGCCGGACGCCTACCGCAAGACCCTGATCCGCCAGATTTCGCAGCACGCGCACTCGGAAATCGTCGGCCAATTGCCTGAAGGTAACTGGGTCACGCGCGCGCCGACCCTGAAACGCAAGTCGATCCTGCTGGCGAAGATCCAGGACGAAGCGGGCCACGGCCTGTACCTGTACAGCGCCGCGGAAACCCTGGGCGTTTCGCGCGACGACTTGCTGGCCGCCTTGCACTCGGGCAAAGCCAAGTATTCCAGCATCTTTAACTATCCCACCCTGTCGTGGGCCGACATGGGCGCCATCGGCTGGCTGGTCGACGGCTCCGCCATCATCAACCAGATTCCCCTGTGCCGCTGCTCCTACGGTCCGTATGCGCGCGCCATGATCCGCGTCTGCAAGGAAGAATCGTTCCATGCGCGCCAGGGCTACGACATCATGATGTCGCTGTGCAAGGGCACGCCCGAGCAGAAAGCCATGGCGCAGGATGCCTTGAACCGCTGGTGGTGGCCATCGTTGATGATGTTCGGCCCGTCCGACGCCGCCTCCGTCAACAGCGCCCAATCGGCGCAATGGCGCATCAAGCTGTTTTCGAACGATGAATTGCGCCAGCGCATGGTCGACCAGACCGTGCCGCAAATCGAATACCTGGGCTTGACCGTGCCCGATCCCGACCTGAAGTTCAATGCGGAAACGGGCCACTATGAATTCGGCGAGATCGACTGGTCCGAGTTCAACAATGTCCTGAAGGGCAACGGCCCGTGCAACCGCGAGCGTTTGCAAACGCGCGTGAAAGCGTATGAAGACGGTGCATGGTTCCGCGATGCCTTGGTCGCGTATGCAGACAAGCAAGCCGCTAGCAAAGCGGCAGCCTGAAATATCTATAAAAAGGGGATAGCAACATGAGCAAAGAATGGCCATTGTGGGAAGTGTTCATCCGCAGCCAGCACGGCCTGGCGCACAAGCATGTGGGCAGCCTGCACGCTTCCGACGCCGCCATGGCGGTCAACCATGCGCGCGACGTTTACACGCGCCGCAATGAAGGCGTGAGCATCTGGGTGGTGCGCGCGGCCGATATCGTCGCCAGCAGCCCCGGTGACAAGGGCGCCCTGTTCGAACCGTCGAACAGCAAGGTGTACCGCCATCCCACCTTCTTCCCGATGCCGGAAGAAGTCAAGAATCTGTGATGGGAGCGCCTGCAATGGATGACAAGGTCAACTACCTCCTGCGTTTGGGCGACAATGCCCTGATCCTCAGCCAGCAGCTGTCGCAGCTGTGCGGCAAGGGCCCGGCGCTGGAAGAAGACATGGCGCTGACCAACGTGGCGCTCGACTTGCTGGGCCAGACGCGCTTGTGGTTCAGCTATGCGGCCGAACTGGAAAAAACGCCGGCCGCGACGAGGACGACATCGCCTTCTTGCGCGATGCCCACGATTTCAAGAACTGCCTGCTGGTCGAACAGCCGAACGGCAATTACGCCGACACCATGATGCGCCAGTTCTTCTTCGACAGCTGGCACTACTTTCAGCTGCTGGAACTGACAAAATCGGCGGATGCCCGCATCGTCGACGTGGCGCAAAAGTCGATCAAGGAAGTGACCTATCACTTGCGTCGCAGCGGCGACCTGATCGTGCGTCTCGGCGACGGCACGGCGGACAGCCATGCGAAAACGCAGGCCGCGGCCGACAAGCTGTGGATGTACACGGGCGAGATGTTCACGTACGACGCCGTCGACCAGGCCATGGTCGCCGCCGGCATCGCGCCGCCATCGGACGTGCTGCGCCGGGCCTTCCTCGAACACGTGGCCGAGATATTCGCCGAAGCGACGCTGGTCATGCCGGCGCCCGACGCCTGGATGCAAAAGGGCGGCAAGCAGGGCACGCACACGGAGCACCTGGGTTTTATCCTGGCCGAGATGCAGTTCCTGCAGCGCGCCTATCCCGGGGCGGAGTGGTAATGAACACGGCCGGTGGCGCCGCAGCGCTGGACGCGGCACAGGTCTGGACCTGGCTGGGCGAGGTGCCCGACCCGGAAATCCCCGTCATCTCGGTGGTGGACCTGGGTATCGTGCGCGCCGTTGATGTCGTCAGCAGCGAAGAGTGCGTCGTGACGATCACGCCCACGTATTCGGGCTGCCCGGCGATGCAGGTGATCGCCGACGCCGTCACCGATGCCTTGCGCAGCCATGGCGTGGCCAGGGTGACCCTGGTGAACCAGCTGGCGCCCGCCTGGACCACGGACTGGATGAGCGAAGCGGGCAAGGCCAAGCTGAAAGGCTATGGCATCGCCCCGCCGCAGCAGCAGGTGATCGACATCAGTGGCTTGCGTGGTGGCGTGAAACGGCAACCGATGCCGAAGCTGGACGTGATCTGCCCGAACTGTGGCTCGACGCATACGCAGCTGACCAGCCAGTTCGGCTCCACGCCGTGCAAGGCACTGTACAAATGCCTGGCTTGCCGCGAACCGTTTGACTACTTCAAGTGCCACTAAAAAAATCAGGCACACGTTCCGAAGAAACTGGAGATGAAGCATGAGTAAATTTTATCCGCTGTCCGTGGCCAACGTGCGCAATGAAACGCGCGACACCATCGCCGTCACGTTCGACGTGCCAGCGGAACTGCAGCAGCAGTTCCGCTTCCAGCAGGGCCAGCACCTGACCCTGCGCGCCAATATCAATGCGGAAGACGTGCGCCGTTCGTATTCCATCTGTTCGGCGGTGCAGGACGGCACCCTGCGCGTGGCCATCAAGCGCACGCCGGGCGGCGCCTTTTCCACCTGGGCCAACGATACCCTGAAAGCCGGCGCCACCATCGAGGTGATGCCGCCCATGGGCCACTTCAACGTGCCGCTCGATTGCGTCAACCGCAAGCACTACCTGGCGTTTGCGGCCGGCAGCGGCATCACGCCCATCCTCTCCATCATCAAGACGACCCTGCTGACGGAACCCCTGAGCCGTTTCACCCTGTTCTACGGCAACCGCGCCTCGTCGTCCGTCATCTTCAAGGAAGAATTGACGGATTTGAAGGATGTGTACCTGGAGCGCTTGAACCTGGTGTACGTGATGAGCCGCGAGCAGCAGGACATCGAATTGTTCAACGGCCGCATCACGCAGGAAAAATGCGAGCAATTCCTGCAGCACTGGATCAAGGTCGAAGACTACGACAACGCCTTCATCTGCGGCCCGGAAGACATGATGCTCGGTGTCTCCGCCGCCCTGCAGGCAGCCGGCATGCCCAAGCAGAACATCAAGATTGAACTGTTCGCCGCCAGCATCCCGAAAAACGCCCACAAGCCACGCGCCCAGCTGGCTGCGGATGCGGTGCAGGAAACGGAAGTGACCGTCATCATGGATGGCAACCACACTACCTTCACGATGGACAAGGACAAGGAGTCCATCCTCGACGCGGGCCTGCGCCATGGGCTGGACATGCGCTACTCGTGCAAGGGCGGCGTGTGCTCGACCTGCCGCTGCAAGATCCTCGACGGCAAGGTCGAGATGGACGTCAACTACGCGCTGGAAGACTACGAAGTGGCGCGCGGCTTCGTCCTCAGTTGCCAGAGTTTTCCATTGACCGACAAGGTCGTGGTGGACTTCGACCAGGCTGAATAAAGCCGGCGCAGGGCTGACGCCCTGCCGTATCCATTACAAAAGCGAGACGCCATGACCTACCAAAACATCCTCTTCACCATCGAGCAGGGTATCGCCACTCTGACCCTGAACCGTCCCGACAAGCTCAATAGCTTTACGCAAGCCATGCACGAGGAAGTGCGCGACGCGATTGCGCAAGTGAACGCCGACAGCACCGTGCGCGTCTTCGTGCTGACGGGCGCGGGCCGCGGCTTTTGCGCGGGCCAGGATTTGTCCGACCGCGCCGTGGAACCCGGTTCGAAGGGCGTGGACCTGGGCGAGTCGGTGGAAAAGAACTACGCGCCGCTGGTGCTGGCCTTGAAAGCCTTGCCTATGCCAGTGATCTGCGCCGTTAACGGCGTGGCCGCGGGTGCGGGCGCCAACCTGGCGCTGGCCTGCGACATCGTCATCGCCGGCAAGTCGGCCAGTTTCGTCGAAGTGTTCTGCAAGCTGGGCCTGATCCCGGACACGGGCGGCACCTTCTTCCTGCCACGGCTGATCGGTTCGGCGCGCGCCATGGGCCTGGCCATGCTCGGCGAAAAACTGACGGCGGAAAAAGCGGAAGACTGGGGCCTGATCTGGAAATGCGTGGACGACGCGCAGCTGGCGGAAGAGACGCGCAAGCTGGCCGTGCACTTTTCCACGGCGCCGACCAAGGGCCTGGCGTATACCAAGCAGGCGCTGGCCGCCAGCGGCGCCAATACCCTGCCGCAGCAGCTTGCGCTGGAAGCGCGCATGATGAGCGATCTCGGTAACAGCGACGATTACCGCGAAGGCGTGGCCGCCTTCATGGAAAAACGCACACCGCAATTCAAGGGACATTGATATGACCGCATTGGCAAACAACAGTATCGTCGCCGTCATCGGCAGCGGCGCCATGGGCGCCGGCATCGCGCAGGTGGCCGCCGCCGCCGGTTACCGCGTCAAACTGTACGACACGCGCGCGGAAGCCGTCAGCAAGGCCTTGCTCGACATTGGCAAGATGTATGCGAAGCTGGCCGAAAAGGGCCGCATGACGGCTGACGATGCGGCAGCCGCCACGGCGCGCCTGCAGGCGGCCGGCAGCCTGGCCGATGTGAGCGATGCATCCCTGGTGGTGGAGGCCATCGTGGAAAATCTCGACGTCAAGCGCGGCCTGTTCGCGGAACTGGAAGCGCTGGTCAGCGACGACTGCATCCTGGCGACGAATACCTCGTCGATTTCCGTCACGGCCATCGCCGCCAAGCTGCGCCGCCCGGAACGCCTGGTCGGCATGCTTTTCTTTAATCCCGTGCCCCTGATGGCGCTGGTGGAAGTGATCAGTGGCCTGGCCACCAGTGAACAAGTTGCCGCCACCGTCTACGACACCTCGATCGCCTGGGGCAAGAACCCCGTGCATGCGAAATCGACGCCCGGCTTCATCGTCAACCGCGTCGCCCGTCCGTTCTATGCGGAAGGCTGGCGCCTGTTGAACGAGCAGGCGGGCGACCCCGCCACCATCGATGCCGTGCTGCGCGAAGCGGGCGGTTTCCGCATGGGCCCCTTCGAATTGATGGACCTGATCGGCCATGACGTGAATTTCTCCGTCACGCAATCCGTGTTCGGCGCCTATTTCAACGACCCGCGCTTCACGCCGTCCGTGCTGCAGCAGGAAATGGTCAACGCCGGTTTCCTGGGCCGCAAATCGGGCCGTGGTTTTTATCAGTATGGCGAAGGCGCGGCTGCCCCTGTCGCGCAGGCGGAAGCCCCGCAGCCGAAGCCGGAATTCGTCGCCCTGTCGGCCGCCATCGGCGGCGATGGCCGTGGCCACAGCGGCATCATTCGCAGCCTGGTGCAGCGGCTGGAGCAGGCTGGCATCACGGTCAGCCGCCGCGTGACGCAGGAAGGCCAGACACACGACGAAGCGCCGGCCCTGCATTGCCATGGCGCCGCGATTTATCTGACCGATGGCCGCAGCGCCACCCAGCGCGCGCACGACAACCAGCATCCGGACACGGTGCTGTTCGACCTGGCGCTCGATTACGCCGGTGCCAAGCGCATCGCCGTGGCCCGCGCCGACCAGTGCAGCGACGCCGCCTACGCGGCCGTCGTCGGCCTGTTCCAGGCGGCCGGTTTCACCGTCACGCGCCTGGACGACGTGCCTGGCCTGGCCGTCATGCGCACCGTCGCCATGCTGGCCAACGAGGCGGCCGACGCCGTCAACCAGGGCGTGTGCACGGCGGACGCCGTCGATATCGCCATGCAGAAGGGCGTCAATTACCCGCGCGGGCCGCTGGCCTGGGCCGATGCGGTGGGCGTTCAACAGATCGTGACCGTGCTGCACCACCTGGCGCAAGGCTATGGCGAAGACCGCTACCGGGTCTCGCCGCTGCTGCGCCGCAAACTCGCCAATGGAGTACCGTTTCATGCATAAGGAAGACCAATTTCACGCTGCCCAGGCCTTGGCCGAAGCGGCCGCCGCCTCCATGCTGTCGCGCGATAACGCCACCGCCGCCATGGGCATCGCCCTGGCCGACGTGGGCCCCGGCCATGCGCGCATGACGATGACGGTGCGCGCAGACATGCTCAATGGCCACCAGACCTGCCACGGCGGCTTTATCTTCGCCCTGGCCGACAGCGCCTTCGCCTTCGCCTGCAACAGCTACAACCTGAACACCGTGGGCGCCGGCTGCACCATCGACTACCTGGCGCCAGGCCGCGAAGGCGACGTGCTGACGGCGCACGCCGTCGAGCAGGCGCTGGCCGGCAAGAGCGGCGTCTATGACGTCAAGGTCAGCAACCAGGAAGGCCGCGCCATCGCGCTCTTCCGCGGCAAGTCGATCCGCGTGGCGGGCGAAGTCATACAAGAGCAGGCTTGAACTGCCAGTACCGATTGAACAGTTAAAGAATTAAACAGGAGACAATGATGGTCCAACGAATTCCCGCCCCGAATGACCTCGAGCCGATCGAGCGCGCCAGCAAGGATGAACTGCAGGCGCTGCAGCTCGAACGCATGAAATGGACGCTCAAGCACGCGTATGACAACGTGCCCCATTACCGCGCCGCTTTTGACGAAGCGGGTGTGCATCCGGACGACCTGAAGTCCCTGGCCGACCTGTCGAAATTCCCGTTCACCGATAAAAAAGTCTTGCGCGACAATTACCCGTTTGGCCTGTTCGCCGTGCCGCGCGAGCAAGTGGTGCGCATCCACGCGTCCAGCGGCACCACGGGCAAGGCCACGGTGGTAGGCTACACGCAGAACGACATCGATACCTGGGCCAACGTGGTGGCGCGCTCGATCCGCGCCGGCGGCGGCCGCGCGGGCGACATGGTGCATATCTCCTACGGCTACGGCCTGTTCACGGGCGGCCTGGGCGCGCACTACGGCGCCGAGCGCCTGGGCTGCACGGTTATCCCGATGTCCGGCGGGCAGACGGAAAAGCAAGTGCAGTTGATCCAGGATTTCAAGCCATCGATCATCATGGTCACGCCGTCCTACATGCTCAACATCATCGAGGAGTTCACGCGCCAGGGCCTGGACCCGGCCGAATCGTCGCTGAAGGTGGGCATCTTCGGCGCGGAACCGTGGACGGACGCCATGCGTTCGGAAATCGAGGCGCGCGCCGGCATCGACGCCGTCGACATCTATGGCCTGTCCGAAGTGATGGGGCCTGGCGTGGCGTCCGAATGCATCGAAAGCAAGGATGGTCCCGTCATCTGGGAAGACCATTTTTATCCCGAGATCATCGATCCCGAAACGGGCGAAGTGCTGCCGGATGGCGAGGAGGGCGAACTGTCTTCACCTCGCTGTCGAAGGAAGCGCTGCCTGTCATCCGCTACCGCACGCGCGACCTGACCCGCTTGCTGCCGCCCACCTCGCGCTCCATGCGCCGCATCGGCAAGATCACGGGCCGCTCGGACGACATGCTGATCATCCGCGGCGTAAACGTCTTCCCCACCCAGATCGAAGAGCTGATCCTCAAAATGCCGAAGCTGGCGCCGCAATACCAGCTGGTGGTCACGCGCGACGGCCACCTCGACAAGCTCGAAGTCATCGCCGAGCTGCGCATCGACCTGACCGCCACCATCTCGTCCAGCGAAACGGATGCCCTGGCGCGCGAGCTGGAACACCGCATCAAGACGCACGTGGGCGTGAGCACGCGCGTGCGCCTGGTGGCCGCTGCCGGCATCGAACGCACCCTGACGGGCAAGGCCCGCCGCGTGGTCGACCAGCGCCCGAAGATTTTCTCCTGATAGCCCGAACAAGGAAGCAAACATGAACGAAGCCTTTATCTGTGACGCCGTGCGCACACCTTTCGGCCGCTACGGCGGTGCACTATCCAGCGTGCGCGCCGACGATCTGGGTGCGCTGCCGATTGCCGCGTTGATCGCCCGTAACCCGTCCGTCGACTGGTCCGCCATCGACGACGTGTTCTACGGTTGCGCCAATCAGGCGGGCGAGGACAACCGCAACGTGGGCCGCATGGCCGCGCTGCTGGCCGGCTTGCCTGCGGCGGTGCCGGGCAATACCATCAACCGCCTGTGCGGCTCCAGCCTGGACGCCGTCGGCATGGCGGCCCGCTCCATCAAGGCGGGCGAGGCGGAGCTGATCATCGCCGGCGGCGTGGAAAGCATGACGCGTGCGCCTTTCGTGATGGGCAAGGCCGACAGCGCGTTCTCGCGCGCGGCGAAAATCGAAGACACGACCCTGGGCTGGCGCTTCGTCAATGGCAAGATGAAAACGCAGTACGGCATCGACACCATGCCGGAAACGGCGGAAAACGTGGCCGTGGAATTTGGCATCAGCCGCGCCGACCAGGACGCGCTGGCCTTGCGCAGCCAGCAGCGCTGGGCCGCCGCCAACGCGGCTGGCGTGTTCGATCGCGAAATCGTGCCCGTCGCCGTGCCGCAAAAAAAGGGCGAGCCGAAGATGGTGACGATGGATGAACATCCGCGTCCGGACACCTCGCTGGAAATGCTGGCGAAATTGAAAGGCGTGGTGAAAGCGGACGGCACGGTCACGGCCGGCAATGCCTCGGGCTTGAACGACGGCGCCTGCGCGATTTTGCTCGCGTCCGCAGCCGCCGTCGATAAATACAAATTGACGCCCCGCGCAAAGGTGCTGGGCATGGCCACAGCCGGCCTGGCACCGCGCATCATGGGCTTTGGTCCCTCGCCGGCGTCGCGCAAGGTGCTGGCGCAGACGGGACTCACCATCGGGCAGATGGACGTCATCGAACTCAATGAAGCGTTTGCGGCGCAGGCGCTGGCCGTCACGCGCGACCTGGGCCTGGCCGACAATGCGGCCCACGTGAACCCGAATGGCGGGGCGATTGCCATCGGCCATCCGCTGGGCGCATCGGGCGCGCGCCTGGTGATGGCGGCATTGAACCAGCTGGAGCGCACGGGCGGGCGCTATGCGCTGTGCACCATGTGCATCGGCGTGGGGCAGGGTATTGCTGTCGTCATTGAACGCGTATAAAAAAGTAGAAAAACAAAAAAGGCGCAGGCTTGTAAAAAAGCGCCAATATTAATTGACCGTAGTGCCAACCTGGTGGAGACCACAATGATTGCCAATATCTTCAAGAAAACCCTGATCGCCGGCGTGCTGGCCATGACTGCCGCGGGTGCGTACGCGGCCGACAACATCAAGATCGGTTCCGTGCTGTCCGTCACGGGTCCGGCCGCCTTCCTGGGCGACCCGGAACTGAAAACCCTGCAGCTGTACATCGAGAAAATCAATGCGGCCGGCGGCGTGCTGGGACGCAAGCTGGAACTGGTGCACTACGACGACGGCAGCGATGCGGCCAAGGCCAACGGTTTTACCAAGCGCCTGATCGAGTCGGACAAGGTCGACGTGCTGATCGGCGGCACCACCACGGGCGCGACGATGGCGATGGCGCCGCTGGTGGAGCGCGCCAGCGTGCCGTTCATTTCGCTGGCGGGCGCCGTGGTAATCATCGATCCGGTCAAGAAGTGGGTCTTCAAGACGCCGCATACGGACCGCATGGCGGCCGAGAAGGTGTTCGAGGACATGAAGAAGCGCGGCATCAGCAAGGTGGGCCTGCTGTCGGAAACGAGCGGCTTCGGCGCCTCGGGCCGCAAGGAATCGCAGATCGTCGCTTCGAAATACGGCATCACGCTGGTGGCCGATGAAACCTACGGTCCGAAAGACACGGATATCACGGCGCAGCTCACGCGCATCAAGAATACGGCTGGCGTGCAGGCCGTCTTCGTGTTCGGCCTGGGCCAGGGCCCGGCGGTCGTGACCAAGAACTACGGCCAGCTAGGTATGGCCGCGCTGCCGCTGTACCAGTCGCATGGCGTGGCGTCGGACGAATACCTGAAGCTGTCGGGCAAGTCCGCCGAAGGCGTGCGCCTGCCGACGCCGGCTCTCTTGATCGGCGCCATGCTGCCCGACAGCGACGCGCAAAAGGCCGTCGTCGTCGGCTACGACAAGACGTATAAAGAGCGCTACAAGATCGATCCGTCGACCTTTGGCGGCTATGCGCTCGACGCCCTGAACCTGTCGGTGGACGCCATCAAGCGCGCCGGCGGTACGGACCGCGAAAAAGTGCGCACGGCGCTGGAGCAGACCAAGGGTTTTGTGGGCACGACCGGCGTGTTCAACATGTCGGCCAAAGACCACATGGGCCTGGACCTGTCGGCTTTCCGCATGGTGGAAGTGAAGAACGGCGAATGGCAATTGTCGAAGTGATGTAAGCCAGAGTACCTGCGCGAGGCCGTCCTCGAAGGCGGCCCGCGCATAGCCGAACATAATGGAGACACCATGGAAGTCGCACAATTTCTACAATTTCTGTATTCCGGGATGACGGTCGGTTCCGCCTACGCGCTGGCGGCGCTGGGCTTTACCATCATCTACAACACCAGCGGCGTGATCAATTTCGCGCAAGGCGAATTCATCATGCTGGGCGGGATGCTGGCCGCCGTGATGTCGGCCGCCGGCGTGCCGCTGCCGCTGGCCATCATCCTGGCCGTCATCGCCACCGGCATCGTTGGCCTGTTGATGGAAAAAGCCGTGATCGAACCGGCGCAGAACGCGCAGGTCATCACCCTCTTGATCATTACCATCGGCGCCTCGCTGGTGCTGCGCGGCCTCGTGCAAATCTGGCTGGGCAAGGATACGCACTCGCTGCCGGCCTTTTCCGGCGACGCGCCGATCGAATTTCTAGGCGCCAGCCTGCTGCCGCAAAGCCTGTGGGTGCTGGGCGTGACGGTCGTCATCGTGCTGGTGCTGGGCTGGTTCTTCGGCCGCACGCTGATGGGCAAGGCCATGCTGGCCACCTCGCACAACAAGCTGGCCGCGCAACTGGTGGGCATCAACACGCGCAAGGTGCTGCTGTTCTCGTTCGGCCTGTCGGCTCTGCTGGGCGCGGCGGGCGGCATCCTCGTCGCACCGATCACGTACACGTCCTATGACGCGGGCATCATGCTGGGCCTGAAAGGCTTTGTCGCCGCCGTATTGGGTGGCCTGGGCGGCGGCGCGGGCGCGATTGCCGGCGGCCTGATCCTCGGCATCGCCGAAGCCATGACGGCCGGCTACATCTCGTCGGCCTACAAGGATGCGGTACCGTTCGTGCTGATTTTATTGATCCTGTTCTTCCTGCCGCAAGGCTTGTTTGGCGCTAAAAATTCGGAGCGTGTATGAAGAATTTACTCACTCGCTCGCGCCATGGCGGCTTGCTGGTACTGGCGCTGGTGCTGGCCATCCTGCCGCTGTTCCTCAGCAATGCGTTCTACTATGACGTGGCGATCCGCATCGCGCTGAACGCCATCGTCGTCATCGGCCTGAACCTCTTGATGGGCTACACGGGCCAGATCAGTCTGGGCCACGCGGGTTTCTACGGCCTGGGCGCGTATGCCTCGGCCGTGCTGACCACGCACTACAACTGGCCGCCGCTCGCCGCCCTGGCCGCCGGCGCCGTCGCCACGGGCTTGCTGGCGCTGCTGCTGGCGCGTCCCGTGTTGAAACTCAAGGGCCATACCCTGGCCATGGCGACCCTGGGCCTGGGCATCATCATTTCTATCGTCATCAACAACGAGACGCAATGGACGGGCGGCCCGGACGGCATCGGCGTCGCCGCCTTCAGTGTCGCCGGCCTGGAAATCGCCGGTGAAAAATCGTGGTACCTGGTGTGCGCCGTGCTGCTGTTGCTGGTGACGTGGCTGGCGCTGAACCTGATCGATTCGCCTGTCGGCCGCGCGCTGCAGGCCATCCACGGTTCGGAAGTGGCGGCGCGTGTGGTCGGCGTCGATACGACGCGCTTCAAGGTGCGTGTGTTCGTGCTGTCGGCCGTCATTGCCAGCATCGCGGGCAGCATCAGCGCCCATTACATCGGTTTCATCACGCCCAACCTGGCCGGCTTTTTCCATTCGATCGAACTGGTGACGATGGTGGTGGTGGGCGGCATGGCGTCGATCTTCGGCTCCATCATCGGCGCGGCGCTGCTGACGATCCTGCCGCAACTGCTGTCCAGTTTTGAAGGCTGGGAAACGGTGGTGTTCGGCGTGATCCTGATGGCCACCATGATCTTCATGCCCAAGGGGTTGGTGCCGAGCCTGGCCAGCCGTTCGCGCAAGCGGGCCGCCACGCCGAAGGCGCCCGTCAAAGCTGAGCAGGAGGTGTGAGATGCTGACGATTAATAATCTGAGCAAGAGCTTCGGCGGCGTGCACGCGGTGCAGGACGTGAGCTTCACCGTCAAGGAAGGCAATATCCACTCCGTGATCGGGCCGAACGGCGCCGGCAAGACGACCCTGTTCAACCTGATCACCGGTGTCTACACGCCGACCAAGGGCGAGATCCTGCTCAATGGCGAGAACGTGGCCGCCATGCCGCCCGATGCGCTGGCGCGGCGCGGCATGAGCCGCACCTTCCAGAACCTGCAGGTGTGCATGAACATGACGGCCATCGACAATGTGATGGTGGGCGCGCACCTGCGCCTGAACCAGAACCTGTTCGCCTCCATGCTGCGTTTGCCGTCCGTGCGCCGCGCCGATGCGGCCTGCCGCGACGAGGCAGCGGGCCTGATGGAGTTTGTCGGCGTCGGCCGGCATATCGATGACGAGGCGGGGCAGATGTCGTATGGCGCATTAAAACGCCTGGAAATCGCCCGCGCGCTGGCGGCCAAGCCGAAAGTGCTGCTGCTCGACGAACCGGCGGCGGGCCTGAACCACACGGAGACGGGCGAGATCGAAACCCTGATCCGCAAGGTGGCGCAATCGGGCGTGACGGTGGTGCTGGTCGAGCATGACATGAAACTGGTGATGAATCTGTCGGACCATATCCTGGTGCTCGACTATGGCAAGAAGCTGGCCGAAGGGACCGCCGCCGAAGTGCGCGCCAATCCCGACGTGGTGGCGGCATACCTGGGAGTGGCGGCATGATGAAGATGGAAAAACCTCAGACACCGCTGGTGCTCGATATCGCCGGCCTGACCAGCCATTACGGCCGCATCCAGGCCCTGCACGGCATCGACCTGCAAGTGCGCCAGGGCCAGCTGGTGGCGCTGGTGGGCGCGAACGGCGCCGGCAAGACGACCTTGCTGCGGGCGATTTCCGGCGTGCAGCCGATCAGCGCCGGCAGCATCGCCTTCGCCGGCCAGGACGTCAGCCGCATGAGCGCCGACAAGCGCGTGCGCGCCGGCATCTGCCAGGTGCCGGAAGGACGCCAAGTGTTCGGCCCCATGACGGTGGAAGACAATCTGCGCCTGGGCGCGTTTACACGCCCGGCACAGGACGTGGCGGGCGACATGGAGCGCATGTACGGCTGTTCCCGATCCTGAAGGAAAAGCGCCTGCTGCTGGCCGGCACGCTCTCTGGCGGACAGCAGCAGATGCTGGCCATGGCGCGCGCGCTGATGGGGCGCCCGCAACTGCTGCTGCTCGATGAACCGAGCATGGGCCTGGCGCCGCTCCTGATCGCGGAAATCTTCCGCATCGTGGCCGAGCTGCGCGACCAGGGCATCACCATCTTCCTCGTCGAGCAGAACGCGCACGCGGCCTTGTCGATCGCCGACGTGGGCTATGTTATCGAGACGGGCGCCATCACGCTGTCCGGTCCCGGTCCCGAGTTGCTGCATAACGAGCAGGTACAAAGCGCGTACTTGGGTATGTGAAGACGTAGGTCGGATTAGCGGGGGCGCCGAGCCGCTTGCGCGTAATCCGACATCAGCCGCTACGGCTGGCAATAATGTTTTGGAGAGCAACATGGTCAAAGTCTACGAAATCAACGGCGTCACCCCCGTCGTCCACCCCAGCGCCTATGTGCACCGTCGGCCGTGCTGATCGGCGACGTGATCGTCGGCCCGCGCTGCTATATCGGCCCGCTGGCCTCGATCCGCGGCGATTTCGGCCGATTGATCCTGGAAGAGGGCGCGAACCTGCAGGATACCTGCGTCATGCACGGTTTCCCCGGCTGCGACACGGTGGTCGAAGTCGACGGCCATATCGGCCATGGCGCCGTCCTGCACGGCTGCCGCATCGGCTGCAACGCGCTCGTCGGCATGAACGCCGTGGTGATGGATAACGCCGTCATCGGCGAGGAATCCATCGTCGCCGCCATGAGTTTCGTCAAGGCGGGCATGATCGTCGCGCCGCGCAGCATGGTGGTCGGCACGCCCGCCAAGATCATCCGCGCGCTGACCGACGATGAAATCAAATGGAAAAGCTCGGGCACGGGCCAGTACCACGAACTGGCCGTGCGCTCGATGCAAACGATGCGCGAAGTGGAAGCCCTGACGCAAGTCGAGGCTAACCGCCAGCGTCTCAATTTCGAATCGGCCTTGCCGCTGCATTTGCACAAGAACGCTGCGGCGCAGTAAAAACCTACATAGGAGTAAACCACATGGCTCACATATCCACCCTGCAAAGCCTGATCGCCGGCCGCTGGCTGGGCGAAAGCGCCGCCGTGTCCCTGCACAGCGCCTTGAACAACCGCGTGATCTATCACACGCATGCGGAAAAGATCGACTTCGACGAAGCCGTCACGTATGCGCGCAAGACGGGCGTGCCGGGCCTGATGGCGCTGGACTTCCAGCAGCGCGCCGCGCGCCTGAAGGCGTTGGCCCTGTACCTGGTCGAGCGCAAGGAAGAACTGTATGCGATTTCGCATCTGTCGGGTGCCACGCGCGCCGACAGCTGGGTCGACATCGAAGGCGGCACGGGCACCCTGTTCGCCTACGCCAGCATGGGCAGCAACGAGCTGCCGTCGTCGAACGTGCTGCACGAAGGCCCGGCCATCGCGCTGGGCAAGAAGGGCGGTTTCGCCGGCACGCATATCCTGGTGCCGCGCGGCGGCCTGGCCGTGCACATCAACGCCTTTAACTTCCCCATCTGGGGCTTGCTGGAAAAATTCGCGCCCAGCTTCCTGGCGGCCATGCCCTGCATTGCCAAGCCGGCCACGGCGACCAGCTACCTGACGCAGGCCGTCGTGCGCATGATGCATGAATCGGGCTTGCTGCCGGCCGGCAGCCTGCAACTGGTGATCGGCTCCACGGGCGACTTGCTGGACCGCCTGAATGGCCAGGATTTCGTCACCTTCACGGGATCGGCCGCCACGGCCGCCAAGCTGCGCACGAACCCGAATCTGATCGCCCAGTCCGTGCCCTTCAACGGCGAAGCCGATTCGCTCAATTGCGCCATCCTGGCGCCGGACGTCACGCCAGACGACGTGGAATTCGACCTGTTCGTCAAGGAAGTCGTGCGCGAGATGACGGGCAAGTCGGGCCAGAAGTGCACGGCGATCCGCCGCATCATCGTGCCCGAGCACCTGATGGACGCCGTCGGCACGCGCCTGCGCGAGCGCCTGGCCAAGGTGGTGGTGGGCGACCCGTCCATCGACGGCGTGCGCATGGGCGCGCTGGCGTCGAAAGAGCAGCAAAATGACGTGGCCGAGCGGGTTGCCACCCTGTCGCAGGATAATGAAGTGGTGTTCGGTGCGGGCGACGGATTCAATCCGCTCGGCGAAGGCGCGCAGGACGGCAGCTTCTTCTCGCCGACCTTGCTGCTGTGCCGCGATGCCTTCGGCAACGATGCCGTGCATGACGTGGAAGCGTTCGGCCCCGTCAGCACCATGATGGGTTACAAGGATATCGATGAAGCGCTGGCCCTGGCCGCGCGCGGCAAGGGCAGCCTGGTGAGCACCCTGGTGACGCGCGATCCGAAGATCGCCGCGCGCGTGGTGCCGCAGGTGGCGGCCACGCATGGCCGCGTGCACGTGCTCGAGCGCGTGGCCTCCGTCGACTCGACGGGTCACGGCTCGCCCTTGCCGCAACTGAAGCACGGCGGCCCTGGCCGCGCGGGCGGCGGCGAGGAACTGGGCGGCGTGCGCGCCGTGCGCCATTACCTGCAACGGGCGGCCGTGCAAGGCTCGCCGACCATGCTGGCGGCGATCACCGGTGAATACGTGCGCGGCGCGGACGTCAACGAAAGCCCGATCCACCCGTTCCGCAAGCACTTCGAGGACTTGAAGACGGGCGACTCGCTGCTCACGCACCGCCGCACCGTCAGCGAAGCGGACATCGTCGCCTTCGGCGGCATCTCGGGCGATTTCTTCTACATGCACTTCGACGAAATCGCCGCGAAGGAATCGCAGTTCGGCAAGCGCATCGCCCACGGCTACTTCGTGCTGTCGGCCGCCGCTGGCCTGTTCGTCTCGCCCGGCGTCGGTCCCGTGCTGGCCAACTACGGTCTGGACAACCTGCGCTTCGTCGCTCCCGTCGCCATCGGCGACACCATCCGCGCGCGCCTGACGTGCAAGCGCAAGGTCGACCGCAACCGCAAGGACGTATTTGGAGTGGGACAGGGCGTGGTCGCTTGGGACGTGCAGGTGACCAATCAGAACGAGGAATTGGTGGCCAGCTACGACATCCTGACCCTGGTGTCCAAGCGCGAATAAGCTTCAGACGCAAGACTGCCTGCATCGGCGCCGCCCGCGATCATCGCGCGGGTGGCGTTTTTTTTATCCGGATTCTTTTCGTCTTGAATTATCCATAAGTGTATGAAAAATATAGGCTAAGTGTGGTTTTGCACAGCGTGCTATTTAGATAAACCCCTCTAGAACGCGTGCTTTTTTCATCAAAAGCGGCGAATTCGCTCATTGCCGCAAGAAAACTTTCCAACGTAAAACCTTTTCTATGTAGCATGGTTTTACTCACTGGTCACACGCCATGCAGGCCTCAAAGGCGATGGCGGCGCGAAAAAAAAACGGACCCGGCCTGTTACGGCCGGTGAGCCATCGACCTCGAGTCCCATTCCACGATTAACGTTCACCGCTACGGGTATTTAATTACTATGAATAAACACGTCCTGCTTTTCCTGCTGGCCATGCCCTTGGCCATCAGCCATGCCTATGCCGAAGAACCCACCGGCCCCGCAGTCAAGATCAGCGGTTACGGCACGGCCGCCCTGACCATGGCCGATACCGATAACGCGCAGTTCGCGCGCCCGAACCAGGCTGCCGGTGCCGGCCGCACCGCCCGCACGGGCGTCGATTCCAACCTGGGATTGCAAGCCAATGTGACCGTCACCCCGTGGCTGTCGGCCACCGTGCAGGGCCTGGCGCGCAAGGATGGCGAGGATGATGTCGGCGCCGAACTGGCGTGGGCCTTCGCCAAGGCCAAGGTATCGGACAGCTTCAGCGTGCGCGTCGGCCGCATGGGCCTGCCCGTCTTCATGATTTCCGATTACCGCAACGTCGGCTATGCCAACACCATGCTGCGTCCGCCGGGCGAAATGTATTCGCAGGTACCGCTGAACAGCATCGACGGCATCGACGGGACCTACCAGTTCAGCGCGGGCGATACCAGCATCACCACGCAGCTGGCGCTGGGCCGTACCAAGGCCACCCTGGCTACGGGGCCCGCTTCGACCGTGCAGGTGGAAGGCAAGTCCATCGTCGCCCTGAACGTGGTGGCCGAACACGGTCCCGTCACCGTGCGCTTCGGCCGTGCCGAGACCAAGCTGACGATCAACGATTCGCCGAGCCTGAACACCCTGATGGGCAGCCTGCGCACGGCCGGCAGCGGCTACAGGATCGCCCAGCTGGGCGCCCTGGCCGATGCGCTGGAAGTCAAGGACAAGAAGGCGTCGTTCACCTCCGTGGGCCTGGGCCTGGACTGGAACAATGTGCTGCTGCAGTCCGAATATGCGAAGCGCAAGACGGACAGCTATGTCAGCGACAGCACCTCGTGGTACGTGATGGGCGGCTACCGCATGGGCGCCTTCCTGCCCTACTACAGCCACGCCAGCCTGAAGGCCGATGGCCGCGTGAACAACACCGTGCCCGCATCCTGCCCTGCCGGCTATCCGGCCGCCTGCACGCCGACCCTGCGCGTCCTGTCGGCCGGCGTCGACACCCTGGCCACCATGCGCAACCAGCTCGAACAATCGACGGACAGCATCGGCGTGCGCTGGGACTTCCACCGTTCGGCCGCCTTGAAGGTGCAGATCGACCGCATCAAGCCGAAGAATGGCCCGGGCCTGTTCGTGCAAGCCAAGCCGGGTTTCCATGGCCCCGTCACGGTGGCTGCCGCCGCCATCGATTTCGTTTTCTGAGGAGCTCCGCATGAAACCCTTTATTTTTGCGGCTGCCTTGCTGGCGCTGTCGACCGCCGTTCCCGCCATGGCCGAAGTGGTCGTGGTGGTCAATGCCAAGAGCGCCGCCGGCGCGATGACGAATGAACAGGTGGCGCAGTTTTTCCTCGGTAAATCGACGGCCATGACGCCGATCGACCAGCCGGAAAGCGCCCCCGTGCGTGCCGAGTTCTACACAAAAGGTGACGGACAAGGAACCGTCGCAGGCGAAGGCCCTGTGGTCCAAGCTGGTCTTCACGGGCAAGGCGACCTTGCCGAAGGAAGTGGCCAATAGCGCCGATGTGAAGAAGGTCGTGGCGGCCGATCCGAAAGCCATCGGCTATATCGAAAAGAGCGCCGTCGACGCCAGCGTCAAAGTGGTGCTGACGGCGCCATAAAGCCGCCCCGGGCCGCGCGCCATGCGGCGGCCCGGTACACATACCATCAGGAGACAGCAATGAGCATCAAACGCAAGATATGGGCGCTACCTGTAGTCTCGGCCGTGATTTTCGGGCTGGGGCTGGCCGTCAGCGCCTATCTGTCCACGGCCACGCTCAATTCCATCCGCGCCACGGAAAGCGCCGACTATCCCGTGCTCGACCTGGCCAAGTCGCTGACCCTGGATGTGGCCGCCGTCGGCGACGCCCTGCGCGATGCCGTCAGCGAAGGCGACAAGGAACGCATCGGGCAAGTCGGCGGCCAGGCAGTCAAGTTGCGTGCCAGGCTGGGCGACTTTGCGGCGATCCCCGGCCAGCGCGAGCACGGTGCGCGGCTGGCCAAGGAATTCGATGCCTACTATGCGCCGGCCCTGAGCGCGGCGCGCATCATGCTGGAAATGGAAGAGGGCGACCCGCAAGCGGCCGTGGCACGCATGCAGGGCGCGCTGGCGGTACTCAATGCCGACCTGGCAAAGACCAATGAACAGGCGCAAGCGCAGTTCAGGCAGGGCATAGAACGCAGCGCGGCCAACGTGCGCAATGCGCTCAATACCAGCATCGCCGTGGCGCTGGCCGTCATCGTCTGCCTGGTGGCCGTGTCGCACTTCGTCGTGCGTGCCATCTGGCAGCAGCTGGGCGGCGAACCCGAATATGCGCGCCAGATCGCGCGCGCCGTGGCCGATGGCGACCTGTCGATGCATATCGTGACCGAGGCGGGCGACCAGACCAGCTTGCTGGCGGCGCTGAAGGACATGCGCGCCAAGCTTGGCGGCATGGTTTCCGACATCAAGGCGTCGGCAGAGACCATCCAGGTGGCCAGCGCCGAAATCGCCCAGGGCAATGCAGACCTGGCCGCGCGCACGGAATCGCAGGCGGGCAGCCTGGACCAGACGGCGCGCAGCATGGACAGCCTGACCTCCACCGTGCGCGACAACGCCGCCAACGCGGGCCAGGCGCATGAATTGGTGGTGTCGGCATCGTCGGTTGCCGTGAAGGGCGGGCAAGTTGTCAGTCAGGTGGTCACCACCATGGGCGAGATCAACGATTCATCGAAACGCATCGTCGACATCATTGGCGTCATCGACGGCATCGCTTTTCAGACGAATATCCTGGCCTTGAATGCGGCCGTGGAAGCGGCGCGCGCCGGCGAACAGGGACGCGGCTTTGCCGTGGTGGCGTCCGAAGTGCGCAACCTGGCGCAGCGCAGCGCGGCTGCGGCGCGAGAAATCAAGCAATTGATCGGCGATTCGGTGGCCAAGGTCAACGTGGGTTCGAAGCTGGTCGATGAGGCGGGACTGACCATGGGCCAGATCGTTGACTCTGTGAAAAAAGTGGCCGATATCATGGCCGAAATCAGTGCTGCCAGCCAGGCGCAAAGCGCCGGCATCGGGGACATCGGCGTGGCCATCGGCAGCATGGATCAAATGACGCAACAGAATTCCGCGTTGGTGGAAGAAGCGTCGGCGGCGGCCGAATCGTTGCAGGAGCAGGCCGTGCAGCTGGGTACGGCGCTGGCCGTGTTCAAGCTGGCGCAGGGGGGTGTGTCGGATTACGCGCTACGCGCTAATCCGACCTACCGGGCATTGGCGGCGTAGGTTGGATTAGCGCAGCGTAATCCAACACAGGAGCGCCGGCTTACGCGCGCAAACCGAACGGATCGTCGATGCTGTGCGCCGGTTGCGTGAACCAGCGCGGACCGTTCTCCGTCATGTAGAAATGGTCTTCATGGCGGATGCCGAATTCGCCGGGGATACAGATCATCGGCTCGTTCGAGAAGCACATGCCCACGTCGAGCGGCGTCGTGTCGTTGCCCACCAGGTAAGGCCACTCGTGGATATCGAGGCCGATGCCGTGGCCCGTGCGGTGCGGCAGTCCCGGCAGCTTGTAGCCGGGGCCGAAGCCGTCCGCTTCCAGGGACACGCGCGCCGCGCGATCCACGTCGCCGCAGGGCACGCCCAACCGGGCGGCGGCGAATGCGGCGGCCTGCGCCGCCTTTTCGCTGTTCCACACGCTGCGCTGACGTTCGCTGATGGCTCCAAACACGTAAGTGCGCGTGATGTCGGAGATGTAGTTCATCACCTGGCAGCCCGTGTCGATCAGCACCGTGTCGCCCGCCTTCAGGGTTTGCACGTAGTTGACGCCATGCGGGTAGGCCGTCGCTTCGCCGAACAGCACGATGCAAAAATACGAGCGGGGCGCGCCTACTTTGCGGTGCGCGCGCTGGATGAATTCCTCCACTTCCACCGTCGTGATGCCTCGTACAGCATGCTGGCCGTGGCCACGTGCACGGCCAGGGTCATGTCCATCACGCGCTGCATCAGGGCGATTTCCGCCTCCGATTTTCTGCTGCGGCAGTACGCCGTCACGGTGCGCGCGTTTTCCAGCGCGTAGCCGGGGGCCAGCGGGCGGATGCCGTCATAGATGAAGAAGGCGGCGCTTTCGCAGATGCCCACGCGCGGCGGTTGATTCGCGTCCTGGGCTATCCCCATGCGCGCCAGCACGTCGGCGAACAGCTGGTACGGGCTTTCATGCTCTTCCCAGCAATTGACACGGCCTTCGACGAGCATGAAGCCCGTCAAGGTGCTTTCCTCGAAGGCGGGCGCGATGTATTCGATCTCGCCGCTGGCAGGCAGGATGGCGCCCACCATGCGTTCGCTGGCATACCATTTGGTGCCCGTGAAATAGGTGAGGTTGGCGCCCGCGTTCAGGTAGATGGCGGCGATGCCCTGTTCGCGCATGAACGCTTGCGCCTTGGCGATGCGTTGCGCATGTTCCTCCTTGCCGATGGCGGCCATGCCGCCCGTCATGTCCGACAGCGATGCCAATGCCTGTTCGATGGAAGTGCCACCTATGCTCATGCCTGCTCCTTTGCTCGATGCTGAATATGGAATGCGGGCATGATATCAGTTCGCGCCTTTCGGCTTGAGCCCGGGCGCGCCGCCGGCCGCATCGGGTGGGGCCAGCACCAGGTCGTGCGGATACGTGAAGTGCCAGTCCGCGTAGCGCTGCTTGCGGCGCAGGCTGGCGTCTTCGTCAAGAAAATTGTCCTGCTTGATGGGCAGTTGCGGCGACAGCGAATGGATGCCGACGATGCGTCCCTCCTGCCGCAGCACGCCCCATTCGGCCTTGCCCGTGACGGGGTCCGCATACAGGCGTCGCAGATGCCGCCGGGCGTTGGCAAAGCGCGGGTCGCGCAGCAGTTCCTGCAAGGTCAAGGGATAGCGTGGCCGGCCGTCACCCGGCGTGCTGTCGTAGTAGCGGCCCAGCGCGTTGCGGAATTCATGGCCGATAAACAGCAGCTCGCGTTCCTTGTCGCGCCGCGCGGCCGTGGCATGCAATTCGCTGGCCAGCACCAGGCCCACACCCATGAAGGCCACCAGCATCAGGGTCCAGATATACGCGAAGCCGCGTGCGCGGCTCAGGAAACTAGAGTTGCTCAAAGGGGATGCCCTCGCGCGTCTTGCCCTTGGCGCCGCTGCGCACGTCGGCCACGCCGCCGATCTCGCCATTCGGCGAAGGGATCAGCTGCCAGGTGGCGGCCGATTCCGTGACGGGATCCAGCGGCACGCTGCGGAAGTAGTGGTGGGTCACCAGGTCGGCCAGCGCGGCCGGGTATTCTCCCTTGTCGGCATAGTATTTATCGAGGCCGCTCCTGAGCACCTGCAGGTTTTCCTTCAAGGCGACCTCTTTCGACTTTTCCACCGAGCCGAAATAGCGGGGGATGGCGATCGTCAGCAGCAGCGAGATGATGATCGCCAGCACCACCAGCAGTTCGACCAGGGTAAAGCCGCGGCGTATGGTCGTGGTCTGCATGGCGGTCACCATTGATTGAGCGGCACGCCGTTCAGGCCCGCCTTGGTCGAGCGCGAGGCGACGTCGAATACGTCTTCGCCTTCGCTGGGATTGTCGGGCGGCGAGGCATACGCGCGCTTGCTCCAGCTGTCGGCCGCGCTGCCGGCTTCCCTGGGCTGGAACGGGTCGCGCGGCAGGCGGCGCAAAAAATAGATGTTCTGCTTCGAGGGACTGCGCTGGTCGGGCACGCCCTCGACCAGTTCCTCAAGTTTTTTCGGATAGCCGGAGGCGCCCAGCGACAGCTTGATGCGGCCATTGTCCGAGGCGTGCTTGTAGGCGTCGATCGCTTCGCGCATCTCGATCAGGGCATTGCGCAATTGCTGCTCCTTCGCCCTTTGCAAGGCCACCTGCGCCATCGGCACGGCCACCGTGGCCAGGGTCGCCATGATCGCCAGGGTGATCATCAGTTTCGATGAAGGTAAAGCCCCGCTCTTTCACTGGCCACCTCACTGGCCACCTTTGCCGGACTTGTCGCCTGCCGCGGGCGCCTCGTCGCCGCCCGTCATGGGCGAGCCGGTGCGCGGTGCGGCTTGCTCGGGCGCGGCGATGGCCTCAGGGCTGCCACCGACGCTGGCGCGGCCGCCCACGGACGCCTCGGTGCCGGAATTGAATTCGGCCGTCATCAGGTCCGGGCGGCGGATGCTGCGCAGCAGGCGCGGCGTGATCGACAGCACGATCTCGCTGCGCATGGCATCATCCTTCTGGCTGCCGAACAGGCGGTTCAGCACGGGCAGCTCGCCCACGCCCGGTACCTTGTTGGCCGTGCCCCGGTCCTCGTCGCTGATCAGGCCCGCCAGCACCTGCGTCTCGCCATCCTTCAAACGCAACACGGTCGAGGCGCTGCGCGTGCCGATCTGGTAAGCCTGCGTGCCCGTCTTGCTGATCACCTCCTTGACGACGTTCGACACTTCCAGGTTGATCTTGATGGCCACCTCGTCGTCCAGGTAGACGTTCGGTTCCACGTCGAGTTTCAGGCCCACGTCGATGTAATTGACGCTGTCGGAACTGACGCCGTTGTTCGTCGTGACGGTGATGACGGGCACGCGGTCGCCGATGAGGATCTTCGCCTTTTCCTTGTTGCGCACGCGGATGCGCGGGTTGGCCAGGATATTGCTGTCGCTGTCCGTCTTGTTGGCGTTCAGGGTGACGCCGCCGATGCCCAGGTTGATATTGTCGCCATTGATGCGGTGCAGGTCCGCCACCTTCAGGCCGCCCAGGCCTCCCGTGCTGCCTGCGACGCCGGCCAGGGTCAGGCTGGCCTGGTCGGGCCAGCGCACACCCAGTTCCATCAGGCGCGTGCGTTTCACTTCCAGTACCTCGACTTCCAGCATCACTTCCGGGTCGGCCAGGTCCTGCACGTTGATGATGCGCTCGGCCATGCGCACCATTTCCGGCGTATCGCGCAGCATGATGATACCTAGCCGCTCGTCGGTGACGACGTCCTTGGCCTTGAGCAGGGTTTTGATGGAAAACGCCACCGTCTTGACGTCCGCATTGGCGAGGAAGAAGGTACGCACCACGAGTTGTTGGTAATCCTTTACCTTTTGCGGCGTGTTCGGGTAGATCGTGATCGACTTGTCGCTGGTGACGCTTTGCTCCAGCTGGTTGGCACCCAGCAGCATGGCAATCGCCTCTTCGATGCTGGTGTCGCGCACGGAAATGGTGGCGCGCAGGGCCGGGTCGACCTCCTTGTCGAAGACGAAGTTCAGGCCCGACACCTTGCTGATGAAGTCGAACACGGAGCGCAGGGGCGCGTCGCGAAATTCCAGCGTCACGGGTTTGCGGTAGGCGGCCGCCAGCTTGCCGCCGGCCGGACGGCTTTTGGCCAGCTCGTCGCCGATGCGGCCTTTCAGGGCCAGCGCTTCGCGCTGCGCGGGCCGTTCCTGCAGCACCTGGCGCAAGGCTTCCTGCGCCTGCGCGACATTCGCTTCGCCGCCGCGCTGGTAGCTGGCCTGCGCCTCCTGCACCAGCTTGCGGTGCCGTTCATCCTGCGCCACGCCGGCCAGGCCCCGCTGCGCCACGTCGTTGCTGGCGTCCAGCGCCAGCGCCTGCTGGTACAGCGCTTGCGCTTCGGGCAGCTTGCCCTGCTGGCGCAGCGCCTCGGCGCGGCCATTCAGGTTGTTCAGCGCGCGCATCCTGCCATTGGTGACAGCTATGCGGTACTTGGCGTTGGTCGGTTCGGCCTGCGCCGCCTGTTCCAGCAGGGCCAGGCCCTGTTCCGTGCGGCCGGCGCCCAGCATGGCCTGGCCGTCGGTATAGGCCTGGTTGCCGGCGCAGGCGGCCAGCAGGGACAGCATCGGCAGCAGGGTGATGCCGGTACGTGGTGTGCGTCGTTTCAATTGAGGTCCCCTACGGCGAGTGTCTGTTTCAGGTTGAGCGGCAGATAGGTAAATTGCAGGGCGCCTTGCACCACGCCGTCGAAGCGGTAGCGCTCTTCGAGCGTATCGCCGGGGCGCGCCACCACGTTGCGTTCGCCCGCCTGCAGAAAATAGGCGGCCTTGCCTTCGTCGACAAAGCGGCCGAGGAACTGGAAGGGCAAAGGCGGCGGCGCGTTTGCATCGACGGCGGCGACAGTGCGCGTGGCCTGCGCCGCCTGCTGGTCGAGCATGATCTTTTTCGGCGTCTCCGGCTGCCAGCTTTGCTTGGCGAACAGGGTGGCCGCTTCCTCGTCGTCGAGCCCCCGGCGCGGTTCGATGGCCAGCGCGCGATTGGCTGGCGCAGCGGCAGCGGTCGCGACGAGGGGCGCGACCGCCACCCGTTCCACCTGGCGCGGCGTGGCCGTGGCCGGCCCCACGATGCTGCCTTCGTCCTCCGGGGAGAAGAGGGCGGCCAGCAGGGTGGCCACGGCAGCCGTCCCCAGTACGGCTTTTTTCATCGGCGCGCCTCCGGCTTCTTGACCAGCAGGATGAACTGGATGCGCGCGTCGATCTCGCCCGCCTCGATCTGCTCGCGCTTGAACAGCACGGAGTCGAGGGTCAGGGTGGGCAGTGCCTGCAGGGCGTCGACAATAAAGGTTTGCAGCTGCGCGTATTCGGCTTTTACCGGCAGGGTGATCTGGTAGCGCAAAAAGGCCGTGTTACCGTCTTCCTGCGGCTTGTAGTCGGCCTTGGCCAGGGTGACGCCGCTCTGTTGCGCCACTTCCAGCAAGGTTTTCAGCTGCTCGGGAATGCTGTCGTGCGCGGGCAGGTAGGCATGAAAGGCGGCCAGGCTGTCCGCGTCGGCGTCGAGCGTGACGGGCGCCGGCGGCAGCGCCGCCTGTTTCGCCATCACGGCCAGCTGCGCGCGCAATGGCTGCTGGCGTTCGGCCAGCGCCTCGCCCTGCTGCACGGCGATGGCGGCCAGCGCCAGGCCTGCCGCGCCGATGGCGCTGGGCCAGCCCAGCATGCGCCACAGACGCTGCGCTTCCCACGCCATGCGCGGCGGCATATGCAACTGGCGGCGTGCGCGGGCCACGGGCGCGCCTGCTTTCAGTACGGGTTTTATTGCCGCCATTGCGCCTCCAGCTGAAAACGGTAAGGGTGTGCGGGCGCGTTCGCATTCGCGTTACTGTTCATCTCGTGCTTGAGCAGATACACGGAACTGAACATGGGCTGCTGGTTCAGGAAGGCCAGGTAATTGAGCATGTCCTGCGGGGTTTCCGCCTCGGCGGCGATTTTCAGGACGCTGGCGCCATCCTGTCCCTGCTGCGCGTTCAGGTCCAGCCCCAGGAGGGCCACGCGCACGTCGCGCGGCGCCTGCACCGTCCTGACCAGACGCGTGACGGGCAGGTTGAGCTGGCGCACGGCGGCGGCCACCTGTTTCAGTTCGAGGTCGCGCTCGCGCTGCTGGTTCGCCGAGAGGGGCGCACGCACGGGACGCACCGGCTGCAGCTGCGCCAGCTGCGCTTCCAGGCGTCGCGTTTCCTGCGCCTGCACCAGCCAGTACACGGCGGCCGGCAGCAACAGCAAGCCGCCCCCCAGGCACAGGGCCAGGCGCCATCCCTTGAACGTCTGCGCGGCGCCGGGCGGCAGGAATTCCAGGCGGCTCAGGCCCATGCGGCCTCCCGCATCAGGTGGGCGGCGCTGGCCACGGCAACGGGCTGGAAGCGCGCCGGCAGCGCATCCTGCGGTTCGCCGCTCAAGTCGAGCAGCGCCACTTGCTCGATCGCGTCCAGCTGCGGCGCGCGCAAGTTCCAGCGCCGCCACGCCCGATCCAGTTCGTCGCCCCAGGCCGCGGCGCAGGACTGGCTGTGCAGGGCCGTGATGCGTCCGCCGCCCGTCGTTGCCAGCAGCAGCCGTCCCGCTTCCACCAGGGCGAAGGCGGCAGGTTTGCTACCGGCAGGTTTGCCGCCGGCGATGCTGCGCCAGGCCGCTCCGGCGATCGGTTCGATGGACAGGCAGCGCCGGCCATGCGCGGCGGCCGCGTCCTGCACGCCTTGCAGCAGGGCCGCATCGATGCCGCAGGCCAGGCGCGGCTTGCCATAAGGAGCGTCATCGGCAGCCAGGCGCCAGGCGCGCGCGCTGTCGCCATACACGGCGCCGAACTGGCTGTGCAGGAAGCGCTGGGCGCTGCTCCGGTCGAGCAGGGCGCCGCTCCACGGCACCATCAGCATGGCGCACCAGCGGCTGGCCAGGCTGACGGCCAGCGGCAGTTTTTTGCCGCCATCGTGTTCGAGCCAGCCGCGCAGGGCGGCTAGCGCCACTTCCCAGCTGGCGTCGGGATTCGCAATGGTCAGGTGGAAGGCGGTGTCGGGCAAGGGACGGCCGGCGCGGCGCAGCACGCCGTGCAGCCCGTGCGGGGCCAGGTGCAGGCACACGGTGGCGCGGGTAAGGCGTTCAATAAGTGACACGATTGAGCTCCGCTAAAGTGGTTTCGCCGCGCCGCACCAGGTCGAGGCCCGCTTCGCGCGCCAGGCGAAAACCGTTGCGCGCCGCCTCTTCCTTCATCTGGCTCAGGGGCGCGCGCGTGCAGATCATTTCGCGCATCGTATCGCTGAGCATCAAGACCTCGGCGACGGCCTTGCGGCCCTTGTAGCCGGTGCCGCGGCAGTGGCCGCAGCCCTTGCCGGCCATGAATTGCCAGTCCTGCACCTGATGCAGGGCCAGCCCGCTGTCGCGCAGCTGCTGCGCGTCGGCCAGCACCTCGGCGCTGGCGTCGACGGCGCAATGGGCGCAATTGAGGCGCAGCAGGCGCTGCGCCACGATGCCGTTCAGGGCCGCCGCGAAGCTGTAGGCATCGACGCCCATGTGCAGGAAGCGGCCCACCACATCAAAGACGTTGTTCGCGTGCACGGTGGTAAATACCAGGTGGCCCGTGAGCGCAGCCTGCACGGCGATCTGCGCCGTTTCATCGTCGCGGATCTCGCCGATCATGATCTTGTCGGGATCGTGGCGCAGGATGGAGCGCAGGCCGCGCGCGAACGTCAGCCCCTTCTTTTCGTTGACGGGAATTTGCAGCACGCGCGGCAGCCGGTATTCGACGGGGTCTTCGATGGTGACGATCTTGTCGCGCCCCGTGTTGATTTCCGTGATGGCCGCGTACAGGGTGGTGGTCTTGCCCGAGCCGGTAGGGCCTGTCACCAGCAGCATGCCGTGCGGCTTGGCGGCCAGGCGGCGGATCTGTTCGATGGCATCCTCGTTCAGGCCCAGGCTTTCCAGGCGCAGCGCCTGCGCCGCCTCCGTCAGCGCGCGCCGGTCGAGCAGGCGCAGCACGGCGTCCTCGCCAAAGATATTGGGCATGATGGAAACGCGAAAGTCGATCTCTGCCCCTTTGACGCGCACCTTGAAGCGGCCGTCCTGCGGGATGCGCCGCTCGGCGATGTCCAGGTCGGCCATGACCTTGATGCGCGAGATGATCTGTTCGGCCATCTGCAGCCCCTGCACCTGGCCCGCCTGCACCAGCACGCCGTCGACGCGGTATTTGATGATGACCAGGCTGGCCACGTCGCATTCGAGGTGGATGTCGCTGGCCTGGAATTTCAGGGCATCGTAGATGGTGGAGTTCACCAGTTTCACGACGGGGCTGCTGTCTTCGCTGATGCGGATGAGCGAGATGTCTTCGATGCTCTGGTCGAGGCCCGGCACATCATCCCCGTGCTGCATTTCCTGCATCGCCTGCTGCACGCTTTCCTGCTGCTGCAGGTAGGCGGCCAGGTCGTCCGGGTGCGCCAGCGCCACCGTGAAGGGCGTGGACAGGGCGAAGTCGGCCCATTGCAGCAGGTCCTCGCTGAAGGGATTGCCGATGACGAGCACGGGCGGCGCGCCAGGCGCATCCGGCTGCAGCAGCACGCAGTCGCGCTGGGCGCAATCGGTGTAGGGCAGCAGGGCAAAGGCGGGCAGGGCGGCCTGCAGTTCGGCCATCGTCCAGGCCGGGTAACGGAACAGGGCGGCCAGCTGGCGCAAAAAGACTTCGGGCGGCAGCGCCGCCGTTTCCTGCAGCACGGCCATCTGCGGGCGGCCCTGTTCCAGCGCGCTGGCATGGGCCTGGCGCAGCATGGCCGCATCGAGCACGGTTCGCTCTTCGTCGCGCGCGTTCATGACATGACCTTCAAGATAAGCTCCCTGCCAGTTCAAAGATCGGCATGTACATCAGCACCACCACGCCGCCGATCACGACGCCGATGATGGTCATCAGCAGTGGCTCGAGCAGGCGCGACGCCCAGTCCACCCAGCGGGCGAATTCCTCGTCGTGGAACTTGGCCGAGCGTTCAAGCATGTCGCCCAGGCGACCCGTGTTTTCTCCCACCTTCAGCAGCGATTGCGCCACCGGCGTGGCCATGCCGGCCTGTTCCAGCGCGGTGGAAAACGGCATGCCTTCCTGCACCGCGCGGCGCGCCTGCGCCAGTTGCTCCTGCTGCGCCGGCAGCAGCATGGGGCCGACCATGGCCAGCGCCTTGTGCAGCGGGATGCCCGCGTGCAGCAGCAGGCTCAGGGCCCGATAGAAGCGGGCCAGGCGAAATTCGGCCGCCTTGTCCGCCAGCACGGGCAGGCGCAGCAGGCGCAGCACCAGGGTCATGCGCATGGTGCGGTTGGCAATGCCGAAGACCACGGCGCCGGCGGCGGCGGCCAGTGCGCCGGCGCACAGCAGCGGATGCGCGGCCAGGGTCTGGCCAAAACCGAGCAGCATCTGCGACATCCAGGGAATCTCGCGGCCTGAACTTTCGTAGACGACGCTGAACTTCGGCACCACGTAGCCAAGCAAAAACAGGGTCACCAGGCCGCCGACGACGAGCAGCATGCACGGGTAGATGGCGGCGGAAATGAGTTTTTTGCGGATGGCGTCGAACTGCAGCTGGTAGGCGACAAAGCGCGCCAGCGCCTCGGGCAGGTTGCCCGAGCGTTCGGCTGCGTGCACGGTGGCGATGTAAATGTCGGGGAAGATGTCGGGGAAACCGGCCAGGGTGTCGGAAAAGCTTAGCCCTTGCTGCAGGGTGAGCACGATGGCGGCCAGGGTCGCCTTGGCGCCGGGGCGCGTTTCCTTGTTGTGCAGGGTGGCCATGGCTTCGCCCAGGTTCAGGCCCGCTTCGAGCAGGGCCAGCAGCTCCTGGCTGAATTGCAGCAGGGGCAGGCCCTGTTTGCCGGGGCGCAGCGCGACGCTGGTGTCCGGCGCGGCGCCGTCGTCGACGGCCAGCACGCGCCAGCCGCCGCGCACGGCCGCGCGGATCGCCTCGGCCTCGCTGGCGGCGTCGATGGCCAGCGCCTGGTTGCCCGCCGGGCCCTGCACCTGGAGGTGGAACTGCATGTCCGGCTCAGCCGAGCATGATGGCAGGCGTAAAAATGGACAGGCTGGAATGGGGGAAAGCGCGTGCGGACAAGGTCGAAGTAGGCATCGGTCAGGAACCATCCAAAAAAAGTTCAATTCGTCGCGGGTAACGGCAGCAGGCAAGATGCAATCACTGCCTCAGGGTAGACTGGAATTGCCAGAAAATCAATCGTGTCGTGCGGTGGATGCGGGCGACTGGCGGCAAACCGGCCTGCCGCCCGCATGTTCAGCCGATTACTGGGTAACCAGGCTGACCTTGTCGATCACGAACGAGGTTTGCAGCGATGCGTCCTCGGTGGCGGCGAACGAGATCTGCACGGTCTGGCCCTTGTAGGCGATCAGGTCGAAGGTGCGGATCTGGTAGCCGGCCGCCTTGTTCACGTTCGAATACGTGGCCAGGGTGCCCAGCACCGTTCCGGCGCTGTTCTTCACGGTGACGACCAGCTTGTCGTACACGGTATTGCCCGTTTCAGCCGTGTCGATATGCAGCGCGAAGCTCAAGCTGGCGGACGTGGCGGTGGCCGGAATGGCCACGCTTTGCGTCAGCGATTCGCTGGCCGTGACGCCATTGCCGCCCAGCCAGGCGTACTGCGTGCCTTCGTATGCGGCTTGCCCCGTAAACGTGCCGATGGCGCCCGTGGTGCCGCTCCAGCCCGTGGCGCCGGCCTCGAAGCCGCCGTTCGTCACGCGTTCGGTGGCGCTGCTGGTGCCCACCGTCAGCGTGGCGTTGTTCGACGTGGCCGTCACGGCGGGCGATGAGGAATCCGTCACCGTGGCCTTGAAGACGGCGCCGCTGTCGGCCGCCACGGCCGTGAAGCTGTAGGCGGGCGAGGTGGCGCCGCTGATCACGGCGCCGTTGCGGTACCACTTGTAGGTGTACGGCGCCGTGCCGCCGCCCGCGCCCACGGCGAACGAGGCGGTGGCGCCTGGTGCGACGGTGATGCTGGCCGGCTGGCTGGTGATGGTCACCGCGCCGCCCGTCGTCGATTCATCGACGTCGGTACCCACGTTGATGGCCGCATACGCGCGCTTGACGGCGATCGATTCCGCGCTGCCCACGCCATACAGTTCCTCGGCTGCCTGCAGCACCTTGTTGCGCGCATCGGCATAGTTGGTCGACGAGGTGAACTTGGTGGTGGCGGCCTTGAACCAGATGCGGTAAGCCTTGTCGCTGCCGATACCGGTCATGGCCAGCGGGCTCTTGTTCAGGTAGGAGCTGTAGTAGTCGCTGCTGGACGTGGAATTCGAGCCTTGCGACAGGAAGTAGAACATGCGGTTGTTCGGACCGCTGCTGTAGTGGACGTCGAGGTTCTTGATGGTGCTGCTCCACGCATTCGGGCTGCTGCCATCCTTGCTCGGCTTGTACAGCCAGCGCAGCGGCTGGCCATTCTTGGCGATCTCCTTGCCCGTCATCCAATCGTTGCCCGTATTGGGAATCGTGCTGCCCGTGCCGCCGGCGCGCGCATACGCTTCCACCATCTCGCCGGCGATGTCCGAGCTCGATTCGTTCAAGCCGCCCGACTCCTGCGAGTAGATCAGGCCCGAGGTGGCGTCCGTGATGCCGTGGCCCATCTCATGGCCGATCACGTCGATGGAGCCGAGGTTGTTGAACGCGCTGCCGCCGTCGCCGATGTACATGCATTTGCAGTTGCCGTCGTAGTAGGCGTTGTCGTAGGCCGTGTTGACGTGGGCGGCGATGTGGGTGGCCGTGTTGTTGCCGTCCAGGCTGGACCAGCCGAGCACATTCTTGTGCGTGTCGTAGGTGTTCATCAGGCCCCACATCGCATTGACGGCCGCCGTCTGGCCGTTGGCGTTGGTGGTGCTGCCGCCGTTGATGTATTGCTGGCCGTCGCCCCAGGTATTGCTGGTGCTGCTGTACACGCTGCCCGAGGTGGTGCCATGGTTGGCATTCGTGATGGCCATGCCGCCGAAGCTGCCGCCCGTACCGCGGCTCGGGTCTTTCATGGTGTAGGTGCTGCCGGTCAGCGTGGTGTTGAGCGGCACCTGGCCGTTGTACTGGCTGTTGCCAATGCCGGCGACGGTTTTCAGGGCTTTCCACTGGCGCAGGATGCGGCCATCCCTGGCGCTGACGACGGTGTCGTAGTAGACCGGCTTGCTGCCGCTGATCATGCGCGTCTGCACCAGGTAGGCCAGCTCATAGTGGTCGACTACATCCTGCACGTCGAGGGCGTTGAGCGCCGCTTCCGACTTGTTCTCGGCGCCGGCCACGCGCACGGTTTTCATGACGGGGTAGATCAGCAGCTGCGCATGCGGCGGCACATGGTCGACGGCCGGCACACCGATGCTTTTCACGGCGGCGGCGATGGCGGCGGCGGCGCTGACGGCCGGCGTGGTGTCGATATCGGTGGTGGCGCTGCGGGTGACGGCATTGACGCCGCCGCTACCGAGGCCGGACGCGCGGTCCGAGACGGATTCGCTGACGATGTCGCCGGCGCTGTTGCTGACCACTACCGTCTCGGAACCGAAGACGGGCAAGCCCTTGTAGGTGTGCTGTACGCGGCTCACGCGGGTGCCGCTGACGCCCGGATGCTGGGCGCCGACGGCAAAGCCATGCTCGGTATTCAGACCGCGGCTGCGCGCTTGCGCGGCCAGTTTGTTGACCAGGCTGGCGGTCTCTTGTGGAGAAGCCAGGGCGACCGGCGCGGCCATCAGGGTCTGTGGCAGCGGCGTGGCGGCGTCGGCCGTGGTGGCCATCAGCGGCAGGGCGGCGATGGATGCGGCAACTATCGTCAAACGTAAATTCATTTCTGCTCCATGGTATCGGTTAAGGAAATGGTGAATGAGCTGGCCGCGATGCCTGATGGCCACCCCGGCGTGCCTGGCGGCGGGCGGATAGCCTGCCGTTTTGTGGTGGCATGACGCCGGGTAGGGGGACACTAAACTTGTCGAGATCGCCATGTCAAAAAATTCAAGAAATGGGTCACTACGCGAATTTTTGTTAAGAATTGAACATTTTTCGGCAATACATCATATGAAAGTTTGATGTATCGCAAGCTGCAACTTTTGTTTTGGACTACTTCGCCTAATGGTGTGTTCTGTTGGAAAAACACTGTTGCCTTTTCTAAATGTTGCGATCTACACTAGGTCTTCGCGGTGTCCCCAGAGGACCAGGCGAAGACAAAAAAAGCGCACGCGGCAATGACCGCGTCCACTACAGCGCATCGGGAAAAAATCGGGAGTTTCACATGACGTCAGTTCTGTTTTCTGCTGCAGGTTTCAGCCATTTCCCCTCTGGAGCGGCCTTCATGCTGCATCCGCCTTCCTAGCCGCCGCCAGCCGGCTGTTCCCCCCCGCAAGGGGGCTTTTCCGCGAGTCCGACCGCGCCGCCCGGCGCGGCCGCTGGCGCAGTGCATCCTTTTTTCAGGAAGGGTTGCCGGCTCCTGGTGCGTGCACCGGAATCACCGGCCCGACGAACTATGCTTTCGATAGCGACCAAAGTGGAACAGATCGTGATGGAATCGGCCTTTCTCAGCGAGGGATTGGGCCGCGGCTTGCTGAACCTGTCGGAACTGGCGCGCCAGCTGCAGCCGCAATTGCAGAGCGACTTATGGAAACCGGTGGGGCAGGCTGCCGTGGTAATGGCGCTGCGCCGCCTGGCCGAACGGATGCCGCAGCAGAAAGGCGGCGAGATCGTGCTGGCGCACGCACCGCGCGGGCGAGCTGTCCACGCGCAGCGAACTGATGATTTTTACCTACCGTTATTCCGACCAGACGTATGCCTGCCAGCGCCAGTTGCTGGCGCTGGCAGCGCCCCAGCGGGGCACGTTCATCACCGTTACGCGCGGCGTCAACGAGGTGATGGTGATCTGCAGCCGTTCGCTGCACGCGCTGGTGGAAGAGGTGTTCGGCGAAGAGCAGGAACTGGCGCGCCAGGAACGGGTGACGGCCGTGACTTTGCACCTGGCCGCCGAAACCTGCTATACGCCGGGCGTGTATCACGCCATTCTCAAGCGCCTGGCCTGGGAGCGCATCAATCTGATCAACATCATCTGCACATATACGGAGCTGACCTTGCTGCTGGAAGCGTCGCAGACGGGCGCCGCCTTTTCCGTACTGTCGAAAATCGTCGCGCAATGAAAAACGCCCCGCTGCATCGCTGCAGCGGGGCGTCCGGAGGCGCAAGCGCGGTTTATTTTTCCAGCTGCGTGCGCACGCACGCGGGCGATCGCTTCGCGTACCTGGCGCGGCGCGGTGCCGCCCACGTGGTCGCGCGCGGCGACGGAGCCTTCCAGCGTCAGCACCTCGAATACGTCTTCGCCGGTCAGCGGCGAAAACGCGCGCAGCTGATCCAAAGACAGGTCGGCCAGGTCGCAGCCGGCGTCGACGCAGGCGCGCACGGCCAGGGCCACCGCTTCATGGGCGTCGCGGAATGGCAAGCCTTTCTTGACCAGGTAGTCGGCCAGGTCGGTCGCCGTGGCATAACCCTGCAGGGCGGCTGCGCGCATCGCTTCCGGTTTTACCGTGATGCCGCCGGCCATGTCGGCGAAGATGCGCAGGGTGTCGATGACGGTGTCGACGGTGTCGAACAGCGGTTCCTTGTCTTCCTGGTTGTCCTTGTTGTAGGCCAGCGGCTGGCCTTTCATCAGGGTCAAGAGGCCAATCAGGTGGCCGTAGACGCGGCCCGTCTTGCCACGCGCCAGTTCCGGTACGTCCGGGTTTTTCTTTTGCGGCATGATTGACGAGCCGGTGCAGAAGCGGTCGGCGATATCGATGAAGCCGATGCGTGGGCTCATCCAGATCACCAGTTCTTCGGCCATGCGCGACACGTGCATCATCAGCACGGCGGAGGCGGCGCAAAATTCGATGGCGAAATCGCGGTCCGATACGGCGTCGAGCGAGTTGTGGCACACGTCGTCAAAGCCCAGCGTCTTGGCCACGCGCAGGCGGTCGATGGGGAAGGTGGTGCCGGCCAGGGCGGCGGCGCCCAGCGGCAGGCGGTTGACGCGCTTGCGGCAGTCGGCCATGCGCTCGGCGTCGCGGCCGAACATTTCGACATACGCCAGCATGTGGTGGCCGAAGGTGATCGGCTGGGCCACCTGCATGTGGGTAAAGCCCGGCATGATGGTGTCGGCATGCTGTTCGGCCAGGTCCGTCAGCGCGCTGCGGAAGGTCGCCAGCAGGGCGGTGATGTCGTCGATGGCGGAGCGCACGTACAGGGGATGTCGGTCGCCACCTGGTCGTTGCGCGAACGGCCCGTGTGCAGGCGCTTGCCCGCATCGCCGACCAGTTCGGTCAGGCGTTTTTCGATATTCAGGTGGACATCTTCCAGGTCCAGCAGCCATTCGAACTGGCCGGCGGCGATTTCCTGCGAGATTTGCGCCATGCCGCGCTGGATTTCCGCGTAGTCGGCCGGGCTGATGATGGCTTGCGCATGCAGCATTTCCGCATGGGCCAGCGAGCCTTCGATGTCGAACAGCGCCAGGCGCTTGTCAAAAAATACAGAAGCTGTGTAGCGCTTGACGAGGTCCGAGACCGGTTCGGAAAACCGGGCCGACCAGGCTTCGCCCTTTTTGGAGAATTGATCAGTCATGAAAGAAGTCCTTTAGTGTAGGGCGATTATAAACAAGGTTGGCCAGCGGTAGGGCTTTTAGGGGCTTGCAGGGCGCTGAAATGGCCGGGAATGGGGCTGGCAAGCCTCAAATGCCACGTTGATGGCCTGTTGCGCGTTTCATCCGGGCTGTTTGTATTCTGTCCCGCGAATCGTGCGTTTGGTCGCAATCCGATGGCAGTTCAGGGGGGATCGGCCTACAGTTCAATCATCGCAGCACACAACCAGCCACTCAAAGGACATCATCATGAACATCGCCAAAAACATGGAAGCCATCTTCGTCGCCATCATCGCCATCGCCGCCGCGACCAGCCTGGCCACCGCCGCCGTGCCGAAGTTCCGCGCCGCGCCAGCCCCCATCGCCGCCAGTGCCGAGCAAGTCACCATGCATACCGTGTACGTCAGCGCCAAGCGCCTGAGCGCCGAAGAAAAAGCCGCCCTGTAAGCGCGGCCATGCCATGCGGGCAGTAGCAGTAACTCGCAGTATCCCATCACGGGCCATTCGAACGGGCGGTACCCCCGGTTCGCTCCAGCCCCGGTGACAGCAGCAATCTGCAACACAGCGTAGCAACGGGCGGAACGCACGCTTCCAGCCAAGCCCCCTATTTTTATCAGTCAGCCCTCATCAGCCATCGGCATCGCGTCGGCGGCAGTGGACAGCCACGCCTAGCGCATTTCGCCCAGCGCCCAGCGCACTTCGCTGGCCACGTCGGGAACGGGATCGTTCAAGCGGCTTTGCAGCATGGGCATGGCGGCGCCGGCTTGCAAGTCGCCCAGCGCATGGGCCACGCGGCGGCGCACCAGAGCGTCCTTGTCGCCCAGCATGGCGATCATGGGAGCGAGCCAGCGCCGCTCGTCCATGTCGCCCAGCGCGGCGGCAGCTTCGGCGCGCACCGCGGCGTCGTGATCGGCCAGCAGCGCCGCCACGGCGGGCGCCGTTTCCGCAAAACGCATCTCGCCCAGTGCCCAGACGGCAAGCTGGCGTACGACAGGCTGCGGGTCGCGCAAGGCCAGCAGCAGTGCCGGTATGGCGGCGCGCTGGCGGAACGATTCTGTCTCGGCCGCATGGCGCAGGGTGTAGTCCCTGGCACGCATCGCGCTGGATAACTGGGTGAAATTCGGGTTGCCGAGCGCATGCAGCAAGGCGACCGGATCTTGCTGCTGGCCGTTCGGGGCCGGCAACAGGCTGTCCGGCCACAGCACCTGTTCCCCTTGCAGCGTGATACTGCCGATCACGCACACCAGCGCCACGCTTGCCAGCATGCCGCTCCACCATTGACGCAGCGTGACGCGCCCGCGCGGGCGATGGGCTTCCAGCAGCGCCGCGATGCGTGTGCCCAGCATGGCGCCGCGGCTGGCAATGCGATTGGCCATGCCCGCTGCCGGCTGGTCTGCCTGTTCTGCGCCGAAGGCCTGGCGCGAGACCATGAGCAGGGTGTGGGCGTAGCGCGATGGCGTGGCGCCGGCAGCCAATACCGCGTCATCTGCGGCGCATTCCGTATCGTGTTCGAGCATGCGCAGCAGCGGATACATCAGAGGGTGCCACCAGTACAGGGCGAGCAGCATGCGCGCCAGCAGCAGCATGGGCCAGTCGTGGGCGCGGATGTGCGCCAGTTCGTGGGCCAGCACGGCATCGGCTTCCGCATTGCCGACGCTATGCCGGTCCAGCACGATGACGGGATGGCGCCAGCTCCAGCTGTATGGCGATGTGGCCGGCTCGGAGACCAGCAGACGCACGGAACGGCGCAGCCCCAGCGACAGGCGCAGCCTTTGCAGGGCCATGCTCCATGCCGGTGCTTCGAGCACCTGCGCGGCGGTGGTAGCCTGGCGCAAGCGCACCAGGTTCAGCGCCAGGCGCAGCAGGTGGCAGAGCACTCCTACGGCATATACGGCTAGCAGCCAGCGGCCCAGCCATGCGGCACGGGCCGGGGCGGCCAGGGCGGCATCGATGTCGGGCAGCGCAGCCGTCGTCACGCTGGCGGGGATGCGCAGCGGAGGGTCGAGCAGGGCCGACATGGCCAGCGGCATGCGCATGGACAGCTGCGGCAGCCATAGCCAGAACAAGGGCATCAGCAGCAGCGCCACCAGGCCGCAGCGCGTGGCAAACACGCGGCGCGAGGCCGACGCGCGGTGCAGCAGGCGCAGCATGCAGAGCAACAGCATCACCGTCACGCTATGCTTCAGGAGAAGCTGCGCGAGATCGGTTCCCGCCATCAGCGGCCTTCCTGGCGCGCCTTCGCGATCATCGCTTCGAGATCATCGAGCTCCTGCGCACTCAGCTCACCGGACATGCCGAGCAAGGCCGTCGCGGCGCTGGCCTTGGAGTTATTGAAAAAGGTGCCGACCAGTTTTTTCAGTGCCGACTCGCGCACCTGTGCCTGCGGCGCCACGGCGCTGTACAAATAGCGCTGACCGTCGACGCGATGCTGCAGCACGCCCTTCGTTTCCAGGCGTGCCAGCATGGCGCGTACCGCCGAATTGCTCAAGTCCGGCCCCAGTTCTTCCTGGATCTGCGTCGCCGTCGCTTCCTGCAGCCGGTACACGCATTCGACGACCTGGCGCTCGCGCGGTGCCAGGTCTTCCAGTCCGCGCATCTCGGCGGGGACAGTGGCCAAGGGTTTCTTTTTCATGGTGATTTCAATGCTTGCTCTGCTTGTGAAAGATGCTGGCGGTAGCCGGCCATGGCCTGTTCGCGTGCGCCGTTGGCCTGTCCCAGCGCAAGCGCCCGCGCGAAACTGGCGCTGCGCCTCCGCGGGGCGGGCACCTGCCAGCAAGGCTTCGCCGTAGCTGTCCGCGGCATTGTCGGACTGCGCATAGGCCCGGACATTGTACGCCAGCACCAGCGTGGCGAGCGCCGTCTGCTTCGCCTTGGTCAGCAGGTCGAAACCCAATGCATTGATCTTCGCTTCGCTCAATGCGCTGTCCCGCAGTGCCGCCGCGGTGTGATCCATGGCTGCGTCATTCTGCTGCTTGCCCAGCATGGCGGTGCTGTGCTCCAGCTCACCCATCAGCTTTTTTTTGGCCTGCGCCTTGGCCGCGCGCGCGGCACCCTGCGTGGCCAGGGTCATGACCTGGCCGATGGCGGCAATGACCAGGTCCGGTTCCTGCATCTGGATGCCATGGCCACTGTTCGGCGTGAAGACGTGCGCGCAGCTTGAAAACTGGCTGAGGAAGGCAGCGTGCCGCTCGCGCTTGATCTTGATGACGGCCGGCGTCTCCTGGAAGAAGTCCGAGCCGGCACGCGCCTGCACGGACGTGAGCAGCACCGCAGGCACGTCGGGCAGCGCCGGCATCGCCGGCAGCTGGCCCGCATCGAGGAGCGCCTGGATCGTTTGCAGCTCGCCCTGCCACTTGGCCGGAATGCTGGCAGCGAGCATGCGCTGGTCCTGCCGCAGGCGCGCCGGATCGATGTGTTTGAGTATGCTTTCCAGTCCTTCATCGGCGGGGTCGACCAAGACCAGGCCCGCGACCCGCTGCGGATGCGTGGCCGCGAAGTAGCGGATCAGGAAGCCGCCATAGGAATGGCCCACCAGGATCAGCGGGCCCTCCACCTTGCGCTGGCGCAGCACGTCGGCCAGCTCGGCGACGCTTTGCTCCAGGCCGAGCGGCTGTGCTGTGGGCGTGCCGGCGACTTGCCGTAGCCGGCGCGGGAATAGACCAGTACTGCCGCATTTTTCGCCACCTCCGGCGCCACTTTGCGCCATACCGACAGGTCGCTGGCGAAGCCCGCCTCGAAGACGACGGTATACGAGCCTGCGCCAGCCTGCGCCACGTGCAGCGGGTGTCCGCCGACGCTGACCATGCCGTCAAAATCGGCGGCAACCGCCGGCGTTGTCAAGACGGCGGCAGACAGCAGGCCGGCCAATGTCCACTTCCATGCGAATGAGAGCATCGTATTCCTTGGTGATTGGATAAGCTACAAATGTAGCATGCCACATTTGTAGCATGCCTGCAAGAAATACATTCAAGGGCATGTCCGCCGCAAGGAATGGCGATCAGTCTCTTGTGCAATGACGATGGCCCGTCGTTGCCGGAGCCGGAACAAGGTGCTGCGCGGGGCCAGCCTGGCTTTCTGCCTTTCATCGGGCCGCTCGGTATTCTGTCCCTGTGTTTTTTGGGCTGTTTGTCGCAATCCGGTGGCGATCGCGGAGCAATGCGCCTACAGTTCCATCATCGCAGCACACAACCAGCCACCCAAAGGACACCATCATGAACATCGCTAAAAACATGGAAGCCATCTTCGTTGCCATCATCGCCATCGCCGCCGCGACCAGCCTGGCCACCGCCGCCGTGCCGAAGTTCCGCGCCGCGCCGGCCCCCATCGCCGCCAGCGCCGATCACGCCACCATGCACACCGTGTATGTGAGCGCCAGGCGTTTGAGCGCCGAAGAAAAAGCCGCCCTCGCCCTGTAAGCGCGGCGATGGCATGCAGGCAGTATCGGTAACAGTATTGGCAGCACCTTATGGCATCCCATCATGGGCAATCGGAACGGGCGGCGCCCCCGGTTCTATGCATCCCTGGTGACAGCCGCGGCAAAAAGGCCGATGATCGTGTTTTTCAACGATAGCAGGGCTTGCGCGATGTCGCATCTGATAATCAGCACCGACAAGGCGGAACTCGACGTTCCAGCCATCCACCATTTTCTCGGCACGCAATCGACATGGGCCATCGGCATCCCGCTGGCCACGGTACAGCGCGCGATCGACCATTCGCTCTGCTTTGGCGGCATGCTGGACGGCCGCCAGGTGGCGTTCGCCCGCGTGGTCACCGACTACGCCACGTTTGCCTATCTGGTCGACGTGTATGTGCTGGAAGAATACCGCGGCCGTGGCTACAGCAAGCGCCTGATGGAGGCCGTGATGGCGCATCCCGGCTTGCAGGGCTTGCGCCGATTCATGCTGGCCACCAGCACGGCGCATGATCTATATGCACGCTACGGCTTTACGGCGCCGCTCAGGCCCGAGACGCTGATGGAGCGGTATGTGCCCGATATCTACCAGCGTTGATTTCCTGAGCCGCCAGGCTGGCGCTCACTGCCAGTGCATCAGGCAGGGCGGAATCAAGAGCAGCAGCGCCAGCACCAGGTAGATCAGCTGCAGCGGGATCATCCATTTGGCCCAGGTAATCCACGGCACGCGCGCCAGCGCCAGCACGCCGACGGTGATGCCGGAGGTGGGGATCATCGGCGTGGTGAATTCGCCGAACTGGAAGGCCAGGATGGCCGTCTGGCGCGTCACGCCCACCAGGTCGGCCAGCGGCGCCATGATGGGCATGGTCAGCGCCGCCTGGCCGCTGCCCGAATGGATGAAGAAGTTGATCACCGACTGCATGAAGAACATCTTTTGCGCGGCGAAGACGGGGCTCGACGAGGCCACCAGGGGCGTCAATGCATGCAGCATGGTGTCGATGATCTGCGCGTCGCGCGCCAGGATCATGGTGCCGCGCGCCAGCGCGATGACGAGCGCCACGCTGACCATGTCGCGCGCGCCCTGCACGAACGACGCCACCAGGCTGTCCATGTCGAGCCGGCCGACCAGGCCGACGATGATGGCCATCACCAGGAATAGGGCGGCGATTTCATCGATGAACCAGTCGTACTTGACGACGCCGACGACCATCGTCAGCAGGGTCGCCATGAAAATCCACAGTACCGCGCGGTGCGTGCGCGTCATGCCGGCAAAGCTGTTCAGGTCCAATGTGTGCTCGCTGCGCTTTTCGATGTCGAGCAGGTAGGTCGGGCTTTTTTCCGGATGGCGCTTGATGCGCGCCGCGTACCACATCAAGAACACGATGCTGACGGCAGTGGCGATGGCCCACACGATCAGGCGGTAGCCGATGCCGGAAAAGATCGGCACGCCGGCGATGCCCTGCGCGATGCCGACGTTGAACGGATTTAAAAAGGCGGCGGAAAAGCCCACCTGCGAGCCGATGAAGGGAATCGACACGCCGGTGATGGTGTCGTAGCCCAGGGCCAGGGCCAGCGGCACGAAGATCAGGATGAAGGGAATCGCTTCCTCGTTCATGCCGAAAGTGGCGCCGCCCAGCGAAAACATGGTGAAGAAGACGGGGATGATGGCGGCGCGCACGAAGCGCGAACTGGTGTGCGCCTTGGCGATGGCCTTGATCAGCGAGTCGAAGGCTTCTGTTTTTTGCAGCACGGCGAAGGCGCCGCCGACGATCAGCACGAAGCCGATGATCAGGCTGGCGTCGACGAATCCCTTGATGGGCGCCATCATCAGCGCGGCCAGCCCCTGCGGCTTGTTGGCTACGTAATGAAACGTGCCGGGGATGATCAGCTGCTTGCCGTTGACCAGCTGGGTGTCGAATTTCCCGCCCGGCACCAGCCAGGTCGCCAGGGCGATCATGGCCAGGATGGCGCACAGCAGGACGAAGGTATTGGGGAGCTTGAATTTTCGCATGGCGCTTTTTTGTGACATTTATTGGCTCAGCAGGCTGCCGCCGCGGAAGGCGACGGCCCCGGCGACCTTGCCGACGTTCATGCCGCGCAGGACGTGGCGATGGGCGCTGCGCGCAAAAAAGACGCCGGCGACGGTGCAGCGCAAGGTCGTCGTCTCGCCGCTGACGGGGTCGATCAAGTCGGCCACCGCGTCGCCGGCGGCCAGCACGTCGCCCATTTCGCGCAGGTAGACCAGTACGCCGTGATGCGGCGCGAGGATGGGTTCCACGCCGGCCAGCGGCGTGGGCTGGCATTGCGGCGCGGGCAGGTCGTCGCCGGCGCCGGCGATCTCCAGCACGCCCTCGATGGCGAGAAAGCGCAGCAGGGCGGCGGCGTCGCGCTCGGCCAAGGCGTAGCTCACCTCCACTTCGCCGCGCAGTTCGACGGTGGTCGACAGGCAGGCGGCGGGAATCGGATAGCGGCCGCCGAAGTGCGCGTCCAGATCCCACCACAAGCGGCTGCAGGCTTCGTCGAACGGCTCTTCGCCGGCGGCCAGTTCCAGCAGCACGGCGCGTGCGCCCAATAGCGCGGACAGGGGCGCGATCTGCGCCGCCAGCGGCGTGCCCGTATAAATGTGCAGGGCCGCTTCGTTATCGCAATGCAGGTCGAGTACGATATCGGCATCGATGGCCATGCCCAGCAGGGTTTTCTTCAGCGTCTCCGCATCCGTGCCTGGGCGCCAGGCGGCGACGGCGGCGCGCGCATGCGCGCGTATCAGCGCCACGTTGGCTTGCGCATCCTGCCCCAGCTGGCCATCGAGCGTGGTTTTCAATTCATCGGCCACATGGCGGTAGGCGCGGTTGAAGTTGATGCCGGTGGTCAGGTCGAAGCGGCCGAACGGCGCGCCATGGATAGCTTGCGCCAGGCCGATCGGGTTGGCGGCCGGCACCAGGATGATTTCGCCATGCACCTTGCCCGCCGCTTCCAGCGCCAGCAGTTCGCGGCGCAGAAATTGCGACACCAGCATGCCCGGCACCTCGTCCGCGTGCAGCGCCGCCTGGATATACACCTTCTTGCCGCTGCGGCTGGTGGCGGCCGCAGTGCCGAAGTGGAAGCTGCTCAATTGGCATGACATGCTGGCGTGCGCGGTGGAGATGGAATGCTGTTGTACTTGCATGGTGGGCGCCCCGAAAAGGTGCATGGTTGATGGATTCCGGTCGATTATGTAGCAATATTTTCACGAAGTAAATCAATGAAAATCCTTTTACAAATATTTGTTGAGTTTTCTTTTTGATATGCGTACAGTAAGTTCCAGCGACCCGTTTTCGCCTCCTTGTCCGTCATTCGCCACACACTAGAACACAGGCCGCCAGCGATATGAGCGCATCCGCCAGTCCTGCCAGAAGCAGCACCCCCACGCCACCTGCCAACACGCTGGCGTCGCCCGACGCCGCGTTCGCGCAATCGCCGCTGGGGCAGGCGCTGATGCACGTGCTGGCCGGCGGCTCGGCTTCGCAGCGGCAGATCGCCGACTATTTGCTGCGCAACCAGATGCGCGTGACGGCGCTGGGCATCGAGGAACTGGCCGACAGCTGCCAGGTGTCGACGGCCACCATCAGCCGCTTCGCGCGCGATATCGGCCAGAAGAATTATTCGGCCATGCGCGGCGCCATGGCCGAAACCCTGCAATCGCTGTTGCAGCCGGTCGACGACAAACTGCGCCGCACGATACAGCGGCGCGCGCGCGCCACCTCGCCCATCACGGAAAGCCTGGAATATGCGGCCGCGAACATCGCCGCCACGTCCGATGCCCTGTCGCCGCCCGCCATGCAGGCCGTGGTGCGCCGCCTGACGCGCGCCAAGGTGGTATATGTGATGGGTTTTGGCCTGTCGGCCAACCTGGCGGGCATGCTGGTGCAGCATCTGCAGCCGTTCTGCCCGCATGTGGTGGAAGTGGTGGGCATCGGCGGTTCGGAAGTGGCAGCCGGACATCTGGTCAACCTGACGGCGCACGACGTGCTGGTGGTGATCTCGTTCCCCCGCTACACGCTCGACTGCATCGGCCTGGCCGGCTTCGCGCGCGACCGCGGCGCCTGCATCGTGGCGCTCACCGACTCTCCCGCGTCCCCCCTGGCCGAACTGGCCGACCACGCGCTGTATGCGCAAAGCACGCATCCCGTCCTGCCCAGCAGCGCCAGCACGGCGCTGGCCATGATCGAGGCGCTGGCCGTGGCGCTGATGGTATCGAACAGGAAGAACGTAGAAAAAGCGGCCCGCTTGAGCGAAGTCATCGCCGCCTATCTGTATGGCGGCGAACATGGCGTGCAGGGCCCGCGGAAAACAGCTTCAAGGCAACGCAAGGCAGTCCCAAAATCATTATAAAAATCAGGCATCAACATCCGGGGAGAGTGACCATGCAGATGAAAAGACGGGACGGTGGCTTCTTGCCACGCGAGTCGGTATTGGCGCAAGGCGTGCGGCTGGCGCTGGGCGCGCTGAGCGTGTCGGCGGCGCTGGGCATGCTGGCCGGCGGCGCGCAGGCGCAGGAACAGGGGCCGGACGTGGAGCCGGCGTCAAAAAAAATGCAGCGCGTGGAGATCACGGGGTCGGCCATCAAGCGCCTGGAATCGGAAACGGCGCTGCCGGTGCAGGTCATCACCCGTGCCGACATCGAAAAGGCGGGCGTGACGACGGCGGCCGAGCTGATGGCGCGCGTCTCGGCCAATGTGGGCGGCCTGACCGATGGCGTCAGCATCAACGTGGGCGGCGACCAGCGCGGCTTCAACAGCGCCAACCTGCGCGGTGTGGGCACCTCGTCCACGCTGGTGCTGCTCAATGGCCGGCGCATGGCCAACTTCGCCTCGCCCGGCGACGATGCGGGCGTGGACCTGAATAACATTCCCGCCGCCGCCCTGCAGCGCGTGGAAGTGCTGCTCGACGGCGCCTCGGCCCTGTACGGCACGGATGCCATCGGCGGCGTCATCAATTTTATTACGCGCAAGGATTACCAGGGCGTGGAGCTGAACGCCTACGGCAGCGGCACGCAGGAAGGCGGCGCCGGCAAGCGCACGGCCAGCATCACGGCCGGAACGGGCGACCTGGCCACGGATGGCTACAATATCTTTGCCGTGGTCGACCTGCAAAAAACCGACCGTCTGAGCACTTCGCAGCGCAAGTTCATTCCGCACCTGCATGTGCCGGAACGCCTCGGCCATTTGCTGTCCAGTTACGCCAGTCCGGCAAATATCCGCCTCTCCAGCGACCAGCGCGACTACCTGCAGGAACAGGGCTTCCTGCTCAATGGCCAGCCGATCACGAATCGCCTGATTAATCTGTCGATTCCAGGCTGCAGCGGACCGGCCAATGTGTACCTGCCGGCAGGCACGGGCGGCGTCGATGCGTGTACCTATAACTACATGGGCGACACCGAGCTGTATCCGAAAACGGACAAGCAGAACCTGCTCACGCGCGGCGTCCTCAAATTGAACAACGATCACCAGTTGTATGCGGAGGTGGCGTTGAGCCGTTCGCGCAGCTATTACGTGGGATCGACAGCGCGGCCGGATGGCGAAATCGACGCCAGCATGGTGCCGCAGCTGAACGCCGCCGGGTTGACTGGCACGCTGGCCCTGCGCATCCGCCTGAACGAAGCGGGCATGCGCACCAGCGAATTGACCAGCGAAAGCCAGCGTTACGTGGTGGGCGCCACCGGCACCGTGGGCGGCTGGGATTACGACGTGGGCTTGAATCACAGTGTCAATGTGGTCAGGGACAAGGACACGCACGGCTACCTGCTGGCCGACCAGCTACAAAAGGGCATCACGGATGGCACCATCAATCCCTTCGGCCCCTCCAGCGCGGCGGGTAAGGCGCTGCTCGAGAGCATCCAGGTCAACGACGAAGTGCGGCACGCGCGCGGCGTCATGGATGCGCTCGATTTCAAGGTGTCGCGTCCCTTGATGTCCATGGGCGGCGGCGACATGGCGTTGGCGGTGGGCGGCGAAGTGCGGCGCGAGCGCACGGATTTCCGGCCATCCGCATTGCTAATGAGCGGTAATATCACCAACGATGACGCGCCCGAAGGAGGCGTGGCCACCAGCGACAGCCGCAATGTGCAGGCCATCTATAGTGAATTGCTATTGCCGTTCAGCAAGCAATGGCAGGCGCAGCTGTCCGGCCGCTATGACCATTACCAGCAAGTGGGTGGCGCCCTCAGTCCGAAGGTAGGCCTGACCTACATGCCCAGCAAGGAGGTGCTGCTGCGCGCCTCGGCCGGCAAGGGTTTCCGCGCGCCGTCGATGTCGGACCTGCATCGGCCCACCGTCTATAGCCAGACGGCGACCCTGCCCGATCCCGTGTACTGCGCGAGCGAGAACAACGACTACTCCGTCTGCGCCGACAACTGGCGTACGCGCCGCTACAGCAATGACAAGCTGAAACCGGAGCGCAGCCGCCAGTTCACGGCCGGCGTGGTGCTCGAACCCAGCCAGCACTGGACCTTCAGTGCCGACTACTGGAACATCCGGCGCACGAACCTGATCAGCGAAATCGGCGACGACATCATCCTGTCCAACCTGTCCAAGTACGGCGACCTGGTGCACCGCGACGAAGACAATGAAATCCGCTACATCGAACTGCGCAAGGAGAACCGCGGCGCGCAAAAAGCTTCGGGCATCGATATCACGGCCGACCTGCACGGCGTGAAAACGGCATGGGGGCGCTTTGGCGGCCACCTGAGCGGCACCTATGTGCGCGGCTCAAAAATCCAGACCAGCCCCGGCGACGTCTTCATCAGCAATCTGAACAAGTTTGTCACGGACGGCGTGGTGCAGCGCTGGCGCCATACGATCACCCTGGACTGGGACAGCGGTCCGTATTCGGCCAGCCTGTCGAACACGTATTCGAGCGGCTACGATGACCAGAACTCGGCCATCAACACGGACGATGGCAGCGTGGTCAAGCCGAACCGGGTGAAGGCCTACACGCTGTGGGACATGTCGGGCGCGTATGCGGTCAGCCAGCAGTTCAAGCTGCGCGCCGGCATACAGAATCTGTTCAATACCAGTCCGCCGTACTCAAACCAGGCCTACTATTTCCTCTCCGGCTATGACCCGACCTACGCGGACCCGCGCGGCCGGCGCTTTTATGCCAGCGCCAATTACAGCTTCAAGTAAGCAGTTTTACATAGAAGCGTGGAGATAGCGCAACAACGCTGTCATATGCGGCAAGTAGTATCGTAGTTCGAGGCAATTGGGTTACAAGCAGCAGTTTTGGCAGCAAGGGTGCGCGCCTGTGTCAGCAAGCGCGCGCCACTTTCCTTGTATTCGAAAGGCACCATGAAATCATCCGCAAGCCTGTATCACACATTCCGTGCCGCGCTGCTGTTCGCACTGGCATTGTGCAGCTTCCATGCCGTGGCGGCGCCTGGCGGCAGCGCCATCGGCAGCGCGCCGCAGGGCACCCTCGTCATCATCGGCGGCGGCCTGCGCGCCGACAATGCCGAAGTGTGGCAGCGTATCGTCAAGTTGTCCGGCGGTCCCGGCGCGCGCATCGCCGTGCTGGCCTCGGCCGCGATGAACCCGGAAAAATCCGGTGAAAGCATCATCAGGAAGCTCAATCAGTATGGCGCCGATGCCTTTTTCGTGCCGCTGGCTGTCAAGCTTGCCAATCGCGATTACCGCAAGGCGGCCGAAGACCCTGCCATCGTGACGCAGATCAAGTCGGCCACCGGCATCTATTTTGCCGGCGGTGACCAAGGGCGCATCACGCAAGCCTTGCTGCGCCCGGACGGCAGCCGCACGGCCGCGCTGGAAGCCATCTGGTCGGTCTACCGCAACGGCGGCGTGATCGCCGGCTCCAGCGCCGGCGCGGCCATCATGAGCACCACCATGTTCTACGACGCCAAGCCCGTGCTCGACATGCTCAAGATGGGCGTGACGGATGGCCGCGAGATTGCGCCGGGCCTGGGCTTCATCGGCAGCGACGTCTTCGTCGACCAGCATCTGCTGGTGCGCGGCCGTTTCGCGCGCATGATTCCTGTGATGCTGAAAAAAGGCTATCACCTGGGACTGGGCATCGATGAAAACAGCGCCATGGTGGTCGACGCCATGCGCGACGTGGAGGTCATCGGCTACAGCGGTGCCCTGCTGATCGACCTGTCGGGCGCCATCAGCGACCGCGGCGTGAAAAATTTCAATATCAGCAACGCGGCCATCAGCTACCTGGACCGGGGCGACAAATTCAACCTCGTCACGCGTGTCTTCACGCCCTCGCCGGACAAGGCCGACAACAAGCTCGATCCAAACCAGCCGGACATGCGCGAACCCGTGTTTACCAACGATATCCTCGGCAACAACGCCGTGCTCGACCTGATGGGCAATTTGATCGACAACGCGCAGCAGGAAGCCATCGGCATCGCCTTCGGTAACCCGCGCGACCCGTACCCGGACCTGGGCTTCGAGTTCCGCTTCAGTAAAACGGTCAACAGCGTCGGCTACAGCTCGACCGAGGCGGAAGCGTATTCGGTGCTGAAATTGCGCCTCGACATCCGCCCGATCCAGCTGCGCCAGCCCCTGTACCGCTACAAGTAGCTTGCACTGGCGCGCCGCCAGCGCGGCCACGCTGCGATCGTCAAGGCCCGCAGCAGCCACTCGACAGGGCCATACGCGTGGCCGCGCAGCCACCAGCGGCTCAGGGGCAGCTGCAGGCTGAAGATGATGACGGCCAGCGCCAGGGCGCCCAGCGGCGAGACGCTGCCCATCAAGCGCGCACCATACGCGAGGAACAGCCAGGCGCAGATGGCCGACTGCAGCAGGTAGTTCGACAGGGCCATGCGGCCCGTGTCGGCCAGCAGGGCAAACAGCCTGCCGTCGCGCAAGCGCTCGAACAGGGCCAGCGCCAATGCCAGGTAGGCGCCCGCCAGCAGCGGCGCCGTCGCCAGGCCGACGGCCAGTCCCGCCACCTGCCATGCCGGGCTGTCCCCATAGACGGAGGTCCATGCATACAAGACTGCGCCGGGCAATCCCGCCAGGGCGCCGGCCCACAGCAGGCGCCGGCGCAGCGGCAGATAGTCGGCCGCGTGCAGCAGCATCTCGCGCTTGCCGGCGGCCAGGCCGCACAGGAACATGGCCAGCGCGCACGGTGCCTGCACCAGCAGCAGGACGATCCAGATGTCGCTCAGTTCGCGCAGGTGCTGATTGACGACGGTTGCCGGCGTGGCGCGGTAGGCGGCCAGCGCCGATGCCGCCTTTTGCGCCATCGCCACGGCGTTGTCCGCCGCGTCGCCCGCCGGCTGCAGGCTTTGCAGCCAGGCCATGCCTGCCCAGAATGCGGCGCAGACGGTAATCAGAAGCAGCGCCACGGACAGTGCCTGGCGTTCGCCGCAGCGGTGCAGCGCCAGCAGCACGATGCCCAGCACGGCGTAGGTGGTGAGTATGTCGCCATGAAACAGGAACACGGCATGCAGGGCGCCGATCAGCCACAGGCCCGCTTGCCGGCGCAGCATGCGCGGCACGAACGGCGCGTCGGCGCGCGCGGCCGCCTGCATCTGCAAGGTGAAGCTGTAGCCGAACAGGAAGGAAAACAGCAGATAGAACTTGGTCTCGAACAGCAGCGCGACGAGAAAATGCGCGGCGCGGTCCACGCCGCCGTGAAAGGCGGGATCGGTCAAGCCCAGGCCAAACCAGGGCGTGGCGAAGGCGCCGATATTGACCACCAAATGCCGAACAGGGCGCAGCCGCGCAGGGCGTCGACGTCGGCGATGCGCGTGGGCGGAGTTGTCATGGCGGCGCTCATGCCAGGGCAGGGCGCAGGAAGCGCGCCAATAGCAGGTGCAGGCTGGCGCGCTGCGCCAGCGGTACATAATCGGGATCGACGGCGACCCGGTTGAAGATGCCGTCGATCAGCGCTGCGATCCAGCCGGCCGTTTGCGCGGCGTCTAGCGCGGCGTCGACCTGGCCCTGTGCGGCCGCCTCTTCCAGCAAGGTTTGCAGGCCGCCGCGCAGGCTGGCGTCGTTGCGCGCCACCCTGGCCGCGATATCCGTGTCGCGCATCGCTTCGGCGGCAATGTCCAGCGCCAGTCCCGCAAAGTCCCCGTCGGCCGCCAATGCCAGCACCAGGTCCATGAAGTCGAGCAGCGCGCCGTACGCATCGGCGCTGCCTTGCACGCCGGCGAAATAGGCGGCCGTCTCGCTGCCTTCCTGGTCGACGATGGCGGCGATGATGATGCTTGCTTGGTGGGGAAGTAGTGAAACAGGTTGCCGGGACTCATGCCCGCTTGCGCGCAGATGGCGGCGGTGCTGGTCTGGTGGAAGCCCTTGCGCGCGAAGCAGTGGCGCGCGGCGGCGAGGATGGCGTCGCGGCGGGCCGCGTGTTTGCCGGGATCGATGGTGCGCATGGCGGTTGGCTCTCCTTTTAATTAATCGACTAGTCAGTCTAATATAAATGGATTGCGCGGCGCGGTCAAGCTGGATGCTTTGCAGTACCTATTCCTGTCGCTACAATGTGCCGCACCGGATTTTTCCATGCCCGCCGCTGGCGCCGCTGTTTGTTTGGAAAACCGCTTCTTTTACCCGTTTTTCTACCGTGTTAGGAATGAGATGCAGCAGACTCCGATTCGATCCTTCCTCTGTGCGCTGGCGCTGGCCACCGGCATTGTCCCCGCCGCGCAGGCCGATAATGCCCCGCTGCCGGCCACCATGCGCCTTGACTACCAGCACAGCGGCAATGCGCTGGGCGAGCATTATGCGGTCGAGCGCGTGCTGGTCGAGCCCTTGCCATGGCCGGGCAACCTGGCGCGCCCCATCGACGACAGCAACCGCGGCAACAATATGCTGGAAGTGGTCGACATCAAGTCGGGCAAGGTGCTGTATTCGCGCGGCTTTTCCACCATCTTCGGCGAGTGGGCCAGTACCGACGAAGCGAAAACCACCACGCGCGCCTTCCAGGAATCCGTGCGCTTCCCGCAGCCCGAGCATCCCGTACGCGTGCGCATCCTCAAGCGCGACGAACGCGGCCTGTTTTCCATTGTGTGGAGCACCGATGTCGATCCTGCCGCGCAGGACGTGATCCGCAAGCAGCCGCCGGCGCCCGTCAAGCCAATTCCGATCCGCATCAGCGGTCCGTCGTCCGGCAAGGTCGACCTGCTGATCATGGGCGACGGCTACACGGCCGCCGAAATGGGCAAGTTCGAGGCGACGGCGCGGAAATTGGCCGAGCACCTGTTTACCGTCTCGCCATTTCGCGAGCGGGCCAAAGACTTCAACGTGTGGGCCATGGCCGCGCCGACGCCGGAGTCGGGTGTGTCGCGTCCATCGACGGGCGTGCATCACGCTTCGCCGCTGGGCACCCGCTACGACATCTTCGGCAGCGAGCGCTATGTGCTGACGACGGACAACCGCGCGCTGCGCGACCTGGCGCAGTACGCGCCGTATGAATTCATCGAAATCCTCGTCAATAACGATACCTATGGCGGCGGCGGCATCTTCGGCCAGTTTAGCACAGCGGCAGCGAACAACGACTGGGCCAATTACCTGTTCGTGCATGAATTCGGCCATCATTTCGCCGGCCTGGCCGACGAGTACTACACCTCGCCCGTGGCCTACCAGTCGAATGGCGAACGCCAGGAGCCGTGGGAGCCGAACGCCACGGCGCTGCGTGATCCGTCCAAGCTGAAATGGAAGAGCCACGTCAAGGCTGGCACGCCGCTGCCGACGCGCCCTGGCCGAAGGACGCGTACGACAGCCATGCGCGCGAATACCAGAAGCAGCGCGCCGCCCTGCGCGCGGCCAACCGTCCTGAAAGCGAGATGAGCGATTTGTTCAAGGCCGACCTGGCATACACGCAGCAGCTGTTCTCGAAGGCGCCGCAGCGCCATACGGTGGGCGCCTTCGAAGGCGCGAACTACGAATCATCCGGCTATTACCGGCCCGAGATGCAATGCATCATGTTCGACCGCAGCGAGACGTTCTGCTCCGTCTGCCAGGATGGCATCAGCACCATCATCGACCTGTATTCGCGTGGCGCCCCGGCGCCGGGCAAATAATGCCGCTGCCGTCATTCCAGTAATACACGGGGCCATGCTGCATCGCAATAGCATGGCCCCCTTTCCGCCCCTTCCCATTGCCGGCCTTGTGCCATCGCCCGGCGCTGCTTGTTTTCCAGACAATCGGCATTGGCGCCGGCATGCTCCCTTTTCTTCCCGCCAGCCCGGTAGTATTATCAAATACGTATGCTCGCACGCTTGCCTGAAAAATATTTCATTTAGATAATATTGAGGTAAAATTTGATTTACATCAATGTTGCATTGCCGCAATCGCACTTATAGTTGACCTAGCTCAAAACGATAAGCATGCGGACCGGACTCATCGCGAATCACGTATCTAAATGCTGTAGAGTAATTTTCGCCCTGTACCAGTTCCCCGACAATGCACTGGTGCCGGCCTCGAATTTCAGTGACGGAAGCCGATTCATGAAGATGCACACCCCCGCGCCTGACGCGTGCAATACCCTCCATCCCCACACGCCGATTGCCTTGCCGTATGCGCGCGCCGGCGGCGTGACCCTGGCCATGAGCGCGGCCGCCATGCGTACTGGCGCGGTGCGCTGCGTGCATGCGGCCACGCCGTGGCCCGCCCTGCGTCCCGTCCAGGCATGACGGCCGACTTGCGCCCGCACTTGCCCTTGCAGGGCAAGCGGGGCCTGGTGGTGGGCATCGCCAATGCGCAAAGCATCGCCTGGGGCTGTGCCAGCGCGCTGCGCGCGGCCGGCGCCGAACTGGCCGTGACCTGGCTCAATGACAAGGCCCGTCCGCACGTGGAGCCGCTGGCGCAGCAAGTGCAGGCGGCCATCATGGCGCCGCTCGACGTGGCCGTGCCGGGTCAACTGGAGGCGCTGTTCGCGCAGATTGCGCAGCAGTGGGGCACGCTCGATTTCGTCGTCCATTCCATCGCTTACGCGCCCAAACAAGACTTGCATGGCCGCGTGACGGACAGTTCCGCCGACGGTTTCGCGCAGGCGATGGACATTTCCTGCCATTCCTTCATGCGCATGGCGAAGCTGGCCGAACCGCTGATGCCGCACGGCGGCAGCTTGACCACCATGAGTTACCTGGGCGCCGAGGAAGTCATCGCCGATTATGGCCTGATGGGGCCCGTGAAGGCGGCGCTGGAAGCGTCGGTGCGCTACCTGGCCGCCGAACTGGGGCCGCAAGGCATCCGCGTCAACGCCATCTCGCCGGGGCCACTGGAGACGCGGGCCGCTTCCGGCATTGCCCATTTCGACCGCCTGATGGCCGACGCCATCGAGCGCTCGCCCATGCGCCGCCTGGCCACCATCGAGGACGTGGGCGCGCTGTGCGCCTTCCTCGCCGGCGACGGCGCGCGTGCCATCACGGGCGGCACCCTGTATGTCGATGGCGGCTACAACATTCTGAATTGACTGGAAGAAGATGATCATGGCTGTTTCTGTTTTGCCCAACCGCGCCAGGATGGCCGCGCTGGCCACCGCGCTGGCCCTGGCCGGCTGCGCCTCGCTGGCGCCGCCTTACGCGCCGCCGCCGCTGCCCGTGGCGGCGCAGTATCCGGAAACTGACGCTGCCGGCGCAAGCGCGCCCGACGTCGCCTGGCAAGCCTACTTTGCCGATCCGCGCCTGCAGGCGCTCATTGCGCAAGCGCTGGCCAGCAACCGCGACATTCGCATCGCCGCCCTGCGCGTGGAAGAGGCGCGCGCCGCGTATGGCATCCAGCGCGCGGAACAATTCCCCACCATTGCGCTGGGCGCCTCCGGCAGCCGCGCGCGCGTGCCGGCTGACTTGAGCCCGACGGGGCGCGCCATGACGAGCGCGCAGTACCAGGCGGGCTTGAACGTGAGCGCCTGGGAGCTCGATTTCTGGGGCCGAGTGCGCAGCCTGAAAGACAGCGCGCTGCAAACCCTGCTGGCCAGCGACGAGGCGCGCCGCGCCATCAGCGTGGCCCTGGTGGCGCAGGTGGCGAATGGCTACCTGGGCTTGCGCGAACTCGACGAACGCGTGGAACTGGCGCGCGCCACCGTCGACAGCCGCGCCGAGTCGCTGCGCATCTTTACGCGCCGCTTCGAGGTTGGGTCGATTTCCAAGCTGGACCTGACGCAGGTGGAAACCCTGCTCAGCCAGGCCCTGTCGCTGTCGGCCCAGCTGGAGCAGGCGCGCGCCGTGCAGGCGCACGCGCTGGCCCAGCTGGGGCGGCCCCGTCGACCTGGCGCCTGTGGCTGGCGAGGTGCGCCGCTTCGACGATGCCAGCGTGCTGCAGCCGCTGCATGCGGGCCTGCCTTCGGCCTTGCTCACGCAGCGTCCCGACCTGATGGCGGCCGAGCACCAGTTGCGTGCCGCGCAAGCCAATATCGGAGCCGCGCGCGCCGCCTTCTTCCCCACGATTTCGCTGACGGCTGGCTATGGCACGGCCAGCGCGGAATTGAGCGGCCTGTTCGATTCGGGCAGCGGCGCCTGGAATTTCGCGCCGCGCCTGGTGCTGCCGATCTTTGACGCGGGCCGCATCCGCGCCAATATGGACCTGGCCGAGGTGCGCCGCGACGTGGCCGTGGCCAATTATGAAAAGAGCGTGCAGGGCGCCTTCCGCGAAGTGGCCGACGCGTTGTCGAACCGGCGCTGGCTGGCGCTGCAGGTCGATATCGGCAAGACCACGCTGGCGGCGCAGAGCGAACGGGCGCGCCTGGCCAAGCTGCGCTATGACAATGGCGCCGCGCCCTACCTGGAAGTGCTCGATGCACAGCGCGACCTGCTGACGGTCGAGCAGCAGCTGGTGCAGACGCGCCGCGCGCTGCTGTCCAGCCAGGTCAGCCTGTACGCGGCCCTGGGCGGCGGCGCACCCGCACCCGCCGCCGCTTCCACCCACTAATTTGATCGCCCCGATACCATGAATGCTCAACTGAAGAAAAAACTCATCCCCGCCGCGCTGGTCGTGGCCGTGCTCGTGCTGGGCTACGTGGCCTGGCAAAAAATGCGCCCCACGGGCCCTGGCGAAGGTTTTGTCAGCGGCAATGGCCGCATCGAGGCGACGGAAGTCGACGTCGCCACCAAGCTGGCCGGCCGGGTCAAGGAGATCCTCGTGCGCGAGGGCGACTTCGTCAAGGCGGGCCAGCCGCTGGCCACCATGCAGGTCGATTCGCTGACGGCCCAGCGCGACGAGGCGCGCGCGCGCCAGCAGCAGGCGTCCGACGCCGTGGTCGGCGCGCAGGCGCAAGTGGCCGTGCGCGAGAGCGACAAGGCCGCCGCGCTGGCCATCGTGGCGCAGCGCGAAAGTGAACTCGATGCGGCCCGGCGCCGCCTGGCCCGCTCCGAAACCTTGTCGAAAGAGGGGGCTTCCTCGGTGCAGGAACTCGACGATGACCGCGCCCGCGTGCGCAGCGTGGCCGCCGCCCTGAATGCGGCCAAGGCGCAGGTGACGGCGGCGCAGGCGGCCATCGACGCGGCAAAAGCGCAAGTGGTCGGTTCGCGTTCCGCCGTCGTCGCCGCCGAGGCGACCACCGCGCGCATCGACGCCGACCTGGCCGATGGCCAGCTGGCGGCGCCGCGCGACGGCCGCGTGCAATACCTGGTGGCGCAGCAGGGCGAAGTGCTGGCCGGCGGCGGCAAGGTGCTCAACCTGGTCGACCTGTCGGACGTCTACATGACCTTCTTCCTGCCCGAGACGGCGGCCGGCAAGGTGGCGATGGGCGGCGAAGTGCGCATCATCCTCGATGCGGCGCCCAATTACGTGATTCCGGCGACGATTTCGTTTGTCGCCGCCAGCGCGCAGTTCACGCCGAAAACGGTGGAAACGGCCAGCGAGCGCCAGAAGCTGATGTTCCGCGTGAAAGCGCAGATCAGCCGCGAGCTGCTGCAAAAGCACCTGGCTTTGGTAAAAGTGGGCTTGCCTGGCGTGGCCTGGGTGCGCCTCGACGCAAAGCAGCCATGGCCCGCTGAACTGACGGCCAAGGTTCCGCAGTGAGCATGGACGTGACTTCCTTTGTCGTCAGCATCAAGGGCGTCAGCCAGCATTACGGCAAGACGGTGGCGCTCGACGCCATCGACCTCGATGTGCCGGCCGGCCGCATGGTGGGACTGATCGGTCCCGATGGCGTGGGCAAATCGAGCTTGCTGTCGCTGGTGGCCGGCGCGCGCGCCGTGCAGCAGGGCAGCGTGATGGCGCTGGGCGGCGACATGCAGGACGCGCGCCATCGCGACGACGTCTGTCCACGCATCGCCTACATGCCGCAAGGCCTGGGCAAGAATCTGTATCCGACCCTGTCGGTCGAGGAAAACCTGCAGTTTTTCGCGCGCCTGTTCGGCCATGACGCCGCCGAGCGCCGCCGCCGCATCGACCAGCTGACCCGCAGCACGGGCTTGCAGCCCTTCCTCGCGCGCCCGGCAGGTAAACTGTCGGGCGGCATGAAGCAGAAGCTGGGCCTGTGCTGCGCCCTGATCCACGATCCCGACCTGCTCATTCTCGATGAGCCGACCACCGGCGTCGATCCGCTGGCGCGTGCCCAGTTCTGGGACCTGATCGCCGGCATCCGCGTGCAGCGCCCGCAAATGAGCGTGATGGTGGCCACCGCCTACATGGACGAGGCGCAGCGCTTCGACTGGCTCGTGGCCATGGATGACGGCAAGGTGCTCGATACGGGCACGCCGGCCGAACTGCTGGCGCGCACGCAAAGCGACAACCTGGAAGCGGCCTTCATCAAGCTGCTGCCCGAAGCCAAGCGCGCCGGCCACCAGCCGGTGGTCATCACGCCGCTGGATCCAGCCAGCGCGCAGGACGTCGCCATTGAGGCCAAAGACCTGACCATGCGCTTCGGCGATTTTACCGCCGTCGACCATGTGAATTTCCGCATCGGCCGCGGCGAGATCTTCGGTTTTCTCGGCTCGAACGGCTGCGGCAAGTCGACCACCATGAAGATGCTCACGGGTCTGCTGCCGGCCACGGAAGGCAAGGCCTGGCTGTTCGGCAAGGAAGTCGATTCCAACGACATCGATACGCGCCGCAGGGTCGGCTACATGTCGCAGGCATTCTCTCTGTACAGTGAACTGACGGTGCGCCAGAACCTGGTGCTGCACGCGCGCCTGTTCCACGTGCCGGAGGGCGAGATTCCGGCCAGGATCGACGAAATGGCGCAGCGCTTCGACCTGCGCGCCGTGATGGACGACTTGCCCGACAGCCTGCCGCTGGGCATACGCCAGCGATTGTCGCTGGCCGTGGCCATGGTGCACAAGCCGGAAATGCTGATCCTCGACGAACCGACGTCCGGCGTCGACCCCATCGCGCGCGACAATTTCTGGCGCCTGATGATCGAACTGGCGCGGCGCGACCGCGTCACCATCTTCATTTCCACCCACTTCATGAACGAGGCCGAGCGCTGCGACCGCATCTCACTGATGCACGCGGGTAAAGTGCTGGTCAGCGATGCGCCGGCCGAACTGGTGCGCAAGAAGGGCGCACCATCGCTGGAAGCGGCCTTCATCGCCTACCTGGAAGAGGCGGGCGGCGGCACTGCGCCGTCGACAGTGCAGGAAGCGCCGGCGTCCGTGCCGCAGGAAGCGGCACCGGCGCCGCAGCACCGGCGCAGCCGTTTCAGCCTGGGCCGCATGCTCAGCTACATGTGGCGCGAGGCGCTGGAACTGCGGCGCGACCCCGTGCGCCTGACCCTGGCGCTGGGCGGCTCCGTGTTGCTGCTGTTCGTCATCGGCTTCGGCATCAGCCTGGATGTCGAAGATCTCAGTTATGCCGTGCTCGACCACGACCAGACTACCTTGAGCCAGAATTACACGAACAACCTGGCCGGTTCGCGCTACTTCGTCGAGCGCCCGCCGTTGCGCGACTATGCCGATATCGACAAGCGCATGCGCAGCGGCGAACTGTCGCTGGCCATCGAGATTCCGCCCGGCTTCGCGCGCGACGTGCAGCGCGGCGCGCCGGCGCAGGTGGGCGCGTGGATCGACGGCGCCATGCCGATGCGCGCCGAAACCGTGCAGGGCTACGTGCAGGGCATGCATCAGCTGTGGCTGGCCGACCAGGCCTTGCACCGCTACGGCATCACGATGAGCAATCCCGTCGCCATCCAGACGCGCTACCGCTACAACCCGGACGTGAAAAGCCTGCCCGCCATGGTGCCGGCCGTGATTCCCCTGCTGCTGCTGATGCTGCCGGCCATGCTGGCGGCGCTGTCCGTGGTGCGCGAAAAGGAACTCGGCTCCATTATCAACCTGTACGTGACGCCCGTCACGCGCCTGGAATTCTTGCTCGGCAAGCAGGTGCCGTACGTCGTGCTGGCCATGTTCAACTTCGTCCTCATGGCGCTGCTGGCGGTCACCGCCTTCGGCGTGCCGATCAAGGGCAGCTTGCCGACCCTGATCGGCGCCACCTTCATCTTCAATATTTGCGCCACCGGCATCGGCCTGTTCGCCTCGACGTTTACGCGCAGCCAGATCGCGGCCCTGTTCGTGACCATGATCGGCACCATGATCCCGGCCATCCAGTTTTCCGGCCTGCTCAATCCCGTCTCGTCGATGGAAGGCGTGGGCAAGGCCATCGGCCTGATGTACCCGGCCACGCACATGCTCAATATCAGCCGGGGCGTATTCAACAAGGCGCTGGGCTTTGGCGACCTGCACGCCTCGTTCTGGCCCCTGATCGTCGCCATTCCCGTGATCCTCGGCGTGACGGTGGCGCTGCTGAAGAAACAGGAGAGCTGATATGCGCCACCTTGAAAACATCTACCGCCTGGGCGTGAAGGAAATCTGGAGCCTGATCCGCGATCCGATGATGCTGATCCTGATCCTCTACACCTTCACCCTGGCCATCTACGTGGCCGCCACGGCCAAGCCGGAAACCTTGCACATGGCCTCGATCGCCATCGTCGACGAGGATGGCTCGCCCCTGTCCGGGCGCATCGCCTCGGCCTTCTTCCCGCCGCAATTCACGCCGCCGGCCATGATCAACCAGAGCCAGGTCGATGCGGGCCTCGATGCGGGCCGGTACACCTTCGTGCTGACGATCCCGCCCAAGCTGCAGGCCGACGTGCTGGGCGGGCGCCAGGCGGAACTGCAGCTGAACGTCGACGCCACGCGCATGAGCCAGGCCTTCAGCGGCAGCGGCTACATCCAGCAGATCGTCGCCGGTGAAATAGCCGAATTCGCCAAACGCTATCGGGGCGCGACCGTCTCGCCCGTGGACCTGGTGATGCGCGCGCGCTTCAATCCCTCGCTGAGCCAGGCGTGGTTTGGCTCGCTGATGGAGCTGATCAACCAGGTGACGATGCTGTCGATTATCCTCACGGGGGCGGCCCTGATCCGCGAACGCGAACATGGCACCATCGAGCACTTGCTGGTGATGCCCGTGACGCCGGCCGAGATCATGCTGGGCAAGGTCTGGTCGATGGGCCTGGTGGTGCTGCTGGCCGCCGCCCTGTCGCTGAACCTGGTGGTACGCGGCATGCTGCACGTGCCGATCGAAGGCTCGATCGCGCTGTTCCTGTGCGGCGCGGCGCTGCACCTGTTTGCCACCACCTCGATGGGCATTTTCCTCGCCACCGTGGCGCGCAGCATGCCGCAGTTCGGCATGCTCTTGATTCTCGTGCTGCTGCCGCTGCAAATGCTCTCGGGCGGCAGCACGCCGCGCGAAAGCATGCCCGAGCTGGTGCAGAACATCATGCTGATCGCACCGACCACGCATTTCGTCGAATTGAGCCAGGCGATCCTGTACCGCGGCGCCGGCATCGACGTGGTGTGGAAGCCGTTCCTCGCCCTGCTGGCCATCGGTACGGCCCTGTTTACCTTCGCGCTGGCGCGCTTTCGCAAGACCATCAGCCAGATGGCGTAGTCCCGCGCCGGAATGGTCCGGCGTTTTTTGCATGAAAAGGATAGCCATGAAGATCGAAGCTGCACCATTTTTCTCCACCGGCGGCTTGCCGTCCCTTGGTATGCTGGGTGACTATGCGCGCGACTCCTGGCAGCGCATTGTGCTGTACGCGGACGTGATGCGCCGGCGCGGCAACCAGTACCAGGAACACCTGGCCGAGGAAGTGCCGAACGTGCTGGACTTCCCCGCCGAACTGGTGATGTCGGGCCTGGAGCTGGCGCGCCCCGTCAACTACGGCCTGGCGCGCATCCTGACGCCCGATGCGCCCGAGCCTGATCCATCGAAGCGCCCTTTTGTTGTCGTCGATCCGCGCGCCGGTCACGGTCCCGGCATCGGCGGCTTCAAGGCGGAAAGCGAGATCGGCGTGGCCCTGCGCGCCGGCCACCCGTGCTACTTCATCGGTTTCCTGCCCGATCCCGTGCCGGGACAGACGGTGGAAGACGTGATGCATGCGGAGGCGGCTTTCCTGGAAAAAGTCATCGCCCTGCATCCGCGCAGCGAAGGCAAGCCCGTCGTCATCGGCAATTGCCAGGCGGGCTGGCAAATCCTCATGACGGCGGCCATGCGCCCGGAATTGTTCGGCCCCATCATTGTGGCCGGCGCGCCCGTGTCCTACTGGGCCGGCTGGCATGGCCGCAATCCGATGCGCTACGCGGGCGGCTTGATGGGCGGCAGCTGGGCCACGGCCCTGGCGGGCGACCTGGGCAACGGCCGCTTCGACGGCGCCAGCCTGGTGCAGAATTTCGAAAAACTGAACCCGGCCAACACCCTGTGGAGCAAGCAGTACAACCTGTACGCGAACATCGATACGGAAGCGCCGCGTTACCTGGAATTTGAAAAATACTGGGGCGGCCACGTGTTCCTCAACGACGTCGAGATGCAGTACATCGTCGACAATCTGTTCATCGGCAACCGCCTGGCCACGGCGGAATTGATCACTTCCGACGGCGTGCGGCTGGACTTGCGCAATATCCGTTCGCCCATCGTCGTGTTTTGCTCGAATGGTGACAACATTACGCCGCCGCCACAGGCCCTGGGCTGGATCACGGACCTGTACCGCGACGACAACGACGTGCTGATGCACGACCAGACCATCGTGTATGCCGTGCACGACAGCATCGGCCACCTGGGCATCTTCGTCTCGGCCAAGGTGGGGCACAAGGAACACCAGAAATTCGCCAGCAATATCGACCTGATCAACCTGCTGCCGGCCGGGATCTACGAAGCGAGGATCGTCGACAAGACGCCCGACACGCCGAATGCCGACCTGGCCAGCGGAGATTATGTGCTGCAGGTCGAGCACCGCGGCATCGAGGACGTGGCGCCATCGTGCAGCCTAGCGTGGAAAACGACCGCAAGTTCGCCGCCGCCGCGCGCGTATCCGAGGTCAACTTGGCCTTGTACCGCACGTTTGCGCAGCCGTGGGTGCGCGCCATGGTCACGCCGCAGTCGGCGCGCTTCCTGCAGCTTGCGCATCCGCTGCGCGTGTCGTACGAGCGCTGGACGGATCATAATCCGCTGGCCAGGCTGGTCGCCAAGGAGGCGGAAAAGGTGCGCGCGCACCGCCAGCCGGTATCGCCCGACAACCCGCTGCTGGCCATGCAGGAAGCCGTCTCCGGCGCCATCACGGCCGGCTTGAACGGCTGGCGCGACTGGCGCGACATGCTGCAGGAAACCACCTTCGACCTGGTGTACGGCTCGCCCCTGGTGCAGGCGCTGACGGGACAGGCCATCGGCGACGCTACGCCGCCGCGCCCCCATCCCGGCATCTCGCCCGAGCATTGCGAATACGTGCGCTGCGAAACGCGCAAGATGGACGAGGACATGCAGCGGGGCGGCCTGGTGGAAGCGGCCGTGCGCGCGCTGTTCTACATCTACCGCTTCCGCATGATCGCCGATGAGCGCAGGGTCAACCTGGCCCTCAAATTGATCAAGCCGCAATACCGGCAGGAGGTCAGCATGGAGGAATTCCGCGGCATCGTGCGCCAGCAGGCGCGCCTGATGCTGCATGATTTCGATACCGCCATCGCCGCCTTGCCGGCCTTGCTGTCGCGCGCCGATCCGGACGACATCGGCGCGCTGGCCGAGTGGCTGCAGCAAGTGCTGCAAGTGCCGGAAGCGCCGACGCCGGACGAAGAAGCGAGCCTGCAGCAGATGCTGGACGTCTTCGACCGCGCGGTCAAGGCGCAGGCGAAGGCGCTGCCGCCGGACGCGCGCGCCTCCCATGCCGGATCCAAAGCCAAACCGGCCAAACACATTACCCCTGCCTAGAAGACCACGATGACTACTACCCAAGACGATGATCTGAATATCGTACGTAACCGCACCTTCGACCAGATCGCCATCGGCGACAGCGCCAGCATCACGCGCACCCTGAGCATGGACGATATCGCCCTGTTTGCGGTGATGTCGGGCGATGACAACCCGCAGCACCTCGATACCGAATTTGCCGCCGCCACCCGCTACCAGGGCGTGATCGCGCACGGCATGTGGGGCGCGTCCCTCATATCCGCCGTGCTGGGCACGCGCTTGCCCGGCGCCGGCACCGTCTACACGGGCCAGACCCTGCGCTTTTTGCAACCCGTGCGCGTGGGCGATACGCTGGCCATCAGCGTCACCGTCACGGCCCTCGAGCCGCGCAGCCGCCACGTGACCCTGGCGTGCCGCTGCGTCAACCAGCATGGCGCCGTGGTGCTCGACGGCGAAGCCCAGGTGATCGCGCCCGCCGAGCAGATCGAACGCCAGCGCGCCACCCTGCCCGAGGTACGCCTGCATAACGGCGACGGCACGCGGCGATTGCTGGAACATGCACGCACGCTGGGGCCGATCCGGGTCGCCGTGATCCATCCCTGCGATGAATTAAGCCTGTCGGGCGCGCTCGACGCCTATGCGGCCGGCCTGATCACGCCCGTGCTGGTGGCGCCGCGCGCGCGCCTGGAAGCGGTGGCGGCCGAAGCGGGCCTGAGCCTGGCCGGCATCGCCATCGAGGACGTCGAGCATAGCCATGCGGCCGCCGCGCGCGGCGCCGAACTGGCGGGCAAGGGCGAAGTGGAGGCGCTGATGAAGGGCAGTCTGCATACGGATGAACTGATGTCGGCCGTGCTGTCGGCCAGCGCCGGCCTGCGCACCAAGCGCCGCATCAGCCACTGCTTCCTGATGCAGACGCCCGCGTATCCGCGTCCTTTCATCATCACGGATGCGGCCATCAATATCGCGCCGAACCTGGCCATGAAGGCCGACATCGTGCGCAACGCCATCGACCTGGCGCACGTGATCGGCGTGGCTTGCCCGCGCGTGGCCATCCTGGCCGCCGTGGAAACGGTGAATGCGGACATGCCGGCCACGCTGGACGCGGCCGCCCTGTGCAAGATGGCCGACCGCGGCCAAATCACGGGGGCGATCCTCGACGGCCCGCTGGCCTTCGACAACGCCGTGTCGATTGCCGCCGCCACCGTCAAGGGCATCGTCTCGGAAGTGGCGGGCCGCGCCGATATTTTGCTGGTGCCCGACCTGGAAAGCGGCAACATGCTGGCCAAGCAGCTCGAATACATGGGCGACGCGGACAGCGCCGGCATCGTGCTGGGCGCGAAAATCCCCGTCATCCTTACCAGCCGCGCCGACTCGCGCGCCAGTCGCATCGCCTCGTGCGCCATCGCCGTGATGCTGGCCAACCATTACCGGAGCACGCCGCCATGAACGCAGCAGTCCAACATACTGATGGCACCCTGATCCTGGTGCTCAATTGCGGCTCGTCGAGCATCAAGTTCGCCCTGTTCGAGCAGGCGGGCGGCGTGCTGCTGCAGCAGGCGCAATGGAGCGGCAAGGTCGAAGGCATCGGCCGTGAAAACGCCACTTACCGCGCTGGCGGCCTGCCGGCGGTCGCCTTGCAGCTGGACCCGGAGCAGCCGCATCACGCGGCGCTCGAATACATCCGCGCGCAAGTGGTGGCGCAGCTGGACGGGCGTGCGCTGCGCGCCGTGGCGCACCGCGTGGTGCATGGCGGCAGCAAGTATTTCGCTCCCGTGCGCATCGATTTCACGGTGCTGGCGGACCTGAAAAGCTATGTGCCGCTGGCGCCCCTGCACCAGCCGTTCGCGCTGGAAGCGATCGAGGTGCTGCTTGAATCGCGCCCCGACATCGCCCAGGTGGCCTGCTTCGACACGGCCTTCCACCACACGGTGCCGCAGGTCGAGCAGATGCTTGCCCTGCCTTACGATGCGTGGGAGCGGGGCTTGCGCCGCTATGGTTTCCACGGCCTGTCGTATGAGTACCAGTCGCTGGTGCTGGAGCGGCGTTTTGGCGCCGTCGCGCGCGGCAAGGTCATCGTGGCCCACCTGGGCAGCGGCGCCAGCCTGTGCGCCATGGACAATTTGCACAGCGTGGCCACCACCATGGGCTTTTCCGCGCTCGACGGCCTGATGATGGGCACGCGCTGCGGTTCGCTCGATCCGGGCGCCGTCATCTACCTGATGGAAATCGAAAAGCTGTCGCTGGAAAAAGTGGCGCATGTGCTGTACCACGAGTCGGGCTTGCTGGGCGTGTCGGGCGTGTCGGCCGACCCGCCGGTCTTGCTGGCGCAACAGGACCGGCAGGATGCCACGGGCGAACGCATCCGCGCCGCGCTGGCCTTATATATCCGCCGCATCGTGCGCGAGATCGGCGCCCTGACGGCCGTGCTGGGCGGGCTGGACATGCTGGTGTTTACGGCCGGTATCGGCGAGCACAGCGCCGAACTGCGCCAGCGCATCTGCGCCGAGCTCGGTTTTATCGGCCCCGTACTCGATGCCGACGCCAATGCGCGCAACGCCAGCCGTATCTCTCCACCGACGCCAGCCGCATCGTGGTGGGCGTGGAGCCGGCCAATGAAGAGTGGGTGGCGGCGCGCCACGCGGCCCTGGCCGTGGGCGCATGAGGATCTGACGCGTCCGGCCGCGCTCGATGGGAAATTTGCCGATTTGCACATATTTCTCGTTGAGTGCGCTAACGCACTGTGTGGTTTGCCAGTTATCTTTACTATGAAGTCATGCCATTGCGCTACATCAAGAAACAGCGCGATGCCTGGCAAATTTTGAACATTTTGCCCGCCTTTAGTAAGAATAAAATTAAACCATATTGAAAGGTCTCATCATGAACAAATTACTCGCCGCCCTGATCGCCACCCTGTTTGCTACCGCCGCCTTCGCTCAAACGGCACCGGCCACGGAAGCTGTCGTGAAAGCCCAGGCCTCCGCGCAAAAAGACGTCAACAAGGCTGCCGCTTCGGAAGCCAAGGTCGATGCCAAGGCTGACGCCAATGTCGCCAAGGCCGAAATGAAGGCTGACGAAAAGAAAACCGACGCCCAGCACAAGGCGAACAAAACCAAGGCCAAGGCTCATGACAAGGTCGTCCACGCCGATGCGGAAGACAAGCTGAAAGCGGAAGCCAAGGCCGATAAAACCGACGCCAAGGCCGATGCGAAAGCCACCAAGGCTGCCGTGAAAGCGAACGCCAAGGTCGCCAAGGAAAAAGTGGAAGCGAACGCCGACAAAGCCCTCGCCGCCACCAAGACGGAAGAAGCCAAGGCCAAGGCCGACGCTGAAGTCAAGGCCGCCGCCGCCAAGTAATTCCCCGTTTGCGGGCCACGGCCTGCAAATCCCAAAGACAGCTTCGGCTGTCTTTTTTTTGTCTGCCACTTTTTTTGGGCACCGCTTGCCAGTCTTGATCTGGCACAAATGCTGTTCTTTTCGCCGTGCCATAGTGAATTGGCAAACAGACGAAGGAGACATCATGAGCACCGTTAAAACGAAAAAATCACCGGCCACCGGTTCGGCTGAAGGCGCGCCGGCCATGCAGTCCATGCAATCCATGCCGGTCGAGGGCGACGTGCATGCCGGCACTGATGCGGCCGGCGCCAACGCCATGCCGGGGCCGCGCCTGGGCATGTCGTACGCGGATCAGGCGTCGCTCACCCAGGGCGCGGCCGCAGTGCATGCCGGCGACATGCCGGGCGGCGCCATGCAGCAGGCATCGCAAGGCATGGCGGGCGCCAGTTGCATGCACGTGGGCGATGGCGGCGGTATGGGGGGCGACCGCGATGGCGATGGCGATGGCGGGGGCGGTGCAGGCGGCATGGGCGGCGACGGCGACGGCGACGGCGGCGGCCAGGGCGGCGGCCAGGGCGGCGGTACGCCGCAGGTGCGCACCTGCGCCACGATGGATGTGCATCGCCGCCTGCTGACGGAAGATCCATCGTATGCGAACATCCGCGCCGATATTGAAAACCAGGCTGGCATGTACGAGGGGGCCGGCAGCAGCGCCGGACGTTCCGGCGTGACGCAGATACCGGTGGTCGTGCACGTGGTGTGGAATACGGCCGCGCAGAATATTTCGGATGCACAGATCGCAAGCCAGATCGATGTGCTCAACCGTGACTTCCGCCGCGTCAATCCCGACGTGAACAGTACGCCGGCGCCGTTCCTGCCGCTGACGGCCGATGCGCGCGTGGAGTTCGCGCTGGCCACGATCGATCCGCATGGCGCGGCCACCAGCGGCATCGAGCGGCGCCAGACGACGGTGGCCTCGTTTGGTGCGGACGATGCCGTCAAGTCGCAGGCGACGGGTGGCATGGATGCCTGGCCTGCCGACAGCTACCTGAATATCTGGGTGTGCCAGCTCGGCGGCGGCTTGCTCGGCTATGCGCAATTTCCCGGCGGCCCGGCCGCCACCGACGGCGTGGTGATCCTGCAATCGGCCTTCGGCACGACCGGCACGGCGGCGCCGCCGTTCCACCTGGGGCGCACCGCCACGCACGAAATCGGCCACTGGCTGAACCTGAACCATATCTGGGGCGACGACGGCACCGGCTGCTCGGGCACGGACAACGTGGCCGACACGCCGAACCAGGGCGGGCCGAATACGGGCCAGCCCTCGTTCCCGCACATTTCCTGCAGCAACGGGCCGAATGGCGACATGTTCATGAACTACATGGATTACGTCGATGATCCCGCCATGTTCATGTTCACGGCGGGCCAGGTGGCGCGCATGCAGGCCTGTCTCGATGGTCCGCGCGCCAGCATCGGCACGGGGACGGGCGGCACAGGCGCCACGCCGCGCCAGAGCTCTTCCCCTGTCGTGGCCTGGGGTGCGAACCGCCTCGACGTCTTCGTGCTGGGCACCGACCGCGCGCTGTACCACAAGGCCTGGAACGGCACGGCCTGGGCGCCGTCCGTCACCGGTTACGAAGGGCAGGGCGGCATTTGCACCAGTGCGCCGCAGGTGGTGTCGTGGGGGCCGAACCGGCTCGACGTTTTCGTCACGGGCACCGACAGCGGCTTGTTCCACAAATGGTGGAACGGCACGGCCTGGGGTCCGTCCCTGACGGGCTATGAAGCGATGGGCGGCTTGTGCGTGGGCGACCCGCGCGCCGTGGCCTGGGGCCCGAACCGCCTCGACGTGTTTGTCGTCGGCACGGACCGGGCCCTGTACCACAAGTGGTGGAACGGGTCCGCCTGGGGGCCGTCGCTGACGGGGTACGAAGCCATGGGCGGCATCTGCCTGGGCCAGCCGGAAGCTGTGGCGTGGGGACCGAACCGCCTCGATGTCTTCGTCATCGGCACGGACCGGGCCCTGTATCACAAGTGGTGGAACGGCACGGCCTGGGGACCGTCCCTGACGGGCTACGAGCGCCTGGGCGGCATCTGCACCTCGTCGCCGAAGGCGGTGGCGTGGGGACCGAACCGCCTCGACGTTTTTGTGACGGGCACCGATGGCGCGCTGTATCATAAATGGTGGGATGGCGCGAAATGGGGCCCTTCCAACGATGGCTTCGAGCGCCTGGGCGGCATTTGCGTGGGCGAGGTGGAAGCCGTGTCGTGGGCGGCCAACCGGCTCGACCTGTTCGTCATCGGCACGGACAGCGCCCTGTACCACAAGGCGTGGAATGGATCGGCCTGGTCGCCATCCGTGACGGGGTTTGAAAACCTGGGCGGCATCTGCACCTCGCGTCCGCGCGCCACGGCATGGGCGCTGAACCGCCTCGACGTGTTTGTCACGGGTACGAATGGGGCTCTGTTCCACAAGGCGTGGAACGGCACGGCCTGGTCACCGTCCGTGAGCGGCTATGAAAGCCTGGGCGGCGTGGTATCGTGTTTCTGACGTCAATATATTAAACGGGAGGCGGCATGCACGGCATGACGATGGCTTTGCCCAGCGGTAGCTGGACGCACTCCTTCGAAGAGGATGCGGACGGTGTCGAGGTGTACCGGCCCACGGCCACCTTCGCCTTTCCTCCCAGTCGCAAGGGGCGCAAGGTGCTCGAATTCGGCGCACCCGCCGGCGCCATGGCGCAAGGGGAGGCGACATTGACGTCGATGGCACCCGGTTCCGACGATCGTCCCCGCGCCGGTTTTGTCTCCCGGCTGGTGCCCCTGGGCATGGGCCGCTATGCTTTGGGGGATGCAGCCGGGAAGCAGGACGTGATCGATATCGTCGAAGCGACACCCGACGTGCTGCGCCTGGCGCGGCATTAAGGCTGGCCGCGCAGCTTGTGCGCGAGCGCCGTGCGGTTGCCCACGCCCAGTTTCTGGTAAATTGCATGCAACTGGTTGCGCACGGTGGCCGGCGACTTGCCCAGTTCCCTGGCGATGCTTTTGTACGGCAAGCCTTCGGCCGCCATGGCCGCTACCAGCCGTTCCGCGGGCGTCAGGCGCTGCATGGCCGCCTGCCTGAAACGTTGTGTGTCATCCTTGCTCTCCTGTTCGTGGGCGGCATGCCGGTGGCATGCCTGCAGGAGTAACGGGAACGGGGGACGTATTTGTAAAATTATTTTCTCTGCTGCCAGATGCGATGGGCGAAAAAAAAGACAGGCGAACCTGTCTTTTCGTAGGAATCGATGGCGCTTAGCCGATGGCTACCATGGACACCGGTTTCAGCTTGGCCGCCAGCGCCTTGCCCTTCTTGGCGCGCTTGCCGAAGTGCTCGGCCAGAGCCGTGGCGCCCAGCGACGCATCCTGCGGTTTCGACGCGCGGCCGATGCCCGAGACCACCAGGCCGCGCTGCGTGATCGGCTGCACTGCCAGCAGCTTGTCCTTGGCATCGAGGTCGATCAGCTTGACGCCGGTGCCGCCCTTGGACAGGGTTTTCATTTCATCGAGGCCGAACACCAGCAGGCGCGCGCCTTCCGTCAAACAGGCCAGGGCGCTGGCCGCCTCGGAGATGACTTTCGGCGCCAAAGGCACGTCGCCATCGTCCAGGGTGATGAAGGCCTTGCCGCCTTTCAAGCGGCTCGTCATGTCGCCCGCCTTGGCAATGAAACCGTAGCCGGCGCTCGACGCCAGCAGCAAATTGGTGGTGCCATTGCCCGCAAAGTAGTGCAGGATGCGCACGGCGTTGCCCGGCGTACCGCCGCTCAGGTCGCACAAGGTCGTGATTGGCACGCCGTCGCCGCGTGCGTTGGGCAGCGCCGAGACGGGCACCGAGTAGATCTTGCCGTTGTTGCCAAAGCCCAGCAGGGTGTCGACCGTGCGGCACTCGAAGGCGCCATGCAGGCTGTCGCCCGCCTTGAAGGTGAATTGCGCCGCATCGTGGCCGATGCCGGTGCGTGCGCGCACCCAGCCTTTTTCCGAAATGATGACGGTGACCGGTTCATCGACCACTTTTTGTTCCGCCACGGCTTTTTGCGCTTCCTCGATCAGGGTCCGGCGCGCATCGCCAAACTGCTTGGCGTCCGCTTCGATTTCGCGGATGATGGCGCGCTTCATCGAGCCCGGGTTGTCGAGCAGGTCTTGCAGCGACTTCTCTTCCTTGCGCAGCTCGGCCAGTTCCTGCTGGATCTTGATCGTTTCCAGGCGCGCCAGCTGGCGCAAGCGGATTTCCAGGATGTCGTCGGCCTGGCGCTCGGACAGCTTGAATGCGTCGATCAGGGCCGTTTTCGGTTCATCCGAATTGCGGATGATCTGGATCACCTTGTCGATATTGAGCAGGATCGCTTCGCGTCCTTCCAGGATATGAATGCGGTCCTTGACCTTGCCCAGTTTGTAGCCGGTGCGGCGCGTGACGGTCTCGAAGCGGAAATCGATCCACTCGCGCAGGATATCGCCCAGGCCTTTCTGGCGCGGACGGCCGTCGCCGCCGATCATCACCAGGTTGATCGAGGTCGACGATTCCAGCGACGTATGCGCCAGCAGCATCAGCATGAATTCCGTCTGGTCCTGGTTCTTCGATTTCGGTTCGAACACCAGGCGCACGGGCGCGGCGCGGCCCGATTCGTCGCGGATGGTGTCGAGCGAATTGAGGATCAGCGCCTTCAGGGCTACCTGGTCCGGCGACAGCGCCTTCTTGCCGCTTGATCTTCGGATTCGTCAGTTCCTCGATTTCTTCCAGCACTTTTTGCGAGGAGGTGCCCGGCGGCAGTTCCGTCACCACGGCTTGCCACTGGCCACGCGCCAGCTCTTCGATCTTCCAGCGTGCGCGTACCTTCATGCTGCCACGGCCGCTCGCGTACATGTCGGCGATTTGCGAGGGCGGCGTGATGATCTGGCCGCCGCCGGGGAAGTCGGGGCCGGGAATGATGGCCATCAGCTCGGCGTGCGTCATCTTCGGATCGCGGATCATGGCGACGGCCGCTTTCGCCACCTCCGCCAGGTTGTGCGACGGGATTTCCGTCGCCAGGCCCACGGCGATGCCGGAGGCGCCGTTCAGCAGCACCATCGGCAGGCGCGCCGGCAGCAGCTTCGGTTCTTCCGTCGAGCCGTCGTAGTTGGGCTGGAAATCCACCGTGCCCATGCCGATTTCATCCATCAGCAGCTTGGCGATCGGCGTCAGACGCGCTTCCGTGTAACGCATGGCTGCGGCGCCGTCGCCATCGCGCGAGCCGAAGTTGCCCTGGCCATCGATCAGCGGGTAGCGCAAGGAGAAATCCTGCGCCATGCGTACCAGCGCGTCGTACACGGACTGATCGCCGTGCGGATGCAATTTACCCAGCACGTCGCCGACCACGGCCGCCGATTTGCGCGGCTTCGCCGTGGAGTTGAGACCCAGCTCATTCATCGCATACAGGATGCGGCGCTGCACGGGTTTCTGGCCGTCGCACACGTCGGGCAGGGCGCGGCCCTTGACGACGGAGATGGCGTAATCGAGATAGGCGCGCTCGGCAAAGGTGGACAGGGTCAGCGCTTCGCCGTCGAATACCGGTTCATCCGGCTCGATCGGCTCAGGCTGGGCATCGTCAAATAAATTGGTTTGTGTGGACATGGCGCTTGTTTCGGTGTTAAGTGGTTGCGGATGAATTCGTGGGGCTGATTATGACAGCCTGGATTTGGAAAAGGACTTGCCGTACGTCAGATACATATAGCGCAAGGTCAGATACAGCACGGCCACGGCCAGTTCGACGCTGTTATGCATCATCGGCATGGCGCGGATGGAAGGAGCCTGACCGGCCAGCAAAAAAATGCCGATGGATGGCACCAGCACCACCGGCCAGATCGTCTTCCATTTGAAATCGGTGGGCGAAAACAGCAGGCCGGCGCACGACCAGGCATACAGCGCGGCGCCGACGAGGGCGGCCGGCAACTGCTGCACATACAGTAGCGACAGCAAGCCCGTGCAGCCGATCAGCCATGCCGCGCGCAGGCGGGGCAAGAGCGCCTCCGGCCAGCCGCAATCGCCATACAGGCCGGTGGCGCTGCGCAGGGCCAGCGCCGCCAGGCAAAACATCATCGGCATGGCGTCGCCGATGGCCAGCGCCGACTGCCCCTTGCCGCTCATGAACATGGCGGCGAACAGCGACATGCCCAGGACCAGGAGCAGCAGCATGCCATGCAGCAGCTGGCGGTTCATCGCATATGCGAGCAGGGCTGACGCGCACAAACCGGCCGCAGTGACGAGGCGCATGGTGTCGCTGCGTTCTGGCAGGAACAGCATCAGGGCCAGCAGCAGATAGGGCACGATCCAGCCCAGCTGCCGCAAGCCGGGCCGCTGCCACAGCACGGGCAGGCGCTCCTGCAGCGCTTCCTGCAGCGAGTCGAGCCGCGCGAACAGGGGGGCCGGCCAGCGCAAGGCATGCATGGCCAGCAGGGAAAAGGCCAGCGCCTGGAAGCCGAGCAGGCTGGCATGGGCGGCCGCGTCGCCGAGTTTGAAGCCGGCCGCGTCGAGCACGCCCGCGAGCATGAAGTGCAGCACGAAGCCCAGGCCGCACGAAGCGAGCGCCGTCTGCTTGAAGTAGCGCTTGGCATGCACGGCGTGTTCCCACCGCTCGAACAGGTCCGTATCTAGCTTGTAGGCCAGCATCTCGCCGTGCTGCCAGCGTATCGTGTGCAGCAGCTCGCGCAGCTGCAGCGTGAATTTTCGGTCGAACAGCTGGCGCGCGTAGGCGCTTGGCGCCTGCTGCGACATGATGCAGTCCAGGCCGGGATAGCTGTCGCGGTTGTCGCTGAAATGGGCGAACGAGCGGTCCGCCCGGTAGCGCTGCACGGCGCTGCGCACCAGGTCCGCATGGCTGCGCGCCAGATAGGAAAAGTCGTAGTCCCAGCCCAGCTGTTCGAACAGGGCCTGGCGCAGCGCCAGGTCATAGCCGGCGCTGGCGCAGTAGCGCAGCGCGCACAGCTCGAATTCCTCGCGCACGTCGAGGTTCAGCATGGCATCGTCCTGCAGCATGCGGGCCAGCGCGTCGCCCGCATCCGCCTGCCGCATCCATGCCAGGCAGCCTTGCCACAGGTACTCCGCTTCCTGCGCCGGATCGACGGCGACCACACCCCATTGTTCCGGCTGCGGTGCCGGTTCTTGGGCAATGATGCCCCATAATTCTGTGGGTGCTTGCTGCGCCGCGTCGTCAATGACGCCCCACAGGTCGGCAGGTTCCAGGGGCGGTGCTTCTGGCACTTCCGCCGCCTCGGCACCGGCCGATTCCGCTTCCGGCAGTTCCCCGGCAAAATGGGACGCATGGCGCAGCGCGTATTCATACGCTTCGCGCAGCTCCTGGAAGGCGGCCGGATCGTCCTCGGGACGCGTCACCTTCAGGCGCTTCGCGTACGCGCGCTTGAGGGCGCGCTCGTCGCCGGTCGGCTCCGTACCCAGGATATCCCACAGGCTGCGCTGTCCGTTGTGCATGCCGCCGTCCATTTACAGGAAGCTCTCGCTCTCGACCTGGCGCAACACCTCATCGAGCGCCTGGCGCGCTTTGCGGATGGTGTTCGGATCCTGCGTTTCCAGCGCGGCCTGGAAATTGGCCGTGTGCGCCGCCAGGTACTGGCGCATGTCGCCCAGCGACTGTTCGTACAGGCGGTCGGCGCGCGTGACCAGGGTGCGGTTTTCCATCTGCTCGCGCGGGTGGATCTTCAGGTCGGCCAGTTCCGCAAAGCGCTGCTCGATCTGTTCCGGCGTCATCACGCCCGCATTGTCGCTGATGACCATCTTGTGCTTTTCCTGCGTGGCCAGCACCGTCACTTCCGCTTCCAGCACGCCGCTGACGTCGTAGGTGAAGCGCACGTCGATGCCGATCTCGCCCGCCTTTTTCGCGGGTATCGGGAAGCTGATCTTGCCCAGGAAGACGTTGTCGGCCACCAGGCGCGACTCGCCCTGGAAGATCGCCACGTTGATTTCCTTCTGGTTGTCGTAGATGGTGGTGATGTTTTCCGTGCGCGAGACGGGCACCACGGAATTGCGCTCGATGATGGGCAGGTAATGCCCGCCCTCATACTGGTTCGCGCCGACCTGGCGCGAAATCGAAATGCCCAGCGAATACGGCGCCACGTCCGTCATGACCACTTCGTCGAGGGCCGCGTCGCGCATCTTCAGGCCCGCCTGCACGGCGGCGCCCAGCGCCACGGCTTCGTCCGGGTCCAGGTGGATGGCGGGGAAGCGGCCGAACATGCGCGAGACGAGTTTTCGCACCAGCGGCATGCGCGTGGCGCCGCCGGCCAGCACCACTTCATTGAGTTCCGCCGCGCGGATGGTGGCGTCGCGCAGCGCGCGTTCCACGGGCAGGCGCAAACGGGCCAGCAGCGGCTCGCACAGCTGCGCCAGCTTGTCTTCGCCGATCTCCCAGCTATATTCCTGGTCCTGGTAGCGCGTGGCCATGCGCACGGATGGCTGCTCCGACAGCAATCGCTTGACGCGCTCGGCTTCGTCGCGCAGCAGCTGCTGCTGGCGCGGATCGAGCAGGCGGCTGCCGACGGCGCCGCGCAAGCCGCTGCCTTCCATGAAAGCGTCGACCAGCACGGTGACGAAGTCTTCGCCGCCCAGGAAATTGTCGCCGGCCGAGGCGCGCACTTCCATCACGCCTTCGAACAGTTCCAGGATCGACACGTCGAACGTGCCGCCGCCCAGGTCGAAGACGAGAGGAATTTGCTTTCCTGTTCCTTGTCGCGGATGCCGTAGGCCAGAGCGGCGGCCGTCGGTTCGTTGAGCAGGCGCTCCACGCGCAAGCCCGCCAGCTGGCCGGCGATGCGCGTGGCCTTGCGCTGCGCATCGCTGAAATATGCGGGCACGGTGATGATGGCTTCCTCGACCTGGTGGCCGAGGAAAGCTTCGGCATCTTCCTTCAGCGCGCGCAGCACCATCGACGACAGTTCTTCCGGGCGGAATTGCTGCGTGCCGAGGGTGATCTTCTTTTCGCTGCCCATGTAGCGCTTGAAGACGGCCGCCGTCAGCTGCGGGTGCGTCTGCAGGCGCTCGCGCGCGGCGCGGCCCACCAGCACGGTGCCGTCGTCGTCGATGCTCACGCACGACGGCGTCAGGTGTTCACCGAGCGCATTCGGGATGATGGAAGCCTTGCCGTCGCGCCAGATGGCGACCAGGCTGTTGGTGGTGCCCAGGTCGATGCCGATGATCATCAGATATCCGCCTCCGCCTCATTGCCGTGTTCCTCGATCCAGGCGCGGCGTCCGGCCGCTTCGCCCTTGCCCATCAACATATTGAAGCGGGAAGCCGAGGCCATGTGGTCGACTTCGCCGAGGGTGACGGGCAGCAGGCGGCGCGTGTCTGGGTTCATCGTCGTTTCCCACAGCTGCTCGGCGTTCATCTCGCCCAGGCCCTTGAAGCGCGAGATCGACCAGGCGCCCTGTTTCACGCCTTCCTTGCGCAGCTTGTCCTCGATGGCCAGCAGTTCGCCGTCGTCGAGCGCATAGATCTTCTGCATCGGCTTTTTGCCGCGCGCCGGTGCATCCACGCGGTACAAAGGCGGACGGGCGATGCAGATATGGCCCTTGTTGATCAGGACGGGGAAATGCTTGAAAAAGAGCGTCAGCAGCAGTACCTGGATGTGCGAGCCGTCCACGTCCGCATCCGACAGGATGCAGATCTTGCCGTAGCGCAGGCCCGACAGGTCGGGCGAGTCGCCCACGCGCTGTGCGGATCGACGCCGATGGCCACCGCGATGTCGTGGATCTCGTTATTGGCGAACAGGCGGTCGCGGTCCGTTTCCCACGAGTTCAACACCTTGCCGCGCAGGGGCAGGATCGCCTGGAATTCCTTGTCGCGGCCCATCTTGGCCGAACCGCCCGCCGAGTCGCCCTCGACGAGGAACAGTTCATTGCGCGTGATGTCCGACGATTCGCAGTCGGTCAACTTGCCCGGCAACACGGCCACGCCCGAGGATTTTTTCTTTTCCACTTTTTGCAGCGAACGCTGGCGCGACTGCGCCTGCTTGATCACGAGCTCGGCCAGCTTCTTGCCATAATCGACGTGCTGGTTCAGCCACAGTTCCAGCGGCGGCTTGGTGAAGGTCGAGACGAGGCGCACGGCATCGCGCGAATTGAGGCGTTCCTTGATCTGGCCCTGGAATTGCGGGTCCAGCACCTTGGCCGACAGCACGAACGAGGCGCGCGCGAACACGTCTTCCGGCAGCAGCTTCACGCCTTTGGGCAGCAGCGAGTGCATTTCGACGAAGTTTTTCACGGCGCCGAACAGACCGTCGCGCAAGCCCGATTCGTGCGTGCCGCCATTCGAGGTGGGAATCAGGTTGACGTACGATTCGCGCACGATGGCGCCTTCTTCCGTCCACGCCACGACCCAGGCCGCGCCTTCGCCTTCGGCAAAGCCTTCCGAGTCCGGGCCAGCGTATTGCGCGCCTTCGAACAGGGGAATCAGGGTTTCGCCATTCGATACCTGCGCCAGCGTTTCGGTCAGGTAGCCGCGCAAGCCCTCGGCGTACTGCCAGGTCTGCGTATCGCCCGTCTTCGCGTTGGTGAGCGTGACGGTGACGCCCGGCAGCAGCACGGCTTTCGAGCGCAGCAGGCGTTGCAGCTCCGTTTGCGAGATGTTGGGAGAATCAAAGTATTTTGCATCGGGCCAGGCCGTGACGCGCGTGCCGGATTTTTTCCCGTCGCGCGGGGCGGGGCGAGAACTCAGGGGCTCGATCACGTCGCCGTTGGCAAACACCATGTGGTGCAAGCCGTTGCCGTCGCTTTCCTTGCGCCAGACGGTGATTTCCAGGCGCGTCGACAGCGCATTCGTGACGGATACGCCGACGCCGTGCAAGCCGCCCGAGAACGCGTAGGCGCCGCCCGAACCCTTGTCGAACTTGCCGCCCGCGTGCAGCCGTGTAAACACGATTTCCACCGTCGGCACGCCTTCTTCCGGGTGCAGGCCGACGGGAATGCCGCGGCCATTGTCTTCGACGGTGATGCTGCCATCCGTGTTTTGCGTCACGGCGATATGCGTGCAATGACCGCCCAGCGCCTCGTCGGAGGCATTGTCGATCACTTCCTGAATGATGTGCAGCGGATTTTCAGTGCGGGTGTACATCCCCGGGCGCTGCTTGACGGGTTCCAGTCCTTTCAGGACACGGATGGATGATTCGCTGTAGTCGGATGCTGGTTTTTTAGTGGCCATACGTGTTCAAGCTAAGTAAAGACAGTGGTTGGAACGCCAGGCCAGGGCACTGCGGGGCGCAATGACAGCGGCGGCGATAACTGTATGAATATACAGTATATCCCGTCCAGCGTCACTGGGGGAGGGCAGTGCGGCAGGCTTGGCGTCCTTGTGCGGACGCTCGCGCATTCTATCTTGTCCGGCGAGCAATAGCGCTACTCCAAGGCAACAACAGTGCGCCGCGCGCGTGGTTTTGCGCCAATTGTGATGGATTTTATGCGGTAAAGCCGCCATTTTTACATCTTGTTTACAGCTGCCTTCCCAGTCTTTACGAATTTTTTAGACCCTTTTGGCTAATCTGCTCACTATCAAAACAAACCTGAATGAGGGTGGGAATGGATCTCGTGTATCTCGGCTTGATTGCCGTGTTTTTCGTCGTGGCGGCCGGCTTTGCCGTCGCCTGCGACAAATTAGGGAGCGTCAAATGAACGCATTTTATGTGCTGGGCGCCGTCGTCTCGGCCGGCCTGCTCGTGTATTTGCTGGTGGCGCTGCTGAAGGCGGAGGAACTGTGATGACGACGCAATCGATACTGTTATTGGTGGCCTTCCTGGCCGTGCTGCTGGCCGCCGGCTATCCGCTGGGCCTGTACATGGCCAAAGTGGCCGGCGACGGCCCCGTGCGCGGCCTGGGCTGGCTGCAAAGGCTGGAAAACCTGCTGTACCGCTGGTCGGGCCTTCCCGCCGACAAGGCCATGGGCTGGAAAAGCTATGCCATCGCCCTGATCGTGTTTAACACGGTGGGCGCCGTCTTCGTGTACGGCCTGCAGCGCCTGCAGGGCTTCCTGCCCTTGAATCCCCAGGGCCTGGGCGCCGTCAGCCCCGATTCCTCGTTCAATACCACCGTCAGCTTCGTCGCCAACACCAACTGGCAGGGCTACGGCGGCGAACAGACCATGAGCTACCTGACCCAGATGCTGGGCATGGCATGCCAGAACTTCTTTTCGGCGGCCACCGGCATCGCCGTGATCTTCGCACTGGTGCGCGGTTTCGCGTCGCGCTCGGGCAAATCGATCGGCAATTTCTGGGTCGACCTGGTGCGTTCGACCCTGTACATCCTGCTGCCGCTGTCCCTGGCCCTGTCCGTCGTCTTCATGGGCGAAGGCATGATCCAGAATTTTTCCGCCTACAAGGAAGTGACCCTGCTCGACCACGTGGCGTATGAAACGCCGAAAGTGACAGCCGATGGCCAGCCAGTGCTGGATACGGCCGGTCAACCCGTGATGGAAGCGCAAGTGGCGACGACGCAGACGATCGCCATGGGCCCCGTCGCGTCGCAGGAATCGATCAAGCTGCTGGGCACGAACGGCGGCGGCTTCTTCAATGCCAATTCTTCGCATCCGTATGAAAACCCCACCGTGCTGTCGAACTTCCTGCAGATGCTGGCCATCTTCATCATTCCCGCCGGCCTGTGCTTCACATTCGGCCGCATGGTGGGCGACCTGCGCCAGGGCTGGGCCGTGCTGGCCGCGATGAGCCTGATCTTCGTCGTCATGACGGCCGGCGTGATGAGCGCCGAGCAGCAAGCCAATCCCGCCTTGCAGGCGCTGGGCGTGGACCAGCAGGCAAGCAGTCTGCAATCGGGCGGCAATATGGAAGGCAAGGAAACGCGCTTCGGCATCAGCTCCTCGACCCTGTTCGCGGCGGTGACGACGGCCGCATCGTGCGGCGCCGTCAACTCCATGCACGATTCCTACATGCCCCTGGGCGGCATGGTGCCGCTGCTGCTGATGCAATTCGGCGAAGTGGTGTTCGGCGGCGTGGGCACGGGCCTGTACGGCATGCTGATGTTCGCCATCCTGGCCGTCTTCATCGCCGGCCTGATGATCGGCCGCACGCCTGAATACCTGGGCAAGAAAATCCAGGCCTATGAAATGAAGATGGTGTCGCTGGCCATCCTGATTACGCCAGCCCTGGTATTGACGGGCACGGCGATCGCCGTGATGGTCGAACCGGGCAAGATCGGCGTGGCCAATCCGGGCGCGCACGGCTTCTCCGAGATCCTGTATGCCTTCACGTCGGCGGCCAACAACAACGGCAGCGCGTTTGCCGGCCTGTCCGCCAACACGCCGTTCTACAACGTGATGCTGGCGATTGCCATGTGGTTCGGCCGCTTCGGCGTGATCGTGCCCGTGCTGGCGGTGGCCGGTTCGCTGGCGGCCAAGCAGCGCCTGTCGGCCAATGCCGGCACCATGCCCACGTACGGCCCCATGTTCATCGGCCTGCTGATCGGCGTCGTCGTGCTGGTTGGTGTATTGAATTACGTTCCCGCGCTGGCCCTGGGCCCGATCGTCGAACACCTGCAACTTTTCATCAAATAAGAGGCTACCATGTCACGCACAAGCCTGACTTTGTTCGATTCCGCACTGATTGGCCCCGCCATCGTCGATGCGTTCAAAAAACTCGACCCCCGCACGCAGTGGCGCAGCCCCGTGATGTTCGTCGTCTATGTGGGCAGCATCATCACGACCCCTGGCCATCCAGGCCCTGAATGGCCAGGGTGAAGCGCCGTTCGGCTTCATCGTCGCCGTCGCCGTGTGGCTGTGGTTTACCGTGCTGTTCGCGAACTTCGCCGAGGCGCTGGCCGAAGGCCGCAGCAAGGCCCAGGCGGCCTCGCTGCGCGCCCTCAAGCAGACGGTGATGGCAAAGAAAATGCAGACGCCGAAATACGGCACGTCCTGGCTGCCTACGCCGGCCACCGACCTGCGCAAGGGCATGACGGTGCTGGTCGAGGCGGGCGACGTGATTCCCGCCGACGGTGAAGTGACGGCCGGCGTGGCCTCCGTCGACGAAAGCGCCATCACGGGCGAATCGGCACCCGTGATCCGCGAATCGGGCGGCGACTTTTCCGCCGTCACGGGCGGCACCCGCGTGCTGTCCGACTGGCTGCTGGTGCGCGTTTCCGTCAACCCGGGCGAAGCGTTCATCGACCGCATGATCGCCATGGTCGAAGGCGCCAAGCGCCAGAAGACGCCGAACGAGATCGCCCTGACGATTTTATTGGTGGCCTTGTCGATCGTCTTCCTGATCGTCACCGTGACCTTGCTGCCGTACTCGCTGTTTTCCGTGGCGGCGGCCGGCAGCGGCACTCCCGTCAGCATCACGGTATTGATCGCGCTGCTCGTGTGCCTGATCCCGACCACCATCGGCGGTTTGCTGTCCGCCATCGGCGTGGCCGGCATGAGCCGCATGATGCAGGCCAATGTGATCGCCACGTCGGGGCGCGCCGTGGAAGCGGCGGGCGACGTGGACGTGCTGCTGCTCGATAAGACGGGTACCATCACCCTGGGCAACCGCCAGGCATCGAGCTTCGTGCCGGCACCCGGCGTGACGGAACAGCAGCTGGCCGACGCGGCGCAACTGGCCTCGCTGGCCGATGAAACGCCGGAAGGGCGCAGCATCGTCGTGCTGGCCAAGCAGAAGTTCAATATCCGCGAACGCGAAATGGCCAGCCTGCACGCCACCTTCGTGCCCTTCACGGCGCAAACGCGCATGAGCGGCATGGATATCCCTGGCGAGCAGCAGGTGCGCCAGTTGCGCAAGGGCGCGGCCGACTCCATGAAAAAATATGTGGAAGCGCTGGGCCAGCCGTATCCGGCCGAGGTGGGGCGCGCCGTCGACGACATCGCCCGCCGCGGCAGCACGCCGCTGGTGGTGGTCGATGATGGCCGCGTCATGGGCGCCGTGGAACTGAAGGATATCGTCAAGGGCGGCATCAAGGAGCGTTTTGCGGAATTGCGCCGCATGGGCATCAAGACGGTCATGATCACGGGCGACAACAAGCTGACGGCGGCCGCGATTGCCGCCGAAGCGGGCGTGGACGATTTTCTTGCCGAAGCGACGCCGGAAGACAAGCTCAAGCTGATTCGCAGCTACCAGTCCGAAGGCCGCCTGGTGGCGATGACGGGCGACGGCACCAACGATGCACCGGCGCTGGCCCAGGCCGACGTGGCCGTGGCCATGAATTCGGGCACGCAGGCGGCGAAAGAGGCGGGCAATATGGTCGACCTGGATTCGAACCCGACCAAGCTGCTGGAAATCGTCGAAATCGGCAAGCAGATGCTGATGACGCGCGGCTCGCTGACGACGTTCTCGATTTCGAACGACATCGCCAAGTACTTCGCCATCATCCCGGCCGCCTTCGTGGGCACTTATCCGCAGTTGAAGGCGCTCGACATCATGCACCTGGCCAGCCCCGCCTCGGCCATCATGTCGGCCGTGATCTTCAATGCCTTGATCATCGTCGTGCTGATTCCGCTGGCGCTGAAAGGCGTGCAGTACCGGGCCATCGGCGCGGCCAGCCTGTTGCGCCGCAATCTGCTGATCTACGGCCTGGGCGGGATTATTTTGCCCTTCATCGGGATCAAGTTGATCGACATGTTGCTGTCCGCCCTCAATTTAGTTTAAAGGAACCATCATGAGCACTATCGTACGTCCCGCCCTGGTCCTGTTTGCCGCGCTGACCGTGATCTGCGGCGTCGTCTATCCGTTTGCCACGGCCGGCATCGGCCAGCTGGCCTTCAACGATGAAGTCAACGGGAGCATCGTCGAGCGTGGTGGCAAGCCAGTCGGCTCGATGCTGATCGGCCAGTCCTTCACCTCGCCCAAGTATTTCTGGGGCCGGCCGTCGGCCACCGCGCCGATGGCGAATAACGGCGCCGGTTCGGGCGGCTCGAACCAGGGACCGAGCAATCCGGCCCTGGTGGACGCCGTCAAGGCGCGCATCGCCGCCCTGAAGGAAGTTGATCCAGGCAACCGCAACCCGATCCCCGTCGACCTGGTGACGGCGTCGAGCAGCGGCCTGGACCCGGAAATCAGCCTGGCGGGCGCCCTGTACCAGGCGCCGCGCGTGGCCCGCGTGCGCGCCGTGCCGCTGGCGCAGGTGGAAAACGCCATCGCCAAGGTGCAGAAAACCGCGTATATCGGCTTTTTCGGCGAGCCGCGCGTTAATGTGCTGGAACTGAATCTGGCGCTCGATGCGGCCGCGAAGTAAGATGATGCAGGGGCAGAGCCGCCGGTTTTGCCCCTGGTTTTGACCTTAAAAGATACCCATGCTCCCCAACGACAGCCAACGCCCCGACCCTGATGCCCTGCTGGCGCAAGTGCAGGCGCAGGAACAGAAAGCCGCGCGCGGCCGGCTGCGCATTTATTTTGGCGCCTCGGCTGGCGTCGGCAAGACGTATGCGATGCTGGCGGCCGCGCGCAAATTGCTGGCCGATGGCCAGGACTTGCTGGTGGGCGTGGTGGAGACGCATGGGCGCCAGGATACGGCAGCCCAGCTGGACGGCTTGCCCGTGCTGCCCCTGAAGGCCATCGAGTACCGGGGCAAGACCCTGTACGAGTTCGACCTGGACGAGGCCCTGCGCCGCGCGCCGCCGCTGATACTGATGGATGAACTGGCCCATTCGAACGTGGCCGGTTCGCGCCATCCGAAGCGCTGGCAGGACGTCGAGGAATTGCTGGCGGCAGGCAGGCATCGACGTGCTGTCGACCGTGAACGTGCAGCACCTGGAAAGCCTGAACGACGTGGTGGGCGGGATCACCGGCGTGCGTGTGGCCGAGACCCTGCCCGACACGGTGTTCGACCGTGCCGATGAAGTGGTGCTGGTCGATATCCCCGCCGATGAACTGCTGCGCCGCCTGAAGCAGGGCAAAGTGTATCAGCCGCAGCAGGCCGAACGGGCATCGCAGCACTTTTTCCGCAAGGGTAACCTGATCGCCCTGCGTGAACTGGCCTTGCGCCGCACGGCGGACCGGATCCAGGATGACGTGCAGGCCTACCGCGTCGAAAAATCCATCAATCCCGTGTGGAAGACGGGGGCCGCGCTGCTGGCCTGCGTGGGACCGCACGCGGGGGGCGAGCACGTGATCCGCAGCACGGCGCGCCTGGCCAGCCAGCTGAACGCGGAATGGCACGCGCTGTACGTGGAAACGCCGCGTTTGCAGCGCTTGCCGGCGGGCCAGCGCGAACGCATCCTGAAAACCCTGAAACTGGCGCAGGACCTGGGCGCGCGCACGGCCATCGTGCCGTCCGCCGACATCGCCGGCGCAGTGGTCGAGTATGCGCGCGGCGCGAATATCTCGAAAGTCATCGTGGGCCGTGGCCGCGGCCGTGCCAACTGCGGTGCGCTGGCGCGCCTGTGGCAGGCGCCGCCGGCCGCGCGCATGGCCAGCCTGGCGCCCGATATCGATTTGATCGAGGTGGGCTTGCCGCCTGCCGATGCGGCGCCCCGGCGCGCGGCGGGCGAAGACGAGGAGGCGCCGCGCCGGCCATCGCGTCATTGGCGCTACATCCTGGCCGCCGGCGCCAGCCTGGGCACGGCCCTCGCCTCGGTGCCGCTGCAGCCTTATCTTGACCTGGCCAACATCGCCATGCTGTCCTTGCTGACGGTGGTGCTGCTGGCCGTGCGCCTGGGACGCGGGCCGGCGGCATTGGCCAGCCTGGTGGGCGTGGCCAGCTTCGATTTCATCTTCGTGCCGCCGCGGTTCTCGTTTGCCGTCGGCGATTTCCAGTATGTGATCACCTTTGGCGTGATGCTGGCCGTGGGTTTGATCACGGGCCACCTGACGGCCGGCCTACGCTTCCAGGCGCGCGTGGCTTCGCATCGCGAAGCGCGTGCCCGAGCCCTGTATGAGTTTTCGCGCGAATTGTCCGGCGTGCTGCAGACGGAGCAGATTTTCGACATCACGAAAAGCGCCATCGAACGGGCGTTCCGCGCGCGCGCCACCTTGCTGCTGCCCGATGACGAGGGCAGCTTGCAGGCCCCGAACGGCGGCGAGCCGCTCGATATCGGCATCGCGCAGTGGGCCTTCGACCATGCCCAGGCGGCGGGGACGAGCACGGATACCTTGCCGGCGTCGCCCATTTTCTACCTGCCGCTGATCGCGCCGATGCGCACGCGGGGCGTGCTGGCGCTGCTGCCGCTGGAGGCTGCCCAGCACGGGCGCTGGCTGCTGGTGCCGGAGCAGCGCCAGCACCTCGATACCTTTGCCGCCCTGGCGGCCATCGCCCTCGAACGCGTGCACTACATCGACGTGGCGCAAGGCGCGCTGCTGCAGATGGAGTCCGAGCGGCTGCGCAATTCGCTGCTGGCGGCCCTGTCGCACGACTTGCGCACGCCCTTGACGTCGCTGGTGGGCCTGGCCGAATCGCTGGCCCTGTCCCGGCCTGCGCTGTCGCCCGCGCAGCTGGACATGGCGCGCTCGCTGCAGTCCGAAACCGTGCGCATGAGCGCTCTGGTGGCGAACTTGCTGGACATGGCGCGCATCGAAAGCGGGCAGGTGCGCCTGAACCTGCAATGGCAGGCGCTGGAAGAAGTGGTGGGCAGCGCGCTGCGCGCCAGCGGCCCGCAATTGCAGCAGCATGCCGTGCAGACGCAGCTGGCGCCGGACTTGCCGCTGGTGCGCTACGACGCCGTGCTGATCGAACGCGTGCTGTGCAACCTGCTGGAAAACGCGGCCAAGTACACGCCGCCGGGCAGCACCATCAAGGTCGCGGCCGGGGTGCACGGCCAGTTCCTGCAGGTGAAGGTGCTTGACGATGGCCCGGGCTTGCCGCCCGGCCGCGAAGAAGCCATCTTTGAAAAATTCACGCGCGGCGAGCGCGAATCGAACAAGCCGGGCGTCGGCCTGGGGCTGGCCATTTGCCGCGCCATCGTCGAAGCCCACGGCGGCACCATCCACGCGCAGCCGCACGCGCCGGGACAGGGCGCCGCCATCGTCTTCAGCCTGCCCCTGGGTACGCCGCCGGCCTTGCCGGAAGCGGAGCTGGACGACGCCAACGTAAATGAAACAGGAAAACCATCATGAACGAACCTTCCGCTACCGCCTTGCTGGTCGAGGATGAACCGCAAATCCGCCGCTTCGTGCGCGCCGCGCTGGAAGACGAGGGCTGGCAGATTTTCGAGTCCGCCACCATGCAGCGGGGCTTGATCGATGCCGGCACGCGGCGGCCCGACCTGATCGTGCTGGACCTGGCCTGCCCGACGGCGACGGCATCGACTTCATCGCCGACATCCGAAAATGGTCGGCCGTGCCCATCATCGTGCTGTCGGCGCGGGTCGACGAGCAGGACAAGATCCGCGCGCTCGACGCGGGCGCCGACGATTATCTGACCAAGCCGTTCGGCGTGGGCGAGTTGCTGGCCCGCGTGCGCGCCACCCTGCGCCGCCAGCGCCAGCCCGCGGCCAGCGACGATGGCGTGGTGCAGTTCGGCGACGTGCGCGTCGACCTGAAGGACCGCCTGGTGACGCGCAACAAGCAGCTGGTGCACATGACACCGACGGAATTTCGCCTGCTGTCGGTGCTCGTGAAGAATGCGGGCAGGGTGGTCACCAATCCGCAGCTGCTGCGCGAAGTGTGGGGGCCGTCGAACAGCGAAAACGGCCACTACCTGCGCATCTACATGGGGCATCTGCGCCAGAAGCTGGAAGCCGATCCGGCCCAGCCGCAGTATCTGCTGACGGAAACGGCCGTCGGCTACCGGCTGCTGCTGCCGCTCTAATACCTGTTATTTCCCCTGTTTGAAAACAGGCGCCGCGCGCGCCGGGGGGACGCTTTACTTTAAATTTTTGCAGCGAATTTTTGCAGCGGCGGGCCAGCTGCGCCATGTTGGCAAAGGCCCATACCACCCATGAAGAAGAAAAAACCATGAATAAAATGCTACTTGCACTTGCCGTTGCGACCGCCTTGACGGGCAGCCTGGCCCACGCGGATGAGGCCAAGCCCGACAACGAAGTCAGTTTCAACGTGGCCGGCGTGTCCGACTACCGCTATCGCGGCATCTCGCAGACGCGTTTGAAACCCGCGCTGCAGGGCGGCGTCGATTACGTCAACAACCCGACGGGCCTGTATGCGGGCGCCTGGGCCTCGACCATCAAGTGGACCAAGGATGCGGGCGGCAGCGGCGACGTGGAAGTCGATCTGTATGCGGGCAAGCGCGGCCAGTTGGGCGGTGATATCGGCTATGACGTGTGCTCGCTTACGTGTATGCGGACAACGGCTTGAAGAATATCGGTCTGGCCAACGCGGACACGCAGGAAGTCTACGGCCAGCTGTCGTATGGCCCCGCCTACGTCAAGTATTCGCACTCCGTCTCCAACCTGTTCGGCATCGTCAACAGCAAGAACAGCGGCTACCTGGACATCGGCGCGACCATCGACCTGACGAACGGCTGGACCGGCAACCTGCATGCGGGCCACCAGAAAGTCAAAAACAATGATGCGGCTAGCTACACGGACTGGAAAGTGGGCGTCACGCGCGATTTCGGGTTTGTTACGGGCGCGCTGGCCGTGATCGGCACGAACGCGGGCAAGTCGGCCTATGCCTCGCCAGTGAATGGCAAATTCATGGGCAAGACGGCGCTGCAGCTGACGGTCAGCAAGACGTTTTAATGGACTGAGTTGACTGAAAGGAGAGGCGGCGCATGCGCCGCCTTTTTTGCGTGCTTAAGCGGGCAGGTTGCTAAGCGGGCAGGTTAAAAACGGCGCAATACAGCTGTCCCAGGCCGACCACGCGCGCGGCCGGAATCTGCGCTGCCAGGGCGTGGGCAAGTGCCGCTTGCGTGTCCGTTGCCAGCAGCACGCGCAGGCCGGGATTGGCGCCGCGCGCGTGCGCGATGCGGCGCGCCAGGCCAGCCTGCGCGCCGGCGTCGGCGACGCCGCCGAGCGGCACCACCAGCACGCGCGCGGCGATCAGGGCCGAGCGGCTGCCCATGGAGTCGCGGCCTTCGCTGTCGATGACGATGTCGTGGTAGCAGTGCACCAGGTGTTCCAGCTCCGGCTGCAAGCCCTTGGCGCTGATGGCGCGCGCCATCAGGCGCGGCCGCGTCAGGCTGCCGTGCATGGCGCCGTCGTGCAGGTTCCTGGCCTGCGCCATGGCGCCCTGGCGCGGATCGGCATCGAGCAGCAATACCTTGCGTCCGGCCAGCGCGCGCGAGGCGGCCAGCCGTCCGGCCAGGATGGATTTCTCCATCCCCCCGCGTTCATCCGTGATGGCGATGATCATCTTGGCGCACGGCTGGCATGATGTTGGCGGGGGAGACCAACTGCAGCAGACAGCCTTCGCGCGGCGCATCCCTGTCGCTGACGGTCCAGACGGGCAATTCCATCAGGGGTTCGAGCGCCGCGGCCAGGACGGCCTGGCCGGCGGCGGACATGGGCGTCATCGGCAGGCGCAATGCGTCGCGCACCTTGCCCTGCATGGCCAGCGCCGCTTTCACGGGAGCGGGATTCGGTTCGGCAAACAGCAGGCGGATGACGGGCAGCATGGTCTTGAACAGGGCGCCGGCGGCGCCGTGGCGGCCATGCTTGACGAGGTGGTACAGCTGCGCATACAGGTCGGGCCGCACCTGGGCGGCGGCCGACATGGCGCCGTGGCCGCCCATGGACAGGCTGGCCAGCAGCAGCGCATCGTCGCCGCACAGCACGTCCAGGCGCGTGTCGAGCAGCAGTTCGCCCAGTTGCTGCAGCTTCCGCCCCCGCTTCCTTGATGGCGACGAAGTGCGAGTCGCGCGCCAGCAGCGCGGCCGTCTGCGGTTCGATATTGACGCCCGTGCGCGCTGGCACGTTGTACAGCACGATGGACTGGTCGGTGGCGGCGGCGATGGCCTGGAAGTGGCGCACGATGCCGTCCTGCGACGGGCGCACATACGCGGGCGCCGAGACCAGCAGGCCCGCCAGCGGATGGTCGTTGTAGCGTTGCACGGTGCCGACGACACTGCGCGTGTCGCTGCCGCCGATGCCCATCACGACGGGAAAGCGGGGGCCGACAGCTTCGAGCACGCTGTCGAGCAGCATGGTCTGTTCGGCGGCGCTCAGCATGGCCGCTTCGCCCGTGGTGCCGCACACCACCAGGCCATCGATGCCGCTGGCGGCCAGCTCACACGCCAGCTGCTGGGCCGCGTCGAAGTCGATGTCGCCATCGCCATCAAGGAAGGGCGTGACCATCGGCACCCAGATGCCCTGGAAGTGCGCGGTGATGCGCGAGGAAGACATCGCCTGCTCGCAGGAGTACTGGTTCATAGCGATTTCCCCTGGCTGATGCGGCCAAATTCCGCCGCCGGCAGCAGGCGCATGACGGCATCCATGGTCAGGCGCAGGGCCGGTTCCGTCACGCACAGCCAGACTTTCATGCGTTCGGCATGGTCGACCGCCTCGATGCGCATGAACGACAGCATGCCGCCGCAGGTCCTGACGACCAGCTGGCGCAGCTCGGCCAGGCAGGACTTGTCTACCGTGATATGCATGAGGAAGGTGGGCAGGCGGGGATGACGGTGGGGCAGTGCTTGATGCGCTTGATGCGTTTGCAGGCGTGAATGGGGTTCCATGGTGGCTTTGCAGCGGTGGTTGAGGTAAGTTCAAGATTAGCAGCGGGGGCGTAAAGATTCTCTAAAAAGCGGGGCCGTCAGCGTAAACGGGCTGTATGCATCGGGCGTGGACGTGTTGCGTGGATGCCCCGCGTGGCCTTTTGTTACAAAATTGAATCGTGCTTTCCGAGGCAGGGGTTTATATTGAAAACGTCTCCGCTTTCAGTCAGCCTTGCCATGTCAGACGAAAAAGATCCCCAGCAGCCCCCATCCACCGATCCCGCAGCGCCATCGCGGCCCGACCGGGTGGGCCACCGGGCGCCCGATGATGAGCACCGTGCGCACGACGCGGCCCCCCGCTACCTGAAGGATAACGACACGCCGCTGGCGCTGGCCTGGCGGGTGATCTCGTCGCGCTACCGTTCCATGCGCGACAAGGCCAGCCGCGATTTCATGCGGCGCACGCTGCGCATCGGCATCTCGGCGCGCATTTTCCACCCGGAGCCGGGCGCCACCGGCCTGCGCAGCAAGAACCTGCAATACCTGGAAGAGTCGATCGCCCAGTGGGTCATGTCGCGCGACGTGCTGGTGTTCATGATCCCGACCGTCAATACCAGCGGCCAGCTACACCCGAGCAACATCACCCTGCGCCACTATGCGCGCCACCTGGACGGCCTGGTGCTGCAGGGCGGCGCCGACGTTTCGCCGCAGACGTATTCCGAGGCGGCCACGCGCCCCGAATGGAACGGCGACCGCGCGCGCGACCTGTACGAGCTGGAACTGCTGCACGAATTCGTCGACGCGGGCAAACCCGTGCTGGGCATTTGCCGCGGCTGCCAACTGATCAACGTGGGCTTTGGCGGCACCCTGTACCAGGACATCGCCTCGGACGTGGCAGGCGCCACCTCGCACGTCAACGACCTGTATGACCGCCACCGCCACACCATCGTCTTCCCGAAAGGCTCGTCGCTGGCGGGCATGTTCCCGAAGACGGGCGAGGCGCTCGTCAATTCCATCCACCACCAGTCGGTCAAGGACCTGGGGCGCGACGTCACCGTGGAAGCGTATTCGCAAGGGGACAACATCGTCGAAGCCATCCGCTACCAGCGTGCCCGCTTCGTCATGGGCTTGCAGTGGCACCCGGAATTCCATTCGGCGGGTGGCGGCGTCGAGCTGCTCGATTGCACGCCCATCCTCGATAACTTTTTGCGCGCGGCGCGGGAGACGCGGTTTTGAGCACGCACCTGATGCGCCGGCGCGCCGTGCTGGCCGGCTTGCTGGCGCTGCCCCTGGCCAGCTTGCGCGCGGCGCCGCGCCCGCATGAGGGTGCGCTGCCGTTTGCGCTGACGTCCGCCGCGCGCGCACGCACGCTCAAGGCGCGGGTGGCGCCGGCCATTGCCGAGCAGGTGCTCAAGGCGGCGCACAAGGATGCGGCGCGGCCCGTGCACCTGATGGCCGAAGTACGCACGGGCGGCTTGCTGAAGGGCGAGGGCGGGCGCGAGACCAGCCAGCAGGCGCAGGAGGACTGGCGCCAGGCGCGCTTGCAGGCGCTGGCCTGGAGATTATCGGGTGAGATGGCGCATTTCGAGGCGGCGCGCCAGCTGTTGCTGGCCTGGAGCGGCGGCTATGCACCCTCGTTCAGTCCCGTCGACGAGACGGAGCTGGCCAGCCTGCTGATGGGCTTTGATCTGGTACAGGAACGCTTGAGCGGCGTCGAGCGCGAGCAGGTGCAGGCGTTTTGCCGCACCCTGGCACACGGGTACTTGAGTGATCCTGTCAAGGTGGGCGGCCCGTCCACGGCGCGCAACAACTGGCACAGCCACCGCATCAAGATCGGCACGGCCGCCGCGTATGTCACGGGCGAAGCCTTGCTGATCGCGCGCGCGAAGGAGCGCTTCCTGGCGCACGTGCCGCGCAATATCGGCGCCGGCGGCGTGCCCTTCGACTTCGAGCAGCGCGATGCGCTGCATTACACCACCTACAGCCTGGAGCCGCTGCTGACGACGGCCCTGATGGCGCAGGCGCATGGCGACGACTGGTATGGCGCGCCGGAAGCGCGGCGCCTGGCCGAAGCGCTGGCCTGGCTGGCGCCGTATGCGCAGGGCAGGAAAACGCACGAGGAATTCGCGAAAAGCGCCGTGCCCTTCGACCGCAAGCGCGTGGCGGCCGGCGAAAAGGGTTTTACGGGGAATTGGGAGCCCAGGGGCGCCGCCAATGTGTACCTGCTGGCGGCGCGCTTCGACCCTGCTTACCTGTCGCTGGCGCTGGAATTGCACCCGCCAGCCTGGGCGCTGGCGCTGTATGGCAGTTAGTCAGAACTTCGTGCGCACGGTGAACATCACATTGCGCGGTTCACCGTAGAAGCCTGTTCCGAACAGGCCCAGACCCGTCAAGTACTTCTTGTCCAGCAGATTGTTCACGTTTAGGCTGGCCGTGACGTTCTTGCTGATCTCGTAGCGGGCCAGCAGGTTGACCAGTGCATAGCTGCCTTGCTGCAGGCGCGCATTGTCGTTGGCGGCAGGGTTCCTGACCTCGCCGTGGAAACTGCTTTGCCAGGTCAGGCCGCCGCCCACCGTCACTTTGTCCAGGCTGGCTGGCAGGCGCCAGCTGCCTTGCACTCTTGCCAGGTGGGCCGGCTGCGTGGTTTGCAGCATGGTGGAAAACACGTCCTTGCCATCCTTGTCGCGCACATGTGCATACGTGTAGCCGGCGCTCAGTTTCACATCTTTCAGCACCTCGCCTGTCACCTCCATTTCCACGCCGCGGCTGGTGACGCCATCGATGGCTTTATACGCTTCTTCGCCGTTGACTTCACCCACAGAGCTGGCCACATTGCTCTGGCGGATCTGGAACAGGGACGCGCTGGCATTGACCTTGCCGTCGAGATACTCCGCCTTCACACCCGCTTCCACACCCTTGCCGCGCACGGGTGCGAGGAAGTTGCGCTTCACGTCGCGGTTGCTTTGCGGCGCAAAGATGGTCGTGTAGCTGCCGAACACGGAATAGGTCTTGTCGAGGTCATACACGACGCCCGCATACGGCGTGATGACGCCGCTTTCGTCCATGCGCGTATGGCTGGGCGTGGCATTGTCGAATAAGCTGCGCTTCTGATCCATCTTGTAGTTGCTGATCCGCGTGCCGACGATCACCGATAGCGCATCGCTCGGGCGCAGGCGCACGGCGCCATACAGGCCGCTCTGGCGCGTGCTGTCATCATCGTTGCCCTGGTGTTCGAACGCCGGCTCCGCATACTGGCCGCGCCAGTCGAAGTAGCTGCCGTCCAGGGGCGGATAGACCGATTTGTAGACGGGGGCGTCCTGCTTGGCCGTCGACGAAGAATAGCCCAGCATGGCTTCATGCTGGCGGCCGAACAGGGTAAACGGGCCGCTGGCGTCGACGTTGACGGTGGTCTGGCGGCGGTCGCCCTTGTATTTGCCCATGAAGAAATAGGCGCCTTCGCCCGTGACGGGGTCGGGATTGCCGCTGCTGGCCGAGCCGAGCACGCTGTCGTGCTTGCTGCGCAACTGGTTGGCGCTCAATTTCACCTTCCACGCGTTGGCGAACGTATGTTCGAGTGACGAGAACAGCGTGGTGTTCTGCATGTCGCGGCGGCTCCAGTCGGTGGCAGGATTCCACGAAGTGGGAAAGTTCGTGCGCGTGCCGTCGGAAAACAACAGGGGAAAGCCCGTCCAGGTGGAGCCGCGCGGCTTGTAATCCTGGTGCGTGAAGCCGGCCGTCAGCAGGGTGAGGGGTGTCAGGTCCGCCTCGATGATGCCGTAGGCGACGGTTTTTTGCTGCGTGTAGCGGTCCAGGTAGGAGTGCTTGTCCTGGTAGGCGCCCACCAGGCGGCCGCGCACCGTGCGGCTGTCGTTCAGGGGGCCTGAGACATCGGCCTCGCCCCGGTAATTGTCCCACGATCCCGCGCCAAGGGTCGCCGAACCTTCGAAGCTGGCGGTGGGGCGCTTGCGCACCATGTTGACGGTGGCCGACGGGTCGCCCGAGCCGCTCATCAGGCCCGTTGCGCCTTTCAGCACTTCGATGCGGTCATAGATGGCCATGTCGCTGTTGGTCGTGCCCCAGTCGTAGACGCCGTCATAGATGGCCGACACGCCGTCGTACTGGAAATTGGTGACGTCAAAGCCGCGCGCCTGGAAGCTCCAGCGGTCACTGTCGTAGTTTTGCACGCTTACGCCATTGACGTTTTTCATGACGTCGGAGACGGCGTTGCTGTTCTGGTCATCCATCTGCTGGCGCGTGACGATGGTCAGCGACTGCGGCGTTTCGCGCTGCGTCAGGGCCAGGCCCGTGGCGCCGCTGGCGGGTCCGCCCGTATAGCTGCCCGTGCCGCTGGTGGCGGCGTTGCGCTCGGCCGCCGCCACCACGGTGACGCCGCTCATGACGGCCACGCCACGGCTGTCCGCCGTGGGTGCGCTGGCGCTGGCGGGGACCTTTTGCAGCAGGTAGCCGCCGTTCGTCTGCGGCACGGCTTGCAGGCCGCTGCCGGCCAGCAGCACGCGGAAACCGTCTTGTACGCCATAGCTGCCTTGCAGGCCGGCGCTGCGCAAGCCTTGCGTGGCGTCGCTGGAGAACGACAATAAAATGGCGCTGTCGCTGCCGAAGCGCGTCAGCACGTCGCCCAGCGCGCCGGCCGGGATGCCATAGACGCGCACTTGCTGGCTTTGTGCCAGGGCTGGCGCCGGCAGGGCCAGCGCCATGCCGATCTGCGACAGGGCACAGGCCAGGACGGTGCGGGTAAGGAGGGAACGCGAAGCGTGGTGCATGGAATAAAACCTTTCGTGGATGCGCAAGATGGAGACTACCTGTCTACCAAGTCACGCGAGCACGGCGAAACAGCTCACTTTGCAGAAAATATTTTTCAGTGCGCCGCCAGTTCGATCCTGACGATTTGCCGGCCCCAGAAGCGCGTGACGGTATTGCGCCGCAGTTGCAGGCTGGCGCTGACGGCGTCGAGGATGGCGCCCACGTCGGCCAGCGGGTAGGAACCGGACACGCGCAGGTTGGCGACGGCGGGCGTACAGTCCAGCGGATGCTCGCTGTAGCGCGACAGCTCGGCGAGGAAATCGGCCAGGCGCATGTCGCGCGCCACCAGCATGCCATCGAGCCAGGCGCCGCCATACGGCGCCAGCGCCTGGCGGTGGCAGCTCGTGCCGTCGAAATGCGCGCCTTCGCCGGGATGCAGCACCAGGCGCTGTGCTCCATCGCCGGCCAGCACGGCGACGGCGCCTTCGAGCACGCCGGCGCTGGCGTATTGCTGGTGCAGGCGCACGGTGAAGCGCGTGCCCAGCGCCTGCAGGCTGCCATGCGGCGTGCCGACGAAGAAAGGCCGCTGCGCCGCGTCCTTGCCGGTGGCGATGAAGATTTCGCCTGCCAGCAGTTGAATGCGGCGCTGCGCGCCGTCGTAAGCGATATTCACGGCACTATTGGTATTGAGCGTGAGCTGCGTGCCGTCATCGAGGGTCACGACGCGGCGCTGGTTGACCCCCGTGCGGTAGTCGGCCATCCAGCCGCGCCATGGGCTGCGGCGCTCGAACGCGTACAGCGAGGCGCCGCAGGCCAGCAGCAGGGCCAGCGTCTTGACGGCATGGCGGCGCGGGGCGTTGGCTTGCACGCAGGCGCGCAGCAGGCTCGCGTGCGCCGCGGGCGGCAGATGCTCGTGCTGCATTTGCAGCTGCTGCCACGCCTGCGTGGCGCTGCCGGCCCGCTGCAGATGGCGTTTGACTGTCGCCAGCGAGATGCCGAGCTGGCGCGCGATGTCTTCCTGCGGCAGTTCGTCGAGCTGGCGTAGTAAAAAAGCCCGTTTCACGGGAGGCGGTAAGCCGTCGAGCATGCGGTCGAGTTCAAACACGGTGGCCAACAGCAGCGCGCGTTCCTCGGGCGATGGTGTGTGCAGGGGCGGCAGCTGTGTCAGCACGTCCAGATAAGCCTGTTCCAGCTTCTGGCGACGGTAATGGTTGAACAGCACGCGCTGCGCCACGGTAGCGAGAAAGGCGCGCGGCTCGCGCGCGGCGACGGCGTCTTCGCGGTCGAGCAGGCGCAGGAAGGTGTCCTGCGCCACATCGGCCGCGCACGCCGTGCTGCCCAGCTTCTTGCGCAGCCAGCCCTGCAGCCAGCCGTGGTGGTCGGCATACAGTGTCGCGATGTCCTGGCGTTGTAGCGGCTCTGCCAGCGGCATCGCATTCCCTTTGCGTTTTTAAATAATAATAAGAATCATTCTCATTGTAGCAAGCGGGAGAGGGAGCTGTAAATGACGGGGAGATGGGGTGTGGTTTTTTTTGGGGTTGCGTTGTTGGGGTAAAAATCACGATGACTGGCAAAACCGACGCGCAGCAGGTTTGGCCAGGCATCCTCAGTAATTCATCGGTTCACCGCGAAAACATCGGATGGCCGAATCGACCATGCCCTCGGCGCTGCCCTGCAGGCTGTGCTGCTTGCGCAGGTATTGCGCGTCGCTCCACTGCTTGGCCACGTCCGACAGGTGTTTCAGGGCTGGCGTGCTGCCCAGCGCCTCGGCGTGCGGTTCCATCTTGCGCAGGGTGGTCATGATGTCTTCGCGCAGCGACATCGTTTCGTAGGTTTTTGGATGCGTGATGGCGCCATCGAGGCCGAAGCGACAGGCCTGGAAGCGGTTGTAGTTATATACGAGGTAATCGTCTTCCGCGGGCGGGGTTTCGCGGCGTTCGAGCAGGTAGCGGCACAGCGCTTGCAGGTAGGCGGCCAGGGCCGCGGCCCGCTCCACCGTCAGCGGCGTGTCGCACACGCGTAGTTCGATGGTACCGAATTCCGGCTTGGGACGGATGTCCCAGTAAAAATCCTTCATGCTCTTGATGATGCCCGTGTTCTCCATCTTGGCGAAATACTCGTTGGAGAACTGGTCCCAGCTTAGCGTAAACGGCGCGCGCCCGCTCATGGGGAACGCGAACACGGAATTCAAACGGGCCGAATCGAACAGGGTGTCGCGCCCCTGCACATAGGGCGAGGAAGCCGACAGGGCGATGAAGTGGGGGATGTAGCGGTTCAGCGAATGCAGCAGGAACATGGCGTCGTCGCCCGAGGCGCAGCCGATGTGCACGTGCTGGCCGAAGATGGTGAACTGCTTGGCCAGGTAGCCGTACAGTTCCGAAATCTCCTGGAAGCGGGGCTTGGAAAAGATTTTTGCGACGACCATTGCTGGAACGGGTGCGTGCCGCCGCCCGCGATGCCGATGTTGAGCTTGTCGCCGGCCGTGATCAAGGTGTCGCGGATTTCCTGCAGCTGCTCCAGCAGGGGGCCATGGTGCGTGTGCACGCTCGAGTTGATCTCGATCATGCTCTCGGTGATTTCCGGCGTGACGTTGCCGGGGAACGGCTTTTTATTCAGCAGGTGCAGCAGGTCGGGGCTGGCGGCCGTCAGGTCATAGTCCGACAGGTTTACCAGTTGCAGTTCGAGTTCGACGCCGAAGGTCAGCGCGGCCGATTGGCCAAAGGGTTCCAGCGGCATTTAGCGCTCCTTGATTTCGTGGGTTTCTTTGGCCAGCATCAGCACGCGCTGCACCAGCACGGGGCCGACCAGTTCCAGGCCCAGGGTGATGGCGGCCAGGGCGTTCAATTCGTCGCCGAAGTTCACGCCGTGCTGGCGCGCGTGTTCGAGCAGCAGGATGATGAAGACGGAGACGGGCGTCAGGGCCACGCCCGTCAGCACGCCCTTGCGCCAGGAAATGCCGCTGACGTGCGAAAACGCGGCTACGCCGGCAACCTTCGTCAGCAAGCGTCCGCCGACGACGGCCAGGGCCAGGCCCGCGCCCGCCGTCACGCTGGCCCATTCCAGGGTCGAGGCGGCATACACGAACAGCAGCACCGTCAGCAGCTCGCCCATGGCGCCGAAATTGCGCTGCGCCTGGCTGAAGGCGACCCTGCGGTGGCGCGCCACCAGGCCGAAGGTGAGGGTGGCCAGCAGCGGCGACAGGCTGGTGGTGTAGGTCAGGGCGACGAGCAGCATCACCGACAGCGCGAAGGCGACGGTGGCATCCTGCGCCATGTTGCCCAGGCGGCGCAGCATGGCTGGCACGACGATGCCAAAGACGGTGCCGGCGGCCACGGAGGCAGCCAGCACGGCGGCGCTGCTGCTGCTCGCCTCGATCAGGTCGGTGGAACTCTGGAACAACCAGAAGCCACGATGATGTTGAACGTGAACACGGCCAGCACGCAGTTCAGGGCGGTGAGGTGGACGATGCGTTCCGTGACCTGGCCCGAGCTGCGTTCTTCGTTGATGACGCGCATGATGGTGGCCGGCGAGGTGGACATGGCCAGGGACGCCAGCAGCAGCGCCGTCATCGAGGTGCTGCCGAATTCGATGCCGATGAAGTAGACGACGGCAAAGGTCAGCAGGGATTCAACCAGGCCCGTGACGGCGATCCACGGATTGTTCTTCAGCCAGCGCAGGTTGATGCGGTAGCCCACCTCGAACAGGATCAGGCCGAAGGCCACGTCGGCCAGCACCAGCATGGGGCCGGCGTCCGTCTGCGGCAGGATGCCTACCTGCGTCTGCGCGAGGACGAAACCGATCACGCCGTAAAAACTGATGCGCGGCAGGCCAGTCCAGCGGTGGCCGAATTCGCCCACTACCCAGGCCAGGGTAATGGCGAACGGCCAGGACAGGTCGGCGGCGATCGAGATCAGACTTTGCATGCTCATTCCTTTGAAAATGGCGCTGGCACCGGCCGGCAGCACGGGGGCTGGCGCGGCAATGTCGTGGTGCAGCGGTGGTGCATGGTTTGCGCAGAGCGATGCGCCGATTCTACCGGAGCAGAAGGCGCACGATGTGCGCAATCGAACAGTGTCGCGGTCATGGCGGCCGCGCACGGGATGCAGCAGGGTAGGGCAGGGCTGGTATCGGCGTATGCTACCCGCCCGCGGCGGAGATGCTCCGCACGGTAGTGCCGTGTCGCAGTGTACGGCATGGCGGCCCCCTGCCGCCATGGACTTTTTGTTGCGTGCTTTTATTTACTGAGCAGACGCATGCCCCGTTCCAGCCCGTCGATCGACAGGGGGAACATGCGGTTGTTCATCAACTGCCGCATCACGCCGATCGACTGGCGGTACTGCCATAAGCCTTCCGCTTCGGGATTGAGCCAGATGAATTTCGGGAACGCCTGGGTAAAGCGCGCCAGCCACGCCGATCCCGATCCCGCTTCCTCGTTGTTGTATTCGACGCTGCCGCCCGGCTGCAGGATTTCGTAGGGGCTCATGGTGGCGTCGCCGACGAAAATCAGCTTGGTGTCGGGCGGGTATTTGCGCAGCACGTCCCAGGTGGGAAAACGCTCGGCGTTGCGGCGCCGGTTGTTCTTCCACAGGTAGTCGTAGACGCAGTTATGGAAGTAAAAGAATTCCATGTTCTTGAATTCCGTCTTCGCCGCCGAGAACAGTTCCTCGGTGCGTTCGATATGGTCGTCCATGCTGCCGCCCACATCAAACAGCATCAGCACCTTGATGCGGTTCTTGCGCTCGGGCCGCATCCTGATGTCCAGGTAGCCCGCGTTATTGGCCGTGGCGGCGATGGTGGCGTCGAGCGCCAGCTCATCTTCCGCGCCTTCGCGCGCGAACTTGCGCAGGCGGCGCAAGGCCACCTTGATGTTGCGCGTGCCGAGTTCGCGCTCGCCGTCGTAATCCTTGTAGCTGCGCGCTTCCCACACTTTCACGGCCGTGCGGTTGCCGCCCTTGCCGCCGATGCGGATGCCTTCCGGGTTCGTGCCGCCATTGCCGAACGGCGAGGTGCCGCCCGTGCCGATCCACTTGCTGCCGCCCTCGTGGCGCTCCTTCTGTTCCTTCAGCAGCTCGTTCAGACGGTCAATCAGCTTGTCGTAGCCGAATTTTTCCAGCTGTGCCTTTTGCTCTTCGGACAGCTCGCGCTGCATGCGTTTGAGCAGCCAGTCGAGGGGAATCGCCGCGTTCGTGTCGAAAGCCGCGTTGACGCCCTTGAAGTACTGGGCAAAGGCGCGGTCGAACTTGTCGAAATGGGCCTCATCCTTGACCAGGGTCAAACGCGCCAGATAGTAGAAATCGTCCATCGAGGCGTCGATGACGTTCTTTTGCAGCGCCTCCAGAAGCGTCAGAAATTCCTTGATCGAGACGGGAATCTTCGCATCCTTGAGCGTGAAGAAGAAATCGATCAGATCAGCATGGCGCGGGTTCTCCCGCGCGTGGCAGTGCGGCGATGGGGCGCTGCGCCAGCTTGTAGCGCAAATGGGCGGCGATTTCCGGCCACTCGCCGCGCGTGATGCTGTACATGACCGTGTCGCGCACGGTGCCGTCGCGGCGCAGCGCATGGTGGCGCAGCACGCCATCCTTTTTCGCGCCCAGGCGCTCAATGGCCGCCTGCGAGGCGTGGTTGAAATTGTCGGTGCGCAGGCCCACCAGCGCGCAGCCGAGCGTGTCGAAGGCGTGCGCCAGCAGCAGCAATTTGCAGGTGGTGTTGACGTGGCTGCGCTGGCAGCGCTTCGCGTACCAGGTGTAGCCGATTTCCAGGCGTCCGATGGCCGGCACCACGTCGTGGTAGCTGGTGGTGCCGAGCACCTCGCCGCTGGCCGCGTCGATGACGGCAAAGGCAAAGCGCGAAGGGCGCATCTCGATGCCCTTGAAAATGTACTGATCTACCTGGTCCGGCTCGGGCACGGAGGAGGTGACGCGCAGATTCCACAGTTCGCCATCCATGGCCGCCGCACGCAGGCCGGGCGCGTGGTGCGGCGCCAAGGCTTCGAGGCGGATGCCGTGCAGTTCCAGGGGGACGAAGACCTTGTCCGGGCTGATGTCGTTCACCGGCGCTCCTTAGCGGTTGGTGCGCGACATGAACATCAGGCGCTCGAACAGGTGCACGTCCTGCTCGTTTTTCAGCAGCGCGCCGTGCAGCGGCGGCACGACGGCTTTATTATCCTTGCTGCGTAGCGCCTCGGCAGGGATGTCTTCGGCCAGCAGGAGCTTGAGCCAGTCGAGAAATTCCGACGTCGACGGCTTTTTCTTCAGGCCCGGCACGTCGCGCACCTCATAGAAGGTTTGCAGCGCCTGCGCCAGCAATTCCTGTTTCAGGTGCGGGTAGTGGACGGCGACGATCTGCTCCATCGTGTCCTTGTCCGGGAATTTGATGTAATGGAAGAAGCAGCGGCGCAGGAAGGCATCCGGCAATTCCTTTTCGTTGTTCGAGGTGATGATGACGAGCGGACGATGGCGCGCCGTGACCATTTCACGCGTCTCATACACATAGAATTCCATGCGGTCCAGTTCGCGCAGCAGGTCGTTCGGGAATTCGATGTCGGCCTTGTCGATCTCGTCGATCAAGAGCACCACCGGCTCGGGTGCCGTGAATGCCTGCCACAGCACGCCCTTGACGATGTAGTTCTGGATGTCGCGCACGCGCTCGTCGCCCAGCTGCGAATCGCGCAGCCGCGACACGGCGTCGTATTCGTACAGGCCCTGCTGCGCCTTGGTGGTCGATTTGATATGCCATTGCATCAGCGGCATGTTCAGCGCGGCGGCCACTTCTTCGGCCAGCATGGTCTTGCCCGTGCCCGGCTCACCCTTGATCAGCAGAGGGCGTTGCAGGGTCAGCGCCGCATTCACGGCCAGTTTCAGGTCGGCGGTGGCGACATAGCTGTCGGAACCTTCGAAGCGTTGGCCTTGCTGGGGGGCTGTGCTTGCATGAGCGGTCTGCCAAAGTAGGGAAATGGTGAGTATAAACAGAACTGTGGCGCAGCGTCACGCGGACGGCCTGTGCCTGCCTGCCTACAATGCGGGTTTTATAGGTGGACTTGCAAGAATATCTTGGCTAGAATCGGCAAGCAGCAGATTAATTGTCAACCTTAATTGTCAACACATAAAATCAATAAAAACCAGCTCTGGCGTTTCTCCGATTACCTTTGTTCACATTGCCACTATGAAAAAAATATTTGCACTTCTCGTGCTTGCCGGCATAGCAAATGCCGTCACAGCGGCTGACATTGTAGGAAACGCCAAGGCAGCCCCTGCCAAGGTGGAAATGTGTATCGGCTGCCACGGCATCCCCGGTTACAAGGCGACCTTCCCCGAAGTGTTCCAGGTGCCGATGATCGGCGGCCAGCCGGCAAAATATATCGAGAATGCGCTGCAAGCCTACAAGAAGGGCGACCGCAAGCACCCCAGCATGAAGGGCATCGCCAGCAGCCTGTCCGACCAGGATATCGCCGATGTCGCCGCGTATTATGCGCAACAAGCCAAGCCGAACTGAGGACCAGCCAGATGACAAAATTACTCGCCGCCCTCGTTTGCGCCACCGTCTCGTTTTCCGCCAGCGCCGCCGGCAATATCAACACGGGCAAGGCCCTGGCCGAAAAATACAGCTGCGCCACCTGCCACGGCAAGGATTACGGTTCGCCCATCGACCCGTCCTACCCGAAACTGGCAGGCCAGCACAAGGATTACCTGGAACACGCCTTGACGGCGTATAAACGGGGCGACAAGGCCAATGGCCGCAACAACGCCATCATGACGGGCCAGGTGAAACCGCTGAGCAACCAGGACATCAAGGATCTGGCCGCTTACCTGCACAGCCTGCCGACCACACTGGTGACCCACCGCTGAGTTTTAGCGCCGGATTGATTGGTTGTTCTGACACCTGACAAAACCGTAGCGAGCGGAAGTGAGAGGCGGCCGAGACGCGGAACTGTGCTGAAGCACAGTGAGCATCGTAGGTTGCCTATACCGACGCGCAGTAGGTTTGGTTAGGTGTTCTTCAGTCCGACCCGGCGCGCCAGCTTGTGCAAATTGCTGGCGTCGAGCCCCAGTTGCCGCGCCGCGGCGGCCCAGTTATCCTGATGCAACGCCAGCGCTTGCCGGATGGCCTGGCGCTGGCTCGCTTCCACGATCTGATGCATGGATAGCAGCGGCGCCGCCGACGTGCCGCACGCGGCCGGCGCCGGCAGCAGCGCGTCCGTGCCGGCCGGCGCTTCCAGCGCATCGAGGTCGAGCATATCCGTTTCCAGGGTCACGATGTCCTTGCGGTCCGCGCCGCGGATCACCGCTTTCAGCGCGGCCCGGCTGATCACATGTTCCAGTTCGCGCACATTGCCCGGCCAGCGGTAGTGGCACAGGGCGTTTTCCGCCGCGGCGGACAGGCGCAGGCTGCGCAAGCCCAGGCGCGCGCGGTTCAGTTCCAGGAAACCACCGGCCAGCAGCAGCACGTCATTGCCCCGCTCGCGCAGCGGCGGAATCGGCACGGGATACACGGATAAACGGTGGTACAGATCGGCGCGGAACGAGCCGTCGCGCACATGTTCGCGCAGGCTGCGGTTGGTGGCGGCGATCACGCGCACGTTGACCCGGCGCGGCCGGTCCGCGCCCAGGCGCTGGATTTCGCCATTTTGCAAGGTGCGCAGCAGCTTGGCCTGTATCGACAGCGGCAATTCCCCCACTTCATCGAGAAACAGGGTGCCCCCTTCGGCCGCCTCGAAGCGCCCGGGCCGGTCGCTGACGGCGCCGGAAAACGCGCCCCGTACATGGCCGAACAATTCGCTCTCGGCCAGCGATTCCGGCAAGGCCGCGCAATTGACGTGGATCAATGGCTTGCCAGCGCGACGCGATAGCCGATGCAGGCGGTGCGCGCACAATTCCTTGCCCACGCCCGTCTCTCCCAGCAGCAGCACTGGCAGCTCGGAATCGGCGACCACCTGCAATTCGTGCAGCAAGTGTGTGATGGCGCTGCTCTGGCCGACGAAATCGTGTTCCTCGCGCGGCGCCTGCGCATCGGCCAGCATGGCGCCGCCCGACAGGCGCAGGGCGCGGATTTCCGTCTCCAGGCGGGTCACGCGCACGGCCGCCTCGATGGCGCAGGCCAGTTCGCCCAGGTCGCGCTGCGCTTGCGTATCGAAGGTGCCCACCTGTAGCGCGTCGAGCGTGATCACGCCCCAGCGTTCGCCTTCCAGGTCCAGCGCCATGCCCATGCAGTCGTGCACGGGCAGCGGTTCGCCGGCCCGCTCGGCGATCAGGCCGTCGTAGGGATCGGGCAGGGAGCTGTCGTGATGGAAGCACAGCACGCCGCGCCGCTGCAGGATGGCGGCCAGGCGCGGATGGCCGGCGACGGCGAAGCGGCGTCCCAGCGCGTCGCTGGCCAGGCCGGCCATCGCCACGGGGCGCAGGTGCTCGCCATCGAGCTTGAGCAAGGCCACGGCCTCGCAGCCGAAGTGCGCGCGCAGGCTGCCGACCAGGCGCTGCAGGCGCACGGCCACGGGCAGGTCGGCGACCAGGTCGGTGAGCAGCAGCAGGTGGGTGGCGGTGGTGGTCATAAGTACCATGCAGGGTACAACGGACCACGCTTGAAAAGGGTCATACCGACCCTGCATTTTTCAAATCATTGATTTAAAACAAGTTTTTCCTGGCACACGGTTTGCCTAGGTAAGGGTGCCAAACCGGCATACAAGACCAAGGAAAGCCTGATGAAAACGACTCCCTCCCTCCGCGCCATTGCCGCCGCCGTCTGTGTCCTGGCCATGCCCCTGTCCGTGCAAGCCCAGGCGAGCCTGCCGGCCAGCGCCGCCGCCACTGCGGCCAAAGCCGCGCCTGCGACGCTCAAGCGCTATGAGCTGCAAACCAATATCGTCGACGGCAAGATGGTCTTCATCGACGCCAAGGGCCAGGTCAACCCCGTGCTGCTGGCGGCCAAGGTGGGCGACACGGTCGAACTGGTGCTGAAAAGCGGCGAAGGCGCCGAGCACGACCTGCTGATCCCGGAACTGAACGTGGCATCAAACAAGTTCAGCGCCAACAGCGGCAGCACCACCGTGCGCTTCAAGGTCACGCGCACCGGCACGTTCACCTATTACTGCTCGATTCCCGGCCACCGCCAGATCGGCATGGAAGGCAAGCTGGAAGTCGCCGGCACCTCGCTGGCCGAAGCCGGGGCACCGAAGACGGCTGGCGCCGGCAGCGCAGCGGGCGAATCGAGCCAGGCCGCCGCGCTGGCCCTGTACACGCCCGCGCCGTCGCCGATGCGCGGCCCCGATCCATCGGCCGTCAGCGTGGCCGCCAATCCGGCGCAGGTGCCTTCCGCCATCGGCGTGCGCGCGCCGCAAACCCTGAAATACCGCATGGAGACGGTGGAATTGCCGGGCAAGCTCGATGACGGCACCAGCTTTACCTACTGGACCTTCAACAACCGGCAAGTGCCCGGCCCGATGCTGCGCGCCAAGGTGGGCGACACGGTGGAACTGACCCTGTTCAACGCCAAGGACAGCAAGATGATCCACTCGATCGACCTGCACGCGGTGACGGGCGGCCATGGCGGCGGACAGCACACGCAGGTGGCGCCGGGGCAGGAAAAGACGATCACCTTCAAGGCGCTCAATCCGGGCCTGTTCGTTTACCACTGCGCCACGCCGCTGGTGCCGCAGCATATCGCGGCCGGCATGTACGGCATGATCCTGGTCGAACCGGAAGGCGGCCTGTCGAAAGTGGACCGCGAGTATTACGTGATGCAGGGCGAGATGTACACGGGCCGTCCGCACGGCGCCCCCGTGCATCAGGAACCGAACCTGGAAAAAATGGCCAATGAACTGCCCGACTACTACGTCTTCAATGGCGAAGTGGGCGCCCTGAGCAAGACGCACAAATTGCAGGCGAAAGTCGGCGAGACCGTACGCATCTATTTCGGCGTGGGCGGCCCGAACAAGATTTCGTCATTCCACATCATCGGCGAGATCTTCGACAAGGTGTACAGCGAAGGCTCGATCAGCAGCCCGAAAAACGACGTGCAAACCACGCTGGTGGCGCCGGGCGGCGCGACCATCGTCGAACTCAAGGTACAGCACCCTGGCAGCTATCTGCTGGTCGACCATGCGCTGTCGCGCGCCGGCAAGGGCGCCGTGGGCGTGCTGGAAGTGACTGGCGAAGCCGTGCCCGGCGTCTACCACGCGGGCGCCGTCCAATAAAACAACCCCCATTCATCATCAAGGAACTGCTATGGAAATGATCGAACAATCCCTGGGCCAGCTGGCCCGCCGCATCCCTGGCGCCACGCGCCTGTTCGATGCGCACCGCCTGGATTTCTGCTGCGGCGGCAACAAGACCCTGCGCGCCGCCGCCGAAGCGGCCGGCGTGGACACGGCGCCCATCGTCAAGGAACTGGAAGTGCTGGCCGGACGGATTGACGCCAGCGGCGCGCGTGACTGGCAGGACGCCCCGGCCACCGAGCTGGTGGAACACATCCTGGCGCGCTACCACGCCGTGCACCGCGAGCAGCTGCCCGAGCTGATACGCCTGGCGCGCAAGGTCGAGCAGGTGCATGGCGACCGCGCCGACTGTCCGCACGGGCTGGCGGAACACCTGTCGGCCATGGCGCAGGAACTGGAAAGCCATATGCGCAAGGAGGAAGACGTGCTGTTCCCCATGATCGTGCGCGGCCAGGGTCCACGCGCCGGCGCGCCCATCAACGTGATGCGCATGGAGCACGACGACCATGGTGTGGCCTTGCGCGCGATGGAGGCGATGACGAACGATATCACCGCACCTGGCGGCGCCTGCACCACCTGGCGCGCGCTGTACACGGGCTTGCGCACCTTCCGCGAAGACCTGATGGCGCACATCCATACTGAAAACAATATCCTGTTCGAGCGCTTTGCGCCGGCCGTGGTGCACTGACAAAGGAAAGACCCATGGGTCCCTACAAAAAACTCTGGTTCACCCTGATCGGTGTGCTGATCGTGACGTTTTCGCTGCTCGGCTACTACGGCACGGAAGTGTATCGCCAGGCGCCGCCGATTCCCGCGCAAGTGCTGGCGCAGGATGGCCGGCAGCTGTTCGACCGCGAGGGCATCCTCGACGGCCAGACGGCCTGGCAATCCGTCGGCGGCATGCAGCTGGGCTCCATCTGGGGCCACGGCGCCTATCAGGCGCCCGACTGGACGGCCGACTGGCTGCACCGCGAACTGACGGCCTGGCTGGAACTGGTCGCGCAAGAGCAGCATGGCAAGGCCTACGCGGCGCTCGACGGCCCCGCGCAGGCGGCGCTGCGCGAAGCGCTCAAGCTGGAATACCGCGGCAACCGGGTCGATGAGGCGCAAGTGCTGCGCCTGTCGGCGCGCCGCGTGCAAGCGATCGCCAACACGGCGCACTATTACGACCAGCTGTTCTCCGACGCGCCTGCACTGCACGCCAGCCGCGAGCATTTCGCCATGAAGGAAAACACCTTGCCCAGCGCCGAGCGGCGTGCGCAGATGACGCAGTTCTTCTTCTGGACGGCGTGGGCCGCCGCCACCGAGCGCCCTGGCCAGAAAGTGACCTATACGAACAACTGGCCGCACGAACCGCTGATCGGCAACCAGCCCAGCGGCGAAAACCTGGTCTGGTCGGTCGCCAGCGTGGTGGTGCTGCTGGCCGGCGTGGGCTTCCTCGTCTGGGGCTGGGCCTTCTTGCGCGACCATGACGAAGCGCTGCCGGCCGCCGGTCCGCGCGACCCGCTCACCACTTTCGCGCTGACGCCTTCGCAGCGGGGACTGGGCAAATACCTGTTCCTGGTGGTGGCGCTGTTCATCTTCCAGGTCTTCATCGGCGGCTTCACGGCGCACTACACGGTGGAAGGGCAGCAGTTCTACGGCATCGACGTGTCGCGCTGGTTCCCGTATGCGCTCACGCGCACCTGGCATATCCAGGCCGCGCTGTTCTGGATCGCCACGGGCTTCCTGGCCGCCGGCCTGTTCCTCGCCCCCTTGATCAATGGCGGCAAGGACCCGAAGTGGCAGCGCCTCGGCGTCGACGTGCTGTTCTGGGCGCTGGTCGCGGTCGTCGTCGGCTCATTTATCGGCAATTACCTTGCGATTGCACAAGTCATGCCGCCCGAATGGAATTTCTGGCTCGGTCATCAGGGTTATGAATATGTGGACCTGGGACGTTTGTGGCAAATCGGCAAATTCATTGGCATCCTGCTGTGGCTCGTGCTGATGCTGCGCGGCGTTGTGCCCGCCCTGCGCCAGCCGGGGGGCGACAAGAACCTGCTGGCGCTGCTGACCGCGTCCGTGGGGGCCATCGGGCTGTTCTATGGCGCCGGCCTGTTCTACGGCGAACGCACGCATTTATCGGTGATGGAGTACTGGCGCTGGTGGGTGGTGCACCTGTGGGTGGAGGGCTTCTTTGAAGTCTTCGCCACCACGGCGCTGGCCTTCATCTTCTCGACCCTGGGTCTGGTATCGGTGCGCATGGCCACGACGGCCAGCCTGGCGTCGGCCTCGCTGTTCATGCTGGGCGGGATTCCCGGCACGTTTCACCACCTGTACTTTGCCGGCACCACCACGCCCGTGATGGCCATTGGCGCGAGCTTCAGCGCGCTGGAAGTGGTGCCGCTGATCGTGCTGGGGCATGAAGCGTGGGAAAACTGGCGCCTGAAGGAACGCGCGCCGTGGATGGAAAACCTGCGCTGGCCCCTGATGTGCTTTGTCGCCGTCGCCTTCTGGAACATGCTGGGCGCGGGCGTGCTGGGCTTCATGATCAATCCGCCCGTGGCCTTGTACTACATCCAGGGCCTGAACACGACTCCCGTGCATGCGCATGCGGCGCTGTTCGGCGTGTACGGCTTCCTGGCGCTGGGCTTTACCTTGCTGGTGCTGCGCTATCTGCGGCCCGACTACGGCTTCAGCCCTGCCTTGATGAAGACGGCGTTCTGGGGCTTGAACGGGGGGCTGGCGCTGATGATCTTTACCAGCCTGTTGCCGATTGGCATCATCCAGTTCCACGCCAGCGTGACGGAAGGCCTGTGGTATGCGCGCAGCGAAGGCTTCATGCAGCAGCCTTTGTTGCAGAACCTGCGCTGGATACGCACCTTCGGCGACGTGGTCTTCATCGTCGGCGCCGTCGCCATGGCATTGCAGGTGGTGCTGGGATTGATGGGCAAGGCGCCGAAGGCAGCAGTACTGCAGCCTTCAGCGGTGTAGCCCGGTTAACGCCTGCGGACGCAGTCGATATACGCGTCCGTATCGGGCGGCAAGCCCGAGCGCTGTGAAGCCCAGATCATCTGGCCCAGGCATTCCATCACTTCGTGCTGGGCCGCATGGGCCGAATCGAGGCGCTGGGTCAGTTGCTGGACGGCCGGGCGGATGCCGCGCGGCTGGTCCACCTGTACCTGCTCCGTGATCGACAGATGCATGGACAGGTGCAGGAAGGGATTGGCCTGGCCCCCTTCGACGGAGTAATCGCGCGCCAGCGCCGCTTCGACATCGGAGAGCTCGTTTTCATACTCGGGGTGTTCGAGGATCCAGTCGAGCGCGATGGCTTCCATCGGCGTGAGGATTTCATGGGCGCGGTGCTTGCGCAAGGTGTCGCAAAAGAAGCGGCGCACGTCGTCGGAAGAGGGGTTGAACATGGCTGAAGGACTATGGCTAAAGGGCAGCCGGCATTGTACCGCGTACATCAAGCAAGGGCATCGAGGATGCCCTTTTTGCCGTCTGGCGGCCGCGGGCATGACCCGAAAGTCACCGCAATTTAATACCCTGCAGTAAGTATTATCCACTACCGCCACGGCCCGGCGGCAGCAAATAACGGTGATAAAATCGCCGCTCTTGATATTTGCACTGGACACGATGGCGATTTTGTTGCCATTCCGTGCTTCCATTGCCCGCACCTTTGCCACCAGATCTCGCTCCTGGCTTATCCCGGAGCGCGGCAGCATGCATGCTATCACCATCGACCTTGACCTGTCCGGCCGCCCTGGCGTTCCGGCTGGCTGGCTGTTTTTCATTCAACACAGCGATGGTGCCGCCACGGTGGCGCGCAAGAATCATCCTTCAGTATCCAAAAATGGAGTTACGAATGCGTAAATCGCTATTACTTTTGATGTCGTGCCTGATCCTGGCGGCATGTAACAAGACCCCTCCGGCCTCGTCCGAAAAACCGGTCGACGTGCTGCTGATCGGCGCCGGAACCATGAGCGCCACCCTGGGCAGCATGCTCAAGGAACTCGATCCCTCGCTGACGATGGAAATGGTCGAGCGCCTCGATTCCGTGGCGGCCGAAAGCTCGGACGCGATGAACAATGCAGGCACGGGCCACTCGGCGTTTGCCGAACTGAACTACACACCGGAAGCGGCCGATGGCAGCATCGAGACCAAGAAAGCCGTTGCCATCAACGAGCAATTCGAAATTTCCAAGCAATTCTGGGCTTATCAGGTAGCTAATAAGCATCTGGGCGCGCCGCAGACCTTCATCAACAACGTGCCGCACATGGCCTTTGTCTGGGGTGACGACAATATTGCCTTTTTGAAGAAGCGCTATGCTGCGCTGCAAAAGGAAAACTTGTTCAAAGGCATGCTGTTCTCGGAAGACCAGGCGCAGATCGAGCAATGGGCGCCGCTGGTCATGCAAGGCCGCGACAAGGGCCAGAAAGTGGCCGCGACGCGCATGGAAATCGGTACCGACGTCAATTTCGGCAACCTCACGCGCGGCCTCGTGAAATACCTGACGGACAGCCACGGCATGGTCCTGCACCTGCGCCACCAGGTGGAAGATATCCAGCGCGGCGCCGACGGCGTATGGAACGTGACGGTGAAAGACCTGGCTGCCGGCAAGGAAAAAACCATGCGCGCCAAGTTCGTCTTCATCGGCGCCGGCGGCGGTTCGCTGCCGCTGCTGGAAAAATCGGGCATTCCTGAAGCCAAGGGCTACGGCGGCGTGCCGGGGGCGGCCAATGGCTGGTGACCACCAATCCGGAACTGGTGGCGGCGCATGCGGCCAAGGTCTACGGCAAGGCGTCCGTCGGTTCGCCGCCGATGTCCGTGCCGCATCTGGACACGCGCATCATCGATGGCAAGAAAGCCCTGCTGTTTGGTCCGTTTGCCACCTTCTCGACCAAGTTCCTGAAAAACGGCTCGTGGATCGACTTGCCTGCCTCGATCGGCACGGGCAATGTGAAACCGATGCTGCAAGCCGGTTACGACAATATTCCACTGACGAAATACCTGGTGGAACAGGTCATGAACACGCCGGAAGACCGCTTGAAGACCCTGCGCGAATACTTGCCGAACGCCAAGATGGAAGACTGGACCCTGCAAAACGCCGGCCAGCGCGTGCAGATCGTCAAGGATGACCCCGTCAAAGGCGGCTTGCTGCAGTTCGGCACGGAAGTCGTCGGCGCCGCCGATGGCAGCATCGTTGCCTTGCTGGGTGCCTCGCCAGGCGCCTCGACCGCGCCGCCGATCATGATCAAGGTGCTGCAAACGGCATTCAAGAGCCGTCTGGCCACGCCGGAATGGCAAGCGAAGATGGTGGAAATGGTGCCGTCGTACGGTCAAAAGCTGAACAATGACCCGGCCCTGGCCAACAAGATCCGCCACTACAGCAGCAATATCCTGGGCTTGAAGGCGATTACGCTCGACGTGCCAAGCGCTGCGCCAGCGCCGGCAGCAAACTAAGTCAGCCTGGCCGGCAGGGGAGTTTCTTGCCGGCATGAAAAAAGGGGCAGCCTGTTCAGGCTGCCCCTTTTGCGTGGGAGCGTGCGTTCATTGCGGCGGACTACCCCTTGCCCGGCAAGATCAGCTCCGGCGTACACCCTTCGGCGGCAATGCCGTCGCAAGGCTTGGCCAGTGCCGCACCGTCCTGTGCCCGTGGCGCATGGGGCTGGCGCAGGTAGCGCGACGTGTGGCGGTGCGCTTGCTGTGCGTTGCCATGCACGGGCCAGGTCAGGAAGCGGGACAGCTCCTGCAAGGCGCGCTGGTACACATCGCGTTTAAATTCAATGACGACATCGAGCGGGACCCAGTATTCATGCCAGCGCCAGGCGTCGAACTCGGGATGGTCGGTCAGGCGCAGATTGACGTCGTTGTCGCGCGCGCACATTCTCAGCAGAAACCAAATCTGCTTCTGGCCACGGTAATGGCCGCGAATCTCGCGCTTGATGAAGTGGTCTGGCACTTCATAGCGCAGCCAGTCGCGGGTGCGGCCGACAATTTTGACGTGTTCCTGTCTGAGTCCGATTTCCTCTTCAAGTTCGCGAAACATGGCTTGTTCCGGTGTTTCGCCATATTTGATACCGCCTTGCGGAAACTGCCATGAGTGCTCGCGCACCCGCTTGCCCCACCACACCTCGTTCTGGGCGTTTAGCAGGATGATGCCGACGTTGGGCCGAAACCCTTCACGGTCGAGCATAATGCACCTCAAACTTTCTGCGACAGTGCGTCCTTTTTTACATAATTACCCACAACTTCGCAAGCCGGTGACCTTTTCGGGGTGCGAAAAGCGCCGGAATCGCACCAATTGAGCGCATTTGTGTAAAGTATGGACGCATCAGCCAGCTAATCCTTTAAAATTAGGTTGATTATAACCCTCTCTTTTTAAAAAGAATTCACCGTTATGCGCGCCTCCCGTTTTTTTATTTCCACACTTAAAGATGCACCTTCTGACGCGGAAATCGTCAGCCACCAATTGATGATGCGTGCAGGCATGATCAAACGCCTCGGTTCCGGCATCTATACCTACATGCCGATGGGCTTGCGCGTGATCCGCAAGGTGGAAGCCATCATCCGTGACGAGATGAACAAAGCCGCCGCCATCGAACTGCTGATGCCGCTCGTGCAGCCGGCCGAGCTGTGGCAGGAAACGGGCCGCTGGACCAAGATGGGCGACGAACTGATGCGCGTGAAAGACCGCCACGGCCGCGAATACGCGATCCAGCCCACGTCGGAAGAAGTCATCACGGACGTCGTGCGCACGGAAATCAAGTCCTACCGCCAGCTGCCGTTGAACTTTTATCACATCCAGACCAAGTTCCGCGACGAGCGCCGCCCCCGCTTCGGCCTGATGCGCGGCCGCGAATTCACCATGAAGGACGCGTATTCGTTCGACCGCGACCTGGCCGGCATGCAGGCGTCGTACAAGGTCATGTTTGACGCCTACACGCGTATCTTCACGCGTTTCGGCCTGAAATTCCGTTCCGTGGCTGCCGACAACGGCGCCATCGGCGGCTCCGGTTCGCATGAATTCCACGTCATCGCCCACACGGGCGAAGACGCGCTCGTGTACTGCCCGACCTCCGACTACGCCGCCAACATGGAAGCGGCCGAAGCGCTGCCGCCAGCGGGCGAGCGCCCGGCCGCCAGCCAGGCGCTGACCAAAACGGCCACGCCGGACACCGTCAAGTGCGAAACCGTGGCCGCCTTGCTGGGCATCGAGCTGTCGCGCACCGTGAAAACCATCGCCCTGACGGTGGAAACGACGGGCAAGGACGACAAAGTCACGAAACAGCACTTCATGCTGCTGCTGCGCGGCGACCATGAATTGAACGAGATCAAGGTGGGCAAGGTTGCCGGCCTGGCCGGTCACCGTTTCTCGACGGAAGCGGAAATCCTGGAAGTCTACGGCACCATTCCTGGCTACCTGGGCCCGATCGGCACCAAAGCGCCCGTCACCGTGGTGGCGGACCGCACGGTCGCCCACATGAGCGACTTCGTCTGCGGCGCGAATGACGCCGGTTTCCACTACACGGGCGCCAACTGGGGCCGTGACGTGGCCGAGCCTGCCATCGTGGCCGACTTGCGCAATGTCGTCGCCGGCGACGCTTCGCCGGACGGCCAGGGCGCGCTGGCCATCGAGCGCGGCATCGAAGTGGGCCACGTGTTCCAGCTGGGTACGGCGTACTCGGAAAGCATGAAAGCCACCTTCCTCGACGAAAACGGCAAGCCTGCGCCACTGCAGATGGGCTGCTACGGTATCGGCGTGACGCGCATCCTGGGCGCCGCCATCGAACAGAACTTCGACGACAAGGGCATCATCTGGCCTGCGTCGATCGCACCGTTCGAAGTCGTGCTGTGCCCGATGGGCATGGACCGCAGCGAACTGGTCAAGGAAGATACGGAGAAGCTGTACGCGGCCCTGCAAGGCGCTGGCGTGGACGTCATCGTCGACGACCGCGGCCTGCGCCCAGGCGCGATGTTTGCTGACTGGGAACTGATTGGCGTGCCGCACCGCATCGTCATCGGCGAGCGTGGCCTGAAAGAAGGCAAGCTGGAATACCAGGGCCGCCGCGATGCGGAAGCCACTGGCGTTGCGCCGGACGAGATCATCGCCTTCATCCAGGGCCAAATGGCGCAGTGAAGCGCCTATCGGTAAGCAAGGCGGCTGGCGCGCTCGCGCTGGCCGCTGGCCTGGCCTGCGTCTCTCCGGCGCAGGCCGGCAACCAGAAAGAGGAGGCGCTGGCCGACTCCGTCCGCCTGGCCCTGTCGCATGCGATCCGCGACGAGCGTCCGCCGCAGCCCAAATTTGCCACACCCGCCGACTTGCAGCGCTACCAGCAATGGCTGGCGCAGATGTCGCAGCGCCTGCAGCGCAAGCTGCCGGACGCCCAGTTGCGCACGGAATTCCTGGAAACCGTCTGGTACGAAGCGCGCCGCGCGGGCCTGGAACCGGCCCTGGTGCTGGGCCTGATCCAGGTGGAGTCGGCCTACCGCAAATATGCCGTTTCTCTGGCCGGCGCGCGCGGCTACATGCAGGTGATGCCGTTCTGGACGGGCGTCATCGGCGACAGCGACCGCAGCAAGCTGTTCCACATGCAGACGAATCTGCGCTACGGTTGCGCGATTTTGCGCATGTACCTGGATATGGAGAAGGGCGATTTGTACCTGGCGCTGGGGCGGTACAACGGCAGCCGGGGCAAGGCCGAGTATCCGAACGCGGTAAGGGCGGCTTGGAAGCAGTGGGAGTTCAGATGAAGGCTGGGGTCAGACCCGAAGGGGGAGTGCGCCCCAGTGGGGCGAATTCCGATCCCGGCAGGGACTGATCCCAAAAAAATGCCCCGCTCGCAGTCATGCGGCGGGGCACTCACACGGCGTAAAACGCCCTGTGCGTATCTGATTATTTCAAATGATCGGAGATCAGTTTCGTCATTTCAAACATGGAGACTTGGGCTTTGCCGCCGAAAACTGCTTTCAGCTTGTCGTCCGCATTGATCATGCGGCGGTTGGCCGGATCTTGCAGATCGAGTTTTTTGATGTAATCCCATACCTTTTTGGTCACTTCCGTGCGCGGCAGTGGTGCTGCGCCAACAACGGCGGCCAGATCTTTCGATGGCGTCATTGCTTTCATGAATGCTGCGTTTGGCTTGCGTGGTGTTGCCGGTGCTGCCGCTTTCTTCGCCGCTGCTGGTTTAGCTGCTGCTTTGGCTGCGGGTGCTGCTTTCTTGGCGGCTGCAGGCTTGGCTGCTGCTGCTTTGGCTGGCGCTGCTACTGGGGTTTTTTTGGCTGTTGCCATCTTCGAGCCTCCTTAACAAACACATGGGAAATTGCGCAATTAATCGCACGGCTAATATTGGTGTGGATTTACCTTGTATGCAAGTGTTTTTCACGTTTTCACGAGGAAAAAGCAGGGAAATGGCAATGCTGTCGCCCGGGCGCACCGCTTGGGAGCGCAGAACGGCGTTTTTGCCCGTAAATGGCATGGTTGCTGGCTATGCGGGGAGGGGCGCTGCGGGGGAGGAAAGAAAGGATGCCGGACACATGAAAATGCAATCCGGCATTATTTTATAACGGTGTTTCTTGACTTGAACTACGCCTCACGCGGCGTAAAAAAGGCCTTCAAAATCACAGCGAGCGGGGATGATTTGTGGCCGAGAAGCGCAAGCGCACTCTGGTGCGCTGAGCATCGCCGGCCGCAAGGCGCCCCGCGCAGCGGATTTTGAAGCCTTCCACTACCTCATCCCAGGCATCATGCCCTTCATGGAACGCATCATCTTCATCATGCCGCCGCCCGACAATTTCTTCATCATCGTCTGCATTTGCTCGAATTGCGTCAGCATGCGGTTCACTTCCTGCACCTGCACGCCGGCGCCGGCGGCGATGCGGCGCTTGCGCGTGGCCTTGATCAGTTCAGGTTTGGCGCGTTCCTGCGGCGTCATCGAGTCGATGATGCCGCACATGCGGCGCACCTGTTTATCGGCTTGATCCATGTTCTTGCCGCCTGCCGCCTGCTGGAACTGGGCTGGCAGCTTGTCCATCAGGTTGGCCATGCCGCCCATTTTCTTCATTTGCCCCAGTTGCGCCTTGAAGTCGTTCATGTCGAACTTGCCGCCCACCTTGATCTTTTGCGCCAGGTCGGCTGCCGCCTTGCTGTCGACGCCCTTGCGCGCCTCCTCCACCAGGGCGAGGATGTCGCCCATGCCCAGGATGCGGTTGGCCATGCGGGTCGGGGTCGAACGCTTCCAGGCCGTCGAGTTTTTCCGACACGCCGGCAAATTTGATCGGCTTGCCCGTGATGTGGCGCACGGACAGGGCCGCGCCGCCGCGCGCGTCGCCATCGAGCTTGGTCAGCACGATACCGGTCAGCGGCAGCGCATCGTTGAAGGCCTTGGCCGTGTTGATGGCGTCCTGGCCCAGCATGGCGTCGACGACGAACAGGGTTTCGATCGGCTTCACGGCGCCGTGGACGGCGGCGATTTCGCGCATCATCTCTTCGTCGATGCCGAGACGGCCCGCCGTATCGATGATCAGCACGTCGTGGTAATGCTTTTTCGCCCAGTCCAGCGCGGCCAGGGCGATATCGACCGGCTTGTCCGTGCTGGTGGACGGGAAGAAGTCGGCGCCTACCTGCGCGGTGACCGATTGCAGCTGGGCGATCGCGGCAGGGCGGTACACGTCGGCCGAGACGGTCAGCACTTTCTTCTTCTTTTCTTCCTTCAGGTACTTCGCCAGCTTGCCGACGGTGGTGGTTTTACCCACACCCTGCAGACCGGCCATCAGGATGATGGCGGGCGGCTGCTGGGCAAAGCTGATCTGCGACGCTTCCGGTCCCAGGTCGGCGCCCATCAGGGCGGCCAGCTCGCGCTGCACCACGCCCCCACCAGGGCCTGGCCTGGCGTCAGCGAGGAAATGACATCCTCGCCCATGGCTTTTTCTTTGACTTTGGCGATGAATTCGCGCACGGCGGGCAGGGCGACGTCGGCTTCGAGCAGCGCCAGGCGCACTTCGCGCAGCATGTCGGCGGTGTTCGCTTCGGTCAGGCGCGCCTCGCCGCGCATGGTCTTGACGACTTTGGCAAGCCGTTGGGTGAGATTATCTAGCATGATGAACCTGCAATGAAAAGCTTGGGAGTGGGCGGCGAAAGCCGGACGATGGCCGTCATTTTACCTTATCGCGGGTGGCTGGCGGTCCCGCGCTGCAGCGCCTGGCGGTTGGCCGGCTTTTGAATTAGTTGGTATTTTCTGCCAACGCCACGATTGCATGAAAGTCAAAAACACGGTTAAAATGAGAATAATTCTTATTTACATTCGTGGGCGCGCCGCGCCAGACCGGAAAGGGATGCTATGTCGGCCGCCGATTTTGCCCAGCAACAGGACCTGCACGCGCTCTACAGCAGCCATCATGGCTGGCTGCAGGGCTGGCTGCGGCATAAGCTGGGCAATGCGGGCGACGCGGCGGATCTGGCGCAAGACACCTTCATCAGCGTGTTGACGGCCGCTTCCGCGCCGCCGATCCGCGAGGCGCGGCCTTTTCTCGCCACCGTCGCGCGCCGCCTGGTGGCGCACCGCTACCGCCGCCAAGTGCTGGAAGATGCCTACCTGGAAGCGCTCGCTTGCCTGCCGCCCGAGACGGCGCCCGCGCCCGAGGAACGGCTGCTGGCGCTGGAAGCCCTGCAGGAAATCGACCAGGCCCTCGACGGCTTGCCGGTTCCCGTGCGCACGGCGTTCTTGCTGGCGCAGCTCGAAGGTCTCAGCTATGCCGAGATCGCCGCGCGCCTGAACGTATCGGCCAGCTCGGTCAAGCAATACCTGACGCGCGCCAACCGCCAGGTGTTTTTCTCCCTGCCGGCATGAGCAAGCTGGCAGAGCCGGCGGCACCGCCAGCCATCCGCGAGGACGTGCAGCAGCAGGCTGCCGAGTGGCTGACCGTGCTGATGTCGTGCGAGGCCAGCGAAGCCGAACGCGCCGCCTGGCAGCGCTGGCGCGCAGCCGACCCGGAACATGAACGGGCCTGGCAGCATATCGACGCGGTGTCGCGGCGCTTCAACGGCTTGCATCGCGGTGCGGCCGCGCAGGCGCTGGCCGGCACGCAGCAACAAGCCGTCAACGGCAAGCGGCGCCAGTTGCTGGCGTGGCTGGGCGTGGCGGCCGGCGGCGGCATGCTGGCCGCGCAGACGGATGCCTGGGATGGCATGCGCGCCCTGCGTGCCGACTACCGCACGGCCACGGGCGAGGGCGCGACGTGGTGCTGGACGATGGCAGCGTGCTCAGCCTGAATACGGGATCGGCCGTGAACGTGCGTTTCGACGCCAGCCGCCGCCTGATCGAACTGCTGGCCGGCGAGATCCTCGTGGCCAGCGGCCACGGTGCCGGCAGCGCCGCGCCTTTGGTGGTGGCCACGCGCGAAGGCCTGGTGCGCGCGCTGGGCACGCGTTTTGCCGTGCGCCAGCAAGATGACTATAGCACCGTGGACGTGTTGGAAAGCGCCGTTGAAATCCGCCCCCGCGACGGTGCTGGCGCGCCAATGCTGCTGGCGGCCGGGCGCGGCGTAGCCTTTTCCCGCCATGCGGCGGACGCGCCGCACGCCATCGATGCGTATGCGCACGCCTGGTCGCGCGGGCAGCTGATCGTCGACGACGTGACCCTGGGCGATTTCCTGGCCGACCTGGCCCGCTACCGCCCCGGCGTGATCGACTGCGCGCCGGCAGTGGCCCAGCTGCGCCTGTCGGGCGTGTTCCCGCTGGCCGACACGCAGCGCATTTTGAACATGCTGCCCAACTCGCTGCCGGTGCAGGTACGCAGCCGCACGCGGTACTGGGTCAGCGTCGAACCGGCGCCGTAGCGTTCGATAAAAATATTTTCCATCCGGCTGCCCGTTTTGCAGTCTTGCGGCACCTACAAGGTAGGGCGCCTGTTTTTCACCGTCTCATGACACCACCATCAGGAACTTTCATGTCGCACGCTTTGCCTTTTGTCAGTTTGCCATCATCTCACTCTTCACTGCGTCCGCTGGCGCAAGCGGCCGCGGCCCTGTGCCTGGCCGCCAGCCTGCCGGCGCTGGCGCAGCAGGTGCCAGCCAGTCCCGCGGCCGAGCAAACCATGCTTGGCGTGTCCGTCACGGCGGGGCGCGATGCGACGACCGAAGGCAGCGGTTCCTATACGACGGGCGTGAGCAATACGGCAACCAAGCTGAACCTGTCGCTGCGCGAGACGCCGCAGTCGGTCAGCGTGCTGACGCGCCAGCAGATCGACGACCTGGGCATCACCACCCTGGACGACGCCGTGCAGTCGATCACGGGGCTGGTCATGCAAAAAGGCAACTTTACGGGCGATTCGGGCAGTTTCAGCGCGCGGGGCTTTCCAATCGAAAACATCCTGTTCGACGGTTTGCCTACCAGCCTGGGCGCGAACGGCACTTTCAATGGCGACAATGACGACCTGGCCATCTATGACCGCATCGAAGTGGTGCGCGGCGCCACGGGCTTGATGACGGGCAGCGGCACGCCCAGCGCGGCCATCAACATGGTGCGCAAGCGCCCGACGGCCACGCCGCAGGCGTCATTCTCGGCCAGCATCGGCAGCTGGAGCAACTACCGCCTGGAAGCGGATGCGGCCAACGCGCTCAACGAAGCGAAGACCCTGCGCGGGCGCATGGTCGTCACGGTGCAGGACAAGAAGGATTTTGTCGACGTGCTGCATGGCCGTAATCACCAGCTGTACGGCATCATCGAGGCGACCTGCGCCCTGACACCACGTTGACCGTGGGCGCGCACTACCGCAAGACCGATAACGACGGCGTCGCGACGGGCGTGGTGACGGCCGCCGACGGCACCTTTTTGAACTTGCCTCGCTCCACCTACCTGGGCACCGACTTCGACGGCTGGCGCCAGACGGATAAAACCATTTTCGCCGAACTGGAACACCGCTTCGGCAATGGCTGGAAAGCCAGGCTGGCGGCCACGCGCAAGACGCCCGAGATCGACACGACGTTTTCCGGCATCAACCGCCGCGGCGGCACCCTGCGCTTCAATTCGCAAAGCTACCGCGCCGAACTGGCAAATACCAGCTATGACGCGTATGCCAGCGGCAGCTACAGCCTGTTCGGCCGCGAGCACGAGCTGACGGTCGGCGCCAGCCACCGCCGTTCGTCGAAAAACAGCTATGGGGGCTGGGCATCGTACACCCGGCAAGATAGCGCGCCGGTGATCGACCCGTTCCACTGGGATGCGGGCAGCGTGGCGCGCCCCGTCATCAACTACGCGCAGTGGGGCACGGCCAGCATCACCGAACAAAGCGGCGTGTATGCAGGCACGCGCCTGCGCCTGGCCGATCCGCTGTCGCTGGTGCTGGGCGGGCGCGTGAGCTGGTACAAGGACGATGCCGGCTACTCGCTGGCGCGTGAATTCACGCCGTATGCCGGTGTCGTGTATGACCTCGACAAGCAGCATTCCGTGTATGCCAGCTGGACCGAGATCTTCCAGCCCCAAGCGTCCACCGACGCCAAGGGGCAGCCCTTGAAGCCGGTCAGCGGCACCAACTATGAAGCGGGCGTGAAGGGCGAATACTTCGGCGGCGCCCTCAATGCAAGCGCGGCCGTGTTCCAGATCCGCCAGCAAAACCGCGGCGTGGACGACCTGACCGGCCCGGATCCCTGCCCCGGCAGCACGTGGGGCTATTGCCAGCGCGCGTCGGGCGAAGTGCGCAGCGAAGGCGTGGAGCTGGACGTGGCGGGCGCGCTGACGCCCGACTGGCAGCTGTCGGCCGGTTTTACGTATGTGAAGGCGCAATTTACGCGCGACAGCGATCCGGCCAATATCGGCAAGGATTTCAATAGCCGCTATCCGCGCCAGCAGCTCAAGCTGGCCACCAGCTACCGCCTGTCCGGCGCGGCGCAGGGCTGGCGCGTCGGCGCCTCGGTGTACGGGCAGGGCGCGACGGAATCAACGGACGGTGATGCCCACCTGCGCCAGGGCCGCTACGCGATCCTCGGCTTGAACGCGGCGTGGCAAATCGACAGCCGCGCCGAGCTGCGCCTGAACGTCAACAATGCGCTCGACAAACGCTATTACCAGAGCATCTACTCCGATGTCCTCGGCAACCTGGTGGGCACGCCGCGCAACCTGATGCTGACCTTGAACTACAAGCTATAACTTAATAACTTTGAATGATCTATCTTGATGAAGGATGCATGGCTTATGGATGTGCAGTTGAACCTGGCCCGCGATGGCGTGACCACGCTGGTGTTGCAGGGAGCGCCGCGATGATGAAATCGGCCCACATGATGTTGTTTTCGCGCGTGCTTGCCGCTGTTTTTGGCGGCTATGCGCTGACGTCCGGCGTGGCCGTGCTGCTGGCGGCCGTGCTGCCGCTGTCGCGTCCCGAAGCCGTGCTGACGGCCACCCTGAGCGCCTTTGTCACCTACACTTGTGCCGTGATCTGGGTCTTTGCCGTGCAGGACCTGCGCCGCGCCTGGCTCGGCATGCTGCTGCCGGCCATCGCCTGCGGCGGTATCGGCCTGCTGCTGTCGCGAGGTGTGGCATGAACGCCGTCAAGGTAGACAAAGTGGTCAAGACGCCGCAGCAGGGCGGCTTGCGCCAGGCCATGGCCTGGCTGCATACGTGGAGCGGCCTGTGGATTTCCTGGCTGCTGTTCGCCATCTTCCTGACCGGCACCCTGGCCGTCTTCGACGATCCGATCGGCCACTGGATGACGCCCGAACACGCCTTGGAAGAGGCGGCGCATGCGAACGATCCGCCGCTGCCGAAGGTCACGGACCGTGGCCACCGCCTGGAACTGGCGCTCGACTTCATGGCGAAGGAACACCCGAAGGCGGACATGTGGGAAATCTGGCCCGTGCAGCGTCCCGGCCACGGCCTGTCCGCCTACTGGTTCCAGCCCAGCGGCGGCTATGGCTCGGCGGATCTCGATCCGCTGACGGGTGCCGTCATCGAGCATGCGCGCGAGGCAACGGAGCGCGAAACCATCGGCGGCCACCATTTCGTCGATTTCCACTATGAGCTGCACGCGGGACGCATCGGCGTATGGATCGTCGCCATCACCACCATGATCATGCTGGTGGCGCTGGTGAGCGGCGTCATCACGCACAAGCGGATCTTCAAGGATTTTTTCACCTTCCGCCCGGCCAAGGGCCAGCGTTCGTGGCTTGACGCGCACAACGCGGTGGCCGTGCTCACCTTGCCGTTCCAGTTCATGATCGCCTACACGGGCCTGGCATTCTTCAGCGATGACTATGTGCCGGCCCCCGTGGCGGCGCAATACGGCATGGACAATCCCAAGAAGGCCTTCCTGGCCGACTGGAACGATGCGGGAAAACCCGTGAAAACGGGCCAGCCGCTGGCCATTCCCGCGCTGGAATCGTTCGCGCTGCGCGCCGAGCAGGCCATCGGCCAGGAAATCCGCGCCGTGGTGCTGGACAATCCGAACGACGCCTCCATGCGTGTCTGCATGTACGGCTGGAATGAAGAGACGGACACGATGGAACGCCTCAGCGCCAATACGGGCAGGGCTTGCTATGCGCTGGCCACGGGCGAGCAGACCGCATTGCGCCTGCCCGGCGCGTCCGACACGGGCGGCGCGGGCCTGACGCGCTCCGTCATGTCGAACCTGCACATGGTGGGTTTCGGCGGCACGCCCATGCGCTGGCTGTACTTCTTCTGCGGCCTGGCCGGCACGGCCATGATGGGCACGGGCGCCATTTTGTTCATGGTCAAGCGGCGTCAGAAGTCCGGCGGCGAGTTCGGCGCCTATACGCAGCGCGTGTACCGCGTCATCGCCTGCCTGAACGTGGCGGCGATTGCCGGCCTGTCCATCGCCTGCGCGGGCTTCCTGTGGGCGAACCGTTTGATCCCCGTTGGCATCGAGCACCGTGCCGGCTGGGAAGTGCGCGCCTTCTTCGGCGTCTGGTTCCTGATGCTGGTGCATGCCTGCGTGCGTGCGGAAAAGCGCGCGTGGATCGAGCAATTGGGCTTGCTGGCCGCCCTGTGCCTGCTGCTGCCGGTGCTCAACGTCCTGAGCACGGGCGACAATCTGATGGCGCAAATCGCGCGCGGTGACTGGGAAAGCGCCGGCGTGGAACTGGGCAGCATGGCCTTCGGCCTGCTGGCCGCCTGGGGCGCGTGGAAAGTCCACAAGCGCAAGGAACAACCGCTCAAAAAGGCGGTAGCCAAGGAAATACCCTCGGCCAGCCTGCAAGTCAATGCGGAGGGACAGTCATGATTAACACCATCCTGTGTGCGCTGGGCCTGTCGTATGCGGGCATGGCCAGCCTCTCCTTGGCGATGGACCGCCACCATGGCCAGGTCTGGGGCAGGGACGCGGCGCCGAACGTGCGGCGCGCGCTGCAACTGGCGGGCGCCATCCTGCTGGCGCTGGCCATCTGGCCCTGCGTGGCCGGCTGGAGTGCCACCGTCGGCGTGGTCGCCTGGCTGGGATTCATCGGGGCGGGAGCGCTGCTGGTGGCCCTGCTGCTGCCGTATGCCCCCCGCTTGCTGTTACGTAGTTCCCTGCTGGCAGCCGTCGCCGCGCTGGCAGGTCTTGTGACGTTTCTGCGGTGATGTTCACCGCCATTTTCAAGGATAGACCGATGTATTTTTCACGTTTGGCGACACCGATTGATGTTTTGAATGTATTGAAGGCGGCTTCCTGATGGCGGCCCGCCTGCCTTCCCGCCGCGCCCGCATCCTCGGCGGCGTGGTCTTGCTGGCTTGCTGGCGCTGTTTGCGCCGGTGCCCTGTGGGCCACGCGCGGCCCGGCCACCGTGTTCGACACGGCGCCCGTCAAGCGCGGCAATATCGAGGCCAGCGTCACGGCCATCGGCACCCTGCAGCCGCAAACCTATGTTGACGTGGGCGCGCAGGTGTCGGGCCAGATCACGCGCCTGCACGTGCAGCCGGGCAGCGCCGTGGAAAAAGGCCAGCTGCTGGCCGAGATCGACCCCAGCGTGCAGCAGGCCACGGTCGACGCGGGCCGTGCCGCCCTGGCGGGCTTGCGCGCGCAGCTGGCCGACCAGCAGGCGCAGCACCGCCTGGCGGGCCAGCAGCACGTGCGCCAGAAGCAGATGGCCAAGTTTGACTCGACTCCCTTGGCTGACCTGGAAACGGCCGAAGCCACCTTGGCCTCGGCCGGCGCCAAGATCGACCACCTGAAGGCGCAGATCGACCAGACGCAGGCCAGCCTGAAGGCGGACGAGGCGCGCCTTGGCTATACGCGCATCTACGCGCCCATGGCCGGCAAGGTGGTGGGCCTGGATGCCAAGGAAGGGCAAACCCTGAACGCCACGTACCAGACGCCGAACATCCTGCGCATTGCCGACCTGTCGGCCATGACGGTATGGACGGAAGTGTCGGAAGCGGACGTGCGCCGCGTGCGCCCGGACATGCCCGTGTACTTCACCACCCTGGGCGGCGACCAGCGGCGCTGGAGCGGCAAGGTGCGGCAGGTGCTGCCGGCGCCGCCAGTGCCCGGTGGTTCCGCCGCCGGCACGGCCCTGGCGCCGTCGACCAGCAAGGTGATCTTGTATACCGTGCTGTTCGACGTCGATAACGCCGATGGCGAATTGATGCCGCAGATGACGGCGCAGGTGGTGTTTGTCACGGCCGCAGCAAACAATGTGCTGGCCGTGCCCTTGCCGGCCCTGAAACCATCGACGGAAGAAGGCGCCAAGCCGGGGCAGTTCACGGCCCGCGTGATGGATGCGGACGGCAAGGTCGATACGCGCACCGTCACCGTGGGCGTGCGCAACCGCCTCAGCGCGGAAGTGCTGCAAGGCTTGCGCGAAGGTGAATTGCTGGTCACGGGCGAGCAGCCGGCCGGCAGCGGCGCCAGCAGGTTCCAGCTGTGAGCGCGATGAGCGAGGCCGCTTCTCTGGGACAAGCCGGAGAAGGCGGCCAGCCGGCGCCCCTGATCGAGCTTGCCGGCATCCGCAAGCGCTACGGCGGCCATGACGGCGCGCCGGCCGTGGAAGTGCTGCGCGGTTTGACCCTGTCGATCGGCGCCGGCGAATTCGTCGCCATCGTGGGCGCGTCCGGTTCCGGCAAATCGACCCTGATGCATTTGCTCGGCTGTCTGGACCGGCCCAGCGATGGCAGCTACCGCTTCGCCGGCCAGGACGTGGCCAGCCTGAATCCCGATGAACTGGCGTGGCTGCGGCGCGAAGCGTTCGGCTTCGTCTTCCAGGGCTATCACCTGATCGCCACGGAATCGGCGCGCGAAAAGTGGAAGTGCCGGCCCTGTACGCGGGCATGCCGGCCGCGGCCCGCCATGCGCGTTCCGAAGCGCTGCTCAAGCGCCTGGGCCTGGGCGAGCGGCTCGACCACCGGCCGAACCAGTTGTCCGGCGGGCAGCAGCAGCGCGTGTCGATCGCGCGCGCCCTGATGAATGGCGGGCGCATCATCCTCGCCGATGAGCCGACGGGGGCGTTAGATAGCAGCAGCGGCGCCGAAGTCATGGCCCTCTTGGGCGAACTGGCCGACGCGGGCCACACCATCATCCTCATCACGCATGACCGCAAGGTGGCGGCCCAGGCGCGCCGCGTGATCGAGATCAGCGATGGCGAAATCGTCGCAGACTCGGGCGCCATCGCCATTCCCGCCACGTCGGCGGCCCTGCCGCCGCTGGACATGTCGCGCGCCGCCCACGACACGGGCGCGTCGCTGGGCACGGAATTGCTCGACGCGGCGCGCGCCGCCTGGCGCGTGCTGTGGATCAACCGCTTTCGCACGGGCTTGACCCTGCTCGGCATCGTCATCGGCGTCGCTTCCGTGATCGTCATGCTGGCCATCGGCCTGGGCACGCGCCAGCAGGTGATGGCCCAATTAGGCGCGTTCGGCTCGAATCTGTTGTACATGGCGTCGCGCGGCGAAAGCTCGCGCATCCCCGGGCGCAGCATCACCCTGGCCGACCTCGACGCGCTCAAGGACGTGCCGGGCATTTCCCACGTGCTGCCGAATGTCACGGGCAACAAGGTGATACGCCACGGCAACCTCGACGTGCAGACGTATGTGCGCGGCACGGGGCCGGCCCTGCCGCAGATCCAGACCTGGCCCGTGGCCAAGGGCGGTTTCTTTACCGAGGAAGACGAGCGCGAAATGGCCACCGTGGCCGTGCTGGGCGCGCACCTGGCCGAAAAGCTGATGCCCGACGTGGCCAACCCCGTGGGGCAGAGCATCCTGATCGGCAACGTGCCGTTCCAGGTGATCGGCGTGATGAGCGCGAAGGGCGCGCTGACGGGCGAGAAGGATGAAGACGACGTGCTGCTGCTGCCGTTTTCCACGGCCGGCATCCGCGTCTTTGGCCAGCGCGAGCCGACGTACACGGTAATGGCGGTGGACGACGTCAAGCGCGTGACCGAGGTGGAGGCGGCGGTCGACGCCACCATGTTCGAGCGCCACCGCATCCGCGACTACGGCATCAGCAATGCGGCCGCGTCGATCGCCGCCGAAGCCAAGACGCAGGACAACATGACCATGATGCTCAGCCTGATCGCCGCCGTCTCGCTGGTGGTGGGCGGCATCGGCGTCATGAACGTGATGCTGATGACGGTGCGCGAGCGCACGCGCGAAATCGGCATCCGCATGGCGACGGGCGCGCGCCGGCGCGACATCCTGCGCCAGTTCCTCACCGAAGCCGTGCTGGTGTCGGTAGTGGGCGGCGTGGCCGGCATCGTGGTCGGCGTGACGGTGGCCGGCCTGCTGCTGGTATGGGACGTGCCGGTGATCTTTTCCCTGAGCGCCATCGCCGGTGCGTTTGCCTGCGCCGTGGTGACGGGGCTGGTGTTTGGCTTCATGCCGGCGCGCAAGGCGTCGGGACTCGATCCGGTGGTGGCGCTGGCGGGACAGTAACACTTCACGCAGCCGGGCTTGCTGCTCCCGGATTCGCCTGTCTTTGCGCTGCTGCAACAGCGCCAAGGCAGGCTTTCCATAAAAAAGATTGCTCCTGACTCAACACACGGTACTATCTCCCCATAATAAGAGCAGTGTTTCGTGTTTTATGCCCTTGCGGGCACATACCAACCACCACAGGAGAACCCGATGCAGCAAAAATCAACCTTGAAGACCGGTATCGCCGCCGCCCTCGTGCTGGCCTTCGGCATGGGCGCTGCCCAGGCGCAGGAAGTCGTGCGCCTGGGTAACTTGAAATTCGCCCATTACGGCGCCGTGTCGTACATCAAGGAAATCGCACCCAAGTGCGGCATCAAGGTCGAGGAGCATGTCTTCGCCAAGGGCCTCGACGTGATGCAGGCGATTATCGCCGGTGAGCTGGACGTGGGCGCGACGGCGTCCGAAGCAGCCATTTCCGGCCGCGCCGGCGGTGCGCCCATCTACGTGGTGGCCGGCTTTGCCAAGGGCGGCGCGCGCCTGGTGGCGGGCGCCGGGCAAAAGATCGCCAGCGTCAAGGAACTCAAGGGCAAGCGCGTGGGCGTGACGCGCGGCGGCATCCAGGAAGTGCTGTTGCTGGCCGAACTGTCGCAGGCGGGCCTGACGTATTCCGAAACCAAGGGCAAGGATGTGCAGTTGGTGTTCCTCGCCTACGCCGACTTGAACCAGGCGCTGATGGGCAAGAATATCGATGCCATGATGCAGTCGGAGCCGCAATCGTCGCAGGCGATCAACAAGGGCTTCGGCACCGAAGTCATCAAACCGTACGATACGCCGATCGGCGAGCCCGTGCGGACCATGGTGATGACGGAAAAGTTCTACAAGGAACGCCGTCCCGTGGCGGAAAAATTCATGCGCTGCTTCGTCGAAGCGACGAAAACCTTTATCGACAACAAGGGGACGGCGGAAAAGTATGTGCGCGAAGTCGTGTTCCGCGGCCAGATCACGAAGGATGACTTCGACGACGCGATCAGCAATTCGCCGTATTCGTTTGACATCTCGCCCGAGCACATCCAGGTGACCACCGATGTGATGGTGAAAACGGGCGTGGGCCGCATGACGAAGCCGCCCGTGGCCAAGGACTGGGTCAAGACGGACTTGCTGGAGCAGGCGAAAAAGAGCTTGAACGTGAAGTAAATCAGGAAACCATTCAAAAAACCTCCGTGCCAGCAATGGTGCGGAGGTTTTTTGATGGGGAGATGGCCTTAGCGGGCGTTAAAACCCATCCAGCCCTTCTCCGTCTGGCGGAAGCTCAGCGTGTAGATGCGGGTCAGCTCATCGCCTTTCTTGAGCTGGCGGCTGATGATGGCGCCGTAATTGTCTTGCACGATCTGGTCCGACCATTGCAGCAGGTTTTCGAAACGCTCGGCCGTCATCGCCGCCTGGCGGGCCAGCAGCGGCGCGGGGATCGCCTTCTTTTCCTGCTGCTGTACCCAGAAATCGCGAAAAACCTTGTTTTCGCCGCCCATGCCGCGCGCCATCAGGCCCAGGCCCATGCTCATGCCCACGGAGCTGTCCGTCTTCGCCTGTGCCTCGAGCTTGTCGGCCACGTCGGCCAGCAATTCCAGGTAGCCGACCTTGGCGCGCAGGACGGCCGAGCCCTTGATTTCGTACTGTTCGTTTTCTTTCCAGCCATTCAGCTTTTCCAGCTTCGCGATGTCGAAGTAGTCCTTGTACAGGTCATAGCTCTGGATGGACGTACGGAAGTATTCCTCGTACGTGGATTGGGAAGGCGCGTTTTTCATGCAGCCGCTTAATATGGTGCAGGCGGCCAGCAGGAGGCAGGTCCAGGAAATTTTTCGAAAAGACATGGTGGAGGGCGGTGGCGTCAGGTTGGATAAATATATGCTTTGTGGACATAATTATAGGACTGGCTAATCAGGATGGCAACGTGCCTGCGGCGCGCCGGCAGTGCATCGGAGGAAAGATTGCCGAAATCTTGAGGGTGCGCCACCCCGTCGCGGCCGAGGCGCGATATCATGGCAGGCTTGCGGTATGGGCTGGCGGCCAATTGCCTCCAGCCCATACTGTCGCTTGAATCGCGCTTGCCGGCTATGGTGTAAACTTAAACTATGCAGACTTATTTCTTTTTCATCGCCGCCCTGTTGTACGCGGCGTGCGCGGTGCTTCCCTCGTCCCGTGCCCGGCTTATTGCCGGCCTGACCGGCGTCGCCTGGCTGGCGCACGCCGCCACCCTGTGGTTCGACCTGATGGCGCCGGGCACCTTGCGCTTCGGCTTTTCCGCCATGTTGTCGGCCGCGCTGTGGGTCTCGGTGGGCGCCTACTGGATAGAGAACCGCAATTTCAGCCTGGACGGACTGCGCCGCATGGTCATGCCCAGCGCCGTCATTGCCATCGGCCTGGCCTGGGCCTTTCCCGGCAGCCAGGTCAGCTTGGAAGGCAAGTCGGCTGTCTTCGGCTGGCATATTGCCGTGGCCGTGCTCGCCTACAGCACCTTGACGATTGCCGCCTTCCACGCCGTGCTCATGGCGCTGCAGGAATCGCGCCTGCATACGCGTAGCGAAAGCCGCGGCTTCATCGGCAGCGCGCTGGACCAGCTGCCCGCCCTGCTGACGATGGAAAAGCTGCTGTTCCGCATGATCGGCCTGGGCTTTATCCTGCTCAGCCTGACCGTGCTGTCTGGCATCGTGTTTTCCGAGCAATTATTTGGCAAGCCGCTCAACTGGGATCACAAATCCGTCTTTACCATGCTGTCGTGGCTATTGTTTGCCTCGCTGCTGGCAGGCCGCCGCTTCCGCGGCTGGCGCGGCAAGACGGCCCTGAGTTTTACGCTGGCCGGTTTCGCCACCTTGCTGCTGGCCTATGTCGGCAGCCGTTTGTACTGGAAGTGGTTTTACACCGGGGATTCGCATGACACGTGTTTTATTCTGGCTGGCGCTGGTGTTCCTGGTGCTGTTTGCTATCCGCAGCAAGATCCGGGGCATGCAGCAGCGCGCCCGCGCACAGCAGCAGCCGAACCCGTATGCGCCGCCGGTGCGGCCGCAGGAATTGCCCGATGCCGAGCTGATGCTGTGCTGTGCCCATTGCGGCGTGTATTACCCGGCCTCGGAAAACGTGCAAGCCAAGGGTCACGATTACTGCAGCCACGCGCACGCCACCTTGTAAGGGCCGGCCTGCACCCCGTTGCTCATCCGTATCGTAACGGCCTCCGGCATCCGTCCGGCGTAGCATCTGCAGCAGGCGGTTCGCCACCGCCATTGCAGAAAGGCGCGTGCCATGTCCCATCCCAGCTTCAGCCCGCATACCACCACCACTGGCAAGCCGGGGGCGCCGCAACTGAGCGGCAACTCGCTGCCCATGCAGGCGCTGCGCGCGCGCAGATCGGCCGCATCGCCCGCTGTGACGCGCCGGTGGCCATCCGCGGCGAATCGGGCACGGGCAAGGAATTGGCGGCGCGCGCCATCCATGCGCAGGGTGGGCGCGCCGGCTTCCCGTTTATTGCCGTCAACTGCGGTGCCATTCCCGAAGCGTTGATGGAAGCCGAATTCTTCGGCTGCCGCCCGGGCGCCTATACGGGCGCGCTGCACGAGCGCCAGGGATTGTTCCAGGCGGCCCATGGCGGCAGTTTGCTGCTCGATGAAGTCGATGACCTGCCGCTGGCCATGCAGGTAAAACTGCTGCGCGTGCTGCAGGAACGCCGCGTGCGCAAGCTGGGCGGCAGTACTGACGAGGCGATCGACGTGCGCATTATGTGTGCCAGCCAGCAGGGCCTGGCGCGCGGCGTGGCCGCCGGCACGTTCCGCCAGGATCTGTTTTACCGGCTGAATGTGATCGAGCTGGCGCTGCCGCCGCTGCGCGAACGGCGCGGCGATCTGCATATTATGCGAGGTGATCCTCGCGCGCCTGTCGCCACGCCGGGCCGTGAGCCTGGCGCCGCCCGTGCTGGCGGCCCTGGCCGCATATGCGTTTCCCGGCAACGTGCGGGAACTGGAAAACGTGCTGGAGCGGGCGCTGGCCTTTGCCGACGGCGGCGTGATCGCGCTCGACGGGCTGGTCTTGCCGTCCGCGCCGGGCAGCATGCCGTTGCGGGCGCCGCCGGCATTGTCGGACTTGCCGGAACGGCAACTGTGCCTGCCCGGCATGGCGGCATATGGCGTGGGCCCGGTCCTGCCGCTGGACGTGTATTTGCGCCAGGCCGAGCGCGACATGATCATGCAGGCGCTGGTGCAGGCGCGCTACCACCGCGCGCGCGCGCGCGCGCCAGCTGGGGCTGAGCGTGCGCCAGTTGCGTTACCGCATGCAGAAATTGACGATACAGGAAGCCCTACTTGATGAGCGCATGGACGATAGATGAAGACGGCTGGTGCGATGGCGCGCTGCGCTATGACTCCCCCTACCACGATGCGCGCCCGGATGGTGCGCAAGTCGACTTGCTGGTGATCCATAACATCAGCTTGCCGGGCGGCCACTTTGGCGGGCCGCATGTGTCGGACTTGTTTACGGGCCGGGTAGATTATAATGCCGATCCTTCTTTCGCCGACCTGCGTGGCTTGCAGGTGTCGGCGCACTTTTTTGTGCGGCGCGATGGTGCGCTGTTGCAATATGTTTCTGCTGATCAACGTGCCTGGCATGCCGGCGCGTCCATGTTCGCAGGGCGCCCGCAATGCAACGGCTATTCCATCGGTATTGAAATGGAAGGTTCGGACTCTGTCCCCTTTCAGCCGCAGCAATACCGCGTGCTGGCGGCGCTGACGGCGGCGCTGGTGGCGCGCTACGGGCTGTCCCAGGTGCGTGGCCACGAGCATATCGCACCGGGGAGGAAGACGGATCCGGGGCCGTTTTTTGACTGGCATTTTTACCAAGTATGCTGGCTGGCTGGAAACTCTGTGCGGGCAGCCTGCGTTAGCGCTTACTTCGCGGGGATTGGGCTTTCCATCCATGCCCTGAAAAGTCAACCGAAATCGTATATGAAAATACAAAAAATTACGCCGACGGATGCCGGAAAACTATTGCATCGCCCTTCGATGGGCACTACAATTAGTGCAGAAGTTGGATGTAAAGACTATATGTAGTGCCATCACAGACGTTTTCAGAATTATTGTCAAAGCTACCCGGATTGCTGATAAAGCACTGGAACTGGCGGTTTATCACCCTCGATCGTGTTTCGCGCCAGCCGGGCAGTGCGGTGTGGCGATATGGATTCTGACCCTGTTTTATGCATCATTAATTTACTATTTAGCAACAAATACCTGAAGAAACCCTGACCATCGGGCGTTCTATTCAACAACACACGCGGCAGCAAAACTGCAGGCTGACTTTAGCTGACAACGGGAGCTTCAATGCAATCACCACAAGATATTTCCATCCATCCAACGCCAGTATCGCCAGCGCCAGGCGCGGCCAACAGCGTGGCGAGCACGGGCGCGGCATTGGGCGACTATCGCATCATCCGCCGCAACGGCGCGGTGGTGGCATTTGAGCCTTCGAAGATCGCCATCGCCATGACCAAGGCGTTTTTGGCCGTTAACGGCGGCCAGGGCGCAGCCTCGGCACGCATCCGCGAACTGGTGGAACAATTGACGGACGGCGTCGTCGCCGCGCTGGTGCGCCGCCATCCGGGCGGCGGCACCTTCCATATCGAAGACGTGCAAGACCAGGTGGAACTGTCGCTGATGCGTTCGGGCGAACACGACGTGGCGCGTGCCTACGTGCTGTACCGTGCCAAGCACATGGAAGAGCGCCGCCTGCAGAAGGAAGCGCTGGGCGCGTCCGCGCAAGTTTCCGCACCACAATTGAACGTGCTGGATAACGGCGTGCGCCGCCTGCTGGATATGCAGGAAGTGCGCGACCTGATCAACGCCGCCTGCGCCGGCCTGGAAAAGCACGTCGATGCCGACGCCATCCTGGCTGAAACGGTAAAAAACCTGTACGACGGCGTGCCCGTCGAAGAGCTGCACAAGTCGGCCATCCTGGCGGCGCGCGCGCTGATGGAAAAAGACCCGGCCTACAGCCAGGTCACGGCCCGCATCCTGCTGCACACGGTGCGCAAGGAAGTGTTCGGCAAGGAAGTGCCGCAAGCGGCCGCTGCCGCCGAATACCTGACGTATTTCCCGCAATACATCGCCAAGGGTATCGCCGCCGAGCTGCTGAACCCGGTACTCGCCAGTTTCGACCTGGAGCGCCTGGCGAAAGCCATCGTGGCCGACCGCGACTTGCAATTCGGCTACATCGGCCTGCAAACCCTGTACGACCGCTACTTCCTGCACATCCAGGACGTACGCATCGAAATGCCGCAGGCGTTCTACATGCGCGTGGCCATGGGCCTGGCGCTGAACGAGGCGGACCGCGAAGCGCGCGCCATCGAGTTCTACAGCCTGCTGTCCTCGTTCGACTTCATGAGCTCGACCCCGACCCTGTTCAATTCGGGCACCCTGCGCTCGCAGCTGTCGTCGTGCTACCTGAGCACCGTCTCGGATGACCTGGAAGGCATCTACGACGCCATCAAGGACAACGCGCTGCTGGCCAAGTTCGCCGGCGGCCTGGGTAACGACTGGACGCCGGTACGCGCCCTGGGCGCCCACATCAAGGGTACCAACGGCAAGTCGCAAGGCGTGGTGCCGTTCCTGAAAGTGGTCAACGACACGGCCGTGGCAGTCAACCAGGGCGGCAAGCGCAAGGGCGCCGTCTGCGCCTACCTGGAAACCTGGCACATGGACATCGAGGAATTCCTCGACCTGCGCAAGAACACGGGCGACGACCGCCGCCGTACGCACGACATGAACACGGCGAACTGGATTCCCGACATGTTCATGAAGCGCGTCATGGAAAAAGGCGATTGGACCCTGTTCTCGCCATCGGACACGCCAGACCTGCACGACAAGGTCGGCAAGGCTTTTGAGCAGGCTTACCTGGGCTACGAAGCCAAGGCCGCCGCCGGCGAAATCCGCGTCTTCAAGAAGATCGCGGCACTGGATCTGTGGCGCAAGATGCTGTCGATGCTGTTTGAAACGGGCCATCCATGGATCACGTTCAAGGATCCGTGCAACATCCGCAGCCCGCAGTCGCACGTCGGCGTCGTCCACAGCTCGAACCTGTGCACGGAAATCACGCTGAACACGGGCCCTGACGAAATCGCCGTCTGCAACCTCGGTTCCGTCAACATGCCGGCGCACATGAAGGAAGGCAAGCTCGATCACGTCAAGCTGGCCAAGACCATCCGCACCGCCATGCGCATGCTCGACAACGTCATCGACATCAACTACTACGCCGTCGACAAGGCGCGCAACTCGAACATGCGCCACCGTCCGGTCGGCATGGGCATCATGGGCTTCCAGGACTGCCTGCACATGATGCGCGTGCCGTTCGCCTCGGACGCCGCCGTGTCGTTTGCCGACACCTCGATGGAAGCCGTCTGCTACTACGCCTACCTGGCGTCGACGGAACTGGCCGAAGAGCGCGGCCGCTATGAATCGTACGCCGGTTCGCTGTGGGACCGCGGCATCCTGCCGCAGGACTCGGTCAAACTGCTGCTTGAGGAGCGCGGCGGCTACCTGGAAGTCGATTCCTCGTCGGCCATGGACTGGACCCCGGTGCGCGAACGCATCGCCAAGTTCGGCATGCGCAATTCGAACTGCGTGGCGATCGCCCCGACGGCGACGATTTCGAACATCATCGGCGTCTCGGCCTGTATCGAGCCGACGTTCCAGAACCTGTACGTGAAATCGAACCTGTCGGGTGAATTCACCGAGATCAACGGCTACCTGGTGCGCGACCTGAAGGCGCGCGACCTGTGGGATGAAGTCATGATCTCCGACCTGAAGTACTTCGACGGCTCGCTGGTGAAGATCGACCGCATCCCGCAAGACCTGCGCGATATCTACGCCACGGCCTTTGAAGTGTCGCCAAGCTGGCTGGTGGAAGCGGCTTCGCGTCGCCAGAAGTGGATCGACCAGGCACAGTCGCTGAACATCTACATGGCTGGCGCCTCGGGCAAGAAACTGGACGAGACCTACAAGCTGGCATGGCTGCGTGGCCTGAAAACCACCTACTACCTGCGTACCATCGCCGCTACCCACATGGAGAAATCGACCTCCAAGACGGGCGCGCTGAACGCCGTGGCCGTCGACGGCGGCATGTCGGCCAGCGCACAGAGCGCCCAGGCAGCCGTCGTGGCGGCAGCAGTGGCCGTGGCGCCGGTAGTGGCAGCGGCAGCGGATGACGCCGATGGCGAAGCCTGCTACCTGCGTCCCGGTGATGACGGCTTTGAAGAGTGCGAAGCCTGCCAGTAAGATTTTAGTTGTCAGCCCAGAACTTCTGGGCTGATTCAATGTTGTCAATGTCCGCATTGTCCGATTCAACGGGCCTGTTGCGGATCGCCGGCTCGCCGGCATGGAAAGGAAGAAGAATATGTCGTTGTCTTGGGATGATGAAACCACGTCGGCAGCTGTGCCGCGTCCGGCGCAGCAAGCGCCACTGGGAAATACCGAATTGAACCTGCCGGCCGGCGCCGAGCCGTCCGAAGCGAACGCCGAGCAAGTGGCGCGCCGCGTGAATGCTGACGACAAGCGCATCATCAACGGCAAGACGGACGTCAACCAGCTGGTGCCGTTCAAGTACAAGTGGGCGTGGGACAAATACCTGGCCGGCTGCGCCAACCACTGGATGCCGCAGGAAGTGAACATGCAGCGCGATATCGAGCTGTGGAAAAACCCGAACGGCCTGACGGACGACGAGCGCCGCCTGGTCAAGCGCAACCTGGGCTTCTTTGTTACCGCCGACTCGCTGGCCGCCAACAACATCGTGTTGGGCACCTACCGCCACATCACGGCGCCCGAGTGCCGCCAGTACCTGCTGCGCCAGGCGTTCGAGGAAGCGATCCACACGCACGCCTACCAGTACATCGTCGAATCGCTGGGCCTGGACGAAGGCGAGATCTTCAACGCCTACAACGAAGTCAAGTCGATCCGCGACAAGGATGAATTCCTGATCCCGTTCATCAACACCCTGACCGACCCGGCCTTCGTCACCGGCACGGTGGAAAACGACCAGAAGCTGCTGAAGTCCCTGATCGTCTTCGCCTGCCTGATGGAAGGTTTGTTCTTCTACGTCGGCTTCACGCAGATCCTGGCGCTGGGCCGCCAGAACAAGATGATGGGTGCGGCCGAGCAGTACCAGTACATCCTGCGCGACGAATCGATGCACTGCAACTTCGGCATCGACTTGATCAACACGATCAAGATGGAAAATCCGCAGTTGTGGACGGCCGCCTTCCGCGAAGAGATCAAGGATCTGTTCATGAAGGCCGTGGAACTGGAATACGCGTACGCGGAAGACACCATGCCGCGCGGCGTGCTGGGTCTGAACGCGCCGATGTTCAAGGGCTATTTGCGCTTCATCGCCAATCGCCGCGCGCAGCAGATCGGCATCGAGCCGCTGTTCGCGCAGGAAGAAAATCCATTCCCGTGGATGAGCGAAATGATCGACATGAAGAAGGAACGCAACTTCTTCGAAACCCGCGTGACCGAGTACCAAACGGGCGGTGCGCTGAACTGGGAGTAATTCTTTTTCAGGCTACGCCAACAAGCGCCGTCATCGTGACGGCGCTTTTTTTTTTGCGTGTGTGGCGGCGGAAAAATGCGCGCATCATCGGTGCATGCGACGAGGCCTGCGCCAGGATTTCCGGATGCCGCGCATGGCCGCATCGCACACCCGAAAAAGCATTTCCGGAGACGCTGGCGGCGGCATTTGCCGCGCGATTGTGCGATAGCACGCGTAACGTGCAAAAAAGCGGGCGAAAACGTGTCGTGCCGGTTGCGCATTGACAAGGTTTTCGTGTACTTTATGAGATTGCAAATGCGAGCGTTAGAATGCGGGGTTTTTTTTTACAGCGCGGTAGCGAAAAAACCTCGCAAAACAGGGATACAGATTTACACGGATATGCACAAAACCACACCGTTTTCGTCTGCCGCCGTGCCCGAATTTTTTCAGGCATGGCGGTTTTTTATTTGACGCATGGGTGTTGTGGCGAGCGCGATGCGAGGAGCGAAAAAACGCACGGCATCGAAAACGAATGACCGAATTCAGACTTTGCCACCAGCTGCGAGATAAAGCAGGGTGGCACCGACGATGGCTGAAGTGCTGCAAACGTGAGGAGTTGCAGCAGTTCAGCTGGTGCCGAATTCATTAGCGCAAACGACCGTTTGTGCCGATGAATAATTCGCCTGGCCTATCCCAGTGGTGGGCCGGACGGGTTTAAATCTTGTAGCTTAAATTTCTCATCTCAGATGAAGGAGAGACAAATGGCAACAGCCGCTAAGAAATCAGAAGTAAAGAAACCAGCCGCCAAGGCTGCTCCTGCCGCGAAGAAGCCGGCAGCCGCAGCGAAGACGGTTGTCGCTAAACCAGCTGCCAAAGCCGCAGCGAAACCAGCAGCAAAACCAGCCGCCAAAGCCGCAGCCAAGCCTGCAGCAAAAGTGGCTGCCAAGCCAGTAGCGAAAGCCGCAGCGAAACCAGCGGCCAAGGCAGCAGCAAAACCGGCAGCCAAGCCGGCAGCTAAGCCGGCAGCCAAGGCAGCCGCCAAGCCGGCAGCTAAGCCGGCAGCCAAGGCAGCCGCCAAGCCGGCAGCGAAAGTGGCAGCGAAACCTGTCGCCAAGGCAGCCGCCAAGCCAGCGGCGAAAAAAGCCGTTGCCAAGCCGGCGGCAAAAGCCGCAGCGAAACCTGCCGCCAAGGCAGCCGCCAAGCCAGCAGTGAAAAAAGCCGCAGCGAAACCTGCAGCCAAGGCAGCAGCCAAGCCAGCAGCGAAAAAAGTCGTCGCCAAGGCAGCCGCCAAGCCAGCCGCCAAAGCAGCCGCAAAGCCAGCAGCCAAAGCTGCAGCCAAGCCAGCAGCCAAGGTAGCAGCGAAGCCGGTAGCGAAAAAAGCCGCAGCGAAACCTGCAGCCAAGGCAGCAGCCAAGCCGGCCGCCAAAGCGGCAGCCAAGCCAGCAGCGAAAAAAGTCGTCGCCAAGGCAGCAGCGAAGCCGCCGGCCGCCAAAGCAGCAGCCAAGCCAGCAGCAAAAGCTGCAGCGAAGCCAGCGGCCAAGGTAGCAGCGAAGCCAGCAGCCAAGGTAGCAGCGAAGCCAGCAGCCAAGGCCGCAGCCAAGCCAGCGGCCAAGGTGGCAGCGAAGCCGGCAGCCAAGCCAGCAGCCAAGGTAGCCGCCAAGCCGGCAGCCAAAGCAGCAGCGAAACCTGCTGCCAAAGTTGCAGCGAAGCCAGCAGCGAAAGTGGCAGCCAAGCCAGCGGCCAAGGTAGCAGCGAAGCCGGCAGCAAAAGCTGCAGCCAAGCCAGCGGCCAAGCCGGCAGCGAAAGCAGCAGCGAAACCTGCCGCCAAGCCAGCCGCCGCGCCAGTCGTGGCAGCAGCGCCGGCAGCAGCTCCAGCGGCACCAGCCGCCGTGGCCGCCAAGCCAGCCGCCAAGAAGGCCGCGCCTAAAAAAGCCGCACCGAAGAAGGCAGCGCCTGTCGCCAAGCCATCGGCGCCTATCGCACCTGTAGCAAAAACCGTGTTGGCACCGGCTGCAGCCTGGCCATTCCCAACCAGCACCCGCCCATCGTAATTCCTGCGATACGGGTGCCTGGATGAGGCAACACGCCGCTGTGTGACTCAATCACACAGCGGTTTTTTTTTTTTTGAGAATTAGTCGTGCTGATCGTTATCCTTACATTGATCGTTGATACCATCGCCACCTTGCTGGGCGGCGTGTTGCTGCTGCGCTTCTGGATGCAGGCGGTGCGCGTGCGGCCGCCCTCGTCGGTGGCGCAGTTCACGTTTCAATTGTCCGACTGGCTGGTGCGCCCCCTGCGCCGCGTGGTGCCGGGCGTGGGCGGGTATGACTGGGCCAGCCTGATCGGCGCCTTCCTGATCGTGCTGCTGGCCAGCTCGGTGCTGTTTATTTCCGGGGCTCCCGTCGAGGTGGTGCTGCTCAAGTCGCTGCAACGCTTCCTGCAATGGATACTCTACGGTTTCATGGCCTTGCTGATCATCGAAGCCATCTTCAGCTGGGTCAACCCGCATGCGCCGCTGGCGCCGTTCGTACGGGCCCTGAACGAGCCGCTGCTGCGTCCGATCCGCAAGGTGGTGCCGCTGGTGGGCAGTCTGGATTTGTCGCTGCTGGTGGCGTTGATCCTGCTGCAGATCGCGCAGGTGCTGGTGGGGATGATTATTGTGCTGCGATGATGGTGATGTGAGGGCTAGGTCGGCTTAGCGTAGCGTAAGCCGACATCCCCACTTGCCATGCCAGCGATGTTGTCGGATTACGCGCGGTTTTACCGCGCTAACCCGACCTACATATTAATAGCGGTAACCGAACGCCGCTTCGAACTGCTCGGCAATGCTCTCTGGCGTAAACACGTGGTTTTGTTTTGCGCACCTTGGGTGGCGATCTTGATGGCGCCCAGCAGGCTGGCCAGGCGGCCGCTGGTTTCCCAGCCCAGGTCGTTGGTGATGCCGAACAGCAAGCCGGCACGGTAGGCGTCGCCGCAGCCGGTCGGATCCAGCACTTCCTTGGCGGTCACGACAGGAATGTCGATGCGCTTGCCGTCCGTATAGATTTCCGAACCCTTTTCACCGCGCGTGACGATCAGCGCTTCCAGGCGGCTGGCGATGTCCGGCAGGGTCAAGCCCGTGCGTTCCATCAACATTTCCATCTCATAATCGTTGGCCGACACATACGTGGCTTTGTTGATGAAGTCGATCAACTGTTCGCCATTGAAACGTGGTAACTGCTGGCCCGGGTCAAACATGAAGGGGATGCCCAGTTCGGCCAGGTCGGCAGCGTGCTTGAGCATGCCCTGGTCGCCGTCCGGCGAAATGATGGCGACCTTGGCCGGGCCGGCATTGGCGATGGGGTTTTCATGCGCGAACGACATGGCGCCAGGGTGGAAGGCATTGATCTGGTTATTGTCCGCATCGGCCGTGACGAAGCACTGCGCGTTGTAGCTGTCGGCCTTGATCAGGATGTTGGCGGTGGAAATGCCCAGCTTTTGCAGGCGTTCCAGATAGGCGGCGCTATCTTGCCCCATCACGCCGACGATGCGCGGGTCACCGCCCAGCATTTTCAGACTGTAGGCGATGTTACCCGAGCAGCCGCCAAACTCCGTGCGCATGGTAGGTACGAGGAAGGAGACGTTCACCTTGTGCAACTGGTCGGCCAGCAGGGATTCGCCGAAGCGGCCGGGGAATTGCATGATGGTGTCGGTGGCAAGCGAGCCGCAGATCAGCGATGTTTTGGTCATGATAGTGTCTGTTAGGGGTAAAAGATGGCGATATGATAGCCAGACGCCGTGAGCTGGTCTAATGCAAAGTACAGTTTGATGGTTTGTTCCGAACGCGGCGCAAAACCCTGGCGCACGTCGATAGCGGCTGGCAGGTAGTCGCGCGGCGCGATGACGCGGCGCAAGACCGGCTTGTCGTTGGCGTCGTTGAGGGTCAGTTCGATGCTGGGCCAGGCTTGCACGCTGCGGCTCTGGTTGCGCAGCAGCGACACATATGAAAAGGTCTGTTCCTTCAAGGTCTGCAGCTCGCCCTGCTCGATGGACAGCGCCTCGATCTGCGCCGGCAAGTCGACCTGGCAGCCGCTGAGCTTGCACAGCGCGACCAGGGTCGGCTTCCATTGCGGAAATTGTGCCGCCAGCGGATTGCGGAAGGTGGTCATTACTTGTAGGAATAACAAAAGTAGCAGCACCACGGAGCCGGCGGCCATGGCCACGCGCAAGGCTTTGCCGCTCTGTTCGCGGCGCCGGCCCTGGGTGACGAAGGCCGGTTCCTCGTCGGCCGGCGGCAGGACGGATTCTTCCTGCTCTTCGGCTGGCGCCGGTGCAACGGGGGCGGCGGGCAGCGCTTCGAACGAGTGGTCTGCCAGCGTGGGTTCCCGGCGCGCGGTCGCAGGCTTGTCCAGGCTGACTTTTTCGGCCGCAGGCAGCACCGGTGCGGCGCCAGCTTCCAGATTCGGTTCGCGGCGGCTATCGCGCAAATACGTGGCGAAGGCGGGCGCGTCATCCACCTGGCGGCGCTTGAAGGGCGCCATCGGATGGGGCAACGGTGGTTCTGGCGGTTCTGGCAGTGTTTCTGCCGGTGTTGCTTCAGGTTCAGGTATGTCGAGCGGTGCGGCGGCCGGCACGTCGGCCAGCGCCTCGTCGGGCAAGACCACGTCGAGGTCCAGCTCGATGTGTTCGCCATCGTCTGCGTCATCCTTGAGCTGCGCCGTTTCCGGCAAGATGCCGAACGGGTCGAACGAGGTGTCGAAGTCGAGGGAATAAATGGGTTCGTCGTCCATGGCGGACGCCAGACTGTTGTCGGCTAGGTAACTGGCCGACGGCGGGGCGGCCGTGCCGGGGGCGGATGTTAAAAACGGCGATGCCGCGGCTGGATCGACCAGCGCGGCATTGCCGTCAAATACTTCCCTGCACGTGCCACAGCGCACGATGCCCCCACGTAACTTCAACTGGTCAGCAGCGACCCGAAATATCGTGTTGCAATGGGGGCATTTGGTGGCGAGGGCCATTGCTGTGCTTATGCACCTTCCGCGCGAGGCGCAGGCGCTTGCGTGGTGCCCAGGCGGCCATGCAGGGCTACCCAGCCATCTTGCTCGGCCCACACACCCAGCTGGATGAAGGGCGCGTAGGCAGCAGCCACTTCTTCCGCCTGGCGTGCCAGCACGCCGGACAGGATCAGGGCGCCGCCGTCGGCAACGCGGCCCGACAGCATCGGCGCCATCAGTTTCAACGGGCTCGACAGGATATTCGCAACGACGATGTCAAACTTGGCCGTGGCGTGTGCCGAAGTGGCAAACGTGTCTGGCAAGAAATATTCGATGTCGCACTGGTTGCGCTCGGCATTGTCGCGCGCCGATTCGATCGCTTGCGGGTCGATATCGACGCCAGCCACCGTTTGCGCGCCGAGTTTCTTGGCAACCATGGCCAGGATGCCGGAACCGCAACCGTAGTCGAGCACGGTCTTGCCTGGGGCCGGATGGGCTTCCAGCCATTCCATGCATAAACGCGTGGTCGGATGGCTGCCCGTGCCGAAGGCCAGGCCCGGGTCCAGTTCCAGGATCAGGCCGCTTGGGTCCGGTGCCTCGTGCCAGCTGGGCACGACCCAGATGTTCTTGCCGATGTGAATCGGTGCGAATTGCGACTGGGTCAGGCGCACCCAGTCCTGCTCTTCCACGGGGCGCACGGTAAAGGCGGGCGCTTCCGCCATGCCCACCGCTTGCGCGGCAGCGGCCACGATGGCGGCCTGGTCGGCGTCGACGTCCGTCAGCGCCACCACGCGGCTGCGTTCCCACGCCGCTTCCTTCGGTTCCATGCCCGGCTCGCCAAACAGCGGCTGCTCGGCTTCCGTGCCTTCGTCGGCGTCTTCCACCGACACCGACAGGGCGCCCGCTTCCATCAGCGCGTCGGACATGGCCTCGGCGTTGTCGCGGGCGATTTCAATGACGATTTCCGTCCAGCTCATGCGCCCGCCTTGATTTCGGATTTCTTGGCGATGCTGGGGCTGCCGCTATTGAGGTTCTTGCCCAGGTCCGGCATGTCGGCCAGCTTCTGTTCCAGATAGTGAATGTTGGTGCCGCCTTCGATGAAGCGCGCATCGATCATCAGCTCGCGGTGCAGGGCGATATTCGTGTTGATCCCTTCGACCACCATTTCGGACAGGGCGATCTGCATGCGGCGGATCGCTTGCTCGCGCGTGGCGCCGTAAGCGATCACTTTGCCGATCATCGAGTCGTAGTGCGGTGGCACGTAGTAGCCGGCATAGGCATGCGAGTCGACGCGGATGCCAGGGCCGCCCGGTGCATGCCAGGAGACGATCTTGCCTGGCGATGGCGTGAACTTGAACGGGTCTTCCGCATTGATGCGGCACTCGACGGCGTGGCCCGACAGCAAGACGTCGCGCTGGCGGAAACGCAGTTTTTCGCCGGCGGCGATGCGGATCTGTTCTTGCACGATGTCGATGCCGGTGATCATCTCGGTGACGGGATGCTCCACCTGCACGCGGGTATTCATTTCAATGAAATAAAACTCGCCGTTTTCGTACAGGAATTCAAACGTGCCGGCGCCGCGGTAGCCGATCTTGCGGCACGCTTCAGCGCAACGGTCGCCGATTTTCTCGATAAGTTTGCGCGGGATGCCCGGCGCTGGTGCTTCTTCGATCACTTTCTGGTGGCGGCGCTGCATGGAGCAGTCGCGCTCGCCCAGCCAGACGGCGTTCTTGTGTTCGTCGGCGAGGATCTGGATTTCCACGTGGCGCGGATTTTCCAGATACTTCTCCATGTACACTTCAGGGTTGCCGAATGCGGTGCCCGCTTCCGTCTTGGTCATCGCCACGGCGTTGATCAGGGCCGCTTCCGTGTGCACCACGCGCATGCCGCGTCCGCCACCGCCGCCGGCGGCCTTGATGATGACCGGGTAGCCGATCTTGCGGGCAATTTGCACGATCGCTTTCGGATCGTCCGGCAACGCGCCTTCCGAGCCCGGTACGCACGGTACGCCAGCCTTGATCATGGTTTGCTTGGCCGATACTTTATCGCCCATCAAACGGATCGATTCGGAACGGGGGCCGATGAAGACGAAGCCCGATTTCTCGACGCGTTCGGCAAAGTCGGCATTTTCCGACAAGAAGCCATAGCCTGGGTGAATCGCTTGCGCATCCGTCACTTCAGCGGCGCTGATAATGGCGGGCATGTTCAGGTAGCTCAGGGTCGACTGTGCCGGGCCGATACAAACGGATTCGTCGGCCAGCTTGACGTATTTCGCGTCCTTGTCGGCTTCGGAGTGGACTACAACCGTTTTAATGCCCATTTCGCGGCAGGCGCGCTGAATACGGAGGGCAATTTCACCACGGTTGGCAATCAGGATTTTTTCAAACATGGTAGGTTCGCGTATGTCTGTGAGAGCCGGCGAGCCGGCGAAACAACAAGTGTGAGGGGCTAAAACTGCAAACGGCCGTTGCCGGCCGTGTGGACTGGGTTTTAGCCGATCACAAACAAGGGTTGACCGAATTCGACCGGTTGGCCGTTTTCGACCAGGATCTGGGTCACGACACCGGCTTTATCGGAGTCGATTTCATTCAGGAGCTTCATCGCTTCGATGATGCACAGGGTATCACCTTCCTTGACGGTCGAGCCCACTTCAACATAAGCGGCGCTGCCAGGAGCGGAGGAACGGTAGAAGGTGCCGACCATCGGCGACTTGACCACATAGCCCGTTGGCTCGGCGGCGACCACGACGGCAGGTGCCGCAGCGGGGGCGGCGGCTGGCGCGGCTGGCTGGTATTGGGCGGGCATGCCTTGCGGCTGCATCATGACCATCTGGTTTTGCGGCATGGCCGACGATTTGACGATGCGAACCTTGCTTTCGCCTTCGGTAACTTCCAGCTCTGCGATATCCGATTCGGCGACCAGGTCGATCAAGGTCTTGAGTTTTCGTAGATCCATGTAAAACCCCTAGGAATGTAGTTTGTTTTATGAGTGATGCGGTGATGTCCAAGAACCTATCGCCGCGCTAAATGCGTGCAGATCGCGTAGATTAACGTTTTTTAAGCGCAAAGTCGATGGCAAACCGATATCCATCGATACCTAGCCCGCAGATCGTCCCCTGCGCGATCGCGCTGAGAAATGAGTGATGTCGAAACGTTTCGCGTTGATAAATATTCGAGATATGGACTTCCACGAACGGAATGGCGACCCCGGCCAGCGCATCGCGCAAGGCAACGCTGGTATGGGTCAGGCCGCCCGGATTGATGACGATGGCATCGATCCCTTCCGCTCGCGCGGCATGGATACGGTCGATCAGCGCGCCTTCGTGGTTGCTTTGAAAGCAGACCAGGTCGGCACCGGCCGCCATGGCTTGCGCCATTGCTGCCTGCTCGATATCGGCCAAGGTGCTGGCGCCGTAGACCTCAGGCTCGCGCGTTCCCAGCAAATTCAGGTTGGGACCGTTGAGCAGAAGGAGGTTTTTTGCCATGTATGGAAGACCGTTTTAGCGAAAGTTCCGCATTTTGCCGCCAAAGATACGCATTGGCAAGAGAAAAAAGCACGCTCCGAATTTACAATTTATCCAGATCGGCGCGCAACTGATCAAATTTCAAGCGGCCCAGATAGGTCTTTTTGACTTCGCCATCGGCGCCGATCAGCACCGTAAAGGGCAAACCGCCCGTGGCATTGCCAAAATGACGCGACAGATCGGTACCGCTCATGCCGGACACGTACACGGGATAGGCGATCTTGACCTTGCTGGCAAAAGTGGCAATATTGCTGGCCGAATCGATGCCGATGCCGATCACCTGCAGGTTTTTCGCCCCGTAGTGGCCTTGTACTTCGGATAACTCCGGCATTTCTTCCACGCAAGGCGGGCACCACGGCGCCCAGAAATTGACCAGCAAATTCTTGTCTTTCCATTGCGACAAGGCTTGCGTGGCGCCCGCCGCGTCCGGCAGGGACAGCGCATACAGTTCATTCACCGGCCCCGTCGCGCCTGGCGCGATGACGGTCGTCTGCGGTCCCGCTGCTTTCGCTTTTTCCTTGCTCAAACCGACGTAGGCGCCCATGCCGCCAAACATCAGCGCGACGATGGCGCAGGCGATCCAATTCTTTTTTGTCATAACTTTATCTATATCAATGTTAGTCGGCCGCCGGCACGCCATCGGCGAGGCTGGCGGCCAGCAGGCTGCGCAGCCCGGCGATATCGGTGCGCAGCACCTTGCCGTCGGCCTTGGCTTTCAGCGCGCCGCGCATATCGTCGAGCTCATACATGGCTGCGTGCACGCCTTCATTTTTCCACAGGAAACTGGCTGTCTCGACCGCATCATAACGCGCTCCCTTGAAATGCGGGCTTTCCGACATGTCGAGCACGACATTTTTATTCAGCAGGAAGATGTGGATTTCCTTGGCGCTCTCGGCAAACAGTTGCAGATAGATCTCGTCATGGGGGCCGGCCGTGCCGTTGAGCACGGGGCCGCTGAGCAGGGGATGAAATTGTTGCAACGCTTCCATGACCTGCAGCGCAATCGTGCGCAGCTGGAACAATCGTGCCGGCTGGCTGTCGGCCAGGAACAGGGCATTGTATTGCCGCACCTGTTCCTCGATCATCTCGTTGTCGGGAAGTATATTCGGCAGGTTCGGCGCGTCGCCCAGGACTTGCCGCGCCGCCTTGCGCTTGGCGCTGCCATAGTCGGCGCCATCCTGCGCCACGAGGCGCGCGGCAGCGGCGGCGATTTCCAGGCGCAACTGCGCGCTATCGTCAAATGCATCGTTCGTCATGAGCGAGATGATACTCCGAAGCGGAAAAAGTCATGGCGTCAGGTAAAATCCTGCACTTGCTGTTTTTTATCTCACCGCCTTACTTACTTAAGCGTGCACCTTTCGCACTGATCACATGCATATTCATATTCTCGGCATTTGCGGTACCTTCATGGGCGGCCTGGCTGTCCTGGCCAAGGAAGCCGGCCATAAAGTCACCGGTTGCGATGCCAATGTCTATCCGCCGATGAGCACCCAGCTGGAATCGCAGGGAATCGAACTGATTCAAGGCTTTGATCCGGAACAAACCAAGTTGAACCCGGATTTGTATGTGATTGGCAATGTGGTCTCGCGCGGCAACCCGCTGGTGGAAGAAATCCTCAACCGCAGCCTGCCGTACGTGTCCGGCCCGCAGTGGATCGGCGAACACATCTTGCGCAATCGGTGGGTGCTGGCCGTGGCCGGGACGCATGGCAAGACGACAACATCAGCCATGCTGGCCTGGATACTCGAAGACGCGGGCTACGCGCCGGGCTTCCTGATCGGCGGCGTGCCGATGAACTTTGGCATTTCGGCTCGCCTCAGCGGCAAGATCGACGGCAAGAGCGCCGAGTCCGACCTTCGTCATCGAAGCCGATGAATACGATACGGCCTTCTTCGACAAGCGCAGCAAGTTCGTGCATTACCACGCGAAGACGGCCGTCATGAATAACCTGGAATACGATCACGCCGACATCTTCCCCGATCTGCACGCGATTGAGACGCAATTCCACCACCTGGTGCGCACCGTGCCCGGTATCGGCCGCCTCGTGTACAACGGCGACGAGGCGTCGCTGCAGCGCGTGCTGGCGCGTGGTTGCTGGAGTGAACAGGAAAGTTTTGGTCAAGATGCCAACTGGCAACTGCAAGAGCAGGCCGACGGCAGCTTCGACGTGTATTTCAATGGCCAGCAGGAAGGCCACGTGGCGTGGGCGCTCACGGGCAAGCACAACCGCAGCAATGCGCTGGCCGCCATCGCCGCCGCGCGCCACGTGGGCGTGCCCATTGCCCAGGCGTGCGCGTCGCTGGCCACCTTCGAGAGCGTCAAGCGCCGCATGGAAGTGCGCGGCATGGTCAACAACATTACCGTGTACGACGATTTCGCGCATCACCCGACGGCCATTGCCACCACCGTGGGCGGCTTGCGCCAGAAGATTGGCAACAGCGGCCGCATCCTGGCCGTGCTGGAACCGCGTTCGAACACCATGAAGCTGGGCGCCATGAAAGATGCGCTGCCGGGCAGCCTGAAGGATGCCGACCTGGTCTTCGGTTTCGGCAGCCATGCCGCGCTGGGCTGGAGCCTGGGCGACGCGCTGGCACCGCTGGGCAAGATTGCCAGCGCCTACGAAGACATCGATACCCTGGTGGCCGCCGTGGCCGCCAGCGCCCGTCCCGGCGACCAGATCGTGGTCATGAGCAACGGCGGCTTTGGCGGCGTGCACCAGAAATTGCTGGAGGCGCTAGCTCGATGATTCTGTACCTGCATGGATTCCGCTCGTCGCCCCTGTCGATGAAGTCGCGCCTGCTGGCCGCGCAGATGCAGGCGCTGGGCCGCGAGGCAGAGTGGCTATGCCCGCAATTGCCAGCCTCGCCCAAGCTGGCCATCGAACTGGCCTTGTCCTTGGTCAAGGACGTGGCGCCGGCCGACCTGACCATCATCGGCTCCTCACTGGGCGGCTATTACGCCACCTGGCTGGCCGAGTGGCTCGGCTGCCGCGCCGTGCTGCTCAATCCTGCGATTGTTCCCCTGATTGACCTGGAGCAACATGTGGGCGTGACGACGGAGTTCCATTCTGACAAGCCATTCGAGTTCAAGCGCGAATACATCGATGAGCTGCGCACGTTTGCCGTAAAGAAAATTACTGAGCCGCAACGCTATTTCCTGATTGCCGCCACCGGCGATGAAGTGCTCGACTACCGCGACATGGTGGCGCATTATCAGGGGGCGCAGCAGTGCGTCATCGACGGCAGCGACCATGGCATCAGCGAATTTGCCGCCTACCTGGCGCCCGTGCTGGCATTTTGCGGCATCCCGACGGACGCGGCCCAGTGAGGCCGGGTTCGCTGCGGCAGGCGCAATGGCATGCGCACGTCAACGCCGTCAATGCGCCGCCGGCCTTGCGCCACTGGCTGACGGGTGGCGGTTCGCTGACGGCCAAGCTGAAAGCGCATAGTCAGGCGTTCCGCGTGCAATGTTTGCATCAGGAAACGGCACGCTGCTTGAGCGACGAGGCCGCGGTCATTGGTTTGCACCGCGCGGGGCGGGTATGGGAACGCGAAGTGCTGTTGCGTTGTGATAACAGACCGGCCGTGTTTGGCCATACCGTCGTGCCCATGCAGGCGACGGCCACGGACTGGCCCCTGTTTTCCGCGCTGGGCGAGCGCTCGCTGGGCACGACCCTGTTTGGCGACCGCATGGTGCGTCGCGGTGAACTGGAATTTGCCCGCTTGCGCGCCGGGCACCCGCTGGTGCAGCGGGCGCAGGCGGCGCTGGCATTGGAAGGGCGGCGCTTTGACGCCAAGTCGCTGTTTTTTGCCCGCCGTTGCCTGTATCAGCGTCACCAGGGGCTTGCTGCTGGTAACAGAAGTATTTTTGCCGGCGGTGCTGGAGTTGACGTCCGTCACTCGCACCGTTGCAACCGACACATTAATAAATAAAGCATAACAATGAATCTATTTTTTGAAGAATCCGGCGATTTCAAGGTCGGCACGGTCCTGTCGCAAGCGGGTGAAGCGTACCAGGTCGAAATGGCCAGCGGCAAGCGCACCAAGGTCAAGGTCAAGGACGTGCTGCTGCAATATGAAAAGCCGGCCCCGGCCGAGCTGCTGGAACAAGCCAAGGCCGTTGCTGCCGAGATCGATCTCGATTTCCTGTGGGAAGTGGCGGGCGAAGACGAGTTCGGCTTTGCCGAGCTGGGCGCCGAGTATTTCGGCCATGCTCCATTGCCGCCGGAAGCGGCCGGCCTGATCCTGGCCCTGCATTCGGCGCCCGTGTATTTCTACAAGAAGGGCCGTGGCCGCTATAAGGCGGCGCCGGAAGCGTCCTTGAAGGCGGCCCTGGCCGGCATCGAAAAGAAAAAGCAGCAGGCGCTGGTGCAGGCAGGCTATGTGGAAGAGCTGAAACAGAACCGTTTGCCTGCCTCGATGCAGCCCATGGTGCTGCAACTGCTGTTCAAGCCGGACAAGAACACCATCGAATACAAGGCGCTGGAAGCGGCGTGCACGGAATTGCACACGACGCCGCCGCGTTTGATGCTGGCGGTCGGCGGCATTGCTTCGCCGAAAGATTTGCACCTGTCGAAGTTTCTTTTCGAGAATTTCCCCAAAGGCGCCGGTTTCCCCAACGTGCCCGTGCCCGCCGTGACGGCCAAGCTGCCGCTGGCCGACGTGGCCGCCTTCTCGATCGACGACGTGACCACGACCGAGATCGACGATGCCTTCTCCGTGCAACCGTTGCCGGATGGCACCGTGAAAGTGGGCATTCACATCGCCGCGCCGGGCCTGGGCATCCGCCCGGAAGACGTGATCGACAAGATGGCGCGCCAGCGCATGTCCACCGTCTACATGCCGGGCGACAAGATCACCATGCTGCCCGACGAAATCGTGAATGCGTTCACGCTCGCGGAAGGCACGACGTGCCCGGCCCTGTCGCTGTATGCCACGCTGGACCCGAAAGCGGACTGGGCCGTTGTCAGCACGCAGACGCGCGCCGAGCTGGTGCCGATCGCCAGCAATTTGCGCCATAACCAGCTCGACGACGTGGTCAACGAAGAAACCCTGGCCAGCGGCGAGGGAGAATACCCGCACAAGGCCGATTTCGCTGTGCTGTGGCAATGGGCGCAGCAGCTGGAACAGGGCCGCATGAAGAAGCGCGAAGCGTTTGGTCTGAAGCCGGAACAGAACAACCGCGTTGATTTCAACTTCTATGTAGAAAACGACATCGTCACCGTGGCGCGCCGCAAGCGCGGTGCGCCGCTGGACAAGATCGTCGCTGAATTGATGATTTTCGCCAACAGTACCTGGGGCAAGATGCTGCACGACCATGGCGTGCCCGGCATCTACCGCAGCCAGGGCGGCGGCAGCGGCAATAGCTGGGCGGCAAAGATGCAGGTGCGCATGGTCACCCATGCGGCGCCGCACCAGGGTCTTGGCGTGGATCAATACGCGTGGAGCACTTCGCCCCTGCGCCGCTACACGGACCTGGTGAACCAGTGGCAAATCATCGCCTGCGCCGAGCATGGCGTGACGGCGCCGCTGGTGGCACCGTTCAAGCCGCGCGACGCGAATCTGTTCGCCATCGTTTCGGCATTCGACGCCGCGTATGCCGCGTATGGCGATTTCCAGTCGAACATGGAACGCTACTGGTGCTTGCGCTGGCTGCACCAGGAAAACGCGCGCCAGGTCGATGCCGTGGTGCTGAAAGACGAAATCCTGCGCCTGGTCGACATTCCGCTGGTCATCAAGCTGCCGGGCATGCCATCGGTGGCGCGCGGTGCGCAGGTCAAGCTGGATCTCTTGCGCTGGGATGAAGTCGACCTGAGCATCGAAGCGCGCCTGCTGGAAATCGCCGCCGTGCCCCGACGCGGCGGCCGGTGCCGAGCTGGACTACGAGGAAGAATCGGGCGACGAAGGCGCGGAAGAGGGCGAAGTGGCGCCGGAAACCTCGCCGGAAGCGGCGAACCAGGTCAGCGACGCCGATGCGGAAGTGGCGGAACTGGCCAGCGAAGACGTGGTCAGCGAACCCGAGGTCAAGTAAGGCCGCGGGGCGGCGTGAAAAACGGGACTAAAACTGTTTTCCGCGCCGCCCTTTGACGTAGAATTCAGCCATCTTGTATCTTGTGTTGTAAGGAACTGGGTTGCGCGTGAAGTCTTTCCGAGAGAATCGTTTTCTGATGATTGCCGTGGCGGTATCGCTGCTGGCGCATGGCGCCTTGCTGGCGATGCATTTTGTCGCCCCGGCCCCGCAGCGGGCCGTGGCCACGGATCCCGGCCTGGAAGTGATACTGGTCAACACCAAGCATGCGAACAAGCCGCTGAAGGCCGATGCCCTGGCGCAAGCCAACCTCGATGGCGGTGGCCAGGCCGACAAGGGCCGCGCCAAGTCGCCCTTGCCCGACATGCGCAAGGTGGAAGAGGGCGACAGCGTCAAGGCCAGCGCCCGGCGCATCGCCGAGCTGGAGCAGAAGCAGCAGGAATTGCTGACGCAGGCGGCCAGGGCGACGCCCTACAGCGCCGCGCCCGTTACGGAAAAGGACAAACCGAATCCCCTCGCTTCCGGTTCGGACTTGATGGAAAGCAGCAAGGCCATCGCGCGCATGGCGGCCGAGATCAGCCAGACCGTGGAAGACCAGAATAAACGTCCGCGCAAGACTTTTATTACGCCCAGCACGCAGGAGGTCGGCTATGCCATGTATTACAAGACCCTGCAAAAGCGCATCGAGGAAATCGGCACCCTGAATTTCCCGCAAAAGAATGGCCGCAAGATGTATGGCGAGCTGGTCGTGTACATCCCCATCTTCCAGGACGGCACGATTTACCAGAAAGAGGGCGGCGCCCGCGTGGAAAAAAGCTCGGGCAATCCCGCGCTGGATGCGGCGGCCCTGGCCATCGTGCGCCGCGCGGCGCCGTTCGGCCGATTCCCACCGAATATGTTGTCGAGCGACAAAGATGACCTGTGGGTCGTCATCACCCGTTTCAAATTTACCCGCGAAGAAAAAATGGAAGCTAACCTGACTGGCGGCAGCAATTGAACAAGCAAGAGATGAATCCTGATCAATATTGCGTCTTCGGCAATCCCATCGCCCACAGCAAGTCCCCCCTGATCCACGCCGCGTTTGCCCAGCAGACGGGCGAGCCCATCGTCTATGAGCGCCGGCTGGCGCCGCTCGACGGTTTTGCCCTGGCGGCCCGCACGTTTTCCGCCGAGGGTGGCAAGGGCGCGAACGTGACGGTGCCTTTCAAGCTCGACGCGTGCGCGCTGGCCACCGTCCTGACACCGCGGGCCAGGGCCGCCGGCGCCGTCAATACCCTGCGTTTTGATGGAGACACCATTCTTGGCGACAATACCGATGGCGCGGGCCTGGTGGCCGACATCATGCGCAACGCGGGCGTGGCCATCGCCGGCAAGCGCGTCCTGCTGCTGGGCGCGGGCGGGGCGGCGCGCGGCGTCGTGCTGCCCTTGCTGGAACAGGGACCGCAGGAAGTTTTTATTGCCAACCGTACCGTGGCCACGGCCGAGGCACTGGTGGCGCAGTTTGCCGATGCGCTGAGTCACCCGGAGCAGCTGCGCGCCGGCGGCTTCACGCAGCCCGATGGCGTTTTCGATATCGTCATCAATGCCACCTCAGCCAGCCTGGCGGGCGACTTGCCGCCCGTGCCGCCGGGTATCTTCGGCAGCCACACGCTGGCGCTGGACATGATGTATGGCGCCCAGCCCACCGTCTTCATGGACTTTGCTGCCCAGCACGGCGCGCAGGTGCGCGACGGCCTGGGCATGCTGGTGGAGCAGGCAGCCGAAGCGTTTTACGTGTGGCGCGGCGTGCGGCCGCAGACGCAAGACTTGCTGGCGCAATTGCGCGGTGCCCTGTGAGCGGCGGCAAGAAGGGGGCCCGCAAGAGCGGCAGCCGCTACGGCTGGATCAAGTGGCTGTTCATCGTGCCCGTGCTGGCCTTTATCGTCGTGCAGCTGTATTTTTTCCTGCAAATCTGGTGGTGGGTCGACCATAACCCGTCCAGCACGGCTTTCATGCGCGAACAGTTGTCTGTCTTGCAGGAAAAGAATCCGAATGCCACGATCAAGCAGACGTGGGTGCCGTACAACCGCATCTCGAACAACCTGAAACGGGCCATCATCGCCTCGGAAGACGCGAATTTTTCCGAGCACGAAGGCGTGGACTGGGAAGCCTTGCAAAAGGCATATGAAAAGAACAGCAAGAAGCAGAAAGTCGTGGCGGGCGGCTCCACCATCACCCAGCAGTTGGCGAAGAACCTGTTCCTGTCCGGTTCGCGCAGCTATGTGCGCAAGGGCCAGGAACTGATCATCACGTATATGCTGGAAAACCTGATGGAAAAGCAGCGCATTTTCGAGATTTATCTGAACGTGGTGGAATTTGGCACGGGCACCTTTGGCGCCGAAGCGGCCGCGCGCCACTATTACAAGGTCAGCGCGGCGGGCCTGAGCGCGGGACAGGCGGCGAAACTGGCCGTGATGCTGCCGAATCCCCGCTTTTACGACCGCCACCGCGATACGGGTTACCTGAACCGGCGCACGGGCGTCATCCTGCGCCGCATGGGAGCGGCGGAACTGCCTTGATGGCAACGGGCTTTCTTTGCATAACATTAAAGCTGTTTGATTGGCACTATTGCGGCGCAGCATCTTAATCGGCCCCGGTTGGTGCAACGCCGCACTTTTTCCGTGAAAAAGCCGTGCCGGGGGTGGTCGTGAAAAGGCCTTTGCGGGTACACTTGCGCTGTTTTCATTTTTGGCGCCAGCGCCAGTACATCACGATAACCCAACATCCGGCTGAGAGCGCGCATGATCAATGTCTTTGTATTACAGAATGGCCGGCTCAACCAGGGTGCCGATCGACAGCCGCGCAGACCTCGAAAATGCCGAACCGGTGTGGGTCGACCTGACCGACCCCACCGATGATGAACGGGCCTGGGTCAAGGCCATCTACAACGTCACCCTGCCGGGCGAAGACGAAGTCAAGGATATTGAAGCGTCGGCCCGCTATTACGAAGCGGAAAACGGCGACTTGCACCTGCGCACGGATTTCCTGCGCGAAGAAGACGACGGCCCGTCGCGCGTCATCACGGTAGCCTTCATCCTGGCCCGCAAGATTTTGTTTTCCATGCATACGGACGACTTGCCCGTGTTCCGCCTGGTGCGCATGCGCGCCCGCTCGCGGCCAGGCTCGATTGCCGACTACATGGACGTGCTGCTCGACCTGTACGCCACCGATGCCGAATATTCGGCCGACGTGCTCGAAGGCATCTACCAGAACCTGGAAGAAGTCAGCACGCGCGTGCTGCAAAAGGAATTTACCGATGCGCACGCGGCCGAAGCGCTGAACGCCATTGCCCACGAGGAAGATTTGAATGGCCGTATCCGCCGCAACATGATGGATACGCGCCGCGCCGTGAGTTTCCTGATGCGCGGCCGCTTGCTCAATTCCGAGCAGTTCGAGGAAGCGCGGCAGATCTTGCGCGACATCGAATCGCTGGATGGTCACACGTCTTTCCTGTTTGATAAGATCAACTTCCTGATGGATGCCACCGTCGGTTTCATCAACATCAACCAGAACAAGATCATCAAGATCTTCTCGGTGGCCAGCGTGGCCTTCCTGCCGCCCACCCTGATCGCCAGCGTGTACGGCATGAACTTCAAGCTGATGCCGGAGCTGGAATGGTCATTCGGCTATCCATGGGCCTGGGGCCTGATGATCACCAGCGCCATCGCGCCCTTCCTGTATTTCCGCCACCGCGGCTGGCTGAAATAAACGGTCTCGCCGGGGCGCTCCTGCGTCCCGGTTTCAAGGCGAGCGCAGCAATTTCAAAAATCAGCGATAATCATTGGTATTGCGTGGTATTGAATTGGTATTTGCGCTTAGGCGCTTGCCTGGCGCCCGATTCTTTTCCCCGTAGTCTGCCTTTTGCAGAATAGTATCGTCATTCAGACGTTTTCTGCGTGGCAGCGTCCGCCTGTTCCACCTATGATCGTTGCGATGCCAGCCTTGCCGGCTGGCCGCCGCATTTCCTGCCACCGTTGTTCTTCTGGAGAATCCATGCCTGATACCGCTACCGCCCCACCGCGCTTTACCCATTTGATCAGCGACTGCGATGGCGTACTGATCGACAGCGAAGCCGTGGCCCTGCAAGCGCTGCTGGAATTGCTGGGGCCGCGCCTGCCGAACCTGCCCGAGGGCGTCACCGTGCAAGGCTTGATCGAGCCGCGCCTGGGGCAGCGACTGGTGCCGCTGATGCAGGATATCTACAAGGAACTGGGCTTGCCGCAATTGCCGGCTGACGAGATCATGGCCATTGGCAACGCCGTCGATGCGGCTTGCGACGCGCAATTGCGCGCCGTGCCCGGCGTGGCGCAGGCGCTGGCCGCCATTCCGCTGCCCAAGGCCGTGGCCTCGAACAGCGTCAGCGCGCGCGTGCTGTCGGCGCTTGAGCGCACTGGCATGGCGCCGCTATTCGACAAGCGCGTGTTTACGCCGGATCTGGTGGGCCACGCCAAGCCGCATCCGGGCGTCTACCTGGCGGCAGCAAGCGCGTTTGGCGTGCCGCCAAGCCAGTGCCTGGTGCTGGAAGACAGCGTCACGGGCGTGACGGCCGCCGTGGCGGCGGGCATGACGGTATTGGGATTCATCGGCGGCGGGCATATCGCCGCCGGCCAGGAAGATAGGTTGAAAGCGGCCGGCGCGCATGTCGTGTTCAACGACATGGCCAGTTTGCCGGCGCTGGTGGCCGCGGTGATGGACACCGCGGCAGTGTAAAACGTTTAAGCGAGGGTGGCGAACACCTTGCGCGCGGCAGCGATGGTGGCGTCGATGACGGCATCGTCGTGCTGCGCCGAGACGAAGCCCGCCTCGAAAGCGGCTGGCGCGAAGTACACGCCTTCGTCCAGCATGGCGTGGAAGAAGGCGTTGAACTTGCTGCGGTCGCCCGCCATCATTTCCGCGTAGCTGGTCGGCGGCGTTGCGCTGAAGTAGATGCCGAACATGCCGCCGATGTAGTCGGCGCAGAAGACCACGCCCGCCTCCTTGGCGGCGGCGGTCAAGCCTTCGGCCAGGCGCTTGGCCGTGGCGCCCAGCTGCTCATAGAAGCCGGGCTGCTGGATCAGTTTCAAGGTGGCCATGCCGGCCGCCACGGCGACCGGGTTGCCCGACAAGGTGCCGGCCTGGTAGACGGCGCCCAGCGGCGCCATATGGTGCATCAGCGCCGCGCTGCCGCCGAAGGCCGCCACCGGCATGCCGCCGCCGATCACCTTGCCCAGCGCGGTGAGGTCGGGCTGGATGCCGTACAGCGCCTGCGCGCCGCCTAGGGCCACGCGCAAGCCGCACATGACTTCATCGAAAATGAGCAGGGCGCCGTGTTGCGTGCACAGCTCGCGCATCGCCTGCAGGAATGCCGGCGTGGCTTTCACCAGGTTCATGTTGCCGGCCACCGGTTCGACGATGACGCAGGCGATTTCCGCGCCGAAGCTGTCGAAGGCGTCCTTCAGCTGCTCCACATTGTTATAGTCGAGCACCAGGGTGTGCTTCACGAAATCTTCCGGCACGCCGGCCGAGGTCGGGTTGCCGAAGGTGAGCAGGCCGCTGCCCGCTTTCACCAGCAGCGAATCGGCGTGGCCGTGGTAGCAGCCTTCGAACTTGACGATTTTGTCGCGTCCCGTGGCGCCGCGCGCCAGGCGCAGGGCGCTCATGGTCGCTTCCGTGCCCGACGACACCAGGCGCACCTGCTCGATCGACGGCACCAGGCGCGTGATTTCCTCGGCCATCAGCACTTCGCCTTCGGTCGGCGCGCCGAACGACAGGCCCAGCGCGGCCGCATCCTGCACCGCTTTTTCACCACTTCCGGGTGGGCGTGGCCGACGATGGCCGGGCCCCAGGAGCCGATGTAGTCGATATAGCGCTTGCCGTCCGCATCCCAGAAATACGGGCCTTCGGCGCGCGTGATGAAGCGCGGCGTGCCGCCCACTGAGCGGAAGGCGCGCACGGGCGAATTGACGCCGCCTGGCGTGGTTTTTTGTGCGCGGGCAAACAGGATGTCGTTCTGGGAAGTCGTCGTCATGATAATCGTGCCTTGAAAGTGGATCGTTGTCTGTGTCGTCTGTGTTTGTCTGGACGGGATTATTGGGCGCCGCGCTGGCGCTGCTGCCGGAACAGCCGGTTCGGCACCAGCTTGCCCATGCCGTGGCGCTGCGCGTGGGCCAGCGCACCGGTAGTAAATTCCTGCGCCGCCACGACCACCTGCGGCACATCGTCTTCGTTTTCCGCCAGGGCCAGCAGGGCTGTGGCCGCCGCCGACAGGGTGCTGCCGGCGCCGTTGAAGATGCCCGGCAGGTGCTGCCATTCGTCGTGGCGCACCACGCCATCCTCGCCGAACAGGGTATTGGCGCGCAACTTGCCTTCGCCCGTGCCGGACTTGCTGGCGTCGGCCGGCATGCCGGTGACGAGCACGTATTCGCAGCCCAGCGCCACCAGGTAGTCGACGTCGTTTTGCAGGGTGTCGTCCGGATCGGCGTCGCGCCAGGTCTCGGCCAGGCGCTCCAGCTCCACCGGCGAGAGCACCAGCAGTGTCGTTTGCGGGATCAGCAGCTGGCGCACGGCGGTGAGGATGTCCTCGTCGTCCATGCCCTGTTCCGGCAGCGCCGAGATGAAGGGATCGAGGATCAGCGGCACGTTCGGATAGTCGGAGACGATTTCGGCGATGGCCGTGACGTTTTCCACGCTGCCCAGCGCGCCGATCTTGATGGCGGCGACGGACATATCTTCCAGCAGCACGCGCGCCTGGTCGGAGACCCAGTCCGGGTCGACCGCCTGCACGTCTTCCACGCGCGCCGTATCGCTGATCAGCAGGCCCGTGGTGACGGACAGGCCATGGCAGCCGAAGGCTGAAAATGTGGCCAGGTCGGCCTGGATGCCGATCGCGCCGACCGGATCGGACACGCCGAAGCTTAATATGAGGGGAGAAGTTTGGTTTTGCACGGCGGGTAGATTAAGATACCTAATTCAGCATTTTACTTGATTGAAGGGTGGCAGAACGTGAGTAGCAACGAAACAACGCAGCAATTCCAAACGTGGATGTGTCTTATTTGCGGCTGGGTTTATGATGAAGCGGCCGGCCTGCCCGACGAAGACATCGCTCCGGGCACGCGTTGGGCCGATGTTCCGATGAACTGGACCTGTCCTGAATGCGGTGCGCGCAAGGATGATTTCGAGATGGTGGCGCTGTAATCAATCCGATCCACCGGATGCCGCTGCCGCACGCTGGTATCGCGGCCGCCTGTGCTATGGTATGAAAGATTGTCGAATAATCACATGACGCGACCTTTCCCGCCCGAGGCGCGGTCCGATGCCGTGTGCGCCAGCGCCACGATACTCGTCATCGACGACAGTGCGACGATACGCAGCGCGGCCGCGAAGATACTGCGCGAGGCCGGTTATTGCGTGGTGGTGGCGGAAAACGGCTTCGAGGCCCTGGCCAAGATCGCCGACTGCCAGCCGGCGCTGATCGTGTGCGACATCGTGATGCCGCGCCTGGACGGCTACCGCACCTGTGCCCTGATCAAGGCCAGCGCGGCATATCACGCCACGCCGGTGCTGATGCTGTCGTCGAAGGAAGGCTTGTTCGACCGCGCGCGCGGCGCCATGGCGGGCGCCAGCGCCTGCCTGGCCAAGCCGCTGGCGCGCGAGGCGCTGCTGGCGGCCGTGCGGCTGCACCTGGCAGGGCATTTTGAGTAAGTGTTTTTATTGATTGACAACGCAGCAAGGAAGCAGATGGCCATATACACAATTCTGATCGTCGATGACTCGCCGACAGAACGCTACTACCTGAGCGAGAGATGCTGGTGCGCGCTGGTTATGCCGTCCTCACGGCGCAGGACGGCGCCGACGCGCTGGCGCAACTCAAAGAGGCCAGGCCCGACCTGATCCTGATGGACGTGGTGATGCCCGGTGCGAATGGCTTCCAGATCACGCGCGCCATCGCGCGCGATCCCGAACTGCAGGACGTGCCGGTGATTATCTGCTCCAGCAAGAGCCAGGAAACGGACCGCATCTGGGGCTTGCGCCAGGGCGCGCGCGATTACCTGGTCAAGCCGGTGGTGGAAGCCGAGCTGCTGGCCAAGATCGCCGCGCTCTCCTGAGAATGCACACGATGCCAGGTCACGGCGTGTCCACAGCGGCCTTTCCACCTGCCGCTGCCGCCATGCCATCCTTCGAAACGGGCGTGCGGCAGGGGCGCTTGCGCCAGTATCAGCTGCAATTGATCGAGCGGATACAGGCAGCGCGCAGCGGCGCGCTGGCGGCGCGCAAGGAACTGGGCGTGATGCTCGGCGGCCGCCCCCCTGCCTGCTCGACCTGACGCAGCTCGGTGAAATCGTCATTGCCGCCGGCGTGCAGATCCAGGGCGTGCCGCTGGCACAGGACTGGTACCTGGGCCTGGCGGCCATGCGCGGACGCCTGACGGGGGTCGTCGACCTGGCCCGCTACATGGGCGAACCGGCTTGCGCGCCAGGCAATCACTGCCGCATCATCACGTTTTCTCCACGCCTGGGTCTGAACTGCGCATTGCTGGTCGAGCGCGTGCTGGGCTTGCGCCAGCTGCGCGCGATGCAGTCCGTCTCCTTGCCGGATGCACCGCCGTCGTGGGCGGCGCAGGCCCTGCGCGACAGCGAAGGACAGCAGTGGCTGCGCCTGGACTTGGCGCAGCTGGCGCAAGCGGAACGCTTCCTCGATGCCGGCTTTGGCGGCCCGGCCCTCCACAAGGACATTTGCTGATGGGCGCCCATTCTCCTATCCTGGCGGCCGGCATGCCCGAAGCGCAGCACCCGCCCGGCGAGCCGGCATCGGCAGCACCGACCTGCCGCTGCGCCTGCGCGACGCGCTGGGACGGCGCAAGTCGCTGGCCAGCGCGCCGGCCGGGGACTGGAAGCTGCCGCTGATCGGCCATTTTCCACTGCAAAAGCAGCTGAGCATCCTGTCGACGGTGATGGCCCTGAGCCTGGCCGCCAGTCTGCTGTTCGTCGGCCTCAATACGCGCAGCGGCAATATCGCCTCGGCGCAGACGCAGCTGGCCAGCGATGCGCTGATGCATTCGCAGCGCCTCGGCAAGGCCGCGCCGAACGCCGTGCAAGGCAATCCGGAAGCGTTCCGCCAGCTCGAGGAAAGCCGCAATGAACTGAATCAGGATTTCCGCCTGATGCTGCGCGGCGGGACGTATCACGGGCGCGATATCGGCGAGTCGCGTTCCGCCCTGCTGGCGGCCGTGGCCGACGCGCGCAAGAAGTGGGCCAGCAGCGACCGCGCGGCCAGCACCATCCTGCGCCTGAAAACGGAGCTGGGCGAATTCGACAACCTTGCAGCAGTTGAACCTTGCAGCAGTTGAACGCGTTGTCGCCGGCGCTGCTGGCGCAGACCGAGGAAATCGCGGCGCTGAAGGTGCAGCGCGGCGGCAATGCGCGCGACCTGGCCGTCATCGGCCGACTGATGATGCTGAGCCAGCGCATGAGCCGCAGCGCCAGCGAATTCCTGTCGTCAGGCAGCATCAGCTCGGAAACGGCGTTTTCGCTGGGGCGCGACACGACGTATTTCCGCACCGCCGTCGAAGGCCTGTTGAATGGCAGCGTGTCGCTGCAACTGGCGCCCACGCGCGACGCCGAACTGCGTGACCGGCTGGTGGCGCTGAAAGCCACTTTTGATAGTTACCAGAAGCTGGTGTCGTCGATACTCGACCGGCTCGACAAGTTCAGTTCGGCGAAAAGTGCCGAACAGCTGATCTTCAACGAGAACGAAGACCTGCGCCAGCGCTTGACCCTGCTGCAGCAGATGTACCACGTGAACCAGGAAACCCTGGGCTTCGCCTTCTGGTGATGGTCGGCGGCGTCTTGCTGACCCTGATCGCGGCGGCCGGCATCGGCCGCGTGCTGCTGCAGGACTCCGTCAACCGCACGCGCGACGCCGAGCGGCGGCGCCAGGAAGCGGAAATCCAGCGCCTGCTGTCGCAGGAAAAGGAGGAGCAGGCCAAGGCCAAGAATGAGCAGAACCAGGCGGCCATCCTGCGCCTGATGAACGAATTGCAGAAGGTCGCTGACGGCGACCTGACGGTGCAGGCAACCGTGTCGGAAGACATCACGGGCGCCATCGCCGATTCCGTCAACTACACGGTCGAGGAGTTGCGCGGCCTGGTGGGGAGGGTGACGGCGACGGCCGAACAGGTCAACCGCGCCTCGACGCAGGCGCAAAGCATCTCCAGCAAGCTGCTGATCGCATCGCAGCAGCAGTCGCGCGAAATCCAGGGCGTCAGCGCTACCGTCGTCAAGATGGCCAATGCGATTACCGACGTGTCGAAGTCGGCCAGCGTTTCGGCCGACGTGGCGCGCCAGTCGGTGGCGGCGGCGCAGCAGGGCTCGACGGCGGTGGAAAACGCCATTAAGGGTATGCATGAAATCCGCGAGCAGATCCAGGATACGTCCAAGCGCATCAAGCGCCTGGGCGAATCGTCGCAGGAAATCGGCGAAATCACCGAGCTTATTTCCGACATCACCGAGCAGACCAACGTGCTGGCGCTGAACGCCGCCATCCAGGCCGCATCGGCCGGCGAGGCGGGGCGCGGCTTTTCCGTCGTCGCCGAGGAAGTGCAGCGCCTGGCCGAACGTTCGGCCGCCGCCGCCAAGCAGATCGGCGCGCTGGTGCGCACCATCCAGGCCGATACCCAGGACGCCACCCGCGCGATGGAAAAGTCCACGCAGGGCGTGGTCGAGGGTGCGCACCTGTCCGATGCGGCCGGTGCGGCCTTGAACGACATCAGCCAGGTGTCGAAACACCTGGCCGAACTGATCCAGGGCATCTCGTTCGCCACCGGCACGCGCCGGGCCGGTTCGGCCAGCGCCGTGGCCTTGAATATCCAGCATATCCTGAGCGTGACGGAGCAGACCCAGGATGGCACGCAGCAAACGGCGCAATCGATCCATAAACTGTCGATGCTGGCGCAGGAACTGAAAAATTCGGTGTCGCGCTTCCGCGTCGCCGCCTGAACGCCGCGCCAGTCCAGGGCGATTTCCTTACCGAGGCATGCATGAGCACACCTGATAGTCCACAGCAGTCCAAGCCGTTCGACAGTGAACCTTTGTCGTGGGTGATGGTGGAAATCCGCGAAGCCCTGGGCCGCTCCAAAACAGCCCTGTTCGAGGCAGGCGGCCGCGAGCGCGAGGAACGCGCCACGGCCCTGCAGCACGCGCGCTCGCACCTGCACCAGGCGCATGGCGCGCTGGTGATGGTGGACGTGGCCGGCGCCAGCCTGCTGACGGACGGCGCGGAACAGGCGCTGGCGCGCTTTCGCGACGGCAGCCTGGAATACACGCTGGACCATACACAGATCGTCGCCGGGCTGTATCAGGCATTGACCGAATACCTGGAAGACCTGGTGGCCGGCACGCCGCCGCAGCCGACGCGCTTGTTCCCCTATTACCGTGACCTGCAAATCCTGCTGGGCGCCGAGCGCATCCACCCGGCCGACCTGTTTTTCCCGCCCTCCGCCATGCTGGAAGGGCAGGCCATCGCGCTGGCCGACACGCCGCCCGTGGCGGACTATCCTGCCTGGCGCGGACGCTTTGAAAAATCCCTGCTGCCTTTCCTGAAGGCGCAGGATGATGCGGCGCGGCGCCAGCACGCGGGCGAGCTGCACGCCACCTTGACCCTGGTGGCCGACGCGCAGCAGGAAGGGCCGGCGCGCACCTTCTGGTTCGCCATGCAGGCGTTCGCGGGGCTGGCGGCCAGCGGAGAGGGCATGGGCACGCTCAACGTCAAGCAACTGTTCGGCCTGATCAACCTGCAATTGCGCCGCCTGGCGCAGGGGACGGCCGGCCTGCCCGAAGCGATGCTGCGCGACGCCCTGTTCTTCATCGCCGCCGCACGCGAGCCGACGCCGGAGGCATGCCAGCTGCGCGCCGCCTTCGCGCTGGACGGCATGCTGCCCGCCGACGTGGAAACGCGGCGCTACGGCCAGGTTGACCAGGATGCCTTGCAAGGCGCGCGCACGGCCCTGGCGCGGGCGCGCACCAGCTGGAGCCGCCTGGCGCAAGCCGACCTCGATCCAGTCCTGGGCACGGAGTTTGACGCATCGCTGCAAGCGGTGGCGGCACACGTGGAGACCCTGAAGCAGCCGGCCCTGGCCAGCCTGTTGCGCGAATGCGCGGCCGTGGCGCGGCAAGCCGTTGCCAGCGGGCGCAGCGCGGCCCTGGAAAATGAAATCGGCATGGCGCTGCTGTTTGCCGACACGGGCCTGGAGCAGCTGCGCCGCCTGCCCGACGATTTCGCCGGCAATGCGGAAACCATCGCCGCGCGCCTGCAGGCGCTGCTGGCTGGTGATGATGCGCCGCCGCCCGTCACGGCGGGCGAGCTGTCGCGCCAGATCGAGCAGGGGCAGACCGTGGCCGCGCTGGCCGAGGACATGAAGACGGGACTGCGCCAGGTGGAAAAGGTGCTCAACGCCTATTACGCGGATGCAGCGGGTGCGGGGAGGGCGGGGGCACTCGATGGCGTCGCGCCCGTGCTGGAGCAGTTGCAGCGGCAGCTGGCCGGGCTGGGACAGGACGACGCGCGCGCCGCCGTGCTGCAGGTCGATGCGGCCGTGCGGCAGCTGGCCGGTGGCGATGCCAATGCAGACGCCAAGGCGGAATCACACGCCGAGGCGCTCGACGAGATCGCGCAGAATGTCAGTGCGCTGGGCTTTTTTGTCGATATGCTGGGCCGCAACAAGCAAGCGGCCAGCGGGCGTTTTCATTTCGATGCGGCCGCCGCTACTTTCCGTGCCCTGCCCTTTGAAAAAGTCGCCGCTGCCGGCGCCGTGCCTGTGCCCTTGCTCGACCAGGCCCTGGCGCCCGCCGCACCCGCCGGCATGGATGCCGTGCCGGCAGTGACCGACGTCGACGCGGAAATGCTCGACATCTTCATCTCCGAAGCGCGCGAAGTGCTGGCCTTTGTCGACACCACCTTGGCCTTGCCGCGCGAGCAGGCCGCCAGCGGCGACCATCTGGCCATGCTGCGCCGCTCGTTCCACACCCTGAAAGGCAGCGGCCGCATGATCGGCTTGGCGCAGTTTGCCGAAGCGGCCGGCGCCATCGAGCGCGTCATGAATACCTGGCTGGCCGAAGCGCGCCCCGTCAGCGACGATCTGTTTACCTTGCTCAATTACGGCTGGTACCAGCTCAGCGAATGGGTGGCCGAACTGGAAGGCGGCGCGGGGCGCGAGCGCGAGGCCGGCATGCTGCTGGCGGCGGCGGAGCGCGTGCGCGAAGGCGGGCCGTTCGAACTGCGCAAGCCGCGTCCGGCCACGCCGCTGGCCGGCAATGGCAATGTGATCGGACTTCCTTTTGGTCACGGCGCCCGCGCTGCACGAAGCGCCTGACGATCACCTCAAGCACGTGGGCGAACTGCGCATCAGCCTTCCCTTGTACAACATCTACCTGGCCGAGACGGATGAATTGCTGCGCGTGCTCACGCGCGACTTCGGCGAATGGCGCCATGAACAGCGCGCCGTCAGCGCGGAGGCGCTGCAAGCCGTGCACACCCTGGCGGGGACGTCGGGCACGGTCGGCTTCCAGTCCCTGCGCGACCTGGCGCACGCGCTGGAAACGGTGATCGAAACGGTGGTGCCGCCGCTGGCCGGCCTGCGCGCTGAACAGCACGATGTGCTGGAGCAGGCCACGCAGCGCATTGGACAAATGCTGCAGGCGTTCGCGCTGGGCGACCTGGCGCCAACGCAGCCGGACATGATCGAAGCGCTCAACACCCTGTGGCGCACCTTGACGGCGCCGCCCGGCGAGAGCCGGGAAGAGCGGCTCGACGCCCTGTTTGCGGCCGCTTACGCCAGCATCGTCGGCGCGCCCGCGCAGCCGTCCGAATTGCTCTCCGAGCTCCCTGTGCCGCAGCTCGAAACCCTGTTCGAGGCGACGTATGCAAGCATAGTCGCCGACGCGCTGCAGCAGCAGGAGGCTGCCGCCTTGCCGGCAGCTGATGCCGGCGCCAGCGACGACCTGTTCGATGCCGGCTTCGAGCACGCGCCGCCATTGGAGCACGCGGCGCCGGAAGCGCCGGCGCCCGCCATCATGCCGGCCGATGCAGCCGCGCTGCTGGCCGCGAGCGCCGGTATCAGCGATGAACTCGACCTCGATTTATTGTCCGTCTTCCTGGAGGAGGGCGCCGATCTGCTGCCGCAGATCGGCGAAGCGCTGCGCAGCTGGCAGCAGCAGCCGCACGACAGCGGCCAGGCGCAGATGCTGCTGCGTACCCTGCACACCGTCAAGGGCAGCGCGCGCATGGCCGGCGCCATGCGCCTGGGCCAGCATGCGCATGAAATCGAGACGCATATCGAAAACATGCTGCACGCGGGCACCGCCACGCCGCAAGCTTTCGAGGAATTGCTGGCCCATTACGACCATGCGCTGCACCTGTTCGAGCAGCTGCAGCAACCGTTGCTGCCCTTGCCGGGCATGGAAGACACGCCGGTGGCCGAACCGAAGGCGGCGCTGGTGCGCGTGCGCGCCGATATCCTCGACCGTCTGGTGAACCAGGCCGGCGAAGTGTCGATCACGCGCTCGAAGATGGAAAATGAAGTCGGCGTGCTGGGCGCTTCGCTGTCTGAATTTTCCGACAACCTGGCGCGCCTGCGGCGCCAGCTGCGCGAAGTAGAAATGCAGGCCGAATCGCAGATCGCCTCGCGCATGGCCGTCAGCAGCGAGCGCGAATTCGACCCGCTCGAATTCGACCGTTTTACGCGCCTGCAGGAACTTACGCGCATGATGGCTGAAAGCGTCAACGACGTGGCCTCGTTCCACGAAAACCTCAGCCACAGCGTCGATGCGGTGACGGACGACCTGGTGCTGCAGGCGCGGCTGACGCGCGAGCTGCAGCGCGACCTGATGCAGATCCGCATGGTGCCGTTTGCCAGCATCGCCGAACGCCTGTTCCGCGTGGCGCGGCAAAGCGCCAAGGAAGTCGACAAGCGCGTCAACCTCGACATCCGCGGCGGCGGCGTGGAAATCGACCGCAGCGTGCTCGAACGCATGGCGGCGCCCTTCGAACACCTGCTGCGCAACGCCATCGTGCACGGCGTCGAGCCGCGCGATACGCGCCTGGCCGCCGGCAAGAGCGAGACGGGCGAGCTGCTGGTGCAGGTCAGCCAGCAGGGCAATGAAGTGGCGATCGCCTTTTCCGACGATGGCGCGGGGCTGGACCTGGAACGCATCCGCGCCAAGGCGCACGGCGCCGGTCTGGTGGCGACGGACGCGCCATTGTCCGACGCGCAGGCGGCCGAACTGATTTTTACGTCCGGTTTTTCCACCGCCGACAGCCTGACGGAACTGGCCGGACGTGTGGTGTTGGCATGGACATCGTGCGCTCCGAGGCGCTGGCCCTGGGCGGGCGCGTGGAAACGCTGACGCAGGCGGGCCTGGGCATGCGCTTCACCATCCACCTGCCGCTGACCCTGGCCGTCACGCAAGTGGTGCTGCTGGCGGCCAGCGGCAAGACGTATGCCTTGCCATCGGTGCTGGTCGAGCAGGTGCTGCATCTGAAAGGCGAACAGCTGGAGCAGGTGCGGGCGGCCGGGCACGTCGAGTCGCACGGGCAGTCGCTGGCGCTGCACCACCTGTCGGCCATGCTGGGCGAGACGCCAGCGGAGCAGGCCACGCAGCGTCATGCTCCCGTGCTGCTGCTCAGGAATGGCAATGACAGGCTGGCCTTGCAGGTCGATGACGTGGTGGGCAATCGCGAGGTCGTGGTCAAGCATGTGGGTCCGCAGCTGGCGCGCATGCCGGGCATCGCTGGCGCCACGGTGCTTGGCACGGGCGACATCGTGCTGATCCTGAACCCCGTGGCGCTGGCGCAGCACCTGGAACACAATCCGGAACTGCTGTCGCAGTATGCGCTGGCCAGCAGCGAGCAGCATGCGGCCACCAGTGCGCTGGCCGCGCCTGCCGTGCGCGTGATGGTGGTCGACGATTCGCTGACGGTGCGCCGCGTGATGCAGCGTTTGTTCGAGCGCGAAGGCTACCAGGTGCTGCTGGCCAAGGATGGTCTCGACGCGCTGGAACAACTGTACGCGCTGGAAGCGGCTGCCATGCCGGCCCTGCTGCTGGTCGACGTGGAAATGCCGCGCATGGACGGTTTTGATTTGACGCGCAATGTGCGCAGCGACGACAAGACGCGCACCATCCCCGTCATCATGATCACCTCGCGCAGCGCCGACAAGCACCGCGCGCATGCCTTTGAACTGGGCGTGAATGCGTATTTCGGCAAGCCGTTCCAGGAAGAGGAATTGCTGGCGGAGGTGGGGCGCTTGCTGGCGGGCGCCTGATCTACGCTACCGCCTTGACTAGCATAGCGTTCCAGCGTCTCCTTGCGCGCCTCGTCGTGCTGCACCAGCGGCTCCGGATAGTCGCGCCCCAGCACGATGTTTTTTTGCTCGAGCAGCATGCGCGGCACCAGCCAGGGCGCGTGGATTTCCTTGTCGCCCAGCGCCTTGAGCTGCGGCAGGTAGCGGCGGATGAAGCGCCCGCCCGCATCGAATTTTTCCGATTGCGTGATGGGATTGAAGATGCGGAAGTAGGGCTGGGCATCGCAGCCGGACGACGAAGCCCACTGCCAGCCGCCGTTGTTCGACGCCAGGTCGAAGTCGTTCAGGTGCAGCGCGAAATACGCTTCGCCGCGGCGCCAGTCGATGCCCAGATCCTTGATCAGGAAGCAGGCCGTGATCATGCGCAGGCGGTTGTGCATATAGCCCGTCTGGTTCAGCTGCGCCATGGCCGCGTCCACCAGCGGATAGCCGGTGCGCCCTTCGCACCAGGCGGCAAAGGCGGCATCGGCCTCGGCTCCCGTTTCCCAGGCGATGGCGTCGTAGGCCGGTTTGAAGGCGCCGCCTGCCACGTGCGGGTTCTGGTACAGGATCATGGCGTAGAAATCGCGCCAGATCAGTTCGGCCAGCCACACGGGCGCGCCATCGCCGCCGCCGCCCCGGTCCATCAGGTCGACCACGGTGCGCACCAGATAGCGCAGCGACACGGTGCCGAAACGCAGATGCATGGACAGATACGACGGCCCCTTCAAGGCGGGAAAATCGCGCGCCACGTCATAGCGGGCCACGCGCGGCAAAAAATCCTCGAACAGCGTGCTGGCGCCCGACATGCCGGTGGGAATGGCCAGTGCGGCCAGGTTGCTGGCCTCGAACCCCAGCTCACCCAAGCTGGGCAGGGGCGCCGGCGTGCCGGCGCGCGGCGGCGCCAGGCTGGCCGCATGCGGTTCGATATCGAACGGCGCCAGGCAGCCGGGTTCGGCGCGCATTTTCTTCAGCCAGGCATTCTTGTACGGCGTGTAGACGGTGTAGGGTTTTTGCGAGAGGGTCAGCACCTCGTCCTTTTCAAAGATCACCTGGTCCTTGAAGCTGAACCACAGGCGCGCGTCGCGCGTGAGCGCGGCGGCCACCGTGGCGTCGCGGGCGATCGCTTGCGGCTCGTAGTCATGGTTGGCAAAGACGGCGTCGGCGTTCAATTCGGCGGCCAGGCGCGGAATCGCCTCGGCCGCGTCCGCGTGCAGCACGATCAGGTCGCCGCCCAGCTGGCGCAGCTCGGCGGCCAGCTCGGCCACGCTGGCATGGATGAAGTCGACACGCCGGTCGCGGCGCGGCAGCGTTGCCAGGATGGCGGTGTCGTACACGAAGACGCAATGCACGGCCTGGCTCTGGCGCAGGGCGTGATGCAGTGCAGCATGGTCAAACGCGCGCAGATCGCGCCGGAACCACACCAGGGAAGTCTTGATTGTCATTATTTCGCGTGTTCAGGGTCAAAGATAGGCGATTTTTTGCCGCCAACAGGGCTTTATGGCCGCTCGCGTCGTGCCTTTGGCGTCGCTGCGGTGGCAATTCAGTGTAAACTACCGGGTATGTTCGTGGTGCTTTATGTGCGACAGCGGTTTTGCAATCAATTTTACAATTGGCATTGAAACGCACCCGCAGGCATGGCGAATTGACCATTAATTTACAACATAACAAGAATAACGCTTGGCAACACGGTGCGCGCCGCCCAGGATGTGCGGTCGCTTGCGCCAGGCGTACGATAGCGGGGTAAGCGAGACTTGCCAGCAAGCCCACAGAGAGAGCATCGCGTATGAAAAAGAGTAAAATCGACCAGACTCTACCAGGACATCGTCTGATGCAGGGGATGGGAGAACCGGCCGCAACCGGTTCCTCCACCCTGAATCTGGCCAACCATTTCCTGATTGCGATGCCGGCCATGCAAGATCCGATCTTCGGCGGCACGGTTGTGTACGTGTGCGAACACAATGAAAACGGCGTGCTGGGCGTCGTCATCAACAAACCCACCGACATGACCATGGAAGTGCTGTTCGACCGCATCGACCTGAAACTGGCGGCCGGCAGCGACACGCCCATCATCAACGAGCCGATCATGTTCGGCGGCCCGGTGCAGGACGACCGCGGTTTCGTGCTGCATACGCCGGGCGCGCGCTATTCCTCGTCGCTGACGGTGACCGATGAAGTGGCATTTACCACCTCGATCGACGTGCTCGAAGCCGTCGCCAAGGGCGATGGTCCCGAGCGCATGCTCGTCTCGATCGGCTACTCGGGCTGGAGCCCGGGCCAGCTGGAAGACGAGATCGGCCGTAACGGCTGGCTGACGGTGGGCGCCTCGGCCGACATCCTGTTCGATTTCCCCATCGAGCAGCGTTACGTGGCGGCTATCAAGTTGCTGGGCATCGATCCCCTCATGCTGGCGAGCGAGGCTGGCCACGCATGAGCGGTGACGCCATCGACACCATCCTCGCCTTCGATTTTGGCTTGAAACGCATTGGCGTGGCCATCGGCAATAGCATGATTTGCCAGGCCAAGCCGCTCAGCGTGATCACGGAGACGGCGAACGAGCCGAAGTTCGCCGCCATCTCCAGCCTGATCAAGGAGTGGGGCGCCAGCCGCATCGTGGTGGGCTTGCCCAGCCACCCGGACGGCACGGAACACGAGATGAGCGCGCGCTGCCGGCGTTTCGCCAACCAGGTGCATGGCCGTTTCAACCTGCCGGTGGAACTGGTTGACGAGCGCTATTCCTCGGCCGTCATCGCCGCCAGGCGCGGTGAAGTCATCGACGACCGCGCCGCCGCCATTATCCTGCAACAGTATTTCGACGCGAATTATTAATCTGACCTTAGACTCCCTCCCTGAATGATTAAGAACTCTATGCCGCATCCTGCGAATCCTTCCCAACTCGACGCCGAGGCCCTGTATGCAGATTTGTTGCAGCAGGTGCGGAGCGGCCTGGCGGGCATCCCCAACGTCGCCATCGTCGGCATCCATTCGGGCGGTGCCTGGGCTGGCGGAACGCCTGGCGCGCGACCTGAACCTGCTCGACCGCCTGGGCGTGCTCGACGTCTCGTTCTACCGCGACGACTTCGCCCAGAAGGGCCTGCATGCCGACGTCAAGCCGACGCAAATCAGCTTCGACGTGGCCGGCGCCACCATCCTGCTGGTCGACGACGTGCTGTACACGGGCCGCACCACGCGCGCGGCCATCAACGAATTGTTCGACTATGGCCGCCCGGCCAAGATCATGCTGGCGGCCCTGGTCGACCGCGGCGAACGCCAGCTGCCGGTGGCCGCCGATTTCGTGGCCGCCTTCACTGCCGTGCCGGCGGGCCAGGCCCTGGTTCTGAAGCAAGCCGACGATGGAAAATTCACGCTCACCATAGATACCCACCATGCTTAATCCGCAACTGAATAAACACGGCGAACTGCAACATCTGTTGACGATCGAAGGCTTGCCGAAGTCTATCGTCAACCACATCCTCGACACGGCTTCCTCGTTCGTCGGCATCTCCGACCGCGACGTGAAAAAGGTGCCGCTGATGCGCGGCAAGAGCGTTTTCAACCTGTTCTTTGAAAACTCCACGCGCACCCGCACCACCTTCGAGATCGCGTCAAAAAGGCTGTCGGCCGATGTCATCAACCTGAACATCCAGGCCTCGTCGGCCAGCAAGGGCGAGTCCCTGCTCGACACCATCGACAACCTGTCGGCCATGCATGCCGACATGTTCGTCGTGCGCCACGCGCAGTCGGGTGCGCCTTACCTGATCGCCAAGCACCTGATCGACACCAGGCAGCCGCACGTCCACGTGGTCAACGCGGGCGACGGACGCCATGCGCACCCGACCCAGGGCTTGCTCGACATGTACACGATCCGCCACTACAAGAAGGATTTCACGAACCTGACGGTGGCCATCGTGGGCGACATCCTGCACAGCCGCGTGGCCCGTTCCGACATCCACGCGCTGACCACCCTGGGCGTGCCGGAAGTGCGCGCCATCGGCCCGCACACCCTGCTGCCGGGCGGCCTGGAGCAGATGGGCGTGCGCACCTTCACCAACATGGATGAAGGCCTCAAGGGCGTGGACGTGATCATCATGCTGCGCCTGCAGAATGAACGCATGAGCGGCGCGCTGCTGCCGTCGGCGCAGGAATATTTCAAGAGCTACGGTCTCACGCCCGAGCGCCTGGCGCTGGCGAAACCGGACGCCATTGTCATGCATCCGGGCCCGATGAACCGCGGCGTGGAAATCGATTCGGCCGTGGCCGACGGTCCGCAGGCGGTGATCCTGCCGCAGGTGACGTTCGGTATCGCCGTGCGCATGGCGGTGATGAGTATTTTGGCTGGTAATCAGGGCTGATAGCCCAAGGACGAGTAAGCGAGCATGACGACACTACATATCAAGAACGGCCACCTGATCGACCCTGCCAACGGCATCGATGGCTTGCAAGACCTGTTTATCGCCGACGGCAAGGTGCTGGCCGTGGGCAGCGCCCCGGCGGCCGGCTTCAAGGCCGACACCACCTTTGACGCGGCCGGCCTGGTGGTTTCCCCCGGCCTGGTCGACCTGTCCGCGCGCCTGCGCGAGCCGGGCTACGAATACAAGGCAACCCTGGAATCGGAACTGCAGGCGGCGCTGCAAGGCGGCGTCACGAGCCTGGTGTGTCCGCCCGACACCGATCCCGTGCTCGATGAGCCGGGCCTGGTAGAAATGCTGAAATACCGCGCCAAGACGCAGAACAAGGCGCACGTGCATCCGCTGGGCGCGCTGACCATGGGCTTGAAGGGCAAGTCGCTGACGGAAATGGCGGAACTGACGGAAGCTGGCTGCATCGGCTTTGCGCAAGCCGAAGAGCCGATCGAGGACACCACCGTGCTGCTGCGCGCCATGCAGTATGCGAACACCTTCGGTTACACCGTCTGGCTGCGCCCGCAAGACCCGCACATCGGCCGTGGCGGCATCGCCCACAGCGGTCCGCTGGCCTCGCGCCTGGGCTTGTCCGGCGTACCCGTGATGTCCGAAACCATCGCCCTGCACACGATCTTTGAATTGATGCGCGCCAGCCGCGCGCGCGTGCACCTGTGCCGCATCTCGTCGGCGGCAGGCCTGGAACTGATCCGCGCGGCCAAGGCCGAAGGCTTGCCCGTCACCTGCGACGTGGGCGTGCACCATGTGCACCTGACGGACGCCGACATCGGCTTCTTCGACCCGAACGCGCGCGTTACGCCGCCGTTCCGCAGCCAGCGCGACCGCGACGCGATCCGCGCCGGCCTGCTCGATGGCACGGTCGACGCCATGTGCTCGGACCACACGCCCGTCGACGACGATGAAAAACTGCTGCCGTTCGGCGAAGCGTCGCCAGGTGCCACGGGCCTGGAACTGCTGCTGTCTTTGGCCCTGAAATGGGCCGACGACTATGCGCTGGGCCAGCCGCAAGCGGGCGAGCGTCCGCTGGCGCGCGCCGTGGCCAAGGTCACTTCCGATGCGGCCCGTGTCGCCGGCATCCCGCCGCAGCCTGGCCGTGGGCGAAGCGGCCGACATCTGCGTCTTCGATCCCGCCGCGCGCTGGACCGTGTCGTCGGCCTCGCTGGCCAGCCAGGGCAAGCACACGCCTTTCCTCGGCTATGAGCTGAGCGGCATTGTCAAGGCGACCATCGTGGCTGGACAGGTGGCGTTTCAGCGTTAAAAATCAGATCCGTGGACCGGGGCACACTGCCCCGGCATCCCTTGTCTGCTCCCGGATTTCGGCTCTGGTTTATTTGTTGGTGTGATTTGAAACTTCTGCTTACCTACCGCCTTGCGCGCATCGCCATTCACCTGGGCTGCGGCATGGCCAAGAGCGCCGTGCTTTTTCCCTGGCTGGACCTGGAGGGGCGTAACCGGCGCATCCGCCGCTGGTCGACGCAGCTGCTCGACATCTGCGGCGTGCATGTGGCGCAGCCGGCAGACAGCTTGCCGGCCCTTGACCACGCGATGGTGGTGGCGAACCACGTGTCGTGGCTCGACATCTTCGTCATCAACGCCGTCCACCCCTGCCGTTTCGTCGCCAAGGCGGAAATCCGCGCCTGGCCGATCCTGGGCTGGCTGGCGGGACGCGCCGGCACCATCTTCATTTCGCGCGGCAGCAAGCGCGACCTGCGCCTGATTTTCCAGGGTCTGGTGGATAAATTGACGGCGGGCGAGCGCATCGCGTTCTTTCCCGAAGGCACGACCGCCGCGCAAGGGCAGATCCTGCCGTTTCACGCCAACCTGTTCGAGGCGGCCATCGATGCGCAAGTGCCGGTGCAGCCGTTCGCGCTCGTGTATGTGGATGACAAGGGAGCATTGCATCACGCCGTCGATTTCATAGGCGAGATGAGTTTTGCCCAAAGCATGGTGGCGATCTTGAGCGGTCCGCCGATCACGGCGCGCCTGACCTGCCTGGCGCCAGTGGCGACGCTCGACGCGCACCGCCGTGAACTGGCAGCGGCAACGCAGGCGACTATCGCCGCCACGCTGCCGCTGACAAGGCGGCTTAGTTCTTCACGTGCAGCCAGCGCGCATGTGCGGCGCGGGCCAGGTAGTCGAGGATGAAACCTAACATCCCGATCAGCACGATGGCGGCCATCAGTTCCGAATACGCGAGGCGGTCGCGCGTGTCGAGGATGAAGTAGCCGAGGCCTGCCGATACGCCCAGCATTTCCGCTGGCACCAGCACGATCCAGATGATGCCAATGGCCAGGCGCACGCCCGTCAGGATATCGGCCGTGATGCCCGGCAAAATCACTTTAAACACGATCTCGCTGCGCGTGGCCGACAGGCTGCGCGCCAGCAGCAGCCAGTTCGGATCGAGCCGCGCCACGCCGGCCGCCGTATTGAGCAAAATCGGCCAGACGGCCGCAAACGCCAGCAGGAAGTACACGGGCGCATCACCGACGCCGAGCACCATCACGGCGATCGGCATCCACGACAGCGGCGAAATCATGCGCAGCAGCTGGAACAGCGGCATGGCCGCGCCGGAAAACTCTTCGACATGGCCACCAGCACGCCCAGCGGCACGCCGATGACGATCGCCAGCCCCAGGCCCACGGCCACCCTTTGCAGGCTCAATACCACGTGCAGCCAGATATCCGAACCGCTCAGCATCTCCTGGAACGCCAGCGCCGTGGGCAAGGGCGCAAAGGCGGTGGCGATCGGCGTGGATTTCTCCAGCGCCGTCACGCCCACGGACCACAATAGCAAGGCACAGGCCAGCCCCACCAGGGGCAGGCCGAACTTCGTCAACAACTTGCTTGCCATCGTCAGACCGCCACGGTTTCGCTGCGCAGCAGGTTGGCCGGCAAGCCGAAGGCGGCCGGGCCGCCGACTGCCGTGATGGCCTTGCGCACGAAGCGGTCATCGACCAGGTCGCGCGCGGCGAACTTCGGATCAAGGTTGGCCAGGAAGCGCGTATCGCCTTCGACCTTGGTGCGGCCGATGGCGCGCACCAGTTCTTCCGTGTACGAGGCGAACGGGTACGGCTGGAAGTCGATGCGGCGCTGTTGCCAGTTCTTGTGCACGATCAGGCCCTGCTTTTCATAGCCGGCGTAATCGGTGGTGGCCAGCACCTTGGTCAGCACTTGCAGCGGATGCGGCGTGTAGCGGTGCTCGCCCACGTTCGACAGCAGCTTGGCCGTGTCGACCTGGTTCGAACGCGTCCACAGTTGCGCCTTGACGATGGCGTTGGTGACCTTTTGTGCCCATTCGGGACGCGTGTTGATGTCGCGCTCTGACAGGAAGGTGACGCAGCAGGCATGGTTTTTCCACACGTCGCCCGAGAAGCGCAGGATCTTGCCGATGCCGGCGTTTTCCGCCGCCGCATTGAACGGTTCGGCCACGATATAGCCGGCGATGGACTTGCTGGCCAGCGCGGACACCATTTCAGCCGGCGCCAGCACGATCAGGTTGACTTCATTCGGTTTGATGGCCGCGTTGCGCGCGCGCGTGACGGGCGTCAGGCCATTCGAGGACAGGATTTGCTGCAGCAGGATGTTGTGGATCGAGTACCAGAACGGGATGGCGACCGTGCGCCCGCCCAGGTCGGAAACCTTGTTGATCTCGTTGGCCACCGTCAGCGCGGAGCCGTTGACGTGGTTCCAGGCGACGACCTTGGCCGGGAACTTGGCGCCGTAGCGCACCCACAGGGTAGCCGGCGACAGCAGGTGGATAACGTTGACCTGGCCGGCGACGAAGGCTTCGATGATTTGCGCCCAGCTGCGGAACAGGCGCGGCGTTTCCGCCTGCAAGCCTTCCGCTTCGAACAGCTTGCGGGCGTGGGCGACGAGCAGGGGGGTGGCGTCCGTGATGGGCAGGTAGCCGATCTTGACGGGCTGGTCGTCGCCTTTCGGGCCTTGCTGGGCCATGGCGTCGCCGGCGAACAACAGGGGCGAGGCGACGCTGGCCGTGGCCAGGGCCGACATGCGCAGGAAGTCGCGCCGCGTCAGGCCGCAGTCGCAATCGGACGAGGCGCAGATGTGCAGGGGTTTGTTTTGGTCTTCGAATGTCATGGGAAAGTTCCGGTCGATTAATTGGGAGCAAAGGCGGGCGTTTGATCCTGCTTTTGCAGCGCCTGCAGGGCGTCGAGGATATCCATCTTGAGGGCGATGACGTCGGCGCTGTGGCCGATGCGCGGCTGGGCGATGGCGACGGGCCATTCGCGCACGATGTTGCCGGGCTTGCCGCCCATAAGCAGGATGCGGTCGGCCACCAGGATCGCTTCATCGATATCGTGCGTGACGAGCAGCACGGCCGTGTGCCAGCGGTGCACCACGTCGACCAGCAGCGACTGCATTTCGGCGCGCGTGATGGCGTCGAGGGCCGAAAACGGTTCGTCGGCGAACAGCAGTTCCGGTTCGCGTGCCAGCGCACGGGCCAGCGCCACGCGCTGCGCCATGCCGCCCGACAGCGCGGATGGATACAGCTTCTCGCGGCCCTTCAGTCCCACCGCTTCGATGGCCTGCGCCACGCGCGTCTGGTGCGCTTCACGTGTCAGCTGCGGCTGGTGCTTGAAGTCCAGGCCGAAGCCGGCGTTGCCCGTGACGTTTAGCCACGGCAACAGGCTCGCCTGCTGGAACACGAGGGCGCTGCGCGGGTCCGGTTCGCGCATGGGCGCATCGAGGAATTGAATTGCACCCGTCGATGGCGGCTGCAAGCCGGCCAGCACGCGCAGCAGGCTTGACTTGCCGCAGCCGCTGCCGCCCAGCAGGCAGACGATTTCGCGCTTGCGCACGCCCAGCGAGACGTGCTGGAACACGGGCGCCGTGCCCGGATAGGCGTAGCTGAGGTCCTGCGCCTGCAGCGCCCAGTCTTGCGTCGCTGCCGTCATGCCGGCGCTCCCGCTGCCGCCTGCTGGCTGTCAAACAGCTGCAAGGCTGCCTGCAATTGGGTCAGGCTGGGGGTGACGATGGGGATGAACGACGATTCGCGCCAGCGGCGGGCAAAGCCCTGCTGTTCGGCGTTCAGGTAGGCGCGCCCGCCCATGGCTTGCAGTTCCAGCATCAGCGCCTGCTGCAGCACGTCGGCCAGCTGTATGCGCAGGCGGAACATGGCCGGTGCCTCTTTCTTGAAACGGCCATCGTGCACGCCGGCCAGCAAGGTGGCGACGGCGCTTTCCAGAGTCGCTTGCAGCGCTTCGATGCGCGGCGTGAGCGCGTTGCGCGAACCGGCCGAAATCTGCGCCGCTTTGGCCAGGCTGGCGCGCGCCAGGCCGATCGACAGGCCGCACTGCATGCCGAGGAAGGAAGGGCGTACCTGCGGCAGCCAGGCCGGCGCATTGTCGCTGATGATGTCCGCGGCGGAGATGTGCACCTGCGCCAGTTTGACGGAGGCCGTATTGCTGCCGCGCAGGGCGATCAGGTCCAGGTCGTCGCTGCGCTTGACGCCCGCCGTGCCGCTGTCGAAGGCGACGATGACGGGTGGCGCGCCGTCGTTGGGCGCCACGGCGGCTGCCGCGACAAAGCCCGCCTTGCGCAAGTTCGTCACCAGGCCAGGCCGCCGTCGACCAGCAAGCCGTCGCCGTGGCGCGCGCCCGTGATTTGCAGCTGCTCGATGCCGGACAAGAATTTCATGGCGTTCGACAGGCCGCTGGCGCCCGCCTGCGTGCCTGCCAGCAGGCCGGGCAAGCGGCGCTCGGCCAGCGCGCGGTTTTCGCTTTGCAGCAGGAATTCGATGAAGCAGCGCTGGCCCCAGAAGACAAAGGCCGCCGTCACCGATTGTTCGGCTACCTTGGCGATGGCGTCGATGGCATCGCGCACGTCACCGCCCGCGCCGCCGTGCTCCTGCGGCACGCCGATGCCCAGCAGCTGGTCGCCGGCCAGCGCCGGTAATACGGTTTCAGCCAGGTCCGATGATTGGTCGAGCTGGTCGGCATGCATGTGCAGCCAGTGATTGAGATGCGCCATATCAGACGGCGCCAGGCAGGTAGGGCGTCAGTTGCGGATTGACGGGCGTGCCGGCCAGGCTGTTGGAGAAATTGCACAAGGTGGCCAGGCTGATGCCCAGTACCACTTCCAGCGCCTGCTGTTCCTTGTAGCCGGCGGCCAGGAAGGTTTGATATTCGGCGTCGCTGACGGCGCCGCGCGTGGCGATGACGGCCGTGGCGAAGGCGGCGACGGCATCGAGCTTCGCATCCCCTGTGGGCTGGCCGTACTGCAGGGCGCGCACCGTGTCGGGCGTCTGGCCCGCTTTTTTCAGCGAAATGGCGCTATGGCCGGCGATGCAGAAATCGCAGCCATGGATGCGCGCAGCCGTGATTTGCACCACTTCGCGTTCCATCAACGTCAGGCTGGCGCGCGCATTGATGCCGGAGACGGTCAGATAGGTTTCCAGTGCCAGCGGGGCATTGGCCAGCACGCCGATCAGGTTGGGCAGGAAGCCGTTGTTGGCGATGGCCTTTTCCACGAAGGGGCGGCTGTCGGCCGGGGCGGTATCGAGAGTGTGCAGCGTCAGACGGGACATGGGGTACCTTGCTAAGTTAGTAAGTCCCCGGGCATTATATCGGCCATGCCGTGCACGCAACAGACGTCAGCGTCGTCCTTTTGTGCTCGTTCGTCTGTGATTGTGTGATTCTTGATTTTAGCTGGCCAGTTGACGCTGGCGCTGGTCGCGCCGGTAGGCGCCCGGCTGCTCGCCCGTGACCCGCTTGAAGGCGCGTGTAAACGCGGCGTGCGAGCGGTAGCCCACCAGTTCGGCGGCGCGTTCGACGGAGACGCCGTCGTGCAGCCGGCGCGCCGCGATCTTCATGCGCAGCAGGAGCAGGAACTGGGCCGGCGAGTGGCCGCTGGCGCTGGCGAAATGCTTGCAGAAGCTGGCGCGCGACATGCAGGCCGCCTTGGCCATGTTCTCGATCGACCAGTCGTCGGCAGGGGCGTCGAGCATGCGTTCGAGCAGCGGCGAAAATGCGGGCTGGTGCAGCAGCGACAGCAGGCCGGCCGCCACCTGCTCGCCCTGCGCCACGTGGCGGATCAGGTAAAAGAACAGCAGCTCGACCAGGCGCGCGATCAATGGCGATGGTTGTTCCGGGTCGCCGCCCGCCTCCGCCAGGATCAGGTCGAACAGCGCGGCGGCGGCGCTGAAGGCGGGCGCGTCGCCGCGTATCAGCAGATACGGCGGAAACGAGTCGACGATCAGCGCGGAGAGGGCGCCGCGAAATTGAAAGAAGCCGCAGGCCAGCGCCGTCGCCGGGCTGTCCGTGGACGCCTGCAGCGGCAGCATGGCTTGCGCGCTCACCGCCTGCAGCGGATCGCTGTGGGGACTGAGGAAGTGCGGCAAGTCGCGCAGCAGGAAGACGCCATCGCGCGGGCCGAGCGCAATCGGCGCAGCCCCGTCGAGGTGCAAATAGCAGTGGCCATCGAGCACCAGGTGGAAGCTGCCCAGTTCCCGGCCCGCCGTGGAAGCGCGCCAGCGGCCGCAGTACTGGCCCACATGCAGGACGGCGGTGTCGAGTTCCAGGCTGCCGAGCAGCCAGCGCGCCAGTCTGTCGGTATCAGGATGCATGGGATCGCAATGGCAAAAGCGCCATCATACGGGCCACGCGCGGCAAGACCAACGACCGATTTCGACTAAGCATATGCGCGATGCGGCTTACCGCTTGCCGCCATGCTGCTGGAAGGCGGGACAGTCGACTTGCAGCAGCGAGCGGTCTTCCAGGCACACGGCCGACAGTTTTCCGCCCCACACGCAGCCGCTATCGAGGCCGATCAAGTGCTCGCGCAACTGCAATCCCAGCGCCGACCAGTGGCCGAAGACGATGGTGTCGCCGGCGCTGCGCCGGCCCGGCACGTCGAACCATGGCAGCAGGCCGGAGCCTGGCGGCGGGCTGCCGCTTTCCTTCATCTTGAAGTCCATCACGCCGTCCGGCGTGCAAAAGCGCAGTCGCGTCATGGCGTTGACGATGCAGCGCAGCCGGTCGGCGCCCTGCAGGTCGTCGCGCCAGGCGGCCGGTTCGTTGCCGTACATAGTGCGCAGGAACGCCACCCAGCCATCGCTGCGCAGCATGGCGGACACTTCCCCGCTCAGGGATAGGGCCTGGGCCGCGCTCCATTGCGGCAGCAAGCCCGCATGTACGAGCACATGGCCATCGTGTTCCAGTGCCAGTGGCCGCCGGCGCAGCCAGTCGAGCAACTCATCGCGGTCGGGCGCGTCGAGGATTTCGGCGAGGGTGTCGGACGCGTGCTCGGGCCGGATGCCGTTGGCCACGGCCAGAAAATGCAAGTCGTGGTTGCCCAGAACACTGTCGGCCAGGCCCTGCCGGGCCAGCGCGTGCACGTGGCGCAGGGTGGCCAGCGAGGCCGGGCCGCGGTTGATCAAGTCGCCCGCGAACAGCAGGCGGTACGGGCCTTTCGCCGCCGCCTGTATCCGTTCGATCAATTCGACGGTTTGTGCATGGCAGCCTTGCAGATCGCCGATAAAATAAGTTTTCATATGTGCCGGGTAAAGTGAACTACGCGCATGCATTATAAGCATGCCTGCCCTTTGGCGTCGGGGGTATTCCTGGCAGGTGCCTGATTAGGCTTTTGCCAGCGGGAAGGAAAAGCGGATGCCGATTATGCTGCATGGGAATTTAATTGGACTTCTCCCTCTGCCATATATCGATACATAATCCGCCCGCCTGCCGCCCTGGCATGCCATTTCATCGATGTTCATGCATTTTCCCTGCGCGCTTCCGGCATATTCTTCATTTCATCTTAATGTTGGCCCGCTAAATAATCAGTGGGCCGTGATTCAATTGGCGACGGATTATGCAGCGGTGCGCAAATGTTTATGCAATGTAGTATATTCCACGTGATTTTATTATTTAAATTAATATAAAGGATGTACCAATGGATCTGTCGACGATGACGATGCAGGAATTGCGCAAGCTGGAAGATAATGTCAAACAGGAGTTGAACAGCCGCGAACGTGAAGATTTGAACAAGGCGCGCGAACAGATCATGGCCATCGCGCAGCAGGCGGGCATTCCGCTGAAACAACTGATACTCGATGGTTTGCACCCGCGCACGGGCAAGGTCGCGGTGCGCTACCGCCATCCTGACAATGCGGCCGAGCAATGGACAGGCCGTGGCCGCCAGCCGCTGTGGGTCAGGCAATGGGTGGAATCGGGCAAGTCCATCGATCTGCTGCGCGTATAATTCGGTATACTCTTGGCGCAGTGGCAAGCGGTCCGCCGCGCGCTGCACCTTGCCAGGCACCTTATTTAGCCCCTATTTCTTCTTATATATCGCCCACACCATGCTTCCATTGTCCAGAACGATCTTCAAGGCCTACGATATTCGCGGCATCATCGCTAAAACCCTCGATGCCAGCGTGGCCCACAAGATCGGTCAGGCCTTCGGCCAGGCCGCTCTGGCCAAGGGCGAGCAACGGGTCGTGATCGGCCGCGATGGCCGCTTGTCGGGACCTGAATTGACGGCGGCGCTGGCGCAGGGATTGCAAGCGGCAGGCGTCGACGTGATCGACCTGGGCGTGGTGGCCACGCCGATGGTCTACTTCGGCACGAATGTGCTCGACACGCGCTCCGGCATCATGGTCACGGGCAGCCACAATCCGCCCGACTACAACGGCTTCAAGATGGTGCTGGCCGGTGAAGCCATTCATGGCGAAGCGATCCAGGCGCTGTACCACAGCATCGTCGCGCACGACGGCAGTGCCAGCGCCAAGCAGGGCAGCTACGCCACGCATGATATCCGCACCGCCTACCTGCAGCGCATCCTGGGCGACGTCAAGCTGGCGCGCCCGATCAAGATCGCCGTCGATTGCGGCAATGGCGTGGCCGGCGACTTCGCGGGCGACCTGTTCCGCGGCATGGGCTGCGAAGTCATCGAATTGTTCTGCGACGTCGATGGCAATTTCCCGAACCACCATCCGGACCCTGCGCATCCGGAAAACCTGCAAGACCTGATCCGCTGCCTGGCCGAAACGGATGCCGAAATCGGCATCGCCTTCGACGGCGACGGCGACCGCCTGGGCGTGGTCACCAAGGATGGCCAGATCATCTACCCTGACCGCCAGATGATGCTGTTCGCAGCCGACGTGCTGACCCGCCATCCTGGCGCGCAAATCCTGTACGACGTGAAGTGCACGCGCCACCTGGCGCCGTGGATCAGCAAGCATGGCGGCGTGCCCCTGATGTACAAGACGGGCCCACTCGCTGGTGAAAGCCAAGCTGCGCGAGACGGGTGCGCCGCTGGGCGGCGAAATGAGCGGCCATATCTTCTTCAAGGACCGCTGGTACGGTTTCGACGACGGCCTGTACTCGGCCGCGCGCCTGCTGGAAATCCTCACGCGCGAAGCCGATCCTTCAGCCTTGCTGAACTCCCTGCCGCAGTCCGACAGCACGCCGGAACTGCACCTGGAATTGAAGGAAGGCGAGAACGTCGCGCTGATGGACATGCTGCGCCGCGACGCCGTCTTCCCCGGCAATGAACAGATCATCACCATCGACGGCCTGCGCGTGGAATACGCGGACGGTTTCGGCCTGGCCCGTTCGTCGAACACCACGCCGGTGATCGTCATGCGCTTCGAAGCGGAAACGCCGGCAGCCCTGGCGCGCATCCAGGGACAGTTCAAGAGCGTGATCCTGGCCGCCAAGCCTGACGCCGTCCTGCCGTTCTGACAGCATGGCCGGTCAACCTGGCGCACAGGCGCCCTTGAAAATCCTGCTGGTGCGGGTATCTTCGCTGGGCGACGTGCTGCATAACCTGCCGATGGTGGCGGACATCGCCCGCCATTTCCCGAACGCGACCATCGACTGGGTGGTTGAGGAAGGCTACACCAGCCTGGTGCGCCTGAACCCGCGCGTGAACACCATCTTCCCGTTCGCGCTGCGGCGCTGGCGCAAGAGCCTGGGCAAGAAGGAGACGCGCGCGGAAATCGCCGCCTTCTTCCGCAGCCTGCGCCAGACGCGCTACGATTATGTATTCGATACCCAGGGCTTGCTGAAGACGGGCATCATCATGGGCGCCGCGCGCCTGGCGCCGGGGCGGACAGAAGGTCGGCCTGGCCAACGGCAGCGAAGGCTCCGGCTACGAAGGCATTTCGCGCCTGTTCCACACCAAAAGCATTCCGCTCGACCCGCGCACGCATGCGGTAGCGCGCGGCCGCCTGGTGGCTGCCGCAGCACTTGGCTACGCGGTCGACACGCCGGCCGATTTCGGCTTGCCGGAAGTCTCCGGCAGCGAGCCGCGCCCGGACTGGATGGGTGCGGCGCCCTACTGCGTGTATTTCCACGGCACCGCGCGCGACGCCAAGAAATGGGCACCGCAGAACTGGATCGCCCTGGGCTATGCGCTCGCGCCCATGCCGATTTTGCTGCCGTGGGGTTCGCCCAAGGAAAAGGCGGAAGCCGAACAACTGGCGGCCGGCCTGCCGAACGCCCGCGTGCTGCCGAAACTGTCGATGGGCGACGCCACCTTGCTGGCGCGCCACGCGGCGCTGGTGATCGGCGTCGACACGGGCCTGACGCATATCGCGGCCGCCTTTTGTGCGTCCGACGGTGGAAATCTATGCCGATTCGCCGCTGTGGAAAACGGAAGGCAACTGGTCGCCGAAAATCATCAACCTGGGCGACAAGGGCGCGCCGCCCGGCGTGCCGGAAGTGCTGGCCGCGGCGCAGCGCCTGCTGGCCGACTATCCTCCCGCCTGACTTCAACATCAAACAATCATGCGACTTCTTTATACCCTTGCCTGGTGGCTGGCCTTGCCCCTGGTGCTGGCGCGGCTGTGGCTGCGCGGACGCCAGGAACCTGGCTACCGCCAGCACTGGGGCGAGCGCCTGGGGTTTTACGGCCGCCAGCCGGAACCCGCTGCGGACACCATCTGGCTGCACGCCGTCTCCGTCGGCGAGACGCGCGCGGCCGAGCCGCTGATCGATGCGCTGCTGGCGGCCTGGCCCGCATGCCGCATCGTCCTCACGCACATGACGCCGACGGGGCGCGCCACGGGCAAGGCGCTGTTCGCCAAGCACGGCGCGCGCCTGGTGCAAAGCTATCTGCCGTATGACACGGGCGCCATGCCGGCCCGTTTCATCCGCCATTTTGCGCCGCGCATCTGCATCCTGATGGAGACGGAAGTGTGGCCGAATCTGATCCACCAATGCAATCGCTACAAAGTGCCCGTGGTGCTGGCCAACGCGCGCCTGTCGCAGCGTTCGCTGGGCAAGGCGCAGCGCCTGGGCCAACTCATTGCCGACGCGGCGCGCGGCATCAGCCTGGTGGCGGCGCAGACGCAGGACGATGCCGATCGCGTGCGCCAGCTGGGCGTGCGGGACGTGGTCGTCACGGGCAGCATCAAGTTCGACGTCGTCGTGCCCGAGGCGGCGCTGGCGACAGGCGCCTGGCTGCGCGGCGCCATCGGCCGGCGCCCCGTCCTGCTGTGCGCCAGCACGCGCGAAGGAGAAGAGCAGCTGATCCTCGATGCGTATACCCGCGCCAGCTTGCCAGATGATGCGCTGCTGCTGATCGTGCCGCGCCACCCGCAGCGCTTTGACGAGGTGGAAAAGCTGATCGCGGCGCAGGGCCTGGCCGTGCAGCGCAGGTCCGGCCTGGCGCAGGACGATGTTGTGGCGGCGGGCACGCAGGTGCTGCTGGGCGATACCATGGGCGAGATGTTTGCGTACTACGCGGCCTGCGATTGCGCCTTCGTCGGCGGCAGCCTGCTGCCACTGGGCGGACAGAACCTGATCGAACCGGCGGCTCTGGGCAAGCCCGTGCTGATCGGCCCGCACACCTTCAATTTTGCCCTGGTGACCGAGCAGGCGATTGCCGCCGGCGGCGCCGCGCTGGTGGCGGATGCCGACGCGCTGATGGCGCAGGCGGCGGCCTTGCTGCAGGATCCGGCGCGTTTATCTTCCATGGGAGAGCGGGCGCTGGCGTTTGCCAACCAGCACCGGGGTGCCACGCCGCGCACCATCGCGGCCATCCAACCTTTATTGTTGGTTTAATTCCGGGGTCAGACCCCAGCTTTGCGCCGTTTGGTGGGAGTACCGTTAAAACAACACCGGCAGTTCTTGCGAGCGCTTCCTTAATGCCTGCTTGGCCCCGTCGTAATCGGGATAGATCGATTCCACGGTGGCCCAAAAGCGGGGGCTGTGGTTCATTTCCAGCAGGTGCGACAGCTCGTGCGCCACCACGTAGTCGATCAGCGGCAGGGCGAAGTGGATCAGGCGCCAGTTCAGGCGGATCTTGCGCTCGATGGTGCAGCTGCCCCAGCGCGTGCCGGCCGACGACAGCGACAGCGAATCGTAGCTTACGCCCAGCTTGTCCGCATACAGATCCAGGCGCGCCTCAAACAGCTGGCGCGCCTCGTGCTGGAACCAGCCCTTCACTTTTTCCTTCAACTGCTGCTCGCTGCCCGTGGGCGTGACCCACACGTGCAGCTCATTCGTCTCGCGCTGGAAGCTGGCGCGGTGGCGCGGCGCCTGGTGCAATCGCAAGGTGATCTCTCCGCCCAGATACGGCAGCACGGCGCCGTCGATCCAGGCCACGGGCGGGCGCTGCTGGCGCTGCACCTTGCGTTCGCCCCGTTCCTGCAGTTTCGAGACGATCCAGCCTTGCTTGGCGCGGATGGCGTTGTCGATTTCGGCCAGGGTGACGCGCTTGGGCGCCGTCACGCGCAAGCCGTTATCGTCGATCATGAAGCCGATGGAGCGGCGCGTGGAACGGCGCAGGGCGAATTCGACGAGGTGGCTGCCCAGTTGCAGCTGGCGCAGCGGCGGGCCATCGGCGGTGCGTGGCGGGGAAGGCAGGGGGGGCGGGGCAGGGCGAACGATGGGGGGCGCGGGCGCCACTACCGGTGGCGCCACGGGCGGCGCTGGCGGTGCCGTGGGGCGCACCGCCGGGGGCGTGCTGGTCGAGACGTCATGCGCGAACAAATCCAGTTGCTGGTCGCCGACCTTGATGGTCTTCATCTGCTGGCGCAGGGTCGGCTCCTGGATGACCGCGCTGATGCCGTCTAGCCAGCGTTGTAGGCGTGAGGCGAAATGACGCGCATTTCTGATTCTATCCAATTTTCCACCTGTTGCATCATGCTGTCCGGGGTTTGCCCTTCCGGCGAAATCGGTTTGCCTATCGAGACGGTGATCAGTCCCGGGCGTTTGAGGAATGACTGCTTGGGCCAGCACTCGCCTGAATTATGCGCAATCGGCACCACCACGGCGCCCGTCGCGATGGCCAGACGCGTGCCGCCGCTCTTGTACTTGCCCGCCTGGCCCACGGGAATGCGGGTGCCTTCAGGGAACATGATAATCCATTGGCCGTCGGCCAGGCGGCGCTTGCCATGCGCGACCACGCTCTTGAACGCATGTTTGCCCTGTTTGCGGTCGATGGGGATCATGCGCAGCAGCGCCATGGCCCAGCCGAAGAACGGGATGTACAAAATCTCCTTCTTGAACACGTACACGAGCGGGCGTGGCAGGCTGGGAAGCAAGAAGATGGTTTCCCAGGCCGACTGGTGCTTCGACAGCACGATGGCCGGCGCATCGGGGAAGTTCTCGGCCCCCTTGACTTCATAGCGGATGCCGCAAATGACCTTGGCACACCACAGGATAAACACGTTCCAGCGCGAAGTGACCCAATAGCGCTTGTTGTAGCTCAATGGCGCGGCAAAAAAGCACACGCAGGCCCAGACGATGGTGGCCACGATCATGATGATCATGAACAGCAGGGATCGCAGGAACAGGGAAATATTACGCAATGCGGTTCTCCGAAGATTAGATACTGAATGCCACTGTGGGCGCCGGTGCGGCTGGCGCCTTGAGCAGGTGGCCGACGACGGCGGCCAGGTCGGGGAAGACTTGGGTGCCAGGCGGCAGGCCACCCGTTTCGTTGGTTTTCTCGCCCTTGCCCGTCAGGACCAGGTAGGGCGCGCAGCCGCTGATGAAACCGGCCTGCAGGTCGCGCAGCGAATCGCCGACCGTGGGCACGCCTTTCAGGCTGGTGTTGTAGCGCTGCGAGATTTCATGGAACATGCCCGGTTTCGGCTTGCGGCAGTCGCAATTGTCCGCGCCCGCGTGCGGGCAAAAGAAGATGGCGTCGATATCGGCGCCCACCTGCTGCGCCAGGGTGTGCATCTTCTGGTGGATCGCGTTGAGCACCGTCATGTCGAAGTATTCGCGCGCGATGCCCGACTGGTTCGAGGCGACGACCACGCGATAGCCGGCCTGGTTCAGGCGGGCGATCGCTTCGAGCGAGCCGGGGATCGGCAGCCATTCGGCCGGCGACTTGATGAAGTCCGGCGAGTCATGATTAATGACGCCGTCGCGGTCGAGAATAATCAGTTTCAGCGCCGGAGTCCCCATTATGCCGCCAGCTTGGAAATGTCGGCCACGCGGTTCATCATGCCGTGCAGGGACGACAGCAGTGCCAGGCGGTTGTTGCGCAGGGCGACATCCTCGGCCATCACCATCACGTCGTTGAAGAAGCCATCGACGTCATCGCGCAGCTGCGCCAGGGTTTGCAGGGTGCTGGTGAAATCGCCCTTGGCGAAGCGCGTCGACTTCCGGCTGCACGCGCGAGACGGCGGCGGCGAGTTTTTTCTCCGCGTCGTCCTGCAGCAGCGCCACGTTGACACCGCCGGCGGCGACCAGGCTCACGGCTTCCTCGTTCTTTTTCAGGATGTTCGTGATGCGCTTGTTGGCGCTGGCGAGCGAGGCGCTTTCCGGCAGAGCGGCAAACGCCTGCACGGCTTCCAAGCGCTGCACGATGTCGTCCAGGCGGTCCGGGTTCTGCGCCACGACGGCTTCGATTTCATTCGGCGAGAAACCGCGCTCGCGCAGGATGCCGCGCAGGCGGTCCAGCATGAAGGTGGTCACATCCGCGACCGGGTCCTTGAAGCCGGGCACCGCTGCGAACTGCGCGGCCGCATCGGCCAGCAAGCCCTGGATCGACAATGGCAGGCGTTTTTCCAGCAGCATGCGCAGTACGCCCAGGGCGTGGCGACGCAGCGCGAACGGGTCCTTGTCGCCCGTGGGCGCCAGGCCGATGATGGCCCAGATGCCGACCAGGGTTTCGAGCTTGTCGGCCAGAGCCACGGCGGTGCCGGTGGCGGTCGACGGCAGGCTGTCGCCGGCAAAGCGCGGCTGGTAGTGCTCGGAGGCGGCCAGCGCCACTTCTTCCGGCTCGCCGTCATGGCGCGCGTAATACGTGCCCATGATGCCTTGCAGCTCGGGGAATTCGCCCACCATGTCGGTCAGCAGATCGGCCTTGGCCAGCAGGGCGCCGCGTTCGGCCAGCGCCACGTCATATTGAAGCTTGGCGGCGATGGCGCCGGCCAGCGACTTGACGCGCTCTGTGCGGGCCGCTTGCGTGCCCAGCTTGTTGTGGTAGACGACGTTGGCCAGCAGCGGCAGACGCGATGCCAGGGTCTTCTTCTTGTCTTGCTCGAAGAAGAACTTGGCGTCGGACAGGCGCGGGCGCACGACGCGCTCGTTGCCGCCGATGATGTGCTCGGGCGTGTCCGTCTCGATGTTCGAGACGATCAAAAAGCGAGCGCAGCTTGCCTTCGCTGTCGGTCAGGGCGAAGTATTTCTGGTTCGTCTGCATCGTGAGGATCAGGCATTCCTGCGGCACGGCCAGGAATTCTTCCTCGAAATGGCATTCATACACGACCGGCCATTCGACCAGGGCCGTGACTTCATCGAGCAGCGCCTCTGGCATCAGTACCTGGTCGGCGCCGGCCTTGTCCAGCAGCTGGGCGCGGATGCGTTCCTTGCGTTCCTCGTTGCTGGCAATGACGCTGGCGTTGAGAATCAGCGACGGCGCATAGTTCTCCGCGTGCGCGATGGTGATCGGTTCGCCGTCGGTGAGGAAGCGGTGGCCCAGCGTGGTGCGGCCGGCCGTCAAGCCCAGCAAGGTCAACGGCAGGATATTGATGCCATGCAGAGCGATCAGGCTGTGGGCCGGGCGCACGAATTGCACGGTGGTGCCGTCCGGGCGCTGGTAGCTCATCAGTTTTGGAATCGGCAGCTTGGCGCAGGACTCGGTCAAGGCGGCTTGCGCGCCGGCGGCAAGCTGGCTGCCCGGCGCCGTGTAGGTGTAGAAGAAGCTTTCCGCCTTGCCGTCGGCGGCGCGTTCCAGCTCGGCCACCGTCAGATCGGGAAAGCCCAGCACGGCCAGTTTCTTGGCCAGCGGCGGCGTGCCGTTGCCGTTCGCGTCCAGCGCCACGGAGACGGGCAAGACTTTTTCGCGGATCGATTTATCGGGCGAGACTTCGCGTACGTTGGTGATGGAGACGGCCAGGCGGCGCGGCGAGGCGTAGCTGGTGGCGACGCTGTCGGCTTCCAGGAAGTCGCGCGATTTCAGGCCGTTGACGATGCCGGCCGTGAAGGCGGCGCCCAGTTTGGCCAGCGCTTTCGGCGGCAGTTCTTCGGTCAGCAGTTCGATGAGCAGTGTTTGGTTCATGGTGTTCTTGTCAGGTACGGCGGTGTAGAGGCTCGAATTAGGCGGCGGCTTGGTCTGCGGCGGGCAGCATCGGGAAACCGAGGCGCTCGCGCGAGTCGTAATACGCTTGCGCCACCAGGCGCGACAGGGTGCGCACGCGGCCGATGTAGGCGGCGCGTTCCGTCACCGAGATGGCGCCACGCGCATCGAGCATATTGAAGCTGTGCGAGGCCTTCATGATCTTTTCGTAGGCGGGCAGGGTCAGTTGCAGCTCGATCAAACGCTTCGCTTCCGCTTCGTAGTTGCCGAACTGTTCGAACAGCAGGTCCGTATTCGCGTGCTCGAAGTTGTAGGTCGATTGCTCCACCTCATTCTGGTGGAAGACGTCGCCGTAGGTCAGTTTTTTCGTGACTCCATTTTCTTCCCACTCGGTCCACACCAGGTCATACACGTTTTCCACGCCCTGCAGATACATGGCCAGGCGTTCGATGCCGTAGGTGATCTCGCCCAGCACGGGCTTGCAATCGAGGCCGCCCACTTGCTGGAAGTAGGTAAATTGGGTCACTTCCATGCCGTTCAGCCAGACTTCCCAGCCCAGGCCCCAGGCACCCAGGGTCGGGCTTTCCCAGTCGTCTTCGACGAAGCGCACGTCATTCTGCTTCAGGTCCAGGCCCAGCGCGGCCAGCGAACCCAGATACAGGTCGAGGATGTTTTCCGGCGCCGGCTTCAAGACCACCTGGTACTGGTAGTAGTGCTGCATGCGGTTCGGGTTTTCGCCATAGCGGCCATCTTTCGGGCGGCGCGACGGCTGCACATACGCGGCGCGCCACGGTTCCGGGCCGATCGCGCGCAGGAAGGTGCCGGTGTGGAAGGTGCCGGCGCCGACTTCCATGTCGTAAGGCTGGAGCAGGGCGCAACCTTGCTTGTCCCAATAGGTTTGCAAGGTCAGGATAATTTGTTGAAATGTGAGCATCGTATGAGTTCGCCGCGCGGGAGGCTGCGCTTTGTTAAGGTTTGCTTGAAGCCCGCACGCTGCTAACAAGCGCGTCCGGGCCGGGGTTTTGCTAATTTTAGCGGTTTTTATGCGCCCACTGTGACTCTTCGGGCAATATCGGCCGCTTATTGCTGCGCGGCGCGGCCACGGCGGGCGGCGCGCGACAGCAGGAAAGCCGTCATCAGGGCCAGCGCGGCCAGGGCCAGCACCAGTTTGTTGCCGTACAGAATGTATGGCGTCATGCCGCCCATGCCTTGCACCTTGGCCGCCAGCGTGGCTTGCTTTTCCGGCTGCAGCAGGCTTTGCACCACGCCCTTGCCGTCGATGACGGCCGTGGCGCCCGTGTTCGTCGAACGCAGCATGGGGCGGCCCGTTTCCAGGCTGCGCATCTGCGAAATCTGCAGATGCTGCGGAATGGCGATCGAATCGCCAAACCAGGCCAGGTTCGAGATATTGAGCAGCACCGAGGCCGACTGCTTGCCTTGGCGGTGGGCGCTGGCCAGCTGTCCTGCGATTTCTTCGCCAAACAGATCTTCGTAGCAGATATTCGGCAGCACCAGCTGGTCGCGTACCTGCAGCGGGGCCTGCACCTCGGCGCCGCGGCCCATGTCGCCCAGCGGGATGGCCATCATGGCGACGAACCAGTGCAGGCCGGGCGGCACGAATTCGCCGAACGGCACCAGATGGTGCTTGCGGTACTGGTAGTAGGGACCGCCCGTGCCGTTGGGGGAAATCCCCAGGGCCGCATTGTAGAAGCGCTGCTGTTCGTCGAGCACGGGCATGCCGAGCAAAATCGTGCTGCCCGTCTGCTGCGAATACGTCGCCAGGCTGTCCAGATAGCCGGGCGGCAGCTGGTGCGGCAGCACGGTGACGGCCGTTTCCGGCGTGGCGATCAGGTCGGCCGGCGCGCTGGTGATGGCGCTCTGGTACATCTGCAGGGCGCCCAGCACGAAGCCGGGGTCGAATTTCTGCTGTTGCGGCACGTTCCCCTGCAACAGGCGCACCGTGATGGGGCGCCCGACCGGATGGGTCCAGTTCACATATTGCAGGCCAACGCCGGCCGCATACAGCGCGACGACGCCGCCCAGCGCAAACCAGCGCGTGCGGTGCAGGGGTGAACTAGCAGCAGCAGGGCGCCGGCCGACAGCGCCGCCAGCCAGCCCAGGCCATACGAACCGACGATGGGGGCAAAGCCGCCCAGCGGGCTGGCATTGTGGGCGTAACCGGTGGCCAGCCACGGGAAACCCGTAAACAGCCAGCCGCGCGTCCATTCGAACAGCGTCCACGTGGCAGGCAGCACCAGCAAGGTCATGGCGGGCAGGGACAGCACCCAGCGCTGGCGCAGCCAGGCGGCCGCGCCCATGGCCAGGGCCACGTAGATGGCCATCAAGAGGGCCAGCAGGGCCACGGCGATGGCGGCGATCGGCGCGGCCATGTCGCCGTAGCGGTGCATGGAGATGTACAGCCAGTGCGTACCGGCCGCGCACCAGCCAAAGCCATAGGCCCAGCCGATCAGCGCGCCGGCCTTGACGTTCGCTGCGCGCAGTACCTGGTAGAACAGCACGCCCAGGCTGAGGATTTGCAAAGGCCAGTAGCCGAAAGGGGCGAACGCCAGCACGGCGACGGCGCCGGCAACAAAGGCAGTCAGCATGCGCGCCCACGTGCTGCGGGGCGGTTTGGCGGGGGCGTTGGGATCTAAGCGTCTGAAACGCATTTACAGCACGCGCATGTCAGAGTTCCAGTTCCGGCACATTGGGCAGGCGCTCGACGAGCAGCACGTGCACCTGGCGCGCATCGGCGCGCAGCACCTCGAAGCGCAAATTGCCCAGGTCGAAGATGTCGCCCTTGTGCGCCATGCGGCCCAGGTACTTCGAGACCAGGCCGCCGATGGTGTCGACGTCGTCGTCCACCAGGTGGCTGCCCACTTCTTCGTTGAACTGTTCGATCTCGGTCAGCGCCTTGACTCTCCAGCGGGGGCCGAACTGGCCTTCCTTGAGCGAGAGGATATTGTCCTCGGCTTCGTCGAAGTCGTATTCGTCCTCGATGTCGCCGACGATCTGTTCCAGCACGTCTTCGATGGTGATCAGGCCGGCGACGCCGCTGTATTCATCGACGACGATGGCCATGTGATTGTGGTTGGCGCGGAAATCGCGCAGCAGCACATTCAGGCGTTTCGATTCGGGGATGAAGATGGCGGGGCGCAGCATGTCGCGCACGTCGAAAGTTTCTTCTGCGTAATAACGCAGCAAGTCTTTCGCCAGCAGGATGCCGATGACCTTGTCGCGCTCGCCTTCGATCGCGGGGAAGCGCGAGTGGGCGGTGGACAGGACTTCCGGCATCCATTCCTCGATCGGCTTGCTGATGTCGATGACATCCATTTGCGAACGGGGAATCATGATGTCGCGCGCACAGAGATCCGACACCTGGAACACGCCTTCGATCATCGACAGGGCGTCGGCGTCGATCAGCTTGCGTTCATGCGCATCGTGTAGAACTTCGAGCAATTCTGCACGGTTCTCTGGCTCGGGGGAAATGAGTGCGGTCAGGCGTTCAAACAGTGACCGGTGGGGCTTGACGTCAGTTCTGACGCCACTAGGGTGCTCGGGCATAGGAGGCGTGTGAGCCGTTGTTGCGAAGGGATATAGGATACACCAAAAGTGGGGGAATACCGGATTTCCCCGCTTTTGATGCAAATTTAATACGTTGAAGTGCGCCGTTGCGCGATCTTTTACGCCGCTTCCGGGCCCAGCACGCGCGCGCGCAAGTGCGCCACGTCGGCTTGCCAGTCGGCGAAATGCTCGCTGTCCTGCCACAGCTGGCGCAGTTCCGAGGTCTCGGCGGTGATCTTGTCGAAGGCCAGGCGCGCCTTTTCCAGCAGCGGCGGCGTGACTTTCTTCCTGCAGGCGGCCACCCATTCATCCACCTCGGCCGTGGCCGGGTCGTCCTCGCCCGGCTTGCCCAGCAGGCGCGCGATGACTTCCAGCGCGGCCAGTGCCTCGGCGGCGAACGGCGCTTCGAGCTCCGCTTCCTGGCTGTCGATGACGTTGTCGAGCGTGGTCTCGACCAGTTCCAGGGTTTTATATTCGTGCAAGTCCTGCGCCCAGTCCATGGCGTAGTCGTTGCCGAAGGCGTCAAGTGCCCAGGTGCCCATGTCCTTACTCCTTGTACGGATCGGTAATGCCGAGTTTGGCGAGGATCTCCGTTTCCAGGCCCTCCATCTCGGCCGCTTCCTCGTCGTCCATGTGGTCGTAGCCCTGCGCATGCAGCACGCCATGGACGATCAGGTGGGCCGTGTGTTCTTCCACGCTTTTCTTTTGCTCGGCTGCTTCCTTTTCCAGCACGTCCGTGCACAGGATGATGTCGGCGCGCGTCGGCTCGTGCTCGGCCAGCTCTTCGCCTTCGTTGTAGGCGAACGTCAGCACGTTGGTGGCGTAATCCTTTTCGCGGTAATCGCGGTTCAAGGTACGGCCTTCCTCCGCGTCGACGAAGCGGATGGTGAATTCGGCCGGGGCGAACAGGGCCGCCTTGACCCAGCGGCGCACGTTCGGGCGCGTGATCAGGGTTGCCAGGCGGGTATCCGGGTATTGCACGGACAAGGACAGTTTATTTTTTTTTCGACATTTTTGGCGGCAGCTGGTTTCAATAAGGGAAGTAACTGGGCGGCGTCGGCATTGGCCGCCTGCGCCGTTTCGTAGGCGTCGACGATGCGCGCGACGAGCGGATGGCGTACCACGTCGGTGCTGTTAAATTGCGTGAAGCCGATGCCGCGCACATCCTTGAGCACGTGCACGGCGTCGATCAGGCCGCTCGTCTGGCTCTTGTGCAGGTCGACTTGCGTGACGTCGCCCGTCACCACGGCCTTGCTGCCAAAGCCGATGCGCGTCAAAAACATCTTCATCTGTTCGACGGTGGTGTTTTGCGCCTCGTCGAGGATGACAAACGCGTGGTTCAGGGTGCGCCCGCGCATGTAGGCCAGCGGGGCGATCTCGATCACCTGTTTTTCAAACAGTTTTTGCGTGCGGTCAAAGCCCAGCAAATCATACAGCGCATCGTAGAGGGGACGCAGGTAGGGGTCAACCTTTTGCGCCAGGTCGCCCGGCAGGAAGCCCAGGCGTTCGCCCGCTTCGACGGCGGGGCGCGTCAGGATGATGCGCTTGACGGCGTCGCGTTCGAGCGCATCGACGGCGCAGGCGACGGCCAGATAGGTTTTACCCGTACCGGCCGGTCCCACGCCGAAGCTGATGTCGTGCTCGAGAATGTCGCGCAAGTAGGCGATCTGGTGCGGCGTGCGCCCGCGCAGGTCGGCGCGCCGCGTTTTCAGCACGGGGCTGGCGATGTCCGGCTCGACGAAGGTGCTGATGGGCGTATTGGCGTGGTGTTCCGAGGCGGCGGACAGGCCCGCGCGCTGTTCCACCAGGGCCAGCTGCACTTCTTCCAGCGGCACGACCTTGTTGGCGATGGCGTAGAACTGCTCGAGGATTTCCACGGCCCGTTCGGCATTGCTGCCGCCAACGATGAATTTCTCGCCGCGGCGGAAGATCGTCACGTCGAGGGCGGCGGAAATCTGGCGCAGGTTTTCATCGAGCGGTCCGCACAGATGCGCCAGGCGCGTGTTGTCGAGCGGCTCGGGGATGAAGTAATGCGGCTGTATCGGGGCTTTGGTTTTCAACTGGCTCTTTTCAATGCGGGGGCGCTGGCGACGAGTTCGCCGCGCAGGGTGTAGGAATGGCTTTCGGTGATGCGCACGTCGACCAGCTGGCCGACCAGGTGCAAACCGTCCGGGCCGGCGTCGAAATTGACCACGCGGTTGTTTTCCGTGCGGCCTTGCAGTTCGCGGTCAATCGTGTCCTTCTTCGAGCGGCCTTCGACGAGGATGGTTTGCACGCTGCCGACCATGGCCAGGCTGTATTTGCGCGTATTGGCGTCGATGGCCGCCTGCAGTTGCTGCAGCCGGGCCAGCTTGACGTCATGCGGCGTGTCGTCTTCCAGGCTGGCGGCCGGCGTGCCGGGGCGCTTGCTGAAGATGAAGCTGTAGCTGTTGTCGAAGCCGACGTCCGCGATCAGTTTCATCATGGCATCGAAGTCGGCCTGGGTTTCGCCGGGGAAACCGACGATGAAGTCCGAGGAAATGGCCATGTTCGGGCGCACGGCGCGGATGCGGCGGATGATGGACTTGTATTCGAGGCCCGTGTAGCCGCGCTTCATGGCGCCGAGCACCTTGTCGGAACCGTGCTGCGCCGGCAGGTACAGGTGGTCGACCAGTTGCGGAATCTTGGCGTAGGCGTCGATCAGGCGCTGCGTGAATTCCTTCGGGTGGCTGGTGACGAAGCGCATGCGCTCGATGCCGGGAATGTCGGCCACGTATTCGAGCAGCAGGGCGAAGTCGGCGATCTCGCCGCCTTCCATCGCGCCCCGGTAGGCGTTCACGTTCTGGCCCAGCAGGGTGATTTCCTTGACGCCCTGGGCGGCCAGGCCTGCCACTTCCGTCAGCACGTCCTCGAAGCGGCGCGACACTTCCTCGCCGCGCGTGTAGGGTACGACGCAGTAGCTGCAATATTTGCTGCAGCCTTCCATGATGGAAACAAACGCCGAAGCGCCTTCCACCTTGGCTGGCGGCATGTGGTCGAACTTTTCGATTTCCGGGAAGCTGATGTCCACTTGCGCATCGCCGCTGGCGCGGCGCAGCTCGATCATCTGCGGCAGGCGGTGCAGCGTTTGCGGGCCGAAGACCATGTCGACATACGGCGCGCGCTTGACGATGGCGTCGCCTTCCTGCGAGGCCACGCAGCCGCCGACGCCGATCAAGAGGTGCGGCTTGGCCAGTTTCAGCTCGCGCAGACGGCCCAGGTCGGAAAACACTTTTTCCTGCGCCTTTTCGCGCACGGAGCAAGTGTTGAGCAGGATCACATCGGCATCTTCCGGCGTGTCGGTGCGCACCAGGCCATCGGAGGCGCCCAGCACGTCGGCCATCTTGTCCGAGTCGTACTCGTTCATCTGGCAGCCGAAGGTTTTAATGAATACTTTTTTCTGCATGGAGTCGGATGCTTATCGGTAAATGTGGCGGCAAATAAGTGGGACAACTAAGTGTGGCGGCAAATCAGCTGGGCAGGGGGCTTGCGCCGTGCGCCGCTCGGGGCGGGAGACGGTGGATGACCGGCCGGGCGCCTCTGGCTGCCCGGTGGCAGGCTCGCTGCAAGTTCAGGCCATAGTTTAGCGTAAATCGCCGGGACGGGCCATGTCGTGCTGACCTTGCCGACAAGGTTGCGGTGTGAACAAGGCGCCCGGAACGACGATGCTGCAAAGCATTTATTGCCGTACGACACCATTGATTTGTAACAAGTTGCTGCAAAGCCTTGTGTGCGCCCGCTGGCATCCTAATGTGTTGAAATAGCATCGTTGCCAAGCCAACCAGCAGTTTGATTGATATTTAACAATCAGGAAGTTTGCGCGAGGCGCAGATGCTGCGTGTTTGGACTAGTATATTGTCTTATATGCAATTCATTTCAACGGATTGCACGTGCTTTTACTCACGCGGCAAGCTGTGCATGTTGGCTGGGCGTGGCAGTGCGAGTCCTGTGCAGGCAGTGCGACAAGGAGGGACGGCGGAGGGGAGGCTGACACTGATGGAAGACGTTTATTTAAACACTCTAAGCCAGCCTTAAGTTCGTATCGGCATTATTTTCTACATTCACCAGACGAGGAAAAATCATGGCACATCATGCATTAGCATCGCAAGAGAGTTACAACCCGAATCACCTGCTGGATATTCTGCTGAGCAAGATGCAGCTGAAAAACGACGCAGCCCTGTCGCGCCTGCTCGAAGTGGCGCCACCCGTCATCAGCAAGATCCGTCACCACCGCTTGCCGGTCGGCGCCTCGCTGCTGATCCGCATGCACGAAGTGACGGGCATGAGCATCCGCGACCTGCGCGACCTGATGGGCGACCGCCGCACCAAGTATCGTCTGTCCGACGCCCAGGGCCGTCCAAAAGCGGAAGACCGCGGCGATGCGCAAGAATCGAATTACGCGCACTGAGGTGGCGGTTGTACGCTGACTGTGCCGCTTGCGTAGCTGCTGGCGGCAACAGGCTGGCGTGGACCGGGCAAGGTGGAATGAGGCAGTACCCATAACGGCTTTCGCCCCCAGGCGAGGGCCGTTTGCGTTTGCGGCTTTGCCTGCCGAGTCAGCTTAACAAGGCCGTGGTGATTTCGTCGTAGCGCAGCTCCGTTTCGCGGAACAGTTGCAGATACGCATCTTCGCCCAGGCCCAGCGCATCCCAGGCGACGGGCGAGACGCGCGGCACCATGTCGTCGCCCGCCTGCGCCAGGTCGAGCGCGCAGACGACGGCATTGGCCACGTGGATCAGCGATGCCAGGAAGCCCGCCCCCGGCGTTTCCGGCTGCAGGTAGTTGGCCAGCGCCAGGCGCATGGTATCGGAAAAATTCCAGTGTTCGGCCAGTGCCACGCCCGCCTGCACGTGGTCCACGCCCAGCACCGTTTGCTCCGCTGCGAGCAGGCTGCAATCGTGCGCCGCCTGGTGCGCGATGACTTGCGCATACTGCGCGGGAAAACTGCTGACCAGCACCAGGCGGCCGATGTTGTGCAGCAAGCCGGCCGTGAATGCGTAATCCTGGTTGAAGCGGATCTGCCGCGCCAGCACCTTGGCGCAGGCGGCCGTCGCCACCGAATGGCGCCAGAAGGCCTTGTCGTCGAAGCCGGGGCAGCGTCCTTCCGGGAAGCAGCCCGTGATGGCGGCCGAGGTGATCAGGCTGCGCGTGGTCTGGAAGCCCAGGTAAGTAATCGCCTGCTGGATGGTGGTGGCCTTCACTTGCAGGCCGTATTGCGACGAATTGGCCAGGCGCAGGGTCTTCGCCGTCAGCGCCTGGTCGTACGAGACTTTTTTCGCCAGCACGGAAATATCCACGTCTTCCTGGTCTATGCTGTTGAGTAATTCCATGACGACGGCGGGCAGCGAAGGCAAGTCATCGAGGTGGGCGACGATATCGTCGAGCGTCAGCTGGGTGCTCATGCTGCTTCTCCCGTGCCCAGGCGGTAAGCCGTGACATAGCTGCGCAGCAAGGCGGTGGCCGCATCCTCGGGATTTTCCGGGTCCAGCTTGCGGAACAGGTAAGCCAGCCGTTCGCTGTCGGCCGCCTGCTGCGCGGCGATTTCTTCCGGCGACGGGGGCGGTGCCTGGATCGGCAGCATGTCGATGTTGTGACGCGGCATCAGGGCCAGCATGTTTTCCGTCAATACCGCGCCTTGCGGCAACAGCACTTGTCCATGCGCATCGAGCAAGACATCCGACAAGACCATGCCGGGACGAACTTGTTCCAGGGGTAGATGTTGATGCGTGACCGCCATGACGACTCCTTAGATGATTGCGGGATATTACCATTGCCATCACGCAATGTCTCAACCTGCATCAAAGTCCCTATCGAAAGTGGGGATGCTGTAAATCTTGCCAATAAGCATGTCATACCGTACATTTGATTCAGGCTGTTGTCCGCTGACGTCTCTGCGCCCGCGCCGCGGGCCGGCTTGGCCCGGGGAGTGTTGATCGATGGTGAGTATTCAAGTCCGGCTGACCTTGCTTTTTGTCGTGATCGTCACCCTGGTGCTGGGCATTTCGGGCAGCTATACCCAATATACCCTGAGCCAGGAACTTGAATCGGGCAGCGCGCGCCTGCGCAGCGGCGTGCTCACGCGCTTGCAGACCAGCTTGCCTTCGGCCCTGTGGGACCTCGATAAATCCAAGGTCGACAGCATCGTTGCGGCAGAAATGCTGCCGCCGGAACTGGTCGGCATCCGCGTCTATGACGCCTCGGTCGGCCTGTTCGCCGGCGAAGTGCGCGACGCGTCCGGCACCCTGGTGCCGCTGACGGACGACGTGGCCATGGGCGGCACGCCCGTCGAGGCGCCGCTGGTGTTCCGCGACGCTGTGGCGGCGGCCACGGGCGGCAAGCCGGTGATCGTCGGCAAGGTCATCGTCAATTTCAGCCGCGCGCAGATCGATGCGGCCTTGCGCGGCGAAGTGCGGCGCAAGGTGCTGGAAGTGTTGCTACTTGACATCATTTTGGTGGGCGCCCTGGCGCTCAGCCTGCGCATCGTCTTCCGAACCGTTGAAACAGTTGCGCGACGGCTTGTTCGACCTGGCCACGCGCGGCAGCGATGACGTTGAAGAGTTGCCGGAAAACCGGCGCGACGAACTGGGCGACGTGATCCGCGGCTTCAATGCCGTGCAGCGCAAGCTCAAGTCCATCATCGAGGGCAGCCGCGAGGCGGAAGACATGGCGCGCCGTTCGCAGCAGGAGACGGCGCAGGCCATGGACGAGCTGCGCCGCGCGCAGGAATCGTTGCTGCAGTCGGAACGCCTGGCCTCGCTGGGCAGCCTGGTGGCCGGCGTGGCGCATGAAATCAATACGCCGGTCGGCATCGCCCTGACCAGCGCCTCGGTGCTGAAGGAAGCCACCGATCACATCAGCGCAGCGGTGGCCGGCGGCAGCGTCAAGAAGACCGATATCGTGCGCTACCTGGAAACGGCCGGCGAAAGTGCGCGCCTGATCATGAACAATGCCTACCGCGCCGCGCACCTGATCCACAGCTTCAAGCAGATCGCCGTCGACCAGGTCAGCGAGGCGCGCCGGCTGTTCGAATTGCGCGACTATATCGGTGAAGTGATCTCGAGCCTGCAGCCGACCCTGAAAAAGACGCGCATCCGCATCGATATCGATTGTCCGCCAGGCATCATGCTCGACAGCTATCCGGGCGCGCTGGCGCAGGTGCTCACCAACCTGGTCCTGAACTGCGTCGAGCACGCCTTCGATGCGGACACGGACGGCCATATCCATATCGGCGTGCACGGCGACAATGACTGGATCGCCATGCAGGTGCGCGACAATGGCCGCGGCATCGCGCCCGACATGCTCGACCGCGTGTTCGACCCGTTTGTCACCACGCGGCGCGGACAGGGCGGCACGGGCCTGGGCTTGAATATCGTATTCAACTTGATTGCCAAGCAGTTTGGCGGCACCATCACGGTCAGCAGCACGCTGGGGCAGGGCGCGACGTTCCTGCTGCGCCTGCCCAAGGTGACGCCGTTGCCGGAAGGCGCAGCCAGCGTTCCTGCCGGCCAGGCATAGGCATAGGCATAGGCAAAGGGAAGCACATGGTACAGCTTGAAAACAGTCAGCAAGTGGCGCTTTTGCGCGGGATCAATGTGGGCCGCGCCAAGCGCGTGGCCATGGCCGACCTGCGCAAGTTGCTGGGCGACCTGGGTTTTGCGCAGGTGCGCACCGTACTCAACAGCGGCAACGTCGTGTATGACGGCGGCAAGGTCGCGCCGGCCGAGGCCGCAGCCCGCATCGAGGAAGCGCTGGTATTGAAACTGGGCGTGGCGGCCAGGGTGACCGTGCTGTCGGCCCAGCAGTTTGCCGAACTGATCGAACAAAACACGCTGGCGCCGGCGGCCGATGCGGCCCGTTTGCTGACCTTGGTGCTGAACATTCCGGCCGATGTGCAGCGTCTGGCGCCGCTCTTGCAGCAGGCGTGGCAGCCGGAAGCGCTGGCGCTGGGGCAATGGGCCGCGTATGCCTGGTGTCCCGATGGCGTGCTGGCCAGCAAGGTGGTGGCGGCGCTGGGCGTGCTGCTGGGCGATGGCGTCACGTCGCGCAACTGGGCCACCATGCAAAAGTTACATGCGCTGCTGAACGGGCCGGAGGCGGCAGCCCCATCCTCACTCACCAAGGAGTACTGATGCCTGCCATTACAGGTACCTTCGACGTCACCATCACCCCCGAAACCTTGTCGGACACGGCCGCGCAGTCGGGGCTGGGACGCTTGTCGCTAGCCAAGCGCTACCACGGCGCCCTCGACGCCAGCGCGCAGGGCGAGATGCTCAGTGCGCGTGCCAGCGTGACCGGTTCGGCAGGCTATGTGGCGCTGGAACGGGTGGAAGGCAGCCTGGACGGGCGTCACGGCAGTTTTTATTTGCAGCACAGCGGCACGATGACGCGCGGTGCGCCCAGTCTGTCGGTGACGGTGGTGCCCGATACGGGGACGGGCCAGTTGCAAGGGCTGTCGGGCAGCCTGGCCATCCGCATCGAAGAGGGCAAGCATTATTATGATTTCACGTATGACATTGCTGAGGCGCAATGAACTGGGATATCGTCAAGGGCATATTGATCCTGCTGGTCGCCGTCAGCGCCCTGGGCACGGCCTTCGTGCTCATTTCCGCCTCGGGCACGGACAAGGCCGCCTGCATCGCGCGTGCCCTGAAGTCAGGCATTCCTGTGGGGAATATCGAACGGGTGTGCCGCTTGCTGGATAAGTGAGCATTTACCCGCAAGGCCGCCAAAAAAATTCCGCGCAAGGCGGAATTTTTTTAACGCAACGGCATCGGCCGCCGGAGTGGGGTCAGCTATCGAATTTTTCCTGTTTTTCACCGTGCATGCTAAAGGCCAGCAAACCCAAGCCCACCAGCAGCATCGAGACCATGCTCGCTTCGGGCACGGGCGGCGGCACGTTCGTCTGCTGTACCGCAGGGGTGGCTGCGGACGGGGGCAGTGCGCGCTGGTGTGCGCCGGCGTTGCGCCAGCGCGGGGCCGCGTTGAGCGTGTTGCCCTGCGTCAGCAGGCGCGCATACGGCAGGTCCGGTGTTTCCCAGCCGGGATTGTTGCTGATGTTGTTGACGCCGAGACTCTCGTCGCTGACGATCTGATCGCTTGCTGCGCGCGGCTCGCCCGGCGTGCCGGCGCCGGTTGCCGCCGCACCTGCACTGATGGACAGTGCCAGCAAGGCCATGCATAGCGGCTGAAGTATCTTCATCTTTGACTCCCTGGTTCACCGTGCGGCGTGGCCGAAACCGGCCTGCGCCTGGACGGACAATGCGCCTGTACGGGGGCGTATCACGATTTTTCTGATGAGGTCTTATTACAGCACAAATCGTGGCAATTTTGCTACGTATATTTGCTTTAAATTACGAATATTTATCATTTTGATAGCGCGAGCGCTATCGTTGCCGCACACTTTGCATGAGCACGCTATCGCCGAAAAACACTGTTGTTTTTTTGTGCGAATCGCCAGCAGGAAAACAATATATTGATTAGTATATTGTGTTTTATCGCATGATGATCAATATGACCGCCTGTGGGAGGGCAAGATGGAGACAGTCGCAACACAACACGCCGAATACAACCTCGACGCCATGCGTGGCTCGGCCTACAAGGCCAGCTCGCTGCTCAAGGCCATGGGCAATGCCGACCGGTTGATGCTGCTGTGCCAGCTATCGCAGGGCGAGCATTGCGTCAGCGACCTCGAGCAAAAAGTGGGCATCGGCCAGCCGACCCTGTCGCAGCAGCTGGGCGTGCTGCGTGAAGAGATGCTGGTGGCCACGCGGCGCGACGGCAAGCAGATCTATTACCGCGTCGCCAGCGCGCCCGTGCTGGCTGTGCTGCAAGTGCTGTACGCGCAATTTTGCGCGCCGCGTCCCCCGTTCAACGACGAAGCCGACTGAGCTTGCCATGACGATAGCCTGGCAACACTTCACGCCATGGGCCTCGCTGGCCGGCGGCATGCTGATCGGCCTGGCGGCGGCGCTATTGATCCTGTTCAATGGCCCATCGCCGGCATCAGCGGCATTGTCGGCGGCTTGCTGCGCCCGCGCAGTGGCGACCTGGGCTGGCGCATCGTCTTTCTTGCCGGCCTGGCCGGCACGCCCCTGCTGTGGCGGTTGTGGCAAGCCTTGCCGCCCGTGCAGATCGACGCGGGCACACGCCTGCCCTGATCGTGGCGGGCCTGCTGGTGGGCGTGGGCGTGCGCTATGGCGCCGGCTGCACCAGCGGCCACGGCGTATGCGGCCTGTCGCGCCTGTCTCCCCGTTCGCTGGCGGCCACGTGTGCCTTCATGGCGGCCGGTTTCCTCACCGTGTATCTGTTGCGCCATCTGTGAGCAAGCTTATGAGCAAGCTGATCCTTTCCCTGTTGAGCGGCCTCGTGTTTGGCCTGGGCCTGATCGTTTCCGGCATGAGCAACCCGGCCAAGGTGCTCGGTTTCCTCGACCTGGCCGGCGCCTGGGATCCGTCGCTGGCGCTGGTGATGGGCGGCGCCATCGGCGTGCCTTGCCCGCGTTCTGGCTGGCGCGGCGGCGCAGCACGGCGCTGCTGGGCGACCCCATGCAATTGCCGGCGTCGCGGCGCCTCGACCGGCGCTTGCTGCTGGGCAGCCTGGCCTTTGGCGCGGGCTGGGGCATCGCCGGTTTTTGTCCCGGTCCCGCTCTCGTGTCGTTGTTGGCGGGACAGCCGAAGGCGTGGATTTTTGTGCTTGCCATGCTGGCTGGCATGGCCATTTTTGAAGTGCTGGAGCGCCGCAAGGCACCCGCGCCGGCCTGAGACGGTACAATCTGGCGCATCGCCACTCTGGATACTGCTTACATGAAGACCGTGATTTTCCGCGCCGGCGCGCGCGCCGCCCTGCTGTGCGGCGTGCTGGCGCTGGCCGCCTGCGGCAGCTTGCTGAAAAAGGAAGCGCCGCCCCCTCCCGCGCCCGTGGCCGACGCCTTGCCCAATCCGCAAGTGCTGCTGCTGGGCGAAGTGCATGACAATGCGCAAGGCCAGCGCCTGCGCGTCGCGGAATTGCAGCGCCGCCTGGCGGCCGGCTGGCGTCCCGTGATCGTCATGGAGCAATTCGACCGTGAAAACCAGGCCTTGCTGACGCGCGCCGCGCGCGATTGCGCCGACCCCGACTGCATCATCCGCGTGATGGAGCAGCCGCGCTGGGACTGGAGCTTGTACCGGCCCGTGCTCGACCTCGTCATCAGCTACCAGCTGAGCCTGGTCGCCGGCAACCTGTCGCCGGCCGACGCCTCGCGCATCGTGCGCGACGGCATCCAGTGGTCCATGCCGCCCGCCATGGCGGCCACTTACCTGGCTGCGCCCGTGCCGGCCGACATTTTGGAAGGGCAACAGAAGGAAGTCCAGGCGGCCCGCTGCAACATGTTGCCCGATATGATGGTGAGCGGTGTCGTCAACGCCCAGGTGGCGCGCGATATCTGGATGGCCAAGCTGATCCGCGACCAGGCGCCGCGCGACGTGGTGCTGATCGCCGGCAACGACCACGTGCGCAAGGATATCGGCGTGCCCCGCTGGCTGAAGCTGGCCGACCCGCAGCTGAACCTGCGCAGCATCGGCTACCTGGAGCAGGGTAGCACCGGCTACAAGGGCACGTTTGACCTGACGCAAACGATGCCGGCGCAGCCGCGCCCGGACCCGTGCGCGAAGTTTAAACAGTAAGGTTCAAGAAGTAACTCCTACTGCTGCACCCGCACCAGGGCGCTGACCCGGCTGGCCGTATCGAGCAGTTTCGGCAGGCTGTGCTCCAGCAGATGCGCCACGGACGGCCCCGCCGTCTGGCCGCTGACGTTGATCGCCGCCACCACCTTGCCGGCCCGGTCGAACACGGGCGCGGCCAGGGCGATCAAGCCCTGTTCCAGCTCTTCCTGCACCAGGCACCAGCCCTGGCGCCGCACTTGCGCAATCTCTTCCATCAAGACGTCGATGTCGACCTTGGTCGCCGGCGTGATTTTCAGCAGCGCCATCTTCGACAGCCGTTCGCGCAGCACCTCGGGCGCCAGGCCCGACAGCAATACTCTGCCCATCGAGGTGCAGTAGGCGGGCAGGCGGCTGCCGATGCCCAGGTTGATCGACATGGTGCGGTGCGCGGACAGGCGCACGACATACACGATGTCGTCGCCGTCGAGCACGGTGGCCGAGCACGACTGGCGCAAGGTCTGCATCAATTCTTCCAGCAACGGCTGTGCCTGCGTCCACACGGGCAAGGACGACAGATACGCGTAGCCGAGGTCGAGCACCTTGGGCGTCAGGCGGAACAGCCGTCCGTCCGCTTCCACATAACCGAGATGCAGCAGGGTGTGCAGGATGCGCCGCGCGCCCGCGCGCGTCAGCTGCGCCCGTTCCGCCACTTCGCTCAGGGTCTGTTGCGGCGCCTCCGCGCCAAAGCTGCGCAAGACGGCCAGGCCCCGCGCGAACGATTGCACATAGCTGTCGCCGGGACGGGGCGCGCCGTCGGCGTCAAGGCTGTCTTCGGCGGAAAGGGGGGCGTGCTGCGGGGTGCGGTCATGGCAATTCCAATTGGTCAAGGTGGCAATTATAGCCATGGCGCCAGCGAAAACGGCAAATTGACAAGCGCCCCGATCAGGCATATTCTCACGAATAAGTTCTAAATACGAATATTTGTTCGATATACGAACAAATGGATTGTGAGTTTGATTGGGAGGAGACAGGCAATGATCGACAAACTGCGTTCCAGCGTGCTTGATGCGCTGGCCGATATCCACGATGGCGCCACCGTCATGATTGGCGGCTTCGGCGGCGCGGGCCAGCCGGCCGAGCTGATCGACGGCCTGATCGCCCAGGGCGCGCGCGACCTCGTCATCGTCAACAACAATGCGGGCAACGGCGACACTGGCCTGGCCGCCCTGCTGAAAAACGGGCAGGTGCGCAAGATCATCTGCTCGTTCCCGCGCCAGGCCGATTCCCACGTCTTCGACGCCCTGTACCGCGCGGGCAAGCTGGAGCTGGAGCTGGTGCCGCAGGGCAATCTGGCCGAGCGCATCCGCGCCGCCGGCGCCGGCATCGGCGGCTTTTTCACGCCCACGGGCTATGGCACGGACTTGGCCAAGGGCAAGGAAACGCGCGAGATCGACGGGCGCATGTATGTGTTCGAGTCGCCCATCCACGCCGACTTCGCGCTGATCAAGGCGGAGCAGGGCGACCGCTGGGGCAACCTGACCTACCGCAAGACGGCGCGCAACTTCGGCCCCATCATGGCCATGGCCGCCAAGGTCAGCATTGCCTCCGTGCATGAAGTTGCTGAACTGGGCAGCATCGACCCCGAACACGTCATCACGCCGGGCCTGTTCGTGCAGCGCATCGTGCAAGTGCCGCGCACGGCCACCGGCCCCGCCGGCTTCAAAGCTGCCTGAGGAGTATCAAATGCATAAATGGAATCGAGATCAAATGGCAGCCCGCGTGGCGGCCGACATCCATGAGGGTGCGGTCGTCAACCTGGGCATCGGCTTGCCGACCCTGGTGGCGAATCACTTGCCGGCCGGCGCGGAGATCATTCTGCACAGCGAAAACGGCGTGATCGGCATGGGTCCCGCGCCCGCGCCGGGCGAGGAAGACTACGACCTGATCAACGCGGGCAAGCAGCCCGTCACCCTGCTGGCGGGCGGCAGCTATTTCCACCATGCCGACAGCTTTGCCATGATGCGCGGCGGCCACCTGGATATCTGCGTGCTGGGCGCGTTTCAAGTGTCCGCCACGGGCGACCTGGCCAACTGGCACACGGGCGCGCCCGACGCCATCCCCGCCGTGGGCGGGGCCATGGACCTGGCCATCGGCGCGAAAAAAACCTGGGTCATGATGGAATTGCTGACCAAGGGCGGTGAAAGCAAGCTGGTGCAGGCCTGCACCTATCCGCTGACGGGCATCGGCTGCGTCAGCCGTATCTACAGCGACCTGGCCGTGCTCGACCTGGGACCCGCCGGCGCCACCGTCGTCGAGCTGGCCGATGGCTTGAGTTTTGCGCAGCTGCAAGCCTTGACGGCCGTGCCGCTGACGGACGGACGTTAATTCAATCACTTTCTTGGAGGAAAGAACATGACCCACGCTTATATCTGCGACGCGCAGCGTACGCCCTTCGGCCGCTACGGCGGCGGACTTGCCGGCGTGCGCGCCGACGACCTGGGCGCCGTGCCCATCCGTGCCTTGATGGCGCGCAACCCCAATGTGGATTGGACGGCCGTCACCGACGTGCTGTACGGCTGCGCCAACCAGGCGGGCGAGGACAACCGCAACGTGGCGCGCATGGCCGCCCTGCTGGCGGGCTTGCCCGACAGCGTGCCGGGCGCCACCCTGAACCGCCTGTGCGGCTCGGGCCTGGATGCCATCGGCAGCGCCGCCCGCTTCATCAAGAGCGGCGAAGCGGGCTTGCTGATCGCTGGCGGCGTGGAAAGCATGAGCCGCGCACCGTTTGTCATGGGCAAGGCGGACAGCGCCTTTTCGCGTGGCATGAAAATGGAAGACACGACCATCGCGGCTGGCGCTTCATCAACCCCTTGATGAAGGCGCAGTACGGCGTCGACTCGATGCCGGAAACGGCGGAAAACGTGGCCAGCGACTTCGGCATCAGCCGCTTTGATCAGGACGCGTTCGCCCTGGCCAGCCAGGTGAAAGCGCTGGCGGCGCAGCAGGCGGGCGTGTTCGACAGCGAAATCTGTCCCGTCAGCATTGCACAGAAGAAGGGCGAGCCCATCGTTGTCAGCCGCGACGAGCATCCGCGCGCCACCACCCTGGAAACATTGACGAAACTCAAGCCCGTCGTGCGCGCAGACGGCACGATTACGGCCGGCAACGCGTCCGGCGTCAACGATGGCGCGGCGGCGCTGCTGCTGGCCGACGAGGCGAACGCGGCCCGTTTCGGTCTGACGCCGCGCGCCCGCGTCGTGGCCATGGCGACGGCCGGCGTGGCGCCGCGCATCATGGGCATCGGCCCCGCGCCCGCCACCCTGAAAGTGCTGGCCATGACGGGTTTGACCCTGGCCGACTTCGACGTCATCGAACTGAACGAAGCGTTTGCCGCCCAGGGCCTGGCCGTGCTGCGCCAGTTGGGCTTGCGCGACGACGATCCGCGCGTCAACCCGAACGGCGGCGCCATCGCCCTCGGCCATCCGCTGGGCGCCTCCGGTGCGCGCCTGGCCATGACGGCCGTCAACCAGCTGCACCGCACGGGCGGGCGCTATGCGCTCTGCACGATGTGCATCGGCGTGGGGCAGGGCATCGCGCTGGTGCTGGAACGGGTCTGATTCCACGCGCCTGCAAGCGAAAAAAAGTTGCCGGCGATACGTATTAACCCGTATGCCGGGCGGCTTTTTGACCTTGATCAAGGGCGTATGATGCAAAACCAGCCCGGGCAATCTGGCTGGCGCTGGCTTTTTTACACGAACAAGAAGATTGATATGACATCCCACGATACTCCGCATGACGTTGCGCAGCTGACTTCCCAGCAGCGCATCAAGGCCATCATTGGCGCTTCTTCCGGTAACCTGGTCGAATGGTTCGACTTCTACATTTACTCGTTCTGCGCGCTGTATTTCTCGCACGCCTTTTTCCCATCCGGTAATCCGACGACCCAGCTGCTGCAGACGGCCGGCATCTTTGCCGCCGGCTTCCTCATGCGCCCGGTGGGCGGCTGGCTGTTCGGCCGCATCGCCGACAAATACGGCCGCCGCCAGTCGATGATGATTTCCGTGCTGATGATGTGCGGCGGTTCTCTGATGATCGCCGTCATGCCCACCTATGACACCATCGGCGCCTTCGCGCCGTTCCTGCTGCTGGTGGCGCGTCTGTTCCAGGGCCTGTCCGTGGGCGGTGAATACGGTACCAGCGCCACCTACATGAGTGAAGTGTCGGAATCGGGCAAGCGCGGTTTCTTCGCCTCGTTCCAGTACGTGACCCTGATCGGCGGCCAGTTGCTGGCCTTGCTGGTGCTGGTGGTCTTGCAGCAACTGCTGACCTTGGAAGAGCTGCGCGCCTGGGGCTGGCGCATCCCGTTCGTCTTTGGCGCCCTGGCGGCCCTCGTCTCGCTGAATCTGCGTAAATCCCTGACGGAAACGACCACCGCCAGCGAGCGCAAGGACAAGGACGCGGGCAGCCTGCGCGGCTTGCTCAAGCACAAGCGCGCGTTTATTACCGTGCTGGGCTTTACGGCTGGCGGCTCGCTCGTGTTCTACACGTTTACCACCTACATGCAGAAATACCTGGTCAACACGGCCGGCATGGATACCAAGACGGCCAGCGCCGTCATGACGTGCGCCTTGCTCGTCTACATGATTCTGCAGCCGGTGTTCGGCGCCTTGTCCGACCGCATCGGCCGCCGCACCTCGATGCTGTTCTTCGGCGGCCTGGCCACCCTGTGCGTGTTGCCGATCATGCATGCCTTGAAGGATATTTCCAGCCCGTACGCGGCGTTTGGCCTGATCATCATCGCGCTGGCCATCATCAGCTTCTACACCTCGATCAGCGGCTTGATCAAGGCGGAAATGTTCCCCGTCGAAGTGCGCGCGCTGGGCGTGGGCCTGTCGTATGCGGTCGCCAACGCCATGTTCGGCGGTTCGGCCGAATACGTGGCGCTGCAGTTTAAGGCCTGGCACGTGGAAGAGTATTTCTATTGGTACGTCACCGTCATGTGCCTGATTTCCTTCATCGTCGCCATCCGCATGCCGGACCCGAGCCGCTCGGGACTGCTGAAGTAACGTTGTCGTAAAATAGGGGGACACTGCGGTGTCCCTTTTTCATCACCGCCTTTTTATCGTGCCGATCAGGAGTTTGCATGTCGTATGTCATTCCCGCACCGATCCAGCCCAGCGTTCCCGTCACCGGCAGCGTTGATACTTTCCCCGTCCACCGCATCTATTGCGTGGGCCGCAACTATGTCGACCACGCCAAGGAAATGGGCCACACGGGCCGCGAGGCGCCGTTTTTCTTCATGAAGCCCGCCGACGCCGTGCTGCCCGTGCCAGCCGGCACGACGGGAGAATTGCCGTACCCGGCGCAGACGCAGGACTTCCAGCACGAGATGGAACTGGTGGTGGCCATCGGCAAGGGCGGCAGCGATATCGGCGTGGCCGATGCATTGAACCACGTGTGGGGCTATGCGATCGGCCTGGACATGACGCGCCGCGACGTGCAGGGCGCGGCGAAAAAGCAGGGCCGTCCGTGGGAGACGGGCAAGGCCTTCGAACACTCGGCGCCCATCGGTCCCATCACGCCGGCCGCGCAGGCGGGCGATATCAGCCATGCTGCCATCACCCTGCGCGTGAATGATGATCTGCGTCAAAGCAGCAGCATCGATATGCTGATCTGGAACGTGGCCGAAACCATCGCCGACCTGTCGACCTATTTCACCTTGCAGCCGGGCGACCTGATCTACACGGGCACGCCGGCCGGCGTGGCGGCCGTGCAGCGCGGCGACGAACTGGTGGGCGCCATCGATGGCCTGGGCGAATTGCGCGTGAAAGTGGTCTGAGTGGACAAGGAGAGCGGCATGATGAGCGACAGCTATTCTGTAGCGCAACCGACGCGCGCCGAGATCGACGCGCTGGCGGGGCCGGCCCTGCTGGAGTTCGGCACGGGCTGGTGCGGCCACTGCCGCGCCACTCAGGCGCCGCTGGCCGCCGCGTTGGCGCAATATCCCGGGGTGCCGCATCTGCGCGTGGAAGACGGCCCCGGCCGCGCGCTGGGGCGCTCATTCAAGGTGAAACTGTGGCCGACCCTGATTTTCCTGAAAGATGGCCAGGAAGTGGCGCGCCTTGTGCGCCCGCTCGACAGCGCGGAGATCGGCAAGGCGTTCGCCCTGATCGAGGTGTAGGCGGTTTGCATCATTTCTTGCCGCACCGCAGCACTGCGCGTATGATAAGCCGCTTACAGCAAGATCAACCGCATCCTTCGTGATGCAGCGCGATCATCGCCGGCCCGCTCCACCCGGAGGGGCCGCAGGCAAGGATTCACCACAAATGACCGATGCCGCGATGCCGACGCGCGGGTCTGGTACGGAATGCCTGGCGATACGCCGGGCCTGATACACGTCGCCCATCCCCTGACGCCTTTCCTGCCGTGCCCCGGGTAACCGGATGGCGCACGACCGTTGTTTCTCTAAATCAGCACTGATCACGGCGCGATAGCGCGCGTTGGTACACCGTTGTCTGCCGTTAACAACGGCGTGTTGCGGCGTGGAATTTGTTTGCGAATTTAATAGCAATTTCGCAGCAAATACGCCCGCGCACAGCTATGATATGTGAACCGCGCGCCTAGACAACGTGCTGTGCTGCTGCCTGAAAAAACATCCAGAGAATGGCCTTTAGACACCCTCCCCAAGGAGCGCAGTAAATGAGCACCCCCCCCAAGAAAAATTCCCCCGGCACGGTGCTGTTCGCCAGCCTGATCGGCACCACCATCGAGTTCTTTGACTTTTATATCTACGCCACCGCCGCCGTGCTGGTGTTCCCGAAACTGTTCTTCCCCGCCGGCGACCCGTCGGCCGCCGTGCTGCAATCGCTGGCCACGTTCGCCATCGCCTTCTTCGCCCGCCCCATCGGCTCGGCCGTGTTCGGCCACTTCGGCGACCGCATCGGCCGCAAGGCGACCCTGGTGGCGGCCTTGCTGACCATGGGTATCTCCACCGTCATCATCGGCTTGCTGCCGACGTATGCCGCCATCGGCACCCTGGCGCCGCTGCTGCTGGCGCTGTGCCGTTTCGGCCAAGGCCTGGGCCTGGGCGGCGAGTGGGGCGGCGCGGTGCTGCTGGCAACCGAGAATGCGCCACCGGGCAAACGCGCCTGGTACGGCATGTTCCCGCAGCTGGGCGCGCCGATCGGCTTCTTCCTGTCGGGCGGCATCTTCCTGCTGCTGAGCGAAACCATGACCGATGAACAGTTCTTCAGCTACGGCTGGCGCATCCCGTTCCTCGCCAGCGCGCTGCTGGTCATCGTCGGCCTGTACGTGCGCCTGAAGATCACGGAAACGCCGGACTTCCAGAAAGTCATCGATAAGAACGAAGTCGTCAAGCTGCCCGTGGCCACCGTGTTCCGCCAGCATGGCCGCATGTTGTTCCTGGGCACCATCATCGCCCTGGCCACCTTCGTGCTGTTCTACCTGATGACGGTGTTCGCACTGAGCTGGGGTACGACCAAGCTGGGCTTCACGCGCAAGGAATTCCTCGTCGTGCAACTGTTTGCCGTACTGTTCTTCGCCCTGACGATTCCGTTTTCGGCCGTGCTGGCCGACCGCCGCGGCCGCCGCGCCACCCTGATCTGGGTTTCCGTCGCCATCGCCATCTTCGGCCTGGTGCTCGCGCCCATGTTCGGCTCGGGCGTGACGTGGGAAGTGACCGTTTTCATGGCCGTCGGCCTGGGCTTGATGGGCATGACCTACGGACCGCTGGGCACGATGTTGTCCGAACTGTTCCCGCCCGAAGTGCGCTACACGGGCGCCTCGCTGACGTTCAACCTGGCCGGCATCCTGGGCGCCTCGCTGGCGCCGTACATCGCCACCTGGCTGGCCACGAACTATGGCTTGCAGTACGTGGGCTATTACCTGTCGCTGGCGGCCGTGCTGACCCTGGGTGCCTTGTTGATGGTGGGCAAGCCACGCGCGGGCAAGGAAGCCTGGCAGTAACACCCCTCTGACCCCACCGGTCCCGAAAGCCGCCAGCTGCAACCAGCTGGCGGCTTTTTTTGTCGGTAAAACGCCACGCCGCACGCCTGCCGAGATTCTTGTTGACAGTCAAAATCGGCTGGTGGTAAGGTGTGCACACGTGTGCAATACAGTGCAAGGCCTTAGAAAGCACATCCCGGGACAGTGACACCGCAAGATAGCGGTGCGGTCTGAAGTACCACAACGATAACGAACTTGGAGTGAGACGATGAAGATGCGCAATGTTGCGATTGCTATAAGCCTGGCCCTGCCGATGACGGCCATGGCCGCCGAGGAACGCCTGTCCGTGCTGTGCTCGGCCGATATGGAATGGTGCCAGCTGATAAGAACCGCTTCGAGGCGGAAAGCAAGATCAAGGTGTCGATGATCAGGAAGAGCGCCGGGGAAGCCTACGCGAAGATCCGCGCCGAAGCGTCGAACCCGAAATCGGACATCTGGTGGGGCGGCACGGGCGACCCGCACCTGCACCTGCAAGCCGCCGCCGAAGGCTATACGGAAGAATACAAGTCGCCCACCCTGCCCAAGCTGCAGCCGTGGGCGCTCAAGCAGGCCGAGACGGCCAAATACCGCACCGTCGGCATCTATATCGGCATCCTGGGCCTGGCCTACAACGAAAACGTGCTGAAGAAGAAAAACCTGCCGCCGCCCCAATGCTGGAAAGACCTCGTCAAGCCCGCCTACAAGGGCGAGATCGAGATGGCTAACCCGAACTCCTCGGGCGCCGCCTACAATGCGCTGGCCACCGTGGTGCAGCTGTTCGGCGAAGAGGAAGCCTTCGATTTCCTGGCGAAAATGGGCCAGAACGTCAGCAAGTATCCGAACGCGGGCGTGGCGCCGGGCGAGGACGTGGGCCGCGGCGAAGCGGGCGTGGCCATCGGCTTCATGCATGACCTGATGAAACTCACCGTGGCCGGCTTTCCCGTGAAGGTCTTGCCGCCCTGCGAAGGCACGGGCTATGAGATCGGCTCGATGAGCATCGTCAAGGGCGCGAAAAACATGGAGCAGGCAAAGAAATTCTATGAATTCGCCCTGCGTCCCGACGTGCAGAGCGAAGCCGTCAAGGCGCTGGCCTTCCAGATCCCGTCCAACGCGGCCGCCACCATTCCTGCCGCCTCGCCGCGCCTGGAAAACATCAAGACCATCAACTACGACTTCGCCAAGTATGGCGCGTCGGACACGCGCAAGCGCTTATTACAACGCTGGACGACACAGATATATTCTGCCGGCAATTAAGGCGCAAAGACTGTCATCGTACCGAGCCTGCCGCATGCCGCAACGGCCATGTCGGCAGGCCTACTTAGCTGGATAGAGACCTCATGAAAAAGATATTTTACGGCTGGCTGCTGGCCGCTTTGGCAGCGTTGTGCCTGTTGCCCTGGCAGCAGCAGGAAGCGGGCCTGTTCGCCGGCGAGTGGCTGCGCGACGGCCAGTTCTTCAGTGAACGTGGCGCACCGGCCGTGCTGCACGTGCTGTCGTTCGGCGCCTGGCCGCTGGGCGTGTTCTTTGCCCTGATCGCCGCCAGCGCCGCGCTGGTGGCCGGCAATCCCCACCGCAAGACCCTGGGCCTGGGCCAGATCGCCCTCGGCGGCGCGGGCCTGCTGTGGCTGGCATGGCTGGGCTGGGGGCCGCTGGCCGCCGGCACCGGCCTCGGTTTCGGCGCGCTGCTGCTGGCGCTGTGCCTGCTGTTCCTGCTGACCTCGGGCGCCGCCGCCTGCGGCGTGTGCCGCGGCGACGCCTTCGTGGCCGGCGCCATCGGCCTCATCATCTGCCTCATTTCCCTGTTCGTGCTGTTCCCCGTCGCGCTGATCCTCGTCAGCGCCGGCCAGCCCCTGGACGATGGCGGCACGGGCGCCGCCGCCCTGGCGCGCCGCCTGGCCGACCCCGGCATCTGGAGCCTCAATTGCGTGGCCGGTCCCGGCCGCTGCGGCGTGGCGTGGAACACCCTGGCGCTGGCCTTGCTGACGGGCGTGTCGGCCACCTTCCTCGGTCTCGTGTTCGCCCTCCTGGTGACGCGCACCAACGGCCGTTGGGTACGCCCCATGCGCGCCATCACCATCTTGCCGATCGTCACGCCGCCGTTCGTGCTGGGCCTGGCCCTGATTCTGCTCTTCGGTCGCAACGGCGCCATCACGGGCCTCGTCGGCGACCTGTTTGGCATCGAGCAAAGCCGCTGGCTGTACGGCATGACGGGCGTGTGGCTGTCGCAGATGCTGGCCTTTGCGCCGATCGCCTTCATGACGTTGATTGGCGTGGTGGAAGGCGTCAGCCCCTCGCTGGAAGAAGCGTCGGGCACCCTGGGCGCCAGCAGCTGGCAAACCTTCGTCAAGGTCTCGCTGCCGCTGATGCGTCCCGGCATCGCCAATGCCTTCTTGCTGTGCTTTATCGAAAGCATGGCCGACTTCGGCAACCCGATGGTCTTGGGCGGCAACTTCCACGTGCTGTCGACGGAAATCTTCTTTTCCGTGGTGGGCGCCTCGAACGATCAGGGCCGCGCGGCGACTTTGGCCATCGTGCTGCTGACGTTTGCCGTGGGTGCCTTCTTCATCCAGAACCTGTGGCTGGGCAAGAAATCGTATGTGACGGTGACGGGCAAGGCCGACCACGGCGGCCACGCCTCGCTCAACCCGCGCCTGAAAACCACCCTGTGGACCATCGCCCTGCCATGGTTCGCCTTCACGGCCCTGATCTACGGCACCGTGGTGGCGGGCGGCTTCGTGAACAACTGGGGCCAGGACAATGCCTTCACCTTGCGCCATTACATCGACGCCTTCGGCATCACGGCGGGCGCTGCCGGCTGGCACTGGACGGGCCAGGCCTGGCCGTCGTCGCTGTTTACCACCCTGACGATTTCGGCCATCGCCGCGCCCTTGACGGCCTTTGTCGGCATCCTGTCGGCCTGGCTGCTGGTGCGCCAGCAATTCGCCCTGAAGAGCGCGTTCGAGTTCGGCACCATGCTCAGCTTTGCCATTCCCGGCACCGTCATCGGCATCAGCTACATCCTGGCGTTCAACTCGGCGCCGATCGAGTTGACGGGCACGGCCACGATTCTGATCCTGTGCTTTGTCTTCCGCAACATGCCGATGGGCTTGCGCACGGGCATCGCCGCCATGCGCCAGCTCGACGGCAGCCTGGATGAGGCGTCGATCACCCTGGGCGCCAGCAGCTGGACCACCATGCGCAAGGTCATCCTGCCGCTGCTGCGCCCGGCCATCGCCTCGGCCCTCGTGTATGGCTTCGTGCGTTCGATCACGTCGATCTCGGCCGTCGTCTTCCTCGTCAGCGCCGATTACGACATGGCCACGTCCTACATCATCGGCCTGGTGTCGAAACGGCAACTACGGCACGGCGATCGCCTATGCCACGGTGCTGATCGTCATCATCCTGCTGTGCATCCAATTGATCCATTTGCTGGTCGGCAAGCGCCGCCTTCGCCGCGTCAGCGCCGAAAAAACGCTGCCGGCCGCCGTTCCCAACCTGGAAAAGAGCTACGCATGAACCACTTTACTACCCAAGCAACAGAGCTTGCCGCGCTGGAATTCGATGGCGTTACCAAGCGCTACGGCAAGGCCCTGGCCGTGAACGATGTGTCGTTCACGATCGCCCCGCGCACCATGGTCACCCTGCTGGGGCCCAGCGGCTGCGGCAAGACGTCCACCCTGCGCCTGATCGCGGGCCTGGAACGCGTCAGCGCCGGGCGCATCCTGCTGGCCGGCGAGGACGTCACCCTGACCTCCGCCGCCGAGCGCGACGTCAGCATGGTGTTCCAGTCGTATGCGCTGTTCCCGCACATGACGGTGCTCGACAACGTGTGCTACGGCTTGACCGTCTCGGGCGAGACCAAGCCGCGCGCCATCGAACGGGCGCAGGAAAGCCTGCGCCTGGTGGGTCTGGCTGACTTTGCCGCGCGCTTCCCGAACGAGTTGTCGGGCGGCCAGCAGCAAAGGGTAGCCGTGGCCCGTTCGCTGGTGCTGCAGCCCAAGGTCTTGCTGTTGGACGAGCCATTGTCGAACCTCGACACGAAACTGCGCCGCCGCGTGCGCGACGAGATCCGCGACATCCAGGTCAAGCTGGGCCTGACGGCCGTGTACGTCACGCATGACCAGGAGGAGGCGCTGGCCATTTCCGACCAGATTATCGTCATGAACCGCCAGGTGATCGCGCAAAAGGGCACGCCGCACGAGCTGTTCGAGTCGCCGGCCGACAAGTTTGTCGCCGATTTCATCTGCAACGCGAACATCGTCGATGGCGTGATCGAATCGGTGGCCGACGGCAAGGCCGTCTGCGTCATGGGCAAGCTGCGGCTGCGCCTGCCATGCCGCAGCCAGCGCAGCGGCGAAGCGAGTTTCGCCGTGCGTCCGGAAGCGATCCTGCTGTCGCCCGCGCAGCCCGACAGCGCCATGGTGGTGCGCGTGGCGCGCGCCACCTACCTGGGGCGCGAAATGCAATACACGCTCGACACGCCCGTCGGCGAATTGTTTGCCGTCTCGCACGACTTGAGCCAGGTTTTCACGCAAGGCACATCGGTCGCCATGACCGTACACGAACATGGCGCAGCCATCATTGGAGGACAAGCATGACAGATATGACACAGGCAGCGGTACTGGCCGACGCGGCGACCCTGGAGCGCTATGCCTACGCCCGGCACATCATCCGCCAGGCGGGCGAGATTGCGCTGGGCATGTTTCACCGCCGCACGGAACTGGTGATCGAGGAAAAAGGCTTGCAGGACATGGTCAGTATCGCCGATCGCATGGTGGAAGACTATGTGCGTGCGCAAATCGCCGCGCGTTTTCCTGACGACGCCGTGGTGGGCGAGGAGCGGGGCGGCGGGGGGCGTCGGACGCGCGCTGCGTGTGGGTCATCGATCCCATCGACGGCACGGCCTGTTTCGTCAACGGCATGCTGGCCTGGTGCGTGTCGATTGGCGTGCTGGTCGACGGCCAGCCCGCCATCGGCGCCGTGTACGACCCGAATGCGGACGAGTTGTTCCACGCCTGCCTGGGGCAGGGCGCGCATGTGACGGCGAAGGCGGGCGAAACGCGGCTGCGCATCAACGACGTGGCCAGCCTGCAGGGCGGCGTGCTGGGCGTGGGCTTTTCGCACCGCGTGGGCACCGATACCTTTTTGCCCTTCCTGCTCGACGTGCTGGAAGAGGGCGGCATGTTCATCCGCAACGGTTCCGGCGCGCTGATGATCGCCTACGTGGCGGCCGGGCGCCTGATCGGCTATTTCGAGCCGCACATCAATTCCTGGGATTGCCTGGCGGGCATCGTGCTCGTCAACGAAGCGGGCGGGCGCTGCAATGATTTCCTGGCCGATAACGGTCTGGAAAAGGGCAACCCCATCCTGGTGGGCGGCCCCCGCTTGTATCCGCAACTGGCGGCGCTGGCCTTGCCGCGCTGTACCTGAACACATTGACTGGAAAGGGAGGGCAGGCGTCCGGCGAGGGGCGCATGTAGTGGCAACACGCTGTCGAGCATCATGAGTAATCCACCACCATAAAAACAAGCAGGAGACAAAATGAAAAACGGGATGAACACCATGCAGTTGAACAAGATCGCCGCCGTATTGTTGCTGGTCGCACCAGGCTGCGTGCTGGCCGAATCGAGCGTCGTCGTGTACGGCCGCATCCACGCGGGCTTCGACCGCATCGAAACGTCGAGCTCGGCCACGGCGCCGAATGGCGAGTCGGTGTCGCGCGTATCGGACAATTCCTCGAAGATCGGCTTCCGGGGAAGAGAAGACTTGGGCAATGGCAACACGGCCTTCTTCCAGATCGAGGGCAATGCCAAGCTCGACGATGGCACGGGCGCCATTAATAGCAAGGATACCTTTGTCGGGCTGGAAAACCCCGCCTATGGCCGCATCGCGCTGGGGCGCTTTGCCACGCCGATCCGCCAGATCAACGGCTATACCAACCGTTTCGTGGGCGAAGGCATCCAGGATGACGCCAACATTTCGCAGCTGGGCGGCGAAGGCTTCAACCGCCGCAGTTCGAACGCCGTCAGCTATCGCACGCCCGTGGTGCAAGGCTTCAGCGCCACGATTTACCGCGCCAGCGAAAACGAGGCATCGAACGGCGACCGCATCTATTCGGGCATCGTGCAATACGTGAACGGACCTATCAAGGGCGCCGTCGGTTATGAAAAGCACAAGGACTTGCGTCCCGGCTTCAGCGAAAAGATGTTCCGCGCCGTGGGCAATTACAACTTCGGCGGCGGCGACGTGGGCGTGGCCTGGAACCGCATGGTGTATGACGTGGCGGGCGGCGACTTGCAGCGCGATTACTTCACCATCACGGGCGCCTACAAGGCGGGCGGCGGTGCCCTTCATCGGCCGTTTCGGCGTGGCAGGCGACGTGTCGGGCAGCGCGCCCAACGGCAGCAGCGTGACCATCAAGGCGACCACCCTGGTGCGCGGCGACGACAGCGGCGCCAAGCAGGCGACTTTGGGCTACGAGTATTACTTGTCCAAGCGCAGCACCGTCTACGCCTACTACACGCAAACCAATAACGACAAGAACGCCAACTACACGTTTGGCGGCAATGCCTTCGCCGCCACCAAGAAGGGGGCCAAGCTCAGCGGCGTAATGCTGGGCGTCATCCACCTGTTTTAACTTTTTTCGCCCGGATTTGCACACGTGTGCATTTCCGGGCCAAACGATACCGACTATCAAGGAGATGGAAATGATTCAAGTGGCATTGTTCGGCGCCGGGCGCATCGGCCGCATTCACGCCGGCAATCTGGTACGCCAGCCCGGCGTGCGCCTGAAATACGTGGTCGACGTGCATGCGGGCGCGGCGGCGGAAGTGGCGGCCCTGCATGGCGCCAGCGTCGCCAGCGTGGACACTGTGCTGGCCGACCCGGCAGTCAAGGCCGTGCTGATCGCCTCGAGCACGGATACGCACGCGGACCTGATCGTGCGCGCGGCCGCCGCCGGCAAGGCCATCTTTTGCGAAAAGCCCGTCGACCTGACCCTGGAGCGCGCGCGCGCCGCCGCCGCTGCCGTCCAGGACGCGGGCGTGCTGTGCATGATCGGCTTCCAGCGCCGCTACGACCCCACGTTTGCCGCCGTCAAGCAGCGCATCGTGGCGGGCGAGATCGGCACGCCGGAGATGCTCATCGTCACCAGCCGCGACCCGGGCCCGCCGCCCGTGAGCTACATCAAGGTCTCGGGCGGCATCTTCAAGGATATGCTGATCCACGATTTCGACATCTTCCGCTGGATACTCGACGACGAAGCCATCAGCGTGCACGCCACGGGCAGCTGCCTCGTCGATCCGGCCATCGGCGCGGCGGGCGATCTCGATTGCACGGCCGTCACCCTCCGCACGGCGAAGGGACGCTTGTGCCAGATCAACACGACGCGCCGCGCCGCCTACGGCTACGACCAGCGTTTCGAAGTGCTGGGCAGCGCTGGCATGCTGCAGGCAGGCAACCACAAGCCGACGGAAGTGACGGCCTATGGTGCCGTCAACGTCAGCGTGGACAAGCCGGAAGACTTTTTCCTGGAGCGCTACCGCGCCGCCTACGCCAGCGAAATGGGGCACTTTTTCGACGCCTTTGCCCATGGCGCAGCGCTGCGCACCACCGTCCACGATGGCTTGAAAGCCCTGGAACTGGCCGAAGCGGCCACCGTGTCGTGGCGCGAGCAGCGCATCGTGCAACTGTCATAAGGAAACAATGCCATGAAGAATACGACTGAATTTGCCCAGGGCCGCGCGCTCGACGTGATCTGCCTGGGCCGCCTGGCCGTGGACCTGTACGCCCAGCAGATCGGCAGCACCCTGGAAGACGCGACGAGCTTTGCCAAATACCTGGGCGGCTCGTCCGCCAATATCGCCTTCGGCACGGCCAGGCTGGGCCTGAAGTCCGCCATGCTGTCGAAAGTGGGCGACGACCACATGGGGCGTTTCTTGACGGATACTTTGGCGCAGGAGGGCTGCGACGTCAGCCACGTGGGCATCGACCGCGAGCGGCTCACTGCCCTGGTGATGCTGGGCATCAAGGACAAGAACACCTTTCCCCTGATTTTCTACCGTGAAAATTGCGCCGACATGGCCATCGACGCATCCTTGGTGGATGCGGCTTTCATTGCGTCGAGCAAAGCGTTATTAATCACCGGCACGCATTTTTCGACCGCCGCCATGCACGCCGTCAGCACGCAAGCCTTGAAATTGGCCCGCGCGAATAACGTGCGCACCGTGCTCGACATCGATTACCGGCCCGTGCTGTGGGGCTTGTCCGGCAAGGCCGATGGCGAAACGCGTTTCGTCTCGAACGACGGCGTCACCAAGCACTTGCAGGCGATCTTGCCGCAGTTCGACCTGATCGTCGGCACGGAAGAGGAATTCATGATCGCCGGCGGCGGTGCCGACATCATGGCGTCCTTGCGTGCCGTGCGGGCCGCCACCCTGGCCACCCTGGTCGTCAAGCGTGGCCCGCTGGGCAGCGCCGTCATCGACAATGTGGTGCCGGCCAGTCTCGATGACGCGTATAACTACCGCGGCGTGCGCGTGGAAGTGCTGAACGTGCTTGGCGCGGGCGACGCTTTTCTTTCCGGTTTCCTGAAAGGCTGGCTGCGCGGCGAGGATTACGAGGCGTGCTGCCGCTACGCGAACGGCTGCGGCGCCCTCGTCGTGTCGCGCCATGGTTGCGCGCCGGCCATGCCGTCGCCTGTCGAGCTCGATTATTTCCTCGCCAACGCGGCCAAACTGACGCAGCCGGACCAGGATGCCACCTTGTCGCGCCTGCACCGCACGACGGTGGCGCGCAAGGAGTGGAATGAGCTGTGCGTGTTCGCCTTTGACCACCGCACGCAATTCTTTGAGCTGGCGCAACAAGCGGGCGAGTCCGAATCGCGTATCTGCGCCTTGAAGCAATTGATGGTGCAAGCCGTGGCGCAGACGGAAACGGCCTTGCAACTGGCCGGCAAGACGGGCGTGCTGATCGATGGCCGCTATGGCGTCGATGCCCTCAACGATGCGACGGGACGCGGCTGGTGGATAGGCCGTCCCGTGGAATTGCCCGGTTCCAATCCGCTGCAGTTCGACTGGGGCCGCTCCATCGGCTCGCATCTGCTCAGCTGGCCAAAGGAACACGTGATCAAGTGCCTGGTGCAACTGCATCCGGACGACGCTGTGGAAAACCGGCTGGAACAGGAAGCGCAGATCAAGGCCCTGTATGACGCGGCGCAAGTGAGCGGTCACGAACTGTTGCTGGAAGTCATACCGTCGGACGCCTTGCCGCACGGCGACGACACAGTCTTGCGCGCCGTCAAGCGCCTGTACAACCTCGGCATCTACCCGGAATGGTGGAAGCTGGAAAGCATGTCGGCCAAGCAATGGCAAGCCATCGATGCCCTGGTGCATGAGCGCGATCCGTATTGCCGTGGCGTCGTCTTGCTGGGCCTGAATGCGCCCATCGACAAACTGGCCGCCAGTTTTGAACAGGCCAGTGCCAGCACGACGTGCCGCGGCTTCATGGTGGGCCGCACCATCTTCCAGGAACCGAGCCGCCGCTGGCTGGCCGGAGAACTCGACGATGCGGGCCTGATCGCCGCAGTGCGCGCCAACTTCGAACAGCTGATCAGCTTGTGGCAGCGCACGCGCAACCGCCTGGAGCGTGCCGCATGAGCGCGACCATCCATAAAACCATCCGCTTGACCATGGCGCAGGCTTTAGTCCGCTACCTGTCCGTGCTGCGCACCGAGGATGGCCAACCGCTATTCGGCGGCGCTTTCGCCATCTTTGGCCACGGCAACGTGGCGGGCCTGGGCGAGGCGCTGTACCAGTACCGCGAGCAATTTCCAACCTACCGTGCCCACAATGAACAGGCGATGGCGCACTCGGCCATCGCCTATGCGAAAGCCCACATGCGCCGGCGCATGATGGCGGTGACCAGTTCCATCGGTCCCGGCGCCACGAATCTGCTGACGGCCGCCGCGCTGGCGCACGTCAACCGCCTGCCGGTCTTGCTGTTGCCCGGCGACGTCTTCGTCTCGCGCGCGCCGGACCCCGTCTTGCAGCAACTGGAAGACGCCAGCGATGGCAGCGTCTCGGTCAACGATGCTTTTAAACCCTTATCGCGCTATTTCGACCGCATCGTGTATCCGGAGCAATTGCTGACCGCCTTGCCGCGCGCGATTGCCGCCTTGACGGACCCGGCCGCTTGCGGTCCCGTGACCTTGTCCCTGCCGCAGGACGTGCAGACGATGGCGTATGACTATCCGGTCGACTTTTTCGAACCGAGAGTCGTGCGTTTCCGCGCCGTGCCGCCCATCGAACAGGAACTGGAAGAAGCGGCAGCGTTGCTGAAAAACGCGAAACAGCCGCTGATCGTGGCCGGCGGCGGCGTGTTGTACGGCAAGGCCAGCGCCGCCTTGCAGGCGTTTGCCGAGCGGCACGGCATTCCCGTGGCGGAAACCCAGGCCGGCAAGAGCAGCTTGCCGTGGGACCACCCGTTGCAGCTGGGCGCCATCGGCGTCACCGGTTCGCCTGCCGCGAATGCGCTGGCGGCGGACGCGGACGTGGTGCTGGCCATCGGCACGCGCCTGCAGGATTTCACGACCGGTTCCAACTCCCTGTTTGCGCAGGCGCAACTGGTCAGCCTGAACGTCAACCGTTTTGATGCGCTGAAACGCCGTGGCCTGGGCCTGCAGGCGGACGCGACCCTGGGTTTGCAGGGCCTGTCGCGCCTGCTGGGCAACTGGAACAGCGCGGGCCAGTGGCTGGAGCGGGCGCAGCAGGCAGGCAAGGCCTGGCGCGCCACCGTGCTGGCGATCACCGGCAAACGGGAAGTCGCCGGCTTGCCGTATGACGGCGAAGTCATCGGTGCCGTGCAGCGCTCTTCACTTGACTCCACCACCCGCGACATCGTCGTCTGCGCGGCCGGTACCTTGCCGGCCGAACTGCACAAGCTGTGGCGGACGGAAACGCCGGGCGGCTACCACATGGAATACGGCTATTCGTGCATGGGCTATGAAATCGCCGGCGGCCTCGGCGTCAAGATGGCCAAACCCGATGCCGAGGTGATCGTCATGGTGGGCGACGGCAGCTATCTGATGATGAATTCGGAAATCGCCACTTCCGTCATGCTGGACAAAAAACTCATCATCGTCGTGCTCGACAACCGCGGTTACGGCTGCATCAACCGATTGCAGCAGGCGTGCGGCAATGCCTCGTTCAACAATATGTTGCCCGACAGCGCACCCCGCATCGACTTCGCCCTGCATGCGCAATCCCTGGGCGCGCTGTCCGAACACGTTGCCGACATTGGCGAACTGGAACAGGCCATGCTGCGCGCCCGCGAAGCTAGCCGCACGTATCTGATCTGCATCAATACGGACGACACGCGCACGACCGAGGAGGGTGGTTGCTGGTGGGAAGTGGCCGTGCCCGAGGTCTCCACGCAAGCCGGCGTGCAAGCTGCCCGTGCCCGTTATGAAAACGATCGCCTGAAACAAAGGAATTGAAATGACTACATGGAATGTGAAGATCGGCATCAACCCGATCTCGTGGATGAACGACGACTTGCCGAGCCTGGGCGGCGAAACGCCCCTGGAAACGGCACTGAAGGAAGGCGCCGAGATCGGCTACGTGGGTTTTGAGCTGGGCAACAAGTTTCCGAAAGATGCTCCGTCCCTGAACGCCGTGCTGGGCAAGTATGGCCTGGCGTGTGTCTCCGGCTGGTATTCGGGCCGGTTGGCGCACCGCTCGGTGGAAGAAGAGATCGCCTCCGTGGCATCGCATTTGCGGCTGCTGGCCGACAGCGGCGCCACTGTCATGGTCTACGGCGAAGTGGCCGACGCCATCCAGGGCGAAGCCCGTCCGCTGTACAAACGCCCCCGCTTCCAGACGCAGCAGCAGTGGCAGGACTACGCCGATAAGCTCACGGCCTTTGCCGCCCACCTGCTGGCGCACGGCGTGCGGCTTGCCTACCACCATCACATGGGCGCTTACGTGGAAACGCCCGCTGACGTGGATCAACTGATGGCCCTGACGGGGCCGGAAGTCGGCTTGTTGTTTGATACGGGTCATATCACCTTTGCCGGCGGCGACGCGCTGGCGGTGCTGAATAAACACATCGAACGCATCTGCCACGTGCATTGCAAGGACGTGCGCCCCAATGTGGTGAAACTGGCGAGAAATGGCCACTGGAGTTTCCTGCAGGCCGTCATCAATGGCGCCTTCAGCGTGCCCGGCGACGGCTGCATCGACTTCCCGGCCATCCTGACGCGCTTGTATCTGCACGGCTATGAAGGCTGGCTGGTGGTGGAAGCGGAGCAAGACCCGGCCGTGGCGCCCAGCTACGAATACGCGAAGATGGGCCACGATTACCTGGCGCAATTGGTCGACGCGATTCCGCGCCTGGGCCGGGAGGCGGCATGAGCCCGCTGCTGGTGAAAGCGGGGCAGGGACAGACCATCGTCGAGGTGACACCGGCGTCGGCCGGCTGGACGCACGTGGGCTTTGCCGCGCACAGGTTGCAGGCCGGCGAACACATCAGCCTGGAGACGGGCAGCCGCGAGCTGTGCCTCGTCGTGCTGACGGGCACGGTCACCGTGCAGGCGGGCGAGCAGAGCTGGGAAGCCATCGGCAAGCGCGCCAGCGTTTTTGAAGACGTCTCGCCCTATGCCGTGTATGTGCCGCTGGAAACACAGGTCCGTATCACGGCCGTGAGCGCTGCCGAGGTCGCCCTGTGCAGCGCACCCGCCACGACCCACCGTCCGGCGCGCCTGATCGAGCCATCGAGCATGACGCGCTCCGTGCGGGGCCAGGGCGCGAATACCCGCTACGTGTGCGACATCCTGCCGCAGACGGAGGAAGCAGACGGCTTGCTGGTGGTGGAAGTCGTCACGCCGTCCGGCCATTCGTCGAGCTATCCGCCGCACAAGCACGACAGCGACAATATTCCAACCGAAAGTTCTCTGGAGGAAACCTATTACCACCGCCTCAATCCCGAGCAGGGTTTTGCCTACCAGCGCGTCTACACGGATGACCGTTCCATCGACGAAGCCATGGCCGTGGAAAACCACGACGTGGTGATGGTGCCCAGGGGCTACCACCCCGTCACCGTGCCGTATGGCTATGACGGCTATTACCTGAACGTGATGGCCGGCCCGAAACGCGTGTGGCACTTTAAAAACGACCCGGCCCATGAGTGGCTGATGCATACCAAATAATCAAGGAATCCGCTATGACAACGCAACAGATCGGCCACTTTATTGGTGGCAACCCCATGGCTTCGCGCTCCGAGCGCACGAGCGACGTCTTCAATCCCGCCACGGGCGCGGTGACGGCGAAGGTTTCCCTGGCCACGCCTGGCCGAGCTGAACGCGGCCGTGGCCGCCGCCCACGCGGCGTTTCCCGCCTGGTCGCAGACCTCGCCCCTGCGCCGCGCCCGCGTCATGTTCAAGTTCAAGGAGTTGCTGGAAGAGCACTCGGACCAGTTGGCCGCCCTGATCACGGCCGAGCACGGCAAAGTGTTTACGGATGCGAAAGGGGAAGTGACGCGCGGCATCGAAGTGGTGGAATTTGCCTGCGGCATCCCGCAAATGATGAAGGGAGAGTATTCGGAACAGGTGGCCGGCGGCATCGACGCCTGGTCGATCCGCCAGGCGCTCGGTGTCTGTGTCGGCATTACGCCGTTCAACTTTCCCGTGATGGTGCCGATGTGGATGTTCCCGATGGCCATTGCCTGCGGCAATACCTTCGTACTCAAACCGTCGGAGCGCGACCCGTCGGCCAGCCTGCTGCTGGCGCAGTTGCTGACGGACGCGGGCTTGCCCGACGGCGTCTTCAACGTGGTGCAGGGAGATAAAGAGGCCGTGGATGGGTTATTGCACCACCCGGACGTGCGCGCCGTCAGTTTCGTCGGTTCCACGCCGATCGCCGAGTATATCTATGCGACGGGCTGCGCCCAGGGCAAGCGCGTGCAGGCGCTCGGGGGCGCGAAAAACCACATGGTCGTCATGCCCGACGCGGACATTCCCCAGACGGTGGACGCCCTGATGGGCGCCGCGTTCGGTTCGGCCGGCGAGCGCTGCATGGCCATTTCCGTCGTCGTGGCGGTCGGCAATGTCGCGGACCAGCTGGTGGAAGCCCTGGTGCCGCGCATCGCGGCGTTAAAGATCATGCAGGGCATGGATCTGTCGGCCGAGATGGGCCCCGTGGTGACGCAGGTGCACAAGGACAAGATCGCCGGCTATATCGCCACAGGAGTAAAAGAAGGCGCCAAGCTGGTCAGTGACGGACGCGGTTTCGTACTGGCAGGTCACGAGAAAGGCTTTTTCCTGGGCGGCAGCCTGTTCGACCACGTCACGCCGGAGATGACGATTTATCAAGAGGAAATCTTCGGCCCCGTGCTGTGCATCGTGCGCGTGCCCGATTTTGCCACCGCGCTGGACCTGGTCAACGCGCATGAATACGGCAACGGCACGGCCATCTACACGCGCGACGGCAACACGGCGCGCGAATACACGCACCGGGTGCAGGTGGGGATGGTGGGCGTCAATGTGCCGATCCCCGTGCCGATGGCCTTCCACAGCTTCGGCGGCTGGAAGCGCAGCCTGTTCGGTGACCACCATGCGCACGGCCCGGAATCCGTGCGTTTCTACACGAAACAGAAGGCGGTGACCCAGCGCTGGCCGGCCTCGACGGCTGCCGGCGCGGAGTTTGCCATGCCGACCTTGAAGTAATCAGGCCAGTGGCGGTGCCTTAGCGCGCCGCCACGTGTCCGTAGCAGGTTTTCAGTTTCGCATAGTCGTAGAAGACGCTGCCCGGCGCGATGCGGGCGCCGTCGCAAGCGGCCTGGAAGTCCGTTTCCTTTTCGTTGTACAGCAGGCGCACGATGAGCTGCCCTGTGCCGTTGCGGTATACATCCCACTGCATATTGGCCGCCAGCGGCGAGACGCTCTGTCCGCGCCATGGACTATTTTCATAACTGTAGCTGGCCGATGCTGGCAACGGTGCCAGCGCCTGCTGCAAGCCCATGGCCGACGTGAACGGAATGATCATCTCGGCGTGCGTGAAGCGCAGCTTGGCCGCGTGGCGCACGTCTCCCCTGGCCAGCGCATCGACTTCATTGAAAAAATCGTCGCGCAAGGCCAGCGCAAAGCGCCAGGTCACGCCGCTGCTTTCCGTGGTGGCCGGTCCCTTCTGGTAAAAATCCTCGTGGTCGGCGATATACGCGTAGTAGCGCGCGTCTTCTGCTGGCATGTAGCGGCTGAAATCGGCCGGCACTTCATGCCGCATGCCGGCGGCGATCGCATACAGCTCATACAGTTTCGTCGCGGCCGCATTCAGGCTGCGGATGACGGTCTTGCCGCTGCTGCCCGTCATGGTGCGCGTGAGCTTGCCGTCGTCGCTGGTGAAGGTGTAGCTGCCCGTGTCCGCATAGCTGGCGCGGCCGCCTTCAAACTGGTCGAGGAAGGCGGGAGAAAACAGCCGTTCGAGCACGTGGCGCGCATGCGCGGTCGCAGCAGGCAGCCTGGCTGGGGCGTCCATCAGCGCATGTAGCTGCTTGGTTCTTTCATAGTACTGGTAGGCCTGGCTGGCGGCATAGGTGGCGTAATGCGGATTGGCCGGATCGGTGACGCGGTCCGTCTGCGGCGCCAGCTTGTGCGCGTACAGCAGGAAGCGGTTGACGCCATCGGGCTGCAATATCGGCTGCACCGCGGGCTTGCGTCCTTGCGGATACGGCGCCGGCGCGGGCGGCAGATATACCAAGGGCGCCAGCGCGGGCGCGTGCTCGAGCAGCGACTGCATGAAGAAGCGCGAACTGTCGCGCGCGCGGTCCACGCCGGAATGGATGGTGACGAGCTGGCGCGGCGCCGTCGCGGCGTCCTGGCCGACCTGCGCGAACAGGGCGGGCAGGCGCGCCAGCATGCGTACGGCCAGTTGCCGGTGTTCCTCGATGCCCGTCTGCGACAGATTGCCGTAGCCGGGCCGCTCGATGCCGGCCACGCCATAACCGAGCAAGGCATTGGCCCGCATCAGGGACAGGATGTCGGGGCCGAGTTCGCGGCCCAGGGGCGTGAGCGCATCCTGCGCAGCGGCCTGCTGCCACATCGCATACAGGGCCGCGTCGTTCTTCATGCTGGTGAGCCCGCGCGAGCCGTGGCGCGCTACCAGCTGCGTGAAGATGGGCTGGAAGCCGTCCGGCGGCGCGGCATAGGTCGCCGGATCCTGCTGCGGCGCATACGGCGTCTTGGTCTGGTAATGGCCTTCGGCGGCCAGCGTGGGGCCGGCGCACATGGCGAAGGCCAGGGCCAGCGGGATGCTGGCCAGGGGAAGCGATGGAGGCATGGGAGTCCGTGACGTGATGAGTTCCTGGGTGCAAGCCTAGCATCAAACGCCAAACAGGCGGGCACGGCTGCCCGCCTGCACTCCGTGATTACGGCGCCACGTGGCCGTAGCAGGTCTTCAGCTTCGCATATACATAGAAATGGCTGCCGGCCGCATAGCGGGCGCCATCGCAGGCGGCCTGGAAGTCGGTTTCCTTTTCGTTGTACAGCATTTTTACCAGCACATTGCCGCTGGCATCGCGGTACACGTCCCACTGCATGTTGGCCGCCATCGGTGCCACGTACAGGCCGCGCCAGCTGCTGTTGTCATAGCTGTAGGTCTGCGCCGCCGGCAGCGCGCCGACAACGGTCTTCAGGCCCATGGCCGTGGCCAGCGGGATGATGGCTTCCGCATGCGTGAAGCGCAGCTTGGCGCCGTGCGACAGGTCGCCGCGCGCGATGGCGTCGACTTCCGTAAAGAAGTCGTCGCGCAGCGCGCGCACGTAGTTCCAGGTCACGCCGGCGCTCTCGGTGGTGCCGGGCCCTTGTTGTAGAAATCCTGGTAATCCTGCACGAAGGCCTGGTACTTGGCCGCGTCCGACGGCATGTACTGCACGAAGTCGGCTTTGACCTCGTTCGTCATGCCAGCCATGATGGCGTACAGGTTGTACAGCACGGAAGCTGCATCGGCCAGGCCCTTGATGGTGGTCTCGCCGTCGCCCGTCACGGTGTTGGTGAATTTGCCGTCGTCGCTGGTGAAACTGTAGGTGCCCGTATTGGCGAAGCTGTAGGTGCCGTTGTCGATCTTGTCGACAAAGGCCTTGGTAAACAGCCGCTCCAGCACTTCGCGTCCCAGTGTGCGCGCCTTGGCGTCCGTGTCGATGGCCGTGTACTTGGCCAGGAAGTCGGGGCTTTTCAGGTAGGTCTGGTAAGCCTGGCTGTCCTGGTAGGTCTGGTAGTAGCCGTCGAGGGCATCGGTGACCAGGTCCGTCTTCGGCACCAGCTTGTGCGCATACAGCAGGAAGCGGTTGGTGCCAGCGGGTTGCGCCACGGGCTTGCCGGCCGGGTAGCCGGCCGGCGCGGGCGGCAGGGTAATCAGCGCCGCGACGTTTGGTGCCGTGGCGGCCAGCGATTGCGCAAAATACGCAGCACTGTCCTTGGCGCGGTCCACGCCGGAACTGATGGTGACGATCTGGCGCGGCGCGCTGGCGGCACTTGCGCCCAACTGCGTGAACAGGGCGGGCAGGCGCGCCAGCATGCGCACGGCCAGCTGCTTGTGCTCATTGATGCCCGTTTGCGACAGGTTGCCGTAGCCGGGCGCCGTGATGCCGTCCACGCCGTAGCCGAGCAGCGCGTTGGCCTTCATCAGTTTCAGGATGTCGGCGCCCAGCTTTTGCCCCAGCGGCGTGAGCGCATCGTCGGCGGCGGCCCTTTGCCAGACGTTGTATAAGGCGGCGTCGTACTTCATGCTCGACAGGCCGCGCGAACCGTGGCGCGCCACCAGTTCGGTGAACACGGGCGCGTAGCCGGCCGGCGCGGCTTCATACGTGGCCGCCTCCTGCTGCGGCGTGTACGGCGTCTTGGTCTGGTAGTAGGTGGCGGGGGGCGGCGTCACAGGCGGCATCACCGGCGGCGTGACAGCGGGCGTTACCGGCGGCGTTGTCTCGCCGCCGCCACAGGCGGCCAGGGAGAGCATCAGGATGGACAGGGGAAGATGGCGTGCGTGCAGCATGGCGTTTCCTTTGGATGTGAGTTGCCCGGGCGCGCCGCGCAGGACGGCGCACCCAGGGTAGACAGGCAGGGGAGTGGAATTTAGAGCTTGAGGGCTTTGGCCAGGCTGTTGGCGCGCGCATCACGCTCGCTCAATGGCGCCAGGCCATGGCGTTCCTCGATGAATTTCAGGATCGACACGGTTTCATACTCGGTATGGTCGATATGCCCGCCTTCGCTGAACGGCGAGATGACGAGGGCGGGGATGCGCGTGGCCGGGCCGAAGCGGTCGCCTTTCGGTGGCGCCACGTGGTCCCAGAAACCGCCGTTTTCATCGGTGGTGACGATGATGACGGTGTCCTTCCATTGCGGGCCTTCCATGATGGCGTTGATGATGGCCACACCCTCGTCATCGCCGGCCGCCACGCTCGATTTGTCCATCCCCGGATGCATGTTCTTCTTGCCCATCGGTTTGTAGAACGAGACGGGCGGCAGCTTGCCCGCCTGGACGTCGGCGAGCATGTCGGAGCGGTCCTTCAGGTGCGTGGCGCGCTGCTGCGGGCTGTCGATGAAGCGCTTGAAGTAGGTGAACGGCTGGTGGTGATACGAGAAATCGTCGGCCTTCTTGCCCGACTTGGTCGAGGCGACGGCGATGTCGTAGCCGTCCGCATAATAGACCCATGAGATACCCTTGTCCGTCAGGCGGTCACCGATGGTCGGCATGGTTTGCGGCGGCAGGAAGGTCTGCTTCTTGGTCGGGTCGAACAGCAGCGGGCCCTGCATGGTGTTGACGGCGTAGCCGTCCTGCGTCACTTCCGCTTCCTCACCCTTCTTGTGGCCCGTGCCGCGCTCATCCTGGGCGACGATGGACTTGGGCGCGTTCGGGAACACGGGCGTGCAGGCGCAGGTCAGCCACATGTGGTTGAGGAAGGAGCCGCCGTAGGCGGACTGGAAGAAGCGGTCGGCCAGGGTGTAGCGCTGCGCCAGCGCCCACAGTTTGAGCTTGCTGCCGTCGAAATAGCCCATCGGCAGGGCGCCCGTATTGCCCTCGACGACGAAGCGGTCGTTCTTGCCGTCGTTGATCTGGCGTTTGTGCGTCCAGAATGCGTGCACGGGACTGGCCGTCTTGTCGCCCAGCGACACGCTTGGCTCCATGTGGAAGGGCGCGTTGGCGATGTCGCCCTTGAAGCGCTGGTCCAGGCCGCCCTTGTCGAGCGCCACGGCGGGCAGCATCGCATACGGCTTGCCGTCGGGACCGGTCTGCGTGGTGGTGTCGGGCGAGCGGCCATTGGCGATGCCGTCGGCGCCAGGGAAGGTGCCGAACAGGTGGTCGAAGCTGCGGTTTTCCATGTACACGACGATGATCTGGCCGATCTTCGCCAGCTTCGGATCGGCGGCGGCTGTGGCAGCCGTATTGTGCTGCATGCCAGCGGGCGTGGTGCAGGCCGCCAGGCCGATGGCCCCGGCGCCGAACAGGGCGATTCTTAGAACGTGGTTCAACATAACGGTCTCCTTGATACGCCTCCGCGGACGGGGCGCTTTTTTTAGTGGTGTGGCCAGAACAGGCTTTTTGAAGAAATTGCACACGTGTGCAGTACACGTGTGCAAACAGTAACCCGGATTTTTTTTGATGTCAACAAGTACGGGCGGGGGACGAAAAAGTGTGGAAAACGGGGAACGGCGGGCGCGGGCAGACGGCGTTGCGCCATCTGCCGTATTGGATCGCTTAGCGCGTCGTGCCGCGCCGCACCAGCGTGACGGGGACTTCCTTCAGGCGGCCCGGCATGGCGAATTTTTCCATGCGCTCGACCAGGCTCTTGACGGCGCGGCGCGCCAGTTCGCCCGCATCCTGGCGGATGGTGGTCAGCTGGTAGGCGTCCAGCGCCGCCATGGGAATGTCGTCGAAGCCGATCACCTGCAATTGCGCGGGCACGTCGATGCCGTACTTGCTGCGCGCCGCATCGATGAAGCCGCAGGCGATCAGGTCGGTGGCGCAAAAGACGCCGTCGGGCAGCTTGCTTGATGCGAGCAGGGCGTCGGCCGCTTCCTGGCCCGCCTGGTAGCCGATGGCCTCGGCCAGGTATTCGCCGGCCGTGCAGCGCTTCTTCGCCACGGCCGGCGCCAGGTGGTCGAGGAAGGCCTTGCCGCGCGCGATACCGCTGAAACTGCTGGCGCGCGTGTTGACGAAGGCCAGCCGTTTGGCGCCGCTGTCGAGCAGGGTGCTGGCCGCCAGTTCGCCGCCATGGCGGTTGTCGCTGTTGACCACGTCCACGCCTTTCAGGTCGCGCGCGCGGTTGATCATGGCCACCGGCACTTGCCGCTGCAGGTATTCCGTGGCGACGGCGGACGGCGGCGAGCCGGACGTCATGATGACGCCGGAAATCTTGTAGCTGAGGAGGATGCGCAGCAGTTCGCTGAGGCGCTCGGGATCTTCCGCATTCATCAGCAGCGGCACCAGCGCATGTTCGCTCAGGCTGCGCGTGACTTCGCCCAACAGGGCCACGCGGAACGGGTCCGTGAAGCCCGTGATGACGACGCCCACCAGATTGCTCTGGCCCTGGTTCATGCTGCGCGCCAGGATGTTGACCTGGTAGCCCAGCGACTGCGCCGCTTCCATCACGCGGGCCCGCGTTTCGGGCGCCACGCTGGCGCCGGGCGTGAACGTGCGCGAGACGGCGGAGCGCGAGACGCCGGCCCGTTTGGCGACGTCCACCGAAGTGACCCAGGACTTGTCTTTTTGTTCCATTGACGGTGTAGATGATTGAGAGGCCGATGCACGATGCGGTGCGGCGCAATGCCGCGCCATCATCTTAGCCGAAAATCCCGGCCGCGGCGCGAACTGAATGCCGGTTGCACTATCAGTCACGCGGCGCGGCCAGCGTGCCGGCCTTCAGCTTTTCAATCGTTTTACCACTTCGGCGTGTATTTCAAGGTGAACTGCACGTTGCGCGGGTCGCCATAGTAGTTATTCGACCCGGTGGTGTTGTAGGCCGGGATGATGTAGCTCTTGTCGAAGACGTTGTTGACATTGAGCGACAGGGCCACTTGGGGCGTGGCTTGCCAGGCCATGCGTGCATTCCAGATCGAGACGCCTGCAACCTTGAAGGTACTATTGGTATCGAGCGTATGGCTTTGCGTGTTGACGCCGGCGCCCACGCTGAACTTGTCCCATGCGCCCGGCAGGGTGTAGCTGGACCACACGCGCAGCATGTGTTTCGGCGTCCAGGTGGAAAAGACCTTGCCCTGGCTGTCCGGGTCGTTCAGATAGGTCGTCGTCGTATAGGCGTAGCCGGCCGACAGCTGCAAGCCGCGCGCCACTTCGCCCGACACTTCCGCTTCCAGGCCCTGGCTGCGCACCTTGCCCGAGGCGCGCGAGCAGTACCCGTCGGCGCACACCATGCCCGCAGCATAGTCGGTGACGGCACGGTTCTTGTGGTCATAGCGGAACACGGCCAGCGAGGTGTTGACCTTGCCATCCATCAGCTCACCCTTGATGCCCGCCTCGTAGTTGCTGCCCGTGATGGGTTTGAGGACCTTGTCTTGCGCATCGCGGATGCTTTGTGGCGTGAAGATGTCGGCATAGCTGGCGTAGGCCGACCATTGCGGATCGAGCGCGTAGATCAGGCCTACCGATGGCGTGAACTTGGCGGTGGCGTTGAGCTGTTCTTCAGGACCTTTGGGCGTCGCATACACGAAGTCGTACCAGCTGAAGCGTCCACCCAGCACGGCTTTCAGCTTGCTGGTCAACTGGCCGTTCCAGCTGCCATACAGGCCTTTCTGGCGTATTTCATAGGTGCTGACGGGACGCACGCCCTTCGGGCGCGCGGCGATGCTGTCGAGGTCTTGCCATGGGCGGTTGTGCCTGATGTTGAAGACGTCCGCACCGGATTCCCAAACGCGGGCGTAGACGTCGTCCGACGCCATCGTGACGTAGCTGGCGCCCACGAGGACTTCCTGCGCGATGCCCAGGCCGTCGAATTTGCCGCGCACGTAGGTATCGATGCCGCGCTTGCGGTTGTCGAAATCCATGCCAAAGTCGGCATAGCTCGCACCGCTGCCGTCGGGATTAATGGGCAAGGCCACGCGCTGGTGCACGGAGCCGGTGTTTTCCTTCATGTTCACGGCGGATGCCTTCAGGCTCCACTGGCTGTTGAAATGGTGTTCCAGATCGAGATACACGTTGGTTTGTTTGGCCTCGCTGCGGTTCCAGTCGGCGCCCGTGAAGGTGGAGCGGGGCAGGTTCAGCGCGCTGCCGTCCGCGTAGCGGGGCAGGCCGATAAAGGTGGGGCGGCCATGGTCGTTGACGTTGCTGATGGCCAGGCCCAGGGTGGTGGCCGGTCCCAGGTCGTAGTCGAGCGCCGCGTACAGGGTGCGGTTCTGGCTCCATACCTGGTCGACGAAGGAATGGGTATCGTCTTCATCGACGATGGCGCGTCCGCGCAGGCTGCCGTCCGCATTCAGGGGCATGCTGACGTCGAGCTGTGCGCCGTAATGGTCCCACGAGCCGGCGCGCGCCGTCATGCTGACACTGCGCGCGGCGGTCGGGCGCTTGCGCACCAGGCTGACGGAGCCGCCGGGACTGCCCGTGCCGACCAGCATGCCCGAGGCGCCGCGCAGCACTTCCAGGCGGTCGTAGATGACCATGTTTTCCTGGCCCCAGTTACCCAGTGCATAGGTGTTGCGGTCGATGGGCACGCCATCGTACTGCCATTGATCGATCTGGAAGCCGCGGGCCGTGATCACCACGCCCGGTCCCACGCCATGCACGCCCACCACGCCGGTGACGTTGTTGACGGCTTCGCGCAGATCCGTGATGCCCTGGTCTCCAGGCGCTGGCGCGTCAGCACGCTCACGGATTGGGGGATGTCCTTCATCGCTTGCTCGCCCTTGCCGATGGTGAGCTTGCGCGCCGTGTAGGAGCCGCTGCCTTCCGTGGTGGCGCCTTGCTCGGCCTGGCCAACGATGGTAATCGAGGGCATGGTGCGTTCGGCCGCTGAAGCAGTGCCGATCGCCGCCGTGGGCGTGGGCGCCGGCGCGGCCACCAGCACATAGCCGGTGGACGTCTTGCCGATGGCGTAGCCGCTGCCGCGCAGCAGCACGGCGAAACCGTCATCGATGGCGTAGCTGCCTTGCAGGCCTGCACTGGTCAAGCCCTGCACCCGGGATGCATCGATGACGATGGAGACGCCCGCCTGCTGCGCATAGCGGTTCAGGGCGCCGGCCAGCGGGCCGGCGGGGATGGCGTAGCTGGCGACAGCCGGGGTGGTCTGGGCGGTAGCCTGGGCGTGCAGGCCGGCGCCAGCGAGCAGCATGGCCGCCAGGGCCAGCGGGCGCAGACGCGTGCGCAGGGTGTTCGGGGAGGAAACGGCAACGACTTGAGCGTACATGGTGACAGCCTTTTTTGAATGATCTCAGCTGCCTTGACGCACGAGATGCGCCAACACGAACCAGCGTGGCAAATTATTTTTTTGCGGTGCCAGTGCTTGGCGCGTCGACCATCACCAGGTAGCGCGTCAGCATGCGGATGCGCAGTTGCGGGAAATTGTCGATCAACAGCTGCAGCGCCTTGTCCGTGTCGTCCAGCGGCAGCACGGCCGCCACGCGGATGCCGGCGATTTGCGCGTGGTCGTAATGCAGCTGGCCGGGGCGGTGGCGCGCCAGCTCGTCAAGCACCTCGGCCAGCGGCTGGTCATCGACCACCAGCTGGTGTGCGCGCCAGGCGTCCTGCACGCCGGCCGCATCGATGGCCGTGATGGGGCCTACGCCATCGTCCGTGATGCGCGTGCGCTGGCCCGCCTGCACCACGATGGCCGGATGCCGCGGCACCTGCGCCGACACTTTGGACTCTAGCATGCTCAGGGTGGTGGCGGCGCCATCCCTGCGCACGCTGAAACGCGTGCCCAGCGCGCGAATCGCCGCCTGGCCGCTGTCGACGATGAAGGGGCGCTGCGCATCCTTGGCCACGTCGACGAGGATGTCGCCGCGCACCAGCTCCACATGCCGCTCGCCCGCATTGAAATGCACGTTGACGGCGCTGTCGCTGCCCAGGGTCAGGCGGCTGCCATCGGCCAGGGTGTGCGTGTGCCATTGTCCCGTTGGGCTGCGCAGGTCGGCCAGCAGGTAGGCGGGGCGCTCGCTGATGACCAGCGCACCGGTCAGCGCGAGTACGGCAACGGCGCTGGCGGCGGCCAATTGGCGCAGACGCTGGCGGGGACGATCGGGGGCGATGGCGGCCAGGGCGGCGCGCGCGGGCCGATGGTCGCCGCCGGCCGGCTCGCGCACGGCGTGCAATTGACGCAGCAGGTTTTCCATGCCGGCCGCTGCGTTGGCGTGCCGCGGGTCGGCCGCCTTCCATGCGGCGAAGCCGGAGCGTGCCTGTTCGCGCTCGGCCGGGTCGTCGGCGCTCAGGCGCACGATCCAGCGGGCGGCCTGTTCGGCGGCGATATCCGTGCGGGGGCGATTCATGCCGCCATGCCCGGGCAGGCGTGGCGGCAGGCCAGCAAGGCTTGCACCAGGTATTTTTGCACCATGCGCGTGGAGACGTTCAGCTGCGCGGCGACGGCGGCCTGCGGTTGTTCTTCCAGGTAGTGCAGCAAAAAGGCATCGCGCGCTTTGGCGGACAAGCCGGCCAGCGCCGTGGCGATCTGCCCGAGCGCCTGCACGGCCATCAGGATCTCGTCCGGCGAGGGCGCGCCGGGCAGGCTGTCGGCCAGCAGGGCCAGTTCCGCCAGGTAGCTGCGCTCGAGTACCTGCCGGCGCGCGCGGTCGAGCAGCAAGCGCTTTGCCGTGGTGGACAGGTAGGCGCGCGGCTCGCGCATGCCGAACAGCGCGTCGCGCGAGGCGATGATGCGCACAAAGGTGTCTTGCGCCACATCGGCCGCGCCATGCGGGCAGCTGAGTTTTTTGCGCAGCCAGCCGACCAGCCAGCCGTGATGCTCGCTGTAGAGCGACTGCACTTGCTGTTGCAGGCTGGGCTGGATGGTGGACATGGATGATGAATATTATAAATGAGAATTATTCTCATTGTAAGCGCGAGCGGCGTCTCGCCACAATCCCCGATTGCATGCGGCTGGGGCAGGTGTTGCGCGCAGGCCGCATGTGCGGCGGTGCCGGAAATGAAAAAACCCGCCGCTGCACGGGGCAGAGGCGGGTTTATCAGTGCTGCAAATTCTTGGTGGTGATAGGTGGACTTGAACCACCGACCCCAGCATTATGAATGCTGTGCTCTAACCAACTGAGCTATATCACCAAACAGACCGGTCAGACCGGATGCTGGTTGTGATCAGGGGAAACCTGATCGATGTTCTTTGGTGGTGATAGGTGGACTTGAACCACCGACCCCAGCATTATGAATGCTGTGCTCTAACCAACTGAGCTATATCACCCAACAGCCGAGCATTATCCAGTCTTCCCATTTCCTTGTCAATGCCGGCGCAAAAAAATGTGTGGATTTTTCGTGGTGGATTGTTGTCGTGACTATTTCAGCAACGCTTGGATCTGCGTCAGCATGGCCGCGGCCGGCTCACGTCCCAGGCAATCGATGACGATGCGCTCCGGCATCGAGCGTAGCCAGGTGAGCTGCCGTTTGGCCAGTTGGCGCGTGGCGATGATGCCCGTCTCGCGCAGGGCGGCGCGGTCGATGCGGCCATCGAGGTATTCCCAGGCCTGGCGGTAGCCGACGCAGCGCATCGATGGCAGGCCCGGGTGCAGGTCGCCGCGCCGGCGCAGCTGCTCCACTTCATCGAGCAGGGCGTCGTTTTTCAGCATGAGGTCGAAGCGCGAGGCGATGCGCGCATGCAGCACGGCGCGGTCGGACGGCTCCAGCGCGAACGATTGCAGCCGGAATGGCAGTACGGTCTTTTCGCGCCGGTCCAGCAGGGCCGACATGGGTTGGCCCGACAGGGCGATGATTTCCAGCGCGCGGCCGATGCGCTGCGCGTCCTGCGGCGCCAGGCGCGCCGCCGTGACCGGGTCTTGCTCGGCCAGACGCGCATGCATGGCGGGCCAGCCTATGGCGGCCGCATCCTCTTCCAGTTGGGCGCGCAGGGCAGGGTCGGCGCCGGGCAAGTCGTCGAGGCCATCGGCCAGGCCCTTGAAGTACAGCATGGTGCCGCCGACGAGCAGCGGCAGCTTGCCGCGCGCCGAGATCTCCGCCACCAGGCGCAGGGTATCGTTGCGGAACTGCGCCACGGAATAGGCATCGAGCGGGTCGATGATGTCGATCAAATGATGCGGAACCTGGGCCAGCTCCTCTTGCGAGGGCTTGGCCGTGCCGATATCCATGCCCCGGTAAACGAGGGCGGAATCGACGGAAATGATCTCGGACGGGATGGCTTGCGCGATGGCCAGCGCACTGGCCGTCTTGCCGCTGGCCGTGGGGCCCATGATGGCGACGGCCAGGGGGAGGTGTGGGGTGTTTTGCATGTTGGTTTTGTATGATGTGGTGCAAAAGAGACTGGCAAAACGTTCAGGGCAAGGCGCATTGCCGAAGACAGTACGGCTAGCACGGCGAGGCAGTGCAACGCCGCCATGGACGTTTTTCAGGCTCTTTTACTGGCCGCGCAGGAACAGCTTGTCCAGCGCATTGATCTCGACCTGCACCCACGTGGGCCGGCCATGGTTGCACTGGTCGGCGCGTTCCGTGCTCTCCATCTGGCGCAGCAGGGCGTTCATTTCCTGCACTGATAAAATCCGGTTGGCGCGCACGGCCGTGTGGCAGGCGAGGGTGCCCAGCAATTCGTTCTGGCGCTCGATCAGCACGCGCGAGCCGCCGTATTCGCGCACGTCCCGCAGCACGTCGCGCGCCAGCGTTTGCGCGTCGGCGTTCTTCAGCAGGGTCGGCACGGAGCGCACGGCCAGGGTGGTGGGCGACAGGGCGGCGATGTCGAAGCCCAGCGCTTTTAACGTCTCCTGGTTTTCATTCGCCGTCGACACTTCGATGGCGTCCGCATAAAACGTCACGGGTATCAGCAAGGATTGCACCTGCATGTCCTGGCCCGACACCTGCGCCTGCAGCGCGTTCTTCAGCTGCTCGTACAGGATGCGCTCGTGCGCCGCGTGCATGTCGACCAGCACCAGGCCCTTGGTATTCTGCGCCAGGATGTAGATGCCGTGCAGCTGGGCCAGGGCAAAGCCCAGCGGATATTCTTCGCGCGCCATCGCTTCGGGCGAGGCGATGTAGGGCTCCGCCTGCGTGACCGGCGAGTTGGCGGCACCTGCGCCGCCGCCGAACAGGGCGCCGTAGGCCGCCGTGTCTTGTCCCACGCCTGGCGCGTCGGCAAAGAAGGGGCGGGCCGCGCCGGGCGAGGCCGGTGCAAAGGTATTCGTGAATTGCGCGCCGAACGAGGTCTGCGTCTGTTCGCGGCGCCAGATGCCGGGGCCGCCCAAACCCGCGCCTGCGGTATCACCGCCGAGGCTGGAGGCTGCCGGCAGCGGTGCCGGCACGCTGCCGAAGGCCGTGGCCGACGTTTGCGCCAGCGCGCGCTGCACCGCGTGGAAGACGAACTGGTGCACTGAACGGCTGTCGCGGAAGCGCACTTCGATCTTCGACGGGTGCACGTTGACGTCGACCAGCGCCGGATCGAGGTCGAGCGCCAGCACGTACGATGGAAAACGGTCGCCATGCAGCACGTCTTGATACGCCATGCGCACGGCGTGCACGAGCAGCTTGTCGCGCACGAAGCGCCCGTTGACATAAAAGAACTGGCCGTCGGCGCGCGCCTTCGATGCCGTCGGCAAGCCGGCAAAGCCGTGAATGCGCAAGGTGCCGGCCGATTCGTCCAGCGCCAGGCGCGCCTCGGCGAAGTCGTTGCCCAGGATGTGGGCGCTGCGCTTGGCCAGTTCGCTGATATTCCACTGGTCGATGGTGCGGCCGTTGTGCGACAGCGAGAACGACACATCGGGCCGCGCCAGGGCGATGCGGCGCACGACTTCGGCGCAGTGGCCGTACTCCGTCTGCTCGGATTTGAGGAATTTACGCCGCGCGGGCGTGTTGAAATACAGGTCCTGCACGTCGACCGTGGTGCCGTGCGCGCCCGACGACGGCGAAACGCTGCCGTTGTGCGAGCCGACGATTTCCCAGGCGTGAGCCGCGTCCGCCGTGCGCGAGGTCACGGTGACGGCGGCGACCGAGGCGATGGAGGCCAGCGCCTCGCCCCGGAATCCCAGGGTGCCCACGTTTTCCAGGTCGTGCAGGGAAGCGATCTTCGAGGTGGCGTGGCGCGCCAAGGCCAGCGGCAACTGATCTTTATCAATGCCGCGCCCGTTGTCGGTAATCGCGATGCGTTTCACGCCCCCTTCTTCCAGCCGCACGGTGATCTGCGTGGCGCCCGAGTCGAGCGCGTTTTCCAGCAGTTCCTTGACCACGGCCGATGGCCGCTCGACCACCTCGCCGGCGGCGATTTGCGAAATCAACTGGTCAGGCAGGGCCTGGATCGGGCGGTGGGGCGTGATGGGAGCGTTCATGCGGTAATTATACCGGGGTCAGACCTGCAACGCCGCGAACGCAAAGCGTAGCGCCAACGTTCTTGGGGGCAGACCCTCAACACCGTTAACACAAAATTTGGCGCCAACGTACCCGGGGGTCTGACCCCAGCCTTGGTCCATATTTACTTCCCCACCTCCCGCACCGGTATCGGCGCATTGCACAGGTCGACGTGGCCGGCCGTGACCTTGCTCCAGGGGCCGCCGCGGTGGCGCTGGGCTTCCAGCACGGCCTGGTAGGCGGCACTGTCGGTGCGCATCACTTCCAGGTGGCTGCGCTGTGCCAGAGGCACGCTGGCGGCCAGGCGGATGGACTTGATCGGCACGTTTTTCTCGGGGCTGTCATAAAAGCCCATGGGGGCCGTGCCCCGTGGCAGCGTCGACAGCAATGGCATGCCCGAGACGACCCTGCCGACGACCGTGATGTCGCGGTCCAGGTGGCGCGGCGACTGGCCGATGACGGCGTACAGCTCGGTGCCGCCGCCGCTGTCGCTGGCGCTGTCGCGGCCCACGCCTACGGTGGCATAGCAATGCGTGAGCCAGGCCGTGCCGGTTTTCGGATCGCGCGCGGACGGAAAACCGTTCGAATGGCCCACTTGCGGCGCATAGCCATCGACGTCCGGCAGGCGCGTGAAGCTCTTGATGTTTGTCAATGGCACGGTGAATTCGCCAGGCAGGGTGCGCTGGGCGTGCTGGATCGGCTTGGGATTTTTCTCGTTCGGATCGCCCCACTGCGCCACCCAGTTATCCTGCGCGCGCGTGATGGCCAGGCCGTCGTAATACTGTTCCGCCACCAGGGCCTTGATGTTGGCCACGTGCTTTGGCGCGAAGTCCGGCGCCAGTTCAATCACCACGCGGCCGGCGGGAATGTCCATGTACAAGGTGTTGTCCGGGTCCAGCACACGCCAGTCGGATGGCTTCGAGGCCTTGATCACGTCGGCCAAGGTCGCCTTGGCGGGCAGTTCGGCGGGCGCCTTGATCTGGACGGGCGCCGCGTGGGCGGCCAGATGTGCAAGGCCCAGTACGGTGGCCATGGTCAGGCCGCTCAATGGGTGTCGATACATGTTTTCTCCTGGTGGACGCGGGTTGCGCCGGCCAGAAAGTGTATACCGGAATGGCAATGTTTCGTTGTAAAAACATTGCGGATGGTAATCCTGGCAGTTGCCTGCCGCGACGGCGTTTCCTTAACCTTTACTTAAATTGCCACACGCGCAAGGGCGACGCATAATTAATCCTGAAATATCGGGCCGGGGACTGCCGTTGCGCTGGCCGGGTGGTGTATGATTCCGCCGCTACCTTTAGGGAAAAATATATGGATTTTGTGCAATTCCTCGACATGATCGTGCATGTCGACAAGACGCTGGGTCTCTTGATCGAGCAGTACGGTACCCTCGTGTATGCAGTGCTGTTTGCCATTATTTTTTGCGAGACAGGCCTCGTGGTACTGTTTTTCTTCCCTGGGGATACCTTGTTGTTTATCGCCGGCGCGTTTTGCGCGACGGGGCAAATGCACCTGGGCTTGCTGATCGCCTTGCTGGTGACGGCCGCCGTCACGGGCAACACGCTCAATTACTGGATAGGCGAGGCCATCGGGCAAAGGGTGTTTACCCACGATTACCGCTGGATCAACAAGGATGCCATGCGCCGCACGCATGAATTCTTTGAAAAGCACGGCGGCAAGACCATCATCCTGGCCCGTTTCGTGCCGGTGGTGCGCACTTTCGCCCCCTTCGTGGCCGGCATTTCCGACATGACGCACGCGCGCTTCCAGATGTACAACGTGACGGGCGCCCTGTTGTGGGTGGTCGGTCTGGTGACGGCGGGCTACTTCTTCGGCAAATATCCCATGGATCCGCGACCACCTGACCTTGATCGTGCTGATCGGTGTCGGTGCCGCCGTCGTGCCGGTAGTACTGGGCGGCATGTGGAAACTCTACAAGCGCATGGTCGGCAAGTCGGCGTAAGGCCGCATGAATCCAGGGCAAGCGCGCTGCGGCTCAGTCCGCAGCCGGCCCCGGATCCCGTTTTTCTCCAGGTTGTTTCTGTTTTACTCCCGCGCTGATTCAAGTTTTGTTGCTTTCCAGCCGTAAACCAGAGGGTATTCTCACTTTCTGGATTTCCATGCGACATTTGAGCGCCCTGTTAGCTTGCAGCCTTGCCGCGATGGCGGCCATGGCAAGCGCCAAAGATGCCCCCGCCTCGGCGAGCGCCGCCGCATCCGCGCCCATGTCGGCGTCGGCGCGCGCGGCCGCCATGAAAACCCTGACGGAATCGGTCAAGGGCAAGGAGGCCAAGGCGCCTGTCGTCGTCGCGCCCACGGCGCGCGAGAAGGAAGAAGCGCCCGAAGTCGACCTGTCCGAACGCATCGCGGCGCGCCTGGCGGAAATGCGCGCCACGCAGGCGGCCCGCGCCGCTGCCCGCGCCAAGCGCGCCGCCGTGGTGAAGGCTGCGCCGCCGCCACCACCGCCCGTGCCGCGTGGCACGCACTGGTCGTACGAGGGGGAAAGTGGCCCCGCCAACTGGAGCAAGATCAATGTCGACTGGGCCAAATGCGGCAATGGCAGCCGCCAGTCGCCGATCGACATCCGCGACGGCATGAAGGTCGAGCTCGAACAGATCAGCTTTGACTACCACCCCTCGTCGTTCAGCGTAGTCGACAATGGCCACACGGTGCAGGTGGGCGTGAGCGGCGGCAATTACATCACGGTGCAGAACCGCATGTTCGAGCTGCAGCAATTCCATTTCCACCGCCCGTCCGAAGAGCGCATCAATGGCAAGGCGTTCGAGATGGTGGTGCACCTGGTGCACCGCGACGCGGAAGGCCGGCTGGCCGTGCTGGCCCTGCTGCTGGAGCGGGGCGCGCCGCAAGCGACCATCCAGACCGTGTGGAACAACCTGCCTCTGGAAAAATTCGAGACCATGCAGCCGACCATTTTGCTCGATCCGGCCGAGATGCTGCCGGCGCGGCGCGACTACTACACGTATATGGGATCGCTGACTTCGCCGCCGTGCAGCGAGGGCGTGCTGTGGCTGGTGATGAAGCAGCCGGTGCAGGCATCGCCGGCGCAGATGGCGCTGTTCAGCCGTTTGTATCCCTTGAATGCGCGCCCGGTGCAACCCGGTAATGGACGCATCATCAAGGAATCGAATTAAACGAATTCAAGGCGCTGGCGGCCGCTCCATGCGGCGCCGGCGGCCAGCGTATCGGGCTGGATCAGGGCAGGTTCGATGCAGATGAAATGCTGGTATTCGTCGTCGGCCAGGTCGGGCAGGGCGGCAGCGTCTTGCGCGCCCGGGTTCCATACGACGGCGTCCGTAAAGCCCTGCTGCTCTAGGCGCAGGGTGGCGGTGCCCGCCTGCAGGGTCAGGGCGCCCGGCAGCTGGTAGTAGATGCGGTCCAGCTTGTCCGAAAATTGCAGCTCCTCTTCCGCCTGCAAGGCATCTTGCGGCGTCTCGTCCGAATAGCGCACGCGCTGCAGGCCTTTGACGCGCGCCTCGCTCAACTGATCGATCGCAAAATAGCTGTGCAGGGCAGCCGAGAACGGAAATGCCTGTTCGCCCGTGTTGTGCACGGACAGGTGCAGCTCCAGCGACTGCGCCTTGACGGCCACGCGCAGGCGCAACGTGAACGCGTAGGGCCAGCTTGCGGCGATCGCTTCCGGCAAGTCAGCCGCGGTCAGGGCAAATTGCGCCCATGCGGCGCCATCGTTGTCGCCGCTCGATTCCAGCTGCCACGTCGACACGCGCGCAAAGCCGTGGCGCATGCCCGTGCCGCGCGCGCCGAACTGGGGGAAGATCACGGGTACGCCGCCCCGGATGGCGCGGCTGCCGTCGAGGGCGGAATCGCGGCTGCAGAACAGGCGCTCCTGGCCATCGCTGGTTTGCCACGACACCAGGTGGCCGCCGTACAGGGTGACGGTCGCCTGCGCGCCGTCGGCGGCGCGGATGGTCACGGCCGGCAGCTGGCCAAAGGTGCTGTTGCTCATGCTAGGCTTTCATGTCAGGTCAAACGGCTTTTCGCCAGCGGCGGATTCTTCGCAAAGTAATTCTTGATGCCCGTGACGATGGCGTCGGCCATCTGGTCCTGGTAGCCGTTGTCGGTCAGCTTGGCTTCTTCTTCCGGATTCGAGATGAAGGCCGTTTCGATCAGGATGGAAGGGATGTCGGGCGCTTTCAGCACGGCGAAGCCGGCCTGCTCGACGGAACCCTTGTGCAGGCGGTTGATGCCGCCGATTTCGCGCAGCACGGCCTTGCCCAGCTTCATGCTGTCATTGATCTGCGCCGTCGTCGACAGGTCGAGCAGCACACTGGCCAGCTGCTTGTCGTGGTTCTTCACGTTCCGCCACCGATCAGGTCGGCCTGGTTTTCCTTGTTGGCCAGCCAGCGTGCGGCCGTCGAGGTGGCGCCTTTTTCGGACAGCACAAAGACGGACGAGCCGCGCGCCGTCGGCTGGATGAAGGCGTCGGCGTGGATCGAGACGAACAGGTCGGCCTGCACTTTGCGCGCCTTTTCCACGCGCATGCCCAGCGGGACGAAGAAATCGGCGTCGCGCGTGAGCATGACGCGCATGTTCGGTTGCAGTTCCAGCTTGGTCTTGAGGCGCTTGGCGATGGCCAGCACCACGTCTTTTTCGCGGCTGCCCCGGCTGCCCATGGCGCCCGGGTCTTCGCCGCCGTGGCCGGGATCGAGCGCGATGGTAATCATGCGCACCACTTTCTGGCCCGGCAGGGGCCGCGCTTCCGGGCGCTGTTCCGGGCGGATATCGGGCACGGGCGGCACGATGGGTGCTACCGGCGGCGCCACGGCGGCCACGGGCGGCTTGCCGCTGTCGGGCAGGGGCAGCGCGGGCGGCGGCGTATGCGTGCCGGCCATGGGCGGCTTGGCGGGGTCGCTCGACCAGTCGCCTTTTTCGATCATTTGCGCGATCAGGTCCGGCTCGCGCACGGGATACAGGTCGAAGATCAAACGGTGATTGTAGGAGCCGGCCGGCGGCAGGGTAAACAGCTGCGGCGTGACTTCCTCTTTCAGGTCGAAGACCAGGCGCACGACGTTTGGCCGGTTCTGGCCCACGCGCACCTGCTTGATGTAAGGGTCGTTCGACTGGATCTTTGCCACCAGGCCCTTCAAGGTGGGATTGAGTTCCAGCCCTTCGATGTCGACCACCAGCCGTTCCGGGTCCTTGACGATGAAGTGGGTCGCCTTGAGGATGCTGTCGTTTTCCAGGGTGACGCGCGTGTAGTCCTCGGCCGGCCAGACGCGCACGGCGAGGATTTGCGCCGCCATCGCCGACATGGGCGCGAACACGGACAACAGCAGGGTGCCGCCGGCCTTGAGTACCGTGCGCCGGGTGATGGGCGAGGAGATCAAAGGTTCGGGGCGAATTTGAGACGGTGAAGGCATGACAGACCCAATTCAGAAGACGCTTGCAATTCTACATCACGTCCTGTACCCGCAACGCTCAAATAAACATTCAGGTCGGCCGGCGGCAGCACCGGTTCGGCTTTCTCCGGCCATTCGACGATGCAGATATTGCGGCCGTCGAAGTCTTCGCGAAAGCCCGCGTCGAGAAATTCCTCGGCGCTGCCCATGCGGTACAGGTCGAAGTGGATGACGTTGACGCTCTGGCCGTCGACTTGCACCGTGTACGGTTCGGACAAGGTGTAGGTGGGGCTTTTGACGTGGCCCGCATGGCCGGCCGCGTGCAGCAGGGCGCGCGTGAGGGCCGTCTTGCCGGCGCCCAGGTCGCCGTGCAGGTAGATCGCCAGGCCCGGCGCCAGCGCGCGCGCCAGCGCGGCACCCAGCGCGGCGGTGCCGGCTTCGTCGTGGAGGTGGGCTTTGAAGTGTTCGGTCATTATCTTCCGTATCGCATAAAATGGAGGCTGCTGTCATTGTAACCGCCCGCGCGCCTGCCGTTTTCCGTAAAGTCCCCTATGTCCGCCACCACCACCGATCTCGCCGTCCTGGCGCGCACCATCAAGGAATGGGGGCGCGAGCTGGGTTTTGCCGAGGTGCGCATCGCCGACGTGGATCTGTCGCACATGGAAGCGCCCTTGCAGGCGTGGCTCGATGCAGGGTATCACGGCGAAATGGATTACATGGCCAGCCACGGCATGAAGCGCGCGCGCCCGGCCGAACTGGTGCCGGGCACGGTGCGCGCCATCAGCGCTCGCATGAATTACCTGCCGCCGGCGCTGGGGCCCGACTGGCGCGCGCACGAGGCGGCGCGCGACGCCGATCCGTCGGCGGCCGTGATTTCCGTGTATGCGCGGGGCCGCGACTATCACAAGGTGATGCGCTCGCGCCTGCAGCAGCTGGCCGAGCGCATCAAGGGCGAGATCGGCGACTTCGGCTACCGCGTCTTCAGCGACTCGGCGCCCGTGATGGAAGTCGAGCTGGCGCAAAAGGGCGGCTTGGGCTGGCGCGGCAAGCACACCTTGCTGATCAACCGCCAGGGCGGTTCCTTCTTTTTCCTCGGCGAGATCCTCATCGACGTGCCGCTGCCCGTCGACCCGCCGGAGCCCCCGCGCTGCGGCCAGTGCTCGGCGTGCATCACGGTGTGCCCGACGCAAGCCATCCTGGGGCCGTACCAGCTTGACGCGCGCCGCTGTATCTCCTACCTGACGATTGAGCTGAAGGGCGCGATTCCCGTCGAGATGCGCCCCCTGATCGGCAACAAGGTGTACGGCTGCGACGATTGCCAGACCGTCTGCCCATGGAACAAGTTCGCCCAGCGCGCCGTCGTGCCCGACTTCGACGAGCGCCACAGCCTGGGCAGCGCCGGCATGGTGGAGCTGTTCGCCTGGACGGAAGAGGAATTCAACCGCCGCATGGAAGGCAGCGCGATCCGCCGCATCGGCCACGAACGCTGGCTGCGCAACCTGGCCGTCGGCATGGGCAACGCGGCCACCAAGGCCCGTGGTCAGCCCGACATCGTCGCGGCCCTGCTGTCGCGCCGCGCGCACCCGTCGGCCATCGTGCGCGAACACGTCGAATGGGCGCTGGCCTTGCACGGCATCGCTTGACCTTCGTCTACATTAAACCTGCTTCAGGCGCAGCGCCGACCACTCGCTGTCGATGGCGACCATCGCCACGCTGTCGAGTCCCACGGATTGCGCAAAGTCGCGGATAGCGTCGCGGTGGATGTCGCTGCCCGCTTTTATGCCACCCTTGCGGTAGGCCACCCAGACCGTGCCGCCGGGCGCCAGGCGCGCTTGCGCCGCCGGCAGGAACTGCTCCAGTTCCGTGCGGCTGCGCGCGAACAGCAGTAGCCAGTCGGCGCGCTCTCCCTCACTCGCTCGCCGCTCGGCAGGCAACTGCGCCAGCAGGGCGGCATGCTCGCCGCAGTCATTGAGCACGGCCAGGGCCTTGGCATTTTTCACATACATTTTTTCAGCAACGGTTTTTTCAGGCATGGCATGGGCGTGTCGGTTGGGAAAAGACGAGCATAACAAATTTCTCCTTGACTTATCGATATATCGTTATAAAATGTCGATACCTACTAACGATATATCTTTAAAGAGAAAACATGAGAAACTCACACCACGCAGAACACGGCCACGGCGGCCATCATCATCACGGCCATTGCGGCCAGCACCACCACCACCATGGCGAACATCGCCACGAATACTACATGCATGGCCGCGGCCCGCGCGGCTTCGACGAGCGCGGTGATGGCATGGGCGGCATGGGCGGCGGTCCTGGCGGGCGGGGCGGCCGCGGCGAACGTGCCGAGCGCGTTTTCGGCCGCGGCGACTTGCCGCTGATCGTGCTGGCGCTGATCGAAATCAGCCCCCGCCACGGCTATGAAATCATCAAGGCCATCGAAGAGCGTTGCGGCGGCGCCTACGCCCCCAGCCCCGGGGCCGTGTATCCGACATTGACCTTGCTGGAAGAGCAGGACCATGTGACGTCCTCCGAAAGCGCCAGCGGCAAGAAGCTTTACACGATCACGGACCTGGGCCGTGCGTATCTCGACGAGAACCGCGCCCAGGTGGACGGCATCCTGGCCCGCCTCGACATGTTTGCCCGCGTCCAGGCGCGCAATGCCTTGCCCGAGCGCGTGCGCCAGGCCATGCACACCCTCAAGCATGCGCTGTTGCTGAACAAGACCAGCTGGAGCGAGGCGGAAGCCGAGCGTGTCTCCGCCGTGCTGGAACAGGCGGCGAACGCCATCGTCGACGGCCACTGAGCCCACTTTACAAGGACAAGCACATGACCACTGCACCACAAACAGCACCCCGCCCGCACGCCATCGAGCGCGTGCGCCACGATTTGAAATTGCGCGTGCTCACCGTCGTGCGCACCGAGCAGCTGACGCCGCACATGCGCCGCATCACACTGGCGGGCGATGACCTGGACGGCTTTGTCTCGCCCGCGCATGACGATCACGTGAAACTGTTCTTCCCCGCGCCGGGCCAGGCCACGCCCGTGTTTCCCGTGCTGGGTAACGGCGCCAACCCGATCCAGTACGCGGAAGGGCCGCGCCCCATCGCCCGCAACTACACGCCGCGCCGCTACGACGCCGCACGGCGCGAGCTGGAAATCGACTTCGTGCTGCATGGCGACGGGCCTGCATCGCTGTGGGCGGCGCAAGCGGCGCCCGGCCAGACCCTGGGCGTGGGCGGCCCGCGCGGCTCCATGCTGGTGCCGCTCGACTTCGACTGGTATGTGCTGGTGGGCGACCAGACGGCCTTGCCGGCCATCGCCCGCCGCCTGGAGCAGCTGCCGGCCACTGCGCTGGCTATCGCCGTGATCGAGATCGTCGAAGACGGCGAGCAGATCGCGCTCGAGTGCGCGGCGCAGTTGGATGTGCGTTGGGTGGCGCGCAATGGCCGCAAGGGACCGCTGCTGCTCGACGCCTTGCGCCAGATCGCGCTACCGTCAGAGGGAGATGGCTACGTGTGGGTGGCGTGCGAGCATGCGCAGGTGCAGGGTTTGCGCGGGCATTTCATCGACGCCGGGGTGCCGAAGCAGCATCTGCACGTGGCCAGTTACTGGAAGCATGGGGCGGCGGAGCACCATGAGCATCACGATGCGTGATGGTAGTGGTGTCGGGTTACGCGCTTTGCGCTAACCCGACCTACGCCGACCTACGTTGCAATATACGGCGTAGGTTGGATTAGCGGCGCGCAAGCGCCGCGTAATCCAACATCACTGCAATTATTACCGCAACTACTTCAACAACCCCGCCAGCTCCACCGCCGTCTTGACCTGCATCTTGTCGAAGATATGCGCGCGGTGGACTTCCACGGTGCGCATGCTGATGCCCAGCTTGTCGGCCACCACCTTGTTCATCTTGCCCGCCAAAATCAGGTCCAGCACTTCGCGTTCGCGCGTCGACAGGGTGGCCAGGCGCGCGTGCACGGCGGCCAGTTCGCCGGCCTGGCGCGAGTTGGCCAGGCCCTGCTGCACGCGGTCCATCAGGTCGTTGTCGTTGAACGGCTTTTCAAAGAAGTCGAAGGCGCCCCGTTTCAGGCTGTCGACGGCCATCGGCACGTCGCCGTGGCCGGTGAGGAAAATCACGGGCAGGCGCGCCGTCAGGTCGCGCTTGACCAGCTGGTCGAACATGGCGATGCCGTTCATGTCGGGCATGCGCACGTCGAGCAGCACGCAGTCGCCGGCGGCGTCGAAGCCGCCGTCGAGGCTATCGAGGAATTGCTGGGCGCTGGCGTAGCTGCGCGCCTCGATGCTGCGCGAGGCGGCCAGCCAGGACAGGGAGTCGCGTACGACCTCTTCGTCGTCGATAATGTGTAGCATGGTGTCTCCGGCTTGTCGTTTCGTTATTCGTTATGCGTTATTGCCTGGTGCGGCGTGCGGCGCGGCCGGCACGCTGAAGGTAAAGATGGTGCCGCCAGCGGGATTGGCGCCGAAGGTCAGCGCGCCGCCGTGAAATTCGATGGCGGTGCGGCAGATGTTCAGGCCCATGCCCATGCCTTCGGACTTGGTCGAGAAAAACGGCGAAAACAGCCGCTCGGCCACGTCCACCGGGATGCCGTGGCCATGGTCGATCACGTCCACCGTCACCATGCCTTGCTGCGCGTCGTGGCTGGCCCGCAGACGCATGATACGCCGTCCGGGCGCCGCATCCTGCATGGCCTCGATGGCGTTGCGCGTCAGGTTCAGCAGCACTTGCTCGATCATCACGGGGTCGGCGCGCAGCAGCGGCAGATCGGGCGGCAGCTCTTCCTGGATGGTGACATAGTATTTGCGCGCCTGCAGGTCGATCAGTGCGCGGATGCCGTCGATCAGGGTGCGGATGGCGATATCCTGGCGCTGCGGCTCGCTCTTGCGCACGAAATCGTGCACGCTGCGGATGATCTGGCCGGCCCGCTGCGCCTGCGCGCTGGCCTGCTCCAGCGCCGGTTTCAATGTATTCGGCTCGACGGGGGTACCGCTGTCGATGGCGCGGCGGATCAAATTCAAGGCCCCTGTCGTGTAGCTGGAAATGGCCGCCAGCGGCTGGTTCAGTTCATGCGCCAGCATCGACGCCAGCTCGCCCATGGTGGCCAGGCGCGAGCTCGTTTGCAGCTTTTCCTGCTGCTGGCGATTCAGTTCCTCGACGCGCTTGCGATCCGAGATGTCGAGCACGGAACCCATCCATCCCGTCTGCTGGCCGTTCTTGTCCACCAGCGGCGCCTCGAAGATCAGCACGGCCACGCGCGTGCCGTCCGGGCGCTGGAAATAGGTTTCGAACTGCGGCGTGGGATTGCCGGCCAGGGCCTTGACGAAGCGCTGCTGGTATTCCTCCAGCGCCTCCGGCACCCAGTAGGGCATGGGCGGCAAACGCCCGAGGATTTCCTCGGGCGGATAGCCGACGATCTGGCAAAACGCGGGATTCACGTAGGTGACTCTTCCTTCCAGGTCGCGCGCGCGCATGCCCGTCACCAGCGAGTTTTCCATCGCCGTGCGAAACAGCATCTGCTGGCGCAGCGCGCCCTCGGCCACCAGGCGGCGCGAGATGTGGCGCCACAGGGCCAGCAAGCTCCATAATAAACCCAGCGACAGGGCGATGACGGAGCCGACCAGCAGATTGGGCAGCAGCTTGGGCTGGCTTTTCACGCTGTCGGTAAACAGCGTGATGCTGGCGCCGGGCACGTCGAGGGCGCGCTTGTGCGTGTACACGCCGTGGCCGGGACCGGCGGCGGCGCGCCGCGCCAGCACCTTGTCGTCGCGGTCGATCAGCGAAATCTGGTTATCCTGCGCGAACCACCACGGCACCATTTCATCGAGCAGGCTGCTGATCTGATAGGTGGCCACCAGGCTGCCGACATAGCGTTGACCATCGAACAGGGGCTGGTGGTAATCCATCAGCATGGCACCCGGTGGCGCGTCGGGAAAGCCCGTCTGCTGCGAGGGCTGGGCGTACTGGCCCCGGTGCAGGCGGCGCGCATTGTCGGCCGCCGTCAGCGAGGCGGGAGAAAACGCCAGGGCGTGCGGCGGATTGCTGTCGCTGGTGGCCAGCACCTTGCCGCTCGTGTCGAGCCACAGCACGCGCTGCAGTTCGCGGCCATTGCGCAGCATCTGCTGCAGCCGTTCGTGCACTTTTTCCGCCGACAGGGAGCCGCTGGCGATGTCCACGCCCAGGTTGAACAGGCTTTCCTCGTTGCGCGCCAGCTGGAAACGGATGGTTTGCTCGACCCACAGCGTGTCGGCGATCAATTGCTCCTGGCGCTCGTTGCTTTCCATCTGGCGCGCCTGCCAGGGCAGCCAGAACAGGACGGAGAGGAACAGCAGCAGCAGGATGACGGGCAGCAGCCAGCGCATCGGACTCGATAGCTTGAAGCGGCGCGCAAGGGTGGGGGGAGTCGGCATGGCTGGCAGGGTAGCGGCTTATCGGGAAGCGGCTATTGTGGTTAACCACAATAGCCGAGGCAGTTTCTTTGGCACAATATTCAAATAGACAAATAATAAAGTTTTTCTAAAAACCACTCAGGAGACAAAAATGCAACTGCCACCAATGAAAACCCTGTTCGTCGCACTGTGCGCGGCCATCGGCGCCACCGCCGGCGTCCATGCCTATGCGCAAGCGCCCATCGTCATCAAGTTCAGCCACGTCGTGGCCACCGACACGCCGAAAGGCCAGGCCGCCGAACGTTTCAAGCAACTGGCCGAAAAAGCCACGAATGGCAAGGTCAAGGTCGAACTCTACCCGAACAGCCAGCTGTACAAGGACAAGGAAGAACTCGAAGCGCTGCAGCTGGGCGCCGTGCAGATGCTGGCGCCGTCGCTGGCCAAGTTCGGCCCGCTGGGCGTGAAGGAATTCGAAGCCTTCGATCTGCCCTACATCTTCCCTACCAAGACGGCGCTGTACAACGTCACGGAAGGTGAAATCGGCAAGAGCCTGCTGAAAAAGCTGGAACCCAAGGGTATCACGGGCCTGGCCTACTGGGACAATGGCTTCAAGGTGATGTCGGCCAACAAGCCGCTGCACACGCCGGCCGATTTCAAGGGCCTGAAAATGCGCATCCAGTCGTCGAAGGTGCTCGACGCGCAGATGCGCGCGCTGGGCGCCAATCCGCAGGTGCTGGCCTTCTCGGAAGTGTATCAGGCGCTGCAGACGGGCGTGGTCGACGGCACGGAAAATCCGCCATCGAATATGTACACGCAAAAGATGCATGAAGTGCAAAAGCACGTGACCGTATCGAACCACGGTTACCTGGGCTATGCCGTCATCGTCAACAAGAAATTCTGGGATGGCTTGCCGCCCGATATCCGCGGACAGCTGGAAAAAGCCATGCGCGAGGCGACCACGTTTGAAAAAGCCATCGCCCAGCGCGACAACGACCAGGCCCTCGACGCCATCAAGAAAGCGGGCAAGACGCAGATCTACACGCTGACGGTGCAGGAACAGGCCGAGTGGCGCAAGGCGCTGGCGCCCGTGCAGAAGGCCATGGAAGGGCGCATCGGCAAGGATCTGATCTCGGCCATCAACAAGGAAAGCGCGAAGTAAGCCGCGCTGGCCGCGCCACCGGGCGCGGCTTTCAGGGACATCCCTGTCTTTCTGCAGCAACGGCACCTGCGCGTCCTGCGCGGGTGCCAGCGTACCCGCATTCTTTGAAAGTCCACCATGAAATTTCTGGATCACCTGGAAGAGTGGCTGATCGCGTCCCTGATGGGCGCAGCCACCTTCATCATCTTCGTGGCGGTCGTGCACCGCTACCTGGCAGGCTTGCCGATTCCCGGCCTGCAAGACTTCCTGATTCAAATCAACACCAGCTGGGCCCAGGAACTGTGCATCTACATGTTCGTCTGGATGGCCAAGTTCGGCGCCGCGTATGGCGTGCGCACGGGCATCCACGTGGGCGTCGACGTCCTGATCAACCGCATGAACCCCCGCTGCGCGACCGTTTCATCGTCTTCGGCCTGGCCGCCGGCGCCTTGTTTACGGGCATCGTGGGCACCCTGGGCGCCAGCTTCGTGTGGTCTATCGGCCACACGGACCAGACTTCGGCCGACATGGAAGTACCGATGTGGCTGGTCTACCTGGCCGTGCCGCTCGGTTCCTACCTGATGTGCTTCCGTTTCCTGCAGGTAATGGTGCATTTCATCAAGACGGGCGCCCTGCCAAAACACGACCACTCGCATGTCGAGGGCCTGGAAGACGAACTGACGGCGGAAGAAAAAGGAGCCAAGGCATGAACGCGCTGATTATTTTTGTGCTGCTGCTGGCGCTGATGCTGACCGGCATGCCGATCTCCATCTCGCTGGGCCTGACGGTACTGACGTTCCTGTTCACCATGACCAGCGTGCCCATCGAATCGGTGGCCCTGAAGATCTTCACGGGCATTGAAAAATTCGAAATCATGGCCATCCCGTTCTTCATTTTGGCGGGTAACTTCCTCACGCATGGCGGAGTGGCGCGGCGCATGATCAACTTCGCCAGCTCCATGGTGGGACACTGGCACGGAGGCCTGGCGCTGGCCGGCGTGATGGCGTGCGCGCTGTTTGCGGCCGTCTCCGGCTCCAGCCCCGCCACCGTGGTGGCGATCGGCTCCATCATCTTGCCGGCCATGGTCAAGCAGGGCTATCCGCGCGGTTTCGGCGCCGGCGTCATCACCACCTCGGGCGCGCTGGGCATTCTGATTCCGCCATCGATCGTGATGGTGATGTATTCCGTCAGCACGAATACCTCTGTTGGCAAGCTGTTCATGGCGGGCGTGATTCCCGGCATGATGCTGGCCATGCTGCTGGGTCTGACGACGTGGTTTTTGGCGCGCAAGCACAACTATCCGCGCATGAAAAAGGCCAGCTGGGGCGAGCGTTTCGTGACGTTCAAGAAAAGCGCCTGGGGCCTGCTGCTGATCGTCATCGTCATGGGCGGCATCTATTCAGGCGCCTTCACGCCGACGGAAGCGGCCGCCATGGCTGCCGTGTACGCCTTCATCATCGCCGTCTTCGTCTACAAGGACTTGAAAATCAAGCAAGTGGGCAAGGTCTTGCTCGATTCGGCCGCCATGTCGGCGATGCTGTTGTACATCATCACGAATGCCGTGCTGTTCTCGTTCCTGATGACCAGCGAAAACATCCCGCAGGCGATGGCCGAATGGATCACGGGCAAGGGCCTGGGCGTGATCAGCTTCCTGCTGGTGGTCAACGTGCTGCTGTTGTTGGCTGGTAACGTCATGGAGCCGTCGTCCATCGTGCTGATCATGGCGCCGATCCTGTTCCCCGTCGCCATGAAGCTGGGCATCGACCCCGTGCACTTCGGCATCTTGATCGTGGTCAATATGGAAGTCGGCATGTGCCATCCGCCCGTGGGCCTGAACCTGTACGTGGCGTCCGGCATCACCAAGATGGGCATCTCGGAGCTGACCGTAGCCGTGATGCCGTGGCTGCTGACGATGCTCGCCTTCCTGGGCTTGATTACCTACGTACCACAAATCTCGCTGTGGCTGCCAAATTTAATTTACAACTAAAACAGTTGTCCCCGTCATGGTGCAAAAAAAGTCGATCCGGCCGAATAAATGCGCTATGATGGGCAGCCTTAAGGGGAAACACGTATATGCATATACGCCCCGGTAGCAAGGCTGAAATACAGAATTGGCAACAAGGTTAGTGGGGGAGTGGTCTATAAAAACGGTATTGATACCGGGGATATATTGAGGAGACACACGTTTCACAGAAGTTGTTGAGTCATAGCTGTCTGCGGCCACAAGCCGGCACCGGCGGACCCAAACGACCGGGAACGTGAAGCAATATTTGAAGCGCACCGGCTGGTGCGCTTTTTTTTCGTGCGCAGGAAACGTCCGCCGGCACGCCCAAAGTCGGTGCATAATTCCCGTGGCGCCGTTTCCGCGCCGGCAGGTTGCATATATGCCACACTTGAATAATGATCAGCAGATGAAAAAACAACAGGGCAGTGAACTGTTCAGCGCCATCGTGGCCGCGCCGTTCGGCGCCATGGGCGTGCGCGCGCAGGATGGCCAGTTGCGCGAACTGGTGTATTTGCCGCCGCACTTCGACGAGAAAGCGCCGCAGGATGCCGTCTCCGAGCGGGCGTGCCAGCAACTGGCGCGCTATTTCCTTGATCCCGATTATGTCTTCGACCTGCCGCTGGCAGACGCGGGCAGCGCCTACCAGCAACGCGTATGGGCGGCGATCGCCGGGATTCCGCGCGGCCAGGTGCGCACGTATGGCGACGTGGCGCGCCTGATCGGCTCGGCCCCGCGCGCCGTGGGCCAGGCCTGCGGCGCCAACTGGTTTCCCGTGGTGATTCCCTGCCACCGCGTGACGGCCGCCGGCGGCCTGGGCGGCTTTGCCCATCACGACGATGCGACGGGATTCCACCTGGGCGTCAAGCGCTGGCTGCTGGCGCATGAAGGCGTGGAAGCGTACCGATGATGAACAGCCTGCTGGCGCCCGACAACGCCACCCTGATCGACGAATTCTGCGACAGCCTGTGGCTGGAAGACGGCCTGTCGAAAAACTCGCTCGATGCCTACCGGCGCGACATGCGGCTGTTCGCCCGCTGGCTGGAAGTGGCGCGGCCCGGGCGCGAGGGGCTGTACGAGGTGTCCACGGCCGACATCGAGGCGTATTTCGCCGCCCGCCACGACGAGAGCAAGGCGACGTCGTCGAACCGGCGCCTGTCCGTGCTCAAGCGCTTTTACCAGCTGGCGCTGCGGCACAAGCATATCGCCGCCGACCCGTGCCTGAAGATGGTCTCGGCCAAGCAGCCGGCGCGCTTCGTGCACACCCTGAGCGAAGCGCAGGTGGAAGCCTTGCTGGCGGCGCCCGACGTGAGCACGCCGCTGGGCTTGCGCGAGCGCACCATGCTCGAACTCATGTATGCGAGCGGCTTGCGCGTGTCGGAACTGGTGGACTTGCAATCGGTGGAACTGAGCCTGAACGATGGCGTGCTGCGCATCACGGGCAAGGGCAGCAAGACGCGCCTGGTGCCGTTCGGCGAACAGGCGCGGCTGTGGATCGAGCGCTACCTGAAGGAAGCGCGCGGCATCATCCTCGACGGTCAGATGGATGACGCGCTGTTCGTCACACGGCGCGGCGGCGCCATGACGCGGCAAATGTTCTGGGTCATCATCAAGAAACACGCGCTGAGCGCCGGCATCACGGCGCCGCTGTCGCCGCACACGCTGCGCCATGCGTTCGCCACGCATCTGCTCAACCATGGCGCGGACTTGCGTGTTGTGCAATTGTTACTGGGGCACTCTGATATTTCCACCACGCAAATTTACACGCATGTGGCCCGCGAACGGCTGAAACTGCTGCATGCGCAGCATCATCCGCGCGGCTAAACATTTGGTGTTTGGTCCAATTACGTCATAATGTGCCCTATGTGCTTATCTGTAACAATAAAAAACTAAAGAGGTAGTAGTAAATGGCCAAGACAAATTTCCAATACGAAAAACGGCAAAAAGAGCTGGAAAAGAAGAAGAAAGCCGAGGAAAAAGCCAGACGCAAGCTGGAAGCGAAGAACAATCCGAAGCCGGCCGACGGTGAAGAGGGCGCCGAGGGTGAAGAGCCTGAAGCGGACGACACCGACGCTCCCGCCCAGCCGCAGTAATTCCCCGTTCCTGACGACCGGTGCGGCATCGCCGCGCCGGTCTCCCCGCGTTTCCCCTTCCTCCGCTACAAGCTCGGCCGCTGGCCGATGGCCAGTTGCAGCTGCGTGCTGGCGATGGCCGCATCGGCGCGCGCCTGCACATAGCCCTGATACGCCTCATCGGCCGAACGCTGCGCCGCCAGCCATTCCAGCAGCGAGGCATTGCCTTTGACGTAGGACAGGCGCATGCCGTCGACCACCTTTTGCGCATCGACCAGCACGCCGTCGCGGTAGCGCGCCAGCCTGTCCTGCGCCGCACGCAGCTGCCGCTGTGCCGTGCGCACCTGCGTTTCCGCTGTCAGTTCCGCCTGGCGCAGGGCCAGCATGGCCTGCGTGACGCCCGCTTCCGCCTGCACCACGTCGCCCTTGTCGCGCCGCGACAGGGGGATCGGAATGGCCAGCGAGAGGCTCAATGCGCGTGAGCGCGGCGACCCGTCGACGGGATTGCCGCCGGCGTCAAAACTGTCATGGTAGCCGCGCGCGGCGGCCAGGCCCACGGTGACGGTCGGGTCGACGGCGCGGTTGGCGCGCACGAGCGCCGCGCCGTCGCGCAGATAGTCCAGGGTGGCGCGGGCGATGCGCACGTCGCTGCGCGCGCCGAGCGCCTGCGGCACCAGCACGCTGGCATCCTGGTTCTCGTACGCGGCGAAGTCGCACGCCAGCTGCGCGTCCGGGAACAGGCTGTCGAACTGGCGGCCCAAGGGCGGCGACAAATTCAGCATGGCGCTATCGGCCTCGCTGCGCGCCTGCGCCAGGTCGGCCTGGAACTGGTCGCGTTCCACGCGCGACTGCAGCAGCTCGATGCCGCCCACGTCGCCCGCCTTGCGCCGCACGGCATTCGCTTCGACGACTTTCGACAGGGCCGCCATGGTCTGCTCCTTGCGCGCGAGGACCTCGCGCGTGCGGCACGCTTCCGTGAACGCGGCGGCGGCCGTGCCATACAGTTCACTTCTGAAGCCAGCCACCGTCTCCTCGGCCAGCGCGACATGGCTCTGTGCGGATTTTAAGCGCGCCGCGCGCTTGCCGCCCGTCTCGATGGCCATGCTGATGGCGGGATTCCACGTGATGGGACGGTGTTCGACGCTGCGCACGGTCTCGCGCGTGGCGCCCAGGGTAAATTCGGGATCGGGACGCAGGCCGGCGATGCCGATGCCGGCCTTGGCCGAGACGATGTCTTCCTGCTGCGCCTGCAGTTCCAGGCTGTGGCTTTCCACGGCGGACAAATAGGTCTCGAAGGACAACGGGGCGGCGCTGGCGCAGGGGGCGATCAGCCAGGCCGCCAGCATTACATTAAAACGTGTCATGGTTCACTCCTTCGGTATCGATCCGGCGTTGCTGTACATACGCCTCGATCAGGTAATACAGGGCCGGCAACAGCAGCAGGGTCAGTGCCGTCGCCGTCAACAGGCCGCCCACCACGACGGTGGACAGCGGGCGCTGCACGTCGCTGCCCAGGCCCGTGGCCAGCATGGCCGGTGTCAGCCCCAGGCCGGCCACGGTAGCCGTCATCAGCACGGGGCGCATGCGGTCGCGCGCGCCTTCCAGCACGGCGTCGCGCAAGCTCATGCCTTCGTCCGCACGCAAGCGGTTGATCTGCGCCAGCATCAGCACGGCATTGAGCACGGCCACGCCGAACAGGGCGATGAAACCGACGGCGCTCGACACATTCAGGGTCATGCCGCGCAGGTGCAGCGCGGCCAGGCCGCCCAGCATGGCCAGCGGCACGGCCAGCAAGACCAGCGCGGGCTGGCGCAGGTTGCGGAACTGGCCAAACAGCAGCAGGAACATGGCGCCCAGGGTCATCGGCAGGATCAGGGCCAATCGGCTTTGCGCGCGCTGCAGGTTTTCGAACTGGCCGCCCCATTCGACGCTGATGCGCTGGTGCTCGCCCGCCACGGCTTGCGCCACCAGCGGGCGCGCTTCGGCCAGGAAGCTGGCCAGGTCGCGCCCGCGGGCATTCAGGCGCACGATGATGTGGCGCCGTCCCATTTCGCGCACGATCACGCTCTCGCCCGAGGTGGTGCTGATGGTGGCGACCTGCGCCAGTGGCACCCTGGCACCGTTGGCGGCCGTGAGCTTCAGGCTGGCGATGGCGTCCGGGCTGGAACGCGTGGCGGGCGGGAAGCGCACGGCGATGTCATAGCTTTTTTCGCCCACGTACAGCTGGCCGATGGGCGCGCCGCCGATGCTGGTGGCAATCAGGTCGGCCACGTCGGCCGCGTTGATGCCGTAGCGTGCCGCTTTTGCCCTGTCCAGTTCCACCTTCAGGTTGGGCAGCGGCGGCTCTCCACGTCCACGGCCACGTCGGAGGCACCGGGGACGGTTTTCAGGACGTTGGCCACCTTGCCGGCGATCGCGCGCACTTCATCGAGGTCGTTGCCGAAGATTTTCACCGTCAGGTCGCTGTGCGCGCCCGACAATTTATCCTGCACGCCGTCGATCATCGGTTGCATGAAGGCGACCGTGATGCCGGGCATGCGGGCGAAGCGCGCGTTCATTTTCGCGATCAGCTGCTGCTTGCTCATGCCCGACTTCCAGCTTTTGTACGGATGCAGGCCCACGCTCGCTTCGATGTGCGACGGCGTCCAGTAATCGGTGCCGTCGTCGTTGCGCCCCGTCTGCGTGACGATGGTCGACACTTCCGGGAACTCCAGCGTGGCGCGCCGCAGTTCGCTGGCCATCTCCGACGCTTTGTCCAGGGTGATCCCGGGCGGCATCTGCACCTGCAGCCACAGCGAACCCTCATCGAGGTAGGGTAAAAAATCGCGGCCGATGCTGCCGCCCAGCATGGCAAGCGCTGCGAGCGATCCTGCGCACACCATCGCCACCCAGCGCTTCTTGCCCACCGTACGCTCGAGGAAGCGGCCATACGCGGACGCCAGCTTGTCCAGCGTGCGGTTATGGAAGGTGCGGCGCGGCTTGCGCAGGGCCAGCCAGGCCAGGCCAGGGATCAGCACCAGCGCCACCACCAGCGCGCCCGCCAGCGCTGCGCCCACCGCATACGCCATGGGCGAAAACAGCTTGTATTCGATGCGCTGGAAGGCGAACAGGGGCAGGTAGGCGGCGATGATGACGGCCATGCCGAACATGATGGGCCGCGCCACCTGCAGGGTCGCGTCGATGGCGTCCTGCAGGGTCAGGGGACGGTCCTGCTCCCGTTCGCGGCGGCGCAGCATGTTTTCCAGCACCACCACGGAGCCGTCGACGAGGATGCCGAAGTCGATCGCCCCCAGCGACAGCAAATTGGCGGGAATCTTAAAGTGGTGCATGAAGATGAAAGCGATCAGCAGGGCCAGCGGGATCGTCAGCGCGACGATGGCGGCCGCGCGCGGGCTGCCCAGATACAGCAGCAGCACGAGGGCGACCAGCAGCATGCCTTCGCCCAGGGTAAATCCCACCGTGTGCAGGGTGGCGTCGATCAGCGAGCTGCGGTCCAGGTAGGGCACGACCTTGACGTCCTTCGGCAGCACATTCGCATTCAAATCGTCGACGGCCGCATGGATGCCGGCCAGCGCCTCGGACGGATTGAAATCCTTCAGCAGCAGGGTGATGCCTTCAATGGTGTCCGGGTTGTCATCCTTGCCGAGGATACCGCGCCGCTCGACGTTGCCGTAAGCGAGCTTGCCCAGATCCTTCACCAGCACGGGCACGCCGTCCTTGCTGCTGACGACGACGTTGCCCATGTCGTCGAGCGAATGCAGCAGGCCCACGCCGCGCACGACGTACGATTGCTGGCCGCGGTCGATGACGCTGCCGCCGCCGCTGACGTTGTTGGCGTTGATGGCATCCTTCACCTGCGCCAGCGAAAAGCCGTAGCTGTCCAGTTTTGCGGGGTCGAGTTCCAGCATGAACTGCGTCGTCAGGCCGCCGAAATTGCTGACGTCGGCCACGCCGCGCACCTGCTGCAGGCGCGGGATCACGGTCCAGAACTGCAGCTCGGACAGTTCGCGCAGGGAGCGCGTTTTCGACTCCAGCGTGTAGCGGTAGATCTCGCCCGTGGGCGAGGTGTAGGGATCGAGGCCCGGCTTGGCGTCGTACGGCAGGTTGACGCTGGCGAGGCGCTCCTGCAGCCGTTCGCGCGTGAAGTAGCCGTCGCTGCCATCTTCGAACACCACGGTGATCAGCGACAGGGCGAACAGGCTGCGCGTGCGCAGCACGTGCATGCCTGGCGTACCGAGCAGGGCCCGCTCGAGCGGGATGGTGATCTGCTGCTCGATTTCCTCGGCGCCCAGGCCCGGCACCTGCGTGACGATTTGCGAAGTGACGTCGGCGATGTCGTCGGGATAGGCTTCGATGGGCAGCTGTTTCCAGCAGTAGACGCCGTAGGCGGCGACGAACAGCAGCACCAGCCAGACGATGCCGCGCCGCTGGCAGCAAGTGGCGATGAAACGGTCAATCATTGAGCAGCACTCCTTCCTTGACGACGATGCGTTCGCCCGCTTTCAGGCCAGCGAGGATTTCCACCTGTTCTCCATGGCTGGCGCCCACCTGCACCGTGCGCGGCGTGAATACCAGCGGGCTGCGCTCGACCATCACGCGGGTCGATAGCCCGCTTTGCAGCACGGCGGACGCGGGCACGAGGAGGGCGCGGCGGCTGGCGCCGGCGAATCCCGCATGAGCGAACATCCCCGGCTTGAAGGCGCCGGCGCGGTTGTCGATGGCCACGCGTACTTGCACCGTGCGCGTCTCGGGATCGAGCACGGCGCCCACATACGCGACCTTGCCTTCAAAATCCTTGCCGGGCCAGGCATCGACCTTGATGCGGGTCTTTTGGCCCACTGCCACCTGGGCCAGGTCCCTTTCGGCGACATTCGCCGACAGCCACACGGTGGAGAGATCCGCCACCGTCATGACGGGCGCGTTGATATCGTTCCAGTAGCCGCCCTGGGCGCCTTCCATGGCGATCACGGTGCCGGCGATGGGCGAGCGCAGCACGTAGTCGCGGCGTGTGCCGCGTGTGCCGCGTGCGCCCGCGCCGTACTGGGCCAGCTTGTCGGCGCTGGCCTGGGCGTCACTGCCCGCCTGCGCAAAGGCCGCCTGGGCCGCTTCGTACTCCTTGCGGGCGGCGATTTCCGCCTCGAACAGCGTTTTTTGGCGCTCCAGTTCCTGGCGCGCCTGCAGCAGGGCGGATTTCGCCTTGCTGTCGTCCGCGTAGGCGGCACTCAGCTCCGCCGAGTCGAGCGTGAACAGCGGGTCGCCCGCCTTCACGCTGTCGCCCAGCGCGCGCTGCAAACGCGTGATGCGCCCGGCCAGGGGCGGCGTGATCTTCACCAGTTTTTCCGGCATGGCTACGATGCTGCCCGGCGCCTCCGTCTGCGTGGCGATCTTGTGTTCCTGCACGGCGGCGATCTGCAGGCGCCGGCGCAGCGGCGACATCTTGTCGACGGCGATGCTGCCGTCGTCCAGATGCATCGATTGGACGGGCGGCATGGCTGCCGCCGTCGGTTTGGCGCAGCCGGCCAGGGCCGAGCAGGCGAGAGCGAGGGCGCAGCTGGCGCCCAGGGCGTTGCGGGTGGTCGTGTTCATCCCGTGTTTCCTTGTTATTGATGGTGATGGGGCATGCGTGGATGCCGTGCCCAGGCGGGCGGTCAGAGGGGAGCGCGGGCAGCGGTATGACAGCGCCGGAAAAGCATAGCAATGTGCTCCTGAAGAAGCGCCCAAGAACGCCTGAATCATTCTTCAGGTTCGGTGTGCGCACGGTGCGGCGCGGTAAAATGCCAGCATGGAAAACAAGGCGCGAGGCGAAAGGCAGGCATGAGAATCCTCCTGGTGGAAGACGACCGCAAGGCGGCGCGCCTGCTGGCGCGTGGCTTGCAGGAAGAGGGCTTTGTCGTCGACGTGGCGCACAGCGCGGAAGAGGGCGAGGACGAAAGCTACGCCGTCGACTACGACGTGATCGTGCTGGACTGGATGTTGCCGGGCAAGCAGGGCATCGATTTTTGCCGCGATTTGCGCGCGCGCGGCATCCAGACGCCCGTGCTGATGCTCACGGCGCGCGACGCCACGGCCGACCGGGTGGCGGGCCTGAACACGGGCGCCGACGATTACCTGACCAAACCGTTCGAATTCGAGGAACTGCTGGCGCGCATCCGCGCCTTGCTGCGCCGCTCCGACATCAGCCGCCCGCTGGTCCTGGCGCTGGCCGACCTGACGCTCGATCCCGTCAGCCACCAGGCGACGCGTGCCGGCGCGCCGCTGGTGCTGACACCCAAGGAATACGCGATTCTGTTGATCCTGCTGCGCCAGGCGGGCGAAGTGGTCAGCCGCGCGCGCCTGGCCGAGCAGATCTGGCAGGCGGACCTGATCGGCATCGACAACCTGATCGACGTCCACGTGCGCAACCTGCGGGGCAAGGTCGATGCGCCGGGCTTGCCGCCGTTGATCCACACGGTGCGCGGACGCGGCTTCCGCCTGGCGGAAAACCATGATGGCTAGCTTTCGCAAGCGATTGCTGCTGGTGCACCTGGCCGTCATCCTCGCCATCGTCGCCTGCACGGCGCTGGCCGGCTACTGGGGCTTGTCGCGCGCCGTGCATGGCCAGCTCGATGCGGCGCTGCTGGCGCTGGCCGAGACGGAAATGGCCATGCTGCCGGCCGCGCCGCGCCAGCCCGTGCAGGTGCACGAGGTGGCGCCGGGCCTGGCGCCACCGTCGTTGACGCGGCTGGACCGCCTGGTGCAGATCATCGATGGCGAGGGGCGCGTGCTGGCGCGCAGCCGCAACCTGGAGGCGGCGCAGCTGCCGGCGCCGGCAGCCCTGCTGGCGCGCCTGGCGGCTGGCGAGACCGTCTTCGAGACCCTGCCCAAGTTCGGCGAGGAGCCGCTGCGCATGGTCTCGATTCCCGTGCCCTCGTCCGGTTCGCGCCTGGCGGTGCAGGTGGCCGGTTCGCTCGACGACACGAATCACGTGCTGGCCGCGGCCACCGTGCTGTTTGGCGCCATGGCGCTGGCCTTGCTGGCGGCCGTGGGGCTGGCCGGCGAAATGCTCACGCGCCGCGTGCTGGGCGCCATCGACGACGTGGTGGACCAGGCGCATTCGATCGGCGAGGCCAGCCTGCACCAGCGCCTGCCCCATCCCGGCACGCAGGATGAAATCGGCCGCCTGGTCGATACCCTGAACGCCATGCTGGACCGCCTGGAACACGGCTACGATGCGCAGCGCCGCTTCACGGCCGACGCCTCGCATGAATTGCGCTCGCCCCTGTCGCGCCTGCGCACGGAAATCGAAATCACCCTGCGCCGTCCGCGCGAAGCGCCCGAGTATGTCGATGCGCTGGCGTCCTGCCTCGATGAAGTGCAGCGCCTGACGACCCTGGTGGAAGAATTGCTGATGCTCACGCGCCTGGACGTGGGGCAGGAGCGCAATGCCGTGGAAACCATCGCGCTCAACCCGCTCGTGCGGGCGGCCGCGCAGCGGCTGGAAAAGACGGCGGCGCAGCGCGGCATCCGCATCGTCTTCGATGACAGCGTGGCCGTGCAGGCCAAGGTGGCGGCCGGCCCCGTGGACCTGGTGCTGGCCAATCTGCTCGATAACGCCGTGAAGTTTTCGCCGCCCGGAAGCAGCATCACCGTGCACGTGGCGCGCGAGGGCGAACATGCCCTGGTCGGCGTGGCGGACGCGGGGCCGGGCATCGGCGTGGAAGACTTGCCGCATCTGTTCGAGCGTTTTTACCGGGGCGCCCAGGCGCGCGCGGGCGAGGCGCCCGGTTTCGGCCTAGGCCTGGCCCTGTCGCAGGCCATCGTGCACGCGTATGGCGGGCGCATCGAGGCATGCAACCGCCCGCAAGGCGGCGCGCTGTTCACCATGCGCCTGCCGGCCTCAGAGTGAAGGGGCGACGCCTTCCCAGCGCACCTGCCGCACTTGCGGCCAGGCGCCAGCGCGGTTGACGAAGCGCACCAGCACGGCGCGCTGCACGGCCTGGCACAGCACCGTGGCGATCAGCCGCACCACTTGCCTAGCCGCGTCCCAGCTGCGCAGCATCTGCGACGGCGCCAGGCCCGCGCCTTGCAGTTCGGCCAGCAGCAGGCGCACCACGTGGTCGGCTTGCGCCGCCGGGCAGGTGACGGTCAGGCGGTAGGTGGCCACGACGGGGCCGCGCCGGGCAAACCAATGGAAGAATTTTTTCATCATCATACTCCCCGTTCGGCGACAAATTCCGCGTTGTTCACGAGCGCCCAGCGCACGGCCGAAACGCTGCCTTCCAGGCTGACCTGGCTGACGATCTGCTCCAGCAATCCCAGGCTGGACAAGGGCGTGAGCAGGTCGGCCCGCACTTCGATGCGCCCGGCGTGCGCCGCATCCTCGCTGTGCAAGGATTGCAGCATCAGGGCCGGCATGCCGCTGATCAGGCGCAGCATCAGCTTGCGCACCTGGACTTCCTGCTCCGCCTCGCACACGGCCGTCACGCGGTAGATGCTTTCCGTCTCGATGCCCGCTTCGCTGCCGTGGGCGTTGATGCGTTGCGCCAGGTGGCGCAGCACCAGGTTGGCGATCAGCACGAACCCTGTGCCGATGGCCGCTTCCAGCGCAAACCCCAGGCCGCACAGGATGCCGATGGCGGCCGAGCACCACAGGGTGGCGGCCGTGTTCAGGCCGCGCACCGTCATGCCTTCTCGCATGATGACGCCGGCACCGAGAAAACCGATGCCCGACACCACCTGCGCGGCGATGCGCATATGGCCAGAGGCATCGCCTTCGAGCACGGAAACCATCACGAACAGCGAGGCGCCGACGGACACCAGCGCGTTCGTGCGCAGGCCCGCCATGCGCTGGCGCAGCTGGCGTTCGGCGCCGATCATGGCGCCCAGGGTCAATGCTGCGGCAACGCGCAGCGCAAAATCAAATACCACCATCAGTTTCTCCCGGCTGGGGAGGAACAGGCGAGTGCAAGGGCGAAGACAATCCGCCCGCAAGGGGGCAGCAGACGATCACGGTGGAACGATGAGGGGGAAGTGGCGGCGAGAGAGTACTGCCGCTGGTAAAACCGCACCTTGCCGAGGGCAGGGCGGGCGGAATGCGCGCGTCTTGCCTAAGGCTGATCGCCGATGGTCAATCGACTACTGTCACTGGAACAAGCACCCACGAGTCACTCCATATCATTGATAACGGGGACAGTCTAGCCAGTGGGGCCGCTTTGGTCAACTGAAGCTCTCTTCAGGAAGCCGCCGCGTCGTCCCCGCCAATGCGGGGACGGTGAAGGCGACCGGTCAATCAGTGGGCGTGTGCTTTGCCGTCGTCGGTGGATTCGGCATGCGCATGCTCGCCGCCGCCAAAGAAACGCGCGGCGCGCTTGCCCAGGCTGTCGAGGTAGGTGTAGGCGACGGGCACCACCACCAGGGTGAGCAAGGTCGAGGTGATCACGCCGCCGATGACGGCGCGGCCCATCGGCGCCTGCGATTCGCCGCCGTCGCCCATGCCGATGGCCATCGGCAGCATGCCGAAGACCATCGCCAGGGTCGTCATCAGGATGGGGCGCAAGCGTACTTGCCCCGCTTCCATCAGCGCCTCGAACTGCCCCAGGCCTTCGCGCTGGCGCTGGTTGGTGAAGTCGACCAGCAGGATCGCATTCTTGGTGACCAGGCCCATGAGCATGATGAAGCCGATCACGGAGAAGATGTTCAGGGTACTGCCCGTGATCAGGAGGGCCAGCAGCACGCCGATCAGGGACAGCGGCAGCGACACCATGATGGCGATCGGCTGCAAGAAGCTGCCGAACTGCGATGCCAGCACCAGGTAGATGAAGATCACGGCGATCCCCAGCGCCATCATCGCGCCGCCCATGGTTTCGGCCATCTGCTGCGCATTGCCGGCCACGTCGAAGCGCACGCCGGGCGGCAGGTCGATGGACTTGATGGCCTTCTGCACGTCGGCGTCGACGTCGCCGGCAGGGCGGCCCTGCGTGCCTGCATAGATGGCGACCCGGCGCTGCAAGGCCTGGCGTTTGAGCACCTGCGGGCTCGATGACGGTACGAAGTCGACCACCTGGCGCAGCGGAATCATGACGGGCTTGCCGTTTGCGTCAAGCTTGCTGGACGCCAGCGACAGGTCGGCCAGGTCGGCCACTTTCTGGCGGCCCGATTTCGGCAGCTGCACGTTGACGTCGTAGTTTTGCCCGTCGGACGCCAGCCAGTGGCTGACCGTGTCGCCCGCCACGAACGGCCGCAGGGCATTGCCGATCTGCTGCACCGACAGTCCCAGGTCGCTGGCCAGCTCGTTGTTGATCTTCACGGTGGTCGACGGATTGGCGCCTTCCTGGCTGTATTCCATGTCGGCCAGGCCCTTGATGTTGCGCATCTTGTCCATCAGGGTGTGCGCCACGGCATCGAGCTTGCCTTCGTCCGTACCGAGGATGGCGATGAAGATGGGGCGCTGGCCGACGGACAGGGTGATGCCGGCAATCGGCGCCAGGCGTTCGCGGATCAGCTTTTCCAGTTCCTGCTGCGAGCGGCGCTTGTGCGTCTTGATGTCCGTCAGCTTCAGGTTCACGTCGGCCGCATTGCGTCCATCCTGGGTGCCCACGTTGGCCACCAGGCTGTCGATCTCGGGAAATTCCTTCAGCGCCGTTTCGATCTGGCGCACCTTGGAATCCGTGTATTCGAGGCTGGAGCCGACGGGCGTCTTGAAGCGCAGGTTGACCCAGCCCTGGTCCGTTTCCGGGAACATCTCGCCGCCGATCATCGGCACGAGCATCAGGCTGCCCGCGAACAGGGCCACGGCCGTGGCCAGCGTGGTCTTGCGCCAGCGCAAGGCGACAGCCAGCACCTTGCCGTACCATACGTGCAGGCGGTCGATGCCCGTCTCGATCCAGGCCATGAAGCGGCCCAGCCACGGCGCGTACTTGAAGCGGTTCTTGACGGGATCGCGCCAGACGGACGACAGCATGGGGTCGAGCGTGAAGCTGACGAACAGCGATACCAGCACGGCGACGGCCACGGTGATGCCGAACTGCAGGAAGAAGCGGCCGATGATGCCGTCCATGAAGGCGACGGGCACGAACACGGCGACGATGGCGAACGTGGTGGCCATCACGGCCAGGCCGATTTCATTGGTGCCGTCGTTGGCCGCCTTGTAGTGGTTCTTGCCCATGCCCAGGTGACGCACGATGTTTTCGCGCACCACGATGGCGTCGTCGATCAACAGGCCGATGCACAGCGACAGCGCCATCAGGGTCAAAAAGTTCAGGGTGAAGCCGAAGGCCTTCATGGCGATGAAGCTGGCCAGCACGGAGATCGGCAAGGTCAAGCCCGTGATGATGGTCGAGCGCCACGAGTGCAGGAGGAACAGGAAGACGATCACCATGGTCAGCACGGCGCCTTCGATGATGGTGCGCTTGACGTTATTGAGCTGGCTTTGCACGCGTTCCGACTCGTCATCGAGCACGCGCAGGGTGATATCGGGCGGCAGGCTCTTTTGCAGGTCCGCCGCCACTTTCAGGATGCCGGTGCCCACTTCGACCACGTTGGCGTCCTGCACCTTGGTGATTTCCATGGTCACGGCTTGCTGGCCGTTCATGCGCGAAATCGACAGTTCTTCCTGCTCGCCGTCGACGACGGTGGCCACCTGGTCCAGGTAGACGGGGCCGACGGCGCGGCGCGCGACGATGATCTTGCCGAATTCGCGCGCATCCTTGATCTTGCCTTCCACGCGCACCAGCTGTTCGGCCGCGCCATGGCTGATGGAGCCGGCCGGCAGATTGGTATTCGTCGCCTGGATGGCGCGGATCACTTCATCGACGCCGATGCCCTGGGCATTGAGTTCGATCGGTTTCATGCTGATGAGGATCTGGCGCGCGCGCAGGCCGCGCAGCTTGACTTGCCCCACGCCGGCCACGCCCTGGAAACGCTTGCTGATGATCTGCTCCGTCATGGTCGACAGCGAGCGCAGGTCATGCCCGGTCGAGGTCAGCACGATGGTGGCGATGGGGCGCTCGTTGTCGCCCTCGGCACGGGCGATGAACGGGTCCTTGGCTTCCTTCGGGAAGCGCGGGCGCACCAGGGCCACCTTGTCGCGCAAGTCCTGCATGGCCTTGTCCATGTTGGTCGACAGCTCGAATTCCAGGTAGACGCCGGCGCGTCCTTCCCACGAGTTGGCGCGGATGGTCTTGATGCCGCTGACGGTATTGACGGCGTCCTCGATGGGGCGCGTGATGTCGTTTTCCACGGCTTCGGGCGAGGCGCCCGGGTAGTTCACTTCGATGGCGGCGAACGGAAATTGCACGCTGGGCATGCTCTCCACGCCCAGGCCCCGGTAGGAGAAGATGCCCAGCACCACCAGCGCCACCATGACCATGGTGGCGAAGACGGGGTTTTGAATACTGACTTTGGTCATCCACATGGCTTAATCCTTCCGTGCCAGCACGGCCGCCGGCGCGGCGGGTGTCGCTGATTGCGCGGCGAAGGTCACGCCGTGGCCCGGTTTCACGCCATCGAGTCTGGCGATGATGACTTTCGCGCCCGGCACCAGGCCGGACTTGACCTCGGCATAGCCTTCATCCTCGTTGCGCAAGCCCAGGGTGACGGGCTGGGCGACCACCTTGTTGCCCACCAGCGCATACACGACGGGGCCCTGCTTTTCGTTGCGCACGGCCGTCAGCGGCACCAGCGGCGCGACGATTGATCGCTCGGTGACGATGCTGCCCTTGGCGAACATGCCGCCGCGCAGCGCGCCATCGCCATTGTCGACGGCGATGTAGACGAGCATGGCGCGCGAGCCGCTCTCGGTGGTGGGGTTGATGCGCGTGACCTTGCCGGCAAAGTCGCGCGCGCCGAAGCCGTCGACCTTGAAGTGCACGTCCTGGCCCAGCTTGATGCGGGGGATTTCCGCGCTGGGCACGGGTGCTTCCAGGGTCAGCTGGGCCAGGTTGACGATGGTGTAGACGGGCATGTCGGGCGCGACTTTTTCGCCCGCCTGCAGATGGCGCTTGCTGACGATGCCGGCCATCGGCGCGCGGATCACCGTGTCGGCCAGCGCGATGCGGGCGATGTCGACCATGGCGGCGGCGGACTTGACGCTGGCGCGCGCCAGGTCGACGGAATTCTGTGTCGTGTCGTAGGCCGTTTGCGAAATGTATTTTTGCTTGAGCAGCGCCTGGCTGTTCGCCTCGTTCTTGGCCGCCATGGACAGGCGCGCCTGCGCTTCGTCGAGCATGGCTTGCTGCTGCGTCAGGCGGGCGCGCTGGTCTGCCGCGTCGAGGCGCACGAGGATTTGCCCGTTGGCCACTTGCTGGCCTTCCTGCAAGGTCGTTTCCTGGATCACGCCGGAAACCTTGGCCTTGATGGTGGCCTGGGTCACGGGGCACGGGCGCCAAGGAGCCGGACAAGGGCAGGCTGATTGCCAGCGCGCGCGCATCGATGGCGGCCACGTCGCCCTGCGCCAGTTCATGCACGGGCGTCTTTTCCTGCTCTTTCTTCTTGCTGGCTTGCTGTTCGGCAGCCTTGGCTGCTTGTTGCTTCGACTGCATCACGGTCCAGCCGCCGCCGGCCAGGCCCAGCACGACGAGGATCAGGACGGGCATGCGCCAGCGCCGGCGGCGCGTGGCGGCAAGAGGGGAGGCGGGGGGCAGGGTCTCGTTTTTCATAGGTTTTTTCAGGAGCGGCGCAGGGTTTCGGCGCCAGGTCTCGGTGTGGCCGGCCTGCGGCGGGCCGGGAGGAATTCGGGTAGCGCATCACCGTGGCGGCCGCAGACAGCACGCCTGCCGCTGCGGCCGTTCACGGCGATGCGCATGTTGCCACTTTAGGAAGATTCAAGTCCGGCCGCCATCGCCGTGCGACAGATTGCACAAAATCGGGGCTGGAATGCAGAAAACGGCGACTGAAGACCGATACGGCATGCAACGATGGTTGAGCATCCTCAATGAGCCGATTCGCCGGCGCGCAAGAATGGCAGTGATGGTTGCGCCACCGGACGGGCCGCTCGGTCGCCGGTTGCGGTGTGGCCGCGCCACGGGGGGCCTGATGTCAGACCGGATTGCCGCAGCCGCCCCGTCGCCGGGCCGTTTGCTTGCCGCCGCGCCGGATGCAGGACCGGCCGCCAGGGCGCTCGACTTGCTGTCCATCATCGTCGCTGCCGTCGAACAGGCGCCTGGCCTGGCCGTGCGCGGCATCGACCGCGACGGCATCGTGCGCTACTGGAGCTTTGGCGCGGCGCGCCTGTATGGCGTGCCGGCCGAACTGGCCCTGGGCCAGGCCTGGGCCGGCGTGGCCGCCGCCTTGCCGCAAGGCCAGGGCGGGTTCGACGACGGCCACGCGGAACTGGCGGCCGTGTGGGACAGCGGCAAGGCGCGCGGCATGCGCCTGTGGAAGCTCGATGCCGACGGCGCCGCGCCGCGCTGCATCTGTTCCACCGTGTTTCCTGTCATGCAGTCCGGCAGCGTGCGGCAAGTGGTCTGCATCGATGTCGACATCACGGCCAGCGGCCAGGATGGCGCCGCGCAGGGCGCCTTGTTGCTGATGGGCGACAATTTCCGCCAGTTGTACGACAAGTCCGCCGACGCCATCGTGCTGCTGCGTGACGAGCATATCGCCGAGGCGAATCCGGCCGCCATTGCCCTGTTTCAATGCGAAGACCGGCCGCGGCTGCTGGGGCGCCGCCTCAGCGATTTTTCACCGTTGCGCCAGCCCGATGGCCAATTGTCCTCGTTGCGCGGCACGCAGATGGCGGCGCAGGCGCACGCGGACGGCAATTGCCGCTATGACTGGCGCTACCAGACGTGCCTGGGGGAACTGTTCTGGGGCGAAGTGCTGCTCACCTCCGTCACGCTCGACCATACCTATCTGTTTTACGCCGTGATCCGCGATATTTCTTCCCGTAAATTGGCGGAGCAGGCGTGGCACCTGTCGGCGCAGGTGGTGGAGCACGCACGCGAGGCCATCGTCGTGCTGGACCCGCAGCAGCGCGTCGTCAGCATGAATCCCGCGTACAGCGAGATCAGCGGCTACAGCCTGGACGACATGCTGGGCAAGCACTTCATCCTGCACGGCATGGAGCCGGACACGCCGGCATTTTTCGACCCCGTGTGGGATGAAGTCGATGCGAATGGCTATTGGCAAGGCGATATCGTGGGCCAGCGCAAGGCGGGCGGGCGTTATCCGGCCTGGCTGTCGCTGACGGCCATCCGCGACCCGCAGGGGCAATTGAGCAATTACCTGGCCATCCTCAGCGATATCAGCGAGCGCAAGAAGAACGAGGAGCACACGCGCCACCTGGCCGAGCACGATTTCCTCACCGACTTGCCGAACCGGGTGCTGCTGCTGGACCGGCTGTCGCTGGCGCTGGCGGCGGCGCGGCGCAAGCTGAGCATGCTGGCCATTCTGTACCTGGATCTCGATCACTTCAAGCACATCAATGACAGCATGGGCCACCACGTGGGCGACTTGCTGCTCAAGGAGGTGGCGCGGCGCCTGGTGCGCTGCGTGCGCGGCGTCGACACGGTCAGCCGGCATGGGGGCGACGAGTTCGTCATCATCCTGGCCGAGGTGGGCGGCATCGACCAGGCGGCCCATGTGGCGGCCAGCCTGCTGCATGCCGTCACGCAGGTGTACCAGCTGGGCGGCTACGAGCTGCAGGTGTCGGCGTCGATCGGCGTGGCCATCTTTCCCAGCGATGGAGATAATATCGAGAGTCTCGTGCACAACGCCGACATCGCCATGTACCACGCCAAGGAAAGCGGGCGTAACAATTTCCAGTTTTTCAATGCCGAAATGAATGCGCAAATCGTCGAGCGGGCCAGCCTGGAGCACGGCTTGCGCGAAGCGCTGGGGCGCGATGAATTCGTGCTCGAGTTCCAGCCGCGCTGGACGTTGCCAGCGGGCAAATCGTCGGCGCCGAAGCCTTGTTGCGCTGGCGCCACCCGCAACTGGGACTCTTGCCGCCCGAGCGCTTCATCGCCGTGGCCGAGGAGTGCGGCTTGATGGTGTCGATTGGCAACTGGGTACTGCGCCACGCCTGCCTGCGCGCACGCGCCTGGCACGATGCGGGCCATGCCTGGAGGGTGGCCGTGAACCTGTCGCCGGCGCAATGCCTGCACAACAACTTATTGCTCAGCGTGCAAGAGGCGCTGGCCATGTCGGGCTTGCCTGCCGGCTGCCTGGAACTGGAAGTGACGGAGTCCTTGCTGATGAAGGGTGGCGCGCGCCTGGCCGGCGTGCTGGCGCAGCTGCGCGCGCTGGGCGCCAGGCTGGCCATCGACGACTTCGGCACCGGCTATTCGCGCCTGGCCAATCTGCGCCATTACCCGGTGGATAAACTCAAGATCGACCCATCCTTCCTGCCCCCGCGGGCAGGCGAGTCCGACACGGCCGTCGCCGCCACCATCATCGCCATGGCGCGCGAGCTGCAATTGACGGTGATCGCGGAAGGCGTGGAAACGGCGCAGCAGCTCGCGTATCTGCGGGCGCAGGGTTGCCAGCAATACCAGGGGCGCTTTGCCAGCGCGCAAGTGGCGGGCAGTGTTCTGGCGAAGTTATTGAATTAGTTAATGTTTCCCAGCAGCTTGATGCGCATCAAGACCTGGCCATGGTCGGAGGCATGCGGCAGGCCCAGCAGCAAATGGTCGTTCAGGTAGTTCACATCGAGCACGGCGCCGATGGCGCGCGGCGAGGCGGGGTGGAAATGCTCGGACACGAGGATGTGGTCGATCGTCATGTAGGCGCTGTCGTGGATATTCGTGTAGCCCGCATGGCGCGCCGCATCCTGGCGCAGGGCGATGGCGTTGGCGTCGTACAGGCGCGCGCGCATTTCCATGCCCGGTTCGCACGGCGCGCCCGCGCCCATGACGATGGACGTGGTGACGGCATTGGCGATGTCGTTGAAGTCGCCCAGCACGATGCGGGGACGGCCGCTGTGGCCCAGTTCGCTTGCCAGCACGCGCAGGGCCACCGCTTCCGCGCCGCGCCGCTGCAGCGAGCGCAGGTTGGCCAGCGCGTAGGCGATGGCGTCGTTGCCGTCGCCATGGCGGTAGTCGGGCCGGCGCGATTTCAGATGCACGACGACCACGTCGGTGAGTTGTCCTCCCGGCAAGAGCAGCTGCACGTGCAGCGGTGCGCGGGCGAAGCGGCAGGCATTGTCGTCGGCGGACGCGCTCACGCCGGCCGGAAAATCCGTCCAGGCAACACCGGCGCCCGCCAGCGGCAAACGCGACACGAGCGCCACCGTGGGCAGCATGCGTCCAGCAATATCCGTCGCATCGTAGCCGGCCAGGGTGGCTTCGCGGTAATGTCGCGTGCGCGACAGCACGTCGCGCAGGGCCGCTTGCGAGAAAATTTCCTGGAAAGCGATCACGTCCGCGTCGAGCAGGTCGATCTGCCGCGCCGTCCATTCCGCCTTGGCTGCGTATTGCGCGGGGCTCAACGGTTCCAGGTTGTCATACAATTTTGCCCCGGCGGGGGCAAGGTTGCAGACATTGAAGGTGGCAAAGCGGATTTCTTGCTGCATAATTAGGACTCCTCACTGAACGATCAGCGTATCACGCATGGCTAAAAAAGAGCATATTTCCGAAACCCAGGCGACGCAGCTGCTGCGCAAGCATCAAGTTTCCTTCGAAGAACACCCGTATCCGTATGAAGAACACGGCGGCACCAGCGTCTCGGCGCGCGAGCTGGGGGTGCCGGAACATTCGGTGATCAAGACCCTGGTGATGCAGGACGAGGCGGCCAAGCCGCTGATCGTGCTCATGCATGGCGATTGCAAGGTATCGACCAAGAACCTGGCGCGCGGCATCGGCTGCAAATCCGTCGAACCGTGCAAGCCCGAAGTGGCGCAGCGCCATTCCGGCTACATGATCGGCGGCACGTCGCCGTTCGGCACGAAGAAGGCCATGCCCGTCTACGTGGAAGCGTCGGTCCTGGAATTGCCGCGCATCTACATCAATGGCGGACGGCGCGGTTTCCTCGTCTCGCTGGCGCCGCAGGTCTTGCTCGACTTGCTCAAGGCCAAGCCGGTGCAGTGCGCGCTGCAGGATTAAGAAAACCAGACGCCACCCTGTCCGTAGGCTGGACGCTGGTGTATATTCTGCTGCGCCAGCCCCGATGCTGGTGCAATAAACACAATAAAGGGAAGAAATGAATCCAGTAATCACAACCGTGGCAATGACAGTGGCCGCTTACTTGCTCGGCTCGATATCGTTTGCCGTGGTGATGAGCAAGGTCTACGGCATTGCCGATCCGCGCACCTATGGCTCGAAGAATCCGGGCGCCACCAACGTGCTGCGCAGCGGCAACAAGGGCGCTGCCATCATGACGCTGCTCGGCGATGGCGCCAAGGGCTGGCTGGCCGTGTTCCTGGCCGACCATTTTGCCAGCGCGCTGGGCGTGGGCGACACGGCCGTGGCCCTGGTCGCCATCGCCGTCTTCCTCGGCCATCTGTGGCCCGTGTTTTTCCGCTTCGTCGGCGGCAAGGGCGTGGCCACGGCCCTCGGTGTGTTGCTGGGCATCAATCCCTGGCTGGGTCTGGCGACCCTGGCTACCTGGCTGATCATTGCCTATGCGTTCCGCTATTCCTCGCTGGCAGCCCTGGTGGCGGCCCTGTTCGCGCCGTTTTACTATGGCTTGCTGTTCGGCGTCGATCCCATCTTGCTGGCCGTCATCGTCATGAGCGTGCTGCTGGCGTATCGCCACAGCCAGAATATCGCGAACTTGCTCTCTGGCAAGGAAAGCAAAATCGGCGGCAAGAAGGATGGGGCCAAGGCGCCCGTCAAGAAAAAGTAAGCGCTTGATTTCCCGCGGCCCGCACGCATATGCTGTGCTTGCGGCGCGCGCGCGCGGCGCCGCCCGACCCGACGCGCAAAGGCTGCCCACCATGAGTTCCACTCCCGCCACCCCCATTCCCCTCCGTATCGATTTCGTTTCCGACGTTTCCTGCCCCTGGTGCGTGATCGGCCTGAAATCGCTGGAGCAGGCGCTGGACAAGCTGGACGGCACCGTCCAGGCCGAGATTCACTTCCAGCCCTTCGAGCTGAACGCGAACATGCCGCCCGAAGGCGAGGATATCGGCGAACACATCGCCCGCAAATACGGTTCCACCCCGGAACAGATGGCGCAGTCGCGCGAAGCGATCCGCGCGCGCGGCGAGCAGCTGGGCTTTACGTTTGCCATGGACAAGCGCGGCCGCATCTACAACACGTTTGATGCGCACCGATTGCTGCACTGGGCCGGAATCGAAGGGCGCCAGAAAGCATTGAAAATGGCGCTGTTCGATGCCTATTTCACGCAAGGCCAGAACCCGTCTTCGCACGAGATGCTGCTGAAAGTCGCGGGCGACGTGGGCCTCGATACCGCGAAAAAGCGGCCGAGGTGCTGGCCTCCGATGCGTATGCGGACGAGGTGCGCGCGCAGGAGCGCTTCTACCAGCAGAACGGCATCAATTCCGTGCCCGCCGTCATCATCAACGAGCGCCACCTGATTTCCGGCGGCCAGCCGCCCGAAGTGTTTGAGCAAGCCTTGCGCCAGATCATCAGCGGCGCTTAGGTCGGGCGCCAATGGCGCGCGCCATGGCGGACTTTTTGCGCTACACTCGGCGCAGAAGGAGGATAGTCAAATGCCAACAGCCAGCTGGAATGGCGCCGTCATCGCGCAAGCCACCGATGCGCAGGTGCAAGTCGTTGAAAACAATGTATATTTTCCTTTGTCGGCGGTGACGCAGGCCTATCTGCGTCCCAGCAGCCACACCAGCATTTGCCCATGGAAGGGCACGGCCAGCTATTACGACCTCGTCGTCGATGGCCAGACGAATGCCAACGCGGCCTGGTTTTACCCCCAGCCCAAGGATGCCGCCAAGCAAATTGCCGGCCACGTCGCCTTCTGGCGCGGCGTCAGCGTCGAGCGCTGACCCGACTCCCCGATTTCCCCACCATTCCCACAGAAAGCAGACGATGGATCTACGCCTCGCCGTGTATCAGCTCGCCTCGGCCCATGCGCTCGATGCCCAACAAACCCGGCAGTTGCAGGAAGTGGCCGGCTTCCAGCGCGAACCGGCGCGCCTGGCCTACTGGCTGCCGCGCGGCGTGGCCGTGCTGGGCGCCGCGCTGCTGGGCATGGGCCTGATTTTCTGGGTCGCCGCCAATTGGGAAGACCTGGGCCGCATGGGCCGCTTTGCCCTGCTGCAAGGCGTGCTGGCTGCCGCCTGCATGGGCGCGTTTGCCGTGCCCAAGGCGAGAGTCCCCTTGCTGCTGCTGGCCTTGCTGGCCATCGGCGGCCTGTTCGCGTATTTCGGCCAGACCTACCAGACGGGCGCCGATCCGTGGCAGCTGTTCGCCCTGTGGGCCGTGCTGGCCTTGCCCCTGTGTTTAGTCGCGCGCAGCGACGTGCTGTGGACGCCATGGATGCTGATCTTTTCGACGGCCGTCCCCCTGTGGATGCAGGCGCATGCGCGCCACAGCTGGCGCATCGATTCAAGCGATCTGTCCATTTTCGTCGGCGGCTGGCTGGCCATGCTGGCCGCGTGTGCGTTCGTGTCGCCTTTGCTGGCGCGCTGGACGGGCGCCGGTGTCTGGTCCTTGCGCCTGGGGCTGGTACTCGCCACCCACCTTATCGCTGGCACGGCTGTTACCGGCCTGTTCGGCAGCGAGGTCGGTTCGCCGTACTGGGCGGGTCTGGGCTTGCTGGCCGTCGCTGGCGTCCTGCTGGCCACGCGCCGCTACTTTGACGTATTTGGCCTGAGTGCCGTGGCGCTGGGCATCAACGCCCTGCTGGTGGGCGGCCTGGCGCGTGCCTTGCTTAGCGGGGGGGGCGATGGTGTCGGCAAGCTGGTCATGCTGGGCTTGCTGGCTGCCGTGCTGCTGGCGCTGACGTGCAAGGCATTTTGTGGCGCACGCGCCAGGAGGCGGCATGAGCAATATCAATAGCCAACGAGCCGATGCGCTCGCCACCCTGATCGATGACGCCACGCGCGCCGGCCTGCTGCCGCCCGACGCCGCCCGTCCCGTGCAGGATGTCCGGCCGTGGCCGCTGGTGCTGATGACGGCCTTCGGCGCCTGGCTGGCCGCCATTCCCCTGATGATTGCGCTGGGCGTGGGCCTGGAAAGCGTCGTGCGCCACGGCCCCGGCGCGTATGTCGTGGCCGCCATCGTGCTGGTGGTGGCCGTGCTGCTGATCCGCACGCGCGGCGTGGCGCTGTTTCTCGAACAGCTGGCCGTGCCCTGCCTGCTGGTGGGCGGCGGTTTGCTCGGCTACGCCTTGTACCGCGACTATTCCACGCAGACGGCGTCGCTGCTGCTGTGCCTGGCAACCCTGGTGGTGGCCGCCGCCTTGCCGCGCGACTGGCTGCGCGTGCTGCTGGGGCTGGTCGCTTGCGGCTTGCTGGGGTTGGGCATCATCGACAGCACGCGCGACTGGATATTCGACAACGATCCGACGCAGCTGTATCTGGCCTGGATGCTGGCCCTGGCTTGCTGGCTGGGCGTCCACTGGCTGCAAAAGCAGGCCTTCAACGATGGCCGCGGCGCACCCGTCGCCGCCTTCCTGGAATCGCTGTCGACGGGGTGGGTTCTGGCCATCTTGCTGGGGCTGGTCTTCTGGTCCGGCATGACCTTCATGCTGGGCGGTGCCTTGGGCGGCGGCTTCACGGGCGACGTGGCGCGCGAAGTGGCCCGGCACCAGGCCGGCGCCTGGTATGCGCAAGCATTGAATGGCGTCTCGCTCGTGCTGGCCACGGCGGGGGCCGCCTGGACGGGCTGGCGCTGGCCGGCGCTGCGCCAGCTGCCTGCCATCGGCGTGGCGCTGGTGCTGGTCGTGCTGGCGTGGTTCATGCCGGCGCTGGGCCCCGTGCTGCTGATCCTCGCGTATGCGTGACGAGCGGGCGCTCGCGCGTGGCCGTGGCGGCCGCGCTGGCGGCGGCGTGGATCATCGGCAGCTTTTATTACCAGCTGGCCTGGCCGCTGGCCAGCAAGGCGGCGCTGCTGGCCGTGGCCGGCGCGCTGCTGTGCGCCCTGTCGTGGCTGGCCATGCGCGGCGCCGTGCTGCACCTGGTGGAAAGCAAACCGGCGGGCGTGGTTGCGCAAGGCCGCCATGTCCGCCTGGGCGTGCTGGGAGGCATGCTGCTGGTGTTGCTGGTCGCCAATGGCGGCATTTGGCAAAAAGAGCAGCTGATCGCCAAGGGGCAAGCGATCTTCGTGGCGCTGGAACCCGTCGATCCCCGCTCGCTGATGCAGGGCGACTACATGCGCCTCAATTTCGTCAACCTGGGCGTCCTGTCCACTTTGGCCAGCGTGGAGCGGGCGCCAGGCCGGCCCCTCGTCGTGGCCAGGCGCGATGCACGGGGCGTGGCCGAACTGCTGCGTCCGTACACCAAGGAGGCGCTGGCGCCCGGCGAATTCCTGCTCGAGCTGACGCCGAAGGATGGCAACTGGGTGCTGGTCAGCGATGCCTGGTTCTTCAAGGAAGGCGAGGCGGCGCGCTGGGAAAAGGCCCGTTACGGCGAGTTCCGCGTGCTGCCCGATGGCCGCGCCTTGCTGGTGGGCATGCGTGGCCCGGAGCTGGAGAAGCTGTAGCGCGGAACCACTCCTGGGCGGGCATCCTGTAAAATTGCCCGATGGATAATATTACGCATTCGGTCATCGGCCTCGGGGTCGGCGAACTGGTACACCGCAGCCTGCCGCCCGAGCCGCAAGCCCCCGCCCAGCGCACCCGGCGTGCGCTGTTTCTGTTTACGGCCTGGTTCGCCAGCAACGCGCCCGACCTGGACCTGGTGCTGACCAGGCTGCTGCCGCGCCCCTTCGGCTACATGCTGCACCACCGGGGCCACACGCATACCTTGCTGCTGGCCTTGCCGCAGGCGCTGCTGCTTGCTGGCCCTGCTGTGGCTGCTGTGGCCCGGCGCACGGCGCTTGCTGAAGGAAAGCGTGCCCGCCCGCATCGGCCTGGCGGCTTGTCTGCTGCTGGGATTCTGCTTGCACATGGGCATGGATTTCCTCAATTCCTATGGATTGCACCCGTTTTACCCGTTCAATAGCCGCTGGCTGTATGGCGACATGGTCTTCATCGTCGAGCCCATGTTCTGGGTGCTGCTGGGCGTGCCCGTGATCATGTCCTTGCGCTACGGCATCGTCAAAAGCGTGCTGCTGGCAGGGCTGGCGGCGGCCCTGTGCTTCTTCACCTATAAAACCTATCTGGCGCCCGCTTCGCTGGCCGTCTTGCTGGGGCTGGGCGTGGTGCTGGCCGTGCTGCAAGGACGGGCCGGCGAGCGGGGGCGCGGACCGCTGCTGCTGGCCTTTGCGCTGGCGGCCACGTTCATCGGCACGCAGGGCGTGGCGTCGGCCATCGGCCGCAGCCGCATCGAGGCGGCCGCCGTGCAGCGGCTGGACCCGGGCACGCGCGTGTGGGACGTGGCGATGACGGCGTTTCCCAGCAACCCGCTGTGCTGGATTTACGTTTCGCTCGACAGCAAGACGGACGTGTACACCCTGCGGCGCGGCACCCTGAGCCTGCTGCCCGCCTCGCTGGCGCCCGCCGCCTGCCCGGCCGGCCTGGCGGAAACGGGCAAGCAAGGGCAGCAACTGGCGCCCGGCATCGCCGTGTCGGCACAGGCGGCCGGCAGCCTGGCCGCCTTGCGCGCCTTGCAGGAAGACAATTGCTATGTGGACGCCTGGTTCCGCTTTGCCCGCATGCCCAGATTGAATGCGGACAAGCTGACGGACGTGCGCTTCAATCCCGGCATGCTGCCCAATTTCACGACCGTGGAACTGCAGCAGTTCCGCAGCCGCCCGTGTCCCGCCTACGTGCCGGGCTGGGACCGCCCCCGCGCGGACATGCTGGCGCCGCCGAAATAGGGTGCCGGGAGCGAATATATTGCCTTGCGGCAAAAATATCGGGTGTGCACTGACTTCGCTGCGGCAGTGCATGCGACAATTATCAATTCGACATAGATGTCATTAAGTTAGGATTATCTTGGAAGAGCAACACGCCTTACCGTATTTGCGGGAAACCCTGCTGTTTCTCGCCCTGGCCGGGATTTTTATTCCGCTATTGCAACGCCTGAAGGTCAATCAGGTGCTCGGCTTCCTCGCCGTCGGCTGCCTGTTCGGCCCGTTCGGCTTCGGCCTGTGGGCGGGCGACTTCACGTGGCTGACGTATTTCTCGTTCGTGCGCGCCGAGCAGGTCAGCGGCCTGGCCGAGCTGGGCGTGATGTTTTTGATGTTCATGATCGGCCTGGAACTGTCGACGGAACGGCTGTGGGCGCTGCGGCGCTGGGTATTCGGCGCGGGCGTGGGGCAGGTGGCCGTCAGCGCCTGCCTGATCGGCGGCGTCGCGTATTACTTTGGTCTGTCGCTGGAAGCGTCCATCGTGCTGGCCTGGTGCTGTCGCTGTCGTCCACGGCCGTCGTGATGCAGTTGCTGACGGACCAGCGCTCCCTGCAGACGCCGGCCGGCCAGGCGGGCTTTTCCATCCTGATGTTCCAGGATCTGATGGTGGTGCCGCTGTTTATCCTGATCGACGTGTTCGCCAGCGGGCGCAGCGACGACCTGGCCTACCTGCTCAGCTTTGCGGCCGTGAAATCGGCGGGCGCCATCCTGCTGATCTATCTGCTGGGGCGCCGCGTGATTCGTCCCCTGTTCCAGTTTTTCGTCAAGAAACGCCAGCCCGACGTGTTCATGGCCTTGACCCTGCTCAGCACCCTGGGCATCGCGGGATTGACGTACCTGGCGGGCCTGTCGATGGCGCTGGGGGCCTTGCTGGCGGGCTTGCTGCTGGCGGAAACGGAATTTCGCCATGAAGTGGAAGTGACGATCGAGCCGTTCAAGGGCTTGCTGATGGGCTTGTTCTTCATGTCGGTGGGCATGCAGATCGACGTGCGCGAAATCCTCAAGTCGCCAATTTTGATTCCCTTGGCCGTGCTGAGCCTGTTTGCGGTAAAAACCCTGGTCATCAGCGTGATTTTCCGCCTCGGCGGCTTTCACTGGGGGCGCGCCGTGGAAACGGGCGTGCTGCTGGGGCAGGGCGGCGAATTCGCCTTCATCGTCGTCGCATATGCGCTGGGCACGAAATTGATCGGCCCGCAGGTGGCGCAGTTCGTCATGCTGGTGGTGGGCCTGAGCCTGTTTGCCACGCCGGCGCTGGCCAAGGCGGCGCGTGCCTTCGGCAACTGGTGGGAAAAGCGCCACCATCATCAACTGGCCGACCTGGCGCACGGCGCGCCGCCGCCGCAGGGCAGCACCGTCATCATCGCCGGTTTCGGCCGGGTGGGGCAGTTGCTGGCCAAGGTGCTGACGGAGCAGGATATCGCGTATGTGGCGATTGAAAACGATGCACGGCTGGTGACGACCCTGCATCCGCGCGGCTTTCCCGTGTATTTCGGCGATGCGTCGCGCGCGGAATTGTTGCAAAAGGTCAATGCGGACCGGGCCGCGGCCGTGGTGCTGACGATGGACCATGCGGCGTCCGTGCTGCACGCCGTGAAATCGATCCGCCGCGAATATCCGCTGCTGCCCGTGTATGCGCGGGCTCGCGACGAGGCGCATGCGGTGGCCCTGATACAGGCAGGCGCCACCCTCGTCGTGCCCGAGGCGCTGGAATCGGCGCTGCAGCTGACGGCCACCGTGCTGCACACGGTGGGCCTGTCGGAAGCGCGCACGACGGACATCGTGCAGGCCGAGCGCGACCGGCGCAATGCCGTGCTGCTGGCGAAGAAGCTGTCGTAACGCAACAGTGCGTGTGGCCGTGCTTTGTAAATTATCTATACAATAATAGTATATGAGCACATTACCCACATGAAAGCCGCGACGAAGAGCGGGGCGGCCCCGTTGACGCCGCAGCAAATTGCCGCGCAGGAAACGCAACAGAAATATGGCAAGCCCGAGCGGGGCTGGCGCGAGCAGGTGTACACCGTCATTTTCGAGGCGGAAACGCGCACGGGCCGCGCCTTCGACCTGCTGCTGATCGCCGCCATCCTGATCAGCGTGACGGTGGTCGTGCTCAGCAGTGTCGCCTCCGTGGCTGAGCGCTATGGCAGCTGGCTGACGGCGCTCGAATGGTTTTTCACCATTTTATTTACCATCGAATATTTCGCCCGCCTGGCGTGCCTGCAGCATCCGGTGCGCTACGCCAAGAGTTTTTTCGGCATTATCGACTTGCTGGCCATCGTGCCGACCTACATCGGCTTGCTGCTGCCGGGCGCGCACGTGCTGATCGACGTGCGGATTTTGCGCCTGCTGCGCATGTTCCGTATCCTCAAGCTCACGTCGTATGTGCATGAATACACGGTGCTGGGGCGGGCCTTGCTGGCCAGCCGGCGCAAGATCCTCATTTTCTTGTCTTTTGTCATGATGGTGGTCTTTCTGTTGGGTACTGTGATGTATGTCGTGGAAGGGCCGGAAAACGGTTACAGCAGTATCCCCACGTCGATTTACTGGGCCATCAGCACCATGACCACGGTCGGTTTCGGCGATATCACGCCGCGCACCGATATCGGGCGCACCATCGCTTCGCTGATGATGCTGCTCGGCTGGGGCATCCTGGCAGTGCCTACCGGCATTATCAGCGCCGAAATGACGGTACAGCGCAGTTCCAAGCTGGTCACCACGCGTACCTGTCCCACGTGCCTGAAAGAAGGGCTCGATGACGATGCCAATTTCTGCAAGAACTGCGGTGTCGCATTGCCGCCGCTGGCACGCGATTAATTCATAACCATATTTACTTTACTTTGTTAAGGCCAACATGATTCCAGTTCGCCTGATCGCGACGGGCAAGGCCGTGCCGTCGCTGAGCGTGACGTCCGCCAGCCTGGACCTGACTTTGGGCCACCCGGCCGGCTATACCCTGCGCAAAAGCGGCGTGCTGTCGCGCTTTCGTTTGTCGCCGCGCCCGATGAATCGCAAAGCCAGCTGGGCGCCGCCGCCCTGCTCGACGCGCTGAAGAATGCCAGCCTGCGTCCGGCCGACATCGATTTGCTGATCTGCGCCAACGGCGTGCCCGAGCAAGCGTTGCCGAACACGGCCTGCTTCGTGGCCGAACACGCGGGCTTGCCGCCAGGCACGCAAAGCTTCGACGTCAATGCCAGCTGCCTCAGCTTCATGGCCGCCTTCCGCGTGGCCGCCTCGATGCTGGCCGGCGGCGCCTACCGGCGCATCGCCATCGTCTCGTCCGACCTCGCTTCGCGCGGGGTCGACTGGAGCGAGCCGGAAGCGTCGATGATCTTTGGCGACGGCGCCGCAGCCGTCATCGTCGAGCGGGGCGACGGCAGCGCCGGCATCCGCGCCTACAAGATGGGCACGTATCCGGAAGGGCGGCGCTACTGCGAAATCCGCGGCGGCGGCACCGAGCGCAACCCGCGCAACGGCTGCGAACCGGGCGATTACCTGTTCCGCATGGATGGCAAGGCCGTGTTCCGCCTGGCCGTCAAGGTGATGCCGGATTTCCTCGCGGAACTAATGGCCGAATCGGGCGCGGGACTGGAAAAAGTCGACGTGGTCGTGCCGCACCAGGCCAGCCCGCTGGGGCTCGCGCATGCGGCGCGCATCCTTGACGTTCCCGATGCTAAAATCATCAAGATCTTTGAAACGCATGGCAACCAGGTGGCCGCGTCCCTGCCCACCGCCCTGCACGAGGCGGTAATGACGGGGCGGGCCGTGGCAGGCCAGCGTTTGCTGATGATGGGCACGGCTGCGGGCCTGACCATCGGCGGCATGATTCTTGACCTGTGAAGGTGGTGCGATGAGGCGGATACTGGTCACGGGAGCGACGGGCGGCTTGGGGCGCAATGCCGTGCGCACCTTGCTTGCGCAGGGCGTGGAAGTGCGCGCCACGGGTCGCAATGCCGCCGTGGGCCGCGAACTGGAACGCATGGGCGCGCAATTCGTCGCGCTTGACCTGGCGCAAGCCACGCCGCGCCAGGTCGATGAGCTGGTACGCGGCATGGACACCGTCTGGCACTGCGCCGCGCTGTCCTCGCCGTGGGGCGCGGAGCGCGATTTCATCGCCGCCAACGTCACGGCCACGGGCCAGCTGCTGCGCGCGGCCGCCAGCCTGCACGTGGCGCGCTTCGTGCACATCTCTACCCCGGCCATCTATTTCGACTACCGCAACCGCTACGAGGTGCCGGAAACCTTCCGCCCCGACGCCTTCGTCAACGCGTACGCGCGTTCCAAGGCGATGGCGGAAAAGCTGGTGCAGGATTGCGTCGACCGCCACCGCGGCATGACGTGCGTGATCCTGCGCCCGCGCGCCATCTTCGGCCCGCACGACCAGGTGCTGATCCCGCGCCTGGCGCGCGTGCTGCAGCAGCGCGGCGGCAAGCTGCCCCTGCCCAACGGCGGCGCGGCCACCATCGACGTCACCTATGTGGATAACGTCGTGCATGCGATGTGGCTGGCCACCGTGCACAAGACCATCGCTTCCGGCGCCGCCTTCAACATCACGAATGGCGAACCGGCGCGCCTGTGCGACATCTTGCGCACCTTGTTCTGCGAGCACCTGCAGCAGCCGTTCGAAATCGTCAGCGTGCCGTACCGCGTGCTGGCGGTGGTTGCGCGCCTGATGCAGTTCGCCTCGCGCTTTACGCGGCGCGAACCGTCGCTCACGCCCTACAGCATCGGCGCGCTCAGTTTCGACATGACGCTCGACGGCGCCAAGGCGCGCAAGGTGCTCGGCTATCGTCCCGTCGTCAGCCTGCAGGACGGCATCGCCCGCACGGCGCAATGGATGCGCCAGGAAGCGGCGGCGCACAAGGTGGGCAAGGAGCGCAATGGCTAGCATCACCGCGTTTCGCGTCGGCCACTGCACCCATCCTTCGTGCATGGTCCTGAAAGGCAGCGGGCTGGCCAGCCGCTGCTTCCCTTCGCGCGCCTACCTGATCGAAACGCGCGCTGGCCTGTACCTGTGGGACACGGGGTATGCCGAACACTTCCGCGCCGCCACGTCGAAAGGCGTGTACCGCATGTACGCGTGGGTCACGCCCATCTCGTTCGACGAGAGCGAGTCGCTGCACGGCCAGCTGCGCGCGCAGGGCGTATCGCCCGGCGACATCAATACCCTGCTGCTGTCGCACTTCCACGCCGACCATATCGCCGGCCTGCGCGACTTTCCCGGCGCGCGGCTGATGGCCTCGAAAACGGGCTGGGACGCCGTGCGGGGACTGTCCGGCGTGGCCGCCGTGCGCCAGGCCTTCGTGCCCGAGCTGCTGCCAAACGACATAGCCGACCGCCTCGATTTCGTCGAAAGCGTGCCCGAGACGGCCTTGCCGGCGGCCCTGCTGCCGTTTACGCACGGGCGCGACGTCAGCGGCACGGGCGAAATCTACATCGTCGACCTGCCCGGCCACGCCATCGGCCATCTGGGCGCCTTCGTGCTGCAGGACGAAGGCTGGACCTTGCTGGCGTCGGACGCGGCGTGGGTGCCGGAAAGCTTCCAGCAGCTGCGCGGACCATCGGAACTGTCGTTCCTCATCCAGCACAAGCGCGCGCCGTACTACGCCACCCTGAACCGCCTGCACCAGCTGCACCGGTCGGGCAATGCGCGGATCCGCATCACGCATGAAGATACCAACGATTATTTGCCAGTGGCGGGCCGCCCGTGAAGCGTATTGTCTGGCTGTTGCTGTCGTACTGGCGCACGCGCCGCCTGCGTTTCACAAGCCGCGCGCAGCTGGACGCCTATCAGCAGCGGCAACTGGCGCGTTTCATCGAGGTGCTGTGCGCGCGCAGCACGTATTTTGCGCCGTACCGCAAGCTGCCGCTGGCGCAGTGGCCGACCATGAACAAGGCGCTGATGCTCGAACATTTCGATGCCATGAACACCGAAGGGGTGACTTTGGCGCAGGCGATGGACGCGGCCATGGCGGCCGAACATAGCCGCGACTTCACGCCGGCCGTGGGCGACATCACCGTGGGCCTGTCGTCGGGCACCTCGTCGCGACGCGCCGTGTTTACCGTCAGCCCCCGCGAAAAGGCGCAATGGGCGGGCGTGATGCTGGCCAAGGCGCTGCCCGACGGCCTGTTTTCCGGCGAAAAAGTGGCGCTGTTCCTGCGCGCGAACAGCAATCTGTACACGGCCGTGCGTTCGCCGTGGCTGACGTTTGCCTTCTACGACCTGTTCGCACCGTTCGACAGCCTGTGCGCGCAGCTTGCGCAATATCAACCCACCGTCATCGTCGCGCCGGCCCAGGTGCTGCGCCAGCTGGCGCTGCTCGTCATCGACGGCAGCCTGGCGCTGGCGCCGAAAAAAGTCATCTCGGTGGCCGAAGTGCTCGAAGCGCAGGACCGCGCCCTGATCGCGCAGGCGTTCGGCGCCGTGCATGAAATCTACCAGGCCACGGAAGGTTTCCTTGCCAGCAGCTGCGAACACGGCGTGCTGCATTTGAACGAAGAATATGTGCACGTCGAGCCGCAATGGCTCGACGCTGAAGAACGTCGTTTTGTGCCCGTGATTACCGACTTCACGCGCATCACGCAGCCCATCGTGCGCTACCGCCTGGACGACATCCTGATCGCGCGCGCCACGCCATGCCCGTGCGGCCGCGCCACGCGCGCCATCGACGGCATCGAAGGGCGCTGCGACGACATGCTGCTGCTTCCCTCTGCACGCGGCGGCGCCCCCGTCGCCGTGTTTGCCGACGTCTTGACGCGCGCGTTCGCGCAAGCCTTGCCGGCCGACGCCGACTACCGCCTGCTGCAGTCGGGCGATGCTGCCCTGCAGCTGCATGCGGCCCTCGACGACGCGGGCCTGGCCGCCTTGCGCGAACACCTGGCGGCGGTGCTGCGCGGCCTGGGCGTGGCCGTCGACGCCCTGGCCTGGACGACGGGCAGCGAACTGCCTCCCTTTGACCCCACCATGAAACGGCGCCGCATCCGGCGCCTTGCGACCGCATGAACCCTTCTTCCATGACCGTGCGCGGCCGCCTGCTGCATTTGCTGGCCGGCTGGGGCAGCGTCGGCCTCGTGTATTTTTCCAGCGATGTGCTGCAAGGGCAGGGGGTACTCCTGCCGGAAACGGCGCTGGACCGCGCCATTCCCTACACGGATGCCGCCATCTGGCTGTACCTGTCGTTTTTCATCCTGATCCCCTACGCCTACCTGGCGGCCGATGCGGCCCGCGTGCGCTGGCTGGCGCGCGCCATGGCGCTTTCCGCGCTGGCCTGCGGCGTGGTCTTCCTGCTGTATCCGACCACGCTCGCATATCCGCCCGTGGGCGACGGTCATGCCTGGAGCACGCAGGCGCTGCGCCTGCTGCAGGCGGCGGATTCCGCGCAAAACTGCCTGCCCTCGCTGCATGGCGCCCTGACCCTGCTGTGCGTGTGGGCCTTGTGCGACAAGCGCCATCTGCTGCGCTCCGCGCTGGCGCTGGTGCTGGGCGTGGCGATCTGCTACGCCATCATCGCGCTGCGCCGGCACGTGAGCATCGACCTGGCCGCCGGCCTGGCCGTGGGCGTGGCGGGCGGCATGTTGGCGAAAATGCAGGTATTCTGGACAGCTCGCCGCGCCATTTCCACTGAAACCGCATCATGATGAATCCCTTTGCCCTCTCTTTCCTTGTCATGCTGGCCTTCGTGCTGGCCGAACTGCTGATCCTCAAATGGGTACGCAAGACGCCCGTGCCGTGGAAGGACGTGATCTTCAACCTCAATTCCGGCCATATCCTGATGTGGGTGTTCCGCGGCGTGGAAGTGGCGGCGTTTGCCCTGCTGCTGCGCCATGTGAACCTGCACATCGTCGACCAGTGGCCCGTGGCGGCGCAGTGGGTATTCGCTTTCTTTGCCTGGGATCTGTGCTTTTACTGGATGCACCGGCTGCACCATAAGATCCCCTTGCTGTGGGCCGTGCACGTGGTGCACCACCAGGGCGAGCATTTCAACCTGTCGCTGGGCGTGCGCAATTCCTGGTATTCATCGCTGACGAATTTCCCCTTCATCGCCATCCTGGCCGTGCTGGGCGTACCGCTGGAAATCTTCCTCGTCGTCTCGTCGCTGCATTACACGGTGCAGTTGTATAACCACAATGCGCTGGTGAACAAGTCCGGCATTCTGGATAGCTTCATGGTCACGCCCTCGCACCACCGCGTGCACCATGGCACGGATAAACGCTACATCAACCGCAATTTCGGCGGCACCTTGTTGATCTGGGACAAACTCTTCGGCAGCTTCCAGCCGGAACTCGATGGCGTGGAAATGCGCTATGGCGTGAAGGGCATGACACAAACCCACAATCCGCTCCTGGCCAGCAACAGCAAGTTGTTCAAGTGGCTGCGCGCGCGCTTTCCCCACTGGCAGTCGCGCGGCACTTTCGAAGTGCCCGAGCTGTTCATCGGCATCGGCGGGGTGATCCTGTTTGGCCTCGTGATTTATTACGTCAACCACGAAGCGGCGCTGGCCGGCGCGCAGCAAGCCATCCTGTTCGCACTGATCTTTGGCGGCACCCTGGCGCTGGGCGGCTTGTCGGACGCGCGGCGCTGGGGCGCCATCGCCTGGGTCGCCATCGCGCTGGCCATGCCTGCCCTGTATCTGGGCTGGTATGGCCCGCGCGATGCGTGGGGTATGGTGTTCCTGGCCGCGCTGCTGGCGCATGGCCTCGACGGCGCGCGCCGCCTGTGGTGGCCGGCTACGGCGGGGACGCGCGCGTGACGCCGCCGGTACCCTCCCTGCCGCCGCTGCGCTTCCAGCCTGCCCGCGATTCCGCCTTCCGCCGCGAACTGCGCGCGCGCGCCGACGCCTACCTTGCCAGCGAGGGCAGGCACCGCTTTGCCGACCTGCGCATGCATGCGAAAAGCGTCTTCCTGGCCGCGCTGACGGCGGGGCTGTACGCGCTGGCCTTGAGCGCCGGCAGCAGCCTGGGCTTTGTCGCCAGCTATGTCGCCTGCCTGGTGGCGGCCGGCGCTGGCGCTGGCCATGAATACCCTGCACGACGCGGCCCACAGCGCCGTCTTCCGCCAGGGACGCCTGAATCGCATCCTGATCCGCCTGGTGGGCTTGCCCGTGGGCGTGGACACGGATTTCTGGACCATCCGCCACGTGCATTTCCATCACACGTATGCGAACGTGGAAGGCTATGACCTCACGGAACCGAACCCCTTCCTGCGCCAGACGCCGTTCCAACGCTGGTCGCCCCAGTACCGCTATCAATACCTGTACTGGCCCGTGGTGGCGGCCCTGTCGCTGCCTTACCTGAACTGGTATGGCGACTGGCTGGACCGCTTCGGCAAGACGCCCGTGGCCGCGCACAGCCGCTTGCAGGGCTGGCGCGGCTGGCTGTCTTTCCTGGGCTGGAAGCTGGGCCACGTGGCGCTGGTGCTGGCGCTGCCCATGTGGGTGCTGCAGCAGCATGGCATCGGCTGGGGCGTGGTGCTGGGCGCGTATTTCGTGGGCCAGATGCTCGCCTCGTGCGCGCTGGTGGCGCTGATCCTCGGCACGCACTGGGCCGAAGTGGAGTTTTTCCAGCCGGGGCAAGACGGCACGCTGCCGCACGACTGGTACCAGCACACGTTTTATACGGCCTGCGACTGGACGCCGAAGCCGCGCGCCTTGCGCTGGCTCGGTTACTGGCTCGGCGGCCTGAATCTGCACCTGACGCACCATTTGTTCCCCACCTGGAGCCACCGCCACTATCCGGCGCTGGCGCGCATCCTGGCCGAACTGGCGCCGCGCCACGGCCTTGTGTACCGCGAACTCGGTTACGGCCAGTTGCACGCCTCGCAGCAAGCCTTCCTGCGCGCCATGGGCCAGCCGCCCGCCCAGTCCTGACGAATCGCGCTTGACTGTTTTTCTGTTTCGTCTTACATTTCTGTAACGACAGAAATAAGAGAAAATCATGGAATTGAGTCCGACGACGCAGAAATACATTCTCCATTGGGGCGAGATGGGCACCCGCTGGGGCGTCAACCGCACGGTGGCGCAGATTCACGCGCTGCTGTTCCTGGCGAATGCACCGCTGACGGCGGAAGACATCGCGGCCAGCCTGAACGTGGCCCGCTCGAACGTCAGCAACAGCCTGAAGGAATTGCAAAGCTGGGGCCTGGCGCGCATCACGCATGTGATGGGGGACCGGCGCGACCACTTCGTCGCCCTGCAGGATGTGTGGGAAATCTTCCGCGTCATCATGGAAGAGCGCAAGCGGCGCGAGATCGACCCCACGCTGACGGTGCTGCGCGAGTGCGCGATCGAGGGCGAACAGGATGCGGCGATACCGCCGGAGACGCTGGCGCGCATGGGCGAAGTGCTGGCCTTCCTGGAAATGCTCAGCTCCACCTATAGCGACTACAAAAACCTGCCGCCGGCGACCCTGCAGCGCATGCTGTCGATGGGCGGCAAGGTGGCCAAGTTCCTCAGCCCGGACGACAAGCCGGGCAAGCCGGGAAAAGCATGAACGGCCCCTCGGAGGGAGAATTGTTCAAGAAGGTCATGGGCGAGCGGTGGCTGACCCTGCACCCTGACATCCGGCGCCGCTTCGAGAAAAATCCCGCGCCGGGCCAGCCCCTGTATTACCGGGGCGAGCTCAGTGAACTCACCAGTTCGCGCCTGGGCAAGGTGCTGGGCTGGCTGACGCGCCCCTTCATCGACGGCGCCTTGATTCCGTACGACGACCACGACTTCCCCGTCGATATCGAAGTGTATTCGCGCCCCGGCTGCCCCTTCATCTTCAAGCAGCGCACCTACCGCCTGCATGGCCGCGCGCCGATCCGCTTCACGTCCTACATGGCCGAAAGCGAAAAAGGCGAAGTGCTCGAATACGTGGGCATGGGACTGGGCATGAAGCTCGTCCTGCACGTCGAGGATGGCAATCTGCATTTCACCAGCGACGGCTATTTTTGGGATCTTTTCGGCTGGCGCATGCCGCTGCCCGGCGTGCTCACGCCCGGCAAGACCTATCTGTGCCACCGCAACGACACGCCGCAGCAGTTCAACATCCGCATCGAGATCCGCCACGCGCTGTTCGGCACCACGTTTACCCAGGCCGGCGTGTTCCGCGAATCCACCGCGCCGGAAATTCACAAGGAGACACCATGAATACGCATCTGCTGGCCCTGCAACTGATGGCGGCGCAAGGCTGCCTGGGCGCCTTCGACACCATCTACCACCATGAAATCACGGAAGCGCTGCCGCAAAAGGCGTCGGCGCGCCTGGAACTGACCATCCATGCCACGCGCGCGCTGATCTACAGCCTGCTGTTCGTGGGCCTGGCGGCCTGGGAGTGGCATGGCGCCTGGGCCTGGGTGCTGGTGATCGTGTTTGGCGTGGAAATCGTGCTGACCCTGTGGGATTTTGTTGTGGAAGATCAAACCCGCCTCTTGCCCGCCACGGAGCGGGTCACGCACACGGTGCTGGCGATCAATGCGGGTGCCTTCATCGCGCTGCTGGCCCTGAACAGCAGCGAGTGGGCGACCTTGCCGACGGCCCTCGTATGGCAGCCGTATGGCTGGCTCAGCGTCTTCCTCGCCCTGTGCGGCGTGGGCGTGGGCCTGTCCGGTCTGCGCGACGCGTATGCCGTATGGCAGCTGGGACGGCGCAAGGTGCAGGAGACGGCAGAGCAAGAGGAGCACCTGCGCTTTGCCGCCGCGCCGCAGTCCGTGCTGGTGACGGGCGCCACGGGTTTTATCGGCCAGCAGCTGGTTAGCGCCTTGCTGGCCGACGGCCATGCGGTGACGGTGCTGACGCGCCAGCCGAAGCAGGCCGCGTGGACCTTCGACGGCCAGGTGCGCTGCATCCGGTCGTTTGGCGAATTATCGGATGCGCAGCGCATCGACATGGTGGTCAACCTGGCCGGCGCGCGCATCGTCGGCAAGCGCTGGACGGACGCGCGCAAGGCGGCCCTGCGCCGCAGCCGCGTGGCGCTGACGCAGGACTTGGTGGCGTGGATCGCCCGCGCGCAGCACAAGCCGAGGGTGCTGCTGTCGGCGTCCGCCATCGGCTATTACGGCGTGCAGCCGCAGGGCGACGCCACGGAATTGACGGAGGAGAGCGCGCCGCAAGCCATCTTCATGTCGCAGCTGTGCCAGGAATGGGAAGCGGCCGCGCGCCAGGCGGAACGCTATGGCGTGCAGGTGGGCTGCATGCGCTTCGGCCTCGTCTTCGGCCACCAGGGTTCGCTGCCGCAGATGCTGCTGCCAGTCCGCTTCGGCGCGGGCGGCCCGCTGGGCAGCGGCAGACAGTGGGTCACGTGGGTGCACGTGCGCGACGTCATCCGCGCCATCGCCCATGTGGCGCGCCGCAGCGAAGAGGGTGCCGTGAATGGCGCGTATAACTTCTGCGCGCCGCAAGCCATTGAGCAGCGCCATTTCGCCCAGGTGGCGGGCAAAGTGCTGCACCGGCCTTCCTTCATGCCGACGCCCGCCTTCGTCATGCGCGCCTTGCTGGGCGAGCAGGCCGACTTGCTGGTGGAAGGCCAGAGGGTGGCCCCGCGCCGCCTGCTGGAAGAGGGATTCAGCTTCCGCTATCCGCAGCTGGAAGGGGCGCTGCGCAGTTTATAAGTTGGCGTAAGATGGGGGCCTTGGAGGAACCGAACCATGCCCCGCTTCAGCCATACGATAGACAGCCATGTTTACCAGTTCGCCAGCCTGAAGGAGCTGCTGGCGAAAGCCACGCCGCCCCGTTCGGGCGACCTGCTGGCCGGTGTGGCGGCCGCCAGCGCGCGCGAGCGGGGGCGGCGCAGCTGGCGCTGGCCGAGGTGCCGTTGTTGACATTCCTCAATGAAGCGCTGGTGCCGTATGAAGACGATGAAGTCACGCGCCTGATCGTCGATACCCACGCGCGCGCCGCGTTCGCGCCCATTTCCCATCTGTGCGTGGGCGATTTCCGCGACTGGCTGCTCGATGACGCGACGGATACGGCCACGCTGGCACGCGTCGCCGCCGGCATCACGCCGGAAATGGCGGCCGCCGTCTCGAAAATCATGCGCCTGCAGGACCTGGTGCTGGTGGCCCGCAAGTGCCGTGTCGTCACGGCTTTCCGCGATACCCTGGGCCTGGAAGGGCGCCTGTCCACGCGCTTGCAGCCGAATCATCCGACGGATGACGCCACGGGGATTGCCGCGTCGATGCTCGATGGCTTGATGCTGGGCAGCGGCGACGCCGTGATCGGCATCAATCCCGCCACCGACAATGTGGCGCAGGTGGTGTCGCTGCTGCACCTGCTCGACGCCGTCATAGCTCAGTATCAGATTCCCACGCAGTCCTGCGTGCTCACGCACATCACCAATACGCTCGAGGCGATACGCCGCGGCGCGCCCGTCGACCTGGTATTCCAGTCGGTGGCGGGCACGCAGGTGGCCAACCGCAGCTTCGGCATCGACTTGTCTCTGCTGGCCGAGGGGCAGGCGGCGGCCCTGTCGCTGGGACGCGGCACGGTGGGTCAGAACGTCATGTATTTCGAGACGGGCAGGGCAGCGCCCTGTCGGCCGGCGCCCACCACGGCATGGACCAGCAGACGTGCGAGGCGCGCGCGTATGCGGTGGCGCGCGCATATCAGCCGCTGCTGGTCAATTCCGTCGTGGGCTTCATCGGCCCGGAATACCTGTACGACGGCAAGCAGATCATGCGCGCGGGGCTGGAAGACCATTTCTGCGCCAAGCTGCTGGGCCTGCCCATGGGCTGTGACGTGTGCTACACCAACCATGCGGAAGCGGACCAGGACGACATGGACGCCTTGCTGACCATGCTGGGCGTGGCCGGCTGCAATTTCATCATGGGCGTGCCGGGCGCGGACGACATCATGCTGGGCTACCAGAGCACCTCGTTCCACGACGCCCTGTATGCGCGCCGCGTGCTGGGCCTGCGTCCCGCACCGGAATTCGACGCCTGGCTGGCGCGCATGCGGATCACGGATGCGCAGGGGAACCTGAACACGGCGCTGGCGCCCGCCTTCCAGGCTGCCCTGCTGGCCTGGACGCTTAGGGGGTATGCATGGACGAAAACCATCTGTGGCAGGCGCTGCGCGCGCATACGGCGGCGCGCATCGCGCTGGGACGCAGCGGCGTGAGCGTGCCGACCCGCGCGCAGCTGGCGTTCCAGCTGGCGCACGCGCAGGCGCGCGACGCCGTGCACCTGGAACTCGATGGCGCGGCCCTGGCAAGCGCCCTGGCCACGCAAGGGCAAGACTGCGTGCCGCTGCACAGCGCGGCCGCCACGCGCGCCGACTATCTGCAACGCCCCGACCTGGGACGCCGGCTCGACGATGTTTCACGGGCGCGGCTGGCCGGAGGTGGCAAGGGCGTGGACCTGGCCCTGGTGGCGGCCGACGGCCTGTCGGCGCTGGCGATACAACGCCACGCGGCGCCCTTCCTGGCCGCCTTGCGCGCACGGCTGGCGCCGGAAGCGTGGACGCTGTCGCCGCTGCACATCGTGGCGCAGGGCCGGGTGGCCATCGGCGACGAGGTGGGGGAATTGATAAAAGCGCGGGCCGTGCTGGTGCTGATCGGCGAGCGGCCGGGCCTCAGTTCCCCGGACAGCCTGGGCCTGTACCTGACGTGGGCGCCGAAAGCAGGCTTGCTGGACGAGCGCCGCAACTGCATCTCGAACGTGCGCCCCGAGGGGCTGGCGTATGCGCCGGCCGCCTACCGGCTGCACTATTTGCTGTCGCAGGCATTTACCAGGCAGTTGTCGGGCGTGGAATTGAAGGATGAAACGGTGGCAGAGGGCGCAGCCCTGGCGGGCGCGCGCAACTTCCTGCTGGCGTGATCAGACTTCGCGGATTTCGTCCAGCGGCCAGCGCGGGCGCACGTTGAACGAGTAATCGTGCTTGGCTGCGTCCGGATTGATCTGCAGGCGCATGGCGCCGGCAAAGGCGATCATGGCGCCGTTATCGGTGCAGAATTCCAGCTCCGGGTAATACACCTTGAAACGCTTCTTGGCGGCCGCCGCGTTGAGCGAGGCGCGCAGCTGCGCGTTGGCGCCCACGCCGCCGGCGATCACCAGGCGCTTCAAGCCCGTGTGCTTGAGGGCAGACACGCATTTGGCCGTCAGCACGTCGACGATGGCGTCGACGAAGCCGCGCGCGATGTTCGCCTTGTCCTGTTCGCAGATATTGGCGATGACCTTTTCTTCATGGTTCTTGACCACCGTCAGTACGGCCGTCTTCAAACCGGAGAAACTGAAATTGAAATCCTTCGAATGCAGCATGGGGCGTGGCAGTTTATACGCCAGCGGGTCGCCGAATTCGGCCAGGCGCGAGATGGCGGGGCCGCCCGGATAGCCAAGGCCCAGCAGCTTGGCCGACTTGTCGAACGCCTCGCCGGCCGCATCGTCCAGGGTTTCGCCCAGCATCGTGTATTGGCCCACGCCGTCGACGCGCATCAGCTGCGTGTGGCCGCCCGACACCAGCAGCGCGATGAACGGGAATTGCGGCGGATCGGACGCCAGCAGCGGCGACAGCAAATGGCCTTCCAGGTGGTGGATGCCCAGCACCGGCTTGTTGATGGCCAGGCCCAGGCTGCAGGCAACCGAGGAACCCACCAGCAGCGCGCCGGCGAGGCCCGGCCCTTGCGTGTAGGCGATGGCGTCGATTTCGGACAGACCGATGCCGGCCTTTGTCAGGGTCTCTTCGAGCAGCGGGATGGCGCGGCGGATATGGTCGCGCGACGCCAGTTCCGGCACCACGCCGCCATATTGCTCGTGCATGGCTACTTGCGAGTAGAGGGCGTGCGACAGCAGGCCGCGTTGCGTGTCGTACAAGGCCAGGCCGGTTTCGTCACAGGAGGATTCGACGCCAAGAACAATCATGAAGGTACTGAATAGGGAGGAGTAATCCGCCATTGTAAAGGAAAGCCGGGCAGTCCACCGTGCGGCCGGCGCACCATTTCGGCGGCAGTGTGCACTTGCGCAGTGCGGCGCGGGCCGGTTTTGCCCGCGATTCCGGCTGCTTTGCGCTTGTGCCGCCGGCACTGGCACCGCTCTTGCTTAGTCAAGCGTGTGCCTTTCTCGAGGGAGCTAGCAATGCCGGAACAATGGAAAATGATTTGCCGCCTGAAGGACATGCCGCTGGCGGGCGCGCGCATGGTGCAGCGGGGGCTGGCGTGGCAGGACTTGCCGGGCGTGGCGCTGTTCCGCGCGTCGGACGACACGGTTTACGCGCTGCTCGACACGGTGCCTTGCCTGGGCGGCCCGCTGGCGCATGGGGTGCTGATGGAGAAAAACCTGATGGGGCCGAAGAACGGCTGGATCATCGAGCTCGATTCTGGCCGCCTGGTGGCGCCCGTGCAGGGCATGGCGCGCATGTACGCCGTGCGCATCCTGGACGGGCGCATCTACCTGGACTTCAACGAGCTCAATATCCCGGCCAGCAAGGCGGAGCAGGCGCTGGCCGGTTCGTTCGCCGTGCTGCCGCATGTGCAGATGGCGTGATGAGGGAACGGGCGGTATGGGGTCAGACCTTCGATGCCGCTAACGTCAGGTTCGGCACCAACGCAAGCGGGGGTCTGACCCCGGCCGTTTATTTCGGACGATTGACGAGGTGCGCATGCGCATCGCGCAGCATGGTGGCCGTCGTGTCCCAGTCGATGCAGCCGTCCGTGACGGAGCAGCCGTAGGTCAGTTGCGACAGATCTTGCGGGATCTTCTGGTTGCCGCCGACGATGTTCGATTCGATCATCACGCCCACCAGCGAGCGGTTGCCCTGGCGGATCTGGTTGACCACGTCGCCCATCACCAGCGGCTGCAGTTCCGGTTTTTTATAGCTGTTCGCATGCGAGCAGTCGACCACCAGGTTGGCGGGCAGCTTGGCCTTGGCCAGCGCCTGTTCGGCGATGGCGATCGAGACCGAATCGTAGTTCGGACGGCCGTCGCCGCCGCGCAGCACCACGTGGCCGTAGGCGTTGCCGCGCGTGCGCACGATGGCGACGTTGCCTTCGGCGTTAATGCCGAGGAAGGAGTGCGGGTGCGCGACGACAGGATCGCGTTGACGGCGATGCTGATGTCGCCATCGGTGCCGTTCTTGAAGCCGACCGGTGTCGACAGGCCCGACGACATTTCGCGGTGCGTCTGCGATTCCGTCGTGCGCGCGCCGATGGCGGTCCAGGCGATCAGATCGCCCAGGTATTGCGGCGAAATCGGGTCCAGCGCTTCGGTGGCGGTGGGCAAGCCCAGTTCGCACACGTCGAGCAGGAACTGGCGCGCCTTCTCCATGCCTTCGTTGACCTTGAACGAATCGTCCATGTACGGGTCGTTGATATAGCCCTTCCAGCCCGTGGTGGTACGCGGTTTTTCGAAATACACGCGCATCACCAGCAGCATCGTGTCCTTGACTTCCTCTTGCAGCGCTTTCAGGCGGCGCGCGTAATCGAGGCCGGCGACCGGGTCGTGGATCGAGCAAGGGCCGACGACGACGAACAGGCGCTGGTCCTTGCGGTCGATGATGTTGCGCAGCGCTTCGCGGCCGCGGCTGACGGTGTCGAACGCGCTCTCCGACAGCGGCAGCCTGGCGTGCAGTTCGGCTGGCGTCGGCATGGGTGCGAAGGAGGTGACGTTGATATTTTCGATGTCTGGCGTATTCATGATTCTGGCTCGGCTTTCGCTATTGCGTTCTTTAAGAGGCAATAGTGTAGCGGAAATGCGGCCTGGCGGCGGGGATGGGGCCAAAACGGGAATGGATGAGTTGTTTTTATGGCAGGCCCGGCTCGCCGCCGGCCAGGCTGGCGCCGCACGTGCTGTGATCGAGGATGGCGGCTTCGTACTGGCGTATCTGCGCGTCCATGCAGGCGATTTGCTGGCGCAGTAATTGATGCAGCGCAATCTGGCCAGCGTGGAGATGGCCTTCCAGGCATGCCATCTCCTGCTTGCGCAGCTGCCGCACGGCTTGCAGGCGGCGCAGCCACAGGCGCAGCTCCACGTAGGCGGGCGAGGGCGGCGTCCAGGGGGCGGGGCGTGCCGCCGCGCAATACTGGGCCAGCACCACGGCGCCGCGCGCCGCGCTGTCGGGCAAGCCGCAGCCGCGCGCATATGCTTCCAGCGGACCCGGCTCGGCATCGCAGACCAGCATGCCCATCTCGGCCAGCGCGCGGGCTGGCGCCTCGCTGTACGGCATATTGAGGCGCAGACAGACGCGCAAGCCCATGACGGGCACGTCGTTCCGTTGCAGCCAGCTGCGCAGCCAGCGGTAGCCGGCCAGGTCGTTTTCCAGCACCTTGCACAGCACCTCGCCGCCCGAGAGCAGCACGGCTTTCAGCAGCAGCTTGCCCGTTTCGATGCCGACGAAGGCAGTTTCCTGTTTGATCGCGTGTGCCATGATGAGTTCCCCCCCCCTGTGCAGTCTTATACGCAGCAGCGGCGCGTTTGGATGCAGTCGCGCTGTACATTCCTCAAAGAAATATGTTGAAAAGACTGTTGCATCGGCGCCTATGGCGTCTTCCAGCCCCTCTGCACGGGGAAAAATCCGTGTAAGCTGGCGCCATGACGACTGTATCCATCCCCCATACCGATGTGGCCGGTGAGCCATTTCCCGCCGCGCGTTTCATCAAAGAAATAGGACGCGGCAAGAACGGCGCGCGCAGCATGACGCGCGACGACGCCCGCGCCCTGTACCGCGCCATGCTCGAGGGCCGCGTGTCGGACCTGGAACTGGGCGGCATTTTGTTGTCGATGCGCATCAAGGGCGAGTCCGTGGACGAGATCGCCGGCTTCCTCGACGCGGCAGAGGCGTCGTTCGCCCCGCTGGCCGCGCCGGCCGGTGAATTTGCCCCGATCATCATCCCCAGCTACAACGGCGCGCGCAAGATGGCGAATCTGACGGCCTTGCTGGCGCTGCTGCTGGCGCGCGCGGGCGCACCCGTGCTCGTGCATGGCGTGACCAGCGACCCGGGCCGCATCACGACGGCCGAAGTGCTGGCCGCGCTGGGCGTGCCCGCCTCGCTCGACCATGCACAAGCCGAGGCCGCCATGGCGCGCGGCGAAGCGGCCTTCCTGCCCATCGAGGCGCTGGCGCCGCGCCTGGCGCACATGCTGTCGCTGCGGCGCGTGCTGGGCGTGCGCAATTCCACGCATACCCTCGTGAAAATCATGCAGCCGTTCGCCGGGCCCGCCCTGCGCCTGGTGTCGTACACGCACCCGGAATACCTGGAAATGCTCGGTGAGTATTTCCTGACTGCCTGTGATCCCGCGCGCGGCGACGCTTTCCTGATGCGCGGCACGGAGGGCGAAACGGTGGCCAACGCCAACAAGGCGCAGCAGATCGACTGGTTTCACGGCGGCGAGCGCACGGTATTGGTGGAAAAGCAATTGCTGGTGGAAGAACTGCCGCATCTGCCGGCCGAACGCGATGCGGCCACCACGGCGGCCTGGATCGCCGCCGTGCTGCGCGGCGAGGTGGCCGTGCCGCCGTCGATCGCCGGACAGGTGGAGCAATGCCTGATGGCATCGCGGCAGATTGCAGCACGGCCGCGCTAGCCGCGCCGCCGCAGTTTACAATGGCGTCTTTGTAATCAGCGGTGACCGGAATTCTTATGGCAAAACAATTTGATGTGGCAGTGATCGGCGCAGGCGCGGCCGGCATGATGTGTGCGGCTGTTGCCGCCCAGCAAGGCAAGCGCGTGGTGTTGATCGATCACGCGGCCAAGCTGGCCGAAAAGATCCGCATCTCGGGTGGCGGACGTTGCAATTTCACTAATGTCAACGCCACCCCGCAAAATTTCCTCTCGGAAAACCCGCATTTCTGCAAGAGCGCGCTGTCGCGCTACACGCCGCAGGATTTCCTCGCGCTGGTGAAAAAATACCGGATCGGCTACCACGAAAAGCACAAGGGCCAGCAATTCTGCAATGAATCGGCCGAGCAGATCATCGACATGCTCAAGGACGAGTGCGCCGCCGGCGGCGTGCACTGGCGCATGCCATGCAAGATCGACAATGTTGTCCAGCAAGCGGACGGCGGCTTCGTGCTGCAGACGGACAGCGGCGACATCGAGACGGCCAGCATCGTCATCGCCACGGGCGGCCTGTCGATCCCGAAGATCGGCGCCACCGACTTTGCCTACCGCATCGCCAAACAATTCGACCTGGCGATGGTCGAACCGCGTCCGGCCCTGGTGCCGCTGACGTTTGACCCGGCCAACTGGGCGCCGTTCGCGGAATTGTCCGGCATCGCGCTGGAAGTCGATGTGGAAACGGGCAGCCTGAAAGGCCGCAAGGCAACGGGCGCGCGTTTCCGCGAAGATTTGCTGTTCACGCATCGCGGCCTGTCGGGCCCGGCGATTTTGCAGATTTCCAGCTACTGGCTGCCGGGCGAACCCATCGTCATCAACCTGCTGCCGGAAGTGGACGTGGCGCAGACCTTGATCGAAGGCAAGGGCACCCTGAAGAAGCAGCTGGGCAATATCGTCGCCCAATGGCTGCCGCAGCGCCTGGCCGACTGCCTGCTGGCCACGAACGGCCTGGCGCCGGACGCGCGCATCGCCGACATGCCCGACGCGCAGCTGCGCAAGCTGGGCCAGGCCATCAATGCCTGGTCCATCGTGCCGAACGGTTCCGAAGGCTACCGCAAGGCGGAAGTGACGCGCGGCGGCATCGACACGCGCGAGCTGTCGCAGCAGACTATGATGGCCAATAAGGTGCCGGGCCTGTATTTCATCGGCGAATCGGTCGACGTGACGGGCTGGCTGGGCGGCTACAACTTCCAGTGGGCCTGGGCTTCCGGCGTGGCGGCAGGTATTGCCTTGCAGTAAGCAAGTCTGTAGGATGGGGTTCTGGCGCCCGGTGCGCCGCCCCCGGTGCGTGGTTTACGCCACATTCCGCCAGTGACTGCAGGCTGCATGCCGCACGCAAGTGGGGAGGGGCTTCCCTTTCGCAATAAAAGCTGCTACTATCTATCTCTTCCTATACACCACCTCAACGGTTTGAATTTTACATGACCACTATTCGCCTTAAAGAAAACGAGCCGTTCGAAGTCGCAATGCGTCGCTTCAAACGCACCATCGAAAAAACGGGTCTGCTGACCGAATTGCGCGCACGCGAATTCTACGAAAAGCCAACAGCTGAGCGCAAGCGCAAGCTGGCAGCTGCTGTCAAGCGTCATTACAAACGCATCCGCAGCCAACAACTGCCGAAAAAATTATTCTAAGACTGTTCAGTCAGAACCAACCCGGGTAGTTCGGCGCATTGTTCGCCACGGGTTTTGTTTTGATTCGCCTGGAGTGATACTTCAGATGAGTCGCATACCCGCTCCGGTTCGCCGCAGCGGGTTTTCGCTTTTGTGGCCCGTACTTGTTTCTGGCCGCGCACGAGCACCGTTCCCATACTGACCAACGAGGATTGCCATGAGCTTGAAAGAACAAATTACCGAAGACATGAAAAACGCCATGCGCGCCAAGGAAACGGGCAAGCTGGGCACGATTCGCCTGTTGCTGGCGGAAATCAAGCGCAAGGAAGTCGACGAGCGCATCGAATTGACGGATGCCCACGTGACGGCCATCGTGGAAAAGATGATCAAGCAGCGCAAGGATTCGATCACCCAGTTCGAAGCCGGTGGCCGCGCCGACCTGGCCGACATCGAAAAAGCCGAACTGGTGCACCTGATCGGCTACATGCCTGCCGGCCTGTCGGACGAGGAAGTGGCGGCCGAAGTGGCTGCCGCCGTGGCCGCCTCGGGCGCCGCCGGTCCGCAAGACATGGGCAAGGTCATGGCCATCGTCAAGCCGAAGCTGGCTGGCCGCGCCGACATGACGGTGGTGTCCGCGCTGGTCAAGAAAGCCTTGACGCCGGCCGCGTAAGCAACAATAGTAGCAAGGGCTGCCAGCCGTCGCGCTGGCAGCCTGTTAACAGCCCACACGTTGACCTGGCTCAACCTCCGGCCACGTGCGGTAGTATAGTCTGACCTATAACAAGACCCGCCCTCGCCAGTGATACCTCAATCCTTCATTTCCGATTTGCTCAACCGCGTCGATATCGTCGATGTCGTGGGCCGCTATGTGCAGCTGAAAAAAGGCGGCGCCAATTTCATGGGCTTGTGCCCGTTCCACAGTGAAAAGTCGCCCAGCTTTACCGTCAGTCCCACCAAGCAGTTCTATCACTGCTTCGGCTGCGGCGCGCATGGCACCTCGATCGGCTTCCTGATCGAATACTCGGGCATGGGCTTTGTCGATGCCGTCAAGGACCTGGCGCAAAACGTCGGCATGGTCGTGCCGGAAGCGGACGACAAGATCCCGCCGGCCCAGCGCGCGCAGATCCAGGCGCAAAGCCTGGCCCTGTCCGACGCCATGACGCAGGCGTGCGATTATTACCGCGGACAATTGCGCCACGCGCCGGAAGCCATCGCCTACCTCAAAAACCGGGGCTTGACGGGCGAAGTGGCCGCTCGCTTCGGCATGGGTTTCGCGCCCGGCGGCTGGGATAATCTGCGTTCCGTGTTCCCCGATTACGACGTGGTGGCCCTGGCCGAGGCCGGTCTCGTGATCGACAAGGTCGATGAAGAAGGCAACAACCGCAAGCGCTACGACCGTTTCCGCGAACGCATCATGTTTCCGATTCGCAATACCAAGGGCCAGGTCATCGCCTTTGGCGGCCGCGTGCTCGACCATGGCGAACCGAAATACCTGAACTCGCCGGAAACCCCCTTGTTTTCCAAGGGTTTCGAACTATATGGGCTGTTCGAGGCGCGCCAGGCCATCCGCGACGCCGGCTACGTGCTGGTGACGGAGGGTTACATGGACGTGGTGGCGCTGGCGCAGATGGGTTTCCCGCAAGCGGTGGCGACCCTGGGTACGGCGTGCACGCCCACCCACGTGCAAAAACTGCTGCGCCAGACCGATAACGTGATTTTCAGCTTCGACGGCGACAAGGCCGGCCGCCGCGCCGCGCGCCGCGCGCGCTGGAAGCGAGCCTGGCCCACGTATCGGACAATAAAACGATCAAATTCCTGTTCTTGCCGTCGGAACACGATCCGGACAGCTATATCCGGGAATTCGGCGCCGAGGGTTTTGAGCAGCAAGTGCATGAAGCGATGCCGCTGTCGCAATTCTTGCTGAAAGAAGTGTCGGGCGAGCATGATTTGTCGGAACCGGAAGGGCGCGCCCGCGTGCAGTTCGACGCCAAACCGCTGCTGCAGCTGATGGCGCCGTCGTCCCTGCGCCTGCAGATCGTGCGCGGCCTGGCGCAGCTGACGCAGTCCACGCCGGCCGAGATCGAAGCCCTGTTCGAACTGGCGAAACCCGTTGCCGTGGCGCACCGCGCGCCGCCGAAATCGGGCCGTCCCGTGCCCGTGGGCCTGGAATTGAAGATCATGCGCATGCTGGTGGCGCATCCGCCGTTGACCTTGCGCATCGACGAAGCGGCGCTGACGGCCTTCCAGCACCTGGGGCCGGACGCGGCGCACAGCCTGGGGCAGCTGGTGGCCGTGGGCCAGGCGCTGGGCGAGCACGGCAGCTTTGCCGCGCTGGCGCAGCAATTGAAGGAGCTGGGCAGCGAATACGACGAGATCATCGGCGAGATCGCGGCCGGTACGGAATCCGATTACGACAGCGAATTGTCGTGGCTGGTGAGCACCATCCGCGAGATCAAATTGAATGCCTTGAAGGCGGAATTGCAGCAATTGTTTGCGTCGGGTTTGCCATCGGAGAAAATTGGTGTACGCTACCGCGAAATCATGCAGGAGCAAGGCGAGCTGGAACGCGAGCGCGATGCCGAGTTGGTGAATCGCTAACCTTGCTCTGAGGGTATGTCGCGCACTGGAAAAACATTTTTCGCGTGCTATAATTAAATGCTAAGTATTGTGTGCTTTGGCAAGCTAGTTCTGTTTCGTAAATAGTATTTGTTTTCAGTAAGTTAGGCTCTTGATCGGCGCGGTGGATCGTGTCGGCAGCCAGGGCCAACTGGCGGTTTCGGCGTTGCGGGCAAGGCTCGCAGACGCTGGCAAGCCGCGCCAGGCTCTCGCTCCCAACGCGGTCGATGCAGGAATTTTTGCCGAGGCGGCTGGCAACAGCCGGTGGACAGGAATTGCTGCGCTTCCCGCGGATCGTGGCCGATGAGGTGTAAGTAACGTAACAGTGTCGAATTTGCGTAGTCGGCAGGTTCGAAGATGGTGGTTCCCGCAGGTAGACAGGGAACTGGCAGCAAACTTTATCCTAATCCACCGTAAAGCAAGTCGTTGTGTAATCGAAAGCGCCTGTGCCAATCAAGAAACCCGAATCCAAAGCGGCTGCAAAGCCCACTAAAGTTACCACGAAAGCCGAAAAGGCGCTCGACCGGCCAGAAGCGCGCGTGACCAGCGCGCCGCCTGTGGTCAGCCAGACCACCGACGCCGCCACCCTGGCGGCCATCGATACGTCCGGTTATGTCTTGCCGTCGGTAAAAGTGCCAGGCCGCCGCGGCCGCAAGCCCAAAGAATTCCAGCCAGAAAATGATGAAGTCGCCGCGCTGAACGCCGTCGAGCGGGCCGAGCTGAAGGCCGTCGACAAGGCCAAGGCCAAGGACCGCAAGGCGAAAGAGCGCGCGCTGCTGAAGGATGCGTTCTCGTCCGATACGGAAGCGAGCGAGGAAGAACTCGAGCGCCGGCGCCAGAAACTCAAGACCCTGATCAAGTTCGGCAAGGAGCGCGGTTTCCTCACGTATGCGGAAATCAACGATCACTTGCCCGAAAAAACATCGTCGATCCGGAAGCCATCGAAGGCATCATCGGCACCTTCAATGACATGGGCATCGCCGTCTACGAACACGCGCCCGATGCGGAAACCTTGTTGTTGTCCGATAACGTTGCCGTCGTCACCAGCGATGACGAGGCGGAAGCGGCGGCCGAGGCCGCATTGTCGACCGTCGACTCCGATTTCGGCCGCACCACCGACCCCGTGCGCATGTACATGCGCGAAATGGGCTCGGTCGAGCTGCTGACGCGCGAAGGCGAGATCGAGATTGCCAAGCGCATCGAAGATGGCTTGAAAGACATGATCCAGGCCATTTCCGCCTGTCCCGTGACGATCGCCGAAATCATCGCCGCCGCCGACCGCATCGCCAACGAAGAGATCAAGATCGACGAAATCGTCGACGGCCTCGTCGATGAGAACGAACCGGTCGCGGCCGCTCCTGTCGTGGCCGCTCCCGTCGAAGAAGACGAGGAAGAGGGCGAAGCGGAAGAAGAGGAAGAAGAAGAGGAAGAAGAAGCGAGCGCTTCGGGCGCCGCCGGCTTCTCCGCCGAACAGCTGGAAACGCTGAAACGCACGGCATTGGAAAAATTTGCCGTCATTTCGCAGCAATTCGACAAGATGCGCCGTGCTTTCGAGAAAGAAGGCTACAACTCGAAACCGTACGCCAAGGCGCAGGAAGCCATTTCGCAAGAGTTGCTGGGCATCCGCTTCACGGCCAAGGTCGTGGAAAAGCTGTGCGACACCCTGCGCGGCCAGGTCGATGAAGTGCGCCATATCGAGAAGCAGATTCTCGACGTGGCCGTGAACCGCTGCGGCATGCCGCGCGCCCACTTCATCAAGGTCTTCCCGGGCAATGAAACCAACCTGGACTGGGTCGATGGCGAAGTCAACGCGGGACACGCGTACAGCGCCATCCTGGGCCGCAACATTCCGACCGTCAAGGAACTGCAGCAGCGCCTGATCGATCTGCAGGCTAGAGTCGTGCTGCCGCTGCCGGACTTGCGCAATATCAACCGCCAGATGGCGGCCGGTGAAATGAAGGCGCGCAAGGCCAAGCGCGAAATGACGGAGGCCAACTTGCGCCTGGTCATTTCGATCGCCAAGAAATACACGAACCGGGGCCTGCAATTCCTCGATTTGATCCAGGAAGGCAATATCGGCCTGATGAAGGCCGTCGACAAGTTCGAGTACCGCCGCGGCTACAAGTTCTCGACGTATGCGACCTGGTGGATCCGCCAGGCGATTACCCGCTCGATCGCCGACCAGGCGCGCACGATCCGCATTCCCGTGCACATGATCGAGACGATCAACAAGATGAACCGGATTTCCCGCCAGATCCTGCAGGAAACAGGCGCGGAGCCCGATCCGGCCACCCTGGCGATCAAGATGGAGATGCCCGAGGACAAGATCCGCAAGATCATGAAAATCGCCAAGGAACCGATCTCGATGGAAACGCCGATCGGCGACGACGACGATTCGCACCTGGGCGACTTCATCGAGGACAACAACACCCTGGCCCCGGCCGACGCAGCGCTGCACGCGTCCATGCGGGGCGTGGTCAAGGATGTGCTCGACTCCCTGACGCCACGCGAAGCGAAAGTGCTGCGCATGCGTTTCGGCATCGAGATGTCCACCGACCACACGCTGGAAGAAGTGGGCAAGCAATTTGACGTGACGCGCGAGCGCATCCGCCAGATCGAAGCCAAGGCGCTGCGCAAGCTGCGCCACCCATCGCGCTCCGACAAGCTGAAAAGCTTCTTGGAAGGCAACTAGAAGCCAATAGGGCTTGACGTACGCCCCTGATACCCCTATCCTCGCGTGTCCGTTTCCAAAACGGCCGCGCGAGGCGGGTATCAACAGCGCCGCCACGCCGCAGTCCCCCTGGGCCTCTAGCTCATGCTTGGTTAGAGCAGCGGACTCATAATCCGTTGGTGCCGTGTTCGACTCACGGGAGGCCCACCAATAAAAACAAGGACTTAGGTGAAAATCTAAGTCCTTTTTTCTTGGCTTAATTTTCTATGTAGGCACTGTGTAGGTTTTCCCTATAAGTCTGTGGTTCTTTATGTCCGAGGCTGCCAAAATGTTTCCTATCGTAAGTGTGCCCCCTGATGCGGCGGAGTTATCCGAGCAAATGGGTACAAAATTCAAGTTTTGGTACCTGGACGCCCAGCGGCGACGTACCCTTTTCAAAGAAGGGCGTCCAGGTACCGGCGAAAATTGGGCGGAAAAGATTGCCGCTGAGTTGGCCGAGCTTTTGGGTATTCCGCATGCCCACTATGATCTTGCAGAATGGAATGGACGTAATGGTATTATTTCGCCCTCCCTTGTTAAGAAGGGTGACCGCTTAATTCATGGGAATGAGTTGATCGAAGGTAAGGTAACCGTGGCGCGCGGCGACGAGAATTTACGATACTATGAACAGCGAAGTCACATCGCTAGTCGGGCATTCCAGTTGCTAAAAAAGAATGCTGACATTATTGCACCCCCACAGGGTTATTTGCCTGGAAATGGCGTAGACTCAGCTCTAGGCGTGTTTGTAGGGTACCTACTTTTTGATGCTTGGATCGCAAATCAGGACCGGCATTCCGAAAACTGGGGGGTGGTAAGCAGCGGAGGCCAACTCTTCCTGTCCGCCTCCTATGATCACGGCTCAGGTCTGGCGCGAAACGAAACAGATGAACGGCGCAAGATTATGCTCAGCACTAAGGACAAAGGGGCGTCACTAGAAGCCTACGCGAACAGAGCTCGCTCGGCATTCTACCCGCACGCTGCGGGCGACGCTAAGGTGAAAGCGTATTTCACTCATGTCCTTTTTCAACTTTCACATAAAGAGGATGAGCGGGCAGGTGATATGTGGATAGAGCGTCTGGCAAGCATCGCTGATGCAGATATAGCGGACATAATCAATCAAGTTCCCGGTCAGTTGATGACCGACGTTGCAAGGGAATTTACAGCCAAATTGCTGAGAATAAATATCAATAGGTTAATTGTTAGGTAGAATCATGAGCACTCTTTTTGTCGCGTGGCAGCAACCCGATTCCAGGGAGTGGATTCCGGTCGCTAAGCTAGAGCACAACGGTAGCACGTATGCATTTTCGTACACGCAGGGCATTTTCCGCGCTAAGGACTTCCGCCAGTTTAGCGGCATGCAAAATGTGGAGGCTGTTTATGAGTCACCTCGATTATTCCCATTGTTTGCAAACAGGCTGATTAGTAAGTCTCGGCCAGAGTTCAAGGATTATTTAAGGTGGTTAGGCTTATCCGATATGGATGAGAAGCCTATGGCAATTCTAGCCCTCACTGGAGGCATTAGAGGCACCGATTCCATTGAACTGTTCCAGCCACCTGAAGTATCTGAACAAGGGCAATATCATCTAGAGTTTTTTGCACGGAGCTTGTCCCACTTACCTCAAGCTGCAATAGACCGTATCCGGTTGCTGGAGAAGGGCGAGCGTATTTATCTCATGACTGACCCGCAAAATAACTTTGATGCGCAGGCGGTCGCCATGCGGACCGGTACACCGTCGTGGTTCTTGGGATATTGCCCGAAATATTACGCCCAAGATTTGGGCTCGCTTCTTAGTAATCCAGAATGTGACCTTCAAGTCACTGTGAAGTGTGTGAACTTGGATGCGCCGTCAAATATGCGACTGCTATGTTCTGTTACCGCAAAGGTTCCTTGCGAGTTTTCGCCCCTGAGTAAAGAGCGTGATTTTCTTCCTGTCGATGGAATTCCGCAGGAATGGAAAAGCCTTACAAACACGCTGGACGGGATTCTGCTCGGCTAATTTTCAATCAAGGTTTTACTACGCCCAAATATTGGCCCGCGATACTCCATACAGCCGAGCCAATGCACTAACGCTTTCGCCGGTAGCGTACTTGCCAATTATGTCTGCGCGCTGCTCGGCTGTGGTCTTAGATGGCCGGCCCAGCGTCTTGCCTTCGCTCTTGGCGCGGGCCAGGCCAGCTTGCGTGCGCTCCACCAGCAAATCGCGCTCCATCTCGGCCACAGCTGCCAACATGGTCATCATCATCTTGCCTGCTGGGGAAGTCAGGTCCAGCTTGCCCAGCTGCAGCACGATGACGGCAATCTTGCGGGCGGCCAGCAGCTTGACGGTGGCGCCGACGTCCTGCGCGTCGCGGCCGAGGCGGTCCAGCTTCGCCACCACCAGAGTTTCGCCATTGCGAATCTGGGCCAGCAGCGCGGCAAACTCCGGGCGCTCGCTGGCGCTGGTCTTGCCACTGATGGTATCCGCATACCAGTAATCGACCTGGTGGCCGGCCGCTTCAATTTCCATCTTCTGGTTGTCTGTCTGCGGTTTGCTCTTTGGTGCTGACGCGGCCGTATGCGAAGGTTGCCATGGTATTTCTCCGGTTAAGACTGTTGGAAAACACTGTTAGAATATATCTACCTGTTAGAAATGGAAAGCCCTATATTTCCAACATTGATTTGTGTTGATATTTGTAGGTGTTAGAAATCGTTCGTTTTCTAACACCCTCTCGCTTAAGCTATACTTGCTTTTTTGAGAACGAAGAGGGTGCTGTGACTTTAGACTTCAACACGCCGTTAGCTGGAGTGACATTGCTTCAAGTAATTACGATTTCGATTGCCACTGTCGGCGCGGTGCTGGGTGTGGTGAACACTTGGGCGAGTGTGGACAAATCAAGAATAAAACTCCGTGTCAGGCCGGCTCACGCAATTCCTTATGGTGGAGCACCCCAACACATCGGCATGAGTATTACAGTAACGAATCTCAGCGCATTCGCTGTCACTATCAACGAGGTCGGCGTGCTCTATCGGAAGGCAGGGAATCGGGGCGCAATTGTCACGCCAATTTTAGGCGACGACGGCAAATGGCCCAGACGACTGGAGCCAAGGTCATCCGTAACGATTTATGCGCAGCGGCCTGAGTCGAATACACGCCGCATTAAATGTGCTTACGCGACAACTGCATGCGGTGTAACGAAAAAGGGAAGTTCCGCAGCCCTTCGTCAAATGGCGCGTGAAGGCTAACATCCGCTGATTTGGGACTATCTTCGGGTGAGGCGCAACCATAGGCCAGTGGCGCGTGAAAGCGATACAGGATTTCCGGTATCAGCCTGGCCGGCAGTTAGCCCTGTGCGCTGGCGCTGTTTGAAACCCGCTCAAAACTGAGCAGGTCGCCGCAGTCACTGCCGACCAGCGCCAGCAACTGGCAATCCACGTAGGCGCTCACTTCCACCGAAGATGCTCACATAGTTTTTTGAGCACCTTCGGAAATTCGCCGCTCACAGCCGCCAGGTCCAGCCCTCTTTCATGCCTCCCTTGATTGCCGCCACGCCAAGGGCCTTTTGTGTCCGCCGCACTGTCGCCCAAGAATAACCGGCACCGTCCGCATCAGCTTTGATTGGGCGCGTTGGTAATTGCCCGTCCGCCAATAAGTCGCGCAGGAACTGCTCTGCGTCCAATCATGTAGTCGCAATTGAGTACGCCGCAGATCATCCTCGTTGTTCAATGTGGCTATGGTTGGGTTTGTGTCTGAATGATGGACCTGACCCTGCCATTGCTGCCATTGTGACCCTGCCATTGGGAGTTGGGAGGTTGGCAATCGGCGCAAATGGTTCGACGCTATGCGCATTTCTCAGCTGGACATTTGGCGGCACATGCCGCAAATTTGCCGGTGCTTATCATTGCTACTTGATGTGTCTTATTGGTTGTGGTAATTTGTTTTTAGGTAACATTTTTAATTTTCTGGTTGTGATGATTTGCCTTTAATGCACTTTTGTTCTAAGGAAAAAAATGACTCATAATTTTGAACGTTTGCGAGATCATATCTTACCGCTCTCACACTCCAAGGTATTCGAACAAGCGCGATTGGAGTGGAAGCTCGATTCAGTTGAGGTTAGTGATGAGTTCGATTCATGCCCGTGTGGCAAGGAGATCAAGGAGCATTGCTATATCAGAAATACCGTTACGGGTAATCAGACGTATGTAGGAAACGTGTGCGTCAATCGTTTCATGGAAATAGATACGGGTACGTTATTTTCTGGCCTTAAGAAAATTAAGGCTAACCCTACTGGAAATGCAAATTTAGCTGTTATTGAGTATGCGGACAGTAAGGGTTTTCTTTTTGAGAAGGAATTAGCTTTCCTTAAGCAAACTGCTAGGAAGAGAAATTTAAGTGTTGCGCAGAAATCTTGGAAAGAAAAAATTAATAATCGCATCTTGAACGAAACTGTTGTCCAGCGTAGAACGACTAGATAAAAAACTGGAACGAATCCACTGTTCGATAGCTGTTTTTTGCGTATTGGCTAGATAGATCATGTGTCTCATAATCCGTTGGTGCCGTGTTCGACTCACGGGAGGCCCACCAGAATTTAGCAATAATAGAACATGCCCCGACAGGTAACTGCCGGGGCTTTTTTCGTGCTGTCGTACAATCGCGGCATAGCGATTGACGAAGGATGAAGCGAGATGACTGCTGAAGTGAAGATTGACGATATCGTGGTAGGCAACGGCAAGGCAAGGCGGCGCGCGCGTGCGCTGGTCACGGCGCATTACCGGGGCTGGCTGGAGGATGGGACGGAGTTTGACTCGTCGCACAAGCGGGGCGAGCCGTTTCGCTGTGTGTTGAGCAATAACAAGGTCATCCAGGGCTGGATTGTGGGATTGAACGGCATGCAGGTCGGCGGCACGCGCAAGCTGTGGGTGCCGGCGGCGCTGGGGTATGGCGAGCGGCAGGTGGGTTTGATACCGCCGAATTCCAATTTGATCTTTGAGATCGAGTTGCTGGAAGTGCTGACGCGCGATTGATCGCTTGACGCGCAATCAGGCGGGCAGGGCGCTTGCCTTCACTCCGGCTTTTTGCGTGAGCAGTTGTTCGATGTCGGCGCGCAGCGCCTGTTGCGTGGGGAAGTTGGCATAGCGCAAGGTCACGTAACCGGCCAGCCTGAGCATGGCGTCGCGTTCCTTGTCCTGGCGTTCGCGGCCGGCGTGGCTGCGGTCGTCGAGTTCGATCACGGCGATGACGTTCAGTTGCTGGCTGCACAGGACAAAATCGGCCACCTTGCGGTCGAAACGGTTTCTGTTTGCCCGTCCCTGCGCCGTCACCAGTGCGGAAAACGCCACTTGCGCCAGCACCGTGCATTCTGGCAAGGCTGTCTGCAGCAGGTGGTACATCTGCTGCTCGCGCGCCGTCATGACGGGTTTTCTTTGCAGACGCAGCGGCGCACGGGACTTCGCGTTCCCGCGCACGGCCAGCATGGCAAGGAACAGGATCACTGCCGCGATGGCGAGCAGGACGGTGTAGGAAGGCATGGGCTGGCACCAGAATGGACGAGTCCTGATGGTACGCGAACAGCGGCGTGTTTTCGTGCCCCTGCCAGCGTATTTCAGGTGGTGCGCTTGTGGAAGATCAAGCCTGTTTCAAGTTGACCTGCATCACGTCCAGCACTGGCACGATGTCGTGCAGGCTGGTCACTTCAAAGGTAGGGATGGCGGCCGAGGTATTGGCCATGCCGTCCGGATTGAACCAGCAGCTGGCTATGCCGTAGCGGTTGGCGCCCAGGATGTCGGCGTCCAGGCGGTCGCCGATGATGATGGTTGTTTCCTTGCTGAATGCGCGCGCCATGTTGGCCGCGTATTCGAAGAAGCGCACGTCCGGCTTGGCGTGGCCGCACGCTTCGGAGGTAGCCACGAAGGAAATGTAGTCGCTCAGGCCGGAGGCGGCGATGCGGCGGTTCTGGATGGATTCGACGCCGTTGGTGATGATGCCCACTTCGCCGATGCGCGACAGCGTTTCGCATACTTGTTTGGCGCCATCGATGAGCACGACCGTGTCCGGCAGCGATTCCAGATACAAACGGCTGGCCAGTTCCGGGTCGATGGCGATGCCGTTCAGCGCAAACGTCTTGCGGAAGCGCTCCACTTTCAGAAAATCCTTGCTCACCTCGCCTGTTTCGAAACGTTTCCACAGGTCGACGTTGATCGCCTGGTACTGGGAAAACAGCGCGTCGATGCCATCGCGCAAGCCCAGTTCATGCATGGTGTGCAGGAACGAGCGTTTTTCGGACGCCCGGAAATCGAGCAGGGTATCGTCGAGGTCAAACAGGAATAATTTGTATTTCATGGCATGTTGTTGAAAACGTGGAACTTGTCTTGCATCGTAGCACGTAGTGCCGAGTTCGGTTGACCATGCCCTGCGCGGGCGATCCGCTACAATCGCTGCCAGACCCGTCACTTTCACTTCATTCCTCCCATGACCCAGCTCTCCGTCAACGTCAATAAAATCGCCCTGCTGCGCAATTCGCGCGGCCGCAATTTCCCGGACCTGCTCGCGTTTTCCGCGCGCTTTCTCGACCTGGGTGCCGCCGGCATCACCTTGCACCCGCGCCCGGACCAGCGCCATGCGCGCTACGATGATGTCGCCCCGTTGCAGCGCCTGTGTGCGGAACGGGGGCGCGAGCTGAATGTGGAGGGTTATCCGGCGGCGGATTTTCTGGAAGTGGTGAAAAGCGCGCGCCCGGCGCAATGCACCTTGGTGCCCGACATGCCGGGCCAGCTGACGTCCGATCACGGCTGGGACATCGAACGGCATGCGGCGCTGTTGCGTCCCGTCATTGGGGAATTGAACGACCTGGGCATCCGCGTCAGCCTGTTCGTCGATGCCGACTACCCGGCGCTGGAATGGGCGCGCGAGGTGGGCGCGGCGCGGGTCGAGCTGTACACGGAACGGTTTGCCGAGAGTTATGGCGGCGCGCAGGCCGATGCCGTGTTTGACACGTATCGGCAGGCGGCGCGGCGGGCACAGGCGCTGGGCCTGGGCGTGAATGCGGGGGACGACCTCGATTTGCACAACCTGGCGCGCTTCCTGGACATTCCCGGCATCCTGGAAGTGTCGATCGGCCACGCGCTGGTGGTCGAGTGTATCGAGCAGGGCATGGACACGGTGCTGGGACGCTACCTTGAGATATGTCAATCGTAGGGCTGCCGCACATCGAACGCGCTTGCCGCTTGCTGACCTTGCTTACCAGTCATTTCTGAATGGATTTTTGCATGTTTGACGCAACTGCGGGGAGTGGCTTGAGGAGTGGTATTGAGCGCACTATTTGCACTGAAAACTGACCATTTTCGTTCGCTGTGCAATGGTTGCGACGCACTGTCTGAAGCCTGGCAAAGCCATGCGCAGGTAGCGTTCGGTACCTGCATACAGGCAGTCCACCTGAAACAGATACTCGGGCGCATCAAAATTGATGTCCCAGCGTTGATGCAAGGTGCCGTTGCGTGTCCATTCCTTGTCCGGGGCCAGGATAGGCAACGCTTCGCCATCTGCTGGCGGCTGATGCGCCGGATAGGACAGCACGCGTACGCTGTCGAGCCTGGCGGCTGGCAGGTTCCAGGTGGACGGAGCTACTTGCGGGCAACGCACGGATGCAATGGGGGCTGCGGCAGCTGGCCGCATCGCCGCGGCAGCGATGGCCAATGCCAACAGTGCGAGCGGCTTCATTCCACTACCGAATAGAGTTCGGGACGATTCGATGCCCCGGCCGCCGAACGGCCGAAGTAGATCACGCGGGCGTGTGGTTGCGCCACTGCTCGAAACTCAATGCCGCCAGGCACCTGGCGAATGAACAGCGCCGCATGATTGCCCTGCCGCAGATTCTGATAGCGGCCGTTGACGAAGGTGGCAATCACTGTGCCTTTCGCGATACCGCCTTTTTGTAAGGCATAGCGTTTCTCTCTGTGGCCGACGATAGAGAGAGCGTACGCAAGGCGTGGGTCAGCATCTTGATGTGGGCTAGAGCAATACGGAGCATTGACGTAGGTCAGGTCCCCGTGTGTCACGTCAGCAACCTTACATATCCACCCACCAGTTAAGCAAGGTTTCATCATCGTCGTCATCGAGGTTGACGTAGATATTGGCGAAGTACCATTCCACGCCCGTTGCTTCTCGGAAGGCGTCAAAGGGACCGTTGACGTTGTAGATGCCGTGGTGTCCCGGCACGCTGAAGGTGAGGTTGCCCTTGTACTGGCCATCCAGGGTGCCGCCCAGCTGGCTTTGCACGTCGCGCTCGAGCAGATCCACTGCCTCTTGCGACACGTCGTCGGCATCGTAGATATGGATGCAGAAGTTGCCGCCGCGCTTTAAGACTTCGGCGGGGGCGAGCGGGTTGGCGATGTTGACGATGTCGCCGCGTGCCAGGTTCAGGGTCAGGCCGGGCGAGGCCAGCAGTTCGTAGACGTGCTCGTCGATCTGGCGCGCCGGCAGGGTTTCATACACGGGGCCGCTGGTGTTTTCGCCTGCCAATACGCGGATGTGCGGCAAGCCTTCGCAATTGATGTCTTCCATTTATTCTTTCATAGTGCCGGCGCCATGTGCTGCCAGGCGCGCCAGATAGAGGGTTGTGGCAATATTGTACCGGGTACGTATCTGTTGGCAGAGCACGCAACGGTGCAAACGAGGAGAAACAATGGAGAATGCGGTGCAAACAGGCGGCTGTCTATGTGGCGCGGTGCGCTTTGAAGTAAGCGGCGAGGGTAGCAATGCGCACAGCTGTTCCTGCCGCAATTGCCAGCAGCATACGGGCGCGCCGACGGTGGCGTGGGTGGAGTTTGCGCGCGATCAAGTGCGCTGGACGGGCACGGCTGGCGCTCCGGCCACCTACCGCTCTTCCGATTATTCCAGCCGGGCCTTTTGCGCCGCGTGCGGCAGTTCCATCGGCGCCATCGACGACGCGCCGACGGTGGCCTTGCTGGTGGGTAGTTTTGACGACCCAGCCCAGGCCGCCTTTGCGCCCGCATACCACGCGTTTGACGATGTCAGGCCGGGCTGGTGGCATTTTGATCCGGCCGCCATGGCGCCTGTCGCAGGCAGTTAGCCGGGCGCGTCAGACTGGCGGCGTGGCCAGGAAGGCGGGCAGGGTTTCCGCCGAGCGCGTGTAGGCGTGCACGGCAGGATAGTCGGCCGGCTTGACGATGTCGGGCGTTTCCAGCTGGGCGAAGCTCCAGCCGACGGCAATGGTCACGCCCGCCTCGTCGATACGGCCCGTCTCGCCAGGCAAGGGCAGCTGCGCGCATTCCTGCTCCAGCGCATTCCAGGCGGCATGCAGTTGCATGCTGACTCGCTCCAGCCACGGCGCGTGTTGCTTGTCGAGCGGACGCAGCTTGCGTTCGTAGACGATTTGCACGGCTTTTTCATAGGCGGCCAAGGCCAGGCCCGTCAGGCGCAGCGCCCGCACGCTGTCGGCGAGGGGAGGGGCGGACGTGTCCGGGCGCAGCAGCGATAGATACTGCAGGATCAAGGTGGAGTCCATCAGCACTTGCCCATCGTCCAGGACCAGGGTCGGCACCTTGATGACGGGGTTGATCTCGCGCACGGCATCCATGTTGCGGAACACGGACAGCGACAAGTGCTCGTAGCTAATGCCCTGCAGTTGCAAACAAATGGCGACCCTGCGCACATAGGGCGAGTCGAGCATACCGATCAGTTTCATGGCCAGTCTCCGGGGTAGTCGGGGAATGCCTACGATACCCGCTTGCCTGGCCGTTTGCCAGCGCCGTTTAATTGTGCGCGCTGATACCGCTGCGGAATTGTTCGAAACCGGCGCGCGCTGCCTTGTAGCAATTGCCGGCGGCTGCTTCCAGGCCTTCGCGGTCGAGCACTTCGACCGTGCCACGGCGGTACTGGATCAATCCTTCGTCCTGCAGCTTGCGGGCCGTGACGGTGACGCTTTCGCGGCGCACGCCCAGCATGTTGGCCATGGTGTCTTGCGTGACCTTCAGCTCGTTCGACAGGGAACGGTCGAGGCGGTCCAGCAGCCAGCGGCACAGCTTTTGCTCGATGCTGCAATGGCGGCCGCCCACCACATTTTGCGCCATTTGCGCAAACATGGCGCTGGTGTAGCGCATCAGCAATTGCGCCAGGGCGCCGCCTTCATTGAACACTTCCCGCAGGAAGGCCGTTTTCAGGCGGTAGCCGTAGCCAGCCGTCTGCACGATGGCGGTGCAGGTGGCGCGCTCGGCTTCGTACAGCACCACGCCGGCCACGCCTTCGCGGCCGATGACGGCGATCTCGGTGGTGGCGCCGTCTTCCATCACATATAACAGGGAAACGATGGCGTTGGTGGGGAAGTACGTGTAGTCAATCTTGCCGCCACAATCGAACAGGTGCTTGCCGGCAGGCAAAGCGACCAATTCCAGCTGGCAAAACAGGCGCTCCAGATCGCTGCGCGACAAGGCGCGCAGCAATTCGTTCTGTTGCGCGCCGGTGATGCTGATCATGGGCGTGGCGGGAGCGGCTTGCCAGTTATGCTGGGCAGCGGCGTGGTTATTCGTTGGGGTCAGGTTGCTATAAGCTTTGTACATGGTAGGGCCTCGTCTTCTGATTTTGTTGGATGGCGCTGCTTTTCTGGCTTGCTAGCGTTGTGCTGAATCTTGTATCCACTATAGAACCAGGGGCCGGCGGCGGGCATCGGATGAGCCGACGCGCTTATGTAGGCTAGGAACATTGCCTCGTGTCATCCGACTCCTACGCCTGCCGCTTGATTTTTCCGTGTGGAAACAACAGTGCCTGGACAAAAAAATGCTGCACCTTGCCCGCGACACCTGAACTTTGGCCGCGTGCCGCGATCAAAGCAGTCTGCGCTGCATGACGATGGTGATAAAATGTTGCATTGCGGAAATTTTGCCGGCGTGTCGGAATGAGCCGTCTCATGGCCTGCGCCGCGATGGCGCGCGCGCCTGTCTAGTCCCGTTTATCCGTTTAATGAAGGAAAGCAACGCATGAAATGGTTTTTTGATCTGAAAATTGCCACCAAGCTTATCTTGTCGTTTTGGCGCCGTGCTGCTGTTGACGGCCGCGCTGGGCGTGTCGGCGATCCTGTCCATGGCGCGCATCAATACCGCGTCGACGGATCTGTCCGCCAACTGGATGCCCAGCGTGCTGGCGGCCATGTCCATGCGCAGCGATGTCAGTGATTTCCGCCGCTGGGAACTGGCGCACATGCTGGCCGCCCAGGATGCCGACATGGCGCAGAATGAAACGCGCATGACGGAAACGCAGGCAAAGCTGAAGACGGACGGCGACAACTACCGCCGCCTGATTTCGGAACCGGGCGAGAAAGAAGTATTCGAGCGTTTCCTGACGCTCAACGATGAATTCATGCGCCTGCACGCGACCATGCTGAGCCTGTCGCGCGAGATGAAGAAGGAAGAGGCGCGCGCGCTGGCCGTGGGGCCATCCGCCAAGGTCATGGCGGACATGATGGTGGCGCTCGATAAGCTGGTGGCCATTAACACGGACGGCGGCGTGCGTTCGAGCGCCAGTGCCGACGCCACCTATGCGGCGTCGCGCGCCAGCCTGATCGGCTTGCTGGTAGGCATCGTCGTCATCGGCATGCTGCTGGCGCTGTGGGTGGCGCGCAGCGTGGCGCGTCCGCTGATCGAGGCCGTCGGCGTGGCGCGCCAGGTGGCGGCCGGCGACTTGACGGCGCATATTGTTGTGCAATCGCAAGACGAAACGGGGCAATTGATGCAAGCTCTGAAAGACATGAATGCCAGCCTGCAAAGCCTGGTGGGCCAGGTACGCAGCGGCACCGATACCATCGCCACGGCGTCGAGCCAGATCGCCGCCGGCAACCAGGATCTGTCGTCGCGCACGGAAGAGCAGGCCAGTTCGCTGGAAGAAACGGCCTCGTCGATGGAAGAACTGACCTCGACCGTGAAGCAGAATGCGGACAATGCGCGCCAGGCCAACACCATGGCGCTGACCTCGTCGAGCATCGCCATCGAGGGCGGCAAGGTGGTCAGCGAAGTGGTGGGCACGATGGCGTCGATCAACGCGTCGTCGCGCAAGATCGTCGACATCATCGCCGTCATCGACGGCATTGCCTTCCAGACCAATATCCTGGCCCTGAATGCGGCCGTCGAGGCGGCGCGCGCAGGCGAGCAGGGGCGCGGCTTTGCCGTCGTCGCCACGGAAGTGCGCAACCTGGCGCAACGCTCGGCCGCGGCGGCCAAGGATATCAAGGTGCTGATCGGCGATTCCGTCGAGAAGGTCGAGGCGGGCTCGAAACTGGTGGACCAGGCGGGCCGCACGATGGATGACATCGTTGCCAGCATCACGCGCGTGACGGACATCATGAGCGAGATCACGGCCGCCAGCAGCGAGCAGAGCGCCGGTATCGAGCAGGTCAACCAGGCCATCGCCCAGATGGACCAGGTGACGCAGCAAAATGCGGCCCTGGTGGAGGAGGCGGCCGCGGCGGCTGAATCGATGCAGGAACAGGCTGCCAGCCTGAGCGAAGTGGTCAGCATCTTCAAGCTCAATGCGACCGGCGCTGCCGCGAGCCGACCGCGCGCGCCCGTCAGCGTCAAGGCGCCGGCAGCCGTGACGCCGGCAGTTGCGCCACGTCAACTGGCCGGCACGGCGCGCCGCGCGGCGCCAGTGGATGAGTGGGAAAGCTTTTAATTAAGCGCGCTTGCGCGGTTTCCTGACGCCTTTGGGGACGGGGGCTGCAGCGGCTTGCTGGCGCTGTTGCCACGCCCTCAGGGCTGCTTCGTAGGTGGCCAGGTCTTCCTGGTACATTTCCAGCACGCAAAAGGTACAACCGCTGTGGCAGCACTCGTCATTGCCCGGTTTGCTGGGCGCTTGCGGTGGCGGATCGTGGGGGAAAGGCGGGGTAGGCATGATGAGGGCAGGGGACGGCGGAGCAGGCATCGGAGCAGGCATAGGAGCTGGCATAGGACCTAGCATGATACGGCATCCCGGCGCGTCGTTGCTGGAACGCTTTTTGCTCAAAAATCACGGTTTCCGTGTACAGTTGCGGTGAATTAGGGTATCGTTTACAGCACTGATATTGTATCTTCTGCGCGCGATGTTCCGCCGGCGCGATCTCCGCCGCCATCGCAGCACACCTCTTCGACGCTCCCGCATACGCCCTACAGCATGTCCCGGAGCACGGAGGTGCCGCAAGAACGATGATCCATGGCTTGCAAGACGGAGCTGCCTGTGCCCCGAAATGTTGTTTATTGAGAAAGCATGGCTTCCGCAGTGCGGAGGCACACCAGAAAATTTATGTCTGAAACCGAATCGACTCCTACGCCCAGCCCGGCGATTGCCCCTGACGCGGCGCCCGCCGCTGCACCTGCACCTGCCGCATCCGCTGCTCCCAGCCTGACTTTTGCCGACTTTGGCCTTGCGCCCGAAATCCAGCGCGCCCTGACCGACCAGGGCTACACCCATCCGACACCGATCCAGGAACAAGCGATTCCCGTGGTATTGCAAGGCCGCGATGTGATGGGCGCCGCGCAAACGGGTACCGGCAAGACGGCCGGTTTTTCCTTGCCGATCATCCAGTTGCTGATGGCGCATGCCAGCAGCAGCATGTCGCCGGCACGCCACCCGGTGCGCGCGCTGATCCTGACGCCGACCCGCGAACTGGCGGTGCAGGTGGCGGAAAACGTCAAGGCTTACGCCAAGCACACGCCGCTGCGTTCGACCGTCGTCTTCGGCGGCATGGACATGAAGCCGCAAACCGTCATCCTGCGCGGCGGCGTCGAAATCGTGATCGCCACGCCGGGCCGCCTGCTCGACCATATCGAGCAAAAGAACATCAGCCTGAGCCAGGTGCAGATGCTGGTCATGGATGAAGCGGACCGCATGCTGGACATGGGTTTCCTGCCGGACTTGCAGCGCATCATCAACTTGTTGCCGAAGCAACGCCAGAACCTGATGTTCTCGGCCACGTTCTCGCCAGAAATCAAGAAACTGGCCGCGACCTTCCTCAACGATCCGCTGACGATCGAAGTGGCGCGCAGCAACCAGACGGCCGTAAGGTCACGCAAGTGGTCTACAAGGTGACGGAAGACCAGAAGCATGCCCTGGTCGCCCATCTGCTGCGCCAGCGCGACCTGAAACAGGTCATCGTGTTTTCGAACACCAAGATCGGCGCCTCGCGCCTGGCCCGCGTGCTGGAGCAGGAAGGCATGAGCGCCACGGCGATTCACGGCGACAAGAGCCAGCAAGAGCGCATGGCGGCGCTGGAAGCGTTCAAGAAGGGCGAGATCGACGTGCTGGTGGCCACCGATGTGGCGGCGCGCGGCCTGGACATTTCCGACTTGCCTTGCGTCATCAACTTCGACTTGCCGTACAACGCGGAAGACTATGTGCACCGCATTGGCCGCACGGGCCGCGCCGGCGCCTCGGGCGACGCCATTTCGATCTACTCGGATAAAGACGAGCGCTTGCTGGCCGATATCGAGAAGCTCATCAAGCAAAGCATCAAGCGCGGAGAATTGACGGGCTTCAACCCGGCTCCGGCCCGCAGCAGCAGCGACAGCGAGCGCCGTCCGCCGCGCCGCAGCGAAGGTGGCGAGGCGCGTCCCGCGCGCGCCTCCGAGAGCCGCCATGTCGGCGAGAGCCGCGACAGCCGCTCTGCCGAACGCGGCACGCGTCCCGCCTTCGGTCCTGGCGCCCGCCGCGAAAAGGCCGATCCCTGGTTCCTGAAGCCATATGAGCCGGCCAAGGCAGCAGCCCCGGTTGCCAGCAGCACGACGCCGGTGCCGGTCAAGCCGAAGCAGAAGGTGGCGGCGTTGCTGGGTGGTTTGTTGAAGTAATAACGTTTATCAGTCTGTATTCTGGATGGCGCAGACGCTGGGGCATTGTCCCCAGCGTTTTTTTTTTTTTTTTGCGTGTTGTTGCCTCGGGGTCGATGCCGCAGGCGGCGTGACTGTCTTGTTGTCTGCTGAAATTATTGCTCTAGCAACTTTCCCGCGTGAAGCCTGCGGGCTTTCTTTAAAGATTTGATAGCGTGGTATTTCTCTTTGACGGGTATGGGCGCATAGACGACCTGGCTTGCTGTCATGGCCGCAGCAGGTGGGAATTGTTGAGGATTGGCTTGCTTTAAAGCATGTGCGGCAGAATCTGGCATGCAGGGAAAATATTATAGGTGGTGGCGGTGGCTATGTTGCTGCGGAATTGTGACAAGGTGTAAAACCGTACAAGATGGTTAGAAAATAGGAGGCTGTGCATATATCATGCAGGTTTGGAAGGCAGCATCTGGAAATGTCGAAAAGTGTTGACTGTTGGCGGCGTGCCGTCGCTGGCATGCCGGAGGGATGGATGGCGTTGCAGCTGGGGTGCTCTGCCGTGTGATGCGGAGTGCCGGAGCAGGCCGTTAATTGCATTATCAGTCATTGCGTCATTGCTTGCTTAATTGAAAATATTTTCTGCATCTGCTGCAGTATATTTATGCAGACAATATGCTTTCTGTCTATCGTTGTTGCGAAGAAATGGAGCTGTGGTTGCATGGCGGGATGTGGTTTTTAGGCGAGAATTTCGTATTTTTAGCAAGACAATAATGTTAAAATGGTGCGACTGTATTTTTAAAAAGCAATTAGAAATATCTTGCGTCACATCATTCAGCGCATTCTGATCTTCTTGGATTCATGTCATCTTTGATGTGGGATGATTCATCGATTAGTCGGTTGTCAAAGTGGCTGGCTGTGTTGCTCGGGCTCTCGATTACTTTGAGCTTGTTACGGTTCCCGTTTTGAGGCACGTCAATTTGTTGCGCTGACCAGGCTAGGGTAAATGTATGTCCGGCTGAGTCTCGGGCAATATCTATCCTCTCCTTCTCCTGGTTAGTGCAATGTGCTACCGAGTCGCCCCGACGGATATGATGCCGATTTGTTAACGATATCGGTATCTGCTGAGCATGTTGCGTTTATTTAATTCGTTATTCTCATTTAATTAATAATATAAAAATGTTATCAGATAAGTCTATTCTCATTACCGGCGGAACGGGTTCGTTCGGCAAGGCCTTTGTCAAAACCGTGCTGGAGCGTTATCGTTATCCGACCATCAAGCGCCTCGTGGTATTTTCGCGCGATGAATTGAAGCAGTTTGAAATGGCGCATGAGTTTTCGGATGAAAAGTATGCCGGTATCCGTTATTTCATCGGCGACATCCGCGATGAAGCCCGCCTGCGCCGTGCGCTGGAAGGGATTGATATCGTGATTCATGCTGCTGCGTTGAAACAAGTGCCCGCAGCGGAATATAACCCGTTCGAATGCATCAAGACCAACGTATTGGGTGCGCAAAACCTGATCGAGGCTTGCCTGGATACCAAAGTGCAACGTGTAGTTGCCTTGTCGACAGACAAGGCTGCCGCGCCGATCAATCTGTACGGCGCTACCAAGCTGTGCTCGGACAAGCTGTTCGTTGCAGCCAATAATATCGTTGGTCATCGCGATCTGCGTTTCAGCGTCGTTCGTTACGGTAACGTAATGGGCAGCCGCGGGTCGGTGATTCCATTCTTCCTCGAGCGCCGCGCGCGCGACGGGGGTCCTGCCGATCACCGATACGGCCATGACTCGTTTCAACATCAGTCTGCAAGAAGGCGTGGACATGGTGCTGTGGTCGCTCGAGAACGCCTGGGGCGGCGAAGTACTGGTGCCGAAGATTCCTTCCTACCGCATCACCGATGTGGCTGAAGCCATTGGTCCTGAATGCAGCTTCCCTGTTGTCGGCGTGCGTCCAGGCGAAAAGATTCATGAGGAAATGATCACTTCCAGCGACAGTTTCAATACCGTTGATATGGGCAAGTATTACGCCATCCTGCCGATGAGCGCCAAGTATTCGACGCAAGAGTATTGCGACAAGATGGGCGCCAAATTGGTGCCGCCAGGTTTCTGCTATGACAGTGGCAGCAATACCGATTTCCTGAGCAAGGAACAATTGCGCGAGTTGATCCAGGCTCACGTTGACCCTACCCATACCGCGTAAAACATGACGATGATTCCTTACGGTCGACAGGATATTTCCGAGGCCGATATTCAGGCCGTCGTCGATGTCTTGCGCTCCGACTTTCTGACGCAGGGGCCGGCGGTGCCGGCGTTCGAGCAAGCGCTGGCGACATATTGCGGCGTATCCCACGCGATTGCAGTCAATAGCGCCACGAGTGCCTTGCATATAGCATGCCTGGCACTGGGCGTCGGCCCGGGGGATCTGGTCTGGACCAGTCCAAATACCTTCGTTGCCAGTGCTAATTGCGCCTTGTATTGTGGCGCCGATGTCGACTTTGTCGATATCGATGCGCGCACCTACAATCTGAGCGTGGAGGCGTTGGCGCACAAGCTGGCACAGGCGAAGCTGGCTGGGCGTCTGCCGAAGGTTGTCATCCCCGTGCATTTGACGGGGCAGCCTTGCGACATGCTTGCCATCCATGCATTGGGCCAGGAATACGGTTTCAAGATTATCGAAGATGCTTCGCATGCCATCGGCGGCAAGTATCGTGGCGAAGCCATAGGCAATTGCCGCTACAGCGACATTACCGTCTTCAGCTTTCACCCTGTGAAGATTATTACCAGTGCCGAAGGCGGCATGGCTACCACGCAAGATGCACAGTTGGCGACCAGCCTGCAGCAACTGCGCAGCCATGGCATTACGCGCGATCCTGAGCTGATGACACATGCGCCCGATGGCGCATGGTATTACCAGCAGGTCACGCTCGGCTACAACTACCGCATGACCGACATGCAGGCGGCGCTTGGCCTGAGCCAGATGGTGCGCCTCGATGAGTTCGTGGCACATCGCCATGTCATGGCGCGCCGCTATGATGCCTTGCTGGCTGATTTCCCTGTCATCACGCCATGGCAGCATCCTGACGGCTATTCAGGCTTGCATCTGTATGTGATCCGCCTGCAGACCGAGCGCTTGACGCAGACGCACCGCGACGTCTTCGACGCCCTGCGCGCGCAATCGATCGGCGTCAATCTGCACTATATTCCCGTGCATACCCAGCCTTACTATGAGGCAAAAGGTTTCAAACCGGGCGATTTCCCGGAAGCGAACATTATTATTCGCAAGCCATCAGCCTGCCCATGTATGCCACCTTCACGGACGAGCAGCAAGACCGCGTTATCGAGGCCTTGCGGAAAGCGCTGAAATGAAAATAGGCTTGGGCGCAGTTCAGTTCGGGCTCGATTATGGTATCGCCAATACGGCAGGCAAGGTCAGCGAAGGGGAAGTGGCGGCGATTCTGGCCGCTGCGGCCCGGTTGCAATTGACATTGATCGATACGGCGGCACTGTATGGCGACAGCGAGGCGGTGCTTGGCCGTGTGATGTCGCCTGCCGCGCCTTTCGATATCGTGACCAAGACGCCGCAGTTTTCCGGGGCGGCCGTGACCGAAGTGGAGGCGCAGCAACTGGAAGACAGCCTGCACGCCTCGCTGCGCAAGCTGCAGCGCCCCAGCGTCTATGGCCTGCTGATCCACCGCGTCGACGATTTATTGTTGCCGGGCGGAGAAGCGCTGATGGCGCGCATGGCACTGTTGAAGCAACGGGGTCTGGTCAGCAAGATTGGCGTGTCCGTCTATACTGGGCAGCAGATTGATGCCGTACTGGCGCGCTTCCCGATCGACCTGATTCAGCTGCCGATCAACGTGCTGGACCAGCGTCTGCTGCATAGCGGACATTTGCGCAAATTGAAACAGGCTGGCGTCGAGATACATGCCCGCTCCGCGTTCCTGCAAGGCTTGCTGCTGATGGCGCCCCATGACTTGCCGGCCCATTTTGACGGTGTGCGCGAGCATTTGGCCGCCTATCACCGTTTTATTGCCGGACAAGGTCTGACGCCGCTGCAAGCCGCGCTGGGCTTTGTGACCTGGCTGGAGGAGATCGACCAGGTGGTATGTGGCGTCAATTCCAGTGTGCAACTACAGGAAATATGCGCGGCGGCCGGACACACGGCCGCAGGCGCCGCGCGCGCCGGCTATGACGCGTTTGCGATCTGCGACGAAGCGATCGTCAATCCGGCCTTGTGGCAGCAGGCAAAGGGAAAATCATGATATTGGCAATACTGCAGGCCCGTGTTTCATCGTCGCGGCTGCCAGGCAAGGTGCTCAAGCCCTTGCTGGGCGAGCCGATGCTGCTGCGCCAGATCGAGCGTTTGCGCGACGTGCGCCAGATCGATCAATTGCTGGTGGCAACGAGCCGCGAAGCGTCGGATGATGCCATTGAAGCATTGTGCGTGGCTAACGGCATCGCTTGCTTCAGGGGCGATCTGAACGACGTGCTGGAGCGTTTTCACCAGGCGGCGCAAACGTTTGCACCCGAGCATATCGTGCGTTTGACGGCCGATTGTCCGCTGACTGACCCCGCGTTGATCGACGAGGTTATCGCGTTTTATCTGGCCGGCGGCTACGACTACGTCAGTAATTGTGTCGAGGCCAGCTACCCCGATGGCCTTGATGTGGAAATTTTCCGCGCCTCTTGCCTGGATGAGGCGTGGCGCGAAGCGCGTCTGCCGTCGCAGCGCGAGCATGTTACGCCGTTCATTCATCAGCAAACCGGGCGCTATAAGGTGGGTGTGTACCGTCACGCCACGGATTTGTCGCACTTGCGCTGGACGGTGGATGAGCCGAAGGATTTCGAGCTGGTTTCCATGATTTATGACGCGCTGTATCGGAAAAACACGCGGTTTTCAATGCAGGATGTCCTGTCCCTGCTGGAGCAGCGCCCCGAATTAGTAAATTGGAACACCATACATGGACGTAACGAGGGATATCAGAAATCGCTCGACGCCGATGCCGTACCGACTACCCCCCCCACCATAGAGAACTAATATGTCTACACGCTATCAACGCTCTGAAGAGTTATTGGAACGCGCCCTTAAAACGATCCCGCTCGGCTCGCAGACTTTCAGCAAGAGCAAAACCCAGTTTCCATTGGGTGTTTCGCCGTACTTTATTCAACGCGGCAAGGGTAGCCATGTATGGGATGTGGATGGAAATGAATACATCGACTTCATCAGCAGTCTGGCGTCGATCACGCTCGGCTACAACGACGAGAGACGTGACCAATGCGGTCAAGGCGCAGTTGGACGAGGGCGTCATTTTCAGCCTGCCGCATCAGATTGAAATGCAGGTCGCGGAGAAAATTTGCGAAATCGTGCCTTGCGCCGAGATGGTGCGTTTCGGCAAGAATGGTTCCGATGCCACCTCTGGCGCCATCCGTGTGGCGCGTGCTTACACTAACCGCGAACATGTGGCCGTGTGCGGCTACCATGGCTGGCAGGACTGGTACATCGGTTCGACCGCGCGCAACCGCGGCGTTCCCGTTGCCACGCGCGAACTCACGCATACCTTTGCGTACAATGACCTGGCATCGCTGGAAAAGCTGTTTGCCGACTTCCCCGAGCAGATATCGGCCGTGATCCTCGAACCGATGAATGTGTACGCACCTAAGGAAGGATTCCTCGAGGGCGTCAAGGCACTGGCACACAAGCACGGCGCGCTGCTGATCTTTGATGAAACCATCACCGGCTTCCGCTACGCCAATGGTGGTGCGCAAGAGCTGTTTGGCGTCACGCCCGACCTTGCCACGTTCGGCAAGGGCCTGGCAAATGGCTACCCGGTATCTGCCATCGCCGGCCGCGCCGATGTCATGAAGCTCATGGAAGAAATCTTCTTCTCGTTCACCTTCGGTGGCGAAACGCTGTCGCTGGCAGCGGCCTTGGCCACGATGGAGAAATTACAGCGCGAACCTGTCGTGGCGACGATCAAGAAGCAGGGGCAGAAAATTATTGACCGCCTCAATGCCATCATCGAGACGAATGCGGCGCAGCACATCATGAGCGTTGCTGGCCATCCGAGCTGGAGTTTCGTGCTGATCAAGGATGCTGCTCCGTACACGCAATGGCATATCAAGACCTTGTTCATGCAAGAAATGTTGGCGCGCGGCATTCTGACGTTCGGTACCCATAACGTCAACTACAGCCATAGCGACAGCGATCTCGAGAAGCTGTTTTCGGCTTATGAAGAAGTCGTGCCGATGCTGGTTAGGCCGTCAAGGATGGAACGCTGGAAGGTTTGCTGCGCTGCAAACCCTTGGAACCACTATTCAAGGTGCGATGAGTAGCTCCGTTGTCATTCGCGTCGATGCTTCCGTACAGATGGGGAGCGGTCACGTCATGCGCTGTACAACCTTGGCGAAAGAGCTCCGGTCGCGTGGCGCATCCGTCACCTTTATTTGCCGAAAACTGCCCGGTAACTATATCAACTGGCTGGTGTCGAATGACTTCGAGGTGATTGCATTGCCCGCGCCTGTGGATGACAAGGTGGTCACGGCCAGTCAGGTTGGGCATTTTTCCTGGCTGGGTGTGTCTCTGGAGCAAGAAATTGCGGATGTGTGCGAGGCTTTGTCACATAGGCCGCTGCATGACTGCCTGATTGTCGATCATTACGCGCTTGATGAGCAGTGGGAACGCGTGGCGAGGTCATTCGCAAACACGATCATGGTCGTCGATGATCTTGCTGATCGCCGGCATGACTGCGATATTTTGTTGGACCAGAATTTTTATCTGGGCATGCAGCAGCGCTACGATCATTTGTTGCCTTTGTCGTGCAAGAAGCTCCTGGGTCCAGCGTATGCCTTGCTGCGCCAGGAGTTCGTGGTGCAGCAATCCCACGTCAGGCCGCGAGACGCCGCTGTGCAGCGCGTCCTGGTGTTCTTTGGCGGCATAGATGCCGACAACTACACGGCGCCCGCCATTGCCGCACTGGCGCGTGCCGCCAGGCCGGAAGTGCAGGTCGATGTCGTGATTGGTGCGCAACATCCGGCGCGTGCGGCGATCGAAGCCAGCTGCATGCAACATGGCTATGAATGCCACGTGCAAACCTCGCGCATGGCCGAATTGATGGCGCAAGCCGATTTGGCGATGGGAGCAGGCGGTACTGCTACCTGGGAACGTTGCTGTCTTGGTTTGCCAGCTTTGACCGTTTGCGTCGCGGAAAATCAGCGGCAACTGGTCAATGACGCGGCGCACGCCGGCTTCATTTATGCTCCGCGCATCGAGCTTGGCGATACCTTGGAAGAGACCTTCTTGCGCCATTATCTGGCATTGCTGGATAATCCGGGTTTGCGTAATTTCCTGTCGCGCCGCAGTCTCGAGATTGTCGATGGCCGTGGTGCTGCGCGCGTGGCCCGCTTGATGGGGAGCAATGCCATCGCATTGCGCCTTGCCACTGCCGGGGATTCGGCGGCCTTGATGGCCTGGCGTAACGATGATGCAATCCGTGCTGTGTCGCGCAATACGGCGCCGATCACGGCGGAGAGTCATCAACGCTGGTTTGATGCTGTGTTAAGCGATGCGCAGCGCATTTTGCTGATTGGACACCACGCCGATGGCCACGCTGCAGGCGTGGTGCGGTTTGATGTGCGTGACGATAGCGCCGAAGTATCGATTTACCTGGTTCCCGGCACGAAGCAACGGGGCTTGGGTGCAGAGTTGCTGGCAAGTGCCGAGCAATGGCTGCGAACAGCGCGTTCTGATATCAAGATAATAAGGGCCGAGGTGCTGGGCGATAACCAGCCTTCGCACCGCCTGTTCCTGGCTGCATCGTATGTCAGGGATTCCACATGCTATTTTAAGAAGGTGAACTAAAAATATGACTGATTCGATAAAAATCGGCAATCGCCTGATCGGCAAAAACCATCCGCCATTCGTGATCGCGGAAATGTCCGGCAATCACAATCAATCGCTGGAACGCGCGCTGGAAATTGTTGAGGCTGCGGCCAGGACAGGTGCGCATGCGCTGAAAATTCAGACCTATACGCCAGATACCATGACGCTGGATCTGGATGAGCGGGAATTTCACATCAGCGATCCCAAGAGCCTGTGGGCCGGCACGTCGTTGTACAAGCTGTACGGTGAAGCGTACACGCCTTGGGAATGGCACGCACCGATCTTCCAGCGCGCGCGTGAACTGGGCATGATCCCGTTCAGCACACCGTTTGACGACACGGCAGTCGACTTCCTGGAAACGCTGGACATGGACTGCTGCTACAAGATTGCCTCGTTTGAAAACACCGACTTGCCGTTGATACGCCGCGTGGCAGCCACTGGCAAGCCAGTGATTATTTCCACGGGCATGGCAACCGTTGCCGAGCTAGACGAAACTGTGCGCGCAGCGCGCGAGGCCGGTTGCCGCGATTTGATCCTGCTCAAATGCACCAGCACTTATCCTGCCACGGCCGCGAATACGAATATCCTGACGATTCCGCATTTGCGTGAATTATTCGGCTGTGAAGTCGGCCTGTCCGATCACACCATGGGTGTGGGCGTGTCGGTGGCCAGCGTGGCGCTGGGCGCCAGCGTGGTGGAAAAACACTTCACCTTGAGCCGTGCCGACGGCGGCGTCGATAGCACGTTCTCGATGGAACCGGCTGAAATGGCGCAACTGGTGGTAGAGACCGAGCGTGCCTGGCAAGCGCTGGGTCACGTTGCTTACGGTCCGACCGCAGCCGAGATGAAATCGCTGCAATTCCGTCGTTCGCTGTATGTTTCGCAAGATATCAAGGCGGGCGAGATGTTAACGAAGGAAAATCTGCGTGCAATCCGTCCTGGCTTGGGGCTGCCGACCAAGTTCATGGACGTTTTCCTGGGCAAGTGCGTGACCAGCGATGTGCCGCGCGGTACGCCCCTGTCCTGGGACCTGATCGGTTAAGCATCGCGTTCGCCATGCCCGTATGGGCCTGATGCCTGATGCCTGCTTCTGTTGCCAGCATCAGGCAGGATAGCCGTTATCCATCGATAAAGTAGAAGATTTTTAAAAGAGTAAGATTATGAATGTGACTGTCATTGGCACGGGGTATGTTGGCTTGGTCAGCGGTACCTGTTTTGCGGAAGTCGGCAACAATGTGCTGTGCCTGGACCTGGACGCGGAGAAGATCCGTATCCTGAATGAAGGCGGCATCCCAATTTTTGAGCCGCATCTGCTGGAAATGGTACAGCGCAATATCGCCGCCGGCCGCCTGCAGTTCACCACCGACGTCAACAAGGCTGTTGATCATGATCATGCTTCGGTGCAATTTATTGCTGTCGGCACGCCGCCAGATGAAGATGGCTCGGCCGATCTGAAGTATGTGCTCGCGGCAGCGCGCAGCATCGGTCAGCACATGCAGGGTTACAAGGTGATTGTCGACAAATCGACGGTGCCGGTAGGCACGGCCAGCAAGGTGGCAGCCGTTGTGGCAGAAGAATTGGCATTGCGTTCCGCCGATATCGGCTACAGCGTAGTGTCCAATCCGGAATTCCTGAAGGAAGGCGCTGCCATCGACGATTTCATGCGTCCCGACCGTATCGTCGTCGGCGCCGATGATGAACAGGCTATCCACCTGATGCGCGAGTTGTATGCGCCGTTCCAGCGCAACCATGAGCGCCTGATCATCATGGATGTGAAGTCGGCCGAACTGACCAAGTATGCAGCGAACGCGATGCTGGCGACGCGTATTTCCTTTATGAACGAGCTGGCCGATTTGTCCGAGCGCCTCGGCGCCGATATCGAGTCGGTGCGCCTGGGCATGGGCTCCGATCCCCGCATCGGTTATCACTTCCTGTATCCCGGTTGCGGCTACGGCGGTTCTTGTTTCCCCAAAGATGTGAAGGCGCTCATCGGCACAGCCAAGGAACATCAGCAGGATCTGCAGATATTGAATGCCGTGGAGTCGGTCAACAATGCCCAAAAGCATGTGCTGACAAAGAAGATCAAGGCCCGTTTTGGCGCCACCCTGAAGGGCATGCGTTTCGCCATCTGGGGCCTGGCCTTCAAGCCGAATACGGATGACATGCGTGAAGCGCCAAGCCGTGAACTGATCGCCGATTTGCTGGCGGCAGGTGCCGTGGTGAGCGCATACGATCCCGTGTCCTTGCATGAGGCCAAGCGAATTTATGCTGGGCAAGATGGAATTACTTTTGCGGAATCGCATCAGGACGCCCTGGATGGCGCCGACGCCTTGGTAATCGTGACTGAGTGGAAAGAATTCCGCAGCCCTGATTTTGCAGTGATTAAAGAAAAATTGAAAACACCGGTGATTTTCGACGGACGGAATATTTACGACCCGGCGACGGTGCTTGCGCATGGCTTTGAGTATTTCCCGATTGGCCGCCGGGCATAGCAGCGGCTCAGGCGAAGCGTGCCGGCTCCGTGCTGGCTGCCGCACCGCCGCATATTGATATGGGCGCTTGACCGCCAAACCTGCCGAATAGGCAAACTTTTAAAAGTATATTGCGATGAAAAAAATTCTAGTAAGCGGCGGCGCCGGTTTCCTTGGCTCACATTTGTGTGAGGAATTGATCAGGACTGGAAATGATGTCTTGTGCGTCGATAATTTCTTTACGGGCAGCAAGCGCAACATCGCGCATTTGATGACCAATCCGTATTTCGAAGTGATGCGCCACGACGTCACCTTTCCTTTGTATGTAGAAGTTGAGCAAATCTACAATCTGGCATGCCCGGCCTCGCCCGTGCACTACCAGTTCGATCCCGTGCAAACGACGAAGACCAGCGTGCATGGCGCCATTAACATGCTGGGATTGGCAAAGCGCTTGCAAGCGCGCATCCTGCAAGCATCGACGTCGGAAGTGTATGGCGATCCGGAAGTGCATCCGCAACCGGAAGAGTACTGGGGCCGCGTGAACCCGGTGGGCATCCGTAGTTGCTACGACGAAGGCAAGCGCTGTGCTGAAACCTTGTTCTTCGATTACTGGCGTCAGCACGCTTTGCTGATCAAAGTGGTGCGCATCTTCAATACCTATGGCCCGCGCATGCATCCGAACGATGGCCGCGTCGTCAGCAATTTTATCGTGCAGGCAATTCGCGGCGAAGACATCACCATCTATGGCGAAGGCCAGCAGACTCGCAGCTTCTGCTATGTCGATGACTTGATCAATGTAATGGTGCGCATGATGAATTCGCCCGACGATTTCACCGGCCCGGTGAATATCGGCAACCCTTGTGAATACACGATGCTGGAACTGGCCGAAATGGTCTTGAAGCTGACGGGTTCGACCAGCAAACTGGTCTTCAAGCCCCTGCCATCGGACGATCCGAAACAGCGTCAGCCAAACATTGCGCTGGCCAAGGAAAAGCTGGGCTGGGAACCGAAGGTCAGCCTGGAAGACGGCTTGACGCGCACTATCGAGTATTTCAAGAAGGAATTAAGTTTATAACCAGGAATTCCAGGGAGGGGGCGTAATGGCAAGCCTTCCTGGCGACCTCGGTAATTTTTTCTGATGCATGCCTTTGGGAGCATAAATGGCGGTAGCAAAATTGATGCAATTGGCTGGATCATTCAAGAAAAATCCAGGATATGTGGCGATGCGTAGTATTGCTCGTTTCAGACTGGTACGGCATGCGGTGAAGGCCGGACGGCACTATGCGCAAAAAAATGCTTGGGAGGAATACAAGCAACAGTTGCGCGCCGCTCTGCCCAATAGCGTTTTTGCCAATTGTGATCCGGATGCTTTTGTAGCAGAGTTGCGGCGCGATGGTGTCGCTTTTGGCCTGGCCTTGCCGCCGGCCTTGCTGGCGGAGATTTGCGCGTATACCGATCAAGCGTCATGTTATGCGGACCGTGAACCTGAAAAAGGCTTTATGGCGCAGCAACGGGGTGATGCGGAAGCGCACCTGGGCAAGCCGGTATTGGTGGCGCAATACCTGAACACAGAAAAAAATTGCCCGGCGATAGAACAGTTGCGTAATGATCCATTCCTGTTGTTAGTTGCCGCCGAGTATTTGGGAAGCATACCGACGCACGTCGGAACAAATTGCTGGTGGACCTTCCCTGTAGATGCCTCTGCGGAGGATAGGGTGCGCCATGCGCATGTATTTCATAGCGACCTGGATGATTTCAGTTTCTTCAAGTTCTTTTTCTATCTGAGCGACGTTGAAAATGATGGGGCGCATGTCTGCGTGCCAGGATCGCATACGCGTCCGCCACGTTTGAGCTTACGTGACCATTTCCTGGTTCGACGCTGGCGCGATCAGGAAATTGAACAGTTTTATGGTGAAGAGAATATCTTGAGCATTAACGGCAAGGCCGGTACCGGATTTGCGGAGGATACGTATTGCATGCATAAAGGCAGTACGCCCATGCATCAGCCACGATTGCTGCTGCAGATGCAGTTCGCCTTGTTCGATTACGGCGTTCAGCACGACAATGTCGCGCCGAACAGGCTGAAACAGATTGCGGATGTGAATTGTTGAATATAGCTGCTCGCACCAGATCAATGACGGCGCGCATCATTGCGCACCTGAAATATACACCCATACTTGGTTTTGCAGCCATGCTCGGCCTGGTGCGGATAGGTATTTACGCCAAACTGCTGGACGTTGCTGAGTTTGGACTGCTGTCCAAGGCGCTGTTGATATCCGGATTCTTCTGTGTGGCTGGCAGCTTTGGTTTTCAAATACTGGCGCAGCGCGATTTACCGACTGTATTTGCGCATCACCGCTATCGCCATGGCCTGGTGATATTGGGCAAGGCCGGCATGATTACATCGATGGCGGCATTGTTGCTGTGTTTTCTGCCGTTGTTGCGTTTTGTTCCGCTGCAAGTCAGTGCGCTGGTTTTTTTGATTGCAGTCCTACATGGTTGGGCTTTGCAGAATTTTATGTTGCTGGTATTGGACAGCCGTAGCCGGCTGGAAATGATCCCGTACTCCATGCATATTCTGTCGAGAACAGTTTTCTCTATGGTACTGGCTAGTGTCATCGCATTGCTGGGGGGGGGCGGTATCGGCATCTTGTTGGGCGAGTTATTGGTGACCCTTGTCCTGGCTGGCCGGATCATGCAGAAGTTATTGTCTGCTGCCCATTTTTCGTGGGGTATTTTCCTACGTTTGTGCAAGAAGGGATTTACGCGTAAAGAGTGGTCTGTCGCGGGAATATTGTTGTTGGGGACGACATTGGCTTTCCTGAGCAGCAGTGCCGATCGGTGGATCGCTGCCGATGCCCTGAGTGCCAAACAATTCGGTTTGTATTCATTTTCGTGGATACCCTTGGTGGCTGCCATGTCGATACAGAGCTTGTTGAATGCCGGCTTGTTTCCACTCATTGCGCAGCGGCGGGTTGCCGGATCGGACAGCAAGGCGCTGCGCGTCACAGCCATGGTTTCAATTGGTTTATTGCTGTTTTCATTTGCGGCAGCATTTTTGGCGAACTACCTGATTGCCTGGATTATTCCGAAATGGTATGGGCAATATACTGAGGCGTTGCCTTTGTTCCTGCCTTTACTGTTGGCCGCTGCCTTCAGGGTATCGGATTTTTGGTCAAGCTACTTGATCATCGTGCATCGGCACATTAGTTTGCTGGTCACGCAATCTTTTTTGATTTTGACGGCATTCCTGTATTGCCGTTATGGCTTGCAGGGTGCTGATTGGATGAGCGACCCATATAATTTCACTTTGCTGGCCTTATTTTTGGCAGTGGGAAACTATATTGTGAATGCTGTTGTTGCATTTTTTGCAGGATATAAGGTTGGTTCGTGAAAAAAATAAAAAGAATTTTCGAGCTTTCACCGTTCTGGCGCTGGTGGAGCTGTTTTTTCTGGGCGCGTCAGCGTGTCCGGTTGCATCCTTCTGTCCGTATTGAAGGTAGTGCTGCCCGTCTGCGGATTGGTCATTCCACAAAAATTGGCGCTGCTTCTGTGCTGGAGATCGGACCTGCATCTCGGGTCGCGATCGGCTCGCATTGCTGGTTTTATCGTGATATTGAAATACGCAGCAATGGCGTGCTGTCGATCGGTAGCAGGACCACGCTGCAAAAAGGTGTGACTTTGAATGGCAATGTCAGAATCGGTGCGAACTGCATATTGGCACCGAATATCTTCATTTCTTCGGGTACGCATATTTTTGACCGTTGGCCAGGCTTGCCGATTCAATGGCAGGAACAGTTTTTTCACGAAGGTGTCGCAGCTCCTGCGGGCGCCAGGCTGGCTAGCGATTATGACCGTCCGGTGGAGATTGGCGAGGACTGCTGGCTTGGTGTCAACGCGATGATCCTCCCAGGCGTGACGATAGGGCGGGGCTGCGTGGTGGGCGCCGGCTCCGTGGTGAGCAAATCTGTTGCGCCATACAGTATCGTGGCAGGGGTGCCCGCCAAGCCGATAGGCCAGCGGCTGATATGGCTACCGCCGGTCAACCTGGATGCGTCACAGCGTGACGCAATACCCTATTTATATGAGGGGTTCGATTGCCAGTTACAGGCGCAGATGCTGGTCGCGCGCATGGGTGAACGTACCAGGATTGCGCTATCGTCAGAAGTTGCGGCCAGCCTTAGGATGAAGCTGCATGCTGCTGCAGGTGGGCGTTTGCGTCTGGGTGAACATGAGCAGGATTTGGTCGCTGGTGACAACCTGCTGTCTTTTCCTGTTACGCAGGCGACGGGGCAGAGTTACGCAGGCGCAGTCCTGTATGAGTTCATTCTGTCTGGCTCAGCCCTGAACAATAGCGTGACATTATTGTCTTGCGAATTGTCAAATTGAAATTTTATTAAAGCAGGATTTATGCCTTATAGCTTGCGTGTATTTGTAGGGGTCTGGATATTATATTTCTTGCTGGTATTACTTGCACCGGCATATTCAATGACGTCGGAAATGAATCAGGTGGTATTTTTGGATGCCGGATTTGTGGCGCTGACGTCGTTGGTGGCGGTATTGACCAATTATTTTCTTGAAAAAAAACTGCGCGTGGATAGTGGCTATTATCTGCAACAGGTACAAGGTATTTCGGATAAGTTAATTCGCTTCACTTTGTTATTGGCATTGGTCGGTTTGCTGGCGTTGATGTTCGATAAAATCCAGGTGCAGCATATTGACTATAGCGGTGAGCTGGCGCGTGCTCGAGAAGAGTGGCGCGAGTTGGGCGAGGGACGCGAAGGTGTGTCATCGCCGTATAGCATGATTGGATATGCACTCTCGACCTGTTTTATCCTGACGCTCGTTCCACTCATGCTGAGCCCCAGGCTCTTGCGTCCGGCAAAGATCGGCATTGCCTTGCTTGGCTTGTTCTTCTTTTTAATGTTGAATTCGATTTTGATCGGCGGCAGGTCGATTATTTTGTTGACACTATGTTTCGCAGTGGCGTTTTATGTTATCCGCCGGGAACGCGGTGGCAGGGCATATACCTTTTCAAAAAAAACAAAAATAGGTTTGCTGATATTGGGTGGGATCGCCATCATGTATATTTTCTATGTGTTCATGTCGCGCGCCAGTGCTACCCATGACGGCGTTTCTGGCGCCGAATATCTTGAGGCGATGCAAGAGTATATGGAATTGAAAACTGCGACCTGGCCGGCGCTTCTGGAAAAATCGTTTCCTGCGCTTGGGTCCCTGGTCGCATTTGGCATGTTGATCATCACTTATTTATGTCATAGCGCCTTCATCTTTGCCGAGTACTTGCAGCATCAGACTGATTATGCGGGTGATCCATTTATCCTGTTCAATCATATGCGTGGGATTTTCGCCAAACTGGGCCTGATAGGCCCTCAAAGTACCGATTGGTTCCTGGCTGGACGTTTTCCGTCTTTGCCAGGAGCATTATTTCATGATGGCGGATATGTTTTATTGTTTGTGGGGACTTTGATATTGGGGGGATTAGTTGGTGTAGCGAATTTTTTCACCAAGGCAAAGCAGATGTCGCTCATGCGTGTCGGTTTCGTCTCTTCCGTCTATACAATTCTTTTCTTGTCGCCATTGCTTTTCGCGCGCCGGACATCATGAGCTTCCCCTTCATCGTATTTGAATTTATCATGTTTGGCGTATTGTTTTCCAAATTCAGAATTACAAAATAAAGTAGGTGTAAAAATGCGTTTAGGTTTAGTTTCCCTGTATTCGTTTCGGCCCCATGTCGAACATTTGTATTATGTGTCGACACTGCTGAAGGAGGCCGGCCATGAATTGTTCTTCCTGACATGCGACGGTGCGCTGGACAATTGTTATGGGCGGGCCTTGAAGGGAACCTCCAAGTTGGCGGAATGTCCTACTTGCATGGCAGGCGGTATCCGTTCGTTCCCGTTTCGCAAATCACGTCGGTCCGCGCCAAGCATCGCGTCAACTTGTCCGAAGATGAACGTAACTTATTGGCCTCATCGAGCGCATGCACCTTGCTGCGTACCGAAACGGAGGCCGATACGCATTTGCCGGATTATCTGGCGCTTAGAGAAACATTCTACAAGCCCGTCGAAACGATGTTTGGCAATGCCGCGCAATGGATCAAGAGCAATCAGCTGGATGGCGTGATTTGCTTTAATGGCAGGATGGATGGCACGCGTGCCATCACTTATGCGTGCGAACAGCTGGACATTCCTTACCTGACGATGGAACGGCCATGGTTTAGTGATGGGTTGCAATTCATCCCACAAGCTAATTGTCTATCCTTGAAAGACGTCGACCGTCTGAATATCCAGTACCGCGACGTGCCGTTGACCGCGCGCCAGGCTGGCGTGGCGGCCCAGTTAATCGCCTCGCGCTTTGTGCGCACGAATCTGAAAGAGTGGCGTGCCTATAACCTGAATGCCACCCAGGCCGACTGGCCGACCGATGCCGTTGCCGGGCCCAAGGTGTTGATACTGCCAAGCAGCCGTAATGAATTTCAGGGACACCCTGAACAGGAAAGCGGCTGGGAAAGCTATGTGGAGGGCTTTGAACTGGTGCTGGCATCGCTGGGTATTCCCGCGGCGAATGTAGTGCTGCGTTGTCATCCCAATTGGAGCGAAAAGATTGGCGTCGCCGACGGTGCCAGCTCCGAACGCTATTATGCCGACTGGGCAAAAGGCCAGGGCATCCGCTGCATCGGCGCACGCGAAACAGCCAGTACTTTTGACTTGATCCAGCAATGCGACATCTTGCTGGTCAATGGCAGCAGCGCGGCGTTTGAGGCGGGTGCCTGCGGCAAGAAAATTATTTGTCTGGGCCATTCCACGTATCAGGAAGCGGGTATCGCCGTGCATCTGGACAAGCGTAGCGAATTGCACAAGCTGCAGGCATTGGAACAGCATGAACCGCTGGATGTGATTCGCCGCACCTTGCGCTACGGCTATACGATGGCGCGCCGCTTTGCTCAATTCACGGATTTTGTCGAAGCGCTGACGCCCACGCGCTACCGCTATTTTGCGGGTGCCGACGCCGACAGGATCGTGCGCGCGTTGTGTTCCGGCATGCTCGAAGCCGACGACCCGGAAGTGGCCGCCGACGACAGTAGCGAAATGGGCGTGGTTGCCAAGATGCTGGACAAGAAATGGGATCAGCTGGCTGTATTCGATGAGGCAAGGCCTGTACGTCCGGAAATTGACATCGGCCGTCGCGTTGGTTTGCGCTGGCTGGACCGTGCGCGTGAAAAGTTACCTACAGGGGATTTGTGGCATGGAAAATAATAAACTGGTATCGATCATCACACCGGCCTATAACGCGGCCAGGTTTGTGGAAGCGACGATACGTTCGGCGCAAAGCCAGTCTTACCCGCACTGGGAAATGTTGATCGTCGATGATTGTTCGAAAGATGATACTTGCGCGGTCGTCATCGAGCGCCTGGCTGCGGATGACGCACGCATTCGCCTGATTCGCCATGAAAAAAACGGTGGCGCGGCAGTGGCGCGCGAAACGGCCTTGAAGGCTGCCAGCGGCCGCTATATCGCGTTTCTCGATAGCGATGATGTGTGGCTGCCGGAAAAGCTCACGCGCCAGCTGGCTTTCATGGAAAGTACTGCGGCCCCCTTGTCCTACACCAGTTTCCGGCGCATTTCCGAGAACGGCGATAGCTGTGGCGAACCGATTGCCATCCCCTTGAGCCTCACGTATCGGCAGTTGCTGGGCAATACGGCAATCGCCACGTCCACGGCCATCATCGATCGCGAAAAGACGGGGCCATTTGCCATCACGCGCACCTATTATGATGATTTTGCCCTGTGGCTGACCGTGCTCAAGCGCGGGTTGGTCGCGCATGGCTTGCGCGAAGACCTGATGCGTTACCGCGTGGTGAATCAATCACTCTCCCGCAACAAGAGCAAGTCGGCCATGAAAGTGTGGCGTGCCTATCGCGACCTGGAAAAATTGGGCGTCCTGGCTTCGTCGTGGTATTTCGTGAACTATGCCTGGAATGCATCCAGAAAGTATCGCAATTTATAGATGGCCATTCGCCCTTGCCAGCGTGAGCTGGCATCGTAGTTTTTCTTCAGGTAATTATATTGTGCAAAATAATCAAGGTGAATCCAGACACATCGCCGTCACTGGTGCAAATGGCTTTATCGGCAGGCAGTTATGCGTCCACTTGAGCGATAAGCAGCACCAGGTGCGGGCGATCGTGCGTGCGCAGGGCGCGCAGCCGGTCAAGGTAAGGCAAGTCGTCCAGGATCTGGCTGCGCTGGCGCCGGACAGCCGGGTGTTTGAGGGCTGCGATGTCGTCGTCCACCTTGCCGGGCGTGCCCATGTCTTGCACGATCAGGTGGCCGATCCGCTGGCGGAGTTTCGCAAGGTAAATGTGGAGCTGACGCGGCACCTGATCGCCGATGCGGCGCGTTGCGGCGTCAAGCGCTTCGTCTTTGTCAGCTCGATCGGCGTGAATGGGAATGCCAGCGCTGCGCATCCATTTACGGAGGCCGATGCGGCAGCTCCGCATGACTTGTATGCGATCAGCAAGTATGAAGCAGAGCAAATGATAGGGGAGCTGATTCCAGCATCCGAAATGCAATTTGTCATTGTGCGTCCGACGCTGGTTTTCGGCCCTGATGCACCGGGCAATTTTGCCTTGTTGCTCAAGCTGGCAGCAAAGTCCCTGCCATTGCCCTTTGGTAGAATCGCCGCCCGGCGCAGTTTGTTAAGCATCTGGAATCTGGTGGATTTTCTGCATGTGTGCGCCATGCATCCGGCCGCTGCCGGAGAAACATTTCTTGTGTCCGATGAGCAAAGTTTGACGCTGGGAGATATTTTCCGGCACATAGGGACGGGCATGGGAAAAAAGCAACATATATGGCCCATTCCTGCGGCCGTGGTACGGGCCGTGGCGACGCTCTGCGGGAAGCGGCAGATGTATGCGAAATTGACCGCACAATTGCTGGTAGATACAACTAAAGCAAAGTCCATTCTTGGTTGGCGCGCGCCATACAATAGTAGCGCAGCACTCGAGCGCGCGGGACGGGAATACATATCAGGGAAGATGAATGAAACGAGTATTTGATTTGGTATTGGCGTTGATCGCGTCGTTGTTGCTGCTGATTCCGGTTGGCCTGGTCGCCCTGATGGTGCGGCTGACGTCCGCGGGGCCCATTGTTTATTGGTCTGATCGTGTGGGGCGGCAAAACAAGATATTCAAGATGCCGAAGTTTCGCACCATGCGTGTCGATACTCCCGCTGTGGCGACGCATTTGCTTCCGGACCCCAAGCAATTCCTGACCCCGGTGGGTTCCTTTTTGCGTAAGTCCAGCCTCGACGAATTGCCGCAATTGTGGAGCATATTGAAGGGCGACATGAGCTTTGTGGGGCCACGTCCGGCCTTGTTCAACCAGTACGATCGATCTGATCGAATTGCGCAGCCGCCATGGTGTCGATGGCATCTTGCCTGGCTTGACGGGATGGGCGCAAATCAATGGGCGCGATGAATTGCCTATCGTGGAGAAGGTCAAACTGGATGCCGAGTACTTGCAGCGCCGTTCACTGGCACTGGATCTGCGCATTCTGTTCCTGACGTTCCTGAAGGTGGTGCGCCGGGATGGAGTGACCCATTGATGAATATCTCGTCCGGTTTGCCAGAGATTGTGCCTGGCAATCGCGTATCGCTCATGGCGCAGGCCAGGTGCTGCCTGGCATTGGCGCCAGCCGCTGTAGAAAAAGGAACCTTTGAATGAAGCCGATATTCAATTTTTCGCGTTTTCACAAGCAAATTGTGGCGGCGTTTGCTGATCTGTTTTTCTTGCCGCTGACTTTTTGCATTGCGATTGCATTGCGTTTCGATGGCTTGGCAAATGCCCAGTTTTCCCCCTACATTTGGCTGATCCTGGCGGCGCCGCTCGTCTCATTGCCTATTTTTATCAAATTGGGCTTGTACCGCGCAGTGATCCGCTTTATCGACTACAAGATCGTTTATGTGGTTTTTCTTGGCGTCAGTTTGTCCGTGGCCGTATTGCTGGCCATGGCCGTGTTTTTGAATGGCATGAATGGTTTGTCGCGCGGCGTTTTCGGTATTTTCTGGGTGTGCGCCATCATGTATGTGGCGGCCAGCCGTTTCCTGGCGCGCGCGTATTTTTTGTACGCTAACCGGCGTGCGGATGGCATACGCGTGGTCGTTTATGGCGCTGGCGCTTCCGGCAATCAACTGGCCCAGGCCCTGAACCATGCTGGCGAGTACAAGGTAGTCGCTCTGATTGACGACAAGAAAGAACTGCATGGCGCCAGTATCGGCGGCATACGGGTATATGCACCCGAAGCTTTGTCTGATTTGGTGGCAAGCAAGGACATCAGCAAGGTGCTGCTTGCCATGCCGTCCCTGAGCAAGGCGCAGCAACGCCGTATTCTGGAAAAGCTGGAACCGCTGAAAATCAAGACCTTGGTGACTTCGCCGATCAAGAGCTTGATACGCGCCAGTACGCAGGTGCAGGATTTGCGCGAAATCGAAATCGAGGATTTGCTGGGGCGCGACGCGGTGGAGCCGGATCAGGACTTGATGGCTATGTGCATTTCTGGCAAGACAGTCATGGTGACTGGCGCAGGTGGTTCGATCGGCTCCGAATTGTGCCGCCAGATATTGCGTCAGCGGCCAGCTTGTCTGATTCTGTATGAAATGTCGGAATTTGCCTTGTATTCCATCGAACAAGAATTGCAAGGATTGAAAAAAATCCTGCGGGTCGAGGTGGAGTTGCTGCCGTTCCTGGGATCCGTGCTGGAAACAGCCAAGTGCGAAAGAATACTACGAACTTTCCGTGTTGAAACTTTGTATCATGCCGCTGCGTATAAACATGTTCCCTTGGTGGAGCACAATCCAATCGAAGGTATACGTAACAATGCATTGGGAACGCTGAGCATGGCGCGTGCTGCGATCGATGCCCAGGTGAAGCGTTTTGTACTCATTTCTACAGACAAGGCCGTTCGTCCAACCAATGTGATGGGCTCCACCAAACGGCTGGCAGAGCTGATTTTGCAGGCATTTGCCCGTAAACAGGACAAGACGCGGTTTTGTATGGTTCGTTTTGGCAATGTACTGGGATCGTCTGGCTCGGTTGTGCCCTTGTTCCGCAAACAGATTATGGCGGGCGGGCCGATTACGATCACGCATCCGGAAATCACGCGTTATTTCATGACAATTCCCGAGGCCGCGCAGCTGGTATTGCAGGCGGGTGCCATGGGACAGGGGGGAGATGTTTTTGTTCTGGATATGGGTGACCCTGTCAAGATCGTCGACCTGGCCAAGCGCATGGTGCATTTGAGTGGACTGGAAGTCAAAAGTGAACAGGCGCCCGATGGCACCATCGAAATTCATCATGTTGGTTTGCGTCCAGGCGAAAAGCTGTATGAGGAATTGTTGATTGGAGACAATGTTGAAGGTACGGATCATCCGTTGATCATGCGTGCGCGCGAGGTTGAAATCCCCTGGGCAAAGCTGGAAGGTATGCTGAGCGCATTGACGATGGCATGCGATCAGTTTGACCAGGCCGCCGTACGAACGTTGTTGCTGGAAATCGTTACCGAATATGAACCGCAGTGCGGTATCGAGGACTGGGTCTGGAATGCCCAGCGGACTGCGCAATCCAATAGCCCGGTCGTCGTGATGGCGCGCCAGGCCAATGCAGACTGATGGTCAGATAATTGCTTTTATTTTTGATGTACTTATTACTTAAAGAAGAATCATGGACAAATTGGTAGAAATGAAACAAGCGCCAGAGCAGCAAGGTGCGCCTGAATTTTCCTTGACGGAGGTACTGATCGTTTTATGGAAAGGCCGTAAATTGATCGTGGGCGGTACGGTGGTCGTGATGATATTGTGCGTATTATTTACCTTGTATACGGCAACGTACAAAAGCGAGGGCTTTTCCAGTTTGGCGGTGCAATTCCGGTACTGAAAGAACAGGTCAATGGTGAAAGAGACAAGGATAAAGAGAAAGAAAAAGAAAAAGAAAAGGAGCCACCTCCAGGTATCGCGCTGGGCGACTATAAGCGCTATGTGGCGGCATTAAGCAGTAGTGGTCGCTTTGACGACTATATGCAACAAGTTAAGCTGAACAATGACCCTACGGTGCAAGAGTTACGCCATACGCTGATCGTGCGCAACAATTTTTCCAAATTTCTGGAGCCGATTTATCCGATGACCAAGCTCGATGCCAAGGAGTTGATGGATACAGCCAAGGATATCAGCAATAATGTTATCGGTTTGCGTATCAGTTACGAGGCGACGACGCCTCAGGATGGGCAACGTATGGTTGCCCTGCTGGGCCGTTATACGATGGATAGTGTGATTTACCTGGTATATTCCGACTTCTTGCGTTCCAAACACCTGGATTTGACGAGCAAGATTACCAAGCTTGATAATGAGATTATCAGCAACAAAGAGAAGCTGGAAAGTTTTGCCCGTAAAGGCGATACCTTGAGAAAAATTGTTTCGCGCTATCCTGATGCTGCGGGGCAGGGAAGCCGCCAGGTGGTCAGCGTGACCGAGGACAATGCGCGTTATCTGTCGCCATCGACGCAGTTGATGTCAACCGAGGTAGATGCCTTGATGGCAAACGAAGCAATTCTCAAGGCGCTGCGTGAACAAAAGCAAAATCTCATATTGCGCGAATACTATGATGGCGCCAAGGTTGTGCTCGATAGCAATAAGTCCGGCGAGGCGGTCTTGCGTTCGCTCGAATCGATCAAGGAAAATGTCTTCAAGAAGAGGGACTTGAATGATGAGTCAGTCAAGGAGGTGTTCAATACGATTACGGTCGATAATCAGAAAGCCACGGCCGTCTATCTGGAAAAGAGCCGCTTTATTGCGGGACCCACCTTGCCAGAAAGCCGCACCAGCCGCTTGTCGAATAGCTTGCTGGCGGGTTTTTCTGACCGGTCTGGCGTTCTTCTCGTTGTTGGTGTTCGGCCGTAGCTGGTGGCGGGCAAACCGGTTGAAGTTGGCTGACTAACTGTCGTCACAATGACCGCCATGTGCTGGCGGAATGGAAATGCCCATCCTGGCAGGCAACGGCCAGGATGGGCATTTCAGTTTACTGCAGGCGCGGGGAGCCGCTTCTCATTTTTCGTCACTGTTGTAGCAATGCGGGCAAGATACCTCGTAGACATATTCAGGCGCCAGTTGCTGGCGCGGCGTGACGACGGCGCGGCACACAAAACATTGCACGGTTTCCGTCGGTTCCAGTTTCGGGTTCAGGGCCGTGCGGTAGTCGAAGACGAAGCAGTCGCCCGTGTAGTGCTCGCCGCCCACTTCCTCGAAATATTTCAAAATGCCGCCGTCGAGCTGGTACACGCTGTTGTAGCCGATTTCCTTCATGTGGATGGCGGCCTTTTCGCAGCGGATGCCGCCCGTGCAGAAGGTGACGACGGTCTTGCCTTCCAGTTCGTCCTTGTGGGCGGCGGCCACGGCCGGGAATTCCGTAAACTTGTCAATACGGTAATCGAGCGTGTTGTTGAACGTGCCCACGTCCACTTCAAAGGCGTTGCGCGTTTCCATCATGACCACCGGTTTACCCGCGTCATCGACGCCGGCATCGAGCCAGCGCTTGAGCGTATGCGCGTCGACGGACGGGGCGCGGCCCAGTTCCGGCTTGATCAGCGGCATGCGCATGGTGATGATTTCTTTTTTCAGCTTGACCAGCATGCGCTTGTGCGATTGCTCGTTCGACAAGCTTTCCTTCCATTCCAGATCGGCCAGACGGTCGTCGCTGCGCACCCAGGCGAGGAAGCTGTCGATATGCTCGCGCGTGCCCGACAGGAACATGTTGATACCCTCCGGTGTCAGCAGGATCGTGCCCTTCAGTCCCAGCGCCAGGCATTGCTCCTGGTACAAGGGACGCATGGCTTCCGTATCGGCCAGCGTAATGAATTTATACGCGGCGATATTGACAAACGTGGCGGCCGGCGGGCAGACGGTGGCGGAAACGGCGGGTGTTGCTGGGGTGATGGCTTGCATGATGGCGATCGGCTTAGACTGAACAGCCGATATTATAAGCCCGACAGGCCAGGCAGGATACCCGGTCCGTACGCGCGACGCGGTAGAATAGACCCCATTGAATTTTGCACGAAACGGTACACAGGATGGAAATGGTAATGCAAGAGGCCGGCGCTCCGGCAGGTTCACCGCAAGCCCCGCAAGGGCCCGCATTTGTCCACTTGCGCGTGCACTCGGAGTATTCGATCGTCGACGGCCTGGTGCGCATCGACGACGTGGTCAAGGCGGCGGCGAAGGACAAGCAGGTGGCGCTGGCCGTCACCGATCTGTCGAACCTGTTTGGCATGGTCAAGTTCTACAAGGAAGCGCGCGGCAAGGGCATCAAGCCCATCGTCGGCGTCGACGTGTGGATCACGAATGACGACAACCGCGAAAAACCGTCGCGCCTGCTGTTGCTGGCGAAGAACCGCATGGGCTATCTGCAGCTGTGCGAACTGCTGTCGACGGCATGGCTGACGAACCAGTACAAGGGGCGCGCCGAACTGCGCATCGAGTGGCTGCAGGCGCTGGCGACGAATACCTACGACCTGTACCCGGGCGAGAGCGCGGCGAATGGCTTGATCGTGTTGTCCGGCGCGCATTTCGGCGACGTCGGCATCGCCATCGAGAATGGCAACCTGGCCCTGGCCGAGCGCAATGCGCAGCGCTGGGCCGAGATTTTCCCTGGACATTTCTATATCGAAATCCAGCGCGGCGGCCAGGCCAACCAGGAAGCGCAGGTGCGCCATGCGGTGGCCCTGGCGGCCAAGCTGGGCTTGCCCGTGGTGGCCACGCATCCCGTGCAATTTATTTCCCCTGAAGAATTTATTGCCCACGAAGCCCGCACCTGTATCGCCGAAGGCGAAATGCTGGCCAACGCCAAGCGGGTAAAGCGCTTCAATGACAGCCAGCGCTTCCTGTCGCAGGCCGACATGGCGGAATTGTTTGCCGACTTGCCGGCCGCGCTGGCCAATTCCGTGGAAATCGCCAAGCGCTGCAACCTGACCTTGACCCTGGGCAAGCCGCAACTGCCAAACTTCCCCACGCCGGACGGCATGACGATCGACCAGTTCCTCGTCGCCGAATCGCAGGCGGGCCTGGAAAAACGGCTATTGCAGCTGTATCCGGATCCCGAGCGCCGCGAAAAGGAGCGCCCGCGCTATGAATCGCGTTTGAAATTCGAGACGGACACGATTTGCAACATGAAGTTCCCCGGCTACTTCTTGATCGTGGCCGAGTTTATCCAGTGGGCCAAGGAAAACGGCGTGCCCGTCGGCCCGGGCCGCGGTTCGGGCGCCGGTTCGCTGGTCGCGTATTCGCTGCTCATTACCGACCTCGATCCATTGCAGTACAACCTGCTGTTCGAGCGCTTTTTGAATCCTGAACGCGTCTCGATGCCCGACTTCGATATTGACTTTTGCCAGGAAGGGCGCGACCGCGTCATCCAGCACGTCAAGGATTTGTACGGCAAGGAGGCCGTCTCGCAGATCGCCACTTTCGGTACCATGGCGGCCAAGGGCGCAATCCGCGACGTGGGCCGCGTGATGGACTTCGGCTACAACTTCTGCGACGGCATCTCGAAGCTGATCCCGTTCAAGCCCGGTAAGCCCGTGTCGATCGCCGATGCCATCGAGGAAGAACCGCTGCTCAAGGAACGCCTGGAAAACGAGGAAGAGGTCAAGCAGCTGCTGGACCTGGCGCAGCAGGTCGAAGGCATCACGCGCAATATCGGCATGCACGCGGGTGGCGTGCTGATCGCCCCGGGCAAGCTGACGGATTTTTGTCCGCTGTACACGCAGGGCGGCGATTCGGGCGTCGTGTCGCAATACGACAAGGATGACGTGGAAGCCGTCGGCCTGGTGAAGTTCGACTTTTTGGGTCTGACGACCCTCACCATTCTCGACCGCGCCGTGCGCTACATCAAGCAGCTTGATCCCGCGCAAGCTAATTTCGATCTGGCAACATTGCCGCTGAACGACAAGCCGTCGTACGACTTGCTGACCAAGGCCAAGACCGTGGCCGTGTTCCAGCTGGAGTCGCGCGGCATGCAGGGCATGCTGAAAGATGCGCGTCCCGACCGTTTCGAAGACATTATCGCGCTGGTGGCGCTGTACCGTCCGGGCCCGATGGACCTGATTCCCGATTTCTGCAAGCGCAAGCACGGCGAACGCTTCGATTATCCCGATCCGCGCACGGAATCGATTCTGTCCGAAACCTACGGCATCATGGTGTATCAGGAGCAGGTGATGCAGATGGCGCAGATCGTCGGCGGCTACTCGCTGGGCGGCGCCGACATGCTGCGCCGCGCCATGGGTAAAAAGAAGGCCGAAGAGATGGCCGAGCACCGCGAGATCTTCCGCGCCGGTGCGGCGAAAGATGGCTTGACGGCGGAAAGGCCGACGAGATCTTCGACTTGATGGAAAAGTTCGCCGGCTACGGTTTCAACAAATCGCACGCCGCCGCTTACGCCCTGCTGTCGTACCACACGGCGTATTTAAAGGCGCACCACACGGCCGCCTTCATGGCCGCCAACTTGTCGCTGGCCATGGACGACACGGACAAGATCAAGATTCTGGTGGAAGACTCGCTGGAAATCTGCAAGCTGACCTTGTTGCCGCCAGACATCAACGAATCCGATTACCGCTTCATGCCGAGCGGCGCGGCGCCGTCCGTGAGCGGTAAGAAAGTCACGCAGATCCGTTACGGCCTGGGTGCCGTGAAGGGCTCGGGCCAGAACGCCATCGAAGCCATCATCGCCGCGCGCGAGGCCGGTGGACCTTTCACGAGCCTGTTCGATTTCTGCAAGCGTGTTGATAAAAAGCAAATCAACCGCCGCACCATCGAGTCGCTGATCCGCAGCGGCGCCTTCGATTGCCTGAAGGTCGACCGCGCCATCCTGCTCGCATCCGTGGCCTTCGCCATGGAGTGCGCCGACCAGGCCGCCAAGGCGGCGAACCAGGTGAGCCTGTTCGGCGGCGACGACAGCGACATGGTGGCGCCGCCCGAGTACGTCAAGGTGCCCGTGTGGAGCGATAAACAGCGTCTGACGGAAGAAAAGATCGCGCTGGGCTTTTACCTGTCCGGCCACCTGTTCGATTCGTATGCGCCCGAGGCGCGCCGTTTTGCACGCACGAAATTGTCCGAACTGTCACCGTCGCGCGAGCCGCGCATGATGGCCGGCGTCATCACGGGCTTGCGCACGCAGATGACGCAGCGCGGCAAGATCCTCATCGTCACCCTGGACGACAAGAGCGGTACCGTCGAGGTGACGGTGTACGGCGAATTGTTCGATTCCAACCGGAAAATCTTCAAGGAAGATGAATTCCTTGCCGTCGTGGGCAAGGTGTCGGAAGACCGTTTTTCGGGCGGCTTGCGTATCACGGCCGAGAGCGCCTTCGACATCATCGCCGCGCGCGTGCAGTATGGCCGCCAGCTAGGTTTGACTTTGCCCACGACGCTGGACATGAAACGCATCAGCGACGTGATCATGCCGCACCGGGCTGTGGATGGCTTGCCGATCGCAGCCAAGGTCAGCCCGCAAGGCGTCAGCTGCGTGCTGCAGTTTGGCGACGAGTGGAAAGTGGCGCCATCGGATGAATTGCAGATGGCGCTGGAGCAAATGCTGGGCGCGCAAGAGGTGGCGGTCGAATACTGACCGGCACTGCCCGGCGCGTACAGCAAAGCCAAACCGCAGGCATGCAGGTTTGGCTTTTTTCGTTTACATGTCTTTCAGGCCCGTGATCGCATAACCCTTGGCAGCGATTTGCTGGTGCGGCTGTTCGATATGGTAGTCGGGCAAGACCTGGGCATCGTCGGCCACTTCGCTGGCGCGTACTTCCAGTTGCCAGTCGGTATTGGTCACTTCTTCCGGAATGAGCTTTCCTTCCGGCACGGCGAGATAGGAAAAAATGCCGTCGTGCTCGGCCCGGCGGTAGATGTCTACGCGCATGAATGCCTCCTAGTAAGCGTTGGGGAAACCGGCGCACCGCAGTGCATGCCGATAACGCTAGCGTAACAGGATTGTGCCGCGCACGGGTTGAAGCGCGTGCGACAGGAACGGCGATGCGGAAGTGACGGCGAGCAACGACGCGAGGGCGGGCGCCGTGCGGTGGCCGGGGACGTTCAGGCGGCAGCGGAAGCGTAGTCGTCGTCGAGATCGGCCGATAGCCCCACCTGGTTGGCAGCTGCGGCAGCGCCTGCCGTGGCGACCTGCACGGGGCTGCGATGGGCGTCGAGACCGCTACGCAGGCTGCTGATCATGGCCAATGTCAGTTCGTGGCGCTTGCGGGCTTCCGAACGTTTCTTTGAAGGAATTTCTTCCAGGGCAGGCAAGGGCAGATTTTCGCATGGCAATTCGAAGTCGCCATCCTGGCGTGCCTGGGCGCCCAGTTCTTGCCAAAGGGAATTGTAGTCGGCGAACAGACGGCTCTTTTTTGCGGCGTGATGCACGGCGCGGTTGGCGTTGCCTACAAGCACCATGGTGCGGCAGCCATGTTCATGTCCCAACTGGCGCACCAGGCGCACCATCAGGGCCTTGGGGCGCATGCCATGCAGGTCGCGCGTTGCCTCGCGCACGCGGCGCAAGCCTTCCGCGCCGTGCGGACCCTGGATGCAGCCGATGCCCACGCCCATGCTGGCGCGCGCGCGGGAACCGAAAAAGGTAAACGCGACCGAGTAAAGCATGTCATCGCCATGCACCAGTTGCAGAACCATCTCGCCTTCGCGGTCCATCGGTTGTAGCGAACATAGCTGCAAATGGTAGGGCGCGCCCGACTTTCCCGGCACGGTGCCCAGCCGCACCGGCGCGCGCGCCGCCTGCGCCATCAGCTTGCCCCAGCCTTGTTGCAGGATGAAATCATAGTGTTCGACCAGCATGGCGACGCGCTGGCGGCACGACAGATTCGTGCTCAGATAATGGCGGTACACCTTGTGCATCATGCGCGGATAGGCTTGCAGCAGCTCGTGGAACACGGGATGGGAATTGAGCAGCTGCAGCCAGATGCGCGTCTGCCGGCGCTGCAGCTGTGCCCGCAATTGCAGCTTGAGCAGCTCGCGCGTGCGCGACATGCCTGGCGGCATATCGGTCAAGCCTGCGTGCAGGGTGATGGTTGGTGTCATTAATTAGTTTCCATGAGGAATGTGAATGGGGCGTGGCGCCAGCGGCGCTTCAGGCGGGCGGCGGCCCGCTCATGCCGTCGGTATCGGCCAGCAATACCGTGGCGCTGCGCGTGGCGCGCGCCAGCTTGCGCGCCAGCGCGCCGGCGAAGCGGCGCTGCCAGGGGCTGTGCCGGAGGGCCGGCAGGACGATTTCGTGGCAACCGAGCAATTCAGCCGTATCGAGTATCGTAAACAGCAGCTCGCCGGCGAAAATATGGGTACTGAAGGCGAGATGAGAACGGCTCAGGTAGAGTCCTGCCTCGTGCATCATCTGCTGCGTGGCCAGGTCCAGTGCCTGGCATGCGCTGGACCCGTGCCGGGGCAGGCCGTCGGCCTGGCGTGGCGGCGCCGGTGTCACGTGCAACAGGTTCACGCGAACCTTGATGCCCCATTCCTGCAGGCGCCTGGCATAGCGCGCGCCGTAGATGATGTCGCTGGCGCGCTTGACGGGCAGGAGCAGCAGCAAGGTATCCTGGCCCGGCATGCCGCACGCGCCCGCGGCGCTGTCGGCGGCGCGGTGGCGTTGCGGGGCAAGACGCGATGCATGCATGGCAGGGAGGATCTGGTCGGAAAATCATGTCATCTTATCCATGCCTTCCCCCCCTGTAAATTGGCGAAACAGCGTACGGGTTCCCCTTATGCCGCCCCCGTTTCAATAGCGGTAGGTGACGTACACGGCACCGATCGGCGCCGTCTTGCGCTGCACGATGGGGCTCTTGGCCGCGTCGCCCAGGCGCTCTCGACGCCGACCAGGGTATTGATACCCCAGCGCGCATCGAAGCGGTGCTCCCAGTTGATGGTGGCCTGCGCCTCATAGAAACCGCCCTTGGGCGTGTATTGCTTGAACGAGGTATTGGCGGCCTGGGTGGCCGTCACGCCATACATGGTTTGCACGTACTTGCGCTCGCCCCAGCTCAGCTGGCCGCCGATGCTCACGCTGTCTTGCTGCACGCCCTTGGCATCGGCCCGGCCGTACACCTGGCCAGTCGCGCCGAAATGCACATTCGCGCCATTTTCGCGGTTCGACAGGGGAATATCGCTCGACACGCTCAGCGACAGGCCCGGCAATGGCGAATAGCCGGCGCTGAGCAGGGCGCTGGCGTTGCCCTTGACTTCGCCCATGCCCTTCAGATAATCGCTGCCGCCGAAACCGTTCACACCCGTGCGCTTGTGGTCTTCGCGCTTGCCGCGGTAGCCCAGCCCGGCGCTGTAGCTGAAGGGCCCGGCCTGGCCGCCATAGCCAATGCCGCGCGAGGTGCTGATGAACACGCCATTGGCCATGGCGTAGTCGAGGATGATCAGCGGCGAGGCCGACAGCTTGTCGGAGCCGGAGTAGCTGGATACGGCGGCGACGCCGCCGCCGATGGTGAAGACATTTTCCGCTGGCGGTTCGGCCGCCGCGGCGGCCAGCGGGTTGAGGATCATGCCGCTGGCGAGTGCCAGCGAGGTCAGCAGGGTTGTGGGTGCGTGCATGGAGTGTTCCGTCAGGTGGAGAACCGAGTCCGGAGTGGCTCGATTGACTGCGGACAGTATCGGTCCTTGCCATGAAGGAAAAATGAGCCTTTTATTAAGATTGCATGAAGAAGGCTTCTTTACCCATTCTTCAGCTTGCGGTGGTTTAATACTCACCATGAAGATACTGCTGATAGAAGACGATATGGACCTGGGCAACGGCGTGCGGATTGCCTTGCGCGACCAGGGCATGCAAGTAGTCTGGGTGCGCAGCCTGGAAGACGCTGCGCGCAGCATCGAGCACGACAGTTGCGAACTGGTGCTGCTGGATCTGGGCTTGCCCGATGGCGATGGCCTCGATTTGCTGGCCCGGTTGCGCGCGGCCCGCCTGCCGGTGCTGATCCTCAGCGCCCGCGACACGCTGGAACAGCGCTTGCGGGGCCTCGATGGCGGCGCCGACGATTACCTGGTGAAGCCCTTCGTGCTGGCCGAGCTGCTGTCGCGCGTGCGCGCGCTGGCGCGCCGCAGCTATGGCTTCGACGGCGACACCATCGAGCTGCGCGGCCTGCTGCTGCAGGTGCCCACGCGCCGTGTCAGCGTGCACGGGCGGCCGGTGGAGCTGACGGCCAGCGAATATGCCTTGCTGAAGACCTTGCTGATGCGCGCCAACCGGGTCATCACGCGCCGCGTGCTGGAGGAGCATATCCTGCCCGGCGGGCTGGCCAATGCCAGCAATACCCTGGATGTGCATATGGGTAACCTGCGCCGCAAGATAGGCGAAGGTATATCCGTACCGTGCGCGGCGTCGGCTATGTCATCGACCAGCAGGGCGAGACATCGGCCCAGCCGGGTGCCGGCGCATGATGGGGCGTTTCTGGGCCACGCTGCGCCAGCCTACCCTGGTGCGCCGCCTGATGATGGCGCAAATGCTGATGCTGACCATGGTGTGGAGCCTGGCCGTGGCGTATGTGCTGGTCGAGGGAGCGGACGAAGCGAGCACGGTGAGCCGCAGCGTCCTGCACGCCATTATCAGCGTGGCCGATAATCTGGCCGAGCAGCCGCAGCGCCAGGAACAAAGCTTGCGCGCCATTGACGCAGCCTTGCGCGAGGAGTTTGAAACGGGAAAAGTGCCGGAACTGGCGCCGCGCATCCTGGTCTGGCGCGAGGGCAAGCTGGTCTACAAGTCGCCCGATGCGCCCAGCGGCATCCGCAGCGCCGGCCCGGAACAGATGGAAGTGGTGTACATCAAGGGCCAGGCCTGGCGCAGCCGCAGCCTGGCCGAGGGCAACACGCGCGTGACGGTGCTGGAAGCGGGAGGCGCCTGGCAATTGTTCATTACGATCAATTCACGCGGTTACTACCTGCTGCCGTTGCTGATCAGCCTGCCGTTCCTGCTGGTGCCGGCCTGGCTGTCGATCCGCCTGGCCATGCGCCCCTGGCGCAAGCTGGCGCAGGAGGTGGCGGCGCGCGGGCCGCAGGACTTGCGTCCGCTGGAGTTCAAGCCGCCGCATGGCGAACTGGCGGCACTGGTCGACAATATCAATGCCCTGCTGCAGCGGGTCGATGCCAGCGCTGCGCGCGAACGCAGCTTCATCGCCGATGCCACGCATGAGCTGCGCACGCCGCTGGCGGCCATGCGCGTGAATGTCGAGGCCTTGCAGGGCCAGGTACATGATGCGCGCCAGCAAGAGCTGCTGGACGGTATCTTGAACAGCGGCAACCGGGCCGCGCGCCTGGTGGGCCAGCTGCTGCAGCTGACGCGCAGCGAAGTGCAGGCGGGCGCGGGCGAACTGCCGCGGCGGCAGGCGCTCGATACCTTGTTGCAAGACCGCCTGGCGGCGCTGTCCGGCCTGGCCCAGGCGGGCGAGATCGAGCTTGAGTTGCAAGCCAGCATCTCGCTCAGTGTGCCCGGACAGCGCGAGAGCCTCGTTTCGCTGATCGACAACCTGGTGGAAAACGCCATCAAGTACAGTCCGCGCGGCAGCAGCGTGACGGTGTCGCTGCATGCGGAGCGGGGCCAGGCCGTGCTGCATGTGGCCGATCAGGGGCCGGGCATTGCGCCGGCGCTGTATGACCGCGTGTTCGACCGCTTTTTCCGCGCGCCGCAGCAGGCGCAGCCAGGCAGCGGCCTGGGCTTGTCCATCGTCGCTTCCGTCGTGCGCCAGCACGGCGGCACGATTCAGTTGCACCGCGGTAATGGCGGCCTGGGTTTGCTGGTGGAGGTGCGCTTGCCGTTGGCCGAGGCCTGATCGTGCTGGCAGCGCTTGCGATATTGCCTGAAAATTATTTTCATGTGCTTATAACGCAAGATGGCATGGCGTGGCGCACGCTTGCGATGCATAATGCGGGACAGTTAAAAAAACACCGTTATGCACCCATTCCTGTCCCGCTACTTGCCGTATCCCGCCTTTGTCGGCCTGTATCTGCTGTTTGACTGGGCGACGTATATCGACCCGATGTACGGGCTGAACATCACCCCGTGGAATCCCGATCCCGCGCTGGGCCTGGTATTTTGGCTGATCCACGGCCGCAAGGCGGCACTGCCGTGGTTTATTGCCCTCGTGGCTGGCGAGGTGCTGGTGCGCGGCATGCCGGCAGGACTGCCCTTGACCTTGCTCTGTTCGGCGTGGCTGGTGCTCGGCTATGGCGGTATCGGCGCGGCACTGCGCTGCAGTTTCAGCAGCAGCGATATCTTCGACAACCGGCGCCGCCTGAGCGCCTGGGTGGGGATCGTCCTGTCTGGCACCGTGCTCAATGCGCTCGGCTATATTTCCCTGCTGTCGCTGACGGGGCGCATCCCGGCTGGCGAATGGGGGACGGCCGTATGGCGTTTCGGCATCGGCGACACGGTCGGCATGCTGGTGTCGATGCCGCTGATCTGGGTGCTGTTCAGCGAGCGGGGGCGCGAACGCCTGCATGCCGCCGTCTGGCGCTGGGAAACCCTGGCGTATCTGGCCCTGGCCAGCTTCGTGCTGTGGAGCGTTTTCGGTTCCATCGTGCGTTCCGAATACAAGCATTTCTATTTCCTGTTTCTCCCCGTGATCTGGGCCGCCTCGCGCCAGGGCTTGCATGGCGCCATGCTGGCCGTGTTTGTATTGCAACTTTGCATCATTACCCTGGTGAAATGGACGCATGCGGTCGATATCCAGTTTTATGAATTGCAGCTGCTCGATGCCGTGCTGGCATTGGTGGGCTTTTTTATCGGTATCGTCGTCGATGAAATGCGGCAAGTGGCTGACGAACTGAAACACACGATGCGCCTGGCGGCCGCCGGCGAGATGGCGGCCGCGCTCGCGCACGAGCTGAACCAGCCGCTGACGGCCTTGTCGACCTATGGCAAGGCGTGCGAATACCTGCTGGAACGGGGCGAGAAAGGCGCCTTGCTGCAAGGCGCCATCGGGCACATGATCGTGGAATCGGGACGCGCCGCGGACGTGGTGCGCCGCTTGCGCGACTTTTTCCGTACCGGCGCGATGCAGCTCGAAGCGGTGGAAGCGAGTGCCTTGATCGCGGGCATGGCGCGCCAGTTCACGCCGCTGTTCCACGAGCATGGCATCGAGCTGGTGCTGGCGCCGCCGTCGCCGCTGGCCGTCAATGCCGACCGCCTGCAAATCGAACTGGTGCTGCGTAATCTGCTGGCCAATGCACAGGATGCGGTGATGGGCCAGCCGCGCGGCCAGCGCCGCATCACGGTGTCGGCCGAGCGCCTCGAAGGCGGGCGGTTGCGGCTGTCCGTGGAAGATAGCGGGCCCGGCATTTCCAATAGCCTGGCGGCACGCACGCCTGTTCGAACCGTTTGTCTCGACCAAGGCCAGCGGCCTGGGACTGGGGCTGGTGCTCAGCCGCAGCATCGTCGAAGCGCATGGCGGCCAGCTTTGGGCCGAAGTGGGCAAGCATGGCATTTTTCGTTTTATCCTGCCCCTGGCGCGCGCCAGCGCGGCCGCTACAGGAGAGTATGGTGACAAGTAATTTGACGGTGTTTATCGTGGACGACGATCCCGCCGTGCGCGATGCGCTGGGTTTGCTGTTGGGCATACGCGGCTACCGCACGGCCCTGTTTTCCTGCGGCGAGGATTTCTTGCACAGCTGGCGGCCCGACTGGGCCGGCTGCCTGCTGGTCGATATCCGCATGTCCGGCATGGATGGCCTGAGCCTGCAGCGCCGCCTGCTGGAGCTCGATTGCATGTTGCCAATTATTATCATTACGGGACATGGCGACGTGGCGCTGGCACGCCAGGCATTCAAGGCGCAGGCCAGCGATTTCCTGGAAAAGCCGTTTGACCACGACAAGCTGCTGGCCGCCATCGAGGAAGCGTTTTCGCGCGAGGCGCATGCGCGCGGCCAGTTGCAGCATCAGGTGGCGGGGCAAGCCTTGCTGCGCACCCTGACGCCGCGCGAGCGCGAAGTGATGCAGCTGGTGGTCACGGGCCAGCACAACCGCGATATCGCTCCGGCACTCGGCATTTCCGTGCGCACGGTGGAAGTGCACAAGGCGCGCCTGATGGACAAACTCGGTGTGGATAATGTGGCCGACCTGGTGCGCATCAGCATGCTGGGCACCGGCTAGCCGCGCTAGAGCCGTCTAGGCGATGGTCTGCAATACCTGATCGACCGAGATCGCCTTGACCCAGTCGCTGCGCCGCGCCACCGTGATGACGGTGCTGTTGGCGCTGTCGAAGGGAGCCCATTCCGGATTCTTCTTGCGCATCAATGCCACCACGGGCACATGCACGGCGTTCGCCAGGTGCATGATTGATGTTTCCACCGAAATAATCAGGTCGCATTGCGCCAGCATGGCCGGCAGCTGGAAGAAGTTGTCGACGGCGCTGAAGGCGTGTGTACGCGGCAAGCCATGCGCCTGCACGACGGCATTCACCTTGGCCAGTTCCTGCGGCATGGCATTGATCAGGAAGCAGGCATGCTGCCATTTCGGCATCGCTTGCATGCGCGCGATCAGCTCGGCAATGCGCTCCAGCGGCCAGCCGCGCTTGTGTGACTTGGCAAACGGGTTCAGGAGTACGAGAGGACCCTGGCGCGGGGCAAAGCCCCAGGCGGCCAGCTGCTCCTGCGCCTGCTGCAGTGCGTGCTCGGGGATGTGCACGAAAGGGTAGCGTTCGGCCACGGGAATGTCGAGTCCCGTCAATTGATGGAACCAGTCCGCATACACGCTGCTGATATGGTGCTCGCCGGCATCCTGTCCCGCATACGATGCCAGTACGGCATCGATCTTGCGGTAGGCCAGGTAATGCCAGGGGCGAAGTGGGCTGAACGGCTTGCGCGTGCCATCACCAGCCCGTTCGGGCTGATTGCGCGCGCAAGATCCGCATACTGCTGTGGCCGTACGTGGGCCAGCGAGACGACGACAGGATAGTGCTCCGCCTTGGCCTCGCGCAGCGACTCTTCATAGAGCGCGGGGCTGTAGGTCTTGCGGTATACCTTGGCGAACAGGCCCGACTGCTCTACCCAGTCGTACAGCGAATAGGTGCGCAAGCCTTCCCATTGCCTGGCATCGGACGTGCGGCGTACTTCGTCGACCCACAGGTGGATCTGAATATGGGGGTAGGCCGCGGCAAAGGCGCGGAAACCATTTTGCAGGTAGGTAAAGTCTCCCAGCGCCAGATGGGCGATGAAAAGAATTTTGTCCGACTTTTGTAACAGTTCGGCGGGAATCAAAGGCGTCATGTATCAGTACGATTTCAGGTATTCATTCGATGGTGTCAAACCACTTGCTGGGAAAATTGCAGGCGATGCAGATTGGCATACGCGCCGTCGGCATCCAATAATTGCTGATGACTGCCGGTTTCCATTATTTTCCCATGTGACAATACCACGATACGGTCCGCGCGTTCAATTGTAGATAGTCGATGAGCAATAACTAATGTCGTTCTGCCTTGCATCAGGTGCTCCAGCGCTGCCTGCACGGCCCGTTCCGCCTCCGTATCCAGTGCCGAGGTGGCTTCATCGAGGATCAGGATGGGAGCATCCTTGTAGATGGCGCGGGCGATGGCCACGCGCTGGCGCTGGCCGCCGGACAGGCGCGAGCCGTTGTCGCCCAGGCGCGTTTCCAGTCCGTCGGGCAAGCCATCGATGACGTCCGACAGGAAAGCGGCCGCGGCGGCCGCTTCGACGCGCTGCCGGTCCGGCGCCGCATCGCCATACGCGATATTGGCGGCCAGGGTATCGTCGAACAACACCACCTGCTGGCTGACCATGGCGATCTGGCTGCGCAGGCTGGTCAGGGCGATGTCGTCAATATTCTGTCCATCGAGCAAGATTTCACCGCTGCTGACTGAATAAAAGCCGGGCAGCAGGCTGACCAGGGTCGATTTGCCGCCGCCGGACATGCCGACAAAGGCGACGGTTTGTCCTGGCGCAATGTTCAGGTCGATATGTTGCAGGGCTGGTTCCTGATGTCCGGGATAGGCAAAGCTCACATCCTTGAACTCGATGCGGCCACTGCAGCGGCCAGCCAGCGGCTTGCCGCCCGTGCGTTCCGGCGTCTTGTCGATCAGCTGGAAGACTTCCTCGGCGGCGGCCATGCCGCGCTGCAGGGGGCCGTTGACTTCGGCCAATTGCTTCAAGGGCGTCAGCAGCATCAACATGGCCGTGATGAAGGAGACAAAGCCGCCGACCGTGATTTGTCCCTGTTCCGACTGGAACAGGGCCATCACGATGACCAGGGCCACGGCGGCGGCCGTGATCACCTGGGTAATGGGCACGGTGGCGGAAAAGGTCGTGGTCATGCGCATGCTGTAGCGGCGCAATTGCTCGGCACGCTCCTCGAACCGGGCCTTCTCGTACTGCTGGCCGCCGAAGATCTTGATCACTTGCTGCGCGCGCGTGGTTTCCTCGATGACCTGGGTCAGTTCGGCGTTGACGGCCAGCGAGTCGCGGTTGAGTTTTTTCAGGCGCTTGCCCGTGGTGCGCACGACGATGGTCAGCACGGGCAGCAGCACCAGGGTCACCAGGGTCAGTGCCCAGTTCAGGTACAGCAGCCAGGCCAGCAGGCCCAGCACGGTCAGCGAGGAGCGCACGATCGAGGTAAATACCTTGGTCACCATCTCGATGATTTGTTGCACCTCAAACATGATGGAGTTGATGACCTTGCCCACCGTGTGCGTGTTGTAAAAGTCGATAGGCAGGTTGAGCATGCTGGCAAACATCCTGCGCCGCAACTCGTTGAGGATGCGCGTGGATACATAGCTCATCAGGTAGCTGCTGGCAAAGGTCGAGGTGCCGCGCATGGCAAAGATGCCGATGACGATCAGCGGCACCAGCCAGAAGGAAAAACTGACCTTGCCGCCAAAACCATTGTCGAGCAGCAACTTGAGCGCATATGGCAACAGTGGTTCCGTCGCCGCCGTGACGACCATCGCCAGCAGGGCCAGGGCCAGGTGTTTTTTATAGGGCGCGTGCAGCGCGGTGAGGCGCTTCAGGTCGGGCGTGAGCATCGGTATGGTTCCTTGCAAGGGACAGCAAAAACGGTCAGGCGGAAAACGAGCTCAGGCAAGGCGTTCTTGCTGGCGCAACATGGCCCACAGTATCACCATCGGGAAGGTCAGCATGATGATGCCGATATTCAGGGTTAGCGAACTCGTCGTCAGGCCAAAAATCATGTAGCAGGTGCATAGCACCACGCCGGCCAGCGCATAGGGCTGGGCTGCGGGGGCACTCTGGCGCAGGGCGCGTGCAAACAGGAGCAACGGCACGAGGAAGAGCGCCAACAAGGCCATTACGCCGATGATGCCGCGCTTGACCAGCGTATCGAGGTAGTCGTTGTGGGCATTGGTATGCCGGCGTATGGCAACGTTGGCCTTGCCTTCATCCACCAGCATCGATTTTTGTTCCATGTAACCGTTGCGGCCCAAGCCTGTCCAGGGGCGTTGCTGGTACATGTCTATCGCGGTGCGCCACATTTCCATGCGCTGGCCAATCGACGTGGTCACATTGTCGCTGTCCTGGAACTGTTTGATCTCATTGACAGCCACTTCCACGCGCTGGGGCATGCGGGAGTTGGGAAGTGTATAGGCAAGCAGGAATGCCGCCAGCAGTGCACCGAGCAGAGCGGCCAGATAGCGTGCGCCGCGGCCCTTCGAATAATAGTATGAAAAAAGGCAGCCACAGGCGGGTAACACCAGCCAGCCGCTGCGGCTGCCGCTGATGACGGATCCCAGAATGCCGGACAGGCCACCGGCTAGCAGGAGCAGGCTCCATGCCAGGCGGTGGCGCTGCTTACTTGCCCATCCCATGCCACATAGGGCTAGCATGCCAAGCAGCATGCTGACATTGCCATAGTGGATGGCATTGCTGGTTGCCGCTTGCGGGCGGTATACATCGAGTGCGAAAAATTGCCAGGAAGCCAGAGCCGTACCACTGATGGCGCCGATGACCAGGCCGCTCCACCATGCCTCCGGCCGGGGTGGGTATGCCAGCAGCAGCAGCAGCACTGGTGCGGCCAGCAGGGCACGCAGGGGAATGTCGAGTTCGCGCGCCGGATCGGCGTGATAAAGCATATTGGCCGTAAAAATGGCGAAATACAGTAGCAGTGTGCCGAGCATCAGATAATCCCGGCGTTGCAGGTTCAGGCGGGGGCGTTTCCATAGCAGCCAGCTGCTTGCGAGCAGGAGCACCAGTGCACCAAGGGAATATCCGCTATTGACAGCCAGCGCCAATGCAAAAAAAAGAAAAACAGAAACAGTAGTCAGGCCGAGCATGAATATCCTTGTTAACGCATGTTGTCGCCACAATGGCAACTGTAGCAACATAAAATAGCCGCCATTGTAATCGAAGGTTCATGCCAAAACGCTCGCATGAAATGTGCTTATTAATAACGATTTGACCGTATCCAAGGGCAGAAACGAAAAAACCATGGTTTTTAGCCATGGTTTTTTTGTAAGCAATGGTAACTTGCTGTTATTTTGCTAAGGCAAGAAAGTCCTTGCCATGCGCATCAGGCTGTCGCGGGCACGCGCGTCGCCACGCCCGTGGCGATCGCTGCTTGCGATACGGCAGGCGCGACCCAGCTGCGCAGGCGTTCATCGAATGGCGATGGAATCAGTTGCAGCGGCGTCAGCGCGCTGCTTTCGTGGCCTGGCAATGGCTCCTTGGCCAGTGCGGCGATGGCGCGCACGCAGGCCAGCTTCATTTCTTCGTTGATGGTGGTGGCGCCCACGTCGAGCGCGCCGCGGAAGATGTACGGGAAGCACAGCACGTTGTTGATCTGGTTCGGATAATCCGAGCGGCCCGTGGCCACGATGGCGTCGTCACGCACGGCATGCACCTTCTCAGGGGCGATTTCCGGATGCGGATTGGCCAGGGCGAAGATCAAGGGCTTGGCGGCCATCGATTCGACCATCTGCGCGCTGACCACGCCGCCCTTCGAGACGCCGATGAAGATGTCGGCGCCGACCATGGCGTCGGCCAGGTCGCGGTCGCTCGTGTCATTCGCGTAGCGCGCCTTGTTCTCTTCCATGCTGGCATCGCGGCCAGGGTAGATCACGCCCTGGCTGTCGCAGACCTTCAGCAGCGATTTGTTCAGGCCCAGCGAGACGAGCAGGTCCAGGCAGGCGATCGACGCCGCGCCGGCGCCCGAGACGGCCACTTTCACGTTGCCGATATCCTTGCCCACCAGTTCCAGGCCATTCAGGATGCCGGCCGCGACGATGATGGCCGTGCCATGCTGGTCGTCGTGGAAGACGGGAATGTTCATGCGCTTGCGCAATTGCTGTTCGATGTAGAAGCAGTCGGGCGCCTTGATGTCTTCCAGGTTGATGCCGCCGAAGGTCGGCTCCATGCGCACCACGGTGTCGATGAACAGGTCGGGATCGTTTTCGGCCAGTTCGATGTCGAACACATCGACATCGGCGAACTGCTTGAACAGGCAGGCTTTGCCTTCCATCACGGGTTTGCTGGCCAGCGGGCCGATGTCGCCCAGGCCCAGCACGGCGGTGCCATTGGTGATCACGGCCACCAGGTTGCTGCGCGAGGTGTAGGTGCCGGCCGTGCGCGGATCTTCCACGATGGCTTCGCAGGCGAAGGCCACGCCCGGCGAGTACGCCAGGGTCAGGGCACGGGCGTCGCCCAGCGGTTTGGTTGGCGTGACGGAAATCTTGCCTGCGCGGGGTTCCGCGTGATAGGCGAGGGCGGCTTCTTTCAGGTTGAAAGTTTCGCCGTTCTGTTCGGCGTGCTTGCTGTGCGAAGTAGACATAGGAATTCTTGGAGGGGCATACAAGGCCCGAGTGGTCAATCCGAGCCATGGTATGCAAGCGTTTGCACGCTGTCAAGGCTGGATTGTGCTTAAGTCGACCAAAACCGCTTTGAGAAACGGCATTCTTTCAATGCAAGCGTTTGCTCGGTTTTTGACGGAGCGGGGATTTTTTGCGATAAAATCACGGTATTGCGATCCGGGAAGCCCATGACAAACAAGAACCCCACCTTAAGCGACGTCGCGCGGGCCAGCGGCGTGCACTTTTCCACCGTCTCGCGCGTGATGAACCCGGCAACGCGGCAAATGGTCAGCGCCGAGGTGGCCGCGCGCGTGCTGGCCGAAGCGGGCCGGCTCGGCTACCGGCCGAACCGCGCCGCCTCCACCCTCGTCACGCGCAAGTCGCGCATCATCGGCGTGGTCTTGCCCGACATCACGAATGCCGTTTTCCCGCCGATCCTGCTGGGCATCGAGGAAGGCTTGCGCAAGCATGGCTACCTGGCCATCGTCGCCAACGTGGGCGCCGACGAGGAGGAACAGCTGTTCGTCATCAACCGCCTGCTGGGGCAGCAGGTCGATGCCTGATTTTGGCTACCGCACGGCGCGACGATCCCGTCATCAAGATGTGCATCGACCAGAATGTGCCTGTCGTCACCGTCAACCGCAGCGACGAGACGGGCGTCGCGTCCTGCGTCGTCAGCGACGACGTGGTCGGCATGCGACTGGCCGTGGAACACTTGCTGGCGCTGGGGCACCGCCATATCGCCCACATTGCCGGTCCGGAAAACCTGTCCACCGGCCACGTGCGCCGCCTCGGTTTCCTGGCCGCCATCCAGGCCAGCGAACTCGATCCCTCGCAGGCGTTCGTGTTTGAAAGCAGCGGCTATTCGCGCGAATGCGGCAAGGCGGCCCTGCTGGAACTGCTGCGCCAATCGCCGCAGACGACGGCCGTGGTGACGGGCAGCGACCTGGTGGCCATCGGCTGCTACGACGCCATCCGTGAACTGGGCTTGAGTTGCCCTGAAGATATTTCCGTGGTGGGCCACAACGACATGCCGTACATGGACATGATCCGTCCGCCCTGACCACCATCCGCATCCGCCACCATGGCATCGGCACGGAAGCGGCCCGGTTGATCCTGCAAACCATAGCCTCGCCCGATTCCCCGGTGCTCGACGTACGCCTGAAACCCGAACTGGTGGTGCGCGAATCGACGGCCGCTCCCAGGGGCTGATGCCGCGCCTGGGGCCGCGCCGCCGCAAGGTGGTACACTGGCGCCCCTCAACGTATTTTGCCCCTCCATCGCCATGACCAAAACCAACACGCCTTCCCCCAAACGCCGCGAAGAGGGCGCCGTCAAGCTGACCGTCAATCCTTTCCTCGATGCCGAGTTTTACGCGCGCATGCGCGACTACACGGAGCGCGATGCGGCCATCATCAAGGAATTGAAAGCGATCGCCGAGATCCGTGCCGGCAACAAGCAAGCCGATCCCCGCCTGGCGCCGTCGTTGCAAGCATTGCGCGATACCGTCAAGAAGGGCTTGAGCTTTGGCGAAATGCTCGAGCGCATGGCCGCCGAAGGAAAAAGGCTTGTGGGAACCGTGGATGACGACCTTCGGCATCGAGATCCGCGCCGTCAACTACGGCGCCGGCCCGCGCAACGCCTGCCTGGTGCTGGACCTGGCCGCCAACGCGCCCGCGCACGCCATGTTTGCCAAGGCGGGCATCCAGAACTGGCGCAGCCTGGCGGCAGACGACTGCTCCGTCGTGCGTTCGGAAAAAGCCACGGAAACCACGCCCTTGAAAGTGTATGCCGTGTTTTACCTGGATCCGCTGCCCGCCTGAACCAGCAGCACCAGCGCCAGTACGATCAGCACCACGCCCGACAGCCGTTCCAGTGACGGCAGCGCGCGCGCAAAGCGCTGCCGCAGGGCGGTGCTGCCGATGGCCAGCGCTACCGTCATATCCCACGCCAGCACGGCAAAGACCATCCACGCGCCATACGCCGCCATCGCAGCGGGACTCGTTTGCCTGCTGGCCAGCACGGTGGCCAGGCTGACATAGAACAGCGCATTCTTCGGGTTCAGGATGGCGGAGACAAACCCCATCACGATACCGCCGCGCCAGCGCGCCTTGCCGCTGGCGGGCTTTGCATCCAGGCTGCTCTTGCCCGCATGGCGCAGGAACAGCCAGCCCAGGTACAGCAGATAGGCGCATCCTGCCAGCCGCACCACCATGAATGCCGTACTGCCTGCCCGCAGCACCGATAGTCCGCCAAACGCCGCCACGATGAACACCGCATTAGCCACGGTGATGCCCATGCAGGTGCCGGCGGCGCCGCGCCAGCCGTGGGCCAGCGAGGTGCGTGCGATCAGGAAAAAATCGGGACCGGGCGACAGCAGGGAAAGAAAGTGGGCGGCGGCGATGAAGAGAAAATCCTGCATGGAGTTCGGCTCCGGCAATGGCGATGCGCGAGTATGCCGGGCCTGGCGACAGCCTGTATTGAAGAAAATTGCAGGTGTTCTAGCCGCCCTGGCCGCGATAGCGCCCCGGCGTGATGCCTGCATGCGCCTTGAAGACGCGCTGCAGATGGCTCTGGTCCGCAAAGCCCAGCTCATGCGCCAGCTGCGCCAGTGCCGCTCCCGCCTGCAAGCGGCTGCGCGCGCGGTTGACGTGCGCGTTCAGCTGGTAGGCATGCGGCGTCATGCCGGTGGTGGCGCGGAAGGCGCGGATCAATTGGTAACGGCTCATGCCGGCCAGTGCGGACAAGGACTCCAGGCTGGCCAGGGGCTGTTCCTGCAGCGCCTGCAGTACCTGGCGCAGCTGCGCGGGGATGCGAGCCGCGCGCGAGGGCAAGGAGGTCGCTCCGCTGGCACTGGCGCAGGCGTGCAGGAAGGCCAGCAGCGCGGCTTGCTTCTCGGCCGGGGACGCGGGCGAGAACAGCAGCGCATTCATGGCGCAGAACTGCGCGTACAGGGCAGGATCGTGCAGCACGCTGGCGCTGTCTGTGCAAAGCGGGGGGATATTCGCCTGCAGCCACTGCGCATCGAGATGCAGCATCTGGTAGCTCCAGTACGCCTCAGGCAGGGGATTGCAGGCGTGCACGCAGCCGGCCGGCACCAGTACCAGGCTGCCGGCGCGCAGCGCTGCCTGGCGGCCGTGGCTGCCCGTAAACACGCTGCTGCCCGCGTCGACGGCGCCGATGGAAAACGTGGGATGGCTGTGGGGCTTGTAGCACGCCCGGCTGTGACAGGCGCGCCGGCTTTCCACGTGGGGGAGAAACGGGTCGCGCCAGAAGGCGGTGGTGCCCGGCATGACTACATTAAAATCACGTCGTACTGCTCCTGGTGGTAAGCATTCTCGACCTGCAGCGAGATTTTTTTGCCGATGAAGTCACCGAGCATGGCCAGGTGCTGCGATTCTTCCTCTAAGAACAGATCGACCACTTCCTGCGAGGCGAGGATGCGGAATTCGCGCGGGTTGAACTGTTTTGCCTCGCGCAGCAGTTCTCGCAGGATTTCATAGCAGATCGTGCGCGAGGTTTTGACTTGCCCCTTGCCGGCGCAGGCGGGGCACGGTTCGCACAGGATGTGCGCCAGCGATTCGCGCGTGCGCTTGCGCGTCATTTCCACCAGGCCCAGCGGCGAGAAATTGCTCACCGAAACCTTGGTGCGGTCGCGCGACAAGGTGCGTTTCAGCTCGGCCAGCACGGCGTTGCGGTGCTCGGCATTGTCCATGTCGATGAAGTCGAGGATGATGATGCCGCCCAGGTTGCGCAGGCGCAGCTGGCGCGCGATGGCGTGCGCCGCCTCCAGGTTGGTCTTGAAAATCGTGTCGGCGAAGTTGCGCCCGCCCACAAAGCCGCCCGTGTTGACGTCGATCGTGGTCATCGCTTCCGTCTGGTCGACGATCAGGTAGCCGCCCGATTTCAGGTCGACGCGGCGGCCCAGGGCGCGCAGGATTTCTTCTTCCACGCCGTACAGGTCGAACAGGGGGCGCTCGCCCGTGTAGTGCTGTAATCGCGTCAGCTCGCTAGGCGTATAGATTTCCGCGAATTCGCGCAATTTCACGTAGTTTTCGCGCGAATCGACCTGGATGGTGGCCGTTTCATCGCCGACGAAGTCGCGCAGCACGCGCTGCGCCAGGTTCAAGTCCTGGTGCAGCAGGCTGGTGGCGGGACGCGTGCGCGCGCCGTGCGTGATGGTGCTCCAGGTCTTGCGCAGGTAGTCGACGTCCGCCTTCAGGTCTGCGTCGGAGGCGTCTTCGGCCATGGTGCGCACGATGTAGCCGCCCTTTTCGTCGGGCGGCAGCAGGCTTTGCAGGCGCACGCGCAGCTGTTCGCGCTCCGCTTCCTTTTCGATTTTCTGCGAGATGCCGATGTGCTTGTCTTGCGGCAGGTACACCAGCATGCGCCCGGCGATGGAAATCTGCGTCGACAGGCGCGCGCCCTTGGTGCCGATGGGGTCCTTGATCACCTGCACCGTCAGCACCTGGCCGTCAAACAGGATTTTTTCGATGGGAGCGGGCGTGGCGTTCTGGCCATCGTGGCCGCGCGCTTCCCAGATGTCTGCCACGTGCAGGAAGGCGGCGCGTTCCAGGCCGATGTCGATGAAAGCCGACTGCATGCCCGGCAACACCCGCACCACTTTGCCGGAATACACATTGCCGGCCAGGCCGCGCGTGAGCGTGCGCTCGATGTGCAATTCCTGCACGGCGCCCTGCAGGATGAGGGCGACGCGCGTTTCTTGCGGCGTGATATTGATCAGGATGTCTTCGTTCATGGGGGCGCGGGAGTGGAGGCAACGAATGACATCATACCCGGGATCAGGGCAGGGGCAAACCTGCCAGCCGTAGCAACTGTGCAGTTTCGTACAGGGGCAGGCCCATGATGCCGGAATGGCTGCCTTCGATATGCTCGACGAACAGCGCGGCGCTGCCCTGGATGCCGTAGCCGCCGGCCTTGTCGTACGGTTCCGGCGTGGCGCAATACGCGGCGATCGAGGCGGGCGAGAGCACGCCGAAGCGCACTTGCGACACTTGCGTGCGCTGCTCGGCGAAATCCTTGTAGTGCACGGCGATCGAGGTGAGCACCTCGTGCGTGCGGCCCGACAGCTGCTGCAGCATCGCCACGGCCTCAAGGCGGTCGGCCGGCTTGCCGAGGATGATGCCGTCGATGGTGACGGTGGTGTCGGCTGCCAGCACGGGGCGCGGGGTCAGGTGGCGGCGGCGCACCAGGTCCCAGGCGAAGGCGGCTTTTTCATTCGACACGCGGGCCACATAGTCGAGCGCCGATTCGCCGGGCAGGACTTCCTCGGTGACGTCGGCGCCGCGCGGGCCGTCGCTGCGCAGCAGCAGCAATTCGAAATCGATGCCGATCTGGCGCAGCAGTTCGCGCCGGCGCGGGCTTTTGGAGGCGAGGTAGATCTTGTGATCAGCCGTTTTCATGGGGAGTTCAGACGCGGTGGTAGGGGTGGTTTTGCGTGATCGACCAGGCGCGATAGAGCTGCTCGGCGAGGATCACGCGCACCACGCCGTGCGGCAGGGTCATGCTGGAAATGCGCAGCATGCCCTCGGCACGCGCCTTGAGTTGCGGATCGAGGCCGTCGGCGCCGCCGATCAAAAAGGCGGTGTCGCGGCCATCCTGCTGCCACGCCATCAACTGCTGCGACAGGCCGACGCTGGTCAGATCCTTGCCGCGTTCGTCGAGGGCGATGATGCGCACGCCCTTGGGCAGGACGGCTTCGATGCGTTCGCGTTCCAGCGCCATCGCCGTGGCGGCGGTCTTGCTGCCGGAACGCTCCACCGGCTTGATTTCTTTCAGCACGATGCGCAATTCCGGCGGCATGCGCTTCGCGTATTCCGCGAAGCCCGTCTCTATCCAGGCCGGCATTTTATGGCCGACCGCAGCGATGATGAGCTGCATCGAGGCTTACGCTTCGACTTTTTTGATACGCTTGATCACGGTTTTTGCCGGTGCAGCATCGGCTGCCGGCTTGGCCGCGCGTGGGGCGCGTACTTTTTTCTCCGGCAGCGCTTTCAGCGCTTTCACGGCGGCTGTCTCGGTCTTGGTAGGCGCGACTTTCACGGTCTTGCCGACGGCTTTCGAAACGGCGGCTTTTTTCGCCGGGGCTTTCTTGGCGGCGGTGGCGGCCGTGGCTTTCTTCGCTGGCGCTTTCTTTTCGATCACGGGCGCAGCTTCCACATTGGCCTTGCTTGCCGCCAGATGGCCGCTGACCTTCTTCGGCTCGTCGCCAGCGGCTTTTTTCGGCGCGCGCTTGGCGGCACCCAGCTTGACCGGGGTGTCGCCCCAGATTTCTTCCAGGCGGTAGTAGGCGCGGATAGGTGCTTGCATGATGTGGACGATCATGTCGCCCAGATCGACCAGCACCCATTCACCGGTGTCCTCGCCTTCCATGCCGATGATGTCGCCGCCGGCGTCCTTGACCTTGTTGCGCACCGAGGCGGCCAGCGCCTTGGTTTGACGGTTCGAGGTACCGGAAACGATCGCGATGCGGTCGAACAGGCTGGTCAGGTGACTCGTTTCGAAGACGGCGATGTCTTGGCCTTTGACGTCTTCAAGGGCGTCAACGACGAGGGTTTGCAGTTTTTTGATATCCATTTAGCTTTTGTATAAATTATGTTGTTCAATATAGTCTAGCACTAGCGGGGAAACAAGCGGGTTTGCCCGATTCCCCCGTTGTAATGCCGCACGTATTTCGGTGGCGGAGATATCCACCGCGAAGTCCTGTGCCAGATAAGTCAGACCGTGCGGCGTGTTGCGGATGCTTTCCAGAGACCCCAGGCGGTGCGAAAATGCATCGGCGACCACTTGCGGCACTGCGGCGTCATTCAGCGCGAAGCCGGGGCGGGCCGCGACGCAGATATGCGCGTATTCAAATAATTGCTGCCATTCGCGCCAGGTCGCGAGCCGCTGCAGCTGGTCGGCACCCATCAGGAAAACGATGGAGGCGCGCGATCCCAGCTCGGCGCGTACCTGGCGCAAGGTATCGATGGTGTAGCTGGCCTGGCCATGTTCGCTGCGTTCGATTTCCTGGCGGTCGATCACCACGGGCAGGGGCAGGCCGGCGAAGGCCAGGCCGGCCATCTCGGCGCGCTGCTGGCCGGTGGCGCCCAGCTTACCCTTTTGCCAGGGCGCGCCGGCCGGAATCACGCGCAGTTCATCGGCGTGTAGCAGGCTGGAAAAATGCTTGCCCAGGGCGACATGGCCGATATGCACCGGATCGTAGCTGCCGCCAAGCAGCGTCACACAGGGCATACTGCCCGCCGTACCAGTTTCCCTCACGCCTGCAGCCAGTCGCGATGCACGAGGAAGTCAGTATACAACGCCGCTTCGGGACTGCCCGCTTCCGGGTGCCAGTCGTAGCGCCACTTGACCACGGGCGGCATCGACATCAGGATCGCCTCGGTGCGTCCGCCCGACTGCAGGCCGAACAGGGTACCGCGGTCGAACACCAGGTTGAACTCGACATAGCGTCCGCGCCGATAGCACTGGAAATCGCGTTCGCGTTCGCCGTAGGGCATGTCCTTGCGGCGTGCCAGGATCGGCACATAGGCGTTGATGAAGGCGTCGCCAGCGCTGCGCAGCATGGCGAAACTGTCGTCAAAGCCCAGGGCGTTGAAGTCGTCGAAGAAGATCCCGCCCGCGCCGCGCGCTTCGCGCCTGTGCTTCAGGTAGAAGTAATCGTCGCACCACTGCTTGAACTTCGGATGCAGTTCCGCGCCAAACGGCGCCAGCGCATCATGGCACACCCGGTGAAAGTGCTTCACGTCGCCCGCGTCACCGTAATACGGCGTCAGGTCCATGCCGCCGCCGAACCACCATACGGGGGCGCCATCGGCATTCACGGTGCTGAAAAAGCGCACGTTCATGTGCACCGTCGGTGCGTAGGGATTGCGCGGATGCAGTACCAGCGATACGCCCATCGCTTCCCATGCCTTGCCACCGAGTTCAGGGCGCGCGGCCGCGGCCGATGGCGGCAGTGCGGCGCCGGTGACGTGCGAAAAATTCACGCCGCCCCGTTCGAACACATTGCCTTCCTCGATCAGGCGCGAAATGCCGCCGCCGCCCTCGGGGCGCTGCCAGGCATCGGTCAGGAAGGGCTTGCCGTCCTGCGCTTCAAGCGCCTGCACGATACGGCTTTGCAAATCGAGCAAATAAGCCTTGACGGCCGAAGGAGAGGGAGTTGACGACATCGCGTGGGCCGACGAGGCCGAAATAAAAAAGTAAGGACGGATTGTACCCTGTTACGGATTTTTGTGATAGCAAAACCGGCGATGCTGTTGCCGGCCCTGCTTTATTGAGGCGGCTTGTCCTGTATTACCTGCACCTCGAATTGGGGCGCATCCGCGCTTGGCTGGCGGGCGTCTTCCACCATGCTTGCCGCGCGCTGTTGCAGGTCCGTGCGTTTGATCGTGTCGGCCGGCTGCGCCAGCGGTGCCACAGGCACTGGCTGCTCGTGCTTGAACCATGCGCGTCCTGCATACGTCAGCATCGTCAGTATCGCCAGCAGCAGTGCCGCAGCCATGATGGTGGAAGGGCGCGGGGGCGGGGCCGGCCATACTGGGTCGGCGGTTTGCCAGCGGCGTCGACGATCACGCGCGCCAGTTCCGAGCCGTTCGCGCGCGTGCGCGCTTGCAGCGCCTTGTATTGCAACGGCGATAGCGTGCCGTGTTTCAGCATATGGCGCAAGGCCGCGACGGGCGTGGCGGCCAGGTGACCGGCCGGCAGGCTGTCGTGGGCGGCGTCGCGCTGAAACTGGTTGATCAGGTTCTGCTCGTACAGCGCGTCGACCGCCTCGCGGTTCACCTGCTGCAGCGCGGCGCTGGCCAGTTGCCGGCGTGGTTCGTCGGCAGGCAGCTCGCGCAGCATCTTGAAGAAACGCTCCTCGGGCACCAGTTCGGCGCTCAGCAGCCAGGCCAGCGTCCTGACCTGGCCGGCATTCATCGCCAGTTCCGGCACATCGATGTCTTCGGCGGCATTGTGTGCGCGCTGGATCTCAATGATCTGCAGTTCGGCCAGCGTATCGTCGTATTCGTCGCTGCTGATCAGATCAGATCCAGCTGCCGCAGCTCGCCGAGCGGTTTGAGGCGCGGATCGGTACTCATGGCTGCAGGCCTCCGGTCAACAAGCCATACACCATGGACATCACCAGGATCAGCCCCAGCACGATCAGCGCGCCTTTCCAGGCCGGTGGCCGCTGGTACGCGATGCGGTCGTGACCATGGCGCAGCCTGGACGCTTCCACGATTTCGCGCGCCAGTGCGCTGCCATGTTCACGCACGTGCACTTCCAGCGCCTCGAACTGCGCCGCAGGCAGGATGTCGTTGACCACCAGCCAGCGCATGGCGATCCAGGGCGTATAAAACATGCGGTCTGCTGGCACCGCCGCGTGCGCGGCATCGCGCTGGAACGGGTTCAGCAAATCGAGCTCGTACAAGGCGTCGACCTCGCGGCGGTTATAGTGCCGCACGCCGTCGGCCAGCAGCGCCTGCTGCCCGGGCGGCAGTGTGGGCATGCGCTTATCAAGGTCATTTTTCGGCAGCAGATCGGTCAGCAGCAGCCAGCCCAGGGTGCTGACCAGGTCGGCATCCTGCGCCAGTTCCGGCATGTCGACCGGTTCCGCGGGCGGGTGCAGGCGCTCATGGGCGGCGATATCGCGTTCCGAGTTGGCCTCGTCGAGTTCCTGCGCGGTGATCAGGCCAAGCTGGTGCAGCTGCAGCAGCGATGCGTGGGGCGGTTCGATATGCATGGTCTTACTCTGTGACCTTGGCCTGGCGCAGTTCGGCGGCAAATTGCGGCGTCACCGACCAGCCATTGCCGCTCGCGTCGCGCTGGAAGGTGAACTCGCCTTCCTGCATCACTGCCGTGCCGCCGTTGAGCATGCCCAGCAAGGCGTCATTGCGTTCGATCAGCAGGCGGCAGGAATAGACGCCCGGCGAGATTTCCTTGCATGGCGCCAGCGGTTCGATTTCGGCGATTTCGCGCGTGCGCTGCATCGATCGCGTCAGCGAAAAAGCTTGCCGTGGCTGGGGCATGATGCGCGCGCCATCCATGCCGTTGCGGAAAGCTTTTTCCAGCGCCTCGCGTCCCAGGGGCGTGGCTTGCTGGGCAAAGTCGCCATCCTGGATGGTGCCAAAGCGCGCCTTGACCAGCATTGGCTGTGCGCCCACATAGCTGATGCGGCGCTTGCTGCCGCTGTCGTCGCGCGCGACGGTATAGGCATAGTCCATCTTCTTGCCATCGAGTGCTATCGTGGCCAGGCAGCCACGGATATGGTGTGACGAAGCGTAACCCGCTTCTTTTACGTCGTGCAGGCTTGCTTTGCCCGTGCCTTCCGGCGCCGCGTTATTGAGCATGCGTGTCACGGTGGTAAGCGTGTTGGCGGAGTCGCACTCGGGCACGGAATTGCCGCTCATCGCATACCAGACCATGCCGGCCAGCGCCAGCGGCGCGCCGATCAGCCAGGCCAGGCGCGAGCCGGGAAACAGGCCATCGAGGATCACGCCGTGTACCGCCTTCTTGTGCTCATCCTGGCGCCCTTGCGCATGCCGGACCACACGTTTTGCGTCGTCGCTGCCGCCGGACTCGATGCGCTGGGCCACGGACTTGAATTGCGCGCGCGGCAGCAGTCCCACATGCAGCATCCAGTTCAGTGCCTCGCCCGGCGTGGGCAGCAAAACATCGCCCGGCAGGTGCTGCAGCGCCTGTTGATAAAGCTCTGGCGTAATGATCGCTTCGTCGCGCAGATGATCGAGCGATTCGCGATTGAGCACCTCCACCACCTGCTGCAAGATCGACAATCGCAGCGCCAGCTCGTCGCCGCTGAAGTGGCGCGCCACGCTCAACGACAGCCTTGTTACATCCTCGGACGTAACGATCTGGCGCCGGTACAGCCACAGCAAAGTGTCGGGTAGCGGCGTGCCGATGGCGAGCTGCGGCAAGTCGGGATGCGCCAGCGCCTGCTCGCGCTGGCGGCGTGTCAGCAGCTTCAGCACATGCAGCGCTTCGACGGAGGTATGCGTGGACTCAGGTAGATTGCTTGTCATCGGAGGGACTTTATCAAGAATCAAGATGATAAATTTTACAATGTAATCTCGTTTCCCCAGCGTACTATTGAAGTTGCGCCTGATCCAGTTCTGTCCTGAACTGCGGTGTGACTGACCAGTTCTTGCCATTTTTGCTGCGCTGGAAAGTAAAGTCGCCTTGCTGCAGCACCGAGACGGCCAGCACCTTGCTTGCGGCAGCCGGCGCAAGGTCGTTACGGGCCAGCAGCAGGCGGCAGGAAACCACGCCGGGCAATACTTCCTTGCATGGTGCCAGGGCTTCAATATCGCCAATTTCACGGTAGTGCTGCGGCGACACCACTGCGTTGAGGTTGGCATGGTAGAGCGGCTTGCCGCGCAGTGCATCCATGCCGGCCAGCACCGCATGCTTCAGCCCATCGCGCCCGATGGGCTGGCCCTGCTGCGCAAAGCCGCCATGCCAGGCGATGTCGGCAAAGCGCGTTTGCACGATGCCCGGATGCGCGTGGTCATACGCCAGCCGGCTTTTGCGGCGGCCTTCCACGCGCGAAATGGTCCAGGCGTACTGCATGGGCTTGCCGTCCTGGATGACGGTGGCCAGGCAGCCACGGGTTTTTTGCGACCAGGCATAGCCGGCCTGTTGGATATCGTGCAGGCTGAATTTGCCATCCGTGACCGCGGCCACGGTTTGTCGGGCGTCGCAGCGTGGCACGGCATAGCTGCTGAACCAGTACCAAGCCAGGCCGGCAACGAGCAGCGAGGCAAGCGCCAGCCAGGCAAGGGGGCTCACCGGGGCATCGTAGTCTGGTGCGGCAAGGCCGGTTGGTATGCTCATGGCGGGGAATGGGGGCAATCAAAATGAAAACGGGCCGGGCGGATCAATTCCGCGCCGGCCCGCCGTGTGATCGCTATGGAGCGATCAATGCTTCAAACCGCGCCAGCCGATGTCGCGGCGGTACTGCGCGCCGTCGAAGTGGATTTTTTCCACGGTTTCATAGGCCTGCTTCTGCGCCATCTTGATGCTGTCGCCCAGACCCACCACGCACAGCACGCGCCCGCCGTTGGTGACCAGGCGTTCGCCGTCGATGCGGGTGCCCGCATGGAAGGTGACGGAATCGACCGTTTCGGCCGGGATGTCGCCGATCGGCGTGCCCTTGACGGGATCGTCCGGATAGCCGGCGGCGGCCATGACGACGCCAACGGCCGTGCGGCGGTCCCACTCCAGTTCCACGGCGTCGAGCGTGCCGTTGACGGCGTGTTCCATGACGGTGACCAGGTCGGTTTTCAGGCGCGCCATGATCGGCTGCGTTTCCGGGTCGCCCATGCGGCAGTTGAATTCCAGCGTCTTTGGCGTGCCCTTGTCGTCGATCATCAGGCCCGCGTACAGGAAGCCCGTGAACGTGATGCCGTCCTTGGCCATGCCCTGGATGGTCGGAACGATGATTTCGCGCATGACGCGCGCATGCATGGCCGGCGTGACGATGGGCGCCGGCGAATACGCGCCCATGCCGCCCGTGTTCGGGCCCTGGTCGTGGTCCTTCAGGCGCTTATGATCCTGGCTGGTGGCCAGCGGCAGGATGTTCTTGCCGTCGCACATGACGATGAAGCTCGCTTCTTCGCCGGCGAGGAATTCCTCGATGACGATGCGCGCGCCGGCGTCGCCGAACTGGTTATCGGACAGCATCATGTCGACCGCCTGGTGCGCTTCTTCCAGGCTCATGGCGACGACCACGCCTTTGCCGGCGGCCAGGCCGTCGGCCTTGATGACGATCGGCGCGCCCATGGCGTCGACGTAGGCGTGCGCGGGAGCGACGTCGGAGAAGGTCTGGTAGGCGGCCGTCGGGATGCCGTGGCGCTGCATGAAGGCCTTGGCGAAGTCCTTCGACGACTCCAGCTGTGCCGCTTCCTTGGTCGGGCCGAAGATTTTCAGGCCGCGCGAGCGGAACAGGTTGACGATACCGGCTGCCAGCGGCACTTCCGGGCCGACGACGGTCAGGCCGATGTGCTCCTGCTGAAAAAAATCGGCCAGCAATTGCGGGTCGCTGATGTCGAGATTGACCAGGCGCGCATCGCGCGCGGTGCCGCCGTTGCCCGGCGCGACATACACCATCTGTATGCGTTCGGACTGGGCCAGTTTCCAGGCCAGGGCGTGTTCGCGGCCGCCAGAGCCGACTACCAGAATTTTCATAGGGACCGTTCGTTCAGTGTGGGTTGCAGGGCGGCGGTGCCGCCCTTGTGTGCAGAGTGATTAATTCTCAATGAGGGCGTTGGTGAACACTTCCTGGACATCGTCCAGCAGCTCCAGCGCATCGATCAGCTTTTGCATCTTGATGGCGTCGTCGCCCGCATACACGGTTTCCGTCGCCGGCTTCATGATGACTTCGGCCACTTCGGCCTTGAAGCCGGCCGCTTCCAGCGCTTCCTTGACGGCGGCGAAATCGTGCACGGGAGTGACCACTTCGAAGCCGCCTTCTTCGTCGGCTATGACGTCGTCGGCGCCCGCTTCCAGGGCCGCTTCCATCAGCTTGTCTTCGTCGGTGCCCGGCGCGAACAGCAGCTGGCCGCAGTGCTGGAACATGAAGGCGACGGAGCCTTCGTTGCCCATGTTGCCGCCGTTCTTGTTGAAGGCGTTGCGCACTTCAGCCACCGTGCGCACCTTGTTGTCTGTCATGCATTCGACGATGACGGCCGCGCCGCCCACGCCGTAGCCTTCGTAGCGCACTTCTTCTTCATAGTTGGCGCCATCGACGCCGCCGCTGCCGCGGTTGATCGCGCGCTGGACGTTGTCTTTTGGCATGTTCGCATCGGCCGCCTTGTCGACTGCCAGGCGCAGGCGCGGATTGGTGATGGCGTCGGCGCCGCCCATGCGGGCCGCGACCGTGATTTCCTTGATCAGGCGCGTCCAGATTTTGCCGCGCTTGGCATCGGTGGCAGCCTTTTTATGCTTGATATTGGCCCATTTGCTATGTCCTGCCATGTCGAATCTTCCTTAGACGGGTGTTCAATTGTGGCCGACATTAGCATATCGGCCCCCTGCGAAGCGGCATGGCCGCGTCATCAGGATGACACAATCTGTTGCTAAAGTGACGCGCTTTCACCATATCGAGGGCGCGACATCATGGCAAGTCAAATGGACAGGCGGCAATTTCTGAAATTGGGCGGCTTCATTACCGTCTCCGTGGCCACCGTCGGCCTTGCCGCCTGCGGCAGCACCGATTACAGCGATCCTGGCGTGCCGCTGGCCTCGGGCAGCGACTGGAAATTCCCGCAAAGCGTGGCCTCGGGCGATCCGCGCGCCGACAGCGCCATGCTGTGGACGCGCGTCGTGCCCGCCAGTTTCGACGCCGTCGCGCCCGCCGTGGCCGGCAAGTCCGACGTCGCCGTGCGCCTGATCGTCAGTTCGGCCGACAATACGTCCGCCCTGGGCGGCAACACGGCCCTGGCCGGCACGCCCATCGTCGACGCCAAGCTGCCCCTGAAAGCCGATTTCGACAACACGCTGCGCCACAAGGTCACACGGCCTGCAGCCGGGCCAGGTGTATTTTTACCAGTTCATCGCCGGCGACGTGCGCTCGAACGTGGGGCGCTTCAAGACGGCGCCCGCCGCCACGGCTGACGTATCCCAGCTGCAGTTCGCCTACCTGACGTGCCAGGACTGGAGCATCAACCACTGGGGCGCGCTGTCGCACATCGCCGCCAACGAAGCGCTCGATTTCATCGTCCACCTCGGTGATTACATCTATGAAACGGTGGGCGAGGCCTTCCAGAGCGGCGCCGTGGAAAGCCGCCACGACCAGCTGAAATTGCCCGACGGCACGTATAAAAACGGCAACTCTGGCGCGAAATACGCGACCACCGTGGCCGATTACCGCTACCTGTACAAGAAATACCGCACCGATGCACGTCTGCAAGCCGTGCACGAACGCTTTGCCTTCATCGCCGTCTGGGATGACCATGAATTCACGGACGACGCCTGGCAGGACGCTTCCACCTATGAAGGCCTTGTGGCCGCCGACGGCAGCGACCTGCACCAGCCGGCCCGCCGCCGCAGCGCCAACCAGGCCTGGTTCGAATACATGCCGGCCGACGTCACGTTCGATAGCGCCGCGACAACCTTCCAGAACATCCAGATCTACCGCGATTTCCAGTTCGGCAAACTGATGCAGCTGGTGATGACGGACGAGCGCCTGTACCGCGCCGACCATGCAATCGCCGAATCGACCATCAATCCGGCCACGGGCAAGCCGCTGGGCAGCATCGGCAGCCGCTACCTGGTGCCGCAAGCGCTGTTCGACAGCGTGGAAGGGCAGAAAATGGCGGCTGCCACCAAGGCCGGCGCCGACCCGCTGGCGGCCGTCGGCATGCTGGGCAGCACCCAGCGCGACTGGTGGAAGGGCAAGATGAAGGCGGCGACGTCCACCTGGAAACTGTGGGGCAATGAAGTGTCCTTGCTGCGCATGGGCTTGAATGGCACGGATGCGATTGCCACCTTGCTGGCGCTGGGCGCCATGTCGAAAGTAGGCCAGGCCATCGCCAGCACCCTGCCGCTGGTGGGCGGCAGCGTGCCGCTGGCCTGCGCCATCGTCGCCGCCTCGACGGCCGGTGCATCGCAGTCCGTGGCGCAGGCGGCGGCCATGGCGATTGCCGGCGCGGCCGCCAATGCCGGCGCGCAGGGCGCCGCTGCCGTGGGCGCCGGCTTGAGCACGGCCCAGGCCGGCATCACGGTGGCTGCCTACAACAGCGCTTCGCCGGCGGCCGCTGCGCAAGTGATCGCCTTCGGCTGGATCAAGCCGGATGTGCAGGCCAAGGGCGCCGCCTCAAGCTTTGTCGCCGCTTCCGGCCAGCAAACGGCGCTGGCGCCATTTTTCACGCGCTTCCTGCTCAATTGCGACCAGTGGGATGGCTACAACAGCGAGCGCAAGAATCTGATGGCGCACCTGAAAAACAATGCCATCGGCAACGTGGTGGCGCTGACCGGCGATATCCACTCGTTTTTTGCCGGCACGGTCAGCGACGACTTCGACGCGGCCGGCGGCGGCACGCCCGTCATGGTGGACCTGGTCTCGGCCGGGGTCAGCTCCGATTCCTTCTTCAGCTACCTGAAGTCGGCCGCCGGCGCCATGGGCGACATCGGCACCCTCGTCAGCTATCCGCTGGCCATTCCCGTCACGGGCCTGGGCACCGTCAATCTCGACGTCAACCTGCTCGACTACACCATGGGCAAGGCCGCTCCCACCGTCGACAGCCTGCTGGAGCAATTGCGCGTGCAACTGCGCGGCGCCCTGGCCGCCAAGGGCGTGCCGGAAGCCCAGCTGGACGCGACGGTCGCTGCCATGCAGGCGGGCTTGAAAGCGAGCACTGACTTCAATGCGACCCTGCTGGGCCTGGCGCAGCAATTATCCGGCCTGGGTAACAACCCGTGGATCAAGCACCTGAACACGGATGCGCAGGGCTACACGGTGGTGACCTTGACGCCGGGCAAGCTGGTGGCGCAGTTCAAGCAGGTGAATAAACTGGTCGGCACGGCGGCGCCGGCGAACGTGATTGCGCGGGTGACGACGGCGACGGTGACGGCGGGTGCGGCGGCGGTGGTCATTTCTTAAACTTATTTCTTAAACGTCAACCCCAAAGAAGGCTGGGGTCGGATCCTCAGGGTTCGACCCCGGTATTTGCCGTTGGGGTTATCAGCTTGCTTTCGCTTTTGCCATTACAATCTGGGCATGAGCTCCAGTTCCCCGCAAGCAACCCCTCCATCTATTCCCCGTTCCGTCTACCTCGGTGGCCTGGCCATCGCCGTGGGCGGGGCGGTATTGTTTTCCACCAAGGCCATCGTCGCCAAGCTGCTGTACCGCTACCAGATCGACGCCGTCACCCTGATCGCCTTCAGGATGATCTTTTCGCTGCCCGTGTTCGCCGTCATCGCCTGGTGGAAGATGCGCACGGAGCCGCCGCTGTCGACCAGCGACCGCTGGCGCCTGGTCGGGCTGGGCCTGGTCGGCTATTACCTGTCCAGCTATCTGGACTTCCTTGGCCTGCAATACATTTCCGTGGGTCTGGAACGGCTGATCCTGTTCCTCACGCCCACTTTCGTGCTGCTGATTACCACTGTGTACTTCAAGCAGCGCATCAGCCGCCTGCAATGGATGGCCCTGTTCACCTCGTATTGCGGCATCGTGCTGGTGTTCGTGCACGACTTGCAGGGCGGCGCCAGCAATGTGGCGCTCGGTTCCACCCTTGTGCTGGGCTCGGCCTGTTCGTATGCCGTGTATCTGCTCGGTTCCGGTGAGCTGGTGAAACGCATCGGCTCGATGCGCCTGGTCAGCTATGCGATGTGCGTGGCCAGTTTTGCCTGCATCGCTCAATTTTTTATTTTGCGCCCCGTCGAATTGCTGATCCAGCCCATGCCCGTGTATGGCTTGTCCTTGCTCAATGGCATCTTTTGTACCGTGATGCCCGTCTTCATGACGATGATCGCCGTCGAGCGCATCGGGGCGCCCGTCGCCTCGCAGGCCGGCATGATCGGCCCCGTGTCGACCCTGTTCCTGGGCGCCATGATCCTCGATGAACCGATCACCAATTGGCAACTGGCTGGCACCAGCCTGGTATTGGCCGGTATTTACTTGCTGTCGAAAAAGAAATAATTCCTCCACCCACTGAAAATGTTCTCACCATGAAAACACGCATCGCCCTGATTGCCCACGACAAGAAAAAAGATGACATGATTACCCTGGCGGGCGAATACCTGGATTTTCTCAAGGGCTGTGAACTGTCGGCCACGGGCACCACGGGCGGCCGCCTGATCAACGAGCTGGGCCTGGCGGTCGAGCGCAAGCATTCCGGTCCGTTCGGCGGCGACTTGCAGATTGGCTCGCTGCTGGTGGAAGGCTTGATCGATTGCGTGATCTTCCTGCGCGACCCGATGACGCCGCAGCCGCACGAGCCGGACATCAATGCCCTGGTGCGCGCCTGCGACGTGCACAACGTGGCGTGCGCAACGAATCTGTCGTCGGCGCACCTGGTGCTGTCGCAGCTGCAGGCGCGGGCCGTTGCTGCCGCCTGATTTACCCAGACAAGGAGATAAGCATGAGCGCAACGATTACCACCAAAGCCATCCGCGTACAGCGCGTGGGCGGCCCGGATGTGATGGAATACGTGGATGTGGAACTGCCGCCGCCGGGGCTCGGCGAGGCGCGCGTGAAACACGAGGCCATCGGCCTCAATTTCATCGACGTGTATTTCCGCACCGGCTTGTATCCGCAACCGCTGCCGAATGGCTTGGGCGTCGAGGGCGCGGGCATCGTCGAGGCGGTGGGCGAGGGCGTCACGGACGTGAAGGTCGGCGACCGGGTGGCCTACGCGGCGCGCATCAATGGCGCGTATGCGCAGCAGCGCAACCTGCCGGCGGCCCTGCTGCTGGTGCTGCCCGAGCGCATCGGTTTCGATACGGCCGCCGCCATGATGCTGCAAGGCTTGACGGTGCAATACCTGTTCCACCGCACGGTGGCGCTGAAGGCGGGCGACACCATCCTGTTCCACGCGGCCGCGGGCGGCGTGGGCCTGATCGCCTGCCAGTGGGCCAAGGTGCTGGGCGTGAACCTGATCGGCACGGCCGGTTCCGATGAAAAGGCGGCGCTGGCCAAGGCGCACGGCGCGGCCCACGTCATCAACTACAACACGGAAAACTTCGTCGAGCGCGTGCGCGAGATCACGGGCGGCAAGGGCGTCTCCGTGGTCTACGATTCCATCGGCAAGGACACGTTCATTGGTTCGCTCGACTGCCTGGCGCCGCTGGGCATGATGGTCAGCTTCGGCAACGCCTCCGGTCCCGTGCCGGCCTTCACGCTCAGCGAACTGGCATCGCGCGGTTCGCTCTTCATCACGCGCCCGGCCCTGTTCAGCTATGCCTCGAACCGCGCCAACCTGGAAGAGATGGCCACTTCGCTGTTCGGCGTCGTCAGCAGCGGTGAAGTGCAGATCGAGATCAACCAGCGCTACAGCCTGGCCAACATCGCCCAGGCGCACACGGATCTGGAAGGGCGCAAGACGACCGGTTCGACCGTCATCGTGCCATGAGCGGCCCACATGACGGCACGCCGAAATTCGGCCGCCTGCTGATCGTGCTGGTGTTGGCCGTGGCCCTGATCGGCGCGCTGACCTTTGCGGCCGAGGCGTATTATTCGTAGGCATAAAAAAACCGGCTGGCGCATCGCTGCACCAGCCGGCTTTTTTGTCTTGCCACGAAATTATTCTATTTTCACTTCGACCTTGCGGGGCACGCCGCTCTGGCCGGGGAAGTCGGCAAAGGCGCTCGCCACCATGGCCGGCATCACTTGCGGCGTGGCGCGCTTGTTGCTGGTCGATTGCACAGTCACGTCGTACAGTTTCTTGCCGTTGCGGTCATTGATCGTCACGCGCAATTCGCGTTCGTATTTGTGGCGCACGCTTTCCTCGACATCCATCGGACCATACCAATAGGGGTTGTAGCCGAAGCGGCCATAGCCTGGCCATGCGCCGTAGCGGTAGCCATAGCGGCCAGGCCAGTAGCCGGGGCCATACCAGAATGGGTCGGTGGCTTGCAGCACGCGTTCAGGATAGTCGACGGTGGAAAAATGCATCGCCACGCGCAAATTGGCTGCCGCAGGGCCGGATGCTTCGCCGAAGCCGTGTTTGGCCAGTTCCGCGCGCACCAGGTTCTGGTAGCTGCGGTATTCCAGCGTGTCGTTTTCCGCCGCTGGCGCTTCGAAGACGTACGATTTGTCCTGCAATTGCGCAGGCCACTCATGGAAAACGGTCACATCGCTGCGTATGGTGGTGGCACATCCGGTGAGCAACACGGTCAATGCGGCCATCATGATGGTGAGATATCGTTTCATTGCATGACCTCCTGATTAGTAGACGCAATTCATCGCTTAGTATTATAAGAATAGTTCTATTTGTTTCCATTCATTATTACAGAATGTTACCTGGTATGTCGCCGTGTAAGGGAATCCAACATTCCTGCGCTGAATCGCGACGATCGGGGGCTGGTGTTGGTAAAATAGGCTTTTGCCTCCGCTCCCACCCAAATCCCTATGCGCACAGACAGCCCTCAGACGATTTACCGCAAAGATTACACGCCGCCCAGCTTCCTGGTCGACAGCGTCGAACTTGGTTTCGATCTCGATCCCGCCCGCACAGTGGTGGCGAGCCGGATCCGCATGCGCCACAACCCGGCCAGCTCCAGCCGCAGCATCGAATTGCACGGCGAACACATCGAGCTGGTGCTGGTGCGCCTGAATGGCAAGCAGCTGAAACCGTCGCAATACAAGCTGACGGCCGGCATGCTGACCATCCCCAAGGCGCCGGACGAGGTGCTGCTCGATATCGAGACCGTGCTGGCGCCGCAGGACAATACCTCGCTGTCCGGCCTGTACGTGTCGAACCATAATTTCTTCACGCAGTGCGAAGCGGAGGGCTTCCGCCGCATCACCTTCTTCCCGGATCGTCCGGACGTGATGGCCAAATATACGGTCATGCTGCGCGCCGACAAGGAACACTATCCGGTGCTGCTATCGAACGGCAACCTGATCGAAGAGGGCGACCTGGGCGACGGCCGCCATTACGCCAAGTGGGAAGACCCGTTCAAGAAGCCGTCCTACCTGTTCGCCCTGGTGGCGGCGCGCCTGGTGTGCCAGGAAGAGCGCTACACCTTGAAGTCGGGCCGCGAAGTGCTGCTGCAAGTGTGGGTGGAAGAGGGCAACCTCGATAAGACCGACTACGCCATGCAGTCGCTGAAAAACTCCATCCGCTGGGACGAGGAGCGCTTCGGCCTGGAACTGGACCTGGACCGCTTCATGATCGTCGCCGTGGGCGATTTTAATATGGGCGCCATGGAAAACAAGGGCCTGAACATCTTCAATACCAAGTACGTGCTGGCCAATCCGCGCGTGGCAACGGACGTCGATTACGCGGGCATCGAAGCGGTGGTGGGCCACGAATACTTCCATAACTGGACCGGCAACAGGGTCACGTGCCGCGACTGGTTCCAGCTGTCGCTGAAGGAAGGCTTGACCGTGTTCCGCGACCAGGAATTCTCGGCCGACATGATCGGCACGGACACGGGCCGCGCCGTCACGCGCATCGACCAGGTGCGCACCTTGCGCCAGGCGCAGTTCCCGGAAGACGCAGGCCCGATGGCGCATCCCGTGCGTCCCGACTCTTTTGTGGAGATCAATAACTTTTATACGGTCACCATCTACGAAAAGGGCGCCGAAGTGGTGCGCATGTACCAGACCCTGGTGGGCCGCGACGGTTTCCGCAAGGGCATGGACCTGTATTTTGAACGCCACGATGGCCAGGCCGTCCAGTGCGACGACTTCCGCGCCGCCATGGCGGACGCGAATGGCCGCGACTTCACCCAGTTCGAGCGCTGGTACAGCCAGGCCGGCACGCCCGTCGTCACCGCTTCTACGCGCTACGACGCCGCCAGCCGGACGTTCGAGCTGACCCTGGCGCAAAGCTGTCCTGCAACGCCGGGCCAGCCGAAAAAACTGCCGTTCCACATTCCCGTCACCGTCGGCTTGCTGGCTGCCGATGGCCGCGACCTGCCGCTGCACGTGGATGGCGTGGCGTCGGACGGCGCCACCAGCGTCGTGCTGGAATTGACGCAGGCGTCGCAGACTTTCCGCTTCAATAACGTGGCAGAAGCGCCAGTGCCATCGCTGCTGCGCGACTTTTCCGCGCCCGTGGTGCTGGAATACGATTACACCGATGAACAGCTGCTGCACCTGTTCCGCCACGACAGCGATCCCGTCAACCGCTGGGAAGCGGGCCAGCGCCTGGCCATGGAGCGCCTGCTGAAACTGACCGCCGCCGTCGCCACCGGCGAGGCCCTGGCGCTGGACGACACCTTCATCGCAGCGCAGCGCGCCCTGCTGGCCGATGAGACGCTCGATCCTGCCTTCCGCGAGCTGGCCCTGATCCTGCCGTCGGAAACCATCATCGCCGAGCGCATGGCGCAAGTCGACCCGCAGGCGATCCATGCGGCGCGCCAGTTCATGCGCACTACCATCGCTGCAGCCCTGAAACCTGAATTGCTGGCGCAGTACCACGCCAACCAGACGCCGGGCGAATACAGCCCGGACGCCCTGTCGGCCGGCAAGCGCGGCTTGAAAAACCTGGCCCTGTCGTATTTGCTGATCGCGCCCGAAGCGGCGGAGCTGGACCTGGCGCGGCTGCAGTTCGATAATGCCGGCAACATGACGGACCGCGCCGCGGCGCTGGCGGCGCTGATTCATTCCGGCTCGCAGCCGCACGCGCAGGCTGCCTTGAGCAGTTTCTATGCCGACTTCGAGAACGAGGCGCTGGTGGTCGACAAGTGGTTCGCCATGCAGGCGGCCGCGCCGACGACCGACGTGCAAGCCGTGCGCCAACTGATGACGCATCCGGCCTTCACCTTGAAAAATCCGAACCGCGCGCGCAGCCTGATCTTCAATTTCACCAACGGCAATCCATCGCAGTTCCATGCGGCTGACGGCAGCGGCACGCCTTCTGGGCCGAGCAGGTGATTGCGCTCGACGCCCTGAACCCGCAGGTGGCCGCGCGCCTGGCGCGCTCCATGGACCGCTGGCGCCGTTACGTGCCGGCGCTGCAAAGCCACATGCGCGACGCGCTGGAAAAAGTCGCCGGCCAGGCCAGCCTGTCGAATGACGTGATGGAAGTCGTCAGCAAGGCATTGGCCAATTAACACTGCAATAACTCATTAAAATAAAAGGGATTTCATGAAACGCATCAGTCTTACGCAATACCTGGTTGAAGAGCAGCGCTCGAACAACAGCATTCCGGCCGAACTGCGCCTGCTGATCGAAGTCGTCGCGCGCGCCTGCAAAACCATCAGCCACGCCGTCGGCAAGGGCGCCCTCGGTGAAGTGCTGGGCACGGCCGACACGGAAAACGTGCAGGGCGAAGTACAGAAAAAACTCGACATCATCTCCAACGAGATCCTGCTGGAAGCGAACGAATGGGGCGGCCACCTGGCGGCCATGGCGTCGGAAGAGATGGAATCGATCCATCCGATCCCGAACCGCTATCCGAAGGGCGAATACATGCTGCTGTTCGACCCATTGGATGGCTCGTCGAACATCGACGTCAACGTCTCTATCGGCACCATCTTCTCGGTGCTGAAGGCGCCGGACGGCATGGGCCAGCCGACCGAGCAGGACTTCATGCAGGCAGGTAGCAAGCAAGTGGCGGCCGGCTACGCCGTGTACGGCCCGCAAACCATGCTGGTGCTGACTTTCGGCAATGGCGTGAACTGCTTCACCCTGGACCGCGAAATGGGTTCGTGGGTGCTCACGCAAAGCAATATGCAGATTCCGCCGACGACGAAGGAATTTGCCATCAATATGTCGAACGCACGCCACTGGCATCCGCCCGTGAAGCGCTATGTCGATGAACTGCTGGCCGGCGACACGGGCCCGCGCGGCACCAATTTCAACATGCGCTGGATCGCCTCGATGGTGGCCGACGTGCACCGCATCCTGAACCGCGGCGGCATCTTCATGTACCCGGCCGACCTGCGCGACACCTCGATGCCCGGCAAGCTGCGCCTGATGTACGAAGCGAACCCGATGGCCTTCATCGTCGAGCAAGCCGGCGGCGCGGCCACCGACGGCCAGCAGCGCATCATGGACATCGCTCCGCACAAGCTGCACCAGCGCGTGCCCGTCTTCCTCGGCTCGAAGGACGAAGTGGCCCGCGTGACGGCGTATCACGCCGAGTAAAAGCCGCACTTTTCCGCGATTTTCAGCGGCCCGCAGCCGGGCCGCTAAAAAAAATGAAAAAAGTTCGCGTTGACACTAGCAAATTTTGTGCATTGTTTGTAGAATGTGGGTCTTCGCCGTTGTAGCTCAGTTGGTAGAGCAGCACATTCGTAATGTGAAGGTCGCCAGTTCGATTCCGGCCAACGGCACCAAGTTTCATCAGAAAACCCGCTTACCTGCAAAGGTCAGCGGGTTTTTTGTTTGCCGGCCATCGGCACTTCATCGCTGCCGCCGCTTAAAACTCTTCCCAGTCAGGCTCCGTGGTCTTGCGGCGCGTGGCCGGCCTGGCGCTGCTGATACGCGCCACCTGCGTCCCGGGCGTGGTGCCGGGGCGCCGGGCAGGGACGGCGTTCGTTTGCGGCGTGGAGGCAGCAGCGGGCGCCGCCAGGCGGAACACGCTGACGGCCTGCACCAGTTCCCCGGCCTGCTGCTTCAGGCTGATGGCTGCCGCCGCCATCTGTTCCACCAGGGCTGCGTTCTGCTGCGTCACTTCATCCATCTGCGTCACCGCCTCGCCGATCTGTGCAACGCCGGCGCTCTGCTCGACGCTGGCCGAGCTGATTTCGGCCATGATGTCGGTGACGCGGGTGATGCTGTCGACGACCCGCGTCATGGTGCTGCCGGCCTGGTCGACCAGGGTCGTGCCCTGTTCGACGCGGGCCACGCTGTCGTTGATCAGCAACTTGATTTCCTTGGCCGCTTCGGCGCTGCGTCCGGCCAGGCTGCGTACCTCCGTAGCGACGACGGCAAAGCCGCGTCCCTGCTCGCCGGCGCGTGCTGCTTCCACTGCCGCATTGAGCGCCAGGATATTCGTCTGGAAGGCGATGCCGTCGATGACGTTGATGATGTCGGCGATGCGCTTGCTGGCGGCGTGGATGCCGCGCATGGTCTCTACTACCTGGGCGACCACGGCGCCGCCGGCCAGTGCCACCTGCGATGCCTGCTGCGCCAGGGTGTTGGCCTGGCGCGCGTTATCGGCATTCTGGTTGACGGTGGAGCTGAGTTCTTCCATCGAGGCGGCGGTCTGCTCGAGTGCACTGGCCTGGCTTTCGGTGCGGGCGCTCAGGTCCTGGTTGCCAGCGGCGATTTCGGCGCTGCCCAGCGCCACGCTTTCCGAGTTGTGGCGCACCGTCGCGACCACGGCAGTCAGGCTGTCGCGCATGCTGGCCAGTGCCCCCAGCAGCCGGGCCACTTCGGCCGGCCCCTGGCGCCGGATGTCGGCCGACAGGTCGCCCGAAGCCATCACGTCGGACAGGCGTACCGCGTGGTCGAGCGAAACGGCGATCTGGCGATACACATACCAGAGGGCCGCCGCCAGCGTGGCGATCAGCAGCACGGCGACGGCGCTCAGCGCGCCGAACCAGAAGTGCTTGGCCTGCTCCGCTTCTTCAATGGCCTGGCTCGTGCGGCGGTCCAGCATGCCGAGGAACTCGTCGACCGGGCGCATGATGCGGGCCTTGGCTGCATGGTAGGCCGCGTCGTGCATCATGCTGCGCGCCTTGGCCAGGTCGGGGGCATCCTGGCGCGTGAAGGCGCCGCTCTGGTCCGCGTACAGGCCCTTGACCATGTTCATGGCCACCGTTTCAGTGCGTACCAGCTCGTTGGAATTGACTTCCGCTTCCTTGAGCTTGGCGAATTCGGCCTCACTGAAGCCGGCCGCCTTCATCAGGCTCGTCAGCGCGATGGCCTTGTCCGAGCCCTTGCCCGGGTCGATGTCCGCGGCGCGGAAGTCCCAGTAGATTTTTTCGTACTGCGCGGGGCGCGCCTTCTTGCCGCTGCGGATAGCGAGAATTTCCAGGTATTGCTGTTCCCATTTCGGCTCGCCCGACACGACATAGGTACGCGCCAGGCGGGTCAGGTCGTCGGAACTTTGACGCATTTCGTCCGCCAGCAGGTAGGAGGCATAGCGCGAATCGTGGGCGGCGCTGACGGCCGCCGATGCCAGGCTGACGCGGTAGATGCCGAAACCCACCAGGGCAATGACGAGGCCGACGACGGCCAGGGCCGTGGCGAACATGAACTTGATGCTGGACGATTTCATGGTTTTCTTCCTTGTTGTTGTTGTTGTTGTTGTTGTTGTTGTTGTTGTTGTTGTTGTTGAACGGGTGGCGCGCCATACATGCGCGACAGTTTGTCCAGTAGCATGCTGGTGTCTTCCAGCGCGGCGCGGCGCGCCGGCGTATTCTGTTCAAAGTGCATGTCGCGCAGGGTCTGCGCGGCGGTGACCAGCGTGTCGCGCAAGCGCAGCAGATGGCTGATCGTCGCCTCGAGGTCGGTGGGCGGGCCTGGCATGGCCTTCTGCGTATGGTCTGTCAATGCATTCTCCTGTAACGATGGCGCGCATGGCGCTGTGGTATTGCCCAGTCTAAATAGAATTGGGCGTGGTAAAAATCAACTAGTTGAAGTTGGGAATCAATTGCCGCGCGGGCCACTGAGCGATGGGCACTGGTTTGCCGAACAGATAGCCCTGGAAGGCATGGCAGCCTTTTTCCGCGAGGAAGCGGTACTGCGGTTCGGTCTCGACGCCTTCGGCGATCACGTGCAGGCCGAGCGACTGGCTCATGACGATGATGGCGTGGACGATGGCGGCGTCGCTGGCGTTGGCGGTGACGTCGCACACGAAGGATTGGTCGATTTTCAACTGGTCCAGTGGCAGGCGGCGCAAGTAGGACAGCGAGGAAAAGCCGGTGCCGAAGTCGTCCATCGACATCCTGACGCCGAGCGCGCGGATGTCGTGCATGCGTTCGATGACGTCGTCGACACTGTCGAGCAGCACGCTCTCGGTCAGTTCCAGCTTCAGCAGCGCCGGCCGCACCTGGTACTGCTGCAGCGCCTCGCGCACCTGCTCGACGAAGTCGCGGCGGCGGAACTGGCGTGCGCTGACGTTGATGGACAGGGTCAGTTGCGCGCTGTCCGGCGCGCCGGCCCAGGCTTGCAATTGGGCGCAGGCCGTATGCAGCACCCACAGGCCCAGCGGCACGATCAGGCCGCTTTCCTCGGCCAGCGGAATGAATTGGGCTGGCGACACCGACGGCCGGTCCGGCGGCAGCCAGCGCAGCAGCGCTTCGGCCCCGACCAGGCGGCCGGCCAGGTCCACCTGGGGCTGGTAATACAGCTGGAATTCATCGCGGTGCAGGCCCTTGCCGAGCGCCGCCTCGAGCAGCGCGCGCGATTCGATCTCCGCCAGCATCGCCGTGTTGAAAAAGCAGATGCCATTGCGTCCTCCCTGCTTGGCATGCGCCAGCGCCGCTTCGCCCTGGCGCAGGATGTCGTCGATGGACAGGCGCTGGCCGCGGTACAGCGTGATGCCGATGCCGGCCGTGGCATGGCAGAACTGGGCGTCGGCGCAGAACTGGTAAGGGTGGCACAGTTCGCCACGGATGCGCTGCGCCACGGCACCGGCCTGTGCGGCAGCGTCCGCTTCGTCGCACGCGAGATTGGCCAGCAGGATGATGAATTCATCGGCGCCCACGCGCGCAACCGTATCGGCCGGGGTGGCGCAGTCGCGCAGACGCTGCGCCACCTCGCACAGCAGGCGGTCGCCGGCGGCGCGCCCCTCGATGTCATTGAGGCTCCTGAAACTGTCGAGGTTGATGACGAGCATGGCGCCGTAGGCCTGCTGATTGACGGCCACGGCCTGGCCCAGGCGCTCCATTATCATGCGCCGGTTCGGCAAATCGGTCAGGCCGTCATAGTAAGCCAGGTGGCGGATGCGTTCTTCGGCCAGCTTGCGCTCGCTGATATCGCGCACGACGGCCTGGACGACCGGCGCGCCTTCCAGTTCTATCGCGCTCAGCAGCACTTCGGCGTGGAAGTCGCGGCCCGTGTCGAGGCGGCGGTAGACCCAGTCGTAGCGCACGACGCGCTGCGCCAGCGCCACCGCGATCTGCGATTCGAACAGGGCCACCGAGCCGCTGCCACATGGCTGCTGCGCGGGCGACAGGTCGCCGGGACTGTTGGCCAGGAAGGCGGGCTTGCTGCCGCAGCCGAAGACGTCCAGAGTGGCGCGGTTGCAGTCGAGCAGGCCGCGTGCGTCGACCAGCCAGACGGCGTCGCTGATCGAGTTGTACAAGGTGCGCAATTTCAATTCGGAGTGCTGCAGCTCTTCCCGGTTGCCGCGCAGCTCGGCCATCGCCGCCAGTTCGGCCTTGCGCCGGCGGTAAGCCTTGCGTCCCTGGATGATGGTCGAGGCGGTGAAGGCGGCGGCCAGCAGCGACAGCACCGCCAGTTGCTGCCACCAGGGCTGCAGATAGTCCTGCGTGGCCAGGCCGACGAAGATGTAGAAGGGCTGGCGCGGACTCTTGCGGTAAGCCATGCGCCGCGCGATGCCGTCCAGCGCGACCACGGTGCGGTAGCTGCCTGCCGCCGGCGCCGCCGCGATGTGGGCGCGCGTGGCCGGCGAAACCGTGCGGCTGCCGATGACCAGCCGATTCCACGCCTGTTCGGGAAAGCGCGCCACCAGCGCCATGTCGGCGCTGCGCAGGGAAATGATGCCGTGGCGGCCGACGTCGAAGGCGGCGATCAGGCGTGCCAGGTAGTCCAGCGGCAGCTCCGCGTAGACGACGCCGGCGAAACTGCCATCGCTGTGGCTCAGGCGCCGCGCCATCAGCACTACGCGCTTGCCGCTGGCGCTGCTGCTGCCCGGCGCGGCGATGATCAGCTGCGACTGCGGGTCGCGCGCGGCGCGCAGGATATCGTCGCGCAGGCGCAGCGGCGGCTGCCCGGCCGGCGCCTGCGGGCCGTACAGGATGGCACCGCTGGCGTCGGCCACGCCGACCGTTTCGACTTCATGGATCTGCGCGCGCTGCTGCAGCATGCTGGCATGCAGTGTCGCGGCGTCGATGCCGTGCGCGGCGAGCTGCTGTTGCGCCTCGCTCTGGATGCCGAGCAGGACGAGGTCGACCTTGCCGAAGACCTCGGCGACGCTCGTTTCGAGCGCGTAGGCGAGGTTTTGCGTGGCGAGGGCGGCCTGTTCTTCGTAGTGCCGTGCGCTGTGGAACAGGGTCAGGGCCGCCAGCGCATAAAACGCAATGTTGCTGAAGGAAACCTTCAGTACCTTGCGCATGTAAGGCGAACCGGTCCAACTGCGCCATTTGTTTGCGTTCATCCTTGTCGTCTCCGTGGAGCCCGGGCGGCGGTTCAGCGCGGTCGCGCTGGCGCGCCGGCGCGCGTCATGCCATCAGCCTGGCCATGGGCCGGATGGGACTGTCTTGCCTGGGTTCATCCTTGCGCCTGCCCTTGTTCAAGAGCTGGGACAGGTATTGCGGCGTGATCTCCAGATACGAGGACAGCGTCTTTTGCGAGATGCGCCTCTCGAGTCCGGGGTAGTCGCGCAGGAACGAGGCAAGCCGGGTTTGCGCCGACGCGCCGTACTGGGCATGGCTGCGCCGCGACTGCTGCTTGAGCATGTATTCGATCACCTTGAGGTGATAAGCGTCGAGCACGCTGTGGCTGGCGCGCAGGGTGACGACCTTGTCCCAATCGAGGCGAAAGGCTTCCACCGCCGTTTCGGCCGTCAGCGAGTGCAGCGCGGGCAAGCCGCTGGCGCCCTGCAGCAGGTCGTGGTAGGGCGTGGCGTTGTGGCCTTCGGTGGAAAAGGCCGCCGTGATATCGTCGCCGGAAGGCGTGTTGACGCCGCAGCAGACGATGCCGGAGGTAATCCAGTACACGTGCCTGGCCGGCGAGCCGGCGCGCTGCAGATAGTCGCCCTTGTCCAGCGAGACGGCGACGGCGAGCGGCGCCAGCAGGATGCTGACGGCCGCGTAGGTGGCCGCATCGATGTCGTAGCGGGCAAGCATGTCTGCCTCGAAGCGCTTGCGCTGCGCCAGGAAGGCTTGCTGAGAATTATTCATTGTGTCTCCATGAGAACGGGGGAACGGGCTCAAAAGAGCTCGATGGTGCCGGCTTCGACTTCCGTGAGGATGCCGGCGTCGACCAGGCTGCCGTAGTGGAGTATCCGGTTGCGTCCGGCGCGCTTGGCTTCGTACAGGGTCTGGTCGGCGCGGCTGACGATGGCGTTGGCCAGGACCGCGGAACTGGCCAGGCAAAAGCCGCCACTGATCGTCACGGCACCCACGCGCGGAAAGTTGAATTGCGCAATCGTCAGGCGTGCCCGTTCGAATGCCAGCGTGGCCTGCTCCAGGTCGCTGGCGGCGATGACGGCGATGAATTCCTCGCCGCCGTAGCGGTACAGCAGGTCGCTGCTGCGGAATGCGCCGTCGAGCAGGCGCGCCACCAGCAACAGTACTTCGTCGCCGATCATGTGGCCGTAGTTGTCGTTGATGCGCTTGAAGTGGTCGATGTCAAGCAAGCCCAGCCAATAGGTTTCGGGCACCTCGGCGGCGTCGCCCGATTGCGCCGCCAGTTCATCCCACAGGCGTTCCAGGTTCAGTTCCAGCGAATGGCGGTTGCGCAAGCCCGTCAGGCGGTCGCGCTGGCTCGTATCGAGCAAGGCGTAATAGTTGGAAAACACTTCCAGCACGCCGTGGATGACGGCGTCCTCGACCGGGGTGACGGCGTGGCTGCGCTCGAAGATCAGATAGCCGCACAGTTCGTTGCCTCCATGTAAGGGGTAGCCGATCATCAGATGCGACTCCAGCGCCCGGCTGCAGGAACGGCCCAACAGGCGCATGTCGGCCAGCAATTGCGCCACGTGCGGCGGCACATGGGCGCCGCTGCGCACCTCTTCGACCTGCTCGGTGATGCGTTCGGTGCCGTCGGGCGGTCGGGCCGCTGCTGCGCGAATGGCGCAGCACGCGCACGACGTCGCGGTTTTCGTCGGTGCGGTAGAGCGATGTCTGCAGCACGCCCAGCATCGGCCCGAGCGTGCGCAGCAAGCTCTTCTCTACCAGTTGCATGTCACGGATGGCTGTCATGGTGCCCAGCTTCTTGAGCAGGCCGGGCAGCGGCCGGGCGGCAGGAGGATGCTCCATCTTCGCCGCGTCCGGTGACGGCGGCGCAGCGGCGGCCGGCGGCCGCTGGACGGCACCGGCCGGGCGCGTTTGAATGGTGGTCTTTTTTGACATGTTTCTTTCAGGAACTAAGTGCGATGCGGGGCGGCTGGCACTGGCCAGCAAGTGATTGAAATCATATTTGTCAGGCGGTAGGGGGTCACCATACTTAAGTATGGATTTGCGCTATCTGTTGCGTGATCCGCAACATCTATTGCATTGGCAACACACCGGTGCGGCGCGCCTTGCAGACGGCCTGGCCGCGGTTGTCTGACGCTGAGCTTGCGGAAGATTTGCCCCAGGTGCCATTTCACGGTATTGACGGACAAGTCCAGCAGGTCGGCGATGGCGCCGTTGGTGCGGCCCAGCGCCACCAGGGTCAGCAGGGTGGCTTCGGTGGGCGTGAGCTGTGCCGCAGGCAAGGCGGCGGCGGGGGTGTCGGCGCCGCGCAGCAGCACGTCCAGGTGCGTGGCGGCCTGGGTGCTGAGCAGGCGGCGTGCCTTGCCGCGCATGATGCGCAGCAAGCCGAGCGCATCGCTGCCTTCGTCCAGGAACAGGCGCAGCATGCCGGAAGCGGCCGCCTGTTCCAGCGCCAGGGCCATTTCGGCTTCCGCTTCCCTGGCCTTGCCCAGTTGGGCCAGGGCGATGGCCAGCAGCACGCGCAGCTTGGTGGCGCGCCAGCGGCGCCCGGTGGCCAGCGCATGCGTCAGCAGGCGGCCGATCAGGGCCTCGGCTTCGGGCAAGGGCCCCAGCCGTATCAGCAGGCGCGCCTGGGCGATGCCGGCGCCATCGATTTCCTGGCTGGGCAGGATGCAGCGTTCATCGCCGGCCCAGACGGGCTGCAGCAGGATCGAGGCGTGCCAGGAGACGGCATCGTGGTTGCCGGCAAGTAGCGCCATGCGCGACTGTTCGGCTTCGAGCAGTGCGCGTGCGGGGGCCGGCAGCCGTGCGCGCCCTTGGCGGCAGGCGGCTTCCAGCCATTGCCGCGCGGCCGTCTGGCCCTGTTGCAGCGCCAGCATCCGGGCCTGCATCACCAGCATGGCGGCGCGCGCGTCCCAGGGCAGTCCGGCGGCGGGCAGGCTGCGCGCCAGCGCGAGGCGGGCCGTCACCAGGTCGAGGCGGTTGCACTCGTAGGCGATCAGCAGGGCCAGCCCGACGCTGTAGCCATGGAAGAAGAAGGGGGGAATCTGCTCGGCGTGCTGTTGCGCCAGCGCATCGGCCGCCGTCAGTTGTTGCAGCGCCGCGTCAAAATTGCCGCCGATGGCATCCAGATACGCTTGCAGGAAGCCGACCAGGGCCATGCCGATGGGCGAGCCGGAAGCGGCGCAATCGCGCCGCGCCGTCACCAGCAGTGCCGCCGCCTCGGCCAGCTCGCCGCGCCACAGGCAGGTATAGACGGCCAGGTGGCGCGGATCGGCCGGGGCGGGTGGCGCCATCGTCGCGTGCGACTTGTGTCCTGCGGCAAGTGCGATGCAGCGGTCGGTGTCGCCGGCCAGAAAGGCCAGCAGCGGAGCGATGCCGTCGAGGCTGGCGGCGTAGCGCGGGTCGGCGCCGATGAGGGCGCTGCGGCGGCGGTAGAAATGCAGCCAGTTTGCCAGTTCGGTGCCGCGCGCCGCGCACAGCAACCCGACCAGCAAGGCGCCCGACAGCGCCGGGCGCTGTTGCAGCATTGCAGTAGGCAACTGTTCGCAGCAGTGCACGATGCGCTCGAACTGGCCGCCGGCGGACAGCGCGGCGATGACGCGCTCGAGTGCGTCTGCCGCCTGCGCGTGTGGCGCCGGCCATGAGGAAGCAATCGATGGCTTGCTCGACGTGGCCTTGGCGCGCCAGCCAGGTTCCCGCCTTGGCGTACACGGCACTGGGCACAGGCTGGCGCAGGGCCAGGTGGCCGGCCAGCAGCGGATGGCAGCGCAGCCAGCCGCCCGGCAGTTGCCGCAGGGGCAGGCCGGCCGCTTGCAGCCATGCCATCTGTTGTCCGCCGTCGCCGCTTCCCAGTGCCGCCTCGAGCAGGCTGGCGCAAAAGGTGGCCAGCGGCGCTGCCGTGGTCAGCAGGCGGCGCATCGGCTCGTCCAGCGCGCCCAGCACTTCGCGCTGCAGGTAAGCGTTAAATTCGGGCAAGGCGGAAAGGATGAACCTGTCCGCCCCCTCGTGGCGGCGCAGCTTTTTCCATGCCGGCGCGATCAGTGCAATAGCCGCTGGCCAGCCTTCGCTGACGCGTTGCAAAAGGGCAACATCATCGGGCGGAATATCGATCGTTTGCTGCTGCAGGTAGCTTGCCGTTTCCGCCGGCGAGAACTGCAGATCGTCCATATCGAGCTCGACCAGCGTACCGGCCACCTTCAGCGCGGCGATGCCGCCGTGGTGCAGCGCGCGGGCCGCCAGGTAGATGCGCATCGAGGGCGGCAGGACACACGCAATCAGGGCGAACAGGTCGCGGATGGCCGCGCCGTCGAGATGCTCGACGGCATCAAGGTACAGATGGGTGACGCTTGAACTGGCCAACAGGGCGTCGTTGTCGGGCGCGAGCACTGGAGCGAGGCGCAGCGCGGCGTGCAGGCTGCGGCGCAGCGTGGCCGGATCGTTGTCGGCGTGGTCCAGGTTCAGCCAGGCGACGTGGGCGCCCGCGCGTGCGCGCCGGGCATGGGCGGCGCGCAGCAGCGCCGTCTTGCCGTAGCCGGCGGGGGCGCGCAGCAGCACGCAGGCGGGCGGAAGGCGCCGTCCGCGGACAGTTCGCGCAATGGTACTTCGCGTTCCATCTGGGGGACGTTGCGAATGGCGGCGTCAGCTTCAGTAAATGGGGATACGGCAAGGTGTGCGCTCCAGGGAAGCAAGGTGGCGGCAGACAGATGAAAAAGCGACGAATATAGTCAAATGCGGCGTCCTTTGCGCCCTACTAAAGTACGGTTTTTGGCGCGCCTGGCGCCGCGCCGGCCACGCTGCTATCATGGATGCGAGGGCGTGGGCAGTGGCGCAAGCCGGCCTGCGCCGGTCTCTGCCGGCGGCGAGCCGGCGGAAAGGAGGACGCGATGTTGCCGACGTGGTTATTGGCTCCCGTGCTGCTGGCGGCGGCGCTGTGCGGCGCTGCGCGCGCGCAGGCGCTGGAGATACTGACGGCCGAGATTGCGCCCCTGGCCTTCAGCAAGGATGGCAAGGTGACGGGCTTTTGCGTCGAGGTGGTGGCGGAAATCCAGCGCCGCCTCGGCGACCGCTCGCCGATGCGCCTGATGCCGTGGGCGCGCGCCTATCTGATGGCGCAGAGCGGCGCCAACGTGGTGCTGGTGTGCCCCAAGCGCACTGCCGAGCGCGAGCGGCAATTCCAATGGGTGGGGCCGCTGCTGGTGTCGCAAACGAATTTTTATGCCAGGCGCGGCGCGGGCATCCATCTGGGCAGTGTGAACGACGCCAAGGCCCTGTCGGGCGTGATGGCGCCGCGTGCCTTTTATTCCTATAGCTACTTGCAGCAGGCCGGTTTTGCCAACCTGGAAGCGGTGAACAACTCGGCCACCATGCTGGCCATGCTGCTGGCCGGCCGGCACCCGCTGATGGCGCTGGACCAGGAACAGCTGCCGGCCCTGCTGGAGCAGGCGGGCGTGGCGGCCGATGCCGTCGAACTCGCGTACCCGATCTTTTCGATCGGCAGCTATCTCACTTTCCCCCTGTCGACCGATCCTGCCCTGGTGCTGCGCTGGCAGCGCACGCTCGAGCGCATGAAGCGCGACGGCGCCTATGATGCCATCGCGCGGCGCTGGCTCGGCACGGCGGCGAAGTGAGGCGGACGGATTCCCGGGGCAGGGCGGACAGGCTATTGCTGGGGCAGCAGGCCCAGCTGGCGCGCGTTGAAGACGGCCTGGCCCCGGTTGCCGGCGTCCAGCTTGCGGAAGATCTGCCCCAGATGCCACTTCACCGTGCTCACGGAGAGGAACAGGTTGGCGCCGATTTCCTGGTTCGATTTGCCCTGCGCCACCAGTGACAGCAGCGCGTACTCGGTCTGCGTCAGCGTCACCGCCGGCGGCGCGGCGTCGGTGGCCGCGCCGCCCGCCCGTAGCACGGCATCGAGGTGGGCGGCGGCGGCGATGCTGAGCAGGTGGCGCGACTTGGCCTGCATGTGCGCCAGCAGCGGAAGGATGTCGGGGCCTTCGTCGAGAAAGCTGCGCACCATGCCCGAGCGCGCCGCCTGCTCCAGCGCCAGCGCCAGTTCCCGCTGCGCGTCCTTGGGCAAGCCGCTGCGTTGCAAGGCGATCGCCAGCAGCACGCGCAGCTTGGTGGTGCGCGCCACAGGCAGCGCCGGCCGCCAGCGCGTGCGCCAGCAACTGGCCGATGCGCGCCAGCGCTTCGCCGGGCGCCGCATGGATCATCAGGCGCGCCTGGACGATGCCGGCGCCGTCGATTTCCTGGCAGGAAACGATGCAGCGTTCGTGCCCGGGCCAGCTGGCATCGAGCAGCAGGGCGGCGTAGCCGGCCACCGATTCGGGGCGCACCGTCTGGATTGCCATGCGCGACAGTTCGCCCTCGAGCGCCGCGCGCGCGGGCGAGGCGGAGCGCGGATGGCCCTGCATGATCTGCCCTTCCAGCCAGCGCGTCGCGGCGGCGGAATTTTCCTTGATGGCCAGCATGCGCGCCTGCACGATGGAGACGGCGCTCAGCGAGTCCCATGGCAAGCCCAGCGGGATCAGGCTGCGGGCGAAGGTCAGGCGCGAGGCCACCAGGTCGAGGGCGTTGCGCTCATAGTCGATCAGCAGGATCAGGCCCGCGCTGAACGGGTACAGCAGGGCCGGCGAGATCTTGTCGCTGTGGCGCTGGGCCAGCGCGTCGATGGCCGCCAGTTGCTGCAGCGCGGCGTCAAAATTGCCCTGGATCGCATCGAGGTAGGCTTGCAGGAAGTAGACGATGGCCAGGCCGGAAATGGTGCCCGATTCGCGGCAGGCGCGGCGCGCCTCGATGAGCAGCGCGGCTGCCTCGTCGAGCATGCCGCGCCACAGGCAGGTGTAGGCCGCCACGTAGGCCAGGGTGGCGCGGTCGTTCGGATTGGCCTGGCGCTGCTGCGGCCAGTCGCGGTCCGCCAGCGCGATGGTGCGCGCGGTATCTCCGTCGAGAAAGGCCAGCACGGGGTCGAGCGCGCGCAAGCCTTCGCCGTAGAGCGGGTCGGCGTCCGGCTTGCCTGCCTGCTGGCGGAAGTAGTCGAGCCAGCGCGCCAGGTCGTCGCGCCGCGACGAGTACACCATGCCCACCACGAGCGCGCTGGTGAGGGCCGGGCGGCGCTTCAGCAGCAGCGCGTCGGGCAGCTGGTCGCACCACTGGATGATGCTGGGGAACTGGCCGTGCAGGCGCAGCTGGCCGACGATGCTTTCGAGGGTATCGGCCGCCTGTTCGTATTCGCCGCCCTTGAGGAAGTAATCGATCGCCTCGAAGGCGTAACCATGGCCCGTCAGCCATTCCGCCGCCCGCACATAGATGGCCGGCGGCGGCCGGTGGTGCAGCACGATGTGCTCGGCGAACAGCGGGTGGTAGCGGAACCAGTTGTTTTGCAGCGGCTGGATCGGCAGGCCGGCCGCGCGGATGGCGGCGATCAGCCGCGCGCTGTCGCCGCTGGCGCGCACGCAGTCGGCCAGTTCGGCGTGGAAGGAGCTCAGCGCCGCCGTCGCGATGAGAAATTCCTTGATGTCGTCGCTCTGCGCTTCGAACACTTCCTCGGCCAGGTATTCGCCCAGGTCGCGCAGGCCCGGCAATTGCGGCAACGCAACATGGCCGCGGCCTTGCAGCCGTTTCCAGGCCAGGCCGATGAGCTCGACGGCGGCGGGCCAGCCTTCGCTGGTCCGCTGCAGCAGGGACACGTCGGCCGCGGACAGGTCGAACTGGGCGCGCTGCAGGTAGCTGGCCGTCTCGGCCTGGCTGAACTGCAGGTCTTCCATGTCCAGCTCGAGCAGCGCGCCATTGGCTTTCAGCGCCGCCACGCTGTGGCCGCGCAGCGAGCGGGCGCCGATGAACACGCTCATCGGCGCCGGCAGCACGTCGGCGATCAGCGTGAACACGAGGGCGATATTGCTTGTGTCGAGCAGTTCCACGTCGTCGAGGAAGAGGTGGGTGACGCGCGTATCGCCGAGTCGGACATAGTTGTCCTGCGGCGGCTCGGGTGTGACGAGCAGGGCGGCGCGCATGCCCAGCAGCAGGCGGGCGGGATCGTTGTCGCTGCTGTCGAAGGTCAGCCAGGCCACGTTCCCTCCGGCCGCGCTGGCATCGGCGCGGATCATGCGCATCAGCGACGTCTTGCCGTAGCCAGCCGGCGCGCGCAGCAGCACCAGGCGGAAGGCGCCAAGGGAGGAGAGCTTGCGCAACACCTGTTCCCGCTCCATCAGGGGGCGGGCGGTAGAGGGGGGCGCAAGCTTGAGGGTGTTGAGGTCTAACAATTTATTCATGTCCCCCGCTGGCAAGAAAGCGCCTGCAATCGGCCATCCGGGCGGACGGTCAAAGCGGTTTGTATCGTCGCATAGAACTATTCGGACAAGCAATCAAATTGTCGGCAAGGGGGCAGGCATGGGTTTTCCGTGGACGTTTTGCCACAGGATGGAGCACGGCGCGGGAGGCAGGGGACGGTCTTGCCTGCCCCTGCCTTGTCGGCTTATACACGAACTCGCGTCGCACGGCCGGCTTGTGCGCCAGCAGCAGGGACAGCTTTGTCAAGGCATTCGCCCGCCCCGCCAGGCCGGCGGGGATGGTTATTTCCATCAGGAATGTAAGTCTGTGCTTCAAGGTGTGGCACCGCACGGTGGCACCCGGCGGGCGCGGTTAAGGTGGTGGCAACAGCTTGCTGCTGATCCAGCATTTGATATGGCTCAGCCCGGCAGCGTTTAGCCGCTTCTTTTTCCCGGAAGCGAGGAGAATCATGATTCGGTCACGGCATCGAGCATGGTTGATTTATTCACCTTTGAAGGAAACCATCATGAACGCGATTGAAAAAACCAGCTCCGAGATGAACGGCGCCGCCCAGGATACCCGCCAGGAATTGCACCGTGCCATCGACAAGGTGGCGAGCCAGGCCCAGCCCCTGGCCGACAAGGTCGCCACGCGTGCCCATGACGGCGTGGACCAGGTGGGCGAGCGCATCGACCAAGTCAGCGACACGATGTCGAAGGCTTCCGAACGCCTGATGGCGCGCGGCAAGCAATTGGGCGCCGCCTGCCAGCGCGCCGGCGAAACGGGCCGCGGCTATGTGCGCGAACGCCCGGCCGTGTCCTTGCTGATTGCGGCAGCGGCCGGTTATGGCCTGTCGAAGCTGCTGGGTTCGCGTAAATAAGTTTTACGCTTTCCTGGAAGTATTTGTCGTGGGCGCTGTTCCCTTCGCCGTCATGGCGGAGGAAACAGTGCCCACGCGCACAAGGTAGTAGCAGGCAGTAAAGGAGAGTGAAGATGCGCTCCATTTTGTTGTGGTTGATTGGTGTACCTATTCCCATCATTGTTTTGATTGCCCTGTTCGTGCGCTGAATGAGGGAGTTGTAGCGTTCTCCCGGGGCAAACTACTCACAGGAGACGTAATGGCTACCAATAAAAAAACGCCGTCCACGGACGGTGCGGGTTCAGTACTGAGCAGCATGTCCGGCCCATCCGAGAGCGATCCGCCGCACAGCCTGGGCAGCGATAGCGACACCGCGCAGGCGCTGTTGAAAAAGGCTGCCGCCGGACAGGCGCTGGCCGCCGGCATGCCCGACAATCCGAATCTCGCCGGCCAGTATGGCGACGCGGCGCGCGCGCCGGCCGAAGGCGTGCATGTGGCGTCGGGCGAAGCGCTGGCCACGGCCAGCACGACGGGTGAAACGATACCCTCGCCGAAGACGGGCGATGGCCAGCCGGCCCTGGGCGAGAATGCGCGCAATGCCTCGCTCGACGGCGCCCGCAGCGATGACAGCGGCTGCGTGCTGACGACCAACCAGGGCGTGCCCGTGGGCGACAACCAGAACTCGCTGAAGGCGGGCTTGCGCGGCCCCACCCTGATGGAAGATTTTATTTTGCGTGAAAAGCTCACGCATTTCGACCATGAGCGCATCCCCGAGCGCGTCGTGCATGCGCGCGGCTCCGCCGCCCACGGCTATTTCGAATGCTACAAGGAGCAAAGCAAGCTGACGCGCGCCGCGCCGTTCGCCAAGGCGGGCAAGCGCACGCCCGTCTTCGTGCGCTTTTCCACGGTGGCCGGCGAGCGCGGCTCGACCGACACGGCGCGCGACGTGCGCGGCTTCGCCGTGAAGTTTTATACGGACGAGGGCAACTGGGACCTGGTCGGCAACAACATCCCCGTCTTCTTCATCCAGGATGCGATGAAGTTCCCCGACCTGATCCACTCCGTCAAGCCCGAACCCAATAACGGCATTCCGCAGGCGGCCAGCGCGCACGACACGTTCTGGGATTTCGCCTCGCTGTCGCCGGAAATCACGCACATGCTGATGTGGGTCATGTCCGACCGCGCCATCCCGCGCAGTTTTCGCATGATGCAGGGCTTCGGCGTGCACACCTTCCGCCTCGTGAACGCCAAGGGCCAGTCCGTCTTCTGCAAATTCCACTGGTCGCCCATGGCCGGCACGCACTCGCTGGTGTGGGACGAAGCCGTCAAGCTCAGCGGCGCCGATGCCGATTTCCACCGCCGCGACCTGTGGGAAGCCATCGAGTGCGGCGAATATCCCGAATATGAATTGTCCTTCCAGGTCTTCACGGAAGCGCAGGCCGAAGCGTTTGCCTTCGACGTGCTCGACCCCACCAAGCTGATTCCCGAAGAACTGGTGCCGCTGGTCCCCGTCGGGAAAATGGTCTTGAACCGCAATCCCGACAATTTTTTTGCCGAGACGGAGCAGGTGGCCTTTTGCACGGCGCACATCGTGCCCGGCATCGATTTTTCCAACGACCCGCTGCTGCAGGGCCGCATCCACTCGTACGTGGACACGCAGATCACGCGCCTGGGCGGCGCCAACTTCCATGAAATCCCCATCAACTCTCCGCTGGCGCCCGTGCACAACAACCAGCGCGACGGCATCCACCGCCAGGCCATCAACCGGGGCCGGGTCGCGTACGAGCCCAATTCGCTGGCGGGCGGCTGTCCGTTCCAGGCGGGCGCGAAGGGCTTCAACAGTTTTCCCGCGCCGACCGAAGGCGACAAGGTGCGCGGCAAGCCCGAGAAATTCGCCGAGCACTTTGGCCAGGCGCGGCTGTTCTGGATCAGCCAGACGCCGGTCGAACAAGACCATATCGTGCATGCGTTCCGCTTTGAACTGAGCAAGGTGCAGACGGTGGCCATCCGCAAGCGCATCGTCGCCATGCTGCGCAACGTCGACGAGACCCTGGCGCAGCGCCTGGCCGACGCGCTGGGCCTGGCGCTGCCGCCCGTCATGCCGCCCGTGTCCATGCTGCCGATTCCCACGTATCCGCCGTCGCCGGCGCTGTCGCTCTTTTTCCGCCCTGGCAAGACGGGCATCCACACCCTGCGCGTGGCCATCCTCGTGGGGCCGGGCAGCGATGGCGCGCAGGTGCGCAGCATCTATGCCTCGCTGCTGGCGGACGGCGCCGTGCCGCGCCTGGTGGGCAGCAACCTGGGGAAAGTCGACACGAGCGGCGGCGCGCCGCTGGCCGTGGAAATCTCGCTGGAAACGGGACCGTCCGTGCTGTTCGACGCCGTCGTGGTACCGGATGGCCAGGGCGCCGTGCAGCAGCTGGGCAGCGACGCCAATGCGCTTGACTTCCTGCGCCTGCAATACCGCCACTGCAAGCCGCTACTGGCCATCGGCGCCGGCAAGGGCTTGCTGGACAAGGCCGGCGTGCCGGTGACCCTGCCTGACGGCAAGCCCGATCCCGCCGTCATCGTCGTGCCTTCGAGCGACGTAGTGAAAGGCGTGGCGGCCTTTAAAAAGGCACTGGCCGCGCACCGGGCGTTTGCGCGCGAGACGGACCCGCCGCGCATATGATGTCCGCGTGAGCGTCAGGGGGCAGGCCTGGCTTGCCCCGCTGGCGTCACCGTGTGCGACGACGGTGCGCAACAATGTAAACAATAAAAACGTCCTGCGATGATATGCTGCTGACTAGAACTGTTCATTTGCAACTATTTCTATCACTGCAGAAAAGAACGGCTTCAGCAAACCGGATCGCGATTACCGCATGGACAAGTACACACCTCGCACCTGGGGGCCGGGCGAACGCCCGACCTTGCCCGGGTCGCCATCGATGCCCGAGCATTCGACGCCCAAGCGTGTCGCGTATTTCATCGTCGGCCTGATCGTCGCGCTGACGGGGGGGGGACTCGGAACGGCCTGGTGACGGCCAATTTGCTGAACCTGCAAGGTTCGCTGGCCGCCTATGCCTACCAGATGCAGTGGCTGCCGGCCGCCTACGTGATGACCATCGTGTCCATGAATCTGCTGCTGGTGAAGTTCCGCCAGCAGTTCGGCCTGCGCCTGTTTACGGAAGCGTTCCTGGTGCTGTATGCGCTCGTCACCTTCGCCCACCTGTATGCGAATACCTTGCCGTCGGCGATCGCCGTGCGCGCCGCGCATGGCATGGTGGGCGGTGCGCTGGGCGTGCTGGGGCTGTACTACACCTTGCAGGCGTTTCCCGCGCGGCACCGCCTGAAGGGCGTGGTGCTGGGCCTGGGCTTTGCCCAGCTGGCGCTGCCGCTGGCGCGCATCTTCACGTCCGAACTGCTGCAGATCGGCGAATGGCACGGCCTGTACCTGTTCGAGCTGGGGCTGGCCCTGCTGGCGCTGGGCTGCGTGCTGGCCCTGAAACTGCCGCCCGGCGACCGCGTGCAGACGTTCGAGCCGCTCGATTTCCTCACCTTTATGTTGTTCGCGCCCGGCGTGGCCCTGCTGTGCGCCGTGCTGGCGCAGGGGCGCACGGCGTGGTGGATGGAATCGGAGTGGGTGGGCGTGTGCCTGGCGGGCTCCATCGTGCTGATCGCCGCCTCGCTGGCCATCGAGCATAACCGCGCGCGTCCGCTGCTCAACACGCGCTGGCTCACCACGGGCAAGATCGCCAAGCTGTTTTTATCCGTGCTGCTGTTTCGCATCGTGCTGTCCGAATCGACGGGCGCCGTGGGCTTTTTGCAGGCGCTGGGCCTGAACACGGACCAGATGCAGAACCTGTTCATCGTGGTCTTGCTGGGCAGCGTGGCGGGCCTGGTGGTCAGCGCGCTGACGATCAATCCGGCCACCTTGCACCGCTCGCTGATGTTCGCGCTGTTGCTGATCGCTGCCGGCGCCCTGATCGACGCGCACGCCACCAGCCAGACGCGCCCCGTCAACATGTACGTCAGCCAGTTTCTGCTGGCCTTTGGCGGCACGTACTTCCTCGGTCCCACCATGGTGGCCGGCATGGGCGCGGTGATCGCCGAACCGCGCAACCTGGTGAGTTTTTCCGTGATGTTTACCATGACGCAGAACCTGGGTGGACTCCTTGGCTCGGCCATCGTCGGCACCATCCAGACGGCGCGCGAGAAATACCATTCCAGCTACCTGGTTGAGCACCTCACCATGCTCGACCCGCAGGTGGCCGCGCGCGTGCAGTCCGGCGCCGCAAGCTACGGCGGCGTGCTGATGGACCCGGCCCTGCGCAGCGCCCAGGGCGTGGCGCGCCTGGGCGCCGTCGCTACGCGCGAAGCCAATGTGCTGGCCTACAACGACGTCTTTTTGATGATCGCCGGCGTCGCCATCGCCACCCTGATCTGGATGCTGGTCAGCCAGTCCTGGACCCGCATCACCAACGGCGCGCGCCGCCTGGTCGGCCCCGTGCGCGATGCGCAGACGGCCATGGCCATCGTCCCCATTACCAATTCGGAACCGAGCAATGACAGAAAATAACACCACGCCGCCAGTACCGCCCACCGCACCCGCACCCGCCGCCCCTTCGACGGCACAGCCGGACCGGCGCCACCAGTGGCTGTCCGCGCTGGCCTTTGCCGCCGTGGCCCTGGTGGGCGTGCTGATCGTGCTGTATGCATGGCGTTTGCCGCCGTTCACCAGCCCCATCGTGACGACGGAAAACGCCACCGTGCGGGGGCAGGTGACGATCATCGGCACGCAGCTGTCGGGCTATGTGGTGGAAGTGACGGTGCAGGACTTCATGGACGTCAAGGAAGGCCAGCTGCTGGTGCGCATCGACGACCGCATCTACCAGCAGCGCTACGAGCAGGCGCAGGCCCAATTGGCCGCGCAGCAGGCGGCCCTGTCGAACTGGGCGCAGCAGAAGGCCAGCGCGCAGGCGGGCATTTCCGTCAGCGAGGCGGCGCTGGCCAACGCGGAAGCGCAGGCGCGCAAGGCCAGCGCGGACTTGAGCCGGGTGGAGCAGCTGGTGGCCGACGGTTCGCTGTCGCAGCGCGAACACGACCAGTCGCGTGCCATGCAGGCGCAGATGGCGGCCGCGCTGGCGCAAGCCAGGGCTAATCTCGACATCGCCCAGCAAAGCGTGCATTCGGTGGTGGTCAACAAGCAGGCGCTGGAGGCTGCCGTGGCCAACGCGCAAGCGGCCGTCAAGGCGGCGAAGATCGACCTCGATAACACGCGCATCGTGGCGCCCTCGGATGGCCAGCTGGGCCAGGTGACGGTGCGCCAGGGCGCATACGTGAATTCGGGCGCGCAGCTGATGGCGCTGGTGCCGCGCCAGATGTGGGTGATCGCCAATTTCAAGGAAACGCAGATGAACGGCGTGCAGGAAGGGCAGAGCGCCACCTTCCACGTCGACGCGCTCGACGGCGCCGTGCTGACGGGCCAGGTGGAGCGCATTTCGCCGGCCACCGGGTCCGAGTTTTCCGTGCTGCCGGCCGATAATGCGACCGGCAACTACCTCAAAATTGCCCAGCGCATTCCCGTGCGCATCCGCATCGATCCGGGCCAGGCGAATGCGCGCCGCCTCGTGCCCGGCATGTCGGTGGTGGTCAGCGTCGACACGTCGGCCGTGCTGAACGACTCGGCGGACAATCCCGCGCCGCCGCCACCGCCGAAGAAGGCCAAGCCATGAAGCGCCGTCACCTGTCACCTGCTGATGGCCGCCGCGCTGGCGCTGGCAGGCTGCGCCGCCAAAGCGCCGCCGCAGCCTGCATCGGCACTGCAGCTGCCGTCGGGCTGGCGCGCGCAAGCGATCGGCGCACCGGTGGCGACTGAGGCCCAGGTGGAGCAGCTGTGGTGGCAAGCCTTCGGCGACCCCGTGCTGAGCGACCTGGTGGGCGAAGCGCTGGCGCGCAATGGCGACTTGCGCGTGGCGCGCGCCCGCGTGCAGGAGTACCGCGCGCGCCTGGCGCAGGCCGACGCGAACCGCGCGCCCAACCTGGCCTTCGACGGTTCGCCCACGCGCACGCGCACCCTGGCCTCCAGCGGCAAGCCGTACGTGACGAATGTCTTCCAGGCCGAACTGCAGGCCAGCTATGAAATCGACGTGTGGGGCCGGCTGGCCAGTCTGAGCGATGCGGCCGGGGAAAGCTACCGCGCCGAGCAGGCCAGCCTCGATGCCGCGGCGCTGTCGATCGCCGCCAGCGTGCGTGGCAACGAGTTACCTGAACCTGCGGGGACTCGACGCGCAGCTGGCGCTGACGCAATCGACCCTGCAGCTGCGCGAACAGTCGCGCGAACTGGCGCGCAAGCAGTTCGAGGTGGGCTACAGCTCGCGCCTGGAATGGCTGCAGGCGCAATCGGAATACCATGCGGCAGCCGAGCAGGTGCCGCAGCTGCAGCGGCAGATTTTTGAGCAGGAAAACGCGCTGGCCGTCCTCGTCGGCGGCAATCCCGGCCCCATCGCGCGCGGCTTGCCCCTGGCCGAACTGGCGGCGCCTGGCGTGCCGGCCGGCCTGCCGTCCGAACTGCTGCGCCGGCGGCCCGACATCGCGCGCGCGGAACACAACCTGGCGGCCGCCAACGCCAGCCTGGCCGCCACGCGCGACCAGCTGCTGCCCTCGTTCAAGCTGACGGCCGTGGGCGGCGGGCAGGCCACGACCCTCACCGATTTCCTGCATGCGCCGACCGCCCTGTGGCGCCTGACGGCCTTGGCGGCCGGTCCCTTGTTCGATGGCGGGCGGGTACAGGCGCAGACGGATGCTGCCGGCGCGCAGCGCGACCAGCTCGTGTACGCGTATGAAAACGTGGTGCGCAACGCCTTTGCCGAAACGGAGAACAGCCTGGGCGCCCTCTACCGGCTGCAGCAGCAAGCCGTGGAAAACGACGCGCGCCGCGCCGCGGCGGTGGACACCCTGCGCATCGCGCATAACCGCTACCGCAATGGCTACGCCTCGTACCTGGAAGAACTCGACGCCCAGCGCACCCTGTACAGCGCCGACGTGGGACTGCTGCAGCTGAAGACGCGCATCCTCGTCGCCTCGGTCGACCTGTACCGCGCCATGGGCGGCGGCTGGTCGGCCAAGGCGCAATAGGGGCGTGTGCATGGCGCGGCCAGTGTAATATTCTCACCAGGAAAAGCGGCGGCATGGTGCCAGCCGCTTCCATCACGAACGAACGAGGTCGCAGCATGACGATTTTTGGCATAGGCATTCACATCCTGATCGCGGTATTCTTTGCGATTCATGTGGTGCGCAACGGGCAGCAGCTGTACTGGCTGCTCATTTTATTCATGTTCCCGCTGTTGGGCAGCGTGGTGTATTTCTTCGCCATCTACCTGCCCAATTCGCGCCTGCCGCAAGGCGCGCGCAAGGTCGCCTCTGTGGCCGTGCAGGTGCTCGATCCGAACCGGGAACTGCGCGAGGCGAAAGCGGCCTTCGAGTACACGCCGACGGCGCAGAACCAGATGCGCCTGGCCAGCGCGCAGCTGGAGGCGGGCGATGCGCAGGAAGCGGCGGCGACGTACGAAGCCTGCCTGCGGGGAGCGTTTTCATCGGATCTGGAAATTCGCCTCGGCGCGGCGCGGGCCTATCTGGAGTGCGGGCGCGGCGCCGAAGCGCTGACGCACCTGGAATTCATCCGCCGCACGGATATCCATTTCCGTCCCGAGATGGTGTCCCTGCTGACGGCGCGCGCGCTGGCGCAAAGCGGGCGGCAGCAAGAAGCGAAGGCGGAATTCGACGATGCGCTGACGCGCTACAACAGCTTCGAGTGCCGCGCCGAGTGCGCGATCTGGGCGCTGCAGCAGGGCGACAAGGTGCTGTCGGAACGCCTGCTGCTCGATATCGACAGCGCCATGGCCCGCTGGAGCAGCCATACGCGTTCGATGTATGCGCCGCTGCTGGCGCGCCTGGAAGCGGCGCGCAAGTAGCGGTGTGACGGAGCTGCTTACACGCCAGGCACCGTATTCTTCCCTTCAAGCAGTTTTGTACCCCTTGCCATCGAAGCCATAGCGCGCGTGGCCGTTCAGGGGCGTGGCGATGCGCGGCGGGTCTTCGTCCGGCTTGACCGTGACGCCCGGCTTGATCTTTTCGGACGCGCCCGTGAAGTCGATCAGCAAGTCGTCGTAGGCGCCGCCATTGCGCGCCGGCGCGAAGCGCCACTTGCCGCTGACCATCCAGCACTCGTCCGTTTCAGGCCCGCAGGCGCCCATATTGTCCGAGTACAGGTCGATGGCGCCATCGAGCGAGCTGACCTTGCCGTCGCCGATTTCAAACAGGGCCAGTTGCGTGATGGTGTAGCCCTGGCCCGTATAGCCGTGGCGGATCGCCAGTCCCGGCTTGTTCGCGCCCAGCATGACCCAGTGGACTTCGCCGAGCTGCCCCGACGAGCCCAGGGCGGCGATGTTTTCCAGGCGTTTCACGATTTGCCACTGGCCGTCTTGCGGCGCGCCCTTGGGCGCCAGGAAAAAGACATTCAGCAGTCCCGCGAGGCAGGCATGCGCCGATTCGGCCGTGCCTTCCGTATTGGCCGTTTCCGCATTCGCCACCAGGATGGCGCCGCCATCGGGCAGCAGCTTGTGGCTGACGGCGCTGACGACGTAACTGAGCTTGTCGACGTGGTTGTCCGGATCGGGCAGGTCGGCCAGCGCGTCGTCGCTGTCGCCGCGGTAGGCCTTGCCGAAGACGGCGCGCATCATGGCCGCTTCGCGCTCGCGCGCCTGCGGCGTGTTCATTTCGTCGGTCTTGGGCGCGGTGGCGGACGGCGGCGGCACGATGTCGGCCGGCGCCGGTTCGACGGCTGCTGCCGGTGCGTCGGCGGCTTCCTGTGCCGTGGCGGGCGCGGTTTTTTCCGAGCAGGCGCCCAGCAGGGAGCAGATCAACAGCAGGGCCAGCGGAGTGGGGTAATTCATAGGCAGGGCAAATTGCGTTCATGGAGAATGGGCGCAGTATGCCAGATAGATGAAAGCGGGGGAGCGCGGCCTGGCGGCCGGTCCCCCGCTTCCTTGCCCGCAGGGGGCGTTTTTGCAATCCGCCTGGCGCTTATTTTTCCAGCGCCACCCTGTCATCGCGCCGCAGCGGCGCCTGCTGGCGGCGCAGTCTGGCCATGCCGCGCTTGAGCAGGTGCTCCAGGTCGTCGATATAGGTGAATACGGCCGGCACCACCAGCAGGCTCAATAAGGTCGAGGTGATCAGGCCGCCGATGACGGTAATCGCCATCGGCGAACGGAAGCTGGGGTCGGCGCCCCAGCCCAGCGCCAGCGGCATCATGCCGGCGCCCATGGCGATCGTCGTCATCAGGATGGGGCGGCTGCGCTTGTGGCAGGCGTCGACCAGCGCATCGAAGCGGTTCATGCCGGCCTGGCGCGCCAGGATCGCATAGTCGACCAGCAGGATGGAGTTTTTCGTGACGATCCCCATCAGCATGATCAGGCCGATCATCGACGGCATCGACAGGGCGCTGCCCGTGATCAGCAGCGCCACGAAGGCGCCGCCGATCGACAGCGGCAGCGCCGCCAGGATGGTCACCGGCTGCATGAAGTCCTTGAACAGCAGCACCAGCACGCAGTAGATGCACAGCACGCCGATCAGCATGGCCAGGCCGAAGCTGGCGAACAGCGAGGCCATTTCCTGCGCGTCGCCCAGTTCGGCGATCTTCACGGACGGCGGCAAATTCTTCATCGACGGCAGCGCGCGCGCTTCTTCATTCAGTTCACCGAGCGTGCGCGATCCGAGTTCGACATCCAAAGTCACGTTGCGGCTGCGGTTCAAGCGGTCGATCTGCGCCGGGCCGCTTTCCATCGTCACCGTGGCCACGTTCGCCAGGCGCACGGGGCCATTCTTGCCGGGCACCGTCAGGCGCTCGATGGCGGCCAGGTCGGCGCGCACGCTGTTGGGCAGCTTGACGCGGATCGGCACCTGCCGCTCGGGCAGGTTCATTTTCGTCAGGTCCGTGTCGTAGTCGCCGGCCGTGGCCACGCGCACGGTCTCGCCGATGGCTGCCGCCGTCACGCCCAGGTCAGCCGCCTTGGCGAAATCGGGACGCACGATGATTTCCGGGCGCACCAGCGAGGCGCTGGAATTGACGTTGCCGATGCCTTTCAGGCCGCGCAGCTCGCGCTCGACCTTTTGCGCCGCCGCCATCAACGCCACCGGGTCTTCCGAGCGCAGCACCAGCTGCATCTTGACGCCCGTGTCGGGCGGCCCCACCGTGAAGCGGGCGCCGGGGATCGTATCGAGCTTGTGGCGCAGCTGCGTTTCCAGGTCCGCCATCGATTCCTTGCGCTCGGTGCGGTGCACGGTGGTCAGGGTCAGCACGGCGCGGCGCGCCTCGGCCGCCGCGCCGGGGGCGAAGGCATCGCCGCTGGAGCCCCCGCCAATCGAACTGAAAACGCCCTGGATGCCCGGCGTGCGCATGGCCGCATCGCGCGCCAGCGCTGCCACGGCCTGCGTTTCGCCCAGGGTGGAGCCGGGCGGCAGTTCCAGGTTGATCTGCGTCTGTGCGCGGTCGGCGGCCGGCACGAAAGCGGTCGGCAGCAGTGGCACGAGCGCGATGGCGCCGACAAAGAACAGGGCCGCGGCGATGGCCGTGATGCCGCGGTGCTTCAGGCACCAGCGCATGACGGTCAGGTAGCGCGTCATCAGCCAGCCATCCTGTTCCTCCTTGTGCGGCAGCGGTTTTAATATGTAGGCGGCCATCATCGGCGTGAGCAGCCGCGCCACCACCAGCGAGGCCAGCACGGCCAGCACGGCCGTCCAGCCGAACTGCTTGAAGAACAGGCCGGGAATGCCGCTCATGAAGGCCGTCGGCAGGAACACGGCCACCAGCGCGAAGGTGGTGGCGATCACCGCCATGCCGATTTCATCGGCCGCTTCCATGGCCGCTTCCATCGGCGACTTGCCCATGCGCAGATGGCGTTCGATGTTTTCGATTTCCACGATGGCGTCGTCGACCAGCACGCCGACGACCAGCGCCAGCGACAACAGGGTGACGGTATTGAGCGTGTAGCCGAACCAGTAGATGCCGAGGAAGGCCGGCATCACGGACAGGGGCAGGGCGGCGGCGGCCACCAGGGTGGCGCGCCAGTCGCGCAGGAACCACCACACCACCAGCACGGCCAGCAGCGCGCCTTCGTACAGCAGCTCCATCGAACCGTCGAAGTTTTCCTCGACGGGGAAGGCATTGTCGATCGACTGCTGCAGCACCACGCTGGGGTTTTCCTTCTGCAGGTCGGCGATGGCGGCGCGCGCGCCGTTGGCGACGGCCACTTCGCTGGCGCCCTTGGTGCGGAACACCTCGAAGGCGACGACGGTCTTGCCATCCTGCTCGGCCAGTGCGCGCGGCTCGGCGATGGTGTCGCGCACGCTGGCCACCTGGTCCAGGCGCACATGGCGTCCGTCCGGCAGCGGCACTTCCACGCGCGACAGTTCATCGGCCGTTTTCACGGTGGCGATGGTGCGCACCGACTGCTCGGCACCGCTGACGTCGCCCCGGCCGCCCGGCGCTTCGCGCTGCACCAGGCGCAGCTGCCGCGAGACGTCGAGCGCCGACACTTTCAGCGCCGCCATGCGCGCCTCGTCGAGTTCCACCTGGATCTCGCGGTAGACGCCGCCCACGCGGGTGACGGCACCCACGCCGGGCACGGTCAAGAGGCGCTTGGCCACCGTGTTGTCGACGTACCAGGACAGGTCGGGAGAGTCGAGCGGGTTGTCCACGCCGGGTTTTGCCGTGGCGATAAAGGTCAGCACCACGCGCCCTGCCGTGGATGCCTTGGTGACGGTGGGGTCGCGCAGTTCTGCCGGCATGTCCGCCTTGACCCTTGCGACGGCGTCGCGCACGTCGTTGACGGCTTCGGCGATCTGCTTTTCCAGGATGAATTCGACGGTCACCGTGACGACACCATCGAGCACCTTGGTGTAGATGTTTTTCACGCCTTGCAGGGTGGCGACGGAGTCTTCGATCTTGCGCGCCACTTCCGTTTCCAGCTGCGCCGGCGCGGCGCCGGGCAGCACCGCGCTGACGGTGACGATGGGCAGTTCGATGTCGGGGAAATCCTGCACCGGATTGGCCTTGTAGGCCAGCAGGCCGGCCAGGGTCAAGAGCGCGAACAGCATGATGGCCGGGATCGGATTCTTGATCGAGAGGGAGGAAAAATTCATGGCCTCTCCTTACTTTTTCGCTGCGGCCGGCTTGGCTGCTGTTGGCGTCGCCACATTCCGTACCAGGTCTCCGTCATTGAGGAAGCCGGCGCCGCTGACGACAATCGTCGTGTCGGCCGTGATACCGCCTACAATCTCGATGCGGTCGCTCAGGCGCCGTCCGGCCTGCACCTTGATCTGGCTGACTCGCTGGTCGGGATTGAGGCGGAAGACATAACTAAAACCGTCGCGCACGGCGATGGCCTGCTGCGGCACCGTCAGCGCGCCCGAGGTGCCCAGTTCAAATTCGCCGCTGGCGTACATGCCGGCCTTGAACGGCGCATTGTTGCCCGCTGCTGGCCGGCAGGTCCACGTACACGAGGGCGGAACGCGTCTGCGGATCGACGGTAGGGGCGATCATGCGCACCTTGCCCGTCAAAACGCTGCCATTGGCCGCCTTCACCTGCGCCAGCGTGCCGGGTTTTAAATTCAGCAGCTCGGTGGCCGTCACTTCGGCGCGCCATTCGAGGCGGCCCTGGCGGATCATGCGGAACAATTCCGTACCGGCGCCCACCACCGACCCCACGGTGGCCGAGCGCGCAGAGATGATGCCGCTGTCGGGCGCCACCACCTGCGTGTATTTGAGGCGCAGCTGCTGCGACGCCAGCTGCGCCTTGGCCGACGCGATGCGCGCGTTGGCCGTCTGTTCTGCCGTCAGGTACTGGCTGATCTGCTGCGCGCTGATGGCGCCCGTGCTTTGCAGCGAACGGGCGCGCTGCGCGTTGGCGGCTGCCTCGGCCGCGTTGGCTTCCGCTTCCAGCACGGCGGCCCTGGCCTGCGCCACGTCGGCGTTCACTGTGTCGTTCGAGAACACGGCCAGCACCTGGCCGGCGCGCACGACGTCGCCGACATTCACGCGCACGTCGGTGAGGCGCAAGCCGTTCGATTCGCTACCGATGATGGCTTCCTGCCAGGCGGCCACGTTGCCGTTGGCGCTCAGCTTGATGGGCAGGCTGGCCGTCTGCGGCTTGGCCGTGGTGACGGTGAGTGCGGGTTTTTGCGCCGCGTTCTTGTCCTTCGCCTCGTCGGCCGCCGTGGACGACGGGGAGTACAGGGCCACGCCGGCACCCAGCGCCACGCAAAGGGCGGCCAGCGCGAGCGCCATCGGTTTCAAGGTCATTTTTTTCATGTTGTCGTATCCGTCAGGGGGCGTTGTTGGCGATGGCGCTGCTGCTGTTCCAGCCGCCGCCGGCGGCGCGGTACAGCGCCACCCAGGCGGCGCTGCGTTCGCGCTCGAGGTTGACCACCGTGTTTTCGGCGGCCAGGCGCGTGCGGCGCGCGTCTTCCAGTTCGATCAGGCTGGCCAGGCCATTCTTGTAGCGGTCTTCGGTGGCGACGAACGACACGCGGTAGCCTTCCAGGGCCGTTTTCGCGTGGCCGCTGCGCTCGTCCGTGCTGGCCAGGTTGACCAGCGCCTCTTCCACTTCGCGCACGGCCTGGCGCACGCCGGCGCGGTACTTCACCACCGCTTCGTCGTAGCGCGCCGTGGCGGCATCGACCTGGGCGCGGCGGGTGCCGCCGTCGAAGATGGGCAGGCTGACGGCCAGCGGACCGATGCTCCAGGTGCTGGCCGTGATGCTGCTGCCGCCGGCGCGGATATTGCCCTTGCCAATGGAGCCGGCCAGGCTCAGACGCGGGTAGCGCTGCGCTTGGGCGCCGCGCACTTCGAAGCTGGCGGCCGCCACTTCGCGTTCGGCGCTGTAAATGTCGGGACGCTGGCCCAGGGTTTGCGCCGGCAGTTGCGCAATCGCCACGGGCGAGGGCGCAACAAAGGGGCTGGCCGCCAGCTTCTGGCGCAGCGTCTCTTCCTGCAGGGCCGACAGGGCCACCAGCGCCTTAACGTTCACGTCGCAGGCGGCGCGCTGTTCGATGGCGCGGCTGGCGCCTTCCGCGGCGCTGGCGCGGGCCAGAGCGGCGTTGGCGGGCGGCTGGAAGCCGGCGCCGGCGCTCAATGCCGTCAGGCGTGCCGAGTCGCGACGCGAGACGGCATCCTGTTCGGCCACGGCCTGCAATTGCTGGCAGGTGCGCAAGGCGTAGTACTGGTTTGCCACTTCGGCGGCCACCGAGACGCGGGCTTCATGCCAGCCGGCGCGGGCGCTGTTGTAGCGCTCTTGCGCCGCATCGCGCGTGGCGCGGTTGGCCCCAAACACATCGATTTCCCACGACGCCTGCAAGGCCGCCTGCGAGGTGGTGCCGCCGGGCTGCGCCGATTGCTGGCTGGTGCGTACCACGCTACCCGTCGCATCGAGCGTGGGCGCCAGCGCGGCGCCGCTGCCGATGCTGTCCGCGCGCGCCTGCACGATGCGCGTGCCGGCGGCGGCGATGGTGGGGCTGGCCTGCTGCGCATCGGTGATCAATTCCACCAGCAGGCTGTCGCCCTGGCCCTGCCACCAGCTGGCCAGGTCCGTCAGCTTGCCGTTGTGCGGCAGCGGCGCCTGCCACTGCGCGGGCGCACTGGCGGCCACCGCGGCGGGCGGTCCCTGCAGGGCACAGCCGCCCAGCGCCAGCGCGATGCCGGCGGCCAGGGCGCCTTGAACGGTGCATCGAATAGTCGTCATGCTGGTCCTTGTGCTTGTCGTTGAGCGGTGGGGGGAGAGGGAGGAAGGGCCAGGCGCCGGCGCTCCACGTCGGCCATGGCCAGCGCGTAGTCGGTCATGCGCGCCAGCCAGGTATCGATGGCGTGCGGCGATTCCATCAGTTGCGGACGCAGGGTGTGCAGCACCTCGGCGCCGACCATGTGCTGCAGGGCGAGCGAGGCGATGGAAAACGCCAGGCGGTGCATGTCGTCGCTGTCGTCGGGGGCGCCCAGGTGGCGCGCCAGCACGCGCGTGAGCGCCTCGTGTTCGGCACGGATGTTCTGGTCGACCTCGCGCGCCCACAGGCCCGTCGGTTCGAGCATCTCGCGGCACCACAGGCGCATGCAGTCGCGCGCGATTTCTCCCTGCTGCATGGGGGCGAGCAATTGCGCATAAAAGCCTTCCAGGCTTTGGCGCAGGGTGAAATGGGGTTGCTCGTACAGGGCGATATTGTCTTGTGGATTCGATAGTTGATGGGAGAAGGCGGCGCGGTACAGGCCCGCCTTGTCGCCAAAATAATAGCGGATGGCCGCCGCGTTGGTGCCGGCCGCCTGCGCCAGTTCGCGCGTGGAGGTCTTGGCGTAGCCCTGCTCGGCAAACAGGCGGATGGCGCTGTGCAGCAGGCGCTCGCGCGACTGCTCGCCATCGGAGCGGGGCTTGCGCCCGTCGTCGGCGCTTGGTGTTGGGGAAATGTTTTTTTCAATCATGTCGGATTTAATCATATATCTCAAACGATTGATATAACTAAATCGCTTGATTTAGTTAAGGAAAGATGAAGATCATGGAAAACGCAGGCAAAAAAAAGCCCGCGAACTGGCGCGGGCTGAATCCAATGTTCGGAGAACGAATTGGAGGAGACAGGTTCACTATAGCGCTGAATATGTTGCAGTGCAATACCGTAGAGCTACTGTATCCATCTCTCCAGGATGGCAAACATCACAATGGCATGTTGCGGTGCATCGCAGTTCAGGCCTTGCTGCGCAGGGCCAGGGTGAACGTGCTGCCCGAGCCGTAGTCGCTGTTGAAGAACAGGGCGCCGCCGATGGCGTTGGCCAGGTTCTGACACAGGTACAGGCCCAGTCCCGCGCCTTCCACGTGGCGCGTGGAGGTGGAATCGAGCTGCGAGAAGGCCTGGAACAGCTTGGCCTGGTCTTCTTCCTTGATGCCGGCGCCGCTGTCGGCGATGCTCATTTCCGTCACCAGCACGCCGTCTTCCTCGCGCTGGGCCAGGCTGATGCGCACCGTGCCCTGTTCCGTGAACTTGATGGCGTTGTTGAGCAGGTTGATGAGGATTTGCGTCAGCGCGCGGCGGTCCGTCTCGATGATGGCGGGCGGCTGGCCCGCTTCGCCCAGCGCCATCTCCAGCGCCAGGCCCTTTTGCTGGGCCAGGGGGCGCAGGGTGTCGGCCACTTCGGCCATCAGGTCCTGGCAGTGCACCGGCTCGATCGACAGGGTCAGCTTGCCCGCTTCGATCTTGGCCACGTCGAGGATGTCGTTGATCAAGGAGAGCAGATGGCGCGCGCTGGCGCGGATGGTATTGAGCTGCTTGTCCTGGTCCGACGTCAGGGGACCGGGCAGTTTCATCAGCAGTGCGCCCGTGAATCCGATGATGGCGTTCAGCGGCGTGCGCAATTCATGCGACATGTTGGCGATGAAGGCGGACTTCATGCGGCTCGCCTCGGCCAGTTCCAGGTTTTTCAGGGCGATTTCGCGGTTGATGGTTTCCAGTTCGGCCGCATGGTGCGCCAGGCGCATGTTCAGCTCGATCACCTGGCGTTCGCGCGCCTGCAGTTCGCCGTTGACCTGCACCGCCTGTTCATACGTGGAGATCAGCAGGTCGAGGATTTGCTGGCGCTCCGCATTGATGAAGTGCTTCTGGTCGCCCAGGTACAGGGCGATGCCAATTTCCACGTTCTGGTTCTTGCGCAGCTTCTGGTTCATCAGCATGTGGCTGATGCGGTTGAGCAGGTAGTCTTCCGCATAGGGCTTGCGGATGAAATTGTCGGCGCCGCACTCGATGCCGCGGATGATGTCCTTCGGGTCGTTGAGCGAGGTGACGAGGATGACGGGAATGTCGCGCAGGGTCGGATCGGACTTGATGGCGCGGCACAGGTCGTAGCCATTCATTTCAGGCATGACGATATCGGACAGCACCAGGTGCGGCTTGCGCTCGCGGATGGCGGCCAGGGCCAGCTGGCCATTCGCCGCCACGCGCGCGTTGTAGTGCAGCGACTGGATCAGGCGGCGCAAGCGCTCCGCCTGGGTCGGGCTGTCCTCGACGATCAGGATCTCGATTTCGTCAGGCTTGATTTGGTTGTTGGAGTCCACAGACCTCTCCTAGGATTTCAGTGTGGTGATGCTGGGCGCGTTGAGCGCGCAAGATCGACATCCTGTGACTATATCGGATTTAGGTCTGTAAAAGTAACTTCCAAGTAACTATTTTGGCCCATGGGAATGCTGTGGCCGTCTATCAGTTTTCGCCCTGGAACTGGCCGGCGCGATAGGTCAGCACGAGGGTGTCGCGGTGGCCATGTTCGCCGACGGGCTGGATCGGCGTCGATTCATGGATGACGGCCGCATCGTCGAGCAGCAGCAGCGACCACGGCTCGGTCAGGGTAAAGCGCTTGCCGTTGGGACCATTGGCTTCGAAGATGCGCGTCTCGCCGCCCTTGACCTGTTCACGCCCGATCAGCAGCACGGCGACGAAGTCGACGCCGCCGTCGCGGTGCGCGCCTTCCGGCGTGGGGCGGCCGATGCCATCGGTCGTATCGATGCGGAACTGGTGCGCCTCGATGAACCACGGCTGGCGGCCCTTGACCTGCGAGCAGGCGTCCCCCAGCGCGCGGATCAGCTGCTGCCAGGCCGCTTGCGCAACGATAGCCGGTTCGACCGGTTCGAACAGGCGGTGCATGCCGCCGTGCAGAGCGTTGTATTCCACCGGTTGCCAGTGCGGACGGTGCGCCGTCTGCGTCAGGCGCTCGCCATCCTGCACGAAGCACGAGTGGCGCCGGCGCCGATAGCGGCCGCCATCCTTCAGGTAATTGTCCAGCGCCAGCGTATTCCAGCTTGGTTCCAGCGCGCGCAGCGCGTCGAGCGGGCAGCCGGCCAGCGCGGCCACGTCCTGCGGGCGCAGGACGGCATAGCCGTCATCGCGCAAGGCGTCCTTGACGTGGGACGGGTCGGTAAAGATCGGTGCGGAAGTGCTCATGGCGGTCGGCCGGAACGCGGCCTGTATCAGTTTATCCAGCCTGGCATTCTACGACTTCGCGGCGATTCCTGTGCAGTGTGCGATACGAATTATTCTTGTTGAGTTAAAAATTCTTTACCAGGGTCAGGCGCAGCGAGCGTGATTCCACCGGATGGAAGTGGATATCGTCGACCGGCTGCGTCTCGCTGGGCAGGCGCGAGGCATAGTAGTAATCGATGGCCGAGTCGCGCCGGTTGGCCAGGTTGTAGCCTTCCAGTTCCATGCGCAGGGTCTTGTCGATCTGGTAGGCGATACGCCCGTTCAAGCCCACGCTGGCAGCGGAACGCACGCTGTTGTCCTCGATCAGGGGGCGCGGGCCGAAGTAGCGCAGGCGTAAGGACCCTGACCATGGCCCCTGCGGCGTCAGCGTCATGGCCAGCTGGGCCACGCCTTCGATGGCGCCGGGGATGAAGTCGCCCGCCGGGTCGCTGCCGTGCGAGCGTGCCCGCGCATACGCCAGGTCCAGGTCCAGCGACAGCCAGCTGGCCGCCTTGTAGTAGCTGGAAAACTCGATGCCGTAGCGGCGGCTGGGGCGGCCCGCCTCGGTGGCGCCGGCGTCGCCGATGAACAGCAGCTCGGAATCGAAGTCCAGGCGGTACAGCGACAGCGACGTTTGCAGGCCGGCGATGGCGGCGCTGCGCAAGCCCAGTTCCAGGCCGCGCGAGCGCACCAATGGCGTGACTTTGCCGGCCGCCTCGCCCGTCTTCGGATCGACCGTGATGGTCGTGCCGCGTGCGTCGTTGCTGTGAAAACCATTGCCAATGTTGAAATACGCTTCCGTCTCGCGCCACGGACCGGCGATCACGCTCAGGCTGGGGCTGAACAAATGGTCGCTGGCCGTGCCCGCATTGGCGGCGCGGTCGCTGCGCACGTCGAAGCGGTAGGCATCCGCGCGCAGGCCGGCCACGGTGCGCAGCGATCGCGACCAGCGCGTGCTGTTTTCGCCATACACGCCGATGCTGGTTTCGACGATATGGTCTTGCCGCGTGGTCGACAGGATCTGGCGCCGGCGCGTGTTGTACAGGCCATTGTGGATATTGTCGTTCTGTAGCTGCAGGCCGATGGTGGTGTCGCTGCTGCCCCTGTCCGTGTGGCGGTGCCAGGTGTGGCTGGCATTGACGCCGGCCGTCACGCGCCGGTCGGGCTGGGCGAACTGGTCGCCGTTGAGCGGGTCGTCCAGCGCATACGTAAAATTCGAGAACAGGGCCAGGCGGTTGGCGATCGCATACGCGCTGACCCTGGACGACGCGTCGTCCGTCGTCTGGCGCCAGGCGCCCGACAGGCTGTAGCGCTGCGCCTTGCCGCCATCGCTGGCATCGATGGCGTCGAAGCGGCCCAAGCTGCCGTCCTGCACGGCGCGCAGCGGAATCTGGTCGGTGGCGTTCCAGCTGGCGTCATACGCCATGGCTGTGACGTTGAAGCCGTTGTTGGCATAGCCTTCGCTGTAGCGCAGCACGCCATTGCGCTTGCGGTAGCGGTCCGGCTGCGTGAACGGGCCGTCGTTATGCTGCGCTTCGAGCGCGTACAGCAGGCTGCCGTCGCCCGCGTCAAACGAATCGGCCAGCAGGGCGCGGCGAAAGCCGTTTTGCCCGATGCCCGCGCTGGCGATGCCCTGCGTCAGGCGGTTCGCGTAGATGACGGACGCCGCGCCCGCCGAGGAAAAATCGCCTTGCGCCGCCGAATACGGCCCCTTTTTGTAATCGAGGCGCATGGCCAGTTCGGGGATCAAAAAGTTCAGGTCCGTCCAGCCCTGGCCGTGGCCATGGCTGCGCTGGTTGACGGGCATCTCGTCGACCGTGGTGCGCAAGTCGGTGCCGTGATCGAGGTTGAAGCCGCGCAGGTAGAACTGGTTGGCTTTGCCCTCGCCGCTATGCTGGCTGGCGATCAAGCCCGGTACTGCTTCGAGCAATTCGCCGGGCCGGTAGCTGGTGCGCGCGTCGAGCTGCTGTTGCGTGACGCTGCCCGCGTTGGCCGAATCGGCCACGCCCAGCTGGTTCAGGCGGGAGCCGTCGACCAGCACGCGCTGGAAGATGTCGTCGGCATGGGCGGCGGTGGCGGAAAACAGGGCGGCGAGGAAGAGGGGCAGATAGCGTGGCGTCATGGGTGTACTGGGGCTTGGCGGATCGGCAATTCCGTGTTCTGGCGGTCGAAGATCAGCGTCTGGATGCTGCCGCTGTCCTGCACGTTGAGGGTATTGCGCTGGCTGGGCAGGAAGTCGATCAGCAACTGGTTGTGGATGCGCGTGGCGGGGACCAGGCGCGTGTGCTCGATTTCCTGGAAGATCACCACGTTGTCGGCATTGACCTTCATGCCGACCCAGTTCAGGCGCAATCGCTTGCCGTCCGGCCCCACGAGGTAAAACTGTTTTTCGACATAGCGGCGCAGGGCCGCTTCGCTGTCTTCCTGGCCCAGGTCGAACTGGCGTTGGTACAGGTTCGTCAGCAGCGCCTCGACGTCGTGGCCCGTGTAGGTGTGCACCACTTCCGTGCTGCCGCTGGCCCCGTTATAGCTGATGTCGGCGATGCCCATGTGGAAATTGTGGGCGCCGGCCGCCATGCTGGCGCAGGCCAGCAGGCTCGCCGCGAGAAGGCGCCAGCGCTTCACGCCTCGTCGCCCTTGGCCGCGCCGCCGTTCTGGCCTTTCAGCGGCGTATGAAAATCGCGCATCAGGTTCTCCCTGGGCGACTTCTCGCTCTTGAACAGTTCCAGGCGCGAGGGCGTGATTTTTCTCGGCCAGCTATTGTTGCTGGTGTCGATGTCGGCCGTTTCCCAGTACGGGTCCTGCACCAGGCCCACCATCGGTTCATCCGTGATGACGACCTTGGTGATTTTCTTCGGCGAGTAGCGCCATACTTCGGCCGGCACGCGCTCCACGTACTTCTTGCCGCTTTTTAGCTCGATCTCGAGGATCAGGGGCATGACCATGCCGCCCACGTTCGACAGGTCGACCAGGTACAGGTGCTTGCCTTGTTTCAGCAAAATCCTTCTCCCACGGTTCCAGGCCGGCCAGCGCTTCGGCGTAGGCGTTGCGGTCCTTGTTGGTCACCGTGAAATCGTCGTGCTGGTTGTAGAAATCCTTCAGCTCCGGATGCGCGTCGACGCGGCGCGGCATGCCCTTGTTGGCGCGGCTCGTGACGGATTCCGGCTGGGCGTCCTTTTGCGCCTTTTTCCAGGCCTTTTCCGTTGCCGGATCTTTCGAGCTCACGCCGTATTCGCTGATGCCGTCGATGCTGATGTCGACCGGGTCGGTCGTATAAAACCAGCCGCGCCAGAACCAGTCCAGGTCCGTGCCGGAGGCGTCTTCCATGGTGCGGAAGAAGTCGGCGGGCGTGGGACGCTTGAATTTCCAGCGCTGCGCATATTCCTTGAAGGCGTAGTCGAACAGCTCGCGCCCGAGAATGGTTTCGCGCAGGATGTTCAGGCCCGCCGCCGGCTTGGCGTAAGCGTTGTTGCCGAACTGCAGCAGGGACTCGGAATTGGTCATGATGGGCACCTGGTCGCGGCTACGCATGTAGTCGACGATTTCGCGCGGTTCGCCGCGCGAGGCCGGGTAGTTTTCTTCCCACGCCTGCTGCGCCAGGTATTGCACGAAGGTGTTGAGGCCTTCGTCCATCCATGTCCACTGGCGTTCGTCCGAGTTGATGATCATCGGGTAGTAGTTGTGGCCCACTTCGTGGATGATGACGCCGATCAGCCCATACTTGGTGCGCTTGGAGTACGTGAGCGCGCCCGTTTTCTTGTCCTTCACGGGACGGGGGCCGTTGAACGAGATCATCGGATACTCCATGCCGCCCACGGGGCCGTTGACGGAAATGGCCGTCGGGTATGGGTAGTCGATGCTGTACTTGTTGTACTGTTCTATCGTGTGCACGATAGCTTGCGTGCTGTATTTTTCCCACAGCGGATTGCCCTCTTTCGGATAGTAGGACATGGCCATCACGTCGCTGCCGCCCTTTTTGTAGCCCTGCGATCCCAGATGAACTTGCGGCTCGAGGCCCAGGCGAAGTCGCGCACATTGGCCGCCTTGAAGTGCCACGTCTTTTGCGCGCGGCTGACGGATTTTTCGGCCGCTTCCGCTTCTTTTTGCGTGACGATGACGACGGGCTTGTCGCTGCGGCGGGCCTTCTCCAGGCGCTCGCGCTGCGCGCCTGACAGCACGTCCTGCGGATTTTGCAATTCGCCCGTGGAGGCGACGATATGGTCGGCGGGGACGGTCAACTGCACGTCGTAGTCGCCAAATTCCAGCGTGAATTCGCCGGAGCCTAGGAACTGCTTGTGCTGCCAGCCGGCAGCGTCGTAATAGGCGGCCATGCGGGGGAACCATTGCGCCACCTCAAACAGCGCGTTCTTGTCGTCGAAGACTTCATAGCCGGCGCGCCCGCCCAGCACCTTCTGTTCGTTGATGCGGTAATCCCAGTCGACCTGGAAGACGAAATCCTGGCCCGGCTTCAGGGGCTGCGGCAGGTCGATGCGCATCATGGTGCGGTTCACTACATACTTCAAAGGCTGTCCATCGGCCCCTTTCAAGGCACGGATATTGAAGCCGCCCTGGAAGTCGCCGCGCGCCAGCATGCCGCGCAATCCTTCGAACTTCATCGTGTCTTCGCCCGCCGTCTTGGCCCACGCCTGGCGCGAGGGCGCCGTGGTCATGCGGCGCGCGTCGGAATCGGGCTTGTAGATATTCTGATCCAGCTGCAGCCACAGGTAGCCGAGGGTATCGGGCGACTGGTTATGGTAGGTGATGGTGCCGCTGCCGGCGATTTCGCGCTTGGCCTCGTCCAGGGTGGCGCGGATCGTGTAGTCGGCGCGCTGCTGCCAGTAGGCGTGGCCAGGGGCGCCGGACGCGGTGCGGTAGGTATTCGGGGTGGGCAGCACCTCTTCGAGCTGGCGGAACTTGTCGTCGAATGGTTCGGCAGCGAAGGCCGACACGGTAAAGCAGAGAGCCAACGAGGCAACGGAGCCGAAAAAATGCGCATATTCACCCTGATGTTGTTGTAAGGAAATAGTGGCAACTATTCTATACGCAGGGTGGGGCCATCCTTGTATCGATTTGTAATAAAGAAAGGCGGATTGTGCGCCAGCTTTTGCCTGGCGCTGTCAGGGGGATATTTCGCCTGATTTTGCTCGGAAAAGCGGCGCGTTTACTCACTTTTCATCAGGCTATCGCGCAACTGGTTCAGCTGTTGTTTCATGTCCACAACTTGTTCCACGCTGCAGTGGCTGGCCGTCAGGATGGCTTCGGGCAACAGGGCCGCTGCGTGGCGCAGCTGGTCGCCCTGCTCTGTGAGCGAAATGATGACCTGGCGCTCGTCGCTGGCGGCGCGCGTGCGCGTCAACAGGCCCGATTGCTCCATGCGCTTGAGCAGGGGCGTCAGGGTGGCCGAGTCGAGGAACAGGCGCTCGCCCACTTCCGACACCGTCAGGCCGTCGCGCTCCCACAGCACCATCATCACCAGGTATTGCGAATAGGTAAGACCGAGCTTGCGCAGCAGCTTGCGGTACAGCTTGTTCATGGCGAGCGAGGTCGAATACAGCGCAAAGCACAGCTGGCTGTCCAGGCGCGGCACCTGGTGCAAGGGGTTGGGAGGGGTGGTGGTATCCATGGGCACAGTATATATAGTGCGCTATTTAATTGCAATGCGCGGCGCCGGACCTGGCGATCCGGCGCCGGGACGCGGGCGCTTTACCCGGCGTACCGCGCGCGCAGCAGGGCGAGCATGGCGACGTTCTGTTCCCACGCGTCGCTCACCGGTTGCTGCGTCCAGGGCAGCGTTTGCGTGTACGGCGCGGGGCCGAACTCCGGCGTAAACGTCATGCGTTCGGCGCCAGAGGCGCGGCGCAGGGCGACGATGGCGTCCCACCACGCCAGGTGGGCGTCCAGCGCCGGCTTGGCTTCCGGCGCGCGGAAGTCGGCCACCTGCGGCCCTTGCGCATGGCCCACGCGCGCATGCACGTGGTGTACCAGCGGCAGCACCTGCGCCAGGGTCTGCGGCTGGTCTTCCAGCAGCGATTCGCAGGCGCAGCACCAGTGCGACAGGTCGGCCGTCAAGGGGAGTTGCGGATACTGCTGCAGATACGGCAGCAGCAGCATCGGGTGGCCGGAAAAGCGGCTGCGGTGGATCTCATGCACGATGGGCACGCCGTGCTTTTCCGAGATGGCGGCGGCCAGGTCGATCAACTCCCCGTTCTGCGCCGGCGTATAAAAATCCTTGCCCGTGTGGGTGTTGACCAGCACGGGGCGCGCCAGGCAGGCGTTTTCCAGCAGTTCCGCCAGGGCGGCGCGGTGCAGGGCGAAGTCAGCGTGGAAGACGGTTTCCCACTGCGCGGCGATCAAGTCCAGGCCAGCCCTGGCGATGCGGTCCGTCCATTCCTCGCGCAGGGCGGCGTCCAGCGGCAGCGACATTTCGATGCCGTCGAAGCCGGCCGCCAGTACCTTGTCGATGAAGACCTCGGGCGCCAGGTCGTTATTGCCCCAGTGGGCGGCGAAAACCTGGATGCGCATCAGACGAAGCCCCGCACGGGAAACGCCGCGTCGCGCTGTATCCAGTTATGCGCTGCGTACTCGGTCTGGCCGTCCGTCGCATGCAAGGTGTAGGCGTGGCGCGAGACGGGCGAGCGGTTCGGCGCGCTGTAGTGAGGCAGCAAGCCGTGGAAGCAGACGAGGGCGCCGGCCTTCACTTCGAGCGGCACGGCCGTGCTGTCGTCGGGCCAGGGCATGGCATCGAGTTTTTCCACTCTTACCTGGTCGCCGTTGCGGATGAAGCGTTCGCGCAGGGGGCCGCGGTGGCCGCCCGGCTCGGCCCACAGGCAGCCGTTGTCCAGGGTCGCGTCTTCCAGCGCGAACCAGAAGGTGGTCACGCTGATCGGCGTGGTCTCGAAATACGTGGCGTCCTGGTGCCAGCGCACTTCGCCGCCGATGCCGGGCTGTTTAAATATGTACATCGATTGCCAGACCTGGGCTTGCGCCAGGCCCAGGTCGCGCGCCACGTCGGCCAGTTTCGGGTCGGCCGAAAAGGTGCGGAAGACGGGGTCCAGGTCATGCATGGCGTGGCCGATCTTGTTGATCGACAGCGATTTCGCCTGTTTCAACTGGCCATCCGGGCCGAACGCCTCTTCCTCGAAGAAGCAGCGGATGGTGTTGTCGGAGGCGAGGAAATAATCGTTGGTGTTCTTCGCCTGGTCGCGCGTCGTGAAGATCGACTGGCTGACGCTGGGATCGAATTCGTTGACAATCTGCTCGGCGCGCGCGCGCAAGGCGGCGATTTCATCCGCGCCCTTGAAGCCGGGCAGGATGATGTAGCCGTCGCGTTGGTATTGTTCTTGTTGTTCGATCGTCAGCATGGCGGCGGCTCCGGAAGGTCAGTGGAAAGCGCCATTGTAGGATGGCCGAGGGTGGCAAACAATCGCCCTCTGGTTGACAGATTGTCGCCAAAACGCAGACAATCTTTGACATGGATCAACTAAAAGCGATGGAAATCTTTGTCGAAGTGGCGCGCCTGCGCAGCTTCACGGCGGCGGGACAGCGCCTGGGCCTGACGCGCGCCATGGTCAGCAAGACCATCATGCAGCTGGAAGAGCGCCTCAATGCGCGCCTGCTGCACCGCTCCACGCGCGAAGTGAGCCTGACGGACGCGGGCCGCGCCTATCTGGCGCCGTGCATGGCCACCGTCAGCCAGGCGCAGGAAGCGGCGCGCATGGTGGCGCACGTGGCGCAGGCGGGAGCGGGGGCGGAGCTGGCCGGGCCGCTGCGCATCCAGGCGCCATCGAGTTTCGGCAGCGCGTGGCTGGCCGATGCCGTCGCCCGTTTCAGCCTGCTGCACCCGCAGGTGCGGGCCGAGCTGTTTGTCGACGATGCCCTGCTCGACCCGATACGCCACGGTTTCGACTTGACCATCCGCGTGGGCGGCATCCCGGACAGCAGCGCGCTGGCCATGCGGCCTTTGGCGCCGTGCCGCGCCGTGCTGTGCGCCAGTCCCGCCTACCTGGCGCAATGGGGCGTGCCGCAGTCGCCGCAGGATTTATTGCAGCACCAGTGCCTGCATTTCAGCCACCTGACTGATGGCACGAACTGGCATTTCCAGCGGGGAGAAGGGGAACAGCGCGAGGAAGTGAGCGTGCGCGTGCAGGCGGGCTTTACGGCCAATAATGGCCTGGTGCTGCACCAGGCGGCGCAGCGGGGACTGGGTATCGTCTACAGCACCACCTTTCTCGCCTGGCGCAATCTGCTCGATGGCAGCCTGCTGCCCGTGCTGTCCGGCTGGGCGCTGCCGCTGAATCACTTGAGCGCCCTGTATCCGGCCAGCCGGCAAATGTCGCCCAAGGTGCGCGCGCTGATCGATTTCCTGGTGGCCGAATACCAGCCCGTGCCGCCATGGGACCGCGAGCTGGACGCCGCCGGATTTTTCAGCTGACGGTCAATTGAACGCGACGGCTTCCACCGTCCACGCGCCATCGGCGTACACGCGCTCGTCGTCCAGATAAACGGCTTCGGTGACGGCGAAGATGTCGACGTGGTAGCGCGCATCCTTGCGCTTGAACTGCGGTTTTGTATACACGCCGTGCTTGGCGCCCAGCGACAGGTGGATGCCGCACATGCGTTCATACGTGCCGATGTCGTTGACCAGCTGTTCGCGCGAAAAGGCGCGGTTCATGCCGAAGCCCAGTTCGCGCACCCACACTTCGCCTTCATGCGCGCGGATGATCTCGAGCATGGCGGTAAATTCCGGCGTGGCGTTTTCCGTGCCTGTGACTCGGCCCTTGTCGATGATCAGGGTAATCGGCGTGTCGGGGCGGTTGACCATGAAGTGCGTGTCGCCGAAGACGAAGATGCGCACGCGCCCGTTCACCGCTTCCAGGTCCTGCGCTTCCGTAAACACTTCACCGAGCGGGAACTGGCCGCCGATGTTGTTCATGCCGCTGTAGTCGCCGATATTCAGCTTGGCCGGTTCGAACGGGGAAGCGAAGACAACTGCTCGCCGCCGCTGTCGACCATGCCGTGGCGGGCGCCGTCGATGCGCGCCTTCAGCGCGTGGCCCACGCCCCGGTAGTAGGCGGGATCGTAGGCCAGCGAAGCGATGTAGTGCAGTCCCTGCACGCCGGGCATGCGCGACAAATGCACGTGTTCGATGACTTTCAGGCCCCGCTTGAACAGCTCGATGCGGATGCGGAACGCTTCCAGACGGAAGCTGGTCGACTGGATCAGCACGACGAGGCTGCCGGCCGGCAGGTCGGCAAACGCGGCCAGCACGGCGTCCGGCGTGACCTCGTCGAAGTCGATGAAGCTCGCGTCCGGCAAGGCCTGGCGGTACGCTTCCGTTAGCACGACATTGAGCCAGCTGCGCTTGTCGCAGACGATCAGGGATGGTTCGTCCGGGCGGTGGCAGATGGCCATGGCCAGCAGGTCGGCCACGTTTTGCGCGGCCACTTCGGTGGCGGCGGCGCTGATGGCGTCGAGCCGGCTGGTGTCATTCTCGGGAAGCGTCATGGTGCGAAGGTGGGGGCGTGAGGTAATCGCAGCATTATAAGGCGATTGCTGCGGTGCACACCATTCCCCATCCGGCGGAGGACATGGGGGCGCCGCGGCCCTGATTATCTTGTGTAGTGCTTTACAGCAATGTATTATTTGAAAAATGGTATGACAGGCTATGGCAGCGAGCCTGGAAGCGGCCAGTCGCAGCGGCCCCGTCCGCGTGCGTACGACATGCTTTCAAAAACTAGATACAAATACAACAGGCCAACAGGCGATTACAAAGAGTGTGATGTGATGAGCATAATCGGACAAGATATTCCCATGGAGCGGCCAGATACGGATGGGCGCGCTGCCGTCTTTGTTCCCGTCACGGGCGTCAAGGAAGATGTCCTGTTGACCATACGCAAGGGTGCGGCCATCGTTGGCTTTGCCAACCACGACCGCACCATCACCGTGTATTTTGAAAGCAACCGCTTCGACGACCCCGTGCTGGCCAAGTGGGAGCACAAGGCGCGCAAGGCCTACGACCGCCTGGTGGACAATGCGCCCACCGTGTCGAAGTTGACTACCAACCCCGCCTATTTCGAGCAGATCGGCTACATTAACGGCAAGGGCATCACCATCCGCCGCATGGAAAGCCTGCAGCGCTGGCTCGCGTATTCGGATGCGATGGATACGTGTCCGGTTACGGATATCATCCCGCGCACGGTGATTGCGAAAGTTGACGCCGTCAAGGTCTAAGAGCGGCTGATAAAACGCCCAAGGCGTTGTTGCCTGCCTCTCGCCGTACTGACGTACTGTCTTCGAGGCGGCGCCTAGCCCTGCGCGTTTTTCCCGGCCGTTTTCGATTTTCCCCCTCACACCACGATGATATTCGCCTGCGCCTTGAGCGGGCAGGGCAGGGTGTCGTCGAAGGTGATTTCGATGGCGCTGGCGACGAACATGCCGCCGATGTGCTGGGCGGCGATTTCGGGCGGCGTGCCGGGCTTGGTCAGGTGGTTGACGTCCTGGGCGAAGACGAAGACTCGCCAGGTGCCAAAGACCTTTTGATCGTATTGCAGCAGGGTGCGGTAAGCCCGTTTCAAGTCCAGGCTGCCTGCGTACACGCCGTCATTGGCGCCCGGGTCGAAGCCCAGGCCGTCGTCCGTCAGCGATTCCACGAAGTACAGGCCCTGCGGCGCCTGGAACAGCACGAAGGCGTACAGATCCGTGCCGCGGAAGACATTGCCATCGTCGCGCTTGAAGCTGGCGCGCAGCCACAACGGTTCATAGGCTTGCACGACGGCGGGCGTGTCCGTTTCCACCGGCCCCGCCACATGGATGTTGACTTGCGTTTCGGTGACGGCGTGCTGGTAGGTGGCGCCCGTGGTGAAACGCTCATACTCCCAGCTGATGTCGGCCGTGTAGGGCAGGCCCGCGTTCGGCGCTTCCGGTAACACCCATTTCGCCACCACTCTTTCGGCCAGAGTCAGTTCGCCGGCGGCCGGTGGTGTTGCTTCCGGCCACGCCAGAACGGGTCCGCGATATCGGAGCAGGCGACGGCGATGGCGCCCGAGGCGATGGCCGAAGCCACGCCGGCGACCGTGAACTCGGGCTGGCCCGAGCCGGCCCCTTCGAGCGAGCAGCAATCGACACTGGGATCTGTTTCCTCGAAGGTGCCGCCCACGCTGAAGCTGGCCTTGCCTGAGCCGAGCGCCGCCGAAATGATGGCCACCAGCGCGGCGATGATGGCAATGATGATGGCGAGAATCTTCCACCACGGATCGGAAAACGGCAAATCCCCATGCGTGCCCGCGTAGGCGGGATTCGGCGTCCAGACGAGGGTCATGCCAGTCGGCACGATGGGCCCGAAGCCGGGCGGGCAGCGGCACTCCTTCCCATCCGTGCCCGTGCTGCCCCAGCGCTTGCCCGGCAGGTGACCCTGCGGCTTGGACAGTTCCAGCGTGCCTTCCTCGACCGTGCAGGTATAGGTATTGCTCATGCTGTCGAAGCGCGTCTGCGAGACGAAGATTTGCTGGATCGAGCGGTGCGGCGTGTAGCCGTCGGCCTTGGCGACAAAGCTGACCAGGCGCTTGCCGGGCGTGGCGTGCTGGAAGTCGGCGTCCCACATCACCAGCATGGCCGCGCCGGCGGGCACGCTGGCAAAGAAGAAGGTGCGCGCCACGGGCACGATGCCGGGGTCGCCCACGCTTTCCAGGTACACCGTGACATTCGTCAGCGGGCTGCCGGACATGTTGGTGACGTGGGCGGCGATGCGCAAGCCATAGATGGCATTGTCGAAGATGCCATCGGGCAGCATGATATTGGTGACGGGCTCGATCGCGAACGGCCGCGTCAGCACCTGCATGGGGGTATCGCTCATGATGCCTGCTCCTCGGGGCTTTGCTGTTCTTGAGCTTGTTCTTTTTCCAGATCGGTGACGACATACGTGATGCCGCCCATGACCTTGCCTTCCTGCGTTTCCAGTACGCGCAGCAGCGCATATTGGCGTGGCGGCAAGGCTTCGGCGCGCAGGCTCAGGTACACGGCCTGCGCCTGGCCGCGCGGCACTTCCAGCGCCAGTTTTTGCTCGCCGGGCACGTCGCCATTGCAGTGGGGCGTGCGCGCCAGGCCCGCGACCAGTTGGGCATCCCTGGCCGGTTGCCACCGCTCAAGTCCGAGCGTGGCCAGCAGGCGCTCCGGCAGCTCGCCGCCATACTCGATCTGCAGTTCCACTTTTTTCGTTGCGCGGGGCAGGGCGGCCACCGCGATGGACAGCAATTGCGCGCGCCTTGCCGCCAGCACCACGGTGACGTTGCGCTGGGCAATCTGCTCGTGCTGCTTGGGCTGGAAGGGAAAGCCGTTGGGCAGGGGATCGGGCAGCGGGTTGACGTCGCCAGGCCCGTGGGCCACGGCCAGCAGGCACTCGTGGCCGCCATTGACGATGACGGGGATCCAGGGCACCAGGCACAGCACTTCCTGCGTGGCGCCGGGCGGCAAGTCGGCAAACGCGGAACCGATCAGCGTGGCGGCGCCGACGGCGATCTGGCCGGAAGGGTCGGCCCAGTAAAAGTCCACGCGCACGCCGTTCGAGGCGCTGTTGCCCGTGTTGTGCACGCGGCCCCACAGGTAATTGCTGATGCCGGCAATGGGCGCGCCGGGCGGGCCATTCGGATCATTGCCCGGCACGACCCAGATATCGGCGCTGTCCCACCACCAGGGCTGGCCGTCTTCGATGATCAGATGGGCTGGCATGGCGTTCTCCTTGTCCGTGGCCTGTGCTTGTAGCTTAGGACGCTGCTGCGGACGCTTTTTGATCGATATCAAGACTGTTCAACACGGTGCCGGTACGCCGTGGCGGTGCGTGCGTAAGGTAATATTGCGGCAGAATGCAGCAGAGTAAATCCAGGAAAAGGTTGGAATGTGTCTGAAACAGTGAATGACGTTTGCATCAACGCCGCTTGCGGCCGGACTTTGCCGCTGCGCGTGGCGCATTGCCCGTTTTGCGGCGCGCGCCAGGTGGCGCCAGCACCGGTCCTGGAGAAAACCGTGGTGCCGCCGCCGGTGCCACGCGTGCCGCCGCCGGTGCCGGTAGCCGCTCCCATGCCGCCGCCCGCGCCGCAGCCTGCTTCCGCGCCCCAGCCAGTCCCGCCACCGGCTCCCGCAGCGGCTCCCGCACCGGCATCCGCACCAGCCAAGGCGCCGCCCGCCAAGCCTGCGGCCAGGGGCTCGGTGCCGCCGCCGCGCCCGCCCGTGCGTTTGCGCACGTGGATCGCGGCGGCCGTGGTGTTGACCGGTATCTGGTTTTATAACAAGCCCGCCGACAAGCCGGCCAGCGTGGCGGAACAGGTCGAGGCCGCCGCTGCGCTGGCGGTGCAGTGCGACCTGGACGGGGCGCGCAGCGCGCTGGCCGTGCTGAAAAGCGCCAAGGCGCCCGCCGCGCAGATCAAACGCTTGCAAGCAAGCATCACCAAGTCCGCCGCCGCCTGCGACAGGCAACAGCAGCGGGCGCAGGCGTGGATGGTGCTGCAGGGCAGCGTCAACCAGGCGCTCGACGCGGGTAAGCCGGACCTGGCCGCCACACGCCTGGCCGCGCATGTGAAGCGCTGGGGCGACGATCCCGACACCCTGGAACTCGACGCCAGGGTGAAAGTGGCGCAAGCGAGCGCCCAGCTCGATGCAGCCGACGCCTGCCTGGCCAGATCGGACCGGACCTGCCTGGAAAGCAGCCTGATCGCCGCCGAGCGCTACAAGCGGCCGGAACTGGCGGCCCGCACGCAGGCGCTGCGCACGGCGCTGTCGCAATTGCTCGAACGTTCGCTGCTGGACGCAACGCCGGGCCAGTAGCACACAGCAACATTGTGCCCAGCGTGCAAGGTGCCATGACGATGTCAAGATACCATTGCTTACAACTACGCCACAAAAGCCTGTTTTTATGTGCGTTAGCGCACGCTAGAAAATTTTAGGCGGGTGTATATTGCGAACTGATCTGTGTCTTTTGATAACAATGAAAGGAATATCATGAAAGTAAGCAAAAATTGGATGACCGTGTGCGCCGCCGGGATGATGGTTGTGGCACTGGCTGCCTGCCAGAAGAAGGACGATGTCGCCGCCGGTCCTGCGGAACAGGCTGGCCAGAAGATCGATGCGGCCGCTGCCAAGGCTGAAGCCGACATCAAGGCTGCCGCGACCAAGGCTGACGACGCCGTGAGCAAGGCTGCAGCCGATACGGGCGCCAAGATGGATCAGGTCGCCGCTGACGCCGACAAGAAGATGAGCGAAGCGGCCGATGCCGTGGGCAAGAAAGTGGAAAAAGCCGGCGAAAAGATGCAGGACGCCGCGCACAAGTAATCACCGCAATAAGCGCGCCAGGGCCGGCTGCCGCCGGTCCGGTCACGGCGGCAACCGTCAGGTGATGGCGGCGGCGGCCACGCCATCGCTGGCGCCCGCTGGCCTGCCGTGCGCCGTTGTCCCTGTCCCAGTACTTGCAGCATCCATCCCGTCCGTTCCCCCCAGCACCACGCTCAAATCGACATAGCCGTCGCGCCACGCGCGTTCCAGGTCTTGCTCCACCGCTTCCAGGGTCGTGCGTTCCACGTGATGGAAACCGCGCAAGCCATACGCCCGGTTGCGCCCGTGCGCCTTGGCCAGGTACAGGGCCATGTCGATCAGGTTGACGCTGCGTTCCCACGTCAGCGGCCGTCCCAGCGGCGCCAGCGGATAGGGCGCAAAGCCCACGGACACGTGCACCTCGATGCTCTGCCCCTGGTAGTCGATGCGTTGCGCCGCCATGCCGTTGAGGATGCGCCGCGCGATATCGTCGAGCCCGTCGCGCGCGACGGCCGGCAGGAAGGCGAGGAATTCCTCGCCGCCCCAGCGCACGATCATGTCCGTTTCGCGCAACACTTCATGCAGGGTTTCGGCGATCGTCGTCAGCACCAGGTCGCCCGCCGCATGGCCGTAGCGGTCGTTGATGTGCTTGAAATGGTCGACATCGAGCAGGAACAGCGCGCCCACCACGTCGCTGCCCGTGTGCGTCTGCTGCGGCTTGCCCGCATGGCTGCGCATGAATTCCTGGAAGTGGCGGCGGTTGTACAGGGCCGTCAGCGGGTCGCGCGAGCTCTGGCGCTTGAGTTCCTGGTTTTTCACCTTCAGCTGCACGTTCGCGTGGCGCACCTTGCGGTACAGCAATCCGACGATGACGGACGCCATCGCCAGCACCAGCGCCAGCAGCCACCACACGCGCTGCTGCAGGCGGCGGTTGTCGATTTCCGTGCTTTTCAGCTGATTTTCGCGGCTCAGCAGCTCGATCTGGCGCTGTTTCTTTTCCGCCTCATATTTTTCTTGTAATTCATACACGGCCTTCTGCCGCTGTTTCTCGAACAGCTGGTTGGAAATGCTCCGCTCGCGGTGGTAGGCCGTGACGGCGCCGCGCAGGTCGCCCGCCTTTTCCAGCGCCGTGCCGTATTCCAGCAGCACGGCCTGCATATCCGGCTGGTTGGCCGTGCGTTCGTAGTAGGCCAGGCCCGTGGCCACGCTTTGCTTGCCTTCCTGCAAGCGTCCCTGGCCGATCAGCGCCTGGCCGATGTTCAGGCGCGCCGTCGCCTCCACCTGCTCGTTGTTGACCAGGCGCCCCGCCGTGATGGCTTCATTCGCGTAGCGCAGGGTGCGCGCGTAGTCGTTTTCCTTCAGGTAGCTGTCCGACAGATTGACGAGGGTGACGGCCACCATGCCGCGCGCGTCCAGCTGGCGTTCCAGCGCCAGGGCCGCCAGCAGGGCGCGCTGGCCCCGCTGCGGCTGCTGCGCATCGAGCGCCAGTCCGTATTCCGTATTCTTGGCCTGCGCCATGCGGCCCGGCGATGCCAGCGTGCCTGATACGGCCAGCAGCTCGTCGAGCACCTCGAAGCCCTTGTCGTATTCGCGCATCTGCGTGTACAGCAGGGTGAGGGCGTTCAGGGCGGCGGCCAGGCTGGAGGGGGAGTTGCTCTGGCGCGCCAGGTCGACGGCCGCCTGCAGCTTGGCCAGCGCAAACGGAAAATTGCCTTCCTCGGCCCAGGACTGGCCCGCGCTGATGGTCGCCTGCACGCGCACGGGCAAGTCGTCCGTGCGGTTGGCGATGCGTTCCGCTTCGAAGGCCAGCAGGTGCGAGGCGCGGCGTTCGTTCATGGCGAACGTGATGTAGGCCTTGCAGAGTATGCCTTTCGCCAGTGCCACGTCGCTCTTGTTCATGCGGGCATAGCCGATCAGCTCCTCGGCCAGCTGCATGGCGAGGTCGTTCTGTCCCAGGCGCATGCGGGCGTTGCTCAGCTGGGTAAGGAATTCCGCGCGTACGGGCAGGGGGGCGCTGCGCGCCTGCGTTTCCACCTCTTGCAGGCGCTGCAGGGCGCGCGCGGGCACGAAGCGGCCATCCTCGCGCACGGCGGCGATATGCTGCTCAAGGTTGCCGGCCTGGGCATGGGCGGCGGGCGGCAGCAGGCAGGCCAATGCCAGCAGCCAATGCGCCTTGCCCCATGATGCCCGTTTCTGTCTGCCTGCCAACGTCCCGCCCCCGCAATGACCATGCTTGTCTGCAGCGATTATATGATGTTGCAATCAAGAAATATCATGGCATGTGCAGATTTTTGCGAAAATGCACACTTTGGCTGCGCTTCAGCGCAGGGCCAGGGCCGCCGGGCCTGGCGCGCTGCCCTTCAGGCGGAAGATGGCGACGGCCGTGATCAGGGCTTGCGCCTGTTCCTGCAGGCTCTCGGCAGCGGCCGCCGCCTGCTCGACCAGGGCGGCGTTCTGTTGCGTGATGTTGTCCATCTGCGTGACGGCCTGGTTGACCTCGCTGATCCCCGCGCTTTGCTCGTGGCTGGCGCTGGTGATCTCGCTCATGATGGCGGCCACCTTCTGGATCGATTCCACCACCAGCGCCATGGTGCGCCCCGCCTCGTCGACGAGCTTGCTGCCGGCGTCGACCCGTTCCACGGAGGCGCCGATCAGGGTCTTGATTTCCTGCGCGGCGGCAGCGCTGCGGTGAGCCAGGCTGCGCACCTCGCCGGCGACGACGGCGAAGCCGCGCCCCTGTTCGCCGGCCCGCGCCGCCTCGACGGCCGCGTTCAGTGCCAGGATATTCGTCTGGAAGGCGATGCCGTCGATGACGCCGATGATGTCGGCGATCTGGCTGGAACTTTCCTTGATCGCGCCCATCGTGCTGACCACCTGGGCGACGACGGCGCCGCCCTGCACGGCGACGGCCGAGGCGGTGGCGGCCAGCTGGTTCGCCTCGCCGGCGTTGCTGGCGTTTTGCCGCACCGTCGCCGTCAGCGTTTCCATCGAACTGGCCGTTTCTTCGAGGGAACTGGCTTGCGCTTCAGTACGCGCCGACAGGTCGGCATTGCCCAGCGCGATTTCGTGCGTGGCCACCGACATTTCGCCGGTGCTGCTGCGGATGTCGCCTATCAGCCCCGTCAGGTTGGCGTTAATGGTGTTCATCGCATGCAGCAGCACGCCGATTTCGTCGGCCCTTTCGATGACGGCGTCGATGCTCAGGTCGCCGCCGGCGATCAGCTGCGCCGTGGCGATCGCCTGGTCCAGGCTGCGCTTGATGTGGCGGTACACGAGGAACAGGCACAGCAGCGAGACCATCACCGACACCAGCAGCACGCCGACCGTGACGGAGTAGGCGGCCATGGTGCCGCTCATCGCCGTCTGCACGGCTGTGCTCGTGCGCTGGTCGAGCAGCGTGAGGAATTCATTCACCGGCTGCATGATTTTGCCCTTGTTGCTGTGGTAGGCGGCATCATGCATGATGGTGCGGGCCATTTCCGGGTCCGGCGGCCCCTTCTTGGTAAAGTTGCCGCTGCCATCGTCGAACAGGCCCTTGACGGCGTTCATTGCGATCACCTCGGTCTTGACCAGGCCGTCGGAATTGGCCTGGGCCTCCTGCAGTTTGGCGAATTCCTGCTCGCTGAAGCCGGCTTTGCGCATCAGCTCGGCCAGGGGCACGGCGGGGCCCGTCGACGCCGGCACGGGCATGCCAGCCGCCACGAAGTCCCAGTAGATGCGTTCGTAATGGTCGGGGCGCGGTTTCTTGCCGTTGCGGATGTCGAGGATGTCCAGGTATTGCTGCTCATACCTGGCGTCGCCCGTGACGACGTAGGTGCGGGCCAGCCGCGTCAGGTCGTCCGAGCTTTGCCGCAGTTCGTCTGCCAGCAGGTAGGACTGGTAGCGCGTTTCCGTGACGCGGTTCGCCTCGGCCTGCTTGCCCGCCACGCGGAACAGCGCCCACAGGCTGATGACGGAGAGCGCCAGGCTGAGCAGGAAAATGGCGGTGAAGATATTCTTGATCGACAGTTTGCTGCGCATGGTGCCCCCCGGAAGTGTGGTTGGGGCCGTCGGCGCTGCCCGCCAGATGAATATACTCCCGTCTGTACGGCATTTCTAATGCCGTACAGAAAAAAAGTGGCGCCATGCAACGGCGCCCCCTGCCTATCAGACTGCCAGTTGCTGCAGCAGATACAGGCGCTGGTACAGGCCGCCTTCGATCTGCATCAGGCTGTCGTGCGGGCCCGCTTCCGTGATGCGGCCATGGTTGAGCACGATGATCCGGTCCGCTTCGCGGATGGTCGACAGGCGGTGGGCGATGGCGATGATGGTCACCTTGCCGCGCAATTCATTGAGGGCCGTCTGCACGATCTGCTCCGTCTGGCTATCGATGCGCGAGGTCGCTTCGTCCAGCAGCAGAATGCGCGGCTGGCCGGCCAGCGCGCGGGCAATCGCGATCAGCTGCTTCTGCCCCGACGACAGGCGCGAACCGCCTTCGCCCAGCGGCGTGTCGTAGCCGTGCTCCAGCGCGGCGATGAAGTCGTGCGCATGCGCGGCGCGCGCCGCCGTCTCGATCTGCGCCTGCGTGTAGCCGCGGCCCATGTCGATGTTTTCGCGCGCCGAGGCGGCCAGCAGGAACGGGTCTTGCGGCACCAGGCCCACGTCGGCGCGGAACTGCTCGTTGTCGATGCTGTCGAGGGGCACGCCATTGATGGCGATGCTGCCCTGCGTGACGGGGTAAAAACGCAGCAGCAAGGAGAGCAGGGTCGACTTGCCGCTGCCCGTGTGGCCGACGATGCCAAAGAAGGCGCCCTGCGGGATGCTCAGCGACAGCTTGTGCAGCACGGGCTGGTTTTCCACATACGCAAACGTCAGGCGCGCGATGTCCACGGCGGGCGTGTTGCCGTCATGCGCGCCATGGCGTGCCGCCGGCGCGGCTTTGCCGGGCGCGTGTTCCAGCGCCTGCGCTTCATCGAGCAGGGCCGAGACGCGCGCCGTCGCCACCACAGATTGCTGCAATTGGCTGAACTGCATGGTGATCTGGATCAAGGGTTCGATCACGCGCGCGATGTAGCTGATGAACGCATACAGCACGCCCACTTCCACGGCGCCCATCTCGCGCCGGCCGAAGCTGAAGATGACGACGGCCAGCAGCACGATGTTGAGCATGTCGAGCGCGGGGCGCAGCAGCCAGGCGTTGGCGCGCAATTCCTGCATGCGCGCCGTGTAATGGTCCTGGTTGATGCCCGTGAAGCGCGCGCCGAAGCGCTTTTCCGCATTATTCGCCTGCAGCACGCTCATGCCGCCGATCGATTCGGCGATCTGGCCGTTGATCTCGCTGCGCAGGGCGCGCGCGCGCGTGACGGCCGGCGCGCTCCAGCGCTGGTACAAAAAGACGATGAGCAGCACGGCCGGCAGCAGCGCCAGCACGATCAGCATCAGCCGCCAGTCGAGGAAGGCCATGGCGGCCATGGTGCCGACCAGCACGATGGAGCTGTCGAGGATGACGAACAGCACCTGCACGTACAGCGATTTCACGGCTTCCGTGTCGTTGGTGACGCGGCTGACCAGCTGGCCCGTGATGGCGCGGTCGAAAAAACTCATCGGCAGGCGCAGCACGTGCTGGTAGACGGTTTCGCGCAGCCGCTGCACCGAGCGCATGGCCAGGCCGGACAGGCGTACCAGCTGCAAATAGCGCAGGCCTGACGCGACCCAGCCCGTCAGCAGGCAGCCGCCCAGCAGCAGGGACATGCGCGTCCAGTCCAGGTTGCGCGGCAGCAAGTGCTGGTCGATCAGGGCCTTGCCTAAAATGGGGCCCGTGACTTCCAGGGCGGCGGCGAGAATCAGCCAGAACGTGGCCCAATATAAATGGCGCAGGTCGGGCGCGGCGGCGCGGCGCAGCAGGCCGACGGCTTGCGCGGCCTGGCGGCGCACGGATGGCGTGGCGGTGGTGGCTTGGTCGTTCTTAGATGGCATCGAGGCTGGCCTCCAGTTGTTGATAGCGCCACTGGCTGGCATACCAGCCGTCGCGCTGCATCAGCGCGTCGTGGTTGCCCGTTTCCGTGACGTGGCCGTCGCGCAGCACCAGGATCAGGTCCGCGTTGACGACGGCGCTCAGGCGGTGGCTGGCGATGATGGCGCTGCGCTCGGGGCGCTTGCGGCGCAATTCCTCCAGGTGCTGCAGGATGCGCGTTTCCGTGCCCGTATCGACGGCGGATAAGGCATCGTCGAGTAGCAGCAGGCCGTTGTCGGCCAGCAGGGCCCGGGCAATCGCCACGCGCTGGCGCTGGCCGCCGGACAGGGTGATGCCTTTTTCGCCCACGTGCGTTTGATAACCGTCCGGGAACTGCAAAATATCGGCGTGGATATCGGCCAGCTGCGCCGCCCGTTCCACTTCTTCGCGCGTGGCGCCGGGACGGGCCAGCGCGATATTGTCGGCGATGGTGGCGGAGAATAAGAACGATTCCTGCGGCACCCAGCTGATGGCCGCGCGCAGCGCATGCAGGGTGTAGGCGTCCAGCGGCTGGCCGTTCCACGTGGCCGTGCCCGATTGGGGCGTGACCTGGCGCAGCAGCACGCGCAGCAGGGTCGACTTGCCGCTGCCCGTGGGACCGACCAGGCCCAGGGTCTGGCCCGGCTGCAACAGCAGAGAGATGCCGGACAGCGCGGGCGCCGTCTGGCCCGCATACGCAAAGCCGATGTCCTGCAATTGCAGGGGCCCGGGCGTCAGCGTATCAATAGTGCCATGGTCGTCGATGGCCAGCGGCGCATCTAACATGGGCTGCAGGCGCTGCCAGGCGGCGCGGCCCCGTTCGATCAACGACAGCACCCAGCCGGCGGCGAACATGGGCCAGATCAGCTGGCCCAGGTACATGGAAAAGCTCGTCAGCGCGCCGATGGTCAGCTGGTCTTGCCACACGAGGTAGCCGCCCAGGCCCAGGGTCAGCGCCGTGGCGGCCGTCAGGGTCAGGCCGACGGCAGGTTCGTACGCCGCTTCCCAGCGCTGCGCCGTCAGGCTGGCGTTGGCCGCGTGGCCGGCCAGGGTGGAAAACTGCGCGCTGCTGCGCTCTTCCAGGCCCAGCGCGCGCAAGGTGCGCACGCCCGACAAGGACTCTTGCACATGGTCGTTCAGCGCCGAAAAGCGCTTTAAGGAATCCGTCGACGCCGTATGGATATGGCTGGAAATGCGCCAGAAGGCCAGTCCCATCAGCGGGAAGGGGAGCAAGGCGATGCAGGCCAGGCGCCAGTCCACGCCCAGCAGCATGATGCCGAGCACCATCAGCAGGGTCAAAGTGCCGTCGAAACCGGCCAGCATGGCTTCGCCGGCGGCCATTTCGATGGCGTCGATGTCGTTCGTCGCCAGCGCCATCAGGTCGCCCGTGCGCTGGTTCTGGTAGAACGACGCGCCCTGCTGCGACATGCGCGTGTAGAAGCGCGTGCGCAGCATCACGCCCAGCTGGTAGGCGGCCTTGAACAGGGTGATGCGCCAGCCCACGCGCAGGAAGTAGATGACGACGCCGACGGCGAGCAGGGTCAGCAGCTCAAGCCACAGTTCGGCGGCCGTCATGCGGTGCGCGGCCAGGGCGTCGATGATGGCGCCCACGCGGCGCGGGATCCAGACGGTCAGTGTTGCCACGCCGGTCAGCATGACGGCGGCGGCGGCATACGCCGGCCAATGCTGACGCACGAAGCCGGCGATGAGCCTCGATAAACTCATGGTTACCTTTTGTTTTGAGTAATGGGGTGTCGCGGGGCGGAAGGACGGGCACGCGGACGGAAAAGTACGCGTAGGATACAACAAGGCGGAAAAGCGCGCTGTGGACGGGCACGCAAAAAACGGGCCGTAGCCCGTTGTTTTGCTGCGTCACTGCCGTGCAGGAGGCTTACTTGCGGCCGCTGCCCTTGCCGCCGCCCAGCATGTCGAGCTGCTTCGATGGCGTGCCCTTGGGCGCTGCCTTGGCTGCCGCCTTGGCCACCGGCGCAGGGGCGTGCTTCACGGCGGCCCTGGCCACGGTCTTGCCGGCGGCGCTGGCCGGCTTGGCGGCCGGTTTGCTCGTAGGAAATGATTTCGCGGCCGGCTTGGCGGGGGCTGGCGCGGCCGCGGCCGCTTTCGCTGGTGCTGCGGCAGGAGCCGGTGCGGGCTTGGCCGCTTCCGGCTTGGCTGCCGGTTTGGCCGCCGGCTTGGCTTCCACGGCTTTCACGGCAGGCTTGTCGGCAACCTTCTCGGCAACCTTGGCAGGCGCTGCCGCTGGCTTGGCTGCCGGCGCGGCAACAGGAGCGGGGGCTGGCGCGGCCTTGGCGGCCGGCTTGGCTACTTCGGCCGGTTTGGCTACTTCGGCAGGCTTGGCGGCAACGGGGGCAGGTACCGCTGCCGGCGCCGGCGCTGGTGCAGGTGCAGGCGGGGTGACGGCCAGCGCGGGCTTGGCTGCGGCAGGAGCAGGCGCCGGAGCGACGGCAGGGGCGGCCGCATCGAGGCGGGCCTTGGCCGAGGCCAGCAATTCCGCCTGGGTGCCCGAGGCGATGCCGAACAGCTGGCGGCTGTAGGCCAGCACGCTAGCGATATTCGGCTGCGCCTGGCTGGTGCTGTAGCTGAAGAAGTCGCGCGGATCCTGCGTGACCAGCAGGTGCTGCGCCGTTTCTGCCGTCTGCGAGATGGCGGCCTTGCCGGCGTTCAGGTTCAGCGCGATGATTTTCTCTCGGCGCTTTCAAAGACTTTGCTGGTCAGAAGGCTGAAGATTTGCAGCTGGTTTTCCAGTTGCGACTTGGCGGCGCTGGAAATGTGTTCTGGAAGCGGAAACATATTTACTCCTTTGTACGGATTAAAATGCTGGCAAAACGCTCTGCAAAATCCCGAAAACCAGAGTTGGCCGCGTTTTGTAAAATGGGTAGCGTGCTGAACAGCTAAACATGGACTGATTATGATGCAACGCAATATGAATATTCTAGCGGTGATTCGAGTTAGTTGAAAGCTATTTTCTCAAGGGCGTGCACCGCGTGTTTTCTGCATGTTCGCATGTATTCATGCGCCTGGCAGCATTTGCAGGAAGTTTGCGCGCGCGCAAAGCGTTGTCATGAAATCTATGGCTACGCTTTTGCCAGTGACTATATTCGTGCACTGCAGCATCCTTGAGGAAGATAAGCTGACAATGCACTGGAAGCACCCGATACCGTAGTCAACCGAAGGAGTGTCCGCATGGACCTTGTCATCCGCAATGCCAGCCTGCCCGACGGGCGCCGCGCCATCGATATCGCCATCGAGGGCGGCCGCATCGCCGCCGTCGGCCCCGCCTTGCCCGTGACGGGTGCGCAAGAGATCGACGCCGCCGGCGACCTCGTCACGCCGCCCTTCGTCGACGCCCACTTCCACATGGACGCCACGCTCAGCTACGGCTTGCCGCGCGTGAATGCCTCCGGCACCTTGCTCGAAGGCATTGCCCTGTGGGGCGAGCTGAAGCCGCAGCTGACGCAGGACGCGCTGGTGGAGCGCGCGCTGCAGTATTGCGACTGGGCCGTGGCGCGCGGACTGCTGGCCATCCGCTCGCACGTGGACATCTGCGACCCGCGCCTGCTGGCCGTCGAGGCGCTGCTCGACGTCAAGCGGCAAGTGGCGCCGTATCTGGACCTGCAACTGGTGGCTTTCCCGCAGGACGGCATCCTGCGCAGTCCCGGCGCCTTCGATAATCTAAAACGCGCGATCGCCATGGGCGTCGACGTGGTGGGCGGCATCCCGCATTTCGAGCGCACCATGGCCGATGGCGCGGAATCCGTGCGCCTGCTGTGCGAATTTGCCTGCGAGCGGGGGCTGATGGTCGACATGCATTGCGACGAGTCGGACGACCCGCTGTCGCGCCACATCGAAACCCTGGCCTTCCACAGCCAGCGCCTTGGCATGCAGGGCAGGGTGACGGGCTCGCACCTGACCTCCATGCACTCGATGGACAATTATTATGTGAGCAAGCTGCTGCCCCTGATCCGCGAGGCGGGCGTGGCGGCCATCGCCAACCCCCTCATCAACATCACCTTGCAGGCGCGTCACGACACGTATCCGAAGCGGCGCGGCATGACGCGCGTGCCCGAGATGCTAGCCGCCGGCATCCCCGTCGCCTTCGGCCACGATTGCGTGATGGACCCGTGGTACAGCCTCGGTTCCGGCGACATGCTGGAAGTGGCGCACATGGGATTGCACGTGGCGCAGATGACGGGCCAGCAGGCCATGCACGAGTGCTTCCTGGCCGTGACGGAAACGCCGGCGACCATCCTGGGCCTGGACGGCTACGGCATCGCGCCCGGCTGCCATGCGGACTTGCTGATCCTCGATTGCGGCAGCACCGTGGAAGCGCTGCGCCTGCGCGCGGCGCGGCGTCTGGTGCTGCGGCGCGGGAAAGTCGTCAGCGAGGCGCCGCGCGCGCAATCGCGCCTGCACCTGCCGGGGCGGCCCGAGAGTGTGAACTTTCGCCTGGGGCGCTGATACAATCGGCCATCACTTGTTATCGGGAGCACCGCCTTGAAAGAAATTGATATCCGCCCGGCCAACGAAGCCGATTTCGACGCCATGTGGCCGATCTTCCAGACCCTGGTGGCCGGCGGCGACACTTACACCTTCCCCGCCGATACTACGCGCGAAGAGTGCCACGCCTACTGGTTCGGCCCCGGCGTGCAAAGCTTTGTCGCCGTGATGGGCAGCGAGCGCCTGCTGGGCATGTACAAGCTGGTGGCGAACCAGCCGGGCCATGGATCGCACGTGGCCAATGCCTCGTTCATGGTCGATCCGGCCGCGCAGGGCGTGGGCGTGGGCCGCCTGCTGGGCGTGCACTGCATGGAAGAGGCGCGCCGCGCGGGCTACCTGGCGATGCAGTTCAACTTCGTCGTCAGCACCAACCTGGCCGCCGTTACCCTGTGGAAAAAGCTGGGTTTCACGGTGGTCGCCACCCTGCCGCTGGCCTACCGCCATGCGCAGCTGGGCTATGTCGACGCCTACGTGATGTACCAGCTGTTGACCGACCCGATGCAGTGGCCGGCATGAGCGGCGCCGTCACTGTGATCGAGACGTCCCGTCTGCGCTTGCGCACGGCCACCCTGGACGATGCGGCCTTCTACATGGAGCTGGTCAACGACCCGTCGTGGATCGCCAACATCGGCCAGCGCAACATCCACACCCTGGGAGCGGCCCGCGCCGCGCTGGAGTCGGGACCGATGGCGCAGTTCCGCGCGCATGGCGACTGCCTGTACATCGTCGAGCGCCGCAGCGATGGCGCGCCCGTGGGCATGGCGGGGCTGGTGCGCCGCGACAGCCTGCCCGGCCCCGATATCGGCTACGCCATGCGTCCCGCCTACTGGGGCCAGGGCTATGCCTGGGAAGCGACGGCGGCCATCGTGCGGCATGCGCAGCACGTGCTGCGCCTGCCCACGCTGTACGGCATCACCTCGCTGCAGAACCAGGCGTCGATCAATCTGCTCAACAAGCTGGGACTGCGCTTCGAACGCTTTACGCGGCGCCAGCCGGACGGCAAGGATACGAATGTCTACCGCCGCGATTTCCGCCAGCATGGCTAGATTGCTTGGCTAGCTTGGCCGGCGCGTACCGGCAAAGCGGGGAAAAGTATGCGGAAAAGCCCGCTGCCGGCGGCGCCGGGCGCTTACCATAGCGTGACATCGCCGCCGCACGCGGCCGCCCATACACTTTTCATGGAACCATCGTGACCTATCTCGGCATCGATATCGGCACTTCCGAAGTCAAGGCCATCCTCACCGATGACGCGCAAACCATCCTCGCCAGCAGCGGCGTGGCCCTGCGCGTGTCGAGTCCCCATCCCGGCTGGTCGGAACAGCATCCCGAACACTGGTGGCAGGCCACGCTGGACGTGATCGCCGCCATCCGCAGCGCCCAGCCGCTGGCGTTTTCCGGCTTGCGCGGCATAGCCCTGTCGGGCCAGATGCATGGCGCCACCCTGCTCGACGAGCGGCAGCGCGTGCTGCGCCCGGCGATTCTGTGGAACGACACGCGCGCGTCCGCCGAATGCGCGGAACTGGAAGCGCTGGTGCCCGGGTCGCGCGCCATCACGGGCAACCAGGCCATGCCGGGCTTCACGGCGCCCAAGCTGCTGTGGCTGCAAAAGCACGAGCCGGCGCTGTTCCGCGCCATCAGTAAAGTCTTGCTGCCCAAGGATTACGTGGCCCTGCGCCTGACGGGCGAGTATGTTTCCGACATGTCCGACGCTTCCGGCACCCTGTGGCTGGACGTGGCCAAACGCGACTGGTCCGAGCGCATGCTGGCCGCCACCGGCCTCTCGCGTGAACACATGCCGCGCCTGGTCGAAGGCAGCGCCGCCGCCGCGCAGGTACAGTCTTCCCTGTGCCAGGAATGGGGCATCGCGCACACGGTGCTGCTGGCCGGCGGCGCGGGAGATAACGCGGCGGCGGCCGTGGGCCTGGGCGTGGTGGAGCCGGGCGCGGGCTTGCTGTCGCTGGGAACGTCCGGCGTGCTGTTCGCCGGCAGCGACGGTTTTGCACCGAATCCCGGCCAGGGCGTGCACGCGTTCTGCCATTGCCTGCCCGGGCGCTGGCACCAGATGAGCGTGATCCTCAGCGCCGCGTCGAGCCTCAGTTGGGTGGCGCGGCTGACGCAGTCGAACGACATCGGCGAACTGGTCAAACTGGCGGAAAACGTCGAGGCGCGCACGGCACCCGTCTTCCTGCCGTATTTGAGCGGCGAGCGCACGCCGCACAACGACGCTGCGGCGCGCGGGGTGTTTTTCGGCCTGTCGACGGAGCACGGACGCGCGGAACTGGCCTACAGCGTGATGGAAGGCGTGGCTTTTGCCATGGCCGACGGCAATGCAGCCCTGCGCGGCGCCGGCACGCACCTGACAGAAGCGTCGTTCGTGGGCGGCGGTTCGCGCAGCCGCTTCTGGGCGCAGCTGTGCGCGAATGCCTCGGGCTTGCACGTGCTGCGCCACGACCACGGCGTGGCTGGCGGCACCCTGGGCGCGGCGCGCCTGGCGCAGATGGCGGTGACGGGCTTGCCGCCCGCGCAGGTGTGCACGCGCCCGTCCGTGCAGGAAACGGTGGCGCCGCAGTCGTCCGACGTGCTCGACGAACGGCTGGCGCGCTACCGGCGCTTGTATCCGCTGCTGCGCGAGGAGTTCGCGGGCGCTGCGGCCGGCGATGTGGCTGCTTAGTCAACTTTTCCTTGTAATTTGTTGTTTCTATGTTGAAAGTGTTTCTCTAGCGAAAGCGCTGCTTGGTTTTTCACGGGGCGCGCCGCATGATTTCCTTGTTTGGTGAGAATTGGATAGATTTGGCGGCGCCTTTGTTGCCATCCTGTTCTTGCCGCCGGGAGAAACACATGCAACTCGCGAACCTGAAAATTTCCATCCGCCTGGGTCTGCTGGGCACCTTCTTCTTTCTTGCGCTGGTGTTCGTTGGCGCGCGCGGCTGGAGCGCGCTCGACGCGGCCAGCGCGCGCAGCGCGGACGCCATGCAGCGCTCCGTCGCCCTGACGGAAGCCGTCGACGCGGCGCGCAGCGCGCAGGTGGAATTCAAGATCCAGGTGCAGGAATGGAAAAACATCCTGCTGCGCGGCGGCGATGCGGCCGCCTTCCAGCGCTACCGCGAAGCGTTCGTCGCCAGCGGCGCGCAGACGCGCAAGGAATTGAAAAACCTGCAGGCCATGATGGGGGCGTTGAAACTCGACACGGCGCCCGTGGAGCATGCGTTGCAGGCGCACGACGCGCTGGGCGTGAGCTACCTGGCGGCGCTGCAAAAGTATGATGGCGCGCGCGCCGACAGCGCCCACACGGTCGATGCCCTGGTCAAGGGCATGGACCGCGAACCGACGCGCCAGATCGACGCCATCGTCGCCGCCATCGGCAAGCAGTCGCACGGCCTGATGGCGCAGATGAAGGAGCAGGATAACGCCGCGCACCGCAGCGCCAGCATCGCCATGCTGGCCACGGTGCTGGTGACGCTCGTTGTCGGCAGCGTCACCGTGTGGTGGCTGATCCGCAGCATCACCGTGCCGCTGGGCGCGGCCGTCGGCATCGCCCAGCAAGTGGCGGCGGGCGACTTGCGCGCCGTGGTGGCCGACGGCAGCCGCGATGAAATCGGCGACCTGCTGCGGGCCCTGAAAGCCATGAGCGGCAACCTGGCGGCCATCGTGGGACGGGTGCGCGCCGGCACGGATGCCATCGCCACGGCGTCGGGCGAGATCGCCAGCGGCAATATGGACCTGTCCTCGCGCACGGAAGAGCAAGCCAGCTCGCTGGAACAGACGGCCGCCTCGATGATCGAGCTGACGTCCACCGTGCGGCAGAATAACGACAACGCCGACCAGGCGCGCCAGCTGGCCGGCGGCGCATCCGACGTGGCGCAGCGCGGCGGCGCGGCCGTGGCGCAGGTGGTGCAGACCATGAGCCATATCAATGCCTCCTCCAAACGCATCGTCGACATCATCGCCGTCATCGACGGCATCGCCTTCCAGACGAATATCCTGGCCCTGAATGCGGCCGTGGAAGCGGCGCGCGCGGGCGAGCAGGGGCGCGGTTTCGCCGTCGTCGCCACCGAGGTGCGCAGCCTGGCGCACCGCTCGGCCGCGGCGGCCATGGAAATCAAGCAGCTGATCGGCGAATCCGTGCGCACGGTGGAAGAGGGCAGCGTGCTGGCCAGCCAGGCGGGGCGCACGATGGATGACGTGGTCAGCAGCGTGCAGCGCGTCAACGCCATCATTGGCGAAATTGCCGTGGCCAGTGTGGAGCAGCGCGACGGCATCGAACAGATCAGCATCGCCATCAGCCAGATGGATGGCGTGACGCAGCAGAACGCGGCGCTGGTGGAGCAGGCCGCCGCCGCCGCGGATGCGCTGCAGCAGCAGGCGGCCAGCCTGGCCGACGCCGTCAGCATCTTCCAGCTGCACGGGACGCCCGGCGTGGCCGTACCGGCTGGCGCCGCGCAGGCCCGCAGGCTGTCGCTGGCCTGAGGCGGGCGTGCCCAGCGCCGCTTGATGCCAGTCAAGCGGCGCTTCATCAGGCAAAATTCTTGCCGAAATTCTTATACTATTTCCTTTCCGCATGGATCTGCGCCCGGCCGCATGGCGCGCGTTGCAAAGGAAAACCATGTCCCGTACTTTCCGCCTGCCGGGTGACGCATGACGGCGCTGCTGCTGGCGCTGTGCCTGACCCTGGCCGTGATGCTGAGCGTGCTGCTGGCTTGCCAGTGGCAGACGGCGCGCATGTGGCGCATGCGCCATGCGACCGGCGCGGTGCTGCAGGCGGCCCAGGCGCAGCGCATGGCAGAGGCGCTGGCGCTGCTGCATGCGCTGCCGGCCGCCGTCATCGGCACCGACCACGATGGCATGGTGCAGTACCTGAATCCCCGCGCCAGCGCCATGGGCGGGCTGCTGGGCGACGATGGCCTGGGCCAGCCCGTGACCGGGCTGCTGCCGCTGTTCCACGACGGTACGCCTATCGACGCGGCGCGCCAGGTGCGCGACTGCGTGGCGCGCCAGGAAGTGCTGGAGGTGGCGCGCGGCGCCGTGCTGCTGCGTCCTCTCGACGGCAAGCGCATCGACGTGCAGTACAGCTGCGCGCCGCTGGCGCAGGGCGGCGCGGTGCTGCTGCTGCACGATGTGTCGGCCCGCCGGCGCGCCGAGCAGCAGCTGGAATTCATCGCCCACCACGACGGCTTGACGGGCTTGCCGAACCGCCTGCATTTCCAGATCCGCTTCGAGCACGGCATCGCCTATGCGCGCCGCCACCAGGCTTTGCTGGCCGTGCTGTTCGTCGACATCGACCGCTTCAAATCCATCAACGACAGCCTGGGGCACGACGTGGGCGACCAGGTGCTGACGGAGTTCGCGCGCCGGGTGCAGCAGTGCGTGCGCAAGGTCGACACGGTGGCGCGCCAGGGCGGCGATGAATTCATCATCCTGCTGACGGAATTGCGCACGGCGCACGACGCCGAGCGGGTGGCCGAAAAGATCGTCGGCGCCATCGCCGCCCCCTTCGTCATCGGCGAATACAGCCTGTCGGTGGCGGCCAGCGTGGGCGTGGCCCTGTACCCGGACGACGACGACGACGTCAATGCGCTGATCGAAAAGGCCGACCTGGCCATGTATGCGGCCAAGCGCCACGCGCCGGGCACCTGTCTGCGCTACGCCGCGCGCATGCAGACGCAAACATACTCGCGCACCATCCTCGAGACGGCCCTGCGCCATGCACTCGAACGCAACGAATTCGCGCTGTACTACCAGCCGCGCATGGACCTGAAGACGCGCAGGATCACGGGCGTGAAGGCGCTGCTGCGCTGGAAGCACCCGGAACTGGGCCTGATGATGCCGCTCGACTTTCTACCGGTGCTGGAGGAAAGCGCCTTGATTCTGCCGGTGGGGGCGTGGGTGATGGCCACGGCGGTGCAACAGGCGCGCAGCTGGATCGCGCAGGGGCAGATGCTGACGGTGTCCGTCAGCCTGTCGGCGCGCCAGTTCTACCAGCGCGATATCGCGCGCAATTTTGCCGCCGCACTGGAAGCGGCCGGCGTGCCGGGGCACTGCATCGAACTGGAAATCGCCGCCGGCATCCTGATCGACCGCAACCAGAACTGCGAACTGATACTGCGCCAGTTCCGCCAGCTGGGCATGGCGATTGCCATCAGCGATTTCGGCACGGGCGATGCGTCGCTCAATTACCTGAAACGCTTCCCCACGGATGCCGTGAAGATTGAAAAGTGCTTCGTCGACGACGTGGGCAAGCCGGGCGGCGACGGCGCCATGGTGCGCGCCATCGTGGCCATGGCGCGCACGCTGGGATTGCGCACCATCGCCGGCGGCGTGGAAAGCGGCGAGCAGCTGGAGCTGCTGGCCGAGATGGGCTGCGACGAGGCGTTTGGCTATTTTCTCGGCCGCGCCATGGGGCCTGAAGGCGTCGAGGCGCTGCTCAGGTGCGGCGCCCCGGCGTAGTTCACAGAATGGCCAGCGCGACGGCGGCCAGCACGGCCGCCACGCCGATCATGCGCGCCAGGCGCATGGCCTGGTGGGGGGCGTAGGGCAGCAGCCAGATCAGCAGCAAGCCGCAGCCCGTCAGGCTGCCGACCCAGTAGACGAGGCCGTAGCCGCCGCCGGCGATGTGCATGGCCCAGGCTAGGGCCGCCGCCAGCGCCAGCCAGCCGGTCCACTGCAGGCGGCGGCGCAGCGGGGCGGGCGGTTCGGCGCCGCGTCCGTGCAGATCGGCGTAGTGGCGGTCCATCGCCAGGCACAGTGCGGACAGGCCCGCATAGCACAGGGCGAAGACGAGGAAATTGGCTAGTAATTCCATCACGCGGCCTCCATCGTTGGCGCCGGTTTTACGGGTGCCGCCTTGGCCGCCTTCACGGGCAGCGGTTTCAATTTGAACGCCGCATACGCGAGGCCCAGGCCCAGCACCAGCACCACCAGGTCGAAAGCGGCCACCGCCACGGGGCCGCGCCCCAGGAACAGGGTCACGCCCAGGTGTACATCGCTGGTGAACATGTTCAGCACGGGCAGGGACGCCAGCAGGAAGGCGCCGGCGGCCAGCTGCATGCGCCACATGGCGCGCGAGGGGCGCAGCTGGGCGATGATGGCGGCCAGGGCCCAGGCGCCGAAGAAGCAGGCGATTTCTTCTTTCGCCCGCTCTTCCATCGTCACCGACAGCAGGCGGTTGGCCCAGAAGTAGGCGCCGAAGGCGATCGGGATGCCCGCAATGGCGCCGATGTTGAGCGCTTCCACCAGGCGCAGGCCGAAGCTGGCGCGCTTGCCGGCGGCCAGCGCCTTGGCCTGCTTCTGGCGCGTCTTGACGGCCCACAGCAGGGCGCCGGTGGCGACCATGGCGCAGCCGGCCAGGCCGGAGAGGAAGAACAGGGCGCGCAGCAGCGGGCCGCCGAAATGCGCGATGTGCAGGCCATACATCACGCCGTGCGTGGCGGCCGCGCCGGGCAGCGCGTCGCCGTCGGTAGCCAGCAGCTTGCCGGAAACGCCATCGAATTCCATCGACGGCTGCTTCGACGACATGTCGCGTCCGGACGCGCGCGACAGCGTGATGGTGGCGTTGGTATCGCCCGGGTGGTTGACGGAGATGCGTTCGACCTTGCCGCCCCAGTGCTGCTCCGCCTGGCGCACCAGGGGCGCGAACGGCGTCAGCGGCGCGGCCACCCCGGCCGGCTTGCTGTCGCCCGAACGGCCCGGGAAGGCTTCGGCGAAGAAGGCGTCCTTGTCGCCCTTGTAGGCGGCCGTGGCGCCGGACGGCATGTACAGGAACATCAAGGTGACCAGGCCCGTGTAGGTGATCATGATGTGGTAAGGCAGGGCCAGCACGGCCGTCACGTTGTGCGCGTCGAGCCACGAGCGCTGGCCTTTTTTCGGCCGGAAGGTAAACAAATCCTTGAAGATGCGCTTGTGCGTGACGATGCCGCTGATGATGGAGACGAACATGAACATGGCGCAGAAACCCACGATCCAGCGGCCCCAGATGGCCGACATGTAGTGCAGGTCGAAATGCAGGCGGTAGAGGAATTCGCCGCCCCGCGTTTCGCGCGGCTTGGACAGCACCTCGCCCGTGGCCGGGTCGGCTTGCTCGCTATGGAAATTGCCGCGCCGTCCGCGTTTCTTTTCGCCTGGCTTCGAGGGTTTGCTCCAGCCCAGCTGCGTGGCGGGATTGCGCTCGCCGGGCAGGCTGATGAACCAGCGCGCGCGTGGCGCCCCCGTGGCCCGCTCCTGCATCGCTTGTTGCGCGACGGTGGCCGCTACTTCCGTCGTCACGTCGCTGGCGGCGGCGCCGTGCAGTTCGGGCTGCATCCACAAGGTGATTTCATTGCGGTAGTAGCTGGCCGTGCCGGCGCAAAACACCAGCAGCAAGATCCAGCAGACGAGCAGGCCGGACCAGGTATGCAGCCATGCCATCGACTGGCGGAAACCTTCTTTCATGCGAGACTCCAGGAGAGTGCGTCCATCAATTGCAGGATGGCGGCGATGACGGCGGCGGGGATTGCGAGCCCGAGCCAGGCGCGCAGGGCGCTGCGCGTGGCGAAGACCCACATCACGGCGCAGGTGTAGATGGCAAACGACAGCAGGGTGGCCGTCATGACGGCTTCGGAACGGGCCATGGGCAGGCTCACCGACAGCAGCATGGTGACCAGCGCGGCCAGCACGTAGCCGCCGCCGATGGCCGCCACGCTGCGCGAGGCCACGCCGAGGCGGTTAGACGGCGCCGGCGGAGAGCCGCAGGCGCGGCATTTTAAGGATGGCTGGCGCTTGCATGGTCAGTCGTGGTCCTTGCTCGGTGGCAGGGCCGGGCCGGCCGGCAGCGGCGTCACGCCTTGCGGCTGCAGCAGGCTCAGGGTGGTCACGAACATGGCCTTGTCATACGCTTGCGCGCCGCGCTGGCCGGGCGTCTTGTCCGTATGCTGCACTTCCAGCACATACGTGCCTTTCCATGGCAGCGGGAAGCTGACCAGGCCTTGCGCATCGCTCCACGCTTCCTTGCCCCAGCCCGATTGCACCACGGCGCTGACCTTGGCCTGCGCCAGCGGCTTGCCCTGGTAGCTGACCTGGAACTGGCCCGGCGTGCCGGTCGGCACCAGGTCCAGGGTCAGCGCTTGTGCTTGCGCCTTGGCGTCGGCGACCAGGCGCGCGGCGGGAATCCACACGGTGCGCGTGCTCTTGCCATCCTTCTTCTCTTCCCACGACGGGTAGTTGTCTTCCTCGACGATGATGCTTTCGCCGGCGGCCACCTTGCCATTCAGGAGGAACGCGCCGGCCGTCTTGCTTGCCTGCAGCGGCTGCGCGCCCTTGGCCGATACCCACGTCACGTTCTTGATGCTGAACTTGTCCAGCAGGCCGGGCGATGCTTCGCGCAGGTTGTCGCCGAATTCGCCGAAGTACACGCTGGCCGCCTTGCCGTCCTGCTGCAGCCAGATCTGGTGGGGCTGCGCTGGCGCTGCCGCAGGCGAGGGCCGCGCCCAGCAGGGCGGTGGCGAGGGCGCCGGGGCGCGCGATGGAAGTGATGTGCATGGTGTATCCCTTGTTTTGTTAGGAGCAACGTGGTGGTCGCAGCGGCGCATCGGTGCCGGGAAGTGGCGGCGCTACGCCGGCCGGCGAACGTATTCGTGCCATGGAACTTCCTTTTTTTCCTGATTGATAGGGGGAAGCTTGCTTGGCGGCGATGCCTGGCTGGCGCAGCGTGTCATCCAGCTGCGCACCAGTCATGCCGTCCTGGCCAGTCGATGGCGGGCGGGAAATGCGGGAGGCGGACTCCGGATGGAATTCAAATGTGAATGAGAACTATTCTTATTATAGTGTGGGGTTGCGAGACATGCAAGAGTGCGATGTTGTAAACGAGAACGACCGCCCCATTGCTGGCGGCGGCCGTGCGGACGCGGGGGCGCGGGAGTTTTTACAGCTGGCCGCGCAGGGTCAGCATGGCGTTGCGCGGTTCGCCATAGAAGTTGGAACCATAGGCGGCCCACACGCGCGTGTAGTATTTCTTGTCGAACAAGTTATTCACCGTCAGCGACAGCTCCAGCTTGGGACTGAGGCGGTAGCCCGCCTGCAAGCCTACCGTGGTGACGGGGCCCTGCTCGAATTTCACGGGCCCGTTCAGGCGGTACATGCTGCTGACGCTGCGCAAGCCGCCGCCCACGCTGATCTTGTCGAGCGCGCCGGCGAGCCGGTAATTGGACCACAGGTTGAAGTTGTGGCGAGGCGCGATGAAGGAATACAGTTGCGCTTTCTGGTCATCGCTGCCTTCGAGGGTGCGCGTGCTGGTGTAGGAATAGCCGCTTGTGATGTTCCAGCCCGGCAGGGGGCTGCCGCTCAGCTCGGCTTCCAGGCCCTGGCTGCGCATCTTGCCGGCGCCGATGGAAAACAGCGGGTTGGCCGGATCGGGCATGTCGCGGTTCTCGTCTTCCATGCGGAACAGGGCCGCATGCGCATTGACGTTCTTGTCGAACAGTTCCGCCTTCAAGCCCAGTTCGAATTGCTGGCCCGTGCGCGGCTTCAGGGTTTGGCCGGCTGCGTCCGTGGTGGTCTGGGGCGAGAAGATGCGCGTGTAGCTGCCGTAGGCCGAGACCTGCTTGTCGAGCTCATAGACCAGGCCCGCGTACGGCGTGAACTTGGCCTTGATGGTGTTGCTGACGTCGGTGAACTGGTTGAAATACGTATTGCGGTTGACGGTATGGTTGTTCCGGTGCGTCAGGCGTCCGCCCAGGTTGACGGCCAGCCGGTCCGTCGCTTGCAGGCGGGTGCGCGCGTACAGGCCGAACTGTTTGGTGCGGTTGTCGTTGCCGTCAGTAAAAGTGTAGCTGGGCTGGGCGATATTGTTATCCGGGTGGAAGATATTGATGGGCGCAGTGTTGCCGCCGCCGTAGCGGAAATTCTTGTGCACCTGGCGGTAGTCGGCGCCCACGATCAGGTCGTGGCTGCGGCCGAACGCCTGGAACGGCGTCGCCAGCCAGGCATCGAGTCCCTGCGTCTTCCAGTGGCTGCGGTAGGTCCAGCTGATCAGGCAGCTGTCGCCCGTGACGGGGTCGGCCGAACAATCGGGCCAGCCGAAGTTGCGCGATGGCTCGTCCTGTTCGCGGTACAGGGCGGTCACCTTGAACTGGCCGCCGTTGTCCAGCTTGTGATCGAGTTCGGCAAAATATTCCGTGACCTTTTCCGTGATGTGGTTCCAGGCCGGGTCCAGGTAGGTCGAGCGGGGTACGTCCAGCAGGCGCCCGTCTTCATAGGCGGGCAGGCCGAAGGCGGGACGGCCCTTGTATTCCTGCCAGGTGACGCCACCCGTCAGCACGGTGCCCGGCGCCAGGTCGATGGCGACGGTGCCGTACAGCAGCGGTTTTTCCGCATACACGTGGTCGACGAAGGAGCGCCGGTGTTCATACGCGGCCACCAGGCGGCCGCGCACCTTGCCGTCCGCGCTCAAGGGACCCGTGACGTCCGCTTCCGCATAGTAGCGGTCCCAGGAACCCGCGCTGAGCACGCCGCTGGCGGCGAAGGTGTCGCGCGCCCGCTTGCGCACCAGGTTGATGCTGCCGCCCGGGTCGCCCGCGCCCTGGAACAGGCCGTCCGGTCCGCGCAGCACTTCCACGCGGTCATAGATGGCCAGGCCGAAGCCGGCCGACAGATCGTTGCCCGTGCTGGCCGGCGTCATCACGCCATCGACCTGTACCGAGTCCAGCGCATGGCCGCGCGAGTAGTAAAAATTGCCGTGGTTGCCGCCCGTGCTGCTCGCTTCGACGGTGACGCCCGTCACGCCGCGCATGGCGTCGTCCAGGTTCAGCAAATTCTGGTCGTTCAGCTGCTGGCGCGTCAGCACAGAGACGGACTGGGGAATCTCGCGCAGGCTTTGCCGGCCCTTGCCGATGCTCACCGCCTGCGCCGCATACGACTTGGTCAGCTCGCTGTCTGGCGTCGCTTCCTGGCGCGCGCTGACGGTGATTTCCGCCAGAGTCGCCACCTTGCCCGTGGCGGCGGGCGCCGGGCGGATGATGACGCTGTTGCCGTCGATGGCAGCCATCAGGCCGCTGCCGGCCAGCAGGCGCTCCAGGCTGTCGGCCACGCTGAGGGTGCCGCTGACGGCGGGTGCCGTCTTGCCGGCCACCAGGTCGGGTGAAAACAGCAGTTGCAGATTGGCTTGCCGCGCCAGTTCATTCAGGGCTTGCCCCAGCGGCTGGGCGGCGATGGCCAGTTTGACGGGGGACAAGGTTTGCGCCTGTGCCAGGGGGATGTTGCCCAGGGCCAGCATGGCGGCCAGGGCGAGGGGGGTAACTTGAAAACGGAAATGTCGCATCGGATATCTTTATCGAGAGTGGAAAAGTGTAGCGCCGGAAACCTGCCTGGATTACAAAGCCGGCGTGTAGCGCACGGTCAGGATGATGTTGCGCGGTTCGCCGAAGTAATTGCCGCGGCGCAATTCGCCCGTGGCGGCCCAATAGGCCTTGTCCGTCACATTGGCGATGCTGAGATTGGCGCTCCAGTTGCGGTTGAACACGTACGAAGCGCGCGCATCCCACACCGCGCGTCCGCCGTTGCGGAAACTCACGTCAGGATTGTCATCGGCCCGATAGACATAGCCGCTTTGCGCCGAGACGCCGCCGCCCACCGTCCAGTGGTTCCACGCGCCGGGCAGGCGGTAGCTGGTCGACACGCGCAGCATGTGCTTGGGCGTGACGGTGGGTGGCGTCTCGTCGCCTTCGCCGCGCGCGATGTTGTAGGTATAGCCGGACGACAGCTGCCAGCCCGGCAGCACTTCGCCGCTGGCGTCCGCATCGATGCCCGTGCTGCGGATGGGGCGGCCATTGCGGTAGCAGCTGCCCGTCATGTCCCACTTCAGGCAATCTTCATTGCTGGCCTCGTCGTACACGGCCGTGTCGCGCTTGTTGATGCGAAAGGCGGCCAGCGCCACGTTCAGGCGCCCGTCGTACAGCTCGCCCTTCACGCCCGCCTCATAGGTGTCGCCGACGACGGGTTTCAACGGTTGTCCGCCCAGCGTGTAGTACAGGCTCTGCGGCTGGAAGATGCTGGCGTAGCTGCCGTACACGGACCATTGCTTGCCCAGGTCGTGCACCAGGCCCGCGTAGGGCGTGAATTCGCGGCTTTCCTTGTAGCGGCTGACGGGATCGGTGGCCAGCTTGCCCGTGGTCTGCTTGTCGAACCAGCTCAGGCGGCCGCCCAGCAGCAGATGCAGGTCCGGGCGCAGTCCTCCCAGCGCGTGCTGGCGTAGGCGCCGTAATGCTGCTCGTTCAGGTGCGGCAGCGAGTCCCAGGCCGGATGCGCGGGCTGCGCGAGCAGCGTATTGTTCGGATGAAAGACGTCGAAGGGCAGGCCGGGCGAGGTCGAGGCCGCGTGATCGTCGGTGAGGGCGCGCGAGGCGTTCATGCCCAGCAGCACTTCATGCCTGCCGCCCCAGGCCTGGAAAGTGCCGCCCACGTTGGCGTCCAGGCCCGTGGTGACGATATCCTGCTTGCGGTAGTTGACCGTGTACAGGCGCGCTCCCTGCTGCGTGGCGGGGTCGACGCTGCCGCGCACGATGGCCGCCTGCTGGTCGAAGGCTCCATACGTGCGGTTGATGGCAACTTTGGCCTTCCAGCCGGCGCCAAAGCGGTGTTCGAGGTCGGCGAACAGCTCGCCGATGGTGGCGTCGTGGCGGTTCCAGTCCTGCGCCAGCGAGGTCGAGCGGCGGAGCGGCAAGGTGGCGCCGTCGCTGTAGCGGGGCAGGCCGAACAGCCAGTAACCGTCCGTCACCGTGTGCTGGCGGCGCGCGCCGGCGCGCACGGTGGTGGCGGCGTCGAGGTCGGCCTCGACGATGCCGTAGAACAATGGCATGCGGCTGTGCGCCGCGTCATAGAAGTAATCGCGCTCTTCATAGGCCACCAGCGCGCGGCCGCGCACGGTGCCGGCCGCGTTCAGCGGCGCGCCCGCGTCGAGCTCCACGCGGCGCTGCTGCCAGCTGCCCACGGTGGCCGTCAGATCCGCGTGCGCTTCGGCGCGCGGGCGCTTGCGCACCAGGTTGGCGACGCCGCCCGGCGTGCCGGCGCCGACGATCAGGCCGGCCGAACCGCGCAGGATTTCCACGCGGTCGTACACGGCCATGTCGGGAATCAGCCAGCCCGTGGCATTGTCGGAAATGCCGGGCATGCCATCGATCAGGTAAGACAGGGCGTTGCCGCGCGACAGGAATTCATGCGAGCCGAAGCTGCGGTTCATGCGCGTCAGGCCCGTGCTTTGCTCCAGCACCTGGTCCAGGGTGAACAGGTTCTTGTCGTCCATCTGCTGGCGCGTGACGACGGACACGGATTGCGGCGTCTCGCGCAGCGAGCGCTCGGCGCCCGCCAGTGTCACGGCGCGCGTCGTGTAGGCGCCCGTGCCTTCGCTGGTGGCCGTGCGCTCGCCATTGGCCATCACCGTGATTTCCGACAGGGTCGCCGTCTCGCCCGTGGCCTTGGGCAACGCCTTGATGATGACGGCGCTGCCGTCGATGGACGCCTGCAAGCCGCTGCCAGCCAGCAGGCGCTCCAGGCCATCGCGCACGCTGAGGGTGCCGCTGAGAGCGGGCGCCGTCTTGCCGGCCACCAAGTCGGGTGAAAACAGCAGTTGCAGATTGGCTTGCCGCGCCAGTTCATTCAGGGCTTGCCCCAGCGGCTGGGCGGCGATGGACAGTTTGACGGGCGACAAGGTTTGCGCCTGTGCGGCGCTGAGCGTGCCCAGGGCCAGCATGGCGGCCAGGGCGAAGGGGGCGGGTTGCAGATTGAAGCGGGGGGACCACATGTTGCATTTCTCCAGGTTAATTTATTTTCGATTAACCTGGTAGACGCGGCAGCGGGAAAAATCCTCACCTGCGAATGCGAATTATTTTCATTTATTTTTTTGGATGTGCATGGCCGGTGCCTGCGCAGGCATTTTTGCCGCCATGCGGATCTCGCTGGCAGTGCCGCTGCGCACGAGCTGCACGGGCAGCAGCTGGGGCAGGGCGGCGGCGAAGCGGTCCAGCTGGGCCAGGCTGAAGCTGCCGCCGATGCGCAGCCGCGCCACGGCGGGATCGCGCACGGCCAGGCCCGTGTCGCCATAGCGCTCGAATTCGGCCAGCGCCGCGCCCAGCGGCACGTTGTCGAAGGTGATCCTGCCGTCGCGCCATGCCGCCACGCTGCCGGGCGCCAGGCTGGCGACGGCGGACAGGCGGCCGCCGGCATCGGCCGTCACGCCCTGGCCGGCCGTCAGGTCGACTTGCTCTTGCCGGGCGCCCGCCACGCGCACATGGCCATGCTGCACGGCCACGCGCAGCTGGCCGTCCTGGGCCAGGGTGTTGCGCACGGCAAACTGCGTGCCCACCACCGTCACCGTCAAGGGGCCGCTGAGCACGTTGAACGGCTGCCCTTGCTTCGATTGCACCTGGAACAGCGCTTCGCCGTGCGCCAGGCGCACTTCGCGCCGCTGGCGGTACACGGTGACGTGCAGCTGCGTGGCCGTGTCGAGCTGCAGCTTGCTGCCGTCGGGCAGGGCGACGGCCAGGCGCTGGCCCCGCGCGGTGGCGTACGACTGGCTGAACACGGCTTGCTGCTGCCACCACTGGTAGCCGCCCGCGCCCACGCCGAGCAGCAGCATGGCGGCGGCCGCATACGGCAAGGCGCGCAGCCAGTGCCGGCGGGGAGCGGAAGCCGGCGGGCCTTGGGGCACTTGCCAGCGCGCGGCGACGTGGGCGGGAATCCGGCGCGCCGCGCGGTGCGTATCTTTTAGCTGCGCATACGCTTGCGCGTGACGCGCATCGGCCGCCAGCCAGGCGGCAAACTCGGCCTGTTGTTGCGCATCAAGGTTGCCGCGCCGGCTGAACCAGGTGGCGGCCGCCAGCGCCAGCGGGTCCTGCGTGGCGGCAAAGTCGGCGTACTCGCGCAAGTCCGCCTGCTCCTGGGCGGAGGGGCCGAAATCATGGCGGGGCGGGTGGGCGGTCATGGGCGCCATTATGTGGCTTCCCGCAAAGAATGCAACTGCGCCCGGCAACTGAGCATGCCGCGCGCGATATGTTTTTCCACCATGCTCACGGAAATGCCCATGCGCGCGGCGATCTGCGCGTGCGGCAATTCCTCGAAGATGTGCAGCACGAAGGCGTCGCGGCAGCGGGGCGGCAGGGCGTCGATGGCGGCCACGCAGGCTTGCCAGTCCTGGCTGCTTTCCAGCGCCTGTTCCGGCTGCAAATGGCGCGGTGCGGCGGATGCGCGGCCTCCGGCAGGGCGTCGAGTGCCTCGTGCTGGCGCAAGGCGGCGCGGCGGTGCTGGTCGATCAGCAGATTGCGCGCCGTGTGGTACAGCAGCGCGCGCGGTTCGCGCACGGCCGTTTCGTCCAGCACGCGCGCATAGCTTTCCTGCACCAGGTCGGCAGCAGCCTCGCGGTTGCGCAAGTTGCGCCAGCAAAAGTTCAACAGTTCTTGGTAATAGCGTGCAACCACGGCGTCCGATGTCTGAGTCCGCAGCCAGGAATGCCGCATATGAGAATGATTCTCATTATACGGTATGCCGGGATGCGGCGTTAAGCGGCTTGCCGCACCGTGGCAGGCGTACAACGCTTTGCCCCGCGGCCCGCATCGGTTAGCATGGGAAGTTAATAGGGAGACAACATGGCTATTCAAGTTATCAATACGGCGCCGATGGCCGGCCAGCGGCCCGGCACTTCGGGATTGCGCAAGAAGGTGGCGGTCTTCAGCGCCCCGCAATACCTGGAAAACTTCGTGCAAAGCGTGTTCGACACGCTGGGCGACTGCCGCGGCCAGACCCTGGTGCTGGGCGGCGACGGGCGTTACTACAACCGCGCGGCCATCCAGACGGTGCTGCGCATGGCGGCCGCGCACGGCTACGCGCGCGTGCTGCTGGGGCAGGGCGGCATTTTGTCGACGCCGGCCGTCAGCTGCGTGATCCGCAAGCATGGCGCCAGCGGCGGCATCATCCTGTCGGCGAGCCATAACCCGGGCGGCCCCGATGGCGACTTCGGCATCAAGTACAACATCGCGAATGGCGGGCCGGCGCCCGAGAAGGTCACGGAAGCCATGTTTGCGCGCACGCAAACGATCCGCGAATACCGCATCAGCGACGCGGCCGACATCGACCTCGACGCCTTGGGCACCGTGCGCATCGAGCAGATGACGGTCGAGGTGATCGACCCGGTGCTTGACTACGCTGAACTGATGCAGCAGCTGTTCGACTTCGACGCCATCCGCGCCCTGTTCGCGGGCGGCCTGCGCATCTGCTTTGACGGCATGCACGCCGTTTCCGGCCCGTATGCGACGGCCATCCTGGAAGGCATGCTGGGCGCGCCTAAGGGCAGCGTCATCAACGGCGTGCCCCTGGAAGACTTCGGCGGCGGCCATCCGGACCCGAATCCCGTCAACGCGCGGGAATTGATCGCCATCATGGCATCCGACGATGGCCCCGACTTTGGCGCCGCCTCGGACGGCGACGGCGACCGCAACATGATCGTCGGTCGGCGCTTCGACGTCACGCCCTCGGACAGCCTGGCCATCCTGGCCGCCAACGCCGCCGTGGCGCCCGGCTACCGCGCCGGCTTGAAGGGCATCGCCCGCTCCATGCCGACGTCGGGCGCGGCCGACCGGGTCGCTGGCGCGCTGGGCATCCCCTGCCACGAGACGCCGACGGGCTGGAAGTTTTTCGGCACCCTGCTCGACGCCGGCATGGCCACCCTGTGCGGCGAAGAGAGTTACGGCACGGGCTCGAACCACGTGCGCGAAAAGGATGGCGTATGGGCCGTCTTGTTCTGGCTCAACCTGCTGGCGGAGAAAAAACAATCGGTGGAAGAGATCGTGCGCGCGCACTGGGCCACGTATGGCCGCAACTACTACTCGCGCCACGACTACGAAGACATCGACAGCGACGCCGCGCAGCAGCTGATGGAAGCCGTGCGCGGCCGGCTGGGCGCCTTGCCGGGCCAGGCGTTCGATGGCTACACGGTGGCGCTGGCCGACGATTTCAGCTACACGGATCCCGTCGACGGTTCCGTGGCGACGCAGCAGGGCATCCGCATCATCATGACGGACGGTGCGCGCATCGTGCTGCGCCTGTCCGGCACGGGCACCGAGGGCGCCACCCTGCGCCTGTACCTGGAGCGCTACGAGGCCGATCCCGCGCAGCACAGCATCCCGACCCAGCAAGCGCTGGCGGGGCTGCTCGCCGTGGCGGAAAAAGTGGCGCAGATACGCGCGCGCACGGGGCGCGACGCGCCGAGCGTGACGACGTAAAAAAAGGGCGCCCGAGGGCGCCCTTCTGCATTGCGTTACATCAAACCGTCATCACGCTTTCGCCGGGATGACCGCCTGGCGGTAGTTGTCGACCATCTTGTAGCGCTTCGCATACAGGCCGAAGGCCAGCATGGCCACCGCGGCAAAGGCGGCGAAGAAGAACATCTGGAAGGCCGTCACGCTGATGCCGCTTTCGGCGATCTTGCCGATCACGCCTTCGTTCATGACGCTGCGGTTGACGATCAGCACCCACAGGTTGCCCACCGTGGTCGACAGATTCCAGAAGCTCATGATGGCGCCCTTCATCGAGACGGGCGCCTGGCTGTAGGCAAACTCCAGGCCGGTGGCCGAGACCAGCACTTCGCCGAACGTCAGCAGGGCGTACGGCAGGATCTGCCACATGATGGAGACGGCATTGCCGCTGTCGAGGGCCAGCTGCAGCAAGCCGATGACGATCCACGCCAGCGAAGAAAAGCCGATGCCGGCCGTCATGCGGCGCAGGGCCGTCGCTTCCAGGCCGAAGCGGTTCAGCATCGGGTACAGCACCAGGTTGTTGAACGGGATCAAGAGCATCACCAGCATCGGGTTCAGCGCCTGCATCTGCGCCGGCAGGAACCAGCTTGGTTTTTCCATGGTGTTCGCCTGCACGATCCAGGTCGATGCCTTCTGGTCGAACAGCGAGAAGAAGGGCGTAACGAGGGCGAAGATGACGAGGATGCGCAGCACGGCGCGCACGCCTTCGACGGCTTCGTCCGGGTGGATGCCGCGCGCGCGTTCCAGCTGCATGGCCGTGCCGATGCTGCCGAAGGCCAGCAGCAGGACCAGCGCCGTACACGCGGAAATCACGAAGCCCCATTCGGGAATGCTGTAGAACGCGTACAGGGCGCCGATCACGCCCACGTAGGCCACGTACAGGCCGGGACGCGAACCGCCGTCGACGCGGGCCAGCAGGGCCGTGCGGGCCACGCGGGTGAACGAATCGGGATTCGGCGGCGCGGGCGGCACGTGCACGTATTTTTTCGCGCCCATCCAGAAGACGATGGTGGCGGCCAGCATCATCAGGCCGGGAATGCCGAAGGCGATCGACGGACCGTAGTCGCGCAGGAACATCGGCATCAGCAGCGAGGCGAAGAAGGAGCCGAAGTTGATGATCCAGTAGAACAGGTCGAAGACCAGCTTGGCCTTGTGCTTGTTGGTCTGGTCGAACTGGTCGCCGACGAACGAGGCGACCAGGGGCTTGATGCCGCCGGAGCCGAAGGCGATCAGGAACAGGCCGAAATAGAAGCCGTTGACGCTGTTTTCAAACAGGGCCAGGCAGGCATGGCCCGCGCAATACACAAGGCTGAGCCAGAAGATGGTGTTGTACTTGCCGAAGAAGCGGTCGGCCAGCCAGCCGCCCAGCAGCGGGAAGAAATACACGCCGATGACGAAGGTGTGGAACACGTGCTTGGCTTCGCCCGTGCGCTGGTCGATCGGGATCATCAGCAGCAGGGTGCTGATGAGGAATGGCGTCAGGATGTTGCGCATGCCATAAAAGCTGAAGCGTTCGCAGCCTTCGTTGGCGATGATGTACGGTATTTGCCGCGGCATTTTGCCCGTGGCGGTTTGTGTCTCGGCCGATGACATTGGCTCTCCCCCAAGTTTTTTTTGTAAGCCGCGATGCTAAGGCCTGCCGCGTTTGCTTGCAACAGAAAAAACGGCCTGTCCGCTATTTCGCAGGGATTTGTAAGGTATTGATTTTCATAAAGACATTACTTTCGGCACTTGCGCTTGCGCTTGCACTGGCACTGGCACGAGCGGGGCGGGGCGGGGCAGCAACAGCTGCATTTGCAGCATGCCATCCGCTGCGGGGCTGTCCGCCAGGGTAAATCCGCAGCCCAGGTACAGGGTCAATGCCGCGTGGTTGTCCTGCGCCACGGCCAGGCGCACGCGGCCCAGTTCGGGAATGGCGCAGGCATGGGCGATGGCGGCCTGCACCAGCTGCCGTCCCGCGCCATGCCCGCGTGCCTGCGGCGCCACGTACACGCCCCACAGGCTGGCCTTGTCATGCACGACGGCGATCGCTTCGCGGCGCAGGCCGGCCATGGCGATCAATTGTTCCTCGTGGAAGGCGCCAAATATTATTTGGTGGGAAGAGGCGCGCAAGCGCTGGGCGATCTGTGCCAGCGGCAAGCCGCTTTCCGCCGCGTACGTCGTGCAGAAGGCGGCGGGCAGTTCGGCGATGCCGGCCAGGCGCAGCGCGCGGTAGGCGGGCGCGTCGTCTGGCGCGAGGGGGCGGATGGTGATGGCGGGCATGTGGGCGAGTATCGGGCTTTGATGCCAGAAAGTAAACCTTGCCGTCCAGCGCCGCCATCCTTAAGATCTGCCGCATGAAACCTGTACCGAGCCCTTCCCCTGATATCTCCGCTGGCGCGGCTCTGACGCCGGCGCGCGAGCGCGCGATGCTGTGGCTACTTGCGCTGACGCAATTTACCGTCATCATGGATTTCATGGTGATGATGCCGCTGGCGCCCCAGCTGATGCAGGCCTTCCACATCGGCCCGGCTGCCGTCTCGGGCGCCGTCTCGGCCTACGCCTGGTGCGCGGGACTGTCCGGCTTGCTGGCGGCCACGTATATCGACCGCTTCGACCGCAAGAAGCTGCTGTTGACGATGTTTTGCCTGTTCACCGTGTCGAACCTCGCTTGCGCGCTGGCGCCGAACTTCCATGTGCTGCTGTGGTCGCGCGCGTTTGCCGGGCTGACGGGCGGCGTGCTGGGCGCCATCGTCATGGCCATCATCGGCGACGTGATCCCTTCCGAGCGGCGCGGCGCGGCCACGGGCGTCGTCATGACCTCGTTTGCCATGGCGGCCGTGGGCGGCGTGCCCATCGGCGTGGTGCTGGCCGCGCACTTTGGCTGGGCTTCGCCGTTTTTCCTGCTGGTCGCGCTGTCGCTGCTGGTCTGGCTGGGCGCGGCGCGCGTGCTGCCATCGCTGACGGCGCACATGGGCGCCGCTCCCACGCCGCTGCGCCAGGTGCTGCCGAACCTGCTGGCGCTGTTCCGGGACCGGCGCCACCTGCAAGCGTTTTCCTTGTCCATTGTCAATATGACGGCCGGCATGCTGGTCATTCCCTTCATTTCGCCCGTGCTGGTGGGCAATATGGGGCTGGCGCCGGCCGACGTCACCTGGGTCTACCTGGCGGGCGGCTGCGCCACGATCTTCACGGCGCGCCTGATCGGCCGCTGGGCGGACCGGGCCGGCAAGCAGCAGGTGTACCGCTGGGTGTCCTTGCTGTCGATCGCGCCGCTGCTGTTCATGACGCACTTGCCCCAGCTGCCGCTGCTGGCGCTGATGCTGGCGTTTCCCTTCTTTATGGCCCTCGTCTCGGGCCGCATGGTACCGCTGCAGGCGCTGCTGACGACGATACCGGAACCGCACAAGCGGGGCGCGTTTCTCAGCGCCAATTCAGCCCTGCAAAGTTTTGGCAGCGGCCTGGGCGCCTGGCTGGGCGGCCTGACCCTGCAGACGGATGCGGCCGGCCACATCAGCGGCTATGGCATCAATGGCTGGCTGGCGGCGGGCTTGTCGCTGTGGACCGTGTGGTGGGTGGCGCGCGTGCGCGGCGCGGCAGGGGGCCGCGCGTAGGTAGTTATTGGGTGGCGATGCGCTGCATGGGCGCATTGTCCTTGCGCCATTGCTCCAGGCTGATCAGCTCACCGCTGACGACGTCGTCGACGAGGATGCGCTTGCCATCCTGGGAGACGACGAAACTTTCCCAGCGGTGCGCCGCATCCGGCGTGTTTTCCACGAAGTTCAGGTCATGGTAGGGCTTGCCATCGATGAGGCGCGCATCGGGCGACGTTTCCATCACGGCGCCGTGGGCGCGGCCGCCGGACGCCTTTTCGATATGCGCCGACCAGGCCTTGATTTCCGGCAAGGCCATCAGCGCATCGACGGCGCGCGCGCTCTGCTCCTGCGCCGGGCTGCTGGCGGCCGGGGCATTGGTGCCGTGCGGGGCGGCCTGCTGGTGCAGGTAGAAAGCGCCGAGCCCGGCGGCCAGCAAGCCGGCCAGGATGCCGGCGATGATGGTGGTTTTGGAAGAAGAGGCGCGTGGCTGCATGGTGGTGGCGTGAAAAAGAGGGACGATGGCGGCCATGCTAAAGCAAAACGTGCGCATGGGCAATCGTTGAAATTTCTAAAAAGCAAGACGAAAAAAAGCCACCTTCCGTAGAAGATGGCTCTCGGGGCCGCCGGGGAGGCGCTGGCAGCTTTTGGTCTGCCAGCCCTGTCCCGGCGTATGCGGCCGGTTGCGCCGTCGCCTGCGCGACCGGCCGCCGGACATTACATCATGCCGTCCATGCCGCCCATGCCGCCCATACCACCCATGCCGCCGCCCATGCCGCCGCCTGCCTTGTCGTCAGCGATTTCGCAGACCATGCAGTCGGTCGTCAGCATCAGCGAAGCGATCGAAGCGGCGTTTTGCAGCGCCGAACGGGTCACTTTAGCTGGGTCCAGGACGCCCATTTCAACCATGTCGCCATACGTGCCGTTGGCAGCGTTGTAGCCGTAGTTGCCCGAGCCAGCCAGTACGGCTGCCACGACGACCGAAGCTTCTTCGCCGGCGTTTTGCACGATCATGCGCAGTGGCTCTTCCATTGCGCGCAGGACGATCTTGATACCAGCGTCTTGATCAGGATTGTCGCCCTTGACCGTGATGTTGGCGCGTGCGCGCAGCAGGGCTACGCCGCCGCCTGGCACGATGCCTTCTTCCACGGCAGCGCGCGTTGCGTGCAGTGCATCTTCAACGCGGGCTTTTTTCTCTTTCATTTCGACTTCGGTGGCTGCGCCAACCTTGATCACGGCAACGCCGCCAGCCAGTTTGGCCACGCGCTCTTGCAGTTTTTCACGGTCGTAGTCCGAGGTCGCTTCTTCGATCTGTACGCGCACTTGTTTCACGCGTGCTTCGATCGAGAGGCAGCTTCGCCGGCGCCATCGATAACGATGGTGTTTTCCTTGCCCACTTCGATGCGTTTTGCCTGGCCCAGTTCGGCCAGGGTCACTTTTTCCAGGGTCAGGCCGACTTCTTCAGCGATGACCTGGCCGCCGGTCAGGACAGCGATGTCTTCCAGCATGGCTTTGCGGCGGTCGCCGAAGCCAGGTGCTTTCACTGCGCAGGTTTTCAGGATGCCGCGGATGTTGTTCACAACCAGGGTAGCCAGCGCTTCGCCTTCGATGTCTTCTGCGATGATCAGCAGTGGACGGCCAGCTTTGGCGACTTGTTCCAGTACCGGCAGCAGGTCACGGATGTTCGAGATTTTCTTGTCGCACAGCAAGACGAATGGGCTGTCCAGGACGGCAACTTGCTTCTCTGGGTTGTTGATGAAGTATGGCGACAGGTAGCCGCGGTCGAACTGCATGCCTTCAACGATGTCCAGCTCGTCGTTCAGCGACTTGCCGTCTTCTACGGTGATGACGCCTTCTTTGCCGACTTTTTCCATCGCTTCAGCGATACGCTCGCCGATCGAGTAGTCCGAGTTGGCCGAGATCGCGCCAACCTGGGCGATTTCCTTGGTCGTGGTGCAAGGACGGGCGATTTTCGCCAGTTCTTCGACGGTCGCTGCAACAGCTTTGTCGATACCGCGCTTCAGGTCCATCGGGTTCATGCCGGCGGCAACGAACTTCATGCCTTCGCGCACGATGGCTTGTGCCAGCACGGTTGCGGTGGTGGTGCCGTCGCCGGCGTTGTCGCTGGTGCGGGAAGCAACTTCCTTGACCATTTGCGCGCCCATGTTCATGAGCTTGTCTTTGAGTTCAACTTCTTTCGCTACCGAAACACCATCCTTGGTGACGGTAGGGGCGCCGAACGAGCGCTCCAGGACCACGTTGCGGCCTTTCGGGCCCAGCGTTACTTTGACTGCGTTGGCGAGGATGTTGACGCCTTCGACCATCTTGGCGCGCGCTGCGTCGCCGAATACTACTTCTTTAGCTGCCATGTTCAATTCTCCTGAGTTTCGGGATGTATCTGTCTACAACGTGGAAACAATTACTTGACGACGATCGCCATGATGTCTTCTTCGCGCATGACCAGCAGCTCATCGCCGTCAACTTTGACGGTTTGGCCGGCGTACTTGCCGAACAGGACGCGGTCGCCCACTTTGACATCCAGAGGACGGACTTTGCCGTCGTCGAGAATCTTGCCATTGCCTACGGCAAGGACTTCGCCTTGATCCGGTTTTTCAGCAGCTGCATCAGGAATGATGAGGCCGGACGCAGTCTTGGTTTCCTGGTCGAGGCGTTTGACGATGACGCGATCGTTCAATGGGCGCAGATTCATACAAAACTCCTTAAAGTTCAATGGATAGGTGTTGCTAAATGAATACATGCCTGGCACAGCGCCAGGCGTGCTTTCAGTGACCGCCGTTGAAAGCAGCCCGCAACGGTCAAGCAAACCCCATGTCATCCTGTCCTTGCCTGTCTCCGGCAGTGGTGCATCGCGGCGTCGCCCGCCGCGTAGCGTTCCCTGCAGTGGTCTGGCAAGCACCATCAGTCCTGAGGATTGCTACGAAAGAGTTTGTTAGCACTCTCTACTAACGAGTGCTAATTATAGGGACGGTAGGGGGCTTATTCAAGGGCTTATTCTCCGGGAAGATATGCATAGACGTTCTGTGCAGCCTGCATTTACGCAGGGTTTGCGCAAACGCAAGCCTTGTTCCCGGGCGTCAGCAACAGGCGCGACTCTAGCATGGCCGCCAGGGGAGGGGCGTTCCTTTACGCACAGGAAACAGAGTTTTGCTATGGAATTTGATAAGATGATTGCAATTGCATATCAATATCCCTCTTCGCGCCAGAAAGCACGCCATGCCATTGACTCATTCCCGTCCCGTTCTGCGCCTGCTGGGCGCCGCCCTCGTCGGCCTCGCCTGCCTGGGCAATGCCGCCGCGCAAACGCCGACCATTCTCGACGAGATCACCGTGGCGACCCTGACGCCGCTGGAAAAGGAAATGCTGCTCAACGACCTGTTCAATGACCTCAACAAGGATGACGACGACCAGGAAGCCCATGTATGGGACAACGGCGCCGACAATGGCGTGCTGGTGAAAGTCACGTATAACTTCAGCAACTCCGGCATGACGGAACACAGCCTGAAGGCGCACATCTGCCGCGACCTGAAATTCGTCGTCACGGCGGCAGGCAAGTCGCAGGACCTGAGCCGCCGCACCTGTTCGCAGAACAGCGGACGCTGGGATGTGCAGGGCAAGGACCCGGCGCCCGTCGTATATCCGCCTTTCCTGTCCGACGTGACCATCGCCAAGCTGAATGCGAAGGAACAGAAATCCTTGCTGACGGCCGCCGTGCGTACCTTGAAAGATGAAGAGGATGGCAAGACGCGCCAGTGGAGCAACAAAGGCTTGGGCAATGCGGCACCGCTGGCAGTGCGCCTGACGCCCTCGGGGACGGACGCCAAACCTGGCAGCTACCACCGTACTTGCCGCGACCTGACGATGGTGCTTGACGGCAAGGGCGGACAACAGACGCTGGTGCGCCGCTCTTGCGAAAACCGCTATGGTGGTCTCGATATCGAACCCGATTACGTCGACGAGTAAAACGCTGCCATCGCGGCGCCGGCGGATGCGCGCAGATGGCGAAAAGCACCGGAAAAAGTGTGTATTGTCCGCCAACTGCCCTGCATTGATGTAAATATGTGTGACAGCGGCGTGATTCGATTGACGCCCATGGAGCGTCCGCCCTATAGTGGCGGGATGATTTCCGAATTCAACGAATTATCCGACAAAATAGGCCTGCTGGCCGAAATGACCCATGCGCTGCGCCGTGAAAACGCGCAATTGCGCAAGGACAATGCCGCGCTGGCCGCCGACAACGCCCTGTACGTGCAACGCATGCGCGAGGCGCAGGAGCGCGTGGAAGCGTTGCTGGAAAAAATTCCCGAACTGGTGCAAGCTGGCCTGGAGCAAGCCGCTTCGGAAGCGGGTGCCTATATTGCCGAGAACGAGAAGGAAGCGTAATGCCGCGTGTCGATGTCAATATCATGGGCCAGTCCTACAGCATGGTCTGCCGCGACGGCGAAGAGCGCGCGCTGCGCGAAGCGGCGATCTATCTCGATAGCAAAATGAAAGCCATCCGCGACGCGGGCAAGGTCAAGGGCAACGACCGCATCGCCGTGCTGGCCGCCCTGGGCGTGGCCGCGGAATTCCTCTCCGTAAAATCGCCGCAAGGTCCGCTGTCGGAATTGACGATACTGGAAGTGAAGCAAAAGATCTCGGCCATGCACACGGTTCTGGACAGCGCACTGACGCCCCAGGAAAACCTTTTTTAAGCGGACACGCTACGATTTGTCTTTGCGATGCGCGATCAAAGGAGTAAACTTGGGTCTACCCTGCGGTGTTCGCGATTGCCATATATTCCTTGAACCATTTATGCGCATCGGTTGCGAATTTTGTTTGATGGGAGTGAGCGTCGCTCGTTCGACGAACCCGAAATTGAACTAACGTGACCACCTTGAACCGTTTGGTTCGGGATGCCGGCATAGCGGCACAGGCGGGGCCCAATTTGCAGTACAAAAAACGGTTGCAGCATCAGCATGCGCAGCCGTTTTTTTACGCCTGTCGCTTTTATTCTTTGACCTGGGGAATGTAATGAAACAGTACTGGCTGATGAAATCCGAACCCGATGAGGTGAGCATCGATGACCTGATGGCGGCGCCCGCGCATACCTTGCCCTGGTTTGGCGTGCGCAACTACCAGGCGCGCAACTTCATGCGCGACGGCATGCGGCCGGGCGATGGCGTGCTGTTCTATCATTCGAGTTGCCCGCAGCCGGGCGTGGCGGGCGTGGCCGAAGTGGCCAGCGGCGCCTATCCCGATCACAGCCAGTTTGAAGAAGGTGGAAAGTATTTCGACCCGAAAGCCACGCCTGAACAGCCGCGCTGGATCAGTGTCGACGTGCGCGGCCTGCCTGAGAAGACGGCGCTGCTGCCCCTGTCCGAGATGCGCCAGATGCCGGAGCTGGAAGACATGCTGCTGCTCAAGAAGGGCAGCCGGCTGTCCATCACGCCCGTGACGCCGGCGCAATGGAAAGTGATTACAAGCAAGCTACAGGCTTGACTGCTCCTCAGACCGGGCGGGCCTTGGTGGGCGGCGTGCCCATCACCTGGCTTTTATATGCCCACACGAGCAGCGCGATGGCGCCGACGATCATCGGCAGCGACAGCATCTGGCCCGAGGTGATCGGCACGCCCAGCCACACGACTTCCCAGTCCGGCGTGCGGAAGTATTCCGTGAAGAAGCGCGCGCAGCCGTACAAGAGGGTGAACATGGCACCCACGGCCATGCGCGGGCGCTGCTTGCGCGCATACAGCCACAGGATGATGAACACTAAAATGCCGTCGACCAGCATCTGGTAGATCGGCGACGGGTGCACGGGATACGGGATGCCCGGCCACTGCATGGCCCACGGCAGGGTGTGTCCGGGGCGATGCGGCCCGGCAGTTCGGCATTGATGAAATTGCCCAGGCGGCCGGCCGCGTAGCCGAGCGGCACCAGCGGGGCGATGAAGTCGAGCACGTCGAACAGGTTGCGGCCCGCCTTGCGGCTCCACAGGTACATGGCCAGGATGACGCCGAGGAAGCCGCCATGGAAGGACATGCCGCCATGCCAGACCATGAAGATCTCCAGCGGGTTCTGCATGAAGTATTCGGGACGGTAGAACAGCACTTCGCCCAGGCGCCCGCCGATCACCACGCCCAGCATGCCGTAGAACAGCATGTCGTCGAGGTCTTCCTTCTTCCAGCCCAGCACGGCGATATGCGGCTGCCTGATGCGCACGCGGCCCAGGATAATGAACAGGGCGAAGGCCAGCACATACATCAGGCCGTACCAGTGCACGGCGAGCGGGCCGATCTGGATTGCTATCGGGTCGGGCATCGGGTGTATCAGCATGGGTTTCTTTCTTTGTTTAAAGCCAAGGTTGCGTAGTATGGGGGCGCTTGCGGTTTTTTGCCTTAGCGGCCACTTAATTTAATCGGCGGCAGCGCCGATCTGCTTGCGCAGCAGCGCCAAAAAGCCTTGCAGCACGGCGGACGGATTGTCGCGGCGCCAGGCCAGGCCCGTTTCCACCAGCGGCGTAGCATCCTGCAGCGGCCTGTATTCTACGCCCGGGCGCATCAGATTCGATACCGATTGTGGCACAAGCGCGATGCCCATGCCAGCCGAGACGAGGCTGACGATGGTTTGCATCTGGATCGCTTCCTGGCCGATCATGGGCGTCACGCCGGCCGCGCGGAACACGCCGAGGATGGCGTCGTGCAGGGCGGGCGAGATCGCGCGCGGGAAAATGATCAGGGGCAGGGGCGGCAGGTCGCGCAGGCGCACGGGCCCCGGCGTATTCAATATGGCGAGGCCGGACGGCGCGGCCAGCACCAGCGGCTCGGCCAGCACGGGCAGGTAATCGAGCGCCTCTTTTTCGCCTTCTCGGGCAGGGGCGGGATCAGCAGGCCCGCATCCGTGCGTCCGGCCAGCAGTTCCTCCAGCTGCAGATCCGAGGTGGCTTCCTGCAACTGGATCTGCACCTGCGGATAGGCCGTCTGGTAGGCGCGCAGCAGCGGCGGCAGCACGCTGTAGTCGGCCGAGGAGACAAACGCCAGGCTCAAACGGCCCGCCTCGCCCTGCGCGGCCCGCCGCACCAGCGCGGGCAAATCGAGCGCCTGCGCCAGCAGGCGGCGCGCCTCGGGCAGCAGGGCCGTGCCTGCCGGCGTCAGCTGCACTTCGCGGCGCGTGCGCACGAACAGGGGCGCGCCCAGCAGTTCTTCCAGGGCCATGATGGTTTGCGACAGCGGTGGCTGCGTCATGTGCAGGCGCGCGGCGGCGCGGCCGAAGTGCAATTCTTCGGCGACGGTGACAAAGTAGCGCAGCTGGCGCAGTTCGAGGTTCATATGCGTTTCCATGCGGATTGATTGCTGTGATATGTAAAACGACTCACAGGCACGTGCATCATATATTTGACAGTGGCGCGCGCGCAAGGCAATCTGGCGTACCCCCACTGCATGCAGGGTTTTGTTGAAAATCCGCGCAGTCAGGCATCAATCATCCTTGGAAGGACCCCATCATGCCGCAATACCGCTCCCGCACCACCACCCACGGCCGCAACATGGCTGGCGCCCGCGCCCTGTGGCGCGCCACCGGCATGAAGGATGGCGACTTCGACAAGCCGATCATCGCCGTCGTCAACTCGTTCACCCAGTTCGTGCCCGGTCACGTGCATCTGAAGGACCTGGGACAGATGGTGGCGCGCGAGATCGAGGCGGCCGGCGGCGTGGCCAAGGAATTCAACACCATCGCCGTCGATGACGGCATCGCCATGGGCCACGGCGGCATGCTGTATTCGCTGCCCTCGCGCGACCTGATCGCCGACTCCGTCGAATACATGGTCAACGCCCACTGCGCCGACGCCATGGTGTGCATCTCGAACTGCGACAAGATCACGCCGGGCATGCTGATGGCCGCCATGCGCATCAATATCCCCGTCGTGTTTATTTCCGGCGGGCCGATGGAAGCGGGCAAGGTCGTCAAGGTGGTCAACGGCACGCAAAAGATCATCAAGCTGGACCTGGTCGACGCCATGATCAAGGCAGGCGACAGCACCGTCTCCGACGCCGACGTGGCGGAAATCGAACGTTCCGCCTGCCCCACCTGCGGCTCGTGCTCCGGCATGTTCACGGCCAACTCGATGAACTGCCTGACGGAAGCGCTGGGCCTGGCCCTGCCCGGCAACGGCACGATTCTGGCCACGCACTCGGACCGCCAGCAGCTGTTCCTGCGCGCGGGCCGTCTGATCGTGGAACTGGCCAAGCGCCACTACGAGCAGGACGATTACTCGGTGCTGCCCCGCTCGATCGCCACCAAGGCGGCGTTTGAAAACGCCATGGCGCTCGATGTCTCCATGGGCGGCTCGACGAATACCGTGCTGCACCTGCTGGCCGCCGCGCACGAGGCGGAGGTGGAATTCACGATGGCCGACATCGACCGCATCTCGCGCAAGGTGCCTTGCCTGTGCAAGGTGGCGCCGATGACGGACAAATACCATATCGAAGACGTGCACCGCGCGGGCGGCATCGTGGGCATCCTGGGCGAACTGGCGCGCGCCGGCTTGCTCAACACGACCCTGCCGACCATCCACGCGCCGACCCTGGCCGACGCCATCGCGCAAAACGACATCATGTGCACGGATAACCCCGCCGTGCATGAACTGTTCCGCGCCGCGCCGGGCGGCGTGCCGACGCAGACGGCGTTTTCGCAGTCGGAGCGCTTTGCGGCCGTCGACACGGACCGCAGCACGGGCTGCATCCGCGACAAGGCCCACGCCTACTCGCAGGATGGCGGCCTGGCCGTCTTGTACGGCAACCTGGCGGAAAAGGGCTGCATCGTCAAGACGGCAGGCGTCGATGAAAGCATTTTGAAATTCTCGGGCAAGGCGCGCGTGTTCGAAAGCCAGGATTCCGCTGTTGAAGCGATTTTGGCCGATACCGTGCACGAAGGCGACGTCGTCATCATCCGCTACGAAGGCCCGAAAGGCGGCCCCGGCATGCAGGAAATGCTGTATCCGACCTCGTACATCAAATCGAAGGGCCTGGGCAAGGCGTGCGCGCTGTTCACGGACGGGCGCTTCTCGGGCGGTTCCTCGGGCCTGGTGATCGGCCACGCCTCGCCGGAAGCGGCCGAAGGCGGCGCCATCGGCCTGGTGGAAGAGGGCGACTTCATCGACATCGACATCCCCGAGCGCACCATCAACCTGCGCATCACGGATGCTGAGCTGGCCGCGCGCCGCGCCGCCATGGAAGCGAAGGGCGACGCGGCCTGGCTGCCCGTCAACCGCGAGCGCTACGTGTCGCAGGCGCTGCAGGCGTATGCGGCGCTGACGACGTCGGCCGACCGGGGCGCCGTGCGCGACTTGTCGCAATTGAAGAAGCAGAAACGCTGATCTGTTGCGCCGGTACGACGGCCGGCCCCGTTTGACGATGCGGGGCCGTTCGTCGTTACATCGCCTTACAAACAACATGGTCATGGGCGCGCAGATGGGGCAGAATAGCTATGCCTCCCGTCTATATTGCGTTACTACATTGAAACGCTTGATCTGGGCTCGTGGTGCATCTGCGGAAACACAGTAAAATGCCGCAGGAAGTAACTTTGGAGAAAAGACAATGAAACGTTTTATGTTGGTGAGTGTATTGGCCGTATCGGCTCTGGCATCGCAAGCAGCGTTGGCCAATCCGGATCTGGCGAAAGCCAAAAACTGCATGGCATGCCACGCGGTGAGCACGAAACTGGTGGGTCCCGCGTATAAGGACGTGGCGGCCAAGTACGCCGGTCAGAAAGACGCGGAAGCCAAGCTCGTGGCGAAAGTCATGAAGGGCGGTTCCGGCACCTGGGGCGCGATCCCTATGCCAGCCAACCCGCAAGTGAGCGAGGCGGAAGCCCGCACCCTGGTCAAATGGGTGCTGGCACAGAAATAATCTGTGCCGCAGTACTTGCAATCAGCGCGCCGGCAATCCCGGCGCGTTTTTTTTTTGCCTGTCACGTTCAGATTCCCCATCCTTTCCAGGGTGGCTTTTACCGCCTCATCGAGGGGCGTATGGGCTTCCTGTCCCAGCACGGCCAGCAGTTGCGTATTGTCCATGGGCAAGGGTGTTCGCCACAGGTAGCGCATCTCGCGCATTTCGCGCAGGGTCGCCACGAACGGCGATGCCAGCGTCACCAGCCACCACGGGAAGCGCCGGATGGCGGGCGCAGTTCCTGTCGCCTGTTCCACCACGCGGGTGATCGCGCCCGTCATTTGCCGGCCGTCGCGGTCCCAGTGGCCGGCCATGTGAAAGCGCGCAAACGGGGGCAAGGTGGCGCGGACACCCAGCAATTGCACCATCGTGCGCGCCACGTCGGGCAGGTAGGACCATTGGTGGCCCACGCCGGGCGCGCCTGGATACAGCACGCTGCGCACGCTCTGGCCCGGTTTCACGAGACCCTGCGAAAACCAGTTATTGCCGGCGCGGGGGCCGAAGAAGTCGCCGGCGCGCACGATCAGCACGCGCGCGCCCTGCGTGCTGGCCCGTTCCAGCCGTGCTTCCAGTTCCACGCGGATGGCGCCCTTGCGCGTGAGCGGATGTTGCGGCGCGTCTTCCGCCAGTAAGTCGTCCGGCGCGGGAAAGGCGTCGGGGCCAAAGTTGTAGACGGTGCCGGGCAGCACGATGGTGGCGCCTTCGGCGATGGCCGCGGCAATCGTGTTGTCGAGCATGGGCAGCACCAGCCGGCCCCAGTGGCGGTAGCCGGGCGGGTTGACGGCGTGCACGATGACGGCGCAGCCTTGCGCGGCGGCCAGCACGTCCGCGCGCGACAGCGCATCGCCGCGCAGCCATTCGATGTTATCTCGCCGTGGCGATGGCGTTTCTCCCCGCGTCAGGGCGCGCACCTGCCAGCCCGCCGCCAATAGCTGGCGCACCATCTCGCCGCCGATGCCACCCGTGGCGCCCAGTACCAATGCCGTGTTTTTCGTGTTCTCCATCCTGACCTCCGTGTGGTTGATGGTGCCAGTATCTGCCGCGCAGGGTTAATTGGGAATTGACGAACATCGAGTACAAGCTATACATTTATGTATGACTACCGCCATTCCCTGGGAATACTACCGTTCGCTGCTGGCCGTGCTGAAGCACGGCTCCCTGTCCGGCGCGGCCCGCGCGCTGGGCATCACGCAGCCCACCGCCGGCCGGCATATCGCCGCGCTCGAGCAGGCGCTGGGCGCGACCCTGTTTACGCGCTCGCAGCAGGGCCTGCTGCCCACGGAAGTGGCCCTGGCGCTGCGGCCCCATGCGGAAACCATGGAACACACGGCGGCCCTGATGCAGCGCGCGGCCAGCAGCCAGGGGCAGGGCGTGGCTGGCGTCGTGCGCATCGCGGCCAGCGAAGTGGTGGGCGTGGAAGTGCTGCCGCCGATATTGGCCCGCTTGCGCGCGCGCCATCCGGGCCTGGTCATTGAATTGGTATTGAGCAACAAGGTGCAGGATTTGCTGCGCCGGGAAGCGGATATCGCCGTGCGCATGCTGCGTCCGCGCCAGGAGCAACTGGTGGCGCGCAAGGTGGGCGAGATCGAGCTGGGCCTGCATGCGCACGCGGATTACCTGGCGCGCCATGGCATGCCGGCGGGATTGCTTGATCTGGCGCAACACGCCGTCATCGGCTACGACGAGGCGAGCCCCTTCGTGCGCAACGCGGGCGCGGCCTTCCAGGGTTTTTCGCGGGAAAACTTTGCCTGGCGCAGCGACAGCGACCTGGCGCAGCTGGCTCTGATCCGCGCGGGCGCGGGCATCGGCGTGTGCCAGGCGAGGCTGGCGGCGCGCAATCCGGCCCTGCGGCGCGTGTTGCCGCAAGCGTTTTCACTGCCGATGGAAACCTGGGTCACCATGCATGAAGACTTGCGCGGCAGCCTGCGCTGCCGCGCCACCTTCGACGCGCTGGCCGAAGGTTTACTGGCTTACGTGGCCGGGCAGCCGCTTACTTGACGACTTCCATCTTGGTTTTCTTGCCATCCCGATACGTGAACAGGGTCAGCGCGCCATCCTTGATGTCGCCGTTGGCGTCGAACGAGATCGGCCCCGTCACGCCCTGGTAGTGCACCTTGGCCAGATATGGCAGGTAGACGGACGGTTTCGACGATTTGGCATCCTGCATGGCGGTGGCCATGGTCATCACGGCATCGTAGACGTACGGCGCGTACAGCTGCACTTCCATATTGTATTTCTGCTTGTAGCGGGCGCGGAAATCGTCCATGCCTTTTTGCTGCGCGCCCGTCACGCCGCCCGCTTCCGCGCAGGTGACCATGTCTTCGCCCACGGCGTCGCCCGCCAGCTTGCCCAGCGGTTCCGTGCACAGGCCGTCGCCGCCCATGAACTTGGCCTTGATGCCCAGCGCCTTCATCTGGCGCAGCATGGGGCCGCCCACGGAATCCATGCCGCCAAAGAAGATCAGGTCGGGATTTTTCGACTTGATGCTGGTCAAAATGGCATTGAAGTCCGTCGCGTTGGCATTGGTAAATTCCTTGCCGACGATTTGCACGCCAGGTGCCGCCTTCTTGGCGCCCTTGACGAACTGCTCCGCCACGCCCTGGCCGTAGGCCGTGCGGTCGTCGATGACGGCGATTTTCTTCGCTTGCAGCTTGCCGACGGCATACGCGCCCAACGTTCCCCCCAGCTTGTTGTCATTGGCCACCACGCGGAAGGCCGTGTTGAATTTTTGCTGGGTATAGGTCGGGTTGGTGGCGGCCGGCGAAATCTGCGGAATGCCGGCATTGAAGTAAATGCGCGAGGCGGGAATCGTCGTTCCCGAGTTCAGGTGGCCGACGACGCCGTTGACCTTGGCGTCGACGAGCTTTTGCGCCACGGCCGTGCCCTGCTTGGGATCGGCGGCGTCATCTTCGGGCACACCAGCACGAATTTCACGGCTTTGCCGTCGATCTTGAAGCCTTTGGCGTTCAAATCCTCGATGGCCATCTTGGCCGCGTTCTCGTTATCCTTGCCCAGGTGGGAGCTGGCGCCAGAGACCGGGGCGACGTGGCCGATCTTGATGATTTCCTGCGCGCCCGCGTGGCCGGCAAAGGCGAGGGCGAGGGCGAGAGGAAGGACTTTGGTCTTGAGCAGCATAAACATTCTCCATTGGATAAAGATACGGCGGCGTCTCGTGAAAAACCGCTTCGACAGGCGGTGCGTGTGAAGAAAGGTACAACAAAAACCAGGCGGCGCAAAGCCGCATTTCGGCCTTTTTACATTTTGTCGCAACAATCACCAAAGTGAGGCGCGATGCACCGATTTCGCAGGCGCGAGCGCACCAAAGAATGGCATTGGGAGAGGGAATAAGGTAGGTCGGGTTAGCGCGCAGCGCGTAACCCGACTGCTCAGGGCTATGCGGGAGGGTGCAGGTGACCTATTCATGGCTGACCGCGTGCGCGACGATCTGTTCCAGCGATTGCTGCAAATCTTCGCGCAAGGCACCGCGCATGCCGATCAGGGCGTTTTGCAGGGCTGTCTGCAGGACGTGGGCGATGCGCTCTTCCAGCAGATGGTCGATCTTGCCCTGTACTTGATGCAGGATGCGCTGCGTGAGCCGCTGTTCGATGGCGTCCCAGTCGGGCTGCACGACGCTTGGCGGCAATGCCGGCGCTTCTTCGAAAGCAGGCGCAGCAGGTGCAACGGGCGCCACCTCCGGCCCCAGCAGCACTTCCGTCAGCAGGGGGATGCCCTGATCGAATGGCGGCTGGCTCATGCTTTACCCGCGACGAAGTGCGTGGGCTGCACTTCTTGCTGCCGGTAGTGCAGGAAGCGCTGGCGGCCCGCCTGCGCATCCTGTTCATCCATGGAAACGATTTCGAACACGCGCTGGAAATCGGCGTAATTGGCGGGCGGCAACTGCGACAGGTTGACGAGGATGTCGTGGTGCGGCAGCTCGGCGGCCGCGTCATCGGTCAGGATGATCGGGGTTTGCGCCGCCAGCGGGTCGCCGGCCAGCACGTGCGGCAGGAAATCCGTGGCGGAAATGGTCCACATGGCGCCGTTCAGGGCGTCGAGCTGGGCGCTGTCGGCCACCAGCACGACGACCTTGTTGCCGGCCATGTAAGCCTTGCGCACCAGGCGGCAGGCATACGCCAGCTTGTCGGGCACATTCGTATGAAAATCGACACGCGTCATGTCATCCCTCAGGCTGCCATGCCGCTGTGGCGCAGCAGGGCGTCGATCGACGGCTCGCGGCCGCGGAAGGCCGTGAACGATTCCAGCGCGGGGCGCGAGCCGCCGACGGACAGAATTTCCTGCAGGTAACGCTTGCCTGCCGCCGTCGTGGCGGCCGGCCCCAGCGCACGGGCTTCTTCAAACGCCGCATAGGCGTCGGCGGACAGCACCTCGGCCCATTTGTAGCTGTAGTAGCCAGCCGCGTAGCCGCCGGAGAAGATATGCCCGAAGGAATTCTGGAAGCGGTTGAAATCGGGCGGGATGATCAGCGCGAACTTGGCGCGCACGCCGTCGATCAGCTGCTGCACGGTCTGGCCCGTGCCGGCATCGTAGTCATAGTGCAGATGCATGTCGAGCAAGGAGAACTCCACCTGGCGCAGGGTCTGCAAGCCGGACTGGAAATTCTTGGCCGCCAGCATCTTGTCGTACAGCGCGCGCGGCAGCGGCTCGCCCGTGACGGCATGCGCCGTCATGTGTTCGAGCACTTCCCATTCCCAGCAGAAATTTTCCATGAATTGCGACGGCAGTTCCACGGCATCCCATTCGACGCCGGCAATGCCCGACACGCCCAGCTCGTCGACGACGGTCAGCATATGGTGCAGGCCGTGGCCGAACTCGTGGAACAGGGTGATCACTTCATCGTGCGTGAACAGCGCCGGCTGGGCCTGGCCATCGACCACGGCTGGCTGCGTGAAATTGCGGTCAGGTAGGCGATCGGCGTTTGCACGTGCTGGGCGTCGGCGCGGCGGCCGCGCGCATCGTCCATCCAGGCGCCGCCGCTCTTGCCGGCGCGCGCATACAGGTCCAGGTAGAACTGGCCGACCAGCTGGCCGTCGCGCTCGATGCGGTAAAAACGCACGTCCGGGTGCCAGACGGGCGCCGTATCGGGCTTGATCTCGACCGCGAACAGGTTCTGGATCTGGCGGAACAGGCCGTCGATCACCTTGTGTTCAGGGAAATACTGTTTGACTTCCTGGGCCGAGAACGCGTAGCGGCGTTCCTGCAGCTTTTCGGAGGCGTACGGCACGTCCCACGCCTGCAGCTCGTCCAGGCCCAGCTCTTCCTTGGCGAATTGTTTCAGTTCTGATAAGTCCTTCTCGGCGAACGGACGCGCGCGCTTGGCCAGGTCTTCCAGGAAGGCGATGACTTGCGCCGGCGAGGTGGCCATCTTGGAGACGAGCGACACTTCGGCGAAATTGGCGTAGCCGAGCAATTGTGCCTCTTCGTTGCGCAGACGCAACAAGGTAACGATGTTCCGGGTATTGTCCCAGTCTTCTTTCTTGCTGAAGACCTCGCCCTGGTCCGACGCCTTGGTGGCGTTGGCGCGGTAGATGGTTTCGCGCAGCGCGCGCTTGTCGGCAAACTGCAGGATCGGGTAATACGACGGGAAGTGCAGCGAGAATTCGTACCCTTGCTTGCCGGCTTTTTCGGCGGCGGCGCGCGCGGCGGCCTTCACATCGTCGGGCAGGCCGGCGAGCTCAGCTTCATTGTCGACCAGCAACTTATAGTCATTCGTGGCGTCGAGCACGTTTTCGGAAAAACGCGTACCGACGGCCGCATGTTCTTCCTGGATGGCGCCGAAGCGCTCTTTCTTGTCCTCGGGCAACTCGGCGCCGCCCAGGCGGAAGTCGCGCACGGCATTCTCGACGATGCGCTGGCGCGCCGGCGACAGGCTGGCGAAATCGGCGCGGGCCTGCAATTGCTTGCTTGTATTTGCCGAAGAGGATTTCGTTCTGGCCCAGCTCGGTCAAGAACTCTGTCACCTTGGGCAGGTTGGCATTGTAGGCGGCGCGCAGTTCCGGCGTATCGATCACGCTATTTAAATGGTTGACGATGCTCCAGGCGCGGCCCAGGGTTTCGGCGATCTGGTCCTGGGGCGCGACGAAGTTGTCCCAGCTCACTTCTTCCATGGGCGCTTCCAGCTGCGCCACGGTGGCGCGCGCCTGTTCCAGGAGGGTATCGATGGCGGGCGTGACATGCTCGTGCGTGATCGCGTCGAAGCGTGGCAGGCCGGAAAAATCAAGCAGGGGATTGGTATTCATCGTCGGTTCGTCCATTCTGTCTTCATATATGGAGCGCCTGAAAAACGTTCAGGGCAAGGCGCGGTGCCGAAGGCAGTACGAATAGTACGGCGAGGCACTGCAACGCAGCCATGGACGTTTTCTCAGGTGTTCCTCTTAAATGCGCTCTGCGGCCTCGACGGTATTCATTAATAACATGGTGATCGTCATCGGGCCCACGCCGCCGGGCACGGGCGTGATGTGGGACGCGATTTCTTTCACTCCGGCAAAATCCACGTCGCCGCACAGCTTGCCGTCATCGTCGCGGTTCATGCCCACGTCGATGACGATGGCGCCCGGCTTGACCATGTCGGCCGTCAGGGTGTTGCGGCGGCCGACGGCGGCCACGACCACGTCCGCCTGGCGCGTGTACAGGCCCAGATCCGGGGTCGCACTATGGCAGATGGTGACGGTAGCGTTCGCTTGCAAGAGCAGCAGGGCCATCGGCTTGCCGACCGTGTTGCTGCGGCCGATGACGACGGCGTGCTTGCCGCGCAAGTCCACGCCCGTGCTTTCGATCAGTTTCATGCAGCCGTACGGCGTGCACGGGCGGAAGCCGGGCAAGCCCGTCATCAGTTCGCCGGCGCTCAGGACGGAATAGCCGTCCACGTCTTTCGTCGTGGCGATCGCTTCGATGACCTTGTGCGGGTTGATGTGCTTGGGCAAGGGCATTTGCACGAGGATGCCGTGGATGGCGGGATCGGCGTTCAGGCTGGCAATGCGTGCCAGCAAGTCCGCTTCGGACAGGTCCGCTTCATATTTTTCCAGCACCGAGTGGAAACCCACGTCGCCGCACGCCTTGACCTTGTTGCGGACGTATACCTGGCTGGCCGGGTCTTCGCCGACGAGGATCACGGCCAGGCCGGGCTGGGTGCCCTTGGCCGTGAGGGCGGCGGCGCGCGTGGCGATTTCGCTGCGCAGTTTTTGGGAGAGGGCGATTCCGTCGATCAGTTGTGCTGGCATGGTAGGGAGGCTGTGTGGGAGGGAAAAGACAGATTATAAAGCCGGGCGGCGCAAAGGGGCGGTTTTGGCGCCAAGCCGTTATGTTAAAAAGCGGGCCAGAGACGCGGGCCTGAGAAAATGCCGATGGCGGCGTTGCAGCTCCTTGCCGTACTGGCGTACTGTCTGCGTCGCCGCGCCTGGCCCTCGACATTTTTCAGGCCCGCTTGGCCCGGTATGCCTGTGCGGACGACTGGGGCGCTAATGCGTTTTGCTGGTGTGCTGGTGGCCTAGGGAGCGCAAGGGCCTGCGGTTCTTTTGGCGCCGTTTTTGGCACTTTGATCACCCTAATTTCCGCACAGAATTTGCGGCAGTGCAGCATAAATTTCATAGGGTAATTTCACGATATGAAATGCTATATCGTAATTTGAAAAATACTAAATACGCTGTTAGAATCCCCACACTAAACCGACTTAATAGTAAATAATCAGCGAAATACCGTCCGACAGCGATCCGGAAAATCGGGGTGGGGCGTTCACAAAGGAGACTCAACAGATGTCAGCTCAACTGAACCAGGTAACGACACAGATCGGCACCGACCCGGATATGCAGGAAACCAAGGAGTGGCTGGACGCGCTCGAAGCCGTGCTGGAAAATGAAGGTCCGGAACGCGCGCATTACCTGATGGAGCGCATGGTTGACCTGGCCCGCCGCCGCGGCGCCCAGATCCCGTTCTCCAGCACCACCGCCTACGTCAATACCATCCCCACCAAGCAAGAAGCACACTGTCCCGGCAACCTGGAATACGAAGAGCGCCTGCGCTCGTGGATGCGCTGGAACGCCATGGCCATGGTCGTCAAGGCCAACCGCGCCGACGGCGACCTGGGCGGCCACCTGTCCTCGTTCGCTTCGCTGGCGAACATGCTGGGCATCGGTTTCAACCACTTCTGGCACGCGCCGACGGCCGACCACGGCGGCGACCTGCTGTACATCCAGGGCCACTCCTCGCCCGGCGTCTACGCGCGCGCCTTCCTCGAAGGCCGTTTGACGGAAGAGCAAATGCTGAACTTCCGCAAGGAAGTCGACGGCAAGGGCCTGTCCTCGTACCCGCATCCTAAATTGATGCCTGACTTCTGGCAGTTCCCGACCGTGTCGATGGGCCTGGGCCCGCACATGGCGATCTACCAGGCGCGCTTCCTGAAATACCTGCACGCACGCGGCATCGCCAAGACCGACAACCGTAAAATTTGGGCCTTCTGCGGCGATGGCGAGATGGACGAGCCGGAGTCCTTGGGCGCGATCGGTCTGGCCGCGCGCGACATGCTCGACAACCTGGTCATCGTGGTCAACTGCAACCTGCAGCGCCTGGACGGCCCTGTGCGCGGCAACACCAAGATCATCCAGGAACTGGAAGGCGAATTCCGTGGCGCCGGCTGGAACGTCGTCAAGGTCATCTGGGGTCCGGGCTGGGATGCCCTGCTGGCGCAAGATAAAGAAGGCATCCTGCAGCGCGTGATGATGGAAACCGTCGACGGCGAATACCAGAACTACAAGGCGAAAGATGGCGCCTACGTGCGCAAGCACTTCTTCGGCAAGCATCCGAAGCTGCTGGAAATGGTTGCCAACATGACGGACGACGACATCTGGCGCCTGACCCGTGGCGGCCACGATCCGCACAAGATCTACGCGGCCTTCAAGATCGCCAGGAACACAAGGGCCAGCCGACCGTCCTGCTGGTGAAAACCATCAAGGGCTACGGCATGGGCAAGTCCGGCGAAGCGCGCAACACGGCGCACCAGACGAAAAAACTGGACGACGAAGCGATTCGCGAAATGCGCGACCGCTTCTCGCTGCCTATCCCTGACGACAAGCTGGCCGACATCCCGTTCTTCAAGCCAGCCGACGACGCGCCGGAAATGGTCTACCTGCACGAGCGCCGCAAGGCCCTGGGTGGCTACCTGCCGCAGCGCCGCCAGAAGTCGGAAGAAACCCTGCCGGTGCCTGGTCTGGACGCGTTCAAGAACGTGCTGGAAGCGACGCCGGAAGGCCGCGAAATCTCCACCACGCAAGCCTTCGTGCGCGTCATTTCGACCCTGCTGAAAGACCCGAACCTGGGCCAGCGCGTCGTGCCTATCCTGGTCGATGAATCGCGTACCTTCGGCATGGAAGGCCTGTTCCGCCAGATCGGCATCTACAACCCGAAGGCCAGTTGTACGAGCCGGTCGACAAGGACCAGGTCATGTACTACCGCGAAGACAAGGCCGGCCAGATCCTGCAAGAGGGCATCAACGAAGCGGGCGGCATGAGCTCGTGGATCGCCGCGGCGACGTCGTACTCGACCAACGACCGCATCATGATCCCGTTCTACACCTTCTACTCGATGTTCGGCTTCCAGCGCATCGGCGACCAGGTGTGGGCTTCGGCCGACATGCGCGCCCGCGGCTTCCTGATGGGTGGCACGGCCGGCCGTACGACCCTGAACGGAGAAGGCTTGCAGCACGAAGATGGCCACAGCCATATCTTCGCCGCGACCATCCCGACCTGCATGCCGTACGACCCGACCTTCAGCCATGAAGTCGCCGTCATCATCCAGGACGGCCTGCGCCGCATGATCGCCAACCAGGAAGATGTGTTCTACTACATCACGATCATGAACGAGAACTACGCCCAGCCAGGCATCAAGCCAGGCCAGGAAGAAGGCATCCTGAAAGGCATGTATAAGTTGCAAGAAGGCAAGGCGGACGCCAAGCTGCGCGTACAGCTGATCGGTTGCGGCACCATCCTGCGCGAATCGATCTTCGCCGCCGAATTGCTGGAAAACGACTGGGGCGTGGCCGCGGACGTGTGGTCGGCGCCGTCGCTGACCCTGGTGGCCCGCGATGGCCAGGATGCGGAACGCTGGAACATGGTCAACCCGTCGAAGCAGCAGCGCGTGCCTTACGTGACGTCGCTGATGCAGGACACGGACGGCCCGATCGTCGCCACGACCGACTACATGCGCGCATTTGCAGAACAGATCCGCGCCTTCATGCCGAAGGGCCGCACCTACAAAGTGCTCGGTACCGATGGCTTTGGCCGCTCGGACAGCCGCGCCAAGCTGCGCGAGTTCTTCGAAGTGAACCGTTATTATGTCACCGTGGCCGCGCTCAAATCGCTGGCTGACGAAGGCAAGATCGACGTGTCGGTGGTGGAGCAGGCGCGATCGCCAAGTACGGCATCGACGCGAACAAACCGAATCCGGTGACCCAGTAATCGTTGTGCGGACCCGATGATGCCAGGGCGGTGCGAAAGTGCCGCCCTGGCGTGTGTGCGGGTCCATCTGACAAATAAAATAACGGAGCAAGCTATGAGCATTGTGGAAGTCAAAGTCCCGGATATCGGCGATTTCAAGGAAGTCGAGATCATTGAACTGATGGTCAAGCCAGGCGACACGGTCAAGGTCGACCAGTCCCTCATTACCGTCGAATCGGACAAGGCCAGCATGGAAATCCCATCGAGCCACGCCGGTGTCGTCAAGGAATTGAAAGTCAACGTGGGCGACAAGATCGCCGAAGGTTCGCTGGTGCTGCTGCTGGAAGTGGCGGACGACGCCTCGGCCCCGGCGCCAGCCGCCGTTGCCGCCCCGGCACCTGCCGCTGAAGCCGCCCCGGCCGCCGCCCCTGCGGCCGCACCAGCGCCTGCCGCCCCAGCCGGCGCGCGCCGGCCCTGGTCGACGTGACCGTGCCCGATATCGGCGACTTCAAGGAAGTCGAAGTCATCGAACTGATGGTCAAGGTCGGCGACACGATCAAGGTCGACCAGTCGCTGCTGACGGTCGAATCGGACAAGGCCAGCATGGAAATCCCATCGAGCCATGCCGGTATCGTCAAGGAATTGAAAGTCAAGGTCGGCGACAAGGTCGCCAAGGGTAGCCTGGTGCTGGTGGTGGAAACGACCGGTGGCGCTGCCGCTCCTGCCGCTGCACCAGCTGCCGCGCCAGCGCAAGCTGCCGCCGCGCCAGCCGCCGCCGTCGCTTCGGCGCCGGTCGCCGCTGCTGCTGCACCAGCGCCTGCCGCCGCACCTGCAGCGAATGGCAAGCTGGCGCACGCGTCGCCATCGATCCGCAAGTTCGCGCGCGAAACTGGGCGTGGAACTGGCGCTGGTCGGCGGTTCCGGTCCGAAGGGCCGCATCACCCAGGAAGACGTGCAGAACTTCGTCAAGGGCGTGATGTCGGGCGCGGTTGCTGCGCCAAATGCTCCAGTCGCTGCCAAAGGCGGTTCGGGCGTGGGCCTGGATCTGCTGCCATGGCCGTCGCTGGACTTCAGCAAATTCGGCACGACCGAATTGCTGCCGCTGTCGCGCATCAAGAAAATCTCGGGTCCGAACCTGCACCGCAACTGGGTCATGATCCCGCACGTCACGCAGTTCGACGAAGCGGACGTGACCGACCTGGAAGCGTTCCGCGTCGACACCAACGCGGCCAATGCGAAGAACAAGGATGCGGCCAAGCTGACCATGCTGGCCTTCGTCATCAAGGCCTCCGTCGCCGCGCTGAAGAAATTCCCCGCGTTTAACGCCTCGCTCGACGCCAAGGGCGAAAACCTGATCCTCAAGCAGTACTACAACATCGGCTTTGCGGCCGACACGCCGAATGGCCTGGTGGTACCCGTCATCAAGGGCGCGGACCAGAAGTCGGTCTCGCAAATCGCCCGCGAAATGACGGAACTGTCGCTGCAGGCGCGCGAAGGCAAGCTGAAACCGGCCGACATGCAGGGCGCCAGCTTCACGATCTCGTCCCTGGGCGGCATCGGCGGCACGCACTTCACGCCTATCGTCAATGCGCCGGAAGTGGCCATTCTGGGTCTGTCGAAAGCCTCGATCAAGCCGGTATGGGATGGCAAGGCCTTCCAGCCGCGCCTGATGATGGGCACTTCGCTGTCCTACGACCACCGTGTGGTCGATGGCGCGATGGGCGCGCGATTCTCCGTGTACCTCGGCGAAGTCCTGGCCGACATGCGCAAAATTCTGCTGTAAGGAGCGATTGATGAGCACAGTAGAGGTAAAAGTACCGAATATCGGCGATTTCAAGGAAGTCGAAGTCATCGAACTGATGGTCAAGGTGGGCGACACCATCAAGGTGGACCAGTCCCTGATCACGGTCGAATCGGACAAGGCCAGCATGGAGATCCCGTCGACCCACGCGGGCGTGGTCAAGGAAGTCAAGGTCAAGGTCGGCGACAAGATCGCCGAAGGCAGCGCGCTGCTGGTGGTGGAAGCGGCTGAAGGCGCGGCTGCTGCAGTGCCTGCGGCAGCTCCTGCACCAGCGGCGGCTCCGGCTGCCGCCCCTGCGGCAGCACCAGTTGCCGCCGCCATCCCTGCCGGCAATTACAGCGGCCAGGTCGACATCGACGTCGACATGATGGTATTGGGCGGCGGTCCTGGCGGCTACTCGGCGGCGTTCCGCGCGGCCGACCTGGGCATGTCGACGGTCATCGTCGAGCGCTACGCCACCCTGGGCGGCGTGTGCCTGAACGTGGGCTGCATCCCGTCGAAGGCGCTGCTGCACGTGGCTTCCGTCATCGATGAAACGGCGCACATGTCGAATACGGGCGTGACATTTGCCAAGCCGACCATTGATATCGATCAGGTACGCAAGTACAAGGAAGGTGTAATTTCGAACATGACGGGCGGCCTGGCCGGCATGGCCAAGGCGCGCAAGACGCAAGTCGTCACGTCACGGGGTGGGCCAGTTCCTCTCCGCGAACCACATCGAAGTGACGGCTGGCGACGGCTCGAAAAAAGTCGTGCAGTTCAAGCAAGCGATCATCGCCGCCGGTTCGTCCGTGGTGAAGCTGCCCTTTGTGCCGGAAGACCCGCGCATCGTCGATTCGACGGGCGCGCTGGAGTTGCGCCAGATCCCGAAACGCATGCTGGTCATCGGCGGCGGCATCATCGGCCTGGAAATGGCGACGGTTTATTCGACCTTCGGCGCGCGCATCGACGTGGTCGAAATGATGGATGGCCTGATGCAGGGCGCGGACCGCGACGCCGTCAAGGTGTGGCAGAAGTTCAACGAGAAGCGCTTCGACAACATCATGACCAAGACCAAGACGGTCGCGGTGGAAGCGCTGCCGGAAGGCATCAAGGTCACGTTCGAAGCGGCCGAAGCGGGTGCCACGGCGCCAGCGCCGCAAGTCTACGACCTGGTGCTCGTCGCCGTGGGCCGCAGCCCGAACGGCAAGAAACTGGCTGCCGACAAGGCCGGCGTGCAGGTGACGGACCGCGGCTTCATCAACGTCGACAGCCAGATGCGCACCAACGTGCCGAACATCTTCGCCATCGGCGATCTGGTCGGCCAGCCGATGCTGGCGCACAAGGCCGTGCATGAAGCGCACGTGGCCGCCGAAGCGGCTGCCGGCCAGAAGTCGCACTTCGACGTCAAGGTGATCCCGTCGGTCGCCTACACGGATCCGGAAGTGGCATGGGCCGGCATCACGGAAGACGAAGCGAAAGCCAAGGGCATCAAGGTCGAGAAGGGCCACTTCCCGTGGGCCGCTTCCGGCCGCGCCGTGGCCAACGGCCGCGCCGAGGGCTTCACCAAGCTGCTGTTCGACGCTGAAACGCACCGCATCATCGGCGGCACCATCGTCGGCACGCATGCGGGCGACATGATCGGAGAAATCGCCCTGGCCATCGAAATGGGCTGCGACGGCACCGATATCGGCAAGAGACCATCCATCCGCACCCGACCCTGGGCGAGTCGATTGGCATGGCAGCGGAAGTGTACGAAGGCGTGTGCACGGACTTGCCGCCGCCGCGCAAGCGCTGATAAAGAGTTAACTTTCAGTATAAAAAACCGGGACATGTTCCCGGTTTTTTTATTTTCCTTGACCTGCAGCATAGTAAAACGTGGCGCAGTGGCATCTTGTGAAAATTGGTGAGTATTGCCGTATGGAAAAAGTGGCAGAATGGAGGTCTGTAACCATGTTTTGCTTTTGCTTCAACGGAAGCGTGTGATTTTTCCAGGAATGTTGCCAGCGTGGGAGTCGGTCAAATTCCGCTGTACTGAGAGAGTTTTGCAACAATGAAAAAATTTACCGCCCTTCATATTGCCGATGTCCGTTTGCGCAGGGCCGATGAGCAAGAGCAAGCCGTGATGCTGCACGCCTTGTACCAGGATGTGGCCGCTATTTTGGCGGCGGGCAAGAAGATCGATGCGATTTTCTTCACGGGCCAGCTGCTGGTGCGCTGGACGCCTGTGCCGGCACCACGCCCGTGTACGTCTACGAATCCTTCCTGCGGCCCTTGCTGCAGGCGGCCAGCTTGCCCGGCGCGCGCTTCTACCTGGTGCCGGGTAGCCGCCAGCAGGGCGTTGCGGCTGCGGCGCTGGGCAATGCCGGCTTCAGCTTTTTCTCCGCCGATGAGCACGCCAGCGCCGAGCAGCGCGCACATTACAAGAATATCCACGCCGTGTTCCACGGCCACCAGCATACGGGCGACGCCAGTTCGCTGATGAAGTCGCTGGGCATCTTGTTCAAGAGCAATCCCGGCAGCCTGTATGGTGCGCAGGGCCAGATGGCGGCGTTTGCCGTGCTCGAATTCGGTACGGATGCCGCCGATAACGGCGCGCCAGGCACGCAGTGGACGGTGTCGCTGCGCGAGTTCGACGACGTGAGCAAGAACTTCGCCTTGTCGGTGCTGTACACGCCGAATGGCCAGGAAGCGGGGCAGGTGGAATGCCGAGTACGTGTTTGCCACCTTGCTGCCGCAGCTGGCCGGCGAGCGCGCCTATCTCGATGGCTTGCTTGGCAAGGCGGGCGTGCAGCAGCGCGTGGCTGCCGGCGCGGCTGCCGATGCGCGCGAATTCCTGATCGAGCTGGCATTCGTGATGTTCGAAGCCAAGAGCGTGTTCCTCAACGAGGCGGAACTGGAGCGCTTTGCCAGCGACTATTGCGGCGTGAAAGGCTGGAGCATGGCCGCCGGGGATTGGCTGGCGCCGCTGTATGCGCGGGGCTTGCTGCTGCGGGACGATGGCCAGGTGGCATTTTCCTTCGATTACTTCCGCACCTATTTCCTGGCGCAGCGCTTTGAAACTTCGTTCGATCTGATGCGCTATGGGCCGGTGCGCCACGATGGAAGTGAGTCTTCACTCAGTGTTGATGGCGCGTCGGCAGCCCAGCCTTTCCTGCGTGCCTTGGGCTTGAGCGATGAACAGGCCGAAGCGGCGCTGCCGGAAGACTGCGGCCGCCCTGGCTGACTTCCGCGTCAGTCCGCCTGCGGCTGGCGCAGGGTGCCGTGCAGAAACAGGTCGAGACTGACCGCCACCTTGGCGCGCAGTTGCGCCACGTCCGGTTGCGCCTGTGGCGGAAACAGCAGGCGCGACATCTGATCGCCCAGCAGGCAATTGAGCAGGTGCAGCGCCAGGATGGAGGGTGTCAATTCCGCGCGAAACAACGGCGCGATGTCGGGGCGGCTGAAAAACTTGGTCAGCATTTCGCGCGTCTGTCCCGGCCCCACCTTGTAAAACGTTTCCGCCAGTTCCGGATGCGTGGCCGCTTCGGCCACCACCATGCGATTCAGGCGGATCGCCGCCGGCATGGTGACCAGTTGCACGAACAGCAGGCCGAACTCGCTCAAAATGGAGTGCAGGGGCCGCATGTCCGTTTCCAGCGCCGGCATGGTCGAAAAGTAGGCGGCGCGGCGTAATTCCACCACGGCATTGAACAAGCCCGACTTGCCGCCAAATTTCACATAAATCGTGCGCACGGCCACGTGGGCTTCGCGCGCGATCATTTCCAGGCTCACTTTCCCATACCCTTTTTCCAGAAACAGGCAGCCGGCCGTGTGCAGCAGGTTTTCCATGCGCGCCTCCATGTCGGCTGCGCGGGGGCGGCCGGCTGGCTTGCCGCAGCAGGAAAGCTCCTGGGCGGCGGCGTCGGATTCTGTATCGGTAGGCAAGGTATCGCTGAGGCCGGGATCGGACATGGTCTGGGTCTCTTTATAAGTTGGAGGGTAAGTGATGGCTCACACTGTAGTGCAAATTAAAATGAAATGCAATCGTTTCATTTCTTGACTTTGGCTTTTCTTTGCCCAATAATGAACCTATATCATTTCATTTCCGGAGCGAGTATGTCCAACCAGCCAGGCCAGGCAGAGCACAAGGTGCTGAGCGCCGTCCCACCCGCGGCCCCCGCCGCACCTTCCACGCCCGCCGCTTCGGCCAGCTCCGCACCACCGAACAACCGCGTCAAAATCATCGCCGGCCTGATCGTCCTCGTGGCGCTGGGTGCCGGCGCGCGCATGTGGTACCGCAGCCACTATTTCGTGGAAACGGAAAACGCCTATGTGGCCGGCCACGTGCATCCCGTGTCGGCGCGCATTTCCGGCGTCGTCACCAAGGTTTTTATTGACGACAATCAAATCGTGAAAGAGGGCGACGTGATCGCCGAACTCGATCCATTCGACCAGCGCGTGAAAACCGAGCAGATTGCCGCGCAGATCGCCAGCGCCGAGCAGCAAGTGCTGCAGGCCGATGCGCAGATCGCGCAAGTGCAGGCGCAAGCGAGCGCCGCCCAGGCGCAAGTGGCGCAAGCCGATGCGCAGCTGCTGCGCGCCAAACAGGATGCGGAGCGCTATGGCCAGCTGTACACGAGCCAGATGAAAGCCGTCTCGAAAGCGGAACTCGACGCCGCCAACGCGGCCCGCTCGAGCGCCGTGGCCGACCTGTCCGCCCCGCCGCGACAGCGCGTCCGCCGCCAAGGCGCAGATCGGCGCGGCGCAAGCTGCGCGCGATGTCGCCAAGGCGCAAGTGGCCGTGCTGCGCGTGCAACTGAAGGACGCGGAACAGCAGCTGCAATACAACCGCATCCTGGCCCCCGTCGCCGGCCGCATCGGCAAGCGCAACGTGGAAACGGGCATGCGCGTGCAGCCTGGCCAGCAGTTGACGGCCATCGTGCAGGACAACGTCTGGGTCACCGCCAACTTCAAGGAAACGCAGCTGGCCGACCTGCACCGCGGCCAGAGCGTGCATGTGACCATCGACGCCATGCCGGGCAAGAAGCTGGTGGGCACGGTCGACAGCTTCGCCCCAGCCTCGGGCGCGCAATTCGCCCTGCTGCCGGCTGATAATGCCACCGGCAACTTCACCAAGATCGTCCAGCGCGTGCCGGTGAAAATCGTCTTCCAGCCGGAAGACATCAAGGCCATGAATGGCCGCCTGGTGCCGGGCATGTCGGTGATCGCCGAAGTGGAAGTGAACCAGCCCGAGCAGGCTCAGGACAAGGCCGCGCGCCACGCCGCCGCTCCTGCCGCCCAGACCACCGCCCGCTAAGCTTCCATGAGCAGCTCCTCCACCACGCTGGCGAAGCCGCCAGCGTTTCCCGTGATCAGTGAGAAAGTCTCCGGACGCACCTGGCTGGCGGTCGGCGCCGGCATGCTGGGCGCCTTCATGGCGGTGCTCGACATCCAGATCACCAATTCCTCGCTCAGGGACATCCTTGGCTCGCTGTCGGCCACCCAGGAAGAAGGCTCGTGGATTTCCACGGCCTACCTGGTGGCGGAAATCATCGTCATTCCCCTCACTGCGCTGCTGGCGCGCGTGTTCGGACTGCGCGCCTACATGATAGGCACCACCGCTTTCTTCCTGCTGTTCTCCACCCTGTGCGGGGCGGCCTGGAACCTGGAAAGCATGATCGTCTTCCGCATGCTGCAAGGGTTTACGGGCGGCGCGCTGATCCCCATGGCGTTCACGCTGGTGATGCTCAAGCTGCCCGCCTCGAAGCGCGCCGTCGGCATGGCCATCTTCGGCCTGACGGCGACCCTGGCGCCGGCCATGGGCCCGACCCTGGGCGGCTATCTCTCCGAGCTGTATGGCTGGCCCTCGATCTTCTACATCAACTGGGTGCCCGGCGTGCTGCTGATCGCCGGCATGATCTATGGCCTGGACAAGGAGCCGATGCAGCTCAAATTGTTCTGGAAGGCCGACTGGCTGGGCATCTTCTTCATGGCCCTGGGCCTGGGCTGCCTGACCATCTTCCTGGAAGAGGGTAATTCGAAGGACTGGTTCGACTCCGGCTTCATCATCGCCTTCGCCGCGCTGGCTCTGACGGGCATCCTGGGCTGGGTCGTCACCAGCGCCACGCGCGCCGAGCCGTTCGTCAACCTGGCGCTGTACGGCCAGCGCAACTTTTTAGTGGCCACCGTGCTGTCGGCCGTGACGGGCATGGGCCTGTATGGCTCGGCCTTCCTGCTGCCCCTGTTCCTGGGCCAGATCGCCGGCTATTCACCGATGCAGATCGGCGAAGTCATCATGTGGGTGGGTTTGCCGCAGCTGTTCATCATGCCATTTGTTGCCAAGCTGTCATCGAAGGTGGATAACCGCATCCTGTGCTCGTTCGGCCTCTTGCTGTTCGGCGGTTCGTGCATGATGAATGCCTACATGGACGCCTCCACCGGCTACGACCAGCTGCTGTGGTCGCAGGTGGTGCGTGCGCTGGGCCAGCCCTTCGTCATGCTGACCCTGTCGAACTTCGCCATGAAGGGCATCGCGCCGAAGGACATGGCGTCCGCTTCGAGCCTGTTCAACATGACGCGCAACCTGGGCGGCTCGATCGGCATCGCCCTGCTGGCCACCGCCCTGAGCACCCGCGAGCATTTCCACTCGCAGCGCCTGGGCGAAGCGATCAACGCGTATTCCAGCGCCACGCAGCTGCGCATCGACCAGCTGACGTCCTCGTTCATGGCCAAGGGCTATGACGCCGTCACGGCCGGCAACCAGGCCTTGCAGGCGATCGACGGCATCGTGCGCCGCGAAGCCTATGTGATGGCCTACAACGACGGCTTCTTCCTCGTCGGCGCCATCCTGCTGGCCTGCATCGTGCCCCTGTGGCTGGCCGACAAACTCAAAGCCCCCGGTGGCGGTGGCGGCGGTCATTGAGCGCCGCACGCAGCCACCTCAAGAACAAGAAGGTAATCATCATGCAAACCATCATGCAAACAGTAATGACGAAAATCGCGCTGGCCGCTTCCCTTGCCGTGGCGCTGTCCGCCTGCGGCACCGTGGGCCAGGATTTCACGGCCCCGGCAAACGTGGCCGGTATCGATAACGGCACCTTCCGCCACGGCGCGGCCGCGGCGGACGCCGCGCAACTGCCCAAAGAGTGGTGGAGCATCTATGGCGACGCCACCCTGAACCGCCTGGAACAGAGCGCGCTGCAGGACAATCCCGGTGTAAAAGCGGCCGGCGAGCGATTGCTGCAGGCGCTGGCGCAAAGCGGCACGGCGCGCGCCAACCAGGGGCCGAGCGTGAACGTCAGCACGGGCATCTCGAACTCGCGTACCTCGGCCAACACCTCGCAGGGCCTGGCCCTGGGCAACCGCTCCATCAGCGGCAACAATTTTTCCGTCGGCGGCTCGCTGTCGTATGAAGTCGATCTGCTGGGCCGCGTGAAACGCCTGGTCGAAGCGGCCGATTCGCAGGCGCTGGCGGCGCAGGCGGATCGCGACGGCGTGCTGCTGATGCTGTCGTCGCAAGTGGCCAGCAATTACTGGCAGCTGCGCGGGCTGGACGCGGAAATGGCGATCCTGAATGGCGCCCTGGACACGCGCCGCGAGTCGGCGCAGCTGGTCGAGGCGCGCTTCAATGCGGGCCTGACGAATGAGCTGGACCTGGCGCGCGCGAAAGTCGAACTGTCGAACGCCCAGGCCGACCTGCATGAAGTCAAGCGCCAGCGCAACCAGCTGGAAAACAGCCTGGCCACCCTGACGGGCAAGCCGCCGTCGGCGCTGCAATTGCCGGTGGCCGCCGATCCGTCGATCTTGCCGCTGCCGCCAGCCATCCCCGTCGGCTTGCCGGCCAGCCTGCTGGCGCACCGTCCTGACCTTGTTTCCAGCGTAGCGGGCCTGCGCGCGGCGAACGCCCAAGTGGGCGTGGCCGAAGGCGCGTTTTACCCGTCGCTGCAATTGACGGGCAATTTCGGCTATGCCTCGGAAAAGCTGCGCGACCTGGCGCAGGGCGGTTCGCGCCAGTTCAGCTTTGGCCCGCTGGCCCTGTCCCTGCCCATCTTCGACGGCGGCCGCAACCAGGCCAATCTGGACCTGTCCAAGGCGCGCTATGCGGAAGCCGTGGCGAACCACGAAACGAAGCTGTTGACGGCCTTGCGCGAAGTGGAAGATGCGCTGTCCGACGTGGAACAGCGCCAGTTGCAGGGCGATGCCCAGGCCCTGTCGCAGCAGCGGCGGCGCGCGCCTACCTGGTGGCGCGCACGCGCTACGAGCGCGGCATCTCGACCTACCTCGACGTCACCGACGCGCAACGCAGTTCGCTGGCGGCGGACCGCGCCGCCGCGCAGATCAAGACCCAGCGCCTGCTGGCGACGGTCGCCGTGGCGAGGTCCTTGGGCGCCGGCTGGCAGCCGGACGGCGAGCTGGCCAGACTGGCGTCCGCGCCCGCCGCAAAGGCCAATTAAGTACGACGGTTACGTGAGCGTGGCCGGTGGCGGTGTCGCCGCCGGCCCGTAGCGTTCCAGCAGAAAATCGATGAAGGTCGTCAGCTTCGGCGTGGGCTGGCGGTCGCGCGCATACACGAGGTGCATGGGGCGCGGCGCCGGCACGTAGCCGGCCAGCAGCGGCACCAGCCTGCCGGCGGCGATATCGCCAGCCATCAGGATTTCCGCCTGCATGACGATGCCGAAGCCGTGCAGGGCCGCCACGCGCAGCGCCTGCCCGTTGTTTGTCGAGCGGAAGCGGCTTTCGCGCACGGGGCTGCCATCATCGTCGCCGCTCCTGGCCAGGCGCCAGCGCACGTGGCGCGTCCACTGCATGAAGTCCAGGCATTCGTGGCGCGCCAGGTCGGCCGGCGTGCGCGGCGTGCCGTGCCTGGCCAGATAGGCGGGCGCGGCGCAGATCACCATCGCATACGGCCGCAGCGCGCGCGCCACCATGGCGGAATCTTCCAGCTTGCCGATGCGGATGGCCGCGTCGAACCCTTCTTCCACCAGGTCCACCGTCCTGTCGTTCAGGTTCAGCTCCAGGCTCACTTCCGGATACGCATCGAGGTAATCGGCCATCAGTGGCGCGATGCATTCGCTGCCGAAGGACACGGGCGCCGTGATCTTCAGCTTGCCGCGCGGCGCCGCGCGCATGGCTTCCGCGCCCCGTTCCGCCGCATGGATGCTGGCCAGGATCTGGCGGCACTGTTCCACATACTGCTGGCCGATTTCCGTCAGGCTTTGCCGCCGCGTGGTGCGCGCCAGCAGCCGCGCGCCCAGCCGCTCTTCCAGGTATTTGATGTGCTTGCCCACCATCACGGGCGAAATATGGAATGCCTCGGCGGCGGCCGTGAAACTGCCCGCATCGACGACGGCGACAAAAATTTCCATGCTGCGCAATTTATCCATGGTATCCCGATTGCAAACTGTGGGTTGGTAATCTTGTAAATTCTAGCGTATTTATTCCTTTTCGTAAGCGGCGCATACTGGCTCCATCGTTCAACCCACACAAGGAAGCAGCATGAAAATCGTCATCATCGGCGCCAGCGGCACCATCGGCACGGCCGTCGCCGCCCAACTGGCGCCACGCCATGAAATCATCGAAGTGGGCAGCCGCAGCGGCACGCACCAGGCCGACATGGGCGACATCGCGCAAGTGCGCGCCCTGTTCAAGCGCATCGGCAAGGTCGACGCCGTCGTCGTGACGGCCGGTAAAATGCATTTCGGTCCCCTGGCTGAATTTACTCCAGAGCAATTCCAGGTGGGCCTGGAAAGCAAGCTGATGGGCCAGGTCAACGTGGCGCTGGTGGCGCAGGAATACCTGAACGACGGCGGTTCGATTACCCTCACCAGCGGCATCGTGGCCGAGCAGCCTATCCGCTTCGGCACGGCCGCCAGCATGACCAACGCGGCCGTGGAAGGTTTTGTAAGGGGCGCCGCCATCGAGTTGCAGCGGGGCGTGCGCATCAATGTTGTCAGCCCGACGGTGCTGGCCGAGTCGTTGGAGTCGTACGGCCCCTTCTTCTACGGCTTCGAGCCGGCCGCCGCCAGCCGCGTGGCCCTGGCGTACAGCCGCAGCGTGGAAGGGGCGCAGACGGGGCAGGTGTACAAGGTTTGGTAAAACCTGCCCTACAGGCGGGGGCGCTGGTGGATTACAATTTGCCTCACTTGGGGTCTGACCCCAGAATTTAACCGAGGCCCCATGAAAAAACTCCTGATTCCCCTGCTGATGGCCGCCGCCGTCGGCAACGCCTGCGCCGCAACGCCAGCGGCCGCGCCAGCCGCCCCGGCCACCGCCGCGCAACTGACGGCCATGAGCGCCCGCTACGCGCCCGTCGCGCTGACGGCCGACGTCACCCACCTGTCCGCTGGCGACCGCCAGGCCATCGCCAAGCTGGTCGAAGCGGCCAAGCTGGTCGACGTGCTGCAGCTGCGCCAGCGCTGGTCCGGCAATGAAGCGCTGTGGGCGGCACTTAAGAAAGACAAGTCGGCCCTGGGCCAGGCCCGTCTGAACTATTTCTGGATCAACAAGGGTCCATGGTCGGTGCTCGACGCGCATGCCTCGTTCATGCCGGCCAGCTATGCGGGCATCGCCATTCCCGCGCACAAGCCGGAAGCGGGCAATTTCTATCCGCAGGGCGCCACCAAGGCCAGCCTGGAAACGTGGATGAATGGCTTGCCGGCGGACGACAAGCAGCAGGCGCAATGGTTTTTTACCACCATCCGCGCCGGCAAGGATGGCAAGTACCAGACCGTCAAGTATTCGGATGAGTACAAGGTGGAGCTGAAACAGCTGGCCAGGCTGCTCGACGAGGCGGCGGCCGCCACGGATAATGCATCGCTGAAGAAATTCTTGACCCTGCGCGCCAAGGCTTTCCTCGACAACGATTATTTGCCGTCCGACTTCGCCTGGATGGACCTCGATTCGCCCGTCGACATCACCATCGGCCCGTATGAAACGTACAACGACGAGCTGTTCGGCTACAAGGCCGCCTTCGAGGCCTACGTGAACATCCGCGACCAGGCGGAAACGCAAAAGCTGAACTTCTTCGCCAGGCACATGCAGGAGCTGGAAGACAACCTGCCGCTCGACGCCCGCTACCGCAACCCGAAAGTGGGCGCGCTGGCGCCGATGGTGGTGGTCAACCAGGTGTACGGCGCCGGCGACGGCAACATGGCCGTGCAGACGGCCGCCTACAACCTGCCCAATGACGAGCGCATCATCAGCGCGCGCGGTTCCAAGCGCGTCATGTTGAAAAACGTGCAGGAAGCCAAGTTCAAGGCCACCCTGACGCCGATTTCGAAACTGGTGCTGACGCCCGAAGCGCAGCAGGACGTCGATTTCAATTCTTTCTTCACGCACATCCTCGCGCATGAAATCATGCACGGCCTGGGCCCGCACGCGACCGTCGTCGACGGCAAGGCTTCCACGCCGCGCCAGGACTTGAAGGAAGCGTATTCGACCATCGAAGAAGCCAAGGCCGACATCACGGGCTTGTTCGCGCTGCGCTACATGATGGACAAGGGCCAGCTGAACGACACCCTGGGCCAGGGCGAGGCGGCCGAGCGCAAGCTGTACAACACTTTCCTTGCCTCCGGTTTCCGCACCCTGCATTTCGGCCTGACGGATTCGCACGCGCGCGGCATGGCCATCCAGATGAATTACATCCTCGACAAGGGCGGTTTCGTCTCGCTGGGCGATGGCAGGTTCGGTGTCGATTTTGCGAAGATCAAGCAGGCCGTGATCGACCTGGACCGTGAATTTCTGACCATCGAGGCGACGGGCGACTATGCGCGCGCGCAAGCGATGATGACGAAATACGTGGTCATCCGCCCAGAGGTGCAGGTGGCGCTCGACAAGATGAAGGCCGTGCCCAACGATATCCGTCCGGAATTCGTCACGGCCCGCGCGCTGGATAAGATGACGAAGCAATAAGCTGACCTTGATTATTATCAGTCTGAAAAGCCGGTGCCTTGCGCACCGGTTTTTTTTCGTCTTTATTTGCGAAAAGTTGCCAGTTTTTCCTTGTGGAAATACGTCCACCGCTTACTCTGCAGTGGTAAATCCTCCTTTCTTCCCGTCTATCCCATGTTGAAACCGCTCTTGCTGATGAGCTTGCTCATCGTTTTGCCCGCCGTGGCTGGTCCCGGGCTGACCGATCTGGAAACCCGCTGGCTGCAGGCGGGCCAGCCCGTCATCGCGTTTGCGCGCGCGCAAGGTTTGCCCGTCGATATCATCGTGCAGCCCAGGATGCGCCCGGCGCCGTGCCGCTGGCGCTGGGCTACGAAGGGGGGCGCTGCAAGCTGGTGCTGTCCCTGCGTGGCAATGCGCAGGCGGACAGTGTCTTGCAGGGCGTGCCACCCACGCGCCACGGCCTGATGATGGAAGCGATGACGGCGCATGAAATCGGCCATTGCCAGCGCTATGCGCAGGGCGACTGGCACGCCTTGCCGCGCGGCTTCGTCGAGCCGCGCAGCATGCAGAAAGGCAAGTTGACAGCGCTGGCGCAGGAGTTGCGCGAGACGCGCCGCGAAGAGGCCTATGCGGACCTGGTCGCCCTGGCCTGGGTGCATGCACGCCACCCCGGGCAGTACCAGCAGGTGCTGGCCTGGATGCGCGGCGTGCGCGCGGCTGGCGAGGCCGCGGGCGGCGGTGTAGGCAGTTCCCACGCCACGCAGGCATGGCTGGCGCTGGCCGATGGCGCAGGCGCATTTGATGACTCCGCTTCACCATTTGAACAGGCGCAAGTATTGTGGCGGAAGGGCTTGAGCGGCGACAAAGGACAGTGAGTTTTTGCGTGAATGGCGTGTCAGCGTGTGCTGTCGCACGGAGCTTTGCGCGCGGCAGGGGTCTAATCTGGGCATCAACTAACCAGAGAGGAACCATCATGAACAAAATGATCGCACTCATGCTGGCCGCCAGTGCCAGCGCCCTGCTTGCCGCCGCGCCCGCGTATGCGCAGGACGCCTCGTACAAGAGTTTGACGGACAAGGCAACGGCCGACTACAAGCAGGCCAAGGCCGCCTGCGACAGCCACAGCGGCAACGCGAAAAAAGTCTGCGTGGAAGAAGCCAAGGTGGCGCGCGCCAAGGCCGAGTCGGACGCCGTGGCCCAATACCGCAACACGCCGCGCGAACTGGGCAAGGCCCGCAAGGATGTCGCCAATGCCGAGTATGACCTGGCCAAGGCCAAGTGCGGCGACCGCACGGGGGCCGACAAAACCACATGCATGAACGATGCCAAGGCAGCGAAGTCGGCCGCGCTGGCGGACGCCAACACGGGCGCCAAGGCCGGCACCAACGTGGCGCAGAATCCGCCCGCCACGACGAAGGAAAACTGCGACGCCATGGATGCGACGGCCAAGGCCGCCTGCATGACGCGCAATGCGGCCGGCAGCACCAAGACGGCCATGTCCGACTCCGTCATCACCACCAAGATCAAGGCGGACCTCGTCAAGGACAACGACTTGAAAGCGCTTGACGTGCACGTGGAAACGGTCAACGGCGTCGTCATGCTCAGCGGCTTCGTACCTTCCCAGGAGCAAGTAAAGAAAGCCGCCGACCTGGCCCGTGGCGTGGAAGGCGTGAAGGACGTGAAGAATGGCTTGAAGGTCAAGTAAGCGGCGTCTTCACAAGTCTTGCAGCCAGGACTGGGGCGGCCCGCAGCAGTGTCGCCCCAGTTTTTTGATTGTATAAATTACGATCATAATATAACATGAGAAAAATCCCGCCGGCTGGTAGTGAGCGGCATCCATTTTTTCTCATGAGGACAGCATGCTTTCTCTTCCCTTTTCGCAATGGCTGGAGCGGCGCGGCATCCACTTTGCCTGGGTCATCGTCGCCATCACTTTCCTCACGGCATTAACTTCGTCGGCCGCGCTGGGCTTGCCGGGCGCGCTGATGCAGCCTTTGAGCCGGGAGTTCGGCTGGGATGCCGAGCAGATTTCCTCGGCCCTGGCCGTGCGTTTCGTGCTGTTTGGCTTGATGGGGCCGTTTTGCCGCCATCCTGATGGAGCGCTTCGGCTTGCGCAATATCATCTGCGTGGCCCTGGGCCTGATCGCTGCCGGCATGCTGCTGGCCACGCGCATGACGCAGTTCTGGCACCTGGTCGCCCTGTGGGGCATCCTGCTGGGGCTGGGCTCGGGCATGACGGCGCTGGTCTTGAGCGCCGTGGTGGCGAACCGCTGGTTCGAGACGCACCGGGGCCTGGTGGTGGGCGTGCTGACGGCCAGCTCGGCCACGGGGCCAGCTGCTGTTCCTGCCCGTGGGCGCCTGGCTGATCGAGCACTACGGCTGGCGCACGGCCGTCCTGCCCGTGTTTGCCGCCTGCGCCATCGTCGCCGTGCTGGCCTTCCTGTGCATGCGCAACCGGCCGCAGGATGTGGCCTTGCGTCCGTACGGCGCCGACCCGGCCACGCCGCTGGTGGCGTCGCCGTCGGCAAGCATGACGTTCGCCACGCCTTTTTTGATCCTGCGCAGCGTGGCTTCCAATCGTACCTTCTGGATACTCTTCGGCACCTTCTTCATCTGCGGCCTCAGCACCAACGGCCTGATCCAGACGCATTTCATTTCCCTGTGCGGCGACTCGGGCCTGTCCGCCGTGCCGGCCGCCTCCGTGCTGGCCATGATGGGCGCTTTCGACCTGTTCGGCACGATCCTGTCCGGCTGGCTGTCTGACCGTTATGACAACCGGAAATTGCTGTTCTGGTACTACGGCTTGCGGGGCCTGTCGCTGTTCTGTTCTGGCTGCCGTATTCGGAATTCACCTTGTACGGCCTGTCGTTGTTCGCCATGTTCTACGGCCTCGACTGGATTGCCACCGTGCCGCCGACCGTCAAATTGGTGGGGGCCACATTCGGCCGGGAGCGGGCGGGCATGGTGTTCGGCTGGATCTTCGCGGGCCACCAGCTGGGCGCCGCCGTGGCCGCGTATGGCGCGGGCCGCATCCGCACCCTGATGCTGACCTACAACCCGGCCCTGTTCGCGGCCGGCGCCGCCTGCCTGCTGGCGGCGCTGCTGGTGCTGGCAATCCAGCGGCAGAAGGCGGCCGTGGCCGCCGTCCAGAGCGCATGAAAAAAGCCAGGCCCGCGTGAGCGGAGCCTGGCCTTTCAAGAAGTGCGCAACACGATTATTTCAGATACTTAGCCAGCCATCCTTCGACTTCGCTATAGAAAAAGCGGCTGTTCTCGCCCTTCAAAATCCAGTGGTTTTCGTCCGGGAAGACCAGCAATTTCGCCGGCACGTTCAGGCGTTGCTGGACAGCAAAGTTCATCAGCGCATTGTTGGCCGGCACGCGGTAATCGAGCTCGCCCACGGTGATCAGGATCGGGGTGGTAAAGCCCGTGCCTTTTTCGTGGTTGCCTGCTTGCATGACCGGGCTTTGCTCGCGCCACACGGGCAGGTTCGACCAGACGGGGCCGCCTGCATTCGTTTCACGGCCGAAGCCGCCATCGCTGGTGCCCCACTGCATGATCAAATCCATTTCGCCCGCGTGCGAGACGATGGCCTTGTAGCGCGTGGTGGTCGCCTGCAGCCAGTTGGCCAGGTGGCCGCCATAGCTGGCGCCGCCGGCAGCCAGTTTCGTGCTGTCGATGAACGGATATTTCTTGATGGCTTCATCGACGCCCTGGTTGACTTCATCGCCCGGACCTTTCAAGGGGTCGAACTGGATCGAGCGCGAGAATTCCTCGCCATAGCCGGTGGAACCCTTGTAATCGGTCAGCAAGACAACGTAGCCTGGCTTGGCCAGCAAGTGATGATAGTTCCAGCGCAGCACGAACTGGTCGCGCCACATGCTGGCCGCGCCGCCGTGGATGACGGTAAACAGCGGGTATTTCTTGTTCGGATCGAAATTGGCGGGCTTGACGAGCATATTGTGGATGCGGCGGCCGTCGGCCGTGGTGAACCAGAAGTGCTCGGGTGCCTGCCAGTCGATTTTATCGGCCTTGTCCGTGTTGAAGGCCGTCAGCCGTTTCGGCTGCTTGCCGTTGAACGCATAGATTTCCGGCGGATTGATGCTTGACTCCCACACGCCGACCAAAGCCTTGCCGCCGCTGCTCAGCGAGTTGATGCTGCCCGTCGGCAAGGATGGCTCCTCGCGCACCTCGCCGCCCCTGGCGTCGATCGAATACAGCTTTTCCAGTCCCGCATGTTCATAGCTGAAAATGACGCGCTTGCCGCCTTCGGGCAGCACGAAGCGCGCAATCGACCGGTCCAGCTTGGCCGTCAGGATGACCGGCGCAGGGTTGCTCATCGGCCAGGCGAAGCTGGCCAGGCGTTTCACGTCATACACTTTACCGGGCGTTTGCGCGTCGCTCAATGCAAACAGGGTCTTGCCGTCGGCGGCAAATTTCAGGGAACCGTAGCTATGTTTGTCCTGCGTCAAGCGCTGCGCTTCACCGCCGGCCACGGGCAGCAGATACAGTTGCGAGTAGACGGCTTCGCGCTGCGCCGCGTCGCGGTTGCTGGCCGCGTTGAAGACGACGGCCTTGCCGTCCGGCGTCCAGACGGCGTCCAAGGATTGCCCCTCGTCACCCTGACCGCCGCCAAAGCCCGGCAGCGCCACCAGTTGCGTGCCCGACAGGATGTCGCGCGCGGTGTTGTCACCTCGTGATGCGGCGTCGGCGTCGACGATGAACAGGCGCACCTGCTTGTCGGTCAGCCATTTGTCGAAGTAGCGCGGTGCCGTCGTTTCATACGAGCGGGCGCTGACTTTGCGCTCCTTGCGCTCTTTTGCGCTCTGCTTGACGTCGGCTTCCGTCTTGTTGCCAGGATAGATGTCGCTGATGAACAGCAATTGCTTGCCGTCCGGACTCCATTTCGGCATGCGCGCTCCCAGGGTGAGCGAGGTCAGGCGCTGCGCTTCGCCGCCGGCGGCCACGTCGAGGCGGTAGATCTGTCCCGCTTCATCGCCGTCGCGCTTGGCGACAAACACCAGCTGGCGGCTGTCCGGCGACCAGGCCACGGCGCCTTCGCCGCCCTTGGAATACGTCAGGCGACGCGCGGGGCTGTCATCAAGCAGGGACTTGATCCACAGGTCCGACCATTGCTCCTTGCTATCGTAGGCGCTGTCGACCACGGAAAACACGGCCCAGCGTCCATCGGGGCTGGCGACGGGTGCGCCCACCCGTTTCATCAGCCACACGTCTTCATGCGTGATGGCGTGTTTGGCGGCGGCTTGCGGGGTGGCGGCAGGCGCGGCGGCGGTGGTATGGGAAAGCGAGGCGCAGGCCGCTGCGATCAGCAGGGAGAGCCGAGGGAACGGCGAAGACGGGGTAAGGTCATGGGCGTGGTCCGGGTAGTGAAAAAAGTACAGCGGGCAACATTATTGCCCATCGATTCGGCCACTGCCAAGGCCATGAACCGTTACTTACCCGGCCGGATGGCCGCGTATCGGGCGGGCGCCGCCTGGCTGATCAGTTAAACTTGCCGCTTTATTCACGCTGGCGCCGATAGAACATGAAAATTTGTCTACCCTTATTGAAAACGGCATTGCTGGGCGCGAGCTGCCTGCTGGCTGCCCCGGTTTTTGCCGCTGCCGCGGCGCCATACCCGAATACCAGCGCCATGGGCGTGGGCCATGCGGAAAGCACGGCCTGGTATGCGGGCTGCCTGAAGGTCAAGGATGCGGCACCGCCGCCGGCCGACATGCCGGCGCCGTCCGTCGTGGCATCCTTGCAGCAATGCCAGGCGACAGACCTGTATTACGATACCAAGAGTATGTCCTCGCCCAAGCCGGCCGACTGGCGTCCCGCGCGCCATTGCGCCATGGCCACGCAGAACAGCGCCGTGCTGATGATGCTGTACCAGAACGGACAGGGCGTGCAGAAAGACCCGCTGCTGGCGCTCAAGTATGCGTGCAGCATCGACGCGGCGCCGGCCGAGATGCAGGGCCGCATCGAACACTTGCAGAAGATCAATGCCAGCGGGCGCGGCATGATCGACTTGTGCGACGACATCACCAGCGGCTACATGATGGGCGTGTGCAGCGCCATCGATGCGCGGCAAAAGCAGCGCGTGCGCGCGCAGGCAACGGGCAAGGCCAGCGCAAGCATGCCTGCCGTGGCGCAAGCATCGCTGCAAAAGCTGCAGACGGCGGCAAGCAAGTTTGCCGATGCGCGCGCGGCCAATGAAACGGACTTGAGCGGCACGGCACGCGCCGCCCTGAGCATCGCGGCCCGCACGGCCGAACTCGACTTGCTGGCGCACGATCTGCGCGAATACGAAGGGGGCAAGTTGCCGGCCAGCAGCATGTCCAAGGAGCAGGCGGCGGCGCTCGACAAGGAACTCAACGCCATCTACGGCAAGCTGATGAAAAAGCCAGCGGAAAGCCATGCGGGCGCCGTGGACAAGGACGGCATCCGCGCCACCCAGCGCCTGTGGCTCGCCTACCGCGATGCCTGGATGAACTTTGGCGCCGTGCGTTATCCCGCCGTCACCAGCGAGACCTGGGCCGGCCGGCTGACGGCGCGGCGCAATGCGCAACTGCAAGACTTGCTGGAGAATTGACGCATGCGGGAAGCGTATTACCACGAAGACGATTTCTGCATGATCGAACTGTTGCCGCTGGATAATTTGCAGCACTGTGTGACGCAGATGGGCGAGCAGCAGGCGTTCGCCGATGCGCACCGCAGCGGCGCCGGCTGGACGGACATGTATGTGATCAAGGCGCCACCGTCGCCACTGCGCGCGCTGGGTCTGACGGCGGATCAGTTGCGCCTCGCGCTGGACCATGCCTTGCCGCCGTACGACGCCGTCTACACGGGCTACAGTAGTTACCGCGTGGAATGCAAGAACGTGCTGGCCTTTGGCGGCGACAAGACGGAAACAGTATTCGCGGGCCTGGACGACAAGGGCATCGTGTGCAACCTGTGGTGCAGCGACGCCATGCCTGAGCTGTTGCTGCTGCCCTTGAAAGAGCAGTTGCTGCTGGCCGACTGGGGCGCGGGGTTTGCGTGTCCGCTGGCCGATGGCGACTTGTTCACCCGTTATCTGCAGGAGTATGAACTGGACTGATCGAACTGAACTGAACTGATTACTCGCAGGCGATGGCGTTCGGCTGCGCCACCTTCACCACGGACGCCAGGCGCGCCATGTCGTTGCCGTCGCCTTGCTCGACGTACGGTTGATACGTGTCAATGACGATGCGCGCCCGCGCCTGCCAGCCGCAATTGTCGGCCTGGCGCGCGGGCACGCGCAGCAGCCGGCGCGCCTGGGCGTCGTTGCTGAAACAAAACCACGCATCGTGCGTGGCGGCAGGGCGGGGGGCAACCGGCCCCACTGCGCCTTGTCGGGCGCGAAACAGACGCGGTTGCCGATGATTTCCAGGCTCATCTCGTCCGTGCGCAGGCTGTACTCGCCGTCGAGCACGATGGGCGCTTGGGCTTGCGCTTGGACTTGGGCGGACAGGCAAGCGGTGGCCAGGAGGAGGGCGGCGGCAAGTTTCATGCGTTTCTTTCAGGGCTGGCAAGACGAAGCGCCAGTATAACCGCGGGGCCGAAAATGCAAAAAGCCCATCCGTGAGGATAGGCTTTTTAGTACTGCGCATTCGTGGTAGGCCGTGCGGGATTCGAACCTGCGACCAACGGATTAAAAGTCCGCTGCTCTACCAGCTGAGCTAACGACCCGAAAGAGGCCGCATTATATATCAGTTGAAAAAGAATGCAAAGCATTCCTGCACGAAAATGAAGATGGCTCAATGCAGGGCGGCCGTGAGCTTCAGTACTTCGTCGATGCTGGTCGTGCCGTCGATGATCTTGCGCGCGCCGGCGATGCGCAGCGGCGTCATGCCGTCGAGGATGCTCTGGCGGCGCAAGGCGTGCAGGTCGGCGCCCGCCTTGATGAGCTGGCCGAACGTTTCCGTCACGCTCAGCAGTTCATAAATGCCGGCACGTCCCAGGTAGCCGCTGTGGCGGCACAGGGCGCAGCCGACGGGGCGATATGTAGCCTGCGGCCGTTCCAGCTGGCCGCCCGTCAGGCGCTGCCATGGCGCGTCGCCCGGGGCGGCATCCAGCTGCTTGCAGCCCGGACACAGGCAGCGCAGCAGGCGTTGCGCCAGCACGCCGATCAGGCAGGCTTCCAGCAGATAGGCGGGCAAGCCCAGTTCCAGCAGGCGCATGACGGCCGACGGCGCGTCGTTGGTGTGCAGGGTCGACAGCACCAGGTGTCCCGTCAGCGCCGCCTGGATGGCCATCTCGGCCGTGGCCAGGTCGCGGATTTCTCCGACCATGATGATGTCGGGATCTTGCCGCATCAGCGCCCGCACGCCATCGGCAAACGACAGTTCGATGCCGGCCTGGGTTTGCACCTGCATCTGGTTGAAGGCCGGTTCCACCATTTCGATGGGGTCTTCCACCGTGCACACATTGACTTCGCTGCCGGCCAGCGCCTTCAGGGTGCTGTACAGGGTGCTGGTCTTGCCCGAACCGGTGGGGCCCGTGACCAGCACGATGCCGTGCGTGCGCGCCGTCAGCTGGCGCCAGCGTTCGGCGTCCGCGGGCGGAAAACCCAGGTCAAACAGGCTCTTGACGGCCACTTCCGGGTCGAAGATGCGCATGACGAGCTTTTCGCCGAAGGCCGTGGGCAAGGTCGACAGGCGCAGCTCGACTTCCTGCCCCTGCGCATTGCGCGTCTTGATGCGGCCATCCTGCGGGCGGCGCTTTTCCACCACGTCCATGCGCCCGAGCAACTTGATGCGCGCCGTCATGGCCAGCAGCACCACGGGCGGCAACTGGTAGGCCTGGTGCAGGCGGCCGTCATGCGCAGGCGCACGAGGCCCGCGTCGCGCTTCGGTTCCAGGTGGATGTCGGACGCGCGCTGGGCAAACGCGTATTGCCACAGCCAGTCGACGATGCGCACCACGTGCTGGTCGTTTGCGTCGAGGCTGGTTTTGTTGCGTCCCAGTTCCACCAGTTGCTCGAAATTGTGGCGCAGCGCCAGGTCTTGCGTGGATGCTTGCCGGGCCACCTTGACGGAAGTTGCCAGGCTGAAAAATTGCGCAATGGCATCGGCGATGTGCAGCGGGTTGGCGATGACCAGGCTCAGCTTGCGTGGCGCCAGCTTGCCCAGCTGCGCCTGCCAAGCGAGCGCATATGGCTGGGCCGTGGCGATGACGATGCGGTCAAGCGTGCTTTCCACGGGCAGGATATTAAAACGGGCGGCATAGCCGGCCGTCATGACGTCGGCTACCTGGCTGAAATCGATGTGCAAGGGATCGATGCGCAGATACGGCAGGCTTGCGCGTCGGGCCAGCCAGGCGCACACAGGGTGTCGAGCGTGAGTGCGCCGTGGGCGATGCTGCACAGCGGATGCAAGGCCGGCGCCGGCAGCAGGGCGGCCTGCGTGGCGATGGCGGCCGCTTGCGCTGCGTCAAGCATGCCGTCTTCCTGCAGCCAGGCCAGCAGTTGCGGCAGTTGCAGCGGCGTGTCGGGCGAGATGGGAGAGGGAGGAGGGGAAGCGGGCATGGCCGGCGCCTTTCAGGGCTGCCGGCCTGCGTGGGCGTGCCGGCGCTTACAGGGTGCTGGCGATGCCTTTGACCCAGGTCTTGGCGGGCAGCTTGGTCTCGGCGACGATCTGCTTGGCGCGTTCCAGCAAGGCGGCTTGCGCTTCGGTATCGAGCGTCACTTTCGTCTTGAACGCGATCGCCACCACGTTCCCATCATGGACTTCCGGCAGGCAGATCACCTGCGCAAACGCAAACTTCATCGCCTTGATGTTCTTCGCGTAGCTGGGATGGTCGCCGAACAGGTTGACCGTCATGATGCCGTGCTGCGCCAGGCAGGCGCAGCAGGCGGCATAGAAATCGGCGCTGTCGAGCACGGGACCGCGCGCCGTGGCGTCGTACAAGTCCACCTGCAGGGCGTCCAGGGTGCCGTGGTTGGCTTCATCGTTGACGTAGTCGAGCGCATCCATCTCGCGCACGTGCAGGCGCTCGTCGTTGGGCGGCAGCTTGAACATCGAGGCGCAGATGGTGATGACGGACGGATTCAGTTCGATGGCCTCGACCTGTGCCTGCGGGAACTGGCGGTAGCAGAACTTGGTCAGCGCGGCCGTGCCCAGGCCCAGCTGGGCGAGGCGCTGCGGTTGCTCGATCCACAACATCCACGCCATCATCTGCTGCGCGTATTCGAGCTCCGGCCAGTCCGGCTTGCGGATGCGCATGGCGCCCTGCACCCATTCCGTGCCGAAATGCAGATAGCGCACGCCATCCATTTCCGACAGGGTGACAGGGGCGTAGCGGGGCTTGCGCGCGGGGCGCGAGGATTCGACTTGTTCGATGGATTTTCGTTTGATAAGCATAAGGCGGCCTGAAAGTGTGCCGCATTATAGCCCGTGCCGGGACGCCATAAAAAATGCCGGCCCCATGAGAATGATATGGAGCCGGCATTTTAATACTGAGTAACAACGCCTATGCCGACGCGCAGCAGCTTATGTCAAGCGTTACTGCTGCGCTGGTTCGATGGAGACGCGCAGGCGGATGCGTTCGCCCGGATCATAGGACATGATGCTCGTGTAGTTGCGGCCGCGGTAGTCGTAGGTGACCTGATAGCCATTGTTGCGGCTTTCCCAGTGGTCGACCTGGCGGCACTGCTTGACGGCTTGTTCCTGCACGCCGCCCTGGTAGTTGTTCTGGTTGTCGACACGGTCGCCCACGACGGCGCCGGCAATCGCGCCGGCGGCCGCGGCGGCCGTGCGGCCATTGCCGCCACCGACCTGGCTGCCGAGCAGGGCGCCGGCGATACCGCCGACGATGGAACCGCCGGCGCTGCGCTGTTGCGGCGGAGCCTGGACTTGCACGTATTCCGTACGGCATTCCTGGCGTGGACGATTGATCTGTTCCACTTGCGGCACGACGCGCACGACCTTGCCGAAATCTTCAAAGTCGGCGGCCTGGGCGAGTGGCAATGCACCGATACAAAGGGCTGACATCATCAATTTGGCTTGCAAGTTCATTTGTAACCTCGTTATCTAGAGAATCTTTCAGGGTATTTTTTACAACTTGGGACTATAGTAATCCCGCCAGGCCCGGGCAAGTGTTTCGCATGGCAACAAAATGTAACAGCCCAAGCCCCTTGCCCCACAGTCTGTAACATGCACTTTCAATCGATACAAGATGTTGAAGTGACTTGAAACCAGCGGTTTGTAACAAATCTTGCGTTTGACATCATATTCGGGTTGATTCATGCAGGACAACACGTTACCCTAATACGCGTATGGCTTATATAAAATCGCACTGAATCGCATAAAAGTTGATACAGATCGAATCACCGCGTGCGCATTGACCCGCGTGCGGGGATGCAATAAGAAGAGCAGCTAGAAAAAATCCATACATAACAGGTCGATTTGAGGGAAAAATGAGTTTGTTACTAACCGTGCCGCCCAACCTTGTCCAGTCCATCCGTGCCTTTCGCGTGACCGAATTACAAGACGAGGCGATCCGTCTCGGGCAGCACTTTTTATATGCGCATTGCAACGCTGGACAGACCAAACAACAAGTCATCGGCATTATTGCAGAAGCATTCCTGTTTCCGAAAAACCTGGCGAAGAATTTCGATGCCCTGCGCCTGTGCCTGACGGACACCATGTTCAAGGCGGGACCGCAGACAGGTTTCCTGGTGGTGCTCGAGCAATTGCCAAATACGCAAAAATTCGACAAGGAAGCGCGCGAGATCCTGCTCGACGTGTTCCGCGACGCGGCCGACTACTGGGCCGAGAAGAAAGTCCCGTTCCGCGTCTTCTATTCGTTCGAGTAAGCACCTGCTCACGCCGCGGCGGCGTCAAACCAGCCTTTCATGCCCTGGCCGGGTGGCGTAATCGGGCAGCGGCGGCGGCCCGGCAGGCATGTTGCGCCGCAACAATAATAGCGGCCTTTCTTGGTTCGCATCGCCATAGCGGGTACAATGCGCGCTATGAAAAATATCGTTATCCTCATTTCCGGACGCGGCAGCAACATGGAAGCGGTCGTGCGCGCGGCGCAAGCCGAGCAATGGCCAGCCCGTATTGCCGCCGTCATCAGTAACCGGGCCGATGCCCAGGGACTGGTTTTTGCCGCGGAACATGGGATAGCGACGGCAGTCGTTGCCAACAAGGATTATGCCAGCCGCGAACAGTTCGATGCGGCGCTGCAAGCCGTGATCGACGGCTACACCCCCGACCTGGTCGTGCTGGCCGGTTTCATGCGCATCCTGACGCCGCCCTTCGTCGAGCATTACGCGGGGCGCATGCTCAATATCCACCCGTCGCTGCTGCCGCTGCTTCCCGGGCATGGCGACGCACCGCCAGGCGCTTGAGGCGGGGGTGACGGAACACGGCGCGACCGTGCATTTCGTGACGGCCGAGCTCGATCATGGCCCTGCCGTGGCGAGCGCGACCGTCCCCGTCTTGCCCGGCGACACAGAAGACAGCTTATCGGCGCGCGTGCTGGTACAGGAACATCTGCTTTACCCGCGCGCCATCCGCCTGTTCATTGACGATAAACTGTCGGTCGAGCATGGCCAGGTCCGCGTGGACCCTCAATAAAATATTACAGGAAGAATAACAATGAGATTGCCACCAGCGATACTTGCCAATGCTGAAGAAGTATTGCGCGAAATTTTACGTTTCACGGCCCCGGCCGACACCACCCTGTCGCGCTATTTCCGCGACCATCCGCGCCTCGGTTCGCGCGAACGCGGCGCCATTGCCGAAGGCATTTATGCCGTGCTGCGCAACAAATCGTTCTTCACGGACTTCGCCGAAGCGGGCAGCGGCCCGACCATGCGCCGTTTGACCATCCTCGGCCTGGCCGAAGCCGTGGGCGCCGACTCGCTGGGCGGCCTGACGGAAGAAGAAGTGGAATGGCTGGAACGCATCACGCAGATCGACCGCAGCCTGATGCCGGCGAACATGCGCGCCAACATGCCGACCTGGCTGTTCGACAAGCTGATCGCCCAGTTCGGCGAAGCGGAAACCATGAAGCTGGCTGACGCGCTGAACGCGCCGGCGCCGCTGGACTTGCGCGTCAATTCGCTCAAGGCCACGCGCGACGACGTGATGCTGGCCCTGGCCGAAGCGCCTATCCTCAGCACGCCGACGCCGTTTGCGCCGCTGGGCTTGCGCGTGATCAAGAAACCATCGCTGCAAAACCTGCCATTGTTCCAGAGCGGCGCCATCGAAGTGCAGGATGAGGGCAGCCAGATCCTGTCGCAGATCGTCGGCGCCAAGCGCGGCGAGATGGTGGTCGATTTCTGCGCCGGCGCGGGCGGCAAGACCCTGGCTCTGGGCGCGCTGATGCGCAACACGGGCCGTCTGTACGCGTTCGACGTGTCGGAAAAGCGTCTGGCCAAGCTCAAGCCGCGCATGGCCCGCAGCGGCCTGTCGAACGTGCATCCGGTGCAGATCGCGCATGAGCGCGATGCCAAGATCAAGCGCCTGGCCGGCAAGATCGACCGCGTGCTGGTCGATGCCCCGTGCAGCGGCCTGGGCACCCTGCGCCGGAATCCGGACGTCAAATGGCGCCAGCAGCCGAACTCCATCGTCGAGCTGCAAGCCAAGCAGGCAGCCATCCTGGCCGGCGCGGCGCGCCTGGTCAAGGGCGGCGGCCGCCTGGTGTACGCCACCTGCAGCTTCCTGAACGAAGAAAACGATTTTATCGCCGAGCAATTCCTGGCGGCCCATCCGGACTTCACCCTGGTGCCGATGAGCAAGGTACTGGCCGAACAGAAGATCGAGCTGGAAATGGGCGACTACCTGAAACTGCTGCCGCACCTGCACCAGACCGACCGACGGCTTCTTCGCCGCCGTGTTCGAACGCAAGGTCATGCCGAAAAAAGTCTACGCCGATGAAAAACCGGCCGACGACGTTGACGCTGAACCAGCCGAGTAAGCCTGTCACGGGCCGCCGCTGCGCCTTGCAGCGGCGGCCTTCAATGCCGCCAGCCCGCCTGGCGGCATGGGATCACTGCCCATCCGTACCACCTTCGTCCCACCTTCCGGACCGCATCCGCCATGAATGAAACCCCGCTGCTGAACCTGATCACTGATTTTGTCGACGATTTCCGCCAACCGGCCATCCTGTGGCAGGCGCTGGTCATCGTTGCCTGCCTGGCGTTGAGCTGGCTGCTGGTGCGGCAGTTGCGCGTATTCCTGCACAAGCGGGCGGAAGCGGCGGCCACGCCCGCCACGCCGGAAACCCTGCAGCGCACGGACAGTTTCATCCGCATTTTGACGCCCGTGCTGGCGGCCATGCTGCTGGGCATTGCGCAACACTTCCTGGCCAAGTTCCAGTCGGTGAACCTGCTCAGCATCGCCATCCCCCTGTGCACGTCGATGGCGCTGGTGCGCTTCGGCTTTTATGTGCTGCGGCGCATTTTTGCCCGTCATGGCGACATCAGTCCCACGATGTTGCTTCTGGAAAAGATATTCACGGTCGTGGTGTGGGCCGGCATGGCCCTGTATATCACGGGCCTGTGGCCGGAATTGCATACCTTCCTGGAAAGCATCGTCGTGCCGCTGGGACGCAACAAGGTGTCAGTGGCTGCCATCTTGCAAGCCGCTATTTCCGTCGCCGTGCTGCTGGTGCTGGCCATGTGGGCCGGCACTTCGCTCGACGAGCGCCTGATGAAAATGCAGGGCTTGCACACTTCCCTGCGCGTGGTGCTGTCGCGCATGGGCCGCGCCGTGCTGATCCTCGTGTCCGTGCTGGTCAGCCTGTCGCTGGTGGGCATCGACCTGACGGTGCTGTCCGTGTTCGGCGGCGCCTTCGGCGTGGCGCTGGGTTTCGGCTTGCAAAAGATCGCCGCGAACTTTGTGTCCGGTTTCATCATCCTGCTCGACCGCAGTCTCACCATCGGCGACATGATTACGGTGGGTCAATTTACGGGCAAAGTCACGCAGATCAATACGCGCTATACTGTGTTATTGGGCGGCGATGGGGTTGAATCCATCGTGCCGAATGAAATGCTGATTTCCGGCGGCGTGCAAAACATGTCGCTGAGCAACCGCATGGTGTGGCTGTCGACGGCCGTGTCGGTGGGCTATGAAACGGATCTCGATGTCATCTTCCCCTTGCTGGAAGCGGCGACGGCCAAGGTGCCGCGTGTGTCGCAAAGCAATCCGCCATCGGCCACCCTCGTGCGTTTCGGCGCCGATGGCCTTGACGTGCAGATCGGCTTCTGGATCGCGGATCCGGAAAACGGCACGGGCGGCGTGAAGTCGAATGTGAACCGCGCCATCTGGCGCACCTTGCAGGAACATAAGGTTACTGTACCGTTTCCGCAACGCGAATGCGTATTGTTGGTACGCCTCCTGCCCCGCTCGCCAGCGCGGCAGACGGTGAGTCCCCGCCATCCGGCACCCAGCCTTAACCTCGCTGCCTGCCTCCGTTTTTGCCTGATAGTACCCATTAGGGCGTACAATCACGCCTAAAATTAACTCTGCCGGACCTCCAGAGTCACTGGAGCGACCGTGCGCACGCCCTGTCCACTTGGAGTAGCAGTAATGACATTGAGTTCCGTTTTACACGACGTTTTGCAGTTCATGGCCACTGGCATTACCGATCTGTCCGCATGGCAAGTTTTCCTGTACACCATGGTGGTCACGCACATCACGATCGCCAGCGTCACGATTTACCTGCACCGCCACCAGGCCCACCGGGCGCTGGAATTGCACGCCATCCCCAGCCATTTCTTCCGTTTCTGGCTGTGGCTGACGACGGGCCAGGTGACCAAGGAATGGGCGGCCATCCACCGCAAGCATCACGCCAAGTGCGATACGGAAGAAGATCCGCACAGCCCCGTGACGCGCGGCATCAAGAAAGTGTTCTGGGAAGGCGCCGAGCTGTACCGCGCTGAATCGAAGAACATGGAAACCATGGCGAAATATGGCCACGGCACGCCGACGGACTGGATCGAGCGCAACCTGTACACCAAGTACAGCTGGCTGGGCGTGGTCTCGCTGTTCGTCATCAATTTCATTTTGTTCGGCGTGATCGGCATTTCCGTGTGGGCCGTGCAAATGATGTGGATCCCCATCACGGCGGCCGGCATCATCAACGGCATCGGCCACTACTGGGGCTACCGCAACTACGACTGCGCCGACGCGGCCACCAACATCATTCCGTTCGGCATCCTGATCGGCGGCGAAGAGTTGCACAACAATCACCATACGTATGCGACGTCGGCCAAGCTGTCGTCGAAATGGTATGAAATCGATATCGGCTGGGCGTATATCCGCGCGCTGGAAATGCTGGGCCTGGCCAAGGTGAAAAAGCTGGCGCCGGAACCGAGTTCTCGCACGGCAAGCTGGAAGCGGACTTCGAGACCTTGCAGTCGGTCATCGCCAACCGCTACGACGTGATGGCCAAGTATGCGAAATCGATCAAGCATGCCTGGAAAGAAGAGCTGGAGCACCTGAAGCACAAGGCCGAGCTGGAAAAGCGCTTCCTGAAATCGTCGCGCAAGCTGATGCAGCGCGAACCGGGCAAGCTGGCCGATGCGCACCACGAGCAGCTGTCGGAATTGTTCCAGCACAGCAAGGCGCTGGAAACCATGCACCACATGCGCGTGGAGCTGGGCGCCATCTGGGAGCGTTCGCACTTTACGCGCGAGCAATTGCTGCAAAAGCTGCAAGACTGGTGCACGCGCGCCGAAGCGTCGGGCATCCAGTCGCTGCAGGATTTCTCCTTGCGCCTGCGCAGCTATGCCTGAGTAAGCTGTTGCGCCATATCAAGGCCCTGGATTCCAGGGCCTTTTTTTCGTTCCGGCACAAGGGGAGAGCGGCGAGTGAAAATCAGGGCGAAAAAAAACCGCTCATCGGAGCGGCTCTTTTTACAGAACACAATATCAATTACTTGATTTTGGTTTCTTTGTACGTTACGTGCTTGCGTGCTTTAGGATCGAATTTCATGATCTCCATTTTCGCAGGCGTCGTACGCTTGTTTTTGGTAGTCGTGTAGAAGTGACCCGTACCGGCGGTCGATTCTAACTTGATTTTGTCGCGGCCTGATTTTGCCATGATAGCTCCCTTATTCTGCTAATTAGACTTTTTCGCCACGAGCGCGCATATCGACCAATACGGCGTCGATGCCGACTTTATCGATGACGCGCAGACCGGCGTTGGACAAACGCAGGGAGACCCAGCGGTTTTCAGATTCAACAAAAATACGACGATTCTGCAAGTTAGGCAAAAAACGACGTTTGGTTTTGTTGTTTGCATGGGAAACATTGTTGCCGACCATCGGCTTCTTCCCAGTGACTTGGCAAACACGTGCCATGGCGCACTCCTTAAAGATATTCCAAATTGGAAAAACGAGAGTATATCCAAAATAAGCCGATTTATCAATGACTTGCGAAAAACAATTGTGTCATGTTGTATTGAAATAATTTAACAATTTGACGTTTCCCCTTCGTCATAGGGGAAAGCACTGGTAAACAGCGCTGTTTACTGTTAGATAAGCGTCCCGCTGCTGTCACGTATGTCCTTGTTTACACATGGTTAACTGTGAATCGCCTGGCGCCGGCCTAGATCTGGCCGTGTTCCGCGAACGAATGCACTTGCCGCCCGGCCACGACGAAATGGTCGAGGATGCGCACGTCCACCAGCGACAACGCTTGTACCAGCGCGCGCGTCAGCAATAAATCCGATTCGCTCGGTTCCGGCGAGCCGGACGGGTGGTTGTGCGCCAGCATGACGCTGGCCGCGTTGTGCAGCAGCGCCTGTTTCACCACTTCGCGCGGATACACGCTGGTGTGGGTGAGGGTGCCGCGAAACATTTCCTGGGTCGTGATCAGGCGGTTCTTGACGTCCAAAAACAACACGTGGAATGCTTCATGCGCCAGGTGGCCCAGGGTCAGGCGCAGATAGTCTTTCACCGCATGCGGCGAATTGAGGGCTTGCCCCGCCTGCAAGTCCTCGATGATGGCGCGCCGCGCCAGTTCCAGCACCGCTTGCAGCTGGGCAAACTTGGCGCTGCCCATGCCATGCACGGCGGAAAAACTCACGAGGCTGGCGCCAAACAGGCCCCGCAGGGAGCCGAAGTGCTCGACCGTGTCGCGCGCCAGTTCCACGGCGCTCTTGCCGCGCACGCCCGTGCGCAGGAAGACGGCCAGCAATTCCGCGTCCGACAGCGACTGCGCGCCATCCTCGATCAGGCGTTCGCGCGGCCGTTCGCCGGCCGGCCAATCCTTGATGCCCATGCTGCCTCCCGTTCGCGCCCAGCTCGTCGTGGCGCCTGCCGACGATTGTCGCGCCTTCCCCGGGCGGCCATGCTGCGCTAGCTAGCTCGTCTTCCTGTCAATTCATAGTAAAAAAAAAAAAACCAAGATGCCCGGCCCGGCCATTTTCAGGCGCTATCATTTGCCTGTCGTTGCATTCCATGCAAGTTGCAGCGGCGGGGAGTCAGGGCCCTGAACTCAATGTCTTCCACTTGTTTGACAGGAGTCGTCATGCCGTACATCAAAGTTATCAATGGAGTCATGCAAGAGTTCAACGCCGCTGGCGTCAACACGGGCAAGGTCAGCGGCATCGGCCTCAATTCGCACGCGTATCTGGAACACCGTAGCTGGAGTGTGACCGCACCGCTCGTTCCGGCCCCGAAGAATCCCGATTACACCACCGATTTGCCGTATCTTGCCGCCAACGGCTTCAAGTACATCCAGGTGATGGTGGCGCCTTTTAACGGCAAGGCTGGCAGTTGGAACTGGGGCTATGTTGTGGGCGAGCCAAAGTTCGCCCCCGACAATACGCTAATCGATATGAATATCAATGCATCGTACTGGAGCGCTGTCACTGCGTTGCTCGATTGCGCGCTGGCCAACGGCATCGGCATCATCGCCTGCCCATTCTGGAATCCCTACGCCGTGCCGCAATTGGTGGGCGAAGCGGGCCCGGAGGGCGCCACAAAAGACGAACAGGCCGCAGTCGCGAAGGTCGCACTGGTCAATCCGCAATCGAAGACACGCCGCTACATGCGTGCCTTTGCCCAGGCTTTCGCACAGCACTACAGCAACCACCCCGGCATCGCCGCCTGGATGGCTGCGCAGGAACTGATGGCCGTGACCGAGATTGACTTGAATGCCACCCGGGAAATCATCCAGGAAACGGCGCAATTGCTGCGCGACAACGATGCCCTGGCCAGAATGATTTCCTCCGGCAATGCAGGAATCCCCTCCTATACACCGCGCAAGGGTACCCTCAAACAATACATTGCGGAAACCCTGCCATTCCTGAATCCGGATCCCATCGACTGTCTTTGTGAAAACCTGTTCCTGAATAATGAATATGTCAGCGCCCTGGACAGCGGCGCGGATCTGCCAGCGGACTTCGTCTCGTCCTCGCTCGCCTATCTGCAAGTGATGCAGCGTGCCGCCCATACCTTGGGCAAGCCGTATTACCTTGGCAGCTTTTGCTTGTCGAAAGAGCAGGAACTGGCTTTGCAAGATACCGAGCGGCAAGACAACTTGCACGCCTTGCTGAGCGCCATACGCCGTACGGGCGTGCAACTGGCGTGCTATTGGGACTGGAATGGGGGCAAGTCGATGGAAGACAAAGGTCTGAACCTGGTGGAGACGCCGGCGTTCAGCAACAAACGCAAAGCTGTATGGAACGCCTTGCGCGGCGAAGATGCCATGCGTCCGGCGCCGCCTACGCCTTGCTTCGGCGTAACGAAAACCTTGCAATTCCAGCCTGGCCTGATGTTGACCGTACCGTCGTCCGCGCGCTACGAGAGCGCGGATTTTTCGCTGTCGTATTGTATCCGGCAGCAGGCTTTCTCCTCGACCGTTGCTCTGGCGCAGGCTTTGGTAGCGCATCAGGCGAACAAGAAAGGATGGGCGCTGCTGACGCAGGATATCAAGACGTTCCTGTATTTATTCAATGGCGTTGGCGACAATGGCCTGGGCGCCAACAGCAATGGGCACGGCTTGACGGTGGACATTCCCAACCGCTGGTTCCGCTGTACTTATACTGTGAAGCATGATGGACGCATCAGCCTGTATGTGGATGATTTCCTCATGTATCAGAGTTTGCAAAACATGGCGCCGCCATTCTTGAATGCCACTGGCACCCCGCTGGTGATCGGCCGCGCCGCGCATGCGCAGGAGCAGGGCGCGCCCGCCTGGCAGTTGTCGGACGTCATCCTGTACGACCGCGTGCTGACACCGAAGGAAGTGTATGACTATGGCCAGTATGGCATCGTGCACCGGCCCGTGGGGCGCTGGAAGCTCGACGGCAACCTGGAAGACAGCTCCGGCTTCGGCAATCACGCCAGCACGCCTGGTGGGTTGACGTACGTCAACGTCTGATTCGCCGATCCGACGTCGGATGTGTTGCGCGGCCATGTTTTTTGACAAAAGCATGGCCGCGCCGAGATGGCATGGGGCGCGCTGGCTCAGGGTGGCTTACAATATCGTTTTGCACCAGTTACCTGAAAACTACTATGTCCAACGAGCAACCAGCAGTCGTCACCGAAGCGGCTTACCTCACCCTGCATTATCGTCTTGCCACTGTTGACGGTACTGACATTGTCACGACCTTCAGCGGCAATCCCGCGACCTTGATGCTGGGACAGGGCCAGCTGGCGCCGTTCCTCGAGCAGCGCTTGCTGGGCTTGCCTGAAGGCACGCACCAGACGTTCGAGCTGGCTGCCGGCGAAGGCTTTGGCGAGCGCAATCCCGAGCTGGTGCAGTCCGTCTCGCGCGCGACCCTGGACGAAAACTCCGTGCCGGGCGCCGACTACAAGATCGGCGACCTGGTCGACTTCGCCGCGCCGGGCGGCGGCCGTTTTGCCGGCGTGCTGCGCGAAATGCGCGAGGACTCGGCCCTGTTCGACTTCAACCATCCGCTGGCGGGCCAGCCGCTGCGTTTCGAAGTCAAGCTCATTTCGGTCCTGTAAGGAATAGCGATGGATAAAGAACTGTTACTGGCCCAGCCCCGCGGTTTCTGCGCTGGCGTCGACCGGGCGATCGAAATCGTCGAACGCGCCTTGCAGCAATTTGGCGCACCGATCTACGTGCGCCATGAAATCGTCCACAACGCCTACGTGGTGGCCGACTTGCGCAACAAGGGCGCCATCTTCATCGACGACCTCGATGACGTGCCTGCTGGCAATACACTCGTGTTTTCCGCCCATGGCGTATCGAAAGCCGTGCGCGCCGAGGCGGAATCGCGCGGCCTGAGCATTTTTGACGCGACTTGCCCGCTGGTCACCAAGGTGCACATGGAAGTGGGCAAGATGCGCCGCGAAGGCCGCGAGATCATCATGATCGGCCACGATGGTCATCCCGAGGTGGAAGGCACCATGGGCCAGGCCGATATGGGCATGCATCTGGTGGAAACGCTCGACGATGTGGCGAACTTGCAGGTCGCCAATCCGGACAGCCTGGCCTATGTTTCGCAAACAACGTTGTCAGTTGACGACACTAGCGACATTATTGCGGCCTTGAAAGCGAAATATCCGAATATCGCCGAGCCGAAAAAAGGCGACATTTGCTACGCCACCACCAACCGCCAGGAAGCCGTGAAATTCATGGCCCCGCAAGTGGAAGTGGTGATCGTCGTGGGCAGCCCGAACAGCTCGAATTCGAACCGCTTGCGCGAAGTGGCCGAGAAGATGGGCACGCCGGCCTACATGGTCGACAATGCCTCGCAGATCGATCCCGCCTGGCTGGAAGGCAAGCTGCGCGTGGGTGTGACGGCTGGCGCCTCGGCGCCCGAGGTGCTGGTGCAAGCCGTCATCGACCGCCTGAAAGAGTGCGGCGTGAAGAGCGTGCGCCCGCTCGATGGCGATGTGCAGGAAGCCGTCACGTTCCCGATGCCGAAAGGCCTCGACGGCATCAAGCGCGACGTCGCCTGAGGCCATAGGGCGATTGAGTATCGATGAAATAGTCACCTCAAAACCGAATTTAATTCGGAAATGATCGATTTATTCCAAGCTTAGTTTTTGCAAAAGATCGTTATGATTGCCTCAAGCTTGAATATGTTGTCGTTATGACTAAGCGAGGTCACGCCCGTTTTGAGTGCGTGCACCATGCTGGTGAGAACGGTCCAGGGATGGCACTGCAGGAATTCTTCCTCCGGTGCCGTTTTTGTATCAACGGCATATTCTGGCGGAAGTTGTTCCCGAAAAATGCATATTTGATAGGGCAATCATGGATACATTCATCCAGCAGATCATCAACGGCCTGGTGTTGGGCAGCATGTATGCCTTAGTCGCCCTCGGTTACACGATGGTGTACGGCGTGTTGAACCTGATCAACTTCGCCCACGGCGACGTGCTCATGATCGGCGCGCCATGGTGGGCTTGACCATCCTCAAGCTGCTGGGCATTTATGTGCCCGACTGGCCCGGCTATCTGAAACTGGCCACCGCCATCCTCGGCGCCATTCCCATCTGTATTCTGGTCAACATCATCATCGAGCGGATCGCCTACCGCCGCCTGCGCAACGCCCCCCGCCTCGCCCCCCTGATTACCGCCATCGGCGTTTCCATCCTCTTGCAAACCTTCGCCATGATGATCTGGACGCGCAATCCCTTGCCCTTCCCGCAATTGCTGTCGACCGACCCCATCAACATAGGCGGCGCCGTGATTTCGCAAACGCAAGTGCTGCTGCTGGCCCTGGCCGCCTTGTCGATGGGCGGATTGGTGTTGCTGGTGGAAAAAACACGCATGGGCCGCGCCATGCGTGCCACGGCGGAAAACCCCCGCGTGGCCGGACTCATGGGCGTCGATTCCGACAAGGTCATCGTCGCCACCTTTGCCATCGGCGCCGCGCTGGCGGCCGTGGCGGGCGTGATGTGGGGCGCCAACTATGCCTCGATTCAATTCTCCATGGGCGCCATCCCCGGCCTGAAAGCCTTTTGCGCTGCCGTGCTGGGCGGCATCGGCAATATCTATGGCGCCATGCTGGGCGGTATCTTGCTGGGCATTATAGAGAGCCTGGGCGCCGGCTATATCGGCGACATCACGGGCGGTTTCCTGGGCAGCCACTACCAGGATATCTTTGCCTTCGTCGTACTGATCATCGTGCTGACCCTGCGCCCGTCCGGCATCATGGGCGAACGCGTGGCCGACCGTGCCTGATGTGACACTGGGAGATTAATCATGGCACTACTCGATTTCGACGCAAAAAAGAATCCGGCCAAAGCCTACGCCGGCATGCTGGGCCTGGCCGCGCTGCTGATGGTGTTCCCGTTTTTTGCCGCCCAGTTCGGCAATTCATGGGTGCGCATCATCGACATGGCCTTGCTGTACATCATGCTGGCTCTGGGCCTGAACATCGTCGTCGGCTTCGCCGGCCTGCTCGACCTCGGCTACATCGCCTTCTACGCCGTGGGCGCCTACCTGACGGCCTTGCTGGCCTCGCCCCAGTTCGCCATCCTGCTCGAATCCGTGGTGAACCAGTATCCCGTGCTGGGCGAAACCCTGGTGCAGCTGATGGGGCCGGAAATCCGCGAGAACGGCATCCATTTGTCGATCTGGATCATCGTGCCGCTGGCCGCCGCGGTGGCGGGCCTGTTCGGCGCCCTGCTGGGTGCGCCCACATTAAAATTGCGCGGCGACTATCTGGCCATCGTGACCCTGGGCTTTGGCGAGATCATCCGCATTTTCATGAACAATTTGAACGACCCGATCAATTTCACGAATGGCCCGCAAGGCATCAATTTGATCGACCCCATCCGCATCTTTGGCGTCAACCTGGCGGGCGAGGCGGGTACCAACAGCACCGTCACGGTGGCCGGTTTTTCCATGCCGTCCGTGAATGCGTATTACTTTTTGTTCCTCTTCCTGTGCATCGCCGTCGTGTTCGTCACCAAGCGCCTGCAGCATTCGCGCCTGGGCCGCGCCTGGGTGGCCATCCGCGAAGACGAGATCGCCGCCAAGGCCATGGGCATCAACACGCGCAACGTGAAATTGCTGGCCTTTTCCATGGGCGCCTCGTTCGGCGGCGTGGCCGGCGCCATGTTTGCATCCTTCCAGGGCTTTGTTTCGCCGGAATCGTTCTCGCTGACGGAATCGATCGCCGTGCTGGCCATGGTGGTGCTGGGCGGCATCGGCCACATCCCCGGCGTGATCCTCGGCGGCGTGATCCTGGCATCCATTCCCGAAGTGCTGCGCCACGTGGTGGAACCGGCCCAGCAGGCGCTGTTCGGCCACGTGGTGATCGAGGCGGAAGTGCTGCGCCAGCTGCTGTACGGCCTGGCCATGGTGTTGATCATGCTCAACCGTCCTGCGGGACTGTGGCCATCGCCGAAGCACGAAGACCGGCCCGACCACGATGTGGATCAACAACCGAACAAATCAACCGGCGTCGTGTCCGCTTAAGGAGGCAAGTACCATGAGCGAACAGATCATTCTCAATATTGCCGGCGTAAATAAACGTTTTGGCGGCCTGCAGGCGCTCACCGACGTGGGTATTACCATCCGGCAAGGTCAAATCTATGGCTTGATCGGCCCGAACGGCGCGGGCAAGACGACGTTTTTTAACGTCATCACCGGCCTGTACCAGCCCGACACGGGCACCTTCGAGCTGGCTGGCAAGCCGTATTCGCCGTCCGCGCCGCACAAGGTGGCGAAGGCGGGCATCGCGCGCACCTTCCAGAACATCCGCCTGTTCGGCGACATGACGGCGCTGGAAAACGTCATGGTGGGGCGCCACGTGCGCTCGCACCAGGGCGTGTTCGGCGCCATCTTCCGCCACAAGGCGGCGCGCGAGGAAGAGGCGTCGATCCGCAAGCGGGCCATGGAGTTGCTCGATTTCGTCGGCATCGCCCAGTTCGCCAACCGCACGGCGCGCTTTTTGTCGTACGGCGACCAGCGGCGCCTGGAAATCGCCCGCGCGCTGGCCACCGACCCGCAACTGCTGGCGCTCGACGAGCCGGCGGCCGGCATGAACGCGACGGAAAAGCTGGCTTTGCGCGAGTTGCTGGTAAAAATCAAGGCGGAAGGCAAGACCGTGCTGTTGATCGAGCACGACGTGAAACTGATGATGGGACTGTGCGACCGCATCACGGTGCTCGAATATGGCAAGCGCATCGCGGAAGGCTTGCCGGCCGAAATACAACAAAACCAGGCCGTCATCGAGGCTTACCTGGGGGGATCGCACGCATGAGCAATATATTGAAGGTGGCGGGCCTGCACGTGGCTTATGGCGGCATCAAGGCCGTCAAGGGTATCGACCTGGAAGTGAATGAAGGCGAGCTGATCGCCCTGATCGGCGCGAACGGTGCCGGCAAGACGACGACCTTGAAAGCCATCACGGGCACTTTGCCGGCCTGCAAGGTCGAGGGCACGATCAGCTACCTGGGCGAGTCGCTCAAGGGGAGCAAGTCGTTTCACCTGGTGGAAAAGAAACTGGCCATGGTGCCGGAAGGGCGGGGCGTGTTTACGCGCATGTCGATCCGTGAAAACCTCATGATGGGCGCTTACACGCGCACGGACAAGGCCGGCGTCGAGGATGACATCGCCAAGTGGTTCGACGTGTTTCCCCGCCTGAAAGAGCGGGCGGCGCAGATGGCCGGCACCCTGTCGGGCGGCGAGCAGCAGATGCTGGCCATGGCGCGCGCCCTGATGAGCCATCCGAAGCTGCTGCTGCTCGACGAGCCGTCGATGGGCCTGTCGCCCATCATGGTCGAGAAAATCTTCGAGGTGATCCGCAAGGTGTCGTCCGAAGGCATCACGATTCTGCTGGTCGAACAGAATGCCCGCCTGGCCCTGCAGGCGGCGCACCGCGGCTATGTGATGGATTCCGGCCTGGTCACCATGGGCGGCAACGCGGCCGCCATGCTGGACGACCCCGCGCGTGAAGGCGGCGTATCTGGGGGAGTAATGGCGGGAAAGTAAAGGCGCATAAAAAATGCCCCAGCTGGGCTGGGGCATAATGGCATCCGTCGGGGAAGTGCGGGATGGACGCCTGGAGGAGCTGGTACTAAAGTAAAACAGCAGACCGCCGCAGCGGCCGCTTGATAATTACTTGGCAGCCGTGCGCGGCACGATTTTTTCAGCTGCTTGCGTGAACTGGTTCACGGCCGAGGTCAGGTTTGCTTCGATGGCTTCGACGGCTTGCTTGCTGGTTTTCGAGAATTGCTCGTAGCCTGCATTGGCGTTGCCGATGGCGCTTTTCAGGATGGCGACGGCGTTTTCCGAACCGGCTGGCGCGTTCTTGGTGACTTCTTCTACCAGGGACAGGACTTTGCGGTTGGTTTCAGCGATTTGCGATTCAGCTGCTTTGCTGAATTCAGCTTGCGTGCCGGACGTGATGGCAGCCAGATGACGGCCGTAAGCGATGGCTTTTTCGGCGCCAGGCTGGGCTTGAGCAGCGCTCAGCGAGAAGAATTCTTGTGGATCTTTTGCCGACAGCAATTGCTTGGCGGCGGCGGTCGATTCTTCCAGCGTTGCCTTGGCAGCGGTCAGGTTCAGTTCGACGATCTTTTCGATGCCTTCGAAGGCTTTGCCCGTCAGCGACGAGAACAGGGCGAATTGGGCTTCCAGGTTGGCTTTGGTAGCGGACGAAAATTGCTCAGGAATTGAAAACATATAAATCTCCAAAAAATCGAAATCTGGTTAATTTGATGCTGCGTGTACCGTTTGGGAAAGCAGGTGAATCTAAATTTTTCAAGCTGAACAAGAATTGTGCAACGCAACAAACCCTATTCTACGGCGAAAAAAACGTAAGTCAAGCGATTCTTGTGCGATGCAACAATTGAATAGATTTGCATCAAAAACCATTGTTTCTAAAGAGAAATATTTGATTTCTGGGTGTTAATGGTTTAACCCTAAACTTTTATTTCCCCGCCTTTCAGGACGGGTGCAGCGCAGCATGCTAGACTTTGCCTCCCGCACTGGCGCAGCGCCCCGGTGCCGATCCCGTTTCCCGAGTTGATACCATGTCCAATCTTCCCGCCGCGGCTGGCGCCAGCGGCAAAGCCACTTTCCTGACCACTGCGGCGCCGATGGCCTTGCCCGCCTTCTTTGTGTTGTTATGGAGCACAGGTTTTATCGTGGCCAAGTTCGGCTTGCCGTATGCGCCGCCGCTGACCTTTTTGCTGCTGCGCTTCCTGGGCGTGCTGGTGATCCTGCTGCCGCTGGTGCTGCTGTTGCGCGCGCCGTGGCCCGTGGGGCAGTTCCGCCAGATCGCCGTGGCCGGCATTTTGATGCAGGCCGGCTACCTGGCAGGCGTCTGGTGCGCCATCAAGCTGGGCATGCCGGCCGGCCTGTCCGCCCTGATCGTCGGCATGCAGCCCGTGCTGACGGCTTGCGCCGCGCCATTGATCGGCGAATCCGTGCGCCCGCGCCAGTGGCTGGGCCTGTTCTTCGGCTTGCTGGGCGTGGCCCTCGTCGTGTATGCGAAGATCAACCTCGTGGGGCTGACCGTGGAAAGCGTGCTGCTGTGCGTGTTTGCCCTGCTGTCGATGACGGCCGGCACCATGTACCAAAAACGCCACTGTCCCCAGTTCGACTTGCGCACCGGCACGGTGGTGCAGTTTGCCGCTTCCATCGTGGTCGTGTTGCCATTCGCCTTGTATTACGAAGGCTTGGACCTGCATTTCAGCAATGTGCAATGGACGGCGAATTTTATCGGCGCCTTGCTGTGGTCGGTACTCGTGCTGTCCATCGGCGCCATCTTCCTGCTGTTCGCCCTGATTCGGCGCAGCGACGCGACGAAAGTGACGGGCTTGCTGTACCTGACGCCGCCCACGACGGCCGTGATGGCCTGGCTGATGTTTGGCGAAGCCTTTAATATGCTGGGTATTGCCGGCATGCTGGTGGCCGTGGTCGGTGTAGTGTTTGTCGTCAAGAAATAGCAGGAGAGCAGGGCAGTGAGCAAGCTAGCATCTGAAGAAATACAGTCGGCGCAGCAAGCCGTCGATGGCGTCATCCTGTCGCGCCGCTCGATCCGCGCTTTTCTGCCCACGCCGGTGGCGCAGGACGATATCGCGCGCATCCTGGAAGTGGCGGCGCGCGCGCCCTCGGGCGCCAACATGCAGCCGTGGAAAGTGTATGTGCTGTCGGGCGAAGCGCGCCTGCGCCTGTCGCGCCGCATCCTCGCCGCCTACGATGCACCGAAGGCGCCCGATGCGCCCGCGCGCACGGCCTCGTACACGTATTACCCGCGCCAGTGGACGGCGCCGTTCATCGAGCGCCGCCGCAAGATCGGCCTGGACCTGTACCAGCTGCTGGGCCTGGAACGGGGCGACACGGCCGGCATGGCGGCCCAGCATGGACGCAATTTCCAGTTCTTCGACGCGCCCGTGGGCCTGATCTTCACCATCGAGCGGGTGCTGGAGCAGGGTTCCTGGCTCGATTACGGCATGTTCTTGCAAAATATCATGCTGGCGGCGCGCGCGCGCGGGCTCGACACCTGCCCGCAAGCGGCCTTCATCCATTACCATGACATCATCCGCGACGAGCTGGGCGTACCGGCCAGCGAAATGGTGGTGTGCGGCATGGCCCTCGGCCATGCGGATCCGGACAGGATCGAGAACCGCTTGAGCACGGAACGCGAACCGCTGGCCGGCTTTGTTAAATTCATGGACAAATAGACATTACCAGCGATGGGCACCGGCAAACAGCCGCTTAAGGATGAGCTTGTTTGCGGATCGCTAACGGTTTGTATTTCATTGCTGCAATAAATACTGTCCCAACTGTTAAATGGGCTTGCGATTACTCTGCATTTCGCTACACTGCAATAAGGCAACAGCTTCACGGGGAATTATCGAATGGCTAAGTTTAAACTGGCGCTGGGTGTCCTGGCTTCCCTGCTGTTTGCACTGGCGCCGGCTGCGGCCGTGCACGCCAGGGATGCGAACGGCAAATCCTCAGCCGCGAAGAAACACAACACCAAGAAAGTCAAAGTCGTGCTGCGCAAGGGTGCGACGGCCGCGCCGCGCGAAAAGAGCGTGCGCCGGGTCGTCATGGTGCGCGGCAAGCGCAAGGTCATCTATCAGAAAGTCACCAGCGTGGCCGTGCCCATGGCCGCCCCGATGCCCACCATGGGCGACCTGGCGGGCCTGAACCTGACGCGCGATCCGCTCGACCTGAAATCGAGCGTGGCGCTGGTGCTGGACCAGGCCAACTCGGAAGTATTGTTTGAAAAGAATTCGAATGTCGCCCTGCCCATCGCCTCCATCACCAAGATGATGACGGGCCTGGTGGTGGTCGAAGCGCGCCAGGACATGGATGAAGTGCTGACGATCACGGACGAGGACGTTGACCGCGCCAAGTTCAGCAGCTCGCGCCTGAAAGTGGGTTCGCAATTGACGCGCGCCAATATGCTGCACATTGCCCTGATGAGCTCGGAAAACCGCGCCGCTTCGGCGCTGGGCCGCAATTATCCGGGCGGCTTGCCCGCGTTTGTCGACGCCATGAACAGCAAGGCGCGCCAGCTGGGCATGATGGATACGCATTACGTCGATTCCAGCGGCCTGTCGAAAATGAATGTGGCCAGCGCGCGCGACCTGGGCAAGCTGGCCATGGCCGCCTTCCGCCATCCGCTGCTGCGCGAGTACTCGACGGACCCGAAAGCCATCGTCGAAGCCAGCGGCCAGCCCATGCAGTTTGGCAATACGAATCACCTGGTGGCCAATCCGGGCTGGGAAATCGGCTTGCAAAAGACGGGTTTTATCAATGAGGCGGGACGTTGTCTGATGATGCAGGCCGTCATCGAAGGACGGGCCGTGATCATGGTCTTCCTTGATTCCAAGGGGAAACAGTCGCGTACGGCCGACGCGGGACGCATGCGCAAGTGGCTGGAAGCACTCAAGCCTGCCAACATGAGCTTGCCCGGCGGTTAAAAATGTCCATGGCTGCGTTGCACTAACTCGCCGTACTAGTCGTACTGTCTTCGTTAGTGCGCCTTGCCCTGAACATTTTTATGCGGCAGTGCTTTAGTCTTGGGGGATATAACCCAGGGTGACGGAAATCTGGTTCGCCGTCTCCACCAGGTCCACCAGCCACTCATCCTGCAGGCGGTCGGCGGGGGCGGAAATCGACAGGCCGGCGATCAGCTTGCCCGAGTCGTCGCGGATGCCGGCGGCCATGCAGCGCACACCCAGTTCCAGCTCTTCATTGTCGCGCGCATAGCCGCGCTCGCGCACCAGGCTCAGCTCGCGCTCGAGTTTCTGCAGATCCGTGATGGAATTCTTGTTGTGCCCGGCCAGGCCCGTGCGCGTGGCGTAGGCGCGGATGGCTTTCGGCTCGTCGACGGAGAGGAATAATTTACCTGTCGAAGTCAGGTGCAGCGGACCGCGGCCGCCGATGGCGCGCACCACCTGCATGCCCGAGCGCTCGGAAAAGGCGCGGTCGATGTAGACGATCTCGTCGCCCTGGCGCACGGACAGGTTGATCGTTTGCTGGGTTTTCTTGTGCAGCTGGCGCATGAAGTCCAGCGCCGCTTCGCGCACGCTGAGGCGGCTTTTCACCACATTGCCCAGTTCCAGCAGGCGCATGCCCAGCCGGTAGGTACCCGGTTCGATGCGGTCGACAAAGCGCGTCAGCACCATGTCGTTGAGGATGCGGTGCGCCGTCGAGGGATGCAGGCCCGATACTTTGGACAATTCCTTCAGGCTGACCGGGTCGGAATATTTGGCCAGGGCATCGAGCAGGGCGACCATGCGTTCGATGACCTGGATCGTTGTCTTGGGGGCAGCGACCGGTTCAATTTTCATGATGGATTTGGTGCAATGCAGTATTCATGCTTCTTTATACCATGATGTGAAAAAATAGTGAAATGTTCCGAGATATTCAGCGAATAAATTGTCACAATTCTCATGTTGGCCGTCATAATTGACGGCTGGATGGACTTTGAATCATGGATAACTATGCAACCTGTAAATGAATTCAAGAGCAAAAGCGGCTTGAAACGGATTTTTTCCGCCTTTTTTTATTCGCTCGACGGCTTGAAGGCGGCCTGGCGCCACGAACACGCGTTCCGCCAGGAACTGGGCCTGTTCGTCGTCGGCACCGTGATCGCCTTGCTGCTGCGCATCTCCGCGTTTGAAAAGCTGGTGCTGATCGGCGTATTGCTGCTGGTCCTCATCGTTGAACTGATCAATTCCGCGCTGGAAGCCGTGGTCGACCGCATTTCGCTGGAACGCCACCCGCTGTCGAAGAACGCCAAGGACTTCGGCAGCGCCGCCGTGCTGCTGACCTGCATCCTGGCCTTTGCCACGTGGTCCGTGGTGCTGTTCAACCGCTTCTATTAACCGCTAAATCCCCGTTACGCGCCGTCCATATGCGAAAATCGCATATCAAACGGCGAAACGCTTCGTTCTCTTTGCGGCCGTTGCGCCGTAATCTGGTGGTTCTGAAAGTTCAACCATACGGGGATCTTAGATGCTGTCGAAAAAAATCATCATTGCCGCCGCCCTCAGCGCGTTTGCCATTCTGCAAACGGCGCAGGCTGCCGATATCACCCTGCTCAACGTGTCATACGACCCGACGCGCGAGCTGTACCAGGATGTGAATACGGCATTTGCCAAGGAATGGAAAGGCAAGACGGGCGACAACGTCAAGATCAAGCAATCGCACGGCGGTTCCGGCAAGCAGGCGCGTGCCGTCATCGACGGCCTGGAAGCGGACGTCGTCACGTTGGCCCTGGCCTACGACATCGATGCGCTGGCCGAGCACAAGCTGCTGGCCGCCGACTGGCAAAAGCGCCTGGCGCATAACAGCTCGCCTTACACCTCGACCATCGTGTTTCTGGTGCGCAAGGGTAACCCGAAAGGCATCAAGGATTGGAACGACCTGATCAAGCCGGGCGTATCCGTCATCACGCCGAACCCGAAAACCTCGGGGCGGCGCCCGCTGGAACCATCTGGCAGCCTGGGGCTATGCACTGCGCCAGCCGGGCGGCAGCGAAGCGAAGGCCAGGGATTTCCTCGGCAAACTGTATAAAAACGTGCCCGTGCTCGATTCCGGCGCGCGCGGCGCCACCACCACCTTCGTCGAACGGGGCATCGGCGACGTGCTGATCGCCTGGGAAAACGAAGCGTATCTGGCCGTCAAGGAACTGGGTCCGACCAAGTTCGACATCATCACGCCGTCCGTCAGCATCCTGGCCGAGCCGCCCGTCGCCGTCGTCGACAAGTTTGCCGACAAGCACGGTACGCGCAAGGTGGCCGAGGCTTACCTGAACTACCTGTACACGGACGAAGCGCAAGACATCATCGCCAAGAACTACTACCGTCCGGCAACGGACAAGGCGGCGAAGAAATACGCGTCGCAATTCGCCAAGGTCAACCTGTTCACCATCGAGCAAGTGGCCGGCGGCTGGACGGCGGCGCAGAAGGCGCATTTTGCCGACGGCGGCATCTTCGACCAGATCTATCAGCCGAAGTAATCTTCACCGGCAGGCGGCAACGCTTGCCGGAATCGATCACTAAAGGACACATCATGGCGCTGCGCAGCTTTTCCGATTACCGGGTACTGATCGTGCCGGGCTTGCATAACAGCGGTCCCGAGCACTGGCAGAGCCGCTGGCAGCGCCTGTATCCGCAATTCGAGCGGGTCGAGCAGGATGACTGGAACGCACCCGACCTGGCCACCTGGTCGGCGCGCCTGGACCAGGTGCGGCGGCAGGATGCGCGCCCGACCCTGATCGTCGCCCACAGCTTCGGCTGCCTGACGACGGCGCACAGCCTGGCGCGCGACCCGCACGGTGTGGCCGGCGTGCTGCTGGTGGGGCCGGCCGACCCGGACAAGTTTGGCGTGGCCAAGGCTTTGCCGCAAAAGCGCCTGCCTTGCCCCGGCATCCTGATCGCCAGCCAGACGGATCCGTGGATGACGGCCGAGCACGCCACGCAGTGGGCGCGGCGCTGGAATTGCAAGTATATTGATGGCGGTGCGCTGGGCCATATCAACGCCGAGTCGCGCCTTGGCGATTGGGTTTATGGCCAGGCGCAACTGCAAACGCTGTTTGATCTGGCGCAAAGCGACAAACGCCACCGTCAGGCAGCCTGATACGACGAACATCTTCGCTACACAACCTCTCAAGGAGATCACGATGACTTTACGCCTGGGCGATGTCGCCCCTGATTTTGAACAAGACAGCTCGATCGGCCCGCTCAAGTTCCACGAGTGGGCGGGCAATTCCTGGGTGGTGCTGTTTTCCCACCCGGCCGACTTTACGCCCGTGTGCACGACGGAACTGGGCCTGACGGCCAAGCTCAAGCCGGAATTCGACAAGCGCAACGTGAAGGCCATCGCCCTGTCCGTGGACGCGGCCGAGTCGCACAAGAGCTGGATCAAGGATATCGAAGAGACGCAAAACACGGTGGTCGGCTTCCCCATCATCGCCGACGTCGACAAGAAAGTGTCGGTGCTGTACGACATGATTCACCCTGAACAGTCCGTCACGGCCACCGTGCGCTCCGTTTTCATCATCGACCCGAACAAGAAAGTGCGGCTGATCCTCACGTATCCGCTCAGTACGGGCCGCAACTTCAATGAAATCCTGCGCGTCATCGACGCCCTGCAGCTGACGGACGGCTACACGGTGGCCACGCCCGGCAACTGGCAAGACGGCGACGACGTCATCATCCCCTTGACCGTGCAAGACCCGGAGGTGATCAAGCAGAAGTATCCGAAGGGTTTTACGGCCGCCAAGCCATATCTCCGGTTGACGCCGCAGCCAAACAAGTAAGAGCACCGAAAAAACGTCCATGGCGTTGTTGCATTGCCTCGCCGTACATTCGTACTGTCTTCGGCAACGCGCCTAGCCCTGAACGTTTTATTCGGCACTCTTGTTTCCACAAAAACGCACCTGTCCGGTGCGTTTTTTTTTTTCGCCCATGGATTCTGCCGGCAAGTATGCAAAATCCATCTAAGCAAATGAGAAATGGTTAGTTCTTTTTATAACGATTGCATGTGATTATTGCGCCCTATAACTCAAAAATGTAATAAGAAGGGGTTTCCATGTCTGAAGCAACACTAGCGCCGCCCAAGGCGCGCGGAGCGCCGTTTCGGGTCATGCCGGGGTTTAAGCTGTCACTGGGCTTCACGCTCTTTTACCTGGCCTTGATCGTCCTCATTCCCTTGTCGTCGGTGTTCCTGAAAACTTTCACCATGACATGGGACGCCTTCTTCAGCGCCGTCACGTCCGACCGCGTGATGGCGTCATACCGCCTGACGTTTGGCGCCTCGCTGATCGCCGCCCTGCTGAACGTGGTGTTTGGCGGCATCCTGGCCTGGGTGCTGGTGCGCTATAAATTCCCCGGCAAGCGCATCATCGACGCCCTGGTCGACTTGCCGTTCGCCTTGCCGACGGCCGTGGCCGGCATCACCCTGACGGCCTTGTACTCGTCGAACGGCTGGTTCGGCCAGTTCATCGAAGGCGTGCTGGGCATCAAGGTGGCGTTCACGCCGCTGGGCGTGGTGGTGGCGCTGACCTTCATCGGCTTGCCCTTCGTCGTGCGCACGGTGCAGCCGGTGCTGGAAGACGCGGAAAAGGAACTGGAAGAAGCGGCCGCCAGCCTGGGCGCCAATTCCCTGCAAACGTTTATCCGCGTCATCTTCCCCACGATTTTGCCATCGTTGCTGACGGGCTTTGCGCTGGCCTTCGCCCGCGCCACGGGTGAGTACGGTTCCGTGATCTTTATCGCCGGCAATATGCCGATGGTGTCGGAAATCACGCCGCTGTTCATTATTACCAAATTGGAACAATACGATTACGCGGGTGCCACGGCCATCGCCGTGGTGATGCTGGTGGTGTCTTTCCTGCTGTTGTTGACGATTAACCTGCTGCAAGCATGGACGCGCGGAAAGGCGAAGAAATCATGAGTACGAATACGACTGCCGTCGCCGGCGTGGACACTGCGCGGCCGACAGCGCGCCGCTTCGAGCCGAATGTCGGCCCCGTCGTGCTGGAGCCGCTGTGGGTGCGCACGGTATTGATCACCATCGCCTTGCTGTTCCTGACGACATTCCTCATCGTGCCCCTGGTGGCCGTGTTTGCGGAAGCGTTCAAGAAGGGCTGGGAAGCGTATATCGCCGCCATCATCGACCCGGACGCGATTTCCGCCATCAAGCTGACCCTGATCACGGCCGCCATCGCCGTGCCGCTGAACCTGGTGTTCGGCGTGGCCGCTTCGTGGTGCATCGCCAAGTTCGAGTTCCGCGGCAAGAGCATTTTATTGACCCTGATCGACTTGCCGTTTTCCGTCTCGCCCGTGATTTCCGGCCTGATCTACGTGCTGATGTTTGGCGCCCAGGGCTGGTTCGGCCCGTGGCTGCAGGCGCACGACATCAAGATTTTGTTCGCCGTGCCCGGCATCGTGCTGGCCACCATCTTCATTACCTTCCCCTTCGTGGCGCGCGAACTGATCCCCCTGATGCAGTCGCAAGGCAGCGAAGAGGAAGAGGCCGCCATCGTGCTGGGAGCCTCGGGCTGGAACACTTTCCGTAGAGTCACCTTGCCAAATATCAAATGGGGCTTGCTGTATGGCGTGATCCTGTGTAATGCCCGCGCCATGGGCGAGTTCGGCGCCGTGTCCGTCGTCTCCGGCCATATCCGCGGCGAAACGAACACCATGCCCTTGCAGGTGGAGATTCTGTACAACGAGTACAACTTCGCCGCCGCGTTTGCCGTCGCCTCGCTGCTGGCCTTGCTGGCGCTGGTGACCCTGGCCTTGAAAGCTTTCATTGAGTGGCGTTTGAACGAGAGCGACGCCGACGATTCCGCCTTACGTTCTACGGAGCACTGATATGACCATCGCAGTTAAAAACATCAATAAACGCTTCGGCGATTTCGTCGCCCTCGACAATATCTCGCTGGACTTTCCCGCTGGCGAATTGACGGCCCTGCTGGGCCCGTCGGGTTGCGGTAAAACAACCTTGCTGCGCATTATTGCCGGCCTGGAACATCCGGACAGCGGCCAGGTGCTGCTCGATGCGGAAGACGCGTCGAACCGCCACGTGCGCGAACGCCAGGTCGGTTTCGTGTTTCAACACTATGCGCTGTTCAAGCACATGACGGTGTTCGAAAACGTGGCGTTTGGCTTGCGCGTGAAGTCGCGCAGCGAGCGTCCGTCGGAAGACCAGATCCGCCGTAAAGTGAAAGATTTGCTGGAGCTGGTGCAGCTGGACTGGCTGGCCGACCGCTATCCGCCGCAACTGTCGGGCGGACAACGCCAGCGCATCGCCCTGGCGCGCGCCTTGGCCGTCGAACCGCGCGTGCTGCTGCTCGACGAACCGTTCGGCGCGCTCGACGCCAAGGTGCGCAAGGAATTGCGCCGCTGGCTGCGCCGCCTGCACGACGACTTGCACGTGACCAGCATTTTCGTCACGCATGACCAGGAAGAGGCGCTGGAAGTGGCGGACCAGGTGGTGCTGATGAACAAGGGCACCGTCGAGCAACTCGGTTCCCCAGAGCAAGTCTACAACCACCCAGCCTCGCCGTTCGTGTACGGTTTCCTGGGCAACGTCAACCTGTTCCATGGCCGCGTGCATGACGGCGTGATGGCGACGGGCGACGCCAGCTTCGAAGTGCCCGATTATGCGGGCGTGAGCGACAGCAAGGGCACGGCCTATGTGCGCCCGCACGACCTGGAAATCGACCGCTACACGCAGGGCGCGGAAGGCATCGTCGTGAAGCTGAGCCGCGCCCATGCGATCGGCCCGCTGGCCCAGCTGGACTTGCAGCGCGTCGATAACAGCGAACTGATCGAAGCGGTGATGTCGAACGAGCGTTTTACCCATCTGCAGCTGAAGGAAGGCGAAACCTTGGTAGTCCGTCCGAAACGCCTGCACGTATTTGTTGAACCCACCCGAACTTAATACAGGATAGCCATGAACTTTCAAAATTGCGATCGATCCGCGAAGCGGCCCGCCGCGGCTATAACCTGACGGAAGTGGCGAATGCGCTGTTCACGTCGCAGCCGGGCGTGAGCCGGCAGATCCGCGAACTCGAGGACGAGCTGGGCGTGGTCATCTTCGAGCGCAACGGCAAGCGATTGACGGGCTTGACGGAGCCGGGCAAGGGCATTTTGAAGATCGTCGACCGCCTGCTGATCGAAGCGGAAAAAACCTGCAGCAGGCCAGCCTCGAATACAGCGGCCAGACCAGCGGCACCTTGTCCGTGGCGGCCACGCATACGCAGGCGCGCTATGCGCTGCCGAAAGTGGTGCAAAGTTTCCGCGCCGCATTCCCCGATGTGCGTATTGCGCTACAACAAAGCGCACCCGAGCACATTGCGGAATGGGTGCTCTCGGGCAAGACCGACATCGGCATCGCTACGGAAGGCCTGAGCCAGTTCCCCGACCTCGTGTCGTTCCCGTGCTACCGCTGGAGCCATCTGATCGTCGTGCCGGACGGCCATCCGCTGCTCGAACATTCGCCGATCCGCCTGGAAGACCTGGCCAAGTATCCCTTGATTACCTACGACAAGGGTTTCACGGGCAGGGGCCATATCGACGACGCATTCGCCAAGGCGGGCGTGGCCACCGACATCATCCTGACGGCCATGGATTCCGACGTCATCAAGCAATACGTGGCGCTGGGCCTGGGCGTGGGCATCGTCGCCTCGATGGCCTTCGACCATGGCCGCGACAAGGGGCTGCGGGCCGTGGAAGCGTCGCATCTGTTCGCCACCAACACGACGCGCCTGGCCGTGCGCCGCGGCGCCTACCTGCGTTCGTATGCCTACGAGTTCATCCTGCAACTGGCGCCGGACCTGACGCGCGAAGACATCGACCGCGCCATGGCGGGCGAGGACGCTCTTTAAGCCAGTGCGGCCCGCTGCGCGCGGGTCAGGCTGGCCACGGCGCGCGCATGGCTATCCTGCACCAGTTCCATCAGGTAATCGTGGCCGGGAAGCGCGCCACATCGACGATGGTGACCCAGTGAAAGCGGCCCATGTAGCGGGCCGGTTTCACGCCCGGCATGTCCGTCAGTTCGACAAAGCGTTCCGCACTGGCGCGCAGGCTGAAGCGCCACTGCTCGGGCATGCTGGTCTTGAAATACGCAAATTTCTTGCCGCCCACTTCATACACGAGGATGTTCGACGGCGCACCGTACAGCACGGCTTGCGCGCTGGGCAGGGCTGCGCAAAAGTCTTTCAGTTCATCACTTGTCATTCGTCAACCGCCATGAATTGTTGCGTGCTATGGTCGAAGGCATAGGCCGCGCCGGCCGGAGCGTCCAGCAGCTTAATAAAACGGTCGTCCACGCCGAGCACGGCGCCCAGCGAGACGAGGGCCACGTTGGCGCTGTCGTTGATGTAGTCGTCGCTTTCGTCGTTGGCCGTGAAGCGCCAGCCGCTGTCGTCGGCGTTGTCCGGCTCCTCGCGGTATAGATAGCCGACGGGCGCGCCGTCTTCCAGCACTTTTTTCGTCACGAAGCACAGGCCCGCGTAGCGGTTGACGAGGTTGTCGTCATCGTCGTGCTGCGTATTGATGATGTGGCGCGCCTCGAAGGCGACGGGGTCCTTGGCGCGCAGATCGGCGATGTAGCCGGGCATGTTGTCGAGCTTGCCCGTAAAGTGGCCATTTGCCTCGACCGTGTCGACCAGCACCCACATGCGCTCGGCGCCCGGCGCCTGCGGATCGTCGCTGTGGAAGGCGAAGATCAGCTTGACCACCTCGCCGGGGCGCACCTGGGCGATGGCCTCGGGCGGCGATTTATAGAAAGTGTAGGGATGGCGCGCCGCCAGTTCGGCGGCATTGGCCAGGTGCCAGCTGGGCATGGTGATCCGTTCTCAAGAAGAGTAGCACCCATGGTAGCCGATTGCGGGCCAGGATGGCTACCCGCATGGCAACAGACTGCGCGCGCAGCCGCCATCTTGCCCACCTTGGCGAGCCTGTGGCAAGAACCGCTTATTTGGCCGGTGTTGCTGTGACTGCATGCTGTGCCTTGGCTTGTTCAATGGCAACTTGATGTGTTTGTTCCTGCTGGCGGGTTTGCATCAGCGCCTGTGCTTGTGCTTCGCTGTTTTTGACTTCCAGTTCTGCACGCGCCAGTTGTGCTTTTTTGGCCTCGATATTGGCCGCTGTCGTTTGCACTTGCTGGGCTTGCTGCACCTTCAGAAAGGTGTCGGTAAGATGGGTAAATAGCCTGGCGACTTCGTCTTGACTCACGGCGCCGTTCAAATGGTACTGACACAGGGCGTAGACACCGGTGCGGTAGGCGTCCAGCGCCGCCGTCCTGTCAGCGAGGACGGTCACCGTCGTTGTGAACTCGTCATCGAAATCAGCATTGCCGGTGAGCGCGGTTTTGCCATTCACATTGATATTGCCGTTTAACGCTGCCTTGATGCCGTTCGCCGTGTCGGGCGGAGGCTCTGCACAGAAACGTGCCCGACTCTTGATGCCGGGAGTATTTGTATCTGAGGTAGCGCCATCGTCCACGACAAAAATGACGGTTCGTCGATCAGCTGACAGTGAAAAGACGCCAGGCATTTTTTCGACGCTATCTTCCACCACCGGACGATTGAACAGCGTTCCTAGTTGCGACGCGCAGCCGCTGAGCGAAAGCGCGATACATCCGACGAGCATAATCTTGAGCATGATATTGTCCCATGTTGATGTTATGAAAAAAATCGTTGGGTAAGCTGTGTTGATGCTGAGGGATGCTCATGAAAGACTAGCAGTTTCCGGATGGTGCCGCGCGGTTGGTTTGTTTGTGGCTGCGCTGTATCAAACCGCTGTATCAAGCTTTCATACACAGCGATCATGCTCGCAAAAAAGCCCGGCACATTGGCCGGGCTTGTGTCGTTACACTCTTGACTGAGTTCTCTTACCAGCTATAGCCAGCCTTTGCGTAGTAATAGCGGCCGTTGAAGCCGTTTGGCGCGAAGATGCTGTAGGCTGGGTGCCGTTGACGTTCAGGTTGCCGTTGCTCGTCACTTGCGCCGGGTAGCGGTTGGTGACGTTGTCGATGCCGGCCACCAGGCGCCAGTTCTTGCCCAGTTTCACGGAACCGGACACGTCCAGCACCCATTGCGGGTCATACGTCTGGTCCAGCTTGACGTCGTTCTGCGGCACGGTGAAGCTGCCGTAGCGCGTCACGACGCCGTGCGCATTCCAGATGCCGAAGCCGTAGTCGGCGGCCAGGCTGAACTTGTCCTTCGGCGAGGCCACCGTGATGCGGTCGATGCTCTGGCGGTCGATCAGTTTCAGGTTGTTGGCCGTCAGGATGGCCGGATTGTCGGCGATTTTCCGTACCGTGCTCTTGTTGTGGTTGTACGCCACGGTGAGGTCCAGGCGGTCCTTGTCCTGCAGGTCGATGCGGTAGGTGCTGACGATGTCCACGCCTTCCGTGCGCGTGTCGACGGCGTTGGTGAAGTAGCGTCCCGAACCCACGGGCGTGCCCTGCGCGGCCAAGATGCTCTTCAAATCATTGTTGAGGATCAAATTGGCCGAGAACAGGATGCGGTTGTCGATGTCGATGCGGTAGGCATCCACCGTCGTGGTGAAGTTGCGGTTGGGCTGGAACTGCAGGCCCAGGCTGTAGTTGCGGGCCTTTTCCGGTTTCAGGTCTTGTGCGCCGAGGGCGCGCGCCTGCGGCGTGTTGACGGCGAAGGTGCCCGTCTCGATCGGCGTGTTGACGCCGTTGACGACCTGGAAGTTGGTGGTGGTGATGGTGTAGTACTGCTGCGCCAGCGATGGCGCGCGGAAGCCGCTCGACACCGTGCCGCGCAGGGACAGCGCGTCCGTGAACGCATAGCGGGCCGAACCCTTGGCCGAGGTGGTGCTGCCGAAGTCGCTGTAGCGCTCATGGCGCAGGGCCACGCCGCCGGACAGCTTCTTCGTTGCTTCCGCTTCCAGGTTCACATAGATCGACTCGTTGTGGCGCGAGTGGCTGCCCCGCGTTGGCGGGACGGAAGCCGGCAAAGCCTTGCGAGCCGCTACCCGTGTACGAGGCTGCGTCGCCGGCGCCGATCGTGTATTTTTCATGGCGTGCTTCGGCGCCCACGGCCACCGTCAGCGGGCCGGAGAAGGCGGCCACGGGGAATTCGCGCGCCGCATCGAGGTTGAATACGGTCTGTTCGTTTTTCAGCGAACCGGCATAGAAGTGCGTGGGGCTGTTCGCGCCCAGCGACTGGTTGACCGTGTTGTCCAGATCCAGCTCGAACTTGTTGCTGCCGTAATTGATGCTGGCATCCCAGCGCCAGCCGGCCGCCTCGCCGCGCAAGCCCGTCACCAGGGACTGGTCCGTCAGGGTGCTGTTTTGCAGCGGCAAGAAGCCTTCCGGGTAGATCGGCGTGCGCTGGACGAACAGCTTCGAATTGTTCGGGTCCGTGATCAGCGCCGTGCGCCAGGTAGCGGCGGCCGACGTGTCGCGCTTGCCGTAGTTGCCGAAGGCATACCAGTCGAGGTTGTCGCTGATATGGTATTCGCTGTTGAGGAATATCGTTGCCGGCTTGCTTTCCGGGTCGCCATAACGCTGGTTGACCTTGCCGTAGCGCGGCTCCAGCGGATTGCGGAAGTCGGCGCCGGCGCGGTTGGTCGGATCGCGTTCCGCCACTTCGGCCGAGACGCGCACCCAGCCGTCGTCGCCCAGGGCGAAGCCGGCCGAACCCTTGATGGATTTTTGCTTGCCGTCGCGTTCCTGCGTCTGGCCATAGCCCACTTCGATATCGCCGCCGGCCGCGCCTTTTTTCAGGATGATGTTGATCACGCCGGCGATCGCATCGGAGCCGTACTGGGCCGCCGCGCCATCGCGCAGCACTTCCACGTGGTCGATGGCGGCCAGGGGAATGGCGTTCAGGTCGACGGGCGCCGAGCCGCGGCCCAGCGAGCCGTTGACGTTGACCACTGCCGAGGTATAGCGGCGCTTGCCGTTCACCAGCACCAGGGTCTGGTCGGGCGACAGGCCGCGCAATTGCGCCGGACGCACGGCGTCGCTGGCGTCGGCGCCCGTGGCGCGGGCGAAGTTCAGCGAGGGCAGCAGGCGCGCCAGCACGGTGGCCAGCTCGCCCGAACCCGTGCTTTGCAGGTCGCGCGAGGTGAGGATGTCGATCGGCGATTCGGAATCGATGGTGCGGCGGTTCTTGGCGAAGGTGCCGGTGACCACCACCGATTGCAATTCGCCTTCGGCCGGCAGCTCTTGCTGCGCTTGCGCCTGCATGGGCAGGCTGAAGCAGGCGATCAGGCTGGCGGCGATAACGGTTTTCACGGGCAGGGCGGGAACGTGTTGGCGGGCGGTGCTTGAACTCATCGACGATATCTCTTCGGTTGGTGGTTGCGCGGACCATGGCGGTCCGGTGATGCAATCAGATTAACAGTGGGCACGCGGCGTGCTTACGAATCGTTCTGTCTATCGATATGCAATAAATATCTGAAAGACGTCGACATGGTGCGCGTAGCGCATATGGCCTCGTTTCCAGCATACGACCGGGTACGGCAAGGCCGCAATGCTGCACAGCAGTAAATTACCGGCTGTTGTATAAATACGACTATCTGCGATGGGCGTGGGAAGTCTGGCGGCGGCACGCGCCGCCAGACGGCGGGGCTTACTGCCCCGGATTGGGCGCTCTGGCGTGGATGGCGTCGACGGCCGCCACCAGTTCCGGCGACAAGGCGACTTGATGGGCGTCGATATTTTGCTGCAACTGCGCCACGCTGGTGGCGCCGATGATGGTCGAGGCGACGAACCAGCGCGAGTAGCACCAGGCCAGCGCCAGCTGCGCCGGCGTCAAGCCGTGCGCGCGGGCCAGCGCCGCGTACTGGCTGGCCGCCTCGATGGTGGCGGGGCGCACGTAGCGGGGACTCCAGCCGGCCGGGAAGCGCGTCAGGCGGCCCTGGGCTTGCGGATCGTCGAGGTATTTCGCCGTCAGCTGGCCGAACGCCAGCGGGCTGTAGGCCAGCAAGCTGACGTTTTCCCGGTGGCATGTTTCGTCGAGCAAGCTCGTCTCGAAATGGCGCGCCGTCAGGTTGTACAGGTTCTGGATCGATGCGATGCGCGGCAAGCCTTTCAGCTCGGCCTGCTTGATGAATTCGCACACGCCCCACGACGATTCGTTCGACACGCCGATGTGGCCGATCTTGCCTTCGTCGACCAGCTTGCCCAGCACGGCCAGCGTGTCTTCGATGGCGACCGACGCGTGCTCCTTGCGCGGGTTGTACACGCTGGCGCCGAAGATGGGCAGGTTGCGGCTGGGCCAGTGCAATTGATACAGGTCAATGTGCTCCGTCTGCAGCCGGCGCAAACTGTCTTCGATGGCGGCGCGGATGTTGACCGCGTCGTGATCCGTCTTGCCCTTGCGTATCCAGTGCATGCGCGAGTTCGGCCCGGCCACCTTGCTGGCCAGCACGATCTCGCCGCGCTTGCCGCTTTTCTTCAGCCAGCTGCCGATGTAGCGCTCGGTGCTGCCCTGCGTCTGCGCGCTGGCCATCACCGGATACATTTCGGCCGTGTCGATGAAGTTGATGCCCCGTTCCAGCGCGTAATCGAGCTGGCTGTGCGCTTCGGCTTCGCTGTTCTGCTCGCCGAAGGTCATCGTGCCCAGGCAGATCCGGCTCACTTCCAGGCCGCTGGAACCGAGTCTGACCTTGGCTATCATGCCGGCTGCCTGCCGCGCAGCGCGCGCGCGCAATCCTTGATCAGGGCGGGACCCGCATAGATCAGGCCGCTATACAGCTGCACCAGCTGCGCGCCCGCCTCGAACTTGGCCAAAGCATCCTTGCCCTGCATGATGCCGCCCACGCCGATGATGGGCAGGGCGTCGCCCAGTTCCGCCTTCAGCAAGCGGATGACATTGTTCGACAGCTCGAATACGGGCGCGCCCGACAGGCCGCCCGCTTCGGCACCGTGCGGCATGCCTTCGACGGCACTGCGCGACAGGGTCGTGTTGGTGGCGATGACGCCGTCGATGCGGTGGCGCGTGAGCGACTCGGCGATGCTTTTCACCTGCTCGCCATCCATGTCCGGGGCGATTTTCAGGGCCAGCGGCACGTAGCGCTTGTGCTTGTCGGCCAGGCGCGCCTGGGCATCCTTCAATTGCGACAGCAGGGCGTCGAGTTCGGACGCACCCTGCAGCTGGCGCAAATTCTTCGTGTTCGGCGACGAGATGTTCACCGTCACATAGCTGGCGTACGGATAGACTTTTTCCAGGCACAGCAGGTAATCGTCGGCGGCCCGCTCGATGGGCGTATCGGCGTTCTTGCCGATGTTCAGGCCCAGCACGCCGGCGCGCTCCTGGTAGAACTTCGACGCCTGCACGTTGGCGACAAACGCGTCCACGCCGCCATTATTGAAACCCATGCGGTTGATGATGCCCTGCGCCTGCGGCAGGCGGAACATGCGCGGTTTCGGATTGCCCGCCTGCGCGCGCGGCGTGACGGTGCCCACTTCGATGGAGCCGAAACCCAGGTCGGCCAGCGCATCGATATAGGCGCCATCCTTGTCCAGGCCGGCGGCCAGGCCGACGGGATTGGGGAAAGTGATGCCCATCACCGTGCGCGGGTCAGCAGCCGGTTTGCCGGCCAGCTTCGTCAGGCCCAGCGCGCTGGCGCGTTTCAGGGCGGGCAGGGTGAAATGGTGGGCCGCTTCGGCATCCATCGAAAACAGCAGCGGGCGGGCGAGGGAGTACAGGAATTTTTCAGACATGGGGCGCTTTGAGTAGGTGTGCGGGCCGCCGGGAAGGGCTGGCGGCGCGCGAAATAAGTGCCGTATTTTACCGTGTTCCGCGCGGCGGCCGGGTGTATAGTTCTTGTTGGTCTGATGCAATATTAATCCCTTGATAATCTGCATCGAGCCCTGGACTTTCCTGTTTCTTCCCTGTTCCCTTGACTTCATAAGCGAGACATCGATTGAAAAAGACACGCATCCTCACCGCTATCGCGGCCGCCAGCGCATTGCTGCTGAGCTACCCGGCCCTGGCCCTGCCCAATACGCAAGATACCCGCATGCTGAGCGAACCGGCCGTCTCCAGCCGCCACATCGCCTTCATCTATGCGGGCGACCTGTGGCTGTCGAACCTCGACGGCGGCGGCGCGCGGCGCCTGACGTCCGACCTGGGCGACAAGTCCAATCCCGTCTTTTCGCCCGACGGCAGCCTGATCGCGTACAGCGCCAACATCGACGGCAATGTCGACGTGTACGTAATCGCGGCGGCCGGCGGCGTGCCGCGCCGCCTGACTTTCCATCCTGGTGTTGATCTGGCGCAATCGTTCACCCCCGATGGCCAGGCCGTGATGTTCACCTCGCCCCGCGCCGCCTTCAATAACCGCTTCCAGAAGCTGTTCACGGTGCCCGTGGCGGGCGGCGTGGAAACCCAGCTGGAAATCCCCAACGCGTCGCGCGCCGCGTATTCGCCCGATGGCAAGCGCATCGCCTACAACCCGCTGGCGCCCGCCTTCAAGCAGTGGAAGCGCTACCGGGGCGGCACCAATTCCTGGCTGTGGCTGTTTTCGTCCAGCGACAAATCGATTGAAAAAATCCCCCAGCCGACCACGCGCTCGAACGACGTCGACCCGATGTGGATCAAGGATACCGTGTACTTCCGCTCGGACCGCAACGGCGAATTCAACCTGTTTGCCTACGACGTCAAGACGAAAGCCGTGCGCCAGTTGACGCAGCACAAGGATTTCCCCGTGCTGAACGCGTCGGCCGCGAACGGCACCATCGTCTACGAGCAGGCCGGCTATCTGCATGCGTTCGACATTGCCAGCGGCCAGGCGCGCAAGCTGACCATCGGCGTGGCCAGCGACCTGGGGCAGGCGCGCCCCCGCTGGGTCAAGAACGCGAAATACATCCGTGACGCGTCGATTTCGCCGTCGGGCGCCAGGGTCGCCTTCGAATACCGGGGCGAGATCGTCACCATCCCCGCCGACAAGGGCGACGTGCGCAACCTGACGCAGACGGCCGGCGCCCACGAGCGCACGCCGATCTGGTCGCCCGATGGCCGCTCGGTCGCGTATTTTTCCGACGAATCGGGCGAATACGAGCTGCATGTGCGCGCGCAGGACGGCAAGGGCGCCGTGCGCAAGTTCAAGCTCAATGGCAGCGGTTTCTATGACAACGCCGTCTGGTCGCCCGACAGCAAAAAGATCGCGTTTGCCGACAATGGCTGGAGCATGTACGTGATCGACGTCGGCAACGGCAAGGTGCAAAGAATCGCCACAGAGCCGATGTATGGCGTCGACAAGAGCATGCGCGCTTCGTGGGCGCCCGATTCGCGCTGGCTGGCCTACACGCTCAATTCGCCCACCTACACGCGCAGCGCCTACATCTATTCCGTCGAGCAGAACAAGTCGATGCCCGTCACCGATGGCCTGTCCGACGTGGCCCAGCCCGTGTTCGACAAGAGCGGCAAATACCTGTACTTCTTCGCGTCGACGAATGCTGGCCCCAGCAACAACTGGTTCTCGCAGCAGAATGAAGACAACCTGGTGACGCGCACCGTGTGGATGGCTGTGCTGCGGCGCGACCTGCCGTCGCCGCTGATCAAGGAAAGCGATGAGGAAAAGGCCGCCGGCGCGGAGAGTAAAAAAGACACGGCGAAGGCGGAAGCGGAGCCTAAGAACGAGCCGAAGACCGATCCGAAGACGGGCCGCGACGACCCGAAAGTGACGGTGGCGCCCGTGGCGCCGATCAGCATCGATTTCGACGGTATCGCCACGCGCATCGTCGACCTGCCGCTGCCTGCCGCGCAGTTTTCCAGCCTGACGGCCGGCGCCGCGGGGCAGATATTGCTGTTGCGCGAAAGCGACGGCAAGAAGGCCGTGCAGCGCTTCGATCTGAAGGAGCGCAAGGCGGAAACCGTGGTGGCCGAAGCCGATGATTTCGAGGTCTCGGCCGACGGCAAGAAGCTGCTGTACCGCCAGAAGGACAACTGGGCCATGGGCTCCGCCACGGGCAAGCTGCTGGCGCCCGGCGAAGGCAAGATCAAGGTTGACGCCATCGAGGTGAAGGCCGATCCGCGCGCCGAGTGGACGCAGATTTTCAATGAAGTGTGGCGCATCAACCGCGATTACTTCTATGACCCGGGCATGCATGGCGTGGACTGGAAGGCCATGCGCGACAAGTACGCCGTGTTCCTGCCCGAGCTGTCCAGCCGCGCGGACCTGAACCGGTTGATACAGTGGATGTGCAGCGAACTGGCCGTGGGCCACCACCGCGGCGGCGGCGGCGACGACTTTATCGAGGCCAAGAAGGTGCCCGGGGGCTTGCTGGGCGCCGATTATGAAGTGCGCGACGGCCATTACCGCTTCAAGAAGGTGTATGGCGGCTTGAACTGGAATCCGGCCCTGCGCGCGCCGCTGACGGAGCCGGGCCTGAACGTCAAGGCGGGCGAATACCTGCTGGCCGTCGACAGCCGCCCTTTGTTGCCGCCGACCAACCTGTACAGCGCCTTCGAGAACACGGCCGGCAAGGCCATCGACCTGACCGTGGGGCCATCGGCCGACGGCAAGGGCGCGCGCACGATCACTGTGGTGCCCGTGCCGACGGAGGATGCCTTGCGCAACCGCGACTGGATCGAAGGCAATATGCGCAAGGTCAATGCGGCCACCAATGGCAAGGTGGCCTACGTGTACGTGCCGAATACGGCGGGCCTGGGCCACACCTACTTCAAGCGCTATTTCTTCCCGCAGGCGGACAGGCAGGCCATCATCGTCGACGAGCGTTTCAATGGCGGCGGCAGCGTGGCCGATTACTACATCGAGATCCTGCAGAAGAAGGAAATCGCCTGGTGGACCATGCGCTATGGCGCCGACATGAAGACGCCGTCCGCCTCGATCCAGGGGCCGCGCGCCATGCTGATCGACGAGACGGCCGGCTCGGGCGGCGACCTGCTGCCGTGGATGTTCCGTAAGAACAACATGGGTCCGCTGATCGGCAAGGCCACGTGGGGCGGCCTGGTGGGCATTCTCGGCTTCCCCGTGCTGATGGATGGCGGCTCCATCACGGCGCCGAACCTGGCGTTCTGGACGCGCGAAAACGGCTGGGGCGTGGAAAACGAAGGCGTGCCGCCCGATATCGAAGTCGAGCAAACGCCGGCCGACGTCATCGCCGGCCGTGATCCGCAGCTGGAAAAGGCGATCGAGGTGATCCAGGCCGAACTGGCGAAGAACCCGCCCGCGCGGCCTGCACGTCCGGCGTTTCCGGACAAGAGCAAGTAGGCAATGGAAAAGGGGCGCAAGCCCCTTTTTTTACATCACGACCCACTGCCCCTTGATGCGCGCTTCCAGCGGTTTGAAGTTGATTTTATAGGCCATCTTCGGACTTTGTTCTATCCAGTAGCCCAGGTAGATGTAGGGCAGGTTCAGTTCCTGCGCCTGGGCGATCTGCCACAGCACGTTGTAGGTGCCGTACGAGGCGCCCGGCACGTCGGGATCGAAAAACGTGTAGACGGACGACAGGCCATCGGCCAGCACGTCGATGATGCTGACCATGCGCAGGGTGCCGTCCGGTTCGCGGAACTCCACCAGGCGCGTATTGACGCGGCTTTGCAGCAGGAATTGCGCGTACTGGTCGCGGCTGTCCTGGTCCATGCCGCCGCCCGCGTGGCGCGTGCTCTGGTAGCGCAGATACAGCTCGTAGTGCTCGTCGAGGAAGGACAGGGTGGCTACGCCCGCCTGCAGGTCGGCATGGCGGTTCCAGGCGCGGCGCTGGTTGCGGTTGGGGGTGAACGATTGCGTTACGACGCGCACGGGAATGCAGGCCTGGCAGCCGTCGCAATACGGGCGGTAGGTGAAAATGCCGCTGCGGCGAAAGCCGTTGCGCACCAGTTCCGAATACACGTCGCTGTTGATCAGGTGCGATGGCGTGGCCACCTGCGAGCGGGCCTGGCGGTCGTCCAGGTAGCTGCACGGGTAGGGCGCCGTCGTGTAGAACTGCAGGGTGGCAAACGGTAGTTCGTTCAGGTGCGTCATGCTGATCCTGTCTGGTCTGTCCGCGGCAATGGAAATGTGCCTGAAGATATCATAGCTTTTTTATGCGGGTGGTGCAGCATGCCAATCGGTGATTTGCGCTGCTTCAATAGCGACGCGCACGTGGGCCAGGAAGCGGGCGCGCGAAATGGGCGCCGCGCCCAGCGAGGCCAGGTGTTTCGTTTCTTGCTGGCAGTCAATCATGGTCACGCCGCGCGCCCGCAAGAAGCGCACGAGGTGCGTCAGCGCGATCTTCGAACCGTCCGAAACGCGGGCGAACATCGATTCGCCATAGAACATGCGCCCGATCGACACGCCGTACGCGCCGCCCACCAGTTCGCCGTCCAGCCACAGCTCCGACGAGTGGGCGTAGCCCAGCTTGTGCAAGCCCGTGTAGCCGGCGATGATTTCGTCGGAAATCCAGGTGCCCGGGCCATCCTTGCGCGGCGCCGCGCAGGCGCGCATGACGGCGTCGAAATCGCTGTCGAAGCGCAGCTGCCAGCGCCCGTCCGTGGCGGCGCTGCGCTCGACCTTGCGGATCGCCTTGGCCAGGCTGTCGGACACCTTGAAGTCGTCCGTCATCAGCACCATGCGCGGATCGGTGCTCCACCAGAGTATGGGCTGGCCCTCGGAAAACCAGGGGAAGATGCCGTGCTTGTAGGCGTCGAGCAGGCGCGCGGGCGACAGGTCGGCGCCGGCCGCCAGCAGTCCGGGCGCCTCGTCTTTCAGGGCGCGCGAGACGTCGGGAAACGGGGTGTGGATGTCGAGCCAGGGAATCATGCGGGGTCAATTGGCAGGTGAGGGGGGCTTACTCGGCATCCGCGCGCGCCATCGGGCGCGTGATGTCGCCCGTATGGAAGCCGTAGCTGCCGCCTTCGCGGATTTTCACGCGGTCGGCAAAGAACAGTTCCAGGGTGGCGCGGATGGTGGGGAAGGCCAGGTCATCCCAGGGAATCTGCGCTTCCGTAAACAGCCGCACGTCCAGGCTTTCGATGCCCGGCGCGAAATCGAGGTCGCGCAGGCGCGCCAGGTAGAACAGGTGCACCTGGTGCACGCGCTGCACGTTGAGCAGCGAAAACAGGGGCCCCAGTTCGATATTCGCGCCCGCTTCCTCCACCGTTTCGCGCTCGGCCGCATCGGACGTCGTTTCATCGTTTTCCATGAAGCCGGCCGGCAGGGTCCAGTAACCGAGGCGCGGCTCGATGGCCCGCTTGCACAGCAAGACCTGCAGCTGGCCATCCTCTTCCCACACGGGAATCGAGCCGACCACCATTTTCGGGTTCTGGTAATGGATGGCGTCGCAGTTGGCGCACACATAGCGGGGACGGTTGTCGCCTTCCGGAATGGACAGGCTGACAGGATGGGCGCATTCGGAGCAGAATTTCATGGGCAGGCTTCGGAAAAATGGGTGTCTGGTGTAACGCTTACTGTACACCGATTGCGCGCTGTGTGGCGTGACGGGCGGACACAATGCCAACCGGCAATTGGCCTGGTTTTATAATTAAATAGCTCTATTGCAGTCTAAGTTGAGATAGCTATTGCCTAAGCCACCCGTTTGCCCTTATAATTCAAGTGCGGGGTGGAGCAGTCTGGCAGCTCGTCGGGCTCATAACCCGAAGGTCACAGGTTCAAATCCTGTCCCCGCAACCAATACCGGAAAGCCGCTGATTCTTGCAAAAGATCAGCGGCTTTTTCCATTTCCACCCAGGAACAATATTCGCCAGGCGGGGCAGGCATGACATTGTCAAATCATGCCCTTTACGCCGCGCAACAATCTGGTATATAATTCGAGTGCGGGGTGGAGCAGTCTGGCAGCTCGTCGGGCTCATAACCCGAAGGTCACAGGTTCAAATCCTGTCCCCGCAACCAATTCGAAGCCGCTGGTTCCTCGCAAGAGGGCCAGCGGTTTTTTCGTTTACGGCGCGGTGTCTTCTGCCAGCTGGCGCGCGTACACGACCAGCCGCAGGTGGCGGTCCGCATCGATGGTCAGCGAAGTGTGCTCGTACGCGATGTCCTCGCCGCCGATGGTCAGGCGGCGCACGCCGGCGCATGGCGCATGCACGTCATGGCGGCGCCACCATAGCTTGAATTCGGGCGAGACTTTTTCCAGTTCGTCCACCAGCGCGTGGATATCGGCTTCCTGCGTGGCGCGCGCATAGTCGCGGCGAAAGCTCGACAGCATCAGCGGCGCCTGCTCTTCCCAGGCCGTGAAGCGCGAGCGCAGCAGCGGGTCGGTAAACAAGAGCCACAGCAGATTGCGGCGCGCCGGCACATGCGCGCCAAAGCCGAACAGGGCGTCCGCGTCCGCATTGAACGCCAGCACGTCCCAGCGCAGGTTGAGCACATAGGCCGGATGCGCCAGCTCGTGCATCAGGCGGCGCACCGGCGGCGGCACCACGCAAAACGTCTTGCCTTCTTCGGCGGGCGGGCGCGCATGCGCCAGCAGGAACAGGTGGCGCCGCTCGCCCGCATCCAGCTTGAGCACCTGCGCCAGCTTGTCGAGAAAGGCGCTCGAGACGCCGATGTCGCGCCCCTGCTCCAGCCAGGTGTACCAGGTCAGCCCCACGCCGGCCAGCGCCGCCACTTCTTCGCGGCGCAAGCCCGGCGTCCTGCGCCGCCCGCCGCCGGGCAAACCCACGTCTTCGGGCGACAGCCGCGCGCGGCGCGCCTGCAGGTAGGCGGCCAGTTCGTGGCGGGTGCGGGCCAAAGTGCGCATGGTGTGGTCTTTCCGGTGAGCCTGTTGCTATCAGTAATAGCATAAACAGTTAAATTGTAATTGTTTATATTGTATTTCAGAATGCCTGCTTTCTTCCCGAAAGCGCGTTTATGTCTGATTATTCCTCCTCCACGACCCTTGCGCCTGCCTCTACGGCGCTGCCTACCACTGTCTACCTGATCGCCGTGGGCGCGTTCGCGCTGGGCATGGCGTCGTATGTGACGGCGGGCCTGATGCCGATGATCGCCGGCGCCTTTTCCGTGTCCGTAGCGATGGCCGCGCAGCTGGTGACGGCGTTCACCCTGGCCTATGGCCTCGGCTCGCCCCTGGCCGTGGCCTTGCTGCCGGCGCGCGCGCAGCGCTCCGGCCTGCTGGGCGCGCTGGCCGTGTTCGTGCTGGCGAATGGGGCCAGCGCGCTGGCGCCCGGTTTTACCAGTCTGCTGGCCTGGCGGGCCATGGCCGGCATCGGCGCGGGCGTTTACCTGGCGCTGGGCATCGCGGCGGCAGCGGGCGTGTCGGCGCCGCAGCAGCGGGGCAAGGCCATCGGCGCGATCATGGGCGGCATGGCGGGCGGCACGGTACTGGGCGTGCCTTTGAGCCTGTTGCTGGCGCAGCAGCTGGGCTGGACGGCGGCCCTGTGGCTGGTCGCCGGCCTCGGTGCGCTGGCGCTGGCGGGCTTGCTGTGGAAGCTGCCCGCGCTGCCGGAAGTACCGGCGACCTCGCTGCGCCGCAAGCTGGCCTTGCTGGCCGATGGGCAGGTGCTGGCCATTTGCTCGTGTCGCTGCTGGCGGCCATCGCCAGCCTGGGCATGTACACGTTCATTGCGCCGCTGCTGGCGTGGTCGGCGCAGGGGGCGCCGGTGTCTGCCACGCCCTTCCTGTGGGCCTGGGGCGTGGGCGGCATCGCGGGCAGCGTATTGGTCGGACCTTGGGCGGACAAGGTGGCGGCGCCGAAACTAACCTGCTTCATCTTGCTGCTGCTGGCGCTGGCCCTGTGCGCGCTGCCGCTGGCGGCCGGCTGGTCGGCGTGGTTGATGCTGGCGCCGATCGTGCTGTGGGGCGCGGCTGGCTGGGCCCTGCAAGTGCCGCAGAACCAGCGGCTGCTGGCCGTGCGCGCGCGGCAGGGCGACGGCAACCTGGCCATCGCCCTCAATGAATCGGCGCTGTACCTGGGCAGCGCCGTCGGCGCCGCCGCGGGCGGGGTACTGCTCCTGCTGGACTGGCCCATGTGGCTGCTGGCGGCCGGTGCTGCCCTGGTCGCCGCCGCCGCGTTGCTGCTGCAGTTGCCCGCCGCGCGGCGTTCCTAGGCCTTTTTCGCCAGCTGCATGCCCACGGGCAGGGCGCGGATGCGCTTGCCCGTGGCGGCGAAGATGGCGTTGCACAGGGCCGGCGCGATGGGCGGCGTGGCCGGCTCGCCCACGCCGCCCAGCTCCATGTCCAGGGTACCGGGCACCAGGTGCGTGTGGATCACGTGGGGCGCGTCGGCGGCGCGCAGCACGCTGTAGTCGTGGAAATTGCTTTGCTCGACCCGGCCATTCTTAAAGCTGATCTCGCCGCTCATGGCCAGCGACAGGCCCATGATGCAGGCGCCTTCGATCTGCGAGCGCACGCGGTCCGGATTGATCTGCGGGCCGCAATCCATGGCGATATCGACCCTGGGCACGATGACTTCGCCGGCCGCATTGATTTCCACTTCGATCACGGCCGCCACATAGGTGACGAAACTGTAGGACACGGCCAGGCCCAGGCCCCGCCCCTTGGGCAGCTTGCGGCCCCCCAGCCCGCCTTGGCCGTCGCCAGTTCGATCACGTGGCGCATGCGGCCTATGTCGACCGGATACTTCGCCGGATCCTCGCCATAGTTCCAGCCGTCGGACAGGTCGGCCGGGTTGATCTTGCGCGCGGGACCCAGCAATGCCAGCAGGTAGTCGCGGTGATCCTTCTTTGCCGCATGCGCCAGTTCGGCCGTGAACGACTGGATGGCAAACGCGTGCGGGATATTCGACACGGAACGGAACCAGCCGATGCGCGTATGGGCCGGCACTTCGGGTACCTCGACGCGGATGTTCGCAATGGCGAACGGCACGTTGATGGCCGACATGCCCAGCTCGAACGGCGCCTGCTTGTTCGCGCCGGCGGCAAAGGTCGAGGTGATGGTGGGGGCGGCCGTGCGGTGCAGCCAGGCCGTCGGCATGCCCTTCGCATCCAGCGACGCTTCCAGCCGTTCGACGGACACCGTGTGCAGATAGTCGTGCTGCAGGTCGTCGTCGCGCGTCCACGTCAGCTTGACGGGCGCGCCATCCATGGCTTTCGACAGCAGCGCCGCCTCGACGGCGAAATCGGGTTTCGATTTGCGCCCGAAGCCGCCGCCCAGCAGGGTCACATGGACGGTCACGTCGTCATACGCCAGGCCCAGGGCCTTGGCCACGTTGCTGCGCGTCGCCTGCGGCGCCTGCACGCAGGCCCACACTTCGGCCTTGCCGCCGGCGATGCGCACGGTGGCGGCGGGCGGCTCCATGGTGGCGTGAGCCAGGTGGGGCAGATAATATTCGGCACTGAGTTTGCGCGCGGCGGGAGCGGCGGCCAGGGTGGCCACCGTCTTGCCCTGGTCGCGCGCGGGGCTGGCCGGCTGGCGCACGGCCGCTTCCAGGGTCTTGCGGAAGGCTTTCGAGTCGTAATCGCCGTTCGGGCCATCGTCCCACTCCAGCACCAGCGCTTCGCGGCCCTTGATGGCGGCCCAGGTATTTTTCGCGATGACGGCCACGCCGCCCAGCGGATTGAACATGGCCGGCGGCGGACTGCCTGCCAGTTCGACGATGCGCAGCACGCCCGGCACCTTCAGGGCCGCCGTCTTGTCCACGCTTTTCAGCTTGCCGCCGAAGACGGGCGGACGGGCGATGACGGCGTACGCCATGCCGTCGAGGCGCGTGTCGATGCCGAAGTGAGTATTGCCCGTGACGATGTCGTGCAGGTCGATGCCGCGCGTGCTGCTTTGGCCTATATAACGCAGCTCGCCCGCCGTTTTCAGGCTGATGCGCGCGCGTGGCGGCACCGGCAGCTTGGCCGCTTCCTGGGCCAGCGCGCCGAACGACAGCAAGCGTCCGCTGGCCGCATGCACGACCGCATGGTTGACGGCCTTGACTTGCGTCACGGGCACGTCCCAGCGCACGGCGGCTGCCGTTTCCAGCATCAGGCGCGCCGTGGCGCCCACGTGGCGCATGGCGCGGAACGAGTGGCGCATGCTGCGCGAGCCGTCCGTATCCTGGCTGCCGTAGCGCGCCTCGTCGGCGGGCGCCTGCTGCACGCGCACCTGCGCCCAGTCGGCGCCCAGTTCGTCGGCCGCCACCATGGGCAGGCTGGTGCGGATGCCCTGTCCCATTTCGGAGCGGTGTACAACGATGGTAACGATGCCGTCGGCGGCGATCGACAGGAAGACCAGGGTGTCGTCGACCACGCCGCCCGCCATCTTGTCGCCGCCGTATTTGACGGCGTCGGCCGCCATCACGAGGCCGGAAGGGCCGGGCCACGAGGGTCAAGCCAGCCAGCGCGCCGGCGGCCTTGAGCCAGTGGCGCCGCGCAGGCGAATGTGCGGCGGCAGTGTCATGGATGCTCATTTGGCCGCTCCTTTCGCGTGGATACTGGCCGAGGCCTGCCTGATGGCCGCGTGGATGCGCGTATAGGTGCCGCAGCGGCAGATATTGCCGCTCATCGCTTCGCGGATTTGCTGGTCGTTCGGTCTTGGCGTCTTGTGCAGCAGGGCCGTGGCCGACATGATCTGGCCAGCCTGGCAATAGCCGCATTGTGGCACGCCATGTTCCTGCCAGGCTTGCTGTAGCGCAAAGCCGACCTTGTCTTCGCCCACCGCTTCGATGGTGGTGATCTTTTTGCCGGCGGCGGCCGACACGGGCGTCACGCAGGAGCGGATCGCTTCGCCGTCGAGGTGCACGGTGCAGGCGCCGCACAGGGCCATGCCGCAGCCGAATTTGGTGCCGGTCATGCCCAGTTCGTCGCGCAAGGCCCACAGCAGGGGCGTGTCTTCAGGCAGTGCAAGGTCGTGCTGCTTGCCATTGATGGTCAGGGTCGTCATGTGTAGTCCTCGGAGTGGGGATGGTGCGGGGAAGCGCGACGGCCATCCGGCATATGGATGAGCGCATCAGTATCGGATGGTAGCACCAGCCGCCCTGCGCTGCATGGCGGAGGCCGGTGGCATACTGCGGCTTCCGATATTGGAGTTTTCCATGACATACATCACAGTGGCGCAAGGCTTGCCCGACATTCTCGCTCCCGGCTTGCAGGTGGTTTTTTGCGGCCTCAATCCCGGCGTGGACGCGGCGGCGGCCGGCCACCATTTTCTCGGCCGCGGCAACCGTTTCTGGCCCGTGCTGCACCTGGCCGGCTTCACGCCGCACCTGGTGGCGCCGCAGGACGATGCCAGCGTGCTCGGTTTCGGGCTGGGGTTGACGGCGGCAGTCGGGCGTCCGACCAGCCGCGCGGACCAGGTGGGAACGGACGAATTCGCGCAAGCGGCGGCCGGCCTGCAGCACAAACTGGCATTGATGCAGCCGCAGTGGATCGCCTTCCTGGGCAAGGCCGCCTACGCGGCGATGACGGGAAAACGCCAGCTGGAATGGGGCGAACAGCCGGAGCGCTTCGGCGGCGCGCGCGTGTGGATACTGCCCAATCCCAGTGGCCTCAATCGCGGCTATTCGAAGGAACGGCTGGTCGAGGCCTACGCGGAACTCAGGCGCGCGCTGGGCTGACGTACCCGCGCGCGCGCGGCGCAACACATGGGCGGCCTGGCTCAGCGCGGCTGCTCCAGCTGCGCGTACACGGCGCCGGCGAGCTTGCCCAGTTCCTGCTTGGGCAGGCTCGCCGAGAGGGCGTAACCGAGCTGGCCGTCGATCCAGTAAAACACGCTCAGATCCTTTTCCTGCGTGTAGCGGAAGGCCGTTTCCTGCTTGCCGGCCCGTTCTTTCGCCACGTACAGGGTCAGGCGCTGGCCTTTGCCATCTTCATACATGAATTGCGCCACGGGGCCGTCGCCATCGCCGGGCAGCAGGCGCCCGCCGATCAGGTGATAGCCGAGCGGCGACAGCGCGGGCGGCTGCAATTTGCTGCCCAGGCGTTTCGACAGCCATTGCACCAGGTGCGCCTCCTGTTCCGCGCCTACTTCCACGGGGTGGCGCACTTCGGGCGTGTAGACGGCATGGGCGATGGCGGCGCTGCGCGCCAGGGAAACCGGGCTGGCGCCGGGGGGCACGCCATCGCCGCCGCGCAGCAGCCAGCCGCCCGCGCCGCCCGCGAGCACCAGCACGACGGCCGCTGCCGCCTGCATGGCGGGGCGGCGCCAGGCGCCGTTCGCCGCCGGCGGGGCCGCCGCCTGCAGCAGCGCCGGGGGCACAGCGTCGTCCAGCACGGGATCGAACAGGGCGCGCAATTGCCGGTTCTGTTCGCGCCAGGCGTCCACCCTGGCGGCGTCCCCGGGATGCGCGCGCAGGTGGGCGTCGACGGCCGCGCGCTGGTCTTCGGGCAGGACGCCGTCGGCCAGGGCGTGCAATTGCGCTTCGCTGATGGCTTGCGTTGTCATTTCACGACTTTCAGGGTGGGTGGGCCGCTATCCTGGCTGCCGGCAGGGCGGCCATCGAGCAGCGCACGCAGTTTGTCGCGTCCGCGCGACAGCCGCGACATGACGGTGCCGACGGGGATGTTCAGGGTGGCCGCCACCTGCTCGTACGGCATCTGTTCCAGCGCGACCAGAAGGATCACTTCGCGCTGCCCCAGCGGCAAACGGGCCAGCGCCGCATCCATTTCGCCGATGGCGATGGCTTGCCCCGGCGCGTGCTCAGGGGCGGGCAGCACGCTGTCGTCATCGAGTTCCTGCAGGGACAGGCCGGGGCGGCGCAGCTGGTCCACGTGCAGGTTATGCATGATGGAAAACAGCCAGGGCCGCATCTCGCCGCCGCGCTGCCACTGGTCGAATTTTCGCCAGGCCCGCTCCACGGTGTCCTGCACCAGGTCGTCCGCGTGCGCGGCGCCGGCCAGCGCGCGCGCATAGCGGCGCAGGCCGGGCAGGCACGCTTGCAGCTGGCGGCTGTCCTCTTGCATGGTCATCGTGGCGGCGGGATGGTGAGCTTAGGGCTTGACGACGTGCCACACGTTCTTGAAATTGTCGCCGGCCACGTCGCCTGGCTTCTTGTCTTCCTTGTACAGGTACAGGGGCTTGCCCTTGTAGGTCAGCTGCATGGCGCCGTTGTCTTCGCGCTTGATGCTGCCATACGGGGCGGCGGGCGCCGCCTCGGTGGCGATGACGGCGGGCCAGGCGACCAGGCAGCCGCCGCTGCAGGCGCTCTTGCCGCTGTCGGCGACATCCTTGTCGAACACGTACACGGTCATGCCGCTGGCGTTGACCAGCATGCCGTTGGCGGGCATGACGTCGGCGGCGAAGGCCAGCGGGGCGGACAACAGGGCGGCGAGGGTGGCGATAGCAGTAAAGCGCATGATGGTCTCCTTGAGGTTTGGTGGGCTTGCAAGGGATAGACGCATGCCGCCCGCCGTTTATTCCCCGGTCGGCAAAATATTTTTTGCCGGCGCGTGCAGGCTGGCCCACAGGTGGGCGGCCGCCATGGTGCGGTGCGGCGCGTACTGGCGCAGCCACTGCTCCGTGCGCGCCATGTCCGGTTTCGTTTCCTCTCCGAGCAGCTTTTGCAGGGCGGCGCGGATGGCCACGTCGCCGTGCAGCGAGCAGTCGGCATAGCCGTAGCCGCGCAGCAGCGCGTAATTTGACGGTCCACGGGCCGATGCCCTTGACGGCCAGCAGCGCCTGCGAAATGGCCGCCACGTCGCCGGAAGGGGGCAGTTCCAGCGACAATTCCCCGTCGTCGACGAGGCGCGCCAGGCGCAGCACGGTTTCCGCCTTGGCGCGCGAGAATTTGCGGCTGGTCAAATCCTCGATTTCCAGCCGCGCCACATCGCGCGCCTCGGGGTAGCACCACAAGCCGCTGGCATGCCGGCGCCCCGCCTGCAGAATAAACGTGCGGCGCAGGGAAATGGCGAACGGCAGATTGATCTGCTGGCCGATGACGGCCCAGGTCAGCGCCTCGAAGGGGCTGGCCGATTGCACGATGCGCAAGCCCGGATTGACGCTTATCAAAGGCGCCAGCAGCGGGTCGGCGGCGGCCAGCAGGGCGAACGGCTGCGGGTCGATGCGCAGGCCGAGGATGTTGAGCAGGGCGCCGTGCAGCGCCGTTTGCACAGCGTCACTGGCGCCGCCGTCGATCTCGCGCGGCAAATGGCCGCAGCGTCCGTGAAGGCCACGTCCAGCACCACGGGCACGCCGGCAAGCAGGATGCCCTTGCGCAGGCCTGCTGCGGTGACCTGTTCGGCGACGGCTTCCCCGTCGCGGCTGTGAAAGGCGATGACGTCGTCGCGGCGGTAGCCGGCGGACAGGGGGAGGGTCCAGTGCAGCAGGGTCATGGTGGCCAAAAATCAGGGAAGGTAGCACGGGCGCGCCGCTGGCGCATCTTATTTCTTGCTTTTCAGGCGTCAGCGCACGCAGAGGTCAGGGTTGGGCGGCGTCAAGGCGGCCGCGTGCTGGATCTGCAGGGCGTCGGGCACGCCATTTTTCACGGCCGTCAGTTCGGCCAGGATGGAGATGGCGATTTCGGCCGGCGTCTTGCTGCCGATGTACAGGCCGATGGGGCCATGCAGGCGCGCCAACTGGTCCGCGCTGACGTCGAACTGCAGCAGCCGTTCGCGGCGCTTGGCGTTGTTGGCGCGCGAGCCGATGGCGCCGACGTAAAAAGCGGGGGATTTGAGTGCTTCCATCAGGGCCAGGTCGTCGAGCTTGGGGTCGTGCGTGAGGGCGACGACGGCGCTGCGGCTGTCGAGCTTTAATTCCAGCACCAGGTCGTCCGGCATGGCGTGCAGCAGGGGCACGCCGGGCACGTTCCAGCCGCCCCGGTATTCCTCGCGCGGGTCGCAGACGATGACGTGGTAATCCATGGCCATGGCGATTTGCGCCACGAAGCGCGACAGCTGGCTGGCGCCGATGATCAGCAATCGCCAGCGCGGGCCGTGCTGCGTGGTGAGCACGCCATTTTCCAGGGCCAGCACGGCGCCCGGCGCGGCGGTTTGCAGGGCGACGGCGCCCGTGCCCAGGTCGAGGCGGCGTTCGACCAGTTCGTGCGCTTCGAGGCGCGCCAGCAGTTCGGCCACGCGGCTGCCCGCGTGCAGCGGTTCGATCGCCAGTTCGATGGTGCCGCCGCAGGGCAGGCCGAAGCGGTGCGCCTCGTCGGCGCTGATGCCGTAGCTGACGATGTCCGGCAAGGTGCGCTCGATGCCGTGCACGCGCACCCTGTCGATCAAATCATCTTCGATGCAGCCGCCGGAGACGGAGCCGACCACCGTGCCATCGTCGCAGATGGCCAGCGTGGCGCCCACGGGGCGGGGGCTGGAGCCCCAGGTCTTGATGACGGTGACGAGTTCGCAGCGGTGCCCGGCGGCGAGCCAGGCGGCGCTGGTCTTCAGAACTTCAAGGTCGATGCTGTCCATGGCGCGCGCGAGTTACATGCCGTATGTTTGCGGCAAAGTATGGAAAAGTATTCAAGATTGTGGATATACTACCTGTTCCACCACCCTGCGGAGAATTTTCATGTCAAATGAAGTCAAGACGCAAGAAGAGGGTATTCCCAAGTTCGGCAAGCTGCTCATCGTCCTGTTTCTGGCCGTGGTGTTCTGCGGCGCCCTGACCTGGATCATGGGCACCTACTTCCCGAACTTCCCCGGCGCCTGACCAAACCTGCTGCGCGTCGCGCTTTGCGGCCTGCGATGCTCACCGTACTAGAGTACGGTTGCGCTTCTTAGCCACAAATCACTGCCGCTCGCGACGGTTTTGTCAGGCGCCTCCGTGCTAAGGCTTGAGTGGTTTCTTGGCTGCCTGCTTGGCGCGCACGTCGATGACGGCGCGGTTGACGGCAGCCATGCGCGAGTTGGTGCCCGGGTGCAGGGCCGTGTAGCCGTTGGCGACCGTGGCCGGCACTTGCGTGGCCATGCGCTGCCAGAAGCGGGCGGCGTTGTCGACGTTGTAGCCGGCGCGCGCCAGCAGGTAGATGGCCAGGGTGTCGGCTTGCACGTCGAGTTCCTGCGGCATGGCCTTGATGCCGGCGGCGCCCGTCAGCATCGAGACGTCGGGCTGCACGGCGCCCAGGCTGTCGATGATGGTGCCGGCCGTACCGGCCGAGCGCTGGCTGCGCGCGTGGTCGAGGATGTTGTGCGCCATTTCGCGGGCGATGACGAAAGCGATGCCTTCGTCATTTTGCGCCGCATTGATCATGCCGCGCGTGAGCATGATGCGCGCGCCGTCCGAATACGCGTTGATATTGTCCGCATTGCCCAGGGCGACGCGGAAGGCGCAGGCGCGCGTGACGGGAATTTTGAGGTCCTGCTGCTGGCCGTCGCGGGCGATGGTCATGTTCAGGCTTGCGTTCTTCGAGGCCAGCGGGCCGACGATGGCGCCGAACGGGCCTTCCGCTTTCGGGCCTGCCGGCAGCGGCTTGCCTTCGGCGGCCAGCAAGCCGTCGCCCTTGCGCAAGCCGGCGCGCGCGGCGCCGCTGCCCGGCAAGACGCCGGACACCTGCATCTGTTCGCCGTAGCCGAGTGCCGCCTGCGCCGCGTCGGCATAGATGCCAGGGTAGGAATACTTGTTCTGCGCCGTGAAGCCCAGCAGGTTGCGCGCATACGTCTTGCACAGGTCCGCATTGTTGATCAGCAGGGGCGCCGAGACTTTCGACAGGCGGTCCTGCAGGGTTACCATCTTCACCAGCTCTTCCTGCGCCGCCTTTTGTTGCGCCGTCAGGGCCGGGGCCTCGGGCGCCGGCACGACGTTGAACGGGCCGCTGACAGTCGTCACCGGCGTGGTGCAGCCGGCCAGAATGGCCGCGCCGGCCAACAGGAGGGGAGTGGCCAATCGGTGCAGCGAAGTCTGGGCTGGGATCAGATGGCGGAAACCTGGCATAAGTGTCAATCCTTAATGTTTGCCGGTGCTGCCGAAACCGCCAACACCGCGTTCGCTGTCGCCGAATTCCTCGACGACGTTAAAGCCCACTTGCAGCACCGGCACGATAATCAGTTGCGCCAGGCGCTCCATGGGATTGAGCGTGAAGGCGCTCTGGCCCCGGTTCCAGGTCGATACCATCAGCTGGCCCTGGTAATCGGAGTCGATCAAGCCTACCAGATTCCCCAAAACGATGCCGTTTTTGTGGCCCATGCCGCTGCGCGGCAAGATCATGGCCGCATACGACGGGTCGCCGATGTGGATGGCCAGGCCCGTGGGAATGAGCACGGTCTGGCCGGCTTCGATGGTGATCGCCTCGTCGATGCAGGCGCGCAGGTCCAGCCCCGCGCTGCCCGGGGTGGCGTAGGCCGGCAGCAGTTCTTGCATGCGGGCGTCGAGGATCTTGATGTCGATATTTTTCATGAATCTAACTAACTAAGCTAAGTCGTTTAAAAGGATTATTTGAGCAGCGAATTTTTTGCCAGGCGTTTCGAGATTTCCGAAATCAGCTGGCGCGCCAGGTTCAGTTTCGAGGCGCGCGGCAGCACGGTATGGCCTTCCTCGTCGAACAGGATGATGGTGTTGTCGTCCTGGCCAAACGTGTTCTGGCCGATATTGCCAACCAGCAGAGGAATGCCTTTTTTCTCGCGCTTGACCGAGCCGAATTCCACCAGGTTTTCTGATTCGGCGGCAAAGCCCACGCAATACGGATAGCCGGCCAGGTTGGTGCGCGCCGCCACGGTGGCGAGGATGTCGGGGTTTTGCGCGAACTGCAGTTCGGGCACGGAGCCGTCGGCCTGCTTTTTCATCTTTTGGTCGCTGGCGTTGGCGACTCTCCAGTCGGCCACGGCGGCCACGGCGACGAAGACATGCTGGCCGTCGACGTGGGCCAGCACCGCATCGTGCATCTGCTGCGCGCTTTGCACATCGATGCGGCGCACGCCAAACGGCGCGTCCAGGGCCGTGGGGCCGGAAATGAGCAGCACTTCGGCGCCCGCTTCACGCGCCGCGCGCGCCACCGCATAGCCCATCTTGCCCGAGGACAGATTGGTGATGCCGCGCACGGGGTCGATGGCTTCAAACGTGGGGCCGGCCGTGACCAGCACGCGCTTGCCCGCCAGGACTTTCGGCTGGAAGGCGGCGATCAGCTCTGTCAAGAGCTGTTCCGGTTCCAGCATGCGGCCCAGGCCAACTTCGCCGCAAGCCTGTTCGCCGGCGGCCGGGCCAAACAGGGTGATGCCGTCGTCGTGCAGCTGCTGCACGTTGCGCTGCGTGGCGGGCGGGGTTCTGCCACATTTCCACGTTCATGGCCGGCGCCACCAGCAAAGGCAGGTGGGCCGGGCGGGCCAGGCACAGGGTCGAGAGCAGGTCGTCGCAGACGCCATGCGCGAGTTTGCGCAGAAAATCGGCCGAGCACGGCGCGATCAGGATGGCGTCCGCATGGCGCGTCAAGTCGATATGCGCCATGTTGTTATCGATGCGGGCATCCCACTGGCTGGTGTGGACGGGGTGGCCGGACAGCGCCTGCATCGTGACGGCCGTGATGAAGTGGCTGGCCGCATCCGTCATCACCACCTGCACCGAGGCGCCGGCCTTTGTCAGCGCGCGGCACAGTTCCGCCGCTTTGTAGCAGGCGACGCCGCCCGAAAGTCCCAGGACGATTTTTTTGCCGGACAATTCCATGCCGTTCTCCTGCTTGTCTATTTGTTTACACGGCGCAGTTCATCGATGATGAACAGGGCCGCGCCGATGCAGATGGCGCTGTCGGCGATATTGAAAGCGGGGAAATGGCCCCAGCTTTTCCAGTGGAAGTCGAGGAAGTCGACCACGTGGCCGTACACCAGGCGGTCGATGGCGTTGCCCAGCGCGCCGCCGAGGATCAGCGCCAGGGCCCAGCAGAACATGCGCTGGCCGGCGTGCTTTTTCAGCAAATAAATGATGTAGACGGCGGCCGCCAGGGCGATGGCGGTGAAGAAATAGCGCTGCCAGCCGCCCTGGTCGGACAGGAAGCTGAACGCGGCGCCCTTGTTATACGCGAGCACCAGGTTGAAATACGAGGTGATGACCATCTCCTGCGCATAGCGGAAGGTCTTCAGGATCGTGATCTTGGTGATCTGGTCGAACAGGATGACGATGGCGGCAATGCCCAGCCAGGGCACGAGCGACGCTGAGGAGGACGATTTCGATGAAAAACGGTTTTTAGTGGCCATATTTTTCCAGGGAAGATAAAGCCGCCGCCTGGCAGCAGGCGGCGGTTGGACGCGGGACGCAGGCAGCGCCCCGGGGTGACAGTCTAAGCGAAACGGCGAACTTCGCCTTTTCCAAACAGATTGCTGACGCAGCGGCCGCACAGGGTGGCATGCGCGGCGTCCGTGCCCACGTCGGCGCGGTAGTGCCAGCAGCGCTCGCACTTCGGCGCCGTCGACGCGGCCACGACCACTTCCTCGGCTGCTTCGTCGGCCACTTCCGCCACCGTTGCCTGCGAGGTGATGAAGACGAACTTCAAGTCCTCGCCCAGGGTGGTCAACAGCTTGTATTTCATCGGCGCGGCCTTGATCGTCAGTTCCGCTTGCAGCGAGGAGCCGATGGCGCCCGAGGTGCGCAAGTCTTCCAGCTGCTTGGTGACGTCCGTGCGCACGGCGCGCAGGGCCGTGTATTTCTCCAGCAGCTCGGCCGCATCCGCCACTGCCGGCAGCTGCCACCAGGTTTGCGTGAAGATGGTTTCATCGCTGGCGGCGTACGCCTCCGCGCCGGCAAAGACTGCCCACGCTTCTTCGGCCGTGAACGACAGGGCCGGGGCCATCAGGCGCAGCAGGCTTTGCGTGATGTGCCACAGGGCCGTCTGCGCCGAACGGCGCGCGTGCGACGTCAAGCCCGAGGTGTACAAACGGTCCTTCAGGATGTCCAGGTAGAAGCCGCCCAGGTCTTCCGAGCAGTAGGTCTGCAGCTTCGACACGACGGGGTGGAACTCGTAGCGCGCATAGTTGTTCTCGATCTGCGTTTGCAACGATGCCATGTTGGCCAGCGCATAGCGGTCGATCTCGAACATTTCCGCCACCGGCACGGCGTCCGTGGCCGGATTGAAGTCCGAGGTATTGGCCAGCAGGAAGCGCAGGGTGTTGCGGATGCGGCGGTACGATTCCGTCACGCGTTTCAGGATTTCGTCGGAGATCGACAGCTCGCCCGTGTAGTCGGTCGAAGCGATCCACAGGCGCAGGATGTCCGCGCCCAGGGTGGGTGTCCGAGATCTTTTGCGGCGCCAGGGTATTACCCAGTGACTTCGACATCTTCTTGCCTTCGCCATCGACCGTGAAGCCGTGCGTCAGCAGGGCCTTGTATGGCGGACGGCCGTTCAGCATCGACGACACGAGCAGCGACGAGTGGAACCAGCCGCGATGCTGGTCCGAGCCTTCCAGGTACAGGTCGGCCGGGAACTGCAGCTGCGTCGAGTGCGAGCCGTGCGCCTGCGGGCCGCCCAGCACCGTCTGGTGCGTGGCGCCGGAATCGAACCACACGTCCAGCGTGTCCTTGTTCTTGGCATAGATGGCCGCTTCGTCGCCGATCAGGTCTTTCAGATCCAGTGCCTGCCATGCCTCGATGCCGTCCTTTTCGATCAGCTTGGCCACCTGCTCCAGCAGTTCCGGCGTGCGCGGATGCAGGTCGCCCGTTTCCTTGTGCACGATGAAGGCCATCGGCACGCCCCACTGGCGCTGGCGCGATAGGGTCCAGTCGGGACGGTTGGCGATCATGCCGTGCAGGCGCGCCTGGCCCCAGTCCGGGAAGAACTCGGTATCGGCGATGCCTTGCAAGGCCGTTTCGCGCAGGGTCGCGCCGCCGTCCTTCGGCGTCACGTCCATGCCGGCAAACCATTGCGACGTGGCGCGGTAGATGATCGGCGTCTTATGACGCCAACAATGCATGTAACTGTGGTCGAACATCTTGACTTCGAACAAGGCTCCCGCTTCTTTCAGGGCATTGCAGATCGGTTTCGACGCTTCCCAGATGGTCATGCCGCCGAACAGGGGCAGGGTCGAGGCGAACTTGCCGTCGCCCATGACGGGTTTGATGATGTCATCGTCCTTCATGCCGTGCGCCTTGCACGAGATGAAGTCGTCCAGGCCGTAGGCTGGCGCCGAGTGCACCACGCCCGTGCCGCTTTCCGTGGTCACGTATTCGGCCAGGTACAACGGCGACAGGCGGTCATAGAAGGCGTCGGCCGCGTGCAGCGGGTGGCGGAAGCTGATGCCGGCCAGGGCCGCGCCGTCGCAGGTGGCGATCGTCGTGCCTTCGAGCTTGAAGCGCGCCAGGCTGGCCACGACCAGGTCTTGCGCCAGGATCAGCAGCAATGGCTGGCCATCGCGCTCGGCTTTCACCAGCGCGTATTTGACTTCCGGGTGCACGTTCAGCGCCTGGTTCGACGGGATGGTCCACGGCGTGGTGGTCCAGATGACGATGAAACCGTTATCGGTCGGCAGGGAGGGCAGGCCGAAGGCTTGCGCGATTCGTTCAAATTCTTTGAATTTGAACCCGACGTCGATGGCGGGATCGCGCTTTTCCGCGTATTCCACTTCCGCCTCGGCCAGCGCCGACTGGCAATCGAAGCACCAGTTGACGGGCTTCAGGCCGCGGTAGACATAGCCTTTTTCCAGCAGCTTGCCCAGCGCGCGCAATTCGTCCGCTTCATTGCCGTGCGCCATGGTCAGATATGGGTTGTCCCACTCGCCCAGCACGCCAGGCGAATAAAATCCTTCTTCTGGCGCTCGACCTGCACGTTGGCGTAGGCGCGGGCCTTTTCCAGCACGTCGGCCGTCGGCAGGTTCTTGCCGTGCAGTTTTTCGATCTGGATCTCGATCGGCATGCCGTGGCAATCCCAGCCCGGCACGTAGGGCGCGTCGAAGCCGGCCAGCGAGCGCGACTTGACGACCATGTCCTTCAGGATCTTGTTGACGGCGTGGCCCAGGTGGATATCGCCATTCGCGTACGGCGGGCCGTCATGCAGGATGAATTTCGGACGGCCGGCGGCAGCCTTGCGCACGCGCTCGTAAATCTTCTTGTCTTGCCATTGTTGCACCCATTGCGGCTCGCGCTTGGCCATGTCGCCGCGCATCGGGAATGGGGTTTCCGTCATGTTGACCGGGTATTTGCTTTCAGGCTTCTTGTTCTGCTTGGGCGTGGCTGGCTTGTTTTGATCGGACATAATCTTCTTTAATGGTGTTGAATAGTTTGCGGCGGCAGGTGCCGCCAGGCGGCGGAGTTGGCCGGGATCAAATTCGGTCGGTGGCGGTAATGGCGCTGCGGCGCAGTGCGAAATACGCACGCGCCTGGTTCGAGTCGCGCTCGATGGCGGCCGTCAGGGTGGGCAAATCGTCGTACTTTTCTTCGTCGCGCAGCTTTTGCAGGAATTCCACGCGTACCAGCTTGCCGTAGCAGGATTGATTAAAATCAAACAGATGCACTTCCAGCAAGACGCGGCCACTGTCGTCGACGGTAGGGCGCACGCCCAGGCTGGCCACGGCAGGCAGCGGTTGCGGCCCCAGGCCGTGCACTTGCACGATGAAGATGCCGGACAGGGCAGGGCGGTGCGCCACGCGCAGGTTCAGGGTGGGGAAACCCAGTGTGCGGCCCAGTTTCTGGCCGTGGATCACGTGGCCGGAAATGGCGTACGGATGGCCCAGCAACTGCGTGGCCAGCGGGAAATCGCCGGCGGCCAGCGCCAGACGCACGGCCGACGAGGAGATGCGCGTGCTGCCGTTCATTACCGTCGGCAATGTTTCTACATGGAAACCATATTGACGGCCGGCTTCCTGCAGCATGGCCACGTCGCCGGCGCGCCGGGCGCCATAGCAGAAGTCGTCGCCGACCATCAGCCATTTCACGTGCAAGCCGTCGACGAGGACTTTTTCCGTGAATTCCTGCGGCGTCAAGGCGGCGAACTGGGCGCTGAAATGCTCGACGACGACACGGTCGATGCCGGCGTCGTCCAGCGATTGCAGCTTGTCGCGCAAGTTGGCGATGCGCTGTGGCGCTTTCGACAGGTCGCCCGCGCGCTGCGCGAAGAATTCGCGCGGATGCGGTTCGAACGTCATCACGGCCGCTTCAATGCCGAGTTCTGTGGCAGCTTCGCGCACGCGCGCCAGCAAGGCTTGATGGCCGATGTGGACACCGTCAAAATTGCCGATGGTCAGAGCGCAGGGCGCTCGAGCCTGGGCATTGGGAAGTCCGCGGAATACCTTCATGGGAATCTGATGAAAAACTGTGCCAAAAGGGGGATTATACGGACTGTTTCAGGGATGCACACCCGGCAGGGTGGGCGCAGGGCGAATTTCACTGCTGAAATGATAAAAAGCGTTGCCGGCGGGTATGCTGGCAACGCTTTAGTATTGATTCTATGCACTCTCAACGTCGAACCCAAGCGTAGCGAGCGGCAGTGATTTGTGGCCGAGAAGCGCAACCGTACTGTAGTACGGTGAGCATCACAGGCTGCAAAGCGCGACGCGCAGTAGCTTGGGTTCGATGTCAATTACTTGTTCATTAACGTCCAGTAACGTGCCAGGTCAGCCGCGCCATCCGTGCCCTTGACGGCTTTGAGTGCCGTCGTTGCATTGGATTTCTTGCCGGCGTGAATGTAGGCGATGCCCAGATGCAGCTTGGCTTCTTCCGCATACTTGGCCGTGCCCAGTTTCACCGCGTCATTCATCAAGCCCAGGCCTTTTTCGGCCTGGCCGTCGTACACCAGGGCGAAGCCCAGCTTGCTCAAGCTGTCGGCGTCCTTGTTCTTGACGTATTCCGCTTCCGACTTGGCAGCGTTGGCTTTCAGGTCGGCCTGGGTTTTCAGGGCCAGGTCTTTCAGGCGCTGGTGACGTGGCGCATCGGTGCCGGTGCCCAGCACGCCTTTCTTGTAGCCTTGCTCGATGATGCTCAAAGCTTCGCCAGGATTGCCTGCTTGCAGGGCCAGCTGGCTGATTTCCATGTATTCGGAAGGCTTGGTGAACAGGCCGTTGGCCAGGCGCAGGCGCTGGACGTCCAGGCCCAGGCGTTGCGAGAAGCCAGGTTTGCCCGAGACGCGGTTCAGCAGGTCAGCCCAGTAGCTGGTCTTTGGATAGCTGCCGGCCAGTTTTTCCAGGGTGGCGACGTAGCCAGCCTTGTCGTTTTGCTTCAACTGGATGTTGGCCAGCATTTGCAGGCTCGCTTCCGAGTTGCCGCCGCGCGCTTGCAGTTCCTTGGCCGCTTCGGCGTAGTTGCCGCTGACGTAGTAGGTCTGGATCAGCAGTTCGCGCATTTGCGCGTCGTCGCGGTCTTTCAGCGAGCGTTTGATCCAGGTGATGGTATTTGGCCAGTCCTTGGCGCGGTAGTACATGCCGGCCAGCGCTTGCGTGAATTTTGGGGCTTCGGCGGCGCTCAGGCGGCCGGAATTGATGACGGCTTCGAAAGCCTTGATGGCGGTGCCGTTGTCGCCGGCGGCGGCGGCGGCCGAAGCGCGCACGCGTTCGATCTGGTAGCTTTCAAAGGCAGTCTTGCCACCGACGCTGTCTGCTTCGCGCAGTTTGGCCAGCGCTTCCTTGTTCTTGCCGCTGCCAGCGAGTTTTTGCGCTTCTTGCAATGGCTTGCCCACTTCGGCGCGCACGGTGTCCGCGGCGTATGCCAGCGAGCCCAGGCCGATTACGGGAGTTGCTGCGGTAAAACCGATAGCGGCCATGACGAGGCCGAGATGAGCGAGACGAAACTTGGACATGAGAAAGTCTTTCAGTAAAAAGCGAATAGGCAGGAAGTCCTGCCTATTCGGATGTAAAGAGAACCTGATTGCTGCAGCTTACTGGAATTGCTCGTTGCCGACCAGACCGATTTTAGTCACGCCCAGACGCTGCGCCGACGCCATCACACCGGCGACGACTTTGTATTCCACCAGCTTGTTAGGACGCAGATGCACTTCCGGCTGATCTGCTTGCGCAGCAACGTTGCTCAGCTTGGCTTCCAGCGTATTACGATCAGGTACGACCTGATTGTCCCACAAGATAGTGCCATCAAAATCGACATCGATCGTGACGACCACTGGTTCGGTTGTCGGTGGCGGCGGGGTGCCGACCGGCATGTTCAGGTTCACCGAGTGGTTTTGCTTAGGAATCGTGATGATCAACATGATAATCAGCACCAGCATCACGTCGATGAGGGGCGTCATGTTCAGTTCCATCATTGGTTCCGGATCCGCGCCTGCTGCGCTTCCCGAACCGACATTCATACTCATAGTGTTTCCTTTAAGAAGTCCAACGAAGCACCGGGCGAAACTGCCGCCCGGCAAGCTTCCTTCAGTGGCGCCCCCATGTTGCCGGGACGCCGCTGTCAGTCGCTATCAGCCCTTGTCAGGTGGTTCGGTGATGAAGCCGACCTTCTGGATCCCGGCACGTTGGGTCGTGTAAATAACCCGGCCGATCGATTCGTAGCGTGTTTCTTGGTCGCCACGAACGTGTACTTCCGGCTGCGGTACTTTCACTGCTTCAACTTTAAGATAATCGAACAATTCGTTCGTGTCTCTCAGTCTGGTCTGGCCCAGGTAAATCTCGCCATCCTTGTTAACAACGATGTTAACGTTTTGCGGCTTGGTTTGAAGGGCTTGGTTGGCCTCGATCGGCAGATCGATTTTCTGCAGCTTGAGGACAACCGGACTGGTGATCAAGAAAATGATCAGCAAAACCAACATGATGTCGACAAGCGGCGTCGTGTTGATTTCTGACATTACCTGATCTTGTTCTCCGCTGTCGGAGCCGACGGACATCGACATGACTTATCCGATCTTTTTAGCGCCGGCAGCACGGCCAGCTTCGCTGGTGGACATTACGCCGGAAACCAGAACCGAGTGAACGTCGGCGCTGAACGAGCGGATGTCTTCCATTGCGGTTTTGTTACGACGAACCAGCCAGTTGTAACCCAGAACGGCAGGAACAGCGACCAGCAGACCGAAAGCGGTCATGATCAGTGCTTCACCAACTGGACCTGCCACTTTGTCGATCGATGCGTTACCGGTCATGCCGATAGCGGTCAGTGCGTTGTAGATACCCCAAACGGTACCGAACAGACCGATAAACGGTGCGGTCGAACCAACGGTTGCCAGGAACGACAGGCCATCTTGCAGACGCGATTGGACTTTGTCCGAAGCGCGCTGGATCGACATCGTTACCCAGGTCGACAGATCGATTTGTTCCAGCAGGGCGCCGTCATGGTGAGCCGTTGCCTTGGTGCCCGATTCAGCGATGAAGCGGAATGGCGAACCTTCTTCCAGGGTTGCCGAACCAGCAGCGATCGAAGGTGCTTTCCAGAATTTGGCAGCGGCTTCTTTAGCTTGCTTGAAGATCTTCATTTGATCGATCAGCTTGGTGATGATGATGTACCAGGTACCGATCGACATGATGACCATGATGATCAGGGTGGCGCGTGGCACGAAGCCGCCGTCCCACACTGCTTGCAGGCCGAACGGGTTGTGGACTTCTTCGGTTTTGGCTGGAGCGGCTGCATCAGCGGCTGGAGCGGCTGCGTCTGCTGCTGGAGCGGCTGCATCTGCAGCAACTGGTGCTGGTGCAGCGTCTGCCGCAGGAGCCGAAGCGGCAGCCGATGCTGGCGCGTCAGCGAATGCCGGAGCTGCTACCAGAGCGGTAGTAGCGGTAACGGACAACAGAACCGCGGCAAAAAATGCGGACAAACGGGTATTCTTAAACATGCTTCCTCCAAAATTAAAAATAAAAATAGATCGCTGAACGTAATGACAACGAAATCATAGTGTGAGACAGGGGATAACTGTCTCGGGTTTTAATCCAGCGACCAAACGTATTGCATTTGCTGCCAGCCTTGTTCCGGCTTGCCGTCAACTGTTGCCGGCTTAAATGTACAGCGGCTGATACCTTGCACCGCGGCTTTGTCCAGGTCCCTGAAGCCGCTGGACTTCACGATCTTCGAATCAGCGACCTTGCCGTCTACACCGATCAGGAACGACAGTGTCACCACACCGGTTTCCTCGTTACGCTGCGACGACTTTGGATAAGCCGGTTTTTCGCAGACGCTGAAGTCAACCACGGCCGGCGTACGCACCGATTTGGCTGGTCCAGGAGTTGGCGCAGGCTGTGCAGGCGGCGTTGGCGGTGCCAATACATTCGATGCTGGCTTCACGGCAGTCGCATTTGCAATCACGTTCTGCTGTGGTGGCGGCTGCTGCACGTTCACCTCGACTGGCGGAATGAATGGCGGCGGTGGCGCCTTCATTTCTGGCGGCGGTGGTGGCGGTGGAAGATCCTTCGGTGGAGGCGGTTTGACTTCCTCGATAATCTTGGTTTCAACCGGTTCCATCATTTTGGTGACCAACCGCTTGCCCAAGCCCGTCACGATCCCGTAAGCCGCGAGAACGTGCAGCAGGACAACGATAGTGATGCCTGTGTAGTTCTTGGGACTTTTCTCGTTCGAAAAATTCATGCCTGCTTTCTCCAAATACCATCTCTTGTCTTGCAACTGAACCCCAAAATGACGACACAAAGCTCCAGCCGTATCCGGGACGTCGCCGAATTATACATACGAATTCTTTATTTTACACAGATTTTTAACGCCTAAAACCGGTTAAATTTTTGGCGCTTTTGCGCCCTGAAAACGTACTTGCTTATGTCATCTTTGCACGCTTTCGGACAGAAAAAAAGGCGGTCTTATCGGTTTTTTACAGCCGTTTTGGGCGACCGCTGCTAAGTTCTCCGATGTGCCGATCTGGCGGAATTATATTTCGTGATATCCAATATGGAAACTGCTAAATTTGGAGAAAAATCTTTCTTTTTGGAAATGTTTTGGCTCGGAACCAGACCACTTAGCCATCCGCGCGCACCAAACAGGTGCGCAATGAACTTCACCCAGGTCAAAAAAGGCGCTCCCGGCGGCCCATTTGACGCCGCCAGGCCATACTGAATTCCTATGTAGGCATAGGAAACGCTTATATTCTTGCCATTGATTATTATCAACAAATCATTTCATGGCCGGACAACGGGGTCGTCGCGCCGGTTGCGCTTCTCGCGCCGGCAATTCAGGGTGCCCAGAACGGCGCCCTGCGGGTCGACCGTATCGAGGTGCACATCGAAGCCCCACAGCCGCGCCACGTGCTTGAGCACCTCGGCCGCCTGCTGGTTCAGCGGGCGGCGCTGGAATTGCGTGTGGCGCAGGGTCAGGGCGCGGTCGTCGCGCGTATTCACGGACCACACCTGGATGTTCGGCTCGCGGTTGCCCAGGTTGTACTGCTCGGCCAGCTGCTGGCGCACGTAGCGGTAGCCGGCATCGTCGTGGATGGCGGAAATGGCCAGCTTTTCATTCTTGTCGTCGTCGAGCACGGCAAAGAAATGGAATTCGCGGATCAGCCGCGGCGACAAATACTGGGCGATAAAGCTTTCATCCTTGAAATTGCGCATGGCGAAGTCCAGGCTCTTGCGCCAGTCGCTGCCGGCCATGTCGGGGAACCAGGCGCGGTCTTCGTCCGTCGGATGCTCGCAGATGCGGCGGATGTCGCTCATCATGGCGAAACCCAGCGCATACGGATTGATGCCGCTGTAGTACGGACTGTCGATGGGCGGCTGGTAGACGACGTTGGTATGGCTTTTGAGAAATTCCATCATGAAGCCGTCGCCCACCACGCCTTCATCATATAACTGGTTCAATATCGTGTAGTGCCAGAAAGTGGCCCAACCCTCGTTCATGACCTGGGTTTGCCGCTGCGGATAGAAATACTGGGAAATCTTGCGCACGATGCGCACCATCTCGCGCTGCCACGGTTCCAGCAGCGGCGCGTACTTCTCGATAAAGTACAGCAGGTTTTCCTCGGGTTCGGGCGGAAAGCGGGGCGCGGCCTTGCGCTGGTCGTCCTCGTCTTCATCCTCGTCGCGCCGGGGCAGGGTGCGCCACAGCTGGTTGATCTGCGACTGCACATAGGCTTCGCGCTCTTTCTGGCGCGCATATTCCTTCGCCATCGACAGTTTCGCCGGCCGCTTGTAGCGGTCCACGCCATAGTTCTGGATGGCGTGGCACGAGTCGAGCAGCAATTCCACGGCATCGACGCCATGGCGCTGCTCGCATTCGGCGATGTAATTCTTGGCAAACACCATGTAGTCGATGATGGCGTCCGCATCCGTCCAGGCGCGGAACAGGTAATTGCCTTTAAAAAAGGAGTTATGCCCGTAGGCCGCATGCGCGATCACCAGCGACTGCATGGTCAGGCTGTTTTCCTCCATTAAATAGGCGATGCACGGATTCGAGTTGATGACGATCTCGTAGGCCAGGCCCATCTGGCCCCGCTTGTAGCTTTTCTCGGTGGACAGAAAATGCTTGCCGAACGACCAATGGTTATACGAGACGGGCATGCCGACGGAAGTGTAGGCATCCATCATCTGTTCGGCCGTGATGATTTCCAGCTGATTCGGATAGGTGTCGAGGCCGAACTGTTTCGCCACGCGGCGGATTTCCTCGTGGATTTGCTCGATCAGTTCGAACGTCCATTCCGACTGCTCGGGCAAGGCGTTCGGGTGGCGCAGGCGCACGAACGGTTCGCCCGGGGTATTGCTGGCGCGGTCAAAGGCTGCACTCATCATTTCACCTGTTTCTTGAACAGTTCGCGGAAGACCGGGTAGATATCGGCCGGCGTGACGATCTTTTGCATGGCGAAATGGGCGTGATGGTCGAGCACGCCCGCATATTGCTCCCACAGGTTTTGCTGCGGGCCGTCCGTGATCTCGACATAGGTGTAGTACTGCACCTTGGGCATGATGGTATTAATTAGGAGCTGGCGGCACAGCACGGAATCGTTGTCCCAGTTGTCGCCGTCGGATGCCTGCGCCACATAGCTGTTCCACTGCCCGGCGCCATAGCGTTCGTCAATAATCGTGTTGAGCAAGTGCAAGGCCGACGACACCACGGTGCCGCCCGACTCGCGCGAATTGAAGAAATCGTGCTCGTTGACTTCCGCCGCCGCCGTATGGTGGCGGATGAAGACCACCTCGATCTTGTCGTAGACGCGCTTGAGGAACAGATATAACAGGATGAAGAAGCGCTTGGCCGTGTCCTTGCGCGACTCGTCCATGGAGCCGGAGACGTCCATGATGCAGAACATCACGGCTTGCGTCATGGGCTTGGGCACCTTGATGCGGTTGCTGTAGCGCAAGTCGAACGGGTCGATGAACGGTATCGCCAGCAAGCGCGTGTGCAGGTGGTGGATCAGGCGGCGCAGCAGTCGTGACCAGCGGGTCGCTGTCGGGCGCGCCTTCGTGCAGCAGTTCGGCCAGGTCTTCCTCGGCCTGCGCCAGCTGCTTGCGGGCACCGCCGCCCACGGCGATGCGCCGCCCCAGTGCGCCGCGCAGGGAGCGCAGCACGTGGATGTTCGACGGCGTGCCCGACATATTGTAGCCGGCGCGCTGGTTCTTGAATTCCGTGGTGGCCGTCAGCTGGGTTTTCACCATGTGCGGCAATTCCAAGTCTTCGAAGAAATAATTCATGAATTCTTCGCGCGACAATTCGAAGATGAAATCGTCTTCCGTCGTCTCGTCGCTGTTGCCCGCCTTGCCCCGCCCGCTGCCGCCGCCGCCCTTGGGCCGGGCGATCTGGTCGCCTTTCAGGTATTCCTTGTTGCCGGGATTGACCACTTCCCATACGCCGCCATGCGCGTGGCCGAACGACGGCTCGCCCACGTCCTTGACGGGGATACTGACCTTTTCGCCATTCTCGACGTCCGTGATCGAGCGCCCCTTGATGGCGCGCCCCACGGCATCCTTGATCTGGCCCTTGTAACGCCGCAGGAAACGCTCGCGGTTGACGGCGGATTTATTCTTGCTTTGCAAGCGCCTGTCGATGAGGTATGTCAAAGGGTGCCTCCTTGCTTCTCGTCTTGCGCGCCCCGCCAGTCTCCGGGCGGGGCGCGCCCGCTGTCCGCGCTACGATGACTTGCGTACGCGCAAGTACCATTCGCATAACAGGCGTACCTGCTTGGCCGTATAGCCTTTTTCCACCATGCGTGCCACGAAGTCGGCGTGCTTGTTGGCATCGTCGGCGCTGGCCTTGGCATTGAAGGAAATCACGGGCAGCAATTCCTCCGTATTCGAGAACATTTTCTTTTCAATCACGGTACGGAACTTTTCGTAGCTGGTCCAGGCGGGATTCTTGCCGCCGTTCGACGCCCGCGCGCGCAGCCCGAAGTTCACGATTTCATTGCGGAAGTCTTTCGGATTGGAAATACCCGCCGGCTTCTCGATCTTTTCCAGCTCATTGTTCAGCGATTCGCGGTCAAAACTTTCGCCCGTGTCCGGATCGCGGTATTCCTGGTCCTGTATCCAGAAGTCGGCAAACGTCACGTAGCGATCAAAAATGTTCTGGCCGTATTCCGAATAGCTTTCCAGGTAAGCCGTCTGGATCTCCTTGCCGATGAATTCCACATAGCGCTGCGCCAGGTGCTCTTTGATATAGGAGAAGTAGCGCTGCTCGAGTTCCGGCGCGAACTGCTCGCGCTCGACCTGCTGTTCCAGTACATATAATAAGTGCACGGGATTGGCGGCCACTTCGGAATTGTCAAAGTTGAACACTTTAGACAGGATCTTGAAGGCAAAGCGCGTCGACAGCCCGTTCATGCCCTCGTCCACGCCCGCGTAATCGACGTATTCGTGCATGGACTTGGCTTTCGGGTCCGTATCCTTGAGGTTTTCGCCATCGTAGACGAGCATCTTCGAGAAAATGCTGGAGTTTTCCGGGTCTTTCAGGCGCGACAGGATGGCGAACTGCGCCATCATGCGCAGGGTGCCGGGCGCGCACGGGGCTTTCACGAGCGAGGAATTGGCGACCAGCTTGTCGTAGATCTTGATTTCATCGGAGACGCGCAGGCAGTATGGCACCTTGACTATATAGATACGGTCAAGAAACGCCTCGTTGTTGCGGTTATTCTTGAAGGTCTTCCATTCCGATTCGTTCGAGTGGGCCAGGATGATGCCGTCGAACGGTATCGCGCCAAACCCTTCCGTGCCCTTGTAATTGCCTTCCTGCGTGGCCGTCAGCAGCGGATGCAGCACCTTGATGGGCGCCTTGAACATTTCCACGAATTCCATCAGGCCCTGGTTGGCCAGGCACAGGCCGCCCGAATAGCTGTAGGCGTCCGGGTCGTCCTGCGCATAGTCTTCCAGCTTGCGGATGTCGACCTTGCCCACCAGCGAGGAAATATCCTGGTTGTTTTCGTCGCCCGGCTCCGTTTTTCGAGATGGCGATCTGTTTCAGCACGGACGGATAGCGCTTGACGACGCGGAACTGGTTGATATCGCCATTGTATTCATGCAGGCGCTTGACGGCCCACGGGCTGGGGATGTTGCGCAGGTAGCGGCGCGGGATGCCGTAATCCTCTTCCAGGATGGTGCCGTCCTCTTCCTCGTTGAACAGGCCCAGCGGAGATTCGTTGACGGGCGAGCCTTTCAGGCAATAGAAGGGCACGTGTTCCATCAGCGACTTGAGTTTTTCCGCGATGGACGACTTGCCGCCGCCCACAGGCCCCAGCAAGTACAGGATCTGCTTGCGTTCTTCCAGGCCTTGCGCCGCGTGGCGGAAATACGAGACGACTTGCTCGATGACTTCCTCGGTGCCGTAGAACTCGCGGAAGGCGGGGTAGATCTTGATGATCTTGTTGGCGAAGATGCGCGACAGGCGCGTGTCGTTGCGCGTGTCGACCAGCTGCGGCTCGCCGATGGCGGCCAGCATGCGTTCGGGCGCGCTGGCATACGTCAGCTTGTCCTTCTTGCACAGGGCCAGGTACTCGGTGAGCGACATTTCCTCTTCGCGGGTGCGCTCGTAGCGTGCTGCATAGTTATCAAAAATGGTCATGTCAATGTCCTTTAATGTAAACCTGAACTGCCAGTCACCATGGCCGCCCGCCTGGCACTCGCCTGGGCTTGCCGTCTGAACTTTTCCTGTACCCCGTACCGATTTTTATTGTTGTTTCAAGCCCGGCTGTCTTTGCGAGTCCGGATTGCCCGGACCAAAAAACTGGCGCTTGATGCCGTGTGCTGACGTGGCCAGCCGGCTTTTTTTCACTGTTGATAGCGCTTGTTGCACCTACCATTACCCCATGAAATTTATTATTGCTCTAAAGGATCAGGAAGTCAAAAGATATGTCAGCATATCCTTAATACTTGTTTGTAAATTGTTGATTTAATTGGATAAAACATCAAATTTTTCATCCATTTCAATGAACTTTTTTGTACCTTTTAAACCATCATACGACAATTCGCCAGTGCGTGCCGGTGCGGGCCATGGCGGCCGGGCGCCGGTGCGGCTGGCCATCTTGCGCTAAGATGCCTGCATGTCCGATGGCCCCGCGCGCCGCGCGTGCGCGTGCGCGAGCCAGCATTGTTATCTTCACCCTATAAGGAACACCCATGATGCACCCCCAATTGCGCGCGATCATCCGCGGCATGCCCAAAGCCGAACTGCATATCCATATCGAGGGCTCGCTGGAGCCAGAACTGATTTTCGCACTGGCAGAGCGCAATGGCGTGCCTTTGGGCTATGAATCGGTGGAACACTTGCGCAGCGCCTATGCTTTTACAGATTTGCAGTCTTTTCTCGACATTTATTACGCTGGCGCAAGCGTGCTCTTGAAAGAGCAGGATTTCTATGACATGACGCAAGCCTACCTGCGCCGCGCCGAAGCCGATAACGTCTTGCACACGGAAATCTTCTTCGACCCGCAAACGCACACGGCGCGCGGCGTGGCCATGGCCGACGTGATCAACGGCATCCACCGCGCCTGCCAGGACAGCCCCGTCAGCGCGGCCCTGATCCTGTGCTTCCTGCGCCACCTGAGCGAGGAAGAGGCGTTCGAGACCCTGGAAGACGCGCTGCCGCACCGCGACAAGTTCATCGGCATCGGCCTCGATTCGTCGGAAGTGGGCAACCCGCCCGAGAAATTCTCGCGCGTGTTTGCCCGTTGCCGCGAGCTGGGCCTGCACCTGGTGGCCCACGCGGGCGAGGAAGGCCCGCCAGCCTACATCCGCACGGCGCTCGACGACTTGAAAGTCGAACGCATCGACCATGGCGTGCGCTGCCTGGAAGACGCGGAGCTGACGGCCCGCCTGGCGCGCGAACAGGTCGCGCTGACCGTCTGCCCCCTGTCGAACACCAAGCTGCGCGTGTTCGACCAGATGCATGACCATAACCTGGTGCAACTGCTCGACGCGGGCCTGCTGGTGACGGTGAACTCGGACGATCCCGCCTACTTCGGCGGCTACATGAACGATAACTTCGACGCCATCTTCGACGCCTTGCCGCTGGGCCTGTCCCACGCGCAACGCCTGGCGCGCAACGGTTTTATCGCCGCCTTCCTGCCGCAGGCGCAAAAAGACGCGTTTCTTGCCACCGTCGATGCGTATTTCGCCCAGCACGCCGCCGCCCACGGCGCCGCACAATAACTGACTATAAAGACCCGCCGCCCATGCTCCGCCTCTCCCTCAAAATGACCGGGCGCGACTGGCGCGCCGGGCAACTGCGTTTCCTGCTCGTCGCGCTGATCGTCGCCGTGGCGGCCCTGTCGGCCGTCGGCTTCTTCGTCGACCGCCTGCGCGCGGGCCTGAACCGCGACGCGCACCAGCTGCTGGGGGCCGACCTCGTCATCAACGCCGACCAGCCCGTCAACGCGGCCTGGCGCGCCGAAGCGCAGAAGCGCGGCTTTATCCTGGCCGACACGGTGACGTTCCCCAGCATGGCGCAGGCGGGCGAGGGCGAGCAATCGACCTCGCAGCTGGCGTCCATCAAGGCCGTCTCGCCCGGCTACCCGCAGCGGGGCAAGCTGAAAATCACCACCAAAGCGAGCGAAGCGCAGGATGCCGTGGGCCAGCCGACGGACCAGGTGCCCGCACCGGGCACCGTGTGGGTCGATGCGGCGATCCTGTCCAGCCTGAACGCGAAGCTGGGCGACACGCTGATCCTGGGCGACAAGGCATTTACGGTCACGCAACTGATCGCCAGCGAACCGGACCGGGGCGCGTCCTTCCTCAATTTCGCCCCCCGCGTGATGCTGCCCTTGAGTGACCTGGCCGCCACGGCGCTGGTGCAGAATGGCTCGCGCGTGTCATACCGGCTGCTGCTGTCGGCGCCGCCCGCCAAGGCGGCCGAGCTTGCGCAATATCAAGCCTGGCTGGAAAGCCAGATCAAGGCGCAGTCGATAAAAGGCGTGCGCATCGAATCGCTGGAATCGGGCAGCCCGCAGATGCAGTCGACGCTGGATCGCGCCGACCGTTTCCTGTCGCTCGTCGGCCTGCTGTCGGCCATGCTGGCGGCCGTCGCCGTGGCCATGGCGGCGCGCCGCTTCATGCTGCGGCACCTCGATGCCTGCGCCATGCTGCGCTGCCTGGGCCTGACGCAAAACCAGGTCACTGCCATGTACGTGATCGAATTCCTGCTGGTGGGCCTGGCGGGCAGCGTGATCGGCGTGATGGTGGGCTTCGGCGGCCACCTGGTGCTGCTGGAGCTGTTGGGCAAGCTGGTGCAGAGCGACTTGCCGCCCGTGTCCCTGCTGCCCGCGCTGCAGGGCGTGGCCACCGGCATGCTGCTGTTGCTGGGCTTTGCCCTGCCGCCGATTTTGCAGTTGCGCAATGTTCCCCATAACCGGGTGATCCGCCGCGAGCAGGAGCCGCCGCAGGCGCTGGCCCTGGCCACGTATGGCCTCGGCATCGCCGCCTTCGTCGTGCTGCTGCTGTGGCAGGCGGGCGACGTGAAACTGGCCTTGCTGACGGCGGCCGGCTTCCTCGGCGGCTTCGGCCTGTTCGCCCTGGCCGGCTGGCTGGGCATCCGCTCGCTGAAAACCTTGCGCGGCGCCTTCAATCACCAGGGCTGGCGCTTTGCCGTCACGTCCTTGCAGCGCCGTCCGGGCGCCACCGTCATCCAGGTGGTGTCGCTGGCCCTGGGCCTGATGGCCTTGCTGCTGCTGACGGTGGTGCGCGGCGACTTGATGGTGGCCTGGCGCAATGCCACGCCGCCCGATGCGCCGAACCGCTTCATGATCAATATCCTGCCCGAGCAGAAAGACCCGATCGCCGCGCGCCTGGCCCAGGCGGGCGTGGCCAATGCGCCCTTGTATCCGATGATACGGGGCCGGCTGGTGGCCGTGAACGGCAACGCCATCACGGACGCCACCTACGAGGATGACCGCGCCAAGGGCCTGGCCGACCGCGAATTCAATCTGTCGACGATGGCGACCATGCATGCAGGAAGAAAACAAGCTGGTGGCGGGCAAGTGGTTCAGCGACAAGCCTGGCGCGCCGTTTGAAGCGTCGGTGGAAGAGGGCATCGCCAGGACGCTCAAACTCAAGCTCGGCGACAAGCTGCGCTTCGACATCGCCGGCCAGCCCGTCGAAGCGGCCATTACCAGCTTGCGCAAGCTGGAATGGGGCTCGATGCGCGTCAATTTCTTTGTCATCATCAATCCGGCCGCCATGGCGGACACGCCGCAGACGTGGATCACGGCGTTCCACCTGCCGCCCGCGCAGGCGGACCTGGGCAATGCCTTGCTGCGCGACTATCCGAATTTGACGGTGGTTGACGTGGGCGGCGTATTGAAACAGATCCAGGGCGTGCTGGACCAGGTGGTGACGGCCGTCGAATTCCTGTTTGCCTTCACTTTGGCCTCGGGCTTGCTGGTGCTGTATGCGGCGCTGATGGGCTCGCAGGACGAGCGCACGCGCGAAGCGGGCCTGCTGCGCGCGCTGGGTGCCACGCGGCGCCAGCTGGCGCAGGCGCAGCTGATCGAGTTTTCGCTCGTCGGCGCCCTGGCCGGCTTGCTGGCCGCATCGGGCGCGGCCGCCATGGGCTGGGCGCTGGCCACGTACCAGTTCAAGTTCGCCTGGAGCTTCGCGCCGGGCGTGTGGGCCTTCGGCTTGCTGGCCGGCGCCCTGTGCGCGATCGCCGGCGGCTGGCTGGGCTTGCGCAATGTCTTGAAGCATCCGCCGCTGCAGACCTTGCGGGAAAGCTAGTTTGCCAACTAACTAAGCGCCCACGCTGTCGCCCGCCTGCGCGCGTAAAAATTGTGCGTAGGACAGAATCGGCTGGCCCAGCTGGTGCGCCGGCACGTCGAACAGGGCCCAGAAATACGTCACGCGGCCCAGGCAGATGGTGGGCGCGGCGCAGTAGCGGAACCAGTTTTCGCCGATGTGCGCCGCGTACATGCCATCGCTGTCGGCGTCGGAAAAGTAGGGAATCACGCGCATTTCCAGCAGCGCCAGCAGCAAGGATTCGGGCGCGTCGCTGTCGCGCGCCATTTCATACTGCGTGTGCAGGCTGCGTTCCGTCTCGATGATCATCAGCCTGGCGTGGCCGTCGCGCGTGAAAAACAGGATGCCGCTGGGATTGGGGAAGATGTAAAACTCGACAAAGCCATGGCGCTGGCACAGCTCGTGCACCACGGCGGCCAGCGCTTCGTCTTGCAGGAAACTATAGTCATGCAGCAACAGCAGGTCGCGCACGGTGTCCGACTGCTGCAGGAAAAATTCGCGCTGCAGGCTGACGATTTCCTGTTCCAGAATGTCGAGCGCATCGTCGTCGCTCTTCTTGATGTAGCGGTCGATCAAGCCCCGGTTGAAGGCCGTCACGGCCATCTTTTCATCGGCCGCCCCCGTAAATAGAATCTTCTTGCACGGCAAGTCGCGCACGGCCTGGCAGAATTCCAGGCCATTCATCTGCGGCATCGAATAATCGACCACCAGCACACGGACGGCACGGCAAAGCGCTGGGCCTGGCCGCTGATGCGCCAGATGCGCTCGATGTCGATGGCGACATTGCAGTCGTTGGGCGCCGTGCTGTGCAGGTCGAAATTCACATGCAGGGGCATGGCGACGCGCTGGTGCGTTTGCTGCAGCCAGTGCAGCGCCGTGCTCGTATCGTGGAAGGTCTTGCGCGCCAGCGCGGGATCGAGCTGGAAAGCCATGCTTTTCAGAAAGGAATCGCTGTCATCGATCAGCACGGTGAGGGTCGGATGGGTGTAGACGGGCAGTTGCATGCGTCACCTTGCTAGGAAATGGGTTGGAAGCGGGCAGGCACGGGCTGGGGAAATTCCAGGATGAAGATCGCATACGCATGCTCGCGCGACACGCAGCGGATGCGCGCCTGCCAGGCGTGGGCGATCTGCCGGCACAGGGCCAGGCCGATGCCGCTGCCGTTGTGCACGGGATACGAATAAAAACGCTCGAAGATCAGCGGCAGGCGGTTTTTCGCGATGCCGCAGCCCGTGTCGATGACCAGCAGGCGGGGCACGGGGCGGGCGCCGTCGATGATGATGCGCACGCGGCCCTTGCCGGCCCGCTGCACGGCTTTCAGCGCATTTCTCAGCAGGTTGAGCAGGATCACCACGCACAGTTCGTCCTGTCCCGCGAACTGGAAGTCGGCGCGCACGTCCAGCGTGACGCTGGCGCGCTGCTTGTTGCCGGTAAACGGATAGCGCTTGAGCACGGAATGCACCATGTCCAGCATCGACAGCACCTGGCTCGGTTCCAGGTTGCGGTTGACGGCGCTGGCGCTGAGGAGGAACAGGTCGATCATGTGCTGCATGTGGCGCACCTCGAACTGGATGCGCGACAGCGCCTCCTGCAGGGGCGGCATGGCCTCGGTCTCGCCGGCCAGTTGCGGCAGCAGGCGGCGCATGCCGCGCACGTTCGCCTCCACGCTGGTCAGCGGCGTGCGCAGCTCGTGCGCCACGGAACCGAGCCCGGCGGCCAGACCCGACAGGCGCTCCTGTTCCAGCACCTTGCCGCCCACTTTCACGACGGAGAGCGCGGCGATGGTGAACCAGTGCACGGGCAGCTGCTGCAGCACCGTGGGCTGCAGCAGGAAGCCGCCTTCGCCCTGCACGATGACGGCCAGGCAGGCGGCGCCCGTGCCGATCAGGTAGGCGCGGCACGCCAGTCTTGTCTCGAAATGAAACAGCACCACCAGGCCGATCAGCAGCGATTCGCTCCAGATGGACGACGCATGGTTCATCAGGAACATGAAGGTAAAGAAGAACGGCAGGATGTAGCTGAGGGCGAACAGCAGGTAGCGCGACAGCCAGCGGGCCGAAAAGCGGCGCGCGAACAGGCCCGCCAGGCAGATGCCCACGCCCGTCAGGCGCAGGGTCAGGTTTTCATAGGCTTGCGGGAAAAAAAACTGCCACAGCAGGTAGTACAGCGGCATGGCCACCGTGCCCACGGCGGCCAGCATGGCAACCCGGGTGGCCAGGTGCTCATGCGGTGCGCGCTCATGCAGCAGCGAATGGAGCAGTGTCTGGCGCACGCGTTGCCGCCAGTATGTCCATCGTCCTTGCCATTGCTGCGTCATGACTCTGCCTTGATGCTTTCCAGAACGTCATCATCGCGTAATTTTTCCTGGTTGAACGACTATCTGACTGGACATTGATATACGTCAATGGACGGGTTGGCAACACGGTCAAGGTTTTAATTTGCAACAAACATTTCCCTAGGAGAAAACTCATGACCATGATGACCAGCCTGCACACCCCGTCGTTTGTCCGCGCTGAACACTGCCTGCCCGATTACATCGTGCGGCGCATGGATGCGCATCACGTCACGCGCATCGAACAATTGCTGGGCGGCCAGCATCCGCATGCCTGGCAACCCACGCCGGCCGATGCCATCTTTCTGGCGGGTAATGATTACCTGTCCATCGCGGCCGAGCCGGCGCTGGTGGCGGCCCAGGTGGCATCCCTGCAGGCGAACGCGGGCGGCATGCTGATGTCGGCCGTGTACTTGCAGGAAGGCAGCGAGCAGCACCGGCTGGAAAGCCGGCTGGCCCGCTACATGGGCTGCGAGGATGGCATCCTGGCGCAGTCCGGCATGGCGGCCAACGTCGGCTTGCTGCAGTGTATCGCCGGCCCCGGCATTCCCGTCTACCTCGATATGCAGGCCCATGCGTCGCTGTGGGAAGGCGTGCTGTCGGCCCAGGCCCAGGCCGTCGCCTTTTTGCACAACGACATGACGCATTTGCGGCGGCAGGTGGAAAAGCATGGCCGCGGCGTGATCGTCGTCGATGCCCTGTACAGCACCAACGGCAGCCTGGTGCCGCTGCTGGAATTGCTCGACATCGCCGAGCGCAGCGATTGCGTGGTGGTGGTCGACGAGTCGCACTCGCTGGGCACGCATGGCCCGCAGGGCGCCGGCCTGGTGGAGGAATGGGGGCTGGGACACCGCGTGCATTTCCGCACGGCTTCGCTGGCCAAGGCGTTTGCCGGGCGCGCCGGCTTCATCAGCTGTTCCAGCCGCTTCAAGGGATATTTTTTGTCCGAATCGCGCCCCGCCATCTTCAGTTCCTGCCTGCTGGCGCATGAACTGGCCTGGCTGGGGGCGGCGCTCGATTTCATCATGGCCGCCGATGGGCGCCGCGCCGCCTTGCGGCGCCATACGCTGCAGGTGCGCGAAGGCTTGCGCGAGCTCGGCTACAACGTCAGCGACGGCACGGAGCAGATCGTGGCGCTGGAGGCGGGCGGCGAACCGGCCACCCTGGCCCTGCGCCAGGCGCTGGAACGGCAAGGTATTTTCGGCGCCATGTTTTGCGCGCCGGCCACGGCGAAGAACCGCGCCCTCGTGCGCCTGACCCTCAATGCGGGGCTCGACGCGGCGGCCATCAAGCGGGTGCTGGCGGGCTGCGCCGCCGTCCGCGCCGAAACGGGCGTGGAGCAGTGGCCGTCCACGCGGCGCCTGCGCAGGCTGGCGCTGGTGTAAGGGGACGCGTCAGCCGTTGCCGGGCTGGCTGCCGGCTATGTTGGCCAGCAACTGGGACAGCGGGGCCAGTTGCTCCGCGCTGGCGCTGCCCAGCAATTCCTGGCCCAGCGCCTGCGCCGTCGCATCGGCGTGGATCAGCAGGGCTTGCCCCGCCTCGGTGATGACGGCATAGCCGACGCGGGCATCGCGCGCATCGGCCTGGCGCGCCACCAGGCCGATCTTTTCCAGCGGCAGCAGCGAGCGCGTGATGCCGGACGCCGTCAGCGCCAGGCGTTCGGCCAGGTCGATGCGGCGCAGGCGGCCGCCGGGCGCCCGCTGCAGGTGGTACAGCAATTGGTAATCGCTGAAACTGAGGCCATGCAGGTTGCCCAGGATGCTGTCGAAGCGGCGTACCAGCACGGCCTGGGCGCGCGCCAGGCGCAGGCAGAAGTCCAGCGCGACGGCGCCGTCCGGCGGCGGGAGAGGGTGATCCATCATGACGTCCTTTCAATTGGCTGCGAAGTGCTTGAGAGTGCGCAAGTGTAAAGCATGGCGGCTCAATACAGGGCCTGGCCCCGCTCCTGCAGTTGTTCCAGGTGCAGTGCCAGCAGGGCGTCGAGCTCGGCGTCCGCATCGAAGGCGGGATCGTCGGGCACCGTGACGGCGTCGAGCAGATCAAAGCGGAAGGCCGCTTCGCCGTCGCGCCGCCAGTCCGCCTGCAGGCACGCATTGCGGTGCGTGCCCAGCGCGAGTTCGAAGCGGTGGCGGTTCAGCGCGCCAGGCGCGTTGCGGCTGCGTTCGAGCAGGGTGCGCCCGCTGGGCAGGTGCTGCAGCGCGATGATGCCCAGCGCGGGCGTTTGTTGCCGGTAGGCCGCTTTCAGGGCCGTTTGTCGTGTTTTATCCATGGTAGAACTTTCTCAAGGTGAAGATATCGAAGGGGTGCCGGCGATGCGGGGGATGTCCGTCCACAGGGCGGCAGCCACGGCGGCGGCCAGCAGCAGGGCGCCGCCGCCGCAGAACAGCTCGCCCACGCTCAGGTGGCGCAGCAGCGCGCCCGTGGCCGCCGCCGACAGCGGAGCCAGGCCCAGGAAGATGCCCATGAACAGCGCCATCGCCCGGCCCAGCATGGCGGGCGCCACGCGCCGCTGTATCCACGTAAAGATGGCCACCTGCACATAGCCGCCCAGCAACCCTGTCATGGCCAGCAGGGCCGCGCCGTGCCAGGCCGTGCTGATTTGTCCCAGCGCCATCAGCAGGCAAGCCACGACGGCGTCGGCGAGCAGCAGGGTGGCGCCGAAATGGCGGCGCAGCCAGGTGCCGCCCAGGCCGGACGCCAGCATGCCGGCCAGGGTGCCCGCGCCATGCGCACCCATCAGCAGGCCCAGCGCCGCGGCGCCGTGCAGGCGTTCGCTGGCCAGCACAGGCAAGGCCACTTGCAGCGGGCCCATGACGAAGAAGGCCACCACCGCCCAGTAGGCATAACAGCTGCGCAGGGGAAGGTCGCGCCACACCATGGCCAGGCCCGCCGCCGCCATGTCGCGCCACATGCCCTGCGTCGCGGCTGCCGCTGCCAGCGGCCGCAGCTTGACTTGGCGCAAGGTCCAGGCGGAAAACACAAACGTCAGCGCATCGATGGCAAACGCGGCGGCCAGCGCCGCCATGGGGGTGTGCTGCCCGCCATCGCGGGCGCCCAGCACGAGCGCCGCCAGCAGGGGGCCGGCCAGCAGCGACAACTGGCGTGTGCCCATCTGCAAGCCGTTGGCTTTTTGCAGCGTTTGCGGCGGCACGGCTTGCGGCAGGATGGCCGTGCCGGCGGGAATGGCGAAGGCGGAGGCGATGCCCAGCGCCAGCGCGGCCGCATACGCGAGCGCCACGCTGGCCTGGTCCAGCCACAGCAGTACCGCCAGCGCCAGCAGGATAGCGGCATTCGCATATTTGCTCAGCAGCAGCACGCGCCGGGGCGAATGGCGGTCGGCGATGGTGCCGCCCAGCAAAATCAGCACGGCGCGCGGGGCGCCCATCAGGGCCACGGCGATGCCCAGGCTGAGGCTATCACCCGTCAGGCTCAGCACCAGCCAGGGCAGGGCCAGCATGCTGAACTGGTCGCCCAGCATGGAAACGAGGCCGCCGCCCAGCAGCCAGCGGAAGTTGGTATTGCGCAGCAAATCGGTGTCTGTAGCGGTTGGCATGTTCGTCTTGTCCCTGTTTTAAAATTGCATGGTAGTTGATAAAAGCTTGATCAGTCAAGTATATTGCCATTTATTGAGGCAGATCTGGCCGGCGCCGCGTGGGCCGCCAGCGCTTGCGTTATCATGGCGGCCATGACTGATACCACTGCCCCCACCCTGTACGAGACCATCGGCGGCGCCCCCGTGCTGCGCGAAATGGTCGACCGTTTTTATGATCTGATGGAGCTCGAAGCCGAGTTCGCCGGCATCCGCGTCATGCATCCGCCCTCGACGGATGGCTCGCGCGACAAGCTGTATTTCTTCCTGACGGGCTGGATGGGCGGCCCGGACTTGTATATCGAGAAATTCGGCCACCCGCGCCTGCGCGCCCGTCATTTGCCCTACGCCATCGGCACCAGCGAGCGCGACCAGTGGCTGCGCGCCATGGCCTGGGCCATGGAAGACACGGGCATCGAAGAATCCTTGCGCGTGCGCCTGATGGAATCGTTCTATCAGACGGCCGACTGGATGCGCAACAAACCTGACTGATCCCATGAGCCCAATCGAGTTCTACAGCCTGCTGGGCGCCGCCATCGCCGCCATCGTTTTATTGATCTTGCTGCTGCTGCGCCCGCGTGGCGCGGCTGGCGATGGCGCCACCACCTTGGCCCTGGTGCAGCAGCACCAGCAGCAAAGCCTGGAACGCATCGACCGGGTCGAGCGCGAAGTGCGGCTGCAATTGCAGGCGTCGGCGCAAGCCACGCGGCAAGACCTGGCGGCCGGCCTGGCGCAATTCCAGGCGGCAACCCTGCAGCAGCTCGACAGCCTGCGCACGCAGATGCAGGCGCAGGGCAAGGTCGGGCGAGAGGAACAGGCGCAAAGCCTGGCGCGCTTCGCCGACAGCACGAATCAAACCTTGTCCCAGCTGACGGAATCGAATGCGCAGCGCATGCTGGAAGTGCGCGCCACCCTGGAAAACAAGATCCGCGACTTGCAGGCCGACAATGGCGCGCGCCTGGAAGAGATGCGCAAGACGGTCGACGAGAAACTGCACGCGACGCTGGAAACGCGGCTCAGTGCCTCGTTCCAGCAAGTGTCGGAACGGCTGGAAAAAGTCCACCAGGGCCTCGGCGAGATGCAGCAGCTGGCGCTGGGCGTGGGCGACCTGAAGCGGGTGCTCACCAATGTGAAGACGCGGGGAACGTGGGGCGAAGTGCAGCTGGAAATGCTGCTGGAGCAGGTACTCACTGTCGACCAGTATGCGAAGAACGTGGAAACGGTGCCGGGCAGCGGCGCGCGCGTGGAATTCGCCCTGAAACTGCCGGGTCTCTCCGATGGCGGGCCGCCCGTGTGGATGCCGATCGACGCGAAGTTCCCCAAGGAACAGTACGAGCGCCTGGTCGAGGCGGCCGAGCGGGCCGATGCCGACGGCGTGGCCCAGGCCGGACGCGAGCTGGAACGGGCCGTGCGGGGCGAGGCAAAGACCATCGCGGACAAATACCTGGCGCCGCCGCTGACGACGGATTTCGCCATTTTGTTTTTGCCCACGGAAGGCTTGTATGCGGAAGTGTTGCGCCGCCCGGGCCTGGCCGACGAATTGCAGCGCGTGCACCGGGTCAGCATCGCCGGGCCCTCCACCTTGACGGCCTTGCTCAACAGCCTGCAGATGGGTTTCCGCACGCTGGCGCTGGAAAAGCGCTCGTCCGAAGTGTGGCAGGTGCTGGGCGCCGTCAAGACGGAATTCGGCAAGTTCGGCGACGTGCTGTCGCAAACCCGGCTGACCCTGGAAAAAGCGGCGAAGAATATCGAAAGCGCGGAAGTGCGCAGCCGGCAGATGGCGCGCAAATTGAAATCCGTGGAAGCCTTGCCGGGCGAAGCGGCCGCCTTGCTGCTGGGTAAGGCGGACGGCGACGGCGAGTAGCGCGCCGCCTCAGGCCGGCCGTGCAGTACGGCGGCGCAGCGCGCTGTAAGCGATCAGCGCCAGTCCCGCCAGCAGCATGGCCCACGTTTGCGGTTCCGGCACGGCCGGCAGGACGGACAGGTCGGTGGGCGGCAGCGAGGGCCGGATGACGGGGGGAACATAGGACTCGATGATGCTGCTGCCGCGCGGTGGCGGTCCGCCGCCGTTGCGCCCCTCGCCGATGCCCGACGGCAGCAGCGTGTCGCCGCCCGTGCGCACGATGTCGAAGACCAGCACGGGCACGCTGGCCACCACGGCCGGCGGCACGCCCGTGAACGAGCCGCCATGCGCACCGGCGGGGTGTTCGATGACGGGCACGCCCGCCGGCGGTGGCGCTGCGGCTACTGGCGCAGTACCGCCCGGCGTGGCCCCGCCCGGCGCCGTGCCAGCAGCGCGCGCGGCCCGGCCGCCGCCTGCGTGATGCGGCTGACATTGCGGCACACGGTGGGCACGAGGATGCAGGCGCCCTGCACGCAGTACACGAGCCCCCTTTCCTGCATCTGCTCGCTCCAGCCTGCGCGCGTGACATTGCGGCAGACGCGGCCCGGCCCGAAATGCATGTCGCTGATGCGCGCATCGTAATTGCCCTTGCCGCGGATGGCGTCGCGGCTGATGACGACGATTTCATCGTACTGGCGCGCGCGCATGCGCGCCTTCAATGCTTCGCGCACCTGCGGCGCGATGTCCGGGTACCTGTCCACTGCGGCAACAACATCTCCCATGAACGGGTCGGCGCCCGGGCGGTTCCAGCTGCAATGTTCCAGCACGTCGGCCCGTGGGGCCCCTTTGGCATAAGCGGGCAGCGGCGCCAGGGACAACATGCCAAGCAGGCAAGCCGCTCCCAGCATGCCGGCGCCCGCGATCCATGAACGGTGTCTCATTATTAGTTTCCTCGTGAAAACAATATCAAAATTGAATTTTTATGTGAGTTCGAATGTTATCACCGAAGAAACTGTGGTATCAACAAATAAATAAAATTATTGCAATTAGTGTTGTGTTTATTTATATGTTATTTAAAGAAATGATTAATATTTTTATCTCGATAGCGGGGTAGTTGCCGCGCAGGCAAATTGATTGCGAAGGGGCAATGCGAGCGGCCCGCGCTGGGCGGGCCGTCGTGGTGCTGGAGGAACGATGTTGAGCGGACTGGCGCCGCAGCGCCGATCGCCTGTCGCGCTAGAAAGTGCCCCGGCAGGCAGGTGCGTCGAAGCGGGGATAGCCGATGGCCGGCAACTTGTGCAGCCAGGCGAGCATCACGGTGCGCGCAGCTTGTGCATCGCGCGGCTGGCCGTCACGCTGCAGGTCCGCGGCGAGCGTGGCCAGCTCGGTGCAGATGGGCTGCTTGCCAGCCTGCGCGGCCAGCAGCGATGCCAGCAGTTCCGGCAGCACGCCCGCCGCTGGCGCCGCCTGGCGCGTGGCGCGGTAGTGCTGCCAGTAGCGCCCGGCGGCATCGCCATCAAAGCTGGGGACGAAACCGAACGTGGCGTCGTCGTGGTGCAAGCGGTACACGGTGGGAAAGTAATGCGGACCCGTCAGCTCGCCTGGAAACAGGTCGCGCCGCAGGACGTCGACGGCCAGCGATCCGTCGCGCTCCACGCGCACGGCGCTGGGCGAATCGAACTGGTCCACGCTCGCCATGGCGGGCGAGTTGCCTTGCATGAAAATGATCTTTTGCGTGTAATGGCGCCCGCCCAGGTGGCCGCACAGGGCCACATAGCTGTCGTTGAGGACGGTGACGGCCGCAATCGCGCCGCAGCCCGGCTGCAAGGGCGTGTTTTCCTGCCACGCGAGACCTTGATCGGCGGCGCGCACGATGCTGATGCGGCCCACGCTGGCGCCGTGCAAGTCGCCCGGTGCCGTTTCGATGCGCTCGTCGAAGCGCACCGTGTAGCCATTGCTGTGGACTTCGCCAGCGTACGCCGCCATGCCCGGCAGCAGGGCCAGCGCCAGAAGTAGATGTTTCATCAGGTCAATCCATGGAACAGCACGATATCGACCAGGTCGCCGGCCGCCACGTGGCCTTGCGCTTCATGCAGCACGATCATGCAATTGGCTTGCGTCATCGAGCGCAGGATGCCCGAGCCTTGCGCCCCCGTCACGCGCACGTGCTGGCGCCCGTCCGCATCGCGCTCGACGATGCCGCGCTGGTACTCCGTGCGGCCCCGCTTCTTGCGGATCGGGGCTTGCGCCGCCACTTGCAGCAGCGGCAGGCTGGACGCTTCCGCATCGGCGCCCATCAGGCGCAGCAGGGTGGGGCGGGCGAGGAAATAAAACGCCGCCATCACGGCCACGGGGTTGCCGGGCAGGCCCAGCAGCAAGGCCGTGTCGCCCTCGCTGGCAATCCGGCCAAAGGCCATGGGGCGGCCCGGACGCATGTTGATCTGCCAGAAGGCCACTTCGCCGAGGCGCGCCAGGATCTCGCGCGTAAAATCGGCCGCGCCGCTGGACACGCCGCCCGAGGTGATGATGACGTCGGCCGAGGCGCAGGCGCCGCGCAGGGCCGCTTCCAGCGCTTGCGGATTGTCCTTGACGATGCCCATGTCGAGTACCTCGCAGCCGAGGCGGGTCAGCATGCCCAGCAGGGTGTAGCGGTTGCTGTCGTAGATGCAGCCGGCATCCAGTGGTTCGCCGAGCGAGCGCAATTCGTCGCCCGTGGAAAAGAAGGCCACGCGCAGGCGGCGGCGCACGGGCACCGTGGCGATGCCCAGCGAGGCCAGCAGGCCCAGTTCCGCCGGGCCCAGGCGCTTGCCCTGCAGCAAGGCCGGTTGGCCCTGCATCAAGTCTTCGCCCTTGAAACGGCGGTTGTCGCCGGGGCGGATGCAGTCCGGCGCCAGTGTGATACTGGTTTCATTGGCTTGAAGCACGAGTTCCTGCGGCACCACGCTGTCGCAGCCGTCGGGCATGACGGCGCCCGTCATGATGCGCGCGCATTGCCCGCGCCCCACTTTGACGGTGCCGGGGCGGCCCGCCAGGATGGTGTCGACCACGGCCAAAGTCACTGGCGCGTCGCCGCCAAGGTCAGCCCCAAGGTCAGCCCCGTAAAGCGCATAGCCATCCATGGCGGAATTGTCGTGCGCGGGCACGCTGATGGGAGAAATGATGTCGGCTGCCAGGATGCGCTCGAACGCTTGCGGCAACGGCAATTCCTCGATCCCGGCGACGGGCGCGACGGTGCCGGCCAGGATCGCTTGCGCCATCGGCACGCTCAATCCGCGCGCCTGCAGGGCGGCCAGCTCGTCCGGCGTATTGATGTTGCCGAACGCGCCGCCATCGTCGAACAGCACTTCGGCCAGTTTCAGGGGACCGTGCCAGGTGCGCATGCGGCGCTCCCCGCCGCGCAGGTAGGCATCGAGCTGGGGCAGGGCCGATGTTTTTACCAGGCAAAAGACGGGATGGGGCGGCGCACCGTCGATCCCGTCGCTGGATCGAGCTCTTCGGTGACGGCGATGGCCAGGTCGGCATCGTTGTCGACCAGGCCGGCCGCCAGGCGCGCTGCCAGGTCGGGCGGCAGCAGGGGCGAGTCGCACGGCACGGTCAGCAGGTAGGGCGTGCCGGCGTGCCGCATGCCGCTGTGCAAGCCGGCCAGCGGGCCCAGCTGGCCCGGCAGCGCGTCGGGCCACACGGGCAGGCCGAAGCGCGCGTAATCGCCCGCATCGGCGTGGACGCTGATGGCCAGCTGGCCCACTTGCGGCGCCAGGCGCTGCAGCACGTGGCGCGCCAGGGGCTGGCCGTGCAGGGGCAGCATGCCCTTGTCGCGCTGGCCCATGCGCGTGCCGAGGCCGCCGGCCAGGATCAGGCCGGTAATGTCGTGTTTGTTGATCATGTCAGGTAGAAAAATGGGTGCATGCGCCATGGTAGCAGCGGCGGGCATGCGCCGCGCCCGATTCAGCCGCCGCCGATGTACGACATTTCCACTTTCTTTTTACCGTGCTCAAGCGCGCCGCCCGTCAAATCCGTCTGGCTGGTGCGCAATTGCGAATAGCGGTCGCCGCGGCCGCGCCACAGCTGGGCCACGGCCGAGGAAATTTCCGCGTCGCTGTGGCCGCCGCGCAGCAGGCTGCGCAAGTCGTGGCCGCTGCTGGCGAACAGACACGTGTACAGCTTGCCCTCGGTCGAGAGGCGGGCGCGGCTGCAATCGCTGCAGAACGCTTGCGTGACGCTGGAAATGAGGCCGATTTCGCCGCCGCCGTCCATGTAGCGCCAGCGCGCCGCCGTCTCGCCCGTGTAGTTCGGGTTGATGGGCAGCAAGGGCATGTGCGCGGCGATGCGCCGCACGACCTCGGCGGACGGGATGACTTCCTGCAAGTTCCAGCCGTTCGAGGCGCCCACGTCCATGTATTCGATGAAGCGCAGGATGTACGGCGTGCCCTTGAAGTGGCGCGCCATGGGCACGATTTCTGCTCGTTCATGCCGGCCTTGACGACCATGTTGATCTTGATCGGGCCCAGTCCCGCCGCATGGGCGGCATCGATGCCGTGCAGCACGTCGGCCACGGCGAAATCGACGTCGTTCATGCGCTTGAAGGTGGCGTCGTCGAGCGAATCGAGCGAGACGGTGACGCGGTTCAGGCCCGCGTCCTTCAAGGCTTGCGCCTTGCGCGCCAGCAAGGAACCATTGGTCGTCAGGGTCAGGTCCAGCGGCTGGCCCGACGGCGTGCGCAGGGCGGCCAGCATGGCGATGAGCTTTTCGATATTCTTGCGCAGCAGCGGTTCGCCGCCCGTCAGGCGGATCTTTTCGACGCCGTGCGCGACGAACAGGCGCGCGATGCGCGTGATTTCCTCGAACGACAGCAAATCCGTGTGCGGCAGGTACACGTGGTTCTTGTCGAACACGTCCTTCGGCATGCAATATACGCAACGGAAATTGCAGCGGTCGGTAATCGAGATGCGCAAGTCATGCAGGGGCCGGCCCAGGCTGTCGGCCACGCTGCCGCTGGGGCTTTCCAGCCGCGCGGGGATCGCCGGTGCCCCATTGCGGGCTTCGGCGAGGTAGATAATCTTGTCAGCCATGAAAGGTGATACCACTTACGTTAAGTCGTTCAAGGCAGATACGATAGCACGAGGCCGAAGATGGCACAGGCGAGCAGCAATTTGATGGTTCCCATTTGAAACCTGAGCAGCGCCACGCCGGCCGCCAGCGCGATGGCAATCGCCAGCCAGTCCCAGTGCGGCAGCGGATTTTCTAGCCAGAAGACGTGGCGGCCAAAGAACAGCGCCAGGCTGGCGATGACGCCCACCACGGCCGCCGAAATGGCGCTCAGGGGCGCGCTCAGGCGCAAATTGCCGCGCGACGCTTCCACCAGCGGCGCGCCGGCCAGGATGAAGATGAACGAGGGCAGGAAAGTGAACCAGCTGGCGACGAGCGCGCCGCACACGCCCGCCAGCCACAGGTTGCCGCCAGCACGGCGTGGCTCCAGCCGCCGACAAAGCCGATGAAGGCGACGATCATGATCAGGGGGCCGGGCGTCGTTTCGCCCAGGGCCAGGCCATCCATCATCTGCGCGCTCGTGATCCAGTGGTAATGGTCGGCGGCGCCCTGCACCAGGTAGGGCAGCACGGCATACGCGCCGCCGAACGTCAGCAGGGCCGCCTTGCTGAAAAACACGCCCATCTGCGCCAGCGGCTGGTCCGCGCCGCCCGCCAGCGCCAGGCCCAGCCAGGCGAGGAAGGCCAGCGCCAGGCCCACGGCGGCCGTGCCAAGCAGGCGCGGCCATTTGAACTGCGCGTGCTCCGGCGTGGGCGTATCGTCATCGATCAGGGCGGGGCCGTAGCGGGCCGCGCCGCCATGTTGCGTGCCGCCGGCCTGGAAATGGGCCGGCAGCCAGCGCCCGCCCGCCATGCCCAGCAGGGCGGCAGCGAGCACGATCAAGGGAAATGGCAGCCGTAGCACGGCGATGGCGGCAAATGCCGCCGCCGCGATGGCCATCAGGGCGGGGCTGCGCAAGGTGCGCCGGCCCAGGCGCCAGGCGGCCGCCAGCACGATGGCGACGACGGCCGGCTTGATGCCGTACAGGATGCCGGCGATGGCGGCCACGTGGCCATACGCCATGTACAGCCAGGACAGGACGATCAGCACCAGCAGCGAGGGCAGTAAAAACAGCAGGCCCGCCACCAGGGCGCCGCGCGTGCGGTGCAGCAGCCAGCCGATGTAGATGGCCAGCTGGGTCGCTTCCGGCCCCGGCAGCAGCATGCAGTAATTGAGGGCGTGCAGGAAACGCTGCTCGGAAATCCAGCGCCGCTTTTCCACCAGTTCCGCATGCATCATGGCGATTTGCCCGGCCGGGCCGCCAAAGCTGACGCAGCCCAGCTTGAGCCAGTACCAGAAGGCGCTGCGCAGGCTGACGGGGTCGGGAGGGGGCAGGTTGGCGTTGTCGTGCATGGCGGCTGGCTGGCAAAGTGAGAGGACGTAAAAAAGGGGAAGCCTGAGCTCCCCCTTTCATCATTGGCGGCTGGGCGAACCCGGCGCGCTTATGGACGCTGCGTGTTGACCTGGATCAACGGCTCATCCGATTGCGGCGGCAATGGCTTGCGTTCGCGCGGCTTGCGGACCGGAGCGACTGCCTTGGCGGCCGCTTCCTGCGCCAGGCGCAGTTTTTCCGGATCGGTGGCAGCCAGGGTCAGGCCGGCCGAGCCGAGCACCGCGTTCAAGTCCAGCGGCGCGGCCACTGGTGCTGGAGCGGGAGCGACGACAGGTGCCGGAGCAGGTGCAGGAGCAGCGACAGGGGCTGGTGCCGGTGCGGCAGCCACGGCAGCGGCTTCCACGACGGCAGGTGCTGCCTCAGCGGCTGGTGCCGGTGCGTCCTCGATCACGGCGATGGCTTCCACCAGCGGTGCGGCTTCCACCACCGGTGCGGCTTCCACGACGGCAACAGGCACGGCTTCGACGATGATTTCCGCTGGAGCTGGAGCTGGAGCTGGAGCTGGAGCTGGTGCAGCTTCCGCTTTCTCGGCAAAGCTGTACTCGGCAGCAGGTGCTGGTTCGGCAGCGGCTGGTTCAGCTTGCGCTGCAGCAACGACGGCCTCGACAGGGGCTTGCGGCACGATCACTTCAGCAGCTGGCGTGGCTTCAGCGGCAGGAGCGGCTTCTTCGGCCTTGGCGATATCGACCACCTTGGCGACTTCGACTACTTCGACCACTTCCACGGCGGCAGCTTCCACTGGCGCAGCGACGGCGACGACAGCGGCGGCAGCCACGACGGCGACTGGTGCGCCATCAGTTGCAGCTTCCGGCGCCGGAGCAACCGTAAAGCTGATCACTGGCGCGTCCTGGCCTTCGTTCTCGCCGTTTGCCGATTCGATCAGCTCGCCCGTTTCACGGTCGCGGCGGTTGCGGTTGCGGCCACCACGACGGCGGCGGCGGCGCGGTTCTTCGCCTTCCACGTCGTCGCGTTCTCTTCGCCTTCAGGGCCGGCATTCGCCGGTGCTTTCAGCAAGCTCGTTGGCGCGGCATCCGCGTCCGGGCCGTTTGACGCCACGACCACGTTGATTGCGCTGGCGCTGGCGCCGACCAATGCCAGTTCGTCAGCTTTCACTTCAGCAACAACAGCCTTGTCGGCGCGTGGTTCGCGGCCTTCGCGTGGCTGGCGTGGCGGACGCTCGGCGCGTTCCGGGCGCTCGGCGCGCTCAGGACGTTCCGCGCGTTCAGGGCGCTCGCCCCGTTCGCGTGGCGCGGCCGTTGCGTCGCTCGGATCGCGCGCTTCACGCGGTTCGCGTGGCGGACGCGGCGGGCGAGGCGGACGGGCCGCCTTTTCCAGTGCTTCCGCTTCTTTCGCTGCATCGTCCTGGGCTGGACGGCCCTGGCCTGGTTCGCGCTCTTCGCGGCCAGGCTTGCCGTTGCGGCCACGGCCACGCGGGCCACGGCTGTTGCGGTCGCCGCGGTCGGTGCCGGCCGGCTTGGCCGGTGCGACTGGGGCGGGCGCTGGCGCCACCGGTGCCGGGGCGCCGGTGAAGAAGCTGATGATCTTGGCGATCAGGCCTTGCGGTGCGGCAGGCGCGGCCACCGGAGCGGGTTTCGCTTCGACGGGCTTGCGCTCGACCAGCGGTGCCGGCTGGTCAGGGGTGATCGTCTTGACGACGGCTTCCTGGCGCGGCTTGGCTTCTTCCTTCTGGCGCTTGCTGTAAGCCATGTCGGTTTCAGCGCTTTCGGCCAGGTTGTAGCTGGCCTGGCTGTCTTCCAGACGCGGATCGTCGTGCTTGATGCGTTCCAGTTTGTAGTGCGGCGTTTCCAGATGCTTGTTCGGGATCAGGATCACGGCGATGCGGTGGCGGTTCTCGATTTTGAGTACTTCGCCGCGCTTTTCGTTGAGCAGGAAGGCGCCCACGTCCACGGGTACCTGCACGTGGATGGTGGCCGAGTTTTCCTTCATCGCTTCTTCCTGGATGATGCGCAGCACCTGCAGGGCGGACGATTCCGTATCGCGGATGTGACCGGTGCCGGAGCAGCGCGGGCACGTCACGTGCGAGCCTTCGGACAGCGAAGGGCGCAGGCGCTGGCGCGACAGTTCCATCAGGCCGAAGCGGGAAATCTTGCCCATTTGTACACGGGCACGGTCATGGTGCAGCGCATCTTTCAGGCGCTGTTCCACTTCGCGTTGATTTTTTGCCACTTCCATGTCGATGAAGTCGATGACGATCAAGCCGCCCAAATCGCGCAAACGCAGCTGGCGGGCCACTTCTTCGGCCGCTTCGCAGTTGGTGTTGAAGGCGGTCGTCTCGATGTCCGAACCGCGCGTGGCGCGGGCCGAGTTGACGTCGACGGAAACCAGCGCTTCGGTATGGTCGATGACGATGGCGCCGCCCGATGGCAGCGGCACGGTGCGGCTGTACGCCGTTTCAATCTGGTGTTCGATCTGGAAGCGCGAGAACAGCGGCACGTCGTCGCTGTAGCGTTTTACGCGGTGCACCATGTCGGGCATCACGTGGCTCATGAACTGGTGCGCCTGGTCGTAGATCTCGTCGGTGTCGATCAGGATCTCGCCGATGTCGGGCTGGAAGTAGTCGCGGATGGCGCGGATGACGAGCGACGATTCCTGGTAGATCAGGAAGGCGCCGTTGGCCGACTTGCCGGCGCCTTCGATGGCGCGCCACAGTTGCATCAGGTAATTCAAGTCCCACTGCAGTTCATCGACGTTGCGGCCGATGCCGGCGGTGCGGGCAATGACGGACATGCCAGCAGGCAAGTCCAGTTTATCCATGGTTTCGCGCAATTCCTGGCGCTCTTCCCCTTCCACGCGGCGCGATACGCCACCGCCACGCGGGTTGTTCGGCATCAAGACCAGGTAGCGGCCGGCCAGCGAGACGAACGAGGTCAGGGCGGCGCCCTTGTTGCCGCGCTCTTCCTTTTCCACCTGCACCATGATTTCCTGGCCTTCGCGCAGCGCTTCCTTGACGGACGCATTGCGCACGTCGACGCCTTCGCGGAAATACGTGCGGGCAACTTCCTTGAAAGGCAGGAAGCCGTGGCGGTCTTCGCCATAGCTGACGAAGCACGCTTCGAGCGAAGGCTCGATGCGCGTGATGACGCCCTTGTAGATGTTGGATTTGCGCTGTTCGCGCCCGGCTGTCTCGATATCGATGTCGATCAGTTTTTGTCCGTCGACAATCGCTACGCGCAGTTCTTCTTGCTGCGTGGCATTAAACAACATGCGTTTCATTTTTATAACTCCGCGACCCGTAGGCCATCTCAAAGCCGCTTCCGGGGAAGCGGCGAAAGTACAGGGATATATGCGAGAACGGGAGTGCTGGCGGGGGAAATGCCAGGCGTGCGGAGCAACAACGCGTACGAGATATGCGTTACGGCCGCAACAGGCGCGGTGAGGTCAATCGTCATGCCGAGTGCACAGGACACTTGCAACTCATCTGAAACAGCCCGGATGAGAATGAACTGCATCGGGGGCAGAGAATGCAAGTGGTCAGCAAATTCAGAGCCAAAATCGTTAGCCGGCTCATTACAGGGATCGCGATGGCGAGGCTTGGCCTCAGCCTATCATCGACAACCCTCAGTATTTGGCCACATACGGGGTTTGGCGAAAACGGCAAGCGTTATCAACTTCATCAACCCGCGAGCCCGACTCGATAAGTCGCGCTAACGGGTACTTATCCTTATAATCCCACACTCACTTCAGCATCTCCACGCCTTATCCGATTACAACTACGGTGCAACCTTGATTCGCGCAGGGATGGTGCATATACATTTTTTTCCACCGAATTTGCAATTTGGCGAGGCCGGTGGAGACGCCCCTGTGTAAAATGTGCTTTTATTCTTACACTCGCAGCAGCCAGGGCCGCAGCAAAAACAATTATATATTCAAAATGAAGGACTTAGAGAGATTTCTGGGAAGACATAGTAAATGAAGAGTCAAAATGATGTTGTTCCCCCCAACAACACCCCCGGTTCAGCCGCAAGCCCAATTCGTAACGATCGCCGAGGAAGAAGCAGGCCAGCGCATCGACAACTACTTATTAAGAGTGTGCAAGGGAGTGCCTAAAAGCCACATCTACCGGATCTTGCGATCGGGAGAAGTGCGGGTAAATAAAGGCCGTATCGATCAGTTGTACCGTCTCGCCGCCGGCGACGTGGTGCGCATTCCACCCGTGCGCGTGGCCGAAAAGGCGCCCACGGGCGCGCCGGCCGCCGAATTCAAGATTATTTTCGAGGATGCGCAGCTGCTCGTCATCGACAAGCCGGCCGGCGTGGCCGTGCACGGCGGCTCGGGCGTCTCGTTCGGCGTGATCGAGCAATTGCGCGCCTCGCGCCCCGACGCCAAGTTTTTGGAACTGGTGCACCGCCTGGACCGCGACACGTCCGGCTTGCTGTTGCTGGCAAAGAAGCGTTCGGCGTTGACGAATTTACACGAGCAGATGCGCGACGGCGTCACCGACAAGCTACCTGGTGCTGGTGGCCGGCGACTGGAAGAATGCGCGCCAGCATATCAAGTTGCCATTGCATAAATATACGACGGCCGAAGGCGAGCGCCGGGTGGCCGTGCAGGCCGATGGCCTGGCCTCGCACACGGTATTTTCACTGTTGCATAAATATCACAACTTCGCCTTGCTGGAAGCGGAATTGAAGACGGGACGCACGCACCAGATCCGCGTGCACCTGTCTTCGTCCGGTTTCCCCATCGCCGGCGACGATAAATATGGCGACTTTGCCCTCAACCGTGCCCTGTTGAAGGCCGACAGCACGCGCGGCGCCCTGAAGCGCATGTTCCTGCATGCGCACCAGATCACGTTTACGCATCCGGAAACGGGCAAGACGATGACCTTGAACGCACCGCTGGCTGCCGAATGCGAGCGTTTCTTGGTAAGCTTGGGCAAACCATTGGCCGTTGCCGCGCGATAGTTATCAAACGCGTGCGGGGATGCTACCCACAAGGTAGTCAGTCGCCATCATTCATTCTCAAGGAGCCGGCGGCGTTGTCGTCGGAAAACATGGCAAGAAAGCAATTTGATCTGATCGTCTTCGATTGGGACGGCACCCTGATAGACAGTACCTCGACCATCGTCAAGTGCATCCAGGCTTCGGCCAAAGACCTGGGCTTGCCTGTTCCCACCGAGTTGCAGGCCTCGCACGTGATCGGCCTGGGCTTGCAGGAAGCCATGCAGCTGGCGATGCCCGATGTGGAGCCGAAATTCCATGCGCGCATGGCCGAGCGCTACCGTTATCACTATCTGTCGCGCGACCATGAGCTGGCCCTGTTTCCGGGCGTGCATGAAATGCTGCTGGAACTCTCGCAGCAGGGATACTTCCTTGCCGTCGCCACGGGCAAGAGCCGCGTCGGCCTGAACCGGTCGCTGAATGCCGTCAAGCTGCTGTCCCTGTTCGATGCGACGCGCTGCGCAGACGAAACTTTCTCCAAGCCCCATCCGGCCATGCTGCAGGAGTTGACGCGCGAACTGGGCCAGGATATGCGCCGCACCGTGATGATCGGCGACACCAGTCATGATTTATTGATGGCAAGCAATGCAGGCGCGGCGGGTATTGCCGTAGAGTATGGAGCGCATCCCGTCGAGCAGTTGCAGGCTTGCAATCCCCTGTATTCGGCCGCCACGGTGGCCGATCTGCACCAATGGCTGAGCGAGCACGCATGATGAACGAAGTTGTCGAAGTATTCATTTGCGCCGCCGGCGCCGTGGCCGATGGCGGCAAGGGCGTGCGCTTTCCCGTCTCGGCCGGCGGCGAAGCGACGACGGGCTTTGTCGTGCGCCACGGCGGCAAGGCGTATGGCTACCTGAACCGCTGCGCCCACGTGCCGATCGAGCTGGACTGGGCTGAAGGCGAGTTTTTCGAGTCCAGCGGCTTGTACCTGATGTGTTCGACGCATGGCGCCATCTATGTGCCGGAAAGCGGCTACTGCGCCGGCGGTCCCTGCAAGGGCGGCCGCTTGCGCCCGATACCCGTTACCGAGCGCGACGGCCAGCTGTACTGGCAGCCAGATGACTATGTCCAGCCGCTGCCGGCCTGAAGCCGGGTGCAGGCCTTCCGTTAATTAAGCAAAGTGAACCATGAGCGATAACACGAATGACAAGCTGGACAGCAGCGCGCCGGCCGCCGGCCACGGTGCCCCTGCGGGGAACTGGGAGCGCGACGTGCTGGAAAAGCTGGTATTTGCCACTCTGCAAGAACAACGCGCGCACCGCCGCTGGAGCATCTTTTTCAAGGTCTTCGGCCTGCTGATCGTGCTGTTCGCCTTGTGGGTGTTTTATGACTACAACACGGCCGATGACAGCGAAACCCTGGGCCGCCACACGGCCCTGATCGACATCAGCGGCGCTATCGAATCCGAAGGCAGCGGCTCGGCCGCCGTCGTCATCCCCGCGCTGGACAAGGCGTTTTCCGATGCCGGTTCCGTGGCCGTGGTGCTGCATATTAATAGTCCGGGCGGCAGTCCCGTGCAGGCGGGCATGATCGTCGACGAGATGCAGCGCCTGCGCAAGGGCTATCCGGACAAGCCCTTATATGTGGTGGTCGATGAAATGTGCGCCTCGGGCGGCTACTACATCGCCGCCGCCGCCGACCGCATCTACGTCAACAAGGCCAGCGTGGTCGGTTCCATCGGCGTGCTGATGGATGGCTTCGGCTTCACGGGCGTGATGGAAAAGGTGGGCGTCGAGCGGCGTCTGCTGACGGCGGGCGAGAACAAGGGCTTCATGGATCCGTTCAGTCCCCTGACGGACAAGCACAAGGCGTATGCGCAAGGCATGCTCAATGAAATCCACCAGCAATTCATCGACGTGGTGCGCACGGGACGGGGCAAGCGCCTGAAGGAAACGGCCGATACCTTCTCGGGCCTGTACTGGACGGGCGCGAAAGCCGTGGAAATGGGCCTGGCCGACGATTTCGGCACGGTCGACAGCGTGGCGCGCGACGTCGTCAAGGCGGAAGACATCGTCGACTATACGCAGCATGAAGGTTTGCCGGAACGGGTGCTGAAGAAATTTGGCGCCGCCATGGGCGCGGGGGCCATGAAGGCGGCCGTGCAGCAGTCGCAACCGGCGTTGCGCTGAGGACATGACACTTGACTGGCAGGCAAGCCAGTCGAGAATGATTTTCAATAAGGTGGTAAATTGGCTTGAAAATGGGGCTGCTTGGGCTATAGTGAAAGCGTAGTTCTTTTCAAGGAGGGGCGATATATCAACTATGTTGTCAGTACTAACTTGATTGGCAGGTCTTGGAACTACTTGCCGCATCGCAGATGTGGTTTTGAGTGAATTTACATTCCTCACTAAAGTCCCGATGGGGCTTGGGAACGGCGGCGCAATGCCGCCGTTTCCTTTTGTGCATCGTTTGTGCATGGCGCATAAGGGTGATGGGCGTTGCGGCATGGTGCTGGGCCGCGTTGGCTGCATTGGCTGGCCAGGGTGTGCTTGTGGCATGCATGCAAGGGCAGGGCATGGTGGCTGGGCGCTTGCTTCAGGCGGGACAGTCGTTGCAGTGCGCAGGCAAGGCTGGGCTGGCGGCTTGCGTAAGCTGCGCCAATCCTTCCTTTGAAGCAAGCTCGTCGTTCTCGGCGCAGCCCGCCGTCACGGGCGCCGATTCCTGATCGAACTCCGCTTGTGCCAGGGCAAAGCCGCCCTGTTCCAGCCAGCACATGAAATGGCATTGCGCCTCCGCATGCCAGCGCACCTGGCTGGCGGGACTGGGCGTGTCCTCCATCGTCCGGTCTTCCTGGGCTGGCGTGGCCAGGGCGCCGCGCCAGCGTGCCACGCCGAGTTGTACCTTATGCATGGCACCCTGTTCGCTGGCGATACGGTTGCGCATGTCGTCGATGCTGCCTTCTAAGGCAATGGTGTCGATGTGCTTCATACGATATCCTTGTCAGTCGTTGCCTGGTTATTATTCCTAAAGCACGTTAGGCGGATTCCTAACGAAGTTTCAGTCTATCAATGTGATATTCCGAGCGCTTGATATATCTCAAAGGAATTAGCCATTTCTCGCCAAATCTCACCTTGTTCTTTTTGGTATTTCTGCGTGCACCATGGTTTCGTGCCGCCTGGGCCGCCGCGCGGACGCCAGGCGCCGCCGCTTCACGCTGCCAGCCGCTTCTGGTAAAGTCACGCCCATGAGTAAATTATCCCTAGACCGCATCCTGCAATCGCAGGGTTTTGGCACCCGTAAATATTGCCGTTCCCTTATCGAAGATGGCGATGTCGTCATCGATGGCGTCACCCAGACCAATTACCGCACCACCGTCGAGACCGACGGCCTGGTGCTGCACGTGTTTGAAGAAGAGTGGGTATACCGCGCCCACCTGTACCTGGCGCTGCACAAGCCCGCCAACTTCGAATGCTCGCGCAAACCGAGCCATCATCCTGGCGTGCTGACCCTGCTGCCGGAACAGTTCACCTGGCGCGAAGTCCAGCCCGTCGGCCGGCTCGACCACGATACGACCGGCATGCTGCTGATGTCCGACGATGGCCCGTTTATCCATGCACAATCGTCGCCGAAGCGTCACGTTCCGAAAATTTACCAGGCCACGACGCAAGAGCCCGTGACCGATGAACTGGTGGCCCTGTTGCTGGCTGGCGTGCAATTGCATGACGAACCGGCCCCGCTGGCGGCCCTCGTCTGCGTCAAGCGCGGCGAGCACCAGCTGGAAATCGTGCTCGAGCAAGGCAAATACCACCAGGTCAAGCGCATGCTGGCCGCCGCCGGCAATCATTGCAGCGCGCTGCACCGTTCCGCCATCGGTAGCCTGACCCTGGAATCGCTGGGCATCGCCGAAGGCGAGTGGTGTTATCTGACCCCCGGGCAGATCGCCCTCCTGGCATAACTCCCCCTGAGCGCCGAAGCCGGGTTTTCCCGGCTTTTTGGCGTCTTTAGCCTCCTATTGCCCGCATTTGACGAAGTTTTCCGTACATGAAATTAGCTACACTGAAGGATGGCACGCGCGATGGCCAGCTGGCGGTCGTCTCGCGCGACCTGAAAACGGCCCATCTGGCCGACGGCATCGCTTCGACCCTGCAAAAGGCGCTCGACGACTGGAGTTTCATTTCCCCGCAGCTGGACTTGCTGTACCAGACCATCAATAGCGGCCGCGGCCATCGCGCCTTCGAATTCGACCCCGCCAACTGCATGGCGCCCTTGCCGCGCAGCAGCTTGCGCGTGGCGGGCGCGTCCTACCTGCAGCAGATCGAGCGGGCCAGCAAGGCCGCCGGCCTGGAGGTGCCCGCCAATCTGCGCGACGCGCCACGGATGTACCAGGGCGCCAGCGACGATTTCCTCGGCGCCCACGACGACATCTGCCTGGCGCACGAGCAGTGGGGCATCGATTATGAGGCGGGTATCGCCGCCATCACGGACGACGTGGCCATGGGCTCCACGCCCGATCAGGCGCACCTGAACATCAAGCTGTTGATGCTGGTCAACGACGTCACCTTGCGCAACCTGGCGCCGGACGAGCAAGCCGGCGGCTACGGCTTCCTGCAGGCGAAACCGGCCATGGCTTGTTCTCCCGTCGCCATCACGCCCGACGAGCTGGGCGACGCCTGGCGCGGCGGCAAGGTGCATTACGCACTGCGCTGCAGCTTGAACGGCAAGTTGACGGGCCAGCCCCATGCGGGCGCCGACATGGCCTTCAATTACCCGCAATTGCTCGCCCACCTATGCCAGACGCGCAACGCGCGCGCCGGCAGCGTGGTCAGCGCGGGCGGCATCGCCAACAAGGAAGTCAAAAAAGGATTTTCCAGCATCGTTGAGCGGCGTAACCAGGAGATGATCGCCGATGGCGTCGCCAGCACGCCGTACTTGCTGTTTGGTGATGTTGTCCGGCTGGAAATGCTGGGCGATGACGGCAAGTCGCTGTTTGGCGCGATAGAGCAGACGGTGAAACAGGCTGAGGCGCGCAAGTCCCGTTAAGGTTACTGGAGAGTAAAGGAAAATACAGGGCATTTGTGCCCCTGTTCCGCCGATGGCATAGGCCCGCTTGAACCGATAATGCGTCATGCCCAGTCCGTATTGCGCCTAGCCAGGCTGCAGGACTTCACCGGAGTTGATTGATGTCGGAAGACAGCGACGCAGAAAAGACCGAAGCCGCGTCACCGAAGCGCCTCGAGCAGGCGCGTGAGGAAGGCGACGTTCCGCGATCGCGTGAAGTGGCAACGTTCACTGTGTTGATGGCGTCCGGCTGCTGCCTGTGGTTTGCCGGCGACGCCATCGTGCGGCGGCTGACGGCCGTCATGGTTTCCGGCCTGTCGCTGGACCGGGAGCAGATACTCAATCCCGACGCGATGATGTTGCGCATCGGCTACGACGTGGGTTCCGTCCTGCTCACTTGCCTGCCGTACGCGCTGGCCATCATGCTCGTCGCCCTGGCCTCGCCCGTGCTGGTGGGCGGCTGGCTGTTCAGTTCCAAGGCGTTCACCCCCAATTTTGGCAAGCTCAACCCGATTCGCGGCCTGGGCAATATGTTTTCGAAGAATGCCCTGGTGGAGTTGCTCAAGGCCATCGCCAAGACCCTCGTCGTCGGCGTCGTCGCCTGGATGGTGATGCAGCACCAAAAAGATGCCGTGCTGGGCCTGTCGGTGGAATCCCTGCGCGCCGGCTCGGCTCATCTGATCAGCCTGCTGATCACGGCCTTTTTGCTGATCGTCGGCGCGCTGGGCCTGATCGCCGCCATCGACGGCCCGTACCAGATGTGGCACTACGCCAACAAGATGAAAATGTCACTGCAGGAAGTCAAGCAAGAGGCGAAGGAGTCGGACGGCAATCCGCAGATCAAGGCGAAGATCCGCCAGATGCAGCATGAAATGTCGCGCCGCCGCATGATGGCCGACGTGCCGACGGCCGACGTGGTGGTGACCAACCCGACGCACTATGCGGTGGCGCTGAAATACGGCGAAAATTCGCGCGGCGCGCCGCAGGTGGTGGCCAAGGGCATCGACGAGGTGGCGGCGAAGATCCGCGAACTGGCTGGCGAACACAAGGTCGCCATCCTGGAAGCGCCGGCCCTGGCGCGCGCGCTGTACAAGCACACGGACATCGGCGACGAGATTCCCGAGGCGCTGTACGGCGCCGTGGCCGAAGTGCTGGCCTACGTGTTCCAGCTGCGCAGCTATGGCAAGGGCCAGGGCGAGCGTCCCGACAAGCCGAAAAAACTCGACGTGCCGCCCGAGCTCGACCCGCTCGACCCCGCATCGCAGACGCCGCCCGCAGCCGCAGCCGCGCGGCAGACAAGAATAAAGGAAGTACACCATGAACGGCCTGAGATTGCCAGCCTGGCTCAGCGGAATGAGCAACAACGCCAGCAAGGGCATCGCCGCGCCGGTCATCATCATCATGCTGCTGGCGATGATGGTGCTGCCGCTGCCCGCCTTCATCCTCGACATTTTCTTCAGCTTTAATATTGCGCTGTCCATCATCGTGCTGCTGACGGCGCTGTACACGGTCAAGCCGCTCGATTTCATGGCTTTTCCGACCATTTTGCTCGTCTCGACCATGCTGCGCCTGTCGCTGAACGTGGCCTCCACGCGCGTGGTGCTGACGGAAGGCCATACGGGCGCCGATGCGGCCGGTAAAGTGATCGAAGCGTTCGGTCACTTCTTGATTGGCGGCAACTACACGGTCGGTATCGTGGTGTTTATCATTTTGACGATCATCAACTTTACCGTCGTGACCAAGGGCGCGGGCCGTATCGCCGAGGTGGGCGCCCGCTTCGCGCTGGACGCCATGCCCGGTAAACAGATGGCCATCGATGCCGACCTGAACGCCGGCCTGATCGGCGAAGACGAAGCGCGCCGCCGCCGCACGGAAGTGGCGCAGGAAGCGGAATTCTATGGCGCCATGGACGGTGCCAGCAAATACGTGCGCGGCGACGCCATCGCCGGCATCATGGTTACCGTCATCAATATCGTCGGCGGCTTGCTGGTGGGTTTGCTGCAGCACGCATGGGCTTTGCCGATGCGCTCAAGAATTACACCCTGCTGGCCATCGGTGACGGCCTGGTGGCGCAGATTCCTTCGCTGATCATTTCCACGGCGGCCGGTATCGTCGTCTCGCGCGTGGCCAGCGAACAGGACATCGGCACCCAGCTGGTGGGCCAGTTGTTTGCGAAACCGCAAGTGCTGTACATTACCGCCGGCATCATCGGCGGCATGGGCCTGATCCCCGGCATGCCGAACATGGTCTTCATCCTGCTGGCCTCGCTGCTGGCCGGTTCCGCCTATCTGATCAGCAAGAAGCGGGAGCAGGCAAAAGAGGCAGCCGAGAAGCCGGCCGAGGTGCCGCAAGCGACCGTGGCGCCCGAGCAGGAAGAAGCCAGCTGGCAAGACATCATGCCGGTCGATACCCTGGGCCTGGAAGTGGGCTACCGTTTGATTCCCCTGGTCGACAAGACCCAGGGCGGCGAATTACTCAAACGCATCAAAGGCATCCGCAAGAAATTCGCCCAGGAAGTGGGCTTCCTGGCGCCACCCGTGCATATCCGCGACAACCTGGAATTGAAGCCGTCGGCCTACCGCATCACCCTCAAGGGCGTGGAAGTGGGCGTGGGCGAAGCGTTCAACGGCCAGTTCCTGGCGATTAATCCCGGCATGGCCAGCGGCACCTTGCCCGGCCTGAGCACCAGCGACCCCGCCTTTGGCTTGCCCGCCACCTGGATCGACGCCAGCCTGCGCGACCAGGCGCAATCGATGGGCTACACGGTGGTCGATGCGGGCACCGTGGTGGCCACGCACCTGAACCATCTGATTACCTCGCACGCGTCGGAGCTGCTGGGCCGCGCCGAGGTGCAGTCGCTGCTCGACCACCTGGGCAAGGAGTCGCCGCGCCTGGTGGAAGACCTGGTGCCGAAGATGCTGTCGTTGTCGACTCTGCAAAAGGTGCTGCAGAACCTGCTGGCCGAGGGCGTGCACATCCGCGACATGCGCACCATCATCGAAACCCTGGCCGAGCACACGGTCAGCACGCAAGACCCGAACGACCTGACGGCGCTGGTGCGCGTGGCCCTGGGCCGCGCCATCGTGCAGCAGCTGTTCCCCGGCTCGGCCGAACTGTCCGTGATGACCCTCGACAGCCGCCTGGAGCGTTTGCTGATGCAAGCGATGGGCAATGGCGGCGACGGCGCCGGCATCGAACCGGGCCTGGCCGACACCATCGCGCACCAGGCGGGCCTGGCCGCGCAGCAGCAGGAAGCGCTGGGACTGACGCCGGTGCTGCTGGTGCCGGCGCCGCTGCGCGCCTTGCTGTCGCGCTTCCTGCGCCGCGCCTTGCCGCAGCTCAAAGTGCTGTCGCATGCGGAAGTGCCGGAAACCAAGACGATCCGCGTCACGGCGCTGGTGGGGGCGCAATAGTCGACAGCATTAGTGCCGGGGTCAGACCCCCTCCAGCGTTAGCGCGGAGCTTTGGTTAGCGTTAGTGGGGGGCTGACCCCAGCCTCCCAGCCCTTGCTTTTGGTCAAATAAACATCAATTTCCTACTGGCAAACTGAATAACGGGTACTTTCCCGTCCTGTTCCTTCGATCATTTCCTCCAAGCATCGCTAATAATGGAAACTGTCCGGGTGATCTGTGTCCATGTGGAAGACAGCACTCAAGCAACAGGAGTCGATGATGGTCACACAGTTCAGCCCATATTGCGCCACCCCCGCCCCGGGAGGCCGGTCATGAATGTGAAGAAATTTACGGGCGCCTCGTCGCGCGATGCGCTGCGCAAGGTGCGCGAAGCGCTGGGCCCCGATGCCGTGATCCTGTCGAACCGCCAGGCCGATGGCGTGGTGGAAATCCTCGCGCTGGCCAATGACGATGCCGCTTCGCTGGCGTCGCCGCCGGCCGCCTCCGAAATGGCCCAGCCCCGTCCCCAGTTGCAGACCCAGTTCGCCACGCCGCAGCGTGCGGCCGCCCCGGCCCAGCGCCCGGCCGCGCCACGTCCTGCCGCACCGCGCCAGGCTGCCTCCGAGCCAGTGGACATGGCCCGCATGCAGCAGATGATGGCCAGCGCGCTGGCGCACGTCAAGGAAAACGCCGCCGCCGAAATGAGCGGCATGATGAATGAAATCCGCGCCATGCGCGGCATGATGGAAACCCAGCTGGCGGAAATCTCGTGGGGTTCGACGCAGCAGCGCGAGCCGCAAAAAGCCGTCGTGCTGCGCGAAATGCTGGCCGCCGGCTTCTCGGCCAGCCTGGCGCGCTACCTGATCGACAAGCTGCCGGCCGGCCTCGACGGCGCGCAAAGCATGCGCTGGATCAAGACGGTCCTGAGCCGCAACCTCAATACTGTGGCTAACGAAGACGCCATGCTGGAGCAGGGCGGCGTATTCGCCTTGGTGGGCCCGACCGGCGTCGGCAAGACCACCAGCACGGCCAAGCTGGCGGCGCGCTGCGTGATGCGCCATGGCCCGGAAAAACTGGCCCTGATCACCACGGACGCCTATCGTATCGGCGCGCACGAAACAGCTGCGCATCTACGGCAAGATCCTCGGCGTGATGGTGCATTCGGTGAAGGACGAGGCGGACTTGCGCATCGCCCTGAAAGAATTGAAAAACAAGCACACGGTGCTGATCGATACGGTGGGCGTGAGCCAGCGCGACCAGATGGTGACGGAGCAGGTAGCCATGCTGTCGGGCGCCGGCGCCGACGTGAAGCGCCTGCTGTGCCTGAACTCGACGGCCACGCAGGAAACGCTGAACGAAGTGGTGCGCGCCTACCAGGGCAGCGGCCTGGCCGGCTGCATCATGACCAAGCTTGATGAAGCGGCCTCGATCGGCAATGTGCTCGACGTGGTGATCCGCCAGAAGCTGAACCTGTTTTATGTGTCGAACGGCCAGCGCGTGCCGGAAGACCTGTACCTGGCCGACCGCGGCTACCTGATCGACCGCGCCTTCAAGCTCAAGCGCGATGCGGCGGCGACGCAGTTTTCCGATGCCGAACTGCCGCTCCTGATGGCGCAGGCGGCCGCCCGCAACAATGAAGCGCGCGGGGTGCACCTTGGCTAATTTCGATTTCGACCAGGCCGAAGGCTTGCGCCGCATGCTGGCCGGCCCGCAGCCGCGCGTCATGACGTTCCTCTCGGCCACGCCGCAGGACGACAAGGGCGCCATGCTGGTCAACCTGGGCGCTTCGCTCGTCTATGGCGGCAATGACGTGCTGCTGCTCGACGCCAGCGGCGGCAGCGATGGCGTGGCTGCACGGCTGGGACTGGCGCACGGCGCCAGCCTGCGCGACGTGGCGCGCCAGCAGTGCGGCTTGAACCAGGTCATCCACCAGGTGCCGCAAGGCTTCGGCGTGGCCAGCCTGGGCGCGCGCAACCACCTGATGGACAGCATGGACTATGCGGGCGCCGATGAACTGCGCCGCCTGGGCAAGACTTTCGAGGTGCTGGCGCGCCAGAGCGGCATCGTGCTGGTCGACGGCGTCGTCGCCGACGAGGGCGATTGCTTCCCCGTGCCGCTGATGGCTTCGTCGGATATCGTGGTGCAAGTGTCAACCAGTGCCACCTCGATCAAGGCGGCCTACTGCCTGATCAAGCGCCTGAGCCAGGAGCTGGGGCGCCGTCCGTTCGGCATTCTCGTCACCGGCGCTTCCGAATCCGAGGCAAAAGTGGTGTACGATAATATGGCGCAGGCGGCAAGCCGCTACCTGGCCGTGAAGCTGACCTCGATGGGGTCAGTGCCTGCCGATGAGTATCTGCACCGCGCGGCGCGTCTGGGCCGCAGCGTGGTCGATGCGTTTCCGCTGGCGGGCGCCTCGGTGGCGTTTCGCGGTCTGGCCGAGCGGCTGGCCCGTTCGGCGGCGCCGGTGCTCGGCGGTACCTTGTACCAGACGGGGAGCCCGCACCAGTTCAGCGCCTGATTCCATCATCCGCACACGATAGCAGTTAAAACAATAAGCAGCCTATGTACACGGTCAAAGGGAAATCGAACAAGGACTATTTGCTGACGGAGCATATTCCGCTGGTGAAGCGTCTGGCGCACCATATGAAGGCGAAATTGCCGCCTTCGGTCGAGGTCGATGACCTGATCCAGGCCGGCATGATCGGCCTGCTCGATGCCATTACCCGCTATGAAGAGACGCATGGCGCGCAGTTCGAGACGTATGCCGTGCTGCGCATCCGCGGCGCCATGCTCGACGAATTGCGCACCAGCGACTGGCTGCCGCGCAGCATGCGCCAGAACATGCGCAAGATCGAAGAGGCGATGAGCATCCTGCAGCAGAGACTGGGCCACCCGCCGACGGAGTCGGAAGTGGCGAAACTGCTGAAAATGTCGCTGGCCGACTACCAGGAAATGCTGGGCGACGGCGGCGGCCACCAGCTGGTGTACTACGAAGACTTTCATGATCCGGACGGCAATGACAGCTTCCTCGACCGCCACTGCGTGGACGAGGGCAGCGACCCCTTGCGTTCCCTGCTCGACACCGATTTCCGGCAATCCGTGATCGATGCCATCGACGCGCTGCCGCCACGCGAGAAAATACTCATGGGTCTGTATTACGAAGAAGAGCTGAACCTGAAGGAGATCGGCGCGGTGATGGGCGTATCGGAATCGCGCGTCTCGCAGCTGCATACCCAGGCCGTCGCGCGCCTGCGCGCAACCTTGAGGGAGCTGGCGTGGACTGGTCCAGCGTAATCGGGCTGGCGCTGGCGCTGGCGGGCCTGCTGGTCGGCCAGGCACTGGAAGGCGGCAAGATGGCCTCCCTGCTGCAGCCGGCCGCCTTCGCCATCGTCATCGTCGGCACCTTCGGCGCCGTGCTGCTGCAGACGCGCCTGCGCACTTTTGTCCGCGGCCTGGAAATGCTGCGCTGGGTGTTCTTGCCGCCGTCCGACACGCGCGCCGCGCTGGCGCGCGACATCGGGCAATGGAGCCTGACGGCGCGCCGCGACGGCCCGCTGGCGCTCGAACGCCTGATGGAAAACACGGCCGACCGCTTCAACGCCAAGGGTTTGCGCATGATCGTCGACGGCATCGCGCCCGACAAGCTGCGCCAGCTGCTCGACGTGGAAATCTCCGCCTATGAAATGGCCGAGCGCCAGGCCGTCAAGGTGTGGGAATCGGCGGCCGGCTATTCGCCCACCATCGGCATCCTGGGCGCCGTGCTGGGCTTGATCCACGTCATGGAAAACCTCACCGACCCGAGCAAGCTGGGCAGCGGCATCGCCGTGGCCTTCGTCTCGACGATTTATGGCGTGGGCCTGGCCAACCTGCTGTTCCTGCCGGTGGCCAATAAACTCAAGGCCATCGTCTCGCGCCGCGTGCTGCAGTATGAAATCACGGCCGCCGTGCTGTACGACATCGCCACGGGCGACCATACGCGCATCATCGAAGAGCGCGTCGCCAGCCTGCTTCACGAGCACTGAGCGAGCACTGACCATGATGCGGCGCGCGCGCAGGAAGTATGACGAGGAACCGGACAACCAGGACCGCTGGCTGATCTCGTACGCCGACTTCATCACCTTGCTGTTCGCCTTTTTCGTCGTCATGTACGCGATTTCGCAAGTCAACGAAGGCAAATACCGCGTCTTCCAGAATGCCATCGGCCAGGCCTTCAGCCTGGAAAAGGGCGCGCCGCCCATCATCATGGAAGCGCCGCAAGCGATCCCGCTGCCAAACCCCGCCCTGAAACGCCGCACGGAAGCCATCCGCCGCGAGCGCGAACACATGACGCGCCTGGCGCAGGACCTCACATCCACCCTGGCGCCGCTGGTGAAGGAAGGCAAGGTGCGCGTGACGCAGACGAGCCGCGGCGTCAGCGTGGAAATCAACGCCAGCGTGCTGTTCGACCCGGGTGCGGCGGGCTTGACGGCGGAATCGGACCAGGCCCTGCGCGCCGTCGCCGTGCTGCTCAAGGATGACACGCACGACGTGCAGGTGGAAGGGCATACGGATGTCCAGCCGATCAGCAATTCGACCTTTGCCTCGAACTGGGAACTGTCGGCCGCGCGCGCCAGCGCCGTCGTGCGTTTGTTCATCGCCAGCGGCGTCAAGGCCACGCGCCTGACGGCCGTCGGCCACGCGGACAACATCCCCGTGGCGCCCAACGAAACCCCGGAAGGGCGTGCGCGCAACCGCCGCGTGGCCGTGACGATCTTGTCGGGCATCCCGGAAACGGTGACGGAAGTGCCGACGCCGCCCATAGCACCTGCTCCGGCTCCCGCCAACTGAACCCCGGCGCTTGGTACAATCGCGGCCTTCTCCCTTTTTATCTCTTCATCATGAAAAGCAGTTCCCTGGGCGGTCTCGTGTATTCCACTGAAACGGGCCGCATGTGCCCCGCCTGCCGCCAGCCGCTGGCGCAGTGCGCCTGCCAGGCGCAAGCGAAGGCGGCACCAATCGGCGACGGCGTGGTGCGCGTGTCGCGCCAGACCAAGGGCCGCGGCGGCAAAAGCGTCACCGTGGTGAAAGGCTTGCCGCTGGACGCCATCGCGCTGGCCCTGCTGGGCAAGCAGCTGCGCACGCAGTGCGGCTCGGGCGGCACGGTCAAGGATGGCGTGATCGAAGTGCAGGGCGACCACGTCGAGACGGTGATGGCCGCGCTGGCCAAGCTGGGCCACCAGCCGAAAAAGGCCGGCGGCTGAGCGTGCGCAGGCGTGCGGCCCGCTGCCGCAGGCCTGTGGTAACGTGCGCTTCCGTCCACGCGCATCCTCACCATGAACGTCAAATTCACCAGTATCGCCATCGCCGCTGCCATCGCGGCAGTGCTGGCGCTCGTGTACTGGCCCGCACCCGGCGGCGGGGCGCCGGAATCTGCCACCGCTGCCGCCAGCGCGCCGGCGGGACGCAGCCTGGAATCGTATTTGACTATCGATGCCGCCGTCCCTGCGGCTGAAGCGCCCGTTGTCGTTTCCTTGGAGCAACGGCTCGAACGCCTGGCTGCCAGCGGCAGGGCGCAAGACGCGTATGCGGCCTTCAACCTGATCGATGACTGCATCGTCTTCCAGCGTGAAAACCGCTTGCCGGGGCTGGAATTCGAGCTGGGACGCGAGATGACGGCGGAAGAAAAAGCCGCCCAGCAGCAGCTGTGCGGGGGGCTGACGCAGCGCCAGCGCGACGATCGCCTGGCTTACCTGGCCAGCGCCGCGCAAGGCGGCGTGCCCGGTGCGGCCACCCTGTTCCTGTCGGAAGGGCCGTTCGGCGACCGCAGCGCCCTGCGCAACCGTCCCGACGACCCGCTGGTGCAGGCGTGGAAGCGGCAAGCCATCGCCCAGCTGACGGCGCAGGCGGACGAGGCTGAACTCTCCAGCGTGGCTACCCTGATGATGGCGTATCTGCGCGATGGCGAGGTGGTGCAGAAGGATGCGCCGCAAGCGTATGGCTACCTGCTGGCCCTGCGCCTCGTGTATGACGATATCCTGGCGCCCGGCGTCACCAATCCGTATCAGGATGAATACTGGCACTGGCTGCAGGCGGAACTGACGCCGGAGCAGCAAGCCGCCGCCGCGGCGAAGGGGCAGGCCATCGCGGCAAAATTCCGCCAGCACACGGGGCGTCCCGCGCACGGCTGAACGGGCAAAGAAGGGGGACTAGCCGATGACGACGCGGCGGCTGGCCGTGTTTGTCGTCGCCTGGCCGCTGGGGCCGTAGAAATTGCCGCTCTGGGCCGGGGGGCGCATGGCGTTCAGGGCGCCTTGCGTATGAACCATGTGCTTGTTGACGAGCAGGCTGTTCAGGCGGTTTTGTTCCTTGGCTTCGCGCGTGGTCTCGAGCAGGGCTTTCCACAGGGGCGCCGCTTCGGCTTCATTGGCGCCGGGCAGCCAGTCTTCCATGCCCGCTTCGGCGGCCGTGAAGCCGGCTGCCGCCAGCGCCTGGTGGCGTTGCGCCGCCAGCTGGCTCAGTTGTCCGACGAGTGCCGTCTTGCGTACGGTGAGCTCCGTGATTGCATCGATGTCAGCCGCAACCAGATGCCGCTGTTCTTCTTTCATCAATGCCAGCAATGTGGTCATGAGCTGTTGCTCGTCGCGCAGGCTGGAAAACGGAGTCACTGATTGCATGAGGGAACCTATCTATTTCGTGAGTGCAGCAAGTCCTTGACTGTGTCGAGGAGCCCGTCCGCCACTTTTTCAGAATTGACCTGGAACTGGCCGTCGGCGATCGCCAGCTTGATGCGTTCGACTTTTTTCGTGTCGAACACGGCGCCGCTGCCGGCAGTTGCACTGGCCGCTAATGCCTGTCCTTGCGGCGACAGGCGTACATTGTCCGACGTCGTCGGTGTTGCCTGGGCTTTCTCGGCATTCCGGGCGCCGGAAGTGCTCGCGGGCGCCACCGGCAGGCCGGGATTGCTTTTAATGGTGTTGTCGGTAATTTTCACAGCGTGATCCTCGTCTGGTCGAAGTCAAAAAACTCCGGGATATGACTTCTTATCGGCATCTTATCCAGGAACTTTAGTGCGCCAGACTACAATATCGCTATCCATCCGTGTTTAGAACGCCACCTCCACCAGCCCGCCAGCCCGCGCGCCACGCCGCTGATCTGCTGGCCGCTCTGCGTGCGTACCTGCACCGTCTGGCCATCGCCGGCGCTGCCGATGGCGCGTCCTTCTGATGCCACTTGGAAACCGTTGCCACTGGAAACGACGCGTACCAGCTGGCCCTGCATCACCACCGGCTTGCGGCGCAGGGTATCGAGGCGCATCGGCGTGCCTGGTGGCAAGGAAATATTCGTGCTGGCGCCCACCACCTGGGCCATGTCGGTGGCGATGCCTGCCGGCAATGCGGCCAGGTCGCCCTGCATCGTCACCAGCTGGCTGGCGTCGATGGCTTGCCCTTGCGCCAGCGGCACGGCGCTGGCCACGTAGTCGCCCACGACGGCCACGTTCGCTTGCAGATAGATGGTCCAGCTGGACGGGGCCGTGCAGCGCACGCCCACGGTGGTCTTGCCCCAGGCGCGGGCGCCCGGCGCCATGAACGCTTGCGGCGCGGGGCAGGCGGCCAGGTTCAGGCGTGGATCGACGGCGCCGACGGTGATCGTCACCTTGCCCGGCAAGCCGTTGCTTTGCACTTGCAGGAATTGTTCCACGCTGTTGCGCAGCGCTTCCGGCGTTTGCCGGCCGGCGTTCTGCGCCTGCGCCAACGGCGTCAGGGCGGCAAGAGCAAAGAGGAAAGCGAGCGGTGTTTTCATGGTGATAGGCCTCTGGAATAGTGCCATGATAGTGCGCGCCGCCCCGTTCGAAGCGCCGATTAAGGGGTAAAAGTATGGTCTGATCCGGCGATGGCCTTGCGGGCGGGCGCCGTACTATGTTTCCTGTCATCACTATACCGCCATCCTTCCGCCATCTTGGGCGCCAGTGGCAGATCTTTCCGGAGCCTGACATGATAGGGAAACTCGACGATTACATGCGCTTCAACGAGACGGCGCTGAGCCTGCGCTCGACGCGCCAGGAATTGCTCGCCTCGAATATCGCCAATGCCGACACGCCCAACTACAAGGCGCGCGACGTCGATTTCGCCGCCGCCCTGAAGGGGGGCGATGGCGCGCAAGGATGGCGTGCCGCCGGCCCTGAAGGGCACGGCGCCGCAGCATATGCCGGGCAAGGGCGTGGCCGCCGCCGTGGGCGGCAGCACGGGCGGCAAGGTCGAGACCCTGGCCGACGGCACGCCGCTGCTGTACCGCGCGCCGGCCCAGGGTGCCGTCGATGGCAATACGGTCGACATGGACCTGGAACGCAACGCCTTTGCCGACAATGCCATCCGCTACGAGGCGGCCGTCACGTTCCTCAACTCGCAGATCAAGGGCATGCTGACGGCCATTCAGGGAGGACAATAATCATGTCGCTATTTAATATCTTCAATGTTTCCGGTTCGGCCATGAGCGCCCAGGCGCAGCGCCTGAACACGGTGGCCAGCAACCTGGCCAATGCCGACAGCGCCACCAGCGCCACGGGCGAAGCCTACCGCGCCAAGCAGGTGGTGTTCGAAGCCGTGCCCATGGCCAACGGCGCCACGGCCGTCAAGGTGCAGAAGGTGATCGAAGACCCGTCGCCGATGAAGCTGGTATACGACCCGAAGAACCCGCTGGCCGACGAGAAGGGCTACGTCACCATGCCCAACGTGAATACGGTCGACGAGATGGTCAACATGCTGTCCGCTTCGCGCTCGTACCAGACCAACGTGGAAACCATGAACGCGGCCAAGTCGCTGCTCCTGAAAACCCTTACCCTCGGCCAGTAAGGCTGACTGATCATTATGGCAACCATCGATACCACGACCTCCGTCACCACCGACCTGATGGCGACGATGAATCCGAAGAAGACGACGGCCGCGGCAGGCAGTGTCGAAGCGGAAACGAACAAATTCCTCACCCTGCTGGTCACCCAGCTGAAAAATCAGGATCCGATGAATCCGCTGGACAATGCGCAATTGACCAGCCAGCTGGCCCAGCTGTCCACGGTGACGGGCGTCAACAAGCTCAATACCACCGTGGAAAGCTTGAAAGCCAGCTACCAGCAAGCCGAATCCATGCAGGCGGCCAACATCATCGGCCACGGCGTGTTGACGGCAGGCAAGGATATCAACCTGAGCAAGAGCGCCGCGCTGCTGGGCGTGGACCTTGCCACGGCCGCCGACAAGGTCAAGGTCATCATCTACAAGGATGGCAAGGAAGTCCATTCCATCGACCTGGGCGCGCAGCCTGCCGGTACCTTGCCGCTGGGCTGGAACGGCTCCACCGCCGACCTCGACAAGGACGGCAAGCCGGTCGTGCTGGCCGACGGCGCGTATACCTTCGCGGTGGAAGCCACGCGCGGCGGCACCAAGCTCAAGGATGCAACGGCGCTGATGTTCGGTTCGGTCGCCAGCGTGTCGACGGGCGCGAAGGGCGTGAAATTGAATGTCCCGGGCGTGGGCAGCATCACCATGGCCGACGTGAAACAGATTCTGTAAGCCGCTTCCCCTTAGCGTGACCCTCACCCCCTAATTTCTACCAGGAGAACACAATGTCTTTCCAACAAGGCCTGAGCGGCTTTGAATGGCGCCGCCAAATCGCTGGACGTCATCGGTAACAACATCGCCAACTCGTCCACCGTCGGTTTCAAGCAGTCGCAGGCCCAGTTCGCTGACATTTATGCCAATTCGCTGTATGGCGTGGGCGGCAACCAGGCGGGGATCGGCGTGTCGGTCTCGCAAATCGCCCAGCAATTTAACCAGGGCAACCTGGAATCGTCGTCGAACCCCCTCGACATCGCCATCAATGGCGGCGGCTTCTTCCGTACCAGCGTCAACGGCGCCGTCCAGTACTCGCGCAATGGCCAGTTTCAGGTCGACAAGAGCGGTTTCATCGTCAACGCCCAGCTGGCGCAGCTGACCGGCTATGCGGCCGACGCCAACGGCAAGATCGTCGCCGGTGCCGTCGTGCCCCTGCAGATCGACCAGTCGGACATGAAACCCCAGGCAACGACCAAGGTCGACACGCAAGTCAACCTCAATTCGAATACGGCCATGCCGACCACGGTCACGTGCCGTTCAAGCTCACTGATGACACCACGTACAGCAAGCAATTCCCCGTCGAAGTCTTCGATTCGCTGGGCAATTCCCACATCATGTCGAATTTCTACGTCAAGACGGGCACCAACACCTGGGACGTCTACTCGGCCGTTGACGGCACGGAAGTGACCAGCATGAAGGTCGCGGCCGCCCTGCAGACGGACCCTGCCTCGCTGGCCGCGCGCGCCGCCTACCAGGCCGCCGCCACGGCCGTGCCGCTGGTGCCGGCCAATGTGACGACGGCCGCCGTCGCCTATGGCAATGCGGTCGGCGCCGCCGTGTCGGCCGCCGCCGCCGCCGCGGGCGCCACGCCGGCGCAACTGGCCGCCATCGCCGCCACCTACGGCAGTGCCGTGCCGAATGGCATCAACTCGAGCCGCACGCCCGACCAGATCGACGCCGCCATCCGCGCCGTGACCACGGTGCCCGCCGTCAAGACCGGTTCGCTGGTCTTCAATACGGTCGGCAGCCTGGACCGGGCCGCCATGCTGGCCCTGACGCCGCCGCAAACCTTGCCCGTCACCGTCAACCTGCCGATCTTCCCGGCCACGGGTGCCAATCCGACCCTGTCGGTCCAGGTCGATTTCAGCAAATCGACCCAGCTGGGCACCGCCACGGCGGAAAAGAAAACGGAAGCGGACGGCTACAAGGCGGGCCAGCTGAGCCAGTTCATCGTGGGCGACGACGGCGTCATCCAGGGCCAGTACAACAATGGCAAAACGCGCGCCCTGGGGCAGGTGGTGTTGAGCAACTTTACCAACCCGAACGGCCTGGAGCCGCTGGGTAACAACGCCTGGGTGGAAAGCTCGGCCTCGGGCAAGCCCATCACGGGCGAGCCGAAGACGGGTACCCTGGGCAACTTGCGCGCCTCGGCCGTGGAAGTGTCGAACGTCGACCTGACGGCGGAACTGGTCAACATGATCACGGCCCAGCGCGCCTACCAGGCGAATGCGCAGACCATCAAGACGCAGGATTCTGTTTTACAGACTCTGGTGAACTTGCGTTAACGGATTGAACCCCTAACGGCGAAAGGCTGGGGTCGGACCCTCAGGGTCCGACCCCGGTTTCTACCTTGGGTTTCAGGCAACAGGAGAAATAAAACATGGACCGTCTCATCTACACCGCCGGCTCGGGCGCCAAGCATATCCTGGACAAGCAGGCGACCACGGCGAACAACCTGGCGAACGCCACCAGCACGGGTTTCCGTGCCCAGCTCGACTCGTTCCGCGCCGTGCCCGTGGTGGCCGATGGCATGATGCCGACGCGCACCTTCGTCGTCGATTCGACGGTCGGTTCCGATTTCACGCAAGGCCCGATGCAGCACACGGGCCGCGCGCTCGACGTGGCCGTGGAAAACGGCGGCTGGATCGCGGTGCAGTCGGCCGACGGTTCCGAAGCCTACACGCGCAACGGCGCCCTGAAGCTCAATGAAAACGGCATGCTGCAGACGCAGTCGGGCCTGATGGTGCAGGGCGATACGGGTCCCATGGCGATTCCGCCCGGCGTGACGGTGGCCATCGCCAGCGACGGCACGGTGGGCACGATTTCCACCGACGTGCCGCCGGGCCCGTCGACAGTGCTGGGACGCATCAAGCTGGTCAACCCGCCCGAGCAGCAACTGGTGCGCGGTGACGACGGCCTGTTCCGCCTGAAGGATGGCACGGTGGCGCAGGCCGACCAGGCCGTCAAGCTGACTACCGGTGCGCTGGAAGGCAGCAATGTCAGCCCCGTCGACTCCATGGTCAGCATGATCGCCCTGGCGCGCCAGTTCGAAACGCAAATGAGCCTGTTGAAGAATGCCGAGAATAACGCGGCGAAAGCCACCCAGATCCTCGCTTTGAATTGATAGGGGTCAACGCATAATGGTCACATAGAAATAGTCTACAGGGCTGACCAGCGCTGTTATTGGAGAAAAATCATGATTCGTTCACTTTGGATAGCCAAGACCGGCCTGGAAGCGCAGCAGACGCAGATGGACGTGATCGCCAAATAACCTGGCCAACGTCAGCACCACGGGCTTCAAGAAGTCGCGCGCCGTGTTTGAAGACTTGCTGTATCAAAATGTGCGCCAGCCGGGCGCGCAATCGTCGCAGCAAACCCAGCTGCCATCGGGCTTGCAGATCGGCACGGGCGTGCGCACCGTGGCTACCGAACGCATCCATACCCAGGGCAATCCCCAGGCATCGGGCAATTCGCGCGACGTGATGGTCAACGGCACGGGCTTTTTCCAGGTGCTGATGCCGGACGGCGCCACCGCCTACACGCGCGACGGCTCGTTCCAGACGGATGCCAACGGCCAGCTCGTCACCTCCGAAGGCTTCGTCATCCAGCCTGCCATCACCGTGCCGACGAATGCGCTGAGCCTGACCGTGGCGCGCGACGGCACCGTCTCCGTCACCTTGCCCGATACCGTTGCGCCATCGCAAATCGGCTCGCTGCAGCTGACCACTTTCGTCAATCCCGCCGGCCTGGAATCGAAGGGCGAAAAAAACTGTACATGGAAACGGGCGCTTCCGGCGTGGCGCAGACCAACACCCCGGGCACCAACGGCGCCGGCGTGCTGATGCAGGGCTATATCGAGACCTCGAACGTCAACGTGGCCGAGGAAATGGTCAACATGATCCAGACGCAGCGCGCCTACGAGATCAACAGCAAGGCCATCACCACATCCGATCAAATGCTGCAGAAATTGTCGCAACTTTAATTTTTATAGTCGTCATGCCATCCGCCGCCGGATGGCAGCGGAGGTTCGCCATGCAATACCCCATCATCGCCCTGTTGTCCGCAGTCCTGCTGTCCGGCTGCGCCATCACGCCCACGTCCATCGTGCAATACCCGACCTCCACGCGCGCGCCGATGCCCGAACCGGTGGTCGTCAGCAACGGTTCCATCTACCAGCCGTCGACCTACCGGCCCGCCTTCGAAGACCGCCGCGCGCGCCACGTGGGCGACACCATGACGATCGCCATCACCGAGCGCACGAATGCCGTCAAGGCGGGCGCCAGTTCCGGCAACAAGTCGGGCAGCGTGGGCTTCAGCACGCCGGGCATGCTGCAGGGCCGCCTGGGCGGCACCGTGGCGGCAAATGGCGCGACGAAATTTGCCGATGGCGACAACCAGTCCGCCAGCAACACGTTTAGCGGCACGATCGGCGTGACGGTGATCGAGGTTTTGCCAAACGGTAATCTCATCGTCGCCGGCGAGAAACAGATCGCCATGAACAAGGGCACGGAATTCATCCGCTTCTCGGGCATGGTCAATCCGGACACCATCGGCGCCGGCAACGTCGTGCCATCGACCCAGGTGGCCGAAGCGCGCGTCGAATACCGCACCAACAGCCAGATCGACCGCGCCGAAATGGCCTCGATGGCCTCGCGCTTCTTCCTCAGCCTGCTGCCATTCTGATCATGGCCACCTTGACTTTCCCCCGCATTGCCGCCATCTGCGGCCTGGCCATTTCCCTGCTGGCGCCCGTGGCGCAGGCCGAACGCATCAAGGACCTGGCCAGCATCGCCGGCGTGCGCCAGAATCAGCTGATGGGCTATGGCCTCGTCGTCGGCCTCGACGGCAGCGGCGACCAGACCACGCAGACGCCGTTTACCATCCAGAGCGTGGCGGCGATGCTGCAGCAGCAGGGTATCAACTTGCCGCAAGGCACCAGTTTGCAGCTGAAAAACGTGGCCGCCGTGATGGTGACGACGGCCTTGCCCGCGTTTGCCCAGCCGGGCCAGTTGCTCGACGTGACCGTGTCGTCGATGGGCAATGCGAAAAGCTTGCGCGGCGGCACTTTATTGATGACGCCGCTGAAGGGCGCCGATGGCCAGGTGTATGGCATGGCGCAGGGCAACGTGCTGGTGGGCGGCGTGGGCGCGCAGGCGGCCGGCAGCTCCGTCGTCATCAATCACCTGAGCGTGGGCCGCATCTCGGGCGGCGCCACCGTCGAGCGCACCGTGCCTTCGGCGCTGGGCGCCAACAACACCATCCGCCTGGAATTGAACGAACGCCACCGATTTCGCCACCGCCAGCCGCGTGGTCGACGCCATCAACAGCCGCTACGGCGCCGGCACGGCCGCCGCGCTGGACGGCCGCGTGATCCAGGTGCAGTCGCCGAGCGGCAGCGACCAGCGCGTGTCCTTCCTGGGCCAGCTGGAAAGCATCGAAGTCAATCCGGCCCGCCTGGCGGCCAAGGTCATCATGAATGCGCGCACCGGTTCCGTCGTCATGAACCAGTCCGTGACCCTGGAAACGTGCGCCATTTCGCACGGCAACCTGTCCGTCACCATCAATGTCGAGCCGCAGGTGAGCCAGCCGGCGCCGCTGTCGGGCGGACGCACGGTGGTCACGCAGACGGCGCAGATCGATATCAAGAAGGAACCGGGCAAGGTCATGCTGGTCAAGGGCGGCGCTTCGCTGTCCGATGTGGTCAAGGCCCTCAACGCCATCGGCGCCTCGCCGCAAGACTTGCTGGCCATCCTGCAGGCGATGAAGGCGGCCGGTTCGCTGCGCGCCGAACTCGAAATTATCTGATGGACACGCCATGATCAGCCAAACCGACCTCAGCAAAACCGCCGCCTACGACGTCAAGGGCATGGATGGCTTGCGCCAGTCCGCCAAGGCGAAGGACCCCGCCGCCCTGAAAGAGGCGGCCACGCAATTCGAAGCCATGTTCATCAACATGATGATGAAAAGCATGCGCGAAGCCACGCCGCAGGACGGCATCATGGATAGCCAGCAAAGCAAGATGTACACCTCGATGCTGGACCAGCAGACGAGCCAGAACCTGGCCAAGCGGGGCACGGGCCTGGCGGACGTGCTGATCCGCCAGCTGTCGTCGTCGAACCAGGCGCTGGCCGCCGATGGCGCCGAAGCGCCGTCGCCCCGGTCTTCCAGCATGGCGCAGGCGCTGGCCGCGTTCCGCCAGCAGCAGGGCGCCCTGACGGAAGGCGCGGGCAGCGCCGCCGGCGCCGGCAAGACCCTCAGCGACAAGGCCAACGCCACGCAGGCGCCGCATGTGCGCGCCTTCCAGGAAAAGCTGGGCGTGCATGCGGAAGAGGCCAGCCGCGCCACCGGCATCCCGGCCAAATTCATGCTGGGCCAGGCGGCGCTGGAAACGGGCTGGGGCAAGCGCGAAATCATCAGCCGCGACGGCAGCAGCAGCCACAACCTGTTCGGCATCAAGGCCAGCGCCGACTGGAAGGGCAAGGTCACGGAAGCCGTCACGACGGAATATGTGAATGGCAAGGCGCAGCGCAAGGTGGAGAAATTCCGCGCCTACGACAGCTACGCGGACAGCTTCAAGGATTATGCACAGTTGATTACCAACAACAAACGCTATGAAAAAGTGCTGGCCAGCGCGGGCGACGCCAGCACCTTTGCCCAGGGCTTGCAAAAGGCCGGCTATGCGACGGACCCGAATTACGCTGCCAAACTGACAAAAATCATCAAGCATTCGCTGGTCGGCTAATCCCCCGCCTGACCCTGAGGCAGCGCGGGCGCTTCAAGTTTTGTCCGCGGATGCCGTTAATACTCATGACAGTAACCAATAAGACACCATGACTTCGAATCTACTCAGCATCGGTAAGAGCGGTTTGCTTGCAGCGCAGGTGGGCCTGTCGACGACCGGGCATAACATCACCAATGCCAACGTGGACGGTTACAACCGCCAGGTGGTGCTGCAGCAGACGGCGCAGTTCAACAATGCCGGCTATGGCTTCGTTGGCAATGGTACTGAGGTATCGCAAGTCAAGCGCCAGTACGACGGTTTCATGGCGGCCCAGGTGAATGCCGCGCAGTCGGCCACCAGTTCGCTCGACGCGTATTACACGCAGATCACGCAGATCGACAATATGCTGGCCGATCCCACGGCCGGGCTGTCGCCGGCGATGGCCGATTTCTTCAAGGGCGTGCAGGATTTCAGCTCGAACCCCTCGTCCGTCTCGTCGCGCCAGGCATTGCTGTCGAGCGCCAATTCGCTGACGGCGCGCTTCCAGGGCCTCAGCGCGCGCCTGACGGAAATCGGCGAAGGCGTCAATTCGCAGATCACCTCGAACGTGAAGGTGATCAACTCCTACGCCAAGCAGATCGCGGACCTGAATACCTCGATTACCAACCTGACAGTGAATGAAAGCAATCAGCCCAACGATTTGCTGGATCAGCGCGACCAGCTGATCACGGAGCTGAACAAATACGTCAAGGCAACGGTTCAGCCTGGCGCAGGCAACTCGATTACCGTTTCGATCGGCTCGGGCCAGCCGCTGGTGGTGGGCGACAAGAACTTCGAGCTGGCCGTCACGCCGTCGCCGACGGACCCGCACCGCCTGGACGTGGGCTATGTGACGGGCACCAGCGTCACCAAGCTGTCGGAAAGTTCCTTGAGCGGCGGCGCGCTGGGCGGCTTGCTGGAATTCCGCAGCGGCAGCCTGGACCGCATCCAGAATTCGCTGGGCAAGGTGGCCATCGCGCTCGCGTCCAGCTTCAATGAACAGCACAAGCTGGGCAGGACTTGAATGGCGACCTGGGGGGCGACTTCTTCAAGCTGCCCGACCCCGTCATTGGCGCCGATTACCGCAACAACGCGACCAGCACGACCGCGCTGTCGGCCAAGGTCAGCGATCCGACCAAGCTGACGGCCAGCGACTATGCCGTGAAGTACGACGGCACGAACTATGTGGTGACGCGCCAGAGCGACGGCGCGAAAACGACCATCAACCCGTATCCGCAAACGGTGCCGCAAACCATCGACGGCGTGGATTTCTCGATCTCGGGCACGGCTGCCGAAGGCGACAACTTCATGGTCAGGCCGACGGCCCACGGCGCTGCCGACCTGGCCGTGGCGATTACCGACCGCAACAAGCTGGCTGCCGGCGCGCCGATCACCACGGCCGCGCCCGTCAGCAACACGGGCAGCGGCAAGCTCGGTGCCGGTAGCGTGGACAAAGCCTATTTAACGCCGGGCAACGCCTTGACGGGGCCAGTCACCTTGACCTATGACAAGCGACCACCTCGCTGACGGGCTTCCCCGCGGGCCAGGCCGTGACGGTGAAAGGCTTGAACGGCGCGACCACCACGTATCCGGCCGGCACGGCGAACATCCCCTACACGGAAGGCGACAGCTTCAGCTTTGGCGGCATCAACGTCAACATGACGGGGGTGCCGGCGCAGGGCGATAAATTCACCATCGCGCCGAACACGGGCGGCGTGGGCGACAACCGCAATGCTTCCTTGCTGGCGGGCTTGCAGACGAAAAACATTCTCGACGGCGGCAAGGCCACGTTCCAGGGTTCGTACGCGGAAACCGTCAGCTATGTCGGCAACAAGACGCGCGAAGTGCAGGTCAGTGGCCTGGCCAGTCTGGCCTTGCTGCAGCAGACCAGCACGCAGCAGCAGGCCGTTTCCGGCGTCAACCTCGATGAAGAGGCGGCCAACCTGCTGCGCTACCAGCAAGCCTACCAGGCTTGCGGCAAGGTCATGCAGATCGCCAGCACCCTGTTCGACGTGGTCATCGGCCTCGGACGTTAATAATTCAAGCGGCGGCGCCTGGCGTCCGCCGCCATCAGGAAGGGCAGCATCATGCGCATCAGTACCAAAATGATCTATGACGCGGGCAGCACGCAGCTGAACAATCTGCAGGGCGCGTTGAATCGTACCCAGATGCAACTGTCGGCGAATCGCCGCAACCTGACGCCGGCCGACGACCCGATCGCCTCGGCGCGCGCGCTGGAAGTGACGCAGTCGCAATCGATCAATACGCAATTCGTGACGAACCGCTCGAACGCCAAGAATTTCCTGTCGCAGGAAGAGCTGGCGCTGGCCAGCACCACCTCGCTGATCGCCGACGTGCAGGACCTGGTGCTGAAGGCGGGCAATCCGGCCTTGAAGGATATCGACCGCCAGAGCCTGGCGACGGAACTGAAGGGGCGTCTGACCGACCTGATGGGCATCGCCAACACGTCCGACAACGCGGGCGGCTATCTGTTCGGCGGCTACAAGTCGACGACGCAGCCGTTCAGCCAGACGCCGGGCGGCGCCACCTACGTGGGCGACCAGGGCCAGCGCGAGCTGCAAGTGGGTTCGGCCCGCTACCTGGCCACCAGCGACTCGGGCGCGACCGTGTTCGAGAACAATTTGACGGGCAACGGCAAGTTCACCACGGCCGCCGATCCGGGCAACTTCACGCGCGGCGGCGCCGGCATTATTTCCGGCGGCACCGTCACCGATCCTACCAAGTTGACGGGGCATAAGTACTCGATCGACTTCCAGGTGACGGGCACGGGCACGGATGCCAAAACGACCTATACCGTGACGGACGTGACCCTGGGCCAGACCATCCCGAATCCCGCCGTGCCGGTGGCCTATAAATCGGGCGATGCCATCAACTTTGACGGCCAGCAAGTCAATGTGGCGGGCAAGCCGGCTGACCTGGACAAGTTTACCCTGGAGCCTAGCGGCAAGGAATCGATCTTTACCACGATTACCAACCTGATCGGCGCGCGCTGGGCCAGCCGGCCTCGGGCGACGCAGGGCAGGCGCGCCTGACGGCCAGCCTGAACACGGCGCACGATATTCTCGACACGGCCTATGACAATGTGCTGTCCGTGCGCGCGGAAGTCGGTTCGCGCCTGAAGGAACTCGACACGCTCGACAGCGCCGGCGACGACCTCGACCTGCAATATGCGAGCACCCTGTCGGGCTTGCAGGACCTGGACATGGTGAAGGCGATTTCCCAGTTCAGCCAGCAGCAGATCACCCTGCAGGCGGCGCAGAAATCCTTTACCTCGATCTCGGGCCTGTCGCTGTTCAATTACATCAGCTAGGCGGTCCGCATCGCGGGCTGACCGGCAAGCCGGGGCAGGGAGGATATCTCCCGCCCCGGCTTTTTTGCGTCCGCAAGATGGCCATCTTGACAATATATGCAGGCAAACTGTGCAGTCTACCTGCATATCTGTTATAGTAGGGGCCGTTGATCCACCACACGGCTACCATGACCACCCCGCAAGAAGACCACGAACAAGTTCTGCAACTGGCCGGTGAATTGCGCATCCTGGTCGGCAAACTGCGCCGCCGCCTGCGCGAGGAAGCGCACCTGGGCGACGTCAGCATGTCGCAGGCATCCGTACTCAGCCGTCTTGAGCGCGACGGCCCGGCCACGGCCAGCAGCTTGGCGCGCGCCGAAGGCATGCGGCCCCAGTCGATGGCCGCCACCGTGCAAGCCTTGACGGCAGCGCGGATGGTGACGGGTTCGCCCGATCCGCTCGACGGCCGGCAAACGCTATTGACCCTGACGGACAGTTGCCGCGCGTGGATCGCGGCCAGCCGCGCCGCGCGCGAAGACTGGCTGGCGCGCACCATCGAAACCCGGCTCACGCCGGCCGAAGTCACCGAGCTGGACAAAGCGGTGGCCTTACTCAAACGCTTGGCGGAGTGATCCGCTGAATTTTCCACCACGACCCCGGCAAGGAGCCCGCACGCCCAGATGAACAACACATTCCGTTCGTTACGCAATCCCAATTACCGTATCTGGGCCGGCGGTGCCCTCGTGTCGAATATCGGCACGTGGATGCAGCGCACGGCGCAGGATTGGCTGGTGCTGAGCGAATTGACGCAGCACAATGCCAGCGCCGTCGGCATCGTCATGGCCTTGCAATTCGGCCCGCAACTGCTGTTGCTGCCCCTGACGGGCATGGCGGCCGACTTGCTCGATCGCAGGAAATTGTTGTTGTGCACGCAGGCGGCCATGGGCTTGCTGGCGCTGGGACTCGGGATCTTGTGCATCAGCGGGCTAGTGCAACTGTGGCATGTGTATGTGTTTGCTTTCCTGCTGGGCTGCGTGACGGCCTTCGATGCGCCCGTGCGCCAGACTTTCGTGGCCGACATCGTCGGCGAGGAAGATTTGACCAACGCCGTGGCCCTCAATTCCACCTCGTTCAATGCGGCGCGCATGCTGGGCCCTGCCGTGGCCGGATTACTCATCAGCAGCGTCGGCAGCGGCTGGGTCTCTTCATCATCAACGCCGTCAGTTTTGCCGCCGTGATCGGTTCGCTGTTGCTGCTGCGCGTGGAATTGCTGCGCCGCGCGCCGCGCGTCAAGGCCAGCCGGGCCAGCCTGGGCGAGGGTTTCCGCTATGTGCGCCAGCGGCCCGACCTGATGGCTATTTTGCTGATGCTGTTCCTGATCGGCACTTTCGGCCTGAACTTCCCGATTTTCCTCTCGACCATGTCGGTGACGGCCTTCCATGCGGGCGCCAGCCAGTATGGCGTGCTCAGCTCCATCATGGCGTGCGGTTCCGTGGCCGGTGCCCTGCTGGCGGCGGGGCGGGGCCAGCCGACGCTGGCCTTGCTGCTGGGAGCGGCGGCGCTGTTCGGCCTGGCCTGCGCGCTGGCCGCCGTGATGCCCAATTACTGGCTGTTCGGCATGATGCTGGTGGTCATCGGCATCGCTGCGCAAACCTTTACCACCAGCGTCAACAGCAGCGTGCAACTGTCGACGGCGCCCGCCATGCGGGGGGCCGGGTCATGGCCATCGTGCTGGCCATCTCGGCCGGCGGCACGCCGCTGGGCGCGCCCGTCGTGGGCTGGGTGGCCGACACCTTCGGCCCGCGCTGGGCGCTGGGTATCGCCGCGCTGTCGGGCCTGGCGGCAGCGCTGGTCGGCGTGCGCTACCTGGTCAAGCATCAGCAGTTGCGTTTGAATGCCGACCTGCGGCGCTGGCGTTTCGCGTTCAGCAGCGACCAGTCCTGACGCCAGTCCTCAGGGCGGCAGCAGGGCCGTGCGGGCGGCGGCCAGGATGGCCGCGCTCAAGCCGTCGAGCAGGCCGGAGGCGGCGCGTGCCGTGTGCCAGTGCAGCGGCACATCGAGGGGCGTATCCGGCAGCAGCTCGAGCAGCGCGCCCGTATCAAGATGGGGCTGGATCAGCGCCTGCGGATGCAAGCCCCAGCCCATGCCGGCCAGGGCGGCCGTGACGAAGGCATGCGAAGAAGGCAGGGCATGGCGCGGCAGCTCCACGTGCCGGTGGCACAGGCGCCGCACCCAGCGCGATTGCAGCTCGTCCTTGGCATTGAAGACGAGGCTGGGCGCCAAGGCCAGGCTGGCGGCACCGACGCCCTGGGCAAAATACCGCTGCAGGAAGGCGGGACTGGCGGCCGCCAGGTAGCGCATGGCGCCCAGCGGGCGGCTGTTGCAGCCCGATGCGGGCCGGGCCGTGGCGCTGACGGCGGCCAGCACGGCGCCGCTGCGCAGCCATTCGGCCGTGTGGTCCTGGTCGTCGACGGCCACTTGCAGCAGCACCGGGTGGGCGGCCCCGAAGGCGGCGATGGCGGGCGCCAGCCAGGTGGCCAGGCTGTCCGCATTCACGGCGACGGGCACGCTGGCGCGCGGCACGCCCAGTGCTGTCTGCGCCAGCGCCGGCAAGGCGCCCTGCAAATCCTGTTCCAGCAGCTGCACCTGGTCCACGTGCCGGCACAGGCGCCGGCCCGTGTCCGTGGCGCGGCAGGGCTGGTCGCGTATCACCAGCGCGCAGCCGACGCGCTCTTCCAGCAGGCGGATGCGCTGCGAAATGGCCGATGGCGTCACGTGCAAGGCGCGCGCCGCGCGCTCGAAACTGCCTTCGCGGATCACGGCAGCCAGGGCGCTGAGCGATGCATAGTCGAGCATGGATGAAGTTTTCCTTAACTGGCAACAGAAAAGATAGTTTGCCTTCATTTTATCGGGCAGGCAAGATGCGTGCATGACACTCTCCGCCACGACTCCATACGCTTTTTCCATCTTTCTCCAGGGCTTGACCCTGGGCCTGGGACTCATCGTCGCCATCGGCTCGCAAAATGCCTTTGTCTTGCGGCAAGGCTTGCGCCGCGAACATGTGGGCGCCATCGTGCTGTTTTGCGCCCTGGCCGATGCGGCGCTGATCGGCGCCGGGGTGCTGGGCATGGCCCATGCGTTGGGGCAGCGCCCCTTGCTGGCCAGCGCGCTGGCGCTGGGCGGTGCCGTGTTCCTGGCCATCTACGGTTGGCAAGCCCTGCGGCGCGCCCGCCGGCCGCAGCAGTTGCGCGCCGCCGAGGGCGGGGGCGGACTGGGACTGGTTGCCGTGCTGGCCCAGGCGGCCGCGTTTACCTTGCTCAACCCGCATGTGTATCTGGATACGGTATTGCTGGTGGGAAGTATTGGCGCGCAGCAACCGGGCGCGTTGCGCGGCTGGTTTATTGCTGGCGCCAGCGCGGCCAGTCTGCTGTGGTTTGCTTGTCTGGGCTATGGCGCGCGCTGGCTGGCGCCATGGTTTGCGCGGCCCCGCGCCTGGCAAGTGCTCGATGGCTTGATCGGCGTCACCATGTTCGTGCTGTCGGCGCTGTTGTTGCGCCACGCACTGGGCTGGCAGCCCTGATCAGGGCGCGGGCGGCAGCGGTTTGGCCGGTGTCGCAGGGCGCAGGGGATTCGGCGGCGCGGGCGGCGGCGGCCGGTCGCGCGTGGCAAAGCCGCGCGGCAGCAGCCGCGCCGTTTCTATGCCGCGCAGGAACATGTTCTGGAAGGGCGTGGCCAGGTAGGGCAGGACCATGCTGATTACCAGCAAGCCCACGCCCAGGGTGACGGGAAAACCGATACCGAAGATGTTCAGCTGCGGCGCGGCCCGCGTCAAGATGCCCAGCGCCACGTTGGTCAGCAGCAAGGCGGCGATGATGGGCAGCGAAATCTGCAGGCCGGAACGGAAGATTTCCCCGCCCCAGGCGGCCAGTTGCTGGAAACCGCCGCCGCTGATGGGACTCGATGAAATCGGCAGGCTGATGAAGCTTTCCGCCAGCGCCGCCAGCAAGACCAGGTGGCCATTGACTGTGAGAAACATCAACGTGGCCAGCATGACGAGGAACTGGCTGATGGCGGACGACCTGCCCTTGGTTTGCGGGTCGAAGAACGAGGCGAAGCCCAGGCCCATGGTCAGGCTGCTGATCTCGCCGGCCATTTCGATGGCGGAAAACACGATGCGGATGGAAAAGCCCATGGCCAGGCCCACCCATCTCTTGCGTGAGGATCAGCAAGCCGGGCAAGGACATCGGGTTGACGGCAGGCAAGGCCGGCACGGTGGGGGCGATGATCATGGCCAGCAGGGCGCCCAGGGTCACCTTGACGGTGGCCGGCACGGACGCGTTGCCGAACAGGGGGGCGGCCGCGATCAGGCCGAGGATGCGGCTAAGCGGCCACAGCAGTGCTGCGATCCACGTGTTCAGTTCGATGCTCGACAGGGTCAGCATGGCGTATGCCGCGGCCCCATGCCTAGCCGACCAGGTTCGGAATGCCGGTAAATACCTGGCGCATATAGTCGAGCATGACGGACAGCATCCACGGGCCGGCCACGACGAGGGCGACGAAAATGCCGACCAGCTTGGGGATGAAGGACAGGGTCGCCTCGTTGATCTGCGTGGCCGCCTGGAAAATACTCACGATCAAGCCGATGATGAGGGCGACCAGCAGCATGGGCGCGGCCACCATCAGGGTGATTTCCATCGCATGGCGGCCCAGGGTCATGACGCTTTCGGGTGTCATTTATTTCCCCTAGTAAAAACTCTGTGACAGCGAGCCCAGCAGCAACTGCCAGCCATCGACGAGCACGAACAGCATCAGCTTGAACGGCAGCGAGATGGTCGCCGGCGACATCATCATCATACCCATCGACATCAGCACGCTGGCGACCACCATGTCGATGATCAGGAACGGGATGAAGATGGCAAAGCCGATCTGGAACGCCGTTTTCAGCTCGCTGGTGACGAAGGCGGGCACGAGGATGCGCAGCGGCACGTCTTCCGGGCCTTGCAGGGCCGGCGAGCGCGACATCTTGGCGAACAGGGCCAGGTCGGCCTGGCGCGTCTGCTTGAGCATGAAGGTTTTCAGGGGATCGACGCCCTTGTCCATCGCCTGCTGCATGGTGATCTTGTTTTCCTGATACGGTTGATACGCATCCGTATAGATCTTGTCGAACACGGGGCCCATGACGAACAGGGTCAAAAACAGGGCCAGGCCCACCAGCACCTGGTTCGGCGGCGCCGATTGCGTGCCGATGGCCTGGCGCAGCAGCGACAGCACGATGATGATGCGCGTAAAGCAGGTCATCATCAGCAAGGCCGCCGGCAGGAAGGTGAGCGACGTCATCAGGATGAGCGTCTGCACCGGCAACGAGTAATTCTGGCCGCCGCCCGGCGCCGGCGTGCTGCTGAAGGCGGGGATGCCCGGCTGGGCCAGTGCCCACAGCGGCAAGGCCAGGGCGGCTGCCGCCAGCAGCCAGGTCAGGGGAGTCTTGATATTGCTCAATACCTGCGCTTGCGTCCGCGTCACGTGCTTCATTGCCTGCTTATTTCCCATTGCGTTTTTCGATGGTCTGTTTCAGCCATTCGGAAAAATTGGCGGCCGCGGGGCCGTTTTGCGCCGTGGCCAGTTGCGGCAACTCGCCTTCCTGGCGCGGCATGGTGGCCAGCGCATTGATCCTGCCGGGCGAGGCGCCGACGACGATCCACTGGTCGGCCACTTCGACGAGGACGATGCGTTCGCGTCCGCCCAGGTTGAGCGAGCTGACGACGCGCATCTTGCTGTTGCCGCCCATCACTTTCGGGCCATAGCGCTTCATGAACCAGGCCAGGCCGATCAGCAGGGCCAGCACGAAGACGAGCGCCAGGATGGTTTGCAGCAGGCTGCCGGCCGAGCTTGTCGGCGCCATCGTCATCGGGGCGCCGGGCGGCATGGCGGGCAGGGCGGCGGCAGGCGCGGGGGCCGTCTCGGCAGCGGCGGGCACAGCCGCAGCTTTATCAACAGCAACCTCGCCCGGCGCGCTGGCGCTGGCGGCGCTGGCCGCCGGCGCCGACGCGGCTGCCGGTTCCGCGTGGGCAATGCTGCATGCCGCCAGGAGCGGCAGCACGGTGGAAATCAACAGGCCAGGCTTCATTTATTGAGTTTTCGGATGCGTTCGGAAGGCGTGATGATGTCGGTCAGGCGGATGCCGAACTTGTCATTCACCACCACCACTTCGCCCTGGGCGATCAGGCAGCCGTTGACCAGCACGTCCATCGGTTCGCCGGCCAGGCCGTCGAGCTCGACCACGGAACCCTGTGCCAGCTGCAGCAGGTTCTTGATGGCGATCTTGGTGCGGCCCAGTTCGACCGTCAGCTGCACGGGGATATCGAGGATGAAATCGATATCGTTGTGCGTTTCCGACTTCGAAGCCTGCTTGGAAAAGTCCTTGAACACGGCGGCGCTGGCCGCGCTGGCCGTATTGGCGGCCTGGTTCTGCAGCGCTTCCGCTTCCGCCTTGGCCTGCTCGGCAATGGCCGCGCCCCAATCGTCTTCCGCGCTTTGGTCGTCTTGGTTGTCAGACATGTGTTTCTCCTGTTGTACAGATGCGGGCCGCAACGCGACCCGGATATTTATTTAGTGATTACTCATGTTATCGGAATTGGCCAATAACTTTTCAACCTTCAGCGCATATTGTCCGTTCAACACGCCATACGTGCAATCCATGACGGGCACGCCGTCGACGGTGGCGGCGATCAGTTCGGGAATATTCAGCGGGATGATGTCGCCCACCTTCATGTTCAGAATCTCGTCGAACGACACGCGCGCCGTGCCCAGCGACGCCACCAGCTCGACTTCGGCGATCTGGATCTGCTGCGTCATCAGGCGGATCCAGCGCTTGTCCACTTCCAGCGCCTCGCCCTGCAGGCTCGAGGTCAGCGAGTCGCGGATCGGCTCGATCATCGAATACGGCATGCAGAAGTGGATTTGCCCGGAAACGGAGCCCAGTTCCACCGTAAACGTGGACGCCACCACCACTTCGTTCGGCGTGGCGATGTTGGCGAATTGCGTGTTCATTTCTGAACGGATATATTCGAACTCGACGGGGAAGACCGGCTCCCACGACTTGGTATAGGCTTCGAAGACGATGTCGAGGATGCGCAGGATGATGCGCTGCTCCGTCTGCGTAAAGTCGCGCCCCTCGACGCGCGTATGAAAACGTCCGTCGCCGCCGAACAGATTGTCGACCAGCAAGAAGACGAGGCCCGGATCGAAGACCATCAGGGCCGTGCCGCGCAGCGGCTTCATGTGCACCAGGTTCAGATTGGTGGGCACCACCAGGTTACGGATGAACTCGCTGTATTTCGACACGCGCACGGAGCCCACCGACACTTCCGCGCTGCGGCGCAGGAAGTTGAACAGGCCCACGCGCAGCAGGCGGGCGAAACGCTCGTTGATAATTTCCAACGTTGGCATCCGGCCGCGCACGATGCGCTCCTGGGTTGCCAGGTTGTAGGTACGAACTCCCGTGACATCTTCCGGCGCCTGCGCGTCGTCCTGGTCTCCGTTGACGCCCTTCAGAAGGGCATCGACTTCTTCCTGGGAGAGGAAATTATCGGCCATGGCTGCTTATTGAATGATGAATGCGGTAAATAATACGTCCGTCACGTCCTGCTCCGGCCCTTTGTCCTCGAACGGCTGGTTCACCTGATTGATGATTTCGGCCGCCAGTTGCTGCTTGCCTTCCACGGTATTGAGTTCGGATGCTTTCTTGCCCGACAGCAGCAGCAGCAAGCGGCTGCGCACTTTCGGCATGTTGACCTTGATCAAGTCCATTTCTTCCGGGCTGCTGGCCTGCAAGGTAAACGCGATTTGCAGGTATTGCTCGCCATTTTCCGGCTGCAAGTTGACGGTGAAGGCATCGATGGGCACGAAAACGGGCGGACCTGCCTTGGAAGCGGCATGTTTTTTCTTGCTGGGCGCCGCTTCTTCCTTATCGGCCTTGCCATGCAGGAAATACCAGGCGGCACCGCCACCGACGCCGCCAGCCACCAGCACCGAGGCCAGCACGATGATCAGAAGCTTCTTTTTCGAGGCGCCGGCCGGGGCCAGGCCTGCATCTGCTTTCGGATCTGCTTTCATTTTTGGATTTGCTTTCAATGGTACTCGAGTGCATGGAAGTGGATCACGACGCCATTATGTCATTATCGGCAAATTCTGCGCAGAAGGATGCAGTGAAAAGAGGGCGGAAGCGCCCTCAACTCGCTGTTTTTAGACGAAAAGTTACGCCTTGGGGCGCGCCAGCGGCTGGCGGACGACGAATTATCCTCAGGCAAAGGTATCCACGGCACTCAGGCTGGGCCGCCCGCGTGTGCCGGTCGCCGGCGCGATGGCGATTTCGCCACCCGCTGCGCCGCCGCCCTGGCCACTGCCGCGGCGCTCGCCAGAGGCGGCACGCTCGCCCTGGTTTTGCTGTTCCGGCGTGCCGGCCGAGACGGTGGCGCTGCCGAAGGCGATGCCCGCTTCACTCATCATTTCGCGCAGGCGCGGCATGGCCGCTTCCAGCGCCTGCCGTACTTCGGGCTGGGCCGACATGAAGGCGGCATCGGCCTGGTCATTGGTGACGGTCAGGACCACTTGCACCGGGCCCAGGTCGGGCGGATTCAGGGTCAGGGTGGCGCTCTGGTCGCCACCGGCCGCCATCCACACGACTTTCTGCCCCAGCTGCTGGTCCCAGGCCGGCGTGCCGACCCGGCCCGTCAGCTTGTCGGCCGGCACGGCCACGGCGGCGGCAGCCTGCTGCAGTGCGCCCGGCTGCAACTGGGCCGCCAGGCGGCTCAGGTCGGCAGGCGTTTCCTTGAGAATCGGTTCGGCCACGGCGGCGCCGGCCTTGGCGGTGGCGGCCAACTGGGCATCGATGGCCAGTTTTCCTGCCTCGGCCTTGCCGCTTGGCAAGCTGGCGCCTGGCTGGCTGCTGCCGGCAACTGCCTTGCCCTGGGCCTGGCCCAGGCTGGCGGCAAAGTCGCCGCTGTCCGCTGGCGTGGCGGCGGCTGCCTTGCCGCTGCCCTGGCCGGCTGCCAGCAATGGCCCCGTGGCCAGGCCCTTGGCATCGGCCTTGATGCCGGCGCGCGCGGGCTGTTCCGGCACGGCCTTGGCTGCCGGCGGCTGGATGGCCAGCTGGATGCTGCCTACCAGGGCCAGCATGTCGGCGGCCGGATCGGCTGGCGGTGCGGTTTCGGCGGGCACGCTGGCCTCGGCCGCGGTGCTGGAAGCATCGCCATTGGCTGGTTTGGCCGCCTCGGCAACCGGGGCGGGCGGCTGCTCGCTGCCGGCCGCCGGTTCGGTGCCCGCTTGCGCCGGCTTCGCTTCGCTGGCGGGCGCCTGGGGCGCGGGGGACGGCGTGGCGGCAGGGCTGGCTGGGCGGGCCGCCGGTGCGGGTGCTTGAGCTTGCTCCATGGCGCGGCTGGCCTGGCGCTGTTCGATCTGGCGGTTCAGGGTGCGCTGGAAGTCGCCCGCCGTGCCGCCGGTGGACGGCTGGCTGCGGTTGGCGGCGCTCGGCGTGGCGTTCGGCGAGACGATCTGGGAAATCGGGGTTGGCTGGGTTTGCATGATGCTGCCTCAGTGTTGCTTAGCGTTTGTAATAGGCTTGTCGCGCCGCGTGCTCATCCATTGCTTTCTGGTCGCGCTTGTTTTCCAGCTTCAGCGCCTGTTCCTGCGCCCGGTTGTTCAGGGTGGTGTACGACATGCGCTTGCGTTCGGCCAGCTGCCAGCGCATCTTTTCATTCTCGCTGCGCGCTTGCGCATGCTCGACCACTTGCTGCTGGCCCAGGATGGCGCTGTCGAGCTTGACCATGAAGGCCTGGAAGTTGCGGTAGGCCATGGGCGTGATGCCGCTGCTCATGCTCGTCTCGAAGCGCTTGGCATAGTCGTCGCGGTAGCCGGACAGCATGTCGAGCTTCTGGCGGCAATCGTCGAGCGCTTTCAGGGCCGCGCCCAGGCGCTTGGCGCAATCGTCCGTTTCGCGCTGGGCGAGGTCGATCAGGGTTGCAAGTTGGGAAGGAGAAGCCATGGCTGATTATATTCCCGCTGTGCAAGCCCTAATCAGTCGAATAGAGCGGTAAGTTGCCCCAAGCTCTCGTCCATGCTGACCCGCTCCGTGATTTGCTGCTGCAAAAACGCTTCGATCTTTTCGTGCAGGGCGATGGCCTGGTCCAGCACGGGGTCGGTGCCGGCGCTGTAGGCGCCCACGCTGATCAGGTCGCGGCTGCGCTCGTAGCGCGAATACAGCTGTTTCAGCTTGCGCGCCTGCTGCTGGTGTTCATGCGTGGTGATCGAGTGGGCGGCGCGCGAAATCGATTGCTCGATGTCGATGGCGGGATAATGGCCCGCTTCGGCCAGGCGGCGGTTCAGCACGATATGCCCGTCCAGGATGGCGCGCGCCGAGTCGGCGATCGGGTCTTGCTGGTCGTCACCCTCGGTCAGCACGGTGTAGAAGGCGGTGATCGAGCCGCCGCCTTCCTCGCCATTGCCGGCCCGCTCCACCAGCACGGGCAGCTTGGCGAAGACGGATGGCGGATAGCCCTTGGTGGCGGGCGGCTCGCCGATGGCCAGGGCGATTTCGCGCTGCGCCATGGCGTAGCGGGTCAGCGAATCCATGATCAAGAGTACGTTTTGCCCCTGGTCGCGGAAATGTTCGGCAATCGCCGTCGCATACGCGGCCCCTTGCAGGCGCATCAGCGGCGGCGTGTCGGCCGGCGCGGCGACGACGACGGAACGGGCCAGGCCGTCGGCACCGAGAATCTGCTCGATGAATTCCTTGACTTCGCGGCCCCGTTCGCCGATCAGGCCGACGACGATCACGTCCGCTTCCGTGTAACGGGCCATCATGCCCAGCAGCACGCTTTTACCGACGCCGGAACCGGCGAACAGGCCCATGCGCTGGCCACGGCCCACGGTCAGCATGGCATTGATCGAGCGCACGCCCACGTCGAGCGTATCGACGATGGGCGCGCGGCCCAGGGGATTGGCGGGGCGCACGTTGATGGGCGCGCTGTCGGTCGTGTGCAGCGGGCCCAGTTGGTCGAGCGGCCGGCCCGCGCCGTCGAGCACGCGGCCCAGCAGTTGCGGGCCGACGGGCAGGTGGCGCGCGCGGTCGCTGGGGCGGCGGCGCGGGTGCGCCACGCTGCCGGGGCGGGGGATGGCCGGTTCGACGGAAAATACGCGCGTGCCGGGCACGATGCCCTCGACGTCGCTTTGCGGCATGAGGAACAGGCGGTCGCCTTCAAAACCCACGACTTCCGCCTCGACCCGGCCGCCATTCGGCAGCGGTACGGTGCAGGCGGCGCCCACGGCCAGGCGCAGGCCCACCGCTTCCATCACCAGGCCGGCCACGCGCGTGACCCGGCCCGAAATCTGCATCGGCTCCACAAAGCCGACCACGGCCGTGCAGTCGCTCAGGTAGGCGCGCCAGCGCGCCGCATGGGCGGTGGGGCCTTTGACGGGCTCGCTCACGGCGCCAGCCAGTCCAGGTCCTTGCCCAGCGCATGCGTCAGGCGCTGCCAGCGCGTGGACGCCTGGGCGTCGATCTGGTTGCTGGCCGTGTCGATCTTGCAACCGCCGCGTTCCACGGACGGGTCTTCGATGACGCGCCAGCCACCCTTGTCGAGTTCATCGCCGATGCCGTCGCGTACCACTTGCGCGTCTTCGGGGTTGAGCATCAGCAAGGCAGGTTGTTGTAGTACGGGCAAGTATTCGATGGCTTCGCGCACCATCGGCAGCATCAGTTCGGGGCGCACGGGCAAGGCCGTCTTCAGCATGCCCTTGGCCAGTTGCAGGGCCAGTTCCATGACGTCGTTGGCGATCAGCTCGTCGGCCTGCTGCACGGCCGTGCCGAAGTCGACGGCGATGGTTTGCAGGTGCGCCAGTTCCACGGCGGAGGCAGCCTTGCCTTCCGCATACGATTGCGCATGGCCATCGGCATGCCCGGCCGCGTGGCCTTCCGCATAGCCGGCCGCGCGGCCCTCGTCGAAGGCCGTGGCGCGCGCTTCCTCGCGGATGGCGTCGAGTTCTTCCTGCGTCGGGTATTCGAGCGGCGGGGCCAGCTCCTCCTCGTGCAGCTCGGCAAATGGGTCGATTTCCGGTTCGGGATCCGGTTCGAGCAGCTTGCGCGCCGCCACCACGCTGGGGCGCTCGTCGCCAAACGAGGTCATTTCCCAGCGCTGGTAGGCGGTTTGTTGCTCTTTGGGAATCAGATTAGACAAACGAATCCTCGCCTTTTCCGCCTAGGACAATCTGCCCTTCGTCCGCCAGGCGGCGCACGATCTGCAGGATCTGCTTCTGCTGCGATTCCACTTCCGACAGGCGCACGGGGCCTTTCGATTCCAGGTCCTCGCGCATCATCTCGCCGGCACGCTGCGACATGTTCTTGAAGATCTTGTCGCGCAGCTCCTGCGAAGCGCCTTTCAGGGCGATGATCAGCATTTCCGACTGCACTTCGCGCAGCAGCAGCTGGATGCCGCGGTCGTCGATATCGATGACGTTGTCGAACACGAACATTTCGTCCATGATCTTTTGCGCCATGTCATTGTCGTAGTTCTTGATATTGTCCATGACGGAGCCTTCTTGCTCGCCGCTCATGAAGTTCAGGATCTCGGCCGCCGCGCGCACGCCGCCCAGCGACGATTTCTTGATGTTTTCGTTACCGGACAGCAGTTTCGTCAACACATCGTTGAGTTCGCGCAAGGCGGCCGGCTGCACGCCGTCCAGGGTGGCGATGCGCAGCACCACGTCGTTGCGAAGGCGGTCCGTGAAATGGCCGAGGATTTCGCACGCCTGGTCGCGTTCCAGGTGGACCAGGATGGTGGCGATGATCTGCGGGTGTTCGTTGCGGATCAGCTCGGACACGGATTGCGAATCCATCCATTTCAGCGATTCGATGCCGGACGCGTCCTTGCCGCCCAGGATGCGCGACAGCAGTACGGACGCCTTGTCGTCGCCCAGCGCCTTGGTCAGCACTTGCCGGATGTATTCGTCCGAATCGAGGCCGACGGTGGAATTGAGTTCCGTCTGCGCGCGGAAGTCGTCGAGCACCTCGACCACCTGTTCGTGCGCGATGCCCTTCATGGTGGCCATGGCGGCGCCCAGTTTCAGCACTTCGCGCGGGCCGAGGAATTTCATGACCTCGGCCGCTTCGCTCTCGCCCAGTGCCAGCATCAGGATCGATGCTTTTTGCAGTCCCGTTGTCTCAGTCATTATTGCCTATCCATGCTTTGATTACGTTGGCCACCACGCGCGGGTCTTCCTGCGCCAGTTTCCTGGCCATGGCCAGGTTTTCGCGGTAGCCGCGGGCCGTGTCTTCTTCCAGTTCTTCCAGCTCGGCTTCGCTGAGCAGGACTTCGTTTTCTTCGTCCGTCTTCGGCAGTTCCGGCTCGATCACGGGCGGCGGGGCGCCGAAATCGTCGATCTTGCGCATCACGGGGCGCAGCATCGGGCGCACGATCTTGATGAAGATATACAGCAGGATCAGGGCCGTGATGAGGAATTTCGCCAATTCCTTGGCCAGCGGCAAGTTGGCCGGGTCGCGCCACCACTCCAGCTTGCCTTCCGGCGCGCGGTCGATGCCGTCGAACGGCGAGTTGGCCACGCTGAAGCTGTCGCCGCGCTCCTTGTTGTAGCCCATCGCTTCCTTGACCAGGTTATTGATCTGCACCATTTCGGCAGGCGAAATCGGCGTGACCGTGACCTTGCCATCCTTGCCGATGCTGCGGCGGTAGTTGACGACGACGGCCACCGACAGGCGGCGCAGGCCGCCCATGGATTTCTGCTCGTAGCGCACGGTCTTGTCGACTTCATAATTCGTCGTCGATTCCTTCTGTGTCGGCGCCGTCGGCGCGCCAGCCGGAGCGCCCGGTGCCTCGGCCGTCAGCGGCGCCGTGGCCACGCCAGGCGGCTGGTTCGACAGCGCGCCCGGCACGCCGGACGGGTTGGCATTGCCGGCGCCCGTCGATTCGCTCGTCTGCTGGCTGCGGATGGTGGACGCTTCCGGCGGCGAGTTCGGCTTGTAGGTTTCGGCCGCCTGCTCGCTTTGCGAAAAATCAACATCGGCCGTCGCTTCGGCGCGCACATTGCCTTCGCCGACGATGGGCAGCAAGATCGATTCGACCTGCTTGATCACGCTTTGCTGCAATTGCTGCACGTACTTCAGCTGGTTCGGGTCCAGGCTCTTGATGCCGTTGGCGCGGTCCTTGTCCTTTTCCTGGTTCGACAGCAGGTTGCCGGCCTGGTCGACCACGGTGACATTGATCGGCAGCAACTCCGGCACGCTGGACGCCACCAGGTGCACGATGGCGCTGACCTGCAATTGGTCGAGGCCGCGGCCCGGGTGCAGGTTCAGCAGCACGGAAGCCGTGGGTTTTTGCTGGTCGCGCACGAAGACGGACGGTTTGGGCAGGGCCAGGTGGACGCGCGCCGTGTCGACGGCGGACACCGATTCGATCGATTTCGCCAGTTCGCCTTCCAGTGCGCGCTGGAAATTGACTTGTTCCAGGAATTGCGACACGCCCAGCTTCTGGTTTTCCATCAGCTCGAAGCCCACGTTGCCGCCTTTCGGCAAGCCTTGCGCGGCCAGCTTCAGGCGGGCGTCGTGGACTTGCTCGGTCGGCACGAGAATGGCGCCTCCGCCTTCGGAAAACTTATGCTTGATGCCCAGCTGGTCCAGCGAGGCGGTGATGGCGCCGCCGTCGCGGTCCGTGTAGTTGGAGAACAGGACCTTGTATTCGGGCGGCTGGTTCCACATGTAGAGGGCCACGCCGATGGCGACCAGTGCCGCCACGCCCAGGCCGCGCAGGAAATTCTTGCCCATCGGCGTCTTGGCGAAGGCTTGCACGGATTCCACGGGCGAGCGGGCAGGCGCCGGTTCCGGCGGTATGCGGTTCACATCGATTTCTTCGGCTACAGCCATGATTGCCTTCCAGGGCGCGTGTTATTTACGGGTATTGGGTGGTGCGTGGGGGCCGCTTCCTCAGGAGGAGGGGGCGATATGCAGAATTATCCGCCACTGTCACGCGCTTCAATCGTCCAAATAGAAGGCGCTTTTGCCGCCTGCTCGGCCGAGCGGCTGGCGTTGGCGCTGGTATTGTGGAACCCTGGCAACATGTGACGGAAGTTATTGTACCCGTCGTTGCCTTGCAAGCCAGGGTTTTGTTCTCTGGGTGCAACAGGCAAGGAACAGTTATGCAGCAGACCAGAATCGGGAGGCAAAGTGAAAACAGGCGGTATCGATAGCAGCAGGATCGAGGCGATGATCGCGCAACTGAAGTCGGCGGCCACGCGGCCGGAGGCGAAAATACCGGCGATCCAGACCGAGGCTCCGGCGGCGAAGGTGAATTTTGCCGATGCCTTCAAGAGCGCGCTCGATTCCGTGAGCGGCGCGCAAAAGGCCTCGTCGGCGCTGGGCCAGCGCTTTACCATGGGCGACGAAAAGGTCAGCCTGTCGGACGTGATGGTATCGATGCAAAAGTCGAGCATCGAATTCCAGGCGACGGTGCAGGTGCGCAATAAATTAGTGTCGGCGTATCACGAGATCATGAATATGCAGGTGTAACTTATGATAACCCCAAGCGCAAGGTCCGACCCCAGTCTTCGTTTTGGGTTATCTATGATCAGCCCAACCCTGCCATCCTGGCATTGCGCTCACGCTCCAGCCGCGTGATATAGCGCTGCACGTGCGCCAGCATGCTGCGCGGCAGGTCGACGAACTGGCAGCCGAGGCGGCGGTTCAGCTTGTTGTTCAGCAAGGTCATGTCCAGCGAATTGCGAATTTGCAAAGTCGCGGTGACGATGCCGACGTCGGGCAAGTCGATGCGGCAGCCTGGGTAGTCCCTGCCGATGGTTTCGCCCAGCATCAGTTTATTGTCGAGGATGGCGATGCCGCCGCAGCTGATGTCGGCCAGCGGGAACAGGGTGTCGGCGCCGCCCAGCGAGGGCGGCAGGGGAATCGCCACGCGCACGGGATTGCTTACGGGCGTCGTCATGCGGTAGTACTCGCGCCGCTGCAAGCGGATTAATGTTTCTGGAATGGCAATTTTCAGGGCGGGCGTGCCGCCGTAGCTGCACTCTTCCACGAGGGCGCTGGCAAACAGGATGCGGATCTTGTCGAGCGAGGTTTCAAACGAAATGCCCGTGGCGGCCACCATGCGCCGGTTCTGGTCGGCGTTCACGGAACGGTCGAGGATGACGGTATTGCGGTCGGCATCGACATCCAGGATGGAAGTGACGCACACATCGGATTCACCGTGGATCAGCATGCGGATCAGCTGGTTCTTTTCGCTGATGCTGCGCAGCAAGGCGATGATTTCCCGCCGCGATTCCACTTCAAAATCATGCCAGTTTTCGAGGCCGGAATCCATAATATGTGCTTGCATTGATGCCTGTCTATGTATCGGTGAGGTTGACGCTGGTGTCGGGCGGCGGCGGGATCGGCCCGCCATTCGCAGATTCAATATGATATAACCAGGCCAGCAGTTCCGCAATCGCCCGATACAGGCCCGGCGGAATCTGGCGGTCCAGGTCGACATCCATCAGCAAGGCCACCAATTCCTTCGATTCATGCACGAAGACGCCGTGTTCGCGCGCCGTGCTGATGATCTGGTCCGCGATCAGGCCGCTACCCTTGGCCACCACCTTGGGCGCCGGCGTGCCGCTCTGGTAGGCGAGCGCGACGGCCGTCTGCGGCACCTTGCGCCTGGTATCGTCAAGCATCATCGGCTTCCACCGGCTCGGCAGCGTCCTGCTTGCCGGTGATCGTCAGCGACGCCAAGGGCCAGCCAGCCGCTTCCAGCGCCGCTTCCAGCCGTGCCGCATGCTGGCGCAGGGTGGCGGCGCTGCCTTCGCTGCCGGCCTGCATCTGGATGGCCACCCGGCCGCCCTGCAAGACCACGTGCGCGGCCAGGTCGCCCAGCAGGGGAAACTGGAAGCGCACATTGCTGCGCCAGGCCGTCGCTTCCTCGTCGCCGTCGCGCCCCTCGTGCTGCTGGCTTTCCGGCGCATCGCGGCTGATATCCCACTGCATCTTCTGGCCGGGCCAGGCTTCGCCCTGCCACTGCACGCGCGCCTGTTCGTGGGTGTGCAGCTGCAAATTGATCAGTTGTGCCGAGGCCAGGTCGGTGCCCGTCCTGAGCGTTTCTCCTGGCTGGGCCTTCTGCATTTGCGGCTCCAGCAGCAGCGACGCGAGCGGACGCTTGCCTTCGGCCCATTCGGCCACATGCGATTCATAGAACAGGCCGCTGCTGCCGACGGCGTCGCGCAGGTTCTGGGCTACCTGGGCGGGATTGGCGCCCGGCGTGGCCATCAGCGGCGTCTTGCCGACCAGGGCCAGGGGCGCACCGGGCACGCTTTCCGCCTGGCTCAGCACAGTGCTGATGGCGCGCGCGGTGGTGCTCAGCTCGGGCGCGGGCGTGTCGCCTGCCAGGGCGGGCAGCAGATTGGCGGGTGTCAGGGGTGCGCGGCTGAGCAGGGTGGCGGCCGTGCTGCTGGCGCGCGTGCCGGCCTGGGGGCCGCGCAGGTCGGCAGCCTCGGGCTCGGCTTCCGCGTCCGCATACGTCAGCTGGGGGCTGGCGGCCTGGTCACGATTATTGCCGATTTGAAAAGAAGGGCGGGGATTGATGCCGATCAAGGTCAGCGGGATTTCCGTGCCCGGCTGGGCGCCGGCGGGCAGCTGCATGCGGGCCGGCGTGCCGGCCACACGCACCAGATAGCTGCCATCGCCCATGCGGGCCAGTACCTGACCCTGCAGGGATTTGCCGATCAGTCCTTGCAGCGAGCGCTGGAACTCGGCCTGGCGCGGGTCGGCGACGGCATCGGCCGCCCGCGTAACCTTGACCGGGGTCAGGGGCGTCATGCCGATGGCATCCATCTTCGGCAACATGGCGCCCCCGCGCGCGCTTACGCGCCGTAGGCGTTGGCCAGGCGCCGCTCCGTGCCGGTGCTGTTGATCAGCTTGGACAATTGTGCCATCCACGGCATGGTCAGGTCGCGGATCTTGCGGTCGTCTTCCAGGATCTGCTTGATCAGGGCGACCTTGCGCTGGCGGCCGGAGGTCTCCAGCACGACTTTTGCTTCATTCGCCTTCAACGCTGCCACATGCGCGCTGATGCGCTGTTCCAGCACTTCCAGTGCGTCCCAATCGGCGTTGGTGGCGGCGGTCACCATCTGGCCCGTCAGGGTCTGCATGGCTTCGTAGGTGGTCAGGACTTCTTGATTCGTCATCATGGGTCAGGCGCTCGCAAGGCTGGGCATACGTTTCAGATCGGCGCCGGGGATGGCGGCGGGCGTGGAACCAATGGCGTTCCAGGTTTCGCGCAGGTCGGTGAGCAGGCGCTGTACTTCTTCCAGCAGGGTGACGTCGTTGTTCAGGTTGGCCGTCAGCAGGCGCGCGCTCATGTATTCATACAGGGCGTCGAGGCCTTCGGCGATCTGGCCGCCGGCCTCCTTGTTCAGGCTGGCGCGCAAGCCATTGTCGATGATCTGGATGGCTTTCGAGATGGACTTGCCTTTTTCTGGAATATTGCCCGATTTCATGTGCATCTGCGCGCTGAGCACGGCCACCAGGGCGCCGTCGTACAGCATCACGATCAGCTTGTGCGGCGAGGCCGAGCCTATGCCCGTTTCCAGGCCGACCTTGGCATAGGCGTTGACGCCGCGTTGTTGGGTTCCAAACATATATTCTCCTGATGATAGCGCTTAACGGTTGGCGGCGATGGCGGCCAGCTGCTGGGTCAAATAGGATTGCATGCCTTGCAATTTATTCAGGGATACATCCAGGCGCGAATACTGGGCGCGGTAGCGCGCTTCGATGTCGTTCAGTTTGTCACTGAACTTGTCGCGCTGCGTCGCGATGTTCTTGATCGTTTCGTTGAGACCCTTGGAACGGTTGGTGATCATGCCGTCCGTGCCGAGGAAGGAGGTGGCCAGGTTGTTGAGCTGATACGCATAGCCTTGCGAAAAGCTGACGGTGCCGCGCGCACCGGTGGTGCCGCCCGTGACTTCAATCTTCAGGCCCTCGGCCGGCGAACCGGCGGCGCCCGTCAGGGTCTGGCCCGAGCCGATCACCGGTTGTCCGCCCAGGGTGCCGGCCACGTCCGTGCCCTTGACGGGCGTGGCGGCGCCGAACAGGGCGGTCGGCGCCGTGCCCGTGCCGGTGCTGACGGCGATATTCGAGACGGAGCCATAGCGGGCCGATGCCAGCACCAGCTTGCCCGCTCCATCGATGGAGGCCGACACGGTGGCGCCGTTGTCGGCAAAGGACTTCACGCCGTTGATCGAGGACTGGATCATCGAGGCCATCTGCGCAGGGGTGTAGGTGCCGGCAGGAATGACGACCTGCGCCGTGTTCTTGGCAGCGCTGGGCTCGGTATCGTTGAGCGTGATGCTCCAGGTGGTATCGCTGGCAATTGTCGTGCTGGCCGGCAAGACGGCGGCCGAGGTGAGCGCACCTTGGCTGGCCATCGTGGTGATCGTCAATTCATAGCTGCCGGGTTTGGTTGCGGCGGTCGAGCTGGTAAATGCCACGTTGCTGTCGGTGGCCTTGCCGAGTGCCGAGAACAGGCCGGCGATGTCGGTGAAGTTGGCGCTGATAGCCTTGTCGAGCTTGCTCGAGTCCAGTGTCAGGCTGCCATCTTTTTGAAAGGAGATACCCACCTGGCTCAAGGTGCTCAGGTTGCTGTTCAAGCCGGTAATGGGCGCACCGAGCTGCCTGCGCAGCTGGCTCTGGATCGATTGCGCGGTCGAGTCGCCCAGCAGCACGCCGCCCTTCTTGGTTTCCGGATCATAGGCCGTCATCTTGGCCATCGCCGTATTCAGGTCGTTATACGCCTTGACGAAGGCATTGATGCTGGTCTTGACGGTGGAGGTGTCTTTTTGCACCGACAAGCTGGTGCTACCCACCTTGGCTATGCCCAGGGTCACGCCTTCGATGGCCGTATCGACGCTGTTCGACGCGCTGGTGATGGCGATGCCGTTGACGCTGAAGTTCGTGTTTTGCGCGGCGCTGTTCTGTTTCAGGTTCTGCGTGCCGCCCGCATCGTACGATAGCAAGTCGTTCAGGGCGCTGTCCGGCGGCAGGCCGTCGCTGCCGCTCAGCGAGATTTTCATGGCCGAATTGGCACCCGTCTTCGAGGAGCTCAAGACCAGGTGGTAGGGCTTGTCCGTGCCGTCCGAAACGATACTGGCGGTTACGCCCAGGCCCGCGTTGTTGATGGCGTCGCGGATGCCTTGCAGGGTGTTGTTGGTGGCGTCGATCACCACCGTGCCCGTCGCCTGCGTGCCATCCTGGGTAAAGTTGGTGTTCATGTAGGCGCCACCGGAGCCTGCCGTCAGTCCGGCCGCGGCCGGATTGCTGCCGGCGATGGTAATGGGGCTGGCATTGCCCGAGGCCAGGTTGATGGTGCTGGTCAGCGTCACGTTCGAGCCGTCATTGACCGAGTTCGAGGCATGGCCGATGCCGCCCTTGACCGAGCCCGTCACCACTTCCTCGATATTCAGGTTGGAACCGTCGGCGCGCGTAAATTTCAGCGTGCCGTCGGCGGCCTTGCCGGTGACGGTGATGTTGGCCGCGGCCAGCGCGTTCGAGACGGCATTCGGGCCTTCGAGCGTCGTGTCGAGCGAGGCCCCCGTGATGCCGGCGCCCGCGGCGACGCCGTTCCCCTGGGTGACGATCTCGATGCCGCCCACCGACAGCGAATACGTGCCGTCCGCGCCCGTTTCGATATTGCCGAAGCCGCTGAACATGGTCGCGCTGCTTTCAGTCGGCTGGGCCGTGGCGGTCACGCCCGTGGTGCTGCTCTTGGCGTTGATGGCGTCGGCCAGGGCGCGCGCGCTCTTGGTGCTGGCGTCGGTGGGGATGGCGGTGCCATTGAGGATCAGGGAGCCGTTGCTGATGCCGCTCTGCGCCGTGGTGGCGCCAAGGGCGGCGCCCTTCAAGCCGAAGGTGCCGCCGGCGACCGAACCGAGCTGGAAGGAAATTGTCGTCTTGCTGCCCAGGCCGATGGTCGACAGCTTGTTGGCCATGCCGCCCGACATCAGGGTCTGCGACTGAGCCAGTTGCGTGACATTGATGTTGTAGTTGCCGGCCACGGCCTTGGCGCCGGCGCTGGCCGTCAGTACGAGGGGATCGGCGGGCGTGGCGCTGACGGCGCGGAAGTTGTTGGTGTTCGAGAGCGCCGACAGCGAACTCTGGAAGGTGCTGACGGCGCCGCTCAAGGTGCCCATGGCGCTCAGCTTGGCCTGGTAGGAAGCCGTTTTCTTGTCAAAAGTACCCAGCGGTGCCGCTTCGGCCGTCATCAGCTTGTCGATGAGGGCATTCACATCCAGGCCGCTGGCGCCGGCGCCGATGCCTATGGATGAAAGTGTAGGTGAGATGGCCACTGAATACTCCTAGGAAAACGCTAATATAAGCTGTTATCGGCAGAATCAATCAGGACTTGAGAGGGGGATTTACCGCGCTGTTTTCAGCGGGCGGAAAAAATCGGGGAAGAGACCGGAGGATGTTGCTTTTACCGCAATAAAAAACGGGGCCGGATAGCCAGGCTATCGGGCCCCGTGGTCATGCCGATGCATACTGCCACGCTGCTGCATGTCCGTGGGCGAGGTCATCTTATGCGCTTTGACTGATCAGTGAACCTTTGGCCGAGTCAAAGGTCTTGGCCAATTCCAGCGCTTCCCGGGTGGGAATCTGGCGCAGCACTTCCTTGGTTTCCTGGTCGATGACCTTGACGACCGTACGCTGGCTGTCTTCGTCGATGGAAAATTCAATGCCTTGCGTTTTTATCTGCGACGACTGGTTCAGCTCCGATACCGCCTTGTTCAACTGCTCGCGGCTGGGTTCCTTGCTGGCTTGCTGTGGTGCAACCGTGTCGTTTTCCGTAGCCGTGCGTGGCGTTGCCGGGCGCGCCGCCGGCGTGTCCGTCGCGACGTAACTCTTGTCTATCCTGGCCGCGGAGGCGGCCGCTATCGTGTCGATAGTCATGGTGCTCTCCTAGTGAAAATTCCCCTGCCGAAAAAATCCGGCAGGGGAATCAGAGTCCTACGCTGTTGCCTGACTAATCGGAGATTAGCCGCGCAGCAGGCTCAGGACGCCGTTCGGCAGCGAGTTCGCTTGCGCCAGCATGGCCGTACCAGCTTGTTGCAGGATCTGGCCGCGGGTCATGTTGGCCGTTTCCGATGCAAAGTCGGTATCGACGATGCGGCTGCGCGATGCGGACAGGTTTTCCGTGGTCGATTGCAGGTTGGAAATTGCCGACGAGAAGCGCGACTGCAAAGCGCCGTACTGGGCGCGTTGGCTGTTGACCGTTGCCAGTGCTGCGTCGGCAATTTTAATTGCCAGCTGCGCATTGTCAAAGTTCGTCACGTCCAGGGTCGACACGGAGTTCAGGGTCGAACCTTGCGCCGTTGCCTGGCCGATCGCCAGACCGGTGGTGGTCGTTTCCGTCACGGAGAAGCTGTTTTGCGAGTCGAAGGTCACGCGGCCGTTGACCGTGGCGGCGTCGGCTGCGGTGATGATCGACTGCACCGCTGCTTGTACTTTGCCGTCAGCCTTGTAGCCATCGACATCGAACTTGACGTTGGCCGTCGTGCCTTGCGTCAGGCCGATATTCTCGCCCGATGCATTGGTCAGCTTCATGCCCTTGTTGACGCTGTCGTACTGGGCGGTCACGCCGGTCTTGGCCGTTGGGCATTGATGGCGTTGATGCCTGCCGCATAGTCGGCTGCGGTCGAAGCCGTGCCGCTGACGGCGAATGACACGGTGACAGGCGCCGTGCTTGGGTTGTCCGACGTGATGGCAAACGAATACGATTCGGCGCCCAGGTTCAGGTTCACGTCCGTTTGTGCCGAGGCGGTCACGCCGGTTTTCGCCGTTTGGCTATTGATGTCGGCGGCGACGGACTTGGCCGTGCTGCCTTTGACGCCGGCTGCTGCTGCCGTCGTGTCGACGGTGGCGGTGCCGATGGAGCCGGCAATCGTCAGCTTGCCGGCGGCTGCATTACCCAGTGCATCTTTTTTGACAGCCGATGCATCGTTGGCGATACGGTTGTTGCCGTAGGTATTGGTCAGGAAGTTCGCGCCGCTGGCGGAAATCAGCTGATTGGCATCGGCGCCGACCTGGAAGTTGGCCGTACCCATGGTGCCGTCCAGCAATGCCTGGCCGTTGAACGAGGTGGTTTGGGCGATACGGTTCAGTTCCGAACCCAGCTGGCCTACCTCGGTTTGCAGCGCCTGGCGGTCGCTCGACGAGTTGGTCGAGTTCGACGATTGTACGGCCAGTTCGCGGATGCGTTGCAGGATGTCGCCCGAGCTTGCCAACGCGCCTTCAGCCGTCTGAGCCAGCGAGACGCCGTCGTTGGCATTGCGGGTGGCTTGGGTCATGCCGCGGATTTGCGACGTCATGCGGTCGGAAATCGCCAGACCAGCAGCATCATCTTTGGCGCTGTTGATGCGGAAGCCGGAGGACAGGCGTTGCAGCGAGGTGCTCAGGGCCGACTGCGAGGTCGACAGGTTGCGTTGCGAATTCAGGGACGAGATGTTGGTATTAATTACTGCAGCCATGATAATTCTCCAAACAGGTACTACATTGCGCTATGTGCTAGTCACTTTGGCCTGCCCCGCTGTTCCGGGACAATCAAGCCGCTGTTGTTTAGGGTAACGGTTGCTCTGCGGGAAAATTTATGGCGAAAGTGCTTTAAATTTTAATTTTTAGCCCTTCAGTTTGCCGCCAGCCGCGCGCTAGACGACAGGTTTTAAAGAAACTTGAGGGTAAAAATAGTTTTATTTTTATATCGCAGGGATACTGGCGAAGCGCGGGAATAGGAGAAAATGTTGTTGTTTTGAAATGAAAAATGCCGTCCGGCCGGGCGGCGGGACGGCATGGCGTGCAGCGGGCCGGACTCAGTCGGCCACCACCACGCGATTCTTGCCCGTCTGCTTGGCCTGGTACATGGCGCGGTCGGCGCGCTTGACCAGTTCGGCCTGGTCTTCGTTGGGCAGGCGCAGGGCCACGCCGGCGGAAAAGGTGATCAAGACTTTTTCGTTGTCGTGCAGGAAGAAATGCCGGGTCAGCTCGCGCTGCAACCGCGTCATCGTCGACGAAGCCGCCTCGACCGTCGTTTCCGGCAGCAGGATGAGGAATTCCTCGCCGCCGAAGCGGGCGATGACGTCCATCGAGCGCAGGGTTTCCTTGACGATCTTGACCAGGTGTTTCAAGGCGGCATCGCCGGCCAGGTGGCCATAGGTGTCGTTCAGGCGCTTGAAATCGTCCAGGTCCAGCATGGCGATGCACAGCGGTGTGCCGCGCCGGTCGGAGCGGGCCGTCTCGCGCTCGAACACGTCGTCCAGGCCACGGCGGTTCAGGCTGCCCGTCAGCTGGTCTTCCCGCACCAGCTCGCTCATATGCTGCAGCTTGGCCTCCAGCGTATGGATGCGCTGTTCCGCATCCTGCACTTCCTGGCGCGCCAGCACCATCTTGTCGCGTGCGCGCAAGGCCTCGTTCTGCACCATGCGCGTTTCGCGCAAGACTTCGTCGAGAACGCTGTTCAATTCGCTGATATTTTCCGCCTGGCTGATCTTTTCCGAATAGCCGCCGATCTTTTCGTGGAAGTCGCCCGTGCTGGCCGCCACTTGCCCCAGGCGGTCGATGAAGGTCATCATCATGTTCTTGACCGTCAGCTTGACGTCGGACAGGCTGTGCTTGAGCTGGCTTTGCTTGTAGATGACTTCCTTCAGGCTGCGCGTGGCGTCTTCCAGTGCGCGCTGGTCGAGCGGGCCGGCGATCAGGTTTTGCACGGCATCGACCTGGCCGCGCAGCCAGCTGTCGTCGTCGAGCAACTGGCTGACGTTGTCGAGTAGTAACTTGAACAGGCGCAGCAGCAATTCCTGCTGCTCGGCCGTGTCTCCGCTTTTCAGTTCGATCTGGTAGCACAGCTGCTTCAGGCGCAGGGCCGCTTCGTTCAGCGCCTCTTCCGTGTGCGCCTGCTTGATGGCCGCGCCCAGCGATTCGGCTTCTTCCACCAGTGCGGGCGTGCCCGTCAGCAAGGTGGCGACGGCAAAACCCAAGGTGCGGCTGAGCAATTCGCGCAGGGTGCGCGTCTGTTCGCCGTCCGGCAGGGGCGGCAATTCGATGCCGCCGCCTTTCTTGACCTGTTTCTCGGCCAGCTGCGCCAGGGTGCGCGCATAGCTGTCCCAGTCGCGCGCTTTCAGTGCCCGCTGGAAACGCTTGCCAAAGTCGCCCAGTTCGCCCGCCGATTCGCTCATCTTGGCGGCGAATTGCGTCAGGACGTTTTCCGCGCCGCTCTCCGTGGGTGCGCTGGCTGCCAGCACGGCGGCCGGGGCGGCAGGCGTATCGGCCGGTTCGCTGATGCCGGCGATTTCATTGTAGATGTCGCGGTAGGCGCTCGGCGTGGGGGCGATGCGGCGCGTGGCCAGGCGGCGAAACGCTTCGCGGGCGATATCGGCCGGGTTCATCGCCGCAGCGGCGGCGGTATTCGTGGTGCCAGCGGGAGCACCTGCTGGTGAAGATGGCAATTTACTGGACATGTAGGCACAGCCTTTTCAGATATTTCTCATTATCCTCATGATATGCGAGTTGGCAAAGAACTTATTGTGCGAGAAGCAAGGAGAAGTCCTGTCAATTCGCCCGATGCCAGCGTGCATGCCGCTTTGCCGTCAATCCACCAGCTGGTTGCGGATGGCGTAATGCGTCAGTTCGGCGCTGTTCTTGAGTTTCATCTTGACCAGCAGGCGGGCGCGGTACTCGCTGACGGTTTTCACGGACAATTTGAGCTCTTCGGCGATGGCGCCCACCGCCTTGCCCGAGGCAATCATGACCAGCGTCTGGTATTCGCGGTCCGACAAGGTGTCGTGCAAGGCCGTTTCGTGGTCTTCGCCCACCGTGTTGGCCAGTTCCTGCGCCAGCGAGGCGCTGATGTATTTCAAGCCTTGCGCCACCTGGCGGATGGCCGTGACCAGCTCGCGCGGCGCGCTCTGTTTCGTCAGATAGCCGGCCGCGCCCGCCTTGAGCGAACGGATGGCGTACTGGTCCTCGCGGTGCATGGAGAGCATCAGCACGGCCAGTTCCGGCTTTTCCTTCTTGATCTGCTTGAGCACCTCGATGCCGCTGCGGTCGGGCAGGGAGATGTCGAGCAGCAACACCTGGCATTTCGAGCCACGGAACAGTTTGATGGCGTCGTGGCCATTTTCGGCTTCGCCGGCGACAATGATGTCGCGCGTATCGGCGAGGATTTGCTTCAAGCCCTCGCGCACGATCGCGTGATCGTCGGCGATGAATACCCGGATGGTGGCTTTTTCTTTCATGACTGCGTTGTTTCCTATCTGAATCCCTGCACCGGCGGCTTCCCTGTGGACTTAGGGCATGCCGCTTTGCGCTGGTGCGCTGGCTGCAGCCGCTATTATCGCCTCTCGCGGCGTGGTCAGCCGGATTTTTATGCTCAGGATGGTGCCGCCGCCCGGCCCGTCCATCAGGCTCAGGGTGCCGCCCAGCGCGCTGGCCCGTTCGGCCATGCCGCGGATGCCGAACGACTGCGGCTTGGCGCGGTCGGACAGGCGCATGCCGACGCCATTGTCGGCGATGGTCAGGCTGATATGCTGGCGCTGCCGGGCCAGGCGCACGCTGACCTTGCTCGCCTGCGCATGCTTGGCGATATTCGTCAGCGCCTCCTGGGCGATGCGGAACAGGCTGGTTGCCTGGTCCAGCTCCAGTTCGATGTGCTGGCGGTTGGAAATGAACTGGCACTCGATGCCGGCCTGGCGCGCGAATTCCTTGACTTGCCAGTCCAGCGCGGCGACCAGGCCCAGATCCAGCATGGAAGGGCGCAAGTCCAGCGAAATGCGGTGCACGGCGTCGATGCTGCGGTCGACCAGGGCATCGACATAGTCGGCCTTTTCCTGCAGCAACGCGTCGTCCGGCGGCAGGCGGCGCGCCAGCATGGCCAGCGCCATCTTGATCGCCGTCAAATTGCCGCCCAGGTCATCGTGCAATTCGCGCGCCAGGCGCGTGCGTTCGTGTTCCTTGACCTTGTCGATATGCGCCGTCAGCTCGGCCAGGCGGGCGCGCGACTGGCGCACTTCGATCTGTTCCAGCCGGCTTTCCGTGATATTCGTCATGATGCCTTCCCACTGCACCGTGCCGTCGGCCAGCGCGCGCGGCGTGGAGCGCAGGTTGATCCATTTGACGTCCTTCCAGGCATCGATCCAGATGCGGCCTTCCCAGTTCCAGCTCCACAAGGCGTTTTTTGAGGCTTGCATCGACTCGAGATACGAGGCGCGGTCGTCGGCCAGGATCAACTGGTAGAACAGTTCCGGGCGCGCGTGCAGCTGTGCCGGCCCCAGCCCCAGCAGGGCCTGGCAACCATCGCTCAGGTAAGGGAAGGCGGCGCGCCCATCCGCATGCAGGCAGAATTGGTACACGAGGCCCGGCGTATTTGAGACGATGGCGTTGAAGCGCGACTGCACCTGCGCCAGCGCGGCGGCCGTCGCCTGCGGCGTGCGCAAGTCTTCGCCCTCGGCCAGCAGCAGGGCGCGCCCCTGGCGCTGGGCGCGCGACAGGTGCAGGCTGAGCGAATACAGGCTGCCATCGCGGCGCCGTTGCTGCACGTGCAGCCGGGCTTGCGCGCCGATGCTGTCGTCCAGGGCGGCCAGCACGGTGGCCAGCTGCTGCGCCTCGAGCTGTGGCGCCAGCGCGAACGGCGTCATCGCCAGCAATTGCTTGCGAGCATATTGCAGGTTGTCGCAGGCGGCATCGTTGGCGTCCAGCAATTGCAAGCTGGCCGCGTCGTACAGGTAGATTTCCGGCGCCGCCGCGCGCAGGGCGGGGGCCAGCCGGGGCGTGTCGTGCATGGAGTTGCCTTTCTTCATCAGCGGCGGGCGCGCCAGAAGGCGGCGAAGCGGCGCAGCACTCTTGCTGGCCGGGAATTATGGCGTCCGGGCGTGCCCTTGCGCAAGCGTTGCCACCAGGCGCGGCGGGCGCGGCCCAGCGCGGCCGACAGGCGGCTGACGCGGCGCCATGGGCGCGTGGCGCGCAGGCGGGCGATCCAGCGGTCCTTGGTTTCCATAAATAAACCGTGCCAGCGGGCGAACCACGGCAAGCTGAGCAGGGTAGGGCGCGTCAGCGAATACAGGCGCGCGACGGCGGCCGCGCCGCCCAGCTTGGCGATGACGATCACGCCGATGCCGGAAAACGCATGGCCGCGCGCGATCGCCAGCAGGGCCAGCAGCTTGACGGGGAACAGCAGCACGGCCGGCAGCACGAAGATGGCCAGCGCCCAGTACGGCGGCAGGCGCTTGATCCACGCTTCGAGTGCATGCAGGGGTGGAAATTGCGCGATGACCTGCATGATGCGCGCACCCGTCGCCCACAGCCATTCCTCGATCAGCAGGCAGATGGCGGCCAGGTAGACCAGCGGCGCGAACAGCCAGCGCCTGACTCTGTAGAATTTTTTCATCCGTCTCCGTGTGGCGCCCCGGTATGGCTGCCATGGCCTCGATGATACGATAAATCGGTGTGCCCGGCAGTCCTTGACGGGGCTACAATAGACAGATGAATAAAGCCTTTGTAAAAGAATCCGACAACGACGACGATGAAGAAGCGGCCGCGCTGGCGCTGGCCATTCCCGCCGGCGCCAAGAACTACATCACGCCGGCCGGCTACCAGCGCATCAAGGAAGAGTTGCTGCAGCTGATCGACGTCGACCGTCCGGAAGTGGTGCGCATCGTCCATTGGGCGGCGTCGAATGGCGACCGCTCGGAAAATGGCGACTATATCTATGGCAAGCGCCGGCTGCGCGAAATCGACCGCCGCATTCGTTTCCTGACGAAACGCATGGATCTGGCCGCCATCGTCGACCCTAGCGTGCACTACGGCAACGACCAGGTATTCTTCGGCGCCACGGTAACTTACCGCACCAGCGACGGCGAAACGCACACCATCACCATCGTCGGCATCGATGAATTCGACCCCCTGAACGGCAAGATCAGCTGGATCTCGCCCATGGCGCGCACCATCACCAAGGCACGCGAAGGCGATTTGATCACCCTCAACACGCCGCAGGGCGAGCAGGAACTGGAGTTGCTGGAAGTGACGTATCCGGCGCCGGGGGAAACTTGAGCTGATGCTCGCGGCATGAAAAAACGGCTGGGCAGAGAATCTGGCCAGCCGTTTTTTTTAATTGCGCTCCCGGAGTATTCGGTTGACCCCGGCGACCCGGCGCACATTGCGCAGCAGGGCGGCCAGGTGGACGCGGTCCTTGACTTGCACGGTGAAGCGCAACTGGTCGAGGACGTTGTCCTTGTCTTCGTCCATGCCCACATAGATGATGTTGGCGTCGGATTCGCCGATTTCGGCGGCGACGCGGGCCAGGATGCCCCGTTCGCTGTTGATCAAGACCTTGATGCGGCAATCGAAGCGGCGGTTCAGTTCCGTGCCCCAGCGCACGGCGATCCAGCGGTCCGGTTCCTTGGCGCGCTGGCGCTTGGCTTGCGAGCAGTCGCTCGTGTGCACCAGCAAGCCCTGGTCGCGGCGCAGCTGGCCGATGATCTGGTCGCCGGGAATCGGCAAACAGCATGGCGCCAGTTGCACGGAGACGCCTTCGCTGCCGCAGATGGTGACGGGATCGAGTTCGCTGCCGCTGTTGTGTTCCACGGGCATGCTGGCCGCTTCGCCGCCGATCAGGCCGAAGATGTGGCGCGCCACCAGGGTGGCCATGCGCTTGCCGATGCCGATGTCCGCGTACAGTTCGTCCATGGAATTGGCGCTCGATTCGTTGAGCAGGCGTTCCACCAGCGGCGCCGGCAGTTCGGCGTCGATGTTCAGCGTTTGCAGCGCCTGCGACAGCAGTTGCTGGCCCAGGGCGATCGATTCAGGCAGGTTGATCGTGCGCAAATGGTGGCGGATGGCCGAGCGGGCCTTGCCGGTGCGCACGAACGACAGCCACGTCGGGCTGGGGCGCGACGAGGAATCGGTGATGATTTCCACGATGTCGCCATTGTGCAGCTCGGTGCGCAGCGGCGAGGTTTCGTTGTTGATTTTCACCGCCACGGTCTGATCGCCGATGCCCGTGTGGATCGAATAGGCGAAGTCGATGGCCGTGGCGCCGCGCGGCAGGGCGATGATCTTCGACTTCGGCGTAAACACGTAGACGGAATCGGGGAACAGGTCGACCTTGACGTGTTCGAGGAATTCGGCCGAGTCGCCCGTCTGCTGCTGGATGTCGAGCAGGGATTGCAGCCAGGCATGCGTGCGCTGCTGCAGGTCGGACGGATTCGATTCGCCGCTCTTGTACAGCCAGTGCGCCGCCACGCCCGATTCGGCCGTGCGGTGCATGTCCTGCGTGCGGATCTGGAATTCCACGGGCGTGCCATACGGGCCGATGACGGTCGTGTGCAGCGACTGATAGCCGTTCAGCTTGCGGATCGCGATGTAATCCTTGAACTTGCCCGGCATGGGCTTGTACAGGCTGTGCAGGGTGCCCAGGGTTACGTAACAGTCGGCAAAGCTGCCCACCACCACGCGGAAGCCGTACACGTCCAGCACTTGCGAGAACGACAAGTGCTTGCTGCGCATTTTTTTATAGATGTCGTACAGGGTCTTTTCGCGGCCCGTGACCTCGGCTTCGAGCTCGGCCATGGACAAGGTGCTTTTCACCGCTTCCATGATCTTGTTGACCACTTCGCGCCGGTTGCCGCGCGCCGCCTTGACGGCTTTCGCCAGGGTGCGGTAGCGCATCGGATACAGGTGCGAGAACGACAGGTCTTGCAGCTCGTGGTAGATATTGTTCAGGCCGAGGCGGTGCGCAATCGGCACGTACACTTCCATGGTCTCGCTGGCGATGCGGCGCTTTTTTGCCGCCGTCATGAAGTCCAGCGTGCGCATATTGTGCAGGCGGTCGGCCAGCTTGATCAGGATCACGCGCACGTCGGACGCCATGGCCAGCAGCATCTTGCGGAAATTTTCCGCCTGCGCTTCGATCTGGCTCTGGAATTCGATCTTTTCCAGCTTCGACAGGCCGTCGACCAGGTGCGCCACCGGTGCGCCGAAGCGCTCGATCAATTCTTCCTTCTTGACGTCCTGGTCTTCCATGACGTCGTGCAGCAGGGCGGCCATGATGGCTTGCGCGTCGAGTTTCCAGTCGGCACAGATTTCGGCGACGGCGATCGGATGCGAGATATACGGCTCGCCCGAGCGGCGCATCTGGCCCAGGTGCATTTCGTCGGAGAAGCGGTAGGCTTCCTTGACTTTTTTCAGGTCGGCGGGGGACAGGTATTCGGCCAGCTTGTCGGCCAGGTGGCTGACGGAGGCCACGCCCAGGGCGGGCGCTGCGGGGGCGCCGCCTGCGGACGTGCCGGCACCGGGCGCGGAAGCGCCCTGCGATTTTGCCGCCTGGCGCGGGGCCAGGGGCGGCAGTGCTGCGGAAGTCGTGTCGGCTGGGGTCAGACTCATAAAACGTCGCGTTACTTCACAGTGTGAATAAAGGATACGGTAGAACCAGGGGTCAGCACTGTTCCGGCACGCGGGTTCCCAATTACATCGGGACCTTTTTCAGCATTTCGATGCCGACTTTACCGGCAGCGATTTCACGCAGTGCGACGACGGTAGGCTTGTCCTTGGCTTCGACCTTGGGGGTGTGGCCTTGCAGCAACTGACGTGCGCGGTAGGTTGCACCCAGGGTCAGCTGGAAACGGTTAGGGATCTGCTTCAGGCAATCTTCGATTGTGATACGGGCCATAGTAACTCCTAAATTGTGTGCGTGGTGCTGTGTGAACTGGCGTGCAGAAACGATTATTCTGCGTGCAGGCCCAGCTGGGCGAATAGCGATGCGTTGCGGGCCGCTTGTTGCGCAAACCGGCAACGGGCCGCTCTCACGATCGCGCTCAGTTCGGACAAAGCGACCGTAAACTCTTCATTGATAATAACATACTCGAACTCGGGAGCGTGTGCGATTTCGCCGCCGGCCGCCAGCAGGCGGCGCGTGATCACGTGCGGCTCGTCCTGGCCGCGCTTGTTCAAGCGTTCTTCCAGCGCATCGATCGATGGCGGCAGGATGAAAATGCCGGCTGCGCGGGGGAATTGCTTGCGCACCTGGCGCGCGCCCTGCCAGTCGATTTCCAGCAGGATATCGGTGCCGGCCAGCATTTGCTGTTCCACCATGATGCGCGAGGTGCCGTAGTAATTGCCATGCACTTCCGCCCATTCCAGGAATTCGCCCTGGTCGGCGCGCGCGACAAAGTCTTCCGCGGTCGTGAAGTAATACTCGCGGCCATGCTGCTCGCCCGGACGGGGTGCGCGGGTGGTGGTCGAGATCGACAGCTTGATGCCGGGCTCTTGCGCCAGCAATGCATTGACCAGTGTCGATTTGCCGGCGCCCGATGGCGCGGCGACCACGAACAGGCTGCCGGAGAAGGCGGTAGGGTGGCTCATGCGGATCTTTCCATATGCGTGTGATGGCGGCGTTTGCGCTTGCATGGGCGCCGCCCAATTCGGTATTTTACCAAGAGGCAAGGCGGCGAGCCAGCCCCGCGATGCGCCTTGCCGCCAGGCTTGCGCATATTTTGCTTGTTATCTTGAGGAAATAGTTATTTAATTTGGAATGGTTTTTTCTTAATAATTATTTAAGCGACAGGATGTGCGCATGAAAAATTTCCCGTTCCTCAGTTCTTCCCAGGCCATGCTGCTGCTGCGGGTGGCCATCGCCGTGATGTTCATGGCGCACGCCATCACGCGCATCGCCAATGGCACCATTCCGCGTTTTGCCGGTTTCCTGGAAGACAAGGGATTCATCTACGGCCTGGCCGTGGTGTGGGCGATTACCGTCGTCGAGATCGTATGCGGCAGTTTGCTCATCATCGGCATCTACACGCGCTGGGCGGCGGCCGGGCTGATGGTGATCTGCGTCGGCGGCATCGCCATCGTGCATGCGGCCAAGGGCTGGTTCGTGGGCGAGCATGGCGCCGGCGGCGTGGAGTACAGCATCGTCCTGTTTGTCGCCTGCGTCGTCATCGCCGCCAGCGACCAGGGGCGCGCCGGAGCGCGCCTGGCCTGAGGCGGGAGCGCTTATTCCAGGTTCTGCACCTGTTCGCGCATCTGCTCGATCAGCAGCTTCAGGTCCATCGAGGCGTCGGCCAGTTCCTTGACGGACGCCTTGGCACCCAGCGTGTTGGCTTCGCGATTGAGTTCCTGCATCATGAAGTCGAGGCGCTTGCCCACTTGCCCGCCCTTGGCGAGGATGTGGCGCGTTTCGCCCAGGTGGGCCGACAGGCGCGCCAGTTCTTCGGACACGTCGATGCGGATGCCGTACAGGATCACTTCCTGGCGGATGCGTTCCATGGCGTCCTGGCGCGACAGGGCTGAATTCGAGCCCTGGCTGGCCAGGCCCAGCGCATCCTGCATGCGCTCGATGGCTTTTTGCTGGAAGGCCGCCACCACTTGCGGAATCAGGGGGGTGATGCGCTTGACGATGGCTTCCATCGCTTCGATGCGCGACACCAGCACCGCTTCGAGCGCCGCGCCTTCGCGCTTGCGGCTGTCGACGAAGGCGGCCACGGTGCGCTTGGTCAGTGCGCCCACGTCGGCCTGCAGGGATTCCTGTCCTACTTGCGCTTCTTCGATGACGCCAGGCCAGCGCAGCAGTTCCGCCACCGTCATGACGGGGGCGGAGACGAAAATGCTGGCCCACTTCGTTTTGCAAGCGCGCCAGTTCGGCCAGCAGGGGCACGTTCAGCGCCTGCGTGCCAGCGGTGGCGGCCTTGCGGCCAAAGCTCAGGCGTACCTCGACTTTTCCGCGCGTGATGGCGGACATGACGGCGGCGCGCAAGTCGGGCTCCAGCGCCCGCAGATCGTCGTTGATCCGGAATTGCAGGTCGAGAAAGCGCGAGTTGACGCTCTTGATTTCAATTGTCAGTGTGCCTGCAGCACCTTCGCTGGTGGCAACCGCGTAGCCTGTCATGCTTGAAATGCTCAAAGGATTCCCCGATTTGGTCTTGTATACAGTCACTTATACACTTAATCAGCCAGCACAGGCAATACCGCCCGCGCCGCAAAACAGGACCGAAGTGCCTGATGGCCTGAAAATTGCTGAATAGTGTGCGTTTTACGGCATTGTAAAGAAAATTGTGTTTGGCGGGGCAGGATTGTAGGGATCATGTGTGCACCGCCCGCCATTGCGCCCTGCGCTGTTGCATGACTGCAAATGGACGGGCGCGCGGTGGTAAAATCGCTGCCGCAACCCCAATCACACAGGACATCCCCATGACATTCGAATCCCGCCCGAGCGGCCGCGCCGTCGACGCGCTGCGCGCCATCCGCATCACCCGCCAGTACACCAAGCATGCCGAAGGCTCGGTGCTGATCGAGTGCGGCGACACCAAGGTCATCTGCACCGCCAGCATCGAAGACAAGGTGCCGGGTTTCCTGAAAGGCAAGGGCCAGGGCTGGTTGACGGCAGAGTACGGCATGCTGCCCCGCTCGACGCACACGCGCATGGACCGCGAGGCGGCGCGCGGCAAGCAGTCGGGCCGCACGCAGGAAATCCAGCGCCTGATCGGCCGCTCGCTGCGCGCCGCCTTCGATTTGCAGGCGTTCGGCGAACGCACCTTGCACCTCGATTGCGACGTGATCCAGGCCGACGGCGGCACGCGCACGGCCTCGATCACGGGCGCCATGGTGGCCGCGTATGACGCGTTTTCCCAGCTGCAGGCGCGCGGCGCGATTGCCGCCATTCCCGTGAAAAGCTTCGTCGCCGCCATCTCGGTCGGCGTCTACCAGGGCATGCCGGTGCTGGACCTCGACTACGTGGAAGACTCCGGCTGCGACACGGACATGAACGTGGTGATGACTGAGGCGGGCCACTTCATCGAAGTGCAGGGCACGGCCGAAGGCGCCGCCTTCGACCGCGCCGGCATGAACCGCCTGCTGGACCTGGCGCAGGGCGGCATCGCCGACCTGATCGCCCTGCAAAAGCAAGCGCTCGGCATGTAATCTTTACACAGATTTACATGTGATTGCCCGCCGTGCCGGGCAAAAAACCCACATTTGCCGCTTTCCGCGGCAGCGGCGGGGCGAGGTGAGGGGCGCGCAAAAGGTTTACAATGTCGGCACTTCAACCGGACTACTGACATGACCCAACGCCTCATCCTCGCCTCCAACAACGCCGGCAAGCTCAAGGAATTCAACGAGCTGCTCTCGACCATCGGTTTTTCCGTCCACGCCCAGGGCGAATACGATGTGCCGGAAAGCGACGAACCATTCCACACCTTCGTTGAAAACGCCCTGCAAAAGGCACGCCACGCGTCCCGCCTGACGGGGCTGCCGGCGCTGGCCGACGATTCCGGCGTGTGCGTCAATGCGCTCGGCGGCGCGCCCGGCGTGTATTCGGCCCGCTATGCGGGCGAGCCGAAATCGGACGCGGCCAACAGCGCCAAACTGATCGCCGACCTGGAGGCGCATGCCGACAAGTCCGCGTACTATTACTGCGTGCTGGTGTACGTGCGCCATGCGGACGACCCGCAGCCCGTGATCGCCGACGGCCGCTGGAACGGCGAGATGATCGCCTTGCCGCGCGGCAACGGCGGCTTCGGCTACGATCCGCATTTCTTCATTCCCGCGCTGGGCAAGTGCGCGGCCGAACTGACGTCCGATGAAAAGAACGCGCTGTCGCACCGTGGCCAGGCCCTGCGCGCGCTGGTGGAAAAGCTGCGATGATCCCGATCAAACTGGTGGGCGCCGTTGCCAGGTCGGCCGCCAGGCCCGGCGCCAAGGCGGGAGCCGCTCCCGCGCCGCAGGACGGCATTTCCGGCGCGGCCGGGGCTGCGCTGAAATACCTGCAGCCGGGCGCGCTGAACCTGACGGCGCTGCCGCCGCTGTCGCTGTACATCCATTTTCCGTGGTGCGTGAAAAAATGTCCGTATTGCGACTTCAATTCGCACGAGGTGCGCGGCGACTTGCCGGAAGCCGAATACCTGGCGGCCCTGCGGCTGGACCTGGAAATGGCGCTGCCGCTGATCTGGGGCCGCAAGATCCACACCATCTTCATCGGCGGCGGCACGCCCAGCCTGATGTCGGCGGCGGGCCTGGACCGGCTGATGTCGGACGTGCGCACCCTGCTGCCGCTGGAGCCCGATTGCGAAATCACCATGGAAGCCAATCCGGGTACCTTTGAAGCGGAAAAATTCAAGTCTTACCGGGCCAGCGGCATTAACCGCCTGTCGATCGGCATCCAGAGCTTCAATGGCCGCCACCTGCAGGCGCTGGGGCGCATCCACGACGATAATGAAGCGCGCCGCGCGGTGGAGATTGCGCACGCCAATTTCGACAATTTCAATCTCGACCTGATGTACGCGCTGCCCACGCAGACGCTGGACGAGGCGCGGCAGGACCTGGACACGGCGCTGTCGTTCGCGCCGCCGCACCTGTCGCTGTACCACCTGACGCTCGAACCGAACACCCTGTTCGCCAAGTATCCGCCCGTGCTGCCGGACGACGACGAGAGCGCCGACATCGCCGACATGGTCGCCGCGCGCGCCGCGCAGGCCGGCTACGGCCGCTACGAAGTGTCGGCGTATGCGCAGCCGGGCCGCCAGGCCAGGCACAACCGCAACTACTGGGAATTTGGCGACTATATCGGTATCGGCGCGGGCGCCCATTCGAAGATTTCGTTCCCGCACCGCGTGCTGCGCCAGGCCCGCTACAAGCAGCCGCGCGCCTACATGGACGCGGTACTGGCCGGTAACCCGGTGCAGGAAGAGCGCGAACTGGCGCGCGAGGAAATGGGCTTCGAGTTCATGCTCAATACCTTGCGTCTGACGCAGGGCTTTTCGCCGAACCTGTTCGCCGAGCGCACAGGCGTGGCCCTCAACGCCATCGAGCAGCCGCTGAATGCGGCCGAAGCGAAAGGCTTGCTGTACCGCGACCATCAGGTCATCCGCCCGACGGAACGGGGATTGTGCTTCCTGAATGACCTGCAGCAGATGTTCCTGGAAGACTGACGCTGCCTAGTGCGCGGTGGCGCCGCGCAGCCGTTGCAGCTTGGCCGCGTACAGCCCGTGTTCGCTGCGCGTGGTGCTGTTGTCCATCGCCAGTTCCAGCTGCCTGCCCGCCTGCGCCAGCTGGCCCATGCGGGCATACGCCTGCGCCAGCCAGAAATGGAATTCATGGTAGTAGGGTCGCGCGCGATTTCGCGCTTGAACAGGCGTGCCGCTTCCTGGTAGTCGGCGGTTTCCATGGCGCGCTGGCCCAGGTTGAAGAAGTGGAAGGGGGGCTCTGGCTGCAGGGCCAGCAATTTGCGCCGCAGCAGCTGCGCTTCGTCCGCGCGTCCCAGGCCGTCGAGTGCCTGCGCCAGGTTGGACAGCAGCACGGTATTCGATGGCGAGCGTTCCAGTGCGTAAGCGAGCGTGCGCCGGGCCGGCTCAATGTCGCCGTGGCGCAGCTGGATGATGCCCAGGGTATTGAAGGCGCCCGCAAACGTGGGGTCTTGCCGGATGGCGGCGCGGGCATACCAGTAGGCTTGATCGAGCTCGCCGCTGGCCATGGTTTCGGCGGCGCGATTGTTGAGGTACATGGCGAGGATGGTCGCCTCGCTGATTTGCAGCGTGCGCTGGCCGGCGAGGTCTTCGCCAGGCAGGAAGTCGATGAGCAGGATGGCATCGGCGTCATAGCCGACCGTATTGCTGGCAGCACGGCGTTCCAGTGCGAGATTGACGTGGCCGGCAACGAAATACATGCCGCCGCTGCGGCTCCAGCTTTCTTCTCCCAGGACCGCCTGGTAGTGGACGTCGAGTCCCATTTCCTTGGCCAGAGCGGCCGTCATCAGCACCAGCGACAGGCAATTGCCGCTGCGCGCGTCGAACGCCTGCGCCGCCGTGCGCGTCATGGCGGCATCATATTCCAGCTGCAACCCGGCCCTGTTGCGCAGGGCATCGGCGAGGGCGCGGCGGGGATTCTTGCTGCGCGCCTCGCGCGCGATATCGACACGCACGTAGTGGCGCATGGCCTCGCTCATGGCAAACGCCTGCCGCGGGTCGACCGGTACGGTCGGCGCGGCAAAGCTGGCATCGTTGAAAAGGTCGGGTGGCGGCGCAGTGGTGGGCGCCGTGGCGCAGCCGGCAAGGGCTGCGCACAGCAGCAAAGGGGGCAGGAAGCCCCGGCGCAGGTGTTGGCTGATGCCGCTGATACATTTCATGTTCGTGCTCCCGCAGAACGATATCAGGCGCAACACGTATTGCTGCCGGTGGAGCGCCATGCCACCTGAAGCAAGTATCCTCGCGCGCCATGGCGCTGTCAAACCCTTTCAGCCGACGGCGCCGCCAGCCTTAGAACTCTTCCCAATCCTGCTCGCCAGCCACGTGCGCCTGGGGTTTGCGCGCAGGAGGCGCGCTCCGGGCAGCGATGCCTGGCTGCCGGGCGGTGGCGCTCCTGGCTGCCGGCTTGGCCAGCTGGGCAGCCGCCGGCCGCGCGGCGCGTACCGGTGGCGCGGCGACCATGTGTTCGAGCTGGAAGCCCGCCGCCACCTGCGCCAGGCGCGCCGCCTGGTCCTGCATGCTTTCGGCCGCCGCCGCCGCTTCTTCCACCAGGGCCGCATTTTGCTGCGTCACCTGGTCCATCTGCGCGATGGCCTGGTTGACCTGGTCGATGCCCATGCTTTGCTCGGCGCTGGCGGCCGTGATCTCGGCCATGATGTCGGTGACGCGGCGCACGCTGTCGACCACTTCGCCCATGGTGCTGCCGGCCTGCTGCACCAGCCGCGTGCCGTTGTTGACCTGCTCCACCGAGTCGCCGATCAGGGTCTTGATTTCGCGCGCCGCGGCGGCAGAACGTTGCGCCAGGCTGCGCACTTCCGTGGCGACGACGGCAAAGCCGCGCCCCTGCTCGCCGGCCCTGGCCGCTTCGACGGCCGCGTTCAGGGCCAGGATATTCGTCTGGAAGGCGATGCCGTCGATGACGCCGATGATGTCGACGATTTTCGTCGACGCCGTATCGATGGCGCCCATGGTGTCGACCACCTGGCTGACGATGCTGCCGCCCCGTTCGGCCACGCCGGACGCGGCGACCGCCATCTGGTTGGCCTGGCGCGCATTGTCCGCATTCTGCTTCACGGTGCTGGTCAATTCTTCCATCGAAGATGCCGTCTCTTCCAGCGAACTGGCCTGCTGTTCCGTGCGCGCCGACAGATCCTGGTTGCCGGCGGCGATTTCGCCCGATGCCGTGGCAATCGCATTGGTGCCCGTCTGTACTTCCGACACCACCTTGCGCAGCGCCTCGTTCATGCCGTGCAGCGCGCGCATCAGGTCGCCGATTTCATCGCTGGCAGGCGTGCCGAAATGCGTGCGCAAGTCGCCGTTGGCGACTGTTTCAGCCACTTTCACGGCGGCCTTCAACGGCTGCGTGATCGAACGCGTGATCAGCCAGGCGCAGACGCTGCCCAGCGCCACCACCAGCGCGCACAAGGTCAGCAGCAGCGTAAAGCTGCGTCCATTGGCCGCCTCGATCGCATGCGCCGTGGCGTCGATGGCCTGGCGCTGCTGCGACAGCAGGGCCTTGACGTTGTTCTGGTACTTGGTGGCGGCAGGCGCGAAGCTGTCGCGGTAAGTGCTTTCCGCCTGCGCCGCGTTGCCGCTCTTGCGCGCATTCATCACCAGGGTCTTGGCATCCTGATATTTGACGCGCTCGGCAATGGACGCCTTGAAGATGGCCTTTTCCTCGTCGCTGACGAGCAGGGTTTCGATTTGCTTCAGCAGTTCGCCGCCCTGCTTGGTGCTGTCGGCGATGGTGTCGGCAAACACGCTCGACAGGGTTTCATCCGTGCTCCTGGCGATCATCGAAGTGCGCGCGATGGCCGAGTAAATCAACACGTACCAGTCCGATACGAGGCGTTCCTTGGCCAGCGGCTTTTCCATCATTTGCCGCGTCGCTTCGGCATTCACGCTGGCGCTGTACAGCGCGTACGAGGTAGAGATCACGGACAGCAGCAGCACCAGCGCGAAGCCTGCAGCGAGGCGCGTGCCGATACGGAGGTGGGAGAGGGCGTGCATGGTCGTAACTCCTGTCGCAGAGGGGATTTAAGTTGCCTGTGCGACATAGTATGCACTGATAAGTGACCAATAGGCGAGGGAAAAGCGCGCTTGTTTTTGCGCCTGTTGCAGTCTCGCCCGTGCTACAGGTCGAGCGCCTGGCGCAGGTCCGGCTGCTCGGCCCAGCGGGCGAAGGCGGCCGCCATGCGCTCGCTTTCCGCGATGGCGCGGCGCCAGTCGCGCATGCGCGCCGCGTGGTCTTGCCCGTAATGGGGGAAGTCGCGCCGGTCCGGCAGTTTGCCGTTCGGCAGGCTGGCCACGAAGGCGGGCGAGGGCGAGACGAGGATCATGTTGTCGAATGCGCTATCGCCGCTGCGCGCGCGGCGCCAGGGCATGGCCTTGTCCAGCCAGCCCGGCACGATATGGTCGGCAAAATGCGGGTACAGCACCAGGTCCGGTTCGCGCTGGTAGGGCAGGTGCAGATGGTAGTCGACCAGGCCGCCGTCCCAGTAGCGCCCGGGTGGCGCGCCGGCGATGTCCGTCACCGCATCGAGCACCAGCGGGATGGAACCGGAGGCCAGCAAGGCGTCGCGCAGGTTGTCTTGCGCCAGCGGCACGAAATGCGAATGAAAGGCGTCGAAGCGCGAACGCAGCCAGCTGGCGCCATCCGGCCCGGCATGGAATACCGCGCGTTCGAGCGAAGCGGCCAGACGCGCGCGCGCCACAGCATTGCCGGCGGCGGCCAGCAGGAAGCCGCGCCGGTCGCGCCACTTGCCCGGCTGCGCCAGCGCGCCGATGCCGCGCACGGCCAGTACCGACAGGCTGTGCTGCGCATGCTGCAGCAGCTGCGCATCCTGGCCATCGAGCACGGCGTCGAGCAGGGCGCGGCAGGTGCGGCTGACGTGCGCCGCCCCGGGCTTGTCGGGATAGCGCTGGCCCACGTATGCGCGCACCAGGCGGCGCTGCGCGGCGACCGGGTCGGGGAACACGGCGGCGGCCATGCGCCAGGCGCCGATCGAGGCGCCGACGAAGTGGCGCGGACGCGGCGCCTGCGCCAGAAAATCGCCGAACAGCCAGCAGTCGAGCTGGTGCAGGATCAAGCCTTTCGGTCCGCCCGCGGCGGCTGGCACGATGGCGACGTCGAGCGCGCGCAAGCCGTTGTCGGCAATGCGGGCGCGGGCGCGGGCGCGGCGGCCCAGGCGGATGGTGATGGCGGACGAATTAAGCAACATGCGTGGGTGGCTGGTGGCGGTCGTTTATTGTAGCGCCATTGCGCCCGAGGGCGCTGCCATGCAAAAAGCGGCGCCGTGCACTGCACGGACGCCGCTTTTCTGCGGGGAGAGCCGGCGATTAACGCAGCGCCGCGATCATCTGCTTCAGCTTGCCGGAATCGACGCAGAAGGCGCGGATGCCTTCGGCCAGTTTTTCCGTCGCCATCGCGTCTTCATTCATCATGAAGCGGAAGGCTTCCTCGTTCAGCGACATTTGCACGATATTGGTCGATGGCGCCGCTTCGGCGCTCAGCTTGCGCTCCACGGGCGCATCGCTGTCGGCCAGCTTTTGCAGCAGGTCGGGGCTGATGGTGAGCAGGTCGCAGCCGGCCAGTTCGAGGATTTGCGAGGTATTACGGAAGCTCGCGCCCATCACCTCGGTCTTGTAGCCGAACTTGCGGTAGTAATTGTAGATGCGGCGGACCGATTGCACGCCCGGGTCTTCCGCGCCCACGTAGTCGATGCCCGTCGATTTCTTGTACCAGTCGTAGATGCGGCCGACGAAGGGCGAAATCAGCTGCGCGCCCGCTTCGGCGCAGGCGATGGCCTGGGCCAGCGAGAACAGCAGGGTCATGTTGCAGCGGATGCCTTCCTTTTCCAGGATGGCGGCGGCGCGGATGCCTTCCCAGGTGGAGGCGATCTTGATCAGCACGCGTTCGCGGGCAATGCCGGCGTTCGAATACAGGGCGATCAGGTCGCGGCCCTTGGCGACAGTACCTTCCGTGTCGAACGACAGGCGCGCATCGACTTCGGTGGAGACGCGGCCGGGGATGGTTTGCAGGATTTCCACGCCAAACGCGATCAGCAGGCGGTCGATGATTTCGGCGGTCGAGGCGTTCGGATGGTCGCGCACGGCCTTTTCCAGCAGCGGCTTGTATTCATCCTTCTGCACGGCCTTCAGGATCAGCGAAGGATTGGTCGTCGCGTCGCGCGGCGTGTAGGCCTGGATCGATTGGAAGTCGCCGGTGTCGGCCACCACGGTAGTAAATTGCTTCAGTTGTTCGAGTTGGTTCATGGCTGGACGGGAAAGAGTGAAAGGGCTTGCCGAAGTATTGTACCGAATCCATCGCAGGTGGGACCCACTATTGTCTTGTCTGTGTACTACTTGTTCAATTGAATCTTGCTTTTTTAAGAACTCGCGCATAATTGGCTGAACTTGTTTATTTTGCACATTGTTTTTATAAGCAATATGCGATGCCACCATTCAGATGAAGAGCATCCTTTTGACACAAGATATCGTTAGCGCATTGGCCGCCTTCAACGGCGCGACACGCCTGTATGCATTGTCCATCGGCAAGGATGACCAGGACAGCGGCCTGCTGGTCGAGGCCTTTGCCAGCGATGATCGGCTGCAGGAAGTCGGCGCGCGCGACATCATCGCCCTGTCCACCAGCGCCCATGTCGCGCTGGCGTCCCTGCTGGGCCAGCCTGCCAGCCTGCATGTCAGCCTGGCCGACGGCACGCGCACGTCCTTTTCCGGCTACATCAGCGCCGCCGCCATGCTGGGCAGCAATGGCGGACTGGCGCGCTACCGGCTGCGCATCACGCCGTGGCTGTGGCTGCTGACGCAGGCGCGAAACAGCCGCGTCTGGCAAGATCGGAGCGTGACGGCCATCGTCGACGAGGTCTTGCAGGCGTATGCGCCGCATGCACTGTGGCGCTGGAGCGACGAGGTCGTGTCGTTCATGCAGGAAGCGGGCGAACGCAGCTATTGCTGCCAGTACCGTGAGTCGGATTTCGATTTCGTGCGCCGGCTGCTGACGGAAGAGGGGCTGGCCTGGCGGTTTGACGGTCAGACTTTGCTCGTCTTTGCCGACAGCAGCCAGGCTTGCGCCACGCCCGAGGACGCCAGCAGCGCGCAAGGCGGCGGCTTGCGCTTTCATGCGCGCGCGCGTGGGCGAGCCGGGCGACACGGTGCAAGCCTTGCGCGCGCGGCGCAGCCTGCAGGTGGGGCTGAGTAGCGTGCTCAGCTACGATTACAAGGCGAAAAAGGCGGTTGCCGCCAGCGTGCCGACGAATATGATTCTTGGCGGCAAGAACGCGCCGGTGCTGGAAAGCTACGATACGCCGGGCCAGTACTGGTATGCGAATGGTGCCCAGGCGCAGCGCTACGCCCGCTTGCAGATGCAGGCCCACGAAGCGCGCGCCCAGCTGTGGCAAGCCCGTTCGACCGTGCGCACCCTGCGCGCTGGCACGCGCTTTAGCCTGACGCAAGGCCCGTTGCAGCCAGCCGACGGCGCCGCGCCCGAGTATGTCGTGCTGCGCGTGGCCAGCATCGGCGTCAACAACCTGCCGCTGCCGGCGCTGGAAGGACTGGCGGAACTGTTCGGCCCGATACCGGAATTGCTGGAGGAAACCGTGGCAGCGTGGGGTGCAGGGTTTCCCGATTTCTCCGCCGCGATTGCCCAGGCGCAAGCCAGCGGTTACGCCAACTGCATCGATATGATCAGTGCGGCGATTCCGTGGCGTCCGGCGCACGATGACGGCGAGGCGCGCCAGCACGCCACGCCGACCGCCCTGGGCAGCCAGAGCGCCATCGTCGTCGGCGCCGACGGCAATGACGTGGCCAGCGGCGCCGATGAGATTTACTGCGACAAGCTGGGCCGGGTGCGCATCCGCTTTCACTGGCAGCAAGAGACTGGCGCGACGTGCTGGGTGCGGGTGGCGCAGCGCGCGGCCGGCGGCGGCATGGGCAGCCAGTTCCTGCCGCGCATCGGCCAGGAAGTGCTGGTGCAGTTCCTGGAAAACGATATCGACCGGCCCGTCATCGTCGGCGCCCTGTACAACGGCCAGGGCGAGGGCGGCACCGTACCCACGCCGGGCGGCATGGCGCGCGATCAGAGCGACGCCGGCGTGTTCCAGCCGGCGCACGACCACGCCATCGCGGGCCAGGGCAATGTGGCGGGCGGCAACAGTCCGCTGTGGCATGGCGCCGCGGGCGCCAGCGCGGCGCACCGCAATGGCGCAGCGCAATGGGGCATCCGCAGCAAGGAATTCGGCAAGGCGGGCAGCGCGGCCGGCTACAACCAGCTGCTGTTCGACGACACCGACCAGCAGGGATGCATCCAGCTGAAAAGCAGCCATGCGGCCAGCGAACTGAACCTGGGCCACCTGATCCATGGCGCCGATAATTACCGTGGCAGCCTGCGCGGCGCCGGCGCCGAATTGCGCACCGATGCGTATGGCGTGGTGCGCGCCAGGGCCGGCCTGCTGGTAAGCAGCTATGTGCTCCGGCACGAGGCCGCGCAACGCGATCCGGCTGGCGACAACGCCGCCGGCATTGCCCTGCTGAAACAGGCGGTGCTGCTGGGCGACACATTCAGCGCTGCCGCCAAGACGCACCAGACGGTGGCCTACGCCAGCCACATCGGCGCCAGCGCGCCGAAATGCCAGCGCGCTCGACGGCCAGGCGGCGCCCTTGAAAGCGATGCTGGCCAGCATTTCCGGCATGCATGAACAGTTGCCGCACACAAAGGACGCCATCATCGCGATCGCCGCCAGGGCCGGACTGGGCGTTGTCGCGGGGCAAGACATGCAACTGGCCAGCGGCGAAACCGTCACCGTGATGAGCGGCCAGGATACCCAGTTCACCGGTGGCGGCCAGTGGCGCGTGCACGCGGGCCAGGCCATCGGCGTGCTGGGCGGCGCCGTCAAGGCCGGCGAGGGTGATGCCGGGGTGCAACTGATCGCGGCCCAGGGCGCCATTGACGCGCAGGCGCAGGCCGACGTGCTCAACGTGCAGGCGCGCGAAGAGGTCAACGTCATCAGCGCCAACGCGCATGTGGACTGGGCGGCGGCGAAAAGCATCCGCCTGTCGACGGCGGGCGGCGCGAATATCACCATCGAGGGCGGCAATATCACGATCCAGTGCCCGGGCAAGATTACGGTGCATGCGGGCAAGAAGAGTTTTATCGGGCCGACACGGCTCGCTTATCCATTGCCGGCGCTGCCTGCGAGCGTCTGCAAAGCGTGTCTGCTGGCGGCGTTGCGTAGCGGTAGTCCGTTTGTTGCACCCACGGCAGCCTAGAAAAGGAGCCCTGATGTACTTTGCCATCGATATTCCTGACGCGGCAGTACCCGACTTGATCGCGCAGCAACTGCTGGCCTTGCGCGCGGAGGCGGCAGCGGCGAACGGCAGCCAGCCCCTGTATCTGCTGGCGCTGCTCGACGGCGCCTGCGACGAGGAGTTTTTCACCAAGCGCTACCCGAGCCGGCTGCGGCGCCAGTCGCTGTATGCGCACACCTCGCTGCAAAACTTCAAGAGCGCCGCACCGCATTTAATGGCGGCGCCATCGACAAGCAGCGAGCAGGCTGCGTGGCTGCAGCGCCTGTTTTCGCTGTGCGCAGGCAAGCCCATGCTCAGCATCATCGCCAGCACGCTCGATATCGGCCAGCTGGAGCAGCATTTGCGCCCCTATTTGATTGCCATCACGCCAGACACCGTCGAATGGCCCGTGCGCTGGGCCGATACGCGCATATTGCCGGCCCTGCTGGCAGCCTTGACTGAAACGCAGTCTGCGCATTTGCTGAGCCCCATCTACCGCTGGTGGTCGCTGCGGCGCGATGGCTCCCTGATCAGTTGGCAGGGCGAGGCGCAGCCCAGTCCCGTCCCTGCGGAGTTTGATAAATTCCCCCTCAGCGACGCCCTTTGCCTCTTTGGTGGATATCGCCGAGGCCGACGCCATCCTGGCCAATCTGCATGATGTGCAGCCGGACCTGTTTCATTCCGGCACCCCGGCCGAGTGTCACGCGCGCGTGGCGCGTCATTTGCTTGTGGCAAAAGCCAGCGGCATCGAGGCGGCGGGCCAGCGTCAGCATTTCAGCGCCTTGGCCTTGATGCTGGCCGACGATTTTACCTCGCATCCGGCGATGGCCAGCCTGTTGCGGCGCACGCGCCAGGGAGCGAATTACCTGTCCGAGCTCGACACGCTGCCCGACGATTTCTGGCAGGCGCGCTCGGCTGCCTAGCCTTGTTTCTTCGACTGCTTACTTTGATAAAAGGAAAAATGATGAAATGGATTATGTATCTTGGCACGGCCTTGCTGCTGAGCGGCTGCGCCCTCAAGGCCAGGCAGGTTGAGGAAGCCGGTCCAAGGACTACCGCGACGGCGCAGGTGGGTATCGTGAATCATACCGGGAATTTCATTTACTCCGCGTCGGTGGATGGGGCCGGAGGGGGGAATATGGACAAATGGGGGGCGGGAGGTGCGAATATTTGCTGTACATCAATCCCGAGAGTATGGCATCCAGGAATGAACGTCTTGGTGCGGTGGGATATGCCTGAAGGGCATACGCATATTGTTAAAGAAAAAATGGTGGAAGTGGAAAAATACGATGAGCCAGGGGATATCTATATGCATTTCTTCCCCAATGATGAGGTGAGAGTCGTCGTGTGTCAAATGCTGGAGGGGGGGCAAAAACTCATCCTATTCTTCACTCCGGAAAACCTGCCAATATTCCTTGATATTATGATCAGTGAAACTCCCAATTCCGCGCCGTTTCCCGTCGATTTTTTTTTAAAGCCGTTGACGAAAGAGCAATCTGAAATTGCCAAGGAGGCATGTGATAAGAAAGATAGCGCGCCGTGCAGTATTCCAGTGAGGGTTGGACTTTTCTTTGATGGAACCAATAATAATCTGGAGCGCGATAGAAATGGGGTTAGGACAGGCGTGCTCGACCCGAAAACAAAGAAGCCTATTCCTATAAGTAATGCTGTAGTCGACGCCAATAGCGCTAGTCATAGCAATGTGGCGCGGCTATTTTCGAGTTTTCCCTCGAATAAACGGGGTGCCGGTTATTTTCGATATTATATTCCTGGCGTGGGGACGCCATTTAAGGAAATCGGTGAGTTGACTGAATCGGACGAAGGGAAGGCATTTGCCAAAGGGGGGCAGCCGCGCATTATATGGGGGCTGTTGCAGGTTATGAATTCATTGCATGCAATGATTGATGGAAAAGGAAATCCATTATATAAAGATGATCAAGCCGGCGAGTTCGCACGTACTTATGATAATGCCGTAGGCCACAAAAAGGTGCCGCATCCCTTAACCGGCAGGGAACGCTTCATGACCCACTCGGACTGGTTCGCTGAGCATATCGAAAAGTTAAAAGCCGCGATCGCGGCACAACCCAAGCCGAATATTCCATCGCTGACTCTGTCCGTATTCGGTTTTTCGCGGGGCGCCGCCGAGGCGGTGGCATTCTGCCAGCTGTTTGCCGATTTGCTCACGCCGGGCAAAGGTGAGGGGCAGGAGTTTGCCGGCATTCTCGCCAGCATCGATTTTCTTGGCGTCTTTGACACGGTGGCAACCGTGGGCAGCTCGGCGTCTGTAGCGAAAACCACGATCGCGCCTGGCGCGATGTTCGATGGCCATTGGGCCTGGGCCAATGAATTGCTCAAGCCGTTGCCGCCCTGCGTCCAGGCAGGCTTGCATTGTATTGCCACGCATGAGCAGCGCATGAATTTTCCCGTCACGTGCCTGACAGGGAAAATCGAGGAAGTATATTTTCCTGGCGTGCACTCGGACGTGGGAGGCGGCTATGGTCCGGGCGAGCAGGGAAAGGGACGCGGCGGACAAGCGGCCTTGCTGTCGCAAATTCCGCTGGCGCATATGTTCAAGGAGGCGCGCCTCAAGGGTGTACCCTTGATACCGTTCAGCGAACTGGAACTTCGCGATCAGGATGATTTCCAGGTCAGTCAAGAGCTTGCCAAGGCATGGGAAGCATATACCGCCGAGCTTAACAAGCAAGGCGGCTTGCTGAGCAAGCACATGGAGCTGTATTACCGCTGGCGCGCCGCGCGCGTCAAGACACTGGAAGCTACGGCCAGCTTCAAGGCGGCCAGCGTGCAGGAGCGGGAAGATCTGGGATCCTACAACCGCTTGCTGGCAGGCGATCTGGAAGCGTTGCGCGCGCGCAAAGCCTTCCGCCACGGCGATGAGGGCCAGCCGTTCAGCGCCCGGGATATTGCGCGCATCAACCACTGGCAATATTATCGGGCCCAAAACCACACGCCCTTGGACAAATGGGAAGAATTTGCGCTCGACATATTCGATCACCCCAAACCGCTGCCGCCCGAAGTGATGCGTTTTTTTGACGACTATGTGCATGATTCCCTGGCCGGATTTTATATGGCTGGCGAAGTGACGGAATACGACAAGCGGGCCAGGATCGCCTCGTTCGCCAATAAACCGCCTAAAGACGGCTTTTATAAACGCGTATATGAGCTCAGCCGGAAGACGGAAGCCGCGCAACTGAAACAAAAGAATGGCGAAGCATTGACGCCGGAAGAGGAAGCGCTGGTCAAGGAAGCGCAGTATGGCACTCCCTATCCGATCCGTACGGATGCCGACAGCGCCGACATGCGTAGCAGGCTGATCACCACGCACGCAAACCTATACACGGCGCGAGGGTGGCGGCTATATCTTGCGCCGAGGCTATTACCCGCAAAGCGGCTTCTTCCGGAAAAGCGTGCACGAAAACGAGCTGCAGCGTATGCCGACGGCCGGTATCCAGGCGAAAGATGCACCCGAAGAATTCGTGTGGAGCGAAAACTTAACACAGGATATTGCGCAAGCCAGACTCGATGAAGAAATTTACCTGGCGCAGCAGCGCTCTGCAGAGCGGATCAATACGCTCGCATAGGGCGTGACTTCAGCGCGGTTGAAGCAGGGTGGACTGATCCGCCGGTTTTATGGATAGCGATGAAATCATGATGATGTTACTCAAGCAACAATTATGGCGATGCCTCTTGCTGGCCGCATGTTTACCCGGCGTCGCCATGGCCGCGAGCATTCAGGCGCTGAATTATTCTTCGCGCGAGGTTAATTACATCGCGGTTGAAAATCCGGGCAATACGAACAGCGGCGGCGGTGGCGATGCGATCGATCCTATGGGCAGGGCGGCATAATATGCTGTTTCAGCGTGCCGGCAAAATGGCATGCGGATTTGAAGGTCGTGGTGAAGTATCAATTTTACCCAGACCCGACCTTGCATCGCGAAACGGTCAGCATTCCGCCGTATCCGAATGGGAAGGCGGGCGATATCTGGCTAATCGTCTATGAAGATGGCAGCGTGGGGGCCGTGGTGTCGCATTACGGACCGAGCCGACCGGAGTGGCCGGGGAAAATCAAGGGGTATCCGGTGCCGACGAAGGAGTATCGGGACGAGCGCCGCAAGGAAAAAATAAAAAGAGAGAAGGCAGCTCTACATTCTATGGAGAATGCATTAGATGGCGATGTGAGCGACCTAACTCCTGCAGAGTTGATGAGATTGAAGGGGGCAATTGAATATAGTAAAAAGCTCATTATTTTTCTTGAGGGAAATGATAAATGACTGCTTTTTTAGTTGATATTTATCAGGCTATAAAAAATGATCCTTCTGATTTCATTTGCTTTTTTTGACGCGAAAAAGGAAAGGCCAACTATTAGCGATTTTGTAAAGAAGCGTGAATGTCCACTTCTAGGTTTCCCGCCCCCATGTGGTGTCAATATTTTTTTGGTTTCTTCTTCGACGGCGCAACAATGATATGAGGCTGGATATGCCGTTTTACTCGTCCAGTAATGTGGCGCGTTTGGATCGTGCATTTCCGGACGCTAAAGATTGCGTGATCGGCTGCATGCGCTTGCACCTTCAACTGCTTGCTTTTATAGAAAATAAAATTGTGAAACGGATTATGTATCTTGGCACGGCCTTGCTGCTGAGCGGCTGCGCCCTCAAGGCCAGGCAGGTTGAGGAAGCCGGTCCAAGGTCTACCGCGACGGCGCAGGTGGGTATTGTCAACCATACGGGAAACTATATTTATTCCGCATCGGTGGATGGGGCGGGAGGCGCCAATATGGCCAGATGGGAAGCGGGAGGAGCCGAGGTTTGTTGTGCATCCATTCCTCGTCGTGTGTGGTATCCGGGAATGATGGTGCTGGTGCGGTGGGACATGCCAGAAGAACATACGCATATTATCAAAGAGAAAATGGTGGAAGTGGAAAAATATGATGAGCCTGGGGATATCTATATGCATTTCTTCCCCAATGATAAGGTGAGGGTTGTCGTGTCAAATGCTGGAGGGAGTGCAGAAAATCATCCTATCCTTCACTCCGGAAAACCTGCCAATATCCCTTGATATGATCATCAGGAAAAATCCCTTTTCGCGCCTTTGCCTGTTGATTTTTTCTTCAGCCGTCGACGCTTGATCAATTAAATTGGCTATTAATTTATAAAAGGGAAATTATGAAATGGATTATGTATCTTGGCACGGCCTTGCTGCTGAGCGGCTGCGCCCTCAAGGCCAGGCAGGTTGAGGAAGCCGGTCCAAGGACTACCGCGACGGCGCAGGTGGGTATTGTCAACCATACGGGAAACTATATTTATTCCGCATCGGTGGATGGGGTGGGAGGCGCCAATATGGCCAGATGGGGAGCGGGAGGAGCCGAAGTTTGCTGCGCATCCATCCCGCGGGTATGGTATCCGGGAGTGATGGTCCGGGTGCGATGGGATATGCCAGAAGAACATACGCATATTGTCAAAGAAAAAATGGTGGAAGTGGAAAAATATGATAGGCCCGGAGATATCTATATGCACTTTTTCCCCAACGACGAGGTGAGAGTGGTTGTGTCAAATGTGGACGGCGATAGTAAAAATCATCCTATTCTTCATTCCGGAAAATCTGCCAATATCCCTTGATATCACGATCAGTGAAAATCCCAATTCCGCGCCTTTGCCTGTTGATTTTTTCTTCAGCCGTCGACGCTTGATCAATTAAATTGGCTATTAATTTATAAAAGGGAAATTATGAAATGGATTATTTATCTTGGCACTGTCTTGCTGCTGAGCGGCTGCGCCCTCAAGGCCAGGCAGGTTGAGGAAGCCGGTCTAAGGACTACCGCGACGGCGGCGCAGGTGGGTATTGTCAACCATACGGGAAACTATATTTATTCCGCATCGGTTGATGGGGCGGGAGGCGCCAATATGGCCAGGTGGGGAGCGGGGGGAGCCGAAGTTTGCTGCGCATCCATCCCGCGGGTATGGTATCCGGGCATGATGGTCCTGGTGCGGTGGAATATGCCTGAAGGGCATACCGATGTTGTCAAAGAAAAAATGGTGGAAGTGGAAAAGTACGATGAAACAGGAAGTATTTATATCCATTTTTTTCCAAACGACGAAGTTAGGGTTGTGGTTTCAATTTATCCCGGATATAGCACTGCTCATCCGATACGTCACTATGGAAAACCGGGAAATATCAATCCTTAGAGGTTTATTGCAATCAATGAAATTCCCCTCTTGCCCCTTTTCCTGGTTTTTCTTAAACCATCTACGACGCGTGGGAGTTCTGTGTGTTCTATTGCCCTATGTGGCGGTAAAGTGAGAAATGACGTAGCATTTTCTATAAGGTGAAAATGATGAAATGGATTATGTATCTTGGCACTGCCTTGCTATTGAGTGGCTGTGCCCTCAAGGCCAGGCAGGTTAATGAAGCCGGTCCAAGGACGACCGCGACGGCGCAGGTGGGTATTGTGAACCATACTGGGAATTTTATTTACTCCGCTTCGGTGGATGGGGCGGGAGGCGCGGATATGGCCAGATGGGGGCGGGGGGAGCCGAGGTTTGTTGTACTTCTATTCCGCGGGTATGGTATCCGGGAATGATGGTCCTGGTGCGGTGGGACATGCCGGATGGACTAAAACATATTATTAAAGAAAAAATGGTGGAGGTGGAAAAATACGATGAGCCGGGAGATATCTATATGCATTTCTTCCCCAATGACGAAGTGAGAGTGGTTGTGTCAAATGTGGACGGTGATAGTAAGAATCATCCCATTCTTCATTCCGGAAAACCTGCCAATATCCCTTGATATTATGATCAGTGAAACTCCTAATTCCGCGCCGTTTCCCGTCGATTCTTTTCTTAAGCCGTCGACGCCAGAGCAATCCAAAATTGCGAAGGTGGCATGTGATAATAAAGATAGCTCGCCGTGCAGTATTCCAGTAAGGGTTGGACTTTTCTTTGATGGAACCAATAATAACCTGGAACGCGATAAAAATGGGATTAGAACAGGCGTGCTCGACCCGAAAACGAAGAAGCCCATACCGATAAATAATGTCGTGGTAGACACCAATGATGCCAGTCATAGCAATGTGGCACGTCTATTTTCTGCTTTTTCGTCTGATAAGCGGGATGCCGGTTATTGCCGATATTACATTCCTGGCGTGGGAACGCCATTTAAGGAAATAGGTGAGTTGACTGAATCGGACGAGGGAAAGGCTTTTGCCAAAGGAGGACAGCCGCGCATTATATGGGGATTGTTGCAGGTTTTAAATGCAGTTCATCGGACTCTTGTTGGTAAGTTACTGTACGAATCAGATGAGGCTGGCGAACTTGCCCGTACTTATGATAATGACGTAGGCCACAAAAAGGTAGCGCATCCCTCAACTGGCAGAGAGCGCTTCATGAGCCACTCTGACTGGTTCGCTGAGCATATTGAAAAACTCAAAGCGGCGATGGCGGCACAAGCGAAGCCGCACATTCCATCGCTGCCCCTGTCCGTGTTCGGTTTTTCGCGTGGCGCCGCCGAAGCGGTGGCGTTTTGCCAGCTGTTTGCCGATTTGCTCACGCCGCCCAAAGATAAGGTGCAGAAGTTTGCCGGCATTCTCGCCAGCATCGATTTTCTTGGCTTCTTCGACACGGTGGCAACCGTGGGCAGCTCGGCGTCTGTAGCGAAAACTACGATCGCGCCTGGCGCGATGTTCGATGGTCATTGGGCCTGGGCCAATGAATAGCTCAAGCCGTTGCCGCCCTGCGTCATGGCAGGCTTGCATTGCATTGCATTGCCACGCATGAGCGGCGCATGAATTTTCCCGTCACGCGCCTGACAGGGAAAATCGAGGAAGTGTATTTTCCTGGCGTGCACTCCGACGTCGGAGGCGGCTATGGTCCGGGGGAGCAGGGAAAGGGGCGTGGCGGACAAGCGGCCTTGCTGTCGCAAATTCCGCTGGCGCATATGTTCAAGGAAGCGCGCCTCAAGGGCGTGCCTTTGAGGCCGTTCAGCGAACTGGAAGCTACGGTGCAAGTTGATTTCCAGGTCAGTCAAGAGCTTGCCAAGGCATGGGAAGCATATACCGCCGAGCTTAACAAGCAAGGCGGCTTGCTGAGCAAGCACATGGAGCTGTATTACCGCTGGCGCGCGGTGCGCGTCAAGACCCTGGAATCCACGGCCAGCTTCAAGGCGGCCAGCGTGCAGGAGCGGGAAGATCTGGGTTCCTACAACCGCTTGCTGGCAGGCGATCTGGAAGCGCTGCGCGCACGCAAAGCCGTCCGTCATAGTGATGAGGATAAACCGTTCAGCGCCCGGGATATTGCGCGCATCAACCACTGGCAATATTATCGGGCCCAAAATCACACGCCCCTGGATGACTGGGAAGCATGGGCGCTGGACATATTCGATCACCCCAAACCGCTGCCGCCCGAAGTGATGCGTTTTTTTGACGACTATGTGCATGATTCCCTGGCCGGATTTTATATGGCTGGCGAAGTGACGGAATTCGACAAGCGGGCCAGGATCGCCTCGTTCGCCGATAAACCGCCTGAAGACGGCTTTTATAAACGCGCGTATGAGCTCAGCCGGAAGACGGAAGCCGCGCAACTGAAACAGAAGAATGGCGAAGCATTGACGCCGGAAGAGGAAGCGCTGGTCAAGGAAGCGCAGTATGGCACTCCCTATCCGATCCGTACGGATGCCGCCAGCGCCGACATGCGTAGCAGACTGATCACCACGCAAACCTATACACGGCGCGGGGGTGGCGGCTATATCTTGCGCCGAGGCTATTACCCGCAAAGCGGCTTCTTCCGGAAAAGCGTGCACGAAAACGAGCTGCAGCGCATGCCGACGGCCGGCATCCAGGCGAAAGATGCACCCGAAGAATTCGTGTGGAGCGAAAACTTAACACAGGATATTGCGCAAGCCAAACTCGATGAAGAGATTTACCTGGCGCAGCAGCGCTCTGCAGAGCGGATCAATGCGCTCGCATAGGGCGTGACTTCAGCGCGGTTGAAGCAGGGTGGACTGATCCGCCGGTTTTATGGATAGCGATGAAATCATGATGATGTTACTCAAGCAACAATTATGGCGAGGCCTCTTGCTGGCTGCATGTTTACCCGGCGTCGCCATGGCCGCGAGCATTCAGGCGCTGAATTATTCTTCGCGCGAGGTTAATTACATCGCGGTTGAAAATCCGGGCAATACGAACAGCGGCGGCGGTGGCGATGCGATCGATCCATATGGGCAGGGCGGCATAATATGCTGTTTCAGCGTGCCGGCAAAATGGCATGCGGATTTGAAGGTCGTGGTGAAGTATCAATTTTACCCAGACCCGACCTTGCATCGCGAAACGGTCAGCATTCCGCCGTATCCGAATGGGAAGGCGGGCGATATCTGGCTAATCGTCTATGAAGATGGCAGCGTGGGGGCCGTGGTGTCGCATTACGGACCGAGCCGACCGGAGTGGCCGGGGAAAATCAAGGGGTATCCGGTGCCGACGAAGGAGTATCTGGATGAGCGCCTTAGGCAGAAATTGAAGAGGGAAAAAGCGACATTACTTACGCTGGAAAGGACATTGTTGCGTGACGTCAATGTTATGTCAGTTGATGACATAAAGGAGACTCAAGAAATAATTGAATTCCAAAGAAAGCTCATCCAAAGTCTGGATTTAGATGGGGATGTGCGATGACAGCTTTTTTGGCTGAAAGCTATTCTTTTGATAAGAATTATCCATCTGACAAAGCCCGTTTTTTTGACGGAACTAATGAAATGGATGAAATTATAGAATTTATGAAGAAGCGTGAATGTCCACTTCCAGGTTTCCCGCCCCCATGTGGTGTCAATATTTTTTGGTTTCTTCTTCGACGGCGCAACAATGATATGAGGCTGGATATGCCGTTTTACTCGTCCAGTAATGTGGCGCGTTTGGATCGTACATTTCCGGACGCTAAAGATTGCGTGATCGGCTGCATGCGCTTGCACCTTCAACTGCTTGCTTTTATAGAAAATAAAATTGTGAAACGGATTATGTATCTTGGCACGGCCTTGCTGCTGAGCGCTTGCGCCCTCCAGGCCAGGAAGGTTGAGGAAGCCGGTCCAAGGCCTACCGCGACGGCGCAGGTAGGCATCGTGAACCATACGGGGAAGTATATTTATTCCGCATCGGTGGATGGTGCGGGAGGGGGGAATATGGCTAGGTGGGGGGCGGGGCTTGCCAATATTTGCTGCACATCCATTCCGCGAGTGTGGTATCCGGGAATGATGGTACTGGTGCGATGGGATATGCCGGAAGAACATACGCATATTGTCAAAGAAAAAATGCTGGAAGTGGAAAAATACGATGAGCCGGGAGATATCTATATGCATTTTTTTGAGAATGGCGAGGTGAGAGTAGTTGTGTCAAATGCTGGAGGGCGTGGAAAAACTCATCCTATTCTTCATGCTGGAAAACCTGCCAGTTTTCCTTGATAGGGAAATTGATAAATTTTCTATTTTTCATCGTTTCTTTTATTGAACCTTCTACGTGCCAGTCGTCCCATATTCTTGAGTCGTATTGCCGAGCTTTTCATTCGATCCCGACATTGCTGCTACTTCCTTGGCTAGCTTTCTCGGCATTAGATTTTATTTGAAGAATTTTCTGTTTCCGGAAAATGATCGCTATCCAGATATGAAAAAAATCATTCTTATCATATTGTCCCTGTTCATTCTGGCTGCCTGCAATGCCAGGGAGAAGGAGGAGCGATTGCAAAAAGAGTTAAGTGAGCAAACTTTTACGACCACTTCCTATAACTACACGCCATACGACCTGTATTCCATCGCGTTCAAGGAAATCTCGCTCCCCTTCAATATCGATGATGCGCCCAGCGGCGGCTCCGTTTTTTTTCGCGACGCAAGCGAGGGGAGATTGGATAATGGCGAAAAAGTTGCCTTCAGCAGTGGCAATTGCTGTTTAAGCTGGGATCGGCCGGTCGACAAGCCGCTGAGGGTGCGGGTGGTGTGGAGCGTGGTATTCGATATGCGCTACCACGATGGTCAATCCAGTATTTCTTATGATGAACGTACTTCCAGACAAGGTTCTCCTGGCAGCCGCTGGTGCCAGGCCATTGTCGACATTCTTCCCGCGACTGGTCCCGATCGCCCGACTAGCGTGCTCTTGCACTTTCTTGCCGATGGTACGGTTCAGGCGCGGCTGGGAACATTCAAGACGGCGGCGCCGCTTGCTGCCGCCGAGGTGAAATTGCATGCCTCGCGCCTTCCTCAAGGGCAGTTTTGCAGACAAGAAATTGAAAATCCTTTCTATGGCATTCCCCGCAAGCCGCATAGGGAATGACTGATGGGCAAGCCGGCTGCGCCGCTCGGCAAGGCTGGCGCCGAAGGGAGATCAGCCGATGATGCAATCGAACTGCTTTTATAAAAGGAAAAATGATGAAATGGTTTATTTATCTTGGCACTGCCTTGCTGCTGAGCGGTTGTACGTTCCAGGCCAGGCAGGTGGAGGAAGCCGGTCCAAGGTCTACCGCGACGGCGCAGGTGGGTATTGTGAACCATACGGGGAAGTATATTTATTCCGCATCGGTGGATGGGGCGGGAGGCGCCAATATGGCCAGATGGGGAGCGGGGGGAGCAGAAATTTGCTGTGCATCAATCCCGCGAGTGTGGTATCCGGGCATGATGGTACTGGTGCGGTGGGATATGCCAGAAGAACATACGCATATTATCAAAGAGAAAATGGTGGAAGTGGAAAAATACGATGAGCCGGGAGATATCTATATGCACTTTTTCCCCAACGACGAGGTGAGAGTGGTTGTGTCCAATGCAGGAGGAGGTAGCAAAACTCATCCGATACGTCACCATGGGAAACCAAGGGATCCCAATTCTTAGACACGGATGGTGGACCGATCTTGCGATGCAAAGGCTGCCGCGGGTACCGGTTCCGCATGTGAGATCAAGGATGGGAAATGAGACGTTCGGATAAGGAGCGGAACCAGCGAGGCTGGCGCCGATGGAGGATCAGCCGATGAAGGAATCGAATTGCATGTCGAATTCCTGCAGCGCCTTCTGCGCATTTTGCATCTTCTTGCGGAATTCCGGCCCGCGCTGCAGGGCCAGGCCCACTGCCAGCACGTCGATCACGACCAGGTAGGCCAGGCGGGCCGAAATGGGCGTGTAGGGGTCGGTGTTGAAGACCAGGTCGATCGGGATCAGCACGGTGGCCAGGTCGGCCAGCGGCGTGCCCGATGGGGCCAGCACGACGACATCGGCGCCGCCGCGGCGCGCCAGTTTCACGGAGCGGACCAGGGCGGGGCTGTTGCCGCGCTGCGAGATGGCCACCAGGCAGTCGCCGCCGCGCAGCAGGGCCGCCGCGATGCTGTGGATGTTCGGGTCGCTGTAGGCGACCGTCGGCACGCCCGAGCGGAAGAATTTGTGCTGCGCGTCGGCCGCCACGATGCCCGAGGTGCCCTGGCCATAGAATTCGATCTTGCTGGCGCGCGACAGGATGTCGAGCGCGCGCTGGATCGCTTCCGGGTTCAGGTTGTTGCGCAGGTCGAGCAGGGTGTTGATCGAGCGGCTGCAGATTTTATTCACCAGGTCGGCCGCCAGGTCGTCCTGCGCTGGCTGCTCGTTGGCGCCCGGCATGGCCAAGGCCAGGCCCTGTGCCAGTTTCAGCTTGAATTCATGCCAGCCGTCATAGCCCAGGGTGCGGCAGAAGCGCACCACGGTCGGTTCCGACACCTGCGCGCTTTTCGCCAGCGCCGTGATGTTCTGGCTGACTGTCTGGTTGGGCTGGTCAAGCACGGCCAGTGCGACCTTTTTCTCCGACTTGGAGAGCGAATCGAGCTGGGTGCGGATGGAATCGAGTAGCATTGATTAATCTTCTGGCAGTAATGCCGTAAGTTTGCGTCCTTTTCACCCCAAAAGCAAAGTTCCGGGGCCGAACCCTCAGGGTCCGACCCCAGTATTTTGCCGTTCAGGGTTAAGCCAAATCTTAACGGCTTCAGTCCTCTGGCAAGGCCTCTTCACGCCACTGCAAGCCGTCGCGGCCGATCAGGGCGCTGGCGGCCGCAGGGCCCCAGGTGCCGGCCGTGTACGGAATCGGCGCACTGTCGTTCTGCTCCCAGTTGTCGAGAATCGGCTCGACCCATTCCCAGGCCGCTTCCAGCTCGTCGCCGCGCATGAACAGGGTCAGCTGGCCGCGCAGGACGTCGAGCAGCAATCGCTCGTAGGCGTCCATGCGTGGGGTCTTGAACGATTCGCGGAAATCGAGTTCCAGCTCCGCCGGTTTCAAGCGCATGCCGTCGCCCGGGGTTTTCGCCATCAAATTCATGCGCAAGCCTTCGTCCGGCTGCAAACGGATCACCAGGCAGTTCGGCTGGAAGCTGGACGTCGGCTGGTTGAAGATCGAATGCGGAATCTGCTTGAAGCGCACGACGATCTCGGCCAGGCTGTCGGCCATGCGCTTGCCCGTGCGCAGGTAGAACGGCACGCCGGCCCAGCGCCAGGTATCGATTTCCGCCTTCAGTGCAACGAAGGTTTCGGTGCGCGAATGTTCCGGCGCATCGGGCTCGTCGCGGTAGCTCGGCACGGTGGCGCCGTCAACGTGGCCGGCGCGGTACTGGCCGCGCACGATGTTTTGCGCCAGGGTGGTCGGTGTGAATTTTTTCAGCGAGCGCAGCACCTGCAGCTTTTCATCGCGTACGGCGTCCGGCGCGATCGAGGTCGGCGGTTCCATGGCGACGATGCACAGCAACTGCAGCAAGTGGTTTTGCAGCATGTCGCGCAGCGCGCCCGAGGTGTCGTAGTAACCCATGCGGTTGCCCACGCCCAGCTTTTCGGCGATGGTGATTTGCACGTCGGAAATCCATTCGCGGCGCCACAGCGGTTCGAACAGGATGTTGCCAAAGCGCAGGGCCAGCAAGTTCTGCACGGTTTCCTTGCCCAGGTAATGGTCGATACGGTAGATCTGCGATTCCTGGAAGACCTTGCCCACTTCGGCATTGATCTGCTTGGCGCTGGCCAGGTCGCGGCCCAGCGGCTTTTCCAGCACCACGCGCGAATTCGGCGTGACCAGGCCGTTGTCTTCGAGGTTGTCGCAGATCAAGGCGAACAGGTGCGGCGGCGTGGCCAGGTAGTACACGCGCGTCAGGTCGGCATCGCCGCGCAGCGCTTCGACCAGCGGCGCGTACGTGGCCGCATCGCTGGCGTTGAGCGACACGTACACGATGCGCGCGCAGAATTTGCTCCAGGTGGCAGCGTTCAGGGTGCTGGCCTTGATGTGCGGGCGCGAATTGGTCTCCACCATCTTCAGGAAGGCATCCTGGCCGCTGTCCTGGCGGCCCACACAGATGATGCGCGCCGTCGGCGGCAAATCGTTCGCGACGTCGCGCGCATACATTGCAGGCAACAACTTGCGCATTGCTAAATCGCCGCTGCCGCCAAACAGGACCAGGTCAAAATCGGTAAGTGCCATAAGTGAGTGTCGTCGCAAAAGTAAAAGGGCCGGAGCGGGGAGGAAGCCGACCGGAAGTGCCAGTCTGTCGCTACTATAATCGGTAGTGTAAATTTACTACGTGGAACAGGCAATTGCAAGAAATTTTACTACATTCCTGCCGCTGTCGTCGCCATTTTGCCCGGTATGCCTGCCTGCGATGCCGGCATGGCCATTATATGCCGTTCGCCGGCGCCGGCGCAGCGCCATGCTGGTTATCGGCTTTGCAAAGCAACTATGGTTGCCAGGGAAATTTTCGATTCTCTCCGTCATCATTTGCGCTGTAGCAACAAGGAAATCAAGAAATGCTGTCAGGATTGCCGTTGGCAGCGTAAAGTAGCTTTGAGGAAAGTAAAAAAACGTATAATTCAAGCTCGAATCGATAGCAACTATTGGTTGTACGAAGTTGTACGATATACACTGCACCGCAGCGCCGGCCATGCCCCGAACCCGCCATCCGACGTCCATGCGACGTGCAGTCCGCACTGCCCGCAGCATCAGGGGTAGGCAGACTTAACTTTACAAGACGGCTCAAGGGGACACAATGAATTCAATGCAGCAAGATGTCGATGAACGCACCAGCCTGACAGGCAATAACAAATTCGAGCTGTTCCTGTTCAAGCTGGGCACCAGTGATCACTCGACCAGCCGCGAACTGTTCGGCATCAACGTGTTCAAAGTCCGTGAAATCATGGAAATGCCGGCCATCACGGCGGTAGCCGGGTCGCACCCGCACATGCTGGGCGTGGTCAATATCCGCGGCCAGATCGTGCCCGTGATCGACTTGCCGATGGCGGTCGGTTGCAAGAGCAGCGGCTTGAAGATCCTGATGGTGACTGAATTTGCTCGCTCGACACAGGCGTTTGCCGTGGAAGAGGTCGATGAAATCGTGCGCCTGGAATGGAACCAGGTGCTGTCGGCCGAATCGAGCGTCGGCGGCGGCCTCGTCACCAGCATCGCCCGCCTCGATGGCGACACGGACAAGACGCGCCTGGCGCAAGTGCTTGACGTAGAACAAATCCTGCGCAACGTGCTGCCGTCGGGCGACCCGGACGTGGACGAAAACAGTATCGGCCCGCAAGTGCGCTTGCCGGCCGGCGCCGTGATCCTCGCGGCCGACGACTCTTCGCTGGCCCGCTCGCTGATCGAAAAGGGCCTCGAAGCGATGGGCGTGCCTTTCATCATGACCAAGACGGGCAAGGAAGCGTGGGAGCGCTTGCAAGCGATCTCGGCCCAGGCGGCCACGGAAGGCAAGACGGCGAAAGACAAGGTCGCGCTGGTGCTGACCGACCTGGAAATGCCGGAAATGGATGGTTTTACCTTGACGCGCAACATCAAGAACGATGGCCGCTTCTCCAACATCCCCGTGGTGATCCACTCGTCGTCACTGACGGGCTCGACCAACGAAGACCACGTCAAGGGCGTGGGCGCCGACGGTTATGTGGCCAAGTTTGTAGCGGCTGAATTGGCGGAAACCATCCGCAAGGTGCTGGCCCGCTAGTCTGCACGCCGCATGTTAAAAAGCGCCTGCACCCGCGAGGGGCCGGCGCTTTTTCATGTTGGCAAACGATTACGCCTGGTAAGCCGTTTCCGGCTGGCCCGCCACGTCCACGCGCACGGACAGCACGTGGCCCGTCAACGGGTAATTGGCGACTTCTGCGTCTGACCTGTTGTGGCTGGCGCTGGTGATGTACAGGGTGCGCAGGTCGGGGCCGCCAAAGGTCACCATGGTGGGGCAGCGCACGGGCACGGTAATTTCGCCAAGCAGATGGCCATCGGGCGCGAAGCGCAAAATCTTGCCGCCTTCAAACATGGCCGACCAGTAATTGCCTTCGCTGTCGACGGCCGCGCCATCGGGGCGTCCGCCGTAATCAAACGCTTTCTTGTCCATGGAAAAGCGTTGGAACGGTTGCGGTGCGGAAATGGCACCCGTGGCCGCGTCGAAGTCGAAGCGGTCGATGCGGTGCGTGGTGGTATCCGCGTGGTACATGGTGTGCCCGTCGGGACTGAAGCCCAGGCCGTTCGACACCGTCATGCCGCCCGACCAGACCTTGCGCACTTGTCCCTTTTCCAGCACGAACATTTCCGCCGCATCGGTGCTGCGCGGCTCGAAAATCGTGCCGACCCAGAAGCGGCCCGCCGGGTCGACCTTGCCATCGTTGAAGCGCGTGGTGGCCATGTCGAACGGCGCCGGGGCGATTTCCGCCAGGCTGCCCGTCTTCGTGTCCAGGTGGGCAAAGCCGCTGCGCAGGGCGACGATCAGGCCGCCGCCGGCATTGATGGCCAGCGCCGACGGTTCCGTCGGCATGTTCCACTGCGCATGCTTGCCGCTGGCCGGGTGCAGCCGGTGCACGGCGCGGCCATCGATGTCGACCCAGTACAGGGCCGCTTCCTTGCCATGCCAGAGCGGGCATTCGCCCACTTGCATGGGCTTGTCGCTGACTACTTTGATTTCGTAAATATTCATAAACCTCAATTAAGTTAATACGCCGCTTTGGCGGCCTTCGCCAAGGCAATCAAGCCATTGGTCGAGCTGTCGTGGTGGTCGGGACGGGCTTCGCCCGTCAGTTCGGCCTGGATTTTCTTCGCCAGCACCTTGCCCAGTTCTACGCCCCACTGGTCGAAACTGTTGACGTTCCACAAGACGCCCTGCACGAAGGTCTTGTGCTCGTACAGCGCGATCAGGGCGCCCAGGGTGGTCGGGGTCAGCTGGTCCATCAAAATGGTGTTGCTGGGGCGGTTGCCAGGGAAAGTCTTGTGCGGCACCAGCGCTTCGATTTCGCTTTCCGGCAAGCCCTGCGCCTGCAAGTCAAGGCGCACTTCCTCGGCCGTCTTGCCCGTCATGAAGGCTTCCGACTGGGCGAAGCAGTTCGCGAGCAGGGCGTCGTGGTGGCCGGGCAAGTCGTGCGTGGCGCGCAGGGCGGCAATAAAGTCGATGGGCGTGATGTCCGTGCCCTGGTGCAGCAGCTGGAAATATGCGTGCTGGGCATTCGTGCCGCAATCGCCCCAGATGACGGGGCCGGTCGGCACGTCGACGGGCACGCCATCCTTGGTGACGCGTTTGCCATTGCTTTCCATGTCCAGCTGTTGCAGATAGGCAGCAAAGCGGCTCAAGTCCTGGTGGTAGGGCGCGATGGAAACGGAGCCGCAATCGAGGAACTGGCGGTTCCAGAAGCCGACCATGGCCAGCACCACGGGCATGTTGTCTTCCAGCGGGGCCTGGCGGAAGTGCTGATCCATCGCATGCGCGCCGGCCAGGAAATCGCTGAAGTATTCAAAGCCCACGGACAGGGCCACGGCCAGGCCGATCGACGACCAGACGGAGTAACGGCCGCCGACCCAGTCCCAGAACGGGAACATGTTTTCCGGCGCAATGCCAAAGTCGACGATGGCTTGCGTGTTGGTCGACACGGCCACAAAGTGTTGCGCCAGATCCTTCTCTTCGCCTTCCAGCAGGAACCAGGCGCGCGCCGTGTTGGCGTTGAGCATGGTTTCAGCGGTAACAAAGGTTTTCGAGGCCACGATGAACAGGGTGGTTTCCGGATCGACCTTGGACAGGGTCGCTTCCATGTCGTGGCCGTCGACGTTGGAAACAAAGTGCATTTCCAGGCCCGGGTTGGCGTAGGAGCGCAGCGCCAGGCAAGCCATCTTCGGTCCCAGGTCCGAGCCGCCGATGCCGATGTTGACGATGTCGCAAATCGGTTTGCCCGTGTAGCCGAGCCAGCTGCCATTGCGCACCTTGTCCGTAAACGCCTTGACGCGTTGCAGCACATCTTGCACGTCGGCATCGATATCCTGGCCATCGACCACCAGTTTCGTGCCGCGTGGCGCGCGCAAGGCCGTATGCAGAACGGCCCGATGTTCGGTAAGATTGATTTTTCTCGCCGGTGAACATCGCTTCGCGCTGCGCTTCCACGCCGCGCTCGCGCGCCAGGTCCATCAGCAGCGCCATGGCGGTGGTGTCGACCCGGTTCTTCGAGTAATCGAGCAGCAGGCCGGCCGCATCGACCGTCATCGTCGAGAAACGCGCGGGGTCGGCGGCGAACAGCTGGCGCAGATGCACTTCGCGCAGGCTGGCGCCATGCGCTTGCAGGGACTGGAAACTGGCGGTGGCGGTGATGGCAGGAGTAGGTGCTGGCTGGCGCATGGCGGTCGGCTTGGGTGCTTGTCTCGGTTGAAAGGAGCGCGGCGCGTTCGTCGTGGCGAACAGCGGTTCCGGCGTTGGTGTGAGAATAATACATCAGAAAAACGTAATTTCACTACAGTTTGTGATGTCAAGCCGATTTTGTTGTGCTTTTTTTAGTGATTGCACCAGTGATACATAAGGGATGTGTCGGCAGGTGCTGGTACGCGATATTTCATGGATTTGCTTTGATATGCCGCAATCCGTGGCTTATTTGTGTTGTTTGCCCATGCAAGAGTGCGTCTTCTTCAGTATTTTGTAGTAAAATTTCACGAAATACTCATTTTTAAGGAAATCCATATGGCGCTGCATCCAGTAGTCGAATCCGTAACAGCGCGCATCATCGCGCGCAGCCGGCCATCGCGCGGCGCCTACCTGGCGCATCTGGATGCGGCCCGCATCCAGGGCGTGCAGCGCGGCGCCCTGTCGTGTACTAACCTGGCGCACGGCTTTGCCGCCTTTCCCGCCAACGACAAGCTGTCGCTGAAAGAGTACAAGAAGCCGTCCGTGGCCATCGTCTCGTCGTACAACGACATGCTGTCGGCGCACCAGCCCTTCGAAGGCTTCCCGCAGATCATCAAGCAAGCCGTGCGCGAAGTGGGCGCCGTCGCCCAGTTCGCCGGCGGCGTTCCCGCCATGTGCGATGGCGTGACGCAGGGCCAGCCGGGCATGGAATTGTCGCTGTTCTCGCGCGACACCATCGCCATGTCGACGGCCGTGGCGCTGTCGCACAATATGTTCGACGCCGCCCTGTACCTGGGCGTGTGCGACAAGATCGTGCCGGGCCTCTTGATCGGCGCGCTGCACTTCGGCCACTTGCCGGCCGTCTTCGTGCCGGCCGGTCCGATGACGTCGGGCCTGTCGAACCAGGAAAAAGCCAAGGTGCGCCAGCTGTATGCGCAAGGCAAGGCCACGCGCGAAGACTTGCTCGAAGGCGAATCGAAAGCCTACCACGGCGCCGGCACCTGTACCTTCTACGGTACCGCGAACAGCAACCAGATGCTGATGGAAGTGATGGGCCTGCACTTGCCGGGTGCCGCCTTCATCACGCCGAACACGCCGCTGCGCGATGCGCTGACCAGGGCCGCCGCCCAGCGCGCCGCTGGCATCACGGCGCAAAGCGCCAGTTACTTGCCAGTTGGACATATCGTCGACGAGAAATGTATCGTCAACGCCGTCGTCGGCTTGCTGGCCACGGGGCGGTTCGACCAACCACACCCTGCACCTGGTCGCGATCGCCAAGGCGGCCGGCATCGTCATCGACTGGAACGATTTCAATGAACTGTCTGCCATCGTGCCGATGCTCACGCGCATCTACCCGAACGGCGACGCCGACGTGAACCATTTCCACGCGGCCGGCGGCACCGGTTATCTGATCCGCGAACTGCTGGACGCGGGCTTGCTGCACGAAGACGTCAACACCATCCTGGGCCACGGCTTGCGCGCGCACTGCATGGAGCCGTTCCTGGGCGAAGACGGCAAGGTCTTCTGGAAAGACGCGCCGGCCGCCAGCGCCGACGAAAACGTGCTGCGCCCCGCCTCGAACCCGTTCGCGCCGGACGGCGGCATGGTCCTGGTGGCGGGCAACCTGGGCCGCGCCGTGATGAAGGTCTCGGCCGTCAAGCCGCAGCACCGCACGGTTGAAGCGCCGGCGCTGGTATTCAATTCGCAGGAAGACTTCATGGCCGCCTACAAGGCCGGCACGCTGGACCGCGACTTCGTCGCCGTGCTGCGCTTCCAGGGCCCGCGCGCCAACGGCATGCCGGAACTGCATGCGCTGACGCCCGCGCTGGCCAACCTGCAGGATGCGGGCCGCCACGTGGCGCTGGTCACCGATGGCCGCATGTCGGGCGCGTCGGGCAAGGTGCCGGCCGCCATCCACGTCTCGCCTGAAATTCTCGCCGGCGGCCCGCTGGGCCTCGTGCGCGACGGCGACATCATCCGCCTCGACGCCTTTACGGGCGTACTGGAGGCGCTGGTGCCGGCCGACGTCTGGCACGCGCGTGCGCTGGTCACGGCCGACCTGTCGCCGAACCACGTCGGCATGGGCCGCGAGCTGTTTTCCATGTTCCGTTCCACCGTCAGCGCGGCGGAAGAGGGTGCTACCACCTTCGGCCTGCCGTCGCCGATTCCCACCACCGTCGCCTTGCACGACGCCGACAATGTCGGTGATACCGTACCGGGTTCCGATGAAGACTTTTTGGCTAGGAAATAAGAGATGACCATGACACTACTGGAAATTATGCGCACCTCGAGCGTGATCCCCGTGATTGCGATCGACGACCCTGACCACGCCGTACCGCTGGCGCGCGCGCTGGTGGCGGGCGGTATCCGCGTGCTGGAAGTAACCCTGCGCACCAGGCATGGCCTGGAAGCGATCCGCGCCATGTCGGAAGTGCCAGGCGCCATCGTCGGCGTCGGCACCTTGACGCGTCCCGAGGAATTTGCCCAGGCACGCGATGCGGGCGCCGTCTTCGGCGTCTCGCCGGGCCTGACGCCGGCCCTGGTGGCGGCGGCGAAAAGCAGCGGCTTGCCCTTGCTGCCAGGCGTGATGACGCCAGGTGAAGTGATGGCGGCACGCGAAAACGGCTTCCAGCAGCTGAAATTGTTCCCGGCCGTGCCGGCCGGCGGCATCGGCATGCTCAACGCGATTTACGGCCCGCTGCCGGACATCACGTTCTGCCCGACGGGCGGCATCTCGCAAGAGACGGCGTCGCAGTTCCTGGCGTGCAAGAACGTCGCCTGCGTGGGCGGCTCGTGGCTGACGCCGAAAGACGCGATTGCGGCCGGCAACTGGGACCGCATCACGGAAATCGCCAAGGCTGCCAGCGGCCTTCGATTGGCTTAAGCGGCACCGGTGCGGCAGGCTTTACGCTTGCCGCGCTTTCTTCTCTTATGCGAGTGCTGCGCCGCCCCCTCACCATCGGCGAAACCGCCATGGCCCGCAGCGTCTTCCAGGGCGCCATCGACTACGCGCGCGTGCGCGTCGTGCGCGGCTCCTTTCTACCGTTCGGCCTGCAGGACCAGAACACGGCCATGACGCCGCGCGGCAGCCTGCACTTCATGCCGGCCCAGTACCGCGACGACTTTTCCCGCGAAGGCAACAGCGGCAAGCTGTTCTTCATCCACGAGATGGTGCACGTGTGGCAGTACCAGCTCGGCTACGGCGTGCTGCTGCATGGCGTGCTGCTGGCGCTGTGCGGCGGCTACATCCGGCAACGGGCCTACCGCTACGACGCGCAGGCGGGCGGCATCCTGTCCGATTTCAACATGGAACAGCAGGGCGACATCATCGCCCACTACTTCGGCGCGCGCCAGCTGGGCATTCCCGCCTACGTGGCGCAGCTGCCGCAGCTGCAAGATATCCTGCAAGGCTTCCTGATCAATCCTGCCGACCGCCGCCTGCTGCCGCGCTGACGCCGCCGTTACTGCGCGTTCGATGCCAGGCGCACGTCCGGCGCGCGCAGGCTGGCCGCCGCATCCTTGCCCAGCAATAAACGCAGGTCGGCGCCCGCGCCGATGCCGCCACCGTCCGCCGCCTGCAGCTGCGGCATGCCGCCCAAGGCCAGGGCCAGGGCGGCGGCCGCCTGCGCATGGCCGGGGCGGTAGACGATGCTGCTGGCCTGGACGCCGTACGGCCGCTGGTTGCCCAGCCGCAGCACGCTGATGCCCATGCCGCCGAGCATGCCGCGCATGCGCGCGCCGCCATGCCCGTTTCGCCATTGCCGTTGATGACTTCCAGCCGTGGCAGGGGGGCCGCCGACGCCAGCGGCGCTGCCAGCTTCACGGGAACGGCGGCGCGCGCCGCCACGGGAGCATCGCGCCAGCTCAGCGCAAAGATATTCGGCTGCAATTGCGTCAGCTGCAAGCGGCTGGCCGGTGCCGCCGGCTTGGGCGCCGGCGCCAGGTCGGGCGCGATGGCCTCCGCGGTGGCATCGACGGCATCGACCGTGCTGACACTGCGCGCCAGCGCCGCGATGGCCAGCTCCAGATTGGCGCGTGCCGGCTGCTGGCCATTGTCGAGCTGCAGCGACTGGCGCAGCACGGCCGCCGCCTGGGCATACTCTCCCTGCAGGTACAGCACATAGCCGAGGTTGTTGTACGCTCTGGCCGTGGGCGCTTCCTGCGCCAGCGCCTGCAGCATGGCGCGGGCCGTTTCCAGCTGGCCCAGCTGCGCGTGCAGCACGGCGGCGCCATTGCGCGCATCGGTCGAGCCGGGCTCAAGCAGCAGCGCTTCGCGATAGGCGGCCTGCGCCGCGCGCGGGTCGCCCAGTTCCTGCATGCGCTTGCCCAGCTTGCAGAAGGCGGCGCTGCGCGCTGCGGCGCTGTCTTCGGTGCGCGCCTGGGGCGGCGCAGCATGATTGGCCTGGCTGGCCGGACCGGGCAGGTGGCCGCAGGCGGGCAGCAGGCCGGCGCAGGCGAGCATGAGCATCAGGGTGGTGTGCTGTGACATGGCGGTTCTCCGGTCAGTTGCCGCCGCCCATGCTGGGCAGGAGCACGCGGTAGATTTGCAGGAAGGCTGGTCCCATCAGGACGACCAGCAGCGACGGGAAGATGAAAAAGATCAAAGGAAACAGCAGCTTGAGGGCAATCTTTGCCGCTTCTTCCTCGGCCATCTGGCGGCGCTTGGTGCGCAGCTGGTCCGACTGCACGCGCAGCGAGGCGGCGATGCTGGTGCCGAAACGCTCGGCCTGGATCAGCATGGCCACCAGCGCGTCGACATCCTCGACGCCCGTGCGCAGGGCCAGGTTGCGCAGCGCCCGCTCCTTGGTGTTGCCGGCGCGCAGTTCCAGCATCACCAGGTGCAATTCCTCGGCCAGCACCTTGCTTTTCAGCGAGATCTCGGCCGCCACCCTGGCCAGCGCCGCATCCATGGCCAGGCCCGCTTCCACGCATACCGTCATCAAGTCCAGCGCGTCGGGAAAACTTTCGAAGATATCGCGCTGGCGCCGCTTGATCATTTGCGCCAGCACAATATTGGGCAGGTAGTAGCCGATGGCGGCCACGATCAGCAGCCAGAACAGCAGTGCCTTGCCTGCCATCTGGCTGCCCGATGCGCTCAGCCCCAGGAACAGCAGCAGGGGCAGGCCGATGGCCAGCATGGTCTTGGCGGAAAAGAACAGGATGGGCGCCGACGCCTGGCGCAGGCCGGCATTCATGAAGCGCCGGCGCATCACGGAGCCTTCCCAGCCCTGGTCGGGCAGCGACAGTTTGGCCAGGGGGCCGCTCAGGCGCACCATGCGCGCCAGCCACGGGCTGGGCGCTGATGATGCGCCAGGCGTCGCCGCGCTCTTGCCGGTGGCGTTGTCCATGCGCTGGCGCAAGGGATCGGGCGCAAAGCTGCGCATGGCCACCAGCACGGTGCCGAAGACGGCAATGAAGAGCAGGGCGAGAAAGGCGATATGCACGGGATTCATGAGAGTTCTCCTTGCGGGCTCAGACGCGGATGCGGATGATATTGCGCATGACCAGGACGCCGCACGCCATCATCACCAGGGCGCCGGCGAGCATCTTGCGTCCGCCCGGGTCGACGAACAGCATTTCCAGGAATTGCGGATTGGTCAGGTGGATCATGGCCGCCGCGCCGAAGGGCAGCAGCGACAGGATCCAGGCCGACAGCCTGCCTTCGGCCGACAGCACGCGCACCTGTCCCAGCAGCTTGATGCGTTCGCGGATGATGCGGCTGATGCTGTCGAGCAGTTCGGCCAGGTTGCCGCCCGTTTCGCGCTGGATCAGCACGGCGATGACGAAATAGCGCAAGTCCGTGCTGGGCACGCGCGTGGCCAGGTTCATCAGCGCGTCCTGCATGGCGATGCCGAAATTGACTTCATCGAAGGTGGCGCGAAATTCCACGGCCAGCGGCGCGTTCATTTCATCGCCGACCATTTTCAGGGCCGTGGGAAAGGCGTGGCCGGCGCGCAGGGCGCGCGCCATCAGGTCCAGCGCATCGGGCAATTGCTGCTCGATGCGCTGCAGGCGCTTGGCCTTGGCGCGCAAGACCACCAGCAGCGGCAGCAGGGCCGCGCCGGCCACCAGCGGCAGGCGCAGCATCCACGGCACGCTGAAGTAGCTGAGCAACAGAAACGCGGCGCCGGCCGTGGCCAGCATCACGCCGGCGAAGCTGGCCACGCTCCAGCTCAGGCCCGACTGTTCCAGCAGGCGGTCGAGCGCATGCACGCGGGGCACGCTGAGCAGCACGCGCTGCAGGGCCGGGGTGTCGCTCAGCAGGCGCTTCTTGATCATCGAGCTGCCCGTGTCGCCATGCGCGCCGGCCGACATGATGCGCAGGCGGCGCGCGACCCTTTCCGCTTCCGGGCCGCGCGAGGTGTTCCACGCCAGGTACACCCCCTCGATCAGCAGCACCACGGCGATGAAGGTGAGGATGGCGAATACGTAATAGAGATAGTCCATGATGCTCCCCTTAATGGTACTGGCGGGCGGGATCGAACAGGGTTTCCGGCAGGCTGATGCCGAAGGCGCGCAGGCGTTCCAGGAAATGCGGCCGCACGCCGCTGGCATGGAAATGTCCCTGCACCGTGCCATCCTCGCCGATGCCCGTCTGGCGGAAGGTGAAGATTTCCTGCATGGTGATCATCTCGCCCTCCATGCCCGTGATTTCCTGGATCGAAATGATCTTGCGCTTGCCGTCCGTCAGGCGCGCCACCTGCACCACCACGCTGATGGCGGAACTGATCTGCTGGCGCATGGCCTTCACGGGCAGGCCCGCCGAGGCCATGCTGATCATGTTTTCCAGCCGCGTCAGCGCGTCGCGCGGGGTGTTTGCGTGGATGGTGGCCATCGACCCTTCGTGGCCCGTGTTCATGGCGCCCAGCATGTCGAGCGCCTCGGCGCCGCGCACCTCGCCCAGGATGATACGGTCGGGGCGCATGCGCAGCGCGTTGCGCACCAGCGCCCGCTGCGTCACTTCGCCCTTGCCCTCGATGTTCGCCGGCCGCGTTTCCAGGCGTACCACGTGCGGCTGCTGCATCTGCAGTTCGGCCGCATCCTCGATGGTGACGATGCGTTCGGCCGTGCTGATGAAGCCGGAAATCGCATTGAGCATGGTGGTCTTGCCGCTGCCCGTGCCGCCCGAGATCAGGATGTTGACCTTGGCCTTGCCCAGCGCCTGCAGGGTGGTGCTCATTTCCTCCGTCAGGCTGTGCTTGAGCATCAGGTCGGCCAGGCGCAGGGGCTGGGCCGAGAAGCGCCGGATCGACATCACGGGGCCGTCGATGGCCAGCGGCGGGATGATGGCGTTCACGCGCGAGCCGTCGGGCAGGCGCGCATCGACCATGGGGCTCGATTCGTCGATGCGCCGGCCCACGCGCGAGACGATCTTGTCGATGATCTTCATCAGGTGGGCGTCGTCGGTAAAGCAGATGTCGCTCAACTCCAGCCGGCCATGGCGCTCGACATACACCTGGCGGTAGGTGTTGACGAGGATGTCGGACACGCCGGGATCGGCAAGCAGCGGTTCGAGCGGGCCGAAGCCGAGCACTTCGTCCTGGATGTCGCGGATCAGCGAGCGCCGTTCCAGCTCGTTGATCACCACATTGTCTTCCGTGAGCACCTCGCTGACGAGGATTTTCAGCTCTTCGCGGATCTGTTCGCGCGACAGGCGCTGCATGCCCTCCAGGTCGACGCGGTCGAGCAGCGCCTGGTGCGTGCGGTGCTTGAGCTGCTGGTAGCTCTGGCTGGCGGCGCCCTGGTGCGCGGCATCGTCGTTCAGGCTGGCGTCATCCTGGGCATAGCCCAGGCGGTCCCGCAGGGTGAGTTTTTCGGCAGTCATGGTCGGTCTCCGGTGTATGGGGGTATCTGGTTGGAACCTCAGGCACGCGCCAGCAGCCGCGCCACCCAGCCTTGCGCGGCCGGCGGGGTTTCGCCGGCCAGGCTGGCGGCCAGCTCCTGCAGGGCGCGCGAAACGGGATTGTGCGGGGCCAGCTTGAGGATGGGCACGCCCTGGCTGACGGAGGCCGCCACCGCCTCGTAGTGGTTGGGGATGGATTTGTAGACGTGCTTGCCATACGCTGCTTCCAGGTCGGCGACGCGGATGCTGTCGCTGCTGGCATAGCGGTTCAGGATCAGGCGGATCTTGTCTTCGCGGTAGCCGAGGCCGCGGAACACGTCGAGCAGGCGCTTGCCGTCGCGCACGTACGGCAAGGTTGCCTGCAGCACGGGGAAGATCAGGTCGGCCCGGTCCAGCGCGCGCACGCTGACGGCATCGAGGCCGCGTCCGACGTCGAGCAGGATGTAGTCGTATTGGCTGCGCGCCAGGCTCAGCAGACGGTCGATATGGTCCGCTTCGATGTCGGCCGCGTGGGCGGGATCGTCGGCGGCGGCCAGCACGCTGTAGGCGGGCGTGATCTGGATCATGCTGGCGTTCAGCAGCGAGGCGTCGAGGCGCACGATTTGCTGCGACAGCTGCGACAGGGTGGTGGCCGGCTTGTGATCCGAGACGAACAGGGCGGCATCGCCGAACTGCAGGTTCAGGTCGAACAGCGCCACCTTGCGCTGTTCGCCGGCGGCCAGCGCGTAGCCGAGGTTGGCGGCGATGAAAGTGGCGCCGCTGCCGCCCTTGCACGAGACGAAGGCCAGCACCTGGCCCTTGCGCGTGACCTGCTTCTGCAGCTTGTCCTCGATGCGGCGCAGGGCGGCGCACAGGGCCGCGTCGTCGTCGGGCTGCAGCACTTCGCGCACGCCGGCGCGCATCGAGCGCAGCAGGAATTGCGGACTTTGCTGCGGACATTGCACGATGATGGCCAGGTTCGGATGGCGCCCGCCCAGCAGCTCCAGCCGTTCCAGCTCCGCCTCGCCCGTCTGCTCCTGCTCCAGCAGCAGCAGGTCGGGCGTGACGCCGTTGTCGAACACATCCGGTATGCTCGCCAGCAGCGCCACGCGGTCGGCCGCGCTGCGTTCGCGCAGCAAACGGGTGAGCCGTTTGAGCTGGGCTTCATTCTTCGAGACGATGACGATATTCACTTGGTACTCCCTGGTAAAGGCGTTCAGTTGATCTGGAAGCCCAGGCTTTCGGCGTGCATGACCACCACCGAGGCCGGCACGGCGATATTCAGAAAGCCGAACAGGCTGACCATCGGCGTATAGCTGACGTTGTCGATCGACACGCGCACGCTGTCGATGCAGCTGGCCGTGCGCGTGATGTCGCCGCAGGCCGACAGGTTGTCGCCCGGGTCGAGTGGCGGCAAGGTCACTTCGGCGCCGCTCTTGTTCAGGTAGCTGATGGTGATGTTCGCGGCCGTCAGTTCCGGCGCGGCCGGCAGGGCCGTGCCGCCGAACAGGGCCAGGGTCTTGATGGCGGCGGTCTGGTCGATCCAGCGCACCACCGCTTCGCGCGCGGCGCGGCGGCTCACTTCCTGCACCGTGTTGTACAGGAACAGCATGCGGCCGAATTCCAGGATGCCGAACAGCAGCGTGAAAAACAGCAGCGCCACCAGGGCGAATTCGACGGCGGCGGCGCCGCGCTGGCGGCCGGCCCGGGGGGCAAGTGGAAGGCGGTGGCGCATGGCGTTCTCCTTACAGCATGTAGCGCATGGTGGTGCGCGGCGAGAGCGGCGTGGCGTAGCTGCTGGCCGCGCCGATCACGAAGGGCAGGTACTGGCCCACCGACAGCGTGTAGTTGACGACTTCGACGCGGATGCCGCCCGGCGCCGTGCCATCGGTGCAGCTGCTGTCGTTGAACGCCGCGTCCAGGCAGGTGACCGTCACGTTGGCCGTGGTGAAGTCGCTGATGCCGGCGCTGACGGCTGCGTCGGCCACCGTCTGTTTGGCGGCAGGCACGCCCTGCGAGGCGATGCTGGCCTTGGCCTTGACGGACATGTTGCGCGCCGCGTCGCGCGTCGCCTTGGTCAGCGCGTCGTAGTACCAGAAGGCGCGGCCGAAGCCGAAGATGCCGGCCAGCAGGGTGACCAGCAGGGCCAGCACGATGCCGAATTCGACGGCGGCGGCGCCGCGCTGGCTGGGATGGGAAAGGGGAATGCGCATGGCCGCCTCACTTGTAGAGTTTGATTTCGGAATTCGGCACGGGTTCGATCAGGCCCGCGAACTCGACGTCGAGGCGCTTGGTGCCGCCGCTGAAATCGGCTTTCATCGTCATGAAGAATTTGCCGATACCCACCGCATCCATGGCGCCACAGGAGGAGGGTCCGACGGGCGCCGTGCGGCAATCGACCAGCACCACGTTGAGGATGCGGCGATTGTTGCGGCCTGGATGGCTTGCCGACGGCGCCTGGAACGTGGGGCCGCTGGTCTGGTTGTACGGCGAAGGCGGCGTGCCGGCGGGGAAGCTGGCGCCGGCCGTGACGGGATAGCTGGCCGTGTCGAAGTAATTCGCCTTGGCCGTGCTGTACATGGGGTTGGCGTTGGCATCCGCGACGCTGTAGGCCGTGCCGGCCTTGGCTGGCGTGGCGCCATTGCTTTGGTAGGCGGGGCCATACGACCACAGCACGCCGTAGCCGGCGAACTGCGCCTGGGCTGCCGTCACGGGCGTCGTGAAGGCAGGCGGCAGGCGGTAGTTCGGCTTGCTGCCGGACAGGCTGACCGACTGCTGGCTGGGCAAGGTGCTGGCGCCCGGTTCCATCCAGCCGGTGGGCGGCGAGTTGGCGGCGCTGGCGACGCAGGGGGACCCGCCGCCCTTGCATGGATATTCCTTGATGTTGGTATCGGGCGGCGCCGTTGCTGGGTCGCATACGGAGGGCGAGGAATAGTCGTCGAAGCGCGAGTTGAGCGAAGCCGCGATCTTGCCAGCGCTCAAGCCAGTGTTCGTGTAGACCTTGCCGGAGCCGCTGCTGACGACGGCGCTGCTGCCCGTGCACATGAACGGCGCGGTGGAATTGGCGCTCGAATGCGATGCGTCGCAGGCGCCAGGGGGCGCGTCGACGGGGTTGATCAGGTAGGGATCGGACGGGCCGCCCAGCGGATTGAGGCCGAACAGGTTGTAGGTGACGCCGCGGCGGAAACCGAATTCCACCAGCTCCGTCAGGCCCGTGCCGGCCGGCGCGGCCGGATACGTGTATTGCGCCGTCTTGTTGGCCGGATCGACGGCGCACACGCCGATCGGCGTGACGTCGTTGACGAAGCGCCCCGCCACGGCCACGCCCGAGGTGCTGGTGCTGGCGATGCCGGCAATGCCCATCAGGTAGGTGGCGAAGGTCTTGCTGCCCGTGTCGACGCGGATGAAGGTCTGGCCTTGCGGGCTGGTGCGGGCGCTGGCGCCGGATGACCAGGGACCGTCCGGACTGGGGCCGAACTCGATGTTGGCAGCCGTCAGGGTCAGTGCGGTGGAAAAATCGTAGCGGTTCTTTTGCGCGATGGCGATGGCCTTGGCCTGCGCATTGTCGATGCCGGCGGCGCTTTGATTGAGTTCCACGGCGCCGGCCAGGGCGGCGCTGTCGGCGCCGTTCTGCAGTTCCGTCTTGGCGATGTACAGGTGGCCCAGGTCCAGCACCAGGCCGCCCATGGCAAACAGCACCACCAGGGTCAGTCCCAGCACGATGGCGATCGCGCCTTGCTGCCTGTCGTGCCTGCGGAATGCGGTTTTCATGGACGTCTCCTGGTGGCCTGGGGGGAATTCATCGTGGGGCTGGCACCTACTGGCGCCCGCCCACGCCGATGGCGAAGACATTGACTTGCGGTTCCGGCGCGCTGAACGATTTCTGATAGCGCTGGTAGGCGCTGGCGCCGGCCTTGCCATCGATGCCGCTGACGGGATTGGTATTGCGGTAGGCGTCCGGGTAGATGATCTGTTGCGCCTTGAGCAGGGCCACCGATTCGCCAAAGTGGGAATCGAGCACGGGCGTGGTGGTGGCGGCGCAGCCGGCCAGCAGGCATAACAGGGCGGCGCCCGGCAGGCAATGTACGGTTTTCATGGTGTTCTCCTATTTGAGGTCGAAGCCGGCGGCAGGCTGGGGCGCGGCCGCTTGCGGCTGCATGGGCGCTGCTGGCGCTGCGGGGGCGGGCGCGGGCGCAGTGCCTTCCATTTTTCCCTGCATGAACATGTCGCCGCGCGTCGGCTGGATGTACTCGTCGGTGGGCAGCTTGTAGTCGGGCGGCAGCGGCTTGACCAGGTGCGGCGTGATGATGAAGACTAGTTCCGAACGGTCCGTCTGGAAGTCCGTGCTGCGGAACAGGGCGCCCAGCACGGGCACTTCGCCCAGGCCCGGCAAGGCCTTGATATTGCTGGTCACATTGTTCTTGATCAAGCCGCCGATGGCGAAGCTCTGGCCGTCGAACAGCTGCACCGTGGTGGTGGCGCGCCGCGTCGTGAACGAGGGCAGGATGGCCGTCGCCGAGATGCCGGTGGCGGTGATGCCGATGCCGTCCTTGTTCAGGTCCGACACTTCCGGCGCCACCTTCAGATTGATGCGTCCCCCTTCGAGCACGGTGGGCGTGAATTTCACGGCCACGCCGAACTCCTTCTCTTCCAGCGTGATGGTGGGCACGCCGTTGTTGTTGGTCTGGCTGACGGGGATGAAGATTTTGCCGCCGGCCAGGAAGCTCGCTTCCTGGCCGCTGATGGCCATGATGTTTGGTTCGGCCAGCACCTTGATCAGGCCATCGCGCTTTTGCGCGTCGAGGCTGAAGAAGTTGTTCTTGCTGGCGCCGCTCAAGCCGCTGGGATTGTTGCTGAGCAGGCTGGACAGAAACGAGTAGGACCAGCTGCCGATGGTCTTGTTGATGCCCAGGCTGGCGCCCAGCTGATCGACCAGCACCTTCGACACTTCCGCCACCTTCACTTCCAGCATCACCTGCTGCGGCGCGGCGATCGACAGCAGGTTGATCACGCGCGGCATGGCCGCATCCGGCGTTGCGGCGGGCGCCGGGGCGGCGCCGGCGGCAGGCGCCGCGGCGCCGGCGCTGGCCGCGCCGCTGCGGGCGCTGCGCTGCACATAGGCGTTGGCCAGCGACAGGGCCTGGTCGGCCTTGACGGCGTCGCTGACCATGCCCGACAGGATCAGGGTGTCGCCTGCCACCGTGACGTGGATTTTTTCGTTCGGCAGCAGTTCGGCCATGCGTGCCTGCAGGCTGCTGCTGTCGATGCCGACGGCCAGGTCGATGATGGTGGCGTCATTGCTCTTGTTCCACAGGATCAGGTTGGTGGTGCCGACGGAACGCCCCAGCAGGTACACCTCGTTGGGATTGAGCAGGATGACGTCGGCGATGCGCGGGTCGCCGACGGACATGCGGCTGGCGGCGAACGGCAGGCGCATCAGGGTCGACTTGCCTTCGGCCAGGCTCATTTGCGGCGCCATCTCGGTGCGGCCGGCGCGCGATTCGCTTTGCGGCGGCGTGGACTTGGGACGGACGGCCGCCCGGCTGCTCCTGGCGGCGCCCGCTTCGGCAGCGGCGGTAGCGGCCGTGGCGGCGACTGGCTCGGCGTGCGCCCGGGGCGCCAGGGCGCCGATGGCGGCGATGGCAAGCGCCAGGCGCAGGCCCCGGATGCCGCTTGCTGTGCGATATGTACTCATGGCTAGGCTCCTCTGGTGCAGGTTAGAATTGTTGGGAGCTGCGTTCCAGCCCCTTGATGACATCGACGCGGGGACCGGCCTGTGGCGCAGGCGCGGCGGCAGGACGGCGGCGTGGGAGCGGCTTGGCTTGCACCATGGCGGCGGGTGCTGCCACGGCGACTTTTTCATCGAGCAGACTGGATTTGGTGGCGCCTTCCGTGTTGACGGGCTTGTCCTCGACCTGGTTGCGCAGCACCAGCGACAGGGTGCCCACGCTGCGCGCCAGGTCGAGTTTTTCCGCCTGTTCCGGCGTCAGCTCCAGGGTCACCGCGTTGACCACCTTGGGCTTGGTGTCGTCGCGGTTCGATTCCTGGGCGATGGCCAGCACGAGTATGCGTTCGAGCACGATCTTGGAAATGTTCGGATCGCGGTCCGGCGTCTTGCGGGCGCCTTCGCCCTGGGTGTTGACGAGGATGTCGACGAAGTTGCCGGGCAGGGCGAAGCCGGCCACGCCCACCACATCGTTGACGCGCACGGTCATGGCGCGCTTGCCCTCGGCGACGACGGCCGACAGGCCGCCTTGCGTGCCGGGAGGCGCCAGCTTGCCTTCCATGATCGGTTCGCCGTGCTGGATGCTGGTGCGCGTGACGCGCGTTTCCAGCAGCTTCGGATCGTTGATGGCGCCCGGCGGCAGCGCGTTCGAAGGCCAGTCCACCATGCGCACCATGTCGGGCGTCAGGCGTGCCCCCAGGCTGATGTCGACCTGGGCCACGGCCACCTTGTTGATGTTGCCCGAGGCTTGGGCATTGATCCAGCGCGCGGCCACGATGACCGCGGCGAACGCCAGGATGACCGCAATGGCCATCATCGTCAGAGCGCGTGCGTTTCTCATTTTGCTTCCCCTTTGTGCTGGACCGCTGCCGGTCCGTTATGTGTGCTTGCAAGGTCGTCATCGCTGCCGAAATAGTTTTTCCATGCCCACAGCAGCACTTCCGGAGACAGCTGCGCCGCGTGGTCTTCATAGCGCGCCTGGTCGCAGACCTGCGCCAGGATGTCGCGCGGATAGCAGGCCAGCAAGGGCCGCTGGTACTGGCTGTGCAGGTGCAGCAGATAGGTGTAGGCCGCTTCGTCGAAATTGATGCCCAGCTGGGCGCAGGTGCTGCGGAACACGGCCAGGTAGTGGTAGGCGCTCAACGGGCCCACGTGGATCTTGTAGCCGATGCGGCGCAGGAAGGAGTCGTCGGCCAGCTGCTGCGGCGCCAGGTTCGACGAGAACACGACGATGACGTCGAAGGGCACGGGGAACTTGTACCCCGTGTGCAGCGACAGGTAGTCGATATGCCGCGCCATCGGCACGATCCAGCGGTTCATCAGTTCCACGGGCGAGCAGCGCTGGCGGCCCAGGTCATCGATGATGAAGATGCCGTTGTTGGCCTTCAGGTGCGGCGGCGCCTGGTACAAGCGGGTGCCCTGGTCGAATTGCAGGTCCAGCATGTCGAGCGTCAGCTCGCCGCCCGTCAGCACGGCGGGGCGCTCGGCGCGCACCCAGCGGGGGTCGGATGGCACGGGGCCTTTGCTTGACAGGGTGTGCAGCATGGGGTCGAGGAAGGGCAGCACTTCGCCGTCGACCATCACGGCATGCGGCAGGGCGATGGCGCCGCTGAGCAAGCCGTTCAGGCGCTCGGCCAGGTAGCTCTTGCCGCTGCCGGCGGGGCCGTGGAAGAACAGGGCGCGCCCGGAATTCATGGCCGCGCCCAGCTGGTCTAGCACGGACGAACTGGCCACCACGTCGCGGAATTCGCGCTGCACGTCGTCGCGCGTGACGTGCATGTCGGCCACGCTTTGCGCCAGCACCTGGTTGCTGTAATCGGCCAGGGTGACGGGCGCGGGACCGCTGTAGGCATTGCGGCGCATGTATTCGGCGGCGCGCAGGCGGCCCTGGTCGCCCAGCAGGTAATACAGGTCGGCGTCGGTGCCGCTGCCGCCGTTGCGGCGCGCTTCGCACAGCTTTTCGGCGCGCATGAAGGTGAGCAGCGGTTCGAGCACGCCGGCGCCCAGTTTCACATGCGTCGACAATGCCGGCAGGCCGATCTGGCCGCGCAGGAAAAGGATCTTCACCAGCAGTTCGACCAGGAACAGGAAGGGCAATCCCGTTTCCTCGACCGTGCGTGGCGCGCGCTTGGCCGCCGGTTCGACGCCGCCGCCGTCGCTGCGTTCTGGATAGGTGTCAGGGATGATGGATACTCCTCGTTCGGGTGGCCGGTGATCAGAAGATGAAGGGCAGCAGGCGGTACTTCACCTGCCGCATGTAGACGCGGTAGCGCACGTCGGTGGACAGGAAGCGTTCTTCGCGCAGCAAACGCGCCACCATCATGCTCATCGTCGCAACATAGGTGACGGTGTTGGCGGGCGAGGTATTGGCCAGCAGGTAGCCGCTCAGCGAAATCAGGTAGCTGGCATACAGGGGATGGCGTATCACGCGGTACACGCCGCCCGTCTTGATCTCGCGCTGCGCCGCCACCAGGCCGAAGCTGCGGTTCAGCGACAGCAGGCCGGCGATCTGCAGCAGGCTGCCGACGGCCAGCAGGTAGCGCGCGCCGGGCCAGATGGCCATGTCGGCGGGGGACAGAAGGAAGGGGGCGAAGGTGGCGCCGATGGCCAGCAGCCAGTCGCCCGCATCGGTGGAGACGCTGACGGGGGCCGAGCGCACGATGAAGAACAGGGCGGCCAGGGTTTCGGCGGCGCAGAACAGCAGATAGCTCCAGTCGCCGCTGTGCAGGAATCCCACCACGTGGGCACTGGCAAACAGCGCCCACAGGCAAGCCATGGTGATGCTGGTGAACAGGCTGGCGCGGCGCGAGTGGCAGAGGGTGGCGATGGTGTCCATGGTCAGTTCCTGGGGTGGCGGGCAGGCGGCGCGTTTCAGCGCAGACTCCACAGATGGTTGTATTGCAGGAATAGCTGCAAGCCGGTGCCGCTGGCGATGGCGAAGGCGTAGGCCAGCTTGCCGGTGGCCGGCGGCGGTTCGGCGATCGTGGCGGCGCCGCCGGCAAGGCTGTGCAGCAGCGCGCCCAGCATCATGTGATAGGTGTTTTTCAGCACCTGGCGCAGGCGCTGGCCGGCCAGCGCGGCGGCCAGGGCCAGCACGCCGCCGCACAGGAAGGTCAGCAGGGCCGCTTCGAGCACGGCGTCGGGGCCGAGGAAGGCGCCGCACATGGCCATCAGCTTGACGTCGCCGGCGCCCAGGGCGCGCAGCAGGTACATGGGCAGCAGCAGGGCCAGTCCGGCGGCGGCGCCGGCCAGCGCCTGCAGCAGTCCCAGGCCGCCGAAGGAGGCGTCGAACAGGCCGGCGCCGGATGGCACGAAGCCGTTGAGGATCAGTCCCGCCAGCGTGCCCCACAGCACCAGCCGGTTCGGGATGCGGCGCGTGCGCAGGTCGTGCCACAGGGCGCTGGCGAGCAAGGTGGCCAGCACGGCCAGGCACAGCAGCATGGGCAGGTGGGCGTTCATGATGGCAGTCCTTCCTTGCTCATGCAGGGCACCGTGGCCAGGTGCATGGCGGGTGCGGCGGCCTGGCTGCCCAGCAGCCGTCCCACCAGGCGCCATACCAGCGCCGCGCCGGCCGCGCCCACATAGCCGTCGAGCGCATAGTGCCAGCCCAGGTGGATGGAGCCGAGCAGGATCAGCACGGCGAAGGCGGACAGGGCGATCCCGGCGGCGCGGCTGACTCTCCAGCCCATCATGGCCATCAGCACGGACGTGGCCACATGCATGCTGGGCATGGCGGAGATGCCCAGCTCGCCGTTCGCGCCCTTGCTTTGATAACCGTGCCACAGCATGTCCTGCACCTGCAGGGCCCAGACGGGGACGTGCTGGTTGGCGTCATGCAGGTAGGCCATCAGCGGCGCATACGGGTCGCTGGCATGCAGGTGGCCGTAGTAGCAGGGGCCGACCGAGGCAAACAGCACGGCCAGGATGCTGCCGAGGACGATCCAGGTCAGCGCAAAGCTGAGCAGGAACTGCATGCGCAGCAGCGGGCGGCGCGTATCGAGGATGAGCCAGTACAGGATGGCGTAAAACAGGAAGAACCAGAAGTGGTAGTTGAAGTTGAGCAAGCCCGTGATCAGCGGGTGGCCCAGCAGCGGCTGCAGCCTTTCCCAGGGGGCCATGCCGCCATGCAGCGCCATGTCCCAGGCGGACAGGCTGGCATCCCAGGTGTAGGGATGCAGGCGCGGGATGGCGGCCTTGAAGACGGTGAAGCTGGAGGCGAAGATGGGGATCAAGAGCATGGCCGGCAGCGCGTGCAGCAGGCGCTCGTTGCTCAGGTAGCGGCGCAGATCGTGGTACAGATAGTGGCACAGGCGGTGCGGGCGTTTCGTGACCATGACGTGGATGGTGTAGCCGCACAGGATGAAGACGGGGCCCGTGAGGATGGCCACGAGGAAGCCGGCCAGCACGTTGAGGGCATCCGAGGCGCTGGGCAGGCCCGGCCAGCAGCGCCGCCGCGGCGGCGTACGGCAGCACGATCAGCAGCAGGGCGCGGTGGGTGCGCAGCGAGGCGCGCAGGGTGTTCATGACAGGGCCAGGACCACCTGGTCCTTGACGTAGAAAAACAGCAGCTTGACCTGGTCGCCGAGCAGGGTGATCGTGAGCACCAGCACTGCCGCTATCAGGCCCGCCAGCAGCGCGTATTCGATCGCCGTGACGGCCGACTCGTCGGATAAACGGCGGAAGAGAGATTTCACGATGGGCCTCGCTATGCGTTCGTCAAGGTGGAGGTGCCGGGAATGTGGGGCAGCGTAGTCCGGGCTGGCGCTGGGCCGGCCCGGACAGCACCGCGTCAGGCATTGGCGGTGGTGAGCTTGGAGCCGATGGTGCTGAAGGTTTTTTTCAGCTGCGTGCCGACGATGGTGACGGCGGCGATGATCACCACGGCAATCAGGGCAGCGATCAGGCCATACTCAATTGCGGTGACGCCATCTTCTTCGCGGATAAAGTTTTTGATGAGGTTCATGACAACTCCTGGTGGTGGTTAAGGTACAGCGGTGGGTAAAACGGCATTGCAGTGTTGCTTTCTGGTGCTTTGACCTGGCGGGGTCACGGGCTCTCGCCCAGTGCCAGCAGTCCGATGATGCAGACCACCGCCATGAGGGCCGCCACCAGGGCATAGCGGTAGAACGCAGCCTTTTCCTTGCCCTGCAAATAGGTGATCAGGGCTGTCGGAAGAAACTTGTCAAAGCGCATGCTGTGCTCCGTGTCGTGGTGGGCCGCGCGGTGATTTGCACTCCGGTAAATCCACTATAGAAGTCGGCACATTGATCTACATCAGAAGAACATCCTTTTATTGCAAGGAGGAACTGCTTGTTTTTTTCGTGACAATTGTCATGGTCGAGCTGGATGCGCGGGGGCGTGCCCAGGCTGGCCATTGAGGCCGCTGGCGTCGCTGCAGGGAGGGGGAGGCGCGCGGCGAGGCAGGCGCCGCGCGGGTGCTGCGGTGGTGTCAGGCGCCGGGCGGCAATTGGCCCAGCTGGTGCTTGGTGGCGTAGGCGTACAGCTCCAGGCGGTTGTACACGCCCAGCTTGCGGTAGATCGAGGTCAGGTGATTGCGCAAGGTATGTTCGGAGATGAACAGCTGGTCCGCCAGCAGCTTGGCCGGCGTGCCGCTGCCGTGCACCAGCGCGGCGATGATCTTGCGTTCCTTGATGGTCAGGCTGGCGACGGCGATGGCTTGCGCCGAGCCGCCGCCCGGCTGGGTCAGCTGCGTCAGCATGCGTCCCAGCATCGCGTGCTCCAGCCACAGTTCGCCGTGATACACCTTTTCGATGGCCTTGAGCACCATTTCCGCCGGCGCATCCTTGCTGACGATGCCGCGCGCGCCTTTGAGCACCGTCTGGTCCAGGATGGCCTGGTCGTGGCTGGCCGTCAGCACCAGCACGCGCGTGCTGCCGCATTGCGCCAGCGCGGGCAGGATGGCCAGCGAGCTGATGCCCCCCAGGTCCAGGTCCAGCACGATCACATCCGGTTGCAGCGCCTTCGCCAGTTCCAGCGCCTCGGCGCTGTCGGACGCCGTGGCCACCACGCGCATGCCCGAGTGTTCGCCGCCGATCAGCCGCTCCAGGCCCCACAGCATGGTCTTGTGATCGTCCACCAGCATGACGCTGATGGTATGGCTGGGCGGTGGCATGGCACGACTGTCATTCATATGGGGATCTCGATTTGCACGGAAGTGTTGCCCAGCATGCTATGCGTGACGCGGGCCGTGCCGCCCAGGGCGGCGGCGCGCTCGGCCAGCGAGTCGGGCAGGAAGTCGGGCACGTGCGCGGCCGCGCATTCGTTGTCTATGCTGATGTGCAACGCGCCCTGCACGCAGGTCAGCTTGACGGCGCCATGGCGCGCCGACGTATGCTTGCGGATATTGCTCATGCCCTCGTTGACGATCTGGAACACCTCGGCCGCCAGGCGGTCGTTGATGTGCAGGTCGCCTTCGATATGCAGGGCGATGTCGATGCCGTAGAACTCGCGGATTTGCGTGGCCTGGCGGCGCAGCGCCACCAGCAGTTCCGGCTCGCTTTGCACCTGGCCATTCTTGAACGTGCGCGCGTAGCTGCGCAGGTCGGTGATCACCTGGCCCGACATGAGGATCAGCTTTTCCAGCTCGGGCAGCAGCGGGTTGCCCGGCGTGGCTTCGTTGCGCAGGGCGGCCAGGCCGTGGCGCAAGCCGATGTACGGCTGGATGGCCGTGTCATGCAGGTCGCGCGCGATCTTTTCGCGCTCGCGCGAGGCCGCCTGCGACGCCAGGCGGTCGAGCAGGTCGATATTTTCAATGACGGGAAACGCTTGCGCGCCGATATGGCTGAGAAACAGGGCATCCGTCTTGCTCATGCTGGTGGCGGACACGACAAAGATGCGTCCCTTGCCATTGCGCAAGGGCAGCGGCGCGCTGATGAAGGCATGCGCTTCGAGCAGTTCGGCCAGGCGGGCGCCGGCCGCATCGTCATGCCGCAGCCAGCGCCCGCTGTCGGGATCGAGCATGCGCGCGCCGCCCGTCCACGGCAGCCAGCGGCCGGCGGGCTGGTTGTACAGCGCGATTTTATCGAGCGGAAAAGCAAGCAGGGGGCTGGCCGCGTCGTCGCTGAGGAGCGAACTGGTATGCACGACGCCCGTGCCCGTATAAATCACGCTGCGCAGCGACCAGACCCGCGAGCCCTTGTCCTGCATGATCAGCAGGCAACTGCGGCCATTGAAATAACTGCGGGTCTTTTCCAGCACCGAGGTGATGGTCTGGTCGACGCCGAAGCGGGGATTGGACAGCTGGCTGACGTCGCGCAGCAGCGCCAGGTGGCTGCGCTGGGTGATGGCCGAACCGCCCCAGTAGGCGATCATGTAGCCGAGCGCCAGCAGGAAGGTCGTGCGCAGCAGCAGGCGCGACAGTTCCGCATCCGTTTCGCCGAACAGGGCGGTGGCGGCGAACAGGCCGGCCGAGGCCAGGGTGACGCGCGCGCCTTCCTCGAAGCCCCGCTGGAACGAGGAGGTCAGGATGGCAAAGAAAAAAAACAGGAAGAATAAATTGTTGTGGCTGCTGGTGGAAAACACGATCAGCGCATACCAGGCCACGTCCAGCCAGTACAGCAGGATGTCCTGCGGCAGGCTGAAACCCAGCAGGGCCAGCAGGTAGAGCAGCAGGCTGTGCAGGGTGTACGCGGAAAAGATCAGCCAGGTGATCTTGCTCAGCTTGCCGGCGCTTTCGGGGTCGATGAACAGGGTCAGCAAGGTAGCGCTCGACAGCAGCAGGCGCATGCCGTTCACCATGGTCGTATCCATGCCGGCACCCGGCAAGCCGGATCTGAGGGGAGGATCGAGATTCACAAGCGCTCCTGGCCGTGCCCCGCATGGGCGGGCCGCGCAGGGATAGATACCACAGATAAATTCTTGTTGTTGTTGCTGCAATCAGTAACGAGTCTACGCACACGCCGTAAAGATGTCTACTGGAATCCTTTGCCCTGCGTTGCTTTTTTTACAGCGGCTGCACCATCACGCGGTTGCGCCCGGCACCCTTGGCCAGGTACAGGGCGCGGTCGGCGGCGCCGATCAGGGCGGAGATGGCCAGCGGCTGCTGCGGGTGCTGCGTGGCGATGCCGATGCTGACCGTGACGTGCTTGACGTCGTTGCCCGTCTTGGCATGCGGAATGCGCAAGTCGGCCGCCCGCTGGCGGATCGCCTCGGCCATGCTCAGCGCTTGCTCGGCCTCCGTGTCGGGCAGGATGGCGGCAAATTCCTCGCCGCCATAGCGCGCCAGCAGGTCGGTGGGGCGCTGCAGCATGGCGGCCAGTTCGGCCGCCACGCGGATCAGGCAATCGTCGCCCTGCTGGTGGCCGTAGTGGTCGTTGTAATCCTTGAAGTGGTCGATGTCGATCATCAGCAGCGACAACGGGCTGCTGGTACGCGTGGCGCGCCGCATTTCCTTTTCGATGGCCACGTCGAAGTGGCGGCGGTTGGCGATGCCCGTCAAGCCATCGGAAAAGGTTTGCGAGCGCAAGACCATGGTCTGTTCGCGCAGCAGCTTTTCGCGGCCCACGGCGATGGTGACATCATTGATCTGGATCAGGCAGTGGCGCGGCGAAGCGGGTAAATTGATCGGTGTGACGGCGATCGCCTGCTGCATGCGTTCCTCGCCGTCGTTGCCGCCTGCGGTCGCGCCATGCGTGTACAGGGCAAACGGCGCCTTGTGCAGCGTTTGCGACAGCAGCGACTGGAAATTGTCGCGCAGGGCCTGGGTGATGGCCGAATCGATGCGCTTGTGCCGCAGTTCCGGAAAGACGGCGAAAAAATCCTGGCCCAGCACGGCGTTCGCCTGGCAGGCCGAGTGGCGCGCCATCCAGTTATTCCACAGCACGATGCGGTGCTGCTCATCGAGCACGATGGCGCCCAGGTTCACGGCGCCGAGTATGCTCTCGAGCAGGGCAAGTCGGTGTAAGGCATCCGGCATGATCGTCACGCCTGTCCCAGAACCTTGGCCAGATAGCGGCTGACCTGCTGCTTCAGGTCGTGCAAGGCGGACAGGTCGAGCACGAATGCCACATAGCCATGGATCTGGTGCTTGGACAGCACGAAGTCGATATGCAGCATCAGCACGACGGCCTCGTCATCCTGGCCGCCGAACGAGGACAGGATTTCCGCGCTGGTGCCCACGTGGTACAGAGGCAGCGAACCATGCAGTTCGCTGTCGAACAGGTTGGCCAGGGTTCCCACGCAGGAATTGAGGATGATGTTGCCGATTTCGCTCATCGCTTCCTGTTCCATTTCCGTCAGTTCCTGCAGCGGCATGGCGTCGCCCACCATCAGGCGCACGATTTCCAGGCTCTTATCTTCGGGAAACATCAGGATGGCTTCGGTGGCGAAGGCGCCATCGTAATGCTGGCTGACGCCGCAGATGCGATCGCCATCCTTCTTGCTGCCCAGCAAGGCGGCCGCGTCGGCACGGTTCAGGAAGGTGATCGACGGCACCGACATGGTGACTTCTTCATTCACGATCTCGCTCATGGCCGCCGCCGCATGGCCTACCCCGATGTTGAATATCTCTACCAAGGCATCGTTTTCGAGTTCGGAGAGATTGACCATGCTCACAGTCCCAGGGAATCGATCAGCTGGTGGATGCGCGTTTCCGTGATCGGTTTTTCCATGAAGCCGACTTTCATTTCGCTGGCGCGGTTGCGGGTGGCGTTCTGCACATTGCCGTGACGAGAATGATGTGCGTCTGCGGGCACAGCGCGCGCAATTGTTCCGCCGCTGCGATGCCGCCCATGCCGGGCATGTTGACATCCAGTAGTATCAGCACAGGGGTAACAGTCTTGACTTTTTCCAGGGCTTCCTCACCCGTCGCCGCCTCAATCACTTGCCAGTCGGCATGTTTGCTGAGGATGAACTGATGCGACATCAAACGTGAAACCCGGCTGTCATCGACAACAAGTACCTGCTTACTGTGATTCATGTGCTATTCCTGAAACGTCATATCGGTCAATCGTTCCATTTTCGCATATTTTAGAGGGCATAGAGTGTAATTGGGTGCGCAATTGCCCTAGGGCAAGGTTTTCCCGTTTGCCTGTTGTATTGAGTCGCCCCATCGGTCATGATGGCCGGCTGGCCGGGCTGGCAATCCGTTAAAATAGCGCCATTCCTCACTTTAGCCTGAATGCCATGACCCAAGACGAATTGAAGCAAGCCGTAGCCCGCGCCGCCATTGACTATGTAGTCGATGGTGAAATCATCGGTGTCGGTACCGGCTCCACCGCCAACTTTTTCATCGATGAACTGGCCAAGATCAAGGACCGCATCAAAGGCACGGTTGCGTCCTCCGAAGCGACGGCCGCGCGCCTGGCAGGCCATGGGATTCCCGTCTTCGACCTCAACGACGTCGAGTCGATCGCCGTCTACATCGACGGCGCCGATGAAATCACGGCCAGCGGCGCCATGATCAAGGGCGGCGGCGCGGCATTGACGCGCGAGAAGATTGTTGCTTCCGTAGCGAAACAGTTCGTCTGCATCGCCGACGGCTCCAAGCTGGTCGAGACCCTCGGTGCGTTCCCGCTGCCGGTGGAAGTGGTGCCGATGGCGCGCGCCGCCGTCTCGCGCCAGCTGGCCGCGCTGGGCGGCACGCCCCGCTTGCGCCTGAAGGCCGGCAGCACCGAAGCATTCATCACCGACAACGGCGGCGAAATCATCGACGTCGTGGGCTTGCAGATTGCCGACCCGGTGGCGCTGGAGCAGCAGATCAACCAGATCGTCGGCGTCATCGCCGTCGGCCTGTTCGCCGTGCGCGGCGCCAACGTTTGCCTGCTGGGCATGCCGGAAGGCGTGCGTACGCTGGCCTACTAAGACGATAGCCGGCGTTCGCCGGCGTTTGCATCTGATCTACACGGCGGCCCCTTGCGGGCCGCTTGTCATTTGCGCCGCCCGGTACACGGCCACGGTACGCAGCAAGCCACCGAGGAAGATGCCGCTGAAGCAGCCATAGGCGAGGCAGACGGGCAGGCTGAAGCCGATTGCATGGGCGTAGGCCGGCGCGATGGCCAGGGTCACGGCGACAGCATATTTCATGCAGAAGATGCTCATCATCAAGGTCAACGGCACCCAGCTGCCGGGGCGCTGCACGCTGGCCCGTTCGGGAATGGCGACTATCTTGCGCGTATCGACCAGCGACCATGCCAGCGCCGCGCCGGCCAGGGCGCCGATTGCCCAGGCGAATGGCGCGCTGCCGGCCAAGCCGAAGCTGCCATGCACGCCGCTCAGGGACAGGGCCAGCATGACCAGGGGAATGATGCACAGCTTGCGCAAGGTCACTTCGCGCGCGCGGCTGGCGAGCACGCCGCGGTACACGAGGAAGCCCAGGATGGCCCAGACATACAGGGGAGTGTGGCTGAAGATTTGCTGCAACATGGTGTCCGCCTTGGAGTGAGGTTGTCGATGGACGTACTGTGCCAGCCGGCGGCAGGGGCGGCGGCGAGCGGGGTGCGACGAAACGGGGAAGGTAAGCCGTGAAACAGCATCAGGCTGCGTGAAACGGGGAGGGGAATGCTACCCGTGGCGCGGCGGCCACGGACATTCAAAGCGAAAAACTTACTCGGTAGGGGGGACGTAACCCATGGCCGCATCGGCGCCATCACCGAAGAAATGCTTTTCCATCTGCGTGGCCAGGTATTTGCGGGCGCGCGCGTCGGCCAGGTTCAAACGGTTTTCATTGACCAGCATGGTCTGGTGCTTGAGCCAGGCGGCCCACGCTTCTTTCGACACCGATTCGTAAATCTTCTTGCCCAGTTCGCCCGGGTACGGCGGGAAATCCAGTCCTTCGGCTTCCTTGTTGAGTTTGATGCAGTGGATCGTGCGGGCCATCTGTGCTCCTGAATCAGTGTAGAGATAAAGCGTGATTATAAGGTACTTTGCGTGTCTCCTCGCGGGGCCGTCGCGGCCTGGCCACGCGCCGTTTGCCGCGCCCTTGCGCTGGATCAAATTTGATCTGCGCCGCCCTAGCTAGTAAGATGCCTTGTCGCGCCAGCCGCTGGCTGCGCCTCTTCCAAGCAAGTAGTAATAATTAACCAATATGGAATCCCTATGACCTCAGTGAAAGTCCATGGCATCGATGTCAGCAATACAGGCAGCTTCGCGCTGTTTGGCGGCATCAACGTGCTCGAATCGCGCGATCTCGCCATGCGCGCCTGCGAAGAATATGTGCGCGTACGCAAAAACTGGGCATTCCCTATGTGTTCAAGGCCAGTTTCGACAAGGCCAACCGTTCCTCGATCCATTCCTACCGCGGCCCGGGCCTGGAAGAAGGCATGCGCATCTTCCAGGACGTCAAGGCGGCGTTCGGCGTGCCCGTGATTACCGACGTGCATGAGCCATGGCAGGCACAGCAGGTGGCCGAAGTGGTCGACGTGCTGCAATTGCCCGCCTTCCTGGCGCGCCAGACGGACCTCGTCGTGGCGCTGGCGAAAACGGGTAAAGTGATCAACATCAAGAAGCCGCAATTTTTGAGCCCTGGCCAGATGGCCAATATCGTCGAGAAATTCAAGGAAGCGGGCAACGACCAGTTGATCCTGTGCGACCGCGGCACCTGCCTCGGCTATGACAACCTGGTAGTCGACATGCTGGGCTTTGGCGTCATGAAGAAGACCTGCGACGACTTGCCCATCATCTTCGACGTCACGCATGCGCTGCAGCAGCGCGATCCCGGCGGCGCCGCTTCGGGCGGCCGCCGCCAGCAAGTGGCGGACCTGGCCCGCGCCGGCCTGGCCGTCGGCATCGCCGGCCTGTTCCTGGAAGCCCATCCTGACCCCGACAACGCCCGCTGCGACGGCCCCAGCGCCTTGCCGCTGGACCAGCTGGAGCCATTCCTGGCGCAATTGAAGGCGCTCGACGACCTGGTGAAATCGTTCGCCCCGCTGAACATCAAATAATTGATTATCAAATATTGATGTTGCGCAAAGAAAAAGCCCGGCATGCCGGGCTTTTTCACGTGTTACAGGGTTTTAATCAAGACTTGCGATTTGCGCTGCCAGTTATACATATGCTGGCGATCCTTCGGCAAGTCGTCGACGGTGGCGGGCACGAAGCCGCGTTTCTTGAACCAGTGCGAGGTGCGCGTGGTCAGCACGAACAGTTTGTTCAGGCCGGCGGCGCGCGCGCGGTTTTCCATGTGTTTCAGGATACGCTCGCCGTCGCCCTGGGCTTGCACTTCCGGATTGACGGTCAAACAGGCCATTTCCGCCATTTTTTGCGCGGGGAACGGGTACAGGGCGGCGCAGCCGAAGATCACGCCGTCATGCTCGATGACGGAGAAATAATCGATTTCGCGTTCGATCAGCTCGCGGCCCCGCTTCACCAAAGTGCCGTCCGCTTCCAGCGGTTCGATCAGTTTGATGATGCCGCCCACGTCCTCGATGGTGGCCTGGCGCAGGCTTTCCAGGTTTTCATGGCTGATCATGGTGCCCACGCCATCATGGGTAAACAATTCCAGCAGGGCGGAACCGTCCATCGAGAAGGGCACGATGTGCGAGCGCTCGACGCCGTTGTGGCATGCCTTGACGCAATGTTTCAAGTAAAACGCCGTGGCGTCGGGCAGGAAGCCGGCCATCAGCACGGCTTCGGCCTGGTGCGACGACAGTTCGCGGATTTCCACGCCCGTGGCGTCTTCCATCATAGGTGTTTCCGTGATGAAAATCAGCTTGTCCGCGTGCAGGGCGATGGCGGCGCTGCACGCCACGTCTTCCATGGTCAGATTAAACGCTTCGCCCGTCGGCGAGAAGCCCAGCGGCGAGAGCAGCACCAGGCCGTCCGAACCGAGGATGGAGTGGATGGTTTCGGCATCGACCTTGCGCGTGATGCCCGTCAGCTCCAGGTCCACGCCATCGATCACGCCCAGCGGGCGCGCCGTGATGAAGTTGCCGGAAATGATACGGATGGCCGCATGCGACATGGGCGTGTTCGGCAAGCCCTGGCTGAACGCGGCCTCGATATCGAGGCGCAGCTCGCCGGCCGCTTCCTTGGCGCATTCCAGCGCGGCGATATCCGTGATGCGCACGCCGTTGTGAAAACGGCCTTCGACGTTACGCAAGGCCAGTTGTTCCGCCACCTGCGGCCGCGAGCCGTAGACGACGGTGACATTGATGTCCAGCGCATGCAGCAGGGACAAATCATGGGCCAGCACCTGCAGCGCCCCGGCGCTGACGAGTTCACCGGGGAAGGCGACCACGAAGGTCTTGCCGCGAAAGGCGTGGATGTAGGGCGCGACGGAGCGCAGCCATTGGACGAATTGGGTAGGGTTTTCCATTAAGCGCATTATAATTCGCTGCGCGATGTGCGCGCTTAAAATACCTGTAAAAAACAATGTCTTCAGCCAGCAATAAGTCTTCCCCTCCTTCCACCGTTGCAAATGTGCCCGCCAGCGGGGATGTTGCCATGCCTGCCGCCACGCCTGCGCAAGGCCGCCAGCGCCCGCCCGTGAGCCAGCAAAGGCCGCAATCGCCGCGCGCGGAACAGCAGAAACAGCAACAGCAGCAGCGATCGGGAGAGGGCAAGCCCCAGGCCGCGCGCCCGCCGCGCGAGGGGCAGGAAAGCCGTGACGCGGCCCGCGCCGCGCGCGAAGCGGAAAAGGCTTTCCGCAATCCGCTGCCGCCGATTACCTATCCGGAAGACTTGCCCGTCTCGGGCCGGCGCGAAGAAATCGCCAAGGCCCTGATGGACAACCAGGTCATCATCGTCTCGGGCGAGACGGGGTCGGGCAAGACGACGCAGCTGCCGAAGATTTGCCTGGAACTGGGACGGGGGCAGAAGGGCCTGATCGGCCACACGCAGCCGCGCCGCATCGCCGCCTCGTCGACGGCCAAGCGCATCGCGCAGGAACTGGGCACGCCGCTGGGCGAAACCGTGGGCTTCAAGGTGCGCTTTGCCGACACGCTGACCAAGGGCGCGTCCGTCAAGCTGATGACGGACGGCATCTTGCTGGCCGAGACGCAGACCGACCCCTTGTTGAAAAATTACGACACCATCATCATCGATGAAGCGCACGAACGCAGCCTGAACATCGATTTCCTGCTCGGCTATTTAAAGCAGCTGCTGCCGCGCCGGCCCGATCTGAAAATCATCATCACCTCGGCCACCATCGATGCCGAGCGCTTCGCGCGCCATTTCGGCACGCCGGAAAAACCCGCGCCCGTGATCGAAGTGTCGGGCCGTTTGTACCAGGTGGAAGTGCGCTACCGCCCCGTGGAACGCGAGCAGGTGGCCATGCCGGGTGCCGCGAACGCGGACAAGCCCGGCCAGCGCACGGCTGCCGCGCGCGAAAAGCGCGACCTGATGGATGCCGTCGTCGATGGCGTGGAAGAGCTGTGCCGCATCGGCTCGGGCGACGTGCTGGTGTTCTTGCCGGGCGAGCGCGAAATCCGCGACTGCGCCGAAGCGCTGCGCAAGCACCACCCGCCGCACGTGGAAATCTTGCCCCTGTTCGCCCGCCTGTCGGCCGAAGAGCAGGAGCGCGTGTTTAAAACCAGCAATGCGCGCCGCATCGTGCTGGCCACCAACGTGGCGGAAACCTCGCTGACGGTGCCCGGCATCCGCTACGTGGTCGACGCGGGGCTGGCGCGCGTGAAACGCTACAGTTATCGCAACAAGGTCGAGCAGCTGCAGGTCGAGCCGATCGCCCAGTCGGCCGCCAACCAGCGCGCCGGCCGTTGCGGCCGCGTGGCCGACGGCGTCTGCATCCGCCTGTACGAAGAGCAGGATTACCTGCTGCGCCCCAAGTTCACGGAGCCGGAAATCCTGCGCTCCTCCTTGGCGGCCGTCATTCTGCGCATGAAGTCGCTGCACCTGACGGATGTGGAAACCTTCCCCTTCATCGAGCCGCCGCTGGCGCGCGCGGTGGCCGACGGTTATCAACTGCTGCAAGAGCTGGGCGCCGTCGATGAAGTCAATAAACTGACGCCGCTGGGCAACAAGCTGGCCAAGCTGCCGCTCGACCCCCGCGTGGGCCGCATGATTTTGGCCGCGCTCGATAACGCGTGTCTGACGGAAGTGCTGATCGTCGCCTCGGCCCTGTCCGTGCAAGACCCGCGCGACCGCCCGATGGAGCACCAGCAGGCGGCCGACGAGGCGCACAAGAAGTTTGCCGATGAAAAGTCGGAATTCTTGAGCTATTTAAAGATCTGGCGCTGGTTCGAGTCCGCCATCGAGCACAAGAAGACCAACCGCCAGTTGCAGGACAATTGCCGCACGAATTTCCTGTCGCAGATGCGCTTGCGCGAATGGCGCGACGTGCACTCGCAGTTGTTGACCATCGTCAAGGAACAGGGCTGGCGCCTGAACGAAGCGCCCGCCACCTATGATAATCTGCACATGGCCTTGCTGACTGGCTTGCTGGGCAATATCGGCTTCAAGGGCGAGGACGAGCCGGGCGCGGGGTATTTGGGCGCGCGCGGCATCAAGTTCCACATCTGGCCCGGTTCTTCGCTGCTGAAAAAACCGGGCAAGTGGATCATGGCGGCCGAGCTGGTCGACACGACGCGGCTGTACGCGCGCTGCGTGGCGCAGATCCAGCCCGAGTGGCTGGAAAAAGTGGGCGAGCACCTGCTGAAGAAATCGTGGGGCGAGCCGCGCTGGGAAAAACGCTCGGCGCAGGTGACGGCGTCCGAACGGGCGACTTTGTATGGGCTGGTGGTGTACAGCCAGCGCCGCATCAACTACGGCAATTTCAACTTGCCGGAGGCGCGAGAGATTTTCATCCGCGACGCGCTCGTCGGCGGCGACTTCGACACGCGCGCGCCGTTCTTTGCGCACAACCATAAACTGATCAAGGACATCGAAAACCTCGAACACAAGTCGCGCCGCCTGGACGTGCTGGTCGACGATGAACTGATCGCCGCCTTCTACGACAAGTTGCTGCCGGCGGACGTGTGCAATGGCGCCGGTTTCGAAAAGTGGCACAAGGAAGCCACGCGCGAGAATCCGAAGCTGCTGTACCTGAACCGCGAAGAGCTGATGCGCCACGAGGCGGCCGGCGTGACGACGGACCTGTTCCCGAAAACCATGTCCGTGACGGGCCTGGAAATGGGCCTCACGTACCACTTCGAGCCGGGCAGCGTGCGCGATGGCGTGACCTTGAGCGTGCCCCTGTATGCGCTGAACCAGTTGCCGCGCGAGCGTTGCGAATGGCTGGTGCCGGGCATGCTGAAGGAAAAAGTGCACCTGCTGCTCAAGTCCTTGCCGCAAAAGCTGCGCCGCCACTGCGTGCCGCTGCCTGACTATGCGGCGAAATTCTGCGAGCGCGTGCATGAAGCGGGCGTGTTCGGCCGCGGTGACCTGATCGACGCCATCATCCTCGACATTCGCACGCAGATCACGATCAATGTGCTGACGACGGATTTCAAGCCGGAAACCCTGCCTGCCCATCACTTCATGAATTTCAAGGTGATCGACGAGCATGGCCGTCAGCTGGACATGGGCCGCAACCTGGCCACCCTGCAGGCGGAATTCGGCGGCCAGGCGCGCCAGAGCTTCCAGAAGCTGGCCGAAGTGTCGGGCGTCTCCGGCGCGGGCACGCCTGGTGCCAAGGTGGCGGGCGCGCAAGTGGCGTCGCGGCTGCAGGCGCAAGCGCAGAACACCGCCGCCAACGCCAAGGGCAGCGCGCCGGCCAGGGGCGCTGCCCCAGCCGCGTCCGCTTCTCCGAATGCGACTGTTTCGCAGCACATGGGTTTGACGGCCTGGACCTTCGGCGAGCTGCCGGAACTGCTGGAAATCGTGCAGGGCAAGCTGACCCTGATCGGCTTCCCCGCCCTGGTCGACAAGGGCACGCATTGCGACCTGGAAGTGTTCGACGACCCGACCGTGGCCGCCCGTACGCACAAGGTCGGTTTGCGCCGTTTATTTGCACTGCAGATGAAGGAGCAGATCAAGTACGTCGAGAAAAGCATTCCTGGTTTACAGCAGATGGGCATGCAATTCATGGCTCTGGGCTCGCAGGAAGAGCTGCGCGAGCAAATCATCAACAAGGCGCTCGATATTGCCTGCTTGCAAGATCCGCTGCCGCTGGACGCCGCCTCGTTCGCCAAGCGCCAGGCGGAAGGCAAGTCGCGCCTGGTCTTGCTGGTCAATGAAATCGCCCGTTTGCTGTCGCAAGTGCTGACGGAATTCCACGGCTTGCCGAAGCGCCTGCAAAATATTCCTGCCGCGGCCGCATCGATATCCAGGCGCAGCTGCAGGGCCTCGTGCATAAACGTTTCCTGACGGAAAACGAGTACACGCAGCTCGCGCATTTCCCCCGCTATTTGAAGGCGATCAATGTACGCCTGGAAAAACTGCGCGCCGACCCCGCCCGCGACACCAAGTTGATGGCTGAATGGCAATCGGCCGCCGCGCCGTACTTGCGTCAGGCCAAGGACCGCCAGGCCGGCAAGAACACGGACCCGAAACTGGTCGAGTTCCGCTGGATGCTGGAAGAGCTGCGCGTATCGCTGTTTGCGCAGGAATTGCGCACGCCGATGCCCGTGTCGGCCAAGCGGCTGCAGAAGGTATGGGAATCGATGCAGCGCTAGCCTGCTAAGCCCCAAGCAAATACTGGGGTCGTACCCTCAGGGTACGACCCCGGTCCTTGTCTGTCGGGTTTGCCTGTCGTCTACTCCATCAACTACGCTCGTCGCGGCCATCATCGCCGAGTGATGAGCGCGAGCCGCTCTGGCTGCCCGTGCCGGCGCGGCTGCCGCTCATGGAGGTGCCGGACATGCTGCCTTCGCTGCCCGATTGCAGGCTGGCGCCGCCGCGCAGGTCGCTGCCGGATGGCATGCGGCTGCCCGCCATGCTGCCGTAGCGCGTGCCGCTGCCATAGAAGGCTTCCATCTGCTGGTTCCAGGCGTCACTGCCCATGTCGGGCCAGTTGTTCTTGTCGAAGCCGGGCGCGTCTTTCAGCTGGCTTTTGTCCACGTTCAGCAGGAAGCGCTTGTTGACGGTGTCCAGCGTCAGGCGTTCCCAGGGCACGGCAAACAATTTGTCGCCCATGCCCAAGATGCCGCCGAAGGACAGCACGGCATAGGCGATCTGGCCCGTGCGCATGTCGAGCATGATTTCCTTGATATCGCCCAATTCCTCGTCGTTGTGATTGTAGACTTCGTCCCCGATCAGGGTATCGGCGCCCATCAGGGCCGGCCCGGGGCCGTCGTGGTTGCGGTACATGCCCAGGATGTCGCGATCCAGGTAGCTCATGGTGTTCTCTCCTCGTGAAGTGCTGATCGAACACCCAGATTACGCATGCACACAGGGTCGCATTTGATCTGCCTCAATGGTGTTAAGTAACCCCCAAATTATTATGATTTCTGACTTCCATAACCGGCGCTCTGCAAGGTGGCCGACGAGGCTTGCCCACTGCGTCGCAGTGGGCGCCTTGCATAGCATCCGGTTCTGTTCGTCATAAATTCACAATAATTTCCTGAGGATTACTTAGCGGCACTTTTATCCGTGCGCAAACGTACGGTGTTGTCAGTCAATTGCGGTACTCTATGCATTCTACGGAGGAGGCCGCACATGCTGACGATGCAACGCTGCAGGGGGATGAACTTGCGGATCGCTCCACCACGATACCTGCGCTGCCAGCCATGGTGAAGCCCGCCACCAAATGGCTGCGCGGGCTATTGCGCGTCGGCAAGGTGCAGCAGCGCACGGCGACCAAGCTGGCCAAGGTGCTGTTCGGGCCCGTGCCGGCCAAGCCCAGGGCCAAGCCACGCAGCAAGCCCGTGGTCAAGACCGTCGCCAAGACCATCGCCAAGCCGCGCGCCAGGCCGGCCAGCGACGCCGTGCCCGCGCTGGCGCCGTTTGCCACGCCCCTGTCGCCCCCGCGCGTGCGCAAGCGAACGGCGCCCCCGCCGGGCAAGTGGCTGGCCGCCCACTATGCGCCGCTGCCGGAGCTGGGGCAGTTGCCGGGCCGGCGCCTGCCGTATTTCCTGTACCTGCCCGAGAAGGCGCCCAGCGCCGCCATGCGCAGCCGGGGCCGGCCGCTGCTGGTGATGCTGCACGGCTGCGAGCAGAGTGCCACGCAGTTTGCCGAAGGCACGCGCATGAACCGCCTGGCCGAACGCAAGGGCTATGCCGTGCTGTATCCGCAGCAATCGCTGCGTTCGCATGCGCGCCGCTGCTGGAAGTGGTACGACAAGCTGACGCAGGAGGGCGGCGGCGACGTGCGCCTGATCGTCGGCGCCATCGAACAGGTGGCGGCCCGCAATGCGATCGACCGCGCGCGCATCTATATCTGCGGCATTTCCGCCGGCGCCGGCATGGCGCATATCGTGGCCCTGAACCATCCCCATCTGTTCGCCGGGCTGGGTCTGCATTCGGGGCCCGTGTTTGGCGCCGGGCATAACCTGATCGGCGCGCTGGGCGTGATGCAGCATGGCGCCGCCGCCCGCGCCGATGCTGCCATCGATGAAGTGCTGGCGCGCCAGCCCGCGTTCCCCCGCCTGCCCACCATCCTGCTGCAGGGGCTGGCCGATAAGGTGGTGCGGCCCATTAACCAGACGCAGCTGGTGCGCCAGAGCGTGCGCGTCAACCGCATGCCTGCCGACACGCTGGTGACGGCGCAGCGCCTGCCCGGCGGCGCGGCGGGCGGGCGCAATCCGGCCCATGCATATGCGCTGCACGATTATCAGGTGGGCAAGCAGGTGCTGCTGCGCGTGGCGCAGGTCGAGCACCTCGAGCACGCGTGGAGCGGCGGCGACGCCAGCCTGCCGTTCAACGACAAGGCCAAGCCCGACGCCAGCAAGATGCTGCTCGATTTCTTCGCCGGCCACCGCCGCCGCTGAGCCGCTGAGCCGCCGCGCCGCGCGCCGCAACGGCGCGGCAGGGCACTGGTACGCATCGCTCTTTCCTTCCCCGCATGCCCGCTGCCGCGCGCCGGCATGCGGGCCGCGCCCTTTTCAGCCCGGGTGCCATTGCCGCCATACCATGCGCATTTTCATAAGTGGTATTGCTGCGGTATTTAAAAATCACAAAAACAGGCGTCAAAAACCCTAACTGGTATACAATTGGTACACGTTTTCAGTGTGAGACGTGTCTACCGTCCCATGCCCCGACGGCCGGCACGCACTGACGGCAGCCACCCACGTTACGGAACGCGCCATGTCCATCAAGTCCAGGCAGTTGCTGTGTTTTTTTGCGTTTTTTCTCGTTTTTGAGTTGAATATCTATCTGTCGAACGACATGATCATGCCGGCGATGCTGGGCATCGTCGACGAATTCAAGGCGGAGGAAAAATTCGTCCCCCTGTCCCTGAGCCTGTATTTGCTGGGCGGCAGCTCGCTGCAGATATTCCTGGGGCCTTTGGCCGATACCATCGGCAAGCGCAAGCTTGTGCTCACCGGCAATACCTTGTTCCTGCTGGCGACCTTGGCCGTACCGTTTGCCACTTCCATCGAGCAATTTCTCGCCGTGCGCTTCATCCAGGGCATGGGCTGCTGCTTCATCTTCGTCGGCTATGCCATGATCCATGAACTGTTCGACGACATGGCGGCCGTCAAGCTCAGCAGCATTCTATCGAGCACCACCATCCTCGCGCCCCTGGCCGGCCCCATCCTCGGCAGCGCCATCATCAGCCGGCTGGACTGGCGCTATGTGTTTTTCCTCTCGGGCCTGCTGGCGCTGCTGTCCTTGCTGGGCCTGTTCAAGACCATGCCGCGCACGGCGCCGGCGCGGCCGCGCCTGGACCTTGCCGCCATCGTGCGCAGCTATGCCGCCATTTTCAGCAACGGGCGCTTCATGTTCGGCATGTTCACGGCCGGGCTGGCCACCGTGCCCCTGACGGCCTGGATCGGCTTCTCGCCCATCTTCGTGCTGCAGGAAATGGGCGCGTCCTACGCCACGTATATCGCGCTGCAATGCGTGATTCTGTCGGGCTTCGTGATCAGCAGCATCGCCATCCAGCGCCTGCGCCAGGATTTTCCGCTCGTCACCTTGCTGCGCCTGGGCGGGCTGATCGCGGCCGCCGGCATGCTTGGTGCGGGCCTGGGCCGCCATCACGTCGATGTGTTTGCCGCTTGCATGTTCGTCTATTCCATCGGCTTCGGCCTGTTCAACGGCGCCCTGATACGCAGCGCGATCACGGCCAGCAAGGAATCGATGACCTTGACGACGGCCGCCATGAGCTTGCTGTACTGCATTTATCTGTCCGCCTGGCTGCAGTTGTACAACGTGCTGTGCCAGCGCTTCGGCTATGCGCTGGAAACGTATGCGCTGCTGAATATTCCCGTCATCGTGGTCATCGCCGCCTGCCTGCTGTTGTTTACGCGGGGCATGGCGGGGCGCCGGGAAAGCGGGGTGCGGCTGGCCCGGCACTGATGGCGCAACGATGCGCGTGTTCCCGACCTTGTTTTACCTCCTGCGACGTTTATTGACACTCTCCTGCGGAAAATGGTGCGCCCATGAAAATAGATGACCTGGCCTCGAAACACGATCAAGCAAAGATTTTCAACCTGGAATATGAGTTCCGCATCCACCGGCTGAAACTCGATTACATCACTCTGGCCGATATCCGGCCCCCCGGCATTGATCTGGAACAATTGGCTGCGGAGCACCAGGCGGGCATCGCCGCCCTGCGCAGCTTCGTCGCCGGCAATTTTACGCATTTCAATGCGGCAAGCTGTTCTTCGCTCAGCTGCATCCCCACGCGCGCGCTGGGTGACGACGAGCGCTACCTGCACGCATCTGGATGGGCGGGCCGCTGCCGGCCATCGCTGCCGAGGCGATCGGGCAGTGGGGCGCGGCGCTGGAAGAAGTGCGGCTTAACGGCGGCGCGCCGTATGTCTCCATCCTGTGGGTGTGGGATGCGCAGCAGCTGCGCAATGACGAACGCTTCAGCCCCACGGGCGGCGCCGGGCGCTACACGATAGGCCGCTATGCCATTGGCGGCACGACCCTGCACATCAACTCGCTGCGCGCGCTGGCGCTCGATTTCGCGCCGGCCCGCTTCGACATCCTCGACACCCTGCATACGCAGCGCTACTTCGCCACCCTGTCCGATTATTTCCGCATCCTCATCATGTGCGAATACGGCGGCATGTACATGGATGTCGATACGATCCCGCACAATCCGGCGACGATTTTCCTGATGAAGCCGGAAGTGCCCGACTATTTCCAGCATGGGGAAGGCGAGGGCGAAGCGCGCCGGCATGTCAGCTGGATGAATCTGTTTCTCGATGAAACGGGCATGCTGATCGCCAAGAAGAACGATGCCGCGCTGCGCGTGATCCAGCGCAATGTGAATCTCGCGTATGCTGGCATTGAAGAGGCAATCCCCCGTTCCTGCCCGCAATTCGAGGCGCAGCTGTTTGGCCAGTTCTATGCTGAATGGAAGAAGAATCTGGGCGTGACCGTGCTCAGCCATGCCGAGTTCTACCAGCGCTATTGCGTGCTGTACGACGGCGTGCGCGAAGCGGTGGCGGGCGGCATCCGCGGCATGCGGCTGCTGGACGATATCATTACCGGCATGCACATCCCCTTGAGCGACGAGGAGCGGTGCGCGTATGCGCGCTGCGTGGCCCGGCTGGACGACGTCGGCTGGCAGCTCGACGATCCTTTGATCTTGCCCAATATCGTCGACGTGTTCGACATCGAGGAAGTGCCGCGCATGGCGTATGCTGCCCAATTGCGGGCGGATATCGACCATTTTCACTATTATTCGGTGCTGTCGGACGACCCGCAGCTGGACCGCGTGAATGACGTCTTTTGCCGCTACCTGCTGGCCCACCGTTCGCAGCATATTGCCGCCGGCAATTTCTGGCGCCCCACCGTGGGCCGCCACGGCAGCCGCATGCCGGCCCCCGGCGATGCCGTCCCGCCAGGTGACGAGGTGCAGGCGGGCTTGCTGTCGCATGCGCCGCTCAGGCTGGTGGCGGGCGAACTGCTGGGCGACGAGGCGAAGAACCGCATGGCCAAATTGCTGTTTGCCACCAGTTATCTCGAATACTGTTCGTTCGGTAATAAATTGAATCTGCAGTTCGTCGAATTGCAGCGGCGGCAGAACATCGACCCCTACCTGGCGCACATCCACGGCCTGCATGACGAGGACGACCGTTTCATCGGCTTTTTCACGGCCGCGACGATGGCCGAATTCCAGGCTTGCGGCGCCGAGTCATATTACCGCGATGACATGAAGGCGCTCGACGATGCGTATGACGAATTCGTGCTCGCGCATGCGCGCGCCGACGACTGTTTCGTCAGCAGCCTGGCCATCGACGAGAAATACCGTGGCCAGGGCTTGTTCCGGCAAATGTTCCATGAAATCCGCGACCTGGCCAGCCGCAAGGGCTGTGCGCGCATCACCCTGACGGTGTGGGAAAAGAGCGAAGCGCTGCAAGTGTATCTGCACAAGGGTTTTCGCAGTGTGGGCACGTTCGACTATGCCTACAGCCTGTTCTATGACCGGCTGCATTTCCTCGTGTATGAAGGAAACTGAGGAGGGTAACTGAGGGGGGGGGGGCGGCAGGCAGCCGCCCCGCGAGGGTGCTTACAAAGCCAGGAAGGCCAGGCCGGCCACGGCCGTCGGCAGCAGGGCGCCGGCCAGCAGGCCGACGGCGCCGATCGATTCATCCTTGAAGCCGCGGCGCAGCAGGGCCACGCCGGCCGGGTTCGGCGCATTGGCGATGACGGTCAGGCCGCCGCCGGCCACGGCGCCCGCCATCAGCATGTATTTCGCTTCGTCCGTCATGCCGACGATCAGCGAACCGAGGTAGGTGAGGGCCGCATTGTCCGTGATCGCCGTCAAGCCCAGGGCGCCGAAGAACAGGGCCAGAGGTTTCAGGCTGGAAACGATGGGCTGCAGCCACCATTGCTGCATGCCGCCCAGTACCACCAGGCCGCCGAGGAAGAAGCCGACCAATAAACCTTCCTTGAGGATCAGCGGGCTTTGATAGCGCTCATACGCCTGCACGAAGCCGAGGAAGAACAGGAACAGGCCGATGAACAGCACGGGATGATGCGCCAGGGTAACGACGCCGGCCAGCACGATCATGTGCACGAGGCTGACGGCCAGCGGCACTTTCGGCGCTTCCACTTCGCCCGCTTTCGGCTTGATGTCGGAGGTGTTGCTGTGCAGATATTTGCGCAGCAATATGCTCACGCCCGTGGCGTTGATCAGCACGGCGATGGCGGCTTTCCAGCCGAAATGGGTGGCCATGTAGGCGCTGTCCCAGTTCCATGTGGTGGCCACCATCAGCACGGGCGGCGCCGCGTACGAGGTGAGGGTGCCGCCGATGGAAACGTTGACGAACAGCACGCCCAGCGCACCATATTTCAGCCATTCGGGGATGCCCGGGCGGAAGATTTGCGGCGCCAGCATCAGCGCGGCCAGGGTCATGGCGGCAGGTTCCGTGATCAGGGAGCCCGTCAGGGGCACGAGTGCCAGACCCAGCCAGACGAGGGCCAGTTCAGTGCGCAGCGGCATTACGCGCGCCACGCCTTTCAGCAGGCGCTGCACGGCGTCCAGCACGGGGCGCGAAGCGGCCACCACCATGACGACAAAGACGAACAGCGGTTCCGTGTAATGGCGCGACTCGGCATACTCGATGGCCGCATCGCTGCCCGAGACAAAGGCCATGATGATGATCAGGATGAAGGCCCAGAAGCCGAACACGACTTCCACTTCGCCCAGCAGATGCAGCAAGCCCGCATGGCGGGGGTGGCGCCGCGATAATGTTTCAAACGACTTGGCGGCGAAGGTGTGGATGAGCGCAAGGCCGAAGACGATGGCGCTGATGATTTGGATGGTGGTCAAATGCGTTTCCTTATGGACGGAGGAAGCCGCCCGGTGCATTGCCGAGCGGTAAGGAGAGTGCTTATGGTACAGCAATCGATGCCAGAAACGGGGTTTTTCGGACATGGCGGAGCGGCCCCGGGCACGTTCTCTGGCAGATAAGCCTTGCCAAAAGCGGGGCCGGATAGTACTGTATATGCATACAGTATTTATCTCCCTAGCCAATTATGCAACATTCCCAATTGATGGCGTCGCCGGAAGCCTTGCATCCGTCTTTATGGCGCGCATCGCAGCTGGGCCAGGGCGCCGCGCGCTGCCTGGACACGGGCTTTGCCGCCTTGTCCGCGCAGCTGCCCGGCGGCGGCTGGCCCAGCGGCAGCCTCATCGATCTGCTGGTGCAGCAGCCGGGCAGCGGCGAATTGCGGCTGCTGGCGCCCGCGCTGGCGCAGCTGCCGGGCTTGCCCATCGTGCTGCTGCAGCCGCCCCATCCGCCGCAGGCGCTGGCCCTGGCCGCGCAGGGGCTGGCGCCGTCGCAATTGCTGTGGCTCAAAAGCGCCGGCAGCAAGGATGCCCTGTGGGCGGCGGAAAACATCTTGCGCAGCGGCACGTGCGGCGCCCTGCTGTTCTGGCAATCGCACGTGCGCGCCGACAGCCTGCGCCGGCTGCACCTGGCGGCGCAGTCGGGCAACACCCTGTTCTGCATGCTGCGCCCCTTGCACGGCGCGCAGGATGCGTCGCCGGCGCCCTTGCGCCTGTCCGTGCGCCCGGCCGCCGGCGGCATCGAGATCGGCTTCATCAAGCGCCGGGGGCCGCAGCGCGACGCGCCGTTGTTCCTGCCCCTGCAACCTCCTTCTTTACTGCTGCGCCATGCGACTCTGGATCGGCCTGTACCTGCCCCGGCTCCCGCTCGAAGTGTTTTGCCCGCGCTGGTCGGCTGACAGCCTCGGCGTGGTGCTGGAGCAGGAGCAAGTGATGGCCGTGTCGCCGCTGGCATTGGCCGCCGGCGTCAAGCCGGGCATGCGCCGCGCGGGCGCGCTGATGCTGGCGCCGCAGGCGCGCCTGCACGAACGCTCGCCCGAGCTGGAAGCGCAGGCCCTGCAGGCGGTGGCGCTGGCGCTGCTGCAATATTCGCCGCTGGTGGCGCAGGGCGAGGAAGCGACCCTGCTGGTCGACGCGGGCGCCAGCCTGCGCCTGTTCGGCGGCGTGCGCGCCCTGTGCCGGCACATCGCGGCCAGCTTGCGCGTGCTCGGCTACACGGCCCAGCTGTCGTGCGCCCCCACGGCACGCGGCGCCTGGCTGCTGGCGCGCGCCGGTACGCGCCGGGGCCGGACATTGAGCATGGCCAGCCTGGTGCGCCGCCTCGACGGCTTGCCGTGCGCCCTGCTGCCGCCTGCGCGCGCCTGGCTGGACTGGTTCGAAGGCATCGGCTGCCGCACCCTGGGGCAGCTGCGCCACTTGCCGCGTCCGGGCTTGCAGCGCCGCTGCGGCGCAGCCTTGCTGGCCATGCTCGACGACGCGCATGGCCACGGCACGGAACTGTTCGTCTGGATCGAAGCGCCGCCCACGTTCCGCGCCAGCCTGGAACTGTTCGACCGCGTCGAGCACGCCGACGCGCTGCTGTTCGGCGCGCGCCGCCTGCTGCAGCAAATGACGGGCTGGCTGTGCGCGCGGCAATTCGCCGTCGAGCGCATACAGCTGCTGCTGGCGCACGAGCGGGGCAGGGTGGCGCGCCCGCCCACCGTCATCGACCTGGCCTTGGGCGAGGCCGTCTGGCGCGACGAGCATTTATTGCGTTTGCTCAAGGAGCGCCTGGCGCAGCTGGTGCTGGACGCGCCCGTGATCGGCCTCACCCTGGAAGCGCTGCAGGTGCAGCCGATGGCGCCGCCCAGCGATAGCCTGTTTCCCGAGCCGGGCGGCACGCCGCAGGAACGCCAGCGCCTGCTGGAATTGCTGGTGGCGCGCCTGGGCGCCGAGAATGTCTTGCAGGCCGTGCCGCGCGCCGATTACCGCCCCGAGGCGGCCAACCGGTGGCTGCCGCTGCCGGCCAAGGTCAGCGGCAAGAATGTGCCACCCGACTTGCCGCCCGGCTTGCCCGGCATGCCCCGTCCCGGCTGGCTGCTGGCCCAGCCCATCGCCCTCTTGATGCGCGAGCACCGGCCCTTCTATGGCTCGCCTTTGAAAATGGTGTCCGTGGCCGAGCGCATCGAGGCGGGCTGGTGGGGCCAGTCGCAGGCGCGCGATTACTTCATTGCGGAAGGCCTCGACCACGCCCATTACTGGGTCTACCGCGAACGCATCGCCGGCAGCGGAGAAGACGCCGCGCCGCGCTGGTTTTTGCATGGCTTGTTTGGCTGAAGGCGCTGTCCTGCTGAAACTGCCATGCTTGGCTATACTTGCTTTCTTGCGCCACGTCATACACTGAATAAGGATTTTCATGTCCCAACTCTCCGACTTCCCCATCACCCAAAAATGGCCGGCCCGGCATCCCGAGCGCCTGCAGCTGTACTCGCTGCCCACGCCGAACGGCATCAAGGTGTCCATCCTGCTGGAAGAGCTGGGCCTGGCGTACGAGCCGCACCTGGTCAGCTTCGAGCAAAACGACCAGCTGTCGCCCGCCTTCCTGTCCCTCAATCCCAACAACAAGATTCCCGCCATCCTCGATCCGGACGGTCCCGGCGGCAAGCCGCTGGCCCTGTTCGAGTCGGGCGCCATCCTGCTGTACCTGGCGGAAAAGACGGGCAAGTTCCTGCCGCAGGACGCGGCCCTGCGCTACGAAACGATACAGTGGCTGATGTTCCAGATGGGCGGCATCGGCCCCATGTTCGGCCAGGTGGGCTTCTTCCATAAATTTGCCGGCAAGGAATACGAAGACAAGCGTCCGTTGCAACGCTATATCGGCGAAGCGAAGCGTTTGCTGGGCGTGCTCGAGCAGCGCCTGCAGGGCCGCGACTGGATCATGGGCAGCCAGTACACGATTGCCGACATCGCCATCTTCCCGTGGGTGCGCTGCCTCGTGGGCTTCTACGGCGCCGGCGAGCTCGTCGGTTTTGATAACTTCCCGAACGTGCAGCGCGCGCTGGACGCGTTTCTTGCCCGTCCCGCCGTCATCAAGGGGCTCGACATCCCGCAGCGCGGATAAGGTTGGCCAACTGCGGCAGCGGCCGGGCGGCGCTACAATGCGCCATCGGCCGCCCTGCGCGGCAGCTTTGATCTGAGACAATGAAATCCACCCGGCAAGATTTTCCCGGCGCGCACGGCCATGTGCTGGCGGCGCGCCTCGACGCGCCCGATGGCGCCATCCGCGCCTACGCGCTGTTCGCCCACTGTTTTACTTGCGGCAAGGACGTGCTGGCCGCGCGGCGTATCGCGCAAGGCTTGACGGAACACGGCATCGCCGTGCTGCGCTTCGACTTCACGGGACTGGGCGCCAGCGAGGGCGCGAGTTTGCCGCCACGAATTTCTCGTCGAATGTGGACGATTTGATCGCCGCCGCCGATTTCCTGCGGGCAAAACATGCTGCGCCGCAATTGCTGATCGGCCACAGCCTGGGCGGCGCCGCCGTGCTGGCGGCCGCCGCGCACGTGCCGGAAGCCACCGCCATTGCCACCCTGGCCGCGCCGAGCACGCCCGCCTACGTGACGCGCATGTTCAGCGAGCACCTGGAGCAGATCGCCGCCGAGGGCGAGGCGCTGGTGCAGCTGGAAGGGCGGCCCTTCCGCATCCGCCAGCAATTCGTCGACGACGCGGGCAGCCACAGCCTCAAGGCCCACATCGCCGGCCTGCGCCGCGCCCTGCTGGTGATGCATGCGCCGAACGACACGACGGTGAGCCTGTCGAACGCGATGGATATCTTTACGGCCGCCAAGCACCCGAAAAGTTTTGTTTCGCTCGACGATGCCGACCACTTATTGACGGGGCGCAATGATGCGGCCTATGTGGGCCACGTCATCGCCGCCTGGAGCGTGCGCTATATCAGCTAAGTAAGCAAGCGGTCGCCCATGAAAAACGCCGCGGCAGCAGAAGCTGGCGCGGCGCGCAGTAGATTTGGTCAGGTGTTCTCAGTCTTCGTCAAATTCGGCGGATAAATCCTTCCAGCCTTTACTAATTGCAAAGGCGGAAAATTCCTCGGGCGCTTCCAGGACGATCAGTTTCTTGTCCTGCAAGCCCAGGTCGCCGTGGCCGAAGTCGGGGCCGACGTAGCCGAGGCTGCGCAAGCGGGCCAGGATGTGGCCGACCAGGGTCTTGTCCTTGTAGGCGCCCGCTTCGAGCGGGGCGGCGAAGTCGACGTAGACGTCGATGATGCCGTAGCCTTCGTCGAAGATGCGGATGGCCTTGATGTCGTGGGCACGGCCGGAGCCGTCGGTGGCCTTGAAGGGGCCGCTGAGCTGGATGTCGGTGTCATTATTCATGCCGCCAGCATACACCAAAAGCCGGCCCCGCATGGGGCGCGCGGCGCAAAATCACCGGGCAATCCCCGCCTCAACGCGCCTGCAGGATGGCCGACAGGCGGTCGCGCGTGCCGGCGATGCGCTCCAGTTGCGGGTAGCGCAAGCCGCCGTGGTAGTCGAGCGCTACCGTCTGGAATTGCTTGCCCTTTCTGACCAGCAAGTTGATCGGCTGCGGGCTCGTCTTGGCCGCCTGGATGGCCGCCTTCAGCAGCTTGGGCGTATAAGCCGTGCCATTGACGGCGAGCAAGGTCGTGTTGCCCGACAAACCCGCCCGGAAGGCGGGGCCATCCCACAGCAGCTTGCCCAGCTTGCCATCCTTGTCGATGGTCAAGCCCAGAGAATAGGTCAGGTCCGTGCTCTCGCCGCGCTCTTCATTGGCTTTCAGGAAGGGCGTGGGCGTGTCGCGGTAGACCAGCTTCCAGCCGGCGCGGGCCAGGCCATCGAGCGGGGCGCCGGGGCCGTGGCTCTCCAGGCGCGTGCGCAAAAAAGTGGCCCAGTCGTGCGGCTGCACGGCGTTCAGGGCCGCCACCACATCCTCGAAGGTGTAGGGCAGGGGCGTGGTGCTGCCATCCTGCATGCCAAAGAAGGCGCGGGCGAAGTCGTCCAGCGAGCGGCGCTCGCGGGACAGTGCGCGGATGGTGGTGTCGACGTCGAGCCAGACCAGCGCGCCTTCCATATAGTAATCCTCGTCGCGCTGCCAGCTGCTCCAGGCTATGGGGCGCCGGCCATTGATGATGGGATCGTTCGTCGTATCCTGCATGGTGCGCCAGCCGCGCCCGGGCATGGCGTCGTAATGGGCCGCCGTCGCGGCAAACAGGTCGCGCATGTTGGCTGCCGCCACCAGGCCGGAGCGGGCTGCCAGCACATTGCCCCAGTACTGCGTCTGGCCTTCGTACACCCACAGCAGGCTGTTTTGCAGCGGCGTGTTGAAATCCGGCGTGTCCTGGCCGGCGGGGCGGCGGAACTTGCCGTTCCACGAATGCGCCAGCTCGTGCGGCAGCAGCACGCGCTCCGCTTCGTTCTTGTCCCACTCGCTGAAATAGCCGGGCTTGACGCCGTTTTCGCTCGATTGCAGGTGTTCGCGGCCGATGCCGCCGAACTCGTCGCTCAGGGCCAGCAGGAAGTCATAGTGGCGGTAGTGGCGCGCGCCGAACAATTTATAGGCTTGCTGCAGCATGGCTCGATGTTGTTCGATTTGCAGCGGCGACGCTTCCAGGCTGTCGGCACTGTCGGCCATCACGTTCAGGTGCACGGGGATTTTGGCGCCCGGATCGAGGTCGATGCGCTCGAAATGGCGCCCGGCAAAGACGGGCGAGTCGACCAGGGTGTCGAGGTCCAGCGGCTCGAAATCGACTTGCTGGCCGGCTGGCGTGGCCGCCCGCGCGCGCACTTCCAGGGCGCTGGCAAATTCCCAGCCGGCCGGCAGGGTCAACGATGGCTGCACGAGGATGTCGCGCGCGGCGCGCCCGGCCGGATACAGTGTCATCGCATGCCATTGCACGCCCAGCATGGCGCCCGTCATGGTGATGCGGCCCTGGCTCGTGTCGACGGGCGAGAGGAACTGGTATTGCGCTTCCACGCTGCTGGCGCCGGCCGGCACGTCGAGGTGAAAGGCGAACATGTTGACGGGATCGCGCCGCCATTCCAGGGGCTGGCCGTTGGCGGACAGGCGCAGGCCGGCCAGCTGGTTCAGGGGGCCGCTGGGACCGTGATTGCCCGGCACCCATTGCGGATACAGCAAGGTCAGCTTGCCGGGCGCGGCGGGAATGCTTGCGCGGATGCTGAACAGTTGCTGCGCCACATTGCTGGCGTCCACCTGCAGCACGATGGGAGGAGCCGTGGGCGAGGCGGCCTGGGCCGCAGTGGAAACGAGCAGGGACAAGGCGAAAGAGAGGAAGGCACGGGACATGGGGCGGCGGCTGGGTGGCAAACGGCGAGTCTAGCATTCTGTAAAAATTTCTTACAAATTTGAGGCCGTCTGGGGTGTTTTGCGCCAATTTCAAGGCCTTGAAGGCCGCTTGATCGTCCTTAGATTGGTAGCAAGCGGATGCTCACGGTGAGGTCCGCCCCTCTTATCGCTTCATTTGAAAAGGATATTTATCATGCGTACTTTTGACCTTGCTCCCCTGTACCGTTCCGCCATTGGCTTCGACCGCCTGGCACAGTTGCTCAACGAACAACGCGCCGATGCGCAACCGAGCTATCCCCCATACAACATCGAACTCGTGTCGGAAGACAAGTACCGCATCGTGATGGCCTTGGCCGGCTTCTCGCGCGAAGAGATCGACATCATCACCGAACGCGATTCGCTGCACGTCACGGGCCGCAAGCAGAAAGATGGCGTCGAGCGCACGTTCTTGCACCGCGGCATCGCTGCCCGCGATTTCGAACAGCGTTTCCAGCTGGCCAACCACGTGAAGGTCACGGGCGCCACGTTTGAAAACGGCATGCTGACCATCGACCTGGTGCGTGAAGTGCCGGAAGCGCTGAAACCGCGCAAGATCGAAATCGGCACCGGCGGCGATACCATCGCTGCCGCCGCTAACGTGAATGCGCTGGAACAGCGCCAGGCGGCCTGATCTGACTGCGGCGCCCCTCGGGCGCCCGGGCTAGCCTCTCCCATGCAGTAAAATACTGGCCGGTTGATCCGGCCAGTGTCACGTCTGGAGCCAGTTCGGGTCCTCCTTGATCGGCATGCAACATGCGTGCGGCAGGCAAGATTAAACCTTGCTTAAAGGCGCAAATGCCTGTTTCCAAATGGAAAAATGTTAAGCACCGCCTAAGACTCGTGGCCCACTATTGCATACATCAAAATCTCATTAAATGAGGAGCAATTCATGGAACAGCAAACGAATACCGCATCCCTGAAAATCAAACGCACCGTAGCCGCGCTGGCCGCGATCGGTGTGCTGGGTGCCGGCGGCGCCATGGTGGTGCATCAGAACAATGCCGGCGCAAATGCCGCAGCGGCCGCCGCCGCACCCGCACCCGTGGCTGCCGCCGTGGCGCCTGCCGCCAGCGCGCCGCTGGTGGCCTTGCCCGACTTTAGCCAGATCGCCGCGCGCAACAGCCCGGCCGTCGTCAATATCAGCGTGACGGGCAGCACCAAGGTGGCCTACGATCCCTCGGCCCAGGCCGGCAATGACGATTTCGGCAACGATCCGTTCTTCGAATTCTTCCGCCGCTTCCAGGGGCCGCAAGGCGGACAGCGCGGTGGCCGCGACGTGCCTACGCACGGCCTCGGTTCCGGCTTCATCGTCAGCCCCGACGGCGTCATCATGACGAATGCCCACGTGGTGCGCGATGCGCGCGAAGTGACCGTCAAGCTGAACGACCGCCGCGAATTCCGCGCCAAGGTGCTGGGCACGGATCCGAAGACCGATATTGCCGTGCTGAAAATCGACGCCAACAACCTGCCCATCGTGCCGCTCGGCCATTCGAGCGACCTGAAAGTGGGCGAATGGGTGCTGGCCATCGGTTCGCCGTATGGCTTCGACAGCACGGTGACGGCCGGCGTGGTCAGCGCCAAGGGCCGTTCCCTGCCGGACGACAGCAATGTACCGTTCATCCAGACGGACGTGGCGGTGAACCCCGGCAACTCGGGCGGCCCGCTGTTCAATACGCGCGGCGAAGTGGTCGGCATCAATTCGCAGATCTACAGCCAGACGGGCGGCTTCCAGGGCCTGTCGTTCGCCATTCCGATCGACCTGGCCGGCCGCATCAAGGACCAGATCGTCGCCACGGGCAAGGCCAGCCATGCCAAGCTGGGCGTGACGGTGCAGGAAGTCAACCAGGGCTTTGCCGACTCGTTCAAGCTGGCCACGCCGGAAGGCGCGCTGGTGGCCAATGTCGAGCGGGGCAGCCCGGCCGACAAGGCGGGCCTGAAATCGGGCGACGTGGTGCGCAAGGTGAATGGCCAGCGCATCATCGGCTCGGCCGACTTGCCGGCGCTGGTGGGGACGTCCTTGCCGGGCGACAAGATCAGCATGGACGTCTGGCGTGACGGCAAGATCGTCAGCCTGACGGCAACCCTGGGCAATGCGGCCGACAAGGTGGCCGAAGTGGCGAAGAACGACAGCGCCGCCGGCAAGGTAAAGCTGGGCCTGGCCCTGCGTCCGTTACAATCGGATGAAAAGCGCGAGGCGGGCATCAGCGCCGGCCTGCTGGTGGAAGACGCGGGCGGTGCCGCCGCGAATGCGGGAGTGCAGCCGGGCGACGTGCTATTGTCGGTGAATGGCCGTCCCGTCAACACGGTCGAGCAGGTGCGCGACGTGGTGGAAAAATCCGCCAAGTCGGTGGCCTTGCTGATACAGCGCGGCCCCGATAAGATCTTCATTCCTGTGCGCCTCGGTTGATCTGGCGCAGGATGCAAGGTCGATAAAACAGTCAAGATGAAGGAGTAGGGCATGCGCTTATTGCTGGTAGAAGACGATACGATGATCGGCGAGGTGGTGCTCGACTTGCTGCGCGCCGAGCATTACGCGGTGGATTGGGTCAAGGATGGCGACATGGCCGATACGGCCCTGCAGACGCAGACCTATGACCTGGTGCTGCTGGACCTGGGCTTGCCCCGCAAGGATGGCCTTGACGTGCTGCGCTCGATGCGCTTGCGCAAGCTCGATACACCGGTCCTCGTGGCCACGGCGCGCGATGCCGTCGAGCAGCGTATCGCCGGCCTGGACGCGGGCGCCGACGATTACGTCTTAAAACCGTATGACCTCGACGAACTGCTGGCGCGCATACGCGCCCTGCTGCGGCGCGCCTCGGGGCGGCCGGAACCCGTTTTCGAGCACCAGGGCGTGTCCATCAATCCGCTGACGCGCGAAGTGATTGCCGAGGGCCATCCCGTGAACCTGTCGGCGCGCGAATGGGCCGTGCTGGAAGCATTGATCGCGCGTCCCGGCATCGTGCTGTCGCGCGCGCAGCTGGAAGAAAAACTGTACAGCTGGAAAGATGAAGTCAACAGCAATGCCGTGGAAGTGTATATCCACGGCTTGCGCAAGAAACTGGGCAGCGACTTGATCCAGAACGTGCGCGGCCTCGGCTACATGGTGCCCAAGGCATGAGGATGAAGGTCACGGTGACGCACTCGCTGCGCGGCCGCCTGCTGTGGTTTTTGCTGGCGGCCATCATCATGGCGGCCCTGGCGCAGGCCTCGATCGCCTACCGCAGCGCCCTGTACGACGCCGACCAGATTTTTGACTATCACATGCAGCAGATGGCCCTGTCGCTGCGCTCCGGCGCGCCGCTGGCCAACCATGCGCAAGCCTTGCCGGCCGACCCCGTCAACAACGACATGGTGGTGCAGGTGTGGACGCCGGACGGCGTGCAGGTGTTCCGTTCGATCACGCGCGCGGAACTGCCGCAGCGCGCCGTGCTGGGCTTTTCCAACGTGAAAGCCAACGGCACGACTTACCGCATCTTTTCCGTGCAAACCAGTTCCCAGACTGTGCAGATCGCCCAGGACATGGCCGTGCGCAAGCGCATGGCCGGCAGCCTGGCCTTGCGCACGGTGGGTCCCATCGCCCTGATGGCGCCGATATTGATGCTGGTCGTCTGGTGGGTCGTCAGCGGTTCGCTGGCGCCCGTCTCGCGCGTGCGCAAGCAGGTGGCGGCGCGCCAGGCGGACGATTTATCTCCCGTCTCGGAAGCGGGCTTGCCCGACGAAGTACGGCCCCTCGTGCATGAACTCAATTTGCTGTTCGGCCGCGTCAAGACGGCGTTCGACGCCCAGCAGCATTTCGTTGCCGACGCCGCGCATGAATTGCGCACGCCGCTGGCGGCCCTGAAACTGCAGGTATTGAGCCTGGAACGGGCTGAATCGGAAGAAAAACGCAGCCTGGCCATTTCCCGCGTCAGCGCCGGCATCGAGCGGGCCACGCGCCTGGTCGAGCAATTGCTGGTACTGGCGCGCCAGGAAGCGAGCGCCGCCAGCGGCGACCAGCTGCAGGCGGTGGACTTGAACGACGTCGTCAAGCGCGCGCTGGGCGACATGGCCGGCATCGCGCAGGCGCGCAAGATCGACCTGGGCCTGCATCACATGGATGCGGCCAAGGTGGCGGGCCAGGCCGATGCGCTCAACATCATGCTGCGCAACCTGGTCGACAACGCCATCAAGTACACGCCGCAGGGCGGCACGGTCGATATCGACCTGCGCGCCAGCCCCGTCGGCGTGACGTTATCGGTGGAAGACAGCGGCCCCGGCATCCCGCCCGAGGAGCGCGAGCGCGTCTTCAGCCGCTTCTACCGCGTGCCCGGCACGGACGCCAACGGCAGCGGCCTGGGGCTGGCCATCATCAAGGCCATCGCCGAGCGCCATGGCGCGCGCCTGGTGCTGGACAAATCCGAGCGCCTGGGCGGCCTGTGCGTGCGCGTGGAGTTCCCGCAAGCCGTGAAAAAATAACGTTTTGATCATGATCTTTGGCCTGTTGCATTGACGCGCGCGCCGCTGGCATATATTGTCTGCGCAATAAGCAATCAAGCAAACGGAGCGCAGCATGCAGAAGATCGGCTTTTCAGGCACCCTCGACCCCATCACCAACGGCCACATGTGGGTGATCGGCGAGGCGCGTTCGCTCGCCGACGAGGTGATCGTGTTCCTGTCGCAAAACCCCGCCAAGAAGCCGCAGTTCCCGGCCGAAGACCGCAAGCGCATCATCGAGCAGAGCGCGCGCGAGTGCGGCTGGGAGAATGTGCAGGTGGTCATCGTCAAGGGCGACTACACGGCGCGCGCGGCGAAAAAGCACGGCTGCGACTACCTGATCCGCGGCATCCGCACGACGGCCGATTTCGACTATGAAAACCTGATCCAGCAAACGAATGTGGACGTGCTGCAGGGCGCCAAGACGATCTTCGTCATGCCGCCGCGCGACCTCGGCTCCGTCAGCTCCAGCTTCGTCAAGGCGCTGGAAGGCCCCGTGGGCTGGAACTGGACCATGAAGAAATTCGTCCCCGGCCCCGCCTACCAGGCGTGGATACTCGACTGCCTGCGCAAGGAGTGGGAAGCGCTGTGGAATTACGCGACCGCGTCGCAGGCCGACATCGCGCTGGCGGACCACTGGTTCGCGCACCTGACGGGGCCGCAGGCTTACGGCGGCGCGGACCGCCACTATCACAATCTCGACCACCTGGTGCACGGCCTGTCCGAGATCCGCGTGTGGGCCGACAATACCTATGCGCCCAAGCGCGACAGCGCGCTGGTCAAGAAGGCGTTCTGGTTCCACGACGCCGTCTACAGCCACGACGAAGACGCCCTCTATTCGAGCGAAGAGGCGAGCGCCCAGCTGTGGCTGGCCAGCGGCCTCGATGCGGGCGACAACCAGGATGTGGCGCAATTGATACGCGCCACCGACCATTTCCAGGGCCCCGGCATCAGCCACGCGCTGAAAGACGCCATGCTCAGCGCCGACCTGGCCATCCTGGGGCAGGACGAAGAGGTGTACCAGGCCTACACGCAAGCCATCGTGCGCGAATACGCGCATGTCGATCCCGCGCGCTTCAACGAGCAGCGGGGCCTGGCGCTGCAGCATTTGTGCGGCAAGGCGCAGGCGGGCCAGCTGTTCGGCGATGCGTATTTTGCCGACCAGTACAACGAACGGGCCATTGAAAACATGCAGAAGGAAATCGCGGCGCTGGCCGGCTGATGCTCGTCAGGGGTGGGCGGCGGCATGCGCCAGCGCATCGTCGAGCCGGTCGTTGCCCCAGAAGAGTTCGCCGCCGCTGAGGAAGCTGGGGGCGCCGAACAGCTTCAGCGCTTGTGCCTGCTCAGTCTGGCGGCGCAGCCGTAGCTTGTTGTCCTGCGTCAAAGCGAGCGCCAGGACGGTGCGCGCATCGAGGCCCAGTTCTTCCAAAGCTTCGCTGACGGCTTCGAGGTTGTCGATGTCGCGGTCTTCGGCAAAATTCATCGCCATCATGCGGCGCGCAAAGGGCGCAATCCAGCCCTGGTCCGCGCCGATCAGCGCCACGCGCATGGGCAGCAGCGCGCGTGCGTGGGGGGAAGGAACTCGGTTGCTGCCATGGCAAACCGTACTTTTCACACTGGCGCGCCATGTCGCGCCACGTGTAGTCGCCCTTGATTTTTTGCAAGACGAACGGCGACGTCTCCCAGCCCAGCGCCTTGAAGACGACGCCCAGCAGGAAGGGTTTCCAGATCACTTGCACCTGCTTTTCACGCGCCAGCGCGTCGATGCGCATGGCGCTCAGGTAGCTGTAGTTGCTGCCGAAATCGAACCAGAATTCCAGTGTGGCCATGGCATCGTTTCCAGATCAGGCCGCCGCCGCCCTGGCGCGCGCCGCGTGCAGTTTCTTGAAGCTGTCGATCAGGCGCTGGTGCCGGTCGAGGCCTTCCAGCTGCATGCTGGTCGGGGTCAGGCCGAAGAAGCGCACGCTGCCATCTACCGAGCCCAGCACCGCGTCCATGCGGTCGTTGCCAAACATGCGGCGGAAATTGACGACGTAATCGTCCAGTTCCAGCTCGTCGTCGAGTTCCACTTCCAGCAGCACCACGTTCAAGGCTTGATAGAACAGCTTGCGCTCGAGCGTGTTGTCGTTATACTGCAGGAAGGTTTCCACCAGTTCTTTCGCTTCCTCGAATTGCTGCAAGGCGAGATGAATCAGCAGCTTCAATTCCAGGGTCGTCAGCTGGCCCCACACCGTGTTTTCGTCAAACTCGATGCCGATCAGGGTGGCGATGTCGCCGTACTCGTCGAGTTCGCTGTTTTCCAGCCGGTCGAGCAGGTCTTCCAGGCTGGCATCGTCCAGACCGTGCAAGTTCAGGATGTCGGCGCGGAACAGCAGCGCCTTGTTGGTGTTGTCCCAGATCAAATCTTCGACCGGATACACTTCCGAATAACCGGGCACGAGGATGCGGCAGGCCGTGGCGCCCAGCTGGTCATATACGGCCGTGTACACTTCCTTGCCCATGCCGGCGAGGATGCCTAACAGGGTCGCCGCTTCCTCGGCATTCGAGTTTTCGCCATGGCCGGAAAAATCCCACTCGACAAAATCGTAATCGGCCCTGGCGCTGAAGAAGCGCCACGAGACGATGCCGCTCGAATCGATGAAGTGCTCGACGAAGTTGTTCGGCTCGGTGACGGCTTCGCTGGCAAACGTGGGTTGCGGCAAGTCATTCAAGCCTTCGAAGCTGCGGCCCTGCAGCAATTCCGTCAGGCTGCGCTCGAGCGCCACTTCCAGGCTCGGGTGCGCGCCGAACGAGGCGAACACGCCGCCCGTGCGCGGGTTCATCAGGGTGACGCACATCACCGGGTACACGCCGCCCAGCGACGCATCTTTTACCAGCACGGGGAAACCCTGTTCTTCCAGGCCCTGTATGCCGGCCAGGATGCCCGGATACTTCGCCAGCACTTCCTGCGGCACGTCGGGCAGGGCGATTTCGCCTTCGATGATTTCGCGCTTGACGGCCCGTTCGAAAATTTCCGACAGACATTGCACCTGCGCTTCCACCAGGGTATTGCCGGCGCTCATGCCATTGCTGACATACAAGTTTTCAATCAGGTTCGACGGGAAATACACGACCTCGCCATCGGAATGGCGCACATACGGCAGCGAGCAGATGCCGCGCTCGGCATTGCCGGAGTTGGTGTCGACCAGGTGCGAGCCGCGCAGCTCGCCATCGGCATCGTAGATGTCGCGGCAGTATGCGTCGAGAATCTCCTTCGGCAGCGCATCCTTGCGGCCCGGCTTGAACCAGCGCTCGTTCGGGTAATGGACAAAATCCGCGTTGGCGATGTCCTCGCCCCAGAACGAGCCGGCGTAGAAATGGTTGTTGCTGAGGCGCTCGATATACTCGCCCAGGGCCGACGCCAGCGCGCTTTCCTTGGTCGCGCCCTTGCCGTTGGTAAAGCACATGGGCGAATGCGCGTCGCGGATATGCAGCGACCATACGTTGGGAATGATGTTGCGCCACGAGGCGATCTCAATCTTGATGCCCAGGCCCGCCAGCAGGCCAGACATATTGGCGATGGTCTGTTCCAGCGGCAAGTCCTTGCCTACAATATAAGTGCTGGCTTCGCTGGCCGGATTGAGCATCAGCAAGGATTGCGCATCGGCATCCAGGTTCGCGACTTCTTCAATGACGAATTCGGGGCCCGTTTGCACCACTTTTTTCACAGTGCAACGGTCGATCGAGCGCAGGATGCCCTGGCGGTCCTTGGCCGAGATATCGGCCGGCAACTCGACCTGGATCTTGAAAATCTGCTGGTAACGGTTTTCCGGATCGACAATATTGTTTTGCGACAGACGGATATTTTCCGTGGAAATATTGCGCGTATCGCAATACAACTTCACGAAGTAGGCCGCGCACAGTGCCGACGATGCCAAAAAGTAATCGAACGGGCCAGGTGCCGAGCCATCGCCCTTGTAGCGGATGGGCTGGTCGGCGATGACGGTAAAATCGTCGAACTTGGCTTCGAGACGCAGCTTGTCGAGAAAGTTGACTTTAATTTCCATGAGGTAATCCAATACTGTGCTTATGAGTTAGCCGCTTTATCCGTGCTTTCCGCCGCAGGGCAAAGATTGTTCACCGCGGCCGTGCTGGCCGGGAGCCACTGGGGTGGGCCAAGGGGGCACGTTCCGCTATGAAGCAAGCGGATAGTCCATGGCTTTTCACCTATCGCACTAAAGGTTGTTTCTCTATTATGATTATTCTTGCTGATATACAAAAATCGCAAACTGTGATGGACGAGCTCGCATCGTATTGCGATTTTGACCTTGGCCGCGCCGCTCGGGACAGCTCCTGGATCACGCTGCAGCCAGAACATCCTTTCATGGTACTGGCCGGTGAAAGCAGTGGTGGCGTTTTTCTGGCGTACGGCGATGGCGAGGTCGACCGACGCCCTGTCCTGTATGTTACATCCGAGGGGCAGGCGGGCTGTATCGCCGCCAATCTCACGGAGCTGATTGCCATGATGCTGGCGCTGCCTTACTGGCGCGACCTGCTCAAGTTTTCAGATCGTGGTAACTTGCAAGAGATGCGCCGGACCGGACCCTCGGTTCAGCGAACAGGACTTTGCAGAGGAATACGCCGAGTTTCCTGCTGCCAGGAAACGGATATTGGATACATTACCTGTTCCTGTTATTGCTGATCCAGTCAAATTGCTGCATGACTGCGTACGCGCCACCGATTGCAGTGTCGTGGCCGAGGATGGCTGGCGTTACGATTCGCTGTTTCATCATTTCAAGTCAAGCGACAATCCGGATTGGACGTGAAGACGTGGATGTCGGCATAAAAAACAGCGGCTGCCCATGCTGGCGCAGCCGCTGTTTTCCGCTGTTTTCTTATGCGCACAGGATGATCAGAACTTCACCCACAGCCGTCCGAAATACGAGGCGCCGTTCAGGCCGAACTGCACGCTGTCGTATTTGAAGCCGTTATCCGTCTCGTCTGCGTTTTGCGTGGTGGGCTTGACGTTGAAGATGTTGTTGCCGCCGAAGGTCAGCTTGGTGTTCTTGTTGATGCTGTAGGTGAAGCTCAGGTCGGCGGACGTCTGGCCGCGTAGCGGGCGTTCGGTACGCCCTCGGCCGTGCCGCTGAAGGTGCCCAGGGTTTGCGGGCCAAAATAAATGATGCGCAGGTCCGACTCCAGCTTGCCCGTGATGTAGTCGAAGCCCAGCGTGGCTTTCGAACGGGGGCCGCCCTGTTCGATGAACAGGCGTTCGCGTTCGGACAGCAGCACGTCTTCAAAGCCCGTCAGCGAGGCGGGCGTCTTGACCTTCGTCACTTCCGTCTTGCTCAGGTTCAAGGCCAGGAAGGTGTTCAGGCGGTTGCCGGCGAATTCTCCCTTGTGCGAGGCCGTCAGGTCCAGGCCGCGCGTGCGCGTGTCGATGGAGTTGACGAAGAATTGCGCCTCTCCCACGCCCAGCAAGGCCAGGCGCGCGGCCAGGTCCGGGTAGTTGTCGGCATTGAAGCGGCCCGACAGCACGATGCGGTCCTTGATCTTGATGTTGTACAAGTCGGCCGTCACGGAAATGGCTTGCGTCGGCGTCCAGGTGGTGCCGAACGTAAAGCTGGTAGATTTTTCCTCTTTCAACTTGGGAATGCCGGCCGCGTTGGCGACGGCGCCGCCGTTCGGCGCCAGCACCACGTCGGTGGGCACGCCGCCGATGAAGTCGGTGAAGGTGGACGAGAAATACACTTGCTGCAACGATGGCGCACGGAAACCAGTGCTGGCCGAGCCGCGCAGCAGCACGTTCGGCGCCACTTTATAGCTGGCGGCCAGCTTGCCCGTCACGGTGGAGCCGAAATCGCTGAATTTTTCATAGCGCAGGGCCGCCTGGGTTTTCAGGCGCTCCGTCCAGTCCAGTTCCACGTCGCCATACGCGGCGATGCTGTGGCGTTTGGCCTTGGTGGCATCGCCGGGCTGGAAGCCGGGAAAGCCCTGGCTGCCCGCATTGCCGCCCACGCCCACGCCGTCGGCATCGATGTAGGAGTTCGGCTCGCCCGCCATGATCTTGTATTCCTCGCTGCGGTACTCGGCGCCGAAGGCCACGTTCATTCATGCGCTCATCACCGTGTCGTAGTAGCGGCTGAAATCGGCGTTGCTGGTCAGCTGCTGGAACGAGAAGCCGCCCGCGTCAAAGTTGCTGGCGCTGACGCCCTTGCCGCCGTTCATCAAGTCGAGGTTGGCGATCGAGGCGTTCAAGGTATGGCTGATGTCGTAGCGCATCTTGTTGTAGCCATAGGTTTGCGAAAAGTCAGCATGCCATTCGCCGATCTGGCTGCGGTGGCCGATGGTGGCGTACTGGTCGTCGATCTTGCCGTTAATGAAGGGTACGAAGCCGTCCGGATACATGGCGGCCGAATTGCGCGATGGAATGTCGTCGCTGCCGATGCCGCCCCGGCCGAATGCCGCGCTGGAGGCGTCGCGCGTCTGCGCGCCGGCCGTGAAGTACAGCTTGCCCGTACCGCTGGTGGCGTAGTCGCCATTCAGGTACAGGGTTTTGTTCTTGGACTTGGTGTCGCCGATGATGCGCATGCTGTCCGCGTCGGCGCGGTTCGAGCGGCCCCGGTCCAGGTATTCGCCCGTGATGGCCAGCGTGCCCTTGTCGCCCAGCGCGATGCCGCAGTAGGCGGAGGTCATGTAATTCTTGCCGTCGCCTTCGGAATACTGGCTGTAGCCGGCCACCGCTTCGCAGCCCAGGCTTTTCTTCAGTTCGATGTCGATCACGCCGGCAATGGCGTCCGAGCCGTACTGGGCGGCGGCACCGTCGCGCAGCACTTGCACGTTCTTGATCGCCAACAAGGGAATCGCATTCATGTCCGTGCCCGTGTTGCCGCGGTTGCGCGCGCCGAACAGGTTGACCAGGGCCGTCGTGTGGCGCCGCTTGCCGTTCACCAGCACGAGGGTCTGGTCGGAACCGAGGCCGCGCAGGGCGGCCGAATCGATCAGGTCGGCCCCGTCGGCGCCCGTCTGGCGCGTGGAGTTGAACGAGGGCGAAATGTATTGCAGCGATTGCGCCAGATCAAACTGGCCGCCTTGCTCGGCCACCGGGAAATCGGGATGATATCGACCGGCACCATGGTGTCCGTGGCGGAACTGGCGACCCGGCGCGAGCCGACCACGCTGACCGTTTGCACGGGACCGTCCGTGGCGGCCGCTTCCGTGCTCTGGGCCATGGCGGCGGGACTGAAGGCGGCCAGGGCGGCGCTGCCGTACAGGCTGATGAGGATGGCTTTACGCAAGGTGGTAAGGGTCGGCACGCAGTGTCTCCAAGTGGCTGATGAGCAAGATTCGTGACTTGATTCTAGTGCCATCATTTCAGCATTCACCAGCGATACTTTGTTTTGTTGTTACAAATTTGCCGTAACTGTTGTTTCCTGGTTGATTATCTTTTTGCCGCTGCCCGGCTTGCCTTGTACTGGTGCGCGATGCCCTATTCAGGTGCTGCGCTGCACCATGCCGCCCACCCAGATTGCGTCTGCGCTGTATTGCACCTCGATCAGACACGGCTGCTGCGTCACGTGGCCCTGATGCAGGCGCAGCGACTGTTGCAGATGCGCTGCCAGTGCGCCCGCCGCCACGCCCGTGGCGCTGTCTTCCAGGGCCGGATCGCGGTGGTTGAAGTTGCGCCCTTCATATTCGCTCTCGCCCGTGCGGCAATACACGTAGCAGCCGCTGATCTGGTGCAGGGCGCTCCAGTCGGCGATCAGTTCCAGGTTCGGCCGCAAGGCGCGCAGGGTGGTGCGGTCGGCCACTTCCAGCAGCAGCTTCGGGCTGCCGACGGAGGCGATGACGGGCGGCGACAGCAAGTGCATGTGCTGGCCCATGAGTTCGGACGGGATATATTTTTCCAGCATGACGGCCGGTGCCGGCTGCGAAGTCAAGCCAATGAATAGCCCTTCCGCGCGGCGCACCAGCTGCAAGGCTTGCCCGCGCATGGCCGTGCTCACCGTCAAGGTTGCCGGGGCGCCGGGCGCGTCAGCAGCACATGCGCGGCGGCCAGGGTGGCGTGCAGGCACAGGGGGCTGCGCGTGTGCGGATAAAAATAGTCGAGCACGATGCCGCCGTCCGCCTGCCGGTCGATGAAGGCGCAGGCGCTTACTTGCCGCTCGCGGGCGAAGGCCTGGCGCGCCGTTTCGCCGCTGCCGTCGTTTTCCACGACCAGCGCCGCATTGCCGCCACCGGGCGCGGCGCCGAAACATCTTAATAAGTGGACGATCATGGCGGTCGATGCAAAAGGTAAAACACCAGCATAAACGAAAATAGGTACAAAGCTTCTCGATGTCTTGGCCGGATGGAGTCAAAGGCTGCAGTTATTGAGGCTTTCGTGGAATCGGCATATCAACAGATGATATACTTCCCGCATGCGGATCGATCCTGCCATTGATACATTGCTGGACCTGGATGGCTCCATCCTCGACCAGGATGGCGGTTATTGGATCAAGATAGAAGCCAGGCGGACGGAGGTATCGGATGAGATTCCTCATGGCATACGCTACTCGCTGACGCTGCATGAACCATATGGCAAACGCATTCTCGGTTACGACAATGCGCACATGGTAAAGCCGCCAAAGAAATTCAAATATGCGGGACGTATCGTGGCATTCGACCATAAACACCGGCATCCGTCAGATCAGGGAGTGCCATACGAATTCAAGGATGCACAGCATCTCATCAATGATTTCTTTGCTGACGTGGACCGCATTTTGCTGGAGGTAAAAAAGCAATGAAACCGATTTTTATTGGCATCATGCCGCAAGAGAAAATCCGCGAACGCGTGCTCGCCATCGCTCGCGGCATATATAAACCGAAGGCGGATGAGCCCAAGGTCTGGTTCACTTCGATCAAATCGCTGGCAGAAGTCCTGAGCGACGAAAACCGGGCGTTGTTGCACGTGATTCTGGAAACGCAACCGGAATCCATCTCTGCATTGGCTGAGATAACGGGCCGTAAACCGAGCAACCTGTCACGCACATTGAAAACAATGTCCAATTACGGCATCGTGGAATTGAAACGGGAGCGAAATCAAGTTCGCCCCGTAGCCACAGCGACGGAGTTTCGCATAGTTGCTAACTGATTTACCGGACTATCAATGTGGCCTGTCATGCGACAGGCCAAAGCCTAGCGCGGGCCGGCAGACGCTCCGTGCGCCCATCAAAATGAACACTATCCGGCTGAAACCGGCTACTTGACTCAGGATGAGTATATTATACTGTGTTTATATACAGTATTGAGGTAGATCATGTGGGGCGCCGTCTTACCCGAGTATGCTGAGTTGTACTGCCTGAGCAATTTCAGCTTCCTGCATGGCGCCTCGCATGCGGAAGAGCTGGTGGCGCGCGCAGTCCAGCTCGGTTACAAGGCGTTGGCCATCACGGACGAGTGCTCGCTGGCCGGCGTCGTGCGTGCCCATGCGGTGGCCAAGCGGGCCGGTTTTCCCCTGATTATCGGCGCGCATTTTCATTTGACGCAGGCCGACGGCAGTCCGGGGCCGTCCCTGCTGGCGCTGGTGCGCGATATCGACGGTTACGGCAACCTGTCGGAATTGATCACCATGGCGCGCACGCGGGCGGCCAAGGGGCGCTATCTGTTGACGCCGGACGATTTCACGGCGCCGTCGCCGGAGTTTGCCCATTTGCGGGGGCTGCCCGGCTGCCTGATGATCTTGCTGCCCAGCTATCCGGCCCATCCCGCGACGCTGCGCGCGCAGGGGGCGTGGATGGTGGCTACTTTTGGCAGCGAACGCAGCTGGATCGGCTTGAACCTGCTGCAGCGGGCGCAGGATGACGCGCACCGCGGCGCCGTGCAAGAGGCGGGGCAGGCGCTGGGCTTGCCCGTGGTGGCCGCCGGCCATGTGTGCATGCACGTGCGGTCGCGCAAGCCCCTGCTCGACACGTTGTGCGCGATCCGCGTGGGCAAACCCGTGGGCGAGTGCGGCTATGCGCTGGCGCAAAACGCGGAGCAGCATTTGCGCGCGCGTTTGCGCCTGGCCAATGTGTATCCGCCGCAAGTACTGGCGGAAACCGTGCGCATTGCGGGTCAGTGCACGTTTTCGCTCGACAGCCTGCGCTATGACTATCCCGTCGAGTTGGTGCCGCACGGCCACACGCCGGCGACGTATCTGCGCGAAGAAACGTATGCGGGCGCGCGCATGCGCTTTCCGCTCGGTATTCCGGCCAACGTGCAGGAGCAGATCGAGCAGGAGCTGGAGCTGATCCGGGATCTTTCCTACGAAGCGTACTTTTTGACCGTCTACGACATCGTGCGCTTTGCGCGCTCGCAAAACATCCTGTGCCAGGGCCGGGGTTCGGCCGCCAATTCGGCCGTCTGCTATTGCCTGCACATCACGGAAGTGGACCCTGCGCGCGGCAATTGCCTGGTCGGGCGCTTCATGTCGCGCGAGCGCAACGAACCGCCCGACATCGACGTCGATTTCGAGCACCAGCGGCGCGAAGAGGTCATCCAATATATCTACGGCAAATACGGCCGCGAGCGGGCCGCGCTGGCGGCCGTGGTGATCAGCTACCGGCCAAAAAGCGCCTTGCGCGATAGCGGCGGCGGGCGCTGGGGATCGACCTGGACATCGTGGAAAAGGTGGCCAAGGCGCATCGCTGGTTCGACGGCAAGCGCGATCTGCTGGAGCGCCTGGCCGAATGCGGGCTCGACCCGGAGGCGGAACTGTCGCAGCAGTGGGCGGGCCTGGCGCAGCAATTGCTGGGCTTTCCCCGCCACCTGTCGCAGCATCCGGGCGGCTTTGTCATCGCGCAAGGAAAATTGTCGCGCCTGGTGCCGATCGAAAACGCCAGCATGGCCGAGCGCAGCGTCATCGAGTGGGACAAGAACGACCTGGAAGAACTGGGCTTGATGAAGGTCGACGTGCTGGCGCTGGGCATGCTGTCGGCCTTGCGCCGCGCCCTGGAACTGGTGAGTGGGCGGCGCGGCGAGGAATTTCGTTTGCAGGATATTCCCGCCGAAGACCCCGCTACCTACGACATGATGTGCGAGGCCGATACCATCGGCGTGTTTCAGATCGAGTCGCGCGCGCAGATGAGCATGTTGCCCCGGTTGCGGCCCCGTGAATTCTACGACCTCGTCATCGAAGTGGCGCTGGTGCGTCCCGGGCCCATCCAGGGCGGCATGGTGCATCCGTATCTGCAGCGGCGCCAGCAGAAGGAGCCGGTCGAGTATCCGAAGGGCCTGGAAAAGGCGCTGGGGCGCACCCTGGGCATCCCGATCTTCCAGGAGCAAGTGATGCAGGTGGCCATCATCGCGGCCGATTTCACGCCCGGCGAGGCGGACCAGTTGCGGCGCGCCATGGCGGCCTGGAAACGCAAGGGCGGCATGAACAATTACCATGACCGCATCGTCGACGCCATGGTGGACAATGGCTACGAGAAAGTATTTGCCGAGGCCATCTTCAGCCAGATCGAGGGTTTCGGCGAATACGGTTTTCCCGAGTCGCACGCGGCCAGTTTCGCCCTGCTCACGTACGCCAGTTCCTGGCTGAAATGCCACGAACCGGCCGCCTTCCTGTGCGCTTTGCTCAACAGCCAGCCCATGGGCTTTTACAGCCCCTCGCAACTGGTGCAGGATGGCCGCCGCCATGGCGTGCCGGTGCTGCCCGTCGACGTGGCCGTCAGCGGCTGGGAGGCAACCCTGGAAGGCGAGGGGCGTGCACCGGCCGTGCGCCTGGGCTTGAACAGCCTGTTCGGCATGCGCGCGGATGCGGCCCAACGCATCGAGGATGCGCGCGCCATCGCCGCCTTCGCCGACGTGGCCGACCTGGCCCGGCGTGGCGGCCTGGATCGCCATGACTTGCAGGTGTTGGCTGCCGGCAACGCCCTGCATGCGCTGGCCGGGCACCGGCGCGCGGCGTTGTGGCAGGCGGCCGGCGCCGTGCCCGACAGGGACTTGCTGCGCGATACCACGCAAGAGGAAGACTTGCCCGTGCTGGCCGCGCCGACGGAAGGCGAAAGCATCGTCAGCGATTACCGCGCGCAAGGCCTGACCCTGGGCCGCCACCCGCTGGCGCTGCTGCGCGCACAGTTGCTGGAGGAACGCTTTCTGCCAGCCGCGACGCTGGCCAGCTACACGGATGGCCAGCTGGCGCGCGCCTGCGGCATCGTCACCGTGCGCCAGCGTCCGGGCACGGCCAAGGGCGTCATCTTCATGACCCTGGAAGACGAGACGGGCACCGTCAATGTCATCGTCTGGCCCGACCTGGTGGAAAGCCAGCGGCGCGAAGTGCTGAGCGCGCCGCTGCTGGGCGTGTACGGCGTGTGGCAGCGCGAGGGCATCGTGCGCAACCTGGTGGCCAAGCGCCTGGTCGACATGTCGCACTTGCTGGGGCGCTTGCGCACGAGCAGCCGCGATTTTTGTTGAGGCTTGTCAATGTCGCCCAGGCGGTGGCATGATTGTCATATGACTACTTTACCCGAACCGACACTGCGCCCCGCCCTGGTCGCCGACGCGCCCGCCATCGTCGCCCTGATCGACGACCTGATGCCCTTTCTGACCCTGCACCCCGATGGCGCGGGGGCGGAAAAAAGTTCATCGAACATTGCCGCCGGCCCGCCATCGAAGGCTATCTGTCGCAGACCCGCTATGCGTATCAACTGGCGCATATCGACGGCGTACTGGCCGGCGTGGTGGCCATGCGCGACAACACGCATCTGTTCCACATGTTCGTGCCGCGCGCGCTGCACCGGCGCGGCATGGCGCGCCGCCTGTGGCAGGCAGCCCGCGATGCGTCGCTGGCCAGGGCCGATGTGACGGCGTTTACCGTCAATTCCTCCCTGTATGCCTTGCCCCTGTATGAAAGCCTGGGCTTTGTCGCCACGGGGCCGAAGGTGGAAATGGATGGCATCGCCTTCGTGCCGATGCGCATGGAATGGACGGCCTGATTACCAGCGCACGATCTTGCCCGGATTCATGATGTTCTTCGGATCCAGCGCGTGCTTGAGGGCGCGCATGGTGTCGATGGCGCCCTCGCCATGTTCTTCCACCAGGAAAGCCATCTTGTGCATGCCCACGCCGTGTTCTCCCGTGCAGGTGCCATCCATGCCGATGGCGCGCGTGACCATGTCGCTGTTGACCTTTTCCGCGCGGGCGATGTCGGCCGGGTCGTCGGGGTCGACCAGCATCTGCACGTGGAAATTGCCGTCGCCCACGTGGCCGATGATGGCGTAGACGAGGCCCTGCGCTTCGCAATCGGCCTTGGTGGCGAGGATGCATTCGGCCAGGCGCGAAATCGGCACGCAGCAGTCGGTGGAAATGGCGCGGCTGCCGGGGCGCATCTGCAGCAGGGCGAAATATGCGTTGTGGCGCGCAGCCCACAGGCGCGAGCGGTCTTCGGGGCGGCTGGCCCACTCGAAATCGCTGGCGCCGTGCTCGGCCGTGATGGTTTGCACCAGTTGCGCCTGCTCGGCCACGCTGGCCGGCGTGCCGTGGAATTCAAACAGCAACAGCGGCTTTTCCGGCAACGCCATCTTGTCGTAGGCATTGATGGCCTTGACGCCATTTTCATCGAGAAACTCGACCCGTGCCACAGGAATACCCATCTGGATGGTCTGGATCACGGCGCTGACGGCTTCGCCCGTGCCGGGAAACGAACACACGGCCGCCGAGATCGCTTCCGGCAGCGGATACAGTTTTACGGTCACTTCCGTGATGATGCCCAAGGTTCCTTCGCTGCCGACAAATAAACGCGTCAGGTCGTAGCCGGCCGACGATTTTTTCGCCCGGGTCCCCGTCTTGATGATGCGGCCATCGGCCGTGACCACCGTCAGGGCCAGCACGTTTTCGCGCATGGTGCCGTAGCGCACGGCGTTCGTGCCGGACGCGCGCGTGGCCGCCATGCCGCCCAGCGAGGCATTCGCGCCCGGGTCGATGGGGAAGAACAGGCCCGTGTCGCGGATTTCCTCGTTCAGTTGCTTGCGCGTCACGCCCGCCTGCACGGTGGCCGTCAAGTCTTCATCATGCACTGCTACCATGTGATTCATTTGCGACAGATCAATCGTCACGCCGCCATGCAGGGCCAGCACGTGGCCTCGAGCGAGGTGCCGCTGCCGTAGGCGATGACGGGCACGTCGTGCGCGCTGCACAGCTTGACGGCGGCCGCCACTTCCTCGGTGGAGTGGGCGAAGATGACGGCGTCCGGCAGCATCGGGGGATAGCTCGACTCGTCGCGGCCATGGTGTGCGCGCATGGCTTGCGTCATGGAAAAGCGGTCGGCAAAGATCAGGGAAAGTACGGCAGCAAGAGATTCTGGCAGCGGTTTTTTCAGTACCGCCAACTGGTCAGTTTGATTCACGCAAGTCCTCCGTTTTTTTTATTCTACTCCGCGCCCGGGGATTTCACCGAAGCACTATTTTTGCCAGTTGTAAAAAATTGCGCATGGTGCGCCATGCATGGGTTGTAAATGAGAATCATTTCTATTAGAATGCCCGCCAGTAGTTATTTTGCAATGCGTGCTTCCCCCCGAAAGGCCATGCCCATGAGATTTTCCCTGTCCCTCGCCGCCGTCCTGCCCGCCTGCGTGCTGGCGCTGAGCGCCTGCAGCAGCGTTGCGCCCGCCACTGGCACGTCCTCCGCCGCCACGGCGCAAGACGTGCGCCAGCTGGGCGAGATCGTCGATCTGCGCAGCGGCCAGCGCGTGACTGCCGATCAATTGCTGGCCCAGCTGGCCGCCGCCCCGCGCGTCATCGTGGGCGAGCAGCACGATCAGCTCAGCCACCACCGGATCGAGCAGTGGCTGCTGCAGCAGCTGCAGGGCCAGCGTCCGCAAGGCAGCGTGCTGCTGGAAATGCTGAACCCGGACCAGCAAGCCAAGGTGGACAAGGTCAAGCCGTGGCTGCAGACGGACCCCGTCGTGCGCCCCGAGCACGTGGCCGAGCTGCTGGCCTGGCAGCCGGGCTGGAAGTGGGCGCAATATGGCGACCTGGTGATGACCGTGATGCGCGCGCCGTATCCCGTCTGGTCGGCCAACCTGGACCGCAGCGAGATCAAGCAATTGTTTATCGACCAGCCGGCCGTGCAGGGCAAGCATTCGAACCTGGCCAACGATGGCAAGGTGCATGACAAACTGAAAGACATCATCCGCGTGATGCACGACAACCAGATCGACGCGCCGCGCCTGGCCGCCATGCTGTCGGTGCAGCAGCAGCGCGACCGCCGCATGGCCGAGCGCCTGCTGGCCGCGCCCGCACCGGCCCTGCTGATCGCCGGCGCCTACCATTCGCACAAGGACCTGGGCGTGCCGCTGCACGTGCAGGACTTGACGGGCGGCCCCGCGCCGCTGGTGCTCGTGCTGGCGCAGCAGGGCGCCACGGTGCAGGCGCCGCAGGCCGATTTCGTCTGGTACACGCCGGTGGCGGCGCCCGCCATCGCCAGCGCCAACTAAGTCATTGCATCTCCGCCGGGCGTTCAGCCCGGCACTCCTCCCCAGCAAGTCTCTTCGCAGCAGCCAGGTAGTCCGTCCGATTTTTCTTACCTGTTGAAGCTTCCATGCGTATTTCCTGTCTCAAAGCCGCTGCTGGCGGCGTGTTTCTTTCCATCTTTCATTCCGGCGCACAAGCGTCCGCCTTGCCGCACGATATGTCGCCGCTGGGCATGTTTTTCGCCGCCGACCAGGTGGTGAAAAGCGTGCTCATCGGTTTGTTGATCGCCGCGCTGGCCACCTGGGTGGTCTTGCTGGTGAAGGGCGCCAGCTTGCTGCAAGCGCGGCGCGCGGCGGCGCAAGCCGTCGCCGTGCTGAAGACGGCCACGTCCTTGCCGGACGCGGCCGCCAAAGCGGAGGGTGCCGGTGCCGCCTCGCTGGCGCAGCAGCTGCTCGATGACGTGCAGCAGGAACTGAACCTGTCGCACGCCAATGCACCGGCGGCGGCCCTGAAGGAACGGGCAGGCTTTCGCCAGGAACAGTTCATTGCGCAGCAGGTGCGCAGCATGACGCAAGGCATCGGCTTGCTGGCCAGCATAGGCGCCGTGGCGCCCTTCGTCGGCCTGTTCGGCACCGTGTGGGGCATCATGAACAGTTTCATCGGCATCGCCGCCCAGCCAGAGCACGAATCTGGCCACCGTCGCGCCCGGTATCGCGGAAGCCTTGCTGGCGACAGCGCTGGGCCTGGTAGCGGCGATTCCCGCCGTCGTCATCTACAACGTCTTGAGTCGCGGCATCAATCAGGTCAAGGCGCAGCTGCGCGCCGCTTCCGCGCAAGTGCTGCTGATGCTCAGCCGCGACCTCGACATGCGCCAGCAGGCCTGAACATGGCGTCCCTCTTTCCTTCGCCGGACGACGACGCGGCCGACATGCCGGAGTTGAGCGAGATCAATGTCACGCCCTTCATCGACGTGATGCTGGTGCTCTTGATCATCTTCATGGTGGTCTCGCCGCTGGCCACCGTCGACCTGAAGATCGACCTGCCGGCCGCCACGGCCAAGCCCGAGCCGCGTCCCGACAAGCCCCTGTTCGTTTCCCTGAGGGCTGACCACAGCCTGTATCTGGGCGAGTCGCCCGTGGCGCGCGAGCAGCTGGGCAGCCTGCTCGACGCGCAGACGGGCGGCGACCGCCAGCGCACCCTGTTCTTCCAGGCCGACAAGCAAGCCGCGTATGAAGACGTGCTGGGCGTGATGGATGCCCTGCGCCAGGCCGGCTACCTGAAAGTGGGCCTGGTGGGCCGGGAGGGCGGGTGAATCCCCGTCCGGTATTGAGCTGGGGCATCGCCACGTCGCTGGTGGCGGCCGCCGCGCTGGCGTTGCTGCTGTGGGCGGCCTGGCGGCCTGCGCCCCTCGCATCCGCGCAACCGCCCGCCAGCGTGATGGTCGTGTTTGCGGCACAGGCGATGTCGCCGGAGACACAACAGGCGGCAGCGGTCGGGGTGCGCCAGTCGGCCGCGTCCAGCGCCGCCCGGCCGCACAAGAGCGCCATCCGGCAAGAGGCGCTGCCCGTGCTGGCACGCGCCGCCGCGCCGGACATCGTTGCTGCGGAAAAAGAGGCGAAGGCAGCGGCCAGTCCGTCGCCTGATCCCGGCAAGGATGCCGCGAAGGAAAGCTGCCGTGCCCGCGCAGGCCAGCAGCAGCGCCACGCCGGCGCCAAGTTCGGTGCGCGGTCCGCAGGCGGCGCCGTTCGACAGCGACACGCCATCGAACAGCGCGGCACCGGCCAGCTGGCAAAGCCGGGTGCTCGGCCACCTGGCCCATTTCAAGCGCTATCCGGGCGACGCGCGCCAGCGCAAGCGGGCTGGCGCCGCCTGGGTGCGCTTCCAGGTGGACCGCGACGGCAAGCTGCTGGCCAGCGAGCTGGTCACCTCGTCGGGCACGGTACTGCTCGACCGCGAAGCGCTGCAAGTGCTGCAGCGCGCGCAGCCGCTGCCGGCGCCGCCCGACAACGTCTTGCACCAGGGCACGGTGACCGTCACCTTGCCCGTCTCGTTCAAGCTGGAGCCAGGACAGGACAAGGCATGAGGATGCCGATTGTTGTTCATTAAAAATCTAACCATAACAAATCGAGGGTGTATGCATATCAAGACAATGACGCAGGCCGTGGGCATCTGCATGGCGTTGCTCGCGCAGCAGGCATGGGCGCAACAAGCACAGGAACCGCAAGAGCGCGGCAAGGTCGCGTTTTCGCCGCTAAACGTATCGGGTGAAACTATTCCGGTGGAACAGCAGGCGCTGGAAAAACCGGGCGCCGTCAGCGCGCGCGGCGCGGACACGCGCTTGCAGCCCGTGGACCAGATCGTGCGCAGCATGCCGGGCACGTTTACCCAGATCGATCCGGCGCAGGGCGCCGTCAGCGTCAACATCCGCGGCCTGTCGGGCCTGGGCCGCGTGAACATGATGGTCGATGGCGTGAGCCAGAATTACTATGGCAGCGCGCCGTCGTCCGTGTCGCACGGCGGCGTGCCCAGCAGCCAGTTCGGCGCCCTGATCGACCCGAATTTCATCATCGGCGTGGACGTGTCGCGCGGCAATGTCGTCGGTGGCGACGGTGTCAATGCGCTGGCTGGCAGCGCCAATTTCCGCACCATCGGCGTCGATGACGTCGTCTTCGCCGGCGAAAAAACGGGTGCCCGCACGAAGATGTCGGCCGGAAATAATGGCGTGGGACGCAGCGCCATGCTGGCCGTGGCAATGAAAAACCCGGCCTTCGATGGCGGCAGCGTCGGCTTCATGGCCGCCACCAGCGCTAGCGTAATCGGCAACAACTACAAGAATGCGAAGGGCGTCAACAGCGAGGAATTTGGTTTCGGCTACAACCGCTATTACAAGCAGAAACCCAAGTCGCAGTTGCTCAAGCTGGACCTCACATTGAGTGATTTCCACTCGCTGGAACTGTCGGCACGCGATTACCGCAGCACGTTTACGCGCCGCGATATCCGCAGCGATGACTATTACGTAAAATATCACTACACGCCGTTTTCCGAATTGATCGACCTCAATGTGGTGGCCAGCAGCAGCCGCGGCAACCAGAAATACATGCCCGAGGCGCTCACCAATTTCATCAACACGAATGCGGTGAACCGCGCCGACGCGGTCGACATCAACAATACCAGCAGCTTCAGGCTGGCAGGCGGCGATGCGCTGGTGACCATCGGCGGCAAGCTGATGCGTAATAAATACAGCAAGCACGTGGAAAGCCTCGTCGACGATCCGGACAACCCGGATGCGAACCAGCAGTCGATTGAAAACAATACGTTTGGCCCCGAAGGCGTGCAAAAGATCAACAGCCTGTATGCGGGCCTGCAATACAACCGTGGCATTGTTCAGGTCAATGCGGGTCTCAACTACACGCACTTTGATTTGAGCGGCCACAAGCCGGCCTGCGATCCGCGCGTGCAGTGTTTCCCGCAAGGGGCGAGCAATATTGCGCTGAAGGAACATGGCATCAATCCTTCGCTGCTCGTTTCCGCGCAGGTGACGCCGTGGTTCCAGCCGTTTGCCAGCGCCGAGCGCACCATGCGCGGGCCGAATCCGCAGGAAGTATTTTTCTCGAATGACGGCGGGGCTTCGATGAACCCGTTCCTGAAGGGCGAGCGGGCGACCACCTACCAGCTGGGCTTCAATTCCAGCCTGCATGGTTTGCTGAGCGCCAACGATGCGCTCAATTTCAAGGCCCTGTATTTCAAGAGCAAGATCGATGGCTATATCACCAGCCAGTCCTTCCTCGTGTGCGACCGCGGCCGCAAGTGCAATATCGCGGAAGTGCTTGCCAATGACTGGCAGAATGTGGATGACTACATGACGAACATGTATATCTACATTAACTCGGCCACGCCCGTGTATTCGCGCGGATGGGAACTGGAAGCGCAGTACCAGCTGGGCCCCGCGTATGCGCGCCTGTCGTACACGCGCGAAACGACGCGCCAGCCTACCTCGATCGCCAGCGCCTGGTTCGGCGCGGCCGACATCAGCGAGCTGCCCAGCGTGTATTACAACCTCGACGTGGGCACGCGCTTGCTCGATAACAAGCTGGAAGTGGGCGCCATCCTCAAGCACACGGGCTCGAACCGCCGCCTGTCGCCGGACAATGAAGCCGATGAAGCGACGGGCGAAGTGCTGAAGGCCGACAATCCGAAGATCCCGGCCGTGATCGACTTGTATGCGAGTTACCAGGTCAGCAAGAATCTGTTCCTGCGCCTGTCCGTGCAAAACGCCATGAACAAGGATTTCTCGGAAGCGCTGAACCGCCTGAACTCGATGCCGTCCCAGTCGCAGGAAAATACGCCGCTGAGCACGGCGCGGGGCAGAACCTATGTGGCAGGGCTGGAGTACCGCTTCTAGTTTTTTACCAAAGTTGCGACGCCTGACAAAACTGTAGCGAGCGGATGTGATTTGTGGCCGAGAAGCGCAACTGTGCTGCAGCACAGTGAGCATCGCCGGCCGCAAAGCGCACCGCGCAGTAAGTTTTGTCAGGTGTTATCAACGCGGCGTCGTGCCATAGTAGCTGTGGATCGAATTGGCCCACGTCTGGTCCGCCATGTTCGGCCAGTTATCCGTGTCGAAGCCGGGCGCGTTTTCGATGCGCTCCTTGTCGACGTTCAGGGTGAAGCGCTTGTTGACGGTGTCGAGCAGCAGCGCTTCCCAGGGCACGGCGAACAGCTTTTCGCCGATGGTGAAGACGCCGCCGTGCGACATGACGGCGTAGGCAATCTTGCCGCTGCGCATGTCGATCATGATTTCCTTGATTTCGCCCAGGTGTTCATCCTTGGCATTGTGCACATGGTCGCCGATCAGGGTGTCGGCACCCATCAGTTCAGGGCCGGGGCCTTTGTGGCCGCGGTTGACATACATGCCGTAGGCGTCGCGTTCTTCGTAGCTCATGGTGGACCTCCTGTTGAAAAATTCCAGTCTGCGGCCAGGGCGCGGCAGGGTCTGTTCGCTCGCCCACACAAAGTATGGAATTGGAAATATTTCAATTATTGCTATCAGGTAATTTTGTTGTGCGTAGACAGCAGGAGGGGGAGGGATAGTCGGTATTTGGCGCAAATTTCCGCGCGCGGGGGGCGACGCAGGCGGGCTTTAGTGTATAATTTCAATTTCCCGCACGTGCCGTTCGGCACCATCTGCAATGACCAAATTTGTCTTCGTCACTGGTGGCGTTGTGTCTTCCCTTGGAAAAGGGATTGCCGCCGCCTCCCTCGCCGCGATCCTCGAATCGCGCGGCCTTAAAGTCACCATGCTCAAGCTCGACCCGTATATCAACGTCGATCCTGGCACGATGAGCCCTATGCAACACGGTGAAGTTTTCGTCACCGACGACGGGGCCGAAACCGACCTCGACCTCGGTCACTACGAGCGCTTCATCTCCACCCGGATGAAAAAGGTGAATAACTTCACCACTGGCCAGATCTATGAATCGGTGATCCGCAAGGAACGCCGGGGCGAATATCTGGGCAAGACCGTGCAGGTGATTCCGCATATCACCAATGAAATCCAGGATTACATCCGCCGTGGCGCCGAAGGCTACGACGTGGCCCTGTGCGAAATCGGCGGCACCGTCGGCGATATCGAATCGTTGCCATTCCTGGAAGCGGCGCGTCAGCTGAGCCTGCGCGCCGGCCGCAAGAACACGGCCTTCGTCCACCTGACCCTGGTGCCTTACATCGCTTCGGCCGGTGAACTGAAGACCAAGCCGACCCAGCACTCGGTGCAAAAGCTGCGCGAAATCGGCATCCTGCCGAACGCCTTGCTGTGCCGCGCCGACCGCGCCATCCCGGAAGACGAGCGCGCGAAAATCTCGCTGTTCTCGAACATCGAGGAAGACGCCGTCATTTCCGTGTGGGACGTCGACACCATCTACAAGGTGCCGCAGATGCTGCACGACCAGGGCCTCGACAAGATCATCTGCGACGCGCTGGACCTCGATCCCGCGCCGGCCGACCTGTCGATCTGGAGCAAGCTGATCTACACGATGGAACACCCGAAGGCGGAAGTGACCGTCGGCATGGTCGGCAAGTATGTCGAGCTGACGGAATCGTACAAGTCGCTGATCGAAGCGCTGCGCCACGCCGGCATCCACACGGAAAGCCGCGTCAACATCGAGTACATCGATTCGGAAGAAATCGAAACGACCGGTTGCGACAACCTGGGCAAGTACGATGCCATCCTGGTGCCGGGCGGCTTCGGCAAGCGCGGCGTAGAAGGCAAGATCAAGGCGGCCCAGTTCGCCCGTGAAAACAAGATCCCTTACCTGGGCATCTGCCTGGGCATGCAAGTGGCCCTGATCGAATACGCGCGCAACAAGGCTGACATGCCGAACGCGAATTCGACCGAGTTCGACCTTGATACGGATCAACCTGTCGTTGCACTGATCAATGAGTGGCAAAACCACGATGGTAAAGTCGAGTTGCGCGATGAAAACTCGGACCTGGGCGGTACCATGCGCCTGGGCGCGCAGACCTGCGCCGTCAATCCGGGCACCCTCGCCGCCGAGATCTACGGCAGCGTGGTGACCGAGCGTCACCGCCATCGCTACGAAGCCAATAATCACTACCTGGCCCGTGTCGAAGCGGCTGGCCTGATCGTCTCGGCCCGCACGCCGAGCGAAGATTTGTGCGAAATCATGGAATTGCCGCGCACGGGTGAAAATGCCCACCCATGGTATATGGGCGTGCAATACCATCCCGAGTTCAAGTCGACGCCACGCACCGGCCATCCGCTGTTTACCTCGTTCATCAAGGCAGCGCTGGCGCACAAGGAAGCCAACGCCGCCGCGGAATAACGCGGGTCGCGTGCGACAGTATTACCCGTAAGACAGCTCCCGGCCAGATGGTTCCCGCCGGGAGTTTCTTTGCCCCCTTTGTGCAATTGCGCATCAGAACGCAGTGTGCAGCCCCTGTTACGCTTAACTTTGGAGAATGACATGAGTGCTATTGTTGATATTATCGGTCGCGAAATCCTGGACTCGCGCGGTAACCCGACCGTCGAATGCGATGTGTTGCTGGAATCGGGCGTGATGGGCCGCGCGGCCGTGCCGTCGGGTGCCTCGACCGGTTCGCGCGAAGCCGTGGAATTGCGCGATGGCGACGCCAAGCGCTACTTCGGCAAGGGGGCGTGCTGCAAGCATGCGAAAACATCAATACCGAAATCTCCGAAGCCATCATGGGCCTGGACGCCAATGAACAGGCTTTCCTGGACCGTACCCTGATCGACCTGGACGGCACGGAAAACAAATCGCGCCTGGGCGCCAATGCCATCCTGGCCGTCTCCATGGCCGTGGCCAAGGCTGCCGCCGAAGAAGCGGGCTTGCCGCTGTACCGCTATTTCGGCGGTTCGGGCGCCATGCAGATGCCAGTGCCGATGATGAACGTCATCAACGGCGGCGCGCACGCCGACAACAACCTGGACATCCAGGAATTCATGATCATTCCCGTGGGCGCCCCGTCGTTCAAGGAAGCCGTCCGCTACGGCGCGGAAGTGTTCCACACGCTGAAAAAGATCCTGCACAAGAAGGGCCTGAACACCAACGTGGGCGACGAAGGCGGTTTCGCCCCATCGCTGGCCAACCATGAAGAAGCCATCAAGCTGATCATCCAGGCCATCGAAGAAGCGGGCTACGAGCCGGGCACGCAGATCGCCATCGGCCTCGATTGCGCCGCGTCCGAGTTCTACAAGAACGGCAAGTACGAAATGGAAGGCGAAGGCCTGAGCCTGACGGCCACCGAGTTCACCAACCTGCTGGCGACCTGGTGCGACAAGTACCCGATCATCTCGATCGAAGACGCGATGCATGAAGGCGACTGGGACGGCTGGGCGATCCTGACGGCGGAACTGGGCAAGAAAGTGCAACTGGTCGGCGACGACCTGTACGTCACCAACACCAAGATCCTGAAAGAAGGCATCTCGAAAGGCATCGCCAACTCGATCCTGATCAAGATCAACCAGATCGGCACCCTGACGGAAACCTTCGCCGCCATCGAAATGGCCAAGCGCGCCGGCTACACGGCCGTCATTTCGCACCGCTCGGGCGAAACGGAAGACTCGACCATCGCCGATATCGCCGTGGCTACCAACGCCCTGCAGATCAAGACCGGCTCGATGTCGCGTTCGGACCGCATGGCCAAGTACAACCAGCTGCTGCGTATCGAGGAAGACCTGGGCGACATCGCCAGCTACCCTGGCCGTGATGCGTTCTATAATCTGAAGTAAGCTGATGTAAAACCCACTGGCCGGCCGGAGATATCCGGCCGGTTTTTTAACTGAATCTCCCATGCGCCTGATTACGCTCGCCCTGGCAGCCCTGCTGCTGCTGATCCAATTTCCCCTCTGGCTGGGTAAAGGCGGCTGGCTGCGCGTTGCCGACATGGAAGCCCAGGTGGCGGTGGCGAATAAAAAGAATATGGAATTGAAGGCGCGCAACGCCAAGCTCGAATCCGAAGTGCGCGACCTGAAAGATGGCACGGGCGCCGTCGAGGAGCGTGCCCGCTATGAGCTGGGCATGGTCAAACAGAATGAGATTTTCGTGCAGATCGTGCGCAAGGGACAAACCCCGCCACTGCTGGAAACGCCGGTGGACGCTGCTGCGCCGCACTAAGAAATACCACTTCCCACTAGCCAGCCTGGACCGATTGCCAGGCTGACGCATCACAGATGATTGCTACCTTGTACTGCTGCACGCGACTGGCCGCATGGCGCGGCGCTGTGGGTATTGCCTTGCTGCTTGCTGATCAGAAACGGGCCTTGCCGGTCGTTATCAGGTAAAAATGGATGCTGGTGACCACGATGGCGACAGCGATCAGTGCGGTTTCGAGAAACATCATAAAATTTCCTTTAAATTATTAGTGCTTGGTTAGCGCAAAAAACGTCCACGGCGAGGCGCAGGCAACGCCGCCCTGGGCGTTTTTTTTAGCCGCGCGACGCGAGGAAACGCAGTTCGGCGGCCAGATTCGGCATCAGCTTTTCGTAGCGGTTCGCTTCCGAGTTCAGCAGGGCGAAATCGCGCTTGCTTGGACGCACATAGCGCTCGTCATCGGCGCTGGTGGCTGTGGTGGCGATGACTTCCTTCTGTGCCAGTTCGCTGTACGGCTTGGAAGCGAGCAGGGCGCCCAGGAAGGCGCGCGTGGCGCGGCCCAGGTTGCTGAAGTAGTTGTCGTTGTCGTTGCTGTAGGTGTTGGTAAAAGTGGACATATGCCCTCCATGAATGGTCTGTTGTTGCATTGCACAATAATGGAGATTGCGATATGCGTCCAATTTCAAATTCCAATTTCAGAAATTCAAGAAACGAATAATAAGGGCGTAGCCGCCGGCCACGCCCTGAAAAAGAATTTGTTACCAAATGTTTATCCGGCGGCGATGCGTCCCAGACCGGGATCGTCGCTGAAAAAGCCGTCGAGTCCCGTCTCGATGTAGCGCCGCATTTCCGCCACGGAACCGGCCTCGTTGCGCGCATTTTCTCCATTGCCGTCGCGGAAGTCGGCCGCCAGGAAACGGTTTTCCGGACGGAAGGTCCAGGTGTGCAACAGCAAGCCGGCCTGGTGCGCGTCGTCAACGATGGCGGTGGGCCTGGCCAGGCGCTGGTCGGCGCCCAGCGGGATGATGCCTCGCGTTGGCGGCGCCACCACGTCCGCATAGGCGGCAATGTCGCGCAAGCCGGCCGGCGTGGTCATTTGTCCAAACGTTAACTTTCCGCCCGCCTTGACGACATCCATGGGGCGCACGTCGCCGCCCACCACCAGCTGCATCAGGCGCACGTTGGCGCGCCGTCCCAGCTTCTCGCGCAAGTATTTCAGATTCGCCACTTCAAACGACTGGATCTCGATCGGCGCGCGGCGCGTGTACTCGTGCGCCAGCATGGTCGACAGGAAACGGTCTTCCAGCGCCAGGCCCGCATCGCGGAAATACGTGGAACTTTTCAGCTCCGGCACGAGGCCGATGATGCGGCCGCTGGCGGCTGATTGCGCTGCAACAAAATCGATGATTTCTTCCCACGTGGGGATCTGGAATTGGCCATCGTACAAGGTGTTGCCGGTGCGTACTTTCGGCAAGCGTTCGATGGCGCGCAGGGTCTTCAGTTCGGCCAGGGTGAAATCGTCGACGAACCAGCCTTCGTGCCATTCGCCGTCGACCATCTTCTTGCCGCGCCGGCTGGCAAACTCGGGCCGGCGCGCCACGTCGGTGGTGTCGATCAGGTTGCTTTCATGGCGCGCCACGAGGATGCCGTCGCGCGTGGCCACCAGGTCCGGCTCCACGTAGTCGGCGCCATCGAGGATGGCCTTGGCGTACGACGCCAGGGTATGCTCGGGGCGCAGGGCGCTGGCGCCCCGGTGGGCGAACACGAGCGGGCGGCTCGGGGGCGTGGCCAGCAGGCCGGCCGCAAAGCCCGGTGCGGCGGCCAGGGCCAGGCCGCCCACGGCCGCCTGGACGAAGCTGCGGCGCGAAAAGTGCCGTCGTGGGAGGATGGGCGCGCGCATCAGAAGTCCGCCGTCAGGGTCAAAAAGCCCTGGCGCGGGGCGATGGGGAAGGTGTTGTACGTCTTGTCGGCCGCGCCCACGACCACGTTCAGCGCACCTTCGCGGTTGGCCAGGTTGCTGACGTTCACGCGCCAGCGCGGGTTTTTCAGCCAGCCGGCCAGGGCCGGCAGTTTGCCCGACACGCCCAGGCCCATCAGGAAATAGCTGGGCACGGACAAATCGTTAGTGTACGTCGCGTAGCGCTTGCCCACATAGTCTCCCGTCAGTTGCACTTCGATATCGCCAAACGTAGCGGAAGCGACGAACTTGTTCAGCCACTCCGGCGAGCCGGGCACGTTCTTGCCCGCCGTCAGCACCAGCGCGGCGCCATTGTTGTAATTGTCCGCATACTGCGAGCGGTTGTACGACAGGGCATTGTAGAACGAGAAATTGTTGCCGAAGTGCACAGTACCCGCGATATCGATGCCGTCCGTGCGCACGCTGCCCACGTTGGCCAGCACGGGGTTGCCACCAATGATGGAGGAAATCACGGGCGTGGGGCTGATCTGCAGCAAACGGTTGCTGAAATCGACGTGGTATACATTGACCTGGCCATCGATGGCGGTGATGGCGCCCAGGTTCAATGGGTGGCTGCCGCGCACGCCCCACTTCATAGGTGAGGGCCGTTTCCGGCTTGGCGTCGCGCTTGAACAAATCAAAAGCGGCCTGGCTCGACAAGCTCCAGGGCGAGGCGCCGCCGCCGCCATAGGTGACGAACTGGCGCATGTTCTTCTGGATGTTGAAGTACAGCTGGTCTTGCGGCGTGAAGTCCCAGCGCGCGCCCACTTGCGGCAAGAACCATTTTTTCGTGTTGATGGTGCCGACGGGCAGGGCGGTCGAGCCGCCGGAAATGGCGCCCTTGGCCGGCTGCACGGGGAATTGGCCATCGGCAAATTGCAGGCTGGACTTGAAGCCGGCCTGCAGCGCGATATCGGGGCGGATGCGCCATTCATCCTGCAAGTGCAGCTGCACCACCTTGTTGTCGATCTCGCTGCCGTACTGCGTGATCAAGGGATTGCTGGGGCGGTCGTACGGCGAAGTGGGGTTGTTGACGTCGAGCGCATACCAGCGGCGGTAGGCGGATGAGCGGTTCTGTTCCAGCCAGCCACAGGCCCGCTTCCAGCTGGTGCTCGCCGATTTCCTTGCGCAGGGTGGAAAGGAAGCCGCCGCGCTTGATGTCGTATTCCGTCGTGCGCACGGCGTAGCCCGAGTTGCCGAATACCTGTTTCAGGTTCTGTTTCGGGTAGTACACGCTGAACAGGCCCGGCAAGCCGGCCACGCCGATGGGACCGGCGACCACGCCCGCGCCGTCATCCTTGTGGTAATACACCTGGTTGGACCAGGTCATGCCTTCGGACAAGTTGGCGTCGAACTTGGCGTAGGCCAGGTAATCGGTGCGCTGCGCATCGCTGTAGTAATTGCGGTAATTGTTGCCGTCCGCGGCGGGCGTCGCGCCCGTGGGCGACAGGTAGTTCAGGGCCGCCTTGAAGTCCGGGTACAGGAAGGGGCGCGTGTAGGGCGAACTCGTCTCGCCTGCCACGTGCACGGTGCTGTCTTCGTTCGGCTCGATCTTGTCCGAGTAATTGAAGAACAGGGTTAGCTTGCCCTTCGCTTCGCTGCGGTTGACGTATTTGGCGTTGAACTGGTCGCCGCCCTGGCGCGCATCGAAGTCCCAGGCGCGTGCTTCGTGGTGCAGGATGGAGAAATAGGCGCTGCTGCCGTCGCCGAAGGCGCCCGTGTCGTAGCGGGCAAACGTGCGCGAGGTGCGGTGGCTGCCCACCGTCTGCTGCACGCTGGCGCCCTGCGTGGCCAGCGGCTCGCTGGAATAGGTTTCGATGGTGCCGCCCAGGTTGCTGGTCGAGGCCGTCGCCAGGTCGCCCGCGCCCGAGGACAGCACGACGCTGCGCACGTTTTCGCTGATGACGGCGCGCTGCGGCGACAGGCCGTTGTAGTTGCCGTATTGCTGGTCACCGAGCGGCACGCCATCCATGGTGTAGCCGAGTTGCTGGCCGGAAAAACCGTGCACGAACAGCGACAGGTTTTGCTCGTTGTTGCCCCATGGATCGGCCGTCTGGAAGCTGACGCCCGGCAAGGTTTGCAGGGCTTTCAGGGGATTCGTGCCGGGCAGGATTTTCTGGATTTCATTCTTGCTCAGGGCCACCGAAGAACGCGTCTTGCGCGAGGAAATCTCCACGGTGGCCATGGGAGCATTATCGTCGGCAGCCGGGGCGGCGGCCATCTCGGTGGCGGCGGACGCCACGGCGGCCGCGACGGCCGTTTGCGCCAGCGCCGGCAAACTCAAGCCTGCGGCGCAGGCGCCCAGCAACACGTGGAAGGAATGGCGGCGCAGGGCCAGCGTCAAGTGGGTGGTCATCATCAGCCTGTGGAAAATATTGGAAGTAATACAAGCTGCGCAGCGTAACGGCGGCGCGTGACGGGCTGATGACGAACTGATGACGGGACGATGACAGTGGAAACAATTGCGCCGCCTGAGGGGCGGCGCGGGGAATATTACAATTAGTTAATGCTTGCGGCGGGAGGGATCAGCACTTCGGCCGGCGCATCCGTGATGAACAGCTGCGCGCAATCGACCTTGTCGAATTCATAATGCTGCCCGCAGAAATCGCAATTTACGCCGACCTGGCCCACTTCTTCCAGGGTGCTGTTGACTTCTTCCTCGCCCAGCATCTTGAGCATATTGCCCACTTTTTCGCGCGTGCAGCTGCAATGGAAGCTCGGGTGCAGCGGGTCGAAGACGCGGATCGTTTCTTCCCAGAACAAGCGTTGCATCAGGGTATCGATGTCCGTCGACAGGATTTCCGCCTCCTTCAGGGTCGAGGCCAGCATCACGGCGCGGTTCCACGTGTCGAGCGCGTCTTCTTCCGAGACGGGCGTCGCTTCGGCCTTGCCGCCGTGGTGCGGCAGCTTTTGCAGCAGCAGGCCGCGCGAGACGGTGTCGTCCGTGGCCAGCCACAGGCGCGTGTCGAGCTGTTCCGAACGCAACATGTAGTTTTCGATCACGGTCGCCATGTCGTCGCCGTCCAGCGGCACGATGCCCTGGTACGGTTGCTGGCCTGGCACCTTGTCGGCCGGGTCCAGGGTGATGATGAAGCGGCCCTTGCCCGTGGCGTTGAGCAATTGCGGCACGGTGGCGCCGTCGGGGATGGCGGCGTCCGGGTCCAGCTTGGCCGTGGCGCGCAGGCGCAGGTCGGAATCGCACTCGACCACCATCAGGCGCACGGGGCCGTCACCGTGGATTTGCATGATGATGGAACCGTTGAATTTCAGGTTGGCCGACAGCAGGGCGGCGGCGGCCACCATTTCGCCCAGCACTTTTTTCACGGCCGTCGGGTAGGCGTGGCGCGACACCACTTCCTGCCAGGTGGTCGATACGTCGATGAACTGGCCGCGCACGGCGGCGTTGTCAAAAATAAACTTTTGCAGGGTATCCTGGCCGGTGGCGGCTGCGCTGACGGCGCCCGTGGTTTCAGTCGTCATTCTTTTATCCAATCTTCTTGAGTTGCGTATTAAATAGCTGGCCGCGTTGCACATAGTTCACGGCGTTGCCTTGTAGCCTGGTGATATCGTCTGCCGTCAGGGCCCGCACGGCTTTCGCCGGTGAGCCGAGGATCAGCATATTGTCGGGAAATTCCTTGCCTTCCGTGACCAGCGCGCCCGCGCCGACCAGGCAGCCTTTGCCGATCTTCGCGCCGTTCAGGATCACGGCCTGGATGCCGACCAGGGCGCCATCGCCGATCGTGCAGCCATGCAACATTGCCTGGTGGCCGATGGTCACGTTCTCGCCGATGTCCAGCGGGTAGCCCGGGTCCGTATGCAGCACGGCGCCTTCCTGCACATTGCTATTGGCGCCCACACTGATGCGTTCATTGTCGCCGCGAATCGTGGCGCCGAACCATACGGACGTGTTCGCGCCCAGGGTGACCTTGCCGATCACGTTGGCCGTGTCGGCAACAAAAGCGGAAGCATCAATCTGCGGCGCATCGGCGCCCAATTGGTAGAGTGTCATCGTCAGCCTGTGGCGGTGGTGGAAGCGCCGGGCACGGCCGGACGCGGAAGTTTTAATGTGTTGCGTACGCTATTTTACGCTGTTGCAGGACAAGTCCTGCCGCCGACCGCCAATCCGGTATAATTATCGAACGGTCGTACTTTTATATGCGCACTATCTACAGACACAGCATGTGGCGCCATCCGCGCCACTTTCAAGGCAGGCAATCAGATGAAACCCATGAAACTTTCCCGTTCCGAATTCATCAACATCCGCGGCGCCCGTACGCACGTGCGCCACTGGGGCCGTGTAGGCGCACCCATCCTGTTCATGGTGCACGGCTGGATGGACGTGGCCGCCTCGTTCCAGTTCGTCGTCGACGAGTTGCAAGGCGACTGGCACGTGATCGCCCCCGACTGGCGCGGCTTTGGCCTGAGCGACTACACGCAATCGGACACCTACTGGTTCCCCGACTACCTGGCCGACCTCGACGCCATGCTGCTGCACTATTCGCCGTATGCGCCCGTTAACCTGCTCGGCCACAGCATGGGCGCCAACGTGGCCGGTCTGTACGCGGGCGTGCGCTCGGAGCGCATCAGCCGTTTCATCAACCTGGAAGGCTTCGGTATGATGGCAACCAGGCCGGAGCAGGCGCCTGGCCGCTACGCCAAGTGGCTCGATGAATTGCGCGAGCCGCCCGTCATGCGCAGCTATCCGAGTCAACAGGCCGTGGCCGAGCGCCTGCAAAAGACCAATCCGCGCCTGCCGGACGAGCGCGCGGCCTTCCTGGCGGAACACTGGTCGGCGCAGAACGAGGCGGGCGAGTGGGACATCATGGGCGACCCGCGGCACAAGCGCGTCAATCCCATCCTGTACCAGGTGGAAGAAGTGATGGCGTGCTGGCGCCGCATCACGGCGCCCGTGCTGTGGGTGGAGGCCGATGGCACGAATATGTGGCAGTGGATGGGGCCAAAGGAAGAAGCGCGCATTGAAATCGACCGGCGTTTGGCCTGCATCAAGGATGTGCGTTGCGAGATGATGCTGGACGCGGGCCATATGCTGCATCATGATCAGCCGGCAGAGTTGGCGCGGCTGGTGGAAGCCTTTTTGGCCTGATGTGTGTCTGGAACGCTGCAGCGCGATTTGACAAGCAGCGTACAATGAAAACTTCTTCCATGCTGAGCCCGTGCAGGGTATTGTTTTCACATGCTTAAAGTTGACCTGCATTGTCATTCGAATATCTCCGACGGCGTGCTGTCACCGGCCGCCGTGGCCGCGCACGCCCGCAAGGCGGGCGTCGATGTGTGGGCGCTGACGGACCACGATGAAGTCTCGGGCGTCGCCGCCGCGCGCGCGGCCGCGCTGGACCTGGGCATGCGCTTCGTGGCCGGCGTGGAAATTTCCATTACCTGGGCCGGCGAAACCGTGCACATCGTCGGCTTGCAAGTCGATGAAAACAATCCGGGCCTCGTGCAGGGCTTGCACCAGACACGCTCGGGGCGCGACGCGCGTGGCCGGGAAATCGCCCGCCAGCTGGACCTGGCCGGCATCCCCGACGCCTATGAAGGGGCCTTGAAATTCGTCGGCAACCCGGATCTGATGTCGCGCACGCACTTTGCCCGCTACATCGTGGAAATGGGCAAATGCGCGAACATCCCCGACGTGTTCAAGAAATACCTGTCGGAAGGCAAGCCAGGCTACGTCGAGCACCGCTGGGCCACCCTGGCCGAGGCCGTGGGCTGGATACGCGGCGCGGGCGGCGTGGCCGTCATCGCCCATCCGGGCCGCTACCGCTTCAGCGACATGGCGCAAGGCGTGCTGTTCGATGAATTCAAGCAACTCGGCGGCGTGGCCATCGAAGTCGTCACGGGCAGCCACAGCCCGGACCAGTATCCGGAATACGCGCAACTGGCCAATGCCTACGGCTTCCTCGCCTCGCGCGGCACGGATTTCCATGCGCCGGGCGAATCGCGCGTGGATTTTGCCATGCTGCCGCCTTTACCATCGAATGTCACGCCCATCTGGCACGACTGGTTTTAGCTGACAGCCAGGCAAATCTGCTGCGCGGCGCGCTTTGCGGCCGGCGATGCTCGCTGTGCTTTTAGCACAGCTGCGCTTCTCGGCCACAAATCACTGCCGCTCGCGACGATTTTCCTGGCTGCCGATGCGCCGCCGTGTCGCCAGAGCTGCTTGAAATGCGCATTAATGTACATATCTTTTCGTTATTCTTGTCATACATAGTCATCTGGAGCCATCGCCCATGAAACGTATCGTCCTTTTTATCGCAACCAACCTGGCCGTGATGCTGGTGCTGTCGCTCGTGCTCAGTTTGTTGGGCGTGGGCAATCCGGCGCGGGGCAGTACCCTGAACCTGGGCAGCCTGCTGGTGTTTTCGCTGGTGGTGGGTTTTACAGGGTCCATCTTTTCCCTGTTGATCAGCAAACCGATGGCCAAGTGGAGCACGGGCGCGCGCGTGATCGACAACCCGACTTCGTCGACGGAATTGTGGCTGGTCAATACCGTGCGCGCCTTGTCCGAGCGGGCCGGCATCGGCATGCCGGAAGTGGCCGTGTACGAAGGCGACGCGAATGCCTTTGCCACGGGCGCGCGTTCAAGAATTCGGCGCTGGTGGCCGTGTCCACCGGCTTGCTGCAAAGTATGAACCGCGATGAAGTCGAAGCCGTGCTGGGCCACGAGATTGCCCACGTGGCCAATGGCGACATGGTCACCCTGACCCTGATTCAGGGCGTGGTGAATACCTTCGTCGTCTTCATGGCCCGCGTGGTGGGTTTCTTTGTCGATAATGTATTGCTGAAAAATAACAACCGCGAAGGCGGCGGACGCGGCATCGGTTACTTTGTGACCGTGATGGTGTGCGAAGTCATCTTCGGCTTGCTCGCTTCCATCATCGTCGCCTGGTTCTCGCGCCAGCGCGAATTCCGCGCCGACGCCGGTTCCGCCAAGCTGCTGGGCAGCCCCACGCCGATGATGCATGCGCTGGCCCGCCTCGGCGGCGTGCCGCCGGGCGAGCTGCCGCAATCGATGCAGGCGCTGGGCATCAGCGGCGGCAATGGCGGCTGGGGCGCGTTGTTTGCCACGCATCCGCGATCGAACGAACAACGCATCGCCGCGCTGCGCGGCGTACAATAATGCTAACTTAACAAGCTGGTTCGCCAGAACGCTGACACATGAGTCAATTTTTCCAGATTCACCCTGACAATCCGCAATTGCGCCTGATCAAGCAGGCGGCGCAAATCATCCAGTCCGGCGGCGTCGTGGCCTTGCCCACGGATTCCTGTTACGCGCTGGTGTGCCAGCTCGACGACAAGGGCGCCGTCGAGCGCCTGCGCCGCATCCGCGGCGTCGATGAAAAGCACCATCTGACCCTGCTGTGCCGCGACTTGAGCGAGCTGGGCGTGTACGCCCGGGTCGACAACCGCCAGTTCCGCCTGCTCAAGGCGGCCACGCCGGGTGCCTATACCTTCATCCTGGAAGCAACGCGGGAAGTGCCGCGCCGCCTCAGCCATCCTTCGCGCAAGACCATCGGCCTGCGCGTGCCGCAGCACCGCATCGTGCAATGCCTGCTGGAAGAGCTGGGCCAGCCGCTGCTGGGCGCGACATTGACCCTGCCCGGCGACGAAGACAGCCTGACGGATGCCGACACCATCCGCGAGCGGCTGGAAAAGCTGGTCGACCTGATCATCGACGGCGGCGTCTGCGCGCATGGCCCCAGCACCGTGATCGACCTGACGGGAGCGGAACCGGAAGTTGTGCGCGTGGGACGGGGCGACCCGGCCGTGCTGGGCTTGTAGCGGGGCTTTGCGGGGCCGTTCTGGCGCCGCTCTTCACCTGTTCTTAATGACAACGTAAGAAAGAGCCTGGATCGGCTCTGGTAGAATCGCAGTCATGAGCGATTTCAATACGATAGTCCAGACCGTTGCGGTGTACCTGGTGCCGGTGCTGTTTGCCATTTCCCTGCATGAGGCGGCGCACGGCTACGCCGCCCGCTATTTCGGCGACCCCACGGCCTCGAACGAGGGCCGGCTGAGCCTCAATCCCATCCGGCATATCGATCCTTTCGGCACGATCTTGCTGCCCTTGATGCTGTATTTCACGATTCAGGTGCCGTTCGGCTATGCCAAGCCGGTGCCCGTCGATTTCAGCCGCCTGCGCAATCCGAAGAAGCAGATGGCCTGGGTGGCGTTTGCCGGTCCCGGCGCCAATTTCGTCATGGGCCTGGGCTGGATGATCGCCTTTGTCGTGCTCAGCGTGTTGCCGCCGACGGAAATGGGCATGTTTTTCCGCAAGATGGCGGGCGCGGGCGTCAGCGTCAACGCGGCCATGTTTGTCTTTAACCTGATTCCCGTACCGCCGCTCGATGGCGGACGCATCATGACGGGCTTGCTGCCGATGCAGCTGGCGCGCCCGTACGCCAGCATCGAGCGCTACAGCCTGTATGTGTTCGGCGCCCTGGTGCTGCTGATGTACACGGGCATCCTGAACCGCGCCTTGCTGGCGGCGATCGAATTTGTCATCGGCATGTTTGTCACCCTGGTCACGCCCCTGACGGCCCTGTTGACTTGAAACAAGCAACTGGATGGTCGCACATAAATGATGGAAGTACCGATGCAAGTAACTGAACCAATATTAGAAACCGAAGCGATTTCCGGCTGGCTGCGCCGCTGGGCGCCCCTGATCCCGGGCGGCGAAGTGCTGGACCTGGCGTGCGGCGCCGGCCGCCACGCGCGCCACCTGGTGAGCCTGGGCCACCCCGTGATCGCGCTCGACCATGATCCGGAAATGCTGGAAAAGGCGGCCGGCACGGGCATCACCACTTCGCTGGTGGACCTGGAAGCGCCGGGCGCCGTGTGGCCCTTCGCTCCCGGCCGCTTTGCCGGCATCGTCGTCACCAATTATCTGCACCGGCCGTTGCTGGAAGCGATGGTGGCCAGCCTGGCGCCCGATGGCGTGTTGCTGTATGAAACGTTTGCCGAGGGTAATGAGCAGTTCGGCAAGCCGTCGAATCCGAAATTCCTGTTGAAGGAAGGCGAAATGCTGACCTGGGCGGTTCAGCACGGCTTGCGTGTGGTAGCGTATGAGGATGGGGCGCGTGGAGCAGCCAAAAGCTGCTCTGGTGCAACGAATTTGCGCCGTCCGGCCGGATTTTCCACGGTTGGCAGCCCTGCTGCCGACGTTTTGAGCGGCCATACTATGTCAGAATGCACCACAGGCGCGGGCTATCCGCTACAATCGTTGTTTTATTTATCGGCGCTATAAACTTACTATGATCAAGGGCAGCATTGTAGCAATCGTCACCCCGATGCACGCAGACGGCAGTCTGGACTTTCCAGGTCTGCGCAAGCTGATCGACTGGCATATCGCCGAGGGTACGGACGGCATCGTCATCGTTGGCACGACGGGCGAATCGGCAACAGTCAGCGTGGAAGAACACTGCGAACTGATCCAATTGACCGTCGAACATGCCAAGGGACGCATTCCTATCATCGCCGGCGCCGGAGGCAACTCCACGGCCGAGGCCATCAAACTGACGCGTTACGCGAAAGAAGCGGGCGCCGATGCTGTATTGCAAGTCGTGCCGTACTACAACCGTCCTACCCAGGAAGGCATGTACCAGCACTTCAAGGCCATCGCCGAAGCCGTCGACATTCCCGTCATCCTGTACAACGTGCCTGGCCGCACGGTTGCCGACATGAGCAACGAGACCATCGTGCGCCTGTCCGCCATCCCGAATATTGTCGGCGTGAAAGATGCGACCGGCAATATCGGCCGCGGCATCGACCTGCTGCGCCTCGTGCCAGCCGACTTCGCCGTGTACTCGGGCGACGATCCGACGGCCATGGCGCTGATGTTCTGCGGCGGCCACGGCAATATCTCCGTGACGGCCAACGTCGCGCCGCGCGCCATGCACGAACTGTGCGTGGCGGCCATGGCGGGCGAGCGCGCCACGGCGATTGCCATCAATAACAAAGTTTTCCCTCTGCACCAGAAATTGTTTGTCGAGCCCAACCCGGTGCCCGTCAAATGGGCGATGGCCGAAATGGGCCTGATGCCTGCCGGCATACGCTTGCCACTGGTGCCGCTGGCTGAAAAACTGCCATGCCACCGTGCGCGATGCCTTGCGCGACGCCGGCATCCTGTCTTAAGCCGAACTTCAAGCCCGGACTTGACCAGTCCGGACCTTCCCTGATTCCAGCTGCTACTTAGCTTCTTATCCAGTTACGACATGACTAATTGCAAGAAAACCAAACCGGCGCCTGCCACCATCGCCGTCCGCGGCATCGTCATCGGCGCCGTCGCAGCCAGCCTCGCGGGCTGCGGCATGATCAGTTCGGTAGTCGGCGGCGACAAGGTCGACTACAAGTCGGTCAAGAAAGCCAGCACCCTGGACGTGCCGCCTGACCTGACGCAATTGCAGCAGGATAACCGTTACTCCCTGCCGGATTCGAAAAACGGCGTGGCGACGGCTTCCGGCTACAACGCGCAGCGCAATGCCACGGCCGGTACCCCCGTCATCGTGGGCGCCGACGGCGTGGTGGGTGTCGTGCCGGTCACGGCGGGTAGCGTGAAGGTCGAGCGCGCGGGGGCAACCAGCGCTGGCTGGTCGTCAAGCAGTCGCCTGAAGTGCTGTGGCCGCAACTCAAGCAGTTCTGGGAAGATTCGGGCTTTACCATCGCTATCGACCAGCCCACGGCTGGCATCCTGGAAACCGAGTGGAACGAAAACCGCGCCAAGTTGCCGCAAGACTTTATCCGCAACACCATCGGCAAGGCCTTCGACTCGCTGTACTCGACGGGCGAGAAAGACAAGTTCCGCACCCGCGTGGAGCGCCTGGCCGACGGTTCGACCGAGATTTACATCAGCCACCGTGGCGTGGAAGAGGTCGTCACGGGCCGCGACAAGGAAACCACCACCTGGACCGCTCGCCCGAACGATCCGGGCCTGGAAGCGCAATTCCTGGCCAAGCTGATGACGCGCCTGGGCGCGGCCAGCGACGAAGCGCAGGCGAAGACGGCCGTCGACGCCGCCATCGTGCAGCCGCAGCACGCCAAGCTGGTGGGCGACGCCGCCACGCCAGCGCGCGCCATCGAAAGTCGATGAAGGTTTCGACCGCGCCTGGCGCCGTGTCGGCCTGGCGCTGGACCGCGTCGGCTTCACCGTGGAAGACCGCGACCGCACGCAAGGCACGTATTTCGTGCGTTACGTGGATCCGGACGCGGTCAAGAAAGATGGTTTCTTCTCGAAACTGTTCAGCTGGGGTTCGTCGTCCGCCGACAAGGACAAGGAAGCGCAGCGCTACCGCGTCCTGGTCAAGGCGGGCAATGGTTCGACCAGCCTGGTCAGCATCCTCGGCAACGAAGGCCAGCCGGCGACCTCGCCAGTGGCCGAGAAGATTCTGGGCTTGCTGAACGAGCAGTTGAAATAAGCGCTATCGACGCGGCAGGCATCAGAACCTGCCGCATCTTAATAAAAAGGCTGGCCCGGGAAACCGGTCCAGCCTTTTTAATTGCCCGCGTCCCGCATTTTATCCTGCGGATAAAACACTGGACGCAAAAAAGCCGGCCCGAAGGCCGGCTTTCTTTCCTGCGGGTGCTAAATTACTTAGCAGCCGATGCAGCAGCCGAAGCAGCCGAAGCAGCGTCGGTAGCGGCCGAAGCGGCAGCGGTTGCAGCAGCAGCAGCGTCGGTAGCGGCCGAAGCAGCAGCGTCAGCAGCAGCAGCTGGAGCAGCTTCAACTACTGGTGCTGGTGCTGGGGTTTCTACTACTGGTGCTGGTGCAGGAGCTTCTTCTTTTTTGCTGCAAGCAGCCAGAGCAACAACCATCAGGGAGGCGATCAGCAGGGATTTTTTCATTTGTTTTCCTTAATTATTTCAAAAAATAAATCAATATTGTTGCGATGAATAATTACCGGTAATTATCGCTCGTTAGGTCGTCTTCGAAGGCTTTTCGTACCAGGTGGTGCCTGCCAGACAACGGAAACTTCCTAACCGAATATTATAGCGATTTTTGGTGCGTCGCAATAGGAGCAAGAGGCAAATTCGCAACTATTTTGTGATATCGCAATATTTGCTGAAGCAAATTGCAAGCAAGTGTAAGCGATTTGCGAAAGCGCGACAAAACGATATAAAAATAATATGTTTCATTGCGCTGGCGCAGATGCTGCTATTTTACCTACTGTAATACCACTTTGCTACGACACCCTCATTCAAGCCAGTTCGATCCAGCCATCCTGATACCAGGTATATAAGGCATCCATCACATCATCGGAAGCTTGCGCCACGGCCGCGCCATCGAGGGCACGTTCGTTGGCCAGGGTTTCCAGTGCCGTTTTATCGGCCTTGCCTATGGCAAACGATTCGCCATTAATGAAGACATTCTTGCCACGATACAGCATCAGGGTCTTGCGCGACAACACGACACCCTTCTTCTGTGCGGCGTCAGCGAAGCGGCCCACCGTCAGCGGCTTGGACAGCGGCGTGAAAAACACGTTGTGCTTCGGTTCCGACAGGTGTTCGCCCAGGAAAATGGTCACGTCTTCTTCCGTGAAGCGCACCTTGTTCATTTCTTCCGTGATGGTGCTGAGCATGTCGCGGGGGATTTCCGCCGGCTTGCCCGAGGCTTTCAAGTCCGGATCGCTGTAAATGCCCGGCAAGTCGATCGAGTCGGCCATGAATTGCAGGAAGGCTTCGCCCAGTTCCTGGAACGTGGGCGAGCGGAAACCGATCGAATACGTCTGGCAGTCGCCGATGGCCACGCCGTCGTGCGCGTAGTGGGGCGGCAGGTACAGCATGTCGCCCGGCTCCAGGGTGAATTCTTCGTCAGGCGTGAAGTTGCTGAGGATTTTCAGCGGCAAGCCGTCGATCAGGCTCAGGTCCTTCTGCGCGCCGATGCGCCAGTGGCGCTTGCCCTGGCCTTGCAGCAGGAACACGTCGTAGGAATCGAAATGCGGGCCCACGCCGCCGCCATCGGTGGCGAAGCTGACCATCAGGTCGTCCAGGCGCGCGTCCGGCAGGAAGCGGAACTGGCGCAGCAGGGCGTCGGCCTTGGCGCTGTGCAGGTTGGCGCCCTGCACCAGCAGGGTCCATTCCTTCTGTTTCAGCGAAGGCAGGCTGGTCAAAGGGCCTTGCTGCATGTTCCAGTGGCCATCCGCATGGCTGACCAGGCGCGATTCGACGTGGTCGAGGGTGGCCAGCTCGGCCAGGGCCTTGAAGTCGAACAGCGCCTTGAAGCCAGGCACGGCTTGACGGATCAACAAGGGTTTTTTATGCCAATAGTCGCGCAGGAATTGCGCCGGCGTAATATCGCCGAGGAGAGTTAATTTTTTCATGCGCCCATTATAACAACCGGAAATGCAGGAATGCGCCTGCCGTTGGCGGCGTGAAGGTATAATTTGCCAGCTTATACAATGAAAGGAAGCATAATGAAGATTGCCAAAAATACGGTCGTGACTGTCAACTACAAACTGTCAGACGCGCAAGACAATCTGATCGAAGACGGCCGTCAGCCGATGGTCTACCTGCACGGTGATTATGAAAACACCCTGCCGAAGATCGAAGAAGAGCTCGACGGCAAGGAAGTTGGCTATTCCAACACGATCCAGATCGAACCGGATGATGCTTTCGGTGAATACGATCCAGCCCTGGTCAAGGTCGAGCCGCGCAATCGCCTGCCTGAGCCGCTGGAAGTGGGCATGCAGTTCGAAGGCATGCCGGAAAGCGATTCGCCGGACGAAGAAGCGATGATCTTCACGGTCACCGATATCGCCGACGACAAGGTCGTGCTGGACGGCAACCATCCACTGGCCGGCATCGCGCTGCGCTTCTCGCTGACCGTCGCTGACGTGCGCGCAGCCACCGACGAAGAAATCGCCCATGGCCACGTGCATGGCGCACACGGCCATGACCATGGCGATGATGAAGATGAAGGTGACGAAGGCGATCACTTCCGCACGCATCCGATTCATTAATCTGGAGACGCCTGACCAAACCTACTGCGCGCAGCGGGGCGCGGCCGGCGATGCTCACCGTACTCTAGTACGGTTGCGCTTCTCGGCCGCGCCGCGCAGCTGCTCGCGACGGTTTTGTCAGGCGTCGTGACGCTGGTGGATTGAATGAATAAAGGCCGACTTCGTCGGCCTTATTTTTTATCGGCGCACAGTCGACGCCTTGGCCCGCGCTTGCGCCGATGGCCGCGTGGCACGTTGACGCACCTCAAAGAATGGCGTTTTGCCGGGCCGTACGGCGATGGCGGACCAGTCGTTGTCGATGCTGACGTGGCCCAGGTTGCCTTTCCAGCTGATTTTCGGCCCGCCTGCCCTGGCTGCGGCCTTTTTACTTTTTCCCTCCTTGCCATCCGCGGCGCCATCGCGCTGCGTATCGACCAATAACACCTTGCCGCTGAACTTCTTCGCCAGCGTGCGGATCTGCTTGCGCGGGCCCGCAAAGCCATCCTGCTTCGAGCTGAAGCTGGGCAGCAGCGAATTGTCGTCTTCGTCCAGCGCACCCACGTCGCCGTCGGAAAACAGCACGATGCCGTCGAGTTTCTTGCGCTGCGCCATGGCGAACAATCGCTGCAGCCAGGAACGGTTGGCCACCAGGCGGTCTTCGAACTCGCTGTTGCGTCCCGCTTCCGGCAGGAAATGGTTGTTATTTGCGGGCAGGTTGACGGTGGCAAACAGCACGCCGCCGTATTCCCAGTGGGCATTTTCTGCGTAGCTGCGGAACTTCGCCGTCGATGACAGCCGCGACAGGGTCAGCTTGCGCTGGCCCAGGCTCTGGTCGTCGGCGAAATACACGTCGCGCAGGCGGTTCAGGCGTTCGATGGCATTGATGCGGCCGCGCGAATTGCGGCAGTTGGCCCAGTCGCTGGCCGACAGCGAGACGATCAGCGGCGGCCCGCTGGCGTCGAGCACATCCTTGCGCTGGCTGTACAGCTTGTCGCTGCACGATTCGCTGGCCGCCTTGATGCCCGTGGCCACGACGAAAGAGGCATTGAAGGCGCTCGTTTCCGCGATGGCTTTTTTCAGGGGGCCATCGTCGGGCCCCGCGTTGAAGGAATGGCCCAGCACGGCAAACTCGAAGCCGGCCTGGTCGCCCGGGGGGCGGCCAGCGCCGCTTGCCATGGCAGGCTGGCAGCCAGCAAGCCGGCGGCCAGCAGGCGTATCGTGCCGCGCCGGAGCGTCATGCGGCGGCCAGCCGTTTCAACTGATACAGCTGCTCCAGCGCATCGCGCGGCGTGAGCGCATCGGGATCGAGGTCGGCGATGGCGTCGAGCAAGGCTTGCGGCGCTTCATTGAGCGCGGCCAGCGGCGCCGCCGCTGCCTCTTCTTCCTCTTGCGCATACGGATCGGCGGCCGGGGCGGCGAACAGGTCGCGCTGCGGCGTGGCGTCGAGCGCCTGCGCTTCCAGGCGCGCCAGGTGCTTGCGCGCGGCCTTGATCACGGGTTGCGGCACGCCGGCCAGCTGCGCCACCTGCAAGCCGTAGCTTTGCGAGGCGGGACCGGCTTGCACGGCGTGCAGGAAGACGATGCTGTCCTTGTGTTCGACGGCGGACAAATGCACGTTGGCGGCGCTCGGATGACTGTCCGGCAATTGCGTCAGCTCAAAGTAGTGCGTGGCAAACAGGGTGAAACTACGGCTGGTGTCGATCAGATGGCGCGCGATGGCCCACGCCAGGGCCAGGCCGTCGAAGGTCGAGGTGCCGCGGCCTACTTCATCCATGAGCACCAGCGAGTGCTCGGTGGCGCCATTCAGGATGGCGGCCGATTCCGTCATTTCGACCATGAAGGTCGAGCGTCCGCCCGCGAGGTCGTCGGTGGCGCCGATGCGCGTGAAGATGCGGTCGATGGGACCGATGGTGGCGGAAGCGGCCGGCACGTAGCTGCCCACGTAGGCCAGCAGGGTGATCAATGCCACCTGGCGCATGAACGTCGATTTACCGCCCATGTTCGGACCGGTAATCAGCAGCAGCCGGCGTTCGTTGACGAGGCGGCAATCGTTGGCGATGAAGCGCTCGATCTGCTTTTCCACCACGGGGTGGCGGCCTTCGACGATGTTGATGCACGGCTCGTCGACCAGTTGCGGCGCGGCCCAGTTGTGCTGCTGCGCGTGTTCTGTCAGCGCATTCAGGGTGTCGAGCTGGGCCAGGCCTTGCGAGATCGTCTGCAAGGTGCCGATGTGCGGCGCCAGCTCGGCCAGCAGCAGGTCGTACAGCAGTTTTTCGCGCACGAGGGCCTTGTCTTGCGCCGACAGGGCCTTGTCTTCGAACACTTTCAGTTCGGGCGTGATGTAGCGCTCGGCGTTCTTCAGGGTCTGGCGGCGGCGGTAGTCGTCCGGCACCTTGTCCGTCTGGCCGTGCGTGACTTCAATATAGAAGCCGTGCACCTTGTTGTATTCGACGCGCAGGTTGGCGATGCCCGTGCGTGCCCGTTCGCGCGTTTCCAGGTCGAGCAGGAACTGGCCCGCGTTTTCCGACAGCGCGCGCAATTCATCGAGTTCGGCGTCGAAGCCGGTGGCAAACACGCCGCCGTCGCGCACCATGGCGGCCGGTTCCTGCGCCACGGCGCGCACCAGCAAGTCCAGGCAGGCAGGCCGTCGGCGTGGCCAGGGCTGCGTGGATGGCGGCCAGCAAGCCCGTTTCGCCACCCTGGCCAGGGCCATAACAACGGACCACGTCGCCGCGCAGGGCCGGCAGTTGTAATAAACCGTCGCGCAAGGCGGCCAGGTCGCGCGGACGCGCCGACAGCAGGGCGATGCGCGTGGTGATGCGTTCGATATCGGGCACTTGCGCCAGGGTGGCGGCGAGCGGACCGGCCGCTTCGCTTTGCGCCAGCGCGGCGATGGCTTCATGGCGCGCGCGCGCCACGTTCTGGTCGCGCCGCGCATGGTGCAGCCAGTGGCGCAGCATACGCGAACCCATGGCCGTGCGGCAATGATCCAGCAGGGAAAATAATGTCGGCGATTCCTGGCCGCGGATGGTTTCCGTCAACTCCAGGTTGCGGCGCGTGGCCGCGTCCAGGCCGATGAATTCGCTTTCCGTTTCCGTCGTCAAGGAGCGCACGTGCTGCAAGCCGCGTCCCTGCGTCGATTGCGCATAGCGCAGCAGGGCGCCGGCCGCGCCGAACGCGGCGCCGAGGCCATCGGCGCCAAAGCCCGTCAAGGTCGCCACGCCCAGTTGGTCGAGCAAGGCCTTGTGGCCGCCGACCACGTCGAAATGCCAGTCCGGCACGCGGTTGATGTGCGTGCCCGCGTAGTCGTCGAACAGGTTGCCGTTGTCGCCGCTGAGAATTTCCGCCGGCACGATGCGTTCCAGTTCCTGCTGCAGGCGCGCCGCCACGGTGCTGCTGTCGCCGGAAAACTCCATCAGTTTCAAGGCGCCGCTGGCCAGCGACAGCCAGGCCAGGCCCGTCGTGACCGTCTTGCGTTGCGTGATGCTGCACATGGCCAGCAGCGGCCGCTCGGCCTTTTCTGGCAGCAAGTCCGCATCCGTCAGGGTGCCGGGCGTGACCACGCGCATGACCTTGCGCTCGACCGGCCCCTTGCTGGTGGCAGGGTCGCCGATCTGCTCGCAGATGGCCACCGACTCGCCCAGCTTGACCAGCTTGGCCAGATAGCCGTCGAGCGAATGAAACGGCACGCCGCACATCTTGATCGGGTTGCCGCTGGCCACGCCGCGCGCCGTCAGGGTAATGCCCAGCAGGCGCGAGGCTTTTTCCGCATCCTCGAAAAACAGCTCGTAGAAATCGCCCATGCGATAGAAGACCAGCATCGTCGGATGGTTTTCCTTGATGCCCAGATATTGTTGCATCATGGGCGTGAGCTTTTCAGCGGAATTCTTCTTTGCCGCGGCGGCGTTGATTTCTTTTGGGACGGTGGTCATGTGTTCTTTGTCGTTGGTCCGGCGGCAGGAAAACGCATGCCTGCCGGGCTGTGGGTGGTGCTGTGTGCGTGCCAGGCCGCGCCAGGGGGCGGAGCTTGGGTTCAAGGCCGTCATTTTACCGCTTTCGGCGGGCGGGGCGGCGTATTGCGTGCGGATGTGAAAAAGCCGCGCCGGTGGAGGTAGCGTGGCTTTGGGGATGATGGTTTGCTCAGCGGGGAGAGAATGAAGTCATAGATCGTGTCTGACTGGCTAGAATTGACCTTGGTTCCACTCTAGTCCTAAATATGCCCTATTGAATGGCAAAGTCCTGGAATATTTATTGTAATATTCCGTCGCCACCTACAGAGCTTTCCGGGTCAAAGGAAAATACGCGCAATTCTGGTTGGACGTCTTCACCGCGCATGATACGTACCGTGATGACGAATGACAATTCCCAGCGGCCGGCGGCATAGCCAACGTCCAAGTTGTGTTTCCATTCCTGGCGGATGCGGTGCAGGGGCTTATCCTCTGGTTCACCCAACAGTTGCTGGATCTCGAAGTCCAGAGGGAAATGGTAGGTGGCGCCTACCGACTGAAGGAATGGCGATGGCGGTGAATAAATGGTGGGTACTTTCGGGCCGATCTGAGTCAGTTGCGGCACGGTGACGATGCAGCAATCGATGATCTGGAACGATGTGAAGCCGCTGTCCTTGGAGCCGCAGCAAGTAACGTCGAGATAGACATGCTGGCCTTTCTGGAAGTGCACGCCACCCATGTAGGGGCCATGGCGGGGATCGGCCGTGCCGTCGCAGGAGGTGAAGCTGTAGTCGAGCTGGTTGGTGATCTGGTCTGCATCAAAATGCACGGATAACTTCATCCAAGGGCTTACAGGCGTCATTTTTTACTGTCTCTTTCCAGGTTGATGAGAAATTGTTGGTAGCGAGCATCTCGCCGCAGGTTCAACAGATCGGGTGCTGATTCGATCAGATTGAGAGGGTAGCCAAGCTTGCTAGCTTGCAGTAGCGCAGCCAATGCCTCGCTTCGCTTGTCAAGCAGTTCATGTGTCAGAGCGGCGCGAAACTGTACGTCGGCAATCTGTGGCGCTAAGCGGAGTGCGTGTTGCACGTTTTTCAGGGCTGCATCTCTTTCACCTGCGTAGGCTTGGTACAGGGCCATGCGTGAAGTCCAGGTGATATTGTCGGGCATGCGCACAAGCATGGGCTGTAACAGGGCGATAGCGCGTAGATACGACTGTTTCGATGCTTGCGCTAATGCTGGCACCCAGCGCTGGGCATCGGCAAGATTGGCCCAAAGCAAATAGGTGCCAGGACTGCCTTTTTTCTCGGAAACGGCACTTTCAAATGCCTGCACGGCACCCAGATAGTCGCCCTTGGCAAACAGGGATGTTCCCAAATTAGTGTATAGCTCCCAGTGCGGACGTATGAGCAAACCTTGCTGGAGAACCGCAAGTGCCTCGTCTTCGCGATTCTGGCGCAGCAAAGTCGCGTTAAGATGGGCATAACCATTGGGCGATTGTGGGGCCATGCGTATGGATTTGCGAAATGTCTGCTCGGCAGCCGCATAGTCCCCCTTCCTGTAATACATCACGCCCAGCAACATATTAAACATGCGCTCATTTGGATAAGCGGCGATCGCTTGCTTTAGTATGGCGTCTGCTCGATCAAATTTCTGAATGGTCAGGTATAAGCGTGCCTTGCCATACAAACCAAACAGATTGTTCGGTTCCAGGTTCAATGCGGCGTTTTCTTCACGCAGCGCCTCGTCGTACTTGCCTTGGAGTTCAAGTACCCATGCCTGCGCAACATGGGCAAGAGCAAGCTGACTGTCCGCTGCCAATGCCTGTTTTGCGTTGACCTCGGCTCTTTGTAGCCAGGTGTCATCGCGCCCATTTCCGGTGTAGCGGAAGCTGGCTGCCAGTGACAGGCCAGCGGCGGCGGCGGCATTGCCTGGATTATGCTGTAGTACGGTCATGAAATGCTCGATTGCCTGTGCCTGGCTGGTATCGAGGTCAAACACACGCAGGGCGTCCATGCCGGCTTTCATAGACGCCATTTCGGAATAAGGCTTTGTTCCGTATTGCCCGCTCAACGCAGTCCATAGTTGTGGCCCTTGCCAGGCTCCCAGACCCAGCACGAGCACGGTGCCAGCCGCCAGCATGGCGCGCTTGACGGGCACCTGCAGGCGGATCGCAATCGAAGCCGGCGGCCTGGCGGGTTTGGCGTGCTTGGTGGGCGCGGTGTCGGCGGCCAGTGCCGGCGCCGCTAGCGTGCGCTGCCCACCTATCGCCTCGCGCACATCGCGCATGGTGCGTGGCCGTTCGGCCGGGTCGTGCGCCGTCATCGCGCGCACGAGGGCGTTGATGGCGGGCGGCACCGTATCCGGCAGGTCGGGCCACGGCTCCGTCGCCTGCATGTGGGCGGCGGCCAGGGCCAGGCCGTTCAGGTGGGCGAAGTGGCGCTGGCCGGCCAGCATTTCGTACAGCATGGCGCCCAGCGCGTAGACGTCGCCGCGCGTGTCGGGCAGACGGCCCATCAGGCGCTCGGGCGCCATGTAGGCGATGGTGCCCTGCAAGTCGCACAGGGTAGTCGTTTGCGTCGCTTGCGGGTCAATGTGGCGCGCCAGGCCGAAGTCGAGGATGCGCACCTTGCCATCCGCCTCCAGCATCAGGTTCGACGGTTTCAGGTCGCCGTGCACGAGGTCCATGGCGTGCGCCTCGTCCATGGCGTCGGCGATCTGGTAGGCGATGTCGAGCGCGGCCTGCAAGTCAGCCTTGCCGCCGTGCATGAATTGCCCCAGGGTCTGGCCTTCGACCAGTTCCATGACGATGGACTGGCTCGTGCCCTGGCCCTCGATGGCAAAGATGCGCACGAAGGCCGCATGCTTGAGCGAGGCGGCCAGGCGCGCTTCATTGATGAGTTTTTCCGGATGCAGCACGTCGGCTTGCGGTTTTAGCCGCTTCAGCGCCACGCTGCGGCACAGCTTGGCATCCCACGCTTCGAATACATGGCCGAAACCGCCTTCGCCCAGCAAGCGGCGCACTTCGTAGTGCCCGCTGATCGTGTCGTCTTGCGGCGGGGTCTGACGCAGGGAGTCGAGCAGTTCCATATACCTTGGCTTCAGAGTGCATCAGCGTGGACGTCAAGCATCGAGAGGGTCAATGCGATGTTTGAATGCCCAAGATGATTGATTTTGAGTAACATCCTGATTTAAAACGATTGTTTAGAATAAGTCAATTAATATTGACAAGGAGTGAACAAAAGTTGCTGCCGGATGGCGATTGCTATTTTTGCACCCGGCATGCCGGCCATGTGCGCGAACGCAATGACGAATGTTTCGTAGCACCCGATAATGCCAACGGGAGAGGCACCGCATGGACCGGTGCCGCGTTGTGTGCCGGACAAGGATAGGAGTCATTATGCGCGGCGTGATCCGCTTGAACGACCCCACCAGCCACGGCGGCAAGGTGGTGGGGGCGGCGCCGGACAGTACGGTGCTGGGCGTGGCCGTCGCGCGCAAGGGCGACCCTTGCGTGTGTCCGGTCAAGGGCCACGTGCGCTGCGTGATCGCCGAGGGCGATCCGCAGGTGCTGATCGATGGCGTGCCCGTGGCGTTTGATGGGCACAAGACCAGCTGCGGCGCCAGCCTGATGTCCACCGTGGGCAGCAGCGGGCGGCCTTAGCCGATGCAAGCGTCGATGGCCGCGCCCAGCTTGTCGACGATCTCATCGACGTGGCTGGCGTCGATGATGTAGGCCGGCGCCAGCAGGATGTGGTCGCCGTGCAGGCCGTCGATAGTGCCGCCCATGGGGTAGCACATCAGCCCATTTTGCATGGCTTGCGCCTTGATGCGCGCGTGCAGGCGGCGGGCCGGGTCGAACGGCTGCTTGCTGGCGCGGTCCTGCACCAGTTCCAGGCCCAGGAACAGGCCGCGGCCGCGGATGTCGCCCACGTGCGGGTGCTCGCCGAAGCGCTGGCGCAGCCGCTCCTGCAGCAAGCGGCCCATGGCGCGCACGTTGGCCAGTAAATCGCGCTCCTCGATCTGCTGCTGCACGGCCAGGGCGGCGGCGCAGGCCGTGGCATGGCCGATATATGTGTGGCCGTGCTGGAAGAAGCCCGTGCCAGCGCGGATGGTTTCGCGGATATCCTGGGATACCATCACGGCGCCGATGGGCTGGTAGCCGGCGCCCAGGCCCTTGGCGATGCAGATCAGGTCGGCCGTGACGCCTTCCTGCTCGCAGGCGAACAGGCTGCCTGTGCGCCCCATGCCGCACATGACTTCGTCGAGTATCAGCAGGATGCCGTGGCGCTGGCAGATGGCGCGCATGCGCGCAAAATAGCCGGCGACGGCGGGCAGGGCGCCGGCCGTGGCGCCGACGACGGGTTCGGCGATGAAGGCCATGACGTTCTCCGCGCCCAGCTCGGCGATATGGTCTTCCAGTTCCTGTCCCAGGCGCGCCACGTAGTCGGCATCCGTTTCATGCGCCTGCTGCTCGCGCCACGCGTAGCAGGGCGACACGTGGGTCACGCCAATGAGCAGCGGCTCGAACTGCTGGCGGCGCCAGGCGTTGCCGCCCGTGGCCAGCGCGCCCAGGGTGTTGCCGTGATAGCTCTGGCGGCGCGCGATGACGTGGCGGCGCTGCGGCTGGCCCCGCTCGACGAAATACTGGCGCGCCAGCTTGAGCGCGCTTTCCACCGCTTCCGAGCCGCCCGAGACGAAATACACGCTGTCGATGCCGGCTGGCGCGCGGGCGACGAGGAAATCGGCTAACTGCTCCATCGGCTCGCTGGTGAAAAACGAACTGTGCGCGTATGCCATCGTGGCAATCTGCCGCTGCACGGCGGAAATCACGGCCGTATCCGAATGGCCGAGGCAAGAGACGGCGGCGCCGCCGCAGGCATCCAGGTAGCGCTTGCCGTTCGCATCGATCAGGTAAGGGCCGTCGCCGCCCATCGCGACAGGATAGTTGGCGGTCAGGCTACGGTGGAAGACATGGCTCATGGCATCGCTTTCTTATCGGCAAGGGGGAATGGCCGATTATAGGATGCGCTGCGCCGCATTGCAACGTTTGATGTATTTGTTTTTAATTTACATCATTTGATGTTTTTGCATAGGCGCCCAGCGCCCGCAGCTGGTTTTCCGCCGCGCCGATGGCGTGTACGGCATCGTGTCCCGCGCGCGCCACCAGCAGTTCCACCAGGCTTTCTACGGCCGCGATGCCGGCCACGATGGACGGGAAGAACGAGGGGCTGTCGACGGCGATGACGATGCTGGCCTCCGCTTGCAGGGCCAGCGGCGAGATGGCGCTGTCGCTGATGGCGACCACCTGGCAGCCGGCCTGGCGCGCCGTTTGCGCCACCAGCAGCGCTTCGCTCGAATACGGGGCGAAACTGACGACGACGACGGCCTCCCCGGCCTGCAGGGCGCGCAAGTCCATTTCCAGGGTGCCACCCTGGCCGCTCAGCAGCTGCACGCTGGGGCGCAGCAGCCGGTACAGGTAGTGCAGGGTGTAGGCGATCGGGTGGGCGGCGCGAAAGCCCGCCACGTGCACGCGGGGCGCCGCCTGCAGCAGGCTGGCGGCCGCGTCCAGGGCCGCGTGGTTGGCGCTTTCCGTGGCGGCCAGGTTGCGCTGCTGCACCGCGAACACTTCGGTGACCAGGTCGCGCTCTCTCCCCTCCTTGCTGGCCAGAGCGCCCGCCTTTGCCGCGTAGCCGGCTGGGCCGCGCGCAGACGTTCCACGAAAATGGCTTTCAGTTCCGGCCAGCCGGCAAAGCCCAGTTGCTGCGCCAGGCGCACCAGGGCAGCCGATTGCACTTGCGCGCGCGTGGCGATGCTGCGCATCGAGGACACTGCCACCTCATCCGGATGGTCGGCCAGGTAGCGGGCGCCGGCCAGGAATTGCGGGCTCAGTTCCGCATGGCGCGCCTTGATCAGGTCCATCAGTGCCGCATAGTTATCGGGGGGTGTCGCTGCCTGCATCGCCTTGCCTTAAATGAATAGCTTGCGGCGATGGTACAGGATTCGTCAGCGCGCCGGTAGCGGCGTGCCTTGCGCCCGGGCGGTCGTGCGCGGACGCAGGCGGGCAAACAGGTGCGGCCCGGCCGGTTTGCGGCGCGGTCCCGTCGTCAGTACGCGCAATGCGGTGGGTAGCGGCACGTCGTGGCAGTGCAAAAACAGGGCGGCGGCGCCCGTGCCGGCCATCTCCTGCAAGGCCAGCGCATGTTCGACCAGCGCCGCCGTGCGCATGTCGAGCCGCACGGGGATGTCGGGTTGAAATAACTGTGTATCGATGGGCCGTGCATTGCGCATGCTGTCCCCCGCCGGGTTCGCTAGTCAAGCTATCAGAATAAAAGCGCTGCGGCGCCACCACTTTGCGCCAGATCAATTCCACTGTCGGATAGATTCCATAGAGCAAAAAAAAAAAAAACGCCAACCGTTGCCGGCTGGCGCTGAAAACCCTCGAAGGAAGAAAGGGTGGGGGGACGGGCTAGTAGCTCCAGCGGACGGAGAGTCCCACGACCTTGTCATAGCGCCGCACGTCGCGCACATAGTCCGGCGTGTCGTGGTAGTCGCGGTAGGTCGAGTCGAGCAGGTTGTTCGCGTCCAGGGTCACCGTGGTATGCGGGTTGAGCTTGTACGAGACGGACGCGTCCAGGGTTTTCGTCGGTGCCACGGTCAGGTGGATGCCCTTGCCGCGGTAGTTGTAGTCGTCGACGTACTTGTCGCGCCAGCTGTAGGCCAGGCGCGCCGACCACGGTCCCTGTTCGTACAGGCCGACGATATTGGCCGACCACTTCGACATGCCCGTGAACGGGTGGGCGCTGCCATTCAATTCTTCCAGTTCGCCCGTCATGTAGGTGGCGTTGGCCTGCAGGCCCAGGCCGCCAAGCCAGCCGGGCAGCTTGTCGTAGAACTGCTGGTAGGCCATTTCCATGCCTTGCAGATGGCCCTTCGAGGTGTTGCGCGGACGGGTGATGTCGTACTCGATGCCGTTGTACGTTTCCTTGGCCGAACCGGACAGGATGTAATTCTTGAAGTTGTGGCGGAATACGGTGGCCGTGACGGAGCCCGTCTGCGCGAAATACCATTCCAGCGCCAGGTCGAGGTTCTTGCCTTCCACGGGTTTCAGGTCGGGATTGCCGCCGCCGCCCGTCGGGCGCACCATTTCCAGGCTCTGGCCCAGGCTTACGCCGGGATTGAAGTCGGCGAAGTTGGGGCGCTGCACGGCCTTGCCTGCGGTCATGCGGGCGATCAGGTCCTGGCGCAGCATGGCTTTCAGGGTCAGGCTGGGCAGCACGTCCGTATCCGACGTCTTCACGCGCACGGGCGTGACGATGCCGTTTTGCGAGGAATTGCCTTGCAAGTCCTGCTTGGTCTGCACCACGCGCACACCCAGCGTGCCATCGACCGGTACTTGCGCCAGGTCAAAGCCGATGCGCGCCTTGCCGTAGACGGCATTGGTTTTTTCCACATCCTTGTAGTGGGTCATCGGATCGTCCGGACTGCGTTCGCTGCTGCCCGTAAACAGCTGGCGCAGCACGGCCGTGTTGTTAAGCATGAAGTCGCGGCAGGGCGTGAGCCAGCTTTGCAGGCCGAAGTTGCCCGTGTTTTCGTGCGAGGCGCAGGCCAGGCCGGGAATCGCGTCCGCATACATGGTCGAAGACAACCCGCCCTGGCCATTTTTTTCGCGTATCGATTCGGCCTTGCGCTTGGCCAGGCGCACGCCGCCCGAAAATTCTCGGAAGAAGCCGGTGCTGTCCATGTCGTAGGTGACGTCGCCGCGCCAATCGGTGGAGCTGCCTTCGTCGTGGCTGTGGTTATCGTAGAAGCCGAGCAGCGTGTAATTCTTCGGGTCCAGCATGTTGTAGCCGGGGTAGCTGATCTGCGCGCCGCCGTTCACGTTTGTGCTGCCGATGATGCTGGTCGGGTGGGCGAGGAAGTCGAGGATGGGGAATTCGCGCTCGAAGTTGCTGACCGTGCGCGCCAGTTCCGTGGTGGCGCGCAGCTGCGGCGTGATGTCCCAGCGCGCGCCGATGGCGCCTTGCGAGCCGATCGAGCGGTCGCGCCGCGCCTGGGTCGAGCCCAGCGTGAACGGCGACCATGGGCCGTCGATCTTGCCCACCGTGGCCGCCTGGCTGGTGCCGGGGATCAGGGTGATGTCGGGATTTTGCCCCCAGGGCAGCGAACCGACGAAGAACTGGCTGTCGAACGCATGCTTGATCAGGGTCGACATGCCTTCCGCATACACTTCCACCTGCGAGTTCGGACGCCACTGGAAGGCGGCATTCGCCGCGTAGCGCTTGCGGTCGCCCACGGTCGGGATCATGCCGACGGAATCGGGGCCCGTGATGTTGCCCGCTTCGGGGCGCTTGACGGGTTCGGCGTTCCAGATCGTCTCGTCATAGTACTTGCTGCGCTGGTAGGACAGGCCGAGCAGGGCGCCGAATTCGCCGTATGAGGTCTTCCAGCGGTTTGAGACCATGCCGCTGACGTTCGGATCCGTCGAGCCGGACTTGTCGCGGTGCTCCGCGCGCACATTTCCCGAGGCGGTAAAGCCCTTGAAATCGAACGGGCGGTTGGTGCGCACGTCGACCACGCCGGCCGTGCCGCCTTCGACCATGTCGGCGCCCTGCGATTTATACACGTCCACGCGCTGCAGCATGGCCGTCGGGATGTCGGCCAGGTACAGGCTGCGGCCCACGGAGGTGAACATTTCGCGGCCGTTGAGCAGGGTCACCACGCCGGGCAGACCGCGGATGATGACGGAACCGGCTTCGCCGCCTTCGCGGCGGATCTGCACGCCCGTCACGCGGCCGAGGATTTCGGCCACGTTCTTGTCGGGGAATTTTCCGATTTCATCGGCGACGATGGAATCGACCACCTGGTCGTTGTTCTTCTTGATCGTCTGCGCGCTCTGTGCCGCCTTGCGCACGCCCGTGACGGCGACGACGGCAATGCCGGCATTGTCGGCGGGCGCTGCCGCCGGCGCCGTTTCTTCCATTGGTGCTTCCGTGGCGGGCGCCTGTTGCGCCCAGACGGAAGCTCCGCTCAGCAGCCCTGCGCCGGCCAGCGCGGCCACCGTGGCCTTCAAGGTCAGCCGTGTGTTGTGTCGGGACGTGCGGGTGCCCGTTGCCATCAATTGCTTCATCTTGTCTCCACCTGTATTTTAGTTATGTTGAGAACGCTGCGGCAGTTGCCGCCGGAGCTGAAACTTGCTCAAGAAACATGGTAGGGGGTATGACTTTGCCCCACAAATGACTTCTTTTGCGATGTCCATATCAATTCCGGTATCCCTGCTGCATTCATGCGCCCTGGCGGCGCGCCGCGCGTTGCCGAGTCCGGCGCATGCGCGTTGCGGGCGCTCCACAGGAGGTGTCAGGCGGCGCAGGGCGCGGCGCTTTGCGCCAGCCAGGCCATGAAATGCGCCTGCGGCATGGGGCGGGCAAAAAAGTAGCCCTGCAATTCATCGCAGCCGGCGCGGCGCAGCACGTCGGCATCGGCCGCGCTTTCCACGCCCTCGGCGGTGACCGTCAAGCCCAGGGTATGGCCAAGGCCGATGATGGTTTTCGTCACGGCCAGGTTTTGCGGCGAACCGTGGATGTCCTGCACGAAGCTCATGTCGATTTTCAGCTTGTCGAGCGGGAAGCGGCACAGGTAGTTCAGGCTCGAATAGCCGGTGCCGAAATCGTCGATCGACAGCGCAAAACCCAGCGCCTTGATGGCGTGCAGGGTGGCGATGGTGTCGTCCACGTTGTCCATCAGGATCGATTCGGTCAGTTCGAATTCGATCTGTCCCGGCGTGACGGGAAACTCGCGCAGCACCTCGCGCAAGGTGGCCGCCAGGGTGCCGCTTTTCAGCTGGATGGCCGACAGGTTGATCGACACGGCGATGTCGCCCGCGCCCGCCTCGCGCCAGGCCACCTGCTGGCGGCACGCTTCGCGGATGACCCACGCGCCGATGGGAACGATCAGGCCCGATTCCTCGGCGGCGGGGATGAAGCAGTCGGGCGCGATCAGGCCGTGCTGCGGGTGCTGCCAGCGGATCAGGCTTTCCACGCCATTCAGGCGGCTGCTTCCAGCATCGATGCGCGGCTGGTAGTACAGCACCAGTTCCTGCCGCTCGATGGCGTGCCGCAGATCGCTCTCCAGGTGCAGCTGCTGCAACTGCTGCTCCTGCATCTGCGGCGTGAACATGCGCGCGTGATCGCGCCCGCCGCTCTTGCCCTGGTACATGGCCGCATCGGCGTGGCGCATCAGGGTATCCATGTCGCCGCCGTGGTCCGGGTAGATGGCCACGCCCACGCTGCACGAGACATACAGCTCGTTGCCTGCCACCTGGTGCGGCTCGCGCATGGCCGGTATCAGCCGCGTGTCGAGCAGGGCGGCGATGGATGCGGCGTCGCCGATGCCGTTGAGGATGACGACGAATTCGTCGCCGCCCAGCCGGCTGACGGTATCGCCTTCGCGCACCAGCTGCAGCAGGCGCATTGAGACCGATTGCAGCAGGGCGTCGCCCACATGGTGGCCCAGCGCGTCGTTGACGTGCTTGAAGCGGTCCAGGTCGATGAACAGCACCCCCACCTTTTCGCCGCTGCGGCGCGCCTGCGCGATGGCCGCCGCCAGGCGCAGTTTCGACACGTGCCGGTTCGCCAGCCCCGTGAGCGCGTCGTGGTGGGCCATGTGCTCGATCTGCCGCTCGCTGGCCTTGCGTTCGCTGATGTCGAGCGAACTGGCGATGAAGTGCGTGGTGACGCCATCGAGGCCGCGCACGGCGTTCATCACCAGCCAGGCCGGATAGCTTTCCATCGACTTGCGCTGCACCGAGATTTCACCCTGCCAGTAGCCGCGCCGCGCCAGGGTCCGGCGCAGACTGTCGAGCTGCTCGGGCGGGTTGTCGGGCGCCAGCAGGAAGGCGGGGCGCTTGCCGATCAGCTCCACCATGTCGTACAGCGAATGGCGGCGGAAGGCCTGGTTGACGGTGATGATGCGCATGCCGGCGTCCATCACGATCAGGCTTTCGGCGGAGGCCTCGAAGACCTTGGCCCATAGTTCCAGGCGCGACTCCATCAGCTTCATCTTGTTGATCGGCGTGAAGGTCGACAGCACGGCGCGCTGGCCCTGGTAATCGATCAGGCGCGCGGAAATCAGGGCCCAGGTGGGCGTGCCGCCGCCGCTCCAGCACACCTCGAATTCGTCGACGGCGCCCAGGTCGCTCAAGCGCTGGAAGAAGCGCGAACGGGCTTGCGGATGCATGCCGCCCACCCACGGGTCCAGTTCCAGGCCGCCCTGCCACGCGTGCGCGGCCTGGTTCGCGTGCAGCACCTGGTGGTGCGGGATCGAGGTAACCATCAGCGGGATGGGAATGGCGTCGACCAGCTGGCGCTGCGCATCGGCCGCGCTGGCGCGCGCCACCAGGTCCTGCTGCGCCATGCGCTGGAAGTCAAGCTGCTGCAGCATGGTGTTGAAGGCGCGCACCAGACGCCCCGTTTCATCCTCGCTGTCCCAGACGGCGCGCAGGCTGTGGTCGCCCGTTTCGCGCACTTCCTGCGCCACGCGCGCCAGGCGCCGGATGGGCAGGGCGATCTGGCGCGCGACGAAAAACACCAGGCCCAGTATCATCGCCAGCAGCAGCACGGCCGTGCCCAGGTGCAGCCACATGCGCGTGAAAAAGCCGTCCACGCGCAGCTGGATCAGGCGCTGCAATTCGTTGCCCGTATCGCGCCATGCCAGGCGCAGTGTGGCGAGGGCCACCGCGTCGCGGTGCAGCAGTTCCCGCGCGCCGGCGGGGTTGGCTTGCGCGCCGGCCAGCGCCTGGGTACTGGCGCGTAACTGCGCCACGGCGTGCCGCAGGGCCGCGCGCGAGCCATCCAGGTGCTGGCGCAGCAGCGGCGTGCTGGCCGCGAATGCCTCCGTGTAGTCGCTGCCGATGCCGCCCATGGTGGCATCCATGCGTCCTTCGAGGATCAGGAACTGGGTTTGCAGGCGCTGGCGCTGCGCGCCTTCGGCTGTCGCCAGCTGCAGGGCCAGGGCGCGCGAGCTGTTGATCACTTCCAGCAGCTCGGGAAAGCGCAGGATCACCAGCGACATCGTGTAATAGCTGTCCAGGTCCGGGTCGAGGATCAGGTTCGACTGGTTGCCCACCCGCGTGAGCAGTGCGCGTCCGGCCACAAAGGCGGGCGAGGGCGCGATGCCGTCGTCCGGCGTAGCGGACGGGCGGCCGGCCTGGCGCAGCAGGGCGGCAAATTGCGCATTCAGTTCGGTGCTGTGCATGCCTGCGCCGAAGCGCCGTTCGGCCTGTTCCACGGCCGCCGCTTGCGCGCCCGGCGGCAGCAGGGCATCGCGGATGGCGGCGATGTAGTCATTGCCCGCCATCTCCTTGCGCGAGAAATCGATGGCGATGTATTTTTCGTTGATGAGGATGCCGGAAATGAAGATCACGGCGGACAGGTCGAGCAAGTAGATCAGCGCCAGTTTGCGCCCCACCGTCAATTTTCCGATCATGCGCGAGATTCTGCCCAGCATGCGTGCCCCACCTTCTCGTCAGCCCATTTATGTTTTCTTATGAGCAATTTTCATGCCTGAATTTACAAGCTTGCAAGGGGGCTTTTGCACCATGCGGGTGCGCGCAGGAAGGCGACGGGGCCAATAAAAAGGGCGGCCCGCAGGCCGCCCTCGTGTGCCGTCAGGCTGCGCTTACGCTTCGGCGACGCGCTTGGCGATGTGCGCCAGCGCTTCTTCGACCTGGTCGATCAGGATCAGGCACAGGTCGCCTTCACCGAGGCGCGCCAGGGCCTTGTCGATGGCGACGAATTCGCCGTTGATTTCATCGATATGGCTGGTGCGCTTGGCGCCGTCCAGGCCCTGGCGCAGCAAGGCCACCACTTCGCCGTCGGCGCGGCCGCGCTGGCATTGATCCTGGTACAGCAGCACGTCGTCGAAGGCGGCGCCGAGGATTTCCGTCTGCTGGCGGATGTCTTCGTCGCGGCGGTCGCCGGCGCCGCTGATAACCACCGAACGGCGCTTGGCCGGCATGCTTTCCACTGCCTGCACCAGCGCCAGGATGGCGTCCGGATTGTGGCCGTAGTCGGCGATCAGCGTGGCGCCCTTGTAATCGAAGACGTTGAAGCGGCCCGGCGCATTGTCGGCTTCATTGGCAAAGGTTTTCAGGCCCAGCGCGATGGTTTTCCAGTCCAGGCCCACGGCCCAGGCGGCGGCCAGCGACGCCATGACGTTGTCGACCTGGAAGCCGATGGCGCCGTTGCGCGTGATCGGCACCTGCGACAGGGCGATTTCGTGGCGTTCCTTGCCTTGCGCCGCGACCAGCTTGCCGTCTTCCACGTACACCACGCGGTTGCCTTGCGCACGGTGCGTGGCCATCACGGGATGCGTCTTGTCGGCGGCGAAGAAGGTTACCGTGCCGCTGCAATTCTTGGCCATGCGGGCCACGGCCGGGTCGGTGGCGTTCAGCACGGCCACGCCGCTGTCGGCCACGTTCTGCACGATTACGCGTTTGAGCACCGCCAGGTCTTCCACGGTGGTGATGTAGTTCAGGCCCAGGTGGTCGCCAGCGCCGATATTCGTCACCACGGCGACCTGGCAGCGGTCGAAGGCCAGGCCTTCGCGCAGCATGCCGCCGCGCGCCGTTTCGAACACGGCCGCGTCCACGTCCGGGTGCAGCAGCACGTTGCGCGCGCTGCGCGGGCCGCTGCAGTCGCCGCTGTCGATCTGGCGCCCTTCGATGTACACGCCATCCGTGTTCGTCATGCCGGTGCGCAGGCCGGAAGCCGTCAGCAGGTGGGCGATCAGGCGCACGGTGGTGGTCTTGCCGTTGGTGCCCGTGACGGCGACAACGGGGATGCGGCCATCGTCGCCCTCGGCGAACATGGCGGCGATGATGGCTTCGCCCACGGGGCGCGGCTTGCCGAACGACGGCGCCAGGTGCATGCGCAGGCCCGGCGCGGCGTTCACTTCGACGATGCCGGCGTTCTGCTCTTCCAGCGGTTTCAAAATGCTTTCGGAGACGACGTCCACGCCGCAGATGTCCAGGCCCACCATGTGCGCGGCGGCGACGGCGCGCGCCGCCACTTCCGGGTGCACGTCGACGGTGACGTCGGTGGCCGAGCCGCCCGTCGACAGGTTGGCGTTATTGCGCAAGATCACGCGCTGGCCCACGGGCGGCACGGATTCGGCCACATAGCCCTGCTTGGCCAGGCTGGCCAGGGCGATGTCGTCGAAGCGGATTTTCGTCAGCGAGGTGGCGTGGCCGCTGCCGCGGCGCGGATCCAGGTTGACCTGGTCGACCAGTTCGCGCACCGTGTGCTGGCCGTCGCCCACCACTTGCGGCGGGTCGCGGCGGGCGGCTGCCACCATCTTGTTGCCGATGACGAGCAGGCGGAAATCGTGGCCCGGCAGGTAGCGTTCGACGAGGATGTCGTCGCGGAATTCCTGCGCCGCGAGGAAGCCGGCCGTCAGCTGTTCGCGCGCGGTGACATTGACGGTGACGCCCTTGCCCTGGTTGCCATCCTTTGGTTTCACGACGACGGGCAGGCCGATCTCGCAGGCGGCGGCCCAGGCGTCGTCCGCATCGACGACGACGCGGCCTTGCGGCACGGGCACGCCGGCCGAATCCAGCAGTTTTTTCGTCAGTTCCTTGTCCTGCGCGATGGCTTCGGCGATGGCGCTGGTGCCGTCCATTTCGGCGGCCTGGATCTTGCGCTGTTTGCTGCCCCAGCCGAACGTCACGAGGCTGCCTTCGGTCAGGCGGCGGAACGGGATGTTGCGCGCCACGGCGGCGTTGACGATGGCGCCCGTCGAAGGGCCCAGGCGCACGTCTTCATCGAGTTCCTGCAACTGGTGCAGGGCGCCGGCCAGGTCGAACGGCGCATCGGCCAGCGCGGCCTGGCACAGCTGCTGCGCCAGTTCCAGGGCCAGGCGGCCGACGGCTTCTTCCGAGTATTCGACGACGACCTGGAAGATGCCCGTTTCCAGGGTCGGCGTGGTGCGGCTGAAGGTGACGGGGCAGCCGGCTTGCGCCTGCAGGCCCAGCGCCGCCAGTTCCAGCACCTGCGCCATCGGCGCGGCGTTGTAGTTGCCCAGCGGTTGCAGCGGGCTCAGTTGCGGAAAGAGTGCGCGCAGGCGGGCTTCGAAGCCGGGCAGCTGCGCGATGTCGAGTTCCTGCGTGGTGCAGGAAACAATGGCTTCCACGGCGGTGTCGTGGCTCCAGAGGTTAGGGCCCCGCAAGGCCCGTACGCGAGATACTTCCATAATTAAACCGTAATCCTGTTGTGTTCTTGTGGGCCCGGCCGTAGCCGGGCTTGAGTGCTGCCTTAGTTGCCGATGCAGCCAGGGGCCGCGTCAAAGGTGCGCAAACCTGCGCAAATCAGGTCGACGGGCAGGTTCATGGCCCAGGCGGCGGCCGCCACGGCCAGCACGCTGTCGACATTGCCGGCCGTGGCCGGTTTCAGCAGGTCCAGGCACAGCAAGACCGTTTCGATGCCGCCTTCTGCCAGCACGATGTGGTTGCCGCGCACGAACACGGCGCGCTGGCCGGCGGCCAGTTGCGCCGCGATGGCGGGCAAGCTGCCATCCTGCGCATACAAGGTCACCGTACCGTCGCACAGTTCGGCCAGTTCCAGCACGTGCGCGTTGGCGGCGTTGAGCACGGCCACGCCCGTTGGCACCACCACGTCGACCTGGCTGCGCACGGCCTTGTACAGGCCCGCTTCGTCCAGCACGTCGAAATCCTTGACGCTATCGAGGCTGCCCATGTCCGTGACGATGCCGACCTGGCATTTGTCATAGGCCAGGCCTTCGGCCAGGATCATGCGCGGATTGCTCTCGAACAGGGCCGTCTGCACGGTGCGGTTGAGCAGCAGGCGCTGGCCCGCGTCCCAGTTCACGCAATCGCTGCTGACGACGCGGCGCTGGTCCAGATACATGCCTTCGCTGCAGACGGCGCCCGTGTGCAGGCCAGACAGGTTGAGCAGCTTGCACAGCATGCGCACGATCAGGCTGGCGCCGCGCGTGCCCGTCACGCCGATCAGCGGAATGCGGCCCGTTTCCTCGGGCGCGAACAGGTGGTCGACGATGGCCGCGCCGACAGGGCGGGGCTGGCCCACGCCAGGCTTGATGTGCGCCAGCAGGCCGGGGCTGGCATTGACTTCGATGATGGCGCCGCGCTGCTCTTCCAGCGGACGCGTGATGTCGGTGGTGACCAGGTCGATGCCGGCGATATCCAGGCCCACCACGCGCGCGGCCAGCAGGGCCGCATGCACGACGGACGGGTGCACGTCGTCCGTGACGTCGATGGCCACGTTGCCGTTCGGCTGGATCAGCACTTTCTGGCCCGCCTGCGGCACGGACAGGGCGGTCATGCCCTGGCGCTGCAGTTCCAGCACGATTTCGCCCGATTCATGCGGCTTGACGGTGCCCAGCGGGAAATCTTCGCCTTCGCCGCGGCGCGGGTCGGTATTGATCTGCGTGTTCACCAGTTCCAGCACGGACGAGACGCCGTCGCCGTCGACCCACAAGGATTCGCCCTTGGCGGCCGCGATCAGCTTGTTGCCGACCACGAGCAGGCGGTGTTCGTCGCCCGTGATGAAGCTTTCCACCAGCACGGCCGAGCTGTCGCCCTTGCGCGCGGCCAGTTCATAGGCCGCCTTCACGTCGGCTTCCGTCATCAGGTTCAGCGACACGCCGCGGCCATGGTTGCCGTCATACGGCTTGACGACGACGGGCACGCCGATGTCCTGCGCTTCTTCCCAGGCCGCCTCGGCGCTGCGCACCAGGCTGCCCTCGGGCACGCGCACGCCGCACGACTTGAGCAGGAATTTGGTCAGATCCTTGTCGCTGGCGATACCTTCGGCAATCGCGCTGGTGCGGTCCGTTTCGGCCGTCCAGATGCGGCGCTGCGCGGCGCCGTGGCCCAGCTGCACCAGGTTGCCGTCGTTCAGGCGCAGGGAAGGGATGCGGCGCTCGGTGGCGGCATCGACGATGCTGGCCGTGCTTGGGCCCAGGCAGCGCGAGTCGACCATGTCGCGCAGGGGCGCCAGGGCCGCTTCCAGGTCATAGGCTTCATCGTTGATGGCGGCCATCAGCAATTCGCGCGCGGCGGCCAGGGCCGCGCGGCCCACGTGCTCTTCGCGCGTGCGGAAGGCCATCTTGTAGACGCCGCGCTGGCTGGTCGAGCGCGTCTGGCCGAAGCCCGTGCGCATGCCTGCCAGGTTTTGCAGCTCCAGCACCACGTGTTCGAGGATGTGGGCCGACCACGTGCCTTCGCGCAGGCGCTCGAAAAAGCCGCCCCGTTCGCCCACGCCGCAGCGGTGCTCGATCATGCCGGGCAGCCACGCCACCAGGCGCTCGTACAGGCCGGGCAGGGTATTGGATGGATAGTCTTCCAGTTCGCCGATGTCGACCCAGGCTTCAATCACCGGGCGGTAAGTCCAGATGTTGGGGCCGCGCAAGTGGGTGACGCGGGCAAATTCGATGTTCTTCTTCTTGATCATGTAAGTGGTTTCTTGATAACAAGCCAGGCGTCTGGGCGCCAGATACTTTATGTTGGCTCTACAGAGTCTTTTCAGGCTCGTGCTTGGTTCTTTATCCCGGGTATGCGCAGTGTGCCACTTTTAGCGGCCTCTTGTCGCGTTTGCTTCTCGTATTCTGCTGGTGTTGTCATTCTAATTGTTACTAATTGTTGCCATACTTGTTATAAAGATACCGACTCCGGGCTAAGCTGGAGCATTTGCGCAACAGCGGGCTGTTGTATACTTGCCTGCGTACGATGAGCGCGCATTTTTTTGCGCCGTTTTGCCATCATTCATTACCGGCAGGCATCCATTCGATACAATACAGGAAATTGCCACTGGTGCATCCACCTCGCCACCGCGCAATACACAAACATTGATCGGGCGTCTGCCCCATCCCCCAAATCCCGCCCTGAAGGGCTTGGCCTCGAGCCGGAGTATGCTTTACGATGACAACTGAACTGAGTGTTCCTGCAACAACTATTCCCCTCACTTCGCTGCCGGAACACTGGCTGGCGGAAGTGGAGAGCAACCTTTCTCCAGGGGAGAACGTTTTAAGTAGCGTTGAGGTTGACCTCGATGCGCGATTACGTTTCACAAAAGGCATAATTGTTGTCACCGAGAAGCGTTTACTGGCCCGTTCCCCGGGCGATACCGCCTGGAAAAGTTGGTCTTTCCGCCACGGACTGCGCCTGACGCACCATGACCACGCCGGTGTCGGCCACCTGGAACTGTTCGACGACCACGGCCGCCTGGCTTCGTGGCGTTTTACTTTGGGCCAGAATTTGCATGCGATCCGCGTGCTGGAACAGTTCGTCGAGCGCCTCGACAGCCACCTGACGGGCCAGCCCGTGCTGGAAGCGGAGCAGGAAGTGTGTCCAAGCTGCAAGGCGCCTCTGGAGCCGGAGCAGGAAGAATGCCCGATCTGCGCCAAGGTGCTGCACACGCCGCCATCGACCTGGACCCTGTTCCGCCTGTGGCGCTTCGCCCACCCCTACCGCGGCCAGCTGGCGCTGGGCTTCATGCTGATGCTGCTGAGCACCGCCGCGCACATGATTCCGCCCTACCTGACGGCGCCGCTGATGGACAATGTGCTGATCCCGTATCAAAACGGCAAGCATATCGACCCGTGGCTGGTGGTGTACTACATGAGCGGCTTGCTCGGCTCGGCCCTGCTGGCCTGGCTGTTGGGCTGGGGCAAGACCTATGTGCTGGCCCTGGTGTCCGAACGCATGGGTGCCGATTTGCGCTCGGCCACGTATGAACACCTGATGAAACTGTCGCTGGAATTTTTCGGCGGCAAGCGCACGGGCGACCTGATGGCACGCATCGGCAGCGGCAGCGACCGCATCTGCGTCTTCCTGTCGCTGCATTTGCTCGATTTCGCCTCCGACGTGTTGATGATTATCATGACGGGCGTCATTTTGTGGTCGATGAACCCGTGGCTGGCCATCATGACCCTGGCGCCATTGCCCTTCATCGCCTGGATGATCCACCTGGTGCGCGACCGTCTGCGCACGGGCTTTGAAAAGATCGACCGCGTGTGGAGCGAAGTGACCAACGTGCTGGCCGATACCATCCCCGGCATTCGCGTTGTCAAGGCGTTTGCGCAGGAAAAGCGCGAAGCGGCCCGCTTCCGCGACGCTAACGCGCACAACCTGGCAGTCAACGACAAGTTGAACAAGGTCTGGTCGCTGTTCTCGCCCACCGTTTCCTTCCTGACGGAGATGGGTTTATTGGTCATCTGGTGCTTCGGCATCTGGCAATTGTCACGCGGCGAAATCACCGTCGGCGTGCTGACCGCCTTCATCGCCTACAGCACGCGTTTCTATGGCCGCCTCGATTCCATGAGCCGCATCGTCTCCGTGACGCAGAAATCGGCGTCCGCCGCCAAGCGCATCTTCGACATCCTCGACCACGTGTCGAGCGTGCCGGAACCGGCGCAACCGGTCAAACTGGACAAGATCGAAGGCCGGATCGACTTGCGCGAAGTCGGTTTCCGTTACGGCAACCGCGCCGTCAACCGCGGCATCACCCTGAACATCAAGGCGGGCGAGATGATCGGCCTGGTGGGCCACAGCGGTTCGGGCAAGAGCACGCTGGTCAACCTGATCTGCCGCTTCTACGACGTGTCGGAAGGGGCGATTTTGCTCGATGGCGTCGACATCCGCTCGTTCGCTGTGTCCGACTACCGCCGCAACATCGGCCTGGTGCTGCAGGAGCCGTTCCTGTTCTTCGGCACCATCGCGGAAAATATCGCCTACGGCAAGCCGCACGCGACGCGCCAGGACATCATCGCCGCCGCGCGCGCCGCGCATGCCCACGAATTCATCCTGCGCCTGCCGCAGGGCTACGATTCGATGGTGGGCGAGCGTGGCCAGGGCTTGTCCGGCGGCGAACGCCAGCGCATCTCGATCGCCCGCGCGCTCTTGATCGACCCGCGCATCCTGATCATGGATGAAGCCACGTCGTCGGTGGACTCGGAAACGGAAAAAGAAATCCAGAAGGCGCTCGATAACCTGGTGCAGGGCCGCACGACGATCGCCATCGCGCACAGGCTGTCGACCCTGCACCGGGCCGACCGCCTGGTGGTGCTGGACCGCGGCCAGGTCGTCGAAGTGGGCAGCCACGATGAACTGATGGCGAAAGAGGGCGCCTATTTCCGCCTCTACGAAGCACAGGCGCGCAATAACGAACTCGCCCTGGATGACAAGGAATAAGCATGGCCAGCACAACTTTTACATTACACCGCGACCCTTTCGGCAAGCTGGTGATGACGGACGCGGACGGCCAGGTCTTTGAAGGCGTGGCGCCCGTGCGCGCCTTTCCCATCCAGTCGCCCGACGAAGGCATTTCGCTGGTGCTGGGCAATGGCAAGGAAGTGGCGTGGATCGATCACATCGACGCCATGCCGGAGCCGGCGCGCAGCCTGCTGCAGGAAGAACTGGAAGGGCGCGAATTCATGCCGGAAATCGCGCGCGTGAAAAGCGTGAGCAGTTTCGCCACGCCGTGCACCTGGTACGTCGATACGGACCGGGGCGAGACGCAGTTCGTGCTGAAAGGCGAGGAAGACATCCGCCGCATCGGCGCCACGTCGCTCTTGATCGCCGACAACCACGGCATCCACTTTTTGATACGCGACATGTTCAATATCGACAAGACGACGCGCAAGATTCTGGATCGCTTCCTGTAAGCGATGCAACAATGAAAAACGGCGCCTTCACGGCGCCGTTTTTCATTGTTGCAGCATATCTGTGTGTTTTTCGCGCATCGTCTCAAGTTGCCCTTGCAAGCATGCTAATAAATCGGTGCGTGCAGGCAGCGGCAGTTTGTCCGAAAAACTGATGGCGTACTGGGGCTGGTCGGCCGCATACTCGATGCCGAACTGCATTTTTTTACCGGCGACAAAGTGCTCCAGTTGCTCGATGGCGGCAGGCAGGGGTACGGCGCCGGTCAGATAGCCAGGTTCATCGCTCTGCGTTGTCTGCGTGCGCATGGCCTTGCCCTGGCCTGCGGCAGCCAGCCAGAATCCCGTGGGGCCCGGCAGTTTCGGCTGGAGTTGTATCGGCCGCACATTGAGCTGGCTGACTGGCAGGCTGTTCCTTCCCGCCTTGACAGTGCCCCGCAATGTCGACGCTGAAGTGAGCAGCAGGAACTCGTGTCTTTCCAGATTTTCCCCGACCATCACCGTCGCGGTCAGCTTGATGCCGCATACGTCAAAGCCCGCTTCGGCGCGCTCGATGATCGGGTGCATGCTGACCTGCCTGGGTGTGACGAGCATTGCCGACAGCGCGGGCGCTGACAGGCAAAGTGGCACGGCAAGCGCGCACCATCGAACAAAATGCATGGATGTCCTTTTTTTTTGAGTGCCCGGGTGGATCCGTTGATCCACCCGGTGGAGTCGATGGCTTACTGAAACGCCACTTCCGCAAAGCTGCGCAATTTGCGGCTATGCAGCCGGTCCACGCCCTGGCGGCGCAGCAGTTCCACGGCGCGGATGCCGATGCGCAGGTGCTGGTCGACCGTTCGCGGTAGAAGTGGTTGGCCATGCCGGGCAGCTTGATTTCGCCGTGCAGCGGCTTGTCGCTCACGCACAGCAGGGTGCCGTACGGGACGCGGAAACGGAAGCCGTTGGCGGCGATCGTCGCGCTTTCCATGTCCAGCGCGATGGCGCGGCTCTGGCTGAAACGGCGCTCCGGCGTGCGCTGCGGCAGCAGGGCGGGGCGGCGCCCAGCGCATCCCTCGCTTTCGACCGTCTGTCCGACCCGGCGCGTGACCACGTTGCCCCGGTTCGACGAAGGCAGACGTAGCCGTCGTCGTCCCGAGGGTGCGGCCGCATCGGGCGCGCGGTCCATCAGGGCGTGCCCCAGGCGGATGAATTCGTCGATGTAGAACTGGTAATTGGTAAACAGGACGAAGTTCTGGAAATGCTGCGGCGAGGTGCCGCTGTAGTGCAGCAGGCGCTGCAGCGGAGTAATCGACGCGCGGCCCGTGAACAGCGACAGCGGCTGGCTTCGCCGTGCGCGTTCGTGCGTGCGTTGCGGAGCCGTCGTCCATGGGCGACAGGTCGGGGCAGTCGAACAGGTCGCGCTTGGCCAGACGGAGCCCCGCATCCATATTGCCTTCGATATGGTTCATGCTCGGCGAACGAGAAATGCACGGGGATGGCTGGGCGCTGACGCCCACGTCCAGGTGCACTTTCTGGCGCTGTTATGGTTTTTCAGCAGCAGGGTGAACTGGTCCAGGTAGTAATCGCCGAACAGGTCGGGGCGCGTCAGGGTGGTTTCAAACACGCCGGGGCCGGCGACAAAACCGTAGGCCAGCGGCGAGTCGGCGCGCGCCACGGTGTCCGTCTGGATGCGCACGAAGGGGTAGCAGGCGCGCACGCGCTCGTGCATGTCTTCGCCGGCGACAAAGCGCTGCAGCGCGTCGCGCAAGTGTTCGATGCTGCTGCGGTAAATGGCTTGCACCTGTTCCAACGCCAGGCGTGGATCGTCGAAGCGGGAGGAGGCGATGAAGGGGGCGTAAGCAAGCGGATTCTCCTTGTGGCGGTTCGTGCATACCATTGTAAGGCAGCAAGGCAACTCATGTTGGCGCATGTCGGGGCGCTTGACGGATTCAAATAGAATCTGTATTCTATTTGAATGGTCAGACTCGCCAAATTCAACGAAAACAACTTTATCGACAGCGCGATCGCCGTCGCCGCCCA